>NZ_JAUSUZ010000001.1:0-4800000 GCF_030813715.1 Catenuloplanes indicus
TCGGCGTCCTTGACCTCGACCTTCGTGACGGTCCACGTGGCCTGCACGGCGCCGGTGTCGACGGTGAGCGCCTGGCCCACCTTCACGGACTGCGGGGCCGCGGTCGTCGCGGCCGGCGCGGGCGCGGCGCCGGTGTCATCTGCGGTGATGTCGGCGGCTGACCCGCAGCCGAGCACGGCGAAGGCGACTGAGGCGAGCAGGGCGGCGGTGGTCTTCCGCATGACGGGTACTCCCGGGGTGGACTGCTACCGGACTGCAGCAGCCCCGCCGGGCAGTCCGGAGCCGGCGGGGCGCGCAGGAGGGAGTCCGGTAGCGGTACGGAGTTACGCGTGTCTGACCGACCGGCGGTAACCGGTGACCGAGTCGGCTAATCCGTTCCGGGTCGGCCGTAGGAGGCGACGATCTTGTGCCACCACGCGTCCACCGGCTGCGATGCGGCAGCCTCAGCCAGCCGCCGGCCGGTCTCGGTCTTGACGGCGGCGAGCATGGTGTCGATCCACGGCTGCACGAGCGTGTTCCCGGCCGCCTGGTAGGCACGGGCCTGGAGCAGGCACTCCAGCTTGTCGGCGTCCTTCGCGCACACCGCCTCGATGGTTTCCTTCGCCTCGAACTCGGCGACCAGGCCGCGGATGCGCGCGGCGAGGCCAGGCGGCAGCCCTGCCGTCTGGACGGCGGCGACGTCGTTGGGGTCCTGGAGTGTGACGTGCTGCTTCCCGACCGACGGCACATCCCCGGTGCGGGCCTCTGGCACGTCGTGGAACAGGCCCAGCGTGGCCGCCCGGTCCGCGTTCGCTCCCTCCAGCGTCGCGATGACGTAGGCGATGATCCCGACCCGGTAGGAGTGCTCGGCGACGGACTCCGGCTGCCGGATCCCGGCTAGCAGCCAGCCGGCCCGCGGCAGGTTCTTCAGGTGCCCGGCCTCGGCCAGGAACGCCACGGTGGCGTCGTCGGCGCTCATGCGACTTCCTCCCCTTCGATGATGTTCGGGTCGTCCAGGGCGTACAGCCGTCGAGCTGGCGATTCCCGGCGTGCCAGCCGTCGCTCAAAGAGCTGCTCGATCGTGGGCATTACTCCGCCGTTCGCGTCGACCTCGGCCTGAAGCTCGGCAGCAGCGTCGCGGGCTCCTTGGGCGCGCTTTGTGCCGGTTGACATCGGCCGTTCGGGTTCGGTTGCGGCCTTTGCCTGTTTGGTGGCCTGCCGGCAGAGGAAGCAGGGCTGCCAGCCGTCCCCAGGCATGGGTAGGTTCCCGCCGGGCTCGCCGTGCTCGCAGCGCGGCTGGGTTTCGCAGTGGGCGTTGTGGGCGGCGATGCGCTCCTCGCGGCTGGCCGGCCGGGTCTGCTCCTCGGCCTGCGCCCACCACGGGCCGTCGTGCGGGAACCGGCCGGGGCTCATCGTCGCGGTGTCGGCTGCGCAAAGGGGGAAGGCGGCGACGATGAGGGGCCAGGGCCGTCCCTCATCGGTAGCGCTTTTGATCGCGTCGAGGATCTTCCGCATGGTCCAGGCGGGCCGGATGCCGCGGATGGTCTTCGCTAGTTCTTGCTCCTTCGAAGATTCGATCTCCTCCTCCCACTCCCCGGGTTTGGGCGCGACGGTCGGCGTTGCCGCCGCCGGGCCTGAGGGGGTAGGGGGAGGTGAGGTAGTTCTTTGAGGAGATCTTTGAGGAAAAACCTGAGGGTTAGGGCCTACCAAATTGGTAGGCCTGTCCTTGCCGTTTTGGTAGGCCTGAGGCCCCCCATTTTGGTAGGCCTCAGGGGGGCCATTTTGGTAGGCCTGATCGACGGCAGGCCCCCCATTTTGGTAGGCCTCAGTAGCCGGTGCACCACGGAACGCGGCCAGGACGTCGCGAGCCGGGAACCGGAAGCGGGTCCGGACCCCGGTGCGCGAGAAGTACGGCCTACCGTCCTTACCGACACCGAGCGGCACCCGCAACTCGATCCACTTGCTGGCAATCCGGGCCAAGGTCACCCCGATCTTGTCCTCGCGGATGTCGGTTTTCTCGGCGAGCCAGTCGAAGCCGGGCCAGCCTTCACGGGCGGGGCCGTTGTCGTCGCTGTCGTCGCGGCAGTTGTCGGCCAGCTCCAGGACGAGGAGCCGCTCGTTTGCGGTCAGCACGCCGGGCGGGAGGAGGTCGCGCACCTCGCGGCGAAGCTTGAAGCCCACGGTCAGACCTCCCCGGTCGTGGAAATCCGGGGGAGCGTTACCGGTGCGCTGCCGCTACCCTTGGAGGAGCAGACGTAAGGGGCAGGCTTAGCCTGCTTCATGGTCACTCGCTTTCTGATCCTGGTTGCAAGCTCGGACTGCTGGTGAGTGGCAAGGCCCCGGACTGGTGTTGGCGCACCGGCCGGGGCCGACTTGTTTCTGCTGCTAGGCGCTCGTTTCCGGCTTCCACCGATAGCGCAGTTGCCACCGATTGCCCGGCTTAACGATCACCTCGGCGCTGATGACGGCGCCGTCGCTGTCGTGAACGACCCGGAACGTCCGGAGCATCGGTACGGCCTTCGACAGGCCGAACACCTCGAGTTCCTTCATCGTCGCTCCGCGGGTGGCGAGCAGGTCGTCGAATGCTGCTGGTGCTCGGCCCATCTCCGCAAGTACGGCCGGCGCCCCGCCCTTGATCCTCCGGGCCTCGGCGAGGCGAGTGCCGCGGCCGAGGTCGACGGGGAAGTAGATGTGGTCGTATTCGACGGGCGCACCGTCGAGGAGAAAGACCTGCTCGCGGCAGATGACCGGGTCGCCGAGCTGGATGCCGAACGCCGCCGCAACCTGGCCGGGCGCGGGCACCTCTCCGACACTGCGCAGGTCGATCGAGCGGGGGCGGCCTTCGGTGGCTGGCCGGGTGATCCACGGGTATGCCTCGCCGGCAAGCGGGACGCGTCCGTAGTCGGCCGGCTCGATGGTCTCGTGCGGGGTGGTGCGGACGAAGGTGCCGCTGCCACGGCGCCCTTCGAGGTAGCCCTCCTCTTTGAGGAGGTCGTAGGCGTTCTGGGCCGTCGACCGGCCAGTGTCGTACTGCTCGGCGATGGTCGGGATGGATGGTGCTTGCGAGCCGGGCGGCAGGTTGCCGTCCATGATCTGTGCACGGATCTCGGCGGCGATCTGTGCGCTGCGCTCGCGGTCGACTTTGGGCTTGGGCGGTGGAGTGGGGCTGTTCACCGGGTCACGCGGCCTGCATCTGGTAGCGCAGGTGCTGACCGTCAGACATGGTCATGGCCGCGTACTCGAAGGGTGTGCCGTCGGCGGTGAGGCTGAGCCGGGTCAGGACGAGGACGGGTGCGGTGGGCGTTAGGTGCAGGATGGCGGTCTCCTCTGCGGTGGGGTGACGTGCGGTGACGTCTTCGTGGATCTCGGCGGCGTGGTAGCCGAGCTGGTCGAGCAGGGTGACGGCGCCGCCAGGGATCTTGCCGGGTGTAGCGAGGGCGGTACCGTCGGCGATCGCGGTGGGGTAGTAGGAGTCGGCGATCTCGACGGGTCGTTCGTCGGCGAGGATGAGCCGCCGCCGGAGGACGACGGACGTGCCGGGTTCGACGCCAAGGGCGGCGGCGACGTCGGCGCGTGCAGGAACCGGTCCGGCGTGCAGGATGCGTTGGGTGCCGGTGCGGGACGTGGCCTGCGCCTGTTTGGCCCAGGCGTCTCCCTGTCCGGGTGTGAGGTAGATGGTGGAGTCGCTGGTCCACTTTTCGCTGGTCATGTCCCACCTCCTAGTGCTTGATCGCGGGTCGATCTAGCTGTTCGGAACATTACCGCCGACTCGGTCAGGTTTCTTCGGTGTCATCTGCCCGAGAGTGCTTGTGACTTTACCGTCACGGCGGTAACGTCCTCAGCATAGGTAAAGGAAAGCCCCACGTCGATCACAGTCCTGGCAGACCTCGACGCGGGGCACCCGCAACCCCCACGAAAGGGGCTACGCGTGCACGCTACCAAGCCGCGTACCGCACTCACCGTCACCGGCCGGACGTTCGCCCGTGAGGTGACCGCATGACCCGGCCCATCTACCCGCTGTCCGAGCTCGGCGAGCCGCACCCCGGCTGGTGCCACATCCGCCACAACGGCGAGGTCCCGCACCGCTCGCACCCGCGGGACGTCGACACCGAGCAGGGCCCGCTGTCCGTGTGGGTGTCCCTGCACGACGGCGACCCGGCCCCGACCGTGCACCTGCTGCCCCCGGGCAGCACGAAGCCGATCAACCTGACCGGCGCCGACGCCGTCCGGCTGGTCTCGTCGCTGACGTACCTGACGGACTCCCGCGCTGTCGACCCGCTGCCGGTCCGCCGCGCGCACGCCAACTCCTGACCCACGTCTCTCGCAGCCCATGTCGGCCGAGAGCCGCGGGCTGATTCCGCCGGAATCAAGGAGCTTCAGCATGTCCAACACCGTCACTGCGGGCCGCCCGGTCCCGCCGCCGTTCACCCCGCCGGCCTCCCCGTTCGCCGACGAGCTGCACCCCGACTGGTGCACCGCGACCGACGCCCGCGGCTGCGGTGTCTGCGGCGCCGCCCACGTCGAGATCGGCTCCACGTTCGACGACTACTCCAAGTCCGCGCAGATCGCCCCCGTCATGGACTCCGAGACCGGGAAGCCGGGCGTGGACATTACGCTCACCTCGGCTGTCGGCGAGACCAGCATCTACTTCACCCCGGACGAGGCCGAGAAGGTCGCCGCCGAGATCCTCGCCGCGGCCCGTACCGCCCGGCGCCCGGTGGCCCGTGCGACCCGGCCGGCGGTCACCCGATGAGCGCCCCGGCCGTTCTCGCCCAGACCGAGGCGCTGACCCCCGGCGACTACTCGTTCGCCGCCGCCTACGCCCTGACCGGTCACGCCCTGCCCGAGAACTTCGCGGGCGTCACCACGGTCGCCGCCGGCCAGTCCGGTGACGACGTCCGGGACGCGCTCACCGCCCGGTTCGCGGACGCGATGGGTGTCGACCCGGCCGACGTGACCCCGCTGGCCCTGCGGCTGCGGCGTACGGCGGTGACCCGATGAAGATCGTCGCCACGGTCACGCTGCAGGTCGGGGAGCGCGTCGAGACGTTCACCGCCGTCACGGACGCGCCGACCGGCCCGGACTTCTGGATCGACGCCCGCGTCACCCTGGACGCCGCGCACCTGCAGGCCACGAACTGGACGCACGACGAGCACCTCGCCGCGCACAAGGCGGCCCGCCGATGACCGCCCCCGCCCTGACCGCGCTCGCGACCGGCGACCACCAGCCGTGGTGCGTCGAGCACCACGGCACCACCTGCTACTCCGCGCCCGACCTCATCCCGAACGTGGACGGCGGGCACTTCGGGCAGCTGATCGTCGAGGCGCACGACGACGGGACGCTCCTCGCGTCCCTGGACGTCGGCATGGTCGCTCTCGACGAGACGGGTCTGCTGGACCTGGCCGCGAAGGCGACCGCTGCGGCGGCCCGGATCGCGCAGGCACGTCGATGAGCACCTGGAAGCCGATCGACCTGGAACTCGCCCACGCCCACAACCTGGAAGAGATCCTGAATTACGCCGCGACCCACGACATCGTCCTCACCCCGACCGGCGACGAGTTCGGCGGGATCGACGACCAGGGTTGGATCAACCTGGAGCACGTCCAGGACCTCGGCGACCTGCTGGAGAAGACCGGCCCGTGGTCGTGGCGGATCTCGGAGGCAGGCCGCCGCCGACTGGCCGTCGCGAACGGGTGGCGACCGTGAACGCCGCCGAACTGGCCGCCGCCGCAGAGGCTGACGTTCTGGCCGCGCTCGCCACGGCCGGTGACGTGCCGGTCCTGGTCGAGGCCGGGCACGTCTGGCACGGTGGCCGGCTGGTCGCGGACGAGGACGCGGCCCTGAACCTGATCGCCCGCGGCCAGGTCCGTGAGGTCGGTACCCAGCTGCAGCTGACCGCGGCCGGCCACAACGCCTACGCCTCCGGTGGTGTCGCGTGACCGGCGAGCAGCAGCCTGCCCCCGAGGCGGACCCGGGTATCGCCCGGCTCCGTGCGGAGCAGCGCGACCCGGCCCGGGTTGCCCGCCGGACCCCCGTGAACGAGCACCCGCGTGAGGAGCGGTCCCGGCGCTGACCGGCGGCTCTGGCCCTCTAACCCGCGTGCACGACGGCACGGGTGGAGGGCTGGGGCGGCCGGGCCAGACCGGGCCCGCCGAGACAAGGAGAACAGCATGGACGCGATCGTCACGATCACCGTCGAGGTCGACGGGAACAGCAAGACGTTCACCGCCAGCACCGCCACGGACGGCAGCCCGCACCGTGCCGCTGACAGCCTCCTGTCCGCCCTCCGCGGCGACGCGGGCGAGTGGGTGCGGGAGCGGAGCGAGGCCGCCCGCGGTCGGCCGGACCGGCTCGTCACCGCCCCGTTCCTGACCGGCCGGTGACCGGCATGGAGACACGCACCTTCGCTGACCTGACCGAGGCGGCGACGATCACCGTCCAGCCCGGAATCTACGACGCGTCGATGAACCTCGCCATCTTCCGGCGCGACGACGCCGTGGCACCCGACATGAGCTGGCTGAACAAGACCGTCCTCGTCGACACAACCCGGACTCTCGACCTACTGATCGCCGACCTGGGCAAGGACATGCTTGTCGAGTCTGGCTGCCCGAACCCGTACTCGTGGTCGGTGCACAGCGCGGCCGTGACGGGCCTGTTCGGTGGCGTGCTGACGCGGATGGAGCTGGCGGCATGACCCCGACCCGCCTGTCCGACGGCTTCACCCGCCGCGCCCCGCTCGCCGGCCGCCGCCGCAACATCGTCCCCGTGCCGTTCGGTCGGCGCCGGATCCGGCGCCGGCGCGTGGAGGTGGCCCGGTGAGCGCCGTAGACGCAGGCTCCGTCGAAGCCCTGCTGCTGGAGGCCGTCGGCCGGGGCGAGTTCACCGTCGACGCTGACAGCCCGACCTGGTTCCGGCGCAACGGCACCCAGGTCGAGTACGACCTGTACGCAAAGTTGAACAACCTGGGCTGCGACGGGTTCCTCGACTACGACGACGCCGACGGCGCCCCGGTCGAACTGACCGAGGCGGGCCGGGAGGTGCTCCGATGAGCCTGGTGTGGACGGCCTGGTTCTCGGGCGTGCTGACCGTGATGGTCGCGACCGGCCCGACGTCCCGCCGCGTGTACGAGTGCCACGACGGCACGTGGGTGCGGGTCACCGACGACCTGCACCCGACCCAGTCGAACACCTGGGAGGAGCACCGGATCGACCCGGTGCCGGCCGCGTCCGCCGTCGAGGTGACCCTGACCGCGCTGGCCGCTGAGGAGATGGCTCGGTGACCGCCGCCCTGACCCCGGAGGAAACCCAGCGGGCCGTCGCCGCCCGGGCGACCGAACTCGCCGCCGCCCGCGGCCAGTCGACGCGGGCGGCTCAGCTCGCGGAGGCATCCCGTCAGGCCGCCGCCCGGAACGAGCGGAACGGCCGATGACCGCCGCCGTCGACCTGACCGGCCCGGTCGAGGCCGCGCACGCCCGGGTCGAGCAGCAGCTGGCGAAGGCGGACACCAAGGCGGGGATCGTGTCCACGTCCGCGGTTGCCGCCGTCGCGGTGTTCGCCGCAGCCGCCGCTGCCACCCACGGCAGTGTCCGGGCCGGGCTCGTCACCGCCGCCGTGGGTGCGTTCGCCGCGCTCGGGGCGACGCTGTCCGCGCTGTGGCCGCGCCTCGGCGGGGACCACGGGTTCGTGCGGTGGGCGGGCATGGCCCCGGACGCGCTCGCGGCCGAGCTGGTCGAGTCGCCGCCGGTGGATGCCGCCGCGGTGGTGGGCCTGTCCCAGACGGCGTGGCGCAAGAACAGGGCGATCCAGGCCGCAATCGTGCTGCTGTTCGTGGCGCCGCTGGCCGGCGTGGTGACGGCGGTCGCGGTCTGAGCGGCGCCCAGAGCCCACCCGACGCGAGCCGGGTGGGCGTGGGGACCGGGCCAGCACACGGCCAGCCCGGAGATGAGGAGATCCACATGAACGTGAACAACATGCAGGAGCACCGCGACCTGGTAGCGCAAATTGTGAGTGAGTTCGGCATCCACCCGAGCTGGGTGGGGATCGATGCCGTCGGTGACCTGAAGATCGGCTGGGACGCCAGCGGCGGTAACGCCATCGTCGACACGAGGGTCGAGCGGTTCTCGGACGGCCTGTGGGGCGTGTTCCGGCACGAGCGCCTGAACCACGAGGCCGAGAGTTTCGAGACGGCGCTGCGCTGGGCTCTGAAGCCGCTGGCCGAGGAGGGCCTCTACAAGACCGGTCCGGTCGGCGCCTTCACGGTCGGCTAGGTCGGCGTCTGACGGCCCCCGCGACGCATCCCGGCGGGTGCGTCAAGGAGACCGCCAGAGCATCCGGCTCAGCGGAGACAAGGAGATCAGCATGAGTTTGACCGAGACGCAGTCCCGTCTCTACCAAGACGTGATCGGCGCCGCCGACGGCGACGACCACCGGGACGTCCTCGCCGGCATGGACGCGTCCCTGGACGACAAGGTGGCGGTCGCTGAGGAGCTGGGCGGCCCGGGTGCGGGCGAGGCGTACCGGCAGGAGGTCGGCCGGTGAGCAGCCCGGTGCAGATGTGGCCGGGCCTGGTCGAGCAGCCGCGCCCCGGCTACGGCTACCTGGTCACCGCCCCCGACCGTAAGTGGTGGGTGTCGGAGGTCGGGCAGCAGTGGGACGCGTGGCCGTGGCCGGAGTGCGAGGCGCCCGGGTTCGACGACCAGGCGTACATGTGGGAGCACCTGCGCGGCCGGGGCACGTTCACGGCCGTCGAGAAGATCACCGAGCTGATCGGGGACCCGCAGTGACGGACGCGTTCACGGCGGTCGTCGCCCAATTCCAGGAGTGCCCGGCCGGACGCCTGTGCTCCTGCCAGCACCCGGGCGGCGAGTACAGCTGTGTCCACTGCCGCTGCGACTGCCCGTTCCCGGACCCGTGCACGGGCGTGGAGTCCCCGGACGCCTGCCAGTGCTGCGGCCGGGACTTCTTCCACCGAGGTGAGCGGTGAGCGCCTACGCCAGCGACGACCGGGTGGTCGTGTTCGGCGGCGGTCACCTCGGCGTGTATCTGCCGCAGGACGACCGGAACGAACGTACCCCGTCCGGCGATGTCCGGCCGCGGACGGAGGGCTGGTTCGCGGCTTACGTGGCCGGCGAGCCGCAGGGTTCGTTCCGGTCGCTGGATGAGGCGGTGGAGTCGTTGATCGGCCCGCCGCGCACCACCGAGGTTCTGTAGTTCCGCGCGGGGAGCAGCGTCCACCTGCCAAGACGAGCGCTGCTCCCCACCACCAACCACCCCCCGAAGGAGGGGATCAGCATGCGACAGGATACGACCTGCAACCACCAGCCCTGCCACTCCTACTGCCCGCGGATCGGCCGTCTCGCCGCCGACGAGGGCCGCCCGCCCGTCCAGCGGACCGGTGTCGGCGCGCTCGCCTCGACCGACACGGTGACCACGTCCAACTCGACCAAGGCGGCGTGATGAAGACCGACTCCCGATCCGCGCACCGATGCCGGCCGCTGACCCGCAGGGCGCCCGGTGGTGATCCGCAGCCGCTCGTGATGCGCGAGTCGTCGATCGCCGCGCTCGCCCTGAACCCGCCGCCCCGCCACGACGTGCTCCTCGGCGCGGGCGGGGTCCTGACCGAGGTGACCGTGGCGGGTACGCCGGTCGCGTCCTGGAGGCTCGTATGACCGGCGCGCAGATGACCGGTGCTCAGATCGACAACGCCGTACACAGCCTCGAAGCCGCCGGCGTCCACACGGCGATCTCGGTCGAGTCGGGGACCGTCAAGGTCGCGGTGCTGTCTACCGTCTACGGCCGGGAGGCGACGATCCGGGTCCTCGCCGGGTTGCTGCCGGACGGGGTCGCGTTCGAGGTCGTCTCCTGGCCGAAGGGGGTGGCGTCGTGAGCCGCACCTGGGTGACCGCCGACGACGGTGTGACGCGACTGGTCGAGATCGTCGCCGACGACGCGATCGCCGGCTACCGGGCCCGCTGTACGACGCACGGCTGGCTGGACACGAACGGCGAGCACGGACTCAACCCGGTGATCGGGTACGCCGGGAACCACATCGACTACGACCACCGGGAGGTGGCGGCATGAGCGCCCCGGTGCTGGCGGAGCCGATCGAGTGCCTGTGCGCGGACCTGGCCGCCGCCGGCCTGCCCGTCACGTGTTGCGTGGAGGGCGGCCGGGTGTGGCTGACCCCGAACGGCCCGGTCGACACGGTGATCGAGGTGCGGGCGCTCGCGGTCGCGCTGCGTCGCGTGCCGGATCCGGTGTGGCGGGAGGCGAGCCGATGAGCGACGACCGGCCCGCAATCCGCTTCGTCAACTACATGTCGGACCGGGAGACGATGAACGCCCGGCTGATCATCGGCCCGTACGAGACGACTGCCGAGCGGGACGCCGACCTGGACCGCCTGTCCGGGCTGCCGCTCGGTGACGACTGCTTCTACGGCGGGCAGGAGTTCGACGCCGCGACGATGGCCGAGGCCAGCGACGGCTGGCATGACGAGACGGTCGAGCCCGCCCAGGTCGCGCACGCCACCACCATCCGCGGCTTCCACGCCGCGTTCGACGGCGTGCCCGAGGACGAGGAGGACGACGAGTGAGCGACCTGTTCTTCGACTGGATGTTCACGCGCCGGTTCGCCAAGCACGCCTACGACGACCGGTTCCTTCTCCACGACGGCACCCGGTACATCGTCTGTAACCTGTCCGACCGCGACCATCAATGCTGGGTCGCTGCGTGGACGGCCGACGGGCAGATGCCGCTGACACCACTCAACGTTCTCAGCGAGCAGCACGTGTGGGAGCGTCAGTATCGGCCCGCCGCGGAGATGATGGCGCTGTGGAACGGGATCTTCAAGCCGGGCGATGACCTGCCCGGGTGTGTGTTCACCGGCCGGTCCTGGGACGGGGTCGCTGTCCGGGACGTGTTTCGGGACTCGGGCTGGTCGACGGACGCCGTCCGCGGTGAGTTGGTCGCGCTGCTCGACGCTGTGGAGGCGTCGTGAGGCCGTCGCGGGAGCTCGACCACCTCATCTGGCCGCACTCCGACATCACGCACATCTGGCCGGACCTAAAGCCCGGCATGACGATCGGCTGGTGGGAGGGGCCCGACGGCCCCGACTACCTGAACGTCCTCGCCGTCCACCCGCCAAACCCGGACGACGAGGAGTGGGTGTACATCGACGCGGTCGAGGGCCGCTTCCGGCGCCTGCCCGGCGACATCTTCGAGGAGATCACACCGGAGATGGCGGACCTGATGGGTGTGATCGTCGTGGCCGAGTCGGCACGGCTGGCCGCGAACGGCGGTGCCTCGTGACCACCATCTACGAGGAGCCGCTGCTGGCCCTCCAGGACACCACGACCCGCGAGACGATGCAGATCGCCTGGGACGGCGACGGGCCCGCGCTCGGCCTGCACTTCGCGCTCAAGCCCGGCATCCGCTGGGTGACCGTCACCAGCGCGGTCGTCGACGACGAGAGCGGGCAGATCACCGTCACGGTCGACGGGGTCGAGTCGACCTGGACCCGCTACTTCCCGGCGACGTACCGGAGGGCGTTATGACCGCCGCGCACGAGGCGGAGCCGGCCGCCCAGACTGCGGAGGAGCTGCTGGCCGAGTTCGGGCGGGACGGCCTGGACGCGACCACAGAGCCGGTCCTGGATCAGATCGTGGCGGGGGAGTGGCCCGCCGGCGAGTAGAGCACGCACGTGAGAACGCCCCGCACGGCTTCGGCCGGCGGGGCGTTGCGCTGCCTGGGGTTCTACTCGCCGGCGAGGGCCGTGTTCGCGGCGGTCGCGAGGGCGAGTGCGGCGGTGCGGACCTGGGCGAGCTGGGCCGCGTTCAGGCCTGCCTGGCTGCCTGCGGCGAGCGCGGCGGTGAGGGCCTGCATCTGGCTGGCGAGGGCGGCTGCGGTCGGCTGGCTGGCCGGGGACGCCGGTGCGGCCGGTGCGGGGGTGGGGCTGTGGGGGGTGGGGAAGCCGAGCACCTGCGACAGGGTCGGGCCGGCGGCGGCGGTGGAGCGGAGCAGGGCGTACCTGGCGGCTGCGGACGCGGATGCGGGCATGGGGTGCCTCCTGGGGCTGGTGCGGGGGTTTGGGGGTTGCCCTCGCGGCGTGGCCTGCGGTGGGGCTGACACCAGCTTGCGGGCTGAGAAATTCGGGGTCAAGGTGGGCGAATGTGTTTCCCTGACTGGGTGACACGCGCTGCGCGTCCACTGTGGAGTCCGTGCCGGTTTGGGGGCGTGCGGACGCGGGAACGCCCCGCCGGCGGGGGCCGTGCGGGGCGTTCTGCTGTCCGGGATCAGGTGATCGGCTGGCCGGCGGCGAGCCGGGACAGATAGCCGATGACCTCGTCGGCGGTCAGCCCGTCCATGACGATGACGCCGCGGGCGGTGTCGGTGGCGGGTTCGTCGTCGGTCGGGTCGACCTCCAGCTCGTACAGCCAGATGCTGTGCGGGTCGGTGGTGACGTTCGCGCCGCGGCCGGACGGGAACTGGTAGTGGGCGTGGCCGGGCGCCGAATCGGTGATGAAGAAGTCCAGGTCGGCGAGGGTGGCCGTCATGCCGCCGCCAGCTGGAGCAGCTTCGCGGTCGCGTCGTCCTCGGACAGGCCGCGCATGCTGGGTCCGTCGGAGACGGCGATGCTCCAGGTGGTGCCGTTGAAGACGATGGACGCCTCGGTGCCGTCCGGGAACTGGTAGCGGGCGGAGTCATCGTTACGGCTGACGAGGTGCTGGTCGAGGCCGTCGCGCCACGGCAGGGTGTTGGTCGGTGCGGTCATGCGGGGCTCCTTGCGGGGGTGAGGGGTCCGCCGCCGTCCGGGGAAGAGAACGGCGGCGGCTGGCCGGTTGGCCACCGTGCCCGCCCGAGCAGGTGCGATCGGGCGGGCCGGAAGCACAGCGGTCAGTACCGGCGTTCGGCGTCGGGCCGGTTGAGGGTGTTGACCCCGTTGAGCGCGTCGTTCCAGGCGTCCTGCTCGCCGGCGGGAAGCGTGATCCCGGAGCCGAGCATCGCCGCGGTCTGGGCGAGGACGGCGAGGGTGTGCGCGGACTCGCGCAGGTGCGCGGCATACACGCCCGGGCCCTCGTTGCGGTGCTCGCGGTTGTAGACGTGCTGGCCGTTGAAGCGGTTGTAGACGCCGCTCCCGGCAGGGTTGTTCATCTGGGCGACCACCCGGTCGGCCTCGTAGAGGCGGCGGATCGATTCGGCGGCGAGTTCGGGGCCGGAGTAGAGGCGGACGGTCGTGTCTGTCACGTGCTCTCCTGCTGGTCGAGGTCCGGGCTGTCCGGCCTGCCACCGCCACAGCACCCGCCACATACGGGCGCGGATGCTGGACGGGGCCAGGCCGGGCTACCGGAACGTGACCGTGATCCCACGGGCCGCCCCGTAGTCGACGATCAACTTGGTGCGCTCCTCCCCGAGAACGAAGAAGCCGAGGTCGAGCGTCAGGCTGGTCGCGGTGTGTGCGGCCACGGTGACGAACGCGCGGACGTCGAGCGCAACCATCTCGGCGTGCTCGAATACGTCGGTGACGGTCGGGGTTCGGTCGGTGCTGTCCATGCTGGTGTCCCCCGGTCAGCCGATGTTGTAGGTGCCGGAGTGCTCGACGTGCTCGATCTCGACGGGCCGCACGCCGTCCGCGGTGGCGACCGTGAACGAGCCGCCGTTGATGCCGGTGACGACGCCCTCGACGCGCTTACCGCCGTACAGGACCGCGATGAACCCGGTCAGGGTCGGGGCGTTGAAGCTGAACTGGGCGTGGGCGGTGATCGTGGCGATGGCCTGCTCGCGGTGGCGGCGCTCGCGTGGGGTCTGCGGCTCGGCGTGCTGGATGGCGTCGTTGCGGGTGCTGATCTCGTCGAGCATGGCGCGGATGTCGCTCATCGGGTGGTCTCGCTTTCGGTGTCGGGTGGGCTGGCCGGGCGCGTCCAGCGGGGGTCTGTGACACGCCCGGCCAGCAGGGGGAGGGAGGAAAGATCAGTTGATGCAGCAGAGGTACGAGCCGCACGGGCCGTCCGGCTTGCAGTCGCCGTCCGGGTCGTGGTGGTGGCCGCAGCCGCAGCACGCCCAAGCGCCGAGGTCGTGGATGTCGCCGCAGCAGCAGCGCATCTGCGCGTAGACGGTCCAGTGCTGGCCGCCGCACAGCCGGTGGCCGGTCATCGTGCCGACCTCGCCGTCGACGACCTCAGGCTGTACGACCTGGCTGGGGCGGGGGACGAGGCTGCCCATCAGGCGGCGATCCGGGCGAGGCCCGCGGTCCGGGCGCGCTGCACGCCGATCGACTCGGCGATCGCGGCACGGCGGGCGGTCTGCCGGCCAGGGCGGCGCCGGGGGCGGGCGGGGCGGGTGTCGTCGAGGTCCAGGTCGCGGGCGGGGCGGGTGTCGTCGAGGTCCAGGTCGCGGGCGGTGATGGCGCGCATGGGGTGCTCCTTCAGAGCTGGATGGGGGCGGCTGGCCGGGCGGTCCTGTGCCGGACGCGCCCGGCCAGCCATTACGGGGGAGAAAAAAGATCAGGCGGCGGTGAAACCGAGCAGCGCGGTCGCCTTGCCGGTCGGCTGCCCGCCGGCCAGGTAGCCGTACGTCTCCAGCCAGCACCGCCCGGCGGCGTTCAGGCGGCCGGCGGACCAGTTCCCGCGGCAGGTGTCGCCGGGGGCGGTGTCGAGGTCCATGAGCAGGCGGGTCCCGGCGGCGTCAAGGGCGTCACGGCGGGCGGTCCGGTGCTTGTCCCGGCCGCGGCCAGCGCGCCAGACGATGCCGTCGATCGCGGCGATGAGCATGGCGCGGATTGCCGACGGGCCGGGCGGGGTGGTGGAGGCGCCGCCGCGGCGGATCGGGACCTGGCGGCCGCGGTCGACGGCGAAGTCCTTCAGGCGGGCGGTCGGCTCGGCCGGCGCGGGTGCCGGGGCGGTCCACTTGGCGCTGCCGTCGGCGGTGGCCATCTTCTCGACGATCTGCGCCGCGCTCATCTGCGCCTGGGCGAGGTAGGCGACTCGGGCCCAGTAGTCGCGGGCGCTGTCCTTGTTCTCGAACGGGTTGGTGAGCTCGTCGTGGCGGGTCATGCCGGAGCGGGCGGTGACGGTGTAGCCGTCGACGGCGGTGGAGAGGGACAGCGTCAGGGTGCCGTAGGTGCGCTCGGCGACGACGGTCCCGGGCGAAGCGGTAGTGTTCTGCATTGCTGATCGCTCCTGGTAGCTCAGGGTCGGTCGGTTCGCGGTTGGCATTCGCAGTGCTTTCCGCGTGGCCCGGTCGGGAGTTCGCAGCTCCTGGCCGGGCCGTCTTGCGTTGTGCCGGGGTTCGCAGCCCCGGCGGCCTTGCTGGGGACTACTTTGCCCCACGCCGACCGTAAGTGTCAAGTGACTTGGCACAGTGGCCTTGCTTAGTTGCTTGGCAAAGCTGCTTTGTGTCATTCTGTGGAGGATGACCGACTACTCACGCGCGCTCCACAACGCCGCAGACGAATACCGGGCCGCAGAAGCCCAGCTCAACCGCGCCCGCGACAACCTCGCCGCCACCATCCGCGCCGCCTACTTCGACACCACGAAGAAAGCCGACGTCCTCCGCGGCATCAACTACGAGTGGTCCCGCACCCATCTCGACGACACCATCATCAAAGCCTGGTGGAACGAACTCGACGACGCGCTCCGCCAGCGCCTCCTCGCCGCCGTCGACCAGCCGCACCTACCCACGGAGCTGATCCCCGAACTCGCGGAGGCCGGCGTCGCCGTCCAGTTCTGGAGATTCGCCGGCGAAATGGAACCCGTCTGGCCGCGCGGACTCAAGCACTTCCTCGCCGAACGCAAGCCCCGGACCCCCAAGGAGCCCGCATGATCCTCGAAGGCCAGAGCGGCAACTACCTCGACAGCGACGCGTTCGACGCCGCCTACCGCGCCCTCATGCCGTTCAACCCGATCGCCCAGGCCCGCGCCACCATCGCCGAGACCGTCGTCGCCACACTCATCGAACAGCGCGCCACCAACGGGATCGACCACCTGCGCGACCTGGCGCAGTCACCGACCCTCCGCCTGCCCCTCGTCGAGCAGATCAAGGCGCAGCTCTCCGGGTCGCTGAACGCGCCGCGCACTGGGGTCGACGAGGCGATCGCGGCTGGCGCCGCCGCCCTGTCCTGACCGCGGTCAAGAGGCAGAAGGAGCCCGCATGACGATTCCGACTTCTGCGGAAGGCGACGTCCCCTGGGATGCCGTCGATGGTTGGGGTGGGCACTACCGGTCGAGAATCGACCCGGCGTGGGAAGTGCATGAGGCTGCCGGTGGCGCGGGCTGGGAGCTGCGTAACACTGCGACCGGCTCCGTGCGGCCGATCGATACGCGCGGCGGACTGTATGCGGCGCTGGATATCGCCGAGGCTGCGATTCGCAGCGTGGTGCACGGTGATCCTGGCAGCCAACGCTGGACAACCTGACCTGTGTCGCCCGATGCCCGGCGTGCCGCCTTCCCGGTGGCGCGGCCGGGCATCGTCGCGTCTGGCCCCGTTGGAGTGACGAAGCTTTTGCTTCCTAAATTAGGATGCTAATGTTGGTGCATCGCCAGGGGACAGCCCCAGGCAACCACAGACAGGAGACCCACCATGGTCACCACCACCAGCTACGGCACCTGGGCCAACCACGGCGACGGCGAACTCACCCTCGAAGCGGGCGTCGCCACCTCCCTCGGCGAATACGCCAACGACTACGACCTCGACGCGCTCACCACCGCCTACCGCGACGCGATCAACGACGCCCTCCCGGACAGCATCAGCCTCGCCGGCAGCGACTTCTACGGCCCCGCCTACGACACGGACCGGGACTTCACCGGCGAGCCCGCCGACGCCATCCGCGAGGCGATCGCCTCCGTCGACTTCTGGTCCCTTGCCGCGAAGTACGACAAGACCGCCTGACCCGTCCCGCCCAGCTGGCCCGGACCCCCACGATGGGGCCGGGCCGCTCGTCATAGAGGAGCCCACCGTGCCGCACATGACCGGCGCCGCCCTGCACATCCACCGCCGCGGGCTCGGCCTGACCGGCGACCAGCTCGCCGCGATCGTCGCGGTCACCGGCCGCACCATCCGAGCCTGGGAAGCAGGCCGCGACCCGATCCCCGCCGGCGCCGCAACCGAGATCGAGCGGCTGCGCGAGCGAACCCGGGAGGCGATCACCGCCCTGACCGTCGACCTCGCCGACCACGACGGCGACCCGACCATCGCCGTCTACCGCGGCGACGACGAGTTCTGGGCCGCCCACCCCGACGCCAAACCACTGCCGGCCGCCTGGCACCAAATGGTCGCCGCTCGCGTCGCCGAACACGTCCCGACCGCCCGGATCGTCTGGGCCGGCGCCACCGGCGATCAGCCGGTCCGGCGCTGGCCGCTGACCCGGCTCGCCGAGGCCGCCGCAGCCGCCAGGCAGAACCGGGACGCTGGCGCCGTGAAGAAGATGCTGCCGCACCTGCGGCTCCTCGCCCTCGACGAGCGCGTCCAGGCCGAGACCCGGATCAACGTGCTCCTCTCGGCCGCGCGCGCGATCGACCCGCGCATCGGTCGCGCCGCCAGCCCAGCCGACGCGCTGGACGTGCTCCTCGTCGCGGCCGACGCCCGATGAACGACCGGCAGCTCGTGGCGCCGCCGGTCGTCCGGGTCACGCCCGGCACGGCGGCGCACCGCGAACTACTCGCCGACCTGGGCCGTGAGCCGCTGGCGGGGGAATGGTGGGAGGACGCCGAGTCCGCGGTGGACGCAGACAGTGCACGTACCTCGTACATGGTCGTCTACGCGGACGGGCCGGACAACCGACCGGTGCCCGCAGCGTGGGCCGGCTGGCGGCTGGAGGCCGACGGCACGCGGCTGAAGTGCGTCGACAACTACGTCCGGCGTGGCTTCCGGCAGCGCAGCCCCGAGCTGTATCGGCTCGTCTACGCGGCCCGGCACCGCCAGGTCGTCCTCAAGCTGCGCCTGCCCGCCGAGACGTACCTGTTCCCGGAGCCGATCGGCCGGCACCTCGCCTCCGGCTGGCAGATCGACCCGGCGCCGGGCGCGGCTGGGGAGTCCACGCCCTACGGCGGCGGGCCGGTCCACCGGTGGCAGCGGCTCGTCTGGACGCCACGGGCGCGCTGACTGCAGTTCGGCGCGCCGCAGGGAGGGCAGCATGCCGGGGAACGGCGCGTCTACCACCGGTGCTGGCGCCACTGCCAACGATTCCGCAGGTCATGCCACCGATTCGACAATCCTCCGCGCTGGTTCATCGACCGTACGTAGGCGGCATGATGCGGATGCCTTTGCAGTAGATCAACGAACTCGCGCAACTCCACTGCGGCGTCAAAGGAGCGGCCGTCCAAGACCGCCGCCCTCGTCCGGTCCACGAAGGCGTTCAGGACCGGATCGTCGCTGACCTGCAATGCACGCATCAGTGCAGGGATATGATCGTCAATCAGGGCCCGCAGGTGCGCGAGGAACCTTTCTTCGCCGTCGGCGTCAATGAACGGTAGCTCCGCTGGAAGCGTGTGCTCGTCCATGAAGTCGAGCCCGTCCCACCGCATGTGAAGAACTTCCTTCAGTCCATGGCAGTGCACCGCATGCAGGGGCGGGTGAGGCAAGGCGGAGCTATGGAGCATACGGTTTGCCGACCGCTCCGGAGCCGCCAGGAGGGCGGTGGCGGCATGGATTTCGCGTCGCCACTTGCGTGCTGCCAAGACGACGGCATCCTTGCGCTCTTGGGCTCGCTCGCTGGCGGCCGCCCGGTTGAACAGCGTGGCCGCGATCAGCGCCGTGGTAGAGAAGCCGGTCGCCCCGGACAGCAGGTTGACGAAGTACGGGTGCCCCTGCAGGAAGTCGAGCGCGAGCCACTCCAGCAGCACGCCGGCTGCGAACGTGGTGACGGCGACTACGGCGAGCCCGCGCAAGACCGAACCGGGGAGACGCTGCTGCATGACGTTCAGTGTCCCAGCGGAAGTCCACCATCGAACGTGCTCGTTGAAGGCCCGCGCGCTTCCGATGGGGGCGGCGGGCCTTCAGCATGTCCGGGCTACGCGCTCGGCCCTTCCGCGTCTGCATCGGAGGCGGATCGTTCGCTCGACTGCTCTGCGCCTAGCGACGCCTCAATATGCTCGATGCCGCGCTGTGCTTCGTCACGCCATCCTGTGACGACGAAAATGTCGCCGTCTGTTTGGTGAGTCGTCGGCGCTGACCCTCGTGCAGAAGTCGTCTTCATGCCGCGGGCTGGCGGTAGCAGGCCGGCCAGGCGCGCCTCTCGAATCCACGAGTAAATCGTGTTCTCCGGGTGCCCTGACGCGCGTGCCATGTCCCGGCTGGGCTTTGGGGAGTACCGCGACCAGGTCTTGAAGTGTTCGGCGACGAGCGTCAGAAATTCGCCCTTGCTCAGGCTGCCGCGTTCGAGCGGCGGCAGGGCGGCGAGGTCTTCGGCTTGCTTGCTGGTGCCGACACCCGCGAGCGCGTCTTCGAGGGCGCTCGCGGGAATTTTCCGCAGTGCGTCGGTGGTGACTCTGTCGGTGAGCAGCAGCATGCCGGTGATGACGGGCCGGCCGTGTTCGTCTGGCTGGTGCTGGGTCCAGAGTGTCGCGCCGGGGATGCCCGCGTCGTCGCCGGGCCATTGCGTCCAAGCGCCGCCGAACTGCGCCTTCAGCTGCTCGGCGATGTCGGTTCTGTCAGTTTCGGCGGACACAGGTGTCGAGGCTAGCAGGACGGCTTCCGTCCATGATCGGAACTTGGGGGTATCGCAAGGGTTTCGCGGGAAGCTTGCGTGGCTCGGTGGGATGTGATGGGATCTACGCAAGCTTTCCGCGATTTGCTTGGAGTGATCGAGATTGAACGAGTACCTCACGCCGGCCGAAGCCCGCACCCGGATCAAGGTCTCCAAAACCTTTATGAGCGACCTGCTCACCAGCGGCCGACTGCGGTCCTCAAAGGTCGGCAGGCTCCGGCGCATCGCCGCCACGGACTTGGAGGAGTACATGAAGGCCCGCATCGACCGCGCCGCCTGACCCCCCAAAGCGCAAACGCCGGGGTGGCTAGACCCCGGCGTTGCAGTGACCTCGAAAGGCCCACAGTGACCACAGCATCGCACACCCGGGAAGCGTTCGGAACCATCCCGAACCAAGTCACACCCGAAGACGCCGGCTCGCCCGAGGTCATCGTCTTGACCCGCGCCGAGTACGAACAGCACGCCACCCTCCACTGGCGGCTCGGACACCAAGCGGGCATCGTCGCCGGCATCCGCTGGGCCGACCGGCAGTACAACAACGCCATCGCCGAGGTCGCCGCCGGCATCCCCGCACCCGCACACGAGATCGTCGCCGCATACGTCCGCCGCCTCGACCGGCAGGCCGCCGCGTGACCGACGCCGCCCGGCCGCGCGGCGCCGACATGTTCCCCGACGACCCGCAACTCGCCGCGGAATGGGACCGCGCCGACGCCCCCGAACAGCCCAAGCGGCGCGGCCCGGCCGCCGCCAAGCTCACGTTCGGGCCGATCAAGCTCGCCGACCTCGTCTACCCGCACATGGTCGGCGTCTTCCGATGGAACGCGCAGCTCGGCTGGATGCACTACACCGGCGCGAAATGGGCGACCGGCGCCGACCCGGCGGCCCTGCTCTGCGTCGTCGACACCGTCAAGCAGTACGCGCACCAGCTCATCGACGCTCGGCCGCTCGGCCCGACCGCCGACGACCTGAAAGAGCTCGCCGCGATGTCGTCCGGCGCTGTGCACTCGCACGCCCTGAAGATCCTGCGCGGGATGGACGACATCTTCACCCCGGTGGAGGAGTTCGACCGGCCGCCCGATCCGGGCCAGCCGTGGCGGCTGCACTGCGCGAACGGCGTCACGCTCGTTCTGCGCGCCGATGGCACCATGAGCCGCCGGCAGACGTCGCCCGACGACCGGAACACCCTCGTTGCCTGCGACTACCTGCCGGATGCCGAAGCGCCCGCGGTCGGTGCGGCGTTCGCCGCCTACCAGCCCGACGCCGAGGTGCGCCGCTACCTGATGCAGATGTGGATGCGCGGACTGTCCGGGCTCGGCGCGGAGAAGTTCATGGTCAACCTCGGGGCGACCGGCGGGAACGGCAAAGGCACCATGCAGGCGATCCTGACCGGCGTTGCCGGCAGCTACTCGGCCGAACTCCCCGTCGAGGTCATCCTCAAGGGCAACCGTGCTGCCCGCGAGGTCTACCGGTCCGAGCTCGCGCTGCTGCGCGGCGCCCGCCTGGTGTGGTGCGACGAGCCCGAGGAAGGCGCCCGCTACGACACCGGCGTGCTGAAGAAGCTCACCGGCGGCAACGAGGTCTCCGGCCGCGGCATGGGCAAGGAGGCGGTGACGTTCGCCGGGCACTGGCTGTTCTCGATGGCGTCGAACAGCCGCCCGTCGTGGTCGGCGGACGGCGGCATGGACCGCCGCTACATCGAGGTCCCGTGGGACTACCAGATCCCCGAGAGTCAGCGCCGCGAGGACTTCAAGGAAGCCCTGCGCGCCGAGGCGCCCGGCATGTTGAACGAGCTGCTGAAGCACTGGCTCGGGACCGCGCAGCCGCCGGTGCCGGCCGTCGTGGCGAAGCAGACCGCGGAGGGCCGCAACGAGTCGTCGCCGGCGGCCGGGTTCGTTCGGGACGCGATCGAGGAGCGACCGGAGGAGTCCGTCTCCGGCGTGAACATGTACGCCGCGTATTCGGAGTGGGCGCGCCAGAACGGCATCCGGCCGGTGTCGTCGACCAAGCTCGGGGCCGAACTGACCCGCCTGGGCTTGGAGAAGGAGCACACGAGGAGCGGGAAGAGGTATCTGGGGGTGTCCGTCGTGCCCGAATACGTCCGCATTTAGAGCGTGGAGCGTGACGGGTGTGACGGGTTGAGGCCCGTTTCCACATAGCTCCTTACATATACGCGAAGGGCCTACCCCAAAAACGCCCTCAACCCGTCACACCCGTCACAGAGATCAACAGCACGGTAAGTAGCCAACCCGAGCCCACCTTCCATCGGTGCGCTCTTGGCCCTCCCGACCACGAACCGAGGAGACCCCGATGACCATCACCACCAGCGACGTGGACGACGTCCTCGCCGCCTGCATCGCCGCCGGCCTGCCCCACCCGCGGGGCATCGTCACAGACGGCACCGCCATCCGCTTCCACATGGCGACCGCCGCCGACGTGGACACCTACGCCGAACGCCTGGACGCCTCGCCCGTCGTCGACGGCGACCAGACGCTCGTCGAGTTCGCGTCCGACGGCCACCAGATCATCATCACCGGGCCCACCGCATGACCGCTGACGGCGACCTGCTCACCCAGGCCGCCGACTACCTCGACAACGTCCTCGCCGCCTGCTCGCCCGGCCCGTGGCGGCGCACCGGCCACGGCGACTTCGGGCCCGGCGTCAGCGCAACCCCCGACCGCTGGGACCCGACCGACCCGCACCTGAGCGTCGAAACCGACGACGGCGATCGTGGCCGGGCCGACGCCGCCTACATCGAGGCCGTGAACCCGATCGTCGGGCACGCCCTGCGAGATCTGCTGCGCGTTGCCGTGCAGTCGTCCGCGCCGTCCGACTACCTGCTTGCCGCGGCCCGGGAGATCCTGGCCGGCCGCGACGCCTACCCGTACTGACCGAAGGAGACGACCATGACCACGATTGACATCACCGACGAGATGATCGCCGCCTACATCGACGGCACCCGCGCCGGTGCACACCCGCCCCGCACCGAGGCCCAGGTGACCCGCGCCGGCCTGGCCGCCGTCCTCAACCACCCCGCCGTCCTCAACCACCCCGCCGTCCGGCGGGCCGTCCTCACCGCGGTCTCCGCCGAGCACGCCGAGATGATGGCCGGCTTGCCCCGCTGGGACGACCTGTCCGACCTCGACAAGGGCGCCGTCCTGCTGCACCTCGCCAAGGTCGAGAACGAGGGCGCCGCGTACGCCGCCGAGAACTACCCGGCCAAATTTATCGACGACCCGCGCCTGACCGCGCTCGACGACGAGGACGCCTGCGACCACGCGCTCGCGCTGGAGAGCGAGTGCGAAGACCTCGACGACGGCGAGCGGCGGCGGCTCTACAACCTCGCCCTCAACCACAAGCGGGGTACGGCGTGACCGACCCGCAGCCGGCCGAGGACTTCAACGACCCCCGGCACATCTACCAGGCCCGCGCCGCTCAGGCCGCCCGCGAGGCGGAGCACGACTTCGTGCGCGGCATCGACGCTGAGATCAGCACGCCGGCGCCGGGCATCGGCACCCTGATGCGGCGGGCGCTGAGTAGCCTGCCCGACGAGGAGGACGCGTGACCTCCCCGCTGATCCTGATCCCCACGCACCGCCTGGACCCGGCCGAGCCGCACATCATCGCCGAGCCGGACGCGTGCACCCTCTGCGGCATCCCGCGACGCGAGCACGGCCAGCACTACTTCGCCGGCCACGAGGGCGATGACCGGAAGGGCTGGGTCGCCCCGGACAACCAGACCAGGCTGGCCCGGATGCGGGCGCGGCGCGCGGCAAGGACGACAGCATGAACGCCGACGCGTTCTTTGAGGGCGCCGCCGAACTCGGCCGGATCATCGCCGCCCAACGGGCCGTCATCCGCGAGGAGGAGAACGCCGCCCGCCAACGGCGCAAGGACGCCACGAACGCCCGCCGCCGGGCCCGGTACGCGGCAACGAAACGCCTGCGGCCCGCGCGTACGGCGGTCGCCACCGAGGACGACCACGAGGAGACGTGCACCTGCTTCCGCGGCTTCGCGCCGTGCTCGTACTGCACCACTTACGACCCCGACGCCGAGGAGACCGCATGATCGAGCCCGACGACCACACGATCGTCATGATCGGCAGCCTGGTCGACAACGACCCCTGGCACCTCGAACTCTGGGCCCGCGACGACACGAACGCGAAAACGCCCACGAGGCCGGAAGCGCGCTGGTTTCGGACCGGTGACGGTGTCGACAGCGACGAGCCCCACCCGGGCATCGAGTGGCGGCTCCTGGAGCGCCGCGCCGAGCTGCGCAAGGACAAGCTCACCGTGCTCGGATCGGCGGCGCCGTGACCGTGGACCACGACACCCTGACCACACTCCTCGGCGACCTGTACGAGGAGTGTGACGGCGGCCGGCCCTACGTCGACCCCGAGTACGCCGGCCTGCTCCTCGACGTCGTCACCGCCACGCTCGACCCGGCCGAACTGGCCGGCTACCCGACCACCCTGCGGGCGTTCGTGCAGTTCCACCACGACGACCTCGCCGAGATGATCCGCGACTACGGCCCGGACAGCGCGTTTGCCAAGCACGTGTGGCCGTACCAGCTCGTCCGGACCCCGCACGCCATCGCCCTGTGTGAGCGGCTGACGGTGAAGCCGATCGACCTGACCTACTACTGGAACGAGAACTTCGAGTCGGACACGCCGATCGACGACCTCGCCTGTGCGTGGGGGAGAGGCTGATGGGCGCCCGCCTGCGCAAGCTGTGGTGGACGTACGGGCCGACGTTCCAGTGGCGCACCTTCCGTCTCCACGGCGACCCGCCGAACGGCGCCTGGCGGTTGATCCGCATCACCCAGATCTGCGGCGGCAGGAACTGGTCGCTGGCCATCACCCAAACCGGGCCGGTCCAGAACGCGCCCGACCAGCCGCGAACCACCACAACCGAGGAGGCCCGATGACCATCCCGACGTACACGTTGCGCTGCCACAGCGCCGACGACGCCACCCGGCTCGTGCCGTTCCTGCACCGCATGGGCCTCATCGGAGCCGAAGCCGACAACGGCACCGTCACCTTCCCGTACGGCAGCCCGAACCCTATGAACACCCTCATCGAGGTCATGGAACTCGCCCGGCACCTCGACCTGGCCGGCGACATCGATGCGTCCGAGCTGCTGATCCAGGGCACCCGATGACCGCTGACCTTATGCCCGACGACGAGTTCGACGCGATGATCGCCGAGCTGGACGCCGCGATCGCCAAGGCCGGCGGACGGGTCCGGTTCTGGACCTGCCCGGTCCGCGCCCACCGCGAACGCCTCGATGAGAACGGCTGGCCGGTCGTGACCGTCGAGTGGCGGAACGGGATCGCCCACTGCACCGCGCCCCGCTGCAACCAGACGAGCCGCCAGAGGAGCACCACATGACCACCCGGCCCGTGTGGTTGCTCGACGTCGACGGGGTCATCAACGCCTGGGACGCCGACTGGGGCACCGGCCCGACCAAGACCCGCGTCGACCGGCTCAACATCCGCTGGGCACCGGAACTCGCCGCACGCATCCGCGCCGTCGCGCCCGCCGTCGACATCGTGTGGGCGACCACCTGGTGCGGATTCCCCGACCAGCTCACCGCGCTCGGGCAGATGCTCGGGCTGGAAGGCCTGCCGTCCGCGTTCGACGGCCGGCCACTCAGCAAGACCTGGGCCGACCAGAAGCTCGAAGCCGCGCTCCGCGTCCTCGACGGCGGGCGCCGGCTCATCTGGACCGACGACACCGAAGTCCAGGCCGCCGCCGACCTGTACCCGCAGATCGCCGCGGCAGCCCGCGACAGGCGGGCGCTGCTGATTGAGCCGGACGGTCGGCGCGGCCTGCGGCCCGCACACCTGGACGCGATCGAGGCGTTCACCCGGCCGTTGACCACCACGACCACCGCCAGCACCGAGGAGAGCCGATGACCACGCCCCGCACCGACACCCAGCGCCTCGCCGACGCCGCCGAGGCCCTGTCCGGAAACGCCGACAACGGCCCGTGGCGGACCATCGAAGACCCGCGCATCCGCAGCTTCGTCGCCGAGCACGTCATCGGGGCGTGCCGGGACGTGGCGAAAGCCGCGGGCCTGGACGACGTGGCCGCCGAGTGCACGAAGCTCCTCGCCGAGGAGGCACGATGACCGATCTGTCCACCGGGCCGCGCGCCCTGAACCCTGCCGAGCTGGCTGGCGCGGTCGAGGACGGCGTCGAGTGCGGCACCTGCGCCAGCCCGCCGACCGCCGGCACTCTCGGCTACGACCGCACCCGGGCCGACCAGCCTGCCGTCTGGACGTACGAGTGCGCGGCCGGGCACACGTGGACGGACACGAGCAGCTGAGCCCGTCGCCCGTCCGGCTGCACCACGGCGCCGGGCGGGCGTGTCCCGCCGCACCTGCGGCACCCTGATCAAACCGCACCTCGCCGGGCACCTCAACGACAAGGAACCCACATGATCGACCGTGAGTACCACATCTACCAGCACCAGTGCACCAGCTGCGCGACGCCGTGCGACCCGGCCCGGTCGTGGCGGTGGGACGTCATATCCACATCGACGGAGACCGGCAACGAGACCGACCTGATGATGCCCGGCATGTACGCCACCGAGGCAGCCGCGCAGGCTGCTGCGGACGCCTACGAGGAGAACCAAGTGCGGATGGACCGCAAGGCGCTGGGCCTGCCGTACGAGGAGCCGGTGTGACCGGCGGGAAGGAAGTGGGAGCCGCAGCCGGGCTCGCTCGGCCACGGCAACCACTCGACGTCGACCAGCTCCCTCCGACCCAGGCGCTGCTGTTGGAGGTGCTCGCCGCCCGGTACCGGCTCGGCGAGCACCTGTGGACGTTCCCGAGCTCGTGCACGTCCGCTGCCCGCGGACTGTCCGGGCGCGGGCTGATCGGCTGGAAGGGCGGGGTCGCCCCGCGCACGATCCAGGCGTGGCTGACCGACGCCGGCCGCCAGGTGTGCCTGCTCGACGGGTACGAACCCGCACCGGTCAAGGCCGCGCGCGAGGCCGAGCGGAAGCGGATCGCTTACCGGATCCGGGCCGAGCTGGTCTGTTGCGACATCTACGACCGCGACCACGGCACCAACCGCGCCGGGCGCACCCACCCGATCTGCTTCTGGGGTGAGGCCGGCGCCCAGATTGCCGAGGACCCCAGCGGGCCGGATGAGGTCGCACCGTGACCTGGCCCGCGGTCGCGCTCACCGGCCACCGGGACCTGGGCGACGCCACGGACTGGGTTGCCGGCCAACTCGCCGACGGCGCCCGCCGTCTCGCCGACCAGGGCACGACGGTCGGGGCTTCCGGGATGGCGCTCGGCGCGGACACGCTCTGGGCCCGCGCCGTACTGGCCGCCGGGATGCAACTGCACGCCGTGATTCCGTTCGAGGCGCAGGCCGACCGATGGACGCCCGAGCAGCAGGCGCAGTGGCTGCGGCTGCGCGGGCTCGCCGCCCGAGAGACGGTCTGCGGTCCGAACCCGCGCGACCACGTGCGGGCGACCGCCGCGCTGCACTATCGGAACCAGGTGCTCATCGCGGCAGCGGAAGGGCTCGTGGTCGTCTGGGACGGCCGCCGGCGTGGCGGCACCTGGAGCGCGCTGCTGTTCGCGGCCACGCTCCACCACGAGGTGGTTTGGATCGACCCGGTCCGGCGGCAGACGATCAGGACCGCGGCCGCCGCGCTGGCCAGCTAAGCCGGGTCGGGTGCGAGGAGATCCCCAGCGGCGCGGGTGATCGCATACGTCCACCAGGTCGCGTGCCCGTGCACATACAGCATCGGCGACGTTGACCCCTCGCCGCGGGCGAGCGCGTCCCGGCCGATGACGATGTCGAGCGGGGCGCCGGGGATCCGCACCGGCACCTCGACGCCGTTCGTGCCGGTGAGCGTCCACCCGAACCGGCCGTCCGCGGACGGCTCGCTGCCCCCGTGCAGCACGTGCACGTCCAGGTCGGGGGAGCGGACGGGCTCGCCAGCCAGGACGGCGCCGTGCTCCTGAACGGCCTTGACGAACGCGGCCAGGACTACGGCGGCGGCTTCCTCGGTGGCGCCTTCGACGGGATCAGTCCCCGGGTTGATCACACTCACGCGAACACGGTAACCCGGACGGGTGAAGCGGCGGAGCGCGCGGGACCGGAAAGCGCAACCATCAAAGAATGACAGAAGGTAAGCGCCTCGCTCCGGAACAACGCCTAGCTGACCTCATCGCCGCCTACCGTTCCACCTTGGCGGCGCATGGCCGGGACCGCGCCGTGCGCGACCTAACGGCAAACCTCACGGAGATGAACCATTGGAGCCTCGCCCCGATTGTGATCGCAGCGATCGAACGCATAGTCCCGGCCGCGCCACCCGTCGCATCACCACTGGATAAAGGATTCACGCCATACACACCGCTTCCCCGCGATCCCCTCGCTGGCTGGCTACAGGAACCCCGAAATGACCCTCTGGGGCCTGGCATCAAGCGCTTGACCCCGAAGGCGAAGCGCGGCAAGCGTTCCAGCGGTGATGACGACGATTCTGCGGCAGGCGCCGATCAGGGTTGACGCACGTGGGTGGCGGTCGCCGCGGATTCAATGGCTCGCCCGGCGGGACCGGACACCGGAGTGACGTGCTCTCCGAGCGATTAACGGCCAGGCACGCAACTTCGCTGTTTCCACAGTTCGCGGCCCCTGCGCGTCGTACGGTGGCGGGTGTCGCACCACCGGGACGGCCCGCTCCGGCCGCCCATCGAACCCATGCGCGCCGCCACCGCCCCGCACCTACCGGAGACCCGCGGCTGGCGGCACGAACCCAAGTGGGACGGCTACCGGGCCACCGCCTGGCGGCTCGACAACGGCCGGGCCGTCATTTACTCCCGGCACCTCCGCGACCTCACCGCCTACTTCCCCGACGTGGCCGCGCACCTCGAGGCGTGGCTGCCGCCCGGCACCGTTCTCGACGGCGAACTGGTCTCCTGGAACCCGCAGACCGGGCGGACGGACTTCGCCGCGCTCGGCCGCCGCATCACCGCGGGGCGCGGACTCGGTGCGGAAGCCGCCGCCAACCCGGTGCACCTGGTCGCGTTCGACTGCCTCGCCGAGCGCGGCACCGTCCTGCTGCGCCGCCCGCTCGCCGAACGCCGCCAGCACCTCGAACAGCTGCTCGCCGGCGCCCCGGCCGCGCTGTCGCTGTGCGCGCAGACCGACGACCCAGACGAGGCCCGGGCGTGGATGGCCGACTACGCGCCCGCCGGCATCGAAGGCATCGTGAGTAAACCCGCTGCGAGCGTGTACACGCCCGGGCGGGCCGGATGGGTCAAGGTGAAGACCAGGGCCAGCGTCGAAGCGCTCATCGGCGGC
The DNA here is from genome assembly GCF_030813715.1 of Catenuloplanes indicus. NCBI lineage: Bacteria > Bacillati > Actinomycetota > Actinomycetes > Micromonosporales > Micromonosporaceae > Catenuloplanes > Catenuloplanes indicus. The sequence continues at coordinate 28,994 of NZ_JAUSUZ010000001.1, forward strand.
GTCACCGGCAGGCTCGACCACCCGTCGTCGCTGCTGCTCGCCCGCTACGACGCCCGCGGAGGATTGCGGTACGTCGGTCGCACCCACCAGCTGCCCGCCGCCGTCCGTGCCGAACTCGACGGGCTGCTGCTGCCCGCGGACCGCCAGGTGTGGCCGGTGCCGCTCCCGGCGCGCTGGGCCGGCGACCTGACCGACCCGAAGCCGGTCCCGTACGTGCCGGTGGAGCCGCTGGTCGTGGTCGAGGTCGCGGCTGACGTCGCTTACGAACACGGCCGATGGCGGCACCGGCTACGGGCACTGCGGGTCAGGCCCGACCTCGACCCGGCTGTGCTGCCGCTGTGGACGCTCGACGCTGGAAGTGCTGCCTAACCCGGCGGAGGGCCTGATGGACGTCGATCGCGCATCGTATCCTTCGGCGTGGCCTCATGGACCCAGTACGTCATCCCCGCTCTCATCGCCGCCGTGGTTGCACTCACTGTTGGGATCTCCACAATCCTCACAACTCGTGCCGGTTGGCGGCGGGAAGCCGAACGCGAGCACCGTCGTTGGGCACGCGAGCAGCGCGTTACCGCATATCTGGAGTTTCTTGATCGATGCTGGGAATGCTGCGTCAATGCCCGGGATCAGTACTGGGAAGCCCCTGATCTGACCAGGGAGCCGCAGTGGTACGAGGAGGTGAATCGGGCACTTCTGCGTGTGGAGGCCTTCGGGTCGCCGGAGGTTGCCGAGCAGGCGCGTAGCACTGTAAAGGCTGTCGCCAAGGCCATCGACGAAGAATCTCGTGGTCAGTGGGCCGGTTCGTTCATCCCCGGCGGCGAGGGGGAGGTGCTGCTGCCTTTCATCGACGCAATGCGGCGTGACCTGGGCATTGGTGCTAATGGTATAGGCGGGCTGATGGCAGGCGTGGCGCTACCTCGACGTGGGCCTGATGAGAGCGACCCAGAATCCCAAACATCTGCCAGTCTGGATGCATGACCCCTGGTGAACGAAGCCTGGACGACATCGAGGCGAACCTGAACAAGGCGGCGGAAGCCCTGACGGCCGAGCCCGAAGGGCGCTTTCCGGAGTGGGCGTATCAGCTCGCGCACGTCCAGATCAGTATCGCCCGCGAGCAACTGAAGGAGCGGCGGGCGCTGGCCACTGTGCGGGCGGAGCTTGAAGTGGAGCTGAACGCCGCGAAGCTGGTCGTCCGGCGGCTGGGCGAGCGCCTGACCGAAATCGAAGGCTGGCGAAGGCGGCTGTAAGCGCGGCTCCACAGACTGAAATCGGTAGAAGTTATTGCTCTCAAGCCTGGCGGTCGCCTAACTTGGTAGATCAAGCATCTATCAACCAGGGAGATCGCCAGGGTGAGCACCGGAGTCCTCTATCGTCGGCGCGGTAACTTCCATCAAGTTCCGGAGGCTCCCGTGCCCGACCGCCCGTTCCTCAACCGCGACGACGTTGCGGCGATCGGCGGCGTCGAGCCGAAGACCATCTCCCAGCACCTCTACGAGTCGCAGGTTGAGATCGGCGCGGACAAGCGCGACGGCAAGTTCGCCGACGACCCCTTCCCGATCCCGGACGGCCGTGCCGGGCGCGCGCCGTGGTGGTACCTGGAGCGACGCGACGAGATCGCCTCCTGGTTTGAGCGGCACCCGCGCCGGCGCAAGGGCGACGGCATCGGGGGGCGCCCCCGTAAGGCTGATTGACCCCAAAACTCGGTAGAAGTTATTGACCGCAATGGCTCGTGCTCCTAAATTGGTAGTAGTTGAAGACACCGATTTCGGAGACCTGATGCAGAGCACCACCGCGAACCTCCCCGAGCCGGCCGCCGCCGATCCGCTGACCTTCACCAACCCGGACACCGGCGAGCAGATCCAGACCATCACCGCCGACGGCACCGTCTGGATCGTCGCAGCGCCCGTTGCCCGAGCCCTCGGTTACCGCGACGCCAACGACCTCGTTCGCAACCTCGACGCCGACGAGAGGGGTACGCAGACTGTGCGTACCCCCGGTGGTTCGCAGGTCATGACCGTGATCAGTGAGCCGGGCCTCTACCGGGCGCTCGCCACCCGCCGCTCTGGCGCGATCCGGAACCCGCAGATGAAGGACCGCGTCGAGCGCTTCCAGCGCTGGGTGTTCCACGAGGTGATCCCCGCCGCCGCCCGCGGAGGGCGGCCGCTCCCGCGCAACTTCGCCGAAGCTCTCCAGCTCGCCGCCGACCAGGCGCGCGCCATCGAGGAGCACAAGGCGCAGATCGCCGAGCTGGAGCCACGCGCCGCGCAGGCCGACCACTACCGGGCCGCCGACACCCTCGTCACGATCAGCTCGTTCGCCAACGACCTGCAGCTCTGGGCCAAGGAAACGCACAACGTGCGGATCCTCCACGAACACGTCTTCAACTTCATGGCCGAACTCGGCCTGCTCATTCGCGGCAACACGCTCCGGAACAACCAGCCCACCGCGAACGCGATCGACCGCGGCCTGCTGCGCCCCAAGCACACGGTGATCGAGCGGACCGCCGGCCCCGAGGAGAAGATCTCCGCCCGGCTCACGCAGAAGGGCGTCTCGTACGTGTGGGACAAGGCCACCGCCCGGATCGCCGCGAACGGCAACCTTGCCCCCAGTACCGCGCTCGCCACTACCAACTGACCAGGAGGAACACCATGCCCGAAATCTTCCCCGAGGCGCACGTCATGGCCGAGATTGACCGACTCAACGAGCGCATCCAGCAGATGCAGGCCGTCGTGGACGCCGCGACGAAGTGGCGCCAGTGGTACAGCGGCGGCGCCGAGTTCTCCTGGGACGCCGACCGCGACCTCGCCGCGGCCGTGGACGCGTTCCAGTCCGCATGACGCCGGAACTCCTCGCCGAGGCCATCAACTCGCTGGAGCGGGTGGGCTGCCAATTCTGGGCCTGCGAGGGGCCGACGCTCGACCCGATCGACATGGTCACCTGCTACCGGTGCACGACCCTCGGCAAGCTCTACGCCGTCCGCGACGGCAACCTCAACCCGACCACCGCCCTGGAGGCAGCAGGATGACCATCATCGCGACCGTCCCGTACGCCCCGGTCCTGCCCGTCGACGCGACCGTCACGATCAACGGCGTCGAGTACCCCATCCCCGCCGACCAGATCGACGGCATGTTCGTCGACGGCCCCGTGTACCGGATCACCGCCGCCGTCGCCGCGGCCGGCTACCGGCGGACCAGCATCATCCGGTACGTCGGCGACCTGGCCGAGTTCGACGTCGAGCCGATCGAGGGCGACGCCTGATGGACGTCCGCTCCCGCATCCAGCCCGTCGTCGCCACGCACCTGGCAGGCGACACCGTGGACGCCGACACGCTCGCCCAGCAGATCGGCGACGCGCTCGAAGCCGGCGGCATCTACACCGGCGACGAGATCGCCGACTACCTCACCGACATCCCCGACTGGGACCAGCTCGGGGCCGACCGGCTCGCGGAACAGCTGGCCGAGGCGATCGAGGCCGACCGGGACGAGGAGGGCTGATGTTCGACCTGCACCTCGCGAATATCGCCGCCGGCCACCGCCGCCTGCAGGCATCCGCCGACACAGCGCACGAGGCCGCCCACTGGGACGCCGAAGCCGCCCGGTTCGAGCAGCTGGCCGAGATCGCCCAGACCGACCCGGCCGCCGCCCGCGCCGCGTACCGGCCGACGAACGCCTACGACCCGACCAGCGCCCAGGAGGCGACCGCATGAACGTCTCCCCGGACCGCATCGGGCACGACCACCACGTCAACGCGGCCTGCGCGCTCAACACCGTGCCGCTCCTCGCCGCCCGCGTCACCGCGCTGCTGTGGTGGGGGCGGCGCATCACCGTCGTTCGCCGCTGGCTCGACCGAGACAGCACCCCGGACCTGAAGGTCGGCCTGACCGTCGACCACCAGCAGGGCGACCGGGCCGTCCGGGCGAACACCGGCGATGACTTTGCCGGTTTCGGCGTCCACCTCGCCCCCGGCATCGAAGGCTTCGGGTTCAACGCGTACGGCTCCGACGGCAGCCGCACCGAGGCGGAGGTGTGGAAGCGCTGGCACGCCGGCGACCGCCGGGAGATCACCCTCGTCGAGCTGTCGGGTGGCGGGGACAACGGGCCGGGCCTGAACGACTCTCTGACGATCACCCGCTACAACCAGCACCGGGTCGGCGAGCAGATCCAGATCGGCTTCGACCACCACGCCTACTCGGCCGTGTGGCAGGAGCGGTCCGATCGCGGCTGGCAGCTCGGCGGCGAGTCCCTGGACATCTCCTACTGCGATGCGTGGGCACAGCACGGCCCGTACCGAGTCCGGTGCGGCTTCCCGCTCGCCGGGGATGCGTGCGCGGGCGGCGACGACCACATTGATCGCACCGCGCCCGTGGTGGTGAGCGTCTGATGGCCGCCGAGATCGCCCGCCGCCGCGCCGATTTGAACCACGACGTCGTCACTCTCACCGGCAGCCAGAGGCTCCACCGGCGGTCGCCGTGCGGCGGCTGCCCGTGGCGCACCGACCAGAACGGCAGCTTTCCCGCCGAGGCGTTCCGGCTGTCCGCGCCGACCGCCTACGACATGGCCGACAGGGCGTTCGGCTGCCACGAAGCGTCGCACGACCACCCGCTCACCTGCGCCGGGTTCCTGCTCCGCGGCGCCGACCACAACTTCGCCATCCGTCTGGCCGCCGCCCGAGGTGACATCGACCTCGGCGCGGTCCACGACGGCGGACACAACCTGCACGACTCGTACCGGGCGATGTCCGTCGCGAACGGCGTCGACCCGGACGACCCCGCCCTGCGGCCCTGCCGACCCTGACCAGGAGGAACCCATGACCGACACCGCCAACGTCCGCCCGAACCAGCTGTGGGCCGACAACGACCCACGTTCCGCCGGCCGCACCCTGCGCGTCGTCTCCGTGGACGGCGACTACGCCGAGTGCGTCGTCGAGACGAACGCGACCGACATCCAGCACGAGATCGACAACCCGACCCGCACCTACTCGCGGCCCACCGACCGGCGCGGCAAAACGGTCCGGATCAAGACGTCCCGCATGCAGCCGACCAGCACCGGCTACCGGCTGGAGCGCGACGCGTGACTCGCTCACCGCTGTTTGCGGCGGCCGTCGTGTCCGCCGCCCTGCTGGCCGGCTGCGGCACCGCCGGCCCCGAGCCGTACCGGCCGGAGCCCGCCCAGCCGCCGGCGCAGCTGCCGATCTCCGGGGCGGGCGGCGGCGAGTCCGACGACGACTCGGACTGCGACGCCGAGGACCGGGCACGCAACGAGCTGCCCGACTGCGGGTGGACGGACGGCGGCCGGTTCGTGCAGTGGTCGTGGGTGCGCGCCGGGAAGACGACGCCACCCGCGGGCTGGCGGGCCGACAGCGAACGGAAGGTGACCGTGCAGACGCCGCAGCCGGTCGCGCCCAGGGCGACGGCGCCGCGGTCCAGCGGGGACGAGAAGCGCGAGCCCGCGCCGACCAAGACGAAACCGACCACACCGAGCAAGAGGAGCAAGCGATGACCGAGTTCGTTCCGCGCGGCGTGCCCGCGACCCTGGCGGCCGAGGCGGTGGCCGAGATGGTCTCGCCCGTCCGCTGCCTGATCTGCTCCGCCATCTACGACGTGGGCAAGGTGACCGTCACCGCCCGGTACACCGACTGCTCCGTCTGGGTGTCGCCGTGCTGCAACCAGCAGGTCGACGATCGGCAGCACCCGTGGACCGCCACGCCGCGCATCGAGACCATCGACAAGGCCAGCTTCAGCCCTTACGCGCTGGACGTGTTCGGCCGGATGGAGTGGTCGTGACTGATGCCCTCGCCGACGCGGCCGTCATCATCGAGCCGTACATCAGCTCCGACTTCAAACGCCAACCCCGAGCGCTCGGCGCAGCAGAAGACCTCCGCAACGCCGGGCTTCTCGCCGGGTGCGAGCCGACCACCCGCAGCCCGCTGCCGGTTGAGGAGCAGGCCGCGAACATCCTCGGCTGCCGCCTCGACTGGCCGGCCGCTGTCGAGATCGCGGGCAAGCTCGGAGCGCGCGGCCTGCTCCGAGAGGCGGTCGCGGCGTGAGCGGGACCGTGCCGCTGGCCGCCCTGCCGGACGGCTACACCGCCGCCGAGACTAACTACGGCAACCTCACCCATGCCGCCGAAACCGGCTCTGGCCAGACACTGTGCGGCCGGGCGGTGTTCTCGTTCCTCAGTGTGGAGCGGTGGCCGGTCGAGTGCCCGCGCTGCATCAAGCAGGTGTCGAACCAGCACGGCGGGGGAGAGGCGTGACCGGCCGCCGGGTGAAGGTCCGCGGCGGCCTCTACGCGCCCCGCGTCCCTGCTGGCGCCGTCTACATCGGCCGACGCGGGCCCGCCCTCGCCGGCTCCCCGTACGCGAACCCGTACCCGGCCCGCGAACACGGCCGCGCCGAAGCGCTCCGGCTCTACACCGCCTGGCTGCACCGGCAACCCGACCTCATCGCCCGCGCCCGTACCGAGCTCGCCGGCAAGGACCTCGCCTGCTGGTGCGATGAGCAGCTGCCGCTCGGCTGGACCGGCCCGTGGTGCCACGGGGACGTGCTCCTCAAGGTGCTCGCCTCGCCGGCCTGAACCCCTGGCTTCGGCCTACGCCTCACCCGGTGGTTTGTGCCACCAGGTGGGGCGTTGTGCTGCCGAGCTGCGGTGGTTTGCCTTTCGGGTGTTGGCCGTTGCGGCAGTACGGCATCATGCCGGTGCCGAGCGCCCTGCGGGCCTTCGTGGGCCAGGTGCAGACGAAGCAGGCCTTCTCTCGTGAGTCTGTTTCACTAGGCATGCACGTACCGTTTCATGCAACTTGCAGATTTGCATGACCCCCGAACGGAGATCGGGGCACCTGTCTGCCCCGCACGACCAAACCGGACAGCCCTGACCAGTAGAAAGACGAGCGGCAGTCCTTGAAATTGGGATGCCTGTGCATCCCACGAGCGCAAAAACGACACCCCCATAACCTCACCCGCGTGACCCTGCCCGGCCGCGGCCCACGCGGCTACCGCGAACTCGCCGAGCACCTCGCCCGGCAAATCCGCGACGGCATCTATCCCGCCGGGCAGCGCCTCCCGTCCGAGCTCGCGCTCCAGCAGACGTACGACCTCGCCCGGAACACCGTCCGCAAAGCCGTCGAAGAGCTCGAATACCAAGGCCTGGTTGTCGTACAGCGCGGCTACGGTGCCGTCGTGGCCATCGAGCAGGAGAAACAGCGGGTCATCGTCCCCGCCGGCACCGTCGTGTCCGGGCGGATGCCGACCCTCACCGAGGCGTACGAGTGGGGCCTGCCGCGCGGCATCCCCATGCTCATCGCCACCGGCCCGGACGGCACCGTGATCCAGGCGCTACCCGCCGACCGGTTCGAGATCGTAACCGAATAGGGCAGGTTACGGGTCTGACCTGCCTAAGACACGCGTACGCATGTTCGGCTGGATGCAACTCCCGCAATGGCATACTTGCCTGAGTCGCAAGTTTGACCCGGACTATCCGCCCAAAGGGGCATAACCCGCGTCACTCGGACACCCAGTGCGCCGTTGATCCCATACCGCCGACACGATCACGGCGACATCGACCACGCGCAACGTCCGCACCCCGACTCCCCACGGGGCGGAGCACAACCGCACCACCTCGCTGACACGTGCCAACGGCCGGGGCCTCACCCCGGCGCACCACGGGGGACACCCATGGATGACCTCACACCCCGCATCACCCACGACCGCGGACTCTGGGCCACCGCCGTCATCGCCGCCCTCACCGCCGTCATCGGCCTCACCCTCGGCGCTGGCCTCGACCTCGCCCACGGCAACCGATGGCCCGTCCTCGACGACATCGCCCACGCCGCCGGCTGGGTCGCCCTCGGCGCCTGGATCACCACACTCATCCGCGGCGCCCATCGCGCCGGAGCCGACACCGCCGCGCGCATAGAAGCCCACGTCCAGTCGGTGCGCGAGGAGATCCGCGCCGACCGTGCCGAAATCGAACGCATCCGGGCGCTGATCGAGGCCCTACCCGATGTCATGGACAAACGCGTACGAGACGCCGTCGACGAACTCGAGGAACGCCTCGCCGCCGACTTCGTAGCCAAGACCGCGGCCCCACTCGAAAGCCTGGCGGAGCGAAGCGGGGTGCGCCGCCTCCCCCACGCGCGGGGCGGGAAAGTGACGGGCTAGGCCGCGTCGATACGACGCCCCGCCGCCGGGGCGGCCGGCGGGAGGCGGCGAGCCAGGATCGCCACCGCCTTCTGCCGCTGCTCCTCGGTGATCGGAGGCAGCCCTGCCAGCAGCGCGGCCACACGCCGCTGCATGGCCTCAGCGACGTCCGGCGGGAACGGGGCGGTGAAGTCCGCGATGGGCATGAACCCATGCTCCGCCAGAAGCCGCCAGAAAACAAGCGAAAACGCTAGTCAAGGCGTCGAGGGTGAATCGTCACCCGCTCGGGGTCAAACTTCGGCGACCGCCGCCCCGGCCCGATCACGACCTTGTCCACGAACAGCCCGCACAACTCCGTCTGCTCCAGCACGTCCAGATCTCCCCGAAGCCAACGCTCCGCCAGATCCGGCAGCGGCTCCCGCAGCGACTCGACGCCCGCAACCGCAGCCAACTCCTCGCGCGCCTCAGTGATCCGCCGCCGCACACCCCGCAGCAGGGACACCACCTCAGGAACATCACCGTCGTCCGCGCCGTCCAGCGTGCCGGCCAGCACCGCCGCCCGGCCTTCCAGGGACGTGATCCGATCCATGATTGATGCAGTGCGTGACGCCGACGCCGCTTCCCGCTCCGCCAGCAGCCGCGCCGTCGCAGGGTTCTGGAGCATCGACACGACGAACATGCCGATCATCGCCTGCACCTCCTCCAGCCCGACGAACCGGCCGTTGCAGCCGCCGTTATTCGGATCGCATCGCCAGCGCAACCGTTCCTGCTTTTTGTACGCACTCATCGGAATGCCGCGCACCACACAATCGGAACAGAAGACGAAACCGCTCGCCCAGTACTTACGCCGCCCACCGCTCGACGGCGCAGCCGGCTTCATCGCCAGCAGCGACCGTAGCTGCTGGTGCTCCTCCGGCTCAATGATCTTCGGCCACACCGCTTCGCTCGTCACCTCGCCAAGATGTTCCCGAAGTCCGGCGATCCTCGCCGACGACAAGATTTTCTGTAGGCGCACCCGGGTGAACACGTTCCCCTTCACCGTCAGATGCCCGGCGCCCACCACCCACCGATGCACCTGCTGCATGCTCTTGCCGTCCTTCAGCAACAGGTCTTTGCAGTGGCGGATGACGGCAGCCTCCTCCTCGTTGATCTCCTCCCGCACGATGACCCGGCGATGACCCAGCTCGGCGATGACACGGTTGTATCCGTACGGCCGGGTTCCCCCACCGTTGATGCCGCCGAGTTCCGCCAGCTCACGCACCCCGACCTTGACACGGTCTGACCGATGCTCCGACTCGTACCGAGCCCGGTTGACCTTCGCCCGAGCCTCGGCACGCCCGTCTGCGGTCTCCAGGTCGAGGTACCCGGACTGCTCGATATAGACGAGCGGTTTGACCTTCAGGGCAACGTCGAGAAAGTCCTCGAATTCGCGGGGCGTACGCCAAAGACGGTCCGTATGCCACGCGACGATGCCGCGGCGCCCGGGCTTCTCGGCAATCCAGTCCAGCAGGGCGTAATAGCCCGGTCGGGGTTTAAACTTCGACGACTTGTCGTATGCGGACATGTCGTCGTCGATCTTCGACGTGCCCTCATTTCCGCCGATCTTTTCGATCGCTTTCCGGTTGAGGCGGTTTTGGCGCTTGGCGCTGCCTGCGGTGCTGTTCTTGTTGTCGCTGAGCCGGGCGTAGTTGCCCCACTCGTACTCGTCATCCACGACAGGGCGCATGGCCGGAACTCCGAACTGGACACGGAACGCTACTGGGATGATTAGAGTACCGCCGGGCAGGCCGACGACCCGTTCTTCCTGGATCTGCGCGTCTTCGACCTGCTCTACGGCGGCGACCTGAGCGAGACCGGCAACGACTCGCTCGCCGGCTTCAACGTGAACACGATCGCGCTGGAGGTGCCGTACAAGGACGTCGCGCTCGGCCACGACGCCGGCCGCAACCCGGTGATCGGCGTCTGGGCAAGCACGGAACGGCCGAAGGTACGCATCACCGGGGAGAACCGCGGTGTGACCGGCGAGACCGTGCAGGTCTCCCGGCTCGGCAACCCGCTGGTCAACGAGGTGGTCGTGCCGGCCGGGCTGAAGGACACGTTCAACGCGTCCGCACCGGACCGGGACGCGGACAACCCGGCGCTGGTCGCCCGGGTCAACGAGCCCGAGGTGCCGAAGCTGATCGCGCAGATCTACGGCGTCCCGGCGCCCGCGACACCCCGCGCCGACCTGGCCGAGATCTACCTGACCGGGCTCACCACGAAGGCCGGTGGCCCGATCAGGGCGGACCTGAACTCGCAGCTGGCGAACCCGGACGCGGACCCGGACGCGTTCCGCCCGTCCGAGCAACTGCGGCTGAACCTGACCACGCCGGTGACCGCGAACCCGTCCCGGCTCGGCGTGCTCGGCGGCGACCCGCAGGGTTTCCCGAACGGCCGCCGGCTCACCGACGACGTGGTCGACATCTCGCTGCAGGCGCTGGCCGGCGCCGCGCAGACCGGGAAGCTGGTCGACGCGCTCGGCACCGGCGACAAGGTGGACGCGAACGACCAGGGGTTCACCGGCACGTTCCCGTACCTGGCGCTGCCGAACACCGCGCGCACCGGCGGTGGCGCCGCGCCGGCCGCGGACCAGCAGGGCACCGGTGTGGTGCCGCAGCCGGCGGCGCGGACCGGGCCGCCGGATCAATCGTTGCTGACCACGGCCGCGGCCGGGCTCGCCGGTGCGGCCGGTGCGGCGCTGGTCGTCTTCGGGCTGCTGTGGCGCCGCCGGCAGCGGGCCGCCACGGCCGTGCCGTCGAGCCCGGCGCCGGTCGTCCCGTTCGCGCCGGGACGCGTGGTCGGCACGGCCCGCGTCTCGGACGATCCCACGCTCCGCCCGCCGAGCGACCCGTTCACCACGAACGCCGGCTGAACCGCCCGCACCACGAACAGAGATCCACGACGACGGTACGGCCGGGAGCAGCGGGAGAGGGGAGAGCAGGGCGATGGCAGGCAGGACGGGGCCGGTACGGGCCGCGGTGCTGACGATCGCGTCGGCCGTGGTGCTCACGGCGGGGGCCGCGGTGCTGTACCGGCCGGACGCGCCGCCGGAGATCGCGACCGGCGCGGAGCCGCCGGTGGACGCGGTCGCGGTGCTGCGGGAACGGCTGCGGCTGGTGCCGGGCGACTGGAGGTCCTGGGCCGGGCTCGCCGTGCGCTACGTTGAGCGGGCCCGCGGCACCGGCGACCCGGGCGACTACGCGCGGGCCGAGGAGTCGGTGCGGCGCTCCTACGCGCTGCACCCGGACGGCAACGCGGACGCGCTGGTCGCGGACGGGATGCTGGCCAACGCGCGGCACGACTTCGCGGCCGGCCGCGACCGGGCGACCGAGGCGCTGGCGCTGAACGACCACGACGCGGGCGCGCAGGCGGTGCTCGCGGACGCGCTCACCCAGCTCGGCCCGGCCGGTACCGCGACCGGCGCGGTGCAGCGGCTGCTCGACCTGCGGCCGGGCCTGTCCGCGTACACGCGCGGCTCCTATGATCTCGAACTTCGCGGCGACGACGCGGGCGCGGCCGACCTGATGACCCGCGCGCTGACCACCGCCACCGCACCGGCGGACATCGCGTTCTGCCGGGCGCAGCTCGGCGACCTCGCGTTCCACCGCGGCGACCTGGCCGGTGCGGCCGCCGCGTACGCGGCCGGGCTGGCGGCCGATCCGGGCAGCGCGGCGCTGCGGCGCGGGCAGGCCCGGGTGCTGGCCGCGCAGGGACGCACCGCGGCGGCGCTGGAGATCTGGGCCGGGCTGCCGCCGGAGGCCGGGAACCTGATCGAGTACGCGGACCTGCTGCGTGCGCTCGGCCGGCCCGGCGACGCGCGGGCGCAGCTCGCGCTGGCCGAGGCGCAGCACGGGCTGTTCACCGCGAACGGAGGCGTGGACGGGATCACCGGCGCGCACCTGGCGATCGCGCTCGGCGACCCGGACGCGGCCGTGACAGCGGCCCGCGCGGAGTACGACCGGCGGCGGCACCCGGACGTGGCCGACGCCTACGCGTGGGCGCTGCACGCGGCCGGGCGCGACGCGGAGGCGCTGCCGGTGGCCCGCGAGGCGCTGGCCGGCGGCGCCCGGCCCGCGTCCTACCTGTACCACCTCGGCGTCATCGCGCACGCGCTCGGCGACCCGTCGTGGCGTGGGCACCTGGCGGAGGCACTGACCCGCAACCCGGCGTTCTCCCCGTCGGGCGCGGCGGACGCCGGCCGGCTGCTGGCGGTGCCGGCATGATCCGGCGACTGCTCGCGCTGCTGGTGGCCGGGACCGCGGTGGCGCTGTGGCCGGCCGCACCGGCGGCCGCGCACCCGCTCGGCAACCTGTCGACCAACCAGTACGTCGGCGTGACGGTGCGGCCGGACCGGGTCGAGGCGCTGGCCGTGCTCGACCTGGCGGAACTGCCGACGCTGCAGGGCACCGCGCCGGACTGCGCGGAGTTCGCGGCCGCGATCACGCTGCGGATCGACGGGCGGCCGGTGCGGTGGGCGGTCGAGCCACGCGGCCTGGCATACCTCCCCGGCGAGGGCGGTCTGCGGACCAGCCGGCTCACCTGCCTGCTGCGCGTCGCGCAGGGACCGTCCGGCACCCTTGAGATCATCAACGGGTACGCGCCGGAGCGCGTCGGCTGGCGCGAGATGACCGCGACGGCGGTGGACGGCGTGCGGCTCGTCGACCCGCCGGTTCCGGCCGGGAGCGTCAGCGACGTGCTGCGTACCTATCCGGTCGACCCGCTGGCCGCGTCGCCGTCCGTGCGGTCGGCGCTGCTGCGGGTCGCGCCCGGCGTGTCCGGTGCGGCTCCGGGTGCCGCGGCGGACACGCCGGGCGTGCTGCGGGAGTGGTTCGCGGCCGCGGAGTCCGGGTTCCAGCGGCTCGCGGCCGGCCGGCTGACGCCGCTGGTCGGAGTGCTGGCGGTGCTGCTCGCGCTCGCGCTGGGCGCCGGCCATGCGGCGCTGCCCGGGCACGGGAAGCTGGTGATGGCCGGGTACACGCTCGGCGACGGCTCGTTCGCCGGTCCCCGGCGGCGCCGGTGGGACGGCGCGGTGGTGGTGGCGACGGTGACGGCGTCGCACACCGGCGGCGTGCTGGTGGTGGGGCTGCTGCTGACCGCGACGTCGCTGGCCGGGGAACGGGTGCTCGCGGCGCTGGGCGTGGTGAGCGGCGCCGTCGTGCTGGCGGTCGGCATCGGCATGTTCCGCCACCGCACGACCGGCCATCATCACCATCACGGGCCGGGCGGGCACACGCACGGCCCGGACGGGCACACGCACGACGGCGGCCGCGCGCATGACGGGGACGGGCGCGTCCACCCTCATGGGCGCCCTGGTCACGGTCATGCCGGAACCGGCCGGGCCGGTCAGCGGCATGCGCACTCGGGGCTCGGCGGCGGTCGCGCGGACGGTGCGGTCGCCGTGGTGGCCCGGCCGGCACCGGGCGCCCACCGCCACGACCACGACCACGACCACGACGGCGGCGGCGCGGCGCGGACGGGGCGGCGGCTCGGGCTGGCCGGGGTCGGGCTCGCGGGCGGGCTGGTGCCGAGCCCGAGCGCGGTCGTGGTGCTGCTCGGCGCGATCGGGCTCGGCCGTACCGCGTTCGGTGTGCTGCTGGTGGTCGCCTACGGCGCCGGCATGGCCGGCACGCTCACGCTGGTCGGCCTGGTGCTGGCCACGGTGCGCCGCGGGCTCGGCCGGCTGCCGGAGCTGCCGCGCGCGATCCGGTGGCTGCCCCGGTTCGCGCCGCGCGGCACCGCGGTGCTGGTGATGATCGTCGGCCTGGGCATGGCGGCCCGCGCGGCGCTGATGCTCTGAGACCTCACCCCCCATCGGTGCGGCGCCGGCGACTCTCCTCCGCCGGCGCCGCACCCCGGGTGATCAGGCCTGCTTCGTCTCCCAGAAGATCTTCGAGATCTCCTCGATCTTCGCGAGCAGCCGGTCCGCGACCGCCGGGTCGGCCGAGCCCTTCGCGCCGCTCGCCCCGGCCAGCTTCGTGGCCTCGTTGAACAGCGCGTGCAGCTGCGGGTACTTCTCGAAGTGCGGCGCCTTGAAGTAGTCGGTCCAGAGCACCCAGAGGTGGTGCTTGACCAGCTCCGCCCGCTGCTCCTTGATGATCAGCGCGCGGGTGCGGAACTCCGCGTCCGTGCTGGCCCGGTACTTCTCGGCGATGGCCTTGACCGACTCGGCCTCGATCCGGGCCTGCGCCGGGTCGTAGACGCCGCACGGCAGGTCGCAGTGCGCGCTGGCGACGGTCGCGGGCGTGAGGAAACGCGGGAGACGCAACTCAGTGTCCTTTCGGGGCGTCGACCGTGCGGAACGTACGGTCGTGGTGAATCAGGCGGTCGCCGGGCACGCCGAGCAGGACCTCGACGACCTCGGCGACCACGACGGTGGACGTGCCGACCGGCAGCAGGTGCAGCGGCCGGCAGCGGAGCGCGGCCTGGGCGTCGCGCAGCAGCGGTTCGCCGGTCGGGAGCGTGAGCCAGCCCTGCTCGGGCGTGAACCGGGGCGCGCCGGGCCGGGCGAACGACCGCGCGACGTCCGCGTGCGCCGGGCCGAGCAGGTGCACCACGAATGCCGGCGCGGCCGTGATGACCCGCGCGGACGGCGAGCCCATCACGGAGAAGGACAGCGCGGGCGGGTCGACCGACACGGACGCGACGCTGGACGCGGTCAGGCCGGCCGGCCCGTCCGGCCCGGTGGCGGAGATCAGCGCCACGCCGGTCGGGTAGCCGCGGAACGCGTCCCGGAACCGTGCGGACAGGCCGGTGTCGATGTCGCTGATGGTCACGTGAATCCTCGCTCGCCGGGTTGTGCTCCGGAGAACGCTAAGACTTCAACCGTGCTTCAGGTCAAGGTGAGCCGCGTCGGCGAGACCGGTGTCACGGCCTCCCCAGGTGGTTGAGTGCCTCGGTCAGCGCGCCGGTGAACCGGGCCATCTCCGCCGCGTGCGGGTCCGGCAGCGAGTCGTCCAGCGCGGCGTTCACGGCCCGGAGCACCGCGGCGGCCATCTCGTCGAGGTGCAGCCGGCGCAGGCCCGGATCCAGCCGGATGCCGGTGATCCGGCCGTCGCGGCCCGCGGTCACCCGTACCAGCCCGTCCAGCGCCTCGCCCCGGCCCTCCCGGTCGTTGTCGATCACCGTCACCACATCCCCCCAGCGTGGTCGTCGGCGTACCGTGCCATTCGACCACGCGCATGCAAGCGCGTCTATGGGATTAGGCGACCACCGCATTGCTCATCCCGGCCCGCGCACCGTTGTTGATCGAGACTTTGACATATCTCGTTAACGACTGTTACGTGGCTGCGGCAATCAACGGACTCCACACTCCCGGGCATGACTACCAGACGTGACTTCCTGTGCGCCGTCGGTGTCTCCGGCGGTGCCGGCGCCATGTTCGCCACGATGGGCGCGCTCGGGCTGGCCCCGGACGCCGCGCACGCCGCCGCCCCGCCGTACCGGGCACCGCGCACCGGCGACTTCACGCTCACCGGCCGTACCGCCAAGAAGGTCGTGATCCTCGGCGGCGGCGTGGCCGGCCTGGCCGCGGCCTACGAGCTGGGCAAGGCCGGCTACGACTGCACGGTCCTCGAGGCACGGGCGGTCGCCGGCGGCCGCAACCGCACGATCCGCGGCGGCGACGCGGAGACCGACCTGGACGGCCGCACGCAGCGGGCCACGTTCTCGCCCGGGCAGTACCTCAACGCCGGCCCGGCGCGGATCGCTCAGTGGATGGTCACGCTCGACTACTGCCGCGAGCTGGGCGTGCCGGTCGAGGTCTTCACGAACAGCAACGCGGACGCGCTGATCTACAACACCGGCATGACCGCGCCGGTCCGGTATCGCACGGCGAAGGCCGACATGTTCGGCTACGTGTCGGAGCTGCTCACCAAGGCCACGAGCCAGGGCGCGCTGGACGCCACGCTCACGCCGGAGGACCGGGACCGGCTGATCTCGTTCCTGTCCGGCTTCGGCGGGCTCACGAACGGCGTCTACGCCGGTGGCGGGCGGCGCGGCTACGCCAGCCCGCCCGGCGCCGGCAACGACGCCGGCACACTGCTCGGCGACCCACCGGCACTGTCCGAGACGTTCGCCTCCGGCGTCGGCCGCTACTTCAGCTTCGAGTTCGGCTACGACCAGGCGATGCTGATGTTCCAGCCGGCCGGCGGCATGGACACGATCCCGCGCGCGCTCACCGCCGCGATCGGACCGCGCCGGGTCGTGCTCGGCGCGATCGTCACCTCGGTCACCTCCGCCGACACCGGCGTCATCGTCGAGTACACCGCCGGCGGGCGGGCCCGTGAGCTGCGCGCCGACTACTGCGTGGCCACGCTGCCGCCGCACCTGATGGCCCGCGTCCCGCACAACCTCGGCACCGCCGTGACCGCGGCGCTGAACACGTTCCGCGTCGCGCCGTCCGGCAAGATCGGCCTTGAGTACCGCACCCGCTGGTGGGAACGCGAGATGCGCATCTACGGCGGCATCACCGAGACCGACCTGGACGTGTCACACATCTGGTACCCCTCCTACGACTACCACGGCCGCCGCGGCGTCGTCGTCGGCTACTACAACACCGGGCAGAACGCGCTGGCGTACGGCAATCTCACCCATCCGGAACGGCTGGAACGCGCGCTGACCGCCGGGGCGCTCATCCACGGCCCGCGCTACCGCGAGGACCTCGCCTCGTCGTTCTCGATCGCGTGGCAGAAGGTGCCGCACCTGGAGGGCGCCTGGACCGGCCCGCCCTACGGCACCCCCGGCTACGACCTGCTCCTCGCGCCGGCCGGCCGGGTCTACTTCGCCGGTGACTGGCTCAGCCATTCGGTCGCCTGGCAACACGGCTCCTTCGTCTCCGCCCGCGCGGCCGTCACCGCCCTCCACTCCCGCGTCATGACGACCTGACCCCACCGGCTCCTTCGTACGCATCCCGCTCGACCGGGCCGCGAGCGGCGTCCCTCGCGCTCCGCCGGTCCGCGGCTCTCCCCCGGCCGGGGGCCTGCCCGGCCGCGCCCGGAACGGCGTCGCCCGCCCTAGGAACGGGGTGGTGAGCGTCGTGGTGCCGGAGTGGCGCCTGACCGGGAACTTCATCGGCACCTGTGCCGACGTGCGCTGTCCGGCGGTAACGCTGTTCCTCGACGGCGAGTCGGAACTGGCCGACGGGGTGGTCCGGGCCGTCCTGTTCGACCTGACCAGCGGGCCGCTCCTCGTCGATCCGCGGCACCTGGACGGGATCCGGATCGGTGGCGCGGCCGACGCGCGGGCACTCCGCGTGGAGTGCCCGGGTGTGCGGACCGGCGGCGTGCGTGTGCCGTAGGGGCCGGTCAGCGGGTGGGGTCGGATCAGCGGGTGGGGTCGAAGATGCGGGACATCAACGCGGCGGTGCGGCGGCGGGGGAGGAAGCGGGTCAGCGTGACGGTGAGGCGGTTGGCGCGGCCGTCGATGACCGCCGGGGCGGGATTGCGGCGTTCGAGGTGGTGCAGTGCGGTGGCCACGACGTCCTCGGGGCGGCGGACCTTTCCGGCGGTGAGCACGGCCGCGTCCGGGCCCATGTGTGCGGTGAAGCCGGTGGCGGTGGCACCGGGGGCGACGGCGAAGACGGTGAGGCCGGTGCCGCGCAGCTCGGTCCAGAGCGACTCGGTGAAGCTCAGCATGAACGCCTTCGTGGCGCTGTAGACGGCCATCCGCGGCGACGGCAGGTAACCGGAGGCGCTTGCGAGGTTGATCACGAAGCCGTTGCCGGCGTGCCGCAGGCCGGGCAGGAACGCGGCCGTGAGCTGCACCGGTGCCGCGACGTCGAGCGCGATCTCGGTGGCCAGCTGCCCGGGGTCGGCGTCGGCGAACAGCGTGAACGACCCCACCGCGGCGTTGTTGATCAAGCTGGTGACGTGCAGGCCGCGGTCGGTGACCGCCCGGTGGAGGTCGGCGGCCGCCGCCGGGGCGGACAGATCAAGCGCGACGACCTCGACCGGCACGGTACGGCGGAGCTCGTCCGCGAGCGCGGCCAGTGGCCCGGCGCGGCGGGCGACGAGGACGAGGTGCGCACCACGGGCGGCCAGGGCACGGGCGAACGCGGCGCCGATGCCGGCGCTGGCCCCGGTGATCAGAACGGTCTAGATCGGGGAGCACCCGGCCAGCGTATCCGTGAGGCGGATCCGGCATCACGCCGGCGAACGGTCCGGAGGAACGCCAGAAAAAGTTCGGCCGGGGATGTCGAGATCGTGCCGGTGGCTCCGTCCCCGGGGTGACGGTGGCGACAATGGGTCGCACCGGACCGACCGAGGAGACCGATCATGGCGAAGTATCTGCTGCTCAAGCACTACCGCGGCGCACCGGCGGCGGTCAACGACGTGCCGATGGCCGAGTGGACGCCGGCGGAGGTCGAGGCGCACGTCCGGTACATGAACGACTTCGCGGACCGGCTGCGGGAGAGCGGCGAGTTCGTGGACGGCCAGGCGCTGGCACCGCGGGGCGAGTGGGTGCGGTACGACGGGGAGGGCCGGCCGCCGGTGACCGACGGCCCGTTCGCGGAGACCAAGGACCTGATCGCCGGCTGGATGGTGATCGACGTGGACGGTCACGAGCGCGCGGTGGAGCTGGCCGGTGAGCTGTCGGCCGCGCCGGGTGCGGGCGGCAAGCCGATCCACGAGTGGCTGGAGCTGCGTCCGTTCCTGACCGAGCCCCCGACGATCACCGAATGAGGGAGTTCGTCCCGGTCGTGATCGGCGTCCTCGTCCGCCGCGGAGCCGGCTTCGCGGCAGCCGAGGACGCGGTCCAGGACGCGCTGGTCGAGGCGATCCGGGTGTGGCCCTCGAACCCGCCCGCGGATCCGAAGGCGTGGCTGATCACGGTGGCCTGGCGGCGGTTCGCCGACGCGGCGCGGGCCGACGCGGCCCGCCGACGGCGCGAGGAACTGGTCGAGCAACAGCCGGCCCCGGGGCCGGCGAGCACGACCGACGACACCCTGCACCTGTACTTCCTGTGCGCGCACCCGTCGCTGTCGCCGTCGTCCGCGGTCGCGCTGACGCTGCGCGCGGTCGGCGGGCTGACCACTCGGCAGATCGCGGCCGCGTACCTGGTGCCGGAGGCGACCATGGCGCAGCGGATCAGCCGGGCCAAGCGGACCGTGTCCGGCGTGCGGTTCGACCGGCCGGGCGACGTCGCGACCGTACTGCGCGTGCTCTACCTGGTCTTCAACGAGGGCTACTCCGGCGACGTCGACCTTTCGGCGGAGGCGATCCGGCTGACCCGGCAGCTCGCGGCCGGGTACGACCATCCGGAGGTGTCCGGGCTGCTGGCGCTGATGCTGCTGCACCACGCGCGGCGGGCGTCGCGGACCGGGCCGGGCGGCGAGCTGGTGCCGCTCGCGGCGCAGGACCGGAGCCGCTGGGACACCCGGCTGATCGCGGAGGGCGTCGAGATCCTGCAGGCCGCGCTGGCCCGGGACCGGCTGGGCGAGTTCCAGGCGCAGGCCGCGATCGCGGCGCTGCACGCGGACGCGCCGGCCGCGGCGGAGACCGACTGGGTGCAGATCCTGGAGTGGTACGACGAACTGGCCGCGCTGACGGACAGCCCGATCGTGCGGCTGAACCGGGCGGTCGCGGTCGGCGAGGCGGACGGGCCGCGGGCCGGGCTGGCCGCGCTCGCGGCGCTGGACGACACGCTGCCGCGCTACACCGCGGTGGCGGCGTACCTGCACGAGCGGGCCGGGGAGCTGGACACGGCCGCGCGGCTCTACGCCGAGGCCGCGCACCGGGCACTCCACCTGGCCGAACGTGATCATCTGATCCGCCAGGCGGCCCGGCTCAACGCGCGCTGACCGACATATGTTCGCGCTCACAGCGCACCGATGCGGACCCATTGACATCGCCGGGGTGAGCGCTAACATCACCTCACGTCGATTTGTAGCCGCCATGTTTCGCCGGTGCGAAGACACCGTGACGGGAAAGGACGGTCCGCCATGCCCCAGTCCCGGAGAACGTTCCATCGGCTCGCGGACGTCACGTTCCGGGTGACCGCACGAAGGGCGACCGTATGAAGGCACGTGTGCTGACCGTCGTCGTGGCCGTGCTGCTGCCGCTGATCGTGGTGGCGGCGCCGGCGCAGGCCGCTACGTACACCGGGTACCTGATGGCGCATTTCACCGGCGAGTCGTCGGAAGGGCAGCAGATCTATCTGTCACACAGCACGGACGGGCTGCGCTGGAGCGACCTGAACAACGGTGCGCCGGTGGTGCGGACCACGATCGGCACCCGCGGCGTCCGTGATCCAGCGATCGTGCGCTCGCCGGCCGGTGACCGGTACTGGATCATCGCGACGGATCTGTGCATCGGCTGCGGGCAGGACTGGAACGCGGCGATCAACAACGGCAGCCGCAGCCTCGTCGTCTGGGAGTCGGCGGACCTGGTCACCTGGTCCGCGCCGTGGCTGCTCAATGTGGCGGGTGCGATCCCGGACGGGCGCAACGCGTGGGCGCCGGAGGCGATCTGGAACCCGGACACCGGCGACTACGTGCTCTACTGGGCGACGAACGTGCCGCAGAACGGGGCCACGAAGCACCGGATCTACTACGCGCGCACGTCGAATTTCCGGTCGATCGGCACGCCGGCTCCGTACATCACCCGGCCCGGCGCGCAGGAGATCATCGATACGCAGATCGTGGAGTCGAACACCGGCGGCTACCGGTACGTACGCACGTCCGGCGACGGGCAGATCACCATCGAGGGAAGCAACAGCATCCTGGGTACGTGGACCACGCTCGGCGATCTCTCCGGCATCGGGCTGACCGGCGCGCAGGTCGAGGGCCCGATGTGGACGAAGTTCAACGACCGCAACGAGTGGGCGCTGTACCTGGACCAGTACGCGTCCGGGCGCGGCTACCTGCCGGTGCTGACGACGCACCCGGCGAGCGCGACGGCGTACCGGCTGCCGTCGTCCGGGTCGTACGCGATGGGCGGCACCCGGAAGCGGCACGGCACGATCCTGAACCTGACCGTGGCCGAGCAGTCGCGGGTGCTCGCGCGGTGGCCGAGCGCGCCGGTGAACCGGTTGCAGTCCTACAACGCGCAGGACCGGTACGTCCGGCACATCAACCTGGACGTGCGGATCGACGCGAACGTGAGCCCGGCCGCGGACGCGCAGTTCCGGATCGTGGCCGGGCTGGCCGGCGGGACCGGCACGGTGTCGTTCGAGTCGGTCAACTACCCCGGGTACTACCTGCGGCACTACGGGTTCGACTTCCAGCTGGCGCCCGGGGACGGCTCGGCCACGTTCGCGGGGGACGCCACGTTCCGCCGGGTGGCCGGGCTGGCGGACGCGTCGTGGAGCTCGTTCCAGTCGTACAACTACCCGGACCGGTACCTCCGGCACAGCAACTACCTGCTGCGCCTCGACCCGATCACGGACGCCACCGGCCGGGCCGACGCCACGTTCCGGGTGACGTCCTGACCCTCCGGGCGTCACGATCACACATCGTGGTCTTCGGTTCTCCGGCGACCACCCGCGCAACGGACAGGGAGGAGCGCCGGCGACGACCGGTGCCCGCGGGAGCGTGCGGACCGTGACCACGCCGGAAGCGGGTATATCCGCTTCGTGCCTTCAGTCATGTCGTGGCGGATCGATCACCTCGTACGCGGTGATCAGGCCGAGGAGGTTGCCGAGCGCGCCGGTGCCGTCGGTGAGCGCGTCGGTGATCTCCGCGTTGAGCGACAGGCGCGGTGCGAGTTCCGCGGTCGGCGTGCCCAGCGCCTCCGCGGCCGTGGAGACCAGGCCGACCACGAACGCCTCGTCGGCCGGCAGGTTGAGCCGGCGGGCCAGGTTCTGCGCCATCCGGGCGCGGCCGAGACCGGCCGGGGTCTGGCGCAGCACCTCCTCGTCACCGACCGTGTCCCCGGCCAGCATCAGCGTGGTCCAGTCGCGCAGCCGGTCCTCACCGAGCAGCAGGATCGCCTCCTGCACGGACTTGACCTGCACCGGCAGGCCGAGCGGGTCCGCGTTCGCGGCCGCGAGCATGCGCACGGACAGCGTGGCGTCCGAGGTGATCAGCGAGTGGACCTGGGAGTGCGGCAGCTTGTTGTCGACCAGCATGCCGAGCAGTTCGATGCCGCGCAGGCGCGGCGCGGGCAGCGCGGCCGCGGAGACCACCTCCGGCCGGGAGATCGCGTAGCCCTGGAAACCGTCGAAGCCGGCGGCCAGCGCGAACTCCATGTGCTCCGCGTTCTCGACCCGTTCCGCGATCACCATGACCTGCGGGTAGCCGCGGCACAGCGCGAGCGTGGCGAGGATGTCGTCGCGCGTCGACTCCAGCACGTCGACCTTCACGTAGGCGGCCAGCGGCAGCAGCCGGTCCGCGCCGGTGCCGGGCACGAAGTCGTCCAGCGCCACCTCGTAGCCCTCGTTGACCAGCCGGCGCACGCCGTCGACGACCGCGTCGTCCACGTCGATCGTCTCCAGGATCTCCAGGACGACCTTGTCCGGCCCGAACGGCAGCGGCAGCTCGCCGGTCACGAACTCGCGGGTCAGGTTCAGGAAGCACCGCGCGCCGCCGCCCAGCGACTCCAGCCCGATGTCAGTGATCGACGTGACGATCACCTGACTGGTCGCGCCCGAGTCGCGGTGCGTCGCCTCCAGCGACGCCGAGTCGCGGCGGAACAGCAGCTCGTGGCCGATGACCGCCCGCTTGCGGTCGAGGACCGCCTGGCGGCCCACGTGTACGGTCCGCGCGGCGCGCGCACCTTCGGGGGAGTTGGACATGGCCGCCGTATCGGCGGCGTGCGTCCGGAGCTGAACCTTTCCCGCAACGCGCCCGCTACCCGGCCGCGGCCGCGAACTCCTCGACCGCGTCCAGGTCCGCGGGCTGCAGGCCGCGGCGGGAGTCCGGCGCGATCAGCAGCGCCCGGCCGCCCGCGGTGAGCGCGTCCCGGGCCGGGCCGGCCGCCGGCAGCGCCTCGTCGTCGGTCCAGATCAGCCGCCGCCCCTCGGCGTGCAGCACGTCACGGGCGGCCCGGTACTTCAGCGGCCGGCACTCCGGCCCGCGCGGCAGCGGTTGCCGGGTGAGCGCGGCCGCCAGCGGCGGCAGCGACCAGATCCGCTCCAGCAGATGCGCCTCCGGGCACCAGGTGGTGCACCAGCGCACCTCCACCCGCTCCGCCGTGATCAGCTCCCGCAGCCGCTCGATCAGCGGAGGCGCGAAGCGGATCGGGTAGGTGTAGTCGTCGGCGGGCGAGTAGACGTCCCGGCGCAGCGGCGGGCCGCTCCAGCCGGGCCGTTTCGCATTGATCACCCCGTCGACGTCGAGCAGCCAGACCGGGGGTGTCATGCGGCGACTCTAATCCGCCGGCGCGCGCGGGCGCGCGCCGGTTTCCGGCCCGTGACGGCGGGGGCCGCCGCCACGGGGTGAGGGTCAGATCTGGTTCTCGCCGCCGTCGACGTAGAGGTTCGCGCCGAGCATGTAGCTGCTGTCGTCGGAGGCCAGGAACGCGACCGCGGCCGCGACCTCGTCCGGGCGGCCCATCCGGCCGATCGCCACGTTCGCGCCGAGCGCGGCCTTCGCGACCGCCTCGTTCTCCGCGCCGAACAGCTCGGTGATGCCGGACGTGTCGATCGGCCCGGCGGAGATCGCGTTCACCCGTACGCCCCGGCCCTTCAGCTCGTTCGCCCAGGTGCGGGCGAACGTGCGGATCGCGGCCTTGGACGCCGCGTAGGCACCGAACGCCACCGTGCCGTGCCCGGCTGCGGTGGAGGCGTTCAGGATCACCGACGCGCCCGGGTTGAGCAGCGGCAGCGCGCCCTGCACGGTGAGCATCGTGCCGCGTACGTTGACCGCGAGGATCCGGTCCAGTTCCGCCACGGTCAGCTGCTCCAGCGTGGCGTGCGAGGCGGTGCCCGCGTTCGCGAACAGCACGTCCAGCCCGCGCCCACGCGCCCGCACCGCGTCGTAGAGCCGGTCCAGGTCCGCCGGTGCGGTGATGTCGCCCGGCACCGCCGTGACACCCTCGCCGATCTCCGCGACCGCCTCGTCCAGCAACTCCGTGCGCCGCCCGGTGATGAACACGTGCGCCCCCTCGGCCACCAGCCGCCGCGCGGTCGCCCGCCCGATCCCGCGCGTCCCGCCGCCGGTCACCACCGCGGTCCTGCCGTCCAGCTTGCCCATGATGCTCTCCCGTCCCCTGCCTTACGCACCGATCGGTACTAAAGTAGGACCGTAGCACTTCCATACCGCTCGGTACCGAAGGGTATGATCGAGATCATGGAGGACATCCGGAAACCCCTGATCGGCCGGCCGCGCGGCTTCGACGCCGACGAGGCCCTCGAACGGGCCATGCGGGTCTTCTGGGAGCAGGGTTACGAGGGCGCCAGCCTCGCCGACCTGACCGCCGCCATGGGCATCACGAAGACCAGCATGTACGCGGCGTTCGGCAACAAGGAGGAACTGTTCCGCAAGGCGCTGAAACGGTACGAGCAGGGACCGGCGGCGTACGTGGCGTGCGCGCTGATGAAGCCGACCGCGCTGGAGGTCGCCACCGAGTTCCTGACCGGCTCGGTCACCGCGAGCACGCTGGCGGACAGTCCGGCCGGGTGCCTGAGCGTGCAGGGGTCGCTGGCCGCCGGTGAGGCCGGGCGCGTCGCCCGCGACATTCTCGCCGACTGGCGCAACCATGGCCGTACGCTGCTGCGGGAGCGCTTCCAGCGGGCGCTGGACGACGGGGATCTGCCCGCCGGATCCGATCCGGCGCTGATCGCCCGCTACGTGATGACGGTGGCGAACGGCATCGCCGTGCAGGCGGCCGGCGGTGCCACCCACGAGGAACTGCGGGAGGTGGTCACCGCGGCCCTGCGCCACTGGCCGCCGGCGTGATTGAGCGCTGCGCGCGGCGGGCCTCGTACCGGTCCGCGCCGACCGGTTCGCCGGCCAAGGCCTGGACCGGCGGAGAACCGCGGGCCGCGTTCACGGCATGGTGCCTTTTTCGTCGATGGACGGCATCCGGATGCTGCTCGACGCCGGGGTGATGCCGGTTCCCGGTGCCGCCGGCGACCAGGGGTGCGGCGCGTGCCGGGGGCCGGCGGCTGAACCGCGGTGTCGAGGCGCCGTCGAGGCGTCCCGGCGTGGCCTCGACGGTGCCGGGAGAGCGGGTCACGCGGCCTGCAGCCCGGCCGGGAGCGTGGCCGGCGTGAGTTCGCGCATGCCCCACGGGCTGCCGTACGCCGTGAGCAGGTCGAGGAAGGGCCGGGCCGGGAACGCCTCCGGGCCGAGGACGCCGGTGCCGGACCAGGTGCCGGAGGCGAGGAGTTCGAGCGCGACGACCGGGTTGATCGCGGTCTGCCAGACCACGGCCTGGCAGCCGTACTCGGCCATCGACCACTCGTTGTCCACCACGTGGTAGAGGTAGACCTCGCGTGGCACGCCGCGGTACGTGCCGCGCACCCAGGTGCCGGCGCAGGTCTTGCCGCGCATGCGGGCGCCGAGCGTGGCGGGGTCGGGGAGCGTCGCGGCGACGACGTCGCGTGGGGAGACGGTGACCGGGCCGGCCGGCCCGGGGACGATGATCTTGTCGGCGCGGTCCAGGCCGATCTGGTGCAGCGTGCGCAGCGTGCGGATGAACTCCTCGCCGAGGCCGTACTTGAACGTGACCCGGCGGGCCGGGACCCAGCGCGGGATCAGCAGCACCTCCTCGTGCTCCACGTTGACGCACTGGACCGGGCCGATGCCCTCGGGGAAGTCGAAGACCTCCGGCTCGCTGAACGGCGCGGTGGTGAACCAGCCGCGGCCCTTCTCCCACACGACCGGCGGGTTCAGGCACTCCTCGATGGTCGTCCAGATGTTGAACGACGGCGCGAACTCGTGGCCGTCCACGGTCAGGTTCGCGCCGTCCCGGACGCCGATCTCGTCGATGTCGTCGAAGAGTTCGTCCGCGGCGTGCCGGGCGAACACGTCGGAGAGCCCGGGTTCGACGCCCATGCCGACCAGGGCGAGCCGGCCGTCGCGGGCCCAGGCGCCGTCCCGGGCGAACTGATCGTCGCCGAGCTTGACGCCGCACCGGGCGTACGGCGTGTCCGGGTGCGGGCGGGACAGCGACATCGCCATGTCCAGGTAGGTCACGCCGGCCGCGTACGCGGCGTCGAAGATCGGCATGACGAAGCGCGGGTCGACCGCGTTCAGCACCACGTCGGCGCCGGTGCGCCGGATCAGCGCGGTGATGGCCGTAGGGTCGGCGGCGTTCACTCGCTCGGCACGGAACCGGGTGTCGCCGGCCGCGGTGACGGCGGCCTGCGCGCGGCCGAGGTCGTAGTCGGCCACCACCATCTCGTCGAAGAACATCCGCCGGGCGGCGATCCGGGTGATCGCCGTACCGACACCGCCGGCACCCAACAGCAGGACTCGCATGGGGGAGAGACTCCTATCGATCTTGCGTCAATGTTGTGGGGCCCCGCAGCTGATCAAACGCGCCCTCCTCGCGTAAGGTCAACTGTGTTGGCATAAGAATCCTGGGGAGGGCCCGTGCCGAAGACGGTGGTTCCGGAGGAGAAACGGCGCCGGCGGCGGCCCACGCGCGGCGGCACCGTGCTGTCCGAGACGCTGATTGTGGACACCGCGTTACGGCTGCTCAGGGAGCACGGCAGCGCGGGTCTCAGCGCCCGCCGGCTCGGTCTGGCGCTGGACTGCGACCCGAGCACGCTGTACCGCTACTTCCGCGGCATGGACGAGCTGACGCTCGCGATCGGCGACACGCTCATCGGCCAGGCGCTGCGCGGCTGGCGGCCGGCCGGTGCCTGGCGCGACGACCTGCGCGCGCTCGGCCTGCGGATCCACGCGGCCTACGTGGCGCACCCGCAGGCCGCGGTGCTCACCACCAGCCGGGTCACCGGGAAGACGAACGAGCTCGCGGCGGACGAGGCCGTGCTCGCGGTGCTGCGCGCGTCCGGCCTGCCGGTGCCGGAGGCGGTCGGCGTCTACCACGCGTTCATCGACCAGGTGCTCGCGTTCGCCGCGCTGGACGCGGCCTCGCTGGCGCTGCCGAACGCGGCGCTGCTGGCCGAGGAGGAGGTGTGGCGCTCCACCTACGCCCGGCTGCCGTCCGCCACCCACCCGCACATCGCGGAGGCGGCGCCGCTGCTGGCCACGCAGATGGTCGCCAGCGCCTTCCCGGCGGCGCTGGACCTCCTGCTGGACGGTGTAGCCGCGCGGCTGCACGGTGTGGCCGCGCGGATGGCCTGAGAGGACCCAGAAACCGAAAATCAAGCCTATCGGGTACGGATGCCCGCGCGACGGTCCGGCGGACGCGCTGTGGCGCGTCGCAACGGCCGGTACCGCGGGCGCGCACCACGGGCGTGGACCCGGCATGCTGTCAGGGTGATCGGGCTTGTCGTGGTGGCGTGGGTCGGGGTGGGGGTGACCGCGCTGCTGTGGGGCCGGTCCTGGGTGCGGTGGCTGCGGCTGCGGCGGCGGCCGGTGCTGCAGGCCGATCAGCTGTCCGGCGTGAAGGACGGCAGCCCGGTGACCGTGGGCGGCACCACGGCGGCGGACGACGGGCGGGTGGCGCCCTGGTCGCGGCTGCCGGCCGCGTGGCACGAGGAGACCGTGCGGCGCGGGCACCGGGAGCCCGGCGGCGGCTACGTCGACTGGCGCACCGACACCCGCCGCGCCGCGGGTGATCTGAGCATCCAGCACGGCGGCGTGCGCGTCGAGGTGGCGGCGGACCTGGCCCGGCAGAGCCTGTTCGCGCTGCGGGCGCCGATGGCCGCCCGGTCCTATCAGGACAACGGCCGGGAGCGGACCGGGGACCGGCGGCCGTACGCGGTGGCCGAGCACATCGCCCGCCCGGCCACCGCGGTCGTGGTCACCGGCACGCTGCTGGCCGAGCCGGACGGCACCCGGCGCCTGGTCCGCGGCGGCTGGGCGGACGGCACCGCGGAGGGCGACGCGCGCGAGGTCCGCGGACGCTACGCGGCGTACCGGCGGAAGGTGCTGATCGCCGGCGCGGCCTTCCTGGTGCCGGCGATGACGCTGACCGTGCTGCTGGTGCTGGACGTGCTCTGAGCCGGTCGCGACGGCGCCGGCCACGGGCCGGGTGTGCCGGTGACGCACGGTGCGGGTTCGTGACAACCCCGCAACAAAGCGTGTCCGGCTCGTGACTCCTAGCGGTCGGATCGACCACAGTGATCCGGGAGGAGCGACCCCGGGGAGTGGCTTCATGATCGACGAGCGGATCGGCACGCTGCTGGCACAGGTACGCGCGGGGGCGCCCGAGGCGGCGGACCGCCTCTGGAACGCGGCACGCGCCGCGGGCGGGCCACTGATCTCGCCCGGCACCGGCGGTACGTCGCTGGTGACGTTCGTCTGGCGCGGCGAGGCGCGGACCACCACGGTCTGCTGGGGCGTCGAGGCCTCGCTCGCCCGGGTGCCGGGCACCGACCTGTGGCACCGGACCGTGGCGGTGCCGTCCCGGCTGCGCACGCTCTACTACCTCGGCCACGGTCGCACCGGCTCGCCGCCGGACGCGTCCGGTACCGGCGCCACGCACGTCGACCCGCTCAACCCGCGTACGGTCGCGTTCCCGCGCGACCCCGGCGACCCGACCGACCGCGACGGGTACGCCTCGCTGCTGGAGCTGCCGGACGCGCCGCCCGAGCCGTGGCTGTCCGGCCCGCCGGTCCCGGCCGGCCCCCGCGAGCAGCTCGAGGTGCCCAGCGCCGCGCTCGGCGGCGCCCGGCGCGTCACGGTGCACCGCCCCGCCGGCGCGTCCACGGTGGACGCGAACGTGCTGGTGGTGTTCGACGGGCACCTCGCGCAGGCCGTGCTGCGCTTCCCGGACCTGGTCGACCGGCTGGTCGCGGCCGGCCGGATACCCCCGGTGGTGGTGCTCTACGTGCACATCGAGGACGCGCGCCGGGAGCTCGAGCTGGGCAGCACGCCGGAGTACACCGAGTTCGTCGCGCGCGAGCTGATCCCGTGGGCGCGCGCGGAGTACCGGGTCGCCACGGATCCGGCCCGGGCCGGGCTGGCCGGTGCGTCGCTCGGCGGGCTGACCGCCGCGCACGTCGCGCTGGCCGCGCCGGACGTGTTCGGCCGCGCGCTGTCGCACTCCGGCAGCTTCTGGCGAACCGGCCCGGACGGCGAACCGGAGTGGCTGACCCGCCAGTTCGCCACCCGCCCGCGCGCGGACCTGCGGCTCTACCTCGACGTCGGGGACCGGGAGACCGGCCCGGGCCCGGCCGGCGCGGCACCCCAGGTGGACGTGAACCGGCGCCTGCGCGACGTGCTGACGGCGAAGGGCTACCCGCTGGACTACCGCGAATACCCCGGCGGTCACGACTACGTGAACTGGCGGCGCCTGTTCCCGGACGCGCTCACCGGCCTGTTCGGCCACTGAGGACACACGCCGGAAAGGAAACCGTCGCCCACGCGACTCGGGTGGGCGCCCGGATTCGCGAGGTTCACGCGATTACGCCGGACCGCGAAACGGTGCCGAATCACGGCCGACTCCATTCATTTCGATTAACGCGGCGAACCGGAAACCCCGTCTCTCTACGGTGGACCACGTCGCGAATCGAAGGGGGGCGGACACGTGCGCGCCCGTATGTCGTTCCTGCTCGCCTGGCTGCTCGCCGCCGTGCTGCTGCCGGCGCCCGGGCACGCGGCCCCACCAGCGGATTTCCGCACTTCGCTGATCGTCGGCGCCGGCCTGGACGGGCCCAGTGGATTCGAGATCGCGCCGGACGGGCGGATATTCGTCCTGGAACGGTCCGGCACCGTCAAAATTGTGAAGAACGGTGTGCTGCTGCCCGCACCGTTCGCATATCTGCCGTCCGAGGCGAGCGGTGACCGCGGCCTGATCGGCATCGCGTTCGACCCGGAGTTCGGCGTTACGAATCACTATGTCTACTTCTATTACACCGGTCTTGATCTGCATAACCGGCTGGTCAGATTCGACGCGTCCGGCGACGTCGGCACGGACGGCCCGTTCACGATCTTCCGCACCGAGTCGCTCTCCCAGCACCTGCACGTCGGCGGCAGCATCCGGTTCGGCCCGGACGGGATGCTGTACTTCGCGGTCGGCGACAACGGCTACTCCAGCAACGCGCAGCTGCTGACGAACCCGCACGGCAAGATCCTGCGGATCCGCCGGGACGGCACGATCCCGGCCGACAACCCGTTCTACGGCCAGGCCGGGAAGGAACAGGCGATCTGGGCGTACGGGTTCCGCAACCCGTGGCGGTTCCAGTTCGACGCCGCGACCGGTGCGCTCTACGGCGGCGACGTCGGCGACTTCACCTGGGAGGAGGTGAACCGGATCGTCAAGGGCGGCAACTACGGCTGGCCGCTCAAGGAGGGCTACTGCACCGTGGACTGCGCCGGGTTCACCGACCCGGTCCACGTCTACCCGCACGACGGTGAGAGCGCGGCCGTCACCGGCGGGCCGGTCTACCGCGGCGATGACTTCCCGCCCGCGTACCGTGGGAATCTGTTCTTCGGCGACTATGCCAAGGGCTTCCTGCGCCGGGCCGAGCTGGACGCGGCCGGCGCGGTCACGGCGGTGCACGACTTCGACCCGGTCGCCGGCAGCGTGGTGGACATCAAGCAGGCGGCGGACGGGTCGCTGTACTACCTGACCTACATCCCCGGGCGGCTCTACCGGATCGCGTACGAGCTGGGCAACCACTCGCCGTCCGCGGTCGCCGGCGCGGACGTCACCAAGGGCCTCGGGCCGCTGACCGTCCACTTCGACGCCACCGGCAGCACCGACCCGGACGGCGACCCGCTCGGCTACGCCTGGGACTTCGGCGACGGCACCACCGGCACCGGCCCGGCACCGGTCAAGACCTACCCGGACGTCGGCGTCTACCAGGTCACGCTGACCGTGGACGACGGACAGGGGCACACCGCGCAGGCCGTGCCGATCGTCATCCAGGTCGGGATCCCGCCCACGGTCACCATCGCGGTACCGGCGGACGAGTCGCCGTACCGGGCCGGCGACGTGATCACCTACAACGCGTTCGCCACCGACGCGGCCGGGTTCGACCTGGACGACAACGACATCCGCACCACGGTGCTGCTGCACCACGGCACGCACACGCACCCGTTCGCCGGGCCGCTGACCGGCCGCGCCGGCTCGTTCACCATCCCGGTCACCGGCGAGTCGTCCGCGGACACCTGGTACGGGATCACGGTCACCGCCACCGACGCCAACGGGCTCAGCACGTCGAGGACGATCGAGATCCGGCCGGTGACGGCGCCGCTCACGGTCACCACCGACCCGCCGGGGCTGGTCGCACACCTGGACGGCATCCCGGTGGGCACGCCGCACCCGGTGCGCGGCGTGGCCGGGTTCCAGCGGGAGATCTACGCGCCGCCGACCGCGGTCGCGGCGGACGGCACGGTCCACCACTTCACCGGCTGGTCCGACGGCGGCGCGATCCGGCACACGATCACCACGCCGGACACGCCGTCGGTCTACACCGCCGGCTACGCGCGATCGCCGGACTTCACCGCCACGTTCTTCAACAACACCGGCCTCGCGGGTACGCCGGTGCTGCGCCGGTCGGACCCGGCCGTCGGCTTCGTCTGGGGCGCGGACCCGCCCGGTCCCGGCGTCGCCGCGGACGGTTTCTCGGCCCGGTGGACGAAACGGCAGCACTTCGCGGCCGGCCGGTACCGGTTCACCACGGTCACCGACGACGGCGTACGGCTCTACGTCGACCGGAAACTGGTGCTGGACCGGTGGCAGGGGCAGTCCGGGACCGCGCACGACTGGGTCGGCGACCTCGGCGCCGGCGACCACACGATCACCATGGAGTACTACGACGAGGGCGGCGACGCGCTGGCCACGCTCGGCTGGACCGCCACCACCGACCAGCCGGACGAGCGCTTCACCGCGCACTACTGGAACACGCCCGGCACCGGCGGCGCACCCACGATCCCGGCCACGGTACCGACGCTGACCAGGCAGGAGCGCGCGGTCGACCACGACTGGGCGCTCGGCTCGCCGGACCCGGCGATCGCCGCCGACCACTTCGCGGCCCGGTGGACGCGCACGGTCAGCCTGGCGCCCGGCGAGTACACGTTCACCGCGACCGCGGACGACGGCGTCCGGCTGACCGTGGACGGGCAGCGGCTGATCGACGCGTGGGCGGACAGCGGCGCGACCACGCACACCGCGACCACGGTGCTCGACGGCGGGCCGCACACGATCGTGCTGGACTACTACGAGAACGGCGGCGACGCGGTCGCGAAACTGTCCTGGCGGCAGACCGCGGACGCGGCGGACCCACCGGACTACGCGGCGGAGTACTGGAACGCGCCCGAGCGCCCACCGGCCGTACCCGCGCGGGCCCCTGATCTCGCTCGCCCGGAGCCGGCCGTGGACGCCGACTGGGGCGGCGGGTCGCCGGACCCGGTGATCGCGCCGGACGGGTTCGTGGCGCGGTGGACGCGCACGGACACGCTGCCGGCCGGCGTCTACCGGTTCAGCGGCGCCAGCGACGACGGCATCCGGGTGTTCGTGGACGGTGCGCCGGTGGTGGACCGGTGGGTCGACCAGAACGCGACGTTCAGCGCCGACCTGGTGCTGGCCGCCGGGCCGCACGAGATCCGCGTCGAGTACTACGAGGACGGCGGCGGCGCGCTCGCCCGGTTCGGCTACCAGCGGATCGCGGACGTGGCGCCGGCCGCCGGCTGGACCGCGGCCTACTTCGGCAACCCGGACCTCGCCGGTACGCCGCTGCTGACCCGCGAGGACGACGCGGTCGACTTCGACTGGGGCTACGGCACACCGCACCCGGACGTGCCGGCGGACGGGTTCTCCGCCCGCTGGACCCGCACCGCCACCTACCCGGCCGGCACCCACCGGATGACCGTCACCGGCGACGACGGCGTGCGGGTGCTGGTCGACGGCGTGCTCGTGATCGACGGCTGGTCCGACCACGGGCCCGCCACGTTCACCGCGGACGTGCCGCTCGACGCGGGCGCGCACACCGTGGTCGTCGAATACTACGAGCGCGGCGGGGGCGCGCTCGCCCGGTTCGGTCAGATACGCATCTAGCAGGGAGGACACACCGGTCATGGCGGATATCGCGCCCACCCGGATCAGGCCCGCCGAGACCGCCGCGCCACCCGCGGTCAGCGTCGTGGTGCCGACCCGCAACGAGGCCGGCAACGTCCGGCCGCTGGTCGACCGGCTGCGCGCCGCGTTCGGCAGCACACCCACGGAGATCGTCTTCGTGGACGACAGCGACGACGACACCCCGGCCGCGATCGCCGGGACCGGTGCGCGCCTGGTGCACCGGCCGGCCGGGCAGCGCGCCGGCGGGCTCGGCGGCGCGGTCGTCGCCGGGTTCCGCGCCGCCACCGCGCCCTGGGTGGTGGTGATGGACGGCGACCTGCAGCACCCGCCGGAGACCGTGCCGGACCTGCTCGCGGCCGGGGAGGTGGACAACGCGGACGCGGTCGTCGCCAGCCGCTACCGGGGCGCGGGCAGCGCGGGCGGGCTCTCCGGCCGGTTCCGGCGGCTCGTCTCACGGGCCACCGGCGCGCTGGCCAAGCTGGTCTTCCCGCTGCGGCTGCGCGGCGTCACGGACCCGATGAGCGGGTTCTTCGCGGTCCGCCGCGACGCGGTGCCACCGGACGCGCTGCGCCCGGACGGCTACAAGATCCTGCTGGAGGTGCTGGTCCGCGGCCGGATCGGCCGGGTCGTCGAGGTGCCGTACACGTTCCGGTCCCGGCTGGCCGGCGAGAGCAAGGCGTCGCTGCGCGAGGGCCTGCGGTTCGGCCGGCACCTGCTCACGCTGCGGCTGTCCCGGCCGCGGATCGCCGGGTTCGCGCTGGCCGGCGCGTCCGGGATCGCGGTCAACTCGGGCGCGCTGTGGCTGTTCGCGCTCGGCCTGCCGTACCTGGTCGCGGCCGTGCTCGCGGTGCAGGTCGCGATCGGCTGGAACTTCCTGATCATCGACCGGCTGGTGATGCCGCCCGGCCGGCGGACCCGGCTGCGCCGCTTCGGCCGGTTCCTGCTGCTCAACAACACGCTCACGCCGATCCACGTCGGGTTGCTGTACGCCATGGTCACCTACGGCGGGCTGCACTACCTGGCCGCCAACGCGATCGCGATCATGGTCGTGTTCGCGGTGCGCTACCTGGCCACCAGCCGCTGGGTCTACGGCGAGGTCGCGATGCCCGGCATGCGCGGCGTGGCCGGGGCCGTGCGGCGGGCCGCGCTGACCCGGCTGCTGCTGGCGTTCACGCTGACCACGGTCGCGTTCCCGGCGCTGGCCGGCTCGGTGTGGGACGCGCTGTGGGAGCGCGGCGGCACCGTGCCGCTGCTGATCCCGCTCGTGGCCGCGTCCGCGCTGGTGGCGGCGCGGCTGCGGCCGTCGTCGCGGGAACCGGACGTGCACGACCGGCAGGTGGACGGGCTGCTCGCGGCCGCGCTGCTGGTCTGCGCGGGCACACTGGTGCTGGTCACGCCGGAGCTGACGCTGGTCGCGGGCGTGGCGTTCCAGGCCGGCGCCGCGATCCTGCTGCTCGGTACGCGGGCCACCGCACGGCTGCGCTGGGTGATGCTGTTGCCGCTGGTCGCCGCGATCCCGACCCCCGGCGTGGTACGGCCGGGAGCGCTGGTCCCGCTGCTCGGTGCGGTGCTGTGCGTGACGGTGTGTGCCGGTGTCCTCGGTGTGCGGCGGGCCGGGCGGTCGTTCGTACCCTCGTTGCTGTCCTTGATCGTGGTTGCTCTTCTGCCCGCGCTGCTGGGCCGGATGCTGGACGCCGTGCCGCCACCCGGCGTGACGGATGTGCTGCTCGCCGTCATGGTCGCGTTCTGGGCCGTGCGGTGGGGACGTGCGGAAACGCCCGCGATCGCGCGGCAGTACCTGCCCCGGGCCCGGTTCGCGGCGGTGGTGCTGGTGGTGATCGCGCTGGTGCTCGGCTTGCGGGCGCTCCCCGAGGTCACGCCGCTGCCGGCCCGGCTGTCGTTCGCGGAGGTGGCCGAATGAGTGCGCCGGTCGACCTCCGGACGCGCTGGCCGGACCACTCGGCGCACGTGGTGCTCAGCCGGGTGCAGCGCGGCGGGTTCGCGGTGCTGCTCGCGGTCGTGCTGGCCGGGCTGGTGCTGCGGCCGATGCTGGTGGTGCAGGCCGTGGTCGCGCTGATCACGCTGGCCTACACCGCGGCGATCGTGTTCCGGGTGGTGCTCGTCTACGCGGCCGGGACCGGCGAGCACCGGGTGCGGGTCAGCGACGCGGACGCGCTGGCCGAGGACGACCTGCCGGTGTACACCGTGCTGGTGCCGGCCTACCGGGAGCCGCGTGTGATCGGGCTGCTGATGGAGCACCTGGCGGCGCTCGACTACCCGCCCGGCAAACTCGAGGTGATCCTGCTGCTGGAGGCGGATGACGCGGAGACGATCGCGGCCGCGGAGGCGGCGCTGCCCGGGCCGCACGTGCGCATCCTGGTCGTGCCGGAGTCGCAGCCGCGCACCAAGCCGAAGGCGTGCAACGTCGGGCTGGCGGAGGCGCGCGGCGAGTTCGTCACCATCTATGACGCGGAGGACATCCCGGAACCGCTGCAACTGCGGCGCGCGGTCGTCGCGATGCGCCGGCTCGGCCCGTCCTACGTGTGCCTGCAGGCCGAACTCGGCTACTTCAACACCGACCAGAACCGGATCACCCGGTGGTTCGCGCTGGAGTACGCGTCCTGGTTCCGGTCGCTGCTGCCCGGCCTGGTCGCGCTGCGCATGCCGATCCCGCTCGGCGGCACCAGCAACCACTTCCGGGCCGCCGCGCTGCGCGACCTGGGCGCGTGGGACCCGTTCAACGTGACCGAGGACGCGGACCTCGGCATGCGGCTGGCCCGCGCCGGATACCGGGTCGGCGTGCTCGACTCGGTCACGCTGGAGGAGGCGAACTCCGACTTCATCAACTGGATCAAGCAGCGGAGCCGGTGGTACAAGGGCTACCTGATGACCTGGCTGGTGCACCTGCGCGCACCCCGGGCCACGGTGATGCAGCTGGGCTGGCGCGGGCTGCTCTGCCTGAACCTGTTCGTCGGCGGTACGCCGCTGGCCGCGCTGCTGAACGCGGCACTGTGGGCGACGACCGCGCTGTGGTTCCTGGACCGGCCGCCGATCCTCGAACAGATCTTCATCCCGCCCTACTACTACCTCGGCCTGGCCTGCCTGGTCTTCGGCAACGCCACGGTGATCTACCTGAACCTGCTGTCCGTGCGCACCATGGACCGGCCGGACCTGCTCGGCACCGCGCTGCTGTCGCCGCTGTACTGGGCGATGATGAGCCTGGCCGGCGCGAAGGCCGCGTGGCAGCTGGTGTTCCGGCCGTCCTACTGGGAGAAGACCACGCACGGCCTGCACCTGGAGTCGTCCCATGCCGCGTAGGATCTGGATCGTCCCGGTCGTGCTGCTCTACCTGGCCGTCGCGCTCTGGTTCTGGGACGCGCGACTGGTGCCCGGCGACTCGACCAGCCGGGTGGCGAACGCGTACTACACGCTCTACAGCCGCGATCCGCACCTGGCCGCGATCGGGTTCGTCTGGAACCCGCTGCCGTCGCTGGTGCTGCTGCCGTTCCTGCCGCTGCGGCACGTGTTCCCGGCACTCACCCAGGAGTCGCTGCTGCCGGTGCTGGCGTCCGCGGTGTTCATGGCCGCGGTCGTCTGGCTCGTGCACGACGTGCTCCGCCGGGCGTCCGTGGCACCGGTGCCGCGCGCGCTGCTCACGGCCGCGTTCGCGCTGCACCCGATGATCGTGGTGTATGCCGGGAACGGGATGAGCGAGGCCTGCTTCCTGCTGTGCCTGCTGCTCGCGGTGCGATATCTGCAGGAGTGGCTGACGTCGGCGCGGGTCACGCTGCTGGTGCCGCTCGGGCTCGCGGTCGGGCTCGCCTACGGCGCGCGCTACGAGGCGCTGGCACCGGCCGCTGCCGTACCGGTGCTGGTGTTCCTGGTGACCTGGTGGCGCACCCGGTCGGCCGCGCTGGCCCGGGTGGACGCGGTGATCGTGGCGTTCCCGGCCGCGCTGGCCGTCGCGGTGTGGGCGCTGGCCAGCCGGCTGATCGTCGGCCAGTGGTTCGCCACGTTCTCCAGCGAGTACGGCAACTCCGCGCAGGTGACGGCGAACGCGTCCGGCATCTCGTCGGTCACCGGGACGGACCTGGCGTCCCGCGCGATGTACGGCTGGCAGCAGCTGCTCGGGCTGTCGCCGTTCGTCGCGGTGCTGCTGGTGGCGGCGCTCGTGCTGGCCTGGCGGCGGCGGTCGGCCGGGGTGCTGGCACCGGTCGCGGTGCTGGGGGCGGTGCTGGCGTTCGACGCGCTCGCGTTCCTGAGCGGCACGTCGTTCGGGTGGCTGCGGTTCCACATCGCGGTGATCCCGCTGGCGGTGCTGCTGGCGGGGTACTGCCTGCCGTCCGGCCGGGTTCCGGCCCCGGGAGCGGCGGCGGGCGGGGTCCGGCGGCGGACCGTGGCCGCGGTGCCGCTGCTGCTGGCGGTGGCGGCGGTCCCGGCCGCGCTGGTCACGCTGAGCCGGCCGGAACTGGCGCGGGAGGAGTCGGAGTGGTTCACCGCGTCCGGTGCGGCCCGGACGGCCGGGCTGGCCGAGGTCAACGCGACGGTGGCCGCGGACCTGGACCGGCTGGGGTTGCCGGAGGGCGCGGTGGTGACGGACGCGGCGTACGCGTTCGGCGTGATCCTGGCCAGCGACAACCCCCGCCAGTTCGTGATCACCCCGGACCGCGACTTCACGGCGACGCTCGCGGCGCCGCGGGAGTCGGGGGCGCGGTATCTGCTGATCTCGGCGAAGGGCGCGGCGGACGCGGTGCGGCGCAGCGCGTTCGGCGAGGCACCGGTCACGGTGCCGGGGGCGTGGAGCTGGCACGATCCGGCGGGGAACGTGCAGTGGACGCTGGTGCCGATCTGAGGATCGGGTTTCGGCGGGGCCCCGGCGGTCAGCCGAGGTCCCGCTGGACCCGCCGGCTGCCGCGCTGATCAGCACGCCGGTACGGAAATTCGCTGGCCGCCGGTCGATACGCTGAAGAGCGACATGGACATCAAGCGGATCAGTAAACGCCTCTCCCTCGTCCTCCGGCACCGCCCGGAGAGCATCGGCGTCACCCTCACCGCGGACGGCTGGATCCCCGTCCCTGCCCTGCTCGCGGCGCTTGCCCGGCACGGGCTCCCGCTGACCCGGGACCAGCTCGGCCGCGTCGTCGACGAGAACGACAAGAAGCGATTCACGATCGAACGGACATCCGGCGGCGAGCGCATCCGGGCGAACCAGGGGCACTCGGTCGCCGTCGAGCTCGGCTACGCGGCCGAGGCGCCGCCGGGCACGCTCTACCACGGGACCGCGGACCGCAACCTCGCGTCGATCCGGGAGCGGGGTCTGGTCAAGGGCGGCCGGCACCACGTGCACCTCTCGCCGGACCCGGCCACGGCCCGGACGGTCGGCACCCGGCACGGCCGGCCGGTCGTGCTCACGGTCGCGGCCGCGCGCATGGCGGCCGATGGGCATGCGTTCTTCCGGAGTGCGAACGGGGTCTGGCTGACCGACGCCGTACCGCCGGAGTACCTCGACGTACCGCGCTCCTAGACTGAGCCGATGAGCGCCACCTCCGAGGAGCACACGGATCCCCGGATCGTGGCGCTGCACGACGCGCTGCACCCGCAGCCGCGGGAACATCCGTTCTACGTCGACCTGGCCGCGCAGCTGCCGGCGGTGTCGGTGGCGGACGTCGGGTGCGGCACCGGGCGTCTCGCGGCCGAGCTGGCCCGGCGTGGCCACCGGGTGACCGCGGTCGACCCGTCCGCGCCGATGCTCGACCTGGCCCGGCGGCGGCCGATCGGCGCGCTGGTGACCTGGCTGCGCGGCGACGCCCGTACCCTGCCGGAAAACGCGTTCGACCTGGTCGTCCTGGCCGGGGGTGTGGTCTCGGAGATCACCGACGACCGGGAGCTGATCGCCTCGTTCGCGGCGGTCCGGCGGGCGCTGCGGCCGGGTGGGCGGCTCGCGTTCGACGCCCGCCGGTACCGTGCCCGGGACTGGACCCGGTGGACGCGCGCCGCGTCGTACCGCCGGCTCGCGGACGGTGCGGCGGCGTGGCGGGAGGACGCGCGGGCGGACGGCGACCGGATCCGCTACCGGGCCGGGTACCGGCTCGCGGACGGCACCGAGCTCGCGTTCGACCGGGAGGTCCGGCTGCGCTCCGACGTCTGGTACCAGACCGTGCTGACCGAGGCCGGTTTCCGCGTCGACCCGGCCGACGACGACGCGGACGGGCTGCTCGTGCTGGCCGCGGCCGGCCCGCCGCGGCGCGCGTCCGGGCTGCGGTTCGAGCGGGCGGCGGACCGGCTGTGGGCGGTGGTCGACGACGACACCGGCCGCCCGGCCCGGGTGCCGATGCCGGACGACTCGCTGGAGATCATCGCTCGGCTGCGGCGAATGGGGGTGGCGCTGGACCAGGTCGTGGCCGCGGCCCGGGACGCCGGGCTGGACTGGGATCCGGCCGGTGAGGTCCGGGCCCGTTCGGAGGCCGGCATGGACGAGTGGCGACGCCGGGACCGCGAGGAACGGGAGCGACGGAAGCAGGCGTTCCGTGACAGAATGGCGCGGTGAACGCGGCCGATGTCCGCGACGCGGCGGCTCGTCTCGCCGGAGTCGCCCACCGTACCCCCGTGGCCGTCTCCCGGACCTTGAACGCGCGCACCGGGACGGAGGCGTTCCTGAAGTGCGAGAACCTGCAGCGTGTCGGCGCGTTCAAGTTCCGCGGCGCGTTCAACGCGATCTCCCGCCGCACGCCGGAGGAGCTCTCCCGCGGCATCGCGGCCTACTCGTCCGGCAACCACGCGCAGGCGGTGGCGCTGGCCGCGCGCGAGCTGGGCGCCCGTGCGGTGGTGCTGATGCCGGCGGACACGCCCACGTCCAAACGCGACGCGGTCCGCGACTACGGCGCCGAGATCCACACCTATGACCGCTACACGCAGGACCGCGTCGCACTCGGCGAGGCTCTGGCCGCGGAGCGCGGCCTGACGCTGATCCCGCCGTACGATCATCCGCACGTGATGGCCGGCCAGGGCACCGCCGCACTCGAACTGATCGAGGACACCGGCCCGCTCGACACGCTGCTGGTCCCGGTCGGCGGCGGCGGCCTGATCGCCGGCTGCGCCACGATCGCCAAGGCGCTGCTGCCGGACATTCGCGTGATCGGCGTCGAACCGGCCGTCGGCGACGACACGCTGCGCTCGCTGCGCGCGGGCGAACGCGTCCGCATCCCGGTGCCGCGCACGATCGCGGACGGCATGGCCGCCGACACGCCCGGCACGCTCACCTTCGAGGTCAACCGCCGCCTGGTCGACGACGTCGTTCTGGTCACCGACGAGGAGATCCGCGACGCGATGCGCTTCGCCTTCGACCGCATGAAACTCGTCCTCGAGCCGAACGGCGCCACCGGCCTCGCCGCCCTCCTCCAGGGCCGCGCCCCCGCCGCGCACCGCGTCGGCGTCCTGCTGTCCGGCGGCAACATCGACGTCACCCGCTTCATCGACCTGCTGGCCTGACCCTTCCCGGCGGCTCAACCCCGACACCAAGCCCTTGATCTTCCCACTTCCGGCGTGGTGCGGCCCGCACGCTCCCGCGGGCACCGGTCGTCGCTGGCGCTCCTCCCTGCAAGTCCCGTCGCCGGTCACCACAGGACCGGAGCCCTCCCGAAGCCGCCGCCCGAAGGCCCCGCACGCCGGCGTCATCCCCGGCAGCTGGGCACCGCGCGCGGCGGCACCGCATGCCGGATATTCGGCCATATCTCGGGCGTAAGGCCGCCCAAACGCAGCCCGCGGCAGGGGCGCGCACTTCCCGCCTGTGAGGCGGGATGGGTGGGGCGGTCAGGGTTTGGCGAGGGAGCGGGCGATGACGAGGCGCTGGATCTGGTTGGTGCCCTCGACGATCTGAAGGAGTTTGGCCTCGCGGAACCAGCGTTCGACCGGGTGGTCGGTGACGTAGCCGGCGCCGCCGAGGATCTGGACGGCGTCGGTGGTGACGCGCATGGCGGTGTCGGTGGCGAAGAGTTTGGCCTGGGCGGCCTCGGTGCTGAACGGCAGGCCTGCGTCGCGGAGGCGGGCGGCGGTGTAGAGCAGGGCGCGGGCGGCGCTGATGCCGGTGGCGGCGTCGGCGAGCAGGAAGCCGATGCCCTGGAAGTCGATGATGCGGGAGCCGAACTGGGTGCGTTCGCGCGCGTAGGCGACGGCGTGGTCCAGGGCGGCCTGGGCGAGGCCGACGGCGCAGGCGGCGATGCCGAGGCGGCCGGCGTCGAGCGCGGACATCGCGATCCGGAAGCCCTGGCCCTCGGCGCCGACCAGGCGGTCGGCGGGCACCCGGGCGCCGGTGAGCACGACCTGGGCGGGTGCGCCGGCGTGCAGGCCCATCAGGCGTTCGCGGGGCTGTGGCGCGAGGCCGGTCGTGGTGGCGTCGAGCAGCAGGCAGGAGATGCCGCGCGGGCCGGGCTCGCCGGTGCGGGCGAAGACGGTGTAGAAGTCGGCGCTGCCGGCGTGCGTGATCCAGGCCTTGGTGCCGTCGACGACGTAGTGGTCGCCGTCCCGGACCGCCCTCGTGGTCAGCGCGGCGGCGTCGGAGCCGCCGGCCGGCTCGGACAGGCAGTACGCGCCGAGCAGCTCACCGCCGATCATGTCGGGTACGAGCTTGCGCAGCCGGTCGTCGCCGTGGACCGCGGCCGGATAGCAGGAGAGCGTGTGCACGCTGACCGCCTCGGCCACGGTCAGCCACCGGTACGCGAGGCGCTCCAGCACCCGCAGGTACACCTCGTAGGGCTGGCCGGCGCCGCCCAGCTCCGCGGGGTAGGGCAGGCCGAGCAGGCCGGCCCGGCCGAGCGTGCGGACGATCTCGCGGGGGAACTCGCC
The DNA here is from genome assembly GCF_030813715.1 of Catenuloplanes indicus. Lineage (NCBI taxonomy): Bacteria > Bacillati > Actinomycetota > Actinomycetes > Micromonosporales > Micromonosporaceae > Catenuloplanes > Catenuloplanes indicus. Next base: position 71,044 of record NZ_JAUSUZ010000001.1, read on the forward strand.
GCGTGCCTCGTGATCGGCGGCGGCCGGCGGGGTCAGCTCGCCGTCGGCGATCTCTTCGACGAGGCCGAGCAGGTCGCGGGCCTCCTCGGAGGGTGGGATCCACATCGGCCAAGGTTAACGGTCGTTAGGGCGTACGGTCGAGTAACGTCTCCAGATCATGGAGTACACGCGGCTCGGCTCGACCGGTCTGAAGGTTTCCCGGATCTGCCTCGGCATGATGACCTACGGTTCGCCGTCCTGGCGCGAATGGGTGCTGGACGCGGAGGCCGGCAAGCCGATCGTGCGCCGCGCGGTCGAGCTCGGCGTGACGTTCTTCGACACCGCGGACATGTACTCGGTCGGCGGCAGTGAGGAGGTCACCGGCCGGCTGCTGCGCGCGTTCTTCCACCGCCGGGACGACTACGTGCTGGCGACCAAGGTCTACCACCCGATGGGCGACGGGCCGAACGACCGCGGCCTCTCCAGGAAGCACATCCTCTCCTCGATCGACGACTCGCTGCGCCGGCTCGGCACCGACTACGTCGACCTGTACCAGATCCACCGGTGGGACTACGACACGCCGATCGAGGAGACCATGGAGGCGCTGCACGACGTGGTGCGTGCCGGCAAGGCCCGCTACATCGGCGCGTCCAGCATGTTCGCCTGGCAGTTCGCCAAGGCGCAGCACGTCGCGGCGGTCAACGGCTGGACCCGGTTCGTGTCCATGCAGCCGCAGTACAACCTGGTCTACCGCGAGGAGGAGCGGGAGATGCTGCCGCTCTGCGCGGACCAGGGCGTCGGCGTGATCCCGTGGAGCCCGCTCGCCCGCGGGCTGCTGGCCGGCTCGCGGACCCGGGAGGGCCTGCACACCACCCGGGCCCGGACCGACGCGATCGCCCGCGACCTGTACACCGACGACGATCTCACGGTCGCGGAGGAACTGCGCCGGATCGCGGACGCGCGTTCGCTGCCGCCGGCCCAGGTCGCGCTGGCCTGGTTGCTGTCCCGGCCGGTGGTCACCGCGCCGATCGTGGGCGCGTCCCGGACCGCGCACGTCGAGGACGCGGCCGCGGCGGTCACCGTGTCGCTCACCCCGGAGGAGATCGCGGCGCTCGAGGCGCCGTACCGGCCGCACGCGGTGACCGACCACGGCTGACCGGCCAACTTCCCGGAAACCCCGGACAAAAGCGAATACGGCGACAAAATGATCAGGTGACGGGATCCCATCGTGCGCCGGGCCGACACCACCAGATCCAGCCTGCGGGCAACTCGCGCTGGCGCTGGCTCGTCGGCATGGGCGCGGTGATCGCGCTCGGCGCGTTCGGCGTGCACCAGGTGCTGGCCGACGAGGCCCCGCCCGCCACGCCGGTCCCGGAGTTCACCAGCCGGATCGCCGGTGTGACCGGCCTGCCCGCGCCGCCCGCGGACGCGGCGAGCTGGGCCGCGCACCGGCGGATCGCCGGGAACGGGCTGAAGGTGGTCGCGCAGGCGATGGGCGAGCAGTTCGTGCTGCACACCGCGTCCGGCAGCAAGACGTTCCTGCCCGGCGTCAACCTCGGCTCGACCACGCCCGGCCACCAGCCGGGCGAGCTGGCGATCACGGCGGAGGACTACCGGGCCTGGTTCGCCGCGATGGACCGGATGGGCATCCGCGTCGTCCGGATCTACACGATCCACCCGCCGGCGTTCTACCAGGAGCTGGCCGCGCACAACCGGAAGAACCCGGACCGGCCGCTCTACCTGAGCCAGGGCGTGTACCTGCCGGACGAGTCCTACGCGCGCACCGGCGACCTCTACGACGACGCGGTCACCACTGCGTTCATCCGGGAGCTCAAGGACGCGTCCGCCGCGGTGTCCGGCGCGCTGGAGCGCGAGCCGCAGCGAGGGCGTGCGCACGGCACCTGGACCGCGGACGTCAGCCCGTGGCTCGCCGCGTGGATCATCGGCGTGGAGTGGGACCCGAACGGCGTGCACGAGTCCGACCGGAAGAACGCGAAACGCCCGCTCTTCGCCGGCCGGTACTTCGCGGCGACCGCGAACGCCTCGCCGACCGAGCGGTGGCTGGCCACCCGGATGGACAATCTGGCCTCGGCCGAGGCCGCCCGCGGCCGCAGCGCGCCGATCGCGTTCGTGAACTGGCCGACCACCGACCCGCTGCGGCACCCGGAGGAGCCGCTGCCGCAGGAGGACCTGGCCGGCGTGGACGCGAACCACGTGCGGGCCACCGAGGCGTGGCCGGGCGGCACGTTCGCCAGCTACCACGCCTACCCGTACTACCCGGACTTCCAACGGCACGAGCCGGCGTTGCAGCAGGCGATCTACAACGGCCGGCCGGACGCGTACGCCGGGTATTTGACCGCGCTGCGCCGCCACCACGCGGGCATGCCCGTGATGATCACGGAGTTCGGCGTACCGTCGAGTCTCGGCACCGCGCACGCCGGACCGCTCGGCCGCGGCCAGGGCGACCACAGCGAGCGTGAGGCGATGACGATCAACGCGGAGCTGCTGCGCGTCATCCGCGGCACCGGCATGGCCGGTGGTTTCCTGTTCGGCTGGGCCGACGAGTGGTTCACGTTCACCTGGAACACGATCGCGCACCAGCTGCCCGCGGACCGGCGGCAGCTGTGGCACGACCCGCTCACCAACGAGCAGCATTTCGGGATCGTCGCGACCGACCCGACCGGGCCGCCGGAGGGCTGGCCGCAGCAGGTGCTGGACGCGCCGGAGTCGCCGATCGCGACGCGTGCCGTGGCCGCGGTGGACGAGTCGTACCTCTCGCTGGGTCTGGTTCTGGCGAAGCCGGCGCCGAAGGCGCTGACGCTGGGCCTGGACGTGATCCCGGAGATCGCCGGCAGCCCGCCGCCCGGCTCCACCGACGAGGGCGCGGACCTGGCGATCCAGCTGGACCTGGCGGCGCTGACCGGTCAGGTGTGGGTGCGCGAGCAGCTGGACCCGATGCCGCTGGACTACCAGGTGCCGGCCGGGCTGCGGCCGAAGCCGGTCAACGGCTGGCAGCGCTACCAGCTGATCATCAACCGGGACCTGACCGTGCCGTCCACCGGGCGGAAGCTGCCGGCCGAGCTGTTCGACGTGGGCCGGCTCAACCACGGCGTATGGGACCCGGCCGGGCAGGACGCGGACAACCGGAACCTGTGGCGGCTCACCGACGACGGCACGCTGACCATGCGCATCCCGTGGGCGTTCGCCGGCTTCGCCGACCCGTCGTCGCTGCAGGTGCTGGTTCCGGACGGGAACGTCGCGACCACCAGGACCGCCACCGGGGTACGGGTCCGGCTGGCCGCGGACGGCAAGCTGGAGCCGCTGGAGGAGATCGCGTGGGAGCCGTGGAACCGGGTCTACTACACCGAACGGCTGAAGGCCGGTGCCGAGCTGCTGCGCGAGGCGCTGATCGAGACCGCGGCCGGTGCACTGCCCGCGCCGTCCTCGTCCCCGGCACCGTCCGTGACGACGTCCCCGAATGACGGCACGGTGGGTTAGCGCGGTAGGTTCTTCGGCGTGGAGGAGATCGACGGGGCGATCGTGACGGCGCTGACCGCGGACGGGCGGCTGTCGTACACGGACCTCGCGGAACGCGTCGGCCTGTCGGTGTCGGCCGTGCACCAGCGGGTGCGTCGCCTGGAGCAGCGCGGCGTGATCAAGGGCTACACCGCGCGCGTCTCGTACGAGGCGATCGACCTGCAGCTCACCGCATTCGTGGCGATCCGGCCGTTCGACCCGTCGCAGCCGGACGACGCGCCGGAGCGGCTGGCCCACCTGCCGGAGATCGAGTCGTGCTACTCGGTGGCCGGCGAGGACTTCTACATGCTGCTGGTCCGGGTGGCCAGTCCCGGCGAGCTGGAACGGCTGCTGCAGCAGATCCGCACCGCCGCGAACGTGACCACCCGCACCACCGTGGTGCTCTCCACGCCGTACGAGGGACGCCCGCCGACGGTCAGCGCGAGTTCCACTCCAGAATGACCGGCCGGCCGTGCTCGAACCCGAGCCGGCACAGCGTGGCGGTGTCCAGCCGGAGCCGCCCGCCGACGCGGACCGGCTCCTCGATCCACCGGGCCCCGGCCACACGCAGCGCGTGACCGTGCGCGACCAGCGCGACGTCGCCGTGCCGCAGGTGTTCCCGGGCACGCGCCAGGACCCGGTCGAGGCGGGCACCGATCCGCTCCGGTGACTCGCCGCCGGGGACGCCGTCGTCCCAGAGGTACCAGTCCGGGTCGGTGCGGTGGATCTCGGCCGTGGTGATGCCCTCATAGGCGCCGTAGTCCCACTCGGCCAGGTCGTCGTCGATCGCGGTCACCCCGAGGCCGGCCAGCTCCGCGGTCCGCCGCGCGCGGATGCGCGGGCTGCACAGCACGGCCGCGAACTCGCGTCCCTTGATCTTCGCGCCGATCGCGCGCGCCTGCTCCTCGCCCGCGGCCGTGAGGGGGATGTCGGTGCGGCCGGTGTGCCGCCCGGCGACGCTCCACTCGGTCTGCCCGTGCCGTACGAGAACGATCTCCGCCATGGTCGTCAGTCAACCAGACCGGGTTTCCGGCTAGCCTCCTAGGAAGGACACGCCACGGTCTGTTTGGCGGCCGGGCAGAGTGGAGACGTTCCGGAGTGCAGGTCAACGACGCAGACACCGGAGGTACGACGATGAGCTTCACCGACAAGATCCGGAACAAGGTCGACGAGCTGAAGGGCGAGACCAAGGAGAAGGCGGGCGACGCGACCGACAACCCGCGTCTGCAGGCCGAGGGTTCCGCCGAGGCGACCGCGGCCCGGGGCCGTCAGGCCGGCGAGCACGTCAAGGACGCCGCCCGCGACGTGAGCGACGCGATCCGCGGACACCGCTGAACGTCACCGTCGAGGGGCCCGGACAGGTGAGTCCGGGCCCCTCGACGTGGGCAGCGCGTGCATGACCTGGCCACGGCGGTGAAGCCGGCGCGGGGTGCGGCGGGCCGGCCGGTGCGGCGATCATGCGGCGGCGTGCAGCACGTCGGTGAGCACGCGGGTGGTGATGTCGTGGTCGGTGCCGGTCCAGAGGGTGTCGAGCCAGGGGCCGGCGAGGAGCCCGACGAGCGTGGGGGTGCCGTCCGCGTCGGTGGCGTCGAGCCATTCGCTGATCGCGCCGTCCGTGGGTCCGTGGATGCGGAAGTACCCGGTGTGCGGCCAGAACCGGTCGGTGGCGCGGAGGATGATCTTTTCGACGCGTCCCATGCCGAGGTGGCCGAGCGCGGTGCGGTGCGCGGCCGGGAGCGCGGGAGTGAACGTGATGTCCGGCAGTGCGCCGATCGGTACGGTGACGATCACGGCGTCGGTCCGGAGTCCGTCGACGGACACGCCGTCCGCGGTGTCGGTGATGGTGCGGACGGGTGTGCCGAGGCGGATGTCGAGGCCGTCGGCGAGGTGGTCGACGAGGCGCTGGTAGCTGCCGATGATCCATCGGTCGCCGTCGCCGACGCCGGGCTCGAAGCCGTGGCGGGCGCTGAGCCAGCCGAGGTCGGCGCCGGTGTCCATGACGATCTCGGAGTCGACGAGCCGGCGGAGTGCGGCCGGTGGTGCCGGCCAGGCGGCGAGGACGTCGGCGACGGACGCGTGTTCCGGTGCGGCGGCGAGCCGGGCGCGCAGTTGGCGTTCCAGGTCGTCGAGACCGGACCCGAATGCCGTGGGTACGACCGGGAGCGCGAGCTTCTCGGCAAGGCGCGCGAGGACGTTGTCGTCGTACTGCTGGAGCCAGTTCGCGCCGAGGTCGAAGGTGAACCCGCCGACGTCGGTGCCGGTGGTGCGGCCGCCGGTGCGGTGCCGGGCCTCAAGGACACGCGTGGTGATGCCGCGGGCGCGCAGGTGCTGTGCGGCGCCGAGGCCGGCCATGCCGGCGCCGATGACGGTGACGTCGCGGTGTCCGTGGCCGGCGGCCCAGGCGGCGGCCTCGATGCCCTGTTCGTGGGCGCCGTGGGTCATGCCGGCGCGGGTCGGGTGGGTGGCCTCGCCGGCGAGGCGGATGCGGTCGCGGATCGGGGTGCCGAGCGTGGCGCGGTCGGCGGGGCTGCCGTGCCGTCCGATGAGGCTCCAGGATCCGCGGCTCCAGGGGTTGTCGGCCCAGTGGGTGACGGCGCTGGCGGTGATCGGCACGGCGGGGAGGTTAGCAGTGCGTGGCCCAGTGGTCGCGGCCTTTTCGGGGGAGGGTGTGGATCGGGTCGTAGTAGTGGTGGCGGGCGTCGACGGTGTCGTCGGTGAGGGTGGTGCGGTAGTTCTTGGTCCAGTGCGTGATGCCGAGGTCGCGGTCGTAGCCGGTGGCCATGTGGACCCAGCGTTTGCCGACGTAGGGGACGTCGCAGACGATGCGCGGGGTGGCGTAGCCGGGCAGGTATCCCATGATGTCGTGCTGGAGGGTCTGGGCCCGGTGGACGGGCAGCCGCCAGTGCTCGGCGCCGGGGATCATGTCGCACAGGTAGAGGTAGTAGGGCAGGATGCCGGCGTCGTCCTGCAGGGCGAAGCAGAGGTCGAGCAGGTCGTCGGCGGTGTCGTTGACGCCGTGCAGCAGGACGCCCTGGTTGCGGACGTCGCGCACGCCGATGTCGAGCATGGCGTGTGCGGCGCGGGCGACCAGCGGGGTGATGCTGTTCGCGTGGTTGATGTGGGTGTGGACGGCGAGGTTGACGCCGCGGCGGGCGGCGGTGCGGGCGACGCGTTCGAGGCCTTCGACGACGTGCGGCTGGAGCCAGTGCTGGGGTAGTCCGGCGAGGGCCTTGGTGGCGAGGCGGATGTCGCGGACGGTGTCGAGGTCGAGCAGGCGCATGAGGTAGGTCTCGAGTTGCCGCCAGGGGACGTTGGCGATGTCGCCGCCGGAGACGACCACGTCGCGGACCGTGGGGTGGGCGCGCAGGTAGTCGAGGTGGGCGTCGTGCCGGTCGACGGGTTTGAGCGCGAGTTTGAGCTTGGTGACCGCGGGGGTGTCGGTGCCGACGAGGTCCATCCGGGTGCAGTGCCCGCAGTATTGCGGGCAGGTGGGGACGAGTTCGGCGAGGACCTTGGTGGGGTAGCGGTGGGTGAGCCCGTCGGCGACCCACATGTCGTGTTCGTGGAGTGAGTCGCGGGTGGCGTACGGGTGGTCGGGTAGCCGTTCGCCGGCGAGCGGGAGCATGTAGCGGCGGATCGGGTCGGCGCGCAGGTCGGCGGTGTCCATGGTGTTGAGCATCTGGGGTGGCAGCAGCATGGTCATGGTGGCGCGGGTCGCCTGGTCGGCGGCGAGGTCGTCGTAGAAGGTGTCGTCGGCGAGGTCGCCGAGGACGTGCCGCAGCTGGCGGATGTTCCGGATGCAGTGGGCGCGTTGCCACTGGGCGGATTCCCACTGGTCGCGGGTGGTGTGCCGCCAGCCGGGGAGGCGGGTCCAGTCGGGTTCGTGGAGGGGACGGCGGGTGTAGGTGTAGGGCTGCCGTACTTCGTGGAGTGTGCTGGTCACGACGGCCTCCGACATTGGTTTTTCTTCCGTATGCCGCAGATTACTGGAAATCCTCCGGCACAGAGAATATTCTGCCGTAAGTTTTATTGTCGGAGGTGGATGTGGTGGTCGACGTTCCGGGCGCGCACCGCGTCCTCGGCCCGCCGGGTGTGCTGCCCCAGGCGGCGTGGCGGCTGGATCCCGATCCGGCGTTGAAGGACACCGCCGAGACACGGGTACGGGTGGAACGGCTGAACCTCGACGCGGCGAGTTTCCGGCAGCTGCGGGACGCGCACGGTGACCGGGTGCGCGACGAGGTTCTGCGGATCGTGGCCGAGCGCGGCAAGATGCACAACCCGGTGACCGGTTCCGGCGGCATGCTGATCGGCGTGGTCGAGGAGTCCGGTCCGGACGCGACCGTGGGCGTGCGGCCGGGGGACCGGATCGCGACGCTGGTCAGCCTGACGCTGACGCCGTTGACGATCACGGACGGGCTGGCCCGGTGGGACGGCCGGGCGGAGCAGGTGCCGTGCGACGGGTTCGCGATCCTGCACGGGCGTACCGTCGCCGCGGTCCTGCCGGGCGATCTGGATGCGGCGCTGGCGCTGGCCGTGTTCGACGTGTGCGGCGCGCCGGCGCTGACCGCGCGCGTGGTGGCCGGCTACCACCGGCCGGTGGTCGCGGTGATCGGCGGGTCCGGGAAGTCCGGTTCGCTGTCGCTGGCCGCGGCCCGGCGGGCCGGCGCGAGCCGCACCGTCGGCGTCTGTCCGGACGGGACCGAGGCGGCGCGGCTGCGCGAGTCCGGCCTGGCCGACGAGATCGTGGTCGCGGACGCGCGCGCGCCGATCGGCGGGGTCCGCGCGGACGTGACGGTCGTGTGCGTGGACGTGCCCGGCTGCGAGCACGCCGCGATCCTGGCCACCCGGGACGGTGGCACGGTGGTGTTCTTCTCGATGGCGACCAGTTTCACCGCGGCCGCGCTCGGCGCGGAGGGCCTGGCCGCGGACGTGACGCTCCTGATCGGCAACGGTTATGTGCCCGGCCACGCCCGGATGGCACTGGACCTGATCCGCGCCACGCCGGGCCTGCGGCAGTTGTTCACCCGGCGACTGCGGGCAGACTGACCGAATGAGCGAGCTTGCGAGCGAATCATCGGCTCAGCGCCGGCCACCACGACACCGCCGCATGTCCGGGGAGCCCGGCACATGTGAGCTTGCGAGCGAATCATCGGCTCAGCGCCGGCCACCACGACACCGCGGCGGCGTGGGGGATCCGGCATGAGCGTTCTCTACAGGAGCGGCGTCGTCCATTCCGCCGCGGATCCGCGGGCGACCGCACTGCTCGTCGTCGACGGGAAGATCGCCTGGCTGGGCGCGGACGATGACGCGCCGTCCGCGGACCGGGTCGTCGACCTGGACGGCGGGCTGGTCACGCCCGCGTTCGTGGACGCGCACGTGCACGCCACGTCGACCGGCCTGAACCTGGCCGGCCTGGACCTGACCGCGGCCCGGTCCGCGCGCGACGTGCTGGACGCGGTCGCGGCCAAGGCCGGCGAGCTGCCTGCGGACGGGGTGCTGCTCGGCCACGGCTGGGACGAGTCGACGTGGGAGTCGCCGGAGCTGCCGTCCGCGCACGAGATCGGCGTGGCCGCCGGCGGCCGGCGCGTCTACCTGTCGCAGGTGTCCGTGCACTCCGCGCTGGTGTCGTCCGCGCTGCTGGAGGCCGACCCGACGATCACGGCCGCGGCCGGGTTCGACTCCTCCGGCTGGTTGCGCGTCGACGCCCACCACACGGTCCGCGACCTTGCCCTGGCATCGGTCACGCCGGCGCAGCGCCGGCACGCGCAGCACGTCGCGCTCGCCCACGCGGCCACGCTCGGCATCGGTGCGGTCCACGAGTGCGGCGGCCCGCGGATCTCCAGTGAGGACGACTTCACCGACGTGCTCGCCGCGGGCGGCCCGGCGCACGGCCACCCGGAGGTGTTCGGCTACTGGGGCGAGCTCGGCGCGGCCGCGAAGGCGAGGGAGCTGGGCGCGGTCGGGGCCGGCGGTGACCTGTTCGCGGACGGCGCGCTCGGTTCCCGGACCGCGTACCTGGAGCACGCGTACGCGGACGAGCCCGGCAGCCGCGGTCACGGCTACCTGACCGCGGCACAGGTCCGCGATCATCTGCTGGACTGTCACGCGCACGGGATGCAGGGCGGGTTCCACGCGATCGGGGACGCCGCGATCGGCGCGGTCCTGGCCGGGATCGGCGAGGCCGCGGAGAAGGTCGGCAACGAGGCGGTCCGGGCGGCCCGGCACCGCATCGAGCACGCGGAGCTGCTGGACCGGACGCTGATCGCCCGGATGGTCGAGCACGGCGTGGTGGCGTCCGTGCAGCCGGCGTTCGACCGGCTGTGGGGCGGCGGGACGCGGATGTACGCGGCCCGGCTCGGCCGGGAGCGGGCGCTGACCGCGAACCCGTTCGCCGCCATGCACAACGTGGGCGTACCGCTGGCATTCGGGTCGGATGCGCCGGTGACGCCGCTGGACCCGTGGGGCACGGTCCGCGCGGCCGTGCACCACCACACCCCGCACAGCCGGATGGGGGTGCGGGCCGCGTTCGCCGCGCACACCCGCGGCGGCTGGCGGGCGCTGCCGGGCACGGTGGCCGGTGGCGCGGTCGAGCCGGGCGCACCGGCGACGTTCGCGGTCTGGGACGCGGTGGCGGACCTGGCCGCCGCGGTCGAGTCGACGCCGGTGTGCCGGCGGACCGTGGTGCACGGGAGCACGATCCACGACATCTGATCAATCTGGAGGGTGCGATGGCCGGGAAGCTCGATCTGGACCCGGAGCTGGTGGCGCGGGCCCGGACGTTGGCGGCGCGGGCCGGGCGGCCGGTCGTCGACCTGGCCCGCACGCACACCACGGTCAGCGTGGAGCGGGCGATGCTGCGCCTGTTCGGGCTGACCGGCGCGGACGCGGACGGCACGCCGTGGGTGAACCGGCTGACCGACGCGGTGACCGCGCAGACCGGCCTGACCCACGGCGTGGTGCTGCCGGTGCTGCACGCGCTGCGCCGGTTCCAGCCGCTGTCGGCACCCGCGGCCGCGTACGGTGACGGGTTGCGGACGCTGGCGGAGAAGGCGCCGTCGATCGATTTCACGCTGCCGTCCGGCCGGGACGCGGTGACCGTGCGGAACGCGGCCGGGCGGTTGGCCCGGCACGCGGTGAAACGGCTGGACGCGGCCCGGGCGACCCGGGAGCGGCTGATCCGGCGGTACGGGGACCCGCCGCGCCGGCCGTGGATCTACCTGATCGTGGCGACCGGTGACATCCACGAGGACGTCCCGCAGGCGGTCGCGGCGGCCCGGGCCGGTGCGGACGTGATCGCGGTGATCCGGTCGACCGGCCAGTCACTGCTGGACTACGTGCCGGAGGGCGCGACCCGGGAGGGCTTCGCCGGCACGTACGCGACGCGGGAGAACTTCCGGCTGATGCGGGCCGCGCTGGACGGCGTGTCCAGGGAGCTGGGCCGGTACGTGCGGCTGACGAACTACGCCAGCGGCCTGTGCATGCCGGAGATCGCGGCGCTGGCCGGGCTGGAACGGCTGGACATGATGCTCAACGACAGCATGTACGGGATCCTGTTCCGGGACATCAACCCGATCCGGACGTTCGTCGACCAGCGGTTCTCCCGGCAGATCCACGCCCGCGCCGGGATCATCATCAACACCGGTGAGGACAACTACCTGACCACCGCGGACGCGGTCACCGAGGCGCACACCGTGACGGTGTCGCAGTTGCTCAACGAGTACTTCGCGCACGAGGCCGGGCTGGCCGACGCGCAGCTCGGGCTCGGGCACGCGTTCGAGATCGACCCGGACCTGCCGGACTCGCTGCGCCTGGAGATCGCGCACGCGCTGCTGGCCCGGGAACTGTTCCCGGACGCGCCGCTGAAGTGGATGCCGCCGACGAAGCACATGACCGGGGACGTGTTCCGCGGGAACCTGCTCGACGGCATGTTCAACCTGGTCGGCGCGCTGACCGGGCAGCAGATCCTGCTGGTCGGGATGATGACCGAGGCGGTGGTGACGCCGTGGCTGTCCGACCGGGACATCGCGCTGCAGAACGTGCGGTACGTGCTGTCCGCGGCCGGGAACATGGCCGAGGACCTGGTGCCGGCGCCGGGCGGGTTCGTGCAGCGGCGCGCGCACACGGTGCTGGCGGAGGCGGTCGCGCTACTGGAACGGATCGTGGACGAGTCGCTGCTGACCGCGATCGGCCGCGGCACGTTCGGGATCATGAAGCGGCCGCCGGACCGGGGGCGCGGGCTGTCCGGCGTGGCCCCGATATCGCAGATGTACCACAATCCGTTCGAGGGGTTGCTGTCATGAAGGTCCGGCCCTACGGGGACACCACCGGCGACGGGATGGTGCAGACGTCGTTCACGCTGCCCGTCCCGGCCGGGAAACGCGCCGACGGCGCCGCCCTGCAACTCGCGGCCGCGATGGGCCTGGACCCGGCGATGCTGGTGCACGCGCGGCCGGTCGGTGCCGGGCACACGTTCTTCGTCGTCTACGGCCGGGTCCGGCACCTCGTCGACCTGGACGCGGTGCGGGTCACCGCGCGCGACTACCCGCTGCTGTCCGCGGCCGCGGTCAACGCCGCGGTCCGGCGCCGGCTGCGCCGCAAGCTCACGGTCGTCGGCGCGTGCATCGGCACCGACGCGCACACCGTCGGCATCGACGCGATCCTCAACCTCAAGGGCGTCGCGGGGGAGAAGGGCCTGGAGTGCTACCGGGAACTGTCCGTGACGAACCTCGGCGCGCAGGTGCCGATCGCGGACCTGGTCGAGGCGGCCGCCGGTGCGGACGCGGTCCTGGTGTCCCAGGTGGTCACCCAGCGCGACGCCCACCTGCACAACGTGCGGGAGCTGGCCGCGGCGTTCCGGACCCGGCCGGGCCGGCGTCCGCTGCTGATCGTCGGCGGCCCCCGGTTCGACGAGACGATGGCCGCGGACCTCGGCGTCGACCGGATCTTCGGGCGCGGCACCACGCCCCGGGAGGTCGCCTCCTACCTCGTGCACCGGCTCGCCGCATGATCGGCCTGACCGTCAGCCACCGCCGGTACGTGGCGCACGCCCACTACGGCGGCGGGCTCGTCGACGGCGCGTACGCGCTCGCCCTGTTCGGGGACGTCGCCACCGAGGTGTGCATCCGCACCGACGGTGACGAGGGCCTGTTCGCCGGGTACGCCGACGTGCGCTTCCTCGCCCCGGTCCGGGCCGGTGACGTGGTCGAGGCGACCGCGGTCGTGGTCGCGGCCGGCACCCGCTCCCGGCGGCTCGACCTGCGCCTGACCGTGCTCTGCCGGGCCCGCCGCGACCTGCGCCCGTCCGCGGCCGAGGTCCTCGACCCGCCGCTGCTGGCCGTCACCGCCACCGGCACGGTCGTCGTCCCGATCGGACACCCGCACGGTCCCACGGAAGTGGGCAAGGAGGGAAACGCAACCAAAGAGAAAGCAAACCCCGGTTGACGGGTAACCGACCCCAGCGCGTAAAGTTCTTGAGTCCACACGCGGGCAGGCGATCCCACGTTCGCTCCAGCCCCTTCGTCCGCTGGCCGACCAGGCCACGCAGGCGGGGGTCGGCGGGGCGGCGCGAACCGGGGCCGTCGCCGGCGGAACGAACGGCGAGGAACGCGCGGCCAGTAGACAACGGCCACACGGGGGCAACCAGCCGTCGTGAGGTCGGTCCGAAGGTCTCGTCACCTCGTCCGACGCGCCGGACCGCTCTGGGCCAGGGAGCAGCGGGGCGCGGCCGACCACGGCCGGGCTCCGCTTTCCCGTCCCCACCGACGACGAGCGCAGCGCCCGGCCGGGCACCGGCCCGCCCCGCTGCGGCGCGGTACCCTTGGTCGCCGCGACGTCGAGACACTGGGTGAGGCACGGGTGACGAAGGTCGACACAGCCCCGGAGGCCGGCACCGCACCCACCCGGCAGGACCGGCCGGTGATCCGCCCGCTGTGGGCGTCGATCCTCGCCGCGGCGCTGGCCGGGCTGGCGCTGCTGACGTCGTTCCCGCCGTACGGGCAGTGGTGGCTCGCCCCGGCCGGCGTCGCGCTGCTGGCGCTGGCCGTGCACGGGCGGCGGATGCGGGCCGGGGCCGGCCTCGGATTCATCGCCGGCCTGCTCATGTTCGCCCCGATGATCAGCTGGACGAACATCCACGTCGGGAACGTGCCGTGGCTGCTGCTGTCCGTGCTGGAGGCCGGCTACCTCGCCCTGATGGGCGCGGCCTACGCGTACGCCGCGCCGCTCGCCGACCGGCGGCGCTGGCTGACCCCGCTGCTCATCGGCACGCTGTGGGTGGCGCAGGAGGCGCTGCGGTCCCGGACGCCGTTCGGTGGGTTCCCGTGGGGCAAGCTCGCGTTCGGGCAGGGCGAGGTGCCGCTGCTGCGCTGGGCCGTGCTCGGCGGCGCGCCGCTGGTCACGTTCATGGTCGCGGTCACCGGCGGGCTCGTCGCCACCGCCGCGCTCACCGTGCTGCGCCGCGCCGGCGACGCCGTACCGTCGAAGCGCTTTCTTGCCCCGGTGGCGTGGGTGGCCGGCGCGGTCGTGGCCGCGCTCGCCGGTGCGCTCGTCCCGGTCGCCCGGCCGGCCGGTGACCCGGTCACCGTCGCGTTCGTGCAGGGCAACGTGCCGCGGCTCGGCTTCGACTTCAACGCGCAGCGGCTCGCCGTCCTCGACAACCACGTCCGGGGCACGCTCGACCTGGCCGCCCGCGTCGCCGCCGGCCAGGAGAAACGGCCGGACCTGGTGGTCTGGCCGGAGAACGCCAGCGACGTCGACCCGCTCAACAGCCAGGTCGCGGCCGCGCAGATCTCCCGCGCCGCCGACGCGATCGGCTCGCCGATCCTGGTCGGCGGCGTCACCGACGGCTCCACGCCGCGCAACGTGCGCAACATCGGCGTGCTGTGGTGGCCGGACCGAGGCGCCGACCTGGACCAGCTCTACGTCAAACGGCACCCGGTCCCGTTCGCGGAGTACATCCCGCTGCGGTCGATCGCGCGGATGGTGAGCAAAGAGGTCGACCGGGTCAGCCGCGACTTCGAACCCGGCGACCGGCCCGGCGTCGTCGACAGCGGAGCGACCGTGATCGGCGACGTCATCTGCTTCGAGATCGCCTACGACGGCCTGGTCCGCGACGTCGTGACCGGCGGCGCGCAGATCCTCGCCGTGCAGACCAACAACGCCACGTTCAACACCGCCGAGGCCGAGCAGCAGCTGGCCATGGTGCAGCTGCGTGCCGTCGAGCACGGCCGGGACACACTGATGGCCTCCACGGTCGGCGTGTCCGCGTTCGTCGGCGCGGACGGGCACGTGCACGACCGGACCGTGTTCAACACCGCCGCGGTCGTGGTCCGCGACCTGACCGAGAGCACCGCGACGACCGTCGCGACCCGGCTGGCGTACTGGCCGGAACTGGTCCTCACCGTGATCGGCCTCGGGCTGCTGGCCGGCGCCGCGACGATCCGGCTGCGGCGGCCGTAAGGCTCACAGCCGGGGCCCAGGATTGCGTGGCATGCTGTCAAGGGCCACCTCACGCAGGGAGAGATACAGCATGCAAGCCACCCCGGTGACCAGCCCGCGGCGCGGCCGCCTGCTCACCTGGGCGCCGCTCGGCCTCGCCGGGTTCGCGGTCGCCGAGATCGCCGTCTTCCTCCTCATCGCCCATCAGATCGGCTATTTCACCACGATCCTGGCCGGGCTGCTGCTGTCCGCGGTCGGCGGTCTCGTGCTGCGCCGCGAGGGGATCCGCGGCTGGCGCCGCTTCCGGGACGCGGCCCGTGGCGGGCGGCACCCCGGCACCGAGGGCGCCGACGGCGTCATCGGCATCGTCGCCGGCCTGCTGCTGTCCGTCCCCGGCTTCCTCACCGACCTGGCCGGCCTGCTGCTGATCATCCCCCCGATCCGCGCGCTGGCCCGCCGCTCCCTGATCCGCCGCGCCGAACGCCGCATGACCTCCGCCCAGGCCGGCGACCTGTTCGGCCCCCGCCGCGTCCGCCCCGCCAACGACTACGCCCACGCCGAGCCGAAACCCGCCCCCACCAGCGCCGGCAACACCGGCACGGCTTCCGGCGACGAGGTCATCGAAGGCGAGATCGTCTAACTGCTTCCGCGGGAGAACCACAGTTCCTGGTCTTCCCCGCTTCCGGCGTGGTGCGGCCCGCATGCTCGGAGCGGGCCAACCTCGCCGGCCGGCAAGCGGAGTCTTGCCGGCCGGCATCGGAGCCGGTTTCCCGCGCCGCCGGAAAGGCCATGCGGGCTCCGCGGTGCTACCGGCCGCCGGCGGGTGCCGGCCGCTGAGCGCCCTACCCGGTTTCGTGCCGGGTCGGCGATCGCGTCGTCCGGCGGCACCGGTCCGGTGCCACTCGGCTTTGTTTGATCTTGAAATGGGCGTCGTGCGGTCGCGCGTTTCCCAGCTGCGGGAATGATCCCTCCCTACCGCCGGAGGCCGGTGCGGCGTTTCGCCGGAAGTACCGGTGATCAAGTCAGTCGAGTGGCGTGGGTCGCGACGGGGGCCGCGCCTACGCCTGCCGCAGGCCGCTCGCTGTGACATCCACACAGCTGTCGCTGGGTGGCGGAAAGGCGTGGTGGCCCTTGTGCCGATGGGTTCGAGGGCCCATGATCGCCTGGATTGTCGCGGTGGCCCGGTGTGGTATGCGGCGCGGAGCCGGGCCAGGAACCCCGACACCACTACGCGAGAGCCGGAATGCCCGCCCGCCGGCCGGATGCCGAAACTGTGCTGGCCTGTGCGGGATGCCGTGGAGTGGGCAGCGAAAAGCCCTCCGCCCGGGTGGGTGGAGGGCTTTGTCGTGGATCTGGGTCAGGCGACCTGGCCGCGGCGGGCCCGGACCTCCTGCAGGCGCTCCTGGAGGATGTCCTCCAGCTCCGCGATGGAGCGGCGCTCCAGCAGCATGTCCCAGTGGGTGCGCGGGGGCTTGACCTTCTTCTGCTCCGGCTCGGTGCCGTCGACCAGGCGTGCGACGCTGCCGTCGAACTTGCACTCCCAGGTGATCGGGACCTCGGCGTCGACCGCGAACGGCACCTCGAAGCGGTGGCCCTTCGCGCACAGGTACTCGCGCGTCTGCCGGGGCGCCAGCTCCGTGTTGCGGTCCGACTCGTAGCTGACTGCGCCCAGACGGCTGCCGCGCAACATGCGCTCGCCCATGAAGCTTCCCCTCGCTCGGTGCTGATCTTGCTTGGTACGACGTGGTGGTACTACAAGGTATCGATGTGGCGCCACCCGTGCCCGGGGTGTGCAACGATCCGGCCGCCCCGACGATTCCCCCGGATCGGCTGTTGTGTCGGCAGTGTTAACAGTATTGAGGGTAACCGGCCGGTAGACGGTTCGTCGATCTAGGGCAAACCGCCCGGCCGGGCACTCGTGGGCAGGACTACCCCGAATCGGGCCCGCCAAGCGCGGACCGGCTGCCCAGGTTCGCCAGCGCGGACGCCAGGTTGGAGACCTGGCCGGCCAGCTGACCGGCCTGCGCCACCGCCGCGTCACGCTCCGCACGCAGCGTGGTGAGCTGGTCGTTCAACCGGGCGATCTCGCCGTCCCGGGCCGCGACCGCACCGGCCAGCGCGCGGGCGTCGGCGAGTTCGGTGGTGAGTTGCGCCACCCGGGCGTTCTCCGCGGCGAGCGCGGCGCGGACGCGTACCGTGTCGGCCTCTCGGTCCTTGGTCTGCTGCTCCTGGGCGGCGAGGTCGCGGCGGGCGGCGGCGGTCTCCTCGCGGGACGTGGCCAGGTCGCCGTGCGCGGCCGCGAGCGCGGTCACCGACTCGCGCAGCCGTGCCTCGACCGCGGCGTGCGCGTCCGCGGCCCGCTCCAGGTCGGTGGTGAGCGCGGCCCGGGCGGCGCGGGTGATCTCCAGGTCGCGGGACAGCTCGTCCTGGTAGCGGCGCTCCGACTCCAGCTCCCGGCGCAGCGCGGTCACCTCGGCACGGGCGGTGTCGAGGTCGTCGGCGGCCTGCCGGCGCAGCGCCTCCGCGCCGGTCGCGGCCTGCTCCGCCGCGAGCCGGGCCGCGCGTGCCTCGCGGGCGGCGGACTCGGCCGCGGTTGCGCGGGCCCCGGCCGCCTCGGCCCGCCGGTCCGCCTCGGCCGCCTCCTCCCGCGCGGCCGCGGCATCGTGCGCGGCGAGGGTCGCGGCGGAGCGGGCCGCGTCGGCGTCCTCGCGGGCCTCGTCCCGGGCCGAGTGCGCGGCCGCGACCTGCGCGGCCGTCTCCGCGCGGACCTCGGCCAGCTGCCGTTCCACCCCGGCCGGGGAGAGTTCCGCGTGCAGCGCGTCGCTGAGCGTGGTCACCAGCTGATCGAGCCGGTCGACCGCCTCCCAGGTACGGGCCACCTGGCCGGCCAGGCCGGGCGCGGACCGCTGCCGCATCCGTGACGCCCGGGACGCGCGCTGGCACTCGCCGTCGTTGTCCCGGCAGTAGCGGAACGGGCGTCCCGCGCTCGCCTTCTGCGGCACCGGCCGGCCACAGTGCGCACACGGACGCGTGATCTCTTCCGCCGTCTCCATCGCGGCCGGAGTCTAGCGGGAAACTGTCACACCCTCGTGGGAGGCTCACCCGGACTCGCATCCCGGACCTGACTCGCCGTCCTTGACCTCTAGCGCGGATGAGGTTCTACGGTCGGGATCGAGCGCTCTCGAGGGGGATTTCGGGCATGAGCATGGAGATGACCGCGTGGAACTCGCTGTACCACGCGATGAACGCCCAACAGGGGCAGAGACCGTTCAGCCGGGCCACGCTGCGGCGCATCCTCGCGTTCGCCCGCCCGCACCGACGTAAACTCGCCGCGTTCCTCGCGGTCGGCGTGCTCACCGCGCTGCTCGCGGTCGCGGCGCCGGTGCTGGCCGGGCGGGTCGTCAACGCGATCGTCGACGGCGCGCCGTTCGGCACCGTTCTCACGCTCGCGCTGCTGATCGGCGCGATCGCGATCGCCGAGGCCGGGCTCGGCCTGGTCAACCGGTGGCTGTCGGCCGGGATCGGCGAGGGGCTGATCCTCGACCTGCGGACCGCCGTGTTCGACCACGTGCAGCGCCAGCCGGTCGCGTTCTTCACCCGCACCCGCACCGGCGCGCTGGTCAGCCGCCTCAACAACGACGTCATCGGCGCACAGCGGGCGTTCTCCGACACGTTGTCCGGTGTGGTCGGCAACACCGTCACGCTGCTGCTCACGCTGGTTGTCATGATCGGCATCTCGTGGCAGATCACGCTGCTGGCGCTGGTGTTGCTGCCGGTGTTCGTGTTCCCGGCCCGGCGGATGGGCGGGCGGATCGCCCGGCTGGAACGGGAGGCGGCCGCGCACAACTCGGCGATGAGCACCCAGATGACCGAGCGGTTCTCCGCGCCCGGCGCCACCCTGATCAAGCTGTTCGGGCGGCCGTCCGCGGAGTCGGCCGAGTTCGCCACCCGCGCCCGCCGGGTCCGGGACATCGGCGTGCGTACCGCGATGGTGCAGTGGGTGTTCATCACCGCGCTGACGCTGGTGTCCACGCTCGCCCTCGCGGTCGTCTACGGCGTCGGCGGGTTCTACTCGCTGCGCGGGCAGCTCGACGCCGGTGCGGTCGTGTCCATGGCACTGCTGATCACCCGGCTGTACGCGCCGCTGACCGCGCTCGCGTCCGCCCGGGTCGAGGTGATGAGCGCGCTGGTCAGCTTCGACCGGGTCTTCGAGATCCTCGACCTGCGGCCGCTGATCGAGGAGCCGGCCGCGCCGAAGCCGGTGCCGGACGGGCCGTTGTCCGTCGAGTTCGACAAGGTGCGGTTCGCGTACCCGGCCGCGGACAAGGTGTCGCTGGCGTCGCTGGAGGAGGTGGCGGTCCTCGACACCCGCGGCGGCACCGAGGTGCTGCACGAGGTGTCGTTCACCGCCGCGGCCGGGGAGATGATCGCGCTGGTCGGGTCGTCCGGTGCCGGGAAGTCGACGATCGCGCAGCTGCTGCCGCGGCTCTACGACGTGGACTCCGGCGCGGTCCGGATCGGCGGCGTCGACGTGCGCGACCTCGGCTTCGCCGACCTGCGCGACACGCTCGGGCTGGTCACCCAGGACGGGCACCTGTTCCACGAGTCGGTCCGGGCGAACCTGCTGCTGGCCCGGCCGGAGGCGGGGGAGGACGAGCTGTGGGACGTGCTGCGCCGCGCCCGCCTCGACGACCTGGTCGCGTCGCTGCCGGACGGGCTGGACACGATCGTCGGTGAGCGCGGCTACCGGCTGTCCGGCGGCGAACGGCAGCGGCTGACCATCGCCCGGCTGCTGCTGGCCCGGCCGCGCGTCGTCGTGCTGGACGAGGCGACCGCGCACCTGGACAACACGTCCGAGGCCGCGGTGCAGGCCGCGCTCGCCGAGGCGCTCGCCGGGCGGACCGCGGTGGTGATCGCGCACCGGCTGTCGACGGTTCGCGCCGCCGACCAGATCCTCGTCGTCGAGGCCGGGAACATCGTCGAACGCGGCCGGCACGAGGAACTGCTCGCGGCCGGTGGGCGGTACGCGGAGCTGTACCGGACGCAGTTCGCGGCCGGCGGCGCACCGGAGCCGGCCACGGTCGCCGGGTGACCCCCGGTGGCGTGGCAGGCGTCACGTTGTCTGCCCTTACCGGTGCGTACGCGCGACAGTACGGTCCCTGTCTGGCACTCTCGGGCAGACCCCGACGTACCTGGTGGAGGCCGACGTGAGCGAAGTGACGGCACCGAAGATCGCCCGGACCCCGGCCGCGGCGCTGGACGACCTGATCGCCGGTAACGAACGATTCGTCACCGGCGTCAGCGTCCACCCGAACCAGGACGCGGCCCGCCGCGCCACGCTCGTCGACGCGCAGGCGCCGAAGGCCGTGCTGTTCGGCTGCTCCGACTCCCGCCTCGCCGCCGAGATCATCTTCGATCAGGGGCTCGGTGACCTGTTCGTCGTCCGTACCGCCGGGCACGTCGTCGGGCGCGAGGTGCTCGGCAGCATCGAGTACGCCGTGTCGGTGCTGCACACGCCGCTGATCGTGGTCCTCGGGCACAACTCGTGTGGTGCGGTGCAGGCCGCGCGGGAGGCGGAGGCGACCGGCGCGTCCCCGACCGGGCACCTGCGCGCGGTCGTCGACGCGCTGATCCCGAGCGTGGAACTGTCCGCGGCGCGCGGTGTCACGGACGTCGACGGGATAGTGGACGTGCACATCCAGAGCACCGTCGACCAGCTCCGGGCGAACTCGGCCGCGCTCGCCGGCGCGGTCTACGCCGGCACGTGCGCGATCGTCGGCATGTCCTACCAGCTCGACGCGGGCCGTGCCCGGCTGATCACACCCGACCCGCGCTGACGCCCGTCCGGGCCGGTCCCCGCCGGAATTGTCGGGGGCCGGCCCTATCCTGCGGACCGAACACATCGGACCGTGGGAAGGGCATCAATGGAGATCCCGCTGCCGGCCTCGTGGTCGGCGCCGCTACCGCGCCGTGCCGACGCCGGCGACGTCACCGGCACCGTCGCACCGGACCCGGGCGCACCGGCCGCGGTCGCGGCGCTCTACGCGGAGCATCCCGGGCGGCGGGCGGAGTGCCTGGCGATCGCCGGCACCGACCCGGAGCTGGCCGCAGCCGACCCGGACAGCCCGCTCGGCGCGGCCGTCAGCGCGCACATCCACCAAGCGGCCGGTGACTACCGCTACTCGGCGCGGCTGATCGCGGTCCTCGCCGACGCCTGGCTCGCCGCGCACGGGCCGGTGTTCGCGGCCGAGGCCGCCGCCGCCCTGTTCGGGCTGCGGGACGTGTACGACCCGCGCACCGCCCAGGGTGCCCCGGCCGCGGTCGCCTGGCGGGCCGAGACCGGCCTCGCCGACTGGGAGGCGCTGCGGCTGCGCCTCGCGGTCGTCCACCGGGTCCGGGACGCGCTCGCCGCCGCCACCGAGGACGTCTACACCGACGCGGTCGCGGTCCTGGCCGGGATGCTCGACCGGTCCCGGCAGGTGCGGCTCGCCGCCACGTTGCTGCACCCCGGCGAACCGGACTGGGCCGCGCCGCTCATCGACGAACAGGCCACGGCGGTGTTCCCGAGCCACATGCTCGGCGCGCTGCTGGCCGCCTGCCCCGGCTCCGGCGGCGTCGACCGGATCGGCGACCTGAAGATCACCCTGCGGGTGTACCTGCTGGACCCCGGCCGGCGGCTGCTGCCGACGATCCTCGCCCGGGGTGGCGCACCCGCCATGATCCGGCTGTTGCAGGACACCGACGAGCCCGCGTTCCACCTGCTGCTGGCGTTCCTGCCGGACGACGCGGCGTTCGTCGCGCTGCGCAACCGGGCCGCCGAACGTGAGATCCGCGAGCCGCTGCGCCTCGCCGCGGACCTGCGGCCCGAACGCGCGGTACGGCTGTTCGCCGAGGGCGCCGGGCGGCGGCTCGGCCCGGACCTGCTGCGCTGGCACGTCACGCTGCACCCGAAGGCCGCCGCGGCCGTCGCACCCACGCTCACCGGCGACGCCGCCGACCGCGTCACCGCGCTGCTCGACGAGCTCGCCGCCCGCACCGACGCGCCGCCCACGGCCGTCCCGGACCTGGCCGGTGACGTGCCGGCCAAGCCTCCCGTGATACCGGAGTGGATGCACGACGGCGTGCTGCCGCCGCTGTTGCGCGACGGCGCCGGCGCGCTTCCGGCCGCGCACGTGCCCGCGCTGCTGACCGCGTGCGCGCTCGGCCGGACCGGCACGGTCGCCGGGGCGTTCGACCGGGCCGACTTCGCCCGGTACGCGTGGGACGTGTTCTTCCGCTGGTACTACCTCGGCGGCACCGCGAAGGAGAACTGGACGCTCGGCATGCTGGCCGCGGTCGGTGACGACGACACGGTCCGGCGGCTCACCCCGACGATCCTGGCCTGGCCGGGTGAGGCCGGGCACGCCCGCGCCGTCGCCGGTCTCGACGTCCTCGCCACGATCGGGACCGAGACCGCGCTGATGGCGCTCAACCGGATCGCGCAGCGCGCCGCGTTCAAAGGGCTGAAGAACGCGGCCCGGCAGAAGATGGACGCCGTGGCCGCCGGTCTCGGCCTGGATGGTGACCAGCTCGCCGACCGGCTCGTGCCCGACCTCGGCCTCGACCCGGCCGGGCGGACCGTGCTCGACTACGGGTCGCGCGCGTTCACGGTCGGGTTCGACGAGACGCTCACGCCGTACGTGACGGACGCGGCCGGGAAACGCCTGAAGGCGCTGCCGAAGCCCGGTGCCAACGACGACCCGGTGACCGCGCCGGCCGCGCAGAAACGGTTCACCGCGCTGAAGAAGGAGGTTCGCGGGATCGCCGCCGATCTCGTCGCCCGCCTGGAACGCGACATGATCTACGAGCGGCGGATCAGCGGCGCGGAACTCAAGGCCTACTACGTGACGCATCCGCTGGTGCGTCACCTGGCCGGGCGGCTGGTGTGGGGCGTCTACGACGGCGAGGGGCGGCTGACCGGGGCGGTCCGGGTGGCGGAGGACGGGTCGATCGCGGACGCGGCCGACGAGCCGGTGGACCTGGCCGGTGTCGCGCGGGTCGGTGTCGCCCACCCGATCCATCTGACCGGCGAGATCGCGGCCGGGTTCGCGGAGGTGTTCGCCGACTACGCGATCCTGCAGCCGTTCCCGCAACTGGCCCGCGAGGTGTACCGGCTCACCCCGGACGAGGCCGCCGGGCGGGACCTGCACCGCCTCGCCGGGCGGAGCGCACCCGAGGGCCGGCTGATCGCGCTGGAGAAACGCGGCTGGCTGCGCGACAGTCCGCAGGACGCCGGGATCATCAACGCGATCGGGCGGGCGCTGCCCGGCGGCGCCGAGATCAGCGCCGCGCTCGACCCGGGCATGACGTACTACGAGCCGGGCGGGCACCAGACGTTGCGCCAGGTGCGGCTGTTCGGTCCGGTCGCCCGGCTCGGCGAGCTGAACCCGCTGCTGGTCTCCGAGGTCATCCGCGATCTCCTGCTGGCCACCGCGGAGGACTGACCGCCCGGGGCGCCACGCAGCCGGGGACGGTGGGCGTCTCTCCCGTGCCGGAGCGGGTGGACGCACGTACCCCCGTTGATCTTTGTTTGGGTTTATTGTCAGACCGACGGTCGGTTTGGGAAAGGGGGCGGGCGTGGCGCGGACGGTCGATCCGGTGGCGCACTCGCAGCGGCGCGAGGCGTATCTGGACGCGGCGCAGCGGATCATCCAGACCAAGGGGTACGAGGCGCTGAGCATCCAGGACGTGCTGGCCGCGACCGGCACGTCGAAGGGCGCGTTCTACCACTACTTCACCGGCAAGCCCGCACTGCTCGACGCGATCGTGGCCCGCATGGTCGACGCCGCCGCCGCGCAGCTCGCCCCGGCCGGTGGAAGCGCGCTGGACCGGCTCGACGGCGTGTTCGCCGGGCTCGCCACGTTCAAGGCCGGGCAGAAGGACCTGATCGTGGCCATGGTCAAGGTCTGGATGTCGGACGAGAACGCGGTGATGCGCGAGCACTTCCGGCGCCGCGCGATCGCCGCACTGACCCCGCCCCTGGCGGAGATCATCCGGCAGGGCGCGGACGAGGGCGTCTTCGACGTGGCCGACCCGGACGCCACCGCCGGTGTGTTCGCGGCCATGGTCCTCGGCGCGAACGACGCCGCCACCGCACTGATCGGCCAGCACGCCACGTATGAGCAGGTCATCGACCGGCTCGGTGCGTTCGGCACGGCGTTCGAGCGGGTGCTCGGCGCCGCACCGGGCGCGCTGCGGTTCGACCGGCGGCTCGCCACCGTCCGGGAATGGTTCGACGCGATCGCCTGAGAGAAGGCAGAAATGATCATCGAAACCGAAGGGCTCAGCAAACGGTACGGACGCCGCCGCGGCATCGACGACGTCACGCTCGGCATCGGCCAGGGGGAGATCTTCGGGTTCCTCGGGCCGAACGGCGCCGGCAAGACCACCACCATCCGCACGCTGCTCGGCCACCTGCGCCCGACCGCGGGCCGGGCCCGGATCTTCGGCCTGGACGTCACCACCGGGCAGGCCGCGATCCACCGCCGGCTCGGCTACCTGCCCGGCGAGTTCGGGCTCTACGACCGGCTCACCGGCGCGCAGACCGCGGACTTCTTCGGCCGGCTGTACGGCGGCGTCGACCGCGCCTACCGGGACCGGCTGATGGAGCGGCTCGGCGTCGACCCGGGGCGGCGGTTCCGGGAGCTGTCCAAGGGCAACAAGCAGAAGATCGGCCTGGTCGTCGCCTTCCAGCACCGGCCGGACCTGCTCGTCCTGGACGAGCCGACGTCCGGGCTGGACCCGCTGGTGCAGCGGGAGTTCCACGCGCTGGTCCGCGAGGCCCGCGACGAGGGCCGCACCGTGTTCCTGTCCAGCCACGTGCTGTCCGAGGTCGAGGCGGTCTGCGACCGGGTCGCGCTGATCCGCGACGGGCGGATCGTGCGCGCCGGCAGCGTCGAGTCGCTGCGCGACCTGGCCCACCACCAGGTGCTGCTGCGCTTCGCCGAGCGGGTGCCGGTCGACGCGTTCGCGCACCTGCCGGGCGTGTCGGACGTCGAGGTCACCGGCCACACGCTGCGGCTGCGGGTCAGCGGGCCGATGACGCCGGTGGTGCGCGCGGCCGCGGCCTACGAACTGCTCGACTTCGAGTCCCGGGAGCCGGGGCTGGAGGAGACGTTCCTGCGCGCCTACCAGGCGGCGTCATGATCACCGTGTGGTCGCGTGCGCTCACGGACTCCCGGCGCGGGCTGATCACGCTGCTGATCCTGCTCGGCGGGCTGGTCTTCGCGGTGCTCGGCGGCGTCGCCTCCGCCTACCCGACCACGGCGGCCCGCACGGAGATCGCCAGGATCGCGGAGTCGCTCGGCACCGCCTCGACCGGGCTGACCGGGCCCGCGGTCGGCGTCGGCACCATGGGCGGGTACGTGCAGTGGAAGTACGGCACGGTGCTCGTCATGATCGCCGCGAGCTGGGCGATCCTGGCCCTGACCCGGGTGCTCACCGGCCGGCACCTCGACCTGCTCGCCGCCACGCCGGTCGGGCGCCGCCGGATCGCGCTGGCCACGATCGGCGCGCTGCTGACCGTGCTCACCACGGCCTGCGCGGCCGCGACCGCGGGCGCCTGGCTGGGCGGGCTCGCGTTCGCGCGGCTGCCCGGCGATGCCGTGCCGTTCGCGGACGCGGCCGGGCTCGGCGCCTGGCTGTGGGTGATGGCGGTCGCGTTCGGCGGGCTCGCGTTCGCGCTCGCGCCGTGGCTCGGCCGCGGCGCCGCGGCCTGGATCGCCGGGGTGGCGCTGGTCGGTGGGCTGGTCGCGGTCGGCTACCGCGGGGTCAGCCCGGCCCTGGACGCGCTCGCGCCGGTCACCCCCTGGGACTGGACCTACGGCCATCTGCCGCTGGCCGGGCGGCTGGACTGGGCGTCGCTGGTGTGGCCGCTGCTGGCCGGCGTGCTGCTGCTGACCGCCGGCGTGGAGACGTTCGCCCGCCGGGACCTCGGCGCGGTGCTCGCCCTGCCCCGGGTGCGCCCGCCCGCGGCCGGGCTGCGCGGCGTGGCCGGGCGGGTGTTCGCCGAACGGCTGCCGGCCGCGCTCGGCTGGGGGAGCGGGCTGGCCGTGCTCGGGTTCGTGCTCGCCGCGTCCAGCGCCACCATGGCCGCGCAGTTCACCCGGTCGCCGGGGTTGCGGGAATCGTTCGGCGCGATCTTCCCGGACTTCGACATCAGCACGCCGGGCGGGTTCCTGCAGCTGGTCATGCAGCTGCTGTTCGTGCTCGCCGGGTTCGCCGCGGTCAGCCTGCTCGCCGGGTGGGGCGCGGACGAGGACGCCGGGCGGGTCGAGATGCTGCTGGCCACGCCGGTCACCCGGGCCGCGCTGATCCTGCGCGGCGGGCTCGGGCTGCTCGGCGCGGTCGCGGCGGTCACCGCGCTCGCGTCCGCCGGGGTCGCGGCCGGTGCCGCCGCGTCCGGCAGCGCCGAGATTTTTCGGCCCGCCGCCGGCACCGGCGTGCTCGGCCTGTTCGCGGTCGCGGTGATCGGCGTCGGCGTGGCCGCCGGCGGGCTCGCCCGGATGTCCGCGGCCGGGACCGTCGCCGGGATCGCGGTCCTGGTCACCTACCTGATCGACCTGGTCGCGCCCGCGTTGCAGATGCCGGACCGGGTGCACGAGCTGGCGCTCACCGCGCACCTCGGCCGGCCGCTGGTCGGCGAGTGGAACCTCGCCGGGGTGGCCGCCTGCCTGATCCTCGCGGTCCTCGGCGTGCTCGCCGGCGCCGCCGGTCTCACCCGCCGGGATCTCAGACACTGAGACGGTACGGCCGGGGTGAGCGCAGCGTGACGAGCGCCCGGCCGGCCGTACCCCCTGGTCATGGTTTGATGGTTTTTGGGGCCGGGGTTGCGGTGCCAGCCGGTGAGCCCGGCGGCATCGGCGATCGGGTAGTCTTGGCGACCGGGCCGAGAGGCGCTGCGACGGGGCCCACCCCCGCCACGCTCGACCTGGATCGACTTGTCAAGGGCGCCTCCGAGACGGACTTCGGAGGGGGTCGACAGTGAGTGACACCACGCGCATCGACGCGTTGAAGCAGCTGCTGAGCGAGCGGATCGTGGTCCTCGACGGCGCCTGGGGCACCATGCTCCAGGCCGCCAAGCTCGCCCCCGAGGACTACGCCGGGCCGATGGTCCCGGCCGACCACCCCAAGGACGTCGTCGGCGACCCCGACCTGCTGATCCTCACCCGGCCCGACATCATCCTCGACGTCCACCGGCAGTACCTCGCCGCGGGCGCGGACATCACCACCACGAACACGTTCACCGCGACCACCATCGCCCAGGCCGACTACGGGCTGGAGCACCTGGTCCGGGAGATGAACGTGCAGGGCGCGCGGCTCGCCCGGCAGGCCGCGGACGAGGCCGGTGGCAACCGGTGGGTCGCCGGCAGCGTCGGCCCGCTCAACGTGACGCTGTCGCTGTCCCCGCGCGTCGACGACCCGGCCTACCGCGCGGTCACGTTCGACCAGGTCAAGGCGACCTACGCGGAGCAGATGTCGGCGCTGGTCGAGGGTGGCGTCGACATCTTCCTGATCGAGACGATCTTCGACACGCTGAACCTGAAGGCCGCGATCTCGGCCGCGCACGAGGTCGCACCGCAGATCCCGCTGTGGATCTCGGTGACGATCGTGGACCTGTCCGGGCGCACGCTGTCCGGGCAGACCGTGGAGGCGTTCTGGCGGTCCGTCGAGCGGGCCGAACCGCTCGCGGTCGGCGTGAACTGCTCGCTCGGCGCGGCCGAGATGCGCCCGCACGTGGCGGAGCTGGCGAAGCTGTCCAACGTGTACGTGTCGTCGCACCCGAACGCGGGCCTGCCGAACGCGTTCGGCGGCTACGACCAGACGCCCGCGGAGACCGGCGCGCTGGTCGCGGAGTTCGCCGAGTCCGGGTTCGTCAACATCGTCGGCGGCTGCTGCGGCACGTCCCCGGCGCACATCAAGGCGATCGCGGACGCGGTGCGCTCGTTCCCGCCGCGGGTGATCGACCCGCCGGCGCCGACCACCCGGTTCTCCGGCCTGGAGCCGTTCGAGATCGGGCCGGACACCGGCTTCGTCATGATCGGCGAGCGGACCAACGTCACCGGGTCGGCGAAGTTCCGCCGGCTGATCGAGGCCGAGGACTACCAGGCCGCGGTCGACGTGGCGCTGGAGCAGGTGCGCGGCGGGGCGAACCTGCTGGACGTGAACATGGACGCGGACCTGCTCGACAGCGAGAAGGCCATGACCACGTTCCTCAACCTGATCGCGACCGAGCCGGAGGTCGCCCGGATCCCGGTCATGATCGACAGCTCGAAGTTCTCCGTGCTCGAAGCGGGCATGAAGTGCGTACAGGGCAAGGGGGTCGTGAACTCGATCTCCCTGAAGGAGGGACCGGAGGCGTTCCTCGCGCAGGCCCGGGTGATCAAGTCCTACGGGCTCGGCGTGGTCGTGATGGCCTTCGACGAGCAGGGCCAGGCCGACACCACGGAGCGCAAGGTCTCGATCTGTGGCCGGGCCTATGACCTGCTGGTCAACGAGGCGGGATTCGCGCCGGACGACATCATCTTCGACCCGAACGTGCTCGCGGTCGCGACCGGCATCTCGGAGCACAACGGGTACGCGAAGGCGTTCATCGACGCGCTGCCGCTGATCAAACAGCGGTGCCCGGGCGCGCGCACCTCCGGCGGCATCTCCAACCTGTCGTTCGCGTTCCGCGGCAACGACGTGGTCCGTGAGGCCATGCACTCGGCGTTCCTGCTGCACGCGGTGCGCGCCGGGCTGGACATGGGCATCGTCAACGCCGGCCAGCTCGCCGTCTACGCCGACATCCCCGCCGACCTGCTCGAACTCGTCGAGGACGTGATCTTCGACCGGCGGCCGGACGCCACCGACCGGCTGGTGTCGTTCGCGTCCACCGTCACCGGCTCCGGCACCAAGCGCGAGGTCGATCTGTCCTGGCGCGAGGGCACGGTCGGCGAGCGCCTGTCGTACGCGCTGGTCCACGGCATCGTCGACTACGTCGAGGCGGACACCGAGGAGGCCCGGCAGCAACTGCCCCGGCCGCTCGACGTGATCGAGGGCCCGCTGATGGACGGCATGAAGGTCGTCGGTGACCTGTTCGGCTCCGGCAAGATGTTCCTGCCGCAGGTGGTCAAGAGCGCGCGCGTGATGAAGCGCTCGGTGGCCTACCTGGAGCCGTACATGGAGAAGGAGAAGGCCGCCGGCCGCGGGCAGGGCAAGGTCGTGCTCGCCACCGTCAAGGGCGACGTGCACGACATCGGCAAGAACATCGTCGGCGTCGTGCTCGGCTGCAACAACTACGAGGTCATCGACCTCGGCGTGATGGTGCCGGCCGCGAAGATCCTGGAGACCGCGATCGCCGAGGACGCGGACGCGATCGGCCTGTCCGGGCTGATCACGCCGTCGCTGGACGAGATGGTCGCGGTCGGGCAGGAGATGCAGAAGCGCGGCATGACCATGCCGCTGCTGATCGGCGGCGCCACCACCTCCAAGCAGCACACCGCGGTCCGGATCGCGCCCGCCTACACCGGCGACACCGTGCACGTGCTGGACGCGTCCCGGGTCGTCGGGGTCGTGTCCGACCTGCTCGACGCGGACCGCCGGGTCACGCTGCGCACCGCGAACCTGGCCGAGCAGGAGCGGCTGCGGATCGCGCACGAGAACCGGCACTCCCAGCCGCTGCTGAGCGTGGCCGACGCGCGGGCGAACCGGGAGCAGGTGTCGTTCGACGAGATCCCGACGCCCGCGTTCACCGGGCTGCGGCGGGTGGAGCCGTCGATCGCCGAGCTGCGCGAGATGATCGACTGGCAGTTCCTGTTCCTGGCCTGGGAGCTGAAGGGCAAGTACCCGGCGATCCTGGACCAGCCGGTCGCGCGCGAGCTGTTCGACGACGCCAACGCGATGCTCGACCAGATCATCGCGGACGGGTCGCTGCGGGCCGCCGGCGCGTACGCGTTCTGGGCGGCGCACTCCGACGGGGACGACATCGTGCTGCCGGGCGAGGGCGTGACGTTCCCGATGCTGCGCCAGCAGACGCAGAAGCCGGACGGGCGGGCGAACCGCTGCCTGGCCGACTACATCGCGCCGGCCGGTGCCGGTGATCACCTGGGCGGGTTCGCCGTGGCGATCCACGGTGCCGAGGAACTGGCCGCGCGGTACGAGGCCGAGCAGGACGACTACAAGGCGATCATGGTGAAGGCGGTCGCGGACCGGCTCGCCGAGGCGTTCGCGGAGTACCTGCACCTGCAGGTCCGCCGCGAGTGGTTCGAGCCGGACGCGCAGCCGGAACTGGCCGACCTGCACGCCGAGCGGTTCCGCGGCATCCGGCCCGCGCTCGGCTACCCGGCCAGCCCCGACCACAGCGAGAAGCGCGACCTGTTCGAGCTGCTCGACGCGGAGGCGATCGGGATCGGGCTGACCGAGTCGTTCGCGATGACGCCGGCCGCCGCGGTCTCCGGCTTGATCTTCGCCCACCCGGACTCCCGCTACTTCACGGTCGGCCGCCTCGGCCGCGACCAGATCGAGGACTACGCGGCCCGCCGCGGCATGCCGGTCGACGAGGTCGAGCGGTGGCTGCGCCCGAACCTGGCGTACTGAGCGTCCTCCGGCGGCCGTGACCCGGATCAGCCACCGATCCAGGTCACGGCCTCGCCGTACCCGGCGCGGCACTATGCTCGGGCACCATGCAAGATCGTGCCCTCGATGCCTTCGCGGCGGAGTCCTCGGCGCTCGTCGCGGCGCTGGCCGGCGTACCGGCGGAGGGTTTCGATCTGCCGTCGCCGTGTCCGCCGTGGACGGTCGGCGGGCTGCTCGGGCACGTGATCGTGACGGTGGGGCGGGTGCCGGGGATGCTGGCCGAGCCGGCGCCGGCGGTGGCGACGGTCGACGCGGCCGGGTATTACCGGCGGGACGAGCGGTCCTCGGCGGCGGCGAACGCCGCGCGGATCGCGGCCGGTGACGACCGTGCCGCGCGGCCGGGTGCGTCGCTGGTCACCGAGTTCACCACCATCAGCGGGTACGTGGTGGAGCTGTGCCGCCGCGAGCCGGCGGACCGGGTGGTGCGCACCCGGCACGGTGATGCCATGCTGCTGGCCGACTTCATGCTGACCCGGGTGGTCGAGGTGGCGGTGCACGGGCTGGACCTCGCGGCCGCGCTCGGCCGGCCGGCCTGGACCACACCGGCCGCGGTCACGGCGGTCAGCGGGCTGCTGCTCGGCGACACGCCGGTGCCGCTCGGCTGGGACCGGCTCACGTTCCTGCGCAAGGCGACCGGGCGGGCGCCGATGACCGCGGCGGAACGGGCGGCGGCCGGACGGCAGCGGATCCGCTGGCTCGCCCTCGGGTGAGTTCGTGCGGTATTCGTGAAAAAGTCATTGATCTGCGTACACACCGAGTGTATAAGCGAGGTGTACAGTGGCGGGCATGTCAGTGGGATTCGCGTTGTTGGGGCTGCTCGAGACCGGGCCCAAACACGGCTATGACCTGAAGCGGACCTACGACGAGCGGTTCGGCGCCGGGCGGGCACCGCTGCACTACGGCCAGGTCTACTCCACGCTCGCGCGGCTGCTCAAGCACGGCCTGGTCGAGGTGGAGTCCGAGCCGGGCGACGGGCCGGACCGCAAACGCTATGCGATCACCGACGCCGGCATCACCGACGTCTCCGAGTGGCTCGGCCGGCCGGAGAAACCGGAGCCGTACCTGCAGAGCACGCTGTTCACCAAGATCGTGCTCGCGCTGCTGACCGGCCGCGACGCGAACGATCTGCTCGACACCCAGCGCCACGAGCACCTGCGGCTGATGCGCGAGCTGACCCAGCGCAAGATGAGCGGTGACCTCGCCGACGCACTGATCTGCGACCACGCGCTGTTCCACCTGGAGGCCGACCTGCGCTGGCTGGAGCTGACCGCCGCGCGCCTCGACCAGCTCGCCGAGCGGGTCACCCGATGACCCTGCTGACCGCGACCGACCTGCGGCTGAGTTTCGGCCCGACGAAGGCGCTGGACGGCGCCTCGCTGACCGTGCACGCCGGGGAGGTGCTGGCGCTGATGGGGCCGTCCGGCTCCGGCAAGTCCACGCTGCTGCACTGCCTGGCCGGCATCCTGCGCGCCGAGTCCGGCACGGTCACGTTCGACGGCCGCGAGCTGGCCGCGATGACCGACGCCGCGCGCAGCGAGCTGCGCCGCACCGCCTTCGGGTTCGTGTTCCAGTTCGGCCAGCTCGTGCCGGAACTGACCTGCCTGGAGAACGTGGCGCTCCCGCTGCGGCTGTCCGGCACCGGCCGCCGCGCCGCACACGCCGAGGCCGCGAGCTGGCTGGAGCGGCTGGAGGTCGCCGACCTGGCCGGCAAACGCCCCGGCCAGGTCTCCGGCGGGCAGGGCCAGCGGGTCGCGGTCGCGCGGGCCCTGGTCACCCGGCCCCGCGTGGTCTTCGCGGACGAGCCGACCGGCGCGCTCGACTCGCTCAACGGCGAGCGCGTCATGCAGCTGCTCACCACGGCCGCCCGCGACACCGGCGCCGCCGTGGTGCTGGTGACGCATGAGGCGCGCGTCGCGGCCTACTCCGACCGGGAGGCGATCGTCCGCGACGGCCGGGTCCGCGAGCAGGAGTTCGCCCGATGAGCGTGCGCCGCCGCGCCGCCGACCTGCTGCTCGGCATGCGGCTGTCGGTCGCCGGCGGCCGCGCCGGCTGGACCCGGCTGGGCCTGATCGCGGTCGGCGTCGGCCTCGGCGTCGCCATGCTGCTGATCACCGCGAGCATCCCGACGTTGGTCGCCGCGCGCAGTACCCGGCTGGCCGAGCGTGCCGAGGCGATCGACATCTACCGGCCGGTGCCGCCCGGCGACCACACCGTGCTGGTTCAGCCCGCCGACACCGACTTCGCCGGCCGGTCGATCCACGGCCGGCTGCTGCAGGCCGACGGCACCAGCCCGGTGCTGCCGCCCGGCGTCACCGTCATGCCGCGACCCGGCGAGATGGTCGTCTCCCCGGCGCTGGCCGCGCTGCTGCGCTCGGACGACGGCGCGCTGCTGCGCGAGCGGTGGGCCGCGCGCACGATCGGCGAGATCGGCCCGGCCGGGCTGGCCGGCCCCGGCGAGCTCGCGGTCTACCTCGGCACCGACCGGCTCGCCGGTGACGACTCGCGCCGCGTCGACCGGTTCGGCCGGCCGGAGCTGGACGAGGGCAACGACCCTACGCTCGTGCTGCTCGGCGCGGTCGGCCTGGCCGTGCTGCTCGTCCCGGTCGCGGTGTTCGTCGCGACCGCGGTCCGGTTCGGCGGCGAGAGCCGCGACCGGCGGCTCGCCGCGATCCGGCTGGTCGGCGCGGACGCGGAGATGACCCGGCGGATCGCGGCCGGCGAGACGCTCACCGGCGCGCTGCTCGGCCTGCTCACCGGCACGATCGGGTACGCGGTGGTGGCGTGGGCCGGCGGTGGTGCGGTACCGGCCGGCATGAGCTACTACGCCGCCGACGCCCGCCCGCACCCCGCGCTCGCGATCCTCACCGTGTTGCTGGTGCCGTCCGCGGCCGTGCTGGTCACGCTCGTCACGCTGCGCCGCGTCGTGGTCGAGCCGCTCGGCGTGGTCCGGCACAGCGCCGACCGCCGGCGGCGGCTGTGGTGGCGGCTCATCCTCCCGGCCGTCGGCCTCGCACTGCTCTGGCCGATCCGCGACGGCATCGGCGACGACGACGTCGGCTTCGAGGTGCCGGTCTTCGCCGGCCTGGTCGCGCTGCTGCTCGGCGTCGCGCTGCTGCTGCCCTGGTGGGTCGAGGCGACCGTGCGCCGGCTCGGCGGCGGCAGCGTCGCCTGGGAACT
The DNA here is from genome assembly GCF_030813715.1 of Catenuloplanes indicus. Lineage (NCBI taxonomy): Bacteria > Bacillati > Actinomycetota > Actinomycetes > Micromonosporales > Micromonosporaceae > Catenuloplanes > Catenuloplanes indicus. Next base: position 104,806 of record NZ_JAUSUZ010000001.1, read on the forward strand.
CGCCGTCCGCCGCCTTCAGCTGGACAGCGGCACCGCGGTCCGCGCGGTCTCCGGCCTCGCGGTCTCCGTCGCCGGCGCGATCGCGCTGCAGGGCCTGATGCTCGCGTTCCAGGCGCAGAACACGCTCGACTTCGGCCGCAGCACCGCCGACTTCCAGGCCTCGGTCTGGCCCAGCGACCTCGACACCGACCGCTGGCTGCCCGCGCTGCGCGCCGCTCCCGGCGTCACCGCCGTCACCACCGAGACCACCGTGGCCGGCACCGACGTCACCAACGACGAGGTCGTCCGGCTCACCATCGGAGACTGCACCATGCTCCGGCAGTACGCCACCATCGAGACCTGCACGGACGGCGACACGTTCATCGCCGCCGGCGCACCCGCGGCGCCCGGCGCGGTCTACGCGCTCGACGGCGGCGACGCGCCGTGGACGCTGCCCGCCGACGCGGTCACGGTCACGCCGATCGGCAACGAGCTGCTCGGCATCGCGCCACAGGTGCTGGTCACCCCGGCCGTGCTCGCCGGGACGCGGTACGAGCCGTACCGGCTGGAGTACTACGCCGCACTCGAACCGGCCGCACCGGATGCGATCGAACACCTGCGCAACGCCGCCGCCACGGTCGACCCGGCCGCGCGGGTGAGCCTGATCAGCGACAGCGCGATCACCCCGATCCTGGCCGGCGTCCGCCAGGCCATGTTCGTGCTCGCCACCGCACTGCTGCTGCTGATCGGCGCCAGCATGGTCGTCAACATCGGCGAGCAGCTCACCGTACGCCGCCGGCCGCTGGCGATCCTGGTCGCGTTCGGCACCCGCCGCCGCACCCTGGCCGCGTCGATCCTGTACCAGGTCGCCGTCCCGGTCCTGCTCGGCATGACCCTGGCCGTGCTCACCGGCACCGGGCTCGGCGCGATCCTGCAGACCGCGGCCTCCGCCCCGATCAGTTTCGACTGGCCCGGCATTACGCTCACCACCGGCGCCGCCGTCCTCGTCATCCTCCTCACCACGACCGCCAGCCTCCCCGTCCTCTGGCGCCTCACCAAGCCGGACGGCTTACGCACCGAATAGCGGCGACCCCGGTCAGCGCTCACAGCCGAGCGGAGTCGCCACCCGCGTGGTGGGCCGCGATCACGCTCGCGGTCGCGGTCGGCGGCTCTGCCAGAACGCGCGGCATGGACGTTCGGGATCCGGAGCGTGCTGTTCGGATGATGGGCGAGGTCCTCGAACCGCTCTCCGATCGTGACCGGCCGGGCGCGGCACGGATTCCTGCCGCTGGACCTGGTGGTGGATGTCCGTGAGTTGCTCCTGCGGGCTGTCACGCGTCTCAACCGGGGTGTGGCGCCATAGTGGATGATCGGCGGCGTGACGGGGAGAGCGCGAACGTATCGGTGGAGTCAGCCGGTGGCGCTGTGGCTGATCGTCGCCGTGATCGAGTTCCGGCGGCCGGCGTATCACACCGATGAATGGCTTTTCGCCTGGCCGATCCGGGTGATCGAGGTGATCGCCTGGCTGGTGGCGGTGGTGGTGACGGTCGTGCTGCTGGTGCGGCGCAGGCGGCGGATCGCCGGTGGTGTCGCGGTGCTGGTGCTGGCACCGGCGGTGCTGCACTTCACCAGCTGGGCGCTGTGGCATCCGGAGTCCTACTACGCGACGCACCGCTACGCGTTCGCGGCCGCCGCGGAGGGCGTGCGCACCGGCGAGATCGGCTGGGTCGACGGGCCGGGTGAGCGGCTGCCGTTCCATCTGCGTGACCTCGCCATCGACGGCGAGGTCACGATGCTCGGGCGGCAGGTCCTGCTGCTTCGGCAGGCGCGGCGGCCGTACCCGGGCGTGCCGGAAGGGTTTCTGTTCCACGAGGGCCGGCCGGCGGCCGGGACCCGGTTCCTGATCGACGGCCACTACTACGACTTCCCGGCCACGCGCGCGCTGGGGGACGGCTGGTGGTATCTGCGGCCGTACGCGCTCGGTCCGCGGGCCGTGGCGTAAAACCCGGTGCGGGACCGCGCCGTACCGGCCTACCCTCGCGGAGGAAGCGACCCGCACGGAGAAGGAGATCGATCATGACGGCTACCGGTGGCATCCCCGGTCCCCTGTGTGATCTCTCTGCCGGAAAGGCACTTCGTGTTACGTCTCTTCGAGAACCCGACCGATCCCTTCACGCATGACGACCGGCCGCTCGCACGGAGCGTGCGCCGGTTCCTGATCGATGAACTGCGGCCGCTGCGACCGGTCGCCGCGGTCGCGGTGACCAGCACGATCCTGTGCGCGGTGCTGGAGGTGTGGCTGATCGCGTACGCCGGGCGGCTCGTCGATCTGCTCGCGGCCGGCCGCCCGGACACGTTCTGGGACGCGCGCGGCGCCGAACTCATCGCGGTCGCGGTGCTGACGCTGCTGGTCCGGCCGGCGCTGAACCTGGCCAGTGAGGCGCTGGACGACATCGCGTTCCGGGCCAACGCCCGGCCGCTGGCCCGCTGGCGGATGCACCGGCACGTGTCCCGGCAGTCGATCGGCTGGTTCCGCGGCGACTTCGCCGGGCGGATCGCCAGCTGGGTCCGCGACGGCGGCGACGCCGCCGCGACCGCGGCGTACTCGGTCATCCACACGCTGGTGTACGTGACCGCCTACGTCGCCGGGTCGGTGTGGGTGATGGCCGCGATCGACGTGCGGCTGCTGCTCCCGCTCGGCGCGTGGCTCTCGGCGTACGCGCTGCTCACGGTGGTGCTGGTGCCGCGCTACCGGCGGGCGTCGGAGCGGCTGCAGGAGGCGGAGTCGGCACTGACCGGGCTGCTCGTCGACGCGTACGCGAACGCGGACACGCTCGCGCTGCTCGGCGAGCCGGCGGCGCGCGTGGCGAACGACCGGGCGATCTTCCGCCGGGCGCGGCGGGCGCACCTGGACCTGCAGCGCGTCGAGGTGACGATCAACGGCACGATGATGGCGCTGGGCAGCGCGCTGCTGGTCGGGCTGGTCGGCTACGGGATCGCGCTGTGGCGTACCGGTGCGGCGCCCCTGGGTCTGGTCGCGGCCGCGCTCGCGCTCAGCTTCCGCATCACGTCGATGGCGGAATGGCTGCTGGACGCGGTGTCGTCGCTGTTCGGCGCCGTGGGCGCGCTCCGCCGTGCGCTGCGGACCGTCGCGCAGCCGCTGGCGGTGCGGGACAGACCGGGGGCCACCCCGCTGCGGGTACGTGGCGGAGCGATCACGTTCGCGCGGGTCAGCCATCACTACGGTCGCGGCGCCGGCGGGCTCGACCGGCTGGACCTGCACGTGCGGGCCGGGGAGCGGGTCGGGATCGTGGGCCGGTCCGGTGCGGGCAAGTCCACGCTGGCGGGTCTGCTGCTGCGGTTCCACGACGCCGAGCGCGGCACGATCACGATCGACGGCACCGACATCACCACGGTCACCCAGGAGAGCCTGCGCTCCCGGATCGCCATGGTCGCGCAGGAGGCCACGCTGCTGCACCGCTCGATCCGGGAGAACATCGCCGGTCCGGGCCCCGCCGATCCGGCCGCGGTGTGGAAGGCCGTGGAACGCGCGTCGGCCGGGTTCGTGGCGGACCTGCCCGGCGGGCTGGACGCGCTGGCCGGCGAGCGCGGCGTGAAACTGTCCGGCGGGCAGCGGCAGCGGATCGCGCTGGCCCGCGCGTTCTACCGGGACGCGCCGATCCTGGTGCTGGACGAGGCCACGTCCGCGCTCGACTCCGAGGCCGAGGCCGCGATCCACGACACGCTCGACGAGGTGCTGCACGGCCGTACCGTGATCGCCATCGCCCATCGGTTGTCCACGATCGCGCGGATGGACCGGATCGTGGTGCTGGACGCCGGCCGGATCGTCGAGGCGGGCACGCACGCGGACCTGCTGCGCCACGGCGGTCTCTACGCGCGGCTGTGGGCCCGGCAGTCCGACGGTTTCCTCGGCACCGACGACAATGGCGGGCGTGCGCGCGTCGAGGCTGATGAACCTGGTACTGCTGTTGCAGGCGCGGGGGACGCTGACCGCCGCCCAGATCGCCGCTGAGCTCGGCGTCTCCGAGCGGACCGTGTACCGGGACGTGACCGCGCTCAGCGGCGTGGGCGTCCCGGTCTACGCGGAGCAGGGCCGGGCCGGCGGCTACCGGCTGGTCGACGGCTACCGGACGCGGCTGACCGGGATGAGCCCGACCGAGGCCGAGGCGGTGTTCCTGCTCGGCCTGCCCGGCCCGGCCCGCGACCTCGGGCTCGGCGACCTGGTCACCGCCGCGCACCTGAAGGTCGTCGCCGCGCTGCCCGCGTCCGCCCGCGCGGTGCAGCGCTTCCACCTGGACGTGCCCGGCTGGTTCGGCGACCGGACGGTGCCGCCGGTGCTGGCCGACCTGGCCGCGGCGGTCTGGACCGACCGCGCGGTCGAGATCCGCTACCGTGGCGCCGCACGCCGGCTCCTCCCGTACGGTGTGATTCTGAAGGCCGGTGTCTGGTACCTGCTCGGCCGCGTCGGCGACGACCTGCGCGTCTACCGCGTCGACCGGATCGACGCGCTCGCCGTGACCGAGCAGGCGTTCACCCGGCCGCCGGACTTCGACCTGGCCGCCGCCTGGGCGGTGCGCGCGGACGCGTTCGTGCGCGGCATGCTCACCGGCACGATCGAGGTGCGCCTGCACCCGGACGGCGTCCGCGCGCTCCGCTGGGCGGTCGAACCGCAGGCAGTCGCGGGCATGCGGGTGACCGGCGTCGACGCGCACGGCTGGACCCGCGCGCACCTGCCGGTCGAGTCGGTCGACGTCGCCTACGACCAGATGCTGTGCCTCGGCCCGCTCGTCGAGGTCCTCGCCCCGGCCGTGCTCCGGGACCGGATGCGGGAGGCGGCGACGCTCACGGCCGCGCTCTACCGCTGAGCGCCAGCGCCTCGCCGAACGCGTCCGCGCCGTCCGTGACCGGCTGCGCCGCCGCGAAGATGCCCATCTCCCGGCCCCGCGCCGCGGACCCGGCCACGAACTCCCGCGTCACGTCCGCGACCGCCGGGTCGACCGCGTACGGCTGGCCGGTCGCCTGCGCCAGATCCCAGCCGTGGATCGCCAGGTCGCTGATCAGCATCGACACGGTCATCCGCGCGGGCATCGCCATTCCGCCCATCGCGATCGTCCCGTCCCACGCGGACGGCTGCGACCACGCCTCCAGCGCGGCCCGCCGGTCGTCGTCGAAGCCGTCACCGGGCCCGTCCGCGGTCATCAGGTCCCGGCCCCACAGCTCCGCCGGCACCGGCAGCCGCCGCCCGGCCAGGCTGAGCGCGGCCGCGACCTGCAGCAGGTGGTTGGTCAGCGCGCGTACGTCCCAGTCCGTGCACGGGGTCGGCATTCCCAGCTGCTCCGGCGCGACCCCGTGCACCACCGCGGCCGTACCCGCGAACGCCCTGCGCAACACCTCGTGAAGTTGCATATGTGCAGGCTAGACGCGAGCGGGACGCACGTTCGGCGAACGCCGGGAGCAGGGTCGTACGGCAGACTGCCCTCGTGTCCCACCACGTGCGGACGGCTGGCTCGCACCTCGGCGGGGATGCCGCGCTATGCGCCGATGGTGATGCCACCGTCCACGGGAATCACGGTGCCCGTCAGGTACGCGCTTGCCCGGCCGGCGAGGAACACGGCGATCCCCGCCATGTCATCGTCGCGGCCGATCCGGCCCAGCGGAGCCATTGCCGCGATCGCGTCGCCGCGCTGGTCGAGGATCTCGGCGGTCATCGAGGACCGGAACGGTCCCGGCGCCACCGCGTTCACGGTGACGTGCTGCGGTCCCAGTTCCCTGGCCAGGACCCTCGTGAGGTGGTGCAGTCCGGCCTTGCTGCTGGAGTAGGAGTAGTTGGGCCGGTGCGGAACGTGGATGGCCCCGATGCTGCCGATGTTGATGACCCGCGCCGGATCGTCGGCGGAGCCCGCCTTGCGCAGCGCCGGCAACAGCTCCTGGACCAGCCAGAACGGCGACTTCAGGTTCACGTCGACGACCGTGTCCCAGGCCTCGTCCGGGAACGTCTCCAGCGGCGCGTCCACCAGCGCGCCCGCGTTGTTGACCAGGATGTCGAGCCGCTCCGCGCCGGCCGCGACGAGACCGGCCAGCCGCCGGCACTCATCATGGCGCGACACGTCAGCGACGACGGCCCGCACCGCGCCGAACGCGGACAGGTGTTCCTGCGCCTGAGCGCACGCTTCGGCGTTGCGTGAGCTGATGATCACGCTCGCGCCGGCCTGCAGAAGGCCCCGCGCGATCATCATCCCGATGCCCTTGGTGCCACCGGTGACGAGCGCGCGCTTTCCGGTCAGATCGAAGAGTTCCATGAGGTGCCTTTCTCGTTGATGGGTCGTCACTGCCATCGCGGCAGACCCGCGTCGCGCGTGCGGCTGCGGGCGCCGTGGGATCGCCGTCCAGCGCGGCGATCCGGTTCATGTCCTCGGCATCGATCCGGAAGTCGAGGACGGCGATGTCCCCCCTGATGCGAGCGGGCGTGACGGATGTGGGCAGGGAAACGTTCCCCAGCCGGACGTGCCAGCGCAGGAGCGGGCCTGCCGTTAGCCGGCGTCGAGCGCGGTCCGTACCGCCTCGGCGGTTCTCGACGCGGGAATCCGGTAGACGCCGAGACCGGCGTGCGGGATGTCGTTGCCCATGCATCCACCGAAGCGTGTGTCGCGGTCGGGTGGGAGTCACGCCTCTTCCGGGTAACGCCAGTACCTCCCAGCGCCCCGCCGCGCGACCTACGCGGATCACGTGAGCGGGGCCGTACGCGGACCGCCAGCACTCGGCACCGGAGAACTCGTCGTAGCGGGTGACCGCCAGAGCCGCCGCAGCATCGGACAGACCGGCCCGGTCGGAGAGCACCAGCCGGGCGCGCGTCGACCGGTGTCGCATATCGGCAGCTGGGCGGGTGCCGTATCTGGATCTGTACGGGTGGCTCATACCTAGTGTGACCCCGGCTCGCGTGGCGGGACGACCAAGGACGGAGGGCCATGATGACGGATCACCGCGACGATCAGGACTTCTGGTACCCGGACAAGCTGACCGGGCGGCGGGTGCGGCTGCGGGCCAAACCCGGGGAGGCCGTGGTCACCGTGAACCGTGGTGACGGGCCGGACCGGCTGGTCGGTAACCCGGCCGTGCGGTCGCTCAGCCGCGGGGCGAACACGCGGCGCGGCTTCGCGGCCGTGCACGTCGCGCCCGGGCTGGCCGCGGCGGACCTGACCGGTGCGGACGGGATCACGGACTCGATTCCGGTGCTGGTGGACGAGGACGGCCTCGACCGGTACTTCCTGCCGGGCGAGCTCACGGTGCAGTTCCGCGACGGGATCAGTGACGCGGCCGCGGAGGAGGTGATCGCCGGCCTGGGCAGCCGGATCGTGGTCCGGCAGCGCACGCGGGGCTACTACACGCTCCGGGTGCCGGACGGGCAGGAGCTGTTCGCCACGATCCGCGCGTTCGCGGACCGGCCGGAGGTCGCGTTCGCGGAGCCGAGCGAGGCCGGTTTCGACGACGCGCTGCACATTCCGGCGGACGCCGACTTCGGGCTGCTGTGGGGGATGCGTAACACCGGGCAGACCGTCAACGGCGTGGCCGGCACGTCCGGCATCGACATCGGTGCGACCGTGGCGTGGGACGTGCTGCGCGGGGACCCGGACGTCATCGTCACCGTGATCGACACCGGTGCCGACCTGGATCACCCGGACCTGGCCGCAAACGTACTGGCGCGCGGTGCCGAGGACTGGGACTTCGCGGACGCGGCCGACCCGAGCCCGGACGACACCGACGTGCACGGCACGCACGTGGCCGGTACCGCCGCGGGCGTGGAGGACGCGGGCGGCGTGGTCGGCGTCGCGCCACGCTGCCGGATCATGCCGCTGCGGATCGACCTGACCGCCGGCATGAACCAGAACCGGGCCGACGCGATCAACTACGTGGTCGCGCAGGCCGGTGCGTTCCCGGACCGCCGCTACGTGATCAACTGCAGCTGGCGGACCAGCGGTGACCACGCCGGTGTGCGCACCGCGATCCAGAACGCGGCCGGGAGCAACGTGGTCGTGGTCTTCGCGGCCGGCAACGCGAACGCGAACACGGACGTCACGCCGCAGTACCCGGGCGTCTATCCCGAGGTGATCTCGGTGGCCGCGCTGGACCAGGACGGGGCCCGGGCCACGTTCTCGAACTTCGGGTCCACGGTGGACGTGGCCGCGCCCGGCGTCAACATCTGGTCCAGCATGCCGGACGACACGCACGGGTTCCTGGACGGTACGTCGATGGCCGCGCCGCACGTCGCCGGGCTGGCCGCGCTGGTCTGGTCCGCGGTGCCGGAGCTGTCCAGCGACGAGGTCCGCACGGTCGTCGAGGACACCTGCGACAGCGTCGACGCGCTCAACCCCGGCTTCGCCGGCCAGCTCGGCCGTGGCCGGATCAACGCCGGCCGTGCGGTCGGCCTGGCCCAGATCATGGCCGCGTACGCCGGTTCCCTTCCCGCAATGACCTGAATCCCTGGTGAGGTGTGATGAGCACGCTGGAGCAGATGCGTAAATCCCCGGCCGTGGCGGACTTCTGTGAGCCGCTGCCGCGTCTGATCGACGCGGGCACGGCCGACCTGTCCCGCGGCTTCCGCCGGCTCGGCGAGCTGGCCGGGACCGGGCAGAAGGAGCCGGTCACGCTGGGCTTCCACATCGAGGGCGACACCGCGCGGTACTGGCGGCTGCGGGTCGGCCCGGACGGGCCCAGGCTGACCGAGGAGCCGCCCGACGACGTGAAGGCCCCGCGGCCGGACGTCGAGGTGTTCACCGGCGAGCAGACCTGGCGGGAGATCGCCGAGGGCACGCTCGCCCCGATAACCGCGATCATCGCCGGCCGGATGCGTTTCCGCGGCGACGTGGCGGCGGCCCGCCGGGTCGTACGACTGCTTCGGCCCTGACATCGTGAAGGAGTGACCAGTGGCATCCCAGACCGGAAAAGTCGCCTGCATCCAGATCTTCTCCGACGACGTCGCGTGGACGCAGATCGTCGACCCGGGCGGGGTCGGTGAGGTCTTCGTCCTGTGGTCGGACATCACCAATCCCAGCCCGCCGCTGAACGACCGGATCACCCGCAGCAACTGGATCTCCCTGCTGCGGCAGGCGATGGCCGACGACCTCGACGTGACGGTCGTCGGCGACAACGCCACCTCGGCGCTGACCACCAGCGTCCAGCTCGGCACGTTCACGCTCTGAAGCGCCCGGCCGGTCAGCGGTAGCCCGTGACGTCCGCCGGCCGGCCGGGGTCCTGCACCTCGGTGAGGTAGCGCCACGCGTCCGGTCGGCTGCCGTCCAGGTCGGTGAAGCCGTACACCTGGGCGAGACCGCCGCTGGACAGCGACGCGCCGTTCCAGCGCGCGCGGTCCGGGTCGGCGGCGATCGCGGCGACGGCCCGGCCGGTGAACCGCGGCGTCTCGGAGATCGCGAAGTGCGGTTCCGTGGTGAGCGCGTCCCGCCACGTACCCTCGGTGACCTTGAAGTGGTCCAGCATGATCTCCGAGCGCATCCATCCCGGGGTGAGCGCCACCGCGGTCGCGCCGAGCGGGCCGAGCTCCTGCGACTGCGCGTACGCCATCCGCAGCACCGACGTCTTGGCCAGGTCGTAGAAGAACGACACGCGGTAGTGGTCCCGGTTGTAGTCCGTGGTGCCGTCGGTCATCTCCACCACCAGCCCGCCGGGGGAGCGCAGCAGCAGCGGCAGCGCGGCGTGGCTGGTGATGATGTGCGTGTCGATCGCGAGCCGGAGGATGCGCAGCCCGTCGTCCAGCGAGTGCTCCCACAGCCGGTCCGTCCAGCTGAACAGCAGCTCACCACCCCAGATGTCGTTGACCAGCAGGTCCAGCCGGCCCTGCTCGGCCTCGATCCGGGCGACGACCGCGCGCACCTGGTCCGGCACCAGGTGGTCGGCCCGGATCGCGATGCCGGTGCCGCCGGCCGCGGTGACCAGCTCCGCGGTCTCCTCGATGGTCTCCGGCCGGTCCATCTCCGAGCGGGCCGCGCGCGTGCTGCGGCCGGTCAGGTAGACCGTGGCGCCGGCCGCGCCCAGCTCGACCGCGATTCCGCGGCCGGCGCCCCGCGTCGCGCCGGCGACCAGCGCGACCTTTCCGTCAAGCGTGTGTCCCATGCGCTCACGGTCGCAGGAAAACCTGACAACCGATGTCAGCCGACCTCACCGCATCGCGGCGGCGAGGTCGGCGGCGATCCCGAAGGCCGGTGCCGCCCGCGCGGTCTGGCCGGGGTCCAGCGCGACGTGCTCGATGCGGGCCAGCAGCGCCGACGCGGTCTCCCGCTCATCGAGCGTCGCCGCCAGTTCGGCGCGGTACACCAGGCCTCCACGTGGGTGACCGGGTCGTCGTCGGCCTGCGGGCGGGCCAGCACGCTGTCGAGGATGCGGGCTGCCTGGCCGATGTCGCCCTTGGAGGCGGCCAGCACCACCGTGTTCGCCAGCGCTCTGCCGAGCCGGCCGGCCGGCTCGGGCGCCGGTGCCGTGGCGGTGTGCTCCGAAGACGCGGATCCAGTTGCCGCCCGGGTCGACGACGCTGAACCCGCCCGTCCCGCCGGCGTTCCTCCGCGCCCGGGGCCGGGTCATCCGTGGTGTGCCGGTCACCAGGACCCTGCCGTACGCGGCGCGCATGCCGGCCGCGAACGCCCGGTGCAGTTCCGCGATGTCCGGGTGAGCACGATGCAGGAGCCGTAGGACCGCTCCGGGTCGAACCCGGCGATCTCGAAGAACTGCAGCCGCAGGTCCTCGCGTTGCAGTCCCACGCACGGGTTGGGCCGGCTCCTTCCTAGGCGCTGCGCACGGCCGGACGCACATGGGAACAGCCGGTCATCGCCGGTGCCCGGCCGATCGGCCGATGCGAAGCACCGGGCGGGAGAAACCTAGAAGGACGACCAGAGCCAGCCGAGGTACGTGCGGAGCTCGGCCGGCGAGGCGAGCCAGCCGCGGGCGGTGTAGGTGATGATCCGGTGCACCTCGCCGGGCAGCAGCTCGTACGCGGTCGCGCCGGTCTCCGGCACCGGCGAGTCCGGTGACACCGCGACCGGCACCGGCCAGATCGGCACCCGCAGGCCGCGCCGGTCGAGTGCCTTCAGCACGGTCAGGTAGGCGCGCAGCAGGTGGTACGGCGATACGACCAGCCCGAAACTGCGGACGTGCAGCTCCGCGACCTGGGCGGCGATCCACCCGGCCTGCAGCGCCGTGTTCGGCGCCGGTTCGGCCTGCACGTGCACGCCGGCGGTCCGCCGCAGCCCGAGACCGCGCAGGTAGTCGAGGCTCAGCGGGTCGTACGTGGTCTCGGCCGGGTTGCCGTTGGCCACCAGCAGCAGACGCAGGTCCGGGCGGGTCTCCCAGAGCCGGATCGCGTGCGTGATCCGCCACTCCTCGCCCTGCCCGCTCGGCACGATCAGCGCGTCCGCGCGTTCCGCCTCCGCCTGCGGCAGGCTGAGCACCGCGGTCAGCGCGCGCATCACGTCCAGCATCGATCCGGCCGGGAACTCGCCGAGGTCGTCGTCCCGCACGATCCGGGGCGTGGTGGTGTTGCCGAGATGCACCTGTTCTCCTGATCTGTGCAAGCCATGCTCGCACAGGAGAACGGATGATCATGGGGGAGGTCACGTCACCGGCCGGTGCACCTGCGCCGGCGGCCCGGACGTCACCGTGCTCGCGTCGCGTCACGGTGGACCGGCGATGCCCGGTGCGGCACGTGCCGTTCGGCAGCGTCGCCCGGGAAAGTCGCGACGGCCGCCCGAGTCCGTGACGCATATCCTCTGCCCGGTGATGATCCTCGCGCTCGGTGCGCTCACCGTCAGTGCGCTCGACTGGCGGCTGCTCGTCGCCGTACCGGTCCTGTCCTACCTCGCCGGTTGCCGCCGGGCGCTCGGTGTTTCCGCGCTGGCCGGGCTCGGCGGCGTGCTCGTGCTCGGCACCGCGGTCCAGGCCGCGCGCGGCGCGGACGTCTACAGCTGGCTGGTGTGGATCGCCGGGGTGATCGTGTGCGGGCTGTTCCCGGCGCTGCTCGGCTCGTTCCGGCGGCTGCGGGCCGCGCTGGAACGCTCCGGCTGGGAGCAGGCCGCGCAGCTGGAACGCGAACAGCAGGCGGTCGCCGCGCAGGCGCGGCTGCGCGAGCGCGCGCGGATCGCGCAGGACATGCACGACTCGCTCGGCCACGAACTGGCCCTGATCGCGCTGCGCGCGGGTGCGTTCGAACTGGCCGCCACGCTGACACCGCAGCAGCGGACGGCCGCGTCGCAGCTGCGGGCCAGCGTGACGGACGCGGCCGAACGGCTCGCCGACATCGTCGGGCTGCTCCGCGACGACGCCGACGAGGTGCCGCTGCACCCGGCCGGCGAGCGCATCGAGGACCTGATCGCCCGCGCGGCCGCCGCCGGGATCCCGGTCACCCCGGACGTACCCGGGGAGCCCGGTTCCCCGGTTTTCCAGCGGGTGGCGCCGATGCAGTACCGGGCGGCGGCGCGAGTGGTGCAGGAAGGGCTGACCAACGCGGCCAAGCACGCGCCGGGTGCGCCGGTGACGGTGCGGCTCGCCGACGGCGGCGACGAGGTCACGGTGGTGGTCCGCAACGGCGCCGCGGCCACGGCGGCGCCGCCGGCGCGCGGCGGGCACGGGCTCACCGGGCTGCGGGAACGCGTCGGGCTCGCCGGTGGCGCGCTGCGGGCCGGGCCGCTGCCGGACGGCGGGTTCGAGGTGGAGGCGCGGCTGCCGGTGAGCGCCGGGGCGGCGCTGGAACCGTTTCCCGCGGAGCCCGCCGGGCTCCGGCAGGCCCGCCGCCGGGCCCGGCGCGGGCTGACGCTCGCGGTCGCGCTGCCGCTGGTGTCGATCGTGGTGCTGACCGGCGCGCTGATGGGCGTCTACGCCTACGACAGTCTCACCTCGCACCTGTCCCCGGACCGGTTCCGCGCCCTGCAGGCCGGCGCGGCCCGGGACGACGTCGCCGGCCTGATCCCGGCCCGGCAGGTGCCGGAACGCCGCGACGAGTCCGGGCCACCCCCGCCGCCCGGCAGCAGCTGCGAGTACTACCGGTCGGCCGCGGGCTTCGTGCCGGCGCCGTTCGACGTGTACCGTCTGTGCTTCCGCGACGGCCGGCTCGTGGCCAAGGACGCGTTCGCCCCGCCGACCTGAGAGGACCCTCCACCGCCGTGATCCGCGTGCTGCTGGCCGACGACGAGACGATGATCCGCGCGGGCGTCGCCGCGATCCTCGCCACCGAACCGTCGATCGAGGTGGTCGCCGAGGCCGGGAACGGGCGCGAGGCCGTCGACCTGGCCCGCCGGCACCGCCCGGACGTGGCGCTGCTGGACATCCGCATGCCGGTGCTGGACGGCCTGGACGCGGTCGCGGAGATCCGGCGCGCGGTCCCGTCCGTCGCGGTCATCATGCTGACCACGTTCTCCGAGGACGAGTACATCGCCCGGGCGCTGGACGCCGGTGCCGCCGGTTTCGTGCTCAAGACCGGCGACCCCCGCGAACTCGTCACCGGCGTGCGCGCGGTCGCGGACGGCGGCGCGTACCTGTCCCCGAAGGTCGCCCGGCGCGTCATCACCCGCTTCGACGGCAGCGACACCGGCGGCCACCTGACCCGCGGTGTGGCCGCCCGGGAGCGGCTGGCCGCGCTCACCGACCGGGAACGCGACGTGCTGCGGCTGCTCGGGTCCGGGCTGTCCAACGCGGAGATCGCCGCCGAGCTGCACCTGGTCGAGGGCACGGTGAAGACGCACGTCAGCGCGATCCTGTCGCGTCTGGGCCTGCGCAACCGGGTACAGGCCGCGCTGCTGGCCTATCAGGCCGGCCTGACCGGCTGACGCAGCACCGCGCGGGCGGCCTTGCCGGTGCCGGTGAACCCGGCGAGCCACCGTCGCAGCTCACCGTCCGGCACCGGGACCGCCACGTCCGCCAGCAGTTCGGTCGAACCGAACACCCCCCGCGCGGGTACGGTCGAGCGCCGGCAGCAGCGCGGCCAGGATCGCCGCGACGTCGGCGCCCCGGCCGGCCTCGGCGACCACGCGCAGCGACGACGCCCACCGGTGCAGCGGCGTCACCGGCGCCAGCCAGGCCGTCGCGGCGCCCAGGCCGGCGGCCGGGAGGCGGTGCGGGACCAGATCCATCAGGGCGTCCACTCCGGACACGTCGGGACCTGTGCGTCCAGGTGCGGGGGCGGCCGCGACCGCGGTGCGGAAGGCCGTGGCGCGCTCGTCGATCAGACGCAGAAGATCAGCGAAATCCATCGGAGCTGTCTACCATCGACCGTCCTTCGGGGCACGCGAGTTTCGCCGGCTGCCGTGGCGCACGCGGCGGCAGCACTCGCTCGAGGAAGGTCCGCACGCTGCGATGGCCGGTAAGCCTCGTCACCCTGGGCTCAGCACGCAGAACTCGTTGCCCTCCGGGTCGGCCAGCACCGCCCACGGCACGTCGCGCTGGCCGATGTCCGCCGGTGTCGCGCCGACCCGGATCAGCCGGGCCACCAGTTCCCGCTGATGGTCCAGGGAGGTGGTGGCCAGGTCGAGGTGCACGCGGTAGTCCACGGTCTCCGGGTCCGGCACCGTGACGACGTCGACGTAGAGCACCGCCGGGTCGGGGTAGGTGAACCCGGCCGGTTCGACGTTGGTCACGCCCGGGCCTTCGCTGGAGGTGTCCCAGCCGAGCGCGTCCGCCCAGAACCGGCCGAGGGCCGAGTCGTCCCGGGCCTTGATGTTCACCTGCACCAGACGCAGCGGCATGCCGCACACCCTAACGCTGCCACCCGGCCGCACTGGCCGCGTACACCGCCCGGCGCGCCCGGTTGAGATTCCCCAGCGGCCGGAACCGCGCCGGGCAGTTCCACGGGCTGAACGCCATCGCGTGCACCCGCTCGTCGTCGAGCGCCTCCGGCCCCGGCACGGTCAGCGTCGCCACCGGCGTCCACGGCGCGTCCCACTCCACCGCGCCGTCCTCGATCGGCGTCCGCTCCTCGGACACGAACCGCTGCACGCTCAGCGTGAACCGCACCGGCCCCCGCGCCAGCCGCGCCCGGAACTCCACCCCCAACCCGTCGAAGCCCGCCACGGGTACGGCGGGCGCCGGGTCGAGCGGACTCAGCCGGAACCGCACCGGCCCCGCGTCACCCCAGAGGACCGCGCCCCGGCTCCAGTACGACTCCAGCGCCAGGCTCTCGCTGCGCCGGCTGGCCCGCCGCAGATTCCCGGCGATCCGCAGCGTCTCCCGCACCCCGACCGCGGCCACCATCCGCGGCAGGGCCAGCGCGCGCGGCCCGGCCCCGATCTCCGCCACGGCCACGAACTGCTGCGCGTCCCGTACGTGCGACACCGGATAGCTGGTCATCAGCAGGTCGTGCACGCCACCGCCGGGCAGCGCGACCTTCAGCGCCGCGCCGCGCAGATCCGGTTCGGTGTCCGCCCGGGCCACCCCGGCGGCGTTGGACAGCCGTACCGTGGTGGCCAGCCGCGCCCCGGCGACGAACGCACCGGCGTGCCACGCCGCCGGCAGATCCGCGGCGAACGCCAGCTCGGCACCGGTCACCCCCACGACGGTCTTCGTGTGCAGCGTCCGGTGCGCCGCGGCCGAGCCCGCCGTCCGCGCATGCCTGGCCTGCACGTCGCGCATCCGCCGCGCGTACCCCTGGAACAGTCGCTCCTCGGCCTCGGCCGAGCCGCCGTCGTAGATCTCGCGCCACCCCTGGCTCTTCACCATAGTGGTCGATCATGCAGCGTGCAGCCGTACCGTGATCAGGCGGGGCGGTGATCAGAGGTCGTCGGGGAACGCCGGGCGGTTACGCCGCGGCGAAACGTGACGCACCATGCGAGGATCGCCGCGTGCAGGAGCTGAACTACGTCGAGGGCGACGCCACCGATCCCGTCGGCGACGGTCCGCGGATCATCGCGCATGTCTGTAACGACATCGGTGCCTGGGGCAGGGGAATCGTCCGGGTGATCTCCCGGCGCTGGCCGGAGCCGGAGCGGGAGTTCCGCCGGTGGCACGGCGAGCCGACGTTCCGCCTCGGCGCGGTGCAGCTGGTGCCGGTGGCCCCGGAGCTCTGGGTGGCCAACATGGTCGGCCAGCACGGCATCGCCACCCGTCGTGGCCTGCGTACGGAGTCCGGCTACGAGGCCGATGCCGGGCCGCCGGTCCGCTACGAGGCGATCCGGGAATGCCTGACCACGCTGGCGGCCCACGCCCGTACCGAGCACGCCTCGGTGCACATGCCACGCATCGGCTGCGGTCTGGCCGGCGGCACGTGGGCCGAGATCGAACCGCGTATCCGCGAGACGCTGTGCGCGCAGGACGTGCCCACGGTCGTCTACGACCTGAAGGCGTGAGGCCCGCCGCACCCTCGATCCCCGGAACGCATGCCGCTCGTCGTGGCCTGCCCGGACCGGGAGACGCGCGCCGCCCCGCGCCGTAGAGGAACGCAGAGGGTGGCGGGGCGGCGCGCTCCGGTCCTACGCGGCCGTCTCCGGCGCGCTGCTGCCGGTGTACTCGGGCAGGTCGGCGACGAGCTTGGTCAGCTCGGCGTCGTTGGCGTAGCGCCGCCGGTGCAGCTCGGCGATCCTGGCGCCCATCTCGGGGTCCGGGTCGTCGGTGATGTCGAACGAGTGGAACTTCTCCACCAGGGGAAGGCCGACCCGGTCGGTGTTGGAGTGTGCCGGGTGGGTCAGGTACTCCCAGTAGCCGTCCAGGTCCTCGATGACGAACACCGCGCCCCAGTCGAACTCGCCGCCGAAGTCCGGCCCGACCACGAACGACGTCACCGACGGGATCACCCGGCCCTGGTTGCGCAGGCTCTCCAGCGCGGTCTCCAGCTGCTCCGGCGGGACGCCTTCCTTGATCTTGATGCGGTTGCCGTGGTAGATCATCTTCTTCTCCTCGGTCATGCGGATCGGGTGGTTTCCCAGCGCCCGAGGTGGCGGGCGGTGAGGCTTGCCGCGGCGCCGCCGAGCAGGGCGACACCGGAGTACGTGAACGTCGCGGCGATGCCGAACCGGTCGACCGCGGGCTGCATGACCAGCGGTGACAGGAACTGGCCGAGGAAGATCGCCGTGACCAGGCCGCCGAGCACGCGTCCGCGCCGGGCCGGTGCGGCGGTCTCGGCGAGGCGCGTGTTGAGGTTCGGCACCACGAGGCCGACGCCGCCACCGCCGATGAGCACGCCCGCGGCGATCTGCGCCGGCGTGTGCGCGGTTCCGGCGACCGTCCAGCCGGCACCGAGCAGCGCGACACCGAGCGCGGTGATCGTGGCCGGTGCCCGGCGCCGCCGCAGCCGCGGGAAGGCCAGCGCGCCGGCGACACCGGTCAGCGTGCTGCCGGCGATCACCACGCCGGTCACGGCCGTGCCGGCGCCGATCGTGGTGAGCCAGAACGGCAGCTGCGTGGGGGGCCATGTAGAAGATGACCGTGGCGCCGGCCGCCAGGACGTACACCCCGATGATCTCCCGGCTCACGCCGGTCGCCGCGGTGGGGGGAGCCGTGCACCGCGCCGGTACGCCGGGCCGGCTCGCCCAGGAAGAGCGCGGCGGCCGGCAGGATCAGCGCGGCCGCGGCGTAGAGCGCCAGCGAGGCGATGAGCAGCGGCCGCCGTCCGACGCGGTCGGCGAGCAGCCCCGCGGCCGGCGCGGTCACCGCGATGGCCAGCGACGTCACGGTCAGGGTGAGGCGGACCAGGACCTCGGCCGCCTGGGTCCCGGCGTACGCGGCGGTCATGGCGGGCAGGCCGGGAGCGATGATCGCCGCCCCCATGATGGTCAGACTGGCCGAGGCCAGGACGGTGGCGCGCGCGGCGGTCGCCGGCGGCCGCGTCGAGATGGTCGTCATGGGTTCGTCCCCGCGGGCCGCACCGGCGCCTCAGGAGGCCGGGGCTTCGGCGGTCCGGCGCAGTAGCTCCAGCCAGGACACGATCGAGGCGTTCAGGGCCTGGCGCAGGTTGTCGGTGTCGGCGCGGACCGGGTTGCCGTCCCAGGACTCCGCGGTGCCGACGACGGTGGCGTCACCGTCGGCGGTGAAGGTCCACTCGTCAAGCCGACCGGTACCGCGACGCGCTCGCCGAGGTCGAGCACCTGCCCGGCGAGGACGCGTGGGAGCGGCGGATGCGCGAGGTGAGCTATCTGGCCCAGATCTGGTGGGTGCCGTTCCTGCTCGCCCGCAAGGACCGGATGAGCATGGCGCACGGCCTCGAGGTCCGGGTGCCGTTCGCCGACCATCGACTGCTGGAGTACCTCTACCACGTACCGTGGGCGATGAAGTTCTTCGACGGGAAGGAGAAGAGCCTGCTTCGTGCGGCCGTCGCGGACCTGCTGCCCGATTCGGTGCTGCAGCGGCGGAAGAGTCCTTATCCGTCCACTCAGGACGCGCGGTACGAGCGGATGCTGCGGGCACGCGCCGGCGAGATCCTCGCCGACCCGGCGGCGCCGAGCGCCGGGCTGCTCAACGTGCCGGCGTTGACGGAGCTGTTCCGGTCGCCGCTGGAGAGCAGCGGGTTCGGGCCACGGCGGCGCTGCGCCGAGCTGGTGGCCGGACTCGACGACTGGCTGCGCCGCTATCCGGTGCGGTTGCGGCTGCCCTGACCGGTGCGCCGCCTCACCCGCGGTCGGCGGAGATCTCCCGGGCCCAGGGCAGCAGCAGCCGTTCCAGGCCGGCGACCAGATAGAACAGGCCCGCGCTGAGCAGGGCGAGCAACACCAGGGCCACGAACGCCAGCGGCGTGTCGAACTGCGCGGACGCCTTGACGATGACGCTACCGAGACCGGAGTTCGGGTTGTTGGTCTCGGCCACGACGGCCCCGATCACCGCGAGCGGCACGGAGAGCTTGAGCCCGACGAAGATCTGCGGCAGTGCCCACGGCAACCGCACCTTGACGTACGCCTGCCAGCGTGACGCGGCCAGTGACTCGATGAGCTCGCCCAGCTCGGCCGGTGTCGAGGCGAGGCCGGACATGGTCGTCACCAGCATCGGGAAGAAACAGATCAGGACGACCAGCACGACCTTCGGCTCGATGTCGAATCCGAGCCACACCACCAGCAACGGGGCCAGCCCCACCTTCGGTACGGCGTTGAGCGCCACGAGTACCGGCATGACCGCACGCTCGACACCGCGGAACGCGGCCAGCAGCACGGCCACGGCGAACCCGCCCGACATGGCGATGCCGAAGCCGGTCAGCGTCACCTCGACGGTCTCCAGCGAACGCTCCAGCAGGTACTGCCCGCGCCCCGCCGCTCGCAGCGACTCGACGAGGTCCGGTGGCCCGGGCAGGAAGAGCGGACTGACCTCGAACAACACGGTAACCAGCCACCACAGGCCGACTGCCACGGCGATCCCGAGCAGCGGCAGCCCGATCGCTGGCACGCGCCACCGTGAACGGCCGCCGTTCACCCGTCACTCTCGGGAAGGAACCGGGTGTCGGCGACGTCGGCGGGGGTCAGCCCGGCAGGGATCAGGCCGAGTTCCTGCAACAGGGCGATGTTGCGCGCCATCCGGGCCTCGTCGAAGGTGCCCACCGCGACGCCGGCCGCCGGCAAGCTGTTCGGCTTGAGGATCGCCAGCTCCTGTGCCGCCTGGCCGGCGTCGGCCGTGTTGTCGATCCCGTGCAGGACCGTGCCGATCTCCTCCGGGTTGCTGACGCCGTACTTGACCCCCCGCATGATCGCCTGGTTGAACCGCCGGACCAGGTCCGGGTTCCGGTCGATGACGTCCCGGTGCGTCATGATCGTCATGCCGTACAGGTCGGCGATGAAGTCGCTGTACGGGAACATGACCACCGGGCGGCCGCCGGCCAGCTTCTCCAGGCCGGGCTTCGTCGGCAACTGCGTGGCCAGCGCCGCCACCCGGTTGCTCGCCAGCAGGTTCCCGCTGTTCTGCGTGGTCGCGTCGATCCAGGTGATGCTCTTCTCGTCGATGCCGGCCAGCCGGGCGAACGCCGGGAACAGTGCTCTCGGGGCCGCGCCGACCACCGCGCCCAACGTCTTGCCCCGCAGGTCGCGTGGTGAGGTGAAACCCATGTCCGCGAAGGCGGCCACCGCGTTGAGGGTGCGCTGGTGCACCACACCGACGATCCGTAGCGAGCGGTCCTCCGGCTTCGCGGCCTTGCCGGCCCGGATGATCGCGCCGGCGGCGTCGATCGAGGCGAACTGGGCCCGGCCGGCGAGCAGCTGGTTGTGGTTGTAGTCGCCGGCCTGGCCGTACTGGACGTCGACCTCGATCCCGGCGTCGGCGAAGTAGTTCTTGTGCACCGCGGCGTGGATGTACGCGTCCCGGCCGAGATTGCCGAAGGAGGTGAGGTACGTGACCCGGTCGAGCGTGCCGCCGCCGCTCCGGTCGTCGCGGGAACAGGCGGCGAGTGCCACGCCCGCGGCCGAAGCGGTCGCCGCGGCCATGAACGTCCTGCGCGAGAGCGTCATCGCAGCTTCCATCCCGTGTGAGGTGACGTGCAGGGCCGGTGAGCCGGCCGTGCGCCCGGGTCGGCAGCACCGTCCGGACGCCAGCGGACGGGGAACGACGATCACCTGGGAACCGAGCGACAGCACTTCCCCGGTGTGCTGGTCCGGCGGGCCGACGCTACAACGTCCACCGCCGCCGGAGGACATCGAAGCCGGTCTTTCACAGGTGGTGCGAGATGTCAGCCCGGCGACGCAACAGCCGCCCGGCGGCGTGCATGATGCCGATCCGCCGGCCCGTTCCCGGTGGTGGCTCAGGCCGGGCCGGTGCGGCCGCGCAGCCGCACCTCCCACAGGGTGGCGCACACCGCGTCGATGCCCTGCCGCAGGTGACGCCGGTACGTACTGAACGACATCCCGGCCCGCCGGGCCGCCGCCTCCTGGGTGGGCACGCCGGAGAAGTACGTGGCGGTCAGCGCCTCGTGGGCCTTGAGCAGCTTCGGGTCCCGGCCGGCCTCGTCGACCGCGTCCCGCAGCAGCGCGCGCAGCGCCGCCACCGGATCGGCCGCGTCCGCCACCGGCCGCGAGCGCAGCAGCTCGCTGAGGGCGAACGCGCGCGGCGAACGCCAGTTCTGCAAGGCCTCGCGCACCGACCGGGCGAAGCCGGCGCGGGTGACGGCCGGCTCCGCCGCCGGTACCTCGGTCTCGTCGAGGATGCGGTCGAGCCACATCTCGAACGGCACCTGCCGCCAGTCCGTGACGAACAGCCCGTACGTACGCTCGCCGACCCGTGGCCGTACACCGGCGTCGGTGAGCGCCCCGCGCAGCAGACGGCCCCACAGCTCGCAGTCGTGCAGCACGATCATTCCCTGGGCGAGGCCCCGGCTGCGCGCCGCGGTCGCCTGCACCCGGGAATGGTGCAGGTTCGTCACCGGCGACGGGACCTGGTACGCCTCCGGATGGATGATGAACCGGGTGATCGCGATGTGCTCGCCGGGCGCGGGCGGCACGGTGCCGGTGCAGTGCTCCCAGGCGGCCGCGACGACCGGGTCGATCGCGATGTCCTGAGGGTCCGGGGACGCGGGCAGCTCCAGGCGGGCGACGAAGGCCACGGCCTGACCGGTGCCGATCGACCGGTAGACGCTGAACCCCTCGGGCTGCCGGCCGGCCCAGTAGCGCACGAGCGCCGCGGACTCTGGTCCCTCCGTGACGGCGGCCATCCGTACGATGGTCTCCAGGTCCTCCGGCCGCAGCGGATCGTCCTCCACCTGGCCGGTGCGCGGCCACACGTACAGGTCGCGCACCTTCCTCAGGTCACGGAACAGGTAGAACAGCTGGCTCATGACGCCGAGCACCTGCCGTTCCGGCAGCTCCCGGATCTGGCGCAGGTACTCGGCCGACAGCGTGCGTTTCATGGCCTGGAACGCCTCCGGCGCCCGCCACCGCAGGTCCGCGACCACCGTCTCGCGGACCGCGTCGTGCGGGTAGCAGCCGTGCGGTGTGCTCTCCATGAACGGCAGGCCGCGCAGCCAGGCGAACAACGCGTGCGAGTCCAGCCCGGGCAGCGCGGCCTGCAACAGCCGCTCCGTGGTGTTGTACGCGTGCGCGGCGACCTCCAGCGCCCGCCGGTGCTCCGGCGACGGCACCTCCCCGATCAGGCCGGCGATCAACGTGCCCAGCGCCGGCGCCGACGGCGCCCACTCCTGAGCCGCACCCGGTCGCGCCGAATCGGCCGCCGCCGCCAGGGACAGCGCGAGCGGGTTCCCGCCGGCGAACCGCAGCACCGCCTCCGTGTTCTCCGGCCGGACGCCGTTGACCGCCAGCAGCCGCCTGGCCTGCTCCTCGGTCAACGGCCCCAGCTCGGCCGCGTGCAGCGCGCCCGCCCACCCCGGATCCGCGGTCCACTCGGTCGCCGGCGCCTGCCGGCCGGCCAGCAGCACCAGGGCGCCGTCGGCGATCCTGGGCAGGAAACGCTGCCACAGCCACGTCTCCAGCCACTGGCAGTGCTCGAACGAGTCGACCACCAGCACCGCGTCCGGCTGGTCGAGCAGCGCCTGCGCGGTCCGCTCGAACTCGGCCGGCGAGTTGCTGACGAACCGCCCGTCCAGCTCGACGATCAGCCGTCCGGCGTGCCGCGCCTCGTCGGCCAGATGCCGGACCGGACCGCGGAGTTCTTCCTCCCGGCCGGCGAGCGCGTCGACCGGGCGCTGGACGGCTATGACGACGACGCCCTGAGCCGGATGGAACGGCTGCTCGCCGACGTGGTCGAGGCCACGGCGGCGCGGAACTGCGGGCGGCCCAGCGGCCCGGCGCCGGCTGACTACCGGCTCTGCCGGGATCACCGCGGCGGTACGACGTCGGCTCATCGCGGCTGCAGCCCGTCGGCCGGCTCTCGGCTGCCGCCGACGACCTGGCCACCGCCATGGACCGCATCCGCGGGCCGGCCTTCGCCGATCACCCTGACCACGATCGAGTCGCCGGCCAGCGGCCCTGCCGCTCGGGCGTCAGACACGGGCGTCACGTCGTGACCGTGCAGGTCATCGCCGACGCAGCCGGCAGACTGCGCACCTGGACGCAGTTCGCAGGGCACCGCCGCCGGCGGCGGACGTGAAGCCGCGAACGGCCACGGTGACCCGCCGGCAGGTGTGACGCGGGCTCGCCTCGGGCCGGAGAGAGGCGTGGTGCTGCGCTGCCGCGGCGCCGGTGGCCGTTCAGCCGGGTGGGGTGTGGGTGCTGTAGACGGACACGTGGGTGTGCGCACCCGGGTCGAAGGGGTGGCCGGTGAGGTCACGGTAGCGGCCGGTGAGGGCGAGGCCGGCGGCTTCGGCGAGGAGGTCGAGTTCGGCGGGCAGGACGTAGCGCAGGCGGTTGGCGACGACGCGGGGTTGTCCGTCGGTGTGGGTGATGCGCAGGGTTTCGATGGTCTGGGCGGTGGTGTCGAGGCGGCCGACGGACATGGTGGGGCGTTCCGGGTCCCATTGGTCGACGTGGAGGGAGTGGCCGTGGTGCCAGCGGTCGGGGTCGGGGATGAATCCTTCGACGATGAGGCTGCCGCCGGGGGCCAGCCGGGCCGCGGCGGCGGTGATGCAGGCGCGCTGGTCGGTTTGGTCGGTGAGCAGGTACAGGGTGGAGAACGCGATGAGCACGCAGCCGAACGCGGCGGCGGTAGGTGGGTGGAGCATGTCGCCGAGGCGGGCGTCGACGCGGTCGGCGCCGGGCTTGGCCCGTAGCCGGTCGAGCATGGCGGGGGAGTTGTCGACGCCGACGACGCGCAGCCCTGCCGCGGCTAGGGGCAGGGCGAGGCGGCCGGTGCCGACGCCGAGTTCGAGTACGGACGCGGGCCGGGCGTGGCGGCGCAGGAACGTCACGACGGCGGGGATGTGGTCGCGGTCGTCGTAGAGGGTGTCGTAGTCGGTGGCCCAGGTCTGCCCGTAGGTGGCGCCCGGGAGAACGGCGGAACCGGTGGTGGTGGTGGTGGGTGAGGTCATCTCGTTGCTCGCCTTACTGCGGTCGCGGGGCGGCGGCGCATCACCGGGTGGCAGGGGCCGATCGGCGGTGCGCGGGGCCGCTGGGACGATGCCGGCGCGTGACGGAGGTGCGCCGGCCGGGCGTGGTCGAACGCCGCGTCCTATATGCGAAGCGAGATCAGTTCTGTACTCGTATGCCCCCGCCCGCCGGCCGTGAATGGGCCGGCGGGACGCCGTGCGGGTGCCGGGACGTGCTGGACGGCGGGTACGGGTAGGGCGACGGTGTCCGGCTGCGGCAGCGCGGCGTCCGGTGCCAGCTCGGCTACCGGGGCGCATTCGTGCGCCCCGGACGGATGCACTGAGCAGACGGCCTGATGAGGCGCGGCCGTGCCGGCGCCGGTGTGGCCGTGCCCGGTGACGGCCTGCGCGACGGTGTGGGTGGTTGTGCAGCAGGTGATCAGTGCGTGAGCCTGCCCGGCGAGCGCGCACAGCAGTAGCAGAATGAGGAGGCGTCCGGCGGCGGGTATCCGTGCGCGGTCGCGGGCGCGTGTCATCCCGTGCCGGGCCGGTGCCTTCGTCATGGTCGGCAGCGTAGCGACGTGCGGCCCGTGGGCGGCACCGACCGGTCGGACGGTTGTCAGCGTCCTTTCCGCTGGTCTTCGGCCTGCCCGGGACCGGGCGCCGGACCGCTGGCGGGCGTTTCGGTACCCGGCCGAGTCGCGGGGCCGGCTTGCTGCCCGGTTCTTGCGAGCGGATCAGTTGCGGCGGCTGCCGGCGCGGTGCGAGGCGTGCCGGCGGATGCGGGTGCCGGTGATGGGTGGAGGTGCCCGGCGCGGGCCAGGGCGGTGAGGCCGGCGGTGGTTCTGCCCGGGCGGTGAAGCGGACCGCGACGGCGGTGTCGGTGCCCGTGATGCAGCGGACGTCGATGGGCAGGCCGCGGCGGCCGGCCGGGCGCGCGTCAGGGCCGGGGTGCCAGGCGCACCCGGCGCAGCAGCTGGGCGTTGAGCGCGACCACGATCGTCGAGGCGCTCATCAGCACCCCCCCGACCGCCGGGCTCAGCGTGATCCCGGCCCAGGCCAGCACACCCGCGGCCAGCGGGATCGCCACGACGTTGTAACCGGCCGCCCACGCCAGGTTCTGGACCATCTTCCGGTACGAGGCCTGCGACAGGCGGATCACGCCGGTCACCGCGCGCGGGTCGGAGGAGGCCAGCACGACACCGGACGATTCGATCGCCACGTCGGTACCCGCGCCGATCGCCAGGCCGACATCGGCGCGCGTCAGCGCCGGCGCGTCGTTGACCCCGTCACCGACCATCGCCACCCGCAGCCCGCGCTCCTGCAGCCCGGCCACCGTCCGGTCCTTGTCGGCCGGCAGGACCTCGGCGAACACCTCGTCACCGGCGGTGAGGCCGAGGTCGGCCGCGACCGCCTCGGCGACCGGCCACGCATCACCGGTGATCATCACGATCTTGCCGATCCCGGCCTGGCGCAACTGCGCGATCGCCTCTCGCGCCTCCGGCCGCACCTCGTCCTCCAGTCCGAACGCGCCGATCACCGCGGGCGTCCCGGCGTCGTCGAGGCGCAGCAGGTGCAGCACCGCCGCACCGCGCTGCGACCACTGCCGCGCCGGTTCGCGCAGGTCGGCCGGCACCGTCGCGCCGAGCTCCCGCAGCAGGGCCGGCCCGCCGACGGCGTAGCCGTGACCGTCCACGACCGCCTGCACGCCACGCCCGGTCAGCGACCGGAACCCGGCCGCCTGCGCGCGCAGGCCACGCCGGCCGGCGGCCGTGGTCAGCGCCCGTGCCAGCGGGTGCTCGCTGTCGGCCTCGACCGCGCCCGCGATGTCCAGCACGTGCTCCTCGGTGAGTCCGGCCGCGGCGGCGACGCCGGTGACCGTGTGCGCGCCCTTGGTCAGAGTGCCGGTCTTGTCGAACAGCACCGCCTCGACCGTGCGCATCCGCTCCAGCGCGAGCCGGTCCTTGACCAGGATCCCGGCCCTGGCCGACACTGCCGTGGACAATGCGACCACCAGCGGGATCGCCAGCCCCAGCGCGTGCGGGCACGCGATCACCAGCACCGTCACCGTTCGCACCACCGCCTGGTCCAGGTCACCGAGCACCCACCACACCACGAAGGTCAGCACGGCCGCGGCGGTGGCGACGTAGAACAGCATCGCCGCGAACCGGTCCGCCAGCACCTGCGCCCGGCCGCGGGCCGACTGCGCCTGCGCGACGAGCCGGCCGATCCCGGCCAGCGCGGTCTGATCACCCACCGCCTCCACCCGGACCCGGATCGCCGAGTCGGTCGCGACCGTCCCGGCCACCACCCGCTCACCGGCGCCCCGCGACACCGGCCGGGACTCACCGGTGATCATCGACTCGTCCAGCGACGCCGCACCGGCCACGATCCGCCCGTCGGCCGGCACCCGCGCGCCCGAGCGCACCAGCACGGTGTCGCCGACCGCGAGCGCGGCGACCGGCACCCGCTCGGCACCACCGCC
This sequence comes from Catenuloplanes indicus, assembly GCF_030813715.1. Classification (NCBI taxonomy): domain Bacteria; kingdom Bacillati; phylum Actinomycetota; class Actinomycetes; order Micromonosporales; family Micromonosporaceae; genus Catenuloplanes; species Catenuloplanes indicus. The sequence continues at coordinate 131,157 of NZ_JAUSUZ010000001.1, forward strand.
GGCGGTCAGCCGCTCGGCGTCGTCGGGCAGCAGCGCGGCCAGCGCGGCGAGCGCCCCCTGCGCCTGCCCGATCGCCTTCATCTCCTGCCAGTGCCCGAGCAGCATGATCGTCACCAGCGCCGCCAGCTCCCACCAGAAGTCCAGGCCGAACACCCCGAGACTGGTCGCCAGCGACGCCGCGTACGCCACGCTGATCGCCATCGCGATCAGCAGCATCATCCCCGGCGCCCGGTCCCTCACCTCGGCGACCGCACCGGCCAGGAACGGCCACCCGCCGTAGACGAACACCACGGTCCCCAGCACCGGGCCGGCCAACGACATACCGGGGAAATCGAGCGAGTAGCCGAACCAGTCCATGATCATATGGCTGGTCGCGACGATCGGGAGCGTCAGCACCAGACTGAGCCAGAACTTCCGCCGGAACGCCTCCGGATCGTGGCCGGCGTGCTCGTCGTGTCCACCGTGTCCCGCGCCGCCGTGCGCGGCCATGTCGTGACCGGCGTGCGAACCGGCCGGGTGGCCGTCGTGGTGGTGCGTGTCCGCGGCGTCCGCCGGCACGTGCGCGTGTGTGGTCACCGCGCTGTGCGCCGTGTGCCCGTCGTGGCTCTCGGCCGTCATGTCGGCCACCTCCAATGCGCTGAACGTATACCCCCGGGGGGTATCTGGCAAGTGTGGTGGTGGTCTCGCTGTCGCGCCGCTGTGCGGGGCTGCCGTCGGGCTCTGGCGGGGTGGCCGGCCGCGGCGGCGGTGTTTCGTGCGCTGCGGTCGTCGACCGCTCCGGAAATGAGCTGCAGCATGTTACTTCTCCGCAACACCCTGTAACACTTTGGCCATTGTCCGGCCGGGCCTGTGTCGTTAAAGTCCCACCCCTCGGCCTTACCGGGCGCAAGCGCAGCGACCGGATCTCCGAGTGGGGTCCCCGGCGGAAACCGGGACCGACAACTGAAGAAACACACCCCGACCCTGGAGGGGATCGCCATGGCAGACATCGTTCGTGCCGCCATCGTCCAGACCAACTGGACCGGCGACAAGGAAAGCATGATCAAGGCCCATGAGGAGTACGCCAGGCAGGCGGCAGCCCAGGGCGCCAAGGTCATCTGTTTCCAGGAGCTGTTCTACGGCCCGTACTTCTGCCAGGTGCAGGACGCCGAGTTCTACTCCTACGCGGAGGCGATCCCCGGCCCGACCACCGAGCGTTTCCAGGCCCTGGCCAAGGAACTCGGCATCGTCATGGTCCTGCCGATGTACGAGCAGGAGCAGCCCGGCGTCCTCTACAACACCGCCGCCGTGGTCGACGCCGACGGCAGTTACCTCGGTAAATACCGAAAGAACCACATTCCCCAGGTGAAGGGCTTCTGGGAGAAGTTCTACTTCCGTCCCGGAAACCTCGGTTACCCGGTCTTCGACACCGCGGTCGGCCGGATCGGCGTCTACATCTGTTACGACCGGCACTTCCCGGAGGGCTGGCGTGCGCTCGGCCTGGCCGGCGCGAAGATCGTCTTCAATCCGTCCGCCACGTCCCGCGGCCTCTCGTCGTACCTGTGGAAGCTGGAGCAACCGGCCAGTGCGGTGGCGAACGAGTACTTCATCGGCGCGATCAACCGCACCGGCATCGAGGAACTCGGCGACAACGACTTCTACGGCACGTCCTACTTCGTCGACCCGGAGGGCAGATTCGTCGGCGAGGTCGGCGACGCGCACCACCCCGAGCTGATCGTCCGCGACCTGGACCTCAGCCTGCTCGACACGGTCCGCGACCGCTGGCAGTTCTACCGAGACCGCCGCCCCGACTCCTACGACGGGCTGGTGCAGCCCTGATGGCGACGCTGATCACGGGCGGCACGGTCGTCTCACCGACCGGCACCCACCGCAACGACGTCCTGATCGACGGTGAGAAGATCGTCGCCCTGTTCGCGCCCGGCACCGGGCCGCAGGACGTGGCGGCCATCGACGCCACCGGCAAGTACGTCATCCCCGGCGGGGTGGACGCGCACACCCACATGGAGCTGCCGTTCGGCGGCACCCACGCGTCCGACACGTTCGACACCGGCACGCGGGCGGCGGCGTTCGGCGGCACCACCACGATCGTCGACTTCGCCGTGCAGCGCACCGGCGAGGTGGTGCAGGACGGGCTGGCCGCCTGGCACGCGAAGGCGGCGGGGGAGTGCCACGTCGACTACGCGTTCCACATGATCCTCGGCGGGGTCGACGACGACGCGCTCAAGGCGATGGACGTGCTCGTCGCCGACGAGGGCATCTCCAGCTTCAAGCTCTTCATGGCGTACCCGGGCGTCTTCTACAGCGACGACGGGCAGATCCTGCGCGCGATGCAGAAGGCGCGGGACAACGGCGCCATGATCATGATGCACGCGGAGAACGGCCCGGCCATCGACGTGCTGGTCCAGCAGGCCCTCGCGCGCGGCGAGACCGGCCCGATCCACCACGGCCTCACCCGGCCGGAGGCGCTCGAGGCCGAGGCCACCCACCGGGCGATCATGCTCGCGTCGGTGGCCGCCGACTGCCCGCTCTACATCGTGCACCTGTCGGCCAGCAAGGCGCTGGCGGCGGTCGCCGAGGCGCGCGACGCCGGGCGCAACGTCTTCGCCGAGACCTGTCCGCAGTACCTCTACCTGACGCTGGAGGACCAGCTCGGCGCGCCCGGCTTCGAGGGCGCCAAGTGGGTCTGCTCGACGCCGCTGCGCAGCAAGCACGAGAGTCACCGCACGGACCTGTGGCGGGGCCTGCGCACCAACGACCTGGCCATCGTCTCGACCGACCATTGCCCGTTCTGCTTCAAGGACCAGAAGGAGCTCGGGCGCGGCGACTTCTCCAGGATCCCGAACGGGATCGGCAGCGTCGAGCACCGCGTAGACCTGCTCTACCAGGGCGTCGCCGACGGCAAGCTGTCCCTGGAGCGCTGGGTGGAGACGATCGCGACCACGCCGGCCCGGATGTTCGGCCTCTACCCGCGCAAGGGCGTCATCGCGCCCGGCTCGGACGCCGACATCGTGCTCTACGACCCGGCCGGGCGCACCCGGATCAGCGTCGAGACGCACCACATGAACATGGACCACTCGGCGTGGGAGGGCTACGAGATCGCCGGCAAGGTCGACACGGTGATCTCCCGCGGCACGGTGATCGTCTCCGGCGGCACCTACCACGGCCGCAAGGGCCACGGCCGATACCTGCCCCGCGGCCTCTCGACCTATCTGGTCTGAGACCGGCCCGCCCGTACCCCAGGCGACCGTGGGCGGCGTGCCCGAGCCCAGCTGGAGCACGCCGGTCACGGTTCATCGCACCATACAGGAGTCTCCACCATGGACATCGGAGTCGTCTTTCAGTGTGATCCGCCCGCCCGCCAGGTCGTCGCGCTGGCCAAGCAGGCCGAGGCGGCCGGCTTCAGCCACGTGTGGACCTTCGACTCGCACCTGCTCTGGCAGGAACCCTACGTCATCCACTCGCAGATCCTCGCCGCCACCGGGAAGGTGATCGTCGGACCGATGGTCACCAACCCCGGCACCCGGGACTGGACCGTCACCGCGAGCACGTTCGCCACCCTCAACGAGATGTACGGCAACCGCACGATCTGCGGCATCGGCCGTGGCGACAGCGCGCTGCGCACCCTCGGCCTGAAGCCGAACACGCTCGCCGAGCTGCGCGAGTGCGTGAAGGTCATCCAGGACCTCGGCAACGGCCGGCACGCCACCTACCGCGGCAACGACGTGCACTTCCCCTGGGCCACCGGCGGCGCGCTGGAGGTCTGGGTCGCCGCCTACGGCCCGAAGGCGCTCGCGCTGACCGGCGAGGTCGCCGACGGCTACATCCTGCAGCTCGCCGACCCGGACATCGCCGCCTGGATGATCAAGAGCGTCCGCGACGCCGCCGAGAGGGCCGGCCGCGACCCGCTCGCCATCACGTTCTGCGTCGCCGCGCCGGCCTACGTCGGCGACGACCTCGCACACCAGCGGGACCAGACGCGCTGGTTCGGCGGCATGGTCGGCAACCACGTCGCCGACATCGTCGCCCGCTACGGCGAGTCCGGCGCGGTGCCGCAGGCGCTCACCGACTACATCAAGGAGCGCCAGGGGTACGACTACCGCGAGCACGGACGCGCGGGCAACAGCCACACCGCGTTCGTGCCGGACGAGATCGTCGACCGCTTCTGCGTGCTCGGCCCGGTCGAGGCGCACATCGAGAAGCTCAAGACGCTCCGCGAGCTCGGCGTCGACCAGTTCGCCCTGTACCTGCAGCACGACGACAAGGAGCACACCCTCGCCGCCTACGGCACCAGCGTCATCCCGGTCTTCGCTTCATGATCACTAAAGCCAGGCCCGCGCTGGCCGCGCTCGCCGGCGTCCTGGCCGGGGCGGCGCTGTGGGAGGGCTACAAAGCCGTCGGCAGCGAGCAGGGCACCGAGATCCTCGGCGTCCGGCTGCTGCCCCGGGCGAGCGACGCCGCGATGCCGCACATCGCCGACATCCTCGCCCGGTTCGGCAGCGCGGAGCTGACCGGTGGCGACCCGATCTGGCAGGTGGTGCTGGTCGCCTGCCTGTTCACCCTCCGCAACGTCGCGGTCGGGTTCCTGGCCGGCGGCGTGGTCGGCCTGCTGCTGGCGATCCTGATGCAGCGGTTCCGGGTCGCCGAGCGCGGCCTGCTGCCGTACGTGATCCTCTCCCAGACCGTCCCACTGATCGCCCTGGCCCCGGTCATCGCCGGGTGGGGCGGTCGGCTGTCGATCGGCGCCTACCCGTGGCAGCCGTGGATGAGCGTCTCGGTGATCGCCGCCTACCTGGCGTTCTTCCCGATCGCGGTGGGCGCGCTGCGCGGGCTGCAGAGCCCGGCGCCGATCGCCGAGGAGCTGATGAGGAGCTACGCGGCCGGCTGGTGGGCGACGCTGATCAAGCTGCGGCTGCCGGCCGGCACGCCCTATCTCTTCCCGGCGCTGCGCCTGGCCGGTGCGTCCGCCGTGGTCGGCGCGGTGGTCGGCGAGATCTCCACCGGCACCCGCGGCGGCATCGGCCGTCTGATCATCGAGTACTCCCGCGAGGCGACGAGCGACCCGGCCAAGGTCTACACCGCCATGATCGGCGCGGCCCTGCTGGGTCTCGTGGTCGCGGGCGTCGTCGCCCTCCTCGAGGTCCTCCTCGCCCGCCGTACCGCCCTGAGCCGCTGACCCGGCGTGCCGCGCGGCTGTTGCCGCGAGGTGAGCAGAGCGTCCCCCGACCGACCCGCCGCCTGGAGGCGTCGTCAGATGAGTGCCACCGACAGTCCCGCCGTCGAGCTCGCCGGCGTCCACAAGGTCTTCCACGCCGGGCGGCCCGGCGAGGTCACCGCGCTCACCGGCGTGGACCTGACGATCGCACGCGGCGAGTTCATCGCGCTCATCGGGCCGTCCGGCTGCGGCAAGTCGACCCTGCTGCGGCTGGTCGCCGACCTGATCACACCCAGCGGCGGTACGGTCACCGTGGCCGGCAAGCCCGCCGGCAAGGCCCGCCTCGACCAGGAGTACGGCATCGCGTTCCAGCAGGCCGGGCTCTTCGAGTGGCGGACCGTGCGGCGCAACGTCGAGCTGCCGCTGGAGCTGCGCGGCACGCCGAAGCGGGAACGCCGGGCCCGCGCCGAGGAGATGCTCGCGCTCGTCGGCCTGGCGGACTTCGCCCGGCACTACCCGGCCCAGCTCTCCGGCGGCATGCAGCAGCGGGTCGCGATCGCCCGCGCGCTGGCCGTCCACCCGCCGCTGCTGCTGATGGACGAGCCGTTCGGCGCGCTCGACGAGATGACCCGCGAGCGGCTGCAGGACGAGCTGCTGCGGATCTGCGCCGCGACCGGGACCAGCACGATCTTCGTCACCCACTCCGTCCCGGAGGCGGTCTACCTGGCCGACCGGGTGGTGGTGATGTCCGCCCGGCCCGGCCGGATCACCGACGTGGTGCCGATCGACCTGGGGGAGCGCGGCGAGGCCACCCGGCAGTCGCCCGGCTTCTTCGCCGGCATCACGACGGTGCGCGCGGCGCTGCGCGGCACACCGGTGGCGGTCGAGTCATGACCGGGCGGAGCGAGGTCATCGGATGGCTCGGCCGGGCGAGCGCAGCGGGGGAGGCGGCATGACCGTCACCGTGGATCCGGCCGTCGCGGCGGACCCCACCGCGCCCGTCGGCGGGAGAGCACGGCGCTCCCGGCGTACCGCCAAGGGGTTGATCGAAGCTCTTGGACCGCCGATCGTCGTGGCGGCCGCCGGGATCACCGCCTGGGAACTCACCGTCACGCTCGGCCGGGTGGCGCCCTACGTGCTGCCCGCGCCGTCCGCGATCGCCGAGCAGTTCCGGCTCAGCTTCGGCACGATCGTCACCACCGGCACCGCCAGCGGCACGAACGCGCTCGCCGGGCTGGTGCTCGGCACGGTCGTGGCGCTGCTCGCGGCGATGGCGGCCAGCCGGTTCCGCTTCCTCGGCGAGGTGTCCGTGCCGGTCGCGGCCGCGCTCAACGCGCTGCCGATCATCGCCCTCGCCCCGATCCTGAACAACATGTTCTCGGCCACCAGCAACATCCCGCGCCGGCTGGTGGTCGCGATCGTGGTGTTCTTCCCCGTCTTCATCACCACACTGCGCGGGCTGCGCGAGGTCGACCCCGTCCACCGGGACCTGATGGACTCCTACGCCGCGGGCGGCTGGACGTTTTCCCGGCTGGTCAGGCTGCCCGGCGCGCTGCCGTTCGTCTTCACCGGAATCCGCCAGGCGTCCTCCCTGGCGGTGATCGCGGCGGTGGTCAGCGAGTACTTCGGCGGTCTCCAGGACGGCCTGGGCTCGCGGATCACCTCGGCGGCGGCCAACACGGCGTACCCCCGGGCCTGGGCCTTCGTGGCCGGGGCGTGCGTGCTGGGACTGCTCTTCTATCTCATCGCCCTCGTGCTGGAGCGGCTGGCGACGCCGTGGCGCTCCCGTGGATCTTCGTGAACCCCCATTCGTTCGGAGGACAGGACCTTGTCTAAGACGATCTTCGGCCGGCGGCGTGCCGCCGGCCTGCTGATGAGCACCGTGCTCGCCGTCGCGCTGGCCGGCTGCGGGACCGCCGACGAGCAGACGGCCGGGCCGACCTCGTCCGGCGGCCTGACCACGGTCAAGCTGCAGTTGCAGTGGTTCGTGCAGGCGCAGTTCGCCGGCTTCCTGGCCGCGGCCGACCAGGGCTTCTACGCCGAGCAGGGGCTCGACGTGCAGATCCTGGAGGGTGGCGTGGACATCGTGCCGCAGACCGTGCTCGCCCAGGGGCAGGCCGACTACGCGGTCGCCTGGGTGCCGAAGGCGCTGGCCTCCCGGGAGCAGGGCGTCGGCATCACCGAGGTCGCCCAGATCTTCCAGCGGTCCGGCACCTATCAGGTCTCGTTCGCGAACAAGAACATCACGTCCCCGGCCGACCTGCGCGGCAAGAAGGTCGGCAACTGGGGCTTCGGCAACGAGTTCGAGCTGTTCGCCGCGATGACCAAGGCCGGGCTCGACCCGGGCAAGGACGTCACGCTGGTGCAGCAGCAGTTCGACATGCAGGCGCTGCTGACCGGGGACATCGACGCGGCCCAGGCGATGAGCTACAACGAGTACGCGCAGCTGCTGGAGGCCAAGGACCCGGCGACCGGTGAACTCTACAAGCCCGAGGCGTTCGCCGTGCTCGACTGGAACACGGTCGGCACCGCGATGCTGCAGGACGCGGTGTGGGCGAACACCGAGCGGCTGTCCGATCCGGCGTACCAGGAGACCACCGTCAAGTTCCTGGCCGGCACGCTCAAGGGCTGGGCGTTCTGCCGGGACAACCCGGAGAAGTGCCGCGACATCGTGGTCGCCAAGGGCTCGAAGCTCGGCGCCAGCCACCAGTTGTGGCAGATGAACGAGGTCAACAAGCTGATCTGGCCGTCGCCGAACGGTGCGGGCCTGCTCGACGAGGCCGCCTGGAACGCCACCGTCGACCTGTCGATGACCACGAAGAACCAGGACGGTCAGACCGTGCTCACCAAGAAGCCGGAAGGCACCGCGTACACCAACGAGTACGTGCAGAAGGCGATAGACCAGCTGACGGCGGCCGGCACCGACGTCGTCGGATCCGGCTTCACCCCGGCCACCGTCACCCTCACGGAGGGCGGCGCCTGACCGTACGCCTCGTCCCGTCCAGGTGCCCGGTGATCACCGGGCACCTGTTCTTCGGGGCGCCCGCCCGGTCAGGCCGCGGGACGTTCTACGCCCTCACCGAGCCGGACCGGCACCTCGCCGCCGGCCCTCCACCCGCTCCGGGGCTGGGTCAGTCGAGCGGAAGCTCCATCGTGTAGAAGCTCGGCTGCGCCTCCCGGTACTGCCCGCTCGTCGGCACCGCCGGGAAGGCGTCCGGGACCTGGCCCAGGCCGCGGAACTGGAACGGCCTCGTGGTCTGGCCCTTCGCCCGCAGGTTGACGGTGAAGTAGGCGATCGAGCCGTCGCCGTACAGCTCGGCGCCGAACGTGGCCTTGCGGGCCTCCGCGGTGTCGAACCGTTCCGGCACGATCGCGGCCAGGTCCACCGTGCCGGAGATCCGGCTCGGGGTCTGCTGTTGCGCGGTCAGGATCGCGGCCGCGACCTCGTCCGGCGTGACCGCCAGCTGGTCGGTGCCGGCCGTGATGCGTGCGGGACGATCCGCGTCCGTCCGTACCCATGTGCTGATCTGGCGGTCCTCCGGCACCGTGCCGGGCGGCAGCTGGCTCACGTCCAGCCGGGAGAACACGTCGGCGCCGACCCGGTAGGACTGGAACGCCATGGCCCGATCGTCGTCGGTGACCGTGATCGACAGTGTCGTGAACGTGGTGTCCGCGGCATGATCCCGCTGCACCCGCACGACGGCGCCCAGCTGCTCGTAGGTGATCGTGTACATCGGCGTACCGCTGGTCAGCGGCGCGAACGCGGCCATCACGACCGCCTTCGCGTCGGCCGTGGGCGACGGCGACGGAGCCACGCTCTCGGCGGCCTCGCCGGCGCACCCGGCGAGCGTGAACGACGCCGCGAGCACGGCGATGTATGTGCGCATGAGGATATTCACACCCGGGGGAGAGAGGAGAGGGGGAGGGCGCATCGGGCAGGAGCCCACGCAAGATCGTAACGGACCGGTGTCCAGTGGCCGTTGACCCACGGCGCGGTCTGTCGGCGCGCGATACCACCCCGGGCGAGGGCAGGGTGCTGGCCGTCGACGGCGCCCGGCGCATCCCGGCCGTGGCGGAGACGCGCGATCAGTCCTGTTCGCGCAGCAGCGTCCGGAGCAGCTCCTCCTCCTGCGGGTCCAGCCGGCTCACGAAGCGGCGCAGCACCGACGCGCGGTCGGGCCCGGCGGCCATCAGCCGGCTCATCCGGTCGGCGACCAGGCCGGCCGGGTCGGAGAGCGCGCCGTAGCGAAACGCCCGCCCGTCCCGTTCCCGGGTGACCGAGCCCTTCTCGTACAGCCGGGACAGGGTGGTGACGACCGTGCTGTAGGACAGGCTGCCGGCCGGGTCGAGCAGGTCACGGACCTCGCCGGGGGTCAGCGGGCCGGCCGCCTCGCCGAGGGCGGTGACGATCTCGGTCTCCAGCTGGCCGGGCCGCCGCCGCCCGCCCGAGGACGAGCCGGACGGCAGGGGCGCGGATGTGCTCACGGTGCGACTGTATCGATCTACCCTGAGTGTCGCGGTCCGGGATCAGGAGAACAGCGAGCGCCCCCAGAAGTCGTCGGCGGCGGGCAGACCGGGCGGGCAGGCGAAGATCGCGCTGGACACGTGCCGGATGTATTCGTTGAGCGCGTCCCGGCGGGCCAGCGCGGTCTGCACCGGGATGAACTGGCGGCGCGGGTCGCGCTGATAGGCGATGAAGAACAGGCCCGCGTCCAGGCGGCCGAGCCCGTCGGAGCCGTCCACGTAGTTGTAGCCGCGGCGCAGCAGCCGGGCACCGCCGTGCGCGCTGGGATGGGCGAGCCGCACGTGCGCGTCGGTGGCGATCACCGGCAGGCCGTCCGGGCCGGCGGCGGCCAGGTCGGGCTCGTCGAACTCGGCCGCGCCGGTCAGCGGTGCGCCGTCGCCCTTGGTGCGGCCGACGATCGCTTCCTGCTCGCGGAGGGACGTGCGGTCCCACGTTTCGATGATCATGCGGATCTTGCGGGTGACCAGGTAGGAACCGCCGGTCATCCAGTCCGGTCCGTCGCCTGCGTGGACCCACAGATGCTCGTCCAGCGCCGAGGCCTCCTCGGCCTTGAGGTTCGCGGTGCCGTCCTTGAAACCGAACAGGTTGCGCGGGGTCGGCTGCCCGGCCGAGGTCGACGACGTGCGCCCGAAGCCGAGCTGTGACCAGCGGACGCTGACCACGCCCATGCCGATCCGGGCGAGGTTGCGGATCGCGTGCACCGCGACCTGCGGGTCGTGGGCGCACGCCTGCACGCAGATGTCGCCGCCGGAGATCGCCGGGTCGAGCGCGTCCCCGGGGAACCGCGGCAGCTCGGCCAGCGCGTCCGGCCGCCGGTCCGCGATGCCGAACCGGTCCCGGCCGTCCGCGTCGCGGAACAGGCCGGGGCCGAAACCGATGGTCAGCGTCAGGCCGGAGGCGGGCAGGCCGATCGCCTCGCCGGTGTCGTCCGGCGGCGCCTCCGGGACGCCGCCGACCGCGCCGTGGGTGCCGGCGTCCCGCCCGGCGGTCATCCGGGCCGCCGCGGCCGTCCACGCCTCCAGCATCGACACCAGATCCTCGCGGGTACGGGTGATGACGTCGAACGCCACGAAATGCAGCCGATCCTGCGCGGGCGTGACGATCCCGGCCTGATGGGCGCCGTAGAAAGGCAGGGCTGCGCCGGGGTCCGTTGCCGGCTCGTCCCGTCGCCGCACCGTCACGGCGCCGGCGGCGGCGATGCCCGCGGCACCGGCGCCGGCCAGCCCGAGGATGTTGCGCCGTTTCACCACACGACCTTTCCGGGGGTACGGGTGCGGGCTACTTGCTCGCGACGAGCGCCGCGACCGTGCTGATCGGCTCCGCGAGCGCGTTGATGTCGTCGCTGAGCCGCTTGAGGTCCGCGTCGGTGAGCTCGGTGTGCAGCTTCCAGCCGTCGCCGGCCCGGTGGGCCTCGAGCGAGGCGACTACCGCGGCGAACCGGGTGTCGAGCATGGCGACCAGCGCCGGGTCCCTGGCCTCCAGGGCCGGGCGCAGCGCGGCGATCGCGGCCCTGGAGCCCTCGACGTTGGCGGCGAAATCCCACAGGTCGGTGTGCGAGTACCGGTCCTCCTCGCCGGTGATCTTGCCGGTGGCGACCTCGTCGAGCAGCTCCTTCGCGCCGTTGGCCAGCTGCAGCGGGGACAGCGTGGTGGTGTTCGCCAGGTCGACGATCCGGTGCACGTCCGCGACGAGCTTGTCCGCGGTCGGCCCGGACGCGCTGATGTCGCCGGTCTCCCAGAGGTCCTTTTCCAGCCGGTGGTACCCGGTGAACTCCTGGCCCGGCTCCAGGTCGTTCTCGCGGCCGTCGATGGCCGGATCGAGGTCGCCGAAGATCTCCGCGACCGGTTCGATGCGCTCCCAGTAGGTGCGGGCGACCGGGAACAGCGCCTTGGCACTCGCGACGTCGCCGGCCTTGACGGCGGCGGCGAATTCCGTGGTCTTCTCGATCAGCGCACCGGTCTGGCTCTTGACGTACCGCTGGTAGTCGGTGGTGGCCTGGGCGAGTTTCGCGTCGTCGGTCAGCGGTGCGGCCGAGCCGGTGGCGGTGAACGCGGCGCGGATGCCGCGGCCGGCCATGCCCGGCTTGCACGCGGTCTCGTAACTGCCGGCCGGCAGTTCGACGATGAGGTCGCGGGACAGGCCGGGCGCGATGTTCTCGACCTCGCCCATGATCCGGTCGCCGGCCGCGTACACGTAGAACTCGGTGACCTTGCTGCCCTTGTTGGCGACCGTGAAGGTGACGGTCCCGGCCGCTGTCTCGGCCGCGCCGACGTCGCAGGCGGTGTCGGTGGCGGCGACCGTGATCGTACCGTCGGAGGTTTGCCGGTCCTGGGTGTTCGCGCCGCAGGCGGCGAGCAGCAGCGTCGCGGACACGGCGGTCAGCAGGCGGGTGGTGCGCACGGAGTCTCCTAGGTCTGTTTCGAAGTGGGGGTCGCAGCGAGGCGTGTATCGAAGTGGGGCTCGCCGCAGTCCGGCCATCCACTTCGATACAGGGCTAGCTGGCGGTGACGGGGGCCGGCGTGCGGTGCGGCCGGAGGAAGAGCACGAGAACGGGAATGCCGTAGGCGAGCCAGGCGGCGGTCTCCAGCACGGTCGGCGTGGGCGTCAGGTTGACCATGCCGCGCAGCAGCTCGGCGTACCAGGAGTCGGGCGGGAGGACACCGCTGATGTCGAACGCGTACGTGTCGAGTCCGGGCAGCACACCGGCCTCCTGGAGGTCGTGCACGCCGTACTTGGCGATGCCGGCGGCGACCAGGACCAGCAGAGCGCCGGTCCAGGTGAAGAAGCGGGTCAGGTTGATGCGCATCGCGCTGGTGTAGAGCAGCCAGCCCAGCGCGACCGCGGTGAGCAGGCCGAGCGAGATCCCGATCAGCGGCTGCACGGTGCTCGCGGTGCCCTGTGCGGCCGCGTAGAACAGGATCGCGGTCTCCAGGCCCTCGCGGACCACGGACAGGAACGCGACCGCGACGACCGCGAACGGCCCGACCCGGATCGCTTCCTCGAGGCGCCCGCGCAGCTCACCGGCGATCCGGCGGGCCATCCGCCGCATCCAGAAGATCATCCAGGTGACGAAGACGACGGCGGTCAGTGACGCGATCGCCTCGAACAGTTCCTTGTCGCCGGATGCCAGCCGGGCCACGCCGGCCTGCAGCAGGGCCGCGAACCCGACCGCGAGCGCCGCGGCGGCCGCTACCCCCGCCCAGACGAGCCGGAGCAGGTGCGTGCGACCGGACTTGACCAGGAACGCGACCAGAATGGACACCACCAGGGTGATCTCCAGGCCTTCGCGCAGACCGATCAGGTAGATCGCGGTCATCGCCGCTCCTAAGGTAAGCCAAGCCTAACTACGGGCCAGGCCACCTTCTTCTATTGCTTTGTAGAAGTCAAGTCGTGTGTACCTCGCCACGTCCTATCGCGCCGCGCTGAGCAGCTCGGCGAGGTCCCACACGCACTCACCGGTCCAGATCACGGAGAACACCGCGATCGCGGCCAGCACGGCGACCAGGAGCCAGGAGCCGCGCCGGCGGGGCCCGAGCAGGCACGCGACACGGCGCGGCACCGCGCCGGCACGCCGCAGGTCGCGCGCCGCGGGAGCCATCCGCAGCCCCGCCTCACCGCGCCCGGCGGCGACCAGCGCGGCGGCCCCGATCGCGGTGGCCACCGTCCGCCGGTCGCGCAGCGCGCCGGCCGCGATCTCGTCCGCCGCGCGTTCCACCAGGTACTCCATCCGGCGCGCGGACAAGCGGAAGACCGGATGGAGCGCGACCGCGAAACGCACCGCGCCGGCGAGGTGATGATGGCGATGGGTGAGGTGCGCACGCTCGTGCGCGAGCAGTGCCGCGTACTGGCGGGCGTCGAGCGCGTCGCGCATGGCGGTGGTGATCACGATCCGGCCGGTGCCGATCGGCACCGCGAACGCGTCCGCCTCCGCGGCGTGGATCAGGACCACACCGTTGGCGTCCGCGTCGAGCCGCAGGTAGGGGCGGGCGGCCGCGAGGTCCTGCCGGTATCGCCGCACCGCGCGGGCCAGGGCCGTGACGGCGGCGGCGAGCAGCACCGCGGACAGTCCGGTGATCCACGGGACCCGCGCGGTGTCATGGCGGACCACGGCGTCGGACCAGCCGAGCGTACGGCCGGCAAGCGGCTGCTCAGCGAGCGCCTTGAGCGTGAACACCGCCAGGTTCGCCGTGGAGGCGGCGGCCGCGCCCGCGATCGACCAGGCGAGGAACGGCACGGCGACCTCGGGCCGCAAGCGGTCCGCGACGGACCGGACGGCGATGGCCAGCACCGCCGGGCAGACGACGACGGACAGGATGAAGTGGTCGAGCACCGTCGGCGTGCCTCCTCCGGGCAGTGGCTGAATGTTAGGCGACCCTAACATCACGGTTGCCGGGCGAGAGGCGACGCGGTTCCCGCCCGCAGCCGAGACGCGGGATGGGGACCCGCGCTCCCGGGGGCGGGATCATCACTGCCGGCTGCGGCGCTCGGCTGCCGGCAGGCCGGCGGGCGTGCCGTGCGGTCAGCGCGGTGCGTGCGGCGGGCAGCCGAGCCGGTGCGGGGCGAGTGCGAGGTCGTCGATCCAAACGTCGAAGCCGGCCGGGGTGGTGCCGGCCTGGTAGAGCTGCCAGCCGATCCTGACGGTGGTGACGGTGGGGAGCACGAACGGCACGTCGGCACCGCCGTGCTCCTGCCCGGAGGCGGACAGCGCCGGGGTGACCGGGTCGCCGAGCCAGACCTGCACCCGGTTGCCGTCCCGGTCCAGCAGCCACTCCACGCACTGCCAGCGGCCGGCCAGGGCCGGGGCGGACTCCTGCCAGTCGGTCCAGTCGCCAGTGGGGCCGCCGTCCGCGCCGATGCCCCACAGTGCCCGGCCGGCCGGGGGTACCCACTGGCCGCCGAGCGGCCGTACCACCTCGGCGCTGCCGGTCCCGGTCGCCTCGACCAGGGTGAAATGCGCCCAGTCCGGTGCGGTGGGGAAGGCGGCCACCCGCACGCGCATGCGGCCGTAGAGCTGGGTGCCGGGCACGGTGAGGTCGTTGACGGTCAGGAATGCGCGGCCGTTGTCCCGCGTGCGCACGTGCAGGACCTTGCCGTCGTGTGCCCGGCGCTCGACGGTGAGCGTGCCGTTGCGGGTGTCGATGCCCCACGCCATGCTGCTCGCGCCGCCGGCCGGGAGGCGCTCGAAGTCCTCGCAGAACAGCAGCTGCCGCTCGGGGGTGCAGGAGCCGCCTGCTCCGCCCGCGTCGGCCGAGGGGAGGAGGAGGGCGAGGGCGGCGAGGGCGGTGAGCGTTTTCACCCGGCCATTATATCGACGGATAGCGATCTATGGGGTGCGCCGGTGGCCGCCTGCCAGACGCGCGGCCACCCGGCGTGCCGCCTTCTCGCCCGCACGCTGACGGATCAGCCCTTCCTTGGCCGCACCGCGCACGGTGGCGACCACGGACCCACCGCTCCGCGCCAGGGTCACCGTCACGACCGCCGGGTTCATGTTCAGCAGGCCCGCACCGATCACGGCCTGCAACTCGCCGACCGGGCTGCCCAGCTCCGCCAGGGTCCGCGCGGCCAGGCCGGCCGCGGCCGGCAACGACTGCGGCAGCTCCACGGTCGTCTCGTAGATGTCGGCGCGCAGCCTGCGCGCTGCCGATGCGGCGCCGCGGACGCCGCCGGCCCGTCCGGCCGGGCCCGCCCCCGCGAACCCGCCGGCCGCGCCCAGCGCCGCGAGCCCGTCGACGAGCAGCCGGTTCTCATCCGGTGTCAGTTCCATGGTGTCCAGTAGATCAATCGCTCGCAACGGCCGGTGACCAGCCGAGACGGCGGGGCGCGTCCGGGCCGGCGCGACTCGCGCCCGGGGTGTGAAGCGATCTTGACAGGGTGGTTGCAGTCCATCGACACGCGTTGACCGTTTCCGGTGGTGCAGAAGCGTCGAAGCTCCTCGACCAGGAGGTCTTTCGATGAAGAGGCGCTCGCCGGCGCGGCACTGATCGGCGCCGCCCCGGCGACGTAGCCGGTCA
This sequence comes from Catenuloplanes indicus, assembly GCF_030813715.1. Classification (NCBI taxonomy): domain Bacteria; kingdom Bacillati; phylum Actinomycetota; class Actinomycetes; order Micromonosporales; family Micromonosporaceae; genus Catenuloplanes; species Catenuloplanes indicus. The sequence goes on from NZ_JAUSUZ010000001.1 coordinate 146,845, forward strand.
CGCACCGGCACGGGAGGTGATGCACCGAATCGTCGGCGAACAGTGCGAGGCGTTGCGCCGTAACGGATCGGCGGACCTGTCCGACCTGTCGTTCCGGGTCTCGGCCGGGGTCGCGGCGGAGGTGATCGGGCTGACCGAGGGGCGCGGCGACCTGACCCGCCGGATCCAGCGGTTCTTCGACGACATTCCGCACGGGACGGCGCGTGGTCTGCGCGGGATGCGCGAACAGTCCCGCGCGATCGGCGTCAACGTGGCCTTCTACCTCCGCGACATCCGGCCCAACGTGGCGGCCCGGCGACGGAGGCGACGCGATGACCTGATCTCCCACCTGATCGACGCCGGGCGCTCGACCATGGAGATCATGACCGAGATCGTGACGTACGCCGGCGCCGGCATGGTCACCACCCGTGAGTTCATCACGGTGGCGGCCTGGCACCTGTTCGAGGACGACGCGCTGCGGACCCGCTATCCGGCGGCCGGGGAGCCGGAGCGGCACGCGATCCTGCACGAGATCCTGCGCCTGGAGCCGGTCGTCGGAACGATCTCCCGGAGAACGACCGCGCCGATGGACCTGGCCGGACGTGCCGTCCCGGCCGGCACGCTGGTCGACGTCGAGGTGACGTCGGTCAACGCCGACCCGGCCGCCGCCGGCGAGCAGCCCGACACGGTTTGCCCGGGCCGGGACCTGGGCGCCGGCCTGTCGTTCGGCGACGGCGCCCACCGCTGCCCCGGTGCGCACCTGGCCATCCAGGAGAGCGACATCTTCCTCGCCCGGCTGTTCGCGATGCCGGGGGTGCGGATGACCCGCCGGCCCGAGGTGCGCATCCAGCCGATGGTCGCCGCGTACGAGCGGACCGGCCTGCGCGTCAGCGTCGACCCGGCCTGACCGTGATCCAGGCGTCACTCAGGTAGCCGTAACGACGTGGGTGACACCTGGATCGTCGCGCGGTCGGCAACCGCCGGGCTCCGGCAGCACTCTCCGGCCGGCTACCGGCGGAAACACGGTTACCGAACACCCCGGAACATCGTCTCGTCGAGGCCGGCCGAGGATCGAAGAGCCGTTCCGCGGCAGAGATCAGTGCTCCGGGCCGCGTGCCTCGGCGAACATGGCCATGAGGTCCGGCGATGCGTCAGGATCGCGAGCACCCCAGAAGCGGCGACTTGCTTGCAGTAGCTCACGTGAAACCTCACGCCGATACCGCCGGCGGCCGCCGACTGCGACGAAAGCTGCGGCGATCAACCGCTCGGCGTCAGCCGGCAGGCCGGCGTCGCCCATCGCGGGCAGTAGCAGGAGCAGGCGCTCCGCCGCGCTCCGGGTGGGATCGGGCTGATGCGCGACGGACACGAGGTCCCGCCACGAGTACGCCGGCCCTCGGAAGTGCCCCTCGAGCGCTGCCAGCGTGACCACCATGTCGGTGCCTGCCGGTTGCAGGAGATAGTCCCAGCCCGCGTCTGTCCCGACATTGCGAAAGACCACATGAAGGCGGTAGCCGGAGGCGAGCCGCAGGGTGATGAACGGCCAGCTGTCCGGGTGGTGCAGTTTCTCCGCGTAGGCCTCGACGTCAGCGGGATCGGCGTCGAACGCGACGGCCGCGGTTCTGGAGCCGCCCACGGAGAGCAGGAACGCCGGCCAGAACAGCTCGTCCGCCGGCCATGAACCGGCGTCGGTGGGCACGGAGTCATCGACCGGCGGCTGGAAGCCGCGCAGATAGCGCCGCAGAGACACCGCGGCAGTCTGCCAGACCGCCACCGGATCCTGTGCGCGGGATGTCCTGGCACCGGATGGCCGGCCGCCGCCGCCGTCACGGCGGCGACGGCGAGGCTCAGCCGGTTCCTCGTGCGGCGAGGTCGATCGTGCCGGTACGCGGGCCGAAGACCATGGTGGTCCGGGTGCCGGGCCGGTACGGCGCCCAGCCGGGATCGAGGTCGCTGACGAACCGCACCCAGGCCGCGTGCACCACGGCGGCCGCCTCCGGTGCCGTTCTCCCACCCATCAACAGCGCGCCGTCCGGTGTGTCCATCGTGTCGAACACGAACGGGATGTCCACGGCATGCGCCGCGCCCAGCAGTCCGCCCGCCGCCGCGGACCGGTGATCGAAGCGATACATCCAGGTGGGAGCGTCCGCGCCGCGGGCCTCCGCGAGCTGGACGGCCGGGCGTGTATACGCGTGTTCGGTCACGATCGCCGCGAGGACGTCGCCCGGTGAGACGCCCGGCTTCGCGCACGCGGCGGCGACCGTGGCCGCGTGCACGCCGAACCGGGCCGCGCCGGCGACTGCCGCGGCCTCGTCGAGATGCGTGATCGCGCCGGACGCGACCAGGGGCAGGCGGGCCTCCTCCGCTGTGGTGCCGGTCAGGAGCGCGACGCCCCGGCTCGCGCCGTCGGCGATCGCGTCCAGCGGATGGCGGGGCAGCACGGTGCCGTCCACGACCGGCGCGAACGGCAACCCGGTGACCGCGACGTGGCCCCACTCGGCCGGTGACCCGATCGCGGCCGCCACCCGTTCCGTGGCCGCCAGTACCCGGCCGGGCGGAACGGCGGCGATCGCCGCCCGCTCCGGAGCCACACCGAGTTCGGCTGCCAGCAGCCCGGCCACTCGCAGCCCGGTCCGCGCGTCCAGCGTGTGCCAGGCCGCGCCGCTCTGGGTGATCGCGCCGCGGAACAGACCCTCGGCCGTGGGCATCGCCAGCAGCGCGGCGATGCTCATCGCGCCGGCCGACTGGCCCGCGACGGTGACCTTGGCGGGGTCGCCGCCGAACGAGGCGATGTTGTCGCGCACCCATTCCAGCGCGGCGATCTGGTCGAGCAGGCCCACGTTGCTGCCGTCGTCGCCGGTGTGCAGGAAGCCCTCGGCCTGCAACCGGTAGTTGATCGTCACGCACACCACGCCGTCCCGCGCGAAGGCGGAGCCGCGACACCCCACCACCGACCCGGAGCCGCTGGTGAAGCTGCCGCCGTGGATCCAGACGAGCACGGGGAGGCCGTCCGCGGCCGGGTCGGGCGTCCAGACATTGAGGTTCAGGCAGTCGTCGCCGGGCACGGCCGGATCGGCGAAGAACTGCCGCAACGACGGTGGGAAATCGCTCTTCGGCGCGGTCGGCCCGTAAGCGGTGGCGTCGCGGACACCGTCCCACGGCTCGGCCGGCCGGGGCGGGCGCATCCGGTGCCCGCCGAACGGCGGTGCCGCGTACGGGATGCCGAGGTAGGCCGGCGTGCCGTGGTCGATCCGGCCACGGACAACGCCGCCCTTGACTCGCACGTCCGGTATTTCGGTGCTCACTGATCAGCCTCGAAGGGTACGGAACGCGCCACGGACCTCGGAGACCAGGACGTCCGGGTGCTCCCAGCCCGGGTAGTGGCCACCAGGGTCCATCTCGTTCCAGGCGATGATGTTCTTGTGGCGGTGTTCGGCCCAGCGCTTGGCCGTGGGGAACGGTTCGGCGGGGAAGAGCGTGAACGCGGTCGGCACGGTCACCGTCTGGGCGTTCTGCTCCTCGGCGGTCTGCGGCGTCCACCGCATCGCGGACTCCCAGTACCACCGGGCCGCTGCCGCGCCGGTCGCGGTGAACCAGTACAGGGCGATGTTGTCGATCTGTCGTTGCTGGGCTACGCCGTTGTCCTCGGCGAACAGGTCTAGGTGTTCGCCGAGCCACGCGGCGAGCCCGGCCGGCGAGTCGAGCAGGGAGTAGCCGAGGGTCTGCGGGCGCAGGCCCTGAAGCATGACGTGCACCATGCCACCGCGGACGAACTCCTCGCGTTTGGCGATCATGGCCTGCTCGGCCCCGTCGGCGGTGGCGATGTCGCCGGGCAGCGGCGACGCGTGCGGCATCGTCAGGTGCAGGCCCACGACCCGCTCCGGTGCGAGCCGGGCCAGCTCCGCGCTGACCGACGCACCCCAGTCCCCACCGTGTGCGCCGAACCGCTGGTGACCGAGGCCGGTCATTAGCCCGGCCCAGGCCCGGGCGGTACGCGCGGGGTTCCAGCCCTGCTTCCGCGGCCGTTGACTGAAACCGGAGCCGGGCAGTGCCGGAATCACCACGTGGAACACGGTCCGCCGCAGATCCGCCAGATCGTCATCCGCGGCGTGGACCGGACAAGGCTCTATTGTGGACAACTCTGCTCCCCCTACCTGACCGCGGCACCAGCCGATCACCCGTCCATGTGTAGCGTCGCCGCCGACGTTCAGCCAGGGATCGCGAATCCCCCTCGGCGCGGACGCCGGGCGACCCGGACCCGGCCGGCGGATGCGGCACCGGGGTCCGGGAGTCAGCGTCCGGGTCAGCCGACGAGCCGCCACCCTTCGGCGGCGGTCCGGTCGTGCCAGAACGATGCGTACGTGCCGCCCGCGCCGACCAGGTCGTCGTGCCGGCCGCGTTCGGTGATGACGCCGTCGCGGAGCACGAGGATCTGGTCGGCGGCCCGGACCGTCTCCAGCCGGTGCGCGATCACGAGCAGCGTCGTGCGCCGGGCCAGCGCGTGCACCGCGGTCTGCACCGCCGCCGCGGTCTCCGGGTCCAGGGCCGCGGTCGCCTCGTCCAGCACCACGATCGGCGCGTTCTTCAGCAGTGCGCGGGCGATCGACACCCGCTGCCGCTGCCCGCCGGACAGTGCCGTGCCGCCCTCACCGACCGGGTCGTCCAGCCGATCGAGCAGATCGCCGAGGCCGGCGGCGGCCGCGGCGGCCCGGACCTCCTCGTCGGTGGCGTCGGCCCGGCCGAGCCGGATGTTGCCGGCCAGCGTGCCGTCGAACAGATACACGTCCTGGAAGACGAACGCCACCCGGGACATCAGGTCCGCCGTGGCCATCTGACGCACGTCGACGCCACCGATGCGTATCGCGCCGGCGTCGACGTCCCAGAAGCGGGCCAGCAGCCGCGCCACGGTGGACTTGCCGGCGCCGGACGGTCCGACCAGTGCGGTCATCCCACGCTCCGGCAGCGTGAAGCTGACCCCGGCCAGCACCGGACGGCCGTCGTACCCGAAGTGGACGTCGTCGAGGACGACCTCGGCGGATCGTGGCGTTCGCGGCTGGTCCGGTGCCGGCAGGGTGGCGGCCGTGAGCACGTCGTCGAGCGTGCTGAGCCGGCCGTTGGCCAGGCGCAGTGCGGCACCGTACTCGGCGGCGGTACCCAGCGGTTCGGTCAGCCGCACGGTGAGCACCAGCACGGCCAGCAGCACCGGTACGTCCAGCGAGCCGCCCAGCACCAGGTTCGTGCCGGCCAGCAGGACGCCGCCGAGCAGCGCGCGGACCGCGAAGCCGAAGCCGGTCAGTGCGGGGATCACGTGGCGCAGCATCGCCCGGTCCGCGGCGGCCTGCGCGACGAGCGCGTCGTCGAGCAGCCGGTGCTCCCGGGCGGTGCGGCCGTACGCCCGCAGCACCGGCTGGGCCTGTGCGAACTCCACGAGGCGGGCCGCGACCTCGTCCGCACGGCGGTGCCGGTCCGCATCGGCACGTGCCACCGCTCGGTCGGCGGCCCGCAGGACCACGGCCAGCAGCGGGACCGTCACCGCGACCGCGGCGCCCAGTCGCGGCTCCACCACCAGCAGCGTCACCGCGACGACGGCCGGGGTGATCGCGGCGGTGACGACCGGTCGCAGCAGGTGGGCGGGCACGTTCATCAGCTGCGGCACGCTCTGCCCGGCGAGCCGGCTCAGCTGTCCGGTGCGGGCGGGGGAGAACCAGCCCAGCGGCAACTCGATGATCTTCTCACCGAGCCGGTGGTGCAGCGCCCGGGCCACGTCGCTGCCGAGCCGGAACGCACGGGTCTGCGCCGACCAGGTGAGTGCGCCGTACCCGGCGACCGCGGCGGCGAACGCGGCGAGCCAGGGCAGCGCGCCGGCCGGGCGCGAGCCGAGCACGGCGTACAGCAGTGGGACCAGCAGCGCGTACGCGAGCCCTTGCGCGGCCGCGGCGGCGGCGGTGAGCACCAGCAGACGGCGCAGTGGTGCGGCGTGGGCCGGGCCGAGCGCGGTGGCCAGGGCGCGGATCATGCGGTCTCCTCCAGTGCGGGCGTGAGCTGCTGGGCCCGCCACATGCGGGCGTACCGGCCGCCGGCGGCGAGCAGGCCGGCGTGCCGGCCCTGTTCGGTGATCCGGCCGGCGTCGAGCACCACGATCCGGTCGGCGTGGCGGATGCCGGCCAGCCGGTGCGCGATGACGAGCATGGTGCGGCCCGCGGTGAGCGCGGACAGCGCACGCTGGATCTCGGCCTCGGCGTGCGGGTCGGCGTACGCGGTGGCCTCGTCCAGGATCAGCACCGGGGGATCGGCCAGCAGTGCCCGGGCGATCGACAGGCGCTGGGCCTCACCGCCGGAGAGCACCAGCTCGGTGCCGACGATCGCCCGATAGCCGCCGGGGGCGGCGGCGATCCGGTCGTGGATCCGCGCGGTGCGGGCCGCGGCCTCGATCTGCGCGGCGGTGGCGCCCGGCCGGGCCAGCGCGATGTTCTCCGCCACCGAAGCCCGCAGCAGCACCACGTCCTGCAGCACGAACCCGACCGTGTGGTGCAGCACCGCCGGGTCGAGGTCGCGCACGTCCACCCCGCCGACGGTGATCCTCCCGGTGGTCACCTCGTGCAGGCCGGCGATCAGCCGGGCGACCGTGGACTTCCCGGCCCCGGACGGGCCGACCAGCGCGGTGACCGTGCCGGGCGGCAGTTCCAGATCAAGACCGGACAGCACCGGTACGCCGTCGGCGTAGCCGAACCCGACGTCGTGCAGCCGGATCGTGGTCCCGTCCGGTTCGGCCGTGCCGGGCGTGCGCACCGGTGTGCGCAGCACGTCCGCGACGGCGCCGGCGGCGCTCAGCCCGGTGCGCAGTGCCTGGGTCTGCCGGCCGATCGTGGCGACCGGTGCGGCCACCGCGGGTGCGAGCAGCACGAACGCGACCACCGCGCCGGGCGTGACCACACCGGCCGCGACGGCCGGTACCGCGGCGGCGAGCACGGTCAGCAGCACGGCCGGTGCCGTGACCACCAGCTGGGAGGCCGTGGTGACCGCGGTGGTGCCGGCCGCCCAGGTGGTGAAGAAGTCGCTGAACGCGTCCGCCGCCCGCCGGTACCGGTGGTGGGCCTCGCCGGCCCGGCCGAACGTCTTCAGCACGGCGATGCCGTCGACGAACTCGACCGCGGCGTTGTTGATCTCCGTCGCGGCGCGGCCGTACGCGGCCATCTGCGGGCCCGCGTTCGCCATCGCGCGCCGGAACAGCAGCGCACCGGCGACCGCCGGGAGCACGCAGAGCGCGGCCAGCACCGGGTCGACCGTGGCCAAGTGGACCAGTGCGGCCAGCGGCGTGACGACCACCGCGGTCACGTCGAGCACGGTGTGTGCGACCAGGTGGTGCAGGGCCGCGACGTCGTCGTGCACGGTCTTCTTCACCGCGCCGGAACCACGCCCGGCGTACCAGGACAGCGGCACGCGGCTGAGCCGGCTGGCCAGTTGCCGCCGCAGGCGCAGCTGCAGGCCGGTGTCCGCCAGGTGGGTGAGCGCGCCGGCGGCCGCGGCGCACAGCACGCTCAGTAGCGCCGCGCCCGCCCCGGCCAGCGCGATCGTGCAGACCGCGCCGGCGCCGGCCAGCAACCGGTCGCCGATCATCGCCATGGCGACGAGGACGCCGGTGGCCGAGACGCTGGACAGCGCCTGCAGTGCCACCGCGAGGATCAGCCGGCCGCGGACCGGCCGCAGCAGTGCGCGCGCGCTCACCGGGCCGCCGCGCAGTCCGGGCAGGTGCCGAGGAGCTCGACGCTGTGGTTGACCTGAGCGAAGCCGTGCTGCCGCGCGATCGCGGTGGTCCACTGCTCGATGGCGGGGCCCTCGACCTCCACGACGCGGGCGCAGTCGCGGCACATCAGGTGGTGATGGTGGCGCGGGCTGCAGTACCGGTAGACCTGTTCGCCGGTGGCGGTGCGGGTGGCGTCGACCGCGCCCTCCTCGGCGAGCGCCTGCATGGCGCGATACACCGTGGTGAGACCGATGGGGACGTCACGTCTGCGCAGCTCGGCGTGGATGCGCTGGGCGCCGAGGAACTCGCTGCTGTCCCGTAGCACCGCGCCTATCTCGGCCCGGTGCCGGATCTGCCGCCGTGACCGGGCGCCGTCGGTCGTCATCTGCTTTCTCCGCTTCCGAGGGGGGTGTCGTCGTTGCGAACGGAGACAGACTATAGGAGATGAAACCCATTTCCATTAGTGTGTACGGGTCGGCGGGCAGCCCGTCGCGATGCGGAGACAGGAGCTGATCGCAGGTGTCCATGACGGACGACTACCGCGAGTCCGCGGAGTTCCTGGACCTGATGAGCCAGCAGATGTGGCAGGCGCTGCGCGCGCCGGTGACCGCGGCGATGCGTGACGCCGACCCGGCCGCGGGCCCGATCGTCGACCTGGGCGCGGGCAGCGGTCTCGGCGTCCTGGCCGTCGCCGCTGCCGTACCCGGGGCGGAGATCATCGCGGTGGAGCCGTCATCCGGTCAGCGCGCCGCGCTGCTGGCGCGCGTGGCGGCGGACGCGGACCTGCGGGACCGGGTCACCGTGCTCGCCGCGACCGCGCAGGACGCCGCGCTGCCGTCCCGTGCCGCCGCCGTTCTCGCGCTCAACATGGCCGGCCATCTGGCGCCCGCCGAGCGGCACGCGCTCTGGGCCGCGACGGCCCGCACGCTGCCGCCCGGCGCTCCGCTGCTGACCAACGCGCAGCCGCCGGAGACGGCCACGGCGGTGCCGGAGACCGTCTTCGCCGAGATCCCGGTCGGGCGCCACCGGTACGAGGGTGCGGGGCGCGCGGAGCCGTCCGGCCCGGACCGGCTGGTGTGGCACATGCGGTACCGCGTCCGGGACGCGGACGGCGCGCTGCTGCGCGAGGTCGCCACGTCGTACCCCTGGCATGTGGTCTCCGCGGCCGCCCTGGCGGGGGAACTGCGCGCGGCCGGCTTCACCGCCGAGGCGGACACCGGCGGGCTGATCCACGCCGTCCGGACGCCGGCGGGCTGACCCGCGACCTGCCCGGCGGAGGCGGGACGTGCTCGGCGCTCGCCGTCCATGTCCGTATGCGCATACCGCACGTGTCCGGCGCTGCTGCCGCGGGTCCCCACGACCGGCGTGGGGACCCGCGCACGTCAGCGCACCAGCACGCCGATCTCCGGCGAGCCCGGCACGCCGGAGCCGCCGAGGTGCCGGGCGGTCATCCCGGACTCCGCGGCCAGGTCCTCCAGGCTGAGCGTCGTCCAGTCGTAGGCGTCCTCCACGGTGCGGACCACCTCATGGCCGGAGAACACCTTCCACGTGGTCCGCCACCGCATCAGCCTCGGCCCGGCGACCTCGGCCGACGTCCACCACTCGTACGTCTGCGCCCCGATCGTCTCGCGCAGCATGCGGATCGGCTCGATCCGCCGGGCCCGGTGCCCGCCCATCAGCTCCACCACCACCGGCGCACCGGCCGGCAGCCGCGGGCGCAGCAGGTCCCACAGCCGGGCCCGGTCACCGTCGCCGAGATGGCCGAGCACGCCGAACGCGACCACCGCGCTGATCCGGTCCGGCAGCACCAGATCCGGGGCCGCCCCGGCCACCACCGTGACCCGGCGGCGCAGGTCCGGCTCGCCGAGCACCCGGCTGGTCAGCACCGCGCGCATCGGGGTGGCCGGTTCCACCGCGACGATCTCGGCGGCCGGCAGCCGGCCGGCGATCAGCCGGGTCAGCTGCCCGGTGCCCGCGCCGATCTCCACCACCGGCCCGAGCGCGGGATCGACGCCGCGCAGCGCCGTGGTCAGTGGCCCGGCGCTGGTGCGCACGTGCCGGTCCGCGACCATCTCGTAGAACTCGCCGGACGTGCTGTAGAAGTCGGTAGCCATCGGAAGGTCTCCTACGGGGTGCTGGGCCACGCGGTCGCGGCGGCCGTCGGCAGGGCGAGCGCGGACATCAGCGCGGCCACCACCGCGCGGCGCTGCGGGAACAGGAAGAAGTGGTTGCCGGGGAACACCGTCACCTCGGCGGGCGTGCGGGCCACCGCGGACCAGCCGGCCGCGTCCGCCGCGTCGCACTCCGGGTCGGCGTCGCCGGTGAACACCGACACCGGGCAGTCCAGCGGCGGCGCGGGCCGGGCGGTGTAGGTCTCGGCGAGCCGGTAGTCGTTGCGCACGACGTCCAGCACGGCCCGGCGCAGGTACGGGTCGGCCAGCACCTCCGGCGGGGTGCCGCCCAGCCGGTGCAGTTCGGCGACCAGCGCCTCGTCGTCGCCGTGGTGCACGGTCCCGGGCCGGTGCGCGGTCGGCGCCTGGCGCGCGCAGGCGACCAGGCGGTCCGGCCCGGGAAGCCCTCGGCGACGCAGTTCCTGTGCTGTCTCGTACGCGACCGCGGCGCCCATGCTGTGCCCGAGGAGCACGAACGGGCCCGCGGTCAGTGGCAGCTCGGACATGAGCGTGTCGACAAGCCGCGGCATGTCGTCGATCAGCGGCTCGGAGAATCGGTTCTCCCGGCCCGGATACTGCACCGGGACAAGCGTGGCCTGCGCCGGGAAAAGCCCTCGCCACGACCGAAACGCGCTGGCGCTACCGCCGGCGTGCGGAAAGCAAAAAATGCGCACGATATCTGTCGTCTCCTTTTTGCGGGCAGCATTGAATTGCGCTCATGGGCGCTTTTCGAGGTGTGCGTTATTTGTTTATCAGGTGTAGATTGGGGCCTCCAGAAAGGAAACAGAATGAGTGACATGCGTGCCTTTCCGATACCCCGGTCCTGCCCTTTTTCGGCACCGCGGGAATATGCGGAGATGCCGGCCGAGAAGGTCCTGCTGCCCACCGGCCGCCCGGCCTGGGTGGTGACCGGCTACGAGGCCGTCCGGGCGCTGCTGGCCGACCGGCGGCTCAGCGCGGACGTGCGGCACGCGAACTTCCCCGCGCTCGCCGACGGCGAGCAGGAGGTCGGCGCGCGCACCCGCCCGTTCATCCGGATGGACCCGCCGGAGCACACCGCGTACCGGCGGATGCTGCTGCCCGAGATGACCGTGCGCAAGGCCCGCGCGATGCGCCGCCCGGTGCAGCGCATCGTCGACGAGCGCGTCGACGAGCTGCTGCGCCACGGCGGGCCGGTCGACCTGCTCACCCAGTTCGCGCACGCGGTCTCCAGCACCGTGATGTGCGAGATGATCGGTGTGCGCCGCGCCGACCCGTGGTTCCGCCGGATCACCGGCGCGCTCGGCTCGCAGCAGATCGGTGGCGGCGGCAGCGACGCCCGCACCGCCACCGAAGGCCTCGACGCGCTGTTCGACGTGTTCGACGGCCTGGTCACCGCGCGCGAGCGGGATCTCGGCGACGACCTGCTCAGCCGGCTGATCGCCGATCAGCTGCACACCGGCGCGGTGTCCCGCGACGACCTGCTCGCCACCGTGGCCATCACCGTCGTCGCCGGCCGCGAGACGACCACCAGCATGATCGGGCTGAGCGTGCTGGCGCTGCTCGACGACGACCGGCGGCTGTGGAAGCAGCTCGACGGCGACCCCGCGCTGCTGCCGGCCGCGGTCGAGGAACTGCTGCGCGCGCTGTCGGTCGGCGACAGCATCGCGCTGCGCACCGCCACCGCGGACATCGAGGTCGGCGACGTGGTCATCCCGGCCGGCGACGGCGTGATCCCGCTGCTGGCCGGCGCGAACCACGACCCGGCCGTCTTCGCCGACCCCGCGGTCATCGACTTCACCCGCGACCGGCGCACCCACGTGGCGTTCGGCTACGGGGTGCACCAGTGCGTCGGGCAGAACCTCGCCCGGGTCGAGCTGCAGGTGGCGCTGGGCACGCTGATCGACCGGATCCCCGGCATGCGGCTCGACGCCGAGATCTCCGCACTGTCGTTCAAGCACGACGCGATCGCCTACACCCCGGACCGGGTGCCGGTCACCTGGTGAGCGGGGCACGCAGCACCGCGGCGTAGGGCAGGCCGGGCAGCGGCTCGCACGTCAGCCCGGCCTCGTCCGCGACCTGCCGCACGCTCAGCGTGAACCAGTGGTAGCCGTCGCGGACCTCGCGGACGACCCGCTCGCCGTGGTGCACGCGCCACGTCGTGTCCAGCCGCATCCGGCCCGGCCCGGCCGGCTCGCCGGACATCCACCACTCGTACCGCTGGTCACCGAGATGCCGGGTCACCAGCCGGGTCGGCGGCATCTGCACCGGCTCGGTCAGGCCCATCAGCTCCACCACGATCGGCGCGCCCGGCGGCAGCCGCTCGGCCAGCCCGGTCAGCAGCGCGTGGCGGGCCGAGGCATCCAGATGCCCCAGCACGCCGCAGAGCACGGCCGCGCTCAGCCGGTCCGGCAGCTCCAGGTCCTCCGCGACCGCCGCGACCACCGACACCCGGTCCCGCAGCGCGGGCACGGCGTCGATGCGGCTGGTCAGGATCGCCCGCATGGCCGGCTCCGGCTCGGCAGCGATCACGGCCGCGTCCGGGAACGCGGCCGCGACCGCCTCGGTGATCAGCCCGGTCCCGGCGCCGATCTCCAGGATCGGGCCGTGGCCGGTGTCGATCCCGGCCAGTGCCGCGACCACGGCCGGACCGCTGCGTTCTGCGTGCTCCCGCGCGGCGAGGTCGAAGAACTCGGCGGCCGGGCCGTATCCGGAGACCTGCGACGGCGAGGGCGCGGGTCCGGACGCCAGCGGCGGCAGGTGCGTCCCGGCCGCTCCCCGCGGATCGTCATCGGCCGCCGGCGGCACGACCTCTCCCAGTTCCGCCGCGGCCAGTGGCACCGGGGCCGGCGGGCTGATCAGCTCCGGCGGGCCGAGCACTTCCATCAGCTCCCGCCACCAGCCGGCCATCGCCAGATCCGGCTGCCCGCCGCGCAGCGGGTCGCCACCCGCCTCGATCGCGCCGGCCAGCTCGCTCAGCGCCACCCCGATGGCCCGCGGCCACAGATCATCGAAGGCGTCCCGGTACGTCGGCTGCGTCGCCGCCCCGAGCACCGACGTGGTCGGCAGGTCCAGCGACGGCCCCGCGCCGGTGGTCAGCAGCCGCCGGTCGGCGTCGCGCGGCGCGTGCAGCCGCGGGCTCCACAGCACCGGACCGTGCGTGTCGGCGAGCGTGAGCACGCCGCCGTCCGTGCCGAGCGCGATCCGGTGCCAGAACAGCGCGTGGTTGTCCCGGTCGCCCGGGTCGATCTGGTTCTGCACCCGCAGCGTCAGCGGCACCCCGGCCAGCTCGCCGTGCAGCGACCGCAGCGGCGCCGAGTCCGACGGCACGGACAGCCGCCGCGGCCGGGCACCGCCGAGTGCCCGGATCAGGATGTCGGCCAGCGGCTGCAGCACGTGCACCGACGTGGCCACGTCCGCGAACAGCAGCGTGCGCCGCTCCCGCAGCCGGGCGGCCGCGTCCAGGAACTGCCGCACCGGCGCCAGATGCCGGTAGTGGGTGTTCACCCGGTACTGCACGCCCGCCTTCCGCGCGGCCCGCAGGCAGGCCGCGATCTCGTCCGGGTGCACCGGATGCTCCTGCAGCACGTGCACGCCGCGCGCCAGCAGCGCCAGCGCCAGCTCCGTGCCGTGGCCGCCACTGACCGCGCCGCCGACCACGACGCACGCGGCGTCCACATCGGACGGCAGCTCGGCGGCGGACGTGTACGACGTCACCCCGGCCGCCGCCGCGTGCGCGCGGGAGTAATCGCTGCCGGTCGACAGCACCCCGGCGAGCGTGCAACCGGGGTGCGCCGCGACCGCCCGGGTGTAGAACCGGCCGAAGTTCGTGCCGCACACCACGACCCGCAGCGGGCGGCTCACAGCACGCCCTCCTCGACGTCGTCGCCGTCCGCGGCCGGCGCGGCGACGCGAGCCGCCCCCGACCGGTTCACCTCGGCCACCGTCCACTCCGGATCGAGCACCTCACCGGCGAAGTGCAGTCCAGGCCGGACCGAGCCGGACCGGATCGCGCGGACCGCGAGCACGCCGACGAACGCGGTCAGCCGGTAGCTGGACGCGGTACTGACCACCGCGGTCCGGCCGTCGAGCGCGAACACCATCCGGTAGTACGGCTCCCGCCCGGCCAGGTCGACCTCGGCCGCCGTGATCAGGCGTGCCGCCGCGTCCGCCGGGGCCAGCCCCGGCAGCCGGGTGAACAGCGCCCGGACCCGCGGGCCCGGATGCACGTTCCAGTTCTCCAGCTCGGCCAGCCCGAGCGCCGCGGCCAGCCGCTCGTTCTCCGCGGTCAGGATCGGCTGCAGCGTCGCCCGGTCCGGGAAGTACGGCACCGCTGCGTCCTCGGCGACCCGCAGCGCCCGCGGCACCCGGCGCCCGTGCCGCCACGCGGCCAGCGGCGCACCGAACGGCTCGCCGTGCGCGCCGCCCACGGACAGCGACAGCATGAAGTCGGCCGCGACCGTCTCCGTGCACCGCTCCAGCCCACCGGCGTGGCAGACCAGCCGGCCACCGCCCGGTCCCGGCCCGGCCAGCCAGCGTGGCACCAGCGCGGACAGGCCGGGCAGCGTCCCGGCGGACAGCACCACGGTCGCGTCACCGGTCACGACACCGGCCAGCTTCTCGTGCACCGGGTCGTCACCGCCGACGTCCACGTAGTGCGCACCGGCCGCGAGCGCGGCCAGTGCCATCGTCTCCTGCAGCGCGTACGTCGGCCCGGCGCAGTTGAGCACCACGTCGAGCCCGGCGCAGAACGCGGCCAGCGAGCCCGCGTCCGTGACGTCGACCGCGACCACCTCGCCGTCGTCCGCCGACAGCCGCTCCGGGCGGCGGGCGCCGAGCCGCAGCGGGCCGCAGCCGCCGTCACGCAGCGCCGCCACCGCGAACCGGCCCACCGCACCGGACGCCCCGAGCACGCCGATCATGCCCGGTCCAGCCCGTCGACCAGCTCCACCAGGTGCCCGAACACGGTACGCACGTGCGCGCCGGTCATGCAGGTGAAGTGCTGGCCGGGGATGTCCCGGCTGCCCAGGTCGCCCAGGCACAGCCGGGCCCAGTGGTCGGTGATCGTCTCCGCGCTGCCCGGGAACGGGTACGCGCCGTTGTGCCGCAGGAACGTGATGTCCCCGGCGTACGGCTCCGTGGTGTGCCGGCTGAGCGCGAAGATGCTCTGCTGGTACGTCCGCAGCGTGCGCAGCATCCCCTCCGGCTCGTAGGAACCGGCCAGGTCCGGCGGCAGCGCCTCGCACATCCGCGCCACCCGGCGCATCCGCGGCACGTTCTCCAGTGCCGCGAACGCCGCGGCCACGTCCGCGAACTCGCCGTCGAGGTCCGCCAGGGAACCGTTGGCGATCGCGTCCGGCGAGGCGGCCAGCACCGCACCCGCGGCCGCACCGACCCGCTGCTCGTCCGCCGGGAACCCGATCTTCTCCAGATCCATGCCCATCATCAGCGCGAACGAGTATTCCGACAGCAGATCGTCGTCGATCCGGAACGTCGGGCTGTGGCTGGAGATCACGGTCAGGCTGCGCACCGTCGCGCCGGCCTCGGCCAGCCCGCGGGCGACCTCGGTGGCGATGATCCCGCCGACGCAGTAGCCGACCACGTCGAACTCCCGGGCACCGGTGTCCAGCAGCGCGGTCGCGTACCGGGCGGCGAGCCGGTCGATCAGCCCGTCCGGGTCGGCGTTGAGGAACTCGTCCAGCTCCGGGATCTCCAGCCCGACCAGGCCGTTGCGGCCGCCGGACCGCCGGATCTCGGTGATCAGCGGCCGGTACGGCAGCAGCGTCCCGGTGCCGGCGTGCACCAGCACGGTCACCGGCCCGGACAGCTCGTCGATCAGCCGCACCACCGGGGAGACCGTGGCCGCGGCCGCCGCGCCGGCATCCGCCTGGGACCGCAGGTAGGCGGCGAGCCCGGCCACGGTCGGCGTGCGCAGCAGGTGGCGCAGCACCAGCTCCCACTCCAGGTCCCACTCGCCGGGCAGCCCGTCCAGGCCGTCGCGCAGCCGGCCGACCAGCCGGGCGACCAGCAGCGAGTCGCCGCCGAGCGCGAACAGGTCGTCGTTGCGGCCGACCCGCTCGACGCCGAGCAGCTCCGCCCAGAGCGCGGCCAGCCGCGTCTCCAACTCGTCGGCCGGGGCCTCGTCCGCGCCGGTCTCGGCGGCCGGGGTCAGCCAGGAGGCCAGCGTGGCGCGGTCGAGTTTGCCGTTCGCGGTGTGCGGCAGCGCGTCGACGACCTGCCAGGCGGCCGGCACCATGTACTCCGGCAGCCGCTCGGCGGCGAACCCGGCCACGTCGGCGAGCACCACCGGCTCCCGGTCGGCCTTGAACCGCACCAGGAACAGCGACTGTCCGCCGAGCCCGGTGTGCGCGACCACCTCGCCGCCGGCCGCCTCCAGCGCGGCCGTCCACTGCGCGGGGGACAGGAACGACTGCTCCCGGCCGGCGCGGGCGTCGGTGAACGGGCCGGCGTGCTCGGCCAGGAACTCCGTCGAGATGCGCACCGAGGCCGCGTCGTCGTCGGTGTTCTCCAGCAGCAGCAGCCAGCCGCCGGGCGCGGCCAGCTCCCGTACCCTGGTCAGGGTTTGATCTATGTCGGTGTTGTTGTTCAGCACGCCGGCGCTGACGATGACGTCGGCCGTGTTCGGCGGCACGCCCTGCGCGCGCAGGTCCCGGTCCAGGTCGAGGACGGCGGACCGGGCGTCGCCGAGCCGGTCCCGGGCCGCGGCCAGCCGCAGCGGGGAGTCGTCGGTGCAGAGATAGTCGACGTCGAGCCCGGCCAGCGCGGGCCGCAGCGCGCCGCTGCGGGTGCCGATCTCCACGATCCGCAGCGTCCCGTCGTGCCCGGCGGCGAGCGCGCGGACCGTCTCCGCGATCGCGTCGTGCAGCGGCCGGGTGACCGCGTTGCCGGCGTAGGCGGCGTCCAGCGCCTCCGGCGTCAGCAGCGCGGTCACCTCGATCTCCCCGCGCAGCAGGGGCACCAGCCGGTCCGCGCACTCGCGGACCGCCGCGAACAGCTCCGGGCCCCACCCGCACTCGTCCTGCAGCACGGCCGCGCGGTCCCACGCGGCCGTGACCTCCGCCTCGGCCGGAACGGCCGGCAGCGCCCGCGCCGCCCACCGGCGCACCAGCCGGTGGTGCCGGTCGGCGACGCCCAGCCGCGCGCACGCGTCGCCCGCGGACCGGCCGTCCAGCACCCGGGTGATCGACAGCAGCGCGGCCGCGTCGAAGGCTTCGAGGAACGCCGTCACCCGCGGATCCGCGGTCACCGGCGGCAGCGTCACCTGCGGGGCGGGCGGGGTGCGGCGGGCCGGTTCGACGAACGCGACCAGGCGGCGCAGCGCCGCTTTCGCGGTCGCCCCGGACTCGCCCTCCACCACGACCGCGCTCGCGCCGACGCCCGGCGCCGCGTCCAGCACGGCCTGGATCTCGCCCAGCTCGATCCGGTAGCCGCGGATCTTGACCTGGGCGTCCTCCCGGCCGAGGAACTCGATCACCCCGTCCGGCCGGTACCGGCCCAGGTCACCGGTGCGGTACAGCCGCCGGCCGTCCGGGTGGACGATGAACCGCGCGGCGGTGCGCTCGGCGTCGCCGAGGTAGCCGTCGGCCAGACCGGTGCCGCCGATGTAGAGCTCACCGGTCACGTGGTCCGGGCACGGGCGCAGCGCCGCGTCGAGCACGTCGAACGTCTGGTTGGCCAGCGGCGTGCCGTACGGGATGCTCGCCCACGCCGGGTCCACCGCCCCGATCGGGTAGTGGATCGACCAGATCGCCGCCTCCGTCGCACCGCCGAGCGAGTGCAGCTCCAGCTGCGGGAGCAGGCCGCGGATCTGGTCCGGCAGCGACAGCGGGATCCAGTCGCCGGACAGCATGGCCAGCCGCAGCGACGGCAGCCGCTCACCGGTGGTGTGCAGGTAGTCGGACAGCATCTGCAGCTGCCCCGGCACCGAGTTCCACAGCGTCACGTGCTCGGCCGCGATCGTCTCCGCCCACGCGGCCGGGTCGCCGCGCCGCGCCGGGTCCGGCAGCACCACCGTGCCGCCCGCGCCGAGCAGGCCGAAGACGTCCCAGACGGACAGGTCGAAGCCGAGCTGCGCCAGTGCCAGCACCCGGTCGTCCGGGCCGGCCGCGAACCGGGCGTTGATGTCCGCGATCGTGTTCAGCGCGGCCCGGTGGCTGATCATCACGCCCTTCGGCTCACCGGTCGAGCCGGACGTGTAGATCACGTAGGCCAGGTCGGCCGGGTCCGTGCCCGGCTTCGGCACGTCCGCCCCGGACACCGGCAGCAGGTCCACCGCGATGCTGTCGATCTCCTCCGGCCGGTCCAGCCACGACTGGGTCAGCACCACCCGGACGTCCGCGTCGCGCAGGATCGCCCGGCGGCGCAGCACCGGCGCGGTCAAATCGACCGGCAGGTACGCCGCACCGGCCAGCAGCACGCCGAGCACCCCGGCGACCTGCTCCCAGCCCTTCTCCATGGTCACCGCGACCAGCTCACCGGCCCGCACCTCGCGCGCGGTCAGCTCCCGGGCGACCACCGCGGCCCGGTCCAGCAGGTCCCGGTAGGTCAGCGACTGCCCGCCCGCCCGGACCGCGACCGCGTCCGGGGTGCGGGCGGCCGTGGCCAGCACCGCGTCGGTGAGCAGCCCGTCCGGTACGGTCACCTCGGTCGCGTTGACCCGCGCGCGGATCCGCCGGGTCGGCTCGGGCAGCGCGATCGCGGCCGGGGCGTCCCAGGCGTCGTCACCGGCGAGCGCGCCGGCCAGCGCGGTGAACGCGGCGAACATGTCGTCCGCGGTGCTGCCGGGCAGCACGCCGTCGCGGACGTCCCAGCTCAGTGACAGGCCACCGGCGCGTTCCATCACCTGGCAGTCGATCCACACCTGCGGGGTCTGGCTGACCGCGTGCCGGACCTCCGCGCGCGGGGCGCGGGCCGAGGCGGAGCCGAGCGTGCTGGTGAACACCACCGGCATCAGCACGGTGTCGGCCTCGCTGCGGCGGGTCAGCTCGGCCAGCACGTCACTGCCGCTGAACAGCGGGTGCGCGAGGTCCTCCAGCAGCGTCCCGGCGAGGTCGCGGGCCCGGCCGGCGAACGGGCGCGGCGCGGTCAGGTCGACCTCCAGCAACTCCACCGCGGTGAAGTCGCCGACCAGGTGCGCCACGTCCGGGTGCAGCGGCAGCCGGTCGAAGACCGGCACGTTGAGCGTGAACCGCGGGCTGCGGCTCCACCGGCCGACCACCTCGGCGTACGCGGTCAGCAGCGCGGCGGTCGCGGTGACGCCGCGGGCGGCCGCGTGCCGCTGGATCGCCGCCCACGTCTCCGCGGGCAGCACGGCGGAAAGGTGCCGGAAACCGCCGGCCGCGTACGGGTCGCCGGTGACCGGCAGGTCCGGGGCCGGCGGCAGCGTGTCGATGCGGTCCATCCAGTAGTCGCGGTCCCGGCCGGCCGGCTGCCCGCGCCGGGCGAGCACGTAGTCGCGGAACGTCGCCGACAGCTCCGGCAGGTCCCGGCCGTGGTAGAGGTCCTCGACCTCGGCCAGCACCCGCTGCAGGCTGGCGTAGTCGACGACCAGCAGGTCCACCGACAGGTGCAGCAGCAGCCCGGCTTCGGTGACGCTGATCCGCACCTCGTGCAGCGGCCACCGGTCGGTGACCGGCACCCGCGCGCTCATCTCGGCACGGATGCGCTCCACGTCGTCGTGGACCACCGGGATCTCCGGCGCCGGCGGGTCCGCGAGCACCTGCTGGTAGCCGTCCGGGTGCACGATCGCGCGCAGCATGTCGTGCCGCCGGACGACCGCGTGCCAGGCCCCGGCCAGCCGCCGCGGGTCGGTGCCGGCCTCGAACGCCAGCTCCACGTAGGTGTGGCAGGCGACCCCGCCGTACGGGTACGCCCCACCGCGGCCGACCAGGTAGGCGGCCTGGATGTCGGTCAGCGGGAACGGCTCGTGCCGGGCCGCGTGGTCCGGCGTCAGCGTGGTCCGGGCGCGCAGTGCGGCCAGGACCTCTTCCTTGTGCGCGCGCAGCAGGGCCTTGCGCTCGTCGGTCAGCGCGCCCGCGGCCGCGCGGAACCGCAGCTGCCCGTTCTCCTCCCAGAGCCGGATGCCGTGTGCGTCGAGGTCGGCGATGAGGTCGATAACGTTCACAGGGTTCCGGTCTCCATGGTGTCGGTGCGGGTGGTGGCGAGGTGCGCGGCCAGGTCGGCGATGGTCGGCGCGGTCAGGAACGTGCGGACGGACAGGTCGGTGCCGAACGACTCGCTCACCGCGGCGACCAGGCGCAGCGCGAGCAGGCTGTCGCCGCCGGCGGTGAAGAAGTTCGCGGTCCGGTCGACGGCCGGGGTGCCCAGCTGCGACTCCCACAGCCGGGCCAGCTCGGTCTCGACCGGGCCGGCCGGCGGCCGGGCCACCGCCGGCTCCTGGGCGGTCAGGGCGGCGAGGCCGGCGCGATCGACCTTGCCGTTCGCGGTCAGCGGCAGCGCGTCCAGCGGCACGATCCGGTGCGGGATCGCGTGCGCGGGCAGCCGGTCGGCCAGGTGCGCGGGCAGGTCGCCGACCGGGCCGCGGGCGACGACGAACGCGTGCAGCCGCCGGGTGCCGCGGCCGCCCGGGGCGAGCACGACCGCGTCGGTGACGCCGGGGTGGGCGCGCAGCGCGGCCTCGATCTCGCCGAGCTCGACCCGATGCCCGCCGATCTTCACCTGGTGGTCGGCGCGGCCGAGGAACTCCAGCGTGCCGTCGGCCCAGTAGCGGCCGAGGTCGCCGGTGCGGTACCAGCGGACCCCGTCGCCGCCGGTGACGAACCGGGCCGCGGTGCGCTCGGCGTCGCCGTGGTAGCCGGCCGCCACGCCCGCGCCGCCGATCCACAACTCGCCCGGGACCAGGTCGGGGGCGTCCAGACCGGCCGGGTCGACGACCCGGAACCGCTGGTTGGTCAGCGGCACGCCGTACGGGATCGACGTCCAGTGCGGTGGCACCTCGCCGACGTCCCAGGCGTTCGACCAGATCGACGCCTCGGTGGCGCCGCCGAGCGCGGTGAACCGGCAGTCCGGCGCGAGCGCGCGGACCCGGCCGGGCAGGTCCAGGCCGACCCAGTCGCCGGAGACCAGGACCGCGCGCAGCCGGGCCAGGCCGCGCGCGCCCGCCGGGTCGTTCTCGGCCGCGGTGAGCAGCATGTCCAGCAGCACCGGCGCGGAGTTCCACAGCGTGGCCGGATGCCGGTCGAGCAGCTCCAGCCAGGCCGTCGGGTCGCGCCGGTCGGCGTCGCCGGGCAGCACCAGCGCGCCACCGGCGCCGAGCAGCCCGAACACGTCGTAGACGGACAGGTCGAAGTCCAGCGCGGAGACCGCGAGGACCCGGTCGTCCGGCCCGACCCGCCAGCGGTCGTTGACGTCGGCGACGGTGTTCAGTGCCGCCGCGTGGGTGATCGCCACCGCCTTCGGCTCGCCGGTCGATCCGGACGTGAAGATCAGGTAGGCGAGGTCGCCGGGGGAGCGGTCGACCGGGGCGGGCAGCGGTGGGTGGTCGCGGGCGGTCTTGACGTCGATGTCGCCGCCGATCACCGCGCGCAGCCCGGCGACCGTGTGCATCCGCTCCCGGCGTACCGCGGGCTGGTCGACGCCGATCGGCACGTAGACGCCACCGGCCGCGAGCACGCCGAGCACGGCCGCGACCTGGTCGGCGCCCTTCGGCAGGCTCACCCCGACCGGGTCGCCGGGCCGTACACCGTGCGCGGCCAGCGTGCCCGCGATCCGCAGGGCCGTGCCGGCCAGCTCGCCGCGGCTCATCCGGCCGTCCTGCCACAGCAGCGCGTCCGCTGCGGGTTCGGCCGCGGCGAGCGCGAAGAACCGGTCGTGCAGCAGACCGCCGGGCAGCGGTGCGGCGGTGTCGTTGACCGTCGCGCGGACCGCGGCCTGCCGGGCGGGCAGCACCGGCGCGGGCGGGCGTGCCCAGTCGGTGCCGTCGAGCCGTTCGACCATGGTGGTGTAGGCGGTGAACATGTCGTCGAGCACGCCGGGGGCGAACAGGTCCTCCACCGCGTCCCAGGTGATGCGCAGCCGGCCGCCGGACTCGGTGACCTGGTTGTCCAGCAGCACCTGCGGTGACTGGGACACGCCCCACACCTGGGTGCCGAACGCGGGTGCGGTGACCGCCTCGCCGACGCCGATCGCGCTGGTGAACACGACCGGGATGGACGCGTGCGGGCCGCCGGTGCGCCGGGCCAGCTCGCGCAGCAGCCAGCCGGCCGGCACGTCCCGGTGGTCCAGGTCCTCGCCCATCGTCCGGTGCAGCCGGCCGGCCAGGTCCAGGAACGACTCCCCGGCGGTACGGCGGTGCCCGATCATCGCGAGCGTGGTGAAGTCGCCGAGCACCCGGTCGACGTGCGGGTGCAGCGGCAGCCGGTTGAACAGCGTGAGCGTGACCGACACCGCGTCCTGGCCGCTCCACGCGCGCAGGATCTCCGCGTAGCAGGCCAGCAGCACCGCCGACGGCGTCAGCCCGTGAGCGCGCGCGGTGGCCTGGATCCGCTGCCACCGGTCCGGGTCGAGTTCGTGCTGACGTCGGGTGAACCGGTGCCCGGACACGGTGGCCGGGTCGCCGGTCAGCGGCAGGGCCGGCGCGGGCGGCATCGCGTCCAGCCGCCGGGTCCAGTGCTCCCGGGCCGCGCCCGCCCCGCCGGACGCGGCCGGCGCGGTGGCGAGCACGTAGTCGCGGAAGGTCGCCTCGACCGGGGGCAGCGCGGCGTCCGGGTCGGTGTAGAGCGCGTCCAGCTCCCGGTACAGCAGCATGATCGACAGGGCGTCGAAGATGAGGTAGTCCAGGCCGACGCCGATCCGGGTGCGTACCGTGCCGTCCGGGTCGGGGTAGCGCACGGCGCGGACCTCGAACAGCGGCCACCGGTCGACCGGCAGCCTGCGGTGGGACAGCTCGGTGCGCATCCGCTGCAGCGCGTCCGCGCCCTCGGCGACCGGGACGGTGAACGGCGGCACGGTGGGCAGCACCCGCTGCCGGGCGTCGCCGTCGAAGACCGCGCGCAGCATGTCGTGCCGGTCGACGAGGATCCGCCAGGCCCGCTCCAGCCGGGCCAGGTCCACGTCCGCGCCGTCGAACTCGCTGTAGTGCCAGGTGCCGACGCCGCCGAGCGGGAGCCGGTCGTCGCGGCCGATCAGGTAGGCGGCCTGGACGTCGGTGACCCCGAACGGCTCGTGCCGGTGCGCCGGGTCCGCGACCAGCCCGCCGCCGGCCGTCCCGGTGCCGGCCGTCAGCGTCGCGGCGAAGTCGCGCAGCGCCGGCCCGGCGAACAGCGCGGCGACACCGGCACCGGCCAGGCCCCGCTCGCGCAGCCGGCTGATCATGCGGGTGGCCAGCAGGGAGTCGCCGCCGAGGGCGAAGAACGAGTCGTCGCGGCCGATGGCGGTCACGCCCAGCAGCTCGGCCCACACCTCGGCCACCTGCCGCTCGGCGCCGTCCCGGGGCGGCTCGCCGGGCGCCGGGGCGGTGGCCGCGGCGGCGAACGCGGCGGCGACGGCCCGGCGGTCGAGCTTGCCGTTCGCGGTCAGCGGCATCGTCTCCGCGACGATCAGGTGCTCCGGGACCATGTAGACGGCGAGCCGGCCGGCCAGCCAGTGCCGCAGCTCGGCGGCGTCCAGCGGCGTGCCTCCGGTCGCGGCGTAGAGGCCGAGCTGCCGGGTCGCGCCGGTGACGACGGTGGCGACCGCGTGGATGACGGCCGGGTGGGCGTCCGCGGCGGCCTCGACCTCGCCCAGTTCGATGCGGTGCCCGCGGATCTTCACCTGGTGGTCGGCGCGGCCGAGGAACTCCAGCGTGCCGTCGGTGTGGTAGCGGGCCCGGTCGCCGGTGCGGTACCAGCGGCGGCCGCCGTACTCGACGAACTTCTCCGCGGTGCGGGCCGGGTCGCCGCGGTAGCCGTGCGCCACCCCGGCGCCGCTGACCCACAGCTCGCCCGGGACGAAGTCCGGCCGGTCCCGGCCGCGCTCGTCGGCGATGCGGACCCGCATGTTGCGCAGCGGCACGCCGTACGGCACCGACCGCCACGCCGGGTCGACGTCGCCGACCTCGTACACCGTGCTGTGGATCGCGGCCTCGGTCATCCCGCCCAGCGCCGCGAACCGGGCGCCGGGCACCAGCGCGCGCAGCCGGGCCGGCTGGTCCAGCCCGACCCAGTCGCCGCCCAGCATGACCAGGCGCAGGCTGGCCGGCAGCCCGTCCCCGGCGGCGGCGGACAGCAGCATGTCCAGCAGCGCGGGCACACAGCTGACCACCGTGACCCGGTGCCGGCGGATCAGCTCGGCCCAGCGGTACGCGTCCCGGCGGGCGGGCTCGTCGACGACCACGACCGACCCGCCGGTGCGCAGCAGCGCGAACATGTCGTACGCGGAGAGGTCGAAGTCCAGCGCGGACAGCGCGATCGTCCGGTCGTCGGCACCGACGCCGAAGACCTCCGCGACCGCGTCGAGCGTGTTGACGACCGCGCGGTGCGGCACCTCCACACCCTTCGGCTCGCCGGTGGAGCCGGAGGTGAAGATGACGTAGGCGACCGCTTCCGGGTCCACCGGCACGACCTCGGCCGGCGGCAGGGCGCCGGCGTCGGCGATGTCGAGCACCGGCACCTCGGCCCCGTCCGGCCGGTGCGCGGCGTCGCTGAGCACCGCGGCCACTCCGGCGAGCGTGTGCAGGCGGCGCTGCCGAGCCGGTGGCGCGTCCACGCCGATCGGCACGTAGGCCGCACCGGCCGCCAGCACGCCGAGCACCGCGACGACCTGCGCCGCGCCCTTCGGCAGCGTGATCGCGACCGAGTCACCGGGGCGCACGCCGTGCCGGTGCAGCAGCGTGGCGACCCGCCGGGCCGCGTCCGCGAGCGCGCCGTAGGTCGTCTCGCCGTCGCCGCGCAGCGCGATCCGGTCCGGTTCCCGCGCCGCCCACGCGAAGAACTTCTCGGGCAGGGTCTCCGCGGGTACGTCGTCGCCGGTGTCGTTGATCCGGGCGCGGGCGGCGAGCTGGCCGTCCGGGACGAGCCGGCCGACCGGCCGCTCCCACGCGGACTCGTCGCTCAGCAGCGCGCCGATCAGGCCGCGGTAGGCGTCGAACGCGGCCTCGGCCGTGCCCGGCGCGAACGCGTCGGCGCGCACGTCCCAGTTCAGCAGCAGCCCGCCGTCGAGCTCGGTGACCTGCGCGTCCAGCCAGACCTGCGGGCCCTGCGAGATGATCCACACGGGCCGGCCGAACGCGGCCTGCACCGCCTCGGGGTAGATCTCGCCGAGGCCGAGCGCGCTGGTGTAGACGACCGGTGCCAGCACCGGCGTGCCGTCGCCGAGGCGGGACAGGTCGCGCAGCACCTCCACGCCGGGGTACGACCCGCGTGCGATCGCCTGGTGCAGCGTGCCCTGCACGCCCCGGGCCTGCTCGGCGAACGGCAGCGGCCGGGACAGGTCCACGTCCAGCAGCACCGAGCTGCTGAAGTCGCCGACGAGCCGGTCGGCGCCGGGCACGTCGAGGTCGCGGTCGAACAGCGGCAGGTTGAGCAGGAACCGCTGCTGTGCGCTCCAGCCCGCCAGGACCTCGGCGAACGCGGTGGCCAGCACCGCGGCCGGGGTCAGCGAGTGCCGGCGGGCCAGCGTCGCCAGCCGGTCCCGGTCGGCGGGGGAGAGCGTGTGGTGCAGCCGGGTGGTGCGGTGGAAGCGGCCGTCGGCGTGCAGCGCGTCGACGACGGCCGGCAGCTCGGGTGCGCGGCTGAGGTCCGGCAGCCGCTGCTGCCACCAGTCGCGGGCGGCGGCGCGCTCGTCCGCCCGGCGCGCGGTGCGCTGGGCGAGATAGCCGGCGAAGCTGCCGGTGATCGGCGGCAGCGCGGTCTCCGGCGCGGTGTAGTAGTGCCGCAGGTCGTCCATGAGCAGGCGCAGGCTGGCCGCGTCCGCGGCGATCATGTCCAGGTCGACGTGCAGGCGGGTGGCGCCGCCGGGCAGCAGCGACAGCGCGACCAGGAACACCTCGCCGCGTTCGACGTCCATCCGCCGGTGGGTGCCGGTGTCGCGCAGCTCGTCCAGCCGGGCGCGGAGCGCGTCGCCGTCGAGCGCGCGCAGGTCGTGGACGGTCAGCGGGTCGACGTCGTCGACGGCCGGGCGGATGCGCTGCGTGCCGTCGTCGAGGATGGTGGTGCGCAGCATGTCGTGCCGGCGGCGCAGCAGGGTGACGGCCGTGGCGAGCCGGCCGGGGTCGACGCCGTGCCCGTCGAACTCCACGTAGAAGTGGGCGCCGACGCCGCCGAGCGGCTGCCCGTCCTGGCGGCCGATCCAGTAGGCGTGCTGCATCAGTCCCAGCGGGAACGGCGCGTCGCCGGGCGTCGCGGTGTCCGGCCCGGCCGGTTCGGCCGTGGTGGCCGCCGCCGACCGCAGCGCCTCTTCCCAGGCAGCCAGCGTCGGCGTCTCGGCGAGCACGTCGAAGCCGACGTCCAGGCCGTGCCGGCGCCAGGCGGCGGCGAGCCGGATCAGGCGCAGCGAGTCCAGGCCGAGGTCGAAGAGGTCGTCGTCGGGGCCGATCTCGTCCTCGGGGATCTCCAGCGCCTCGGCGGTCAGCGCGCGGATCTGTGCGGCGGTCGGTGATGCGGTACGGGGATGCGGTGCCTCGGGCACGGTCCGGTTCACCCTTTTTCGTCGGAGCAGCAGGGCGGAAGCCTATTTGTAAATGAACATCATGTTCAACTAGCGTCACTGTAAACGTCGTAACGGTTGTTACGCCACCCCCGGGGTGATCATTGAGGAGGTTCACTGTGGACGGTGCGGACTGGCCCGGCTGGCCGGTGGAGGACGCCCGGCGGTACCGCGCGGCGGGCTGGTGGCGCGGTGAGACCTTCGGTGAGCTGCTGTCCGGCTGGGCGGCCCGGTTCGCCGGCCGCACCGCGCTGGTCGACGGCGACACCCGCCTCACCTACGCCGACCTCGACCGCGCCGCGCACCGGCTCGCCCGCGCACTGCACGCGCGCGGACTGCGCCGCGGTGACCGCGTGGTGGTGCACCTGCCCAACCGCGCGGAGTTCGTCACGCTGTGGTTCGCGCTCCAGCGGCTCGGCGCCGTGCCGGTGCATGCGATGCCCGGCCACCGCCGGTCCGAGGTCGGCCACCTGGTCGAGCGGTCCGGCGCGGTCGCCTACGTCGGGCCGGACCGGCACGCCCGCTTCGACCACCGGCCGCTCGCCGCCGAGCTGCGTGCGGCGTACCCCGGCCTGGATCTTGTCATCATCGACGGCGACGTGACCGGCTGGGACGGCTTCCATCGGCTCGCCGACCTGCTGGCCGCCGACGCCGCGCCGATCGCGGAGCCGGACCCGCCGGCCGCCGGCGACCTGGCGTTGCTGTTGCTGTCCGGCGGCACCACCGGCACGCCGAAGCTCATCCCGCGCACCCACGACGACTACGCCTGCAACGCCCGGCTGTCCGCGGAGATCTGCGAGCTGGGGCCGGACTCGGTGTACCTGGCGGTGCTGCCGATGCCGTTCAACTTCACCATGGCCTGCCCGGGCGTGCTCGGCGTGCTGCAGGCCGGCGGCACGGTCGTGGTGGCCCGCGACCCGAGCCCGGCCACCGCGTTCCGGCTGATCGCGCGGGAGCGGGTGACGATCGCCGCGCTCAACCCGCCGCTGGTGCCGCTGTGGCTGCAGGAGAACGCCGAGACCGCACCGGACCTGTCCAGCCTGCGGCTGCTCCAGGTGGGCGCGGCCCGGCTCGCCGACGACGTGGCCCGGCGGATCGAGCCGGAACTGGGGGCCCGGCTGCAGCAGGTGTTCGGCATGGCGGAGGGTCTGATCAATCTGACCCGGCCGGAGGACGGCCCGGACACCGTCTGCACCACCCAGGGGCGGCCGATCTGCCCGGACGACGAGGTGCGCGTGGTCGGCGAGTCCGGCGCGGACGTGCCGGACGGCGAGGTGGGGGAGCTGCTGACCCGCGGGCCGTACACGATCCGCGGCTACTACCGGGCCGGTGCGGTCAACCGGGAGGGGTTCACCGCGGACGGCTTCTACCGCACCGGCGACCAGGTACGCCGGCTGCCGTCCGGGCACCTGGTGGTGGTGGGCCGGATCAAGGACCAGATCAACCGCGGCGGCGAGAAGATCGACGCGACCGAGGTGGAGGGGCACCTGGCCGCCTATCCCGGTGTGCTCGCCGCCGCGCTGGTCGGCGTGCCGGACGCCGACTTCGGGGAGAAGCCGGTCGCGTTCCTGGTGTGCGACGGGACGCCACCGGCCGCCCGCGCGGTCGGCGCCTTCCTGCGCGAGCGCGGCGTGGCCGGCTACAAGCACCCGGACCGGGTGATCGCGGTGGAGTCGATGCCGCTGACCGCGGTCGGGAAGATCGACAAGAAGGCGCTGACCGCCACGCTCACGTCCTAGCCACGACCACCACGCCGGTACGCCGCACGCCGAACCCGGCCGCCGCCAGCTCCCGGCACAGCTCCGCGGTGGTCAGCCGCCAGGAGACGTGCCGGGAGACGACCCGCTGCACCACGGTGTCCCCGTCGCGGACCTCCGTGGTGATCGTCCAGCGCACCGTTCCCGGCTCGCCGGGCTCGGCCTCGCCGGTGTTGCGGTACTCGCGGCGGCCGACCCGCACGACGGTCTGCGGCTCGCCGCCCGGCACGCCCAGGTTGACCACCAGCGGCGCGCCGGGCGCGAGCCGCTGCGCCGCCGTGCGCCACAGGTCCCGCCGGTGTCGCGGGCTCAGCTCGCTCACCGCGTTGGCCAGCAGCACGGCCGACAGCCGGGGAGGCAGCACCGCACCGGCGGCCGTGTCCGCCAGCACGGTGACCCGGCGGGACAGGTCCACGTCGCCGCCGACGCGGGTGAACAGCGCGGTGCGCAGCGACGCGGACGGCTCCACCGCGATCACCTCCAGGTGCGGGTGCAGCCGGGCCAGCAGCGCGGTGCCGCGGCCGGAGCCCGCGCCGATGTCGGCGGCCGGGCCGTGCCGCGGGTCGAGGCCGCGCAGCGCCGTGCTGAGCAGCGGTGCGAGCACGCTCCACATCGGAGCCGTGAGCAGATCGTAGTGCTCGGCTTGCGCGTCGTAGGCGGTGTGGTCCACTATCCCTCCGGAGCCTTGTTGAACATGACAATAGTTTTCATCTAGGCTGTCGACCGTACCGGCACCGGCCACACCCGTGCGAGGAGGACCGATGCGGGTCACCGCGAACACCGACGTCTGCGTGGGCGCGGGCCAGTGCGTGCACGCCGCGCCCGCCGTCTTCGACCAGTCCGATGACGGGCTGGTCGTCCTGCGCATCCGGGAGATCACCGACGAGCACGCGGACGCGGTCCGTGACGCCGTCGAGTGGTGCCCGTCCGGCGCCATCGCGCTGCCGGCTCACCGAGGAGAACACCTGTGACATCACATATCCGCCGACGGTCGCTGCTGCGCGGCGGCGCGTGGACCGCGGCCGCACTGGCCGCCTCGCCCGCGCTGCTGGCCGCCTGCGGCAACGACACGGAGCCGTCCGCAACCGGCCCGTCCGGCCCGCCGAAGGCCGGTGGCACGCTGCGCGCCGCGTTCGTCGGAGCCGGCGCGTCCGAGACGCTGAGCTACTTCCACGGCGGCACGAACCTCGACTTCGTCCGCGCCCGGGCCATGCACGCGACGCTGGGCAACCTCGACCCGTCCGCACCGGACGGCGTGCGCTACGAGGTGCTCGACGGCATCGACGTCAGCCCCGACCTGACCAGCTACACGCTGCGCATCCGGCCCGGCCTGACGTTCAGTGACGGCTCACCGCTGACCGCCCGGGACGTGCTCTACTCGCTGATCACGCCGTTCCAGGACGCCAAGTCCCTCGCGGTCTACAAGACGCCGGGCCGCAACTTCGACCTCGCCAAGGCCGAGGTCAAGGACCCGCTCACGCTGATCCTGCCCACGCTGCGGCCGATCGCGGACGGGCGGCTGGTGCTCTGCCAGGGCAACTACCTGGTGCTCAAGGAGGGCAGCCGGTTCGAGCAGGCCGCGCCCACCTCCGGGCCGTTCCGGCTGACCACGTTCGAGGCCGGGCAGGGTGCGGCGCTGGTCCGCAACGACGCGTTCACGCTGCACGAGGTGCTGCTCGACGGCCTGGAGCTGCGCAACATCGCCGACAGCGACGCCCGCGCCGCCGCGCTCACCGGCGGCCAGATCGACTTCGCCGGTGACCTCGCCCCGATCACCGCGCGCAACCTCGACGGCAGCGGCACGGTCACCGTCACCCGCAGCGAGGCGCCCTACGTCTCCGGCCTGTTCTTCCGGCTCAACATGACGCAGAAGCCGTTCGACGACCCGCGCGTGCGGACCGCGTTCAAGCTCGCCGCGAACCGGCAGGCCATGCTGGACACCGCTCTGCACGGGCAGGGCCTGATCGGCAACGACCTGCTCTCACCCGGCTTCCCCGGCTACGCCGAGGACATCGCGCAGCGACCGTACGACCCGGAGGCCGCCCGCGCACTGCTGGCCGAGGCCGGCGCGCAGAACCTCGAGGTCACGCTCACCACCGGCCCGGAGACGCCCGGCATGGTCGAGGTCGCCACGCTCTACGTGGAGAACCTCACCCAGATCGGCGTCAAGGCCACGCTGCGCGAACTGCCCGCCGGTCAGCTCTTCGCGGACTTCCCCGCCTACGTCAAACTGCCGTTCGCGGCCAGCT
The DNA here is from genome assembly GCF_030813715.1 of Catenuloplanes indicus. Lineage (NCBI taxonomy): Bacteria > Bacillati > Actinomycetota > Actinomycetes > Micromonosporales > Micromonosporaceae > Catenuloplanes > Catenuloplanes indicus. Next base: position 177,383 of record NZ_JAUSUZ010000001.1, read on the forward strand.
TCTCCGTGCCGGTTCCGCCGATGCCGCTGTACCAGTCCTCCTACGGCGGGAAGAACCCGTCCGCGCTCGGCTGGAACCGCCCCGATGTCGACGCCGAGGTGACCAAGGCCCGCGCCGCCGCCGACCCGGCCGCGGCAGCGACGGCCGCGGCCACGGCGCAGCGCGCGATGTGGACCGACGGCAACACCGTCGCACCGGTCTTCAAGCCGTTCATCACGGCCGCGGTCCCCGGTGTGCGCGGCGTGGCCGACGACCTGTTCGCGCAGTTCCCCGGCTTCAGCAGGGCATCGCTGCGGTGAACTGGGGCCGGTTCCTGATCCTGCGCCTCGGCGCCGGCGCGCTCGCGCTCGCCGCGGTGTCGGCGCTCGTCTTCGCCGCGACCGACGTGCTGCCCGGCGACGCGGCCGGCGTCCTCGGCGGCGCGGACGCCACCGACGCCGAACGGGCCGCACTCCGCGCCGAGCTGGGACTGGACCGGCCCGCCCACGTGCGCTACCTGGACTGGGCCGGGTCGCTGCTGCGCGGCGACCTCGGCACCGCGCTGGTCGGCGGGCGGCCGGTGAGCGACCTGCTCGCCGACCGCCTGCCGCACAGCGCGCTGATCGCCGGGCTGTCCCTGGCCGTCGTGGCGCCGCTGTCGATCGCCTGCGGCCTGGCGGCGGGCCTGCGCCAGGGCCGGGCCCGCGACCGGGTCATCTCCGGCGCGACGCTGCTCGGCGTCGCGCTGCCCGAGTTCGTCGTCGCCAGCCTGCTCATCACCGTGTTCGCCACCTGGCTGGGGCTGCTGCCGCGGGTGTCGCTGATCCCGATCGGCGGCGGGCCGCTGGACACGCCGGAAATCCTGGTGCTGCCGGTGCTGAGCACGGTCGCGGTCGGGCTGGCCGGCGCCACCCGGCTGATCCGCGCGTCCGCCGCGGAGGTCGCCGCGAGCCCGTTCGTCGAGGCCGCCCGGCTGCGCGGCGTCACCGGTGTGCGGCTCGCGGTCCGGCACGTGCTGCCGAACGCGATCGGGCCCGCGGTGCAGTCGCTCGCGCTGGTCACCGCGGCGCTGACCGGCGGCGCCGTGGTCATCGAGACGATCTTCAACTACCCGGGGCTCGGCTACGAGCTGCAGCGCGCGGTCGCGAACCGGGACATCCCGGTCGTGCAGGGGCTGACCGTGGTGCTGGCCGGCATCGCGCTGCTGGTGCTGCTCACCGCCGACATCGTCACCCGGCTCGCCGACCCGCGGCAGGGACGGCACGGATGATCCGTACCGTCGCGAAGGTCCTCGCCGCGGCCGTGCTCACGCTGGCCGTGCTCGGGCCGGCCGTCTCGCCCGGATCGGCCACCGCACAGGCGGGCGTGCCGTTCGCCGCGCCCGGCGCCGGGCACCCGCTCGGCACCGACGCGCTCGGCCGGGACGTGCTCACCCGGGTGCTCGACGGCGGCTGGATCGTGGTCGCGCTCGCCGCGGGCGCGACCGTGCTGGCGACGGTGCTCGGCGTGCTCGTCGGCGTGACCGCCGGACTCGCCCCGGGACGCAGGGCCGGGCTGCTCATCCGGGTCACCGACGTGGTCGCGATCGTACCGGCGATTCTGATCATGCTGGTCTTCGCCGCCGGATTTCCCGGCAGTGACCTCGCGGTGCTGGCCGCGGTGGCGCTGACCACCACGCCGTTCTCCGCGCGGGTGGTCAGCGCGGCCACCCGTACCGTCGCGTCCAGCGCATTCGTCGAGGTCGCGCGCGGGCGCGGCGACAGTGGGCCGCGGGTGCTGTGGCACGACATCCTGCCCAACATCGCCGGTACGGTGCTCACCGACGCCGGGATCCGGTTCGTCGCGGCCGTGCACCTCACCGCGACCGCGGGCTTCCTCGGCCTGGGCCGCGGCGCGCCCGCCCCGAACTGGGGGCGGATGGTGCAGGAGAACCTGTCCGGGCTGGCGCTGACCCCGCTGCCGGTGCTGGTCCCGGCGCTGCTCGTCGCGGTCCTCGCGGTGTCGGTGAACCTGCTGGCCGACGACGTGCGGGCGCGCCGATGATCGTCGAGATGACCGGGCTGACCATCGGGCCGGACCACGGCGACCCGGTCGTCGACGGCGCCGGCCTTACCATCGGGGCCGGTGAGGTGGTCGGGCTGCTCGGCGCGTCCGGGGCCGGCAAGACCACGCTGGCGCTCAGCCTGCTCGGGCACCTGCGGCCCGGGCTGCGTGTCCGGTCCGGGACCGTGCGGGTCGGCGGCGTCGACCCGTTCGGGCCGGGCGGGCGGGCACTGCGCGGCACCGTGGTGTCTTTCCTCGGCCAGGATCCGGCCGCCGCGCTCAACCCGGCCCGGCGGATCGGTGCGCAGCTCGCCGAGGCCGCCGGGCGCGACCGGGTGACCGAGCTGCTGGCCGCGATGGACCTGCCCACCGAGCGGGCGTTCCGCCGGCGGCGGCCGTGGGAGATCTCCGGCGGGCAGGCACAGCGGGTGGCGCTGGCCATCGCGGTCGCGGCGGATCCGCGGCTGCTGATCCTGGACGAGCCGACCAGCGGGCTCGACCGGCCGCTCGCCCGGGACCTGCGCGACCGGCTCGCCGTGCACCTGCGCGAGCGAGGTTGCGCGGCCCTGCTCATCACGCACGACACCGCGCTGGCCGAGGCGCTCGCCGACCGCATCGTTCACCTGGGGCCCCGGCCCACCGTCACGGGTACGCCGCCCCGGCGCGCGGCGACGGCGGAGACCTCCGAAGCCGGCGTGTCGCTACAGGTCCGTGACCTGCGGGCCGGCTACGGGCGGCGGACCGTGGTCGACGGCGTGTCCTTCGACGTGGCGCCCGGCGGCTGCACCGCGCTGACCGGGCCGTCCGGCGTGGGCAAGAGCACGATCGCCCGATGCGTGGCCGGCCTGACCGCCCGAACCGGCGGCCGCATCACGCTGGACGGCGCCGACCTCGCCCCGGCCGCGGCGCACCGCACACTCGCTCAGCGCCGGGCGGTGCAGTTCGTCGGCCAGGACTCCGTCGGCGCGCTCAACCCGCGCGAGACCGCGCTGCGGGCGTTGCGCCGCCCGCTGCACGCGATTTCACCCTCCGATGTGGACGACCGGGCGCACGAGCTGATCCGGCGCGTCCGGCTGCCGGAATCCGCGGCACATCGACGGCCGGGCGCGCTCTCCGGCGGCGAACGCCAGCGACTCAACCTTGCCCGCGCGCTCGCGGCCGTACCCCGGGTGCTGGTCTGTGACGAGATCACCTCGGCACTCGACCGGCACACCGCACACGCGGTGCTGGACCTGCTCGCCGAACTGAGCGAGCGGGACGGCCTCGGCGTGCTGCTGATCAGCCACGACCCGGAAACGATCACCCGCGCCGCCCAGCGCGTGGTGCGAATACCCGACCCTGAGGAGCATCGCACGTGACCACGCAGGTCCGCCGTACCGTCCCGTTCTCCGGCGACCCGATCGCCACCGCGGCCGCGCTCGCGGCCGGTGCCCGCGACCAGCACGTCGTCTACGAACAGCCGGGCGAGGTCTGGTTCGCCGAGGGGGCGCAGGCCAGCGTCGTCGTCTCCGGCGGCACCGCCGCACTGCGCCTCGGCCACGGCCGCCGGCAGGACTTCGCCGCCGGCCCGGCGCTGTTCGACGGCGTCCGGTCGGCACTCGGCGCGCTCCCGGCCACCGACTGGCGCGTCTTCGGCTGGGTGTCGTTCGAGCACGTCCACCGGCCCACCGAGGACACCACCGCGCACCTGATCGTGCCGCGGCGGCAGATCCGGTTCGCGGGCGACACCGCGGTGCTGACCGCCGTCGACGACGCGGAGATGAACCGGCTGCACGACCGGCTGGAACGCGCGATCACCGACGCCGCCGCGCCGCCGTCCGGGGACCGCGTCACGGTGAGCCCGGACGGCGACGAGGCCGAGCTGTACCGCAAGGCCGTCGCGGAGGCGATCGACACCATCCGCAGCGGCGCGCTGGACAAGGTGATCCTGTCCCGCATCGTCCCGGTCCCCGGCGAGATCGACCTGCCCGCGACGTATCTGGCCGGGCGGCGCGGCAACGACCCGGCCCGCTCGTTCCTGCTCGACCTGGGCGGCTGGGCGGCCGCCGGATTCAGCCCGGAGATCGTCGCCCGGGTCACCGCGCACGGGACCGTGGTCACCCAGCCGCTGGCCGGCACCCGCGCGCTGGCCGGCGACCCGCGGCTCGACCTGGCCCGGCGCGGCGAACTGTACCGGGACACCAAGGAGGTCTTCGAGCACGCGATCTCCGTGCATCTGGCCGCCACCGAGATGGCCACCGTCTGCGCGCCCGGCACCGTACACGTGCAGGACTTCATGTCGGTCAAGGAACGCGGCAGCGTTCAGCATCTGGCCTCCGAGGTCAGCGGCCGGCTCGCGGACGGCGCCACCGCGTGGGACACGCTGTCCGTGCTGTTCCCGGCGATCACCGCGTCCGGCGTGCCGAAACGCGCCGCCTGCGACCTGATCCGCCAGACCGAGCCGAACCGCGGCCTGTACAGCGGCGCCGTGCTCACCGCCGCCGCGGACGGCACGCTCGACGCGGCCCTGGTACTGCGCAGCGTGTTCCGGCACGCGGGCCGCACCTGGCTGCGGGCCGGCGCCGGCGTGGTCGCGAAGTCGGACCCGGCCCGCGAACTGGAGGAGACCCGCGAGAAGCTGCTCAGCGTGTCCCGGTTCCTCGTCCCGGCCCGATGACCATGCACGCCGCCGGAGCGCGCGGGCTGCATGGCGAGGACATCATCGGGCCGCCCCGGGCCGGGGTGAGCCGTTCCGGGATCACCGGGCATTCCCAGGGCCGGCGCAGGACTCGCGCTGAGCGGACGCGGACCTTGTGGGCCGGAACCGCGTAGAGGGTGCCGGTGCAGGCGACCAGGCAGTCCTTGCCGACGTGCCGTGGATGCCGGTCAGCGCGGTGACGCGACCGGGAGGTCGAGCAGGTTCCTGCGGGCCAGACGCGGGAACCTGCTGGCGTTCGCCCCGGACTTTCCGCCGGGCGCAGCGTGGCCCGGTCGTGGGTGGCCGTCACGCTGCTGGTGCCGGGCGCGGGCTGACGTGCCCGGCACCGCGTGAGGCCGCGAGCCCGGATCGAGCGGATCTCACCTGCGGGGCCATCGGGTGAAGGCGATCAGGTGCCGCTCGGACGCGGCCAGCAGGTGGGTGTAGACCTGCCGGGCATCCGGCGCGGTCAGCCCGTTGAGCGCGGCCGTCAGTGCGGCGATGTCGTCCCGCTCAGCCTGCCGGGCGACGGCGAGCGCCGCGGACCTGCGCTCGGCGCCGCGCGCGAGCAGATCGTCGTACCTCGCCTGGACGGCGGGATCGGTGAACGTACCGGCCGGCCGTCCTGCGGTCGGGTCGGTCACGCGGTACCGGCTCAGCAGCGTGCGCATCGCGTCCAGGTGACGGCTCTCGGCCGCGGCGACGTGGTCGAACACGACCGCGTCGTAGCGGGCGGCGAAGGCGGCGTACAGGTCATGGGCGAGCTTCTCCTCCTGCGCCAGCGAGGCCAGCGTGACCCGCTGCGCGTCGGTGAGGCTGCCCTGGGCGGCGGTGACGGTCCGCCCTGCGCAGGCACCCCGACCGTGGCCCTGCCCCATCCCCGGCCCGCCCATCAGCCAAGGGCCGGGGCGGTCCGTGACGGCCGGGCTCGCCGGGCCGGGGCCGCCGAACGGGCCTCCACCGGCCAGCGTCGGAGCGGCGACCGCGAGCCCTTCCAGGCCCAGAACTCCGGCGGCGACGAGCGTCGCCGCACGGCGGGTGATGGTGTTCATGACTCCTCCCTCATGCATCCCACGACGAGGCTCCCGAGCGGGGACCGCGTGCGGCCGGTGTACAGGCCGCACGGAGAAAGCGGCTGCCGGCCCGGCATGGCTGCGCGGACGCCCGCCCGCGGACGGTGCAGCGGTGCCGTCAGTGGACGATGAATACCGGGCAGTGCGCCCGGTGGATGAGCGCCTGACTGACCGAGCCGAGCAGCAGCCCGCCGAGGCCGCCGATCCCGCGCGAGCCGACCACCATCGCGGCGGCATGCGCGGACTCCCGCACGAACCGGTCCCGCGCGCCGCTGTCGATCTCGAGCAGGTGCGTGATGACACCGTTGCGGGCGGCCTCCGCCTCCAGGCGGGACCTGCGCAGTTGGGCGTCGGCGCGGCTCATCCAGACCGGTAGCGACCACAGCACCGTCAACTCACAGGCGCGCAGCGTCGCCTCCTCGAGCGCGAACCGCACCGCGCGTTCCGACCACGGCGATCCGTCGAAACCCGTCACGAGCGGCCGGGCCGCCCACGACGCACTCAGCGGTATACCGGGCATGCGTACCACCAGGACGGTGCCGCGGTGCCGGGCGGCGACGTCATTACTGGTGGCACCGGCCAGCAGGCCGGCGGCACGGGTGTGCCCGGCGCCTACGACCAGCAGGTCGCCGGGGGCGGTCTCACCCAGCAGGCAGGAGACCGGCGAGCCGACGACGAGCCGGGACGTCACCGGTACGGTGTCCGTTCCGCTGTGTACGCGGTCGCACATCCGCTCCAGCAGCGCGGCGCCGTGGTCTCGGGCCACGGAGCGGCCGTGAGCGGTGGCCGCCCGCGGCTGTGCGTGCACGATGTGCAGCTCCCAGCCGCGAAGCGCGGCCTCGATCGCGGCATGGTCGACCGCGATCGAGGCCGCTGCCGTGGTGTCCGCGCCGACGACGACCGCGTGGCGTTCGGCTGGCGCGGAGCGGCGTGGCCGGGACGGCCGGGACGGCCGGGCGGACGTATCCAGATAGCGGTTGACCGTGCCGAGGTAACCCGTGCCGAGCACGTCACGCGTGGTCATGTCGGCCTCCTCACCGTTTCGGCCTCACGTCCAGGACAGCGCGGCGGCGTACCACCGCACAGGGTCTTCCGGCCCGGAACCGCGGTGTGTGGCACGGCCGGATCGCCGCCGGGGAACGGGCCGTTCGGCCCTCCCCGCCGGTGGCGGCGTACGTCCGAATGGGGCTATCAGGTATCCGTACCGGAAGGGACGTGAGCACCATGACAGCGATGGCTGAGCGACCGGCCACCGGCGGAACCGGGAGGCCGGTCGCCGCACCGGCGACGGTGACCGGGACCACCCCGTCGGCAGCGGCACGGTACGTCTTCGGTGGTATCCGGCTCGCGCTGGGCTGGATCTTCCTCTGGGCGTTCCTCGACAAGACGTTCGGGCTCGGGCACGAGACCGAGTCCGCGAACGCCTGGGTCAACGGCGGCAGCCCCACCAAGGGGTTCCTGTCGTTCGGCGCGACCGGCCCGTTCCAGGGTTTCTACCAGGACATCGCGGGCGCGGCATGGGCCGACTGGCTGTTCATGATCGGCCTGGCCGGTATCGCGGTGGCGTTGCTGCTGGGTATCGGCCTGCGGATCGCGGCGGTGACCGGTGGTCTGCTGTACGTGCTGATGTGGACCGTCGTGCTGCCGCCGGAGAACAACATCTTCATGGACGACCATCTGATCAACGCCGCGCTGCTGGCCGGCCTGGCGCTGATCGCCGCCGGCGACACGCTGGGTCTCGGGCGGTGGTGGGCCTCGCTGCCGGTCGTGAAGCAGAACCCGTGGCTGAAGTGACCGTGCCGGCCGGCCGTGACGCACGGCCGGCCGGAGCCGCCGCCCGGTGCGAGAACGCACCGGGCGGACGGGATGACCGGGGTACGCGTACTGCTGGGATGCGATGGCTGTGGACCGGGCGGCACCGGGTAGTTCATCGCGTCGATCGAGCTGGAGGGCGCCTGCGAGACCGAGCGGCTGACGGACGTAGGCGTCACGCTCGCCCTGGCGGCCGGGACCAACGGCCCTGTATCGCGTCGCCGCGGGCCGGACGATGGGGATGCGGACCCATCCGACCCCCGGGAGGTGCGAGATGTCCGGATCAACCATGCCGATGGTGCCGCCCGTCGAGGACGGCGCCCCACCGGGCGCCCCGAAACGCCGGCGTGCCCGCCGGGCGGTGCTCGTCGCCGCGCTCCTCGTGATCGTCCTGCTGGCACCGATCGCCGTGCTCCTGTTCGTCCGCGGCGGCGGGATGCCGCGCGGAGGACCCGTCGCGGTGCCGTCCGCCGCTCCGCACGTCACTCCCACGGGCACCGGCAGCCCGGCCGCCGCGACGTCCGTACCGGACACCCGCACACCCACCCGGGTGCCGCCGCCGGACGGCCGGATCGCGGCCGGCGTGCTGAAGAACGCACTGCTGTACGTGCCGCCGTGGCCGGCCGACAACGTGGCCGGCCCGTCCGGGCCGGTGCAGTTCCGCAACGGCCTGTTCACCGTCCCGGACCGGGCCGTCGACGAGGGAACGGCGTGGGGCAAGCAGATCGTCATCGGTGCGGTGACCTACGGTGACGTGGACCGAGACGGCGCCGACGAGACGATCGCCGAACTCGAATGCATGATTCAGGGCAGCAGTCAGCAGGTCGTCGCGTTCGGCCGGGACCGTGCCGGGGCGGTCGTCACGCTCGGCCAGGTCCTGGCGACCACCGGCCAGGTCCGCAGCATCGCCGCCGGCAGCATCCGGGTGATCGCGAACGGTGACGTCGCGGCGCGGGTCGGCGACATCCAGAACTGCTGCGGTGGCACGGTGCCGGTGACGTGGCAGGACCGCACCTACCGGTGGGACGGGCACCGTTTCCACCGGTCCGGCGGGACGGCGGCCATTCCGCTCAACCCGTACGTCACGGAGACCACCGTCACCGCGGGTGAGCTGACCCTGGGGCCGACCGTCGCCGGTTACCGCACCGGGACGCTCGCCGTCACGGTGACCCACCGGTGGGGCACACCCCCGGCCTCGGTACGGCTGCGGTTCGCCACCACCGGAGGCATCGAGCCCACCGGACCGGACTGGCCGTCCATCACGGACGAGCCGGTCGGCGGCTACCTGGTCACCGTGCCGGCGCCGGCACCGCTGACGGCGCAGACCCGGCAGTACGCGTTTCGCCAGCCCGCCTCCGTGACCGGCGGCCAGATGACCGTCGCCATGATGGCCTCCTGGTCCGCCGCGGGCCGCTCACTCGCCGAGGCCGTTCCGGGCAGCGGAGCGACGGTCGCGGTGCACGTCACCGGCTGAGCACGACGGACGGCCCCGCACGGTGCCGGGTCCGCCGGACCTGACCGTGCGGGGCCGGACGGTGTGCTCAGCCGTCCCGCCGGGGCCGGTTCAGCCGGCCGGGACGTTCCACCGCACGATGTGCTGCGTGAAGTCGGTGAGCACCGTGCTGCCGAGCACGCGACCGTGGATGTCCAGGCTCACTGACGTGCTCCAGGTGATCTGGTCGCCCGGGAGGGTGTAGACCCGGGTGTCGCCCCGCCGCCAGCGGAACGGATTCGTGATCGCCGCCCAGTCCCCGTCGATGCGTTCCAGGACGCCGGCGACGTCGCCGCGCTCGTTCACCGCCGTCGCCCGGCCCGCGCGGCCGGGCGCGGGGAAGATCACCGTGCCGTCCCGCCACAGCGCCGGACTGTGATTGGCCTGACCGGCGATGTCGCCGCGCTCGCTGAGCGCGTACACCAGGCCGCTGGTGATCTCGAGCCCGTCGGTGAGCCCGGTCAGCACGCCGTTCTGCCATCGGACCGGCCTCATGAAGCCGCTGTAGCCGATGACCGTGCCGCGGTCGTTGATCGCCACGCCGTGGGTGGGCGCGCCGTCGATACTGCCCAGGTCGGTGATGCGATCATGGGCCCAGATGACGGCGCGTTGCGTACCGTCCGACTCGTCGTACAGATCGACCAGCACCTGACCGCGGTTGTTGACGTCCACCGCACGCCCTGCCGTCATCCCCTGCCAGCCCGGGAAGTCGACGATCACGCCGTTCCGGAGGATCGCGGGATGCTCCACCTGGGAGTCGCCGATCGACCGGTGCCCGGCGACCACGCCGTGGTCGTTGAGCGCCTGACCGACCATCGGCGTGCCGGCCCGGTCCTGCAGCACGGTCAGCCGTCCGTCGTGCCAGAGGTGGCCGCCGGTCACCACGTCACCGCGCTCGTTCATGTCCACCGGGTCGTAGATCCTGCCCTGGAAGGGGAACTCGACCGGATCGTGGTGGCGGTGGTCGAGCACGAGGTACTTCTGGGCATCCCCGGACCAGATCAGCGCGTCACCGCGGCCGTTCGTCGCGATCACCGCGCCGGGCCCGAGATCGGTCAGTTCCGGCCGGGCCCCGGCCGTCGCCGGTGCGGCGGCCGCAGGCCAGGTGAGCACACCCGCGATCAGCGCGGCCGGCCATGATTTTCCCCTGTGCATGGCATTCCTCCCTCGTACGCGGTGTGGGCGGCCGGAGACCGGCCGATCCGGCTGCGCGCCGGAACAGCGAACGGCGTTCCGAGGTGCTCCGTACGGACCCGTTACCTGGTCGTCGCCGGTCTTCTCGACTCGTGACCGTTCAGATCCAGCACACCGCGGTCGATGCCGGCGGCACAGGGCCGTTCGGCCCGATCGGCGCACCGCCACCGCCTCGAAGCCCGGATCTCTGCCCCGCCGGGATCCGCGCCGGTTCAGGCCCGCCGGAGCGTGTCGCTCGGCGCCTGTCCGTACCGACGGCGACGATGCCGGCCGGTGTCTGTGCGCTGTGTACGGCGGCGAGCGGCCGCAGGAACGCGGTTGTCCCGATCCGGACGGTGTCGCCCAGGTCGGCCTGGACCCGCACGACACGCACGGTGCCGGTCGACAGAGCCGCGAAGAGCGCCCGGCCGCGGCCGGGCACGCCGCCGTCGAGCAGGTCGGTGAGCATCGGCGCGACGTCGTCCAGCCGCAGCCGGCTCTGGTCACCGGTGCCGATGCTGCCGAGCTGCCGGCGGAGCCCGGTCAGCAGGTGCGGCAGCCTCACCTGCCAGGGCGCGGGAACGGTCGTCGCCGCGTGCGGATCCGCGGTGACGTACACCGACAGGAGGCCGCCGGGGTCGTGCATCCGGGCGAGGTCCCGCAGTCGCTCCATGTGGATCACGGACATGGGTTCACTCCGCTGGGTACAGCCGCCGGGCTACACCGCCGGCCGGCGCGGCAGTGCCGCGCCGGCCGGCGGACGGCCGGCGGTGCCGGCGGTGCCGGGGATCTCGGCGAGTCTCGCGAACGCTACGTCCATGAGCACGCGGATCACGGCCTCGTGCCCGTCACCGGTCTCCCAGCCGATGTCGGAGAGCGTCATCACGACAGTGCCGTGCCGGGCGACCAGCAGGTAGCTGGTCTGCACGATCGGCTCACCCACGAAGCCCCCGGCCGGCCGGGCCTGCGCGACGAGTATCGAGTCGTCGCCGGCGACGCCCCGGTCCAGGACCGTCCAGCGTGTGCCGTGCGAGCACCGGTGAAAGGCCGGGCAGCGGGTGAGCGCGTTGCGCAGCGCCCGGGTGTACCGGGCCGCGTCCTGGCCGTGGTAGACGGCCACCTGTTCGAGCACCACCGTCGGCTCGTCCTGGCGGCAGAAGACGCCGCCGACCGTACGTGCCGTGACCGGTGCACCGGGATAACGGACCAGGCCCGGGCAGGGTATAGGTGGACGTAGATCAGTTCGGACTCCGGCGGGTACCTCGGTCACCTCGGCACCGCCCAGGTCATCCGCGTGCAGCAGCGCCGCGTCGGGGATGGCCGCGACCGCCGCACCGGCCGAGGACGTCGCGGCAGACCCGGATTCGATGATCGACTGCATTGTCTCCTCCACTCCGCGAGGCCCGATGATGACAACGTCACCGTGCGCTCCCGCGGTGCCGGGGGACAGGGCCGAAGGTCACGGACGGCCGGACAGCCGCCGCACGTCTCGCGAACGGGACCAACGGCCCTGTCCCCGGTTCGGGCGCCGGGGACAGACTCAAGCGGGAACCCGGCGATGGGAGGGGACATGTTCGCGCAGGTGGGAGACCGCCTCATCATCCGTGGTACACGGGTGGGCGACGTGAAACGGGTCGGTGTCATCACGGCGGTGCGCAAGCCCGACGGTGCGCCGCCCTACGAGGTGCGGTGGACGGACGACGACCACGTCGGAGTGGTCTTCCCCGGCCCGGACGCGGTGATCGAGGCCGCGCCCCGCCGGTGAGCCTAGGCGAGGAATCGTTCCCGCAGCCGGGCCATCGAGCGGGCCAGAAGGCGGGAGACCTGCATCTGGGAGAGCCCGACCTCCGCCGCGATCCGATGCTGCGGCAACTCCGACACGAAACGCAGCGCCACGATGCGCCGCTCGCGTGCGGGCAGCTCGGCCAGGCAGGCGCGCAGGGCGCACCGGGTCTCGACCCCGTCGATCCCCGGGTCCGCGGCGCCGACCATCTCTCGCAGCGGTACGCCCCGGTCGCCGTCCAGCGAGCCGACCCACTGGACACTCGCCTCCAGGCGGGCCGTGCGGGCCCGCGCGAGGTCGACGCCGAGGTCTGCCGTCAGCTCGTCGAGGCCGACCGTCCGCTGTTCCCGCTGCGCCAGTTGCTCGCCGGCGGACGCCAGCCGCGCCCACAGTTCCTGCGATCGGCGCGGTATGCGTATCCGGCACACGGTGTCCCGGAAGTGCCGCTTGAGAGCCCCGGTGATGGTCGGGGTCGCGTACCCGGCGAACGGCACGCCCAGGCCGGGGTCGAAGCGGTCCACCGAGAGGATCAGCGCCACGGCGGCGACCTGGCGGAGGTCCTCGAGCGGCTCACCGCGCCCGGCGTAGCGGCAGGCCAGGCGTTCGGCCAGCGGCAGCCAGTCCTCGATCACCCGCGCCCGCAGCTCGATGCGGAGAGCGTCGCCGGACGGCATCCCGGCGAGCCGGCGCAGCCGGTCGTCGGGGGACTCCGCGCCGGACGCGGTAAGGGCGGGTGATGGAGCGGCCATATGCGTCTCCCGGTGAGGTACTGTGCCGTCACCTGATGCGATGCCTTCGTCGCTCTGACGATTACGACCCGGCTCCCGTGCGCGCCAGGGCCGATCGGCCCTACCGGTTGCGTCGCGGGCCGGTTCCGGTCCTCAGCGGACCGGAACCCGGGCGCGGGCCAGCCGGGTGTCCCGCATGCGCGCCAGGGACACACCCAGGCCGTAGGTGACGAAATGCCCGGCCGGCCGGATCTCCAGGACCGCGCAGCCCGCCCGGCGCTCCGGCGGCGCGAGCGCGGCCAGCCGGGGGAGACGTTCCAGGACGGTGCCGGGATGCACGGTGGCGGTCGCCGCGAAGCTGACGGTCGCCGGCGGGATCGGCACCAGCAACGCCAGGAGCCCGCCGCGCCGGATCGGCACGGTGACCGCGACCCGGCCGTCACCGGCGATGTGCCGGGCCTTCCAGCTGTCCCGGGCGACGACCGCGTACAGCCGGTCGCCGTCGGTCCGGTACAGCACGCCGCTGGACCGCGGTGCGCCCGCGGGGCTCACGTGGCTGAGTACGGCGAAGGACGCGTGCTCGATCGCCCTCCACACCGCCCGGTCGTCGATCATGGGACACCTCCGCCTTCACCGTTTCTCACGATCACCGACCCCGCCCGGTCCCGGCGGAGCCGAAGGTCCCGGTGGCGATCATCCGCAGCCGGGCGCGCGGGGCCGGCTCACCGACCGGTAACCGCACCAGAATCCCACCGGAATGGTTGCCGGCCGCGGGCCCGGCGGCGTTCCCCGGCCGCAGGGGCACCGCGACCGAGGTGCGCAACCGGACCCCGGTCATCGGCTCCTGCCGCGCGCGCCCGGCCGGAACACGCGATCGTCCAGCGGGCCGGTGAGGACGCCACCGAGGCCGATCATCAGTGGCGAGCCGAACAGCGGATCGTGTGTCGGCTCGGTCCGGTGACCTCGCAGACGGTGACGTCGTGGCCTTCATCGCTCGACCACCAGCCGCCGGGCGTACAGCAGCCGTGCCCACCACGGGCGGTCCGCCGAGGCCGTGCGGGGTGCGGGGGCGGGCAGGCCACGCAGGCTGATCCAGCCACCGGGGCCCATGCTCACGGTACGGATGGCCGGGCCGGGCGGACGACGGGTGGCGGCGGCTGCCGCGGCACCGGCGACCGCGACCGCGGTCACCGCCAGCACCAGCCGGCCGGTGTCGAGCACCGGAACGAAGCGGGCACCGTCGCCGGTGACCACGAACGCGCCGACCGGCCGGCCACGGTGTGACACCGGCACGACGGAGACGCCACCCGGCCCTGTGACGGACGCCGGCCGTGGCCGGTCCGGCGATGGCGACTGGTCTGTCATGGCAACCTCCATGGTGCCGGTACTCGTCCTCGACGATGCGGCACGCCGGCCGCGCTCGGGAGGGGCGAACGTCCCGTAGACCGGTGCCGGCCGGCGGTGCCCGGCGTGCACGGCGGGGACGACGCTGACGGTGGGTACCGGACAAGGAGGCGCCATGTCGATCAACACGGTGGAGGTCGGCCACGTCCATGCCGACGTCTATGAGATCCGGGTGCGTGACCATGTGTTCGCGGTGGACCAGCCGGCCGACGCGGGCGGCTCGGACCAGGCGCCGACGCCGGTCGAGTTGTTCGTCGCGTCGCTCGCCTCGTGCGTGGCGTTCTACGCCGGCCGCTATCTGGGACGGCACGGTTTCGACCGGACCGGTCTACGGGTCCGGGCGACCTACCACCTCGCCGCCGACCGGCCGGCCCGGGTCGCCGAGATCCGGATCACGATCCGGCCTCCGGATGGTTTCCCGGCCGAGCGGGTCGCCGCGCTGTCCGCGGTGGCGGGCCACTGCACCGTCCACAACACGCTCACCGTACCGCCTGATGTCTCGATCTCCGTGGGGTAGCGGCGCGGCCGGTGACCGGGTCACCGGCCGCGCCGGGGGATGCGGAAGCATCCGTTCAGCCGACCGGCTGCGTCGCCACGATCATCTCGGCGAGGGTGCGCCCCCACCGGCGGGCTCGCTCCGGCTCGCCGTCGCGCAGCGGCCCGGTGCTGCCGGTGACGACGAAGTCCTCGGCGGGCAGCAGGATCCGGCAGCCGAGGCGGCGCAGGCGTTTCTGCGCCGACCGCGCCGCCGACCCGGTCGGCCACGGCGTGCCGATCCGGGTGTCGAACGCGGCGGCCGGCGTCCCCGCCAGCGAGGTGTACTGCGCGAGCCACTCCCGGACGCCGGTCTCGGCCGGGCCGGTCGCGCCCTGCTCCGCGGCGGAGCGGCGGGTGGCGGCGCGGCTGAGACCGAACGCGTGGGTGGGGCCGCCGACGACCAGGGCGCAGTAGCCCTGGCCGTCGGCCCGGGGTTGCGTCGCGACGTTCCGCGGTTCCGCCTCCAGCAGCTCGGACATGCCCTCGGCGACGGCACGGGCGATCAGCTCGGTGTTGCCGAACATCGACTCGTAGACGACGAGGGCGCGCAGGGCCGCCATCTCAGGCGGCCCGGTCGATCGGTATCACCACGACCGGGCACGGTGCGCGGCGGATGCAGCCGTCGCTGACCGAGCCGAGGACGCGGTGCCGCAGCGCGGAATGGCCGTGGCTGCCGAGCACCAGCAGGCTCGCCTTCTCGGCCGCGATGGTCAGCGCGTTGACCGGGCTGTTCTCCGCGGCCTCCGCGGTCACGGTCACCGGGTCGTGCGCCTGCCGCAGCACGGCGTCGATCTCGTCGCGCAGCAGTGTCTCCGCGCGATGCCGTTGCGCGGCCGGGGACGTCTCGGTCAGCGGTCCGGAGTCGATACCGTCCCAGGTCCACGCGGTCACCGCCCGGACCGTACCGCCGATTCTGGCCGCCTCGGCGATCGCCCACTCCAGTGCGCGACGCCCGCCCGGCGAGCCGTCCACGCCGACCACGATCAGGTTCTCCATCTGTCTCACCCCTTCGCCGGTACGCATGACAGGTTCCGCCTTCAGTAGGCGATCGTCGATGGCCGCCCGGCAGAGGCCTTGGTCCCGGGAAACGGCCCATGGTTCCCGGTGCCGGACGGTCGGGACCAAAGTCCCTGACGTGGACCGGTGCGGCGCGGTCTGCTGGGTGTGCAAGCACCGTGAGGAGGTGGCACATGTCAACCCTGACCCCCCTCGACCTGCTCAGATGGTCCTGGTCGCCGTTCCCCGGACCGGGCATCCGGATCGAGGAGCACCTGGACGGCGACCGGTTCGTCGTCCGGGCCGAGTTGCCCGGTGTCGACCCCGGCAAGGACGTCGAGGTCACGCTGTCCGGCGAGGTGTTGAAAATCAAGGTCGAGCGCAAGGAGTCGTTCACCGGCAAGGCGCACTCCGAGTTCCACTACGGCTCGTTCTACCGGACCGTCCCGGTTCCGCCGGGACTGCGGCCGGACACCGTGGATGCGAGTTACCAGGCCGGCATCCTGACGATCAGCGCCCTGATCGCGGAGAACCAGACCGCCGGCAAACCGATCCCGATCAAGGCAGAGTCATGACGGTCGAGACCGTGATCCGGGAACTGCACGACAGTGCGGGAGCGGATCGCGTCTTCGGTGCGCCGGTCGTCCGGGACGGCGTCACGGTTCTGCCGGTCGCGAGGATCAGCGGTGCGACGGCACACGGCACCGCCGCCGCGGCGATCTCCGCCCCCGGCGAACCGGAGAGCCCGGGGTCCGGTGCCGGTAGCGGGCTGTCCGCCAAGCCGGCCGGCGTGTACGTCATCCGGGACGGCGCCGTCTGCTGGCGGCCGGCCTACGACATCAACCGGATCATCCTCGGCGGACAGATCGTGGCGGTGACCGCGCTGCTGACGATCCGTACGCTCATCCGGGCCCGGGCCGCGCGCGGCTGAGCGCGGCACCACAGCCGGCCGGCGGGGCGAGCCACCGGCCGGCTGCGGCGGCACGACGACGATCAGTCCCGCGGAACCCGCCGGACCGGCGCGGTGCCGAGGTCTCCGGTCCGGGCCGGGCACGGTCCGATCGGGGAGCGCAGCACGGTACGGCGCCCGGCTATGGGCCGAAAGACCTGTGCCGTACGGGCCGGATGCTCTGTGCGGCGGCCTGGACGCGTCGCCTACTGGCACGATGGAAACGGTGTTGTTCGCCGTCGCCGGGCTGCTGACGGCCGCCGGTGCCGCCGCACGGGCGGCCGGTGCCGGTCCGCTCGCGGACGTGGCCTGGACCGTCGCTGCGGTGCTCGGCCTGGCGTATTCGACCGTGACGCTGGCCCGTGCGGTGCGCCGCCGGGAACCGAGCGTGGACGTGATCGCGTGGCTGGCGCTGGCCGGTGCGCCGGCCGTCGGGGAGACGTTCGCCGGTGCGGTCATCGCGATGATGCTGGCCGGTGGGGCGCTGCTCGAGGCGCGGGCGGCTGCGCGCGCCCGGCGGGAGCTGAGCGCGCTCGCGGCCCGGGCACCACGGACCGCACGGCGCCGGACCGCGGCCGGCAGCACCGAGATCCTCGCCGGGGAGGTGGTGGCCGGGGACCGCCTGGTCGTCGCGACCGGCGAGATCGTGCCGGTGGACGGCCGGCTGTGCGGCCCGGCGACGCTGGACGAGTCCGCGCTGACCGGTGAGCCGATGCCGGTGTCCCGCCGCATCGGTACGGACGTGCGCAGCGGTGTCGTGAACGCCGGCCCCGCCGTGGAGATGATCGCGACCGCGACCGCGGAGTCCTCGACGTACGCCGGGGTGGTGCGCCTGGTCGAGCGCGCCCGGGCGGCGAGCGCACCGGCCGCGCGGGCCGCCGACCGGCTGGCCGTGGTGTTCGTGCCGGTGACGCTGCTGCTGGCCGGGGCCGCGTGGGCGGTGAGCGGTGACCCGGCCCGGGTGGTGGCGGTGCTGGTGGTGGCCACGCCGTGCCCGCTGCTGCTGGCCGTGCCCATCGCGATCATGTCGGGTCTGTCCCGCGCGGCCCGCACCGGCGTGATCGTCAAAGGTGGAGCGGTGCTGGAACGGCTGGCCTCCGGCCGCACGCTGCTGTTCGACAAGACCGGCACGCTGACCGCCGGCCGGCCCGTGCTGACCGCGGTGACGGCCGCGCCCGGCGGCGACGGTGCCGAGGTACTGCGCCTGGCCGCGTCCGTGGACGCGGTGTCCGCGCACGTGCTGGCCGCCGCGATCGTGACCGCGGCCGCCGACCGCGGTCTGCGGACCGAAGACCCGGCGGGGGTACGCGAGGAGCCCGGCCACGGCGTCGAGGGGCTCGTGGCCGGCCGCCGGGTACGCCTCGGCCGGCTCGCCTGGGCCGTCCCCGGCGAACCACCGGCCTGGCTGCGGTCGGCCCGCCGCCGTGCCGCGCTGGACGGCTCGCTGGCGGTGTTCGTGAGCGTGGACGGCGTACCCGCCGGGGTGCTGCTCCTCGAGGACCGGATCCGGCCGCAGGCGCCCCGCATGCTGCGCACGGTGCGGCAGGCCGGCGTGGACCGGATCGTGCTGGTCACCGGCGACCGCGCGGACACCGCGGAGGCGGTCGGCCGGATCGTCGGCGTCGACGCGGTGCACGCCGACTGCGACCCGGCCGGGAAGGTGGCGGTCGTCGCGCGGGAACGCCGTACCGGCCCGGTGGTGATGGTCGGTGACGGGATCAACGACGCTCCGGCGCTCGCGGCCGCGGACGTCGGTGTCGCACTCGCCGCCCGTGGCGCGACCGCGTCGGCCGAGACCGCCGATGTGGTACTGACCGTGGACCGGATCGACGTGCTGGCCGATGCGATCCTGATCGCCCGCCGGTGCCGGACCGTCGCGCTGACCGCCGCGCTGGCCGGCATGGGCGCGGCCGCGGTCGCGATGCTGGCCGCCGCGGCCGGTTGGCTGCCGCCGGCTGCGGGCGCGCTGCTGCAGGAGCTGATCGACGTGGCCGCGATCGGGATCGCGCTGACCGCGCTGTCACCCGGGCGCGCGCACCCGGCCCGGATCGCACCGGCCGAGTCCGCGGTCGCCCGGCGGCTGCATGCCGAGCATCGCGCGGTGCGCGGCCTGATCGAACGGGTCCGGTCGGTCGCCGATGCGCTGACCGGCCCGCCGTACGACATCGCGCCGGTCCGGGACCTGTGCACGCT
This sequence comes from Catenuloplanes indicus, assembly GCF_030813715.1. Taxonomy (NCBI): domain Bacteria; kingdom Bacillati; phylum Actinomycetota; class Actinomycetes; order Micromonosporales; family Micromonosporaceae; genus Catenuloplanes; species Catenuloplanes indicus. The sequence goes on from NZ_JAUSUZ010000001.1 coordinate 196,222, forward strand.
GCTCAAGGCCGAACTGCTGCCGCACGAACGCGCGGAGGAGGCGCAGCTGCTGCCGATCGTGGCCCGTGCGCTCGGCCCCGAGGCGGTCGGCGCGCTGAGCCGTACCCACGCCGAGATCGAGCACCAGGTGCACCGCCTCGACCGCTGTCTGGCGGACCTGACCGCCGGTGCGGAGCCGGAGGACGTGGTCGACCTGCGCCGCCTGCTCTACGGCCTGTACGCCGTTCTGCGCCTGCACGACGACCAGGAGGAGGAGGGCGCGTTCAGCCTCGTCCCCGCCGATGACGGCCGGGCGGCGCAGAGCCGTCCGGCCCGGGGTCCAGGGCCGTCGGGCACTGGTCCGGCACCCGCCGCGAATCGACGCTGATAACTGGAGGTGGACGGGATGACGGATATCGGCGGTACGACGGAGATCGTGGCCGCGGTGGACGGCTCCGAGCACGGGCAGGCGGCCGTGCGCTGGGCGGCGCGCGCGGCACGCCGGCACGGGGTGCGGCTGCGTATCGTGCACGCCTACGACTGGAACTGGGCGGGCGCCCGATTCGGCGGCGCCGCGCAGCTGCGCGCCCCGGCGGTCGCCGAGGCCGAGCGGATCATGCGCGCCGCGCGGCAGACCGCGGACGCGGTCGCACCCGGCGTCCCGGTGTCCCTGGACGCGGTCGCCGGTTCGGCGAGGAGTCCGCGATGCGCATCGTCGTCGGGCACCGGGGCAGTGGCGGGTTCGACCGGCTCGTGCTCGGCTCGGTGGGCCGGCAGGTCGCGATGCACTCGCACCGCCCCGTCGTGGTGGTGCGCGGTGACACCGAGCGCGCCGGCGGCCCGGTCGTCGTCGGCGCGGACGGCTCACCGGCCGGCACGCACGCGGTCGAGGAGGCGTTCGCCGAGGCCGCCGCCCGGCACGCGCCACTGGTCGCGATCCGCGCCTACCCGGTGCCGGTCCCCCCGTGGGGGGCGAACGTGTCACCGCTGGTCTACGACCCGCAGCGGCTGGAGGCGGCCGAACGCGCCGCTCTGCACGAGGGCCTGGCACCCTACCGGGACAAGTACCCGCAGGTGACCGTGGAAGCGATCGTCGCGCAGGACGACGTGGCGAAGGTACTGGTGGGTGTCTCGCACACCGCGCGGCTGGTCGTCGTGGGGCACCGCGGGCACGGCACCCTGGCCGGTGCGCTCCTCGGCTCGGTCGCGCTGAAGCTCCTGCACCACGCCGAATGCCCGGTCCTGATCGCCCGGCCGTGATCACGATGGCCCGCGATCCCGCGCCCATGACCGGTGAACGTCTCGACCAGGTCCTGCTGCTCGCCGTGGTGCAGGCCGCGCAGGCGCCGTCCGCGGGCAACACGCAACCGTGGCGATGGCGCATCCGCGGTCCGGAACTGGAACTGCGTGCCGACGCCGCACGCGCCCCGGCACCGGATCCGGACAGCCGGCTGCTGATGTTCGGTTGCGGCGCCGCGCTGCACCACGTGCGGGTCGCGATCGCGGCCGCCGGATGGGACGTGCGGGTGGCCCGCCTGCCCGAGCCGGACGAGCCACTGCTGCTGGCCCGGCTACGGCTGACCACCGCACACGCGCCCGACCCGCGCGCGGGCGCGCTGCTCGATGCGGTCCGGCGCCGCCGCACCGACCGGCGGCCGTACGCGGTGGGCCGGCTGCCGGACCGGATCCTGCACCGGCTGAGCCGTACCGTCCGGGCCGAGGGCTGCCGGCTGCGGCCGCTGACCGGTGCCGACGTGCCGGCCGCCGTCCGCACCGCGCACGGCATCGGCGGTGCCGTGCTCCTCCTGCACGGCCTGGGCGACGACCGGGCGCACTGGCTGCGCGGCGGCGAGGCACTGTCGGCACTGCTGCTGGCGGCCACGGCCGAGGACCTGGCGACCGCGACCCTCAGCGACACCGTTCCCGCGCTCGGCCGCCTGCTGGACGCCAGGGAATACCCGTACCTGCTGGTCCGCGCCGGCCACCCGCTCGGCGACGGCGACCCACCGGCCACCCCCCGCCGCCCGCTCGCGGAGATCTTCGACATCGCCCCGCCGTGACCGAGGCGGCGGCGGATCCCCGCACGCGTGTGCGGCTCGCGCGTCCGGTTCCCGATGACCGGCCCGGCAGGCCGGCGTGCGACGTGACCGCCCCTCTCCGTGAGCGGGTCTGTCGGCCCTGACCCGGGGCGTGGGCCGCGCCCGGGTGATCGTCGCGGGACGGCGAATGCCAGGCGTTCCGCGGGCTGGCCGACGCGGCCCGCGCGATGGGGGGACACGCCGTGAGCGTTCCAGCCGCGGCTGCTGCAGACGGCGGTGGAACTGCTGCGCTTCGTCGACCAGATGACCGCGACCGGCCGGCCCGGCGACGGCCGGTGCACGCCGCCGGCGGAGGCCGGGCCGGCCACGCTCGGCTCAGCGAACCGCGGCTGCTCGGCAAGGAGAGCCACACCGGCTGACCGCCGGGTACCGGCCCGCCGGTGCACGCCCACCGGCGGGCCGGTCGGCCACCAGGGTCAGGCGGACGTCCCGGTCAGTTCCGACAGTTCACGCAGCAGCACCCGGGCGGCGCCGCGCCGCCCGGCTTCGCGTCCCAGCGCGTCCGGCGGCACCACCAGCAGTGGACAGCGGGTGTGCCGCGCGCAGTAGCCGGCGACCGACGGCCGCCACGGCAGGTGCCGCCCGCGGCCGACCAGCAGCAGATCGTCGTCACGGACGGCGTAGGCGACCAGCGCCGGTCCCGGCCGGCCGAACGGGACGACATGCCGCACGGTCACACCGGCCGGTTCACCACCGGCGATGTCCGCGAACGCGTTCGCGATGTCCCGCTCGGCACGCTGCCGGGCGCGATCGATCTTCGGCGCCATGATCTCGCCGTACGTCACCTCGACCTCCCACGCACGGACCGCGTGCAGCGGCACGCCCAGTTCACGTGCGCACTGCACACCGGTCCGCAGCGCACGCAGGCCGGCGATCGAACGATGCACGCCCACGATCACCCGCACGACGCCTCCTCCGCTGCTGCGTACATGACGAGGGCGGTCCGGTTCAGTGCACGACGAAGACCGGGCAGCGGGCCTGGTGGATCAGTGCCTGACTGACCGATCCGAGTAGCAGGCCGGTGAGCCCGCCGGTGCCGCGTGCGCCGACGACGATCGCGGCCGCGCGTTCCGATTCCAGCATGAAGCGGGGACGGGGGTCCCCGGCGACGCGGGACACCCGGGTCCGTACGCCGGCCCGGTTCGTCGCCGTGCTCAGGCGTGCTGCCCGCGTGCGGGCGTCGGCCGGGCCCATCCAGGCCGGCAGCGACCACAGCACGGTCAGGTCGCTGCCGCGCCAGCGGGCTTCCTCGACGGCGAACCGGACCGCGCGGTCCGCCCAGGGCGAGCCGTCGTATCCGGCCACGACCGGTCGCGTGTCCCGGGACGTGCCCGGCGGTGGGCCGGGTGTGCGGGCCACCAGCACCGGGCCGCGGTGGCGGGCGGCCACCTGGTCGCTGGTCGCACCGGTCAGCAGGCCGATGACCGGCGTGTGCCCGGCGCCCACGACCAGCAGGTCCTCCGGGGACGCCCGGTCGAGCAGGCAGCTCATCGGCGGGCCGGTGACGAGCCGGGAGGCGACGGATCCGGTTCGGGTGCGTGCGCGCTCGGTGAGCCGGCGCAGCAGCGCGGTGCCGTGTTCGCGGTCCGCCGGCGACACGTCGCGGGGCTGGGCGTGCACGATCGACAGCGGCCAGCCGCGCAGCTCGGCCTCGATCGTGGCGTGGTCGACGGCCGTCTCGGACGCGGGCGTGCCGTCCACACCCACGACCACGGTGTGCCGCACGACCGGCACCGCGCGCGGCGCGGGGGGACGGATCACCGTAGCCAGGAATCGGCTGATCGTTCCGGGGTCCCGTGTGTCCTGGATGGTCATGCCGGCCTCCTCGCCTCGCCGGGACGGGCTCACCTCCAGCGAAGCGCGGCCTGCGCCACCGGCACAGGGCCGTTCGGCCCGAAGCCGTTCGGCCGCGGCGAACCCGGTGGGCCCGCCGGGCGCGGCCGTCCGGCCCTGTGCGGACCGCGCCGGCGCACGTCCAATGAGGTCATCAGGTGTGTGGCCCGGAGGGAGAGACGCCATGTCCGCGACGAAGCGCTGGACCGTGGAGATCCTCATCGGCGAGACGAACCGGAAGACCTACGCGGAGGCCCAGCTCTACGACGAGAACAGCAACCAGCTCGTCGGCCACGGTTCCGCCGTCGTCCATCCGGACGAGCCGCGCGTGCCCGAGGTCGGCGACGAGATCGCCGTCGCCCGGGCCCTGACCGACCTCGGCAACCGGCTGCTCGTCACGGCCGCCGGTGACCTCGAGGACGTCCTCGGTACTCGCGTGGACCTGGAGCGATAGCCATGAGCCCGGTGCTCACCACGCTGCGTGCCCTGTCCCCGGAGTCGCTCGCGGCCTGCCTGACGGCCGCGGTCGCGGCACCCTCGGTCCACAACACCCAGCCGTGGCTGTTCCGTGCGCGCGGTCCGGAGATCGATGTCATGGCGGACCTGCGCCGCCGGCTACGGGTGATCGATCCGGACGGACGTCAGCTGGCGGTCAGTGTCGGCGCCGCCGCCCTCAACCTGCGGGTGGCGATGCGCGCCGGCGGCCGGCTGCCGGTGCAGCGCCTGCTGCCGGACTCCGTGCACCCGGAGACGCTCGTCACCGTCTTTCCCGGCCCGTTCTCGCCACCCGGCGCCGGGATCCGGGAGCTGGCCGCGGCGATCGGCCGGCGACACACCAGCCGGGCGCCGCTGTGCACGTCCGCGATCCCGTGGCAGGTCCAGCAGGATCTGATCGCGGCCGCCGCTGCGGAGGGCGCCCGGCTGACCGGCTGTGCGCCGGTCGCCCGGGACGGCCTGCTGGCGCTGACCCGGGCGGCGGAGGAGACGCTGCACCGCGACCCCGCCTACCGCGACGAGATCGCGGCCTGGACCGGCGGGCCGGCCTCGCGCACCGACGGTGTGCCGGTTGCCGCGTTCGCGCCGCGGGACGCGACCGCTCGGCTGCCGTTGCGCGACTTCGGACTCGGGCATCCGCAGCCGCGACGGCCGGACGGTGCGCGGTTCGAGCGGTTCCCGGCGCTGATGGTGCTGTCCACCGCCGGCGACAGCCGCTACGACTGGGTCCGGGCCGGCCAGGCGCTGCAGCGCGTGCTGCTGACCGCGACGGTGCACGGGCTGGCGGTCACGCCGATGAACCAGGCCCTGGACGTACCCGCGCTGCGGCACCTGACCGGCGGCGACGGCGCCGGGCGGCACGCGCAGGCTATCCTGCGTCTCGGCTACGGCACACCGGGCCCGGTCACACCACGCCGCGGCGTCGACGAGGTCCTGGTGTAGGTGCCGCCGGTGCACCGCCGGGGCGGCCGCGCGTGGTGCCGGCGCGGGCGAGGAGCCCGGACCGCAGGCGGGTGCCCCGCCGGGAACGGCACGGCGGGGCACCCGCATGCGGGATCGCGACGAGCCGGGCGCCGTCACGCCGCGATGATCGGGAACGCGGATCGGGCGGCCGTGTCGTCGAAGCCGGGGTGCAGTTCGTCGGTCACCGACACCACGCCCGCGACCTGGCGGGTCAGGCGGACCGCGATCTCGGCGGAGGAGACGCGGTCCATCGCGCCCGCCAGCGTCACCGCGCCGTCGTGCACGGTCGCGGTCACCGTGCCGGGCTCCAGCAGCAGCACCCGGCCGAGGACGTCCCGCTCGATCTCGGCGAGGATCTCCGCGTCGGCGCGCAGGTGCACCTTGAGCAGGTCGGATCGGGTGACGATGCCGAGAATGCGGCCCATCTCGTCGACCACGGGGAGCCGTTTGACCCGGTTCTCCGCCATTCGGCGCGCGGCCGTGACGATCGGCGTGCCCGGCAGCGCGGTGTGGGCGGGCGCGGTCATCAGGTCACTCGCGGTGCTCGCGCCCGCCTTCGCGCGGCTGCGCCGGTGCCGCGGGCTCTCGAACAGGCGCGGTTGCGGATCCTGGTCGGAGAACTCGACCTGGTGCAGCAGGTCGGTCTCGGAGACCACGCCGAGCACGCGCCCGACCTCGTCGACGACGGGGACGGCGCTCACCCGCCGGCGCATCAGAACATCAACGATCACACGGTACGGGGTGTCGGCGGTCACCGTCACGACGTCCTTCGTCATCACGTCGCCGACCTGCCACTGTGTCATGTCGACCACCTCCGGTACGCCGACCGTAGGCCCGCCGGTGGCGGTGGGACAGGGCCGGTCGGCCGTCCGGACCGGGTCGCTGGTCCCGGACGGGCGTGGACGGCGCGTCGTCCTCCGCGCCGGCCGGTACCCGGCGGTGGGACCTTCGGCCCTGCCCCGGGCGTGCCCCGCGGCGGACGGTCGAATCGACGGACACCACTCGGTGTGCGCAGGGAGGCCATGATGAGCCGCACCGACTACCTCACGCTCGGCTTCGACGACTCACCCGGCGCGCGTACGGCGCTGCGCTGGGCGCTGGACGAGGCCGGCCGCACCGGCGCGGTGCTGCGTCTGGCGTTCGTGCTGGACGCCCCCGCCGTGCCGGCGCTGATGCCGTACCCGATCGGCTGGCCCGACCAGGCCGCCATGGACGTCGCGGTGGCCGTCCTGGACGGCGTGGCCGAGGCCGCGGCGCGCTCGCACCCCGGCGTGGCGATCACCCGGGCGGTGCTCAAGGGCGCGCCGGCGCGCGTGCTGGAGGACCTGTCCCGCACGTCCCGGCTGCTGGTACTGGGCAGCCACGGACACGGTGGCTTCACCGGCATGCTGCTCGGCTCGACCGGCGTCTCCGTGTCCGCGCACGCGCACTGCCCGGTCGTCGTGGTGCGCCGGGAGGCCGATCCGCGCGGCCAGGTCGCCGTCGGGCTGGACGGCTCGCCGGCGAGCCGGTCCGCGCTGCGGTTCGCGGTGCGGGCCGCGGTGTCGCGCGGTGTGCCGCTGCACGCCATCCGGGTCTGGGCGCCACCGGCACCGCTGTGGCAACCGCCCGGCTTCGACCCGGACGCGGTGCTGGCGGCCGAGCTGGCCGCGCTCGGCAAGGACCTCGCCGCGTACCCGGAACCGCAGATCACGGCCGAGGTGGTCGCCGGTCACCCGGCCGGTGTGCTCGTCAGCGCCGCTCGCCACGCCCAGCTCGTCGTGGTGGGCAGCCGCGGGCACGGCGGCTTCACCGGCATGCTGCTCGGCTCGGTCAGCCAGCACCTGCTGCACCACGCGCCCTGCCCGGTGGCGGTGGTGCGCGAACCAGCACCGTCCACACCTGACGTCGACCACTGAGACCCGGAGGTGCCTGCCATGTCGACGTACGTGCACGATTTCCTCGACGGCAACCGCGACGCCGCGGACCTGCTCGGCGGCAAGGGCGCCAACCTGGCGGAGATGACCCGCCTCGGCCTGCCGGTCCCGCCCGGCTTCACCATCACCACCGATGCCTGCCGCGTCTATCTGAAGACCGGTGCCGCGCCGGTGGAACTCATGCGCGAGGTGGAGGACCACCTGCGCGGGGTGGAGGCGCGGATGGACCGGCGGCTGGGTGACCCGGGCCATCCGTTGCTGCTGTCCGTCCGGTCCGGCGGCCGTTTCTCCATGCCCGGGATGATGGACACGGTGCTCGACATCGGGCTGAACGACCGTACCGTCGAAGGGCTGGCCACGATCTCCGGCGACGCCCGGTTCGCGTGGGACTCGTACCGGCGGCTGATCCAGATGTTCGGGCACACCGTCTTCGACATCCCCGGTGCCGCGTTCGACGAGGTCTTCACGGCCGCCGGCGCGGAGGACCTGGACGCGGACGCGCTGCGCGGCGTGGTCGCCGCCTACAAGGAGATCTTCCATCGGCACACCGGACGGGAGTTCCCGCAGGCACCGCACGAACAGGTGCACCTGGCCGTGCTCGCGGTGTTCCGGTCGTGGAACTCCGAGCGGGCGCGGGTCTACCGCCGCCAGGAGCACATCCCGGACGATCTGGGGACCGCGGTGAACGTGATGGCGATGGTCTTCGGCAACCGCGGTCCGGACTCCGGCACCGGCGTGGCGTTCACCCGCGACCCGGCGACCGGCCGCCGCGGCGCGTACGGCGACTACCTGCCGAACGCGCAGGGCGAGGACGTCGTCGCCGGGGTGCGCAACACCGTACCGCTGGAGGCTCTGAAAGATCTTCAGCCCGCCTGTTACGAGCAGCTTGCCGCCAACATGGACGCGCTCGAGGAACACTACCGGGACCTGTGCGACATCGAGTTCACGATCGAGCGCGGCCGGTTGTGGATGCTGCAGACCCGGGTCGGCAAGCGCACACCCGAGGCCGCGTTCGTGATCGCCGCGCAACTCTGCGACGAAGGGCTCATCGACCTCGACGAGGCGCTGCGCCGCGTCTCCGGCGCGCAGCTGGCCCACCTGATGTTCCCCGCGTTCGACCCGGCCGCCACGCCGGAACCGCTGGCCACCGGCGTTGCCGCGTCCCCGGGCGCGGCCGTCGGCGCGATCGTCTTCGACTCCGCGGCGGCTGCCGCCGCGACGGAACCGGTGATCCTGGTACGCCGGGAGACGAACCCGGACGACCTGCCCGGCATGATCGCCGCCGTCGGCGTCCTCACCGGCCGGGGCGGCAAGACCTCGCACGCGGCCGTGGTCGCCCGCGGGATGGGCCGGCCCTGCGTGTGCGGCGCCGAGGACCTGGACATCGATCCGGACGCCGGCACGCTGACCGCGCACGGCACGGTCCTGCATACCGGCGACGTGATATCCATCGACGGTACGACCGGGGAGATCTACCCGGGGCGGGTGCCGGTCCGGCCGTCCGCGCTGATGCGCCACCTCGGCGAGGCCACCGGGGAGAGTGACGACCCGGTCATCGCCGCGGTCGACCGGTTGCTCGCCCACGCCGACCGGGTCGCCCGGCTGGGCGTGCATGCGAACGCGGACACGCCCGAGGACGCGGCGCTGGCCCGCCGGCTGCGCGCCACCGGCGTCGGGCTGTGCCGCACCGAGCACATGTTCCTCGGGGAGCGCCGCCCGCTGATCGAGCGGCTGATCCTGGCCGGTGACGACGACGCCGAGAGGGAGGCCGCGCTGGCGGCACTGCTGCCGCTGCAGCGCGCCGACTTCGCCGGGATCCTCGCCGCGATGGACGGGCTCCCGGTCACCATCCGGCTGCTCGACCCGCCGCTGCACGAGTTCCTGCCCGCGCTCGACGAGCTCAGCGCCCGGGTGGCGCGCGCCGAGGCGCTCGGGACCGACCCCGGCCGGGACGCGCTGCTGCTGGCCGCGGTGCGCCGGCTGCACGAGCAGAACCCGATGCTCGGGCTGCGCGGCGTCCGGCTCGGCCTGGTCGTGCCCGGCCTGTACGCCATGCAGGTCGAGGCGATCGCCCGCGCCGCCGCGGCCTGCCGCCGGGCCGGCGGCGACCCACGACCGGAGATCATGGTGCCGCTCGTCGGTGACGTGCGCGAACTCGCCGCCGTACGCCGCGAGGCGGAGGCGGTGATCGCCCGGGTCGAGGGCGCACCGGCGATCCTGCTCGGCACGATGATCGAGGTGCCGCGCGCGGCGCTGCTGGCCGGTGAGATCGCGGAGCAGGCCCGGTTCTTCTCGTTCGGCACCAACGACCTGACCCAGATGGGCTGGGGTTTCTCCCGCGACGACGTGGAGGGCGCGTTCTTCGGCCGCTACCTCGAACTGGGCGTCTTCACGACGTCACCGTTCGAGACGATCGACGAGCGCGGCATCGGCCGGCTGATCCGGATCGCGGTCGACGAGGGCCGCCGTAGCCGGCCGGACCTGGTCGTCGGCGTGTGCGGCGAACACGGGGGAGACCCGGCCTCGGTGCGCTTCTTCCACGACGCCGGCCTGGACCACGTGTCCTGCTCGCCGTACCGGGTGCCGATCGCGCGTCTCGAGGCCGGCCGGGCCGTGGTGCTCGGCGTGGCCGCGGGATCGGACAGCCGGTGAGGCACACGCCGGTGCGGGACCGGTGCCACGCTCCCGCACCGGCGTGGCTCGCGATTGATCTTCGCAGGTCACCGCCGTGCAGCCGGGACTTCAGCCCCGGCCGGCACCGTCGCCGGACGCCGAACCTGACTGTGCGGCGACCGGCGGCCGGACCCGGCCTGCCGAGTGCGCCGACCGTGGATAGTGAGGTGCTGTCATGACCACCAGGACCATCGTCGTCGGGTACGACGGCTCACCCGGTGCCGACGCGGCCCGGATCTGGGCGCTGGACGAGGCCGAACGGTCCGGTGCGGCCGTCCGGCTCTGCTTCGCCCGTGAACGGGCCGGTCTGATGCCCGCGGCCCCGTTCGTGCCCGGCACGGCCGTACCGCCGGAGACGGAGATGGAGCACGCCGCCGCGGTGATGCTCGACGAAGCCCTGCGGGAGGCGGCCAAGACCCACCCCGCGGTGTGCGTCAGCACGGCGGTGCGCCACTTCGGCGCCGGTGCCGCGCTGGTGGACGAGTCCCGGCAGGCCGAACTGCTGGTGATCGGTGCGCACGGCCACAGCAGGTTCACCCACCTCGTCCTGGGATCGGTGTCCATCCAGGTGTCCGCGCACGCGCACTGCCCGGTGGTCGTCGTGCGGGACGTCGTCGAACACGCGGCGGCGACCGCACCGGTCGTCGCGGGCGTGGACGAGTCCGCGTGCGCACCGGCCGTGCTGGACTTCGCGTGCATCGCGGCCGAGGCGCGACGTGTCCCGCTGCGCGTCGTGCGGGCCTGCACCCCCGCGCACGCTACCTGGCTGCCCGCCTCGGACCTCGGCGAGCCCACGGAGGAGGACCGGAACCGGCTCGACGACGCGCTTCGCGGGCACCGGCAGCGGTACCCGCAGGTGGCGGTGACCGCCACGATCCGGACCGGCAGTCCCGCGCGGGCACTGCTGGAGGCGGGCCGCTCCGCGCAGCTGATCGTGGTCGGCTCCCGGGGGCGCGGCGGGCTGAGCGGGGCGCTGCTCGGCTCCGTCAGCCAGCAGGTGCTGCACCACGCACCCTGCACCGTGGCCGTGGTCCGATAACCGGGACCATCGGCCCTGTTCGATGAAAGGTGTCCGGCGCACGCTGGCGGTGACGAACGGACGAGGTGAGGGCCATGACGCACTCCTTCCTGATCACCGTCGGCGTGGCCGGGGCCGAGGGTGGCCGGCACGCACCGGGCCGGGCGGCCGGGCCGCGATGAACACCACATCGCTGGCGCCACCCCGGCTGCTGTTGCACACGCCGCTGCTGCGCAGGCTGGTCGACGGCCGCGTGTGCGAGCTGACGTTCACCGGCCGCACCGGCATGCCGGTGCGCTACGTCAGCACCGGGACGGAGGTCCTGGTGAACGCGCGCGAGGCGGCCCGTGACCCGTGGTGGACCGCGTTCCGGTGCCCGGCCCCGGTGCACGTCTGGCTGGCCGGGGAGCGGCGGTACGGCCACGGCCGGGCCGTCTGCCACGGGCAGCCCGGCTGGGAACAGGCGCGGCTCGTCTACCAGCGGCGCTTCCCGCAACCGCCGGTCGCCGGCACCGACATCTTCGTCGTCATCACGCTGAACCACGCATCGAGTAGGAGGACGAACGATGGCACCGATGGAGATCGTCGTCGGGACCGACGGCTCGGCCGGAGGCGACCGCGCGGTACGCTGGGCCGCTCGTGAGGCCCGGCTGTCCGGACACCCCCTGCGGATCCTGACCACGGTGGACTGGAACTGGACCAGCGGCCGCTTCACCGGCGGGATCAGTCAACGCCAGCTGGCCGAGGAGGCCGCGGCGACGGTCCTGGCCGACGCGCGCCTCTCCGCCCGCGGTGTCGCGCCGGATGTCGTCACACGCTGCGAAGCGGCGGTCGGCGGTCCGGCGTCGGTGCTCATCACGGCCGCGCGGCAGGCCGTCATGCTGGTGGTCGGCAGCCGGGGCCGCGGCGGGTTCGCCAGCCTGCTGCTCGGCTCCGTCGGCCAGCAGGCGGCCATGCACGCGCCGTGCCCGGTCACGGTCGTCCGTGGCAACGCCGACATGCGCGCCGGGCCGGTCACGGTGGGCGTGGACCACGGGCCGGCCGTGGCGGACACACTGGCGACCGCGTTCGGACTGGCGGCCGAGCGGCACGCGGCGCTGTGCGTCATTCACGCGTACCTCGAGCCCGGCACGATGCGCGGCACGACCGTACCCCCGTTGATCTTCGATCCGGAGCGCATCCGGCGCGACGCGCTCGCCGCGCTGGAGCGGGAGATCACGCCGTGGCGGGAGAAGTTCCCCGGCGTCCCGGTCGAGGCGCGCGTGGTCGCCGGCGACGTCCGGCCCGTGCTGACCGAGGCGTCCGCCACCGCGCAGCTGCTGGTCGTCGGCGGCCGGCCCGGTGTGGCCGGTGCGGTGCTCGGTTCGGTGACGCTGCGCCTGCTGCACCACGCCGACTGCCCGGTCGTCGTGGCCCACGCACAGGGGTTCGAGACCGCCCGGGGCTCCTAGGTCCTGTATCGACGTGGATGGCCGGGCTGCGGCGAGGCCCCGGCGCCGTCTGGCCGCACGTCGCAAAAGCCCACATAAAACACCGGTACGAGGGCTTCCGCGCCGCGCACCCGGACGACACCTGGACCACGCCCTCGGCTCGCCGCGATCCACCGAACACGCGCCGGCGCGGAGACCACCGCTGTCCGCCGGCGAGCACGGTGTGCGGCCGCGGGGTGTGGCGCAGGCGGTTTCGGTGGTGACGCGCGAATCGGGGGCACAGCCGTCGCCGGCGACCGTCGCTCCCGGCGCTCGATCAGGAGTGCAGGTCGCGTCGGGTGTAGGCGACTGCCCCACCGATGGCCAGACCGGCCGCGATGGCCGTCATCGTGAGCGTGGCAGTCCATGCGGGGCCGGTCAGTGGTACCGGCGCCAGATGCGCGAACGGCGACAGATTCCTTGTCCACCCGGGTGCGCCGGTGGCTTCGGCGAGGATCAGGAGCAGGAAACCGCCGGTGGCCGGCAGCGTCCCGGCGAGCACGGTCACCCGGGGTGCCGCGCCGGCGGAGAGCACGGCGGCACCGAGGCTGAGCGCGACGACCGGCAGCGTGTTGACGGTGCCGGCCAGCGCCGCGGGCAGCGTCAGCCCGCCGCCGGCCACGGCCACACCGGCCCAGGTCGCCAGCGCCGCGACGGTGAGCAGGATCAGCGCGCCGCCCGCGGCCGCGGCGGTCTCGGCCGTGAGCAGGCGGGTTCGGGTGAGCGGTGCGGCGGCGAGTGAGGTGAGGTGCCGGCCGGTCTCGGCGGCGGCGAACGCGCCCATCCGGGCCGCGGTGAACGCGCCGGCCGGGAGCGCGAGCAGGGCGAAGATGCTGGCGGTGAACCCTTCCACGGTGTGCATGCCGGCGAAGCCGGCCTGCGCCGCGGCGTCGGCGAAGACGGTGTTGCCGGTCAGGAACTCGGTGACCGAGCGTGCGGTCAGGCCGATGAGCAGGAAGTAGGCGCCGATCCCGGCGGCCCAGGCCAGGACCGGCCCGATCGCGCGGCGCACCGCGAACGCGACCGGGCCGCCCAGCAGCCACCGCCTCGGGGCGCGTCCGCCCGCCGGGGCGGTCAGGCCGCCGCCGATGTCCCGCCGGCCGGCCGCGGCCAGCGCGGTCGCGGCGATTCCCACAGTGGCGGCGGTCAGGAGCAGCAGCGGCAGCGGGTCGTCGCGGCCGTACGGGGAGCTGAGGGCGAGCAGCCCGAACGGCGACAGCCAGTGCAGCCAGCCGAGCGCGGCGAGCCCGTCGCCGATCATGCGCAGCAGCAGGCCGGCGCCGAGCACGGCGACGGTCGTGCCGCTGGCCGGGGCCCGGGACGGGAAGACCTGCGCGGCCAGCGCGGCGACCGCGATCGCGAACAGTCCGGCGGCGGTGATCCCGGCGCCGTGGACGATCGCTCCGGCGGGATCCGGTCCGGCGGTCCACAGCGCGGCCGTGACCGCGATGCCGGCCGCTACCGGTACGACCGCGATCACGGCGAGGTGCCGCAGCAGTGCGGCGCGTGGCGTGGACCGGCCGGCCAGCAGCAGGCTCCAGCGGCCGGCGTCCTCCTCGCCGCGCAGGACGCGGGTGGTGGTGAGCGCGGCCCAGACGGTGACGATGACGGCCAGGACGGTGCCGATGCGCCAGACGGTGAAGCCGCCGGCGTGGTCTAGCGCGATCGGGGTGCCGAACAGGGTACGGATCGCCGGGTTCGCCGCGATCCGCGTCAGCCCGGCGGCCGCGGCCGGATCGGCGGTCAGCCCGTCGTAGGTGGCCGTGACCAGGGCCGGCATGCCGGCGGCGAGCAGGAGCACGATGGCGCCGCCGCGGCGGATCTGGCGTGCGGCGAGCCCGGTGATCGCCGCGCCCGGCCGGGCCGGGAGAGTGAGCGCCGGGGCGGTCATCGTCCGTTCTCCGTGCCGTAGTAGTCGAGGAACATCTCCTCGAGGCTGGGTTCGCGGACGGCGAGCGCGGTCACGTCGGCGGCGGCGAGCACCCTCAGTGCGGGCGCGGGTGGACCGGTGAGCGCGAACCGCAGCCGGCCCTCGCCCGTGGTCTGCACGCCGTCGACGCCGGGGATCATGCTCAGATCGGGTGCGCTGCCGGTGTAGTTGATTGTCACTTCGGACCGGTGCAGACCTCGGAGGTCGCTGATCGTGGAGACGTCGGCGAGCCGGCCGGCGCGCAGGATCCCCACTCGGTCGCAGACCGCCTCGACCTCGGCGAGCTGGTGCGAGCTGAGAAAGACGCTCTGCCCGCGCTCACGCGACTCGACGACCGCGGCCCGGAACTGCTGCTCCATCAGCGGGTCAAGGCCGCTGGTCGGTTCGTCCAGCACGAGCAGCGGGGCGCGGGTGGCGAACGCGGCGATCAGCGCGATCTTCTGCCGGTTGCCGGTGGAGTAGGTGCGCGCCGGCCGGGACGGGTCCAGGTCGAACCGGTCGACCAGGGCGTCGCGGTAGGCGATGTCGGTGCCCGGGCCGGTGGCGGCGAGCAGGTGCAGGATCTCCGCGCCGGTCAGCTGCGGCCACAGTGCCACGTCGGCCGGCACGTACGCCAGGTGCCGGTGCGCGCGGGCGACGTCGGCCGCGTCGACGCCGGCGATCAGTGCCCGCCCGGCGGTCGGGCGGGCCAGGCCGAGGATCATGCGGATCGTGGTGGATTTCCCGGCGCCGTTCGGGCCGAGGAAGCCGAAGACCTCACCGGCGGCGACGTCCAGGGTCAGGTCGTCGACGGCGGTCAGCCGGCCGTATCGTTTGGTGAGGTGGATGGTGCGCAGCACGGACTCGTCCATCGGAGGAGGCCCTTCCGGTCGCAAGCGGATCATGACCGCCGACCAGACTTCCCGGCACACCTGTCGCTCACGGTACTCCCGCCCGCACCCGCCGGGAAGTGTCAGGTGCGAGACTCGCCCTGGTACACGTCCGGCACGCCGTCCGCGTCGGCGTCGCGTTCCTCGATCTCGTGCAGCCGCCGGTAGTGCCGGTTGCGCAGGCGCAGCACCACGGTCGCGAGCAGCGCGGACAGGAACGAGCCGGCCAGGATGCCGATCCGGGCGTGCTCGTCCTTCTCGCTGCCGGCCCCGAACGCGAGTTCGCCGATCAGCAGCGACACGGTGAAGCCGATCCCGGCCAGCAGCGACAGGCCGAGCACGTCCCACCAGCCGAGCTGGTCGCCGAGCGTGGAGCGGGTGAACCGCTGCACCAGCCAGGTCGCGCCGAGCACGCCGATCGCCTTGCCGGCCACCAGGCCGGCGATGATGCCGATCGTGACCGGGTCGGCCATGGTCGCGCCGAGTCCGCCCGCGCCGGCGACGGAGACGCCGGCGGCGAAGAACGCGAAGACCGGCACCGCCACGCCGGCGGAGAGCGGCCGCCAGCGGTGCTCGAAGTGCTCGGCCAGGCCCGGTCCGTCGCCGCCGGCCCGGCGGATGACCGGGACGAGGAAGCCGAGCAGGACGCCGGCGACGGTGGCGTGGACGCCGGAGGCGTGCACCAGCGCCCACGCGGCGGCGGCCAGCGGCAGCAGCAGCCACCAGGAGCGGACCCGGCGCTGCACCAGGAACCCGAACAACCCCAGCGGGACGAGCGCGGCCGCCAGCGGCAGCAGCTGCAGCGAGCTGGTGTAGAACACCGCGATGATCAGGATGGCGAGCAGGTCGTCGACGACCGCCAGGGTGAGCAGGAACGTGCGCAGCGCGGCCGGCAGGTGCGAACCGACCACGGCGAGCACGGCGAGCGCGAACGCGATGTCGGTCGCGGTCGGCACCGCCCAGCCGGACAGCGCGCCACCCTCGGCGGTCGCGTTGACCGCGGTGTAGATGATCGCGGGCACCGCCATGCCGCCGATCGCGGCCGCGATCGGCATCACCGCCCGGCGCGGGTCGCGCAGGTCACCGGCGACGAACTCGCGTTTGAGCTCCAGCCCGGCGACGAAGAAGAAGATCGCCAGCAGCCCGTCCGCCGCCCACTGCGCCAGCGTGAGATCCAGGTGCAGCGCGTGCGGGCCGACCGTTATCTCGCTCAGCGTGCGGTAGGCGTCGTTCCACGGTGAGTTGGCCCAGATCAGCGCCAGCACGGCAGCACCGAGCAGCAGCGCGCCGCCGACGGTCTCCGCGCGCAGGATCTCGGCGATCCGCCGGGCCTCGGGCCAGCTGCGGCGGCCGAACAGGTGACGGGCAGGACGTGGCCGCAGATCGGACATGAGACTCCTTCAGGAAGGCACGGCGAATCCATCGCCGACCAGCCTTCCCGGCACACCTGGACCCAACCTACCGTGCGCGGCCGGCCGGTGCAGAGGCCACAGGTCACCGGCGGACGCCCGCGACGCGCTCCAAGGCGTCGGCGGCGTCCGCGGCACCGTTCTCCGCGCGGATCCGCTCGCCGAGCCGCCGCGCCGCCTCCGCCATCCGCGGATCGCGGGCGGCCTGCCGGATCGCGGCGCCGAGCGCGGCCGCGTCCAGGCGGGTCTGCGGCACCGGTGGCGGGGCGACGCCGAGCCGGTGCATGCGCCGGCCCCAGAACGGCTGGTCGGCCACGAACGGGCAGATCACCTGCGGCACACCGGCACGCGCGGCGGCCGCGGTGGTCCCGGCGCCGCCGTGGTGGACGATCACCGCGCACCGCGGGAACACCACCTCGTGCGGCACATCACCGGCGACGAACGCATGCCGGTCGGAGACGAACCGTTGCAGACCACCCCAGCCGCCGGCCACGACCCCCGGCAGACCAGTCAGGTCGAGGGCCTCCAGCACGGTACGGGTGACGGCGGCCGGGGCCGGGCCGGCCATGCTGCCGAACCCGACGAACACCGGCGCCGGCCGGCCGTCCAGCAGCGCCCGCACCTGCGGTTCGAGCGTCCCGCCGGCGGTGGTGGTGGCCGGTGGCGTGAACCAGTAGCCGGTGACCTGCGCCGTAGCGGGCCAGTCCGCCGGGCGCGGCAGGACCGCCGGGCTGACCGCGTGCAGCACCGGCGCCGGCCCGCCGTCCGGGCGCCGCGCCGGATCGTGCCGGCCACGCCGGCGCGGCAGCCCGAGGCCGGAACGCCACCGGTCGACGGTGCGGCCGAACATCAGCGCCGGCGCCTGCATCCCGGCGTAGGTGGCCCGGTTCAGCCGGCCCGGCAGCCGGTCGGAGACGTCCTGGCCCGGCCACGGGAACTCCCGGGTCGGCACGTACATCGGCAACGGCAGCCCCAGCACGGCGGGCACGCCGAGCTTCTCGGCCACGTGCTGCCCGGCGATCACCTGACCGTTGTGCACGATCACGTCCGCGCCGGCACCTTCGCCGGTCGAGGCGGCCTGCCAGCAGTCGTCGAGAACCCGGCCGAACATCGCCGGCATCCGCCGCATGAGCGCCGCCTTCCCCCGGATCCCGCCCTTGGCGACGTCCTCGACGCCCGAACCGTCGTCTAGCACCCGCAACGGCCCGTCGTCGAGCACAGCGAAGGGCACGGCGTGGACGGCGGCCAGTGCGGCGAATCGCGCAGGTGCCGCGACGAGCGCTTCGTGACCGCGGTGCCGCAGGTGGTGGGCAAGGGCGACGAACGGCTGCACGTCGCCGCGGGTGCCCAGCGTCAGCATCAGAACCTTCATGGGTGAGCCCTTCGCCGCACGCAAAATGTCGCGCCGACCAGACTTCCCGGCTCACCGGCCGCCAGCGTACGCCCACGACCGCCTGTCGCGCAGCATGGCGGCGCTGACCCAGCACAGTCCGCACGCCGTCGACGGCAGCCGCGATCCGAGGACGCGGCCCGGCAACAGGCCGGCAGCATGGCGCGCACGGCGAGGTGGGGCCGACATGCGCGCAGAGACACGGCGGCGCCCACCGGTGACTCCCGGTGGGCCGCCGTCGCGCCGCTACCGGCGGGTGGCGCCCGCGGCCTCCGGCCGTAGCTGCGGACGCAGGCGCAGCGCGGTCGGGAACGCGGTGAACGCGAGCTTCTCGCCGACCTTCCCGCCGTCCGGAGCCATCCGGAAGTCGCGGCAGGCCAGCCCGACGACCAGGGTGGCCTCCAGCAGCGCGAGGTTGTGGCCGGGGCAGAAACGTGGACCGGCGCCGAACGGGAAGAACGGCTGGGCCGTCATGGTGCCGAACCAGCGCTTCGGGCGGAACTCGTCCGGGTCCGGGACCGCGCGGGCGCCGTGCGAGAGCAGCAGCAGGATCGACTGCCCAGCGGGCAGGCTGAGGTCGTAGCCGGTGCCGTGCAGCACGGTGTGGCGGGTGGGCCGGAACCCCATGACGGGTACGACCGGCCGCAGTCGCAGCGACTCCTGGATCGCCGCGTCGGTGTGGCGCAGCCCGCGCAGCGCCGCCGGATCGGCGGGCGGGCCGAACTCGCGGAGCACGGTGGCCGCCTCGGCGCGTACCCGTTCCTGGGTGTCCGGGTCCTCGGCCAGGTGGTGCAGCGTCCAGGCGATCAGGGACGAGGTGGTGTCCTGGCCGGCCAGCATCATGGTCAGCACGTTGCCGACCAGCTCCTCGTGGGTGAACTCCCGCTCATCGTCGAGCGGTGCGACGAGGGCCTCCAGGAAGGTGGCCGGTGCCGCGCCGGTCGCCATCCGCGCGCGGGCCTGCGCATGACGTTCCCGCACCAGCGCGCCGACCTCGCGGATCGTGGCCTCGCGGCGCCGGTCGCGGGGGAGCGTGACGAACCGGTGCAACGGCACCGGCGCGTACAGCCGCCGCCCCACCTCGGGGAACAACTCCGCCAGCCGGCTGTGCAGGCCGTCACCGGCGGTGCCGAGGGAGTTGAGATCGTGGCCGATGGCCAGCGCGGTGGACACGTCGAGGGTGAACCGCCGCACGTCGTCCAGCACGTCCACCGGCGCACCGGCCTGGGCGGCGGCGGTCCATCGGGCGTGCAGCCGCGCCGCGGACCGGGCGACGGCGGTGAAGTAATCCCGGAGGTAGGCCCCGCTCAGACTCCGCGCGGCCATCTTCCGCAACCGCCGCCAGGTCGCCCCTTCGGCGCCGAACACGCCGTCGACGCCGAGGCTTTCGAGGACCGGCCCGACCCGGGTACGGGTGAAGCCGTCCGGCCGGTCGCGCAGCACCGCCTCGACGATCGGTCCGTCGCCGCTGACCACGATCGGCATCTTCCCGAATCGCAGCAGGTAGGTCGGGCCGTACTCGTGCGCCCACCGGTCGTAGACGCGGTGGCCGGCACGGTCGGTGCGCATCTGCACCAGATTCCCGACCATCGGCAGCGGCCGGGGGCCGGTCAGGTCGTCGACGGTACGAACGGGGTTCACGAACACTCCTCCAGCGGTGCCTGTGGTACCGCCCCACTGCACACGCCCAGCATCAACGACGGGTGGACAACGGCTCGCCGCGCCGCCTCAGCCGGAACGGGCGACGCGGATCAGATGCCCGAGAATCACGGATCCTGCACTCCGGCGGTGCGCGGAGGTGGACTGAGCGTACGGGCCACGGTCTGGGCCTTCACCGGGCCTGCGACGGACCGAGGGGGGACAACCTGGCCCCCGCCGTCGACGATGACCCGCCCGAAGATGGATCATGCCCCGCCCGGTACGGGCGGGGCCCGCCGATACTGCCGGAGGGGCCTGCTTCGATGGATTCGCTACTCATGGACAAGTCGCTGATCAGCGACGCCGTCACCACCGCCGCGATAGCGTCGGACGACCGGGACTGGGCCCGGTTCCGCTCTCTTCTCGCCGACCGGGTCCACTTCGACGCCTCCCGGCACGTGGGAGGACCGCCCACCGAACTGGCGGCCGAGGATTTCCTCGCCGGACCCGCCGCGGTCCTCAGCGGTTTCGACGGCACGCAGCACGCCCTCTCCAACATGCTCGTCACGGTGGACGGCGACGAGGCACAGTGCCGCGCCGACATGGTCGCCTACCACTACATCACCGAGGACGACGGCACGCTCTCGCACGTGACGATGCGCGGCCGGTGGGAGCTCGGTCTCCGGCGCGTCACCGGGCGATGGCTCATCACCCGATGGGCCGTGATCCCCACCGCGCCACTCGACGGCGACGCCGGCCTGTACGAGCGGGCCGGCGCCCGAGGCGCCTCCGCGGCCTGATTACCCGGCCGCTCAGTTCTCCTTCCGTCCCGCGCCGCCCGAGTCCGCGACGGATCCACACGCGTCGCGTGCGGCGCGCGGCGGCAGCCCGAGACCAGGCCGGGCGGCGCATCAGCCGGTTCGCCGGGCCTGGTCTCGCCGCGGTCACCACCAGGCTGAGCCTGCCCGTCGCCTCCGCGCCGGTCGAGGGCAACGTCAACCGGATCGAGACGACCAAGCGGCAGTCGTACGGCCGCGTCGGGTGATCGTTCAGCCTATCTTCCTAGGAAGCGGTACGCGGTGTGCCGGACGGGGGCCGCACCACCGGCGGCCGGCGTGAACGGCCGTGGCCGAAACGGCATTCGATGGTCGGCTCACCCGGAGAGGGCAGCGCTATGGCGAAATCCGCGCAGGTCGCGAGCCATTCGGCTAATGTGAGTGAGCGCTCACCCGATTGGAGGCGGCATGACGATCGTGACCGCGGCGGGCTTGACCCGCCGTTTCGGCAAGCTGACAGCGGTCAAACCGCTCACGTTCGACCTGCCGGCCGGAAAGGTGATCGGCTTGGTGGGCCCGAACGGCTCCGGCAAGTCGACGCTGATCCGAATGCTGCTGGGCCTGATCAGGCCCAGTGGGGGAGATGCCATGGTGCGGGGCGAATCGATCGGTTCACCCCAGCGGTATCTCGGTCGTGTCGGAGCACTGGTCGAGAACCCCGCCTTCGTTCCTGGCCTGTCCGCGCGAGCCAACCTGGAATCACTGGCCCGCCTGCGTGGGTTACCGAGTGCGCGCGTCGACGCCGTGCTGCACACGGTGGGTCTGGCCGGCCGTGATCGCGAGCCGGTCAAGCGCTACTCGCTCGGCATGAAACAGCGGCTCGGCATCGCGGCGGCGCTGCTGCCGGATCCGGCGCTGCTGATCCTGGACGAGCCGACCAACGGACTCGACCCCTCCGGCATCGTCGAGATTCGCTCGCTGCTGGCTCAGCTCGGCACGGCCGGGCGTACGGTGGTGGTCTCCTCGCATCTGCTCAGCGAGATCGAAGCGATTTGCGAGCATCTCGTGGTCATCA
Source organism: Catenuloplanes indicus (assembly GCF_030813715.1). Classification (NCBI taxonomy): domain Bacteria; kingdom Bacillati; phylum Actinomycetota; class Actinomycetes; order Micromonosporales; family Micromonosporaceae; genus Catenuloplanes; species Catenuloplanes indicus. The sequence goes on from NZ_JAUSUZ010000001.1 coordinate 217,754, forward strand.
GGTTCGGGGAGTTGCTGTACAGCGGCCCGATCGCCGGCTTGCTGACTTCCGGCAGCCAACACGTCGACCTGCGCGCGGAACACGATGCCGACACCGAGCGACTGGCCACCGCCCTGCGCACGCAGGGCTGGGAGGTGTTCACCAGCACGGCCGGCGGTGTACGGGTGTCGGCAGGCGCACACGACGCCGCCCCGATCAACCGCGCGGCCCATGCCGCCGGCATCACTCTTCGCAGTCTGAACGTCGTCCAGGATTCCCTCGAGGACGTGTTCCTCGCGATGACCGGCGACACGGACCAGCAGCTCATGGCCGCCCGCGCCACCGAGGCCCAGCGAGGAGGCCGGTGATGGTGATCGACATCGTCAATGCCGTACGCAGCGAACTGGTCCGGACCCGTCGCAAGGGTCTCGTCATCGGCTGGCTGGGCCTCACCGTACTGGCCGCCGTACTGATCAACGTCGTGATGTTCCAGGTGGTCGACACCGCTGAAGCCGTGCCTGCCGCGGGCCCCGGCGTCACCTTTCCCACCGCCGAGGAACTGGCCCGTCCCGAGGGCCTGGTGGCCGGGCTCGGGGCCGCCGCCAGCATGTTCGGGGTGATCACTCTTTCGTTCTGGGCGCTGATCACGGCTACCGACTACCAGACCGGGCTGATCCGGCTGCTCGTTTCCGCGCAGCCGCGCCGGTGGATCCTGCTGACCAGCAAGATCATCGCTCTGGTGCTGTGGACGGCGGCGGTGACGACCGTCGCCGTCATCGCTGACCTGGTCGTCGCCCCGGCGGTGGCCGGCGGTTCCCGCATCGACGTGTCCGCCTGGCGAGAGAACGTGCCGGCGACCCTGGCCGAGGGCTGGCTCAATCTGTTCTGCGCACTCGTGGTGTGGGGGATCTTCGGACTTGCCGTGGCAGTCGTGGCCCGATCGAGCGCCATCGCCATCTCTGCCGGGGTGGGTTACGTTCTCGTCGTGGAGTCCGTGATCCGGGCTGCAGCGGACAGCCTCGGCGACCGGCTACCGGGAAGCACCCTGTCCGCACTGGCTCAGGGCGGCGACGCCACCCTGAGCTATGGGACCGCCCTGGCCCTGGGCGCTGCCTACACTCTCGTGAGCATCGGCATCGCCCAGATCGTCTTCCACCGGCGCGACATCACCGATTGACGGCCGGCATCCGAGAACGCCGCGAGAGAAGGAGAGTGCACGAGGTTGGCCGCACGTGGTGATGCAACGCGCGACAAACTGCTCGACGCGACCATCCGGCTGGTTCGGGAGGTCGGGTACACCCAGACGACCACGCGTGCCATCGCTCAGGCCGCCGGGGTCGCCGAAGGTACGCTGTATCGCCACTACCCCGACAAGGCCGGCCTGCTCGCGGCCGCGATCAGCAAGCGGAGCGCCCCTGTCCTCGCCTGGGTCCGGGGGCTGCCCATGAAGGCCGGAACAGGTACTCTCGCCGGCAACCTGACGGATTGCCTGACCCGGCTCGCTACGCTGCGTGCCGATATCGTCCCGTTCGAGCTGGCGATCCTCACCGATCCGGAACTCGGCCGCGCGGCCGCCGCGGCACACGCAGCCGAGCCCGGTCCGCCCGAATTTCTCACGCAGTACCTGCACGCCGAGCAGCGGCTGGGCCGGATCCGGGCCGACGTCGATCCGGGCAGGATCGCCGTGGTGCTACTGGCGACGCTCTTCGGCCTCGCCGTGCCGGCGCCACCAGCCGTCGATGCCCTCGGCGACAGCTGGCCGGACGTCAGCGATGCCGTCGCCATGATTGTCGAAGGAGTCGCCGCCCGCCCCGCCACGAGCGAGCCTCCCAGGAAGGTCTAATTAGGAGCGCGATGCCGAGGCCGGCCCCGGTGATCGGAACGGTCTTGTTCGCCGGGTCGGTCATGCGTTCCCCCGGTCGTGAGCGCCAATGTCGGTGAGCGCGGTGGTGGCCTGCCACAGCCTCGTGGCTGTGGCAGGGTTCCGGGCGGCGCGGCTGGGCTTGTGGACCACGGGGTGACCGGTGAAGTGGAACAGGCCGCCCGGGCCGACATATGCGTTTCCGGGCACGTCCTGGGTGGCCGCGTAGAGGATCGGCAGCGCGGCGGGCTCGACGTCCTGGACGAGGGCCGGGAAGCGGTTGACGACGTTCAGCCACGAATGCGCGTTGAGTTCACTGCGCACGACGCCGGGGTGCGCGACGATCGAGCGGACGGGGCTGCCCTCGGCGGTCAGGCGGCGCTCCAGCTCCAGTGAAAAGAGGATCATGGCGAGCTTGGACGCGTTGTACTTGTCGAGCATCGTGCGGAACCCGGGGTTGCGCCAGTCGAGGTCGTCGAGGCGAAGTCTGCCGAAGCGGTGCAGCTGGCTCGAGACGCTGACGACGCGGTCGGTCACCCGGGGCAGCAGCAGGTTGGTGAGCACGAACGGGCCGAAGTAGTTGGTCGCCGTCTCCACGTCGAGGCCCTGCGCGGTCCGCGCCGCCGGGATGCGGGCCACCCCAGCATTGTTGATCAGGACATCGACGCGGCCGGTGTACGAGTGCGCGAACGTGCGCACCGAGTCGAGGTCGGAGACGTCGAGCTGCTGGAACTCGAGGTCGCCGCCGGTGCCGGTCAGCGCCCGGCGTGCCTTCTCCACGCTGCGGACGGCGACCACCACGTGGGCGCCGGCCCGGGCGAGTTCGCGGGTCACGACGAGGCCGATGCCCCGGCCGCCTCCGGTGATCACCACCGTCCGGCCGGTCAGGTCCGGCATCTGGTCCGCGGTCCATCTGGTCATGAGGTGTCCTCCGTCATCGGGCGTTCGTCATGCGACGCCGACCAGTAGAAGAGACCCCGGGCGCCGGATTAAGTGCCCGCTCAGCCTTTGACCGCCAGTACCTGGTTAACCGCGGCGGTCGGGCCGATCATGGGAGCAGGTACACGACGACTGAGACCGGGGCCCGATGGAAGACGACACGCTTGATGGTGACGGCCTGGCGGCCTTTCTGCGCGGTCGCCGGCTGGCGCTGCAGCCGGAGGACGTCGGGCTTCGGCGCGGGCCCCGGCGGCGTACCAGTGGACTGCGTCGGGAGGAGGTCGCCGAGCTGTGCGATATGTCGGTCGACTACCTGACCCGTCTGGAGCGTGGCACCAAGTCGAAGCCGTCCCAGCACATGGCCGCCGCGCTCGCCCGGGGGCTGCGCCTGACCCCGGAGGAGCGTAACCACCTCTTCCTGCTCTGCGGCCTCCGTCCCGAAGCGCGTGATCCCCGGGACGCGCACATCAGCCCCGGGCTGTTGCGTGTGATGGACCGGCTCCAGGACACGCCGGCGGAGATCGTGGGCCCGCTCGGCGACACGCTGCAGCAGACGCCGCCCGCCGTGGCCCTGCTCGGCGACGAGACCCGCCACACGGGCCCGGCGCGCAGCGCCTTCTATCGGTGGTTCACCGACCCGGCCGCGCGCGCCCGATACCTGCCCGAGGACCACCAACTACACAGCCGCGTGTACGTGTCGATTCTGCGTGCCGCCGCCACCGCCCAAGGGGCCGGATCGTCGGCCGCCGTGCTCGCGGCCGGGCTGCAGCGGTACCCGGAGTTCGCCGAGTTGTGGCAGCGCCAGGAGGTGGGCCTGCGGTGGAGCAGCGCGAAACGCTTCGTCCATCCCGAGGTCGGGCGCATCGATCTGTACTGTCAGACGCTGTTGGACCCGGATGAGGGCCAGTCGTTGCTGATCTTCACCGCCACGCCCGGCACGGAGAGTTATGACAAGCTGACGCTGCTGGCCGTGCTGGGCACCGACAGATTCGCCGGCTCTGACGCGTGAGCCGCATGTCCGACAACACCGCAGCCGCGGCGTGCAGGCGGGGCAGCGGTCGAGCCAGGCCTCGACTGGGTCCCCGCCCCGGGAAGAGGAGGCGCTGATCTTCTCTTCGTCCTCCGCCGGCGACGCTGCATCCTCCGGATCCTCCGCTCCCGGGCGGGCGGCGTGCTCACGGCTGCTCGATGATGTCGGCCAGGGCGCTCGGTTTCGGCCTCGTGGAGGGCCGCCACCGGCTGCGCGCACGCGACTGACTTCTCCGGGCGGGCGGTCGATGGCCGGTGTCGACAGCACTCGCAGGCCGGCCAGTCCCACATCGTCGCCCTTCCACCCACGCAACCCCATGGTCGACACTGACGTTGTCGCCGGCCGGGGGGTTACCGGTCGGCGGCAACGCGACGGTCAACCCGCGGTCAAGGTTCCCATGCCGTAGGTGGAGCCATGACCGATCCGGCTGATTGACACCGCGGGCGCGCAGCAGGCGAGCCGGTGCAGCAGCGTGGTGTCCGGGATGGCTATGCCGGGACGATGATCCCGCCGGGCTGGATGGATACCGTGACGCCGATCTCCTGGGACGCCGCCGCGGCGAGCACCGCGTCGGCCTCGGTGCGGCCTCGGGCAGGCGGGTCGATGTAGTCGCCGTGAACAATGATGCCGTCGAAGTCGGCCGTGACGCCCGCGGTCGAGTTGATCGTGAAGTTGGCGAACGGCCCGCGGCCGCTGAGGCCGTGGAGAGCTTTTTGTCCGCGGGTGAGGTCGGCCAGGCTGTACTTGCGTTGCCGGACGGTCACGGTGATGCCGAGCTGGGCTGCCTTCTCCGTGATGGCCTTCTGCGTCTGGTTCGCCTCACCGTGCCAGAGCAGGATCGTGGAACCTGTCTGTGCGTCGTTCACCGAGGCCACGTAACCGTTCGCGTGCACGTCGGGTTGGGTGAGGATCCAGGTGTTCAGGTCGGAGAGCCGGTTCTGCATCACGGTGCTGTCGGGCCGCGTGGCGGGTGCGGGCTCGGCGGCCGCGCCGGCCGTCACTGCCACCCCCGTGAGCACGGCCGCGGCCAAAATCGTACGGCGACTCCACCGCTTCACCGCCGGGGGAGCCGACGGGTCGCCGGCTGTCTCGCTGAAGGCCATGTTCTTCCCCTGTCGAGGTATGGATCGGGCGGGCCGGCAGGTGGCGCTCACCACGTGCCGGCCCGCCCAGGGATGCGGATCGGCAGTCACCGGGCCGGTACCTGGAACGGCCCGGACGATGGTACGCATGCTGGTAAACAGAGGGTCGCGCTGCGAACGCCGCCGTCGCGGACCGGGCCGCCGCAGGGTGACAGCACCGCGGAACGCGTGGCTCCGCCGGCTGTAGCGCGGCGGCCCGGGCCTGCGCGCACACGCTTCCGGATCGTCACGATCGGTAAGCGTGCCGTTTGCCCCCGGACCCTGCCGCCGGTACGGTGCCCCGTCACCCAAGGTGTAGCCTCCGCGGACGCAAAAACGCTGATCAGGGGGCTGGAGCAATGGCCGGATTACGCCGTACCCCTGCCGCTTGTGGTGTTGTGGCCGTTGCGCTGTCGTCCGGATGCACGCCGGAGAGATTCACCGAGACGTCACCCCCGTGGCGGGCTGGCCGTGGTGACCGCGTCCGGCTGCGCGGAACCTGCCGTTCCACGCGGAGACCGACGCCCAGGGGAGGCTGCGGATGTTCTCGTTCGGCCTGCCCGAGCCGCCGGAATACGGGCCGGACACGATGAGCCTAGCATCCTAGGAAGCGTTGAACGGTGTGCCTCACGGCACCCATAAAACCCAAACAAGGACGGCTTCGCCGACAAGCCCGAAGAACGTGACTTTGCGGAGCGGGTCGCGCCAGCGGTGCTGCCCTCGGCGGATTGACCGCCGTCTGCTGGCCGGCGAACGCGACGCCGGGGCCCGTGACGGCGTGCGTCAGGACGGGCGCCGGAAGGGCTGTGCCAGTGCTGCCGGCCGTCGTTGCCGGGTGGTGAACAGCAGCATGGCGAGCAGGGCCAGCAGGTACGGTGCCGAGATCAGCAGCTGCGAGTTGACCGTGTACCCGAGGGCGGGCAGGGCCAGGCGCAGCGCGTCGGCGAGGCCGAACAGGGCGCAGCCGGCGAGGGTGCGGCCGAGGCGCCATCCGCCGAAGATGACCGCGGCGATGACGAGGTAGCCGCGGCCGGCGGTCATGTTCTGGTTGAAGGAGCCGACTTCGCCCACCGCGAGATAGGCGCCGCCGAGCCCGGCGAGGGCACCGCACCACAGCAGCGCCTGCCGTCGCCGCAGGTTGACCCGGATGCCGGTCATGTCCGCGGCCTGTGGGTTCTCGCCGGCGGCGCGCAGTTCCAGTCCCCAGCGGCTGCGTTCGACCAGCCACCAGGTCAGCGGGAGCAGCGGGAGGAGCAGGTAGACCGGCCAGCGTTCGGTGAACAGTGGCGTGCCGAGTACCGGCAGGTCGCGCAGTACCGGCACGCTGACCTGCGCGACCTGGTGCCGGCCGAGTTCGCCGACGGTGAGCAGGTAGCTGGTCAGGCCGAGGACGAGTGCGTTGAGGACGAGCCCGGCGACGAAGGTGTTGATGTGCCAGCGGTGCGCGAGTGTGCCGTGGGCCAGGCCTACGACCGTGCCGAGCGGTACGCCGGCGAGCAGCCCGGCGGTGGCGCTGCCGGTGAGGCCGGCGACGGCGATCGCGCCGAAGGCGGCGCCGAGCATCATCGCCTCGACGGAGACGTTGAGTGTGCCGGCGCGTTCGGCGACGTATTCGCCGCAGGCGGCGAACGCGAGCGGCGCGGCCAGCCGGATGCCGCTGGAGAGGATGGTCTCCAGGTTCGCGGCGATGCTACTCATGTGACCACCGGCCGGCGACGAGTGCGAGTGTCAGTAGTGCCTTGACGACGTCGACGAGGTAGGGTGGCACGCCGGTCGCGGCGAGGAAGCTGCCGCCGGCGCGCAGGGCCGCGAAGAGTGCGGCGACCGGGATGGTGAGCAGCGGCCGGTTGCGGGCGATGAGTGCGACCAGCAGGCCGTCCCAGCCGATGTTGATCGAGAGGTCGGGTTGCAGCCGGTTGGTGCTCAGTGGGCTGGTCAGCAGCACGGCGCCGGCCATGCCGGCGAGCGCGCCGGAGGTGGCCAGGGCGGCGGCGTTGACGGCGGCGACGGGTACGCCGGCGTGCTGGGCCGCTGCCGGGTTGAGTCCGGTCATCGTCAGTCGCAGTCCCCATCGGGTCCGGTCGAGTGTGACGGCGGCGAGCAGCGCGGCGGCGAGTGCGACGGCGAGCCCGAGGTTGAGTTGCAGCGCGGGGTGGTCGCCGAGCGAGCCGAGCAGCGCGGCGGGGGGCAGTGTGTTCGACTGGGGTAGTGCGGCTGCGGCGCCCAGCCGGGATTCCTGGAGCAGCCAGGGTGTGGTGACCGCGTATGCGACCGCCTGTTGTGCGAGGAATGTCGTGAGCAGTGTGCTGACCGCGATGTCGACGCCGCGGAGGCGGTGCATGAGTGCGCTGAGCCACGCCCAGGTGCCGGCGGCGAGTGCGGCGGCGAGCAGGACGACGAGTGGCAGGGCGGGTTCGGGTGCGGCCAGGCGTAGTCCGGCGGTGGCGCCGGCGAGCGCGCCGATGAGCACCTGGCCTTCCTGACCGATGTTGAATGCGCCGGACCGGGTGCTGCAGCAGGTGCCGACGGCGACGAGCAGGAGCGGCGCGGCGTACAGCAGGGTTTGGCTGATGGCGGTCGGGTCGCCGAGGCTGCCCTGGATCAGTGCTTGCAGCGCTGCGGTGGGGGAGCCGCCGGTGGCGGTGATGAGCAGGGCGGAGAGGGCCAGTGCCGCGGCGGTGGTCGCGGCGGGTAGCCAGGGTTCGGTGCGGGTCATGTGGCGCCGCCGATGAGCAGGCCGAGCTGTTGCGGGTCGGCCTGTGCGGTGGGCAGCTCGCCCACGATCCGGCCGTGGAGGATCACGGCGAGCCGGGTGGTGAGTGCCAGGAGTTCGTCCAGGTCGGTGGAGATGATCAGGACGGCGATGCCGTCGACGGCGCAGCGGCGTAGGCGGGTGTACAGGTCTTCGGCGGCGCCGACGTCGAGGCCGTGGGTGGGCTGGGCGGCGACCAGGACCCGGGGCCGGCCGGAGAGTGCGCGTGCCAGTACGACGCGTTGCTGGTTGCCGCCGGAGAGGTGGCGTAGCGGTGTGTCGAGGGAGTGGGTGGTGATGCCGTACTCGTCCACCAGGGCCTGTGCCTGCCGGTGCAGGCGCCGCCGGTCGATGAGTACGCGGCCGCTGACGTCGCCGAGCCGGGTCATGAGGAGGTTCTGGGCCACGTTGAGGTCGGCGATGATGCCGGTGCGGTGCCGGTCCTCGGGCACGATGCCGAGGCCGGCGGCGGTGAGTGCGCCGGGCCGGTGCAGGTCGACGGCGGTACCGGCGATCTCGACCGTGCCGGCGTGCGGGACGGTCAGTCCGCTGAGGATGTCTTCGAGTGTTTTCTGGCCGTTGCCTTCGGGGCCGTACAGTCCGGCGATTTCCCCGGGCTGGACGGTGAGGTGCAGGTCGTTGAGGCCGGGCGGCACGGTCAGCCCGGTGAGCCGCAGTGCTGCTCCCGGTGCTGCCGGTGCTGCCGGTGGGGTGGGGTGCGGGGGTGTGCCTGGTGTCGTCGTCTCGCGGTCGATCATCTGCCGGGCCAGTTCGGTCTCGGTGGTGGCGGCTGTGGTGCGGCGCAGGACGACTCGTCCGGCGCGCATGACGGTCACCCGGTCGGTGGCTGTGGTGATCTCGGTGAGTTTGTGGCTGATCAGGACGACGGCGCGGTCTTCGGCTGTGACGGCGCGGCGCAGGACGGTGAACAGTTCGGCTGACTCGGCCCGGGTCAGCACGGATGTGGGTTCGTCCATGATGAGTACGGCCGGGTCGCGTCGCAGGCATTTGATGAGTTCGACGCGTTGCCGTTCGCCGGCTGACAGTGTGCCGACGGGGGCGTCGGGGTCGATGACGAGTCCGTAGTGTTCCGCGACCGCGCGTACGCCGGCCCGGGCCGCGGCTCGCCGGACCGGTCCGGGGTCGCCGAGCACGACGTTCTCCCACACGGTGAGTGGGTCGATCAGGCTGAGGTGCTGGTGCACCATGCCGATGCCGTGTGCTGCGGCGTCCCTCGGCCCGGTGATGGTGACGGTGTGGCCGTCGCGTGCGACGGTGCCGGCGTCGCGTGTCTCGAGCCCGAGCAGGATGCGCATCAGCGTCGATTTGCCGGCGCCGTTCTCGCCGAGCAGGCCGTGGATCTCGCCGCGTTCGACGGTCAGGTCGACGTTGTCGCAGGCGATCACCGTGCCGTACTTCTTGGTGATTCCGCGTAGGCGCAGGGCCGGTTCAGGAGCCAAGCTTCTGCACCTCGGCCGCCGGGTCGATGGTGCCGCGGCCGATGTCGGCGATGAACGCCGCCAGTTTCGCGTTCTGTTCGGGGGTGCCGTTGCAGAGTTTCACGGTCGGGTACGGGTCGACGCCCAGCTGCCACGTCTTGGTGATCCCCATCTGCAGCGTGCCGGCCGCGTACAGCTGTAGTGCGGCGGCGAAGTAGTCGCCGGGGTCGAACAGCACCGAGATGTCGAAGGTGGGGCTGGTGGAGGTGCACCGGTCGGTTCCGGGGGTCAGCGTGATCGCGCCGGCGGAGTTGGCCAGCGCGGTGGCGACGTCGGTCGCGCCGCCCAGGTACGGGTAGATCGCTCCGGCTCCCTGGCTGAGCTGTGCCTGGGTTGCTTCCCGGGCTTTGCCGGAGTCGTCGAAGTCGCCGGTGTACGTGGTGACGAGCGTGGCGTCCGGGACGAGTTGGCGGATGCCGGCCAGGAACGCGGACGAGGCGATTTTGGTGAAGTCAGCCTCCGGGCCGGTGACGAACCCGGCCTTGGTGCTGTTGCGTGTCTGCATGAGCAGGCCGGCGGCGTACCCGGCGACGAGCATCGACTGTTTCGGGTCGTCGCTGGACAGCATGATCTTCGGGGTCTGTGGGACGTTCGCGGAGGACGGCACGTACCAGGCGGTGGTGGCGCAGACGGCTTCCTCGGAGGCCGGGATGGCGTCCTTGAGTTCGCTGGCGCCGATCGCGACCATGTCGGCGTGCTGTCGGCACAGGGCGCGGGCGGCGGTGAGTGCCTCGGAGACCGGCACGCTGCCGCGTTTGATGACGGTCCAGCCCTGCGCCGCGGCGAATGCCTCGGCTTTGACCACGAAGCTTTCGTAGTAGCCGTTGTCGTTGATGTCGCCGGGGCTGAGCACCCCGATGATGACCTTGCCGTCGCCGTTGACGTCGGGTGCGCCGGGCAGCAGGGTGCCGGTGCTGCTGCCCGGTGCCGCGGACGGTGCCGGGGTCGCGGTCTCGTCGTTGCTGACACATGCGGCGAGCGCGGTGGTCGTGGCGGCGGCGGTGATCAGTGCCAGTGTTTTCCTCACGGACGCAGTCAAACTCATCCCCGTCGATTCTGTAAGTCCGTTGTGGATATTCGTGGTTCACCGGTGTGGTTGGTGCAGGTCCGGTAGCCGTGCGGTGAGCACCTGCAGTGCGATGCGCGCCTGGGCCCGGGCCGGTGCCGCGCCGACGCAGGTGTGCACCCCGGCCCCGAAGCCGAAGTGCCGGGCAGGCTTGCGCGTGACGTCGAATTGCCCGGCGTCGGGGTAGTGCTGCTCGTCGCGGTTCGCGGACGCGAACACCACCAGCACGTCCGCCCCCTGCGGGATCTCGACGCCGCCGATGGTGGCGGCGCGGGTGGCCCGGCGGAACATGGTGCGGATCGGCGTCCGGAACCGCAGCACCTCCTCGACCGCGCCGGTGATCAGCTCCGGCCGGCGGCACAGCAGCGCCCACTGCTGCGGGTGGGCGGCCAGGAGCGTCACGGCGCTGCCGATGAGGTCCGCGGTGGTGATGTGCCCCGCACCGAACGCGCTGCTGATCGTGGTGACCAGTTCCGCCTCCTGGTCGGCGGTCAGTGGCCCGTCGCCGTCGGCCAGTGCGGCCGTGACGTCGCTGATCAGGTCGCCGTTCGGTGCCGCGCGCCGCCGGTGGGCGTACCGTGCGACGAGGTGCTGGTACGCGACGACGGCCCGGGCGTCGGCCGCTTCGTCAGCCTCGGTGAGGTCGGTGACGCCCAGCCGGAACGACGCCTCGCTGCCGTCGCGTGCGGTCGGCACGTCGCCGGGTGCGAACCCGAACATCTCGGCTGCGGTCCGCAGCGGCAGTGGCTTCGCGAACCGGGTGATCAGGTCGGTGCTGCCGTCCGTGGCCAGCCCGTCGACCAGGGTCTCGGCCCGTGCCCGTACGCCCGGCTCCAGGTCTTTGATCCGGCCGGGTGCGGTCAGGTGCCGCGTGTACGGCAACCGTAGCCGGCGGTGGGTGTCCCCGTCGGACGTGACGTTGTCCGCGCGCGGTGCGAACCCCTCGGCGAGCGCGGTCAGCGTCGCCGGGTGCAGCGGCCGGAACGGCCGCAGGCTGTTGACCGAGGAGAAACCCGCCCAGTCCTTGACCACGGCCTGGACGTCGGCGAACCGGGTCACCAGCCAGGCGTCGATGCGCGGTGCGTAGAGCACCGGTTCCCGGCGGCGGGCCTCGGCGTAGAAGGGGTACGGGTCCTCGGCGTGTGCGCCGAGCGGGTCGTAGCTCTCCGCGAGATCACTGACCACGTGGCGGCTCCTCGGGTGACTGCCGGTCCATCGAGAGTGAACCATGGCCGGGACGCCGGGCAACAGTGCCGCCGATTCCGTCGTGGACGAGGACGACGGCCGGGAGCGGAGGTGGTTTACTCCCCTGAAACCAACTCCGATTCGGGGGTGTCGATGGCAGGCAACGGTCGCGCGGGCAAGGAGTTCGGTGTCTTCCTCCCGATCGGCAACGGCGGCTGGATGATCTCCCGGTCGGCGCCGCACCCCGAGGCGACCTACGCCTACAACCGCCGGGTGGCGCGCGACGCCGAGGCGATCGGGCTGGACTTCATCATGTCGATGGCGAAATGGAAGGGCTTCGGCGGCAGCACCGACCACTGGGGCCGCACCCTGGAGTCGATGACGATGATGTCGGCGCTGGCCGAGGCGACCAGCACGGTCGGCATCTGGGCCACCGTGCACGCGAACGTGTTCCATCCCGCGCTCGCCGCCAAGATGTTCACCACCCTGCAGGACGTCTCCGGCGGCCGGGCCGGGATGAACATCGTCAACGGCTCCTACGCCGCCGAGTTCGCCCAGATGGGCCTGTGGGACCCGGCCCTGTCGCACGACGAGCGCTACCGGATGACCGAGGAATGGCTGATCGCGGTCCTGCGGCTGTGGACCGAGGACACCGTGACGATGGCCGGTGACTTCTTCACCCTCCAGGACTGCGAGTCACGCCCGCACCCGGCGGTCCGGCCGACGCTGATCAGCGCCGGCCGGTCGGAGAAGGGCCGCGAATTCCAGGCACGGTACGCCGACGGCGCCTTCCTCAGCGCCGACAACCTCGACCAGATGCGCGACTACTCCCGCGCGGTCCACGACCGGGCCGCCGACCTCGGGCGCACGATCAAGACCTACTCGATGCTCACCGTCGTGCTCGACGAGACCGACGCGGCCGCGGCGGCCAGGGCGGCCCGCTACGCCGTCGGCCTCGACAAGGTCGCCCTGGCCGGGATGCGCGCGTCGTGGGGCATCCCGGCCGACGCGGCACGCGCCTGGGCCGAGGGCGCCCCCGGGGCGGAGGCGTTCCAGACCGCGTACGTGACCGGCCGCCCGGAGACGATCACCGAGCACATCACGCACATCATGACGGCCGCCGAACTGGACGGCCTGATGCTGATCTTCCCGGACTACCACGCCGACCTGCCCCCGTTCGGCGAGTCGGTCCTGCCCGCCCTCCGCCGCAGCCTCACCTGACCGGCGGGGGGTCAGGTGAGGTGGGGCAGAACCGTGGCGAGCTCGGCCCACTGCTGTGCGGGGATCTGCTGGCCGGGGGTGATGACGTGCAGCGCGACGTGGTCGGCGCCGGCGTCCAGGTGTTGCTGGATCCGGGTCCGGACGGCTTCGAGGTCGCCCCGGGCGACGAGTGCGTCGATGAGGCGGTCGCTGCCGCCGGGCACGAAGTCGGCGTCGGAGAATCCGAGGCGGCGCAGGTTGCCCTGATAGGTGTGCAGGCCGAGGAAGAAGCCGATGCCGTCCCGGGCGATCTCGCGGGCCCGGCTCGGGTCGGTGTCCAGGACGACGGTCAGGTGCGGGGCGAGGAGGGCGTCGCCGCCGAGGTTCTCCCGGTAGCCGGCGGCGGCCTCGGCCGGTACGAGGAACGGGTGCAGTCCTGCGGTCCGGGCTCCGGCGAGCGTGGCCATTCTCGGTCCGAGTGAGCCCAGAAGCCGGCGGTGCCCGGGAAGCGGCGCCGGTGCGTCATCGAGGACTTGGAGGTAGCTGTCCATCTCCTGGACGGCCGTGCTGAACGGCTTGCCGAGGGCACGGGCCACTTCCGGGGCGCTCACGCCCAGTCCGGTGAGCAGCCGGCCGGGGAAACGCGACTCGACCGTGGCGGCGTGGGCGGCCAGTTCGGCGGGTTCCTGCTTCCAGATGCTCTGTACGCCGATGACGACGGACGCCTGCCGGGTGGCGTGCAGGAGACGTTGCGCGTCGGTGAACACCGGGCCGCCGTCCAGCCCGGGAATCCACAACGCGCGGAACCCGGCCTCGTCCAGATCATGCGCGGCGTGTTCGATCGCCTGGGCGGGAGCGGTGCGCAGCTGCATGCTCCACACACCGGCCCGGCCGAGCCGTTCGCGCCACCGCGCACGGTTGCCGTGGGCGCTTGTTGCAGCGCCGCTGTCGTTCGATGCTGTCCTCGGGTCACCGGTCATGTGATCGTCCTGCCAGTCATAGATGTGGGGCGGTGTGGGGGTGCGGGGACGACCCCGGTCGGCCGCGCGCACCCCGCGGCCGACCGGGTCTCCGAGCCAGGGCCGGTATCGACGCGGGCGGCACCTTGACCACGCCTCGCTCCGGCCTTCACGTCGAGACCGGGGCTAGATGGCGGGGAGTTCGCCGCCGTCGACGTTCAGGCTCGCCCCGGTGATCCACTGGGCTCGGTCCGAGGCGAGGAAGGCGACGGCCTCGGCGATGTCCCGCGGGTCGCCGGGGCGGCCGAGCGGGATGCCCGCGGTGATCGCGGCGAGCTCGACGCCCATCGCGTCGGCGAAGTTCTGGCGGATCACGTCGGCGCCTGGGGTGAGCACGTTGCCGGGCATGATCGTGGTGACGCGGATCCCGGCCGGCGCCAGCTCCGCGGCGAGCGCCTTGCCGTAGGTGTTGAGCGCGGCCTTCGCGGCGCCGTAGTGCGCCAGCGGCGGGCCGGGCAGGATCGCCGACCCGGAGGAGATGTTGACGATCACGCCGCCCGCTCCGGCCTCGCGCAGCGCCGGCAGCAGCGCGTTGTTGACCCGCACGGCGGACAGGTAGTTGAGGTCGAGCGCGTCGCGCCATTCCTCGTCCGGGATGGTCGCGATGCCGCCGAGGTGAGTCCGCGCCGCGGCCGCGTTGTTCACCACGATGTCGACGCCGCCGAGCTCGCGCAGCGCTGCCGCGGTGAACGCCTGAACGCCGGCGAGCGTGCTGATGTCGCCCTGGATGAAGGTGGCGCCCTTCGGCGTCTCGCCGGTGGCGTTGCGTGCCGTGGTGACGACGCGCGCGCCGCCGTCGAGCAGCCGCTGCACGACAGCCGCGCCGATACCGCGCGAACCGCCGGTGACGATCGCGCGCTTGCCGGCGAACTCGGTGAGGTCTGCTGGAACAAGGGTTTTGAACATGCGTTCAGAATAAGCATGTTCTGGAACGCACGTCCAGAACTTTTTTGGAACCAGCGTTCAGAACGACGTACCATGGGGGCATGGGGCGTCCACGTAAATTCGATGAGCACGAGGTGCTGGTCGCTGTGCGCCGGCAGTTCAACGAGACCGGCTACCACGGCACCTCGGTCGAGGATCTGTCCCGCGTGACAGGGCTGAGCAAAGGCAGCCTCTACAGCGCTTTCGGCGACAAGGACACGCTGTTCCGGCGCATCTTCGAGGAATACTGCGCCAGCTCCGACCAGGGCGCCGCCGCGCGGGTCGACGGTCCGGAGGATCAGGCACTCGACCGCCTCCGCGCCTGGCTCGCCGCGCCCGAGGGCTGCCCCGACCGGCGTGGCTGCCTGCTGGCCAAGACCACCGCCGAACTGGCGTGGGAGGACGAAAACATCGCTGCCCGCTCGCGCGCGGCGTACGAAACGCTGCTCGAAAGCTGCCGCCTGCTCGTCGAGCAGGCACAGCGTGCCGGACAGGTCGATCCGGCCGCCGACCCCGAGGCGCTCGGCGGGCTCATCCTGGCCACGCATCGCGGGCTTGAGGCGCTCCTCAAGGCGGGGGTCGACACGAAGACGCTGAACCGCATCGCCGACGCCGCGATCGACGGCATCACGCTCAGCCCCGCGCGCCCGAGCGCGTGACGGCCGGCCTGCGCCGGGTGCACACGCCCGTCCGCGGCCACACCTGAGGTCTGCGCGCACTGCGGCGGCGACGCCGTACCGGATGTCCTGCGACTGGTATCGACCCACAGACAGAAGTTGGGATGCGCCTCGACAAGGTCACGGTCACCGCTTCGCCGCGAGAGCACACCGCGCGCCAGCGCGAACCAGTTCGCCGCCAAGCCGCTGGGGGCCTGGCTGTTCGTGATCACCGCCGCGGCGCCGTTCGGGGTCAACGCGCTGACGTTCGCACTGGCCGCCGCGCTGATCGCGAAGATCCGGCCGGTTCCCGCACCACCGGCCGGGTCCCGGACACGGCTGCGCGCGGACATCGCCCACGGGATCCGCTGGCTGTGGGGGCATCGTCTGCTGCGGACGCTCGCCGTCAGCATGGGACTGGGGAACGTGGCGTTCTGCGCCGCGCCCGCGGTGTTCGTGCTCTACACCAGTGAGCGGCTGGGCCTGTCCGGCGTCGGCTACGGATTCCCGATGATCACCTTCGCCGTCTTCGGTGTCCACATCATGGTCTGGCGTGGTCGTGGTGACCCTGCGCCAGCGAGCCGGCCCGGCCGCGACCAACGACACCGGGATCGACCGGCTCTGCATGAGGCGCAACGTCGTTGCAGCGGTTTTGGCAGCTCTTCGCGTTCTGTTCGGCTGCGATACACCAGGAAAACGGATGCGCGGTCGTGGTGGCCCGGATTGCGATGATCATCTACGCTGCGGCCGTTGAGGTGATGGAGTGAAAGGCGTTATCGGTGTCGCAGTCCGAAGCAAGGCGAATGCATTGGACCCCGATTCTGCTGGGTGTGGCCGTCATCGGATTCCTCGGTTGCATGGGCGGCATGTTCTGGCTGGCTTACAAGTCGTTGGGCATCGATCATCTCAGCGATGAGGAGATTCGCGACGGCCGTGCGTGTACCGCGGCGGTACTGTCCATCGAGGACACGGGATCGATCCTCAACGACGACACGGTCTACGAGTTCACGCTCCGGGTGCAGCCGTCGGACGGCACCGGGTACGAGGCCACCGTTCGGGACGCGCTGAACTCGGTCGAGGCCGGGCGGGTCGGTGCGGGCACCACCGAGTTCCGGTGTGTCATCGACCGGGACGAGGCTTCCCGCATCGAGGTCTTCTGGTCCGACTGACCGGGGCGCCCACACCCCGGGTTTGCCGGACCACCCGCGGATCCGCGGCCGCGGGAGCAGCGGGACGGGACCACGCCGGAAGCGGGACATCGGGTGGTGGAGAGACCGGCGCCACCGGCGGCGGCCGACGGCACGGGGATCAGGCGTCGTCGGTGCCGACGAGCGTGAGCCGGTGCCGGCCAAGGTCCAGGACGGCCGGTCCTGCCCGGACTCCGCCGGACGACGACCCGGACGGCGTCACGCCCGGCATGCAACGTACGGTCGGCAAACGGCGCTGACCTCCGCACGTTCAGCCGTACGCCGGCCGAGGGCCTCGTACGGGATGATCGCTGCTGCTCGATCATGGCCGACAGTGCGGTGGTCTCGGAGGCCGGCACGCTCATGCTCAGCACGTGCGCGGTGCGCGGGCCGGCGGGCGCGTACCGGACGGCGTCGGCCGCGTGTGGCAGGCAGCGGTGCCACGGCTCGAACAGGGTCTGCTGCCACGGCGCGATGTCCTGATCGGCCGGGAGAAAATCGGCGAGGCAGTCACTGACGGTGGGCACGGCGCGTGGCCGGCCGGCGCTCCACTCCGGTCCGGCCGGCATCCAGCGGAAGCCGGCCACGAACCCGGCCAGAATGTAGCTCTCGGTCACCTGCCCATGATCGCCGACCGCTTCGTCACCTTCCATCGCCTACCGAACTCGCGCATAGGTGCGCATCTGCGCGGCCATCCGCTCGAGTTCGGCTGCCACCGCCGCGGGCGAGGCGGTGTTGAGGCCGCTGTGCAGCGCCGTCGGACCGCGCAGGAAGCGCCGCAGCACGGTCACGAGCAACCCTTCCGGCAGAACCTGGAACGCGCCGAACCCGCGGGGGACCGGCGGGTTCGGCATGGCGGCCAGGTTCTGCCGGATGAGGCGGACCATGCCGCGCAGCGCGCCCGGATCGCCGGCCAGCGCCAGCGGTCCGCCCGCCGCGTTCGCCGCCTGCTCGAGCGGCACCGAGAAGGCGGCGTGCGTCTTGAGCCAGGCGTCGATCCGCGGCTCGGCCTTGGCGTTGATCCCGGCGGCGCGGACGTCCCGCACGATCCGGCGCAGTCGCGGGGTGCTACGCCCGTCGGGTTCGCCGATCGGCATCGGGACCATGCGGGTGGCAAGGCCGGCCGGGCGGTAGCGGACCACGTCACCGTCCATCGTGCCGCCGGCCGCGCCGAAGCCGAGCAGCACCCGCTCGTGGCCGATCACCGCTCCCAGCGGTTCCGCACCGGCCGCCCAGTTGAGCAGGAACAGCACGTCGCCGTCGAGGCCGGCGAGCGACTCCAGCACCGCGTCCACCTGATGGGTACGGACGAAGACGGTGGTCAGGTCGTACCCGCCGGCCGGGTGCTCGACCACGGGGACCGGCACCCGCGTGACGGCCGGGGCGTCTCCCTCGGCGAGTTGCACGCCGTCCCGGCGCAGGGCGGCCAGGCGCGCACCGCGGGCCAGCAGCGCGACGTCGTGCCCGGCCTCGTGCATCCGGGCGGCGAACAGGCTGCCGAGCACTCCGGCGCCGTACACGAGCAGTTTCATGGCAGCCTTTCGAGAACCACTGTCTCATACGATCGTTTGATTAATACGATCGTATGATACGCGGGTGCGCCAGCGGCGGGCGGCGGCCCGCTGCCGGGCCGATTCGTACAACAGGACCGGGGCGGCGGTCGCCGCGTTCAGGGAGCTGGCGGACCCGGACATGGGGATCCGGACGGACCTGGTCGCACACCTGGCGCCAACCGGAGCTGAGGCCGGTCGTCTCATTACCGATCACCGCCAGGGTGGGCTGGGTGAAGTCGTGGCCGACGGCACGGAGATCGGCGACCCAGGACAGGACGGCCCGGTGGGCGGGTACCCGGACCACGGGCACGGCGAACAGCGAGCCGGTGCTCGCCCGGACCGCCTTCGGGTCGTACACGTCCGCGGACCGCACGAGACGGCGACCTTCAGGGTGATCGGTCGTACGCCCGGCACGAGGAACTCGCCGCGTCGCTGCCGCGTGGACCGGTTGCCGAGCAGCGCCTGCCACCGCTGGAACCGTGCGTTGCGGCCACTCACCCGCGGCACCGCTACCGGACCCCGCCCGCGTCCTGTCCGAGACCCCGGCGGATCGCCGTCTCCACGGGGGAGTACGCGCCGTCGGGCCGCTCCAGTGCGTACGGTGCGCCCGGCATCAGCGGCGGCTGGGCCATGAAACGGGGAACGCTTCCGTGGTGCGGTTGCGCCGCGTGCACCAGGAACGGGTGGCACAGGAAGACGTCGCCCGGAGATCCGGTCGCGAGGGCGAGCGGCCGGTGCGCGGACGCCGCCGCCAGGTCGGGCGCGAGGGTCAGTCCGCTCGCCCCCTCCGTCCCGTACTTCTCCAGCACCGCCGGTACGTCGAGATGGGAGCCGACCCGGATCCTGGTCGGGGCGTCCGTCTCACCGACCTCACTGAACAGGAACAGCATCAGCAGGGCCCGGCCGCGGGAGTACACATTGGTGAAGTACCAGCTCTCGCCGTCCGGCAGATAGCTGCCCTCGATGTGCCAGCCCGCGTCGTCCGGCTCCTCCTCGTGCGGGAACCGCAGCGGGAAGGTGCCCAGCGAGTAACGCGGCTCCCAGCGTCCCGGACCGGCGAGCAGGTCGTACGCGTGATGCAGGAACGGGGAGTTGGGAGCGGCGGCGAACGGCCCCTGCGCCATGCCGGGCACCCAGTGCACGGGCTGCGTCCACGTCACCGGGTCGTCCGGGTCGCAGCCCGTCTCCCGCCACAGCAGACGCGCGCAGTCCGCTGCCACGCGCGGCGCGACGGCGCCCTCCAGCTTCACGAAGCCGTCGCGGAGAAAGCGGGATACCAAGGCCGTGTCGTCCATGCCCCCATCGTGCGACGGCGCCGGACGCGATCACCCGACACTTTCCGCGTCACTTCGGTCGGTGCACCCACCCTCGTCTGATCGAACGCGCCGGGCACCGCGTGCAGGCCTCCGCGAGACGGGCCGCCCGAATTGTCGATCGGTACCGTGGGTAACGCCACGCTCAGCCTACATCGCGGCCGAAGCGCCGTCACTCGGGCGAAAAGCCCTGTGGAACAAGGGCTTCCCGCGCCTACGGTGATGCGGTCGCCGACGTGGGAGGCCGTGTGATCCAAGGGTTTTCGCTCAACCCAGCCGCGCCGCAGGACCTGCTGCGCCGCCTGTTCGAGAACCATCCGCGGGAGTTCGGCCCGGCCCTGCGGCAGCGCGCCGACCTGCCGGACGACATCGTGGCCGCGGCGGTACGCCACCCCAGCCCGTGGACCCGCCGGGCGATCGGCTCGAACCCGTCGGTCGACCCGGAGATCCGGCTGTCGCTGGTCGAGGACCCGGACGGCGATGTGGCGCTCGCGGTGGTGCTGTCGCCGTGGCCCGGGCAGCGGTGGCGCGAGGCGGTCACCCGCCACCTGGACCATCTCGTCGCGCTGGTGCACGCGGGCCGGCGGGACGAGCAGGCAGCCCGGGTGGCCCTGGAGGAACTGGGCTCCGAGGACCGCCGGGCGGTCGCGCTGATGGTCGCGCATCCGGCGCCGACGGTCAGGCTGGCCGCGGCCGGGCTGATCGGCCCGGGCCGGCCACTGTGGAACCGGCTCGCCGCGGACGACGACCCGCGGGTACGCGCGGACGTGGCCCGCCGGGAGCATGAGGCGACGCGCGCCCGCGGTCTGGCCGACTTCCCGCAGAAGCCGTGTCATGCCCGTACGGACACGATCGTCGGCCGCCGTCTCACCCCGGAGGCGGTCGCGCATCTGCTGCGGACCGAGCCGGCCAGCCTCGCCTACAACAAATATCTGACCCCGGAGACGGTCGCCGCGCTCGTCGCGCACCCCGACCCGGCCGTGCGGCGTCCGGCGGCGTACCGGACCGACCTGACACGTGCGCAGGTGCACGCGCTGATCGCCGACCCGGACGTGTCCGTGCGAACCGCCGCCTCGCTCCACGCACTGCTCGGCGAGGAGATCCAGACGACGATCGACATCGACCCGTCGACGATGGACCCCGACATTCTTGCGCCCGTGCCGGACGACCTGACGGAGTCGATCCGGCTGGCCACGTCCGTCAACCCGCTGCGGCGCCGCCGCGCCGCCCGGGACCCACGGCTGCCGGCCGGGACGGTGACCGTCCTGGCCGGCGACGCCGACCCGCAGGTGCGCATGCACGTCGCGCTGCACCACCCGGATCCGCCGCCCGCGCTGCTGCTGCGCGTCTTCCGCGAGGACGTCTCCCGCCGGCGCGCGCTGGCAAACCGGATCCCGCCGGACGGGCTCTCCGCGTTCGCCGCCGATCCCGACCCGGAGTTCCGGGCACTGGCGTTGCGCGATCCGGCCACCGACCCGATCCCGCTCCTGGACGACCCCGATCCACGGGTACGCCGGGCCGCGGTCGCCTCCCCGCGCGTTCCCGCTGATCGGCTCGTGGTCATGCTCGACGACCCCGACCCCGGGGTCGCCGACGCGGCCGCGGCCAATCCGGCGCTGCCCGTACCGGTGATGGTGCAGCGGGCCGCCGCGACCGCACGGCCGGCTTGACGGCGCGGCGGGCACGTTCGAGGAGACCGCGGCGCTCGATGCCCCGCGTGGTCGCGCTCAGAACATGCCGTTGTCGTTGCTCCTGTGTGGCTACGTCGGGGTGAGTGCGGGTCCCGGCGGCGGGTGGGGGTCAGAACAGGCCGTTCGTGTGCGGCAGGTCGTTCTTGATCTCGGGAGTGACGTCCCAGTGCTCCACGATCCGGCCGTTCTCGACGCGGAACAGGTCGTAGAAGGCGGTCGGGGTGGTCCCGAAACGGCCCTCGGAGACGGTCAGCACGAAGTTGCCTTCGGCGATCACCTGGTGCACGGTGTCGTAGACCATGGCGATGCCCTGCTCGGCGAGCGCGCCGAGCGCGGCGCCCAGACCGTCGAGGTCGTCAGCGATGCCGACGTTGTGCTGCCGGTACTTCTCGGTGCTGAGGTAGTCGGTGATCGTGTCGGCCTTGCCGCCCTTGAGGACGGTGTCGACGAAATCGGCGACGAGCCGGCGGTTGGCGTCGGTGGCGTCGAGGCCGGTGACCTCGGTGGCGCCGTCGGTCTGCGACCGGCCGGAGACGGTCTTGTCGACCTGGGGGGTCAGGGCGTCCCAGTGCTCGGCGAGTTTGCCGCCGGCGACCCGGAAGACGTCGAACGCGACGAGGGGGTCCGGGCCGAAGCCGTGGTAGGTGCCGTGCAGGGCGACCAGGTCGCCGTCGGCGACGACCCGGTGCAGGTCGTAGCGGAAGTCGGCCGGCAGGTTGGCGACGAGTTGCCGCACGCCCTCCGGGCCGTCAGCGGCCAGGCCGCTGTGCTGAACGTAGTCCGGGGCGATCCAGCGGTCGACGGCCGACGGGTCCTTGTCGCCGAACAGCTGCCCGGCGGCGGTCAGAACGATGTCCTTGGCGGTCATGATGATGTGCCTTTCTCGATGGTCGTGGCGCATGGGATCGGTCGTAGGGGGCTTCATGCGGCGGTTGTCGCCGGGATAGCGGTGCAGAAGCCGCGGTCGGGCAATGCACGCGGGTGCTGCCGTGCAGTAACAGGTGGGGAAGCGAACAGGACGCGCACGGTGACCACCCCCGCTCCTCGCCGTGCGCCGGCCTGCTGGCCTGTGCTGTTGGCTCAACCGTAGGAGCCAAAAAGGGGCATAGCCGGGTACGTTGGCGACCTGTGATGGTAAAAAACCGACACAGCAGCGGCGACATCCCTGAACTGGGGTTCGCCGCCCCGGCCGGAACCCCGCCCGGGGTGGAGGTGCTCACCCTGCAACGGCTGCGCTCACGCGTCGCCCATGACCTGCTCGCCACGCCACGCCGGCCGACGTTCCACCACCTGCTCACCGTCAACCGAGGCACGCTCCGGCACACCGTCGACTTCACCGCCTACGCCCTCGCCCCGGGCACGTGGCTGTGGGTGCGCCCCGGCCAGGTCCAGCAGTGGAGCCGACTCGACGACGTCGACGGCACGCTGGTGCTGTTCCAGCCGGCCTTCCTGGACCCGGACACCGGCACGGCCGCACGACTGGACGACCCGCACGCGCCGGTCCTGCTCGAATCCGGCGGTGACGAGCAGCGGCGGCTCGCCGACGCCGCCGGGCACCTCGCCCGCGTCTGCGCCGACCCCGGGTCGCTGCCGCTGGAGGTCCACCAGGCGGTGCTGCGGCATCTGCTCGCCGTGCTGGTGCTGCGCCTGGCCCATCTCGGCGCCGCACCCGGCAGCCTCGCACCCGATCCGAACGACACGTTCCTGCGCCTGCGCGACGCCGTCGAACGCGACTTCACCCGCACCCGCCGGCTGGAGGACTACGCCCGTACCCTCGGCTACTCCGCCCGGACTCTGTCCCGGGCCGCGCAGACCGCCGCCGGCGTGAACGCCAAGGAGTTCATCGACCGCCGCGTGATCCTGGAGGCCCGCAGGCTGCTGGCACACAGCGACCACACCGCCGCGCAGATCGCCGCCCGGCTCGGCTTCACCAGCGCCACCAACTTCAGCAAATACTTCCATCAGCGCACCGGGACCACCCCGATCGCTTTCCGCGCCGCCGTGCGAGGCGGCGCGTCACCCGGCCCGTCATGACGCCCCGCAGCAACCCGGATCGCCGCACGCCGCCCGGAAGCTCGCGATCTCGTCCAGCGAGATGGGTCATCCCGGAATGGCGTAGCTGGTGGAGGGTGTACCCGGCACCGTGCGGGTCGTGAGACTGGGATGCCCGCTTGAACAGGTACTCGGCGCGCGGGTAGGACAGCCGGCCCCGGCCGGTCTCCGGGCAGATGTCGCCCAGGGCCGGCGCGCGGCGTCCGGCGGCGGGAGCGCGCCGGTCGGCCGGGAACACCGGCCCGACGGTGCGGCCGGCCAGCAGCCGGGGAAGGAGCCGGGCGGAGGGCACGGCGGAACTCCGTGTCGAGGCCGGGGACGTCGAGGCCGAGGACCTCCTCGGCGCGGGCGCAGGTCTCGTAGAGCATCCGCCACAGCACCCGTTCGCGCAGCGGGTTACGGTCGTCGGTGAACAGCCGCTCCAGGCGGGCGCGGGGGATGGCCTTGCCCCTGGTCGGGGTGACCTTGCGGCGTTCCAGGCGCCGGCCGGGGTCGGTGGTCAGCGACTCCTGGCGGCGGCAGTAGGCGGTGAACGAGGTCAGCGCGGACAGGTGCCTGTTCCAGGTGTTCGCGGCACCGGCGTCCCAGCGGGCCATCGCCTGCTCGTAGACCTCCGGGGTGAGGCGGCGACCGGCAGCTGGTCGCCGACGGTCTCACGCAGTTGGCGCAAGGTCGCGGTGTAAGTGACGCGGGTGCCAGGATCGGCGCGGAAGCGGTCGCGGAACGCGTCGACGGCGACCACGAGCGCCACCGAGGGCCGGGCGGTCGGCAACGGGATCACGGACACCTCGGCGACCTCCTCCGGAGATGTGACACAGAATGTGGCCGAGTCGCGCCCGCGATGCCATTTAACTCCAGGCAGCCACCCACCGAACGGCAGCATCGCAACAGGCCGGGACGGTGGCGGCGATGCCGGGGCCTGGCTGCCTGCAAATGGTCAGTTTTCGGCCCCGGCTGCGTTCGGCCGAGGTGGTAGGCAACGTCGGGCACCTCCGCCAGGCCGAACGTGGCGCTCACCGTCGGGTTGACACCACGTTCGGCCTGATCACTCCGGGACAGCTACCGGTCCACCACATCTCAGTTACCCGGTGACCTGAGCGGAAGGGCTTCTGGTTACACGTCTCGACGCCGGTGCACCAGCACGGCGGCTACGAGGAGGGTCAGCGGCCACAGCACGTACGTGAGCCAGGCGTGCGGGGCGGTGGGATAGATGTCGCCGGCTGCCTCCGGTGTCCCGAACGCCTGAGTCAGTCGCTGCCACGCCGGGAGCAGCATCGCATGGTTGATCGCCCGCGGTAGTTCCTGGCGGGTGCTGAACAGCTGCGGGGCCAGGACCAGCAGCATGATCCCGGAGACGTACACGGCGCCGGCATGGCGCACGAGCGCCGCGAGACCGAGGCCGATCAGCGCACACACCGGTCCGATCAGGATCGCCGCGAGCAGGGCGGCACCCGTTCCGGGTCGGCTGAGCGTCACATCGCCAAGGATGAGCCCGACGATGGTGAACGAGGTCGCGGCGATGACTGTTCCGGCGACGGTCCAGAGTGCGACGATCACAGCGGCCTTGGCCAGAATCACGTCCGTGCGGGCCGGTACGGCGACCGAGGTGGCCCGGATCAGGCCGCTGCTGTACTCGCCGAGCATCGTCGAGGAACCGGAGCCCGTCGCTACCACGATCAACACCAGGAAGCCTGCCAGGGGGAAGGCATCGCTGAGCTCGAACCGGCTCTCCGGCTGGTTCGTGTACGCGTCCACCGCCGCCGAGCCCGCCACCGCCAGCGCGGTTCCCACCACGGTCCATCGGGTCGAGCGCAACGAGCGTACCTTGAGCCATTCGGCCGCGATCACGTCGCGCATCACGCACCCCCGGCCCGGTAGTCGACGCTGGCGGAGGTCAAGCGCAGGAACACGTCCTCCAGCGAGCCGCCGGAACCGGTCAGCTCGCCGACCGAGCCGGCGGTGAGCAGCCGGCCCTGGCCGACCACGACGATGTCGTCGGCTGTCACCGCCATCTCGCCGATCAGGTGGCTGGAGAGGAAAACGGTGCGGCCCTCGGCGGCGAGCCGGCGGAACAGCCCGCGCGCCCAATGGACTCCTTCGGGGTCCATCCCGTTCACTGGCTCGTCGAAGATGAGCACTGGTGGGTCACCGAGCAGGGCGGTGGCCACGCCGAGCCGCTGTCGCATGCCCAGGGAGTAGGTGCCGACGCGCCGCTGCGCCACGGGGGTGAGGCCGACCTCGGCGAGCACCTCGTCGACCCGTCTTCTCGGCAGGTCGTTGCTGCGGGCCAGTGCTGCCAGATGCACTGCGGCGGTGAGACCGGGATGTGCCTGCTGGGCGTCGAGCAGCGCTCCCGCGTGTCGCAGACCGCGCCGGTGGGAACGGAATGGGACTCCACTGATCGTGGCGGTGCCGCTGGACGCGGCGTCGAGGCCGAGGAGTACCCGCAGGGTGGTCGTCTTGCCGGCGCCGTTCGGGCCGAGAAACCCGGTCACCCGGCCGGGCCGGGCGATGAACGACAGCCCCGCCACCGCGGTGGTGGGCCCATACCGTTTGGTCAGCTGGTCGACTTCAATCATTCCGGTCACTGTTCCGGTTGCCGCCAGGAGAATCATCGGACCACAGACCGTCAGCGATGCCGACCGTGGTCGTACGCCCGTGGCCGGATGTCCTTGCCGTAACCGCGCCGGTAGGCTCGCCGCATGCCTGTCCCGCCGCGCCGTCTGCCGCCGGGCGGCTGGGTGGCGCTGCTCTGGTCGATTGCCGTGTTCTGGGCGTTGCGCGGATACTCCGGCTTGCCCGGCCTGCCGTCCGTGCTGTCCCCGCGGCCGATCTGGTGCTGGGCCGTCGTCGCCGCCGCGGCCGCGACCGGGCTCGGCGCGAGCACCCAGGTACGCCGCCGCCCCCTGACAGCGTTGTACCTGCTGGTCGTCTGCGCCATCGCCGTCGTACTCGCTGTGGGTCCCCAGGGCCTCGCCGCCCATCCGGACCAGATGTTAGGCCTGTTCCTCCTCGCCGCCGACCTGGTGCTCGCCCGTATCGTCATGACCCGGCAGCCCCGAGCATGGAGCGCCGCCCTTCTCCCCGTACTCGCCGCCCTACCGGTCGCCGCCCTGTTACGGGTGGTCTTTCGGCAGCCCTTCCCGAGCGACGACGTCGGTGTCACCATCGACGAGACCGTCTGGCTGGCGTATGCGGTGTTGCCCGCCATGGTCGCCGGCCTGCTCAGCTACTCGGTCCGGCAAGGCCGGGAATACGCCCGGCGGCTCCGCGAACAGGCCGCCGAACAGGCCGTGGTGGCCGAACGGTTGCGCATCTCCCGGGAACTGCACGACCACGTCGCGCACAGCGTCGGGGTCATCGCGCTGCAGGCCGGGGCCGCGGCCCGGGTCATGGAATCCCAGCCCGAACGGGCCCGCGAGGCGATGCGGGCCATCGAGGCCACCAGCCGCGACACCCTGGCCGGGCTGCGCCGCATGCTCGGCAGCCTCCGACACGCCGAGCAAGCACCGCTGCGGCCCGCACCCGGACTGGCCGACTTGGACCAGCTCGTCGCAGCCGCGACGGCCGCGGGCGTAGCGGTCGACCTGACGGTCAGCGGCGAGCAGCGGACCCTCGCCGCTGACGTCGAGCTCTCCGCGTACCGGATCATCCAGGAGTCGCTCACCAACGTGCTGCGCCACGCGGACGCCGAAACCTGCCGGATCTCGGTCGACTACGGCCCTGGCGAACTGGCCATCGAGGTGGCCGACGACGGTTGCGGCGGCGACCCGGCCACCGGGGGCTTCGGCCTGACCGGCCTTCGCGAGCGGGTCGCCCTGGTTAACGGCACCATCACCGCAGGCACACGGCGCGGCGGCGGCTTCCGGGTCGCAGCGCGGCTACCGGTCGCGACATGACGACCGTGCGGGTACTGCTCGCCGATGACCACGCATTGATCCGCAGCGCCCTGCAGATGGTCCTTGCCGATGCCGACGACATCGAGGTGGCCGGTCAGGCCGAGACCGGCGCCGACGCCGTACGGCTGAGCCGTGAGCTGAAGCCCGATGTAGTGCTGATGGACATCCGCATGCCCGACCTCGACGGCATCGAAGCCACCCGTCGCATTACCGCCGAACCTGGCGCTCCCCACGTCGTCGTGCTGACAACCTTCGACGATGATGAATACGTGTACGGGGCGCTGCGCGCCGGAGCATCCGGTTTTCTGGTCAAGGACATGGCGCTCGATGAGATCGTCACCGCGATTCGGGTGGTGGCGACCGGGGATGCGCTGATCGCCCCGAGCGTGACCCGGCGCCTCATCGAGATGGTGGCCAAGCATCCATCGCCAGGGGCGGCCGGCCCGGTTTCGCTGAACGGCATCACTGGGCGCGAGCGTCAAGTGCTGACCCTGATCGGGCAGGGTGCCACCAATGCCGAGATCGCCGAACGGATGCACATCACGACGCCCACAGTGAAGAGCTACGTCGGCCGGCTGATGACCAAACTCGCCGCCCGCGACCGAGTCCAGCTCGTGATCGTCGCGTACCGGACCGGCCTCGTCACCCCCTGAACTCCGTCACCCTGGCCGCGCAGTCCCGAAAATCTTCACGAACGCCGGCCGAGTCACCGCGGAAAGCGGGAGGACCGGGGTTCCGCCGGCTATCAGGAATGGACCAACCACACCAGCGATCACCCCGGTCCTCAAGATGATGGCCGTCAGATTCCCTGCACAGCACGGCATATGCGGTAACCCACGTTGCCGGTCGATGCCAGCGCCCCTGCCCCGACCCTCCGCTCATGCGAGCGAGGTCGTGGGGATGTCCTGCCCAGTGCGGGGCGCCGGGATCGTGACCGCGCCGCCGTAGTCCAGCCGAGTGGCCCGGCATGAGCAATCCTGCCAGCGGCGAGTTCGATCCATTCGCGCAGTTTGGCCACGTCGTAGCTGTTCCCCATCGGACGAGTCTGCCAGCTCGAACCCTACCGTCGGGTAACTCCGCCCCGTAGGACAGCTACCCAAGCGTGGGCCCCAGTCGGCGACTCGACGACCCAGTCCGGGGCGGGAACCCGCCTGAATATTGGATTGATGTTATCGGTAATCCGATAATTCATTCAGCGCGCCCGAAAATGGTCAAACCGGACCGACGAGCGGACACACCATAATGACAGTTATGTGGTGAAGACCCAGAGCAGCGGTTGCTGTGTCAGTGACGCAACAGGACACCGCGGGAGACGGCCTCAGGCAGATGACGTCCCCACCGGCACGGGATCACGCGTCAGGAGGACAGCTCCGGCAGACGCGAAGGACTTCCCGGTAGCCCGGTGGCCAGCGGCCGACGGTAGGCCATGTCGCCGAGCGCCGTGGCGACGAGTTCGGCACGGGCACGCGGCCGTGTGCGCGGTTCGGGAACAGCGCGGCTTCGGCCCTGCCGAAATCGCAGGAGAATCCTTCTGACAGAAGCCGCGCGGGGAAATCGGACGGCCGGCACCCGGCCGGCCGGCCGATCAGGCGGTGGAGGGCCGACGTCGGGCCGGGGGACGGCGCGTTGTCGCGACGGTCGCGACGGCGAGGGCGCCGATCCCGGCGACGGCCAGCGCCCCGAGGGCGCCGGCCCCCGTGCTGAAGGTGGACAGGGCCACGCCGAGCAGAGCCCAGATTCCGGTCGCACCGGCCGCGACACGTGCCGGGAACGTGCGGCACACCGCGGTGACGAGCGTGATCTCGCTGACCACCGCCGCCGCCAGCAGCGCGGCCAGTAACGGGATCGGCGGCCGGCTGGTCACGCTGGCGACGTTGATCCATACCGCTGCGGCGCTCCAGCCTGCGTAGACGCCCAGCACGCTCTCCACGAGGACCGTGTCCTTGGCGAGTCCGCCTCCGGTGCCGTGCACGTCGGGTGCGCGGCGGAGCGCGACCACCAGCATCGCGAGCATCAAGCCGAAGACCGGAACCGTCAGCACGGGTACGGCGGCGGCCAGCAACAGCCACAGTACGAAACCGGTCTGCGTGATGCTCAACGGTACGTGCAGGCGCCGGAAGGCCGGCGCGATTGCGCGGTCCCGCTTCAGTCCACATACCGCCACCAGCAGACAGCCGAGCACCACCACGCCCCACACCGCGAAGAACGGCCCGGGCGGCACCACCACCGGATCGTCGTCGGCACCTTGGTCGAAGCCGGCCAGAGAAGGGCTTGCGGCCTGGATCAGCGCCGTGGCCAGCAGTACCCAGGCTCCGATCGGTGTGTTCGGCCACCGCCGGCGTGGGACCTGATGTTCATCGCTCATCGGGCTGCGTCCCTTCGGATCGGCGGGTGTGCGCCGTACCGCCGGTGGTTGCGGGGTTGGCTTCCTCGCCGGCGGCCGGGGTGACCTCGATGGTCGCTGCCACGCAGGCGCGCAGGAAGCGTTCGATGACGTCCGCCTCGCTGGGGGTGAATTCGGCGACGACGGCGCGCAGGCGGGCGCCCAGGGGGGTGAAGTACGCCACGGTCAGGTCGCGGGCCCGTTCGTGCAGCACCAGGACGCGGCTGCGCCGATCGTGTTGAGCCGGGATGCGACGTATGTGACCTGCCCGTTCCAGGCGGCTCAGCAGGGCGGAGGTGGCCGGCGCGCTGAGGGACAGTGCCGCCGACAACCGCGTCGGTGTCATCGGTGACCGTTGCAGTTCGCCGATCCACAGGTGCGCCATGGCCTCCAGATCGGTGCGATGCAGATGATGCCGGCGCGCGAAGACGTCGGCGAAGCGGTCGTTGGCAAGCGTGAACTCGCGCAGCAGGGCGACGATCTGGCCAGCTTGTGGCGTGGTCACGGATGACATGCTACTACTTCCATCATGGAAGTAGTAGCGGTGCGGGGTGCGCTCAGCCGCAGTAACGGGAGGTGATCCGGTGATCGAGATCGACGGGCTGGTCAAGCAGTACGGCCCGGCACGGGCGCTGGACGGTTTGTCATTCACCGCCAAGGCCGGAACGGTGACGGGATTCCTCGGTCCCAACGGGGCCGGTAAATCCACCGCGCTGAGGATCCTGCTCGGCCTGGATCGCGCCGACGCCGGACATGCCACCGTCGGCGGGCGCCGCTACGCCGACCTCCGTGCACCGCTGCACCTGGTGGGAAGCCTGCTGGATGCCAAGGCCGTGGCTCCGCGCATGAGCGCCCACTCGCATCTGCTGGCACTGGCCCGCAGCAACGGCATCAGCATCCGGCGGGTGACGCACGTCCTGGAGACCTGTGGGTTGCAACAGGTGTCACGGCGGTCGGCGGGCGATTTCAGTCTTGGCATGAGCCAGCGTCTGGGTCTCGCGGCGGCACTGCTCGGCGACCCGGCTGTGCTGATCCTGGACGAACCGGTCAACGGACTGGACCCCGACGGGATCATCTGGCTGCGCGGGCTTCTGCGCGCCCTTGCCGCGGAAGGGCGCACCGTGCTGCTGTCCTCGCATCTGATGAGCGAGATGGCGCAGACCGCGCATGATCTGGTGGTGATCGGGCAGGGCCGCCTGCTGGCCCAGACCACGGTCGCCGACATCGTCTCCCGCGCCGCCGGCGGCGGGGTGCGCCTGCGTACCCCGGACGCGGGCGCCTTCGCTGATGTGCTCCGGGGCCGCGGCTTCACCGTCGGCACGCCGGACGGATCCGGCGTCCCCGGAGACGATCCTGGCTCGCCGACGGGCCACCCCGGCGGGGTCACCCTGCACGTGCGGGCCGGCACCACGGACGAGATCGGCCGTCTCGCCGCCGAACAGCGCATCACCGTGCTGGAACTCAGCTCCCTTGAGGTCTCTCTCGAAGAGGCCTACCTACAGCTGACCCGGGACCAGGTGCAATACCGCGGCCGCTTCACCTCCGACATCGAAGCCCCGGCCGGCGGTCGCGTGCCGGAGACAGACGGAGTGCTCTCATGACGCCGGCCGACTCGCCCGCCGGCCTGATCGACGACCGGCTCGCACACGTCCGGCCGACCCGCCGGCGGCAACTGCGTAACGCCGTGGCAGCCGAATGGGTCAAAGCGCGCTCGGTTCCCTCCACCTGGACCGCCCTCGGCACGTTCACCGTCATCATGCTCGCCCTTTCCCTCGTCATTCCGCTGACGCGAGAGGTCGGCGATGCCGCCGCGGCCGCGCAGGCCGGTGCACAACCGGTGGCTCTCGCGCTCAGCGGTGTATTCATGGGCCAGGTCGCACTGGCTCTCTGGGGAGCCTTGCTGGTCACGGGCGAGTTCTCGTCACGGTCGATCACCACATCGACGCTCGCGGTACCCCAGCGCCAGGTGTTGCTCGGCGCCAAGGCGGTGCTCCTGGTGGTCATGACGGCCCCGCTGGCGCTGCTGATCACCGCGGCCGCCACGGCCCTCGGCCTGGCCGCGCTCGACTCCCGCAACGTGCCCGTCGACGCGGGCGATCCCGCCGTGGTCCGTGCCGTATGCGGCGGCGCCGTCTACCTGACGCTGGTGGCGGTGCTCGGTCTCGCGGCAGGAGCTGTGCTGCGCTCCACCGCCGCCGCTGTCGTCTGCCTCACCGGAGTGCTGTTCCTGCTGCCCGTCCTGATCGGGCTCCTGCCCGCCTCGATCGCCGACACGGTCAGTCCCTGGCTCCCGAGTCAGGCCGGGCAGGCGGCGATTCAGCTGGCCACTCCGGCCGGATACCTGGAACCTCTGTCCGGTGTGCTGGTCCTGTTCGCCTACACGCTGGCAGCGCTCGCCACCGGCATGTACCGCGTGGTCAAGCGCGACGTCTAGCACGCGCTGGGCGCTGCCGGCCGTGCGGGAG
Source organism: Catenuloplanes indicus (assembly GCF_030813715.1). NCBI lineage: Bacteria > Bacillati > Actinomycetota > Actinomycetes > Micromonosporales > Micromonosporaceae > Catenuloplanes > Catenuloplanes indicus. Next base: position 249,528 of record NZ_JAUSUZ010000001.1, read on the forward strand.
GGGTGGATGGCGATCCGGTGGGATCGCCATCCGTACGCGCGTCAGATCGTGGGTGGGCGGGTCCAGAGGCGGTTGTCGGAGGTGGCGCAGAAGAGGCTGCCGGCGACCGCGTCCATCGCGACCACGTTGTTCGCGTGCCCGATGTCGGTCCACGGCGTGTCCCACGGGTTCGGGTCGCGCATCCACAGGTTGCCGTCGCTGGTCGCGCAGAACAGCGTGGCGGTGAGCCCGGCCAGCCCGACCACGTTGTCGGCGTGGCCGATGTCGGCCCAGCCGACCTCCCACGGCACCGGATCACGCATCCACAGCCGGTTGTCGCGCGTGGTGCAGTAGAGCTTGCCGTTGAGGCCGGCCATCGCGGTCACGTCGTTGGCGTGGCCGATGTCGGTCCACGGCGTGTCCCACGGGAACGCATCGCGCATCCACAGCCGGTTGTCGCCGGTCGCGCAGAACAGCATGCCGTTCAGGCCGGCCATCGCGACCACGTTGTTCGCGTGCCCGATCGCCACCCAGTCGACCTCCCACGCGATCGGGTCGCGCATCCACAGCTGATTGTCGCGCGTGGTGCAGTAGAGCTTGCCGTTGAGACCGGCCATCGCGGTCACGTCGTTGGCATGGCCGATCTCCCGCCATGGCGGCTCGTAGAGCGAGGTGACGGCCGCGAGGTCGTCGTCGGTCAGCGACCGGAGCTCGAAGTTCGGCCGGACGGTCGGGAACATCACCGCGCCGGGGACGCTGGAGTGGGCCAGGCCGAGCAGGTGGCCGATCTCGTGCAGGGCCACGGTCTCCACGTCGAACGCGCCGGACTGCGCGCCGACCGACCAGGTGTGCTCGGAGTCGTCGAAGTGCAGCGGTTTCGGCAGCGTGTTCGTCACGACCGAGCAGCCGGGCGGGAAGTCGGCGTGGGCGAGCGTGCCGCCGACCATGCTCAGGTCGGGGTCGGCCGCGGGCCGCCAGCCGATCCGGATGTCCGGGTTCTGGCCCGCGGACACCTCGGCGAACGTGAGCGGGGCCGCGGCGGCCCAGGTGGCGAACGCGGCACGGACCGCGTCGATCTCCGCGGCGCCGGTGATGTCGGCGGTGCCGGAGTCGAACGTGTACGTGAGCGTCCGCCGGTCCCACGCGCAGGTGGTCGCGAACGCCACGCCGTTGCTCATGTCCGGCAGCGCGCACCGGGCCTTGGTCATCTCCTCGCGGGTGGCGTCGTCGAACGCGCCGGTCGCGGTCAGACCGAGCCGCTCCTGGAACTTGTTGAGCGCCTCGGACGTACCCGCGTCGAGCTGGTCCGGGGTGTAGTCGGCACGCCGCAGGTAGCCGAACGAGCGCAGGTAGCGCTGCACCTCGGCCAGGCCGGTGGCGCTCTCCCCGGCCTTGATCGTGGGTACCTGGGCGATGGTGTCGAGGTCGAGTCTCCTTGTTCGCGGAGCGGTCATGGCGAGTCTCCTTGGTCGCGTACACCGTCCCAGGTGGACGTGGCGGAGTCGGCGCCCTGCGCGGGCACCGGCACGGTGCCGTCCGGCGCCTCCAGACTCGTACCGTCGACGTGGATTTTGATCATGTCGGCACCGCCGGGCATCTGCGAGAACTGCCCTCAGTGTGACCTGGATCACTGTGTCCTGGGATCGGCTGATCGTGCGTGCGTGGCCGCCGATCAGGCCCCGTATGCCACGATCAGTGATCGTGATGGATATACAGCGGTTGATGATCCGGCCCCTGCTCGTGTGTGCGGCGGTCGCGGTCGCCACGGTCATCCCCGGGGCCGCGCACGCGGACGTGGCCGTGCAGACCATTTATGTCAATGCCACCGGTACGGACACCGCAACCGGTACGAGCCCGGCGACCGCGGTCCGCACGCTGGCCCGGGTGGAGCAACTGGTCGCGGCCGGGCCCGCCGACCAGGACGTGGAGGTGCGCATCCACGCCGGGACGTACGTCACCGGCGGCGTCACCTGGGACACCTACCGGCCGGGGCGGACGATCTCGTTCATGCCGGACGACTACACCGTGGGCGAGGGCCGGGACGGCATCGCCGCGCTGCCGGTCTTCGAGAACGCGCGCTCGTCCTCCGGCCGCTACCTGCCCGGCTACTGGTTCTACGCGTGCCTGCCGTCCGACGGGCGCCCGCTGACCGACGGCGGGCCCGGCGGCCTGCGCTTCTACTACCTGCAGATCCAGCGGTACGCCAGCGGCGGTCTCTCGCTGGACGGCTCCGCCGGCCCGTGCGGCGGCGCCTACCAGCCGTCGTCCGGGCCCGGGCAGCCGTCCGCGCGCGGGCTGGACGGCAACACCGTGTTCGGGATGGTGTTCACCGACCTCGGCAACGCGTACACCGGTGGCGGGTGCGCCGACGAGGACTTCCCGCGCTGCGGGTACGGCGGTGTGGTGCTGACCGAGTCGTCCGCGAACCGAATCGAGAACAATCACTTCGTGGACCTGCGCAACACCGAGGCGAGCTTCGTGCACGGCATCTACATCACGCACAAGAGCTGGTCGAACCGGTTCGCGGCCAACCGGGTGACCGGCGTGAGCAGCGATCCGGTCAAGGTGCGCGACGCCAGCAACTTCAACACGTTCGAGAACAACGTGTTCGGGGCGAACTCGTGGCCGCGCAGCACCACGCCGGGCGTGCACTACCTGGAGGAGGTCGGCGCGTCGGAGTGCTCCTCGTACCACAACCGGTTCGCCTACAACGACCTCGGTACGTACCTCACCGGCAGCACCGCGAACCTGCCGGTCTGGTACCTGAGCCCGGAGGGCGCGACCTGGCCCGGGCCGTCCGGCTGCCCCGCGCTGCCGTCCGGCGAGACACGCCTGATCACGGCCGGCAACACGTACTAGACAGAGCGCCGGCCCCCGGTGACCGGGGGCCGGCGGGACTGTGTGGTGCTATCAGCCGAACGTGATGTCACTGCACCACATGTAGGCCTGGTCGGAGTGCGACGCCTGCCAGATGACGAACAGGATGTGGTTGCCGGTGTAGCCGGACGTGTTCACGTTGAACCGGATGTCCGTGGCCGGCGCGTACCGGCCGGTCTGCGTGATGAAGTCCAGGTGGCCCCAGCCGAGCGCCTGCGTGGCCGGGTTGTAGCTGTTCTTGCTCACGTAGACCCGGAAGTAGTCGGCACCGTGACTTGCCTGGTCGTACAGGTGAACGGTGAAGTTGTTCGAGACCCTGGTGCTCTTCCACGCACCGGGCTGGTTGAGGCTGTTGTTGCGGGTCAGGCCGTTGCTGCACAGCTGGCCGTCGGGCGTGCGGGCCTGGAACTGCCCGCCGAGACCGTCCCGCAGCGCGCTCATCCAGTTCCACATGGTGTCCGAGTTGGCCTGCCACGCCTGCCAGCACATCGGGTCCTGCTGCTGCATGGCCGGGTTCATGTGGTCCGCGCCCCACGTCTTCCAGCACTGGTAGGCGCGGGAGGCGGGGTCGACGATGTTGCCGTGTGCCTGCGCGGGGGCCGCCCACGGCAGCAGGCCGGCCATCGCGGTGAGCAGCAGGACGAGCGCCCTCAGGGCTGGACGCTTGCCGGACTGTCCGGACTTAGGGGTACGCATGGCGCATCCTCCATTCTTCGGCGCAGATGTCGCATTGGGAGCGCTTCCACAGCGTTACATCCACATCCATGGATGTCAAATGGGACGCATGCAGTGGAGATCAGTGCCGGAAGGATCACGCCGGGGCAGCGTGGCCGCGCCGGTCCGCGCGGCCACCGGCCTCCGCTACAGGTGACGGCGGAAGAAACGCAGGTTGCTGTCCAGCTCGTACTCGGGGAGTACCGCGGCGTGCGGGCCCGGGTTCGCGTGCAGTGACTTCTCCGCCGAACCGAGCGCGTCGAACAGCGCCAGACCCTGCTCCCGCGGCACCCGCTCGTCGTCCCACTGCAGCAGGAACTCCACCGGCACGGTGATCCGTGCGGCCGCGTCCGCGGACGCGAGCGCGCTGCCGAGACCGAGCACGGCCGCGCGGATCCGCGGCTCGGCCGCGACGAACGGCACACCGAGTCCGCAGCCCAGTGACACACCCCAGTAGCCGGCCGGTCCCGCGGCAACGTGGCCGCCGGACTGCAGCGCGTCGAGCACGCTCCGCCACTCCGGCACGGTACGCCGCGCGACCAGCGCCTGGAACGTGGCGATCAGCGGCGCGACCGGCTCACCTGCCTCCACGCGGGCCTGGTTCTCGGTGGCGATGCGGTCGAACTCCGGGTCCGTGGGCCGGTCACCGTGGCCCGGCACGTCGACGGCGGCGACCGCGAAGCCGCCGCCGGTGACGAACCGGTGCGCGCGAGCCAGCATGGCCGGTGCCTTCTTGTGCTGGCCACCGCCGTGCCCGAGCAGGATCAGCGGGCGCGGGCCGGTCGCGCCGGCCGGCGTCCACAGCACGCCGGGCAGGTCGTCGAGGGAGAAGAGCCGTTCATGGACGCCGTCGGCCGACGTCTCGGAGAGGAAACGCATGACTGCCTTTCGCGCAGTACGCGGGTGTCTCCCTCAGGCCATGCGGGGGAGGGAGGCCCGGATCGTCACAGCGTTGATCGGTCTCACCCCCTCCGGTCGGTACGAGTCGCACGGCGGGCGGAAAACTAGCACGGGTACGCCGTACCGCCGAAACGGTTTTCGGGTTTTCGGTGACACCCGTCACAACGCTGCCCGTTTCCTGTCCTGCCGTACCCGAACGCGCAGCTCGGCGCTGGCACGCCTGACCTACCGTCACCGCGCACACGAACGAACAAGATCAGCGAGGTGCGGCGTGGACACCGGAGCGATGGTGGAACGTGCCCGGCGGGTGCGGGAGGCGGTGGCGACCGCCGCGGTGGAGGTGACCAGCGCCGACCACGAGGTCACCGTGGTCGCCGGCCCGAACGGCGTGGTCCGCGACCTGCGCCTGACCTCGCGCGCGTTCCGCCTGACCGGCGCGGAACTGGGCGAGCTCGTGGTCCGCACGATCGCGGCCGCGCACGCGCGGATGGCCGTGGAACTGCGCGAGACCCTCACCGACCTGGTGGGCGAACGCGGGCCCGGCGTACCGGACCCGCTGGCGCCGTTGCCCAGCCCGGCCGCGATGCGCGCGGAGATGGATGGCCCGCGGTGACCACGATGCCTGATCCGGCGCAGGTGCTGGACATGGTCGACCGCCTGCGGCGGCAGAACCAGCAGATGATCGACCGGTACGAGGAGTTCGTCGCGCATTCCGGCGAGCTGACCGGCGAGGGCTGGTCACTGGACGGCACGGTCCGGGTGCGGATCACCCCGGACGGCGCGGTCGAGACCGTGGACATCCCGGACGCCGCGCTCCGCCACGGTGCGCACCTGGCCGAGATGATCCTGACCGCGATCCGCGAGGCGCAGGCGGACCGCGCACTGAAGATGACCGCGCTCGGCGAGTCGCTCGGCACCGGCCGGGTGTGGGCCCTGGTCGACGAGGCGATCCCGGAGCACACCCGCGAACGGATCGAGGAGAGGGAGGACCGCCGTGGGTGACGGCATCTACGTCCCGACCGACAAGCTGACCAGCACCGCACAGGTCTTCGAGGCCCTGTCGACGAGCGCCGGCCAGGTCCACGCCGCGCTGCAGGACGCGCACCCGGACCCGGTGCTGTGGGGCCTGCTCGGCCAGCTGCTGAAGCCGATGTACGAGTCGAAGGCGGTGGAGGCCGACCGGCACATCGGCAAGATCGCGGAGGCGCTCAGCTCCCAGGGCAAGGCGATCCAGGCCACCGCCGACAACCACCGGGACCTGGACGAGGCGACCGCGGCCGCGTTCCAGCGCTTCCTGGACAAGCTCGCCGGAGGTAACTGAACCGTGCCCGACGACGCCTACCTCTCCAACGACGAGGACACCGGCAACAAGTACGCCGCCAACGTCGTCGACTACGGCTGGGACTCGGTCATTCCGCTGGCCGGCGCCGGCAAGACGATCGTCGAGGGTTCCGCGAAGATATGGAACGACGACGATCGCCAGGCGAACATCGCCGAGGTCGCCGGTGGCGTGGCGGACCTCGGCCTCAACGCGCTCGCGTTCGCCGGGGACCCGCTGAACTGGCTGATCACCGCCGGCCTGTCCTTCGTCATCGACTTCTTCCAGCCGCTGGAGGACGCGCTCAGCCTGGTCACCGGCAACGCCGAGCGGATCGAGCCGCACGCGAAACAGTGGGCCGCGATCGGGGCCGCGCTGGCACCGCTGGCGCAGTCGATCCGGCAGGCGATCGACGACGACCTGATCGAGTGGAAGGGCGAGGACGCGGACGCGGCCCGCAAGCTGCTCGGCGAGTTCGCCGACGCGGTCGAGGCGACCGGGAACGAGGCCGTCGACGTCGGCGAACTGCTCATGCTCTTCTCCAAGCTGATGGCCGCGGCCCAGGCTCTGATCATCGGCATCATCGCCATGGTGGTGGAGTGGGCGCTGATCGAGTGGGCGATCGCGATCGGCCTCGCGGTCCCGACCGCCGGTGCGTCCGTCGCGGCGGCCGCCACGGCCACGACCGTGCAGATCGGTGTCGGCACCACGCGCGCGGTCCGGATCATCGACAAGGTCGTCCGGATCATCTGGAAGATCGGCGAGGTGCTCGGCAAGATCATGCCCGCCGGTCTGATCGGGAAGGTCGGATCGAGCGTGGTGGAGTTCCGGAAGGCCAGCGCCACGATGTCCACGGTTCTGCAGATCGCCGCGCACGTCGCCGGTGACGAGGAGACCTGGCGGCCAGTGGTCGCCGCGGTCGGCGCGACCTCGTGGAAGAACGAGACCACGCCGTCGTCCGGGCGGTCACCGGAAGAGATCGACGACATCCTGGACCGCTCGGCGTGAGCAGGCTCCAGAAGATCGAGGTGTTCGAGGGCGCGCAGGTAATGCCCTGGCCGGAGAACACGCCGCGGCCGCAGCCACCGCCGGGCACCGCCGGCATCGCCGTGTGGGTCCGCCGGAGCCGCCACGACCCGAACCACTGGGGGCACGGGCACGGGGTCGGCGTGGACGATCGGCCGCTGTTCTGGGGCCTGGGCAGGATGGTCACGTTCGTCGAGCCGGGGGAGCACCGGGCCGAGGTGCGCAACCGGGGCGTGGTGTCCTCCGCGCGCACGGTCCGGGTAGCGGCCGGTGAGGTCGCGGAACTCGAGTTCTGGACGCCCGCGTCCTTCGACAGCACCGCGCGGGGCGTGCTGGCGCCCGCACCGGCCCGTCACCGGATCGGCTCCGGTTCCGGCGTGCAGCCCGCGTTCTTCGGCACCCTGGTGGCGTGCGGCGCGGTGGCCGTGCTGCTTCCGGACGCGGTGCCGCAGTTCGTCCTCGGCGTGACGGTCGCCGCCATGCTCGTCCTGCCGGTCCTGGCCGTGTGGGCATACGTCGCGTGGAAGCGGGCCGCCGACCGCCGCTACCGGCGGGAGATCTCGGCGGAGGCCCGGGACACCCCGGGCGCGGCGATGTTCCTCGGGGAGGGGACCGCACCCGGCGGACTGACCGACGCGGCGCACGGCGCCGTGGTGGTCACCTGTGTGCTGAAGCACCACTACCGGTGGAACGACCGCAGCGGCCTGATGATCCCGGATCAGGACCCGAACGCGTGGGTCCCGGCGCCCACGCTGACGGTGGACGGCCGGCCGCAACCGTTCGGCTTCCTGAACTGGGCGTATCGCCTGCCGGCCGGCCCGCACACGCTGACCGTCACCCCGCGTCCGCCGGTGCAGGCGCCGATCGGCGAGCAGTGGCGGCACATCGCGCCGCCCCCGGTCACTCCGGTGATCGACGCACCGCCGGGCACGGTCCGGGTCGACATCACCGCAGGCCAGGTCACTCACCTGACGATCACGGTGGAGGCGACGACGGCCGTGCAGTTCGTCGCCGTCTCCGCCTCCGCGCCCACGGTGCTGACCGGCTTCACCGCGACGGTCACCTCGGCGGAATGGTGGACGACGACGTCATGTACCAGTCCACGATGGCCAGCGCCCGGTCCACCGCGCAGCTCGGCGTGATCGCGCGGCAGGGCGTGCGCGCGCTCGGCCCCGGCACCCCGGCAGCCGGCCGGCTGGAGAACATCGCGCGGTTCGTGGACTTCGTGTCGGAGGGCATCGCCCGCGCCGCCGACCAGGCGCGGGACCTCCTGCACGGCGACGCGGCGGGGGCCACCTCGCGGCGGTCCCCGCCGGTGACGCCGGGCGGTCAGGAGGCGTAGGTCTCGAACTCCGCCACTCTCGGCGTACCCGATGCGCTGATGATCTCGAACGTGATCTTCTTGGCCGACGTGGCGCTGAACGTGATCGCACCGGCGCCGGACCCGGTCTTGAGCACCGCGCCGGTGTCACCGTTGAGCACGCGGTACGCCCCGATCAGCCCGGTCGCGCCGGACGCCTCGCGGATGGTGATCCGGGAGACGGACGTGGCCGACGGCCACTTGACCGAGATCGAGCCGGTGGTGCCGCTCGGCGACCAGTACGTGGCCGGGTCGCCGTCCTTGACGTTGCCGTAACTGGTGCCGCCGGCCTTGCTGGAACCGTCCGCACCGCCGGCCAGGCTGAGGTTCGTGCCGGCCGGCGGCGGCGTGACGGGCCCGCCCGTGGTCGGCGGCGGGGTCACCGGGCCGCCGGTGGTCGGCGGCGGCGTGACCGGGCCGCCGGTCGGGGACGTGGGCACGCAGGTGCCGTTGGAGACCTGAAGGCCCTTGTTCGCGCCGGCGGTCTGGGCCACGACGTTCGGCACGCAGCTCGCGCCGTCCAGCGTGTACGCGTACGGGATGCTCACGGTCGTGTTCGACGTGACGTCCGGCCCGGCCGGTCTGTGGTCGCCGCTCGCCGCCGACCAGGTCACGTTGTCGAAGATGTTGCCGCTGACCTGCCAGAAACCGGCCTCGGTGGTGTAGAACGTGCCCAGGACGTCCGTCGAGTCCTTGAAGTAGTTGCTGTCCACCCTGGCCCGGCCGCCGGCCCGCGAGTTGATCCCGGACTCGGCCAGGTTCGTGTACGAGTTGTTGTAGATGTGCGCGATCCCGCCGCGCAGCAGCGGCGTGCGCGAGTCGATGTTCGAGTACGCGTTGTGGTGGAACGTGATGTAGTTGTTCCCGGTGTCGCTCTCGCTGGAGCCGATCAGCCCGCCGCGCCCGGAGTTGCGCAGGATGCTGTACGACAGCGTGACGTACTTGACGTCGTCCTTCATGTCGAACAGGCCGTCGTAGCCCTCGTCCTCACCGCCGGACGCCTCCAGCGTGACGTGGTCGACCCACACGTTGCGCACCGTGCTCTCCATGCCGATCGCGTCGCCGCCGTTCGACGTGGGAGAGCCGGACTTCTTGACGTTCCGTACCGTCACGTTCTGGATGATGATGTTGCTGGAGTTCCGGATGTGGATGCCGAGCTGGTCGAAGACCGCGCCCGATCCGGTGCCGATGATGGTGACGTTGCTGATGTCCTTCAGCTCGATCACGCCGGCCGCGGTGTTGCAGCTGTCGCCGGACACCTTGGCCGTGTTCCCGTGGTTGATCGTGCCGGAGACCTGAATGATGATCGGCGTGCTGCTGCTGGCCCGGTTGCACAGCGCAGCGTGGATGGCGGTGCCGGTGCTCGCGGTCACGGTCGCGCCGCCCGCACCACCCGTGGTGCCGCCGTTCTGGGTGGCGAAGCCGGTGACACCGCCGGTCGCCGCGTTCGCCCGCATGGGCAGCGCGACGGCCAGCACACCGCCGATCGCGGTGACGGCGACGGCCGTCCCGATCCCGAGAGCCGCTCGTGGTTTCACGTGTCTGTCCCTTTCGCCCGATGGCGTACGGCGTGTGCCCCGGCACCCTGGGCGAGGCGGCGGGCACGCCGTGCAGCGCTTCTGGAAAGCGCTTTCCGAGCGCTTAGAATAGAGAGGTGTCGATCGAAAAGGCAAGGATTCCGTACGGCCGGTGCCAGGACCACCGGCTCACGGATGCAACGTGCCGACGTTGAGCGGCGGCAGGCCGGCATACCGTCCGGTCGGCCGGAAGCGGCTCGGCTGGTCCGCGTACTCCTCGATCGCGTGCGCGATCCACCCCGCCGTCCTCGCGACCGCGAAGATCGCCTCGCCCGCGTCCCCCGGCATCTCGTGCCGCAGCGTGAACGCGGCCAGCGCCAGATCGATGTTCGGTGCGACCCCGGCTCGTGCCCGCATCGCCTCGGCGACCGCGGTGACCGCCTGGGCCTCGACCGACTCCGCCGGCAGCAGGCCGAGCAGCGTGCTGGCGCGCGGGTCGCCCGCCGGGTAGAGCGGATGGCCGAACCCGGGCACGCCACCGCCGGTCCGCAGCCGGTCGGAGATCGCGCCGAGCGCGCTACCGCTGCTGATCGCGGTGCGCAGCATCTCGGTGGCCAGCCCGCTGGCGGCGCCGTGCAGCGGGCCGTCCATCGCGGCCAGACCGGCGCCGACCACCGCGTACGGATGAGCCCGGGTGGAGGCGGCTACCCGGGCCGCGAACGTGGACGCGGCCAGATCGTGGTCGGCGAGCAGCACCATGGCGGCGTTCAGCGCGTACAGGTCGTCGTAGGACGGCTCCTTCGCGGTGAGCCGGCTCCACAGCAGCGCCGCAAGGCCGGCGTCACCGGGGACGCTCAGCTGCGGCAACGCGGAGACCATGGCCTGCAGTAGCGTCTGCGCGGTGGCGATCACCGCGGCCGGCGTGGTGTCCAGGCGGAGCGGGTCGGCGGCGCCGAGCGCCGCGACGATGATCCGGAGACGGTCGGTGAGACGCGCGGTGGCGGGCAGTGGCCGGGTAACGTCCCGGGCGAGCGTCTCCAGCCATGGCGCGACCTGTGGGAACGGCGTCATGTCGTCCAGCTCGCCGGTCCACAGCAGCCGGGCGACGGCCTCGTACTGCTCTTCCCGCGCGAGCTCGCTCACGTCGTGCCCGCGGTAGAAGAGCGTGTCCGCGGTGATCAGCGTGATGCCGGTGTGGACGGCGGGGGAGCCGGGCCGGTCGACGGCGCGGGGGCCGCGGGTGGCTTCGAACGCATGCACGTCCGCCTCCGCGAACAGCGTCTCCTTGCCCTGGGCGTTCCGGCGCCCGGCCAGCAGCCCACGGCTGACGTAGGCGTAGACGGTCGCGCGTTTGACGCCCAGTCGCCGGGCGACCTCATCGGTGGTCAGCATCCGCATGTGTCCATCTTCTCATGTTGACTGGATCAACATTGACAGGTTGATTCGACTGCCCGACAGTCAACATATGACTACCGTGAACCCGGGCCTGGCCGGCGTCGTCGCGTTCGACACCCGCATCGCCGAGCCGGACCGCGACGGCGGCGCGCTGCGCTACCGCGGCATCGACGTCGAGAAGCTGATCGGCCGGGCCGGTTTCGCGGACGTGTGGGGCCTGCTCGCCGACGGCGACTTCACCAGCCCGCTGCCGCCGGCCGAACCGTTCGCACTGCCGGTGCACTCCGGCGACATCCGCGCCGACATCCAGGCCGCGACCGCGATGATGGCGCCGTACTGGGGCCTGCGCCCGCTGATCGACATCGACGACGCACAGGCCCGCTCCGACCTCGCCCGCACGTCCGGCATGATGCTGTCGTTCGTCGCCCAGGCCGCACGCGGCGTCGGCCTGCCCGCCGTGCCACAGCGCCGCATCGACGAGGGGCGCGGCACGACCGAACGCTTCATGATCCGCTGGCAGGGTGACCCGGACCCGCGCCACGTCGAGGCGATCGACCGCTACTGGATCTGCGCCGCCGAACACGGCATGAACGCGTCCACGTTCACCGCCCGCGTCATCGCCAGCACCGGCACCGACGTCGCGGCCGCGCTCTCCGGTGCCGTCGCCTCCATGTCCGGCCCGCTGCACGGCGGCGCCCCGTCCCGCGCCCTCGACATGGTCGCCGAGGTCGAGCGCTCCGGCGACCCCCGCGGCTACGTCCGGCAGGTCCTCGACTCCGGCCGCCGCCTGATGGGTTTCGGCCACGCGATCTACCGCGCCGAGGACCCCCGCGCCCGCATCCTCCGCGCCGCCGCGCGTGAGCTCGGCGCACCGCGCTACGAGGTCGCGCTCGCGCTGGAGGAGGCCGCGCTGGCCGAGCTGCGCGAACGCAAGCCGGACCGGGTCCTGGAGACCAACGTCGAATTCTGGGCCGCCATCGTCCTCGACTTCGCCGGCGTCCCCGCCGACCTGTTCACCCCGCTGTTCACCTGCGCCCGTACGGCCGGCTGGAGCGCACACATCCTGGAACAGAAGGCTCTCAACAAGATCATCCGCCCGTCCGCCGCCTACGTCGGCCCTACCGACCGCAACCCGGCCGACGTCCCCGGCTGGCACTTCTGACCCCGAACCCGCTTCACCCGCTTCCCGCCTGACCGGTGCCCGCGGGAGCGCGCGAACCGGTCGTCGCCGGCGCTGCACGATCCGCGGACGCCAGGTCGACGGCTGTTCAGCCGGGGCCTGCCACCGCCGCGAGCATCGGCAGGGTGCCGCAGCCCGCTGGCGCACCACGTCGTGGCCGGGACCCGCACGGGTCCCGGCCACGACGTGGGTGGTGAGGTCAGCCGAGACGCGGGGCGTCGTGCAGGTCGCGGGCGGAGATGCTGGGGATGGTGGTGCCGTCGGTCAGGGTCAGGGTGAGGGCGGTGCTGTTGGTGGACGATTCGTCGGCGCCCTCCGGGTACCAGGCCAGGAAGTAGCCGTCCTGCAGCGACGCCTGAACGGTGCGGGACTCGGCGCCGGTGACCGTGATGGTCACCGCGGTGACGTCGCTGCCGACGCGGCCGGTCATCAGGCGGGCGTAGCCGTCGTCCGCCTGGAACTGCGGCCAGGCCTGCATCTCCACGCCGGTCCGGCCCAGTTCGGCCGCGGTGACCGGAGCCTCGAACTGGCTCGGCGAGAGCACCGCACCGTCCGCCGCGCGGAAGCACGCGACGATCCACCGGTCGGTGATCACGCTCAGGTAGGCGTAGTCGCCGCGGGTCTCGCCGATGACGCGGCCGGCCCGGGCCTCGTCCAGCGAGTACCCGGCCGCGGGCACGCATTCGTCCACGATCGCGGTGGCGTCGGCCGCGGGCAGCGGCGCCGGTGCCGGCGTCCACGACGCGAACGCGGGCTCGGCCCCCAGGTGCGGCACCGCGATCGTGGCGCCGGCCGCGGCCACCGCGACGACTCCGGCCGCGAGTGCGAGCCGCGCCCGGCGCACCGACGACGGCCGCGTCACCGCGGACCCCGCAGCCGATTCACGGGCCACCGGTGACGGCGCGGTAGCGGTGATCCGGTCCGCCATCGCCTGTGCGGACCCGGTGTGCACGCGCGACGGCACCGGCTCGGCCGCGTCGCGCAGGGCGGAGAAGAGATCGGAACGGTTCATGCGGAGGCTCCAGTCTGGGCGACGCGGCCACCGGCGGCGTCGGTGCTTACGGAGGGGGCGGAAGAGGCGGGCGTGGGATGCGCCGCGCGGTGGTCGAGGTGCCGGCGCAGGCGCCGCCGTGCGCGCATCAACCGCACGCTGAACGTGGCCCGCGTGACGCCGAGGACCTTCGCCGCCTGCGGCCCGGTCAGATCCTCGAACACGGTCAGCGTCAGCACCTGCTGGTCGTCCGGGCTCAGGTGCTTCCAGGCCTGCACCAGGTCGAGTCGCGCCGCGACCTGGTCGGACTCGGCGCGGGCCACCGTGTCCGGCTCGCGCAGGATGCGCAGCGCCAGGCTCTGCTGCCGATGGTCTTTGCGCCGCGAGTTGCGCATCGTGTGGTACGCGACCGTGAACAGCCAGGCGCGTGCCTCGTCACGGGGGACCGGTACGTCCGCGAAGCGCCGCCAGGCCACCAGGAACACGTCCGCGACCACGTCCTCCGCGACCGCCGGATGTGTCCGGCGCTCCACGAAGAGCAGCAGATCGTCGTACGTGTCCCGGAACAGTTCCCGGAACGCGCCCTCTGGATCTCGGGTGGATGGGTTCACATCCCTCACATGTCCCGCACGCCCGCGACCGCTACAGGCGTAGCCGCCGCACTTCTCCATGAGCGAATAAGGGTGGACGCCGAAGCCAGCGAAGGCGCGGAGGCCCGGATGACCCCGGCCACGTTGCGCGATCTCGGCGGTGCCGGGCAGCCGGTGCTGATGATCCCGGGCCTGTGCGGCACCGCACCCGAGTGGTCAGCCACCGCAGCGTGGACCACCGACACCCATCACGGATACGTGCTGGAGCCCTGCGGCCACGGCGACGCCGAGAGACACCCGGCCGACGTGTCCCGCGCCGCCCACGTCGCCGACACCGCGGCCGCGCTGGCGCACATCGGCCCGGCCGTGCTGATCGGCCAGTCACTCGGCGGCCACCCGGCGCTGCTCACCGCGGCCGCGTACCCGTCGCTGGTGTCCGCTCTCGTTCTTGCCGAGGCCGGCCCCGGCGGACCGGACGACGCCACGGTCCGGGACATCCGTGCCTGGCTGGCGTCCGGGCCGGCCCTGTTCCCGGACCGCGCGACCGCGGCGGAGTTCCTCGGCGGCGGGCCGGTCGGTGCGGCGTGGGCCGCCGGGCTGCGCCGGGGGCCGGAGGGCCTGCGTCCCGCGTTCGACCCGGAGGTCATGACCGCCACGCTGGCCGCCGCGGTCGGCCCGCGCTGGGACGAGTTCGACGCGGTCACCTGCCCGACGCTGCTCGTCACCGGCGAGCACGGCGTGCTGCCCGCGGACGAGGTGGCCCGGATGGAACGTCACCCGTACGTGCGATCGGTCCGCATCCCGGGCGCGGGCCACGACGTGCACCTGGACAGCGCCGACGCGTGGCGCGCGGCGCTGTCCGGCTTCCTGCGCGCTCAGGCGCCGCCGCGGTAGACACCGCCGCGGCCGGCCGTGCGGGCGAAGTCGGCGAAGTCCGTGGTGGCCAGGTCCAGGTTCGTCTGCACGCTGAAGACCTCGTCCGCGATCACCCGGAACGCGCGGCCGGGCTCGTCGGACAGGTCGACCGCGATCACCGGGTACTCCGGGTCGCGCAGTGCCTCGCCGTCGACCAGGAACGCGATCGCCAGGTCCTCGTCGCCCTCGGCCAGCCGGACCAGGCCACCGGGCGTGAGGCCGTCGTGCGCGCGGTCGTCGAGGAACATCATCGTCGCGCGGTAGTCGTCCAGGTGACGCTGCAGCGTCTTGCGGAACGTTTCCCAGGCCGCGTCGTCCGTGAAATCGGTGCGGATCAGCAGGCCTTGCGCGTCCGGGGGGATCGGGAGGGTCATCGTTTCCTCGGGTGAATCGGGTCAGGTGCCGTGCGGGCGCCAGACTACAACGCGGTGAGCTGCACACCCTCCGGCGGACCGCACGCCGCGCCACACCCTTTCGGGTTCGCCGGGCAGAATGTCGGCGCATGCGCATCATCGACAAGGTGGCCTGGCTCCGGATCGAGGACGGCCGGATCCTCTCCACCCGCTCGCACGGCAAGGACGTCTTCTACTTCCCGGGCGGCAAGCGCGAGCCGGGCGAGTCCGACCTGGACACGCTGACCCGGGAGATCGCCGAGGAGCTGACCGTGACCGTCGACCCGGCGACCGCGGCCCCGGCCGGTGTGTTCGAGGCCCGCGCGCACGGCCACGGCGACGACGTCCTGGTCCGGATGACCTGCTACACCGCGGACTACACCGGCGAGCTGACCCCGGCCGCGGAGATCGCCGAGGTGGTCTGGCTGACCTACGCCGACCGGGACCGCACCTCCCCGGTCGACCGGATCATCTTCGACCACCTTCGGGAAAAGGGGTTGCTGAGCTGACCGGCACGCCGCTACAGTCACCAACCGTGACTGCCGGGTCGGCCTTGGGCCACTACCGGATCGGGCGCCCGGCCGGCGCGTGATCCCTCGGCGGGCCCGCGGCCCGCCTCCTCCCTGTCTGCACCTTTCTCGCCTCCTTTTCCGAGCGCCGCGAAACAGACAGGGGATACAGCGCGCGTGTCCAACGACTTCAACAGCCGCAACATCGAGGAGTTCCGGGCCAACCGGGGCCGGATCGCGCTCTTCGGCGACGCCCGGCTGCTGCTGCTCACCACGACGGGCGCCCGCACCGGGCGCCCGCACACCACCCCGCTCGGCTACCTGCCGGACGACGAGTTCCGCCTGCTGGTGATCGGCTCAGCGGGCGGTGCCGACCGGCACCCGGCGTGGTACCACAACATCCTGGCCGACCCGAAGGTCACGGTCGAGGACGGCATCTTCACCTACCCGGCCGTCGCCGAGGTGATCACCGGCGCGGAGCGTGACCGGCTCTTCGCCCGGATCGTCGAGGCCCAGCCCGGCTACGGCGACTACCAGCGCAACACGAAGCGCGTGCTGCCGGTGGTCGCGCTGCGCAACGCGTCCCAGGGCCCGCCCCGGGTCGGTAACTCGTTCGGTGAGACGCTCAAGGCGATCCACGACTCGTTCCGCCGCGAGCTGGCCCGGGTCCGCTACGAGGTCGCCGCCGCCGGCCCGGCACTCGGCGCGCAACTGCGCATCAACTGCCTGTCCGTCTGCGGCGGCCTGCACATCCACCACCGCGGCGAGGACGGCGGCATCTTCCCGGCCGTGCTCGCCAACGCACCCGAGCTGGCCCCGGTCATCGAACGCCTCAGCGCCGAACACCGCACGATCGCCACGCTGATCGACGAACTCGAGGCCGCGGTCCGCACCGACAACCCGCTGCCCCAGGTCGAGCGCCTGATCGACGAACTGGAGGCGCACCTGCGCTACGAGGAGGAGATGCTCGTCCCGGTCCTCTGACCACACCCCACGCCGGAGGCGAGGAGCAAGATCCGCAACCCTTTCTTCCCGCTTCCGGCGTGGCCGGTGTCCGCATGCTCCCGCGGGCACCGGTCGTCGCCGGCGCTCCTCCCTGCCGGTTGCGTGGGTGGCTGATCAGGACACCCCGGACCTCGGTCAGTCGTCGCCGGGCTCGGGCAGGGGTTCGGCTGTGGCGGCTGCTGAGGCCGCCGCCGACCCGGGCGCCACGCCGCCCGCGGCCCGGCTGCGCGCCCTGCTCGCCGGCGCGGCCCGCAAGCTCACCGCCGACCGCGTGGTCGCCTGACGAACGGCTCCGGCGCGAAGATCGGGATCGTCAGCCGGGCGGGCGGCGGTGATCAGAGTGCGGCCGGCGGCGGTCAGGGAGTAGAGGACGGAGCGGCCGGCGCGGCGCCGGAGGACCAGGCCGGCGTCGAGCAGGACGGCGAGGTGGCGGCCGATGCTGCCGAGGGCGAGGCCGGTCAGCGCGACCAGCTGCGTGGTCGACTTCGGTGGGTCGAGCAGCACGAGGAGCCGGGCGCGGACCGGGCCGAGCAGGCGGGCGAGCGCGTCCGGGGCGGGGCGGGACGGGCCGGTCTGGGCCAGCGGCGCGGACGCCGGATAGATGATCGCCTGGCAGCCTCGGTCGCGTTCGTCGCCGGCGACCCAGCCGCGGCCGACCGAGATCGGCACGAACAGCAGCGCGCCGGAGACCTCGCGGGGCGGGTAGCGGGCCGCGTTGATCTGCAGGCGGCCGTTGCCGAGCCAGCGCATGTCCGCCTTCAGGTCGGCGAGCGCGGCCACCCAGCCGCCCTGGGTGAGCTGCCGGGTGCGGGCCACCATGTCCGCCTCCAGGATCCGGCGGCGGCGCGGCCAGTCCGGCGCGATGATCGTCTCCCACACCCATTCCAGCAGTTCCGCGATGAGCGGGCCGGGGGACAGCGTGCCGAGCACCTCCGGCGCGGGCGGGCCGCCGGTGAGCGTGAGCGCACGGGCGATGTCGGCATGCGCGTACGCGTCCGGGGTCCGCCGGATCCGGTCGATCTCCTCGTCGATCGGGCGTTCCGTCACCGCTTGCGGCGGCGCGAGGAAATCGGCCAGCCAGCCCGGCCGCAGCGACGCCGCGAGCACCAGTTTCACGTCGGGCCGGCGCGCGATCCAGCGACGGTACGCGGGACCGTGCGCGTCCACGAAAGCACGGTCGCCGTCGCGTTTGTGCAGCCGGAGCAGCGCGCCGGTCGCCTCCGCCACCGGGGAGATCACGAAGCGGGCACCGGCCAGCGTCTCGGTGTCGATCTGCCACCACGTCATCGCGTTGCTTTCGCCTCCCCGCGAAAGATTAACGCCCGCCGCACCCGCGTTCGCAGACTGCCGATCATGCATACGTACGGTGCGCTGTTCCGCACGCCCGAGTTCCCGCCGTTGTTCGTGGTCGTCTGCGCCGGCGCGTCCGCGTCCACGATCGGCGGTCTCGCGCTCGCCACGATCGTCTTCGCCGGGACCGGATCCCCGCTGCTCAGCGCGATCAGCATGTTCGGCCCGGCCGCGGCGCAGCTGCTCGGCGCCACGCTGCTGCTGTCGGTCGCGGACCGGGTGCCGCCGAGGGCCGCGCTGGCCACCTGCGCCGCGCTGTCCGCGTCCTGCCTGGCGCTGCTCGCGATCCCCGGCCTGCCGCTGCCGGCCGTGTTCGCGCTGCTCGGCGTGATGGGCCTGGTCGCGTCCGTCGCCGGTGGCGTCCGGCTCGGCCTGCTCACCCAGGTGATACCGGCGGACGGCTACCTGCTGGGCCGCTCGGTGCTCAACATGTCGGTCGGTTCTGTGCAGATCCTCGGGTTCACGGCCGGTGGCGCGCTGCTCGCGGTGTTCCCGCCGCACGGTGTGCTGGCGCTGGCGTCCGGATGCCAGCTGCTCGGCGCCGTGACCGCGCTGCTCGGCCTGCGCTCCCGGCCCCCGCGCGCGTCCGGGCGGCCGTCGGTGGCCGCGACCTGGCGGGCGAACGCGCGCCTGCTGTCGTCGGCACCCCGCCGGTACGTACTGGTCGCGCTCTGCGTGCCGAACGGCCTGATCGTCGGCTGCGAGGCGCTGTTCGTGCCGTACGCGCCGACCCACGCCGGGATCCTGCTGGCCGCGGCCGCGCTCGGCATGCTCACCGGTGACGTGCTGGCCGGCCGGTTCCTGCCGCGCGCGTGGCGGGAACGGGCCGGTGCGGTCCTGCGGTTGCTGCTCGCGGTGCCGTACCTGCTGTTCGCGGCCGGTCTGCCGCTGTGGCTCGCGGCGATGCTGACCGCGGTCGCGTCGGTCGGTTACTCCGGCACGCTGGTGCTGCAGGAACGACTGATCGCGCTGACCCCGGACGACCTGCGGGGCCAGGCGCTCGGCCTGCACTCGTCCCTGATGATGGGCATGCAGGCGGTCGGCGCCGCGCTCGCCGGTGCGGCCGCGGAGATCACCGGCTCGGCCGCGGCCGGGATGACGGTGATGGCGGTCCTGTCCGTCACGGTCACGCTGCTGGTCGCCGCGGGCCTGCGCACCCCGGTCCCGCAGCCGGTGCCGGCGCACTGAGGGCTCAGGCCAGCGTCTTCGTCAGCGCGAGCTGGGTCTTGCGCACGGTGTAGCCGCGTCGCGCGTAGAACCCGTGCGCCTCGGTGCGTTCCGTGCCGGACCGGATGTACATGCTGGTCACGCCGTGCCGCACCGCCCAGCGTTCCGCGGCGGCCAGCAGCGCGCTACCGGACCCGGACCCCGGCTGCGCGACCGCGAGCCCGCCCAGCTCCGCCCGGGTGCCGGCGATCAGGCCGTGCGTGATCATCACGTGCACCCACCCGGCCACCCGGTCGGTGACGGCCACGTAGACCACGTTCCCGTCCTCCGGCAACCCCCGCAGCCGCTCCGCCACGTCGTGCGCGGCCACGGCGTACCCCATGGAGGTGGTGATCAGGTCGGTGAGGTCCTCGGCGTCGTCGGCGGTGGCCAGCCGGATCGCGGCCACCGGCTCCGGCTGCCAGGCGAGCGCCGGGAACTCCGGGTACCTCGCCTGCGCCGCCCGCACGCCGGGCAGTCCGGCCTGCGCCGCGGCCACGGCGGGCGTCACCCCGGAGGCGAGCAGCGCCGCATAGTCGTCCACATCGGATGCGAGCACTGCCGCCTCGCCGTCCGCGCCGAGGTAGACCACCGGCGGGTTCGCGTCGATCAGCCACAGTGCCACGCAGCCGCCGGTGGCGTCCCGGGCCAGCACCCGGAACTCCGCGCCGGACCCCCGCGCCGACGCGGTCCACGCCCGCCACCAGTCCCGGGTCCGGTCCGGCCCCCACGTCACCGGCGCGCACCCGGCGGCCTCGTGCAGCTCGATCAGGCTCACGACCGACAGATGCTAGTCCATGTCGTACGAGCGGCGCAGCGCCGTGATCAGGCGTCGTTTCCATGCGCTGTCGTCGCCGGTGACGTGCGGGTACTCCAGGCGGAAGTTGGCCCAGTCGACGGCCCAGCGCTCGACCGAGTCCGGGCCGAACCGGTCCGCCTCGTGCATGATCTCCGGGCGCAGCAGGTCACGGACCAGGGCCGGGTCGACCGTGGTGTGCTCGGCGAGCAGGACCGCGTCGTAGAGGTCCTCGCCCTGCGGGTACGTGTCCGACTCCAGCCACCGCAGCTTCCAGCCGAGCGCGAGCGCGGGCGGTGCCGCGAGCACCACCGTGCCCGGCGCGATGACCAGCGGTTCCGGGTCCATCAGCATCTCCTCGCCGAAGACCACGTCGATCTGCACGGACGTGTCCGGTGCGCCGTCGACCGGGACCGGGCAGACCAGCCGCCAGCCGGGCGCGTCGTCGTACGCCCAGATGATCTCCGACCGGACCCGGCCCGGCGCGGGTGCCGCCTCGGTCAGGAACCGGCGCAGCTGCGGCCGCGGTCGAGGACGATGTCGCTGAACTTCATCCCCTCGCGTTCCGCGGCCTCGGACACGCGCCGGCGGTAACCGGCGCCGGCGGTCAGATGCACCTCGAAATGTCGTGTCATGCCGTGCATACGAGAAACCTTCGCACGGGCCGCAACCGGAAAAGCCGCCCGGGAGCAGCGGGTGCTCCCGGGCGGTGCGAGACGGGGGCCGGCTCAGGCGGTGGCGCGTTCCGCGGCCGCGACCGCGTTGCGGAACAGCATCGCGACCGTGGTCGGGCCGACGCCGCCGACCCGCGGGGTGATCGCGCCGGCGACCTCGGCGCAGGACTCGTCGACGTCCGGCAGGATCCGGCGGCCCTCGTAGCGCACGCCACCGCCGACCACGACCGCGCCCGGCTTCACGTGCTCCGGCTGGATGATCCCGGGCACGCCCGCCGCGGCGATCAGCACGTCCGCACGCTGCGTGTACCGCGGCCAGTCGGCGACACCGGTGTGCACCACGGTCACGGCCGCGTTCGCGGTCGGTCGCTTCTGCGCCAGCAGCATGGCGAGCGGACGGCCCAGCGTGGCGCCACGGCCGAGGATGACGACCTCACGACCGGCGACCGGGATGTCGTAGTGGGCGAGCAGCGCCTCGATCCCGGCCGGGGTGCACGGCAGCGGACCGGGCAGGCCGAGCGCGAGCCGCCCCATGTTCAGCGGGTGCAGGCCGTCGACGTCCATGTCCGGGTCCATGACCTGCAGCGCCCGGTCGTAGTCGAGGTGGCCCGGGATCGGGTACTGCACGAGCAGCCCGTGCACGTCCTTGTCGTCGTTGAAGCCGCGGATGACCCGCTCCAGCTCCGCCTGCGTGACGTCGCCGGGCAGGTGCGCGTGCGGCGAGACGAACCCCAGCTCACCGGCCTGCTTCTGCTTGATCCGGATGTACCCGGCGCTCGCGTCGTCGTCACCGACCAGGATCGTGGCCAGCGCGGGCGTGACGCCCTTGGCCTTCAGCGCGGCGACGCGGGCGGTGACGTCCTCCAGAACGGCGTCGGCGACGGGCTTACCAGGGAGAAGTCGGGCAGACATGAGAACTCCTGCAACCGTGGGCGCCCAGGCGGTCGACGTCCCACGACGAGCTCCCCGATGGTCGCTGCCATCCCCGTGCCGCCAGTCGCTTGTCGCGTCCCAATATGCACCATGAGCACGGCGGGACGCCAATCAACCACGGCGATTTCCCGCTTCCGGCGGGTAGGCCGAGGTGCGGCCGGGTCGTGGTGACCACGACGTCACCGGAGCCCGCGGGAGCACCGCGACGTGACCACGCCGGAAGCGGGTCATACGGCTTCTACAGGGTTGTCGCCCGTGACCACTGCGCGACCAGGTCCGGGGAGCCCATCACGGTCGGGGGCGGGACGCGGTGCCAGAGGAAGAGGTAGAGCTCGGCCAGGCCGCCGAGGACGACGGCGTCGCCGTCGGCGGTGCTGGTGACGCGGCGCCAGCCGGGGGTGGGGGTGCCCAGGTCGACGCGCCAGATCTCGCCGGTGTCGGCGGCGGCGAGGACGAGGGTGCCGGTCAGCGGGGTGGCGCCGTCGGGCAGGAGGCGGCGCTGGATGGTGGGGTGGTGCAGCATGGCGCCGAGGAATTCCTCGATGCCGTCGCGGGCGACGGTGGCGTCGATGCGGGTGGGCTGGCGCAGGGCTTCGGCGGCGTCGAGGCCGTGGACGACGGCCTCGTGGAGCATGCGGCGGGGCCAGCCGGCGGCGCGGCGGTCGTGGCCGAACGTCCAGACCGGGCGGTCGGGGTCGGTGGACTCGAGGGTGGCGAGCAGGCGCTGTGCGCCGACGAGGAGCCAGACGGTCAGGTCGGCGGCGTCGTGCGGGACCTCGGCGGCGAACGCGTCGAACGGCAGGCGGCGCGGCATGCCGGAGGCGACCATGGCCTCGGCCCAGCGGTGGGTGGCGCCGATGTGGCCGGAGAGGGCGCCGAGGTCCCAGCCGGGGCAGGCGGGGACCGGGGTGGCCGGGTCGGCGTCGGCGACCAGATCGACGAGGCGGCCGACGGCGCCGCGCAGGGCGGACAGGTGTCCGGCGTAGTCGAGGCCCAACTCCGTGCTCATCCGGAAAACGTACCGGCGGGCGGACGGTTGGTGCCACATCAGCGTCGGACGGCGGCGTCCAGGTCGCGCATACGGCTGGTGACCAAGGCCGCGACCGCGCGGACCGCGGGGGACAGCACGGCGTCGGGGCGGTGCGCGATCGCGAACGTCTCGTAGCGGCGGGGACGCAGCGTGGTCCAGCCGAGGCCGTCCGGGAGACGGTGGGTGTGCAGCACCCCGCGCCAGGTGACGGTGTCGGCGAGGCCGCGGGCGGCGATCTCCAGCGCGGTCTCCGGGTCCTCGACCTCGACCCGGGTGGTCAGCTGGTGGCCGTGCGCCTGGAGGTCGCGGGCGAGCATGCGGCGGGTCGAGTCGTCGTCGCGGAAGCTGACGTCCGGCAGGACCAGCGGGGCGGCGGCCAGCCGGGCGGGCGTGACCGCCTGGTTGAGGCGGTCCGGGTCGGCGCTGACGTAGACGAGTTCGTCGCGCATGACCGGGGTGACCGCGAGCCCCTGCGTGGACGAGCCGGACAGCGCGATCACGGCCGCCTCCAGCGTGCCGCGGCGCAGCTGGGCGGCGATCTGCGCGGAGTTCAAACCGGCCAGCTCGAGCCGGATGCCGGGGTGCCGTGCCAGCACGTCCGAGACCAGGCCGGCGCCGAGGTAGAGCCGGGCGGTGCCGAACACGCCGAACCGGACCGTGCCGGTAAGGACCTCCCGGACCCCGGCGACCGCGCGGGTGCCGGCGTCGACCGCGGCGAGTGCGGCGGTGGCGTGCGGCACCAGCGCGTGCGCGGCCTCGGTCGGGGTCAGGCCGCGCCCGGCCCGCCGGAACAGGCGCGCGTCGATGCCCTGCTCCAGCAGCCGGACCTGCTCGGACAGCGACGGCTGGGCGTAGCCGAGCGCGGCCGCGGCGGCGGTGAACGAGCCGTGCTCGACGGTGGCCAGGAAACACCGGAGCTGATGCAAAGTGACCAAGGTTTTTCCTTCGGGTGGTCAAGGAAACCAAGGCTACCTCTCTAGATCGCCGGTGCTTACCGTCGACGTCGTGGGATTCGTGTGGTGCCTGGTCGCGGCGGCCGGGTTCGGGTTGGCGCCGCTGTTCGCGAAGCAGGCGTACGCCGGTGGGCTGTCCGTGACGACGATGCTGACGGCCCGGTTCGCGCTGGCCGCGCTGCTGCTGTGGGCGATCGTGGCGATCCGCCGCCGCCCGGTCCGCATGCCCGCGCGCACGCTCGCGCTGTGCGTCGGGCTCGGCGCGGTCGGCTACGCGCTGCAGGGTGCGGCGTACTTCGGCGCGGTGTCGATGATCGACGCGTCGCTGGCCGCGCTGCTGCTCTACACGTACCCGGCGCTGACCTTGATCCTGGGTGTGGTGTTGCGGCGGGCGCGCGCGGACCGGCGCCGCGTGCTCGCGCTGGCCGTCTCCGGCGGCGGGCTGATCATGCTGCTCGGCGCCGGGTTCGACGGCGGCCTGGGTGTGCTGCTCGCGCTGACCGCGGCCGGTACGTACGCGGTCTACCTGACCGTGTCGGAGACGCTGCCGGCCGATCTGGACGTCTTCGCGCTGACCGCGATCGTGTGCACGTCGGCCGCGGTCAGCCTGGGGGTGGGCGGCGCGGTGACCGGGGGTCTGCACGCCCCCGGCGCCGTGTCCGCGTGGGGGTGGGTGGCGGTCATCGCGGTGATCGGCACGGTGCTGCCGATCGCCGCGATGTTCGCCGGCGTACGCCTGATCGGGGCGTCCACGGCCGCGATCCTGTGCGGCCTGGAGCCGGCGATCACGGTCGTGTCGACCGCGCTGGTGTTCGGTGAGCGCCTGACCGCGGCGCAGCTGGCCGGCGGCGCCGCGATCCTGGCCGCGGTGGTGATCCTTCAGCTCCCGGCGCGCAGCGCGTCGATCAGCCAGAGGAACGCCGGGACCTTGGGCGTGAACGGCTCCCAGCCGTTGATCGTGCCGAGCAGCGCCCAGTAGCGCTCCACCCGCACGTCCGCGAACATCGCCATCTCGTCCGCGAGCTCGCGGCGGGCCTGCGGGGCGAGGTCACCGACGATCTCCCGGGCGATCTGCCGCCCGCGTGCGGACTCCGGCGGCACGCCGTCGGCGAGCGCGCCACCGGCCTTCTCCTGCACCGCGGTGAAGTCGTACGCCGCGGTCAGCCGCTCCTGCGCGCCCGCCCCGGCCAGCGCCATCTCGCGGGTGCGGGCCCGGAAGTCCGGGTCGCTGACCAGCTCGGCCAGCTCCACCCACGCGTCGACCTGCGCGGGCGTCGGATCGTCCGGCAGGCTCAGCTGCCGCATGCCCGCGGCGATGCCGTAGCCCGGGCTCTCCGGGTGCACGCCGCCGAACGTGGCGTCCACGTACTCGTCGATCAGTTCCTGCCGCTCCCGCGCAGACAGCTGTGCCAGCTTGTGCATCAGTCTCATCTCCTCCGCCGTACCGTTCCTGGCCGCGACCGACGCGAGCACCGCGCGCCGCACGCGCAGCAGCTGGATCTCCGCGTCCAGCGCCCGCACGTGCGCGGCCGCCACGTCCGCGACGGTCCGCTGCCGGGCCAGCACCTGCTGCACCACGTCCAGGCCGAGGCCCAGCTCACGCAGCGTGCGCACCAGCTCCAGCCGCGCCACCGCAGCGGCGTCGTAGAGCCGGTAGCCACCGGCGGACCGCCCGGTCGGCGGCAGCAGATCGCTGTCCGACCAGAACCGGATGGTGCGCACCGGCAGCCCGGTCCGCCGGGCCAGTTGCCCGATCGTGTAGAGCTCGTCGGTCACGGGGATCAGCCTGCGGCTTCCAGTGGGTGGAGAGTCAAAGCCCATTCTTGATTACGAGCCTGACCTGCGGGTACGTCCGGGGCATGGCTGGTGACACGTACACGGAGTTCACGGACGCGGTGAACATGACCGCCTCGGAACTGGAGAAGTGGCTGGGCACGGACGAGGCCAAGGAGGTCGGGCAGAAGTCCGGCCCCGGCAGCGAGTCCGTCGGCCACGACAGCGGCCGGAAGATCGTCAAGATCCTGCACACGAAGAAGGCGGACCTGACCGACGCGGACGAGGCGCACATGCGCAAGGTGATCGGCTACGTCCACCGGCACCTGGCGCAGAAGCCGTCCGGCGACGTCACCGACACCCGGTGGCGGCACTCGCTGATGAACTGGGGCCACGACCCGCTCAAGAAGAAGTAGCCGCCTCCTTCCGGGCGCGGCCGTACTCGGCGAGGGCGTGAAAGGCCGCCTTCGGCGTCCAGGGCATGCCGGGGTACGCCGTACCGGTGCGCCCCACCGCGACGATCCCGAAGGCGGCGCGGTCGAAGTCGCGCGCCGGGTCGTCGCCGGCGGGCAGGTGCCGGGCCGCGAACGTCTGCACGAACGCGGTGTCCACACCCCCGGCGTCGAAGACGTCCAGCAGCTCCCGCAGGTAGCGGGCCTGCTCGGCCTCGTCGCGGGTCACCTGCGCGGTGAGCGCGACCGGCCGTGCGGTGTGCGGGTCGTAGGCGACGATGTCGGACCGGCTGCCCAGATCCGCCGCGCCGGTGAACGCGGCACAGCCGAACTCGGTGATCGCGACCGGCTTGCCGTGCGCGGTCAGCGCGGCCAGGCTCGCCGGCAGTGCGCCGGCGTTGGTCGCGTCGCGATAGCCCGCGTCGGTCGCGATGATGTCGAACGGTGCCCAGTCGACCGCCTCCATAGGGAGCGATGCGTACCCTACCGGGCCGTTGAAGTGCTTCCGCCCCTCGGCCGCCGCGGCCGCCAGCAGGGCGTTGGTGTCGCGCTGCACCGCGGGCAGCAGCGCGCGGAGCCGAGCCGGGTCGGCGTAGGCCGCGGCGCGCTCGGTCAGCGTCGCGCCGGGCATCAGCCCGATCGTCATCAGGCTGATCTCCGAGCCGGTGAGGAACCGCACGTCCGCGCCCGCAGCCCGGATCCGCTCCGCGCGCCGGGCCGCGTCGGCGAGGAACTCCAGCAGCTCATCGGTGGTGAGGTCGTTGGTGAACGGGCAGTACCAGACCTCCAGCCCGGCCGCGGCCGCGGCGCGGGCGGCGACCTCCAGCCGGTCCGCGACGCCGCCGGTGATCCGGACGGCGTCCGCGTGCAGGTCGTCGCGGATGATCCGCATCTCCGCCGCGACGACGCCGGCGTCGAACGGCTCGTGGGTGGTGGTGCCGCAATTGGTGAAACCGGTGTCGTAGGTGACGCCCCAGGCGCGCATGCCGAAACTCCAAATAGGGTACGCGGCGTACCGTAGTAGAATTCGCGGCGTGGCGGAAGGGCGGCGGCGGGGGACGGAACTGGAGACCGCGATCCTGCGCGCCGCCGCGGAGGAACTGCGCGCGGGCGGGTACGCGGGGATGACCATGGACCGGGTCGCCCGCCGCGCCGGGACGAACAAGAACGCCATCTACCGGCGCTGGCCGCACCGGGCGGCGCTCGGCGTCGCGGCCTACAAGCACCTCGCCGTGACCCGCACCGCTGCCCCGGACACCGGCAGCCTCCGCGGCGACGCGCTGGAACTGCTCCGCGCGGCCAACGCCACGTGGTCGTCACCGCACGGGGCGATCCTCCGCGACCTGCTGGCCGCGGCCGCCGACGAGCCCGGACTGCTGGAACTGCTGCGCGACCAGGCCGGCGCCGGCCCGATGAACGCCGCCTGGCTCACCCTGCTCAGCCAGGCTGTCGCCCGCGGCGAAGCCGCACCCACCGCCGTCCACCCCCGCGTCGCGTCCCTGCCGATGATGCTGCTCCGCGGCGAATACGCCGTCCGCGGCATCCCGTCCGTACCCGACGACGTCCTCGTCGAGATCGTCGACGAGATCTTTTTGCCGCTGGTCCGGGGCCGCGGTGCGGGTTTGCCGGGGCGCGCGGTCTCCCGGTGAGCGACGGGGGCGAGCCGCGCGGTAGCGGGTGAACGCGTCCGAGGCCCGGCCAGCTGCGCTATCGGTGGGCGGGCTCGCCCGACGAGTCGCCGGATCGTGGCAGCTGGGCTCCTCCCGGGTCGCGGCGGCTGGGGCGCTTCCCAGGCCGCGGCCCGGCCCATGCCGAGCCACGGCCTGGGCCCCGGGCCGGGCGGCACGGCGCGCTGCGGATCCCGTCGGCCACGACCGCATCCGGCGGTGATCTGCCCTCGCCCGCCTGTGTCACCTGACCGCCTGATGGCCGGTCAACTGGAATGCTGAACGCCCCACCCGTGATGCGTGTTGCGGTCGTCGGGCAGGCTGGATGGGTGACCACCACGATCATGGCCGAGCGCGCCCTGCCGCACCCGGCGCTGCGGCTCCGTGTCGCCGGTGGGACCTGCGTGGGCAACCGCTACCCGGCGAACTTCGACGTGCTGCACATCGGGGACGACGTCGTCGCCGTCGCGGACGGGATGGGGGCGGGCGAGGGGAGTGCCACCGCCGGGCGGACCGCGATGGCGACGTTCACCGCGGCGGTGCGGCAGCCGCCGGAGGCGCAGCGCCCGCAGGCAATGCGGCAATCGCCGGTGGGCGCGGAGACGCTGCGGGAAGCCGTCGCGGCGGTGCAGCGGGACGTGCGCGAGGCCGGGCGGCGGCTCGGCGGGCAGCTCACCGGCTGCACGCTGACCGCGCTCGTCCCCGGACCGGGCGACCTCGCCTGGATCGTCCAGCTCGGGGACTCGCGTGTCTACCGCCGCCGCGGCAACCTCCTCGAACTGCTCACCACCGACCACACCGCCGCCTGGCTCGGCGCGGTCAACGGCTGGTACCCGCACGACTCACCACAGGCGCACGCGGCCCGCTACCAGCTGCACCGCTACGCCGGGCACCCGGACGAGCCGGAAGCGGACCTGATCGCGGTCACGCTGCGGCCCGGCGACACCTACCTCGTCTGCACCGACGGGATCGCCGAACAGGTCGGCTACAAGAGGATCGACGAGCAGCTGCGCAAGGCCCTCGGCGACGCGGCCCGCGGGCTGATCGACGACTCGCTCGCGGCGGGCGGCCAGGACAATGCCACGGCCGCCCTGCTGCGCGTCGGCTAGGCAGCCGGGACGCCGGTCTGCGCCGCGAACGACTCGATGCCGGCGGCGGCGCGCAACTCCTCCATCCGCTCCGGCTCCTCCATCGGCCACGGCACCGGACGGCCGTCGCGGACCCCGGCGATCTGCGTGCCGTACACCTGCCGGCGCCCCTCGTTGATGCGCACCCGGTCGGTCAGGAACGCCAGGTCACGGGACGCCGCACGGCCTTCCGCCACCGCCTCGGACAGCAGGGCCAGCGCCAGCCGCTGCACGTCCAGCCGGTGGTCGGCGTGCTGCGCCACCTTCCACGCGGCCTGGGACGCGTCCCGCCCTACCAGGTCGTCGCCGGGCCAGCCGTGCCCCTCCAGAATCTCCGCGAGCCGCTCCGCGTGGGCCGCGGTCACCCGCCGCCATGCCAGCTGCGCCTCATGATCCTCCTGGTCGAGGGCCGCCGTCGTGACCTCCAGGTCGACGCGGCCCATCTCGATCAACTCCGACTGCAAAGCGGTGTCCGTCACCAGGCCACCGTAGGCGCCCCCGAGCGGCAAAAAATCGGCCTACGGTCCGAGGGAAACCGCCACCGGCGACCGATAGAGTTGAGGAACAGCACGGGACACACCGCCCCAGGCGGGCGCTCCCGGCCGTACCGTGGCATGGTTTCTGATCGTGGAGATCGGCACCGTCATCCCCGCCGCCCGCCGCGCGATCGAGACCGCCGGTGGCGCGGCCGACTTCACCGACGCGTGGCTGGCCAACCGGCGGCTGTCCGCGCACACCCGCGCGGCCTACAAGCGCGACATCACCAGCTGGCTCGCCTGGTGCGACGGACGAGGTCTGTCTCCGCTGGCGGCCACGTTCCTGCACGTCAACGCCTACGCACGGGAGCTGGAGACCACGCTCGCCGCGACCACCGTCGCCCGCAAACTGTCCGCCATGTCCAGCTGGTACGACTTCCTGCACCGCCTCGACGCCGTCCCCGGCAACCCGGTCTCCGGCGCCGACCGCCCGCACG
Organism: Catenuloplanes indicus; assembly: GCF_030813715.1. Taxonomy (NCBI): domain Bacteria; kingdom Bacillati; phylum Actinomycetota; class Actinomycetes; order Micromonosporales; family Micromonosporaceae; genus Catenuloplanes; species Catenuloplanes indicus. The sequence continues at coordinate 279,130 of NZ_JAUSUZ010000001.1, forward strand.
TCGACCGGGACCACTCCGGCACCGTCGGCCTCACCCCGGCCGAGGTCGACGCGCTCCTCGCCGCCGCCGACGCCGCCACCGGACCGACCGCCGACCGCACCCGCGCGGTCATCGCACTCCTCGCCGACCTCGGCCTGCGCGTCGGCGAACTCTGCGGCCTCGACGTCACCGACCTCGGCTACGAACGCGGCCACCGCGCGATCCGCTTCACCGGCAAGGGCGGCAAAGCCAGACGACGAGCCCTCACCCCGGGAACGTCCGCCGCCGTCGACGCCTACCTGCACGCCCGCGCCACCGCCGCCGGCGTCGCGGTCGCCGACCTCGCCGGCCCGCTGCTGGTCACCGCCCGCGGCGGACGACTCGACCGGCACGCCGTATTCCGCCTGGTCCGGCAGCTCGCCCGGGAAGCCGGCATCCCCGCCTGGCAACAGCTGTCCCCGCACTCGCTGCGGCACGCGTTCGCGACCACGGCGCGCGCCGAGGGCGTACCGCTGGAGGACGTCCAGGACGCGATGGGCCACGCCGACCCACGCACCACCCGCCGCTACGACCGCGACCGCCACAACCTCGACCGCGACCCGGCCTACGCCATCTGGGCCGCCCGCGCCCGCCGCCGCGGCTGACCCGCAGCACGTACGGAAGGCCGCCGCGGTGCCGGACCACCGAGCCTGCCCGCGCACCCGCCGGCGGTCATCACCGGCCGGCGGCTCGTAGGGTGTCCCGCAGGGCGGCGACCGCGGGCTTCTCGCGTAGTAGCTGGTCCCACGGCAGTTCGTCGCCGGGTTCGAGTGGATAGCTGTCGTGTTCGGCGGTGGAGCCGTAGCGATCGGTGATGCCCCAGGTGCTGAACGAGGTGCAGGTCGGCTCGGACAGGCAGGCACCGAGCACGCCGGCGAACTGGGTGGCCTGGACGTCCGGCGATTCGCCGTACACGTCGATCTCGGAGATGCGCGCGGACAGGCCGAGTTCGGCCAGGTCGGCGATGTGGGACCGGAGCTGCGCGGGGTCGATGTGGTCACCGGCTTCGTGGATGTGGCTCTGGAAGCCGACGCCGTCGACCGGCACTCCACGCTCCTTGAGGCGGGCGACCAGGGCGTACAAGGCGTCCCAGCGGGGGCCGTCGGCCTCGGCGCCGAACTCGTTGAGGTACAGCTTCGCCTCGGGGTCGGCGGCGCGGGCGGCGGTGAACGCCTTGTCGATGTACGACTCGCCCATCGCTTCCTGCCACAGGTGCTCGCGCAGACCGGGACCGCCGTCGGGCCCGTCGTCGTCCGGCGACAATGGCTCGTTGACGACGTCCCACTCCGCGACCCGGCCACGGTAGTGACCGGCGACGGTCCGGACATGGTCGGTCATGACGCGTTCCCGGTCCGCGACGGCGACCTGCTGCATCCAGCGCGGGTTGGCCTCGCCGAAGACCAGGGTGTGCCCGTGCACACGCATGCGGTTGGCAGCCGCGAAGTCGACCAGCAGGTCACCCTCCGTGAAATCGTACGTGTCCGGCCCCGGGTGCACGAACTGCGGCTTGAGGGCGTTCTCGGTGGTGAGCATCGAGAACTGGGTGGCGGCGAGGGCACGGTAGCCGTCGTCGCCGGCCAGTGGTTCGGCCGCCATCGCGGCCCCGATCGGCAGCGGGCGGCCGGCGTCCTCCGCCAGACCACGCAAGGAGTCCGATGGCGGGGCCGGCTCGCGCGCCGTCCGGGTGTCGCGGACCGCGACACCGCCGCCGTCGCGCGCCGTCGCCTCCAGCGCTGCCAGGGTCCAATCCGGCTCGCCGGGCACGGCGTCCACCCCGAACATGACGGAACCGGCGTCGAACACTCCCGGATCCGGGACGGACACGCGGGTGTCGCCGGCGGACAGCACCAGATCGCCGGCGTCACGTTCGACCGTGACGGTAACCGTGGCGGGCGCGGTGACCGGCGCGGTGCGATCCACGGCCGGTGCGGCGGAACCGCCGTCCCAGACGGCCAGGCTCAGCGCGCGTTCCGAGACCGTGATTCGCAGGCCTCGCCGCATCTGCCGCCACTCGTCGTAGACGATCGGCACCTCGCCGTACAGGTACAGCGACGCGGTCTGGCCGGCCGGACGGTGCACCGTCGCACTGACCCGAAAGTCGCCGCGAACCTGAAGCTGGGGGCCGCGCAGGTTCACCGGCGGATGGGGCTGCCCGCCCGTACCGTCCTGCAGCACGATCTGCCGTCCCAGGCCATGGATACGCACACCGCCGGACCCGGCGGTCGCGCCCGGCACGTGACTCCAGTCCCCGGCGAGCAGGTCCGCCCGGCCACCGGACCGAGCGGGACTGCACGCGGAGGCGAGCAGACACAGCACGGAGACGAACAGGGTCAGGCAGGCACGGGAGAGGTTCGGCACGGGTCCTCTTGGAATCGGCGATGAAGGGCCGCCCGACAGTACCGGCCGGCAGCGACGGAGCGCTCAGTGAGCGTTGTGCTGGTCGACCGCGCGCGCCGCCAGCACCGGCGACATGATCATGTAGAAGAGCCAGGTCAGCGGTCCCGTGACGAAACCGATCAGTACCAACGCCAACGCCACGTTCACCCAGAACAGCAGCCAGTAGCTGACCATCAGCGTCACACCCAGCCCGGCCCGGCCCGCATAGAGCGCGCCCACGCCGAACAGCCCGAACAACCCCAGGAACAGCTCCAGCATCACCGCCGCTCCGGTCGACTTCAACGGCCGCGCGGGCGGCGCGTACGCCGGATAGTACGGCTGCACCTGCTGAAACACCGGCGGAGCCGGCACCGGCACCGGCACCGGTGCGGCCGGCGGCGGACCGTAGGGCGCCAGATCGTGCTTCGTCGGGTCGGGCTCACGCCACGGGGACGCGCCGGGGGAGAGGCGCGCAGTGTCCCCGAACGGATCCTGCGGCTCCGGGTCATGACTCACACGGACAAGTGTGCACTGCCCGTCTACCCCGCATCACCGACGGCCAGGCGGGCGAGCGCGCGATTCGTCCGGTTCGCCTTGATCGCGGCGCGTTGCTGGCCGGCGGTCACGTCGATGTAGTTCTGGCTCGTGGTCAGCGTGGCGTGGCCGAGCAAACGCATGATCTCGGACGCGCTGGCACCGTCCTCGGCCAGCCGGGTCGCGAACGTGTGCCGCAGCGCGTGCAGCTGCGCACCGGCCGGGACCCGGTCGACGATCCCGGCCCGGCGGTAGCAGGACTCCACCAGATACTGCAGGCCGCCGCGGCGCAGGGGAGCGGAGAACCGGTCGACCAGCAGCGCCGACTCCCGCGACACCGTACGCGCGCCGAAACGGTGACGCCGGGACTCCAGGTAGCGCTCGATCAGCGCGTCCAGCTCCGGCTCGATCGGCACCGACCGCGGGCGCCCGCCCTTGCCGAGCACCTCCACCCGGCGCTCACCGTCCCGGCCGACGACCGAACCGACGCGCAGGTCCAGCAGCTCGGCCAGACGCAGGCCGGCACACAACGCCAGCGCCAGCACGACCAGGTCGCGCTCCGGCCACGGGTGCCGCTGCCGGCCGTCCGATGCCTCGGCGACCGCCTCCAGCAGCTTCTCCGGGGTCTCCTCGCCACGCAACGGCTTCGGCGTGGGCGTCGGCACCCGCGGCTTGTCCACCGCGGACATCGGGTTGCCCGGCACCCGCCCGTCCGCGACCAGGAACGCGAAGAAACTGTTCCACGTCGACCAGGCCCGGTACACCGACGCGGCGGCGCGGGGCGCGGCGAAGTGGGCGAACGCGGCGCGCAGCGACCGCGCGGTGACGGCCGAGATCGGCAGCGTGGCCAGGGGGAGGGGAGCGGCACCACCGGGAGTCAGGTCACCGTCGGCGAGCAGCCGGGCGATCGAGGTCAGATCACGCCGGTAGGCAGCGAGCGTGTGCGCCGACGGCTTCCGGATCGCCCGCGCCGCCAGGAACTCGTCGATCAGCACGATGAGCTTTTCGTCACTTTCACCCGTTACGTCCGGTATGTGCTGCATAAGGAATATTATGCAGCAAAAAACCTTAAAAGCCAGAAAATCCTTCAAGGATACGGCCGGACACGGTCACCACGAGCTTTGAGACCGGCGGCACGGAGGCCGGATTACGGCGGCACGCACACCGGCATCCCGCGACGGGCGCGGATGGCCGGGCCCCGCCGGGCGGGGCAGAGGACGGCCCGTGATCATCACTGCGCTCGTCCGGCTGCCGGCGTCGCCGCCTCAGTCCCGCCGCGTCCCGATGCCGCGCTCGTCCTGGAACATGAACGGTTGCCACAGTCCCGGCGCGCGTTCGTCGTAGTACGAAGACCTCCCGTCCGGCACGTGCGCTTCGCCGCGGCGCCCACCCGTCGCGCTACCGCGCCGGCGGGGCGCCGCCACCCGTACCGTTGAATGATCTTCTGGTTTTGGGTCCTCGGGGTTTCCGGCCGCTTTCGGGGAGCGCTCCGCCCGCCCAGGGCGCACTAGTTGACATAATGTGCATTATCGAACCTTAGCGGGGGAGTCGAGAAGCAACATTTGGTTGCGCGTTCCCTGCCACCCGGCTACCGTGAAGCGCAACCGAACGTTGCGAAAGGCGGCGACCATGGAACACGGCACGATCGAACGGCAGATGCACATCGAGGCGAGCCCGGAGAACGTCTTCGAGGTGCTCAGCAACCCCGCACACCTGCGGGAATGGTGGCCCGACGAGGCCGACTTCCCCGGCCGGCCCGGCGGCGACGGCTGGATCAGCTTCGGCGACCCGGCCGCCGGGGGCAAGCGTGAGCGTTTCACCGTCGTCGATGTCGTGCGCCCGCGCACGTTCTCCTTCCGGTGGAACCACGCCGACGGCGTCACGGCCGCGCCGGGCAACTCCTACCTGGTGGTGTTCGAGCTGGAGCCGGTCGACGGCGGCACGCTGCTGCGGATGACCGAGTCCGGTTTCCGGGAGCGTGGCTGGGACGCCGCGACCGTGGCAGCCGCGCACGCGGATCACGTGCGCGGCTGGGACCTGTTCCTCCCCCGCCTGCCGATCGCCGCGGCGAAACTGCCGTGACCACCGCGGTCGACGACGAGCTGTGGTCGGCGATCGGTGATCCGATCCGGCGGCGGATGCTGGATCTGCTGCTGGCCGGTGACGGTGCGGCCACCGCGACCGGGCTGGCGGAGCGGTTGCCGGTGACGCGGCAGGCGGTCGCGAAGCACCTGGTGGTGCTGGACCGGGTGGGTCTGGTGCACGGTGCGACCGCCGGCCGGGAGCGTCAGTTCCGGGTGGACGAGGTGCGGCTGGCGCGTGCGGTGGCGCAGTTGTCCGAGGTCGGTGCGGCCTGGGACCGGCGGCTGGCGCGGATCAAGCGGCTGGCCGAGTCGCTGGAGCGCTCCGACGGTTAGCGAGTGCGCGGATGTCCGCCGCCAGCGTGTCCCACAGATGTTTCGGCAGGTCGTGGCCCATGCCGGGGTAGAACCTGATCGGGGCGCGCAGGCGGCGGGCCAGGTCGAGGCCGCCGGTGGCGCGGATCATCGGGTCGTCGAGGCCGTTGATGATCTGGATGGGTACGTCGGGCAGCGCGTCGAACGGCCACGGTTCGCCGGTGCGGCCGGCGGCGATCTGGCGGCGGTCGGCGGCCTGGGAGTGCGGGCGGCGGGCGTAGCTGCGGCGGCCGATGTCGCGGGCGAACTCGTCGTCGAAACGATCGAGCGCGTGCGGTGAGGCGAGCGCGCGCATGACGGCCACGGTCATCTCGGCCTCCCCTTCGGCGCCGGGTCCGTAGCGCCGGCCGAGCAGTGGCCGGATGGCCTGGAACCGGGTGTAGCGCAGGATGCGGTGTCCGTGCATGTAGCCGCCGGTGAGCATGGTCATGCTGCGGACGCGGTCGGGTGCGCGGGCGGCGAGCAGCAGTGAGACGCCGATGCCCATGGAGCCGCCGACGAGGTGTGCGGAGGGCCAGTCGTTGGCGTCGAGGACGGCGGCGGCGTCGTCGGCGAAGGCGGTGACCGGGTACGGCGGGCGGCGGGTGGTGCGCAGGACGGTGGTGAGGTAGCCGGCCGCTTCGTGCTCGTCGAAGTGGGTGGAGAGGCCGCTGTCGCGGTGGTCGAACCGGACGACGGAGAAGCCGGTGTCGGCGAGGAGGTGGCAGAAGTCGTCCGGGATCCAGGTGGAGGGTCGTCCGTGGCCGCCGATGATCAGCAGTGGGTCGCCGGTCTCGCCGAATCGTTCGTAGGCGATGCGGACGTCGCCGTTGTGGGCGTACTGCACGGTGGTCATGGTGTTGCTCCCCTCGTTCGATACACCTGTATCGTATAGGTGGTGTCAATACACTTGTATCGGTAAGGGGGTGGTGGGCGTGCCGCGGACCGTGGATCTGGACGCCCGTCGTGCGGAGATCGCCGACGCGCTGCTGCGACTGGTCGAGAACCGTGGCCTGGCCGCCGCGACGATGCGGGAGACCGCGGCCGCCGCGGGCGTGTCGCTCGGCGCGGTGCAGCGGTGTTTCGCCACCCGGGAGGAGATGGTGCTGTTCGCGCTGAACCGGATCAACGAGCGGTTCCGGGCGCGCGTGCTGGCCGCGGTCTCCCCCGGCGACGGCCCGCGGGAGGCGGCGCGCACGCTGGTCGTCGAGATGCTGCCGTTCTCCGACCCGGGCCGGGCGGATGCCCGGGTGGCGCTGGCGTTCCTGGGCGTGGCCGCGGGTGATCCGCAGGTGGCGGCCGCGCTGCGCGCCGGGGATCGGGGCGCGCGGGAGTTCTTCGCCGGTCACCTGGCCGGGTTCGGTCATCCGCCGGTCGCGGCGACCCGGCTGCTGGCGCTGGTCGACGGTCTGCGCGCTCCCCTGCTGCTGGGTTTCCTCGCGCCCGCGGACGCGCTCGCCGCGATCGACGCGCACCTGGACGAGCTGTTCTGAGACTTGGCGGCTTCTTCGCAGGTCCGGGCGGGGGTTACCATGACCGCATGGCGACCGTCACCCCGCTGCGCTCCCCCGGCCGTGCCCGGCCGGGCCGTGGCGCGCTCGTGGTGGACGCGCTGGACGAGCTGGCCGGTCCCGAGCGCGGGGTGGTCGAGCTGCCGCACCGGATGGTGTGGCAGGCCGTCGACCAGCGGCGCTTCGACCTGGACGATCCGTGGTCGCGCGGCCGGGCGTACGAGATCGTGCTGCGTGAGGCGGTCCGGCACGAGGAGCTGCGGTCGCTGCTGAGCGCGCGGCTGCTGCGCGCGGTCTGGTCCGACCTGCACCTGCCGCGTGGTGTGCGCTCGGCGTGGCAGCTGCGTTTCCCGCAGCTGGCCTGGCCCGCCGCGGCCTGATCCCGCGCATGCGGTTGCACCCGGCGCACGCGCGCATCGCCCGGATCGCGCTGGCGGTGGCGAACCGGCACGGTTTCGCGCTCGGCGGTGGCCTGGCGCTGATCGCGCACGGTGTGGTGCACCGGCCGACCGAGGACGTGGACCTGTTCAGCGACGTGGCCGGTACGGTCCCGGCCGCGACGCGGCTGGTGGCGGCGGCGCTGCGGGCGGACGGTTTCACGGTCGCGGAGATCGAGGACGAGACCGGGTACCTGGGGTATCACCTGGCCGAGCTGGAGATCACCGATCCGGGGCGGTCCGGGATCGCGATCCGGGTCAGCCTGGGCGAGCTGCACCGGGCACGCTCCCCCGTGGTGCTGGATCTGATCGGGCCGGTGATGGACCTCGCGGACCTGCGGGCGTGGAAGGTGTCGGCGCTGGTGTCGCGGGCCGAGCCGCGGGACTACATCGACGTGGCCGCGTTCCTGGCGGACGCGGACGCGGCCACGCTGATCGGCCTGGCCCGGGCGGTCGACCCGGAGATCGAGGCGGAGGACATCGCGCGGATCCGGCCGCGGCTGGACCGGATGCCGGACCGGGAGTTCCACGCGTACGGGCTGAGCGAGGAGCAGGTGGCGCAGGTGCGGAAGCGGTTCACGGCGTGGCCGTGACGGCGCTCCCCCAGGACGCGACGATCGGCAGCAGGCGGGCGGTCGCGGAGTCCGGCTGGCAGGTGTAGACGATCAGGCGCTGCCCTGGCTCGTGCGGCGCGACCAGGATCTCGATGTCGAAGTGCAGGTCGCCGGCGACCGGGTGGCGGATGTGCTTGGCGGCGGGGGCGTAGTCGCGCACGCCGTGGTCGTCCCACCAGCCGGCGATCATCGGGTCGGTGCGGCGCAGCCCGTCGATGAGCTCGTGCAGGAACCGGTCCTGCGGGTGGCGGCTGGACTCGCGGCGCAGTGCCGCGACCGTGCCCTGGGCGAACTGCTCCCAGTTGATGATGCGGTCGCGGGCGCCTGGGTCCTGCAGCAGGTAGCGGATGAGCGAGGTGCCGATCTCCATCGGGTGGCCGAGGACCGCGGGGAGCAGGCCGGTCCGGCCGAGGACCAGCCCGTTCCAGCCGAGGATGAGCGCGGGCAGGTGGTCCAGCGCGGTCAGCATCCGCAGCAGTCCGGGGTCCGCGCGTTCCGGCCGGCCGCGGGCGGGCGCGCGCCGGGCGGCGGCCGGTGCGGCCAGGTCGTGCAGGTGGCCGCGCTCGACGTCGTCGAGGCGCAGCGCGCGGGCGAGCGCGTCCAGCACCTCGCGGGAGATGTTGGCCTGCCGGCCCTGCTCGACGCGGCTGTAGTAGTCCGGGCTGAGCCCGGCGGCGATCGCCAGTTCCTCACGGCGCAGGCCGGGCACGCGGCGGGGCCCGGGAAACGCGGTGATGCCGGCCTGCGCGGGGGTGAGCTGACTGCGGCGGGCGCGCAGGAACGCGCCGAGCTCCGCTCGACTTCGGGACACCCGTCGAGGGTACGGCCGGCGTGCGCGGCCTGGGTGGTCCTGCCGTGCCCAGGTTGACCGTGATCTGGTGCGCCTCGGCCCGGTGGCCGTTTGCTGGTCGGCATGAACACCACCTCCACTGCCATCGTGACCGGTTCCACCAGCGGCATCGGCGCCGCGATCGCCCGTAGCCTGGCCGCGGCCGGCACCCGCGTCGTCGTCAGCGGCCGGGACGCCACCCGCGGCGCGAAGGTCGCCGCCGACATCGGGGGCGAGTTCGTGCCGGTCGACCTGGCCGGCCCGTACCAGGGCATCCGGGCTTTCGCCGCGGCCGCGGCCGGCCGGCTCGGCGGCCGGGTCGACATCCTGGTCAACAACGCCGGCATCTACCCGGCCGTGCCGACGGCCGCGCTGCCCGACGACGCGCTGGACGCGATGCTGGCCACGAACATCCGCGCCCCGCACGTGCTGGTCGCCGCGCTGGCCCCGGCGATGGCCGCGCGCGGGTCCGGCGTGATCGTCAACATCGGTTCGTGGATGGCGCACGTGGGCGTGCCGTTCGGTGCGATGTACACGGCGTCGAAGGCCGCGCTGGAGCAGATGACGCGCACGTGGTCGGCGGAGTTCGGCCCGTCCGGGGTGCGGGTGGTGACGGTCGCGCCGGGCATCACGCTGACCGAGGGCAACGCCGCCCACCGCGAGGTCATCGACCACCAGACTGCGGGCACCCCGGCCGGCACGCACGTGCACCCGGCCGACATCGCCGCCGCGGTCCGCTTCGTCACCTCCCCGGAGGCCGCCATGATCCAGGGCTCCGTCCTGTCCGTCGACGGCGGCCTGCTGGGGGCACGTCTGCGCTGAGCCGGGTACGGGGGCGCACCGATCGGTGCGCCCCCGTACGTACCCGCGCGTTCGTGCTCTTTCCGGCGGGCTGGCTGCCGGCGGCCGGGTGGGAAGGACTAGCCTGCGGGTATGTCTGTTTCGCGGGTGGTGCGGGTCGGGACGCGGAACTCGCCGATGGCGCTGGCGCAGGTGGAGCGGGTCAAGGCGCGGCTGGCCGAGGCCCATCCGGACGTCACGGTCGAGGTCGTGTCCATGACCACCAGCGGTGACCGGTGGCAGGGCAGCCTGGCCGCGCTCGGCGGCAAGGGCGCGTTCACCAAGGAGGTCGACGCCGCGCTGCTGGACGGGCGGGTCGATCTCGCGGTCCACTGTGTGAAGGACGTGCCCGGTGACCGGCCGGCGCCGGCCGGGACGGTGATGGCCGCGTTCATGGCCCGCGACGACGTGCGCGACTGCCTGGTCCACCCGGGTGGCCTGTCGATCGGCGAGCTGCCGGCCGGGACCCGGGTCGGCACGTCCGCGGTGCGGCGGGTGGCGCAGATGGCGCTGCACTGGCCGCATCTGACGCCGGTCCCGATCCGTGGCAACGCGAACTCGCGGCTGGCCAAGTTGGACGCCGGTGAGTACGACGCACTGCTGCTGGCCGTGTCCGGCCTGGAGCGCATCGGCCTGCCGGAGCGAATCACGCACCCGATCGGCACGGACACGATCGTGCCCGCGGTCGGCGCCGGCACGCTGGTCATCCAGGTTCGGCAGGACGACACCGCGCTGCGCGACCTGGTCGCCTGCCTGGACGATCCGCGCGCGGTCCGGGAGACCACGGCCGAGCGCACGATGCTGCACATCCTGCAGGGCAACTGTCACAGCCCGATCGGCGCGCTGGCCCGCACCGAGCCGGACGGCCGGCTGAGCCTGCGCGCCCGCGTGATCAGCCTGGACGGCAAGACCGTCCTCGACGTGCAGGAGTGGGCCACCGACCCGATCACGCTCGGCACCTCCGTCGCCGCCGCGCTGCTGCGTCAGGGCGCCCGGGACGTGCTGGGTCTGTAGCCCGCGGCTGTTCCCGCAACAGGTGTCATGAGGTCCGCGCTGCTTCTCCGTAACGTCGCTGCCGGTCAACGGCATCGACGTCGGCGACATCGTCGCCGGAACGTGAGGAGAGCGCATGCGTGTGTCACGACGGCTCGGGACCCTGGCCGCTTCGGCGGCGGTCGCGGCCACGCTCATCGTCGATCGCGTGCACCGGGTGGTACTGATCTGAACCGGGCCGGCCGGCGTCCCCGTGTGACGGGCGCCAGCCGGCCGTGTCGTGTCCGGAAACCGTTGTGCCGTAGGGCAATGGTGAAAGTGTCGGTGGGGCCTGGTAAGAATGCGGCCATTGGACGTGTGTACGGAAGAGGAGTCTGATGGCTGCCGCAGGAGCCGCGATACGCGGACTGACGCCGGATGAGTTGCACCAGATCAAGCAGACCCTGGCGGGCGGCCGGAAGCCGAAGGTGATGTTCACCGAGTCCGCCGGCCAGATCGCGGGTCAGATCGGGCAGGTGATCGAGCTGCAGGACCCGGAGACGTCGGAGGAGTTCGTCGTGGTCCGGTTCGGCCGTGACGAGCTGCCGTTCTCCCCCGCCGATCTGACCATCCCGCCGAAGGGCGCGACCGGTCGCAGGACCACCGAGCCGGAGCCGGAGCCGGAGGCGGCACCGCCGGCGCCGGAGCCGGAGTTCATGGTGGTCCGGGAGCGGCCGGTGCCGGAGAAGAAGACCCCGACGACGATCGAGGAGCAGAGCACAGTGACGGAGACGCCGGAGGCGCCGAAACCGCCGGTGAAGAAGGCGGCGGCGAAGGCGGTCAAGCCGAAGGGCCCGGCCGGCCTGACCGTGACGCTGGCCTACGACAACGGCGAGTGGACGGTCGCGGCGCAGCAGGGCACCAAGGCCCTGGCGAAGCCGTACGTGGTGAAGCCCGCCGAGGCGCTGAAGATCGTGGCACTGGTGGACGTGCCCGGTGTGCACGAGGCGGTCGAGGCGATTCTGTCGTCGGAGCGCGCCGAGGCTGAGCAGCAGGCGGAGAAGTTGCGCGCCGAGCTGGCCGAGGTCGAGGCACGCCTGGCCGAGTTACGGGACGTGTAACGGGCGCACGGCCGGTCACCGCATCTCGATGCGGTGACCGGTGATCCGGCGGGCGGTGTCCGAGGTCAGCCACGCGATGACCTCGGCGACCTCGGCCGGCCGGGCCAGGCCGAGCCAGTGCGGGTCGGCGTCGACGGCCTCGGCGACGGCCGGGGTGATCCAGCCGGTGTCGGTGACCGGTGGGTGCACCATGTTCGCGGTGATGCCGAGCTGCGCGAGTTCGGTCGCGGCCGTCATCGTGTAGTTCTCGTGCGCCGCCTTCGCCGCGCCGTAGGACGCCTCGCCCGGGAACCCCTTCGGCGAGCCGGAGGTCAGGCCCACGATCCGTCCCCAGCGGGCGCCGCGCGCGACGTGCCGGCGGGCGAACTCGGCGATCAGCAGCGCCGGTGCGCGGGTGTCCACGGCGAACTGGTGGTCGAACCCGGCCGCGGTCACCGGTGTCAGTGGCCGGCCGAACGTGTCGGTGCCGTCGGCGGAGAACGTGTCCGCGAGCCAGCCGCTGGCGTTGTTGACGAGGATGTCGACCGGCCCGAACGCGTCCTCGGCCGCGTCGAACAGCCGTCCGGCCACGTCCGCGTCGGTCAGGTCCGCCTCCACCGCGGCCGCGGTCCCACCGGCCGCGCGGATCCGGTTCAGCACCGGTTCGCAGGTCAGGGCGCGGTCCGCGGCGTAGGCCGGTGGCATGGTCGGGTCCGGGCGGTGCGCGGACGGCGGCATCGGCAGCGCGGTGAGCAGCACCGCGTCGCCGCGGGCCGCGAGCGCTTCCGCGACGGCCGCGCCGATGCCCTGGTTGGCGCCGGTGACGAGGGCGACGTGGGTCATAGTGCAACCTCCCGGTCCAGCCCGATCGCGCGGGCGAAATATGCGTCGTGGGTAACGACGATCAGCGTGCCGTGGTATGCGCGGAGCGCCTCCTCGACCACGTCGAGCGCGTCGAAGTCCAGGTAGTTCGTCGGCTCGTCCAGCAGCAGCACCCGCGCGGTCGAGTTGACCATGATGGCCAGCAGCAGCCGGCGCAGCTCCCCGGCGGACAGCGTGGCCAGCGGCGCGTCCCACGTCTCCGGGCCGAACAGGTGCGCGTCCAGCAGCGCCTCCGCGTCGTCGGCGTAGACCGGCACGTGCGCCCGGAAGTGCTCCAGCACGGTCGTCCTCGTGCGCAGCGTGTCGTGCGTCTGCGGCAGCAGCGACGCCGGCCCGCCGGTGACCTCGCCCGCGTCCGGTGCCAGCTGCCCGGCCAGCACCCGCAGCAGCGTGGTCTTCCCGGACCCGTTCGGCCCGGTGATGCGCACCCGGTCGCCACCCGCAACCTCCAGGTCTAGATCGCGCAGCAGGGTACGTACGGAGATCCCGTGCGCGGACAGGCCGACGGCCTCGGTGTCCGGGAACGCGAGGGTCAGCGGCGGGCGGGTCTGCGGCTGCGCGATCCACCGTGCCGATTCCATCTGCCGGCGCAGCCGCCGCTCGCGGGCCTTGGCCTTCTTCGCGACCTTCTTCGCGTACCGTCGAAGCTGATCTGTCCCCAGGCCCTTGCGCATGGTGGTCTCGACGCCGAGCGCGTGCTGCCGGGTGCGCGCGATGTCGTCCTCCCAGCGGCGCAGGTCCTTCTGCTGTGCCTCGTAGTCCAGCAGCAGCGCCTGCCAGCGGCGTGTCTTCTCCGCCCGGTACGCGGTGTAGCCCCCCTCGTACCGTTGCGGCGCGGTGTGGATGCCGTCGAGCTCGACGACGCGGGTCACGGTACGGTCCAGGAACGCCCGGTCGTGGCTGACGACGAGCAGCCCGCCGGGGAACGCGGCCAGCCACCGGCCCAGCCAGTCGATACCGTCCGCGTCCAGGTGGTTGGTCGGCTCGTCCAGGATCAGGATCTGCTCACCGGTCTCCGGCGTGGCCAGCAGCACCCGGGCCAGCGTCAGCCGGGCCTGCTCACCGCCGGAGATCCGCCACAGCGGCGTGTCGTCGGCCAGGTGCGCGACGTCGAGGCGCTGCCGGACCTCGGCGAGCCGGTTGCCGGCCTCCCAGCCGCGCAGATCGGTCCACCGCTCCTGGACCCGGCCGTACTCGTCGAGCACCTGCGGTCCCGGCGCCGTGGCCAGCGCGTGCTCCAGCGTGCGCATACGGGCCGCGACGCGGTGCACCTCACCGAGCCCGCCCGCGAGGTAGTCACCGACGGTCTGCTCCGGGTCCGGGATCTGCTGCGCGAAGTACCCGATCGTGGTGCCGGGCGACAGCGTGACGTGCCCGGTGTCCGGCGTCAGCCGGCCGGTCAGCACCCGCAGCAGCGTGGACTTGCCGGCACCGTTCGGCCCGACCAGGCCGACCCGGTCACCGGGGCCGAGCGTGAGGTCGACGTCCGTGAACAGCGGCTCGGCGGCGAACGAGACGGACAGCGAGACGGCTTTCAACATGAGACACCCCAGCGGTACGCGTGGCGATCACGCCGCGGCAGCCCTTGCGCTGCTGGCGGCACGGCACGAACCCGTCGGGAATCACATGTTCCGCGCTCACCCTCCTCCGGTCGGTTCGTCACCCACCCTGCCCGGGCGCCGGGCCCGGCGCAACCGGTTTTCGTCAGGGGTGGTTGCTAGCGTGACCGGCATGTTCGATCACGTGGGGATCCAGGTCGCGGACGTCGAGAAGTCGCTGGCGTTCTATCTCGGGGTGTTCGCCCCGATCGGCATGCGGGAGGAGAAACGGTTCCCGGTGCCACCGTCGATCGTGGCCGGTCTCGGCCTCGGCGGCGAGCCCGGATTCTGGCTCAGCCCGTCCGGCGGCCCGGAGACCCGCGAGCTGCACATCGCGTTCCCGGCCCCGGACCGCGCCGCCGTCGACGCGGTCCACAACGCGGCAGTCGCCGCCGGCGCCCAAGTGCTGCACCCACCGCGGATCTGGCCGGAGTACCACCCCGGCTACTACGCCGTCTTCCTCCGCGACCCGGACGGCCACAACGTCGAGGCGGTCCACCACACCTCCTAGAGGACGATCCACTCCAGGCGGTCACCCGTGAGGACCGGGCGGTAGCGGCCGGCGAACGGCTGGCCCGTCTCCAATGAGGTGGCGACCTGTTCCAACAGCTCGGCCACGGAGGCCGGCCAGCCGCTGAAGAGCACTCCGTCCTCGTTGTAGAACTCGGCGACACGGCCGGTTACGGCCGGTTTGCGCTGGTCGGCGAGGAGATAGCCGCCGTCGCCGGCGCTGGCGAACGGGATGTACTCGTTGTCCCACCACGAGGTGTCGCCCGGCGTGTGGTGCCGGGCGACGATGTCGCACAGCGACTGCCACGCGTCGACCGTCTCGGCCACGGCCATCGGCGGGTGCATGAACGGCAGCGGGAAACCGGCCACGCCGTCGGCGGTGCCGTTGTGCCGCAGCAACGACGCGACCAGATCCGGCGGGAACGGCACCGACATCCGCCGCTGCGCCGCGTCGATCTCGGCGACGCCGGCGCCCGGTCGCAGCGACGCGTGGCTCTCCGGCGCCTTCGCGGCCAGCCACGTCTCGATCCGCTCCCAGGCGGCGTCGACCCGGTCGGTCACCCGCGGGCTCGGCCGGGTCGGCGGGCCCTGCAGCTGGTCCACCGGGCAGACCTGCGTCACCGGCACACCGGTCAGCGACGGCGCCGGCACCGGCGGGGTGTCCCGCCACCGCGGCGTGGCGGGGGCCGCGGCGGACATCCCGGCGGTCACCTCCGGCCGCGCCGGCCGGTCGCAGAACGCCAGCCCGACCGCGGCCACCGACATCGTCACGAACAACGCGACCAGCGCCAGCGCCACCCGGACCCCGCTGGTCACCGGCACCGGTGAGGCCGCCGGTGCCGGTGAGGCCGCCGGTGCCGGTGCCGCGGGCCGGCCGCCGGAGGCGTGCAGGATCGGGTCGAGGAAACCGCGCGCGGTCTGCGGTTCCGGCACACCGGCCCCGGCCGGAATCCGCCCGGCCGGTGCCACCGGCAGCCGATCCGCCAGCTCCTTCGCCGCCGGCGACCGGCCGGAGGCCGCAGCGGGCGGTGTTACGGGGTGACTGTCGCCCGGCGCCGCGTCGGTCCGGGCACCGAGATCCGCGTCCCCGGGGGTGACCGGCGGGCCGGCCGTGCCCGCCGTGGATTCCTCGGCCGCCGGGGAGCCGCCGGGCACGGCGCGCACGCCGCCCGCCGGATCCGGACGCTCGCCGGCCGCCGCGCCCGGACGCGACCCGGCCCGCGCGTCACCCGGCGGTGGACCGCCGACCGTGACGACCGCGCCCGCCAGGCCACGGCCGGTCAGCGCGCTCAGCGCCAGCGTGGTGTGGTTGGCCGCGTCCGGCCCGTCGCCGGTGACCAGCACGACCGGCGCACCCAGCCGCGCCGCCAGGTCCGTCATGGTCCAGCCGGCCCGGCCGACCGGCACGAGCAGGCCCGGCACCCCCGCGACCAGCACCAGCCCGTGCGTCCGCGCCAGCGCCGCGACCAGGTCGCGCACGTCGGTCAGCGCGAGCGGATCCGCGTCCGTGTCGCGCAGTTCGGCCCACGCGGCCACGCTCCCGCGCACCCGGTCGCCGGAGCCGCCGATCGCGACGGCCGCGACCCGCACCGACGCGGCGGCCGCCAGCGCCGCGACCGCGGCCGCCCAGTCCACCTCCGCGGACGTGGGCACCACGACCCACGCCCCGCCGTCCGGCCATTGCTCGCCCACCCGACGCCCCCGTCAGCGTGCCCCGTCACGAAACACGTCGATGGTAGTCGACCACTTAGGACGGCAGCCCCGGGTGCCGCAGGATCCAGGCGTCCACGCCGTTCGCGACCAGCTGGGTCTCGACCGCCCAGCCGCTGCGCCGGTACATGGCCACGTTCGCGGCGGTCGCGGTCTCCAGGTAGGCGGGCACACCGTCCGCGGCCGCGCGCCGCAGGCCGGCCTCCATCACGGTCCGCCCGAGCCGCCGCCCCGCGTGCGCCGGGTCGCAGGCGAGCACGCCCAGGTACCAGTGCGGTCCGGCCGGCAGGTGCGGGTGGATCACCGCGTCGTACGCGTCGACCCGGGCCGCCGCCTCCGCGGGCAGGTACGACGCGGCGGGCGGCCACGCCGCGCCGGGACCGGGCGGGTCCCACATCGCGATCGCGGCCCCTCCGTCGGCCAGCCACACCGTCCCGGACGCCACCCGCCGGTCGAACAGATGCCCGGCGAAGACCGGTGCCAGCGCCGCGTACGACTCACCCGGAAAAAGGTGCCGCAACACCGGATCGGCCGCGAACGCCGCCACGAACGTGCCCACGACCCGCTCCCGGTCGCGCGGCACGGCCTGACTGATCACCGCTGTAGTCACCGCACGACGATACGCTGCCGGGCATGGCGACCGACCCGGCACGGCTCCCCCGCACCGAGACCGCGATCCACGATGCCGACTGGGCGCTGGATGACCTGTCGGGGCAGGTGCATGAGCGGGTGGCGTTCAGCGGGGTGGATCTGACGGAGGCGACGAGCACCGGGGCGAGTTTCACGGAGTGCGTGTTCACGCGGTGCCGGTTCAACGCGGGTGCGCACGTCCGTACCGCGCTGGTGAACTGTGTGTTCGTGGGGTGTTCGTTCTTCGAGGTACGGCTGGATGACTGCAAGCTGGTCGGGAGCGTATTCGAGGACTGCACGTTCGGGTTGTTCGCGGTGACCGGCGGCGACTGGTCGTTCGTGTCGCTGGCCCGGGCGCAGCTGCAGAAGGCCACGATCACGGGGGTACGGATGCGCGAGGCCGACCTGTCCGGTGCGAAGGCGGCGCGGGCCACGTTCCGTGACGTCGACCTGTCCGGTGCGTCGTTCCGGGGCGCCGACCTCAGCGGGGCCGATCTGCGCGGCAGCGACCTGACCGGCCTGGACCCGGTGACCGCCACGCTGAAGGGCGCCGTGATCGACACCGCCGGGGCGGTGCAGATCGCCGGCGCCCTCGGGCTCGACGTGCGCTGACGCTACGCGCCGCCGATGGCGGTGCCGGCCGGGGAGGAGACCGCACCGTCGTCGGGGATGTGGTGCACGCCGATCCGCTTGCGGAACACCCAGTACGTCCAGCCCTGGTAGAGCAGAACGACCGGGGTGACCAGCACCGCCACCCACGTCATGATCTTCAGCGTGTACGGCGTGGAGGACGCGTTCGCGATGGTCAGCGTGTTCGCCGGGTCGGTCGAGGACGGCATCACGTTCGGGAACAGCACGGTGAACAGCGTGACCACGGCCAGCCCGATGGTGATCGCGGTGCCGGTGAACGCCCAGCCCTCCCGGCCGGCCCGGTTCGCCAGCAGCGCGCCGGCCAGAGCGAGCGCCGCGAGCGCAGCGGTGACGACCGACGCCGCGTTGCCGCCGAACGAGGCCACGGTCCAGGCCAGGAACGCGACCGCGAGCAGCGCGGTGACCAGCCCGGCCCGCCCGGCGATCCGGTTGGCACGGACCCGGATGTCGCCCTCGGTCTTCAACGCCAGGAACACCGCGCCGTGCGTGAGGCACAGCGCGACCATGGTCACGCCGCCGAGCAGCGCGTACGGGTTGAGCAGGTTGAAGAACCCGCCGGTGTAGTCGAAGTCCGCGTCGATCGGCACGCCCCGGACGATGTTCGCGAACGCGACACCCCAGAGCAGCGCCGGCGCGTACGACCCGAAGATGATCGCGATGTCCCAGTTGCGCTTCCAGGCGGCGTCGGTGCGCTTGCCGCGGTAGTCGAAGCCGACCGCGCGGACGATGAGCGCGACCAGGATCAGCAGCAGCGGCAGGTAGAAGCCGGAGAACAGCGTGGCGTACCACTCCGGGAACGCGGCGAACATGGCGCCGCCCGCGGTGATCAGCCAGACCTCGTTGCCGTCCCAGACCGGGCCGATGGTGTTGATGACGACGCGGCGTTCCCGGTCGTTGCGGCCGAGCACGGGCAGCAGCATGCCGACGCCGAAGTCGAAGCCCTCCAGCACGAAGTAGCCGACGAACAGCACGCCGATGAGGATGAACCAGAAGGTTGCGAGATCCACGATCGTGTCTCCTAGCGCGATCAGTACGCGAACGCGAGCGGACGATCGGCGTCGTCCTTCTCGTCGTCGCCGGGTTCGGGGTGGATCTCCGGCAGGCCGCCCTTGGCGTACTTGAGCAGCAGTTTCACCTCGACGACCGCGAGCGCGGCGTAGAGCAGCGTGAACGTGGCGAACGAGGTGACGACCTCGCCCATCGACACGCTGCGGGACACGCCGTCGCGGGTGAGCATCTCGCCGAAGACCAGCCACGGCTGCCGGCCCATCTCGGTGAAGATCCAGCCGAACGAGTTCGCGACCAGCGGCAGGATCGGCAGCGTGAGCACGGCGGTCAGCAGCAGCTTGCTGGTCGGGGTGCGGCCCTTGCGGGTCATCCAGAGCGTGAGCAGCGCCAGCGCGCCGGCGGCCAGGCCGAAGAAGATCATCATGCGGAACGACCAGTACGTGACCGGGATGATCGGCGCGTAGTTGACGCCGGCGCCGTACTGCGCGGTGTACTGCTCCTGGAGGTTGTTGATGCCCTCGATCTCGGCGTGGATGTCACCCTTGCCGAGCCAGGACAGCAGGTCCGGGATGGTGATCGCGAAGACCTCGCGGCTGCCGTCCAGGCTGCCGATGGTCAGCAGCGAGAACGGCGCCGAACTGGTCGTCTCGTAGAGTCCCTCGGCCGCGGCCATCTTCATCGGCTGCACCTCGGTCATGATCTTGCCCTGGAAGTCGCCGGAGATGAGCGTGCCCGCGGTGGCCAGGATCGTGACCCAGCCGCCGAACGTGAGCGCGGTGCGGAACGCCGGCTTCTGCTCGTCCTGGCCGCGGTAGAGGTGCCACAGCGCGACCGCCACGATCAGGCCGCCGGCGACCATCAGCGCGCCGAAGAACGTGTGCGGGAACGTGGCGAGCGTGACCTTGTTGGTCAGCAGCGCGCCGATCGAGTTCAGCTCCGCGCGGCCGGTGTCCGGGTTGATGTGGAACCCGACCGGGTTCTGCATGAAGGAGTTCGCCGCGAGGATGAAGTACATGCTCAGGATCGTGCCGATCGAGGCGGCCCAGATGGTGGCCAGGTGGATCGGCTTCGGCAGCCGCTCCCAGCCGAAGATCCACAGGCCGAGGAACGTCGACTCGAGGAAGAACGCGACCAGTGCCTCGATGGCCAGCAGCGACCCGAAGACGTCACCGACGAAGCGGGAGTAGTCAGACCAGTTCATGCCGAACTGGAACTCCTGCACGATGCCGGTCACGATGCCCATCGCAAAGTTGATCAGGAAGAGCTTCCCGAAGAACTTGGTCAGGCGCAGCCACTTCTCGTCGCGCGTCCGGAACCAGATCGTCTGCATGATCGCGACGAGCAGCGACATGCCGATCGTGATCGGGACGAAGAGGAAGTGGTAGACGGTGGTCACACCGAACTGCCACCGCGCGACATCCAACGCGTCCAAAGCTCCCCCACCCTACGGTTTTCTACTACACACAATCATACTACGAGCCGTAGTAGATGATACGTGGCCCCGACCGGCATGATCAGGGCCGTTGGTCCCGGGCCGGTGGGCCCTGCTTCCCCCAACGGCGGCCACCGGCGCCGACTCAAGGGCGACAACCGAAAAGCACCACGCGGGTACGCCGGGCGCGCGCCTGGCAGGATCTTGACGTGACCGACACCACCCCGTGGACCGCACCCGGCGTCTGGCGCGGCCTGCTGCTGGCCGCCCGTGGCGTGGTCGGCGTGACCGCCCGGCTCCACGTCACCGGCCACGTGCCCGCGCCGCTGCGCCGCGGCCCGCTGATCCTGGCCGCGAACCACATCAGCCCGGTCGACCCGGTCGTCATGATGGCCGCCTGCCGGACCGCCGGTATCGCCCCGCGGATCATGGCGACCGGGGGCGTGTTCCGTACCCCGCTGCTCGGCTCCCTGATGCGGGCGTCCGGGCAGATCCGGGTGGACCGGCGCAGCGCCACCGTGGCCCGCGCGCTCGACGACGCCGCGGCCGCGCTCCGCGCGGGCTCGGTGGTGCTGATCTACCCGGAGGGGCGGATCGGGCTCGACCCGGGCCTGTGGCCGGAACGCGGCAAGACCGGCGCGGCCCGGCTCGCGCTGGCCACCGGTGCGCCGGTGATCCCGGTCGCGCAGTGGGGTGGGCACGCACTGATGCCCTACGACGCGCCGCCCGCCGCCAACGCCCGCGCGCTTCTGCGCGACCTGCGGCGGCGCCCGGCCGTCCGGGTCGGGTTCGGCACGCCGGTCGACCTGTCCGGCCTGACCGCGGACGTCCCGGGCGACGCGCAACGCGCCACCGACCGGATCATCGACGCGATCACGGCCACGCTCGCGCCGCTGCGCCCCGGCGAACCCGGCCGGCCGCACCACCACGACCCGACCCGTCCGGCCGACGACTCGCGGACCCATCGCCGGCCGTAACGCCCGGCCGGGTCGTACGTTGACACCGACGGGGCCGCTCTGTGGGAGGCGTGCATGCCGCACCGGTTCGTGCTCGAGTCGGGCGACCCTGACGTCGCGTACGAGGCGATCAGAACCATCTACCGCACCGCCCGGATCGCCGCGGCCGGCGAGCACCGCCGCCGGATCCGGATCGCCCAGCAGGTCGTCGGCGCGATCGAACTGCACCGGGTGTCCTTCCCGCTGCGCTTCCACGCCACGTCGCCGCCGCTCGGCACGCTCGTGGTCGGCCGGGTCCGGGACGGCGCGATAACCTACCGCGACCGCCGCCGCTGCGACCACTACGCCGCCGGCGAGCTCTATCTGCTCGGCGACCCCGGCTGCGAGTACGACACGGCCGTGCACACCGTCGACGCGGCGTTCGCCCGGATCGACTACCGGCTGATCAACCAGATCGCCGAGGCGGAGTCCGGCGCGCCGATCCGGTTCACCGGGTTCCGCCCGATCAGTGACGCCCTGGCCGCGCGCTGGGCGCACACGTACGACTTCGCCCGGCACAACGCCGACACCGCCGCCGGATCACCGCTGCTGGCCGACTCGGTCAGCCGGGTGCTCGCCACGACCGCGCTCGCCGCGTTCCCCAGCAACGTGCTGCGCGACCCGACGATCGAGGACCGGCACGACGCCCACGACGCCCACCCGGCCGCGCTCCGGCGCGCGATCGCCTACATCGAGTCCGGCGCGGACCGCACGATCGGCCTCGCCGACATCGCCGGTGCCGCGCACGTCTCCATCCGCGCGCTGCAGCTCGCGTTCCGCCGTCACCTGGACACCACGCCGGTCGCGTACCTGCGCCGGGTCCGGCTCGCGCACGCCCACCGCGACCTGGTCCACGCCGCGCCCGGCACCGTCACGGCCGCCGAGCTGGCCGCCCGCTGGGGTTTCGCCGACCTAGGCCGCTTCACCGACCGCTACCACGCCGCCTACGGCTGCACGCCCACGCAGACGCTGCACCACCGTTGACCTCAACCCCGCTTCACGTCGCACCCGCGCGTGGAGCAACTGACATCATTGTCACCATGGTCGATATCGCCGCGCTGCTGGCCGCGTACGACGGGCGGATGCGCATGCCGTCCGGTGCCGTGCCGGCTGGTGTGACGTACGAATTCGACGGGCCGGTGCTGCGGATCGCCGGTCCGCACATCGGGCGGATCCGGGCGCCGCGGGACGTCGGGGTCGGCGGGGCCGCACTGGATCGGCTGATCGCCCGGCAGCGGGACTACTTCGCGGCCCGCGGCCAGGGTGTCGAGTGGAAGGTGCGCGGCCACGACCTGCCGGCGGAACTGCCGGAGCGGCTGGTCGCGGCCGGGTTCACCGCGGGCGGACCGGCGTCGGTGCTGATCGGCGTCGCCGCGGAGGTGTCCGCGAACAGCACCGACGCACCGGTGCTGCCGGCCGGCGTCGTGCTGCGGCGGGCGGCCGGCGCCGAGGACCTGCGCCGGATCGCCGGCCAGCAGACCGAGGTGTGGGGGTTCGACTGTTCCTGGGTCGCCGAGCATCTCGGCGCGCACGTCGCGGCCGACCCAGGCCAGATCAGCATCTGGGTCGCCGAGGCCGGTGACCGGCTCGCCTGCACGGCCTGGTCGGTGTACTCCCCGGGCACCGAATTCGTCGGGCTGCTCGGCGGCACCACGCTGCCGGAGTGGCGCGGCCGCGGCCTCTACCGCGCCATGATCGCCGTCCGGGCCCGGGAGGCCGTCACGCGCGGCTTCGGCCTGCTGCACGTGGACGCGTCGCCGGCCAGCGCGCCGATCCTGCGCCGCCACGGCTTCCACGACATCACCACGTCCACTCACTACGAGTGGGCCCCGCCGGAGTGAGTGCGGCTCTACACTGTGGTCCGGCAGAATCGTACGCGTGTTCGGAGGCCGTGGTGAAGTTGCTGCTCACGTCCGGTGGGGTGACGAACGCGAGCATCCGCGCGGCGCTCGTCGGGCTGCTCGGCAAGCCGATCGAGGAGTGCCGGGCGCTGTGCGTGCCGACGGCGCAGTGGGGGCATCCGATGTGCGGGCCGGAATCGGTGCGCGGCCTCATCGCCGCCGACCCGGCGCCGGACTGGCAGTACCTGTCCGGGCTCGGCTGGGCCTCGCTCGGCGTCCTGGAACTCACCGCGCTGCCGAGCATCGGCCGAGAGCGGTGGGAGCCGTGGGTACGGCAGGCCGACGTGCTCCTCGCCGACGGCGGCGACGCGACCTACCTCGCCCACTGGATGCGCGAGTCCGGCCTGGCCGCGCTGCTGCCGTCGCTGCCCCGCACGGTCTGGGTCGGCGTGAGCGCGGGCAGCATGGTGCTGACCCCCCGCATCGGTGACTACTTCGTCGAGTGGCCGTCCGCGCCGAGCGACCGCACGCTCGGCGTCGTCGGCTTCTCCCTCTTCCCGCACCTGAACGCGTTCCCGGGCAACAGCCTGGCCGACGCCGAGCGGTGGGCCGCCACCATCGACAACCCGGCCTACGCCATCGACGAGCAGACCGCGATCTCGGTCGTCGACGGCACGGTCGAGGTGATCTCCGAGGGCACCTGGACCACGCTGCGTGAGGGCTTGCGCGCCACCGCGCCGGTGTCGTCGTAGCCCTGCGGGGCCTCGTCGAAGCGGGCGCCGGTTCTCGTGCTGTCCACAGGGGAATCCTGCCGTTCACCGTAACCGCTACCACTACGATGCGGCGGTGCAGATCTCCCTGTGGGTTCCCTATGCGGCGCTGATCCCGCTCGGCGTCCTGCTGATCGTGCTCGAGCCGGCGATGCCCCTCGCGTACGCCGCGCTGATCATCGGGTTCTTCCTGATCTTCGGCGCCGGTCCGCTCACGGTGGCCCGCGCGGTGCGGGCGCAGTCCCGGGCGATCCGCGACGGGCAGCACCTCACGCTGGACGTCGAGTGGATGACCGTGACCTACCCGCTGGCCGAGTCCCGGTTCCGGTGGGCCGGCCCGGACCGCGTGATCGATACACCCGAGGTCTGGTACGCGATGTTCGGCAAGGCCCAGGCGATCGCGATTCCCAAGGCGGAGATGACCGACGCACAGCGCGCCGAGTTCGCCTCGCTCGTGGCCACCCGGCTCACCCCGGCCGTGCCGCCGGGGTGAGCCGGGGCGCCGGTCAGACGAACGGCCAGCCGGACGGCTGACCGACCGCGAGGCGGCCGGGGATCGTCCACTGGGTGGTGGACAGGTTCGCGGCCTGGGCGGCGGCCATCCCGTCGCGGAAGACGCGGCCGAGGCGATTCTCCCGGTAGAGCGGCTCGGAGCTGCCCAGTTCGTACATCGCGACCAGCACCGCCCGGGACGTCTCCGTCACCAGGCACATCGCACCGCGTACCGCCGCGCGCTGCTCGTCGCTCGTCGCCCGCCCGGCGATGACCGTGCGGTCCAGGTCGCGCTGCGTCTCCAGGAGCAGGCCGCGTGCGGCGGCGACCTGGGACAGCGCGCGGCCGACCGCGGACGTCAGGTGGTCCTTCTCGGCCAGCGGCACGCCGTCCATGCCACGCTTGACCGGCGCGATCGCGATCACCTCGTCGATCGCGGCCTGGGCCATGCCGATCAGCACGGCGGCACAGCCGGGCATCAGCAGATTCGGGGCGGGCAGCCGGTACGCCGGGTGGTCCACCCGCGGCGCCGCGAACAGCGCCTGCGTCATGTACGCCGGGACGAACACGTCCTCGGCCTGCACCGCGTTGCTGTCCGAGGCGCGCATGCCGACCGCGTCCCAGGTGTCCAGCACGGTCACGTCGGACGCGGGCAGCACGCAGAAGCGCAGCCCGACCTCCGGGTCCGCGCCGGCCAGCAGGAACCACTCGGCCAGGTGCGCGCCGCTGACGATCTTCCACCGGCCGCTGATCCGGTAGCCGCCGTCGGCCGGGGTCAGCATGCCGGGCTGGCCGGAGTGCGCGATCAGCGGGTCACGGCCGGCGCCCCAGACCCGGGCGACGCCCTCCTCGGGCAGCCAGCCGGCGCCGAAGCCGACGTTGAGGTTCCACAGCACCCAGGCGGTCGGCCCGTCGATCCGGGCGATGCGGGCATAGACGTCCAGCGCGTCCGCGACGGTCGCCTCGTACCCGCTCATCCCGGCCGGGGTGAACAGCCGGAACGCGCCCCGCTCGCGCAGCTCGGCGACCAGCTCCGGCGCGATCCGGCCGTCGGCCTCGGCGGCGTCCCGGTACTTCTCGATCGCCGGGCGCAGCAGCTCGGGCAGTTCGCTGATAGACACGATCTCTTCCTTCCGTGCGGGCCCGACGTTCAGGCCCTCCACGGACGAGATGCGGGCCGTGGCCGGAAACTGCGCCCCGGATCCTGTGATCCAGGCCTCAGCGGCGCGGCGTCGTGTCGTAGGCGACGCCGAGCCGGGCGACCCGCCCCTCACGCAGGCGCAGCAGCCAGGCGAACCGCGGCGGGCAGTGCTCCGGGTCGTAGGACGGGTTGATGAAGTCGCCCTCCCACAGCACCACGTCGCGGCTACCGACCGCGTCGTGCAGCGACACGGTGACGCCGGCGCCCATCGTCCGGTCGATCATGTCGCGGGCCGTGTCCCGGTCGCCGTGCAGCCAGCCCATGAACACCACGGAGAGGTCCGGCCGGAACCAGTCGTCGATCACCCGGTGGTAGCCGCCGGCGTGGATCATCGCGAAGTGCTGCTCGGCCTCCCGGCGCCGGGCGCGCGCCTCCACGTCCGCGGCCCGGAACGCGTCACCGGCCGTCTCCCGCAGCGCCCGGGCCAGGATCCGGCGGCCGTCGCGCAGCCGGCCGGCGACCGTGTCCACGCCGACGCCGCACAGCTGGGAGATCTGCGCGTAGGACGACATGCCGGTGAAGTACCGCAGCAGCATCACCTCGCGGATCGGGTCGGACAGCCGCGCGATCGCGTGCCACACCCAGTCCCGGGTACCGGCCCGGTCCAGCAGCTCGTCCGGCCCGTCCACCACCGGCAGCCACGGCTCCGGGTCCGCGACCGGCGCCGGTACGCGGGTGCGCAGCCGCATCCGGCACGCGTTCCGGGTGATCGCGCGCAGCCACGCCCCGGCCGCGTCCGGCTCACGCAGGCTTCCCACCTGCCGGAACGCGGTGATCATCGCGTCCTGCACGGCATCGTCGACCTCGTCGGTATAGCCGAGCACGCCGATCGCGGTGACCCGCATCGCGGCCCGGTGCCGCTCGGCCAGCACGGCGAACGCCGCCACGTCCCCACCCCGCGCGGCACCCGCCAGCTGTCCGTCGGTGTCCATCCGCGCCACTGTAATCCAAGGTTCGATAACCGCCGGGCCCGTCCAGCGGTACGCCGCAGACTCTCCTTATGGACGAGACACTGAACGGCGGGGTCGCGCTCATCACCGGCGGCAGCCGCGGCATCGGCGCGGCTGTCGCGCTGCGGCCGGCCCGGCTCGGTGCCGACGTGACGCTGACATGCCAGGAGAACGCGGATCGGGCCGGCGGCCGTCGTGCGACCGCGGTCCGCGCGGACAGTGCCGGCCCGGCCGCGGTGACCGCGCCGGCCGACATCGCGGCCACGGTCGCGTTCCTGGCCGGCCCGGACAGCCGCTACATCACCGGCACCACCCTCCACGTCGACGGCGGCGTCAGCAGCTGACCGGGCCGGCGGGTACGCGTTTGCGCAGTCGCATCCTCCCGTCGCGCGACGGGAGGATGCCGGGCGGTTATCGGGCGCTCTGCGCCCGAAATATCGTGCTATCTCACCCCGCGCGCCCGAGCTCGGCGCCGCTCTCGCGCCACTGATTGATCACACAGGCGTTCGACCGGGGCCGGAAGGGATCATAGACACGGCGGCCGGGAATTCTGTTCGGAAATGTCGGGCCCGCACTGAGGGTGCATCGCCCGGTACGTTCCTGGCCGGCCTACGGGCCCAGCCGACTGGCAGGGTGCGGTGATCCAACTCGGGAACGGTGCGATCTACCGGGTGCCGAACGAGTCGATCCATGGCCGCGGCACGAACCTCAGCCGTCTCAATGGGGTCATCGCGAAGGTATTGCAGCCGTTGGCGGATCCGGTCGTCCAGCGGCGTTCGCTGCACGGCCAGTAGCCGGACGTCGGCCTCGCAGTCCCACAACCCTTCGATGATCTTGCGCTGTGCACCGGCCAGGTCGAGCGTGGCCAGCGCTCGCAGGTAGGAGGCCCGTTCATAGGAGTGCGGGCTGAACCACAGGCGGGGCAGCGTAGTCGCGGCTGGAGGGCCGCCGATGCGGGCCAGGCCGCTGACCAGTTCGTCGTAACCGCACCGGTCGTCCGGGCGGGCGTCCAGCCGATCCAGGCCGGCGACCAGCACTGGAATGTCCGTGACGTCGCCGTGGGTGGCCAGTAGGCGCAGGCCCGTCACGGTGCAGGTGTTACGCCCCCACGGGAGCGACTTGAGCGGCCCGTCGAAAGCGATCCACCCGCTATCGTCGCCGTCCGGCGTGCCGGTGGCGCCGGACCATGCACGCTCCGCAGCGGGATGTTCGCGTTCGTTCATTCGCTCCCCGGTTTCCGCTGGTCCGAGCCGTGACTTTCGACATGGCGGTTGGGGCCAGTGTGCTGGGCGCGTGCGGGCGTCGTCGGCGAATCAGTGACTGCCGGACTCCAACGCGGGTGCGGTGAGATCCTTGCGGAACAGCACCATGTCATCCCCGGTCTCGTAGTAGTCGCGGACGCGTGCTTCCTCGTCGTATCCGCACGACAGGTAGAACGCCCGGGCGCGATCGAACGCCGGGGTGGCGGATGTCTGGATCAGCAGGAGCCGCTGATCACGGGTCCGGAGGTCTGCTTCGACCGCTTGCAGCAGGCCGGTGCCCACGCCGCGGCGGTGGTGGCTGCGGTCGACACCGATCATGGTGAGTTCCCACGTGCGGTCGGTGGCGGGTAGCGGTTCGTAGTAGGCCACGGCGGCCAGCCGGCCGTCGTGGTCGTCAACGAGGCAGGCGTGCCCGCCGTCGGCCTTGGCGGCGAAGTAGTCGGCCATCATCTGCTGCACGAAGCCGATGGCCTCTGGCGGAAACAGCTCTGAAGTCACCGCCAAGGTGGCGACGTCGGATGCGTCGTCCGGGGTGATGGCGCGGATCATCGAATGCCTCCAATGGTTGCCGGGCGGCGCTGGCTGGCCGCACCGGCTAAGAATGTACTGGCCGATACATTCTGGCGATAGGATTTCGGCATGCCGTCGCCACCCGCGACCGCCAAAGGGCGGGCCACCGTGCAGCGGGTGCTGGACGCGGCGTGCGCGCTGTTCGCCCGTCAAGGCATCCGCGCCACCACCCTCGATCAGGTTCAAGCCGCCTCGATGACCGGCAGAAGCCAGCTGTATTCGTACTTCGCCGGCAAGGCCGACCTGGTCACCGCGGTTGTCAACCAGCAGGTCGAGCGGGTTATGGACGCTCAGCAACCCCTACTGGATGACATCGCGGCCGCCGCCGACGTGCGCCGCTGGTGCGAACTCGCCGCACAGCAGTACACCGCGGACGACCCCGTACGCTGCCCTATCGGTTCCCTGGTCAACGAGCTCAGCGAGCAAAACCCACACGCCCGTGCCGCGCTCGCCGCAGGCTTTGCCCGCTGGCACGCCGTTCTGTCGACGGGTCTACGACGGGTCCGCGACAACGGCGAGCTGGCACCACACACCGACCCCGACGAGGCGGCCGCAGCACTACTGGCGGCCTACCAGGGCGGCGTACTGCTCGCTGCGGCCACCGGCGATCTCCGCCTTCTCGAAACGAGCCTCACCACGGTGGCCACCGGCATACTCGTTGATTCTGACCCCAGCTCCGGGACGACCGGCTGTAGAAGACCGCGTGCTCGTCAGTGAAGAACCCACCGGCACGGGCCAACCGAGATCAACTATCTGTTGTTGTTTCTCGCTGGAAACTACGGCCGGGCCTACGGGCACCGGGCAGCCTCCCCCGGTCCGGGCGTCCCGGTCGTTCGCGGGCGGGTGTGCGACCCGTTCCGGCCGGTGCGGCGAGGCCGAGCCGATGGCGTGCCACGTCGAATGGAGCGTGCGCGTGGTGAGCCACGGCGTCCGCCGCGACCCACCACGTGTCGCCACCGGGCGACACGGGCTCCGGGAGACGACCGCGTTCACACCGGACGCGCGGCCGGCGGCGCTACGAGGAGCGCGGGCGGACCAGGCCGACGTCGTACGCCAGGATGGTCGCCTGCACCCGGTCCCGCACGCCGATCTTGGTCAGGAGCGCGTTGACGTGGGTCTTCACGGTGCCGACGCCGACGCCGAGGCGGGCGGCGATCTCGGCGTTGGACAGGCCCTCGGCGATCAGCGTCAGCACCTCGCGTTCGCGCGGAGTGAGCGCGGCCAGCTCCGGCCGCTCGACGGCCGGTGACGGTGTCACACCGGCGGCGAAGGCCTCGATCAGGCGGCCGGTGACGGCCGGGTCGAGCAGCGCCTCACCACCGGCGATCACCCGGATCGCGGCCAGCAGCTCATCCGGGTCCGCGTCCTTGAGCAGGAAGCCGGACGCACCGGCGCGCAGCGCCTCGAACACGTACGCGTCCAGATCGAACGTGGTCAGCACCAGCACTCTGGGCGCGTCGTCGGCCGCGGTGATCAGACGGGTCGCGGCCAGTCCGTCCATGCCGGGCATACGGATGTCCATGACCACCACGTCCGGCCGGACCGCGGCGGCCAGCTCCACCGCGGCGGCCCCGTCGGCCGCGGTCCCGACGACCTCCAGGTCCTCCTCGGCGTCGATGATGGCGACGAAACCGGCCAGCAGCATCGGCTGGTCGTCGACCACGATCACTCGGACGGCGATGGCCGCACCTCCTCGCTACCGGCCGCCACGCGTGGCGGCCCCGCTTCTGTGCCGGCCACCACCGGGGAGCCGGCCCGCGTCCCGGCCACCGTCGGCAGACCGGCCTCGGTGCCGGTTACCGGCGACGGCCGACTGCCGGAATCAGCGGCCGACGGCGCGACACCGGGTTCCGGTGATGCGTCGCTGCGGGCGGGCTGCGACTCGGTGCCGGCCATTGCGCGGGTTCCGGTCGGCGCCGCCGCCGGAACCGTGCCCGCCGGTGGCGGGGTCGGCAGCGGCAGCAGGATGTCGGTTTCGCCGGCCGGGTGCACGGTCATCGTGCCGCCGACCGCGTCGACGCGGCCGCGCAGACCGGCGGCGGCGCGCGGGTCGGTCAGCGCCGGAATCCGGTTCAGGAAGATCCGCAGGCCGCCGGCCGCGCCGATGACGATCTCCAGTGGCCCGGGGCCGGGCAGTGCGAGAGCCGCCTCGACCAGCCGGTACGCGGACACGTCCACGCCGGGCGGCAGGTCCGGCAGCGGCGTGGCATACCGGAGCATCACCGCGCGCCCGGCCGCCCGCTGTGCCTCGCACAGCGCGCCGATCTGCGCCGCGGTCGGCTGCGGCGCCGTCTCCGCCTCCTGCGCCGCGACGTCGCCCCGCGCGCCGCCGCGCAGGCTGCCGAGCAGTTCCCGCATCGCCGCCAGCGTCGCCCGTGCCGCCGCCAACACCGCATCCAGCCGCGCCGCGGTGTCGTCCGGCCACCCACCCGGATCACCGTGGCGGCCAACGGAGTCCGCACCCGCCGGTCCGGCGGGCGGCCGCTCGGCCGCGGTATGGCCGGTTCCTGCCGGCCCGGGGTCGGCGACGGCAGGGTTCCGCGAGTCCCGGTCGGCATCGGACGAGACCAGGCCGGCCACGCCGGCGGCCGGTTCGGCCGGTTGAACAGCAGTGATGAGGACGTCGGCGGGGCGGGTGGCCGCGGTGAGGACGTCCGTGGCGCGGGCGAGGACCGTGGTGCGGAGTTCGGCGGCGATTCGCCAGCGTTCCGCCAGGGCCTCGCCGGTCGCGGATACCGTCGCGGCCAGCACCAGGTCGCGTTCCCGGTCGCGCAGGCGGGTTCGGCGGCGCCGCCAGCCGGCGCCGGTGGCCCACGTCGCCAGCAGTGGCAGCGTCAGCAGCCCGCCGAAGACCACCGTCATCATCACGGTGAGGATCGCGCGTTCCGCGGCCCCGTCGTAGTCGGCGGGATCGGCGGCGGCGATGTCCGCGAACGCGCCGACCGTGATCGCCAGACCGGCCACGGCCCCGGTCACGGGCGCGACCAGCCATGTCCACGCGGCCCGGCCGCGGCCGTGCGCCGCGACCGCGTAGACCGCGTAGGCCTCCACGAAACCGGCCGGGATCAGCACGCTCAGCGATCCGGCCGGCAGCACGTCGGTCGCGGTCAGCGCGGTCCAGCCGACGAGCACGGCGAGCACCGCGGCGAGCGTCCGCCACGGTGCCCGGTGTGCCCAGGTCAGCGGCGCGGCGTGCAGGATCAGTACCGCGCCGGCCAGGAGCGCGGCGCCGTGCTCGCCTCCGGTGGTGATCGCCGGTTCGATCATCAGCACCGCGATGCTGGCCATTGCGAGCGCGACCGTGACCAGCGCGTCGGTCAGGTAGCCGCGCACCGACGCGGCCCGGCCCTGCCAGGCCCGCTGCAGGCGGGACGGTGCTGTCGCGGTCAGCGGCAGCCGTGCGGTGACCTGCCAGCCGCCGCCGGCCGGGCCGGCGGTGAGCGTGCCGCCGAGCCGCTCGGCGCGGGTGCGGGCACCGGCCAGGCCGCTGCCGGAGCCGACGCCGTCCGCGTCGGATGGGCGGGTCGCGGCCGCGTTCGTCACGTGCGCCTCGACCGCGCCGCCGGTCGTGGTGACCCGGATCGTGACCGCGCCGCCCGGGGCGTACCGCAGCGTGTTGGTCAGGGCCTCGCGGACGATCGCGAACGTCGTGTCCGCGACGTCGGCCGGGACCGCGCCGGGTGTGCCGGGGGCGAGCGTGACCGGCTGGCCGAGCCGCTGGAACTCGGCGGCGAGTCCGGCCAGGCGGGCCGGGAGGTCACCGGTCGCGTCCGCGGACCGCATCACCGCAACAAGATCAAAAAGCGTGTCCAGGGTACGGCGGGCCGCCTGCGCCGCGAACGTCAGCGCCTCCGTACCCAGCTCCGGCCGTTTCTCCGCGAGCCGGCGGGCCGCGGTCACGGTGACCACGATCGCGGTCAGGTGGTGTGCGCTGACGTCGTGCAGTTCCCGGGCGAGCCGGTGCCGTTCCTCGCGTGCGGCCTCGGCACGGGCCGTCTCCGCCTCGGCGAGCCGCCGCCGCGCGGTCTCCCGGCCGTGCCGCCACACCCGCCGCCGGTGCCCGAACAGCGCGGCCAGCGCCGCGATCAGCGCGTCCGCGACGACCAGCAGGACCAGCCCGGCACCGCTCTCCCCGGCGTAGTACCCGGGCGTGAACGCGTTCGCGACCATCATCGCGGCGGTGAGCGCGACGGTCAGGGCCACCGTGGTCCGCACCCCGGTCCAGGCCGCGACGGAGAACAGGCTGATCAGCGGCGCCACGCTGAGCACGTCGGCCAGCGAGACGCCGCCCGCGCCGAGCGGCTCGGCGCTCACCTGCGCGGTCATCGTCGCCGCGTGGACCACGATAGCGGAGGCGACCGGCCGGATCCGGCGGAAGGCGAGCGCGGCGACGACGACCACGGTCGCGGTCAGCACCAGCGCGATCACGGCCGGCGGCCGGCCGAACAGCGCGGGCCCGGGCCACACCCCGGTCTGCACGGCGCCGAGCGCCAGCGGCAGCAGCCAGTCGGTGCGCTTCGGGCTCATCGCCGCACATCGTAGGGGCTTCTCTACCGGAGGATAGAGACCGGGTTCGTGTCCGCGGCCGATGAGAACGCGTCCGCGCGCCGGAATGCTGAACCGCATGACGACGACGCTTGACGCACCGCGGACCGCCGCCGCACCGGTCCCCTACCACCGGCTCGCACGCACCGCACGGCATCGCTGGTGGCGGCCACTGGCCGGGACGCTGCTGGTCACGGCCGGCGCGCTGGTGGCCGCACTCGGCCCGTACCTGGTGGCGGGTCTCGTGGGCCTGGGGCTGGGTGCGCCGCAGGACGAGTTCGGCTGGCCGTCGCTCGGCGACGAGGCTGACCTCGCGGTGGGCCTGGCCGGGCTGGGCCTGGTGATCCCGGTGGTGCTGCTGGCGGCACGCGGCGTGCAGAAGCGGCCGGCCGGCACGGTGTCGTCGGTGGCGGGCCGGCTGCGGTGGCGCTGGCTGGGCCGGTGCGTGCTGCTGGCCGTACCCGCGGTGGGGTTGATGTACGGGGTGTTGTTCCTGCTGCCCGCGCCGGCGGAGGAGGAGACGGTCGCGTTCGCCGGCTGGCCGCGGTTCGCGCTCGGCGCCGCGGTGGTGCTGCTGCTGACGCCGTTCCAGGCGGCCGGTGAGGAGTACCTGTTCCGCGGCTGGCTGGTCCAGGCCTTCGGCTCCTGGTTCCGGTCGCCGTGGCCGGGGATCGTGGTGTCGGCGGTCGCGTTCGGGCTGCTGCACGGCTACGGCACGCCGTGGGGCATGGCCGACCTGATCTTCTTCGGCGTGGTGGCGGCGGTGCTGACGATCCGCACCGGCGGGCTGGAGGCCGCGATCGTGCTGCACGCGGCCGGTAACGTGGCCGGGCTGCTGGTCGCGGCCGCGGTCGGCGCGCTGGCCGGCGAGGAGACCGCGACGGACGCGAGTGCGCTCGTCGCGGCGGTGGACATGGTGATGGTGACGCTCTACGCGGCCGCGGTTCTCCGGCAGGCGCGCGCTCAGTCCCTGGTCTCCAGGTAGGCCATCACGGCCTCGCGGGTGCTGCGGACGCCGAGGAGCTTGCGGGCCTCGGCGATCCGCCGGTTCGCGGTGCGCAGCGACATGAACTCGGCCGCGGCCGCGGCCGCGATGGTCTCGCCGTTGGCCAGCCGGTCCAGCAGCGCCCGCTGTTCCGGGGCGAGCTGGTCGACGGTGCCGGTCTCCGGTGCGGCGGCCGGTGTGTCGGTGTCGCGGCGCACCGGGCCGAGGCGGGACAGGTCGCCGATCAGCGCGCGGCCGATGTCGCCGCCGGCGTCCGCGATCGCGATGACGCCGGCGCCGCGGGCGGCCGCGAGCACGACGAGCTGGACGGTGTCCAGGTCGGGGACGCGGCCGAACAGCACGAGGTGGTTTCCGGTGACGTCCCAGCCGGCCTCGGGCAGCGCGAAGCCCTCGCGGGTGGTCCAGCCGTCGCGGGCGAGCCGGCGCAGCACCACCGTGGCATCGGTGGCGCTCGGCAGCACGTACCGGGGCGTCTCCGGAGAAGTCACGACATCAGCGCCTCTCGGACGCGGACGGCCGCTTCGGTACGGGTCCGGGCGCCGAGTTTGCGCATCGCGGAGCGGATGTGCGTCTCGACCGTCTCCGCGGACACGCCGAGCTGCCCGGCGATCCGGCGGGTCGGGTCACCGGCCGCGACCAGCCGCATCACCTGCTGCTCCCGCGCGGTGAGGTCGTCGCCGGCGCGCGGGCCGCGGATGTCGCGGCGCACCGAGTGCTGGCGCAGCGCCCGCTGGGCCCGGCCGCGCAGGACCACCAGCCCGGCGCGTTCGGCCAGGTCCTCCGCGTTCAGCAGCGCACGGACGGCCAGGTCCGACTCGTCCTCGTGCAGGCCCTGCGCGATCAGGCAGCGGACCTGTTCGCGGAGCACCACGCTGGACCAGGCGGCGGCGGACGCGGCGAACGCGGACGGCGCGGCCGACGGCGACGCCGCGAACGCCGACAGCGTCTGGTGGATCGCGGTCGGCCCGCCGGCGGCGGACTCGAGGCCGGTCACGTCGATCGGCGCGCCGTCCCGGGCGGCCCAGCGCGCCGTGATCCGGTGCAGGCCGGACAGCAGCGGGATCCGGTCGGTGTCCGGGTCCCAGGTCGCGGCCCGGTCCGGTTGCCCGTCCAGCCAGGCGATCTCCGCGGCGACCCAGCCGGCGACCGGCGTGCGCGGTGCGGCGTCCAGCCGGGCGCGGGCCGCGCCGAGCAGCCCGGCGTCCGCCTCGACCAACCCGGCCGCGGCGGCTGCGTAGGCGCGGGCGAGCGCGGGCAGCGACCGGTCCATCAGGTCCCCGGCGCGGTGTACGACCAGGTCGGCGAGGACCGGCTCGACCACCGCCGGTGCGGACTGGACCGTGGCGACGCCGCGCGGCGGCTGTGCGTTGCCGGGCGACGGCAGGCCGGCGCCGAACGCCGGGATGGCCGGTTCGACCCGGGCGGACGCCTGCGCCGGGACACCGGCGACCGCGTGCCCGCGCAGCGCGGACGCCCACAGCCCGGCCGCGACGAACCGGGTCTGCCAGCTGTACGCCAGGTCGGCCTGGCAGGCCTGCGCCGCCACCTGGGCCAGGTGCGCGGCCTCCGGCAGCCGGCCGTCCGCCGCCAGCGTCTCGACCAGCACCCACGCGGACCAGCGGGCGGTGAGCGCGTCGCCGGCGTCCCCGGCCGCGGCGGTCGCGGTGGCGAGCGCGTTCTCCCAGCCGTACGCACGGCGGGCGGCGGCGACCGCGGCGAGCGCGGCGCGCAGCCCGGTGTGCGCGGGTGTCTCGCCGTGCCGGGCGATCACGGACGCGGCCGTGCCGACCGCAAGCGCGGGGTCGTCCGCCAGGTCGGTCAGCAGCAGCACCCGGTCGCGTGCGGCGAGCAGTTCGGGGGCCAGCCCGGCCGGGACCGCGGCCGCGCTGTGCCGGGCGCCGTCCAGGTCACCGGCCTGCAGCAGCGCCTCGGCGCGCAGCACCATCGCCTCGATCACGGCCGGGTCGGACGCGACCGTGTGCTCCAGCGGCGCGAGGACGGACGCGGCCGCGGCGGGCTGCCCGGCGGCGAGCGCGGCGCGGGCCGCGGCGACCCGGACGCCCGGGTCCGGCAGCGTGCCGGGCAGCCGGCAGGCGAGCAGCAGCAGTTCCGCGCGTTCCCCGGCGCGGCTCGTGGTCCGGGACGCGGAGACCGCCAGCCGGTACGCCTCGCCGGTGTCGCCGGCCGCGGCCAGGTGCCGGACGGACTCGCGCGGCGGGACCAGCCGGGCGAGGCGGCGGTGCAGGCCGGTGCGGGCGTCCGCGTCTAGCATGCCGGCCGCGACCTCGGCCACGTACGGCGAGACGGCCGCGACCATGCCGAGGTCCGCGCGGGTCGGCGGCGCTGTCGCAGATACGACAGAAAGAGTTCCGGTGATCGACTCGACCGGGTCGCCGGCCGGGATGCTCGACGGCAGCGACACGATCAGGCCGTTGTCGGCGAGTTCGGCCGCGCCGGAACCGAGCAGCCGGGCCGGTGCGGGCCGTCCGAGCAGGCCGAGCGCGGCCATCGCGGTCCGGGCCGGGCGGGTCAGGTCGGCGAGCGCGCCCGCGATCGCGTACCGCAGGTCGACCGCCTCGTCGACCGCGCCGGTCTGCTGCGCGTGCCGGGCGAGCGCCTGGCAGGCCAGCGGTGACCCACCGGCCTGGCGGACCACGGCCGCGACCGCGTCCGGTGCCAGCCCGGGCGCCACACCGCTGACGAGTGCGGACGCTTCCGCGCTGGTCAACGGCGGCACGGGCAGCCAGGCCGCGGCGGCGTGGCGGAGCGCGGCGAGGGTGGCGCCGGGCAGCCGGTGCGGGGTGCGCAGCGCGACCACGACCCGGGTGTGCGCCGCGATCAGCGGCAGCGCCGCCAGCGTGAGCGGGTCGGCCCACTGCAGGTCGTCGAGGACGAGCAGGCCGCCGCGGACGCGGGCGCGCACGGCCTCGGCCAGCAGCGGCGCGTCCTGCGCGGGCAGCCGCACGCGCACGGCCCGGGTCAGCGCGAACGCGGGCACGTCGCGCAGCGTGGCGAGGCCGCCACCGGCGAACACCGGCCCGGAGAACGCCTCCCCGAGCTGGGTGAGCAGCCGGGTCCGCCCGGCACCGGGGCCGCCGGTGAGCACCACCAGGCCCGGCTCGGCCAATGCTTTGCGCGCACCGGCCAGCACGTCGGGCGTACCCGTGGCCGTGTCCCGGCCCTCCGATGGCAGCATCACGTGCGTGCCTGACTCTGTCTCGTGCAAGGGTCCTCCCCCACCAGCTCGCTGCCACCGCCCATGCTGCCGGTTGCACGGTGGCACGAACATGGGATCCT
This sequence comes from Catenuloplanes indicus, assembly GCF_030813715.1. Classification (NCBI taxonomy): domain Bacteria; kingdom Bacillati; phylum Actinomycetota; class Actinomycetes; order Micromonosporales; family Micromonosporaceae; genus Catenuloplanes; species Catenuloplanes indicus. The sequence goes on from NZ_JAUSUZ010000001.1 coordinate 316,146, forward strand.
GCGCCGGCAGGATATTCGTACCGTAGGGCCTAATAGTCTTGGGCCACGCAAGTAGAGGGTGTCACAGACGCTCTTCACCGCTCTGCCGGGAGGGATCGACCAAGCGATGCGCCGCAACAGTGCCATTGTGGCTGAGAAGACGGGCGGCTGACCAATCGTGGTGCAAGGTCCCCTGACCAACCGGGTCGCCGCGCTGTGCGACGAGGTCGGCCCGCGACTGTCGCCGGTCAGCGCGCAGCAGGTGCTCGCCGTCCGCCGCCGCCTGGACGAGGCGTTGCGCGTCGCGGTCGCCGGCCGCCTGAAGGCCGGGAAGTCGACACTCGTGAACGCGCTCGTCGGCCGCCGGGTCGCACCGACCGCGGTCGGTGAGTGCACGCGCGTGGTCACCCAGTTCCGCTACGGCACCGCGGACCGGCTGGACGTGGTCCGCCGGGACGGTTCGCGCGTGTCGCGGCCGCTGGAGGAGTCCGGCATGATCCCGATGCAGCTGGGCGTGCCGCGCGAGGACATCGCGTTCGTCGACGTGACGCTGACCAGCGACCGGCTGCGTGACCTGACCGTGGTCGACACGCCCGGTCTGTCGTCGACGAACCAGTCGATCTCGGCCGCGTCGTCCGCCTATCTGACACCCGATCAGGCGACCTCGGACGCGCCGCTCGACGACGACCTGGACGACGACTCGGTCGCCGCGGTCTCCGGCGCGGAAGCGGTCCTGTACGTGTTCACCCAGGCCGTGCGCGCGGACGACATCGCGGCGCTGTCGACGTTCCAGTCCGTGTCCGCGCGCCTGTCCGGCAACCCGATCAACTCGATCGGCCTGTTCAACAAGGTCGACAAGCTGGTCGCGGGCGGCGCGGACCCGTGGCCGGTCGCCGGGCCGCTCGCCTCCGACCAGGCCGGTGTGCTGCGCCGGGTGGTCTCCGAGGTGGTCCCGATCGCCGGCCTGCTGGCCGAGACGACCGAGGCGGGGCGGCTGACCGCGGCCGACTGCGAGGCGCTGCGTACCCTCGCCGGGTTGTCGCAGACCGAGCGCATGGTGCTGATGGCGTCGGTCGACCTGTTCATCAACCGCGACTGCCCGGTGTCGAAGGCGCAGCGGGAGCGGCTGCTGAGCCTGCTCGACCTGTACGGCATCGGTTTCGCGCTGGCGCAGTTCGCGAACAAGCCCGAGCTCGGCTCCGGCGAGCTGGTCCGGCTGCTGCTGCAGGCGTCCGGTTTCGCCCGGCTGCGCAACACGCTCGACCAGGCGTTCCGCTGGCGTACCGACGCGATCAAGGCGGCCTGGGCGCTGTCCAGCCTGGAGCGGCTGGCCGGGCACGCCGCCGCCCAGCAGGACCGGGAGCTGCTCCGCGACGCGATCGAGCGGGTGCTGCAGCAGCCGGAGTACCACCGGCTGCGGCTGCTGGAGGCGGCCCAGTCCGTCACGTCCGGCGCGGTCGTGCTGCCCGAGCAGATGGAGCGGGAACTGACCCGGCTCGCGCTGACCACGGACGCGGCCTGGATCCTGGAGATGCCGCAGGCGAGCGTGGAGCAGCTGGCCCAGGCCGCGCTGGCCGCCGCGAACCGGTGGCGGGTGTTCGCGGTCGCCGGGGCCAGCCCGGCCCAGGCCCGGGTCGCCCAGGTCGCACACCGCGGCTTCTTCCTGCTCGCCCAGCAGGTCCGCGGCCAGAACTCGGCCCACCCGGTCTCCGGCGCCGCACCCGTGGCCGCGCCGTGGCAACACCAACCGCCACCGCCGCCGGGGTACGGGCGGGCGCCCGGCCCCTACACTCCCGGCTACCCCGGTGCGCCCCAGTCCGGCCCGCCCCACCAGTACCGCCCCGGCCACGGAGGTTACCGATGACCGCACCCGCCGCAGCGAAACCCGGCGCCGAGGCGGTGCAGGCGCTCGCCCGGCAGCTCGCCGCGACCTCCGACGGCGCGCTGGCCTACCTGCGGTCGGTCGACCCGGACGCGGCCGCGGACCTCGACGAGCTGTCCCGCCGCGAGCGGGACAAGCCCGCGATCGTCATCGTCGGTGAGACCAAGCGCGGCAAGTCTTCCCTGGTCAACGCGCTGATCGGCGCGCCCGGCCTGTCACCGGTCGACGTCGCGGTGTCCACCTCGGCGTACCTGGAGATGACCGAGGCGCCGACGCCGCAGGCCCGCGCGTGGCAACCCGGCCAGGAGCACCCGGTCGAGATCGGCATCGAAGGACTGATCAACTGGGGTACGGCCGGTGGTGTGCTGCCCGAGGGCGCGCGCCCGCCGCGCCGCATCCAGATCGGCTACCCGTCGCCGCTGCTGCAGCACCTGACGCTGGTCGACACGCCCGGCACCGGCGGCCTCGACCCGGCGCACGCGGAGGTCGCGCTGGCGGCGGCGGAGCAGGCGACCGCGCTGCTGTTCGTCGTCGACGCGTCCTCGCCGCTGTCCCAGCCCGAGCTGGACTTCCTCATCCAGGCCTCGAAGCGGGTCAACCTGGTCATGTTCGCGCTGACCAAGACGGACGCGTACCCGGGATGGCGGACCATCCTGGCCGACGACAAGGCGCACCTGAAGACGCACGCGCCCCGGTTCGGCAACGCGCCCTGGTTCCCGGTCTCGGCCCGGCTCGCCGAGACGGCCGCGCAGATGCCGCCGGAGGTCGCGGCCGAGCTGGCCAAGGAGGCCCGGATCGACGAGCTGGCCAAGGCGCTGCGCCAGGTCGCCGGCCGCCGTGGCCTGCTCGACCGGGCGAACCTGCTGCGCGCGCTGCGCTCCGAGATGGTCCGCCGCGACCTTGCGCTCGGCGAGCAGATGACCGCGACCGACCCGGACCCGGCCGACGCGGCCCGGGCGAAGGAGCAGCGGCAGCAGCTGGCCGCGAAGAAGCGCACCGACTCCCGGCAGTGGTCGCTGGCGTTGAACACGCACGTGCAGCGGGCCCGGGTCGAGTCCACCGGTGGCCTGCGGACCGCGCTGTCCGAGCTGCAGGAGGACTACCTCGGCAAGCTCGACAAGTTCAAGCGCAACGAGCTGGAGGCGCTGCCGCAGAGCGTGGACGCGGCGCTGCACGCGGTGTCGCTGAAGCTGTCCGCCGACCTGGAACGCCGGTTCCGGCAGGTCGGCGAGGAGGTGCTCGCGCACGCGTTCCCGCCCGCCGAGCTGCAGCACGTGCTGGGCCGGCTCAACGCCCAGCTCGGCCACGCCCTCAACACCAAACCGCAGCGCGACGCCGGTACGGACAACGTGATGGTCGCGCTGTCCGCCGGTGGCATCGCGATGATGGCCGGCCGGGGCGCGATGGCCGGCGCGTCCGCGCTCGGCGCGACCGCGATCGTCGGCGGTGGTCTGCTGCTGCCGGTCGTCGGCGTCGGCATCGGCCTGGCCGCGGGCGCGTTCATCCTCTACAAGCGCCGCGTCGCCGGTGACCGGCAGCAGGCCAAGGTGTGGCTGCGCGAGGTGATCGGCGAGTCCCGGGCCGCGCTCACCGACGAGGTCGCGCACCGCTTCACCGACCTGCAGTACGCGCTGACGCTCGCGCTCGACGACGCGATCGAGCGCCGCCTGAAGGAACTCGACGAGCACATCGGCAAGATCGACCAGGCGCTCGCCACGGACAAGGCGACCCGGGCGAAGAAGAAGGCCGCGCTGACCGCGGAACGCGACGCACTCCGCGCCCGCGTGAAGCAGGTCGACGAGGTCCTGGTCAAGACCCGCGGCCTGGCACCCGCCTCGGCCAGCGCCGCCGTGAAACCCGCCGCCAAGCCCGCCGCCCCCGCCCCGACCGCTGGAGGAGCCCCGTGACCGACCACCAGGACTGGCCCGGCGGCGAACCACCGGACGACGACACCACCGGCGACGTCACCGGGCCCGGGGCGCCGCTCTACTCGCACTCTCCGTTCGGCGACGACCTGCCGTCCTTCGACGAGCCGGCGTCGTCGTACGACACCCCCGCGCTCCCGGACGAGCCGTCCGTCCCCGCGGACCCGGCCACCCCGGCGGAGGACGTGCCGGCGACCGAGGGGTTCGGCGCAGCGTACAGCGAGGACGACCCGTTCGCGGCGTCCGCCGTGGGTGCGGGCGGCGGCGGGCCGTACGAGTACACCGAGGGTTTCGGCGGCGCGGACGACCCGGACGCGACCGGCTCGGCGTCGTCCGCGGACGCGGTGGACTCCGGCGCCGACGCGGCTGCCGGAGACCCGGTGACCGATACCGGTTCGGCCGATTCCGGTTCCGCCGCCGGTGACGGATCGGGTTATCCCGCGCCGGGCGGCGCCGAGCCACCGGCCGCCGAGGGCTTCGGGGCTGCTCCGGCGGACCCGGGTGCTGCCGGCGACCCGGTTCCGGACTCCGCCGCCACGCCGGGAGCCGACGTGGCGCCCGGTGCCACGACGCCGGGGCCGGTGAGTCCGTCGCTCGGCGATGCCGCCGATCCCTCCGCCGGTACCCCGGACCCCGCGCTGCCGCCGGACCCCGCACTCGACGCGGGAGAACCGCTGCCCGGCTCCGCCGCCGGCGAACCGGGGGGCACCCCGGACCCGGCCGGCGCGGAATCCTCCGCGCCGGTGCCACCGGCGGAATCCGGTGCCGTCGATTCGTCCGGTGCGGGCGGCGGCGAGGAGTTCGTCCCGTCCGCGGAGCAGGGCTTCGGCGACGCCTATGCCGGGAGCGACACCGGCCAGAACACGGCGCCGCCGCCCGTCTCGCCGGATCCCGGCGGCGCGGACGTGTCCGATTCCGGCGGTGGCGCTCCGACCGCACCGGAAAGCTCCGGGGACGCGGACGGCTCCGGAGCGGGGACCCCGACCGCACCGGAGGGCTTCGGCGACGCGGACGTCTCCGGTGCGGATGCCGCCGAGCCGGTCGCGGCGCCGCCGTTCACCACGGACCCGGGGGCCGACGGCGATCCGGTCGCCGCGAACGACGCCGGCGTACCCGCTGATGATGTTGATCCTGCGGACGCGCCGCTGTCCGAGGAGGACTATGGTGCGACGCCGCCGGTCGGCGTCGACCCGGATCTCGCCGACCACGGCGAGGGCGCCGGATGGGACACGTTCCCGCCGGAGCTGGCCGTGGAGACGCCGGACCCGGTCGACGGCCCGCCGTGGATCGACCCGGACCTGCTCGGCACGCTGTCGCCCGCGGACCTGGCCGCCGGTCTCTCCCCGGCCGACCTGGCCACCTGGACCGACCCGCTCGCCGCCGACGCCGTGGTGCCCCCGGCCGATCTGCTCGACTACGCGGGCACCACGGATGCCACCGGTGACCCGTGGACGGCGCTACGCTCGTCCGACGACCCGGCCACCGCGGCCCTGGCCCGCTGGTGGGCGCCGCCGTCCGCGTGACGCCCACCCCGTTGACTTGTCGCAATCCTTGTCTCAACATAGTGAGACAAGGATTGCGACAAGTTGGGGAGGTCGCCATGGCGGGGAACGCACGTTCGGCGGAGCTCGAGATCGCCCGCCTGTGGCTGGCCGGGCGCGGCCTGGCCGACGTCACGCCGACACCGGGGCTGGCGGCACGCCTGACGGCCCGGCGCCGCGCGCGGGTCGCCGCGGCCCTCCTGCCGGCCCTGTTCCTGTGCGCGACCGCGCTGGTCTACGTCTCCGCGCTGCCGATCCGGCCCACCGATGAGGGGTTCGGCGCGGCGCGGCGCTGGTCGCTGGTGGTGCTGACCGCGCTGGTTGCCGCGCTGGTGCTGGGCCTGTCACTGCTGGACCGCTGGGTCCGCCGGGTCGATGCGCGCGCCGGCGCGGACCTGCCGCGCCGCGCGGCCCACTCGGTGCGACCCGGCTGGCGCACCGTGCTCGGCCTGCCCCGAGCCGCGTTGCTGCTGGTCACGTACGCGGCCGCGGCCGCGCTCGGTGCCGCGGCCCTGGTCGTCCGGGACGGTGCCGCCAGGTACGCGGCGGTCATCCTGCTCATCGGCCTGTGCGGCGTCGCGGCCGGCACGGCCGTCCAGCTGCGCCACGTACTCACCTCCCCGGTGGTCGCGGACGACGAGAGCTCGCTGCGGGCCGACCTGCTGATGCGCGTCGAGGACGCGCGCGAGGTGGCGCTGCCGACCGTGGTGTGGTCGCTGCCGGTCGTGTCCGTGTTCGACACCGGGCTCGATCCGTGGAACACCGGCTGGCTGGTCTTCATCGTGCTGAGCGTCATCGCGGTCATGCTGATCACGGCCGTGGACGGCCGGCGTGCCCTGACGGCCCGGCGCACCGCATGATCATCATTGACCCGGCGTCGCCCGTTCCGCCGTTCGAGCAGCTCCGCGCGCAGCTCGCCGCGCAGATCCAGGACCGTACGCTGGCCGTCGGTACCCGGCTGCCGGCCATCCGCCGCCTGGCCGCGGATCTCGGCCTGGCCGTCAACACGGTCGGCCGGGCCTACCGGGAGCTGGAGGAGGCCGGCCTGATCGAGACCCGCGGCGCAGCCGGCTCGTACGTGTCCGCGGCCGGCGAACAGGGACGCGAACGGGCCCGCCGCGCCGCCGCCGAGTACGCCGCCGTCATCGCCGGTCTCGGCATCGACCCCGCCGAGGCGGTCCGCATCGTCCAGGCGGCCCTGGGCCGGGGCGTCTCCGAGGCGTGAATTACCCGGTGAGGCGGCGCGCGGCCGTCGTGGTGCCCCGGCGCGGGTCCGCGCCGGGGCGGGGCCGTAGGTGGTGGCGAACGTGGCACTCCATGCGAAGGTCGCGGCCCTTCAGGTGCGCAGGGTCTGGCGGGGCAGCCGGCCGAAGGCCGCGTGGTAGTCGGCGGCGAAGCGGCTCAGGTCGGTGAAGCCCCAGCCTCTGGCGATGACGGTGACGGTGGCGCCCGTGGTGGGGTCGGCCGCCTGCAGGTCGCGGTGCGCCCGTTCGAGCCGGACCCGGCGCAGGTAGCCCAGCGGGGTGGTGTCCATGTGCCGGCGGAAGCCGGCTTGCAGCGCGCGGACGCTGACGCCGGCCGCGGCGGCGTGCGCGTCGATGCAGGCGACCGCCCGGCGCACCGTGACCGGCACCTCGCGCACGCCGAGCAGGCACGCCGCCGCGCCGAGCAGCACAGCGCCGCCGCCGGGCGATCCGCTCGGCGAGCCGCTGCCATCCGGTGCGCGACCACCGACGTGATCGCCGCGTCCGCGTTGCTCATCGGCCAGGCACGCGCTCGCACGGCGGACACCCTCCGCATCAGCCCGGTGCTCGACGGGGCTGACCGCCGCGGATCGCGACCGGACACCCCACCCGACGGCTGAATTTTGCGTGCCACGCATCTTTGCGGGGCGCGCACTTTTGTGTACCGTGGTCGCATGGGCTTGCGAGAGCAGAAGAAGCAGGCGACCCGGGCCGCGCTGAGCTGGGCCGCGGTCCGGCTGATCGTCGAGCGCGGCGCGGAGAACGTGCTGGTGGAGGACATCGCGGCCGCGGCCGGGGTGTCACCGCGCACGTTCAACAACTACTTCTCCAGCAAGGGCGAGGCGGTCGCGGCCCGGCACCTCGACCGCCACCTCCAGCTCGCCGCCGACCTGCGGGCCCGCCCGGCCGGCGAGCCGCTGTGGACCGCGATCACCGCCGCGGCCACGGCCCAGACCACACCGGGTCCGGAGGTGACCGCACACCCGCAGCATCCCGATCCGGCGGAGTGGGCGGCCGGCATCCGGGCGATGATGGCCTCCCCCGGCCTCCAGGCCGAGATGCTGCGCGCCGGCGTCCGCGCGGAGGCGGAGATCGCGGCCGCGGTCGCCGCCCGCACCGGCACCGACCCGTCTCGCGACCTCTACCCCACGCTGGTCGCGGGCGCGATCACCGCGGCACACAACGCCGCCCAGCAGCAGTTCGTCGCCCATGACGCGTCGGTGTCCATGACCGACCTGCTGCGCGAGGCCCTGTCCCTGCTCGCCGCCGGCCTCCCGGAGCCGGCCCGGGAACCGTGACACCCATCCGCGGGTACGCCCGGCGGCCCGCCGGGCGCCGGAGTGCACCGGCGCACGTGATCACCGGCATCCGCCGTCCGCACGGGATTGCCGGACCCGGTGCGCGTAACCACGGGCCGGCGGTGCCGCCGGGAGTTCGCTGACCTGCGGCCGGCCGCTTCGGCATCGACCAGGCTGTGGGCCACGAGGAGGAGGCGCCCGCCGAAGCTCGGGTTGTTGAATACCCACAAGATACCGGGCGCGAGGCGCCCGGTCGCAGGTCCACCCCACCGGCTCGATGAGGTGGACCGGACACGCACCACCCACCACGCCCCACCGCCACGACAGGCCGCCGACCGGCCGGGGCGTCAAGTCCGGCGGATCCCTCGGCAGTCGCCGAACGCCGTGATCCGGCCAGACACGCGGCTGTGGCAGGCAACCCGTCTGCCGCAAGCATCCCGGTGGCACGGCACATCGCACGAACCCGCACGCGACCGCGCGCCGGGCTGTCACACGTACCCTCGGAGGGGTTTTGTCATGAAATCTTATGATGTCATCGTCGTCGGCGCCGGGCCGAACGGCCTGATGGCCGCCGCCGAACTCGCACTCGCCGGTGTCCGCCCGCTGGTCCTGGAGCGCGATCCCGAGCCACGAACGGAGCAGCGCGCGAACGGCATGGTCGGCCAGATCGTGCGGCTGCTCGACCGCCGTGGCCTGCTGTCCCGGCTGACCGGTGAGGACACTCCGCCGCGCCCGGCCGACCACTTCATGTTCGCGGCCTACCCGATGCCGTTCCACCTGCTGCCGGACAACCCGGTCTACACCGTCCTGGTCCCGCAGCGCCGCGTCGAGCAGGTACTGGCCGCACGCGCCACCGAACTCGGCACGCGGATCGTCCGCGGCCGCGCGGTGACCGGCCTGTCCCAGGACGCCGACGGCGTCACGATCACGACCGACGACGGTACGGCCCACCGCTGCTCCTGGCTGATCGGCGCGGACGGCGGCCGGAGCACGGTCCGGAAACTGGCCGGGATCGGTTTCCCCGGCATCACCCACGACCGGACGGTCAGCCGCTCCGCGCACGTCCGGCTGGCCGCGGACGCGCTCGACCCGGACACGCACGCGCTGCGCGTCCCCGGGTTCGGTGAGTTCCGGCCGTTCCTGCACACTCGCCTGGAGCGCGGCATGGTGTCGTTCGCGCCGTTCCCGGACGGCCGGGTGATGGTGAACGTGTCCGAGCCCGGCGCCGATCCTGGCGAGCTGCCGCTGACATCGGAGGAGTTCCGGGCCGCGTTCGCCCGCGTGGTCGGTGTGCCGGCCCCGTTCCCGGAGGTCACCCCGTTGCGGCGGCTGACCGGCGGCAACACCCGGCTGGCCGACCGCTACCGTGCCGGGCGGATCTTCCTGGTCGGCGACGCCGCGCACGTGCACTCCCCGATCGGCGGCAACGGCCTGAACCTGGGCCTGCAGGACGCGGTGAACCTGTCCTGGAAGCTCGCCGCCGAGGTCCACGGCTGGGCACCGGACGGCCTGCTCGACACCTACGAGTCCGAGCGCCGCCCGGCCGGTGCCCGCGTCACCATGCAGACCACCGCCCAGGGCGTCCTGGTCGGTGCCGGACCGGAGGTCACCGCGCTGCGGACGCTCGTCGGTGAACTGCTCCAGGATCCGCCCGCGCTGGCCCGGATCGCCGCGCTGATCTCCGGCGCCGACGTGGTCCACCCGCACACCACCCGCTGGGCCCCGGACCTGACCGTCGATGGCCGGCCGCTGTCGGTGTTCACCGTCACCGCCCGCCCGCTGCTGATCGACACGACCCCGGACGGCCGGTATGCCGCGGCCGCCACCGCGTGGTCCGGCCGGGTCGGCGTCGTCACCGGCGCCGGCGGGACCAGCATGCTGATCCGCCCGGACGGCTACGTCGCCTGGGAGCACGGCGACGGCCTCACCGATGCCCTCACCCGCTGGTTCGGCGCACCGGCCCACAGCCACGGGCCGAGCGGTGCCGGGCCGGCGACCGTCTAGAGTCCCAGCGCCGCCCTCACCAGATCAAGAGCCTGCCCCGGGGGTACGCCGAGCGTGCGCGTCGCGGTCGCGTACTGCCCGGCGAGCCGCAACGCCTCGGCGGACGCCCCGGCGGCACGGGCCGTGATCACGGTCCCGTGCCGCCCGCGCGTCTCGACCAGACCGGCCGTCTCCAGTTCCCGGTACGCGCGAGCGACCGTGTTCACCGCCAGCCCGAGCTGCTCCGCCAGCGCACGTACCGCCGGCAGCCGCGTGCCGGCGGCCAGCTCCCCGTTCCGGGCGAGCGCCGCGACCTGGTCCCTGATCTGCGCATACGGCGGCACGTCCGCGCCGTCCTCGATCACAATCCGCACGCACCACTGTAAGCGGCCTCGCCGGCCTACCTCACGTGGGCGTTCGACCGGCGCCACTTCCCGGTTCAGCTGAGGAAGTCCAGGGCGGTGAAGCGAGGCCGGTAGCCGAGGGCGCGTGCGGCCGCGCGGGAGTCGTAGACCCGGTCGATGCTGGCCGGCAGGCGCCAGCCGCGTTCACGGAACGCGGCCGCGACCCGCGGCACCCGCTGGGTGATCAGCGTCGGGGCATCGCGGAACAGGTCGCGGCAGTCGCCGGGCGTGAACGGGTACGCGCCGGCGATGTTGTAGACGCCGGTGATCGCGGTCTGCCCGGCGGCGAGGACGACCGCCTCGGCGACGTCGTCGACGCCGACCGCGCGGTGCAGCAGGTGACCGGCGAGCACGTGCGGCCGTTCCGGGAAGCAGCGGGCGATCCGCAGCGCGATCGCCGGGATCGGCCCGGACGCGATGAGGCGTTCCGCGGCGAGTTTGGTGTCGTCGTACACGTCGCGGGGTTTCGGGGTGAGTTCCTCGTCGACCCAGACGGCCGTGCCCTGCGCGACCAGCGCGTGCCCGTAGACGCTGGTGGAGCTGATGTAGACGAGACGGCGCACGCCGGCGCGGGCGGCCTCGCCGAGCAGCGCCGCGGTCGCGTCGACGTTGACGGCCCAGAACTCGGCGTCGGGCACCGTGCCGACGTGCGGTGCGTGCAGCGCGGCGACGTGCACGAGCGCGTCGGTGTCACGGACCGCGTCCGCGCGGACCTGCGGGTCGCGCAGGTCCCCGGCGACGTCGACCCACCGGCCGGGGCTGCGGTCGGTGCCGCGCACCGACCAGCCGGCCTTGTCCAGTGCCTCCGCCGCCGCCGTGCCGACCAGGCCCGCCGCCCCCGTGACCACCACCCGCATGGGTTCCATCATTCCAGTTCCGGTGGCCGGGAAACGGTCAGAAGCCGGTGACGACCCGGTCCGGCCGGTGCCACGTCCACTCCGGGGCCGGCAGCGCGGGTGCGGGCCCGGCCGGGAACGTGCCCACCGGGGTGATGTCCAGGTCGCCGCCGCGGATTGGTGTTGTCACTGAACCCGGCGACACCCGGCGAACGGCTTCGGCGGCACCGACCTGAACACGGCCGGGTCCAGGTGCGGCAGCACGGTGATCTGGTCGTTCCCGCCGATCGTCGCCATGATCGCCGCGATCGACGGGCCGGTCCACGCGGCGGTCAGGTCCGCGGCCCGGGCCGCGGCGGACGCGCCGACCTGCCGGGTCGTCGGGTGCTCGACCGGGACCAGGCCGAGCCGGTCGGGCAGCACCCGCATGCCCCGCTCGTGGACGTGCGGGAACGCGCCGAGCGCCGCGAACGACGGGGACAGCACCGCCACCCGCGCGCCCGGTGAGATCCGCATCGGGTCAGTATGTCGTGTACGGCGTCGGGGTGGAGCCGGGCCCGCCGTCGGTGTCGGACTCCGGGATCAGGTACAGGCACACGCAGCACAGGATCCAGATGATGTTGATCAGGGCGATCGCCCAGATCCAGCGCGGGTCCTTGTACCAGACGCGTTTCGGTACGCCGGTCATCACCGGCGGGCGCGGTGGTGCGACCGGGCCCTTGGCGACCATCGGCGGGTGCATGACCGGCTGCTGGTGCATCGGCGGGGCCTGGTGCATGACCGGCGGGGGCGGCTGCATCTGCGGCGGCCCGGACGTCGGGTAGGCCGGCCCGCCGGACGTGCTGACCGGCTGGTACGGCGGCACGGACACCGGCGCGGGCCGCTGCGCCGGGGTCGGTGCCGGCCCGCCGTGGTAGGCGGCGCCCTCGGCGACGACGGTCTCCGGCTGCTCCAGCGTGGTGGGTGCGACACCGAGCCGGTTGTGCAGCAGGCTCGCGACCAGCGGGATCCGTGACGACCCGCCGACCAGGAACACCCCGGCCAGGTGGGTCGGGGCGAGCCGGGCGGCGGCGACCGTCTCCAGCAGCGTGTCGACGGTCCGGCCGAGGTGCGGGCGCAGCAGCCCGTCGAACTCCTCGCGGGTGACGTGCGCGGAGATGTCCATCGACGGCACGTGCACGTCCGCGCTGTTGGCCCGCGACAGTGACTCCTTCGCGCCGCGCACGTCGTCGTAGAGCAGCGTCCGCTGCCGGCGCTGCGCCGCGTCGCGCGGGGCGATCAGGCCCTGCCAGAGCGGGTTCGTGCCGGCCCCGTACGCGCGGCCGAGATGGTCGACGAGCAACTGGTCGAAGTCGAGACCACCGAGGTCGTGCAGGCCGCGCTGGGCGAGGACCTCGAACCCGGCCGGGCCGGCGTGCCGGACCACGGCCGCGTCGAACGTGCCGCCGCCGAGGTCGTAGATGGCCAGTGCGCGGCCGGGCGCGAGGTGCGCGCCGAGGACCGCGGTGTAGTAGGACGCGGCCGCGACCGGTTCGGCGATCAGCCGCGGCTGCGGCAGCCCGGCCAGCCGCGCGGCCTCGAACAGCGCGGCGCGGCGGCGTTCGCCCCACTGCGCCGGGTGGGTCATCCGCAGCTCGTCCGGTGCGCCGCCGAGGTGCCGGGCGGCCTCCTCACCGACGCGGCGCAGCACGGCCGCGATCAGCTGCGCGACCGGGACCTCACCGCCGCCGAGCAGGACCGCGCCGTCGTCGATGCGGCGCTTCGGGTTCGGCTCGAACCGGGACGGGTCGTGCAGCGCCGACCGTTCCGCGTCCCGGCCGGTGCGGATCTGGCCGCTGGGGTCGAGGTAGACGCAGGACGGCAGCAGCGGCGAGGAGTCGAAGACCAGCGCGCGTGCCGGGCCGTTGTTCGCCCGCACCACGGCCACGGTGTTGGAGGTGCCGAAATCGATCGCCAGGACGCGCATCGGGACACCCTAAAGCACCGGCGATCATGAGGGCACGCGGGGACAGCGCGCCGTGACGGTCGGCTTCCCGACGCAAAATCTGTTCACCGTCCGGACGCCTGCGCGACGGCGCCCACCGGGCATACTGCGCGGGTGGATCACCCGTACCTGGACACGCCGGCCCCGATCGCGTTCGCTCACCGTGGCGGCGCCGCGGACGGCCCGGAGAACACGGCGGAGTCGTTCGCGCGGGCGGTGCAGCTCGGCTACCGGTACGTGGAGACCGACGTGCACACCACCGCGGACGGCATCCCGGTGATCTTCCACGACCCGGACCTGCGGCGGCTCACCGGCCGCCCCGAGCGGGTCGCGGAACTCACCTGGGCCGACCTGGCCACCGTGCGCGTCGCGGGCGCGGCGGCCGTACCCCGGCTGGACGAGGTCCTGGACGCGTGGCCGCACGTGCGGTTCAACATCGACGTGAAGGCCGACGGCGGCGAGGAACCCACCGTCCGGGTGATCGAGTCGGTGGTCGCGCAGGACCGGGTGCTGCTGGCCAGTTTCTCCGACGCGCGCCTGACCCGCATCCGCGCGCTCGCACCGCGGATCGCCACGTCGATGGGGATGCGCGCGGTCGCGAAGCTGCGCGTGGCGTCGCTGGCCGGCCGGCGGCTGCGGCTGCCGGCGTCGGTGGTGGCGGCGCAGGTCCCGCCCCGGTACGGGCGGCTGCCGGTGGTCGACGCCCGGTTCGTGCGGGCCGCGCACGCGCAGGGCTTGCAGGTGCACGTGTGGACCATCGATGATCCCGCACAGATGCACGCGCTGCTCGACCTGGGCGTGGACGGCATCATGACCGACCGTCTCGACGTCCTACGGGACGTCTACACCCAGCGCGGCGTCTGGCCCGCCTGACACATCTGGACCACTCATGACTGCTGCTGCCGTGCCGGCCACCGGACGGGAACGCACCGGCTGGTACTTCTACGACTGGGCGATGTCGGCGTTCTCGACCACGGTCATCACCGTGTTCCTCGGCCCGTTCCTGACCAGCGTCACGAAGGTCGCGGCCGGCTGCGAGCTCGGCGCGGACTCCTGCGACGCGACCGTCTCCCCGCTCGGGATCACGATCGCGCCCGGCTCGTTCTACCCGTACCTGGTGTCGCTGTCGGTGCTGCTGACCGTGTTCGTGCTGCCGGTCACCGGCGCGATCGCGGACCGGTCCCGGCACAAGAAGGTCATGCTGGCCGCGACCGCGTTCCTCGGTGCGGGCGCGACGATCGCGATGGCGTTCGTGACCGGCGACCGCTACCTGCTCGGCGGCGCCCTGTTCGTGATCGGCAACGTCGCGCTCGGCGCGTCGGTGGTCGTCTACAACTCGTTCCTGCCGCAGCTCGGCGGCCCGGACGAACGCGACCGGATCTCCAGCCGCGGCTGGGCGCTCGGCTATCTCGGCGGCGGCCTGCTGCTGGCGCTGAACCTGGTCGCGCTGACCATGTTCGAGAACCCGGACGACCCTCGCTCGACGCTGGACATCGCCCGCTGGTGCATCGTCTCGGCCGGAGTCTGGTGGGCGCTGTTCACGCTCGTCCCGCTGTTCTGGCTCACGGAACGCCCGTCCGCCGAGGCGGTCGAGGCACGCGGCCGCAACCTCCTGCTCGACGGGTTCGTGCAGCTCGGCCACACGATCCGGCAGATGCGCACGTACCCGCTGACGCTGTTCTTCCTGGCCGCGTTCCTGATCTACAACGACGGCATCCAGACCGTGATCAGCCTCGCCAGCCAGTACGGCACCGAGGAGCTGCGCCTCGGCCAGTCCACCCTGATCATCACGATCCTGATCGTGCAGTTCCTCGCGTTCGGCGGCGCGCTGCTGCTCGGCCGGGTCGCCGCCGCGATCGGCGCGTGGAAGACCGTGCTGGCCAGCCTGGTGCTGTGGACGCTCGTCATCCTCGGCGCGTTCTGGCTGCCGGCCGGGGCCCCGGTGCCGTTCATGCTGCTCGGCGCGGCCATCGGCCTGGTCATGGGCGGCAGCCAGGCGCTGTCGCGGTCGCTGTTCTCGCAGATGATCCCGGCCGGCAAGGAGGGCGAGTACTACGGCTTCTACGAGATCAGCGACAAGGGCACGTCCTGGCTCGGCCCGCTGCTGTTCGGCCTGGTCTTCCAGCTCACCAGCAGCTACCGGATCGGCCTGATCAGCCTGCTGGTCTTCTTCGTCGCCGGGTTCGCGCTGCTGCTGTTCGTCCCGGTGCGCCGCGCGATCGTCGCGGCCGGCAACGTACCCCCGAAGCTGCTCTGAGGTCCTTGACGTTTTCCCATATCGGAAAATAAGCTGCGGTGCATGGCACGAGCAGCGACGACCTCGGACGCGTTCAACGCGATCGCCGAGCCGCAGCGGCGCGACATCCTCACGCTGCTGCGCACCGGCGAACGCCCGGCCACCGACCTCGCCCGCGCACTCGGCATGAGCGCGCCCCAGGCATCCAAACACCTCCGGGTGCTGCGCGAGGTCGGCCTCGTCCAGGTCCGCGAAGCGGGCAAACAGCGGCTCTACACCCTCGACGCCCGCGGGCTGCAACCGATCCACGAATGGACCGGCGGTTTCGCGCAGTTCTGGAGCGGCAGCTTCGACCGGCTCGACACCTACGTGCAGGACCTGAAGCAGACACGGCAGGAGACCTGACCGATGACCGACCGCGAAATCCTCGTCACCCGACTCATCGACGCACCACGCGAACTCGTCTTCGAGGCGTTCACCGACGTCCGGCACCTGTCCCGCTGGTGGGGCCCGGACGGCTTCACCACCACGACCCACACCTTCGCGTTCACGGCCGGCGGCGAATGGACCTTCGTCATGCACGGCCCGGACGGCACCGACTACCCCGAATGGATCACCTGGACAGAGATCGCCGCACCCGAACGCATCACGCTCCTGCACGGCGAGACAGCCGGCGACCCGAACGCCTTCGAAACCACGCTGACGTTCACCCCCGACGGTACGGGAACCCGCGTCCAGATGCGCACCGTGTTCCCGACCAAGGAACAACGGGACGAGGCCGCGGAGAAGTACCACGCGATCGAAGGCGGACAGCAGACCCTCGGCAACCTCGCCGCGTACGTGACCGGGACAGGCCACTGATGGCCGTGTTCTTCAGCGTCTCCATGTCACTCGACGGCGTCATCGCACCGCACTCACCGGACGAACTCATGGGACGACGATGGGTGCAACTACAGTCGTGGGTGTTCCCACAGCGGTTCTTCCGGGAAAACCTGAAACTCGGCGGCGGCGGCGAGGAACAGCGGGACAACGACATCCTCCGGGAGACGTTCGACCGCACCGGGGCGAGCATCATGGGCAAACGCATGTTCGACGCCGGGGCGGCGGCATGGCCCGAGGAAGCACCGTTCCACACCCCGGTGTACGTCATCACGCACGAGAAACGGGACCCGTGGGAACGGCCCGGCGGCACCGTCTTCCACTTCGTCAACGACGGCATCGAGGCGGCACTGGAAGCAGCCCGCGCGGCCGCCGAAGACCGGGACGTGCGCATCGCCGGGGGCGCAGAGACGATCCGGCAGTACCTCAACGCCGGGCTGATCGACGAATTCTCGATCGCGCTGTCGCCGATGATGTTCGGGGACGGAGCCCGGCTGTTCGACGGGGTTGACCAGACACGGGCCGAACTGGAGCAGATCAGTGCGGAATCGCCGTCGGCACGGGCGACGCATCTCAGGTACGCGGTGCGGCGGCGGTAGACACGCCTCCCGGCTCCCGGGACACGCCGAGAGGCCGGGCTCCGGCCCCTCGGCGTGGCATCAGCAGGCTTCCACAGACGCAAGCGGCCCACCGCACCACCTGACCTCGGCAGCGGCGCCGCCCGGCTACCGAGCCTCCTCCACCTGCTCCTCGGTCCACCCGATGAACGCCGCCAGCGCCGCCGAACTCGTCCCCGTCCCCGACACCCACTGCTGCAACACGATCCCCAGATCCCCCGGCAACCCGTCCGCCGGAATCGGCCGGTACGGCTCCGGATCGAACGAGATCTCATCCACGTGCAACCACAGATCATCCGGGTCCAGCCGCTCCCGGACCTCGTCGAACTCGTCGATGCCCTGCTGACCGGACGCGATCGTCTCGCCCGTCCGCCAGTCCTGCAGGCTCCACTGCGCCCCGTGCGCCCGCCCGCCCGTCACGATCCGGTGACCGGCGGCCTCCTCCGCCTCGATCCGGTCCAGCCGGCGCTGTTTGAGATCCCTGTTGTGCAGCAGCACGCGGCGCAGATGCGCGCGGACCGCGTCGGTCGCGTCGTCAGTCACAACAACGATCTTGCCGGAAGGTGAAAATCACACGGCGAACGGGATCCCGGTCAGCTCCTCCGACACCGCCCACAACCGCTCCCCCAACGCCGCATCCCGCGCCCCGGACACCGGCGCGACCACCACCGGACCACCCCACAGCTGCAAAAACGACGGACCGACGAACGAACCGGACACCGCCTCCGGCGCCGTCGCCGCGAACAACGCCGGCAACGCACCCACCGACGCCGGCTGACCGAACACCGGATTCATCACCCGGCCCACCGCCGCCCGTACCCCCGTCGGGCCTGACGTCTGCAGACGCGACCGCGCATAACCCGGGTGCGCGACCACGCTCATCCCGCCCCGCCGATGCAACTCCAGACCGAACACCACGTTCGCGTACTTCGACTGCGCGTACGCACCCTCCGGCGAATACCGCCGGTGCAGATAATTCGGATCAGCCAGATCCAGACGACCGGTCCGGTGCAGGATCGACGACATCGTCACCACCCGCGCCCCGGGCCGCCGCCGCGGCCACAGCAACGCCGTCAACGCGAAATGCCCCAGGTGGTTCACCCCGAACTGCCATTCGAAACCCTGCCGGGTACGCCGCAGCGGCGGCCACATCACCCCGGCGTTGTTCACCAGCACGTCGAAACCGTCCACCGACCCCGCGAAACCCGCCACCACGTCCAGGTCCGCCAGATCCAGCCGGCGCGCATCCACCCCCGGGACCGCGGCCGGATCACGCACCCCGTGAATCACGTGCGCGCCTCGCCCAGCCAGCTCCGCCGCGATCACCGCACCCAGACCACTGGACGTGCCCGTGACGACCGCGACCCTCCCGCTCAGATCCGGAATATCCGCTGCCCGCCACGATCCCGTCATGCGGACCAGACTATGTCAGACGATCCGCTCCAGGACGAACCGCACCACCGCCGGAAAATCCGCACCGACCGCCACCGACACCCCCGCACCACCCGGCCCGACCCGGGTCCGCCCACGCTCCGGACCGAACCCGTGATCCACCTCCACCCGCGCCGGCCGGCACTCCAGAATCCCGGGCCGCACCGCCTCCGCCACCGCCACCGCGTCATGCATCGGCACCCCACCACCGGCCGGCACACCGGACACGTACCCCGCGATCGCATCCGCCACCACCGGCCCCGCACCACCGGCCGCCCGCAACCCGGCTGCGTCCGCCGGGCCGATCAACGTCCGCAACGTCACGTCCAGACCCACCATCGTCGTCGGCACCACCCGCGGCAGTCCCGGCGCGGACAACACCCGGTACGCCGCCTCCGGATCCGCCCACACGTTGAACTCCGCCACCGGCGTGACGTTGCCGGCACCGGCCGCACCACCCATCACCACCAGCCGCCCCAGCCGGGCCGCCACATCCGGGTACAGCGCGAACAGCAACGCCACGTTCGTCAACGGACCCAGCGCCACCAACGTCACCGGACGCTCCGACGCCTCGATCGCCGCCGCCAGGAACGGCACCGCGTGCACACCCACCGGCTCGGCCGGCGACACCGGCAACCGCGCCCCACCCAGACCCGTGTCACCGTGCGCACCCCGACGACCCCGCAAACCCGCCACGACCAGCGGCCGGTCCGCGCCCACCGCCACCGGCACATCCGCCCGGCCGGCCAGCGCCAGCACATCCAAGGCGTTCCGCGCGGTCAGCGCACCACCCACGTTCCCCGCCACCGTGCTCACCCCGAGCAGCGACACCTCCGGGCTCGCGCACGCCAGCAACAACGCCACCATGTCGTCGACACCCGGATCACAGTCGATCAACAGCGGTCTCAGGCCATCCACTGGTCCCACGATAGTTTCACCAGCAACGCCAGCACCACCACCAGCAACACGACCCGCACGAAACCCGAACCGCGCCGCAACGCCATCCGCGCACCGAACGTCGCCCCCACGATGTTGCACACCGCCATCGCCAGACCCAACGTCCAGAAGACGTGCCCACCCAGACCGAACACCACCAGCGCACCCAGGTTCGTGCCCGCGTTCACCATCTTCGCCATCGCCGACGCATGCACGAAATCCGCCCCGATCACCGTCGTGAACGCCAGCACCAAAAACGTCCCCGTACCCGGACCGATCATCCCGTCGTAGAACGCGATCAGCCCACCCGCGACCGCCACCACCACGGCCGCCCGCGTCCGGGTCCGCTTCTCCGGCTCCGACGTCACACCCATCCGCGGCCGGAACGTCACGAACAACGCCACACCCGCCAGCACACCCAACACCACCGGCCGGTACGCCGACGCCGGCACACTACCGGCCAGCACCGCACCCACCCCGGACAGCACCACCGCCGCACCCGCCGCCGGACCCGCCACCCACCAGTCGATCTTCGTCCGGCGCGCGTACGTCACCGCCGCCGTCGCCGTACCCGCGATCGCCGCCAGCTTGTTCGTCCCCAACGCCGTCGCCAGCGGCACCCCCGGCGCTGCGATCATCAACGCCGGCAACAGCAGCAACCCGCCACCACCGACCACCGCATCGACCCAGCCCGCAGCCGCGGCCGCCACCAGCAGGACCGCTATCTGACCCGGATCCACCTACCGCCCCCGCCGCGTCCGCAGCCACCAACCGGCAGCCGCACCGGCGACGAACACCAACGCGATACAGAACAGGGCTTTAACCAGCACGGACGCCACCGTACCCGCGACCCGCGCACCCACTCGGCAGGCCCCGGCACCACATACCCCTTACCGTGACAGGGGTGCGCCTCGCCACCTTCAACATCCTGCACGGCCGCTCCCTGCGCGACGGGACCGTCGACGCCGACCGGCTCACCGACGCCATCAAAACCCTCGACGCCGACATCCTCGGCCTCCAGGAAGTCGACCGCGCCCAAGCCCGCAGCCACCACCTCGACCTCACCGTCCTCGCCGCCGACGCCCTCGGCGCCACCCACCACCGCTTCGCCGCCGCCGTCGTCGGCACCCCCGGCGAGGGCTTCCGCCCCCTCACCCACGACGACGACGGCGCCGACGAACCCAACTACGGCATCGGCCTCGTCTCCCGCTGGCCGGTCCGGCAATGGCGCATCGTCCGGCTCCCCGCCGCACCCGTCCGCTCCCCCGTCTTCACCCCCAAACCCATCCTCATCCGCGACGAACCCCGCGTCCTGCTCGCCGCCGTCGTCGAACCACCCTGGGGCGGCACCCTCACCGTCGCCACCACCCACCTGTCGTTCGTCCCCGGCTGGAACCTCGTCCAGCTCCGCGCCGTCATCCGCGCCCTGCGCGGCATGCCCGGACCACGACTGCTGACCGGCGACCTCAACCTCCCCGCCGGCGTCGCCACCCGGATGACCCGCTGGCGCACCCTCGCCCGCACCCCCACCTTCCCCAGCCCCGCACCGTCACTACAGCTCGACCACGTCCTGCTCGACCCCCGCGACACCGGCGGACTCGGCCAGGTCATCAGCGTCGACACCCCCGAGGTACCCGTCTCCGACCACCGGCCGCTCGTCGTCCACCTCGCCTCACCCGGCCAGTAGACCCAGCACCAACGCCACCGGCGCCCACACATCCCGGCCACCACACGGACGAGCGCGCTCACCTGCACCCGAAAGCAAAGCCCTTGGTGTCGTCGGCGCTTTGCGCCGTCCTTTTTGGTTCGGAATGCCGACAGGCACACCCCGTAGAGCATCCTAGGAAGATAGGTCAGAGTCTGTCGGGCGGAGGGCCAAACCGGTTCACCGTGACGACTGAAGACGGAGGGACGCCCTGCGCCCCATCTTGTGACGCAGGCGCTCTGATCAGAGAAATAGGTCGGCGTTCTCAGCGGCCCATTCGTCGTAGGTACGCGGCGAGCGGCCGATGATGTCGCGGACGGAGGGCCGTTGTGCGACCGTCCATTCGGTGAGTTCGGTCAGGCGCGCACCGTACTCCTGGAGCGCGTACAGCGTTACCTCGATGGCGCCTTCCGGCCAGCCGTTACGGTGCCACGTTGCCCGGCTCTCAGCAGCCGTCACGGTGACAGCCTGAATGTCGCAACCGATGGCGTCAGCGATGCTGCGCACCCGTGACCGGGTCGACAAAGGCAGTCCCACCGCCTCGATGACGGTGCCGGAGTAGTGGTCGGTGTGCATCGCCGCCGCAGCGACAGCGGCGAGATCGTCTTCATGGATGAACGGGTAGTGCCCACTGTCGAGGAACGCTTCCCGGACGACTCCCTCCGTTCGGATGGACTGCGGCCAGTCGGAGCCGGTCGCGGGATACGTGCCGCTCCTGACGGAGCCCATCACGGCGGAGGGCCGGAGATGAGTCCACCGGAGCCCGGAACGCTCTACAGCGCGTTCGATGGCCAGCCAGTGCCAGGTCTCCGGCGGGTTGTACTGCTCGTACTCGGGTCCGTGGGACGACAGCAGCACGATCCGCTGGACACCGGCTTCACCCGCCGACCTCAATGACGCCTCGACGGTCGAGGGATGCGCACCGGCGAGGAATACCGCATCGACGCCGGCGAAGATCTCGGCAGACGGCAACGGCTGGCCGATGGAGCCGATCACCACCTCTACCTCGGCCGGCCAGCCACTGCACTCCCCGGGTTCTGCGAGCACCCTCACCGGGTCCCCGGCGGCAAGCAACTGCCGTGCCAAGCGTTGTCCGACAAGCCCCGTGGGGCTGCAGCCCTCATCCTTGCTCGGCGCGACGACCGTGAGGAGTTTGACGTCCCCGGCGATCGGCCGGCTGTGGGGCGAGTGAGATCTGTCCATGGCAAGACCCTCCAAGAGCTGGCGGGGATCTTGCGCGTGATCGGTAGTGATGCAGCCCGGGCGACTTCCGCGCACCACTGAGATCAACGTTGCGGATCCAACTGCGGCGACTTTACCGGCCCCTGCCGGTGGGTGCCACCCCGGAGAAGACTGCACGGGCGGATGCGCTGTTCGAGTTGACCGAGGCGCTGTTGCGTACCGACGGGCGGTCGAACCGTCCTGACGTTCCGAGACGAGCTCCTCGGTGCTGCCGTCCGTCCCGGCAAGCCTGCTCCGTTCCGACGTGGCCAGGCGCACACCGCGCACCGCGTCCTAGGACGCTAGGTTTGGGTGGGACGGGGGACTTCGGGCGGGGGCGCGCGGTCGGGACACCCCGGACGGGTCGAAAATGGCCAGCGGAACGGCTAGAGGGGGCACACGGCGATGACCACGGCAGCGCACACGCCGGACACGGAACGCACGCGCGAGGATCTCGGGCGGCTGCGGCCGGATCTGGTCGCCGGATACGACGCGGCCCTGCCGGGCGCGCGGGCGGCCGTGCTGACCCGGCTGTGGGGCGCGATCGGCCGCGAACCCCTCCCCGGGCTCGGCAACCGCGCCACCACCGGCGGCCGGCTCACCGTGACCCTGGCCGGCGGCGGCACGCTCACCGGCCCGGCCGCGGCCACCGCCCCGTTCGCGGAAGCCGATGGGCAAGCCGAGGCGGAAAGGGAAGCCGCGACAGGACCGCGGCCCGGCCCGGTGATCGACGGCCCGGGCGGGCCGATCGGCGACCCGGTGCGGCTCGCCCGGCTCGCCGGCTGGCCGGACCGGTTCCACGCCGAACTCGCCAACTCCGTCGCCAACCTGGCTCTGGCCAGGGCGAACGCGTTCCCCACCCCCACCCTGAAACAGCTCGCCGCCGACCCGGAAGGCCTCGCCACGGCCGAACAGTCGGTGGTGGACGGGCATCCGATCCACCCGCTCTGCCGCACCCGGACCGGCATGTCGACCGAGGAGGTCCTGGCCTACGCGCCGGAGCACCGCACGATCGTCGAGCTGGCCGAGGTCCGCGTGCCCGAGGACCGGTGGTACGGCGAAGGCCCGCCGATCCTGACGGTCCACCCGTGGCAGCGCGACCACGTGCTCGACCGGCACCCGGGGCTGCGGCCCACCGGGCGCACCCGGCCGGCCCGGCCACTGATGTCGCTGCGGACGCTCGCCCCGGTCGGCCGGCGCAGCCAGCACGTCAAGACCGCGGTCGACGTGCAGATGACCTCCGCGGTGCGCACGGTCTCCCCGGCCGCGGTCCGCAACGGCCCGGTCGTCTCCGTGCTGCTGCACACGCTCGCCACCGACCTGCCCGGCCTGACGATCCTGCGGGAGACGTTCGCCGGCGCGGTCCTGGTCGACGGCGAACCCAGCCGCAGCCTCGCCTACCTGGCCCGGGAGGCACCCCGGCAGGCGCCCGGCGAGGTCGTCCTGCCGCTGGCCGCGCTCGCGCAGCCGGCACTGCAGAGGGACGCGGTCGACGCCGGCTTCGGCGGCGACCCGGTGGCCTTCTTCGCCACGCTGACCCGCACCGTCCTCCCGCCGCTGCTGGTCATGCTGCACCGCGGCGTCGCGCTCGAGGCGCACGGGCAGAACACGCTGGTCGCGCTGACCGACGGCGTGCCGAACCGGATGCTCTACCGGGACCTCGGCGGGATCCGGATCAGCCCGGCCCGGCTGCGCCGCAACGGCTTCACGCTCGGCGTGCCGGAGCTGCACGGCGACCTCGGCACCGACGACCCGGACGCGTTGCGCACCAAGGTCGTCGCCGCCGCGGTCTCCGGCGCGCTGGCCGAGCAGATCGCGGTGCTCACCCGTACCCACGGCGTGGCTCCTGATCTGCTCTGGGGTCTGGTCGCCGCGGTCGCCCGGGACACCTACGCGCGGCTCGGCACCGGCGACGTCGCGGGGCTGTTCGATGCGACGCTGCCGCTGAAGGCGACGACCGCGATGCGCCTGGCCGCGGACCCGCTCGACGACGTGTGGACCCACCTCGACAACCCGATGGCAGGACTGCGATGACCACCGCCCAGCGCGGCCACCACCTCTGCGAACTCGCCCCGGTCACGCTCCGGGACGCGGTCGCGCACACCACGGCCGGGCTCGGCCGGGCCGCGCCCGGGCTGCTGCCCGCGTTCCGCGACGCGATACCCGAGGCCGCGCGCACGGTCGGCACCCGGCTGCTCGGCGCGCTGATCCGCGAGGACATCGGCGACGCGCGCACCCGGTACGGCGGCCGCGGCACCCGGCACGGCTTCGACCGGGTCGAACCGGATCCGGCCGACGTGCCGGACGACCCGGTCGCGCTGCTCGGCGGCGACCCGGCCGCCTGGGGGCTGGCCGCCGAGATCGTCGACGCGACCGCGAACCTGGCGCTGGCGTTCGCCCGCCCGCCGGTCCGCGTGGACGTCCGGGACGCCGACGAGGCCGCGCTCGCCTACGAACGGCTGGCGATCACCGGGCACAACCTGCACCCGTGCGGGCGCACCCGGCTCGGCTGGGACGTGCCGGACCTGCTCGCGCACGACCTGGAGACCCCCGGCACCACGCTGCGGTTCGTGGCGGTCCGCCGGGACCTGCTCACCGGGCGGCTGGAGCACCCCGATCTCCCGCCGGCCCCGGACGGGTACGCGGTGCAGCCGGTGCACGCCTGGCAGTGGGACGCGGTGGTCCGGCACCGGTACGCGCACCTGCTCGACGACGGCGCGCTCCTGCCGCTCGACGGTGAGCTGCCGGTCTCCCCCACCGCGGCGCTGCGCACCGTGCTGCTGCCGCCCGGGCCGGACGGCGCCCGGCACTACCTGAAGGTGTCGCTGGACATCCAGGTCACCTCCACCCGCCGCAGCATCTCGGTGGCCAGCACGCAGAACGGGCCGGTGCTGTCCGCGCTGCTGCACACGCTGACCGGCGACGACCCGGACGGGCACCGGCTGCTGCTGCTGGCCGAGACCGCCGGCACGGCCGTCCTCGAGGCCGGGCGGGACCTGGCCGCGATCCTGCGCCGCGGCATCGACCACCGGCTGGCCGACGGCGAGACCGTGGTGCCGGGCAGCGCGCTCGCCGCGACCGACCCGGCGACCGGGCGGACCGTGCTGGCCGGGCTCGCCGACGCGTACCCGGGCAGCGCCCTGGACTTCGTCGAGGACTACGCGCGGCTGCTGCTTCCGGTGCCGCTGCGGCTCGCGGCCCGGCACGGCATCGCGCTCGAGGCGCACCTGCAGAACTGCCTGCCCACGTTCCGGCACGGGCGGCCGTACCGGCTGGTGCTGCGCGACTTCGCCGGGCTGCGGCTGCACCGGCCGCGGCTGGTGGCGTCCGGCATCGACCTGCCGCTGTGGCCGGGCTCGGTGACCGCCACGGACGACGACGCGACGATGCGGGCGAAGATCGGCTACACCGCGCTCCAGGCCCACCTGGGCGAGATCATCGTGCAGCTGACCCGGTCGCACGCGCTGGACGAGGCGGCGGCGTGGCGGCGGGTGCGCGCGGTCGTCGACGAGGTCTACGACGGGCTGCGCGGCGGGCCACGCCCGGTGCCGGCCGCGGCCGGGGACCATGCGGCGCTGACCGCGCCGCTGGTGCCGCACAAGGCGCTGGTCCGCATGCGGCTGGCCGGTGCGGGCGACGTCCACCACCCGGTCCGGAACCCGCTCCATGCGTTCTGACGTGCACGCCGCGCTGGACGGCGCCGAGCGGCCGGTCAGCGCCTACGTCTACTCGCGGGCCGTGCTGGCGGAGACCGCGGCGCGGGTGCGTGCGGCGCTGCCGGCCGGTGCGACGCTGCTCTACGCGGTCAAGGCCAACGGGCACCCGGACGTGGTCGCGGCGCTCGCGGCCGCCACCGACGGCCTCGAGGTCGCCTCCGGCGGGGAACTCGCGCTCGCGGTCGCGGCCGGTGCCCGGCGGATCGCCTTCGGCGGGCCCGCGAAAACAGATCAAGAGCTGCATGCCGGGGTACGGGCGGGCGCGCTGATCCACGTGGAGAGCGTCCTCGAGCTGCGCCGGCTGGACGCGATCGCGGGCCGGCTCGGCGTGCGGGCCACGGCCGCGCTGCGGGTCAACCGGGCCGAGGCCGGGCCGGACGGCAGCCACCGAATGACCGGCGTGCCGACACCGTTCGGGATCGACGAGGCCACGCTGGCCGACGCGCTCGCGGTGCCGCTGCGCGCGGTCGACCTGCGCGGCTTCCACCTGCACGCGGTGTCGAACTCGCTGGACGCCGGCGCCTACGCCACGTTCGCCGCCGGCGCGGTGGACTGGTCGGTGGCGGCCGCGGCCCGGTACGGCCTGGACCTGCGCTACGTCAACGTCGGCGGCGGGCTCGGCGTCTCGTACACCGGTGCGGAGACGCTCGACCTCGGAGAGCTCCGCGCCGGGCTGGCGGCGCTCGCCGTACCCGGGGACGTGGATCTGGTCTTCGAACCCGGTCGTTTCCTGGCCGCGGACGCCGGGTGGTACGCGGCCGAGGTGATCGACCTGAAGCGGACGCACGGCCGCTGGTTCGCGGTCCTTCGCGGCGGTACCCACCACTTCCGGCTGCCCGCGGCGTGGGGTTACAGCCACCCGTTCACGGTCCTGCCCCGCGACGACGCGTGGCAGTGGGACTTCCCCCGGCCCACGGTCACGGACGTGCCGGTGGACGCGGTCGGCGAGCTGTGCACGCCGCGCGACGTGCTCGCCCGCGACGTGCACGTGGACCGGCTGCGGGTCGGCGACGTGCTGCTCTTCGCCCGCACCGGCGCCTACGGCTGGGACATCTCCCACCACGACTTCCTCCGGCACCCGCACCCGCAGATCATCGTGGTCTGACCGGTCGGTCAGCGCCGCGGCGCGGCGGTGAACAGCGCGATCAGCTCGCCGACGCGGTGATCGGCCTCGGCCGGGTGCCGGAACCGGCCGGCCGGGTTGATCGTGTACTCGTTGCGGCGGCCGACCCGTTCCCGGTGCAGGTAGCCGTCGGCCTCGAGGTCGGCGACGATCGCCTGCGCGGCGCGCTCGGTGATGCCGACGGACGCGGCGACGTCGCGCAGCCGGGCGGTCGGCTCGCGCGCGATGGCCAGCAGCACGTGCGCATGGTTGGTCAGGAACGTCCACCCGCGGGACGCGGGCGTGCTGCTGGGCATCGATGACCTCGTTCGTCGGCGTGTCCGGGCACCTCAATATAGGACGCACCAGACACGAAACCCGCATCGCATGTCCCCCTTGACATACGAACTGTGCTTCGCGAATAATGGGACGTAGTTCGAGGGGGAGTACCCGACGATCCACGCACCGTCGTCAGTACGGACCTGGCAATCCGGGTCCCGGCGGTGCGGCTACCGGTGCGGTGGCCGGGGAGACCTTCGTCCAGCGCGCCGGCTTCCGCACCGCGGGGCCGGCTGGACGGGAGGTCTCCCCTTGTCCGTGTCCTGGTGGATCTGGGCCGTGATCATGCTCGCCATCGCGGCGATGCTGGCCGTCGACCTGTTCCTGCACCGCGACAACCACGTCATCGGCTTCCGCGAGGCCGTGATCTGGTCCGGCATCTGGATCGCGGCCGGCCTGCTGTTCGGCGTCGTCCTGTGGGTGTGGCAGGGCGGCGAGGTGGCCGGCACCTACTACGCCGGCTACCTGATCGAGAAGGCGCTGTCGATCGACAACGTGTTCGTCTTCGCGCTGATCTTCTCCTACTTCGCGGTCCCGGCCGCGTACCAGCACAAGGTTCTGTTCTGGGGCGTCATCGGCGCCCTGGCGTTCCGGCTGGCGTTCATCTTCGTCGGCGCGGAACTACTGGAGACGTTCTTCTGGACCGCCTACGTGTTCGGCGCGTTCCTCGTCTACACCGGCTACCGGATGGCGTTCCGGCACGGCGAGCAGAGCCCGCCGGACCGCAACCCGGTCGTGCGCCTCGTGCGCCGGATCATCGCGACCGACCCGGCGTACCACGGTGACAGGTTCTTCACCCGGATCAACGGCAAGCGCGTCGCCACCCTGCTGTTCGTGGTCCTGATCGCCGTCGAAGCCACCGACCTGATCTTCGCCATCGACAGCGTGGCGGCGATCCTTGCCATCACCACCAGCACGTTCATCGTCTGGACCGCGAACGCGTTCGCCATCCTCGGCCTGCGCAGCCTGTACTTCTGCCTGGCCGGGCTGCTGCGCCGGTTCGTGCACCTGCACTACGGGCTGGCCGTACTGCTCGCGTTCGCCGGTGTCAAGCTGATCCTGTCCGAGACCCCGGTCGGCAAGCTGCCGATCCCGGTCACGCTGGGCGTGATCGTCGTGACGATCGCGGTGTCGATCGTGTGGAGCCTGCGCAGCACCCGCTCCGCCGTCTCGTCCGGAACGGCTGTGCGGTACGGCACAGGGCGGCCCGCTCAGGTCGTGGCCGGTGATGCCGACCGTGGGCGCGACACCGAGACCTGATTCCCCGCCCCCCTCCCGGAGCGACGCCGTCCGGCCCGTGAAGGCCGGTCGCTCCGGGAGGGCCCTCGTCAGCCGGCGTCCTGCCGGCGGACCATCTCGGAGATCCAGACCGGCACGTACGGCGAGGTGCAGCCGGGTCGCCGGTGGCCCACAGCCGTACCGCCAGGTCCTGCCGGGTCTTCAGTCTTTTCGCCACCGGGCGCAGCGCGCCCAGGTTCACGCCGTGATCGTCGCCGTGTCGCGCGTTCACCGCGCGCACCCGCGGGTCGTCCAGCGCGGCCAGCTCGGCCCGGACGGCGTCCACCTCAGCATCCATCCGACGACTATTTCAGACGTCGCTTATTTAAGGCAACGCTGAAATTGCGATGGTCCTCTACCGTCTCAGGCGTCACCATCCACGTCGAAAGGCTGCTCCAATGAACCGCTCGCTCGCCGCCCTGCTCGCGCTCGCCGTCGCGGCGCCGGTGCTCGGCGCCTGCAGTGGTACCGACAACTCCGAGCTCCGGCAGATCAAGCCGGGCTCCGCCGTCTACATCGACGCCTGGGACGAGAACGGCGACCGCGGCGACCAGGCCCAGGTCGAGCAGAAGCCGTCCGGCCTGTGGGTGGTGCCGCTGCAGGCCCACTTCCGCCAGACCAAGGGCAAGGGCTTCGACGTCAAGGTGGAACTGACCCGCGACGGCCTCTGGCGCGTCGACCCGGAGGGCGCCCAGGTCGGCCGCGACCACGACGACTGCCTCGAGGACGGGGAGGCCTACGCCCAGATGGCCGCCGCCGGCACCGCGCTCCGCTGGGAGCCCGACACCGGCGGCACCACGAGCGGCGGCGACGACTGCTTCACGCTCCAGCAGGAATCGAAGAAGTAACCGCGGCCACCACGAGATCCGGGTCGTCCCGGTGCGGCGAGTGCCCGCACCCGGGCGCGACCCGGAACGTCGCGTTCCCGGTCAGCGCCGCCGCGTGCGCGGCCGTGAAGCTCGGCTCCTCGACCGCCGGATCCGCACCGAGCACCGTCACCGGCGCCCCGATCCGCGCAACCGCCGGCACCAGATCCCACGGCCCGTTGTCGCGCAGGCAGTGCTCCACCACGTACGGCGAGCACGCCGCCGCGGCCGCCGCCTTCAGCCGTACCGTCTCCGGATGCCAGCGCGGCTGCGCCGCCGCGATCTCGGCCGGGGTGGCGGTCAGCTCCGCCGTGAGCGCGACGACGTACCGCTCGATCTCCGGCCCGGAAACCCGCAACACCGGATCCAGCAACAGGTACGCCCGCGCGGTCAGCAGCCCGGACGCCGCCGCCTCGGCGACCGCGGCACCGCCCAGCGAGTGCCCGACCACCACGTCCCAGCCCGCGCCCTCGTCGTCGACCGCGCCGAGATCGGCCGCGTGCTCCGCCAGCCGGTAACTCACCGCGCCCGGCGCCCGCCCGTGGCCGCGCAGGTCCACCGCGGTCACCCGGCAGCCGGCCCGCGCCAGCGCGTCAGCCACCTGCCACCAGACGACCGCCGCCGACGTCAGCCCGTGCACCAGCAGCACTCGCGCGGCCGCATCCCGCGCGCCCCACCGCAACACCGGCAGCTCGACCGGCACCACCCGCTCACCATGATCCATGGCCGGAGAGTAGCCGGATCGCCGACCGGTGGCACCTACGCGTCCGGTCCGACCGGGCGGACGAAGTGCAAGTCGTCACCGGGATGTGCGATACCGTCGAGCACCATCGGGGGCAGGGCGTCCCAGTCGAGGCCGGCGGCGTAGTCGCGCTCGGCGAACGCGATCAGGGAGCGTCCGATCTCGTCTCCCCCGCAGTCGATCAGCAGGTCGTCGGCCAGCACCTGGCGCAGCGCGTCGAATGCTCGCCGGTCGTCCCACTGGGACAGGTCGACGGCGGCCTCAGCGCGCCAGATGAGGTCCGCGGTCCGGTCCAGCAGCACCGCGCGCAGGAAGTCGGCTCGCCGGTCCCAGCGAGGCCGGGCCGCGGCGCCGAGGCCTTCCAGGAACTGGCGCGGCGGCCGGTAGGCATGGGTGTCGACGTAGTGCAGGATCATCGCCGGTGCGGCGTAGGTGCGCTCGTCCGGCAGGTAGTAGCGGTATTCGCCGTTGCCCTCGACCGTCCCGCAGAACTCGCAGGTGTGGAACCCCAGGGCGACGTTGCATATCCGGCGGGAGGCGCCACGCAGCTCTTCCAGTTCGGTGCCCGCCAGGGGTGCCCCCGCCGGTCCCTGCACCCCGTGCTCCGAACCCAGCCAACCGATCGACGTCATCGGCAGGGCGGAATCGGTGTACGTGTACGGCGTCAGATCCAGGTACTCCACGATGTCAGGATCCCGCACCCGGGTGCTGGGGCGGCTGGCGGATCGGCCGCCGGTCCACCGTGCTGACTACGTGACAGGGAACAGCGCCGTTCCCTGTCACATACACTGCGCGTCGTGAGGGTGAAGCATGCTCCACCCACGAGAGGAAACGACCGATGCGCTACCTGATGACGTCCGTCTCCACCGGCACCACGCCCGCGCCGGACGAGAAGCTGTACGCCGACATGGCCGCGTTCGTCCAGGAGCTGTCCGCGACCGGGCAGCTGCTGGCCACCGGCGGCCTGGCACCGGCGGGCACCGTGCTGACCTCCAAGGACGGTGAGATCACCACCGTGGACGGGCCGTTCGCCGAGGCGAAGGAGGTCGCGGCCGGGTTCGCGCTGATCGAGGTGGCGGACGAGGCCGAGGCGATCGAGCTGTGCCGGCGGTTCCGGCGGATGGTCGGCGACGGCACGAGCGTGATCCAGCAGGTGTTCGGCTAGGGATGGAGACCGTCGAGGCGGTCTGGCGCCTGGAGTCGGCCCGCATCGTCGCCGCGCTCACCCGAGTGGTGCACGATGTGGGCCTGGCCGAGGAGCTGGCCCAGGACGCGCTGGTCACCGCGCTGGAGCGGTGGCCGGCCGACGGCGTGCCGGACAATCCGGGCGCCTGGCTGATGACGGTCGCGAAACGCCGCGCCATCGACCATGTCCGGCGGTCGCGGGCGCAGGACCGCGCGTACGCGGAGACCGCGGCCCTGAGCGGCGACACCGCGGCGGACGAGCGCGATGACGTACTCCGGCTGATGTTCGTCACCTGCCACCCGGTGCTGCCGGCCACGGCCCGGGTGGCGCTCACTCTGAAGCTCGTCGGCGGGCTCACCACGGCCGAGATCGCCCGGGCGTACCTGGTCACCGAGCAGACGATCGCGCGCCGTATCTCGTCCGCGAAGCGCACGCTCGCGGCCGCCGGTGTCGCGTTCGCGCTGCCGGCCGGGCCGGAGCTGGCCGAACGGCTGGACGCGGTCCTCGAGGCCGTCTACCTGATCTTCAACGAGGGGTACACCGCGACCACCGGTGACGACCTGCTCCGGACGGACCTGTGCCGGCAGGCGCTGCGGCTCGGGCGGCTGCTGGCCGTGCTCGCGCCGGGCGAGGCGGAGGTGCACGGGCTGGTCGCGCTGATGGAGATCCAGGCGTCCCGGGAGCGGGCCCGGACCGCGCCGGACGGGACGCCGGTGCCGCTGCACGAGCAGGACCGCGGTCGCTGGGACCGGCTGCTCGTCCAGCGCGGCTTCGCGGCCATGCTGCGCGCCCGGGACGCCGGCGGGCCGCCGGGCCCGTACCTGCTGCAGGGCGCGATCGCGGCCTGTCACGCGCAGGCCCGCACGGCCGAGGAGACCGACTGGGCGCGGATCGCCTCGCTCTACGCGACGCTGGAGACGCTGCGGCCGACACCGGTGGTGCGGCTCAACCGCGCGGTCGCGGTCGGCGCGGCGGACGGCCCGGCCGCCGGTCTCGCGCTGACCGACGCGCTCCTCGACGACCCGCGGGTGCGCGACTACCACCTGCTCCCGGCCGTGCGCGGCGACCTGCTGGCCCGGCTCGGCCGGCACGCGCAGGCGCGCGCCGAGCTGCGCCGCGCCGCCGCGCTCACCCGCAACCGGGCCGAGGCCGCTTACCTGCGCGGACGCGCCGACGGCCTGCCGGCCGACAACCACGGTCAAGACCTTCGCGACGGTACGGTACGCGAGCGTGCCACCGAGTTCCTGGCACGGCACGACGCGAGCACCCGCCGGTCGTACGCGCAGACGCTCGACCGGCTCCGCCGGGCACTCGGCGACGACACCCCGATGACCGCGCTCACCGCGGACGCGGTCGCCCGCGCCTGCGTCACCGCCTGGGGTACCGCCGCACCGGCCACCTGGAACCGGCACCGGGCAACGATCCGCTCGTTCGCGGCCTGGGCGGGCACGCCCGGGCTCGCCGCCGGGCTGGACCGGCGCGCGGACACCCGTACCGTCGCGGTGCCCCTGTCCTCCGAGGCGGTGGCCGCGCTGTGCGCGGACGCCGGCCACCCGCTGCGTGAACGCGCGCTCTGGCTGCTGCTGCACGAGTCCGGCGCGACCGTCACCGCGGTGCTCGGGCTGGACGTGCAGGATCTCGACCTGGACGACCGCCGCGCACCCGGCAAGGGCCTGAGCTGGCGGTCCGGCAGCGCGCGGCTGCTGCCCGCGCTGATCGGCGGCCGGGCTCGCGGCCCGCTGTTCCTCGCCGGCCGGCGCCCGGGACCGGCCCGCACGCCGGCGAGCGCGGCGGACCTGTGCCCGGAGACCGGCCGGCGGCGGCTGTCCTACGAGCGGGCCGAATACCTGTGCAAACGCGCGACCGGGGCCACGCTGCGCCGGTTCAGCCCCGCGAGCGCTCGACGTCGTCGGTGACCGTGATCCCGGCCGCGAACTCGGCGATCGTGGCGGTGCCCCAGCGCAGGTTGTGCCACAGCTGCACGTTCAGGTAGGCGCCGCCGTCCAGCCGGACGAACAGCGTGCGGACGCCGTCCTCGCTGGTCCACAGCACGGCCGGCCGGCCGCCGACGGTGAGCTGCTCGGCGGGGGGCCGGTCGTCCGGCGCCTCGTACTGGAGCGAGATGGTGATCTTGTCGGCGAACGAGTTCGGGTCCTGGTCCGGCAGGCCGATCGGCGCGATCAGCAGCGTGGTGGCGACGGAACTCTGGATCTCCCAGCCTTCCGGCACCACGTCGATCGTGAACCCCTCGGGCTGGTCCCCGGCGAACGCGACCAGCCGTACGCCGGCGGGGGTACCGGGGGTGGTGTCGACGGCGCTCGAGGTGCCGCGGGGGATCACCGGTGCGGCCTCGATCCGGTCGCCGCCGGGATCGGCCGGTGCGTCGACGGTGACGGCCGCGACGCCGAGCGCGCCCACCGCCACCAGCGCCAGCGCGCCGCCGAGCAGGCCGCGCACCTGCCGTTTCCGGCGCAGCGCCACCCGGCCGCGCGCCACGTCCGCGTCCACCGCGGCCGGGGCCGGCGGGTGTTCCGGCCCGGCGATCCGGTCCAGGTACTGCCGCAGATCACTCATCGCCCTCGTCCCCAGGCTCTCTTCAGATGACCGCACCGGACACCGACCGGTCCAGTGCCTCGCGCAGCCGGTCCAGGCCACGCGCCGTCTGGCTCTTCACCGTGCCGGTGCTGCAGCCGAGCGCGTCCGCGGTCTCCGCGATGTCCAGCTCGTAGAAGTACCGGAACACGACCGCGGCCCGCATCCGCGGCGGCAGCTCGCGCAGCGCGCGGCGCACCTCGCCCGCGGCCTCCGGCTCGTCGTCCGGCACCGGCGCCTCGGTGTCCGGCGGCGCGGCCGTGCTCCGCTCCGCCCGCCGCCACGGCCGCCGGTGCTCGTCCACCAGGCAGTTGACCAGCGCGCGGCGCAGGTACCCGTCGGGGTTGCGGGCCGCCCGGAACGACGGCCACGCCACGTACAGCCGGGTCAGCGTGGTCTGCACCAGATCCTCGGCCGTGTGCGCGTCCCCGCCGGTCAGCAGCGTGGCGGTACGCACCAGGCCCGCCCGCCGCGCCGACACGAAGTCATGGAACTCCTGGTCGCGCGCGTTGCCTCTCCCGACCTTCATGATCTCCTGACGGAACCACACGGCCCGGGGTTGCATCCGCGACTGTCAGCTGCACGACACTTCCCGGCACGCCGCGACCGGGCGACGGGTCTTGAGCAACCACGCCGGAAGCGGAGGGAGGAGCGCCGGCGACAACCGGTGCACACCCGCACTGCCCACTGATCCGCCGCCACTGATCCGCCGCCACTGCCGGGCCGATGCCGGCCGTGCATCCGCGCGCTCCCGGTGGTCGCGCGCGCTTCGCACGCCACCGGTCCCGCATCAATGCCGGCGGTACAGGCCGTGCCGCCGGTGATCCGCGTGTCTCGCCCGCAGCCGGTCTCGCATCAATGCCGTGCTGCTGGCGATCCGCGTGCTTCGCTCGCCACCGGGGGCGGGGTCGATGCCCGGGATGATCTTCCATCCGTGGGGAATCGAAGATCCAGATGTCGTTGTGGCCACGTCGCCCGGATCAAAAGCAGCCGGCAGCGGCGTACAGATCTCGCACCGCGCCACCGAGCCGGCGGCCGCCGCACCTCACGCCCGAAATATCGCCATATCGGGGGACGAGGCGCCCGGCGACTCGCCGCCAGCCCGGCCCGAAGGCGGCACCGCCGGAACTGAGTGATCAATCAGTGGAGCAAAAAGGAGATCAAATATCGAAGTTTACCTCCATTTCGCTCCACTGATTGATCACTCAGCCGGGCAGGCGGGATTCCCGCGGACACGGACACGCGAAGGCGGCGCCAGATATGGCGATATTTCGGATGCGGGCTTCGCACGCGCTCCGAAACAGTCACGGCCCATCGCTCACTGCGCAGCGTCGGGCCGCGCGGCCCGACGCTGCGCTTCGCGCGTTCGTGCTGCGCGGCGCTTCGCGCGTTCGTGTGGTGCCCGGCACGCCCTTGCCAGGCCGGGTCGCGCCTCGGGTCGGGCCTCGGGCCGGGTCGGGCCGGGTCGGGCCGGGTCGGGCCGGGTCGGGCCGGGTCGGGCCGGGTCGGGCCGGGTCGGGCCGGGTCGGGCCGGGTCGGGCCGGGTCGGGCCGGGTCGGGCCGGGCCGGGCGTGCTGTGAGCGTTCGGGGTGTGGACCCTGCGCCGGTTGCGAGGTATTCCGGCTGGCTGGGGGTGAGGGGGTGCAAGGGAAATGTCGGCGTCCGGGTAGGGCGGGTGGTCGGGTAAGCAGAGCGGAGCGATGACGGTGGAGGGCTTGCGGTCACGGACCGGCAGGGAGGAGCGCCGGCGACGACCGGTGCCCGCGGGAGCATGCGGCACCGGTGTCGCCGGAAGCGGGAAGATCGGTTCGGTCCGTGCGCTCCGGAGGCGCCTGGTTCAGTCCGGCGTGCCGAGGCCCTGCAGGCCGACCAGGATCGCGATGATCCCGAAGATCGCCAGGATCAGGCCGGCACCGACCGCGGTGTCCGCCCGGGCGACCGTGCCGTCGGCCGGGCCGGCCGGGCGGCGGCCGGTCAGCCGGTCCCACAGCAGGAGGACGCCGACGATGATGCCGACCACCTCGAAGTGGAAGACGCGCGGGCCGGAGATCAGGTGGACGATCAGGAAGTAGCCGCCGGTGACCAGCGCGACGATGCCGACGATCCAGCCGAACGCGCCGAGGCGGGCGGCGAAGCGGGCCAGGTCGTCGCCGATCCGGGGCAGGCGGCTCAGCAGGGCTATGGCGAGCAGGAATCCGCCGAGGATGTTGGCGAGATCCAGCAGCAAAGACATGATCATGGGGTGCCGTCCTCCGCACGGCCGACGACGTGGGTTGAGCGACGTCGATCGAGAGCCTAGCGGCGGTCCGGCGAGCTCGCACTGGGAGCGATTCCAGCGCAGGTCAGCCGCGGGAGACCAGCCGGTCGAGCATGCCGCCGGCGAACAGCAGCGCCGGACAGATCCAGACCGCGACCGGCAGCGAGCCCATCAGCGTGATGAACCCGGTCGTCCAGGACGAGATCGTGTCGACGACCACGGCGGGATCCATGCGGAACCTCCGGCTTCGAAGGGGGGTGGGGCCCGCACCGATCGGTCACCCGGCCGCTCACCTGACGGAAACCGTGACCTTGTGCCGCTCTGACAGGATGCCTGCATGATCGATAGGGCGGCTCTGCACGAATGGCGGGTGATCGGCGCGGCGCGGCCCGCACTGCCGCTGCTGCTGACCGCGGGCCGGCTGGCCACGCCGCTGCGGAAGGTTCCGAAGCTCGGCTGGGTGGTCGCCGACCCGGTGACGGCACGCGCGATCCTGAACGATCCGGCACACTTCAACCTGCTCGGCGAGGGCGGCGTCGGCCACATGTGGTCCCAGCTGCTCGGCGACTGGGTCAACGAGGTCTTCGACGGCCCCGGCCACCACAGCCTGCGGTCGCGGACCCGGGACCTGTTCACCGAGGAGAGCGCGACCCGCCTCGCCGAACGCGTGGTCGGCCCACGGCTGGCCGAGGCCGGCGCGGACCTGACCGCCGGCCGGACCGTGGACGTCGCCGACCTGGCCCGGGTGCTCGTCGGCCGGATCGTCGCCGACCTGCTGCACCTGCGCACGCCCGGCACCGACGCGGCCTACCGGGAGATCTTCGCGACCGGCGAGGAACTGGCCACGCTCGCCATGAACGCGTCCACGTCCACCCACCTGGCTCCGTCGGCGCTGGCCCGCGGCCGCGAGATCGTGGCCCGGCTGACCGTGAACGTGCCGGACGCGTTCCGCACCGCGCCACCGACCACGGTCCTGGGCCGGTGCCGCGAGCTGGGCGTCGAACAGCTGCACGCGGAAGGCCTGTCCACGCTGCTGATGGTCGCCGGCACCGAGACCGCCGCGAGCGCGATGGCCCGGATCGTGGCGCTGCTGCACGACTCCGGCACCCAGCACCGGGTGCTGGACGATCAGGACCTGATCCCCGAGGCGGTACGCGAGGGACTGCGCGTCACCACCCCCGCGGCCGCGATCGGCCGCTCGGTGACCGCGGACGTGACCGTGGCCGGCCGCAGACTGCGCGCCGGCGAGCGGGTGCTCATCCTGACCCACGCGGCCAACAACCGGGCCGGCGGCTTCTCCCTCGACCGTGGCTACCTGCCGGAACAACGCCAGCTGTGGTTCGGCGCCGGCCGGCACCTGTGCCTGGGGGCGCCACTCGCGCGAGCGGAGATCGGGGGGATGCTGCGGATGCTGACCGGGCCGGGCCGGCCGTGGAGCATTCGCGGGCGGCGTTACCGGCGGCGGGTGCTGATCCCGTCGTACGAGTCACTGCCGGTCACGCTCGCACCGGCCCGGCTGCCGGCGCTGTCCGGGACGTGACCGCTCCGCGGGCCGTCGGATGCTCGTCCGGCACCTCCGGCGATCCGGGGGCGCCCGGCCCGCGGGAGACCGGCGGACGCGGCGACGGCGTGGCCGGCTCGCCTGGGGCGGGTGGGCCCGGCGTGGCGGGCCCGGCCGCCGCACGCGGCGCGGGCGAAGGCGGCGCGACCGGCCGGCGCGATGCGGGCCGGCGGAAACGGCCCCGCGTACCGCGCCGCCGCGCCACCGGGGAGACCGAGGACTCCGGTGGGCGCGACGCCCGCGGTCCCGGCATGTCCGGCCGGGGCGACGCCGGGGAGGCCGATGCGTCCCGCCTGCGGCGTGACGCCGGAGACGCCGGCGTCTCCGCCAGGTGCGGCGCCGGCCAGGCCGGCCGGCGCGAGCCCGCGGCGGCCGCGCGGCGGGGCGGCGGTGCGATACCGGGTGGACGTGACGTTGGCGACGGCGAGGTTTCCGGAGGTGCCGCCGTTTGCGAGGATCATGCAATGTCGTCGACCGCGCACACTCCGTCGTCTTCGGACAACATTCCGGAGATTTCGGATATATCGGCTATGCCGGAAAAGCGGGCGCGCTGGCGTACCCGATGGGTCCGTCTGGTTCTGGTCGCGGCATCGATCGTGGCGCTGGCGGCGATCGGGTTACGCGGGCGGCTGCCCGATCCGCGGGAGTTCACCGATGCGCTCGGCGGCGCGCACTGGGGCTGGATCGCCGGGGCGGTCGTGCTGCAGGTGATCTCGCTGTCCTGCTTCGCGTTCCAGGAGCGGCACCTGCTGACCGCGCTCGGCGCCGCCATCCGGCGCCGGCGGCTCTTCGCGATCATCCTGGCCAGGACCGCCATATCGATCTCGGTCCCGGCCGGCCCGGCCGTGTCCACCGGGTACGCGATCAACGAGTACCACCGGGCCGGCATCGCCCGGGAGATCGGCGCGGTCTGCGCGATCGTCTCCGGGCTCGCCTCGATCGGCGGGCTCACCGTCCTCTACGCGGGCGGCGGCGCGATCGTGCTCACGCACAGCTCCGCCACCTCGCTCAACTGGCAGCCGCTGGCCATCGTCGCCGCGATCGCCGCGCTCACCACCACCGTCATCGCGATCGGCCGCCGGCTGCCGTCCCGCCCGTTCGACGTCGGCCACATCCCGGAATCCCGGATCGGCCGGTACGCGCACGGCCTGCTGCTCTCCGCCCACGCCGCCTGGCACGCCGGCGCCGGCCTGCGGATCCGCGACTGGTGCGCGGTCGTCGGCTACTCCGCCGTCAACCGGCTCACCGACCTGCTCTGCCTGGTCGCCTGCACCCGCGCGCTGGGCCTGCAGATCAGTCTGATCACGCTCGCCACCATCTACCTCGGCGTCCAGATCGTCCGGCAGGTCCCGCTCACCCCCGGCGGCATCGGCGTCATCGAGACCGCACTGGTCGCCGGCCTCACCACGGCCGGCTCCACCGCCATCACCGCCACCGCCGCCGTCCTCGTCTACCGCGTCATCTCCTGCTGGCTGCTGATCCCGGCCGGCGGCATCGCGGCCCTCCTGATCCGCCGCCGGTAGTCTCCCCCACCGGTCAGCGACGCCGGCCCAGCCACCGCGATACCGTCCGCGTTCGCCAGGGTGACACCGGTGTCGCCGCCGCATCCCGCGGCGCCGGGGCCGGCCGGAGGCGGAAGTGTCGCTCCGGGAGAAGACGTGGGGGCGGGGTCACCCGTACCGTGGGCGGCTCTTCTGCGGGAGAAGGGACCGCCCACGGCACTCGGGAGATCAGCGTTGCTTGGGTGACGTGACCGTGAGGACGGTGAACGGGGCGATCAGTGACCACTCCGTCAGCACCTGGATCTTCACGCCGAGACCGGCGACCTGGACCGAGCCCTGCGGGTTCGCCGCCGAGTAGTACCGGTTCGGGTCGGAGTCGTCGAACGTCGTCACCGGCGGGCGGGACGGTACCGTGACCGGCGCCCCGTTGCGATGGAACGTCACCGCGTCGGTGCGCTGCACGCCGAACGTGGCGTCGAACGGCTGCCGCCGGTTGCCGAGCCGCACGCCGTCCGGGAACACGATCGGTTCCGGGCGGGCGTCGACCGGCAGGACCGCACCGCCGCCCGGGTGGTTGATCGTGTCGTTGTCGGTGTAGGCGTCGTTGACGTACCAGATCAGCAGGCCGTCCTGGTACGGGAACTTCTCCACCCAGTCCGGCCGGATGCTTGTCCAGCCGTAGTTGTACGGCCCGGTCCGGAGCACCTTGTCGTAGCCGGTGTAGGTGCGCCACTCCGCGATGTAGTAGCGCGGCGCGATCCGGGTCAGCGTGCCGGTGAACCGGGTGAAGCCGCGCGCGGTCCAGGCGGAGGTGGCGGACTCCACGTCGTCCGTCCAGACCGGGGCGCCGTTGACGACGAGCGTGATGTCGTCGAGGAACGCGCCGGCGAAGTGGACGCCGCCGTCGGTCTGGTAGCGGAACCGGAACTGCACGGTCTGGCCCGCGAACGCGGTCAGGTCGTAGGTCAGGTCGACCCACTCGCCCTCGCTGGACCCGGTCCGCGGCGATCCGACCCGGGTCCACCGGTTGCCGCCGTCCGCCGACACCTCCGCGTAGAGGTAGTCGTAGCCGGCCTCGATCTCGTGCCACGCCTTGGTGGTCAGCGACGCCGTGGTCGCGCCGGTGAGGTCGAGCGTCCGGGTGAGCGTGGTGTTGAGGTTGTTCGCGTCGCCGCCCCACCACTCGTACTCGCCGGAGTGGGGGGTGTTGTACTCCGTGACGACGGTCTGGTCCGGCAGCGGGACGACCACGGCCTGCGGGAGCGGGCCCTTCGCGTCCGCGGCCTGGCCGAGCACCACGGTCTTCTTCTGCCCGGGCTTGACCGTGGTGTAGTCGAGCCAGCCGAGGAACAGCTTCTCCCAGGCGCCCATGTAGCCGGGCGTGGAGCCGATGTTCTGCGGGTCGTGGGACAGCCAGGAACCGGCCGACATCAGCGACCAGAAGCCGGTGCTGTTGTCGCCGCCCTGGGTGTCGTAGAGGTCGGGCAGGCCGAGGTCGTGCCCGTACTCGTGGGCGAACACGCCGAGGCCGCCGTTCTCCGGCTCGGTGGTGTAGTCGCCGATCCACAGGCCGCTGTCGCCGATCGGCACGCCGCCGAGGCGGTTGTTCTCCGGGCCGGTCTGGCCGTAGTCGCCCTGGTAGGTGTAGCCGCGGTGGGACCAGATCGCGTCCGCGCCCTGCGCGCCGCCGCCGGCCTCCTCGCCCTCACCGGCGTGGATCGCCTGGAAGTGGTCGACGTAGCCGTCCGGCTCGTTGAAGTCGCCGTCGAGGTCGAAGTCGTAGCGGTCCCACACGTCGTACTTCGCCAGCGACGCGGTGATCTGCGCCGGGGTCTGCCCGGCCGCGATCTGTGCCTGGTACCACGCGGTGGCGGCGTCCTTGACGAAGTCCTGGTAGCCCTCACCGCCCTCCCAGGTGTTGCTGCCGTACCGCGCCTCGTTGTACGGCACGGTGACCCAGTCGCTGACCTCGCCGGTGACCGTGTACCGCCCGCCGGACTGCGCGGTGTAGAACGTGGTCATCGACTCCTTCTTCGGGCTGAAGAGGAGCTCCTGGTAGTGCTCCGGGCTGAAGTCCGGCACCCACAGCGTGGTGTTGTCGTTCGCCCGGTCCGGCGCCGGCAGCTGGTTGTGCAGCGGGCCCGGCGTGCCGCCGGTCTGCGGCAGCGTCTGCGTGCCGAACTCGACGAGGAACGTCAGGACCGGGTCGGTCTTGCTCTTCTGCCGCACCTCGACCCAGCGGTCGCCGCCGAGCCGGACGACCTCGGACCCGTTGCGCTGCTCGCTGCGGGCCTCACCGGTGAGCAGTTTGGTGATCGCCTCCTCGCGGGCCGCCTCGCGGGACTCGCCGAGCGGATGCTCCAGATTGTCCGCCTTGACGGGTGTGCGCGGCTCGCTGTCCGCAGCCGGCGGCGTCGCGGTGGCGGCGCCGGCGGGCACGACGAGAACGAACGCGGCCGCGGTGACGCCCGCCATGACGGCTTTGATGTGACCGTGCAAGAGGGGGACTCCTTCCCCATGTGACGAGATGGAAGCACGCTACCCCCTTGATTCAGACATGCAAAGACGTGCATTTAGAGCCGACCGTGAGCCGCGTCATTCCGGGCTCTGCGGGACGATTCACCCGGCATACTTCGACGCGTGACACGAACGCCGAGGCTCGAGATCGAGTACTGCACGCAGTGCCGGTGGCTGCTGCGTGCCGCCTGGACCGCGCAGGAGCTGCTGACCACGTTCGGCCTGCGGCTGGGCGAGGTGGCACTGGTGCCGGGCACCGGCGGCGTCTTCGACGTGCGCCTCGACGGCGACCTGATCTGGTCCCGGAAGGAATCGGGCCACCCCGAGATAACCGAACTGAAGCGATTGGTACGGGACCGTATCGCGCCGGACATGAGCCTGGGCCATTCCGAGAAGCGCTGAACCGGCCTCGAGGTCACGCACGGCCGCGGTGATCGACGGCGGCGGCCTGCAACTCGGTTCGACCAGCCGGACCACCCGGCCCCGGCCGCATCCGGCCGTGGACGCGGACTACTTCGCGCCGTCGCGGAGCAGGTAGGCCGGCGGTGGCGGTGTGCGCGGTGGCGAACCAGGCGACGAGCTTCTCGCCGACGAGCCACTCGACCTCCTCGACCGCGTCGTCGCCGCCGGGG
Organism: Catenuloplanes indicus; assembly: GCF_030813715.1. Classification (NCBI taxonomy): domain Bacteria; kingdom Bacillati; phylum Actinomycetota; class Actinomycetes; order Micromonosporales; family Micromonosporaceae; genus Catenuloplanes; species Catenuloplanes indicus. The sequence goes on from NZ_JAUSUZ010000001.1 coordinate 358,537, forward strand.
AGCAGGTGCTCGGCGTCCTCGATGCGAGCCGGGTCGAACGCGGACGGTTCAGCGTCGATCCGGGCGACCCGCGCCGGGTCCGCGTACATCGGGAACGGTCACGGGGTCGGCGGACGTGCGCCACGGCGTGGACCACAGATCGGCGAGCGCGGTCAGGCCCACACACGCAACGCGGCGGTCAGCTCTTCCCAGTGCCGGCCGGGCAGAACCGCCTCGCCGGCCGGCGCACCGGGACCGTCCCGGCCCGCCGGGCCGTCCGGCAACGCCACGGGGTCGATCACGAACACGGAGAGGTACTGCTCGGCCACGCCGGCCATTCCGGCACGGCGTACCCCCGTTGGGTCAGCAGGTCGGGCACCGGCCGGCGCGGCGTGCCCGGGTACGCGACCGTCGGGTGACCGATCCGCAGGATCGCCTGGGTGTGACGGCCGCCGAAGCGCGCGTTCACCCGGGCGCGCAGCTCCGGCACCTCCAGCGCCGCGTGCAGCGGCTGCGCGGACAGGCCGGACGCCGCGGCGGTCAGCAACACCCGTTGCAGCGCCTGGCCGGCGTCCACCCAGGCGCGCGGGTCGTCGGTGCGGGTGGTCAGCACGGCCAGCGTCGGCGCGGACTCGAACAGCACTCCGCGGCCCGCGCCGGTCCACCGGCCGGGGATCCGCCGGCGCGCGTCGCGTGCGCCGAACGCGCTGTCCGGCACGCCGTCGAACCGGCCGCCGGTCGCGGTCCACGCGGCCAGCTCGTCCCGGTACGCCGCGGACATCGCCTGCCGGTCCGCGGCCTCCCGGGTGACCGTGAGCAGCCAGTCACGGGTCAGCGGCGGGCAGACGGACAGCTCCGCACCCTCGATCGAGGCGGCCGCGAACATCTCGCGCAGCGCGGACCGGGACGGCGGCGGGTCCGCGAACGGCGCCCGGCTGGTGTGCCGCACGCCGACCGCGGTCCGCAGCCGCAGCAGGCTCGGCCGCGGACGGCTGTTGGCGGCCGGTACCACCGCCAGCACCACGCCCGGCGACGGCAGCACCCGGTGCAGCGGCACCCGGCCGTGCGCGCGGATCGCCAGCCGCAGGTTGAACGCGGCCGCGGCCACGCTCATCAGCAGCTGCCGGCCGTCCGGGTCGATCACCCGCAGGCGTCGGCTCCGGTCCGCGAGCACCCGGATCTCCGTGCCGTCCACCGCGAACCGCCACGGCTGCGTGTTGTGCACCGACGGCGCCGCTATCGCAGCCGCCAGCCAGCCCGGCGCCGCCGCCGGCATGTCGAGTGTGGACGCCCGTTCCGCGGTCACCGTCATCGCGTGCCTCCCTCGTCCCCACCGAGCCTTCCGGCTCGACGATCAAGAGCCAAGGGGCGAAAGACCCACGACGGTACGCCGACAGTGTCGGAGCGTGGCCCTGCACTCCCGGCCGTGACCAACTCCCCCACCGCCGTCGAGACCGCCTTCGCCCTGCTGCGCGAGGGCCATGGCCGGCTTCCGGCGGCGCGACCGGCCGCACGCCGCCTATCCATCCTAGGAGGCTGACCTGATCGCCGTCCAGTCCGGCGGCCGACAGCCCGCGGTGTCAGGATCGGCCGGTGAGCGCGGTGACTGCCTCGTCCAGATAGGTGAGAACCGTGTTCGCGAGCGGCGCCAACCGGGTGTCGGTGAGCGTCGCGGCGTAGAGCGTGCGGTGCGGCGCCGGCGGCGTGAGGTCGCGATGGACGACACCGGCCGCGCCGGTCAGTGCGAGCCGCGGCGCCACCGTGACACCGGCCCCGGCCGCGACGAACGCCTGCGCGGCCGCGTAGGTCGCCGCCTGGAAGCGCACGTCCGGCACGAACCCGGCCGCGCCGGCCGCGCGGTCGAGCTGTTCGCGGTCCACGGTCCCGGCCGGCAGCGCGGCCCAGGCGGCACCGGCCAGCGCCTCCAGAGCGAACGGCTGACCGTCCGCCGCGAGCGGGTGCCCCTCCGGCAGCACCGCCACGAGCGGGTCGGTGACCAGCGGATACAGCGTGAGCTGCGCGGAGACCTTCGGCGCGTCGTCCCAGACCGCGAACACGGCCAGGTCCAGCTCACCGTCCTCGACCAGCGTGAGCGCCCGGTCCAGCCCCTGGTCGAGGCGCAGGTCGGCGACGTACAGCTCGGCGTCGGGCTGCTGGCGGCGCAGCGCACCGAGCGCGGGCGGCAGCAGGTGCAGCGCCGCGGTCTCGCAGGCGCCGAGCCGCAGCCGCAGCGACACCAGGCCGAGCAGCTCGGCGAGGCCCGCGGTGGCCTGCGCGGTCAGCCGGTCGATGTCCGCACCGTGCCGGGCCAGTAGATGACCGGCCGCGGTCAGCGAGTCACCGCGCGGCCCGCGCCGCAGCAGCGGCACGCCGCAGTCACGCTCCGCACGGGCAAGCTCCTGCGCGGCCTCGGCCGGCGATACGCCCAGCTCACCCGCTGCGGCGGCGGTGGAACTGTGTCGGCTGATCATGGCGAGCAGGCGAAGGTGTCCGGGCTCCAGAGGCATCGAGAGATCGTAGTCCGCGCACCGATCCGCCTTCACACCCCGTCACCGGAGACCACGGTTGCGCCACGTTGATCTAATGCCGATGTGGACGGTGCCAGCAACGGTTCCCGGTGGACGCGCGAGGCCGCGGTGGTGGTGCCGGTGATCCTCGGGCTGTGGGCCCTGGTGGCCGCCGTCGAGTTCTCCGGCGTGTGGATCGCCCAGCATCGGGGCCCGTTCAGCTATCTCCGAGAGGTGGCGTACGTCTACGCCGTCCTCCTCACCGCGGCACTGGCGCTCGGCGTGTGGCGACGCGGGCGCCCACGGTGGTCGATCGTCGCGCTCGTGCTCTCCGCGGCCCTGGCCGTGCCGGTGCTGACGGCCGGCTGGCCGCGGTTGTCCATCGACGCCTACTACCGGCAGCACCGCGCGGATTTCGCGGCCGCCGCCGACGCGAACCGCCTGGTCCCGGACGACTACTACGGGCTGCGCCTGCCGCCGCCCCTGCGGCACCTGTCCATCGAGGGCGCGGCGAGCCGGATCGGCGACGGGACGGGCGTCCTGCTGCCGGTCTGGGCCGACTACCCGGATCTCCCCGGTGCGTTCGTCCATCCCGGCGGCGCACCGCCGACCGACATCTACCGGTGCTACGACTCGCTCTACCACTTCCGCTGGGCGCTCGGCGACGGCTGGTACTGGTTCGAGCGCGACCCGGTCTCCTGGGCCGCCGGCCGCTGACCGGTCAGCGCGCGCAGGCCCTCCGCCCAGCGCTCGCGACGTTCCTCCAGGGACTGGTCCCACCACGGGGTGCCGCGTTCGCCGAGCGCCACCTTCGCCAGCTGGACGCGGGCTCGCGCGGGCGCCGGGTCCGCACCCGCGCGCAGCGCCGTACCGACGTCCCGGCGTGCCGACATCAGCGCCGTCCGCAGCCGCGCCGCGACGTCCTCCGGGATCGCCGGGTCGGTGGCACGCCAGCGGCGGCCCTTGACCACGACGTACCGGCCGTCGTCCGTGTGCATCCGTCCTGCATACCATGGCTTCCATGGTGGATCCGGTGGTCGGCGCGCGGTGGCGGATCACGGCCGGGCCGCCGCTCGGTGACCGGCCGCGCGGCACCTGGGCGGCCGCGCGCGACGGCGTACCCCTGGTGGTGAAGTTCTTCGACGAGGCGACGTTCCCGGACTGGCGCTACACCGTGCGGGTCGCGGACGCGCTGCGGGCGCGCGGCTGGCCCACGCCGGAGCTCGCGGACGACACGATCGACGTGCCCGGCGGCGCGTGGGCGCTGTTCCACCGGCTGCCCGGCCGGCCGCGCGACGCCGGGCCCGGCGAGCAGCGCGCGCGGGGCCGGCTGCTCGCCGGGCTGCACGAGTCCGCGGCCGCGACCGGGATCACCGGCCAGCGCGGCGGGTTCGCCGATCCGGCCGCGGTGGTGGCGGATCCCACGGTCGACGACTGGCTGCGGATCCACGAGCGGACCGACCCGGACGGGGCGCGCACGATGTGGCGGCACCTCGATGCGACGCGCGCCTGGTTCGCCGCGCACCCGGCGCCGGACGTGCCGCGCAGCGTGATCCACGGCGATTTCGCGCCGTGGAACCTGCTGTACGACGACGGCCGGCTGACCGGCGTGCTCGACTTCGAGGGCACCCACCACACGGTCCAGGTCGCCGACTTCGCGCTGTCCTGGCGCGGATATCAGGACGAGGTGCTGCGCGGGTACGACGAGGTGCGCCCGCTGTCCGAGGTGGAGTGGCAGCTGATCCGGCCCGCGTTCCGGGCGTGGCTGTTCATCGACGCGCGGGCCGAACTCGCGGCGCTGCGCGGCGGCCGGGCCGCCGCGCTCACCGATCTGTCCTGGCCCCTCGCCCACCTGCGGAAACGGTCTCCGCTGCTGGATCGGCGGGCCGGCCCCGGCGGGCCTTGACCACCAGGTCGCGCAGCGTGCGCCGGTGACCGCCGTGCTGCACCTCGTGGGTGCGGGTCTCCGCGACGGTCACGGTCCACTCGTCCGGGCCGAGCGCGGCCGTGACCGCGTCCGGGCCGATCGTGGCGCCGGCCGCGGCGTGCGCGGCGGAGTGCGTGTCGTGGCCGACGACCAGCAGCGTGCCGCCGGGCGCAACCATCGTGGCGAGCCGCGCGACGAACGCGGTGAACGGCAGGTCCGGGTGCACGTACTGGCTGACCACCAGGTCGTACCGGCGCGGGGGTTGCCAGGTCGTCAGGTCGGCCACCACCCACTCGATGCCGGGGCGGCCCGCGGCGAACGCCTCGGCGGCGCGCACGGCCGTGGCCGAGACGTCGACCGCGGTCACGGTCCAGCCGCGCGCGGCGAGCCAGACCGCGTCCGCGCCGGTGCCGCAGCCGGCGTCCAGCGCGGTGCCGGTGGGCAGGCCGGTGACCTCCGCGGCGAGCTGGCCGCCCGGCGGACCGTGATGCGGCGTGTGTCCCTGGTAGTGCTGCTCCCACCACTGCGGGTCGAACGAGTTCTCGCTGCTCATGCCCGCAACGGTACGGTTCTACGCGCTGGACGCAATCGTTCTTGCGGAATTCGCAAGGGCCTGCGTACCGTGGTGGTCATGGCCGATCTGGAACTCACCGACGTGGTCCGCCAGCGCGTCCGCGGGCTGCGGCAGGCGCGCGGGTGGAGCCTCGACGCGCTCGCGGCCCGCTGCCACATCAGCCCGTCCACGCTCAGCCGGATCGAGACCGGGCACCGGCGCATCGACCTGGAGCAGCTGGTGGCGCTGGCCCGCGCGCTCGGCACCACGATCGACCACCTGGTCGAGCCGGTCGACGACGAGGACGTGATCATCCGGCCGATGCCGCACCAGGAGCCGGGCCTGACCACCTGGGTGCTGTCCCGCGAGGGCGGCGGCCCGTTCGTGGCCAAGATGCGGATCACGCCGGAGCGCCGCGGCGGCCCCGGCCACCTCGCCGTGCACCCGGGCCGGGAGTGGTTCACCGTGATCACCGGCACCGCACTGCTCTACCTCGGCGAACGTCAGCTGGCCGTGCCGGCCGGGCACGCGGCCGAGTTCTCCACGATGGTGCCGCACTCGATCGCCGCGGCCGACGGCCCGGTGGAGATCCTCACGTTCTTCGACCAGGAGGGCCAGCGCGCGCACGCGTCCTAAGATCTTGCAATTCCAGCAAGGGTACGTGCGGAGATCGCAAGATCGCTGGCACGCTTCCGGCCATGACACTCTCCACCGTCCCCGACGCCCGGCAGCGGCGCGCGATCCTGACCGCGGTGTGCGTCGCGCTGATGGCCGTGATCGCCTCGGTCTCCGGGCTCAACGTCGCCCAGCAGCAGATCGCGCTCGCGTTCGGCGCCTCGCAGGGCACCGTCCTGTGGATCATCAACGTGTACACGATCGGCCTGGCCGCGCTGCTGCTGCCGCTCGGCGCGGCCGGTGACCGCTGGGGCCGCCGCCCGGTGCTGCTGGCCGGCCTGGCGCTGTTCGGCGCCGCGAGCGCGGCCGCGGGCCTGGCCACCTCCGCCGGACTGATGATCGCCGCCCGGCTCGCCGCCGGTGTCGGCGCCGCAATGATCATGCCGGTGACGCTCGCCGTGATCACGTCGACGTTCCCGGACCGGGACCGCTCCCGCGCGATCGGCATCTGGACCGGCGTCGCCGGTGGCGGCGGCATCCTCGGCATGTACCTGTCCGCGCTGCTCGTCGACGTGGCCGACTGGCGGTGGCTGTTCCTGCTGCCGGTCGCGCTGGCAGCGGTGGCCGCCGCGCTGACGCTGCGCGCCGTGCCAAACTCCCGGGAGACCACCGGCCACCGTTTCGACACGGCCGGCACGCTCGCGTCCGTGGTCGCCGCGGTCGGCCTGATCGTCACGCTGCACGAGGGCCCGGAACACGGCTGGACCGCGCCGCTCACGCTCGCCGCGCTGCTGGCCGGCGCGCTCGGCACCGCGGTCTTCGTGGCCCGGGAACTGCGCCACCCCGCACCGCTGCTCGACGTGCGCCTGTTCCGGGAACGCGGCCTGGCCGGCGGCTCGGTGGCGCTGCTCGTGGTCTTCGGCGTGCAGGCCGGCATCTTCGTGGTCCTCTTCCCGTACCTGCAGGGCGTGCTGGGCTGGTCCGGGCTGCGGTCGACGCTCGCGCTGATGCCGATGGCGATCCTGATGATGGCCGCGTCCGGTCTCGCGCCACGCATGGCCGCGGTGGCCGGCGCCCGCGCCACGATGTCCGCCGGAATCGCACTCGGCGGCTCCGGGCTGGCACTGATGGCCGTGCTCGTCTCGGTGGACGGCGGCTATCCTTCGGTGTTGCCCGGCATGCTGGCGATGGGCCTCGGCATGGGCCTGACGATGACACCGGCGACCGAGGCGATCACGGCCGCGCTGCCCCGGTCCCGGCAGGGCGTGGCATCCGCGCTCAACGACGTCACCCGCGAGTTCGGCACCGCGCTCGGCGTCGCACTGCTCGGCGCGGTGCTCTCCGCCGGCTACCGCACCTCGATCGGCACTCACCCGTCCGCCGGCGCCGCCCACGACGGCCTGGCCGCCGCACTGTCCACCGGCGACGACACGCTGATCCGCGCCGCACAGGAGTCCTTCGTGGACGGCTGGCGGCAGGCGATGTGGGCCGGCGTGCTGGTGATAGCCACGCTGCTCGCCTACGTCGTCACCCGCGGCCCAGCGCGGCGGCCGGCCACGGCGGGCGGCTGAGCCGTCGGCGGCGCCCGGCGTTCCCTGCCAACCCGGCCAGACCCGGCCAAACGGGCGTTCCAGTAGACCCGGCGGACCCGGCCGCCCCCGGGTCCCGGGGTCCCGGGGGTCCCGGAGGACCCCAGCGTCCCGTCGGACCCGGGCGTCCCGGCGGACCCGGCCCGGCCGACCGGGCGGCCCCGGCCCGACGGACCCGGGTGTCCCGCCGACCCCGGCGGCCGAATCGGAGGGGACGGCCGGGTTCCGCCCGGCGCACCCGGTCTGGCCGCGCAGACGCGGGAAGCCGAACAGCAGCCAGCCCTCCCCGGCACGGACACGGCCGCCACGACGAACTCGACGATCAGCTCGTCCGGCACCGGACACCCGGCAGCCAGGTGTTCCCCGAACCGCAACCCCCACCGGTTCCGGTCGTGCACGGCCGACCGCACCAGATCGCCGACGTTCCAAAGTCCTCAGGCCCAGCTCCGCACCGAGCAGTGCTGCGGCACCCCACGCGTCGAGCACACCGGGCTCCCCGAGCACCGCGACCGTCCTCATCGCGGCAGCCTAGATCACCGTCGTACCGGCGCTGAGGTTTGATCTTGCGGTTTTCAGCATGGGGGGTGGGCGAAACGGACAGGGCTGGCTGGGGTGGGTGGGGTGTGGTTGCATCACGGCGGGGCGTCGAACGACACGGGGGTGGACATGACGAGCCCGGAACATCTGTCGCTGCCGGTCGGGGCGGCGGTGCCGTCGCTGGTCCGATGGGGACTGTCCTGCGACGCCGACCTGGTCTTCCGGACGCTGACCACGATGGGCGGCCGGGACGCGCGGACGCTCGCGGCCGAGCTGGGGCTGCCGGCGCGGCGGGTCGGCGACGCGCTGGCCGAGTTGCGCGGTGCCGGGGTGGCCGCGCCGGGGCCGGGCCGGGCCCGCGCACCGGTGTGGACCGCGGCGCCGGTGCGGGACGCGGTGGCCGCGGTGCGGCGCCGGCGGCTGCGGCTGGTCGACGAGGAGGCGCAGGCGCGCAGCCACCGGACCGTCGTCACCGAGCTGTCGCGGGGGGCGGCGACCGTGCCGGCGGCCGGTGCGGTCGGCGGCGAGCTGGGTGACGGCGTGCGGTACCTGCCGGACCGGCCGCTGACCCGGGCACGGCTGGCCGATCTGATGGACGCGGAGCGCAGTGAGCACCTGGCGATCAACACGGAGCAGGCGTTCGACGCCGCGTCCGCGCGGCCGGCCGCGCCGCTCAGCCGGCGGATGGTCGACCGCGGCGTCCGGATGCGCGTGCTCGGGCTGCCACCGGCCGACCGTGACCTGCACGTCGACGCGGCCCTGTTCGGGCACGCGCGGTTCGGCTACCGGGAGGCCGCCGAGATGCCACTGAAGCTGTTCGTCGTGGACCGGCGGGTGGCGCTGTTCCCGGCCGACCCGGCGGACTTCGACCGCGGCTACCTGGAGATCAGCCAGCCGGGCATGGTACGGGCACTGGTCATGCTGTTCGAACAGCACTGGGCCACCGCGACCGATCCGCGCGAGTCCGGCCTGCCGGAGGTGGTGCTCACCGACCGGGAACGCGAACTGGTCACGCTGCTGGCCCAGGGTCACACGGACGCGAGCGCGGCCGCGCGGATGCGGGTCAGCACCCGGCTGATCACCAAGATCATGCGCGAGCTGATGGACCGCTTCGGCGTGGAGAACCGTTTCCAGCTCGGCCTCGCGCTCGGCGCGGCCCGGGTCACCACCCCACAGGAGAGACCATGACGCTCAGGAAGCTGCTCGCGGTCGTGCTGGCACCGCTGGTGGTCGCGCTGACCGGCGCGTTCGCCCCCGGTCCCGGAGAACCGGCGCTGCCCGGCTGGCCGGGCCGGTCGATCTGCGCCACCGCGTTCTTCTCGCTGGGCCCGCCGCCCTGGTTCCTGCCGGACGGCAACACGGTGCAGCCCGGCCTCCAGGCCTGTCCCGGCGAGGACCCGCAGCTCATCGCCCTCACCCGGTGGGCCGTGGTGCCGTACCGTCCCGGCGTCACGCCGTCCATCGGGTCGATGTCCTTCCTGACCGTCGGCGCGGACGGCTGGGCGATCATCCCAGGCCCCGGATGGGAGTTCGCGCCGGGCAGCCTGACCGAACCGCTGGTGCTGTGCGTGCTCACCGGGCCGGACGAGCGGGCCGGCTGCGCCCGGGTGCGCACCGACGGCGCGGTCACCGTCGAGCCGGTACCGGTCGACGACCCGCTGGTCGACCGGCCGGTCGAGGTCTACTGGGAACAGGACGGCGACCCGGCGTGCGGCGCGTGCGTCTGACCGCGCACGCTCACGTCACACCAGCCCGGCCAGGCGGTACAGCACGAGCGACCCGGCCACCGCGACGTTGAGGCTGGAGCCGGTGCCGATCATCGGGATCTCCACGGCGCCGTCCAGCAGGTCGAGTGCCTCCGGCGGAATGCCGGTGGCCTCGTGGCCGAGCACCATGACGGTCCGCCTGCGGGCGGCGGGCAGGTCGGCGAGGCGGACCGCCTCGTCGGCCAGCTCCACGCCGAGCACGGCCGCGCCGGCCCGCCGCTCCTCGGCCAGCCAGCGCAGCGGGTTCCCGACCCGGTGCACGCAGGCGGGCCGGCGCAGCGTGTTGCCGCGCGCCAGTGCCTCGTCCACCCAGCGGAACGGCGGCACCGCCAGGCACGCGCCGACCGCGTCGCAGGTGCGCAGCAGCGTACCGAGGTTGGCGCCGTGCATCGGCCAGAGCGGCGCGGCGACCAGATGCCCCCAGCAGCGGTGCGCGCGGGGACGGCGGGCCGATCGGATCTCCCGGGGCGTACGCACCCGGATCGCGGCGTTCACCGCACGGGAGCGGCGGCGCTCCAGCATTCGACAGTCATCTGCGGCGTGCTTCGCGGCGCACGCGGGCCATCGACGGATCGAAGATTGCGCAGTGAGACTACACCAACCGGCCACGGATGTGCCGCTACGCTGCGGGGGTGGTGCGGGACGAGCTGGTGCGGCTGCGGGCCGGGACGGCGGCCGAGGCGGCGCGGCTCGCGGCGGACCTGGAGGCGCTGTTCGCCGCGTCGCGGGACTCGAACGCGGACGACGAGCACGACCCGGAGGGCACCACGATCGGCTTCGAGCGCGCCCAGCTGACCGCGCTGCTCGCGGCCGCGCGGGAGCGGATCGCCGAGGTCGACGACGCGCTGCGCCGGGTGGACGCGGGCAGCTACGGCGTCTGCGAGCGGTGCGGCCGGCCGATCGCGGCGGAACGCCTGGCCGCCCGGCCGTTCGCCCGGTTCTGCATCTCCTGCGCGTAGCGGACCCGCGTTTCCCACCGCCCCGACGGCGTCGCACCCTACGGTGACAGCATGACCGACGACACCCCATGGGAACCGCCGCTGGCCGGGGACGAGGCCGGCCACCTGGCCGGCATGCTGGACCGGCTGCGCACCACGTTCCGCTGGAAGGCCGACGGGCTCGACGCCGCCCAGCTGGCCACCACGGTCGGCGCGTCCACGCTGACGCTCGGCGGCCTGCTCAAACACCTGGCCGCGGTCGAGGCGGTCACGTTCACCTGGAAGCTGCACGGCTCCTCCCCCGGCTCGCCGTGGGCGGAGCACCCGCACGACTGGACGCTCACCTCCGCCGCCGGCGACCCGCCCGAACGGCTCTACGCCCACTGGGACGACGAGGTCCGCCACGCACGCGACCGCCTCGCGTCCGCACTGGCCACCGGCGGCCTCGGCCAGCCGGCCCACATCGCCGGCGACGACGGCGCCCACGCCTCGCTCCGCCGCCTGCTCTGCGACCTGATCGAGGAGTACGGCCGCCACACCGGCCACGCCGACCTCCTCCGCGAAGCCGTCGACGGCCGCACCGGCGAGGACCCGCCCCCGGGCTGGCGGGCCGTGTCCGGCGACCCGCCGGTCGGCTGCAGACCCTGAAGAGCTTGCAGAGCTTGATATTCCCGCTTCCGGCGGCGCGGGTTCCGCATGCTCCCGCGGGCCCCGGTCGGCCGCGGGCGGCCTCCCTTCCGGATCCGTGGCCGCAAGACCGAACCCGGGGCACGTGCCGGCTCGGTGTCCGTCTCGTGGACCCGACGGCGACGCCCACGCGTCAGGCGCGGCAACGATGATCCGCCGGTCGGACGCCGCGGCGACGGCATGCGCGTCAGGCGCGGCGCGGGTGAATCGTGCCGCGCCTGACGCGAGCGGAGCCGGGCTACCCGGCGAGGGCCAGGTAGAGGCGTTCGCCGGCCGCGCGGTAGCCGAGGCGTTCGTAGATGCGGCCGGAGTCCGGACCGGTGGCCTCCAGCCAGGGCACGTCGGCACCGGCGGCGTGCAGCCGGGCGGTGATGCCGGCGGTGATCGCGGCCGCCAGCCCACGCCGGCGGAAGGCCGGCCGGACCGCGATCCCGGCCAGCTCGCTCACGCCGTCGTGCGGCGCCACCGCGAGCCCGCCACCGGCGCAGGTACCGTCCGCGGCGACCGCCATCGCACCACGCCACCCTGCGCCCGCACCCGCTCCAGCCGAGCCGCGTCCGCCGCCGTGGCCACCGGGCCACCGCCGAACGCCTCGTTCTGCGCGGCCGCCAGCGCCACCCGCTCCGCGTCACCCCGCGGCTCCCGCACCTCGAAGCCCGCCACCACGAAACCGGACGCCATCTCGGAACCGGACGGAGCGGATGACGGCGGGTTGAGCGAGCCGGGCTCGCAGATCAGATAGTCGTGCCGGGCCTCGACCCCGAATCCGGCCGCGGCCAGCAGGGATTCCAGGCCGGGGGCGACGACGGACTGCTGGATACGCAGATCCAGATGCACGATGAGACCTCTATCGAGGGAGACGGAACGACGAATCACGCCGGGCCGCACCCACCTCGCGCCGGCCGGGCACACCCCGGCGGACGGGTCAGGCGGCCCGCTGGCCGACCTGGATCACAGGCGTCATTCCCTCATCACGACAGCCGCACCTCGCGTGCGGCCGGGCAAGCTCTCCAGCACCGCAACCGCACGTCAACCCCGTACCCGGCGGCCATAACAGCTTGGCCATACCACCCGCTGCGGCAAGCGCCTTGAGCTGCGGTGACGCGGCGCTGAAACGTACCCGGCATCGATCGGGCCTTGTGCGGTCGGCGGCGATCGCGTATTCACGCATCTAGATCGCGCAATCGGATGGTGGCCCGCGGCGGCGCGGGGGTTAGGGGACGATCGTGCGCAGACGCTCAGACCACAGGGGACGGCGGGTGACCGCGGGCGCGGTCGCCCTGATGCTCGGCACCAGCATGTTCGCGGTCCTGGAGCCGGACCCGGCACCGGCCAGCGCCGGGACCTCGATGCGCGACGCGGCGCCGCCCGGCGACGCCGAGCACACGCACCTGAGCCTCGACCTGGACAACCGCACCGGCGTGGTGGCACCGGACGCACGGCAGCGCGGCGCCGCGCCGGACACCCGCTTCAACGCGCTCGGCACGCCGCGCGCGGAGGGGCCGGGCGAGCTCGCGACCGGGCTCCCGGCCGACCCGGTCGCGGCGGCCCGCGCCTACCTGCGGACCGGCGGGTACGGGCTGGACGCCGCCTCGGTCGACGCGATGGACGTGATGCTGCAACGACCGCTCGGCGACGCGACCGTGGTGACGCTGCGCCAGCGCTACGGCGCGCTGCCGGCCGGCTTCGACGGCTTGGCCACGCTGCTGATCAAGGGCGGCACGGTGCTGCGGGTGACGAGTTCGCTGGCCCGGGACACGTCCGCGCCGGAACCGGCCACGATCACCGAGGCGCAGGCGATCGCCACCGCGCTCGCGGACGTGCACCTGCCGGCCGGTACGGAGACGAGCGTGCAGACCGTGGCGGTGCCGACGCCGGCGGACGGGCCGCGGACCGCGTTCGCGGTGACCGCCACGTCGACCGCCGGTACGCCGATCGCGGTGACCACCTACGTGGACGCGCGCACCGGCGGCATCCTGGTGCGCGAGGACCTGGTCGACGCGGACTCCGACAACCCGACCTGGGCGGTGTTCCCGTCCACGCCGAACCAGCGCAACCAGCGCGCGCTGTGGTGCTTCGAACCCAAGCCGGGCTGCTCGCGGACGGTGGCGACCGCGGACACCGGCGCGCCGTGGGACGTCGACCCGACGACCGGCGCGCCCACGTTCACCACCCGGGGCAACTCCGCGACGAACACGGTCAACTGGGGTGGCGGCAGCACGCCGTTCCCGGCCACGCCGCGCGAGGACCGCAACTACACGTACCCGTTCACCGACCAGTGGAACGAGGCGAAGTGCGACCCGGCGGTCTACACGTCGCCGGAGCGCAACGACGCCGACGCGGCGGTGGCGAACCTGTTCGCCATGCACAACCGCATGCACGACTGGTCGTACCACCTGGGCTTCACCGAGTCGGCGTGGAACATGCAGCTGGTCAACACGTCCGGGGCCGGGCTCGGCGGTGACCCGGAGACCGGGCGGGCCCAGTCCGGCGCGCTGGCCGGGTCGCGGAACAACGCGAACCAGTCCACCGGCCGCGACGGGCTGCCGCCGGTGACGAACATGTACCTGTGGCAGCCGATCGCGGGCTCGGCGTACCCGCCGTGCGTGGACGGCGACTACGACATGACCGTGATCGGGCACGAGTACGGACACGCGATCACGAACCGGATGATCGCCGGGCCGGACACCGGGATCGGCTCGGTGCAGGGCGGCTCGATGGGCGAGTCGTGGAGCGACCTGCTGGCGATGGAGTACCTGTACGAGAACGGGCTGCGCGCGGCCGGCGACACCCCGTTCGTCACCGGCGCGTACGTGACCGGCAACACCACCAACGGCATCCGCAACTACGATGCCAGCCGCAGCCCGCTGAACTTCTCCGACGTCGCCTACGACATGGTCGGCCAGCAGGTGCACGCGGACGGCGAGATCTGGAGCGCGATCCAGCTCCGGCTGCGCAAGGCATTCCTGCACCGGTACGGCGACGGCACGCCGGACCTGCAGAAGCGCTGCGCCGAGGGCACGGTGGACGCGTCCCGCTGCCCGGGCAACCGGCGCTGGATGCAGCTGATGTTCGACTCGTTCCTGCTCCAGGCCGGCAGCCAGTTCAGCATGCTGGACATGCGGGACAACATGCTGGCGGCCGACCTGGCCCGGTTCGGCGGCGCGAACCAGAAGCTGATGTGGGACGTGTTCGCCGAGTCCGGCATGGGCCGCGACGCGACCAGCGGGCCGTCGGACGCGCAGCCGGTGCCGAGCTTCGCCTCGCCGCAGACCCGGAACGCGACCGTGACCGTCAAGGCGGCCGCCCCGGTGCAGATCTTCATCGGCCGGTACGAGGCCCGGGTCACGCCGATCGCGGACACCGACCCGGCCACGCCGCTGGGTGACACGTTCGAGATCGTGCCGGGTGTGACGTTCGACTTCGTCGCGGTCGGCGCCGGCTACGGGCACCAGCGGCTGTCCGCCTCGTTCCGGCCCGGCCGTGCCGACACACTGCGGGTGGATCTGAAGCCGAACCTGGCCTCGGCCGCGTCCGGCGCCACGATCACCGGCCCGGGCGTCAACCTGGACAAGCTCATCGACGACACCGAGGCGACGAACTGGGCGTCACTGACCGGCGTGGCCGGGCAGGCGCTCACCGTCGACCTGGCCGGCGACGACCGGCGCCTGATCACGTCGGTGAACGTGAGCGCGCTGCTGCGCCCGGCGATCACCACGGACGCGGACCCGGCGAACCCGCAGAACCGGTTCTCCGCGCTGCGCTCGTTCGCGGTCTGGGCGTGCGACGCGACCCGCGGCGCGGACTGCACCACGGACGCCGGGTTCCGCAAGGTGTACATCAGCCCGCGGGACGCGTTCCCGGCACCGGCCTTCCGGCCGAACGCACCGTCGCTCAACCTGCGCACGTTCCGCATCCCGCCGACCCAGGCCACGCACCTGCGCCTCGAGGTGCTGCACAGCCAGTGCACCGGCAACCCCCGCTACGCGGGCGAACAGGACAACGACCCCGCCGCGGGTACGGACTGCGCCACCAACAGCGCGTTCCGCGACCAGGTCCGGGTGGCGGAGTTCCAGGCCTACGGACGGTGACGCACCACCCCTCTCCTGGTTGTCCTGCCGGATGATGAAGCCGGGAGAGGGGTCCCCACCGTGCTGGACCGGCTGAACGGCACCGCCGTCACCCACCGCGGTCCGGGAACGCCGCTACCGGGCAGCACCTGACCGGCGGTGCCGGCCGCTGCCCGGCCGCCCGACCTGTACCTGCTCGCCGACCACGAGGGCGTCCCGTTCGAGGACGACGGCATACGCGACCGCGAGCGCCTGCGGGCGTGGATGACCGGGCTGTTCCGCGACCGGCTGGCCCCGCTCGGCATACCGGTGGCCGGGCTGCGGGTACGCACCCGGCCGAGTCAGGCGCGGCGCCCCCGGCGACGAGAACGCACCGTACGGTGCGCACTTCAGCGATGTCGAGGTGCGCACGCTAGCGCCGGACCCGGCAGCGCCGGGTGACCGTCACGGCCGGGTCGCTCTCGGACGTGGCGTTCAGGAACACCTCGGCGGTACGGGCGGCACCGCGCGCCGCGCCGACCGCGACCGTGACCGTGGTGCGTTCACCGGCGCGCGCGACCGTGAGCGCGTGCGGCAGCCCGGCCCGCCAGCCGCGGCCGTCGACGGAGGCGGAGAGCCGGTACACGTCGGAGCCGAGGTAGGCGGTGGCGTCCTCGGGATGGGTGCCGCCCGGCACGTACCGCCCGGTGTCGGTCAGCGTGAAACTGCACGCCGCGGGCGCGGTCTGCCGGCCGGGGGCGAGCGCGGCGCCGCGCATCGACGTGCCGGCGCCGTCCAGCGAGCGGACCGCCACCGTGTACGACAGCACGCGGCCGGCGGTCCGCTGGATGTCGAGCACGTAGAAGTGCAGCCGGTTCGTCCGGGGTGAACGAGTCCGCCCCCATCCGGTCGACCACCTCGACCGTGTAGTTGTCGTAGCCGCCGCAGCGCACGTCGGCGGTGATCGAGCAGGCCGGCGAACGGTCGCTGTCCAGCGCGATGTTCAGCCCGTTCAGGCCGGGCGTGGCCACGGCCCGGGCGGTCACCCGCGCGACCACCAACCCGGACCCGGACCGCGTCCGGTCCGGTGAACCGCATCTGGCCGAACTCCTGCCAGGTGGACGACTCGTCCTGCCCGGCGGAGAGGATGAGGACGAGCTCGAAGCCGTCGGCCACGGCACCCACGTCCGCGCGCCACGCGCCGAGCCCGTCCGTGCGCAGGTTGCGGTTGCAGGTCTCGCCGGCCGGGCACGCGCCCGGGTTCATGTCGTTCGTGATCCCGTACTGGTGCGCCGGGTGCGGCATCTCGTACGGCCCGAACGCGGTCAGGTCCACGCCGTACCGGTCGTACGAGTCCTCCATCCACTACGCGTGCAGCGTGTGCCCGCGGTTGAGCGCGCCGGGCGTGTTCAGGAAGTCGCGGTAGAACGCGGGCACGTCCGCGCGGGCGATGCCGGACGCGCTCGGCTGCGGGTTGCCGAAGACCGTGGAGTGCGGCGCCTGGGTGACCACGAAAGGCTGGTCCGGGTAGTCCAGCGTGACCAGCGCGATCCGGAAGTTGCGCACCGATCCGGTGGCCGGCCGGTCCGCGCCCGGGACCGGCACGTAGTCGTCCCACGTCATGTGGTCCGGGTTCGCCCAGCGCTGCGGGTCGACGACCCGGAACGGGTCCGCGGGCGCGGCCCGGACGGCGGTGGCGGGCACGACGATCAGTGACAGGGCCAGGGCCGCGACGATCGCACCGGCCGTCCGGGAACGCTTCATCCGCCTCCTCCTCGTACCTGATCGAACGATCAGTCAGGCGGCCGGTTGCAGCGCCGGCACGGTTTCCCGGCTGCGCCGGGTGAGGAGCGCGTCCAGCGAGTACGGGCCCGGGCCGAGCACCGCGATCAGGAAGAACGACCAGCAGAACAGCGCGGCCGACTCGCCGCCGTTGGCGACCGGGGCGAGCGCGTCCGGCTGGTGCACCACGAAGTAGGCGTAGGCCATCGAACCGGAGCAGAGCAGCGCCGCGATCCGGGTACCGAGGCCGACCACGACCAGCGTGCCGGCGACGAGCTGGATGATCCCGGCGTACCAGCCGGGCCAGGTGCCGGCCGCGATCGCCTCGCCGGTGCCGCGGCTGCCGCCGAAGAGTCCGAGCACGGTCGCGGAGCCGTGCACCGCGAAGATCAGCCCGACGACGACCCGAAACAAGGTCGTAACCGGTACGGACAGTCGGTCGAACATCATTACTCCCTAGCATGAGATCGGTTACCCACCGCGATCTCCACAGGGTGTCATAGATATAGATGTAAGTCGATATGATGAATGCCATGTGGAACGCCGGGATCCGTAGCCGCCGGGTGTGACTCGCCCGGCCGCTACCGGCCCGCGCCGGCCGGCAGCAGGTATTCGCCGCCGCACGACTCCGCCAGCGACGGGCCGAACAGCGCCGCCGGGGTGTACGCGCCCGGCCGCCCCTCCCCCGCCAGCAGCCGCCGGGCCACCTCGGCCGGCACCGCACCGGTGTAGCCCTGCGCCTCGCCCACCCGCAGCCAGCCGTCCCGCACGGTGCCGTCCGCCCAGCGCACCCGCGCGTACCCCCAGGAGTGCGCCCGCGGCCGCGGCCGGGCCGCGAACCGCACGCGGGCCAGCCGCCGGACCGCGAACCGGCGCAGCGCCGCGACCTCCAGCAGCGCGGACGCGGCCGGGAGCACGTGCCGCAGCGGCGCCAGCTCGCTGGACGACGCGGTCACGTCCGGCGCGCCACTGGCCCGCTGCGCCGCGACCAGCTCACCGAGCGGCACGCCCACGGTGCGCACCCCGGTCCCGTCCGGCAGCGTGAGCCGGGTGGCGTCGCCGCCGAGCCGGGCCGGTGCCAGCCGCCCGCCGCGGAACCGGCGCCCCTGGAACCGGCGCCCGCCCTCGACGCCGGGCAGCCCGTCCAGCATCGTGGCGGCCAGCGCCTCGCCGACCGTACCGGCCTCCATCGCCAGCGACGGGATCATGTGCACCCGCACCTCGGCCGGTGCCGGCCGGCCCGCGCACAGCGCCACCACCACGCTCTCGGTCGCGGTCACGCCGAACCCGGCACCGGTCACCACGGTGCGCCCGGCCGCGGTCGCGGCGTCGTCGAGCGCCAGCACCGCGGACAGCGACGCCACGTCGTTCGCCAGGTCGGCGTAGTGCGCACCGGCCGACAGACAGGCCCGCGCGATCGGTACGGCGGTCGCGCCGAACGGCCCGACCGTGTTGATCACCACGGCCGGCCGCTGCCGCCGGATCTCCCCGGCCATCGCCTCGACCGTGCCCGCGAGCACCGTACGGGCACCGCCGCCGACCGCCTCGGCGACCCGCGCGAGGCCCGCCGCGTCGCGACCGGCCAGCACCGGCGTCACCCCGCGAGCGACCAGCTCGGCCGCGATCGCCCGGCCGCTGCGGCCGGTCCCGCCCAGGATCCAGGTCTCCATGCACGTCTCCGTTCCGTGATGACATGAGGTGTCATCACGGTAGCGCGCCATGACACGTCGTGTCATCACTAGAATCGGGGCGTGGGACGATGGGAGCCGGACGCACGGCAGCGACTGGAGCAGGCGGCGCTCGAGCTCTTCGCCGAGCAGGGGTTCGCCGCGACGACCGTGCCGCAGATCACCGCGCGCGCCGGCCTGACCACGCGCACGTTCTTCCGCCACTTCGCCGACAAGCGCGAGGTGCTGTTCGCCGAGGACCAGGCCGCCGAGGCCGCGGAACAGCTGCTGATCACCGCACCGCCCGGCACCGACCCGCTGACGCTGATCCTGGACGGCCTGCGCGCGGTCGCCACCGCCCGTTTCGAGCCGAAGCGCGCCCACCTGCGCGCGCTGCGCGAGATCATCCGCACCGACGACGGCCTGCGCGAACGCGAGCTGCGCAAACGCGGCATCCTACGGGAGGTGGTCCGGACCGGTTTCCTCGCCCGCGGCCTCCCCGCCACCACCGCCGCCCTGCTCGCCGAGACCGGCACCACGCTGCTCTTCGTCTCCGTCGACGAATGGCTCGACCGCGACGACTCCCGCCCGCTGGCCGACATCATCGACGACACCCTCACCACACTCCGGGCGGTCCTGAAGACCTGACCGCGGCGGGCCCGCGCGTGATCAGTACAGGACGACGACTGCTCCGGCGCCCAGCGTCGCCAGCGCGTGCAGCGTGGCGAACTTGGTGCGCTGCGGTGCCGGCCAGCGGCCGAACCAGACCCGGACGAGGGTCAGCGCGCCGATCACCGCCAGCACGGCGAACGGCCACGGCCGGAACGCCGGCGCCGCCCATGGCTGCCGGCCGAGGACCGTCCAGAAGACCGCGAGCAGGCCGGCCGCGACCAGGCCGCCCGGGTTGCGCTCGAGCAGCAGCGGCAGCAGGGTTCCGCCGACGACGATCGGGACCATGACGGCCAGGAAGGACAGCAGCGGATCGTACGGGGTGCCGGGGACCCACATCGGCAGCAGACCGCCGATCACGAGGCCGGTCAGGCCCACGATCAGCAATTCCACCAGCCCCTCGGCGGAACCGACCACGATGCCGGTGAATACCGCCCCGCTGATCAGCAGCAGCGCGTCGAGCCGCGGCACGACCGCGTCGAGCAGCGTGTTCAGCACCACCAGCTGGATCAGCAGCGCCACACCGCCGCACGTGAGCGCCACGTACCACAGCGACCGCCGCAGGTCCGGGTCGTCCTCCCGGGCGCGGCGCAGCCACAGGCCGAGCACCAGCCCGGCGCCGGCGAGCGCGGCGACGACGGACAGGTCGTACCGCGGGTGCCAGCCGAGGACCGGCAGGCTGCACACGCCGCCGACCAGGCCGAGGAACAGCGCGGTGACCGTCCAGCCGCGCACCTTCTCCGGATCGTTCTCCGCCGCCTTCGTCTCGTCGTCCAGCGAGCCGTCGTCCGGGTTCATCCGTCCACGGTGCCGCGCGCCGTACCGGCCGGCCAGTCCCTGCTCAGGGAACAGGGCGGCGCTCCGGCGCCGTGGTCCGCAGCCAGGGGCGCGAATCTCCGTCGCTGAACGCCAGCAACGCCGTCCTCGAACCCATGATCGACACGGTGTGCCGTCCACAGTAGAACCGAGAGCCGGTGTAAGGTCGCGGGGACGCCGGCTCTGGGAGGGTTCGCGATGGAACGTCGTAGTGAGGATCTGCAGACGGATCGGGCGCACGGCGCGCGGATCTACGACTACATCCTGGGCGGCAAGGACAACTTCGCCGTCGACCGGGAGGCCGGGGAGAACTCGCTGCGCATCTGGCCGGCGCTGAAGCCGCACATGCGGGCCAACCGGGACTTCATGCACCGGGTGGCCCGCTACCTGGCGGCCGAGTGCGGCATCCGGCAGTTCCTGGACATCGGGACCGGGCTGCCGACGTCGCCGAACCTGCACGAGATCGTGCAGCAGGTCGATCCGGCCGCGCGGGTGGTCTACACGGACAACGATCCGCTGGTGCTGGCGCACGCGCGGGCGCTGATGCTCGGCACCGTGCAGGGCCGCACCGCCTACGTCGACGCGGACATGCGGGACCCGCGGACCATCCTGTCCGCGCCGGAGTTCGGCGCGACGCTGGATCTGACCGAGCCGGTCGGGCTGCTGCTGATCGCGATCGTGCACTTCATCGAGGACGACGCGGAGGCGCTGCGGGTGGTCCGGCAGGTGCTGGACGTGTTGCCGTCCGGCAGCTACCTGGCGATGTCGATCGCGACCGACGAGTTCGATCCGGTGCCGCTGGCCGAGGTGCAGCGGGAGTACAACCGGCTCGGCGAGAAGCTGATCTTCCGCGACCGGGCCACCGCGCTGCGCTTCTTCGACGGGCTGGAACTGTGCGAGCCGGGCCTGGTGCAGGTGCACAAGTGGCGCCCGGACGGCACCGGCGACCAGGGCGTCGAGGACAAGGACATCGCGATGTACGGCGCGGTCGCCCGGAAGCCGTGACGGTTCACTCGCGCGGGTTCTCGCGCAGCGGCCGGACCGCGGCCGGGACCGGTGCGTGCGCGTCGACGTACTGCGTGGTGAAGCTGCCGGCGTAGCCGAAGATCGGCCCGAACCGGCGGTTCGCCACGGTGACCTCGATCCGGAAGCGGCCGGCCTCCTCGTCGTACCACTCGTGCAGTCGGGCTTCTCCGCTGATCAGCGGCGGGCAGCGGACACCGCCGCGGAACCGTTGCAGCCCGCTGCGGATGTGCAGGCCACCGGCGTCGTCCACGCTCAGGTGCAGGTCGACCGCGATGTGCTGGTGGGTGCCCAGGTAGTCGACGAGCACCCGGCGTCTCTCGCTGTAGACCATGGTGGCGTCGAACCGGCGCCGGCGGGCGGCCGCGACTTCGAACGTGCGCACGAACGTGAGCGTCGGCCGGCCGTACGAGTCGGTGTAGACGTAGTTCTCGATGGTGAACGGCACGTCCGTGCCGGTCTCCGGGAAGAGCACGTGCCGGGCCGTGCCCAGGTGCAGGAACGGCGTGACGAACGCGGGGCCGCGCCAGATGCGGTCCATCACGCCGGTGCCGACGCAGCCGTGCGCGGCGCCGAACCGTTCCCGCATGCGCGGGTGGAGGCGGTCGAAGTCGGCGCCGAGCGCGCGGGCGAAGATGGCGGTCACAGTGTCTCCAGCAGGGTGGGCGCGGTGGCGGCGCGACGGTCGGACGGGCGGCGGAGGCAGCGGCGGGCGGCCGGCGTGTGCCGGCCGGGCGGCAGCAGGAGGGCGGTGAGCGCGGTCAGCGCGACGAGCACCGGGTGCGCACCGGCCGCGGCCGCGCCGGCCACGCCCGCCACCCGCGCGATCACCTGCAGCCAGGCATTGCGCAGTGCGCGCTCGGGCGGCACGCCGCGTTCCAGCCACAGGCGCAGCCGGTCGAACGACCACGCGGTGGCCCAGCCGAACACCGGGCGGAACACCAGATCGATCAAGGGCCAGCGCGCCGTGTACGTGTATCCGGTCAGGAACCGCACGCCGCCCGCGACCGGAATGTACCGCCAGTAGCCCCGGCCGTCCCCGATCGGCGATCGCCGGTCGGCGGAGCCGAAGCGCAGCGCGGACGTGCGGGTGCCGTCCGGCCGGTCGCGCTGTCCGGCGTGCACGCCGTAGCCGCCGATCTCGACGCCGGGCAGCACCGCGGTCACGTAGCGGAACTCGGCCGGCGCGGTGCCCGGCACCGGGTCGATGCGCCCGAAGCGCACGTCCCACCGGCAGTGCCGCACCGGGTCCTGGGTCGCGGCCCAGACGTCGTCCAGCGGTGCCGCGATCACCGCTTCCACATAGATCGAACGCACGCCGGCCTCCCCGTTTGAGCAGTTGCTCAAACGGAGGGTACGAGATTTTGAGCAGATGCTCAAGAGGGGTCAGAGCAGGGTGCGCAGGATCCGGTCCAGCGCGGCGCGGTCGTCGTCCGGCAGCGCGCCGAAGAGCCGGTCGGCCTCGGCGCGGCGGGCCGCCTTGATCGCCTCGCCGGCCGCGGTGCCGGCGTCGGTCAGCGAGACCAGCGTGGCACGCCGGTCGTCCGGGTCGGGGTGCCGGGCCGCGTACCCCAGCGCCTCCAGGCCGTCGATCACCTCGGTCGCGGACCGGGGCGCGATGTGCAGATGCTCCGCGACCGCACTGGGCCGCAGCGGGCCGTGGTGCGACAGCACGCCGAGCGCCCGCGACTGACTCGGCGTGATCGAGAACGGCGCGAGCGTCTCCCGGCTGGCGTGCCGCAGCCGGCGGGCGACCGCCCAGAACAGCTCGGGCAGCGAATTGAGCGAGTCAGGGGACGGTGAGGGCACGGGGACAGCTTGCCATCCCCGCACCCGCCGCCGTGGTGCCCGCCCGGCCGGGAATAGCGGTGGCGGGAGATGGGGTTGTCTCCTCATGATGAGGTTACCTCAGCAATAAGGGAGAACGCTTTGCCCCGAGATCAACGGAAACCCTCCGAGGCCGACCGGGCCCAGGCGCGCGCCGTGTCGCTGCGCCGCATCGCCGCGCTGTTCACCCCGCACCGCAGGCCCCTGGCGATCGTCATCGCGATCATCGTGGTCTCCGCCGTGGTCGGGATGGCGTCGCCGTTCCTGCTCCGCGAGGTCATCGACGTCGCGCTTCCGCGGCAGGACCTGACACTGCTGTCCTGGCTGGTCGTCGGCATGATCGCGGTCGCGGCCGTGACCGCCGCGCTCGGCGTCGTGCAGACCTGGATCTCCACCCGCGTCGGCCAGGAGGTCATGCACCGGCTGCGCGTCGACGTCTTCACCCACCTGCATCGGCAGTCCGTCGGGTTCTTCACCCGCACGCGTACCGGTGAGGTGCAGTCCCGGATCACCAACGACATCGGCGGCATGGAGACCGTGGTGACGAACACCGCGGCCGGTGTCGCGGCGAACCTGACCACCGCGGTCGCCACGATCGTCGCGATGGTCGCGCTGTCCTGGCAGCTGTCCCTGGCGTCGCTGGTCGTGCTGCCGCCGGCGATCTACTTCACCCGCAAGGTCGCCGGCATGCGCCGCGAGATCGTCGCCGAACGGCAGCGTGAGCTCGCCGACCTGAACGTCACGATCGAGGAGGGCCTGTCGGTCAGCGGCGTCCGGCTCAGCAAGACCATGGGCGCGGGCGCGCGCCAGATCGCCCGGTTCACCGGCTCGTCCGCCCGGCTGATCGACCTGGAGCTGCGCTCCGAGCTGGCCGGCCGCTGGCGGATGGCCACGATGAGCATCATCTTCGCCGCGATCCCCGCGCTCATCTACCTCTCCGCCGGCCTGCCCGGCAGCGCCGGCACGGTCAGCATCGGCACGCTCGTCGCGTTCACCGCGCTGCAGAACGGCCTGTTCCGGCCGCTGATGGGCCTGCTCAGCGTGGGCGTGCAGATCACCTCGTCGCTGGCGCTGTTCGCCCGCATCTTCGAGTACCTGGACCTGCCGATCGAGGTGGCCGACCCGGTGTCGCCCGTCACGCTGCCGCACCCGCGCGGCCACCTGCGCCTCGAGGACGTCACCTACGCGTACCCCGGCAGCGACACCGCCGCCGTGGCCGGTGTGACGCTCGACGTGCCCGCCGGCAGCAGCCTCGCGCTGGTCGGCGAGACCGGCTCCGGCAAGAGCACGCTCGCCGCGCTCGTCTCGCGCCTGCACGACCCCGACTCCGGCCGCGTCACCATCGACGGCGTCGACCTGCGCGACCTGCGCCTCGACGACCTGGCCGGCATCGTCGGCGTGGTCAGCCAGGAGACGTACCTGCTGCACACCACGATCCGGGAGAACCTGCGCTACGCGAAACCGGACGCCACCGACGCCGAGATCGAGGCCGCCGCCCGCGCCGCCCGGATCCACGACCACATCCAGACCCTGCCCGACGGGTACGACACGGTCGTCGGCTCCCGCGGCTACCGTTTCTCCGGCGGCGAGCAGCAGCGCATCGCGATCGCCCGCACGCTGCTGCGCGACCCCCGCATCCTGGTCCTCGACGAGGCCACCTCCGCGCTCGACACGTCCACCGAACGCGCGGTCCAGCGCGCCTTCGACACGCTCGCCGAGGGCCGCACCACCGTCACCATCGCCCACCGCCTCTCCACCGTGCGCGACGCCGACCAGATCGCGGTGATCGACCACGGCCGCGTCATCGAATCCGGCACCCACACCGCCCTGCTCGCCCGCAACGGCCGCTACGCCGCCCTGGCCGGCTGACCGAGGCCATCCGGTATCGCGGCGCGGCACCCGCACGTTCTCGAGCGCTGCCGGTTCAGCGAGGACGCCCGTTCCTCCGAGGCAGTCACTTGCACGTGCCAGCCGGCTGGTTCCGCGGGTGTGGCTCGATACCGGTCGCCGGACCTGGTGGGGCGGCGGTAGCGTCGGGCGCGTGGCGGAGCACGAGGTGTTGCAGGAGGGTGTGCACCGGCGGGTGGTGCGGGTCGGTGACACCGTGCGGCGGCCGATGCATCCGTGGTCGGCGTCCGTGCACGAGTTGCTGCGACACCTGGCGGACGTCGGGTTTCCGTACGCTCCGCGGGTGCTCGGGGTCGACGACGAGGGCCGTGAGGTGCTGACCTATCTCGACGGTGACTCCGGTGGCGACGGCTGGGCGCGGGTGGTGGACGAGGCCGGGCTGCGGGCGATGGCGCGGCTGCTGCGCGACTACCATGACGCGGTCGCGGGCTTCCGTCCCCGTACCGGCGCGGTCTGGTCCTCGGGTCCGGTCCCGCGGCACGCGGGTGAGCTGATCTGTCACGGCGACTTCGGGCCGTGGAACCTGGTGTGGCGCGGCACCCGGCCGGTCGGCATCCTCGACTGGGACCACGCGGGGCCGCGGCGGCCGATCTTCGACGTGGCCTACGCGCTGGAGTACGTGGCGCCGTTCCGCGACGACGCGGAGAGCGCGCGGTCGATGCACCACCCGGTCCCGCCGGACCGGCGCCGCCGCCTGGAGATCTTCGCCGCCGCGTACGGGCTCACCTCGCTCGACGGGCTGGCCGACGAGGTGATCGCCCAGCAGCGGCAGGTGCTCACGCTGGTCCGGCGGCTCGCCGCGGACGGGCAGCAGCCGCAGGCCTCGTGGCTGACGGACGGCACGGTCGCGGCGACCGAGGCGCACATCGCGTGGAGCGTCCGCCACCGCGACCTGTTCGGCGGGTGAGCGGTCAGTCCAGCCGGGCCCGGGTGAGCGCCTCGACGTACATGATCTCGTCGTCGACCACGTCGAGGACGAACATCCCGGCCCGCTCCGGCGTGGGCGTGACGCAGCGGTGGCCCGGCCCGTACGCTCCGTCCGGCGGCGGCGCGGTGTAGAAACTCCGGCAGAAGTCGTCGTCGCAACCGCACTCCTGGACGACGCGCAGCCCGGCCACCTGATCCGCCAGCCGCCCCTCGCCCGCCGCGCGCAGCGCGTCCGCCAGCTCGGCCGCGAACCGCGGAAACCGGTCGCTCACCAGCCCGGCGTCATCCTCATGTGCCATCACCGGCGAGCGTAACCGGTGCCGGGCCGGCACTCCGGGCAGATCGGCCGTGCGGCCGATGCCGGCCGGCTCGCCGCACATCGCTGGAACCGTGCGCCGGACGCCCGGTTCGGCACGTGAACGGTGCGAAGCTGCTGGAATCCCTGCTGACGGTAGTAGGCGTGCAGCCGGGTGTTGGTCTTCGACGCGTCCAGTCGCAGCCACTCCTTGCCGCGTCGCGCGGCGTGCCGTGCGGCCTGGCCGAGCATCCAGGAACCGATGCCGCGTCCGCTCAAGGCCCGGTCGACGGCGAGATGACGCAGATAGAGGGCGGCGGACAGGTCGTCCTCCGGACTCCAGAAGTCCTCGTCGGCCACGTCGTCGAGGGTCATGGTGGCGACCGGGACGGCCTCGCGGCTCTCCGCCAGGTAGAGCGCGCCCGCCTTGAGGCCGGGACGGAGTTCGGCCGCGTGCCACGGTTCTCCGCCCCATTGGTCCACGCCTCGCTGCCGCAACCACGTCACGGCCCCGTTGAGTACGGCGAGAAGGCGGTCCAGATCGGCCTCGGTCGCCGGCCGCAGTCGATACCGCACGGATGCAGTCACGTTCCGGATCCTCCATCGCCGCGTCACGTCGAACGAAATACCCTCGACCATCGCGGCGAGAGCCCCGCGCGCAGAGCCGGGATGGTCTCTCCGACGGACGATGCCGGCGCAGCGGCGTCCCCGCATCGTCGACCACCCCCGGCCCGGGGACAATCCATTTCCGCCGGTACGGTCGGCGAGCCCGCGCATACGTCCGGTGTGGACGGTCCGGCACGCCGTAACGTCGCTGAAACTCCTGGTCGACCCGCGTTTTCGGACAAAAACGATGTACAGCCGCACAACCTATCGAGAGCGGACGTTATAGTGCATCGGTGATCGATTTCGGAGGTACGGGCCGCGGCACCGGAGCTGTCTACGCGGCGAGCGTCTCCCGGGCGCCGTCGGGTGCGCCGGGGGGTCATCCCCGGCCGGACGCCGAGGCCATGCAGATCGTGCAGCGGACGGCCGCGTCGGTGGCCGAACGCCCGGTCGCGCTGGCGGAGGCGTTCTACCGGCACCTGTTCGCGATGGCCCCGGGTGTGCGGGCGATGTTCCCGGACGACATGACCGCGCAGAACGAGAAGCTGTGCCGGGCGCTGCTCGACGGCATCCGCGCGCTGGTCGAGCCGGACCGGTACGCGGCGCAGATGGAGCGCTCGCTGCACCGGCTCGGCGCGCACCACGCGGACCGGTACGGCGTGCTGCCGGAGCACTATCCGTACGTCGGGCATGCGCTGGTCCGCGCGGTCGGCGACGTCTCCGACGACTGGTCCTCGTCGACCAGCGCGGCCTGGATCTGGGTCTACGACTGGATGGCCGCGCACATGCTCAGCCAGCGGTCATGAGTGCTGCGGTGTGCTCGCCCGGGCGTGACCGTACCGGGCGAGCAGCCGCGCCTCCTCGTCGAGGTAGAAGTTCGGGCGCTGGTCGGCCTCGTGGTAGTAGCGGTGGAACACCGGCGTGGCCGCGCCGGACATCGGCGGCACGATCCAGCTCCAGTCGGCCGGCACCTCGCGTCCGGCCCGCTGCTCGCGGCGCACGTGCTCGAGGAACCGGGCGGCCTCGGTGTGATGGTCACTGATCTTCACACCGGCCCGCTGGTAGGAGTGCAGCACCGCCCGGTTCAGCTCGACCAGCGCGCGGTCCCGCCACAGCGTCGCCTCCGAGGTCATGTCCAGGCCGAGTCGCTGCGCGACGACCGGGAGCAGGTCGTAGCGGTCGGTGTCGGCCAGGTTGCGGGCGCCTATCTCGGTGCCCATGTACCAGCCGTTGAACGGGGCCAGCGGGTACTCCACGCCGCCGATCCGCAGCCGCTGGTTCGCGATCGCCGGCACCGCGTACCAGCGCAGGCCCAGCTCGGCGAACCAGCCGTGGTCCGGGTGGGTCAGCGGGACCTCGAGGACGACGTTCTCCGGCAGGTCGTACATGTGCAGGCCGTGCCCGGGCGCCTCGATGATCAGCGGCAGCACGTCGAACGGCGTCTTCTCGCCCTTCCAGCCGAGCAGTTCCATCGACTCGGTGAAGTCGGCCTGCGCCGGGTCGCCGAGCGTGGTGCCGTCCGGCATGCGGTACCCGGCGTACCGGATGAGCTGGTCGTTCCACACCCGGGCGTACGGCCGGCCGGGCTTCGCGGGGGCGAACACGCTGAGCACCGGGCGGATCGCGCCCTGACGGACCGCGCGGGCGCCGGGGCGGACGTCGGTGCCGCTGGCTATCTCCAGGTGCCGCACCAGCCCGGCGTAGATCTCGTGCGGCGTGCGGGCCGAGCGCCGGTCCAGCACGTGCAGGCTGCGCCAGTAGAGCCGGCCGATGCAGCGGCTGGCGTTGCGCCAGGCCAGTTTCGCGCCGTAGGTGACCTCGTCCAGCGTGTGCTCGTACGTGCCGGTGACCGCGATCTCCGCGCGGACCTCGGCCAGCCGGGCCGTCACGTCGCCGGCGCCCGGGTTCTCGGCGTGGTACTGCCGCAGGAACTCCTCGGCCTCCGCCTCGTCGATCGGCGCGTCCGGATCCCAGTCGTCGACGGGATGGTCCCGATAGCCGGGTGTACCCACGTTTGTCCCACCGTCTCGCACTAGATCGTGTTAAGAGCGATGAGGATCGTAAATTTCCGACAGATTACCGTCAAGCGGACGGGATCGGCCCGCACCGCCCGAAGTGGCCGCGACCGGCGGAAACTCTATTTCGGAGAGGTTACGCAGCCCGCTGTACGAGCAGCGCGCCGGTGGCGTCGAGGTGGGCGCGCATGGCGGTGAACGCGGCGTCGCCGTCGCGGGCCAGGACCGCGGCCACGACCGGCTCGTGCTCCGCGTGGATCTGGGCGAGCGTGCGCCCGCTGGCCGTGGTGGGCGGCCCGAGCAGCGCGGTGGTGGAGCGCAGCCCGTCGATGACCGCGGCGGTGCGGGGCTTGCCGGCGGCGCGCAGCAGCAGGTCGTGCAGCGCGCGGTCGGCGGCCCAGAACGCGCGCTCGTCGCCGCGCGCGGCCGCGCCGGCCATCTCGTCCAGCGCGGCCCGGACCGCCGCGTGCGCCTCGTCGGTGCCGTCGACCGCGGCCCGGCGTGCCGCGTCCGGCTCCAGCGCCAGCCGGATGCCGATGATCTCCTCCACGTCCGCGACCCGCGGCGGCAGCACCCGGAACCCGCGGTTGCGGCGGATCTCGACCAGGCCGGCCTCGGCCAGCCGGAGCAGCCCCTCACGGACCGGGCTGCGGGACACGCCGAGCAGCTCGGCCAGCTGATAGACGGAGTACGTGGTGTCCGGCACGAGCTGGCCGGCGGCGACGCCGTCGCGGACCGCGCGGGCGACCGCGTCGGCCAGGGTGGGGGCCTCTGGCGGCAGGCTGAGCTGGGGCACGAGTAACATGTTACCTATGACTGATGTAGTGGCGGCGCTGGAGCGGGCCGGGCTCGAGGTGCGTGCCGACGCCGGCACGCGTGGCATGTACGCGTCCGACGCCTCGCTCTACCGCATCCCGCCGCTGGCCGTGGTCCGCCCGCGGCACTCCGACGAGGTCGCGGCCGCGCTCGAGGTGGCCCGCGCGACCGGCGTGCCGCTGACCAGCCGCGGCGCCGGCACGTCCGTCGCCGGGAACGCGGTCGGCCGCGGCATCGTGCTCGACTTCTCCCGGCACCTCAACCGGGTGCTCAGCGTCGACCCGGAGGCGCGGACCGCGGTGGTCGAGCCCGGCACCGTGCACGCGGTCCTGCAGAAGGGCGTGACGCCGCACGGCGTGCGCTTCGGCCCGGACCCGTCGACGCACCCGCGCTGCACGATCGGCGGCATGATCGGCAACAACGCGTGCGGCTCCCGGTCACTCGCCTACGGCCGCACCTCCGACAACGTGGCCGGCCTCGAGCTGCTGACCGCCACCGGTCACAAACTGGTCACCGGGTACGACGCGAGCGGCGCGTTCGCCCGCGGTGCCGATGCGGTGCTCGGCGCGGTGCGGCAGACCATCGGCCGGCACCTCGCCACCGCGCGCACCGAGTTCGACCGGTTCGGCCGGCAGGTCTCCGGCTACGCGGTGCAGCACCTGCTGCCGGAGCGCTTCGACCTGACCCGCGCGCTGGTCGGCTCCGAGGGCACGCTCGCCGTGATCACGCAGGCGACCGTCAAGCTGGTCGTGGACGCGCCGGTCCGGGTGGTGGTCGTGCTCGGCTTCCCGGACATCGTCGCGGCCGGTGAGGCCTCCCCCGCCGTGGTCGCGCACGGCCCGACCTCCTGCGAGGGCCTCGACTCCCGCCTGCTGGACGTGCTGCGCGCCCGCCGCGGCCCGGACGCGGTGCCCCCGCTGCCGTCCGGTGCCGCCTGGCTGTTCGTCGAGCTGGCCGGCGACGACGCCGGCGAGGTCGAGTCGCGCGCCCGGAAGCTGGCGGCCGACGGCATCGGCGCGTCCAGCCTGGTCGTCACGGACCCGGCGACCCAGGCCCGGCTGTGGCGGATCCGGGAGGACGGCGCCGGTCTGGCCGGGCGCGCCCCGTCGGACCGGCCGGCCTGGCCCGGCTGGGAGGACGCGGCCGTGCCGCCGGAGAAGCTCGGCGCGTACCTGGCCCGGTTCGACGAGCTGGTCGCGTCGTACGACATGACGAGCGCGCCGTTCGGGCACTTCGGCGACGGCTGCATGCACGTGCGCCTGGACCTGCCGCTGGACCAGCCCGGCGGCACGAAGATCATGCGGGAGTTCCTGACCGACGCCGCGAAGCTGGTCGGCGAGTTCGGCGGGTCGCTGTCCGGCGAGCACGGCGACGGCCGGGCCCGCTCCGAGCTGCTGCCGCACATGTACTCCGCGGACGCGATCGCGCTGTTCGCCGGCGTGAAGGCCGCGTTCGACCCGGACAACCTGCTCAACCCGGGCGTGCTGGTCGACCCGGACCCGATCGACGCGGACGTGCGCCCGGCCGGCCGGTTCCCGCTGAAGCAGCTCGCCATGGCGTACCCGCACGACGACGGTGACCTGGGCCAGGCCGTGCACCGCTGCACCGGCGTCGGCAAGTGCCGCGCGGACAACTCCGCGGCCGGTGGCGTGATGTGCCCGTCCTACCTGGCCACCCGCGAGGAGAAGGACTCCACCCGCGGCCGGGCCCGGGTGCTGCAGGAGGTGGTGCGCGGCGAGCTGGCCTGGTCGCACCCGTCCGTGCACGACGCGATGGACCTGTGCCTGTCCTGCAAGGGCTGCGCGTCGGACTGCCCGACCGGCATCGACATGGCCACCTACAAGTCCGAGGTGCTGCACCAGACGTACCGGGGGAAGATCCGGCCACGGTCCCACTACACGCTCGGCAAGCTGCCGTTCTGGGCGCGGCTGGCCGGGTGGGTGCCACGGCTGGCGAACCTCGGCGTGCGCCTGCCCGGCGTCGGCAAGCTCGCGCTGTGGCTGGCCGGGGTGGACGGCCGCCGGTCCGTGCCCGCGTTCGCCCGCAAGCCGTTCCGGCGCACGTTCCGGCCGGAGACGACCGCGCGGACGCCGGTCGTGCTGTTCGCGGACTCGTTCTCGGACGCGTTCTCCCCCGAGGTCGCGGACGCCACGGTCCGGGTGCTGCGCGCCGCCGGGTACGAGCCGCGGCTGCCGTCCGGGTCCGTGTGCTGCGGCCTGACCTGGATCACCACCGGCCAGCTCGACTCGGCGAAGAAGATCCTCGCCCGTACCGTGGCGGCTCTTGCCCCGGATGCCCGCGCCGGGGTGCCGATCGTCGGCATCGAGCCGTCCTGCACCGCCGTGCTCCGCTCCGACGTGCGCGAACTGCTGCCCGGCGACGCGGACGCGGCGGCCGTGGCCGGTGCCGTGCGCACACTGGCCGAGCTGCTGTCGCAGACCCCCGGCTGGACGCCGCCGGACCTGTCCGGCACCACCGTGGTCGCGCAGCCGCACTGCCACCACCACGCGGTCCTCGGCTGGAAGAGCGACGCGGACCTGCTCGCCTCGACCGGCGCCACGGTCACCCGGCTGGCCGGCTGCTGCGGCCTGGCCGGCAACTTCGGCGTCGAGATCGGCCACTACGAGGTGTCCGTCGCGGTCGCGGAGCAGAACCTGCTGCCCGCGCTGGACGCCGCCCCGGACGCGGTGGTCCTGGCCGACGGCTTCTCCTGCCGCACCCAGGTCGCCGACCTGCGCGACCGCCCGGCCGTGCACCTGGCGCAGCTGCTGGACCGCTGACCGGACGGCGGGGTACGCGCGGACGCGTACCCCGCCGTCCGGCCGGTTCGCTACCGGCAGCTGGAGCCCGCGTAGCGGCCGAAGATGCGCCGCTTGAGCTTGCGGACGCCGCGGCAGTACTTGGCCGCCCACGGCTTGGACGCGTCCCGCGCCGCCCGCTTGAAGCCGCGCCAGTCGTTGCGGATGTCGTGGTAGCCCATCCAGCCGCCGATGCCGGACAGGATGTACTTCACCTTCTCCCGCCTGGTCTTGGTGCGGAACGGGTGGAACGAGGCCTTCCAGCCCTTCTTGCGCACCGACCGGTAGACCTTCCAGCCGCTGCGGATCGACCGGTAGCCGCCGCGGTAGACCACGCCGGCGCCGAGCATGCCGAACGCGGAGCCGGCGATCCGGGTGCCGTGGAACGCCATCCGCCAGTACGGGTTCTTGCCGTGCTTGCAGAACTTCCAGCACCACTTCCGGCCGTCCAGGTCGAACCGGTTGACCGGGTCGGCGCAGCTGTAGTCGTACGCGTTGCAGCTGCCGTCCGCGATCGGGTCGACGGTCAGGAACCGGCCCAGGCCCGGCGAGTAGAGCCGGACGCCCATCAGGATCAGGTCGCCCATCGCGTCGCCGGACCGCTGCTTCGCGCCGAGCCAGCCGTACCGCAGGTCGGCCTGCCCGGCCAGCGGCGTGCCGAACTCGTCGTACTGGTACACCTCCGGCGTGCCGGCGACCGGGTCGATCACCGCGGCCACGTCGCCGTGCAGGTTGGCCAGCTGCACGAGGACCGTGCCGCCGGAGGTCACCGACGCGCCCAGGTCGCCGTCCGGGCCGGACACGTAGCGCGTCCAGGCGCCGGTGCCGTCCTCGATCGTCCACCGCGGCTCGTCGCTGTCGTCCGCGTAGTGCTGGAGCGTGGTCGCGGTCTCGGTCCAGGTGGTGCCGGCCAGCGTCTCGGTCCGCGCGGCCCGCAGCCGGTGCGCGGGGTCGAGCGTCCAGGTCTGCCGGGCGTCGTCGAGCTGCTGGCCGCGGACCAGGTCGTTGGCGTAGTAGTCGATCGTCATCCCGTCCGGCAGCCCGACCGTGCGGCCGAGCGCGTCGTAGCGGAAACCGGCGTTGGTGATCCGGTCCGCGGTGTCGTGCGTGTAGACCGACTCCGACTCGGCCGTGGACGTGGCGCACCCGCCGTCCGCGCCGGGCGCGTACGCGGTGCTCCGGGTCCGGTTCGTCCGGTCGTCGTAGGCGTACGTGCGGGTCAGGCAGCCGCCGGTGACCGCGCTGTCGTGCCGGGCCGTGACCAGCCGCCCGAACCCGTCGTAGGCGTACGCCGACTCGCCGCCGGTGTACTGGTGCCGCGTCCACTGCCCGGCCGAGTTGTCCACCACCGACTCGGACCAGATCACCAGCCCGTCGGCGGTACGGGTGTAGGTGCGCCCGGCCGGCTGCAGGTTCGCGTCCAGCCGGTCGGTGCGAGTGATCCCGCCCGGATAGGTGACCGTGACCAGCTGCCCGTCCGGGGAGTACCGGGCGGTGAAGCTGCCCGCGTTGCTGTCGGTGAGCCCGGTCAACAGCCCGCGCGGGTCCACCGCCCGGTCGTACTCGTAGGTGGTGGTGCCAGTCGGGTCGACGACGCGCACCTCGTTGTCGTACCGGTCGAGTTCGGTGCTGGTGCGCGCGCCGTCCGCGTCGGTGTAGGCGACCAGCCGGCCGAGCGCGTCGTACTCCCGGGTGATCGTGTCCGTCCCGGCCGTGCTGGTCACCGCGCGGCCGGTCGCCGGGTCGTAGCCGGTCACGACCGCCGGCAGCGCCGCACCCGCGTCCGACGTGACCAGCGTGCTGTACTCCCGGTCCGCCGCGTCGAACGTGATGGTCGTGGTGCGGGTGACGCCGGCC
The DNA here is from genome assembly GCF_030813715.1 of Catenuloplanes indicus. Taxonomy (NCBI): domain Bacteria; kingdom Bacillati; phylum Actinomycetota; class Actinomycetes; order Micromonosporales; family Micromonosporaceae; genus Catenuloplanes; species Catenuloplanes indicus. The sequence continues at coordinate 392,690 of NZ_JAUSUZ010000001.1, forward strand.
GCGGTCTCGGTCACCGCCGCCTCGTCGCCGAACCGGGTGTACCCGGTGATCCGCCGGACCGGCAGCGCACCGGCCATCCGGGCCGGGTCGTGACCCTGCACCGCACCGGCGGCCCGGGACACGCACAGCTGACCGGCCCACTCGGGACGGTTGCCGCACGCGGTGTCCACGGTGTTCGCGCCGCCGGTGTAGTAGATCATCTCGGTGGTGCGGGCGTCGGTGCCGGTCGCGCCGATGCCCCAGGTGGCGGTGATCCGGCCGGCCGCGTCGTAGACCGTCCAGCTGGTCTGCCGGGCGCCGCCCGGTGTCGCCTCCACGATCGACATGGTCGGCTTCTTCAGTGCCCAGCCGGAGTGGCCGCCCTTCTCCGCCGCGTACCCGGTCCTGGTCACCCGCGCGTCGGCCAGCGGGTAGCCGTCGACGCTGGCGCCCTCGGTCCGGGTGGTCTCCAGGTGGTACGTGGCGCCGTCCGGCCGGCCCTCGTCGTACGCCGAGACGGTCCGGGCGCGCGCGATGACGGTGTCCCCGGCCGCGCGCGCGGTCAGCGGCCCGGTGCCGTCCGGGTCGGCCAGCGGCCGGTCGAGCGTGACCGTCCGGGTCGGGCCGAGGTGCTCCAGCTGGTCGGTGCCGTCCGGGCCGAACGTGTTCACCGTGGACAGCGCCAGCGCCCGGATCGCGGTGCCGGACTCGAGCAGGCCGAGCGTGGCCAGGTCGGCCGCGGCGCCGGGCCGGGTGCCGAGCGCGAGTTCCCGCTCGGACGCCTCCAGCGTGCGCACCACGTTGCCGAACCGGTCGTACTCGCTGGTGTCGATGTGACCGCCGGGCGTCGCGGTGTTCACCTCCTGCCCGCCCGCGTTCAGGTAGTGCACGGTGGCGTAGCCGAACCCGTTCGGGCCGGGGCAGCCCGCCCGGGCGCTGAAGCAGGCCGGGACCTGTTCGGCCGGGAACACCGCGGTGGCGTCGGTCGGCAGGTCGGTCTGCCCCCAGCTGGCGATCGCGGCCGAGTCCAGGTCGTACGGGCCGCCGCTCGCCCTGGTCAGCGGCGTGTTGTAGACCAGCGTGACCGCGGTCTCGCCGTCCGTGGCGGTCTTGCTGCCCGGTTGCAGCGCGGACCGGCGGATCCGCAGCAGCCGGCCGCCGTTCTCGTCACCGGCCAGGTCGGCGATCTGCGCCGCGGTCAGCGCGGAGCCGTAGATGCGCACGTCGTCGATGCCGCCGGCCCACGGGTTCGCGGCCGCGCCGGCCCACTTGGCCCGGCCGACCACGTAGCCGCCGGTGGCGTTCCAGCCGCCGGCCGGCACCGTGGTGCTCTGCGGCACGCCGTCGACGTAGAGCACCATCCGCCCGGTGGCGGTGTCGTGGACGCCGGCCAGGTGGGTCCAGCGGCCGAGCACCGGCGCCGTGTTCGACGTGGCCCGGACCGAGGACGACGAGTCCGCGTCCGCGGTGGTCCGGGAGAACGCCCACCGGTCCGTGTCGGCGACGTAGGTGAGGAAGAATCCGCTGGTCCGGCTGCCGTCCTTGGAGACGATCGTGCGGCTGGCGGACTTGTCGGTGATCCGGGCCCAGGCCGAGACCGTGTACGACGCGGTGTTGGACAGCGCGGTACCGGACGCGGTGATCTGCTGCCCGGCCGCGCCGGTGAACACGGCCGCCCGGTCGCCGGGGTTGCCCGGGTCGTTGCCCTCGCCCCAGGTGACGCCGGTCGCGGTGCCGTTGCGGCCGGCGCCGGAGCCGTCGTTCGCGTTGCCGTCCAGGCCCCAGCGCAGCGCGGCCGCGTCCACGTCCGGGTTGCCGTAGTCGGCCGACCAGGGCAGCTCGCCCGGCGGCGTGGTCCGCACGACCCGGCCGACCGCGTCGTACTCGTAGGTGGTCTTGACCGCGGGGGTGATCCGCGGGTCCCAGACCTCGCGCAGCCGGCCGAGGTCGTCGTAGGCGTACCGGGCCACGTCCACCGCGACCTCGGCGTTGCGCGCCGGGTCCCAGGTCCAGATCCGCACGCCGGTGACCCGGTCGGCGTAGTCGCCGAACACGGTCTGGCTCAGGCCCGTGGCGGTCGCGGTGGCGTGCACGTACTCCAGCACCTCGCAGCCGCGCGCCGGGGTGGCGGTGGTGCAGTCGCCGACGCCGGGCTCCGCCGGGTTGATCACGCGCTTGAGCAGCAGCCGGCCGCCGGTGGTGTCGTAGACGTACCGGCTGGTGGTGTCGCCCTCCGCGGTCCAGGTGGAGGTGACCGTCCAGACGCCGCCCTGCTGGGTGAACTCGGCGACCGTGCCGTCCGCCTCGGTCAGCCGGTACGAGGTCGCGTCCGGCCTGGTCAGCGACAGCGTCTCGCCGCCCGGCTCGGGCGTGAACGTGCTGCCGTCCGCGTTGCGGGAGAACGTGATCCAGCTGCCGTCGGTCATCGTCACCTGGGCCAGCGACGCCTCGGTGAAGGACAGCGTGGTGTAGTCGCTCTCCGCCGCGCCGCCGGTCGCGCCGCCCACCCAGGACGGGCCGAACGGCGCCACCACCTCGGTCACCGAGACGTTGTCCCAGTAGACCTTGCGCCCGCTGCCGCCCGCGTTGCCGTTGTAGAGCCGGAACAGCGCCTCGGTGGCGCCGGCCGGGATCGTCATGGTGACCGACAGTTCCTGCCAGCCGTCCAGGTAGGCGGCCATCGGCGAGGCCACCGGCGTGTACGCGGTCCCGTTCTTGTAGAACCCGACGATCCGCAGGCCGGTCGCCGGGCTGGCCGGGGCGAGCGTGGTCGCGGCCGGCACGTAGATCCAGCCGGTGGCGCGGTAGGTGCGCCCGGCCACCATGCCGAGCCGCAGCGCGCCGGTGTCGCCGCCGAGTGCCACGTACGTGTCGGTGCCGGTGCCGGACGCGGCCGGGGTGATCTCGATCGAGTCGGCCGGCGTGACGTCGCCCTGGCCGCGCGCGGTGGACCGGACCGCGGTGCTGGTCGACGGCACGGCGAAGCCGGTCAGGTCGGTGGAGACCTGCTGCTGGTTCGCGGTCAGCTTCTGCGGCATCGCGGTCCAGCCGCCGTCGGTGCCGCGCGAGGACGCGGTCCGGCTGACCGACAGGCCGAGCTCGTCCACGTCGGTGTCCTCCAGCGTGAGGTCACCGGTGAGCAGGTTGACCGCGCCGGGGCCGGCCTCGTCGGTCGCGGCGCCGTCACCGCTGGAGTCGACCGTGACGCGTACCCACGGGGTGTCGTAGACCGGCCCGGCGGACGTGGCCGTGAAGATCCGGGCGCGGACCTCGACCACGCCGCCGACCGCGCCGAGCGTGTCGGTGGCGGACCAGATCGCGTACCCGCCGAGCGCGGTGAACGCGACCGGCGACGCCGCGGTCGCGGTGACCGGGGCACCGGTGGCGGACATCAGATTCGCCGACGGTACGGGCAGCGCCGGTGCGCCGGGACCGCGCCGGTACTCGAAGTACGCGCGGGTGTAGCCGGCCACCGGCGTGAAGACCTCGAGCTTGGTCCGCTTCACCACGGTCGCGCCCGGCAGCGGCTGGGCCAGCGCGGCCGACCCGGCCGAGAACGTGTACGTGTTCGCCGCGGACAGGTTGCCGGCCCGGTCCTTCGCCTGCACGGTCAGCGTGCGCAGGCCGTCGGCCGGGGTGAGCACGCGGGTGATCGTCCCGGTCGCGGCGACCGTGGTGGCGGCCGCGTCGGTGTCCAGCCGGTAGACGAACGCGGCCAGGTCGCCGCCGCCGCCGGCCGGCGTGAACGTGAACGTGTCCGCCTGCCCGGCACCGCCGTGCGGCTGCCCGTCGTCGAGGTAGACCTGCGCGGACACGAACGGCACGCCGGGCCTGTCGGTGTCCACGGTCAGGTCGGTCCAGCCGGTCCAGGCACCGTCCGCGTACGGGTCCCTGGCCCGCGCCCGCCACTGGTACGTGGTGCCGTTGACCAGGTCCGTGCTCACCTGCCAGGCCGCGGTCGAGCCGTTCGTCCAGCTGCCGGACAGCGTGCCGGAGGCCGCCACGGCCGCGCCGGCCGCCTTGGTGCGCACCTCGAACTCGGCCCGCAGCGCCTGGCCGGCGTTGGTGTCGGCGAGCTTCACCGACAGCGTCGGCCGCACGCCGGACGTGCCCGCGCCCGCGCCGCACGAGGAGTAGCAGGGCGCGACCGCGGGGGCGTCCGGCACGGACGGCGCCGCGTTGTAGGTGACCGTGATCAGCGGCGGGTGAGCGGCCTCCGCCGAGTCGAACTTCTTCCAGCTCGCCGAGGACGTCTCGCTGGTGCCGCGCAGCATGATCGTGACGTCCGCGCTGTTGTTGTCCGCCGCGTACTGCAGCGCCTTGCCGACCTCGACGTAGACGTAGCCGTCACCGCAGGACGAGCTGTAGCCGCGGGTCTCGGTGGACGTGCCGACCTTCTCCCGCGCGGCCGGCTGCGCGGTCCACCGGGTGGCCGTGGTCGCGGTGTCCGTGCGCCACGCCTCCCAGGACGCGGCCGTGCACGAGTACGAGTGCGTGTTCCACAGCCGCAGCTTCGCCGTGGTGATCTGGGTACCGTGGATGCCGGTGGTGCCGAACCGCAGGTACGACCGCGCGGTGTAGGAGCCGCCGTCCTCGATGTGGCCGAGCTTCAGCTCGCTCGCGCCGGACTGGTCGCTGCTGTAGGAGTTCTGCACGAACGCGTCGAACGCGACCGGCAGCGACGCCGGCGGGTCGATCGTGACCGGGAACGTCAGGTCCGGGCGGGCGACGAAGTCCGGGTCCGCGGTCAGCTCCAGCGTCCGCCCGCCGGTGACCTTCAGGCCGACCCCCGCCACGTTGACGTGCTCGCCGGAGCGGGCGCCGACCGTCGCGTCCCACATCACCGGCGCCTGCGCACGCCCGACCGGGCGGCCCTTCGCGTCGTTGAACGTGAGCCCGCCCGCGCCGTCCGCCGCCGGTCTCAGCGCACCGGTGCTGATCGGCAGCCGCAGCGTCGAGATCCGCTTCAGCGCGGCCCGGTCCTTGGCGACGAAGAACTGCGCGTACCCGGTGCTCTGCGCGGTGACCACCAGGTCGACGCCCGGCTGCACCTCACGGTACGTGGCGGTCGGGCCGTCCAGCACCGGCTCCGGCAGCGGGCCGGTCCAGGAGAAGCCGGTACGCTCGCCGCCGCTGCCGAACGCGGCGACCTCGTGGCTGCCGGTGCCCGGCGCCGCGCCGCTCAGCTCCAGCGCACGGGGGTGCACGCGCGGCGCGACCGTACCGTCCGGGCGCTTGACGAGCGTCAGGTCGACGGCCTCCCAGCGGTCGCCGGCGCGCACCCGGACCGGGGCCAGCGCCCGCTCCTCGGTGATCGTGCCGTCCGGGTTCGCGAAGACCTGGGTGGTCTCGGAGCGCTCGCCGAGCGCCTCCACCCGGCCGCCGCACAGCTTCGCCGCGACCGCGGCCGAGACCAGGTCGGCGCGGTCGGCCGGGCACGGCTTCGGCACCGCGTTGCGGGCCTCCGGCGCCAGCACCGCGGCCTCGGCCCGCGCCGCGGCCGGAACGTCCAATGCGGACGCGACGAGCGCGGCTGCGAGCAGGATCCCTAGGCGGGCAACGTATTTTGGTCTGGTTCCGGGCGCACGGCGATACCTCACGTGGCACTCCCCCGTATCAATGGCCGACGATCACCGGGACGCTAGACGCGCTCACAGGAAACTGACAAGAAGCTGCCAGGCGACGCCCATGTTCGGGGCGTGACGGCACGCCCGGCGGATGCGGCGTGGCGCCGTCGGCGTGGCGGGGCCGGGACCGGCCAAGATCGGCCACCGGACCCGTAGCGGCAACGTCACCTGGAGTAGCCGCCGCACCGTTAATTCCGACAAAACCCTGGACTCGCACACCGTGTCAGACCGGATACTCGGTCGCGTGACGGACAATCTGCACGGATTCCTCGTCGTCCAGCATGGACGGACCCTGATCGAACGGTACGGCGCGGGCCCGGACTTCGCCTGGGACCGGCCGCTCGGGCACGTCGCGTTCGACGCGGGCACGCTGCACGACGTGCGGTCGGTGACCAAGAGCGTGGTCGCGCTGCTGTACGGGATCGCGCTCGCCGACGGCCGGGTACCACCGCCGCACGCGCCGCTGCTGGCGTCGTTCCCGGAATACCCGGACCTGGCCGCGGACCCGGCGCGGGCCCGGCTCACCGTGGCGCACGCGCTGACCATGTCACTCGGGCTGGAGTGGCGGGAGGAGATCCCCTACTCCGGCCCGGCCAACGGTGAGATCGCGATGGACCTGGCCCCGGACCGCAACCGGTACGTCCTGGAGCGGCCGGTGATCTCGCCGCCCGGCCTGCGATGGGTCTATTCGGGCGGCGCGTCCGCGCTGCTCGGCCATCTGATCACGGCCGGGACCGGGCGGTCGCTGCGCGACTACGCCGCCGAGCGGCTGTTCGGGCCGCTCGGTATCGACGCGTTCGAGTGGATGGCGGCCGAGGACGGCGTGTTCTCGGCCGCGTCCGGGCTACGCCTCACGCCACGCGGCCTGGCCCGGATCGGCGAGCTGGTGCTGACCGGCGGCGGCGACGTGGTGCCGGCCGCGTGGGTGACCGAGATGCTGACCCCGTGGCTCACCGTGGACTGGGGCGACGGGTACGGCTACCAGTGGTATCTCGGCACGGCCGGCGGGCATCCCGCACCGTCCGCGATCGGCAACGGCGGCCAGCGCCTGATCGTGCTGCCCTCGCTGGCCGCGGTCGTCGTGATCACCGCCGGCGACTACGACGACCCGGAGCAGTGGCGGCTCCCGGCCCACCTCCTCGACGACGTCGCGCTGCCCACGCTCAGCTGAGGCGGCGGCCGGTCAGCCGTGCTGCCGCCGGTGGCGATGTCAGGAAATATCGAGCGGGGGTGCCGATGCCGGGCGGGCGAGATCGCTGCCGTCCGGGCGACACGGCGATGTCTGAGATCCGGCGGGACCGGCCGGACCCGGCAACCGGCGAGACCGGCCGGAACCCGGCAACCGGCGGGACCGGCCCACCCCGCCCGAAACCGACAACCGGCGATACCGGCCCACCGCACCGGGAACCGAGCCCGGGGAGCGTGGCCGGCACCGCCGGGGGCGGTGCCGAGCGGGTCAGCCGACCGGGGCCGGGAGCGGTGTGGCGTTCTCGTCCGCGACGGACACCTGCGCCGCCGACGGCCGTGGGTGGCGGCCGGGGAGGAAGAGCGCGATCAGCGTGCCGGCCGCGACCACCAGGCCGCCGACCATGATCGCCGGGACCAGGCCGTCGACGAAGGCGGTGGCGCTGATGTAGTCGCCGCGGGAGGAGAAGACCGAGGCGAGGACCGCGACGCCGACCGCCACGCCCAGCTCGCGGATCGTGTTGTTGGCGCCGGACGCCACGCCGTGCTGGGACTCGTCGACGCTGGCCAGGACCAGCGTGGACATCGGGGCGAAGGTCAGGCCCATGCCGACGCCGGCCATCGCGAACGCGCCGACGAGCGCGCCGTAGCCGACGATGGCGGTGGAGGCGGCGGCGATCCACAGGATGGCGGCGGCGAGCAGGGCCTGGCCGAGGACGATCAGCGTGCGGGCGCCGACCCGGCCGACCAGCAGGCCGGCGATCGGGGCGACGACCATCGGGGCCATCGTCCAGGGCAGCGTGCGGACGCCGGCGGCGAACGGGTCCAGGCCCTGGACCACCTGGAAGAACTGGGCGAGCAGGAAGACCGAGCCGAACACACCGGCGGAGAACGCGAACGCGACCGCGCTGACCACGCCGAAACCGCGGTTGCGGAACAGGCTCAGCGGCAGCATCGGGACCGGGTTGACGCGCTGCCAGACCAGGAAGCCGGCCATCAACGCCGCGCCGCCGCCGAGCAACGCGAGCACCCGGGCCGAGGTCCAGCCGTGGTCCGGTCCGTCGACGACGCCCCAGACCAGCGCGAGCACGCCGGCGGCGGAGAGGACCAGGCCGAGCGGGTCGAGGCGACGGGCGCCGCCGCGTGACTCGCCGAGCACGACGGCCGCGAGGACCAGCGCGAGCACGCCGACCGGCACGTTCAGCCAGAAGATCCAGTTCCAGTCGAGGCCCTCGACGACCGCGCCGCCGACCACCGGGCCGACCGCGACGCCGAGGCCGCTGATGCCGCCCCAGATGCCGACCGCGGCGTTGCGCATCCTCGACGGTACGGCCGCGGCCAGCAGCGTCAGCGACAGCGGCATGACCGCGGCACCGGCGGCGCCCTGGACCGCGCGGGCGGTGGTGAGCATCCACGGCTCGGTGGCCGTGGCGCAGGCCGCGGACGCGAGCGTGAACAGCGCGATGCCGGCCAGGAAGAGGCGCTTGCGGCCGATCCGGTCGCCGAGCGCGGCCGCGGTGAGCAGCAGCGCGGCGAACGGCAGCGTGTACGCGTTGACGAACCACTGCAGGTCGGTCAGGGACGCGCCGAGCTGGTCCCGGATGACCGGCAGCGCGGTCGTCACCACCAGGTTGTCCAGCGTGACCATGAACATCGGTATGCCGACCGCGGCGAGGACCGCCGCGAGTGGCCGTGTCGGAGCGCTCATGCTCGTACCCCCGGGAAGTTGTTATTGACTGATAACTAATCTCGCCGTGAATGTAGTTATCAACTGATAACCTGTCAACCATGACGGTCCGAACCCGGCTCACCGCCGCCGAGCGAGGGGAACAGCTGATCGCCGCCGCGGTCACCGCGTTCGCCTCCGGTGGCTACGCGGGCACCACCACCGACCAGGTCGCCCGCCTCGCCGGCGTCACCCAGCCGTACGTGATCCGGCTCTTCGGGTCGAAACAGCGGCTGTTCATCGCGGTGATGGAGCACGTCTGCGACCGGATCGAGGCCACCTTCCGCGAGGCCGCGACGCAGGGCACGGACGTGGCGATGCTCGGCGGCGCCTACATCGACCTGCTGGCCGAGCGGGATCTGCTGGCGGTGCTGCTGCACGGCTTCGGCGCGTCCGCGGACCCGGAGATCGGCGACGTGGTGCGCGCCGGTTTCGGCCGGATCTACGAGACGGTCCGCGGACTGACCGGTGGTTCGACGGAGGAGATGCACGCGTTCATGGCCGAGGGCATGCTCTGCACCGTGCTCAGCGCGATGCGGCTGGCCGGCCCGGACGCGGTGCCGGCACCGCCGTGGGCGGCCGCCCTGCTGGCCGGCTTCGGCATGGACGGGACGGGACCGGGTCAGTAGACCCAGACCCGGGTGCCGACCGGCATCGCGCCGTTCGTCCACAGCCAGTCCATCGCCGCGATCGACAGCCGCGCGCAGCCGTGCGACGCGGGCCGCGGCGGGATGTCGTGCGCGCCGTGCACGGCGATCCCACCGTTGAAGTACTTCGGCCGGTAGAGCGGGCCGAGCGGCCCGTACCGCCAGGCGTCGATCTGCCGGCCGACCCGGAACCTCCCGGCCGGCGTGTCCGCCAGGTAGCGCCGGCCCTGGTGGCGGTAGAACTCGTTCGACCCGGTGGAGGTGTTGAAGATCTTCGTGACCGCGCCGTCGTCGGCCAGCAGGAGCAGTTGCCGGTCCAGGTCGATCTCGACGCGGTGGCCGGTCCGGCTCCGCGCGGCCGGGCGTACCCCGGCGGCCAGCGCGGCGAGGGTCCCGGCGTCGGCGCGGCCGGTGCGTTCCAGGCCGGCCGCCTTCTGCACCGCGTACACCGCTTGCATCGTGAGCTGCCCGAAACTGCCGTCGGCCGGCCCGTTCCAGTAGCCCAGCGCGTCCAGTCGCCGCTGCAAGGCCAGGATGTCCGGCCCGGCCTCACCGCGCTCCAGCACCCCGTCCGCACCCGCCGCGGGAGTCGCACCCGGCGACAAAGACGGCGATGAGGACGACGACCGGGGCGGCGACCAGAGCGGCGACCAGGGCGGCACGGAGACGGCCGGTGACGCGGAGGCGGGCGGCGGCAACAGCGCCCCCGGCGCCGGCGAGCCCGGCGTCGGCGAGCCGGTGATGCCCGGGACGGCGCTCGGCGGGACCGGCGGGCCGCCGGTCCCGCCCGGCTGCGCGACCGGCGTGCCGGGCCCGCCACCGCACCCGCCCGCCATCGCGATCACGAAGCCGAGCACCGCCGCCCGCCGCACGTTCATCCCGCCATTTTCCCTGATCACGGCCGCTTTCCCGGGCAAACACGACAAACGCCCCGACAGCCGGCAGCCAGGGTCTCGGACACCTAGGCTGAACGTGGCCTACCTATCCCCGCCCCGCGCGGCCATGCTGGTCCCACGGCCGCGACGAAGGGGGTGGAGATGGACGACAACGCGCTCGGCGAGTTCCTGCGTCACCGGCGGGAACGGCTCCGTCCCGAGGACGTGGGGCTCCCCGGCGGCGGCCGGCGCCGCACCCCCGGCCTGCGCCGGGAGGAGGTGGCGACACTGGCCGCGCTGTCGCCGGACTACTACTCCCGGCTGGAGCAGGGCAGGGTGCGCACCCCGTCCGCGGCGGCGCTGGCCGGCCTGGCCCGGGCGATCCGGCTCACCGGTGACGAGCAGGACTACCTGTTCCGGCTCGCCGGTCAGCAGCCGCCGGAGTCGCGTTCCCCGCTGGCCCACGTCGACCCGGCGATGCTCTACCTGCTCGACGAGCTCGACCGGACACCGGCGCAGGTGGCCGACGAGCTGCTCACCGTGGTCGCGCAGAACCGGGCCGCGCGACACCTGCTGGGCGTCTGGACCGGGCTGCCCGGCTACCGGTCGAACGTCACCTGGCGCTGGTTCGCCGACCCGGCGTCGCGGGACGCCAACGACCCGGCCGAGCACGAGCTGATCGGCCGGGCCTACGCGGCCGACCTGCGCGCCGGGCTGGCCCATCGCCCGGGCGGCAGGTCGCGCCGCTCGCCTCGGCGCCCAAGCTGCTGCGGCACCCGCTGGTCGGCGAGCTGCACCTGCAGTGCTGGTGCCGCCGGCCATCCGGACCACGCTGATGAACCAGCAGAACTCGGAGGTGGCGATGCCGCTGGACGACTTCCTGGACGAGGTGATGAGCCTGCTGGAGGCGGACCCGAAGGCCGGGCAGATCCTGGTCGAGCGGGTGAGGTGGCAGCGCGACGCGGTCGCGGAGGGCCGCTACGCCGACGTGCTCGGCGTGCTCAGCGGCCGCTACCGGTCCTGAGTGGCCGGCCGGGGTCCCGGGCTCCGGGACCCCGGCGGCGTCGTCAGAAGTCGTCGTCGAACGTGACCGAGCCGGTCACGCCGACCTGGTAGGCGGAGACGCGGCGCTCGAAGAAGTTGGACAGCTCCTGCACGTCCTGCAGCTCCATGAACGCGAACGGGTTCACCGAACCGTACATCGGCGCGATGCCGAGCACGGCCAGCCGGCGGTCCGCCACGTGCTGGAGGTACTCGCGCATGTCCGCCAGGGACATGCCGGAGACGCCCTGGTCGAGCAGGTCGGCCGCGAACTGCACCTCGCACTCGACGGCCTCGGCCAGCATGTCGCGGACCTGCCGTTCCATCTCCGCGTCGAACAGCTCCGGCTCCTCCGCGCGCACGGTGTCGACCACGTCGAACGCGAACGCCATGTGCATCGACTCGTCGCGGAACACCCAGTTCGTGCCGGACGCGAGGCCGTGCAGCAGGCCCCGGGAGCGCAGGAAGTAGACGTACGCGAACGCGCCGTAGAAGAACAGGCCCTCGATGCAGGCGGCGAAGCAGATCAGGTTGAGCAGGAACTTCCGCCGGTCGTCGCGGGACTCCAGCGTCCGCATCTCGAAGATTGAGTCGATCCACCGGAAACAGAACTCGGCCTTGCGCGCGATCGACGGAATGTTCTCCACGGCCGCGAACGCCGCGAACCGCTCCTTCTCGTCCGGCACGTACGTGTCCAGCAGGTTCAGGTAGAACTGGACGTGCACGGCCTCCTCGAACAGCTGCCGGGACAGGTAGAGGCGGCCCTCCGGCGAGTTGACGTGCTGGTACAGGTTGAGCACCAGGTTGTTGGCCACGATCGTGTCGCCGGTGGCGAAGAACGCGACCAGCCGGGAGACCAGGTGCTGCTCCGCGGGTGAGAGCTTGGCCAGGTCGGCGAGGTCGGCGTGCAGGTCGACCTCCTCCACGGTCCAGGTGTTCTTGATGGCGTCCTTGAACCGGTCGAAGAAGTGCGGGTACTTCATCGGCCGCAGCGTCAGGTCCATTCCGGGGTCGAGCAACATGAAGATCGAATTCCTTCGGGGGTACGTGGTGAGCGGTGCTACTGGCAGGCTTCGCAGGACTCGGGGTTCTCCAGTGAGCAGGCGAGCGCCTCCGCCGCGGAGACGGTGACCGCGGCCGGTGCCCGCACCGCCACGGTCGCCTGCTGGATCCGGGTGGCCGGCCGCGAGCGCAGGTAGTAGCTGGTCTTCAGCCCGGACTTCCAGGCGTACAGGTACATCGAGGACAGCTTGCCGATCGTCGGCGCGCTCAGGAACAGGTTCAGCGACTGCGACTGGTCGATGTACGGCGCGCGGGCCGCGGCCAGGTCGATCAGCGCGCGCTGCGGCAGCTCCCATGCGGTGCGGAACAGCTCCCGCACGTCCGCGGGCAGCTCCGCGATGCCCTGCACCGAGCCCTCGGCACGCTTGATCCGCTCCCGGATCGGCGCGGTCCACAGTCCACGGGCCTTCAGTTCCCGTACCAGATAGGTGTTGATCTGAAGGAACTCGCCGGACATCGTCTCGCGTTTGAACAGGTTGGACACCTGCGGCTCGATGCACTCGTAGGCACCGGCGATCGACGCGATCGTGGCGGTCGGCGCGATCGCCACCAGCAGCGAGTTGCGCAGCCCGGTCGCGGCGATCCGCGCCCGCAGCGCCGCCCACCGCGCGGTCTGCGTGGGCGTGGCCCCCCACAGGTCCGGGTGCAGGTCACCCTTCGCGGCCCGGGTCTGCGCGAACGCCGGGTGCGCGCCGAACTCCTCGGCCAGCGCCGCGGACGACTCCAGCGCGGTCAGGAAGATCTCCTCCTGGACGCGGGTGGACAGTTCCTTCGCCCCGGCCGAGTCGAACGGTAGCCGCAGCGTGAAGAACGCGTCCTGCAGGCCCATCAGCCCGAGCCCGACCGGCCGCCAGCGCGGGTTCGACGCGGCCGCCTGCACCGACGGGTAGTAGTTGATGTCGATCACCCGGTCCAGGAAGACCACCGCGGTCCGTACCGTGGCACGCAGTTTCTCCCAGTCGACGCCGTCCGCGGTCACGTGCGCGCCCAGGTTGACCGAACCCAGGTTGCAGACCGCGGTCTCGTCGTCCGAGTTCACCTCGAGGATCTCGGTGCACAGATTGGACAGGTGGATGGTGTTGCCGGGCACGCCGGTCTGGTTCGACAGCCGGTTCGACGGGTCCTTGAACGTCATCCACCCGTTGCCGGTCTGCGCGAGCGTGCGCATCATCCGGCCGTACAGGTCGCGTGCCTTGACCGTCTTCACCGCCTTCTTCTCCGCCGCGCGGTAGGCGTCGTCGAACGCCGCGCCGTACAGGTCGGGCAGCTCCGGCGCGTCGGACGGGTCGATCAGCGACCAGTCCGCGTCCGCCTCGACCCGGCGCATGAACTCGTCCGGGATCCAGTTGGCCAGGTTCAGGTTGTGGGTGCGCCGGGACTCCTCGCCGGTGTTGTCCCGCAGCTCCAGGAACTCCTCCACGTCCGGGTGCCACGGCTCCAGGTAGACGCACGCCGCGCCCTTGCGCCGGCCGCCCTGGTTGACCGCGGCCACACCGGCGTCCAGCGTCTTCAGGAACGGCACGATGCCGTTGGACCGCCCGTTCGTCCCCCGGATGAGCGCTCTCCGGCCCCGCACCCGGGACCAGGAGATGCCGATCCCGCCGGAGAACTTCGACAGCCTCGCGACCTGGTGGTAGCGCTCGTAGATCGAGTCCAGCTCGTCCCGCGGCGAGTCGACCAGGAAGCAGGACGACATCTGGGTGTGCCGGGTGCCGGAGTTGAACAGCGTCGGCGAGCTGGGCAGATAGGCCAGGCTGGACATCAGGCGGTAGAAGCCGATCGCCTCGTCCACGGTCCGGGACAGGCCGCAGGCGACGCGCAGCAGCCAGTACTGCGGTGTCTCGACGACCCGGCGGGTGTGCGGGTGGCGCAGCAGGTAACGGTCCGCGACCGTGCGCAGCCCGAAATACTCGAAACGCAGGTCGTTGCGCGTGTCGATCGCCGCGTCGAGCGCGTGCCGGTGCGTCTCGGCGAACGCTGCGGTCTCGTCGCCGATCAGCCCCTCCCGGTGCGCCAGCGCGATCGACTCGGCGAACGTGCCGACGCCCTGCTCGGCGACCTCCTCCTCGACCGCCTTGATCAGCAGCCGGGCCGCGAGCCGGGAGTACTGCGGCTCCTCGCCGATCAGCTCCGCCGCGGTCTGGATGGAGAGCTTGTCCAGTTCCTCGGTGGTCGCGCCGTCGTACAGGCCGCTGATCGTCCGGGTCGCCACCCGCAGCGGGTCGACCTCCGTCAGGTCCCCGGCCCGGCGCTCGACCGCACGCACGATCCGGTTGACGTCCACGGGCTCCAGTGCGCCGTCCCGCTTGCGCACCCGCATCGTGCTTCGTGGCGTCTGCTGCGCCGGTACCGCGGTCTCGGTGACCGTCATCCTCGTTCGCTCCTCGCGAGTCCGAATCCCTCGATGAGGTCCTCGGACCGCGCGGGCGCAGGCCACCACCGGGCACGCGTGGATCGCGGCCGCGGTGGCTGGTCGGCGTCGGCCGTCCCGCGCGGCCTCGGACCACCGCGCGTCCGTTTCGGCGCGGTGCGCTGGCAGGTCTTCGGACTCGCGGGCGCCGTGCTGCTCTGCCTACCGGCCGTCGCTTCCCAGGCGCCTGTGACGACACCCAGTGCTTGTGACGGCTTTCGTTCCCACTCACCGCTGCGGGGCAGTCCCGGATTTCCACCGGGTTCCCTCTTGCCTCGGGCACCGCGTCGCCGCACCGCCCGAACCAGCTGCGTGCAACACCATATCTGGGTACGCCCGCCACGCAACCCACTACATCTCGTACCAGCGTGTCGCCAACAACACAGTGCTCCCGGAACGGAGCCCCCGTGTCCACGACGGACCACCGCGATACTTCTATGTGCGTGGATACCCGCTTCCGGCTCCGGCTCCGGCTCCGGCGGAAGGAGCATCCGCATGGTCGAGCTGCGCACCGGCGCATCCACCGATCGGGACCGGATCCGCCGCCTGCGACACCGCGTGTTCGCCGAGGAACCCGGCCAGCGCGAGACCACCACGGACAGACGGCTGCACCACGCCCCCGACAATCCCGACGTAACCATTGGGACTCAAGATCCTTCCATGCACCACCGCCCTTTCACTCGGCCGGAAAGGGCGTGGCGGATGGAAGGATCTTGAGGGTCGCGTCGACGGCGGAGAAGCTCACTCCCCCAGCGGACCCCGGCCACCCCGGGAATCCTCGCCTCCCCGGAGCCGTGACCCGCCGGAGGCAGCCCTTGACCTTCTTCCCTCAGAGACTCGCGGCTCTCGACCTGTCACCCACCGAACCCGGTCAGCGGTTGTAGCGCTCCCGCCGCACGGATGGGCGGCGCCCGCGGATGAAGCTGTGCTGGAGCGCGTCGATGATCATGTCCGCAGCCGATTCCGGAACCTCGACCAGGGAGAACCGGTCGGTGATCTGGATGGCGCCGATCTCGCGGGAGTTGATGCCGGACTCGCCGGCGATCGCGCCGACCAGATCCTGCGGGCGCAGCCCGGCACGCCGGCCGAGCCCGACGAACAGCCGGGTGACCCCCGCGTCGGACGAGTGGTCCCGCCCGGACCGGCCGCGGTCGCCGGGACCGCCGTCCCGGTCCCGGTCACCGAAGCGGCCGTCCCGGTCACGGTCGCCGGAGCGGCCGTCCCGGCGGCTGTCCCGGCCGCTCGGGCGGTCGTCGCGGTTCCGGGGGGTGCGCTCGCGCGGCGGGACCGGCGACGGGATCTCCTCCTCGTCGTCGTCACCGCCGGCCGCCTCGTGCAGCAACTTGATCGCGGCGAGTGCGACGTCCTCGACGTCGTGCTCGCCGGTCAGCGACTCGAGCACGACCCGGAACCGCTCGAAGTCGCCGCCCTCCAGCGCGGTCTCCAGCGACGCGCGGGTCAGTTCCAGGCGCCGGGCGCGCAGGTCGGTCACGGTCGGCAGCTTCTCCAGCGTTATCCGCTGGCCGGTCAGCCGCTCGATCGCCTTCAGCATGCGCTGCTCGCGCGGCTCCGCCAGGGTGATCGCGCACCCCTCGCGGCCGGCCCGGCCGACCCGGCCGATGCGGTGCACGTACGCCTCCGGCGCGACCGGCACGTTGAAGTTGATCACATGGGTGAGCTGTTCCACGTCCAGGCCGCGGGCGGCCACGTCCGTCGCCACCAGCAGCTCGGTGGTGCCGGCGCGCAGCCGGTTCATCACCCGGTCGCGCTGGTCCTGGCTCATCCCGCCGTGCAGCGCCTCGGCGCGATAGCCGCGCCCGTTCAGCGTCTCGGTGACCTGGTCGACCTCTTCCCGGGTACGGCAGAAGACGATCGCCGCGGTCGGCGCCTCGACGTCCAGGATCCGGCCGAGCGCGGCCGCCCGGTAGGGCCGGGCCACGATGTAGGCGCTCTGCCGGACCAGCGGCATCTCGCCCGGCTCGACGGTCTTGCGGCCCATCGTGATCCGGACCGGTTCGCGCAGGTGGCGGCGCGCGATCGCGTCGATCCGCGGCGGCATGGTGGCGGAGAACAGCACGGTCTGCCGTTCCGCCGGCGTCTCCGCCAGGATCGCCTCGATGTCCTCGGCGAAGCCCATGTCCAGCATCTCGTCGGCCTCGTCCAGCACGACCGTGCGTACGTCGCCGAGGTGCAGCGTGCCCCGGTCGATGTGGTCGAGGACCCGGCCGGGCGTACCGACGACCACGTCGACACCGCGGGCCAGCGCGCCGAGCTGCCGGCCGATCGGCTGGCCGCCGTACACCGGCAGGACGCGGACGCCGAGTTCCTTGCCGTACCGGTGCACCGCCTGGGAGACCTGTTCGGCCAGCTCACGGGTGGGCACCAGGACGAGCGCGCACGGTTCGGTCTCGCGCCGGTTCGCGTCCAGGCCCTGCAGCAGCGGCAGCGAGAACGCGGCGGTCTTGCCGGTGCCGGTCGCGGCCTGGCCGACCAGGTCGTGCCCGGCGACGAGCGGCGGGATCGCCTCCCGCTGGATCGGGGTCGGCTCCTCGTAGCCGAGGGTGGTCAGCGCGCGCAGCAGTTCCGCGCGCAGACCCAGCCCGGAGAAGCCTGCCTCGGTGTCCAACGGTTCGTGTTCCATGAGGTCAACGATAGGAGACCTGCCGGACCGTACCCCCGATGGGGTTGTTTGTCAGTTTTGAAGCTGTTGATCCGGCACGTCGCCGGTGCCGGCCGGGGTCATCCGGCCGGCATCGCGCGGCCGTCGTCGGGGGCACGAAGTAGTAGCCGCCGCCGAACGGCAGCGTGTAGCGTTCCAGCGCCTCGCCGGCCAGGCGGCGCTGCACGGTGGCGAAACGTGCTCGACGTCCCGCTGGTAGCTGATGAAGATCTGCCCCACGTCGGACTCCCGGCGGTACGAGTAGCCGCGCCGCAGCATCCGTGGGCGCTCGCCCGGGTTGGCACGGCGGATGTGCGCGTCCAGCGCGATGATCCGCCCGTCCGGGTCGGCGCACCGCGGCGTCCGGGGACGGCGGGTGGTGGCCGGCGATCCGCCAGCTCCAACCGCTCGGTCTGCGCGTCCGCGGTACCGGCCATCCGCGTCACCGAGTCGGCCCGGCCCCGCGCGTTGTGGATGCACTCGGTGCGCCGGCCGAGCTGGTCGGTGCTGGAGGTGCGCGGCATGCCGGACGCGTCGTACTGGTAGGTGACGGTCCGCGCCAGCGCGGTGCCGTGCGCGCTGGTGTCGGTGAGCACCGAACCCTGCGTCCTCGAAGGTGAACCGGCGGCGGGCGCCGCGCGGGTCGGTCATCGTGGTCTCGGTGACGGCCCCGTTGACCGCGGTGTGGTTGGAACCGTGCGATCCGGCTGCGCTCACGCACGCCGGCGCGCGACACGGCAGGATGCCGGATCTGCTGTGGGATGCGGTCAGGAACTTCTTCGATGACCGCACCGAGGGCGGCCGTTCGCCATGAGCGCGGAGCCGAACCGGAGAACCCCGCCGCCCCCGCGTCCGAGGGGACGCGGGGGCGGCGCGGGTCAGAGGCCGAGGGTGGTCCCGGGTCACCGGGTTCGTGTACTCGTTGATCCGGTCGTCGCGGAAGGTGCGGCGACGGACGTACCTGTTGCGGTAGGGAGCGCCGGTCACGTCGGCGACCGGCCGGGCGATGACCGCACCGGCCGGGTCGACCGGCACCCCGGGCCGGAAGCGGTGCCGGCCTCCGCTCACTCCGGCGTGCCGGGTGCGTGGCACGGCGCGCGGAGTGCCGCGCCCGGCGCCGGGGACCCCGGCGCCGGAGACGTGGTCATGCCGGCACGGTCAGTTCGGCGCGGTGCGCGGCCAGGAAACCGGCCAGGCTCTGCCAGCCCGGGTGCAGTTCCCGCGCGACCGCGGTGTCCCGTCGCCCGGTGTACGACTCCGGGAACTCCGCGTAGTACTGGAACATGTTGCCCAGCTCCTCCGCGCCCGGGAAGCCGAAGCCGCGCAGCTGGTCGTGGGTCGGCGGCCGGTACGCGACCGGCTCGCCGAGCACGTCGCCGAACGCGGCCGCGATCTGCTCGCCGGTCAGGTGCTCGGTCGCGACCGGCACCGTGGCGCCGATCGTCTCGTCCGGCCGCTGGAGCACGCGGGCCGCGATCGCGCCGAGGTCGTCCATGGACACGCCCGCGATCGGGGCGTCACCGGTCGCCAGGTGCAGCGCGAGCGTGCCGTCCGGGTCGCGCTGCGGCGCGAGGTTGCCGAGCAGGTTCTCCCAGTAGAACGACATCAGCAGGTACGTGACCGGCAGCCCGGACGCGGCGAACAGCGCGTCCGCCGCGCCGCCCTTCACGTCGAAGTGCGGCACCCGGTAGCCGCCGTCGAGCATCGGCATCCGGTCGTCGCCGGCCGGGATGGCCTCGCGGGTGTCCTCGAGCGTGGACCACAGCACGTGCCGCAGCCCGGTGGACTGCGCGGCGGCGATCAGGTTCGCCACCTCGGCGAGTTCCCGCTCGGGCGAGCGGTGCTCCCAGTACGGCGTGACCAGGAACGCGCCGTGTGCGCCGTCGAACGCGGCACGCAGGCTGCGCTCGTCGTCGAGCGTCGCCTCGGCGAGTTCGGCGCCGAGCGCGGCCAGCGCCCGCGCCTTGGGCGAGCCGGCGTCGCGGGTGACGGCGCGGACCGCGAACTCGCCGTCGGCCAGCAGCGCCCGGGCGACGCCGCCGCCCTGGGCTCCGGTCGCGCCGAGCACGGTGATCAGTTTCTTGCCGGACATGGTGGTCTCCTGTCGTACCGATGTGGTGCTTCCGATTCGAAGCACTTCTGAACCATAGCTCGTTTCGAATTCAAAGCAAGTAGGATGGGGGTGTGAGTGATGCGACAGCCGGCCTGACCCCCGAGGAACTCGGCGCGTACTTCGCGCTGGTGGAGGTCGCGAACCTGCTGCAGTACGCGGTGGACGGCCACCTGCGTGCCGAGGGCGACCTCAGCTACCTGCAGTTCCAGATCCTGGCCACGCTCAACGACGCGCCCGGGGGCCGGCTGCGGATGACCGACCTGGCCGACGGGCTGGTGCACAGCCGCAGCGGCCTGACCTACCAGGCCGGGCTGCTGGACAAGCGCGGTCTGATCACCCGTTCGCCGTCGCCGGACGACGAGCGCAGCGTGATGGTGACCGTCACCGACGCCGGCCGCGCCCTGGTCGGCCGCGTGCTGCCGGGGCACGTGGCCGATGTCCGGCGCCTGCTGCTGGACCCGCTGGCCGACGGCGACCTGGCCACGCTCAACGACGTGCTCGGCCGGGTCCGCCGGCACATGCGGGCCACGCCGCCCCGGTCGGCCAGGCCCAGGGCGAGGCGGAAGAGCTAGTCCTGTATCGACGTGGGGTCGGAGCGAGGCGTGGTCCGGGTGTCGTCCGGGTGTGCCGGGTGGAAGCCCTCGTACCGGTGTTGTATGTGGGCTCTTGCGACGTGCGGCCAGGCGGCGCCCGGGCCTCGCCGCAGCCCGGCCATCCACGTCGATACAGGGCCTAGACCGTGATGACGGTCTTGCCGGAGACCGCGCCCGGCTCCGCGTGCACCGTGGCCAGGCCGGCCAGCGGCACCCGGCGGGCGACGTCGACGGTGAGCTCACCGGCGTCGACCCGGGCGGCCAGGCCGGCCAGCTGTGCGGCGTCGCCGCGGACGAACAGATCGATGCCGCGTACGCCGCGCGCCTCGTCGGACGGGGCCGGCATCCAGACCGTGGTGTTGACCAGTACGCCGCCGTCCACGATGTGCGGGACCAGCGCGGCCAGCCGGTCCGGGGTGACCGGCGCGAGGTTGAGCACCGCGTCGACCGGCTCGGTGACGGCGCCGGCGTCGCGGTCGAGGACCTCGTCCGCGCCCGCGGCGCGGGCCCGGTCCGCGCTGCGCGGGCCGGTCACGCCGATCACGTACGCACCGGCGCCCTTGGCCAGCTGCACCGCGTAGGCGCCGACCGCGCCGCCCGCGCCGTTGATCAGCACACGCTGACCCGCGGTCAGCTTCGCGTGGTCGAACAGCGCCTGCCACGCGGTGAGGCCGGCCACCGGGAGCGCGGCCGCGTCCGCCAGCGGGATGCTCGCGGGTGCGGGCGCCAGGATGCCGGCGGGCGCGAGCACGTATTCCGCGGACGCGCCCACCGCGACCAGGCCGAGGAAGCCGATCACCGCGTCGCCGGCCGCGAACCGGTCCACGCCCTCGCCGAGCGCGTCGACCGTGCCGGCGACGTCCGAGCCCGGTGTGTGCGGCAGCGCCACCGGGATCGGGCCGCGCATGTAGCCGGCCCGGATGTTCGCGTCGACGCCGTTGAACGACGTCGCGGCCACCCGGATCCGGACCTGCCCGGGGCCGGGGACCGGCCGCTTCACGTCCTCGAGGCGCAGGACGGACGGGTCACCGTACTCGTGGAATCGCATGGCCTTCATGGCCGGACCCTCCTTCGCGAAGAGTTGCTTCGATTTCGAAGCTGCCGCGAACCGTAGCACGCTTCAGATTCGAAGCACTTCGGGAAGGGGTGTGACGTGTCGGACGGCGGCCGGCGGCCGGAGCCGCTCGGTGAGCCCGGCAGGGCCGTGAGGACCAGCGACCCGTGCGACTGCTGCGGACGGCACCGACCCGCGCTGCCGCTCGATCCGGTTGTCGTAGCCGGCCGGCATCCCGGCCGGCGCCGCGACCTCCTCGCGGTGCAGCCCACCGGCCCGGCGCCGGGCGCGCTGGGCAGGCCGGCGTCCTCCGGCTGCAACGCCTCACGGCGCGTCCGGAGGACGCCGGCGAGCTGTGCCCGGTCCATCCGGCCTCCCATGGTGTGACCGCTCCAGCCTGGCCGAAACGATCACCGGGTGGAGCGACCGCGGCTAGCCGGCCGGCGTGAGCGCGGCCGCACCGAACGACACGGAGAACCGGATGCACCAGATGGCGACGCTGTCCAGCGCGTCCAGGTCGGTGCCGGCCGGGATCGCGTAGGTCTGGTCGCCGCGGTTGCCCTTCAGCGCGCCCAGCTCGACCCGGTCGCCGTCGTCGAAGACGTACCAGCCCTCGGTGCCCGGCCGGACCGGCTGGTCGGAGAGCCAGACGCGCAGGTCGGGACCGTCGGACGTGTCCAGGCCGACGAGCTCCAGCGTGTGCGAGCCGTCCGGGTGGCGCACGACCCGGGCGGTGCCCTCGGTGGCGTGCTCGTGGCTGATGAACGTGCCCTGCCGCACGACCGACGGCCCGGACGGCGGTGCCGGCTCCGAGGCCGACGCCATCGCGGAGGTCATCGGCATCGCGGAGTTCATCGGCATCGCGGAGTCCATCGGCATCGCGGAGGTCATCGGCGCCGGGACGGCCGCGAGCTCGTCGTTGACCTCACGGTCGGTGACCAGCTTCCACGGCTGGAACCAGTAGAGAGCCGCACCGGCGACGACGGCCAGGCACAGGGCCACCGCCCAGGTCGCGGGTGCGCGGAGAAGTCGGATCAGCATGTCCTCAGTAGACCGCACACCGGCCCGGTCGGACCCTTACCGTTCGGTGACGGCGGCCGGCAGCCGCACCTCGAACCGGCAGCCGCCGCCGGCGTTGCGCACGCCGACCCGGCCGCCGTGCGCCTCGACCAGCCCGCGGACGATCGCCAGCCCGAGGCCACCACCGGTGTGCGCCGGGTCCGGCGTGCGTGACCGCTCGCCGCGGAACGCCACGTCGAAGACCCGGGCCAGGTCCGGTTCCGGGATGCCGCCGCAGGTGTCGGAGACCGCGAGCCACACGTCCGAGTGGTCCCGGCCGGCCTCGACGCGGACCGTGCCGTCGGCCGGCGTGTACCGCACCGAGTTGATCAGCAGGTTGCTGATCACCCGGGCCAGTTCCCGTTCCGACGCCCGGACCACCGGCCAGCCCGTCTCCGGCGCGTCCAGCGTGATCCGGCGGCTCGCGGCCAGCGGCGCGACGCCGGCCAGCGCGTCGGACACCAGATCCCGCAGCGGTACGGCCGTGGGTGCCAGCCGCAGCGCGCCCGCGTTGATCCGGGACAGTTCGAACAGGTCGTCGACCAGCTGCGCCATCCGGTCCGCCTCGACCCGGATCCGCCGGTGGTACTCCGCCGCGGTGGCCGGATCGCCGACCACGCCGTCCTCGAGCGCCTCCGCCATCGCACGCAGCCCGGCCAGCGGCGTGCGCAGGTCGTGCGAGACCCAGGCGACCAGCTCACGGCGGCCGGCCTCGATCCGGCGCTCCCGGTCCCGGGCCGCGCGCGCCCAGACCGCGGCCGCGGCCAGCCGGTGCCCGAACAGGCCGCCGACGAGCAGGCTCACCACGGCGGACGCGCCGACCGTGACCAGCACGACGCCCAGGTCGTGCCCGGACAGGAACATCGCGTACGCGACCGTGACCACACCGGCGACAACCGCCAGCACGGTGACGGCCAGCAGCAGCAGGATGTGCACCAGGATCGACCGGCCGCGCAGCAGACGCAGGGCCAGCGCTCCCCCGGCGCCGACCACGCCGCCGGCCAGCAGCGCGTACCCGCCGATCAGCAGCAGGTCGGTCATCGGCCGGTCGTCTCGTAGCGGTAGCCGACGCCCCAGACCGTGTGGATCCGGCGCGGCGCGGCCGGGTCGTCCTCGATCTTCTCGCGCAGCCGGCGCACGTGCACGGTCACGGTCGACTGGTCGCCGAACTGCCAGCCCCACACCCGGCTCAGCAGGTCGGTGCGCGACCAGGCCCGGCCGGGACTGCCGAGCAGGAACGCCAGCAGGTCGAACTCGCGCACGGTCAGCGACAGCGGCACCCCGGCCCGGGTGGCGATCCGGCGCGCGGTGTCGACGACCAGGTCACCGTCCGCGAGCAGCAGCGGCCCGGCCGGCGCCCCGGTGGTGCGGCGCAGCACGGACCGGATCCGCAGCACCAGTTCGCGCGGCGAGAACGGCTTGGTGACGTAGTCGTCCGCGCCGACCTCCAGGCCGAGCACCCGGTCGGCCTCCTCGCCGAGCGCGGTCAGCATGACGACCGGCAGGTCCGGCTGCTCACGCCGCAGCCGCCGGCAGACCTCGAGGCCGTCCACGCCCGGCATCATCAGGTCCAGGACGACCAGGTCGGGCCGCGCCGCCGCGATCGCGGCCAGGCCGGCCGCGCCGTCCGCGGCCAGCCGCACCTCGCAGCCGTCCTGCTCCAGGTAGCGCCGCACGACGTCGCTGACGATCGGATCGTCGTCGACGACCAGCACCGAATGTCCCACCCGGGTCAGGCTACCCAGCCCGGCCGGCCCTGGTTCTTTCGGATTCCTTACGTTCCACCGGAACGGCTGATGGCGCGGGCCGGGGCCGGTCAGCGCCGGAGCGCCTCCCGGTCCGGCTTGCCGGCCGGGGTCAGCGGGATCCGGTCGAGCACGGTGATGCGTGCCGGCACCGCGTCCGCGCCCAGTTCCGCGCGCACCAGGCCGCGCAGCAGATCACGATCGAGATCTGCTGCCGCGGGTACGACGTACGCGTGCACCGCCTCGCCGGTGACCGGGGACGGCTCCCCGGCCACGCACACCTCCGCGACCGACGGGTGCGCCGCGAGCACCCGCTCGATCGGGACCGCGTACTGCACGTTCGCGTTCACGATGATCACGTCGCGGGTGCGGCCGGCCAGGTGCAGGTAGCCGTCCGGGTCGAGGCGGCCGAGGTCGCGGGTGCGCACCCAGCCGTCGGCGAAGACCGCGGCGGTCTCCGCGGGGTCGCCCAGGTAGCCGCAGGCCTGTCCGGGCGTGCGCACGAACACCTCGCCGATCTCGCCGGGCGGCACCGGCCGCCCGCCGGAGTCCCGGATCTCGACCGTGTTCTCGTCCGGTGGCCGGCCGACCGAGGCGCGCACCCGCGGATCGGCCATCTCCTCCGGCGCCGCCATCGTGATCATGCCGGTCTCGGTCTGCCCGTACCCGTGGAAGATCACCGGGCCGAGCACGTCGATCGCCTCGGCGAGCAGCCCCGGGTCGAGCGGTGAGCCGGAGACCATCAGCGCGCGCAGCGTCTGCGGACCGGCCCGGTCCGCGCGGGCCGCCCTCACCAGGGCGCGCAGCTTCGCCACGGTGATCACGGTGGACGTGGCGCGGTGCCGGACGATCGCGCCGGGCAGGTCCGGCGCGGCCGCGATCAGCGTGCCACCGGCCGCGAGCGCCATCGTGCCGTACTCGAACATCACCTGGCTGGCGAGCGTGCCGAAGACCAGGTGCCGGCCGAGCCGCGGGGCCAGCCGGCGCAGCGCGAGCGGCCACCGGTCCGGGTGCGGCGCCCAGCCCGCGGCGAGCGCGGCGTAGGTCTGCAGCGCGCCCTTCGGCAACCCGGTGCTGCCGCTGGTGTGGATCACCCGGGCGATGTCGTCCGGCCGCGCGGCCGGCACCGGCTCCTCGTCCGGGCCGGCGCGCAGCGACTCCACGGTGAGCAGGCGCGGCACCGCGGGCAGCGACGCGGCCCGGCCGGCGTCCGCCACCACGGCGATGTCGCCCTGGTCCAGCACGTGGGCGAGGTGCCGTTCGGGCAGGCCGGGCCGGATACCGGTCACCCGCGCACCCACCGTGTGCGCCGCGAGCACGGTGGCCAGCGCCTCGGCCGTGACACCGACCGCGAGCGCCAGGCCGTCGCCGGGCCGGACGCCGGCCCCGGCCAGGCCGCCGCTGATCCGGCCGGTCAGCGCCAGCAGTCGCGCGCCGGTGGTGGCCCGGCCCGGTTCCTCGAAGACGACCCGGTCACCGGCCGCGTGCAGCAGGTCCAGGAGCACACCGGGGTACGGCCGGTCAGCCATCCGCGAGGCACTCCTTCACGAAGACCTCCAGCGGCATCCGGTGCACCGCGGGCAGGTCCCACTCGTTCTCCAGATTCTCCGCCAGGTGGTGCTCGCCGGCCGGCACGCCGTCCCGGTAGTGCCGGACGACCGGGTGCAGGTAGCTGGCGTCGTGCGCGGCCAGCGGGTCGTTCTCCGCGATCCGCGGGACCGTGATGTCGAACGGGTCGACGGTGTCGTGGTCCGGTCCGTACTCCAGCGTGACCACGAACGCGTGCGCGGGCGTGCCCAGGCCGCCCTCGCGGTGGTACGCGACCGGCACCTCCTCGTGGTAGCGCACGTCGGAGCCGGTCACCGTGACCACGTCGCCCAGCACCGCGAACTGCTGCCACAGGCCCGACGAACGGTTGACCCGGGCGATGATCGCGTCGGTGATCCCGTCCCGGGACAGCGCGGTCGCGGGCCACGGCGCACGCTCGTACCGCTGGGTCAGGATCCGGTGCAACGCGCGCACGGCGTAGCGGAAGCCGTGGATGAAGCCGCTGGTCGACTTCTTGAAGTCGCGCTGCTGGGTGAGCGTGCCGGCGAAGAACAGGCCGGGCACGCTCACCGACTCGAACGCCGGGGTCTGCTCCGGGAACCGGTCGTTGATCACCAGCGCGGGCCGGGCGGAGTCGTCGAAGATCGAGGCGTCGAAGCGGAAGCCGGTGCACAGGATGATCCGGTCGTAGTGCAGCACCCGGATCGCCTCGTGCGTGCGCGCGTAGCGGAACTCGACCCGGTAACCGCCGTCCGCCCGCTTCTCGATCCGCTCGACCGTGCCGTCCAGCACCGCGTTGCCGGACTTCAGCTGGTAGGTGTCCAGGAAGTTGTTGTTCACGGCCCGCAGGTGCCCGACGTAGTGCGTCTGCCAGGCGAACCGCACCGCGTGCGGGCCGGCCACGTGGGTGACCGCGGTCGTCTCCATCAGCGCGTCCGCGGTCTCGAACGCGGAGTTGCCCTTGCCGATGATCAGCACCCGCTGGTTCGTGAAGTCCGCCGGGTCCACGCTCACCGTGTCGTAGCGCTCGGCCAGCTCCGCGCCCGGGATCGGCGGCACGTACAGCCTCGAGACGCCGGTCGCGACCACCACCGCGCGGGCCCGGTGCACCGTGCCGTGCGCGTCCTCGACCGCGAAGTCGCCGTCGCCGTCACGGGACACCCGGACCACCGCGGTGTCGTACGAGATCCTCGCGGCGAGCGGTGCCGCGATGTCCGCCAGGTAGCGCAGCAGGTCGTCCGCGGCCGGGAAGTAGCGGCGGCTGTAGTTGCCGAACCGCAGCGCCGGATCGTCGGTCAGCAGCGAGTTCCAGTCCATCCGCAGGTTGCGCTCCGGGTCGGTGTGCCCGGTGTAGACCTTGTTGATGGAGATCAGCTGCCGGTGCCGGGGGTAGGTGGTGAAGAACGTGCCGGGCGCCGGGCCCGCCTCCAGCACCACGAAGTCCCGCCCGTCGCGGTCCAGCAGCGCGGCGA
This sequence comes from Catenuloplanes indicus, assembly GCF_030813715.1. Lineage (NCBI taxonomy): Bacteria > Bacillati > Actinomycetota > Actinomycetes > Micromonosporales > Micromonosporaceae > Catenuloplanes > Catenuloplanes indicus. The sequence goes on from NZ_JAUSUZ010000001.1 coordinate 419,485, forward strand.
GCTGCACGCCGGCCGGGCCGGCACCGATGATCAGGTAGTCGCGCGTCATGCCGGGCGACGCTAGTCACGGGTTCTCAGAGCCGTTCTGAGAAGCGCTGCCTAGCCTTCGCGCATGCCGATCTCGCTGCCCGGGCCGCTGACCGCCGACGACCTGCACGCGGCCGCCGCGCCGATCCCGGTGGACGTTCCCGCACCGGTACGGGAGTCCGTCGCCGCCGGCCGCCGCTTCCTCGCCGAGTCCCGCGACGGTAATACCCCGATCTACGGCCAGACCACCGGCTTCGGCGCGCTGGTCGGCTATCCCGGCCGGGCCACCGACGCGGACCAGGCCGACAACACGCTCGCGCACCTGGGCGCCGGTCAGGGCCCGGACCTGCCGCTGCCGCTGGTCCGGGCCGCGCTGCTGGTCCGCGCCGGTTCCCTGGCCCGCGGCCGGTCCGGCGTGTCGCCGCACGTGATCGACGCGCTGGCCGCCGCGCTCGGCACCGATTTCACCCCGGCCGTGCCCCGGTACGGCTCGGTCGGCGCGTCCGGCGACCTGATCCCGCTGGCCTATGCGGCGCAGGCGCTGCGCGGGCGCGGGCACGCCTATCTCGCCGGTGAGCGCCTGCCGGCCGCGGCCGCGCTGGAGAAGGCCGGGCTGACACCGCTGACGCTGGACGGCCGGGACGCGCTCGCGCTGGTCAACGGCGTCTCGGTGACCACGGCCGCGCTCGCGCTCGCGCAGCGCGCGGTCCGCCGCTCGCACCGCGCGTTGCAGGACCTGACCGCGCTGCTGGCCGACCTGCTCGGCTGCGATACGCAGTTCCTGGACGCCCGGCTGATCGCGGCCTACGCGCACCCGGGCGCGGCCGTGGTCGCGGCCCGCATGCGCGAGCGGCTGGCCGGGGTCCGGCCGTCCGGGACGCGGCCGTTGCAGGAGCCGTACAGCATCCGGTGCGCGCCGCAGCTGCTCGGTGCCGCCGAGGACGCGCTGTCCTACGTCGACACCGTGGTCATGAACGACCTGCGCTCGGTCAGCGACAACCCGCTGCTGTTCCCGGGCGAGGGCGTGGTGCACGGCGGGAACTTCTTCGGCCAGCCGGCCGCGTTCGCCGCGGACCTGCTGGCCGCGGTCACCGCGCAGCTCGGCACGCTCGCGGAGCGGCAGCTGGACCTGCTGGTCGATCCGGCTCGCAACACCGGCCTGCCGCCGATGCTGGCGGCCGGTCCCGGCCAGCAGCACGGGTTGCAGGGCGTGCAGCTGGCCACCACCGCGTTCGTGGCGCAGTTGCGCCGGGACGCGACGCCGGCGAGCGTGCAGAGCCTGCCGACCAACCTGCACAACCAGGACGTGGTGCCGTTCGGTACACAGGCCGCGTTGCGCGCCTACGACGGCGCCGGGCTGCTGCATCTGCTGTGCGGCTCGCTCGCGCTCGGCCTGCGCCAGGCCGCGCACGCCGGCGCGCGGCAACCCACCGCTGCGGCCTGCGCGGCGCTGCTGGACCGGCTGGAGCACGCGATCCCGCCGGTCGACCCGGACCGGCCGCTGGACGCGGACGTCCGCCGGGCCGCGGACGTGACGGCTGAGTTTTTTCTGAATCGTGCTGCCTAGCGTCGCTACCGTGACCGAAGCGACGCGTGATTACCTCATCCTCGGCGCCGGGCCGGCGGGGCTGCAGCTGGCCACCCTGCTGGAGGCAAGTGGCGACGACCATCTGGTGCTGGAGCGGGCCGCGGTGCCCGGCGCCTTCTTCGCCCGCTACCCGCGGCACCGGACGCTGATCTCGATCAACAAGCCGCGGACCGGGACCGGCGACCCGGAGCTGAACCTGCGGTTCGACTGGAACTCGCTGCTGACCGCGGACCCGGCACTGCGCTTCACCCGGTACAGCGAGCGGTACTTCCCGCACGCGGACGACATGGTCCGCTACCTGGCGGACGTGGCCGCGCCGTTGGCACACCGGATCCGCTACGACACCGAGGCGGTCCGGGTGAGCCGCGCGGGCGACGGCGTGTTCGAGGTGACCGACCAGCGCGGCGACGTGTGGCGCGGGCGCGCGCTGATCGTGGCGACCGGCGTGTCGCGGCCGTACCCGGCGGCCGAGATCCCGGGCATCGAGCTGGCCGAGAACTACGCGGACATCTCCACCGACCCGCGCGACTACTGGGATCAGCGGGTGCTGATCATCGGCAAGGGCAACGCCGCGTTCGAGACCGCGGACGCGCTGATGGAGACGACCGCGCTGATCCACGTGGCCGGGCCGAGCCCGGTGCGGATGGCGTGGCGCACGCACTACGTCGGGCATCTGCGGGCCGTGAACAACAACTTCCTGGACACGTACCAGCTGAAGTCCGCGAACGCGGTGCTGGACGGCACGGTCCGGAGCATCGAGAAGGACGCGGACGGGTTCCGGGTCGCGTTCGCGTTCTCCCGGGCGGACGAGCTGGTCAAGGAGCTGCGATACGACCGGGTGATCGCATGCACCGGCTTCGCGTTCGACGCGTCGATCTTCGACGCAGCCGCCCGGCCCGCGCTGGTGATCAAGGACCGGTTCCCGGCGCAGACCCCGGCGTTCGAGTCGGTGAGCGTGCCCGGCCTGTTCGTGGCGGGCACGCTGAGCCAGGAGCGCGACTTCAAGAAGTCCACCAACGGGTTCATCCACGGCTTCCGGTACGCGGTGCGCGCGTTGCACAAGATCCTTCGCCAGCGGTACGCGGGGGTGCCGTGGCCCGCCGCGGCGATCCCGGCGGACGGGATCACCGACGCGATCATCGCCCGGGTCAACCGTTCGTCGGGCCTGTGGCAGCAGTTCGCGGTGCTGGGCGACGTGGTCACGGTGACCGGCTCCGACGTGCGCTACCACGAGGAGGTGCCGGTCGCGTACCACCGCGAGGGCGGCCTGGGCACGCCCGCGCACGCGTTCGTGGTCACGCTGGAGTACGGACCGGACCACGACACCGTCGACCCGTTCGACATCGAGGTGTCCCGGATCGCGCAGGACACGCCGGGGGTCGCGCACGACGCCGCGTACCTGCACCCGGTGGTCCGGCACTACCGCGACGGCGTCCCGGACGGCGTGCACCACCTGGCGGAGAACCTGGAGAACCGCTGGGACCGGCCGGACGTGCACGTCGCGCCGCTGCGCGCGTTCGTCGCCGCCCGGCTCGCGGCCTGAGCGCCGTGGCCGGCCTCGACCCGGTGCACCGGGACTTCTTCGCCGGCGGCGCGGGCGAGGAGCGGACCGTGCGCGCGAACGCGGCCGCGTTCGACCGGCTGCGGCTGCTCCCCCGGGTGCTGCGCGCGACCGGCACGCCGGACCCCGGCCTGACGCTGCTCGGGGCCGCGCTGCCCGGCCCGGTGCTGATCGCGCCGACCGCGTTCCACCGGCTCGCCCACCCGGACGGCGAGGTCGCCACCGCGCGCGCGGCCCGGGACACCGGCACGGTGCTGACCGTCAGCATGGCCGCGACCACGCCGATCGAGCGGATCGCGGACACCGGCGCGCGGCTGTGGTTCCAGCTCTACCCGCAGCCGGACCGGGACTTCACCGCACACCTGGTCGAGCGCGCCGAGGCGGCCGGTGTGACCGCGCTGGTGGTGACCGTGGACTCGCCGGTGTTCGGCCGCCGCGAGCGCGACCTGCGCAACGGCTTCCTGGACCTGCCGGCCGGCCTGGTCTGCGAGAACCTGCGCGACCCGGCGACCGGCCGGATCCGGGACATCGTCATGGACCCGTCGCTCGGCTGGGACGACGTGGTGCGGCTGCGCACCACGACCCGGCTGCCGATCCTGGTCAAGGGCGTGCTGCACCCGGCGGACGCGGCCGAGGCGGTGGCCCGCGGCCTGGACGGCGTGATCGTCTCCAATCACGGCGGCCGGCAGCTGGACGGCGCGGTCGCCACGATCGACGCGCTCCCGGCCGTGGCGGCGGCGGTTCGCGGCCGCATCCCGGTGCTGCTGGACGGCGGTGTGCGGCGCGGCGCCGACGTGGTCACCGCGCTCGCGCGCGGCGCCTCCGCGGTGCTGATCGGGCGGCCGGTGCTCTGGGGGCTGGCCGCGGGCGGGCGGGACGGCGTCGCGGGCGTGCTGACGGAGCTGCACGAGGACGTGGTGCGGGTGATGGCGCTGTGCGGCGCGGCCACGCTCGCGGATCTTCCGCCGGACCTGGTACGGGAGGTGCGGCCATGACCGCGGTCGCCGTACCGTTGCTGCTGGTCCTGGGTGTGTGGTCGCTGCCGCGGTGGCTGCCGGCCACGGTGGTGCGCCTCCGGGAGTGGATCTTCGCGCGGGTGAACGGGACCGAGGGCATCCCGGTGCCCGGCCCGCTGGTCGGCGCGGAGCACTTCCGGCGCGTGTACGAGCATCCGGCCGCGGACGGGCGCAGCCGCGGCGCCGGCCTGTCCGACCTGTTCTGGTACTGGCTGGCGCCCGGCCCGCAGATGCACCAGGAGCACCTGGAGCCCGGGGAGCGCTACACCACGGTCGCCCGGATCAGCCGCAGGGTCCTGGCGGTGCCGCACGCGCGCGCCGACGCGCTGGCCACGGCCGCGACCCGGCGTGCCCTGGACGCGCTGCCGGGCGGCCGGCCGAGTCCGGTGCGGCTGCGCGACCTGATGATGCCGGTCTGGGCCGAGGTCTACCACGAGCTGGTCTTCGGCGAGGACTGCCCGCCGGACGTGCGGGCCATGATCGTGGCGAACGCGGACGACGTGGTGACCGCGCTGAAGTGCTGCGGGCTGCGGCACCTCGACCGGCGCGACCGGCTCACCCGCTACCTGCGCGGCCGGGTCGAGGACGGCACCGCGCCGGTCACGCTGCCGCCGCCGTTCACCGCGCAGGAGACCGCGTGGTATCTGCAGGGCGCGTTCTTCAACACCGCCGTGGTGCAGATGTCGGAGGCGGCCGCGCACGTGCTCCTCGCGATCGCGCAGTACCCCGGCCGGTCCGCGGCGCCGGACGACGACGAGCTGGACCGGATCATCGACGAGACGCTGCGCGTGCACCCGCTGTTCGGCGTGGCGCACCGGATCACGTCCGCGCCGATCGAGGTCACGCCGGACGTGACGCTCCCGGCCGGTTCCGTGCTGCTGTTCAACTACCTCGCGTACCAGCGCACCGGGCCGGCCGCGGACCCGGTCTTCGACCCGGACCGGTGGCGCACGCTACGCCGGCGCGACGCGCACTTCATCCCGTTCGGCGTGGTGGCGAACCGGGCCTGCCCGGCCCGCGGCTCCGCGCCGGTGATGCTGCGCGCCGCGGTCCGCGAGGTGCTGCGCCGGTACGCGCTCGCCTCGTCCGTCTCGCACACCCGGTCGCTGCCGTCGCGCGGCCCGTGCTTCCTGACCCCGGCCGGCGCCCGCCCGCCGGGCCGGTTCCGGCTGACCGCGATGCGATGGCGCGACCGGTGGGCGGACGTCGGCCGCAGCCTCACCCAGCTGGTGCTGGGCACCGTGATGGTGGTCGACGCGCGGCGGCAGCGGTTGTGCACCACCCACTTCGAAAGGGGAGGCCTGTGAATCCCGTCGACCTGGCACCGCGGTTCTTCATCGCGGTCGCCGTGATACTGGTGTTCTGCCGGGGCGTCTCGTGGCTGCTCGGCCGGGCCGGTCAGCCCGCCGTGGTCAGCGAGATGCTGGCCGGTGTGCTGCTCGGCCCGTCGCTGCTCGGCCTGTTCCTGCCCCAGGTGCAGGCCGCGCTGTTCCCGCGCGAGCTCTACCCGGTGCTGTACGTGGTCGGCCAGGTCGGCCTGGTCATCTTCATGTTCCAGGCGGGGTACGCGTTCCGCTCGCACCGCATCGCCGGGCTGGCCGGCACCGCGGGCGCGGTCTCCGTCGCCGGCGTGTTCGTGCCGCTGTCGCTCGGCGTGCTGCTGGTGCTGGCCACCGGCGATCGGGTCGCGGTGCTCCAAAACGGTGTGCCGATCGGCGTGTCGGCCGCGTTCGTGGGCGTGGCGCTGGCCATCACCGCGTTCCCGATGCTGGCCCGGATCATCACCGAACGCGGCCTGGCCGGCACCCGGTACGGCTCGGTCGCGCTGGCCAGCGGCGCGATCGACGACGTGGTCGCGTGGATCCTGCTCGCCTGCGTGCTCGCGGTCGCGTCCGGCGCCGCACTGCCCGCGCTGGTAACGGTCGGCGGCGCGGCGCTGTTCGCGGCGCTGCTCTGGTTCGCCGGACGCCCGGTCACCCGGATCCTGATGACCAGCGACCGGATCGGGGACACCGCCCGGCTGCTCGGCACGGTCGCACTGCTGTTCCTGGTCGCCTGGTACACCGACGAGATCGGGCTCTACGCGGTGTTCGGCGCGTTCGCGGTCGGCGTCGTCATGCCGCGCACCGCACGCACCGAGTCGGTGGTCGGCACGCTCACGCCGATCTGCCAGATCGTGTTCCTGCCGCTGTTCTTCACGTACTCCGGGCTGCGCACCGAGTTCGCGCTGCTGTCCGACCCGGCCGTGCTGCTGTTCGCGCTGGCCTGCGTGGCGCTGGCGGTGGCCGGCAAGTTCGGCGGCTGCTGGGCCGCGGCCCGGCTGCGCGGCGAACCGCAGCCGGTCGCGCTGCGCGTCGGCACGCTGATGAACGCGCGCGGCCTGATGCAGCTGATCGCGCTGAACGTGGGGCTGGAGGCGGGGATCGTCGGCCCGGCGCTGTTCACCGCGCTGGTGCTGGTCGCGCTGGTGACCACGCTGATGACGACGCCGCTGCTGTCCTGGATCGAGCGGCGCGAGTCCAGGCGGGCGATCCCGGTTTCACCCGCACCCGTTGTTGGTTCCCTCCGAATCTAGGGACATTTACCACTGTCATTATTGAATTGATCTGTGCCATTCTCTTTCGCATGCCGCACCGCCTGCTGCTGGTCGAGGATGACGTCGATCTCTCCGGCACCCTGACCGAGGCGCTGGCCGGCGAGGGTTACCTCGTCGACCACGCCCCGGACGGGCATCGCGGGCTGCATCTGGGGCTCAGCCGGCCGTACGACGTGATGGTCATCGACCGGTGCCTGCCGGCGATCGACGGGCTAGACCTGCTGGTCCGGCTGCGCTCCCGGGCCGTGCCGGCGCGGGCGCTGATGCTCACCGCGCTCGGCACGGTCGACGACCGGATCGCCGGGCTGGACTCCGGCGCCGACGACTACCTGCCGAAGCCGTTCGACCTGGACGAGCTGAGCGCCCGCCTGCGCGCGCTGTGCCGGCGCGCAGCGGACGCGACCGAGGCGCTGCGGATCGGCGCCGGCCTGCTCGACCTGGCGATGCGCGACGCGGTACTGCCGACCGGCGACCGGGTGCCGCTGTCCGCGCGCGAGTTCGAGCTGCTGCGCATCCTGGCCGCGCGCCCGTCCACCGTGCACTCCCGCGCGGAGTTGCGCCGCCGGGTGTTCGACGAGACGCCCGCGCCGTCCATCGTGGACACCTACGTCTACTATCTGCGCCGTAAGCTCGGGCGGGCCGCGGTCCGCACCGTGCACGGCCTCGGCTACCGGCTCGGTGAGCTGTGAGCGTCCCGGTCCGGCGGGACGGCTGGACCGCCGCCGAACGCCGGGCCGTGCGCCGGGCCCGCTGGCAGATCGGGCTGCTCGCCGGGCTGGTGGTGGCCGGCCTGGTCGCGCTGGTCGGCGGCGTCTCGTACGCGATGCTGGTGCAGGGCCAGACCGTGCAGATCCGCCGCGAGCTGCACTGGAGCGCGCAGCACGGGGTGCCGGGCGGTCCGCCCGGCTGCACCTGGCTGATCCTGCTCTCCGGCGGCACGCTGGACACCGGCGCGGTGCCGCCACCGCCGGGCTTCCCGCTGCACGACGCGATCGACGCGGTCGCCGCGTCCGGCCGCGCGCAGGAGGCCACGATCGCGCGCAACGGCACGGTCTACGTGGTGCTCACCGAACGCCGCGGCGCGGACACGGTCCAGGCCGTGTTCGACACCCGCTACCAGCGCGCCGACCGCCGCCTGCTGCTCCGCGCGCTCGGCGTGGCCGAGTCGATCGGGCTGGTCACCGCGCTGCTCACCGGCCTGTTCGTGGGCGGCCGGGCGGTGGCGCCGCTGGCCGACGCGCTCAGCCGGCAGCGCCGCTTCGTCGCGGACGCCAGCCACGAACTGCGCACGCCGATCGCCCGGGTGCACACCCGCGCGCAACTGCTGGCCCGCCGCCCCGCGCTGCTGCCGGAGCACCGCACCGACCTGGACCGGCTGATCGGCAACACCCGGCTGCTCGGCGAGATCGTCGACGACCTGCTGCTGTCCGCGCGGCTCGACGCGGACGACCGGCTGGCCACCGCGTCCCGGATCGACCTGGCCGCGCTGGTCCGCGACGCGGTCGCGCAGGACGCGGACCGCGCGGCCGCGCGCGGCGTCACGCTGGCCGCGGACGGCGTGGCCGCGCCGCTGGCCGTGCCGGGCATCCCGTCCGCGCTGCGCCGGGTGGTGAGCGAGCTGGTCGGCAACGCGCTCGCGCACACCCCGCCGGGCGGTACGGTCCTGGTGCGCGCGACCACGGCCGGCGGCACCGCGGTGCTGGAGGTGGTGGACAGCGGGCAGGGCCTCGACCCGGCGGACACCGAGCGGATCTTCCACCGCTTCCACCGGGGACGGTCCACCCGCCCCGGCTTCGGCATCGGGCTGGCGCTGGTCCGCGAGGTGGTCGAGAAGCACGGCGGCACGATCCGGGCCGCCGGCCGGCCGGGCGAGGGCGCCACGTTCACGGTCCGCCTGCCGCTCGCCTGATCAGCCCACATGGGTTTCTCCCGGCCACGGCGGGACCGGTGCCCGCGGGAGCACTCGGGACGCGACCACGCCGGAAGCGGGAAAGTCCGCTTCGTCCTTGCCCGGTGGACCGCACCGGACCGCTCGACACCGGCGGCCGCCGGCCTGCTCGCCGGCCCCACCGCGCGGCTGGACCACCCGGCCGCGCTGATCCGCCGGGACGGTCACGTCGCCCGGATCGGCGAGGACCAATCAGACCTCAACGACCACCTCGGCCGCTGGTTCTCTTGACACGGACGCCGGTATCGATCGAAGTTGTAACACCACCGACCTCTGTGGAGTGACTATGCGTGCTACCGCACCACGGCGCGGCGCCACCGCCGCCGCCACCGCCCTGCTCCTCGCCGCGGGCCTGCTCACGGCCACGGCCGCACCGGCCGCCGCGGTCGCGTCCGGGCCCGTCATCGACCAGAACTTCGCCGACCCGGACGTGCTGAAGGCCGGCCGCACCTACTACGCCTACGCCACCAACAGCGACGGCCGCAACATCAAGTGGGCCACCTCCACCGACCTGGTCACCTGGACCGTGCAGGGCACCGACGCGCTGCCCACGCTCGGCGCCTGGGCCGACCCGGACTGGTCGTTCCCGCCCGGCGGTTCCGGCGACCACGGCGTGTGGGCGCCGGAGGTGTTCTCCACCGGGCCGCGGAGCTTCGTCATGTGGTACACCGCGCACGACCGCGCCTCCGGCAAGCAGTGCATCGGCGCGGCGACCGCGACCTCGCCCGGCGGCCCGTTCGTGCCGCAGAGCACCGCGCTGGTCTGCACGCCGGAGATCGGCGGCGCGATCGACGCGTCCTCGTTCACCGAGCACGGCCGCCGCTACATCCTGTGGAAGAACGACGGCAACTGCTGTGCGCAGGACACCTGGCTGCGCATCCAGCAGGTCAGCGCGGACGGGCTGCGCCGCACCGGCACCGAGACCCAGCTCATCAAACAGAACAAACCCTTCGAGGGTACGTTGGTGGAGGCACCCACGCTGTGGAAGCGCGGCGGCACGTACGTGCTGTTCTACTCCGCGAACTTCTTCGGCAACGGCAGCTACGTCAGCAGCTACGCCACCGCACCGAGCCTGCGCGGGCCGTACACCAAGGCCGCCACGCCGCTGATGACCACGGACGCGTTCGCCGGTTCGGTGCGCGGTCCCGGCGGCCAGGACGTCGTCACCGGCCCGGACGGCACGGACCGGATCGTCTTCCACGGCTGGAACGCCGACTTCACCTACCGGGCGATGTACTCGCAGCGCCTCGACTGGGAGGGCAGCCGCCCGATCGTCGACGGCGCCAAGATCCGCTACGAGGCCGAGGACGCCGACTTCAGCCGCGCCAACGCCCGGTACGCCGCCGGCGGCGCCAGCAACGGCGTGGTGGTCGGCGGCATCGACTTCGCGGACAGCCGGGTCACGTTCACCGTGCACGTCCCCCGGGCCGGCACGTACCGGCTGTACACCCGCTTCGCGAACGGCTCCGACGCCGGGGCGGCCGGCCACACGCTGACCGTCAACGGCGCCGCCGCCGGCACCGTGGACTACCCGGTGACCGGGTGGGACAACTGGCAGGTCAGCGAACGTGACGTGACGCTGCGGGCCGGCGACAACACCATCTCGTACGGCAAGGGCGCCAACTACGCCGAGATCGACGCGATCGACGTCGCGTGAGCGGGGCGGGGCTCGTCGCGCTGTTCACGCGACGGGCCCCGGTCCCGGAACATGTTGCGGAGGCCGAGCATCAGCAGGGGGTAGACGAAGTAGCCGTAACGGGTGGACGGGGCGAGCGTGAAGATCAGGGACCAGATCACGGCCATCTGCATGACGGCGGCCGGGGCGGTGCGGGCGGGGCGGCGCCACAGGTAGGCGACGGCCGCGGCCATCGCGGCCGCCAGCAGGCCGATCATCAACAGCCTGCCACCGGAACCGTCGGCCGCGACCACCTGGCCCGGCATCGGGCTGGCGGCGGTCGTCTGCTGGGCGGTGAGCCGCAACGGAAACATGACCACGTTGTGGACCAGGTCCCGGGAGTCGGCCAGCATCGCGGGGGCGGTGAGGGCGGCCGAGGCGACGGCCACCAGCGCGCCGGAGGTGGCGAAGGTGAGCGCCGGGCGCCAGCCGGCGCGGGCGAGGAGCAGCGGGATCAGGACGAGGGCGGCGGGGAGGGCGGTGGCCTTCATCGCGCATGCGACGCCCAGCGCCGCGCCGGCCAGGATCAGGGTGTCCAGCGACGTGGCGGCTCGATCGGCCTGCGGGCCGGGTGCTGCGGTCGTGGGCGGGCGGTCCGGCAGACCGGGCGCGGGGCCCGCCACCGGACCGGGCACCGCGGCCGTGGGCCGGTCGCCCGGCCGGCCGGTTGCGGTGCCCGCCGGCGGGTGGTGCGGCAGGGCGCGGGACAGCAGGGCGATGCCGAGTGCCAGCAGACCCAGCACCGGCAGGTCGGTGCTGCCGAGGACGACGGGCAGGGCCAGCACCGGTGAGGCGAACGCCGCGGCCAGCCTCCACAGCGGCCGGTCGGCGTGCACCCGGCGCAGCGCCGCGTAGCCCAGCAGGACCGCGCTGAGCACGAACCAGGTACGCGGGTTGCCGGCCCAGCCGTCCAGTCCCAGCGCGTGCGGCAGGCCGAAGACCGCCAGCGGCGGGCCGTATGGATTCAGTGACTCCGGGCCGGTCAGCCGATCCATCGTCAGATATGGGCTGCCGGACTCCAGCAGCAGCCGGCCGGCTCGCTTGATCACGGTCAGTGGGCCCATCCCGACGGTCGACATGCCCCGGCCGCCGGTCACCATCCACACCAGCGGTGCCACGACCGCACCGGCCAGCGCAACCGCGGTCGCCGTGAACGGCGCCGCGGTATGCCGCCACAGCGACGTGACCAACGCGGCCAGCACGTAACCACCGGCGGCCCAGCGCCCCCACGACGCCTGCACCTCCTGACCGGCGAACGCGCCGACACCGGTCGCGAACACGGCGGCGATCGTGTACCCGGCCGTCCGCCAGGCGACCGGCCGCGCCCGCCGGAAGCGGTCGAGACCGCGTATCGGGCTGGGTATCGGGACGGGCCGCACCGTCGCCGCGGTCCGGCTCATGGCCGCGCCCACCCGGCAACCGGCGACAGCGTCGCACTCCGCCGCCCGGGCGAGCGACGCCCGCGGGTTGCCCGGTCTGAGTGCCGGTTCCAGGAAGAACTCACGCCGAGATCATTCCGATCCCGGCGTGGTCCGCACATCTACCCGCAGCCATATCTCCGAGCGGTCCCCGCTACAACTTTCGGCAGAGGGAGAAGGCACATCGGCCACGGGCTTGCGTACCACCACCTGTCGCCCCACGCCGGGCCGCGCCGGGCACCTCGCGGACCGGCCGCTGCGACGGCGACACCGGCGTCGTCAGGCCGGCTCCACCACCATGGCCGGCATCTCGCGGGTGGCGCGCAGCGGTCCTGACAACAGAGCGGGCAGGGACGCGGCCGTCATGCCGGCGGCGCCGGTCCACAGGACCGCCGGGGCGCCGAGCAGACCGCCGAGTGTGCCGGCCAGCAGGCCCGCGAGCGGCATGCTCCCCCACTGCACGAATCGCACGGTGTCCATCCGGCCGGGCCGCTCCGGCGTGGTCGTCTGGTGCAGGCCCGCCTGCACGATCAGCCGGATCACGCCGCCCGTCGAGACCAGTGCCAGCCCGCCGCACGCCATCGCGGACAGCACCACGCCGATGCCGGCCGGGCCCAGGCCCGCGTGCCGGGCCAGGAAGACCAGCAACATCGTCTGGTACGTGACCAGGAACAGGCTGAAGACGCCGTCGGTCAGAACCACCGGAAGTCCGGTTCCCGCAGCAGACCGGTCCCGCGGCCGGCCATGTCAGCGGGCCTGCGCCGGCTTCAGCGTCTGTTTCAGCGTCCGCTTGCTCTGCGCGATCCGGTCCGGCTGCGCTCGCTGCCGCCCGGTCCCGGCGGCCGCGGCACCCCGGCCACCGACGATCTCCATGTCCCGGACCGTCCACTCGAACGCCTCGACGTCACCGATCAGCGCGGACACGCGCGCCCGCTCGATGATCTCCTCGATCCGCGCCCACGTGTCGTCCCCGGCCGTCCACCCGTCGGTACCGTCGAGCGCGTCGACGAACCGGCCGACGAGATCCGCGGGAAGGGCACCCGGACCGAACGCTTCAGGCATGCGGCGATCCTAGCCGCCCGCGCGGGTCGCGTGTCCCCGGAGAACCCGGCCGTTGGTTCACCGTTCCAGCGGGATCGCGATCCGGCCCGGGTACGCCGGGTGCTCGGCCTCGTCGAGCATGGCGGCGGCCACGGTGGCGCGGCTGATCCGGGACGGGAACGGGCGTGGTGGCTCGTCGCCGAGCGCGGTGGTGCGGCGGGCCGGGGCGTTCGCCGCGTGCGACGCCGAGCCCGGAAAGCAGTCGGGCATGCCCTGCACCGCGTTCATGTTGCCGCCGACCGGGTCGACCACCCACCGGTCACGGGCCGGCACCGTGCTCGTCGTCGTTCCACCGGGAGCCGGGCGGCGCCGCGGGCAGCGCCGCGGTCAGCGCCGGACGCAGGATCTCGGTCACCGCCTCGTCGTTGGCGCGGAGCGCGGCCATCAGCTCGTCCCGGTTGTCGGGTGCCGTCTCCGGCCGCCGGACTCGGGCCGCGGCCCGGCGCACGGCGTCGTCACGGCGGTCAGCAGCTGCTGTTCCATGTCTCGTCAAGTCCGGTGCACCGTCGTTGGGGTACGGATGCCGTGGCCGGCACTCATCGGCCCGGCCCGGCCGGGCCGGTGAGCGTGGCCCGGAACGACGGCCAGGCATCGCGCAGGTAGAGCGCGAACGGCACCCACCAGATCAGGTCGTTCGTGACGATCATGACGACCGAACCGGCCGGCCAGACGCCGGTGGCGATCAGCCACGCCAGCCCGGCCGGACCGAGGATCTTGCCGGTCAGCCCGACCGCCGCGACCGGCCAGCCGGCCTCCGGCCGGCGCGCGACCTCGAAGTAGAGCAGGCCGTAGAGCCCGAGGACCATGCCGAGGCAGGCGAAGATCTGCGGCGAGTTGGACAGCGGCAGCCCGGTGACCCGGAAGAACCACTGTGGATCCAGGACCGCGTAGCAACCCCAGCCGACGTTGTACGCCCCCGCGGCCGCGAACACGGCCCGATGCATCCGACGACGTCTCACGCCAGCCCTCCCCCGGTCACCGATCTCTCCGGGGGAAATCCTGCCGGACGGTTACCCCCGGCGCCTCGGACCGTGGTCCGAGGCGCCGCATCGGACCCGCGGGTCAACCTAGGTCTGCCACGTGCGGCGCGGAGACGTGCGGCGCCTGGTAAAGCTCACCATCACACCGATCGGGGCGGCCGGCATGCAACGAGAACGTGATCACCTCCCACGAGCGCGGGTCGACCGCCCAGGCGATCGAGTGCAGGCCGTCCTCACCGAGCCGGTCCCGCACGGCCACGCTCGCCTCGGCTGCGGCGCCGGACGGGTCGGCGTCCACCGGCATCCGCGCGACGTTCCGCACCGCATGGGTGATCCGCTGGTGGAACGCCGGTCCGCGGTGGTGGCCGCCGCCGATCCAGGTCTCCACGACCGGCCGGCCGAACGAGTCGATCACGCCGGCGAACCCGCCGCCTCCCCACAGGAACCGGGCCGCCGCAGCACTGTCGGCCCACAGGTAGAACGGCGCGTACTGGTTCAGCGGCGAGCCGTCGACGCCGCGCTCGCGCATCAGGAATGCCTTGAGGCCGAGCCCCGGCGTGCCGTCGAAGCGTGGCCCGCCGGCCGCGATCCGCCGGCGGATGATGTCCATGTCGTAGTCGGCCGGCAGGGACAGCCGGTACTGCATGGCGATCACAGGTGCTCCTTCTCGGTGCGCGGCGTGGACAGCACCGCGACGTTACCGGAGTTTCGAGGTTGGCCCGCCCCGGATCGGGCATGCTGTAAGCGGACTGCCCGCATCGACGACGACAAGTGGGTGTTGCCATGATCGGTCGAATCCTCGCGGTCGCGCTGCTGTTGCCGGCACCGGCGCCGCTCCCGGACGACCCCTTCGACGTTCTGGTCTTCTCGAGAACGGCCGGCTTCCGGCACGATTCCATTCCGGCCGGTGTGCAGGCGATCCGCGATCTCGGCGCGGCCGGCGGGTTCACGGTCACCGCCACCGAGGACCCGGGCGTGTTCACCGCCGCCCAGCTCGACCGCTACGAGGCCGTGGTCTTCCTGAGCACCACCGGTGACGTACTCGACGCCGGACAGCAGACCGCGTTCGAGGAGTACATCCAGCGCGGGCGCGGCTACGTGGGCGTGCACGCGGCCGCGGACACCGAGTACGACTGGCCGTTCTACGGCGAGCTGGTCGGTGCGTACTTCGCCTCGCACCCGCCGGTCCAGCCGGCCGTGGTCCGCACCGAGGACCGCGCGCACCCGGCCACCGCGCACCTGCCGCGGTCCTGGAACCGCACCGACGAGTGGTACGACTACCGCACCAACCCGCGCGACACCGCGCACGTGCTGTCCACGCTGGACGAGTCGACGTACACCGGTGGCCGGATGGGTGCGGACCACCCGATCGCCTGGTGCAAGACGCTCGCCGGCGGCCGGTCGTTCTACACCGGTGGCGGCCACACGCCGGAGTCGTTCGCGGACCCCGCCTTCCGGCAGCACCTGCTCGGCGGCATCCGGTACGCGGCGGGCGAGGCACAGGCCGACTGCCGCCCGGAAACCGGCTACACGGCGCTCTACGACGGCGCGACCACCGGCTGGTCCCAGGCCGGGCCGGGCTCGTTCACGAACACGGACGCCACGCTCACCTCGACCGGCGGGATGGGCCTGCTGTGGTACGAGGCGACACAGTTCACCCACTACTCGCTGAAGCTGGACTGGCGGATGTCCGGTGACGACAACAGCGGCGTGTTCATCGGCTTCCCGCCCTCGGACGACCCGTGGTCCGCCGTCGACAACGGCTACGAGATCCAGATCGACGCGACCGACGCCGCCGACCGCACCACCGGCTCCGTCTACACGTTCCGCGCCGCGGACCAGGCCGCCCGCGACGCCGCGCTCAACCCGCCCGGCGAGTGGAACACGTTCGAGCTCCTGGTCGAGGGCGAGCACTTGCGGGTCCTCCTCAACGGCAGAACGATCAATGACTTCACCAACTCCGACCCGGCCCGATCGCTGGCCGGCCACATCGGCGTCCAGAACCACGGCCCGGACGACACCGTCTCGTTCCGCAACATCCGGATCAAGGAGCTGTCCACGGGCTGCTGATCGGCGCGGCGTCGTCAGCTCACGGGCGCCCGCACGGCCGCAATCGCGCGCGACGTCCATCCGCGGCACGATCCGCAGCGCACCGAGCAGGCGCAGCACCGGCGTACGCCCGACCGTTGCGGCGATGCCGCGCATCATCCCGAGCGTCGGCGACACGACCCGCGCACCGCTCGCGACCCCCTGCACCGGCACGTGCGTGATCACGTCCACGCCCGCGGCCGCCGCCCTGGCATGGGTCGCCGGGGTCACCGCGTGCGCGACCGTCAGCAGACCGCGCTCCCGGGCCGCGGCGACCAGCGCGGCCACCGTCTCGGCCGGCAGCCCCGCGGTGCCCGGCTGCCGCCGGTCCTCCACCGCGATCTTGATGTAGTCGGCGCCGTCCGCCACCCGCGCCGCCACCCAGCCGTCGGCGTCCTCCAGGCCGGCGACCGCCACGTGCGCCGGGTAGCCCATCCGCCGGATCGCCGCCGCGCCCGGAGCGACCGCCGGATGCACCGCGCTGAACAGGTCGCTCACCCAGGCGAGGTGCCGCAGCGGAAGCGTCACAGCCGGGCGTGGCGTCCCCATGTCCAGCGCGGTCGTCACGCCCCGGCGGGCCCGTACCCTCGCCGCCGGGGCCGTCGAGAACAGGGTGCAACCGATCGGCTTCCGCACGCGCCGGCTCGCCGCGGCATCACCGTCGCGCCGGGGAACTCCAGCGCCACACGGGCCGGCGCCGCCGGCGGCGCCGGCCTGTGTGGACTGATCAGGACATCCCGGTCAGGTCGGCGCAGGTGTGCTCGTCCGGCAGGAGCGGGCGCAGGTGGACGGTCCAGGTCTTGCCGGCGGACGTCCACGGTGTGATCGCGGTGGCGTTCGCCGCGGCCGTGAGCACGTCGGCGGCGGCCTGGCCGGTCGCGGTCACGCAGCCGAGGTCGAGGCCGTCGCCGAGCGAGGTGCCGGGCAGCTCCGGGCCCGGCCAGGCGACCTCCGGCTGGTCCTTGATCGTCCCGTCTGCCTGCCAGGGGCCGGCCACCGCGGCGATCTCGGTGGGCCGGTACGGTGCCTCGGTACCGGCCCGGCCCGCGCCGAGCGTGGCGGGCAGGTCCTGCAGCGCGGTGATCAGCTCGGTCAGCAGTTGCCGGTCGCGGACCTGCTCCGCGGTCAGGCCGGTGTCGGCGCCGGCGGCCTCGGACAGCGCGTACGCCTCGGTGACCTGCAGCCCTTCCTCGGTCAGCAGCGTGAAACGGGTGGTCGGCACGTCAGTGACGCCGGGGCGGCCCAGGTCCACGCCGTTCTGCACACCGGCGGAGCGGGCGCGCTCGACGAGCTGCGTGACGTCCTCCGGCGCGATCTGGCGGACCAGGACGTTCGGCAGCGCCTTGCCCGGGTACTGAAGCGTGACCGGGCCCTCGGTGATCACCCGGCCGTCCGCGTACACGCTGATCATCGGCAGCCGGGTGGCGACCGTGGCCGGTGTGACGAAACCACCGGTGTAGTCGACGCGCAGCACCAGCGTGCCGGGTGGCGCGGCGGAGGGCGCGGGGGCCGCGGGTTCCCCGGCGCCGCCCGCGTTCGCGCAGGCGGCGGTGAACAGGAGCGCGGCGGTCAGCAGCAGCGCGGCGGGACGGGCGTGAGTCAGCATGCCCGGTACGACGACGCGGACCCCGGCACCGGTTCCACGATCATGATCTTTCCTGTTTCCCCGGCCGCCCGGCGCGGCGGAACGCGCCCGGCGCCATGCCGTACTCCCGGCGGAACGCACCGGCCAGCGCGGACTCGGTGGCGTACCCGGCGCGGCGGGCGACCGTGGCGAGCGGCGCGTCGGTCTCGCGGAGCAGCCGGGCCGCGTGCCGGAGACGGTGGGCCAGCAGGTACGCCGCGGGCGGGCGGCCGAGCGCGGCGGTGAACCGGCGGGTGAACGTGGCCCGGGACATGCCCGCGGCCCGGCTCAGGTCTCGCACCGTCCAGCGGTGGTCCGGATCGGCGTCGATCGCGCGGACGGCCGCGGTGATCGCCGGATCCGCCGGCACCGGCCACGCCGCCGTCGCCAGCCATCGGCGCAACGCGTCGGCGATCATCAGGTCCAGCAGCGCGTGCCGTTCCGCGTCGACGATCGGCCCGGCCGCGTGCCGCGCGTCGAGCAGCGCCACGACCGCGCCGGGCGGTCCGCCCGCTCGCACCACGATCGGGTCCGGCAGCGCGGCCAGGAACGGGTGCACGTGCTGCCCCGGCCGCAGCCGGTAAGCGCCGCAGAGGAACTCCGCGTCCGCGGGGCCGGGCGCGGGCTCCGCCGTGCCGAGTGCGACCGGCACCAGCCCACGCATCGGCCGGGGCGCCGAGGCGAGCCCGTGATCCGCGCCGGACGTGATCAGCACGACGTCGCCCGGCGCCAGCGCGACCGGCGCCCGCTCCGCGGACAGCAGCCAGGCGGTGCCGTGCAACAGCACGTGGAAGCCGCTGCCGGTCAGGCCCGCGTAGCCCAGGCCCCACGCGCCCGACTGCCGGAACCGGCGCACCGTGCCGCGGCCCACCCGCAGCGTGGAGATCGCCTGGCTGATCGGGTCCACCGGCACGATGCTACCGACGCGCATGTTCGTGCGACGCCCGCGCATGTTCCCGGCGCCCGGAACACGGTTGGCTGACCGGCATGAAGGACTGCATCGTCATCGGCGGCGGCGCGGCCGGGCTCAGCGCCGGCCTGACCCTCGGCCGCGCCCGCCGCAGCACCCTGGTCGTCGACGCCGGACGCCAGAGCAACCTGGCCGCCTCCGGCCTCGGCGGCCTGCTCGGCCACGACGGCCGGCCGCCCGCCGCGTACTACGCCGCCGCCCGCGCCGAACTGGCCGCGTACCCGTCGGCCGAGGTTCTCCACGGCGACGTCACCGGAGCGGAACGGCACGACGACGGTACGTTCGAGGTGCCGCTCCCCGGCGGACGCCGCGAGCGGGCACGCGCGCTCGTGCTCGCGCCCGGCATGGACTACCGCTACCCGCCGCTGCCCGGCCTGGCCGAACGGTGGGGCGGCGACGTGTTCCACTGCCCGTTCTGCCACGGCTGGGAGACGCGCGACCGGCCCACGGCCGTGCTGGCGTCCGGCCCGGTCGGCGTGCACGGCGCGCTGAACCTGCGCGCCTGGACCGACGACGTCACGCTGCTGACCAACGGCGTCGCGCTGTCCGGCACGGAGCGGGACCGGCTGGCCGCCGGCCGGGTCCGCTGGGACGAGCGCCCGGTCGCCGCGCTCACCGGCGACGGCCCCCGGCTGGGCGCGGTCACGTTCACCGGCGGCGGCGAACTCGCCGTGACCGCGCTGCTGGTCAAGGCGTTCCTGCACCAGCGGTCGACGCTGGCCCGGGACCTCGGCGCCACGGTCACCTGGTCCCACGACCACCTCGGCGTGGAGGCGATCACCGTCGACCCGATGTGCCGCACCGGCATCCCCGGGCTGTTCGCGGCCGGCGACGCGGCCACGTCCGTCCCGCCGTCCGCAGCCGCCGCGGTCGCCTCCGGCCACCTGGCGGGCGCGAGCGCCGCCGTGTACCTGTCGGCCGGGTACTGACCGCGGGCACTGCGAGGGCGTACCGCCCCCGCAGTGTCCGCGGTCAGGAGGCGTAGGTCTCCGGTTCGGCCGCGGACGGCGTGCCGGTCACGCCGGTGACGGTCAGCTTCTTGAGCGGCGTGGTGGGGAACGAGATCGGGCCGGCGCCGGTGCCGGACCTCAGGACCGCGCCGGTGTCGCCGTCGAGCGGCTGCCGATCGTCCCGGTCGCGCCCGGCTTGATCCGGACACCGGAGACCGTGGTCGCGGTGCTCCACTCGGCCAGGACGCTGCCGGTGACGCCGTTCGGCGACCACGGCGTGGCGGCGTTACCGTCGCGGACGTTGCCGTAGCTGGTGCCGCTCCGGGTCGCGGCCGCGTCCGGCGACGGCAGACCGGCCAGGACCGCGTCCGCGATGCCCGCCACCCCGGTCGTGACCGGCACCGCGTGGAGCCGCGTGGCGTCTCGGCGTTTCACGGGAAGCCTCGTTCTCGTTCGGGTGCGAAGCCGTGGGCGCGGCTTCCGCTACCTGCGCCGTGCGACGCCGGCCCCAGGAAGGCGTTGATCATGCCGCAAGGCGCGTCACCCATTCCCGAAGAACCCCACAACCTCTTCACGGGTACGGACTCACCTCCGCCGGCCCGCTCCGAAACCGACGCGGCCGGTGTCCACCCCACGGATGTCCACGCCGTGGCCGGCAGCCGGCCGGGTGCCGGCCGATCACGGCGGGCCGCACGGTGACGGCCCCGTGGACCGGTCACGTAAGGTGATCTTCGTGGCACCGAGATGGCCGGAGAGCGCGACCTGGGTCGTCGTCCCGACGTCGGCGACGGCCGACTGGGCGCTGGCCGCGGCGGTACTGGCCGCGGCCTCGTCCGGGCGGGTCGCGGTGATCGCCGTGGGTGTCACCGGTCCGCCACCGGAACCACTGCTGGCACACGTCGCCGCCTGGGGCGAACTGCACGACGGCGCCACCGAGCCACTCCGGCTGGCGGACGCGCTGCGGGTGACGGACGCGTTCACCGGCACGCACGACCTGGTGCTGATCGTCGGCGCAGCCGGGCTGACCGCACCGGCCGGACGGCTCGGCTGGACCACGGCCGACCTGGCCGCGGCGCTCGGCGCACCGGGCGTGGTGGTCGTCGGCGACGATCCGCGCGGCGTGAACTACACGACCGTCGAGGCGCTGGAGTCCCGCGGCCTGGCATCGGCGCTGGTCACGATCGGCACGGCACCGGCACGGCTACCGGCGGCACCGGCCGGGCGGATCCCGGCAGGTCTGCGCGCCCTGGACCCGGAGACCGCACGCGGCTTCCTCGACGCGCACCTGCGGTCCGGTCCCGCCCTCCCCCGGCCCACCGCCGGACACTCCGGCGCCGCACGGCCCGAAGCCGGGAACCCCGGCTCGGCGCCACGGTCCGCCTCCGCACGGCCCGGCGCCGGCCGGTCCGGTCGCGAGGACGCGGTGCCGGCACGGGGCGCACCGGCGCCGTGGCCCGAGCGTGGACAGTGGATGGTGCTACCGGTTCCGGCCGGCGTGGACTGGGAACCGGCGATCACCGCGCTCGCGGCGGCGTCCACCGCCCGGGTCGCGGTCGTGGCGATCGGCGTCGCCGGCCCGCCCGCCGCGCGCCCGGCCGCGCACCTGGCCACCTGGATCGGCCTGCGCGAGGGCCGGCAGCAGCCGCTGCGCCGGGCGGACGCGGTCCGGGTGTCCGACGCGCTCGCCCGCACCCATGGGGTGGTCCTCGTCGTCGGCGCGGCCGAACCGGCCGGCTGGCCCCTCACCGACCTCGCCACCGCGCTCGGCGCCCCAGTCGTCCTGGTCACCGCCGACCCGCCCGCCACCGCCACCGGTGCGGTCACCCCTGAACCTCCCGGCGCCGCGGCCGGCGCGGTCACGGCCGAGGCGGCCGCCACGACCGCCGCCGCGGTCGCCGGGGAGCAGCCCGCCCGTGCCGCGGCCGACGAATCCGGCGCCGGTCCGGCCGATGACCGGCTCGCGGCCGTTCGGCGCGCGATCGAGGAGCACGGGCTGGCCTCGGCGGTCATCGCCGTCGGCGACGTCGTGCTCGCCGAGCCACCCGCCGGGCGGGTCCCGGCCGATGCCGGTGACCTGACCGCCGAGGCCGCGCGTGACCTGCTGCATCCCATGCTGCACGCGACGCGGGCGGCCGTACCGCCGCCGGTGCCGGTCCGGCGGCGCCGCCCGGCCGCGCCCCGGACGGCCGCGCCCCGGACGGCCGCGGCCCGGACGGCCCGGCCCGCCGCGCCGCCGGGAACCCGGGCCACCGGCACCCGGATCGTCCTGATGCTGATCTCGATCTTCGTGGTCATGTCGCTGAGCGTCGTCGGGCTGGCCTTCTGCAACCGGACGGTGGCACCGGAGAGCGGCGCCGCGTCCGGCCGCTGACCGGACGGCCCGCCGTGCCGCCGGGCACCTCACGCGGGACCGGTGTCCGCACCCGGTCCCGGAACACCGCGGCCAGTTCCGTGCCGTACGTGTCGCGGCCGTCCACGAGCACGCCGGGCAGCAGATCGCCGAACACGTTGACCTCGGCGACCGCGTGCCGGGACCAGCCGGGGGCGAACATCAGGTCGACGCCGGCGTGCACCGGCCTCGATCTCCGGCACGGCGCCCTGCCGGGCCGGATCGTAGTCGAGCGTGTCGATGACCACCCGGCTGCGCCGCTGCGCGGCCGGGACCTGCCGGTACGCGCGGACCGGGATGCTCACCACCGCGATGTCGCCGGTGGCCGCGGCCTCCCCCGACGTCCGCCGCCCGGGCCCGCGGCCCGAGCGCGGAGGCCAGCTCGCACGCCGAGCTGCTGCTGCGGACGCTGCCGCCGGTGATGCTGGTCCGCACCTCGGACGACCGCGACCGGCTGCGCCGGTGCATCGACCTGGTGATGGAGGAGTTCCGCGCGGCCCGGCCGGGCGCCGATCTGATGGTGCAGCAGCTCGCGCACATGATGCTGATCCACGCTTTGCGTCTCTATCTGTCCGCGCCCGCCGGCGACCACACCGGCTGGTTCGCCGCGCTCGCCGACCCGCGGCTCAGCGGCGCGCTCACCGCGATGCACGCGGACCCGGCCCGCGCCTGGACCGTGCGCGACCTGGCCGCGCTGACCGGCATGTCCCGCACGGTGTTCGCCGCCCGGTTCCGCGCCCGCACCGGCGAGACCCCGATCGCCTACCTGACCCGCTGGCGGATGATGCTCGCCGCCGAACGCCTCCGCACCGGCGACGACACGCTGTCCCGGATCGCCGGCGCGCTCGGATACGACTCCCAGCCCGCGTTCAACACCGCGTTCAAGCGGGTGATGGGCATGCCACCCCGACGGTACGCCCGGTCCGTCCCGGTCTGAGCGACCGGCCCGCGCGCCGCCGGCCGGCCACGTAGGATCGTTCCGCTCCGCCGATCGATCGCCCGGGGGTGCACATGACGGAGAGCTGGATCGAGCTGACCGGTGTGCGCACGCACAACCTGCGCGGCGTCGACGTGCGCGTGCCGCACCACACCATCTGCGCGTTCACCGGGGTCAGCGGCAGCGGCAAGAGCTCGCTGGTGATGGACACGCTGCACGCCGAGGCGCAGTTGCGCTACGTCGAGGGCTTCGACCCGTACGTGCGGAAGTTCCTGACGCCACGCGACCGGCCGCAGATCGACCGGGTGCGCGGGCTGACCGCGACGCTCGCCGTCGACCAGCGCAACGCCAACCGCAACCCGAACTCTACGCTCGGCACGCTGACCGGCGTGGACTCGTACCTCGGCCTGGTCTTCGCCCGGCTGGCGCCACTGGCCGACGGCAGCGCCTGGACCGGGCCGCTGCACCCGGCACAGTTCGACCCGTACACCCGGGACGGCATCTGCCACACCTGCATCGGCGCTCGCGAGATCGTCTCGGCCCGCCCGGACCTGATCGTGCCGCGGCCGGACCTTCCGGTGCCGGAGGGCTCACCGTGGTTCGGCGGCACGCTGTCCAACGAGGCCGTCTACCTGCCCTCGCTGGCCGCCCATCACGGCACCGACCTGACGCGGCCCTGGGCAGAGCAGCCCGAGGGGTTCCGGCGGGCGGCGCTGCACGGTACCGGGGGCGCGACCATCGAGACCACGCTGACCGGCTCCGGCAGATACCTCTACCGGGCGGACGCTGTGCTGACCGGCGCGGTCGCGGAGATCGAGACCGCGTACGCCGCGGCCGCGAATGACGAGGCCAAGGAACTCTACCGGCCGTTCCTGGAACGACGGCCGTGCCCGGCCTGTGACGGCACCGGTCTGGGCACCGTCGCGCGCACGGTCACGCTGCGGGACCTGACCTACCGCGACGTGGTGGACAGCCCGGTCGAGGAGGTGCGCGGCTGGGTCGGGGCCGTCGGCGCGAATCTCAACGACGCGCAGCGTACCGTGGGCCGGGTCCTGCTGCCGGAGCTGCGCGACCGGCTCGACCTGCTGATCCGGCTCGGTCTCGGGCACGTGGAGCTGTGCCGCGGCACGCCCACGCTCTCCGGCGGCGAGCTGCAGCGCGCCCGGCTGTCCGCACAGATCAGCACGGCGCTGTCCGGGCTCACCTACGTCTTCGACGAACCCGGCGCGGGCCTGCACCCGGCGGACAAGGACCACCTCTTCGCGATCCTGCGCGAGCTGCGCGACGCCGGCAACACCGTGCTGCTCGTCGAGCACGACCCGGATCTGGTCGCGCGGGCCGACTGGGTGATCGACCTCGGTCCCGGCGGCGGACGGGACGGCGGCACGCTGATCGCGACCGGCACGCCCGCGGACGTGGCCGCGCACCCGAACTCGGTGACCGGCCGTTACCTGCGGGAACCGCACTACCGGCTGCGGCGCACGGAACGGCCACCGTCCGCGGAGACCGGCTGGCTGACGCTGCACCACGCGGCCGTGCACAACGTGACCGCGCCGGAGGTGCGGATCCCGCTCAACCGGCTCACCTGTCTGACCGGCATCAGCGGCAGCGGCAAGAGCAGCATGCTCAACCGGATCCTGGCCGAGTCCGTCGAGGCCGGGCTGACCGGGCGGCCGTACACGGCGGTGGAGAAGATCTCCGGGCTGAGCGGCCTGCGGTGGGTGACGGTGGTCGACCAGACTCCGATCGGTCGGACGCCGCGGTCGAACCCGGCGACGTACACGAAGGCGTTCGACCAGATCCGGGCCCTGTTCGCGAGCACGGCGGAGGCGCACGCGCGCGGGCTGGCCAGCCCGTCGGTCTTCTCGTTCAACTCGGCCGGCGGCCGGTGTGAGACCTGCCAGGGGCTCGGTCAGATCAAGCTGGACATGCAGTTCCTCGGCGACACGTACCTGGTCTGCCAGACCTGCGACGGGCGCCGCTACACCCCGGACGTGCTCGCGGTGACCTACCGCGGCCTCGCGATCGACGAGGTGCTGGCGCTCACCGTGGCGGAGGCGACCGGGGTGTTCGACGAGCCGGAGCCGCTCGGCGCGCTGCTCGCGGCGATGGACCGCATCGGCCTGGGCTACCTCACGCTCGGGGAGAGCGGCACGGCGCTGTCCGGCGGCGAGGCACAGCGGATCAAGCTGGCCCGGGCCGTGCTCCGCGGCCGGCGCCGCGGCGACCCCGGCCTGATCATCCTGGACGAGCCGGTCACCGGCCTGCACCCGGACGACGCCCAGCGGCTGATGCGGGCCCTGGACCTGCTGCTGGAGCGGGGTCAGACCGTCGTCATCGCGGAGCACGACATCCACTCCGCGGCCGCGGCGGACTGGATCGTCGACATGGGCCCGGGTGCCGGCCGGGCCGGCGGCCGGATCATCAACACGGGTACGCCGGCGCAGGTAGCGGCCGGTCCCGGACCGACGGCACCGTTCCTGCGCCGGTTGCTGACGGCGGGGCGGCCGCAGAGCTGAAAATGGGAACCGTTATCGTCTAGGCTCAGCGAAAGGAGCCGACGATGGCTGTTCCGAAGCGACGTACCTCGCGCGCCAACACGCGGCACCGCCGTGCGCGGTGGAAGGCGAGCCCGCCCGTGCTGGCGACCTGCCCCTGCCCGCGCCGGGAGGCGGTCGTACCGCATCAGGCCTGCACGCACTGCGGGCTCTACCGGGGACGGCAGGTGACCGCGCCGTGAACCGGCTGCCGGTGACGGTGCTCTCCGGGTTCCTCGGCTCGGGGAAGACGACGCTGCTCAACCACCTGCTCGCGAATCGGGACGGGCTGCGCGTCGCGGTCATCGTCAACGACATGAGCGAGATCAACATCGATTCCGCATTGGTACGGAACGGGGGCGCGCTGTCCCGGACCGAGGAGCGGCTGGTCGAGATGACCAACGGGTGCATCTGCTGCACCCTGCGCGACGACCTGCTCGAGGAGATCGTCCGGCTGGTCCGGCAGGACCGGTTCGACTACCTGCTGATCGAGTCCAGCGGCATCTCCGAGCCGATGCCGGTCGCGGCCACGTTCGCGTTCGGCGTGCGGGACACCGACGGCGCGGTGCTGGACGACCTGGCCCGGCTGGACACGATGGCCACGGTCGTCGACGCGCCGCACGTGCTGGCCCACCTGGCCGCCGGTGAGTCGCTGGAGAGCCGCGGGATCGCCGCGTTCGACGACGACGACCGGACCGTCGCGGACCTGATCGTGGACCAGATCGAGTTCGCCGACCTGGTCGTGATCAACAAGACCGACCTGGTCACACCGGCGCAGCTGGACACGGTACGGGCGCTGGTCACCCGGCTCAACCCGCGCGCCCGGCAGGTCTGCACCACGTTCGGCCGGGTGGCGGCGAGCGAACTGATCGACACCGGCCGCTTCGACATGGAGGCGGCCGAGACCGCGCCCGGCTGGGCCGCCGAGCTCAACGGCGAGCACGTGCCGGAGACCCTCGAGTACGGCATCAGCAGCACCGTGTTCCGGGCGCCCGAGCCGTTCCACCCGCAGCGGCTGATGGACTTCCTGGAGCGGGACGTCGTCGCGTCCGGCGTGCTGCGGGCGAAGGGCTTCTTCTGGCTGGCCAGCCGGCCGGACACGATCGGGTTGTGGTCGCAGGCCGGGCCCAGCGGCCGGTTCGACCCGGCGGGGCTGTCCGTCGCGGCGACCGGTGAGTGGCCGGACGACCCGGACGAGCGGGCCCTGCTGGAGCGGCGCTGGGATCCGCGGTTCGGCGACCGTACCCAGGAACTGGTCTTCATCGGGGTCGGTCTGGACATCGGCCGGATCCAGCGGGGCCTGCGCGGCTGCCTGCTCACACCGGCCGAGATCGCGGCCGGCGAGGACGCCTGGCGTGCGCTGCCGGACCCGTTCCCGGAATGGGACCCCGCCGACGCGCACCCCGCGCACGCCTGATCGGCCGCGCCGGGATGACGTCGCAGAACCGGGTCGCGCTCACCGTGGTCAGCGGCTTCCGGGCGGGCGCCACGCTCGCGGCCGCGCGGGCGGTGCGGGCCGCGGGTGCGCTGCTGATCAGCTACGACGTGTCCGGGAACCTGCGCCGCCGGGTCAGCACCGCGGCCGCGGTCCTGGAGGACGTGCCGGTCACGCTGGTGCACGGGTGCGTGTCGTGCACGCTGCGGGAGGAACTGCTTCCGCTGCTGGAGCGGCTCACCCGTACCCACGAAGGGGTTGATCTGGTCCTGGTGCTGCCGGAGGCGATCGAGCCGCGGATGTTCGCCGACGCCTACGCCCACCACCACGCGGTGCACCGGCGGCTGGGGATCGGCGCCTACGTCACCGTCGCCGACGCCGCGCACCTGCTCGACGACCTGGACAGCACCGATGATCTCGCCGATCGCGGGCTGCACGCCGCCGACGACGACCGGCGGTCCGTGGCCGAGGTGGTCTGCCATCAGATCGAGTACGCGGACACGGTCGTGCTGCACGGGGAGGCGCCCGGCGGCGGGCTGGAGACGGCGCGGCTGCAGGTCCTGCTGCACCGGCTCGCGCCGTGGGCGGCGCACGTGCACCTGCCCGCCGGGTCGGTCACGCCGCCGGCCGTCGCGCGTCACGACCCGGCGGCGCCGGATCCGCTGACCCGGAGCCTGGAGGGGTACGCGGTCGGCGCCGATGAGCCGGCGCCGGACTGCGGCGTGGTGTCGCTGCTGTTCCGGGCACGCCGGCCGTTCCATCCGCGGCGCCTGCACGCACTGCTGGAACGCGTGACCGGGGAGACGGTACGGGGACGCGGCGTCTGCTGGATCGCCAGTCAGCCGGACACGACGCTGGTCTGGGAGTCGGCCGGGTACGCGATCTCGCTCTGCGCGCTCGGCCACTGGCTGGACGCGCTGCCGGCGGCCCACCTCGCGCACGCCGGCGACCGGCGCCGGCTCGCCGCCGACGTCGACTGGGACCCGTACTACGGGGACCGGCACACCCAGCTGGTCTTCGTCGGGGTCGACACCGACGCCGCCGACCTGCACCGCGACCTGACCGCGTGCCTGCTCACCGACGCGGAACTGGCCGAGGGCGCGGACGGCTGGCGCGGCTGGGACGACCCGTTCGCCGGCTGCTTCCCGCTGCCGGAACTCACCCGCGCCTCGCACGCGCAGGCGTAGGGATCGTCAACGAAAGGAACCATCGCCATGAAATCCGGAATCCACCCGTCGTACCACTACGTGGTCTACCGCGACCGCAGTGCCGGCTTCTCGTTCCTGACCCGGTCGACGGCCACCAGCGACCGGACCGTCGAATGGGAGGACGGCAACACGTACCCGGTGCTCGACGTGGAGATCTCCGCGGCCAGCCACCCGTTCTGGACCGGCAAGCAGCGGCTGCTGGACACCGCGGGCCGGGTGGAGAAGTTCCGCGCGAAGTACGGGCTGACCACGCCGCAGTGACGGCCGTCGCGTCCCGCCGGTCGCCGGAACCGGCCGGCGGGACGCGTGTGCTACTGTCCGGCGCGAGTCGACCGCATCCTGACGGATGCCAGGGAACTCCGGTGCGATTCCGGGACTGGCGCGCAGCGGTAAGGGCGACGGCGGCACGACGACGCCACTGGGGACCCTTCCCTGGGAAGGCCGTGCCACCGGCTGACCCCGAGTCCGAAGACCTGTCGGCTCACCTTGCTGTCGATGGACTCTCGCGATCAGGGTCTCCGGACCGAGAGGCTCCCCTCGCCGTGCACCTGAGACCGCCCCGGCGGCTGCCGTTCTGGCCGCTCATGATCGTGCTGGCCGTGGCGGCCGTGCTGAGCGTGATCGCCTCGCTGGCCTTCGGCTCCGAACGCATACCGCCGGCCGACGTCGTCGCCGCCGTCACCGACCGCCTCACCGGCGCCGCACCCGGGCGCTGGGACGTGATCGTCTGGGAACTGCGCCTGCCCCGCGCGCTGCTGGCCGTGGTCGTGGGCGCGGGCCTGGCAGTCGCCGGTGCCGGCATGCAGACCCTGGTCCGCAACTCGCTGGCCGACCCGTACCTGCTCGGCATCAGCTCCGGCGCCTCGGTCGGCGCCACCGCCGCCATCACCACCGGCGCACTCGCCGGGTTCGGCATCTACGCCGTCTCGGCCGGCGCGCTACTGGGCGCGGTCGGCTCCGCCGTGCTGATCTGGCTGATCGCCACCGCGCAGGGCGGTCTGACCCCGCTGCGGCTGGTGCTGTCCGGCGTGGTGCTCTCCTCCGGCCTGTCCGCGATCGCGTCCCTGCTGGTCTTCCTCAGCGACGACGCACGCGCGGCGAACTCGGTGATGTTCTGGATGCTGGGCAGTGTCGGCGGCGCCACCTGGGAGAAGCTGTGGATCCCCGCCGTGCTCGTCGCGGTGCTCGGCGCCGGCATGCTGGCGATCCACCGGTGGCTGGACGCGCTGGCCGCCGGCCCGGAAACCGCCGCCGCACTCGGCATCAGCGTGGCGGGCCTGCGGACCACGCTGTTCGTCGGCCTGTCCGTGCTGGTCGGCGTGCTGGTCGCGGTCAGCGGCGGCGTCGGCTTCGTCGGCCTGATCGTGCCGCACGCCGCCCGCCTGGTCGTCGGCGCACGGCACCGCGTCGTCCTGCCGGTCGCGGCCGTGACCGGCGCGGTGTTCCTGGTGTGGGTCGACGTCCTCGCCCGGGTCGCGGTACGCCCGCAGGAGATCCCGCTGGGCGTGGTGACCGGCGTGCTCGGGGCGCCGCTGTTCCTGCTGCTGATGGGCCGGACCCAGTACCGGTTCGGCGGTGACCGGTGATCGCACTCCGGCTGGAGGGCGTCGCGGCCCGGCTCGGCGGCCGTGTCGTGCTGCGCGACGTCGACCTCGAGGTCCCGGACGGCATGCGGCTCGGCATCATCGGCGTGAACGGCGCCGGAAAGACGACGCTGCTGCGCGTGCTGGCCGGCGTGCTGACCCCCAGCGCCGGACGTGCGCTGATCGGCGATGTCGGCCGAGAAGCGGTCGCGGGCGCCGGCACGGCACCGCCAGTCGGCGACGGCACAGCGGTTATCGGCGAAGCCGGCACGGCAGTGCCCGCTGGCACTGATGCAACGGCAACCTTCAGCGCCACACCTGCCGCGACCGCCGATGCCGGCACGGTGGCGGCCTCCGGCGGGCCTGGTGGTGGCTTTGGGGTGGCCGGCCGGGGTGGTCCGCTGGCGTCGGAAGGGCTGGTCGATCTGCGGCGGATGCCGGCGCGTGAGCGTGCCCGGCGGCTGGCGTTCGTGCCGCAGGAGGACATCGTGACCGCGGACCTGCGGGTCGGCGAGATGGTCGCGCTCGGCCGGGTGCCGCAGACCCGGCCCTGGGCGCGCGGTGGCCGGGCCGAGCAGGACCTGGTGCGCGACGCGCTCGACGCGGTCGGGCTGGCCGGCCGGATCGACACCGCCTGCGACCAGCTCTCCGGCGGCGAGCGGCGCCGGGCGGTGCTGGCCCGGGGCCTGGTGCAGCGGTGCCCGGTGATGCTGCTCGACGAGCCGACCAACCACCTCGACGTCGCCTGGCAGCTCGGCCTGCTGGACGTCCTCGCCGCGCAGTCCCGCACGCTGGTGGCCACGGTGCACGACCTCGACCTGGCGTTGCGCTTCTTCGACCGGCTGGCCGTCGTCGGCTGGCATCCGGGCGCGGACCGGGCGACCGAGCCCGCGACCGTCGTCGCCGTCGGGCCGCCCGCCGAGGTGCTCAGCAGCGCGCACCTGGAGTCGCACTTCGGTGTCGGCTCGGTGCAGGTGCCGCACCCCACGCGCCCGCAGCTCCACCTGCTCATCCACCCCCGAGAGGACGCCCCACCGACATGAGTCCCGTTTCGTCCGGCCGTATCCGTACCGCGGTCTGCGCCGCCCTCGTGCTGAGCCTGACCGCGTGCGCCTCCGGCGAGGCCGGCTCCGGCGCGGCCGCCGGTGCGATCACCGTCCAGAACTGCGGGCAGGACGTCAGCGTGGACGCTCCGGTCACCCGGCTCTACGCCTACGACGGCGGCATCATCTCGATCGCGCTGGCCGCCGGGGCGCGCGACCAGCTGGTCGCGGTCACCGGGCTGGACCGCGACCGGGACGTGCTCCGGCTCGCCTACCCGGACGCGCGGGTGGACGAGCTGACCGTGGTCGGGGACCAGTACCCCACGCTGGAGAACGTCCTGGCCGTCAACCCGGAGATGATGTTCGCCGGGTACGGCTACGGGTTCAGCGAGTCGCGCAACCTGATGCCGGAGGACCTGACCGCGCACGGCATCAAGACGTACCTGCTCAGCGAGACGTGCAAGCAGGAGGACGGCGCGCGCGGCACGATGGACGCGTGGACCGCGCTCACCACCGACCTGCGCAACGTCGGTGAGCTGACCGGTCACCGCCCGGCCGCGGACGCGGTCGTCGCCGACATCGACCAGCGTCGCGCGGCCCTGGCCGCCGCGCCGAAGGGTGGCGAGGCACCGACCGCGTTCCTGTTCGACTCGGGCACCGACGCGATCTTCACCTCCGGCTCGTACGGCGGCCCGCAGGCGGTCTTCGACGCGGCCGGCGTCGTCAACGCGACCGCCGACGTGTCCGACACCTGGACCGAGGTCGGCTGGGAACGGCTCGCCGCCTCGGACCCGGACATCATCTTCTTCGTCGACTACTCGGGCCAGACCTACCAGCAGAAGGTCGACGTGCTGAAGGCCAACCCGGCGTCCCGCGATCTGAGGGCGGTCAAGGAGGAACGCTTCGTCAACCTGCCGTACGCCCTGTGGGTCTCCGGCCCGCTGAACATCGACTCGGCGGAGTGGGTACGCAAGTCGGTCGAGCACTTCGGTCTCGCCCCGGCCTCGCCGATCACGCCGACCCTCGACCTCAACCAGCTCAGCGAGCTGCCCGGCAACGCCTGGCTCGACTGACGCGCTGCGGGCCGGAGCCGGGGGCACGCCCCGGGCCGCGATCGGCTCCGGCCCGCCACGCGGGCTGGCCTGCGGTGTGGCTG
Organism: Catenuloplanes indicus; assembly: GCF_030813715.1. Classification (NCBI taxonomy): domain Bacteria; kingdom Bacillati; phylum Actinomycetota; class Actinomycetes; order Micromonosporales; family Micromonosporaceae; genus Catenuloplanes; species Catenuloplanes indicus. The sequence continues at coordinate 451,315 of NZ_JAUSUZ010000001.1, forward strand.
TATTCCCTTGGCCCTGCTCGGGCCGGCGCAGATATGGCATGGCGTCAACCCGTGGCCAGGCCGGACTCGTAGCCGGCGATCACCAGCTGGGCACGGTCGCGGGCGTGCAGCTTGGTGAGCAGGCTGCCGATGTGGGTCTTCAGCGTGCCGCGGCTGATGTGCATGGTCGCTTCGATCTCGCTGTTGGACAGGCCCCGGGTGATCAGGGCGAGCACGTCCCGTTCGCGTGGCGTGATGCCGTCGAGCGAGCGTCGCGCGGCGGTCCGGTGCAGGGACGCGGCGATCAGGCGGCGGGTCACGCTGGGCGCGAGCGGGGCCTCGCCGGCGGCGACCGTATGGATCGCGTCGATCAGCCGAGGCGGGGTGACGTCCTTCAGCACGAAACCGCTCGCGCCAGCCCGCAGTGCACGGTAGACGTGGTCGTCCAGGTCGAACGTGGTCAGCACCAGCACGTGTGGTGCCGGATCGGCGGCGGTGATCCGCTCGGTCGTGGCGATGCCGTCCATGTCGGGCATCCGCGCCGGTCCGACCCCGGTGCGGACCGCGCCGGTGCCTGCGGGCCGAGGTCCTTCCCGACGCAGCGCCGATCAGGCCCCGGGCGGGTGGCGGTCAGATGTTGGTGCAGGTCGTCCCGGCGCCGGCGCCGGTGCCCGTGCCCTGGAACCCGAACGTGGTGCTCTGGCCCGGGGTCAGCTGCCCGTTGTACGCCACGTTGGTCATCGTCACGGTGCCGCTGGTGCCGGTGCCGGCCGCGTTCCAGACCGAGGTGACCGACGCACCGGACGGCAGGCTGAGCGTGACGCGCCAGCCGTCGATCGCCGCGCTTCCCGCGGTGACGGTCACACCGGCGACGAATCCGCCGTTCCACTGGTTCTGCACCGTGTAGACCGCGGTGCAGGCCGTGGCCCCGCCGGTCGGCGGCGGGGTGGTGGGCGCCGGGCCGCCGAGGCTCAGGTTCTTCTGCTGCACCTGCCAGGGACCGCCGCAGAGCCCGCAGCCGGCACCGGCGAACGCGGTGCCGGCCGAGACGTCGCCCTTCAGCCGCCATTTCAGGTACAGCACGGCCACCCGGCCGAACTCGCCACCGTTGGGCTGGTCGTAGGTGCCGCCGTGCCCGACGTTCAGGTTGCCCATGAACGCGGGCAGCCCGGACGGCAGCTTGCCCCAGTCGTCGACGGCGTTCGGGTAGGCGATGTCGCCCGGCCCGCCGATGAAGTACGCGATCGGTTTGGTGAGCCGGCGCAGCTGGTAGTCGTCGGCGTCGGTGAGCAGGCCGCTGCTGAAGATGAGTGTGGTGGTGACCCGCGGGTCGTCGGAGACCGCGTACGCCTCCAGCCCGCCGCAGGAGAAGCCCGCGACGGCCACGGCGGAGGTGTCGATCCGGCCGTAGTACCGGCTGCCGGACCGCGCGTTCTCCGCGACGGCCCAGTCGATCGACTCGGTCAGCATCCGCGCGCTGGTGGACCCGGAGCCGTTCGGCGCGCCGTTGGCGATGACCAGGAAGCCGTGCGAGGCGATCTCCCGGAGGAAGTTGACCTGCGCGGTGCCGTTCGACGCGCAGCCGCCGTTGCCCCAGACGAGCACGGGCAGCCGCTCGGCCGGCAGGTTCTGCGGCCGGTAGACGGTGTGGTTCGGCAGCCCGGCCGAGGTCTCGTAGTCGGCCGGGTAGGGGCCGGAGCCGCCCACCGCGGCCCCGGCCGGCCCGGCGCCGAGTGCCAGGACGCCGACCGCGACGGCCACCAGGCCCGCGCCGATCATCGTTCTGTTTCTCATCGCTTCCTCCATCGCGTGCGGTCGCGCCGGGCCGAACGGAGCCGTTCGGTGCTGTGCCGTGGTCAGCTCGCGCGGGCGAACTGCCACCAGTCGACGTTGAACAGGTAGCCGCTGCCGCCGGCGAACCGCAGGTACAGGTCCTGCGTGCCGGTCAGCCCATTGACCGGGCAGGAGACGGTCGCCCAGCTCTGCCAGCCGCCGGTGCCCGGCACGGTGCAGGTGCCCACGGTCGTACCGGTGGGGCTGCCGGTCCGTAGTTCGATGCGTCCACCGGCGGCGGCCGACGCGACCCGGGCGGTGACCGTGGCCGCGCCACCGCCGAAGGCGACGCCCTTGACCTTGATGTAGTCACCGTTCTCGAGGAAGCCGACGTTCATGCCGCCCTCGGACGCGCGCTCGGTCTCCACACCGGCGCTCCAGGCGATGGTCTCGGCCTCCTGGCGCGTGTACGGGTCGAGCGTGCCGTTCTGCGGCGCACCGGCCGTGGTCATGGTGATCGTCGGGATGGTCCCGTCGGCGTTGTAGGTGAACTTCTCCACCGCGACCGAGCGGGTGAAACCGCCGCCGCCGGGCAGCGCGCCGTTGTGGTAGAAGAAGTACGACCCGCCGTTGAAGTCGATGATGCCGGCGTGGTTGGTGAAGCTGCTGCCCTGGGTCGGCATGATCGTGCCGCGGTAGGTCCACGGCCCGGTCGGCCCGGGCGCGGTGGAGTAGGCGATGAACTCGGAGCAGCACTTCGCCGCGAAGACGTTGTAGTACAGGCCGTTGCGCTTGTAGACCCACGGCCCTTCCTCGTACAGCGTGGGCCGGTTCGCGTCGCCGGTGCGGGTGCCGAACCCGGCCGTGGTGAGCGGTATCCGGTTCACGCCGCCGGTGTAGCTGATCATGTCGGTGTTCAGCCGCACGTACCACAGGTTGGGGTTGCCCCAGTAGAGGTAGGCCTGCCCGTCGGTGTCGATCATGACGGACGGGTCGATCTCGCCGTTCTCGACCAGCGGCCGGCCGAGCGCGTCGGTGAACGGCCCGGTCGGGCTGCTGGACACGCCGACGCCGATCGCCATCCGCCCGGTCGCCCGGCTGGTCACCGGCACGTACCAGTAGAACTTCCCGTTACGCGCGATCACCTGCCCGGCCCAGGCGTCCGCGCTGGCCCAGGCGAACGTGGCCACGCTCATCGGCGAGCCGTGATCGGTCCAGTTGACCATGTCGGCGGACGAGTAGACCCGCCACTCGCGCATGGTGAACCAGGTGGACCCGTCCTCGTCGTGGCCGGTGTAGAGGTAGACGCGGCCGTTGTGCACCAGCGGTGCCGGGTCGGCGGTGTAGATGGTCTGCACGATCGGGTTGTCCGCGCGGGCCGGCCCGGCGGGGACGACCAGGAACGCGAGCACGCACAGCAGCGCGGTGATCCGGGCCCTCATCGCCGGCTCCACACCTGGTTGGCCGCGCCGGTGCAGGTCCACAGCAGCACGAGCGTGCCGTTCGCGGTCTGGTTGTCGTTGACGTCCAGGCAGAGCCCGGACTGGTTGCCGCGGATCGTGCCGTTGGCCTGGAACGTCCACTGCTGGTTGGTGCCGCCGTTGCAGTCCCACAGCTGCGCCTTCGCCCCGGCCGTGGCGCCGATCGGCGCGTCCAGGCACTTGCCGAGCGCCTGAAGGCTCTGCCCGGTCACGGTCCAGTTCTGGTTCGGTGCGCCGTTGCAGTCCCAGATGACCGGCTGGGTGCCGTTGGCGGTGTTGCTGTTCGGCACGTCCAGGCACCGGCCGGAGGCGGCGCTGGCCAGCCCGCCGGACGCCGGTGTCTGCGGATCGCCGGTGGTGCCGCCGCTGACCCGGTAGACCACCGTGCCGTGCGCGGGCACGCTGGCGCTGATCGTGCCACCGGTGGTGGTGGTCGCGCCGGTCCACGCGTCGACCAGCGAGTAGGACGACGCGCCGCTCTTGCCGATCGCGGCGGCCGTGGTGGAGATGGTGCGGGTGGCGTTGCCGGAGTTGAACAGCGCGACCGCCACGTCGCCGTTGGCCAGGCGCTTGGCGAGCACCCGGTGGCTCGGGTCGCCGGCGACCTGCACGCCCTGCCGGCCGAGGGTGTCCTGGTTGATCGCGATCAGCCGGGGGTTCTTCAGGATGGTCTGGGTGGCGGCGGACATCGACCGCAGGTCGTTGCCGGCGATCAGCGGGGCCGCCATGACCGCCCACATGGCGAAGTGGGAGCGCTGCTCGGTGTCGGTGAGCGTGCCGCGGCCGACCTCCATCATGTCCGGGTCGTTGAAGCCGCCCGGCTCGGCGTAGCGGGCCAGCGGCACGGTGACGTCGATGATGTTCTTGACGCCCATCGGGTACCCGTTGGTCTGGCCGGTGTCCCAGGCGAGCGTGATGTCCTCGGTGGTGCGCCAGATGTTCGCCACGTCGCCCCAGTCGCGCTGCGGGCCGGTCTTCTCGTGGATGCTGTTCGGGTTGATGCTGTAGAGGATCGGCCGGCCGGTGGCGGCCAGTGCGTCGCGCATCTTCGCGAACGTGGCTACCTGCTCGTTGATGGTGCCGGTCGGCGAGCACCAGTCGTACTTGAGGTAGTCGACCCCCCAGGCGGCGAACTGCCGGGCGTCCTGGACCTCGTGGCCGAGGCTGCCGGTCGCGCCCGGGTAGGAGTCGAAGTACTGCGCGCAGGTCTGGTCGAGCGGCGCCTGGTAGATGCCGAACTTGAGGTTGCGGGCGTGCAGGTAGTCGCCGAGCGCCTTCATGCCGCTCGGGAAACGGGACGGCTCGGCCTGGAGGTTGCCGTTCGCGTCCCGGTTCGGTGACATCCAGCAGTCGTCGACCACGACGTACTGGTAGCCGAGGTCGCGCATGCCGGAACTGACGATGCTGTCCGCGGTCTGCCGGATCAGCTGCTCGTTGATGTTGCAGAAGAACGTGTTCCAGCTGTTCCACCCCATCGGCGGCGTGCGGCCCACCCCGTTGTCCAGGGCGTGCGCCGGCGTCGCGGCGATGACGGACGCGGCGGCCGGCACCAGCAGCGCCACCGTGGCGAGAAAGGCTTTCCACCGTCTCATGACTCTCGACCTCTCCGGGCATGACGGGGCTGGATGAGAGCGCTAACATGCCCGTCCGCCACGTTGCCAGAATGTTTCAAGACATTCAAGTGCAAGAATCTAAAAGCGATTTCCCCACGGTACGTACGAGAGTCCGACCCGCAGACCACCTCGCACATAACACTTCCCGCAGCATCGATTTACCGTGATCCCGAAGACGCACCCCCTTGAGTACGCGGAAACGTAATGGCAACATAGCCGACCATAAATACGTTGCGCGGCACACGGATGTGAGCGCCAACACGGCCATCGAGGAGCAGCACGTGACACACCTCCCACGACGCACGGCCACGGCACTGGTCACGGCGTTCCTCCTGCTCGTCACCGCGGGGATCGCGATCGTCACGGCCCGGGCCGCGCACGCCGCCGTCATCGACACCGGCGCCTGGTACGTGCTGGTCAACCGCAACAGCGGCAAGGCACTGGACGTCTACAACCTGGCCACCACCGACGGCGCCCGGATCACCCAGTGGACCCGCAACGACGGCGCCCAGCAGCAGTGGCAGTTCGTCGACTCCGGCAACGGCTACTACCGGATCAAGTCCCGGCTGTCCGGCAAGGTGCTCGACGTCTACAACCTGTCCACGGCCGACGGTGCCGCGATCGTGCAATGGGCCGACGGCAACGGCGTCAACCAGCAGTTCCGCGTCGCCGACTCCAGTGACGGCCACGTACGGCTGCTCAACCGCAACAGCGGCAAGGCGCTCGAGGTGCAGAACGCGTCGACCGCGGACGGCGGCAACATCGTCCAGTACGCCGACTACGACGGCACCAACCAGCAGTGGCAGCTCGTCCCGGCCGGGTCCGCGCCACCGTCCGGCGGCACGTTCACGAACCCGGTCGTGTGGCAGGACTTCGCGGACGGGGACATCATCCGGGTCGGGGACACCTACTACTACTCGGCCTCGACGATGCACTACTCCCCCGGTGCGCCCGTGCTCCGCTCCTACGACCTGGTCAACTGGGAGTACGCGGGGCACTCGGTGCCGCGGCTGGACTTCGACTCCGGCGCCTACGACCTGTCCGGCGGCCGCGCCTACGTCAAGGGCATCTGGGCCTCGGCGTTCAACCACCGGCCGGCGAACAACACGTTCTACTGGCTGGGCTGCACCGAGTTCAACCGCACCTACGTCTACACGTCCGCGTCCGCCGGCAGCGGCTGGTCGAAGCGGGCCCGGATCAACAAGTGCTACTACGACGCCGGGCTGCTGTTCGACAACGACACCCCGTACGTCGCCTACGGCAACGGCACGATCAGCGTCGCCCAGCTCAACGCCGACCTGACCGCGGAGGTCCGCTCGCAGACGGTCTACCAGACCCCGTCGAACATCGGCACGCTTGAGGGCGCGCGGATGTACAAGCGCGGCAACTACTACTACATCTGGCTGACCCGGCCCGCCAACGGCCAGTACGTGCTGCGCTCGACCAGCCCGTGGGGCCCGTACGAGCAGCGGCAGGTACTGCTCGACCTGCCCGGCCCGATCGCCGGCGGCGGCGTACCGCACCAAGGCGGGCTGGTCCAGACGCAGAACGGCGACTGGTGGTACATGGCGTTCACCGACGCCTACCCGGGCGGCCGCATGCCGACGCTCGCGCCGATCACCTGGAACGGCGACTGGCCGGTGCTGACCACGGTCAACGGCCGCTGGGGCGCCACCTACCCGAAGCCGGCGATCAGCACGACGAAGACGGTGGCGCCGATGACCGGCACGGACACGTTCACCTCCGGCCCGCTCGGCCCGCAGTACGAGTGGAACCACAACCCGGACACCGGCCGCTACAGCATCGGCAACGGGCTGCGGCTGCAGACCGCGACCGTCACGAACGACCTCTACAACGCGCGCAACACGCTCACCCGGCGGATCCAGGGCCCGTCCTCCACCGCCACGATCGAGCTGGACTACAGCGCGATGGCCAACGGCGACCGCGCCGGGCTGGCCATGCTGCGCGACCAGTCCGCCTGGATCGGCATCCGCAAGGACAACGGCACCACCCGGGTCTCGATGACCAACGGCCTGAGCATGTCCACGAACGGCTGGACCACCACCGGCACCGGCGCGGAGCAGGCCGGTGCGCCGGTCAGCGGCGGCCGGATCTGGCTGCGGGTCACCGCCGACATCCGCCCCGGCGCGGGCCGCACCGCCACGTTCTCGTACAGCACGAACGGCACCACGTTCACCCCGCTAGGCCCCGCGTTCACGCTGAACAACAACTGGCAGTTCTTCATGGGTTACCGGTTCGGCGTGTTCAACTACGCCACCACCGCGCTCGGCGGCGCGGTCACCGTGAACAGGTTCCAGGTGACGGCGCCGTAGCCGCATCGCCCGGCCGCCGCGTCAGCGGTCCGGCCGGGCGATCACCTCAGGCAGACGGTGCCGCGGCGGTTGCCGGCGGGGCGGCCGTTGAGGAAGCCGCCGGCGAACCCACGGGCACGGCAGAACCCGTTCCCGGCCGCCCACGTACGGGCGGTCCGGGCGGCCGCCCGGACGACTGCGGGCCCCGGTATCGCGGAATCATCACATCACTGACACGCCGGTCGATGCCGTCTGACCGCGCCGGCGCTCAGTAGACGAAGCGGGCGACGGACGTGCGCAGCTCGTTGGACATCCGGGAGAGCTCCGCGGCGGAACGCTGGGCGTCCGCGACCGACTCGGCCGTGGTCCGGGCGTTCGCCGCGACGCTGTCGATGCTGGCGCTGATCTGCCCGGTCGCGGACGCCGCCTCGGCCACGTTGCGGTTCATCTCCGCCGTGGTCGCGGACTGCTCCTCGACCGCGGACGCGATCGTCGTGGTGTAGTCGTTGATCCGGCCGATCACCTCGGCGATCTCCCGGATCGCGGTCACCGCCTGACCGCTGTCGTTCTGGATCGCCTCCACCCGGCGGGAGATGTCCTCGGTCGCCCGCGCGGTCTCCTGCGCCAGGTCCTTGACCTCGGTCGCCACCACCGCGAAGCCCTTGCCCGCCTCGCCGGCCCGGGCGGCCTCGATCGTGGCGTTCAGCGCCAGCAGGTTCGTCTGCTCCGCGATCGACGTGATCACCTTGATCACGTCACCGATCTGCCGGGACGACTCGCCGAGCGTCGCGATCGTCTGGTTCGTCGACTCCGCGACCGCGACCGCCTGGCCGGCCACCTCCGCGGCCGCGCCCGCGCTCTGCGCGATCTCCCCGATCGCCGCACCCATCTCCTCCGACCCGGCCGCGACCGTGGTCACGCCCTGCGACACCTCCTCCGAGGCGGCCGACACCAGGCGTGCCTGGCTGGAGGCCTCGTCCGCGTTCCGGGCGATCCGGTCCGCGATCGTCGAGGTCTCCTCCGCCGCGGCCGCGAGCCCCTGCGCCGCGTTGCCCACCGAGCCGATCACCTCGCGCAACTGGGACTGTGCCCGGGTGAGCAGGCCGGCCATCCGGCCGACCTCGTCGGTGCCGGTCACGTGCGCGGTGACGGTGAGGTCGCCGCGTTCCATCGCGGCCAGCGACGTCTCCACCTGGGCCAGCGGCCGGACGATGAGCCGGGCGACGTACAGCGCCAGCGCGATCGCGATCACCAGGCCGACGACGAGCACGATGACGACCAGCCGCTCGGCCGCGTTCGCCACCGCGGTGTTGCTGTCCGCCTTCGCCTTGGCCTTCGCCGACTGGGCGGCGTTCTCCGCGTCCATCGCGTCCGCCGCGGCCGAGATGATCGGCAGGACGGTCGCGCGGTACTCGGTGGCGAAGCCCGCCGTGTCACCGCGGTCGGCCAGCGGCATCAGCGTGTTCCGGGAGATGTCCACGAATTTCGTGAAGTTGTCGGTGAACGCGGCCATCTGCGCCGGGTCGGCCGCGTACGGCAGATACTTCGCCACACCGTCGGTGACCCGCGCCTCCCGCTCGTCGATCTCCTCCTTCAGATCCGCGCGCGTGGCGGCGGAGGCGACGCCGTACTCCAGCACCCGGCCCCGCATACCCTGGTACGGCTGGTAGATCGCGGCCAGCTGCACCAGCGGGTCGACGCTGTCGGTGTAGAGCGCGCGGCTCTCCCGGTCCAGCACCTGCAACCGGCTGTAGCCGGTGTACGCGATGGCCATGGCGGCGATCGCCATCGCCACCACGATCGACAGGATCTTCGTGTTCACCGGGAGGTTCGCGAACCAGTTCCGCGACCGCGGTGCGGTGGTGCCGGCCGACATGGCGGGTCCCTTCGGTGCGTATGTACTACCGAGGCCCCATCGGACGCGACACCACCGACCTGAGCGTTTCCCGGCCGCGTTCAGCCGTGATCAGCCGTGATCAGCCGCGATCAGCCGCGACCGGTGCCGGCAGCCGCCACGGCGCCCGGGGCGGCCGCTGGTGCGGGATGCGCGGCGTGACCGGCCGGTCCCGCCGCCGCGGGTCCGCCGCCCGGTACCACTGCCGGCAGAACACCACGATCAGCGCCAGGTCGACGGCGTCCCCGCCGTAGTACATCAGCTGGGCACCCGCCCGGGCGTCCGCCGGGAGCACCCCGGCCGGCGGGTGGCCGTACAGGTGCTTGGCCAGGATCGCGTGCGCGGCCAGGAACGCGATCAGCGCGGCCGCCCGGACCCGCGGGCCGGGCCGGTGCGGCGCCGGGTCGACGCCGGCGATCGCGGCGGTGAACAGGTAACCGGCCAGCACCACATGGGCGTGCACCGCGACGTTCACCCCCGCGTGCTCGCCCATCGCCCGGTGGAGCCCGGTGAGGTAGAGCGCCCCCAGGCCGCCGCCGTTGAGCAGCGCCGCGGTCACCGGATGGGTCAGCGTGCGCACCGGGCGGCTCGCCAGCAGGTGCGACAGCGTCCGTGCGCGGGCCACCGGCAGCGCGCGCAGGGCCAGCGTGACCGGTGCGGCCAGCACCAGCAGCAGCGGGGTGATCATGCCGAGCAGCAGGTGCCCGGTCATCTGCGCGGTGAAGTCGTGGTGTGCGGCGTGCGCGGGCGGCCCGAGCAGCGCGGCGGCCGCGGCGACGTGCCCGGCGGCCCAGCAGGCGGCCCGCCCGGCCGGCCACCAGCCGCCCCGGCGGCGCACGGCGACGACGCCGAGCAGGTAGAGCAGCGCGGTGCCGAGCAGCACCGTGGCGAGACACCAGGCCGGTACCGGCGACGTCATGGTGTCCGGCGCGCGCGGACCAGCAGCGCCGCCCCGGCGGCCACCAGCAGCGCGGCGATGACGTTCCACGTCCAGTCGTAGGCGGTGAGGTCCACGTCGTACCGGATCTGGTGCAGTCCCATCACCTTGTGCTGCAGCGTGCCGTCGTAGAGCTGGAACCCACCGGAGCCGAGCAGCAGCCCGCCCCACCAGCGTGCCGCGCTGAACGCGGCCCGGCGGCGCAGGTCGGCGAGGAGGAACAGCGCCGCGACCGTGGCGAACCAGCTGAACGCGTGGAACAGCCCGTCGGAGACCAGCCCGATCGCCGGCGTGGACCGGTCGTAGAAGTGGTGCCAGTGCAGCAGCTGGTGGAAGATCACCTCGTCGGCGAACGCGGCGGTGCCGAGGCCGAGCAGCGCACCGGAGAGCACGTTGCGCCCGGTGGCCACGGCCGGCCGGGTGTCGTCGAGGCGGGCGATGGCGGGCACGGAAGGCCTCCTCCTGCGGACGGGAGGAGTCGGTATGCCCCGCTCCCCTGTGGATAAACGGCGATGCCGGGAACTGAACCGGCTCGCGGCACGACTACCCCGGCGGAGACCAGCACGTGACGCCGGTCTCCGCCGACGCCCCGGTGGTCGTGGGGAATCCGGGCGGGTCGGCTGCCCCCGCCCGGAGGCCGACGCCCTGGTGCGCCGGCGACGCCCAAGACGAGGAAACGCCGATGTCCGTCACCCCCGAGGTCACCGCGCCCGCCCCGGCCTCGACACCCGTCCCCCGTCGCGCGAACGGCGGGTCCGCGTTCGGCGCGCTGCTGCTGCGCGTGCACTTCTACGCCGGCCTGATGATCGCGCCGTTCCTGATCGTCGCGGCCGTCACCGGTCTGCTGTTCGTCTCCACGCCGACGCTCGACCGGATCATCTACGCCGACGAGCTGCTGGTCGCCGACGCCGGTGGCGACACCGTCCCGGTCTCGCAGCAGCTCGCCGCGGCCCGCGCCGCACACCCCGAGGGCACGATCACGGGGGTACGGGTGAAGGGCGGCGAATGGACCACCCACGTCGACTTCTCGGTGCCGGAGCTGGCCGCGGCCGAGAAGGTGCACACCGTCTACGTGGACCCGTACACCGGGGCGGTGACCGGGCAGCTGACCACCCAGTTCGGCTGGACGCCGCTGCAGGCCTGGCTGGACGTGCTGCATCGGGACCTGCACCTCGGCCCGGCCGGCAACCTCTACTCGGAGCTGGCCGCGAGCTGGCTGTGGGTGATCGCGCTCGGTGGGATCGTGCTGTGGTGGCGGCGCCGCCGTACCGTGCGCAAGCTCTTCGCTCCGGAACTGTCCGCCCGCAAGGGCGTGCGCCGGACCCGGGGCTGGCACGGTGCGGTCGGCGCGTGGCTGCTGGTCGGCCTGCTCGGCCTGTCCGCGACCGGTCTGACCTGGTCGAACTACGCCGGTGCGCACTTCGGGCTGCTGATCGACCAGATCAAGGGCGGCACGCCGTCCGTGTCGACCGCGCTCACCGGCGCACCGGGCGCCGAGGCCGGTGGCCACCACGGTGGCGGTGCCGTGCCGGCCACGGCCACGGACCCGGACGGGATCGACACCGCGGTCACGGTCGCCCGGGACAACGGCCTGGACGGGCCGGTCTCGATCGTGCCGCCGGCCGACGCGCGGACGGCATGGAAGGTCAGCCAGATCGACACGCAGTTCCCGGAGCGGCTGGACAGCGTCGCGGTGGACACCGCCACCGGCACGGTCACCGACCGGGTGGACCTCGCCGACTGGCCGTTCACCGCGAAGCTCACCAACTGGGGCATCAACGCGCACATGGGGCTGCTGTTCGGCCCGGTCAACCAGATCGTGCTGGCCGCGCTCGCGCTCGGGTTGCTCTGCATCATCTTCTGGGGCTACCGGATGTGGTGGCAGCGCCGGCCGACGCGGGACGGGCGCCGCGCGCTCGCCGGTGCGGCACCGGCGCGGGTGGACTGGCGCACGGTCCCGGCCTGGGCGATCGTGACCGGGATCCTGGTCGTGTTCGCGATCGGCTGGGCGCTGCCGCTGTTCGGCATCCCGCTCGCGGCCTTCGTCGTCGTCGACGCGATCGTGACCACGGTCCGCGACCGGCGCGGCAACGGGCGCGGTGACCGGGCTGAGGTTCCGGTGTCGCCGGCGCCGACGGGAAGCTGAGCCGACGCCGCCCGGCCCGGCCGGTGCGATCGCGGTCAGCGGTCACCCCGGCCGGGCCGGTACGTCGCGGAGGTCGTCCAGCTCGGCGAGGTACATCGCCTGCATGCGGGCGAAGTGCCGGGCCAGCAGCCGGACCTCACCGGCGCTGTAGCCCTCGGCCAGCTGTGCGGCCCGCGCGGCGAACCGCTCGTAGGGCCGCTCCAGCTCGGCGGCCCGCTCCGGCCGCAGTGTGACGATCACCCGCCGCCGGTCCGCCGGGTCGCGCTCGGCCGTCACGTAGCCCGCCTGCTGGAGCCGGCGCAGCATGCTGGTCACCGCGCCGGTGGTGAGGCCGGTCCGCGCCGCGACCTGCCCGGCGGTGGCGGAGCCGGCGTCGGCCAGGAAGTCCAGGCACTCCAGGTCGCTGACGGTGAGGCCGAGCCGGTCCGCGATCGTGGACCGGAACACCGTGGACAGCCGCGTCATCTCCCGCCCGGCGCGCATCAGGTCGGCGATCGCGGCGGCACGCTCATCGGGCATGCCCGCAATCATGCCTCCGGTACGGTGACCGGGTGCAGCCGCGGTAGCAGCCGGGTCAGCACCCAGTGCGGTGCGGCCGCGCCGCCGGTGAGGCGGCGCATCAGCCCGGCCGCGGTGTCCACGGCGCGGAACGCGTACGGCACCATCTCGTCCTGGTAGCCGGCGATCGCGTCCTCCACCGTCGTGCCACCGGCCCGCGCCTCGGCCAGCCGCCGGCCGAGCAGCGCCGCGTCGCGCAGCGCGGTGTTGCCGCCGTGCGCGCCGAACGGCGGCATCACGTGCACCGCGTCGCCCATCATCGTCGCGCGCGGCACCGCCCACCGGACCGGGCGCCGGCCGGTCGCGAACAGGTTGAGCACCGTGGAGTCCAGCTCGGCCGTGTCGACCAGCCGCCGGATCAGCGGGTGGAAGTCCGCGCTCATCCGGGCCGCCAGGTCCCGCAGCGCCAGCAGGTCCCCGCGGACGCCGGCGGGCACCTCCGCCTGCCGCAGCAGCAGGCCCCACATGACGTAGTCGTCGCCGGTCGGCGCGTAGCTGCCCGGGGCGAGCCGGGCGAACGCGTCCCGCGGGCTCTCGCCGAACCGCATCGAGGTGAAGAAGAACGCGCGGCCCGGCCGGTCGGCCAGCGCCAGGACCCCGCTGGTGCGCAGCGCGTCCGGGATGACGCTGACGCCGTCGCGCCGCAGCGGCGACCGGCCGTAGACGCCGGCCATCGGCGTGTTCTCCGGGCCCGCGTCCGGCATCAGCTGTGCGCGCAGCGCCGAGCCGACGCCGTCCGCGCCCACCACGACGGTCGCGCCGGCGGCACCACCGTCGGCGAACCGGAGCCGGAGCCCGGCCGGGCCGCCGTCCTCCACCGCGACCGCGGACCGGCCGTAGTGGACGCGCCCGTCCAGCCCGGAGAGCAGGATCGACCGCAGCGTGAGCCGGTCGACCTGGCGGGTCGCGTGCGGCTCGTCCTTGAACGTGATGGTGAACGCGTCCCGCAGCCGGCTGTCCGTGAAGCGCAGGTGCCCGCCGGGTTCGTCGCCGGTGGCCAGCGCCAGCCGGTGCAGCGGGCGGGGCAGGCTCTCGCGCAGCGCCGACAGCCCGTACCGGTCGAGGATGATCCGGTAGCCCTGCCGCCGGACGAACGGGCCGGGATCGCGCTCGTAGACGTGCACGTCGATGCCGGCGCGCACCAGGTACTGGGCGAGGCAGAGGCCGGAGAGGCCGGCACCGGCGATCGTCACTGAGAAGTCGGTCGATATGCCCATATGATTATCTTAATGACTAAGATGATTTGGGCAAGGCCACCGGCATGCCACTCCGGGCCGATCGGCCCTGCCGGGCGCACGCCGGGCGGCGCATGCTGCAGCCGGCAAAGGAGGCGCACATGCGTCGATGGCTGCGGGACCGGCTGTACGCGGCGAAACGCCGGATGTATCCCGATGATCGGCCCGGGCGGCTCGCCCGCTGGCTGAACCGGCTGGACGCGGCGCAGTACGGCGCCGGCCTGCTGTCCCCGCGCCGGGCGGTGACACTGGAGGTGACCGGGCGGCGCACCGGCCGGCCGATATCGGTGCCGGTCGTGGTCGCGACGCTCGGCGACGACCGCTATCTGGTCTCGATGCTCGGCGAGCGGGCCAACTGGGTGCACAACGTCCGGGCGGCCGGCGGCCGGGCCGTGCTGCGCCGGGGCCGCCGCGAGGCCGTGCTGCTGACCGAGGTGCCGGCGGAGCAGCGCCCGCCGGTGTTGCGCCGCTACCTGCGGCTCGCGCCCGGAGCGAGACCACACATGCCGATCACGGCCGGATCGTCCGAGGCCGAACTCCGTACCGCGGCATCGGCTTTTCCGGTTTTCCGGGTCCGGCCCCGCACAGCGGTACGCGGAGGGCCCCGGGGAGCCCTCCGCGATCATGGATAGCGATTCAGCACCGCGTCCAGCTGACGTTGAACAGCGTGTCCACGTCGCCCTCGCCGGTGTTCATCGACATGCTGCTGGTGTAGCCGGACGTGCCGCCGTCCACGCGCAGCTCGGTGTTGACGTTCAGGACCCGCTGCGCGGTGCAGGGCGTGTAGATCAGCACCGGCGCCACGTCCCGGGTCGACCAGAAGCCGCCGAGCGGGCCGGTGAAGGTCTCCTCGGTGCTGCTGTTCTCGGACGAGCCCTGCCAGTAGTAGTTCGTGCGCTGCAGGGCCGTCGCGCCGGAGTGCAGCCGGGCGCGGCCCCGGTACTCCGCCTCCGCGATCGCGAACGTCCACCCCGCCGGAACCGTGATCAGGACGCCGATCTGGCAGTTCTTGCGACGCTCCACCAGGGCGGCGCCGCCACCCGAGTAGGCCACGAAGTCGTAGTACCTGATCCGGAAGCCGGACTTGTCGGACTTGGTGGTCACCGACGCCGTGCCGGGCGGGCAGCCGGAGCCACTGGCGGCCAGCACCTCGACGGTGACCGCGCCCTCGGGGACGGCGGCCGCGACCTGGCCCGCGTGCGCCGGCGCGGACAGCGGCAGGGCAAGAACCGTGCCGAGTGCGGCGGCGAGAACCGCGTGCCTCGCGCCGGCGGGGTTTCTTCTCATTGCATTCCTTCCCGTCATGGTTGCGATATCAACCGGTGCCTCGCGGACGCCTCATCGCCAATCCGGCCCATCACGCGCCGCCCCGCCAAGATTCTTGTGATGGGGTACGTCAGGGCTCCGGCCGGTTGCCGCTAGAGAATGTATGCCCGACCATGCCCCTCGCACAAGCATTGGCGTTGATCGATGTTAACGATGGTGGTGAAATCGATCTATACCGCGTTCGGCCGTACGTTAGACACGCATTTGGGTCGTTTTCGAAATGCCCTTCGCGCCAACCCTAGCAAGTGGTTGGTATACCAATTCCCCCGGCCCAGCATCGCCATCCATTTACTGCACAATGGGACCAGAGTTTAAACATTGACGTTCATCTATGTCGCCTTTACCGTTGTCCCGGCGCGCGCACTGTCGTTCACCACGGAGGGAGTTCCATGCGTAAACTGCTGCAAGCCGGAACCGCACTGGCGCTGATCGCCGCCTCACTGTTCGCGGGCTCGCCCGCGTCCGCCGGAAACATCCTGGACGATCCGCCGGCCGATCACATCGTCATCGATCTCGTGGCGATGGCCGGTTCCGGCTGCCGGCCCGGCTCGGCCGCCGTCGCGGTCTCACCGGACAACACCGCGTTCACCGCGATCTACAGCGATTACCTGGCCCAGGCGGGCCCGGGCATCGCCACCACCGAGGGCCGCAAGAACTGCCAGCTCAACGTGCTGGTGCACGTTCCGCAGGGCTTCACGTTCGCGATCACCAAGGTCGACTACCGCGGGTACGGGCTGCTGCAGACCGGTGCGGTCGCCTCCCAGCGGGCCAACTACTACTTCCAGGGCATGACGCAGGGCACCTACGTCAACCACCCGATCACCGCGCCGCTGGACGACAACTGGATCGCCAGCGACGAGGTCCCGATCGCCGCGGTCGTCTGGCACCCGTGCGGCGAGCTGCGCAACCTCAACATCAACACGGAGCTGCGGGTGTCGAAGGGCACCTCGACCACCGCGAGCTTCCTGACCATGGACTCCACCGACGGCAGCATCTCCACCACCTACCACTTCGCATGGCAGCGCTGCCGGTAACACGACCGGCCCGACCGTGGCGGGGGCTCCGGGGCACCGGCGGCCCCCGCCACCGTGCGCCCGACCTCTCAGGTACCACCGCGCACTGCCGATGTCCTGGGTGAGGCATGCCTGACGGTCTCGGCACGACTGTTGACGAAGAGCGGCACGGGACAGTAGATGAGCTTCGGGACGTCGCTGGTCCGTACGATCGCGTTCGCGCTCGTATACGCCGGCGCGACGTACGCCGGCCGGCTGACGGTGCTGGACGAGACGAATCTGAGCCTGGTCTGGCCGGCCGCCGGGGTGTCCGCCCTGTGGCTGCTGGTGCAGTACGACTCCCGGTGGCGGATCCTGGACCTCGCGGCGCTGGCCGCGGTCACCGTCGTGATCAACATGGCGACCGGCGCGCCCGCCACGCTGGCGCTGTGGTTCGTCGCCGCCAACCTCGTACAGGCGTCGGTCTTCGCCTGGCTGTTCCGGCGGTGGCTGCCCCGGCTGTGGGGCGGCGGGGGCCACCGGCCGCTGGCGCGGCTGGCCGAGCTGTGGCGCCTGCTCACCGCCGCCTTCGCCGGCACCGTGTGCGGCGCGGCGCTCGGGCCGACCGGGGTATGGGTGGTCAACGGCTTCTACTCGTGGCCGGCGACCGCGGTGTGGCTGACCCGCAACACGGTGAGCATCCTGCTGATCGGCGCGGCCGGCATCCGCCTCGGCCAGCTCGTGCACGCCCGGCGCCGGGACCCGGCCCGGCGCCCGGTCTGGCACCACTGGCGGGACGTTCCGCCGCGCCGCCGGCTGGAGTACCTGTTCGTCGTGCTGCTCTCCGCCGCGGTCTACACCGCCGTGTTCGGCGTCGACCACCGGCTGCCACTGGCGTTCACCGTCTTCGTGCTGACCGTGTGGGCCGCCCAGCGGCTGCACACCACGTTCGTGGTGCTGCACGACCTGGCGTTCGGCACGCTGGCGGTGCTGTTCACGCTGCACGGCACCGGCGTCTTCGCCCACATCCCCTCGCACGCCGCCCGGGCGCTGGTCGCACAGGCGTTCGTCGGCGTCATCGCGGTGGTCGGCCTGGCGCTGGCGCTGGGCCGGGACGAGCGGGCCGCCCTGGTCAGGCAGGTCCGCTCGGCCGAGCACGCCGCGGGCCGGCAGGCCGGGATGCTGAGCGCCATCGTCGAGTCGATGGCCGAGGGCCTCACCGTCGTCGACGAGGACGGCCGGTTCCTGTTGCGCAACCCGGCGGTGAGCCGGCTCGCCGGCGGCGTCACGAGCGACACCGGCCGGATGGCGCAGCCCGGCTACTACGGCCTGTTCCATCCGGACGGCCGGCCGCTGGCCCCGGACGAGATGCCCTACCGGCGGGCCCTCAACGGCGCGGGCGTGCGGAACATGGACATCCTGATCCGCAACCCCGGCGTACCGGACGGCCGGCTGCTCAGCGTCAGTTCCACCGCGCTGCCCGACGGCACCGACGGCCGCCGCTACGCGGTCACCGTGTTCCACGACGTGACCGCGGAGCGACGGCACCGAGACGAGCTCGCCTCGTTCGCCGGCACCGTCGCGCACGACCTGCAGAACCCGCTCACCACGGTCGAGGGGTGGAGCGAGGAACTCGCCGAGACCCTCGCCGAGCGCGGTGACCACCCGGCCACGGCCGAGATGACGGACGCGACGCGGCGCATCCGGCGAGCCGCTGCCCGCATGCGCAACCTGATCAACGACCTGCTGGCGTACACCACCGCGCGCGACGCCACGCTCCAGCCGACCGTGGTGAACCTGCACGAGCTGGCCGGCGACATCGCCACCGCCCGCATCGACCAGGCGGAGAGCAACGGTACCCCGGTACCCACGTTCGACATCGGCGCGCTGGACCACGTGTACGCCGACCCGGTGCTGGTCCGGCAGCTGCTGGAGAACCTGATCGGCAACGCCGTCAAGTACACCGCGCCCGGCGTGACGCCGCGGATCGGCGTCGGCACCGCCCGCGCGGACGGGCGCGTCACCGTGACCGTCGACGACAACGGCATCGGCATCCCGCTCGATCAGCGGAAGTCGGTCTTCGACAACTTCCACCGCGCCCACCTCGGCGGCGGATACCACGGCACGGGTCTCGGCCTGGGCATCTGCAAACGCATCGTGGAACGCCACGGCGGCACGATCAGCGCCACCGGCAATCCCACGGGCACCGGTGCCCGCATCGTGCTCACGCTGCCCGCGGACGCGATCACCGTACCTGCCGAGCCCGTGACCGAGGACCCGGCGCCCGAGCCCGGCCCGGCTCCGCAGCCCGGCCCGGCCCCGGCGCCCGGCCCCGCCCCCGGACCGGCCCCCGGCCCCGCACGGCCGCCCGCGCCGTCGTTCGAGCGCGCCGCCGGCCTGGTCCTGGACTACCTGCACGAACGGATGCCGCTGGCGTTCTGGTCGGTCACCCGCGTGGAGAACGGCCGGCAGACCTACCTCTACCTCGACGCCGACAACGGCTACGGGCTCCGGCAGGGGCAGAGTCACCCCTGGGAGCAGAGCTACTGCATCCACATGGCCGCCGGTACCGCACCCGCGGTCGCGCTGGACGCACGCCAGGTGCCGGCCTACGCGAACGCCGGCGTCAACGCGCTGCTCGAGATCGGCACCTACGCCGGCGCGGTCATCACCGAGCCGGACGGGAGCCTGTTCGGTGCCATCTGCGGGCTCGACCCGGCCAATCACACCGGCGACCCGCGGATGGCCGACGCGGAGCCGCTGCTCGCGCTGCTCGGCCGGCTGCTGACCGTCGCACTGGCCGCGGACCGCGCGCGGGGCTGAGCCGGCGCGCGCCGCACCCCGGGGGTCACCCCACGGAGGGTCCGCACACCGGCCCTCGTCACGAGGGTGCCGGAGGATGTGCGAAAGTCGGCTGGCCGGGTATGACACCACCGGCCAGGACAGGGGGTAGCGGTGACCGGCGATCTCTTCGCCTCCGGCGGCGAGACCGGGCGGCTGATGGCCGCCCTCGACTGGGCGCGCACCGACCTCGGTCCGGTGTCCGGCTGGCCGCAGAGCCTGCGCGCGGCGGTGCGGATCGTGCTCTCCTCGCGGTACCCGATGCTGCTGCTCTGGGGCTCGGACTTCACCCAGCTGTACAACGACGCCTACTCCGCGCTGATCGGTGACCGGCACCCGGCCGCGCTCGGCCTGGACGTGCGGATCACGCTCGCCGAGGGCTGGGACGTACTCCGGCCGCTGATCAGCGAGGCGATGGCCACCGGCGTCGCCAGCTGGGTGCCGGCGCTGCAACTGCTGCTCAACCGGTCCGGCTACCGCGAGGAGGCGTACTTCAGCGTCTCGCACGCGCCGGCCCGCGACGACGACGGCGTCACGGTCGGCGTGCTCACGGTGTGCAGCGAGGTCACCGAACAGGTCGTCGGCGAACGCCGGCTGCGGCTGCTGCGCGAACTCTCCGCCGGCGGCGCGCTGGACGACGTCGACCGCACCTGCGCCGGCCTGTGCGACGCGATCGGCGAGCACCCGCTCGATGTGCCGTTCGCCGCCGTCTACCTGCGCGAGGGTGGCGTCCTGCGCCGCGTCGCGACCACCGGCGCCGCCGCCCGGGCGCTGCCGGCCGAGATCCACGATCACGACCACTGGGGGGTACGGGCGGCAGCCGCGACCGGCGAGGTCCAGGTGACCGATGTCGGCGGCCGGATCACCGTCCCCGCCGGGCCGTGGAACGATCCGGTCCGGGTCACGCTGGCCCAGCCGCTGCCGGCCGCCGGGCCGGGCGAGCCGGTCGGCGTGCTGCTGGCCGGGGTCAGCCCGAGCCGTGCGCTGGACGACACGTACCGGTCGTTCTTCGCCCTGCTCGGCCAGCAGGTCGCGGTCGCGGTCCGGACCGCACGCGCCTACCAGGAGGAACGCGCCCGGGCCGCCGCGCTGGCCGAGCTGGACCGGGCCAAGACGGACTTCTTCACGAACGTCAGCCACGAGTTCCGTACCCCGCTGACGCTGATGCTCGGCCCGCTGGCCGACGCGCTCGCCGACCCGGCCGCGCCGCTCGACCCGGTCCAGCGCCAACGCGTGGACACCGCGTGGCGTAACGCCGGCCGGATGCTGTCCCTGGTCAACGACCTGCTGACGTTCTCCAGCGTCGAGGCCGGCCGTGCCCGGGCGAACCCGGCCGGGCTGGACCTGCCGGCCGTCACCCGCGAACTCACCGCCGTCTTCCGCGCCGCGGTCGAACGCGCCGGCCTGCGGCTCGTCGTCGACTGCCCGCCGCTGCCCCGGCCGGTCGCGGTCGACCCGGAGCACTGGGAGCGGATCGTCACCAACCTGCTCTCCAACGCGCTCAAGTTCACGTTCGTCGGCGAGATACGGGTGGCCCTGCACGCCGGCCCGGACGCGGTCCGCCTGACGGTCGGCGACACCGGCATCGGCGTCGACCCGGCGGAGCTGCCGCACCTGTTCGACCGCTTCCACCGGGTACGCGGCGCGCGGTCGCGCAGCCACGAGGGCACCGGGATCGGGCTGGCCCTGGTACGCGAGCTGACCCGGTTGCAGGGCGGGGACGTGACCGTGGACAGCACGCCGGGCAAGGGCACCACGTTCACCGTGACGCTGCCGTGGGCGGCCGTCGACGCGACGGACGTGCCGCGGACGGCGGACCCGCAGCCGCTGGCGGCGGCACGGGCGGCGGTCCGCGAGGCCACGGGCTGGCTCGACGACCACAACGTCCCCGGCACCGCTTCCGGCACCGCCGCTGGTGCCGGCACCGCCGCTGGTGCGGGCACCGCCACGGAATCGGCCGGCGGCGGGTCCGAGGTGCGGATCCTGGTCGCGGACGACAACGCCGACATGCGCGCGTATCTGACCCGGCTGCTGACCGCGCAGGGCTGGTCGGTGCGGACCGCCGGTGACGGCGAGGCCGCGCTGCGGTCGATCCGGGCCGACCTGCCCGACCTGCTGATCACCGACGTGATGATGCCCCGCTCCGACGGGTTCACGCTGGTCCGGGCGCTGCGCCGGGAGGAGGCCACCCGCCGCCTGCCGATCCTGATGCTGTCCGCGCGCGCGGGCGAGGATTCCGGCGTCGAGGGCTTCGACGCCGGCGCCGACGACTACATCGTCAAGCCGTTCACCGCCGCCGACCTGATCGCCCGGGTCCGCACCGGCCTCCGCCTGGCCGGCCTCTCCACCGCGGCGGGGCCACGGCCGGCCGCCCCGGCCGGATCCGCCACCGCGCCCCCCGGCCCCGCCGCGGCGCCCGATCGCAACGAGGCCACTGATCGCGTCGCGGCGGCCGGTACCGCCGGCGCGACGGCCCCGGCGGGCGCCGCCGGTCCCCCGGCGGCGGTCACGGCCCGCACCGCCGATGCCCCCGGAACCGGTCACCCGGGGGCGGCCGGTTCGGAAACGGAGGTTGCCGGGCGGGCCGTTGTCATACCCGGTCAGGCCG
The DNA here is from genome assembly GCF_030813715.1 of Catenuloplanes indicus. NCBI lineage: Bacteria > Bacillati > Actinomycetota > Actinomycetes > Micromonosporales > Micromonosporaceae > Catenuloplanes > Catenuloplanes indicus. Next base: position 473,010 of record NZ_JAUSUZ010000001.1, read on the forward strand.
CGTCCGCACCGGCCCCTCCGGCCGCCGGGTCCGGTGGCGGGCTGCCGGACGCCGACGTCGTCTGGATCTACCCGCTGGCGCCGAGTGCCGCCGGGGCCGTCCGCAACGATCTGCGTGCGGTGCTGCCCGAGGACACAATCGATCCCGACCTGCTCTACGACCTGCAGATCGCCGCGACCGAGGCGGTCAACAACGCGGTCGAGCATGCCCAGCAGCCCAGCCGGCCGCACATCGAGGTCCGGCTCCGGGCCCGGGACGGTCTGATCCGGATCGAGGTCCAGGACTTCGGCACCTGGCGGGCCCGTCCGCCGGCCCGTGACCGGGGCCGCGGCGCGGTCCTGATGAACGCGTTCGGCGACGTCCAGGTCACCCCCTCCTCCACCGGCACCCTGGTCACCATCGAACGCCGCTGGAGGGCCTGATCCGCCGCGGTCTCCGTACCGGGGCGTGTGCCGGTGGCCCGCGTCCGGTGTGGCCGCCGGCCACCGCGACCGGGCGGGGTGAGCCGCCGAAGCCGATCGTGCGGTAGTCCCTCCGGACCGGCATCCGTCGATCCGACCGTCCCTCCGCGGGGTGTGCCGCGGCAGGGCCGAAGGTCCCACCGGCGGGTACCGGTCGCCGCTGACCGAATCGCGGCCCCGCGACGAGGCTGGGAACCGGCACCGATCAACGAGGGTGGAGTGATCCGGATGACGACCGACGCGGTCATCGACGTCCTGGTCGGGCACGGGCTGAAGGCCCTTGCCGACTACGACGGTTTCACGCAGGAGCAGATCGACGAGATCGTGAAGAAGGCGTCCGTGGCCGCGCTGAGCCGGCACGCGGACCTGGCCGGGCGGGCGGTCGCGGAGACCGGGCGCGGCGTGTTCGAGGACAAGGCCGTGAAGAACATCTTCGCGTGCGAGCACGTCACGAACCACATGGCCGGTGTCCGTACGGTCGGGGTGATCAACCGCGACGACGTCGCCGGGGTCACCGAGATCGCGGAGCCGGTCGGCGTGGTCGCCGCGGTCACGCCGGTGACGAACCCGACGTCGACCACGATCTTCAAGGCGCTGCTGGCGCTGAAGACCCGCAACCCGGTGATCTTCGCGTTCCACCCGTCGGCGCAGGAGTGCAGCGCGGAGGCGGCCCGGGTGGTGCGGGACGCGGCGGTCGCGGCGGGCGCGCCGGAGCACTGCATACAGTGGATCACCGAGCCGTCGGTGGCGGCGACGGCGGCGCTGATGCACCACGACGGCGTGTCGGTCATCCTGGCCACCGGCGGGAACGCGATGGTCCGGGCCGCGTACTCGGCCGGGAAGCCGGCGCTCGGCGTCGGCGCGGGCAACGTACCGGCGTACATCGAGAAGTCGGCGGACCTGAAGCGGGCGGTCAACGACGTCGTGCTCTCGAAGAGCTTCGACAACGGCATGATCTGCGCGTCCGAGCAGGCGGTGATCGTCGACGAGCCGATCCTGGCGGCCGCGCTGGACGAGTTCCGGGCGTTGCACGCGCACGTGGCGACGCCGGAGCAGAAGACCGCGCTGGAGAAGCTGATGTTCGGTGTCGCGGCGGACGGCACCGACTGTGCCGGCGCGAAGCTCAACGCCTCGGTGGTCGGCAAGAGCCCGGTGTGGATCGCGGAGCAGGCCGGCTTCGAGGTGCCGCCGGACACCTCGATCATCATCGTGCCGGTCGGCGCGGTCGGCCCGGCCGAACCGCTGACCCGGGAGAAGCTGTGCCCGGTGCTGGCGCTGCTCACCGCACGCGACACCGAGGACGGCATCCGGTTCGCCGAGCAGATGGTCGAGTTCCACGGGCTGGGGCACTCCGCGGTCGTCCACACCGCGTCCGGCGAACTCGCCGAGGCGTACGGCCGGCGGGTCAAGGCGGTGCGGATCATCTGGAACGCGCCGGCGTCGCAGGGCGGCATCGGCGACATGTACAACGCGTTCCTGCCCTCGCTCACGCTCGGCTGCGGCAGCTACGGCCGCAACTCGGTCTCGCACAACGTCACGGCGGTGGATCTCATCAACATCAAGCGCGTCGGGCGGCGCACCAACAACCTGCAGTGGTTCAAGGTGCCGCCGAAGATCTACTTCGAGCCGAACGCGATCCGGTACCTGGCCGACATGCCGGACGTGCACCGGGTCACGGTGGTCACCGACCACACCATGACCAGGCTCGGGTACGTCGACCGGGTCATCTCCGTGCTGCACCGCCGCCCGGAGCGGGTCGCGCTGCAGATCATCGACGACGTCGAGCCGGAGCCGAGCGTGGCCACGGTGGACCGCGGCGCGGAGCTGATGCGCTCGTTCCGGCCGGACACGATCATCGCGCTCGGCGGCGGCTCCGCGATGGACGCGGCCAAGGTCATGTGGCTGCGCTACGAGCACCCGGAGGTCGTGTTCGCCGACATGCGGGAGAAGTTCTTCGACATCCGCAAGCGCGCGTTCAAGTTCCCCACGCTGGGCGACCTGGCGAAACTCGTCTGCATCCCGACCACGTCCGGCACCGGCGCCGAGGTCACTCCGTTCGCCGTGATCACCGACACCGCGACCGGCAAGAAGTACCCGCTCGCGGACTACGCGCTCACGCCGAGCGTCGCGGTGGTCGACCCGGTGCTGGCCGCGGACCTGCCGGCCGTGGTCACCGCGGACAGCGGCTTCGACGCGCTCACCCACGCGATCGAGTCGTACGTGTCCGTCTACGCCAGCGACTTCACCGACGGCCTCGCGCTGCACGCGATCCGGCTGATCTTCGGCCACCTGTCCCGGGCGGTGCACGGCGGGGCCTCGGACCCGGTGGCGCGGGAGCGCATGCACAACGCCGGCACGATCGCGGGCATGGCGTTCGGCAGCGCGTTCCTCGGCATCGTGCACGCCATGTCGCACACGCTCGGCGCCACGTTCCACGTCGCGCACGGCCGTACCAACGCGATCCTGCTCCCGCACGTGATCCGCTACAACGGCAGCACACCGTCGAAGCTGACCGGCTGGCCGAAGTACGAGAGCTACCGGGCGCCGGAGCGCTTCCAGCAGATCGCGCAGATGCTCGGGCTGCCCGCCGCCACCCCGGCCGAGGGCGTGGAGTCCCTCGCGGCCGCGATCGAACGGCTGCGCGACGAGGTCGGCATTCCCCGCTCGTTCCGGGCAGCCGGCGTGGACGAGCGCGCGTTCCTGGACTCGCTGCCGCAGCAGGCGCTCAACGCCTACGAGGACCAGTGCGCACCGGCCAACCCCCGCATGCCGATGCTGGACGACATGCGGGAGCTGATGCGCACCGCGTACTACGGCGACCGGGCCGCGGCCGCCGAGCAGCGCGCACCCCGCCCGCGGAAGGCACGGGCCGCGTCGTAGGCACGCTCACGGGCGCGGCCGCACCCGGCCGCGCCCGTACCCGGCGATGCAGGTCAGACGCCGGGGAGGCCGGCGAGGCCGGCCGCGAGGCCGAGCGCGCCGCAGACCGCGAGCACGCGCAGCACGGACCACTTCCGCCAGAAGATCAGCGCGACCGCGACGACCGTGATGGCCATCGGCACAGGCCGGAGCGTGCCGGGATCGGGCAGCGTGAGGTGGACGATGCCGGCGTCCAGATCACGGGTGCGGGCGAACAGCGTGTGCAGCGCGAAGTACAGGCCGAGATTCGCGATCACGCCGACGACCGCGGCGGTGATGCCGGTCAGCGCGGCCGAGATCGCCCGGTTGCCGCGCAGCCGCTCGATGTACGGCGCGCCGAGCAGCACGAACAGGAAGCACGGCACGAACGTCACCCAGGTGGTCAGCAGCGACGCCGCGACACCGGCGGTCCACGGGTCGAGCGGGCCCGGGTCATGGTACGCACCGAGGAACGCGACGAACTGCACCACCATGATCAGCGGGCCGGGTGTGCTCTCCGCGAGTGCGAGCCCGCGAACCATGTCACCGGCGGTCAGCCAGCCGTAGTGCTCGACCGCGCGCTGCGCCACGAACGCCAGCACCGCGTACGCGCCGCCGAACGTGACGACCGCGGTGCCGGAGAAGAAGAGCCCCTGCCGGGTGTAGACGCTGTCGCCGCCGGTGGCCAGCGCGAACGCGGCGACCGGCGCGAACCAGGCGATCAGGCCCACGGTGAGGACGGTGGCGGTCCGCCGGGCGGACGGCCGCTCGTGGTGCAGCGCGTCGTCGGAGATCAGCGGTTGCGGGCCGTCCGACGCGGCGCCGTGGCCGCCGCCGGTGGTGACCAGCCGCGGGCGCCACCGGTGCAGTGCCCAGCCGGCCAGCGCCGCGGCCGCGACGACGACCGGGAACGGCGTACCGAACACGGCCAGCGCGGCGAACGCGGCGACCGCGAAGCCGACCAGCACCCGGTTCGCCAGCGCCCGGCCGCCGACCCGCCAGACGGCCTGGGCGACGATCGCCACCACGGCCGGGCCGAGCCCGGCGAACAGTGCGGTCACCACGGTGGTGTCCCCGTAGGCGACGTAGACGCCGGACAGCGCGAGCAGCGCCACCACGCCCGGAAGGACGAACAGCGTGCCGGCCACCAGCCCGCCGCGCAGGCCGTTGAGCAGCCAGCCGACGTAGATCGCCAGCTGCTGCGCCTCCGGCCCGGGCAGCAGCATGCAGTAGTTGAGCGCGTGCAGGAACCGCTGCTGCCCGATCCAGCGGCGCTCGTCGACCAGGTGGTGCTGCATCACCGCGATCTGCCCGGCCGGGCCGCCGAAGGTCTGCAGCGAGATGGCGAACCAGGCGCGCACGGCCTGGCCGAACGGCACCACGTCGGTGCGGGGCGCGGTCGTCGTCATGGCACTCCTCAGGCAGGCGGTCGGTCGAGCAGCAGGGCGCGGCGATGGTACTCGTACAGGCCGTCGAAGAGGGGGCCGCTGACGGCCAGGACCTGTTCGTCGGTCAGCGTCATGGACAGCCCGCGCAGCAGCACGTCCACGCCCGGTGCCTCCGGCGCGTCGAAGCGCTCGTCGGCGAGGTCGGCCTCGTGCACGATCTCGGCGATCCGCCACAGCGCCGGGTCGGCCAGGTCGTAGCGGCGCAGGATCGTCTCGAACGAGCAGTCACCGCCGTGGTGGCCCAGCTCCGCGCCGCGCATGTCGAACGGCGTGGCGTCGCCGGGCACGGCCGCCGGGTCGGCGAAGACGAACTCCGCGTCCGGGTCGACGCACCGGCGGATGAGCCACGCGCAGGCCGCGCGGTCGATGTGCACGCCGGGGCGGGTCACCCACCTCATCGGGCCTCCTCGCGGTCGGCCGCGCCGGCCAGCGCCCGCACCGCGTCACGGGCGGTCGCACGCTCCGGCGGCGGGAAGTAGTCGCGCTGCCCGATCCGGCGCAGCTCGCCGCGCAGCCGCCGGACCGCGCGGACCCGGGCCGGGTGGTCGAGGCCCGCGGCGGCGGTGGCCTCCTCGGCCACCACCCGGTACTCGGCGGCGCGGGCGGCGCGCATCTCGCCGGCCACCTGCCGCTCCTGCGCCTCCGTGCCCGGCGCCGCCAGCCACACCGTGGACGAGCCGCCCGCCTCCGCGATCTCCTCGGCCACCCAGTCCAGATGCTCCCGGGTACGGGCGTCGGCGGGCAGCGCGACCAGCCCGTCACCGAGCCGCGCCACACCGAGGCGCTCCAGTTTCCGCCAGATCGCGATCCGCGGCCGGGGCGGCTGCCGGGGCACGCGGTAGGCGAGCAGCACCCACTCACCGGACATGTCACGATGTAACCACGGTTACATCGGCCAGGCAACCTCCCGGGCGGTACGCCCGCCCGGGCAGGTCGCCGGCCGCCGTCATGACGTGGCGAGCGTCAGGTCGCGGATCAGCTCGGACGTCTCCACCGCGCTCAGCGTGCCGAGCGGGACCCGTACCGATTCGATGGCCTGGTCCGGCTCGGACGCCGGCTGCCAGGCGGGGATGCCGGGGTTGAGGTCGACCTCGACGCGGCGGCCGCCGGGCAGGTCGCGGAGCAGCGTGTGCTGCCGGCCACCGTCGCCGTAGGGGTCGGAGATCCGCCGCCAGCCGGACCGTTCCAGGCCCAGCAGCCGGCCGGTCCCGGTCTTCACGCCGTCGAACCGGGTCAGCGTGCCGGACGTGCGCTCGCCCTCGGACGGGGTGAACACCTCGCGGCCGAGCTGCGGGAACGGCTGCACGATCTCGTAGTCGGCGAAGATCTCCGGCCAGGCGGCGTCGATGCCGAGCGCGGGGTGGGCCAGGCGTACCTCCGCGTCGTCGTCCAGCGGTACCGGCGCGTCGCCGGCATCCGCGAACGTGCGGTCCTCGGCTATCCGGAACGCGGTCCCGTCCGCGGTCACCCACAGCAGGCGGGCGCCGACCGGGAACAGCAGCGGGTGGGCGGTGAGTGCGCGCAGCTCCGCGCCGGTCCACGGGCGTTGCTCGGCCAGCGCGGACTCCAGGCGGCGGACCACGTCGGCTGCGACCTTCCGCACGCCCTTCTTCACCTCCGCGAACCGTTTGTGCGCGGCGGCGGCCAGCTCCGCGTCGTCGGCCGCGGCGGCCTTCGGCAGCGACCTCAGCCGTCTGCCCGTGGCGTCGGCCACCCACGGGCGCAGCTGCGCGTCGAACCCGGCGATGACCGTGCGCGAACCGAAATCCAGCGGGAACGTGGCGTCCGGCCCGAGACCGAACACGGGCGTGAGCCGGTCCGCGAGACCGTCCGGGGTCATGCCGATCGCACCGGCCACGTCCGCCGTCCGGAGCACGGCGCGCTCGCGTACCGTGCGGGTCTTCATGGTCGTGGCGATCTCGTGCAGCAGCCGTAGCGCGGTTTCCGTGCCGATCCGGGCCAGTGCGTCCACGCCGCGGACCGCGCGGGTGTGCGCGCCCTCGGCCGGCCACGCGCGGATCTGCGCGGCCAGCTCGGTCGCGGTGACGTCGTCGCCGAACACCGCCTGCGCGTCCAGCGGCCAGGGCTCCTTCGCCGGTGCGTCCGCCAGCAGCCAGGCCTGCAGCAGCGAGCGGACGAACGCGCCCAGGCTCGCCGCGTCGCACGCCTGGCGAACGAGATCCAGACCGGCGTACGGCTCACCCGGCTTGGAGATCATCAGCATGGTGAGCACGTGCCGGACCGCGTCGTCCGGCAGCACGCCGTGCGGCGTGCGGATCGGCTCCAGCGCCTCCACGTCCAGCCAGGCCGGCAGCTCGGGGATCCGCGTGGGCAGCGCGTCCAGCGGATCGGCGGCCAGCAGCGGCTCGATCCTCGTGGCGGCGGCCGGGCCGTACCCGGCGGCCGCGGCCAGCACCACGCCGCGGTGGCCCTCGGCGGCCAGCGTGTGCAGCGCGGCCGTGGCCTGCCGCCGCTCCGGGCCGGCCGGGCCGAACGCGATCGGGATCAGCGCGCGGGCCGCCCGCTCCGGCTCGCGACGCGCCCGGTCCAGCACGGCCGCGCGCGGACCCGTCAGCCAGGCCACCCACCGCTCCCGGTCCGGGCCGTGCAGCCCGTCGACGGACGGCGGCCGGGTGCGCTTGCGCCTGACCGTCCACGGCGGCGTGGCCAGCACCGGCGGCAACACGGCCGCCACCGGCTCGTCGCGTGGCGCGAACCGCGCGGCCAGCTCCGGCGGCAGCGCGGCGGCCAGCTCCGGATGCGCGCGCACGTGACGGCGCAACAGGTCGAGGTGCCGCGGCGTCGGCCTGGGCTCGGCGGCCAGCAGCCGGGCCGCGCGACGCGGGAACCGGTCGGCGCCCGCGCGCGCCGCAGCCGGCACGGTCCTCGCACTGAGATGGCCGAGCAGATACCGGTACGCCCGGTCGGTCGGCAACGCGGCGATCAACGGCAGGTAGAGGCCGGCCACGCCCTCCCAGTCGTGCCACAGGTACCGCTGCTCCTGGCCGGTGATCAGGTCCAGCGCGTCGTCCGGGCCGAGCGCGCCGACGACCGAGGCCAGCAGCGCCGGCGAGGACTCCAGCGAATGGAGCGACCAGCCGGTGGCCCGGAACACCGCGTCCAGCTCGGCCCGGTCGCGCGCACACGCGGCCAGCAGCACGGTGCTGGAGTCGTGCCGGCCGGTCGTGGCCAGCACCGTCAGCGTGTCCGCCAGCCACGGCTCGCCCGGCGCCAGGAACGACGCGACCACCCGGTGCCGCGGGCTCGCCGCCCGCCCCTCGGCCAGCGCCGCGACCGCCGCCTGATACTCGTCGTCCGGCGCGGCCGCCATCGCCTCACGCACCCGGGCGAGCACCGCGACGGTGCGGTTCGAGTGCCACTCGGCGTGCGGCGAGGCGTCCCCGCCGACGCGCAGCACCGCCGGGTTCGTGCTCCGCTTGACGAACAGCAGGCCGGCCAGCTCCAGGCAGGCCCGGGCCGCGAACGGCAGGCCGTGCTCGATGATCCACGAGTCGGCCAGCACCCGCCGGAAGCCGTCGTCCGCCGGCATCGCGGTGCCGATCACCGCCGCGCCGAACGGCGTCCGCTCCCCGGCCAGCCAGGCCAGGCCGGCCGCGGTCACGTCCGGTGGCGTCTGGGTGCCGCCGAGCGTGGCCGCCGGGCTGGCCCAGCGGCCGGCCGCGGCCGCGACCCGCCCCGCCGCGTCCGGCGTCGGCACCCAGTTCGCACCGGAGCCGCGCCACGGATAGCCCGCCCACGGCAGCACCAGCGTGTCCTCGTCGGTCATCCCGTCTCTCCCCCGTCGTCCGTACCGGCGCGGCAGACCTTAGCGCCGCCCTCCGACACTTTCCCCGCCCGGCCGCTGCCGGGCGGCGCCGGCTGGTGGAGCATCAGTTGCACCGTGTCGGGGTCGCGCAGCCGGCGGGCCGGCGATGAGATACGCGTGGTTGCCGATCGAGGCGGCGCCGAGGCCGTGGCGGCCGCCGTGCGGGAGCGGCGGTGAGGCCGCCGAACGCGTAGAGCCTCCCGCGGGAACCGGCGACGCCGACGTGGGTGAGCGGGCGCGGCAGCGGCGCGTGCGCCGACTACCGTCCGGTGCGCAGGTCGTAGCTGGTCACCAGCGTGCTCGCGTAAACCGGCTCGGCGTCGCCCTGCTGCACGGTGCCGCCGGCCACGTACACCCGGCCGTCGGGCGCGGCGACGCCGACCTCCGCGCGCGCCTGCGGCATCGGTGTCCGGTCCCGCCACGACGCCTGCGGGTGCGGGGCGCCCGGTGCGGCCGACGCGGCGGCCGGGTCGTCGCGGGCGAGATCGGCACCGGCCAGGCCGCCGGCCAGCAGCACGACGGCGGCGATGCCGCGCGCCGCGCCGTTTCTCGCTCCGGTACCGAGGTGGGTCGCGGCCAGCCAGGCGGTGACGGCCGAGGCCAGCAGCAGCACGATGTTCAGGCCGATGTCGCCGGCCTCGCCGCGGCTGAGGTGGGTGATGATGCCGCCGACCTGGATCAGGGACAGCCCGGCCGCCGCGGCCACGGCCAGCCGGGGCAGGATGCCGGTCAGCGGGGGCAGCAGCAGACCGGCCGCGCCGAGCAGTTCGAGCACGCCGATCGTGCGGACCAGCGGCATCGGGGTCTGTGCGACCCAGGCCATCATCGGCAGCAGGGCCTCCTGGCTCTGCACGACCTTGACGCCACCGGCGTAGACGTAGAAGGCCGCCAGCAGGGCGGCGAGTATCCAGTAGACGATGCGCATGCACCGACCCTGCGCCATGATCACGACCGGCGTCCAAGTCCGATCCGGTACGCCCGATACCGTACGGGTATCTTGCCCGGTGATGGACCTTCGACTGCTGCGCTACTTCCTGGCCGTCGCCGAGGAGCGGCACTTCGGCCGGGCGGCCGCCCGGCTGCACATGACCCAGCCACCGCTCAGCCGCGCCATCAAGCAGCTCGAGACGGATCTGGGCACGGTGCTGATGCACCGCTCGGCGGCCGGTGTCGCGCTCACCCCGGCCGGGGACATGCTGTACGCGGAGGCGTCCGCGCTGCTGGAACGCGCCGATCAGGTCCGCGCGCGGGTGGCGAGCGCGGCCGGGGACGTGACGCTGACGGTCGGCACGCTCGGTGACGGCGGGGAGGCCGGCGGCCGGCTGGCGGAGGCGTTCCGGCGCGCGCACCCGTCGGTCACGATCCGGCTGCGCGAGGCGGACTTCAGCGACCCGACCGCCGGGTTGCGCGCCGGTACGGCGGATGTGGCGCTGACCCGGCTGCCGTTCGACGGGACCGGACTGCGGGTGCGCGAGCTGCGCGCCGACCCGGTCGGCGCGGTGCTGCGCACCCGGGACCCGCTGGCCGGCCGCGACACGCTGAGCCTGCGCGACCTGGACGGCCGGCCCTGGTTCCAGCTTCCCGAGGGTACGGATCCGCTGTGGCGTGCCTACTGGAACGGTGCGACACCGGCCGGTGACCGGCCGGCCGGGCTCGTCGTCCGTACCGTCGCGGAATGCATGCAGGCCGTGCTGTGGAACGGCATGGTGGGCATCGCACCGCTGACCCACACGCTGCCGGACGGGCTGGCCTGGGTCCGGCTGACCGACATGCCACCGTCCCGGCTGGTGGTGGCCTGGCCGGTCAGCCGGGACAGCGCGCTGATCAGTTCCTTCGCACGAATAGCGGCCGAGATCCACCGGTAGACGGGCTCGGACGACGGTCAGCGTCAGTGTCAGCGTTCCGGTGTAGGTGCCGGGTGCGGTGCCGGCCGGCACGCTGAGCCGCAGCGCGGCGTCGAGCAGCGCGGCGGTCCAGCCGGGCTCGGTGGAGAAGCCGGGCGAAAGCCGGCCGCCGGCCGGGTTCGACACACCCCGCGGTGCGCCTCGGGGTGACGTGAGGCCGGTGGCGGCGGTCGCCGGGCATCGGTGTGCCGGGTCCCGAACCAGGACACCGGCGTACGGATGCCCGGCGGGCCCACGCCGCTCGGGCCGGGCGGCACAGGTGGGTGCCGCCCGGCATTCACGGTGCCCGGCCCCGGTGACGGACCCTGCCCGGGACAATGACGGTTTCGTGACGATCTCCACGGCCAGGTCCTGTATCGAAGTGGATGGCCCGGCACGGCGGCACGTTTGGACGGGCCGCACGGTGGTATGCGCACTCCCGGCGCAGGAGAGGTGCCGACATCGTCGTCGGTGCGCCTCCTCCCACGTCGCCGGGGTGTGCGGACCGCGAGCCGCTGCCGGGGTGATGTCGACTCGCCCGGCCCGCACACCCCGGGCACCCGCGCCCGGCCTGGCGGCAGCGGCCGGAGAACCGTGTGACCGGCCGCCGCTTGGGTATGCGACCGCCATGACGACGACAACGATGCCGATGCTGGAGACCTACCCGAAGACGATCAACCTGGACCGCGCCGCGCTCGCCGCCGCGATCGACGCGCTGACCGCCTGCGCACAGGCCTGCACCGCGTGCGCGGACGCCTGCCTCAGCGAGGACATGGTCGCGGAACTGACCACATGCATCCGCACCGACCTCGACTGCGCGGACATCTGCACGGCCACCGCGCGCGTGCTGTCCCGGCACACCGGATACGACGCGAACATCACCCGCACGCTGCTCCAGGCGTGCGTGACCGCGTGCCGGACCTGCGGCGACGAGTGCGCCACCCACGCCGGGATGCACGCGCACTGCCGCGTCTGCGCCGACGCCTGCCGCGCATGCGAGCAGGCCTGCCGGGACCTGCTGGCGGCCATCGGCTGAGCGCGGCGGGCCGGCCCGTGCAGCACCCGCCCACCACGACGACCGTCGTCGCCGGTGCGGTGTGCTGCGCCCTGCGGGACCGGCGCCGCCGATGCCGGTCTCAGAACGGGACGCCGCCCTCGTAGATGCCGATCTCGCCGACCGTCATGGTGCGCACGGGTGCGGACCGGGCCGGGTCGGCGCTGGCCGCGATCGCGACGTTGAGCACGATGAAGGCACTCTTGCCGAACGGCCAGGTGCGGCCGGACGCGGCCGCGTCGGACGCCCAGAACGTCATCGTGGGGCGGTGGTCGATGTAGAAGCGCACCACGTGTTCGTCGAAGTAGACGCCGTATCGGTGCGCGCGGGAGTCGAGCGGGACGCCGAGGTCGACGGTCCCCCCGGCCTCGCCCCAGCCGTACGGCATGTCGGTGCTCGGGTCTCCGATCTTGGCCATGTGCATGCCGTGGTGGGCGACGGTCGGGGTGGCGCCGGCGCCCTCGAGGATGTCCAGTTCGCCGGACGCGGGCCAGCCGACCGTCTTGACGTCCGCGCCGACCAGCCAGAACGCGGGCCAGACGCCGGTGCCGACCGGCGCGATGATCGCGCTCTCCACGTACGAGCGCGGCTTGATCGTCACCTTGCCGGCGGTGGTGAGGCGGGCGCTGGTGAAGTCCCGGGTGATGCCGTCCGTGCCCTTGGTGGTCTGCCGGCGTGCGGAGATCAGCAGCCGGCCGGCGCCGTCGACGGACGAGTTGGCGGTGCCGGTGGTGTACGTCTGCTTCTCCCGGTTGCCCCAGCCGTGCCCGCCGGTCTCGTGGTTCCAGGTCGCGGCGGACGGCGCGGTACCGGCCCGGCCGGCGAACGAGATCACCCGGCTGGGCCTGACCGCGGCCTTGGCGGGCATCGCGGCGACGTGCTCCTTGACGGTCAGCCCGGTGACCTGGAACCGGAACGCACCCGAGCCGGGCAGGCTCAGGTAGACCGCGGTGTCGGCGCGACCGGCCGCGGTGGCGGTGAACGTGCGGGTGATCAGGTGCCACCCGGCGTCGGTGAACTCGCCGTAGACCGCGGCGTCCGCGGGCCGGTGCGCGTAGTTGCCGTTGGCCAGCAGCATGCCGATCGGGCGGCGGGCGGCATGCAGGTCACGGACCCAGGCCTGCATCCGGTACGTCCGGCCGACGGTGAAGAACGAGGCCGGGTTCCGCAGCGGGGCCAGCGCCATCGCCCAGCTGCCGGTGCCACCGGCCCGGGCGATCTCCATGGCCGTGGTGGCGCTGAACGGCCCGCTCACGCCGGTGACGCGACGCAGCGTCACCGGGCCGGCGACCGAACTCGCGGTCCAGCCGTGCGCGGTACGGGCGACCGCGCCGTCCAGCACACCCTCGGCGCCGTTCAGGACCGCGGCCGCGGCGGCCGGGGTCTCCGGCAGGACGAACACGGCGAGGGTGAGCAGTGCGGTGAGCGCGGCACGCGGGGCGGCCACGAACCGTCGGATCCGGCCGGCGATGCGATGCGGAGGCAAATGTCAACCTTCGATGGGCAACAGGGACAGCGCTCAGCGCGATGCCTGCCCATCGGGGCACCCGGCCCGCATTCAACCGAGGCACCCAACCGCAACCGGTACACACCCCGTTCACCTCGTCCGGGCGGTGGTTCGCTACCCGGAACCTCCCGGACCGCACCCGCCTGAGATCCTGTGCGCATGGCACGTCACGTCGAGATCCACGTCCCGTTGCAGCCCACCGAGTCCGGCGAACCGCACCCCTGGATCGACGAGATCGAGGATTTCCTGTACGGCCTGGACGAGCAGGGCACGATCGAGGTGTTCGACGACGGCGAGGAGTGGGGCGCGGTCTACATCTTCTTCATCGCCGGCGCCCCGGAGGCCCGCCTGCTCGACGTCGCCGCCCGGGTCGCCGCGCTCGACGGCGTCCCGGCCGGCGTGTTCGCCCACATCACCGACGACAAGGCCGCCGACTTCGGCATGGGCCGGCGCGTCGAGCTGCGGCGCTGAACGCCGCCGGCGGTGCCGGCGCGGCATCCGGAGCGTCAGACGCGCCCGCGCGCCCGTCGCCGGGCCCGGACGGCCCGGCGCGCGCAGCACCCGGGCAACCGGGTCGCCGGACCCGGGTGGCACCGCCGTCCCGGAACGGACGGACAGCAGCCACGAACGGCACCGGCGGCCCGCGGCATGCAGCCCGCACCCGCCACCATCAGCGCGTCCTGCCGCCGAGGTCCGCGAGCGGCGCGGCCGGCACGCGACGATCCGTTTCGGACATCCCGGCCGGAGCGTCGGTCACGGACCCGACGTCGCCGGTGGGCAGGCACGACGACAGGTGCGCGAAGGCGATCGGCATGGCCGACACCGTACTGCCGGGGTCCGGTAGAACCAGGTCAGGAGTACGTGTCCCCGATCGCGCCGCGGACCGCGGTGCGCAGGTCGTCGAGGACGCCGGTGACGCGGGGCCTGATGGTGTGCCGGGGCACGCCGGGGAACGCGCGCCGGTGCCAGTCCGCGGCCGTGACCAGCGCGACCATCGCCAGCGTACGGTCGTCCGGGGTGGCGGCCGGGTCGGTGACGGCGGCGAGCATCAGGCGGCGCCGCTCGGTCTCCGCGGTGGGCTCCACGCCGCCCGGGGACGGGTAACGGGTGAACGGGATCAGCCGTAGCACCTTCTGGTCGTGCCGCTCCACGACGCCGGCGGCGACCAGGTGGTCCAGCACCGGCTGGAGCGCCTTCTTGGACAGCCGGTTCACCCAGTCCTTGGTGCGGCGCGGCTCCGGGTCGGCGGCGAGCGTGGCCAGGGCCGCGTCCGTGAGTGGCGCGCCGGTCGGGGTCGCGTCCAGCACGGATATCCGCCCGTCGCGGACCGTGATCCGGCCGGCCAGTGCGAGTTCCATCAGGTGTGCGCCGGCGACGGCGAAGTTCACGGCGGTGCCGGTGCCCCACGCGGTGCCGTCGGTGTCGTACGCGATCAGGACCAGTTCCTCGGCCAGCGACATCGTCATGATCGAAACGGTAGGACACCCGCCCGGCCGCGGGCATCCGCCCGGAGTAGGACCGGCGCGCTCCCACCGTGGACGGACCCGGTCAGTCCACGGCACACCGCCGAGACTCCAGTAGCCGGGAAGGATCGCCGGCGACTGCGGTCTCGGCGCGGACGGTGGCGTGGACGTCGCCGGACAGCGGGTACCGGCTCGATGCGCCGCTCGCCCCAGGAGCCGAAGATTGCGCAGTGCGTCGCCGTGATGTCGGCCGGGGTGCCGTGTTCGGCTCGCCGTGGCTGCCGCATCGGGCCACGGCGCATTCGCCCGAACCCGCAACGGGCGGCGCCCCGGCGACCTACGCTGAACGAACGTATGTGGAGAGGCTGGCGACGCCATGGCGACCGACGCACCATCGGACCCGCGGGCGGACGCCCGCGCGGACGAGGCCGGCGCCGCTGCCAGGCGGCTGGCGGATGCGCTCGGCGCGATCGACGAGGCGCTCAAGCTGATCACGGTGGTCGCCGGGCGGACCCATCTGCTGGCACTCAACGCCACCATCGAGGCCGCGCGGGCCGGCGAGACGGGCAAGGGCTTCGCGGTGGTCGCCGGCGAGGTCAAGGAGCTGGCGGAACAGACCGCGACCGCCACCGAGAGCGTGTCCGGCCTGCTCGCCGCGATCCGCAGCGACGTCGAGAGCGTCACCGCCGCACTCAGCCCCCGCTGAGCGCGGCGGACATGTCAGACCCCCACCCAGGGTGTCGGCCGTGCGCGGGGACCTGCTGTGCGCGCCGAACCTGATCGGACGACCGGGGCTCGGCCTCTCCGAGGTGATGCGCGACGTCGACCTGATCGTCTCGGTCGCTCCCGGTGGCGCAGGTTCGCGTCGATGACGGCCTGGAGCGGGCGGCGCGGCAGCGCGGCTCGTTCATGGTGAGGCCATCGAGGTTCGGCTCGCCGCCGATCCCGTGCGCGGCGCGCACCGGTACGGTCGCGCGCGGGTATGCGGCGTGAAAGCCGCGCCCGGGCCGGTCTCAGGCGTCCGCGGGCGGGGACCAGTCCGCGAGGTGGTCGACGACGCGGCCGAGGAGGTCGGCGAGCCGGTCGTAGTCGGCCGGGCCGAGGCTGGTGCGCAGGTGGTCGTCGAGGTGGGCCATGACGCGGTCGGCGCGGCCGGTCTCGCGCAGGCCCTCGTCGGTGAGGTGCAGTTCCTGGATGCCGGCGTGCCGGGCGTGCGAGCGGCGCTCGACCCAGCCGCGCTCGACCAGTTTGGACACCAGGGGCTGGATCGCCTGCGGCGTGACGCCGACGACGCGGGCCAGCTCGGCGGCGGTCTGGCCGGGCTTGACGTGCAGGTTGACCAGAACCGCGTAGAGCGAGCCCGAGGTGCCGAGCTTCCGCAGCGGGCGTTCCTTGACGGCCAGCATGGCCAGATCGGCGCGGCGCAGGGCCGAGGCGACCCGGCCGAGAATCTGCGCGTCGCTGGCGGGCTCGCCCGTTTTCTCCGTCACGGCTGCTCAACGTACACCACGGCGCGTCGCCGTTCACACATTGCGAGGAATCAAGCATCGATGTTTCATCAAGACCTTGATAAGCCTCAAGAGCTTGCCTACGGTGTACGGGGACGGAGGCGCACAGCCGAAGGGGGAACGATGGACACACGGACAGACCGGGACGGCACCGAGGTGGTGACGCTCGACCAGGCCACCGGCGCGGAGGTCGCGCGCTACCCGGTGGCCGGGCCGGCCGGGGTGCAGCGGGCGGTGCGGTCGGCGCGGGACGCCGCCGAGCCGTGGCGGGACCTCGGGTTCACCGGCCGCACGGCACGGCTGCGGGCCTGGCGGCGCGACATCGCCCGCGGCGGCGAGGAGCTGGCGGCCCTGATCCACGCGGAGAACGGCAAGTCC
The DNA here is from genome assembly GCF_030813715.1 of Catenuloplanes indicus. Taxonomy (NCBI): domain Bacteria; kingdom Bacillati; phylum Actinomycetota; class Actinomycetes; order Micromonosporales; family Micromonosporaceae; genus Catenuloplanes; species Catenuloplanes indicus. Next base: position 489,436 of record NZ_JAUSUZ010000001.1, read on the forward strand.
GTCGAGGACGGCCGCGCCGAGGTCGTCGGCCTGCTCGCGCACCTCGGCTTCGCGATCGACAACGCGGAGCGGGTGCTCGGCCGGCGCGACGTGCCGTCCACCGGCGAGCAGGAGGCATGGGTCGAGCACCTGCCGTACGGCGTGGTGGGTGTGCTCGGCCCGTGGAACTTCCCACTGGTCACGCCCGGTGCGATCGTCGTGCACGCGCTCGCCGCCGGCAACGCGGTCGTTCTCAAGCCCAGCCCGATCACGCCGGGCGCCGGTGACTGGCTGGCCCGCGCGTGGCGCCGGGCGGTGCCGGACCTGCCGGACGTGTTCCAGTGCGTGCACGGGTTCGCCGCCACCGGTGCGGCGCTCACGGAGGCCGGTGTGGACAAGGTCGCGTTCACCGGCAGCGTGGCCTCCGGGCGCGCGGTCGCCGCGGCCTGCGCCCACTCGCTCACCCCGATGCTGCTGGAGCTGGGCGGCAACGACGGCGCGGTGGTCGCCGAGGACGCGGACCTGGACCGGGCCGCCGCGCACATCACCTGGGGCGCGCTGCAGAACGCCGGCCTGGGCTGCATCAGCCTCGAGGTGGCATACGTGGTCGACGAGGTGCACGACGCGCTGGTCGAGCGGATCGCCGCGCTGGCCGGTGCGGTGCGGGCCGGCAGCGGCGAGCACGACCCGATCGGCCCGGTGCCGCTGCCCGCCCAGATCGCGGTGATCCAGCGGCACATCCGCGACGCGCTCGACCGCGGCGCGGTGGCCGTGGTGGGCGGCCCGGCCGGCGACGACGACCGCTACGTGCAGCCGACCATCCTGGCGAACGTGCCGCCGGACACGCTCGCGGCCACCGAGGAGACGTTCGGGCCGGTGCTGTCCGTGGTGCGGGTGCGCGACACCGAGGAGGCGATCGCGCGGGTCAACGCCGGGCCGTACGGTCTGGGCAGCGCGGTCTTCAGCCGCCGTCGCGGCGTGGCGATCGCCCGGCGGCTGCGGGTCGGCATGACCAGCGTCAACGACGCACTCGCCTTCGCCACGAACACCGGGCTGCCGTTCGGTGGCCGGGGACACAGCGGGTTCGGCCGCAAGCACGGCGACGAGGGGTTGCGCGAGTTCGCCTACCCGCACGCCGTCACGGTGCGCACCGTCCCCGCACCGGCGACCGCGTTCGGCCGCGCGCCAGGTGCGATGGCCGCCGCGCTCACCGCGGCCCGCGACCTGCTGGAGTCCCCTGACGAGCTGGAGTCCCACGGCGAGCTTGCGGACAGATGAGCAGCGACCCGACCGACACGAGAGGACATCTCATGCCCACGCCCGAGAGAAGCCGCCGCACGATCCTCACGGCCGGCCTGACGGCGGCCGCCGCGACCGTGGCCGCCGTGACGACCACGCCGTCACCGGCCCCGGCCGCACCCGCCGCCACCCCGGACCCGGAGCAGCTGCTGGACAGCATCGCGGACGGTTTCAGCCGGCCGGCGCGCGCACCGGTGATGCACACCCCGGCCGAGCAGGGCCTGGCCTACGAGGACGTCACGTTCCCGTCCCGCGACGGCGTGCCGCTGGAGGGCTGGTACATCCCGGCGCCCGGCTCCGGCAAGCTCGTCATCGCGAACCACCCGATGGGCTTCACCCGTTCCGGGCTGCCCACGCACCTGGAACCGTGGCACTCCCTGTGGGCCCCGAGCGGCAACGGCTTCGAGGTGAACCTGATCCCGGACTACCGGATCCTGCACGACGCCGGCTATCACGTCCTCGCGTACGACCTGCGCAGCCACGGGCTCAGCGGCGAGGGCAACGGCGGTCTGAGCTCCAGTGGGATCTTCGAGGCCCGCGACGTGGCCGGTGCGCTCGCCTACGCCCGCAGCCGCCGGGACACCCGCAACCTCACCATCGGGTTGTTCAGCCGCTGCCTCGGATGCAGCTCCACGTTCGCGGCGATGACCCAGTTCCCGGACGCGTTCCGGGGCGTGCGGTGCCTGGTCGGGCCGCAACCGGTGACCGCGAGCGTGATCATGGGCAAGCGGCTGGCCGCGCTGGGCCTCGGCGACCGGCTGGCCGACTTCGAACAGCGGATCATCGCCCGCACCGGCATCGGCTTCGGCCCGCGCAGCCCGCGGGAATGGGCCCGCAACGTCCGCGTTCCCACGCTGCTCTACCAGGTGCGCGGCGACGTGCTGACGGAACCCGGCGACGTGCAGGCGATGTTCGACAACCTGCCGGTCGCGGACAAGCGGCTGCTGTGGATCGACGGGACGACCGCCCGCTGGGACGGCTACCTGGAGTTCCAGCGCCGCCCCGAGCCGATGCTGGACTGGTTCGCCACGCACATGTCCTGAGCTCGGTGGCACCGGCCGTGGCGGCCCGCTTCCGCCACGGCCGCTACCGGTCCACGGGCGCCAGCCGCCGCCGGGCCACGGCCCAGACCGCCCGCGCGGCGACGGTCAGGCCGATCGCCGTCGTCGTGATCGCGGTCCAGCCACCGGCGGCCGCGGAACCGATCGCGCCGCCGGTGAAGGTGCCGACCACGACCGCGGTGTTCATCCGGCTGGCACCGGGACGATCCGGTACAGCACGGCCGCGGCGATCACGGTCGCGGCGGCGGCCAGCAGGAAGATCGCCCGCCAGCCGAACAGGCCGGCGACGGCGCCGCTCACCGTGCGGGACAGCAGGATGCCGATCAGCACACCGGACGCGACCGAACCGACGACGCTGCCCCGCCGGTCCGGGACGGCGAGCTCGCTGGCCAGCGGCGTGAGCAGCTGCGCGCCGACGGTGGTCAGCCCGAGCCCGCCGAGCCGCCACCCGTACCGTGGGGCCGCGGCCGCCGACAGCAGCATCCCGGCCGACAGCAGCAGCATCAGCGGGATGAGGCGCCGCCGGTCACGCGGGTCGCCGAGCGGGACCAGCAGGAAGATCCCGACGGCGTACCCCACCTGGGTGACGGTGACCAGCGCCCGCGGCGACGGCGACGACCGCCGTCCGGACCGGCGTCATGTGCGGTGGTGCGGCAACGGACATCGAGCGATCTCTCCATGGTTCGGGCGGGCCGGACGACGTGATCCTCGATCACACTAGCCAGCCGCGCGAGGTGGTGAGGCCGGCGACGCCGATCGCCGTACCGTTGATCGATTTGTCCGTCGCCGGACGGTTGCGAGACGCAAGTAACGCGCCGTCCATCCGTCGGCCACCGCGAGCACCTACCGTCCTTCGTTCACACACCACTGTGGAGGAGAACGGTGCGACGAACACTCAGATCGATGCTGGCGGCCGTGACGGTGACGACGGTGACGGTGGCCGGGTTCGGTGCCGCGCCCGCGCGCGCGGCGGTCCGGAACGACCCGGCCTGCGGCGTCGCCGTCAACGGCACACCACCGGGTGGCGCCGGGCAGGATCCGGCCGGGTACGTGCTGAACGTCGGCGGGGCCAGCGAGTTCGGCACGGTATGGGATCCGCCGGGTGACGACGCGCCGGGCAGCACGCCGGTACAGGCCGCATTCCCGGGCGTGCTCGCGGTGGACGCGGTGGCCACCGACGGGACACCGGTCCGGCGGCAGTACGCCCGGTTCGGGCTGACCCGCGACGACCCGAACATCACCGGGCTCAGCGCGCAACTGGAGTCCGTCGACGACGGCGCCACGTTCCCGGCCGCAACCTACCTCGACGACCCGGCCCGGGCCGTGCAGACGTCGGCGATCCGGCTGCGCGACGGCTCGCTGCTCGCCTACTCGTTCAAGACCCAGCCCCCGCCCTACAACGTCGGCCGGCACGTGCGCCTCACCGCGTATCGTTCCACCGACGAGGGCCGTACCTGGGCCTCCGAGGACGTCCTGGTCGACATGGGCGTGTACTTCCACGGCGGCCGGACGGCCAGCGTCCCGCTGGAGCTGCCCAACGGCGACATCGTGTTCGCCGTCTACGGCAAGTACGCCGACAGCGCCAACTATCGCGTGCAACTGCAGGCCAGCACGGACGGCGGGCGCACGTTCACCCGGCGCGGGATCCTCGCCCCGGCCGACGCCGCCAACTCCTACAACGAGACCGGTCTCGCGGCGCTGCCGAACGGCAAACTGATCGCGGTGGTCCGGCACCACGTGCCCAACAGCGCCGGTTCGCTGGACGACGTCGGCGTGCCGGTCTGGACCACCTCGGCGGACAACGGGGCGACCTGGACGCCGTTGCGGGATCTCAGCGTGACGTTCCCGTACGGCTACGACCCGATGGACGACACCACGAAGAAGCTGGAGGCGGTCGCGCCCGACCTGAAGCTGATGCCGAACGGTGCGCTGGTGCTGCGGGCCGGCCGGCCGGACAACTGGGTGGCCATCTCCACCGACGGCCAGGGCACCGGCTGGATCGGGCAGCTGACCTACCGCAACTGCCCTACCGACGGTGACCGGCACCGCGGCTCCACCGGGTACGGCGGCATCGACTACGTGTCCGCGAACCGTGCCGTCGTGGTCGGCGACAACTGCGACGTCACCTGGTCCTGCACGGCCACGTCGGGCAGCCGGTTCACCGTGGACAAGCAGACCCGGGTCTGGCGGCGCTGGATCGACGTGCTGACCCCGGACGTCGGGCGCATCGACCTGGCCACGAAATACCGCAAGGGAAAGATAACCGTCAGCGGGAACATGACGTCGTCCGTTCCCGGGCACCCGCGGGCGCGCGTCGACGGCGCCTTCGACGGCAGCACCGAATACTGGTCGAGCGCGGTCAACACCGGCGGCGCCGGCACGTACGTGCTGCACCTGGACCGCTCGTACCCACTGACCAAGATCGGCCTGAGCCTGCGTAACGGGCGCACGGCCACCGGCCGGGTCCACCTGTCCTCCGACGGCGTCACCTGGGGGCAGCCGGTCGCCGTCGCGGCGGACCGGACCCACCTGGCGATGGAGTTCTTCACGCTGCCCACGCCGGCCGAGGCCCGCTTCGTCAAGATCGAGGTGGACGCGTCCAGCGCCTGTGCCCCGCACCTGACCGGCAGCTGCTCCTTCCTGAACGAGCTGGAGCTCTACTCGTCGATCAACTCGTTCGAGAACGACCCGGTCAACAACCGCCCGCGCGGCTTCACCGACATCGTGCAGAGCTGGCAGACCCAGCGCGATCCGGCGCTGGCCGACAACGACAGCGCGTCCGCGCTGGTCATCGTGGACACCAACGCCAACCACATCGCCCGGGTGGACCGGCCCGGCACGCCCAGCCCCACCAGGACGCTGGAGTTCCGGCTGAAGCCGCTGCACCTGCTCGGTTTCCTGGTCGACCTGCACGGCCGGGACGCCGCCGGGAAGGACGTGACCGCGTACCATCTCGCGGTCACCGCGGACGGCCGGATCGCCCGGCACGACGGCAACGCCTGGATCAACCTGACCGGGCCCGGCGTGGTGACCGAGAACAACTGGTCGACGCTGCGCGTCACGGCGGACACCATGCGGGCGTCGATCCAGGTCGGCGGCGTCACCGTGGCGCCGGACGTGCCGGCCTCCACCAGGGCGGCCACGCTGACCGGCTACGGCCTGGCCAGCAACGGCACCGCCACCGTCGGCGACAAATACCTGGTCGACGACGTCCTGTTCACGCCGTGAGCGTCGCGGGCTCCCTCCGGCGAGGGAGCCCGCGACGCCGGCTGCCGGAAGCGACCGAAACGGTCCCACCGGGAACGTACCGCTTCTATGCTCACGAACAGGGCCCGGGGAGGTGGACGAGGTGTTTCCGCTGGAGACGGTCGCGGCCCAGCTGGTCGAGGCGGCCGCGGATGCCATCATCGGTACGGATCAGGACGGCCGGATCGTCCTGGTCAACGCCGAAGCGGAGCGCATGTTCGGTTACACCCGTGCTCAGCTGCTGGACCAGCCGATCGAGGCGCTCATCCCGGAGCCGTTGCGCGCCCGGCACCCGCGATTACGCGACGGCTACGTGCGGGAACCGAAACCGCGTCCGATGGGCGCCGGGCGTGCGCTGTCCGCACGCCGGGCGGACGGCAGCAGCTTCCCCACCGAGATCTCCCTGTCCGCGATTCACACCGAGGACGGGATACTGATCGTCTCGGTCGTCCGGGACGTCACCGACCGAGTGCGCAGTGAGGCGAAGTTCCGGGCTCTGCTGGAAGCGGCACCGGATGCGATCGTCGGCGTCGCCACGGACGGCCGGATCGCCCTGGTCAACGCGCAGGCGGAGCGCATGTTCGGTTACCCACGGGACGAGCTGTTCGGTCAGCCCATCGAAATACTGATCCCGGAATCGCTGCGCCCCCGGCATCCCGCGCACCGGGCACGCTACTTCGCCGATCCCCGGCCCCGGCCGATGGGCGAGGGACAACCGCTGTCCGCGGTCCGCAAGGACGGTACGCGATTTCCCGCCGAGATCAGCCTGTCGTCGATCGAGACCGAGGACGGGCTGATCGTCTCCGCCGCCGTGCGGGACGTCACCGACCGCGTCGAAGCGGACGCCGAACGGGAACGGCTCAAGGCCGCGGCCGAACGGGAACGCCTCGAGGCACGACTGCACCAGTCGCAGCGCCTGGAGAGCCTGGGGCAGCTCGCCGGCGGTGTCGCGCACGACTTCAACAATCTGCTCGCGGTCATGCTCAACTACACCAACTTCGTCGCCGAACTCATCGACGACGCCGCCGCCCGGGAACCGGACGGCGCCTGGGCCGATGCCGCCGCGGATCTGCGCCAGGTGATCCGGGCCGGTAACCGCGCCACCGAACTGACCCATCAGCTGCTGGCCTTCGGCCGGCGCGAGGTCGTGCGCCCCCGCGTGCTGGACCTCAACAGTGTGATCATCGAGGTCGAGCAGTTGCTGCGCCGCACGCTCGGCGAACACGTGCGGCTGCACACCGAGCTCGCGCCCGGACTGTGGCCGGTGCTGGCCGATCCCGGGCAGATCGAACAGGTCCTCGTCAACCTCGCGGTCAACGCGCGCGACGCCATGCCCCAGGGCGGCACCCTCACCGTGCACACCCTCAACCACGAGGTGCACGAACCGCCACCCGGCACCACACCGGCCGTACGACCCGGCCGCTACGCGCGCATCCGGATCGCCGATACCGGCACCGGGATGCCGCCCGACGTACTCGACCGCGTCTTCGAACCGTTCTTCACCACCAAACCGAAGGGCCAGGGCACCGGACTCGGACTCGCCACCGTCTACGGCATCATCAGCCAGGCCGGCGGCTACACCACCGTCCAGTCCGCACCCGGCGCCGGCACGGCCTTCATCGCCCTCATCCCCGCCACCGACGACATCCCGGAGCCCGCGACCGCACCGCCGGCCCGCCGGCCGCGCCCGGGCGGCGAGACGATCCTCGTCGTCGAGGACGAGGACGCGCTGCGCGAGGTGACCCGCCGGATCCTCACCCGCAGCGGCTACCGGGTGCACACCGCCGCCAACGGCCCGGAAGCGATCAAGATCGCGGAGAATCACGACCAGGTCATCGACCTGGTGCTCACCGACGTGGTCATGCCGCACATGCAGGGCAAGGACCTCGCCGACCGGCTGCACACCATCCGCCCCGATCTACCCGTGGTGTTCATGTCCGGTTACGCCGAACCGTTCGTCGTCACCGACGGCGCCCTCCACCCCGACGTCAACCTGGTCACCAAGCCGTTCACCGAAGCCGACCTGCTCGACACCCTCCAGCGCACCCTCGCCGGCGCCTGACGCGCTACCCGTGCCTGCCGGAAGGCGTCGCGCCGTCGCGGGAATCCACGGCGGCCGCGTCGTTCAGCGCTGAGGCAGCGCACGGACCAGCGCCTCGATGCGGCGCTGCCGTGCCGGTGCCCGTTCGGCCTCCTCGATCGGCCGCAGCAGCCGCCGGCGCTCGGCGGGACGGCAGCGCGCGAAGGCGTCGTTACGGCCCGAGGCGTCGAGGGCCACCTGGACGTCGGCCGGCACCGGTACGTGGTCGGGGTCGGCCGGCCGCAGCCGGCATGCCACGACGCCGCCGGCCTGAGCGCCGATCCTGCGTTGCAGCGCGACGCCGACGTACATGAACGGGCGGCGCGCGACGTCGGCCTTGTTGACCCCGAGGTTGACGTCCACCGTGCCGAGGCGGCCCTCGACGCGCCGGGTGGCCGCCACGGTGACGGCGTCCTGGAGAAGGTCGTCGAGGTACAGGACGGTGTACGTGTTACGGCCCCACGGGAGAAGCTCGAGCGGAGCGTCGAAAGCGACCCACCCGCCGCCTGCGTCAGCCTCCGGGGGATGCGGTTCCAGCTCGTCCACCTGCTCACCGGCTTCCGCGGGTTAGGCCGTCACGCACCGGGTGCGACAGCCGGGCCGAGACCTCGGCAGCTGCCGGTATCGCAGTCTACGGCGCGTCCGCCGTGCGCGAGGCCAGGACGCGGATGATCGAGCGAACGTGCACTGTGCGTTCCCGTCTGCGGTCGGCGAATGACCTGACACCCCGCACGACGCCCGCGCCGGTACGGCCGAGCCAGGCGCTGTTCGTCCTGGTGACGGCGGCGCCACCCGGCTGTGCGGGCGGCGCGGGGTGGTGCCGTCACCACCTGGTTGCGCATCCGCGCCGAGGCGATACTGGGCGAAGGGACCTGGCGGCACTGGGCGGATTCCTCAGGTCACGCCGCGATCGGCTCGACCCACGGGAACTCGGTTTCGGCGGCTGCTGAGGACCAGCGCCGAGTTCCGGGACCTGTGGGCTCGGCAGCACGTGGCCGTCCGCCGCGCGGACCGTGAACGTCTCCTGCACCCCACGGTCGGCGAGATCGAGCTGAACTGCCTGAGCCTGCTCAGCGAGGACGGCGGCCAGCGCCTGCTGTGGTTCACCCCCGTCCCGGGCAGCACCGCCGTGGAGCAGCTCGAACTGCTGAACGTCATCGGCCGGATCGACGTGCCGGGGTAGCGGCGGCCGCGCGGCCCTCCGGCACGCTCGCCGCGGTGCGGTGCCGGGTGTCGTCGAGCCAGGCCGCCGCGAGCGCGGCGGTGTCCGGGCCGGAGTGCCACAACCGCTCCGGGTCGGTGGGCATGGCCGCGTGCAGCAGCCGGCGCAGCCGGTCCGCGGGCAGGCGGGCCAGTTTGCGGGCCTCGGCCCGCTCCCGGCGCGCGGTCAGGCCGGTCGCGGACAGGAACCCGGGCGGCACCGCCGGGTCGTCGGCCGCCACGTAGAGCGCACCGGTCAGCAGGACCGTGGCGGTGGCCGGCGGCATCGGCAGGTGGAGCGCCCAGCCGGGATCCCACCGGACCGGGCCGCGGTCCGCCAGCAGTTCCACCAGCCGCCGCAGCGGGCCGTACCCGGCGTCCGGCTCCTCGGCCGTGAGCAGCACGATCGTCTCGCGCCCGGGCGTGCTGCCCAGCCGCTCCAGCACGATCCCGCCGGCCGGGGCGTCCGCCCCGTGATCGATCTCCACGGTGACCGCGCGGGCGCGGGCGAACTCGGGGGTGGTCAGCTCGGTCAGCAGCGCGGCCAGTGCCTCGCGGACCGGTTCCGGCGTGGTCGCCATCGCGGCCCGCAACCCGGCCGCGCCGAGCGTGGGAAGGACACGCCACCACAGCGGTACGTCCGGCCACCCGCCGGCCGTGCCGCCCTGCCCGGCACGGAGCAAGTCGCGCACGTGGGCCAGGTGTTCGAGGGTGCGATATCCGGGCAGCGTGCCCGGGGCGGCGGCCGTCCGGTACCGCGGACGGCCGGCGGACGAGAACCCGGACAGGCCATTGGTGACGTGCAGATCGTGGGCGCCCGGTGCGGCTTCCGGCGTACCCGCGACGGTGGTGAACCGGTTCGTCTCCGCGGCGAGCCGGGCGGCCTCGGCGGTGACGCGGTGCACCGCGCCGGCCAGCACCCGGTCGGTGTGCGCGGGTGGGGCGGTGCCGGCGCGCAGCATCGCCGACGCCGCCGGGTCACGCGGCCGCATCAGGTGCCACCAGCCGGCCGGGGGCAGCCACATCGGCCCGCCCGCCTCCGGCTCCCCGTGGGCGGCCGTGCCGGTCAGCGGGTCCCAGATCGTCACCGTGCCGATCGGGGTGGCGGTGAACAGCACGTCCGTTCCGGGGAGGCGCAGCACTCCGGCGATCTCGGCGACGTCCGCGTCCGGGGGCAGCGGCAGCTCCCGGCCGTCGGACGTGCGCACGACCGGTCCGTGCGCGGTCTGCGCCACGGCCCAGTCCCGGACGCCGGGCGGGGGTTGCTCCGGGGGGTCCGGGAGCGTGCCGGCGTCGGAGTCGCCGAGCGGGAACACGGTCTCCGGGCGGTCCGCCCAGTAGCCGTGGCCGCCGTCCTGGTCGTACCAGGTCACCAGCAGGCGGCCGGCCCGCAGCTCGCACAGCGCCGTGCCGGCCGCCTCCGGCTGGCCCGGCACCCCGGCGGCGTAGCGCCCGGCGATGCCGTCGGGTGTGAGGACCACCGCGCTCGTGCCGTCGTAGAGGGCCAGCAGCGGCCACCGCCCGACCCGGCGGACGCGCGACGGGTCCAGTTCCGCGTACGCCTGCTCGTACGCGGGCCAGACCAGTTCCTCGGCGAGACCGGCGCGCAGCGTCCGGCCGAGTGCGGCGGCGACGTCGAGGCCGGCGACCCGGTCCAGCAGCGGGCCGAACGCGGCACGCCCGGCCGCGGACCGTAGCGGCGCCAACCGGCCCACCACCTCGGCGATCGGGCCGATCGGCAGTTCGCCGAGGCGCGCGGTCGACGACTCCACCTCGGCCCGCAGCGCCGCGGCCACGCCGGGCACGGACATCGCCCGGGCCAGCACCAGCGGATGCAGCGGCCGGCGGCCGGACGGATCGGCCCCGAAGTCACGCCGGGTCAGCAGCGCGAACGCCGCCTCCCGGAACCGGTCGCGCACCGCGGGGTGGGAGGCCAGCGCCCGCAGGTCCCGGCGCCCGGGCGTGTCGTCGGCGAACCAGGCGACCAGGTCGACGGTGCCCGGATCGACCGGTGCGCCCGCCGCCAGCAGCAGGTCGTAGACGTCCAGGTCGCGGGACATCGAGCGGTGCGGTGGCACGACCGGCACGCCGTCGGCCCGGAGCCGCCCGGCGAGCAGGCCGGCCAGTTCCAGCAGGACGGGGGACCGGGCGCCGGCGTGGGCGTCCGCCCGGCGGGCCAGGATCCGGTTGATCAGGCGCGCGGCGTCCCCGGGTGCCGCCGCGCGGGCCCGCTCGTCCACCCGTGCCGCGAGCGTCCCCCGCGCGGCTGTCTCCCGGCGTGCTCCCATGCCGCGCACGATAGCCGTCCCCACCGACATTCCCGGGTCCGCGCGCCGGGTGTCATCGGTACCCGGCACCCGGCGCACGTACGGCGCCGCCGGCCACCAGACGCGCGAGGCGATCGGCGTCCGGGGTGTCCGGCGCCGGTGAGCAGACGACGATCCGCACGTCGCTGCCGGGGACCTGCAGGCGCCGTGTACGGGCGGCTGGACGTGCTGGTCGACAACGCGGCCGTGAACAGCGTGGTCGCGCCGCTGGAGCACACCGGCGCGGCCGCGGCCGCCGCGCTCCTGGACGCGAACGTGCTGGGCTCGCTGCGGGTCACCGACGCGTTCGTCGACCGCCACGGGCCGGTGCAACGGTGAGTGCGGTCACCTCGCGTGCTCAGGCACGGCTTCGGCGGACCTGGCGGACGGCCTCGGCGAGACCGCCGTTCCACGGCGTGCCGTGCCCCGGCAGCACCCAGGTCGCCGCGATCCCCCGGGCCACGAGCCGGTCGAGCGAGGCGAGCGCGGCGGCCGGGTCGTCGGTGAACGGCGCCGGCTGCGGGCCGCGCCGGCCGGTCAGCACGTGCCGGGTGGTGAGACCGTCACCGACGAAGATCGCGTCCACCATCGGCACGTGCACCGCGATGCTGCCCGGCGAGTGCCCCGGCAGCCCGACCACGCGCGGCGTGCCGGGCAGACCGAGCACGTCGCCGTCGTTCACCTCGACGACCTCGCGCGGGTACGCCGTGCGGAGCCCGCCCCGGCTCGCCGCGTACCCGATGAACCGGGCCAGCGGCCCGAGGCGCACCCGGCCCCACGCGGGACTGGTGCTGACCTCGCCGCGGGCGCGGGCGGCGTCGCCGCCGTGGACGTGGATCGGCACGCCGTGGTCGCGCCGCAGCCGTTCGGCGAACCCGACGTGGTCGCTGTCGCCGTGGGTGAGCACGACGCCGCGCACGTCGGCCGGCCCGAGCCCCAGCATGCGCAGTTCCGCGACCAGCTCCCGCCAGTGCCCGGGCAGCCCGGCGTCGATCACGGTGACGCCGTCACCGGTCACCACCAGGTACGCCGCGACGATGTCGTTGCCGATCCGGTGCAGTCCGTCGTGGAGTCTCATGATGGTCCGTCCTTCCTGGGGCCCGGGTAGGATGGCTACGATACATAGCCATCATGGCTATGGTCCATAGCTATCAAGGGAGTACACATGCCGGCGCCGGAACGGACGTCGCTGACGGAGATCATCACGGCCGCGCGCGACCTCCTGGAACGGGACGGGCTCGCCGGCCTGACCATGCAGGCCGTCGCGACCCGGGTCGGCGTGCGGGCACCGTCGCTCTACAAGCGGGTACGCGGCCGCGACGACCTGATCCGGCTGACCGCCGAGGCGAGCGTGCGCGATCTCGGCGAGGCGCTGGCCGCGGTGGAGACCACGGGCGAGCCCCGGCGGGTGCTGGCCGACGCGGTCCGGGCGTTCCGCGCGTTCGCCCACGCGCACCCGGCCGCCTATCACCTGATCTTCGCGAGCGCACCGGGTGCCGCCCGCCCCGACCCCGGCGCGGTGGCCGACGCCGCCGCTCCGGTCCTGCGGGTGGCCGCCGCGCTCGCCGGGCCCGAGCACGCGCTGGAGGCCGCCCGCACACTGACCGCGTGGGCGCACGGTTTCGTCAGCATGGAACTGGCCGGCGCGTTCAACCTCGGCGGAGACGTGAACGACGCCTACGAGTTCGGCATCACCCGCCTCGCCGACGCGCTGACCGCCCCCACCCGGCCCACGCCGGCGGACTGACCGCCGCTGGCGTCCCGGAGCGTCCCGGGCTCCCTCCGCGGCGGAGGGCACCCGGGACGGGATCAGGCGAGGTGGGTGGTGAGGTCGGCGAGCAGGGTGGTTTCCTCGGGGACGAGGAAGAAGTGGCCGCCGGGGAAGACGCGCAAGCGGAATCCGCCGGTGGTGGTGTGGGACCAGGCCTCGAAGTCGGGGAGCCGGCCGTCGGTGTCGCGGGCGCCGGCGTAGGCGGTGACGGGTGCGGCCAGGCGCGGCAGGATCGGTGGCGGGCGGTAGGTCTCGATCATGCGGTAGTCGGCGCGCAGCACCGGGAGCAGCAGCTCGGCCAGGTCCGGATCGTCCCAGGCGGACCGGTGCACGTCGTCGAGCCGGCGCACGGCGTCGATCAGGGCCTGGTCGGCGCCGCGGTGCAGCGTGCCGGGCGGCACCCGGTGCGGGGCGGCACGGCCGGAGACGAAGACCCGCCGGGGTACGGCGCCGTGTCGTTCCAGGCGCAGCGCCACCTCGTACGCGACGGTGGCGCCCATGCTGTGGCCGAACAGCGCGACCGGCCGGTCCAGCAGCGGCAGCAGCGCCTCGGCGAGCGGATCGGCCAGCGCGGCCAGCGTCGCGGGGATCGGCTCGCGCATGCGGTCCTGGCGGCCCGGATAACAGGCGGAGAGCAGCTCCACGTCGTCCGGCAGGCCGCCGGCCCAGGTGCGGAACGCGGTGGGCCCGCCACCGGCGTGCGGCAGGCAGACCAGCCGCAGGCGAGGGCGGGCCACCGGGCGGTAGCGGCGGAACCAGCGGGTCGACGTGCCGGGCAGCGCCGTGGTCACGAGGCCACCGGCGTGCCGTGGTGTGCCTCGGCCATCGCCACCGCGATCCGGCGCGGGCCGGTGAACGGCTCCCGGCCGTGCGCCGCGGTCATGTTGTCGACCACCAGCAGGTCGTCGAGCTGCCAGTCGAAGCGTACGGTCGCGGCGCGGTAGCAGGAGCGCAGGTGGTCCATCACCTCGTCCGGGATCCGCCCGCCGTCACCGTAGTAGGTGTTGGTCGGCAGCTCCTCCTCGGTGAACAGTTCCAGCAGGCCTTCGCGCACGTCCGGCGCGAGCGTGGTGACGTGGAAGAACGTGGCGTGGTTGAACCAGACCGGCACGCCGGTGTCCGGGTGGACGTGCACGGCGTCCCGGACCGCGGTGGTGCGCAACGCGTCACCGTGCCACTCGGCGCGCAGCCCGGACCGGGCGCAGTACGCCTCGACGACGGCCCGGTCGCCGGTGTTGAACGCACGCTGCCACGGGGTGCCGATGCGCGGGTGGAAGTTCCGGACCACCATCCACCGGCGCCGCGCGAACTCGTCCCGGATCGCGGGGTCGATCAGCCGGTACACCTCGCGGACGTCGGCCAGCGGCGTGGCGCCCCGCGTGCCGGGCGGGCTGACGCAGTAGAAGAACAGCGTGCGCGGCCAGCCGGCCTGGTACGAGTTCTCGTTGTGCAGGAAGATCTCCTCGTCGGCCGGGTAGTCCGTCGAGGTGTAGACGCGCCCCTCGATCGTGCTGCGCGGCGACGAGCGCTCCTCGTAGGCCAGTGGTTCGCCGGAGAGCGCGCGGACGGCCGCGTCCATGCCGGGCACGCCGCCGACCGTGTACCCGCGGAACAGCACGGCGCCGTGCCGGACGAGCCGGTCGTGCAGTGCGGCGCGGTCCGCTGCCAGCCGGGCCGTGAGGTCGTCGCCGGGGCCGTCCGCCTCGATCACGTACGGCAGGGTGGTCCGGGCCGGTGCTTGCGGTGTCATGCGGTGCCCCTCCCGTCAGTCCGACATCGCGACGAGCACGCGCCGCTTGCCGGTGAACGACCGGCGGCCGTGGCCGACCGCGATGTTGTCGATGAGCATCAGATCGCCGGTACGCCAGTCGACGTCCACCGCGGACGCCAGCCCGACGTCGCGGATGTGCACCGCCCACTCCCCCGGGATCGGCGAGCCGTCGGCGAACGCGACCGACTGGGGCAGGTCCTCCGGCGGCATGATGGCCGCGAGGGCGGCCGCGGTGTCGTCGCCGAGTGCGGCCGCGTGCCACTGGTCGGCCTGGTTGAACCAGACCTCCTCGCCGGTGACCGGGTGCTTGACGGTCGCCGGGCGCAGCTGGGTGACGCGCAGGCTGCCGTCCGGCTTCCAGGTCCACTCGGCCTCGGTACCGGCCAGGAAACGCTCCACCTCCGCGCGGTCGCCGGTCTCGAACGTGTCCTGCCAGCTCTTGCCCAGGCCGTACCCGTCGTGCAGGTTCTGGGTGTAGCGCAGGCCGGCGGCGAACGCCGCGGAGACCTCCGGGTCGAGCGAGTCCAGCCACAGCGTGCCGTCGACGACGGGCGTGGCGCCGCCGGTCTCGGCCGCCTGCTCGCAGAAGAACATCAGCCGGGTCGGCCACTTCGCCGCGTACGACAGCTCGTTGTGCATCGAGATGACGAACTCCGGCGGGTACTCCGTGGAGGTGTAGAGGTTCGCGCCGACCTTGGTGCGCGGCGAGTTGCCGTGCACGTACGCGAGCCGGTTCGGCAGCAGGAAGTTCATGATCGGCTCCAGCGCGTCCGGTCGCAGGCCGAAGCCGCGGAAGACCAGCGCCTTGGCCTCGGTCAGCCGGTCCTCCAGCGGCGCTCCCCCGTCGGTGAGGTGGCGCAGCAGGCCCTCCGGGGTCGCCGGTACGCCGGCGGTCTCCGGGTCGATCTCGGTGGGCAGCCAGCGGCGGCGGGTCTCCATCGGTTCCTCCCTCAGGGGATGGACTGTCACCGGGGCAGGATGCGACCGGTCTCTATACCGTTTCCATATGCGCGACCGCGTCCGGTGCCGGTGCGCGCAGGCTCGGGCTGAGCACGGCGACGACGGCGAGCGCGAGCATGACCGCGCCGAGCCCGAGCAGCACGTGCCCGGTGCCGGCCGCGGACAGGGCGGCGCCACCGGCGGCCGGGCCGAGCGCGTTCGCGCCGGAGCCGAGCAGCGCCAGCACGCTGGCCACCCGGCCCTGTTGCGCGTCCGGTGTAGTGCGGACCTGGTAGATCGCGCCGGCCACGTTGAACACCGCGCCGATGTAGCTCATCAGCGCATAGAGCAGTCCGAGCAGCACCGGGTGACGGGCCGGCACGGCCAGCGGGATGAGCACCGCCCAGGCGGCGAAGCCGGTGATCACCACGGCCCGGGTGCTGAGCCGGGACGTCCAGGCGTTGCCGGTGAGCGCGCCCGCCACGCCGCCGGCGCCGCTCATCGCCATCACCACGCCGACCGCGGCCGGTGAGCCGCCCGCGTCATGGATGATCATGATGACGGCCAGCGTGAACACCTGGAACAGCACGTTGCTGCCGGCCACCAGGAACATCACCACCCGCAGGAACCGGTCGGACCAGGCCGCGCGCACCCCGTCGGCCAGCTCCGCGGTGAGGCTGCGCTCCCGGCGCCGGGCGGCCGGCGGCGCGGTGGCCCGGATGCCCCAGACGGAGATCAGCGACACCAGGTACGCCAGTGTCGTGAACACGAACGGCAGCCAGCGCAGCAGCGCGAACAGCGCGGTCCCGGCCGGCTGGCCGATCAGCCCGGCGGCCCGGCCGCGGGCCTCGTGCCGGGACAGCGCCGCGGACAGGTCGTCCGGGTGCACGACGGTGCGCACCAGCGCCCGGTCGGCGAGCCGGTGGAACACGCCGAGCGCACCCTCCAGGAACGCCACGGCCAGCAGCACCGGCAGCGACCAGTGCCCGAGCAGCAGCCCGGCGGCGAGCGCGCCGGTCAGCAGCGCGCGGCCGGCGTCGCAGGCGAGCATGGTGCGCCGCCGGTTCCAGCGGTCGACCAGCACCCCGGCGGGCAGCTGCGCCACCAGCTGCGGCAGCTGTACGGCGAGGCCGACCAGCCCGGCCTGGGCCGGTGAGCCGGTGTGCCAGAGGACCAGCAGCGGGTAGACGATCGAGTCGGCACGCCAGGCCAGCTGGCCGAGCCCGGCACCGGTCCACAGCAGCAGGAAGTCGCGGTTGCGGCGCAGGCCCGGTGCGGCGGTCACCGGCCGGCGCCGCGGCACCACTCCAGCACCGCCATGGCGCTGTACATCTTCATCGCCGCCTGGTCGAAGGCGAGGCTGTGCGGGCCGTCGAGCACCTCCGCGGTCACCTCGTCGCCGCGGTGGGCCGGCAGGTCGTGCAGGAACACGGCCTTGGGGTTGTCGTCCCACAGCCGCGCGGAGACCTGGAACGGCGCGTAGACGGTGCGCCAGTCCGGGTCCGGTTTGACGGTGCCGGTCGTCTCCCACCGGGTGGTGTAGACGACGTCGACGCCGGTGGGCAGGTCGTCCATGTCGTGGCGTTCCCGGATCACCGTGCCGGCGGCCGTACCGGCCCGGCGCAGCCGCTCGTGGACCTGCGGCGTCAGGCCGTACCCGGGCGGGGTGCGCAGGTCGAGCGTGACGCCGGGGTATCGGCTGAGAGCCAGCGCGAGCGCGGACGCGGTGTTGTTGCCCTCGCCCACGTAGAGCAGCCGCAGCCCGTCGACGGCGCCGAACCGGCGCTGCAGGGTGGACAGGTCGGCCAGTGCCTGGGTGGGGTGCTCGTCCGCGCTCATCGCGTTGATCACCGCCATCCGCCGCTGGCCGGCCCAGGCGCGCATCTCGGCGGGGTCGTCCGCGGTGCGGGCCACCAGCACGTCGAGCATCAGCGACAGCACCCGCCCGGTGTCCTCGGTGGTCTCGCCCGTGTTCGTCTGCAGGTCACCGGGCCCGTACGTGACGAGCCGGCCGCCGAGGCGCAGCGTGCCGGCGCTGAACGCGGTCCGGGTGCGGGTGGAGGTGCGGCGGAAGTAGACGCCGACGACCGCGCCGTCCAGGCCGGTGCCGTCCACCGGGCCCGCGGCGTGCTGCACACCGCGGGCCACGATCCAGTGCAGCGCCTCGTCGTCGAGGTCGTCGATGGAGATGAGGTGCCGTGTCATGGTCGTGCTCCCGTCACTCGTGTCCGGCCCAGTCGGCGGCCAGTTCGCCGCGCCCGAAGTCCTCGTCCGCGCGCCCGACAGCCGCGGCGAGCAGGCGGACGACCTCCTTGCCGGACTCGCCGTTGGTCAGCGCGACGAACCCGCTGCCGGCCCGGACCCGGCTGATCGCCATGTTCCAGTAGCCGACCGGCTCGCCGCCGTGGCCGAACTCCACGTCCGCGCCGGTGTCGTCGACGATCGCGCCGAGCCCGTAGAACGCGCCCGGGTGCGGGGTCAGCTGCTGCGCGGCCAGCTCCGGGGTGAGCAGCAGCGACGGCCGGCCGAGATAGGCCCGCCGGACCTGCGGGGCCAGCCGGGCCAGGTCGGTCGCGGTGGACCAGAGGCCGGCCGCGGCCACCTCCAGCCGGACCCGCCAGCCGCCGGGCATCGGCACGCCGTACTGGTCGTGGCCGACGGCGACCTCCCGGCCGGGCTCCTCCGGCCAGGACTGCTCGTATCCGCTGTGCGTCATGCCGAGCGGGTCGAGGACCAGCTCGCGCATCAGGTCCGGGAAACGCCGGCCGGTCACGTCGGTGAGCAGCTGTTGCAGCACCGACCAGTGCACGTTGGACCGGCGGAACGTGGTGCCCGGGGTCAGCTCGACCCGTACCGGCGGGGTGGTGATCGTGCCGGTGCCGTTGAGCAGGTCCAGCAGGTCCGCGACGGGCGCGCCGCGCTGGTAGCCCTTGTGCGGGGTGACGGCGAGCCCGGCGACGTTGCCGAGCAGGTGACGCACGGTCACGCCGGGTGTGGGCACCCGCCACGAGGTGAGGTAGTCGTTGACGTCGGTGTCCAGGGCGAGCACGCCGTCGCGGACCAGCCGCAGCGTGCCCAGCGCGGTCACGTGCTTGCTGATCGAGCCGGCCTGGAAGACGGTTTCCGGGGTGACCGGGTCGCTGCCGTCCGCGCTCCGCACACCGGCGCAGTGCACGTCGGCGATCTCCCCGTCGCGCAGGATCGCGATGCTGACGCCCGGCACCCGCGCGGACTCCATCGTGGACAGCAGCGTGCCCAGGTCGAGGTGGTGGGTGCGGCGGTGCACGGCCGGTGCGGCCCGGCCGGTCGAGGTCAGGCCGGTCAGCAGCTCCAGGTGCCGGTGCGCGAGCCGGCGTACCGTGGCCTCGTCGTGCCGTGCCGGGTCGAAGCTCCACCGCAGGTAGAGCTGGCCGGCGCCGCTGGCGGCGCGCACGTCGAGCGCGTGGGTGCGCGGCGCCGACGAGGACCGGACGAGCGCCCTGGTCCCGGCGGGCGGCGTGTGCGAGAAACGGACCTCGGCCGGTGGCTGCGCGGCCAGCGCCTCGGCGATCTCCGGGTCGGGCGCGTGGCGCAGCAGGCCGTACGCGCCGTCGCCGCGCATCGGGCGCAGCTGGTCGCGGACCGCGCGGACCAGCGCGGTCCCGGTGGCCCGCGGCGGGATCCACATCGCCACCGGCGTGAGGTCGCCGAACTGGCCGACGCCGCCGCCGGCGGGGCGCAGATCACCGGCGACGTCGATGAGCGCGCGGTCGCCACCGGTCCACCCGGTGAGCACGGCGGCGAGCGTGGCCAGCAGCGCCTCCTCGACGGTCCAGCCGTCCTGCGCGGACCGTGCGGTCAGCGCCCGGGTCAGGCCGGCGTCGAGCGCCACGGTGACCACCTCGTCGCCGGGCTCACCGGCGCCGTCCACGGGGAGCGCGGGGACCGGTGGGCGATGCAGCCAGAGGTGGGCGCGGGCGGTGACGTCGTCGCCGCCGGCGCGGGCCGCGTGCGCGTCGGCCCACGCGCACCAGTCGGGCGCCGTGGGCAGCTCCACCGGCTCGCCGGCGGTGGCGAGCGCGTACCCGGTGGCGAGTTCGTCGGCCACCACGAGTAGCGAGGGTTCGTCGACCAGCAGCGCGTCCGCGATCAGCAGCAGCCGGGCGGACGCGTCGCCGTGGCGGACCAGCAGCCCCCGGATCGCCTGGCCGGGTGCGGCCTCGAGGTCGGCGGCGATCCGGTCGGCGGCCTGCGCGACCGCGGCCTCCTGGTCGGCGGCGGACAGCTGTGCCACGTCGATCGGGGTGGGCGCGACGGTCTGCGGGCGCGGGTCGGGCAGGACCGCGTGGTCGGCGTCCGCGGCCGGGCGCAGCCAGACCGCGGTGTGCCGGGTCAGGACCGTCTCCCACACCCGGGTGAGGATCTCGCCGTCCGCGGCCGGGCCGAGCGGCAGTACCGCGCGGTGGTGGCCCGCGGCGGCGCGCAGCCGGCGCTGCTCGGCGGTGAGCGGGACCTGCCGGGCCGCGGCGAGCTGGTCCTCGTCGACGGAGCGGGCCAGCTCGGCGAGGGTCTCCTGCTGGTACATGCGCCAGATCGCGATGGACAGGCCGTGCTTGCGGGCCTCGGCCAACACCTTGATCATCAGCAGTGAGTGGCCGCCGAGGTCGAAGAAGCGGTCCTGGGTGCCGACGCGCGCGACGCCGAGCACGTCGGTCCAGATGCCGGCCAGGATCTGTTCGGTACGGGTGGCCGGCGCGACGTACGCGTGTGTGGACCGCAGCGCGCGCAGGTCGGGGTCGGGCAGCGCGGTCCGGTCGACCTTGCCGTTGCGGTTGAGCGGCAGCGCGTCCACCGCGATCAGCTGTGCCGGGACCATGTAGTCCGGCAGCCGTTCCCGCAGGTGCTCCGACACCGCGTCGCCGCTCTCGCCGACGACGTAGGCGACCAGGCGGATGTCCGCGCCCTCACCGACCGGCAACACGAACGCGTCCGTGACCCGCTCGTGCGCGACCAGCGCGGCGCGGACCTCACCCAGCTCGACCCGGTAACCGCGCACCTTCACCTGGTCGTCGACCCGGCCCAGGAACTCGATCTGCCCGTCACCACGACGGCGCACCAGATCACCGGTGCGGTAGAGCCGCCCGCCGCCGAACGGGTCCGGCACGAACCGCTGCGCCGTCAGATCCGGCCGGCCCAGGTAGCCGCGGGCCACGCCGACGCCGCCGACGAACAGCTCGCCGGCCACGCCGAGCGGGACCGGGCGCAGGCGAGAGTTGAGGACGTAGAGTGCCATGCCGGGCAGCGCACGGCCGATCGGGACCGGGCCGGGCCCGACCGCGCCGATCTCGAAGATCGACGAGCCGACGGACGCCTCGGTCGGACCGTATTCGTTGATCAGGCGGCCGGGGCCGGTCGCCTGGCGGGCGAGCGAGGCCAGCTCCGGCGGGAGGACCTCACCGGCGACGACCATCGCGGCGGCGAGCGTGCCGGCCTGCGTCGAGTTCATCTGTTCGGTGAGCACGCGCAGATATCCGGGGGTGAGCTTGAGGAAGCTGAACGGGCCGTGCTCCAGCAGCCACGGGCCGAGGGTGTCGAGACCGACGCCGGCCGGGGCGACCGCGAGCCGCTGCCCCGCGGCCAGCGGCGCCCACACGTTCGGCACCGGCAGATCGAACGCCACCGACGAGAACAACGCACCACCACCGGAACCGGAACCGGCCAACCGCTCCACCGCCCACGCGATGTGATTCGCCACCCCCCGGTGCGAGACCAGCACACCCTTCGGCCGCCCGGTCGAACCCGAGGTGTAGATGACATAGGCAAGCGAGTCCAGATCGACCGGCCGGGGTACGAAGCCGCTCTCCGGCAGCTCGGCGTCGGCGCAGACGACTTCGTGGCCCGCGGGAATCCGGTCACGCAGCGACTCCTGGGTGACCACCACCCGCACACCCGCATCCGCCAGCACGGTCCGCAACCGGTCCACCGGGATCATCGGGTCCAGCGGCAGATACGCACCACCGGAACGCCACACACCGTAGAGCGCACCGATCAACTCCGCCGACCGGTCCATCACCACCGCCACCACCGACTCACACCCCACCCCATGACCCGCCAGCACACCGGCCAGCCGGTCAGCACGAGCCCGGAGATCACCGAAGGTCCACCGCACCTCCCCGCACTCGACCGCCAGCGCCGCCGGATCCTGCGCCGCGACCAGCTCCGGGACCGCGACCAGGACGGACGGCGCCGGGGACACGTCGCCGAGAACCAGGCCGGTCTCGCCGGCGGGCAGGTGGGCGCCGGAGGCGTCACCGAGCGGGTCGGCGGCCATCGCCTCCAGGACCGAGCGGTACATCTGCACCAGACGTTCGGCGTTCGCGCGGCTGAGTACGCCGGTGTTCGTGGTCAGCACCAGGTAGCCGCCGACCGCGGCCACGGCCAGCGGGAACTCGGTCGCGCCCTCGCCGAGGCTGGCGTCGACGTCCACCCGTTCCGTGTCGACCTGGTCGAAGTCCTGGTAGCTGAAGCGCACGTCGAGCAGCCGGTCCCCGGCCATCTCGCGCTGGATCACGGGCATCGGGAACGCCCGGTGCGGCCACAGTTCCACCTCGCGGTCGAAGACCGACCGGACCACGTCCAGCCAGGTGCCGGCCGGGCGGTCGAACGCGAACGGCAGCGTGTTGAGGTACATGCCGTACACCCGGTCCGCGCCGACCGCCTCCGGCCGGGCGCTGGTGACCAGGCCGGCGCAGAACCGCTCGTCCGGGGTGAGCTGGGACAGCACCGTGAAGTGCGCGGCGAGCAGCACGCTCTTCAGCGACGCGCGGGCCCGGGCGGCCAGCGCGCGCAGCCCGGCCTCCAGGTCGGTCAGCGGCACGCCGGCCCGGAACGGCGCCGGCTCCGGCTCGAGGTCGGCCCAGGCCGGCGGCAGCGTGAACCGCGGGTACCGGTCGATGACGTCCTGCCAGTACGCCCGGTCGCCGTCCCCGTCGATCGACGCCAGCTCGGCCGCGACGAAGTCGGCGTACCGGATCGACGGCGGGGCCTCCGGCGCGGGCGGCCGGCCGTCCCGGAACTCCCGGTACGCGTCCAGCAGCTCCATCATCAGCGTACGGTGGCTCCAGCCCTCGGTGATGGCGTGCGCGACGGTCAGCGACAGCCACCACGCGTCGTCCGCGTCCCGGTGCACGGCCATCCGCAGCATCGGCACGTCACCGGGCGTGAACACGTCCGCGCGCTCGGCGGCCCGGTGCGCGCGCAGCCGCTGCTCGACCTCGGTCGCGTCCACTTCCCGCAGGTCGGTGACGGTCAGCGGGATCCGCGCGGAGGCGTGCACCAGCTGCATCGGCACCGAGCAGGTGTCCAGGTCGAACGAGGTGCGCAGCATCTCGTGCCGGGCGGTGACCAGGTCGGCGGCGGCCCGCAGCGCGTCCGCGGAGAACGGCCCGTCGTCGCGGATCCGGAACGAGGCCACGTTGTGGTACGGCCGGCGGCGGGTGTCGGCCAGCATCTCGACCAGCATGCCGAGCTGCACCTGCGACAGCGGGTACGCGTCCGTGAGCCCGTCCGGTAGCAGCGCCCGGTCGGCGGCGCCGATCAGCGCGAACGGCGCGACCGGCACGGCCGCGGCCGCGGGTGCGGGCCGGCCGGTGACCAGTTCGCAGAGCGCGGCGACGGTCCGGTGCTCGAACACGTCCCGGACGCCGATGTCGAATCCGGCGGTACGTAGCGCGCCGACCAGCATGACCGCGCGGATGGAGTGCCCGCCGACGTCGAAGAAGCTGTCGTCGCGGCCGACCCGCTCCAGGCCGAGCACCTGCGCCCACACGTCGGCGATCCGCTGCTCGGTGACGGTGCGGGGGGCCTCGTACCGGTCGGCGGTCAGGTCGGGGTCGGGCAGCGCGGTCCGGTCGACCTTGCCGTTGCGGTTGAGCGGCAGCGCGTCCACCGCGATCAGCTGTGCCGGGACCATGTAGTCCGGCAGCCGGGTGCGCAGGTGCCCGAGGATCTCCTCGCCGCCGACGCCCACCACGTAGGCGACCAGCCGGATGTCGGCGCCGTCACCGACCGGCAGCACGTACGCGTCGGTGACCCGCTCGTGCGCGACCAGCGCCGCGCGGACCTCACCCAGCTCGACCCGGTAGCCACGCACCTTCACCTGGTCGTCGACCCGGCCCAGGAACTCGATCTGCCCGTCACCACGACGGCGCACCAGATCACCGGTGCGATAGAGCCGCCCGGTCCCGAACGGATCCGGCACGAACCGCTGCGCGGTCAGGCCGGGACGGCCCAGGTAGCCGCGGGCCACGCCCACACCGCCGACGAACAGCTCACCGACCACGCCGTACGGCACGGGCCGCATACGCGGATCGAGGACGTACAACGCCATGCCGGGCAGCGCACGGCCGATCGGGACCGGGCC
The DNA here is from genome assembly GCF_030813715.1 of Catenuloplanes indicus. Lineage (NCBI taxonomy): Bacteria > Bacillati > Actinomycetota > Actinomycetes > Micromonosporales > Micromonosporaceae > Catenuloplanes > Catenuloplanes indicus. The sequence goes on from NZ_JAUSUZ010000001.1 coordinate 513,489, forward strand.
GGGCTCGACCGCACCGATCTCGAAGATCGACGAGCCGACGGACGCCTCGGTCGGACCGTACTCGTTGATCAAACCCTCCCGGGCCAGCTCCACCGGCAACGCCTCACCGGCCACGACCATCGCACCCGCCCGCGGAACGGCGCCCTGATCGGTGAGCACGCGCAGGTATCCGGGGGTGAGCTTGAGGAAGCTGAACGGGCCGTGCTCCAGCAGCCACGGGCCGAGGGTGTCGAGACCGACGCCGGCCGGGGCGACCGCGAGCCGCTGCCCCGCGGCCAGCGGCGCCCACACGTTCGGCACCGGCAGATCGAACGCCACCGACGAGAACAACGCACCACCACCGGAACCGGAACCGGCCAACCGCTCCACCGCCCACGCGATGTGATTCGCCACCCCCCGGTGCGAGACCAGCACACCCTTCGGCCGCCCGGTCGAACCCGAGGTGTAGATGACATAGGCAAGCGAGTCCAGATCGACCGGCCGAGGCGCGAAGCCGCTCTCCGGCAGCTCGGCGTCGGCGCAGACGACTTCGTGGCCCGCGGGAATCCGGTCACGCAGCGACTCCTGGGTGACCACCACCCGCACACCCGCATCCGCCAGCACGGTCCGCAACCGGTCCACCGGGATCATCGGGTCCAGCGGCAGATACGCACCACCGGAACGCCACACACCGTAGAGCGCACCGATCAACTCCGCCGACCGGTCCATCACCACCGCCACCACCGACTCACACCCCACCCCATGACCCGCCAGCACACCGGCCAGCCGGTCAGCACGAGCCCGGAGATCACCGAAGGTCCACCGCACCTCCCCGCACTCGACCGCCAGCGCCGCCGGATCCTGCGCCGCGACCAGCTCCGGGACCGCGACCACGGCCGGCATGGGCGGGGAGGCGTCGCCGAGAACCAGCGCGTCCTCGCCGGACGGCAGGTAGGTACGGGCCGCGTCGGCGAGCGGGTCCGCGGCCATCGACTCCAGCACGCCCCGGTACATCTGTTGCAGGCGTGCCGCGTTCGCCCGGCTGACCACGCCGGTGCTGGTGGTGACGATCACGTAGCCGACGCGGGTGGAGACCGACAGCGGGAACTCCGTCGGGCTGTCGTCGATGCTGGCCAGGTAGTCGATCAGTTCCGTGTCGACCTGGTGGAAGTCCTGATAGCTGAAGCTGACCTGGACCAGGCGCTCGTCCGCCATCTCGCGCTGGATGACCGGCATCGGGAAGAACCGGTGCGGCCACAGCTGCACCTCCCGGTCGAAGACGTCCCGGACCAGCTCCAGCCACGAGCCGGCCGGGCGGTCGAACGCGAACGGCAGCGTGTTCAGGTACATGCCGTACACCCGGTCCGCGCCGACCACCTCGGGGCGGGCGTTGCAGACCAGGCCGGCGCAGAACCGCTCCTCCGGCGTCAGCTGGGACAGCACCTTGAAGTGCGCGGCGAGCAGCACGCTCTTCAGCGACGCGCGCGCCCGCGCGGCCAGCGCGCGCAGGCCCGGCTCCAGGTCGTGGAACGGGATGACGAACTGGTGCTTGCGGTTCTCCGTCCCGGTGTCGCCCCAGCCGGCCGGCATGGCGAAGCCCGGGTACCCGTCGACGATCTCCTGCCAGTAGTCGCGGTGATCGCCGCGGTCCAGCAGCTCGACCTCGGCGGCGATGAAGTCCGCGTACCGGACGGCGGCCTGGCCGGCCGGGGCGGGCGCCTGACCGGACCGGATCGCACGGTACGCGTCCAGCAGCTCCATCAGCAGCGAGTGGTGGCTCCAGCCCTCCAGGATCGGGTGGCACTCGGTGACCGACAGCCACCAGGTCTTGTCGTCGCAGAGGTGGGCGAACAGCCGCAGCATCGGTGGCCGGCGCAGGTCGAACAGCCGGGCCCGGTCCCGCCGGGTGAACTCGTGCAGCTCCCGCTCGATCTCCTGCTCGTCGAGGTGGGAGAGGTCCTGCACGCCGATCGGCACCTCGGCCGTACCGTGCACCAGTTGCAGCGGCGTCGTGTAGGTCTCCAGGTCGAACGACGTGCGCAGCACCTCGTGCCGCTCGGTGACCAGCGCGGCCGCGGCCCGCAGCGCGTCCGCCGAGAACGGCGCGTCGTCACGGATCCGGAACGAGGTGGTGTTGTGGTACTTGTTCACGCCGTCGTCGGCGAGCATCTCGACGAGCATGCCGAGCTGCACCTGCGACAGCGGGTAGGCGTCCACCACGCCGCGCGGCAGCCGGGCCCGGTCCTCGTCGCCGGCCATCGCGAACGGCGCGACCGGTACCACCGGCGTCGACGGCGCGGCCCGCCCGGTGGCGAACTCGCACAGCTCCGCGACCGTGCGGTACTCGAACACGTCGCGGACGGCCACGTCGAGCCCGGCCGCGCGCAGCTCACCGACCATGGCGACCGCCTTGATCGAGTCACCGCCGACGTCGAAGAAACTGTCGTGCACGCCGACCCGTTCCAGGCCGAGCACCTGCGCCCAGGCGGCGGCGACGCGCTCCTCGACGGCGGTGCGCGGGCCGACGAACGCGGTGTCCACGCCGGTGTCCTCGCGCTCCGGCGCGGGCAGCAGCCGCCGGTCGACCTTGCCGTTGCCGGTGAGCGGGATCGCGGCCAGCGTCACGAACGCGGCCGGGACCATGTAGTCGGGCAGCGTGGCGCGGCAGAACACGGCCAGCTCGGTGGCGTGCGGCACGGCGTGCCCCTCGGCCGGCACCACGTACCCGACCAGTTCGCCGGCGTGCACGGCGGCGACCGCCTCCTGCACGGCCGGGTGCCCGGCGAGGACCGTCTCGATCTCGCCGAGCTCGATCCGGTGGCCGCGGATCTTCACCTGGTGGTCGACCCGGCCGGCGAACTCGGTGACGCCGTCCGGGCGTAGCCGGCCGAGGTCGCCGGTGCGGTACAGGCGCGCGCCGGGCGGGCCGAACGGGTCGGGCAGGAACGCGCGGGCGGTCAGGTCGGGGCGGCGGGCGTACCCGCGGGCCAGGCCGGCGCCGCCGATGTAGATCTCGCCGATCACGCCGGGCGGCACCGGGTTGAGCCACCGGTCGAGCACGTACATGGTGGTGTTGACGATCGGGGTGCCGAGCGGGACCAGCTCGCCGCGCTCGGTGCCGGTGACCGGATAGCCGGAGTTGCCGACGGTGATCTCGGTCGGGCCGTACTCGGCGGCGAGCCGGGTGCCGTGCTCGCCGGCCGCGGCCCGCCACCGCTCGGCCAGCCGCCAGGTGAACGCGTCACCGGCCGCGACGACCAGCCCGGCCAGGCCGGCGATCTGCGCGTCCGGCAGCTCGGTGAGCAGGTCGAGGTGGCCGGGCGTGAGCTTGACGAAGCTGAACGGGCCGCGCCGGGCCAGTTCGTCCGCGAGGTCGGCGGCGGGCAGCCCGTCGGGCAGCAGGTGCACCGGGCGGCCGAGCATCAGCGGGGTGTACAGGTCCGGGACGCCGAGGTCGAACGTGATCGGCGAGAACAGCGGTGCACCGCCGGGCGCGGTGGCGTACGCGCCGGCCGTCCAGTGCTGGTAGTTCGCCAGTCCACGGTGGGTGACCTGCACGCCCTTGGGCCGGCCGGTCGAACCGGAGGTGTAGATGACGTAGGCGAGCGTGTCCTGGTCCACCGGCGCGGGCGGGTGCGCGAGGCCGGCGGCCGGCAGCTCGTCGATCAGCAGCAGCGGCGGGTGGCCGTCCGGGAGCCGGGCGGCCAGCGCCCGGTCGGTGACCACGACCCGCGCGTCCGCGTCGCCGAGCACGTATCCGGTGCGGTCCGCGGGCGATTCCGGGTCCAGCGGCACGTAGGCGCCACCGGCCCGCCAGACGCCCAGCAGCGCGCCGACCAGCTCCGGGGAGCGTTCCAGCAGCACGCCGACGACGGACTCGGTGCCGATCCCGGCCGCGCGCAACGCGGCCGCGACCCGGTCGGCGTAGGCGCCGAGCTCGCCGAACGTCCAGTCGGCACGGTCGGACCGGATCGCGGTCGCGTCCGGGACCTCGGCGACCCGCTCGAAGATCGTCTCGGGGAGCGCGCGGTCCGGCAGCCGGCCGGCGGTGTCGTTCCACTCGGCCACGATCCGGTGGCGTTCCCGCGGCGTGAGCAGGTCCACGTCGCGCAGCGGGGTGGACGGCGCGGCGGTGACCGTCTCCAGCAGGCGCACGTAGTGGCCGGCCATCCGGTGCGCGGTCGCCGCGTCGAACAGGCCGGTGGCGTACTCGAGGTGGCCGGTCATGGTGCCGTCGGCGCGTTCCTCGATCTGGAGCGTGAGGTCGAAGCGCGCGGTGCGCCGCTCGCCGGTCACCGCGCCGACGGTCACGCCGGGCAGCGCGAACCCGTCGCCGCGGGTCTCCACGAGATCGAAGACGACCTGGAACAGCGGCGTACGGGACAGGTCCCGCTCCGGTGCGAGCGCGTCGACGAGCCGGGCGAACGGGGTGGCCTGGTGGTCGAACGCGTCCAGCACCATGCCGCGGGTCCGGTCGAGCAGCTCCGCGAACGTGGTCGTGCCGGTCCAGCGGTTGCGCAGCACGAGGCTGTTGATCCCGTACCCGGCCAGGCGCTCCAGCCCGGGGCGGCCGCGCAGCGACACGGCGGTGCCGACCGCGACGTCCTCGGTGCCGCCGTACCGGCCGAGCAGCACGTGCAGCGCGGCCAGCAGCGTCATGAACGGGGTGGCCTCGTGCCGGCGGGCCAGGTCCCGGACCGCCTCGGCGAGCGGCGCCGGGATCGGGAACGACAGGCTCGCGCCCGCGGAGTCACGGACGGCCGGGCGCGGACGGTCGGTGGGCAGCTCCAGCGGCGGCAGACCGGCCAGCCGCGCCCGCCAGTGCTCCAGGTCGTGGCCGGCCGGCCGGGCGCGTTCCCAGGCGGCGTAGTCGGCGTACTGGACCGGCAGTTCCGGCAGCGCGGGCGCGACACCGACGGTCGCGGCGCGGTACAGCTCGGCCAGGTCCTCCAGCAGGATCCGGGTGGACCAGGCGTCGCAGGCGATGTGGTGCAGCGCCAGCACCAGCACCACGTCGTCGGCGGCGAGCCGGAGCAGGGTGAGCCGGGCCGGCCACTCCCGCTCCAGGTCGAACGGTGTGGCGGCCAGCGCGGCCGCGCGCGCCTCGGCCTCGGCCTCGGACGCGTCGGTCATCTCCTCGACGGTCACCGCGGCGGCGTCGGCCGCGTCGACGACCTGCCACGGCTCGCCGTCGGCCAGCACGTACCGGGTGCGCAGGATCTCGTGCCGGTGCACCAGTCCGGACCAGGCGTGCCGCAGCGCCGTCAGGTCGACGGCGCCGTGCAGTCGCAGCACCAGCGGGACCAGGTATTCGGCGCTGTCCGGGGCGAGGCGGTGCAGGAACCACATCTGGCGCTGGCCGGAGGAGAGCGGCAGCGGGGCGGTCCGGTCCGCGCGCGGGATGTCGGTGCGCGCGCCGCCGCCCGCGCGGCCGGCGAGCCGGCGCCGGAGCAGCTCGGCGCGGGCCTCGCCGTGGCCGGCCGGTGAGGTGCTGGTGTCGGTCATGCCAGGTGCTCCTTCGAGGATGCGGCTTCGGCCAGCACGTCCGCGTCGGACAGCGCGGCTACGTCGGCGGTGATCCGCTCCACCAGCGCGGCGGCGAGCTGCGCCACCGTGGGGTGCTCGAACACCATCCGGATGGGTACGTCCACGGCGAACTCGTCCTGCAACCGGGAGATGAGCCGGATCGCCAGGATGGAGTTGCCGCCGACCTGGAAGAAGTCGTCGTTGCGGCCGGCCCGGGGCCGGCCGGGCAGCAGGTCGGCCCAGATCTCGGCGATCCGCTGCTCGGTGACGGTCTCCGGGGTCTCGTACCGGCCGGGGTCGGTCAGGCCGGGGTCGGGCAGCGCGGTCCGGTCGACCTTGCCGTTGCGGTTGAGCGGCAGCGCGTCGAGCGCGACGAGCTGCGCCGGGACCATGTAGTCGGGCAGGAGTGCGCGGACGTGCGCGAGCACCTCGTCATCGGCGGCGCCGACGACGTAGCCGATCAGCCGGATGTCGGTGCCCTCACCGACCGGGAGCACGAACGCGTCGGACACCCGCTCGTCGGCGACCAGCGCGGCCCGGATCTCGCCCAGCTCGACCCGGTAGCCGCGGACCTTCACCTGGTCGTCGACGCGGCCGAGGAACTCGATCTGACCGTCGGGGCGGCGGCGCACCAGGTCACCGGTGCGGTAGAGACGACCGCTGCCGAACGGATTCGGGACGAACCGCTGGGCGGTCAGGTCGGGGCGGCCCAGGTAGCCACGGGCGACGCCGACACCACCGACGAACAGCTCACCGACCACGCCGCACGGGACCGGGTGCATGTGCGGGTCGAGGACGTAGAGGGCCATGCCGGGCAGGGCGCGGCCGATCGGGACCGGGCCGTGCCCACCGGCGACGATCTCGAAGATCGACGAGCCGACGGACGCCTCGGTCGGGCCGTACTCGTTGATCAGCCCTTCCCGGGCCAGGTCCGACGGCAGTACCTCGCCGGCGACCACCATCGCGCCCGCTGGTGGGACGGCGTCCTGGTCGGTGAGGACCCGCAGGTAGCCGGGGGTGAGCTTGAGGAAGCTGAACGGGCCGTTGTCCAGCAGCCAGGGGCCGAGGGTGTCGAGTTCGATCTCGGCCGGGGCGACCGCGAGACGCTGACCGGCGGCCAGCGGTGCCCACACGTTCGGGACCGGCAGATCGAACGCCACCGACGAGAACAACGCACCACCACCGGTGCCCGCACCCGCCAACCGCTCGACCGCCCAGGCGATGTGGTTCCCCACACCCCGATGCGACACCAGCACACCCTTGGGCCGGCCCGTCGAACCCGACGTGTAGATGACGTAGGCCAGCGAGTCCAGGTCGACCGGGACGGGCACGAAAACACCGTCCGGCAAGTCGGCGTCGGCGCAGACCACCTCTAAACCGGCCGGGATCCGCTCACGCAAGGACTTCTGCGTGACCACCACCCGTACCCCGGCATCGGCCAGCACGGTCCGCAGACGGTCGGCCGGGGTCGCCGGATCAAGCGGCAGATAGGCGCCACCGGACCGCCACACACCGTAGAGCGCACCGATCAACTCGGCCGACCGGTCCATCACCACCGCCACCACCGACTCGGCGGCCACGCCGAGTCCGGACAGGACAGTGGCGAGCCGGTCGGCACGCTGCTGAAGATCGCCGAACGTCCAGCGGGTCGCTCCGCACTCGACCGCGAGCGCGGCCGGGTCCCGCGCGGCGACCAGGTCCGGAACCGCGACCACGGACGGCAGGGCCGGGGACACGTCGCCGAGGGCCGGTGCGCGCTCCAGCCCGGGCAGCAGGTCCAGGGCGGACAGCGGGGTGGCCGGGGCGGCGACGGCGGATTCCAGCAGGCGCAGGAAGTGGCGGGCCAGGGCGGCGATCGTGGACTCGTCGAACAGCGTGGTGGCGTACTCGAGGACCGCGGCCATCGCGCCGTCCGGGCGCCGCCGGACGAAGAGCGTCAGGTCGGTCTTGGCGATCCGCCACGAGCGCTGGAACAGCGTCAGCTCGTCGGTGTCCGCGCCGCCGCGGGTCAGCGACGCGTCGTGCAGGTCGAACGCCACCTGGTAGAGCGGGGTGCGGGACAGGTCGCGGCGGGGCGCGAGCTCGTCGACGAGCCGCTCGAACGGCACACCCTGGTGGGCGAACGCGGCGCGGGCGGTGTCGCGGACCCGGTCGAGCGCGTCGCCGAACGCGGGGTCGCCGGTCAGGTCGCAGCGCAGCACCAGGGAGTTGAGGAAGAAGCCGACCGTGCCCTCGATCTCGGGGCGTACCCGGCCGGCGACCGGGCTGCCGATCGCGACGTCCCACTCGCCGCTGTGCCGGGCCAGCAGCGTGGCGAACGCGGTCAGCAGCGTCATGAAGTCGGTCGCACCGTGCGCGCGGCCGAGCCCGGTCAGCGCCGTGACCAGCGGCTCCGGGATCAGGAACGGCAGTACCGCGCCGGCCGGGTCGCGCTCGGCCGGGCGGGGGTGGTCGGTGCGCAGCGGCAGCGGGCGCAGGCCGTCGAGCCGGGCACGCCAGAAGCCGAGGTCCTCGGCCAGGCCGTCGGTCAGGCGCTCGTGCTGCCAGCGGGCGTAGTCGGCGTACTGGAGCGGCACCTCGGGCAGCGTGCCGCCGGGGGTGCAGAGGATCAGCAGTTCGCGTTCCAGGATGCCGGCGGACCAGCCGTCGCAGGCGATGTGGTGCAGGGTGAGCAGCAGCAGGTCGTCCTCGCCGGCCCGGCGGATCAGCCGGGCCCGCCACACCGGGCCGGTGGCCAGGTCGAAACCGTCGGCGAACGCGGCGCGCAGCGTGGCCGGCAGCTCGTCCGGCTTCTCCTCCGACTCCGGCAGCGCGACCGGCGCGAGCGCGGTGACCGGGTCGACGACCTGGACCGGCTCGCCGTTGACCACCGGGTACCGGGTGCGCAGGATCTCGTGCCGGGCGACCAGCGCGGCCAGCGCATCACGGACGGTGCCGGTGGCGGTGCCGGGCGGCAGCCGGACCAGCAGCGGGGCGAGCCACTCCGGGCTGCCGGGGCGCATCCGGTCGAGGAACCACAGGCGGCGCTGGCCGGAGGACAGCGGCCCGGGGCCGGAACGGGTGGCCGGGCGGATCACGTCCGGGTCGGGGGTGGCCGCCTCCAGCAGGCGGGCCTGCTGCTCCACGGTGACGGCGTCGAAGAGGCCGCGTAGCTGCACGTCGCCGCCGGACGCGGTGCGCAGCCGGTTGGCCAGCCGGGTCAGGTGCAGGGAGGAGCCGCCGAGCGCGAAGAAGTCGTCGTGCACGCCGACGTGGTCGACGCCGAGCAGCCGCTGCCAGATCTCGGCCACGGTGCGCTCGGCCGGGGTGCGCGGGGCCACCCGGGCCGGGGCGTCGTCGCCGGTGACCGGGGGCAGCGCGGCGCGGTCGACCTTGCCGCTGGCGTTGAGCGGCAGACTGTCCGCGGCGCGGAAGACGACCGGGACGTAGGCCTCGGGCAGCCGGCGGCGCAGCGCGTCCCGCAGCGCGGTCTCGTCGACCGGCGCGGCGGTGAGCAGGTGGGCGCCCAGGCGGGTGGAGCCGTCCGGCGCGGTGAACGGCACCACGACCGCGCCCCGGATCCCGGGCTGGGCGCTGAGCGCGGCCTCGACCTCGCCCGGCTCGATCCGTACCCCGTTGATCTTCACTTGGGTGTCGCGGCGGCCGAGGTAGTGCAGCAGCCCGTCGGACTGCCAGCGGACCAGGTCGCCGGTGCGGTAGAGCCGGGAGCCGGGCGGCCCGAACGGGTCGGGTACGAAGCGGGCGGCGGTCAGGCCGGGGCGGCCGAGGTAGCCGCGGCCGACGCCGGGACCGCCGACGAACAGCTCGCCCGGCACGCCGACCGGTGCGGGATCGCCGTCCTCGTCGAGGACGAGCGCGCGCATGCCGTCCAGCGGGCGGCCGATCGGGACCGGGCCGGAGACCGCCCGTGGGTCGACCCGGTGTGCGGTCACGTCGATGGCGCACTCGGTCGGACCGTACGTGTTCCACACCTCGACGTCGCGGCGGGCCAGCAGCCGCTGCACGAGTTCGAAGTGCAGCGGCTCGCCGGCGGAGAACAGCAGCCGCAGCCGGTCGCAGCGGTCCCAGCCGGGCGCCTCGACCAGCTCGCGCAGCACCGACGGCACGACCTGGAGCACCGTGACGCCGTGCGCGGCGACCGCGGCCAGCATGCGCGCCGGGTCGCGTTCCGCGCCGTCCGGGGCGAGCACCACCGCGCCGCCGCTGACCAGCGGCGCGAACAGCTCCCAGACGGAGGCGTCGAAGCCCAGCGAGGTCTTCTGCAGCACCCGGTCACCGGCGCCGAGGCCGTGCCGGCGGACCGTCCACATCACCCGGTTGGCGATGCCCTCGTGCGTGACGACGACGCCCTTGGGACGGCCGGTCGAGCCGGAGGTGAAGATGACGTAGGCCGCGTCCGCGCCGGTGACCGCGGCGGTGGCCGGCCCGGCCGGGCCGGCCGCGTCCGGGCCGGCCACCGTCAGGCCGGACGCCCCGGCCGGTGCGGGCCGGTCGCTGACCAGCAGGCGCACACCGGCGTCGGCGAGCATCCAGGCCTGGCGCTCCTCCGGTTGCAGCCGGTCCAGCGGCAGGTAGGCGGCCCCGGCCTTCCAGATCGCCAGCAGCGCCACGACCAGGCCGGGCGTGCGCGGCAGGCGCACACCGACCGGCCGGTCCGGGCCGGCGCCGTGCCGTCGCAGCGCCGCGGCGAGGTCGTCGGATCGCCGGTCCAGCTCGGCGTAGGTCAGCGTCCGGTCGCCGCTGATCACGGCGGTGGCGGACGGGGTCTCGGACGCCTGAGCCGAAACGCGCTCGTGCAGCAAGGTCATCGCGTGCTCCTGTGGGTGTCTCGGCTCGGGCGGTCGTCTCAGGCGGCGTCCTGCGCCATCCGGCGGCGCAGGCTCAGCGGGCGCAGGTCCGTCCAGACCTCGTTGATCCGGGCCAGGCACTCGTCCTCGGTGCCCTCGGTGCCCTCGGCACGCCAGCCGTCGGGCAGGTCCCGGCCGGCCCACCAGATCGAGTACTGCTCCTCGTCGTTGAGGACCACGCGGTACTGCTCGCTCATGACTTCTCCTCGGTGTTGTCGGTGTCTCCGGGCAGGAAGCCGGGAACGGTCACGCCGCGGCCGCCGGCGACCGCGCGGGCGCGGACCAGCTCGGCGACCGCGAGGTCGAGCACGCCCAGGCCGAACGGCGAGAACACCACCACCCGGCCGGGCGCGACGTGCACGCTCTTGCGGCCGAGCAGCAGGTCGCCGATGGTGGCGTCGATGAAGTCCCGGTGGCCGAGCAGGCCCTCGCCCAGGTGCAGCGAGGTGGACTCGCGGACCGCGTGGTCGACGTCGTCGACGACGTTGTGCTGCCGGACGATGTCCTCGGCCACGATGTCGCGCAGCGACAGGTGCAGCACCAGCGAGCCGGGCGCGCAGGCGTCCAGCCGCAGGTGCGGGGTGGTGGCCGTGGTCGCGACCGACACCAGCGGGTGCGCGGCCAGCACGGCCTCCGGGGTGGGCGCGACGGTCAGCCGGGTGCCCGGCGCGACGAGCGGCGCGGCGCGGCGCAGGAACGCCTCGGCGCGGGCCGGGTCGACGTCGAAGACGGTGAGCGCGCCGCAAACCGGCGCGACCGCGGCCAGGTAGCGCAGCACCTCGAAATTGATGACGCCGCAGCCGATCAGGCCGGTGCCGTCGCCGTCCGGTGCGCGGCCCAGCGTGCGGGCGGCCAGGGCGGCGCTCGCGGCGGTGCGCCCGGCGGAGATCAGCGACGCCTCCAGCAGCGTGTGCGGGCGCCCGGTGCGCATCGAGTTGAGCACCACGACGGCGCTGGCGCGGGGCAGGCCGGCCGCGAGGTTGCCGGGGAACGAGGCGATCCACTTGATGCCGGCGTACCCGGAGTCCCCGTCGTCGCCGGACAGGTGGGCGGGCAGCCCGATGATCCGCTCGCCGCGGGTGCCGGGCAGCCGCAGGAACGACGAGTGCGGCAGCGTGCTGCGGCCCTCCGCGTGCCACCGGTAGGCACGGTCGACCGCGTCGATGACCTCGGTCTCCCGGCCGGCGAGCAGTTCCCGGACCTCGTCGTACGAGACGATCAGCATGTCGTCGCTCCCGCCATGGTGTCCTTCCACAGGTGTGAGACCTCACCGAAGTGCCGGTTGATCCACGCGTCGGAGTAGATGGTGTCGAGGTAGCGGTCGCCGCCGTCCGGGAAGACGAGCACGCAGGTGCTCCCGGCCGGGATATCCGGCAGCATGCGCTCCAGCGCCGAGGCCACCGCCCCGGACGAGCCACCGGCCAGGATCGCCTCCCGGTTGCTCAGCCGCCGGCAGCCGACCACCGCCTCCAGGTCGGTCACGTGCACCACCCGCTGCGCGGCGGTCAGGTCCAGCAGCGCCGGCGCGACCGCGGCGCCGTACCCGGGGATCAGGCGCCGGCCGGGCGGCTGCCCGAACAGGACGCTGCCGCTGGCGTCCACCGCGACCACGGTGGTGTCCATCCCCTGACCGCGCACGTACGCGGCGCAGCCGCCGAGCGTGCCGCAGGTGCTGGTCGCGCAGAACAGGTAGTCGACCCGGTGGTCGAGCGCCTCGGCGATCTCCCGCATGGTCGTCTCGTGCGCCAGCGGGTTCAGCGGGTTGGCGTACTGGTCCGGCCAGAACGCGTGCGGTGTCGCCGCGACCAGTTCCCGCACCCGCGCCAGCCGGGCCGGCAGGAACTCGCCGTTCTCGTCCGGCTCGTCGACCACCTCGACGGTGACCTGGAGTGCCTTGAGGATCGCCAGGTTCTGCGTGGTGGTCTTGGAGTCCACGACGCAGACGAACTTGAGCCCGTGGTAGCGGCAGATCTGCGCCATGCCGATCGCCAGGTTGCCCGAACTGGACTCGATCACCACGGACAGGCCGGGTTTCAGCGCGCCACTGTCCAGGGCGTGCATGAGCATCGTCCGGGCCGACCGGTCCTTGATGCTGCCGCCCGGGTTGAACCTCTCCATCTTCGCGAACACCCGGCCGTCGAAGCCCGGCGCCAGCCGGGTCAGCTCCACCAGGGGTGTGTCGCCAATGGTCCCGAGAATCCCCTTGCTGGTCCTCGCCCTCACGGACTCTCCTCGCCTCGCACCGATGCTGGAGCGACTGCATCGTGGGACGGGTGCCTATCCGCCTTCTATAAGCGCCGCGCGGATAGAGGGGTGATAGGCGACGGCGGGAAGCTGCGTGCGCCCGTCCCTTCGACCGAAAGCGACTTGACGATGACGACGGCTCACACGGTCGACCGGGACTCCGGCGCCGGTCGACCAGCCCTGGACGACAACGACCGGGCCGCGCTCGCCCGGCTCGCCGACGACCTGGCCGCGACCGCGCCCGGCCGCACCGACGACCCGGACTGGGTCGCGGCGGCACGCCGGCTGTCCAACCGCCTCCCGCTGTCCCTGCTGGACACGCTGCGGTCGTTCCGCGCCGATCCCGGCCCGGACGGTGTGCTGCTGCTGCGCGGCCTGCCGCTCGGCGCGGACCTGCCGCCCACGCCGAGCGTTCCCGAGTCGGTCGAGCGTCGCGCGGCACGGCCGTCGGCGCTGATCGCGCTGATCGGGATGGCGCTGGGCGAGCTGGCCGCGTACCGGGACGAGAAGTCCGGCGCGCTGGTGCAGAACGTGGTGCCGGTGCCGGGCCGGGAGGAGTCGCAGAGCAACGCCGGCTCGACGATGCTGGAGATGCACATCGAGAACGCGTTCCACCCGTACCGGCCGGACCTGGTCGGGCTGCTCTGCCTGCGCAACGACCACGACGACCTGGCCGGGCTGCGGACCGCGTCGATCCGGCGGGCGGTGGCGCTGCTGGACGCGCCGACGCTGGCGGTGCTGCGCGAGCCGCGGTTCCGGACGGCCGCGCCGCCGTCGTTCCACGACCTGGCCGGCGTGACCACGCCGCATCCGCTGCTGGCCGGCGCGCCGGAGGACCCGGACCTTCGGGTCGACTTCACCAGCACCGCGCCGGACGACCCGGCCGCGGAGAAGGCGATGAGCGTGCTCGGCGACGCGCTGTCCATGGTGGCCGAGACCGTGATCCTGCACTCCGGCGATTTGGCGTGGGTGGACAACCGGGTCACCATCCACGGGCGGACCGCGTTCACGCCGCGTTACGACGGGCGGGACCGGTGGCTGCACCGCTGCTTCGTGCACCTGGACCGCCGGCGGTCGCGGGGCGCGCGGCCGGGCGACGGCAGCGTCCTGATCTAGAGCCCGGCGCCGTCGCGGGGCGCGCGGCCCCGCGACGGCTCAGGCGGTCGCGCCGCCCCAGGCGAGCACGTCAGCGGGGGCCGGCACGGCCCGGACCCGGGTGTCCGGGGCGGTACCGGCGGTGTCGAGCATGCGCAGGTAGAGGTCGCCGAAGCGGGCGACGGTCGCGGCGTCGAACAGCTCGGTGTCGTAGCGGAGCACCACGGTGAGGGAGTCCGGGCCGCGGCGCAGCTCCACGTTCAGGTCGAACTGGCCCTCCATGTGCGGCAGGTCGACGAGCTCCAGGCGCAGCCCGTCCCGGGTGATCCCGCCGGTGGCCAGGCCACGGACCGGTAGCCGGTCGACTGCCACCATCGTCACCGCGATCCGGAAGCCGGGCGGCGGGCCGGCCGGTTCCGGGCGGCGCAGGGCCGCGAACGCGCCGAGTACCTGGGCGTGCGCGTCCCGGACGGTGCCGGCGAGCGTGCTGTCCCGGTGCAGTCGCGCGGTCACCGGCACGGTCCGGACCAGATAGCCGACCAGATCCCGCAACCCCGGCACGGTACGGGTGGTGGCCGGGCAGCCGAGCGTGAACTCCTTCTGCCCGCCGGTGCGGTGCACGGCCGCCTGGAACGCGCCGAGCAGCACCGCGAACGGCGTGACCCGCAGCCGCAGCGCGAGCGCGGTCAGCGCGGCCGCGGTCCCGGCGGCGACGGGCAGGGTCAGCGTGGCGCCGGCGAACCCGGGCCGGGCCGGGCGGGGGCGGTCGGTGGGCAGCTCGGCCGCGGGCGGCAGCACGGGCGGCGCGGGCCGGGCGCGGGCCAGCTCGTCGCGCACGTACCGGTCGAAGTCGATCGGCAGGTGCGGCCAGTCCGGCTGCCGGTCCTGGCGGAACGCGCCGTAGGCGTCGAGCAGGTCGCGGACCACCAGCCAGTGCGAGGTGGCGTCGCTGACGATGTGGTGGGTGACCACGATCAGCACCGCGTCGCCGGGTGCCCGGCGCAGCAGGGTCACGCGCAGTCCGGGCTCGGCGGTCAGCCGGAACGGTGCGCGCGCCGCCCGCTCGGCCGCGCCGGGCGCGTCGTCGCGGACGGTCAGCGGCGCCGGGCCGGGCGGGCCGACCACCCGGTACGGCACGCCGTCTCGCTCACCGAAGCGGGAGCGCAGCACGTCGTGCCGGGCGGCGAGCGCGGCCGTGGCCCGCCGCAGCGCGGCCTCGTCCAGCGGCCCGCGGGCCGACAGTGCCACCACGATGTTGTACGCGGCGCTGTCCGGTGCGAGCCGGTGCAGCAGCCACATCGCCTCCTGGCCGGGGGTCAGGGGCAGCAGCTCGCCGGTCAACGTGCCGTCAGCTCCTTCGCCAGGTGCGCGGCCATCGCGTTGACCGTGGGATGGTCCCAGGGCAGCGTGGGCTCGACGATCAGCCCGAAACGCTCCTCCACGTCACCGCAGATGGTCAGCGCGTAGACCGAGTCCAGGCCCATCTCCAGCAGCGGCGTGTCCGGGTCGACCCGCTCGGCCGGCTGCTCGATGTAGAACGCGACCCGTTCGATCAGCCAGTCCCGGATGGTCACGGCCGGTTCCGTCGAGGTGTCCGTCATGGTGCTCCTCCCCTGCCGGCGGTCGTGGCCGCCGGCGTGTGTCAGGTGGTCGCGCCCGCGAGCCGGGTCGCGCCGAGGTCCAGGGTGCGGGCGTCGGCGAGCCGGCGACGCAGCTCCGCGTGCAGCGGTTCGTGCAGCCCGGCCGGGGTGGGGCCGGCCGCCGTGCCGAGCCGGGCTGCGAGCCGGTGCAGCGCCGCCTCCAGCCAGGCCGGGTCGCGCAGGAACGCGGACTCCGCCTGCCGCCAGACGCCGACGCAGGCGGCGGCCGCGACGAGCGTGGCGTACCGGTCGGCGAGCGCGAACGCGGCCGGGCCGGCGATCACGGTGCGGTCCCGGGGCGGCAGCTCCCGGCAGTCGTCCCGCAGCCGGCGCAGTTCCCCGGCGAACACCCGGCACAGTGCGGCGATGCGCGGGTCGGTGTCCGCGCGGGCGGCCTCGGCGGGCAGCACCGCGGTGATCCGGTCCCGGCCGCGGGCGGTGATCTCCAGCGCGTCGAAGCGCAGCGGTGGCAGCGCCGCGTCCAGGCGGAACACCTCGGCCGGGGCCGGTTCGGCGCCGGACCACGCCGCGGCGGCCATCCGGGGCAGCTGCGGGATGATCGTGGCCTGGCAGACCGCGGCGCCGGCGTGGGCGAGGCTCACCACCGGCAGGTCGCGCAGGTTCTTCTGGAACATCGCACAGTCGCCGTCGCGCAGGAACGAGCGGGCGCCGAGCAGTACGGCGAGCCGGTGGTTGGCGTCCTCCAGCAGCTTCGGCACCAGGTACTTGACCACGGCGGTGGGCACGCTGGTCTCGGCCGGGAGCACGTGCAGCGCGCGGGCGCCGACGGTGGCCAGGCAGTCCGCGACGAGCAGGTCGGTGAAGACCCCGGCCAGCACCGCCCGCGCGTGCGGCAGGTCGGCCACGGTACGCCCGTAGAGGCGCCGGCCGGCGGCGAAGCGCAGCACGATGCGCAGCTGGGTGTCCAGCACGCCGACCATCACGCCGGGCAGCACCGCGCGGGTGGTCTGGAAGGCGCGCAGCACGGTCTCCATCGCGCCGCCCTGTTCGCCGATCATCGCGGCGCGCGGGACCGGGCTGTCGCGGAACTCGACGCCGCCGAGCATGCATCCGCGTACCCCCGAGGTGTGGAACCTGGGCAGGTGGCGCAGCGTGCGGCTGGGCAGCGTGGTCAGGTCGACCATCAGGTGCGAGTGGCTGCGGCTGCCCGGGCGCAGCTCGGTGCGGGTGAACAGCACCAGCGTCTCGGCCCGCCCGACGTTGTTGATCAGTTCCTTGCGGCCGTCGACGAGCAGGCTGCTGCGGTACGGCCGGGCGGTCAGCTCCGCGCGGGAGAAGTCGTTGCCGTGCGCGAGTTCGGTGTAGCCGGCCGCGGCCCGTCCGCCGCCGAGCAGCAGGCCGGCGAGCCGGCGGCGCTGGTTGTCGTCGCCGGAGGTCCACACCGGCGCGGCCGCCACGAAGTTGGTGATGCCGTAGCCGAGTCCGAGCGTGCAGTCGCGGCGGAACACGGCGCGCACGGTGCGGGCCAGCCCGTCCGCGGTACGCAGCCGCCCGCCCAGCTCGGCCGGGACGAACTCGGCGTTCATCCCGAAGTCGGCCAGCGCCGTCTCGCCGTCGGCGAGCAGTTCGCCGCGCTCGTCCGCGGCCAGCACGGCCGCGGTGCCGAGCGGGTTGGCCGCGTCGTCCGGGTCGCCGAGCCGGGTCTCGAGATCGCTCAGGGTGCCGGCGGCGGTCATGGCTGTTCCTCTCGGAGGCGGCACGTGAGCGGGGAGAACAGCAGCCCGTCGCGATGCTGGCCGAGCATCGGCGCGGCCAGGCCGGTCAGGTCGTCACCGGCCGG
This sequence comes from Catenuloplanes indicus, assembly GCF_030813715.1. NCBI lineage: Bacteria > Bacillati > Actinomycetota > Actinomycetes > Micromonosporales > Micromonosporaceae > Catenuloplanes > Catenuloplanes indicus. Next base: position 530,621 of record NZ_JAUSUZ010000001.1, read on the forward strand.
CTCACCGAGGTGCTGCAGCGCGCGGGTCAGGCAGGCGCGCACCCAGAGTTCGTCGCGCCACAGCAGCCCGGCCGGGCCGGTGGTCTCCGCGGGGGTGCGCCGCCACAGGTGCAGGCAGGCCGCGGCCGCCCAGATCCGGCAGTACCGCTCGGCGAGCGTGTAGGACGACTCGGGGACGTCCCGCGCGGAGACCGGTTGCGCGGCCATCTGCCGGTGCAGCCGGTCCGCGGCGCGATGCAGCCGCCCGGCGAGCGCGGCCAGCGGCGCGGGCAGCCCGTCGGCCGCCTCGGCGAGCGTCTGTACGACGCTCGCGCCGTGCCGGGCGACCAGCGACAGCCGGCCCGGGTCGAACGCCGGGACCGGGGTGTGCAGCCCGGCCGCGGCGTCCAGGCCGGCCCGGTCGGCCCGGCCGGCGCGGTACCCGGCCGCCAGAACCCCGAACTGGTTGATCACCATGTTCAGGTTGACCAGCGTGCTGCCGTCGAAGATGCCGACGATGTGGTGGTCGCGCCGGACCTTCTGGAACGTGCCGTCGGTCAGCAGTGAGCGGGCGCCGAGCACGCCGGCCAGCCGGTCGGTGATGTCGTCGACCAGCGTCGGCACCAGGTACTTCACGACCGCGGACGCGATGCTCTGCTCGCCGGGCAGCGCGTGCAGGCTGCGGGTGGCGACCAGGGTGACCGCCTCGGCGGTGAGCAGGTCGGCGTAGGCGGCGCACAGCGTGTGCCGGGCCTGGGGCAGGTCGGCCAGCACCCGGTCGTAGAGCCGGTGGCCGGTGGCGAAGTCCAGGGTGAGCCGCAGCGCGCGGTCGGCGGCGCCGAGCGACAGCCCGGCGCAGAGCGTGCGGGTCAGCTGCATGCCCTTGATGACCAGTTCCAGGCCCTCGCCGGGGCGGCCGACGAGGTCGGCGTGCCGGGCCGGGGCACCGGTGAACGTGATCCCACTGATGTCGGCGCCGCGGATGCCGTGCAGCCGGACCGCGGGCAGGTGGGTGACGGTGCCGGCGGGCAGCCGCCGTTTGTCCATCAGCAGCATGCTGAACCCGCGCGGGCCGCCGCCCGGGTCGGTGCGGGTGAGCAGGCAGACCACGTCGGACCGGGTGGCGTTGTTGATCAGCCACTTCTCGCCGTCGACCGTCCAGCCGTCCGCGGTGGGCCGGCCCTCGACCTCGCCGGCGAGCAGGTCGCTGCCGTGGTCGCGTTCGGTGAGTCCCCAGGAGACGACCGCGCCGGCCAGCACGTCGGCGGACATCCGGGCGGCCGCGGCCGGGTCGTCGGCCACCCAGGCGGAGACCGCGCCGAGGAACGTCTTGCCGTGCGCGATCGCCACGGTCAGGTCACGGCGGGCCATCAGGCGCACCACTTGCAGCGTCTCCTCGAAACTGCGGGCCGCGCCGCCGTGCGCGGCGGGCACGTACCAGGCGGGGATGCCGGCCTTGTCCAGCAGCGCGCAGACGTCGTCCGGGAAGTCCTCGCGGGCGTCGAGCTCCAGGCAGCGCGCCAGTGAGAACGTGTGCCCGGGCAGGTGCGGGCTGCCCAGCTCGCTCTCCAGCGTCTCGGTGAGCGCGTACGGCGGGTAGCCGGGCCGGGCCGGGTCCTCGAGGATCGGGTCGAGCTGCCCGGCGAGGTAGAGCTCGCGCATCCGGTTGCGGCGGATCTTGCCGCTGGTGGTCCGCTCGATCCGGCCGGGCCGGACGAACACGACGGCCGCGGGGCTCGTCCCGGCGTGCGCGGTCAGCGTGGCGCGGACCGTGCCGGCCAGGGCCTCCAGGCCGGCGGCGGTCAGGTGCCGGCCGCGCGCCTCCTGCACGACGACGAGCCGTTCCGGTGGGCCCGGTACGGTGAACACGCAGGACGGCAGCGCGGCCAGCCGCTCGTCGGCCTCGGCGATGCGGCGTTCCAGGTCGTGCGGGTAAAGGTTGCGGCCGTGCAGGATCAGCGTCTCCTTGATCCGGCCGGTGACGTACAGCTCGCCGTCGAGCAGGGCGCCGAGGTCGCCGGTGCGCAGGAACGGGCCGTCGCCGGTGCCGGTGCGCGCGCCGAACGTGCGGGCGGTCTCGTCCGGGCGTCCCCAGTAGCCGCGGGCGACGCTGGCGCCGCTGACCCAGATCTCGCCGACCGTGCCGTCCGGGAGCACGGCCGCGGTGTCCGGGTCGACGATGCGTACCGTCAGGTCGTGCACGGTACCGCTGCTGACCAGGGTGGTGGTGGTCTCGCCGGGCGCGGGCGGGCGCAGCCGGTGGCCGTGCAGCGACTCGGTGCCGACGTCGCGCAGCACCGGCGGGCGGCCGGTCCCGGCGCCGGAGACGTAGAGCGTGGTCTCGGCCAGGCCGTAGCCGGGCAGCAGCGCCTCGCGGCGGAAGCCGGCGGCGGCGAACCGGCGGGCGAACCGGTCGAGCGTGCCCGGGTCGATCGGCTCGGCGCCGTTGCAGGCGTCCCGCCACGTGCTCAGGTCCAGACCGGCCAGCTGGTCGTCGGCGATCAGGCGGGCGCACAGGTCGTAGGCGAAGTTCGGCGCGCAGCTGACCGTGGCCCGGAACTCGCTGATCAGCTCCAGCCACAGCCGCGGACGTTTGAGGAAGTCCGTCGGGGCGGTGATGATCGTGCGCGCGCCCAGCAACAGCGGCGTGAGCAGCATCGCGATCAGGCCCATGTCGTGGTGACCGGGCAGCCAGCCGCAGAAGACGCTGTCGCGGTCCCAGCCGTGCCGGTCGCGCATGGTCTCGATGTTGTGCAGCAGGTTCGCCTGGCTGACCATGACGCCTTTGGGGTCGCTGGTCGAGCCGGAGGTGTACTGCAGCAGCGCGAGCGCGTCCGGGCCGGCCGCGGGCGGGTCCCAGGCGGCGGGGGTGAGCGTGTCGGTGGCGAGCGGTCGCGGGGCGACGTCCTCGGCGGCGAGCCGCGCCGTGACCAGGGGGAGCGTGGCGGCACCGGTGAGCACCACGGCGGCGGCGCAGTCCGCGGCGATGCCGGTGGCGCGGGCGGACTGCGGGCCGTACTGGCCGGGCAGCGGGACCGGGACCGGGACGACACCGGCGTAGAGGCAGCCGAGCATGGCCTCGACGAACGCGGGCCCGGCCGGGTACATCAGCAGCGCCCGGTCGCCCGGCGCGCAGTGCCGGGACAGCCACTCCCCCACGGTACGCGCGGCTCGGTCCAGCTCGCCGTAGGTGCGGGTGACCCGGACCGGTCGCGCGGCCGGTCCGGTGTGGAACAGCAGCGCGTCGCGATCCGGCTCGGCGCCGGCGACGTGCCGGAAACGCTCGGCGTAGGTGGCCATGCGACTCCTCTCTCCGTGCACAGCGTGTCGTCCCCGGCTATCCGCGCCCTATAGCGGCGCTCAGCCGCAGCCGCCCGCGTGCCCCTCGTCGGTGGCGCGCTCGCGCACGGCCGGGTGGGCCGGCTCGCGTGGCACGCCGACCGCACCGGCCCCGGCCGCGAACGCGGGCAGCCGGTCGACGCCCCAGAACCGGTCCCGGCCACGGACGAAGAACGGCACGCCGAAGACGCCGTCGCGGTGCAGGGCCAGCAGCGCGGTCACGCCCTCGGCGCGGACCGCGGGATCCCGTGCCGCGCGGGCCAGCTCGGCGCCGTCCACGCCGATCTCCGTGCCGAGCCCGGCGACGGTTGCCGGGTCGCAGATGTCGCGGCCGTGCTCCCAGCGGGCGCGGTAGGCGGCGTCGACGAACGCCCGGCCGCGGCCCTGCCGGTCGGCGACCAGGTACGCCAGGTGCGGCACCTCCCACCACGGGTCGCGGTCGACCGGCCAGCGCATGCTCAGTCCCCGGTCGACGGCCAGGCGGCGGACGTCCTGCAGCACGTAGAGGTGCTTGGCGCGCGACATCGGCGTGTAGAGGAACGCGCCGCCGGCCTCGTCGAGCGCCTTGAGGTTGTCGTCGTCCGGCTCCCAGAACGGCCGCCATTCGATCTCCTCCGCCAGGCCCGGGTAGCGGTCCAGCAGGTCGCGGTAGGCCAGCCAGGAGTACGGGCTGCGCAGCGAGAAGTAGAAGCGGGCCATCCGGGCTCCTTGCCGGTTCACAGGGCGAGTCCGCCGTCGATCTGGAAGACCTGGCCGGTGACGTACGCGGCGCGGCCGGAGAGCAGGAACCCGGTCAGCTCCGCCACCTCCTCGGGCGTGCCGAACCGGCGCAGCGAGGTGCGCCGCCGCATCTCCTCGACGACCTTGGCGGGCAGCTCGGCGGTCATGTCGGTGGTGATGAACCCGGGCGCGACCACGTTGGCCCGGATGCCGAACCGGCCGGTCTCCTTGGACAGCGCCTTGGTGAAGCCGATGATCCCGGCCTTGGACGCGGCGTAGTTCGTCTGGCCGGTGTTGCCGGCCACGCCCGCGACCGAGGAGAGCGTGACGACCGCGCCGGCCCGCCGCTTCATCATGGCGAACACGGCGGCCTGACAGACGTGGAAGGTGCCGTCCAGGTTGGTGCGCAGCACGGTGTCCCAGGCGTCGGGGTCGAGGAGCACCATGGACGCGTCCCGGGTCACGCCGGCCGCGGTGACCAGCGCGGTGATCGGCCCGAGCTCGGCCTCGGTGCGGTGCACGACCGCGCGGGCCTCGTCCCGGACCGCGACGTCGGCGCGGATGGCCAGCGTCCGCCCGCCGTGCCGGCCGGCGTCCTTGGCGACCGTCGCCGCGGCGTCCTCCTGGGACCGGTAGCAGAACGCGACGTCGTACCCCTCCGCGGCCAGGTGCGTGACGATCGCGCGGCCGATGCCGCGGGACCCGCCGGTGACCAGCGCGACCGGCCGGCCGGCGGTCATGCCGCACCGGTCCGCAGCTCGGCAAGGTCGCGCAGCGCCACCACGAAGTGCCCGACGGTCAGCACCCGGCCGCCGTCGGCGTCGGTCTCCCCGGCCAGGATCGCGGTGTCGCCGATGCCGCGGACCAGCCGGACCCGGTGCCGCAGCACCTCACCCGGGTGGACCGGCACGCCGACCCGCAGGTCCTTGATCGCCCCGGCCAGCTCGATCTTGCCGGCCAGCACGTCCGGGTTGGGCTGCTCCCAGACGGCCAGCAGGACCGCGGCCTGCGCCCACGACTCGATCAGCAGCGGTACGGGGTAGGCGTGGTCACCGTCGGCGGCGTCCCGGTAGTGCGGCTCGTTGACGGTGATCGCCTTGACCGCGGTCAGCTCCCGGCCCGGCCGCACCTCGATCACCCGGTCGACCAGCAGGATGGGGTAGCGGTGCGGGATGATGCGTTTGATGGCGTCGGCGCCGATCACCGGGCGTCTCCCTCCGCGGGCGGGTATCCGAGCGTGAGCGTGGCGACGGTCTGCCCGCCGGCCGTGGCGACCGCCGTGCAGATCAGCCCGCCGCCGGCGTCCGGGCGCAGCCGCGCGGTGACGGTGACCCGGTCGCCGGGGTAGACCGGTCGCCGGAACCGGATGCTGTCCACGCTGGACAGCCGTGGCAGGCCGGGACCGGCGGCGGCGCGCGCGGCCCGGTCGGCGTACCCGATGAGGTAGACGCCGGGCAGCACCGGATAACCGGGGTAGTGCCCGGCGAAGACCGGGTCGTCGGCGGGCACACCGACGACGATCTCCGCGGGTGCGATCTCCAGCGCGCCGGTCACGACGCCAGCTTGTCGAGCAGCAGCTTGTAGGTGCCGTTGAGCGAGGAGACCCCGCGCATCTCGGACTCGTCCAGGCTGATGCCGTACCGCTTCTCCAGCCGGACCGTGATCTCCAGCGCCATCAGCGAGTCGACCTCGAGGTCGTCGACGAAGTTCGCGTCGTCGGTGATCTCCTCGACGTCGGCCTCGAGCGTCTCGGCGATGATCCGGCGTAGTTCTTCCTTCTCCGGTACGGACGTCGTCTGCTCGGTCATGGTGTGCCTCTCCCCTCGGCGGCCCGCCCCTGCGGCGGCCGTGTGCTATCGGTCGGTGGTCAGGCGCAGCAGCAGGCAGCCGACACGGCCGTCCCGGTCCACGGCCGTGACCAGCGCTGCCTCGCCGGGCCGGGCCGCGGGCCCGGCCAGCACCTCGGCGATCTGGAACGCGCCGGCCGCGGCCGCGGTGTCGCCGAGCAGGGCGCGGTGCGCGGCGCCGGGCGTGACGTCGCCGTCGCAGATCGCGCGTACGGCGGCACGCTCCTGGTCGCCGAGCGGGCCGGGCGGCGCGCTGACCGAGACCGCGCGGATCTCGGAGGCCTTGACACCGCTGTCGGCCAGCAGCGCGGTGACGCACCGTTCCAGGGCCTCCCGCGCGGTCCCGCCGGGCCGGGTGGCGCCGAAGCGCAGCCCGGCGACCTCGGCCAGCGCGTGCCCGGCGGTCTCCGCCGGCTCCAGCCGGAACACGGCGGCGCCCTCGCCGGCCGGGCCGGGCGTGACGCCGGGTGCGGCTCCGGTGTGCTCGATCCAGGCGCGCTGCGCTGAGTATTCCTCGGCCGCGCCGCACAGCGCCCGCGTGCAGCGACCGGCGCGCAGCAGCCGGGCCGCGTAGCCGAGCGCGAGCAGCCCGGTGAGCGCGCCGCCGGCGATCGTGGTGTTCGGCCCGCGGATGCCGTGCCAGATGGCGCTGGTCCCGGCCGCGCGGTTCATCACCGTGTTCGGGAACCGGGCCGGGTCGACCAGGTACGGCTTGTCGCCGGTCAGCGCGTCCCGGGTGAAGTCCATGATGCTCTGCACGCTGCCGGTGCCGGTGCCGAGCACCAGCGCGGTGTCCGGGCCGGCCGGTTCCGGGCCGAGCAGTTCGCCGACCGCGGTGATCGCGATGGCGGTGACCCGGTCCATCGCACGGGTGCCCTTGCGGCCCAGCCGGCCGACGACGTCGAAGCCGGGGATCACCGCGCCGGTCCGGGCCGGTCCGGGCCAGCTGCCGGGGTCGAGCGCGGCGATCGCGGTCCGGCCGGCGGCGAGCCCGTCGGCGAACGCGGCCGCGCCGACGCCGAACGGTGAGACCGCCGACCATCCGGACAGCACGAGTCGGTACGTCATCGTTCGCTCCTCACTCGCCGTGCCGGGCCCAGGCGTGCCCGGCCGCGTGCAGCTCGCCGCCGTCGACGCCGATGGTGTTGCCGGTGATCCACGAGCCGGGGGCGGCGGTCAGCGCCACGATCGCCTCGGCCACGTCCCGCGGCCGGGTCAGCCGGCCGTGCGGGTTGCTCAGCGCGGCCTCGTCGATGAAGGCGGCGTGTTCCGGGATGCGTTCCAGCGACGGGGTGACCGTGACGCCGGCCCGCAGCGCGTTGACCGCGACGCCGCGCGGTGCCAGCTCCAGCGCGAGCTGCCGCACGTGCGACTCCAGCGCGGACTTGGCCGCGGAGACCGCGCCGTAACTGGGCAGGTGCTGGGTGGTCCCGGAGCTGGTCAACGCGAAGATCTTGGCGCCGTCGCCGAACAGGCCGGCGGCGGCGAGGTCCTGGGTCCAGTGCACGAGGCTGTGCGCCATCACCTCCAGCGTCATGGTCAGCTGCCGGGAGGTGAGCCCGTCCGGGAAGCCCGGCCGGGGCAGGTACGGCACCAGCGTGCCGAAGGCGAGCGAGTGGACCAGCACGCGCAGCCCGCCGTCGCCGGCCAGCTCGGCCAGCCGCGGTACGACCTCGGCACGGGTCCGGTGCGCGGCCGCGTTCGCGTTGACCAGGTCGTGCTTGACGCCGAGGCGGTCGAGCTCGGCGCGCAGCGCGTCGGCCTCGGCCGCCCGGGCCGCGGTGTCGAAGTGCAGGCCGGCGATGTTCAGGCCGGTCTCGGCCAGCGCCACGGCGGTGGCCCGGCCCATGCCGCTGGACACGCCGAGGATCAGGGCCCAGGTCACGGTGTTCCTCCTCTGCTGGGTGCGGCGGTCAGCGCGGCCACGGCCACGTTCCCGGCCGCGGTGGCCGCGACGACGAGATGGTCACCGGCGCCGGTCGCGGCGAGCCGGGTGAGCGTGAGCATCGGGGACAGGCAGCCGGCGCCGGCCGGGACGACGCTGACCGGCGTACCGCCGCCGACCGCCGCGACGACCGCCGCGACGACCGCCTCGCCGACCGGTGAGTCGTCGACGATCACGTACGCGGGTGGGCGGGCGCCGCCGGTGACGTCGTCGATCGCGGCGGTGACCAGCTCGCGCACGGTCGCCGGGTCCGGCGGGACGAACAGCGTCCGGCTCCGGCAGCGGGTGCGCCCGGGACCGGCGGGCGCGGTGGCGGGCTCCAGCAGCAACGCCACCGCCCCCAGCTCCGGTGCCGCCGGCCCGGTGCCCGGCGGCGGTTGTTCCACGGCGCCGGCCAGCAGCACCGTGCATCGCCCGGCGGCGAGCGCGCGGGCGCCGGTGGCCAGCGCCTCGAGCCCGGCCACCAGCGGCGAGGTGAACGTCAGTGCGAAGCCGTGCGTGCGCTGCTCGGTCGCGGGGCGGTTGGCGAGCACGTTCACGGCGAAGAACGGCGCGGTCGCCGGGCTCAGCCCGGCCGCGGAGCCGGACACGACCGCGTCGTCCATGGCGTCCAGCGTGGCGGTGAGCCCGGCGTTGGTGGCCAGGGCCAGGCCGCGGTCCTCGCCGGGCACCTCGTCGAGGCCGCCGCGCCCGGCGACCGCGCGGCGGGTGGCCAGCAGCAGGTACCGGCCGGAGTCGGGCAGGTAGCGGTAGCCGCGCGGGCCGAGCAGCGCGGCCGTGTCGAACCAGTCCGCCGGCGGTGGCCCGGCCGGCGGCGGGGCGGCCTCGGCCGGGTCGGCGGTCCACGGCAGCGCCACGCCGAGCCCGGTCACGGCCAGCTCCGGTGAGCGCGGCACGGTCATGACGCGGTCTCGATCAGCAGCGAGGCGTTGCTGCCGCCGAACGCGTACGCGTTGACCAGCACCCGCCCGTCCGTGAGCGGCCGCTCGCCGCCGGGCAGGTCGACCGGGCAGTCCGGGTCGGGGTGCTCGACCGGCACGTTCGGCGGGATCCGCCCGGCCCGCAGGATCAGCGCGGCGGCGCAGGCGGCCAGCGCGGCCGCGGCACCGCCGGTGTGCCCGAGCAGTGCCTTGACGCTGTAGAGCGGCGGCGGCCCGCCGTCGAAGACGGTGTGCAGCGCCTGGCTCTCCACCAGGTCGTTGTGCCGGGTGCCGGTGCCGTGCGGGATGACGCAGCCGACCGGTGCGGGCGCGGGCCCGAGCGCGGCGCGCATCGCCCGGACGATCTGGGTGCCGGCCGGGTCCGGCGCGGTCGGGTGGAAGGCGTCGCAGCTCCACCCGGACTCGGCGACCCGGCCGTAGGCGGTGGCGCCGCGGGCGCGGGCGTGGTCACCGCGCTCCAGGACCAGCACGCCGGCGCCCTCGCCGAAGACGGTGCCGGCCCGCCGGGCGTCGAACGGCCGGCACCGGACCGGGTCGACCGCGCCGAGCCGGTTGAAGCAGGCCAGTGCCACCCGGGAGTAACCGTCCGCACCACCGGCGAGGACCACGTCGGCCTCGCCGGTGCGGATCAGGTCGGCGGCGATGCCGATGGCGAACCCGCCCGCGGCGCATGCGGCGGCGACGCTGATGTTGGGCCCGTGCGCGCCGAACCGCGCGCCGACGCGCGCCGCGACCGGGAACGGCTGACCGAACGGCCGCGGGCCGGGCAGGTCCCCGGCCCGCTCGACGACGTCGGCGTCCCCCATGCAACTGCCCATGACCACGCCGGTACGCGCGCCGGTGCCGGACAGCCCGGCGTCGCCGACCGCCTCCCGGGCGGCCCGGACCGCCAGCGACGAGGCCCGGCCGAGCCCCGCGTCGTCGTGTCCGGGCACCCGGTAGATCATCGGCAGGTCCATGTGGGCCAGCGGGTCGTCGGCACGGTCCGGCAGGCGCACCTCGGCGGCCGACATCGCGCGCCACAGCCGTGGCGCGCCCGCGCCGCAGGCCGAGACGGCGCCGATCCCGGTCACCAGCACGTCGGTCATGGCCGGGCGCCGGCCCCGGCGCGGCCCCGGCCGGTCACGGACGCGGCACCGCCGCCGAGCGCGTCGCGCATCCGGTCGTCGAACTCGACCAGGTGCCAGTCGCGTCGGTTCTCGATCACCGCGTATCCGTGGGTGATCCGGCCGGTCGCCACCGGTGTCAGCACGCCGTCGCGCAGCACGTAGCAGTCCATCCGCGCGGTGTAGGTGAAGCCCTTGAACACGTTCTCCACCGTGAGGACGGTGTGCACCTCCTCCTCCATCAGCGCCTCGTCCAGCACCGTGATCTGCGAGTGCGGCACCACCGGGATCCAGGACTGCTCGCGCAGCAGCGTGTCGATCGAGATCTTGCGCTCGGCCAGGAACAGGTCGACGACCTCCTCCATCAGCCGCAGGTACCCGGACATCTGCACCCGGCGGGTGAAGTGGCAGTAGAAGTACGGGATCCGCCAGGACCAGGCGACCGCGTTGCGCCCGGCGGTCAGAGCGTCCCGCGGGTCGGTGCCGGCCAGCAGGTCCGGGACCCGCGGCGCCCGGCGGGTGACGCCCGCGAGCCGGTCGGTCACGTAGCCGGCGAGCGCGTCCGGTACCGGTTCGGCGTCCGCGCCGTCGGGGTCCAGGCGCAGCTGGACGAGGACCTTCGCGGCGACGGCGCGCAACCGCTCACCCCGGTCCACGGTGATCTCGACGGCGAACGCCAGCCCGGTCGTGGCCGGGTCGGGCAGCCGGCGCACCTCGGCCACGGCCACGTCGTCGATGTGGAACGCGTGCAGGATGCGGGTGTCCAGGTCGACGAGGTCCACGCACAGCCCGAACCGTTCGTAGAGCGTCCCGGCCGGCATGCCGTGGCGGCGCAGGTGGTCCAGCACGGCCTCCTCGACCAGGTAGTTGACGTGCTTGAAGCCGATCCAGGTGCAGATGTTCGAGCCCTCGTAGCGGGGGCGGACCGGTCGGCGGGTGGTCGCGTCGACGGCCGGCGGGACGATGGTGGCGCTCACGGCAGCTCCAGGGTGGTGTCGAGGAAGGAGTGCACCGCCGCGGCGAATCGCGCGGGCACCTGCATCATGGGGAAGTGGCCGCAGCGGTCGAGGATCTCGGCCCGCCCGTGCGGCAGCGCGGCGGCGAGCGCTCGCGCGTCGTCCGCCGGGGCCGCGACGTCCCGCTCGCCGGTGATCGCCAGGACCGGCACGGCCAGCGACGACACCGGCAGCAGCGGGGTGCGCAGATAGCTGTCGAAGAAGCGCATCCAGCCGTACGCGCCGATCCGCTCCCGGACCCGCAGCGCCATGGCGGCACTGATCTCCGGTTCCAGTGGGTTGCGGGTGGCGGTCCGGATGCCCTCCTCCAGGATCAGGTGGAACCCCTGCTGGTAGTAGGCCATGGTGTCCCAGCCGAAGTCGTGCGTGCTCGGCCGGTAGAACGGCGAGGCCAGCACGGCCGCCCGGGGCAGGTGCGACGGGTGCGCGGCGAGGTGTTCCAGCAGCAGCGTGGCGGCGAACGAGTGGGCGATCACCACGTCGGCCGGCCCGTCGAGGGCGTCCCAGACGCCGCCGAGCCAGTCGGTGGTGAACGAGTGCCACGCCCAGGCCGGGTCGCCCTCGGACTCCCAGGGCAGTTCCGCGGTCCAGAGTTCCCAGTCCGGGTCCGCGCAGCGCACGAAGCAGTCCCACACGTCCGCGGTGCTGGCCAGCCCGTGCAGCAGCAGCATCCGGCCGGTGGGCGTGCCGCGGGCCGGGCGGCGCAGCCGGGCGCCGACGCGCGGGCCGGGCGGCACGGTGCGCTCCAGCGGCGTGAGCGTCATCGGCCCGCCCCGGTCAGCAGCAGGGCCGCGCCCGCGTCCTCGCCACCGGCCGCGCCGAGCCCGGCGGTGGCCAGCACCGAACCGGTACCGCCGCGGCCGAGCCAGGCCACACCGGCCGCGGCCTGCACCACGCCGAGCGCGCCGGAGCAGTGGCCGAGCCGGCCGGCCAGGTCGCGGGCGTCGTGGTGCGGCGGCGCGTCGAACGGCAGCGGCCGCGTGCTCTCCGGCCGCAGCCACAGCCGGGCGCCGTCCGGGGCGACCGCGTGCACGGCGTCGCGTACGTCCCGGCGGCGGGCGTATCCGCCGATCGTGGCGCGGGCGGGCACGCCGTGCGCGGCGGCGCCGTCGGTGGTCCACAGCACCAGGGCCGCCGCACCGTCCAGCATCGGCGTGCCGGCGTGCCGGTCGCCGTGCGCGACGTGCCGGGCCGGGCCGTTCGCGGGTTCCACGCCGACGACCAGGACCGCCCGGGCCCGGCCCGCGGCCAGCAGCATCCGCGCCCAGTGCAGCGCGTCCAGTCCGGAGGTCGGGCCGTTGCACAGCGTCAGGTTCGGGCCCTGCAGCCCCCAGCCGATCGCGACCCAGGACGCGGTGACGTTGGAGGCGGTGCCGGGTAGTTTCATCGGGCTGGTGCCGGTGTAGGTCTCCGCGGCGATCGTGCTGACCGTCTCGCAGACCGTGTCCAGGTTGCCGTAGTTGGTGCTCACCACCACGCCGACCGAGGCGGCCGGCAGCGCGAGGCCGTCGTCGCCGAGCACGCCGCCGTCGCGCAGCGCGGCGCCGGCCGCGACCAGCGCGAGTTTGGTGGCCCGGTCCCGGTAGCGCAGGCCGCGGCCGGTGAGCCGGCGGGCCGGGTCCGCGGCGCCGTCCGGTCGGGCGCCGGCGGCCAGCAGGTCGTCCGCGGTCTCCAGACCGGACACCGCGATCCCGGTTCCGGTGACGACGACGGGGGTCAGGGGCATCTCAGTCCATCCGTTCCACGACCGCGACGGCGTTCAGGCCGCCGAATCCGAACGAGTCGACCTGCGCGATCCGCATCTCCTCGGCGATCGCGGAGCCGCGCACCAGCGGGAACCCGGCGACCTCGTCGATCGGGTCGTCGAGGTGCAGGATCGGCGGTACGAAACCGGCACGCAGCGACTCGATCGCGACCAGCAGGCTGTGCAGGCCGGACGCGCCCGCGGTGTGCCCGGTCATCGACTTGATCGCGGTCATCCGGGGCAGCCGGGGCACGCCGCCGAAGACCTTGCCGATCGCGTGCGCCTCGGCCTCGTCGTTCAGCGCGGTGCCGGTGCCGTGCAGCATGAGCAGGTCCACGTCCTCGGGGCCGACGCGGGCACGCCGGTGCGCCTCGGTGACGGCCGCGGCGATGGTGGCCGCGTCCGGTGCGGACGGGTGCACCGCGTCGCAGTTGACGGCCACGCCCCGCAGCCGGGCGTAGACCCGCCCGCCGGCCGGGCCGTCCTCCTCGCGGCGCAGCACGATCGCGGCCGCGCCCTCGCCCTGGAGCATGCCGCGCCGGGCCCGGTCGAACGGGCGTACCCGGTCCGGCGCCTCCGCGTAGCAGCGGTCGAGCAGCCCGTAGGTGCTCTCCGTGATGGTGTCCACGCCCGCGACCAGCACGGTGTCGGCCGCGCCGGTGGTCAGCAGGTCCACGCCGAGCGCGGCCGCGTAGAGCGAGGCGGAGCAGGCGTTGGCCACCGTGTACGTCTGCGCCGCGCCGAACCGCCGGGCCAGCGCGGTGCCGAAGTGCAGGTCACGTACGTCGAACGGGATGCCGTCGCGCCAGCTCAGCTCCACCGAGCGCAGTTCCCGCAGCGTGGTGCCGATCAGCACCGGCACGTCGGAGAGGTCGTCGCCGAGCCCGGCCTCGGCGGCCGCCTGCGCGACCGCGTGCTCCAGCCAGCGGGTGGCACGCAGCGGCACGTCGCCGCCGGCCGGCCGGTCGTCGATCTCGTACGCGTGCCGGGTCCGGAACCGCCCGCGGTCGAAGCCCTTGATCTCGCCGAGCCCGCTGTGCCCGGCGCAGAGCGAGTCGAAGATCTCCGCGCTGGTCCGGCCGATGCCCGCGATCGCGCCCAGGCCGGTGACCAGGTGCCCGCCGTTCACGCCGGCGCCTCCGCCCGGTCGCGCGGCTCGCCGAGGATCAGCACCGCGTTGTTGCCGCCGAACGCGAGCGCGTTGTTCTGCGCCACCCGCAGCCGGGCCGGGCGGGCCTGGTTCGGCACGCAGTCGAGGTCGCACGCCGGGTCGGTCTGCCGGTGGTTGATGGTCGGCGGGATGAACCCGTCGGCGATCGCGAGCGCGCAGGCCGCGGCGGCGAGCGCGCTGGCCGCGCCCATGGTGTGCCCGATCATCGCCTTGATCGAGATGGTGGGCGGCGGGCGTTCGCCGAAGACCTGGTGGATCGCGCCGGCCTCGACGACGTCGTTGGCCTTGGTGCCGGTGCCGTGCGCGGAGATGAAGTCGACCTCCTCCGGCCGGATGCCGGCGTTGCGGTGCGCGCGGGTGATGCAGTCGGCGAGGCTGTCCCGGTCCGGGGCGACCGGGTGCAGCGCGTCGCAGTTGAGCCCGTATCCGCGGATCTCGGCGTAGACGCGCGCGCCGCGGGCCCGGGCCGACTCCTCGCTCTCCATCACCAGGATCCCGGCGCCCTCGCCGGTGAGGATGCCGCGGCGGTGCAGGTCGAACGGCTGGCAGATCTCCGGTGCGATGGTGCCCAGGCGGTAGAAGCCGGTGAACGTCTTGCGGCACATCGCGTCCGCGCCGCCGCACAGCGCCAGGTCGACGTCGCCGGCTCGGATCGCGTCGAAGCCGTAGCCGACGGCGTAGTTGCCGGCCGCGCACGCGGTGGGGATGGTGACCGCCTCCACGTCGTACAGGCCGAGTTCGCGCACGATGCCGGCGGACAGCTGCCCGGCGCCGGTGCGGCGGGCCACCCGCGGGTCCGCGTCCTCGCCGCGCAGCTGGCCGGCGACCAGGGCGTCGAGGTCGCGGGACTCGCCGTCGGTGGTGCCGATCGAGATCAGGGAGCGGCGGTCCCGGGCCGCGTCGAGGTCGAGGCCGGCGTCCCGCAGGCCCATCCGCGCGGCGGCGACCGCGAACTGCGCGGCCCGGCCCAGCTCGGCCGGGTCGCTCTCGCGCACCCACCGCTCGGGTACGAAGTCGCCGACCTCGCATCCGTTGGCGTAGGCGAACCCGGCGGTGTCGAACGCGGTGATCGGGCTGACCCCGCTGCGGCCGGCGCGCAGTCCCGCGCGGAACTCGTCCACGCCCGTGCCGATGCTGGTGACGATGCCGAGGCCCGTCACGACCACCCGGCGTTGCCGATTGTCCATGCTGTCCACCGTCCTTGAGGGCCGCGCGCGGAGATGCCGGTCCGGTTCAGGCGCGGCGCGCGTCGTCGACGACGGCGTAGACGCCCTCAAGGTTGACCATCCGGCTCAGCTCGGCCTGGTCGATCTCGATGCGCAGCTCCCGCTCGAGGGCCGCGAGGATCTCGATGGCCCGCAGCGAGTCGGCGTCGTGCTCCTCCTTGAAGAGGCTGGTCTCGGTGACCTCGTCCGCGTCGATCTCCAGGACGTCGCAGATGATCTCCTTGATCGTGCTCTTCTGCTGCGCGTCGAGGGTGGTGGGGTTCGCGCTGGTCATGTCGCCTCCGCTGCGATCTCGGCGCGGCGGCGGGCATGCTGCTCGCCCGGTCGCTGCCGATTCCTGTGGTCCGGTGGATCGCAGCGTGCCGGGCGGCGCTATGAGATTCCTATCAGCTCGGCTCAGCGGCGCAGATACGCCAGCACGGCGAGCACCCGGCGGTGGTCGTCGCCGTCCGCGCGGATCTCCAGCTTGGCGAGGATGCTGCCGATGTGCTTGCCGACCGCGGCCTCGGTGACGCTCAGCGCCCGCGCGATGCCGGCGTTGGACCGGCCCTCGGCCATCAGCCCGAGCACCTCCCGCTCGCGCGGGGTGAGCCGGTCGACCGGGTCGCGGTAGCGGCGCATCACCATCCGGACCACGTCCGGGTCGATGACGGTGGTGCCGGCGGCGACCCCGGCGAGCGCGTCCATGAAGTCCCGCACGTCGCCGATGCGGTCCTTGAGCAGGTAGCCGACGCCGCCGTCGCCGGCGGAGTCGAGCAGTTCCATCGCGTAGGTCTGCTCGACGTACTGGCTGAGCACCAGCACGGCCAGGCCGGGGTGGCGCCCGCGCAGCGTGACCGCGGCCCGCAGCCCCTCGTCGGTGAAGGTGGGCGGCATCCGCACGTCCGCGATCACCAGGTCCGGACGGTGCGCCTCGACCTCCGTGATCAGGTCCGCGGCGTTGCCGACGGTGGCGACGACGTCGTGGCCGAACCGGCCGAGCAGGTGCGCCACGCCCATCCGGACGAGCACGCCGTCCTCGGCGATGATCACGCGTAGGGAGCCGTCGGTCGGCAAGGGACCTCCAGTCGGAGCAGCGTCGGCCCGCCGCGCGGGCTGGACAGGATGACGGTGCCGTCCAGCACGGCCAGCCGGTCGGCCAGCCCGGCCAGCCCGGTGCCCGCGCCCGCGTCCGCGCCGCCGACGCCGTCGTCGCGCACCTCGACGACGAGCCGGCCGGCGTCGATCCGGCCGTCCACAGTAGCCGAACCGGCCCCGCTGTGCCGGGCCACGTTCGCCAGTGCCTCGCAGACCGCGAAGTAGGCGGTCGACTCCACCGCGGACGGCAGCCGGTCCGGAAGATCGAAACGGACCTGCACGGGTACGGCGGACCGGTCGGCCACCGCGCCGACCGCGGCCGGCAGCCCGCGGTCGGTGAGCACCTGCGGGTGGATGCCGCGGATCAGCTCGCGGATCTCCTCCAGCGCGAGCCGCGCCTCGTCCCGCGCCTGCGCGACCAGCGCGCCCACCTCGTCCGGCTCGCAGACCTCGGCCAGGCCGAGGGTCATGGACAGTGACAGCAGCCGCTGCTGCGCGCCGTCGTGCAGGTCCCGCTCGATGCGCCGGCGTTCGGCCTCGAACGCGTCGACCAGGCGGGCGCGGGAGCGGGACAGCTCCTGCACCCGCTCGGTCAGCTCGACCTGGGTGCTGCCCAGCAACCGGCGGCTGAGCACCGCGCGGGCCGCGGCCAGGCCGGTCAGCACGTATCCGCCGGGGACGAGCAGGACCAGGCCGGCCACCGCCGTCGCCCACGCGGGTCCCCAGGAGACGATCTGCCACGTCTTGAGGACCTTGACGCCCTCCTCGTCGGCGAACGCGAGCAGCAGCGGGGTGACCAGCAGCGCCAGCGGGACGACCAGGCCGCCGAGCAGCGCGGTGACCTCGACCAGCCACAGCACCAGCGCGCTGAGCATCAGGTGGCCCAGCTCGCGCCAGGTGCCCGGTTCCCGCCACCGGGTCCGCAGCCAGCACCACAGCCCGGGCTCGGCCGGCACCCGGTGCGGGCCGTCGATGGGGGCGCTGTCGACGAGCGGCAGCAGCCGCCGCTCGATCACGGCGGCCGGCACGCCGGCCAGGGTCACACCGCACAGCAGCGGTACGCCGACGAGCAGCACGACGGTGGCGGTGCCGAGCAGGAACAGGCTGAGCACGACGATCAGCCCGATCACGCCGAGCGTGGCGGTGGCCGTCAGGTAGGCGGCGGAGCGCCAGGGCCACGCGGTGAGCAGCAGATCGCGCCGCCGGAGTGCGGCCCAGGCGGTTGGCGTGTGCACCGCATCACCCTATGTCATGGTCCGGGTGAGTCCCAGGGTCCTCGTACCACTACCGGGGGTATGCCTAGCACTACCCCAAGACTCCATCCTGTACCAATGTGCCGGCGGCCCGGATCGCGTTGACTGTGCATCGTGGAATCCGCTGCCCTTCGCACCCCCGCCGTCCGTCTCGCCGCGGTGTCCAAGACATACGGCACCGGCTCCGCCGCCGTACCCGCGCTGCGGGACGTGAGCGTGGAGTTCGCCGCCGGCGCGCTCACCGCGATCATGGGGCCGTCCGGGTCCGGCAAGTCCACGCTGCTCCAGGTGGCGGCCGGGCTGGACCGGGCGGACACCGGCGAGATCGTGGTCGGCGAGGTGGAGCTGTCCCGGCTCAGCGAGACCCGGCTGACGCTGCTGCGCCGTACCCACATCGGGTTCGTCTTCCAGGCGTTCAACCTGCTGCCGGCGCTGACCGCGGAGCAGAACGTGAGCCTGCCGCTGCGCCTGGCCGGGAAGCGGCCGGGACGCGCCGCGGTCCGGGACGTGCTGGCGCGGGTCGGCCTCGCCGACCGGGCCCGGCACCGGCCGGCCGAGATGTCCGGCGGCCAGCAGCAGCGAGTGGCGATCGCCCGCGCGCTGGTCACCCGCCCGGCCGTGCTCTTCGCCGACGAGCCGACCGGCGCGCTGGACAGCGTGACCGGCCGGGAGGTGCTGGTCATGCTGCGTGAGCTGGTCGACCGGGAACGGCAGACGATCATCATGGTCACCCACGACCCGGTCGCCGCGTCGTACGCGGACCGGGTGGTGTTCTTCGCCGACGGCCGGCCCGCCGGTGAACTGCTGCGGCCCACCGCCGAGGCGGTCGCCGCGCGGATGACCGGCAGTGGGGCGCTGGCGTGCTGATCGTGGCACTGCAGACGCTGCGCAGCCGGTGGGCGGGCTTCCTCGGCACGTTCGTCGCGCTCGCGCTCGGCGTCGCACTGCTGACCGCGACCGGTCTGGTGCTGAACGCGACGGTCAGCGCGCCGGCCCGGGCGCCGCAGCGGTACGCGGCGGTGCCGACCGTGGTGACCGGCTACGACCAGCTGCGGGTGGAGACCACCAACGGCGTGGACAGTCAGCCGCTGGGCGTGCCGTCCGGCGTGCCCGCCGAGGTGATCGACGGCGTGCGGCGCCTCGATCCCGGCGCGGTGCTCGACCGCACGTTCTACGCGCAGCTGGTGCGGGACGGGCGGGGCGGCGGCGCGCGCACCGGGCACCCGTGGCCGGCGGCGGCGCTCACGCCGTACCAGCTGGTCGACGGCACCGCGCCGGGTGACGACGGCGAGATCGTGGCCGGCACGGACGCGGGCGTGGCCGTGGGCGCGTCCGTGCCGGTCCTGACCGTCGCCGGCGTCCGCGACTACCGGGTGTCCGGCCTGGTCCGGCCGGTGCCGTTCGAATCGGCGCTGTTCTTCAGCGAGGCGGAGGCCGCGCGGATCTCGCCGCGGGTCGACGCGGTGGCCACCTCGGCCGGCGCGGACGCGGTGACCGGCGTGGTGGGCGCGACCGGCGGGCGGGTGCTGCACGGCGACGGCCGGCGGGAGGCCGACCCGGACCGGGCCGCCGACGCGGAGGCGCTGGTCACGGTGAACGCGATCGTGGGCACCTCGGCCGGCATCGCCGGGTTCGTGGCGATCTTCGTGGTCGCGTCGACGTTCTCGTTCGCGGTGGTGCAGCGGCGGCGGGAGTTCGGGTTGCTGCGGGTGGTCGGGCTGACGCCCGGCCAGGTGCGCCGCATGGTCTACACGGAGGCGCTGGCCGTCGGGCTGGTGGCGGCCGCGGCCGGGGTGTGGCTGGGCCGGGCCGGCGCGGCACCGCTCGGCCGGTGGATGACCGGCCTGGGCCTGGCGCCGCCGTGGTTCACGGTCGGGCCCGCGACCTGGCCGATGATCACGGCGTTCGCGATCGGTGTGCTGGTGGCGCTGGCCGGGGTGGCGGCGGCGTCCGCGCGGGCCGGGCGGGTGCGCCCGGTGGAGGCGCTGCGGGACGCGGCGGTCGAGGGCCGGGCGATGACGCCGGTGCGGTGGCTGGCCGGTCTGCTGTTCCTTTCCGGCGGTCTGTACCTGATGCTGTCCGCCGCGGCCACCGATCCGGAGAGCGTGGTCGGCCGCAAGTGGTACACGACCGTACCGATGCTGCTCCTCGTCGCTTTCGGGCTTCTCGCCCCGGCGCTGGTGCCGCCGGTGGTCCGCCTGGTCGGGCTGCCGTTGCGCGCGATGCGCGGCGCGGGTGCGATGGTGGTCCGGCAGAGCGCGCTGACCGCGGCACGCCGGACCGCGTCCACGGCCGCGCCGGTGATGCTCGCGGTCGGGCTGACCGGGTCGCTGCTGGGCGCGACCGCCACCATCGACGCGGCGAAGGCGACCGAGCGGCGGGAGCGGATCGCCGCGGACTTCGTGGTGCTGCCGCGCGACACGCCGGGGCTCAGCGAGACGGCCGTGGCCCGGGTCCGGGCGGTGCCCGGTGCGGACGTGCTGGCGTCCCGGGCGACCACGCTGTACGTCGTGGAGGGTGGCGAGACGTTGCTGCGGCAGTCCGCCGAGGCGGTCGACCCGGGCGCGCTGGGCCGGGTGGCGCTGCCGCCGGTCGCCGCCGGATCGCTGGCCGGACTCGACGACGGCGCGATCGCGGTGAACGCGGAGTGGGATCGCGCGGTCGGCGACGAGGTGGCGGTGTGGCGGGCGGACGGCAGCGCCGCGACGCTGCGGGTGGTGGCCGTGCTCGACGCCGGCATCTCCGGCGCGGGCGTGTACGTGACCCCGGCCAACGCCCCCGCCGGGCTGACCGGCGCGGTGTACGTCAAGGCCCACCCCGGCACCGACACCGGCGCGCTTCGCCGGGCACTGGCCGCGGCGACCGACGGGCTCGCCGCCTCGGTCACGCCGATGCCGGAGTGGGCGGCCGCCACGGCGGCGAAGAACCGGCAGACCACGGTGCGCGGTCTGCAGGCGGTGCTCGGCGTGACGCTGCTGTACACCGCGATCGCGATCGTGAACACGTTGCTGATGGCGGTGGCCGGCCGGTCACGGGACCTGGCGGTGTTCCGGCTGTCCGGTGCGACGCGAGCGCAGGCGCTGCGCACGATCGCCGGTGAGTCGCTGGTCGTGGTGGCGGTCGGCGTGGCGCTGGCGGCGGGCGCCGCGGCGCTCAACCTGGCCGGCATGTGGCTGTCGGTGGTCCGACTCGTCGGGTTCACGTCGATCGCCGTGCCGTGGGCCGCGGTGGCGGCGGTGGCCGGGATCTGCGCGGTGCTGGCGCTGGTCGCGTCGATCATGCCCGCGTACTTTGCGCTGGTCCGGCGGCGTGCGATTAGCGCCGCGGCGGCCCGGGAGTAAGGAAGCGGGCCGAGGCGCCGGATTCCCCCGGTCCGGCGCCTCCCACTTCCCGCAGTGCTATCACCCATCGTTACCGGGTTGACACGCAGATGAAATCTGCATTAGCTTCCACCACGGCGCACGACGATGGGGGGGAATCGATCATGGCCACGGTGGATAGCTGACGACCAGCACCTCCACAGCTCGTTCACAACATTCACTCAGGTCTTCATCCAGGTGCTCGGCGGACGATGCCGTCCCCGTCCTGAAGACGGCCTGACCTGCTCAGCAGTGCGAACCGCGCCGACCATGACGGGCGGCGCGTCGTCATGCCCGCACACGTGAATGAACAGCGGAAGAGCAGGGCTCATACGCCACGGGGGAAAGATGCAGTTTCGCATTCTTGGACCGGTCGAAGCATGGGACAGAGGAATCGAGATCCCGCTCGGCGGGCATAAACAGAGAACGGTTCTGGCCGCTCTGCTATTGGCTCGCGGTCGCATTCTCTCCGATGATTACCTGAGCGATATCCTCTGGGGCGACAATGCGCCCAGCACCGCTACCGCGCAGATCTACAATTACGTCTCCCGGTTGCGCAAGCAGCTGGAACCCTCGGTGCGGATCATCCGGCAACGCCCCGGATACCTGCTGCGGATGGGCTCGGCGGACTTCGACTACGACACCTTCCGGCGGGTGGCGCAGACCGGGCATCACGCGTTGCGCCGCGGCGAGCACCAGGAGGCCGCCCGGCACCTGCGGGCCGCACTCGCCCTGTGGCGCGGCCGGCCGCTGATGAACGTCACGGACCTGCTCGCCGACGCGGAACTGCCGGCGCTGCAGGAGAGCCGGCTGGCCGCGGCCAAGGACCGCATCGACGCCGACCTCGCGCTCGGGCAGCACGCCGAGCTCGTGCCGGAACTGTCCGCGCTGCTCGCCGAGCACCCGCTCCAGGAGTGCCTGCGCATCCAGCTGATGACCGCGCTGTACCGGGCCGGCCGCCAGGCGGAGGCGCTGGACGTCTACCACGACGGGCGGCTGACCCTGGCCGACAGCCTCGGCGTGGAGCCGAGCCCGGCGCTGTTCGCCACGTACAAGGCGATCCTCGACGGTGACCTGGAGCTCGTGCCGCCACCGGAGCGGGCGCAGGTGACGGTCCGGCCGGTCATCACACCGCGGATGCTGCCGGCCGACATCACCGACTTCACCGCCCGCGACGCCGAGGTGTCGGCGATCCGCGCGTTCCTGGGCAGCCCGCCCTCGGGCAGCCATCCCAGCGTGCTGCTGATCACCGGCCTGCCCGGCGTCGGCAAGTCCGCGATCGGCACGCACGGCGTGCACCGGTGCCGCGACCGGTTCCCGGACGGGGAGCTGCACGCGGATCTGCGCGGTTCCACCGACGCGCCGGTCGATCCCGGCGTCGTCCTCGGCTGGTTCCTGCGAGGGCTCGGCGTGGCACCGGACGACATCCCGGACAGCACGCCGGAGCGGCAGCAGCTCTACCGCAGCCAGCTGGCCGGCCGGCGGCTGGTGGTGGTGCTGGACGACGCGGCCGACTCCGCGCAGGTGCGGCCGCTGCTGCCCGGTGGCGCGACCTGCCGGGTGATCGTGACCAGCAGGTCGTACCCGGGAGTGGTCGAGGCCAGCCGGTCACTGGAGATCCGGCCGTGGAGCACCGAGGCGTCGCTGAGCCTGCTGGCCGACATCATCAGTCACGACCGGGTGGCCCGCCGCCCGCACGCGGCACGCCGGATCGCCGACCTGTGCGCCGGGCTGCCGATGGCGGTGCGCATCCTCGGCGCCCGGCTGGCCGCCAAGCCGCACCTGGCCATCGACAAGCTGGCCCGGCGGGTCGCCTGTGACCCGCTGCGGGAGCTGCGGCTCGGCCCGGTCACCGTGCGCGGCAACCTCGAGGCGATGTACGACCGGCTGGACGAGCCGCACCGACGGGCACTGCGCCGGCTGGCGGCGCAGGAGAGCCCGGCGATCGCGGCGGACACCGCGGCGCACCTGCTCGGCCTGACCGAGCACCGCGCCGAGGAGATCCTGGAGGACCTGATCGACGCGCGGCTGCTCCACACCACCGGCGGCGAGGGGGGCCGGCTGCTGGTCGGCATGCACCCGTTCGTGCGTCAGCTGGCCCGGCACGTGAGCGCGCCGGCCGACCCGGCCCGGCGGGAGACGCCGGTCGCGCGCGCACCCGAACGCGTGCTGCTGCGCCCCGCGCTCGCCTGACCGGCGGCGCGACGCCGCCCGGGTCCGCCACCGGTCCGGGCGGCGTCCTGATAGGGGCGTCATAGCGGCTGCGGGAAGGCTGACCGGGTCGCCGCCGCCCGCACAGGAGCCGCTCATGACGATGCCGAATCAGCCGGACCCGCGCGGAGAGCTTCTGCGCCGCAGGCTCGCCGGTGCCGCCGCCGGTGACCGGGCCGGGATCCCCCGGGTGCCGCGCACCGGGCCGCTGCCGCTGTCCGACGGGCAGCGGCAGATGTGGTTCCTGCACCGGCTCGACCCGGACAGTACCGAGTACCACCTGCCGCTCGCCCTGCGGTTGCGCGGCCCGCTGGACGTGGCCGCGCTCGGCCGGGCCTGGGCCGCCACGATCGCCCGCCACGACATCCTGCGCACCCGGTACGTCGTGGTCGACGGGGTGCCGGCGCAGGTCGTCGACCCGCCCACCGGCGCGGGCCTGCCGGACGGCGAGCCGGCCGGCACGCCGTTCGACCTGGCGGCCGAGTGGCCGATCCGGGCGGGCCTGCGCCGGCTCGCCGACGACGACCACGTGCTCAGCCTGGTCGTGCACCACATCTGCTGGGACGCGTGGTCGTTCGGCGTGCTGGCCGCGGACCTGGCCGCGGCCTACCGCGGCGAGCCGCTGCCCGCGCCGGACATCCAGTACGCCGACTACGCGGCATGGCAGCGCGCGCAGGTGACGGACCGGCAGCTCGGCTACTGGCGGTCCCGGCTGGACGGGATCGAGCCGCTGGACCTGCCCACCGACCGTCCCCGCCCGGCCGTGCGCGGTCACGCGGGCGCGGCGGCGTCGTTCGTGGTGCCCGCGCGGACCGTCGCCCGCCTGGACGCGCTGGGCGCGACCCCGTTCGTGGTGCTGCTCACCGCGTTCGCGGTGCTGCTGTCCCGCTACACCGGCCGCACCGACGTCCCGATCGGCACCGTGGTCTCCGCCCGCACCCGCCCGGAGCTGGAGCACCTCATCGGGTACGGGATCAACACGCTGGTGATGCGCGCGGTGTGGGACGGCCCGGAGTCGTTCGCGGAGCTGGTCCGGCGGGTCCGGGCCACGGTCCTGGACGCCTACGACCACCAGGCGGCGCCGTTCGCCCGGCTGGTCGACGCGCTGCAGCCCGGCCGGGACCTGTCCCGCACGCCGCTGTTCCAGGCCGCGTACACCACCCACGCCGGCACCGGCGGGCTGCTGCGCCTGCCGGGTGTGACGGCGGAGCCGTACGGTCCGGGCGAGCCGGTCGCCAAGTGGGACCTGGAGCTGCAGACCCGGCAGGACCCCGACGGCACCGTGCACGGCCGGCTGATCTATCCGACCGCGCTGTTCGACGCGCCGACCGTGGACCGGATGGCCCGGCAGCTGGCGTGCCTGCTGGACCGGGCCGCCGCCGACCCGGCCGCACCGGCCGACGCGATCGACGTGCTGGACGAGGCGGAACGGGCGGTCACGCTCGGCGCCCCGGCCGCACCGGCGCCGCCGGTACCGGCGCGGTCCGTCCCGGAGGCGTTCGCGGCACGGGCCGCGGCGGCACCGGACGCGACCGCGGTGCTCCACGGCGACGCCCGGCTCAGCTACGCACAGCTCGACGCGCGGGCCGAGGCGGTGGCACGCCGGTTGCGGGCCCTCGGCGCCGGCCCGCAGGCCCCGGTCGCGGTACTGCTGGAACGCGACCTCGACCTGGTGCCCGCGTTGCTCGGCGTGCTCCGGACCGGGGCCGGCTACCTGCCGCTGGACCCGGCGCACCCGGTGGAACGGCTGCGGCGGATCGCCGGTGGCTCCGGCGCGACCGTGCTGGTGACCGCGCCGACGCTGCGCGACACGGCCGCCCGCTGCCACGACGGCGCGGTGCTGGTGCTCGGCGAGGACGGCGCCGAGGCGGCCGGCCCGCCGGCCGCGATCGACCCGGACTCGCTGATGTACGTCATCCACACCTCCGGCTCGACCGGACGGCCGAAGGGCGTGTGCGTGACCCACGCCGCCGTGCACCGTCTGGTCCGCACCGCCCAGGAGCACCTGCGGGCCGGGCCGGGCGACGTGTGGGCGCTGTGCCACTCGTACGCGTTCGACGTGTCCGTCTTCGAGATCTGGGGCGCGCTGCTGACCGGCGGCGCGGTGAGCGTCGTACCGCAGCGGACCACCCGCTCCCCGGACGACCTGCTGGACCTGCTGATCGCGCACCGGGTGACGGTGCTCAGCCAGACACCGTCCGCGTTCGGCGGGCTGGTCGCGGCCGCCGGCGCCGGTGACCCGCGGGTCGGCCGGTTGCCGGTCCGCGCGGTCGTGCTCGCCGGCGAGAACCTGGACGTGCCGTCGCTGCGCCCGTGGGTGGCCCGGGCCGGGCTGGAGCGCACCGCGCTGCTCAACATGTACGGCATCACCGAGACGACCGTGCACGCCACCGTCCACCGGATCACCGCCGCCGACCTGGACCCCGCGGCGGCCGGGAGCCCGATCGGCGTACCGCTGCCGGACCTGACGATCAGGCTGCTGGACGCGGGCGGCCGGCCGGTGCCGATCGGCGTGCCCGGGGAGATCCACGTCGGTGGGCCCGGGCTGGCGCGCGGCTACCTGGGGCGGCCGGACCTGACCGCGGCCCGGTTCGTGCCGGACCCGTACGGGCCGCCGGGCAGCAGGATGTACCGCAGCGGCGACCTGGCGCTGCGGACGGCCGACGGCCGGCTGCGGTTCCTGCGCCGGGCCGACGACCAGGTCAAGATCCGCGGGTACCGGGTGGAGCCGGGCGAGATCCGCGCCGTGCTGCGGGCGCATCCGGCGGTCCGGGACGCGGTGGTCGTCGCCGCCGACGGCCGGCTGCTGGCCTACGTCGTCGGCGACGGAGTGGACGGGCTGCGCGCGCACTGCGCGGGCCTGCTCCCGGCGTACATGGTGCCGGCCGCGATCGTGCCGCTGGAGGCGTTCCCGCTGACCGCGAACGGCAAGCTGGACACCGGGCGGCTGCCGGCCCCGGACCGCGGCGCGCTGACCGGCCCGGCCGGGTACGCGGCGCCGGAGTCGGCCGAGCAGGAGCGGATGGCCGCGGTGTGGCGCGCGGTGCTGGGGGTGGACCGGGTCGGCGTCCAGGACGGCTTCTTCGACCTCGGCGGGGACTCGATCCGTGCCGTGGCGCTGATCGGGCGGCTGCGCGAGGCCGGTTTCGACGTCACGGTCCGGGACGTGTTCGCGCACCGGACCGTGGCCGCGCTGTGCGCGCTGGCGTCCGGCCGCCGGGCGCCCACCGTGCCGGTCGTGGCACCGTTCGCCCTGATCGGCGCGCAGGACCGGCGGCTGCTGCCGGACGGGCTGACCGACGCGTACCCGATGCTGCGCACCCAGGTCGGCATGGTCGCCGACATGCTGGCCGGGCACCGGCCCGGCAACTATCACAACGTGGCCTCCGCCCGGATCCGCGACGGGCGGCCGTGCGACCCGGACGCGCTGCGTGCGGCGGCACGGCTGCTGGTGGCCCGGCACGAGGCCCTGCGCACGTCGTTCGACCTGCACACCTGCGCCGCGCCGATGCAGCTGGTGCACGCGCACGCGGAACTGCCGGTTGACGTACGGGACCTGCGCGGCCGGGACGCGGACGCGGTGCGCCGGGCGCTGGAGGAGTTCCACGCGGCCGAGCGGGCCCGCCCGTTCGACCTGGCGGCCGCGCCGATGATGCGGCTGACCGCCCACCTCGCCGACGACGGCTGGTGGCTGTCGATCACCGAGTTCCACGCCGTCGTGGAGGGCTGGAGCTACCACTCGCTGATCCGCGAGCTGCTGACCTGCTACCGGGCGCTGCGGGCCGGTGAGCAGCCGCGGCTCGATCCGCTGCCCGCGGTGCGCTTCGCCGACGCGGTCGCCGGCGAGCTGCGCGCGCTGGCCTCGGCCGACGACCGCGCCTACTGGGCGGACGTGCCGCCGCCGGTCACGCTGCCGGCCGCGTGGGGCGCGCCCGGGGAGTCGGAGAGCTACTGGGAACACGTGCCGTTCGCCGATCTGGTGCCGGGACTGCGCGCGCTCGCGGCGGCGGCCGGCGCGTCGCTGAAGAGCGTGATCGTGGCCGCGCACGGCGCGGTGCTGAGCCGGCTGACGCATCGCGGCGAGTTCAGCACCGGGCTGGTCACGCACATCCGGCCGGAGGCAGCCGGTGCGGAGCAGGTGCTGGGCATGCACCTGAACACGGTGCCGTTCGCGGTACCGCGTGGCGGGCGCACCTGGCGGGAGCTGGTCGCCGCGGTCTTCGCGCGGGAGACGGCGATGTGGCCGCACCGGTTCTTCCCGATGCCGGAGATGCAGCGCCTGGCCGGTGGCGCGCGCCCGGTCGACGTGCTGCTCAACTACGTCGACTTCGACGAGCTGCTGCCGGACGGCGACACGCTGGACCTGGCGTCGGCGATGACGCCGGGCACGACCGAGTTCGACCTGGCGGTGACCACGGTCGGCGGCCGGGTCTCGCTGAAGAGCCACACCCGGGTGCTCGCCCGCGCGCACGGCCGGCGGCTGGCCGGCATGTACCGGTCGGTGCTGGAGGCGATGGCGGCCGATCCGGACGGCGACGCGCACCCGGTGTTCGGCCCGGCGGCGGTCGCCGGCCATCCGGTGACGGCGTTCCCGCCCCGGTCGGTGCCGGAGACGGTCGCGGACCGGGCCGCCGGCCGGCCGGACGCGATCGCCGTGGAGTGCGGCGACGTCCGGCTGTCCTACCGGGACCTCGACGGGTACGCCGACCGGGTCGCGGCCCGGCTGCGCACGCTCGGCGTCGGCCCGGAGTCGGTGGTGGCGGTGTGCTGCCCGCGCGGGCCGGGCCTGGTCGCCGCGCTGCTGGGCGTGTGGAAGGCCGGCGGCGCCTACCTGCCGATCGACGCGGCCACCCCGGCACCGCGCGTCGAAGCGCTGATCGCCGACTCCGGCGCGGCCGTGCTGGTGGACACCGCGTTCCTCGCCGCGCTGCCGGACGGCCCGGCGCCCGCGCACCGGCACGTGCCGGACCCGGACCAGCTCGCCTACGTCATCTACACCTCCGGGTCGACCGGCCGGCCGAAGGGCGTGCAGGTCACCCACCGCGGGCTGGCCGGTCATCTGCACTGGGCCGCGGACGCGCTCGCCGGCCGCGGTCACGACGGTGCACCGCTGTTCTCGCCGGTGGCCTTCGACCTGGTCGTACCGAACCTGTGGGCGCCGCTGATGACCGGGCAGCGGCTGTGGCTGTGGCCGGACGGCGAGGACCTGTCCGCGCTCGGTGATGCGCTGTCGGCCGCGGCGCCGTTCAGTTTCGTCAAGCTCACCCCCGGCCACCTGGAGCTGCTGCTCGGCCGGCTCGGCCCGCGGGGCACGGCCGCGCTGGCGCCCCTGCTGCTGGTGGCCGGTGAGGCGCTGCCCGGCGCGCTGGCCGGCCGGCTCGCCGGGCTCGGTGCCGAGATCGTCAACGAGTACGGGCCGACCGAGACGACCGTCGGGGCGACCGTGCACACGGTCACCGGCCCGGTGGCGGGCACCGTGCCGATCGGTCGCCCACTGCCGAACGTCACCGTGCACGTGCTGGACGCCGCGCTGCGCCCGGTGCCGGCCGGCGTGACCGGTGAGCTGTACGTCGGCGGGACCGGGGTGGCCCGCGGCTACCTGGGCCGGCCGGACCTGACCGCCCGGCGCTTCGTGCCCGGTCCGGGCGGTTCCCGGCTGTACCGGACCGGTGACCTGGTCAGCGTGGACGCGCACGGCGCGCTGGAGTTCGCCGGGCGCGTCGACGACCAGGTCAAGATCCGCGGTTTCCGGGTCGAGCCCGCCGAGGTGGAGGCGGCGTTGCGCGCGCTGCCGGGCGTCGCCGAGGCGCGTGTCGTGGCTCGGGAGGGGCGGCTGATCGGCTACGTCACCGGACCGGCCGACGCCGGCGCGGCCCGGGAGGCGCTGTCCCGGACGGTGCCGGACCACCTGGTGCCGGACGTGATCGTGCCGCTGGCGGCGATGCCGCTGACCGCGAACGGCAAGCTGGACCGGGCCGCGCTGCCCGCACCCGCGGTGCCGGACCGGGTGGCGCCGCGCTCGCCGGCCGAGGGGCGGATGGCCGAGGTGTGGCGCGGCGCGCTCGGCGTCGCGCGGGTCGGCGTGCACGACGACTTCTTCTCGCTGGGCGGTGACTCGATCCGGGCGGTGGCGATCGTCGGCCCGCTGCGGGCGGCCGGGTTCGACGTGACCGTGCGGGACGTGTTCGACCGCCGGACCGTGGCCGGGCTGTGCGCGCTGGCCGAGTCCCGGCCGGCCGCGGCGGACGATCCACCGGTCGCGCCGTTCGCGCTGATCGGCGCGGACGACCGGGCCCGGCTACCGGGCGGGCTCACCGACGCGTACCCGATGGCGCGCACCCAGGCCGGCATGATCGCCGAGATGCTGGCCGACGACACGCTGCACCGATATCACAGCGTGACCACGTTCCGGATCCGCGACGCGGTGCCGTTCGCGGTGGCGGCGTTGCGGGCGGCCGCGCGGCTGGTCGCCGGGCGGCACGAGGCGCTGCGGACCTCCTTCGACCTCGGCGGGTACACCGTGCCGATGCAGCTGGTGCACGCCGAGGCGGAGATCCCGGTCGGCGTGCACGAGGGCACGGATCTGCGGGCGTTCCAGGCCCGGGAGCGGGCCCGCCCGTTCGACGTGTCCCGCCCCCCGCTGCTGCGGCTGGCGGTGCATCTCGCGCCCGGCGGCGGCTGGTGGCTGACCGTGGTCCGCTGCCACGCGATCACGGAGGGCTGGAGCTTCTACAACCTGCTGACCGAGCTGCTGGACGCGTACCGCGCGATCCGGGACGGTCACCGGCCGGCCCCGCCGCCGCGCGCCTCGGTCCGCTACGCCGACTTCGTCGCCAGGGAGCTGCGGGCGCTGGCGTCCGCGGAGCACCGCGCGCACTGGACCCGGACGGTGGCCGCGCATCCGCGGTTCGCGTTGCCGGCCGCGTGGGCCGATCCGGTCTCGCCGCGCGAGCGCTACCGGCTGCGGGTGCCGTTCGCCGATCTGGAGGACCGGTTGCGGGCGCTCGCCCGCGACGCGCGCGCGTCGCTGAAGAGCGTGCTGCTGGCCGCACACCTGACCGTGCTGGGCAGGCTGACGCCGGAGCGGTCGTTCCTGACCGGGCTGGTGTGCGACGCCCGGCCGGAGGCGGCCGGGGCCGAGCACGTGCACGGCATGTACCTCAACACGGTCCCGTTCGTGCACCGGCACGGCACCGGGTCGTGGCGGGAGCTGGTCGCGGACGTGTTCGCCCAGGAGGTGGCGATCTGGCCGCACCGGCACTTCCCGATGCCGGAGATGCAGCGGATCGCGGGCGGCGGCCGGCTGGTCGGCGTGTCGTTCAACTACCTCGACTTCGACCAGCTGGACGCCGCGCAGGTCGACGTGGGTGCGACGCTGTCGGACGGCAACACCGAGTTCGACCTGGCGGTGACGACGCTGCGCGGGCAGGTCGGGATCAGCGGTCACACCCGGGTGCTCGGCCGGGACCGGGCGGACCGGCTGGCGGCGATGTACCGGGCGGTGCTGGAGGCGATGGCGTCCGGCGAGCCGGAGGTGCCGCTGCCGCCGGAGGACGTCGCGGTGCTGGACGCGCTGCGCCGCCCCGCCCCGCCGGCGCCGGCCCGTTCGGTGCCGGAGGCGGTCGCGGCCGTCGTCGCGGACCGGCCCGCCGCGGTCGCGGTCCGCACCGGCACGTCCACGCTGTCGTACGCGGAGCTGGACCGGTTCGCGGGCCGGATCGCGTACCGGCTGCGGCGTGCCGGGGCCGGGCCGGAGACCGTGGTCGCGGTCCGGCTGGAGCGCGGCCCCGGCCTGGCCGCCGCGCTGCTGGGCGTGTGGAAGGCCGGTGGCGCCTACCTGCCGATCGACCCGGCCACGCCGCCGGGGCGCGCGCGGCTGCTGTGCGCGGACGCCGGCGCCGCCGTCGAGGTGGACGAGGCGTTCCTGGCCGGGCTGGGCGAGGAGGAGTGGCACGGCATGCCGCACCCGGACCAGCTCGCCTACGTGGTCTACACCTCCGGGTCGACCGGCCGGCCGAAGGGCGTGCAGATCACCCACCGGGGCCTGGCGAACCGGGTCGCGACCGGCCCGCTGACCGCGCGGGACCGGGTGCTGCAGAAGACGTCGATCGGGTTCGACGCGGCGGGCTGGGAGCTGTTCGCACCGCTGGTGTGCGGTGCGAGCGTGGTGATGGCCCCGCCCGGCGCGGAACGGGACCCGGCCGCGCTGGTCCGGGCGGTCGCCGAGCACGACGTGACGGTCCTGCAGGTGGTGCCGTCGGTGCTGCGGCTGCTGGTGGAGACGCCCGGCTGGCGGGCGTGCACCGCGCTGCGGCTGCTGACGGTGGCCGGTGAACCGCTGGACGCCGAGCTGTGCCAGCGTTTCCTGGACCTGCGGCAGGCCCGGATCTGGAACACGTACGGCCCGACCGAGGCCGCGATCGACGTGACCGCGCACCGTTTCACGCCCCGGCAGGTGACCGGGCCGGTGCCGATCGGCCGGCCGTTGCCCGGGGTGAGCGTGCACGTGCTGGACGCCGGCCGGTGCCCGGTGCCGGTGGGCGTGCCCGGCGAGCTGTACGTCGGCGGCCCCGGGGTGGCCCGCGGCTACCTGGGCCGGCCGGACCTGACCGCGCGCCGGTTCGTGCCCGGCCCGGGCGGCTCCCGGCTGTACCGCACCGGGGACCTGGTGGTGGTGCGCGCGGACGGGACGCTGGAGTTCGCCGGCCGGACCGACGACCAGATCAAGATAAACGGGGTACGGGTGGAGCCGGGCGAGGTCGCCGCCGCGCTGTGCCGCCTGCCGTCGATCGCCGCGGCCGCCGTGCTGCCGTGGCAGGGGCGGCTCGCCGCCTATCTGGTGCCGGCCGGCCCGGAGCTGCCCGGCGACCGCACCCTGCGCCGGGAGCTCGCCGGCACGCTGCCGGACGTGATGATCCCCGCCGCGT
The DNA here is from genome assembly GCF_030813715.1 of Catenuloplanes indicus. Lineage (NCBI taxonomy): Bacteria > Bacillati > Actinomycetota > Actinomycetes > Micromonosporales > Micromonosporaceae > Catenuloplanes > Catenuloplanes indicus. The sequence goes on from NZ_JAUSUZ010000001.1 coordinate 562,482, forward strand.
TCGTGGCGCTGCCCGCGCTGCCGCTCACCGCGAGCGGCAAACTCGACCGGCGGGCGCTGCCCGAGCCGCGGACCGCGCACGCGCACGCGTACGTGCCGCCGTCCACCCCGGCCGAACGGGCGCTGGCCGAGGTGTGCGCGGGCGTGCTCGGCCGGGAGCGGATCGGCGCGCACGATCCGGTGCTCGCCGGCGCCGACTCGCTCACGCTGATCCGGCTGATCGCCGCCGCACGGCGGGCCGGGCTCCCGCTGACGCTGCGCCTGCTCTACGAGCACGACACGCTGTCCGATCTGGCCGCCGCGCTGCCGCCGGTCCCCGCACCGACGGCGATACCCGCACCGCCGTCATCGCCGACGTCGACGAGAGGCAGGAGAATGACCCCGGACGTGTTCGACCCCGCGGCGCTGACCGCGGCCATGGCCCGGCACGACGTGCCCGGCGTGAGCGTGGCGCTGCTGCGCGGCGGTGAGGTGGCGCACCTGGCCGGTTACGGCGTGACCGCGGCCGACCGGCCGGAGCCGGTCACCGCACGCACCCCGTTCCAGGTCGCGTCGATCAGCAAGCACGTCACGATGCTCGGCGTGCTGCGCCTGGTCGCCGACGGCGTGCTCAACCTCGACGCCGACATCAACCGCTACCTCACCTCGTGGCAGGTGCCCGGCGGCGCGGTGATCACCCTGCGGGAGCTGGTCAGCCACCAGGCCGGCCTCAGCCACGTACCGGCCACCAACTATCTGCCCGGCGAGCCGATGCCGTCGATCGTGCAGCTGCTGACCGCCGACCCGCCGGTCCGGGCCGTGCACCGCGCCGGTGACGTGTTCAAGAAGACCAACATCAACTACTCGGTCCTGGAGCAATTGCTCACCGACGTCACCGGCGAGCGGTTCGGCGCGCTGCTCCAGCGGCTCGTGCTCGACCCGCTGGAGATGACCGACAGCACGTTCGACCAGGACCGCCCGCACCGGCCGGCCCCGCCGGTCGCGGTCGGCCACGACGAGCGGGGCACGCCGATCCCGGGCCGCTGGCGGGTCCGCAACGAGGTCGCGGCCGGTGGGCTGTGGTCCAGCGCGCGGGACCTCACCCGGGTGGCGATCGCGATCCGCCGGTCCGTGCGCGGCGAGCCGGACGCGCCGCTGCCCCGCCCGCTCGCCCAGCAGATGATCACCGTGTGGCACCCGGGCAGCTTCTACGGGCTCGGCACGGTCGTCGACCCGAGCAGCGGCGACGTGGAGTACGGCCACGGCGGTCGTACCGTCGGGTTCCGGTGCGTGTCGGTCACGCTCGCCGGAAGCGGCGACGGCCTGATCGTGCTCGCCAACGGCGAGAACGGCAAACGGGCACAGACCGCGCTGGTCGAGTCGCTGCGCCGTACCGATGCCTCGGTCGGCACGTCACCGTCCGGCCGCGCCTGGGCCGAGGCCCCGGACGAGCCGGTCGAGGCCGTCCGGTGACCCCGGCCACGGCCATGTCCCGCGCCGTCGGGCGACGGCCGGACGCCGAGGCCACCGCCGTGCTGGTCCGGCTCACTACCCCGGACGGATCGTGGCACGGCCGCTCCGGCGTGGCCGACCTGCGTACCGGCGCACCGGCGGAGCACGGCCACCGGTTCCGCATCGGCGGCGTGACCAAGACGTTCGTGGCGGCCACCGTGCTCGGGCTCGCCGCCGACGGCCGGCTCGCCCTCGACGACCCGGTCACCGCGTATCTGCCCGGCCTGCTCCCCGCGGCGGTCACCGTCCGGCACCTGCTCGACCACACCAGCGGTCTCGCCGACGTCAGTGACGTGCGCTACCACGACACCGCCTGGTTCCTGGCCCACCGCTTCGACACGTTCACCCCGGGCGACCTGATCGGCCGGGCGCTGCGGGAGCCGCTGCTGTTCCCGCCCGGCACCGGCCAGCAGATCACCCGGGCCAACTACGTCATCGCCGGCCTGCTCGTCGAACGGGTCACCGGCGCCCCGTACGCCGGCGAGATCACCCGCCGGATCCTGCACCCGCTCGGCCTGCACGACACCTCGCTGCCCGGCGACGACCCGCACATCGGAGCACCGCACGTCCACGGGTACGACGACGGCGTCGACGTCACCGCGCACAGCCCGTCCATCCACGGCGCCGCCGGCGAGATGATCTCCACGGTCGGTGACCTGGACCGGTTCCTGGCCGCGCTGCTCGCCGGCGACCTGCTCCCCCGCCGCTGGCGCGACGAACTGCTGCGGGTGCCGGCGGTCCCGTACCGGCTCGGTGGTCCCGCGTTCGCCGGCGCCGGCCTGGACCGCGCGATCCTTCCCGACGGCACCGTGGTCTGGGGTATGGCCGGCGTCGTGCACGGCGCGCTCAGCGGCATCAGCGCCACTCCCGACGCCCGCACCCGCCTCACCTACCTGGTCGCCCCCACCGCCCGCGGCACCCAGCGCATCCCCCCACCCGTCCACCGCCTGCTGCGCGCCGCGTTCCCGGCGTTCCCCCCGCTGCCGGTCCCCCGGCCGTGAGCCTCCGGTCCGGACCGGAATCGGGGCGACGATCCGGTCACCCGACCACTCAGGTCGGCACCGCGAACCGCCGATAGGGACATACGGGCCGATCCGGCTGACCGGCCGGTGGGCGGGAAGGGGGTCGAGTGTGACGCGCGGTGCGGCGTGGCCGGTGTATCTGGCGTTGTCCGGGCTGGTCGTCGTCATCTATTTCGCGGTACCCGCCGACGCGGTGCAGACCGTGCTGGTCGGGCTGCTGGGTGCCTCCGCCGCCGTGGCGATCGTGCTCGGCGTACGGTGGCATCGCCCGGCCGTGCGCTGGCCGTGGTACCTGATGGCGGCCGCCCGGCTGCTGTTCGCCGTCGCCGAGGTCCTGTACTGGATCCAGACCGCGCTGTGGGGACGCGACGCGTTCCCGTCCTACTCCGACGTGCTCTACCTGGCCTTCAGCGCGTGCCTGGTGGTCGCGATCGCCGGGCTGGTGCGCGCCCGGCGGCCCGGCCGGGACCTGCCCGGCCTGCTCGACGCCGCGATCCTGTCGACCGGCGCGGCGCTGCTCGCCTGGGTGTACCTGATCGTGCCGTACGTGCGCGCCGACGACCTCAGCCCGCTGGCCCGCGCGGTCTCGCTGGCGTACCCGGTCGCCGACATCGCCATGCTGGCCGTGCTGCTGCGGCTGGCGACCGGCCGCGGGAACCGCCCGGCCGCGTACCGCCTGTTCGCCGCCAGCATGGTCGTGCTGCTCCTCGGCGACGTCGTCTACGCGCTGCTCGAGCTGAGCATCGGCTACCACCCCGGGCACCCGGTGGACGCCGCCTGGCTGATCATGCAGGCGCTGGGCGGCGCGGCCGCGCTGCACCCGTCGATGGCCACGCTCTCCCGCCCCGAGCCCGCGACCGCGCACACCCCCGTGTCCCCGGGCCGCCTGGCCGCGCTCGCGGTCGCCAGCCTGATGGCACCGGCCGTCCTGGCCATCGAGTGGGTGCGGGACATGCCGATCGACGTACCCGTGATCGTGGCCGGGTCCGCGATCCTGTTCCTGCTCGTCATCGCACGGCTCGAGGGCGTCGTCCGGCTGCAGACCGCCACGCTGCGTACGGCCGAGATCCTCGCCTCCACCGACCAGCTGACCGGCCTGGCGAACCGCCGCCGCTTCCACGACCGATGGCAGGCCAGCCTCGATGCCCCCACCGGCCCGACCGCGCTGCTCTACATCGACCTCGACGGCTTCAAACCCGTCAACGACGCACACGGCCACGCCACCGGCGACGCGGTCCTGACCGCGGTCGCCGACCGCATCCGCACGACCGTGCGCGCCGATGACGTGGTCGCGCGCCTCGGCGGCGACGAGTTCGCCGTCATCCTGCCCGTCACCGACGACGCCCGGGCCACTCAGGTCGCCGCGCGGATCCTCGCGGCGCTCGACGCGCCGATCGCCACACCGGCCGGGCCGATCCGGGTCGGCGCGAGCATCGGCATGATCACCGCCCCGCCCGGCAGCGACGCCGAACAGCAGCTGCGGCGCGCGGACGCGGCCATGTACGCGGCCAAGGCGGCCGGCCGCAACCGCCTCCACCACGCCGCCGACGCACCGTGATCGCCGCCCGCGGTCGTCAGGACACCCCCGTCGACGCCGGTTCCGGGCGGAAACACGTACCCGCGGCCACTCGCCGCTCGTGCAGTTCGTGAGCGCGCCGCAGCAGGTCGGTCAGCTCCTTCTCGGCGTACGTCCGGGCCCGGTACTTCGCGGGCAGGCCGTTGATGTGCGCCTCCTCCTCGAGCAGCCGGTGGTAGATCTCGTCGCAGTAGGCCGGGTCCGTCTCGACGTCGAGGTACTCGTTGGCGTGCCGGCGTGCCGCCCTGGTGTACGTCTGCGCCCGCCCACGCGGGCTCAGCAGCGAGAACAACACGGTGACCAGCAGGATGCCGATGATCAGCGACAGCGACAGGCCGGTCGAGATCTCGGCGGCGTCGACGTGCTCACCGTTGTTGATGAACGGCACGTTGTTCTCGTGCAGCGCGTGCAGGATCAGCTTGATCCCGATCAGCGCCAGGATCGCGGCGAGACCGTAGGACAGGTAGACCAGCCGGTCCAGCAGGCCGTCGATCAGGAAGTACAGCTGCCGCAGCCCGAGCAGTGAGAACGCGGTCGCGGTGAACACCAGGTAGGTGTTCTGGGTGAGCCCGAAGATCGCCGGGATCGAGTCGAGCGCGAACAGGATGTCGGTGCCGCCGATCGCCACCATCACCAGCAGCATCGGCGTCAGCATGCGGCGCCCGTCCACGGTGGTGACGAGCTTGTCGCCGTCGTAGTTCTCCGAGGTACGCAGCACCCGGCGTGCCAGCCGGATGATGACGTTGTCCGGCGGCCGGTCGTCGTCGTGCTGCTCCCGCAGCAGGTTGCCCGCGGTGATCAGCAGGATCAGCCCGAACAGGTAGAACACCCACGCGAACGAGTTGATCAGCGCGGCGCCCAGGAAGATGAACCCGGTCCGGACGATCAGCGAGAACGTGATGCCGAACAACAGCACCTTCTGCTGGTCGGCACGCGGCACCTTGAAGCTGCCGAGCAGCAGCAGGAAGACGAACAGGTTGTCGACCGACAGCGCCTTCTCGGTGACGTAGCCCGCGAAGTACTCCGCACCGGCCGTACCACCGCCGAGGATCAGCACCCCGAAGCCGAACGCCACCGCGATGCCGATGTAGACGGCCGTCCAGCGCGCGGCCTCGCCGAGCGACGGGATGTGCGTACGCCGCACGTGGAAGAAGTAGTCGAACAACAGCAGGCCGACGATACCGATCACGGTAAGCAGCCAGACGGCACCGGAGACGTTCATGCGGCACATTCTCCGCGACGGCGGTCTCGTTCGCCTCGGTGGCGGTCGCCTGATCCGGAAGCGGTACGGCAGCGGCGCGACCCGCGACCGCGGACCCGCCGCAAGCGGCGCCCGCCCACATGCCCGGTGCCGGGAACGTCTTGGTGTTGCTGCCGGTGCGGACCTGGCCGCCGGCGGGCACCGGCGTCCGGGTGTGTCCAAGATCCGTTGCCGCGCCCATGCGGTCACCGGGCCGATCCGCGGTAGGGGTGACCCGACCGGCGGGCGTCACCGCGCCGGTGCCGTCGCATCGTCGAGTCGCCGGCTGATCTGACGCATCGCGGCCCGCAGTTCCGGTGGCTCGACGTCACTCAGGCCGGTGTCGAAGGTGATGAGCAGACCGGCGATCCCGGCCCAGGACCACCCGCCGACGGTGAGCCTGCTGCGCCCGGCGCCGACCGGCTCGACGACGGAGCCGCCCGGCGCCCAGCGGGCGGTGACCGCGGCGGGCAGGTCGAGGATCGCCGACCCGACGCACTGCCACTGACCGGGGGTGTCGCCGCGATCCGGGTTCTGCACCACCAGCCGGGTCAGGTCGTCGCGGGTCAGCGGCTGCGGGGTGAAGACCGCGCCGCCACCGGGGGTGTGCGGGCGGATCCGGTCGACCCGGTAGGTGTGCCACCTCCGGCCCGGGAGGTCGCGCGCGATCAGATACCAGCGTCCGGCCCAGACGACCAGGTGATGCGGCTCCACGTCCCGCGGCGGGCCGGCATCGGGAGCCACGCCGTCACCGGCGTGATGATCGAACCGCAACACCCGCGCGGTACGGATCGCCGCGCCGACCGTCCGCAGCGTGCCCACGTCGACCGGCTCGGCCGAGAACTCCCAGTAGTTGCGCAGCAGGGTCACGTCGAACGCCTCGCTCGCCGCGCGCAGCCGGGCCGGCATCACCTGACGCAGCGTGGTGAGCGCCCGGCCCACCGCGTCGACGATCCCGGCCACCGTCGCCGGCGCGGTCTGCAGCGCCAGCGCGATCGCGATCGCCTGGTCGTCGTCGAGCACGAGCGGCGGCAGCCGGCCACCGGCACCGAGCCGGTAACCACCACCGGCGCCCATCACGGCATTGACCGGATAGCCCAGCTCCCGGAGGGTGCCGACATCGCGCCGCAGGGTCCGGGCCGACACGTCGAGCCGGTCCGCGAGGTCGGCGCCGCGCCACTCGACACGCGCCTGGAGCAGGGACAGCAGGCGCAGGATCCGCGCGGAGGTATCGGCCACGGACCTCACGATCGCAGACATAGCGGTCAGCCGGTGACCGCCACGGTTGCCCGGCTCGTGCCGCCCGGCCACGATCCCGGGCTTCGGGGCGGCCGACCGCCTTTCGGCCGCGCCACCGGAGGGGGCACCGGAACGGGCGTTGGCGACCTCGCCCTACACGCTGCCGGCCTCCACGGTGGGCCACGTCATCGGCGAGCAGAGCTACGTCTGCCACGCGGGGCATTTCTGCGCGGTCGCCTGGGACCCGACGGTGAGCAAGTACGAGGTGTTCGACATGTACTACTGCAGGAACTACTCCGTCTACTACTGGGACCTCGTCTACGCGATCCGCAACTGCTGACCGGCCGGCGCCCGCGGGCCGGTTCGGGCGATCCGGCCCGCGTAGCGGCAGCGGCCGGACGACGCGCCCGGGATCGCACCGGGACTGCTACCTGCGGCGGCGAAGGCTCGCCGCGGCCGTGCCGATGGGATGACGATCGGTCGGCTGGTGAGTGAAGGGCGGTTCGTGGGTGTCGGGTTCGCACGCGGTGACCTATCTGCTGAGCGCGGCCGCGGTGCTCGGGCTGGTGGCGACGGCCGCGGCCGGTGACGTACTGGACCTGATGCACCCGGCTACGGCGCCCGCGCAGGTCGCGCCCGCACCGGCGGCCCCGGCCGCGGGCACGGCGGTCGTCACGGTCCTGCGCCAGGACCCGGCGTCGACCCGCGCTACGGCCGCGGACGCGCCCGCACCGCGCCCGCCGGCTTCCGCGCCGGCCCCGGGTCCGGCCACCGCCGCTGCGGGCGCGGACACCGCGGTCGTCGCGTGTGCGGGCGGCCGGTGGCAGCGCGACATCGAGGAGCACCTCGCCGGCCTGGGCGGTTACGGGCCGGTCAGCGTCGACGGCCGGTCCTCGCCCGCCGACTGCGCCGCGATCCGCGCGTTCCAGCAGCGGTTCGGTATCGAGCCGGCCGCCGGGCAGGCCGATCCGGCGACCGCGGACGTCGCCCGGCGCATCGCCGCGAGTACCGACCCGAAGCGGGAACGGCAGTGCAGGGCCGGCGCCGGTGTGACCGCGTGCGTCGACCTGACCCTGCAGACCGTGTGGGTGATGCGTGCCGGTGCCGTGGTGTTCGGGCCGACCGTGGTCCGGACCGGGTTCCGCGGCCACGCCACCCCGGCCGGGGTGTACCGGATCAACAAACGCGCGGTCCGGGAGTGGTCGGATCCGTACGAGGTGTGGCTGCCGTACTGGCAGCGGTTCATCGGCGGGATCGGGTTCCACGAGACGACCACGTACCTGCATGACGCGGCCCGGGGCTCGCACGGCTGCGTCAATCTGCTGCACCGCGACGCCGTGGCGATGTGGAAGCAGCTGCAGACCGGCGCGCGGGTGCACACGTTCGGCCGCCGGCCCGGTACCTGACGTCCGCGGCGGCTCACCCGCACGGGTGACCGGCGACCGTGGCGCCCGGCCTGGCGTGGCCGCCGTCATCGCCGGTGCGGGCAAGGCGCTACGGTGACGTCGTGACCTCCGCAGCGGTGACCGTGACGGGCCGGACGGCCCGGCTCGTGCTGCTGCTGGCGACCGCCCTCGGGCTGGCGCTGATGCACACCCTCGGCCACGCCGGTGTCCGCGGCGACGCGCACCCGGCCACGACCGGCATGCACGCCCCGGCGGTCGTCGGCGGCACGGCCGCGTTCACCGAGGCGACCGCGTGCCCGGGCGGGCACTGCGGTGATCACGGACCGGGCGTCTGGAGTGTGTGCCTGGCGATCCTGACCGGCATGGTCGTGCTGATGATGCTGCTCTGGCTGGCCGGCGCCGGCCACCGCCGGTCCGGGCGTGCGGCGGCGGCGACGCGGCGGGTGTCGTCGCCACGCGCCCCGCCGGACGCGCCGGCCGGGCTGAGGCTGACCTCGGTAGCGGTGCTGCGTATATGACGCCGCCACCTCGACGGCGACCGTGAGAGGTCGCGGGTCGAGGCGTCCTCGTGTGCACCCACTTGTCTGCCGAAAGGTCATTTCCGTCATGATGCGTACTTCTCTGCCGTCCGCCACGGTGCTGCGGCGTGGCCTGCTCGCCGTGGCCGCCGTCACCGCCGCGCTGGCGCTGCCGGCCTGCGGCGGTGACCACTCCGCCACCCCCGGGGCCGACGGCATGGACCACACCCCGGCGAGCGCGCCGGCCGCCGCGCCTGCGTCGGCCGGGACGTTCAACGACGCCGACGTCAGCTTCGCCCAGTCGATGATCCCGCACCACCAGCAGGCGGTGCAGATGGCCGTGATGGCCGACGGCCGGGCCGCCGACAGCGAGGTCAGAACCCTCGCCGGCAAGATCCGGCAAGCCCAGCAGCCCGAGATCGACACCATGACCGGCTGGCTGACCGCCTGGGGCCGGCCCGCGCCGAGCATGAGCATGGACGCGGGCATGCACCACGGGTCGATGCCCGGCATGATGTCCGACGCGGACATGGCCACCCTCACCGACGCCACCGGCACCGCGTTCGACAAGCACTTCCTCACCATGATGATCAGCCACCACGAGGGCGCCGTCGAGATGGCCCAGCGAGAACTGGCCGACGGCGCCAGCACCGACGCCAAGACCCTGGCCCAGAAGATCATCACCGACCAGCAGGCCGAGATCACCACGATGAGGACCATCCTCGCCCGCCTGTGACCTGTGCCGCCGGGTGGGTGAACACGTGGACCGCGTTCTCACCCGCCCGGCTCCATCACCGCGTCGCGCGGACCGGCACTCGACGTCAGGGCGCACGACGGAGATCACGCAGGACACATTCCTCGTCATCGAGCGCGACGGGTTCGTAGCCCGATTCCCGGCCGGCCCGCAACTTCAGGCCCAGGACGTGTACTCATCGTCACCGCGGGCCCCGCCTGCTGCGCGAGCCTCCTGATTCTCGACGGCGGCGAGTTGTGGGGTCACGCCGAGCGGGTGGCGCAGCTGGTGCAGCCGGTGCGGTGCGGAAGGGCGTAGGCGAGGCAGCAGGTGCGGCGCCGGACGGCCGGTTTCCCGGCCGGGCCGGGCACGACCTCGGCGAGACCGGCGCAGTCCAGCGCGGTGAGCCACCGGTCGAGGGCCTCCGTCGCGGACCGGGTCGTCAGGTCGGCCGATCGCAGCAGCGCGTGTGCCGCGCCCGAGGCGATCAGACCGCGCAACGTACGGCGGCCCAGCCGGGTCCGGCGGTGCAGTGCCTCCAGCACCGGGTTCAGGTGCGCGTCGAGTACGACGTGGTGCAGCAGGGCGGGCAGCGCGCCGTCGGTCGCGGCCGACCGGTCGTGGGCGAGCGTCGCCACACCGGTGCCGGGGCGTGCGCCGACGACGACCGGGTGGCGGGTGTCCAGCCGTAGCATCGTGTTCCCGGCCGTCAGCAGCGGTATGCGACGCCCGGACTGCCAGCCGTGCACGATCGGGACCAGCAACCAGTACGTGTAGGCCTTCCACATCTGCGCCACGGCGGCGTGCGGCGGCGCGTCCCATCGGGACGTGGCCGCGGTGATCATCATGTCCAGGCCGGCGCCGGTCAGTTCGGTGGCGGGTATCCAGCCGGCCCGGTCGGCGACGGTCAGGCCGGGTGCCAGGCCCGCACCGTCCGCGTCGGCGGCCCGGAGTCCGGCGGCCACCGCGGCGAGCGGATCGGCGCCGGCCCGCTCCCGCACGAGCGTGGTCACGGCACCGTGGGCCGGGCACGCCAGCCGGTCTCGCCCCGGGCGGCGATGCCGGCGGCGGCCGGGCCGAGCTCGATCGTCAGGTTCGGGCGGTACATGGGTTACCTCCGTGGGGCGTCGGTGCGGTCGATGAATCTGTGCCCCCGGCGTTATCGGATCTCTTTCCATCGCCTAACGGCGCGATGCACACGGGCGCCGATAGCGGGCCGATAGCGGCCGGTTGGCGGGCCGGGCATCCCTGTTGCCGACAGGAAGTCACCACCGCTGGGGAGGTTCTCCGTGAGCATCGTCGAGCAGAGCATGACGTCCGTGGCACCGCTGGAGCCGCCGGCCGGCAGCGCGGCCGGGCTGGACCGGGTACGGACGCTGACCGAGGCCGCGCTGGAGGTGCTCGGGCAGGTGAGCGCGGGCCGGCCGGGCCCGGTGACGGCCGGTGGGCCGGCCGCGGTGACGAACGCGGCGCGTGCGTCGCTGAGTGGCCCCCTGCTGCCGGAGCACCCGGCCGGCGCGCTGGAGACGTTCGTGACCATGGTGCGCGACTACGCCACGTGGTCGGTGGATCTGAGCCACCCGGCAGCGCTCGCCCGTATGCAGTGCCCGCCGACGCCGGTCGCGGCCGCGTCGGAGCTGGTCGTCGGCATCCTCAACCAGTCCCTGCACGCCTGGGAGAGCGGGCCGTACGCGCTGGAACTCGAGCGGTACGTCGTCCGGGAGCTCGCCGACCTGGTCGGTTACGGGCCGGAGGCGGGCGGGACGATCACCGCCGGCGGCAGCATCTCCAATCTGATGGCGATCCTCACCGCCCGCGACAGCGTCCTGGCGGCGCGCATGGACCGGCGGGCGTTCGCGGACGGGCTCGGTGCGCTGCCGCGCCGTCCGGTGGTGCTGGCGACCGACGCGACGCACTTCTCGATCGGCCGCGCCGCCGGGATCTGCGGCATCGGTGAGGACGGGATCGTCCGGGTCCCGTCGGACGAGCTGGGCCGGCTGCTGCCCGCCGAACTCGACCGCACCCTCACGGGCCTGCCCGCGGACGTGCTGCCGGTGGCGGTGATCGCCTGCGTCGGCGCCACCGATCAGGGCTGGGTGGACGACCTGCCGGGGCTGTCGGAGGTCTGCCGCCGGCACGGGGTGTGGCTGCACGCGGACGCCGCCTACGGCGGTGGCGCGCTGTTCTCGCCGCGGCTGCGCGAGCGCCTGGCGGGGATCGCCGAGGCCGATTCGGTCACGCTGGACCTGCACAAGTTCGGCTGGACCGCGGCCACCTCCGGGGTGTTCCTGCTGCGGGACGCGGCCGGGCTGGCCCCGCTGTCGCAGCAGACGACCACGCTCAACGCCGGTGACGACGCCGAGGCGGGCTTCATCGGGCTGTACGGCAACTCGGTGCAGGCGACCCGCCGCGCCGAGGCCTTCAAGATCGCGGTGACCATGCGCGCGCTGGGCCGGGACGGCATGGCCGCGATGGTCGACGGCTGCTACGAGCTGGCGCGGTACACCGCCGACCAGGTCGAGGCCCGCCCCGGCCTGGAGCTGGCCGCACGGCCGGCGATGACCACGGTCCTCTTCCGCTTCCGCGACGAGGACGAAAACGACGGCGACGGCCACGACCTGGACGCGCTCAACGGTGCGCTACGGCGGCGGCTGATGGAGCAGGGCACGGTGCTGCTCGCCCGGACCAGGGTCCGGCGCCCGGACGGCACGCAGCCCGTCTTCCTCAAGATCATGATTCTCAACCCGGCGACCACCACCGCGCAGATCGACCACATCCTCGACCAGATCGTGCACACCGCCACCGGCCTGACCCGTTGACGGGCCCGGCCCCGGCTCCCACCCGAGAGGACCTCCCGTGACCATCACCGAGATCCCTGCGCCGCCGGCCACCGTGGCCGAGAGGCCGGCTGCCACCTACCGCACCCACGACTCGGCGGACAACAGCGTCCGCGACTCGATGCGACAGCTCCCCGGCGTCCTGCAACTGCCGCTGACGTTCCTCACCGGCCGCCCGTACTCCGGCCAGCGGTCGCTGCACCTGACGCCGACCGTGCACCTGCTGACCGCGGGCGCGTCGATCGCGGCCGGGCTGGCCCTGACCGCCGGTGCGCTCGGCGGCGGCGGCTGGTGGCTGCTCCTGCTGCTGCCCGGGTGGGCCGGCACGCTGCACGGCGCCCGCAACCTCCGAATGATGATCTTCCACCAGTGCGCGCACCGCAACATGTGGGCGCGGCGCGGACCGGACGCGCTCGCCGGCCGGATCGTGGCCGGGCTGTTGGTGGTCCAGCACTTCGAGCGGTACAGCGCGGAGCACGTCGCCGACCACCACGCGCTGCACCACATGACGCTGCGCGACCCCACCGTGCAGGCCTTCCTGGTCAGTCTGCAGCTGCGGCCCGGGATGACCCGCCCGCAGATGTGGCGGCGCCTGCTGGGCAAGATCTTCTCCCCGGTGTTCCACGCCCGTTTCCTGTGGGCCCGGATCCGTTCCTACGCGCACTCGGCGGCCCCGGCCGAGCGGCTGCTGACCGGCGGTTTCTACGCCGGCCTGGCGGTGCTGGCCACGCTGCTGGGCGGCTGGCCGCTGCTGCTGCTCGGCTGGCTGCTGCCGATGACGCTGTTCTTCCAGGTCAGCAACGCGCTCCGGCTGTGCGTCAAGCACACCTTCCCGTCGCCGGACGTCACCCAGCGCCGCGGCAAGGAGTACTTCGCCAGCCTCACCAACGCGATCTTCATCGGCGAGCCCGCCCCGTCCCCGCGACTGCGCGGCCCGGCCGCGGCCCGCGCCTGGCTGCGCTGGTGGGCACGGATGCTGCTGGTCCACTTCCCGGCGCGCTACCTGGTCCTGACCGGTGACACCGTGTGCCACGACTTCCACCACCGGCGTCCGATGAGCAGGCAGTGGGCCGACTACATCTTCGCCCGCGAGGAGGACGTGCGCTCCGGGCACCGCGGCTGGCCGCCGTACCGCGAGATCTGGGGTCTCGTCCCGGCGATCAGCCTGGTCCTGGAGTCGCTGTCGCAGGCCGACCCGGCGGAGTTCGACCCGGCGCTGCTGGCCGGGGCCAGTGACCGCGAGCTCTTCGCCGCCTTCGACGACTGACCCTCCGACCCGCCCGGCCACGACACTGCGAAGGACACCACGATGGGCACTCGACAGCGAACGGTCATCCTCGGTGTGGCGCACAGCGACGCCCACGCGGTGGCCAACCACCTGATCGCGATGCAGTTGCGCGAGCACGGCTTCGACGTGGTCAACCTCGGCGTGTGCACGCCGCTGACCGACTTCGCCGACGCGCTCGACGCGCACCCCGACGCCGAGGCCGTCATCGTCGGCAGCCTCAACGGCCACGCGTACGCCGACCTGGCCGACCTGCCACGGCTGCGCGACGCCGGACGGCTGGCCCGGCCGCTGATCCTCGGCGGGAACCTGACGGTCGGCAGTCACAAGACCGACGAGGGCTACCGGCGGCTGCGCGCGCTGGGCGTCGACCACCTGCTCGACGACCCCCACGAGCTGCCGCTGCTGCTGGACCTCATCCACGCCGCCGGCACCCGCGGCCGCACCCGGGAGGCGGTGAGCGCACATGTCTGAGGTCGAATGGGCCGGCATGCGGGTGGACGCGGCGACCGCCGAGACGCTGCCGTCCTGGGCGGACACCGTCGCCTACCTGCGCTCCGGCCGGGCACCGTCGGCCGTGGCCGCCCTCCGCGCCGCCCGGGACACCGGCCGGCCGATCGTGCAGCCACGGTGCGGCGTCGGCGACCACGGCGACATGCTGCGCCTGCTGCACCGGCTGCGCGAGGCCGGTCCCGGCATGCTGACCGTCACGATCGACTCGTACACCCGGCTGCGGCAGTTCGACCGGGCCGCCCGCGCGCTGCGCGAAGCACCGGCGGACCTCAACGGTTACCCGCTGGTCGCGCACGGCTGGCGGCGCGGCCGGGAACTGATCGAGGCGGTCGACGTCCCGGTGGAGATCCGGCACGGCTCACCGGACCCGCGCGAGCTGTTCGCGGTGTCGCTCGCCGCCGGCGCCGGTTCCTTCGAGGGTGGCGGCATCGGTTACAACCTGCCCTACTGCAAGGACGTCCCGCTGCGGACGTCGATGGAGTGCTGGCGCGAGGTCGACGCGCTGTGCGGCCGGCTCGCCGCCGCGGGCGTGACCGTGGACCGGGAGCTGTTCGGGACGCTGACCGCGGTGCTGATGCCTCCGTCGATCAGCCTGGCCGTGACGCTGCTGGAGGCGCGGGCGGCGGCCGCCGAGGGGGTGCGCTGCCTGTCGATCGCCTACCCGCAGGGCGGGGAGATCCACCAGGACGTCGCCGCGCTGCGCTGCATCCGGCTGCTGGCCGGCCGGTACCTGCCCGCCGGGGTGGAGGTGCACCCGGTGCTGCACGAGTTCATGGGTGTCTTCCCGCGACGCCGGGACACCGCGGACGCGCTGATCCTCTACGGCGGTGTGACGGCGCTCCTGGGTGGCGCCTCCAAGGTCATCAACAAGACCCGGCAGGAGGGGTACGGCATCCCCGACGCCGACGCCAACGCCGACGGCATCCGCACCGCCCTGCTCGGCACCTCCGACCTGCTGGACGTCGTACGCATCGACGAGGACCGGGTGGGCGAGGAGACCCACTGGCTGCTGCGCGAGGTGACCGAGCTGGTCGAGCCGGTGCTCGCGGAGCCGGACCTGCCGGCCGCCGTGGCCGGGGCGTTCGCCGGCGGGCGGCTGGACGTGCCGTTCAGCGCGAGCGTGCACGCACGGTCGTGGGTCGTGCCGGCCCGCGACGCCCGCGGCGCCATCCGCTACCGGCGCACCGGCCGGCTGCCCTTCTCCACCGGCACGCTGCACCGCAACGCCACCGAGCTCGGACCGGAGCGGCCCACCGCGGACCTGGTCGAGAGCGTCACCGCGGACATCAACTACTTCCTCCGGCGCGACCACGCGCCCGCATGAGACGAGGCCGACATGCTCACCGACTCCAGCACCGCCGCGGCCCGCGCCGCCGACCGCGCGCACGTCTTCCACTCCTGGTCGGCGCAGGGGCACATTGACCCGATGCCGGTCGCCGGCGGCTCCGGCAGCACCTTCTGGGACTACGAGGGCAACCACTACCTGGACTTCTCGTCGCAGTTCGTCAATCTCAACATCGGCCACGGCCACCCGCGCGTGGTCGAGGCCATCTGCCGGCAGGCGCGCAAGCTGTGCACGGTCGCCCCGCACTTCGCCAACGACCAGCGATCCGAGGCCGCCTGGCTGATCGCGCAGCACGCGCCCGGCGACCTCGACAAGGTGTTCTTCACCAACGGCGGCACGGAGTCCAACGAGCACGCGGTCCGGATGGCCCGGCTGGTCACCGGCCGGCCGAAGATCCTCACCGGGTACCGGTCCTACCACGGCTCCACCCACACCGCGATGCACCTGACCGGCGACCCCCGTCGCTGGCCGAGCGACACCGGAACGGCCGGGGCGGTGCACTTCTTCGGTCCCTACCCGTACCGGTCCGCCTTCCACGCCGAGAGCGAGGCGCAGGAGTGCGAGCGCGCGCTGGAACACCTCGAGCAGGTGATCACGCTGGAGGGTCCGCAGACCGTCGCGGCCGTGCTGCTGGAGCCGGTCGTCGGCACCAACGGCCTGCTGGTGCCGCCGGCCGGCTACCTGCGCGGCGTCCGGGAGATCTGCGACCGGTACGGGATCCTGCTCATCGCCGACGAGGTGATGACCGGCTTCGGGCGGACCGGTCGCTGGTTCGCGGTCGACCACTGGGACGTCGTGCCCGACCTGATCACCTTCGCCAAGGGCGTGAACTCCGGGTACGTACCGCTGGGTGGGGTGATCCTGTCCGAGCGCGTCGCCGCACGGTTCCACGACACCCCGTACCCCGGTGGGCTGACCTACTCCGGGCATCCGCTGGCCTGTGCCGCCGCGGTCGCCACCATGCACGCCATGCGCGACGAGGGCATCGTCGAGCACGCCGCCTGGCTGGGGGAACACGTGATCGGCCCCGGACTGCGCAAGATCGGCGAGGCGCATCCGAGCGTCGGCGACGTACGCGGCCTGGGTGTGTTCTGGGCCCTGGAGCTGGTGCGCGACCGGCGGACCCGGGAGATGCTGGTGCCGTTCGCCGCCACCGGCGCCCAGGCCGCGCCGATGGCCGAGCTGGCCGCGGACTGCCGGCGCCGCGGCCTGTGGCCGTTCACCCACTTCAACCGGCTGCACGTGCTGCCTCCGTGCAACGTCTCCGCCGAGGACGCGCGCCGCGGCCTGGAAATCATCGACGAGGCGCTGGACGTCGCCGACCGGTACGCCGCCGAATGAGCCGGTCACAGGGTCGCCAGGGCGTCATGAGCCCTGGCGACCCAGATCCGCGCCTGCAACTGCTCGAAGATCTGGATCGCCCGGCGCAGCATCCGGCCCGCCTCGGCCGGCTCGGTCCGCGGCAGACCGGCCAGCTCGTACAGGGACTGGCCCTCGATCAGCCGCTCGTCGGACTGCTCGGCCAGCCGCAGCGCCTCGGTCAGCCACGAGTGCGCCCGGCCCTGGTCACCGGCGCGGCTGTGCACCACGCCGAGCCCGTGCGCGGCGTAGGCCTCACCGATGCGGTCGTTGCCGTCCCGGACCAGGTGCAGGGTCTGCTGGAACGCCTCGGTGGCACCGCCGAGGTCACCGGTCCGCAGGTGCAGCTCCCCCAGCTGGTGGCGGGCCTGCGCCTCGACCCGCTTGATCCCGACGCGGTGGCAGATCCGCAGCGCCTGATCCAGCAGCCGGCCCGCCTCACCGGCCTGGCCCTGCCGGGAGAGCACCCGGGCGAGGTTGACCATCACGTGCGCCTCACCGACGTGGTCACCGGCGGCCCGCAGCGGGCCCAGCGCGCGGCGGTATCGCGAGATGGCGGCCGCGTCGTCGCCGCCCAGTTGCTCCAGGTAGGCCAGATTGCGCTGGATGAGCGCGCCGAGATGCGCGTTGCCCGTCGCCCGCTGGATCGGCAGCGCGTCCCGGAACATCTGCCGGGCCCGGGCCGGGTGCCGCTGGAACATGTACAGCGTGCCGAGCGAGTGCAGGGTCACCGCCTCGCCGAGCCGGTTGCCGGCCCGGCGGGCCGCCGTCAGCGCCGCGGCCGCCGTGTCCTCCCAGTCGTCGTAGCACCCGCGCGCCTCGAACAGCGTCACCAGCGTGAACGCGAGGTCCCAGCACAGCTCGTCCAGGTCGTGCTCGGCGGCCAGCCGGACCGCGGCGATGAGGTTGTAGCGCTCCGCCTCCAGCCATTCGATCGGCCGGCCGAGCAGCTCGTCGAACAGCTCCGGCCGTAGCGGCCGGCGCGGTGCCCGGCCGTGCACGATCGTGTAGTCCCCGCCGTACTCTCGCCGGTGCGCCTCGGCCGCGACCGTCAGCCAGCAACTCACCGCCCGGCGGATCAGCTCGGTGCCGGCACCGGCCGGCTCCTCGACCGTCAGCCGTTCCCGGGCGAACGCCCGCACGATGTCGTGCAGCCGGTATCGGGTGGAGCCGTCGACCGGCTCGGACGCCGCCTCGACCAGGCGCGCGTCCACCAGCTGTTCGACCAGCTCGTCCACCGCCGCCGGGGCCTCGTCGACGAGCGCACCGGCGATCCAGCCCGGGAAGTCGTCGCAGCGCAGCACGGCCAGTCTGCGCAGCAGGCGCCGGGCCGCCGCCGGCAGGCCGTCGTAGCTGAAGGTCAGCGTGGACCGGACGCACATGTCCCGGTGCACCAGCTCGTCCAGCAGCAGCGTCTCGTCGCGCAACCGCGCCACCAGACGGCTGACCTGCCAATGCGGCCGGGACGCCAGGCGGGCTCCGGCGATCCGCAGCGCCAGCGGCAGGTTCCCGCACAGCCGGGCGAGCTCACCGGCCTCGGCCGGCTGTGCCAGCACCCGCGGGCCGACGATCTGGTGCAGCAGCGCCAGGCTGTCCTCCAGTGACAGCGTGGTGAGGTCGACCAGGTGCGCGCCGGGCAGTGCGGTCATCCTGGTCCGCGCCGTGACGATCACACCGCAGCCGCCGGTGTTCGGCCACAGCGGCAGCACCTGCGCCTCGTCCGTGGCGTTGTCGAGCAGCAGCAGCATCCGCCGCTCCGCCAGCCGGCTGCGGAACAGCGCGGCCCGCTCGGTGACGCTGTCCGGAACCGCGGTGCCCGCGACGCCGGTGGCCTGCAGCAGCCGGTTCAGCACGTCACCGACCCGGTCCGGCGTCGCGCACGCGTCGTCGAGATTGACGTACAACTGCCCGTCGGGGAACTGATCGAGCAGCGTGTGCGCGGCGTGGACCGCCAGGCAGGTCTTGCCACTGCCGCCCTGGCCGCTGAGCACCACCAGCGGCGCGGTGTGCGGATCGATCCGGATCCCCGTGCCGCTGAGCAGCTGGCGTATCTCGGCGATCTCCGACGCCCGCCCGGTGAAGTCCGCGATGTCCGCCGGGAGCTGGCGCGGCACGGCCGCCGCGTCCCGCGAGGCCGGCACGACCGGCAGCCAGGCCGCCGAGGGTGTCGGCGAGTCCAGCGCCGGATCACGGGACAGGATCAGCCGTTCCAGCCGGCTCAGCTCGGCCCCGGGCTCCATGCCCAGCTCCTCGACGAACACCGCACGGGCCTCGCGGTACGCGCTCAGCGCGTCCGACTGCCGGTCGGCGCGATACAGGGCCAGCATGAGGTACGCGCGGGTTCGTTCCCGCAACGGATGCGCCCGCACCAGCGACTCCAGTTCACCGATCAGCTCGTCGTGCCGGCCCAGCGTCAGTTCGAGGCGGATGCGCTCCTCGACCGTGGCATTGTGGCGTTCGACCAGTTCACGGCGCCAGGCGGCCACCCGGTCGCCGGGCAGCCCGGCCAGCGGCGTGCCCAGGCACAGCGCCTCGGCCGCGCGGAGCCGCTCGACCGCCATCGGCACCTGCCCGGCGCCGGCCAGCCGGCGGGCCTCGGCCGTCAGCCGGTCGAACCGGCCGGCGTCGAGCTCCTCCGGCGACAACTGCAGCTGATAACCGGCGAAACGGGTGCTGAGGGCGTCGTCCCGGCCGGCGGCGCGCAGCGTGCGGCGCACCTGGGAGATGCAGATCTGGATCTGCGACCGGGCGGTCGGCGGCGGTGGCGGCCCGTCCCACACCGCCTCGATCAGCTCGTCGACGGAGACGACCCGGCCGTTGCGTGCGGCCAGCACGGCCAGGACCACACGGGTACGCACCCCCGGCACGTCCCAGCGCTCCCCGGCGTGCGTGACCTCCAATGCCCCGAGAACTCTCAGCTCCACTTCTACCCCTCGATCGGCGACAGATACAAACGGTGCGCTTTCGAGTGGTTGCCTTATGAAACCTACGTGCGGACGCGGTATCTCCGAACGGCGTCGATGCCTCTACTGCCATATCGCGCGATTTTTCAGGCGGCCGCGCATCGGCCCGCGCACGCGGGAAAAGGCGTCAGACGGTGGCCTCCGCGAGCGACGCCCGCTCCGGCGCCGAGCGCTCCTCGACGGGCTGCCGCTGCAGGTGAACCACGGCGGCGATGACCATCACGGCACCCGCCAGTTGCAGCGCACCCAGCGCCTGCCCCAGCCAGACCCAGGCCAGGACCGCGCTGAACACCGGCTCCAGGCAGATGTTGACCGCGCCGGCCTGCGCGCCGACCCGGGCGGTACCCCAGGAGAAGAGCACGAACGGCACCAGGGTGCCCAGCACGCCGACGAACAGGATCCCGCCGATCTGCTCACCGTGCCGGACCAGGCCGGGTGTGCCCTGGGGGATGAAGAACAGCAGCCATGCCACGCTGGAGACGGCGAAGGCGTACACGTTCGCCCGGATCGCGCCGTAACGCCGGGTCGCCCGCCCGCCCAGCACCGAGAACGCCGCGACCGCCGCCGCCGTGCCCAGGCCGAACAGCAGCCCCGGCAGGTTGACCTCGCCGACCGGGGTGCTCGGCAGCTCGACGACGCACGCGACACCGGCCAGCGCCAGCAGCAGCCCGGCGACGATCCGCACTCCCGGCCGGCAGCGGCCGGCCAGCACCAGCCAGGCCACCACGAACGCCGGTGCCAGGTTCTGCAGCACCATCGCCACCGCCACCGGCAGGTGGGCGATGGCCAGGAACAGCAGCGCGTTGGCCAGCCCGACCGACAGGCCGAATCCGATGACCAGCGGCCAGCTGATCCGGGCACGCGGCCCGGGGGTGCGCATCACCGCGAGCAGCACGCCCAGCCCGGCCACGGTGATCAGCGTCCGCGCCGCGACCAGTTCCAGCGGCTGCACGCCGGCCTCGAACAAACTTCCGGCGACGGTGCCGCCCACTCCCCAGAGGCCCGTGGCGACCACCACCGCGAGCAGGCCACTGGCGTACGAACGGCGGGCGGCGGGATTCTCGGTGACGTCCACAGGATCACCTCGGAGTGCGGTCGGGGTGGTGCCGGACCTCTGACGGGTACCCGCCACGGCGCCTTGGTAACCTCTTAACGATATTAGAGGTTACGGAGGCGCGATGCTCAAGCACCAGGAGGCGCCCGGCCGGCTGGAGCTGGTCCGCGGCTTCCTCAACACGCTCGACCTGGAACACGGCACCGACCGGCTCGCCGGCCCGGACGACATGCACCGCTGGGTGCGCGCCGCGCTCCCGCAGATCACCGCCGGCCGGCCCACGGAGACCGGCCGGCTCGCCGCGGTCCGGCTGCGCGAGGCGCTACGGGCGGCGGCCGCGGTCCACTCGGCCGCCGCTCCCGACCCGGCCGCCCACGCCGCGCTCGACGAGATCACCGCCCGGCTGCCGCTGCGGCTGCACTTCGACGCCGCGCTGACCCCCGGCCTGCGGCCCGCACCGGGACACGACGACGTGCTGGCCGGCACCCTGCTCGGCATCGTCGCGGAGGCCGCCCTCGACGGCACCTGGCGGCGGCTGAAGATCTGCCCCGCGGAGGACTGCCGCTGGGCGTTCTACGACCACGCCAAGAACCGGATGGGCGTGTGGTGCCAGATGGCCGAGTGCGGCAACCGCGCGAAGGCCCGCCGCCACCGGGGCCGGCAAGCCCGCACCTGACCGTCGTCACCAAGGACAGGTGCGGGCCGCATTTCCCACGGTCCCGAAATGGCAATGCACGACATGCCTGGCACGCCACCATGACATTTAAATGCACCATTGTGCGGTTTCGTCCCGGCCGCCACCGTACCCGGGATTCCTGCCGGTCCTCGCACGTTTCCGCTGCCGTATCGGCGGGAATGGCGAATGCACCGTCGGCCGGACGGCGCGGAATGCAGAAAGGACGCATTGTGGACACATACGAATACCTCGACACTCCCGACGCGCGCGAACTGCGGCGACTCGAAGCGGTACGCCGGTACAGTCTCGTCGACGCACCGGCCGAGGACGCCTATGACCGGATCGCCTTCGTGGCGGCAACGATCTTCGACACCCCGATCGCCACGGTGTCGCTGGTCGAGCAGGACCGCGTCTGGCTCGCCGCCTGCCAGGGCCTCACCGGGGTACGCGAGGTCGGCAAGGAACCCGGCCTGTGCGCCTCGGTCATCGCGCAGGACGACACGTACGTGGTCAGCGACGCGGTCCGCGACCCGCGCACGCTCGAGCACCCGCTGGTCCGCGGCGACCTGGGCCTGCGCTTCTACGCCGCCGCCCCGATCCGCACCCACGACGGTTACCGGCTCGGCACGGTCAACGTGATCGACAACCGGCCGCGGACCGCGACCCCACGCCAGCTGAAGGCACTCGAGCACCTGGCCGCGATGGTCGCCGACGAGCTGGAGCTGCGGCTGAGCGTGATCCGCAACGCGGCCGGCCGGGCCACGCCGGCCGGCTGACCGGCGCCACCCGGCGCGCATCCGGCGGGCTCAGTCGCGGACGTGGATCTGCGCGCCGTCCGGGCTGAAAAGGGTCAGCATCTCGGCGGCCCGGGCGGTGGCACTGGTGATGCTGTGCGGGCGACGGGTGTCGAACTCCGCGGCCTCACCCTCGGCCAGGACGGTGACCTCATCGCCGACGGTCAGCCGGATCGTGCCCTTGAGCACGTACAGCCACTCGTACCCGCCGTGGGTGGCCCGCTTGGCCGGTGCGTCCGGGCGACGGCCGGGCAGAACGACCTTGAACGCCTGCACCGGCGCTCCGGCCAGCGTGAGCGGTACGAAGACCATGCCGTCCCGGCGGATCGGGGTGAGGTGGATCCGCGGATCGCCGGTCGGGGGCGCGCCGACGATGTCGTCGAGCGCGACCCGGTAGACCTGCGCCAGCGGGATGAGCAGGTCGAGCGTGGGCCGACGGCGGCCGGACTCCAGTCGCGACAGCGTGCTGACCGACAGGCCGGTGGTCTCGGCGACCGCGGCGAGCGTGAGCTGGCGACGGCCGCGGAGTTCACGCAGCCGGGGACCGACCGCGTCGAGCATGGTGTCGACGCCCGGGGTGGTTTGCATAAATCGCAAGTCTATTTGCTGGTCCGACCGGGTCAGGCGCACAGTGGCGGCCGATCAGCGGCCACCGTAAAGGACCAGCACCATGACGGACATCGCACGCTCGCGCCTGTGGGAGCCGACCATGCTCGGCGCCGTCGCGCTGCGGAACCGGCTCGTGATGGCACCGATGACCCGGCGCCGGGCCGGCGACGACGGCAACCCGACCGCGCTGATGGCGACGTACTACGCCCAGCGCGCCGGATTCGGCATGCTCGTCACCGAGGGGATCTTCCCGGGCCTCGACGGACGCGGCTACCCGCGCCAGCCCGGCCTGGCCACCGCCGCGCAGCGCGACGCGTGGCGGGCCGTGACGGCCGCGGTGCACGCCGAGGGCGGCACCATCGTGGCGCAGCTGATGCACGCCGGCCGGGTCACCCACCCGGACATCACCGGAACCACCCGTGTCCTCGCGCCGTCCGCCGTGCCGTACGACGACCACCACCGGCCGCACGCCGGCCCGGCGGTCCGCCCCGACGCGATGACCCCGGCCGACATCGCCGCCGTCGTCCGCAGCCACGCCGACGCGGCCGGGCGCGCTGTGGACGCGGGCTTCGACGGGGTGGAACTGCACGCCGGAAACGGCTACCTGCTGCACCAGTTCCTCGCCCCGTCCACCAACCGGCGCGACGACGGGTACGGCGGCTCCCCGGGCTCCAGGGCGCGGTTCGTGGCAGAGGTGGCCGAAGCCGTCGCGGACTCGATCGGCGGCGACCGGCTGGGCGTACGGATCTCTCCCGGCGCCGGCATCCAGGGCGCCGACGAACCCGACCCGGACGACCTGCGCGCCACCTACACCGCGCTCGCCACCCGGCTGCACGGGCTGCGGCCGGCCTACCTGAGCGTGATCCACCCGGAGATCGGCGACGACCTGATCAGGCACCTGCGCTCCGTCACGGGCGTGCCGCTGGTCGCCAACACCGGCTTCGGCACGATCACCGGCCGCCACGACGCCGCCGCGCTCACCGACGCCCACCTCGCCGACGCCGTGGCGGTCGGCCGCCCGGCGATCGCCAACCCCGACCTCGCCCGGCGCTGGCGCCACGACGCCCCCGAGGCCGCACCGGACCGGACGACGTTCTACAGCGGCGACGCCCGCGGATACATCGACTACCCCACGCTCACGACAACGCCGTAGCAACCCGTCCCCTCCGCCCACGAGCCGTTCCCGCTCCGCGCCTGCTGCCTGGCGCCCCCGGGATTCGCGCCGACGGTGCCGCGCGGTGTCGTGAGTCCCCGGCCGCCTTCAGGGGATCCGCGGTGACGAGCGCGGGCGGCTGCGGGCGTCCGGTCCGCCGGAGGACGTCACCACGCGGCCCGCGGTGCGTCAGGAGGTGAGTTCGGCGAGCAGCTTCTCCACGCGATCGCGGATCTCGTCGCGGATGGGGCGGACGGCCTCGATGCCCTTGCCGGCCGGGTCGGCGAGCTTCCAGTCCTCGTAGCGTTTGCCGGGGAAGACCGGGCAGGCGTCGCCGCAGCCCATGGTGATGATGACGTCGGAATCCTGGGCGGTCTCGTACTCGAGCAGCTTGGGGGTGTGGCCGGTGATGTCGATGCCGACCTCGCGCATCGCCTCGGCCGCGGCGGGGTTGACGGAATCGGCGGGTGCGGAGCCGGCCGAGCGCACTTCGACGGTGTCGCCGGCGAGGTGGCGCAGCCAGCCGGCGGCCATCTGGGAACGGCCGGCGTTGTGGACGCAGACGAACAGGACGCTGGGCTTGCCGGTCATCTGAGGTTCCTCCTGCTCAAACGGTGGTGAAGAAGCGGCGGCGGGCCCACAGGGAGACGTAGACCAGGCCGACGAGGACAGGGACTTCGATCAGTGGGCCGACGACCCCGGCGAGGGCCTGGCCGGAGGTCACGCCGAACGTGCCGATCGCGACGGCGATGGCGAGCTCGAAGTTGTTGCCGGCCGCGGTGAACGCCAGGGTGGTGGTGCGTGCGTAGCCGAGGCCGATGGCCTTGCCGAGCAGGTAGGAGCCGGCCCACATGAACGCGAAGTAGACCAGCAGCGGCAGTGCGATCCGGGCGACGTCCCAGGGCCGGCCGGTGATCGCGTCGCCCTGGAGCGCGAAGAGGATGACGATGGTGAACAGCAGGCCGTAGAGCGCGGCCGGGCCGATGCGGGGCAGAAAGCGCTGTTCGTACCAGTCGCGGCCGCGGGCACGTTCGCCGAGACGGCGGGTGAGATAGCCGGCCAGCAGCGGGATGCCGAGGAAGACGAGGACGTTGCCGGCGATGTCCCAGCCGGAGACGTCCAGGGCGGCGCCGTCGAGGCCGAGCCAGCCGGGCAGCACGGTCAGGTAGAACCAGCCGAGCAGGCCGAACGCGAGGACCTGGAAGACGGAGTTGAGCGCGACCAGCACGGCGGCGGCCTCGCGGTCGCCACAGGCCAGGTCGTTCCAGATAATGACCATGGCGATGCAGCGGGCCAGGCCGACGATGATCAGGCCGGTGCGGTACTCGGGCTGGTCGGGCAGGAAGGTCCAGGCGAGGGCGAACATCACGGCGGGCCCGACGATCCAGTTGATGACCAGCGACGAGACGAGCAGGCGCTTGTCACCGGTGACGGTGTCGAGACGGTCGTAGCGCACCTTGGCCAGCACCGGATACATCATGATCAGCAGACCGAGCGCGATCGGCAGGGAGATCCCGCCGATCTGCACCGCGTCCAGTGCGGTGTTCAGGCCGGGCACGCCGCGGCCGAGCAGGAGCCCGGCGACCATGGCGACGCCGATCCAGACCGGCAGGAACCGGTCGAGCCGGGAGAGGCGGGCGACGACCGCGGTCTCGGGCGGGCTGGGGCTGGTGGTGCTCACGGTCGATGCTCCTGAACCTGGGTACGGACATGGACGGGCGTGCGTGGAGGCGGCCTGGCCTATCGGGCCGGCACCGCGAGTCGGGTGAGCAGGGCGCGGACACGGCGCTCGAGGTCGTCGCGGATCGGCCGGACCTCCGGCAGTTCGTGGCCGTCCGGATCGTCGACGTCCCAGTTCTCGTACCGGGTGCCGGGAAAGACCGGGCAGGCGTCGCCGCAGCCCATGGTGATCACGACGTCGGCGGCGCGGACGATCTCGTCGGTCCAGGGTTTCGGGTACTCGCCGGAGATGTCGATGTCGCGTTCCCGCATCGCGGCGATCGCGGCCGGGTTGACCTCGGTTCCGGGTTCGGATCCGCCGGACCACGCGACCGCGGCGTCGCCGGCGAGGTGGGTGAAGAAGCCGAGGGCCATCTGCGATCGGCCGGCGTTGTGGGTGCACAGGAACAGCACCACCGGGCGGCCGTCGCGGTGATGGCCCTCGATGCGGGCGAGGGCTAGCAGGCGCTGCCGGGCGAACCGCTCGGCCAGCAGCGGCAGGTAGTTCGGGATCGCATGCGGGCCGGCGAACTGTTCGTAGCTGGTGTACAGAAACCGTTCGACGGTCTCGGCGCCGTAGACGCCGTCGAACTCTGCCGCAAGGCGGGTCGCGGCGGTGCGCAGCGCGAGTTGCTGATCGACGGACAGATCCCGCTGCCAGCCGATCGCGGTGTCAGGCATGGTCGTCTCCAGGTGGGATGGCGGGTGCGAGGCGGTCGATGCGCGCGGCCAGGTCGGTGTAGGCGGCCTCGAACGCGGCGTCGGTGCCGGCGCGGACCGGGTCCGGCACCGACCAGTGCAGCCGCGGCCGGACCGGGCCGGTGAGGTCCTCGTGGGCGTTGTCGCAGACCGCGATGATCAGGTCGCCGCCGTGCACGACGTCCTCGACGTGCGCGGTGCCGGCCGGGTCGAGATCGAGCCCGTGCCGGTGCGCGACCGTCACCGCTCGCGGGTGCACCCGCGGTGCGGGGGCCGTGCCGGCGGAGGCGACCGGACGGCCGGTGCGCCGCCGCCACAGCGCGGCGGCCAGCTGCGAGCGCGCCGAGTTGTGCGTGCAGACGAACACCACCCGCTCGGCCGGTGGCATCGCCGGTGGGCGCAGTGCGGCGAGCGCGTCCGGTTGCAGGCGCACGTAGGTGCGGCGCCGGTCGCCCTCCGACCGTGTGCGCACCAGCACGCCCGCGTCCTGCAACACCTTCAGGTGATGGGCAACGAGGTTCGACGGCAGGCCGAGCTCGGCAGCGATCTCGCCCGGGGAGGCGTCGCCGAGCGTGAGACCGTCGACGATCGCGAGCCGCGCCGGATCGCCGAGCGCGGCGTGTATCCGCGCACGACCCGCCAGGGAGTTATCCTCAACGTTCATTGACTCAATAAATACTGAGATTTTTCGGCGGGGTCAAGCCGGCCCAGGTGAACATCCGGTGCCGAGCGCGAGCCGGATGCCTCGCGTGGCGCGACCGGACCGGCACGGCCGGCACCGCGCCGGCGGGCCGCCTCGGCCCGCTCGCGGCTCTCGGGTGCGGGTGACGCGGCCCGCGTCTACGCCTCCGCCGTGACGTCGGCGGCGAGCAGCCCGGCGAGCCGGCGGATCAGCGGGAGGCGGGGCCGGTAGTACACCCAGGTGCCGCGGCGCTCGGCGTCGACCAGGCCGGCCTCGCGCAGCGTGCGCAGGTGGTGCGAGATGGTGGGGCCGGACAGCGCGAACGCCGGGGTCAGGTCGCACACACAGATCTCGCCCTCGGGCGCCGAGGCGATCATCGACATCAGCCGCAACCGCACCGGATCGCCGAGGGCCTTGAACGCCGGCGCCAGCGCCGCCGCGGCCTCGGCGGGGATGCGCTGCCGCGCTATCGGCGGGCAGCATCCGGCGTCGGGGCCGGTGGCCGGCACCTCCACGGACTGATTCGACATGCGTCTAGGTTGACAGATCTCGAATCAGCGTGCAACGTGTTGTTTCGAGCGACGTCAAGACAAGACGCCGCGGTCCCCGTGGTCCGCCCGAAGGGGGTGTCGTGACCGATCACTTCGTCACTGCCGCGCGCCGGCCGCTCGTCCGCCCGATGACCTCCGCCGACGCCGCGGCCGTGCTCGCGATCTACCAAGAAGGGCTGGACGGCGGCGACGCCAGCTTCGAGACCGCCGCCCCGGACT
This sequence comes from Catenuloplanes indicus, assembly GCF_030813715.1. Classification (NCBI taxonomy): domain Bacteria; kingdom Bacillati; phylum Actinomycetota; class Actinomycetes; order Micromonosporales; family Micromonosporaceae; genus Catenuloplanes; species Catenuloplanes indicus. Next base: position 590,164 of record NZ_JAUSUZ010000001.1, read on the forward strand.
GGGACGCCTTCGACTCCGGCAAGCTTCCCGGCCACCGGCACGTCGCCGCCGACGCCGACGGGGTGCTGCTGGGCTGGGTTGCCGCCTCCGCGGTCTCGGCGCGGGCCGTCTACGCCGGCGTCGTCGAGCACTCCGTGTACGTCCGCGCCGCCGCGCGCGGCCGGGGCGTCGGGCGGGCACTGCTCGGCGCACTGATCACCTCCACCGAGGCGGCCGGGATCTGGACCGTCCAGTCCGGGGTGTTCCCGGAGAACACCGCGAGCCTCGCCCTGCACGCCGCCGCCGGGTTCCGGCAGATCGGCATCCGGCAGCGCGTCGGCCGCCACCACGGCCGCTGGCGCGACGTCGTCCTCATCGAACGCCGTAGCCCCGTCGTCATCTGACCCACGCCCGCCCTTCTCCGGGCACCGCCCACCCTTCCGATTCGATGAACATCTGATTCGATGAACATCGAGACAAGGAGATCCTCGTGAGTACCAGCCCGCAGGACCTGCCCGTGGTCGTCATCGGCGCCGGGCCGGTCGGCCTCGCCGCCGCCGCACACCTGCACGAGCGCCAGCTGCCGTTCCTCGTCCTGGAGGCCGGTGACGGACCGGCCGCCGCGGTGCGCCAGTGGGCACACGTGCGCCTGTTCTCGCCGTGGCGGTACAACGTCGACGCCGCCGCGAAGCGACTCCTCGAGGAGGCCGGGTGGACGGCACCGGACCCGGAGAAGCTGCCCACCGGCGGCCAGCTCGCCGACGACTACCTCCGGCCCCTCGCCGGCCTGCCCGCGCTCGAGCCGCACCTGCGCTACGGCGCCCGGGTCGCGGCGGTGACCCGGCACGGCATGGACCGCATCCGCACCGACGGCCGCGACGACGTGCCGTTCCTCGTCCGTCTCACCACCGGCGAGGACATCCTCGCCGGTGCGGTCGTCGACGCGACCGGCACCTGGCAGACCCCGAACCACCTCGGCGCCGCCGGCATCCCCGCCCACGGCGAGCACGGCGCCGCCGCGTTCCTCGACCATGCCCTGCCCGACGTTCTCGGCCGCGACCGGGACCGGTTCGCCGGCCGGCACACGCTCGTCGTCGGCGCCGGGCACTCCGCCGCGAACACGCTGCTCGCCCTGGCCGATCTCGCCGAGCAGGTACCCGGCACCGGCGTCACCTGGGCCATCCGCGCGACCAGCCCGGCCCGCACCTACGGCGGCGAGAGCGCCGACGCGCTGCCGGCCCGCGGCGCGCTCGGCACCCGGCTGCGCGAACACGTCGAGTCCGGCGCCGTCACGCTGCTCACCGGCTTCTCCGTGCAGGCCCTCACCGTCGACGGCGACCGGGTCACCGTCTCCGACGGCACCCGCGCCGTGACCGCCGACCGGATCGTCGGCGCCACCGGCTTCCGGCCCGATCACTCCTTCGTCTCCGAACTGCGGCTGGACCTCGACCCGGTCATGGGTGCCACCCGCGCGCTCGCCCCGCTGATCGACCCGAACGAGCACTCCTGCGGCACCGTCCCGCCGCACGGCATCGACGAACTCACTCACCCCGAGCGCAACTACGTCGCCATCGGCGTGAAGAGCTACGGCCGGGCCCCGACGTTCCTGCTCGCCACCGGATACGAGCAGGCCCGTTCCGTCGCCGCCGCGCTCGCCGGCGACTGGGACGCCGCCCGGGACGTGCAGCTCGACCTGCCCGAGACCGGCGTCTGCAACAGCAACCCGGTCCTCGGCGACGACACCATCGCCTCCGACGGCGGCGGATGCTGCGGCGTGCCCACCGCCGTCGCGCCCGCGTCCGCCCCGGCCGGGCGGGGCCTGGCCACCGGGATCAGCGGAGGGCTGCTGTCCGCACCGCTGACCCTGACCGCGGTAGGGACGAAGACCGGCGAACAGGCCGGCGGCTGCTGCTCCTGATGCCGCTCGCATCCACGGTGGCCGCCGGCACACACCCCGGAGGCCACCGTCCCACCGCAGGGCGCGGTGAATCGTCGCGGCGTTCGCCGTCACCCGGACCGTCGGCTACGGCACCCTCTACTACGCCTTCGCCGTCCTCCTCCAACCGATCGCCGCGGACCTGCACGCCGCCACCACCGTCGTGACCGGCGCGTTCACCACATCCGTCCTGGCCGGAGCGGGGATGGCCATCCCGGTCGGCCGATGGCTGGGCCGCCAGGGCGGCCGCGTCACGTTCTTTCCCCGGCGAACGCCGCGCCACCGCGATCCTCGCGATCACGCTCGTGGCCGGATTCGCCAGCACCGTCTTCATGCCGCTGACCGGCCTGCCCACCGACCGCTACGGCTGGCGGACCGCCCCGTGCTCGTCCTCACCGCCGTCCACGGCTGCCGCACCGTCCCGCTGCACGCCACCGCGATACGCCGGACACCGCCCTCGGCCACGACGCCGGACGGCTCCGGGACCGCACCCCGGCCCCTAGCGGTCGGGCACCCGCGCGCCGGCTCGTGATCACCGGCGTGCTTCCCGGACTCGCCGAACGGCGCGAGGCCTCCGGATGGATGACATAGGCGACAGCCGTTCATCAGGCCCCCACGGATCGAGCTGCGTAGTGCACGATGGAACGCCCCTCGATGTCCCGGAGGTCTGTTTTGTCACCACGGTCGGAGCAGGTCAATCAGCAGCGGCGTGCGAGTTCGCGGGAGCGAATCCTGGCGGCGGCGATGGAGGTCTTTGCGGAGCACGGCTACGAGAGCGCGACGATTTCGCAGATCACCGAGCGCGCCGGCGTGTCGCGTGGCCTTATTTCATACTATTTCGCGGCCAAGCAGGATCTGCTGGAGACGATCCTCGGCCGCTACCTCGACGGTCTCCTCTCCCTGTTCGCCGACCTCGATCCGCATGACGACCCGGACTACCTGCTCGCGGCCGTGATCGACCGGACGCTGCAGTCCGCCGCGAGCGGTCTCGCCGGGCAGCGCCTGCTGCTCTGCCTGATGGTGCAGCCGAGCATCCGCACGGTCTACGCCGACGTCGAGCGGTCCCGCGCCGCGGCGATGGAGGCGGCCGAGGAGTGGCTGCGGGCGGTCTTCGCCCGCCGGGGAGCGGACGACCCGGCGGTGGAGGAGGTGATGCTGCGCAGCGTCCTGGAGGGAGCGATCTTCAAGCTGGCCGTCTACGAGCACCGCTATCCGCTGACGGCGATCCGGGCCCGGCTCTATGACCTCTACGGGCTGAGCGAGCCGGGCCCGCTGCCGTTGCCGGCCGACACGTTCGGCGGCCACCGGCATCTGCGCTACCTGCCGGAGGAGGAGTAGGCGCGGGCACGGACCAATTCGCACAGTGCCTGATAGGCGTCCAGACCCGGTGACACCCCGAACAGGTCCCGGGCCAGGGCGGCCTTCTCGGCGCGCTCGCCCGCCGGGATGGCGGCGGACTCGAGAATCGCGGTCCGCAGCGCGTCCGGGGCGCGAGGCGGGACCACTCGGCCGAACCCGGTGGCCACGACGGGGTAGCGGCCGCCGGGCAGGTCCGTGGTGACCGACGGGACACCGCACATCATCGCCTCGGCCTGCACGATGCCGAATGATTCGGCGACCGACGGCAGCACGAACACGTCGATCGAGGCGTAGAAGTCGTTGATCTCGGTGCCGCGCAGTTCGCCGAGCAGCCGGATCCGGGAGTCCGCGCCGATCTCGTCGCGGATCTCGGACATCACCCCGCCGCCCATCACGGTCTCGTGGTTGCCGGCGATGAGCAGCCGCGCGCGCGGGTCGGCGATCCGGCGGAACGCCCGGATCAGGTAGGGGATCCCCTTGTCCTCGACGATCCGGCCGAGGAAGCCGATGTGCGGTCCGCCGGTCTCCCGGTAGACCGGGGTGCCGCCGCGCCGGTCCAGGCACGGAGCGGCGATGGCCCGGAACTCGCGCTGTGCCATCAGATCCCAGAACTTCGAATGCCGGGCCTGGTCCTCACTGTTGGCCACCACTGCGGCGGAGCGGCGCAACACGAACCGGGAGGTGGCGTCGGAGGCGGCGACCGCGACCCGGTTCAGCATGCCGGGCGGCAGGTACAGGTCGATGTGCAGGATGCTGATGATCGGGGTCGGCGCGGCGAGCCGGGCCAGCGCGGCGCCCTCGGCCATCGGCAGATTCAGCAGCAGCACCGATGAGCGGCGGGCCAGCCGGGCGGCCTGCATCGGATACGCCGGGCTGACCTGCGCCCGGGTGATCTGCCCGAGGACCGGCGCACGGTAGACGTCGACGCCGTTGATCCTCTCTCGGGCCGGGGTCGCCCGATCGTGGCGGCTGGCGATCACCGCGACCTTCCAGCCTCGGGCGGCGAGGCCCTCGGCGACGGTCTGCGCGGCATGCGTCACCCCGCTCATGTAGGGCAGATAGTAGGTGAGCGCGACGGTCACGTCGTAGTCCATCCGATGTCCCCCTCAGAGAGTAAGAGTGATCAGCTGTCCCCGGTGGTCCGACCCGCCCTGCGGCGAGACCAGCTCGCACCGATGCACTTCGATGCCTTTGCCGAATGCCCAGTCAAGTCGCCACAACGGGAGACCGAACCGCTGCCAGGAGTACGGGTAGAGGCCGTCGTTCGCGTCGTCGAGGCCCGGCGGCAACCGCCGTCGATCGCCCATCGCCGGTGAGGTGTTCAGGTCCCCGGCCAGCAGGATCGGCTGATCGTTGCCCGCGACGTCCACCGCGAGCGCCCGGAAGCTGGCCTGCCGCACGTCGTAGCGGGCGAGCGCGTCCCGGGCGGTGTCCGGGTCCCGCAGCGGCAGCGTCACCACCGGCACCGGCAGGTGTGCGTTGTAGACCGACAGCGCCCGCCCGCCGACCTGCAGATCCGTCCGCAGCGTCTTGACGGTGTAGTAGGCCGGCATCAGGGTGTCCGCCGGTGGCAGGTCCGGCCAGGGCCGCTCCAGGAACGGTCGTAGGTCCACCTCCCGATGCGTCGTGATCGGGTATCGCGACACGGTGACCAGCTCGCCCGAGATCGCCACGTGCCAGCCGGGGAACTCCGTGCGCAGCCGGCCGTTGTCCGGTACCGGCAGCGGGCTCCAGTCCGGTTCCAGGTACAGGAACTCCTGCAACAGGTACACGTCGGCTCGCTGCGCGTGCAGGTGGGCGTAGAATGCGTCGGCGTCCGGCGGCGCTCCCGGGGACTGTTCCCAGTAGAACGTGTTCCACGAGTAGACCCGGATCGCGTCCGCCGGTACCGGGCCGGGCCGGTGCCACAGCGCCGAGGCGTAGACGCCGTTGCACGACCAGCCGAGCGCCAGCGCGCCGACCGCGAGCGCCACCCCGAACCACCGGCGTGCGGCAAGCCCGAGGACGGCCAATAGCAGTGGCACGCCGAGAAACGCGAGCGGTGGCAGCAGGTCGGGCAAATTCCACCAGTAGACCCGGCCGGACAGCAGCCGGTGGGCGGCCGTGAACACCAGCCACACCGCGGACAGGACGGGCACGGCGACAGCTGCCCGGCGCCGTAGCGTGACGGTCAGCATCACAACGTCCCCTGCGCGACCACGACCAGCAGCCCGGACAGGGCCGCCCACAGCGCCGTGTTCGCGACCAGCACCGGGTCCCGGACCAGCGTGTGCACCGGGTTGCCGCCCTTGTTCTGCACCAGGACCAGTTGCAGGTACCGAAACAGCGCGAACAGCGCCGGCGGGGCGAGCAGAATCAGGCCCAGCGTCCCGGAGCCGGTGTGCGGGGCCTCCTGATGCAGGTAGAGCAGGTACGAGGCCGCGGTGAGCGTGGCCGACAGCAGCATCAGCTGCTCGGTCAGCCCGACCGTGTATCCGCGCAGCGCCGGCCGGTGGGCGTGCCCGGTGCTGAGCAGTTCCTGCCGCCGTTTGCCGAGCGCGAGCAGCAGGCACAGGGTGAGCACGGAGGTGAACAGCCACCCGGCGACGTCCGTACCGGCCGCGAGGTGCCCCTGCAGCAGCCGGAGGATGAACCCGCCGGAGATCAGGAAGACATCCAGCAGCGGTACGTGTTTGAGGCCGAGCGAGTAGGCGACGTTCAGCAGCAGGTACGCGGCGACCGGCCACCCGGTCGCCGGAGTGAACCACAGCAGCGTCACCACCAGCAGCACCGACACCAGCAGCGCGAACCCGGCCGCGGCCGCCGGGGAGACGGCGCCGGACGCGATCGGCCGGTGCCGCCGTGCCGGGTTGGCCGCGTCCCGGTGGCGGTCGGCGAGGTCATTGAGCACATACACCAGCACCGAGCTGAGCGTGAACGCGGCGACGGCACAGACCAGCCCGGCCAGCGAGGGCAGGTTCCAGGCCAGCGGGTCCAGCAGCGGAACGGAGATGACCAGGATGTTCTTCGGCCACTGACCCGGTCTCGCCAGGCGCAGCAGACCGGGCAGCAGGACGGCGGGCGGGGCGGCCGCGAGCACGGTGGGGCGGCTCATCAGAAGAACGCCTTCGCCATGCGCAGCGCGCCCTGCGACCAGGCGTCCCGGCTGGTTCGCCCGGCCCTGCCGGTGTCCGCGCGGGTGCGCCACCAGTCGAACGTGCGCAGCAGCGCGTCCACGTTGGAGTAGGTGGGCGTGAACCCCAGCCGGCGAGCCGCCCGGTCGGTGCTGACGTAGGAATCGGCGAGCAGCTTGTGCAGCAGCCGGTCGTAGACCGGGGACAGGCCCAGCCGGCCCAGGCCGCGCAGGGCCAGCAGCGCGGGCCGGGCCGGGATCGGGACGACCCGCCTGCCGTGCCCGGCCGCGTCGAGCACGGCCTGGAAGTCCTCGCGGAGCGTGCCGAACTCGGTCGCCGCGATGTTGTAGGTGTCGTCCGCGACCTCCGGGTCGGCGCGCAGCACGGTCAGCACCGCCGCGGTGAGATCCTCGACGTGGCACATCTGGATCCGCACGTCGCCGCGGCCGAGGACCGGGAAGTGCCGGCCTTCCTCGGCCCACTCGAACAGCATCGCGAACAGCCCCATCCGGCCGGGCCCGAGAAACGTCTTCGGGCGCAGGATCGGTACGCACAGCCCTTCGGCGCGGGCCTTCTCGGCGATCTGTTCGGCCGCGGCCTTGGCCTCGCCGTAGGTGTCGATCGGGCTGCGCGGGAACTCCTCGGTGGTCGGCACGACGTCCGGCAGGCCGTAGACCGCGGTGGTGGAGATGTGCACGACCCTCCGGACCCGTGCGCCGATCGCGGCGCTGAGCACGCTCCGCGTACCCTCGATGATCGTTGATCTGATCTGTTCGGCCGGGTAGCTGGGGAGCGCGGACGCGCAGTGGACCACCGCGCCGGCGCCCCGGAGTGCGTCGGTCATCGCGGTCCGGTCGCGCACGTCGGCCACGGTCACGCCCGGTGCGGCGCGCAGGTCGACACCGCGGACCGCGAGTCCCTCGGCGGCGAGCCGGCGCATCACGAACCCGCCGAGCATGCCGGTCGCACCGGTCACCACGGTCACCATGCCGCACCGGCCTTCTCGCGTACGAACGCGGTCAGCAGCCGGGCCAGACCGACCTCCAGCGTGGCGTCCAGCGCGGTCAGGAACCGTTCCAGGTCGGCCGGCTCCGCCATCAGCGTCGGCGCGACCATCAGCGGGTTCTCGGCGTTCGGGCTGTAGTAGGTCATGATCCGGTGCTCGCGGTAGAGATGGGCGATGACCGACAGTGTGATCAGCTTGGTGCCGAACCGGGGGTCGTTGGTGAAGCCGGGCATCAGCTTCCCGGCCAGGTCGAGCAGCTTCGGGCCGCGGTTGAGGAAGACACCGTAGAGCGAGCCGACGCCGGCCACCCGGTCGACGACGTCCGGGTGTTGTTTGCGGATACGTTCCAGGCCGCTGCCGAGGATCTCCTCGATCCGCCGGGCCCGGCCGGGAAAGTCGTCCTCGACCACCACGTTGACCGCCTCGATCGCGGTCGCGGTCTCCTCGCCGAAGCCGTAGTAGGTGGTGCTGTGCAGGATCACGTCGGCGAGCCGGTCGTAGGCACGCCGGAACAGCCGCTCCCGCGCGGTGTAGCCGGAGATGGACGCCTTGCCGCCGCCGAGCGACTTGGAGTAGGTGAGGATGTCCGGCAGCAGCCCGTCGTGGCGCATGAAGTAGAACAGGCTGCCGGTCTTGCCCCAGCCGGTGTACACCTCGTCGAAGATGAGCACGATGTCCTCGTCGGTGCACATCCGGCGGATCTCGTAGAGCTGCTCCGCGGTCCAGCAGCGCAGGCTGGACGCGCTGTACGGCTCCAACATCAGCGCGTAGACGTCGCAGCCGCCGTCCGGCCGCCGGGTCGCCTCGATGCGTTCCCGGATCGAGGCGACGTCGCCGTAGTGGTACACGGCAGCGTGCGGCAGCCCGGGGAACCGGAAGTGGTTCTCGGCCGACCCGGTGAGGCTGCCCGCACCGAGCGTCTTGCCGTGGAAGCTGATGTCGGCGCGCAGGATCGTGTGCCGCTTCCCGCCGTGATACTTGTAGGCCATCTTGATCGCACCCTCGTTCGCCTCCGCGCCCGAGTTCGGGAAGTACGAGATCCGCAGATCGCCGGGCAGCAGCTCGGCGACGTTGTGCGACAGGGCGGCCAAGTACGGCGAGAAGAACGCCTTGTGCACCTCGAGACGCCGCTCCGCGGCGAACCGGGCTCGGGCGGCCATGATCCGCGGATGGTTGTGCCCGTGGTTGAGCACGCCGACCCCGCCGGACATGTCCAGCACCCGGCTGCCGTCGCGCATGTACACCCACGCTCCCTCGGCGTGCTCGACCAGGTCACGGCCGAACCCGAACGTGGTCATCAGCGACACCTGCGACTTGCTCACGTAGGCCCGGTAGAGCTCGTGAACCTCCTTCGTGGACAGTTGCTCGGCCTCTTCGATCCCGATCAACCTGGGCATCGCTCATCTCCTCGCCGGGTCCGCGGCAACCGCGGACCGTCTCCATCGGACGACTTCCACAACCGTCATCACCAGCCCGCCGAGCACGACCTCGCCGAGCGTCGTCACCAATCGGCTGGCCACCGCCACCGTCACCGCTGCCGGTAGCGGCAGCACCAGAGCGAGCGCGCCGGTCAGCGCCACCTCCCGCACCCCGATCCCGTCCGGCACCACGAACGCCAGCACCCCGAGCACGGTCGCGAGCGCGAACCCGCCCACGCACAACGGCAGCGCCGCGACCGGATCGGCGCCCATCGCCACCGCGAGCAGCCAGACGTGTACACCGCTGACCAGCCAGGACGCGATCTGCCAGCCGATCGACACCCGTACCACCTGGTCCGGCACGTCCGGCACCGGCCGCCGCAGCACGCGGAACGCGGCCGCGATCGGCCACTGCGGGCGAACGAGCGCCACCGCCACCGGTATCGCGGCCGGCACCAGCCACCACCCGCGGTCGCCGAGCGTCTGAACCGCTGCCAGCAGGCCCAGCGTCAGCCCGGTCAGGTGCGTCACCAGAGCACCGACCGCACCGGAGATGATCATCCGAGGCGCCGTCACACCGTTCGCGGTCGCGACCTTGACAGCGGCGAGCATGCCGGGCACCTTGCCGGGCACGTACTTCGCGAGGAAGCCGACGAAGAACACGCGCAGGACCTGAATCCAGCCGACCGGCGGGCCGAGCGCAAGCAGGATCACCCGCCACGACAGCATTCCCCACACCGGTCCGGCGACGGCCGCCCCGAGCGATGCCGTCAGCAGGCCCACGCTGTCGCGTGCCGCCAGTTCCCCGACGACCGACCAGTCCTGGCCGGCCAGCGCCCGCGCCAGCGCGATCACCACCACTGCGGAGAACACCCCGCCGGCGACCCACCAGAACGTTCTCATCGGGCCAGCACCCGTACCGCGCCGGGCAGCCCCGCGATCAGCCCGCACACCAGCGCCCCCTGCGCCAGCAGATGGATCCCGGATGCGGTGAGCATGAACCCCACACCACGCAGCCGGTACGCGAAGCGCAGGAACTCGTGATTGGCCAGCAGGATCACCCCGCACAGCAGGGGCAGCGCCGGCGGCAGGACCGGGACCAGCAGCGCGGCCGCAAGCGTGACCTGCGCGGACCGGTCGAGGTGCGCGAACCGGGCCGGAGACATCATCGCCACCCGTGCCCCGCGTGCCCCGTCCCGCTGCCGCAGCAGCGTGCGGGCCATCAGCGCGGGCTTCGTCCGGGCACGGGTGAACTGCTCGGCCAGCAGCGGCCCCAGCCGCTCCTCGTCGTCGTGGCGGGTCAGTACCCGGTCCGTGGCGATCAGCCGGTACCTGGCCGGCAGCCGCGTCCCGAACTCGTCGTCCTCGCCGTCGCGCAGCCGTTCGTCCAGCCCGCCGGCCTCCTCGAAGACCGAGCGGCGGATCAGGCTCGCGGCCAGCAGTGCCCCGGTCTCCCGCCCGACCGCCCGCCGGCGCCAGAAATGCTCGAACGCGACCCGGTACGCCTCCACCGGCCCGTCGTCGAACAACGGATACGGCTCATAGATGCCCTGCACCATGCCGACGTCATCGCCCAGCAACCGCACCGCGTTCGCGATCGCATCCGGCGCCGGAGCCGTATCCGAATCGACGAAGAACAACAACGGCGCGGTAGTGCACCGCACCCCCTCATTACGCGCCGCCGCCGGACCGCCGTTGACCGGCATCTCCACGAGCCGGCAATCGAACTCACGCGCGATGTCGGCCGAACCGTCCGTGCTGCAATCGTCGACCACCACGACCTCGACCGGACGGTACGACTGCCCGGCGATCGCGGTCAGGCAAGCCCGCAACGTCTTGGCCTTGTTGAAATTCGGCACGATCACCGCCACCGGCTCAACCATCACGCCTCACCCCGGGCCAGGGCGTGCGCGGCCCGCAGCACGCCGACGCCGGTGGCGACCACCAGCAGCGCGTACAGCAGCGTGTGCATCGCCGTCGTGTAGAGCGCGAACCGCGCGCCCCGGAGCCGGTAGGTGAACCGGATGAACCGGTGGCTCGCCGCGGTCGAGGCAGCCAGCAGGCCCAGCCACGCCGGCAGCAGCGCCGGGACGGCGACCGTCACCGGCAGCACCAGCAGGCTCAGCCCGGCAAGCAGCAACCCGGTCCGGGACATCGCACCGACCCGCAAGGTGGGGCCCGGATTGCGGCGGGCACGCAGCATGACCAGCGGTGTGTCGACGGCGAAGCCGAACTGCTCGCGGACGAACGGCAGGAAACGGTCCACGTCGTCGTGCCGGGTCAGCACCGCGTCCGTGACGACCAGCCGCCAGCGCGACGGCATCCGCGTACCGAACTCGGTGTCCTCCCCGGTCCGCAGCCGTTCGTCCAGCCCGCCGGCCTCCTCGAAGACCGAGCGGCGGATCAGGCTCGCCGCCAGCAGCGTGGCGGCCCGCGGGCGCCCGACCGCACGCCGGCGCCAGAAATGCTCGAACGCGACCCGGTACGCCTCCACCGGCCCGTCGTCGAACAACGGATACGGCTCATAGATGCCCTGCACCATGCCGACGTCATCGCCCAGCAACCGCACCGCGTTCGCGATCGCATCCGGCGCCGGAGCCGTATCCGAATCGACGAAGAACAACAACGGCGCGGTAGTGCACCGCACCCCCTCATTACGCGCCGCCGCCGGACCGCCGTTGACCGGCATCTCCACGAGCCGGCAATCGAACTCACGCGCGATGTCGGCCGAACCGTCCGTGCTGCAATCGTCGACCACCACGACCTCGACCGGACGGTACGACTGCCCGGCGATCGCGGTCAGGCACGCCCGCAACGTCTTGGCCTTGTTGAAATTCGGCACGATCACCGCCACCGGCTCACTCATCCCCGGCTCCCCAGTTCGCCGCGGTGCCGAGCAATGCCAGCCCCGTCAGCGTGTAGAGCAGCTCGACGGGCATCCACCACGCGTGCTCCGGCACCGGCGCGAGGCCCAGCACGTAGACGATCCACCAGGGCAGCGGCAGCGCGAAGACGACCCACAGCACCCGGCTGCGGACGACGGCCAGGATCGGCAGGCACCACACCCAGTGCGAATACCAGGTGACCGGCGACACGAGCAGGCCGGTCACCGCACACAGCACGATCGCGTGCAGCACGCGGCCCCGGCGATGCGCGATGACCGCGACCGTCAGGCCGGACACGCCCACGATCAGGCTCAGTACGATCCAGACGAGCGTCGGCGCGCCCGGCACGAGGTGACCGACCGCACCCCGGACCGACGTGCCGAACGCGTCCTCGCCCGGCGGCCGGGTGCGGGAGCCGTCCAGGAACATTCCGGACCAATACCTGGTGGACGGGCCCGGCAACGCCAGGAACCCGGCCGCGACCGTGCCGGCGAACGCCGCGGCCGCGGTCAGCCCGGCCCGGATCCGGCCGATCAGGAACAGGTAGACGATGAAGATCAGCGGGGTGAGTTTGATGCCCGCGGCGAGCCCGGTCAGCACACCGCGTGCCCGGCCGCGGACCAGCAGCAGATCGGCGAGGACCATCGCCATCAGCAGCAGGTTCACGTTACCGAGCAGCAGTGTCGCGGCGACCGGTGAGAGGAGCAACGCGCCGGCGGTCGTGTACCGGGCCAGCCCGGCCGCGGCTGCGGTGGTCCAGGCCCAGTAGGCGGCCCCGGGCACGAGCAGGGCCAGCGGCGTCAGCAGGACGGCGGCGAACGGCGTGTAGACGAACCGGTACCCGTGGAGATCCACCTCGTACGGCGAAAGCCCGGCGAGCACCGCCTCACCGGCCGCCCGGTACACCGCCAGGTCACCACCGGGCACCCAGCCGACCCCGGCCCGCGCCGCGACCGCCTGCGCGACCACGACGCCGGCGACCGTGGCGGCCACCACGACCGCGCCCCGGGGAGCCGTGCGTGCCGCGAGGACGGTCATCGGCGGGCCAGCCGCGCGAGCGTGCCGGCCGCCGCGCCCGCGGCGGCGGTGAGCAGGTAGAGCAGATGCAGACCCGTGAAGCCGAGCCCGAACCGGACACCGCGATCGGCGAACACCCGGCGGTACGTACGACCGTCGCACACCACCGCCACCGCGATCAGCCCCGCCGTCACCGCAAGTCCGGCCGGGCCGGTGACCAGCAGCAACGGGATCGCGGTCGATGCCGCGGCGAGCAGCAGAACGCTGGCCATGACCCGGTCGGCCGAGCCGGACGGGACCTGGCCCCGCCTCAGTTCCAGAGCGGTCTCCCGGGTGCGCAGGAACACCTTCGGCAGCAGCACCCGCAACGTCCGGTCGTGGTCGTGAACGCCGGTGATCGCCGGGGTGCTGCGCAGCTCGTACCGCTGAGTGATCCGGCGCGCGTACTCCGGTGCCTCGGTGTGCCGGGAGTCGGTGAACGGGCCCAGTTCACGGAAGACCCGGGCGGGCATGGCGCAGATCGCGGTGTGCAGATCGTTGATCTGGCCCTCCTGTGCGAGCCACCAGTGATACATCTGCAACGCCCGGTACTCGGCGACGAGGCTGTGCGGGGTCAGCGACCGTGGTCCCAGTACGCCGCAGATCGCACCGAGCGCGGGGTCTGCCTGCAGCTCCTTGACGGCCGCCGCGATGCTGTCCGGTGCCAAGGCCACATCCGCGTCCAGGAAGAACAGGATGTCGCCGGTGGCCCGCGCCGCGCCGGCGTTGCGGGCCCCGCCCGGACCACCGTTGACCGGTAGCCGGAGCACCGTCGCCCCGGCCCCGGCCGCGACCTCCGCCGATCCGTCCGTGCTCGCGTCATCCACCACGAGGATCTCGACGGGCCCGTAACCCTGGTCAAGCACTGAGCGCACGCATATGGCCACTGTGAGTGACCGGTTGAAACATGGCACGACGACAGACACGAGTGGCTGCACGGGGTCGGCTCCTTCGCGGATTGGCCGGCGGCAACGGGGATCTCGGGGCGAACGAGTGATGACTGGACATCCATCCAGGGTGATTGCCGCCGATAGTTTGTCGGTCCCCCGTTCGGCCGTCAACCCCTCATAGATGTCGATCTTTGCTCGTCAGAACGGGTCTAGACTCGATCTCCACCGGCGCGCTAGGGTCCGGAGTCGGAGCTTCGATCCACGTAGGACTGACCGATACGATCCGTTCGGCTCGAGCCCGGTGGTCCGGGGTCAACGGTGACCCGAAGCGCGTGATCACGGTGATGGACGACGCCGTGCACCCGATGGTCACGCAACACACCCGTACCGGGAACCGGCAGAAGCGGCTCTCCCAGGGTTCAGGCCGGCCCCGGCCGGCTTCGTGGGCACCCGCCCGCCAGCCGGATCCGCCGTGGAACCGATCCGGTCCGACGGACATCCGAGCACCAGTGGCCCGGACGGCCGCGGCCAGGCCCGAGGAAGGTCTTCGTGAAATCGCCGTCGGCCGCGACGGTCGCACCGACGGGCCTCGGGCCGGCGAGGAACGCGGCCACCGCCGCGATGTCGGCCGGCTCGGCAGACGTGCCGAGCGGTGAAACCGGCCGGCACACTCGTCGTCGGCGCCGGCGACACGATGCCGAATCGGAGGACGGCGAACTCCTGGAGATGAACTTCCCGCGCGAGATCCAGACGGGGCCGCCGGCGCTTGCTGCGGTGCCCGGCGACCAGTCGGTGTGATCTACGGAGGGCCGGTCGAGTTCCCGCTCGGCTCCGCGGTACCGGGCACCAGCGGACTTCGCCCTGTCAAACCGCGGCCGGCCCGCACGTGCCGGGACCGGCCCCCAGCGGGTGCTACTTCGCTTTCCCGATCGACAGGATCTCGGGCACGGCGTCGCGGCGTACGGCGTCGTAGAACGACTTCGCCTTCTCGGTGTCGGCGAGCACGACGCTTTCGGCGCCGATCTGGCCGGTTCCCGTCGTCGGGCTGGTGATGAACGTCAGATTCTCCGATCGGAGATGACGCATGTCGACGGCCATGTCAGCGATCGACAACGTCTCGTCGACCGTGACCGCGTCGGCCGTGGCCCGCAGGAACGAGTTCAACTGCCCCGGGCTGGTGAGCATGCCTCCGGACACCGCCTTGTCCAGAATGGCCTTGATGACCTGTTGCTGGTGCTTGATCCGGGTGAAGTCCCCGTCGGCGAACGCGTAGCGCTCGCGCGCGTAGTCCAGGGCCGCGGCGCCGTCCATCGTCTGCCGGCCCTTGACGAACGTGCGCCGCCCGTCCGGGTTGAGCGAGTGCGTCGACGTGAAGCCCTCCGCCACGTCGATCTCCACGCCGCCCAGCGCGTCGACGATGTCCTTGAAACCGGCGAAGTCGACGAGCGCGACGTGGTCGATGCGCACCTGGGTGAACTTCTCCACCGTCTGCACCATCAGCGGGATGCCGCCCCACGCGTACGCCGCGTTGATCTTGGCGTCCTGACCGCCTTGGCCATCCTTGGTCTTCGGCACGCTCACCCACGTGTCGCGCGGGATGGATATCAGCTGGGCACTGGACCGGCCCTGGGCCAGGTGCGCCAGGATGATGGTGTCGCTGCGCGAGCCGGACGGATTGTCCGGATCCCGACTGTCGCTGCCGAGAATCAGGATGTTCGTCGCATCCGCGATCGCCTTGACCGGCCGGTCGGCCTCGGGCACCTGGTCGAATGCCTCCACCCGCTCGATGTCGCCCTCGACCGAGCGCAGGTAGAGGCCACCGGCACCGATGACTCCCACGCCCAGCAGGACCAGCACCAAAAGGACGATGAGGACGATCCGGCGGGCGCGGCGGCGTGGCGGCCGGCCGGGCACCGCCTCGGCGACCTGCGCGTCGTCCGGCTCGGCGAGTTGCGATGGATGTGACATGCCGCGATGGTACTGACCGGCCGCGACAGCCCGCAGCTGCCCACCGGCGACGCACCACCGCCGGATCGCCGCCCGCGCCACCACGGGCTCGGCGCGGGTCACCGGCGACGCCACCGCACCACCCGTGACGCGGGCCGGCAGCACGCTCCTGGAGCACTGGCGGGCCAGGTCCCGCCGGTTCCTCCGCACGCGGCGACGGCGGGGGCGTTCCCCCTTACGCCTCCGGCAACGGGCTCGGCGGGATCCCGCCGTGGCGGATTCCGGCGGTGGCGCCGCCCGGTCCGGCCGGACCAGCGAAACCACGTCGGCGTCCCGGCATCTGCCAGGCAGACACGGGTCGTTAGGATCCGCACGCAGTGGCAACAGGGGGGACTGGGATGCTGGCGAACACACCATTTCGCATCATCGAGGTGCTGGGATCGTGCCAGGTCGGCACCGTCTGGTCGGCCGTCGACGTGCAGGGCCGGCCGCTGACGGTGGCGGTACTGACCGCCGGTAACGACGCGCGCTGGCGGGACGCGTTCGCCGCCGCGGCGAACTCACCGGATCAGCCGCGGCCCGGCCCGCCCTTCCTGTACGCGGACTTCACCGCCGCCGAACCGTGGGTGGCCTGCCCGGCCGACGACGGGCCCGGCGCGGAGCGCATCTTCCTCTCCCTCGGCCAGCAGTACCGTCCGGTCGCACCGGGCACCGGCGAGACGCCCGCCGCGAACGCGGCGCCCACCGCTGTGGACGGGCCGCCCGCCGACGGCACGGCCGATGCGATCATCGCGCCGGGCCCCTGGACGACGCCGCCACAGCAGCCGGTCTCGCCGTCTCCGAGCCACCCCGGCCCGGCGGCCGACCGGCCCACGTCGGGCGGCCCGGTGTCCGGCCCGCCGGTGTCGAGCCCACCCGTATCCGGGCAGCCGTTCGCCTACGGCAGCCCGGTCTCCGGCCCTCCGGTGTCGAGCCCACCCATATCCGGGCAGCCGTTCGCCCATGGCGGCCCGCGCACGCCCATGCCGGACATGGAGGATCCGTTCACGTCACCGGTGCGGCGGATTCAGCCGGTGCCGCCCAAGCCGCGGCGCACCGGTCGATGGATCACGATCGCGGTCGTGATCGGCGTGCTGGTCGCCGGCTCCGGCGCCTTCGCCTGGCAGTGGGCGCTCGGCGGCGACGAGTCGCCCGAGGGCGTCCTGCAACCGACGGCCGCCGCCGAGTCCGCGTCCGCGTCCGCTTCGGTCCCGGTCCCACCGCCGCGGGCGCCGGGCATCGAGCCGCCCAAGGCCGGCGAGTGGCCGGGCGCCTGGCCCCGGTTCACCCCCACCGACCGGATCCGCACCCTCACCGGGCTGGAGGGGGTCGGCTTCACTCTCAAGATCCCGATGTCCTGGCAGTGCGTCCTGGACGGGCGCGGGGCGGGTTTCACCCGGTATCGATGCGGGCTGGCCGCCGGCGACGATCTGCAGACCGGCGGTGAGCTGATCGTCCGCGACTGCCCGGACGGGTGCCCGAAGGACCGGCAGACGACGATGCGCCAGGCCGAGGAGGCGTGGGGTCTACAGTGGATCGGCGCCGGGCCGACTGCCGCGTACGCGGAGTCGAGCACGTTGCAGATCGACGGAGAGCAGCAGTACGGCCTGGTCGTCGTGGCGTTCTGGCGCGGCGGCAGCGAGGGCGCGATCGACCGGCAGGTGGTGCTGCGGATGACCGCTCCGGTGGACGGCGCCGGACAGCTCCGCCGGGTGGCCAACTACGTCCGCGACACCACCCTGTTCTGAGTCGGCTCGGCCGGCCCACCGCCCACCGGCGCGGCGGGCCGGCTCGGTCCCAGCCGCACGATCAGCACCAGCGGCAGCCAGGTCAGGTATCCGGTCAGTGTGGTGGACACGTGCGACGCCTCCAGCAGCGACACGAGGGCCAGCGCGACCAGGAACAGCACCGGGGCCGGCTGACCGGCGCGGGCCGGCGCCAGCGACTGTCGCCAGGCCAGGACCACCA
Source organism: Catenuloplanes indicus (assembly GCF_030813715.1). Taxonomy (NCBI): domain Bacteria; kingdom Bacillati; phylum Actinomycetota; class Actinomycetes; order Micromonosporales; family Micromonosporaceae; genus Catenuloplanes; species Catenuloplanes indicus. The sequence continues at coordinate 607,760 of NZ_JAUSUZ010000001.1, forward strand.
GTCCGGCGAACAGCACCGCCGCCAGCAACCCACCCACGACCAGCAGGTGCACCGAGACGTTGTGCCCGTGGGTGAACCGGCCGCCGAGCGCGTCCGTGAGCTCGGGACGGTCGAAGACGCCCGGACCCCAGCCCAGTAGCGGCCGGTCGGCCCACCGGTCCAGCAGTGCCTGCCAGATCCGGCCGCGTTCGGTGAAACCCTCCGGGTCCCGGGTCAGCAGCGGCACCACCACGACCAGTGCGAACCCGCCCGCCACCGGGGCCGACAGCAGCCAGGTGCTACCGCGCCACCGCCGCGGCGCGTACCGGATCAGCAGGTGGACGAGCAGGACGGCGGCCACCGCCAGTTGGGCGGTGCGCGCGCCGGTCCACGCCACGGCCAGGAGCACGACCAGCAGCATCCCCCCACGCACCAGTCGGGAGCGGACGCCGAAGACGAACGGAAGGCTCAGCGCCAACCCGATGCCGAGCACGTTGGAGTGCAGGAACGGGCCGGCCAGCAGACCGCCGAGCAGCACGCTCTTGTCGCCGGCCGCCTCGCCGGAGATCAGGGCGAGATCCGGGCGGAGCACCGCCATGAGGATCGAGACGACCGCCGAGGCCGTGCCCAGGGCTCCGATCGCGATCAGCACACGCGGGTCCGGCGGGCACAACCACAGCGCCGTCGCCGCCAGCAGCAGCGCCAGCGTCACCAGGCCGGGCGGTTGCTGGTTGACCAGGCCGGCCACGGTGATCGCGGCCAGCGGCCCGAGCACCACCATCAGCCACGGCCATCGGTCCGGCCGGCCCCGCAGGACGCCGACCGCGGCCAGGGCGGCGGCGACCGCGACGAAGGCGAGGCTGATGGCGTCACCGAGGACGTCAGCCACCCCGGGCACGGCGTCGTCCGGGGCGTTGAACGCCGGCCGGCCGCTGATGGACATCTCCACCAGGCTGGGCACGACCGTACGCAGCCACGCGAGGCTCAACAGGACGACGGCGCCGGCCGTGCCCACGCCGGTACCGCGGGCCAGTGCGGTCACGCGGGCGACCGCCGGATTGCGCCGCATCCAGTCCCACGCGGCCGCGATGTCGTCGGCGTACGGAACGGTCAGCATGCGCGGCGTCCACCCCGGCCCGCCCCGGACGACGGCCCACACGGCCACGGCGAGCGAGACCCCGTAGCCGGCGAGGCTGGCGACGGCCGCGCCCACCGCCCCGAGCGGCGCCAGGACCAGCAGCAGGACGATGCCCACTACCGCACCCGCGACCAGGGCGGCGGACGAGCGGCCCGGCCGGCCGTCGGCGAGCAGGACGGCGCCCATGATGACCACGCTGGTGTACAGCACGGTGGCGGCGCACAGGATCACGGTGGGCAGCACGGCCGGGGCGAAGGCGCCGCCGAAGACCCACGGCACGGCCAGCGGGGCGGCCGCCGCCAGCGCAGCGCAGGCGACCAGCGAGGCGAGCGTGGCCAGCCGCGCCGGCCGGGCGGCCAGGCGACGGTCCGCCGCCGACGGCCGGCCCATCAGCACGGTACGGGCGGCGACGCCGATCACCATGGGAATCTCCGCGACCGAGACGGCGACAGCGTAATAACCGAGCTCCTTCGCTCCGATCACCGGCAGTCCGATGATCTGGTCCAGGCGGGCGGTGGAGATCCCCGCCAGCACGCCGGGCAGGCACATCAACGAGTACGCGAGCAGCGAACGGACGGGCACACCCTGGTCGGCTCGGGAATCGGCCGGAGGTCCGGCCCGCAGGAGGCGGGCGAGCCCGAGGGCGAGGCCGGCCAGTACCGACGCCAGGAACAGCAGCCCGGCCCAGAACACGCTGAGGTCGAAGGCAAGACAGGCGATGACGACCAGGACGGTACGGACCAGCGCCGGCACCACCTTGACCAGGTTGACCCCGCGAATGTCCGATGCACCGGTCAGCGCGCCGATGAGCAGGTTGGCCAGGATGTGCGCGGGTGCGAACAACGCCAGCACCAGCAGCTGGTCGTGGTGGCCGCGGTCGTCGGCGAAGACGAACAGGCCCACCACGGCGAGCAGCGCCACGCCGACCAGGCCCAGCGGCACCGCGGCGACCAGGCTGACCGTGGCCGCGGCCCGCCGGGACAGCCGGCCTTCGCGCAGGTGGTAGGCCAGTGCGTCCTGTAGTCCGGCCGTGCCCAACCATCCACAGACGATGATCGGCAGGGTGAGCGCGGCGTACAGGCCGCGCCCCTCGGGCCCCAGCTCCCGGGACAGAAACGGGCTCGTCAGCAGGCCGCTGAGCGGAATCAGCAGGTTGGCCAGGGTGGCCGACGCCATCTTGCGGGTGGACATCAGCACCCCTCGGCCGCGGGCGTGCCGGCCGCATCCAGATATCCGCAGCGGGTCAGCGACCGGACCAGCCGCTCGGCGAAACGCTCTTCGGAGAGTTCGGCGTGGATCAGGCGCGGGCCCTCGACGGCCATCGCGTCCAGGTCCGCCCGGGAGGTGCCGAGGATCGCCTCGGCCAGCCCCTGGGGGGTGTCGGCGATCCGCACCGCGGCCGTGGCCGGGACACCCTCCGCGCCGATCGTCGTGCTGAACACCGGTACCGCGTGGGCGAGCAGGGTCAGCGTCTTGAGCTTGACCCCGGCACCGCTCCACAGCGGCACCACCGCCGCTGCGGCGCGGCCCAGAACCGGGCGCAGGTCCTCGGCGTAACCGGCCACGGTGACGCCGTCGTACGCCGCCAGGTCCGCCCGGGACCGGTCGGTCAGCCCGGATCCGACCAGCGTCAACGTATAGCCGGCGCGACGCAGCGGCGTCCAGCCCTCGGCCAGGAAGCGGCGCAGGCCCAGCAGGTTGGAGCGGTAGGCGAAGCTGCCCAGCCAGACGAGCGCTCGCGCGGCCGGCTGCGGCGTGTGCCAGGCCGGGATCGGCACGCAGCTGGCCAGCGTGAAGCTCGCGGTCCGGCCGTGCCACCGCAGCAACCGTGCGGCCTCCGCATCACTGGTGACCGACACCGTCTCGCAGCAGGCCAGCGCCGCCGCCTCGAACCGGGTGGACGCGGTCACCAGGTGCCGGGCCCGCAGCCGGTGCGGGACGCCGGACGCCTCCGCGACGTCCTGGCGGGTGCTGTCGGCCAGCACGTTGGCCTTGTCCCAGTGCCAGCGCAGCCGGGTGCCCGGCAGGTACGCGCCGGCGGCCTCGCCGATGGCCAGCCCGAGGCCGGTCCGGGCCCGCAGGCGCGCGTGCATCGGCCGGCTGTACCGGCTGCGTACCCACGGCGGCATGCCGGCGGCCAGCGCCTCCGGGTACCGTCCGGCCGGTCCGAGCCGGCCCAGCCGGTACGGGGTGGCCGGGAAGTCCTCGACCCGCACGCCTGGCAACATCTCCCTCAACTCGTCGACCTGTTCCTGGGTGGTCTCGGCCCGGCGCACCACGAGCAGGGTGTACGCCCGTACGCGCGCCAGCGCCCGCAGCATCATCAACACCCGCACCGGGTCGCCCCGGTCCGCCGGCAGCGGAAAGTAACTGCACACGACGGTCAGGTCCATCGACGCCTCCGCCGGTCACGGGCCACCGTCCGGTTCGACGGGCGGGCGAGACCGTACCAGGTCGCCAGCAGCCGCTGCGCCTGCAACTGCGGCGAGAACTCCGTCGCGACCCGCCCGGCCAGCAGCTCCGCCCGGTGCGCCGCCCGATCCGGGTCGTCGATCACCTGCGCGACCGCCTCGGCCAGAGCGGCCGCGTCGTCCGGTGGCACCAGCCGGCCGCTGTCGTCGTCGACCAGTTCGGGGATGCCGGAGACGGCGGTGGTGACGACCGGGACGTGACGGCTCGCGGCCTCCATCAGGAAGACCGGAATGCCGTCGAGGTCGCCGTCGGCGTCGCTGCGGCAGGGCAGCACCGCGACGTCGGCTACGGCCAGTGCCCCGACCGCGGTGCTGTGCGGCACGGCCCCGTGGAAGGTCACCGCGGCGCCGGCGCCCCGGTCGGCGGCGAGGCGCTCCAACCGGGCCCGCAGGGGGCCGTCGCCGTACACGTCGTAGGTCACGTCACGGCCGGCGGCGACGAGCCGGGCCACGGCCTCGATCACGGTGTCGATGCCCTTCTTGCCGACCAGCCGGGCGACGGTGACGAGCCGGGTGCCGGAGCCGCCGCGGCTCGCCGCCCGGGGCGTCATGACGCCGTCGAACGCGGCGCGGACCACCCCGTGCGGCACCCGGGTCATCGGCACTCCCCGCTCGGCGAGCTGCCCGGCGGTCGCGGCGGAGATGACGAAGAGGTGGCTCAGCGCGAGCAGCCGGCGGCGCAGGGCCGCCCGGTGCCGGTCCAGCAGGAAGTCGGCGGCGTGGGCGGTGGCCGTCACCGGCACGCCGAGGTCGCGGGCGACCAGTACGGCGATCGCGGTGGGCAGGTTCACGAAGTGCGCGTGCACGATGTCCGGGCGGGCCGCCGCGACCGCCGGGGCGAGGCGGATCGCGGTGGCGGCGGCCAGCCAGGCCCGCGCGCCGTACGAGAGGCCGAGCGTGCGGACACCGCGCAGCAGCCGGACCGGGTGCCGGGCCGCGACGCGGGCCAGCAGGGCGGCGCCGGCCGCGCGCCCGCCGCCGGCGTCGGTGGCCGGGAAGACGTCGACCGCCGCGCCGGTGGCCCGCACCGCGCGTATCTCGGAGTCGACGAACGTCTCGCTGTAGCCGGTGGGACGGGCCAGCACGTAGGCGATCCGCAGCTGTGGCCGGTCCACCGTCGCGCCGGTCACGCGGCCGCCCGTCCGCCCGGGACGGCGGATCGCCGCGCCACCGCGCGGAAGAACTCGCCGTGCGCGGCCGCGCACTCGCGGTCGGTGAGGATGCCGGTGGTCCGGAACGCCGCGGCGGCGAGGCGGGCGCGCACCTCGTACGACTCGGCCAGGCCGGTCAGCGCCGCGGCCAGCGCCGCCGGATCCCCGGGCTCCACCAGCAGCCCGTTGACGCCCGAGGTGATCCACTCCCCGGGCCCGCCGCCGGCCGACGCGATCACCGGCCGGCCGTACGCGAGGCCCTGGAGCACCGTCTGGCCCAGCGGCTCCGGCCGGGTGGAGGCGTGCACCACGACGTCCACGGAGTCGAGGAAGGACGCTACGTCGTCCACGTGCCCGAGGAACGTCACCTGGCCGGAGATGCCCAGTTCGCCGGCCCGCCGGCGCAGTTGCTCGGCGTACCCGGCCGCACCGAACAGGGCGGCGCCGGCGAGGTGGGCGCGCACGTCCGTGCCGGCGAAGGCGCGGGCGAACGCCTCGAGGAAGACGTGCTGTCCCTTCCACGGTTGCAGGCGTCCGAGCATGCCCACCGTCCGTACGGTCCGGCGGACGGTGGGTGCGGTGGCCGGCCGGGTCAGTCCGATCGGGCTGGGGATCACCACGCCGGGCACCGCGGGGCTGAGCCGGCCGGCCGCCGACTCCAGCGTGGACCGCGAGTTGGCGATCGCACCGGCGGCCCGGCGCAGCCCCGTCCCGGAGAACGCGGCGAGGGCGAAACGGCCCAGGCTGTCCGCGGTGACCAGGTCACGCAGGTGCACGACCAGCGGCACGGACGTACCCCGGAGGGCCAGCGCGCACATGATCGCGGCGGCCGCGGTGTTGGCGTGCACGACGTCGGTCTCGCCCAGCAGCGAGCTGGACCGCAACGCCCGGGCGCCGGCCCGCAGCGCCGCCAGGTAGCGCACGGCGAGCACCGGGTCGCGGCCGCGGGTGCCGCCGGTGGGCAGGTCGGGCAGGCACCGCCGGACCTCCACACCGCGGCGTTCCAGCTGCGCGAACGCGTCCCCGGCCGCCGGCGCACAGACGGTTGCCGACCAGGGCGGCTCCTGCGACAGCAGGCGTGCCAGCGCCAGCTCGGCTCCCCCGGCATGCGCGGTGTGGCTGACATGCAACACGCGCAGCGGCGCGTCAGCCGCACTCATGGTGTATCCACGCGGTCAGCTTCTCCTCGAACGCCCGCCGCGAGAACGTCGCCGCGTTCGCCGTCATCCGCTCCGGGGACAGCTCCGCCGTCCGCCGTACCAAAGGAGCCAGGACGCGCGGGTCCGTGTCGTCGGTGAGCAGGCCGGTCTCCCCGTCCACCACCGTGTCCAGCAGTCCGCCGCGGCGCAGTCCCAGCACCGGCGTACCGCAGGCCTGCGCCTCGACCGGGACGATGCCGAAGTCCTCGTGCACGGGGAAGACCAGCGCCCGCGCGCCCCAGTACAGCCGCCGCAGCCGTTGCGGGCCGGGCCGGACCTCGAAGGTGACCGGAACGCCGGCCCGCGCGGCGAGGCGGCGCAGATGCGCCTCCTCCGGTCCCGATCCCGCGATCACCAGCGGCAGCCCGGCGGCGTCCGCGACCGCGATGATCAGGTCGAATTTCTTGTACGGGATCCACCGCCCGACCCCGAGCAGGTAGTCGCGCGGCTGCGCCCGGTCGGCCGCCGGCGCCGCGGTGTAGAAGTCCACGTCGACCGGCGGATTTATCACCACGGCGTCGCGCCGCCAGTGCTGCCGGATGCGATCGCGCACCTCACGGGAGTTGGCGGCGTAGCTGTGCACGTGGCGGCTGAGTCGCACGTCGGCGCTCTGCAGGACGCGGCGCGGCCCGGCCAGCAGGCGGCCGCTGCCCCGGCCGTCGAAGTCCGGGCTCCACACGTACCGGGCGGGCGAGTGCACGTAGCTGAGGTAGCGGGTCCGTTCGGGGGGACCGAGCCGTACGGTGTGCGCGAAGGCGTGGCTGGAGGAGATGACCACGTCGAACCGCTCGCGGGTCAGCGTGCGCCAGACCAGCGGCATCACCGGCAGCGCGGCCGCCTTGGCCGCTCGCAGCGGGGTCCGGGCCAGCCAGGACTCGCGCAGCCCGGGCTCGGTCACGTCGCGGTCCTTCCACAGCACGAACCGCTGCCCGTGCGGGACGAGCTCGGCGATGTGCCGAAACACGCTCTCCGAGCCGCCGGTAGCGCCGTACCACTCGTGCACGAGCGCGACGGAGCGCCCGTCGAGCGGCCGGTTCCGCTGCTGCGGTTCCGCGTCATGGCCGTGCCCAGCGGTCGTCACCCGGTCCTCCCCCGACATGGACACGACGGTCCGGTGCGGGATGCTACCGCAGGCCGGCCAGCGCTGACCGCCGCCATGACCTTGGCGTCGGCCACCGCGGGTGACGCGGCTCACCGGCCGTCCGATGGTGATCCACAGCATCGCTTCCGGGCGCGGCGGCCGGTTACGCCGTGAGGTATCGTGCGGTGGTGTCCGATGACGTAGCTCTGCTGCTGCGTCGTGCCGGATTCGGCCCGACCGCGGCGGAGCTGGCCGCGGCGCGGAAGGCGGGCTTTACCGCCACCGTGTCCACGACGCTCTTCCCGCCGGGCCCGGACATCGGTGCGAGCAGGGCGCCTCTCCCCCAGCTCGGCCGCGACCCGTACGCCGGCCAGAAGAACCCGTCCGACGCGCAGCGGGCCGCCGCCGACGAGCGGCGCCGCGAGCAGGCCGAGCAGCTCAGCCGCTGGTGGCTGGACCGGATGACGGTCGCCGACCACCAGGCCGCGGAGAAGCTGGTGTTCTTCTGGCACGGGCACTGGGCGACCTCGATCACGAAGGTCAAGAGCCCGCAGCTGATCCTCGCGCAGCACCGCACGATGCGTCAGGCCGGCGACATCGGCGCGCTGGCGCACGGCATGGTCGTCGACCCCGCCCTGGTCCACTGGCTGGACGGGCAGCTGAACGCCAAGGACGCGCCGAACGAGAACCTCGCCCGGGAGTTGTTCGAGCTGTTCCTGCTCGGCATCGGGCAGTACGGCGAGACCGACGTGAAGGAGGCCGGCCGGACGCTGACCGGCTGGCAGATCGACCTCGGCGGCGAGCGGACGGTGTTCGACCCGCGCCGCCACGACCCCGGCACCAAGACGGTGCTGGGCGTGACCGGCCGGCACGACGCCCACGCCCTCGTCGAACTGCTGCTCCGGAACCCGGCGTGCCCCCGCTTCATCGCCTCCCGGCTGTGGTTCCGCTACGCCTCGTCCGCCGTCCCGATCCCGGCGGACGTACAGGAACGGATGGCCGCCGAGTTCCCCGACCCCAGGGCCATGCTGCGGGTGCTCTTCACCGAGGACGCGTTCCGGGCCACCGCCGGCACGATGGTCAAGCAGCCGGTGGAGTGGCTCGTCGGCGCGATGCGCCAGCTCGGCCTGAAACCCGCCGACGCACCAGCCGAGACCATGACCCAGATCCTGGACGGCCTCGCCGGTCTGGGCCAGCGCCCGTTCACCCCGCCCAGCGTGGGCGGCTGGCCGTCCGGCGCCGCGTGGCTGACCTCCGCCGCCGCCCACGTCCGGCTGACCCTGGCGGCCAAGCTGGTCAGGCTGCTCGATCCCGGCCGGATGAGCCCGGAGGACGTCGCATACCTGCTGGGCCTCGACCGGTGGACCAACCGGACGCACGCGGTGCTCCGCGAGGTGACCAACACCCGGCTGTTGCTGACGCTCGGCCTGGTGAGCCCGGAATACCTGGTGACCTGAGATGGGCCTGGTGACCTGAGATGGACGTGGTGACACGACGCCGGTTCCTGCTGGCCTCGGGCGTGGCCGGCGGCGCCGCGCTGGCGGCCGGCGCCGCCGGGCTGAGCCTGGCCGAGCTGCTGCGCACCGCCGACCGGGAACCGTCGCCCACCTCCGGCGGACCGGCCAAGGTCGTGCTGGTGACGCTGTACGGCGGCAACGACGGGCTGAACACCGTGATCCCGTACGCCGACCCGGGCTACTGGGCGGCGCGTCCCGAGCTGGCCTACCAGCCGGAGGAGGTGCTCCGCCTCGACGACGCCCTCGGGCTCAACCCGATGCTGACCGGCCTCCGGCGGATGTGGGACGACAAGCGGCTGGCCATCATGCTCGGGGTCGGCTACCCGCGACCCGACCGCAGCCACTTCCGGTCGATGGACATCTGGCAGACCGCCTCCCCGGCCGAACCGGTCAGCACCGGCTGGGTGGGGCGCTGGCTGGACGGCACCAACGCACCGCTGGAGGCGGCGGTCAGCTTCGAGTCCGTGCTCCCGCCCCTGCTGGTGGGCCGGTCACGCATCGGTGCCTGCGTGAGCTACCGGGGCCTGACCCTGCCGTCGTGGGTCAACGCCGACCTGGTGACGGCGCTGGGCCGGGCCGAACCGGGCGAGCCGGAGTTGCAGCGCCACGCCGCGGCCTCGTACGGCGACCTGGTCACCATGGCCCAGGTCCTGCAGGAGACCGACCACCCCGGCACCACGGCCGACGCGACGCTCGACGCACCGACCGCGGCGACCGGAACCGGCGGGGGCAACGCGCTGGCCGCTCAGCTCGCCCTGGTGACCCGCTGCATCGAGGCCGGCGTGCCCACCCAGGTCTACTCGGTGAGTCTCGGCGGGTTCGACACCCACGCGGAGGAACGCACCGGGCACGAGGCGCTGCTCAAGCAGCTGGACGACGCGCTGACGACCTTCGTCGCCGCGATGGCGCGCACGCCCGCCGGGCAGGACGTCACGGTGGTCGTCTACAGCGAGTTCGGCCGGCGGGTGCGCGCCAACGCCTCCGACGGCACCGACCACGGCACGGCCGGCCCGGTGTTCGCGCTGGGACCCCGGGTGGTGGGCGGGCTGTACGGCGAGCAGCCGAGCCTGGTCGACCTGGACGACGGCGACCTCAAGGCGTCGACGGACTTCCGCGCGGTCTTCGGCACCGTCCTGGCCTCCGTGCTGCAGGCCGATCCCGCCCAGTACATCGACGGGTACCGCGGGTCGCTCCTGCCGTTCATAGCGCCGGCCTGATCGCGACCCGCCGATCAGCGACCGCCGCCGCGCAGCACCTCCGCGATCGTGCGCAGCACCACCTTGACGTCCAGCCAGAGCGACCAGTTCTCTATGTAGTAGTTGTCGAACCGCGCCCGATCGGAGATCGGCGTGTCGCCGCGCAGGCCGCTGACCTGGGCAAGCCCGGTCAGCCCGACGGGAACGCGGTGCCGCATGGCGTACTCGGGCAGCTCCGCCGAGAACTTCTCGACGAAGTACGGGCGCTCGGGCCGCGGCCCCACCACGGTCATGTCACCGCGCAGGATGTTCCAGAACTGGGGCAGTTCATCCAACGACGTACGGCGCAGGAACCGGCCCACCGGTCCCACCCGGTCGTCGTTCGCGACGGACCATCTGGTGTCGCCGTCAGTGGCGGCATCGCCGGCGGCGACGCGCAGGGTACGGAATTTGATCAGCTGGAACGGCTTCCCGTACCGCCCGATGCGCTCCTGCCGGAAGAAGATCCCCCGGCCCAGGGTCAGCCGGGTGGCGATCGCGCACAGGGCGAAGACCGGGCTCAGCACGAGCAGCGCGAGCGAGGCGACGACGACGTCCGAGGCCCGCTTGAGCACCCAGCGCGGGCCCCCGAAGACGGTGTGCCGGATGTGGACGACGGGAATCGCGCCGATATGGTCGGGCACCCGGCCCTGCAACCGGGACCCCCACAGCAGCGGCACCATCCACAGGTCACAGGCCGCGCACACCGGGCTGCGCAGCAGTTCCATCAGCTCCGCCTCGGAGCATCGCGGCTCCGCGACGACCAGCACGTCCGCTTCCACCATCTCGATCGCCTGCTCGATCCCGGCCAGCGTGCCGACCAGCGGCGGCCCCCCGGCCTCCGACGGCTCCCCGGCCGCCGGCGGATCGTCGACGCAGCCGACGAACCGCAGGCCGTAACGCGGGTTGCGACGCAGCAGACGGCCGAGTTCGGCGGCCACCGGCCCGCTGCCGACGACCAGCGCGTTGTGTGACACCCAGCGCCGCCGGCGGGCGATCACCACCATCGTCCTGGTGATCGCCCGGCCGACGATGACCAGCGCAGCCGAACAGGCCAGCCAGCGCATCATGCCGGTGACGTAGTCGACCGAGTCGTGCCGCATCGCCGCGATGATCGCCACGATCCCGGCCGAGGCCAGCAGCCGGCCACAGAGGCTGGGCAGCTCGTCCAGCACGCTCACCTGACGACGCGGCCGGTAAAGCCCACCCGCCGCGAAGATCGCAACCGTCAGCCCCGCCGCGAACAGCGTGCCGCGCCAGTAACGGTCGGTGAACAGCAGCGGGAACAGCAGCGCGGCAACGTCCACCGGCGCCGCGACCATCCAGGCACGCAGGCCCTGGGTACGCGTGGCGGCGCGGGACACCGCATAGGGAAGCACCACGGTCGGCGCCGCACCGTCCCGCCGCGGGTCCGCCGCCCGGTCACCTTCGCCCGTCCGGGGGCCAGGTATTCGCGCCCCCGAATCATCCACCGCTTTCCCGACACCGACCGATGCACTCGACATACCCATGGGCCCCCCGTGGCCATTGCCGCGTATCACGTTCGCTCAGGCGGCACACAGCAGGATACGGCGGCCGGCTCGCGCTGTGTAGACGGCTTCTGTCATGTTCAGGCGGGCTCGTCCGGTCCCGCCCGGAGCACGGCGGACGGCCGATTCCGGCGACGGATCAGCGAACACCGGCCCTCGATGCGCCGGCAACCCGATTATCGGACACGCTGTCGAGCCGGCCGCTGCACGCGATCGGCGCACCGCGCGCGGATCAGCCCTGATGACGATTGTCACTGTTCCGGGAGATAACCGGCGACGGGCGTGCCTACGCTGATGCGGCCCTCCGGGATCGATGGCCCGGCCGTCGGATGCCCCCGCGCCCACCGGTCGGCGCGGGGGTGTTGCTCGACGTCTCGTTCACCGTGCTGTTCTGGCTCGTCTTCGGCCTGTCCAGCCTCATGGTCGCGGGTCCGGTGGGGCTGGCCGTGGCCACGGCCACGATCGTCGCGCTGGCCGTGCGGCGGCGGCACCCCGCTGCGGTGCTGGGCTGGTCGGCCGCGATGTTCGCGGTGCAGCTGCTGGTCGTGCCGATCCCGTTGCCGGCCAACGCCGCCCAGACGGTCGTCGTCTACACGGTCGCCGCCCGGGTGATGTCGGCGCGCGTACGGCTGTTGGCTCTGGGGTCCGCGGTGACCGGCTGCCTGGCCGGCGGTACGGTTCATGCCGGCCGCGATCGCGGTGGCGCGACCGGAAAGGCGTGCGAACAAGGGGATCCTGCTTTCTGAGGCGTCGCGCCCAGTGTTCGCGTTCGGCGGTGGACTGCCTTCCACCCGCGATCGGAACCCTCGCCACCGCCTCCACCACCGGTGCTTGTCCCGGCGGCGGGCCTCCTCAGCCGCCCGGCCCGTGGCGCCGTGCCGCACGCACGGCACGACCGACGCGGCAGGACCTTCTCCCGCCGGCGCCGGAGCGCGACACCAAGATCGTTACCTAAGGGCACCCAAGACTGATCCTCATCTCCGGCGACCCAGCCGGGCCGCCCGAGAACACGAGCCTGCCTACCGGCGCCCGCCCGCTATGGAACCCAGTCGTGCTGTGCAAGCTCGAGCAGTCGCGCCGCGAGCACGCGGCCGACGGTCGTCTGGTCACCCTCATCGTCGACCACCGGGAACGGCAGCGCCGACGCGGCGGCGGCTGCCGCGAGGATCGCCAGGCCCGAGTCGCCGGTGACGTTCAGCACCGTTCTGCCGGCCCGGCACATTGCCTCGGTGCCTTCTCGATACCAGGCAGTGGCCCCGCTTTCTCCCAGCGGAAAGTCAAGCCGGCTGTGCCACAGCGCGGTCAGCACCATGTCGGTCCCGCGCTCCGTGGTCAGCTCCGCGAGATCGCGAACGATCTTCTCAATAACCGGATCGGGTGACACGTCGGGTTCGTCGTCATCCTGGTCGCCGGTCGTCGGCTTCGTCGTGGGCTCCACGCCGAGGTCAGCGTGTGACCAGAACTCCGGTGTGACGATTGCCGGTTCGGGCAGCCCGGCGGCTATGCCGGCCACGGAGGTCTCCATCGGGGAAGCGTTGAGCAGGCCGAGAAACAGAAGCCGGGTCAGCGCGGACAGTGGCAGCCTGCTGTCCTCGTGCCAATGTCCCGGTTCCCATTCCGGCTCGGCGGTGGCACGGTGGGCCAGCTGCTCGAACAGGTTCACCGCGTGGGTGGTCGTGTGTTCGCGCGGGACATATCGCTTTGCCTGCGCCGTACTTGCCGCATTTTTCGTAGCCCGCCACGCCAGGCTGTACAGCTCTCCCAGTGTCCGCACCGAGCCGGCCTTGTCCGCTGCTGCGAGCAGACGGGGACGGTGGTTGTCAGGTACAGGCGGCAGGTTGAACTCGGTGAGCCGGAACTCGAAATAGCGGACGGTCTCGCGCACCAGCACCTTGATGATCAGGTCTAGAAGTTGCTCTTGCCTCGATGCCGACATGCGCGCCGGGTCGAGCCGGCGAACCAGATGCTCGTCCAGCTGGTCGGCCCCGGCCCTCGCCGTAGGCCCGTAAGGGCTGTACCACAAGACCGCCGGAGGATGAATTCGTCGGATCACAGGCGGGGGAAGAACCTCCAGGACCGATTCCCATGATGCTTGCTCCACCACGTCGAGCTCGTCCTGGAGCGAGGACTGCCAGCTGAAGGCCGACAGGGCACTTCGCGGGTCCACTCGCAGCAGCTCCCCGTGCAACCATCCCGCGGCCAGGTCACGAGTCCAGTTCTCGTCTGGGCTCAACGGCATCGACCACGTGTCCAGCGGTGGGATGGGCTGCGTTCCGGAGGCGAACCGCAGGCAGGCGAGAGTGGCGGCTTCCGTCTCGACGGGCAGTTCCATCGGTACGGTCATGTGCAGTTGTACGGGGTACTTCGCATAGACGGCCTGCCGTCGGCGATCGTCCCACTCCTTGGCGACGGCCCGCTGCAACGTGCTGGCCCGTTGCCGTTGGATCTCGGCTTGCCGCCGTGCGGTGGAGGCCGGGTCCGACTCCCGCGCTACCGCAAGCCGCATGTCCTCGTCACAGGCGGCGCACCCGGATCCGGGCCCTCCGGCACGTACCAGCTCCTCGAATGCCGTTCGTGATCTCGGCTGCCAGGGCTGCTCGCCGCATGTACCGCAGCTGACGCCGGCTACCTCAGCGATGACGCCGGCGGCGGCCGTCACGTGCGGACGCGACCCACCACCGACGGCGCCGGCTTTCTCGGCCCATACCACTCGGTCACGTTCGTCGAGCCCGGCAGCGGTCCAGTAGCGGCGGCCGACCGCAATCAAGTCTTCGGTCGCGCCTGGACGCGGCGTCAGCATGACCGAGAACGGCAGCGGACGTGCCCCTTGATCGCTGCTGTGCGCGGTGGTCACGGTGATGGCCATACCGGACATTATCGGTCCGGTCGATGCCGGCTGAGCAACGTGGCCCCTGTGCCGTCACCTCGGCTGTGGACAATTGGGTGCGGTGTCCGTTCGCCTACGGCGGCCGGCTGTGGGCGGCGGACCTGGCCGGCAACCCGGCGGACGAAATGATCGATCAAGGCTGTCGCTGTGTTCAGCCGGGGTTGCTGATGAGCGGTCACAGATCAGCGCGTGAGCCGGGCGGCCTTCGATCGCGGTCATCGAAATCCTCCGGCCCAGCCGGCACGACGCCGGTGGCCGCGTCGTCGACCGCGCCGGTGGGCGTGCTCGAGGCGCGGTCCGGGCCGTTCGAGGTCCCGTCGAAGGGGTTCTACGGCGAGCACCCGATGTGGTACTCGAACGGCACGACGAAGGCGACGATCTGGCCGGGGATCCGCGTGGGCGTGCCGAATGCCGTTCGACGGCCCTTACCGCCTTTCCGTGACGGATCGGGACAACGGCCGCTACATCACCCAGGCCGAGCTGGAGCGGACCGTGGACGCATGACGTTCGCGGACCCGGACGACCCGTCCACCTGGACGCCGGTAGCCGAGGCGTTCGCCGGCGCGGCGATCCGTTGAACCCGGCGCATGTTCGCCGGATCCAATCCCAGCGGGGCAAGAATTCCTCCGTTGTACTCGCCGCGGCGGCCGCGAACCGGGCCTCCTGCCGCAGCACATCCCGGTCGGTACTCGTCCGGCCCAGGCGGCGGGCCTGGTGCCGCTCGCGGGCTGCCGGCCGGGCGGTACGCCCGGCCGGCAGCGCCGACGCGGTAGAGGCCGTAGCGTTCCCCCAGATCGCGGCACGCAGCCTGGGCCCGCCACCGGTCGCGCCGAGCCCGTTCGGTACGCCGGTCCTTCCGCACCAGCGCGGCCACGATGTGAATGTGGTCGGCGCCGTGCCGCACCGCTACCCACCGCACCGCACCGGCATCGCCGTACCGTGCGAGTCCGATCTGCGCCATCGCCTCCCCGGCGATCCGCCCCCACGCCTCGTCGCTCAACACCCGATCACACGGATGGGTACGGCTCGAGCAGTGCCAGACCGGCCTGTCCGGCGGATTTCGGCCGCGGCTGCTCCAGCACCGCGGTCAGCATCCGGAAGTCCCGCGGCCCGTCCGGCCCGGCCGCGGGTTCGACCGCGGCGAGCGGCCCGGCGCCGTGCCAGGCGGCCACGAGCCACGGATCGACGTGCTCCTCCCACCGGCCCGGCCCGCAGCGGTAACACAGCAGCCCACCGACCCGCCGCCCGCGCACTGCCTCTTCCACCGGATGCCGACCGCGCCCGGTCGAGATCCGGCAGCCGGACGCATAGCCTCCTGCTCCCCGCCCTCGGGCCGCCCGGTTCGCGTACCTTGGAATCTTGCCGCCGGTGCGCCGGATGCGATGCTGTCCGGTGTGCAGTACGCCTGGGTGGTCCGTGGACGTTGGGAATCGGCAGACCTGACGCGGACTCCTGCCACGCGCGCCGGACGGTCCCGACGACTCCCACAACTTCCGGGCCCGCCACCATCCCTTTCCACGCACCCGGGATGGCACCACTCGCTGCTTGGCACAAGGGTGTTCCGGAGGGCCGCACGGTATAACGACTGCGGCGCGGTGTCGTCCTTACCTCGCCTGCCACCTGCGAACTCGTTCGCGAACCACGGATACCGGATAATCAAAAAGGGCCGCCGATCTGGGCTTCCCCCGGATCCAGCGGCCTTTCTTCGTTTGTCGGGACGGCCGGATTTGAACCGACGACCCCCTGACCCCCAGTCAGGTGCGCTACCAAACTGCGCCACGTCCCGCCCGCCGCCGGAATCGCTCCCCGCGGCAGTGCACATAGCCTAGCGCAGCCCTCCCCCACACCACACGCACCCCCTCCACCCCAGCTATGACCCCAAGGGGATTACCCACCAGTAGCCTCCCCGGGCCACGATGACGACGCGCACCTCCAACGCCGTCCATCGATATAAGGAGCCCGCCGTGCCCCTCCCGCACCGGCGCCTGATCGCCGCCACCGTCCTGGCGGCCGCCCTCACCCTGACCGGCCAGACCGTCGCCTCGCCGGCGCTGGCCGCCAACCCCTACGAGCGTGGCCCCGCCCCGACCACCGCCGGCATCGAGGCCGCTACCGGGCCGTTCGCCACGGCCCGGCTGACCGTCGCCCGGTCCAGCGTCTCCGGGTTCGGCGGCGGCACGATCTACTACCCGACCAGCACCGCCGAGGGCACGTTCGGCGCGGTCGCGATCTCCCCGGGCTTCACGGCCAGCCAGTCCTCGGTCGCCTGGCTCGGACCGCGTCTCGCCTCGCAGGGCTTCGTCGTGATCACGATCGACACCCTGAACACGCTCGACCAGCCGGCCTCCCGCGGCACCCAGCTGCTCGCGGCCCTGGACTACCTGACCCGCACCAGCGCGGTCCGTACCCGGATCGACGCCACCCGGCTCGGCGTCATGGGGCACTCGATGGGCGGCGGTGGCAGCCTGTCGGCGTCGGTGACCCGGCCGTCGTTGCAGGCCGCGATCCCGCTGACGCCGTGGCACGGCACCAAGTCGTGGTCGTCGGACCGCGTACCCACGCTGATCATCGGCGCCGAGAACGACACGGTCGCGCCGGTCGCCTCGCACTCCGAGCCGTTCTACACGAGCCTGCCGTCGACGCTGGACAAGGCGTACCTGGAGCTCAACAACGCCTCGCACTCGGCGCCGACGTCGACGAACGTGACGGTCGCGAAGTACAGCATCTCCTGGCTCAAGCGTTTCATCGACAACGACACCCGTTACGAGCAGTTCCTCTGCCCGGCGCCGACCGGTTCCGCGATCCAGGAGTACCGCGACACCTGCCCGCACTCCTGACCGCACACACAGCGGCGCCTCCCACGTCGTCGTGGGAGGCGCCGCTAAGTGAGGTTCGGGCGACGGTCAGAGCGCCCGGTGGCCGCGACGACCGCCGACACCGGCGACGATCGCGACGCCGATCGCGGCGAACGCGACCTGGAAGATGATCTCCCACCAGTCGATGCCGCGGGTCTCGGCGAGGCCAGTGAAGCGGGCCAGGGCCGTGCCGAGCAGGGCCGCGACGACACCGATGACGAGCGTCAGCCACAGGGGGATGTTCTGCTTGCCGGGGACGACGAGGCGCCCCAGCGCACCGATGATGAGACCCACGATCAGCGCGGTGATGATGCCGGTGACGGTCACGTTGCTCTCCTTTGACCATCCAGTGGTCCCGGGGCGACTCGGGGGTTCGAGCCGCGCTCTCCTGCCGGTAACCGGCCCCAGCCGGTCGACAGATGGATTCCCGCCCTCGCCGATTTTCAATCCACGAAGTCTGAGAACTTCCTACATCGTTTAGGTGACCGCGACCACACCACCAAAAGCCACACATTCATCTTCCCGCTCCCGGCGTGGTGCGGCCCGCACGCTCGGAGCGGGCCAACCGCGCGGAGGCCTCCGACTCCGCTGACAGCTCCGCTCCGGCCGCCGCGCCGGAGCCGGTCCCGCCGCCGGTCACCGAGAACCCACGGTGGCGGGGTCCCGGCCGCGGCCCGGGTTCCGCACCGGGCCCCGCCGGTCGCCTGCGGTGGCGGACGGCGCCGGAGCGACTAGGCTGATCTTTCCTATGACCAGTGACAACAGCCGCGGCGCGACCGTCGGCCTGCGCTCGGAGCGTGGGCCGATCCTGCTGGCTCTCATGCTCTCCACCGGGCTGATCGCCATCGACACGACCATTCTGGCCACCGCGGTGCCGAGCATCGTGGGTGAGCTGGGCAGCTTCGACCAGTTCCCGTGGCTGTTCTCCGTATACCTGCTGACCCAGGCCGTGTCGGTGCCGATCTACTCGCGGCTGGCCGACACGGTGGGGCGCAAGCCGATCATCCTGGTCGGCATCGCCGTGTTCCTTATCTCCTCGGTGCTGTGCGCGGCGGCCTGGAACATGACCGCGCTGATCGCGTTCCGGGCGTTGCAGGGGCTGGGCGCGGGCGCGATCGCGCCGGTCTCCGTGACGATCATCGGGGACATCTACTCGGTCGAGGAACGGGCCAAGGTCCAGGGGTACATCGCCGGGGTCTGGGCCACCGCGGCCGTGCTCGGGCCCACGGCCGGTGGCCTGTTCGCGCAGTTCGCGTCGTGGCGGTGGATCTTCCTGGTGAACGTGCCGCTGTGCGTGGCGGCCGGATGGATGCTGCTGCGCGCGCACCGGGAGACGGTGGAGCGGCGCGAGCACCACATCGACTACGCGGGCGCGGTGACGCTGACGGTCGCGCTGACCGCGCTGATGCTGGCGGTGCTGGAGGGCGGCAACGCGTGGGCGTGGCGGTCCGTGCCGAGCGTGGCCATGTTCGCGGTCGGCGCGGTCGCGCTGGCCGGGTTCGTGCTCATCGAGCGCCGGGCCGCGGAGCCGATCATCGATCTGGATCTGCTGCGCCGGCCGATCATTCTCAGCACCACCTGCGTCGGGTTCGGCGTCGGCGCGATGCTGATCGGCGTCACCAGCTTCGCGCCCACCTACCTGGAGAACTCGATCGGTACCGCGCCGCTGGTCTCCGGGCTGGCGGTGGCCGCGTTCACGATCGGCTGGCCGCTGGCCGCGAGCAACGCCGGCCGGCTCTACCTCAAGTACGGCTTCCGGACCACGGCGATCGTGGGCAGCGGGATCGCCACCGCCGGCGCGGTCGCGCTGGCGGTCACCGCGGCCTGGCCGAGCCCGTTCACGGTCGCGGCGGTCACGTTCGTCATGGGCTTCGGCCTCGGCTGGACCGCGGTGCCGACGCTCATCGCCGCGCAGTCCTCCGTCGGCTGGGAGCAGCGGGGCGTGGTCACCGGCGGGAACATCTTCGCGCGTACGGCCGGCAGCGCGGTCGGCGTGGCCGTGCTCGGCGCGATCGCGACCGGCATCATCGCCGCGGGCGCCGGTGAGCACGACTTCGACACCATCGTCTCCGCCACCACCTGGGTCTTCGCGTCCGTGGCGGTCGCGGCGGCGCTGACCGTCGCCGCGGTCCTGGCGATGCCGCGGACCCGGTCCGATCAGAACATTTGATCGACTCGTAGTTGATCAACTACACTCCGCGCCCGTGAAGAACACTCGCCTGCTGGCGTCCACTGTTTTCTGCGTCTCCGTTCTCGCGCTGTCGGCGTGCGGCGGCGACTCCGACACCGCCGAGACCGCCGCTCCGGCGCCGTCGGCGGCCGCCACCACCGGTGCTCCGGCCACCGCCTCTGCGGCGCCCGCCGCCGCGGCCGCGTCCGACAAGGACATCTGCCAGTCGGCCGTGAAGGCCACCACCGCGTTCGGGGAGAAGCTCGCCGAGTCGCTGAAGGCCGGCCAGGAGTTCGGCGACGCGGAGATCAAGGCGGCCTGGACCGCCATGGCCACCGAGCTGAAGGTCGCCGAGGGCGGCACCAGCGACGTGGCGAAGGCCGCGCAGTCCGTGCAGGCCGAGCTCACCAAGGCCGCCGCGGCCACCGACGTGGCAGCGGCCGAGGAGTCCCCGTCGTACCAGAAGGCGGTCACCGACCTCGAGACCGCCTGCAAGGCCGAGGGCGTCGACCTCAACGCCTCCTGACCCCGGCACCGCCCGCTACCGGCACGCGCCGGTGGCGGGCGCTACCAGAGCACGGCGGGTACGGACACCGGTGACTCGTTGCCGGCCGCGTCCCGTGCCGCGATCGTGAAGAAGCTGAAGCCGGTGGGCTCGCGCGGCACCCGCAGTGAGCCGGCGGCCGGTGCGGTGCCGACGAGCACGCCGGGTGCGTGGTAGTCGCCGCTGCGGTAGACGGCGTACTCGGTGACCGCGGTGTCGTCCACGGCCGGGTCCCACGCGACCGTGGCATAACCCGGATCGGCCGCCTGGACGCGCGGGTGGGCGGGTTGCTTCGGATGGTGGGTGTCCGGCGTACCCGGCGCTGGGGTCTCGAATGATTCGGCGGTAACGTCGTCGAAGCTGCCGTCGGTCAGCCCGCCCGCGCCGGACGGCAGCCGGGTGTCGTGGGCGTAGAGCGTCACCGGCACCGGGATGCCGAGCATCTGGCCGGCCAGCAGATCGCCCTTGACCTGGAACGACATGCCCTGCCACGCGCCGGCGCCGAATCCGGTGTAGAGCGCGAGCGTCTCCGCGGTGCCGTCCGCGGCCACGTACTCGATCGCGACCTGGGCGTTGTACCGGATCACCAGGCGGTAGTGGCGGCCGTCCGGCTGGGCGCGAAGGACCAGGCCGGTGCCGGGGCTGTACACGTACGACGTCTGCAGCCCGTAGTCGGTCCACCCGGACGAGCCGGCGATCTCCAGCCGGCCGGTGCCGCGCACGTAGTTCGGCCAGTAGTACGGCCAGGTGGTGGTGGCCGGCTCCCAGCTGCCGACCGGTTGCCAGCCGGCCAGATCCTGGTCGGCGAAGTCGTCGGCGAACAGGTGCGGCGGCGGGCTGCCGGACACCGCGGCGGAGGCCGGGAGCGGGACCAGCACGGCCGCCAGCACGGCGGCGATCACCAGCATTGCCCGGGTACGCATCGCGCCCTCCCTCGTCATCGGCCGGCGCCGATGCTAGCGGCCGCCGGGGACGCCGACCGTGGATTTAGGACGCTCCGACCCGAAGGTCACACTGCGTGGATGCCGCCAATAGCCCCGGAAGCGTATTTGATCAAGAAGTTTTTGATCTAGTAGCATCCCGCGCCGTGAAGAACATCCGCCTCGTGGCGTCCACCGTTTTCTGTGTCTCCGTGCTGGCGCTGACCGCGTGCGGCGACGACTCGACCACCGAGACCGCCGCTCCGGCGCCGTCGTCGGCCGCCGCGACCACCGATGCACCGGCCACCTCCGAGGCGCCGGCCGCCGCGGGCGCGTCCGACAAGGAGATCTGCGAGGCGGCCGTGGCGAACACCAAGGCCTTCCAGAAGAAGACGACCGACGCGCTGGCCGCGGGCAAGACCGTCGGCGACGCGGACGTCAAGGCCGCGTGGTCGGACCTGGCCGGCGTGCTGGCCGTCGCCGAGGGCGGCACCAGCGACGTGGCGAAGGCCGCCCAGGCCTACGTCAAGGAGCTGAACACGGCCGCCGCGGCCGCGGACACCGCCACCGCCGGTGAGTCGCCCGCGCTCGGCAAGGCCAACGCCGACTTCAACGCCGCCTGCAGCGCGGCCGGTGTCGAGACGATCGGCTAGTCACCGCTACAGCCCGCGCAGCGGGCGGGGGTCACCCCACCTCAGAAGCCGCCCGGCACCGCGAAGCCGGGCGGCTTCGCCGTCTCCACCGGCCCGCGCAGCCGCCGCAACCGGTCCGCGCAGCCGCCGCAACCAGCCCGCGCAGCCATCGCAACCGGTCCGCGCAGCTGTCTTCACCGACCCGCGCATCGGTGGTCACGACCTCGTCGGAACCGTCCGCACGGTGCCGGCCCGTGCCCCTCCCTGTGGTCGGGGTGCTCGACCCGCCGCTGCCGGCCGTGAGACGGCAAACCCGCCTCGCCGGTGATCGCGGCGTCAGACCGCGGGCCGGGCCTGGCGCAGCGTGGTCACCATCATGTGCACGGTGCGCGGGCCGGCGACGCCGTCGGTGGGCAGGCCGGCCATGGCCTGGAAGCGGCGGACCGCGCGGGACAGCGCGTCGGGCGAGCCGTCGCCGGTGCCGACCCGCAGCGCCTCGAGCAGGCGCCGGACGGTGCGGTCGTCGGCGGGTGGGTTGGCCGTGTCGTCCACGATTCCGGACAGCGCCCTGGCGAGCGCGTTGATCGTCGTCGTCACCGTCATCGGGTCCTCCCTGGAAGCCGGGGTGCTGTTCCAGGATGCCGAGGTGAACCTGTGCGTACCTCCGGCAAAGGACCTGAACCGGCTGTGGATCCGCTACGACTTTCGGCCGATCCGGACCCGTAAGGAGCCGTTCGGGGGTACGCGTTCGGCGTACCCCCGAATCGGGTCTAATCGGTCACGACGCCGGTCAGCGGCGGTCGCTCGTCGGTGATCGACCGTAGTTCCACGGTCTCCGCCGGTTCGGCCAGGTCCTCGCGGATCGTGGGGATGGCGAACTCCGCGGTCAGCGACCCGGCCGGGATGTACGGCCACCAGTACACGACCTCGTGCAGCGGGCGGGCCGGCTCGGCGGGCACGCCGAACGTGTCGAGCAGCCACCGCGGGTCGACGTCCGCGGTGGACAGTTCGGGTCCGCCGGCCGGTGGGAACGCCGCGTACAGGGTCTGGGCGTAGTCGGACTCCGACGGTGCGGAGAGCGTCAGGCGCCAGGTGAGCGTGCCGCCCTCGGTGACGGTGCCGGTGGCCGGCCCGGCGGTGACGGTGCCGGCCGGGTCGTCGTTGCGCACGTCGACGGTGCCGACGTAGTCACCGACGACCACGCCGGTCTCCGCCTTCGCGAGCACCTCGATGATCTCCTGGTCGTGGTTCCAGACGTCGTCACCACGTACCGTCACCGGCACGTCGATTGTGGTCTGTCCGGGCCGGACGGTGGCGGTCCAGCTGACGCTGGAGGCGCCGTTGGGCTGCACCACGGACAGGCGGATCCGGCCGTCGGCCGCGCCGGTGACCGCGACCGGGATCTGATAGGTCTGTTCGTCGCCGGGACCACCCTCGATGACGACGCGGCCCGCGACGTCGACGCGGGGCAGCGCGCTCGTGCGCGGGTCCGGGGTGCCGGGTGACCAGCCCCAGGCGTCGATGAGCCAGGCGGTGCCGACTGCGGCACGGGGCGTGAGCGTCAGCGTCGCGACGTCCCGCACGCCCTTGCGCGGCACCCGGACCTCCTGCGCCCACACCGGTGTGCCGAACTCGCCGGCGGGCAGCCCGGTCAGCGTGACGTCGCCCAGCGCGGTGGTCCGCCCGCCCGTGTCGGTGACGGACACGCCGAACGTGCTCGCCGGCGTGTTCTCCGGTACGGCGAGCCGCAGCGCCAGGTGCGAGGAGGAGCCGAGCCGGGCGGCGGCCGGCGGGCTGACCGTCATCGGGGTGCCGGCCGTGGTCCAGTCGTAGCGGATCGCATGCCGGCCAGGCTCGTCGAACAGCCACCGGTAGACGGCGAAGTGCGGCGAGCCGTAGGTGGCGAACGGCAGGCAGGCCGCCCGCTCGTCACGGCTGACCTGGTCGCAGAGCCGCGCTCCCCCGCCGGTGCGGTAGCCGGCGGCGGGCAGGAGCGCGGTGGTGCGGTTGCCGCCGACCGCGTGGCTGAGCACGCGGGCCGGGCCGGCGGACGGCGCCCGGCGGCCGGTGCCGTCCAGCAGCGGCCGGACCCGGTCGTCACCGGCGACGAACAGCCGGGCGGCAGCCGCGATGTAGGTGGCACCCATGGTCTGCTGCGCGGCCGCGGTGAGCCGGGTGGGTGCGTCCGTTCCGCACACCGCGTCCTCCGGCAGGAACCAGTCGTCGTTCGCGGGCGCGACGGCCTGGCCGGGCGTCCACTCGGTGTTGAAGTAGTTGTGGTTCGCGCCGACCGCGTAGAGCACGCTGTGCAGCGCGCGACCCTTGCTGACGCCGCGGGTCGCGTCGGCGAACATCTGGCCCTGGAGGTCGCTGACGTCGCCGTCGCAGCCGGGCAGGATCGTCACCGACGGCACGTCCGGCGCCGGGTTCTGCCCGAAGATCGTCGGGCCGATGAGCAGCAGCCCGCGGATCGTCCACCGGGGACGGGCGCCGGGGGTGAGCGAGTCGGTCGCGGCCCGGCTGACCCCCTCGCCGCCGCGGGAGTGGCCGACCAGCAGCACCTTGGACAGGTCGGCGGCGGGCACGGACCGAACGATCGGCGGTGCGGACGCCCGGTTCGCCCACACCTCGAGGTGCCGGCGGACCAGTGCGGAGCGGGCGTCGGCGCCGGCCTCGTCGAGCGGATCGTCCTGGGCGTTGATGCCGTTCGCCGCGATCGACACGGTGACGTAGCCCTGCGAGGCGAGCAGTTCCTGTGCCTGCAGGTAGCCGAGGTGGCTGGGGACGGGCACGCTGCCGGGCGCGCACGGCCAGTCGAGCGCGTAGTCGGTGCCGCCGCCGGGTGCGTAGCACCACAGGTGCCGGCCGTGCAGGAACAGCGCGAGCGGGCGGGCGCCGGGCGCGTTGCGGGGTGCGACGACCTCGGCGAGCATCTCAACCGGTGCGGGCATGCCGGGCAGCGTCACGGCCGGGAGTTCGTAGCTGCCGCGTACCGTCGTGAACGGGCCTCTGACGCCGGGGTCGACCTCGTTGGCGGGCAACGGCGCGATCTCGGTGATCGTGGCCGGTGCCCGGGTCGCTGTCCGGGCGCCGAGCGGCCGGCCGCCGACCTTGACGGTCAGGTCGTCCGGCAGCGGGCCGGCGCCGACGTCGAGGCGCAGGGTGCGCTGGCCGGCGTCGGGTGCGGGACGGCCGAGCAGCCGGTCACCGGCCCAGAACTCGACCATCGCGTCACCGATCGGTATCACCGACTCCGAGCGCCAGGTCAGCGTGCCGTCCTCGATGGACCAGCCGGGCGGGGCGGCTCCCGGCGCGGCAGCCGACACCGGGATTCCGGTGCCGGCCACCAGGACCGCGGCGAGCGCGGCCGTCAACAGGGTTCTTCGCATGCACCCCTGTCTAGCAAAACATGTCGATTCTTGGTTACGGCCGAAGCCGGGTCCTCATCGCCCGGCGTTCGCCCATCGCCGCGTGGCCGTCCACGGGGCCGAGGTAGCCGGGTGATCCGGCCGGATCTCGGACGGTGTCGTTCAGAGTGCTGCTGCTCCGGCGGTGGCGACGCTGTGGTCCTGCTCGGGAAGGCCTCCGCTGACGCCGATGGCCCCGAGGAGCGTGGTGTCGGCCATCAGGGGGGTACCGCCGGGGAAGGTCACCAGACCGCCGTTGGTGAGTTCGATGCCGTAGAGCGCCCCGCCGGGCTGGGAGTACCGACCCAGGGTGCCCGTCGGCATCCTGAACAGTTGCGCGGTGCGGGCTTTCCTGACGGCGATGTCGATGCTGCCGAGCGTGGCGCCGTCCTGGGAGAAGAAGGCCTTGAGGTGTCCGCCGGCGTCGACAACGGCGATGCTGAAGGGCACCCCGGCGTCCCGGGCAGCGGCGAGGGCTGCGTCGAGAATGCCGCGGGCGCGGTCGAGGCTGAGATCGGTCATGGGGGAGCTCCTGCGACGTGGGGTTGCGGGTGGTGGGCGTTCAGATCGTGCTGTCCCACTCGGCGGCCTGGTCGGCCCTCGCCTGCTTCTCGACCTCGGGGGGCAGCATGGTGCGGTATGCGCTCACCTTCCCGGTCAGCACGTCGGCGATCGCGGAGACCATCTGCTCCGGCTCGTACTGCGTGAGCGGGAAATCGTCCTCGGAGTAGGCGGGAGGGGCGGCGATGGTCGCGGTGTCGGCGTCGTACCACTGGTAGATCGACTCGAAACCAAGGTTGTTGAATCCGGTCAGATAGGGGCCGGGGTTCACCGTCTGTACGGTGATGCCGTAGTCCTTGACCTCCTGACGCAGGATGCCGGCGAAGGCCTCCAAGGCATGCTTGGTCGCTGCGTATGGGGACAGGAACGGCACCTTGCCGAAGCCCGCGAGGGAGGAGACGAACACGATCTTGCCCGCGCCCTTCTTCACCAGGGCGGGCATGAAGCCGCGAGTCATCGCGATGTTGGCGAACAGGTTGACGTCGAACGACTCGCGCCACAGCGACTCGGGGACCTCGGTGGCCGGGCCGGCGTACATGATGGCTGCGTTGTTGAACAGCACGTCGATGTCGTAGCTGAAGGCGTGAGCTCGGTCGATCTCGTTCGTGGTGTCCAGCTTGATGACCTCCAGCTGGACACCGGCGGCCTCAGCCTCGTGGCGCAGCTGCCAGACCTGAGGCCAGATCTGGACCCCGGCGATGACCCGGTGTCCGAGCTGGGCCAGCCGCAGGGCGACGCCCTTGCCGAATCCGCTGCCGGCACCGGTGATGAGGAAAGTGGTCATGGTTGCTCCTGGCGTGGGGGTATCGATGGGGACGCGGGTGACCGAGGCGGGTTCTGCCTCGGAAGCCGTCGGCAGAAGGGGTGGTCTCCCACGTGCGCCAGCCTCCGCTGGCCGCGGTGGGCCATACCGCGCTGCCGCCCAAGGCCGTGTGTCGTTCGGGTTGTCGGCTCGCAAGGTCATTCGTTGACCCGGAGCGGGGTTTCACGTTCCGTCACCGCACCATCCTCGGGTCATCGGACCGCCGCGCCCTATAACGATGCGCTCAGATCGACGTACGATCCGATCAATGCCCCTCGTCGCGGAGCTGCAAGATCAGATCCGGTGCCATACTCGGCGACGTGGATGCCCTGGCACAGTTGTGCGACTTGATTCCCAGGCTGAAGGCGCTGGCCCCGCGTGGCAGCTGGCTCCCCGGCTGCGTGCTGCTGGCCTCGCAGGACGTCGGCGCTCCGGCCTGCACCCGTGTCGAGCCCATGCTGATCCTGGTCGCCGCCGGCCAGAAGCGCACGATGCTGGCCGGCAGTGATCTCCGGTACGGCGACGGCGAGTACCTCATCTACTCCATGGATCTCACGGTCACCGGCCAGATCACCCGTGCCGATCCGTTCCTCGCGGTGGGCCTCACGTTGCGCCCCGACCTGGTCGCCGAACTGACGCCCGAGGCAGAGCCCTTCATCGGCCCGGCGATGGGTGTGGCAAAGGCCGGCGAGGACCTGCTCGACGCGGTACTGCGCCTGCTGCGACTGGTCGAGAGGCCCCGCGACTTCCCGGTCCTCTCCCCCGGCCTCGAGCGCGAGATCCACTGGCGCCTGCTGACCGGCCCTCTCGGCGCCCTGGTGCGACAGGTCGGTCGCGCCGACGACCGTTTCGCGCTCGTGCGCCGCGCGGCCCGCTGGATCGAGAACCGCTACGACCAGCCCATCCGCGCCGGCGACCTGGCCCGCCACATCGACGTGAGCGTCCCGACCCTCAACCGCCACTTCCGCGAGGTCACCACGATGAGCCCGGTGCAGTACCAGAAGCAGCTTCGCCTGCAACGGGCACGGATCCTCCTCGCGGCCGCCCCGGACGACATCGCCGCCACCGCTCACGCCGTCGGCTACGAAAGCCCCTCGCAGTTCAGCCGCGAGTATCGCCGCCTCTTCGGCCTGTCCCCCAGCGAGGACGCCCGCCGCCAGGCCTCGTTATCGCCAGAGCCGCCGCCCTTCCACTAGCCGCAGCGCCGTTCAGTTGAGGGCCGGGAACCCACCCCGG
Source organism: Catenuloplanes indicus (assembly GCF_030813715.1). NCBI lineage: Bacteria > Bacillati > Actinomycetota > Actinomycetes > Micromonosporales > Micromonosporaceae > Catenuloplanes > Catenuloplanes indicus. The sequence continues at coordinate 635,074 of NZ_JAUSUZ010000001.1, forward strand.
CCATCGTCAAGGCCGGTGTCCTTCGCGCCCTCACCGGCGGCTGGAAACCCGGCAGCCAGGCCGGCCGTATGCGCTGGCGCTCGACCATCCGCCGCGCTGACCACAAGCAGCAAGGCGCTCTCTGCGGCAGATCCGCGCACGCGATATGCCGATGACCGATCAGAAGAAGCGTGTGCTCCGCCGCCCTGGCGGGAACAGCGCCATGTTCACCGGACCACCGGTTGCAGACACCACCTTGCGGCAGATCACTGCATGTGACCTTGCGGCGGGAACCGCGTGACGTGAGCATGGCTGCCGGTTGTGTTCTTGCGCGCCGACCTCCGCGCGACATGGCGGTACCGCGTCGTGCAGGCCGGGTTCCGTGGACAAACGTCGCCTTTTGCGTGTGCTGCGGATGTCGAACTCTGCCGGTACCGCCAGGACCTCATGAGGTCCTGGCGGCTATGCGGGTGGAGGACGACGTCCATCAGCTTCGCTGGCCATATCGATCCGGCGGTGCGAACCGATCATTTTGATCGGGCACAGCACAGCTTCGCCATGTCGGCTACCGACAGTGAGGCCGTTCGAGTCCGGATGCGCGCCGAGAGCGCAGATTTCGATCGGGAACCGTTCTGGCGCCCCATCGAGGTCGGCCGGGACCGATTCGAGCCACGCGGCGGGCAGATGGCGCTCTGGCCCGCGGACCGAACCGGGCTCTACCGGTGGCGGCGGCGCCGGGACTGCTTGGCGGGAGGAGGCAGTATCCCCGGGACCTCATGTCGACGAGCAGAAGAACGCACAAGAAACCACTTTCATCGACGCGGTACGTGCTGTCGCTGCCGTGCGGCCGCTGGCGGATCCGGACAGCCTCCCGGGCATGGCGATCGACTTCGATCAGTACCTGTGGCGCTGCCCTTCCATCCCGAAGGTAATCGTGTGCAGCAGCGCGGATCCCGCCTGCCGGCTGACGCACTGAGACGGGCGACGCTTCCGAATGATGTCGCGCCGGGCCAGCGCGCCAACCGAGTCGACCACGGTGACTCCGCGCGACCCCGCGCACGCTCAGCGCCAGATGGAACACAGCCACCGGGCCGGCTGGTGACCGGAGGGCGGACCTGCCGGGAAGCAGGCCCGCCCTTGGTTGTCTCACCCGGTCGGGTCAGCGGCGGAGGGTCAGCAGACCCGGCCGGTACGGCAGGAGGGCGTATTCACCGCCCGAGTTCGTGGCCCGGCCCTGGTACAGCAGCTGCAAGTTGCACGGGTCGATCGTGTTCGTCTGATCCGCGCTGGTGCGCAGCAGCTCGCCGTGGCTGATGTCGTTGGTCCAGGTGGCGCCGCTGTTGGCCTTGCCCGCGAACGGATTGTTGTAGGTCGACGCGTTCGGTGTCCAGGTGCCGCTCAGGCTGGTCGCCGTGAACGAGCGGAAGTAGCGCTCCCAGGAGCTGGTCCTGGCCTCGACGATCATCAGGTACTGGTCGCGGCCCTGCACCTTGTACACCTGCGGCCCCTCGAAGAGGTTTTCCGAGGTGTCGCTCATGATGGTCGTGTAGTTGGAGCCGAAGCTGCCCGGGAAGTTCCCGATCGGCATGATCTGGCGGTAGATCTTGCCGTTGTCGCCGGCGAAGAACAGGTACATGTTCTGGCTGTCACCGATGATCGTCTGGTCGATCACGCCGGTGCTGGAGCCGGTGATCTGCGCGGTCGACAGGGGCTGCGGGGCCGACCAGCTGTTGGCGTCGGCCGGGTTGGTCGACGTGCGGTACGAGAATGACGTCGGACCCCACTGGTGGGCGAGGACCCAGATGTTCCTCGGCGCGAAGTAGAACAGTGACGGCGCGACAGTGCCCTGGTTCATGGTGTTCTGGCTGGCCGAGCCGAGCTGGTTGAGGTTGTCGACGAGACTGAAGTTCATCGAACCCCAGCCACCGGTGGCGCTGCTGCTGTGGGTGGTGGCGTACACCAGCTGCTTGCCCTGGTAGGGGGCGATGGTGAAGTCCTTGAGTGACGCCCAGCCGGACTTGGGCTGCGCCAGCGGGCCGGTCGACGACCAGCGGTAGGAGGTGGGCAGCGCGCAGGAGGGCGGCGGGCTCGACGGCGGCGGGCTCGACGGCGGCTGCGAGGTCGGGGTGACCGGCGGGGTGGGGGTGGCCGGTTGCCCGGTGCAAGCCACGCCGTTGAGGGCGAAGTCGGACGGGATCGGGTTGCTGCCGTTCGACGAGCCGTTGAAGCCGAACGACACCTCGCCGTTCGTGTCGATGGAGCCGTTGTAGCTGACGTTCTTGGCCGTCACGGAGGAACCGTTCTGGGTCAGCGAGGTGTTCCAGGACTGGGTCACAGTCTGCCCGGCAGCGTATGTCCAGGTCAGCGTCCAGCTGCTCAGCGCGTCGCCGAGGTTCTTGATGGATACGTTGGCGCCGAATCCACCCTGCCACTGCGAGGCGATGGTGTAGTTGACCGAGCAGCCCGCTGCGGCGGCACTGGCCGGCATCGTCACCGCGACCGCAGCCGATCCCAGCAGCACGGCACAGGCCGAGGCCAGAGCGGCATTCACTTTTCTGGATCTGTTCACAGATTCTCCCCTTGGCGGAGGTGGGGCTCTCGGAGCCGCTGAGGCCGCGTTGTTAGCGCTAACAACGCGTTACTGGCATGTTACCTCGAATTTAGGTTCATCGATAGCTGAGCACCTACGCCGAACTCCTTTGCCCGCATCTCCCGCAACGTGGCACTCCGGCCGAGCGCCCCGGACCGACGCACTGCGCTCGACACGAACGCGTGCCGGCTTACACGCTGGGCGATCCTGGTTGCATACGGAACGTGACGTTCGCCGACGGGCCGACCCACCCCGGCGGCGACCGAAGAGGACGCGGAGCGCCTGATCACGATGCCGACCTTGGGCAACAGGCCCGGGCAGCGTCGGCACGGCGACATCCAGCTGTCCGGCATGACCCGCCCGGCGCGGCGACGCGGACGGACCGCGGCAGCAGAGGCATCGCCGACGGTTGTAGCCGCCGTGCCGACGGGACAGGGCGCGCGATACTTTGGCCGTCGTGAATTCTCGAACACCCTGTCCCGAGTGCGGCCAGGACCGGGTTCGTCCCTACCGGTTCACAGACGACAGCACTCGGTTCTACGTCTGTACGGAGTGCGACTCGCTGTGGTGGTCGGAACAATCCGTCGGGGTCACGCGGCCGGACTTCGTCGACGAGGTCGTGGCCGGGCGCTTGAGCATCGATGGACACCCGTGGGCAGACCGCGCCTGGGGAGACGTGATGGAGCCCGTACCGGACAGCGACTGAACCGCCGACGGGGCGGGAGCCGCTCCCGCTGCGCGCATGATCATCGCTACCATGGGCGCCGTCGTCCGAGGTGGAGCGGAGTTTCGGCATGAGCCTGGAGATCTCGGTATGGGTACCGGACGAAGGCGCCTACGCCGGCCGGAAGAGTGTCGGCAGCCCGCCGGGTGTCAGTACCGGAGTAGGAGCTGAGAACTTCCGGTACGAACTCTGGGGATCGTCGGCCGCTCGCAGTCTCGGCGCGACCTTTCTGCCACAGCTCGCTGACATCACGGAGCAGAACCGCGGCAATCTTCAGGTTCCGCCCGACCAGCTCGACGCCTTGGAGCAGGAATGCAGATTGCTGGAGAACAACGTCGAACATCTTTCCGATGCGACGATCCGCGACAGGGACCGAATTCTCTACTATCTCACCAACATATATGCGGCAATACACCGGGCCAGGGCGGTAGGCGGCGGTGTCGTCATCTGGTAGCGGCTTCGCTATGCGTTCGCATCGGCATGACCGGCTCACGCCACCCGCTGCCGGTCAGCCTGTGCCGGTGGTGGCGTCTCCGCCGCCCGCCGCGTTCTCCCGGCGGCCGGCCTCCGCGGCTTGCCGGACAGCGAGCAGCCGGCTGGGTACGACCACTACCGAGTACAACGCGGCCATCCGCACGCCCAGAGCCCGGTGCGGGTGCGGGTGACCCTGCCGGGTGAGCCGCTCCAGCCAGCGTCGCTCCAGCCGGCGGACGGCCATGGCCGCGCCGGCGGAGACGGCCACGGCGGTGGCAAGGCCGGCGGCACCGGCCAGGACAACCCGCCGCCGCGCTGATGCTTTCTCTCCGGACGGCTCACCGGCGGGGACCCTGATACCGGCGTCCACGAACGGCAGCCCGGAGCGGGCACCCGGAATCACCGGCTCGGCGGCGCCGTGGACATCGGCACGGATCGCACGGACCCCCGGGATCGCCACGGCAACGGTGGCCGCCACCAACGCCCCACGGGCGAGGCGCCGACGGGCCGGGGGCAATGCGCCGGCGGCGATCCAGGCGCCGACGGACGCAACGTCAAACCCCGCCTCGGCGAGAGCGCGTAGGTAGAGGCGCCATGCGACGCCGGTCGGGATGCTGGTCATCCCCCCACCGTAGACCGCATCCGCCGCCTCCCACCGAACCGGCGGTAGACCACGTGACAGACGAGCACGGACGGCGCGGAGGAAAGCCTCCTTCTGCCAGCCGGCGCCCGCGGCCCGACCGGGTTACGGCGACACTGCGGCCTACGCTGCGGTCCTCCCGGGCGAAATACGCGGCGGCGCGTATCAGGACGTGGACTTCCGTCTCCAGTTGCCGGTTTCGGCGCTCACTCAGTGAAGTTTGTCTTCTTCTGGACCGAGCGTGGCACTGCCGGAAGAGTGCGTGTTTGGCTGCGATCGGGACGGGTCTTCGGAAGGAGCCGATATGACCGGCGGTGCCGCTCCCATGCGTAGTCGGCTGCGCATTCACTTCACCGCGGATGATCTGGCTCGGGTGCGGATCGCCAGCGGACCGGATCCGATGTGGGAAAGCGTACTGAGCATGCATCTGCTGCAGACTCAGCGTGGTGCCCGGGTTTTCGCCGGGTGGCGCAGGGAGAGCCGGGCGCGGCTGGGCCACTCGGCGGCGCGGTTGATGGCGCTCAACCCGGCGGTCGGGTCCTTTCCCGACTTTCTGACGCCGGCAAGCGGAACCACCGATCTCGAGGCCGGGCTCGACGCGATGCTGTCGGTTCCGCGGAGACAGGTCCGGGCCGAGCTGAGCACGCTGCCGTGCGGGCCGTCGATGCGTACCTGGATGCGTACGGTCGCGGAAGCGGATGCGGACGCGATGACGGAACTCGGGCAGCTGTTCCGGGCCTACTACGCAACAGTGATCTCGCCGACCTGGAGTGCGATCGTGGCACAGGTCGAGGCGGACCGGCGGCGGACAGCGCAGGCGTTTCTGGACGGCGGGCCGGTAGCCGTGCTGACCAGCGTCAGCCCGGACAGCCGGTGGCGTCCCCCGGTGCTGGAGATCGGCTATCCGGTGGACCGCGACCTGCATCTGGACGGGCGCGGAATCCTGCTCATCCCCTCCTACTTCTGCTGGCGTGACGTGGTCACGCTGGTGGATCCGGCGTTGCCGCCGGTGCTGGTCCATCCGGTGCGGAGCTCGTTCACCGCGTCCGGGCGGCCCGCGCGGCACGCCGGCGACGACTCCGAACTGTCCGCCCTGCTGGGCTTCACGCGAGCCACGGTGCTACGGGCGCTGGAAACGCCCTGCACGACCACTGAACTCGGGCAGCGGGCCGGCACCTCCGTCACCTCGGCGAGCCAGCACGCGGCGGTACTGCGGCGGTCGGGTCTGATCGTCACCAGTAGGCGCGGTGGAGCCGTCGTGCACACCCTGACCGGTCTCGGCGCCGATCTGCTTCGGGCATCGGGAGCCTGAGCAGCGGGTTTCAGGCTCGGCGCAAAGGCGTTGAGGTGAGCGAACGCCGCCTTGAGAATTCCCTCAGGGCTTACGGCTCCGTACGCCGGCGCGGTGTCGTCGCGGCGACAGCGCTTCTCATCCTCGGCGCACTGATCACGCCGTCGTACGGCAAGGCGCATCGATGGAGTACGGACTCTCCGTACTGCGCCTGCCCGAAGCGATCAGCGACACCTTTCACGGGAGGAAGCACCATGCAGAAACTCACCAGGGCACTGGCGATTCTCGCGCTTGCCTGTGCGGCCGCGCTCGTTCCGGCAGCCGCGTCTGCGTCGGCGAGCGCCGGAGCGGTCCAGACGGACGACGGCGGCCGGGGCGAACGTCCGGCGATGGCGCCGGCTTCCGCATTGGCCGGCAACGAGAACGCCAGCGTCACCGGCGTCGGTTACTGCGCGAACCTCAACGTCGCCGCCGACTGCTGGACCAATGAGGGCACCACTCACGTCGCCTGCCCGGTCAGCCACTTCTGCCTCTACACCAACCTGACCCCGGCCGCGGGCGGCAAGGTCTTCTCGTTCTATCACTGCCGCCGGAACGGCTCCGACTGGGCGCTGCAGAACTGGAACGGCGAGGGCTGGTACTACAACAACAACGACGGGGGCGCCCGCGCTTACATCAAGAACCGGAACCGCGCCACCATCGCGAACCCCGCTCCGGGCCAGGGCGCCGCTTTCAATTTCGTGCCGGCCTGGTACGTCCAAGCCTGCTGACCTGATCGGATCGGCGGCCACCGTGGGGACGGCTCCTCAGGGTGGCCGCTGTCGGCGTGGCGGGGCCCGGGCTGTCCGGCAACCGCAGGCCGCGCCGGTCTGCCATAGTCGGAGGTATGCAGGATGGTGAGCGGAATGTTCGCCGTGCCAGCGCGTCGGACGCAGGTGTTCTGGCGCGGCTGTTGTACGAATTCAACACCGAGTTCGACACCGAGACCGACAGCGAATCCGTGCTCAAGACCCGCTTCGCGCGGATCCTGACCGACGACTCCGTGATCGCCCTGCTGTCGGCGGACGGCCGGCAGACCACAGGTTTTGCCCTGATCACCCTGCGGCCGGCGATCTGGTTCGACGGGCCGGTGGCCACGCTGGACGAGCTGTACGTCGTGCCTGCCCGCCGCGGTGCGGGGTTCGGTACCGCGCTGCTTTCGCGGGCCCGCGACGTGCTACGGGAACGGGGTTGCCCCGAGATGCACATCAACGTCGATGAGGTCGACGTTGACACCCGGAGGTTCTACGAGCGGCACGGGTTCATGAACATTGAGCCCGGGGCCGGCTACCGGATGCTCTGCTACGTCGGTTCTACCGAACTCCCTTGAACGGCGCCCGGCACGCCGATGGCGAACGACCGCGTACCCCCGCGATGCCCGCCCTTCGTCATGCCGCGCTCCCCTCAGTGAGCCGTCCGGGGCAGGCGCCGCCCGCCCCGGACATCGGTGCGGTCAGGAGGCCGTGCAGGTCGGGGTGATGCCGGTCGCCGAGCCGGTGCCCTGGAAGCCGAACTCGGTGGTCTGCGCGGCGCCGAGGCGTCCGTTGTGGCCGACGTTGGCGAAGCGGACGGCGCCGCTGGTGCCGCTCGGGGTGCTGTTCCACGCGTTGGTCACGGTGGCGCCGCTGGGCAGGTTCACCCCGACGGACCAGCCGTTGATCGACGCGGAGCCGGCGGTGACCCGTACCGTGGCGACGAAGCCGCCGTTCCAGGAGTTCAGGGACACGGTGGCCGTGCATCCGGCGGGCACCGGGCTGGGCGAGGTGGAGGGCGTCACCGTCGGCGTGACCGTCGGGGTGACCGGTGGCGTGGTGGGCGTGCCGGTGCCGCTACGGCCCTTGTTCAGCTCGTCGAGCACCGCGTGGTACGCGGCCTTCTTCTGGTAGTTGCCGTTGCCGCCGGTGAAGAGCAGGCCCCGCTCGGAGGAGCGCCACGACTCACTGTCCGCGATGCCCCAGACGGTGATGCCGGTGCACCTGGCGACGTTCAGGCAGGCCCGGACGACCTTGCGGTAGTTGTCCGCCTGCCCCTGGCCGATGTCGTTGTTGCTCAGGTCGTCGTCGATGTCCAGCTCGGTGATGTGCACCTCGACGCCGAGGTCGGCGAAGCGCTGGATGTTGGCCTGCAGGTCGTCGCTGATGATGCTGTTCGGGTTGTCGTTGAAGTGCGCCTGGAAGCCGACGCAGTCGATGTACTGCCGGTAGTTGCTGACGATGTCGTACAGCGCGTTGGCCTTGCGGTTGGGGGTGCCGCCGCGGACGGTCAGGCCCTCCACGTCGTAGTCGTTGATGCACAGCTTGGTGGAGAGCCCGTTGGCCTGGACCACCTGCTTGGCCCGGACGAACGAGTCGCGGATGACGTCGGTGTCGCCGGCGTCGAAGAGGTCGCCGTCGCCGTTGGCGTCCCGGTTCAGGGTGTGCGGCCACTCGCTGCGCCGGGTGCCCGCGTTGTTGTCGGCCAGCGCCTCGTTGACCACGTCCCAGTACGCGATCCGGTTGCCCCAGCGGGTCAGCGCGTTGCCGATGAAGGTGTTGAGCGTGGCCTGGTTGGCGCCCTGGAGCGCGCCGGCCTGCGAGTGCCAGACCAGGGTGTGGCCGCGGACGAGCATGTTGTTGGTCTGCGCGTAGTTGACCAGCGTGTCGGCGGCCCCGGTGTTCTGCAGCCCGCCGCTGGACGTGGCGATCGTGGACGGCTTCATGTCGTTCTCGGGGGTGAGCTGGCTGAACTCCTGCGCCACGATCGAGCTGAGCCGCCCGGGTGAGGCCGCCACCCCGAAGAAGAGGCCGGCCTTGGCGGCGGCCGCCCGCAGCGTGGTCTCGGCCGCGGCGGCCGGCGTGATCCCCTGGACGATGGCCGCGCCACCGGCCAGCAGCAGCACCGCCGCCGGCAGGGCCAATCTGGTACGTCTCCTGCGCTGGTCCGTGGTGCGGCTCACGGGGACCCCCTCCGAATCGATCGCCATACGTCGACATGTGTCAATGCCGCAAAGTATTGATACCGGTACGTGGCGGTGTCAACTCCCGGAAAACTTCCGGAACACCGTATGTGCCAATCCGGCGGAAATGACCTGGTCACGGCGGCCGCCCCGGCCTCCACGGCAACGGACCCATCCCGGAGTTCCACCGTCCACCGGCGCCGTGTTGCGGCGCGGGAGTCGCCAGTCCGGCTTGCGCAACCTGTCGCGGGCGGCGGCCTGCAACTGCCGCACGTGCCCATCGTGCAGACCGGCCAGCTGCGCCGGCCGCATCACCGGAACCGGGCCGGCGCACGGGGCCACGGAACCTCGTCCGCTCAGCGGACGCCGCTCGCCGCAGTAGCCGGTTCGCAAACCATGCCACTCGCCGAACATAACGAGATGAAGGGCATGCATCGTGTCTGTATCGCGCTACGACTTCGTGGTCTGCGGAGCAGGGTCGGCCGGATCGGCGGCGGCCGGGCGCCTGGCGGAAGATCCCGCCGTGTCGGTGTTGCTCGTCGGAGCGGGCGGCGACGATCGCGACCCGGCCGTCAACGGTCGCTCACTGCCGTACGCCATGGGCCGCGTGCTGGGCGGCGGCGGCAGCGTCAACGTCTCCATCTGGATCCGCGGGCACCGCGACGACCGGGACTTCTTCGCCCGTGAGAGCGGCGATCCGGCGTGGGGACACGACAACGTCCGCCGGCTGTTCGACCGCATCGAGAGCGGCCCCATGTGGGTGCAGGACACCCAGGAGCGCCAACCCCATCAGGCCGGACGCCAGCGACCAGTAACCATCGATGCGATCCACGGCACCGGCCGCACGCAACTGTGCCGGCAACCGGTGCACCGTCGGCCGGGGAATCCGCGTGAGGCGGACAAGCTGCGCCACCTGGCCGTTCGGCAAGATCGTCGTCAAGTTTCCTGGGGGCGACGGTGCCACCGGCTTCGCGCCGTCGAAAGCGGCACGAAGAACGCCGCACCCTCGCCGGAGAACTGCTGCCCCGGGGCAGTCCGGCGAGCAGGGCCGCGCGGTCGCCGTGCCGCCGTCCGGGTCCGTGCTGGCCGGCGGTACCGCGTACGCCCTGGGCCAGACGCTACGACCTGGTTCCGGCCGCCTACCGGATGTGACAGCATTCGATACCGTCAGCGCCGTGGACGACGACGTTCCCGGCGCCGGCCGGGTCGAGGGCAAGAGCAGCGCCGCGTTCGGGCCGCGGGAGATCGCCGCGGCCGGGTCGGCGCTGCTGATCCTGCTGGTCCTGATCAAGATCTACGGCGTGGCGCACTTCTCGCTGACCACGACGACCGGTCTGCTCGCCGCCCCGCCGGTGCAGGTCGCGCTCGGCACGGTCACCATCTACGCGTACCACGTGCTGCCCGCGCTGGCGCTCGGCACCTGCTGGCTGGCCGTGCGCTACCGGCGGAACATAGCGTGGGGCGTCTGGCCGGTCATCGTGATCGTCGCGATCGTGGCCACGCTCGCGTCACCGTTCCAGTACCTGCTGGTCGAACTCGGCGTGGTCGCGGTCGCGGTGCTGCTCGAGGTCGGCCTGTGGCGGCTGATCAAGGAACGTCCTTCCCGTACGCTCAACGGCCTGCGCGGCATGATGTTCGTCTACCTGGCCGCGGCCGTGCTCGCCTACCAGTTCCTGGTCAGCCTGGACGCGCCGTGGGTGTCCGCGCAGGCGTTCCGGGTCGATGCCGCCGCGGTGGTGCGCACCCAGCACATGACCTGGGACCCCAACGAGTTCGACGTGCTCAGCGACCGAGTGTTCATCGGCTACCCGATCGCCGAGGAGGCCGGCTGGCTGACCGTCCTGCACGCCGACACCCGCTATCTGATGCGTTTCCCGGCCGCGTCCGTGCGGGACCGCCTGACCTGCCACTACGAGAAGGACCAGCTGCACGGCGACCGGCCGTTGCTGTCGGTGCTGCAGGACCGGCCGTACGACTCCCCCAACATCGACTGCGAGATGGTCCGCACGTATCTGTACTCGCGGCCGTGACGGAGAGCTGCGGGTCGTGAGGCTCACCCCGGTCCGGTGGCGTCTATTCAGGATGCCGATCGTGCAACATGCGTACGGCTGCCCCGTGGGCCGCCTCGCACTCCCACCGGAGCGCCCGCTGTCGGGACTCATGCCATCAAGGGATCCTTCGTTTATGCTTCATGACACTGAAGGGGAGCGGCTATCAAAGATAGATCCCCGTCTAATACTTCCTGCTAGGTGATGCGCCCGGGACCGGCGTCCGCTTCGGCTCGGTGAGGGAGAACTTCGGCTGACCGATCATGGTCGAGCCGAGGGCCTCCGATCGCGCGCCCGGTAGGACGGGATGTCGCCGTGAATCCAAGTCATGAGGCGTGGGTGATTCATCACCATTTCGGCAATCTCGGTCCTGGGGGTGCCTCCGGCGCCTACGTCGGGAAGTCTCCCGCACGCCCGGCGGTGCGGAACATATTGGGCTGCGGCGTTGTGGTCGACCGCCGCTGGGAACCATCGGCAGGCACGTAGCGATCACCGAGTCTGCCGGGCCGTTCGCCGTTCGCACGGCGGGCGACCCGGGCCGGGGCGAGGACCACGTCCGGTTGTGGCTCGTCCGCCGCGGCCAATGGGCGCTCGGCGACTCGCGGGCCAACACGGAGCTGACCGCCCCGGCCGGGGGGTTCGTCCTGCGGCACGTCGGGCGGCTATCCCACTTCGCAACACCGCCGCACACAACGGCTCAGATCTTCGTGCTGCCGGGCGCCGCCCTGAAGCCTCTGCTACGCGACCGTGTGGTGACCGGGTCCGCCACCTCTGCCGGGGTACGCCTACTGGTCGCACACGCCAGCATGGTCCACCGGACGCTACCTGCTCTCGGCCCGGCGGGAGTAGACGCTGCTCGGGACACGCTCGTCGAACTAGCTCGAGCGGTAGCGCGGCAAGGGCTCGACGCCGCGGACCCGCGCCTGGCACCCACGCTGGCCCAAGCGGCGAAGGACCTCGCGGCACGCCGGCTCACCGATCCAGGCCTCTCGCCGGTGATGATGGCCCACGAGCTCAACGTCTCCGTCCGTACCCTCCAGCGCGCCTTCGCCGCTGAAAATCAGCAGGTGGCCACCTGGATCCCCGACCGGCGCCTCGACCGGGCCCGCGCGGCTCTTGCCGAGAACCGATGGAGCATCTCGGAGATTGCCGCGCGCTGGCAATTCGCCGACGACAGCCATTTCATCCGGACTTTCAAGAAACGATATGGCCGCACGCCCGCTGAGTACGCCCGCGAGCTTCACCAGGACACGCTCACAGAACCACACTGATCGAAGAATCCGCGCTGCCATCGTGCCGACATCTGGCAACCATCAATACCGCAAACACGCATTCGCCTCATCAGAACGTCCGCTCATCGGCAGATCCGTGCGCTGCTCGGGGATCTGAAGAGGCTTGGCCGCGGAGTCGTCATCGAATTGCGCCGCGACCAGGGGTACGTGGTGGGCGGCAGTGTTGGACAGCTGCGGGCTGCCGGCAGTTGCCGAAGCCGGCAACCCGTTCGGGCCGGTCAACTCCAACCCGTGGGCCTTCGCCGCGGCCACCGTCGCCGCCGTGGCAGCCTGCTCGGGCGACAACCGCCGCCCACCACCGTCACTCTCCTCCCCTGGGCTCACCAAACTCGATGTCATCTCGTACAGGACGACGCCGGCGGCCACGGCGTCGAAGGCGGCGAACTCGGCGTGACCGAACAGCCGCGGTGCGCTAACGGTGTTCCCGCACCGTGGCCACGGGCCAGTCCACCACAGCGGCTATGTCCTCGTCGGCGGTGAGCGGATTGCAGATCCACTCCTCGAGTGCACGCTGCAACGACCGCGGAATCGACGGTACGGGTGGCTCCGGTATCGGGACGTCGGTGTACAGGTTGTCGGCGTGGTACATCGTGCGCAGTGCGGACGCCATCCCGGCCGGACCGTCGTGCCCCTGGGCGACCGGTTCCCTAGTCAGCCAGTCGTACAGCTGCCAGTCGGTCGCCGAGGTCATGCCGCCCTCCACGACGACGCGGCCGGCGCGCGTGATCGTCATGGCGTACCGGCGGCGGGCGTCCTCGGCCAGGAACGGCGCCCGTAGATAGTGGCGCATGTGGGAGCGGACGAGATCCGTCACGTGCGGGGTGCCGGTCAACGGCGCACCGCCGCGAGCAGCACGCCGTCGACGACGGAGGCGAGGAACTGCCTGTCGAACGGCCGGCGCTGCAGCAGGGCCCGGTAGGCCGCCATGGACGGGATGACTTGGGCCAGCGTCTCGATGTCAGCCCTGGCGTCGATCTCGCCGCGGTTCATCGCCCGGCGCATCAGGACGCGGTTGGCGACCGCCCACGGCTCGACGATCGCCTCGTGTGCCGCCGCCGCCAGCCCGAGGTCCTGGCTGAGCGCGGAGGCCAGCCCGGCCATGACGGCGAACTGGTACTCGGCGTCCTCGGTGGAGGTCGCACGGAACAGCCCCATGAGATCACCGCGCAGCGTGCCGGTGTCCGGGAGCCGATCGAGGTCGACTCGCTCCCGCCCGAGGTGGCCGATGGCGTCGAGGACCAGCTCGGCCTTGGTCGGCCAGCGCCGGTAGAAGGTCGACTTGCCGGCCCGGGCACGCGCCGCGACCGCGCTCATCGTCATGCCCGCGTAGCCGACCTCAGCGAGCATGTGCAGCGCGGCGTCGAGGATCTCCCCGTCGCGGCCGTGATCGCGTTTGCGCCCCGGGCGTAGCCGCTCGGGCGGCCGGTCCGCGCTGCCTGTGGCGGAGCGGTCGGGGTGTTGTTGATCCATGCGAAGACCTCGCCGTTGTCTCGTGCCGGCGGCCGACTCCCTCACCGTACCAGAAACGGTAACGGCGGTTACCGGTACCGGTTGGTTTCGAAATGCGGATGTGCGATACAGCTGCTCAAGGCGTCCGGCATGGGGTGGACGATCATCCAACCGTCGGCGTACATGCAGAACCTGGTGCAGTCCGCAGCGCCCATCTCCCGGGGGCTCTACCCGCAGACCACCGGCGAGGGTGCCATCGCCTGGACGGACGCGCAGGACGTCGCCCGGGTGGCCGCGGCCGTGCTGCTCGACGGCACCCACGCCGGCCGGACGCCCTGCATCACCGGGCCGCGTCTGCTCACCTCCCGACAGGTCGCCGCCACGTTCGCCGACGTCCTCGGCCGGCCGGTCCGCTACGTGCCGCTCCCGAGCAGGCTGTTCGCCGCGACCGTACGCCTCGGAGGCGCCGGCGCCTGGACAGCTGAAGGGCTGCGGCAACAGTTCGCCCGGATCGTGCGGCACGGGCTGGACAACGTCGACGCGTGCACCGATGAGATCCCCCGCATCACCGGCCGCCCGGCAACCGCCCTCGCCACCTGGATCGAGGCCAACCGCCACCGCTTCGACCGCCGGTGAGGTAGCCGATCCGTCGCGTGGATCGCGGCGGTGAGGTGGATGTGGCACGGCGCGGTGCCGAAGGCGGCCAGCACGGTTCGGAGATGCCATGCGGCGACGGGCGCCCGGTGCGCACGGACGCGCCGAACACCCTGAACACGCAGGCACGGCTCGTCACAAGTGAGCTCGTACGGCGGTTCTCCGGCTGCCGCACAGCCCGATACGGACGGGATCACCGGGCGGATCGGCGGCTAGGCGACCGGAGGCCGGACCACCGGGTACGCGCGGCGATGCCAGACCAGCAGCGCGGGGATCACCAGCAGCTCGACGGCCATCGACACCCGGAACGGCACCGGCGGCAGCCCCGTCAGGGCGGCGCCCAGTAACCGGGCCACACCGCCGAGCACCATGACACCGAGCAGTGCCCGGGTTACGACGGCCCGCGGCCGTGGTGCGCGCAACGACCACCAGAGCAGCACGCCCGCCGCCATCCACCACACTCCCAGAAAACGGTACTCACTGTCGAAGTACACATTGCCGTTCGTGTCGTCAGGGCTGAAACCCAGACCTCCCACGACCGCGGTGGCCCCGGTGAGTACCGGAACGGCGCCCAGCACCATCAGCAGAATGAGCAGAATCCTTCGGTTCATGATCTCAATGATGATCAACCGTGGATGCGCAACGACGCCCGGTGCCGCGTGCGCGATCGCCGCTGAGCCCGCCGCGGCATCTCGTGTCGTACGTGGTGCCGGTCGCGGTTCTGAGGTCCGGAACCAGCGGGGCTCGTGGCCGCCGGCCGGGTCGGCCGTGACCTGGCTTTCGATCCGGCGCCGGGCGGTTCGTGGTGCGCCTCCATGACGCGAGACCCATGCCGCCGAGCGGGCGGAGCTCGCGGTCGCCCGGGCGGCCGAGACAGTGCCTGTCTTGAGCGGCAAGGGCCGTGGGTAAAGGCGATCCCGGCGGAGGGATCATGATCATGGCCGATATTGCGATCGTCACCGGCGGCGGTGCCGGCCTGGGACGCGAGATCGCGCTCGGGCTCGCCCGAGCCGGTTACGGTGTCGTCGTCGCCGACGTCGACGAGCACGCCGCGCGGGCGTGCGCGACCCTGATCGAGGCCTACGGGACACCGGTCCGTGCGCTGGGCGCCGATGTGCGCGAGCCGCGGGACCTGGACCGCATCGTGGCACTCGCGCGTGACCTCGGCGGGCCGCACGTGCTCGTCAACAACGCCGGTGGCTGGACGCCGCGGCGGCAGTACCCGGAGGCGACGGCTCCGGAGTGGACGTCGACGGTCGAACTGAACCTGGTCGCGCCGATGCGGCTCAGCCAGCTCGTTCTCGACCCCATGCGGGCTCTGGGCGGTGGCGCTGTCGTCAACGTCGCCTCCAGTGGCGGCATCGGGTTCGAGCCCTATGGTTCGCCCGAGTACGGCGCGGCCAAGGCCGGTCTGATCCGGTTCACCTCCACCGTGGCGGGACTGGCGGGTACGCACGGGGTCCGGATGATGTGCGTGGCTCCGGACTGGATCGGGCTGGACCGGGCCCGGGTGCAGTGGGAGCGCATGAGCGCCGCTGAACGCGCGGCATCGCCCCCGCTGATCCCGCCGGCCGAGGTCGTCGCCGTCGTCCTGGACCTCGTGCGGCAGGGGGCGGGCGGAACGGTCGTGGAGATGCGGGGAGGCGGTCAGCGCAGCGTGCACGCGCCGGCGTGAGCGAGCCGTCCACCGTGGCACGTCCCCGGACGGTCAGCGCAGTCGACACGAAACGCGCAGCGGATCGGCGGCCGGCACGGTGCGGGTCACAACGAGCGGCCGGGCCCGGGGCCGGCACCTGCCGGGCCGGCACCGGGCCTCATGGGCCGAGGAGAGCGCGGGAGCTGTGCGCCAGTCCTCCGCTCGCGCGGAGGTCCCGAATTGAACGGTGTAGGAGGAAGCGCCCGCATGGCCTCGGCTGCCGCAGATCCTACCGGGGCAGCAGCTCGGTCAGCCGGTCCAGCAGGTAGAGCTCGGAGCCGTCCGGCAGTCCGTCCGGGGCCTCGAGGCCGACGAACACGACCGGCTCGTCCGGCGGCCGGCCGTCCCACATGCGTACGTCGGCCCGGTCCCGCCACAGGCCGACGAGGTGGGCCACGGTCAGGTAGTCCCGCTCGACCAGCGCGCGCACCCGGTCGGCGACGGTGAACGTGTTGTCCTCGACCCGGTTGAACGACGGTGCGCCGCGCAGGTACAGGTGCAGCCAGATCGCCTGCCAGCCGCGCTCGCTGAGCGCGAACACCATCGGCAGCGCCACCCGGCCGGTGCCGCGCAGCTCGGAGCGGGCCCGCACGGTACGCGCGTCGAACGGCGTGCCCCGCTGCCCCGGGTCGCGGACCTGGTAGCCGAACATCGACTCGGCGACCTCGTCGAACGCCTCACCGGCGTAGACGTACACCTGCGGCACGACATACGTCGTGGCACTGCCGCGCGGCACGTCGATGAACTCGGTCGCACCGTCGGCGGCCTCGGTCAGGTCACCGGAGTGGACCACGCCGGCGTGGCGGTAGTTCGTCCACGACACCTGCCCGGCCGTGTGGAAGCTCGCGTCGAGCAGCAGCACGGACAGGTCGTAGTCGGTGCGCCGGTCGCGCTGCCGCCAGTACGTGAAGAAGCGCAGCAGGTCGCCGGTGACCGCGGCCCGGGAGCCGCGCGGCAGGACGGCGAACCCACCGGCGGCGGCCTTGCCGGACAGCGGCAGCGCCACGTCCAGCACGGCCGGGTCGACCAGCAGCGGCCGGCCGAACACCGGCAGCCGGGCGCCGATCTCCGCGTCCAGCCGTGCCGACAGCTCGTCGACCAGGTCACCGGGCAGCGGCGTACGCGTGTCCGGCCCGACCCACGCGCGCCCGGAGCGGCCCGTGAACATCCGGGCGGACGCGGGCACACGCCGGTTCGCCACGTGCTCGCGCAGCGCGCACAGCACCCGACCGGACGCCGTCCCGAGCGCACCGGTGACCGCGTCCACGACCGCGGCGCGGGAGTCCGTGCGCAGCAGCCGGTCCGCCGAGCGCAGCAGCATGCCGGGCGCGGCGGTCAGCACGGCGGTGGCCGTCCGCGTGTCACCGGCCCGGAACGCCGCCTCGGCGCGGCCGGCCAGCGACGGCACGCGCCGCTCGCCGCGGGCGACCGCGAACACGTCCGCGGCGTGCGGCCACTGGGGGTACTCGTGCGGGTGCAGCCGCTCGCCGAGCCGCTTCCACCGCTCCGCGTACCGTGCGACGTCGGCGAGCTTGGCCGGGCCGGCGGCGACGACGTCGTGCAGCGCGGCCAGCAGCACCCGCCGCTCCCGGCGCGGGAACGCGCGGAAGCGGGTGGGTTCGGCGAGCGTGGCGTCGCCACCGGAGACGTGGCAGGCCAGCCGGAGCACGTCGGTGGTGGTGTCGATCGCGGTCAGCGGGCGGCCGAGGACGAGCCGGACGCCGTTGAGCACGGCCCGGTTCTCCCGGACCGGGATCGTGGCCGGCTGCGGGCCGTCCGCGCAGGCGACCGCGAGCTCGCGCAGCACCGCCAGGCCGGTCGTGCCGAGCGGCGTGCTGCCGCCGGCCATCGCCAGGTAGAGCCGCTCGGCCTCGGCCCGCACCGTGCCGCCGAGGCGCACCGGCGTCAGCCGGTCACCGGCCGATGCGATCAGCTCGTCGTGCGCGGCCAGCAGCTCCGCGTACGTGTGCCGGTAGGTGCCGTACCCGGGCAGGCCGAGCAGGTTCAGCCCCGGCGGGACGCGTGCACCGGCCGGGTCACCGCCACCGGCGAGCACGGCCGCGCGCAGCCGCTCCAGCCAGAACTCCATCGTGTCCGGCACGCCGTCCGGGAAGCGCGGGAAGTACGCGTTGTGCCGCACGTGGTCGCCGACCAGCTCACGCACCGCGCCGACGACCGTGACCGCGAGGTCCATCGCCGGCCCCGGCGCCAGCCCGCCCACGTGCTCCAGCAGCTCACGCGACGCGCCGAACCCGGCGTCGAGCAGCGCCGCGTCCAGCTGCCGGGCCACGGCCGCACCGTCACCGGCCGCACCGGTGCTCGCCGGCACGCGCAGCGTCCTCTGGATGATCAGCTTCTCCAGCACGCGCGTCCTCCATTCGTCGCCGGTGTGCGGCCGTCACGGGAAGTGGGCCGCCGGGGATTCGAACCCCGGACCGCCGGATCCAGAAAAGGAGAAGGAAGCGCCCTCATGACCGCCGAAGGACGGAAAGCGAACGCACTACCAAGTCCGGTGCTCTGACCACTGAGCTAGCGACCCGCGACAGATCCTCACACGCCCCCGGACCGCCCGGCAATCGAGTTACCAGCGGGAACACCACGGCCGGGCAACAGGATCAGGGCGTTCACCGGCCGTCTCGACGCGGCCGGCCAGCAGTCGTCCTGGTGCCACTGTCCGGCCGCCCGGGTCCAGGGCTCGGCCTCCTGGTTGTTCGCTTTGATCGAGTAGGTGTTAGGCGACCCGGGCGAGGTCGTTCCGGTACCGTTTCTGGCTGGAGAACGAGATCTGGTACGTGGCCGAGGACGGCGAGCCGATGCCGGCGGAGGCGGCGGAGTACGTCCGCCGTTACCGGGCCGCCGGCGAATGAGTCCGGCGGGCCCGGGGGGGGCGTGCGGCTGCCGCACCGGGTGGTCAGCCGCGGGCGTACGGGTCGATCTGGATCTGCTCGTCGACCGGGGCCCACTCGGCGGTGCCGTTGATGTCGTAGGCCTCGTCGGCGAAGCCGTCGCCGTCGACGTCGCGGAGGATGAGGTCGGGTGAGCCGTCGGCGTCGACGTCGATGTCGGCCTCGTCGGCCACGCCGTTGCCGTCGAGGTCGAACAGGGCGGTGTCGCGCTGGCCGTCGCCGTCGGTGTCGTGCTCGCTGAACTCGACCAGGCCGTCCTCGTCCAGGTCGTGGTACTCGCTGTCCATCGGGCCGTCGCCGTCCTGGTCGATCACGGTGCTCTCGACGACGCCGTTCTCGTTGAGGTCGTACTCGGCCTTGTCGGTGACGCCGTCGCCGTTGTAGTCGTGCAGCACCGTGTCGATGACGCCGTTGTCGTCGCTGTCGACCTCGGTGATGATCGTGTCGCCGTAGTTCTCGCTCATGTCCGTGTCCCTTCCCGATCAGCGCCGCCCTGGCGCTGGGGAAAAGTTATGGGAACCGGTAGGGGCGCGTTATCCCGGATTTGTGCCACCACAGTGCACGGTCGAAGTGCGTCTATACCCGAACTTTCCGCTGGTCGGCACATTGATCGGCCGCGACCTGAATAGGTCACTGTTACCGAGGACTGCCGTGCCCGCGACGACCTAGGGTGCGATCATGACGCTGACCGACGTGCTGGTGCTGGCCGCGACCGAGGCACCGGAGCAGGTGATCGTGCACGCCGACGGTGCCGGCGGTGAACGGGTCACCACCTGCGCCGAGCTCTACCGGGACGCGCTGGGCGTCGCCGGTGGACTGCACGCCCGCGGGCTGCGGCCGGGTGACACGGCGTTGCTGGTCGTCGAGGACGGCGCCGCGTTCCTGCCGCTGTTCTGGGGGGCGGTGTTCGCAGGCGTCGTACCCGTGCCGCTGCCCCCGGAGCCGAAGCGGGTTGCCGCGGTCGCGGCGCTGCTCGGCGACCCACCGCACGTCGGCGGTGCACCGCCCATCGGTGCGGAGCCGCTGCCCGCACCGGTCCCGGTCCGCGCCGGCGACCTTGCGTTCCTGCAGTTCTCCTCGGGCAGCACCGGCACGCCGAAGGGCGTCGAGCTCACCCACGGCAACGTGGCCGCGAACGTGGAGCAGGCCGCGCGGGCCGCCGCGCTCGGTGCCGGCGACGTCGTGCTGACCTGGATGCCGTACTTCCACGACATGGGGTTGATCGGCACCCATCTGGTGCCGCTGCACCGGCGCTGCAAGCAGGTGCGGATCGACCCGCTGACGTTCGCGAAGCGGCCCGAGGTGTGGCTGCGCACCGCACAGCGGCACCGCGCGACCGTGCTGTCCGCGGCGAACTTCGCGCTCGCGCTCACCAACCGGCGGGTACGCCCGGAGCTGCTCGACGACCTGGACCTGAGCAGCGTACGCCTGATGATCGTCGGCGCGGAGCCGATCTCCCCGGCGGTGTGGCGCGCGTTCACCGCCCGCATGGCCCGCGCCCGGCTGCGCCCGGAGGCACTGCAACCGGTGTACGGGCTGGCCGAGGCGACCGTGGCGGTGTCCTGCCCGCCGGTCGGGGAGCCGGCCGTGCCGGTGCGGCTGAGCCGGGCCGCGCTCGCACGTGGCGTGGCGCTGCCGGCCGCGCCGGACGACACCACGGCGGCCGAGGTGATGGACGTCGGGCACCCCGTGGAGGGCTGCACGATCCGGGTGGTCGACGACGAGGACCAGCCGGTCGGCGACAGCATCGTGGGGCACGTGCAGGTGCGCGGGCCGAACGTCACGCGCGGCTATCACCGGGCCCCGGAGGCGACCGCGGCCGCGATCGTGGACGGCTGGCTGCGTACCGGTGACATCGGTTTCGTCCGTGCCGGCCGGCTGTGTGTCACCGGCCGGCACAAGGACGTGGTGTTCGTGCACGGCCGCACGTTCCACGCGGCGGACCTGGAGGAGGTGGCGGCCGCGACGCCCGGGCTGGGCAGCGGCCCGCTGGCCGTGGTCGGCACGACCGAGGGCACGGAGGAACGGGTCGTGGTGTTCCTGAGCGCACCGGCCGTACGGGACCGGCCCGAGGTCGCCGCCGAGGTGCGGGTGCGGGTGGCGGAGGCGCTCGGTTACGCCGCGGTCGAGGTGCGGCTGGTGCCGCCGGGCGCGTTCGCCCGCACCACCAGCGGCAAGCTGCGCCGGCAGGTGCTGCGCGACCGTCTGGCCCGCCGGCCGGACAGCGAGCCGGCACCGGCCACGACAGCCACCGAGCCGGCGGCGACCGCGACGGACACCGGCCCAGCCGTGACCGCGCCGGCCGCTGGACAAGCGGCGACCGCGCCGGCCGCTGGACCGGTGGTGACCGGCGACCTGGAACGGACGGTGCGCGCGGTCTGGGCCCGGGTGCTGCGTGTCCCCGAGGAGCGCATCGGCGCGCACGACCGGTTCCTGGCCATCGGCGGAAGCTCGGTGGCGGCCATGGAGGTGCTGGCGCTCCTCGAGGACGCCCTCGGCCGCACGCTCGACCCGGCGCTGCTGCGCGACTGCGCCACCGTCGCCGCGCTGGCCGACCGGCTGTCCCGGCCCGAACCGCCACGACCCACCGCTGCGCGGCAGGACCACATCGCCACGGTACGGACGGAGGACCTCGCCGTCGTCGGGCTCGCCTGCCGGTTCCCGGACGCGGACGACCCCGAGCGGTTCTGGCACAACCTCGTCACCGGCCTGGACAGCGTCACGGACGCGCCCCGCGGGCCCGGCGCGTTCCTGGCCGGCCCCGACCTGTTCGACGCCGAGTTCTTCGGCATCGGCGAGGACGAGGCCCGGCTGCTCGACCCGCACGCCCGGATCCTCCTGGAGCTGGCGCACGAGGCCCTGGAACGCGCCGGTTACGCCGGCCCGCGCCGGCACGCCCACCGGATCGGGGTCTTCGTCGCCGTCGGCGAGAGTGACTACCCGGCGCTGGCCGAGCGGTCCGGGGCCGGCGGCGCGCACGCGCTGACCGGCACGCTGCGCAACCTCGCCGGTGCGCGGGTGGCGCACCTGCTCGACCTGCGCGGCCCGGCGATCGCGATCGACACCGCGTGCTCGTCCGCGCTGGTCGCGCTGCACACGGCCCGCCGCGCGCTGGCCGCCGGCGACTGCGACGTGGCCGTGGTCGGCGGCGTCAACCTGAACCTCACCGGGACCGGTGAGCGGCTGCTCGGCGAGGCCCGCGCGCTGTCGCCGTCCGGGCGGTCCCGGGCGTTCGCCGCGGACGCGGACGGTTTCGTGCCCGGCGAGGGCGGTGCGGCACTGGTCCTGACCAGACTCGGGTACGACCCGGGCGACCGGGTGCTGGCGGTGGTGCGGGGCTCGGCCGTCAACAACGACGGCCGCTCGCTGAGCCTGATGGCACCCAACCCGCTGCGGCAACGGGAGGTGATCACGGAGGCGTACCGGGACAGCGGCGTGGACCCGGCCGACGTCTCCTACGTCGAGGCGCACGGCACCGGCACGCCGATCGGCGACGCGACCGAGGCGCGGTCGCTGGCGTTCGCGTTCCCGCCGCGGCCGGACGGCCGGCCGCGTCCGGTCGGGTCGGTCAAGACGAACGTCGGGCACCTGCTCAACTCGGCCGGGCTGCCGGCGCTGGTCAAGGTGATCCTGGCGCTGCGGCACCGGGAGATCCCGCCGTCGCTGCACGCCGGCCGTCCGTCGCCGCGGTTCGACCTGGCCGGTGCCGGGTTCGAGGTGGTCACCGAGCGGCGGCCGTGGACCGGGCCGGCCGTGGCCGGGGTCAACGGCTTCGGGTTCGGCGGCACGAACGCACACGTGATCCTGGCCGCAGCGCCGCCGGAGTCGCCGGTGTCGCGGTCCCGGCCGGCCGGGCCGCATCTGCTCACCCTGTCGGCCCGCACCGGCGGCGCGCTGCGTGCCGCGGTCGCGGAGCTGGCCGCGCATCTGCGCGCGCATCCGGACCTCGCCGAGGCCGACGTGTGCGCGACCGCGTCGACCGCCCGGGACGACGGGCCGCACCGGGTGGCGATCGTGGCCGACGGTGACCTGGCTGCCCGGCTGGACGGGGAGCACCGGCCCGGCTCGGTCACCCGAGCTCCGAAGGTGGCGTTCCTGTTCGGCGGGCAGGGCACCCAGCGCCCGGGGCAGGGCGCCGCCCTCTACGCGCACGCGGCCGTCTTCCGCCGCACGCTCGACGAGCTGTCCGCCGCGGCCGGGCCGGTCGCCGGACGTACCCTCGTGCAGTGGTGCGTCGATCCGGCCGTGCCGGCGGCGGAGCTGGAGCGCACCGAGGTGACCCAGCCGCTGGTGGTCGCGTTCGCCGTCGCACAGGCGGCACAGCTGCACGCGTACGGCATCACACCGGACGCGGTGGCCGGGCACAGCATCGGTGAGTTCGCGGCCGCGGTCAGCGCGGGCATCCTCACCGGCGCGGACGCGGTACGGCTCGCGGCCGCACGGGGACGGCTGACGGCCGAGCTGGCCGCGCCGGGGGCGATGGCCGCGGTCGCGGCTGGTCCTGACGTGGTGCGCGACGTGCTCGGCGACCGGGCGCTGAGCACCACGGACCACACCACCACCGCAGCCGGCGTGCCCGGCGGCCGCGTGGCGACCACCGCGGACCGCACCGGCGCCGGGACCGTGCCGGGCGACCGGGTGGTGATCGCGGCGGAGAACGCGGCCGGCCGGGTGGTGCTGGCCGGGCCGGTGGCGGCGCTCGACCGGGTGCTCGCGCTGCTCGCCGCGCGCGGTATCGGGGCCCGCCGACTGGCCGTGTCGCACGCGTTCCACTCCCCCGCCATGCGGCCGGTCGCCGACCGGCTCGCCGGCCTGCGCCCGGAGGCGGCACCGGCGCGGATTCCGTTGCTGAGCACGGTCACCGGCGAGTGGGGCGCCGCCTACGACGGCGCCTACCTGACCGCTCAGGCAGTGCAGCCGGTGCGTTTCGCGGACGCGGCGGACCGGCTCCGGGCGGCCGGCCACGACACCTTCGTCGAACTCGGCGGGAGCCCCGCGCTGGCGCCGCTGCTGCCCCGGGCATCCGTGCGGCAGGCCGGGACCGACGCGGCCGCGCTGCTGGCCACCGCGGGCCGGCTGTGGCAGCTCGGCGCCGCGCTGGACCGGACGCTGCTGGACGCGGGCACCGCCCGGGTGGACCTGCCGACGTATCCGTTCCAGCGCCGCCGGTTCTGGGTGGAGACCGCCCCGCTCGCGACGCCGGAACGCGCCGCCGCGCCCGCGCTTGCGACGCCGCACTGGGTGGACGCGTCCGCACCGGTGGACGGGCCGGTGACCGCCGCGGTCACGGTCATGCGCGCCACGGATTCCCCGGACGAGGCGGTGACGGCACTGGCCGCCGCACCGGCGACCGGGCACCTGCTCGTCGTCACCGAGGACGTGCACGTCACCGGCGTCGGTCCCGAGCGGCCCGATCCGTCCCACGCGGTCTGGGCCGGGCTCGCCCTGGCCCTGGCCGACGAGCGGAAACAGCTGGGTGTACGGGTCGTCGACCTCTGCTCCGCCGACGACAACGGCGCGCGACACTCCATCGTGGACCGGGAGGCCGGCGACCCGCCCGCGCCCGGGGCCGTGGAGATCGTCGCCTGGCGGGCCGGCCGGCGCCTGATCCGCACGTTCACCGCCGTCCCCGGCACACGCACGGCGGATATCCCGGCGGACGGCAGCTACCTCATCGTCGGCGGGGCCGGTGCGGCCGGTGCCGCCGTCGCCCGGCACCTGGCCCGCCGGGGCCGGCCCACGTTGCTGCTGGCCGGCCGCGGGCCCGAACCCACCGCGCTGCTCGGCGAGCTGCGCGAGCTGGGCGCCACGGCGGAGTACCGAACCGCGGACGTGTCCGTCGCCGCGGACGTATCCGGGCTGGTCGACGGCCGGACACTGGACGTGGTGGTACACGCGGCCGGGATCGTTCGCCCCGGCAGCCTGCGCGCGAAGACACCGGCGGACGTGGCGGCCGTGCTCGCGGCCAAGGTCCGCGGGACACGACTGCTCACCGACGCGGTACGTGACCGGCGGCCGCTGATCGTCGCCCTGTCGTCGGTGTCGTCCGTGCGGCCCGGCCTCGCCGGTGCGATCGGCGACTACGCCGCCGGCAACGCCTTCCTCGACGCGTTCGCCGCCGCGGAACGCGCCGCGGGCGGCCGGTTCGTCTCGGTCAACCTGCCGTCGCTGGCCGGTGGGATCGCCGCGGGGCACGGCGGGGGCGAGGGCGGGCTGCCGCTCGACGCGGTCCCGGACATCCTGTGGGCCGCCGCCGCTACCGGCGCCGGCCAGGTACTGGTGGACCCGATCCCGCCGGCCGGCCAGACCGCCGCCCCGACCGACCGGTCCACCGCGGCACTCAGCAGCCATACCGCCGCCGCGGCCGATCAGGCCGCCGCAGCACTCAGCAACCGGATCGCAGCGCCCACCGGCGGGGCCGCCGCCGCGCCGGCAGGCCAGGCCGGCCCACCCCCGGTCGGTCACGACCGGGTGGTGGCGATCGTGCGCGAGCTGCTGGCCGAGCCGCTCGGCCGGGCACCGGACACGATCGGGCTCGACGAGCCGTTCCTGGCCCTCGGCCTGGATTCACTGACCGCGGTCGACCTGGTCAAGCACCTGGAGACGCGGCTCGAACGCACACTGTCGACCACGCTGTTCTTCGAACACCGTACCCTCGGCGAACTGGCCCGGCACCTGGCCGGCGGCGCCGCCTTCCCGCTCAGCCCGGTGCAGCAGGCGTTCCGCTCCACCGGCCTGCTCTACCCGCGGGTGCCCGCCTACGCCTACGTGCGGCGGACGCTCGCCGGCCCGGTCGACCCGGACCGGCTCGGCCGGGCCCTGGCCACACTCGAACGACGCCATCCCATGCTGCGGATGCGGTTCGGCCCGGACGGGCAGCACATCACCGCGCCCGGCGACGGCACGCCCGGCTGGTTCACCGTGACCACGCTCGGCACACCGATCGAGCAGTTCGAGACCGCGCTGCGCAACCGCACGTTCGACCTGACCCGGGAGGCGCCGGTCCGCGCGGTGCTCGCCGTCGACGGGCCGGACCGGGCGCACCTGATGCTGGTCGCGCACCACGCCGCCGCCGACGGCTACAGCCTGGCGATCCTCGGCGACGAACTCGCCGCGCTCGACGCGGGCACGCCGCTGCCGCCCGCACCGGCCGCCGGATTCGCCGGGCACGCCGCCGCCCGGGCGGCGGCGTCCGCGGACGACCTGGCCTACTGGCGGGCGATGCTCGCGGCGTACCCCGGTCTCGCTCTGCCGTTCGACGGTGATCCGGCGGCGGCACCGGCCGGCCCGTACGCGCTGCACCAGGTGTCGATCGGTCCCGAGCTGGCCGCCCGGCTCACCGCCCGGGCCCGGGCCGCCGGGGTGACGCTGTTCCATCTGCTGCTGGCCGGCTACGTGCGCTGCCTGTCGGAGTGGAGCGGGCAGCGCAGCGTGCCGGTGTCGGTGGCCCGCGCCGGCCGCACCGCGCGGATGCCGGGCGTGGAGCGGATGGTGGGCCCGTTCGCGGACACCCTGCCGGTACTCGCCGGCGTGCGCCCCGGTGAGCCGGTGGCCGCGCTCGCCGCCCGGCTGCGCGACGCGTGGCTGACCAGCGAACGGCACGGTTCGGTGTCCACCGTGGACCTGGCACGGATGCTGACCGTCGGCGGCGAGGGCCCGCGGACGGTCAGCCCGGCGTCGTTCAGCTTCGCCCGCTTCCCCGGCACCGGCCCTACCGGCGGCACCGTGCTGGCCACGGTCGCCGGCAGCGCGTCGGCCGCGACCCGCCTGAGCCTGGTGTGCTTCGAGGCGCACGGCACGCTGCACTTCTCGTGGAACTACCCGGCCGCGCTGTTCACGGCGCAGACCGTGGAACGTCTCGCCGCCGCGCATCTGGCCTCGCTCGGCGAGGAACCGCCGGCCGCGCCGCCGGCGGTGGTGGAGCGGATCAGGCAGCAGGCCCGCCGCACCCCGGACGCGACCGCCGTGCTCACCGACGGCGCAGCGCTGTCCTACGCGGCCCTGGACGCCGCCTCCGACCGGCTCGCGAACCGGCTGGCCACGTACCGGCAGCGGCGGATCGGCCTGCTGACCGGTCCCGGCGCGACGACCGTCGTGGGGCTGCTGGCGATCCTGAAGGCCGGCGCGGCATGGGTGCCGCTGGACGCCGCGCACCCGCCGGCCCGGCTCGCCGGGCAGCTACGGCGGGCCGGCGCCGGCATCGTGGTCCACGACGGCGCGCACGCCGGGGCGCTGGACGGGTTCACGCTCGTCGGCACCGGCGACGGGCTGGACGGCGCCCCGCCGGCGGTGACCACCGGGCCGGACGACGACGCGTACGTCATCTTCACGTCCGGATCGACCGGGCGGCCCAAGGGCGTCGTGGTCAGCCACCGCGCCATGACCACCTACCTGGACTGGGCCGTGGCCACGTTCGGCTACTGGGCCGGTGACCGCCTGGCCCAGACCGCGTCGATCTGCTTCGACGCCTCCGTCCGGCAGCTGCTCGCCCCGCTCATCGCCGGCGCGACCGTGGTCGCCTGGGACCGCGACACCGTACGCGATCCGGACCTGCTGCTGTCCCGGCTCGAACGGGACCGGGTCACGGTGTGGAGCTCGGTGCCGACGCTGTGGGAACGGCTGATCGGCGCGGCCGAGCAGCGGCCGGAGCGGCCCGGTCTGGAGTCGCTGCGGTGGGTGCACGTCGGCGGCGAGGAACTGTCCGCCGCGCACGTGCGGCGCTGGTTCGACCTGGCCGGGCCGCACCGCCCGGTCGCGAACCTGTACGGCCCCACCGAGACCACGATCAACGCCACCTACCACGTCGTACGCGAACGGCCGGCCGACGGCGTGACGCACCTGCCGATCGGGCGGCCGGTCGCCGGCGCGATCGTCGAGGTGCGCGACCCGGACGGCGCGGTCTGCCCGCCCGGCACGGCCGGGGAGATCTACATCGGCGGCACCGGCGTCGCGGCCGGCTACCTCGACGACGAGGAGCAGACCACGGCGGCGTTCCTGGACCAGGACGGCATCCGCTGGTATCGCAGCGGCGACCGCGGCGTCCGCGACGCGCACGGGGTGCTGTGGTTCCGCGGCCGGATCGACGACCAGATCAAGCTGCACGGGCACCGGATCGAGCCGGGCGAGATCGAGGCGGTGCTGCGCGGCCACCCGGGCGTCGACGGCGCGGCCGTGCGGCTCGACGGCGGCCGGCTGACCGCCTGGGTGCAGCCGCGCGGCATCACTCCCCCGGCCGGCGCGGAGCTCCGGGCGCACCTCGAGCGGGTGCTGCCGCCGTACCTCGTCCCGGCGCGCATCGAGGTCGTCGGCGCGCTGCCGCTCACGCCCACCGGCAAGGTCGACCGGGCCGGCCTGAGCCAGCCGGCGGACGACGATCCGGTCACCGGCACGGAACGGCTGGTCGCCCGCGCGTGGGCGGCACGGCTCGGCGTACCCCGGGTGGGGCGCGACGACGACTGGTTCGCGCTCGGCGGCGACTCGATCGGCGCGCTGGACCTGTTCGCCGACCTGGCCCGGGACCTGCCGGTGCTGCCCCGGCCGACCGTGATCTACCGTCACCGTACGCCGGCCGCACTCGCCGCCGCGATCGACGCCGCCACGCTGGCGCCGGTCCCGGACGCCCCGGCCGGACCCGAGTTCCCGCTCACTCCGAGCCAGCGCGGCTTCCTGCTGGCCGGCCTGGCCGGTGCGGCCACCACCTGGCTGGCGACCCCGCGCCTGCACGGCCCGCTGGACCCGGACCGGTTCCAGCGCGCGGTCGACGACCTCGTCGCCCGGCATCCCATGCTGCGCACCGTGTTCCGGCCGGACGCCCGCCCACCGGCACAGTACGAGGTGACCGGCGTCCCGCGCCTGACCGTCGGCTACGACCCGGCGCCCGGGCCCCTCGACGACCAGGTGGCCGCGGAACGGGCCCACCGGTTCGACCCGGCCCGGTGGCCGCTGGCCCGGATCCGGCTGCTGCGCACCGGGCCCCGGGAGCACGTGCTGATGCTGCACGCCCACCACCTGATCGGCGACGGCTACAGCATGGCGCTGCTCACCCGGGAACTGCTGGCCGCGTACGACGGGCAGCCGCTGCCGCCGCTGACGTCCACGTTCCGCGACTACGTGGCGCTCCACCAAGGACGGACGCCGGTCGTCGTGCCCAACGACCATGCGGCGTTCGGGCCGGTCGTCTCGACCGGGTTCACGCTGGACGAGGCGGCGGTGGCCCGGCTGCGGGCCACCGCGTCGGCCGCGGGCGTGACACCGTTCGCGCCGGTCCTGGCCGCGTTCCACCGCACGCTGGCCGAGCTGAGCGGCGAACCGGAGCCGACCGTCGGCGTGGCCGTGACCGGCCGCGACCACGCGCTGCCCGGCCTCGGTCAGGTCTTCGGCCCGTGCGCGACCGCGGTCGCGGTCCGGTCCGCCGGGGACGACCTCGGCCGGCTGGCCGCCGAGGTCACCGACGCGCGCACGCGCACGTTCACCGCACCGCACGGCTGGCGGTACTTCTTCACCTACCTCGACTTCGACGCGCTCGGCACCCGGGACCGCCGGACACTCCGGCTGTCCTGGAGCGGCGAGGACGCCGACCTGGGCGTACCGCCCGGCACCGAGGTGCTGCTGGCCGTGCGCCCGGCCGGCGGCAGGCTGCGGCTCACCGTCCGCGGCCGGCTCGGCACCGATCGCCTCGCGCAGATGGCCGCGCACCTCGAGGCCCAGCTGCGGTACCTCGACGCGGCGCTGGTCGGCTACCTGCCGGCACCGGCCGACCTGCTCGCCATGGCCCCGGAGCCGGTGCGCCGGGCGCTGCCCGATCTGGACCGGGAATCGGTGCGGGCGGCGGTGTTCCCCGGCGGGCGGCCACGGCTGCTGGAGACCGTGACGACCGCGCTCGGCCGGTCCGGTTTCGTCTGCCTGCCCCGCTTCGCCGACGAACTCACCGCACCCGGCCTCGCCTCCGACGTCGCCGCGGCCGTGGACCTGGCCGCCGCGCTCGGCGCCGGCAGCGTCTCCCTCGCCGGAATGATCCCCGCCCACACCGGCTACGGCACCGCCGTGACACCGCTGGTGCGGTCCACCGCCCGGATCACCACCGGGCACGCCGTGACCGCCGCGTCCGTGGTCCGCACCACGCTGGCCGCGGTCGCCCACCACGGCCGGTCGCTGCCCGGCAGCGTACTGGCCGTGCTCGGCGTCGGCTCGATCGGCGAGTCCGCACTGCGCCTGCTGCTGCGCCGGCCCGGCACCGCACCCGCCGGGCTCGTCCTGTGCGATCTCCCGGCCGCCGCCGGCCGTCTGGAGACGCTGGCCGCGACGCTGTGCGCGGACGGCTATCCCGGCGACGTCCGGATCGCCACCGACGGCACCGGCCCGGTGTACGACGCCGACGTCATCATGGCCGCGGCCAGTGGCGGGCCGGGCACGCTCGACGTGGACCGGCTGCGCCCCGGCACCGTCCTGGTCGACGACTCGTTCCCGCACTGCTTCGACACCGCACGGGCCCTCGACCGGATGCGTGAGCGGCAGGACGTCCTGATCGTCGGCGGCGGTCTGCTCGACGCCGGTCCGGCCACCCGCGAGGTCGCCGCGGGCCTGCCGGCCGGCGTCCGCCCGGCCGCGCTCGGCATGGCGTCGTGCCAGCTGGAGTCCCTGCTGCACGCGGCCGATCCCGGCCTGCCCGCCGTGCTCGGCCCGGTCGACGCCGCCTCGGCCACGGCCTACTGGGACGCCCTCACCGTCACCGGTATCACGGCCGCGCCCCTGCACCTGCTCCACCACCGCGTCGACCGGCCCGTTCCTTGAACAGGTGTCGTGTGCGAGGCGGGCGCGCGCTCATAACCTTCGATCAACGAAGTCGAGGGACGGGATTGGTGGAACATGATTCGGTCACGCACCGCACTGCTGGGAGCCTCGCTGTCGCTGTTCGCCGTGCTCGCCGCCGGGTCCGGGGCGTCCGCGGGAACCGACGCGGCCGTTGCCGCGGCGCACCCGTCGTGCACCGGCCTCATGCTGAACGCGGGGCCGTCCAACGTCGGAATCGGCTTCTTCTTCGCCACCGACGCCAACAGCCGCAAACGCGTGCTCTTCGGCGGGAACACGATGAACGGCACCGTACAGGACCCGATCAACCGGTTCGAGATCCATTCCGGCCAGCGAGCGGACATCGACTACTACGACCTGCGTACGGCGGCGTTCCTCGCGACTCACACGAACGTGGGACCCGGCATCTACAACAAGAACGTGTGCCACTACGCATCCGTACGGTTGCGCTGACCTTCACCACGCCCGCCCGGCTGCCGTCCGTACCGTCGTTCCGGGGCCGTGGCGGTTCCGGACTGACTGATTCGTCGGTCAAACATGCGATCACCGCCATATCTGCTCCCCGGCTCCACGCGCCGACGGACACTGATGGTCCTTTGTGTTGTCGGCCTGCCCGGGGGGCGGGCTCATCGAAGAGGGGGAAGCATGAAGGCCGGAAAATCATGGACGAGAGCGATCCTCACCACGCTGACCGCGGTCGTCATCGTCGCGCTGCCGGCGGCGGCCGCGGCCTCGACGACCGTGGAACGCCCGGCCGCGCGCGCCGCGGTCGCCACCACGAACCTGTACCGGCTCTACAGCGGTAGCGCCGGCGACCACTTCTACACCACCAGCTGGAACGAGACGCAGAACGCGTTCAACAACCTCGGGTACACGTACGAGGGCGTCGCGGCGCGGGTCTGGACCGGCGGCGGCCAGGGCCGCGTCCCGCTGCACCGGCTCTACCACCCGGGCACCGGCGACCACTTCTACACCACCAGCTGGAACGAGGCACAGAACGCGTTCAACAACCTCGGGTACACGTACGAAGGCGTCACCGCGCACGTGCGGGCCACGAAGGGCGGCGGCCTCGTCGCGCTGCACCGGCTCTACCACCCCGGCCCCAGCGACCACTTCTACACCACCGACTGGAACGAGGCACAGAACGCGTTCAACAACCTCGGGTACCGGTACGAGGGCGTGGCGGCGTACGTCCTGCCCGCCTGATCCGGCGGCGAGATCCGTCCGCGGACGGCACCCGGCGCGCTCCGCACCGGGTGCCGTCCGCGGACAAGGGTCGTGTCGGTCACCTCGTGACGCGGCCGTCCGCGGTGCCGACGACGAAACAGGTGCGGTCCGGAGTCTCCGGAAGCGCGATCCGCACGCGCCGGATGGCGTCGTCGTCCGCATCGAGGTGGAGTCGGTGGGCACGCGCGAGAACGAGGGCCGCGGCCACACCTCCCCGCCGGTGGCCGGATGCCGGACATCGGTGCCGCGCCGGGCGAGGTGACCGACGCGGCGCAGGGCCTTTACGGGGCCAGGCTGCTTCGCAGGCCGGCGACCGTGATCGGGTTGGCGTACTCGCGGATGAGCTGGATCAGGCCGTTGCGGATCACGAACTTGTAGACGTAGCGGTTGCGGTACGGTGCGCCGCTGCCGGCCAGCAGCACGTCGCCGCGGCACTCCACCATCACCACGCCGGCGGCCTCGTCCACGGTGAACTCGCGGTCGAGCCAGCTCACCTTCCCGATCATGGTGGTGAGGCCGCCGAGGAATTCCAGCACCGCGTCCCGGCCGGTCAGCACCTCGGCGGGAGCGGGACCGCCGTCGAACGACATCGGGACCTCCTCGACCACGTCCGGTGCCGGCAGCGGCGCGATCGAATCCGGGGAGCGGTTCTCCATCGCGGCGAGGAACTTCTCGGCGTACGTGCGCAGGTCTGTCATGGTCAGGCTCCGATCTTCCGCAGGTGGTCGAACAGGGCGCGCTCGCGGCTCTCGTCGTAGGACTCGCCGGAGGAACGCGCCACGTGCGTACGGTCGATGTATGAACCCGACGGCACCTCGGTCCGGCCGAGGATGACGTCGGCGAGCTTGCGGCCGGCACCGTCGACGGTGTCGGCGAGCGGGGTGAGCGCCATCGGCCGGCTCGCCACGTTCATCAGGAAGCGGGCCAGCGGGCCGGCCTCGCGGGCCAGGCCGGTGCCGGGTACCAGGCCGGGATTGTGGGCGACGATGTCGATGCCGGGCGGTAGGCGCCGCGCCCACTCGTGCACCAGGTAGATCGCGGCGAGCTTGCTGGTGGTGTAGGCGGCACGGCCGGCGAGCGGGGTCTGCGGGTCCGGGAACGCGCCGGGGCGGGCCAGCACGGCCGGGTCCGCCCAGCGCGGCGGCGGGTACCGCGCCGAACGTGTGCTTGAAGTCGCCGAAGTGGGTGTCACTGACCGTGACCACGATTCGTCCCGGCGTGTCCATCTCCGCGACGAGGCCGGCGATCAGCAGGTGCGGGGCGAGCACGTTGACCGCGAACGTGCGTTCCAGGCCGTCCGGGGTGGCCTGCGTCGCGGACAGCAGCGAGACGCCGGCGTTCGACGCGATGCCGTGCAGCGGCGGTACGGTGCCGTCGGCGATCAGCTGCCGGACGGTCGCGGCCGCCGACCGTACCGCATCGGGCCGGTGCCCGATGATGGTGCGCATGAACGAGCTGGGTGACGCACTTCGCGGCTGGCGTGGCCGGCTGGCGCCGGACGAGGTCGGGCTCGCGCACCACACGCCCCGGCGGGTCAGCGGCCTGCGCCGGATCGAGCTGGCGTCGCTGGCCGGCATCTCGGTCGAGTACGTGATCCAGCTCGAGCAGGGCCGGGCCAGGACCCCGTCGGCGCAGGTGTGCTCGGCGCTCGCCCGCGCGCTGCGCCTCTCCGGCGACGAGCACGCCCACCTGCTGCGTCTCGCCGGTCACGCCACCGGGCCGGACCACATCCCGCGGCTGATCCCGGACAGCGTACGGCGGCTGGCCGACCAGCTCGCCGGCAACCCGATCGCCGTCTTCGACGCCGCCTGGCACCTGCTGCACTGGAACCCGCTGTTCGCCGCCACGTTCGGCGATCCGACCCGGTTCGGCGCCGACTCCCGCAACGCCGCGGTCTGGCAGTTCGAGGACGAGCCGACGCGGCTACGGCACACCGAGGCCGAACGGGACGCCTTCGAAGCGTCGCTCGTCGCCGACCTGCGGGTGACGGCCGGCCGCTACCCGCACGACCCGGAGATCCCGGCGTTGCTCGCCCGCCTGCGCCGCAGCCCCCGGTTCCGGCGGCTGTGGGAGACGAGGTCGGTCGGCAGCATCCAGAGCGGCATCAAGATCGTCGACCATCCGGCGGCCGGCGAGATCCCGTTGGACTCCGACGTGCTCACGGCCGAGGGCTCCGGCCTGCGAATCCTGGTCTACTCCCCGCGTCCCGGCACCGCCGCCCGCAGCCGCCTCGACCTGCTCGCGGCGATCGGCACCCAGACCCTGAACCCGTCACGACCCTCGTGACCGGTCTACGCGGGCCGGTCCGGCAGCCGCGGACGGCATCGATGTGGATGAGGGCGGCGCCGGGAGGCATCGACGGCGTTTAGTAGGATGCCGCAGGTGATCGCAGACGGGGTGCGGCGATGGGCCTGGGTGGGATTTGCGGCCCAGGTTCTGTTCGTGGGGAGCTGGCTGCTCGCGGCCGGGTGGCAGGGCGGCGGGTACAGCGTGGCGGCGCACACGATCAGCGACATGCTGGCCGTCGGTGCGCCGGCCGCCGCCGTGCTCATCGTCGTGTTCACGGTGTGTGGTCTGGGCACCATCCTGTTCGCCTGGTTGTCGGTGCGGCCGGCGTTGCGTCCCGGCGGCCGCTTCGCCACGGTCGGGGCGGTGCTGCTGGCGCTGTCCATCTTCGGTGTCGGTGATCTGCTCGCCGCGGCCGAGCGGCAGGGCTGCCGGCTGGCCGATCCCGGGTGCACCGGGGCCGGCCAGCGGGCCACGCTCGGCGGCAAGATCGACACGATGATCACCCCGACCGGTATCGTGCTCTTCGCGATCGCGGCCCTGGTGCTGGCCGCGGCGATGAAGCGGGCGCCGGGCTGGGAGCGCTGGGCGTGGCCGTTCCGCGGCGTCGCCGTCGGGTTCGCCGTGCTGCTGTTCGCGTTCGTCAACGCCCCGGCCGGGCTGACCGGGCTGTTCGAGCGCCTGCTCGCCGCCTTCGGCGCCGCCGCGATCGCCGCCCTGGCCCTGGGCATCGCCCGCCGGCCGGCCAAACCCTGAAGACGGCCTCGGCCGTCCCGGGAGAAGCCGGACCCGGTTCAGAGTGACCGGAGGACCCGGACCCGGTCGGCGATCGCGCGCCGGGCCACGTCGGAGGTGAACGCGATCGAGTCGAACTCGTGCGGCGCGCCGGGGTGCAGGTGGAATTCGACCGGGACGCCCGCGCGGCTGAGCATGGCCGCGTACGCGAGGTCCTCGTCGCGGAACACGTCGAGCTGGCCCACCTCGATGTAGGCCGGCGGCAGCCCGGTGGCGTCGCCGAGCCGGGCCGGTGCGGCGGTCGGCGGGACGCCGGGCCCGCCCGCGGCCTCGCCGAGCAGTGCCGGCCACGCGGTGCGGCTGTCGTCGTAGGACCACAACGCGTACGGCGTGATGTGCGGGTCCGGGGTGGCGATCCGGTCGTCGAGCATCGGCATGATGAGCATCTGCCGGGCGATCGCCGGGCCGCCGCGGTCACGGGTCAGGATCGCCAGCGCGGCCGCCATGCCGCCACCGGCGCTGTCGCCCATCACCGCGATCCGTTCCCGGTCGACGCCGAGTTCCGGGGCGCGGTCGTGCAGCCAGCTCAGGGCGGCGTACGCGTCCTCGAGCGGCGTCGGGAACGGGAACTCCGGCGCGCGGCGGTACTCCACCGACAGCATCGGTACGCCGGAGGCGGACACGTACCGGGCGACCGGGCCGTCGAACAGGTCGATGTGGCCGAAGATGTATCCGCCGCCGTGGAAGAAGAGCGCGGCCGGGCCGGGTGTCGCGCCGTCCTTGACGTACCAGCGTGCGGTGATCCGTGTTCCGTCACCGGCGGTGATGACGTGGTCGGTCATGGTGACGTCGGTGGGCATCGGCTGCGCGGCGCCGGCGGCGCCGATGACCGGCTCCCAGAAGGCTCGGCGTCCTTCGATGTCACCCACCGCGGGTGGCGTGACACCGGCCATCGGAGCCAGCGCCGCGGCGATCTCGGGGTCCAGAGACAGAGTCATGGCATTCTTCCTTGAGGTCTGAAAGCGGTCAGGCGACGACGACGGTCTTGCCGGGCAGGTCACCCGCACCGGCGCGGGCGTGGAGGGCGGGCAGGTCGGCCAGCGCGACCCGCTGGGCGACGTGGACGCGCAGCTCGCCGGTGCCGACCCGGGCGGCCAGGTCGGCGAGCTGGTCGGCGTCGCTGCGGACGAACAGGTCGACGCCGTGCACGCCGCGGGCCTCGTCGGACGGGGCGGGCATCCACACCGTGGTGTTGACCAGGGTGCCGCCGTCGCGGATCAGCGGGACCAGTGCGGCCAGCTGCTCCGGGGCGACCGGCGCGAGGTTGAGCACCAGGTCGACCGGTTCGGTCACGGCCGCGGTCACGTCCGTGGTGGTGTGGTCGACGATCTCGTCGGCGCCGTCGGCCCTGACCCGCTCGGCGCTGCGCGGACCGGCGGTGGCGATCACGTGGGCGCCGGCCTCCTTGGCCAGCTGGACGGCGTAACCGCCGACCGCACCGCCGGCGCCGTTGATCAGCACGCGCTGGCCGGCGGTCAGCTTGCCGTGGTCGAACAGCGCCTGCCACGCGGTCAGGCCGACCAGCGGGAGCGCCGCGGCGTCGGCCAGTGGGATGTTGCGGGGCGCGCCGGTGAGGATGTCCGCGGGCGCGATCACGTACTCCGCGGCCGCCCCGGCGCCGGTCATCGGCAGGAACCCGATGACCCGGTCACCGACCGCGATGTCGGTGACGTCGTCGCCGAGCGCGTCGACCGTACCGGCGACGTCGATGCCCGGGGTGTGCGGCAGCGCGACCGGGATCGGGCCCTGCATGTAGCCGGCCCGGATGTTGCCGTCGACGCCGTTGAACGACGTCGCGGCGACCCGGATGCGGACCTGACCGGCGCCGGGCGTGGGCTGCGCGGCGTCCTCGTAGCGCAGGACCTCGGGACCGCCGAACTCGTGGAAACGCACTGCCTTCATGGCTGGACCTGCTTTCGTACGTGACGTGGCCGCCCGGCGGCGGCCGTCGCATCCGGCGTTCGCCGGTGACGTCACTGAATCTCGCAGGATCCCGCGCGGTTATCCTGGGCCGGACCGGCCCACCTTGATGATCGCCGGCTCCCCGGCACCCTGGACGAGTTCGGCGAGTCGCGCCGCGTCGGCCGAGCCCGGCGCCGCGGTGAGCATCAGCGCCGCCAGGTCGTCGCCCGGTATCGCGAGCAGACTGCCGACCAGCGTGACCGCGGCGCCGTCCGGGTGCACGAACGCGGCGCTGCTCTCGTACGCCGTGACCGGCCGCGGCTCCCGCCACAGCGTGTCGAACAGGCGGCTGCGGCTGCGCAGCTCGTCCACCAGCGCGGCCAGCGACGTGTCCGCCGGATAGCGCAGCAGCGCGGCCCGCAGCCGGGCGACCAGGATCGTCTGGTGATCGGTCGCGTCCGTCGCGGACTGCCGGAAACCGTCGAACGGGTCGCAGAACGAGCGCCAGGCGACGTTCCAGTCCCACGGGTCGCCGGTCAGCTGCCAGTGTCCGAGGGCCAGGAACGCGCTGTTCACGGCGATCAGGTTCATCGCCGCGTCGGAGACGAACATCGGCGTGTCGGTGAACCGTTCCAGCAGCCGCATCGCGCCCGGGCCGATCTCGTCCGGCACGTGCCCGTCCGCGGCGGCGTACCCGGCCAGCGCGCACAGCCGCTCGTAGTCCGCCCGCCCGACCCGCAGCGCCCGCGCGATCGCGTTGACCACCCCGGCCGACGGGTGACTGCGCCCCTGCTCCAGCCGGCGCACGTAGTCCGCGGACATCCCGGCGAGCTCGCCGAGCTCCTCCCGCCGCAGCCCCTGCACCCGCCGCCGGCCGGCCGCCGGCCCCACCCCGGCCGGAGCCGTGTTCTCCCGCAACTGGCGCACCGCCGCACCGAACTCCAGACGTTCCACGGGCCCCAGTCTGCCTGCTCGGTCCGGCGTCCCGTCAGGAGGTCTCCTCGCAGCCGGACGCGCTCAGCGGCCGGCACGTCCGGCCCCGCTGATCGCCGCCGGGTACTTCGAGGCGGATGCGGTCCCCGACGAACGGCAGCGAGCCGTTCTCGTGCATCTGCGGGCCGCGCTCGCGTCCGTGCCCGCGATTGCGGCTCCGCGGCGCCGCCGCACACCGAGCTGCGCACCGGACGTCTGGCCGGGGCGCTGCGGCAGACGGAGGACCTCGGTGCCCGGCGGTGGCCGGAGAACGCCGCGTTCCGGGCGGCATTGCGCCGTGCCGGTGAGACTCTCCGGTCGACCGGACCCCGCGGCACCGGTACCCCTCGCCGGTGAAGTGGGTGGCTGAACCCGCGCGGCCCGGTTCGGCGGGTGCGCGGCCGCGGTGTTGGTTAAGGTCGCCGGAGAGATTCGACGCCGAGGACGAGGACGCGATGACCCGCACCGATGACGAGGTCGCCCTGGAGGCGGCGGTGGAGCCGCTGGTGGTCGCGATGGACATCGGGTCCACGGCGACCCGCGGGGGTGTGCACGACGCGTCCGGGCGGCGAGTGCGCGGGCTGCAGCACAAGGTGCCGCACGCGTTCACGGTCGCGGCCGACGGCACCTCGGTCATCGACCCGGACCAGGTGGTCGCGGAGGTCGGGCAGGTCCTGGACGCGGTGGCCGGTGACCGGCGGCTCGGCACGCGGATCGCCGGCGTCGCGATGGACACGTTCGCGGCGTCGCTGATCGCGGTGGACGCGGCGGGGCGGGCGCTCACGCCGTGCCTGACCTACGCGGACTCGCGCAGCACCGGTGCGGTGGCGGCGCTGCGCGCGGAGCTGGACGAGCGCGCGGTGCAGCAGCGCACCGGCACCCGCCTGCACACCAGCTATCACGCGCCGCGGCTGCGCTGGCTGGCGGCCACGCAGCCGCGGGTGGTGGCCGGGGCCGCGTTCTGGTGGTCGCTGGGCGAGTACGTCCTCGCCCGGCTGATCGGGCAGCCGCTGGCCGGTACGTCCACGGTGGCCTGGACCGGTTTGCTGAACCGGCACACCGGCGCGCTCGACGCCGAGCTGCTGGCCGCCGCGGGCGCCGGCGTGGGCGTGGGCGTCGACGCCGGGCAGTTCTCGCCTCCGCGGGACACGACGCAGCCGGTGCCGGCGGTGGCACCGGCGCGCTGGCCCGCGCTCGCCCGGGCCGCGTGGTTCCCGGTCGTCACGGACGGGTACGCCAGCAACATCGGGGCCGGCGCGACGGACGCGACCGTGCTCGCCGCGGCCACGGCCACGTCCGGCGCACTTCGGGTGCTGCTGGACGGCCCGGCCGATCCGCTGCCGTCCGGCCTGTGGAACTACCGGGTGGACGCGGGCCGCACGCTGCTCGGCGGTGCGATCAACGACGTCGGCCGCGCGGTCGGCTGGGCGCAGGACACGCTGCGGCTCGGGCCGGCGCCCGAGGCCGTGCTCGCCGCGCCGCCGCGCGACGCCACACCGCTGGTGCTGCCGTACCTGACGGGGGAACGCGCGCCGGGCTGGGCCGGTGGGGTACGCGCCGAGTTCAGCGGTGTGTCGGCCGCGACGGACGCGGACGCGTTGTTCCGCGGGATCGTCGAGGGCGTGGCGATGACGTACGCGCGGGTGGCCGACGAGCTGCGTCCGGCCGCGCCGTCGGTGCTGGAGATCGCGGCGGCCGGGCGGGTCAGCAACGACCGGCCGGAGTGGCTGCGGGTCCTCGCCGACGTGCTCGGCCGGCCCGTGACGCACGTGACCCGGCGCCGCGCCACCCAGCACGGCACCGCGCTGCTCGCGCTGGACGTACTGGCGCCGGACGCCCCGCGCGCACCCCGGGTGACCGGCGCGACCTACGAGCCCCGGCCGGGCCACGCCGCGTATTACGCGCAACGGCGTGCGCGTTTCGCCGCCGCCTACGACGCGCTGGTCACCGGCTGACCGGCACGCCGCTGCCGCCGCACCCGGTGACCCCTTCCGCGTACGCGGCGCTGAACTCCGTCTCGCCCAGCGCGGCCCGCGCGCTGCGGGTGAGTTCGCGGACCCGCGGGTCGGTGTGGTCGTCCGCGCCACGCAACCCGGCGGCGGCGCCGAGCAGCACGGCCGATTCGCGCGGGCGGCCCCGCCGGCCGGCGAGCGCGGCCATCCGCACCGTCACCTCGGCCACCACCGGTCGTTCCCCGGTGGCCACCGCGGCCGCGTGTGCCGCCGCCAGCGCCCGGTCCGCGCCGGGCAGGTCGCCCCGGGCCAGCAGCAGCGCCGCCCGGACGCCGCCGGCCAGCGCGCGGGCGTGCGCGGAGGGGTGCTCGCGCAGCGCGCGGCCGGCCGCATCGAGCAGGTCACCCGCCCGGTCCAGGTCGCCGAGCCGGACCCGCAGGTCCGCCTCGTGCGCGTCGATCAGGATCAGCATCGGCGCCGAGGACGCGCGGACCGCACGTACCCGGGCGGCGTCGAGCAGCGCGGCCGCCCGGCCGGTCTCGCCCCGGCGCAGGTGCAGGTCCATCCAGCGCAGGTCGCCGTAGAGCCGGTCGGCGAGGCCGGGCGCGCCGAACCGGCCGAGCAGCGTCCTGGCCTCGTCCAGGTCGGACAGCGCGCCGTCGACGTCGTCGTATCGCCGCAGCATGGCGCGCATCGGCAGCACCGCGGCCCGGGCCCATCGATCGCCGGCCCGGTCGAAGTGGTCCAGGGCCGCCTCGACGTGGGTGCGCATGCGGTCCGCCGCGCCCTCGTTCCCGGCGATCTCGGCCTGGAACATGTGCGCCAGCCCGGCC
Organism: Catenuloplanes indicus; assembly: GCF_030813715.1. Taxonomy (NCBI): domain Bacteria; kingdom Bacillati; phylum Actinomycetota; class Actinomycetes; order Micromonosporales; family Micromonosporaceae; genus Catenuloplanes; species Catenuloplanes indicus. Next base: position 675,566 of record NZ_JAUSUZ010000001.1, read on the forward strand.
GCCCACCGGTCGCTGCCGTCCGCGACACGCCGGAACGCCGCGGACGCGGCCGGGTCACCACCCAGGAACAGCAGGATCGGACCGAGGAGGCGGTGATGGCCCGGCAGGTCCGGGTCAGCGAGCAGCCGGCCGGCCAGCTCGCGCATCTGCGCCCGGTCGGCGGCCGCCTCCGCCGTGGGGACGCCGGAGAGGATGTCCGCCCGGTGCAGCAGGTACGCGGCCCGTGCGGACGGCGGTCCGCCACCGGAGACCGCCAGTACCTCGCCCAGCCGGCGCGCGCCGTCGGCGTGCCGGCCGCGCATCTGCCAGTACCAGGTGAGGTCCAGCGCCAGCGCGATCGCCGTGGCGGAGTCGCCCGTGGTGCACACGTGCTCGAGCGCGGCGATCGTGTTGTCGTACTCCGCGTCGACGACCGCCAGGGCGGTCAGCTGGCCGGGGCCGCGCAGCCGGGCGTCCTGGCCGGTCAGCAGCGCGGCGAAGTGTGCGGCGGCCAGATCACGGACCGTGCCGAGGGCGCCGGTGGCGGCCAGGCGCGCAGATGCGTACTCCCGGACGGTCTCCAGCATGCGGTAGCGGCCGGTGGCCGGGTCCAGCTGCAGCAGCGACCGGTCGACGAGCGCGGCGAGCAGGTCCGGGACGTCGGCGGCGCCGGCGCAGACCGCGGTGGCGGAGTCGATGGTGATGCCGCCGGGCAGCACGGAGACGCGGGCGGCGACGTCGCGTTCCCGGGCGTCGAGCAGGTCCCAGCTCCAGGCGATCACCGCGTGCAGCGTGCGGTGCCGGGGCGGTGCGGTGCGGCTGCCGGCACCGAGCAGGCGAAACCGGTCGGTGAGCCCGCCGGCCAGCCCGGTCAGTGTCAGGGTGCGAAGCCGGGCCGCGGCCAGTTCCAGCGCGAGCGGCAGGCCGTCGAGACCACGCACGATCCGCACGACGTCGGGCAGCGTGGTGTCGTCGACGGCGAAATCCGGGCGTACGGCGGCCGCGCGCGCGGTGAACAGCCGCACCGAGTCGGTGTCGCGGGCCTGGGCGACGTCCGCGTCCGGGCCGGGAAGGCCGAGCGGGTCCAGCGGGACGAGCGCCTCGCCGTCGATCGCCAGCGGTTCGCGGCTGGTGGCGAGCACCCGCAGGCCGGGGCAGCGGGGCAGCAGCACGGCGACCAGGCGGGCCACGGCGCCGATCAGATGCTCGCAGTTGTCCAGCACCAGCAGCGCTTCCCGGTCGCTGAGCTCGGCGGCGAGGACGTCGAGCTGGTCGCCGCCGGCCCGGCCGAGCAGGCCGCCGCTGCGCGGGCCGATCGCGGCGAGCACGACCGTGGCGATCATGCCGGGGTCGGTGACGGCGGCGAGGTCGACGAGCCGGGCGCCGTCGCGGTAGTCGTGGCGGTGCCGGTGCGCGGCCTCCACCGCGAGCCGCGTCTTGCCCGCGCCCCCCGCTCCGACGACGGTGGCCAGACGACCGGTGGCGAGCAGCGTGGCGACCCGGGCGAGGTCGCGGTCCCGGCCGATGAAACGGGTGAGCGGCACCGGCAGACCGCCACCGGGGAACCCGGTGGCGAGCGGCGCGGCAACCGGGCGCAGCAGGCTCACCTGCCGGTCGCGCAGCGCGGTGCCCGGATCGACGCCGAGCACGTCCGCCAGCGCCGCCCGGACCCGCTCGTAGACCGTCAGCGCCTCCGCCTGCCGCCCCAGCAGGGCGAGCGCGTCCATCAGCACCACGGCCGCCCGCTCGTCCGCCGGCTGCTCGGCCAGCAGCGCGGACAGCCGGCCGGCCGCGGCCTCGGCCCGCCCGAGCGACAGCTCCTCGCCGGCCAGGCCGACGACCGCGTCGATCGACGTCCGCGCCAGCCGGGTCGCCACGGCCGGCGCGACGGCGGCGACGACCGCGGGCTCGGCACCGGGACGCTCACCCCACAACGCCACCGCCTCGGTCAGCGCGGCCACACCGCCGTCCGCCGCGAGCTCCTCGAACAGCACCGCGTCCACGTCGTGCGGCCGTACCTCCAGCCGGTATCCGCCCGCGACCGGCAGCACCGCGGCGGGATCCGGGCCGAGCGCGCGGCGCAGCCGGGAGACGAGCCGGTGGAGGGCGTGCGCGGGATCGGCCGGTGGTGCCTCGGCCCAGATCGCGTCGATCAGCGCGGCCACGGTGACCGGCCGGCCACCGGCGAGCGCCAGCCGGACCAGCAGAGCCCGCAACCGCGCGCCGGGTACGGCCAGGACGGTGTCACCACGGGACACCCGGAACGCGCCGAGCAGCGTGACCCGTAGCCGTGCGCCGCCGCCCATGCCCGCATCCTCGCGCGCCGCCCCGCCCGGCCGGACGGCGGGGCCGTGTGCGTGCGGTGTGCGCCGGATGTCAGCGCCGCGCCGCAGGCTCGCACCACGCACTCAGCACAGGAGGACGATCCGTGGACGACAGAGCACAGCACCCGGTGGCCGCCGTGGCGCTCACCGCCGCCGGCACCGCCTACTTCACCGGCGAGTTCATCGCCGCCGCCGCGTGGACCGACCCGCCCTACAGCTACACGCACCACTTCATCAGCAACCTGGGCGTGCACGGCCCGCTCACCGCGTTCGGCCAGTACATCTACTCGCCGCTGGCCGCCGTGATGAACACCGGTTTCGCGCTGACCGGGCTGTTCGCGCTGGCCGGTGTCGCCACGCTGCGGGGCCTGCCGGCCGCGCGCCGGGTGGCGGCGGTCACCGCGGCGGCGGTACTGGCGGCCGGCCTGATGCTGGTGGCGCTGTTCCCCGGCGACGGCAGCACCACCGGGACCGACTTCCACGGGATCGGCGCGATGCTGGCGTTCGTCGCCGGCAACGCGCTGATCGTCCTGCTGGGCCGCGCCCACCGCGCGCTCGGGCTGTCGCCCGCGCTGGGCCGCGCGCTGACGGTGGCCGGGATCGTCGGCCTGCTCTCGCTGGTGGCCTTCGAGGCGATTCTCGCGTCGGGCGCCGGCGTGCTCATCGGCCTCGCCGAACGCGGCATCATCTACCCGTTCCTGACCGGCTTCGTCGTCCTGGGCGCCGCCCTGCGACGGCGCCGCGCGCGGTGACCGGCAGACTTTCCTGTCAGCGCAGGTCAACGCGGGTACGGTTGCGCGGCGAGGCGCTGCTGAGAGGTGTACCGCCAGTACGTCCCTCAGCGCGCCGGGACGCCGTACCGTCGGAGGAATGGACAATCGAGCCGAGGTACGCGACTTCCTGACCGCGCGCCGCGCCAGGATCACGCCGGAGCGGGCCGGGCTCCCGGCCGCGGGGCAGCGCAGGGTACCGGGGCTGCGCCGGGCCGAGGTGGCGGCGCTGGCCGGGATGAGCGTCGAATACTACGCGAAGCTGGAGCGTGGCGCGCTGGCCGGTGTCTCCGCGAGCGTGCTGGACGCGATCGCCCGCGCGTTGCAGCTGGACGAGGCCGAGCGTGGGCACCTGCTGCACCTGGCGCAGGAGGCGAACAGCAGCAGCGCGCTGGTGCGCACGCCGGGCCGGCCGAAGCAGTGGGCGGTCCGGCCCAGCCTGCAGTGGACGCTGGACGCGATCACCAGCCCGGCGATCGTGGTCAACAACCGGGCGGACCTGCTGGCGGCGAACCTGCCCGGCCGCGCCATGCACAGCGACCTGTTCCACGACGGTACGCGGACGCCGAACGTCGCCCGGTTCACGTTCCTGGACGACACCGCACACCGGTTCTACCCGGGCTGGGAACGGTTCGCGGACATGACGGTGGCGAACCTGCGCACCGCCGCCGGCGTCCACCCGCACGACAAGGGCCTGCACGACCTGGTCGGCGAGCTGTCCACCCGCAGCGACGAGTTCCGCCGCCGGTGGGGCGCGCACGACGTGCGCGTCCACGGCACCGGTGTGCAGGAGTTCCGCCATCAGGTCGTCGGTGACCTGTCGCTGGCGTACGAGACGATGGCGCTGCGGGCCGAGCGCGACCTGTCGATGACCATCTACGTGGCCGAGCCCGGTTCGCGGTCCGCGCACGCGCTGGCGCTGCTGGCGTCCTGGGCCGCCACCGAGCAGATGTCACGGTCCACTGTGTGATCACACTTTGCTTCTGGATCTTTACGAAAGGCGATCACGTTCCATAGAGTGCGGCCACTGCCTGTCACTCATGGGGGTATCCGTGGCATCACTGTCGTCCCGGCGCGCGTCGTTCGCCGCCGTCTCGCTCGCCTCCGCGCTGCTGTTCGCCGCGGCACCGGCCACCGCGGCCCCGGCGCTGCCGGCCTCGCCGGTCGAGGCCGCGGCCGCACGCGCGGAGGCGTCCGGTCAGCGGGTGGAGATCGTCGCCGAGCGCACCGAGTCGGCCCGGGTCTTCGCGGAGCCGAACGGCACGCTGACCCTCGAGGCCGCGGTGTCGTTCTACACCGGCTCGTCGAGCTGGGCGTACGCGTCGAGCAACAACACGACGTACAACTCGACGATCGCACCGGTCGGGTACAACGAGTCGACCGGCGCCACCTACCGCTCGTTCTTCACGTTCCCGACCGGTGCGCTGGCCGGCGTGACCGTGCAGAACGCATACGTGCAGATGCTGCTGGAGCACTCCTGGTCCTGCACGCCCACGCCGGCCACCATGTGGTCGTCCGGCGCACCGGCCGGCACGCCACGCACCCCGTGGGCCACCCCGCTGCAGACCCGGCTCGCCACCGTCTCCGCCAGCGCGAACAACACCGGCGCGTGCGGCGCGGCACAGCCGCCCGCCACGGTCACGTTCGCCGGCGGCCCGGTCACCGCGCGGCTCCAGGCGGCGGCGGACGGCGGCCACCCGGACGTCACGGTCGCCTTCTCCGCGGCCGCCGCGGACGGCACCGGCGAGACCACGGTCAGCCGGTGGAAGCGCTTCTCGCGGACCGACGCGCGGCTGATCGTCACCTACGACGCGCCGTGACCGGCGCGGCACCCCGGCGCGGTCACCGCGCCGGGGTGCCGCCCAGCCCGAGCAGCCGCTCCAGGATCCGGTAGCGGTAGGCGAGCGTGAGCGCGCCGAACCACGGCACCAGCGACAGCAGCACCACCTCGAAGACCGGGCCGGCCGGGCCGGTGAGCCCGAAGTACGACCACAGCGCCGGGACCAGCAGCACCGCGGTGAACACCACGACCAGCGCCACCACCAGGTAGGCCGGCCGCCGGTCACCGGTCGGGCGGGTCCACGCGGCGAAGAACCGGCCGGGCGGCGCGAGGAACAGGATCAGCAGGAACGACGCGTAGCAGAAGAACGTGGACAGCCCGGTCTGTGCGCCGATCGTGGCGGCCGCGACCGTGAAATCGGTGTCCGTGCCGTAGGTCAGCCCGGTGTAGCTCTCGAAGTCGTCGATCACCTCCGCCGGGGTGCGCCCGGAGCTGAAGCCGCGCAGGATCCCCTGGTAGAGCGCGGTGTAGATGGCGGTGCCGCACGCGGCGGTGACGATCGCGGCCGGCAGCACGAACCGGGCCAGATTGCGCAGCAGGTGCGGGTCCGGGCGGGCCGGTGCGGCCCAGAACGTCAGGAACGCGGTCGGGATGCCCACGGTGAACAGCGTCAGGCCCACCTGCGTCGGCGTGTACGGGAACCCCAGCCCGAGCATGGTGACCGCGAGGATGACCAGGCCCTGGCTGCCGACCCGGGCCAGGAACACGTACAGCGAGATACCGATCCCGCCGATGATCCGGCGGCCCTCCTCGCGCGCCGGCGGCAGCACCGCGAACGAGTCGCCGGTCAGCACGATGTCGGCCACGTCCCGGGTCACCGTGCTGCCGCTGCGCATCGCCACGCCGACCTGCGCCTGCTTCAGCGCGCGGGCGTCGTTCACGCCGTCGCCGATCATCGCCACGTACCGGCCCTGGCGGCGCAGCGACCGTACGATGCGCTCCTTGTGCTCCGGCGCGACCCGGCCGAACACCGCGGTCCGCGCGACCAGCTCGTCCAGCCGCGCGTCGTCCAGGCCGTCCAGGTCCGCGCCCGGCACCGGCTCCCCCACCGCCAGCCCGGCCCGGGCCGCGATCGCCGCGACCGTGCGCGGGTCGTCACCGGAGAGCACCTTCAGCTGCACGCCGTCGTCCCGGAACCGGGCGACCGTCGGCACCACGTCGTCGCGCAGCTCGTCCGCCAGCGCGGCCAGCGCGACCGGTTCCACGCCGGTGAGCCGCGGTCTTCCGGCCTCGTCGCGCAACCCGGCGGCCCGGGCCAGGATCAGGACCCGCAACCCCTCGCCGGTACGGGCGGCGACCGCCTCCGGCACCTGCGGCAGCAGCGCGGCCGGGGCGCCGAGCACCCAGGTCCCATGGTCGGTTACCAGCCCGGACCAGCGCAGCGACGACGTGAACGGCACCTCGTCGCGCACCACCCAGGTCTCCCCGGGCAGCGCCGCGGCGATCGCGGCGCTGGTCAGGTTCGGTGCGGTGACGCTGCACGCGAACGCACCGAGCGTGGTCACGGCGGCGTCCCGGCTGTGGTCACCGAGCGGGACGACCTCGGCCAGCGTGAGATTGCCGGTGGTCAGCGTGCCGGTCTTGTCCGTGCAGACCACGTCCACGTTGCTGACCGACTCGACCGCGTTGACCTGCTGCACCAGCGCACCGCGCCGGGCGATGCGCACCGCACCGGCCGTGTACGCGAGCGCGATCAGGAAGAACAGCCCGTACGGGATGAGACCGGACAGCACCGCCGTGATCTGCACGACGCGCAGCAGCGTGAATCCCTCCAGGGCGGCCTGCGCGAGGATCGCGCCGCTCATCAGCGCGGTCAGCAGCATCACCAGCCGCACCACGAACTCGATGCGCCGCTGCAACGGCGTCGCGTCCGTGCTGGTCCGGCGTGCCTCCGCGGTCAGCCGGCCGGCGTGGCTGCGCGCGCCGACGTCCCGGGCCAGCTGATGGCCGTTCCCGGCCACACAGTGGCTGCCGGAGAGCAGGTCGTCGCCGGGCGCCTTGACCACCGGGTCGGACTCACCGGTCAGCAGCGACTCGTCCGCCTCGACCCGCCCGCCGGGCAGCAGCGGCCCGTCCACCACGATCTGATCACCGGCCCGGACGCGCAGCACGTCACCGCGGACCACCCGGTCCGGGCCGATCGTGCGCTCCGCGCCGTCCCGGACCACCACGACGGTGGCACGTTCCAGCAGCTGGAGCTGGTCGAGCTTACGCTTGGCGCGGATCTCCTGCACCGTGCTGATCACCGCGTTGATCAGGCCGAGGCCGACGCTGATCAGCGCGTCGCTGTACCGGCCGAGCGCCAGCAGCGTCGCGCCGATCACGAACAGCACCAGGTTGAAGAACGAGAACACGTTCGTCCGCAGGATCTCGCCGTAGCCGCGCGATCCCCCGCGTACCGCCGTGTTCGCCTCTCCCCGGCGCCGCCGGGCCTCCGCCTCGGCCTCGCTCAGCCCGAAGGCGTCCGCCCCGGGCCCGTCCGCCGTGATCGGCTCCGCCGCCGGCTCGGTCCGCTGCCTCATGCGCTCGTCAGCCCCTCCGATCGGCCACCCACCACATCCGATCATGCCGGGCATCCCACCGCCCGCCTCCCGGAATCGCCGGAACCGGCGCTCACGATCAGGGCGTGCGCTCCGGTGTCATGTCCTGGGTGCCGATGACGTTGAGCAGCTGGAGCGCGCGGTACTCCGGGGAGTCGCGGTCGGCGGTGAAGATGACCACCTGCTGGTCCTCGCCGGGGACCGAGAGGATCTCGAAGTCGAGTGTCAGCCGGCCGACCGCGGGATGGTCCAGGATCTCCTCGCTGTGGTGCTCGATCCGCATCTCCTGGCCGTGCCACAGCGCGGCGAACTCGGCGCTGCCGGCGGTCAGGTCGCGGATCAGCGTACGGATGCCGGGGTCCTTGGGGTAGCGCGACGCCGCGAGCCGCAGGTAGCTGACCGCGATGCCGGCGAACCGCCGGGCGCTGCCGATGCCGTACCGGGGCCGGCCGGGATCCGGTTGCAGGAAGTACTGCCGCACGATGTTGCGGTCGTCGGAGCTCAGCGCGGAAAAGTCCTCGAACAGCGCTGCCGCCAGCGGATTCCAGGCGAGCACCTGGCAGCCCGCGCCGATCACGAGCACGCCGGCGTCGCCGAGCCGGTCGAGGAGTTTGAGCGTGCCGGGCGGGACGTGACCGGACGGCCCGCCGCGCGGCGCGGTGCCGGCGTGACCGCCGAGCCGGAACAGGTATTCGCGTTCCTGGTCGGTGAGCCGCAGCGCACGGGCGATGCCGGCGAGCACCGCGGGTGACGGATGCCGGCCGCGGCCCTGCTCCAGCCGGGTGTAGTGCTCCACCGAGATCTGCGCCAGCTGGGCCACCTCCTCGCGGCGCAGGCCGGGGGTGCGCCGCCGTCCGCCGTGCGGCAGGCCCGCGTCGGACGGCCGGATCCGCTCCCGTTTGCCGCGCAGGAACGTGGCCATGCTCTCTCGGTCCATGGCTCGACCCTACGCACGACGGCGCCGCTCAGCCGCGTACCACCGGTGCCTGGCTACCACCCGGGCACCGGCGGCACCGTCACCGTCATGGAAAACAACAGTTCCGTCCTGGTCACCGGCGGGTCGGGGTTCCTGGCCGGATACGTCGCCGCCGAGCTGCTGCGACGCGGGCACCACGTCCGCGTCAGCGTGCGCAACCTCGCCCGGGCGGACGCGGTCCGGGCCCGGATCGGCCGGCTGGCCGAGGCCGCCACCCTGGATGTCGCCGAGGCCGACCTGCTGAACGACCGCGGCTGGGCGGCGGCGGCCGACGGGATGGACTACGTCGTGCACACCGCGTCGCCGATGCCGATCGGCGAGTTCCGCAACCAGGACGTCGTCCGCCCGGCGCGGGAGGGCACCCGCCGGGTGCTCACCGCGGCCCGGGACGCCGGCGTCCGGCGGGTGGTGCTCACCTCCTCGACCGCCGCGGCGATGCCCGCGGACCGGGACGCACCGGCCGACGAGAGCGTCTGGACCGACCTGCCGGACCGGCCCGAGTACGTCTACCCGCGGGCGAAGACGCTGGCCGAGCGTGACGCGTGGGACCTGGTCCGCGGCTGGCCGGACGGCCCGGAACTGGCCACCGTGCTCCCGGCCAACATCCAGGGTCCCGCGGTCGACGACGACTACGCGCCGTCGATCGCGTTGATCCGGATGATGCTGACCGGCCGCTTGCCGCTGCTGCCCCGGCTCGGCTACTCGATCGTCGACGTCCGTGACCTCGCGGTCCTGCACGCGGACGCGCTGACCGACCCGGCCGCGGCCGGCCAGCGGTTCATCGCGGCCGGCGAGTTCCTGTGGTTCAGCGAGATCGCCGCTGTGCTGCGCGCCGGCCTGGGCGGCGCGGCCCGCCGGGTCCCCCGGCACGCCATGCCGAACTGGCTCGTTCACGCCGGCGCGCTGGTGAACGCCGAGATGCGGCAGATGCGTCCGAGCCTGGACCGGCGCAGCAACCTGATCGCCACGCACGCGGAGCGGGTCCTCGGCTGGCGCACCCGCCCGGCCGCGGAATCGATCCTCGACGCCGGGCGCAGCCTGATCACGCTCGGGCTGGTCTAGGGTCCGTACCGGCCTGATCGGGTGAGCCCCGTTCCCGGCGGCGTACGCGATACGCTGCCGGACGGCTCCGTCCGCCCGAGGAGGAACGCGCATGTGCCGCAGCATCCACCCGTTGCACAACTTCGCACCGCCGGCCACCCCGGACGAGGTGCACGCCGCCGCACTGCAGTACGTACGGAAGATCGCCGGGACGACCAAGCCGTCCCAGGCGAACCAGGAGGTCTTCGACGCCGCGGTCGCCGCCGTCATGGCGGCGACCCAGGCGCTGCTGGACGGGCTGGTCACCGCCGCGCCGCCGAAGAACCGCGAGGAGGAGGCCGCGAAGGCCCGGGCCCGCGCGGAACGCCGCTACGCCTCCTGAACGCGGCCGGCGCGTTCCGCGGCCCGGCCGATCACGAAGCGGGTGGCCAGCGCCGCGGCCAGGAACATCGTCGCGAGCAGCGCCCAGCCCGGCGTGCCCCGGTCGACCGCGGTCGCGGTCACCACGACCGGCGCCACCATCGCGCCGAGCGCGAACCCGGTGCCGTAGACGCCCTGGTACGCGCCGATCGCCCCGGCCGGGGCCAGCTCGAAACTGATGCTCCAGCCGGCCGCGCTCGAGGTGATCTCCGCGAGCGTGTGCACGGCCGCGGCCGCCAGCAGCGTCAGCACCGCCGCGACCGTGGGCAGCTCACCGGCGGCCGCCCAGAGCAGGCAGGCCAGCGCCATCAGCCAGCCCGCCCAGGTCATCGCCCGGCGGGCGCCGCGCAGATCCGACGTACCGCGGCTGAGCCGCACCTGCAACGCGATCACCAGCGCGGTGTTGAGCAGCAGCAGCGGTGAGACCAGCACGTCCGGCGCCGCGGTGTGGTGTACCACCCACAGCGGCACCGCGATCTCGAACAGGCCGAACTGAATGCCGAAGATCCCGTTGAGCGCGGCCAGGAGCAAGAACCTGCCATCACGGTACGGGCCGGAGCCGCCCGATCCGGCCGGGTGACCCGCGTCGGGGCGCGCGTCGACGCGCGCCGCGGGCAGGCCGCGCAGCAGCACCGCGGACGCCAGGAACAGCACGCCCGCCGCCACCATCGTCACCCGGTAGGCGCCCGCGGTGCCGACCGCCAGCGGGATCGCGGCGAGCGCGGTACCGGCCGCGATGCCCGCGTTCGTGACCGTGCGCATCAGCGCTCGGATCCGCACCCGTTCCTCGCCCTGGAACGCCCGGCCGATCGCGGCCGACCGCACCGACGCGCCGCCCTGCTGCGCCAGCATCACCAGCGACGCCACCAAGATCAACGTCGGCAGATCCCGGACCAGGACGTACGCGGTCAGCGCGCCGCCCTGCACCACGTGCAGCGCGATCAGCATGCGGCGCGCACTCCACCGGTCCGCGAGGTGCCCGAAGCCGAGCGAGGCAAGCACGCCGACGCCACCGGCCACGGTCAGGCCGGCACCGACCGTCACCGCCGGGAGGCCGGCCACCCCGATCAGGTACAGCGAGGTGAGCGTGAAGAACGCACCCCGCCCGACGGTGTCGACCGCGGTCACGGTGAGCAGGCGGCGCAGGGCGGGATCGGCGCGGACGAGCGCGGTTGTCGTGGTCACCGCCCAGTTCTCCCCGACCGCGCCGCCGTACGGAACAGATGTAGCCTTGAGCTTAATGATCAGGTATGTGCTGGAGCCGTCCGACGTGACCGCGATCCGGTTCGGCATCTCCCCGCTCAGCGAGCTCGGCATGGGCCTGCGCGCGCTGCGGTTCCCGGACCGGTACCCGCTGCAACGCCCGTGGATGGACCGGATCACGCCGGTGCTGCCACTGCTCGATCTCGCCCCGCTGTACGCGCTGGTCGACGACCGCCGCTGGGTGGCCGACTTCGTCAACCCGCGCCCCACCTCGCCGCTGACGGTCATCGACGACGAGCTGGCCGCGCTCGCGCAGATCACCCCGGAACGCCTGCGTGCCGACCTGGAACGCGTGCACGGCACCGTCCCCGGCGTGTTCCGCGGCGACCACAGCGCGGTCGTACGCCGGATGATCGATGCTCTGTCCGCCGCCTGGCGGCTGTGTTTCGCCCCGTCCTGGCCCCGGATGCGCGCCGTGCTGGAGGCCGACATCCTGCACCGCGGCCGGGTCGCGGCCGGGTCCGGTCTCGGCGCCGCCCTCACCGGCCTGTCCCCGCGCGTCACGTTCGACGGCCGGCACCTGGACGTACGCCTGGCCTCGAACCTGGCCGGCGTGCGCCCGGTCCGCGGCGAGGGCGTCACGCTGGTCCCGTCGATGTTCGTCAACCGGGTCTGCATCCCGGCCGACGACATGCTCCCGCCGGTCCTCATGTACCCGGCACGCGGCCAGGGCGCAATGTGGTCGACCGCCACCGCACCCGACGCCGGCGCCGTCCGCGATCTGCTCGGCGTGCCGCGCGCCACGCTGCTGGCCGCACTCGGCGAACCCGCCTCCTCCACCGAACTCGCGATGCGCCTCGGCGTCACCGCGTCCGCCGTCAACCAGCAGCTGCGCCTGCTCTCCCGCGCCGGCCTGCTCAACCGCGCGCGCTACGGCCGCAGCGTCCTCTACTACCGCAGCGACCTCGGCGAATCCCTCGCCGGGGACGCCCGGGCCTGAGCGACGTCAGGCGACAATCATCCGGTGCCCGATACCCCGCCGTTCGTGATCACGCCACGTGCGCTCAGCGACCTCAGCGCAGTCCAGTACCGGTTCGCCACCGTGCGGCGCGCGGCGCACGCACGCGACGACCTGCTGATCGTCACCTTCACGGGGTCGTACGGCGTGGGTAGCGCGGGCAACGGCGACGCCGCCGCCATGCGGGCGGTGATCGCCCTCGGCCGCCGTGCGTTCACCCCGGCCGGCGTCGTGCTGGATCTGCGCGGACTCACCTACGAGTGGGGCGACATGATGGCCGACGTCCTCAACGACGCCATCGTCGCCCGGGTGAACCCCGCGGTCGTGGTCTCCGACGCCTGCCGCAAAGCAATGACCAGCCTGGTGGCCAGCGAATTGGGCGAGGACCCGGCCGCCTGGCTCTTCGGCACCCCCGACGACGCCCTCCGCGCCGTCGACGCCGGCACGAGCCGGACGCGGCCCTCGTCGCCGTAGACCGGGTTTGGCACCGGTGCGTTACCGCGGCCTCGCCCAGCAGCGTCCGGGCGATGTCACGGTCGTCGCGGACGGCCGCGGGGCAGGCGGCCACGGCGCGCAGCCGCCCGTGGACTCCCCGTCCGTTGCACGGCGCCGGAGATGGTGGGGCTCAGCCGTACCGTGCGACGAGGGTGTTGCCGATCGAGGCGAGCTGAGCGCGTACCCCCGGCGGGCCGGTCACCTCGACCCAGGTGACCAGCGCGGCCAGCTCGCCGGCGAGGGTGCCCTCGTCGCTGCCGCGCACCACGACCTCGATGCGGCCGTCGGGGGTGGGGCCGCCCACCTCGAGCCGGCCGCCGAACGCGATCCGGAGCACGCCCATCCCGCTGGGCGCGCACACCGCGTGGGCCTCGACGGGTGTGCGCTTGCGGTCGAACTCGTCCGCGAGCACGCGCCAGCTCTCGGCGAGGTCGAAGTCCCCGGGCCGGTGCACGGGTTCGCCGGTCGGCTCGGCGGACGACACCCGGTCGATCCGGAAGGTGCGCCGGCCGGCCGCGGTGTCGGCGACCAGGTACCACGACGGGCCCTTGGCCACGACGCCCAGCGGGTGAACGGTTCGCCGGGTCTCGCTGCCCGCGCGGTCGGCGTAGCCGAGCCGAACCTGGACACCGCGGATCACCGCGTCCTGAAGTGCGCCGAGGAAGCGGGGTAGCGGTGGCACGGCCCGGTCCGACCCCCATCGCCGCGGGTCCGTGACGAACGACGACGCCGCCGCCTCGGCCTGCGCCCGGAACGGTTCCGGCAGCGCGTGGACCAGCTTGCGCAGCGCCGCTCGAACCGCCGGCGTCACGGACGCGGCCGGGCCGGCGACCAGGAACAGCGCGCGGGCCTCGCCCGCGGTCAGGCCGGACAGGTCGGTGCGGGCGCCGCCGACGAGACGCCAGCCGCCGCCCCGGCCGGGCACGGAGTAGACCGGCACGCCGGCCGTGCCGAGCGCGTCGAGGTCGCGGCGCGCGGTGCGCTCGGAGACCTCCAGTTCCCGGGCGACCTCGGCCGCTGTCACCTGCTGACGGCGTTGCAGCAGAAGGAGGATGGCCATCAACCGGTCGGCACGCATGCCGGCAACGGTTTCATGGAAACCGGTCAGGGGATGACCGGTTTCGGCCCGCACGATGCCGGCATGACAACGAACTTTCCCGAGCCCACCCGCGTCCCGGTCAACGGTGTGGAACTCGAGGTCTTCGAAGCCGGCCGGGAGCACGCGGGGAACCCGGTCGTGCTCTGCCACGGCTGGCCGGAGCACGCGTTCTCCTGGCGCCATCAGGTGCCCGCGCTCGCGGCGGCGGGCTACCACGTGATCGTCCCGAACCAGCGGGGGTACGGCAACTCGTCGCGCCCGGCCGAGGTCACCGGCTACGACATCGCACACCTGTCGGGTGACCTCGTCGCGCTGCTCGATCACTACGGGTACGACAATGCCACCTTCATCGGCCACGACTGGGGTGCGGCCGTCGTCTGGGGCCTGGCCCTGTTGCACCCCGGCCGGGTCAGCCGCGTGATCAACCTGAGCCTGCCGTACCTGGAACGCGGGGAGCGGCCCTGGATCGAATCCATGGCGGAGACGCTCGGCGGCGACTTCTACTTCGTGCACTTCAACCGGCAGCCGGGTGTCGCGGAGGCGGTGTTCGAGGAGAACACGTCCCGGTTCCTCCGGAACCTGTACCGCACGGAGGTGCCACCCGCGACGCGGGAGCCGCAGCCGGGCAATGCGTTGATCGACCTTGCCCGCATGGAGAATCCGCCCGGCGAGCCCGTCATGAGCGACAGCGAGCTGGCCGTCTTCGTCGCCGCCTTCGCATCGACGGGATTCACGAGCAGTATCAACTGGTACCGGAACCTGGACCGCAACTGGCACCTGCTGGCCGGCGTGGACCCGATCGTCCGGCAGCCCACCCTCATGATCTACGGGGACCGCGACCCGGTCGCGCGATCCGGGCGACTGACGGACTTCGTACCGCACGCGACAGTGGTCAGTCTGGACTGCGGTCACTGGATCCAGCAGGAGAAGCCTGCGGAGACGAACCGGGCGATCCTGACATGGCTGGCCCGGCAGCATGCCGCCTAATTAGACCGCGGCACCGTCGGCAGGGCCGGGACCGTGGGTCGCGCACGCGCCCCACGGTCCCGGCCAGGCACGAGACAGCTGCGGCGGTTCAGGCAGATGCGGAATCGATGTTCGAAATCATCCGACGAATGACCTTGAGCGCCGCTACGTACTCCTCGTCCGGGATTCCTCGGTGAATCTCGGTGCGCAGTCCGGTCACCAGGTCCCTTATCCGGCCTTGAGCTGCCCGGCCCGCGTCGGTCAGATGCAGGTGCCCCAGCTCGTCCGAGGCGATCCAACCGCGGTGCAGGAGCTGATCGACGGCGCGAGGAACCTCGTCCGGACCGTCGGCCACGTCTGTCAGTTGCGTAGCGACGTCCGTCCGGGTGAGGCCGTCACCGGCATCCACCCGCGTGAGAGTCCACCATTGCGGTTGCGTGACGTCGACGGTGGCCATCATGTCACGCAGCCGCTTGATGACGGCCTTGTGCACGGCCCCGCTCCAATAGCCTATCGGCTGTGCCGCAAGGGCATCGTCCGCGGCGGAGGGATCGGCGGTCGCGGGCACGGCACCAGGGTTCACACGGCCTCAACTCCGGGAGTGACGGGCGAAGTGACGACGCGCTCCATTGTAGCCAGCGCCTTCGACGGCCATCCGGCGACGAACAGCTCGGGCCAGGCCGGCGCCAAGACCCGGGAACGGCCTCTCCCGATCACAGAGGTGAACGACTCCTCGCCGGGAACGTCCCGACCGGCTCGGACATCACCGCCGTGGTCGCGCGCCGAGCAGCGCCGACCTCGCGCCGGCCCGGCGTAGCCGCGGGCTCACCCCGGCATCCGCCCATAGCCGCAATCCGGGACGGCGGACGCTGCCGAGCGTGCAGACCGCCGGCGCCGGGACACCTAGAGACATCGTCGTACTTCGATGTAGGGTGGGAGCGCTCCCGCACTGCGTCCTCTACTTTGATCGAGGAGCTGACCATGTCGCGACTCCCGCGCCGCCCGGCCGCCCTGCTGGCCGGCCTACTCTCGCTGGTCCTCACCGCGCTGCTGGCACCATCGAGTTCGGCGGCCGGCACCGCCGCCCCCGACACGTCACGCGCGCCCGCGGTGCCACTCACCGAACTGACGGTGTCGGCCGAACGGGTCGCCACCGGCCTGCGGCGTCCCATCGCGATCACCGGACTGCCGGACGGCCGGATGCTGATCGCCGAGAAGGCCGGCACCGTCCGCGCCTACCACCCCGGCACCGGGCTCGCGGCCGAGCCGGTGCTCGACCTGACCGCCCGGATCGACACCTCGAACAACGAACGCGGCCTGCTCGGCATCACGCCCGCGCCGGACTTCACGCAGTCCGGGACCCTCTACGTGGCCTACACGAGCCTGCCGGCCGGCGAGCTGACCCTGGCGCGGGTGCCGATCGGCGCACCGGACCAGGTGCAGGTGCTGCTCACCCAGGAGCACGCCGAGTACGGCAACCACAACGGCGGGCAGGTGGCGTTCGGCCGCGACGGCTACCTCTACTGGTCCCTCGGCGACGGCGGCCACACCAACGACCCGTTCAAGGCCGGCCAGAACCTCGGCACCCTGCTCGGCAAGATCGTGCGGATCGACGTCAACCGCACCTGCGGGGCACGGCCCTACTGCGTCCCGTCCGACAACCCGTTCGTCCGCACGCGCGGAGCACGACCGGAGATCTGGGTGTACGGGCTGCGCAACCCGTGGCGGTTCTCGATCGACCCGGCCGACAACTCGCTGTGGATCGGCGACGTCGGGCAGGGCCTGATCGAGGAGATCAACCACATCCGGCCGCGGCAGCGCGGTGCGAACCTCGGCTGGTCCTGCCGGGAGGGCACCCCGGTGTTCGACCCGCAGCAGTGCCGGTCGAACGTGCGCTACACCGACCCGGTCTTCGAGTACGACCATCTCAACGACAACTGCTCGGTGACCGGCGGCCTGGTGTACCGCGGATCCGAGACCCCGGCGGCGGTGGGCACCTACATCGCGAGCGACTACTGCTCGACCCGGGTGTTCGCGGTCCGTCCCGCGCCGGGCGGCGGCTACGAGTCCGCCGCGATCGGCAACTTCCCCACCCAGCCGACCGCGATCGGCGCCGACGTGCACGGCGAGCTGTACGTACTCAGCGACCTGCCCGGGTGGCTGAACCGGGTGCGCTTCGCGCACGTCCCGCCCGCCACGGACGGCGCGGTGCCGAACCGCTGACCCGGCCGGCGGAGGAACTCTGCGGGACGGTCAGGTCCAGATGGCCGTCCCGGGCCCGCCGTGGCCCCGCACACCGGATGCGGCGCTGCGCCCCGCCGGCGGCGTGCGGCGGGGCGGTAGCCGGCCCGTCACGACAACCTGACCTGCCGAAGCCCGGCCGCACCTCCCGCCGAAACGCGCATCCTCGAACCGGCGCGAACACCGCCGGGCCGGCCGGAGGGCCGGAGATTCGGTAAGCGGTGGTAGCGACGACTCGGGCGGCGGGCGTCCCGCGGGGCCGTCACCCGGCAGGCGGGGCGGTGCTCTGCCGGACGGTGAGCGTCGTCGCCAGCTCGATCCCGAGCCGTGTTGCGCGCTCGCCCCGGCCGAGTGCCAGTGCCAGCTCTGTTGCGGCAACGGCCATCTCGACCAGCGGCTGGTGAACGGTGGTCAGTGGAGGATCGACCAACGTGGCGACCGGCAGATCGTCGAAACCGACCACGCTGAGGTGCGCCGGGATTCGCAACCCGGACGCGCGCGCCGCCTGATAGACACCGACGGCCTGCAGGTCATTGCCCGCGAAGATCGCCGTCGGAGGCCGCGGGCCCTTCAGCAGCCGCAGCGCGGCGGCCCGGCCGCCGTCCACGGTCAGGTCGGCGTGGACGATGGAATCGCCGTCGACCGGCAGGCCGGCGGCGTCCATGGCGGAGCGGTATCCGTCCTGGCGGGCCCGGCAGCACAGGATCCGGTCCGCGCCACTGATCAGGGCGATCCGTTGATGCCCCTGCCCGATCAGGTGCCGGGTGGCCGCCCGGCCACCGGCCCAGTTGGTCGCTCCGACGAACGGAACGCCGTCAGGCAGTTCGACGGTGGGGTCGAAGACCACGAACGGGATGCCTCCGGTACGTAGCTGGTTGCGTTGCTCATCGTTCAGCTGCGCCACCGCCACAAGACAGTCCGGACGCCGGTCGAGAGCATCGTCGATCCAGTACCGGATCCCACCGCCCTCCGGGCCGAACTCGGTCAGGACGACCCCGACGCGCTGCTGCCGGGCCACCTGCTCGACACCGCGGATGATCTGAACTCCCCACATGTCCGCGATCCGGTCGAAGACGAGCTCGATCAAGTTGCTGCGGACGGCCCGATTCGGACGGCGGTACCCGAACCGGCTGATCGCTGCCTCGACGCGGGCGCGGGTGTCGGCAGCAACACCGGAACGGCCATTGACGACCTTGGAGACAGTGGGAACGGAAACCCCGGTGGACGCGGCAATGTAGGCGATGGTCACCGGCTTGTCCGAATCGTCAACCGGGTCCGCCGACTCGGCGTGCGTCAACGTAGACTCCCGAAACTTTCCAACGATGCCCGTCATCCCCCAGCTCGGACCGTAACGATGCTCGGCCCTTCCGTCAACAAATCATGGCCTCATGACGTACACCGGCACTCAATGGCTTTATGTATTGACGTCGATCTAAGAAATGCGTAGCGTTCGACTTGGAAACTTTCGGAGTCCGGGCCTGCGAAAGTTCAGCGCGGCAGCGGAAGCCTGCTATGGCTCGCGGGCGCGGGGCTACGCCTTTCCCGACCCGCTCTTCGGCTGATCGGCTCGACCCACGAGCAGCGGCCGTCAGCCTCGCCGCCTGCGACAACGCCGCCCGCTGACAGGGTGGCGAACCGTCGGCAGACGAACGAACCACCTACGGCAAGGAGAACCCTGGTGAGTCCGCAGACTCTGGTACGAGCCCGCCGGCGGGTCGGCATGGTGGCCGGTGGAGTGGCCGCGCTCCTGGTCGCGGGGATGATGACGGCCGCCGACGCACAGGCGGCGACCGGGTGCCGGGTGGCCTACGCCGTCTCGGCGCAATGGCCGGGAGGCTTCACCGCCAATGTGTCCGTGACCAACCTCGGCGAACCCGTCGACGGCTGGACTCTGGCGTGGACGTTCCCGTCCGGCCAACGGGTCACCCAGGCGTGGAGCGCGTCGGTCACCGCGTCGGGCGGCACCGTGACCGCGGCGAACATGAGCTACAACGCCACCATCGCGACCAGCGCCACGGTCACGTTCGGATTCAACGGCGCTTGGACGGGCAGCAACACCGCCCCGGCCTCGTTCACGCTGAACGGGGCCGTCTGCACCGGCAACCTCGACGGCACGGGAACACCGACGGCCGGCGTGTCCCCGTCGGTGTCGGCGTCGGCCTCACCACGCCCGAGTGACCCGATGGCGATCGTCGCCGCGATGCAACCCGGCTGGAACCTCGGTAACACGCTGGACGCCATCCCCGACGAAACCGCTTGGGGCAACCCTTTGACCACCCGGGCGATGCTCCATCACGTACGGTCGCAGGGGTACAACAGCATCCGGCTCCCGATCACCTGGAGCAATCACCACGGTGCAGCACCCGACTACACCATCGACGCCGCCTGGCTCGCCCGCGTCCGCCAGATCGTCGACTGGGCTTTGGCCGAGGACCTCTACGTGATGATCAACCTGCATCACGACTCCTGGCAGTGGATCAACACCTATCCGAGCGACCGCACGAACGTGATGAACCGGTACACCGCGCTGTGGACCCAGATCGCCACGGCTTTCCGTGAACACTCCGCCAAGCTGGTGTTCGAGAGCATCAATGAGCCACAGTTCGCCGGCACCACCGGTGACGCCGAGAGCGACCAGATGACACAGGAGCTCAACACCGCGTTCGTCCGCCTCGTACGGCAGACCGGCGGCGACAACGCCACCCGGCTGCTGGTGCTGCCCACCCTGCACACCAGCGGCGAACAAGCCCGGCTGGACGCACTGAACGCCACCTTCAACGAGCTACGAGACCCGCACCTCGCCGCGACCGTCCACTTCTACGGTTGGTGGCCGTTCAGCGTCAACATCGCCGGCGGCACCCGCTACGACTCCAACGTGGAACAGGACATCGTGGCCACGTTCGACCGCGTCCACACCACGTTCGTCTCCCGCGGAGTCCCGGTGATCATCGGCGAGTGGGCACTGCTCAGCTACGACTACACCCGCCCCGGCATCATCGAGCGCGGCGAGTTCCTCAAGTACATCGAAGCCGTCGGCCACCACGCCCGCGCCCGGAAACTCACCACCATGCTGTGGGACGCGGGCTCCTTCCTGCATCGCCCCGAGCTGCGGTGGCGCGACCAGGGCATCTACGAGATGATGAAGGCCAGCTGGAGCGTCCGCTCCGGCACCGCGTCCTCCGACCAGGTGTATGTGCCCCGCACCGGTGCCGTCACGAGCAAGTCGTTGACGCTCAACCTCAACGGCACCGCCTTCGAGGGCCTGCGGCAGGGCAGCACCGACCTGGTCGACGGCGCCGACTACACCGTCTCCGGCGACACCCTCACGCTCACTCCAGCCGCCCTCACGCGGCTGGTCGGCAACCGCGCCTACGGAGTCAACGCCACCATCGAGGCCCGCTTCTCCCAGGGTGCGCCGTGGCAGATCAGCATCATCACCTACGACCCGCCGACGCAGGCCGCCGCGACCGGCTCGACGAACTCGTTCGCCATCCCGACCCAGTTCCGCGGCGACCAACTCGCCACGATGGAAGCCACATACGCCGACGGCAGCCCCGCCGGACCGGCCAACTGGACTTCATTCAAGGAGTTCTGGAGCAACTTCCAGCCCGACTACACCGCCAACACGATCATCCTGAAGCCAGAGTTCTTCGCCGAGGTCAACGACGGCACCGTGACGCTCACGTTCCACTTCTGGAGCGGCACACAGATCACGTACCACGTCACCAAGTCCGGCACCTCGGTAACCGGCACCACCTGAAAGCGCCAGGGTGCTGCGGACCTCCACGAGCCGCAGCACCCTCTCGGGCATCCTCAAAGCCGTCACGCGCAGGTTGACCAAGATCGGGTAACCGGATCGGCCGCCGAACGTGCGCGGCGGCCGCCCGGGCCGGCGAGGCGGCGTGATCGGTGTCGGCCGGCGCCGGGCGCACGCCGGGACGTGTGCCCGGGGTTGGGCTGGGCATCGATGAACGAGAGGAGATCCATCCAGTCGTCGACCGGCTTGCGACGTTCGGCCGCGTGCCTCAGGCGATGAACGGTCTGGTCCTCGGGTATATCGCGATCAAGGCGGTACCCGTTGGTCACGGTAGGCCGCGATCCGCTCGCTGACCACCGTGACGTCCCGCCGGCCCGCGGATGCCCCGACAGTCGACGCGTTGCTCCCCGGAGCGGTCGCATAAGCCCTGACCGGCGTGTTTGACCCGCTCCGGTACGGGCACACCAGGTTGCATGAGCGACGAGACCCAGACCGACAGCACCCTGGACCGGCACACCGATCTGGAGGCGTTGCGCAACGGCGGTACCCCGCAGACCCCGGGCGTCATGACCACCACCGGCGGCATCGCCGGCCCGGCCAGCGTGGCCGCCGCCATCAACCGCCACCGCACCGCCGGCGAGGGCGAGACCGCCACGGACTCGGACTCCGACGAACCGGACCCGCAGGAGGCCCACGGCGGCAGTATGGCCCCCGGCCTGGTCAGCGACACCGGCGATCTGATCTCAGACCCGCCGCCCGCCGGCCGCTGACCCTCCCGCGGGAGACGGATGGCGTCGCGGTGGCGGCAACGCCGCGACGGCCCTCGCCCACCGCCCTCCGCCAGGTCCCAACCGATCGGCCATAGACGCCGCTCCGCTCGAACTCGCTTTGGTGCTGTGCCCTTTCGCGTTCACGCTGCGCCTGGTCGGCCTGTGCCGGATCCGCCACCACGACGAGGTCTGCCCGGCACGCAGCCCGCGCAGGTCTTCGCCACGATTTCCGAGCGTGAACACGCCGAACTGAAGACCGCGCTGCACGGCCCGTGACGGAAAGCGAGCTGTCCGCGGCCGGCTGAACCGCGGCGGGGATCGGTGACGTGATCCCTACAACCCGAAAACGGTCCGGTCCCGAATCGCCCGCCACCAGGCCGAAGGCCTGGCCGGCCGCCTCGTCCCGGCCGCTCACGCAGAGGCCGAACCTGTCTCGTCGACCGCATCCGGCGCCTGTTGCAGCCCCCGAAGGCCTGGATGACCGGACGACATCCGTGCCGCCATCCGTGACCGGATCGTCGAAACCCCGGCCGTGTCGGTGGTCCTGGCCGAGGACGAAACCCACCTCGGCCCGCTGCCCCGTATCCGCTCCTGCTGGCAGACGGCCGGGACACGTCACCGGGTTCCGACCCCCGGCGGCGACCGCCGCCGCACCACCCACGGCGCGATCGACCTGGACACCCGGGCCTGGCACCACCACGTCTCGGTCAAGAACGTCGTGACGTTGAGGTGGCCACGGTGCGCTGCCGGCGCACGGCTTCACATGAGGACCGAGTGGCAGGCGCGCGGCTCGTCGGCTCGGGCAACTCGACTACATTCAGTGATGTCTGCGGACCGATCGACGTCCGGATCTGCCGAAAAGAGTGCTATCGCAGAACGCGATAAGTGCGGCCCGTTCAAATGGAATCCAAAAAGCAGTTTTTATCGACAAGGAAGTTGCCGAGAGCTACACTGACACCCTTTACCTCAATGTTGAGAAATCCCAAAAACTTTGAAAAGTCGATTTTCTAAACTCTTCGTATCAGCTGCAGTTAGGGCCAAATTCCTCAAGAATCTTTTGCGACTCGACAGTTCAGCGGAGTTTTTGAACCTTTGGAAGATCGGTGGTATTTTTACTTTAAAAGTTATAATATGCGCGTTCACCTCAAACTTTTCGGATCCGATTCCAAGTTCTCTTCTCAGGCTTTCTTTTAGGGCCTCTAGCTGCCTCTTTCCCTCCGCTTCCTTGAGCCCGCTATCCTCCCCGAACATCTCTGTCATCCAGGCCCGAAGATTTATAGCACCTCTCGAATCTCGAACCTCTCTGCAGACTTTTAGGATATCGTCCGGCGACTTTGCAGTATTGACGACAAATGCAAAAACTGGAAACAGATCTATGTCCCAATCACTGCCCCCGTAATCTTGGGAGCAAAACTTCGCTACTTCGTCGCGGAAGCCTCTCGCAAAATTAGCCGGAATAGAACCGAAGTCTGCATTTTTGCGCAAACTCATAGCTGGGTCAATTGAAAGCATGACCGCACGCGCTGGATGCGGTCGAAATATCATGCCGTGATCGATTGAAATTGCATTATATACCAGTGCGCGAGCAAGGAAGGCGCCGATTGAGGCCAGATAGTCGAAGTTCGTATAGGCCGTTTGTATCTTTTTGCGCCCGAGGCGCACCCACTCTCGATCGATCGCCGCCTCAAACTCCCTTTTATATCCCCCCAAAGAATCTTCGCCTTCGAGCTGATAAATAGTTTGACTATGCGAGAAGAGGTCAGGAATATTCCTATAAACCGGAGCCTCCAGAACTCCGAGGGTGGCTTTAGCCATCTGATTCCTGCGATCCTCATCTTCCATAAAGAATTTCATGCCGTCTCTAAATATCTCAGCAATAGATCGCCTGTCTTCGACTCGAACAATTACTTCATCAAGCCAGTTGTCAAATACGCCCAACTTGGTTGGCAGCCACGGATAGGAGGGACTTCGGCGGAGGTTACCCCCTTCCTGGTCAACACTGAGAATGCCGATACGCTCATGAAGAATTGCCGATTCGATGACCTCGGCAAGGCTGGCGAATTCGATCCAAATTGGACACTCCCCGCCGCTTTTGCGGCCCCGAAGGAAGTTTTCATATGGATTCTTGACAGAAGTTGGATACCTCAACTCGGCACAACTAAGGGCGTTCGCTGCCGAGGCAAGCGTCGTGTAGTCGAGAAGCATAGTAGACATGGCGAACTTCCCCCATGAAGTGAGTGGAATCCCCTGAATAGACATAGTGCATGCAATCAACCGCCACAGATTCTAGACGAGGTTTTCGACACGACTGGCGTGTGTGATATTTTTTTCGTCATCTGCAAGATGTGCGCCCATTAAAATTGCCGCGATTGAGATTCTTCATTCGGGTTTGGCAGCATCCCCGGTCATATGGTCACGTGTTCCAACGCACCCTAGATCTGCCGAACTCATTTGCCGCGATCCGCGCGTTGATCATGATCGGATGCACGGATCTGCCGCAGACAGTGCTCGGTGCCAGGTGCCCGCCGTGACGCTCCGTGCTGTGGAGAAGCCAGACGATTCAGGTTGCCGGGAGCTGGCGTTCGCCGGTCATGAGTCGGTGGGCGTCGGCGGCTGCGTGGGCGACTTCGTGCCATCGCGGGTGCGCGAGGTAGTCATCATCGGCTGCCATGGGTCCTAACTCGTCGAGAACAACCATTAGGTGGTCGAGCGTTGCCGAGACCGCTGCGGCTTCGGCGGCGCTCACGAGGATGGTGCCGATGTCGTGTCGGGGGTGGTACTGGTCCCACAAGGTGTCGTCAATGATCCAGTGCACGGCCTCCGTCAAGCCCGGCCAGCGCCCGGTCTCGTGTGGACGCAGCTTTGCGAGGACGGACAGGGCGTCGATGATGTCGGCCCTGCGTCCGGGTAAAACGACGATGGTCATACACCTTCCTGTCCAGCCGACATGAGCTGCAAC
Source organism: Catenuloplanes indicus (assembly GCF_030813715.1). Lineage (NCBI taxonomy): Bacteria > Bacillati > Actinomycetota > Actinomycetes > Micromonosporales > Micromonosporaceae > Catenuloplanes > Catenuloplanes indicus. The sequence goes on from NZ_JAUSUZ010000001.1 coordinate 699,964, forward strand.
CTACAGTCGCCGACGCCAACCGCGCGCACTCGTTGCCGCAAGCCGAGCCCGGCGCCATCATCAGATGTCCGGTTCTGCCGCCGATCGTGCGCGTCGGCCGAGGCCTCGCGGTCACTTGCCGTGTCGTCGGCTTGGCCGTCTTGATCCGCCGTAGAGGTGGACGCGGTGTTCGACATGATGGTCGGGCTCGCGTGAGACGAACCCGTCGGTCTTCATCTCGCCGTTCGTGATGAGGATCAGCCACTCTTCGTAGTACCAGCTGGGATCGCAGGCGCAGGTGGTCACGGTGAACCGGAAATTCGCCCGGTACCGGCCGGTCTCGCCGGGCTTGAGCGCGAAGAGACGGGCCGGGCCGCTCTGCCGCGGGTAGGCGGCCCTGCCCGGTAGCCGGTCGACGATCAGCGTCCCGCTTTTCGTGGACAACCAGAGGTCGAGGTCGTGGGCTCGATCCAGGCCACCGCTGATGACGCCGTCATGCGGTATGTACCGCACTGCCTCATCCGCCAGCACGTCGTGGATCATCACATCACCGGTCGGCAGCGACGGCGGAAGCGCCACTGGACTGCACAAACCGCGCCGGGCGTTCGCCGCCAGGGCTCCACGTGCTGCCGCGCTCCAGCGCACACGCACTCGTTGAACAGTGATCACCGGTTCACCTTGACGCGCCGAACCTCCGGGCCGCCAGCCGTTATCCGGATCTGCCGCGATCCGAGCGTGCGGGTGGACAGGCTTTCGGAGACCGTTTGGGCTGCCCGTCACCACGGTCACAGGTGCGCCGGGCCTTGGAGGGGGATGTATCACCGAACATGCTCGCCGTGCCCGGGGTGTTCAGGTTTGCATGGATCGAGCCGCCGCGATCACCGTACTCAGCTGCTCGCTGTTGAGCTGTCGAGCGTGCCAGGTCAGCGCGGCGATCTCCGCGGCGGCCGGGTGTGCCCGCGCGTCCTCGACGACCGGGCCGATCCCGGTCAGCGCGACCATGTCCGCGGGTGGGTAGCCGAGCAGGTGAGCGAACGCGGTCACGTATTGCGGCGTGACGACGACCCTTCCTGAGCCGAGCCCGGCGACGGTGGCATCGGAGACGTGCGGACCGTCCCCGATCTCCGCGAGGATCCGCGCGTTGTACGGACGGATGTTGCGATTGCGCAGCAGGCGCAGCAGCAGCGCTCCGGGAGTGTCCGGGTATTCGTCGTCAGGCGTCGGGCCGATCCGGGGCTCGACGGGCAGCGATCTGATCACCGCGGTCAGCTGACGGCGCCGGTCGGCGTCCATCCGGACGAGGTGCCGGACGATCGCGCCCACGTCCCATGGCGATGTCGGCCATGCTGAGCCCAGCTCATCCGGTACCGGCTGCCCGGCGATGACGAACAGGTCCGCGGTACGGAGGCCGAGTGCCGGCGCCAGTCTCCGCAGGAGATCAGGGTCGGGCATCACGGCATCATCGATGACCGCGGCGAGGTGTTCGCCCGGCACGCCGGCCTCCCTGGCGAGGACGGTCCGCATATGTGCGACCGATGTGTCCGGAGTCGGCCGGCGCTGCGACAACAAACGCCACAACCGTCTGCCGAAGACCGACCGTTCCATGGCACGCGACTCTATCGTTCTCCGACCCATGCCGGATGATTCGTGCAGGCATCCGGATCCGCCGCTGTTGGTGGCGGCGGAGGAGACGAGGCCGGCACAGGTCATCGTTCGAGGTCTTCGGGCGGTCGCCAAGCCGTACGGCCGCATCATGAGCAGCGGCGTCCCAGCGGTCCTCGATACCAGCTCGCCCGAGGAAGTCCGGCTGGCCGCGGATGCCTTGGACTACCTTGGACTACCTTGGTCTGCCGGATCTGGCCGAGGTGACCCGGCGACTGGTCGACGCCGACTGGCGGTCCGAGGACAGCCTGCAAGAGCGGCTCAACCACGCCTTCTGGGGTCTGGAACAGGCGCTTGCCGGTGCGTTCGAGCGTACATACGCCGAGTCTCCGGAGGACTTCGCCCCGCTCGTCGCGGACGGAGTCGATCGACGGTCTTATTCCGTCGGCGCGGGGTGCGCGTCCGGTAACTCGTTGGCGGCTGCGGACGTGGACTCTTGAGGTGCAGCCATTACACGCAGGCAGGCTGACATCCAGCTGCGGACACCGCGACAAGATTCCGCTCAGCCGCGCGGCTCCCGCCAGGCCGACGGAGCACGCGATTCTCCTGATCGGCCATTGACATACCGAGATCACATGCGCGGACCTGCCGCTCGCCGAGCGCAGCACCCGGCGCAGTCGTCACGCTGCGCGTCGCCGCCCGCGCCGGCTCTACGGCGCGGGCTGCGGCAGATCGGCCCGTACGATCCGGCGAGTGGCGCGGACGCCGTGCGGCCGTGTTCGCCGGCCCCGCACCCACGAGAGGGAAGGTAGCCGTTCGAGCCGGGCCGGGACCGGAGCCCGCGGGAGCGGGCGGGACCCGGCCGCGCCGGAAGCGGGAAGCGGGACATGCGCGGCTCTCAGGGTTTTCGGTGTACGGCCAGCATCGCGATGTCGTCCGCCGGTTGCTCGACGCCGAGCAGCGTCATGATGTTGGCGCAGGTCTCCTCGGCCGAGCCGGGGTGCACGGCGGCGGCCAGGCGTCGGATGCCCTCGTCGATGATCTCGGTGCGGCGTTCGACCAGGCCGTCGGTGTAGCAGATCAGCAGGCCGCCGGGCGGTAGCGGGACCGGGGTGGTGCGGCGCGCGAATCGGCTCGGGCGCAGGCCGAGGGGCGCGTCGACGGGGACGGTGACCGGGGCGGCGACGTGGCCGGGGGCGGCGAGGACCGGGGGGAGGTGGCCGGCCAGCGAGAGGTGGGCCTCGGTGCGGCCGGGGGTGATCACGGCGTAGGCGACGGTGGTGAGGTTGCCGGCCTCGAAATGGTGAACCTTGTGGTCCAGGTGGGTGAGGACGGTGGCCGGGTCGGCGGAGGTGAGGGCGTAGGCGCGCAGCGCGCTGCGCAGGCGGCCCATCACGACGGCGGCGGCCAGACCGTGGCCGGAGACGTCGCCGATGACCAGGCCCAGGCGGTCGCCGGGGAGCGGGAACACGTCGTACCAGTCGCCGCCGACACCGGCGTCGTGGCCGGGGACGTACCGGGCGGCCAGCTCCAGGCCGGGTACGACGGGCAGCCGCGTGGGCAGCAGGCTGCGTTGCAGCGCGAGCGCGGCCTCGTGGTCGAGGCGGCGGGTGCCGGTGACGGTGGCGGCCCCGACCCGGTCGGCACACAGGGCGAGCAGTTCGACGTCCTCGGGCGTGAACCGGCGTGGCGTGCGGGTGCCGACGTGCAGCACGCCGACCACGTCGCCGCCGGCGAACACCGGCACACCGAGCAGCGACCGTACGCCGGCGTCGGCCAGGACGGGGCTGGCCACGTCCGCGCGGGTGACCTCGGGGATCATGACGGGTGCGCCGGTCGACGCGACGCGGCCGGCGAAACCGGCGCCGAACGGAACCCGGATGCGGCGGCGCACCTCCTCCTCCAGGCCCTTGGCGGCGACGACGGCCAGCTGGCGGGCGTGCCGGTCGAGCATCAGCACCACGGCGGTGTCGGTGCCGAGCACGGTGCGGGCGCGGTCGAGCAGGACGTCGATCAGTTCCGCGCCGCGCAGCCGGGACAGGCCGCTGTCGGCCAGCGTCTGCAGGCGGCGCAGGCGCTGCTCCACATCGACATCCCTGGGCGCCGGCACGTGCCTGATTTTACGGCCGCTGACCCCGGCCGGAGGGGATGGCACGGGGGCCCGGGACCGGCCGCTCGCTCACCCGCCGGCGGACCTCGGCCAGCAGGTCGGCCTGGGCGCGCCAGTCCGGGCCGGCGACGCCCGCGACCAGATGCGTGGCGCCGGCGGCCGCGTACTCCGCGACACGGTCGGCGGCCTCGGCCGGGTCACCGGTGAGCGGGATCTCCGCCGCGTCGCGGGCGGTGTGCCGGTAGGTGGCGGCGATCCCGGTGGCCAGGTCGTCGCGGGACGGTGTGCCGGGCGCCCGGCCGAGCGCGGCGAGCGCCCCGATCGTGATCACCGGCTCCGGGCGCCCGGCCGACCTGGCCGTAGCGCGCAGCCGTTCCCGGCCCGCGGCCAGCACGGCCGGCGTGATCAGCGACGGGAACCAGCCGTCCCCGAGCGTGGCCGCGCGGTGGATCGCGACCGCGGAGGCGTTGCCGATCCACAGCGGCGGCACGTCCACGCCGGGCGCGAGCGTCACCGGCTCGCCGTCCGGCGGCGTCACCGGATCACCGGTCAGCAGCCCGGGCAGCAGGCGCAGCGCGGCGTCGGTGCGGGGGCCGCGCTCGCGGAACGGGACGCCGGCCGCGGCCCACTGTGCCGGGCCGCCGCCGGAGCCGATACCCAGCAGCAGCCGGCCGCCGGAGATCAGCTGAAGGCTCGCGACCGCTTTCGCGGCCCAGATCAACGGCCGGATCGCCGGTACGAACACGGCCGCGCCGACGCCGATCCGGTGGGTCGCGGTCGCGGCGACGGCCAGTGCGATCGTGCACTCCACGGTCGGCACGCCGGTCGCCAGGTGGTCGCCGTGCCAGACGCTGTCCAGGCCGGCGTCCTCCGCGTGCCGGGCCGCGGTGGCCAGGTCCAGCCCGTCGCGGCGCTGCACCTCGGCCGACGGCAGGACGACACCGATCCTCATCCGGTCAGCACGACCTTGCCGCGGCCGTGGCCGGTCTCGACCTCGCGGTGCGCGGCCGCGGCCTCGGACATCGGGTACGTACGGCGGATCGGGAAGCGCAGCCCACCGGCGGCGTAGAGGGCGGCGAGTTCGGCGAGGCGGGCGGCGGAGCGCAGGTTCTCGGTGGTCCGGATGCCGAGTTCGGGCGCGCGGCCGTGGTCGACCAGCGTGAGGATGCGCAAGCGGTCCGCGCACAGGTCCAGCGACAGGTCGAGCGCCTCGCCCCCGGCGCCGTCCAGCACCAGCGCGGCGCCGTCGGGGAGCAGCGGGCGGAGACGGTCGGCGAGGCCGGGGCCGTAGACGACCGGTTCCACGCCGAGTGAGCGCAGGTAGTCCTGGTTGGCGGCGCTCGCCGTACCCACGACCCGGGCCTGTGATCGTCGGGCCAGCTGGACGGCGACGCCGCCGACGGCTCCGGCGGCGCCGTGCACGAGCAGCGTCTCGCCCGGCTTCGGGGCGAGCAGTTCCAGTGCGATGTGGGCGGTCTGGGCGGCGCCGCTCAGGCCACCGGCGACCGCCCACGGCACCGCGGCCGGTTTCGCGGTCAGCTGGGTCGCGGGGACCACGATGTACTCCGCGGCCGCGCGCATGAAACCGAAGCCGAGCACCTCGTCACCCGTCCGGAAGTCGCCGCCGGGCTGGTCGACCAGGCCGGCGAACTCGTTGCCGGGGATGCCGGGCAGGCCAGGTTCCAGCCAGGCGGGGGTGAACCCGCCCCGGACCGCGCAGTCGATCGGCTGGACGCCGGCCGCGAGCACCCGGACGCGCACCTCCCCCGGCCCGGCCTGCGGTGTCTCGACGTCGTCCCATTCCAGGACCTCGGGACCACCGGTCCGCCGGTACAGCGCTGCCTTCATCTCTCCCCCTCGGTCGCCGGTGGCCAGTGTCGAACCTCAACCGAGGATGAGGTCAAGGCGCACGGAACAGTTCGTCCGGGCCGAGGAACGCGGCCACGAACCGCGGGTCGAGGTGGCTCCAGCCGGGTTCGGAGGAACTCGTCGACGGACGCGGTCAGCGGCCCGCGGGCCGGCTCGGGCAGCCCGTCGACGACGCCGGCGAGGGCCTGGCGGAACAACGGGTGCTGCTCGATGACGAAGACGGCGGCCGCATTCATCTGCGGTACTCCTGTCGTGCGGCCGCGCTCGCGGTCACCAGGTAGTAGCGGGCGGCACCGCCGACGTCCTCGGTGCGCAGCACCTGGCCGGAACGGCTGCGCAGGTCGCCGAGCCGGGGACCGGGCGCGTCCGCGGCGAGGACCCCCGCTGAGCGTCGCTCTCAGGATCGGCTGTGATACTCCGTACCCGCTGGTCGTGCACATGATCGGGGTTCACGGGCGGCCGACTGGAGGAGACGCGCGGCATGACGGTGGACATCACGGCACCCGCACCTGCGGAAACGCGGCCGCGGTTCGCGGGTCGCGGGCTTGCCGGGCTGTGGCGCGCGGTCGCGGCCGTGACCGGCGGCGCCACGCCGTCGCAGCGGGCCGACGGCGGACCGTCTGACGGCCGGCGGGCTGATGGCCGCCAGGCTGACGGCCGCCGGGCCGCGCGGGCGGGGCGGGTGGGACCGTGGTGGGCCGGGCCGGCGCGGGTGGCCGTGGCCGTGACCGGCGGCGTCGTGATGGACCTGGGCTTTCCGGGGCTGGACTGGTGGCCGCTGACGCTGGCCGGCGTGGCGCTGGTGCTCGCGGCCGTCGACGGGGTGCGCTTCCGGGCCGGTGCGGGGCTCGGGCTGCTGGCCGGGCTGGCGTTCTACCTGGTGCACGTGTCGTGGAGCGGGCTGTACCTGGGGCCGGTGCCGTGGTTCGCGCTGTCCGCGTCGCAGGCGGCGAGTTTCGCGGTGGGTTGTGGGTTGATCGCGGTCGCGTCCCGGCTGATCGGCGCGGTGCTGCCGGGCCGGCGTGCGGCGTTCGTGCTGTATCCGCTGCTGGTGGCCGGTTTGTGGGTGACCCGGGAGGAGGTCGCGTCCCGCTGGCCCTACCACGGGTTCTCCTGGGGGCGGGTCGGTTTCTCGCACAGCGAGGGCCCGCTCGCGCCGCTGCTGTCCTGGGTCGGCACGTCCGGTCTGTCGTTCGTCCTGGTCGCGATCGCCGCGGCCGCCTTCCAGATCGTCCGTGCGACGGTCCGCTCATGGCGGGCCCGAACAGCTGAGGGCCAGGATCCGGACGTCACACCGACCGCCGAACCGGACGTTCCCGGCGCACCCGGTTCGGTGCCTGGCGCACCCGGTCCGGGCGTGCTGGGCACGCCCGATCCGGACGTGACTGACGCACGAGAGCCGAATATATTGACGGTGCGTGATCGGGCCGTGGCGACCGCGGAAAGCCCGGACAGCCCGGACAGAGCGGTGGCTGACGCGCAAGACATGTTGACGGCACGTGTGGACATGTTGACTGCACCTGACGCGGAAACGTTGACTGCACGGGACCCTCACATATCGACCGCACGAGCCATGAGCGCATCCACCGCGCGGCCCACGGGTGCGCCGGATTCCCGGGCCGCGGGCCCGGTGCGCCGGCTCCCCCGCGTCGCCGGCGCCCGCGCGCTGCCGCTGCCGGCGCTGGCCGGCTGGTCGTTCGCGGTGTTCGCGCTCGCGTTGGTGCCGGTCGCGCACATACCCGCGACCGGGGAGATCACGGTGGCCGCGGTGCAGGGCAACGGGCCGGCCGGATACTTCACGAAGAAGACGCGCGGGGACCTGCTGGCCGCGCAGGAGCTGGCCACCGCTCCGCTGCTGGGCCAGGACGTCGACGTGGTGGTCTGGCCGGAGGACGGCGCGGACCTCGACCCGCTGCGCTACCCGGAGGGGCGGATCCGGATCCAGCAGCTCACCGAGGCGATGGACGCGCCGCTGGTCTTCGGCACCATCACGAAACGGGACGACCGGTACTACAACACCAGCCTGGCCTGGGAGCCGGGCGCGTCCGCGCCGTCGGATCACTACGACAAGAAGCGGCCGGTGCCGTTCGGCGAGTACGTGCCGGACCGCGCGTTCTACGCCGCGATCGTGCCGGACCTGATCGGCATGGTCGCCCGCGACTACGTGCCCGGCACCCGCGAGGGCGTGCTCGAGGTGTCCGGGATGCGGCTCGGCTCCGCGATCTGCTTCGACATCACCGCCGACGACGTGATCGCCGACCTGCCGGTACGCGGCGCCCAGGTGATCCTGGCCCAGTCCAACAACGGCGACTTCGGCACCACGGACGAGAGCGTGCAGCAGCTCGCGATCGCCCGGATCCGCGCGATCGAGACCGGCCGCGACGTCGTCAACGTCTCCACGGTCGGCACCAGCGCGATCATCGCGGCGGACGGCAGCACGATCGACCGGCTGCCCACGTTCCAGGCCGGTGCCATGGTCCGAACCGTGACGCTTCGGGACGGCCTGACGCCCGCCACCCGACTCCGCGGCATCCTGCCGCTCACGCTGGCCGCCGCGTCGCTGCTCACCCTGGCCGCGCTCGCCGCGCTCCGGATGCGGCGCGCGTCCCGCTGAGCATCAGAGGCGGGAGCTGCCGGCGCCGCTTGCCGCAAGCGGCGCCACCCACGGCCGGCGCAACACCCGGACGGCGCCGATCCACCGCCGGCTGCGGCCGGCGCGACACCCCGAGCCGCGCGAGCCGCGGGCAGCGGGTTTCCGAAGTGTTGCCGGGGGATTTCTCAGGCGATAGGTTTGCGGACATTGACATGCCTCGCTGCGATCGAGGGAGTTCCGCATGGCCGTGATCAGCCGTCGTCTCGTCCTGACCGCCGGAGCGGGTGCCGCCGCCGGTCTTGCCCTGCCCGGTGCCGCCGCCGGGCACGCCACGACCGTGCGGTTCCGGCTCGACGCACGGACGCTCGACGGCGGTGAGCAGGTCGTCTCGGTCACGCTCGGCACGGCGCGGCTCGGGACGATCGATCCGGCGAGCCTGACGCCGGGCACGTTCAGCGTGCACGCCACCGCGACCAGCCCGCTGCCGAACACCGCCGGCCTCTACGACCTGGACCGCACCGTGACCGAGGCCCGCCTCGACCGGCACGGCGACGTGGTGCTCACGCTGGCGCACGGCGAGGGGGTACCCGGCGGCAACACGCTCGGCTACGTGCTCGACCGCGGCCGCAACGTCCGGCTCGGCCTGACGTACACGATCACGCAGAACGCGCCGCTCCGGCTGCGCCACGGCCGGCCGGTCACGATCGCCGGCTTCACGCAGGGCCGGCTCGCCGATCCGGAGGTGGACGCGTTCGGTCACCACGAGTCCGCGTCCGGCATGAAGTACCGGCTCTACTCCCCCGGCCGCCGGTCCGGCCGGCGGCCGCTGATCGTGTGGCTGCACGGCGGTGGCGAGGGCGCGTCACTGCCCGACGGCTACTACGACAACGAGACCCAGCTGCGCGCGAACCGCGGCGCGCTCGGCTTCGCCACCCCCGAGGCCCAGAAGATCTTCTCCGGCGCGTACGTGGTGGCGCCGCAGAGCACGTCGTTCTGGATGCAGGACGGTGACCGGTTCGCACCGCTGATCCGGGAGATCATCGACGAGGTCGCCCGCCGCCACCCGGTCGACCGTTCCCGCATCCACGTCGTGGGCTGCAGCAACGGCGGCTACATGAGCCTGAAGATGACCACGGTCTACCGTGACCTGTTCGCCTCCTCGGTACCGGTCTGCGGTGTGGTCATGCCGCTCGGCGGCACCGGCACGCCGCCGCTGATCCCGGACGCGGAGCTGACCGCGATCACCACGCCGACGTGGCTGGTCACGTCGATGGACGACCCCACGGTCCCGCCGGTGCCGAACACCGTGCACGCGGCCGACCTGATCCCCGGCGCGCTCCGCACGCTCTACGACCAGGTCGTCCGGGACGGCTACCGGTTCAACGGCCACTGGTCCTGGATCTACGTCGCCCGCAACGACCCGAGCGTCGACGGCACCCGCATCTGGCAGTGGATGTCGCGGCAGCGCGCCTGATCACGGCCGCCAGCCGGTCGCCCACAGCGCCGCCGCCGGCCCGAACAGCGGCTCCGGGAGGCGTTCGAGGTCCGCCCACCAGCGCCACTCGTACGCCTTCTCCGGCTCCCGCAGCTCCGGTTCGCCGTCCGCCTCGACCAGGTGGTGCAGCGTGACGTAGTGCAGGCCGCTCTCCGGGAACAGATCGCTGGTCCAGCGGATCGGCACCACCCGGGTTGCCCGCAACCCGGTCTCCTCGTGCAGTTCCCGCCCCACGGTCACCGCCGGTTCCTCACCGGCGTCCACCTTCCCGCCGGGAAATGCCCAGGTCCCGTTCCCGTGCGTACCACGCCGCCGGCCGAGCAGGACACCCCCGTCCCGGAGCACCACGGCGCTGACTCCGACGAACGGCCCTCGAAACGATGCAGACATCCTGAGATCATGACGCGGCGGGCGATGGCGCCGGCACTCGTCGGTGTACCGGCGCAGGAACCGGGCGGTGTGCCGGTGCCGCGACCGCCGTACGTGCGTGGTGGAGACGCCGTGGTGCTCCAGCCAGGCCGCGTACGCGTCGAAGTCCCGCCCGGCCGCGGCGACCAGGGTCGCGGTGGCACCGAGCCGGCGCATGCCGAGCGCGATGTTGGCCGCCACCCCGCCCCGCCGCACCTCCAGCTCGTCGACCAGGAAGGACAGCGAGATCTGGTCGATGCGGCCGGGAACGATGACGTGCATCGCGACGATGTTCTTCGCCACCCAGCGCATGTCGTAGGCCGCGCTGCGGTCCACCTTCGACGGGTCCTTGCCGGAGAACGCGCCGCCGCCGTGCCGGGCGTATCCGCCGTACGTGTCAACGATGATCTTCCGGCCGGTGAGTCCGGCGTCGCCCATCGGCCCGCCGACCTCGAATGCCCCGGTCGGGTTGACCAGCCGCCGGTACCCGTCCACGTCCAGGCCGAGCTGACCCGGCCCGCCCGGCACGGCAAACCCGACAGCACCGGCGCAGAAGGTGTCGGGTGACCGGGACCGTACACGCCGCACGATGGGGGCATGGACGGCCCGACCCTGATTTCCCGCTTCCTCGCGCCGGAGCTGACCGCGGCGTCCGCCCACCGGCCACTCGCGCTCGCCCCCGGGTCACCCGGCGATGTGTTCCTGTGCCATCCGTCCCTGGGACACGCGGCACAGCCGCACCACGGGACCCGGCCGCGCTTCCTGGCCCAGCCGCCGCTGTTGCCGGCCGCACCGTACGAACCGGAGCGCGGCGACGGCGCGCACTCACCCGTCGAGCGCGCGATCCGCCGCGGCCCCGGCCTGGACGATCCGGATCTCGACGGTGACCGGTAGCCGCGGCCGGCGGGTGAGCGTCCGCAACGCGCGTTTCCAGCAGTGGGCGGCCCTCCTGCGGAACCGGGCCACGCGCCGGCGTCGCGGCGAGTTCCTCGTGCAGGGCGTACGCCCGATCGCCATGGCCGTCGCACACGGGTGGCACGTGCGGGAGCTGCTCCACGACGACGGCGCCGCGCTGTCCGGCTGGGCACGCGAGACCCTGCACACGGTCCAAGCCGAGACCGTCGCCGTCTCCCGCGACCTGATGCACGAACTGGGCGGCAAGGCGGACACGGTGCCGGAGCTGCTGGCCGTGGTCGCGCTGCCGGAGGACGACCTGTGCCGCATCCCGGCCGGGCCGGCCATGCTCACCGTCGTCTTCGACCGGCCCACCAGCCCCGGTAACGTCGGGACCCTGATCCGGTCCGCGGACGCGTTCGGCGCCTCCGGCGTCATCGTCACCGGCCACGCCGCCGACGTGTACGACCCGAAGGCGGTCCGGGCCAGCACCGGCTCACTGTTCGCGCTTCCCGTGGTTCGGATGCCCACGCACCAGGACGTCCTGTCCTGGGTCGCGGACGTCCGTGCCGCCGGTGCCGGCGTACGCGTCGTGGGGACCGATGAGCACGGCCCGCTCGATGTCGCCGGGTACGACTTCACGCAGCCCACGCTGCTCGTGATCGGCAACGAGACCACCGGTCTCAGCGCCGGCTGGCGGGCGGCCTGCGACCGGCTCGTCCGGATCCCGATGTCCGGGTCCGCCAGTTCCCTGAACGCGGCGGCGGCCGCGACCGTCGCGCTGTACGAATCGGCACGCCAGCGGCGATCCGGTTACTGAAGGGTCCCGGCGGCAGGATGCCACCGGGACCTTTCACGCCATGTCCTTACCGCGCCGGTTCGATCCAGATGTTGCGGTACTGGACCTTGTTACCGTGGTCCTGGAGGCGGATCGCGCCGGTGGACGGGCCCTCCGGGATGTTGCCGCCGGTACCGGCCGGGATCTCCACGTTGTCGTGAATCTTCTTGCCGTTCCAGACGACCGTGATGCGCGCGTTCTCGGTCTTGACGCCGGCCGCGTCGTAGCGGGCCGCGCGGAACGTGATGTCGTACGTCTGCCACGTCTCCGGTGCGGTGGCCGCGTTCACGTCCGGCGGCTTCAGCTGGTAGATCGCGCCGGCCTCGTTGTTGTTCAGCGTGGTGTCGCCGAACGAGTCGAGGATCTGCAGCTCGTAGCGCTCCTGCTGGTAGACGCCGCTGTTACCGCGGTCCTGGCCGGTGACGTCCGGCGGCAGCAGCGGCACCTTGAACTCGACGTGCAGCTTGTAGTCGCCGTACGCGTCCTTGGTGCGCAGGTCGCCGCAGCACACCTCGGTCGCCTTCGCCGCGGGCAGGACCGGCCACTGCGGACGGCGGCCGTCCGTGTGCTGCCAGTTGTCCAGCGACGCGGCCGTACCGTCGAAGAGCGTGACCCGCTTGCCGTTCCACTCGCGGACGCTGATCAGGTCGAGGTTGACGTGGCCGGTGTCGAGCGCGTCCACCCGGTACTGGACGGTGTTGGCGCCCCTGCGCAGGTTGAGCTTCTCGGTGACGGTCGCCCATTCCTCCCAGGTGACGGTGGACGGCAGCGACACCTGCTTCACCTTGCGCCCGTTGACGTGCACGCTGACCGTCTTGGTGCCGCTGAACGGGTCCGGGCCGTTGGAGTAACGCAGCCCGACCGCGTAGTCGCCGGCCTTGTCCACGTTGACGTGCACGGTGGTGGACGCGTTGAGCTTGCCGAAGCCGGCGGTGAAGCCGATGCCGGAGTAGCCGCGGTGGTCGGTGGCCAGCGACGCGCCGCCCTCCCGGTTGCCCTCCTCGGCCTCGTAGTAGACCTGCTGCACCTTCTTGCCGGGCAGCTCGTTCATCGTGTACCACGCCTCGGTGCTCCACAGCGTCTCACCGTCCTGGGCCGCGAACGGGCGCGGCGAGCGCAGGTGGACGACGCGGTCGCGGCGCAGGCCGGGCACGGTCAGCGTGACGGTCTTCCGGTCGGAGGACACCTTCGCGCCGGTCACCTGGAGCGTCTCGGTGTCGACCTCCGGGCCGCCGTACTGCGCGGTCGGCACGTACCGCCACTGCTCCAGCTGGTACGCCGTGGGCAGCTTCGCGATCGTGGCGTCGGACAGCGGCTCGGTGTACTCGAGCTTGAAGCCGCCCTCGACCGCCTTCATCGTCTTCATGTCGAAGACGGAGGTCTTGTTCGGCGTGAGCTTCTGCAGCCCGAAGCGGAGCTTGCCCTCCTGGCCCCAGTTGCCGTCCGCGCCGAGCCCGCCGACGTAGATCGCGCCGTCCGGGCCGACCGACACGCGGTTGATGCCGGCCTCGAGGCCCTGCGTGTGCCGGAACACCGCGCCCTGCTCGACGCCGTTGACGGTCTCCAGCGCGGCGCGCTGCAGCCCGCCGTAGGTGACGTCACCGATCAGGAGCTGGCCACGGTACGTCCCGGAGTCCAGCAGCACCGGCGTGCTCGGCGAGTTGCCGATCTGGTTCTGCGGCAGCCACAGCACCGGCCGGGTCGGCGCCTTCGCGTCGAACGGGCCGTCCGGGTTCATGTAGTGGTGGTAGAACGCACCGTCCTGGATCTTGATCAGCTTCGACGACGGCAGCCAGCCACCCTGGTTGTCGGTCACGTAGATGGAGTTGTTCGGTCCCCAGCCGATGCCGTTCGGCGTGCGCAGGCCGCCGGCGACCGCGGTCACCTCGCCGCTCTTGCGGTCCACCACGATGTGCGTGCCACGCCCGCCGACCGGCTGCGGGTCGGTGGTCGCGCCGCCGTAGTTGATCGACACGGAGAGGTTCAGGTAGAACTTCCCGTTCCGGTACAGCAGCCCGAACGCGAACTCGTGGAAGTTGCCGCCGAACGGCCAGGTGGCCACGGTCCGCCGGGTGTCCAGGATGTCGTCTTTGTTGGTGTCGCGCAGCTCGGTCAACTCGTGCTTCTGCGACACGTAGACCATGCCGTCGACCACGGCCACGCCCATCGGCTCCTTGAGCCCGTCGGCGATCTTCTTGTACGTGACGCTGTCCGGCCCGGTCCTCCCGGTCACGTTCTCGACCAGGTACACCTCGCCGGCGACGGTGTCCGACCCGCCCCAAGTGGTGATCACCATCTTCTTGTCCGGCCGCCACGCGATGCCGCTCACCTGCGGCTCGAAGCCCGGCGGGCGCAGGTTCGCCAGGTCGTACCCGGGGTTGACCGCGTTCAGCGGCAGGCCGTCGCCGGGCGTGTCGGTGCCGGACACGCACTCCTTGCGGCCCGGCGCGGTCACCCGCACCACGCCCGCGTCCGTGGTCAGCGCGCTGTTCGGCACGGTCACGAACTCACCCGCGCCGGGGGTACGCCAGGCGAGCCGCAGTTCCTGGCCGCCGTCCCGCTCGAAGTGCTCGATCCGCAGCGGGTGCACGCCCGCGGTCAGGTCGATCGTGCCCTCCTTCGGCGGATCGACGCCGTGCAGCCCGTCGTGGTCGATGACGAGCTTGTCATCGACGTACAGCTTCGAGCCGTCGTCGCTGGTCAGCCGGAACGTGTAGGCACCGGCGGACGGCGCGGTCAGGTTCGCGATCGCGTGCGTGACGAAGTTGGACTGGAGCCCGAAGTCGGCGTCGGTGGACCAGTCGATCGTGGGCATCAGCTTGTCCACGTTGGGCGTCTGCCCCGGCTTGAGTTCGCAGACCTTGCTGAGCGGCAGCCCGATGTCGTACGTCCGGAGCGTCACCCCCGGCTCCTGCGCTGGCGGGTCGACCGCGAACGCCGGTGTGGGCGTCGCTATCAGACTCGTGACGATCACGGCGGCCACGGACAGACGTTTTCTCATCTGCGCTCCCGGGTTACGGGTGTGATTCAGGGCTGTGAACATCCTGAAGCACTTCCGTCAGTACGTCTATATCTTTCGATCGTGCGGATTCAACTTTTTCCCGGACCGTTCAAAAGTACGGTCAAACAGGACAGATGCCCGCGGTCCAGGTGCTCTCACCCGGAATTCCAGCGGTTCTCCAGCGGCACGCGGACGGTGCGGGAGCACGTCCACTCACCACCGTGGAGGTATCGATGACACCGCTGTACCGCCTCGCCGCGGCGCTCCTCGTGGCGAGGCGGCACGCTGGATGCTCGGCGACATCTCGGCGCGCGACTACGTCGAGCACACATGACCGCGGCCCCGGCCGGGCAGCGTGTTCGCGGCCGTGGCCGGTGGCGTACCGGCCCACACCTCGGCAATCAGCGCGTCCGTCGTCACGAGGTGCCCCGCGTGCGCGACCAGGTGCCCGAGCACGGTCCGCGCCTTCGCGCCCGGCATCAACCCGTCCCGCCCGCCGTAACGCACCGTCAAGGGTCCCAGCACGAAAAGCTGCACCCGGCCGGGTTTCCATCGGAACCCGGCCGGGAGATCAGAGCGTTCGATTCCGGACAGTCCGTATCAGGCGGCCCGCTCCGGCATCACGGCCGCGGCCCGGCGGCGGGGCGTCCACCAGTTCACGTCACCGAGCAGCGTCATCACGGCCGGGACCAGCAGGCCGCGGATCACCGTGGCGTCGACCGCGATCGCCACGGCCAGGCCGAGGCCCATCATCTTGATCACCGGTTCGTCGCCGAGCACGAAACTCGCGAACACGCACACCATGATCAGCGCGGCCGAGGTGATCACCACACCGGTCTCGGCCAGGCCGTCCCGAACCGCGCGGCGGTTGTCCCCGGTCCGGTCCCAATGCTCGCGGACCGCGGTGAGCAGGAAGACCTCATAGTCCATGGACAGTCCGAAGAGCAGGGCGAACAGCATCATCGGTACGTACGCCTCGATCGGCACCGGGCCGTCCAGCCCGATCAGCGCCGCGCCCCACCCCCATTGGAACACCGCGGTCAGCGCGCCGTAGGCCGCGGCCACGGACAGCAGGTTCATCAGCGCCGCCTTCGCCGCGACCACCGGCGCCCGGAACGCGACCAACACCAGCAGGCCGCTGAGCAGCACCACCACCACGATCACCAGCGGCATCCGGTCCGCGACGCGGCCGGCCAGCTCGCCGCGGATCGCGGTCTGCCCGGTGACCGAGACTGACACTCCGGCTACGTCCAGCGCGGCCAGCCGGCCGGCCGTGTCCAGCGTGGCCGGGTCGGACGGCGCGGTGTCCGGGATGACGCGCACGGACGCGACCTGCCCGTCCGGGGCCAGCCGGGGCGGGTTCGCCCGCGCCACGCCGGGCACGCCCGCCACCGCGCCGGCCAGCGCCGCCAGCCGCGGGTCGCCCGGTCCGGTGGCGGCCGGGCTCAGCTCGGCGACCACGGTGAGCGGTCCGTTGATGCCGGGCCCGAACGCCGCGGCCATCGCGTCGTATCCGGCCCGCTCGGCCGAGGACACGGGCTTGTCACCGGCGTCGGTCTGGCCCAGCGTCATCGCCGCGGCGGGCGCGGCCAGCGCGAGCAGCAGCAGGCCGCTGGTCAGCGCGTACCGCCAGGGGCGGCGGATCACCCGGCCGGCCAGCCGGCCCCACCCGGACTCGCGCCCGGCGCGGGCCCGGCGCACCGGCAGCGCGTCGACGCGCGTGCCGAGCAGCGTGAGCAGCGCCGGCAACAACGTGGTGGCGGACGCGACCGCGACCACCACGACGAGCCCGGCCGTCCAGCCGAGCGTGGCCAGGATCGGTATGCCGGCCACGCCCAGCCCGCACAGCGCCACCACCACGGTCCCGCCGGCGAAGACGATCGCGCTGCCGGACGACGCCACGGTCTCGGTGATCGCGTCCCGCACGTCGCGCCCGCGGGCCAGCAGCGCCCGGTAACGGGTGATCAGGAACAGTGCGTAGTCGATGCCGACGCCGAGACCGATCATCGTGCCGAGCGTGGTCGCCACGGACGGGATGCCGGTCAGGTGCCCGGCCAGGCCGATCGCGCCGATCCCGGCGACCAGCACGATCGCGGCGGTGACGAGCGGCAGCGCGGCCGCGACCAGGCCACCGAACGCGACGACGAGCACGGCCAGCGCGACCGTGACGCCGATCAGCTCGCTGTGCCCGGTGCTGTTCCGCGCGCGGGTCAGCGCGCCGCCGGGCAGCGTCTCCAGGCCGGGTGTCGCGGCCGCGTCCATCACGTCCACGGTCGTCGCCCGGGTCAGCTCCTGCGGGCCGACGTCCAGCGCCACGTCCAGGTACCCGGTGCGGCCGTCCGTGCCGAGCACCGGCGGGCCGACCGAGTCGACGTGCTCCACCGCGCGGATCCGGTCCGCGGACCGGGCGATCCCGGCCGCGACCGCGGGGTCGTCCAGGCGCGCACCGGCCGAGCGCAGGATCACCTGGCCGGTCGCGTTGCCCGCACCGGCGAAGTGCGCCTCCAGCACGTCGCGGCCGTGCTGGCCGGTGCTGCCGGGCAGCGTGGCGTCCTCGTCGACCGGCCGGCCGAACGCCAGCACCAGCGCGGCGACCGTGACGGTGAGCAGCAGCCAGGCGGCGATCACCGGCCACGGACGGCGGGTGGTGAAGCGTCCGCACCGGGTCATCACCCGGTGCATCGCGCCGCTCTCGATCGTGCTCATCCGTCCGTACCCCCACAGGTGTTGTCGTTGTCGTCGTCGTCGCGGCCGGCGCCGAGGTCGAGGCCGGTGCCGGCCACCGTGAGCAGCAGGCCGCCGGCGGTCGCGGAGATCCGCTGGTAGGCGAGGCCGTCCGGGAGCGTGGGCAGCGGGACCGTGCGCGCGGCGGCCAGGCCGTCCGGCAGGCGGGACGCGGGCACGCGCAGGCCCAGGCCGGTCAGCTCGATCTCGCCGGGCGTGACGGTCAGCCCGTTGCCGTCCACGGCCAGGTCCGCGTACACGGTGGCGGGCATGGTCAGACCGCGGACCGGCACCGACGTGGTGATGGTGAGCCGGCCGCCGTCCCCGCCGAACTCGGCGCCGGGCAGCCCCCGGCCGGACAGGACCGTGTACGGCAGCACGGCGCTCGCGGTCAGTGCGTCCACGGACGTGCCCCGCAGGCCGCGCGCCTCCACGCGCACCTGATCGAGCGTCAGGTCGCGGACCGTCACCCGGTCCGCGCGCAGGCCGGCGCCGTCGAACTCGCCGCGCACCAGCTGGGTCAGGAACGGGAAGCCGCGGACCGTCACGTCCACGTCGCCGGTGGTCCCGGCCGCGCAGCTCAGCCGCGCCGCCAGCCGGTCACCGGCCAGGGCCGCCGCGACCCGGTCGGCCACGAGGAGCGCGGCCAGTGCGGCGACGGCAGCGGCCACGATCACGGTCTTCGAAGGTCTTCTGGGCACCGCGACATGCCACCAGCCGCGGATGCCGGGCCGGTGCGAGCAGGATGAGAGTTCGTCGTGAGATCAGCGCGGCAGCGTGAACCACACGGTGGAGCCGTCGGCGCCGGTCTCGCCGCCGTGCGCGCGCACCACCGCGGCCACGATCGCGAGCCCCAGCCCGGCGCCGTCCGGCCCGGAACGCGCGGCGCCGGCCCGCCAGAACCGGTCGAACGCGTGCGTGGCCGCCGCCGCGTCCAGGCCGGGCCCGTCGTCGGTGACCGCCACCCGGACCCGGTCCGGCGAGTCCGTCACCGTGACCCGCGCGGCCGTGCCCGGCGGCGTGTGCGCGCGCACGTTGCCGAGCAGGTTCGCCAGCACCCGGCGCAGTGAGTCCTCGTCGCCGGTGAGCACGCAGCGGTCCGGCGCGGCCACGGTCAGCGGGCGGTCCGGCTCCACCGCGGCCGCGTCCGCGACCGCGTCCCGGGCCAGCGCGGCCAGATCGACCGGCCCGTGCCGGACCGGCGGCTCCGCGTCCAGCCGGGCCAGGTAGAGCAGCGACGTGACCAGCGCGCTCATCCGGTTCGCCTCCTGCTCCAGCCGGCGCAGCACGTCCGGCCGGTCGTTCAGATCCACCACGCCGGTACGGATCAGCTGCAGATAACCGCGGATCGCGGTGACCGGCGTGCGCAGTTCGTGCGAGGCGTCCGCCACGAAGTCGCGCATCCGCGCCTCCGAGCGTTCCCGGGCGGCCAGCGCGGCCTGGATCCGGGACAGCATGCCGTTGACCGCGCCGGTCAGCCGCCCGACCTCGGTCCGCGGGCCGTGCGGCGGATCCGGCACCCGCCGGTCCAGGTGCCCGTCGGCGAGCTCGGTGGCGGCCGTCGCGATCTCGTCGAGCGGGCGCAGCCGCCGGATCAGCAGCCACCGGCCGAACACGGCGAGCACGGCCAGCACGGCCAGCGAGGTGGTCGCGGCGACCACGGCCAGCCGGGTCACCGTGTCCCCGGCCCGGTCCAGCGGCAACGCGACCAGGATCGTCAGGCCGCGATCGTGGACCACCACGGCGCGGAAGCCGGCCACGTTCTGCGGGTCCGGGTCGTCCGGGTCGGCGCGGTCGAGCAGCGGGCGGGACGGCAGCGGGACCGTGCCCATCAGGCGTAGCGTGCCGATCCGGTCACCGCGCACCTCGATCAGGAACTCGGTCGGCGAGATGATCTCCCGGACCGTCTGCGGACGGCGTTCCGGCGGCAGCGTGTCCAGCTGATAGCGGTGCCGGGCCAGCTCCGCCGCGGCCCGCAGCTGGTCGTCGGTGCGGTGAATCAGATAGGCGTGCAGCACCACCGCGGCCGTGCCGGTCACGACCAGCAGGCCGAGCGCGGTCAGCCCGGTCATCGCCAGCAGCAGCGAACGGCGCAGCGTCACGGCCGGGCCGCCCGCAGCGCGTAGCCGAAGCCGCGGTGCGTGACCAGCAGCGGCGGGCCGAGCGGATCGAGTTTGCGGCGCAGATACCCGACGTAAGTGTCCACCACGTTGGAACCGGCGTCCAACTCGTACTCCCAGACCGCCCGGTAGATCTGCGCGCGCGACAGCACCCGGCCCGGGTTCTCCAGGAAGTAGCGCAGCAACCGCAGCTCGGTCGGGGACAACCGCACCTCCCGGCCCGCCCGGCGCACCTCCAGCGTGTCCGGGTGCAGCTCCAGGTCGGCGTACCGCAGCGTCGGGTCCCGCTCCGGCGGCGCGGCGCGGGCCCGGCGCAGCACCGCACGTACGCGGGCCAGCAGCACGTCCATGTCGAACGGCTTCGTGATCCAGTCGTCGCCGCCGTAGGCGAGCCCGGCGACCTCGTCCGCGCGGGCGTCGCGCGCGGTCAGGAACACGATCGCGGCGTCCGACCCGGCCGCGCGCAGCCGCCGGCACACGTCCATGCCGTCGCCGTCCGGCAGCATCACGTCCAGCAGGATCAGATCCGGGCGGTACGCGGACGCGGCCTCGACCGCGCCGGCCGCGCTCGTCGCCGCATGCACGGTGAAGCCGTGGAACTCCAGCACGGTACGGAGGAGATCCACCAGGTTCGGCGCGTCGTCGACGACGAGGATGCGGGCGGTCATGATGCGGCCATGACATCACGGTTACGTGTGAACCGGATGAGAGTTCGGCCCATTGCCACAGTGGCGCGCACCCTCTTCAATGTCACGTGTGGACGACCACGCCGCCGAACGGGCCCGGCAGGGGCTGCGTGCCTGGGTGCGCGACGCCGGCCGGCAGGCGCAGCGCGCCGGGCCGTACGCGGTGCTCGCGCTGGTCACCGCGTCCGCGATCGCGCCGGTCGCCGCGGTCGCGCTGCAGCTGCCGGCCGCGTTCGCGGCCGCGCTCGGGCAGATCGGCGGCATCGGCGTCGGCGTGCTCACCGACACGCTGACCCGGACCGCCCGCCGGTTCCAGGGGCGGCCGGCGCCGTCGGAGGAGCGGTGGCGGGCCGCGATCGCGGCCGAGCTGGAGCCGCTGCTGGCCTCGGACGGTGAGAACGGGCGCGCGCTGCGGGCCGAGGTCGCGCGGCTGCTGCGCACGGTGGACGCGGTAGAGACCACACTGACCGCGGTCGCGGCCGACGACGTCCGGTGGCGCGACGACCTGGTCACCGCGTTCACCGTGCTCGGCACGGACATCGGCGAGCTGCGCTGGATGGTCGCGGACTCGCGGCGGGTGCTGGACCAGGTACAGGACCGGCTGGCGGTGCAGAGCGTGGAGCTGCACGCACGCCTCGACGGGATCCGGCGGCAGCTCATCGCGTACGCGCAGCTGCGCTCGTCCGGCGCGGCGCCGGAGCAGCCGGTCCCGGCGGCGGACGCGGTCTGCCCATACCCGGGGCTGAGCAGTTTCCAGCCGGAGGACGCGCCGTTCTTCCACGGGCGCGACCGGGAGACCGCGATGCTGCTCGGGCGCCTGGCCGAACAGCGGGTCGGCGGGCCGCCGCTGGTCGTCACCGGCGTCTCCGGCGCCGGGAAGTCGTCGCTGCTGCGCGCCGGCCTGCTCCCGGCGATCGCGGCCGGCGGGCTCGGCGCGGAGGCGACCGCGTGGCCGTGGGTGCTGATGACGCCGGGCGAGCACCCGCTGACCGAGCTGTCGGTGCGGATCGCCGCGCTCACCGCCACCGGCACCTCGGCCGGCCGGCGGGACACGATCCGGCGGCTGACCGCGGAGGGGCAGCGGCCGGTGATCGTGGTGGACCAGTTCGAGGAGCTGTTCACCCGGTGCGCGGACCCGGCCGAGCGGATCTCGTTCGCGGACGCGCTGGCCGGTGCCGCACCCGCGCTGGTCGTGATCGGTGTCCGGGCGGACTTCTACGCGGCCTGCACCGAGCTGCCGCCGCTGGCGCGGATGCTGGCGGCCGGGCTGACCGTGGTCGAGCCGCTCGGCGACGAGGAACTGCGCCGTGTGGTCACCGAGCCGGCCGCGCGCGCCGGGCTGGCGGTCGAGCCGGGCCTGACCGAGCTGCTGCTGCGCGACCTGACCGCGCCGGGCACACCCGGGCACCGGTACGAGCCGGGGACGCTGCCGCTGCTCGCGCACGCGCTGCACGCCACCTGGGTCCGGCGCGAGGGGCTGCGGCTGACCGTGGCCGGGTACCGCGCGACCGGCGGCATCCACCACGCGGTCGCGGAGACCGCGGAGAACATCTACCTCAGCCTCGATCCGGGCGGCCGGGAGCGGCTGCGGACCGCGATGCTCGGTCTGGTCACGATCGCGGCCGGTGGCACGCCGGTGCGCCGGCGCGGTCCGCGTGGCTCGATCGACCCCGAGGTGCTGCGGCTGCTGGTCTCGGCGCGGCTGCTGACCGCGGGCGACGACACCGTGGAGATCAGCCACGAGGCGCTGCTGACCAGCTGGCCGCGGCTGGCGGACTGGCTGGCCACCGCGCGCGAGGACCTGCTGCTGCGGCAGCGGCTGGGCGACGCGGCCGACGACTGGCACGCGTCCGGCCGCGACCCGGATTTGCTGCTGCGCGGCGCCCGCCTGGCCGCGGCGCGCGAGCTGACCGGTGCGCCCGGATCCGCCGGTGGCACCGCGCCACCGCCGGTCGCCGGTGCCGCGCCGGTGACACCCGCGGACGCGGGAACGCCCGGGCCGGCCGACGTCTACCGCGACTACCTCGAGGCCAGCACCGCCGCGGCCGGTGTCGCGGAGCGGGCACGCCGACGGCGTACCCACCGGTTGCGGGTGTTGGCCTCCGCGCTGGGGGTGGCGCTGCTGCTGGCCGTGGCCGGTGTCGTCGTCGCGGTCGACCAGGGTGGTGACGCCCAGCAGCGGCGGCGCGAGGCCGTGTCCCGGCAGCTGGCGATGGAGACGCTGACCACGCTGGGCAGCGACGACCTGACCGCGATGCGCCGGGCCGTGGCCGCGTGGGCGGAGGCACCGACCGCGGAGGCCCGCGGCGCGCTGCTGTCCGCGCAGATGACCAGCGCGTCCGGCAGCCTCGGCACCGGCTTCGGCGGTCCGGCGGCCGCGGTCAGCCCGGACGGCTCGCTGATCGCGGTCGGGCACGTCGACGGCCACGTGGAGCTGTGGAACACCGCGACGCTCACCCGCACCGGGCCGGACCTGGTCGCCGCGACCGGCCAGGTGGTGCTGTCGCTGTCGTTCTCCCCGGACGGACGGCACCTCGCGATCAGCGTGCCGGTCGAGAACGGCGTGCAGATCTGGGACGTGCCCGCCGGTACGCTGCGGCACCGGCTGCCCGCGCTCGGCGCCGCCGCGTGGCTGCCGGGCACCGGCACACTGGTCGCGATGCGCACCGACGTCACCGGCGACCACCAGATGGGCGGCTGGACCGCGGAGACCGGCGCACGCACGCTGTCGTTCGGGATCGGCGACCTGGTGCCGTTCGACCTCGCGGTCAGCCCGGACGGCGCGTACGCGGCGGTCGCGGACAACCGGCGCGGTGCGGCGGTCTGGCGGATCCGTGACGGCGTCCGGCTGATGACCGTGCCCGACACCGTACGGGTCGCGCTCGCCCCCGGCGGTGTGCTGGTCACGAACGGCACGGACGGCGTGATCCGCACCTGGCGCGTCGACGGCGGCGCCCAGATCGCCACGCTGACCGACCCGGCCCGCTCCCGCGCACCGGACCCGCTAGTGATCACGCCGACGAACCGGCTGCTCACGTTCGGCACCGAGCAGCGCGCCCACCTCAACTCGTGGCCGCTGCCGGACGGCCTGGAGAACCGCGGTTTCGTCGGCTTCACCGGCGCGCCGAACACGGCCGCGATCTCCGCGGACGGCCGGGTGGTGGTGGTCTCCGGCACCGAGGCGCCGACCGCCGTGTTCCGCCGCGGCGACAACTGGATCTTCCACCCGCGGCCGGTGGTCGACGCCGTCCCGGACCCCACCGGCCCGCGCGTCGCCGCGGTCTCCCGGGACGGCACGTTCACGATCACGAACATCGAAACCCACGCCACGGTACGTCGTGAGGAGACCGGACTTCCGGCCCACGACCTCCGGATCGCGCGTGACGGCACGATCGCCATCTCCACCTCGGACGGGCGCGTGCAGGTCCGCGCGCCGGACGGCACGGTGCGCGGCGAGGTCAAGGTCGGCGGCGCGGACCGGTTCGGCACACCGGTGGAGATCGAGTTCTCCCCCGACGGCTCCGTGCTGGCCGCGACCGGCTCCGGCCCGCCGGACGAGGACGGCTTCCCCACCGGCCTGACGATGCTGGTCGACATGCGCACGCTGCAGCCGCGCGGCACCCTCGACACCGGCGGCGACAGCGTCTCCGACCTGCTGTTCAGCCCGGACGGGAGCACGGTCAGCGCGATCGTCAACGTGACCGGCGAACTCGACCGGCCGACCGCCGCACAGCTGGTCACCTGGCGGGTCGCGAACCTGCTGCGGCTGTCCGCGCATCCGGTCGGCACCCGGCAGATCGTCGACGCGGACCGCAGCCCGGACGGCCGGCAGGTCGCGGTCGGCGGCGTGGACCGGCACATCCAGATCTACGCGGCCGACGGCAGCGGGCCGCCGCGCACGTTCGGCACTCACCCCGGCATGATCATCGCGGTGGCCTGGTCACCGGACGGCCGTACGCTGGCCACGGCCACCGACGTGGACAACACCATCCGGCTGTGGGACGCCGCGACCGGCACGCTGACCGCGCAGCTGACCGGGCACGTGAACCTGGTCGCCGCGATCACCTTCCGTACGCCGGAGCTGCTGGTCACGGCCTCCGCGGACAACACGGCCGGGCTCTGGGACCTGGATCCGGCCGCGGCGCTCGACTCGGTCTGCCGGGTCCTGGTCCCGGCCGAGGCGGCCGCGGGCCGCGAGCGCCCGGCCGGCTGCCCCTGACCCGCCGGGTACGACCTCACCCGGCACTACGTGACCGCCCACGACCGGCTGCCACCGGCCGTCTGGACCGGATCATCTGCCCGGCCGATACGATCTCGACGGTGAAGGTATGGACGAACCGGCCGGCCACCGCCGAGATCGAGGAGACTGTCCGCCGGTACTTCGACCTCCTGCGCGCCGGGAATCTCCCGGCGGCCGCACAGCTGGTCGATGCCACGGATGTCCGGCACGTGGCCAAGGCGCTATGGACCGGCTCGGTCGGGGCCGAGACCGACGCGGACGGATCGGATCGCAGCCCGGCCTCAGGCACGTGGGAACAGGATTTGTCCTGGCTCGCAGAACTACAGGCCGTGGACGATCTCACGTGGGAGCCCACCGGAAGCCGCGTCAGTATCAGGATCCTCCACAACGGCACGGTCATCGAGGTGGAACTGTCTTTCTGGGTCAAACCCACCGACGACGGCTGGGTCATCGCGGGACCAGCCACCCTCTGGTAGGAACCACCGGTACGCATGCCGCGCGGCACCCTCCTGTCGAACTCGGCGGTGTCACCGGCCGACAGCACCGGTTCGTGTCGGCGGTTGCGCGGTGCGGTCAGAATGTCCGCGTGTGGGCGACGCAGACCCGGCTGGGTGCGGTGACGGCGGCTCTCGTCGCGCTGACTTTCTGTGCGGCGGAGGCGTTCGGCCTGACCGTCTACCTGGAGACGACGCTGCGCGGCGGCCACGTCCGCGCGACGGTGCTGAGTGTCTACGGGGCTCCCGGATACCAGCGCGACTACGCGTTGACGTACATGTGGGAGGGCGAACGCCGGTACACGCATACCGAATGGATCCCCGACGACACCGAGCCCGACGAGACGGTCAGCGTCTACGTGAACCGTCGCGATCCCGGCACGGTCGTCGGTGCGGGAACCGTGGGGCTGCGCGCCAGTCGGTCTCCTCTGATGCTGTGCCCGGCCGCGCTGCTCGCGGGATTCGCCTGGGTGCTCTACCGGATCTGGCGGCGCCACAACCCGGACCCGAGGCGGCCGGTCAGACCGCGGCGGCCATGGGTCGTTCCCGCCGTCGCACCGAACCGGGCGGAACGGCCCGCCCGCCGGCGCCGCTGAGCGGATCAACCGCCTCGGTGGGGGGTGATCGGCAGGGCCGTGAGGCTGCTGACGCGGATGACGCCCGGCGGGAGTGCCGGGGCATCGGAGTGGTGCCGGTCAAGCCAGCATCCGGTGAGGCCGGCGTGAGTTGCGGCTACCGCGTCGGTGTGCAGGTTGTCGCCGACGTACAGCACGCGTGCGGGGTTCCAGCGCATCGCCGTGCAGGCGCGGAGGAAGCTTTCCGGTGCCGGTTTCGCGGCGCACACCTCGGACGGTGTGAACAGCTGCGGGAGTGGGGCCACGCCGAGGGCCGCGACTTTGGACTCCTGCTGGCGGCGGTCGCCGTTGCTCAAGATCGCCACGTCGAGGCCGAGGCGGCGCAGCATGCCGAGAGCGGGATGCACGTCCTCGTACGCGGACCAGGACGCTTCGTAGCGCCTCAGATAGATCGCGAAGAGGTGATCGGCGCGGGCATCCGGAAGAGTGTCGCCGGACGGATCGAAAGCGGCCAGCAGTCCTCGAAGGCGTGCCCGGCGCTGTTCCGGGAAGGACAACGTCCCGTCCAGATACGCCTGCATGTGGGTGGCCTCGAGCTGTTGCCACACCGTCACGGCGTGGATGCGTTCCACGGCGGAAAGGCGGGGCAACCATTGGCCGATTGCCTCCCGCAGCGCGGTCCGGGCCGCACCCTCGTGGTCGAGCAGGGTGCCGTCGAGGTCGAGCAGCACCGCCTCGACAGCGTTGTTCACCGCAGGAAGGGCCACGCCGTCAGGCCGGGGGCGGCAGTTCGGGTGCGGTGGTGTCGCCGGAGGGGCACATGGCGACCACGACCGCGTGCACGGCCTGGGCACGCCGCGCCGCACCGTTGTCGATGTCGGTGCTCAGCAGCGCGTCGAGCACCGCGCGTTCTCTCGTCGTCAGTGACCGGGTGTCCATGGGTGCCTTTCGCGAGTTGCCTTCCGGAAGTCTTCCATGTCTCGTGGAACGGCCGGCGGAACGCGGCGACCGGGTGGGTCACCGACGGGGCGCGCGGGGAAACGGTCCGCGGGTACGTCTATCGTCGCGGCCCCGGCCGCGTGGCCGTTGCGGGCACCGTGGGGATGCACATCGATCGTTCTGTTCCGCGGTGCGCCTGCGTGGGCGCCCCACCGGATCCGGCGGTACTGCAACCCGGATCCGCGGCGGCCGCAGAAGCCGCGGAGCGTCCCGTCCGTCGACCGCGAAGATCATGAGTACGAAGCTGAGCAGGAACGGCAGCCGCCAGCCCCGGCCGAGCAGCTGTTCCTCGGTGAGCACGGCGAGCAGGACCGCCCACAGGCGGGACGCGGCGAGCGTGCCGGAGTTCGTGCCGAGCGACACCAGCGACGCGATCAGGCCGCGCCGGCGGACCGCGGCGTACTCGGCGAGCATGACCGTGGCGCCCGCGATCTCCGCACCGGCACCGAAGCCCTGGATCAGCCGCAGTACGACGAGCAGGACCGGCGCGAGGATGCCGATCGTGGCGTAGGTGGGCAGCACGCCGATCAGCGTGGTGGACGCGCCCATCATCGCGATCGTGATGAACAGGACGCGTTTGCGGCCGATCCGGTCGCCCATCCGGCCGGAGCAGATCGCACCGGCGAGCCGGGCCGCGTAGCCGCCGCCGTAGGTGGCCATCGCCGCGATCAGGCCGATGGCGGGCGAGACGTCCGGGAAGAAGATCGCCGAGTAGAGGTGGTCCTGGGCGCGCAGTGCGGCCACGGTGTCCCGGGAGCGGGGCGGCCGGCGGCGCGAGATCCGTCATCGTGGCCCGGGAGGGCAGCACGCGCGTCACCAGTCGTGCATCGAGCCGTCGAGGCGCCGCGCGACCGGCAGATACTTCGCGTCGTACGGGAAGCGCGCGGCCACCTCGTCGTCGTAGGTGATGCCCAGGCCCGGCTCGTCGGACGGGTAAAGCATGCCGTTCGCCAGACGGGGCGTGCCGCGGAACACCTCGTACGTCTCCGCGGTGTGGCCCATGTGCTCCTGGACGCCGAAGTTCGGCACGGAGATGTCCACGTGCACGGCCGCGGCCACGGTCACCGGGGACAGATCGGTGGCGCCGTGCGAGCCGGTCCGCACACCGTAGAGCGCGGCCAGGTCGAAGATGCGGCGCAGGTGCGTGATGCCGCCCGCGTGCACGACCGTGGTCCGCACGTAGTCGATGAGCTGCTCGGTGATCAGCCCCTGCACGTCCCAGATCGAGTTGAGCACCTCGCCGGTCGCGATCGGCGTGGTGGTGTGCTGCCGGATCAGCCGGAACGCCTCCTGGTTCTCGGCCGGCGTCGGGTCCTCCATCCAGAACAGCCGCAGTTCCTCGACGCTCTTGCCGAACCGGGCCGCCTCGATCGGGGTGAGCCGGTGGTGCACGTCGTGCAGCAGGTGGAAGCCGAACCCGAACCGCTCGCGCACCTTGGCCAGGTAACCGGGCGCGACGTCGAGGTACGCCTCCGTGCTCCAGGCCTGCTCGTCCGGCAGGTTCGTGGCCGCGGGCTCGTACAGCTGACCCTTGCGTACGCCGTAGCTGCCGCTCAGCCCGGGCACCGCGGCCTGCGCGCGGATAGCGTGGAAACCCTGCTCCTGGTAGCGGGCCACGTCGTCGAGCAGCGCCTCGACGTCGGTGCCGCTGGCGTGGCAGTAGACCAGCACGCCGTCCCGGGAGCGCCCGCCGAGCAGCTGGTAGACCGGGAGCCCGGCAACCTTGCCCTTGATGTCCCACAGCGCCACGTCGACCGCCGCGATCGCGGTCATCGTGACCGGGCCGCGCCGCCAGTAGGCACCCTTGTAGAGGTACTGCCAGGTGTCCTCGATGCGCGCCGGGTCGCGGCCGATCAGCAGCGGCGCCAGATGGTCCTCGAGATAGGAGGCGACGGCCAGCTCGCGGCCGTTGAGCGTGGCGTCGCCGAGACCGGTCACGCCGTCCGAGGTGGTGATGCGCAGCGTGACGAAGTTGCGGCCCGGCGAGGTCACCAGAACCTCGACCCGTTCGATCGTCGCCACCGGATCACTCCCTCGTCACGCGCTTGTGAGCAGATGCTTGTATACAAGTTGTGGTCGGCCAGAAAGTCAAGCATTCGGGTCACCTATGCTGGGATCCGTGGCGACCGACGGGCGTAAACGGACAAACCGGCAGACGGTCTACGCGACGCTGCGCCGGAAGGTCCTCACCATGGAGCTGCCGCCCGGCGCCGCACTCAGCGAGAACGAACTGGCCGCCGCGCTCGGCGTCAGCCGCACGCCGGTCCGGGAGAGCCTGATCCTGCTCGCCGAGGAGGGCCTGGTCCAGGTGTTCCCGCAGGTCGGCTCGTTCGTCTCGCGCGTCGACCCGGTCCGCGTCGCGGACGCCCAGTTCATCCGCGAGGCGGTCGAGCTGACCGCGCTCGACGACCTGCCGGAGGCCCTGGACCCGGAGGTGCTGGCGTCGCTGGACGACAATCTGCGCCGCCAGGACCGCACCGGCATCACGGTCGAGGACTTCTTCGCGCTCGACGAGGAGTTCCACCACGGCCTGCTGCGGCTGAGCGGTCACGGCGCGGCCTGGGCCACGGTCAGCGCCGCCAAGGGCCACCTCGACCGCGCCCGCCGGCTCGGCCTGCACGACGCCACCCCACCGGCGGTCAACGCGGACCAGCACCGCGCCATCCTCGACGCGGTCCGCCGCCGCGACCTGCCCGCCGCCCGCGACGCCATGCGCGACCACCTGCGCGCGGTCTTCGCCGACGTGGAACGCATCCGCGCGCGCTCCCCCGAACTGTTCGCCTCCAACGGCACCTCGACCCCGGTCCGCCGCAACATCGTGGTCTGGGATTAGAGCCTGTGCCGACGTGCGGCCAGGCGGCGCCCGGGCCTCGCCGCAACCCGGCATCCCACGTCGATACCGGCTCCAGCCGCGCGTGACGCGGCTCTCCGCCGGAGTGCTTCAGATCCGCGGCCCCGCGGCCGATGACGCACCCATGAGTCTCGTACGTCGGGTGGCCGGCTGGCAGTGGTGGCTGCTCGGAGGCGGGCTGGTCGCAGCCCTCTACCGCGCACTGCCGGCGGAGAGTCCGTGGAGTTGGGCCGTGTACAACGTGTTCGGGCTGGCCACCGCCACCATGATCATCGTTGGCGTCCGGCGGCACCGGCCGGAACGGGTGGGGCCCTGGTACCTGTTCGCCGCCGCGCTCACGATGTCGGCGATCGGCGACGTCGTCTACCAGGTGCAGTTCTTCGTGCTCGGCTGGGACAGCTTCCCGGCCCCGGCGGACGTGCCGTACCTGCTCGCCTACCCGCTGCTCGCGGCCGGGGCGTACCGGCTGATCAAGGGACGTATCTCCGGGCGGGACCGTGCCGGGCTGCTGGACGCGGCCATCGTCTCCACCGGGCTGTCGCTGCTGGCCTGGTCGTTCCTGATGCGGCCGATCGCGGCGGACGAATCGCTCAGCGCGGCGCAGCGGCTGGTCGCGCTCGCGTACCCGGCCGGTGATCTGCTCCTGCTCGTCATGGTGGTGCGGCTGGTGACCACGCCCGGCGCCCGGACCACCAGCTACCGGCTGCTGCTGGCCGCGATCGGCGCGCAGCTGGTCAGCAACATCGGCTACGCCGCCGTCAACATGTTCACCGTCTACACCGACGGCGTGCTCGACTTCGGCTGGATCCTGATGTACCTGCTGTGGGGCGCGGCCGCGCTGCACCCGTCGATGCGGGCGCTGTCCGAGGTCGCGCCGGACCGGGCCGAGCGGTTCACCCGCGGACGGCTCACGCTGCTCGCGGCTGCCTCGCTGCTGGCACCGGCCGTGCTGACCGTGCAGGGCTTCACCGACCCGGCCGCCATCGACTGGCCGGCCATCGCGGTCAGCTCCGCGGTGCTGTTCCTGCTGGTCGTGTGCCGGATGGGCGGCCTGGTCGCGCGGGTGCAGGACCAGGCGGCGCAGCTGCGCGCGCTGGCGCACAACGACCAGCTGACCGGCCTGCCGAACCGGCGGGCCTGGGACCTGGAGCTGAGTCGCGAGATGGCCAAGGCGGTGCGCAGCGGCGAACCGGTCGCGGTCGCGCTGATCGACCTCGATCACTTCAAGCGCTACAACGACACGCACGGCCACCCGGCCGGCGACCGCCTGCTCAAGGAGGCCGCGGCGGCGTGGCGGGAGCGGCTGCGGCCCGGCGATCTCCTGGCGCGGTACGGCGGCGAGGAGTTCGGCGTGCTGCTGCCCGGCGTCACGGCGGACGAGGCGGCGGTGCTGCTCGACCGGATGCGCACGGTCACGCCGTACGGGCAGTCGTTCTCCGCCGGGGTCGCGCTGTGGGACGGGCACGAGGTTCCGGAACAGCTGGTCGCGGACGCGGACCGGGCACTGTACTGGGCGAAGAACGACGGCCGCGGGCGGACCGCGGTCCCGGACGGCGGCATGTCACCGCGCGGGCACATGGGCAGCGGCACGCGACGCGACGCGGACGACCGTGCCCGCGCGAGCCAGGCAGGCTAGCGCCTCATCCTGATCATCGGCGAGATCTACCACCGTGCTCCAGGCGTCACTCACGTCGCGCCGGTGACGTGGGCGACGCCTGGCCCACCGCGGTCAGCTCGCCACGGGCGAGGACTCAGCCTCGGCGGACAGGTCCGCCCAACGCTGCCAGGTCGCGATCCGGTCGGCGTAGATCTGCGGTACGACCTGCAGCGGCATGGTGCCGAAGAAGACCCGCGACGGCGGCTCGTCGGCGTCGGCGATCCGCAGCAGCGCCGGGCCGACACCGTCCGGGCCGGGGTTCGGCAGGGTCGCGAAGCCCGCGTTCACCGCTTCCCGCACGCCGGCGTACGCGGGCAGCGGCGTGGAGTAGGTGGCGACCGCGGAGAAGTCGGTCCCGAACGGCCCCGGCTCCACGATGGTCACCGCGATGCCGAACCCGGCCACCTCCTGCGCCAACGCGTCGGAGAGCCCTTCGACGGCGGCCTTCGCCGCGGTGTACGCCGCGGTGCTGGGGAACGCGGCGAGGCCGAGGAAGCTGGACAGGTTGATGATGTGCCCGCTGCCCTGGGCACGCAGGTAGGGCAGCACCGCCTGGGTCACCCACAGGGTGCCGAACACATTCGCGTCGAAGTGGGCGCGCACGTCCGCCTCGATCAGCTCCTCCACCATGCCGATCAGGGCGGATCCGGCGTTGTTGACCACCACGTCCAGGCGCCCGAAGTGCTCGTGCGCCCGCCGGGCCGCCTCCGTCGCGGCAGCCCGGTCGGTGACGTCCAGCGTCAGCGGCAGGACCCGGTCACCGTGCGCCGCCACCAGATCCGCCAGCGCGCCGGCGTCCCTCGCGGTCGCGGCGACCCGATCACCGCGGGACAGCGCCGCCTCGGCGAACCGGCGGCCGAACCCGCGCGACGTACCGGTGATGAACCAGGTCTTGCTCATGAACACTCCCAAGATGGAACTGAGTCGTCTCAAGGGACTGTATATCTTCGTGGAACTAAGTACCACTTCGGGTCTGTGGTTAGATACAGGCATGGCCTCCCTGCGCGAACGAACCAAAGCGGCCATGCGGGCCGAGGTGACCGAGGTCGCGTTCCGCCTCTTCGCCGCACAGGGCTTCGAGAACACCACCGTCGAGCAGATCGCCGCCGAGGCCGGCCTGTCACGGACAACCTTCTTCCGCTACTTCGGCACCAAGGAAGAGGTCGTCCTCGGCCGATTCGCCGACTACGGCCACCTCGTCGCCGACGCCCTCGCGGCCCGGCCCGCCGGCGAGCCCGCCTGGACGGCCCTGCGCCGATCCTTCGACGTCATCACCGCACCGCACGCCGCCGAGACGTCCCTGGACGTCATGCAGCTGCTCTCCGACGCGTGCGCTCTGATGACCCGTCGCTGGGAGAAGACCCACGGCTGGCAGAGTCAGCTGGTCCCGCTGATCGCCGGCCGCCTCGAACCCGACGGGCTCCCCGCCCCCGGCCTGCGCGCCCGCGCCCTCGTCGCCTCCGCAATCTCCTGCCTCGACGCGGCCACCGACGCCTGGACGGCCGAGGCCGGCAGAACCCCGCTCGCCACCCTCCTCGACCAGGCGATGGGCGCCCTGGGCGATCACCGCACCGCCTGAGCACCACCGTTCACCGGCGCCACGCCGGTGAACGCCCTGGCCGAATCGCGGAATCACGCCGGAACGGACAGCGGCCACGTCAAATCACTTTCGGGGCTGCATCGCCCTCACTCGCCGAACGGTGCGGCCATCAGTACGTCGTCCACGGTGGGCAGGGCGAAACCGGCGATATGGCGACGGCCGACCTCGGCGAAGTAATGCATCATCACCCCGGCCGGCTTTCCCGCGCAGAGCGCGATCATCGTGTCCAGTGCGTCCTTCTTGAAACCCAGCCGCGGGTACGCCGAAAGGATCTCACCGAGCGCACCGTCCGGCAGGTGCTCCAGGCCTATTCCGGCGAAGTCGAGCCCGGAACCGAGCGCCACGATCGCGATCTCCGGGCGTTTGCGCAGCGCGATGCCGGCCGATGTGTGCAGTGCGATCGCGTCCCACACCACGTCGACGATCTCCGCGGGCACGCCCTGACCGGCGAGGAAATCACGGGCCGCGTCGGCGCCGTCGACCTCGAACCGGTCCGCCGGTGACCAGAATCGCTCGAGCAGGCCGAGATCGTGCAGCAGACAGCCGAGAAACGCGACCTCCTCGTCGAATGCCGTGCCCGTCTGCCGCAACTGGATCGCGCCGAACAGGTAGGTGCGCATCACGTGGTTGATCAATACCGGCGGCATGGTCTCGTGCGCGAACGCCATTGTCTCCCGGGCCGTCCGCGTCCGCGGAATACGAATGCCGGCCACCTCGTCGATCTGCTCCATACCGGAAACCCTAGGCGGATCGGGCCGCGCGGAACGCCCGGAATCCGGACGAGAAGCAACGGTTTCCCGCCGGTGCCGGCAGGCATGCCTGCGACGTGTCCGTCACGGCTGCGGGTGGCTCCGTCGGGCGGACGAATGCACCCACGCGTCAGTGGCGCACGAACTCCCTCGGTGATCTGCACGCTCTGCGCGACCACCATCATCGCGACGGTTCCGGCGGCGGTCTCGGCGTCCCATGCGAACACGTGGTGTGTCTCCGCCGCGGTGACCTGCCGGGCGAACGCGATCTCGGACGGCGTCGCCGGCCGGAAGACCGGGTGGTGGAACAGGTCCGCGCACGCGGACCACACCGCATCGGTGAACGTGACCTCGACGCAGTGGTGGTACGTCAGGTCGTTGTCCGCGACGAGACGGAGCCCGGCTCCGTCCCACCCGGCGATCGACCCCGGCCAGGTAGCGGTCGCGGTCGGACGGCTCGACGTGCAGCGTACCGGCGATGATGATCGATTCATGCTCCTCGGGTGGCGAACCCCGACCATGCCACACGCGTCCGCACGCCGGGGCACGCCCGAGGCGCGGATTCCGGATAGTGTCGCGATCATGGACGTGGTCGTGGTGGGGGCCGGGGTGGCGGGGCTGGCGTGCGCGCGGACGCTGGTGGACGGCGGCGCGCGGGTGCGGGTCCTCGAGCGTGGCCGGGTGCCCGGCGGGCGGCTGGCCAGCAAGCGGTACGACGGCCGGTACGCGGACATCGGCGCCGCCTACCTCGTCGCGGACGACCCGGACTTCACCGCGCAGGTGACCGCCTGGGAAGCGCGCGGCCTGATCCGGCCGTGGACCGACACGCTGCGCGTCTACCCCGGCGGCGCCACCACGACCGGCCCGGTCCGGTGGGCCGCGCCGGGCGGGCTGCGGTCGCTGGCGGCCGCGCTCGCCGACGGGCTCGACGTCCGTTACACGCAGCCCGCGGATCGCGTGCCCGCGGACGCGGACGCCGTGGTGCTCGCCATGCCCGGTCCGCAGGCGCTGCGGCTGGACCCGCCGCCCGCGATCGCCGCGGCGGCGCGGGCGCAGGTGTGGCATCCGGTGATCGCGGCGGTCCTGCGCTACCCGGCCCGCGAGTGGGACGGTCTGCACGGCGCGTTCGTCAACGACCACCCGCTGCACGGCGCGTTCGTCAACGACCACCCGCTGCTCGCCACCGTCTGCGACGACGGCGACCGGCGGGGCGACGGCACGCCGGTCCTGGTCGCGCACTCGACCGCCGCGCTGGCCGCGCGGCATCTGGACGCGCCGGAGGCCGCCGGGCCGATTCTGGCCGGCGCGGTCGGTGAGCTGCTCGGGCTGTCCGCCTCGCCGGTCGTGGACGTGCACCGCTGGACCTATGCGCAACCCGGCGAGGGTACGGACGCCCGGTTCGCCGTGGACGGTGACGTCTGGCTGTGCGGGGACGCGTTCGGCCGGCCCCGGGTGCAGACCGCCTGGCTCTCCGGCCGCGCGGTGGCCCACGCGCTGCTCGGCTGAGGACCGCCGCCGTACCGGGTCAGTGGTCCTGTGCCGCCCATCCCGGTGCGGCCAGGTTGATCGGCGAGTCGCCGACGAACCGGGCCAGCTGGGACTCCAGCGTGGCCAGTTCCGCCGCACCCAGACGCCGTTCCCAGCGGGCGCGCACCTGGTCGAAGATCTCCGCGCCGTCCCGCATGAGCGCCCGCCCGCGCGCGGTGAGCCGCACGTGGCGGCGGCGGGTGTCCGCGGGGTCGACCTCGCTGGTCGCGTATCCGCGCTCGATCAGCACCGCGATCGTCTTCGCGGCGGCCTGTTTGGTGACGGCGAGCCTGCGGCCGAGTTCCGCGGCGTTGCTGGCGCCGGCGGCGATGGCGCGCATCGCGTACTCGTGCGACGGCCGCACGTCGGGATATCCGCGCTCCTCCAGCTCCCTGACCACCTCGTTCACCAGGTTGCGATAGCTGCCGAGCAGCAGCAGGGCGAGGTCGGCACCGGTCGGCGAAGGCATGGGGCCGAGTGTAGAACCCGGCTTGACAGGGGCAACCAGGTTGTCTAATTTTCAGGGCAACCAGGTTGTCTATTTCGGGAGTTCCGCATGACCACCACGTCCGTCGAAGGCATCACCCACCACACCGCCGAGATCAACGGGGCCACGCTGCACTACGTCTCCGCCGGCACCACCGGCTCGCCGATCCTGCTCGTGCACGGCTGGCCGGAGACCTGGTGGGCGTTCCGCGCGGTCATCCCGCTGCTGGCCGCCACGCACCGCGTCGTCGCGGTCGACCTGCGCGGTTTCGGCGACTCCAGCACCGGCGACGGCGACTACGACGCGGGGACCGTCGCCGAGGACCTGCACCGGCTGGTCGCACACCTCGGCATCGGGCCGGTGCACGTGACCTGCCAGGACATCAGCGGCGGCCCGGTCTTCCGGTTCGCCGCCACCCACCCCGCCGACGTCCTCAGTCTCACCGCGACAGAGACGACCCTGCCCGGGTACGGGATGGAACTGCTGGCCGACGTCGTCAACGGCGGGTCCTGGCACGTCGGCTTCCTCGCGGCCACCGGCATCCCGGAGCTGTTCCTGGCCGGCCGGGAACGCGTGCTGCTGGACTGGGCGGTCTCGCTGATGACCACGGTGCCGGGCGCGATCACCGAGGCCGACCTCGACGAGTTCGCCCGCGCGTACGCGCGTCCCGGCGGCTGGCGGGGCACCGAGGGGCTCTACCGGTCCGCGCTCGGCGACGGCGACCGCACCCGGGCGCTCGCCGGGTCGAGCCCGCTGACCGTCCCGGTACTGGCCGTCGACGGCATCAACGCCCCGTTCACCGCACGGACGATGCGCCAGGTCACCCGCGGCGAGATCACCGCGGTCCGGATCCCGGACGTCGGGCACCTGATCGCGCAGGAGGCACCAGAGGCCTTCGCCACCACGATCCGCGACTTCGTGGACCGCGTCGACCGGGACCGCTGAGCCCGATGGCGCGGAGCGCCGGCCACGCACCGCGCCACCGGCACCCCGGTGCTCAGTACGCCACGCCGGGGCCGCGGACGCCGAACTCGGCCGCCACCAGTGCCGCGGACAGCAGCGCGGCGGCCAGTGCCGCGATCCGTTCCGGGCGGCCGAGCCAGCCACCGGCGGCCACGGCCGCACCCCACGGCACCGAGTACAGCAACGCGACCTGGCCCATCATGGTGAGCGGGCTGACGTGCGGGCCGGTGACCAGCGCCACCGGCAGACCCAGCACGATCAGCGCACCGGCCGCCGGATATCCCGGCCGGTCCGGCCGCAGACCGCGCCACCCGTCCGCCGGCTCCCGCCAGACGACCGCGGCGCTGACGCACCCGGCCAGCGTCGCGCACACCGCTACCACCGCGGCGAAGCCCACCACCAGCGCGAGCTCGCCCTGCCGCATGCCGCCGCCGGCGCCCGCGGTGTTGAACCAGTCCCGCACCGCCACGATCCCGTGCCCGCCGCCACCACGGCCACGACCCGCCCCCACCGCGGCCGGACCGCCGAGCGGGACCGCCGGGCGCCGGGTCGCGGTCGTCGCGACGACGTCCCGCAGCTCGCCGACGACCGCCTGAACCCCCGTGTACGCGGCGCGGCGCGGGGTATGCGGCCGCCATGATGACGCGAGTGGTGTGGCAGGGCGTGGTGGCGGGGCTGGCCGGGGTGGCCGTGATGACCGTCGCCGAGAAGGTCGAACAGCGGTTCACCGGACGGCCCGACTCGTACGTCCCGGCGCGGACCCTGTCCCGGCTGACCGGCCTGCCGGAGAGCGGCCCGCGCCCGCCGCGGTGGCGGAACCTGGCGATGCACTACGGCACCGGCGCGGCCGTGGGCGTGCTGCGTGATGGCGCAGGCGGGACTGCGCGGCCCGGTCGCGTCCGGCATGTTCACCGTGGTCCGGCTGACCACCGACCAGATCCTGGAGAACGCGACCGGCGCCGGTGCACCGCCGCAGACCTGGCCACGCGCCGAACTCGCGGTCGACGTGCTGCACAAGGGCGTGTACGGCTTCGTCACAGGCGCGGTCGCGGACGCGCTCGCGGCCCGCAACGGCCCCGGGCCGGGACAGCGGCACGCCGCACTGAGCCCCGGCCGCCGCTCGGACATCGGGCCGGTCCCCCGCCGCGAGGCCTGGGCCGCGCGGTAGGGCGGCCCGGACGGGTTCTCGCCGGCTCGGCCACCGGCACACCGAGGCCCGCGGGAGCATGCGGGACTCAGCCGGGCCGGAAGCGGGAACATCGGCTTCGTGCTGTTGATCCTCCCGCGTCACCGGTCGGCCGGGTCCGGTGTGGCGCGGAAGCGGATGTCCAGGACCAGCGGCGCGAAGCGGCCGCGCGGCGGGTAGCGGGTGAGCAGGATCGCGGCCGTCACCGTGATCATCCAGAGCGGCGTGTGCGTGCCGGGCACCGCCATGACGGCCATCAGCGGGCCGCAGACGCCGGCGCAGGCCAGGCCGTGCCAGGCACCGAAGTGCAGCGCGCCGCGGGCCGCGCGCCAGCCGGTGGGCGGCAGCGGGATCGTGCGGTGGCAGGCGCGCAGGCACGCGCGGCGGGCCGGGAGCAGTTGCCAGAACGCGGCCAGCACGATCAGCGTGACCAGCAGCGGCACGCGCGGCGGCACGGCCAGGACCGGGATCAGCAGCGCACCGGCCGCGGCCCAGACCGCGACGTACCCGGTGAGGAAGTAGCTCATCGCGCGGAGCCGGCGGCGGCGCAGGCTGTTGACCGCGACGTGCCGGACCGCCGGCAGCACCACCGGGACCATCATGGCCACGCACATCAGCACCCACGACCACAGCGTCGGCGGGGTCGCGTGGTGCGCGGCGGGCTGCGCCAGCAGGACCGCCCAGGCGAGCAGTGCGAGCAGCGGCGCGGGCCAGTGAGGGTGGCTCCGGGCCGCGCGTGCGACCCGGAGCCGGAGGGCGGTCATCGGTAGAAGATGCTGACGCGGCCGATGGTGACCGGGGCGGACTGCGCCGCCAGGGTCGCGTCGACGAGCGCGGCGTCGGCGGACGCGCGCACGTCCGGCGGGAGCTCGACCACGACCGGGCGGAACGACACCGCGGCGCCCTGGTCGGACCATTCGCCGCGGTCGCGCAGGGCGGCCACCCAGTCGGAGATGTCGAACGTGCGGCGGAAGCCGTGCGGGCCGTCCCCGGCCGAGGTCCGGCTCGTCACGTGCTCGATGCCGAAGAACGACACGTTCCCCACGTGGTACGGGACCGCGTCCGGCGTGCCGATCGGGCGCAGGTACACCTCGTACACGGTGGCGGGTGCCCGCTCCGCCTCGACGTCCTCCAGGTTCAGCAGCACCTGGGCCGGTGCCGTGGCCCGGCGGGTCGCGACGGTCGGCCCGTCGATCGGGACCTCGACGCGGGCCGGCGTGCCGGTCAGCGTGATCGGGCGGTCGGACGCGCCGACGAACTCGGCCTCACCGTCGGAACGGGCACTCATGATCGGCTCCTGCATCGGGCGGGCGCCGGGTGCGACGCCGTCCTGATAGACGTACCCCAGGTGCAGCGCGGTGTCGACCATCTGCGCGTTCGTGACGGTGACCCGGTCGCCGTCCGCGTCGTGGAACGGCCACGACTGGTTGCGCCAGTCGGTGTCCGCCGGGTCGGCCCGGCCACCGCCGAGCGCCAGCCAGGACGACCACAGCCGATCGATGTTCGCGTGGTGCAGCCAGAAGATCGGGTCGAGCGCGGCCAGGTCCGGATCGCCCATCCAGCCGCCGATCAGCACGTGGATGCCGTTGTGCGGGGTGAACTCCAGCTCGCCGCCCAGGTTGAAGAAGTGCTGCGGCGTGGTGCGGCCACCGCCGAAGCCGGGCGCGGGCGGCGGTACGAACGTGGTGTGCGCCATCGCCCGGGCCGCGGTGGTCGCCGTGGACGGCAGCGTCGCACCGTTGTTCATGGACGGGTTGCGGTCCGCGACGAACAGCGGGTTCGGCGAGCCGTCCGGCATGGTCCGCTCACGGAACGCGGGCGGCAGCGCGGCCCGGCCCGGCACCGCGTAGTTCCAGTACGGCAGCGCCCAGTCGGCCGGGCCGCCCTGCGCGATCACCTCGGCCCGGACGATCTCCTCGAACCAGTACAGGTAGCCGCGGTGCCAGGGCAGGAAGTACCAGCTGCCGTGCTGGCACTCGTTCCAGATCGCACCGGCCGGTGGCGTACCGGTCCGGCCGTGGATCGCGCCCTGGTACTCCCAGCTGCGCGGGTCGGTGAGCGGGCGGGCCTGCATCGCCCGGACCGCCCGCGCGTAGGCCAGCGTGACCGGGTCCCACGGGCCGTTCGCCTGCAGTTCCCAGATGTCGCGGCGGATCCGTACCCGCTGGAACGTGCCGTCGCCGTTGTTGTGCGCGGTCCAGACGCCGCCGTCGCCGAAGCCGACGATGTCCGGCCGGCCGTCGCCGGTGATGTCGGCGAGCACGCGCGGGTGCTTCTCCACCCGCCAGCCACCGGCGTCGTAGGCGAAGTTCGCGATCACCATCCGCGGTGGCGCGAACGTGCCGTCGCCGTTGTTGAGCGACACCCAGACGCCGCCGTCGCCGAACCCGACGATGTCGGCGCGGCCGTCCCCGGTCAGGTCCTGCACGTACCGCGGGTGCTTCTCGACCCGCCAGCCGCCGGCGGCGTAGCCGAAGTTCGGCACGACCAGGGTCGGTGCGCCGAAGCCACCGTTGCCGTCGTTGCGGGACACCCACACGCCGCCGTCACCGAAACCGACGATGTCCGGGCGGCCGTCGCCGGTCGTGTCGGCCAGGAACCGCGGGTGCCGCTCCACGCGCCAGCCACCCGCGGTGTAGCCGAAGTTCGGCACGGTCAGCACCGGTGCGGCGAACGTGCCGTCGCCGTTGTTGCGGGCGACCCAGACGCCGCCGTCACCGAACCCGACGATGTCGGCACGGCCGTCACCGGTCACGTCCGTCACGAACCGCGGGTGCCGCTCCACGCGCCAGCCACCGGCGTCGTAGCCGAGGTTCGGCACGGCGAGATGCGGCGTGCCGAACGTACCGTCGCCGTTGTTGAGCGCCACCCAGACGCCGCCGTTGCCGAAGCCGACGATGTCACCGTGGCCGTCGCCGGTCAGGTCCGCGACGACGCGCGGATGCCGCTCGACGCGCCAGCCACCGGCGGAGTAGCCGAAGTTGCGGACCGCGAGGCGCGGCTCGGTGAAGCGGCCGTTGCCGTCGTTGAAGGACACCCACACGCCGCCGTCACCGAAGCCGGCGATGTCCGGCCGGCCGTCGCCGGTGAGGTCCGCGAGGGCCCGCGGGTGCCGGTCCACGCGCCAGCCCCCGGCGGTGAAGCCGTAGTTCGCGACGCCGAGGACCAGGTCGTTGAACGTGCCGCCGCCCTTGTTCGGCGACACCCAGGCGCCGGCCTCGCCGAAGCCGAGTATGTCCGCGACGCCGTCGCCGGTCAGATCCGTGACGAACCGCGGGTGCCGCTCCACGCGCCACCCACCGGCGGTGTAGCCGAAATTCTCCAGTACGAGTTGCATCTGTGCCCCCTCGTGCACTCGTGAACGCACACCCAGCCTCGGCCGGGACCGGCTCGCGCGCGTGTGTCCAGTCCCTGATCGGACATGACGTATCACGCGCTGCCCGGCGCGCTCGGCATCCAGCCGGAACGCCGGGCCGGATCAGCCGGGGGACGGAACGCGGCCGGCCGGTGGTCCCGGGCCGGTGCGCCGGGCGGCGGGCCGTTGCTGAACGGGCTCGCGGCCGTCGCGGGCGCGCTGATCGCCCGGATGCATCCGGCGCACCTGGCCGCACTGCTGCCGTCGGCGACGGTCGGCGGACACGGGACGGTCGCGGCCGGGCCGGACGCGGACCAGCGGCTGCCCGTGACGCTGGGATTCGCCGCGATCGCCCTGATCACCGCCGCCGACGTACGCCCGGCGTTCCGGGACCTCACCCGCCTCCGGGCCGCGCTCCGGCGGCGTTGATCTCACATCCGGCCCGGACCGGCCGAACAGGTCGTCATGAGGGCACGCCTGCTGATCGTGGCCGGGCTCGGCCTGGGGCTGCAGGCGGCGCTGATCGTCACCGGTTTCGCGCCACCGCTGCTGATCACGGTCAACGCGCTGGCGATCGTGGCGGCCACGGCCGCGCTGTGGATGCTCGGCCGGCGTGCCGTCCGGGCACGCGGCCGGGAGCGCGTGGCCTGGGGCGTGCTCACGGCGGCGATGCTGCTGTGGCTGCCAGCCACCGGCCTGAACCTGCGCGTCGCACTGACCGGCATGACCGAACGACCACACCTGCTCGGCCCGCAGCTGCTGCTCGGCACCGGCGGCGCCGGCCTGGTGCTGCTGTGCCTGCTGGTCGGGCCGGGCACGTCGCTGACCTGGCGGGACCGGCTGCGCCTGACGCTGGACGGCGCGATGGCCGCGGCCGCACTGTTCGTACCGGCCTGGGCCTATCTGATCCGGCCCGCGTCCGAGAACATCGGCCGGCCGGTGACCACGCTGATCGCGGTCGTGGTCTGCACCCAGCTCGCCGCGCTCGCGTTCGCACTGGTCCTGCTGTCCAGGCATCGCGGCACGAACGCGTTCACGCTGCTCGCGGCCGCGTCCGCGGTGTCCGGCGCGGCCTCGGTCACGTACTGCGCACTGATCGTCCACGACCGCGCGACGGAACTCGCCGCGGTCGCCGCGCTCAGCACGCTCGCCACGTTCATGCTCATCGCGATGACCTGGTATCCCATGCCGGAGACCGCTCCGTGCAACGGCGCCGCGACTGGTCTGGCCGCGACACTGCCGTACCTGCCGGTGCTGTGCGCGTTCACGATCACCGTCACGCTGCGCCGCTACGGCGGCTTCGACGACGTCATCTTCGCCACGATGTGCGTGGTCTTCGGCCTGGTCCTGCTGCGCCAGGCGGTCGCGCTGCACAGCATCACCGTGCTGCTGGCCGAGGTCGAGCAGCAACGCACCGAACTTCAGTACCAGGCCACCCACGACCACCTCACCGGCCTCACCAACCGCTCCTACCTCTACCAGCGCGCCGCCGGCTGGGGCGGCTCCCCGATCTCGCTGCTGCTGCTCGACCTGGACGGCTTCAAGGAGATCAACGACCGTTTCGGCCACGCCACCGGCGACGAGGTGATCATCGAGGTCGCCACCGTCCTCACCGCACTCGTCCCGCCCCACCACACCGTCGCCCGCCTCGGCGGCGACGAGTTCGCCGTCATCCTCGAGCCCTCCCCGCCCCCGGTCGAGGCCGCCACGTTCGGCGAACGCCTGATCGCCGCGATCTCCGCCAAGGGCCGCGTCGGCGCCAGCCTCGGCCTCGCCTACGAACCCACCGGCCGCACCACGCTCGGCATGCTCCTCAGCGACGCCGACGCCGCCCTCGACAAGGCCAAAGCCGCCGGCAAGGGGCGGGTCGCGGTCAACATGCGCGCCATCTCGTAATTCCCGGCTTCGATTTCCAGCCGCCGGCGTGGTCACGTACCGGGTGCTTCCGGCGGCGACCTCGGGCTTCCTACGGCTCAGCTCCGGCCCGCCCGGTCGGAGCCGGCATCGCAACGCTGTGACGTTCGGAAGCGTCAGGCGTTGAACGGTTCGCGGACCTCGATCACACCGTAGATGTCAGTTCCCACGCGCAAAGATCATAGGCAGCGGGCCACGGGCCCGGCCGGGCAATCGGGAAGGTCGATCACGGTGCGCGTCTCCTGGTCGTAGCTGCGGGCCGCCACCACCTCACCGGTCAGCGGCGGCAGCCCGGTCAGCAGGGCGTCGGAGCCGGGGGTGGCGTTCAGCGCGAGGCTGACGTGCGGAACCCACCGGGCGGGATCGTGCAGCGGGTTGGCGGAGCCGACCGCACGCCACACCCGCGCGTGCATCTCGTGCAGGCCGGTGGCCGGTAGCACCAGCGCACGGCCGAGCATCCGGGGCGCACCGAGACTCACCGGCACCGGCAGGCCGAGAAACGGAAGACCCTCCAGCGACGGTACGACCACGAGCGTCACATGGGGCCGGTTGGTCGGATGCGTGTGCGTGGCGAGGCTGCGCGCACCAGCCGCGTGCAGGCGGGACCAGAGCGAACGCACCTCGCGCTCCAGCCCCGGGTCGAGCAACAATTCCACGGTACGCATCGAAACACCATAAACCGGTCACCTGACGCTACCACCCCCGTACTGGCATCGTCCGGTGACCGGCTCACCTAGCAGCATCGACGACCGTATCGGGGGATGGGGGAAGTCCGGACGATTCCGGACGGCGGTCTCCTCCACTAGCCTCACAGGCGTGGATCCGGCGGCCGCGTTCAACGAGCTGCCCGATCCGGCACGCGCGACCGGGCTGGACGAGTTGGTCGAGCAGTTGCGGTTGCTGAAGATCTGGGCCGGTGACCCGTCCTACGGGACGATCAAGGACCGCGTCAACGCGGCCTGGGCCGCGGCCGGCCGGCCCGCCGGTGAGCTGGCCCGGCGGTCCACGGTGGCGGACTGCTTCCGGACCGGGCGCCGGCGGTTCAACACCGACCTAGTGGTCGAGGTGGTCCGCGCGCTGCACCCGGACACCGGTTATGTGGCGCAGTGGCGTCAGGCGCTGCGCGTGCTGAGCGGCGAGTCCGAGGCGGCGTCCCGGGTGCGGGTGCAGGACCGGCTGCCACCGGACCCGGCCGGGTTCACCGGCCGGGTCGCGGAACTGGACCGGCTGCGGCGGGCCGCGCGGGCCGGTGACAGCGTGGTGATCTCCGCAATCGAGGGGATGCCGGGCGTCGGCAAGACCCAGCTGGCGCTGCACGCCGGTCACGTGCTGCTGCGCGAGGAGCCGTTCGACCGGGTGCTGTTCGTGAACCTGCGCGGCTTCCACCCGGACCCGGCGCAGCCGCCGGCCGACCCGGCGGCGGTACTCGACGGGTTCCTGCGGCTGCTCGGTGTGCCGGGACGGCAGCTGCCGCACGGGCTGGCCGCGCGGACCGCGGCGTACCGGGAGCGGCT
Source organism: Catenuloplanes indicus (assembly GCF_030813715.1). Lineage (NCBI taxonomy): Bacteria > Bacillati > Actinomycetota > Actinomycetes > Micromonosporales > Micromonosporaceae > Catenuloplanes > Catenuloplanes indicus. The sequence continues at coordinate 744,394 of NZ_JAUSUZ010000001.1, forward strand.
GGCCGGCACCCGTACGCTGGTGGTGCTGGACGACGTGGCGACCGCGGCACAGGTACGGCCGCTGCTGCCGGCCACGCCCGGCTGTCTCGCGCTGATCACCAGCCGGCGGCGGCTCGGGGCGCTGCGGCCGGCGGCGCGGCTGACCGTGGACGTGTTCACGTCGCGCGAGGCGGTCGCCTACCTGCGGGAGGCGGCGCCGGGCACACCGGTCGGCACGGATCCGCGTGCGGCCGCCCGGATCGCGCGGCGCTGCGGTCATCTGCCGCTGGCGCTGAGCCTGGTCGCGGGCCACATCCGGGGTACGCCGGGCTGGACGCTGACCGATCACGCGGACCGGCTCGACCAGCGGCACCGGGAGCGGCGGCTGGACTCCGGGGTCGAGCTCGCGCTCGCGCTGTCGTACCAGGCGCTGTCGGTTGATCTTCGGCTTCTGCTGCGGTTGGCGGCACTGCACCCGGGCCAGGACCTGGACGCGTACGCGGCGGCCGCGCTGACCGGCACCGGCCTGAGCACCGCACGGGCCGGGCTGGACCGGCTGCGCGACGATCACCTGCTGCAGCAGCCCGCACCCGGCCGGTACGCGTTCCACGACCTGGTCCGCGCGCACGCCATCACCCGCGCGCAGGACGAGGACCGCCCGCCGGACCGCCGCGCCGCGCTGGACCGGCTGTCCGGCTACTACGTGGCCGCCACGGCCGCGGCGATGGACACGCTGCACCCGGCCGAGGCGCATCTGCGGCCGCGGATCGCGCCGATCGTGGGCCCGCTGCCCGGCCTGTCCGATCCCGACACGGCACTGGACTGGCTGAACGCGGAGCGGACGACGCTGGTCGCGATCGCCGCCCGGGGCCCGGACCCACACACGGTACGGCTGTCCCGCACGCTGTTCCGCTACCTGAGCGGCGGGCACCTCACGGACGCGCTGACCGTGCACGGCCACGCGGTGGAGGCGGCCCGGCGTGCCGGTGACACGCTCGGCCAGGCGCACGCGCTCACCGACCTCGGCGGCGTCCACTGGCGGCTGGGCCGGCCGGAGGACGCGGCCCGGCACTTCACCGAGTCGCTCGCGCTGTTCGCGCGCGCCGGTGACTCCGACGGCGAGGCCCGCGCGCTGACCAGTCTCGGCATCGTCGCGGACCGCGGCGGGCGCCCGGACGAGGCGATCGGCCTGTTCGAACGCGCGCTCACGCTGTTCGCCGCGGCCGGGAACCGGACCGGCGAGGCGCGCACGCTGAACAACGTGGCGAACGTGGAGGCACGCCGGGGCCACACCGATGCCGCAACCGCGCACTGGGAGCGCGCCATGCGCCTGTTCCGCCAGGCCGGCGACCGGGCCGGCGAGGCGAACGCGCTGAACGGTCTCGGCGACCTTGAGGTGCAGGCCGGTGCGTTCGAGGCCGCGGCCGGCCGCTTCCAGCGCGCGCTCACGCTCTACCGGCAGATCGGCAACCGGGCCGGCGAGGCGAACATCCTGGACAGCCTCGGCATGCTGCACACCCGGCTCGGCCACCCGGACCAGGCCACCGACCTGCACCGGCTGGCACTGACCATGTACCGGGAGACCGGCGACCGGTACAGCGAGGCCCGTGCCCACAACGGCCTCGCCGAGGCGGCCCGGGCCGCGGGCCGGTTCACGGACGCGCTCGCCCACCACGAGCAGGCCCTGACGATCGCGGACGGCATCGGCTCCGGCGACGAACAGGCCCGCGCCCGCACCGGCATCGCCGAGGTGCGGCAGCGCCGCTAGTCGCCGAGCCGCTGCAGCGTGGCCGCGTCCCAGGACAGCGTGACGACACCGTCGGTGACCCGCACCCCGCCGCCGGTCCAGTCGACGGTCAGCGCCTCACCGTGGTCGAACGGGTTCTTCGCGGAGTAGAACCGGCCGCCGTCGCGCAGGCTCACCCAGATCTCGTCGTACGGCGCCAGGAACAGCCGTTCACCACGGTGCACCCGCTCCACGCAGTATCCGGCCTGGCAGCCCAGCTGATCCGCTTTCGTGGCGAACAGCAGATTCGGCGACAGCCACCGTCCGGCCAGCACGGCCAGCACCAGCAGCCCGAGAACGACCCCCAGCGCGACCCGCCCGGCCCGCGCCTTCCGCGACGACGATTCCATGTCGCCCACCGTACAAATCCAGCCCGCCCGTGCACTCCCCGGATCGTGCCGTGGCGAGAATCCGGGGTCCGCTCGGACGGCGATCGGGTATCCGCCCACCCACCGGCCAGGACGGGGTGAGGCCGGAACGCCACCACGCCGGCCGCGGGAGAACCGCTTGCCGACATCGTTGCCTACGGGCAGTTGGCGCTGGTGTGGTTGACCGCGTACTCCTCGTTGTCGTGGGTGATGCCGGAGCGTTCGCCGGCGAAGTAGGACTCGACCTTCTCGCCGTCGCGGAGCTGCTCGAAGTGCAGGTGCGGGGCGCTGGACTCGCCGGTGCTGCCGAGTTTGCCGATCTGGTCCCCCATCTCGACGCGCTGGCCCTCGGTGACCATCGGGGGTTCGAGCAGGTGCAGGTAGAGGGTGGACCACTTGCCGCCGTGGTCGATGCGGACCCAGTAACCGCCGCCGCGGCCCATCGGGCCGCGCGGGTTGTCCGGGGTGCGCTCGCCGAGGCGGCCGTTGATCCCGGCCCGGACCACGGTGCCGGCGTACGCGGCCAGGACCGGGCGGCCCCACGTCTCGCCGCTGGTCGGATAGAGGTCGACGTCGAAGTCGCCGTGGCCGGGGTAGGTGCTGAGCCGCCACGTCTCGCCGCACGCCACCGGCAGCTGGAACGCGGGGCGCGGGCCCGGCGGGCGCATGGTGCGCTCGGCGAACCACACCGCCACCGCGGCCAGCATCAGGACCACGACGACGGAGACGACGGTGCGGACACGAGTGGCAGTCACCGTCCGATGGTGCCAGGCCGAGACCATGAGCGGCGAACGTGGAAAGCTGGACGAAACGAGCGAAGGAGCGCACGTGAGCACACCGATCCGGGTCACGGTCTGGGGCGAGAACGTCCATGAGCAGCATGAACCGGAGGTGGCGGCGCGGTATCCGGACGGCATGCACGGCGCGATCGCGCAGGGCGTCACGCAGCATCTCGGTGATCGGGTGACGGTGCGCACCGCCACGTTGCAAGATCCGGAACACGGCCTCACCGAGGAGGTTCTTCGCGAAACGGACGTGCTGACGTGGTGGGGGCACGCCGCGCACGCGGACGTGGCGGACGACGTGGTCGACCGGGTGCACCGGCACGTGCTGGCCGGAATGGGCCTGATCGTGCTGCACTCCGGGCACTGGTCGAAGATCTTCACCAAGCTCATGGGTACGTCGTGCACGTTGCGCTGGCGATCCGCGCACGACCGGGAGCTGGTCTGGACCGTGGACCCGACGCACCCGATCGCGCGCGGCGTCCCGCACCCGATGATCATCGAGGAGGACGAGATGTACGGGGAGTTCTTCGACATCCCCGCGCCGGACGAGCTGGTGTTCATCTCGTCGTTCTCCGGCGGCGAGGTGTTCCGGTCCGGGTGCACGTTCAAGCGCGGCCACGGCAAGGTCTTCTACTTCCGGCCCGGTGACCAGGACTACCCCACGTACCACCACGACGGGGTACGGAAGGTGATCGCGAACGCGGTCGAGTGGGCGGTGACGGTGCGCCCGGAGCGGGCCGAGCCGACGCTGCTGCGCTACGAGACCGAGGACTTCTACCACGGCCACGGGTACGGTGGACCGCTGTGACGCTGCGGGTCGTGGTCATCGGCGCGGGGGCGATGGGCCGCGCCTGGATCCGTACCGTCGAATCGGATCCTGATGTGGAACTGGTGGGTGTCGCCGACCTCGACGTTGACACCGCCGTCGAGGCCGTCGAGGGACGCGTACCGACCGGGCCGGACGGCGTCGCGCTGGCTCAACGGACGAACGCGGACGCCGTCATCAACGTGACCGTTCCGGCCGCGCACCATCCGATCACCACGGAGGCGCTGTTCGCCGGCCTGCCGGTGCTCGGGGAGAAGCCGGTCGCGGAGACGGTCACGCAGGCGTTGTCGCTGGCCGCGACCGCGGAAGTGACCGGCGAACTGTTCATGGTCAGCCAGTCCCGGCGCTACAACGCGCACCTGTGGGCGCTGCGCGCGCAGGCCCGCGCGCTCGGCCGCCCCGGCCTGCTCACCACGGAGTTCTTCAAGGCGCCACGGTTCGGCGGCTTCCGGGACGCGATGGACCATCCGCTGCTGCTGGACATGGCGATCCACCCGTTCGACACCGCCCGGTTCGTGCTCGGCGCGGAGCCGGTCTCGGTCTACTGCGAGGAGCACAACCCGCCGTGGAGCTGGTACGCCGGCGACGCGGCCGCGACCGCCACGTTCGAGATGACCGGCGGGGTGCGGTACGTCTACACCGGCAGCTGGTGCTCCCCCGGCCTGGAGACGTCATGGAACGGATCGTGGCGGCTGTCGGCCGAGCACGGCTCCGCGGTGTGGAACGGCGACGATCCGCCGGTGTCGTCGGTGCCGGTCACGGACGGGGTCGTGGCGGACCCGGGCGTGGAGATCGCGGGCGCGCTGCGCGCGTTCACCCGCGCACTGCGCACCGGGGAGGTGCCGATGGGCGAGGTGCACGGCAACGTGATGAGCCTGGTCATGGTGGAGGCCGCGGTCCGGTCCGCGTCGACCGGCGCCCGGGTGCGGATCGACGACGTGCTGGAACGCGCCTACGAGCGGGCGATCGCGGAGGAACCGCACCCCGAGGTCCGCGAGGCGCTGCACTCGTGGACATCGGTACGCGAGGCGCTGAAGGGCTGACGTCGCGCGGCGCCGCCCACGTCGTTCCCGCGGCGTGGGCGACGCCCGTCCCCGGCGTCGTGCTCGTCTGCGGCCCTGCTCCCGGCGTGGCCCGCGGCCGCTCCGGCGGCATTCGCGTCGTGGGCGGGTGCCGTGGTCGCGGTATCGTTCGCCGTGTGGACGACGCCGCCTCCGGCGTCGGGCCGGTTAGCGGAACGCATCGACGACGCGATGAACGTGTTGACCAGCTTGAGTCAACACGTCAACACATCAACCCGGCGCGCGGACCGCGGTGACGACGTGGTCGGTGTCGGAGCCGGTCAGTGCCGCCTCGTGCACGTCGGTGAAGCCGGCCTCCTTCAGCAGCTCCGTCAGTTCCGGCATGTCGTAGGCGCGGCCGCCCTGCGTGTGGAACATGTTCAGGCTGAACATCCGCACGAACGCCTCCGCCGGTCCGGGACCGCGGGACGGCACGTCCGCCAGCGGCTCCAGCAGCGTCAGCCGGCCGCCGGGCCGCAGCGCGGTCGCGGCCCGGCGCAGCAGCGTGAGCACGTCCGCGGGGCGGTAGCCGTGCACGATGTTGCACAGCAGCACGAGATCGTGGCCGTGGCCGAGATCCGTGGTGAACAGATCCCCGGGGCGCAGCGTCACCCGCTCCGCCACGCCGGCCTCGGCCACGGTCCGGGCGCCCTGCTCCAGCGCACCCGGCAGGTCGACCACGGTGGCCCGCAATCCCGGCCTGGCCCGCAGGAACGCGACCGTGTAGCCCGCGTGCCCGCCGCCGAGATCGAGCAGACTGTGGTCGTCGCCGGCCGGGGTCAGCGCCACGATCTCGTCACCGAGGTGCGCGGCCAGCCGGCGCAGCATGGTCTGGAAGTCGGCCAGCGTGTCCGGGTGGCGCTCCAGCCACGCGTAGAAGTCACCGGACGGCCCGCCACGCCGCACCGACTCCTCCAGGTCGCCCCACCAGTGGTCGAGCACCGCGACCCAGAACCGCAGCACCGGCACGAAGCTGCCCGGCACGTCGGTGCGCAACCAGCGTGCGGTGTGTGGCGTGTCGGCGTAGCGGTCCCCGGCACGTTCCAGGTAGCCGTAGCCGGCCAGGGCGTCGAGCAGGATGCGCAGCCCCGCCGGGTCGGTGCCGGTGCGGGCCGCGGCCTCCTCCGCGGTCAGCGGCTCGGCGGCCAGCGCGTCGAAGACCCCCAGCCGCGCCCCCGCACCCGCGGCACGGAACGACACCGCGTCCAGCAGATCCAGATACGCCGCCGGAAACGCTTCCGGATCGACACCGTTCAACGGTACGGGCATGAGCGTGCTCCTCCAGGAAGATGTCGCGGCCGGGCAGGCCGGCTTTCTCTGGTGACCGAGGCGCCACCGACGTCGTAGGAACGACATGGACGACGCCTCAGTCACGGTGGTCGATTCAGAAGCAGCGCCGGGCTGGTCCCGGCCGGGACCAGCCCGCCGACCGGGACCGGTCAGCTGGGTGGGCATGCGGTCACCCGGCCGGGGCCGGCACCGCGTCGGGCAGGTCGTCGGCGCGGCGTAGCGTCCGGGAGGCGGCGGTGATCGCGGCGAGCAGGACCATCGCGGTGCCGCTGACCACGAACAGCAGCGCGATCCCGCGGCCCGGGCCGGTGCCGATCACCTCGCCGGCCGTGTTCGCGAGCGCGCCGCCCGGGGCCATCAGGGGCTCCGCGACCGCGTCCGCGAGCGGGCCGGCCAGCAGGTAGGCGAGCGGGACCGCGGCGTCACCGATCACCCGGGCCGCGGCCATCACCCGGCCGAGCACGGCGGGCTCGGTCTTGAGTTGCAGCAGCGTCATCGTGGAGCTGTTCACGATCGGCAGCGTGAACAGGAACAGCGGCGCGACGACGCCGATCAGCCACGGTGACGGTGCGAGCGCATGCAGCGCGAGCGCGATACCGCCGCCGGCCAGGCCGCCGATCACGGCCCGGCTACGGCGGCGCGGACCGCCCCAGGCGCCCATCACGAGGCTGCCGGCGAACAGGCCCGCGCCGCCGGCGAACATCAGCACGCCGAGCGTGGCCGCGTCCGCGAACGACAGGATCAGCGGCTGGATCAGCACGCCCGCGATGCCGAACAGGAAGTTGAAGACACCGAACACGATCACCAGATGCAGCAGGCCGGGCCGGTCCCGCAGATGCCGCCAGCCCTCGGCGGCGCCGCCACGCGGCTGCTTCGCGGTGCCGTCCGCCGGTGGGCGGGTGACCGCGGCCGGGAGCCGGACCAGGAACAGCGTGCCGGCCGCGATCGCGAACGTGAGCAGGTCGACGGTCAGCACACCGCCGATGCCGATCGTGACGACCAGCGCGCCCGCGATCAGCGGCGCCGCGATCTGCACGGCGCGGGAGATCTGCATGAAACCGTTGAACCGGGCCAGGTGCCGGGTGCCGACCAGCGCCGGGGTCATCGCCTGGTACGCGACCTGGTGCACGGTCGACGCACCCGCGGTCAGCGCGGTCGCCAGGTAGATGTGCCACACCGCCAGCTGGTCCGTGGCGACCAGCACGGCCAGCGCGGCCGTGCCCACCGCGGCCACGGTGTCCGCGCGCAGCATCAGTGTCCGCCGGTCGCCGGCGTCCGCGGCCGTGCCGGCCAGCGGGGCGACGAGCAGCGCCGGTACGGTCGCGGCCAGGAAGATCAGCGAGAACTGCAGCACGGAGCCGGTGCGCTGGTAGACCCAGACGCCGAGGACGAACGCGGTGAGGCTGGAGCCGACCAGCGACGCGAGCTGGCCGAGCCAGATCGCGACGAGCAGCCGGGTGGCGACGGGACGCTCAGTCATCGGCGAGCACCTTCAGGTAGGTGTGCAGGAGTCGTTCGTCCGCGGCCGGGCAGACGATCCCGGCCGCGGCCAGCCGGGCCTCGGTGCCGGTGCAGTCGAAGTCCGGCTGGGTGCGGACCGGCGTGTCCGGCCCGAACAGCGGCGCGAACGCGGCCAGTGCCGCGTCCGGCCGGTCGAGCAGCGCGGCCCGCCAGCGCGGGTACGGCACCAGCTCGGCCCGGTGCCCGAACGAGGTGAGTGCGCCGGCGAGCGCACCGAAGCTCATCGTCCGGTTGTTGTAGTAGTGGTGGTCGGCCGTGCTGCGGTCGCGGGTGAGCAGCCCGATCCCGGCGGCCACGTAGTCGACCGGGGACAGGTCGATCCGGTCGTCGAGGTCCGGCACCGCGCCGAGCTGGACGCAGGTGGCGAGCAGCCGGCTGAAGTAGTCGCCGGTGTTCCCGGCGCCGGTCACCGAGTGCCCGCTGACCCGGGCCGGCCGGTGCACACTGACCCGCAGCCCCCGGTCCCGGGCCGCCCTGACCAGCGCGTCCGCGGCCCACTTGGTCGCGTTGTAGCCGCCGAGCCCGGTGCAGTCGTCCGGCGCGTCGCCCTCGCGGACCAGCCCGAGCCGCCGGGCCGGGGTGAGGAAGACGCCGAGCGTGGAGACGAGGTGGACGTCGCTCGGGTCGCCGTGCGCGGCGAGGCGAAGCACGGTCAGCGTGCCGCCCACGTTCGCCGGCTTCAGCGCCGCGTACGGCCGGAGGAAGTCGACCACGCCTCCGTTGTGGACGATCACCTGGACGCGCGCGCCGAGCGCGGCGAAGTCGTGCGCGGTCAGGCCGAACGCGGGTGCGGCCAGGTCGCCCGGGACACCGGCGAGCCGGTCGCCGAACGACGGGTGCCACAATCCGTACCGTCGCAGGTTGTCCTCGACCCGCGCGGTCGCCGCGGCTTCCCCGGCGGCCCGGACCAGGCAGTGCACGGTCGCGGTGGTGTGCCGCAGCCAGTCGGCGAGCAGGTAGGCGCCGAGGAAGCCGGTCGCGCCGGTGAACAGCACGTCGGTGACCGGCAGCAGCGGCCCGGCCGGGGCCAGGTGCAGGTCCGCGGGCAGGCGCGCGTCGGCCCGCAGCACGTCCTCGGCCGGCGTGCCCGGCCGGTCACCGGCGTCCAGCGCCGCGGCGAGGGCGGCCAGGTCCGCGGTGCCGAAGACCAGCGGCAACGGTACGGGCCGGCCGAGCACCGCCTCCGCACGTGCGGTGAACCGGGCCGCGAGCAGCGAGTGCCCGCCCAGGTCGAAGAAGTTGTCGTGCCGCCCGACCGGCCCGATGTCGAGCAGATCCGCCCAGACGTCCGCGAGCACGCGCTCGACCGGGGTGCGCGGCGGCACGTGCGCGGGCCGGGCCGGCGCGTCCGCGGGCGTGGGCAGCGCGGCCGTGTCCAGCTTTCCGTGGCGGGTCGTCGGCAGCTCCGGCACCACGACGACCGCGGTCGGCACCAGATGATCCGGCAACATCTCCCGCAGCCGCGCCCGCACCGCGACCGGGTCCGGAGCGCCGCCGGCCGGGTCCGGGGTGCCGCCCGCCGGGTCCGGCGCACCACCGGCCGGGACCGGGACCAGGTAGGCGATCAGGCGGCGGCCGGTGGGGTGGTCGGCGGCGACGACGGCGGCCTGGCGGATGCCGGGCAGGGACGCGCAGGCCGCCTCGATCTCGCCGGGCTCGATCCGGTAGCCGCGGATCTTGATCTGCCGGTCGGTGCGGCCGAGGAACTGCAGCGTGCCGTCGGAGCGGTGCCGGGCGAGATCACCGGTGCGGTAGAGCCGGGCGCCGGGCTCGCCGCCGAACGGGTCCGGGACGAACCGGACCGCGGTCGCGCCCGGGGCGCCCAGATAGCCGCGGGTGGGCGCCATGCCGCCGATGTAGACCTCGCCCGGCCGGCCGACCGGGACCGGCCGCATGGCGTCGTCGAGCAGGTGGACGCGCACGTTCGGCACCGGGCGGCCGATCGGCAGGTGCGTCAGGCCGGGCAGCTCGTGCGCGTCCACGGTGGTGTAGGTCGTGGCGCAGACGGTCGCCTCGGTCGGGCCGTAGTGGTTGTAGAGCGGCACCCGGCCACGGGTCAGCGCGGCCCACCGGCGCACCTGCGCCACCGGAACAGGTTCCCCGCCGACCAGCACGGCCCGCAGCGGCCCCGCGGCCACTCCGGCCGCGCCACCGGCCGGTCCGGGCAGCGGGTGGCCGGGCGCCTGAAGGTCCGAGGTCCAGCTCGACCACAGCGGCGCCGCCGTGTCGACCACGGTGATGCCGTACTCGCGGCACAGCCGGAGCAGTTCCGGGCCGTTGATCGTGGCCGGGTCCGGGTGGACGACCAGCGCGGCGCCGGTGATCAGGGCCGGGAACAGGTCGCCGACGGACGCGTCGAAGCTCAGCGGCGGGATCATCAGCAGCCGGTCATCGGCCGTGAGGCCGTGCAGGCCGGCGAAGCCGCGCGCGAACGTGACCGCGGTCCGGTGCGCGACCATGACGCCCTTCGGCGCCCCGGTCGACCCGGACGTGTAGACCACGTAGGCCAGCTGATCAGGGTGGTCGCCGACGCCGGCCGGGACCTCGTTGCCCTCGGTTGCCGGATCATCGGGCCGCACGACCGTACCGTGGAAGCCCGGCACGGAACCGGAGGCGATCGTGACCGCGGCCCCGGCCGCGGACAGCAGTGCCGCGGAGCGGGCCGGTGGCGCGGCCGGGTCGAGCGGCAGGTAGCCGGCGCCGGCCCGGAGGATGGCGAGGACGGCCACGATCGCGTCCGCGCCGGACGGCAGCAGCAGCCCGACCGGCGTGTCCCGGCGGACGCCGAGCGCGCGCAACCGGCCGGCCAGCGCCGCCGACCGCCGGTCCAGCGCGCCGTAGGTGAGCGGCGCCCGCCCGGGTTCCAGCACCGCGAGCGCGTCCGGCGTGGCCGCGGCGCGCGCCACCACCAGCGCGTGCAGCGTGGTGGCGGCGCCGACGTCGAGCGCCGTGTCGTTCCAGGCGGTCAGGTCGCGGCGCTCGCCCGCGGTCAACGTGTCCAGTTCGGACAGTCGTGCGTCGCCGCGGACGGCCATCGCGTGCACCGTGTCCCACAGCCGGTCGATCAGCCGGTCCACGGTGGACTCGTCGAACAGATCCGTGTTGTAGTCGGCCAGACCGCCGAGCCCGGCGTCGAACTCGTGGATGGCGATCGTCAGGTCGAGCCGGGACGTGTCGCGGCGGACCGGCACCGGGCGGACGGTCAGGCCGTGCCGTTCCCGGACGCCGCCGCCGCGGTTGAGCACCAGCATCGTCTGGAACAGCGGGTTGCGCCCCGGGTCACGCGGCGGCGCGGCCAGCTCCACGATCCGGTCGAACGGCAGCGCCGCGTGCGCCAGCGAGTCCATGGTGGTCCGTCGCACCCGCGCCAGCGCCTCGTCGAGCGCCGGGTCGCCGGACAGGTCGGTGCGCAGCGGCAGGCTGTTGACGAACAGCCCGACCGTGCGGTCCAGGTGATCGCCCGATCGCAGCGACACCGGGGAGCCGACGCAGACGTCGTGCTGGCCGCTGAGCCGGGCCAGCACCACCTGCAGCGCGGTCAGGAAGATCATGAACCGCGTGGCGCCGGTACGCCGGGCGAGCGCGTCCACCTCGGCCGCGAGCTCCGGTGCGATCGTGAACGCCCGGGTCGCACCGGCCGTCGACGGCGTCGCGGGCCGGGGCCGGTCGGTGGGCAGGTCGAGCACGGCGGTACCGGCCAGGTGCGCGGCCCAGAACGACTCCGCCTCGCCGGACGCCCGGTCCCGCTGCCACAGCACCCAGTCGCCGAACTGGACGTCCGGCGGTGGTGCGGCCGGCTCACCCGCGCGGTGCCGGCGGTGGCCGTCGAGCAGCTCGTCGAGGATGACGCCGAGCGACACCTCGTCCGCCACGATGTGGTGCACCGCGACCGTGAGCAGGTGGTCGTCCGGGCCGAGCCGGACCAGCCGGATCCGCAGCAGCGGCGCCTCGGCCAGGTCGAACGGGGTCTCGCACTCGCGGCGCACGATCGCGGCCGGGTCCGCGCCGGGCCGGTCCTCGTAGGTGAGCGGGTCCGGCGCCGCCGCGAGCACGTCCTGGTTCCCCGCGCGGATCCGGGTGCGCAGCGCCTCGTGCCGGCCGGTCAGCGCGATCGCGGACGCGCGCATCGCGGCCGGGTCGACCGGTCCGGTCAGCCGCACCCCCTGCCCGAGGACGTAGGCGGGGTTGCCCGGCAGCAGCCGGTCGAGGAACCACATGCCCTCCTGCGACGGTGACAGCGGCACCGGCACCCCGGCCGGCCGGCGCGGGATCTCCGCGGCCGGTGCGCTGCCGCCCAGCCCGCGCCGGGCCAGCAGTTGGCGGATCAGCCGTTCCCGGTCGGTCATGCCGGCTCCCCCTCGCACGGCGGCGCGATCGGGGCGACGGGCGCGCTCATGGCTTCTCCTCCAGCATGCGGTGCAGTTCCTCGTCGGACAGGCCGGCCACCTCGAGGCGGACCGCGGCGACCGCGTGCAGGTGGCCGGGCTCGGGTTCGAACGCGGTCAGCGCGGACGCCATCGTGGCCACGGTCGGCGCCTCGAACAGCACCCGGATCGGCACGCTGATCCCGAAGGTGTCGGACGTGCGCGCGACCACCTGCGCGCCGAGCAGCGAGTGGCCGCCGAGCCGGAAGAAGTCGTCGTGCGCGCCGACCGGGCCGCCGCGCAGCACGTCCTGCCAGATCCCGGCCAGAACCTGTTCCACCGGGGTACGCGGGGCGACCGCCGGCGCGGTCTGATCACCCCAGCGCGGTGCGGGCAGCGCGCCGCGGTCGACCTTGCCGTTCGCGTTCAGCGGCAACGCGGGCAGCACGTCCAGGTGCGACGGGACCATGTAGCCGGGCAGCCGCGCGGCCAGCACCGGGCGCAGCAGATCCGGCAACGTGGCCGGGTCGGCGCCGTCCGCGGCCACGATGTGCCCGGCGAGCCGGGTGTCGCCGTCGCCGCCGGTCCAGGCACCGACGACCGCGTCCGCGACCCGGGGGTCCGCGCGCAGCACGGCCTCGATCTCGCCGGGTTCGATCCGGAAGCCGCGCACCTTGATCTGGTGGTCGCCGCGGCCGAGGAACTCCAGCCGCCCGTCGGCGCGGCGGCGGGCCAGGTCGCCGGTGGCGTAGAGGCGGGCACCGGGCGTGTCGGCGTACGGGTCGGGCAGGAACCGGCGCGCGGTCAGCCCGGCGCGGCCGTGGTAGCCGCGCACCACACCGGTGCCGCCGATGTAGATCTCGCCGACCACGCCGGCCGGTACCGGTTGCAGCGCCTCGTCGAGCACGTAGACGCGGGTGTTCGCGATCGGCGTGCCGAGCCCGATCGGCGCCGGTGCGGGCGGCACGGCCCCGGCCGCGGACCAGACCGTGGTCTCGGTCGGGCCGTAGCAGTTCCACAGCCGGGCGTCGCCGGTCAGCAGCCGGTCGGCCAGGTCGCGGGGCAGCACCTCGCCGCCGCAGAGCCGCAGCCGCAACCGGTCCGGCACGCCACCGGACGCGAGCAGCAGCCGCCAGGTGGCCGGCGTGGCCTGCATCGCGGTCGCGCCGGACGACTCCAGCCGGGCCCGCAGCGCGGCGCCGTCACCGGCCTCGGCCGCGCCGACGATCTCCAGCCGGATGCCGCGGACCAGCGGGACCAGCAGCTCCAGCACGGAGATGTCGAACGACAGCGTGGTGACGGCCGCGAACACGTCACCGTCACCGAGATCGAGGTCGTCGTGGAACGACGCGACCAGGTTGACCACGGCCCGGTGCGGCACGGCCACGCCCTTCGGCCGCCCGGTCGACCCGGACGTGTAGATCAGATACGCGAGCCCGTCCGGATGCACCGGCTGCCGCTCCGGCGCCACCGCCGGGAGGTCCGCGTCGATCAGCACGGTCGGCGCGGTCGCCAGCACGTCGCCCAGCCGGGCCGCCACGGACGCGTCGGTGAGCACCACCCGCGTGCCGGAGTCGGTGAGCATGTACCGCAGCCGGTCCTCCGGCAGTTCCGGGTCCAGCGGCAGGTATCCGGCGCCGGCCCACCACACGCCGAGCACGGCCGCGAGCATCCCGGTGCCGCGCGTCATGCACAGCCCGACCGGCGTGTCCGCGGTGACGCCGGCGTCGCGCAGCCGGGCCGCGATCCGCCCGGCGCGCTCCAGCAGCGCGGCGGTGTCCCGCGTGCCGTCCGGCCCGGTGACGGTGGCACCGGCGACCGGGTCGATCAGGCCGAGCACGGAGCCGTCCGGCGGCGTACCCCGGTCGGTGTCGTTCCAGCCGGTCAGCACCTCCCACCGTTCCGCGCCGCGCAGCAGCGGGATCAGGTGCAGCGGCCGGTCCGGTGCGGCGACGCCCGCGGTGAGCAGCGTGCTCAGGTGCCGGGTGAGCCGGTCGATCGTGGACGCGTCGAACAGGTCGGTGTCGTACTCGACGGCCAGCCGCAGCCCGCCGGACGGCGTGGCCTCGCCGACCAGGGTCAGGTCGAACTTGGCGGTGCCGGTGTCCAGCTCCAGCGACGTCGCGGCCGTGTCGCCGAGCCGGAACGGCGCGTGCGGCGCGTTCTGCAGGATCAGCTGTGCCTGGAACACCGGCGTGTGCGCGAGGCTGCGCTCCGGCTGCAGTTCCTCGACCAGCCGTTCGAACGGCAGGTCCGCGTTGCCGAGCCCGTTCAGCGTGACCTCGCGGGCGCGGGCGGCCAGCGTGCGCAGCGACGGCCGGCCGACCGACGACAGCCGCAGCGCGACCGTGTTGACGAAGAACCCGACCAGCCCCTCCAGGTCCGGGTGGCCGCGCCCGGCGACCGGGGTGCCGATCACCACGTCGTCCTGGCCGGCGTGCCGGGCCAGCACGGTCTGGAACACGGCCAGCAGCGTCATGAACATGGTGACGCCGGTGTCCTGGTTGAACGCGGTGACCCGGTCGACCAGCGCGGGCGGCAGCGTCAGGTAGTGCACGGCGCCGCGGTGCTCGCGGACCGCGGGCCGGTGCCGGTCGGTGGGCAACGTGAGCAGCGCCGGCGCGCCGCGCAGGTGGCCGAGCCAGTAGTCGAGCTGACCGGTGAGCAGGTCGCCGCCGAGCTGCCCGCGCTGCCAGCGGGCGAAGTCCGCGTACTGCACCGGCAGCGGCGGCAGCGCCGGGTCGCGGCCGTCCCGCGCGGCCGTGTACGCGGCGTTCAGCTCGGTGAACAGCACGCCGAGCGACCAGGCGTCCGAGATGATGTGGTGCAGCACCAGTGTGAGCACGTGCTCGTCCGGGCCGAGCCGGATCAGCGCGGCGCGCAGCAGCGGCCCGGTGGCCAGGTCGAACGGCCGCCGCCCGAACTCGGCCGCGAGCGCCCGGCCCTCGACGCGGGTGCCACCGGACGCGTCGGCGATCTCCAGTTCCACCGGCAGGGCCGGGTGCACGATCTGCACCACCTCGCCACCGGACTCCGCGAACGTGGTCCGCAGCGTCTCGTGCCGCGCGACCACGGTGGACAGCGCGGCGCGCAGCGCGGCCGGGTCGACCGGTCCGCGCAGGTGGAACGCGACCGGGATGTGGTAGACCGCGGTACCGCCGGCGAACCGGTCCAGGAACCACAGCCGCTGCTGCCCGAACGAGGCCGGGTGGGTACGCGGCGCCCGCGCCCGCTCGGTCAGCAGCCGGGCCAGCAACGCCCGCTTACCCTCACGCGGCACATCCGATCGCGGCGCATCCGATCGCGGCGCCGGGGATTCGGTGCTCATCAGGCCTCCTGGATCTGTGCGGGCAGGTCGAGCCCGAAGCGGGTGGCGGCGGCCGCGACCTGCCGGCGCAGCGCCACCGGGCCATTGCCGGAGAAGCGGCTCAGGTACGCGCCGAGCGTCACCGGGTCGTCGGCGAGGAACGGGAAGTCGCTGGGCACCATGTGCCGGATCGCCAGCAGCGGCACCGGGCTGTGCAGCGGCCGGAAGTCCGGGTTCCACAGCCCGCCCTTGGCCGGTGGCCCGTCGTGGAACTCGCCGATCATCAAGCCGCGCTCGGTGTACGCGGCCTTGAGCCGGGCCTGCGCGCTGTCCACCTGCACCCGGGCGATCTCGTCCGGCAGGTCGGGCAGCGTGAGCAGGATCGTCTTGAACTGGGCGGCCGGGCCGTGCGCGGGTTCCAGCGCGGTGAACCAGTCCCGGTACCCGGCCAGCAGCGCGTCCAGGTCGTCCGGGTCGAGCGTGTCGCCCCGGTGCACCGCCAGGTAGAACACGCCGCGGTCCAGCGAGCCCTGCACGAACGGGCACACCGGTCCCTTCCGGCCGAGGTCCGGGTGCGGCCCGCAGAGGTAGTGCTGTGCCCAGGCGAGCACCTCGAGCAGCCGGCCGGTGACGCCGGCGACGAGCGGGTGCGGCAGTTCGGCGTGCAGGTCGGCCGCGTCGAACAGCACCTGGCCGGGGAATCCGGGGCGGGTCAGCATGCCCGCCCCCGCAGGGAGAGACGGGCGGCCAGCACGGCGACGGCGGTACCCACGGTCACGGCCGCGGCGAGCGCCCGGCGCTGGCGGCGTACCCGGGCGAGCGCGTCCGCGTACGGCGTGGTGGTGTGCGCGACCAGCGTGTAGAGCGGCACCCAGCGGTGCGGCAGCAGCCGGGACAGCGCCCGGTCCGCGGCCGCGGCCAGCACGTACCCGGGCCGGTGCACGCGTGCCCGCAGCTCGGTGAAGTTCGCGGCGGACAGGTCGGCGAGCACGTCGGTGTGCGGGCGGCGCGCGGCCTCGTACGCGGCCAGCGCGGTCCCCCGGTCCGGGTGCCGGCCCAGGCAGGCGTCCAGCACCAGGCAGTCCTCGAACGCCGCGTTCATCCCCTGCCCGAAGAACGGGTAGACCGCGTGCGCCGCGTCGCCGACCAGCACCACCCGGTCCTCGTGCCGCCACGGCGCCGTGCGCACGGTGACGAGCCGGCCGACCGGGTGGGCCAGCAGCTCGTCGGCCAGGTCCGGCATCAGCTCGCGCGCGTCCGGGAACGCGGCGTCGGCGAACGCGTGGATCGCGGCCCGGTCACGCAGCGCCGCGAAGCTGACCGGCCCCTCGTGCGCCATGAACAGCGAGCAGGTCAGCGAGCCGTCCCGGTTGGGGTGCGCGACCATCAGCGCGTCCTCGCCCGGCCAGACGTGCAGCGCCTCGAGGCGCACCCGGGGCACGCCGCCGGGGCCGGCCGGGATGGTCAGCTCGGTGTAGCCCCACGGCAGGAACTCCTGCGCGTAGTCGGCGCGCAGCCCGTGCTGCAGGTGGCGGCGCGCGGCGGAGAACACGCCGTCCGCGCCGACGATCAGGTCGGCCTCGACGGTCTCGGCCGGATCGGCGACCTCCACCGTGCCCTTGTCCCGGTCCAGACCGGTCAGCGTCCGTCCGAAGTGGAAGCTGACGTCCGGGTGCGCGGACGCGGTGTCGACGAGCAGCCGGAGCAGGTCGTCGCGAAGGACCGAGTGCAGGATCTCGTGCTCGCGCACACCGTACGGCTGAAATCTGGTCGTGCCGTCGGGCCGGTGCACCACCCGGCCGCGCATCGGCACGCCGCGGGCGAGTACGGCGTCGAGCAGCCCGGCCTCGTCGAGCGCGGCCATGCCGCGCGCGGACAGCCCGAGGTTGATCGATCGGCCGGTGGCCGCGGTGCCGGCGGTGCGCGGGTCCGGCCGGCGTTCGTAGACGGACACGCGATACCCGCGGCGGGCGAGGAACACCGCGGTCAGCGAGCCGGCGAGCCCCGCGCCGACGACGACCGCATGTTCCTGTGGGCCGGTCATGACTCCTCCTCCGAGGTCAGTGCGTCCAGCAGCGCGTCGATCTCGGCGTCGGAGAGCGAGTCGAGCGAGTCCGGAAGCCGGTCCGGCGCCGGTCGTGCCGGGCCGGTGTGCGGTGATGCCGGGCGGGTGGCCCGGTCGAGCAGCGGTGCGAGCTCGGCGACGGTCGGCGCCGCGAACAGGTCGCGCAGCGTGACGTCCGCGCCGAACGCGGTACGGATCCGGGCGATCAGCCGGGCCGCGTTGAGCGAGTGCCCGCCGAGCGCGAAGAAGTTGTCGTGGACGCCGACCTCGGGCAGGTTCAGCACCTCGCGCCAGAGCGCGGAGAGCTCCGACTCCACCGGGGTACGGGCGAGCACGGCCGGTGTCGCGGTCGTCTCCCGCCAGGACGGCTCGGGCAGCGCCGCCCGGTCGGCCTTGCCGCTCGCGGTGCGCGGCAGCGCGTCCAGCACCACCAGCGCGGCCGGGATCATGTAGTCCGGCAGCCGCGCCGCGAGCCCGGAGCGCAGCTGCGGCCAGAGCCCGGCCGCGCTCCGCTCGCCGGTGGTGACGACGTAGGCGGCGAGCCGGCCGCCGTCCCGCGCGGTCACCACCGCCTCGGCGACGGCGGGGTGCTCGCGCAGCAGCGTCTCGATCTCACCCGGCTCGATCCGGAAGCCGCGCACCTTCAGCTGGGCGTCGGCGCGGCCGAGGAAGTCGAGCGTGCCGTCGGCCCGCCATCGCCCGAGGTCCCCGGTCGCGTAGAGCCGGCCACCCGCACGGTACGGGTCCGGCCGGAACCGGGCCGCGGTCGCACCGGGCTGCCCGAGGTAGCCGCGCGCCACGCCCGGCCCGCCGATGTGCAGCTCGCCGACCACCCCCTCAGGCACCGGCCGCCCGGCCGCGTCGAGCAGGTACACGGTCGTGTTCGGCGTCGGCCGGCCCAGGCTGACCGGCCCGTCCGGGCCGGCCGGTCCCGCGGTGGAGTAGACCGTGGTCTCCGACGGCCCGTACCCGTTGATCACCGTGCCGCCGTCGCGGAGCCGGTCGGCCAGGTCCCGGGAGAGCGCCTCGCCGCCGCTGATCCGCAACCGCACCCCCGCGGGTACGCCACCGGCGGTGACCAGCATCCGCCAGGTCGCCGGCGTGCCCTGCGCGACGGTGACGCGCCGGCCGGCGAGCGCGGCCCGCAGCAGCGCGGCATCCCGGGCGGTGTCCGCGTCGATCATCTCGATTCGCGCACCGGCCAGCAGCGGCAGCACCAGCTCGACGACGGAGATGTCGAACGCGTGCGTGGTCACGGCCGCGACCCGGTCCGCCGCGGTCAGCCCGAGCACCGCGTGGAAGCCGGCGAGCAGGTCGGTGACGGCCGCGTGCGGCACCGCGACGCCCTTCGGCCGGCCGGTCGACCCGGACGTGTAGAGCAGGTAGGCCAGCGCGTCCGGGTGCGTCTCCACCGGCGGTGGCGCGGACGCGGGGAACCGGTCCAGATCGGCGGTGTCCACCCGTACGACGGTCGATCGTGGATCGTCGAACGGCGCGTCGGTGAGCACGACCGGTGGGCGGGCGTCGGCCAGCATGGTGGCGATCCGGGCCGGTGGCAGGCCCGGGTCGAGCGGCAGGTAGCCGGCACCGGCCCGCCAGACCGCCAGGATCGCCGCGACCAGCCACGTGCTGCGGCCCAGCGCCAGCCCGACCGGCGTGTCCGGCCCGGCGCCGTGCGCGTGCAGCAGGTGCGCGAGCCGGTTCGCCCGCGCGTCCAGCTCCCGGTAGCTGAGCCGGCCGTCCGGCCCGGACACCGCGATCGCGTCCCCGGTCAGCCGGGTCAGGTCCGCCACCGCCGGCAGCGGGTCCCCCGTGCCGTACCCGCGCAGCCGTTCCCGGTCCCCGGGTCGCAGCATCGGCAGCGTGGCGACCGGGGTCCCCGGCCGGTCCAGGCCCGCCTCCAGCAGCGCCAGGTACTGCCCGGTCAGCGCGCGGACGCGCGTCTCGTCGAACAGCCCCGACCGGTACGTGACGCGCAGCCGCAGCCGGTCCGCGCGCTCCTCCACGGTGAGCGTGAGGTCGAACTTGACGGTGCCGTTCTCCCACAGCTCCGGCGTGATGGTCAGCCCGGCCGCGGTCCGCGGCGGCGGCGCCTCCTCCAGCGCGAACATCACCTGCACCAGCGGCGGGTGGGAGAGGCTGCGCGGCACCGCGAGCCGCTCCACGACCTGCTCGAACGGCGCCTCCTGCCGGGTCTGTGCGGCCGCGACCGAGTCCTGCGCCGCGGTCACCAGCTGCCCGAACGTGACGCCTTCCGGGAACACGGCGCGCAGCGCGAGCGTGTTCGCGAAGAAGCCGACCACGTCCCGGGTCTGCGGCCGGGTGCGGGCCGCGACCGGCAGCCCGACCAGCAGGTCGTCCTGGCCGGTGAGCCGGTGCAGCAGCGCCTGGAAACCGGCCAGCAGCAGCGTGCTCCTCCCCCGGTGGAGCCGCGCGGTCAGCTCCGCCGGCACGTCGCAGGTGACCGTGCCGCCGGCGTCGTCCTGTTCGGGCGGGCGCGGCCGGTCGGCGGGCAGGTCGAGCAGCACCGGGGCGCCGGCGAGCGCGCGGTGCCAGTGGTCCAGGTCGTCGTCGAACGCGCCGCGCGCGGCCTGCTCGCGCTGCCAGATCGCGAAGTCGCCGTACTGCATCGGCGCGTCCGGCAGTGCCTCGCCCGCGTACGCCGCGGCCAGCTCGCCGAAGAGCACGCCGAACGACCAGCCGTCCGCGACCGCGTGGTGCACCACCCAGACCAGCGCGTGCGAGCCGTCCGGCCGGCGCAGCAGCGTGAACCGGTTCAGCGGGCCGGCGGCCAGGTCGAACGGGCGGCGGGCCGCCTCGTTGACGTGCCGCCGCCAGTCGTCGCCGGTCTCGACCGGGTGCAGCCGGACCGGGCCGGCCGGCGCGACCACCTGGGCCGGTTCGCCGTCCACGGCCGTGAAGTGCGTGCGCAGGCTCTCGTGCCGGGCCACCAGCCGGGTCAGCGCGGCCTCCAGCGCCGGCCCGTCCAGCGGCCCGTCCAGGACCACGAGCCAGGCGATGTTGTACGTGGCGGAGCCCGGGCTCAGCTGGTCGAGCAGCCACAGCCGCCGCTGGGTGAGCGAGGCCGGCAGGAGATAGGTGTCGCTCACGCGATGTCCCTTCGGGTGTCGACGGCGACCAGGCGCAGCTCGGCGGTGTGCCGGCGGCCGTCGGCGCCGGTCAGCCAGGTCTGGTCCGGGCCGGGCAGCATCTCGCTGAGCTTCAGGCGCGCGTCCGGCCCGGCGCGGCGGACCGCGCGGGCGAACACGTCCACCGACGCGAGACCGGCCAGATCGAGGTGGAACGGCTTCTTCTCGGCCGGTGACACGACGAAGACGTGCCGGGGCAGCCGATGCGCGCGCTGCCAGGCACGCGCCCGCCGGAACCGTTCGGCCTCGTCCGGCACGTGCACGAAGTCCAGGCCCGCGGCCGGGAACGTCCACGACTCCCGCGACCAGACCACCCGGTCGACCGTCACCCGCGGCCGGTGGTCCGCCGCGGGCAGCACGTCGAAGCGCTGCAGCAGTTGCAGCATCACCGGCTCGCCGATCACCTCGGCCAGCGGCATCCGGTGCCGCCCGTCCCGGCTGGCCACGGTCAGCACGCCGCCGTCGTCGCGCAGCACGCAGTCCGCGACCGGCAGCGCGGTCGCCGGGTCCAGGCCGCCGCTGTCGTGCCCGAACACGATCCGCAGGTCGCGGCCGGTGATCAGGCCGTCGGTGATCCGGGCCGGGGCGCCGCCCTCCTCGCCGGTCGCGGCCAGCACGATCCGGCGGCGCGGCAGGTCGGCCAGCATCGCGGCGCGCAGCGCGTCCGGGTCCGGGTGCTGAGCGACGAACAGCGCGGACCGCAGCGTGTTCACGCCCGGGTGCACCTCGCCGACCACCCAGTGGAAGTCGCCGCGCCGGACCGCGTCCGGGCCGTCCGCGGCCAGCATCACGTCCGGGCTGTGCTGGTGCGCGCCGGACCAGCCGGGCCGCGGTGCCGCGAACCGTCGCCGGACCGCGTCGGCGAGCGCGGCCGAGTCCGCGGTGATCCGGTTCCCGTCCGCCGCGGGCAGGATCTGCGACCAGCGCTCGCGCAGGCCGCGCACGACCGGGCCGATCAGGCGTTCCGGCGCGTCGAACAGCACGTCGTTGGCCCAGAGCCAGAAGTCCGCGAACGGTACGCCGGGCGAGCCGGTGCGGGCGGCCAGCTCGCGGTAGCGGTCCGCGCAGGCCCGGTGGAACAGCGCGGCCCCGGCGAACGTGAACCAGCGCGCACTGGTCAGCAGCAGGCTCAGCGACGGCCAGAGCGTGCCCATCAGCTCGGTCGACAGCGTCACGCCGGTGCCGGAGCGGCAGTCCTCGTAGACCACGGTCCGCCCGGCGTAGGCCTTCCCGGCGCGGCGGGTGGCGGCCGTACCGGTGAGGCCGGTGAAGGTCTGTTCGAGGCGGGTGACGGCCGCGTCGAGGCGGTCCGGGTCACCGGCCGCGGCGGCGACCGCGTCCCGGGCCGTCTCCAGGCGGTCGAGCGCGGCGAGCGCCCGCGCGCGGGCCCCGGCGTCGCCGACCGCGGTGAGGCGGGTGCGGAGCACGCGTTCCGGGAACACGTCCTCCTTGGGCACCTCGAACGACCACGAGATCCGGCGCGCGTCGCGCAGCGTGGCCAGCCGGTGGAACACGTCGTCCGGGTCCGCGCCGAGCGCGGCGGCGATCTCACCGGCGGTGCGGGTGCCGTCCGCGGCGCGCAGCAGCCGCGCGGTCTCCGGGTCGAGCGGCGTGGGCGGGGTGAGCGGCAGCAGCAGGTGGTCGCCGTCGACGCGCAGGAACGGCATCCGGCGCGGGATCAGCCACGGGCGCAAGCGGTCGTCGTCGGCGGCCAGCCGGCCGGCCAGTTCGGACACGGCCCAGTTCTCGAAATAGACGGTACGGGTGGCGAGCCCGCCCGGCCGCACCCGCAGCGCCGGGCCGGGACCGCCGATCTCTGCCCAGCCGACCGGGCCGAAGAAGCCGATCGTGTCGTTCTTGCCGCAATACCGCTGCAGGTACGTGGCGACCAGCGCCTGATGCTGCCGGTACTGCGAGCCGGCCCCGCCGGGCTTCGCCACGTCCGCGACGCCGGTGTGCAGCGCGGCCCGGTTCTGCCAGGTGACGGCCTCCCGGAACCGCGGGTCGGCGGCGGCCCGGCGCAGCGCGTCCGTGCGACGCGCGGACGCGCGCTCGTAGGCGGCGGCGAAACGGTCCCGGGCGTCCTCGTGCGCGGCGTGCGCGGCGACCGCGGCCGCGTGTGCCTCGGCCAGTTCGGCGCGGCCCGCCTCGCCGGACGGCGCGGGTCCGCCCGCCTCGGCGGCCCCGGCCGGAGACGGCGCCGGCAGCGGGGCCGGGGTGGCGTCCCGGCGGGCGTGGCGGGCGGCCCGGTTCCAGGGCCCGCGTGCGCCGGGCGGTGCGGCCGCGCGCGCGAGCTGCAGCAGGTGGCCGAGCGCGCGACGGGCGTCGTCGCATCGCTGTCCGGCCTCGTCCAGCGCGTCGGCGGCATCACCGAGCGCCGGATCGCCGAGCGCGGTCAGCGTGTCGATCGGGAAGCCGGCCGCACGCAGCCCGGCCCACCGCCACAGCGCCCAGTCGCCGCCCGGCCGTACGAGATGCCCGCCGCCGCCGAGCTCGCGCCCGCCGTCCGCAGGCTTGCGCCCGCCGTCCGCAGGCTTGTGGTCCGACGCGGGTCCGACGTCGTCGCCCGGCGCGGGACGGTCCGCCGTGCGCGGGGCACCGCCTGCCACCGCGGGCGGCGACGCGAGCGTGACGCCACCCGCCGGACCCCACCGATCCACCGACGGTGTTCCGGCGTCGTCAACGGCGGCGCCGGATGCCGCCGGCCGGGCCGTCGCGGCCGGTGCGAGCCGGTACGCCGTGCGGTCGCGGGCAACCGGACCGTCCACATCCGACCGCGGCAGTGCGGCGATCGTGGCGGCGATGTCGCGCAGCGCCGGTGTGTCGAAGACGGCGCGGACCGGCAGGTCGACGTGGAACGTGTCCGCGACCGCGAACGTGAGCCGGGTCGCGAGCAGCGAGTTGCCGCCCTGCGCGAAGAAGTCGTCGTCCCGGCCGGCCGCCGGCACGCCCAGCAGGTCACGCCAGAGCGCGGCCAGCCGGGTCTCCACGTCACCGCGCGGCGCACCGCCGGACGAGGCCGCGGGCGGTGCGGGCAGCGCCCGGCGGTCGAGCTTGCCGGCCGGGGTCAGCGGCAGCGCGGGCAGCCGGACCAGCGCGGCCGGGCGCAGATACGCGGGCAGGTGCCGGCCGGCGAAACCGGGAAGATCATCCACCGGTACGCCGTCGCGGGCACAGTAGTAGCCGACCAGCCGCCGCCGTTCGCCGGTGCCGTCGACGACCACGGCGGCGTCGGTGACCGCGGGATGGCGGCGCAGCACCGCGGCGGCCTCGCCCGGCTCGACCCGGAAACCGCGGATCTTCACCTGGTCGTCGGCGCGGCCGAGGAACTCCAGCGTGCCGTCCTCGCGGACGCGGGCCCGGTCACCGGTGCGGTACATCCGCGCGCCCGGCACCGCGCTGAACGGATCCGGCAGGAACACCCGCGCGGTCGCGGCCGGCCGCCCGAGGTAGCCGCGGGCCAGCCCGGCCCCGCCGGTGTAGAGGTCACCGGCCGTCCCGGCCGGGACCGGGCGCAGCGCGGCGTCCAGCAGGTACACGCCGGTGCCGGGCACCGGACAGCCGATCGGTACCGGGTCGGGCACCTCGTCCGCGCCGGTCAGCACGTGCACGGTGGTGAACGTGGTGTTCTCCGTCGGGCCGTACCCGTTGATCAGGGGTTTGCCGTCGCGGGCGCGCAGCGCGCGGCGGACCGCGGCCGGGTCGAGCACGTCACCGCCGGCCAGCAGCTGCCCGACAGCGGCCAGGCCGTCCGGGGCCAGCTCGACGACCTGGTGGAACAGTCCCGCGGTCAGCCAGAGCACGCTGATCCGCTCGCGGCGCACCACGTCCGCGACCTCGGCCGGGCCGAGCGGGCCGGGTGGCGCGACCACCAGCGTGGCGCCGGACGCGAGGCTGCCCCAGATCTCCAGCGTGGCCGCGTCGAACGCGACCGGCGCCAGGTGCAGCACCCGCTCGCCGGGCCCGAGCCGCAGGTAGCCGGGTTCGTGGACGAGCCGGACCACGGCCGAGTGCGGCACGCCGACCGCCTTCGGTGCGCCGGTCGAGCCGCTGGTGTGGCAGACGTAGGCGAGCCCGGCCGGGTGCGGCGCACGGGTGCGCGGCGGCGCGTCCGGCATCGACTCCGCGTTGATCGTGACCGGGTCGCCCGCCTGCGCCAGGATCGCGGCGGTGCGGTCCGGCGGGTCGGCCGGGTCGAGCGGAAGGTAACCGGCGCCGGCCCGGAGCACGCCGAGCAACGCGACGATCAGCGCGGCCGAGCGGGGCAGCGCGACCGCGACCGGCGTGTCCGGCCGCACCCCCGCGTCCAGCAGCCCGCCGGCCACGCGGTCCGCGCGTGCCAGCAGCTCGCGGTAGGTGAGCGTGCCGTCCGGCGCCACGACCGCGACCGCGTCCGGCCACGCCTCGGCCCGGGCCACGACCAGATCCACCACGGTACGGGTGGCGAGCGCGGCCGGCAGGCCCGGTCCGGACAGCACGGCGCCGCTCCGGCCGGCGGCATCGCCCGGCAGACCGCCGAGGCTGTCCCCGCCCCGCGGTTCGACCGGGCGGCCCGCGGTCGGCAGCTCGCCGCGGCCCGTGTCCGCGGGACCCTCCGGGGGCCTCATGTCCGGCGGATCGTCGAGACGGCCCACGCCGGCCGGATCACCGAAGCCGCCCGCACCGGGATCATCACCGCGGCCGTTCACACCGGGCCCGTCGCCGAGCCGATCCGGATCGTCGGGACCACCCGGGTTCGGCGGTGCCACGCGGTGCGCGCCCGGAACGCCCGCCGGGCGGCTCTCGCCCGGCGCACCGGCGGGGCGATCCGTGCCCGGCAGGTCGCGGACGTATCCGTCGAGGTGGGCCGGGAGGCCGGTGAGGATCGTGCCGAACAGGTGCAGCAGTGCGTCGGCCGCGGCCGGGGTGAGCCGGTGCTGATCGTGGTAGAGCAGCGCGTGCGGGCCCGGTTCGCCGAAGACGCACAGCGTGACCGGTGGGCCCGGGTGGCGGTGGACGCGGGCCCGCCGGCCGCCCCAGCCGGGCACGGCCGCGGCCAGCGAGCTCTGCAGGTTCCGGTGGTCGTACATCAGCAGCGTGTCGAACAGCGGCCGGTCGGCGGGTACGCCGCTCCACCGCTGGATCCGGTCGAGCGGGGTGAGCCGGTGGTCGTGCAGCCCGGCGACGCGCCGGCCGGTCTCGGTCAGCCAGTCACGGACCGGCAGGTCGGCGCGGACCGGCACGCGCAACGGCAACGTGTTGATCAGCAGGCCGATCATCCGGTCCGCGCCGTCGACGGTGTCCCGGCGGCAGGAGCGCACCGAGCCGAATACCACGTCGTCGCGGTCGGTGTGCTGCCGCAGCGTGGCCGCCCAGGCCGCGGTGACCAGCGTGTCCAGCGGCACGCCGGTCGCCCGCAGCGCACCGGCCTGCGCCGGGGTCAGTTCCAGCACGGTCTCCCGGACCGAGCCGGGCGTCCGGTCCGGCGCGCCGGCCGCGGGCGCGAGCACCGGCAGTGGCGTCGGCAGCGTCGCGCCGGCCAGGTGCGCGCGCCAGAACGGGCGGTCGCCGTTCTCCGGCCGGGACGCCACCCAGCGGGCGAAGTCGCGGTACGCGGGCCGGTCCGGCGCGGTGAACGGCCGGCCGGCCGCGAGCGCGTCGTGCTCGGCGAAGACCTCGGCGAGCAGGTGCCGGACGGACCGGCCGTCCAGGATGGCGTGGTGCAGCGTGATCGCGACGGTGTGCCGGCCGGGTCCGTGCGTGATCAGCGTGACGCGGGCCAGCGGCGGGTGCGCGTGGTCGAAGCCGGTGCCGCGGTCCGCGGCGAGGAACGCGGCCAGGTCCCGCTCCGGCGTGCCGGTCCAGTCGTGCAGTTCGACCGGCACCTCGGCGGACGGCCGGACCGCCTGGGTTGGCGGGGCGCCGGGCGGCCAGTCGAAGCCGGTGCGCAGCACCGGGTGCCGTGCGGCCGCGTGCCGCCACGCGGTGCGCATCGCGGCGGGATCGAGCCGGACCGGCCAGTCCACGACGACCTGCAGCAGATCGACGCCGGAATGCCGCCGATGCCGCCCGAACAGCATTCCGGGTTGCAGCGTAACCGCTTCGTATCGTTCGTGACTTGCATTCTCCGACGGCCGGGCATGCACCATTTGCTCCTTCATCCCGCGAGGGATTCCCGTCAATTTCCGTTCCGGACACGCGCACAGCGGAATGACCACCGTCGGCATTAAAGGTGGTTTTGTGATCCGGAAAAGGATTGCACAGAAGCTACGTAAGTGCCTGCACTCTGTCAACCGGACGTCACTGAAAGTAGGATGCGGGGCGATTTGTCGGCAAATCTGGGGGCCAAAGTGGACGGTGACCGGAAAAGGGCATTGACGTAGCAGCGCCAGTAAGTCCGACCTTGCCTCAATAGTGCGTGTTGAGGTTTTACCGGCCGTATCCAGAAGTCACCCTCGACCGGGACCGCGCGTGCGTATAACCTCTTTCGCCATGGACACGGAAGGTATTGACGGCCGAATTTATGACGTAGTGATGAACGACGAGGAGCAATACTCGGTGTGGCCGCACGGGACGCCCGCGCCGGCCGGCTGGCACGGCACCGGCTTCAGCGGCGACGAGGCGGCCTGCCTGGCCCACATCGACGAGGTCTGGACCGACCTGCGCCCCCGGGGTCTGCGCGAGTGGCTGGCCGCCCGGTCCTGACCGTCCCCGGGCACGGCGAAAGCCGGGAGGCACGCGCCTCCCGGCTCCCGCACGGCGACCGGCCGGTCGCGACCGCCTCTCAGTCGCGCAGCGCGTGCGCCGGGATCATGTCGCCGGTCTCCAGCGGCGGGCCGAGAACCGTCTGCCCGGTCGCCGCGGACGCCTCCCCCATCAGCGCATAGTCGATCGCCCAGCCGTCCGGCCGAGGTTCGCGCACGTCGCGGCCCACGGTCCGGAAGAACGACTCCAGTCCACCCGGCGTCGTCAGCGCGAGCATCTCCGCGTCCGCGGTGATCCGGTACGCCAGCGGAACGCCGCGCGGCACGAACACCAGGCCGCCCGCGGCCAGCTCGAAGCGGTGCGCGCCGGCCCAGAAGACGCCGCCGCCGCGCAGCAGCAGGATGATCTCGTCCTCACGGGAGTGTGCGTACACCGGCGACGCCGCACCGGCCGGCGCGCTGGACCGGAACATCGCCAGCTGCCCGGCGGTGTGTTCCGCGGTCAGCAGGATCCGCATGAGGCCGCCGCCGATCCACTCCAGCGTCTCGTGCGCACCGGCCCGCGCCACGTACGGCTCGCCGACCGCTTCGGAGCCGGCCCGCGGCAGCACACCGTCCGCCGGCAACGGCGGGCCGAGGATGGCCTGCCCGTTCGCCGCCGCAGCCGCGGCCATCGTGGCCGGTGTGACCACGAACCCCTCCGGGCGCGGCATGCTCAGGTCGTGCCCGGCGCCGCGGAAGAAGTTCTCCAGCCCGGCCGGTGTGCTGACCGCGAACAGGTCGGCGTCCTCGGTGATCCGGTACGCGTGTGGGACACCGCGCGGCAGGAACGCCACGCTGCCCGCGTCCGCCTCGTACCGCTCGTCACCGATCCAGAAGATCGCGCTGCCCTCGAGCAGCACGAAGATCTCGTCCTCGCGAGCGTGTACGTACGCGGGTGACGCGGCACCGGCCGGCGCCTGCGACCGGAACATGGCCAGCCGCCCGCCGGTCCGCTCGCCGTCGAGCAGGACCCGCATCACACCGCCGCCCAGCCATTCCAGCTCCTGGTGCTCGTCTGCCTGCGCCGCGTAGGGGTGCGTCATCGGTGAATCCGTCCGTGAGATGTTCGCCGTCGACGGAAAACTAGGAACTCACGCGGGGGCGCCGATATCCCGGAAATCAGGGGTTGTGCAAGATCAGCCGTCGTTCTACGGTGTGGGGTCTGATGGCACGCCTGTCGGTCCGGGACCGCGATTCACTGCACGGCGTCGAACGGGCCTGCGCGCTCGACCTCGACTCCCGGGCGCTGCGCCGGGAGCTTGCCGCACGGCTGTCCCGGCTGGTCGGCTACGACGCGTACTGCTTCGCCACCGTCGACCCGTGGTCGCTGCTGCTCACCGACGAGGTCTCCGCGGGCATGCCGCCGGACGGTGGGCCCGCCGTCACGCACAACGAATACTTCGTCGACGACGTGGACAAGTTCGCCGAGCTGGCCCGGACCCGCCGCGCGGTCGGCATCCTCGGCCACAGCACCGGCGGCGAACCGGTCCGCAGCCACCGGTACCGCACCGTCCTGCCGATGCTCGGCGCCCGGGACGAGATGCGCGCCGTGTTCATCGCCGACGGTCGCTGCTGGGGCGCGATCTCGCTGTTCCGCGGCGCCGGCCGGCCCGCGTTCACGCCGCACGAGGGCACGCTGGTCCGGTCCGTCGCGCGCACGATCGCGGTGGCGCTGCGTCGCGCGGCCTGCCGCCGGCCCGGCACGACCGCGCCGGCTAGTCACCCGTCCGCTCCGGGCGTGCTGACGGTGGACCAGCGCAACCGGACCGTGTCGGCCACCGAGTCCGCCCGGCGCTGGCTGGACGAGCTGTCGCCGCTGCGGATGGGCGTGCACGAGATCGCGGCCTCGGCACGCGCCGGCGGCGAATCGTACCTGCGGGTCCGGTCGCGCACCGGCCCGTGGCTGTCGCTGTGGGGATCCACCATGGACGGCGGCGAGCGTGGCACGGTGTCGATCGTCGTCCAGCCCGCACCGGCCGCCGACGTCTTCCGTATGCTCGCACTCACCCACGCGCTCAGCCCACGTGAGCAGGAGGTGCTGCAATCCGTCATCGGCGGCACCCCGCCCGCCGCGATCGCCACCAACCTGCACGTCTCCGCCCACACCGTGGACAGCCACCTCAGATCACTGCTCGGCAAGTTCGGCGCCGGCACCAGGGCCCAGCTGATCGGCCAGGTCATCGGCGAGATCTACGAGATCTAGAGAGCTGATGAGGCGGCTCGGGCCGGAACCGGCCCGGCGTCAGGGGCAGGCCCCGCTGATCGCGGAGGTCGGCGCGGCCGGGCGGGACGCGGCGGCGTACCGTGCGGTCAGTTCTTGATCGTGGTTATGTCGTCGAGGCCGGCGATGGCCAGGACCGGGGCGAGCAGCGGCGCGGCGACCAGCGTGGCGTGGTCGACGTGCTGGAAGAGCACGGCGAGGCCGGCGCTGTCGAGGTACTCGACCGCGGTCAGGTCGACGACGAAGGAGTCGCTGCCGGCGTCGGCGAGCGCGGCGGCGAGCGCGGTCGCGAACGCCGCCGCGTTGCTCATGTCGATCTCCCCGGCGACGGCCAGGACCAGCGCGCCGTCGGGGCGCTCGGTGGTGGCGAAGCTGACGTCGGTGCTCATGCCGGGCGACCCTTCGCGTCGAGCCGGGAAGACGTCATGGCGGGAATCCTCGCTCGCATGCCGACGACGGTGCCGTCCAGACCGGTGGTGATGGTGACCTCGTGCATCAGGGCGCGGATCAGGACCAGGCCGCGGCCGCGGTGCGGGTCCGCCTCCGGCCGGGGGGCACGCCAGCTGCCGGTGTCCGTGACGACCAGGTGCAGGTCGTCCGCGGTGACGGCGGCGCTCAGGTGGATCTGGCCGCCGAGCTGGCGGTGCCCGTGCTCGATCGCGTTGGCGCACGCCTCACCGGCCGCGACCAGCACGTTCTGCGCGGTGCCGGTGTCCACGCCGCAGCGTTCCAGCCAGCGGCGCAGCGAGGAACGGACCGGCGCGAGCCGCGTCGCCTCGGCCGGGAACTCCAGGTCGAGCGGGCCGGGGTGACGGTAGAGCAGCAGCGCGACGTCGTCGTCGTAACCGGCGTCCGGTGCCATGCTGTCCATCACCTCGGAGGCCAGCGCGTCCAGTGGGGCGGACCGGCCGCGCTGGACCACCGTGCTGACCCGGCCGATGCCCGCGGTCAGCGGCGCCCGGCGGCGTTCTATCAGGCCGTCCGTGTAGAGCAGCAGCGTGGCGCGGGCCGGCACGGTGTACGTCGCCTCGGGCCGGTCGGCCGCGCCGCGGACGCCGAGCGGGCGGGAGCGCCCCTGGTCGAGCAGCTGGGTGGTGCCGTCCGCGTGGGTGACGATCGCGGGCGGGTGACCGGCACTGGAGTAGCGCAGCTCGCCGGTGCCGGTGTCGAGCGTGCCGCAGAAGACGGTGGCGCACGAGGCGCCGGGGAGCTGGGCGGCGAACCGGTCGAGCGCCATCAGCGTGGCGGCCGGGTCCAGGTTCTGCAGCAGCAGCGCCCGGCAGGCGCTGCGCAGCTGGCCCATCACGGTCGCGGCCTGCAGTCCGTGGCCGACACAGTCGCCGACCACGATGCCGATCCGGTCGTCCGGGAGCCGGATCGTGTCGTACCAGTCGCCGCCGACCTTGAGCGGGCGGGTCGCGGGCGCGTACCGGACCTCGAACCCGATCGGGAGCTGG
Organism: Catenuloplanes indicus; assembly: GCF_030813715.1. Classification (NCBI taxonomy): domain Bacteria; kingdom Bacillati; phylum Actinomycetota; class Actinomycetes; order Micromonosporales; family Micromonosporaceae; genus Catenuloplanes; species Catenuloplanes indicus. Next base: position 775,298 of record NZ_JAUSUZ010000001.1, read on the forward strand.
GCCGGGCCGAGGATCGCGCGTTGCAGCGCGAGCGCGGTCTCCCGCTGCTGGTCGATCTGGTGGATGCGGTGCAGGCCCTGGCCGAGGTGGCCGGCGAGCAGCGCGAGCAGGGTCTGGTCCTCCTGCGTGAACGCGCGCTTCTCGGCCGGTTCGACCCAGAGCACCATGGTCCCGTCCGGGTGCTCCAGCGTGATCCCGGCGCCGGCGAGCGGGTCGGCGAGCGGGGTGAGCAGCGGCGTGTCGCGCAACGCGGTGAGCGTGGCGCGCAGCGACTCCGGCAGCGTGTCCCAGTGCCGGTCCGGGTCGGTGGAGACCACGTCCGGCGTGCTGCCGCCGCCGAAGACGACCGCGTGCACCGCGGTGGCCCGCCACAGGCCGGTCAGCACCGGCAGCACGGCCCGCAGCGCGCCGCCGGCCGTGTCCGCCTGGCTGAGGCGCAGGCCGAGCGCGGCGAGCGCGCTGTCCCGCTGCACCGCGTAGTGCTCCGCGGTGACGTCGCGGAACGTGCCGACGATGACGCGGCGGCCGGTGTCCGGGTCTTCGACCTGGTTGAACGCGGCGGCCACCCAGAGCCGGTGGCCGTCGCGGTGGTTGACCGGGATCGTGTACGAGCCACGGGAGTGTTCCATCAGCAGCGCGAACGCGTCCTCGACCAGGCGGTGGCCGTCCGGGTCGCGCTCCGCGTCCGGCCACCACGGGTGCACCGGCGGGTACGGCAGGCCCTCCGGCCCGTACCCCAGGATGGTCTGGAACGTGGAATTGATCTCGATGACCGCACCGTCCTCGTCGCAGACGAAGAAGGCCTCCTGCAGCGAGTCGACCAGCGCGGTGCGCCACCGCGCATGGTGGTTGCGCAGCCGGGACAGCTCCAGGTTCGCCCGGACCCGGGCCAGCAGCTCGGCCGACGAGAACGGCTTGACCAGGTAGTCGTCGGCGCCGGCCTCCAGGCCCTCGATCGACGACTCCTGGCCGGCGCGGGCGGAGAGCAGCAGCACCGGCGTGCCGGCCGTGCGCGGGTCCGCGCGCAGCGCCGCGACCAGTTGCAGGCCGTCCAGCAGTGGCATCATCACGTCGCTGACGATCAGGTCGGGGCGGCGGACCCGGGCCGTGTCCAGCGCGGCCTGCCCGTCCGCGACCGCCTCGACCCGGTGCCCGGCGGAGCGCAGCAGCCGGACCAGGTAGTCGCGCATGTCCGCGTTGTCGTCGGCGACCAGGACGGTCGGCTGCGTGCCGGGGTCCGCCGGCGCCGACGGGGTGGCGGGCACCCAGCGGGACACCTCCGCCACGTACGGCGTGGCCGCGGACGGCGTCGAGGAGCCGGCCGGGACCAGCGCGTCCGCGGGCAGGTGTGCGGTGCCGAACGGCAGCCGGATGGTGAACGCGGTGCCCTCGCCGAGCACGCTGTCCGCGGTGATCGCGCCGCCGTGCAGCTCGACCAGCTCCTTGACCAGCGCGAGGCCGATGCCGCTGCCCTCGTTGGACCGGGACCGGGCGTGCTCGATCCGGTGGAACCGCTCGAACAGGCGGGGGATCTCGTCCGGTGGCACGCCCACGCCGGTGTCGGCCACGGTCACGGTCGCACGGTCGCCGTCGGCGCGGACGGTGACCCGGATGCCCCCGCGGAAGGTGAACTTGAGCGCGTTGCTGAGCAGGTTGAGGACGACCTTCTCCCACATGCCGCGGTCGATGTGGACCGGGGCCGGCAGCGGCGGGCAGTCGACGTCCAGCCGCAGGCCGGCGCGTTCGATCGCGGACCGGAACACGCTGGCCAGCTCCGCGGTCGCGGCGGCCAGGTCGGCCGGCTCGTACCGGGCCTGCATGCGCCCGGCCTCGATGCGGGAGAAGTCGAGCAGCGTGTTGACCAGCTTGCCGAGCCGCAGCGCGTTGCGGTGGATGACCTCCAGGTTCGGGTCGGACGCGCCGATCCGGGCGCGAAGATCCTCGACCGGACCCATGATCAGCGTCAACGGGGTGCGGAACTCGTGGCTGATGTTGGAGAAGAACGTGGTCTTCGCGCGGTCCAGTTCGGCCAGTTCCTCGGCCCGGCGCTGCTGGGCCTGGTAGCTGCGCGCGCTGGCGATGCCGGACGCGACGTGCCCGGCGGCCAGCTCGACGAAGCCGCGGTAGCCCTCGTCCAGCGGCCGGAACCGGTTCAGGCCCGCGACCATGAACCCGTAGGGCGTGCCGCCCTGCTGCAACAGTGGCACGACGAGCGCCTCGGTCGGCGGCTGGTCCCAGTCGCCGTGCGGCAGCCCGTCCACGCCGTCCAGCGGGATCAGGCCCTCGGCCGGCCCGGCACCGGGCCAGGTGGCCGGCTGGAAGCCACCGGTGGAGCCGGCCAGCCGCGGCTCGCCGTCATCGTCGTCGGTCAGGTATATCAGCGTGAACGGCAGGTCACGCAGGTTCCGGGCGAGCTGGGCGGACGCGAACGCGAGCACCTGCTCCTCGGACCGGATCGCGCTCGGGTCGGAGCCGAGGTCGCGCAGCGTCGCCATCCGCCGCTCGCCGATCACCCGGTCGGTGTCCTCGCTGACCACGCACAGCATGCCGACGACCGCACCGGCGTCGTCGCGCAGCGGGCTGTAGGAGAACGTGTGGTACGTCTCCTCCGGGTAGCCGGACCGTTCCAGGAACAGCAGGAGGCCCTCGTCCCAGGTGGCCTCGCCGGTGGACAGGACGGTCTCGATCCGCGGGCCGATGTCGTCCCAGATCTCCGCCCACACCTCGCTGGCCGGCCGGCCGAGCGCCCACGGGTACTTACGGCCGAGCGTGTCCCGCCGGTACGCGTCGTTGCAGAAGAACGTCAGCTCCGGGCCCCAGGCCATCCACATCGGGAAGCGGGAGGACAGCATCAGGCTGACCGCGGTCCGCAGGCTCTGCGGCCACGCCTCCGGGGCGCCGAGCGGCGTCTCGCGCCACCCCACCGCGGCGAGGTCGCGGCCCACAGGGCCGACGAACACACGTCCAGTCATCCTTGACAGCTCTCCCGGTCCGGAGTCCTCAGCAGGATACGCAGCCTGGCCGGACCGGGAGAGTTCGTACGCCGAACGGTCGACCACGCTACGGCTTCAGGACGACCTTGATGCAGCCGTCCTCCTTCTTCTTGAAGATCTCATACGCCTGCGGTGCCGACTCCAGCGGGAGGCGGTGGGTGACGAGGTCGTCCACGCCGAGCGGGTCGCCGGCGCCGGTGAGCAGCGGCAGCACGTCGTCGGACCAGCGGCGTACGTGCGCCTGGCCCATCCGCAGCGTGACCCCCTTGTCGAACAGGTCGAACATCGGGATCGGGTCGGCCTGCCCGCCGTAGACGCCGACGATCGACACGGTGCCGGCCCGCCGGACCGAGGCGAACGCGGTGCGCAGCGCGCCCATCCGGTCCACGCCCATGGTGTCGATCGCCTTGCGGGCCAGCGCGTCCGGGAGCATGCCGGCCGCGGTCATGGCGGCGGCCTGGAACGGCGTGCCGTGCGCCTCCATACCGACCGCCTCGATCACGCCGTCCGCGCCGCGCCCGTTCGTCAGCTCGATCACGGCCGCCGGGATGTCGTCGATCTTGTCGTGGTTCAGCACCTCGATGCCGTGGCGCTCGGCCATCGCCAGCCGCTCCGGCACGTTGTCGACCGCGATGACGCGCTCGGCACCGAGGTGGCGGGCGATCCGCGCGGACATCTGGCCGATCGGGCCGAGGCCGGTGACCAGCACGGTGCTGCCCGGCTCGATGTCCGCCCACTTCGCGGCCTGCCACGACGTGGTGAGCACGTCGGAGAGGAACAGGTAACGCTCGTCCGGGTGACCCTCCGGCACCTTGATCGGGCCGAAGTGGGCCTGGGGGACGCGCAGGTACTCGGCCTGACCGCCGGGCACCTGGCCGTACAGCCTGGTGTAGCCGAACAGCGACGCGCCCTTGCCGTGCTCCTTGACCTGCGTTGTCTCGCACTGGGCGTAGTAGCCGCGGCTGCACATCCAGCAGAAGCCGCAGGAGATGTTGAACGGGATCACCACGCGGTCGCCGGGCTTGATGTGGGTGACGTCCGCACCGACCTCCTCCACGATGCCCATCGGCTCGTGGCCCAGGATGTCACCCTTGTCCAGGTACATGCCGAGCACGTCGTACAGGTGCAGGTCGGAGCCGCAGATGGCGGTCGAGGTCACCCGGATGACGGCATCCGTCGGCTCCTGAATGGTCGGGTCGGGGACGTTCTCCACGGACACCTTGCCGGTGCCCTGCCAGGTGAGTGCTCGCATGGGTGAGGGTGTGCCCCGGACCCGACGGGATTAACCACGGTTTCCCGGGGCATCCGGCAGGTATGGCTAATCAGTTTGCAGTGGTCACCGGCGCGTCCAGCGGCATCGGGTACGAGCTCGCCCGGCAGCTGGCGTCGCGCGGCTACGACCTGTTGATCACGGCGTCGGGCGAGGAGCTCGCGCAGGCCGCCGCGAACCTGCGGCGGGACGGCGCCGGCGTCGAGGTGACCGAGGTCCGCGCCGACCTCGCCACGCCGGAGGGCGTGGAGAAGGTGTGGGCCGCGATCACCCGCGACGTGGACGTGCTCGCGCTCAACGCGGGCCGCGGCATCGGCGGCGAGTTCGTCGGCGGCACCGACCTGCGCGACGAGTTCAACGTGATCGACGTCAACGTCACCTCGACCGTGCACCTGGCCAAGCTCGCGCTGCCCGCGATGGTCGCGCGCGACGCCGGCGGCGTGCTGTTCACCTCGTCGATCGCGTCCACCATGCCGGGTACGTACCAGGCGGTCTACAACGCGTCGAAGTCGTTCGTGCAGTCGTTCGCGGAGGCGCTGCGCGAGGAGCTGAAGGACACCGGCGTGACGATCACCGCGCTGATGCCCGGTCCGACCGACACGAACTTCTTCCACCGCGCGGACATGGACGACACCCGGGTCGGCGCGTCGAAGAAGGACGACCCGGCCGTGGTCGCGGAGCAGGGCATCGAGGCGTTGCTCAAGGGCAAGGAGAAGGTCGTGGCCGGCTCGGTCAAGACCAAGGTGCAGGGCGCGGCCAGCAAGGTGATGCCGGACAGCGCGAAGGCGACCATGCACGCCAAGATGGCGGAGCCGGGCTCGGCATGATGCTCCTCGAGGGTTACTCCTGGCTCCCCGGCCTCGGCCGCACCCCGGTGCCCACCCGACTGTTCGGCCTGCGCGCCACCGCGCTGCGCGGGCCGGACGCGGTCCGGTTCTTCTACGACGAACGCCACGTGCGGCGGCACGGCGCGTTGCCGGAACCGGTGCGCGGCACGCTGACCGGCAAGGGCGCGGTGCACACGCTGGACGGCGACGCGCACCGTGCCCGCAAGGCGATGTTCCTGGCGCTGCTGAAGGAGCCCGCGCAGGTCAAGCGGCTGGCCGACGAGCTGGACGCGGCCTGGGACGCCGCATCGGCCCGCTGGCCCGGCCGCCGCGTCATCCTGTTCGAGGAGTCCGGCCGGATCCTCGCCGACGCGGTGTGCCGGTGGGCCGGCGTCCCGCTCGCGCCCGGCACGCTCCCGGCCGTGGCGGCGGACCTGCAGGCGATGGTGGACGGCTTCGCCACCGGTGGTCCGCGGCACTGGCGGGCCCGGCGGGCGCGCGGCCGGCAGGAGCGGCACGCCGAAAAGCTCATCACGGGGGTACGGGACGGGAGCGTGACCGTACCGCCGGGCTCGGCGTGCGAGGTGGTGGCGCGGCAGCCTTCGCTGTCTCCGCGCACCGCCGCCGTGGAGTTGCTGAACATCATCCGGCCGACCGTGGCAGTGTCCTGGTTCGCCGCGTTCATGGGCCACGCGCTGTGGCGGTACCCGGAACAGCGGGCCGCGCTGCGCGACGGGGGCGACGACTACGCGCGGGCGTTCGCCCACGAGGTGCGGCGGTTCTACCCGTTCGCGCCGTTCGTCGGCGGGAAGGCGGTGCGCGACCTGTCCTACGGCGGCGTGCGGATCCCACGGGGGTCGATGGTGCTGCTCGACATCTTCGGGCAACACCATGATCAGCTTTTGTGGCCGGAGCCGTACCGGTTCGCGCCACAACGATTCCTGGAGCGCGAGCCGGGCCGCGACGACCTGATCCCGCAGGGCGGCGGCGACCCGGAACTGCACCGGTGCCCGGGCGAGGACATCACGGTCACGCTGATGTCCCGGATCGCCCAGCGCCTGGCCGCACTCGACTACCGGGTGCCGGACCAGGACCTGGAGATGTCGCTGCGCCGCATCCCGGCGCTCCCCCGCAGCGGGATGATCATCCGGGTCGCCTGACCGGCTCCGGCGATCGCGCGGCCATCCCCGTCCGCGGGACGGCCGCGCTCCGCGGGGCCGCCGCCCGGCGATCCGCGGCCGGTCGCGTGATCCCCGCGGCCACCGCGATCCGCGGGCCGCCCCGCGATCCGCGACCGGTCGGGTGCTCCCCGCGGCGACCGCGATCCGCCGGGGCGGCCGCGCGATCCGGCCTCAGTCGAGGAGTTCGACGAAGCCGTCCGTGCCGTGCACCCGGATCCGGCTGCCGTCCCGGATCAGGCGGGTCGCGCCGACCACGCCGACCACGGCCGGCAGGCCGTACTCCCGGGCGATCACGGCGCCGTGCGTCATCAGGCCGCCGACCTCGGTGACCAGGCCGGTGACCGCGACGAACGCCGGGGTCCAGCTCGGGTCGGTGTACGCGGTGACCAGGATGTCACCGGGCGCGAGGTCGGCGACGGACAGGTCCAGCACGACGCGGGCCCGGCCCTCGACCGTCCCGGCGGAGACCGCCAGCCCGGCCAGCGCGCCGTCCGGCACGTCGTCCCGCCGGTAGGCGCCACGCACCGCCTCGCCGTCGGAGGTGAGCACCCGCGGCGCGGTGAGCGTCCGGAAGAACCGGAACTCGTCCTTGCGGCGGCGGATCAGGTCATGGTCCGCGCGTCCGCTGCGGACCACGGCGTCCAGTTCGTCGAATCGTAGGTAGAACACGTCCTCCGGCTCGTGCAGCACACCCGCGGCGACCAGCCGGGCGGCCTCGGCCAGCAGCGCCCGCTTGTAGATCAGGTAGCGGCTGACCATGCCGTACTTCGGGAACTCACGGTAGCCGCTGAACGTGCGCAGCCGGTCGATCACCCGCTTCGTCTCCGCGGCCTTCGCCTCGCCGTCCGGTAGCGCGCGCACCCGCCGCAGCACGTCGTCCTCCGCGGCCCGCGCCTCCGCGAGCTTCTCCGCGAACCGCCGCGTCCCGGCACCCGCCGCGAAGTTGCGCACGTTGCCGAGCAGCAGCGGGATCAGCATGGCCGGCTCCTCACTCCACCGCGGCCGGGTGATGTCGATCTCGCCGGGGCAGCGCATGCCGTACACGTGCAGGAAGTTCGTGATCGCTTCCCGGGTCTCCGGCCCGCCGTCCAGCCGGTCGATGCCGTCCAGCCCGTGCTCGCCCAGGTGCGCGACCAGCTCCGGATGCGGGCGGATCACGTCCGCGACGTCCAGCAGCGCCAGGCCCATCTCCGCGGTCACGTTGCCGGGCGCGGACCGTGCGAGCGTGTCCGCCGCGTCCCGCTCCCCCAGCCACGTTGACAGCCGGTCGTTCAGCCAGGTCGCGGCCTCCTGCGCCGACACGATCACCGGCAGGCTCCGCGGGTCGGACAGGACCCGGCGCAGCTTCTCCACGTCGGCCCGGACGGCGTCCATCAGATCCGCGCCGGACCGGCCACGGAGGTCGTGCTCCGCCGCGGCGACGGACGCGCGGACGTGCTCGACCAGCGCGGTGACCAGGGCCGGGTCCGCCTCGATCGGCGCGGTCGTGGCGCCGGGTGCGGCCCAGGGCCGCTCGCCGTCCGGGACCGTGCGGATGAATCCGTCCCGCGCGGCGATCGTCCGCAGCGCGTCCCCGGTCAGCGGGTCGGACGTGCCGAGCGCGGCCACCAGGTTCGCCCGGCCGGTGGGCGACGCCAGTGCTGCGGTGACGTCGACGAACAGCCGGCCACCGGCCTCCGCCATCGGCCGCGGCGTGGTCATCTGCCAGAGCGACAGTCCGAGCGGCTTCATCGCGTCGGTCATCATCTGCTGATGCCCGACGGACACGTAGACGTGGTTCTCGCCGTCCCCGGCGGCGGGAATCGGGAACAACGTGGTGATCGGGCGGCTCTGCACCACACTGATGTCGTCGCCGGTCAGGCACCACTCGATGTCCTGCGGCACGCCGAGCTGCGCCTCGATCCGCCGGCCGAGCGCCACCAGCCGCACGACCTGGGCGTCCGTGAGCGCGGGACGAGCCGGGTCGTCGACCGCCACGTCCTGCACGCCGCCGCCCGGCGCGGCGCGGACCGCGGTCGGCTTGACCGCGATCGCCCGGGTGAGGATCTCGCCGTCGCGGACGGTGAAGCTGTCCGCGTGCGCCCGGCCGGAGACGAGTGCCTCGCCGAGCCCGACGGCCGCCTCGACCGACGCGAGCCGCCGGTCCGAGGTGACCGGGTCCGCGGTGAACAGCACCCCGGCGGCGTCCGGCGCGACCATGCGCTGGACGACCACCGCCATGAACACCCGGCGATGATCAAACCCATTCCGGCGCCGGTACGCGACCGCCCGCTCGGTGAACAGCGACGCCCAGACGCGCTGGACGTGCGCGAGGACCGCATCCGTCCCGGCCACGTTGAGGAACGAGTCCTGCTGGCCGGCGAAGGACGCCTCGGGCAGATCCTCCGCGGTCGCACTCGACCGCACCGCGAACGCCGCGTTGCCGCCCGGTACGTCCCCGGCGGGTGTCCCGTTTCCCCCGGACGGCCCGCTCCGGCCGGATTCCCCGTCCCCGGCGGCTACCTCACCGCCACCGGATGCCCCGTTCCCGGCGGGCAGCTCGTCCCCGCCGGACGCCTCGGTCACGCCGGACGACTCACTGCCGCCGGATGCGCTGCTACCGGCGGACACCTCGCTGCTGGTCGGCGACTCGCGCCCGGCGGGTGCCTCGTTCCGGCTTGACGCGCGCACCGCCTCGGTGATCTCCGCCGCGAGATCGCCGGGGACCGGGACCGCTTCGATCGCGGCCCGGATCTCCGCGCTGAGCGCGCGGATCCCGTCATCACCGGCGTTCTCCAGCCGCGCGAACAGCTCGTCCACCGCCGGGATCTCCGCCATGATCCGCCGGAACGCGGCGGCCGTCACGCAGAAGCCGGACGGTACCCGGACCCCGTCGATCCGGGACAGCACGGCCAGCTGCCGCGCCTTGCCGCCGACCTCCGCCGCGTCCGCCGCGTCCGCCTCCGCCAGCCCTACCACATAACGCCCCAGCACGCGACACCCCCGGCACCGTCATACCTCGCCACCCCACGGTCCGGGCCGCACCTCCCCGGATCGTGGCCCGGCCGACGATTCTGCGCCCCGTACCGGGCCTTGCCGCAAGTCCCACCCTCCGCTATATGTTGAAGATGGCGGGAGGGCTTCCCCTCCGCACGCGGCCCGCCGATCCGGCCACCCGGTCCCGGCCGAATGCCGATACCCCTCCGCCCGCGCCGCGTCCAGGATTCCGGCATGGAGTGCTTCGTCGATCGGGACGCCGACTACGTACGGTGGACCAGGGACAATCCGGGCGGCTTCGTCATCAACACGTATCGGCGTCCGAGCGCCCGCTATCTGAAACTGCACCGGGCCGGCTGCCGCACCATAACCGTGCTGCAGCCCGCGGCGACCCGCTGGACGACCGGCGACTACGTCAAGATCTGCGGAACCCGCGCCGACCTGGAGGCCTGGGCGGCGCGGATGCTGCGGGCCTCGCCGGAGCCGTGCTCGCTGTGCTGCTGAGCCGGCCGCGTGGTTCCGCCGGGAAATGTCGCCGGGATGGTGTCGTATCGGGGGGCGCTCGTTCGTAGGACGTGTGGGCGGCGTCCACGGGCCGTCGCGTTGCGCAGATCCAAGGGAGAAGACCATGACGGAGTATCTGATCGCGTTCAACGATGAGTGGGTGGCTCCGCACACGCCGGAGCAGATCGCGCAGAAGGCCGAGGCCTCCCTGGCCGTGATCGACGAGATGCTGGCGGCGGGCATCCTGCTCTTCAGCAACGGCGGGCTGGACCGGTCGACCGCGGTCTGCAGCGTCGAGGCCGTCGACGGCAAGCCGGTCTTCACCGACGGGCCGTACATCGAGACCAAGGAGCACCTCGGCGGTTTCGCCGCGATCGACGTGCCGGACGACGAGACCGCGCGGTACTGGGCCGGCCGGCTCGCCACCGCGCTCGAATGGCCGCAGGAGGTGCACCGCTTCCGCGGCCCCGGCGCGTACCGGCTTCCCAGGCAGGACTGACCGGCCGATCCGCGTCGCCGGGCGGGAGTCCGCCCGGCGGCGTGTGTCAGTCGAGGCAGAACTCGTTGCCCTCGACGTCCTGCATCGGGATGCACGACTCGTTCTCGTCGTCCGCGACCAGCACCTGCACGACGCTCGCGCCGAGCGCGACCAGCCGTTCGGCCTCCGCCTTCAGCACGGCCAGCCGCTCCTCGCCGGCCAGGCCGGTGCCCGCCCGCACGTCCAGGTGCACCCGGTTCTTGACGACCCGGCCCTCCGGCACCCGCTGAAAGAACAGCCGCGGCCCGGCCCCGGCCGGATCGACGCACGCGAACCACTCACCGCGCCGCTCGGCCGGCCGCGACCGCTCGTATTCCTCCCACGACTCGAACCCCTTCGGCGGCCGTACGACGTACCCGAGCACCTCGCACCAGAACCGGCCGACCCGCTCCGGGTCCGCGCAGTCGAACGTCACCTGAAACTCCCTGACCAACGCCATCCGGACACCATAGACAGACCGAACACCGGCCGGCGCGCACAATCGAGCGGATGCGGTGGACGAGCTGGAGCCGGGGGCGGCCTGCGGCGCCGTCGGCGGGCATCCGCCGGAGTCGCTGGCATGTCCGGCTGGACATGGTGTTCGCGGACACGCCCACGCTGACCGATCTCGATCGGCTTTCCGTGCAGGACACCGATTTCGGCTTCAGCCCGCCCGGCCCCGGCCGGGCGCGGGCGATCGCGGAGGCGGAGCGGGAGGCGCGGCACTGTCCGGTGCCGCGGGCACTGTGGCAGAGCACTCCGACGCGCAGCGCCGTCGTGCCGGAACGGGCGGATTGATCAGCGGGGAGCGCGGTGTGCCGGCCGCGGGGTCAGCGGCGGTGGGCGACCGCCGCGGCCAGGCCGAGTACGACCGCGTCCTCCAGCAGTGCGGCAGCGAGCGGCGGCCATCCGCGCCGATCGGCGAACGCGCGCCAGCGGGCACCGGCGACACTGCCGGCGAGGGCGCCGGCCGCCGCCGGTAGCGCGTGCCACACCGGATTGCCGTGCGATCGCGCGGCCAGCGCCGCGGCCGCGGCGGCACCGGTGGCCGCGCGCACCGTGAGCGCGGGCGGAGTGAGGCGGCTCGGGGCGTTCGGGAGTTTGTCGCCGGCGAGTTCGCCGAGCGCGCCGGCGGTCGTCAGAGCACGGGTCCACGGTCCGACGAGCGGGCCGGACCGGGACGTGAGCGCGACCGCGGCCAGGCCGGTCATGCTGCGGCCGCCGGAGACCACGCCGAGCAGGAACGAGCGCACGAGAAGCATGCCGGCCGGATACCCGGACGTTTCGCTGCGAAACGACCTGCGGCGATTGCCGGACGCGTTCGGGGGTAGTCGCTGCGCATGCGTATCGGAAACGTGGAGATCCGGCCGCTGGGCGGCGGCCTGGGGTGTCTCGGGATGATCCTGGTGTCGATCCTGCTGTCGGTGCTGTGCACGGTCGGCGCGAATCTGTTCATCCGATGACGAAGCACGCCGGCGGCAGCTTCCCGGCGCCGGGTCACCGCTTCGGCACCGATCCGCCGCGCCGTCTCAGGCCTGCGGCCGCAGCAGGGTGATCCGGTTCGCGCCCAGCTCGGTGACGTACAGGTTGCCGGCGTGCTCGGTGACGTCGAGCGGCTGACTGAAGCCGGTCAGCCCGGCGATCCCGGTGGTGCGGTTGCTGAGCGTGCCGTCCGCGGCCACGTCGAACGTCTGGATGTCCTGCCCGGACGAGTAGCGTACGACGAGCAGCTTTCCGCGCAGCGCCCCGCCGAACGCGGCGCCGGTGTACTCGATGACGCCGTTCGCGGACGCGTGCAGGCCCGCGTCGTACATGCCGGCCAGGTCCAGGTTCGCGTCCGGCGGCGTGCCCACCGGGTATCCGGGGACCTGGAACGGGTCGGTGCCGCCGGTCGGGTTGCCGCCGGCCAGCACCCATTCGCACCGTTCCGGGTTCGGGTGGCCGTAGTAGCGGCCCGGCCGCACGTCGAACACGTAGTCGGTCTCGGCCGTGCCGACGCCGGTCAGGCCGGGCACGGCCGGGCCGGTGTAGCCGCGCCGCGCGCAGGACGCGGGCAGCGGTGCCGGTGTCGCGGGCGTGTTCCCACCAGCCGCGGACCCGTTCGTCGGCGCGTAGAGGTGGCCGTTGGAGTGCCAGACCAGGTCGTAGGCGTTGCGCACGCCGGTGGCGTGGATCGTCAGCGGCGCCCCGGCGGCGTACGGGTCGTAGGTGCCGCCCTCCGCGGTCTTGACGTCCAGCGGGAGTGCGCCCAGCGCGGCCGGGTCGAGGCGGAGCACGGCCGCGGACAACAGCCGTTCCGGCCGGTTCCCCCAGGTCGAGTCCGGTGCGCCCATCGCGTTGTTCGCGCCCTGCGAGACGTAGAGCGCGCCGTCCGGCCCGAACGCCAGCGAGTTCGTCTCGTGGTCCTTGACCGACCGCGGCAGGTTCGTCACCACGTCGGTGTAGACGCTCAGGTCCGGCCCGCTGAGCCGGGCGATGTGGCTGGACCAGTCCGGCACGTTGAGCGGCCCGGCGTACTCGTAGTTGTCCGTGATCCACAAAATCGGCGCGGCCGGTGTCGAGGCAGGATCAAAGGCCAGGCCGATGACGGTACGGTCGGGGGCGCCCGCCAGCCCGGCCGCGACCGCGTGGTCCCGCACCGTGTTGATCACCGTGGCCGTGCCGAGCGTGCCGTCCGCGTCGATCGGGAAACGGAGGATGCGCCCGTCCAGCGTGCCGGCGTAGAGCCGGCCGTCCGGCCCGGTCACCACCGAGGTGAACGGCGCGCCGGTGGCCACGCCGACCGTCTTGGTGAACGCGATCGGCCCGCCGGTCCCGCCGCCCGCACCGGTCCGGAACACGATCGAGTACGGCTGGAAGGCACGCCCGGCGACGTCGCGCACCTCGGAGGTGACCGCGAACCGGTACAGCGTGGACGGTTGCAGCGGCGCGGCCGGCGAGAGGTTGATGACGTCGCCGCCACCGCTGGTGATCGGGTTCGCCGGGACGGCCGCGCCGTCGGCGACCCGGGTGAGCGTGACCGTGGCGGACGTAAGCGTGGCCGGGTCGACGCCGCCGCCGGGCAGCCGCAGGTCCTCGACCACGCTCGCGGTGACCGGCACGTCCACCGCCAGGTTAGGCGGTGTGCTGGCCCGCACGGACGGCAGCGCGGCGGACGCGGGCACGCTCGCCACGTCCACATAGTTGAGTTTGGTGTTCGTGCCACCGGCCGGGCTGACCGTGAGCCGCCCGTCCGTCACCGTCACGGTGCGGGTCACCACCGCGTGCTTCACGGACGTGGTGGGCACGAACGCCGCCACCGCGTTCTGGTCCTCGATGTTGACCCAGTGCGCGCTGTTCACGGCCGTGCCGGAGTCACCGGCCGCGACCGTGACGGTGTAGGCGCCGTTCGGCACGGCCGCCTCCCAGCTGCCCGGCGTGGTCACGCCGGTGGACCCGGCCGGCAGTTGCGGGTGGATCAGCGTGGCCAGGCGCACGTCCGGCTGCCCGCTCCCCCGGTTGCGCCCGTTGCCGGCCAGCGACAGCGGCGTGCTCGTGCCGAGCGCCACCCACCCGTATCCTCTGGTGGTGGTGAACGCCTCGCCGAAGTCGCGGCCGTAGCCGGCCGGCGGCGCGGTCGCCGCGTCGGAGAAATTGATCTTCAGGGCGAACGCCGCGGGCGTCCCGGTGACCGCGGCCGAGGCGGCGGACTCGTTGCCGTGCCGGTCGACCGCCCGCACGGTCCAGGAGGCGGTGTTCCCGTTGACGGCGGTGGTGTCCGTGAAACTGGTGGCCGGCACCAGCCCGGGCCCGGAGATCAGCGTGCCGCCCCGGTAGACCCGGTAGCCGCCCAGGTCGGCCGCGGTGCTCGCGGTCCAGCTCACCGTGGCCTGCCGGTCACCGACGGCGACCGCCACCCCGCTCACCGTGGCCGGCGCCGCCGTGTCCGACGTGTCCCGCGCGATGGTGACGTGGGTCAGTTTCGTGTTCGTGCCGCCGATCGCGTCGAGCGTCAGCCGCCCGTCCAGCACCGGCACCGTGACCGTGGCGGCGGAGAACTCCGCGGACGCGCTGCCCTGGAAGCCCGGCACCACGGTCACGCCCTCCGCGCGCACCACGTGCCGGCTGTCGTAGGACGGCTGGTCGCCCACCCCGGCGGTCACCCGGTAGGTGCCCGGCGGGAGCGCGTGCTCCCAGGCCCCGGCGGTCGCCACGCCGTTGCCGCCGCCGACGTGCCCGTACTGCATGTGGATGATCGTGTTGAGCAGCGCGGCGACGCCGGACCGCGCCCGGTTCCGGGTGTTCGCGGTCAGGTCCAGCGGCGTGTCCGGCGCGTCCTCCCGCACCCAGCCGTAGCCGCGGGCCGCGTCGAACGCCGCCCCGGTGTCCGCCACGTGGCCGCTCGCCGCCGGCACGCTCGCGGGCCCGAAGTCGATCGCCGCGACCGGCACCACCGCGGCCCGCGCCGGCACCGCGAGGAACACCGGGAAGCAGGAGAGCACAAGGACGAAGGCGACGCGACGGTACGTGGACACGGGCGCTCCTCCAGGGCCGGGGAGGCCCACGCTCGCACACCCGTGACGTCCACGAGACCCCGTCGCGCCGCTTCGACCCCGCTCGCGCCGATTAGGAGTTCGCCCGGCTGCATCGCATAGCGGCAAACGCGTCCGGTCACGGCAGATGCGGCAGGATGCGGTCCATCCGGGCCGGAAGGTCACGGATGCGGACACCCGTGGCGTGCCATATCGCGTTGAGGATCGCGGCGGGTGAACCGACGATGCCGATCTCGCCGATGCCCTTGCTGCCCATCGGGTTGAGATGGTCGTCGTGCTCGTCGATCCAGGCCGCGTCGATGTCCCGGACGTCCGCGTGCACCGGGATGTGGTAGTCGGCCAGGTCGTGGTTGACCCAGTCGCCGGTGTACGGGTCGAGCACGCCCTCCTCGTGCAGCGCCATCCCCATGCCCATGGTCATGCCGCCGATGAACTGACTGCGGGCGGTGCGCGGGTTCAGGATCCGGCCGGCCGCGTAGATGCCGAACAGCCGGTCCACCCGGACCTCGCCGGTGACCGCGCTGACCCGTACCGCCGCGAAGTGCGCGCCGAAGGCGTGCCGGCCGTCGTTGCCGCGCGCCTTCACCAGCTCGGTGCTGTCGAAGACGACCTCGCCGCTCATTCCCCGCTCACGCAGCCGCCGGCAGGCGCCGTCGATCGCCCAGCCCCAGCTGGCGGTGCCGGACGAGCCGCCGGCCACGGACGCCTTGGGCAGCCGGGTGTCGCCGATCCGCACGACCACGCTCTCGACGGGCAGGCCGAGCGCGTCCGCCGCGATCTGGGTGAGCACGGTCCGGGCGCCGGTGCCGATGTCGGTGGCGGCGATGCGCACCTCGACGCGCCCGTCCGGCAGCGCGGTGGCGGCCGCGGTGGACGCCTGGGCCATCGCCGGGTACGTCGCGCCGGCCACGCCGGTGCCGGTCCACCACTCGCCGTCGCGGCGCCGGGCCGGGCGCGGGTCGCGGCCGGCCCAGCCGAAGCGTTCCGCGCCCTCGCGCAGGCAGCGCAGGTAGTGCCGGCTGGTGAACGGCTCGCCGCTCTCCGGTTCGGCGTCCGGTTCGTTGCGGGCGCGCAGCTCGATCGGGTCGATGCCGAGCGCGTACGCCAGCTCGTCCATCGCGCACTCCAGCGCGACCATGCCGGGTGCCTCGCCGGGCGCGCGCATCCAGCGTGGCGTGGGCATGTCCAGCCGCACCAGGCGGTGGCCGGTGCGGCGGTGCGCGGCCGCGTACATGTGCCGGGTGACGACCGCGGTCTGCTCGGCGAACTCGAACAGCCGCGACGACTGCGAGACCGCGTCGTGCGTGATCGCGGTGAGCGTGCCGTCCTTCGTGGCTCCCAGACGTACCCGCTGGATGGTGGGGGTCCGGTAGCCGACCATGGTGAACAGCGCCTGGCGGGGCAGCGCCAGCTTGACCGGCCGTCCGGTGACCTTGGCGGCGATCGCGGCCAGCACCGCGTTCGGCCGGGCCGAGCCCTTGGAGCCGAAGCCGCCGCCGACGTGCTCCGCGACGATCCGCACGCGCGCCGGGTCGAGGCCGAGCGCCGACGCCACGTCCGGCGCGACCGAGTGCGGGCCCTGGTTGGAGTCGTAGAGCGTGAGGTCCTCGTCGCCGTCCCAGACCGCGATGGTGGCGTGCGGTTCCATCGGGTTGTTGTGCAGCGCCGGCGTCGTGTAGGTGACGTCGACCGTGACCTCGGCCTCGCTCAGGGCGGACTCGGCGTCGCCCTGCGCGGTCCCGGCCGGGAAGCCCGGGTTGACCTTGTCCGGTGTGTAGAGATCGGGGTGGTCCGCGCGCAGCACGACGTCGTGCGGTGCCGCCTCGATGTCGAGGACGACCGACTGGGCCGCGTGGCGTGCCGCCTCCAGTGTCTCCGCGACCACAAGGGCGACGACCTGGCCACGGTACGAGATGGAGTCCGACTGCAGCACGTGCAGCTCCGGGTCGGCGGTCTCGGCCAGCTCCGGCGCGTTGCCGTGCCAGAGCACCGCGAGCACGCCGTCGAGCGTGGGGTCGATCTCGACGTCCGTCAGCCGCCCGCGCGCGACCGGGGACCGGACGACCCAGGCGTGGGCCGCGTTCTCGACCGGGTACTCCACGGCGTACCGGGCCGCGCCGGTGACCTTGTCCGGCCCTTCGACGCGGGCCAGCGGCGTGCCGAGCGCGTGCCCGGGAACGGTGGCGGTCATCGCTGTCCCTCCGTGAGCGAGCCGAGCACGGCCGCGGTCAGGTTCCGGATCAGCTGGATCTTGTACGCGTTGTCGCGCAGCGGCTCGGCCGCGGCCAGTTCGGCGTCCGCGGCCGCGAGGAACGCCTCGCGCGTGGCAGGCCCGCCACGCAGCGCCTCCTCGGCCAGGTGGGCACGCCACGGCCGGTGCGCGACCGCGCCCCACGCCAGCCGTACGTCCTCGACGGTGTCGTCCGTGATCCTTATCGCGGCCGCGACCGCGCCGGTGGCGAACGCGTAGGACGCGCGGTCCCGGGCCTTGCGGTACGTGGAGCGCATCTCCAGCGGCGGGAGGTCGACCGCGGTGATCAGGTCGCCGCGCCGCAGCACCGTGTCCTGATCGGGCCGGTCGCCGGGCAGCCGGTGCAACTCGTCCGCCGGGATCTCCCGCTCGCCGTCGATCCCGTGCACGCGGACGCGCGCGCCGAGCGCGGCCAGCGCGACCGCCATGTCGGACGGGTGGGTGGCGACGCATGCCTCGGACGCCCCCAGGATCGCCAGGTTGCGGTGGTCGCCCTCACGGGCCGGGCAGCCGGTGCCGGGCGCGCGCTTGTTGCAGGCCTTGCCGGTGTCCTGGAAGTACCGGCAGCGGGTGCGCTGCAGCAGGTTCCCGCCGGTCGTGGCCATGTTCCGCAGCTGACCGGACGCGCCCTCGAGCAGCGCCTGGGACAGCACCGGGTAGCGGCGCCGGACCTCCGGGTGCGCGGCCAGGTCACTGTTGCGGACCGTCGCGCCGACCCGCAGCGAGCCGTCCGGCAGCGCGGTCACGTCGTGCAGCGGCAGCCGCGCCACGTCGACCAGCGCGCCGGGCGTCGCCACACCCAGCTTCATCAGGTCGACCAGGTTCGTGCCGCCTGCGATGAACGCCGCGTCGGGGTCCGCCGTCAGCGTGGCGACCGCACCGGCCACGTCCGCGGCCTCGTGATACGTGAACTCCCTCATCGGGCCGCCTCCGCGATCGCCGGGACGATGTTCGCGTACGCGCCGCACCGGCACAGGTTGCCGCTCATCCGCTCCTTGATCTCGTCGTCGGTGAGCGTGCTCCCGTCGCCCTCGGTGAGCGTGCTCCCGTCGTCCTCCGTGACCGCGCTCGGCCACCCCTTACGGGCCTCGCCGAGCATGCCGACCGCGGAGCAGATCTGGCCCGGCGTGCAGTATCCGCACTGGAACCCGTCGTGCGCGAGGAACCCGCGCTGCACCGGGTGATCGCCGCCGAGCCCTTCCACGGTCACCACCTGCGCGTCGCGCTGGGTGATCGCGAGGATCAGGCAGCTGTTGACCCGGCGGCCGTCCAGCAGCACCGTGCACGCCCCGCACTGCCCGTGATCGCACCCCTTCTTCGCCCCGGTCAGCCCGAGATGCTCGCGCAGCGCGTCCAGCAGCGTGGTCCGCGGATCCACCACGAGATCCCGCCGCTCCCCGTTGACCTCGATCGTGAACGCGACCGCCACCTGCGCCTCCCAGAGTCGTCTCCGTGGCGAAGTGCCCGTCAGCGACCGCCCGAAACACGATCCAGGAAGCCGGGCGGCACCGGTTTGCACGCGCCGGGCCGCTCGATGGTCGTCCCGTGCCCGGCGCGCGTGGGCCGGAAGCAGCCCACGTCACCGCCGGCCGACGCCGTCGTCCATGAAGCCGACCGAGCATATCGCTGTTTTCCGACGATTCGGGCGCTTTCCTAACGCCGCGGCGATAACGCAGCGACCGCGAGTAGCAGATCATGAATGCAATGTTCGATCCAGTGACACCAATACAAATGATCTACATTAATCGAAAACTCGACAAAGGACCGGTGCGGGGTTTCAAGGCATTGACAGCGGCCATCCGCGAGGCCAAGGTGGGTCGCAGTTGGACTTTGCTCGGCGACACGGGGGATCGAGCCTGGGGACCGGTGTGACCACCTCCGTGATCAGCGAAGACCGGAGGTGCCATGGCGATCACACCGACCTATCCCGGCGTTTACATCGAAGAGTTACCGAGCGCGGTGCGCACCATCACGACGGTTTCCACGTCGGTCACCGCATTCGTCGGCTACACGACTCGTGGGCCGGCCGGTGGAGCGATAACCGTCACCAGTTTCGGTGATTTCGAGCGACGATTCGGCGGACTGAGCGCGGACAGCCCGCTCAGCTATGCGGTGCAGCAGTTCTTCCTCAACGGTGGCGGCATCGCGGTGATCGTGCGGCTCGCCCCGGGCGCGACCGGCTCCACGGTCACGCTGCGCAGCGGTGGCACCGAGCTGCTCACGCTGACCGCGCGCGAGCCGGGCACCTGGGGCGACGGGCTGCGCGTCTCGGTCGACCACGGCGCCACGCCGGACGGTTTCGACCTGCGGATCAGCGACGGCGCGGGCAACGACGAGACGCACACCGGGCTCACCCCGGCAACCGCAGCCGACCGGATCAACTCGACGTCCACGCTGGTCACGGCCGCGCCCGCGGCGAACGCGCCGGACGGCACCCGGCCGGACGCGTCCGGCACCGTCTCCGACCGGTTCGACGCGGTGCCCGACCCGGCAGGCACCGAGATCACCGCGGCGGTCGAGGGGCGTGACGACTCGGAGATCACATTCACGCTGCTGCCGGCCGGCGCCACTCCCCCGGCGACGTTGCAGCAGTTCGCGCTGCTGCTGGAGCGCGGCCTGCGCGGCAACGCCAAGGGCCGGCGCGCGTTCTCCGGCGCCCGGGTACGCGCGATCGGCGACGAGCTCGTCCAGGTCGTCTCCGGCGAGCCGGACACCGTGATCACGTTCCCGGACGACGGCGACCTCGGGCTGACCGGCACGACCGCGCCACCCGGTTACGCGTTCGCGGACGGTGCGGCCGGCACCACGCCCGGGTTCGGCGACTGGCTCGGCAACGCGGACGCGAAGACCGGCATCCACGCGCTGCGCGACGCCGACGACGTGAACCTGCTGGTGCTGCCCGGCGTGAGCGCGCTGGCCAGCCTGGACGAGCAGGTCGCGGTGCTGGCCGAGGCGCGCACGCTGGCCGAGACGAACCGGCTGTTCCTGATCGCGGACGCGCCCGGTGCGTGGAGCACGCTCGACGCCGCACGCAACGGTCTCGCGCTGATCGACTCGGTCCGGGGCGACCACGCCGCGCTGTACTTCCCGCACGTGCTGCTCACCGACCCGCTGACCGGCCTGGTCCGGGACTTCCCACCGAGCGGCGCGGTGGCCGGCATCATGGCCCGCACCGACGGCGACCGCGGCGTGTGGAAGGCGCCGGCCGGCACCGAGGCGCGGATCGTCGGCGCCCGCGGCCTCACCGTGAAGCTCACCGACGCGGAGAACGGGCTGCTCAACCCGCTCGGCATCAACTGCCTGCGGACGTTCCCGGTGGTCGGCCCGGTGGTGTGGGGCGCGCGGACGCTGGACGGCGCCGACCGGCTCGCGTCGCAGTGGAAATACGTGCCGGTCCGGCGCACCGCGCTGATGATCGAGGAAAGCCTGTACCGGGGCACGCAGTGGGTGGTCTTCGAGCCGAACGACGAGACGCTGTGGGGCCAGATCCGGCTGAACGTGGGCGCGTTCATGCACTCGCTGTTCCAGCAGGGCGCGTTCCAGGGCACCTCGCCGCGCCAGGCGTACCTGGTCAAGTGCGACCGGGACACGACCACACAGGACGACATCAACCGCGGCGTCGTGAACATCCTGGTCGGGTTCGCACCGCTCAAACCGGCCGAGTTCGTGATCATCAAGATCGAGCAGCTCGCCGGTCAGGTGGAGGTGTGACATGGCCGAGTTCACGGTGAACGCGCAGCGGTTCGATCCGTACAAGAACTTCAAGTTCCTGGTGCTCTGGGACGGCCGGGTGGTCGCCGGGGTCAGCAAGATCAGCCCGCTGAAGCGAACCACCGAGGTGGTCAAGCACCGCAGCGGCGGCGACCCGAGCACGCCGCGGAAGTCGCCCGGCCGCAGCGAGGTCGAGGCGGTCACGCTGGAGAAGGGCCTGACCCACGACCGCGCGTTCGACGAGTGGGCGACCAAGGCCTGGGTGGTCGGCGGCGGCCTCGGCTCCGAGGTGTCACTGCGCGACTTCCGCAAGGACGTGGTCATCCAGGTGCTCAACGAGGCCGGTCAGGTCGCGGTCGCCTACAAGCTCTACCGCTGCTGGCCGAGCGAGTTCCAGGCGCTCGGCGAGATGGACGCGAACGCGAACGCGGTCGCCATCTCGAGTCTGAAGCTCGAGTGCGAGGGCTGGGAGCGCGACCTCGAGGTGCCCGAGCCCGAGGAGCCCGTCATCCAGCTGCCGGCCTGACCGCCATGACCGGGGCCGCCGAGCTGCTCGCGGTCTGGGAGTCCGGGCTGCCGGCCACCGGGCCGCGGCGGACGCTGCTGCTGCACGCGCTCGCCCGCGGCACCGGCCAGGAGACGGACGCGCTGCTCACGACGCCGGTCGGGCGGCGCGACGGCGACCTGCTGCGGCTGCGCCGCGGCCTCTTCGGCGACCGGCTCACCGGCCGTCTCGCCTGCGCACGGTGCGGAGAGGAGTTGGAGTTCGACGTGGACACCACACGGCTGCTCGACGCCGTGACCGACCCGCCGGCGACGGTCACGATCACGGACGGCGGGTGGCGGATCACCGCCCGGCCACCGACCGCGGGCGACCTGGCCGCGCTGGCCTCCGTCTCCGCGGACCGCGCACGTGCCGCGCTCCTGCGGCGATGCGTCCTCGACGGTACGACCGACACCTCCGGCATTCCGGCGGAGCTGGCGGACCGGGTGGTCGCGGCGCTCGCGGCGGCGGATCCGGGCGCGGACCTGCGGTTCACGGTGCCATGCGTCGGGTGCGGGACGACCTGCACGGCACCGCTCGACATCGGCGGCTACCTGTGGGCGGAGCTGGACGCGTGGGCCCGGGCCACGCTCCTGGACGTGCACCTGCTGGCGACCGCGTACGGCTGGGGCGAGGCGGAGATCCTGGCCATCAGCCCGACTCGCCGGCGGTACTACCTGGAGCTGTGCGGCCATGCCTGACTTCTTCGACCGCCTGGCGGAGCGGGCGCGGGGCGTGCCGGCGGCGGACCCGTCGTGGGTGCGGCCCCGGCTGCCGGCCGCGTTCGAGCGGGCGCCCGGGCTGGAGATCCAGGAGGTGGAGGTGGACGCGCCGGATGGACGGGCCGAGCCCGCCCGCATCCCGCCCCGGGTCGATGCGCCGCGGCCGGTCCCGGTGCCGCGCGCTTCGGAGCCACCGGCCGCCGCGGCCGCCACTCCCCCGGTGACGGTCCCGGTGAGCGTGCCGGTCGACGTGCCCGTGCGGCCGCCGGTGCTTCCGGTGCCGGCGCCGGTCGCGGTGACTCCGGTGGAGAGCGTCGTGGAGCGCACGGTGCGGTCGGCCGGCGAGGCGACGGACTCGGAGCTCGCCCCGGTTGCGGCCTCGCCCGTACCGTCGAGGCCCGATTTTGATCTTGCGCCGCTTGCGCCGCTTGCGGCGCGGACGGTGCCGCCGGTGCCGTTCGACGCGCGCGGCACGGCCGCCGAACCCACCGCCGCCCGTGCGCCCGCGGCCGCGGCCCAGCCGGTGATCCGGGTCAGCATCGGCCGCCTCGAGGTCTCCGCGGCACCGGAACCACCCCGGGACGAGCGCCGCCGCCCGGTTCCCCGCCCTGAGCCCCGGATCAGCCTGGATCGGTATCTGAGCGACCGGGAGGCGCCGTGAGCAACGGGCTCGCACTGGCCACGGTGACGGAGGCGCTGCGGCACTTCATCGGGCGGACCGTGCAGGAGGACGTGCCGCTCGGGGTGAACGTGGTGGCCGGGCGGCCGCCGGTGGACCCGCCGGACGACCCGACGATCACCGTCTTCCTCTACCAGCTGACGCCGAACGGTGCGCTGCGGTCGGCGGACGCGCCGACCCGGGCCGCGGACGGCACCCCGCTGCGGCGCGCGCAGGCCGCGGTCGACCTGCACTACGTGATCAGCTGCTACGGCGCGGAGACCGAGCTGGTCCCGCAGCGGCTGCTCGGCTCGGTGGTGCGCAGCCTGCACGACGAGCCGCTGCTCAGCCTCGCGGACATCGAGGCGGCGTCGGCCGCGGCGTTCCTGGCCGGCAGCGATCTGGCCGCGGCGGCGCAGCGGGTGCGGTTCACGCCGAACCAGCTGGATCTCGACGACATGTCGCGGCTGTGGCAGATGCTCGGCCAGACGCCGTACGGGCTGTCCGTCTGCTACCAGGCCACGGCCGTGCTGCTGGACGGGCGCGCGACCCCGGCCGGTGGGCCGCCGGTGCGCGACCGGCGGATCGTGGTGGCGCCGATCGTGTCGCCGGCGGTCGAGCGGGTGCTGTCGTCGCCGCCGGGCGGCGTGCCGGACGCCGGGCCGGTCACGGCGGACCGCGACCTGGTGCTGGTCGGGACGGGGCTGGCCCGGCCGGGCATGACCGCGCGCGTCGGCGGGCGGCCGGCCGCGGTGCTGTCCGCGTCGGAGCGGCGGGTGATCGTGGGCCAGCCGGCCGGGCTGCCGCCGGGCGCGCATCCGGTGCAGCTGCTCTACGACGTGATCTTCGGCGACCGGCAGCGGCCGCTGATCGAGTCGAACGCGGTGGCGTACGTGCGGCGGCCGCGGATCACCCGGGTCACGTCCGGGGCGAGCGGTGTCACCGTGCAGCTCGATGTCGCGGTGCTCGCGGAACAGCGGGCGGTGCTGCTGCTCGACGCGGTGGACGGCCGCGGGTACCGGTTCGACGCTCCGCATCCGCTGGCCGAGCCCGGGGTGACCACCGACCGGTTCACCGTGCCGGTGCCGGGTGTGGCGCCCGGGACGTACCTGGTGCGGGTGCAGATCGACGGTGCGCAGAGCCCGCTCGAACTGGACGGGGACGTGTACCGCGGGCCGACGGTCGAGGTGTGAGCGGGATGCACCGGGAGGCGTTGGTCGCGGCCGTCGACCGGGTGCTGGGCCGGCTCGACGGGTCCGAGGCGTTGCCGTCCGGTTCCTCTTCTCCGAGCGCGTTGGACGTGGTGTGCGCGGCGTTCGGGCTGACCGGGTTCGAGCGGGACGTGCTGGTGCTGGCCGCGGCGATGGAGATCGAGCCGAGCGCGGCCGACCGGTGCGCGAAGGCGGGCGGGGTGCCGTACCCGACGTTCGGCCTGGCACTGTCCACCCAGGACGCGCCGCACTGGAGCGCGCTGACGCCGGTCGCGCCGCTGCGCCGGTGGCGGCTGATCTCCGTCGACGACCAGGGTGTGCTGACCGGTGGGCGGCTGCGGATCGACGAGCGGGTCCTGCACTTCCTGCTCGGCGTGCCGTATCTGGCGACGGCTCTGCAGGGACTGGTCACGCGGGTGGCGGCCTGGGACGGGCCGTTGCCTCCGGCGCACGCGCGGGTCGCGGCGGCGGTGGCGGACGGGTGGGGCCCGGCCGGTGATCCGCTGGTGCCGGTGGAGCTGACCGGTGCGGATCGGCAGACGCGGGCGGAGATCGCCGCGGCGGTGGCTCGTCAGGCCGGACTGACTCTTCATGCGCTGCCCGGCGCGCACCTGCCGGAGGACCCCGTCGAACTCCAGGCGCTGGGACGGCTGTGGGAGCGGGAAGCGTTGCTGCTGCCGGCCGCGCTGCTGGTCGAGGCGGACGGCGACGGGCACGCGCGGCTGGACACGTTCGTGAACGGCCTGGGCGTGCCGGTGCTGATCTCGTCGGACGATCCGCTCCCGGCCGGCCGTCGGCACCGGGTCGCGCATCCGGTGCCGACGCTCTCCGCGGACGAGCAGCGTGCACTGTGGACCGACACGCTCGGCGGGCGGGACCTCGCGGCGCAGTTCTCGCTGCCCGCCCATGTGATCCGGGATGCGGCTCTGCGGGCCGACTCGCCCGAGGCCGCCTGGGCCGCCGGGCTCGCGTCGGCCCGGATGGCGCTGGACACGCTCGGGCGGCGCATCGAACCGGGCGCGCGCTGGGACGACCTGGTGCTGCCCGCCGCGCAGCGGGACACGCTGCGGGAGATCGTGGCGCATGTCCGGCGGCGCGGGATCGTCTACGAGGAGTGGGGCTTCGCCGGGGTGCTGCGGCGCGGGCTCGGCGTGACCGCGCTGTTCGCCGGGGGCAGCGGCACCGGGAAGACCTTGGCGGCCGAATGCCTCGCCGCGGAACTCGGCCTGGACCTGTTCGTCATCGACCTGTCGCAGGTGATCAGCAAGTACATCGGGGAGACCGAGGAGAACCTGCGCCGCGTCTTCGACGCGGCCGAACGGGGCGGTGCGCTGCTGCTCTTCGACGAGGCGGACGCGTTGTTCGGCAAGCGCAGCGAGATCAAGGACAGCCATGACCGGTACGCGAACATCGAGGTCAGCTACCTGCTGATGCGGATGGAGGCGTACCGCGGGCTGGCGATCCTGACCACGAACATGAAGAAGGCGCTGGACACGGCGTTCCTGCGGCGGATCCGGTTCGTGGTCGACTTCCCGTTCCCGGGGCCGGCCGAGCGGGCGGACATCTGGCGGCGGATCATTCCCTCGTCGGTGCCGTCCGACGGGCTGGATCCGGACCGGCTGGCGCAGCTGACGGTGGCCGGCGGAAGCATCCGCAACGTGGCGCTGTCGGCGGCGTTCCTGGCCGCGGACGAAGGTGCCTCGCTGGGCATGCGGCACGTGCGGGCGGCGGCGCGGACGGAGTACCAGAAGCTGGATCGCTCGCTCACCCCGGCGGAGGTGGCCGGGTGGGAGTGAACGTCGAGATCTCGATCGGGGCGCTGGCGTTGCCGGGGTCGCTGTCCCGCGCGGACCGGGACCGGGTGGCAGCGGCGTTCGCCGGGGAGCTGGCCCGGCTGGTGGGGTCGGGGCTGGCGGTGGAGCCCGGCAGCGTGGACGAGGTGGGCGGGCTGCCGGCGGTGCGGTTGACGGGGTCGCCGCAGCGGATGGGGCGGGAGCTGGCCCGCTCCGTATACAGCGGACTCGGCGGGGGGAACGCCACCAGCTCGGGCGAGGCCACCGGCTGGGGGGTCGGCAACGCGCATCGCGTGGCCCACGAAACGGCTGCTCGCAGCGCCGGATCGGCGGGCGACAGCCGGCCGTCGGAGGAGCGATCCGGTGCAGGCCGGGTGGTCGGCGGGCAGGCCGAGAGGGGCGGGTCGTGAGCGGGCCGGCGCCGGCCCGCGCGACGGCGGCGCCGAAGGACGGGCGCGGCGCCAAGCGTGGAAAGCCCGCCGCCGGCACGCGGGTGCCGCGTGAGCTGCGGGAGATGCTGTCCGCGCCGGGGCGGCCGGTGGAGCCGGGCGTGCGGCGGGAGATGGAGGCGCGGCTCGGCTTCGACTTCGGGCGGGTGCTGGTGCACGCGGACCGGGACGCGGCCGCGGTCACCGACCTGGTCGGCGCGGAGGCGGTGACGGTCGGCCAGGACATCTTCTTCGCCGAGGGCCGCTACCGCCCGGGGACCGCCGAGGGCGTACGGCTGCTGGCCCATGAACTGCTGCACACCGTGCAGGCACCGGACTCCCCGGGCGCGCTGCTGCTCGGCCGGGACGCCGGCGCCGTGAGCCGCGCGGTCGAGCCGATCGAGCGCGAGGCCGAGTCGATCGCCGCCGGAACGGTGTCGCCGGCGGGTGTGGAGGCGCACGGCCAGGCCGGGGCGCGGTGGCTGCGGTATGCCTCACAGCGCGCGGACCTGCGGCGCGGCGAGGCCCTGGACCCGGCGACGCTGATCGACCGGATCGCCGCGGGCCTGCAGCGCAGCCTGCGCGGCGACCCGGCCGACGCCTCCGGCCGGGTGCGGCTGCAGCTGGCCCGGCTCGCGCCGGAGTTGCGCTACGACGTCCTGGAACGGCTGGAGAACCGGCTGCCGTCGAGCGAGTTCACCCGGGTCACGACGCTGGCCGAGGAGGCGGACGCGGCCCCGGGGGACGGCGCGGTCGAATTTGCGGGCGTCCCGGCCCCGGTCACCGATCCCGAGTCGGAACGCCGCGATGAACGGGACGACACCGAGGAGTCCGCGGAGTCCGAACGGCAGCAGCATGAGCAGCGCGAGGCGGAGGGCGAGGACCCGTCCGGCCTCCGGCAACCGGGAACCCGCGGCCCCGAGACCGAAGGCCCGGAGACCCGCACCGAATCGGACGGCGGGACCGCGACCGAGCCCGGCGATCAGACCGACACGGAAACCGGCGGCTCGCGACCCGGCAGTGAAGCCCACGCGGAACCGCCCGCCGAGGAGACGGAACCGGACGGGTCCGAACCCGAGGGCGAGGTCCCCACCGAGGACGAGGCAGAGAAGAAGACCGGCGAGGAGAAGGCCGAGGCCGAGGAGAAGGCGAAGCACGAGCGCGACGAGAAGGACGAGAAGGAACGCCAGGACGAGGGCAGAGCGGCCGAGGGTGACCAGCAGCCCGGCAGCGGCGCACCCGGCGCCCAGCCGGACGCGGCCGCTGCCCCGGTCGCCGGCGCGGGCGCCCCGGCTGCCGCGGGACCGGTCGGTGACGGCGCCGCCGGTGGCGTCGGCGAGGCCGCCGAGGGCAGAGCAGACACGATAGCGACTGATCCCAACGGGCCGCTGACCGGTCACAATGTGCTGGAACAGCCGGATCGGGAGGCCGACCCGGAGGAGCTACCCCTCGGTCTCGAGTCGGACACGACAGACGAACCCGGCGAGGATGCGACTCCCTCCCGGTCGCCGGTAGCACCGGAACTCGATCTGTCGGTCGCACCCGACGAGAGGCCACCGGCTGATGCACCGGCGGCCGAGACTCCCGACTTCCCGGAACTGGCCGACCTCAGACGGGGGGCCGGCACGCCGGAGGAGCCACGCTCGGTCGATCCTGGAGCCGCGCGCGCTCTCGCAGTGACTGCCCATGACTACGAGGTAAGGCGCGACGACACGGAACCGCTGACTCCGGCGGCCGACCGGCCGGAGGCGGCCGCGAACGCGCCACAGCCCGTAGGACGGGCGGAGACGCGCGAACGCGCGCAGGATGCGGCGATCGGTGCGGACGATGTGGCGCCCGGGCAGCTCAGCACGCCGGACGAGCAGTCGGAGACGGTCGCGGCGCCCCTGGCGGAGGAATCCGTCACGTTGAGCCGGTCCGACGCGAATCCGGAGCCAGCGCCGATGGCCGGCGGGGGCGCGACGACCGAGCAGCCGGACACGACCGGTGCCGCACTCACGGCGGACCTGGCCGACGGGTCGCCGACGGCGGCCCCGGCCGGTGCACCCATGACTGCGGAAACGTCTGGTGCACCGACGACGACCGACATCGCGGACACCACGGGAGGTGAGCTTCCGCAGGACGCGTCGCTGGAGCCGGGCGGCGGTGGTTGTGCCGGTGCGCCGGAACCGACCACCGAGGGCGACGGTGAGAGCGGAGGCGGCTGTGGCGGCGGAGGTGGCGTGCCACCGGCCGCGGCCGAAGAGGAGCCGCAGGGACCGTCGCCGGCCGACGTGGTCGGGATGGAGCCGTCCGCGGCGCTGACCGCGGCCGCCGCGCTGCCCCCACATCAGATGCAGACCGCGCTGACCGGCGTCGACGCGGCCGCCACCCGTACCGTCGGGGAAGAGGAGGGCGCGCTCGCGGCCGCGCCGCCCATGATGGAACGCCCGTCCGGCGCGCCGCAGACGCTGCAGGGCCCGCCGGTGGCCGCACCCCCGGCCGCCAGCGACGTGGGCCGGCTGGAGCAGGTGCGTCCGGAGGGCGCGGAGGGCCAGGAAGGGCCGCAGACGCGGGACGTGCCCGCTGGGGCGCTGCCGACCTCGCAGGTGTCGTCGCCGGCCGTGGCCGGTACGCCGGAGGGTGAACTCACCGACGAGGACCTGGGGTCGATCGAGGACGCGGTCGACAACGTGCCGACCACGGACCCGGCGCTGACCGGCGCCACGGTCGGGCCGGCGCCGCGCGTGGAACTGGCCGGGGAGACCGATCCCGCGCTCACCGACCGGCAGACGCAGGCGCTGACCGAGACGTCCGGCCGGCTGGCCACGGTCGGGCGCGAGGACGCCGGCCGGCCGCTCGGCGAGGATCGGGTCTTCCCCGACGTACCCCCGGAATCTCTGCAGGCGAATGTGCCGGCACCGGCCGGCGGCGGGCAACCGGCCGCGGGTCCCGCGCCCGGCGGCGGGGCCGGGGCGCCGGCCGGTGTGCCGATGACGGCCGTGTCCGTGGTGGCGCAGCAGGAGCGCGGGCCGCAGATCCAGGCGTCGGTCGGCGAGGGCCAGGCGCAGATGGCCGCCGGCGCGCAGCAGAAGGAACAGGACGCCGCGCAGGCCCACCAGCAGCACCAGGCGGACGTGGCCGCGACGCTGCAGGAGAACGTGGACGCGCAGGCGTCCGAACGACAGCGGGTGAGCGTCGAGGCGGCCGCGCAGCGCGAGCAGTGGCAGTCCGAGCAGGACACGCTTCTGCTGGAGAACGGCGAGCAGGCCGCCGCGGAGCACACCACCGCGCGCACCGACATCAGCACCGAGGAACGCGACGCGAACGACGAGATCGAGGCGGAGCGGGAGACACACAACGAGGACATCGCGGAGGAGCGGCGCGAGGCCGAGGAGGACGCGCGCGAGGAGAAGGAGAAGGGCAAGGAGCAGGACGGCGGCTTCTGGGGCTGGGTGAAGAGCAAGGTCGCCGCGCTGTTCGACGCGATCGTCTCCGCCGTCAAGGCCGTGTTCGAAGCGGCGCGGCGCGCGGTCCAGGGGTTGATCGACGCGTTCAAGAGCATCGCGACCGGCCTGATCGAGGCGGCCCGGCGGGCGATCGTGGCCGCGATCAACGTGCTGGCCACCGCGCTGATCGCGATCGCGGACGTGCTGCTGGCCGCGTTCCCGGAGCTGCGCGACCGGTTCCGCAGCGCGATCGAGGGCTTGCGCGACCGCGCGATCAACGCGGTCAACGAGCTGGCCGACCGGCTGAAAACCGGCATCGAGGCGCTGCTCGATTTGCTCGCGGCGGGGTTGATGGCGTTGCTGTCGCTCTACGAGACGTTGCTGCTGGCGGCGGTGCAGGTCGTCCGGACGATGGTGGAGTCGGCGATCGCGTTCGCCCAGGCGGCGATCGCCGCGCTGGGGATGCTGGCGGAGCTGATCGCGGACATCGCGCCGGATCCGATCGGGTGGCTCGGCAAGCTCGGCACGGCCGCGAAGGAGGGCACGCGGCAGCATCTGTGGGGCGAGATCAAGATCGCGGTGAAGGCGTGGTTCAACGCGAAGGTCCAGTCGATCCTGGGGCTGGGCAAGATGCTCTTCGACGTGCTGGTGAAGGGCTGCGTGTCGGCCGGCCAGATCGGGCGGATGGCGTGGCAGGCCATCATCAAGTCACTCCCGATGATGATCGCCACGATCATCATCGAGAAGCTGATCTCGATGATCATCCCGGCCGCCGGTGCGGTGATGGCGATCGCGCAGGGCCTGGTCGCCGCGTATCAGTCGATCAGCCAGATCATCGCCGCGTTCGCGAAGTTCTTCGAGTTTCTCAAGGCGGTCAAGGGCGGCAACGCCGCCTGCCTCTTCGCCCAGGCGATGGCGGCGGGCGTGGTGGCGCTGCTGGAGTTCGTCACGAACTTCTTGATGGTACGGCTGGGAATGGCGCTGAAGGGGGTCGCGACCAAACTCAAGGGCATCGCCCAGAAGATCATGAAAGGGCTCCGGCGCGGGGCGAGATCGTCTCGGCGGGCGGCCGGTCGAGCGGTCAACAGCGCCCGCCGAGGGCTACGGCAGGCCACGCGCTCGGTGAGCGCGGCGGGAAGGCGAGGAGGCCGGTCGCTCGGCAACGCACGGCGAGCTGTCGTGAGCCGCGTTCGCCGGGCGGGCCGCGTCCTCCGGCAACTGGGCGGGCCGCTCAGGCGATCACGTGTCGGGCGTGCACTGACCGGATCGGTGCGGGACCTGCGCGCGCGGTTCGACCGGACGCGGCATCGTGCCACCGATCGGCGCACGGATCGGCACCGGCGATCCGAGGCACGGAAGAACGCACGGCTCACCCAGGCGATGAACGCGGCGACCGCGGTCGCCAACCGTTACTCGGGTCGAAAGATCGCCGCCTGGCTGATCAGACCGCGACTGCTGCTGATTCAGGGCCGCTACCTGCTCAACGCCCTCCGGACCCGCCGTGCGGGCCAGAGATGGTCACTCTTCGGTCGGATCAACCCGTCTCAGGGGCGGGACACGGGAGCACTCGTCCTCACGAATCCGGGCGAGGCGGTCGCACTGTTCATCCGGCGGGCCCTGGCTGCGGAACGACGGCTGTTCGGCACGGACGGACCGCCCAGGACGGCAGGCGACCTGCGGGGTCCGCCTGCACGCCTCCCAGGTGCCATACCCGAGGCGGGTCCCGGACTGTCACCGAACGCATCGGCCGCGCCCGGCTCGCAGCTTCTCCGGCCGGAGCCATTGGCGACAACCGAGCCTGCCGTCGGTGAGATGCTGCGCGGCGTGGTGCCGCAGCAGCGCCAGGTCGGCCTGCTGGGATCGCACCGGCCGTGGGACATCACCGGGCTTCCGCAGGCCGAGGTCATCCGCACCCAGTTGCGGGCGCAGGAGCTCGTGGGGCCGCTGACCGGCCGCCTGCAGATGCAGATGGGCTCGACGAGGATCCACTCCGAATTGCGCGACACCCCGGACAACCTGGGTCAGGCTCACATCGGGCACGTCGGCGACTACACCCGCTCCATCCCCGCCAAAATCGCGAAACTGCGCGAGCGACTGGGCGGTGGCGTCATCGCCGATGCCGACCTCGTCGACCTCTGGCGGCACGTCTCGAGCACCGGCGACCCGGCCACTCCGCAGATGCTCCGACAGCTCGGCTCCCGAGCCACGACCAACCAGCTCCAGACCGCCGCGAACAACCTGAACCGGATCGTCCTGCTCGGCGGTCAGGAGGCGACCCGGTTCCTGCGACGAGGGTTCAACGCACGAGAGCACCAGCCGGTCGCGACCGCCACGGCCCTCACCTCGGAGCAGATCCGTGCCGGCCGGCTGCCGGCCGAGACCCTGATAAGCACCGGCGAGATGCCCTCGCAGCGACGTGGCCGCACCGGTCGAAGTAATCCGGCGGGCGTCCGGCCCCCGACACTGCGCCCGTCCGGCCTGATGCTCCCCGGCACGGCGGGCGTGAACCTGGCACCGTTCTCCCCGGTCGGCATCACTCGGCAGGACGTCCTGGCCGGCGCCATCGTCGCGCGCGCCTACCTGTCCTGGAACGCTTACAAGCAGGCGACGAGCCGCGCACTCGCGCTGGAGGCGCAACAGCGTGGGGAGTCCATCGTCTACCTGGTGCCGAGCGAGGCGGACTTGGTCATGCGTCTGCGCGCCTTCTATGGCACCCCCCGGGCCCCGTGAGACCGTCGCGTCACGACCGGCCCGACGACCCAGGAGAGACGGAAATGTCCGACCAGCGCTATCAGACCTGCCCCTTGGTTCTCCGTGCAGAGTCACCGGGAGACGCGATGAACGAGATCCTCGACCAGATCGGCGTTGGGGCGGGTGACGAGATCGCAGCGGATCCGGAGAACGGTATCCGTTATCAGGAGCTGTTCGGCGTTGCACCGGACCTCGTCATCCATTACGTCGAGGACGACCTGACCGACGATTATGCGGTCTTCGTGACCTCGTCGCCGGACACGGCGCGGCAGGCGGACGAACTCGCCTCGGTGTTCACCGACCAGCTCGAGCATTGGACGTTGGACGAGCTGGCTCGGGCGATCGACGACGCGTCCGACCCCCGCGAGTTCGCCGCGGCGCTCGCCCGGGCCGCGCTAGGCGCGCCCCCGGTCGCGCACGAGGCGCTGTTCCGACGGTTCCAGGCCGGGCTCCGGCACTCCGATCCGGAGGTGAGGAACACGGCCGTGTTCCTCACCTCGCGGATCGGTTGGCCGGAGTTCCGGCTCGATCTCGCGGAGATCGCGGCCGGCGACGAGTCACCCGCTCTCCGAGAACGCGCACGCACGATCCTTCAGGCATACGACGCGATCGGGTTGGGACCGCGATGACGCGATTCGAGGACATCGTAAAACCGGTGCGGGCGGGGATCGTGATCGTGGATCCGCTCCGGGGGACGCCGCAGAAGATCGTGGTGTTGCAGTTCAATCCGGACACGTTGCAGCGGAGCCTCGCGCCGCAGGCGGCGGGGGCGGAAGGGGGCGGGGACCGCACCGAAGCGCTGCGGCTCAAAGGGCCGGCGATCGAGACCTGGAAGTTCGATGCGGAAATAGACGCGACCGATCAGCCGGAGCTGGCCGGACACGATGGCATCCACCCGCAGCTGGCGGTGCTGGAGATGTTGATTCAGCCGACCAGCGCCAGCATCCGCGCCAATCAAGCGCTCGCGGCCACCGGGACACTCGAGATCACGCCGGTGGAAGCGCCACTCACGCTCTTCGTGTGGGGCAGCAAGCGGGTGATGCCGGTGCGGATCACGGAGCTGACGATCACCGAGGACGGGTTCGACGCGGATCTCAACCCGTTCCGGGCGATCGTCAGCGTGGGGATGCGGGTGCTGTCCGCCAGTGATCTGCCGACCGGGCACCGCGGGGCGGAGCTCTACCTCGCGCACCTGTCGCAGAAGGAACGGCTCGCCGGGCGGTCGGCCGGTGGGCGTCTCGACACGCTCGGACTGAGCGGGATCTAGAGGAAGGCGAGCCGACGATGACGAGCTCCGATCCGTACCCCCGGAACAGCCGTTATTTCGGGGTGGAGACGACCGTGTTCCGGACGCCGGGCGGGCGGGAGATCACCTGCCTGAGGACGCGGCCGGTGCCGCAGCCGGGCGCGTTCGCGGTCGTCGGAGTGCACGAGGTGGTGGACGGTGACCGGGCGGATCTGCTCGCGCACCGCTACCTCGGCGACCCGGAACTGTGGTGGCGGCTCGCGGACGCGAACGGCGTGGTCGATCCGGACGAGCTGACGAGCACGCCCGGCAGGCGGATCAGGATCACGCTGCCGGAGGGTGTGGCCGGCCGATGATCCGGATGACGCTGCTGATGGGCCGCCAGATCGTGCGGCCGGTGCCCCAGCCGGTCACCGACGCGCTGCTCAGCGCGCAGATCACGGTGACCGCGGGGCAGCGCAGCGGATTCCAGTTGTCGTTCGACCTGTCCCGGGCCGGGGTGATCAACAAGACGATGCTGCCGAACGGCGAGTTCGATCCGCAGGTGCGGGTCGTGCTCACGGTGACCGTGCGTGGGGTCGCGCACGTGCTGATGGACGGCGTGATCATCCGGCAGGAGGTGTCGGTGACCGGCACGCCCGGTCAGTCGACGCTGACCGTGACCGGCGAGGACCTGACCGTGCTGATGGACCTGGAGGAGCGCGAGGGTGTCCCGTTCCCGGCGATGTCGCCGGCGGCGCGGGTCAGCGCGATCGTCGGGCGGTACTCGCAGTACGGGATCACGCCGCTGGTCATCCCGGAGCTGGTGCCGCAGACGCCGATGCCGACGCAGCGGATCGACTTCCAGAAGGGCACCGACCTCGGCTACCTGACCGAACTGGCCAAGGCCAACGGCTACGTCTTCTACCTCGACCCCGGCCCGGCGCCCGGCGTGAGCCGCGGCTTCTGGGGCCCGGAGGTGCGCCTCGGCACACCGCAGAAGGCGATCAACGTGAACATGGACCACCTGTCCACGGTGGATCAGCTCACGTTCGGCTTCGACGGGACCGCGCGGGAGGAGCCGGTCGCGCGCATCCAGATCCCGGTGACGAAGACGTCGGTGCTGCTGCCGGTGCCGGAGGTGAGCGTGCTGCGGCCGCCGCTGGCCCGCCGGCCGGCGCCCGCGCTGAAGAAGAAGGTGGTCGCGGACACCGCGAAGAAGGACGCGGCGCAGGCCCTGGCGGAGACGATCGCAAAGGTGGTCGAGTCGTCCGACGCGGTCAGCGGCTCCGGGCAGCTGGACGTGGTCCGGTACGGGACCGTGCTGCGCCCGCGCGAGCTGGTCGGCGTGCGCGGCGCCGGGATCACCTACGACGGGCTCTACTACGTCAAGAGCGTCACGCACAACCTGCAGCGCGGCGCGTACACCCAGAACTTCACGCTGGCCCGCGAGGGCCTGATCTCGCTGCTGCCGACCGTGATCCCGTGAACAGGAGAGACATGCCGGAGTATCTCGGGAAGTACCGCGGCACGGTCGCGGAGAACGCCGACCCGATGCGGATCGGACGGATCCGGGTGCGTGTGCCCGACGTGCTCGGTGACACGCCGTCGACCTGGGCGATGCCCTGCCTGCCGCTGGCCGGGCCGCAGATGGGCCAGTACGTGGTGCCACCGGTCGGCGCCGGCGTCTGGGTCGAGTTCGAGCAGGGCGACGTGAGCTTCCCGATCTGGGTCGGCTGCTGGTACGGGTCCGCGGCCGAGGTCCCGCAGGCCGCGATCACCGGCCCGGCCGAGCGGCCCAACATCGTGGTGCAGACCGGCGCCGGTCATCGGGTCGTCCTGTCCGACCTGCCCGGCGGCTCCGGCATCAGTCTCCGGGCCGCATCCGGCGCGGAGATCGTCATCGACGACAACGGCATCACGCTCGACAACGGCCGCGGCGCCCGGATCACGCTGACCGGCTCCACGGTGGACATCAACGACGGCGCACTGGCGATCACATAGACGGGGGAACACATGTCACGCAACCTCCAGCACGTCAACGAGACGATGACCTGCCCGCACGGCGGCCGTGTCGCGGTCGCGCCGGGCCGCTCGCGAACAAGCGTCCAGGGCAGCCCGGCGGCCGCGCTCGCCGACCAGTGGACCGTCACCGGCTGCCCGTTCACCGCCGGGAACAAGCCGCAGCCGTGCGTGACCGTCACCTGGACCACCGCGTCCGAGCGGGTCCGCGCGCAGGGCTCGCCGGTGCTGCTGCAGGGCTCGACCGGCCTGTGCCAGAGCGCGGAACGGATCCCGGCCGGGCCGCCGCAGATCAGCGTGATCCAGCAGCGGGTGGTGGCGCGATGACCGAGATCGCGTTCCCGTTCCGGATCGACCGGCGCGGCCGGACCGCGGACGTCGGCTACGACGCGCACGTCCGCGACATGGTCGAGCAGCTGCTGTTCACCGGCCCGGGCGAGCGGGTGATGCTGCCCGAGTTCGGCTGCGGCCTGCTCGACCTGGTCTTCGCGCCGAACAGCCCGGAGCTCGCGGCCACGCTGCAACTGTCCGTGCAGGCGTCGCTGCAGCGCTGGCTCGGCGACGTGATCGAGGTCGAGACGCTCGACATCACCAGCGAGGAGAACGTGCTGCGCGTCCGGGTGTCCTACCTGGTGCTGCGGACCGGCGCGCGACGCACCGACGAGTTCGTGGAGGAGGGCCCGGCATGACCGATACCCGACGAAGTGCGGTCCGGGGGAGCCGGCTCAACGGCATCGACGGGGTCGAGGTCGGCGACGACCCGCGCGAGCTGACCGTCACGTTTCTCGGCAAGGCACCGCGACGGCTCGGCGCGGAGAACGTCCGGATCGACGGCGGGCGGCGGGTCACCGGCATCCGGGTGCTCGAGGTGGAGATCCGCCGCGAGGCGGACCCGGACCTCGACGATCACCTGTGGGTCCGCGTCGACCGGGCCGGAGACACGTCCACGTACACGCTGTCCATCGTGGAGGCGGGCGGCGCCGCGCGCGTGCCGTACCGGGATTTCGACCAGCGGTACACCAGCACGACGTTTCTCTTCTGCCCGCCGGACACGGATTGCCGGCCGTCGCCGCGACCGCCGGAGACGACGGAGGACCCACCGGTGATCGACTACACCACCCGCGACTACGCCTCGCTGCGCCGCCAGCTGCTGGACCGGATGACGCTGACCGTGCCGCAGTGGCGCGAGCGGCACGAGCCGGACCTCGGCGTCACGCTGGTCGAGCTGCTCGCCTACGCCGGTGACCGGATCGGCTACCACCAGGACGCGGTCGCGGCCGAGGCGTACCTGGACACCGCACGCCAGCGGACCTCGATCCGCCGGCACGTGCGCCTGATCGACTACCCGATGCACGACGGCTGCAACGCGCGCGCCTGGGTCAGCCTGGCGGTCGGCCGGCCGGTGCGCATCGACCCGGCCCGGCACCGGTTCGCCGCGGTGGACGTCAGCCGTGTGCCGGAGCCGGACCGCCCGGACGTGCCCCCGGTGCTCACCGACGCACAACTCGGCTCCCTGCCCGCGACCGCGACCGTCGAGGTCTTCGAGCCGATCACGGCCACCCCGGTCACGCTCCGGCCCGCGCACAACACCATCCGCTTCTGGACCTGGGGCGAGGAGTCGGCGTGCCTGCCCACCGGCACGACCTCCGCGACGCTGCGTGACGAATGGCAAGATCAAAATCATCGGCCGGGGTACGGCGAGAGCCGGCCCCGGCGTCGCAGACTCCGGCTGGTACCCGGTGATGTCCTGATCCTCGAGGAGCGGATCGGCCCGCGCTCCGGCGCACCCGCGGACGCCGATCCCCGGCACCGGCAGGCCGTCCGGCTCGTCACCGTCACCGAGGACCTCGACCGGCTCTACGACCAGCCGATCCTCGAGGTGACCTGGGCGCCGGAGGACGCGCTCACGTTCCCGGCGACGCTCGCCGGGCCCGGCGGCCCGCACTGCGAGCCGCTCTGCGACATCACCGTCGCCACCGCGAACGTCATCCTCGTCGACCACGGCCGCGACCTGGGTTTCTGCGGCGGCGAGCCGGAGGAGGTCACGGTGCCGCCGGGCCCGGTCACCCGGCCGGACTGCGGGCACGCGTCCTGCGGCTGCCCGGACCGGCCGGAGACCGGGCCGGCGGTCGCCGCGATCCACCGGCTGATGGACGCCACCGCCGCGGGTACGCCGCTCACGGCGGAGGACGTCGCGGAGCTGTCCACGCTGCTCGGCGAGGCCGCGGTGCTGGGGGTGGACGCGTCGCGGCCCGCGCCGGAGCAGGCCGCCGCGCTGGAGACGCTGCTCGCCCAGGCCACATATCCGGCGACGACCCGCCCGTTCCGGCCCCGGCTGCGCCGCTCGCCGGTGACGTTCCGGGCCGCGTACCCGGACACCGAGCTGGTCTCCGCCGCGCAGGCGCGGCTGCTGGCCACGATCCCGGCCCGGGTACGCGTCTGGCTGGAGTCGCTGTGGCGGCGCGTCGGCGAGAACGACCGGCTGCGGCCGCACGAGATCGAGGCGCTGGAACTGATCTTCGGTCCGGACGCGCTGGAGTCGTGCGGGCTGCGGCACCGTCCGGACCGCGCGCTGCGCTGGCTGCTGGCCCGCTTCGACCGGCTGCTGGCGGCGAAGCTCCGGCGGCTGGCCGTGCTGCAGGCGCGGGCGGACAACGGCGAGGCGCTGAGCGCGGACTACGCGTGGGAGATCGCCCAGAGCTGGGGCGCCGGCTACGCGGAGGGCCTCGACCCGGCCGACCCGCGGCTCGCCGGTCCGGCGCGCGGGGTGCTGGCCCAGGACCCGACGCGGGCGCTGCCGGCGCTCACGGTCGCGGCGCCCGGCGGGCAGGTGTGGACGCCGCGGCGCGACCTGCTGGCCGAGGGGCCGCGCGGGCTGGGCGTGGCCGGCGAGCAGCAGGACGACGGCACGCTGGTCCTGCGCTTCGGCGACGGCCGGCACGGTCTCCCGCCCGCGCCCGGCACGACGCTGTCGATCCGCTACCGGGCCGGCAGCGGCACGGCCGGCAACGTCGGCGCGGAGGCGATCTCCCATCTGATCGTCTGCGACGCCGATCCCGGCTCCTACCAGGAGTGTGTCGCACCTCCCCCGGCCACCTGCGCGCCGCCGCCCACCTGTCCGCCGCCACCGCCCTCCGGCTACCCGCCGCCGCCCGGCCCGGGCGGCTACCCGGACGGCCCCGGCGGCGGTCCGGGCGGACCCGGCCCCGGCGGCTATCCCGGCGGCCCCGGCCCCGGCGGTCATCCCGGCGGACCCGGTCAAGACCTCGGCGGCCATCCCGGCGGACCCGGTCAAGACCCGGGCGGTCATCCCGGCGGACCCGGTCAAGACCCCGGCGGCTATCCGGGCGTGCCGGGCCACGGCGGGCCCGGGTCCTACCCCGACGATTGCGGCTCCGGCGGCTACCGGGACGGCCCGCCCGGCGAGAACGACGACCGGGACCGCTATCGGGAGGACGACGACCGCTACGGCCGCGAACGCCACCCCGACCCCGAGCCCGGCCCCGCCGGTGCCGGCACCGTGAACCGCGTCCGGAATCCGCTGCCGGCCGCCGGGGGCACCGACCCGGAGCCGGTCGAGCAGGTGCGCCAGCTCGCCCCGCTGGCGCTGCGCCGGCGCCGGCTGCGTGCGATCACCGCGGACGACTACGCCGAACTGGCCGGCGACGTACCCGGCGTGCAGCGCGCCGCCGCGCAACTGCGCTGGACCGGCTCCGGCCGGCAGGTGCACGTCGCGGTCGACCCGCTCGGCACCGGCGTCGCTCCGCCCGCGCTGCTCGACGCGGTCCGCGCGCACCTGGAACGGTTCCGCCGGATCGGGCACGACCTCGCGGTCGGGCCGGCGTCGCGGGTCCCGGTCGAGGTGGCGCTGGCCGTCTGCGCCGCGCCCGGCCACCACGCCGAACAGGTCCGCGACGACGTCCGCCGCGCGGTCCGGGCGCTGTTCGCGCCGGACGCGGTCACGTTCGCCGAGCCGGTCCGGGCCAGCCGGATCGTGGCCGCCGCCGCGGCCGTCGAGGGCGTGGCCGGCGTCCACCTGACCCGGCTGCGCCGCCAGTTCCGTCCGGACACCGGCGAGCTGGCCGACGGCGTGCTGCGCGTCGGCCCGCTCGAGGTCGCCCAGCTCGACGACGACTCCGGCAACCCGGAGAACGGCCTGCTCACCGTCTCCATCGGCGGCATCCGATGAGCGCCGGCCAGCACTGCGCCAGCCGTGGATCCGCCGGCCGTCATGTCCCCGGAGGTGCACGATGACCTGCACGGCAGCCGGATGCGGATGCGGCGACGACCCGATCGCCACTCCGCTGCCGAGCGGCGGGCCACCCGGCCGGTCCACGATCGCCTACCGCACCGGCACGTACGCGGCGTTCCTCGCCACCATGCTGCGGCGGCTGTCCGGCCCGGCATACCCGGCGCTGCACGCGCTGACCGTGCGGGACACCGACGACCCGGCGATCGCGCTGCTCGACGCGGCCGCGGTGCTCGGCGACATCCTCACGTTCTACTCCGAGCGGATCGCGCACGAGGGCTACCTGCGCACCGCCACCGACCCGCGGTCGCTGCGGCTGCTCGGCCGGCTGGTCGGGCACCTGCCGCGGCCCGGCATCGCGGCCGGGACCGTGCTGGCCTACACCCTGGACCGGGACGCGCGCACGGACGCGGACTCCGCGGTCACCATCCCGGCCGGGGCGCGCGCGCAGAGCGTGCCGGAGCAGGGCGAGCAGCCGCAGCCGTTCGAGACCGCGGAGGATCTGCCGGCCCGCTGGTCGTTCAACGACCTGCGGGTGCTGCTCGTGGTCCGGGACGTGACGGTCGACCCGCGGGCCGACGTCACGATCGTCGGCCTGGAGCGGCCACCGGCGCCGGACCTGCGGGCCGAGCTGCGCGCGCTGATCGCCGAGGCGCGGGAGAACGACCGGATGTTCGCCCGGAGCAAGATCATCCGAGGGTACGTGACGGAGACGCTGCAACCCGCGGCGGACGGCGACGACCTGCATCTCGGCCTGAGCGCCGCGCTCGCGGCGCTGCCGCTCAGCGCGGCCCAGCCGTACCCGAACATCCACGGCTGGCTCACCGGCTGGCTCCGGCCCCGGCTGCACGAGCTGCGGCGGCGGGCCCGGCAGGCGCCGAACGCGACCACGCTGACCGAGGCGCTGCGGCTCGGCGAGGCCACGAACCCGGCCACCGACGGCCTCGGTGCGCTCCTGGCCGGACTACGGCGCTCCCCCGCCGTACCCCCGGCCGGGTCCTTTGCCCTTGATCGTGATCCGGCGGCACTGTTCGGGCCGGGGTCGGACCTGGGCGTGCAGCTGCTGGCCGCACTCGACCCGCGGCTCGCGGAGACGCTCTACCCGGCATGGCGGCGCATCGACCTGGCCGCGCCGCCCGCGCTGCACGGGATCCGGGTGATGCGCACGGTGGCGACGCCGTTCGGGGCGACCGCGCCGCTGCAACCGGAGTTCGGCGAGGACGGCCGGGTGGTGCGCTACGTGGACTGGCCGTTGCGCGGCAGCCAGACCGCCGGCGCGACCGTCACCTACCGCGGGGACGGCCGCCCGGAACGCGCGCTCCTGAGCTGGACCGAGTCGGACAGCACCGTGCCGGCCGAGGTCACGCTGCCGGAGAGCGGCCCGGTCAACCCGGT
Organism: Catenuloplanes indicus; assembly: GCF_030813715.1. Lineage (NCBI taxonomy): Bacteria > Bacillati > Actinomycetota > Actinomycetes > Micromonosporales > Micromonosporaceae > Catenuloplanes > Catenuloplanes indicus. Next base: position 816,486 of record NZ_JAUSUZ010000001.1, read on the forward strand.
GCAGCTCGGTCCCGGCACGGTCACGATCGCGGTGCAGGCGCCGGACATCGAGGGTCCGCCGGCCGGCGTGACGTTCACGTTCGACGACGCGCTGCTCGGCCGCGAGGTGTTCGTCTCCCGGCCGATCGAGGGCGACGCGGTACAGGTCCGGATCGGCGGCGTCACGCACACGGTGGAGCCCGGCCGGACCGTCACCGCGGACGCGGGCGGGCTGCGCCTGGAGATCACCCGGACCGCGCAGACGGTCCGGTTCGCGCTCTCCGCCGCGCTCGCACTCGACTCCCGGAACGTGCTCGCGCTGGACGCGGTCCACGAGGGCATCGGCCCGGAGTCGTGGGTGGTCGTGCAGCGGCCCGGCCACGCACTGTCCATGGTGGTCACGCGTGTGATCTCGTCCCGCGTGGTGTCCCGCGCGGACTTCGGCATCACCGGCAAGGTCACCGAGCTGGTGCTGGCGGACGACTGGCTGGACGAGACGGACACCCAGCTCGCGCAGATCCGGGACACCACGGTCTACGCGCGCGGCGACGCGCTCACCCCGGCCACCGAACCGGTCACCGACGACGTCACCGGCCGGGAGATCGAGCTGGACCGGCTCTACGAAGGGCTGGCCCCGGGGCGGCGGCTGGTGGTCACCGGCGAGCGCACCGACCTGCCGGAGACGCCCGGCGTGCCCGGCACCGAGCTGTCGATGATCGCCGCGGTGCGCCAGCACGTCGACCCGGACCGGCCCGGCGAGACCGTGCACACGTTCCTGACGCTGGCCGCGCCGCTGTCCTACACCTACAAACGGGACACGGTACGGCTGCTGGCCAACGTGGTGCCGGCGTCGCACGGCGCGTCCCGCGACGAACCGATCGGCAGCGGCGACGCGAGTCTGGCCAACCAGTCCTTCCGGCTGTTCCAGGGCCCGCTGACCTGGCTGGCCTCGGACACGCCGCTCGGCGCGTCCAGCACGCTGGTGGTCCGGGTCGACGGCGTGCGCTGGCACGAGGTGGACAGCCTGGCCGGACGCGGCCCGGACGAGCGCGTCTACACCACGCGCACGGACGACGAGGACCGGACGATCGTCACGTTCGGCGACGGCGTGCACGGCGCCCGGCTGCCGACCGGATACCAGAACGTGCGCGCGGTGTACCGGGTCGGCATCGGCCGGGACGGCAACACCGGCTCCGGCCGGATCACGCAACTGCTCACCCGGCCGCTGTGGGTCTCCACGGTGACGAACCCGGTGCCGGCCACCGGCGGCGCCGATCCGGACGGTCCCGGCCAGGCGCGGCGCAACATTCCGCTGTCGGTGACCGCCCTGGACCGGCTGGTCTCGGTCGCGGACTACGAGGACTTCGCGCGCGCCCGGGCCGGTATCGGCCGGGCCGCGGCCCGCCGGATCCGCACCGGCTCCCGGGAGGTCGTGCACGTCACCGTGGCCGGCGTGGACGACGTGCCGGTCGGCGATCTGCGCCCGTTGCGCGTGTCGCTGGCCACCTATGGCGACCCGCAGCTGCCGGTCCGGGTCGACGCGCGGGAACCGGTGCTGCTGGTCATCGCCGCGCGCGTGCGGGTGCACCCGGATCACGCGTGGGAGGTGGTCGAACCGGCCGTGCGGGCCGCGCTGCTGGACCGGCTCGGCTTCGACCGGCGCGAGCTGGCCCAGCCGGCGTACCTGTCCGAGGTGATCGCGGCCGCGCAGTCGGTGCCCGGCGTGGACTGGGTGGACGTCGACCTGTTCGGCGGCGTGCCCGGCAGCCTGACCCCGTCCGACCTCGACGACCTGTTCACGCAGCTGGCCGGCGTGCGGACGGTGGTACCGGCCCGGCCGGCCCGCTTCGAGGAGACCCGGCACACGGCCGTGCGGGACGAGCCGCTGATCGCGGTCGCGGCGAGGTACGGCACGTCCGCGGACGAGCTGGAGCGGCTCAACCCCGGCCTGACCGGCTCGACCGTGGCCGCCGGGCAGACCGTCACGGTGTTCCGCGGCATCCGGCCGGCACAGCTGGTGCTGCTCTCCCCGCGCATCCCCGACACGCTCATCCTGAAGGAGGCCCGGTGACCGACCGGCTCTACGACCTGCTGCCGCAGGTCCACCGGCGCCGCGACGCGGAGGCGGGCGAACCGCTGCGCGCGCTGCTCGCGGTCGTCGCGGAACAGCTCGACCTGGCCGAGGCGGACCTGCGCCGGCTCTACGACAACTGGTTCATCGAGACGTGCGACGACTGGGCCGTACCGTACCTCGGTGACCTCGTCGGATATCGGTCCGCGGCCGGGCGCGCGTCCCGTCGGGACGTGGCCGACACGGTCGCGACCCGGCGCCGCAAGGGGACGCTGCCGCTGCTGGAGGAGATCGCGGCCGCGGTCGCGCACTGGCCGGCCCGCGCGGTCGAGCTGCGCCGGCTGATCGCCGGCACCGCGGCGCTGCGTGCCCCTACCGGCCGGTGGGCGGCGGCCACGGCGGACCTGCGCGACGGCGGCGCGCTCGACCTGCTCGGCGGCGCGTTCGACGGGCACACCCGGCTGGCCGGCGCGTCCGGGCTGTTCCGGCCGCCGTCCGTGGCGGTGTTCGTCTGGCGGCTACGGCCGTTCTCGATCACGCGCGCGCCCGCCTACTCGATCGACCGGGCCCGGAACCTGTACACGTTCTCCATTCTCGGCAACGATGTGCCGCTGGTGGCGAAGCCGATCCCGGAGCCGTCCGCCACGCACGTCGCGACCGCGGACAACGTGCCGGTGTTCATCCGCCGGCGCGCGCTGCAGGACCGGCTCGCCGACTTCTACGGCCCGGGCAAGAGCTTCGCGATCTGGCGCGACGGCGCGCCCGAGCCGATCCCGCCGGCCCAGGTGGTGGTCGCGGACCTGTCCGGCTGGGCCTACCGGGCCCGGCGCGGGCAGGTGGTGATCGACCCGGAACTCGGGCGGATCGCGTTCGGATCGCGGACCGCGCCGCGCGGCGGCGTGCACGTCACCTACCACCACGCCGGCGTCTCCGAGATCGGCGGCGGCGAGTATCCACGGGACCTGCCGGCCGGGCCGCGCGTCTACCGGGTCGGCACCGACTTCCAGCGGATCACGGACGCCTACCAGCGGTGGCGGGCGGACGGCGGGCCCGAGGGGATCATCGAGATCGCCGGCAGCGGCGCCTACCAGGAGCAGCTGGAGTTCACCGTCGGGCACGGCGACCACCTGCAGATCCGCGCGGCCGAGGGCTCCCGCCCGGTGCTGCGGCTGCTCGACTGGTACAGCAACCGGCCCGACTCGCTGCACATCCGCGGGCCGCTGCCGGAGGAGTGCGCGGACGACGGCCGGCCGCCCGGCCGGGTCACGCTGGACGGGCTGCTGATCACCGGCCGCGGCGTGAGCGTCACCGGCGTGCTCGGCGCGCTCACGATCCGGCACAGCACGCTGGTGCCCGGCTGGGCGATCGAGCCGCAGTGCCGGCCCGCGCATCCGGAGGAACCCAGCCTGGTGCTGGAGAACACGACCGCGTGCGTGCAGGCCACGCACAGCATCCTGGGCACGGTCCTGGTCATCGCGGACGAGGTGCGCACCGAACCGCTGGACATCTTCCTCACCGACAGCGTGCTGGACGCGACCGGCCGGGAACGGGAGGCGCTGTCCGCGCCGGAGTGCCGGCACGCACACGCGGTCCTGCACGCCCGGCGCAGCACCGTGATCGGGGAGATCCACACGCACGCCGTACGGCTGGGCGAGAATTCGGTCTTCGACGGGCGGATGAACGTGGCCCGGCGCGGCATCGGGTGCCTCCGGTTCAGCGCGGTGCCGGACGGTTCGCGGACGCCGCGGCGGTTCGAGTGCACCGGCGACCGGCCGCGCTTCACCTCCACCCGGTACGGCACCCCCGCCTACCTCCAACTCGCCCACGACTGCCCGCCGTCGATCGCGCGCGGCGCGGAGGACGGGTCCGAGACGGGCGTGCACCACGACCTGTACCAGCCACAGCGGGCGGACGCGCTGGCGGCGCGGCTGGCCGAGTTCTCACCGGCGGACACGGACGCCGGCATCGTCTACGTGACCTGAAGGGGACATCCGCATGAGGGGCGACTTCACCCGCGACACGTTCGACCCGGCCGACCACTACTCCGCCGTGCTGCTGCAGCAGGGGCGGGTGCTGCTGGACGCGGACTTCAACGAGCAGACCGCGATCGGGCTGCATCTGCTGCGCACGCTCGCGGCCGACCTGATCGGGCCGCACGGCGGGCCCGGGTTCGCGATCGGCGCGGCCGCCACCGGCGACGACGAGCCGCCGGACCTGACGATCGGCGGTGGGCGGTACTACGTGGACGGTGTCGCGGCGGACGCCACCCGGCCGGTTCCGCTCGCCGCCGTCGGGGACTCCGGCGCGGTGCCGGAGCCCGGTCCGTGGACGTACTGGTCACAACCGTGGGCCTACCTGGATCCGGACAACGACGACGACGCGCTGCCGGAGGCCGTTCCGTACCTGGTCTATCTGACCGTGTGGGACGAGCTGGTCACGGCCGCGCAGGACCCGCGGCTGCGGGAGACCGCGCTCGGCGCGACCATGCCGGACACGGCCGCGCGCAGCCGGGTCGTCTGGCAGGTCCGGGCCGCGACCGGCATCAACCTGGACGGTACGGCCGAGGAGCTGACCGGCCGGTTCGACGAGTGGGTACGCGGGCGCCGCTCGACCGGCCGGCTCGCCGCGCGGGTGGACAGGCCGGCCGGCAGCGACGAGGACCCGTGCGTGATCTCCCCCGAATCGCGCTACCGGGGGCAGGAGAACCAGCTGTACCGGGTCGAGGTGGTCGCGGCGGACGCGTTCGTCTGGTCCCGGGACAACGGGTCGGTCGTGTTCGAGGTCGACGCGATCGACGGACGGTGGGTCACGCTGGCCGCGCTCGGCCGCGACGACAAACTCGATCTGCACGTCGGGGACGCGGTCACGCTCACCGACGACGCGTCCGGGTTCCGCGGCGTGGCCTCGGCCGTGCTGCGCGTCGAGGACGTGGACGTACCGGACCGGCGGGTGCTGCTCTCCGCGGACGTCGCGTTCCGGCCCGACGCGTCCCGGCATCCGGTGCTTCGCCGGTGGGACCATCCGGCGAGCGACGACGCCACGGACGGGGGTGCGGTGCCGCTGGCGACCGGGCGGTGGCTGGGGCTGGAGGACGGGGTACAGGTGTGGTTCGCGCCGGACGGCCGCTATCAGGCCGGCGATCACTGGCTGATCCCGGCGCGGACACTCACCGGGGCGGTCGAGTGGCCGGCCGACGACGCGGGGCGGCCGCTGCTGCGGCCGCCACACGGGGTGCACCGGCACTACGCGCCGCTGGCGGTGGTGCGGGGGGCCGGGGAGTTCCAGGATCTGCGCCGAGGGCTGGGCGCCTGACCCGCAGGGCTTGCGGCGCCCGTTCCGGCTGCCGCAAGCCCACACGGCCGAGTACGTCCCTGGTCACCGGGGCCGCCACGTTCCCGCACGGTCGTGAAGGTCACCGCGGACCGCGACCGCTGCATCGGCACCGGCATGTGCGCGCTCACCGCCCCGGCGATCTTCGATCAGGACCAGGACGAGGCCCTGGTGATCGTGATAGACGAGACACCGCCGGAGGACGCCCGGCGCGTGGTCGAGGCAGCGGCCGGCCGCTGCCCTTCGGGCGCGATTCAACTGCGATGAATTCATCTTCCCGCTCCCGGCGGCTCGATTCCCCAGTGCTCCCGCGGGCACCGGTCGTCGCCGGCGCTCCTCCCTGCCGGTTCCGCGTCGCACGAGCAGGGGGCGGTCCGGTTCCGCGTCACACAATCTTGACGGCGTGGTCAAGTTGGGTGCACGCTTCTTGACCATGCAGTCAAGTACAGAGACGGACGTTCTCGACGACGTCACGGAGGACGCGGAGACCGTCGCGCCCCCGACCCTGATCATGCTGGAGACCGCGGACGACGCCGCGGTCTGCGACGTGGACGGAGTGTGCGCCTGATGAGCGCGAGCGTGTTCGGCGCGGCCGCGGAGCCGATCGTCATCGACGTCTGGAGCGACGTCGTCTGCCCGTTCTGCTACCTCGGCCACGGCATCCTGGAGCAGGCGGTCGAGCAGTTCCCGCACGGCTCGTCCGTGCGGATCCGGTACCGCAGCTTCCAGCTGCACCCGGGCATCACCCGGCCGGTCCCCGCGGACGACTACGTAGTGGCCAAGCTCGGCATGCCGAAGGCGCAGCTGGACGCGTCGCACGCGCAGATCGCCTCGCGCGGCGCACAGGTCGGTCTGGACTACCGGTTCGACAAGGCGCTGATGGCCGACACCATGGACGCGCACCGGATCATCCACCTGGCCGGCGCGCACGGCCGGCAGATCGACGCCGTCAAGCGGATGTTCAAGGCCGAGTTCACCGACGGCCTCGACGTCTCCGACCACACCGTGCTGGCCGGCCTCGCGGTCGAGCTGGGCCTGGACCGGGACGAGGCGATCAGAACCCTGGAGACCAAGGGGTACGAGAAGGAGATCCAGGCGGACCTGTTGCAGGCCCGGCAGTACGGGATCACCGGCGTGCCGTTCTTCGTCTTCGACAGCAAGCGCGCGGTCTCCGGCGCCCAGCCACTGGAGACGTTCCGGCACGCGCTGGACGTGAGCTGGCAGGACCGCGCCGCCACCCCGGCATGACATCGCTCCGCGCCGACGCCCGGCGGAACATCGAAGGCATCCGCCGGGCCGCGATCGACGCGTTCCGCGCCGGCGGGCTCACCGTGCCGCTGGACGACGTGGCGCGGGCCGCCGGGGTCAGCAAGGGAACGATCTACCACCGCTTCGGCAGCCGCCGCGGCCTGATCGACGCGGTGGTCGACGAGCTGGTCGCCACGCGGATCGGCGAGATCATCGACGCGGTCGAGGCGCTCGACGGCCCGCTGGAACGGTTCGAGGCGTACCTGCTGCGCACCTGGCTGCTGCAGTTCGACGAACCGGCCGCGAACGACGTGCTGATGCGCGTGCTGCCCGACTCCGCGCCGCTGACCACGCTGTTCGACCGGTCCTGCGCGTTCGGCCGGCGGCTGCTGGCCGACGCGCAGGCGGCCGGTGTGGTGCGCGCGGACATCACGCCGGAGGACCTGGTGCAGCTGATCCTGGAGCGCGGCGCGATCATCCGGGCCTGCGACCGCCAGACTCGCGACGACTACCGCCGCCGCCTCGACTTCACCCTGCGCGGCCTGCGCTCCAGCCGCTGAGGTGCCGGTGCGCCACACCGGCGCTCCGGCGTGCTGATCGCGCCGAGCCGCTGGTGGCCGGCGCCCCGGTCAGAAGCTCGCCGGTGAGCGGGTCCGCGCGCCCGGATCACTCCCGCCGCATCCGGGCGAAGACCTCGCGTGCGTCCATGCAGACCCCCGTAAGGTGAGTGACGACTCACCCAAAATAGTGAGTCGCCACTCATCTTGTCCACGGTCACGCCGCGGCGAGCGTGTCCCGCAGCGCGTAGTAGGCGGGCTTGCGCCGGAAGTCGTCCCACATCACGGTCGCGGCGCCCTCGGCCGGGAAGAAGTGCGGGACCCACGAGTACTTGTCCGTGAAGCCCCAGATGGTGAACGAGTTGCAGCCGTCGACCGCGAGGCACGCGTCCAGCGCGGTCGTGTAGTACGTCGCCTGCGTGGCCAGTTGCTCCGGGGTCGGCACCCCGCCCTCGGGCAGGTCCATCCGCACGTCCAGCTCGGTGATCGCGGTGTGCAGACCCAGATCGTCGAAACGCTGGAGCACGGTCCGGAGCTGATCCGGCGCCGGGTACCTCATGCTGAGATGCGCCTGAGAGGCAAAACCGTGCAGCGGTACGCCGTCCGCGAGCAACTGCCGGGCCAGCGCCTCGTACGCGTCCACCTTCGCACCCGGCCAGTCCACGCCGTAGTCGTTCAGGAACAGCTGCGCGTGCGGGTCGGCGCGGTGCGCCCAGCGGAACGCGTCCGCGACGATGCCCGGCCCGAGTTCCCGGATGAAGATGTTCTCCTGCCGGTACGCGCCGGTGTCATCGAAGATCTCGTTGGCCACGTCCCACTGGTGGATCTTCCCGCGGTAGCGTCCGGCCACGGTCATGATGTGGTCCTTCAGGATCGCCCGCAGCTCCGCCTTGCTGAACGTACCCTCGGTCAGCCACGCCGGGTTCTGGCTGTGCCAGAGCAGTGTGTGCCCACGCACCGCCTGCCCGTTCTCCCGCGCGAACCGCACGATCGCGTCCGCCGGCCCGAACCGGTACTCGTACCGTCCGGGGTGGATGAACTCCCACTTCATCTGGTTCTCCGGGCTGGCCGAGCTGAACTCCCGGGCCAGCACCCGCCGGTACGGCCGGTCGGCCGTGAACGGGTCCGGGTACTCCTGCTCCAGATGGTGCCCGCCGCCGGCCACCGCGGTGCCGATCCGCAGCCCGTGCGGTGCCGCCTTGCGCAGCGTGCCGTCCCGGCCACCACCCGCCTGCGCCGGTACCGCCCCGCCCCCGACAAGCACCACGACCGCCAGCACGGCCACGGCGACACGGTTACCTTTCATCGAGACTCCTCCCTACCGAAGTTCCGGAACTCTCTGGCGAACGCGACCGCCTCGCACGCTAGGCAACGCAGCGAACAACGTCAATGCGAGCTGCCTGCGATATGTGGAATCTGCCGAAAAGAGACCGAAACTTTCGGTACGGGATGACTATCCGTCGCGACGGATCCTGGCCAGCCAGTCGGCGACGAGGGACGCGCACAGGTCCCGCTTCTCGAACATCAGGTTGTGCCCGGCCGCGTCCAGCGCGACGAACGACGCGCGCGGGTAGTGCTCGACCCGGTTCCAGGCGTCGGCGTACCCCACGACGTGGTCCCGCCGCGCAGCTCGTGCGCGACGTGCCGGGCGATCATCCCACCGAACGAGCACCCTGCGACCTTACGGGACCGGCCACTGTCCCCGCTTCGACGGCGGTGCTGCGCTCATGACGACCGCGGCGGCGTCCGCGTGTTGCCGGGCGTCGATACCGTGAGGGTATGGTCGTTCCCGAGGCGGTGGCGCGGGCGGCGGACACCGGCGGCTTCGGTGCGGTGCGCGAGGTGCACGCGCCGGACGGGCCGGTGGCCGGGATCGGCGCGACGGTCGCCGGCCTGCTGTTCTGCGGGCTGTTCCTCGCGCTGTTCGCGCTGCTGACCGACGAGCCGGCCGCGTGGTACTGGTTCGGCCTGCTCGCGATCGCGCTGCTGGCCCGGGCCGTGGCGCGGGAGGTGCCGGCCGGCCGGCGGCGGGACCGTCCGCACTTCTACGTGTTCGCCGGTGGCCTGGTGCGCGACCACCGCGGCGAGACCACCGCCTGGGCGTGGAACGACGTCGAGTACGTGGAGCGCCCGTCCTACCAGGCCGGCGCGCAGGGCAGCGGCGGCTGGTCGTACACGTATCTGCTGCGCTCGTACCACGGGCTGGTGGAGATTCCACTGCCCCGGCACTTCGAGGGGGTCGCAACCGGGATCGCCGCAGCCGCGCTGGATCGCGCGCGGGCCGCGCTGAACCGCGGGGAGACGGTACGGTTCGGCCCGATCGAGGCCGGCCCGGACGGGCTGACCGTCAGCGGCGAGACGCTGCGCTGGCGGGAGATCGACAGCGTCGGTCACGGTCGCGAGTACGCCGGGATCTACCGGCGGACGCCACGCCGGATCTGGAAGCGGCTGCCGGTGGCCACGATCCCGGACGTGCGCGCACTGGCCTCGCTGGCCGGAGAGCGGGCACGCGCCAGCACCTGAGGCGCCTTCCCGTGTTCCCGGGATCGACCGCAGCCGGGGGACGGTGCCCGCGGGTTCTCGGTGACCAGCGGCGGGACCGGTGCCCGCGGGAGCACTCGGGACGCGACCACGCCGGAAGTGGGAAGATCAGATTTTGATCTCTGAAGGCGGGGGCGCCGGTGGAGCTGACCGCGTTCGAGTGGGTGCTGCTCGCGGGGGCGGCGTGCCTGATCGGGTTCGCGAAGACGGGGGTCGGTGGGGTCGCCGGTGTGGCGGTGGCCGCGTTCGCGACGGTGCTGCCGGCCAAGGAGTCGACGGCCGCGATCCTGGTGCTGCTGATCGTGGGTGACGTGCTGGCGGTGGCGCTGTACCGCAAGCACGCGGACTGGCGCCTACTGGCCCGGCTGCTGCCCGCGGTGGTGCCCGGGCTGGTGCTCGGCGCGTGGTTCGTGCACGTCGTCGACGAGACCGTGATGCGGCGGTCGATCGCGGTGATCCTGCTGGTGATGGTGGCGCTGCAGCTGTGGTCGTCCCGGCGGCGGCGCGAGGCGGCCACAGCCGCGGAGCGCGCACCGGAGAACAGGCCGGCGTGGCGGCGGCGGCTGGAGGCGGCCGGGATCGGGACGGTGGCGGGGTTCGCGACGATGACGGCGAACGCGGCCGGGCCGGTGATGACGCTGTACCTGCTGCTGTCCGGGCGGACCGTGATGCAGCTGCTCGGCACCGGCGCCTGGTACTTCCTGCTGGTCAACGTGGCGAAGGTGCCGTTCAGCGCGGGCCTGCGGCTGTTCAGCACGGACGCGCTGCTGATGGATCTGCTGCTGGTACCGGCGCTGCTGGCGGGTGCGGCCGCCGGTTCGCTGGTCGCGCGCCGGATCTCGCTGCGGCTCTTCGGCGACGTGACGCTCGTGCTGACCTCCGTCGCCGCGATCCTGCTGCTGGTGTGAACCCCACGGCCGGTCAGCTCACCACCCGCAGCACCGCGTCCGCCACCGTGCGCCGCACCTCCGCCGCCGGTGGCCGGTCCGGCACACGTCCCGGCGCATCCCGATCACGGACTCCACAGCCCGGAAACCGCAGCCAAAAACACAATTCATAGCATCGCAGGAATCGATCCTCGCGAAGCCGGACAGCTCGGCCACGCAAGCGGGCTCGGGTAAGAGACGAGGGGCGCCGGAGCCGCGGTTCGCGTCCGAGAACCGATTCAGTACGCGGTGAGCGCGAGCAGCAGGGAGGTGAGCGCGACCATGAGCAGGGAGATGCCGGAGGCGGTGCCGATCAGGGCGCTCGGGGTCAGCGAGCGGGCCCGTGCGATCGGCACGCCGGCCAGCGAGACCAGTGTGACCAGGGCCGCCGCCACGTGGATCAGCGGGTGGTCGAGGATCGCGGCAACCGGGAAGAGGTGGGCGCCGACCACGAAAGCGATCCAGGCCGAGATCCAGTCGGTCCGTTTCAGCGCGGCCAGCAGGCCACCGCCGAGACCCATCGCCGCGCATTCGATGCCGACCACGATCCCGAACGTCCGGCTGGTGTCCGCGTCGAACGCGGTCCCGCCGGACCAGTTCAGCAGCGCGACCGCGAGCCCGGCCGCGAGCGTGAGCGTGCCGAGCGCGGCGCCGCCGATCAGCGGCCGGCGCCAGGTGAGCGGCGGCTTCTCCTGCGCCCACCCGAACCACATGGTGCTGAAGAACCCGAAGATGACAGCGGTCATCGCCGCGTCGCGGACGTGTTCCGTGAGCATGCACCAAGCCCCCCGTCGGCCGTGCGCCGCACGGTAGCAACCACGGGCCGCTCGCCGGGAAGCGGCAGCTCGTCGTCGTCCAGCAGGTACCGGTACGGGCAGAGGTCCGGGCCCGGCGCGCTGCATGCGCCGCACGGCCGCCCGGGGTCGACCACGCACCGTTCGTCCACGTTCATCACTGTCATGATCGGCCTCCCGGTGCCCCGCCTCCCAGACTGGCCGGGACGGGACCGGCCGGACAGGGGCGGAAGTCCCGGATGGCGGCCGGCGACGCTTGTTTCGTAACCGGCGCAACAGGTTGCTTCTTGGACGATCACAGCGGCCGGCAGCTACATCGTCGTGCTCAAGGACGGCAGCACCGCGACGCCGGCCGGGATCGCCGGCAAGTTCGGCGGTGAGGTCGACCGGGTCTACGACCGGGCGCTGCGCGGGCTGACCGGCCGGTTCAGCGCGGCCGAGGCACGCCGGCTCGCGGCCGACCCGGCCGTCGCCTACGTCGAGCAGAACCAGCGGGTGCGGCTGGCCGCGACCCAGGCGAACCCGCCGAGCTGGGGCCTGGACCGCATCGACCAGCGAAACCTGCCGCTGGACCGGTCGTACACGTACCCGGCCAGTGGCGGGGTGCGGATCTACGTGGTGGACACCGGCGTGCGGATCGCGCACCAGGACTTCGGCGGCCGGGCCAGCAACGGCTACGACGCGGTCGACGGGGACGGCGTGGCGCAGGACGGCAACGGGCACGGCACGTTCGTGGCCGCGGTCGCGGCGGGCACCTCGTACGGCGTGGCGAAGAACGCGTCGATCGTCGGTGTCCGGGTGCTGGACGACAACGGCTCGGGCACCACGGCCGGTGTGATCGCGGGCGTGAACTGGGTGACGAACAACGCGGTCAAGCCGGCCGTGGCGAACCTCAGCCTCGGCGGCGGCGCGAGCACCTCGCTGGACACGGCGGTGCGCAACTCGATCGCGTCCGGGGTCACGTACACGATCGCGGCCGGCAACAGCGGCGTGAACGCGGGCAGCACCTCACCGGCCCGGGTCACGCAGGCGCTCACGGTCGGCGCCACGTCCAGCACGGACGCGCGCGCGTCCTGGTCGAACTACGGCAGCGTGCTGGACCTGTTCGCGCCCGGCGTGTCGATCACGTCGGCGTGGACGGCGAGCAACACGGCCACGTACACCGGGTCGGGCACGTCGTTCTCGGCGCCGCACGTGGCCGGCACGGCCGCGCAGTACCTGTCCGCGAACCCGTCGGCGAGCCCGGCGACCGTCCACTCGGCGGTCGTGAACAACGCGACGCCGAACGTGGTGTCGAACCCGGGCAGCGGCTCGCCGAACCGCCTGCTCTTCGTGGGCTGATGTCCTGAAATGCCCGGCCCTGCCAGGGGCCGGGCATTTTGTTGATCGACCTACATTCACCTATCGGACGCCTGGGTCACCTACAGTCCACAGTCGATCACCCATCGACTGGAGGCCTTACGTGCACCATCGACCACCCCGATTCATCGCCGGCCTGAGCGTCGCCGCGTCCGCCGCGGCGATCCTGGTCGCGGTCGCGCCGCCCGCGCCCGCGGCCGCCGCGCCGTCCAACGACCCGACCTGCAACTCGATCGTGAACGGTACCCCCGCCGGCGCGGCCGGTCAGCCGGCCACCGGCTACGTGCTGAACGTGGGCGGCGCGAGCGAGCAGGCGTTCATCCACACGCCGGCCGGCCAGACCCAGGCCGCGTTTCCGTACATCATCGGCGCGGACACGGTGGCCGCGGACGGCACGCCGGTCCGCCGCCAGACCGCGAACTTCAGCCTCACCCCGGACGACGCCAACGCCACGCCGCGCGCGGGCCAGGTCACGTCCGTCGACGGCGGGCAGACGTTCCCGGCGAGCACGTACACGGAGGACGTGCTCGCCACGCCCGCGCTCGGCGGCGTCGTGCGGCTGCGCAGCGGCGTGCTGCTCGGCTACAGCTTCAAGGCGCAGGCCGGCAAGCACAGCGGCCTGCAGGTCACCTACACCGCGTTCCGGTCCACCGACGACGGTGCCACCTGGGCCGGCGAGGACGCGGTCTTCAACATGGTCTCCAACTCGCTCGGCACCCGGATCGCCGGGCAGCCGCTGGAGCTGACCGACGGCACGATCCTGGTCACCGTCTACGGCACGTTCAGCGACGGCGTCAGCGACCGGGTGCAGCTGATGGCGAGCACGGACGGCGGGCGCACGTTCACCCGGCGGTCGATCGTCGCGAACGGCAACGCCAGCAACGGTTACAACGAGACCGGCATCGCGCAGTTGCCGAACGGCAAGCTGATCGCGGTCATGCGCCACCACGTGCCGCAGTCCGACGGCCAGGTCCGCGGTCTCGGCACGCCGGTCTACACCACGTCCACCGACAACGGTACGACCTGGGCGGCGCTGGCGAACCTGAGCGTGTCGTTCCCGTACGGCTACGACCCGATCAACGATACGACCGGCGCGTTCACGGCCGTACAGCCGGATCTGAAGCTCATGCCGAACGGTGTGCTGGTGCTGCGCGGCGGCCGCCCGGACAACTGGGTGGCGATCTCCACGAACGGCGAGGGCACCGGCTGGGTCGGCCAGCTGACCTATCGTAACTGCCCGAGCGACGGCAACCGGGTGCACGGCTCGACCGGCTACGGCGGCATCGACTACGTCTCCGCGAACCGGGCCGTGGTGATCGGCGACAACTGCGAGCTCACGTGGGCGTGCGTGACCGCGGCGGAGACCGACTTCACGGTGGACAAGCGCACCAAGGTGTGGCGCCGCTGGTTCGACGTGCTCACCCCGGACGTCGGCCGGATCGACCTGGCCACGAAGTACCGGCAGGGGCACATCTCGGTCAGCACCGATCTGTCCGACAGCGTGACCGGGCACCCGCGGGCACGCGTCGACGGCGCGTTCGACGGCAGCACGGAGCACTGGTCGAGCGCGGTCAAGGCGAACGGCGGCGGTTCGTTCACGATCAACCTGGACCGGCAGTACCCGCTGACCAAGGTGGGCCTGGCGCTGCGCAACGGCCGTCCGGCATCCGGCCGGGTGTTCGTCTCGTCCGACCTGACGAACTGGACCCAGGTGGCGAACGCCGCGAACCGCACGCACCTGGCGATGGAGTACTTCACGGTACCGGCCGGGACCAACGCCCGGTTCGTCCGGATCGACCTGGACGAGACCACCGGCTGCGACGACGTCCTCGGCGACACCTGCGCGTTCCTGAACGAGGTCGAGCTCTACTCGGCGATCAACTCGTTCGAGAACGACCCGGTGAACAACCGGCCGCGCGGCTTCACCGGCATCGTGCAGAGCTGGCAGACGCAGCGCGCGCCGGAGCTGGCCGACAACAGCAGTGCGTCCGCGCTGCGGATCATCGACACGAACCCGGAGGCGCACTCCCAGGTCAACTTCGACGGCCCGGCGAGCACGACCAAGCGCCTGGAGTTCCGGATCAAGCCGATCGAGCTGCACGGCCACCTGTTCGACGTGGTCGGCCGCAACTCCGCCGGTACGTCCGTCGCCGCGCACCACTTCGCGGTGCAGGCGAACGGCTCGCTGGCCCGCTACAACGGCACCGCCTGGGTGACGCTCACGCCGGCCGGCACGATCCCGGTGAACGCGTGGTCCACGATCGTCGTCACGGCCACCGTGAACACCGCGTCGATCGAGGTCAACGGCGAGGTGGTGGCGTCCGGCCTGCCGAGGTGGAACACCGCGACCACGCTGTACGGATACAAGTTCGCCAGCTCCGGCACCGCGCCGGTCGGCGACAACTTCCTGATCGACGACGTGCTGTTCACGTCCTGATCCACACCGGGCCCGGCACCGCGTGGTGCCGGGCCCGGTCCGTCACCGGTCGATCGGCGTCTGGGCCGCCGCGACCGGCGGCCCGGCCCGCAGCCCGTACCCGATCAGCCCCGCGAGCAGCAGCACCGCGCCGGTGACCGCGGCGGCCCGGTCGCCGGCCGGCTGGATCAGCCAGAACGCCGCCCGTTTCCACGCCTCCGGCGCGTCCGGCGTCCCGAAGGCCTGCACTCCCGCCCAGAGGATCGGCGCCTGCCAGGCGTACCCGGCCCCGAACAGCGCGGCGGTCAGCCCGGCCAGACCGACCAGCCCGGCCGCGTTGCGCACGATCTGTCCGGCCGGCCCGAACTCCGCGCCGGCCAGCCGGGTCGCGAGCAGCAGCCCGGCCACGATCGCGGCGGCCGTCACCAGGTGCGCGACCCGGCGCGGCGGCCACGGCAGGGCCACGGTGCGTTCCAGCGCCGCGTCGGTGCCGCCCAGCGTCGGCACCAGCGGTGCCATGGCCAGCGCCGCGGTCAGCACCGCCAGGCCCGGATAGATCGCCAGATCCCCCGCGAGCCATCGCCACCCGCCTGCGACCAGCGCGATCGCGCCGGCCGAGATCGCGACCGCGGCCGGTGCGCGCCGCGCCCGCAGGTGCAGCACCAGCCCCGGCGTCACGCCGGCACCTCGCCGGTGAGCCGCGCCATCAGGTCCGGCTCGCAGCGGGCGGCGGCGTCACGAACCGCCGTCACGCGTGCCAGCTGCTCCTCCTTCGGCAGTTCACGCAGCGCGCGCAGCCGTTCCCGGACCTCCGGCTGCAGGTCCGACCAGCCCCAGTAGCCGAACCCGGGCTCCCACACCCGGAAGTCGCCGGTGCCGAGCAGCCAGGCCCCGGCCACCATCAGCGGGACGTCCTCCTGTGCACCGCAGCCGGTCAGGTAGGTGCCGCCGCCCATCGCGATCCGCGCGGCCACGCCCGGGTCACCACCCTCGGTGGAGCTGTAGTCCACGACGAAGTAGACGGTGCCCGGCTCGTCGTACGGCGCGAACCGGTACCACTGTTCGCTGCTGTGATCACCGATCGTGTGCAGCCGGATCTCGGCCGCCCGGGTCGGCGCGCCGGGCAGCACGGCGAGCGCGGCGAGCCCGCGGCGCACCTCCGGGACCACCTGCGGCAGCAGGTACGCGTGCGCCGCGGTCACGCACACCTCCGGCTCGCCGTCCGCGCAGACCAGGCGCTGCGCGGACGGCTCCAGCCGCCAGTGCCCGGCCGGGCCCGGCGCGGCGATCAGCACCAGCCCCGCCAGACCCGCGGCCAGTACCACGCCGGCACCCGCGCGGGACAGCCAGGACCGGCCCGCGATCAGCAGGAGCCCGGCGATGACCAGACCGGCCGCGAGCGCGAGCCGGGCGAGCAGCGCCGCGGCGGTCGGCGTCTCCCAGACCGTCGCGGGTGCGGGCTCCGGCGTGAACGTCAGGTTCGACCACCGGTCGTAGGCGCCGGTGAGCTGTGGCGGGCGGGCCTGCACCACCAGCAGCGCGGCCGCGAGCAGCGGCGGCAGGACCGGCGACGACCAGGCCCGGCCGGCCGCGATCCCGAGCCAGGCCGCGCCGGTCAGGGTCAGCGCGGCGATCACCGGGAGCACGCCGCCGGCCACGTCGAGCATCCCGCCACCGGCCGCGACCAAGACCAGGCAGACCGAGCCGACCAGCAGGTACGGACCCGCGACCGCGATGCCCAGCGCCGCCGTCGACGGCAGGAACCGCTGCCAGCGCGGCCGGCCGGTGCTCTCCAGCAGCTCCACGGCCCGCACGCGGATCTCCCGGCGGCCGACCATCGCGCCGCAGGCCGCCGCGAGCGGCAGCAGCAGGCTCAGCCCGGTGGCCAGTTCGTGGCCGGCCAGCACCGCGGAGGCCCGCCAGTAGTCGTAGATGGTGCCGATGTGCGCCGCGGCGAGCGCCAGCATCAGCAGCGCGGTGACCAGGGACGCGGAACGGCGCAGCTCGGTGCGGATCACCCGGGTCATCGGCCGTCCCGGTGCCGGGTGAGCAGCAGGGAGTAGCCGCGCTCGGCCGGGCTGTCGCCGACGCCGCCCTGCTCGCCGAGCCGGGTCAGGTCCGCGGGCGTGCCCTGGAACACGTGCGTGCCGGCGTTGATCAGCACCACGTCGGTGCAGGCCGCCACCACGTCCTCGACCAGGTGCGTGGAGACCAGCACGCAGGCGTCCGTGCCGAGGTCGCGCAGCAGCTCGCGGAACTCGACGCGCTGCTCCGGGTCGAGACCGACGGTCGGCTCGTCGAGCAGCAGCAGCGCCGGGTCGTTCACGATCGCCTGGGCGATCCCGGCCCGGCGCAGCATGCCGCCGGAGAGTGTCCTCAGCTTCGCCCCGGCCCGGTCGGTGAGCCGCACCCGGTCGATGGCCCGCTGCGCCGCGCCCGGGATCTCCGCCCGTGGCACCTCCCGCATCCAGGCCATGTACTCGACGTACTCGCGGACCGTGAACCTCGGGTAGAAGCCGAACTGCTGCGGCAGGTAGCCGAGCCGGCGGCGCATGCCGCGCAGCGCCCGGCCGCCCGCGGTGGCGTCCGTGCCGAGCAGCGACAGCGTGCCGCCGGCCGGCGTGACCACGGTCGCCAGCGCCCGCATCAGCGTGGTCTTGCCGGCGCCGTTCGGGCCGAGCAGCCCGTGCACGCCGGTGCCGAGCCGCAGGTCGAGCCCGGCCACCGCGAGGTGCCGGCCGGCCCTGACCTGAAGTCCTTCGGCCCGCACGTCCCAGGCGTGCAGCCTGGGACTCACTTCCTCCGCGCTGATCACGCGCATCATGTCTCCTGGGTAGGGGGCCGGCGCCGGCGGAGACGTCCGTCGGCGCGCAGTAGGGCGAGTACGGTGCAGATCACGGCCGCGACGGTCCACGCGGGCACGCCCTCGGCGCGGATCATCGGGGGTACGGCCGAGGTGAGCACGGCGGGTGCGACGATCGCGGCGGTCCAGGCACCGGCCAGCACGCCGGCCGCCCGGGTGATGCCGATCCGGCTGCCCAGCAGCAGCGTCGCGGACGTGCAGGTGATCGCGGGCAGCAGCCACATCGCCAGCGACTCGCCGAGCAGCAGCCCGGCCGCGGCGAGCGCGGGCAGCGTGACCGCGAGGACCGCGAGGGTACGCCGCAGCACCAGTTCCAGGCCGCCGCGCGGCATCCCGGCGACCGTCTCCCACGCCGGGTCGGCCCGCCGGGACCAGGCGACCGCGAGGCCACCCATCGGCGCGAACGGCGCCAGCACCAGCACGATCGACGGGAACTCCGGATAGGACCGGTCCAGCAGGTACGTGGCCAGCACCGCGACCGCCGCGGTCGCGGCCCAGCCGAGCAGTGACCAGCTCGCCCACCGGCGCCACCGGTGCCGGGCCGGTGCGGGCCGCGGGCCGGTCGCCGCCGCGTCGAGGACCGTGCGCCGGGCGACGTCCAGCAGGTCCCGGACCGGCGGGCCGGCGCGGTCCGCGAGCCGGGCCCGGCACTGCGCGCACGTGTCCAGGTGCGCCTCCACGCCCCAGGCCGTGACGTCGTCCAGCCGGGGGTCCCCGGCGGCGTACGCGGTCAGCACCTCGGTGGTGACGTGGACCGTCATGACAGCGCCTCCCGCAGTGCGGCGCGGGCCCGGCGCGCGCGGCTCTTCACCGTGCCCTCGGGCAGGCCGAGCAGCACGGACGTCTCCCGCACGGTGAACCCGTCGAGCACCATCGCGCGCAGCACCGCGCGCAGCTCCGGCGCGAGGTCGGCCAGCGCCGCCCCGATCTCGTCGCCGACCGCGCCGGCCAGCGCCTCCTCGTCCGCGCCCGGCACCGCGGGCACCGGCAGCGTCTCCGCGGGTGTCTCCGGGCGGCGGGCCTGCCGCCGCAGCGCGTCGACGAGCCGGCGGGCCGCGATCGTCCACAGCCAGCCGGTTGCGCCGCCGTCACCGCCGGCGACCGCGGCGAACGAGCCCGCGGCACGCCATACCGTGAGGTACGTGTCCTGCAGCACCTCGGCGGCCAGCTGCTCGTCCGGGCAGCGTCGGCGCAGGCGCAGGAACAACCACGGTGACGTGCGCCGGTACAGCTCGTCGAACGCGGCCAGGTCGGCCCGCGCGATCCGCCGCAGCAGACCCGCCTCGTCGTCCTCGCTCGCTCTCACACCCGGTAGATCGCACCGGGCCCGGCACCCGGATCATCCCGCGAGGTGACGCCGGTCACATCATCGAGGACTGCCGGTCACCCTCCTCGCGCAGGATCGCGGCGTGCAGCCACGCGTCCGGGATGCCGAAGCCGTCCACCAGCGCGGCCATCCGCGGGCGCAGCTCGGTGAGCAGGTCGTTCACGGCGCCGGTGACCGCCTTCGCGCGGGCCGGGGTGAGCCGCTCGTGCTCCAGGAACCAGCCCTTGTCCGCCTCGATCGTGCTCAGCGCGTACAGATCGCAGACCTTGTTCAGCAGCGCCTTCGTCTCCGGATCCGTGGCCTCCTCGACGCCGGCCGTGAACGCCTCCAGCACGATCCGGTGCACGTGTGCCTGAGCCGCCTCCAGCACGTGGTCCTGGACGTCGTTGAAGATGTCGAACGGCCGGTCCCGCTTCGTCTCCGCGCCCCGGCGCAGCCGCCGGACCGCGCCCTCCAGCAGGTGCTTCTCCCGGTCCTCGAACATGCTCAGGTGCCAGCCGCGCTCGGTCAGCCCGACGCTCGCGTCGCCACGCTTCGGCACCGCGTCGACCAGCCGGGTGATCAGCGTCCGGGCCGCGGTGCGCTCCAGGACCATCTCGCGGACCTGCTCGGCCGCGAACGCGGCCTTGCCCCAGCCGTCCAGCGACCCGAACGCGTCCCGGTAGCCGGTGAGCAGACCCTTCCCGACCAGCTGCAACAGGACCGTGTTGTCGCCCTCGAACGTGGTGAACACGTCGGTGTCCGCCTTCAGGCCGGGCAGCCGGTTCTCCGCGAGGTAGCCGGCGCCGCCGCACGCCTCCCGGCACATCTGGATCGTCCGGGTCGCGTTCTGCGTCTGCATCGCCTTCAGCCCGGCCGCGCGCGACTCCAGCTCCCGCTGCCGCCGGTCCTCCACCTCACCGCCGCCGGCCAGCGCGTCGGAGAGGTCACGGACCAGGAACTCCTGGGCGAACGTGTACGCGTAGGAGCGCGCCACCGCGGTCAGCAGCTTGCGGCGGTGCGCGAGGTAGTCGTTGAGCACGATCTCCTGGTCCGAGTCCGGCGCGGTGAACTGCCGGCGGGTCTCGCCGTACCGGACCGCGATGGTCAGTGCGCTCTTCGCCGCCGCGGAGGCGGACCCGCCGACGCTGACCCGCCCGCGGACCAGCGTGCCGAGCATGGTGAAGAACCGGCGCGTGTCGTTGTCGATCGAGCTGGTGTACGTGCCGTCCGGCGCCACCTGGCCGTAGCGGTCGAGCAGCATGTCCCGCGGGACCCGGACGTGGTCGAACGAGATCCGCCCGTTGTCCACGCCGAGCAGCCCGGCCTTCGCACCGGCGTCGCCGATCGTCACGCCCGGCGCCGGCGCACCGGCGTCGTCGCGGATCGGCACCAGGAACGCGTGCACGCCGTGCCGCCGCTCGCCCACGATCAGCTGCGCGAAGACGACCGCCATCCGCCCGTCCCGGGCCGCGTTTCCGATGTAGTCCTTGCGCGCCGCCTCGTACGGTGTGTGCAGGTCGAAGCTCTCGGTCCCGGGGTCGTAGACCGCGGTGGTGCGCAGCCGCTGCACGTCCGAGCCGTGCCCGGTCTCGGTCATCGCGAAGCAGCCCAGGACGTCGCCGGAGATGATCCGCGGTAGCCACGCCTCGTGGTGCCGGCGGGTGCCGAGCGAGAAGACCGCGCCACCGAACAGACCCCACTGGACACCGGCCTTCACCATCAGCGACAGGTCGACCTGGGCCAGCATCTCGGTCGCCACCATGGACCCGCCGGGGTCGCCCGCGCCGCCGAACTCCGCCGGGAATCCGGTGGCCACGCCGACCTCGGCCGGAATCTGGCGGACCAGCCGGCTGATCCGCTCCCGCGCCTGCGGGCCGGTCTCCCCGGGCACGGTCACGAACCGGTCGTCGAGCTTGTCCCGGGCGGACTGGCGCAGCGACGCCCAGCGCCCGTCCAGCACCTCACGCAGGCGGTTCGGCAGATCATCCGTCATACGTTCGATAGTGCCCCAAGATCGTATGAGCCATGCCCGCTACGGCGCTGACTCGCGCCTCGTGGGACTCGCGTCACCCCACGTGACCATATACAGTGCGGGTGGGAGAACCGCGCCGTTCTGACATGAGGGGACGCGTTCTTCCGTATCCTCGGAGCGGGTCCATGACCAGCCAGCCGCTGTACGAAGACCCGGACGACTTCCTGCGCATCGACCCCGCCCCGGCCGAGCCGGGCGGCCCGGTGGTACTGCACGTCCGTGGCGACCTCGACCGGGACACCGCCGACCTGCTGACGTCGACGTTCGGTCAACACCTGATCACGTCCCGGGCGGCCCGGGTGGAGGTGAGCCTGGCCGAGGTGCGGTTCGTCGACGCGGCCGGGGCTCGCTGCCTGCTGAGCTGCCGGAAAGCCGCGGAAGCCGCCGGGGCCACGATGACGGTGCGCGACCCGTCACCCCCGGTCGTGCGGGTGCTGGACGCGCTGCGCCTGCTCGACCGACTCGGTCTGGCCGGCGAGCCGGGTCCGGAAGCCCGGGTCGCCGGCGCGACGTCCGCACACGCCGCACCGGCGACCCACGGCCCGGAGAACCCGCGGGAACAATCCGCCAAGCTGCGCCGGGCGGCCCAGGAACTCACGGCGCGGGCACGCGAGGTCGTCGACCAGAGCCGGACCATCCGCGGAGCGGGCGGCTGAGCCACCGGCCGCCGCCGGTCAGCCGTCCCCCGGATCGCCCAGCTGGCCGGTCCGGGTGAGGTGGCGGGCGACGTCGACGAGCTTGACGTTGGCGTTCTGGCTGACCCTTACCAGCAGCTGGAACGCCTGGTCGGCGGTCACATTGTGGCGTTCCATCAGGATGCCCTTGGCCTGCCCGATGACGTCACGCACGGAGATGGCGTTGGTCAGGTGCTGCTCGCGCTGGGCACCGGCCATCGCGACCGCGGCGTGCGCGGCGAACAGCAGCCCGATGTGCTCGGACTCGTCGTCGAACGCCTTCGTGCTGCGCGAGTAGAGGTTCAGCGCGCCCAGGTTGCCCGCGACGACGTACAGCTGGAACGACAGCATGCTGCGGATCCCGAGGTCCACCGCGCGGCGGCTGAAGTCCGGCCAGCGATGCTCGGTGGCCATGTCGGACAGGCGCACGGTCTGCTGCCGGTACATGGCGTCCAGGCACGGTCCCTCCCCGGATTCGTACTGCGCGTGGTCGACGCGCTGCACGACCTCGTCGGTGGCCGACGGCGTGTCGATCCGGCGCCGGGCGTACACGACCATCAACCCGGCGTAGTCCGCCCCGGGGACGGTCTGCACCGCGGCGGCGACGATGCCGTCCAACGTGTCCTGCAGGCTGTCCTCCTGCTGGAGGGAGCGCGCCATCTCGCCCATCTGCGCCGCGAGATCGTTCAGGCTCCCGCGGCCGGTGTAGTCGATCGACGGCTGCCCCTGCCCGCCACGGCTGCGGCCGTGGGCGGTCTGCTCGGCCATTGTCGTTCCTTCCTTCCCCGGGGCTGTGCGACCCGGACGAACCCATCATGCCGTCGGGGGCGGTGACCGGCACGACGTCCCGATCGCCACACCGGTACGGCCACCGTGCGGGCGACTCACCCGTTCGAGGACGGGTCCCTGTCAGGGGCGCACCGCGCGCGGCGGGGTGTCCAGATCGCGCCATGTCAACTTTGAACCAGTGCGACGAAACACTCCGGTAAACAACCGGCGACGATCATGCGTGCAGCGAACAACGCGTGAAGGAGCCATCATGCTCGGTCGTCTGCTCGCCGCGGTCCTGGTCGGGACCACGGCGATACCCACAGTGGCCGCACCCGCGGCCGCCGCACCGGCGACCGCCGCCGTACCGGCCGGGGCGCCGGTCCGGGTGCTCACGCTGGTCACCGGCGACCGGGTGACGCTGACCGAGGCGGCGGCCGGACGGTACGCGGCCACGGTCACGCCCGCGCCCGGGCGGGAGGCGGTCGGCTTCCACACGTACCAGGGCGACGGGAGTCTGAAGGTCGTCCCGGAGGACGCGGTCGCGCTGATCGGCGCCGGGCGCGTCGACGCGGACCTGTTCGACGTGGAGCGACTGCTCGCGCAGGGTTACGGCGACGCGGACACCGGCACGCTGCCGCTGATCGTGCGGGGTGGCGGCACCGGCCCGCGCACGGCCGGCACCCCGCTGGGCGGGATCGGCGCTACCGCGATCGCACCCGCGAAGAACACGCTCGCGAACTTCTGGGCGGAACAGACCGGCACGCGGGCCCGGGCGGCGGGCCAGGCGACGATCTACCTGGACGGCCGCGTCCGGGCGTCGCTGGACCGCAGCGTCGCGCAGGTCGGCGCGCCGGCCGCGTGGGCGAAGGGCCTGGACGGCAGCGGCGTCACGGTCGCGGTGCTGGACACCGGCGTCGACGCGACGCACCCGGACCTGGCCGGCCGGATCACCGAGGCGCGGAACTTCAGCACGAGCGCGGACGTGGTGGACCGGCACGGTCACGGCACCCACGTCGCGTCCACCGTGGCCGGGTCCGGCGCGGCGTCCGGCGGCACCCGGCGCGGCGTCGCACCCGGCGCGGACCTGCTGATCGGGAAGGTGCTCGGCGACGACGGCTACGGCCAGGAGTCGGACATCATCGCGGCGATGGAGTGGGCCGCCGAGGCCGGTGCGGACGTGGTCAACATGAGCCTGGGCGGCGACCCGACCGACGGCCTAGACCCGATGAGCCTGGCGGTCGACGAGATCAGCGCGGACACCGGCACGCTGTTCGTGATCGCGGCCGGTAACCACGGCGAGAGCGGCGACTCCACCGTGGGCACGCCGGGCAGCGCCGCAGCCGCGCTCACGGTCGGTGCGGTCGACCGGAACGACCGGATGGCGAGCTTCTCCAGCCGCGGGCCGCGGGCCGGTGACCTCGGGCTGAAGCCGGAGATCACCGCGCCCGGCGTGGAGATCGTGGCCGCCCGCGCGGCCGGTACCGCCATGGGCACGCCGGACGGCGCGCACTACACCGCGGCGTCCGGCACGTCGATGGCCACGCCGCACGTGGCCGGTGCGGCCGCGATCCTCGCCCAGCAGCACCCGGACTGGACCGGCGCGCAGCTCAAGGCGGCGCTGACCAGCAGCGCGAAGACCGTGACCGGCGACTCCGTGTGGGCGCAGGGCACCGGCCGGCTCGACCTGGCCCGCGCGGTCACCCAGACCGTCGTCGCCAGCCCGGTCGCGGACTTCGCCCGGCAGACGATCACCTCCCCGGCCGCGACGCGGACCGTGACGTACACCAACGCCGGCGCACAACCGGTCACGCTGACGCTCACCGCGCCGTCGTTCGCCACGCTCGCGGCCCGGACCGTGACCGTCCCGGCGGGTGGGACCGCCACGGTCGCGGTCACCATCGCGTTCGCGGGCCGGCAGCCCGGCCGGCTCAGCGGCTGGCTGACCGCGGCCGCGACCGGCGGTGTGGCGGTGTCCACCGCGGTCGGCGCCGTCGTCGACGGCCCGGTGCACCGGGTCACGATCAAGGGGGTGGACCGCACCGGTGCGCCCGCGTTCATCCCGGCGCTGACCGTGTTCGGTGACGACAGCCGGTTCGACCAGATGCGATCCGCGAGCCCGGAGGGCGAGACCGTCGAGCTGCAACAGGGCACGTACTTCCTGACCGCCACGATCGACCAGGACCAGCGGTCGGACAACTTCGTCACGCTCCCGGAGCTGACCGTCGACCGGGACATGACCGTGCTGCTGGACGCGCGCCACGGCACCCCGATCCGGATCGAGACGCCGCGCACGGCCGTACCGACGTCGGTCACCAGCTACTACGCGCACCGGGTCACCGGCACCGGCCGGGACCTGGCGCACGGCGTGATGCGGTTCAGCGGCACCACGGACATCTACGTGTCGCCGACCGCGCCGGTGCGGGCCGGGTCGTTCGAGTTCTCCTCGCGCTGGCAGCTGGTCGCACCGCAGGTCCAGGCGTCGGTGCCGGGCCTCGGCCCGATCCGCGCGTCGCTGGCCAGCACGTCCCCGGTCTACGACGGGCGGCGCACGTTCCCGCTCGCGGCCGCGGACGCGAGGAACCTGCGCGGCCGGGCGGTGCTGGTCACCGACACCGGCGACGAGGACTTCACCCGGTACGCCGCGGCCGGCGCGGCCGCGGTCGTGCTGATCCAGGAGCCGGGCGTCGACCCGTGGACCGGCTGGAACCCGGCTGCCACGGAACGCCTCGCGCTGCCCGCGATCAAGGTGTCGCACGAGGACGGCCGGCGGATGCTGCGCGGGCCGGGCACGCTCGACCTGACGCTGGCCACGTCCAGCCCGTACCTCTACGACGTCGTCCAGGTCTCCCCCGGCCGCATCCCGGCGCGGGTCACGCACGCGGTGACCACCGCGAACACCCAGCGGATCACCACACGGTACGCGCACAACGGCGGCCTGGAATGGATCAAGGAGCAGCGGTTCGCGTGGCGGCCGTGGCAGGAGTTCGCCTGGAACGACACGGCCCGGACCGCACGGACGCCATCCGTGCGCGAGGAATGGGTCTCGGCCGGTGACTCCCAGTGGTGGCACCTGGTCAACCACGCGTACCCGTGGGACTCGTTCGGCCCGCTGCAGTCCGGCTTCGGTGGCGCGGTCACCTCCTACCGGCCCGGCGCCGGCGCGGAGACGTGGGCGGCGCCGGTGGTCCGGCCGGCCGACACCGGCTCCACCCGCGACGGTGACACACTGCGGCTGCGGGTGGCCGAGTTCGTCGACGGCGACGGGCACTGGACCAGCGCGTACCCGGGCGAGTCCACGGCCGCGTTGTGGCGCGACGGCGTCAAGGTCGCCGACCTGGCGAACGGCTACCAGAACGTGGCCACGACGCCGGGCCGGTCCGCCTACCGGTTGCGGATCACCACGGCGCGGGACGGGGACGACTGGCGGTACGGCACCCGGACGGAGACCGTGTGGGGCTTCACGTCCGCAACCGGCACCGGCGCGCTGCCGCTGCTGGGCGTGGACTACGAACCGAGCCTGCTCGGCGTGCGGCTCGGGTTCACGGCCAGGCTGTCGGCGCTGACCGTGGAGTTCTCCACGGACGAGGGGCGCACCTGGCTGCGGACGGTCACGCTCGGCGAGCTGGCGCTGGTGCCACGCGGTGGTGACGAGCCGGTGTCGCTGCGGGTGACCGCGAAGGACACGGCCGGGAACACGCTCACCCAGACCGTGATCCGCGCTTTCTGACCTGCCCCCACCCCTCGCGGGAGCCGGGCGGCCCACATCCGGCGGGCCACCCGGCTCCCGCCTCATGCGATGGGCTGCCCGCCTTCGGTTGCCGGGTGGGCGGCCGCGAAGCGGTCCAGCGCGTCCATCACGCGGCCGCGGGCCTCCGCGGAGCCGACGTGGCCGGCGTTCCCCACGATCTGCAGTTCCGCACCGGGCCAGGCCTTGGACAGCTCCCACGCGGTGTGCAGCGGCCCGCCGAGGTCCAGCCGTCCGTGGATCAGCACGCCGGGGATCCCGGCCAGCCGGCCCGCGTCCCGGATCAGCTGCCCCTCGGCCAGCCACGCACCGTGGGCGAAGTACCGCGCGCAGATCCGCACGAACGCGATCCGGTCCGCCGGTGGCCGCTCGGTATAGACGTTCTTCGCGTCGCCCGGCTCCCCGGAGAGCACCGCGTCCTCCCAGGCGCACCAGTCCAGGGTGGCCCTCTCCCGTACGGCCGGATCCGGGTCCTCCATCAGCCTGGCGTAGGCGGCGACCACGTCGTCTCCGCCCCCACCGGCGTCCCGGAACCGCTCCCACTGCTCGGGGTAGAACCGCCCGACGCCACGGTAGAGCCAGTCGATCTCGGAACGCCGCGTGGTGGTGACCGCCGCGATCACCATCTCCGACACCCGCGCCGGGTGCGTCTGCGCGTACGCCAGCGCCAGCGTCGACCCCCACGATCCGCCGTGCAGCAGCCAGCGGCCGATCCCGAGGTGTTCGCGCAGCCGCTCCATGTCCGCGATCAGGTGCGCGGTCGTGTTGTGCCGCATGTCCGTCGCCGGATCGGCCGCGTGCGGCGTGCTCCGGCCGCAGCCCCGCTGGTCGAACAGCACGATCCGGTAGCGGTCCGGATCGAACGGCCGGCGCCAGCCCTCCCCCGCGCCGGACCCGGGCCCGCCGTGCACCACCAGCGCGGGCTTGCCGTCCGGGTTTCCGCAGGTCTCCCAGTAGACCTGGTTCCCGTCGCCGACGTCGAGCAGGCCGCTGTCGTAGGGCTCGATCGGCGGATGAAGATCTCTCGTCATGTCCGGATACTCCCGTACCGCGGACCGCGGGGCCTTTGATTTAACCGCTCGCGGCTGATTCAACCGCTCGCGGCGTATATCCGGGGATCTGTCGGTCAACGGTCATTTTCGACCTCGGTCAAATCTGGATCGCGAAGCCCGCGCACACGTGCCAGGCTCCCACGCGGACGTGTTCACCGGCCGTTCCACTCTGTGGTCCGGACCACCGGCACCGTGGGCACGACGGCCGTTCCGGTCTCGGGATGCCGGTTCCGCACCACGGGGGAGCGGAACCGGCATCCTCACACAGCCGGGCGGCGGCGCAGCGCGGACGTGACCACGGCGAGCACGGACAGCGCGACCAGTGACAGGCACGGGCCGAACACCGTCCACGGCGCACGCTCCACGTACGGCAGACCCTCGGACAGCACCAGGCCCCAGTCCGGGACCGGAGGTTGCGGGCCGAGACCGAGGAAGCCGAGCGCGGCCAGCGCCAGCGCGATGCCGGGGATGCGGGCGACCGCGTGCCGGACCAGCGGCCCGAGCAGTCCCGGGACTATGTGCAACGCCAGCACCCGGACCGGGCCGACGCCGAGCACCGGCAGGATCCGGACGTACGGCTGGGCACGTGCCTCGGCGAGCAGCGCCGCGGTGTGCGCGGCCAGCGGGGCCCAGCCGACCGCGAGCACGGCCGCGGCCGCGGCGCCGGTGGACGGACCCGCGGCCGCGGCGACGAGCAGGCCGGACAGGACCGGCGGCGCCGCGTTGGTGATCTCGATCGGGCCGGTCGCGACGCGCGGCAGCAGACCGGCGAGCAGGCCGATCACCAGGCAGGCGGCGCACAGCAGCAGCGCGGTGCCGATCGTGGCGGCTGCGCCGTGACCGAGGCGGGCCAGCAGGTCCCGGCCGGACGCGTCCGCGCCGAGCGGCAGCGCCCACGACGGCGCGGCGAGCCGCCCACGGTTCGCCGCGTAGGGGTCCCGGAGCAGGCCCGCCACCGTCACCGTGGCCAGGACCAGCACCGCGGCCGCCGCGGTGATCCAGAGCCCGCGGCGCGGCACCGTCTGATGGTCGAACCCGGGCAGCGATCCGGTACGGACGGGTGCGCCCAGCATGCGGCGGCGCGCGACCGCGGCGGCGATCCCGGCCGCGACGCCGAGCAGCAGCAGGATCAGCACGCCGCCCTGCAGCACCGGCAGATCCTGGGTCTGCGCGGCGCCGAGCGTGACCCGGCCCAGGCCGGGGATCGCGAACACCCGCTCGACCGCGACCGCGCCGCCGGTCAGCCCGATGACGACCAGGCCGGCCTGCGGCACCAGGCTCGGCAGTGCCCGTCGCAGCAGCGCGGCACCGGTCCGGGCCCGGCCGGCACCGGCGGTGGCCCAGGTGGTCAGCCACGGCTCGTGCGCGGCGCGGGAGACCGCGTCCGCGCACAGCATGCCGATCAGGCCACCGGCCGGGACACCCAGCGCGAGCGCGGGCAGCACCGCGCTGTGCGGGCCGTCCCAACCGTACGGCGGGAACGCCCGCAGCCACACCGCACCCACGATCAGCAGCACGGACGCGAGCAGGAACTCGGGCAGCGCGGTCAGCGCGGCCGCGACCGCACCGCCGGACGTGCGCGGCCGGCCGCGGACCGCGGCACGCAGCGCGGGAGCGGTGAGCGCGGTCGCGACCACGATCGCCACGATCACGGCGAACGCCATCAGCGTGAGCGACACGCCGGCCGCGGCCAGCAGACCGGGCAGCACCGGCCGGCCGCTCACCCACGACGTGCCGAAGTCACCGCGCAGCACACCGGACAGCCAGCCGCCGAGCAGTGGGAGCGGCCCCGCGTCCAGGCCGAGCTGGGCCCGTACCGCCGCCAGCGCCTCCGGCGTCGCCTCCCGCTCGGCGGCCCGGCCCCGCAGCACGGTGAGCGCCGGGTCCCGCCCGGACAGCCAGGGCAGCAGCCCGACCAGCGCCACCACCGCGGCCACCGCGGACGTGCGGGACAGCCCGGTGATGACGGCGTCTGGCCGGATCAGCGCCGCGGCGGCTCTCCGGAGCGTGGCGCCGGCGCCGTCCCGCCACGGCCGGACGGCGTCCGCGAGCACCGGCCGCCCGGGTCGGGCGGCCGGCCGGCCGGGGTCGTGCGTCACGCCGGTGCGGTTCCGGACGTGATCAGCATGCGCTCCCGCGAGTCGCGTTCGACGGCCGTGAACGCGCCGGACTCGCCCTGAATGACGCGTTCGTGCAGCAGCGGCACGGCCGCGTCCGACTCGAGGATCAGCTTCTCGGCCTGCATGATCGCGGCTTGCCGTTGCGCGCCCGGCGCAGCCGCGGACGCCGCCTTCAGCGCCGCGTCGATCGCTGGGTCGCACAGCTGAGCAATGTTGAAGGAACCATCGCAGGCGAAGTCGCTGTACATGTACGCGACCGGGTCGCCGGAGTCGAGCACGGTGGCTCGGGACAGGATGAACGCGTCGAACGTACCGGCGAGCGCGTCCGCCTCGATCTGCGCGTACTCGCGGATCTCCTGTTCGACCGTGAACCCGGCCGCCTCCAGCTGCTGCTGCAACTGCACCGCGACCTCGGGCAGCTCGGCCCGGTCGGTGAACGTGGCCAGCACGATCGGCGTGCCGGTCACCGTCGCCGGTGCGGCCGGGGTGCGCTGCGGCCGGGCCGGTGCGGCCCACGGCAGCGCCGGGCCGAGCAGGCCGGCCGCGACGTCCGCGCGTCCCTCGTAGACGGTCGCCACGATCGGGTCGCGTTGCACGGCCGCGCGCGCCGCCGCACGCACCGCCGGGTCCTTGAACGCGCCCTTCTCGGTGTTCAGGTAGAGCGTGTTGGTACGCGGCATCGGCACCTCGTGGATCTGCGCCGCGTCGAGCAGCGCGGCCTGCGAGACCGGAACTGCCTCGACCACGTCCGCGGTGCCGGTGCGCAGCGCGGCCGCACGGGCGGTGCCGTCCGGCACGAAACTGACGTCGATCCCGGCCGCCTTCGCCGGGCCGCCCCAGTAGCCGTCGTAACGGTCCAGCCGCGCCGTGGTGGTGTCCGCCGAGACCAGCCGGAACGGGCCGGTACCGTGGCCGATCGGGTCGACCACACCGTCCGCGCCGTAGGCGGCCGCGGCCAGGATGGACAGCTGCGGGCTGGACAGCCGCTGCGGCACCAGCGGATCCGCGTCGCCGGTGGTGACCAGCACCGCGTCCGCGGGCGCGGCCGGGTCCGGCGTCACGGTCAGTTCGACGCCGTCCAGGATGCGCGGCCTCGGCGACGCCTTCGTCGCCGCGGTCAGCGTGGTGACGACCGACTCGACGGTGAACGGCGTGCCGTCGTGGAACGTGACGCCGTCCCGCAACTCGAACCGCCACGTTCGCGGATCTCCCTGCTGCGCGAACCCGGTCGCCAGCGCCGGCTGCGCCACCCCGTCCGCGTCCAGCGTCACCAGCGTCTCCGCGGTCGACCAGCGGGACAGCTTGAACGCGTCGTCGCTGAACGGGCTCAGCCCGCTACGAGGCGGCTGCAGCATCGCCAGCCGGACACGATCACCGGATCCGGCGCCGTCGCCGGAGGCCTCGGTGGTGCCGCCGAAGCAGCCACTCAGCAACAGGACGGCCGCCAGGGCGGCGGCCGGCAACGTCGTACGGGACACGATCACTCCGAGGGGTTGTGCGACGAACAGAAAATCAGGCAAGCCGGGGTACGGCGGCGAGCAGCGCCCGCGTCTCCGGGTGAGCCGGGCCGGCGAGCAGGCCGGCGGCGTCCCGGTCCTCGACGATCCGGCCGTCGTGCATCACCACGATCCGGTCGCAGAGCCTCGCCGCGACCGACAGATCGTGGGTGACCAGCAGCAGCGCGGTCCCGCGCCGCTCCGACAGCGTGCGCAGCGCGCCCGTCACCCGCGCCCGCAACGGCGGATCGAGCCCGCTGACCGGCTCGTCCGCGAGAATCAGCTGCGGTCCCGGGCTCCACGCCCGCGCGATCGCGACACGTTGCGCCTGACCGCCGGAGAGGTCCCGCACGCGTGCGCCGTGCAGCTCGGCCGGGATCTCCACGCTCTCCAGCGCCACGCGCGTGTCACCGTCGTCGCCGCGCAGCCGCCGGGCGGGCTCGGCCACGATGTCCCGCACCCGGGCACGCGGGTCCAGTGTGGACGCGGGATCCTGCGGTACGTACTGCACGATCCGCCGGAACCACCGCAGCCGCCGCACCGGACCGGGCGCGACCGGGCGGCCGGCACACCGCACCACGCCGGACTCCACCGCCTCCAGCGCGAGCAGTGCCCGCACCAGCGTGGACTTTCCGGAACCCGACCGGCCGACCAGCGCGACCCGCTCGCCGGCCGCGACGCTCAGGCCGACGCCGCGCAGCACCGGCCGCGGCCGGCCCGGATAGGTGTGGACCAGGTCCGCACACTCCAGCACCGCGGTCATCGCCCGCTCACCGTGGCCGTCCCGGCCGGCCACACGGGCCACGCGATCGGCACACCGTCCACGCACCGGCCACCGGCGACGGCGGCTCGCCACCGCGCGACGATCACCGTGCTTGCCGGAGCAGCCGGAGCAGCCGGGGCCGCGGGGATCGCGCGTCGCGCCGTGGCCCGGCGAACCGGGGACGCCGGGATCGCGTGCCGCACCGCGACGGGAACACCCGGGGCTGCCGGGTTCGCGCGCCCGGTCACAGCGTGGCCGCCCGGGCGTGCCGGACCAGCTCGCGGGTGTGCGGGTGGCGGGGTGCGCCGAGCACGGTGGGCAGCGGGCCGTCCTCGGCCACGATGCCGTCGTGCATGACCACGACGCGGGTGCAGAGCGCGGCCGCGACGGCGAGATCGTGGGTGATGAACAGCAGCGCCGGCTGGCCGGGGCCGCCGGTCCGGTCGCGCAGCAGCTCGACGATCGCGGCCTGCGTGATCACGTCGAGTGCGGTGGTCGGCTCGTCCGCGACGATGAGCGGCGGCCGGGCGGCGAGCGCCACGGCCAGGCAGACCCGCTGGCGCTGACCGCCGGAGAGCTCCCCCGGGTACCGGTCCGCCGTGTCCGCCGGCAGCCCGACCGCGTCCAGCAGCTCCGCCACCAGCGCGCGGACATCGTGGCCACCGCGCACCGGCATCCCGGCCAGGCTCCGCGTGAATCGGCCCCGGCGCACCGGCGTCTCGGCGGCGGGCCGGAGCCCGTGCCCCGCCGTCTCGGGCGTGGTGCGGGAGGCGCGGAGAGGCAGGGCGATCTGGGCGCCTACGGGGATCAACGGGTGCAGCGCCAGTGCGGAGTCCTGGAGGACGGCGGCGGCGCGGCAGACCGGCAGGCGGACGGCCGCGGGGGTGTCGAGGACCTCATGGCCGGCGATGCGGAGGCTGCCGGTGGCGTGCAGGCCGCTCGGCAGCGCACCGAGGATCGCACGGGCCGTGAGGCTCTTGCCGGAACCGGACGCGCCGACGATCGCGACGCGCTCGCCCGCTGCGCAAGCCAGATCGACACCGGGGACGAGGGCACGGCCGCGCCGGTGCACGGCCAGCCCGGCTACGGCCAGCACCCGCTCACCCACGATTCACCCTCCCGGAAACGAAAACAGTTTTCGTTACGGGTGGCGACTGTACCGGCTGGTTCCGCTCGGTCCAACCCGGGGTCGGCGCGAGGAGACACCCGCGACCAGCAGACCCGCGCGAGCGCGCTCACCACGACGGCACTGATCAGTGGCAGCACACCCCGTCACCGATCACCGAGGCCGGCGCACGGCGCCCCCTGGACACACCGGCGGCCGCGATCGCCGCCACGATCGAAGATCCGGCCCGGGGCGGATCCGGCTTTCGGCACGCGATGCCGGTCAGCCGCGGACCTCGTCCCGGACGAACGCGCAGGAGCTCCGGCTGGTGCCACGATCGCCGAGTGCCGATTCCCGTTCCACAGTAGAGCGACCGGCCTGACCATTCGTCGAGTTGCCGATTCCCCAGCGTGATCGTTTAGTCGGCCCGGCGCGGGGAATTCGACGCGCGACCTGCGCAAACGTTACTGAAGGAGTAGCGATGAAGCTGCCGATCCCCCGCGGCCCGCTCAGTGAGCACCTGGTCGACGCGCTCGCGCGCGACCCGCATGACCTGGGCATGCCGCCGGTGCCGGACACGGTCGCGTTCACCGACGAGGACGCGCAGCTGGCCCTGTTCATCGCGTACGAGCTGCACTTCCGCGGCTGGGACGGGGTGGACGAGCGCTGGGAGTGGGAGCCGTCGCTGCTGCGGTTGCGGGCCGCGCTGGAGGCGCCGTTCGAGCGCGCGCTGCGCGACCTGGCCGGCCCGCTGCCGGACGCCGCGCCGTCCGAGGTCGCGCACGCGCTGACCGGCGTGGTCAACGCGGACGACGGGCCGTCGCTGGCCAAGCATCTGCAGAAGGGGTCGAGCCTGGCGGAGTTCCGCGAGTTCGTGGCGCATCGCGCGGTCTATCACCTGCGCGAGGCCGATCCGCACAGCTTCGCGATCCCGCGGCTGGGCGGGCGGGCCAAGGCCGCGCTGATCGAGATCCAGGCCGACGAGTACGGGCAGGGGCGCGCGGAGCGCATGCACGCCACGCTGTTCGCGAACACGATGACCGCGCTCGGGCTGGACACCACCTACGGCGCGTACGTCGACGCCGCACCCGCGGCCACGCTCGCCACGAACAACACGATGTCGCTGTTCGGCCTGCACCGGCGGTTGCGCGGCGCGATCATCGGGCACCTGGCCGCGTTCGAGATGACCTCGTCACTGCCCAACCGACGGTACGGCAACGGGCTGCGCCGCCTCGGCTTCGGCCCGGAGGCCACGTTCTTCTACGACGAGCACGTGGAGGCGGACGCGGTGCACGAACAGATCGCGGCGACCGACCTGGCCGGCGGCTTCTGCGCGGCCGAGCCGCAGCTGACCGGTGACGTGCTGTTCGGCGCAGCGGCCTGCCTGGCGGTGGACGCGGTGTGGGCCGGTCACCTGCTGGACGCGTGGGCGGAGGGCCGCAGCTCCCTCCGCCCCGGCGCCGTCAGTGCTCCCGGCCTGTTCCTGCCGTGAAGCCGACCACCTTGTGCGTACCGTCGCAGAAGGGTTTGACCGCGGAGCGGCCGCAGCGGCACAGCGCCACCGTGGACCGGCCCGCGTCGATCGGCTCGCCGTCCGGCGTCACCAGCTCGAAGTCGCCGCGCACCAGCAGCGGCCCGTCCTCGTAGGGCGTGATCCGCGCCTTGTGATCCGTCATGATCGCCCGGTTTCCCCGGCGTCATCAGCGCAAACCCGTCAGGCCGCCTGGAGGGAGCGCTTGGCCAGCCCGATGCTGTAGCCGTCGATCACCGAGATCGGCGGCGCGGCCGGGTCGGTGGCGGCACCCAGCGTGACGAACAGCGGCGTGAAGTGCTCGACCGTGGGGTGCGCGTACGGCATGCCGGGCGCCCGGTCGCGGAACGCGGCGAGCGTGTCGACGTCGCCGCGGCCGAGCGCCTCGGCCGCCCAGGTGTCGAAGTCGGCCGACCAGCCGGGCACCGCGTCCGGCCGGTTCCAGTCGACGAACGGCAGGCCGTGCGTCATGTAGCCGGAGCCGATCACCAGGACACCGGACTCGCGCAGCGTGCGCAGCCGGCGGCCGAGGTCCATCAGGCGGTCCGGGTCGTGCGTGGGCATGCTCAGTTGCAGCACCGGAATGTCCGCCTCCGGGTACATGATCTTCAGCGGCACCCAGGCGCCGTGGTCCAGCCCGCGGCCGCGGTGCTCGTGCACCGGCTCGGTGTCCGGCATCAGCCCGGCGACCGCATGCGCCAGGCGCTCGGCGGACGGCGTGTCGTAGCGCATCCGGTAGTACATCGGGTGGAAGCCGCCGAAGTCGTACACCAGCTCGGTGGCCTGCGTGCTGCTCACGCTGAGCGGCGCCGACTCCCAGTGCGCGGAGACGATCACGACGCCGTTCGGGCGGGGCAGCGCACGCGCCCAGTCGTGCAGCTGGGTCATCCACTCGGTCATCTCGAACAGCATCGGCGCACCGTGGCTGATGTACAGGCTGGGCAGCGGGCCGTCCGCCTCGGTCCAGCCGCGGTGCGCCGCCGCACCTCCCAGCGAGGCGGCGCGGCGCAGGTGCGCGGCGAACGGATGCCCCGCGGGGATGCGGGCGTCGGCTGCCGCGGTCTTGCCGAGCGGTGCGGATGCCATTGCGAACTCCTTAGTTGTACCTACAACCTGAAGCCTAGCGATGAGAAGTTGTAGCGTCAACTAGATGCGCCGGGTACTTGCCTCATGACTATCAGCAACAACTCGGATCGGCCGTTCGGCCAGCACTCCGCTCCGCTTAGCCCGTAAATATCTGCATATTCCGTACGATGACGTGGTTTAGCGGTTGAACTATCGCTCAGGCATGACTGGTAGTCAGCTGTCAAGAACCTGTGTATGTGCCCCGGTTGGCCTATGTTTTGCCACCGGTCGACCGGTCGGACTCCGCCCGCCGCATCAGGCGCGCACGCCGGTGTCAGAAGGATTCGGGGTACATGAAAGACGCCATCCCACGTCGCCGGCGCAGCCACCGCCGGGCCCTCCTCGCCGCCGCGGCGGCCTCGGTGCTGATCGCCGGCTTCGCCGTCCCGCAGGTCGCCAACGCGGCCGAGCCGGTACGGGTACCGCTGGACACCGTGCCGGCCAGCGACATCCAAGCCTCGTTCGGCACCCTTCGCGACGACCTGCCGAGCGTCAACGGCGTCGTCGCGGCGAACGGCGCGCTCTACACGGGCGTCGGCTCGCAGATCATGCGGATGGACCCGAAGACCGGCGCCACCACACCGATTGCGGGCGCGGCCGGCCAGAGCGGCTGCGCGGACGCCACGAACGGCGCCGGCGCCCGGTTCGGCCTGTATGACAATGTCTACACCTGGAACGGCAGTTTCCCGACGCCGATCGGCTTCGACGGGCGGCTGCTCTACGTGCGCGACGACCTGTGCGGCATCCGGTCCGTGGACCCGGTCACCGGCGCCACCACCACGCTGACCGGGCTGCCGATCAAGGAGCACTCCACCACGCCCTGGCGGGCGACGGTTGCGGGCGGCACCATGTACATCCTCGACAACCCGGAGGATGCCCCGTACAAGCTGTACCAGCGGGATCTGGCCACCGGCGTCACCACGGTGCTCACCGACAAGATCCCGACGCTGCCGGCACCCGGACCGACCGAGCCCTACTACAGCGACGAGTTCATCGGCACCATCGTGGCCGACGAGGAGGCCGTCTGGCTGTGGGGAGTGCGCCTCTACCGGGTCGACCGGAAGACCGGCGAGATCACCAGCCGGCAGTTCCCGTTCAACGCGCGGCCACTGGCCACGTACCGGGGCAACGCGCCGCAGCACGACGGGCACATCACCGTCGTCGGCGACTGGTTCTACTTCGCGGTGCAGGACAACCAGGACTTCCCGTCCCTGGCCCGGCTGAACAAGAACACCGGCGAGGAGCAGTGGCTGGTCGGCCGGGACGCCGAGCCGCTCGGCCTCCACGACGACGCCGGCGGCTGGCTCTCCGAGATCACCGGCGTCACCTCGGACGGCACGCGCGTCTACGTCGCCCAGGACATCACCAGCGGCCCGGCCATCGTGCACACCGTCGACCTGGTCCGCGTGCCGGCGGCCCCGCCGACGACGGCCGAGCCCGAACCCACGACCGAGCCGGCCCCGGAACCCACCCCCGTCCAGCTGCGCGACGAGTACATCGCACTCGGCGACTCGTACTCCTCCGGATTCGGCATGGGTGACTACGACTGGGCCACCCACCCGGACACGTGGGGCACGGACAACGACTGTCAGCGGTCGTCCCTGGCCTACAGCCGGTGGGTCGCGCTCGACTTCGATCTGCACAGGAAGGCACGAGCCTGCCAGGGCGGCGTGACCGACGACTTCTTCGTGAGCCGCGACCGCCGCGAGGGCGCCCCGTGGGGTGAGCTCCCGCAGCTCGACCACCTCAGCGAGCGGACCGCCCTGGTCACCATGACCATCGGCGGCAACGACTCCGGATTCTCGGACATCTACCTGAACTGCATGATCGACACCTCCTGCCACACGCGGGACAACATCAGAAAGTCGCTCGCCGACGCTTTCGCCCGCCTGGACGGCGCGACCGGGACGGACAGCATCCACTCGTACGCGCAGATCTTCGACGAGACCCTGCGGCGGGCGCCCTACGCACAGCGCGTCATCGTCGGATATCCGGCCTTCTTCCCGAGCAACCCCGGCACCGGCATCATCGACGGCCGCTGCGAGGGCATCAGCACCTCCACCCAGGTCTGGATCCGGGAGAAGACGCTCCAGCTGAACGCGATCATCAAGCGCAACGCCGAGTCGCACGGTTTCCGCTACGTCGACCCGAACCCGCGCTTCGCCGGCCACGAGTTCTGCGGCGGCAGCGACGAATGGTTCTACGGCGTACTCCACCCGGGCAAGGTGCACCCCACGCTCACCGGGCATCTGGCCATCGCCGACGCGATCAAGGACCGGCTGTCGAACGAGACCCGCCCCGGGTACGTCGTCCACCCGGAGGAGACCGTCAAGACCACCACCACGGTGCCGGCGGGGCTGCAGTCGCTGCACGCCGACATCGAGTGGCCGGGCAGCGACATCCAGCTGACGCTGACGTCCCCGTCCGGGGTCGTCTACAGCCGCACCGCGCGGCCCGGCGGCGCGACCGGCGCGTTCGGGCCGACCTGGGACCGGCTGGACGTGCCGAACCCGGAGGCCGGCGTCTGGACGGTCTCGATGTTCGGCGCGGACGTCGACCCGCAGGGCGAGCAGGCGCTGCTCAACGTCGTCCCGGTGGAGAAGCCGAACAAGGCTCCGGCCGGCGGCTTCGACATGACGCTGTCGAACGGCACGCTCACGCTGGACGGCTCGGCCGCGAAGGACAGCGACGGCACGATCAAGGACCACGAGTGGTACGTCGAGTACGCCGACGGCACCGGCGTCCGCGCCACCGGGAAGAAGGCGACTGTCACGGTCACGCCGGGCGCCGGGTTCACGGTCACCCAGGTGGTCCGGGACGACGACGCGTCCACCGCGTTCACCACGAAGACGGTGGCCGGTGCGCGGGTCGACGTGAAGCCGTTCCTGGCGGACAACACGATCCACGCGAAGGCGCCGGGCGTCACCCCGATCGCGATCATCTCGACCGCTGAGCTCGACGCCACGAAGATCGACCTGTCGTCGCTGCGGGTCGGCCCGGCCGCCGCGCGGTCCTACGTCGCGGTGCAGGTGGACCTGAACGCCGACCGCAAGCCGGACCTGCTGATCTACCCGGACACCAGCGCGATGGGGCTCAAGCCCGGTGACACGTCGCTCACGGTGACCGGCCGTACCAAGGCCGGCGCCTGGTTCACCGGTGCCGACCGGGTCCGGGTCCTGAAGTAGTCCGTCACCGCATCACCGGCCCCGGGCACACGAGTCCGGGGCCGGTTCGCGTCAGGCGGCGAGCTGCGGCATGCGCTCGTGCCAGGCCTCGCGGACGGCGGCGGGCAGGTGCAGGTGCGGCCACATCCGGCCGAGGAGCTCCCTGTTCACCAGGTCGCAGAGCTCTCCCGTACCCGCGGCATGGGTCAATATGTGCTGGTAGGCGCTTCGCACCTGGGCCGGGTCGGCCAAATCGTAGCGGCGGGTGCTGCGGTGCCCCGGCGCCATGTGATGCGGCAGTTCGAGCACGCCGAGCCGCTGTCCGTGCAGGTCGCCGAGGCAGGAGGGCACCGGGGCGCGACGGTCGGCGCCCCTGCCCCGGCCGTCGCGCGTGACGAGAAGCTGAGTCATGCCCCTCACCGTAGGAGCTTCCGGGTGCGGCGTCCCCGATACCGCTCAGCGTGGCCCGTGGATCTCCCGGTGCAGGCGTTCCATCCGCTCGTCCAGCCGGGCCGCGTCGTGCGCGGCCGCGACCAGTTCCTCCCGCAGCGGGGCCGGGATGTCCGGGTCGTACTTGTAGTAGATCTTGTGCTCCAGGCTGGCCCAGAAATCCATCGCGACCGTGCGCAGCTGCACCTCGACCGGGACCGCCACCACCCGGTCGGACAGGAACACCGGGATCTCCACGATCAGGTGCAGGCTGCGGTAGCCGTTCGGTTTCGGCGCCGCGATGTAGTCCTTGGTGAGCAGCAGGTTGATGTCCGGCTGCCGGGTGAGCATGTCCGCGACCGTGTACACGTCGGAGACGAAGCTGCACACGATGCGGATACCGGCGATGTCCCGGATGTGCGCCCGGACCTCGTCGACCGTCATCGCGCAGCCGATCCGCGCCGCCTTCGCCGTGATGCTGGCCGGCGTCTTCAGCCTCGGGCTGACGTGCTCGATCGGGTTGCCCCGGCCCTTGTGCGCCAGCTCCTCCGCGAGGATCTTGACTTTCGTCTCGACCTCGGCCAGCCCGAACTTGTAGTGCAGCATGAACTGCGAGAAATCGTCGGCCAGATCCCGGAGCTTCTCGAACGTGGGCGTCACGCTGGACGCGGCCACCAGCTCCCTGCCTGGCCGGGACTTCCTGCGTTGAGGCATCTTCGTAACCCTCCGTCACTCGCGCCATGAGGGTACGTCCCCGCCTCACCTTTCGGCGGAGGCGGAGACGTGGTGGCGCGGGACGAGTTTCAGTGCACCGCGACCGCGGCGTCGGCCGGGACGGTCTCGGTGAGCTGCCACGGGCGGGCCAGCGTCAGCAGCACCAGCGTGGCCGCGGCCAGGCTGCCCGCGATCACCGCGGCCATGGCCAGCGCGTCCGAGCCGAGCAGGCCGACCGCGGGAGCGGCCAGCGCGCCGATCCCGAACTGGCCGGCGCCGAGCAGCGCGGCAGCGGTGCCGGCGGCCTCGCCGTGCCGGGACAGCGCGAGCGCGGGCGCGTTCGGGAACGCCAGACCGGCCGCGGCCAGCACCAGCCACAGCGGGGCCAGCACACCGGCGAGCCCGCCGACCTCCAGCACGGACAGCACGACCAGCAGCACACCGGCGGTCAGCCCGCCGAGCAGCGCGGTCACCAGGATCTGGCTCGGCGTCCACCAGCGCAGCAGCCGCACGTTCAGCTGCGTAGCGATGATCATGCCGACCGCGCCGCCGCCGAACGCCAGGCCGAACTCCTGCTCGCTGAGCCCGAAGTCGCCCTGCATGACGAAGCTGGAGCCGGCCACGTAACCGAAGATCGCCGCCATCATCAGGCCGGTGGTCAGCGCCAGACCGACGTAGACCCGGTCCCGGAGCAGGCCGGCGTAGGCGCGCAGCACGCTCGCGGGCGTGGCCGGCCGGCGGCGCTCCCGGGGCAGTGTCTCCGGCAGCCCGAACGCGGTCATCAGGATCAGGATCACGCCGAACACGGCGAGCGCGGCAAACACCCCACGCCAATCGGTACGGGACAGCAGCGCGCTGCCGAGCGTCGGCGCGAGCACCGGCGCCGCACCCATGACCAGCATCAGCCGGGACAGGATCCGCGCGGCCGGGAGCCCGGTGAACAGGTCCCGCACCACCGCCATCGCGACCACCGCGGCCGCCGCGGCACCGAGGCCCTGCAGCACGCGGAGGGCGCCGAGCGTGCCGACGTTCGGCGCGAACACGCACAGGATCGAGGCGAGCACGTGTACCGCGGTGCCGGCCAGCAGCGGAATCCGCCGCCCGACCACGTCGGAGAGCGGCCCGATCAGCAGCTGCCCGGCCGCCAGCCCGGCGAGCGTGCCGGTGAGCGTGAGCTGCACGGCCGCGGCCGTGGTCGCGAACTCCGCGGTCAGCGCGGGCAGCGCCGGCAGGTACATGTCGATCGTCAGCGGCCCGATCGCGATCAGCGACCCGAGTACGATGATCAGACGTGCCCGCTGCCCGGTGGTCATCAGATCGCCCGGCATGGCGGTGGTGGCCGCCTTCCGTTCCATGGTCGCGGTCATCGCTCTCCTCGGTCGTCATCCTGCACGTAACGACCCCCCGAGAGCCGCCGCACTTACAGTGGCCGACAAGTCCGCCCGGCGCGACCGCATTCCCGATCCGCACGACCGTGCGCCCCGTCACACCAGGGCCGCCGCGGCTGCTCGATCAGCATCGGGCGATCACGCCTGCCACCCGACCCGGCCGGGCGGCGCACGCGCAGCCGCGCTCCCGCATGCCAGCCCGCGCGCCGCCGCGCTCACGCGTCGCGGCGCGACAGCGACGCTGCGGCCGTGATCGCGGCGGCCAGTGTCCAGAGCGGCACGGCGGCACCCAGCCGGGCGGGATCGCCGGGCAGCCAGTCGCTCAGGTGCTCGTGACCGCGCAGCAGCGGGGTGGCGATGAAGTACACGCCGAGCAGCACCAGGATCGCCGGGACCGGGTGGCGGAGGATGAGCGTGACCGCGGCGGCGAGCAGCGCGGTCAGGGTGAGGTGGGCGGTGGCGTGGACGCCGCAGGTCAGGGACGCGAGCGCGGCGACCGGGAGGGTGGCGGTGGCCAGCGTGGCGGCCTTCGCGGCGAGCAGTGGGAGGCGACGGGGCATGGCCAGCAGTGTGGTGCGGAACTGGTTGCCGGCCTCGTGCTCGGCGGACACGGCCAGCACGCCGAGGACCAGGAAACCCGCCTGCGTGTA
This sequence comes from Catenuloplanes indicus, assembly GCF_030813715.1. Lineage (NCBI taxonomy): Bacteria > Bacillati > Actinomycetota > Actinomycetes > Micromonosporales > Micromonosporaceae > Catenuloplanes > Catenuloplanes indicus. The sequence continues at coordinate 858,638 of NZ_JAUSUZ010000001.1, forward strand.
CATCAACGGCAGCGCGCCCGGCTCGCCCGCCGCCCAGCGCAGCAGGACGGTCGTGGCCAGCGTCAGCGCCACGGTCAGCCGCAGTGCCGGCAGCGACCACAGTTTCAGCAGTTCGGCGTGCAGGTAGCTCATGCGTCCCGCCGGTGGAAGAGCCAGGCGGCGAGGGTGAGCAGCGCGACGACCCAGGTGGTCATGGTGAGGCCGGCGACCAGCGGGGACATCGGGTGGTCGAACTGGCCGCCGCGGATGAACATGCGGGCACCGGCGATGTCGGGCAGGTAGTAGGCCAGGTCGGTGAGCTTGGTGAGCAGGTAGGACACGGAGACGAAGAAGCTGTTCACGATCAGGACGGTGAGCGGCACGATGCCGTTGCGGACGATCAGCGTGATCGCGAACGCGAGCAGCGCGAGCAGCACCCAGTAGATCAGCACCGTGACCAGCCGGGCCGGGTCCACCGGGGGCATCGCGTCGCCGTGCAGCGCGCGGGTCAGCGTGAGCACCCCGGCCGCGGCCAGCACGGACTGCACCAGCACCACCGCGCTCAGCACGGCCGCCTTCGCACCCAGCAGACGCAGCCGGTGCGGCATCGCGGTCAGCGTGGCGTGCAGCTGGGTGACACCGGCCGAGTGCTCGCCGGTCGGCGTGAACTCGCTGCTGACGATGACCACGCCGAGCACCAGCGGACCGAGCAGCCCGGCGCCGAGGTCGTTCATGCCGAGATTGGACAGGTCGCCGTAGCTGCCGTCCGCGATCGCGCGGCGGACGGCCGGCGCGTTGATCAGCACGATCAGCGGTGCCAGCAGCGTACCGATGATCAAGCCAGCCCAGGCGGTCGGCAGGCCGAGCAGTTTGCGCAGCTCCGCGATCACCACGCGGCACCGCCACCGGACGCGGTCAGCGCGAAGAACGCGTCCTCCAGGGTGCGGTGGTCACCGGTCACCTCGGCCAGCGTGCCGGACACCACGACCCGGCCCTTGTCGATCACGACCACGTCGTCCGCGGTCTCGGCCAGCTCGCCCATCAGGTGGCTGGACAGCAGGACCGTGCGCCCCTGTGCCGCACGCTCCCGCAGGAAGCTCCGCATCCACCGGATGCCGCCCGGGTCCAGGCCGTTGACCGGCTCGTCGAGGATCAGCACCTCCGGGTCGCCGAGCAGCGCGGTGGCCAGGCCCAGCCGGCGGCTCATGCCGAGCGAGAACCGGCCCGCGCGCTTGCCGGCGTCGCCGGCCAGGCCGACCACCTCGAGCACCTCGTCGGCGCGGGTGGCGGGCAGCCCGTTGGACGCGGCGACCCAGCGCAGGTGGGCGCGGGCGGTGCGGGCCCGGTGCGCGCCGGAGCCGTCGAGCAGCGCGCCGACCCGGGTCAGCGGGCGGGGCAGGTCACGGTAGCGGCGACCGCAGACCAGCGCGGTGCCGGCATCCGCCCGGTCGAGGCCGAGCAGGACGCGCAGCGTGGACGTCTTGCCGGCGCCGTTCTGACCGAGGAAACCGGTGACGCGGCCGGGCCGGGCCTCGAAGCTCACGTCGTACAGAATCCGGGTCCTGCCCTTGCTCTTGCTGACCCGATCGATGGAGATCATGCCGGTCAGTCAACCCCGGTACGGACGCGGGCACATCGGACCGGTGTCCGATGTGCGGGCGCGTCTCAGACCTCAGTCTGAGAACTACAGTCGATGCGGTGAGACCCCGCCGCACCCTGTCCCCCGCGCTGATCGTCGCGGCCGTCACGAGCGGCGTGCTGATCACGGCCATGTGCACGGCCGGCGCGTCCGGGCCGCTCGCGTCCGTGGTTCCGGCCGTGATCGTCGGCGGGGCGGTCGGCGCCACGATCTGGACCGTGCGGCGGGCACGGGCCGACCGTGCCGATTACGAGAGGAGGCTGACCGCGTGGGCCGCGTCCGAGGCGGTCCTGGCCGAGCGGCTGCACATCGCACGCGACCTGCATGACATCGTCTCGCACGGGCTGGGCCTGATCACGGTGCGCGCCGCGGCCACCCGGCACCTGCCGAAGTCGCCGCAGGTCACGGAGGCGCTGACCGACATCGAGGAGGCAAGCCGGACGGCCACCGCGGAGCTGCGCCGCATGCTGGGCGTGCTGCGCTCCACCGGCCCGCTCACGCCAGTGGACGGCCTCGACGACCTGGCCGCGATCGTGGCGGACGCCGGGCGCACCGGGCTGCGCGTGGAACTGACCGTGGGTGAGCTGGGGCCGGTCTCGCCCGGCGTGCAGGTCGCGGTGGCCCGGACCGTTCGGGAGGGACTGGCCAACGCCGCCCGGCACGCGGGGCCGTGCGACGTGCGCGTGCAGGTGCACCGCGACCGGGAGCACCTGGTGGTGACGGTCGCGGACGGCGGGCCGGCGCCCGGCTGGCGGGCCACGCCCGGTGCCGGACACGGGCTGGCCGGGCTGCGCGAACGCGTCGGCAGCCTCGGCGGCGTGCTCAGCGCGGCCGCGGTCGACGGCGGTTTCCGGGTCAGCGCCCGCATACCGGACGCGGCGTCATGACGCGCGTGCTGCTCGTCGACGACCAGCCGCTGCTCCGCCGCAGCCTCGCCATGATCATCGACAATGACCCGGCGCTGGAGGTGGTCGGCGAGGCCGCGGACGGCACCGAGGCCGTGATCCGGGCCCGCGCCACCCGGCCGGACGTGGTGCTGATGGACGTGCGCATGCCGCACCTGGACGGCCTCGAGGCGACCCGGCGGATCTGCGCCGACCCCGCGCTGACCGGCACCCGGGTGCTGGTCCTGAGCATGTTCGAACTCGACGAGTACGTCTGGCAGGCGCTGCACGCGGGCGCCTCCGGTTTCCTGCTCAAGGACGCCCGGCCGGAAGACCTGATAGACGCCATCCACCGTACGGCCGAAGGGGTGTCGCTGTTCGCCCCGTCCATCCTGACCCGGCTGGTCACGCACTATGTGGGCACGCCACGGCCCGGCCGGCCCGGTGCCACGCCGGGCGGGCTGACCGCGCGCGAGGTGGAGGTGCTGACGCTGATCGGACGCGGCCTGTCCAACGACGAGATCGCGACCGCGCTGGTCGTCTCGGTCAAGACGGTGAAGACGCACATCACCCACCTGCTGGCCAAGCTCGCCGCCCGGGACCGCGCCCAGCTGGTCATCGCCGCGTTCGACGCGGGCCTGGTGCGGCCGCGCGGATAGCCGCAACCGCGTCGCACCCGGTCCGCACCCGCGCTGCCACCGGCGGGCCGGACCGTGTTGGTTCGGGGAAGACCGCGAAACGGAGACGGCATGGGCGTCAGGCGACGGCTGGCGGCGTTCGGCGCTGCCATGCTGGTGGCGCTGCCCGCCGCCATCGGGCTGCCCGGCGCGGCGCTCGCGGTCCCCGCCGCACCCAAGACCTTCACCGCGGTACGGAACACGGCCGCACCCGGGCAGATCACGCTCGGCTGGAAGACCGTGCCGGACGCGGACCACTACGTCGTCGACGTGCTGCGCGACGACGTGGCCCAGCCCGCGGTGTCGCTGCCGCCGTCGGCCACGTCGTACACGGTGGACGGATCGGACCCGTGCGTCACGTACAAGATCCGGATCGGTGCGGTCGACGCGTCCGGCAACGGGACCAGCACGGGCTACGTGACGGTGCGGACGCTGACGCCCGGCGTGGTGCCCGGCATGACCACCGGACGGTCGGACGTCACCACCGGCACGGTCTACTGGCGGGTGCCGTCGCACACCGGCTACTCGCCGATCACCGGCTACCGGATGCTGCTGACCCGCGACTCGGACGGCGCCGCGCTGGCCGACCGGACGGTCACCGAGCTGTCGCACAGCCTGCCGGGGCTCGATCCGGCGATGACGTACAGGATCCAGGTCACGTCCGTGAACGAATGGGGTGCGTGCGCCACGGCGACGTCGCCGATCGGGCGCTGGCGGCCGGCCGACCCGGTCTCGATCACGGCGAGCCGGCGGGCGGAGGCACCGGCCACGGCCGACGTGTCCTGGGTACCGGCGCCGAGCCAGCCCTCACCGACGTACTACCAGCTGACCTACGCCAGCGGCACGACCACGTCGACGGTACGGGTGGACGCGCCGGCCACGTCGGCGGCGCTGACACTGGACACGGCGCGGACGTGGACGCTTCAGGTCAAGTCCTACAACGAGTACGGCGGAAGCGGCGCGGCAACGACGACACTCGGCGTGTACGTGCCACCGTCGCCGTCCGCGACCCCGGCAGCGTCTCCGTCTCCGTCGCCTGCGAGCCCGGCGTCGCCCACGAGCCCGGCGTCGCCTGCCAGTCCGGCGCCGCCCACGAGTCCGACGCCGGTCGGGAGTCCGACGCCGGTCGGGAGTCCGACGCCGTCCGAAACGGCGAGTCCGTCGCCGTCTGCGAGCCCGTCCTGGCCCGCGAACGCCACTCCCTCGGCGACTCCCGGCGTGTCGCCGTCCGACACGCCGGGCCCGTCCGTGAGTCCGACGGACATCGCGGCTTCTTCGCCGTCCGTGGCTCCCGACTCGGCGCTGCCCTCGTCGCCGTCCTCGCCCGCCGACGCGGGCACGCCGTCTACGAGCCCGACGCCGGCCGGAGGCGCGACGCCGTCCCCGATCCCGGTTCCGACCGGCGGTCCGGCTCCGTCCGCCGATCCCGAGTTGGCGCCCAGCGCCGAGCCGTCCCTGCCTCCGGCCGCCGATCCCGGCCCGGCGCCTTTCCCGGAGCCGATCCCCACTCCCGGGCAGTCGCCGAACCCGGTCGTCACATCACCCGCTGCCGGCGAAGACCCGAGTCTCCTCCCGCAGCCGAGTCCCGGACCGGCGCCGAGCCCGGACCCGGTCGCAAGCCCGAATCCGGCACCGGACCCGGACCCGGTCCCGAGTCCGGATCCGGCACCGAGCTCCGGCGCGGGCCCGGCACCGAGCCCGAATCCGGCGTCCAGCTCCGGCCCGGTCGCAAGCCCGATTCCGGCACCGAGCTCCGGTCCGGGCCCGGCTCCGGGTCCGGAGCCGAACGGGCCGGAAGCCGGCCCCGTGACCAGTCCGTCACCGGCACCGGAGGACGGGCCGAGTCCCACGCCGGCACCGTCCGTGGCGCCGGGAACGGTGCAGCCGGGTGACACGACCCCGCCGGTGATCGTCGCGGTGCTGTCCGAGCCGGCCGGCGTCGGCGGGTGGCACCGGGGGTCGGTCACCGTGGCGTTCGCCTGCGCGGACGGGCAGTCGGCGGTCGTCTGGTGCCCGCCGGCCGTCCCGGTCACCGAGGACGGTGCGGGCCAGGAGGTCACCGGTACCGCGGTCGACGCCGCCGGGAACCTGGCCGATGCCACGGTCACGGTCAACCTGGATCGCACCGCGCCGGTCATCGTCGCCACGGTGCTGGGCACCCGGTCCGCGAACGGCTGGTACACCACGCCGCCCACCGTGCGTTTTGCCTGCACCGACATGGGTTCCGGGGTTGCCTCCTGCCCGGCGGAGCGGCGCCTCACCGCGGAGAGCCGGTCGATGACGGTCACCGGGCAGGTCACCGACCGGGCCGGGAACACCGCGGTCGCGTCGGTGACCGGAATCAAGATCGACCTGGTCGCGCCCGCGACCCGGATCACCGGCGTGGTGCCGTTCGGCCCGTTCCGCCGCTTCATGACGCCGGCTCCGGTGTGCGTCACCACGGACGCGGTCTCCGGTGTGGCACGCCGGGCCACGCTGACCGTCACCACCACCGGTTCCGGCCGGCGCACCGTCACCTGCGCCGGCGGCACCGACCACGCGGGCCGCACCGCCGCACCGGTCACCGTCACCTACGCCGTCGAACAGCGCCGCGTGCGCCGCTGAGCCGAGCACCCCGAAACCCGGCCGGGGCGGCGTCCCGGCCGGGGGCGTACTCGGCTAGGCGTAAAAAGCGTCCCGGGCGCGTCCGAAGCCGGTATCGCGGCCCGCCGGTGGAATCATCGCGGGGTGCGGTGCAGCGTTGATCTAGGGTGGGAGCGTGACCACTGACGTCTCGCGACCGCGTATCGGTTTCATGTTCGATCGGGATCGGCGGCCGGAGGAGCTGGCCGGGTTTGCCGCCACCGTGGAGGAGCTGGGCGCCGACGACCTGTGGGTTGTCGAGGACCTCGGCTGGACCGGCGCGATCAGCGCGGCCACCGTCGCGCTCGCCGCGACCCGGACCCTGCGCGTCGGTATCGGTATCGCGCCGGTGGCGCTGCGGAACCCGGCGCTGCTCGCCATGGAGCTGGCCACGGTAGCCCGGATCTACCCGGAGCGGCTGGTAGCCGGCCTGGGCCACGGCGTCACGGACTGGATGCGTCAGGTCGGCGCCGCGCCGAAGTCGCCGTTGTCCCGGCTCGAGGAGTCGATCGTCGCCACCCGGGCGCTGCTGGCCGGTGAGACCGTCACGATGCACGGCCGCGAGGTCACCATCGACGGTGTGACGCTGGTCCACCCGCCGGCCGTGGTCCCGCCGATCGTCACCGGCGTCGTACGGCCGAAGTCGCTGGAACTGTCCGGCCGGGTAGCGGACGGGACCATCATCGCGGAGGGCAACGGGCCGGCCGAGCTGGCCGACGCGCTCACGCACATCGAGCACGGCCGCGCGGCCGGTGACCGCCCGGCGCACGAGCTGATCGTCTTCGTCTACCTGCACGTCGGCGACGACCCGGCCCGGGCCGCGGCCGAGACCGGCGAGATGGTCGCCGGTCAGGCGGCCTGGCTCGGCAAGCCGGCCGAGGACCTGTTCACGCTGATCGGCCCGGCCGCCGGCCTGCCGGCCAAGGTCGCGGCGCTGCACGCGGCCGGTGCCACCACGGTCGTCCTCCGCCCGCTCGGCGCGAACCCCGGCGCCCAGGCCCGGACCGCCCTCGAAGCCCTGCGGAACGCCTGAGAACGGAGCGCGCGGAGTCAGTCCGGCCAGGCCTTGGCGAGCAGTTCGTAGGAGCGGACCCGGTCGGTGTGGTCGTGGGTGATCGTGGTGATCAGGAGTTCGTCGGCGCCGGTGACGTCGCGCAGGACGCGCAAGGACGCGGTGACCGTCTCCGGGGAGCCGGCGAACTGCGTGTCGAGCCGGTCCGCGACCAGAGCGCGGTCCTCGGCGGACCAGACGTGCGCGGCGGGCTGGGGAACGGGATCGCGCCGCCGCCGCGGATGCCGCGGACCCACAGCCCGTACGGGGAGGCCAGCTCGCGGGCCTCCGCGTCGGTCGGCGCGACCACCACGTCGGCGGAGACCGACACGTACGGCCGGTCGAGCACGCCGGCGACCTGGGCGCTCTGCCCGGCGCTGCTGCCCAGGATCCACACCTGCAGGCCGGCACCCTCGCCCGGCACCGTTCTTCGCGTTCTTCAACGATCTCGGCGAGATCTGCGCGCCCTGCGGCGTGGCCAGGAAGTCGAGGATCAGCACGTCCGGCGCGGAGAGATTCAGCCGCACCGTGGCCGGGTCGACCACGTCCACGCTCTTCAGGTCCTTCAGCTGCACGGCCTTGAGCGCCGGGTTGTAGCCCTCGGTGAGCAGCTGGTCGAAGTTCGCCTTGACCGCGGCCGCGTCGAACCGCCCCCGTCGTGGAACGTCACGTCGGTGCGGAGCCTGATCGTGTACGTGAGGCCGCCGCCCTCGATCCCGGTCGCCAGCCACGCTACGTAGTTGCCCTGCGCGTCGTGGGTGAACAGCGACTCGAACGAGTTCCAGACCAGCAGGCGTGCCTTGGCCTGTGCGTACTGGTGCGGGTTGAACGTCAGCGGCTCGGTCTCGACGGCCCAGACCAGGTCGCCGCCGCTTCGCGGCTCGCCGGCCGCACTGGCCGCGGGAGTGGCGCCGCAGGCCGTGACGGTGAGCAGTAGGACCATCGCTGGTATCAGCCGGAGTTTCATGGTGGTGCTCCTGTCCATGGCTTCGCCCGGGCTCGTCGTCGAGCCCGTTTCCAGGTGGGGGGAAGGGGTCAGGCCGGACAGGACGCCGACCACACACGACCGAAGTCGATGTGGCCGCGGATGGTGAGCCGCAGCGTGCCGCACATGTCACCAGTCCAACGCGGAGCGTAACGAGGTGTCAACGAGATCGGCTCCGGGTGTCGAATATCGCACGTGAGCGGCGCAAACCGTTAACCTAATCCTATCTTGCCGATAGTTTTGACCAGCATTATGTGCCGGGGGCGCCCCATCCCGATTGCCCCGGCCCCTTAGGGTGTGACCAGCCCGGGGGGATCCGGCCCGGGCCGGAGGGATACGGGGCCCATGGATCAGACGGACATCGCCGCCCGCATACGGCAGGTGCGCGAGCTCGCCGCGACCGCCAGCGCGGAATTGACCAGCGAGGACCACGAGGTGACCGTGGTCGCCGGGCCGCGCGGCGCGGTGCACTCGGTGGAACTGAGCCCGCGCGCGTTCCGGCTCACCGGCGCACAGCTCGGCGAGCTGGTGGTGCGCACCATCCGCGCGGCCAACGCCCAGGTGGACGCGGAGATCCGCACCGCGCTGACCGGCGCCTCCTCGATGGGCGCACCGGCACCGTCGCTGAGCGAGCTGCGGGCGGCGCTGCGGCAGGCACCGCGGTGAGCGGCCCGTTCCAGAGCCAGGAGGAGGTACTCGCGCTCATCGCGCGCGTGCGCGAGCAGAACCAGCGCGACATGACCCGGCTGGAGACGTACCTCGCCGAGGCCGGCGCGCTGACCGGCGCGGGCTTCTCCGAGGACGGCAGCGTCCGCGCCGAGGTGGACGAGGACGGCCTGGTGTCCCGGCTGGACATCCCGGACTCGGCGCTGCGCCGCGGCGCCCACCTGTCCGAAATGATCATGGTGGCGATCCGGGAGGCGCAGGCCGACCGCGCGCTGAAACTGGTCGACCTCGGCCAGGGCATCAACGGCGCGCACACGGCGGAGCAGGTACGGGACGTCATCCCGGAGCACACCCGCGAGCGGATCGCGGACCGCAGGAGAGGAGAGGACCGTGGCTGACGGCGTCATCGTCCCGACCGACAAGCTGACCAGCACCGGCCAGGTGCTCAAGGGACTGAGCACCAGCGCCGAGGAGATCAAGACAGCGATGGCCGCCGCGGACCCACCCGGCGTGCTGTGGGGCGGGCTCGGGCTGCTGTTCGTCGGCTACTACAACGGCAAGGCGGACGAGGTGCGCGAGCACGTCGGCCTGATCGCCAAGGCGTTCGACTCGCAGCACGGCGCGATCACCGCGAACGCGGAGGCGTACCAGCACCTCGACGCGGAGCTGAGCGCGGCGTTCGCCCGCTTCCAACAGAAACTGTCCGGCGGTGGCGCGTGACGCAGCCGAATCCCGCGCCGCAGGCACCGCCGGCACCACCGGCGCCGGAGAAGCCGGACACCACCGGGACCGACGCCTACATCAGCAACGACGACAAGCCGGACAGCCAGTACGCCGGCGGCGTGATCGACACCGACCCGGCCTCGGTGCTGCCGTTCGGCGAGGCGGTCAAGAACACGGTCAACGGCATCCCGGCCGGCATCAACGAGGGCGACTGGTCCGACCTCTACTCCGCGGGCGCGGACCTGCTCGGCAACGCGGTCTCGATCTACATGGACCCGCTGAACTGGCTGATCTCGGCCGGACTGACGTTCCTGATCGACTTCGTCCAGCCGCTGGAGGACCTGCTCAGTCTCGTCACCGGCAACGCCGAGCGGATCGAGCCGTACGCGGCGAAATGGGAACAGCTCGGCGCCGCGCTCGTCCCGCTGGCCGCCGCGGCCCGGCAGGCCGCGGACGACGACCTGATCGAGTGGCAGGGCAAGGACGCGGACGCGGCCAAGGCCCGGCTGCACCAGTTCGCCGAGGCGGTCGAGGCGACCGGCGGCGAGGCCTCGTCGATCAACGGCATCCTCACGCTCTTCTCCAAGATCATGGGTGCGGCGCAGCAGCTGATCATCGGCATCATCGCCACGCTGATCGAGTGGATGATCATCGAGTGGGGTCTCGCGATGGCCGCCGCGGTGCCGACCGCCGGTGCGTCCGTCGCGGCCGCCGGTGCCGCCACCGCGGTGCAGGCCACCGTCGCGACCAGCCGCGCGGTCCGGATCATCGACAGGGTCGTCTCGCTGCTGCACAAGATGGGCGCGGTCCTGCAGAAGGTGCTGCCCGCGATGCTGAAGGCCCGGGTCGGCGAGAGCGTGCTCCAGTTCACCGCGGCCGGGCTCGGGCACGCCGCACCGGCCACGCTGTCCACCGTCGCCCGGATCGCCGGTGACGTGGCCAGCGACCCGGCCAGCTACGTCGGCCCGTTCGTCAACAACGTCGGCACCGGCGTCTACAAGAACGCGGAGGCCGGCGGGCCGGACATGTCGGAAGCCGAGATCGAGGCGGCGCTGGACGTGACGAAGTGAACCCGTTCGAGGCACCGAGGCCGTTCCCCGGCGCACCCGTCCTGCCCTGGCCGGAACGCACGCCGCCACCACCGCTGCCACCGGGCACGGCCGGGATCGCGGTCCGGGTCCGGCGTGCCCGCTTCGACTCGCCGAACTTCCGCAGGTCCCGCGCGATCGGCCTCGACGACCGCCCGCTGTGGCACGGCCTCGACCGCGCCGTCGTCGTGACCGCACCGGGCGAGCACCTGGTCGAGGTCCGGGACGAGACCGGCGCGGAGTCCGTCCGCCGGGTCCGCGCCACCGCGGGTGAGATCACCGAGTGGCACATGTGGAGCCCGGCCAGCTACGGCCGGGTGCCCGGCATGCTGGTCCCGGCCGGCAGCCCGCGCCGCCGCCCCGGTCCCGGCATCTGGCCGATCCTGCTCGCCCCGGCGCTGCTGGCCGCCGGTCCGCTGCTGCTGGCGCCGGAGAGCCGGGCCGGGCGCATCGCGATGCTGATCTACATGCTGCTCGTCATGCCGCTGACGATCCTCGCGTACAGCCGGGTGAAGGGCGTGATCGACCGCCGGTACCGGGTCGCGATGTCCACCGAGGCCCGGGCGGAGCCGTCCGACGTCATGTTCCTGGCGCACGGCGACGTCCCGCCCGGGCTGGCCGGCGCCGCCCACGGCGTCCTGCTGCTCACCGGCGACACCACGCTCGAGTACACCCGGGACGGGCGGGAGATCGCCGTACGCCCGGTCACCGACCCGCACGCGTGGATCCGGTGGCCCGCGCTCCGCATCGACGGCGCGGACCGCCCGTTCGCCTGGCACAACTGGGCGTACCGCCTGCCGCCGGGCCCGCACGAGCTGCTGGTGACGCCGCGGCCACCGGCCGGCGCCGGGGACCAGGCCCGGATCACCACCACGCCGGTACGCGTCCGCGTCGACATCCGGCCCGGCGAGACCACGCACCTGCGCCTCACCGTGCACGCGACCGTCACCGTCGTCTCCGCCGCACCGTCCCCGGGCGCCGCCACGTCGCTCACCTCGTTCACCGCCACGGTCGAGCCGGCCCCGCAACGCTGAGCGCCGGCGTGGCCGGCCCGCACCGGCGTTCCCGGAGCGCTACGGCGTACCGGCGGAAGGGTTCGATCGTGCATCGGATCCGGTCACGATGTCGAGGGTGCGGGCGCGGTCGCCGAGCGGCATGAGGACCACGTCGGTGGCGCCGGCGTCGCGAAGCCGGTCGATGGCGGCCGCGATCGACGACTCGTCGCCGACGGCCACGGTGTCGGTGACGCCGGTCAGGCCGGCGCGGCGCAGCGAGGCGGTGTAGGCGGGCAGTTCGCCGGCGGCGCCGAAGTCGCGGGCGATCCGCTCGCGGGCCGCGTCCGGATCGGTGGTCAGCGCGGTGACCAGGCTGACCACGATGCGGGCACCCGGCGGCTGGCTGGGTACCAGGCGCTCGGCGACGATCTCCGGCGTGACCCAGGTGGCGACGACGCCGTCGGCCAGGTCGTGGGCGAGGCGAAGCATCTTCGGGCCGAGCGCGGCCAGCAGGACCGGTGGTGCGGGCGCGGTGACGTCGAGTGCGGTGTCGACGGTGAGGAACTCGCCGGTGAGCCGGGCGGGCTCGCCGTGCAGCAGCGGGCGGAGCGCGGTCAAATACTCGCGGGTGTGCCGCAGCGGCGAGGCGTAGGAGAGGCCGAGCGCACGCTCGACGTACCAGGCATGGCCGGGGCCGACGCCGAGCATCAGCCCGCCGCCGGCGGCCTGGAGCGTGAGCGCCTCCGACGCCATGGTCACCGGGTGCCGCGGGTAGGTGAGCACGACCGCGGTGCCGATCTCGGCCGGCCGCTCGCGGAGGCCGGCCAGCAGCGTGAGCGGGTCCCAGCCACCGGCCATCTGGTTGGTCCAGAAACTGTCCAGGCCGCGCCGGGCGGCGTCGGCCGCGGCGGCCACCGTGTCGGCGGGCGTCGCGGCGTGCAGAAGGGCGGTTCCGATGCGCATTAGGCCATTCCAGCCGCTCGCGGCCGCCGGATCGATGGCCGGCCTTACTCGGCAGCGATCATTTTCTGTGATAGATGAGGTGGGGTGGAACTGAAGACGCTGCGCTACTTCGTGACCGTCGCCGAGGAGCTGCACTTCGGGCGCGCGGCGGAACGGCTGCACATCGTCCAGCCCGCGGTCAGCCAGCAGATCACCCGGCTGGAACGCGAACTCGGCGTACGGCTGCTCGACCGCACGTCCCGGCGGGTCGCGCTCACCCCGGCCGGCCTGCGCGTGCTGGACGCCGCCCGGGAGACGCTGGCCGCCGCGGCCCGGGTGCGGGTGGTGGCCGGCGAGCGGGCCGCCGCACTCCGGATCGGCGTCGAGTCGTGCGTCACCGACCGGCTCGACCGGGCCCTCACCCGGCTGCGCGACGGACCCCGGCCGGCCGACCCGGTGCTGATCGACCTCCCGGAGGCCGCCCGGCTGGACGCGGTCCGCGACGGAGAACTCGACCTGGCACTCGTGCGCGGCACCACCACCCCGGCGGGTACGGCCGTGGTGCACACCTGGCCGGACCCGCTGCACGCGATCGTGGCCCGGGAGCACCCGGCGGCCGGGCGTGCCGCGGTCGACGTCCGGGACCTCGACCCGGACGGGCTGCGGCTGCCGGACCGGCGGCACGACCCGTCGCTGTTCGACGCGATCGTGGCGGCGCTGCCGGTGACGCCGGTGCGGCCACCGGCCGGGGATCCGGTGCACGTGCTGTTCGAGGTCGCCGGTGACCCTCGGCTCTGGACGGTGCTGCCGGCCGAACGGGCCGCCGGGGCGCGGTCGGCCCGGATCCGGCAGGTGCCGATGGACCCACCGGTCACCATCGCCGGGTACGTCGTCACCTCGCACGCCACGCCACCGTCCTGCATGTCGGCGTTCGTCGCGGCCTTCGCCGACTGCCATCCCGGTTGACAGGCTGGCCCGCAGGTCATGAGTGCCGGCGCGCAGCCCCGGCTCGCCGGCCGGCCCCCTCGTCCCGCGGTCGGGGTGCCCCGGGTGATGACCGGGCGCGGCGTGGTCGCGGCGGGCGGCACCGCGAACCGGAGGCACGGCGCTTCTACCCCCTCGCGCTCGGCGCGCGACCTCGCGCGACCCGGCCCCGCAAGCCTCGGCGCCGCACGACCTGGCGCCACGCGACCCGGCGCCGCATCACCCGGCGCCGCACGACCCCCGGCCCCGTGCGGCGCGCGGCGATCCGTGCGACCGGCGCGGCGTGACGGGGTCAGACGCTGAGTTCGACGAGGACGGCGTCCTCGACCGTGACGCGGTAGGCGCCCTTGCCGCCGAGCTGGAACGTGACCTCGCCGGTCGCCTGGCTGGTCGCGGCCGCGGTGAACGTGTAGCTCAGCCGGCAGGGCACCGGCCCGACCGGCACGTTCCTGGTGAGGGACTCGCGGTACTCCGGTGATTCGTTGTCCTGGATGCGGCGCAGGATGTCCCTCCGGCGGTCGCCGGACACCGTGAAGTCGAACCGGTACCGGTGATCCTTGATGATCGTGATGCCGCTCCGGATTCCCATCAGGTCGGACGGCGTGACGGAATCCGCGGGCACGGCGGCCACGAAACCGGTGTCGGTGGGCGACAGGTCGAGGTGTGGATTGTTCGGCCACCAGTTCGGCGACACCGTCTCCGGCACCCCGGGCGGCCCCATCACCATCGCGCCGGACGGCTTCGCCGCGCCGGGCGGCAAACACGCCGGCCTGACCGGGCCCGCCTGGTCGGTTGCGGTCGCCGGAGCCGTCGCGCTCGCCGGGATATCGCTCGCGCCGCGAACGGTCCGCGGCTCCGCCAGCCGGGAGCCGGTCACGCCCACGACCACCCCCGTCGCGAAGATCGCCACCAGCGCGGCCCACGACGCCGGCCCGGGCCGCAGCCGCGCCCACCGCGACGACGCTCCGGACCCCGGCGGATCCGGCGGCCTCGCGGCTATCGGAACCATGACATACCGCGAGCCGGCGCTCAGCCCTTCGGAGTCCCACCCCGCGGCGCCCGGCCCGGCCGCGCCGAGCCCATCCGCGTCCAGCTCTTCCGCGTCCACGCCGTGCTGGCCCCGCCCGTGCGCGCCCCATGGAAGCAGCGCGGCGGCCGGGCGCGGGACCGGCAGGAGATCCGGTGCCCGCCGGTCCGCCTCGTGCGCGGCCGCCAGCAGCGCGTTCAGGTAGTCGACCGCCACGGTCAGCCGCCGGGCGTCATCGGCGCCGAACGGCACGCCGGCGATCCGGTGCGAGGCCCGCGCCACCGCCACCACAGTCACCGGATCGGTGAGATGCCGCAGGTCACCGGCCAGCACACCGGCCACGTCGTCCTTGTCGACGGCCCGGCCGGGCGCCATCCGGTAGGTGCGGATCACCTCGGCCAGGTGCCGCAGCGACGCGGCCCGGCGCCGCCGGCGCGGCGGCGGTGATCCGCGGGGCGGCGAGTAGGTGCCGTCCCGGCCGGCCCGCGCCGCGGCCGCGTTCACCGCCGAGGCGATCAGCGCGGCCGCGTCGTCGACCTGCTTCCACCACGGTGCCGGTCGTGCCGCCACGGGCGCCCCCTCACATCGGCCGACGTGATTATATTTCAGGCACGCCGGCCCGGTCCGGATCGATCACCAGCAACCAACCTCCACGAAGCCGGCCAGACAGGCCGGCGCGATATGTGGCCCAGCCCACTGAACCCTCACGGAAACGTACGACCGCACGTACGTTTCCCCTCGTGAACCGCGCCGATACGCCGCTGATCAGCTGCCGCCACGTCGCCGGTGGGCCCGCCGAGGAGGCCGACCGGGTGGTCGCCCGCATCATGCCCACCCGGTTCACCGTGCGCCGATGACCATGGACCAGCGCCCCGGCGCCGCACCACCCGCCCGGACGGCCGTGCGCCCGGATCACCGGATCGGCGCCGCGCCGCGCGGCGGGACCGCCGTGGACCGGGCGAGTGCGCACGCCGGCGGCCTCGTCGCATGGGTGCGCAGCCTGCCGGCGACCGCCGGCCGTACTCGCGTGGTGTGCGTCGAAGGGCGGTCCGGCGCCGGGAAGACCGGCCTGGCCGGCGCGCTCGCGGCGGATCTCGGCGCGACGCTGATCCGGATGGACGACCTCTACCCCGGCTGGGACGGGCTGCTCGGCGGCGTCGACGCGCTGCGGGAGTGGATCCTGGCGCCGCTCGCGGCCGGGCAGCCGGCCCGGTGGCGGCGCTGGGACTGGGCGGCGGGCGCGTACCGCGACTGGGAGCCGCTGCACGCCGGTGACGACCTGGTCGTCGAGGGTGTCGGTTGCGGGGCGGGCGCGCTCCGGCCGTACCGCAGCGGCCTGGTCTGGATCGAGGTGCCCGAAGCGGAACGCAAGCGGCGGGCGCTGGCCCGCGACGGCGAGACCTACGCTCCGCACTGGGAGCGGTGGGCACGCCAGGAGGACGCGTTCTACGCCGCGAATCAGGTCCGCGAACACGCGGATAAGATCATTGACAATTCCGGGGGTACGGCATGAGCAGGCAGGTACGACCGGACGGTCTCCGGCAGTGCACCGTCGGGCACACCGCGACCGGATCGGGGCGGCACCCGGACTCGCAGGCGCACCGCCACCGGCGTCCCTCCTGATGGGTGGACGCGCGGCCCGGCCGGCACCTGCCGCCGCTCCTGGCCCGGCCGCCGCCTGGCGGCGACCCACGTCCGTTCCGCACGGCGACGTCTTCGGCACCGGAATCGGCGTGGCCGGACGGGGCCGGCCGCCGCCCCCACGGTGACGCCGTCGCCCCGCCCGGCCGGTCAGCCGTCGCGCCGCCGGGTGCGCGCCCGGCCGGTCGTCAGAGGAGCGGCTGGCCGGTGCCGAAGAGGCCGGGGAGGCCGCCGGTGTGCAGGAAGACCACGCGGTCACCGGCGCCGGACGTCGCCGCGAGCCCGGCCATCGCCCGGCCGGTGTAGATCGGGTCGAGGAACAGCCCTTCGGTGCGGGCCGCCAGCCGCAGCGCGGCTCGCACCTCGTCCGTCACCGTGGCGTAGCCGGCACCGATCCGCTCCCGGTCGATGCGCGGCTCACCGGGATCCGCCGGCAGCAGCGCCCGTACCGCGGCGGCCGGATCGGGCAGCGCGCCGGTGTCCACACCGGCCACCCGGGCCGCGCCGAGGCCGAGCACCAGACCGGCCATCGTGGCCCCGGAGCCGACCGCGACCACCACCCGGTCGAAGTCCACTCGCGCGGTCAGCTCGCGGGCGCACTCGGCATAGGCGTGCACGGACGTGCGCGACGACCCGCCGAACGGGATCAGGTGTGCGCCCGGCCGCGCCGCCGCCTCCGCCGCGGCGACGTCGCCGGGTGGCCGGTCACCGGCCCAGATGATCTCCGCACCGGCGAGCCGGTCCAGCAGCAGGTTGCCGGTCTCCCGGGCCGGGCCGTCGCCGGCCAGCACCAGCACGCAGCCGAGCCCGAGGCGGGCCGCCACCGCGGCGGTCGCGCGCGCGTGGTTGGACTGCGGCGCCCCGGTCGTCACCAGCGTCCGCGCGCCCGCGGCCAGTGCCTCCGCCGCGGTCCAGCGCAGCTTGCGGGCCTTGTTGCCGCCGCCACCGGCCCCGATCAGGTCGTCGCGCTTGATCCACAGCCGGTCCAGGCCGAGCGCCTCGGCCAGGCGCGGCGCGTCCTCCAGCGGCGTAGGGAACGTACCGAGGTCCAGCGGCTCGATCATGACACGCATTATCACCGCCGGAGGTCTTCCGGCCCTGCCGGGCGGGACCTCAACGGCCGTACCGTCGAGGTCCTGGAGGTGGTTTCGATGAGGAACTGGCAGGTCGGCGACGTCATGACCGAGGACGTCGCGACGGTCACGGCGGACACCCCGTACCGTGCGATCGTGGATGTCCTGATGCGGCGCCGGGTGAGTGCGGTCCCGGTCGTGGACGAGATGGGCCGCGCGGTCGGCGTGGTGTCCGAGACCGATCTGCTTCACAAGATCGAATTCGCCGGTACGGACGAGGCGCCGCGGCTGTTCGAGAGCCGCCGTAACCGCCGGGCCCGCGTCAAGGCCGACGCCGTGGTCGCCGCGGACCTGATGTCCACACCGGCGAGCACCGCGCTGGCCACCACGTCGATCACCGCCGCCGCCCGCCGGATGGACGCCGGCCGCGTCAAGCGCCTCCCGGTCGTCGACGAGCTTGGCCGCGTCATCGGCATCGTCACCCGCTCCGACCTGCTCAAGACCCACCTGCGTCCGGACGAGGCGATCCGCGTCGACATCGAGAGCGGCATCCTGCACCGCATCCTGCTGCTCGACCCCGGCACGATCACGGTGACGGTCACGAACGGCGCGGTCACGCTGACCGGCACGACCGACCGCCGCTCCTCCGCCGACCTGGCCGCCCGCCTCACCCGCCAGGTGCCCGGCGTCGTCGAGGTCATCGACACCCTGACATTCGACTTCGACGACACGGCGATCCTCTACCCCGCGTTCTGAGGGCATACCGCGAGGCCGACGAGAGCGAACAGCCGCTCCGGCGCGGTGGCGGTCACGAGGCACCACCGTGGTCGATGGATACCGATGTTGAGGTCTCCCGTCTACATTGAGATTTCGACCTCGACCGCGGGGGTTCCGATGTCGCAGCAGGTGTCCCGGCGTGGCCTTCTTCGCGCCACCGCCGCCGGTGGCTTCGTGACCGCTGTCCCCACCGCACCGGCGCGCGCCCCGGTGCCGTACGCCGTGCGGGAGCTGGAGGAGAGGATCCGCGCCGGGATGGAGCGGTACGGGATCGCCGGTGCCGCGCTCGGCCTGTGGTACCGCGGCCGCGGAGTACGTGCGGGGCTTCGGCGTCACCCGCACGGACGCGCCGCGGGACGTGGACGGTGACACCGTCTTCCGGGTCGCGTCGACCACCAAGACGTTCACCGGCGCGGCGATCATGCGGCTCGCGGAACAGCGCCGGATCAATCTCGACGGTACGGTCCGCGACTACCTTCCCGGCTTCCACACCGCGGACGCCGCCGCGTCGGCCCGGGTCACGGTGCGGCAGGCACTGAACCACACCGGCGGCTGGCTGGGCGACCTGGTGATGCTGTCCGGCGGCCAGGCGGTCGACGGTTTCGCGTTCTACCGCAGGGACTACGTCGTCGACCTGCCGCTGTCCGGCGGCACCGAGGAGGGCATCCGGGCGAACTTCGTCCGCGCCCCGGACGGCTCCGTCCGGTGGTTCCGCATCGGCGGCCGCCTCTACCGCCGCGGTGTGCCCACCACCGCCGCCGACGCCGGCCGGGCCGTACCCTTCCACCGGCGGCCGAAGCTGTCCTGAATCACGATGGAGGCGTACCGGATCCGGGGTTCCGCCCGACGCCCCTACCCGGCTGCCCGGTGGCGCGGCTCATCCCCGGACCACGCCGCCGACCACCGCGTGCCTCCGCACGGCGGAACCCGGCGGCGGGCCCGGGGACGCCCACGGGGCGGGCCGTGGTGGCCCGCCCCGCGGGCAAGGGTCAGAACGCGGCCAGGACCGAGCCGTTGTACTTCTGGGCGATGAAGTCCTTGACCTGCTGGGAGTGGAGGAGCTTCTCGAGCTTGACGATGCGCTCGTCGGTCTCCTCGCCGGTGCGGACCACGACCAGGTTCGCGTACGGGTTGTTCTCGCCGGTCTCCAGCGCGAGCGCGTCGGTGGCCGGGGACAGGCCGGTCTCGATCGCGTAGTTGCCGTTGATGACGGAGACGGCGGTGTCCTCGAGGCTGCGCGGCAGCTGGGCGGCCTCCAGCGCCTCGAACTTGAGGTTCTTCGGGTTACCGGTGATGTCGGCTTCGGTGGCCTTGACGCCGACACCGTCCTTCAGCGTGATCAGGCCGTTGGTGGCGAGCAGGCTGAGCGCGCGGCCGGAGTTGGACGGGTCGTTCGGGATCGCGACCACGCCGCCGTCCGGGACCTCGGTGAGCGCCTTGACCGTCTTGGAGTAGACGCCGAGCGGCTCGATGTGCACCGGCTTGAGCGGCGTGAACGTGTAGCCCTTGGACGCGATCTCCTCCTCCAGGTACGGGATGTGCTGGAAGTAGTTCGCGTCCAGCTGCTCGTCCTGGAGCGCGGTGTTCGGCTGGATGTAGTCGCTGAACTCGACGATCTCGATCTTCAGGCCCTCGGCGGCCGCCAGGTTGTCGCTGACGTACTTGAGGATCTCGCCGTGCGGGACGGGACTGACGCCGATCTTGAGCGTGTCGCTCGCGCTGCCGCCTTCCGCGCCGGAGTCGTTGCCGCAGGCGGCCACGCCGATCAGGAGCGAGGCGGCCGCGGTGAGCGCGACGAGGGTACGACGCATGACTGAACTACCTTCCGTTGTACGGATTTTTATCGATAAAACAGCCCGGTAGGGGCGGCATCGGGCGGCCCGGGCCGATCCGCGGGGAGACGGCCGGCCCCGGGCCGGGCTCAGCGGTGGGACAGCCGGCGCACCACGAGGTCGCCGAGGCTCTGCACGGCCTGCACGAACAGCACCAGCACCACCACGGTCGCGATCATCATCTCGGTCTCGAAGCGCTGGTACCCGTACCGAATGGCCAGGTCGCCGAGGCCGCCACCGCCGACGGTCCCGGCCATCGCGGAATAGCCGACCAGCGCGATGACCGTGATGGTCAGTCCGGCCGCCAGGCCGGGCCGCGCCTCGCGCAGCAGCACCTTGCGGACGATCTGCCGGCGCGACGCACCGGCCGCGATCGCGGCGTTGACCACGTCGCGCGGCACCTCACGGATCGCGGTCTCCACGATCCGGGCGAAGAACGGGATCGCGCCGATGGTCAGCGGCACGATCGCGGCGTCCGTGCCGATCGTGGTGCCGACCACCGCGCGGGTGAACGGGATGACCGCGACCAGCAGGATGATGAACGGCAGCGACCGGCCCACGTTGACGATCAGGCCGAGCACCAGGTTCACCGCGGGCGCGGCGAGCAGGCCGCCACGCTCGGTCAACACCAGCAGCACGCCGATCAGCAGCCCGCCGAGCGCGGTGATCGCCGTGGAGATCCCCACCATGTAGGCGGTCTCCCACAACCCCGCACCGAGCAACGGCCAGATGTCTTCCCACGTCACGACCGGTCTCCCGTCTTGTCGACAACGGCGGCCGCGGCACCGTCCGGCCCGGCACCGTCCGGGCCCGCACCGGTGCGCGGCACCTCGGCCGGGATGCCGGTCTCGCGCAGCCAGGTCAACGCGCCACGGTTGTGCTCCGCGGTGCCCGGCAGTGCCAGCCGCAGCCGGCCCGCGCGCGTCGCGGCCAGTTCCTCCACAGTGCCGCCGAGGATGCGCACGTCCACCTCGAAGCGCCGGGCAAGTTCCGCGATCAGCGGCCGGTCCGCGTGGTCGCCGCTGACCGTAACGTCCACCACGGTCTGCCCCGGCAGGTCCGGCGCCGGCCCGAGCCGCAGCAGTTCGGCCGCCAGCTCCGAGCCCGGCCGGGCCAGGATCTCGGCGATCCGCCCGGACTCGGTGAACCGCCCGTCCCGCATGATCGCGGCCGAGTGGCAGATCCGCTTCACCACGTCCATCTCGTGCGTGATCAGCAGGATCGTCAGCCCGAGCCGCCGGTTCAGGTCGGCCAGCAGCGCCAGGATCGAGTGCGTGGTCTCCGGGTCGAGCGCCGAGGTGGCTTCGTCGGAGAGCAGTACCTTCGGGTCGCCGGCCAGCGCCCGCGCGATGCCGACCCGCTGCTTCTGACCGCCGGACAGCTGCGCCGGGTACGCCCCCGCGCGGCCCTCCAGCCCGACCAGCTCCAGCAGCTCCGCCACCCGCGCGGCCCGCCGTGCCCGCGGCACGCCGGTCACCTCCAGCGGGAACGCCACGTTACCGGCCACGGTCCGCGAGCTGAGCAGCGCGAAGTGCTGGTGGATCATGCCGATTCGCTGCCGTTCCCGGCGCAGCCGCCGCTCCGGCAGCGCGGTCAGCTCGACCCCACCCACGGTGACGGTGCCGGAGTCCGGGCGTTCCAGCAGGTTCACGCTGCGCAGCAGCGTGCTCTTGCCGGCGCCGCTGCGACCGAGCACACCGTAGATCTCGCCCTCGGCGACGTCCAGCGTGACGCCGTCGAGCGCGGTCACGGCCCGGCCGCGCCCGCGGTAGACCTTGCGCAGATCCCTGATGCTGATCACTAGATGAGTCCTGAGGTAAGGGGTGATGGGCGCTCGCCACAATACACTACTTGCCCGATAGGGTTTACAGACTTTTGACCCGGAGTGACGGGTGACTCACTTCCCCATTCTGCCGGGACCGACCCGCCCGATGTCCGGCCGCCCACGAAGCTGTGCCCTGCGTAACATGCGCGAAATGATCGACCCGTGCTTGCATGCACCATGGTCGATTCGCGGCGGATCTGCGCGCTGGGGGCGGCTGAGCACATGGCACGAGCACGACGGCCGCTGGACCCGGCTACACGACGCGCCGGCCGGCGCCGCGGCCGGCGCGGCCACGCTCGCCTCCTGGTCCCCCGCTACCGGCCCGCGGCTGGACGACGGCACGATCACCCTCGACCGCTTCACCGTGCGACACCGGTGACGCGCGTTCACCGCCGTCACCGTTCGTGTTCCCCGATTGCCGGTACGTCCACGTTGACTTCGGGCGGGCGCGGCCGCGAACGCCGAGTCCAGCGCGGGTAGCGGCGGCAAGAGCACCATGGTCACGTCGATCAGCGGTGCGGAGCGCGACCACGATCGCGGTCGTGCCGGAGGGCGGTTCGCCGCCGCAACCGCTACCGGATCGGCTGATGTGGCGGGGGGCGTCCCGGCCGTGTGCGGGACGCCCCGCACCGATGGTCAGCCGAACACCGGGATCTCCCGGGCCTTCGCCAGATACGAGGCGCCGCCGGTGTACCCGGTGCCGCCGGTCTCCGCGCCCAGCATGCGCACGGCCAGGCGGTGGTGGGTGCGGCGCCAGACGTCCACGGACGCGGCGAAGTCGGCCATCGCGGCACCGGCCGCCGCACGCGCCTCCGGCGGCAGCGTCGCGGCCCGGTAGGCCGCGTCGACCGACGGCAGTCCGGTCAGCACCAGCTCGCGGATCTCCGGCACGTGGTCGTAGGCGGCCGAGCCGAGGCGCGCGTCGTCCGGCCGGCGAGCCAGACTCTCCATCAGCTTGTAGTGCCGGGACTGGATCGCGCTCGCGCCCTCCGTCCACTGCCGGAACCGCCGGAACGCCTCCACCCGCATCGTGGCCACCACCGACCAGAGCGGACTCACCTCACGCAGCAGTGCGGCCGCGTGCCGCAGCAGGCGATCCGCCGTGCTGACCGAGCCATCAGTCAGTGCACTGGGCACGCGTTCGAGGTCGCGGACCAGCGCGGCGAACGCGGCCTCGAACGTCTGGAGCACCCGGATGAACAGGTACTCGTCGTGCACGATGTCGACCGGCAGCACCGTGCAGCGCAGCATCAGCCGCTGATCGTCGCGGAGCCGTGCGTCCGTGGCCGCCCACACCGCGCGCGCCTCGGCCCGCACGCCCGGCTCCGGCACCGGCACGGTCCAGCCGAGCCTGGCCAGCACCGGCCGGACCACCCGCAGCCCGTGCCGCAGCCGCTTGTCCACCAGCCCCCCGTCCGGCGGCATCACCGGCAGCGGACCGGCCGGATCGCCGGCCACCGCGGGGTCGCCGGCCGCGGCCAGTTCGAAGCGCATCAGGTCGGCGACCAGCAGCACGGTGAGCAGGTCGCGGTCGGCCAGGTGCGGCGCCAGCAGCGGCAGCGCCAGATAGGAGCGGTAGTCGTAGGCGCCGTCCCGCTTGTCCAGCAACACGTCCAGCAGCGCCCGGAGCCCGGCCCCCGCGTGCGGCCGGGCCTCGGACAGCGCGTCCAGCAGCCCGTTCGGAACCAGAGCCTTACCCCATCGCCGGTACGCGGTGAGCACTTCCCGGTACGGGAACTCCCCGCCGGCCGCGGTCCACGCCCGCACCGCGGCCGTCTCGGCGCTCACGTATCCGTTTCCCTCAGCAGGCAACACCGGTCTACTTAGGTCAGTCAGCACGACCGAACCATATCGATCAATAAACAGTCTCGGTCGGTGATTTATCTATCACTCTCAGTGCCGTCTCGGCGTTGTCCGGAAACGGATCATGCGAGAACATCCCGCGATACGGGTCAGGACCCGAGGCGCCGGTACCGGCGGACCGCGAGCGGGGCGAAGACCGCGATGAGCAGCAGCGGCCAGCCGATCGCGAGCGGCAGCGCATGGCCGGCCGCCCAGGAGTCACCGCCCACGCCGGGGTTGCCGAACAGATCCCGGGCCGCCGCGACGGTCGCGGAAAGCGGGTTCCACTGGGCGACCACGCCGACCCAGGACGGCATCAGCTCCGGAGCCACGAACACGTTGGAGAGCGCGGTCAGCGGGAACGCCAGCGGGAAGACGATCACGGAGACCGTGTCCGGGTTCGGCACCAGGCTGCCCAGCCAGATGCCGACCCAGGTGAGTGCCACCCGCAGCAACAGGATCAGGGCGACGCCGGCCAGTGCGAGCCCGATCCCCCGGTGCGCCTGCCAGCCGACCAGCAGGCCGCAGACGATCAGTACGGACATCTCCAGCAGCGCGCGGACCAGGTCGGCGGCGCTGCGCCCGGCCATCAGCGCGGATCGCGCGGTCGGCATCGACCGGAACCGGTCGACCACGCCCCGGTTGATGTCGACCGCGACCGCGGTGGCGGTCGCACCCAGCCCGTACAGCATGGTCATCACGAACACGCCGGGGATCAGGAACTCGCGGTACGTGTCGCCGGAGACCGCCATGCCGGCGCCGAACACGTAGCCGAAGACCAGCGTGAACATGATCGGCAGGGTGAAGTAGAGGACGATCTCCTCCGGTGCGCGGGCCACGTGCGTGAGGTAGCGGCCGGTCATCACGCGGGCGTCGCGGAGAGCGTGGTTCATGCCTGGTGTCCCGTCAGGTGGAGGAAGACCTCGTCGAGCGTGGGCCGGTGGACGCCGAGGTCCACCACCGTGATGCCGGCGTCCTGCAGCGCGCGGGCCGCCTCGATCAGCGCGCCCACCCGGTCCGTGACCGGCACCCGGATCCGGCGCGTGTCCGGGTCCACGTCCGGGTCCGCCGCACCGAGGATCGCCGCCGCCTTGGCCAGCACGTCCGCGTCGCGGATCACCACCTCGAGGCGGTCCGCGCCGATCACCGACTTGAGCGCGTCCGGCGTACCGCCCGCGACCACCCGGCCCGCGTCGATCACCGAGATGTGGTCGGCGAGCTGGTCCGCCTCCTCCAGGTACTGCGTGGTCAGCAACACCGTGGTGCCGTCCGCGACCAGGTCCCGGACGGCCTGCCAGACCTGGTTGCGGCTGCGCGGGTCCAGGCCGGTGGTCGGCTCGTCCAGGAACAGCACGGACGGGCGGCGGATCAGGCTCGCGGCCAGGTCCAGCCGGCGCTGCATACCGCCGGAGTACGTCTGCGCGGACCGGTGCGCCGCATCCGTCAGGCCGAATCGTTCCAGCAGCTCGTCGGCGCGGCGGCGGGCGGCCTGGGCGCTCAGGTGGTGCAGGCGGCCGAACAGCACCAGGTTCTGCCGGCCGCTGAGCAGGCCGTCCACCGCGGCGTACTGGCCGGTCAGCGCGATCCGCTCGCGTACCGTGCCGGGCTGCTTCGTCACGTCGGCACCGGCCACCACCGCACGGCCGGCGTCGAAGCGCAGCAGCGTGGCCAGGATGCGCACCGCCGTGGTCTTGCCGGCGCCGTTCGGGCCGAGCAGCCCGTGCACGGTGCCGGCCGGGACGTCGAGATGGAAGCCGTTCAGCGCGGTCGTCCGCGCGTAGCGTTTGTGCAGGTCCTCGGCGAGGATCCCGGGTGTCGTGGTCATGCCGGTCAGCGTGACCGGGCGCGCGCACCGGGCGCGCACGGATCACGCACCGATGACGTACGCGATCGCCTCCGCGCGCGTCAGCCGGGCACCACGGGCGTGTGCCTCCCGGTAGGCCGCGTCGCCGAGCATGTCCCGAACCGTGCCGGCCTGATCCTCCTCACCGGCGAAACCGGGGTTCCGTTCCTCCGCGACCACGCCGGGATCGCGGCCTTCCACGGCCGTGCCGGTTGCGCTGGTGGCGGAGGCATCGGTTCGCGGGGCACCGGTGGTCGCCGAGCCGATCAGCAGCGTGGTGGAGGCGCCGAGCAGGACCGCCGCGCGGTCCGCCGCGCCGGACCGGACGGCCGCGCCGATCAGGCCGTGCAGCGCCTCGCCGAGCGCGGGCAGGCCGTCCGGGCCGGGGACAATCATGAAGACCTCGCGGAACAGGCGCCCGGCCGTGGTGTCGTCGCCGTCCTGCGCGGCGATCCGGCCCAGCACGGCCAGCGCGGTCACCCGCACGCCGTACGAGCCGTACCAGCCGACCGGGCACTCGCTCAGCGCCTCCCGGCACAGCCGGCGGGCCTCGGCGCGGTCGCCGCGGCGCAGTGCCAGCCGGCCCAGGCCGAGCAGCGCGGCGGACAGCAGCTCCGGTGCGCCGCACCCGCGGGCCAGTTCCGCGGTCCGAATCAGGTCGGCCGCGGCGCCGTCCAGGTCGCCGGCGAGCAACCGGCTGTCCGCGCGGCTGCGCAGCAGATCCGCGGTGTCCACGGTGGAGCCGAGTTCCCCGGCGAGCCGCATCGCCTCCGCCATCCGCTGCTCCGCCACCGCCTGGTCGCCGCGCGCGGACGCCATCTCGAACAGGCCGTTCAGCGCCAGCATCGTGCCCCACCGCTCACCCAGCGCGCGGAAACCGGCCAGCGCGGCCACGAACTCCGGCTCCGCCTGCGCAGGCGTGCCACCGGCCAGCAGCACCATCCAGCCCGCGCCGATCGCGCCCAGCGCCTCGCTCCACGGATCGCCGTACAACTGGTTCCGCAGGTGTACGTGCACGGTCTGCACATCGGCGAGACTGCCGGCCGGTGGGCCGGACACGATCGCGGACAGATACATCAGGAACGGCTGCGCCGGCGGGCGGGTGATCCCGGTCAGGTACGGCGCCGGCTCCCGGCCGGTGCCGGTGGCGCCGAGACGCGCGGTCAGCTCGCACAGCGCGTACTCCTCGGTCGGCTCCGGCTCCGGCTGGCGTTCCAGCAGCATGCGGGCCAGGTCAGCGGCCTCGGTCCGCAGGCCGCGCAGCCACCAGTAGAACGACAGCGCGGCCAGCAACCGCAGCCCGGTGCGTACGTCCGCGTCGCGCAGTGCCGCGTGCAGGTTGTCCCGGTCCACGTCCAGCCGGCGCAGCGCGCTCAGCTGCCGTCCGGTGCGCAGCTCCCGGTCCGCCGCCTGCGCGACGGTCAGGAACCAGGCCGCGTGCGCCGCTCGGATCGCGGGCTCCTCACCGGACTCGGCCAGCCGCTCCGTGCAGAACGCCCGGATCGTCTCCAGCATCCGGTAGCGGTCGCCGTCCCGCTCGATCAGCGACTTGCCGACCAGATCAGCGAGCAGGCCGACCGCGTCCGGGCCGCACACGCCCTCGACCGCGTCCAGCGCGCAGCCGCCACGGAAGACCGTGAACCGGCGGGCCAGCGCCCGCTCCGGCTCGCTCAGCAGCTCCCAGCTCCACTCGACCACCGCGCGCAGCGTGCGCTGGCGTTCCGGCGCGGTCCGGCTCCCCCGGTTCAGCAGCCGGAACCGGTCACCGACCCGGGCCGCGACCTCGCTCACCGGCAGCGCCTGCAGCCGCGCCGCGGCCAGTTCCAGCGCCAGCGGCAGCCCGTCCAGCGTCCGGCAGATCGCCCGTATCGCCGCGGCGTTCTGCTCCTGGATCGTCTGCGCGTTCATCCGCCGCTGCTCGGCGAGTCGCTCCCCGGCGAGTCGTCCGGGAGTGTCGCTTTCGGACGCGTTGGGCCGAGCAGTGAAGCCGAGGGCCGGCTCCGCGGCGGTGGAGCCGGGGTCCCGGGCCGCCGCGGCGGAGCCGGGATCCTGACCCGCCACGGTGAAGCCGGCGTCCCGGCCCGCGGCGACGGAGCCCGGGTCCTGACCCGCGGCGCCGAAGCCCGGGTCGACGAGCGCGGCCCGGTCCAGGAACAGCCGCACCGCGGCCTGCTCCGGGAGGCCGCCGACCGGGCGCAGAACCTCGCCGGTCAGGCCGAGCGGCTCGCGGCTGGTCGCCAGGATCCGCACGCCGGGGCACGCCGTGAGCAGCCGGGACGCCAGCGCGGCCGCCTCGGCGATGACGTGCTCGCAGTTGTCCAGGACCAGCAGCACGTCCCGCGTGGTGAGCGCCGCGATCAGCCGATCGGTCACGCTCGGGCCGCCGTCCCGCAGGTCGCGGCTGCGCAGCCCGGTGTCCCGCAATCCGATCGCGTCGGAGACCGCGCGGGGCACGTCCGGCGCGGTCGCGGCCGCCAGCTCGACGAACCGCACCGCACCGGGGTACCGGGTCGCGGTCTCCACGGCCAGGCGTGTCTTCCCGGACCCGCCCGGCCCGTGCAACGTCACCAGCCGGCCCGCAGCCAGCGCGGCCGCGACCGCCCGCAGCTCGTTGTCGCGCCCCACGAAGCTGGTCAGCTGGGCCGGCACACCGTGCCGATCGGCGCCGTCGGCGCGCGACGGCACGGCGTCCGCGTCGGCCGTGCCGGGTGGCCCGGCCGGCACCGGACGGGTGGACCCGGCCGGTCCGGCGTCGGGAGACTCCGCCGACGCCGGACCGGAAGATCCGGCCGGCACCGCACCGGCAGACCCCGCCGACGCCACACCGGGAAACCCCGCCGGCACCGCACCGGAAGACCCGGTCGACACCGCACCGGAAGACCCGGCCGGCGCCGGGCCGACCGGTGTGCCGCGCAGAATCGCCGTGTGCAGCGCGGACAGGTCCGGTGACGGATCCGCGCCGAGCGTGTCGGCGAGCGTGCGCCGGGCCGTCTCGAACGCGGCCAGCGCCTCGGCCGGCCGCCCGTCCGCGGCCAGCGCGCGCATCAGCAGTGCCCACGCGCGTTCGCGCAGCGGGGCCGCCACGACCAGGTCCCGCAGCGGTCCGATCACCGCGCGCGGCGCACCGGCCGACAGTTCCGCCTCGGCAAGATCCTCGGCCGCGAACCGCCGTGCCTCGGTCAGCCGGGTGACCTGAGCGTCCGCGAACGGTGCCGCACGGACGTCGGCGAGCGGCTCGCCGCGCCACAGCGCGAGCGCCTCGCGCAGCGGCGGTACCGCGCGCGCTGGTTCACCGGCCGCGAGCGCGTCGCGGCCCGCCGCGGCCAGCCGGGCGAACCGGTGCGCGTCCACCTCGTCCGGGTCGATCGCCAGCCGGTAGCCGCCGCCGTCGTGCTCCACCGGCAGCACCGCGCGCAGCCGGGAGATCTGCGACTGCAGCGCGTTGCCCGCACCGGCCGGTGGCCGGTCGCCGTACACCCCGTCGATCAGCCGGGCGGCCGGGACCGGGCGGCCGGCGTCCAGCAGCAGCATGGCGAGCAGCGCGCGCAGTCGCGCACCGCCGAGCGGCACCGCCCGCCCGGCCGCGCCGTCCGCCCGCACCGGGCCCAGAATCCCGAACCGCACCCCGCCATTCTCACCGGTCGCGCCGAAACCCCGACGCCAGGTGCCGGCCGGCGATCACGCCTTGACGGCGTCGTCCGGACCGGCTGACGGGTCGGCGGACGGCCCGGCCGGGGCCGATGGTGCCGGACCACCCGGGTCAGCCGGGTCAGCCGTGCCCGCCGGGTCCGGGTCGTTCGGCTCCGTGCCCGGGCCGCTGAGCTGCTCGCGCAGGTACGTCCAGAAGACCGCGACCAGCGCCGCCACCGGCACCGCCAGCAGCGAGCCGACGATGCCGGCCACGCTGCCGCCGAGCGTCACCGCGAGCAGCACCACGGCCGCGTGCAGGCCCAGGCCGCGGCTCTGGATCATCGGCTGGAAGACGTTGCCCTCCAGCTGCTGCACGACCAGGATGATCGCCAGCACGATCAGCGCGGACCAGAATCCCTCGAAGACGAGCGCGATCAGCACCGCGACGAAACCGGCGAACAGCGCGCCGACGATCGGCACGAACGCGGCGACGAACGTCAGCACGGCCAGCGGCAGCACCAGCGGCACGCCGACGATCCACAGTCCGATGCCGATGAAGACCGCGTCGAGCAGGCCTACGAACGCCTGGGACAGCACGAACGAGCCGAGCGTCCGCCAGCTGCGCTCCGCGATCGTCGGGATGTCCACCGCGAGCCGGCCCGGCAGCTGACGGCTCAGCCAGGGCAGGAACCGCGGGCCGTCCTTGAGGAAGAAGAACATCAGGAACAGCGCGAGCACGGTCGTGATGACGCCGTTGAGCACCGTGCCGACGCCGGTGATCGTGTAGTTGACGATGCTGCTGGCGCTGGACTGGATCTGCTCGATCGCGGTGTTGAACGCGTTGTCGACCTGCGCGTCGCCGATGTTCAGCGGCGGGCCGGACGCCCACTCGCGCAGCTGGGTGATGCCGTCGACGACGCCCTTGGCGAGCTCCGGGCCCTGTCCCGCGACCGGCAGCACGATGCCCACGATGATGCCGGCCGCGACCAGCAGGAACAGCAGCGTGACGACGGTCGCGGCGAGCGCCGGCGGCCAGCCCCACTTGCGCAGCAGCCGGGCCGGCGGCCAGGTGAGCGTGGTGAGCAGCAACGCCACCGTCAAGGGCCAGACGACCGGCCACGCCCAGCCGAGCAGCTTCAGCAGCACGTAGCCGAGCAGCATGACGACGAGCGTCTGACCGGCGACGAGCGCGGCGGTGCCCAGGGCGGATCGGCTCTTGGCCGCGTTCAGGACCTTCACCCCCGTACCATATGGGATCTGTCCGCTCACCACCCGCTGGACGCGGCGTGGACCGGCGAGCGGGGCCGCGCGGCCGGCGACGACCGGCCGGAGCATGGGCGCGGAGCGGACGAACGGCCTCGTGTACGGGTGGACCGGGTTGCCGATCACGTCGCGGACCGCCCAGGAGGCCATCGTGATCAACGTGAACAACCTGCGCCGGGTCGGCCCAGTCACGATCGCGGAGTCCTGACCGATCACTCCAGCATCCGTTGCAGTTCCCCGATCCACCTCTGGCGGGATTGGTCCGGCACGTCCGCTTGCATCGCGTGGACCGTCACGAGGACAGCGCGGGCGCTGCGCCGCCGCACATACGTGCCCACCTGCGGTGACCAGCCACTGGTGACCGCATGGACCGCGGCGTCGCCGGCGTGCCGGATCTCGTCCGGGTCCTCGCCGAGTACCGCCGCCAGCTGGAACCGGCTGATCGCGGCGGCTATCGAGTAGGCGCGGTCACCGTCGGCCACGAAGGTGGTGGTCGCGTCCGCGAAGCGCGCCATCAGCGGCTGCACCGCGTGCATCAGCGTCTCGTTGACCCGGTCACGCACCAAGTTGCTCTGCCGGGCCAACCCGTCGGCGTGGGTGTGCTGCCAGGAGGTCATCGTGCGCGTGGGGTGACCCGGATGGATGCGATAGTGCCAGTAGGGGTCGACCAGTGGTGGCAGCGACGAGCGGTCGAGCAGCACGACGAGATCACGGCGGTCGCCGAGCCAGACCGCTCGCGTCTGCAGCGTGAAGACCACGGCCCACCAGGCGACTGTCCCTAACATCGCCTGCCAGAGCAACGCGTGCCGTCGCCAGCTCAGCGCCAGGTCAACAGCACCCGGAAACAGCTCACTCGCCCGCACCCCGCCGTTCAGCACGACCGCGAGCAGCAGCAGATTCAAGTCATACACCGCGTACCGTTCCGGCACCGGCAGCGTCACGGGTACATAGTCGCGCACGTCCTGATCGGTAGGCCGCCGGTCGAGCCGCTGGAACAACGTAACCGGCAGACTCCGCACCGCGTCCGCACGGTGTTGGGTAGCGAGACCGGCCACGAACGCCAGAACGGACTCACGGTTGGTCAGCGGCGCGAAGGACAACAGTGCGTGCAGCTGATGGTCCCGGCAGCCCGTCGAGCCGAACACCGCACCAGCCGCGTCCATCTCCTCCCTCGCGAGTTGCTCGATCAGGCGCACGGTCAGCCGCGCGATCAGATACTCACCGAACGTGGCGTGAAGAAACTCGTAGGTCCGCAGCCGGGCACCGGCCTGATTCGCCTCGCTGCGCTGCATGAAGAAGAAGCGCCCGACCAACTGCTCCGCAGCACCGAGTTTCCGCCGGAAGTCCCCGGCCAGCTCGACACGGCGATCCGGCATCAACGCGCGCAGATCCGCGTCCAGCTCGTGCTCGGCGATCCACTGGCGATTCCGGTTGAACATGCCGAACGCGGCCACGGAGAGGCGGAGCAGTTCCGCCTCGACCAGCGCGGCGAGGGTCACCTCGTCCGCCGGCTCGTGCGTCTTGCTCACCTCACGCCGAGCGAACGTGGTGAGCAGGCGCTCGTAAAGGGCGCCCTCGTCAAGGGCCTCGCCGGCGGCGCGGAGCGCGTTCGCGTCCGCGTCGTAGAGCGCCAGCATCATCAGTAGCAGCGGTTGTCCGGCCAGCTGGGGCTGCCGCAACACCACCTCCGCGTCGAGCACGGCAAGCCCGCGGCCGTGCAGCGCAGCGGTGTTCGCCGTGTTCCAGATGGCGAGCCACCGCTCGACATGCGGCCGACGGAACGGCTCCAAGCGCAGGCACAGTGTGCCAGCCGGCGGGCGGGCCCGGTCGGCGACCGCGGTACGGCTGGTGACCAGCACCACGACCGGCCGGCCAAGGTCGGCCTCGCGTCGTTGGAACGCGGCGACCTTGCTTAGGTAGTCGGACTGGCTGACGCCGGTGGCTTGCAGCAACTCGTCGAAGCCGTCGATCAGCACCACCGGCAGCGCCGGCCCCGCCGCACGGACCAGCGCGGGCCAGGAGAGTGTTTCGCCGGTGGCGGCACGGACCGCGTACTCGATCTGGTCCTGCACGTCCGCCTCGGCCGGGACCTCTCGCAGCACCACGCGGACGGGCAGGAAGTGGCGCGCATCGAGACGCGCCGCGAGGATCCGGGTAAGTACCGACTTCCCGGCCCCCGGCTGGCCCAGCACCAACAGCGGCGACTCCGTGGCTCCTGGCGTGGTCAGGTGGCTCGCCAGGAACTCGGCAAGGTCGGATCGGGCCGTCACCTGCTCCCACCAAGCCTCCTCGGCCGGCGACCCGGCCGCGGCCACCTGATCCAGCCAAGCCTCGCCGGCTGAGGACGCGGTCGAATCGACTGTGCGGATCCGGAAGTCCGGGTCGACGTAGCCGAGCGCGAGCGTGGGGATGGTGAGGTCGCCGGAGACGGCACCATCGGAGAGGATCGGCCGATCCAGCGCGGCTTGCCAGGCGCGGACGAGGCTGGCGGCCACGTCGCCGGGTGTGTGCTCCGAGGCGATCGGCGCGAGCACCGTCTCGATCCG
Organism: Catenuloplanes indicus; assembly: GCF_030813715.1. NCBI lineage: Bacteria > Bacillati > Actinomycetota > Actinomycetes > Micromonosporales > Micromonosporaceae > Catenuloplanes > Catenuloplanes indicus. The sequence continues at coordinate 891,172 of NZ_JAUSUZ010000001.1, forward strand.
GGACAACGCGGTACCGATCTCCCGTTGCCGCGTCTCAGCGGTCCAGAAGCCGAACTCGGGTGCCTCCACGACGAGCCGACGATGAAGGTCGGCATAGCGCTGTTCCGCGGCCTTCGGTAGATAGGCGAACGCACGGTCGGATGCACGACGGTCGGCTCCATTCAGGTTCTCGAAGACCCTGAGGTTCCGTACGAACTCGATGAGATTGAGCGCACCGTGGCTGTACCAGAGGAACAAAGCGGCCTCGAACTCCGCGTGGTCGAGATGCGGAACGGGTATCGGCACGGCGCCCGCCACTACGTGACGGACACCGTCGTTCGCTTCGAGGATGCGACTCCGCTCCTCCGCGGTGAGCCGCAGGTCGCGTGGGTCGAACGGCAGGCCGATGTCGTCCAGCGCCTCGAAGAACGCGGTCACCACGATGATCGTGTGTGCGGCCTGTAGGCGCTGTGTCCGGTCGTACCGTGAATAGCCCTTGATCCTGTCCCGGAGCCCGGTGATCAGCTGGCTGCCGAGCCGGACCGCCTCACCCTTGGCGTCGAACAGGCTGATCGCCAGCTCGCTGCCGCCGCCCGTGGCCGCCAGCAGCAGCCCGCCCAGGGCCCGGTCGAGCGCCGTGACCAGCGGTGACGACCCGCCGAGCAGCTTCACCGCATCCGCGTAACCCAGCTGTGTGGACATCGACGCAGCGTATGACAGCCCCGCTAGCTGTCCGGCGGGGACAGATAGCGCCACGCGGCGGACAGATGGGCGTTGCCCGGACGGGAGCGGCGTGCCCAGCATCGGGGACACGACCGTTACGGAGAGGGGTTCCCATGTCTGTCGCACTGCTGTCCGCCCTGGACGAGCTCACGCCGCGGGCACTCGGCGAGCTGGCCGGCGAGCCGGAGGTGGCGTTCGGCGACGTTCAGGAGGCGTTGCTGTCCGCGGATCGCTGCCCGGCCACCTGCGGGCCGTGCAGTAGGGGCACCGAGTTCTGCGACGCCACCGGCCGCACGCTCTCCTGACGATGACCGGCTGGTTGTCCGCACCGTACGTCCGGGAGCAGGTCGCCGGTGCGTACGACCACGAGTACACCGTCGCCGGCACGCCGGAGTGGACGTATGCCCGGCGGGACGTGCCGCTTCCCGCGCACGGCTGGAAGCTGCACGTCTCGGCGCGGGCCGGGGACCTGCCGGACCTGGCCGCGGTGCTGGTGCCGTACCTGCTGGCGGAGCGGCACGACTTCAAGCTCGCGGCCGGCACCGCCGCGCTCGCCGCGATGAACGACGGCTACGAGCACCCGGCCACGGTCGGCAAGGCGTTCACCGTCTATCCGGAGCCGGACCGGGTGCGCACGCTGGGCCTGGCGCTGGCCCGGATGCTGCGCGGCCGGATCGGGCCCCGTGTGCTCAGCGACCGGCGTGTCGCCGCCGACGCGCCGGTCTATTACCGGTATGGGCCGTTCGTGAACCAGTGGTTCGCTGGTGCGCGCGGCGTGCTGGCCGTGCAGATCCCCGGCCCGGGCGACGCCCGCTTCGACGCGATCGCCACGCTGCACTACCGGCAGCCGGACTGGGTCAGCGATCCGTTCGGGCCCGCACCGGCCGCGCCGCAGCTGCTCGGCGGCCGGTACACCGTGGACGACGGCATCATCCGGTCCGCGCACGGTGACGTGCTCCGCGGCCGGGACACCGCGACCGGCGACCGGGTGGTGATCAAGCAGGCCCGGGCGTACGTCGGCGAGGCGCGTCTGCGGCTGCGCAACGAACGCCGTGTGCTCGGCGCGCTGGACGGTGTCGGCGGCGTGCCGCGCTTCCTCGACCACTTCGCGCACGGCGACGACGAGTTCCTGGTCAGTACGGATCTCGGCGGCGACAATCTGCAGACCCGGATCATGACCGGCGGTGCGCTCGGCCTGTCCCCCGCGTTCACCCGGCTCGCCCACGAGCTGGCCGGGATCGTGTGCGCGCTGCACGACCGCGACGTGATCATGCGGGACGTCACGCCGCGCAACGTGGTCGGCACCGGCCTGGTCGACTTCGGCATCGCCGCGCTGCACGGGCTGCATCCGCGCGGCGGCACGCACGGCTTCGCCCCGTCCCGGCAGATGCGCGGCGCACCGGCCGTGCCGGAGGACGACGCGCACGCGCTCGGCATGACGCTCGCGTTCGCCGCGACCGGCCTGGTACCGGTGATCGTGGAGACCGAGGACGGGCTGTCCGCCGCGCGCATGCGCTCGTCGGTGACCGCGCTGCTCGGGCCGTCCGCCGGCGTCCTGCTCGACCTGATCAGCGGTGACGGACCGGTCGCGCTCGCGGCGCTGCGCGCGCTCGCCGCCGGCTCGCTCTCACTCACGGGACCCCGCCGGGGGTACGGCCGGCGACCGTGCCCGGACGTACCCGCGCTGCGCCGTCACGTTCTCCGGGTCGTCTGCGAGCAGGCGCCGGGAAGGGTGCTCGACGCACCGGAGTCGGCGTACGCGTCGTTCGACGCCACGCTCTACACCGGCAGCGCCGGACTGGGCCTGGAGCTGCTGCATCATCGGGAGTTCCCGGCCGTACCCCCGCTGCTGGACAGGCTTTTCGAGCATGCGGGGCGAGCCGCCCGGCGCTTCCCGCGGCCGCCCGGTCTCCACCTCGGCTCCACCGGCACGCTGCTGTTCCGCGCGCGGATGGGTGACCCGGACGCGGCCGCGCCGGCCACGCCGTTCGACGCGGCCGATCCGCACGACGACATCATCAGCGGCATCGCCGGGTGCGGTATCGGGCATCTGCTGCGCGGCGACCACGCCGCCGCCCGCGCCTGCGTGGACGCGCTGCTGCGGCCCGGGCCGATGCGGCTGTCCGTGACCGACACGCCGTCGCCGAGCACCGAGCCCGCGTCCAGCTACGCGCACGGCACCGCCGGGGTGCTCGATCTGCTGCTGGAGTACGTGGCCGCGACCGGCGACCCGGCGGTGCGCACCGAGGCCCGGCACCGTGCGGGCGTGCTGGCGCACACCGCGGCGGACCTGATCGTCCGGGCCCGCCGCCGCGGTGCCGTGCCGCTCGCGGTCTCCTGGTGCCAGGGCCTGGCCGGGATCGGCCGCGCGCTGCTGCACGCCACCACGGTGCTGGGTGCGGGCGAACGAGGCGACGCGCGTTTCGCGGAGTTGGCGCTGGCGGCCGCGGAGGTCTGCGCCGAGTGGGTGCCGCGCATGCAGAATCCGGGACAGTGCTGCGGCCTGGCCGGTGTCGGCACCTATCTGATCGACTGTGCCCGGCACACCGGCGACGGCCGCTGGCTCGACGCGGCCCACGACGTGGCCCGCCAGCTGATGCGCCGCAGCCACGGCCCGGACGACGCGCCCAGGTTCGTCGATCTGGACCGGCAGGACGCGCCGCTGTCCTGGTCCGCCGGCTACACCGGCATCCTGACCTTCCTCCGCCGCCTCGACGACCCGGCCGCACCGGGCCTGCTGGAACCGTCAGCTCTCCTGGCCGAGTAGTTTCCGCAGCTCCGCGTGCATGCTGACGACCTCGATGCGCGCGTCCAGGAAGCCGCGCCGGTAGTCCGCGCCGGTCTCCGGGTGTTCGGCCAGGTCGGCGTCCCGGCGCCCGTCCAGCGCGTCGACGCGGCCGGCGTTGTAGGCCAGCAACGCGTCCTCCATGGCGATCCTCCTCGTGACGACGACGGCAGTCATTCTGCCCGCCCCGATCAAGCTCGCCACCAGGCATTTCGGCGTTCCGGGCAGCACTCGGACGCGTCACCGCTGTCGGACTCCCGACACCGCCCTCACTCGGCGGTACGACGTGCCCGTTCGTAGTGCCGGCGCGCCTTCAGCTTGTTGCCGCAGGTCGCCATCGAGCACCAGCGGGCGCTGTTGGACTTGCTGCGATCGAGCAGGAACAGCTCGCACTCGTCGTTCGCGCACGGCCGCAGCCGGCCCGGTGCGGCGCGGCGCAGTTCGTCCCAGGCCAGGACCGCCTCGACGACGAGCGCGCGGGCGCCGTCGGCGTCGATCGCCCACACCACGCCGTCCGCGGTGACCGACGGCACCGAGCGCACGCCGTCGAGCAGCGGCGCCAGCGCGGTAGCCGGACGCCGGCCCCGAACCACGTCCTGCAGCAGGTCACGCGCGGTGCGCAGCGCCCGCCGGCCGGCGTCCGGCAGCTCCGGCCACGCCTCGTCGAGCCGGTCCGTCCGTACCCCGTCGATCACCGGTGCGGTGTTGAGCAGTGTCAGCAGGAACGCGGTGTCCGCCATTTCTAACCCCCATAAGCCTCTTGACAGGTTACCGCATCCGATGCTTGGCTCTAACCATCAAAGTTACTTATGGAGGTTAGAAATGCCCGAGATCCACCACCGGTATGCGACCGTCGACGGCCGGCGCCTGTTCTACCGCGAGGCCGGCGACCCGGCGCAGCCCGCGTTCGTGCTGCTGCACGGCTTCCCGACCAGTTCGCACATGTTCCGCACGCTGATACCGCTGCTGGCCGGCGACTTCCACGTCATCGCCCCGGACCACCTCGGCTTCGGCCTCTCCGACGCCCCGCCGGCCGCCGAGTTCGACTACTCGTTCGACGCGCTCGCGGACCTCACCGAGGCCCTGCTCGACCAGCTCGGCATCGACCGCTACGCGATCTACGTCCAGGACTACGGCGCCCCGATCGGGTGGCGGCTCGCGCTGCGCCGGCCCGAGGCGATCACCGCGATCGTCACTCAGAACGGCAACGCGTACGAGGACGGTCTGGTCCCCTCGTTCTGGTCCCCGGTCCGCGACTACTGGGCCGCACAGACGCCGCAGACCGAGGCCGGCGTACGCGGCGCCCTCACGCTGGACGCGATCCGCTGGCAGTACCTGCACGGCGTCCCCGACGAGACCCTGGTCGACCCGACCGCCTGGTGGCACGACGTCACGCTGATCGGGCGCCCCGGCAACGACGAGATCCAGCTCAAGCTGTTCCTCGACTACGCCAGCAACCTCGCGCTCTACCCCCGCCTGCACGACTACTTCCGCGCCGGCGGAGTCCCGCTGCTCGCCGTCTGGGGCCGCAACGACGAGATCTTCGGCCCGGCCGGCGCCCACGCGTTCTCCGCCGACCTCCCGCACGCCGAGGTCCACCTCCTCGACGGCGGCCACTTCCTCCTGGAGACCGCGGTCGACGAGGTCGCCGTCCTGATCCGCGATTTCCTCACCCGGCGTCTGCCGCACTGAGCGAACAACAACACGATCACGGCGGTACGGGCCGCCGGCGCTTCCCGCAGCGCGGCCGGATCGGTACGGCGGCGAGTCAGGCGAGGAGCTTCTCGCGCATGGTCTTGCCCGGGTTGAACTGGCCGACGATCTGCTGGCCGGTGGGGAGCAGGACGTCGATGGTGTTGTTGCGGCGCATCAGTTCGCGGACCGGCTTCGGCAGCGGGGGCTCCTGCGGCATCGCGTTGCGGATGTCGGTGGCGGTCTGGATGAGACGGTCGGCCAGCATCGCGGAGTCCGCGTCGACCCGGACCCGGCCGAACTCCCACCCGCAGATCAGCAGGTCGAGGCTCTCGAAGAGATGGGTGAGCGTGGCGTACGAGTCGGCCACGTCGACGAAGCGGTGTGCGTTGCGGCCGATGACGGTTGCGGCGGCCTGCACGTGGATGTAGGGGTGCAGGCCGCCGGCGAGCGCGAACAGCGGCCACTGCATGGCGTGGCCGGCTTCCTTCCAGAGTGGCCGGTAGTTGCGGCGGTCGACGATCAGGCGGTGGCCGCTGCGGCGGTAGATGTCGGCGCACTGGGCGGCGAGCGCGTCGTTGGCCGTGTCGGCGAACTCGCGCATGATCGTGGCGGCGGCCATCAGGCCGTCGTCGCCCTGCAGGAACGGGCCGACGGCGGCCGCCTGGTCCGGGAAGCGGCCCTGCACGTGTGCGCCGAAACCCTGCCGGACCTGGGCGAGGATCTGCGCCTGCTGGCCGGGGTCGTGCTGGACCTTCCGCTTACCAAGACCGAAAAGTCGCATGTGCCCTCGTTTCGACCGCGCCGGTAAACGGGAGTCATGTTAACGAAGATCACCGCGGACGGTCTCGGCGCGGGTCCGGAATCCCCGAAAGTGGATCCCGGACCCACGGTACGGTCAGGCCGTGACCAGGCGGCGGCGCGTCCCGCTGCGGGCGACGACCGCGTCGTACAGCTCGGCCGGGGTGAGCGTGGCGTACCAGGGCTCGCCCGGCGCCCGCTCGTACCGTTCCATCGAGATCAGGAACGTGGCCGCGTAGCCGGTGCTGAGCGCGATGAACGCGCCGGCCCAGGCCGCGATCGCGACGTGCTCGCCCTGGACCAGCCGCACCACCGCGAGCGTGAGCACGGCCAGGCTCGCCAGCGCGTAGAGCCGGTAGGTGTTCTTCAGCGCACCGCTGGAGGTGCGGTCGGTGCGCTTGACCGTGACGCCGAACTTCCGGTCGTCACCGATCAGCGCGCGAAGGGCCGAGATCATCGGTACGGTGTCCGCCACGCCGAACGCCTCGCTGTGCAGCAGGTGGTAATGGCCGCGGCCGAAGACCACCACGATCCACACCGACACGACCGTGAAGGCCAGGAACGCGAAACCATATTGGCTGTACGGCCCGGTGACCGGCGCGACGCCGGTGATCAGTGCGGCCAGCGGGGCCAGCAGGTAGAGCACGCGCGTCGGCCCCTGCAGGTGCGTGACCATCGCGCTGAAGTAGTTGAGCCGCTGCCAGCCGGTCAGGCCACGTACGCGCAGCGGCGAATCCGGGTGCCGGAACAGCAGGCGCAGGCTGCCGGCCGCCCAGCGCCGCCGGGTCCGGTAATACTCGCGCAGGTTCTCCACTTCGAGGCCGTACGCGAGCGACTCGCCCAGGTAGATCGACTTCCAGCCGCGGGCGTGGATGCGCAGCGACGTGTGGATGTCCTCGGTCGGCGTGTCCGGCGCGAACCCGCCGGCCGAGTCGATCGCGGCCCGGCGCAGCATCGCGGACGTACCGGTGTAGATCGCGCTGTTGGTGTAGTTCTTGGTCGGCTGGATGCCACCGTAGAACATGCCCTGCTCGTGCCAGCCCCGGTCGCCGCGGAACGTGAACGACTCCTGGTTGTAGAAACTCTGCGGCGACTGTACGAAGCCGACGCGCGGGTCGTCGAAGTAGCCGACGGTCCGCTCGATGAACTCGGGCAGCGGTATGTGGTCGGCGTCCAGCGTGACCACGAACTCCGCGTCCGTGTAGCGCAGGCCGTTGTTGAGGTTGCCGGCCTTGGCGCCCTCGTTCGTGGTACGCGCGACGTAGCGGGCGCCGTGCCGGGCCGCCATCTCGCGCACCTCGGGCCGGTCGCCGTCGTCGAGCACCAGCACGTCCCGCACGCCGCGCACGCGCATCGCGCCGATCACCGTGGGTTCGAGCACCAGCGGCGGCTCGTTCGCGGTCGGGATCAGGATGTCGACCGTCTCCCGGACCTCTTCGACGGTACGGGGTGCGGCGCTCGCCGCCCTGCGCAGTGTGAGCATGAAGCAGATCGAGGTGAGCACGCCGAACAGCTCGATCAGCCAGGCGGCCGGGCCGTACCAGACGGTCCAGTTGACCACCGCGGTCCGCCACACCACGAACGCGGTGGCGAGCGCGAGGAACGTCCAGAACAGCGCGGGGAACCAGCGCGGGTCACGGTGCACGATCACGACGGGACCTCCTCGGTCACGGTGCGGGCGACCCGGTGCGCCTCGGCGCGCACCAGGGCGGTGAAACGGCCGCCGAGCCGGAGCACCGGCGGCAGCAGCCGGGCCTCGGCGATGCTGTGGTCGTCGTAGGGCAGCGCCAGACCGGCGATCGGAAGCCGCTCCCTGACCTCGCCCGGCGTGTCGTCGCCGGACACGCCGATGGTGAGCACGTCATCGTGTCCCAGGACCACGGACAGCCGGGCACCGGCGAGCGCGCGCAGCAGCTCCGGATAGGCCGCGTTCGCCTCGAAGTCACCGAGTGCGCAGGCCAGCTCGACGTCGTGGCCGGGCCAGCGGCGCAGGAAGTACCGGTAGTTGACGGTCTCGGTGCGCCGGTTCGCCGCGACGTCGCGCACGTGCGGCAGGTGCACGCCGTAGAGGTCGCGGCCCATCACGATCGGCGTGCCGGAGCGGCTGACCCGGTACGCCCATTCCAGGTCCTCCACGCCGTATCCGGTGAAGGCCTCGTCGAAGAACGGCGTGGTGTCCCGGCGCAGCGCGATCAGCGCGGTCCAGGCGAACGACCACGGAATCACCTGCGGCGTGCGCAGGCGTGGGTCGTCGTGTACCGACGGCCGGGCCTGGAGGTCGTCGAGGACCTTGCGGTAGTGCTCCCACGACCGTGCGACCACGGACGTCACGTCGCCGGTGTTGTTGTCGTAGTCGAGCATCTGGCCGACCACGCAGACGCGCTGCCCGTACCCGAAGTGGCGCTCCCAGAGGGTTTCCAGCGACCGGGACGGGAGCGTCATGTCCACGTCCATCAGCACCACCACCTCGCCGGTGGCCTGGCGCAGCGCCAGGTTGCGGGCCGCGCCGACCTTCCACGGCGCGGCGGAGAGCACGGAGACGACGTTCAGCGTGGCCGTGAACTCGCGGCAGATCGCCACGTACTCCGCGCTGTACTCCATCGCGCCGATCACGACCTGCGGGCGGAGCGTCTGCTCGGCCAGCGACGACAGCGCCAGCCGCAGGTTGTCCGGCCGCCCCCGGTACGGGATCACCACGCTGATCTCAGGCACCGTGCTCACCCGGCATCAGCAGCACCTTGCAGCTCGCCTCCGGCGCCGCGCCCACCGACCGGGCGTCGATGTCGCAGCCGAGCGCCGCGAACCCCTTGCGGTAGTCGGCCAGCGGCACCGTGTGGCTGATCAGCCGCTCGGCCGGGACCCGGCCGGAGACGATCAGGTGGAACGCCTCCTCGAACGAGCCGTGCAGCGAGTCGATCGAGCCGATGATGTTCAGGCTCCGGTCGCCGATCAGCATGGTGTCGATCGCGGCGACCCGCTCCTTGAGCCCGATCGACATGAACGTGCCGCCCGGCGCCATCCGGGGCAGCAACTCCTCCAGGAAGTGCGACGTGGTGTCCACGACGATGTCCAGGTCGTCGGCGTCGCTCAGCGAGGCGACGGCCCGGCTGCCGGCCGGGAGCCGGTCGCGGGCGAAGTCGAGCCGGGCCGGTGACCGCTCGACCACGGTCGGGGTGAGGCCCTTCAGCGACAGCATCCAGGCGTAGAGCAGGCCGAGCGGGCCGGCGCCGATCACGTACGTGTTCATCGCCAGCGACGCCGGCTGGATCTTCCGCACGCCGGTGACCACGCAGCTGAGCGGCTCGGTCAGCGCGGCCGCGCGCAGCGGCACATGATCCGGGACGCGGTGCACGAACGCGGACGTGGTCCGGTACCGCCCGGCGAACGCGCCGTCGTAGCTGACGCCGCTCTCCGTGCCGTGCTTGCCCACGCAGTGGTTGATCCGGCCGGTCCGGCACATCCGGCAGCGCCCGCAGTACGGCGTCGGGTTGATCACCACGCGGTCGCCGGGCGCGATCGTGGTGACGCCCGCGCCGACCTCGGCCACGATCCCGGACGCCTCGTGACCGAGCGTGACACCGGGGACCGCGACCGGGTAGGCGCCGGAGACGATGCCCAGGTCGGTGCCGCAGATGCCGCAGTAGGCGATGTCCACCACGACGTCGTCGTCGCCGATGACGTGCAGGTCGGGTACGTCCGCCAGGTCCACGTTCCACGCCGATGCGAAGGTGAGCGCCTTCATGATCCCTCTTCCTCGAACGTCCGCAGGGCCGCGCGCAGCCGGTCCAGCAGGTCCTCCACCTGCGACGGCGTGATGATCAATGGTGGGCGGACCTTGACCGCGCGGCCGAAGCCGTACCGGCTGCCGCGCATGATCAGGCCGTGCCGCTTGGCGACCGGCAGGAACCGGTGCACCGCGTCCGCGTCCGACAGGTCGAACGCCTGCATGAGCCCGACGCCACGTGGGTGGGAAACGGTTACATGATCGCGCGCGAGCGCGTGCAGTCCGTCCAGCAGCGACGCCCCCACGGTCGTCACGTTGTCCAGCACGTCGTGGTCGCGGATGTAGTTGACCGTCTCCTCCAGCGCGGTCAGCGACAGCGGGTTCGCGCCGGCGGTGCTGGAGTGCTCCCACGGTTCGAGCACGTCCAGCTCCGGCCGCATCAGCACGCCGGCGACCGGGATGCCGACGCCGCCCGCGCCCTTGGCGAACGTGATGATGTCCGGGCGCAGCTCGTGCGCCACGCCGGTGGAGGCGAAGAACGTGCCGGTGCGGCCGAAGCCGGTCTGCACCTCGTCCGCGACGATCAGGATGCCGAGGTCGTCGCAGACCCGGCGCAGCTCACGGAAGTAGCCGTCCGGCGGCACCAGGTTGCCGCCGTTGCCGAGCACCGGTTCGATGATCAGCGCGGCGATCCGGCCGCTGGACGCGTACTCCGCGAAGTCCGCGACCCGGGTGGCGCAGAGCATCCGGCACCGGTCCGGCGTCTGGCCGAAGAAGCAGTTCGCGCAGTCCGGCGCCGGGACCTTCACCGAGCCGGGGAACGGCAACGTGAACGACCGGTGCCGGAACGCGTTGCCGGAGACGCCGGTCGCGGCCACGGACTGGCCGTGGTGGGACAGGAACAGCGAGAAGACGTCGGTGTTCCCGGTGGCCTTCTGCGCTATCCGGATCGCGGCCTCGTTCGCGGTCGAGCCGGTGATGTCCCGGAACCAGAACGCGCCGATGTGCGGCGGGAGATATTCGCGCATCGATTCAAATATGCGCGCCGAGGCTTCTCTCGTGTGCTCGGACGTCAGGTGGGCGAGGCGATCCAACTGCCGGTGAAGTGCGTCGACAACCTCTTTGGCGGAATAGCCGAGCGAAACGTTGAACGTGCCGGACGCGCAGTCGATGTACTGCTCGTCATGTGCGGTCAGATAGATTCCGTTACCCGTGTACTCGGCGAGATGCGAGCTCAACGGACGGCCCCCTCTTTCGACTTTCGCGCAGGATTTACCGGTGGTTCACCCGCACCCAGCGGGTACCACGACATTACGGACAAGTTGCTGCTCGACCCGGGTCTCCCCCTCTCCATGGAAACGCTCCCACGCCTGCACATCCACTCCCGGGCGATGCGTGGGTGGCGATGGGCCCACAGTGCCCCGCGGTTTTCGCATTGGCAAGGGCGCGTACTTTTTCATCGACGCTCGCAAATCGTTGACAATCGGCGACCAGCGGCGGTAACCGCAAATACACCGATGTGCGCTGAGTCACTGGAGAATCTGTGTCCGGCAAGGACATTTCCGGACGCGGAACTGAATATGACGGTGCGATTTCACTGTCGCCGACACGACACCCGGCATCGGGTCATACCACCGGAGTCATGGTCAAAGTGATTTATTGACACCCATAAACCCCGATGCGAGGGTACGCACGGGCGGTCCACCCCCGAGCCGTCCTCGCCCCGCGGAAGGGATCCTCCATGCAGCTTCGACGGGCACTCGCGCTCGGCGCCGCCGCGCTCGCCGCCGTCCTCTTCGGTCCGAGCCTGCCGGCGACGGCCGCGTCGGCCGCTCCCGCGCTCGCCGCCGCCACGCTGGCCTCGACGATCTCGCTCAGCAACTGCTCCGCGTCGCTGGTGCGCTATCCCACCTCGGTCAGCGGCGACCGCGCGATGATGCTGACCAACGGCCATTGCTACGAGGGCGGCTTCATCAACGCCGGCACCGTGCTGCGCAACGTGTCCAGCACCCGGCAGGGCACGCTGCTCGACGCGACCGGCGGCGCGCTCGGCCGGGTCCGCGCCGACCAGGTCCTCTACGCCACGATGACCGGCACGGACGTCGCGCTCTACCGGCTGAACACCACGTTCGCGGCGCTGCAGAGCCAGTACGGCGCCACGCCACTGACCATCGCCGCCGGCCGCACCTCGGCCGGCACGTCGATGTCCATCCCGTCCGGGTACTGGAAGCGCGTCTGGAACTGCGCGGTCGACGGCTTCGTGCCCACGCTGCGCGAGGACCGGTGGACCTGGCGCGACTCGATCCGGTACAACGCCGGCTGCGACACGATCGGTGGAACGTCCGGCTCCCCGATCGTCGACAACGCCACCGGTGCGGTGATCGGCGTCAACAACACCGGCAACGAGTCCGGCGGGCGCTGCACGCTCAACAACCCGTGCGAGGTCGCGGCGAACGGCGCGGTCACGGTGCTGCAGGGCCGCGGCTACGGGCAGCAGACGTACTGGTTCACCACCTGCCTGACCTCGTCCCGGACCATCGACCTGACCCTCTCCGGCTGCCTGCTGCCACGCTGACCGACCGGCCGGCCGCGCCCGTACCCGCCGGGCGCGGTCCGCGTCACCCGGCCGGAACGTGCCACGGATCCGCCGTACCCGTGATACCGTCGCCTCGTTGCAGTTTTGATTTCCGTAGACGTTGCGATGTGTGAATCGACAGCGCCGGTTGGGCATCCAGACGGGCCCAGCAGGCGCTTTTTTCATATCCGGGCGGGCATCCGAGACGGCAACGCGAGGTCGGCACGTTGCTGACCCCACAGCTCGCGAAGGAGAAACACATGGCCACCGGCACCGTGAAGTGGTTCAACGCCGACAAGGGTTTCGGCTTCATCGTTCAGGACGAGGGCGGCGCGGACGTCTTCGCGCACTTCTCCGCGATCGCCACCAGCGGCTACCGCAGCCTCGAGGAGAACCAGCGCGTCGAGTTCGAGATCACGCAGGGCCAGAAGGGCCCGCAGGCGGCGAACATCCGCCCGCTCTGACGTAGCAGAACACCATCGCGGGGGTACGGCGTGCGCCGTACCCCCGCGATGTCTTTGCGCGGCCGTCAGGCCGGCTCCGGCGCGGCGGCGCATGACCGGCAGCAGTAGTGCGTCCACGGTGAAACCGGCCGGCGCCGATCGCGGCCAGCAGCAGCGCGCCCACGCCGAGGGCCAGGACCAGCTCGGCGCCGCCGGCGTCGACGAACATGCCGTTGCCGGTGCGCACGAAGACGTAGGCGCCAGCATGTTCAGCGCGAGCAGCGCGCCGAGGACCGGCGCGAGCAGGCCGAGGATCAGCGCGGTGCCCCGGGATCGATGACCGGCAGCCCGCGATCGTGATCCATGCCCAGACAGTGAACCAATCGTTGCCAGGGCACAAAAAAGGGAGAAAGGGAAAAACCCTTCCTCCGCCACCTCCAAGCTATATCAGACCCCGGGTCTTGCCGCAAGACCCGGGTGATGTCGCAGAATCCTTGCTCGTGCGCCCGGACCGGGCATTTTGGGGGGATTCTCGTGAGTGCGTTTGCTCTACCGGACGGCCTCGCGGCCAAGGCCGCACCCACGCTGATCGACGCGGACGAACGGCACTTCGCCGCGATCGCGGACGGCCTGCGACGGCAGCTCGACGACCTGACCGACCGACTCGCCGAGGCCCGCAAGGGTGCCGCGGGCAAGGGGCGGCAGGCGGTCGACCGCGACCAGGAGGTGCGCCGGCTGTCCACCCGGCTGCGCACGCTGCGCCGGTACGGCCTGGACCTGTGCCTGGGCCGGACGGTCGACGCCGTCACCGGCGAGACCATCTACATCGGGCGTCTCGGGCTCACCGACGGCGACGGCGGCCGGCTGCTGACCGACTGGCGCTCACCCGCGGCCGAGCCGTTCTTCGGCGCCACCCACGCGAACCCGATGGGCCTGGCCAGCCGCCGACGCTACCGGTGGACCGGCGGGCGGGTCACCGACTACTGGGACGAGGTGTTCACACCGGACGGGCTGGCGGGCCACGCCGCGCTGGACGACCAGTCCGCGTTCATCGCCAGCCTCGGCGGCGCCCGGTCCGCGCGCATGCGTGACGTGCTCGGCACCATCCAGGCCGACCAGGACGCGATCATCCGCGCCGGATCGGCCGGGACGCTCGTGGTCGACGGCGGCCCCGGCACCGGCAAGACCGTGGTGGCGCTGCACCGCACCGCGTACCTGCTCTACGCCGACCCGCGGCTCGGTCACCGCCGCGGCGGCGTGCTGTTCGTCGGCCCGCACGAGCCCTACCTGGCGTACGTATCCGACGTGCTGCCCAGCCTCGGCGAGGAGGGCGTGCTCTCCTGCACGCTGCGCGACCTGGTGCCGGAGGGCGCGCACGCGGCCGAGGAGAACGACCCCGCGGCGGTACGCCTGAAGTCGTCCGCGGACATGGTCCGCGCGGTCGAGGCCGCGGTCCGGTTCTACGAGGAACCGCCCACGTCCGCGACCACGGCCGGCGGCCTGCGGGTGACCGCCGGCGACTGGGCCGAGGCGTTCGGCGCCGCGGCCGGCATCCCGCACAACGAGGCCCGCGAGCCGATCCTGGACGAACTCGTCGCGATCCTGACCGGCCGGCACGACGCGGACCCGGCCACGCTGCGCCCCGCCCTGCGCGCCACGCTGCACCGGGCCTGGCCGATGCTCGACGCGGCCGACCTGATCGCCGACCTCTGGTCGGTCCCCGCCTACCTGCGCCGGTGCGCGCCCTGGCTGACCCCGGCCGAACGCGCCGTCCTCCAGCGCGCGGAGCCGCGCGCCTGGACCGTCTCCGACCTGCCACTGCTCGACGCGGCCCGGCACCGCCTCGGCGACGCCGGTGCCGACCGGCGGCGACGGCGACGGGACGCGGCCGTGGCCGGCCAGCGCGCCGGCATGGCCACGGTCATCGACGACCTGATCGCCTCGAACGTCCACGACGACGGCGAGGGCCTGATGCAGATGCTGGTCCAGCAGGACCTGCGCGACGTACTGGTCGACGACGCGGCGCTGCCCGAGGCCGAGGCCGACCGGCTGGCCGGCCCGTTCGCGCACATCGTGGTGGACGAGGCCCAGGAACTCACCGACGCCGAATGGCAGATGCTGCTGCTGCGCTGCCCGTCCCGCAGCTTCACCGTGGTCGGCGACCGCGCCCAGGCCCGCCACGGTTTCACCGGATCGTGGCCGGACCGGCTGACCCGGGCCGGCCTGGACCGGATCACCCTGGCGTCGCTGAGCATCAACTACCGCACCCCGTCCGAGGTGATGGCCGAGGCCGCGCCGGTCATCAGCGCTGTGCTGCCGGACGCGAACGTGCCGCGCTCGGTCCGCGACAGCGGGCTCCCCGTCGTACACGCGCGGGTCGAAGATCTTGATCTGATCCTCGCCCGGCACGCCGGTGCGGAGGGCACGGCCGTGGTCATCGGGCACCCGGGTTCGGCCGGCGCGGCGAAGGTGCGGTCGCTGACCCCGGAACTTGCCAAGGGCCTGGAGTTCGACCTGGTCGTCCTGATCGACCCGGACTCCTTCGGCGACGGCGTCGAGGGCGCGGTCGACCGCTACGTCGCGATGACCCGGGCCACCCGGCAACTGGTGGTGCTGACGAGTTCGTGAACATCGCGTCATCGGAATCGGTTGCGGGCTGTCCGGAATGTCACGATGGATGGACCGGCATCACGATCGAACCTAGTCTCTCCGCACCGTACCGACACCGGGGAGGCGTCGTGGGGAGTTCAGCCGGCGGAGCATGCTCGGGCTCGCGGCCGGAGCGGCGCTTCCCGCGCGGTACTGGAGCCGCCGCACCACAGCCCCGCCTGCAGGTCTCGCTGGGGCTGATCGCCTCCGCCGCCCACGCCACCGCCCGGAACCCCTGACCACCACCGGGGGGTACGGCACGGCGACGCGCTGTTCGTGGCGA
Organism: Catenuloplanes indicus; assembly: GCF_030813715.1. NCBI lineage: Bacteria > Bacillati > Actinomycetota > Actinomycetes > Micromonosporales > Micromonosporaceae > Catenuloplanes > Catenuloplanes indicus. The sequence goes on from NZ_JAUSUZ010000001.1 coordinate 906,826, forward strand.
GGTGTTTCAGCCGGCCGGGACGGCTCCGGAAGGTGCCGGCCGTCCGGCTGTCACGGTGCCGTCGAATTGCGCGGCCAATTCCGGAGTGGCGGCCCGGATCAGTGCGATCGCCTGATCCGTGCCCGCGTCCTCGGTGTGGTAGAAGCGGTCGCCGGCCGCGGTCGACACGCCGATCGTGATCCGGCCGCCCCACCGCTGGAGCAGCGACTGCCGCAGCGTCCAGCCGATCACCGCGTCCCGGCGGAGCGCGACCGTCAGCCGGGAGAACGCGCCGCGCCGCAGCACCAGGTACGGCCCGGCCATGGCGTGCCCGAGCGCACGGTACCCGGCGACCGCGAGCACCAGCGTGAGCGGCAGGAACGCCAGCGGCAGCAGCCACCACCGGCCCGGGACGGGCAGCGCCAGCAGCGCGGCGGACAGCAGCACCGGGCCGGTGACCGCGCGGATCAGGCGGCGGGTGAGCGCGCCGCGCGGGTGCCGGTGCAGGCGTGCCTCCAGCGGCCGGTGCCCGCCGGGCAGCACCCGGGCCGCGATCGCGCGCGCCTCCGGCAGCTGGATGCGGGGCAGCAGCGTGGCGGAGCCGGCCTCGCCGGCGCTGCGCAGGCCCGTGGTGATCAGCTGTGTCTCGGTGATCCGCAGCCAGCGCCACAGTAGCGGTTCTTGGAACGCGAGGCCGCGTACCCGCTGCTCGTCGCGGTGTGCGGTGTGCGTGTCGAGCAGGCCGCGGCGGGTGATCAGGGTGCCGCCGTCGCGGGTGAGCGTGAATCTCCAGTTCTCCGCCACGAACGCGCCGGCCTGGATCGCCACGCCGATCGGGTAGGCGACCGCGACGATGCCGGCGATCGTCCACACCGGTCCCAGTCCGAGCGTGTCGTAGAGGCGCAGACCGGTGTCGAGCAGGTCGACGCCGAACGCGCGCAGGAACCAGTAGAGCGCGAAGACCGGGCCGATCACCGCGAGCACGGCCCAGACCCGCACCGCGTTGATCACCACCCAGGCGGGGCGCAGGTGGGCGAGGACGTCGTCGGCCGGTTCCTCGACCGGCCGCTGGTGCACCAGTTCCCGACGGAGGCGGGTGGCGGAGCGGGCGTCGAGCGCGTCCAGCGTGAACGACGACTCCTGCTCGCCGGTGCCGATCCGCACCACGCGCAGCCCGAACGGGCGGTGCAGCAGTCTCGCGGTGGTGTCGACGCTGCGGATCCGGTCCCGGGCCACGGTGCGGCGGCGGCGCGAGACCCAGCCGCTGTGCAACTCGACTCGGTCGTCCAGCACCCGGTAGCGGGTGGTCAGCATGCGGATCAGGTCGGCCACGGCCTGCAGTACGCCGATCACGGACGCGGCCACCAGCGGCCACACCGGCCCGTCGTCACCGAGCACGACCAGACCGAAATATCCGGGTACGGAGGCGAGCGCGGCCCGGATCAGGTCCACCCAGAACAGCCGGACGCTCAACCACCGCCAGGGCGTGCCGTCGGCCGGTGTGCCCGCCTCCGCCGTCATGTGGCGTCCCCCGGGGTCGCCGCGGTCACCGCGCGCAGCCGGTCCACCGTGGCCTCCGCGTCCGCCCGGGACAGCCCTTCGATCGAGATCGCGCCCTCGGACGACGCGGTGGTCACCTTGATCGTGGCGATCCCGAGCAGGTTCTGGACCGGGCCGATCTCCGTGTCGATGCTCTGGATCCGGGAGATCGGCACGATCTGCCACTTCCGGGTCAGCCAGCCCTCCAGCGCGTACACCGCGTCGTCCGTGGCCTCCCAGCGGTGCACGCGGTAGCGCCACGCCGGCGTGACCGCGATGCCGATCAGGTAGCAGGCCGCGAGTACCAGCCACACCGGGCCGGTCCACGGCCGCGCCACCTCGAAGATCACGTGCAGCACACCGAGCGGTACGAGTACGACGACCGCCCCGATCGCCGCGCGCACGGTCCGCCAGAGAACGAACCGCCGGTCGACCCGATGCCGCGGCGGCCGTAGGACGTCAGCGTCGATCACCCGTTCATGATGACCGTGACCGTCAAGACGGTCACCAGCGGTGAGCGACGTCGATCACGACGCGGCCCGGGTCGGTCATCGTGAGCACGCGGAACGGCAGCCGCGCCCGGACACCGACCGCGATCTTGGTGTAGCCCTCGTGCGTGCCGCCGTAGAGCACGTCGCGCAGCGCGTCCACCATGAGCAGGTACTCGAAGCCGTTCGCGCGCATCCGACGCCGGCGCTTCAGACGCCGGCGCTTCAGACGCCGCACGTTCTTTTGCACTGCGCGTCTTCCGGCACCACACGTCTCCCGGCGCCGGACGTTTCCCGGCAGGCGCATTCAAGCGGTGGGGCCGCGGGTCAGAGCAGGGCTTTGTGGAGGGCGCTGAGGAGCCAGTGTTCAGCGCCGTCGAGGGTCCAGCCGTTGTCGCCGGTCAGGGTGAAGAAGGAGGCGTTGCCGAGGTAGTAGTAGAGCACGTCGGTGGCCTCGTCGACGGTGGGCCGGAGCGCGCCGAGCGACTCCAGGCGGCGGGCGGCGGCCGCGAGGCAGTCCCGCTGGATCTGGCGGGAGACGCGCAGGCTCTCGGCCGCGGCCGGTTCGTGCGGTGCGGTGTCGGTGACCACGCGCATCAGGTCGGCCCACGCCGCGAACGCCTCCCGGCTGGCGCGCACGACCAGCCGCAGCACCTCACCCGGCTCGGTCGCGGCCTCGATCCCGGCCCGCAGCGAGTCGAACACCGGGCTCGCCGGGCCGTCCTGGATGACGGTGCGGAGCAGGTCCTGCTTACCGCCGCCGACCGCGTACACGGTGGCGGGCGCGACCCGGGCGGTCCGGGCGATCTCGTTGACCGTGGTCTTGACGTATCCCTTGGTCACGAAGAGCTCCCGCGACGCCGCGATGATCGCCTGGCGTGTGGCCTCCGCATATTCCGCCCGCCGACTGGTCTGCACCCGCTCACGCTAACATCCCATGATCAGAGTGTCGCTCTGATCAACAGGCCGCCGAGCGGCCAAAACCCCACACCGGTACGACACCCGGGCACACGTTCCGCGGAGACGGGGACATCACCGCCGGCCCTTCCGCGACACGCGCAGCAGCGCTCGCGGCAGCCCCGAACGACCGGTCCACCACGTCGGGGATCGCCCATCTTCGGACGCGACCGTCGGGATGGACGTCACAGCGACAGTCGCCCAACTGGGGATGTTCCCCAGGCCCGCGACGTCGTCACGGGTGGCCGGCCTTCAACGTCGCGGCGCCGCAGCGCGCATTACGGGCGGCCGGCCGCGTGACCGGGGCCCACCGGGGCGTGGCCGGTGGAAGAGATCCGGGCTCAGAGCCAGGTGCCCATGTAGAGGACGAAGACGGCCGGCATCAGGGCGACGGCGGGGAGGCCGAGCCAGCGGACGCGGGGCAGGAGGCGGAACCAGACGACCGGGGCGGAGGCGAGCAGGACCGCGGCGGTGATCAGTTCGGCCAGTTGCCGGCCGGAGCCGTGCAGGCCGGGGAAGAGGTAGGCGCTGAGCAGCAGGGCACCGGCGAGCATCCCGCAGAGGGCGGTGACGGTACCGGCGATGAGAGCACGGGCCTCGATCGGCAGCTCGTGGACGTTGCCGGCGAACGCGCGGGTCTTGATCAAGGGGTTGCCCTTCTGCCATGCGGTCTGCGAGGTGCGGTGGCAGAACCGTAGGTCAGTGTCGGATACCCGCGCACGACCTTGACAACACCGTGTAACCCGTGCATTGCCGAGAGTCTGCCCTCATCCGCGATCCCCCATCCGATTTGACGGGAAATAACAACATAAAAAGGTGAAGGGGTTCCACCCGAACGGCCGATGCGCCGCCAAAACCGTAAGCAATGACGCAGATACTTTAAGTAACCACTCGACCGGCATCCACCAAGAATTTGATCTGGACGCATCGACCGGAGTCGACAAGACTGAGGCATCAGCCCGACGACGAATTCCCGACAAGACCGCCACCGTCTCTTGGTAGGGAGCACCATTGAGCACCGTTCTCGCCGTCCAGCTCTTCACCGTCCGGGACCGGCTCGCCGCGGACCGGCCCGGCACGCTGCGGGCGCTCGCCGACGCCGGCTACGGCGCGGTCGAGCCGTTCCAGGCACACCGCGATCCGCACGCGCTCCGGGCCGACCTCGACGCGGCCGGGCTGTCCGTGTGCAGCGCGCACACCGACGTCCTCGGCGCGGACGCGGACGCCGCGTTCGCCGCCGCGCCGGTCCTCGGCACGGACACGCTGATCCAGGCCTACCTGCCGCCGGAGCGGTTCGCCGGCCCGGACGCGATCGCGGACACCGCCCGCCGCCTGGACGCGGCCGCGGTCCGGGCCGCGGACCTCGGACTGCGGGTCGGCTACCACAACCATCACTGGGAGGTGTCCACGCGCGTCGGCGGCCGCACCGCGCTGGAGGTGCTCGCGGACCGGCTCACGCCGGAGGTGCTGCTCGAGGTCGACCTGTACTGGGCCGCGACCGGCGGCGCGGACGTCCCGGCGCTGCTCGCCCGGCTCGGCGATCGCGTCCGCTACCTGCACGTCAAGGACGGGCCGGCCACGATCGAGGGCCCGATGACCGCGGTCGGTGACGGCGTCGTGCCGATCGGTCCGGCGCTCGCCGCCGCGCCGCCCGGCACACAGCGGATCGTGGAACTGGACCACTGCGCCACCGACGTCCTCGAGGCGCTGCGGGCGAGCGCGGCGGTGCTGCGATGAGCGGCGCAAATCCGGTCGGTGTCGCGATCGTCGGCTGCGGCACGGTCAGCCACCAGTACCTCCCCACGCTCGCCGGCTACCCCGGCGACGTACGCGTGGTCGTCTGCGCCGACCTGGACGTGGCCCGCGCCGCCGAGGTCGCCAAGGAGTACGACGTCCCGCTGGCCACCGACGTCCCGGCCGCGATCACGCACCCGGACGTGGAACTGGTCGTCAACCTCACCGTCCCGGCCGCGCACGACGCGGTCGCCGCGGACGTGATCGCCGCCGGCCGCCACGTCTACAACGAGAAGCCGCTGTCGCTGGACCGTGCCTCCGGCGCCCGCATGCTCGACGCCGCGGCCGCGGCCGGTGTGCGCGTCGGCGGCGCACCGGACACGTTCCTCGCGCCGGGCCTGGCGAACGCGCTGCGCGCGGTCGGCGACGGCACCATCGGTACGCCGCAGAGCGCCCTGCTGATCATGCAGAGTCCCGGGCCGGAGTCCTGGCACCCCTCCCCCGAGTTCCTCTACCAGCCCGGTGCCGGACCGCTGCTGGACATCGGCCCCTACTACCTGACCGCGCTCACCGCCGCGTTCGGCCCGGCCACCCGCGTGGTCGCGCTCGGCCGGCGCGCGTTCGCGCAGCGCACGATCGGTAGCGGCCCGAAGGCCGGCACGGTCTTCCCGGTCGAGGTGCCGACGCACGTGACCGCGCTGATCGAGTTCGCCACCGGCCGGATCGCCACCCTCGTGATGAGCTTCGACTCGCCGCTCGGCCGCACCGGCCTGCTGGAGATCACCGGCACCGCGGCCACGCTGGCGCTGCCCGACCCGAACCGGCACCGCGACCACGGCCGGATCCTGCGCCGCGGCGACACCACGTGGACCGGCCTGCCGGTCGCGCCCGGCGACGAGGACCCGCACGTCGCGCGCGGGATCGGCGTGGCGGAGATGGCGCGGGCGATCCGGGCCGGCGTCCCGCACGCCGCGTCCGGCGAACGGGCGCTGCACGTCCTCGACCTGATGCTGTCCATCATGGAGTCGGTCGCGCACGGCGAGCACGTCACCGTACACAGCAGTTTCGACCCGGTGGCCGGATGAGCACCGTGCTGCTCACCGGCGCCGCGGGGACGATCGGCACGCTGCCCGGCGAGACGTGGTGGCGTGGCGACGTCGCGGCGCTGACCGTACCCCCGGATGTGGACGTGGTGGTTCATCTGGCCGCGAACGCGCGCCCCGGCTTCGGCACGTTCCTGATCTCGTCCCGCAACAGCCGCTCCCGCTGGGACGCGACCGAGGACGAGCAGCTCCTGGGGTATGCGCCACAGGACGACGCCGAGGCCTACGCCGACCTGGCCGGCAACGTGACGTCACAGCAGGACTGCTTCCGGGGGACCGTCGCGAACCGGCACTCCCCACCCCGATGACACCTCCGCGCCGGGCATCCACCGGGTGTGGAGCTGACCTCGCGGGCGTCCGTGGGGTGAAGATCTGGCCGGCGGCATACTCGTCCGGCATGGGGGCCTGCCCTGATCGGCATTTCCGGCGTACCCGCGCGAGCTGTTCTGATCTGTCATGCACAGCGTGATAGATCGGAGAGTCATGACGACCACCATTGTGGACGCGCCGTTCGACGGTGCCGACGGCGTGCGGCTGCGCACGGACATGGGCGCGGAGCTGATGGAGCGGTTCAGCGACGTCCAGGAACGGGAGCCGGTGGAGCCGACCGCGGAGAACGTCGACGCGTTCGTCGTAGCCCGGGACGCCGCCGGCACCGCGGTCGGCTGTGGTGCGCTGCGCGTGCTGGAGGACGGCACGGCCGAGGTGAAACGCATGTACGTGGCACCGGAGGCACGCGGCACCGGCACGTCCACCGCGATCCTGCGCGCGCTGGAGGACCGGGCCCGCGACCGCGGCGTGACCACGGTGCAGATGGCGACCACGGTGCGGCAGCCGGACGCGGTCCGGTTCTACGAGCGGGAGGGCTACCGGCGGATCGAGAGCTTCGGGCCGTACCCGGTGCATCCGCTCGGTGTCTACCTGACCCGCGAGATCTGACCGGGGCGCGGGCGGCGGCACCACGGCCGCCGCCCGCCCCTCAGACCGTGCCGGCGCGCGCGGCCGTCACCACCCGGCCACGGTCGGAGTTCGCGAAGCGGGCCAGCATCGCGCGGATCTCGGCCGCGTCCGTGTTCGCACCGAACAGTTCGGTGCCCGGCTCCATCCGCACACCCTCGGCCAGCGGCCCGGCCGGTACCGGGTCGAACCCGAGCGCGTCGACCAGCGCCGCCACCTCCGCCACGTCCTCGTCCGCGCCCGCGACCGCGATCGCCCGGCGGCCCGGCGTGCCGGACGGCAGCGTGCCCTCCTCCAGGTCGTGGTAGCCCATGTGGTTGAACGCCTTCACCACCCGTGCACCGGCCAGGTACGCCGCCACCGTCTCGCTCGACGACGTGCGCGGGTCGGTGAGGTCGTCGCGCACGCCGTCGACCTCCCACCAGTAGTTCATCGCGTCGATCACCAGCTTGCCGCGCAGCGCGTCCGCCGGGACCGACCGGTACTTGCCGAGCGGCAGCGCCAGGATCACCACGTCCGCCCGCGCGGCCGCCTCCGCCCCGGAGACCGCGACCGCACCCGGCGTCAGGATCTCCACGATCAGCCGGATCTTCTCCGGGTCGCCGGAGCCCGCGATCAGCACGTCGTACCCGGCCGCGACCGCGAGCCGGGCCAGCACCGTGCCGACCTTGCCGGCGCCGAGAATCCCCAGGGTCGTCATCGCTACTTCTCCGTCATCATGTCGCGGACCATCGGGAACACCTTGTCACCGAGCAGCTCGACCGCACGCAGTCGCGCGCTGACCGGCTGCGCGCCGACCGTGTAGATCAGGTCGAAGCGTCCCACGTCCAGCGCCTTCGCGGCGCGGGCGATCTTACGCGCCACCGTCTCCGGCGCGCCGATGTAGAGCGAACCGTGCTCCACCTCGTGGTCGAACTCCGCGCGGCGCAGCGGCGGCCACCCGCGCAGCGCGCCGATCCGGTCCCGCTGCACCTTGTAGTACGGGTAGAACAGCTCCTTCGCGGCCTCGTCGGTGTCCGCGACGAAGCCGGGCGAGTGCATGCCGACCGGATGCGCGACCGTGCCGAGCTGCTCCGCGGCCCGCCGGTACAGGTCGACGTACGGCGCGAAGCGCTCCGGCGTGCCACCGATGATGGCCAGCATCAGCTTCAGGCCGTGCTGCGCGGTGCGGACCACCGACTGCGGCGACCCGCCGACGCCCACCCACGCGTCCATCCGCCCGGACTCGGTCTTCGGGAACACGTCGGCCTCGTCGAGCGCGGGCCGGGTCGTACCCTTCCAGGTCACCGGGTGCTCGTCGAGCAGCTTCACGAAGAGGTCGAGTTTCTCCTCGAACAGCACGTCGTACTGGCTCATGTCGTAACCGAACAGCGGGAACGACTCGGTGAACGAGCCACGCCCGAGGATCGGCTGCGCCCGGCCGCCGGACAGCGCGTCGACGGTCGCGAACCGCTGGAACACCCGGACCGGGTCGTCCGAGCTGAGCACGGTCACGCCGGATGCGAGCCCGATGCGCTTCGTGCGCGTGGCGATGCCGGCCAGCACGGTCTCCGGCGTGGAGATCGAGTATTCCGGGCGGTGGTGCTCGCCGAGCGCGATCACGTCCACGCCCAGCTCGTCCGCGAGCACTGCCTCGTCGACGACCTGCCGGATCGCGGCCGCGCCCGACACCAGCGTGCCGTGGTCGTCCTCCGGGACGTCGCCGAACGTGTCCAGTCCGAGAATCATGGCGCTGCCCTCCGAGGTAATTGACGCGTCAATCGAAGCTATGATGGACACGTCAACTACCGGAGGTCGAGGTTTATGCCCCGCAAACTGCCCGATCGTGACGAGCTGCACATCTGGCGTGAGTTCATCGAGTCCACCGAGGCGCTGCGCACCCGGGTGACCGGGCGCCTGCACGACGACACCGGACTGAGCGCCGGCGACTACACGGTGCTGCTCGCGCTCAGCGAGGCGCCGGAGACCCGCATGCGCTCGTCCGAACTGGCCGGCCACGTCGGCTGGGAACGCAGCCGGCTCTCTCACCACCTGGGGCGGATGGAGCGGCGCGGGCTGATCGCGCGCACCGGCGCACCGGGCGACAACCGCGGCGCGCTGATCGTGCTGACCGCGGAGGGCGGCGCGGCGTTCCGCGCGGCCACGGTGCCGCATCTGCGGGTGGTACGGGAGCTGTTCGTCGACGCGCTCACGCCGGAGCAGCTCACCGCCGCCGGCGAGATCGCCGCCGCGCTGCGCGCGCACCTCAGCGGCCGCTGATCCCGGCCGGCGCCGCACGCGCTGCGGCACTCGCTGATCCAGCACTCGCGGTGCCTGCTTCCGGCGTCACTGGTCCGCGCCCGTCCGGCGTGTCGCACGCCGCCACGCCTAGCGCATCCTAGGAGGCTAGCCTCTTCTCCGTACCGCCGATTTATCGGGTATTCAATAGACCGCCTTCAAGATCGACCTTAGTCTCTTCCTGTGGTGGGTCACCCGCCCCCGGAACCAGGAGGAGCCTTGGAAACCCCAGCCTCGAAGTCCTTTCTCAGCCGCCGCCGCATGCTGGCGCTGGCGGCCGGTGGCGCCGCCGGTGTCGCGCTGCCCGCACCCGCCTGGGCGGTCGGTGACCAGCGGCCGGGCGCGGTCCGCCCACCCGCGCTGACCCCGGGCGACCGCCAGGTGGCCGGCGAGGTGTCCGCCCGGCGCGCGCTCGACCACCTGCGCGTGCTGTCCGAACGGATCGGGCCGCGGATCGGCGGCACCCGCTCGGAGAGGCGCGCGGCCGACTACATAGCGGACACTCTCGACCGGCTCGGCTACGACACCACGCTGCAGCCGTTCCCGGTCGCGGACAAGTTCCTCGCCGACCTGGACGTGCCCGGCGGTCTGCCCCGCGACCTGTGCTGGCAGGCCGGCGCGTCCGGCCAGGCCGCGCTCGGCACCACGGTGCGCGGCGAGGTGCTGGACGCCGGTGCGGGCGGCGACGCCGACTACCCGGCGGACGTACACCGCAAGATTCTGCTGGTCGACTACGTGGCCGCGAACCGGGAGGCCGCGGTCGCGCTCGCGGTCACCCGTGGCGCCGCGGCCGTGATCTTCCTGCCCGCCGACCTGGTCGAGCCGCGGCGTGCGTCCGCGTTCAGCCCTACGCTGCCCGGCTCCGCGACCACGCCGGTGCCGATTCCGGTGGTCGGCGTGGCGCAGGCGCAGAAGCACCGGCTGCGCGCGCTGCTCTCCGCGGGCCGGCTGCGCAAGCTCACCGTCACCACGACCGCGCACCGCGCGCTGACCTCGCACAACGTCCTCGCGGAGCGGCGCAAGGGGGACGGCACCGGCCCGGTCGTCATGGTGAGCGCGCACTACGACACCGTGATCGGCGCGCCCGGCGCGAACGACGACGGCTCCGGCACCGTGCTCAACCTGGAACTCGCCCGCGTGCTGCGCCGGCTGCCGGTCAACGCGACGCTCCGGTTCGGCCTGTGGGGCTCGGAGGAGCAAGGGCTGATCGGCTCCCGCTACTACGTGGCGCAGCTGCCGCAGACCGAACGGGACCGGATCGTCGCCGTGTTCCAGAACGACATGGTCGCCACCAGCTGGGACCCGGCCACCCGCTACTGGCTGCTGTCCTTCACCGGCCTGGCAAACCGGGCCACCGACGAGGTCGCCGCGGCCGCGGAACGGCTCGGCTACGCCCCGCAGATCTCCCCGGTCACGCTGCGCGGCTCCAGCGACCACCAGTCGTTCCAGGAGGCCGGCATCGCGTCCGCGAACTTCTCCTGGCGCGGCGAGGAGTCACCGGCGATCCTCGAACCGCCGTACCACAGCCCGGAGGACACCATCGCGAAGAACATCAGCCTGGAGCGCCTCAAGGTCTCGATGGAGCTGATCGGCTCGGCCGCCTACGCCACCGCCCGGAACCCGGTGCCGGCGTAGCCGTTTGTGCCCGGGCGGGTGGGGTAGGCGGGCCGGTGCCCCACCCGTTCCGGCCAGCAGAGGACCCGTCATGCCCGACATCAAAGGCCCGGAGAACCGCGAACGGCCGCCCGGCCACGAACTCACCGCGGAGACGGCGCCGCCCACGTACCCGGGACCGGCCGGCGGCCGCCTCTCGCTGATCACCGACATCGGCGTGCTGGTGGCCGGCGTGTGGCTGGCCGTCGCACCGTTCGTCCTGGGCCACGACGGCATCGCGTTCTGGAACACGCTGGTGACCGGCGCCGTGATCGCCGTCCTGGCGCTCGCCCGCCTGGGCTCCCCGCCGCGCACCAGCCGCCTCGGCCTGGTCCAGCTGGCACTCGGTGTCTGGCTGATCGTCTCCCCGTTCCTCCTCGGCTACGACGACGACCTGCCGGCCACCCGGACCAGCTACGCGACCGGCGCGGTCATCGCGGTGCTCGCCCTGGCCAGCGCCGCGTCCGGGGGCCGGGCCCGCAGCGTCACCCGCGACTGACGGACCGCGAACCGGGCCGGCCGGGATCCGGCCGTGCTCGCGCTTGACACCGGCAGAGCCCGTCGCGACCGACCTCGCGGTCGGACCGGACCGCCCCACCGCCTCGTTCCTCTCCGACCAGGGGACGGTCCCGTGGTGAGGTGCGATCAGCGCGCACGCCTCGAGCCGTCACCCGGAGCGCCGGCCACGCCCGCGCCAGGACGGCGTGCCGGCCGCCGGCGCGTGGGTAGTCCCCGTCGCCGCGCCCGGTCCCGGCCGGCGCCGGTGCGCGTTCCGCATCGCTCCGGCGTGGTGGTCTCGGGTCTTGCGGCCACGGATCGTGCAGGGAGGCCGCCCGCGGCCGACCGGTGCCCGCGGGAGCGTGCGGCAGGTGAGACGCCGGAAGCGGGTAAATCGGCATGTGAGGGGTTGCGCGGATCACCCGGCGGGCGTGCCGGGGCGGGCGGGCGTCGGCCGGATTGACGGTGTGCGGGACGGCTGCACTACCCTCCGTCGGATGATCGATCGTACGGGGCGATGGATCGGGCTGGCCGGCGCGATGATGTGCGGGCTGTGGGTCTCGGTCGCGCTGGAACTGGACGCGCTGGCGTTCGAGGGCGGTGGCGGAGTGTCCCTCGACGCGCTGCACATCTACGTGGTGGAGCCGGATCTCTACTCCTCCTGGGCCTACGAGAACGATGGTTCGCTGGCGTTGCTGGCGCTGGCGACCACGGTCACGGCCGGTGTGCGCGCGCCGTGGGCGCGGCTGCTCGGCGGGGCCTGGCTGGCGATCCTCGCGGTCGTGCACGTCGCGGACGGCCTGGGCCAGCGGAGCGATCCGGACGGTTACTCCAGTACGTACGCCGGGCACACCGACGAGGTGGGCACCGTGCTCGTCGTCGCGGGCGCGGTGACCGCGGTGGTGGCGGTGGCGCTGCTGGCCGGGCTGTACCTGGTGCACGACGTGCTGATCGTGCTGCTCTGGGCCGGTGCGGCCGCGATGCACGCGACCGTGGTCCTGGGCGCGACGCCGAACCTGGACCAGGGCGAGTACCTGGACACGCGGTTCACGCCGCTGGTCTGGGTCCCGGCCGGGCTGATGGTCGCGGCGGCCGGGTACGCCACGGCCGCCACGGTCTTCTCGTTCCGGTTGCGCCGTCGCGGCCGGCCGCCGCGCGTCTGGGCGATCGCGGAGCTGTTCCGGGCCGTGTCCGGCCGCTACGGCGGGCGGCCGGCCGGCTTCGAGGCCTTCCCCCGGCTGCGGACCATGCTGCTCGGCGGCGGTGCCGGCATCGTGCTGATCTTCAGCGCGTTCGTGGCCGGGTTCGCCGGCACGCCGGCCGTGGTGACGCCGCCGGCCGGGATACCGTCCGACACGCCGGTGACGGCGCCGTCGCCCACGCCGTCGGTGACCCGATGAGGGCCGGAGATCTGCGCTCGGCGCCGCTGGTGTTCGTGTCGCTCGGGATGACCGGCGCGTACCTGGTGCAGATGATCTACGACGCGGAGCGGATGCGCCACGCGTGGTCGTACACGGACGGCGTGCCGGTCTTCGGCATCCTTTCCGACGTGTGGCCGGCGCACGTGCACACGTCGTTCTGGGCCGCGGTGACCGGCGGGATCGTCGCGGCCGCGCTCACGCTGCCCGCGCTGGTGATCCGGCTCGCGGCCGGGCCGGAACGCGCCCGGCTACCGCTGTTCGTCATCGGCGTGCTCGCCTCCGTGGCGCTGCTCTCGCCGTACCTGGTGCTGGCCGCGGCCACCTACGCCGGCCACGCGTTCTGGCTGCTGCTGTGCGTGCCGACGACCGCGGCCGGGCTGTGGCTGACCGGCCGGGCGCAGCCGGTGCGCCGGATGCCGTGGTGGCTGCTGACCGCCGCGTTCGCCTGGGGTGCCACGGTCGCCTACGGCTTCGGCCACGCCATGAACATCTGGTTCGCCGACTGGCTGCCCGGCACGCTCGCCCCGGACGCGGACGACGCCCGGGACATCCTCGAGGCGCGCTGGCAGGCCGACACGCTGCTGCAGATCCTCGGCGCGGCCGCGGTGGAGCTCGGCAAGGGCGCCGGCGTGGGCGTGCTCCTCCTGCTCGCCCGGCAGCGGATCACCGGCGTGCCGTCCGGGCTCGCGCTCGGCGCGGCGGCCGGCCTCGGCGTCAACCTCGCGCTCACGGTCGCGACCGGTGGCGTGTTCCCGTACTGGACGCACCAGGTCGTCGGGCTGCTGGCCGGCGACACCGCGTTCACGGCGCTGACCGGTGCCGCCTTCGGCGCGACCCGCCAGATCGGCGTGCCGAAACTCCGCCGGATCATCGTCACCTGCGGATTCCTCGCGGCCATCGGCACGCACGCGTTCAGCAACATCATGATCCGCGGGTACGTGACCGGAGCGGCCGACGAGACACTGGTGCGGACGCTGGTGGTGTCCCCGCTGGTGATGCTGGCGACCCAGCTCCCGGCGCTGGCGCTGTGCGGCTGGCTGCTGTGGTCCGGGACCCGCACCGAACGGGGCGGCCTGTCCGCCGCGCTCGCCGCCGAGACCGCGACCGGGCGGGGCGCGGTGCTGGCCGAGGAGGCCGCGGTCCTGCTCTCCCCGGTGCGGCGCTGGTCGGTGTCGGCGGACGTGGCGCGGCGGTCCGGGTGGGCGGGTCTCCGCGCGCTGGGCCGGTTGTTCGCGGCCCAGGACGACCTGGCGGCGGCCGGGTGGGCGGTGCTGCGCGGGGACGCGGGTGCCGCGGAGACCGCCGCGGCCACGGCGCCCGGCGGGCCGGGAGCTGTGGCGCCGGGGATCGCCTCGGCGGCGCCGGGCGTTGCCCCGGGGCAGCCGGGCGCTTCCTCAGCACAGCCGGATGAGCTGGACGTGCTCCGGCGGCAAGTGATGGCGCGGAAGGCTGAGTTCGCCGCGGTGACCGGCTGATCCGGATGGCGGGGGCGGCACACCCCCCACCACCGTCGTCGGCCGGAGCCAGGCCGGGGACGGCTTGACTGCGATGCTCGTCAGCACGCGCGGCGCGATGTTGACGGCGATCATGCTGAGCGAGTGGCGCGCATGTGCGATGTCCGCCGAGCTGGATCGGCGGGCAGGCCGACAGCGGCGGCCGCGAGCAACGCGGCGAGACCGGCTGGCGGTGGCCGGTTCTTTCCTGTGCACTCCCGTTCCCGCAGCGGCGTCTATGGCCGACAGGACTGCGGCGGTGCGGCACCCTGACGGACGCCGTGGCGCGTGCTGGGTCGGCGTGGGAGGCCTGACGGGCTGGTGACCCGCGCGACCGCGGCCTGGCAGACGTTCCTGCACGATCCGCGCCGACGCACCGACGCGATACCGAGCCACCGACCAGCCGCGCCACCGGCCCACCGGCCCACCGGCCCGCCGAGCCGCCGAGCCGGATTTCAGGTTCATTCCATCGATCTCGGTCCGGACCATCCACGCCGTTTCCGCAGCTGAAGGCCAACGACCCCGGGCACCGGCCCCGCATCCGAGATCCGTTCGGCGGATGCCGGGAAATCCGGACCCATCCGCTGCCCGGGGGTCGCCGAATCCCTCACAACGGTCCTGACCCGGACTCAAATCTCTATGAGGGGACATTTCACCATGCGTACGATTCGTATGATCGCTGTCGCCAGTGCGGCCACGATCTGTCTCGGGCTCGCGGCCTGCGGCCAGAGCGACGACGCGGAGACCAGCACCGGCGCGACCGGCACGCCCGCGCCCGCGGCGACCGGGATGGCGAGCAGCGCACCGGCGATGGCGGCGGAGTTCGGGCCCGGGTGTGCGTCCGTGCCGACCGATCCGGCGAACGCGGGCAGCTTCCAGGCGATGGCGCAGGTGCCGGTCGCGACCGCCGCGTCCGGTAACCCGCTGCTGACCACGCTGGTCAGCGCGGTCAAGCAGGCCGGCCTGGTCGACTCGCTGAACAGCGCGCCCGCGCTGACCGTGTTCGCGCCGGTGGACGACGCCTTCGGGAAGATCCCGAAGGCCGACCTGGACAAGGTGCTGGCGGACAAGAAGCAGCTGACCGACATCCTCACCTACCACGTGGTGTCCGGGAAGCTGGCGCCGGCGGACCTCGCGGGCACGCACACGACGCTGCAGGGCGGCGAGCTGACCGTCGCGGGCAGCGGCGAGTCGTTCACGGTCAACGGCAACGCGGCCGTGGTCTGCGGCAACGTGCAGACGGCGAACGCGACGGTGTACATCATCGACACCGTGCTCATGCCGAAGAGCTGACCATGCGGCGGCGTTCAGACCTTCTCAGCGGGCTGATCGCGGCCGGTGCCGGGGTCGCGGCGGGCGAGCTTCTCGCCGCCGCGGCCCGGCCCGGGGCCAGCCCGGTCCTCTCGGTCGGCGCCGCCGTCATCGACGCCACGCCCACGCCGGTGAAGGAGTTCGCGGTCCGCACCGCCGGTACCGCCGACAAGCCCCTGCTGCTGGCCGGCATCGCGGTGCTGACCGCACTGCTCGCGGCCGCGCTCGGCCCGGCGGCGCACCGCCGTCCACTGTGGGGCGTCCTCGGTTTCGCGGCGTTCGGTCTGGCGGGCGCGGCGGCCGCGGTGACCCGGCCCGGCGCCGGACCGGTGGACGTGGCGCCGTCGGTGCTGGCGGGCGCGGCCGCGGCCGCCACGCTGACGGCACTGATCGCGCTGCACACCGGCAACGGCTCACCGGCCGGAGAACCCCGCCTCGACACCGGCGCCGGACCGCGGGCCGGCGAGCACGGCCCGGCGACTCAGGAACCCGGCCTCGCCACCGGCACCGGCCGGCGGGGCGCGGACGGCGCTGCGGCGCCCGTGGAGCCGGGCCGCCGCCGGTTCCTGGCCACCGCGGCGGCGGTGAGCGCGGGAGCCGTGCTGGCGGGTGGCGGCACCACGCTGCTGCGCCGTCGGGCGACCACGTCCGTGGACGAGTCCCGGGCCGCCGTCCGGCTGCCCGCCCCGGCCGAGCCCGCTCCCCCGCTGCCGCCGGGCACGCCACCGGACTTCGTCACCGCGAACGCGGACTTCTACCGCGTCGACACCG
Organism: Catenuloplanes indicus; assembly: GCF_030813715.1. Classification (NCBI taxonomy): domain Bacteria; kingdom Bacillati; phylum Actinomycetota; class Actinomycetes; order Micromonosporales; family Micromonosporaceae; genus Catenuloplanes; species Catenuloplanes indicus. Next base: position 923,007 of record NZ_JAUSUZ010000001.1, read on the forward strand.
CGCTGACCGTGCCCCGGATCGATCCGGCGGAGTGGCGGCTGCGCATCCACGGCATGGTGCGCAACCCGGTCACGCTGGACCTGGGCGAGCTGCTGCGCCGGCGTACCGTGGAACGATTCTTGACCTTGACCTGTGTGTCGAACGAGGTCGGCGGGCCGTACACCGGCACCGCGCGCTGGCTCGGCGTACCGTTGCGGGACCTGCTCGACGAGGCGGGTGTGGACCCGGGCGCGGATCAGCTGGTGGCGCGCGGCGCGGACGGCATGACGATCGGGACGCCGACGCGCGTCGTGCGGGACGGCCGGGACGCGATGCTCGCGGTCGGCATGAACGGCGAGCCGCTGCCGCTCACGCACGGGTTCCCGGTGCGGATGCTCACGCCCGGGCTGTACGGCTACGCCGGTTCCTGCAAGTGGATCACCGAGCTGGAGCTGACCACGTTCGCGGCGTACGACGCGTACTGGGTGGAGCGCGGCTGGGCCGCGGAGGCGCCGGCGAGGACCGCGTCCCGGATCGACCGGCCGGCGCCGTTCACCCGGCTCGAGTCCGGCACCGGCGTGACGATCTCCGGCGTCGCCTGGGCGTTGCACACCGGGATCGCCGGTGTGCAGGTGCAGATCGACGACGGGCCGTGGCAGGCCGCGACCGTGCTGCCACCGCCGTCCGACGACACCTGGGTGCAGTGGCGGCTGCCCTGGACCCCGGCGCCGGGCGGGCACACGCTGCGGGTCCGGGCCACCGACCGGACCGGCGCGGTGCAGACCGACGCGCGCGCCACGCCGTTCCCGAGCGGGGCCACCGGCTGGCACACCATCTCGGTGACCGCGACATGACCCCCACGACCGGCGCGCGAGTGCCATCATGACGGTATGAAGCCGAAGAACGAGCCGCGGCCGGCGACCGAGCGGTGGCGGCGGATGCCCGAGCGGACCCGGCCGGAGGACCTGCGCGCCACCACGCCCGCGAGCCCACCGCCGGCCAACCAGGTGATCAGCGGCGACGAGGCCACCCACGTGCCGCAGGGCTGAGTCAGCGGAGGAACGACTCCAGCACGTCGACGACCAGCGCGTGGTCGTCGGCCTGCGGCAGGCCGGAGACGGTCACCACGCCGACCACGCCGGTGCCGCGGACGTGGATCGGGAACGCACCGCCGTGCGCCGCGTAGCCGGCCGGTTCGACACCCTGGCTCTCGTCGAGCGTGCGGCCCTTCGCGGCGAGGCGACGGCCGACCAGGTAGGAACTGGCCTGGAAGCGCTCGACCACGCGCACCTTCCGGTCGATCCAGCGGTCGTTGTCCGGCGCGGTGCCGGGCAGCGCGGCGTGGAACAGCTGCTGGCCGCCGCGGCGGATGTCGATCGTGACGGAGAGGCCGCGTTCCCGGGCGGTGTCGGCCAGCAGTACGCCGAGCCGCCACGCGTCGTCGTTGTCGAAGCGGTCGAACCGCAGCCGCTCCTCCTGCTCCTCGATGCGGGCGATCAGGTCGGCGTCGCTCATCTGCGTACCCTCCGTGTCCGTTAGGTTTTGATCTTCGCACGAATCGTCGGAATGCCGACGGCCGCTTTGTGATCTTGACCCTTGGGGTGCGTCGTACCGCGTTTGTGACGCCCGGCCGTTGCACACGTTCAGTAAGGTTCCCCGCAACACCGCCACGGGGAACGAGGAGTCACAGATGCACGGTCCACGGCACGACGAGATCGTCAAGTCACTGGTGGAGCTGCTTCTCCCGGCGCTGCCGGAGGGCGGCGACCGGATCGTCGCGACCGGCGAGGCTGACCTCGGTCACTCCACCTCGTCACTGTCGGTGGTGGGCACGGACGGTTCGGTCACGCCGGTCGCGTCGCTGCCGGAGTTCGACCTGACGCTGATCAAGCTGTACGACGACACCGTGGGCGCGGACGCGGAGCCGTGGAACACGTACACGCTCACGGTCGAGAGGGACGGCACGCACACGGTCGCGCTGTCCTACGTGTCGCCGGAGGGCTGACCGCTCAGCTCTCGATCGCCTTCAGGTGGTCGTAGTCGTAGGAGCCCGGCGGCGGCACGACGAGGCAGAACTCGTTGCCCTGCGGGTCGGCCAGCGTCGCGATCTCGTAACCGTTGTCGTCGTGCGGCGCCTGGACCAGCTGCGCGCCGAGCGCGAGGAACCGGCCCAGCTCACCGCGCATGTCGGTGAGCTGGATGTCCAGGTGCATGCGGTTCTTGCCGCGCTTCTCCTCCGGGACTGCCTGGAAGATCATGTCGGGCCAGCGGCCGGCCGGGTCGACGATGCGCTGGTAGGGCGGTTCCCAGGCGCCGATCCGGAACCCCAGCGCCTGGGACCAGAACTCGGCGAGCGGCTGCGGGTCGACGCAGTCGAGAATGTGGACCAGGCGCATGGAGCGGTGGCCTCCCGTCAAACCGGTGGATGAAAGTCTCGCCACAACCTAGTCATCCACGGCCGTCCTGTCAGGACGCGGTCCCCATCCGCGGCACGACGCTGCGAATCGCCACCGGCGTGCCCGGCCCGCCACCGGGCCGCGACCGGTACTCCGCGACGCCGACGCAGGTGAACAACAGCGTGACGAGCGTGTCGTCCGCGCGCAGCAGGCCGGGCACCTCGGAGTCGAGGAACGTCATGCCGGACGCGGTGGCGCCGAGCGCGTACGCGGCCAGGTGCAGCCGCCCTTCCGCGATCCCGGCGGCCAGCTGGGCCTCCCGGTAGCCGCGGTCGTCCAGCGCGGCGCCGTCGACCGCGGCGATCACCACGTAGGCCGCGTCCCCGCCGAGCGCCTGGTCGAGACAGACCCGGGTCAGCTCGTCGCGCAGGTCGCCGGCGTGGACCGGGGTGTCCAGATCCGGCCAGCGGTAGACGCCGGGCGGGACGCCGTCGACGCCGTGCACCGCCACCCAGTGCGGCACGTCGACGCCGCGCAGGGCGGCCGCGAGCGGCCATTCAAGAACATGCGCGGGTACGGTACGGGAGCGGTCCATCCGGCGCTGGGAGCCACGGCGGCGGATCACGTCGTCGAGCGTGTCGCCGCCGTCGGCATGCGGGGCGGGGTGCGCGGTGCCGGCCCGGGTGCGGGGTTGCGGTGCGGGCGCCGTGGGCCGGTGTTCGGGTGCGACGGGCTGGTGCCGTTCCGCCGCGGGTGGCTGTGCGGGCGTGGCCGGTGATGGCGGGCCGGTCGGTGCCGCGACGGGCCAGGGATCGCCGAGCACATCGCAGTCACCGGCCCGCTGGGCCGCGGTGATCAGCGGGAACTCCACCTCGGGCAGCGTGCCCCGCGCGGCCGGGCCGGCGGGCTCGGTGACCGGGACGGCACCGTCCACCGTGAGCAGTGCCAGCGGGAACTCGTGCACGCCGTCCGCGCCGACCAGGTCACGCACCCGGGCGTCCGGGAAGCGGGTGACCAGCCGGGGCGCGTGCCCGGCACTGACCGCCGCGGCCTCGAGCTGCGCCAGCAGCGTGCCCGCGTCCCAGTACAGGTGCCGGAAACCGCGCTCGGCGTACCGCCAGCCGGTCCGCCACGGCACACCGGTGACCACGAGCGTGGTGGCGCCTCCGGTCGCCGGGCCGACCCGGACCAGCGCGTGCGCGACCGGGTCGTACCAGTGCACGCCGTCCCGGACACCACCGACGCCGGTGGTGACCGCGTAGACCTCCAGCGGGAACCGGGCTCCGGCCGACCCGGACGCGCGGAACAGCCACGACCGGCCGTTCCGCTCGGTGGTGCGGACCACGCCGGCGCCGAGGAACAGGATCCGGCCGAGGCCGGCCGCGTCCAGCGGCGCGGCCGGACCGGCGTGACCGGACAGCACGGCGGTGGCCGCGACCCGGGGCACCGGCAGGTCGCGCGGGAGTGCGGTGCGCTCGAGACCCGGCGGGTACGCCTTGGCCGGCGGCGGGAACGTGTCCGGATCGTTCGGCGTGAGATCGTGCCGGACGCGCGGGTCGTCCGCGGGGACGTCCCACTCGCGACCCGGCCGGTACGACGTCAGCCGGTGCAGCAGGCCGGCGCCCAGGTCAGGATTCACGCGCCCATCCTGACAGACACGTTGCACGACCGGTGAACGGTTTTCCGGCGGCCGGCGGCACACTTGGCAGGACGCGGATCCCCGGCACGTGGCCCGGTCCCGGTGCGGGCCGGACGCGCGGGCGGGTTACCGGCGCTCACGCCGCTCACCGGCGTGCGGTCCGGGTTACCGGGGCCCGGGCCGGGTAACTCACCCGGACGCGGCACGACTCGCCGGGAACCGGCCCGGTTCCCGGCGAACGGCGACAGGAGGCGTGACCGGTGCTGACCGAGGTGTGGCCGTTCGTCATCCGGGCCCGCGCGGCGGGCCGGCCGGTCGTGCTGGCCCGGGCGTGGCCCGAGGAGTGGCTGGCCGCGCACCCGCCGTCGGATGCCGACGCGGTCGTCGCGATCACTCACGACCCGCGTATCGACGACCGCGCGCTGCGCGCCGCCCTGCCCGGCCCGGCCGGTTACGTCGGCGCGCTCGGCAGCCGCGCCACGCACGCCCAGCGTCTCGGCCGGCTGTCCGGCATCCCCGGCCTCGGCCGTCTGCGCGGCCCGGCCGGGCTCGACCTCGGCGCCACCTCGATCGCGGAGACCGCGCTGTCCGTCCTCGCCGAGATCGTCGCGGCCGCGCACGACCGCACCGGCGGCCCGCTGGCCACGTCCACCAGCCCCATCCAGGGCGTACGGTCGCCGGTGCCCGCCACCACCCCGCCGGCCGAGCCGGTCCCGATGACCTGCGCGCGCTGAGCCGGTACCACCGTGGTATAAAAATGACGGTATAGAAATACCGTACGCAGAGGGAGATTGCCGTGATCGAGTTGAAGTCCGCCGCGGAGATCGAGCGGATGGCGGTGACCGGCCGGTTCGTCGGTGAGCTGCTGGCCGAGCTGAAGACGGTCGCGGCGGTCGGCGTCAACCTGATGGACGTCGAGCGGCACGCCCGCCGGCGGATCAAGGAGCGCGGCGCGGAGTCGTGCTACTGGGACTACGCGCCGTCGTTCGGGCGCGGCCCGTTCCGGAACGTGCTGTGCCTGTCGGTGAACGACGCGGTGCTGCACGGGCTGCCGCACGACTACGTGCTGGCCGACGGCGATCTGCTCAGCATCGACATGGCGGTCGGCATCGACGGCTGGGTGGCGGACTCGGCGCTGTCGTTCGTGGTCGGCACGCCCGCCCCGGCCGACCTGAAGCTGATCGAGGCGACCGAGGTCGCGCTGGACGCCGCGATCGCGGCCGCGCAGCCCGGCGGCAAGCTCGGCGACATCTCGGCCGCGATCGGCGAGGTCGCGCACTCGTACGGATACCGGGTCAACTCCGAGTTCGGCGGCCACGGCATCGGGCGCACCATGCACGAGGACCCGCACGTGTCGAACACCGGCCGCGCCGGCCGCGGCATGAAGCTCACGCCGGGCCTCACGCTCGCGCTCGAGCCCTGGCTGTGCGCGACCACCGACAAGATCACCTACGACGCGGACGGCTGGACCATCCGCTCCGCCGACGGCTCCCGCACCGCCCACTCCGAGCACACCGTCGCCATCACCCCGGACGGCCCCCAGGTCCTCACGCTCCGCCCCGCCACGGCCCCGGCCGCCTGAGACCGCCCCGGCCACGCCGGGAACCGGTGGCTAGACCGTACGGAGGGCGAGGTCGTAGATGGTGCGGACCCGGGCGGCGTAGCGGCGGGCGTTGGGGATGCGGAGACGGCGGACGTAGCGTTCGAGTTCGTCGGGGCGGTCGGCCAGCAGATGGAACTCGACGATGTGACCGACCAGGAACGCCGGTGAGAGATCGTCCGTGACCAGCCGCGAGTCCCCCTCGTGGTCGCGCAGGTAGGCGACCAGTTTCAGCTGCACGTAGCGGGCCAGTTCCGCGCCGTGGGTGGTGACGACGCCGGCGAGCTCGCGCACGCCGACGCCGGCCGCGTCCAGGTCCTGCCTGAGGAGTTCGCCGAGGACCGCCGGCTCCGGGCCGCTGTGCAGCGGCAGGCCGCAGCGGGACAGCACGTCGTGCAGCACGGCCTGATAAGAGTCGGAGGCGACGAACTCGTCGAGACTGACGCTCATCTGATCATTTTGCCGCCTCAGCGGTCCGGGATCGGGTGAATCGCCAACTCCTCGGCGGTCGCGCCACCACCGGCCGCGCCCGCGTCGTACGCCACCGAATCGGCCTCCCGGTCCTCCTCGAGCCCTTCGTCCGGTGCGACGAGCCGGCCGACCGGGCGGTCGCCGATGCCGGTGTCGTACATCGAGACCGGCGAGTCCAGGTTCGGGTCGACCGGACCGCCGTCGTCGAGCGGCGTGTCGCGGTCGATGGCGTCCACCTCGGTACCGGCCGCGTCCGGGTCGAACGACTCCGCGGACGTCGGCGACGGGCGGGTGTCGGCCCGGGTCGCGGCCTCGTCCAGGGCCGGGTCGCGCACCTCACGGCCGATCTTCAGGTCGAGCGACTCGCCCTGCCGGGCCTCCTCCGGCGTGGTACCGAACGCGTCGACGGCCAGCGGCCGGTCGTCGCGGTCGAGCGGCAGCGCGGCCGGGTCGGGACCGTCCGCGATGCGGCCGCTGGCCACGTCGTCCCGGGCGGTGGAGTCGTCGTCGGCGGTATCGGGCAGACCCTCGGTCTCCGGGTCGGAGACCGGCTGCGGATAGGTGTTGTCGGACATGTCTGCGGTCTACCCAGACTGCCGGATTCCACACGCGTGTTTGCGCACGGTGACGACGGGTACGCCGACCGGGCGAAGCACGGCACGCAACGACGGAGGGATGCCGCATGACGAACGCGGAACAGAAGCCGGACGGGGTCTGGCGGGACGAGGAGCGGCTGCCGCTGTCCGAGCTGGCCGCCGCGGTCGCGACGTCACCGGCGGACGGTCAGACCGACGACCCGACCGGCAACGACGCGGGCATCGAGGACGTGGACCGGCGCCGGGAGGACACCGACCGCGCGCTGCGGACCGACTTCACCGGCCCGACCGGCCCGAACTGAACCAGGCCGGCCCGAACGAGACGCTGCCCCGGCCCTGGCACAGTCGATGTGTCAGGGCCGTCCGACAACCTGGAGCGCTCCCCGTGTTCTTCATCTTCGGTTTCCGCACCAAGGCCGAGTCGCTCGGCTGGGTGCCGGAGACCTGCCGCGTCTGCGGTCAGTCCGGCAGTCTGCTGCTGATCCGCGAGGTCACCAAGTTCAGCCTGTTCTTCATCCCGCTGATCCCGGTGCGCACGAAATACGTGGTGCGCTGCCAGAACGCGTTCTGCCACGCGGAGACGCGGATCGGCCGGGACGAGGCCCGCCGCCTCCAGGCCGCGGTCCGCTGAGCGAGCGGTGCCGCGGCGCGACGTCACGCGCCGCGGCACCACCGGTTCAGGCCGCCTGCGCCAGGCAGACGGTGAACAGCCCGTCGTCGTCGGTCCAGCGCTGCCGCAGCCGGAACCCGGCCGCCGCCAGCTCGTCGCGCAGCCGCTCCGGCCGGAACTTCGCGGAGACCTCGGTGCGCAGCAGCTCCCCGCGGGCGAAGTCGACCTCCAGATCGAGACCCCGCACCGGTACGCGCATGGGCTCCCGCGCCCGCAGCCGCATCTCGATCCACTCGTTGCCGTCGTCCCAGACCGCGACGTGGTCGAAGCGCTGCGGCTCGAAATCGGCGTCGAGGTGGTGGTTGATCACCCGCAGCACGTTGCGGTTGAAGTCCGCGGTGACGCCGGCCGCGTCGTCGTAGGCGGGCAGCAGCGTCCGCACGTCCTTGACCAGGTCCGCGCCGAGCAGCAGCCACTCCCCCGGGTCCAGTACGCCGCGCACGTCGCCGAGGAAGCCCGCGCGCTCCGCGGGCAGCAGGTTGCCGATCGTGCCGCCGAGGAACGCGACCATCCGGCTGCCGCCGTCCGGCAGGTGGTGCAGGTGCCGGGTGTAGTCGCCGACGATGCCGCGCACGGACAGCGCCGGGTAGGCCGCGTCCAGCCGGGCGACCGCGTCGGCGAGCGCGGCCGCGGACACGTCCAGCGGCACGAACGCGCCGAGCGTGCCGTGCGTGAGCAGCGCGTCGAGCAGCAGCCGGGTCTTCTCCGACGACCCGGAGCCGAGCTCGACCAGCGTCTTCGCCTCGGTGATCCGGGCGATCTCGGCGGACCGGGCGGCCAGGATCGCGCGCTCGGCGCGCGTCGGGTAGTACTCCGGCAGCCGGGTGATCTCGTCGAACAGCTCGCTGCCGCGCGCGTCGTAGAACCACTTCGGCGGCAGCCACTTCGGGGTGGCGGTCAGGCCGGTCCGGACGTCGGCGCGTAACGCGGCGGCGAGGTCCCGCTCGTCGAGGTGGACTTCCAGGTTCACGGTGCCTCCAGCGGCGTCAGGTCCAGGGTGGATCGGGTCGCTACCAGCAGATGGCGTGGCGGCATCTCCGCCCAGCCGGGTGTGTCGTCCAGCGGTTCTGAGCTGACGGTCAGCGAGCCGGGGCCGTCCAGGTAGGACAGCGCGTGCCCCCAGGTGGTCGCGGCGACGCGGGTGCCGTCGGTCAGCAGCAGGTTGAGCCGGGAGTCAGGGGCGGCGGCGTGCACGGCGCGGAGCGTCCCGGCGAGCGCGCCGCCCGGTTCCGCACCGGCCCGCAGGCGGTCCCGGACCAGCGCCCAGAGCAGCGCGGAGTCGGTCGGCGCGTCCAGCGTGAGCAGGTCGCGCACCGGCAGCCGCTCGGCGAGCTTCGCCACCGAGTCCGGCCAGCCGGCCACCTTCCCGTTGTGACTGAACAGCCAGCGGCCCTCGGCGAACGGCGCGGCCGCCCCCTCGGTCACCGGCATGCCGGCGGTCGCGGACCGCACGGCCGCGAGCACCGCGCCGGACGCCGTCGCCGCGGCCAGCGCCATCAGCGACGGGTCCGACCAGATCGGCGTTGCGCGCCGGTAGCGCACCGGTTCGCCGCCGGAGCCGGGGTACCAGCCGACGCCGAATCCGTCCACATTGATCGTGCCGCCGCCGCGCATGTCGCGTGGCGCCCACGCCTGACGGCACAACGCGTGCGGCGCATCGAAGAGCAGACCGTCCAGGGGTACGGGTTCCCCGAGGTACGCCAGGTGGCGGCACATCAGGCGAGTTCCTCCGGGCGGGCGTCGCGCGCGCACCGGAAGCCGCTGAAGATCTGCCGCCGGATCGGGTAGTCCCAGTTGCGGAACGTGCCCCGGCAGGCGGCCGCGTCCGTGCCGAACGACCCGCCGCGCAGCACCTTGTAGTCCGGCCCGAAGAACACCTCCGAGTACTCCCGGTAGGGGAACGCGCGGAACCCGGGGTAGCCGTGGAAGTCCGAGGAGGTCCACTCCCACACGTCGCCGATCAGCTGGTGCACGCCGAGCGGCGACGCGCCGTCCGGGTACGCGCCGACCGGTGCCGGGCTGAGGTGCCGCTGGCCGAGGTTGGCGTGCCGGGACTCCGGCGGGTCGTCGCCCCACGGGAAACGGCGGGACCGGCCGGTCGCCGGGTCGAACCGGGCCGCCTTCTCCCACTCCGCCTCGGTCGGCAGCCGTCTGCCGGCCCAGCGGGCGTAGGCGCGCGCCTCGTACCAGCAGACGTGCACGACCGGCTCGTCCGGCACGATCCGCTCGGTGCGGCCGAAGCGGGTGTACGTCTCGCCGTCCGTGTTCCAGTGCGCGGGCCCGGTCAGCCCGGCCGCGATCCGGTGCGCCCAGCCGTCCACGCCCCACCAGCGCTCGTCGTCGTACCCGCCGGCCCGGATGAACTCTCGATAGCGCGCGTTGGTGACCGGCGCGGCGTCGATGACGAACGCGGGCACGTCGACAGCGTGCGCCGGGCGCTCGTTGTCCAGCGCCCACGGCTCCACGTCCGTACCCATGGTGAACGGTCCACCGGGTATCAGCACTTCGTCCTTGATCTTCACGGACCCGGCCGGGGGCGCCCCGGCAGCCAGGACCGGCGCACCGGCCCGCAGCTGGTGGGTGGCGAGCATGGTCTCGTCGTGCTGCTGCTCGTGCTGGACGATCATCCCGAACGCGAAGCCGTCCGCCACCAGCGGCCGGCCGTCCATCCGTACCGTGTCCAGGATGTCCAGGACCTTGGCCCGGACCTGCCGGACATAGGCGCGGGCCTCGGCCGGGTTGAGCAGCGGCAGCGCGGGACGGTCCCGGCGCGGATACTTGAACGCGTCGTAGAGCTCGTCGATGTCCCGGCGGACCGGTTCGCGACCGCCGACGTCGCGGACCAGCCACAGCTCCTCCTGGTTGCCTACGTGCGCCAGGTCCCAGACCAGCGGCGACATCAGCGGCGAGTGCTGGCGGATCAGGTCGTCGTCGTCCACGGCCTCGATCAGCGTCTCGGTGCGGGCGCGGGCGCGCTCCAGTTCCGCGGCGACGCTCAGTCGAAGGTCAGTCATGGGTCTGCGGCTCCTTGCGGGATCGAGCGGCCAGCCGCCGCCCGGCGATGTCGGCGACCCGGTCGCGCAGCCGCGCGGGCAGGCCGATGCGGTCGAGGTTGCGGCAGGCCAGGTCCAGCAGGCCGGCCGCGGCGGCGCCGACCGCGGGACACGTGAGCCCGTCCCGGGCCGCCTCCCGCCAGCGGTCGGCGGCCGGGGCGGCCAGGTCGCGGGCCCGGTCGAGCACGGCGTCGTCGAGCAGCGCGGCCAGGATCGCGGCCGGCGCGATCCACTCGTCGCCGGGCTGCGCGTCCAGATAGCGGATCTCCAGGTAGCCGCGCGGGCGTACCGGTGGGAAGAGCGTGCCGAGGTGGTACTCCAGGTCCTCGACCGTGGGCGGGCGGGGCAGCCGGCCGCGGATCCAGCCGGCGAACGTGAGGCCCGGTGGCGCGTCCCAGTCGCCGCCGTCGCGGCGCAGGCAGAGCAGTGGTGCGTCCAGCGCGTACCGGGCCCAGGTCTGTGCCGGGTCGGCGCCGGTGCCGACCGGGCGGGTGAGGCCGGGTTCCATGCCGTACCAGACCGCCATCCGCCCGCACGCCCAGCCGGTGTCCCGGCCGGCCCGGAACCGGGAGGTGGCGAACGCGGCCAGCAGCGGCGGCCCGAACTCGTGCACCGCGGCCCAGCGCCGGGCCACGTCGGCCGGCCGGCCCGCGTCCAGGCAGACCTGGAGGCCGGCGGTGCTGCACATCATGATCCGCCCGTGGTGGCCGCGCCGGTCGAACCGACGCTGCATCGCGCCGTACCGTGGCGTGTGCAGCAGGCGGCGAGGTGGGCGGTGGGGATCGAGGCCGGTGCCGCCGAGCGCGAGACCGGCGCGGGCGAGGCGGTCGCCGAGGGCCGCGCGTCCCGCTTCGACCGCGGTGTACAGCGCGGCCGGCGAGCCGGCCGGGGCGGAGGAGAGCTCGACCTGACCGCCCGGTTCGACCGTGACGGTGCCGCCGCCCGGAAGCGTCCGGGGTGCGGGGTTGCCGAGCGTGCCGGGCGCGTACGGCCCGAGCGCGTGCCGCAGATCCTCGATGGTGAGCGGCGACGACGGTGCCGCCGCGTGGTGCACCGTCCATTCGAGTTCGACGCCGATCCGCCGTGGTGGCCCGGTCTTGAAGCAGATGCCGCTGACGTGTTCCGCGGCATCGGAGATCGCGGATAGTTCCAGCATGATCCCGACGATACCCATGACTTTCGGTGCACACACCACCACGCGGCGAAGTGAATCGATGTTGAACGCGTCACGTCAGCAGCGGGCGCCAGCGGTCCGCCGACGCCATGCTGTCCGTCATCACCCGCTCCAGAAAGGTGCCCACTTTGGACAGCCGGTCGCGCACCGGGCTGCCGGGGCTCAGCTCCGCCGCCGCGGCCGTCGCCGCCCGCGCCGCGTCGATCGTCTGCAGCGCGCTGATCACCACGGAGCGGTACCAGGCGTCGTCGTCGACCACGTAGACGTCGCGCCGGCGCTGCGGGTCGTGCTCGCGCCGGACGTAACCGCTGTCGATCAGGAAGTTGACCGAGGCGGAGACGGACGCCGGGCTGACGCCGAGGCGGCCGGCCAGCTCCGCCGCGGTGCGCCGACCACCCTCGGCCATCAGCAGGTCGACGTGCACCCGCGCGGTGATCCGCGGCAGGCCGGACCGGACCGCCATCTCGACGATCGCCTGCACCGCCGCGCCGCCGGGCGCGGTGGCCGGCGGCGGCACCGGCGTGCCGCGCCGCGTCCGCCGGGCCGTCGCCCGCTGCGCCCACTGTGGACGGTAGCGGGCGGGGCCGCCGTTGCGGGCCACCTCGCGGCTGATCGTCGACGTCGGGCGCCCGAGCCGCCGGGCGATCTCGGCGTAGCTGAGCCGGCCCTCGAGACCGGCCGCGATGCTCCGGCGCTCCTGCGCGGTCAACCGTCCCCCTGGCATGCCACCAGTGTTGCCTTCGACGCCATACATTGCAACGAGACATTGCGTTCGGCGACAGCGTCATTGCACCGATTTATTGCCTCTGAACTGCGATTTTGCCTCCATCGACATTGACCTGACGTCGGCGGCCGCCATAGCGTTTTGCCATCTGCGAACGCGTACTATCGCGACTGGGGGATCGTCATGAGCGGATCCGTGCACACCGTCACCGGGACGCCGAAGGAGCGCCGGCCCGGCCGTCCCTTCGACCCGCCGGCCGAGTTCACCGAGGCACGCCGGCACGGGCCGATCAGCCGGTTCACGCACGACTACGGCAAGCCCGGCTGGCTGGTCACCGGCTTCGACCTGGTCCGGTCGGTGCTGGCCGACCCGCGGTTCAGCGCGCGGAAGGACCTGATCAACGTCGGCGACTTCACCATTCCACCGGCGCCGCCCGGCGAGTTCCTGATGACCGACGAGCCGGAGCACGGGCGCTACCGCAAACGGCTGCAGGGCCGGTTCACGGTACGCCGCATGCGGCTGCTGGCCGAACGGATCGAGGAGGTCACCACGGCCTGCCTGGACGAGATGGAGCGGACCGGGCCCCCGGCCGATGTGGTGACCGCGTTCGCGAAGCCGATCCCGGCGATCGTGATCTGCGAGCTGCTCGGCGTGCCGTACACGGACCGCGGCCGGTTCCAGGAGCAGGTGGACGCGTTCATGGGCGGCGAGACCACCGAGGAGGAACTGGTCGCGGCGTACACCGCGACCCAGCACTACCTGGACGAGCTGGTCGCCGCGAAGCGCGCGCACCCGACCGACGACATCCTCAGCGAACTGACCACCGGCGACCTGACCGACGAGGAGCTGCGCGGGATCAGCCTGCTGCTGCTCGCGGCCGGGCTGGACACCACCACGAACATGTTGTCGCTGGGCACGTACGCGCTGCTGGAGAACCCGGCGCAGCTCGCCGCGATGCGCGCCGCCCCGGACCGCGGCGTCGAGGAACTGCTGCGCTACCTGACCGTGGCGAAGACGTTCTGGCGGACCGCGCTGGAGGACGTCGAGCTGGGCGGCCAGCTCGTCGAGGCCGGCACCACGGTCGTGCTGTCGTACCACACGGCCGACCACGACCCGGAGCGCTTCACCGACCCGCACACGCTCGACGTGGGCCGGCAGCAGGGCGGGCACCTCGCGTTCGGCCACGGCATCCACCAGTGCCTGGGCCAGCAGCTGGCCCGGGTGGAGATGCGGGTCGCGTTCACCGCGCTGTTCGGCCGCTTCCCCACGCTGCGCCTGGCCGGCCCGGTCACGCTACGCCCGGAGACCGCGGACGTCTACGGCGTGAAGAGCCTGCCGGTCACCTGGACCCCGTGACGGGGACCTTCGGCCCTGTCCGCACCGGCCGGGACTCACGCAGGCTACGGGCGTGGCGAAGACAGAGATCCCGTCGGTGATCCAGGGTGGCATGGGTGTCGGTGTCTCCGGCTGGCGGCTGGCTCGCGCGGTGGCCGAGGCCGGGCAGCTCGGCGTGGTCTCCGGCGTGGCGCTCGACGCGCAGCTCGCCCGGCGGCTGCAGCGCGGGGACGAGGGCGGGCATCTGCGGCGGGCGCTGGCGGCGTTCCCGGTTCCGGCGTTGGCCACGGTGGTGCTCGACCGGTACTACGTGGCCGGTGGTGTGCCGGCGGGGCAGCCGATGCGGCCGGTGCCGAAGCTCGGGCTGCGGCAGCGGCTGCAGGCGCAGCTGCTGACCGTGATCGCCAACTTCGCCGAGGTGTTCCTGGCCAAGGAGGGGCACGACGGGGTGGTCGGCGTCAACTATCTGGAGAAGATCCAGACCTGCACGCCGGCGGCGGTGTACGGGGCGATGCTGGCCGGTGTCGACTACGTGCTGATGGGGGCCGGACTGCCCACGGAGATCCCGCGGCTGCTCGGCACGCTGGCGGCCGGACGGCGCGCGACGCTGCCGGTGACCGTGCACGGCGCACTGCCGGACGAGGACCACCACGTCACGCTCGACCCGGCCGAGGTGCTCGGCGAGGCCGCTGGACCGCTGCACCGGCCGCGGTTCCTGGCGATCGTCTCGTCCGCCACGCTGGCCGCGTACCTCGCGCGGGACGCGGCGACCCGGCCGGACGGGTTCGTGCTGGAGGGCCCGGTCGCCGGCGGGCACAGCGCGCGTCCCCGGGGCCGGCTGGTCCTGGACGACGACGGCGAACCGGTCTACGGCGCCCGGGACCGCGTCGACGTACCCGCGATGGTCGCTCTCGGTCTGCCGTTCTGGCTGGCCGGCGGCCAGTGCGGCCCGGAGTACCTGGCCGCGGCGAAACGTGCGGGCGCGGCCGGGGTCCAGGTCGGCAGCGCGTTCGCGCTGTGCCGGGAGTCCGCGCTGGACGACGGTCTGAAGCGGCGGCTCCGCGACGACACAGCCGCGGGCACGCTGACCGTGCGCAACGACGTGCGGGCGTCGCCGACCGGATTCCCCTTCAAGACCGCGTCGCTGCCCGGGACCGCCGCCGACGAGCGGGTGTACGCGGCCCGGCCCCGGATGTGCGATCTGAGTTATCTGCGCACGCCGTACCGGCGGGAGAACGGCGCGGTCGGCTACCGCTGCCCGGCGGAGCCGGTCGAGGAGTACGTGCGCAAGGGCGGCGCGGCCGGGGACACCGACGGCAGCCGCTGCCTGTGCAACGGCCTGATGGCCACGGCCGGCCTGGCACAGACGCGGCCCGGCGGACACCCGGAACCGCCGCTGGTCACACTCGGCCAGGATCTCGGGTTCCTGTCCCGGCTGACCGCGGACTACGGCGCGGCCGACGTCGTCCGCTACCTGCTGCGCACCTGACGGCCCGGCGGGACGCGCTCACGAGTCCACCGCGGCGACCGTGGCCGTGATCGTGGCCGGCACCTGCTCCGGCGGGACCGGCTTGGAGAACAGATAACCCTGACCGTACGGGCAGCCCATGCCGATCAGCGCGGCGCGCTGGCCGGCGTCCTCGATGCCCTCGGCGACCACGGTCAGGCCGAGGTCGCGGGCGAGCGTGACGATCGCGGCGACCAGTGCGGCCTGCCGGTCGCTGTGCACGACGTCGTCGATGAAGGACTTGTCGATCTTCAGGACGTCGACCGGGAGGTGCCGCAGGTAGCTCAGCGACGAGTAGCCGGTGCCGAAGTCGTCGATCGCGATCCGGACGCCGAGCCCGCGCAGCTCGCGCAGGTCCGCGAGCACCTGCTCGGTGTCGTGCAGCACCAGGCTCTCGGTGATCTCCAGCAGCAGCGCGGCCGGTGCCGCCCCGGTGCCGTCCAGCGCGGCGCGGACCTGGCCGACGAAGTCCGGGCGGCGGAACTGGCGCGCGGACACGTTCACGCTGACGTACGCCGGTGCGGCCGCCGGGTCGTCCCGCTGCCACCGGACGCACCGGTGCAGCGCCTCGCGCAGCGCCCATCCACCGATTCCGACGATCGCGCCGCTCTCCTCGGCCAGCTCGATGAAGTGGTACGGGCCGAGCAGCCCGCGCTCCGGGTGCTGCCAGCGCACCAGCGCTTCCACCCCGACCACCGCACCGGCCAGCAGGTCCACGATCGGCTGGTAGTGCAGCACGAACTGCTCCCGCTCGACCGCCTCGTGCAGCGCCTGCCGCAGCGCGGACCGTTCGATCATCGCGGTCTGCAGATCCGGCCGGTACCGTTTCCAGTCTCCCTTCCCGGCGCCCTTGGCCAGGTAGAGCGCCAGGTCCGCGTGCCGCAGCAACTCCGTCGGCGTGCTCGCGCCCGCGCTGGTGGCCACGCCGATGCTGGCCGCGCCGCTGGCCGCGAACCGGCCGCCGAGACCGTCGCTGACCTCGACCGGCGCCCGCAGCGCGGCGATCACTCGCGCGGCCAGGTCCTCGGCGCCGCCGGGCCCGTCCGCGTCCGCGACCAGGATCGCGAACTCGTCGCCGCCCATCCGCGCCGCCAGGTCGTCCGGCCCGACCGCGGCCGCGATCCGCTCGGCCACGCTGATCAGCACCTGGTCGCCGACCGCGTGCCCGAGCGTGTCGTTGACCTCCTTGAAGTCGTCCAGGTCGACGAAGAGCACGCCGATGCCGGTCCCGGCCAGCTCGGCGCGCGCGTACGACTGCTCCAGCCGGTCCCGGAACAGCACCCGGTTCGCGAGCCCGGTCAGGCTGTCGTGGAACGCCTGATGGGCCAGGTCGTTCTCCAGCCGGCGCCGCTCGGTCACGTCCCGCAGGGTGAGCACCAGGCCACGTACCGTCGGATCGTCCCGCAGGTCACGGACCGCGCACTCCACCTGCAGCAGGCACCGGTCGGCGCGGACCGCGATCAGGTCCACGCCGTTCACCCGGCCGCGCTCCGCCAGGCGCAGCGTCTCGTGATGGGTGTCCGCGATGATGTCGTGCAGCGGTGTCCCGGCCAGGTCCGGGTAGCCGAGCAGGACGGCCGCGGACGGGCTGGCGTAACGGATCCGCGCGTCGGCGCCGACGATCAGGATCACGTCCGACGCGCTCTGGATCAGCGTGCGGAAGTACGCCTCCCCCTCCCGCCGGCTCACCTCCGCGGCCAGCGCGGTGCGTTCCGTCATCAGCCCGTAGACGCGCGCCATCACCAGCACGAACATCAGCCCGGCCGCGGCCGCGATGATCGGCGCGTCGACCACCTCGCCGTGCATGTACTGCAGCAGCAGCACCGCCGGTGCGATCAGCGCGGCGCCGGTGAGCAGCACCAGCCGGCGCAGCGCGGCCCGCGGGCCGAGGTCCGGCTCGTCGGCCGGTTCGCCCGGGACCGCGGCCATCGACGGGTGCAGCGCGGCCAGCCCGGCGCAGCCGTACATCGCGATCCAGCCCAGGTCGACCGGGCCGCCGATCGCCCAGGTCGCGTCCAGCCGGGCGAGGCTGTACACGATGTCCGAGAAGAGCAGCCCGGCGATGGCCACGGTCAGCAGCCGCACCGCGGCCGGCTTGCGCCCCGGCGCCACCAGCAGCCGGAACAGCAGACCCAGGGACAACACGTCACCCACCGGGTACGCCACGGACAGCGACTTCTCGACCGCGCTCAGATCGGTGGCCCGCGCGTACGGCGCGACCAGGAACACCCAGGTGAGCAGCCCGAAACTGACCGTGGGCACCAGCGCGTCGAGCAGCGCGGCCCGGTTCCGGTCGCCGGGCCCGGCGGTGCGCACGAGCAGCAGCAGGCCGACGCCGAGCAGCAGGTAGACCAGCAGGTAGAGCACGTCCGCGACGCCCGGATACGGCGGCTGCACGTTCAGCGCGAGGTAGGTGTTGTTGATCGTGTCGCCGGTGACGAACACCAGCAGCGC
Source organism: Catenuloplanes indicus (assembly GCF_030813715.1). Classification (NCBI taxonomy): domain Bacteria; kingdom Bacillati; phylum Actinomycetota; class Actinomycetes; order Micromonosporales; family Micromonosporaceae; genus Catenuloplanes; species Catenuloplanes indicus. The sequence continues at coordinate 940,605 of NZ_JAUSUZ010000001.1, forward strand.
GGCCGCGATCAGCAGCCACGCCGGCCACCGCGCCGGGCGGTGCAGCCGGACCCCGGCCACGATCGCACCCACGCCGCCGAGCCCGAGCAGCGCCCACGACTCCACCCGCCACGCCGGCCACACGTAGTAGACCGCGCTCAGCACCGCGAGCCCCACCAGGTAACCGGTGCGGCCGCTCCTGCCTGTCATGCCTTCCCCATCGGCAGGCTCAGGCGCGTCCTGACGCGTTCCGGGATCCGGAAAGCGACCGGCCGTCCCTTTCCCGGGCCGGCGGCGCCGAATCACGGAGGCGGACGCCGGGCGACGGCGCGGCGAGGGCCCGGATCGCTGCCCCGGTCTGCCGGGTCGCCTGCCCGCGGCACGGCCGCGTCGAGTACGGCCGGTGGTTCGCGCGCAGCGGCCCGGGCGCGCGCCCGGCGCCCGAGCCGCTGCCCGGCTCACCGCAGGCCGAACGCCCGCGTGATGAGCTGTTCGACCGTGTTGCCCCGGGTGTCGCGGGCACTGGTGCGCACCGTGACGAACCGGGCCGTCCGGGGCGCGGCGATCCGGGTGCTCCAGCCGTTCGGCTGCCGGCGGAGCGTCACCCGGTGCCAGGTGGCGCCGTCGTCGTACGAGACGTCGAGCGTGACCGTCCGTACCGTGCCGGGGTCGGTCGCCGTGGCGAGGGTTGACGTGGCGATCGTCAGGTCGAAGGTCCGTCTCGCCCGGCCGTCGCGGTCGGTGTCCACGTCGTAGTCGAGCTGGATCAGCGGTGGGCTGACCACCGTCCCCGGCTGCACGTCACCGGAGGTGAACGACCACTCGGTGCGGGTGCTGGTCGAGTACGGCCCGGCCCACGCGTCCCGGTTGTTCTCCGACACCAGCCGGTAGGGCAGCGCCGGTGCCGGCAGCGGGCCGGCGACCAGCAGCGGGTCGTACCGGTCGGTGGTGCTCACCAGCTTGTCGCCCTGATAGAGGGAGAGCCGGTTGTCCGCGCCCGGGTTCTCGCCGGTGTGCCCCGCGTGTGCGGCGCCCGAGTCGCCCCAGCCGGGGATGTTGGCGAAGAACCAGCCACCCTCCTGGCGGAAGATGTTGAGGCCGTCGGGCTCGTCCACCAGGCGGGGCCGCTGCACCGGGCCGAACCACCGCTGCCGGTTCACCGAACCGGCGCGGTACGCGGTCGGCGCGGTGTGCTGGGCCTGCTCCCCCGGGATCACCACGTTGGAGATCCACTTCCGCCCGGCGGTGACCCAGTCCGTGCGGTCACCGCGGGCCGGAGCCTCGGCGTAGTCCAGGAACATCGCCAGCCCGAGCGAATCGATCTCGGAGCGCTGCTCGATCGCGCGACCCGGCCGCCAGTTGTCGAACGACATGTCGACCCGGGCCAGATTGCCCGACGTGGCCCGGTAGGTGAGGTCCGCCGGCACCGCGCCGACGTAGTCGGTGACCAGGTCGTACGCGTACTCGGGGACCGGGTGCGAGGTGACGTCCAGCCGCACGCCGCGCTCGCGCTGGATGCGGGCGATGAGTTTCTCGCCCTCGTCGCGGGTGAGGGTGGCGACGGTGACCGGTGGCGGATCCGTCGGCATCCACACCGAACCCGGCCAGGGCTCGAGGCGCCCCGGACCGTCGTTGACCACGAGCAGCAGCTTGGCGCCCGCCGCGGCCGCCGCGGCCGCCGCGGCCGCCCGCTCCTCGATCGAGGTCTCGCCGCCGGCCCGGACGACCAGCGCCTTGCCACGCACGGCGCCGCCCAGCACCGCGTCGAGGCTGCGCACGGTGGAGGGCAACGGCGTCGCGCCGTGCCGCACCCGCAGGTCGTCGTAGCCGGCGACGGTCAGTTCGGGCTGGGCGAGACGCCAGCGTGCCGACGCGGTCAGGGTTCCGTCCGGCACCTTGCCGGTCGGCAGCACCCAGACGCTGTCGTACTGCGGTCCCGGGTACCACGCGTCCAGCCACGGGTTGCCGCCGGTGATGTCCCGGACGAGCGTGAACCGGGACGCGACCACCGTGGACGGCTGCGGGGTGGTCGCGGTCAGCCGGCGGGCCTTGGCCGCGTCGAAGACCACCGTGCGGTCCCCGTTCAGCGCGATACCGGTCACCGGGAGGACGGCCAGGCCCATCGAGCTCGGCCCGTGGACCCCCTCGACGTCGCCGGTCAGGTAGGCGGTGTACGTGCCCTCCGGCAGCCGCAGGTCGAGCGCCCCCGTCTCGTCGATCATCTGGATGACCGTCCGGTTCCGGCTCAGCACGACGACCACGCCGCCGAGCGGCTTGCCGCTCCGGTCCCGGCCGCGCAGCGCGAGCTGATGGCGGGCGCCCTCCTTGCCACCACCGACGGAGGTCCGCAGCCCGCCGGTCGCGGTCACGTAGCCGGCGAAGGTCTGCTCGGCCGGCACCCGGTCGAACGACGTCGTCACGGTCACCGAGGCGGTGCCGCGGGCCGGGACGGTGACCCGCGTCGCCGACAGGGTGACCAGGTCGAGCGAGGAGGCCAGCTCGAGCGTCACCGGCGTCGCGCCGATGTTGGTGTAGGTGATCTCCCGGTCGACCGGGCCGGCCGGCGCGGGATAGGACGGATATCCGAAGTTGACCGACCCGGTCGCGAAGACCGTGGCGCTCACCGACGCGGCGGCGTCGAGCCGGCCCGTCCCGCCCTGGTAGGCGGTCAGGTCCGGGGTGCCCTTGGTCGTGCTGACCAGCGCGTCCTTGAGCTGCTGCCCCTTCAACTCGGGGTGCGCGGCGGCGACCAGGGCCGCGGCGCCGGCGACGTGCGGCGTGGCCATCGACGTGCCGCTCATCGACAGGTAGGACCCCTCGCCGGTCTCGCTGAGGCGGGACCGGGCGGCCAGGATGTTCACGCCGGGCGCGGTCAGGTCGGGCTTGAGCGCCCGGTCGCCGGCCCGTGGCCCCTGGCTCGAGAAGTCGGCGAGCAGGTCGTTGCCGTCCACGGCGCCGACGGTCAGCGCCGCGTCGGCGGCGCCCGGCGTGCCCACGGTGGACGGGCGCGGGCCCGCGTTGCCGGCCGCGATGACGAACAGCGCGCCGGTCTCCGCGCTGAGCTGGTTCACGGCCACGCTCATCGGGTCCGTACCGTCGGTCGGGTCGCCGCCGAGGCTCATGCTGACGATGCGGGCGCGCTGCTCGCGGACCGCCCACTCCATGCCGCTGATGATCCACGACTCCTGGCCGGTGCCCCCGTTGTCGAGCACCTTACCGACGTGCAGGCGGGCGCCCGGCGCGACGCCGCGCTCCTTGCCGCCGGACGCGGCACCGCTGCCGGCGATCGTGGACGCGACGTGGGTGCCGTGGCCCATGCCGTCCTCGACCGACTCGCCGGGCACGAAGGACGCGGTCGCGGCGACCGCGCCGGCCAGGTCCGGGTGCTCGGTGTCGATCCCGGTGTCGAGCACGGCGACGTCGACGCCGGTACCGGTGTTGCCCCGCTGCCAGACCTCCGGCGCACCGATCTGCGCGGTGCTGTCGGCCAGCGCGGCCTCGGCCTTGCCGTCCAGCCAGATCTTCGTGACCGCCGAGGCCGATCGCGCGCCGGTCGCGGAGTCCAGGAACCGGCCGGACCGGTCCGCGGTCAGCGCGGCGCCGCCGATGCTGTCCAGCGGCCGGACCGCGGTGGTGCCGGGCAGCGCCGCGGTACGCATGGTGGCGGCCGGGTCGGCGTAGGTGACGATCAGCGGGATGCCGGCGCTGTGCGCGTCGTCGTAGCCGTCGGCCACCAGTTCGGTGACGTTGAACAGGTCCTCGTCGAGCAGACCGGAGGCCAGGTGCCGGAAAGCACCGTGCGGGTAGACGTACGTGTCGCCGTCCTTGACGTTCGACAGGTAGCCGGCCGGCTGGCCCGCGCGGTCACGGACCTGAACGCCGCCGTCGGCACCGACGGTCACGGTGTCGCCGGTGATCAGGGTGACGGTGGCGGCCGGGGCGCTCCGGGGTGGCGGCGCGGACGGGGCGGCATGGGCGGCCGGGGGGACGAACGCGACCGAGCTGGCGGTCAGCGCGACGAGCCCCAGCCCACGCAAGCGTGACAGTGACAACGAAACCTCGCGGATGATCGATGAACCGAGCACCGCTCACTATGAGGAGCTTCGATTACGTTGTGATCAACAGCCCGTATCAGGTGGACTTGTCCGGTCTGACGATGATCCGCCCCCCGTCATCGCACCCGGCATGCTCGGCAAGCACTCCCACCGCGCCCGGGGCCACATCGGCCGGATCGGCCGAATCCGTCTCCGACATGTCGGTGCCGCACAGACGCTACGGGGCCGGGGCGCCGGGCCCTGCCTGCGGCGAGTCCACGGCGGATGGTTCTCCGAAGGATGACCGGCCGGATTCGAGCGATCCGCACCGCGCCTCCCGGTCCGCGTCCGGTCGGCCGGGCCCTCCACCACCTGAGCTACGGTCATCGTGCCCGCACCAGGGATCGAACCTGGGGCCTCCGCCGTGTGAAAGCGGCGCTCTTCCGCTGAGCCATACGGGCGTCGTGTTCCGAGCCGGACTCGAACCGGAGACCTCCGCCACGTCGGGGCGGCGCTCTCCCGGCTGAGCTATCGGAACCCGGCTGAGCTATCGGAACGTGCGTTGCGGAGACGGGGCGAGTCGAACGCCCACGGGTGTTACCCCCAACCGTTTTCGAGACGGTGGCCGGCGCCGGTCGGCTGGCGTCTCCATCCGCGGGCGCGTGCCCGCTCGTCGGGATGGCCGGATTCGAACCGGCGGCCCCTCGGCCCCCAGCCGAGTGCGCTGACCGTGCTGCGCCACATCCCGTTGCGTACCGTGCCTCTGGGAAGAATCGAACTTCCGCATCCGGCTTCGTAGGCCGGCGCTCTATCCGCTGAGCTACAGAGGCGTGGAGGAGAGTGAGGGATTCGAACCCTCGGCAGAGGTGTCGCACCCCTGCTGCGGTGTAGCAAACCGCCGCCTTGGACCGCTCGGCCAACTCTCCGTCGTCGCAGGCCCCGGTGTCGAACCGGGCAATCCGCCCTTATGAGGGGCGGCCGGGCAGCCGGCCCGCCTGCGGTTAATCACTGTCGTGCGCTGCGGGCGGAGGATTCGAACCTCCATCGCCCGGGTCAGAGCCGGGTGTGCTGCCGGTTGCACCAGCCCGCATCGGGACTCCCGGGCCGCCGCCTGAACCGGCGGCCCGGGGAGTCACCTGGCCAGGACCGCCCAGGTGGGGGCGGCCGGCCGGAATCGCAGGGGCATGCGCGCCTCGGCCGGCGTGCGATCACCCTTGCGCTGGTTACACGCGCCGCACGCGGCGACGGTGTTGGACCACGCGTTGCGGCCGCCGCGCGAGCGGGGCATGACGTGGTCGATGGTCGAGGCGTGGCCGCCGCAGTAGGCGCAGCGCCGGCCGTCCCGGACCAGCACCCCGCCCCGGGACCAGGCCGGGCCACGCGAGTGGCGCCAGCGGGTCACCACGTAGGAGACCAGCCGCACCACGGTCGGGACCGGCCACACGCCGATCTGCGTGTCGGGCCGCGACTCGTGAACCTCCGCCACGCGGCGCACCAGCATCCGCACCGCGTGGCGGAGACTGACCCGGTGCAACGGGCCGAGGTCGGCGTTCAGCACCAGCACGTCCACCGGATCCTCCCTTCATGTCGTCATTGATCTGCTGTCGAGAGCGGTTACGGGGAGTCGAACCCCGGTCTGCTGCATGGCAAGCAGCCGCACTGCCGTTGTGCTACAACCGCATGGAAAACCATCCGCTGTGGAATTTTCAACGACCATTCCGTACGCATTCAAATGCGCACGGCAAACGCACGGGTGACAGGATTCGAACCTGCGACTCACGGTTTTGGAGACCGTTGCTCCACCGATTGAGCTACACCCGTATGCCGACACGAAAAAGCCGCCCGGTCCGGTCGCGGACGCAGGCGGCGGGTGATGCCGGGGGATCCCTACCCCAGGCCGCACCAGCGCTGCGCGCCGCGAAGAACGCCGTGACCTCGGAATGATGAACCGGGTCGCCCGGCCATGGCGACGGGACTCTGCGGTGCCTGCCACATCATGTCGGGGCTCATCCACGTCATCGCCGGTCACCTCTTCCTCTCTGTCGCGTTCTCGCTCGGTGCTGGAATACACGTTAGTGACCCCGCGCAACCCGCACAACCTTTTTTGGAACCCATCCCACCGGTACGTCCGGGAGCGCGCGAATAACGACTGGTAGGGTCCCCGATCATGCGGATCAGAAAGCAGATGCGCGGGAACCGGCACCACGCACCACGGGCCGGCTCGGCGGCGCCGCACACCGCACCGGCCGCGACCCACGCCGAGCTGGCCGCGGTGCACACCGAACTGACCGCGATGCGCGCCGAGCTGGCCGCCGTGCGCGCCGAGCTGGCCGCGCTGCGTGCCGCGGTCACCGCGTCGGGGCCGGCCGGTGATGAGGCGGGCACCGGAGGCGACGACATCGTGGACCGCTACCTGGCGTGGCGGTCCGGGCCGCTGGTCCGGATCGGGAAGGCGCTGGCCCGCAGGTCCGGCACCCCGGCGAGCGGCGACCAGCCGGTCCGGTGGCGCGGCGCCGCGATGCGCACGCTGTGCCAGGTCCTGCTGGCCCCGTCCATCGACGCCGCCGATCGGCACCGTCTCGTCGGCGACGCGGTCACCGATCTGCTCGGCGACACCGGCTGGCGGAACGACGCGGACCTGATCCGCGCGCTGATCGAGGTCCGCGACACCGCGGCTCCGCTGGCCGGCACGGTCCGCGCGGACGAGTGGGACTGGCCCGCGCCCGGCACCCCGATCACCCGCCACGAGCCGCTGCCCGGCTCCGACGGCACCCACGTCGCGCTGGTGGTGGCACCGGGCCTGCGCACGGCACCGCCGCTGGTCGTCGCGGGCTGACCACCGGCCTCACAGCGGCAGCAGGTCCATGCTGAGCTCGTGCCGGATCGACCACTCCGCATCGTCGCCGGTGATCTCCGGGAAGCCACCGTAGGTGAAGACGACGTTCAGGTAGGAGACGAACGGCATGGCCGCGTCGACCCGGAACGAACCGTCGGCACAGCCGTCCGGGAGCAGGAATCCGTACGGGTCGCCGCCGCTGGTGTTGGCCTTGTGCAACGCGTCCGGCGCGACTGCGAGCACGAACGGCCCCCACTCCGGTCTGTGGTGTGCCCGGCATCGCTCGTGCGTCTCGCGCATCGACCCGTAGCGCGGGTTCAGCGAACCCTCCAGCTCGATCACCAGCGGGTCGCCGGAGCTGGAATCCGGCCACTCCGGGTGCGTGCCGACCAGCCACACGTCGCCGACGTACCGGATCCAGGACCGCAGCGTCATCGGGATCTCGCCGAAGGTGGACTCCAGCCAGTTCGCGTACGCCGTCGCGTCCGGCGTCGGTGGCGCGTACGGCGTGGCCGGGGTCTGCTCGTCGTCGTTGTGGTGGAAGCGGTAGCCGGCCGCGGTCAGCCGCGCCACGAGCAGCTCGACGTTGTGCCGCGCGCGGCGGGCCATCTCGTCGCAGACCTCCTGCGCCTCCGCCGCGAGCGCGGGATCGTCGCGGACGGACCGGCCGAGCTGGCGCAGCTCGTGCCAGACGCGCTCGCGGTCACCCGCGTGGTAGCGGTCGAGCAGGCCGGGCGCGGTCATCAGGCCCAGCCCGCCGGGTTGCTGCAGGTCTCGCGGGAGATGCCGGAGTCGGTGTCGGGCCAGGCGTCGAAGCGGTCCTGGTGCTGGTGGGCGAAGAAGTAGCACATGCGCTCGAGTTCTGCGTCCGGCACCGCGTAGGCCGGGTCGGCCTGGACGGTCTCGTAGTAGTCCCGGCCGAGCGCGACGATGAACCCGCGGGCGTAGAGAAAACCGTCGTCCGAACCGTCCGTCACGTCGTGGACGTCCCGGCGGTCGATGTCGTACAGCTTGCGCTCGACGACCCGGTCCAGCGCCACCAGCTCCGCCGCGGTCAGCTCCGCGGTCGCCGCGCTCAGCCGCTCCAGGAAGCGGTTCAGCCAGGCGTCGATCGCATACAGATCGTTCTCCGCGTCGCCGGCCGGGTCACGGGTCAGCAGCGCCCGCCGCAGCGCGGCCGGCTCCTCCCCCAGCGTCGCCCACGCACCCTCGACGAGCGCCCAGAACCGGTCCTCTTCCTCGGCGGCCGGAACCCGCCCCCGCACAGTCTCAGTCACGCCGCGCAATCTAACGCCCCCCACCGACATTTTCCGCGGCCGCTGCCAACGGCGGCACGCGCCGGAGCCGCCGCGGCGGACGACGGTTCCGTGTGGAGCACCGGTAGATTGCGGGGGTGAGCGGGTCGCGGCAGGCCGGGGCGGTCGTCGGGTCGGCGGTCGGTGACGCGCTGGGGGCGCCGTTCGAGTTCGGGCCGGCCGGGGCGTTCGCGGCGCGGTTCCCGGTGCTCGGCGGCGGTCCGAACGAGATGTGCGGTGGCGGCGGCTGGGAGCCCGGTGAGGCGACCGACGATACGCAGATGGCCGTGCTGGTCGCGGATTCGCTGCTGGAACGCGGCCGTCTCGATCCGGCGGACGTCTTCGCGCGGTTCCGGCGGTGGGCGGCCGCCGAGCCGAAGGACATCGGCCTGCAGACCGAGATCGTGCTGACCGGGGGCCTGCCCTGGGATCGCGCCGCGGCCGACCATGCCGCGCGGCACCGGCGTGCCGCCGGGAACGGGTCGCTGATGCGCGCGACCACGGCCGCCGTCCACTTCGCCGCCCGCGGCCGGGCCGCGACCATGGCCGCGGGCCGCACGCTCTCCGCGCTGACCCACGGTGACCCGGCGGCCGGTGAGGGCTGCGCGGCCTATCACGAGCTGATCCGGATCGCCGTCGCCGGTGGCGACGTGCCGGCTGCCGTACCGGCCACGGTCGCCGCGCTGCACCCCGGTGAACGTGACCGCTGGGCCACGGTGCTGGACCCGTCGTGGGAGCCCGGCGACGCCACCGAGTCCAACGGCGCGGTCTGGCCCACGCTCGGCTGCGCCCTCTGGGCGTTGCGCACCACCGGCACCTTCCCGGACGCGGTCCGCGCGGCGATCGACCTCGGCGGGGACACCGACACGATCGCGGCGGTGACCGGTGGGCTCGCCGGTGCGGTGTACGGCCTGGACGCGATTCCGCGGCGTTGGCGCGACCGGCTCTTCGTGCCGATGCCCGGCGCCGCGCCGCTCGACGAGGCCGCCCTGATCCGGCTGGCCGGCGCGCTCGGCGCATGAAGCCGGCTGCTACGCGAGGGTCGACAGGGCGACGAAGACCGCGACGAGGGCGATCAGGCCGAGGAACGCGGCGACGTCGATGGCCGCGACGGCCGCGAGTTTGCGGCCCGGGGTGAGGGAGCTGCGGGTGACGTGCATGCTGGCGATGAAGGCCGGTACGGCGAAGATCGCGCCGAGGACCAGCCCACCGAACACGATGAGCAGGATCGGCAGCAGCACCAGCGCCCTCAGCGAGCCGGGCAGCGGCGGGGCGGTGCGATAGGTGGCGTCGTGCGTGAGGATGTTCGGGAACGGGTCGGCCACGCCGCGCTTGAGCTTCACCAGCAGCGGGGTGCCGGTCTCGCCGGGCAGCAGGAAGTCGTTGCCCCGGAGCCGCTGGGCGGGCAGCCCGTTGACCATGACGTCGGGGCGGCCCAGCACCGGCTGCGTGACGGAGACCCAGCCGGCGACGCCCGGAATGGCGATCGGTGTCGTTTGCACGAGCAGTGACCCTAGGGCCGGAAGCCGTTGCCACACAAGATCTTTCACAAACCATCGGGGGTACGGGTGGAGCCGCCGCTGACCGGGCCAGGATCGCCGCCTGGACCCGGTCGGCCGGCCCGAGCCGAACCAGGACCGCGCTCACGTGCGCCTTCGCCGTCCCCTCGGCGAGCGGCTGCGTACGGACGCTGTCCTGATCGGACGATCCACTGCCGATCGCGCTCCGGGACAGTCCATTGAGCGCGGCCGAGCAACAGCGCGCCGTTGCTCACCCGCCCGACCCTACCGATCGCGGCCGGGCCGCCGGGCGAGCCGGGTCAGCCGGGCGACGACCACGGCCAGGCCGGCCGCGGCCGTGACCGCGAGCGTGGCGGTGAGCGACGCGGGGAAGTAGGTGAGCTGCGCCCAGGTGACGGCCCGCCCGTTCATCAGCGCGGACAGCCACTGCGGCGACGTCACGAACACCGCCACCGGCAGCAGCGGCCAGATCAGGCCCGCCACGGCCGGCCAGCCGGTACGCCGGCAGGCCCAGCGGCCGGAACGCAGCGCACCGAGAATGCCGAGGCCGGCGGCCGGCGCCGCGATCAGCACGAGCACCGCGTCGATCCGCTGCCGTTCGCCGCCGGGCGGGTCCGCGGTGCGGCCGGCGGTCAGCGCGCTGAGGCCGAGCAGGATGTCGTACGTGTCGTCGTGCAGCGCGGCGCTGTTGGTCAGGACCGCGAAACCGTGCCCGGTGACCGGGTCGAACGCCTGGACCGACGTGTACGTGAAGAGGTTCCCGGAGTGCACCAGCAGCGTCCGTCCCTCCTCCACCTCGACGCTCCAGCCCATCGCGTAGTCCTCGCCGGGCGGCGGCCCGTGCAGCGTGGCCCGCGCGTCCGGGGTGAGCACCTGCGGCCCGTGCCCGGCCTGGCTGATCAGCCAGCGCCCCATGTCGGACGCGGTGGTGACGACCCCGCCGGCGCCGCCGCGGAACCCGGGCAGTTCGGCGCGCGGCACCCAGGCGCCGTAGAGCGAGACGTACCCGTCCGCGGGCCCGTCCCCGACGGTGCTGCCGCCCATGCCGAGCGGCCCGAAGACCCGCGCCCGCAGCGCGTCGGCGAACGGCCGGCCGTCGACCGCCTCGACCAGCCGGGCCGCGACGTCGTAGTTGACGTTGCAGTACTCGAAGCGGCTGCCGGGCTCGCCGGTCAGCGTGCCGTCGTGCAGCGCGGCCAGGTAGCCGGTGAGCGTCGTGGCGCGCTGGGTCGCGCCGATGTCGAGCGTCCGGTCGGACAGCCCGGAGGTGTGGTGCAGCAGGTGCCGCACGGTGATCCGGCCGGTCCGCGGGTCGGCCGTGCGGAACTCCGGTAGATAGGTGACGACCGGCGTGTCGAGCGCGACTCGCCGCTCGTCGACCAGGGAGAGGACCGCGGCCGCGGTGAACGACTTGCTGAGCGAGGCGACCCGCATCGGCGTGTCCGGGGTGACCGGCCGACCGGTGGAGTCACGCCCGAGGCCGGTCGCGTGCACCACCTGTCCGCCGTGGGTGACCACGGCGGACAGTCCGGGCAGGCCGGTCGCGTCGAGTGCGCCCCGCAGGTACGCGTCGACGGCGTCCGCGGACAGCGGCTCGGCGAGGTGGCCGGCGGGCCCGGGGCCGCCGAACCCGCGACCGGGGTGGCTCCACGCCGGTCCGGGAACGGCGACGAGCACGATGAGCGCGAGCGCTACCAGGAGAAGTTTCCGCACGCGTCGACGTTATGGAGCAACGGCCGCGGAAGCGCCTGCCGATAGTCGCGGGCGACCCCTGACGAAAGTCGTACCCGGCCGGTTTTGTGGTGACCACCCGCGCAACGTGCAGGGAGGAGCGCCAGCGACGACCGGTGCCCGCGGGAGCGTGCCCCTGCTGCCGCCCCGTCCCCCACCCCTAAACCGGTGTGAACACTGAGCCTCCGCCGGAAGCGGGAAGATCTCAGTCCTTGTCCTTCTTCTCCTTCTTCTTCTCCTCGCGCTCCAGCGCCAGGTCGAGCGCGAGCACGGCACCGATCACCAGCAGCGGGTTCTCGCCCGGCGCGACCTCGACCGCATAGGTGTCACGGATGGTCAGCCAGCGCTTGGAGACCTCGGCGACGCGGCTGCCGCCACGCTCGATGACGTACTCGTGGTCGAGCAGGTCGCCCTTCATCTCCAGGTCGTCCGGCCCGGGGACGTCGATGGTGAACTTCTCCCGGAACGGCGTGAAGAGCTTCTTCTTCACCTCGGCCGCCTTCTCGCCGCCGATCCGGATCTCGTAGGTGGGGCGCAGCGAGACCAGGTGGCGGTGGACGCTCGCGACCTCCTCGCCGGACAGGTCCTCGATCACCACCTTGTCGCGCACGCTGAGCACCTTGCCGTCGACGTGCAGGACCTTGGCGCCGTTCGCGTCGAGCACGTCGAAGTCGTCGCCGATGGAGAAGAACTTCTCACGAATCACATACATGCCCCATGTCATACCCGTCCGGGCCGGATCCAGCCAGAAATGCCGGTGCGGACCGCTAGATTCCGGAGGGTGGAGATCTCGGCGGACGCGCTGCGGCGAATGGTCGACGAAGCGATCGAGGACGACCCGACCGCGCTGGTCGAGGTGGCGCGGCTGCGGCCGGAGCTGCTGGCGCCCTATCACCTGCGGCTGGCCGAGGCCGGGGTGAGCTACGCGCCGGATCTCTACCGCGGCATGACCGAGGAGACCGCGGCCGAGCTGGTGCGGCGGGTCGACGCGGGCGCGGATCCGGGCCTGGTGTACCTGCTGGCGGTGAGCGGCACGGCGACGGCGGTCGAGGCGGTGCGGCGCTGGTCGGCGGAGCGCCCGGCCTGGACGGCCGATTTCCACGGCACGGTGGCACACGCCGGGCACGGCGGCGGCTGGGAACTGGATTCCGACGGAGGCCGGCGTGACCTCGCCTCCGCCACCGCATACGCGTTGATCCCCACCGAAGGACCGGGCATTTCCGGCGGTACGGTGAACGACGCGTCCTGCGGGTGGTGCGGCATGACGCTGTGGCGGCTGCTGGAGCTGGACGCGGCCCGCGCCACCGAGATCCTGGGCCGGGAATCGGGCGCGGTCGTGGTCGGCTGCTGCGTGCGGTGCGGGTGCTACACCGACTATTTCACCGCGCACGGCCGATTCGTCGAGGGCCCGCCGCGGCCGGACTTCCTCGGGCACGAGGGCGACGAGTGGGAACTGCCGGCCGCGCCACCGCTCGGGGCCGGGCCGCGGCGGCCGACCCCGTTCGCGGGCAACGCGTGGGAGGCGGGCGGTTCGACGCTGGGCGGCACGCCGGACTGGATCCAGGACCCGGCCTGTCCGGCGTGCCCGCGGTGCGGCCGCACCATGTTCTACCTCGGCCAGGTGACCGGCGAGGACGCCGCGGGCGAGTTCGCGGAGGGCTGCCACTACGCGTTCCACGACCCGGACTGCGGCATCTCCGCCGCCGTCTACCAGCAGAGCTGAAACCCTATTGGTGATACGTGGCGAGGAACGCGCCGAGCCGGCGGACCGCGTCGTCGAGCACGTCGGTCGGGGCCAGGTAGACCATCCGGATGTGGTCGGGCGTGTCCAGGTTGAAGCCGGTGCCGTGCGAGAGCAGCAGGTGCTGCTGTTCGAGCAGGTCGATTATCAGCTGCTCGTCGTCGCGGATCTTGTGCACGGCCGGGTCGAGTCGGGCGAAGAGGTAGAGCGCGCCGTCCGGCCGCACGCAGTCGACGCCGGGGATCGCGGTGATCGCCCCCCACGCGTGCGTGCGCTGCTCGTAGAGACGGCCGCCGGGCTCGATCAGCCGCTCGATGCTCTGGTAGCCGCCGAGCGCGGTCTGCACCGCGTGCTGGGCCGGCACGTTCGGGCAGAGCCGCATGTTCGCCAGTAGTTGCAGGCCGTCGACGTACTCGGTGTCCCGCGCGGTGAAGCCGCTCATCGCCAGCCAGCCGGACCGGAAACCCGCGGCCCGATAGGTCTTGGACAGGCCACCCATACTGATAACGGGTACGTCCGGGGCGAGCGCGGCCGCGGTGTGGTGCACCGCGCCGTCAAAGATGATCTTGTCGTAGATCTCGTCCGCGAGCACCATCAGCCCGTGCCTGCGGGCCAGCTCGAGCATGCCGAGCAGCACCTCGCGCGAGTAGACCGCGCCGGTCGGGTTGTTCGGGTTGATGATCACCATGGCCCGCGTGTTCGGCGTGATCTGCGCGGCCATGTGCTCCAGGTCCGGCAGCCAGCCCTGGCTCTCGTCGCACCGGTAGTGCACCGGCCGCCCGCCGCAGAGCGTGACCGCGCCGGTCCACAGCGGGTAGTCCGGGCTCGGCACCAGCACCTCGTCGCCGGTGTCCAGCAGCGCCTGCATGGTCATCACGATCAGCTCGGAGACGCCGTTGCCGAGCATCACGTCGTCCGGCTGCACCTCGGTCACGCCGCGCGACTGGTAATACTGCGCGACCGCCACCCGCGCGGAGTAGATGCCGCGCGCGTCGCTGTAGCCCTGCGCCGCGCCGAGGTTCTGCACCACGTCCGCCATGATCGGGTCGGGGGTGTTCATGCCCCACGGTGCCGGGTTGCCGAGGTTCAGCTTCAGGATCCGGTGGCCGGCCGCCTCCAGCTCCTGGGCACGGCGCAGCACCGGGCCGCGGATGTCGTACCGAACGCTCTTGAGCCGCTGCGCCTGCTTCACCGCTGATCTCCTCCCGACGAACCCGGCCAGACTACGCCTCCGGCCGGGGCGGGAGAGCGTCCGTTCGATCGTGGTCACGCCGGTGTCCATCGCATCGGTGACACCTGGGTATCTGCCGGCGGCCGTCAGCATGCGGGCCCGGGCGGCGATCGGGGGTGTCAACGCGACCGTGGCCGCGGGTGAGCGGGCCACCTTCAAGAACGGCTGGCTGAGCCGGGACACCGAGCACGGCCGGTGGATCGTCAACAGCGCCGGCCGGATCACCGGGGAACGCACCAACCTGGTCCTGGTCATGCTCTCCCACGGCAACCCGGACTACGGCGCGGGTGTCGGGCACGTGGAGACGATCGCCGCGCTGACCCGGCAGCACCTGGGCGTCTGACGGGTGCCGGCGGATAATTCGGGTGCGTACGCCGGTGGATCGGGGATAGCGTGCCGGGCATGAGCCGTGGGATCCGGGTGACCGTGCGTGGTGCCTTCGACGATCTGAGCGCCGCGCAGAAGGCGGAGCTGCTCGCGTCCGCCGCCGAGCACGACTTCCTGAACACGTCGTACACGCCGGAGGGCTACCTCGCGTACGACGTGGCCGCCCGCCCGTTCTTCACGTTCCGTTACCTGATCGAGGCGCCGGAGGACGAGGACCTGGACGTCACCGCGACCCGCGGCGAGCTGCTGGCGGTCGAGTGGCTGGACGCGCACGGCTACGCCTACAAGAACCTGACCGCCGCGGCCGTCGACCCGGCCGGGACCCCGCTCGGCGCCCGCGGCCGCCGCGCCGCCGCGAAGAGCTCCTGACCGCGGAGGCAGGGACCGCCGGATGAGCGATTCGGCATGACCCGAGGTGCCGGCCGCGGTGCTCTGCCCCGCCGTCGTCGACCCGGAGGGCACGCACCCCGGGGCCAGACGCCGCGGAAGGCAGCCCTTCCGCGGCGACCCGGCCCGCGGTCGCCGCGGTCGGCGGAGCCGTCCGCCTAGCGGATCAGCGTGATGATCACACTGCTGACCGTGCTGGAGACGATGAAGAACGGGGCGTTGACCAGGCCGTACAGCAACGGCTTGGGGAAGTTCGGGTTGATCGCGATCTGGAAGGTCATCGCGGTCAGGTAACCGACGCCGATCAGGACGCCGAAGGCGACGGCCGCGCCGATCGTGGTGACGTCCAGCGAACGGATCAGCACCGCGGACGTGATCACCGTGATCAGGATGCAGACGATCGGCCCGGCGTTCGACAGCGGGGTCGGCCTCGGCGCCGCCGCGCCCTCCCGGCCCAGCGCGACGGCGTAGTGCTTCGGGACGATCAGGGCGAAGTACAGACCGGCGAGTACGCCGCTGACGACGGTCGCGACGAGGATTCCCAGCCAGGCGAGGGGGTCCAGGCCAGTGAGCATGTGTGTCTCCGAATGACGGTGGGCGGGCCGGCCGGCCCGGCCTCTTCGGTGACGAGCATTCCGGCAGTAGGTGCCAGGGAGTGTCACCTTTGACAATCCGCGTCCGTACCGGCCAAATGCAGGCATGGATATCGCTCGCCGGATGTGGACGCTGCTGGAACCGGTGCACGCCGTCACCTACTTCACGCCGGCCGCGCGCGCCGCCTTCGAGGCGGCCGGGCTGCGCGGCTTCTGGCGCGGCTACTTCGCGGGCCGCGCCGCGCCGCTGGGTGCGGTCGGCGCCGGGCCGGTCGAGGCGACCTTCTTCGGTTTCGCGCCGACGATGGTACGGCGTGCGCTGCCCGACGTGTGGAACCGCGCCGCACCGGCCGCCGCCCTGGCCGCCCGTCTCGACGGCGCCCGCGCCTCGCTGTCCGGGCTCGCGCCGGACACCGGCCTCACCGAGGCGGCCGCGCTACTCCGCCGGGCCGCCGCCGGCCTTCCGCTGGCCGGCCGCCCGCTCGCCGCCGCGAACGCGGACCTGCCCTGGCCGGAGGACCCGCTCGGCGCGGTCTGGCACGGCGCGACGCTGCTGCGCGAGCACCGCGGCGACGGGCACGTGGCCGCGCTGCTGGTCGCCGGCCTGGACGGCGTTGAGTCGCTGGTCTGGCGGGCGTCCATGGACAGCGCCCGCGAGGTGCTGCAACCCGCTCGCGGCTGGACCGACGAGGAGTGGGACGCCGCGGCCGCCCGGCTCACCGACCGTGGCTGGCTGGCGTCCGGCACCGCCACCGAGATCGCGTACGCGGCCCGCGACACCGTCGAACGCCAGACCGACGTACTTGCCGCCGGCCCGTGGCAGACCCTCGGCACGGACGGCGTGTCCCGCCTGGAGCAGCTGCTGGCCCCGCTCTCCGAGGCCGCCCTGCGCCTGCTGCCGCACCCGAACCCGATCGTGCTGCCGCGCCCGGTCGCGTGATCGTCCGTGATCCACCCCGGGCGCGACGGCTCCCGATCGTCGTGCCGAGCCCGGTCACCTGACTGTCCGGCGTCCGTTGACCGGACTACGAGCGGCGCAGCCCGGCCGCGCCGAGGGCGGGATTGCGCCCACCCCACCGGCCCGAGGCCAGGTCGGCGCGTCCGCCCCGGCTCCCGCCGCCCGGCCCCGTAACCCTACCGCCCGGCGACGCGGGCCCGCCGCCGGCGTGCGGTGCCCAGGGCCTGTTGCTAGGCGACGAGCAGGCGCAGGCCCAGCTCGGCCGCGTCGAGCGCCGCGAGCTCGGGGTTGCGCGCGGCCCACCGCCCCGAGGCCAGGTCGGCGCGGATCTCGCCGACCGCCCGCCGCTCGGCCTCCGGCCCGACCCGGGCCCAGACCGACACCGCCCGGCGTGCCGCCTCGTCCAGGTACGCCTCCGGCCGGCGCCAGTAGGCCTCGAAGAAGCCGTCCGCGCAGTCCCACGGGATCAGCACCGGCGTGATACGCGCCCCGATCGCCCGCGCCAGCTCGTGCACCGGCGGCCGGCCGGCCACGAGCCCGGCGGCCTCGGGCAGGTAGTCACGGGTGAGCCAGAACCGCTGCCGCCATGCGCTGTCACCGGCGTCGTGGGTGAACACCACCACACGGCGGGCCACCCGGCGCATCTCGCGCAGGCCGGCGACCGGGTCCTGCCAGTGGTGCACGGTGCTGAACGCCATCGCGGCGTCGAACGACCGGTCCGGGAACGGCAGCCGCTCCGCGCGGGCCGCCACGCAGCGTGCCGCGTCCCGGGGCCGCTGTGCCCGCATGACCTCGGACGGTTCGACCGCGGTCACGTCCCGGTCCGCGGGCTCGTAGGAGCCGGTGCCGGCGCCGACGTTCAGCACCGTGCGCGCGTCGCCGAGCGCGGCCCAGACCTGCGCGGCGATCCGCGGCTCGGTGCGCCGCGTCGCCGGGTACGCGGACCCGATCGTCTCGTACAGCCGCGCACCGGCCGGTGTCGTCCCCATCGCGCGTCCCTCCAGTTCCCGGTCGATCGCCGTCACCATCGCGGCCGCGCGGTCCCGCTGCTCCAGCAGCACGCCGCGCAGCCGGTGCAGACGCCCGACCGCGTCCGCGGACGGGTCGTCGACCAGGTCGGCGACCTCCCGAAGACCGAAACCGAGCCGCCGGTACGCCAGCACCGCCCGCAGCCGCGCCACGTCCGCCGCCGAGTAGGCCCGGTGCCCCGCGCCGGTCCGCGCGGACGGCCGCACGAGGCCGATCTCGTCGTAGTGATGCAACGTCCGGACGGTCACGCCGGTCAGCCCGGCCACCCGGCCCACGGTCAGATGCGCCTCCACACCCGCGACTATCCGCCCTGACGCGGCGTGAGGAGCAAGCACACCGTGCCGCCGGCGGCGACAATGGTGGGATGGAGTCCGTGTGGGATTACCCGCGTCCACCGCGCCTGGAGCGCACCGCCCGGCGTGTCGTGGTGCGACACGCCGGGGTGGTGGTGGCGGAGAGCATCAACTGCTGGCGGGTGCTGGAGACCTCGCATCCGCCGGTCTACTACGTGCCGAGAACCGACATCACCCCCGGGCTGCTGCACCGGGATCCGGACCACCGGTCGTTCTGCGAGTTCAAGGGCGTGGCGACGTACTGGGACCTGGTCACGCCCGGCAACCGGGTGGCGCGCGCGGCCTGGTCGTACGAGGAGCCGTCACCGGCCTACGCGGAACTGACCGGCGCGCTCGCCTTCTACCCCAGCCGGGTGGACGAGTGCCGCGTCGACGACGACATCGTGCAGGCTCAGGAGGGCGACTTCTACGGCGGCTGGATCACCCCGGACGTCACCGGCCCGTTCAAGGGCGGCCCGGGCACGCGGGGCTGGTGAGCCCGCCCGGCGCCCGGTGAGCGCGCCGGGGTGCCGCGCGCCGTCAGCCGGTCATGGCGCCGGCCGGCGTACCCGTGGGGCGGCGGACGTGGACACCGCCGCGGTCTCGTCCGGCCTCCGCCTGGTGATCTTCGGGGCGTGTCACGTCGGCGCGTACGCCCCGGCGTGGCGCGCGCCGCGCTCGGCGGGCACCCGCTGGTCGCCGGCTGGGGCCGCCCGGGCACGCTGCAGCGCGCGGTCGACTTCCTGGAGGAGGGCCGCGAGTCCGACGTCGGCCTGGACGACCTGATCAAGGCGTGGCTGCTCACCGACGCCGTGCTGCCCGCCGCACCGGCCGACCCCGCCGGCCTGCCGCCCGCGGCCGTGCTCGGCGGTCGCATCGGCCGTCTCCGGCAGCGGTTCCCCACGGTCGTGGAACGCCTCGGCGCCGGCTGGGCCGCACACGACGGCCACCTCGACGTGACCGTTCCGCTGCCCGGCGGCCGCAGCCACGTGGTGCAGGTGTTCCTGGTGGACAGCACCGACCCGTTCTCCGAGGGCGTCACGCTCTGCGGCATGGAGGCCGGCGTCGGCCCGGTCTCACCGCTGATCACGCCGGAGACGCTGCCCGCCACGACCGGCACGCCCGGCTAAGGCCGGGTCGCGCTGGTGGCCGGCCCGACCGGCGTGCCACGGGTGGGCACGCAGTCGTTCACGCCGCTGACCGGCACGTCCAGCCAGCAGCTGGCCGCCCGCTGCTACCAGGTTGCGCTGCACGCGGACACGCTCGAATACACGATCTCCGGCATCGACGGGGACTGACGGGCACGAGCCGGTGCCGCTCGCGCGGCGCCGGCGGCGTACCACAGCGTCAGATCTTGATCGTCCCGCTTCCGGCGGGGTCACGTTCCGCCTGCTCCCGCGGGCACCGGTCGTCGCCCGCGCTCCTCTCTGTCCGTCACGTGGTGGTCACCACGAACCCCACCCGCTCCCCGAGGATCCAGAGCGGGTGGGTCCGGGACAATGAGGCGTGATCATTCCGAGTGACTCGCAGATCCGGGACCTGCACCAACGGCACGCACCGAGCCCGGAGGCGTTCGCGCTGGTGTGGACGCACTGCGAGATCGTCTGCGCGATCGCGGAACAGTTGCTGGACGGCCCCGGCGGCGCCGGCCTGGACCGGGATCTCGTCCGGGCCGGCGCGCTGCTGCACGACATCGGCGTCTACCGGCTCTACGGCGCGGACGGGCGGATCAACGGCCGCGAGTACGTCCGGCACGGCCTGCTCGGCCGGGACCTGCTGGCCGCGGAAGGGCTGCCGGACCCGCTGTGCCGGATCTGCGCGCACCACACCGGCGTCGGGATCAGCCGCGCGGACGTACTCGCCCAGGACCTGCCGCTGCCACCGGCCGACTACCTGGCGGAGAACGCGGAGGAACGGCTGGTCATGTACGCGGACAAGTTCCACAGCAAGAAAACCCCGCCGGTGTTCAACTCCGCCGAGTCGTTCGCCGCGTCGATCGGCCGGTTCGGCCCGGACAAGCCGGCCCGCTTCGCGCAGCTCCGCGCCGAGTTCGGCACCCCGGACCTGACCGGGCTCGCCGCGCGCCACGGCCACGTGCTCATCTGAGCACGTTTACCGCCGAATCCGCCGGGCACACGACCCTCCTCTCGATGGAGGTAAATGCGATGGCTAACCATTCGACGTCCGTGGCCGCCCGGTCCCCGGTCCGCACCGCCGCACTCGTGTACGCGGTCGTGTTCCTGCTCGTCGGCGCGGCCGGTTTCATCCCCGGCCTGACCACGAACTACGACACCATGCAGTTCGCCGGGCACGAGTCCGACGCGCTGCTGCTCGGCGTGTTCCAGGTGTCCATCCTGCACAACATCGTGCACCTGCTCTACGGCGTCGCCGGGCTCGCACTGGCCCGCACGGTCAACGGCGCCCGGCTGTTCCTGGTCGTCGGCGGCGCCACCTACCTGGTGCTGTGGCTGTACGGCCTGGTCATCGGCCACGACACCGCCGCCAACTTCGTGCCGCTGAACAACGCCGACAACTGGCTGCACCTGTTCCTGGCGGTCACCATGATCGCCCTGGGCCTGCTGCTGGTCCGGCGGCCGGCCCGCACCTGAGCCACCGGCAACCCGGGCCGGGGTGATCCGGTGGCCGGATCACGGCTCACAGGGGGACCCGGCCGCCGCCAGTGATGATCGCGGCGGCGGCCGGGTAGCCGGCCGGAGCGCGACCGGTCGCCCGCGGCGTCCACCGCGGCACCGGACGCCGTGGCATCAGCCACGCCGGACCCCGCGGTGCCGGCGACGCCCGGATGCCTCGGCGTCAGCGACGCCGGGCCCAGCGGTATCAGCGACGCCGGACACGGTGTCAGCGGCGGCGGAAGCGCCGGGCGAGACCGAACGTGAGCGCGGCGAACACGAGCACACCGGTGACCGCGACCACCGCGATCCCGGCCGGGCTGAGCCCTCCGGCCCGCTGCCCCGCCGCGGCCGGTGCCGGGTCGCCCTCCGTGCCGTCGTTCGCGACCGGTTCCGGCTCGGGCTCCGGCGCCGGGATCACCGAGGCGTAGCGGACGATCTCCGGGCGCGCGCCCTCGGACACGGTGAGCAGCGACGTCCCGTCGGGGCTGTAGGTGATCGCCTCCCCCTGCGGTTCGTCCGGCAGCGGGATCGCCTCCGCCGTACCCTCGGTGATGCTCTTGATGACGTCACCGTCAGTGACCAGGAACTCGAACGCGTCCGCGTACGTCCGCAGCACCACGCGGGTGCCGTCCGGCGACACGCCGCCGCCGGTCACCACGTAACGGCCGGCGAAGCCGAACGGATTACCGGTCTGCGAGTCCGGGATGCGCACCGAGCCGGCCTTGCGCAGCACACCCCCGTCGTCGCCCGGCACCGTGTACAGCCCGGGCGTGAACGGATCCTTGGTCACGATGATCGGCGTGCCGTCCCCGTCGAGCAGCAGCGCCTCCGCGTCCCGCGCCCCGTCCGGATAGGTGTACCGCACCGGCACCGGCTCGTCCGCGCCCGGATCCAGCCGCCACAGCCCGACCGTCTCCCGCACACTGCCGTTGTCGCCGACGTCCGCGACCCACACCGTCCCGTCCGGCGCGAGCGCCACGTCCTCGGTGTCCCGCGGCTCCGACGGATACCGCACCTCGCGAACCACCTGGCAGTCCCCGTCGAGGAAGAAGATGCGCCGGGCCGCCGGATCGTCCGCACCGTCGTTCACGGTCACGAACCCACCGTCCGGTGTGGCCGCGAGCCCCGACAGCTCCGCCAGCCGGTCGTCCGTCACCGCACACACGGCCTCCGGCGCAGGCGCCGCGAACCCGCCGCTGAGCAGCACCACCAGGATCCCGACCGCCGTCTTCACCCGATCATCCTGCCATGCGCCCACCGGCCCCGGCCGCAGGCCGAAGAGCCCACCACGCCATCACCGGTACGTGCAGCAGATACCCCACCTGCTCCAGCGCCGGCGACGCCCCCGCGGCCCCGGCCGTCCACGGCAGCACCACCGCGGCCAGCCCGAACGCGCCCACCACCAGCCCTGTCCACCGGCCACCCGCCGCCACCAGCGTGGCCGCGGTCCACAGCAGACCGGCGAGGTTGACCCCCCACTTCGCCACCAGCATCACGGCCGTGGCCGCACCGATCACGCCCGGCTCCCCGGCACGCCCCGCCAGCTGCGTCACCGCCAGATTCCCGGCATCATGCAGCACCCCCGCAACCCCGGCCGCGGCCAGCAGCCCACCCGCCACCACCGCTCGCACCGCCGCATCCCCCGCCGCCCGGCCCCGGGACGGCGATTCAGCCACCCACTGACCGGCGTACACCGCGGCCGGTAGGCCGCTCTCCGTAGGCGTGCCGGACGCACCACCACGACACACCGGCGTGTCGGGCGGAGACACGCCGGTGGGTGACGGCTCAGCGGGCCGCACCGCGGCGGAAGCGGCGCGGGTGAGGCCGCCGGTGGGTGGCGAATCCGCGAGCCGCACGGCGGCGGAAGCGGCGAGAGTGAGGCCGGCGGTGGTGAGGGCGAGCCAGCCGAGCAGGTCGAGGGCGAGTTCGAGAAGGTGCAGAGCGGTGCGGTCGTGGACCGCGGCGAGCGTGGCGGCGGGGGCGGACGGATTCAGGGTGAGTCCGGATGGCACGACGAGTGCGGCGGACGCGACCATGGCGAGTGGGGCGGCGATCAGCAGGATGCGGGTCCTCATGGGCGGACCGTAGAAGCCTGACGCAGCGTGAAGGTCAAGGAGGACACCGTGTGGCGAATCGGCCAGCTGGCCCGGATGACCGGCGTCTCCGAGCGGACGCTGCGCCACTACGACGCGATCGGGCTGCTGCCACCGGCCGCGGTCACGGCGGGCAGCGGGCACCGCTGGTACGGCACAGCGGAACTGGCCCGCCTGGAACGCATCCGCGGCCTGCAACGCCTCGGCCTGCCGCTGAAGCAGATCGCCACCCTGGCCGGCGCACCGGACCGGGACCTGCACACCGCGCTGACCGGATCGCTCGCGGACCTGCGCGCCCGGATCGCCGTCATGACCGCCGCGCTCGCGGCCGCGGAGGCACACCTGTCCGACCCGTCCGGCCTGCTGCCCCAGCAGACGACCGTGGGCCCGCGTGACCTGCGCGTGCTGAGGCGACGGATCACCGGCCCGTCCGAGCTGACCGGCCTGTGCGGTGACACCCCGGGCACCCTGCTGACCTGGCTCGATCACGCGGCCGGCTCGACCCCGCCCCCGGACCCGGAAACCGGGTTCCAGGCCGCGCTGACGGTCTCCGGCGGACACCGCATGACGCTGCCCGCGCGGACCGTGGTGCGTGCGGTGGTGCCATCGACCGCGGGCGTGCCGCCGTACCGAAACCCAACGCTTCGCACGGACGCGGAACCGCCGCCCGCCTCAGGGCCACCGCGGCACGCGGGCATGCCGCTGCGCGCGGAACGGCCGCCGGGCGCGGGCACCTCGTGGCACGGGAACACACCGCCGGGTGCCGGAGCGCCGCCGGACTCGGCTGTGGTGGCGGCCGGGAAGGCGCTGTTCGCATGGGTGGACCGGCACGGGCTGGCCGTTGCCGGACCGACGGTCGAGGATCATCTCGTCGACGGCGACGGCGGCACGCTGACCGTCCTGGAGCTGACCGTGGTGGCGAAGTCGCTCCCGCCGTCAGCCGCCCTCGCCGACCGGTCCGAAGATGGGCCGAGCGCCGGGAGACGGTAGTTCGCCGGCGGGGGCGCCGGTGTTCTGGCAGGCGGCCAGCAGCCACCGGCCCTCTTCCTTGGACATGATCCAGAGCGGGGTGCCCAGGTCCTCCCCCTCCGGCGTGCGATAGGACTGGCGCACCTTGACGGCCGCCACGTCGGGCCGGATGAACAGGACGTGCTCGAGTGTGAACGTCACGGTCGAGTCGCGCATCCCGCCGGGGAGCACCTGCCGGGTGAACGCGGCGATCGCATCGAGGCCGAAGAGTAGCTTGCCGTGGCCGGTCGTCCAGACGGCGTCGTCGCGGAACACGTCCAGGAACTCGCCGGGCAGTTCGTTGTTCTGCGCATGCTGGACCGTGGCCAGCACGCGTTCGATCGCCGCGATGTCGTCGGCGCGGGCCGGTGCACTCAGGTCCGAAGTGGTCATGTCCAGCACGCTAGAACCTGCACCGCGGTTGAGATCAACACCGCCGGCGCTCGCACGGCGTACCCTATTGATTTATGATTGTCGATTTTATGGTGCGGCCGTTGCTGGCCGCCGCGCTACTCGTCACGCCGGCCGCGCCGGCACCGCCCGCGCAGGCCGCGCACACGGCCGGACGGGTCGTCGCCGACGGTGCCGCGCTCCGGTACAGCTGGCCGGGCGTCTACTTCGAGGGCCGGTTCCGCGGGACCGGGGTCGGGATCGTGCTGAACGACGCGGACAACGACTACGACGTCGCGGTGGACGGGGTCACGGTGGCGACGCTGGTGAAGCCGGGCGCGATCACCCACCGGGTGACCGGGCTGAAGCCCGGCGCGCACACGGTACGGCTGGTCAAGCGCACCGAGAGCCCGTGGACGTCCGGCGCGTTCGGTGGGTTCGTGCCGGTGGCCGGCGGGGTGATCCTGGCGGCGCCGCCCGCGCGCCCGCGCCAGATCGAGTTCATCGGCGACTCGTACACGGCCGGGTACGGCAACGAGTCCGCGACCCGGGACTGCACCGGCGACGAGGTGCACCGGACCACGAACGCCGACCGCAGCTTCGGCGCGCTGGCCGCGCGCGGGCTGGGCGCCGACTACCAGCTCAACGCGTTCTCCGGACGGGGCATGGTGCGCAACTACAACGGCGGCGAGCCGGGCACCAGCTACCGCACCTACTACGAGCGGGGGTCTGCTCGCGGTGGACGGTGACGTGTGGCAGCGGCCCCGGACCTGGCGGCCGCAGCTGGTCGTGGTGGGGCTGGGTATCAACGACTTCTCCACCGCGATCAACCCGGGTGAGCCGTGGACGCCGGAGTCGCTCGCCGAGGCGTACCGGCTGGCTTATCACGGTTTTCTGGACACGCTCCGGGCGCGCTACGGCGAGCGGACGATCATCGTGGTGAGCAGCACCGACAGCGCGGCCGGCTTCCCCGAGGCGGCCGCACGGGTGGTCACCGAGCGCAGCGACCGGGTACGGCTGTGGCACTACCCGGGCACCGGTCTGGACTACGGCGGCTGTCACTGGCACCCGTCGCTGGCCGATCACACGCTGATCGCCGCGCGCCTGCGGTCCTTCGTGGACACGCTGCCACTGCGCTGGTGACGTAGGTCGGAGGAGCTACGCCGTAGTGACCGCGCGATGGTGACGACGCCGGGCGTGACCGTCCGTAGCTTTCTGCGTGACCGCGGCGGGAGGGCCGCGGCACGTCGGAAGGTGCGTCATGCGGTTCCTCGTTCAGCTCGCCGCGGTCGTCGTGGTCTCGTTCGCCGGCGGCCAGGCGCTGCTGCTCGTGCCGGGCGAGCCGTGGCTCGCGCTGGCCACCGGCCGGGTCACCGCGGTGATCGCGATGCTCGTCTACCGTCTCGTGGTCCGCTGGTCGGAGAGGCGCGCGGTCACCGAGGCGGCCGCGCGCGGCCGCGTCCGGGCTGCTCCGGGGCACGCTGCTCGGGGTCGCACTGTTCTCCGCCGTGATCGGGAACATCGCGTTCAACGGCGGCTACCGGATCGACGGCCTCGGCGAGGCGCCGGAGAACGCGATCGGGTTGTTCGGGTTCATGGCCGGGGCCGCGGTCACGGAGGAGCTGCTGTTCCGCGGCGTGTTGTTCCGGCACGCCGAGCGGTGGATCGGCACCTGGCTCGCGTTCGCACTGTCGGCCGCGCTGTTCGGCGCCGGGCATCCGCTCAACCCGAACGCGGACTGGTGGGGCGCGATCTGCGTGGCGGTCGCCGATGGCGGCATGCCGACCTCGGCGTACATCGCGACCCGCGGTCTGTGGCTGCCGATCGGTCTGCACTTCGGCTGGAACTACGCGGCATCCGCCGTCTTCAGCACCGAGGTCTCCGGCAACGGTACGCCGGCCGGCGCCACTGTGACCGCCATCCGGTCGCCGCCGATTCAGGTGAACCATCGTCGATGACAGCCGTCTGTACCCATGTCCGTCATGGCAGCGGAAGGGAAACGACGACATGCAGCGACAGGTACGATGTGCGGCGGTGCTGGCGGCGGTCGTGGCCGCGACCACGGTCGGTACGGCCGGGGCGGCGCAGGCGACGCCGCCGGGACCGGGCGTGTCCGGCACGGTCATCGCGCAGCACACGGTCGGCGGCACCGACTACGTGCTGCGGGAGATCACCATCCCGCCGGGGCAGGCCACCGGCTGGCACTACCACGACGGCGCGCTCTACGCGACGGTACGCCAGGGCGCGCTGAGCCACTTCGACGCGACGTGCGCGCGGGACGGCTACTACCCGCGGGGCAGCTTCATCTACGAACCGGCCGGTGCGGACGAGGTCCACATCGGCATCAACCGCGGCCGCACCCCGATCGTCCTGGAGGTGCTGTACGTGCTGCCCACGGGCTCGCCGCTGTCGCAGGACGCGCCGAACCCGGGTTGCCCGTTCGAGTAGGTCGCGGCAGCCGGAGGAACCGCCACGAGTCCACCACGGAGCCCGGCGCCGCGGTGGACCGGCTCGCCCATGCTGCTGGCCGCAGCGTCATCACCCCGGTGGCCGGCCGCCTGGGCGAGCCGCAGCGCCGTCACGGTCAGGCCGTCCACGGTGACCGGTGCCGGCACGTCCGCGAGGTCGTGCCCATGATCGGGACCTCACCGGCCGGTTCCGCGCCGTGGGCGAGACCGAAGCGTCCGGCCCGGAGACCGGCGTCCGGGTCGCTGCCGGCGGCACCGTTCCACCCCGTCCGGGAGGCGCGGCCGAGCCCGTGGTGCCGCCCGGTCGTCTCGGTCATCGGCCAAGGATGCTGGGGCACGCTCGACCTGCTCCGGCGAGACCGGGGCCACACGGAGTGCCGCAGAAGCGATCATCGGCATAACGACACAAAGGGAAGTTTTCGCCACAATCCATGAACGCATCAGCACGTGAAACGTTGAGTATCGGCGTGCGAAGTCTTCCGTACGGCGCGATCGCGCGGGCACTGCGCGGCGCCGGCTGGGTCTGGTGGCATCTCGTCGTACGGCATCGGGCGTCATCACGATCCCGATGATGTGCCGGTGGCCGAGCCCTCATCATCGGACCACGGTCCGATCCGCGGGCCGGCCCCGGAGTGGCAGGATCGGATCATGGCTGATGCAGGCAGGGACCGGTTCGGCCCGCCACCCGCGGGGGAGCGGCGCGGCGACCGGATCGAATATCGGGACGCTTTCGTGGCACAGGAGCAGGGCTACCGCCCACTGCTGCTGGATCTGGTCGCGCCGGCCGGCACGACCGGCCCGGTGCCGGTGGTGCTGTGGATCCACGGCGGCGGCTGGCTCAACGGCTCGCCGAAGGTGACGCCGGACTGGCTGGCCGGCGAGGACCACGTGGGCCGCCTGCTCGCGGCTGGGTGCGCGGTGGCGCTGCCGGCCTATCGGCTCAGCCGCGAGGCCGCGTTCCCCGCGCCGCTGCACGACCTCAAGTCCGCGATCCGCTACCTGCGCCTCTACGCCGCCGACCTCGGCATCGACCCGAGCCGGGTCGGCGTCTGGGGTGAGTCGGCCGGCGGCCTGCTGGCGTCGCTGCTGGCCCTTTCGCCGGACGAGGGCGAGGTCGGCGTGACCGAGGGCCACTCGCGCGTGCAGGCGGCCGTGTCCTGGTACGGCCCGGCCGACCTGGCCACCATGCAGGCACACCGGCACCCGCGCGCGACCGGCGACCACGACGCCGACGACTCGCCGGAGTCGCTGCTGATCGGTGCGCCGGTGACCCGCTCACCGGAGAAGGCGGCGGCGGCCAGCCCGGTGACGTATGCACGCCGGGACGCACCGCCGATCCTGCTGCTGCACGGCGAGGAGGACGTGGTCGTCGGCTACCGGCAGAGCGTCGAGCTGGCCGCCGCGCTCCGCGCCGCCGGCGCCCCGGTCGAGCTGGAGCTGGTGCCCGGCGCCGACCACCTGGTCGGCGGCGCGGACCTCGGCGCGCAGGTGCGGCGCAGCGTGGAGTTCCTCGCCCGTACCCTCGGCGGGCCTCCTCAAATCTGAGGTTGGACTAGTGCGAAATGGATCTCTTCCGGCATAAGGTCTCACGCATGGCCACAAACGCTCCCACCGACGACGTCGGAGACCGCGATCTCCGCGTGGCACCGCCGAAGCAGGCCGCGGCCGGCGTCCCCGGCGTCCTGCACGGCCTGGCGGCCGCACAACAGCAGATGGGCGTACGCCGCAGCGCGCTGACCCTGCTGAAGCTGAACCAGGCCGGTGGTTTCGACTGCCCGGGGTGTGCGTGGCCGGAGCCCGCGCCGGGCAAGCGCAGCCACTTCGAGTTCTGCGAGAACGGTGCGAAGGCGGTGGCCGAGGAGGCGACGCTGCGGCGGATCACGCCGGAGTTCTTCGCCCGGCACTCCATATCCGACCTGGCGGGCCGGTCCGACTACTGGCTCGGCCAGCAGGGCCGGCTCACCACGCCGGTGATCAAGCGGGCGGACAGCGACCACTACGAGCCGATCGGCTGGGACGCCGCCTTCGCCACCGTCGCGGCGCAGCTGAACGCGGTCGAGCCGGACCGGTCCGTCTTCTACACCAGCGGCCGCACGTCGAACGAGGCCGCGTTCGCGTACCAGCTGTTCGTCCGCGCATACGGCACGAACAACCTGCCGGACTGCTCGAACATGTGCCACGAGTCGTCGGGCGTGGCGCTGATGCAGACGATCGGCATCGGCAAGGGCTCGGTCACGCTGGAGGACGTGCACCGGGCGAAGCTGATCGTCGTGGTCGGGCAGAACCCGGGGACGAACCACCCGCGCATGCTGACCGCGCTGGAGAAGGCGAAGAAGGCCGGCGCCACCGTCGTCGCGGTCAACCCGCTGCTCGAGGCGGGCCTGCTCCGGTTCAAGAATCCGCAGGCCCCGGACGGTGTGGTCGGCAAGGGCACCTCGCTGGCCGACCACTACCTGCAGATCAAGGTCGGCGGGGACCTGCCGCTGTTCGCCGCGCTCGGTCACCTGCTGCTGCCGCACGCGGACCGGGAGTTCATCGACGCGCACACCGCGGGCTTCGCGGAGTACGCCGCGGCCCGCGCCACCGTCGACTGGGACGTGATCGAGACCCAGACCGGCCTGGAGCGCGCGCGGATCGAACAGGTCGCGCGTCTGATGGCGGAGTCCGAGGGCACGATCGTCTGCTGGGCTATGGGTCTGACCCAGCGCTCCGACTCGGTGCCGACGATCCGCGAGGTCGTCAACGTCCAGCTGCTGCGCGGCATGATCGGCAAGCCGGGCGCCGGCCTGTGCCCGGTCCGCGGGCACAGCAACGTGCAGGGCGACCGGACCATGGGCATCATCGAGAGCCCGCCGCCCTGGGTCGACAACATCGAGCGTGAGCTGGGCATCGAGGTGCCACGCACGCACGGGTACGCGGTGGTCGACGCGATCCGGGCGATGCGCGACGGCCGGGCCCGGTTCTTCATGGCGCTCGGCGGCAACTTCGCCGCCGCGGCCCCGGACACCGACGTCACGCTGGCCGCGCTCGCGTCCTGCGAGATGACCGTGCACGTGTCCACGAAGCTCAACCGCACGCACGTCACGCCCGGCAAGGTGTCGCTGATCCTGCCGTGCCTGGGCCGCACCGAGCGGGACCCGGCCGGGTTCGTCACGGTGGAGGACTCGATGTCGGCCGTGCACGCGTCCGTGGGCCGGCTCGCGCCCGCATCCCCGGACCTGCTGTCCGAGCTGGCCATCATCTCGCGGCTGGCGCAGGCCACACTCTCCGCCGACCTGCCGTGGCCGGAGTGGGAGCGGTCGTACCCGGCGATCCGCGAGGTGATCGCCAAGGTGGTGCCCGGCTTCGACGACTACGAGGCGAAGGTGTCGACGCGCGAGGGCTTCACGCTGCCGCACGGGCCGCGGGACAGCCGCGAGTTCCGCACGGCAGACGGCCGGGCACAGTTCACGGTCAACCACATCGTCGAGCGGAGCCTGCCGCCGGGCCGGCTGATGCTGCAGACGATGCGCAGCCACGATCAGTACAACACCACGATCTACGGCATGGACGACCGGTACCGGGGCATCTCCGGCGGCCGCCGCGTGGTCTTCGTCAGCGCGAAGGACCTGGCCGCGCTGGGTCTCGCGGACGGATCCATGGTGGACATCGTGTCCGAGTGGAAGGACGGCGTGGAGCGGCGCGCGCCCGGCTTCCGGCTGGTGGAGTACCCGATCGCGGCCGGGTGCGCGGGCGCGTACTTCCCGGAGGCGAACGTGCTGGTCCCGCTGGACTCCACGGCTGAGCTGTCGCACACGCCGACGTCCAAGGAGATCGTGATCCGGCTGGAACCGGCCGCCTGACCGATAACCCGTTTGCGCCGCGCGGGACGTGGGCACTCACTCGCGTCCCGCGGCCGTCTCCTCTTCGTCTGGGTCCGCGCGGCTGTCAGGGGCCCCACGGCCCGGCCTGATTCCGCTATGGCCGGGCCACCAGGGCGTGCCCCGCCGCGCCGCAACCTGAGAGTGCACCACACATGGGACCGCCTATGTCGTACGAGCCGTGGCGGCTGCCGATGATCGACGCGGTGCGCTGCTGGCCCTGCCGCGCTGTACCCGCCGACGATCATCAGGCCGGGACCGCCGTGGCAGTGTGTGCGACGCTTCGGACCGGCGTGCTCAAGGCGACCGGCTGGGGCGACCTACCCGGTGCGATCCTGCTGGTGCGGGTCCCGCTCCCGCTCCCGCTCGCCGCCGAGGTCGCGCGCAACGGCACGGTGCGCCCGCTACCCCGGCGACGGCTGCTGGGCTGGTGAGGCTACCGGTCGCGGTCCTCGTCCCGGCGGTTGCCGCGAACCCGCAGCGAGCCGGCGTGCGCGGTGGCGGACGGATCGCGGCGGACCTTGATCAGGCTGGCGACGATCGCGATGGCCAGCACACCGATGATGACGGACAGCGACAGCGGCGTGGACACCGTGGGGATCGCGTCGCTCAGGTCGTGCGCCCAGTGCAGGATCAGCTTGACGCCGATGAACGCAAGGATCACCGCGAGCCCGACGGACAGGTAGACCAGCCGGTCCAGCAGGCCCTTGACCAGGAAGAACAGCGCGCGCAGCCCGAGCAGCGCGAACGCGTTCGCGACGAAGACGATGTACGCCTCCTCGGTCACGCCGAACACGGCCGGGATCGAGTCGAGCGCGAACAGCAGGTCGGTGCCGGCGATCGAGATGAGCACGATGAACAGCGGTGTGGCGACCCGGCGTCCGTCGACGCGCGCGAACAGGTGGCCGTCGTGGTACTCGGTGGTCGTCGGCAGCAGCCGGCGGGCGACCTTGACCAGGCCGTTGTCCTCCACGTCCGGGTCCTCGTTGCGGTGCCGGAACAGCTGGATCGCGGTCCAGATCAGCACCAGGCCGAAGATCAGGAACATGAACGAGAACAGTGACAGCAGGGCCGCGCCGAGCGCGATGAAGATGACGCGCAGC
The DNA here is from genome assembly GCF_030813715.1 of Catenuloplanes indicus. NCBI lineage: Bacteria > Bacillati > Actinomycetota > Actinomycetes > Micromonosporales > Micromonosporaceae > Catenuloplanes > Catenuloplanes indicus. The sequence goes on from NZ_JAUSUZ010000001.1 coordinate 972,213, forward strand.
ACGAGCGCGGCCAGGATGCCGAACGTGAGCACCTTGTGCTGATGCTCGGCCGGCACCGCGAACGTGCTGATGATGATGACGAAGACGAACAGGTTGTCGATCGACAGGCTCTTCTCCACGATGTAGCCGGCGAAGTACTCGGTGCCGTACCCCCAGCCCACCTGCCACGCGAAGATCAGGCCGAACACGATCGCGACCGCGACGTAGAAGACGGACCAGGCCGTCGCCTCCTTGAAACCGACCGCGTGCGGACGGAGCCAGCCGGCCATCAGGTCGATGGCGAGGAGCGCCACGATGGCGCCGATCGTCAGCGCCCAGCCGAGCGCGGAAACCTCCAGCATGCGAATCCCTTCCGAGGAGTTCGCAGCCTCTTACCCGGCGGGCGGGTCCATTACGCGGCTCAGCAAACCCTTCAGCTGCGCGATCTCGTCGGAGTTCAGCACGGCGTAGGGCGTGATCGCCAGCGTTGTCCGGATCAGCCCGTCGCGGACCTCCCGCCCGCGCGCGGTCAGCATCAGCACCCGGGAGCGCCGGTCCACCGGATCCGTGTCCCGGGTGACCAGGCCGCGGTCGATCAGCTGGTTCGCCAGGAACGTCAGGTTGGGCGCGTTGCAGTGCAGCCGGTCGGTCATCACCTTCATCGACGGCGGCGGCTCGTCCGGGTCGATCACCCAGAGCGCATGCGCGGTGGCCGGCGTGAGCCGGTGCTCGGCCAGGAACACGGTCAGCCGCTCCGTGGTCCGCATCTCGATCTCGAAGGCGGCCGCGACCACGGCGAGCAGATCCATGCCGCCCATCCTAGCGATACTTCGAGCCTCGAAGTTTATGCTACGGTGCGCCTTACTTCGAGACTCGAAAGGAACGCCCATGGACTACACCGGCATCACCGCGCTCGTCACCGGCGCGTCGAAGGGCATCGGCCGGGCATACGCACACGAGCTGGCCCGGCGCGGCGCGCACGTCGCGCTGCTGGCCCGGTCGGCCGAAGCGCTCGACGCGCTGGCCGCCGAGATCCGCACCCGGCACCCGGTCGACGCGCACCCGCTCACCGCCGACCTGAGCACACCGGACGGCCCCGCGCACGCGGTACGCGATTTGGCCGCGCGCAAGATCACGATCGACCTGCTGATCAACAACGCCGGCGCCGGCACCGTCGGCCCGTTCCTGCACCGCCCGTACCCCCCGCAGCGCCGCAACGTCGACCTCAACGTGCACGGCCTGATGGCGCTCACCCACGCACTCGGCGGCCAGATGATCACCCGCGGCCGCGGCGGCATCATCAACGTCTCCTCCACCGCCGCCTTCCAGCCGATGCCCTACCAGGCCGGATACGCGGCCACGAAGGCGTTCGTCCTGTCGTTCAGCGAGGCACTCGCACACGAACTCCGCGGCACCGGCGTCCACGTGATGGCCGCCCACCCCGGCGCGGTCGCCACCGGCTTCTTCGACGGCACCACCGCGGTCATGGACCCCCGCGTCACCGACTCACCCGACCGGATCGCCGCAAAAACCCTCGACGACTTCGCACGCGGGCGCCTCAACTCCTACCCAGGCCGCCCGCTGCACCGCGTCCAGACCATCGCCGCCCGGCTACTCCCGCGCGCCACCACAGTCCGCGCCACCGGCGCACTCAACCGCCGCCTCGGCCACCACACCGCCAAGGACCTCTGAAAACCCCAGATCGCGATTTCCCGCTCCCGGCGTGGTCCAGCCCGCCTGTTCCCGCGGGCAAACCCGCGGCGGCCTCCGCCGCCGCTCGGCCGCCGCGTCGGAGCCGGTATCCGTGCGGTCCCGAAAAACCACGCCCCCCACCGCCCGCTCACCCCCACCGCCGCGCCACCCGTTCGCAGCGCCGCGGCCACCAAAAACCATCGCGGCACACGGCCACCGCACCGTCATGCCGGCCCCGGAAGCATCCCGGCGAAATGTCACCCCGCGTTCCGCGCGCCATAGCGTCTCCGACAAGCCATTCCGGACAGTCACAGCAACGCATGCGGCGCTCCGGCAGCCCAGTCAAGCGAACGCCGTTGGCGATCCGACAGCCCAACCGCGGCGACACCGGCGACGATCCCGCAGCCCGATCACGACAACACCAGCGGCGCTCGGCAGCCCAGCCGGGGCAACACCGGCGACGATCCCAAAGCCCGAACAAGGCAACACGGGCGGCGATCCGGCGGCGCGGCCGGTGCGTGGTCGAAGGGAACACGGGTGACGATCCGACGACCCGGTCAGGGCGACGCGGATGGCTATCCCGCAGCCCGATCACGGCAACACCGGCGGCGATCCGGCGGCCCGGTCGACGCGGCCGGTGCGGAGGTGGCGGCGGGCGGTGGCGAGGGCGGTGCCGTGGATCAGGCGGGCGAGGCCGGCGGCGCCGTCCGGGTCGTCGGCGCGGCGGACCGTGGTGAGGATCGGGTGCACGTCGTCGAGTGCGACACCGGCCCGCAGCAGCACGAACTGCAGGACCAGGCCGCCGAGGCGGGCATTGCCGTCGTCGTACGGATGGTGGAACACGACGTCGAGATAGGCGCGCGCCGCGCGGGCGGCCACCGGGAGCGCCGGATCGGACGCACACCGTTGACGTCCATCGTGGCCTACGCCGACATCCTCGGCGAGGACCTCGCCGGGCTCGGCGACGAGCACCGGCGGATGCTGGACACGATCGCCCGCAGCGGCACCGGCCTCAGCGACATGGTCGACACGCTCCTCGAACTCGCCGGCCTGGAGAGCGGCCACCTTCCGCTGACCGTCCGGCGGGTCGACCTGGCCGGGATCGTCGCCCGTGCGGTCAGTGACGCCGCGCCCGCGGCCACGCACGACGGCCTGTGGCTGACCACCGACCTGCCGCCGCATCTGGACGTGGACGGCGACGCCGCGCGGCTGCGTCAGGTCGCCGACATCCTGCTGTCCAACGCCGTCCGGTACAGCACACCGGGCGGCGGCGTGCACGTGCGCCTCGCACGCGGGCACGCCGCCGCGGAGCTGCACGTGACCGACACCGGCATCGGCGTGCCCGACGAGGACCGGGAGCGGCTCTTCGACCGCTTCTACCGGGCCGGGAACGTACGCCATCAGGGCGTGTCCGGAACCGGTCTCGGGCTCAGCCTGGCCCGGACCATCGTGGATCTGCACGGCGGCGTCATCCGCGTGGACGCGCGGCCGGCAGCGGGCACCACCGTGCACGTCCGGCTTCCGCTGCACGCGGATGTCACCACGCCGTACGGTCCGGACGCGATCCCGGCCGGGATGCGACGCGGGCCCGTCCCGGACGGGCCATCAGGGTATCCGCCGGCCCTGCCCGCCGTCGGCACGTCCCGCGGCCGGTTGCCGGGACCACCGGCGTCGCTGCCCGAGGGTGCGATCGCCGGCCCGCTGACCGCGGCGCTCACCGCGCTGGCCGAGACCCCGGACGACGCACCGGGTCTGGACGGGCAGATCGAGGAACTCGTCGGCCTGGTCGCGGACCGGGTCGGCGCGACCGACTGCGCCTCCGTCACCCGCCGGCGCGACGACACCTGGACCACGGTCGCAGCCAGCAGCGACCTCGCCGTCGCGGTCGACCGGGCGCAGTACGACGACGGGCAGGGACCGTGCCTGCAACCGCTCGACGACGACACCCCGGTCACCGTCCCGCGCATCGCGGGGACGGTGGCCTGGCCCGGGTTCCGGCGGGTGGCAACCCACCTCGGCCTGCACTGCTCGGTGTCGGTGCCGCTCTTCGCCGGCAGCGGCACCACGATCGCCTCGCTCGACCTCTACGGACGCGACTCCGAGGCCATGGCGCCCCTCATCAAGGGCATCTGGACGATCTTCGACCCCGGCGGGCTCCGGCCCGGTGACCTCGCGCTGCGGGTACTGGACGATGGTGGTGAGGATCTGCTGTCCGGGCTGTCCGCGGCGCTGGCCGTGCGGGCCACCATCCAGCTCGCGCTCCAGGTGATCATGCACCGCACCTCCTCCGGCGCGGAGCAGGCCTACGTGTCCCTGCGCCTGCACGCGGCCACCGCCGGCATCGGCCTGCGCGCCGCCGCGGAGGACGTCATCGCCGGCGCCGCGCCGTAGCGCACCGTGCCCGGACACACCGTTCGGTGCCCGATCAGGCGTATTGGTCCGCGGACCCCGGCCGCGACGGTGCGACGGGCACGGCCGACAGTGTGTCGACGAGTTCCAGCAGCTGGGCCCGGGTGAACGGCTTCACCAGTACGGCGGTGGCCCCGGCGTCGTACACCGCGGTGAACGGTGGCGTGATCTGCCCGCTGACCACGCCGATCGGCAGCGCGCCGGTGGCCGGGTCGCCGCGCAGGGCACGGCACAGGTCCAGGCCACCGACGTGCGGCAGACCGAGGTCGAGCAGGACCAGGTCCGGGCGGTGCTCGGCGACGGCGGCGAGCACCGCCGCACCGTCGCCGACGACGATGACGGTGTGCCCGGCACGTTCCAGGATCAGGCGCAGCAGCTGCTGGATCTCCGGCTCGTCCTCGGCCGCGATCACGTGTGCCATGGCCGGCCCGTGCGCTGCCGGCGGGACCGGTGACCGGTCCGCGCCCCGGTGAGGGTGCGGCACGCCGACGGCCTTCTGACCCACGCTCCGGCGTCGTCGTCCGTGTTGCGCATCAAGGCCGTACCCCCGCACTGGGCCCTCGGCCCATACCGGCGATTCTAGGCGGCCTGGTCCTGATATGTCCGCGATCCCGGAACCGCGCCCCGGTCCTAGTCGTGCGCCCACTCCCAGGCCGCCAGGAATCCGCTGCCGGCACCCGGCAGGAAGTATCCCCAGGCCGGGGTGCCGCCGTGATGCACGCCGATCTCGTCGAACGTGGCGCGGGCCAGCTTCTTGCGGCGGCCGAGGAAGGCGGCGAGCGCGAGCCAGTGCCGGCAGGTCATGGCACGCCCAGGGACGTGCGGCGCGCCGGCACGCCACTTCCCGGCCCAGGTGTCGAGTTCGTCGCGGATCTCCCCGCGTTGGAAGTAGTCGGCGACCGCGGCGAGGGACTTGCGGTCCCGGCGATCCCAGCCGAACTCGCGCATCGCGTACTCGAAGTGGGCGAGATACGGCAGCATGACCACGTTCGCACCGGCCGGGGCGGCCGCGGCCACGTCGCGGGCGGCCTCGAACATCCGGGAGTGCGAGCCGTACCACTTCTCGCAGTACAGGCTGACCAGCGTCAGGTGCAGTTCGAAATGGTACGGGGAGCGGCGGCGTGCCTCCGCCACCTGCGCGTCGAACTCGGGCGTGCCGACGGTGCGTCCCGCGAACGCGCCGTTCAGCATCAGGATCAGCGGGCTCGGGTCGTCCGGGCCGGCCAGGTCGAGCGCGCGGCGGCCGGCGCTGACGGACTGCGCGGACAGCGCCTCGAACTCGGCGAACTGCTCCGGCGTGGTATTGCGGGCGGACGCGCCGCCCCGAGCCTTGCCGGCCCGCCGGTGCAGCGCCTCCGCGTAGATCTGCGCGGCGGCCGGGTCGTCCGGTGCGGCCTCCTGCCAGTCGTCGAGCCACGCGCCCTCGGCGGTCGAGGCGTCCTCGCCGAGCACCCGCAGCCGGAACGTGCGGCGTTCCCAGTCGGTGCCGGTCTCGGCGATCACGTCGCGCAGCGCGGTCCAGTCGCCGGTCGTGTGGGCCCGCTCGCGGGCGGCACGCAACACGAGATCGTCCACGGCCAGGTCGGTGTCGATGATCGGCGGTTCCGGGCGCGGGCCGCGGCGAAACAGGCGAGACAGCACGGCGGGATCATAGGACACCGATGATCCGGTGGGCGTACGGACGGCCCGCGCTGCGCCGGGCCCCGGTCTTCTCTAGGCTGCCGGGATGCCCGCCGCCCGGAACGCGCAGCTCTTCACGAAGTCCGCCCTGGTCACCCTCTCGCACGCGATCGAACGGGCCGCGCTGGCCGCGGCCGAGGACGGGCCGATGCTGGTCGTGGCGCTGTTCCAGCGCCTGCCCTACTTCACCCGCGAACGGCGGGTGTACGAACGCATCGCGGAGCGGGCCGCGGTTACCGTCGTCGGCCTGGTCGCCGACCAGGCACCGGAGCTGCCGGCCGGAACGCACCTGATCACGCTGGACGACGGCGAGCCGTACGCGCGGGAGTGGACGGTCCTGGTCCTGACACCCCGGTTCGGCGCGGTGCTGGAGGCGTACGACCGCGAGGAGGTGGACGGCACCGCCGCGACGCTGGAGGCCGGCCGGCTCTTCGACGGATGGTGGAGCCTGCGCCGCGACGACGCGCTGCACAAGGCGCTGTCGCTGCAGGCCGCGTTCGGCGACCGGCTGCCCGCGGACGCGCGCGCCGCGCTGGCCGGCGTGCTGTCCTACGTGCGTGATCTGCCCGCCGGTGCCGGGGAGAGCCGGGCGGACGCGCTCGCCGAACTGCTCGTCGCGCACGCGGAGCGGAGCGGGACCGAGCTGGCCGCGCTGCGCCGGCAGCTGGCACCGGCCGAGGCAACGCCGGTGACCGGCGCGGACGAGGTGCGGCGCTGGGCCGGCGACGCGTCCGGCACGCTGCCGGTGGCGCTGCTGGGCGTGCGGGTGCCGGCCCCGCACCGGCTGCCGGAGCAGACCGGCCGCCGCACCGGAGCGCTGCGAAATGAGGGCCTGATAGCGGTGCTGTCCCGCGTGTTGCGCGACACGGATCGGCTGACCCGGCTCGGCGACGACGACTTCCTGCTGATGCTGCCTGCCCGCACGATGGACGACGCGGTGCGGATCGCCCACCAGGTGCAGGCCGATCTGGCCGCGGCCGCGGCGACCAACGCGTTCCTGCCGGACGGCGCGTTCCAGCTCGTCATGACGACCCGGTGGCGTCCGTTCCCGGTCGACCGGATCGTCGCGGCACTGGACTGGGCCGAGCAGGAACGAGTCCCGATCGCCCAGCTGGACGACGACGACCGGTGAGCGTCACCCGCCGATGCGGAACGTGTTCATCACCATCAGGTCGAAGTCGGCGAGCAGCCGGTCGGCGTTCGCCTCGTTCTGGTAGATCGCCAGCGACAGTGTGTACCGGGTGCCGCCGCCGTCGAACGTGTAGTCGATGACACGGTCGCCCGGGCCCTGCGCACCGGTGAACTCGCTCGGCAGCACCGTGGCCGACGATCGCTGCCCGCGCGCGCCGCTCGCGGTGGTCACCTCGGACACCTCGATGCCGGTGTAGAAGTCCGCGTCCGGCGTGTCGATCGGGCCGGACGCCTCGCCGGTGCGCACCCACACCCGGTAGTAGATGAAATCGGTCGGCACGCACTCCGGGATCAGGTCCGCGCGCTCGGCCAGCCAGTGGTTGAAGCTCGGGTCGAGCCGGCACTCCTCGGACGTCCAGCCCGGCGGGTAGCGCAGCGAATAACCCTGGTCCGCGCTGGCATACGCGGTCCAGCCCGCGGTCGGGTCCGGCGGGGCGGGCAGCGTGATCTCGGAGGCCTCCGGCAGCTCCGGAACGGTCAGCTGGTCCAGTACCGCCGCCAGCGCGTCCGGCGTCTGCGGGAACACCGGCGTGCCCGCGCCCGCCGCGCCGGCCAGCAGCGTGAAACCGTCCTGTTCGGCCTCCGGCACCTGGAAGCCGACGAACCGGAAGTCGAGGTCGACGCCGCTGTCCCGGATCCGCTCACCGATCTGCGCCGAGACCGCGGCCTGGTCGGCGTGGCACGCGTCGGTGCCGTGGTGCGCGATCACGATGATCCGGTTCGTGAGCCGGCCGCGGAACGGGTACCGCCGGTCGAAATCACCGATCGCGGCCAGCACGCCGTCGAGCAGTGCGGGCTGTCCGGCGCTCTCGACCGTACCCATGGCGTCATTGATCTTCTGTTTGTTGCCGGTGCGCGCGCCGACCAGTTCCCGCGTCGTGTCGCCGGTGCCGCATTCGCCGCCGAACTCGCGCAGCGCCAGCGCGTCACGATCACCGGTGTTGCCGGCCGCGGCGCCGACGGCCGCGCGCACCGCGTTCACGTCCCCACCGGCCGACCCGTCGACCAGAAACGCGATCCGGTGGTCGGGCACGGCCCGCAGCACCACGGCGATGCCGACCGCGACCACGGCAACAGCCGCGAGAGCTGCCACGATCAACACCCATCGACGGGTACGGGTCATCGGGTCCCCTTCGAAGCGTCGGCATATATGTCGTTCATCTGGTGTCCTCCGGTGTGGCGACACGCGTGCGCCGGTCCGGCTGACGTCGGCGGGGCCGGGTGCGCGTTGCGCATCCCGTCACCTCCGGCGTGGTGGCACACGTGCCACTCATCCAGTTGCCTCCGGCGTGGCGACACGCGTGTCGCTGATCCGGCTGCCTTCGGCGCGGCGAGATGGGTGTTGCCCATCAGGTCGCCCTCGGCGTGGCGACCCGCGAGCGGCTCATCGGAGGGTCTTCGGCGCGGTGGCGCGCAACGCGGCGAGTGCCTTGTTCATGGCATCGGCCTCGGTGTTGTATCCGCCCGCGACCTCGGCGAACGCGGCGTGTCCCGGACCGAGCGGCCGGCCGTCGCGCGCGTCGGCCAGCAGAGTCTCCGCGGACTCGACCACGCCACGCTGCAGATCCTTCAGTTTTCGCGCGCGCCGGCTGAGATCCGCGGCAGCCTCGGTGCCGGTGCGGCCGTCCAGGTCCTCGAACGCGGCGTCCGCGGCCGTGATCGCATCCTTCGCGTCGCCGATCCGGCGCTCGGCCACGTCGAGACGGCCGTCCATGGTGGCCGCGACCGCCTCGTTGACCGTCCCGATCGTCGGGTTGAGCACGTCGGTCACGGCTTTTGCGTTGCGCAGCACCGGTTCGACGTTGGTGAACCAGTCGAGCGCCGCGTCCAGGTCGGCGGACGTGTCGACGAACATCGGCTCCGGCGCGCCGGACCCGGCCGCGAGCCGGGCCAGCTGGTCCCGCTGCGCGTCCTCGACCCGGTAGCCGATCATCCGGAACTCGATCTCCAGTCCGGCCGCCTCGATCCGGTCGCTGATCTCCCGCTGGACGTAGGCGGTGTCCGGGTCGCAGCCGTCCGCGCCCTGCCGGGTCACCACCACGATCCGGTTGACCTGCTTGGCGGCCTGCGCGAACGGGCGACTGAAGTCCTCGATCGCCTGCACGATCCCACGCTGCAGCGTGGCCGTGCCACCGCCGCGCACATCCGCGGCCGCGGCCGCGATCGCATCCCGGTTACCGGTGCCGAAGTCGACGAGCTGCGTGGTGTTGTCGTCCGCGCCGCACGCCCCGCCGAAACTGCGCAACGCCAGCGAATCCCGGTCCCCCGAGTTTCCGACGACGGTCCGCAGCGACTCGGTGATCTCCGCCAGCCCCGCGGGGCCGGCGGCCGCGGACGCGTCGATCAGGAACTCGGTCTTGTAGGTCGGCGCGAACTGCGGCAGCACCAGCTTCACCACCGCGGCCGTCCCCGCGGCGGCCACGGCCAGCGCGAGCACCGAGATCACCGCGACCCGCACGCTGCGCGGCAGGTCCATCCGGAAGATGTTGTACTGACGATTGTGGTCACCGCGCTGGACGCCGAAGGCGCCCCTCGCGTCGACATCGGCCGGTTCGCGCGCCACTGCTGAGTCCCCCCGGAATGCGTCGGCAGGGTCCTTTTCTAGCGCTGATCGTCCACTCACCCGCAGGCGTTGTCCCGAACCTGACAGTCACCACCCACGAATCAGGCCACAAGCGACTCACAAGCCGCCGAACGGCCAGGCCGCGCAGCCGATCGGCACTGCGGTGCCGGGGCCTGCCCCCGAGGTGATCGCCGTGCAGCGCGGCGTGATCGGAGCCGGCCCGACCCGGCAACCGCGTCAGAGCGACGAGCCGGATGGCCGGACCGCACCGCATACGCCGGACCGCGCAGCCGGCCGAGTGGTCACCGAACTGGCGTTCCGGCGGTTGGATGACCGGTGGCCGCACCCGATCAGTCATGATCATGCAGGTGCCCGCCCGCCCACGGCGCACCTGCCGGAGAACCGGCGCCGACGGGAAGGAGCGCGGCACATGGAATGGTGGCAGCCGCTGGCGAGCGTCACCGCGGCACTGCTGCTGGCCTGGATCGGCCTGCTGATCACGTTGCTGATCGCCAAGCCGGACCGGGCCCGGCTCACGGAGGCGCTGCGGCTCCTGCCCGATCTACTACGGCTGCTGCGGCACCTGGCCGCCGACCGGGAACTGCCGCGCGGTGTCCGGCTCAGGCTCGGCCTCCTCCTCGCCTACCTGGCCCTGCCTTTCGATCTGATCCCCGACTTCATCCCGGTCCTCGGCTACGCCGACGACGTGATCATCGTCATCGCGGTCCTGCGCTCCGTGGTCCGGCAGGCCGGCCTGGAAGCGGTCCGCCGGCACTGGCCCGGCACCGACGACGGCTTCGCCGCGCTCAGCCGCCTCACCGGCCTCAGCCGCTGAGGCGGCCGCACCGCGCACCCGGCCGCTTCCGGGGTCGTCACACCGCACGCACCGATGGTGGCGGTGGCCGCCGGTCAGGCGGAATCGCGCCAGACGACCGGGGACGGGAGGACGACCGGCTGAGGATGCTCCCCACGAATCTGGCGAAGCACGAGATCCGCCGCGACCGCGCCGACCTCGCGCGCCGGCTGGTGGACCGTGGACAGTGACGGCTGTGCCCGCAGCGCCCATGAGCTGTCGTCGAAACCCACCAGGCCCACTTCCCCGGGTACGGCCCGGCCGGCGTCGCGCAGCGCCTCGAGTGCACCGGCTGCGATCGCGTCGGAGGCGGCGAACACGCCGTCGATCGCGGGTTCGCGGGTCAGCAGTTCGCGCATGCCCTTCACACCGGACGCGTAGTCGTAGAGCGGTACCTCCGCGACCAGCGCCGGGTCGAAGCGGTCGCTGAGCGCGGCCCGGAAGCCGGCCAGGCGGTCGGCGCCGGAGTCGCGGTCCAGCGCCGCCGCGATCATGCCGATCCGCCGCCGGCCGCCGGCCGCGAGCCGGGTGACCACCTCGCGGGCGGAGCCGGCGTTGTCGATGCCGACCCACGGCGTGTCGCGGGCCAGGTCGGGCGGGTGGCCGACGAACGTGGCGGGCAGGCCGAGCGCGGCGATCACGCGGGTGATCGGGTCATGGGTGCGGGCGGAGACCACGATGGCGCCGTCGACGAAGCCGCCGCTGAGGTAGCGGGCGACGCGTTCGGTGTCGCGGGCCGAGTCGACGACGAGGCTGACCATCTGGTGGTCGGCGATCGACAGTTCCTCGTTCGCGCCGAGCATGATCGCGCCAATGTTCGGATCCTCGAGCAGCAGTGAGTGCGGTTCGAGCGTGAGGAAGCCGACGGCCTGCGTGCGGCGCCGGACCAGGTTGCGTGCGGCCGTGTTCGGTACGTAGCCGACGTCGGCGATCGCGGCCTCGATGGCGGCGCGGGACTGCGCGGAGACGTATCCGCCGTTGAGTACCCGGCTCACGGTGCCGCGGGAGACGCCGGCCGCGGCGGCCACGTCGTGCACCGTGGCGCGTTTCTGCGGTTGCATCCGTGCCACGCGGCACAGCCTAGCGACGTGGTCTTGACCCTCGATCAGCCGCGTGACACTGTGTGCACGTTCACACACCCGACACGCGTACGCCGTACGGCGGATGCGTGTGCACGTGCACACACCGAGGGAGGCGCAGACGTGACCAGGCACCGGGCCGCGATCGTCTTCTTCATCGCACCGTTCGGCGTGTCGTTCGCGCTCTTCTACCTACTGCCCATCGGGTACGACGTGGGGCAGTCGCTGTTCACGGTCGAGCGCACCGGCACGTTCGGCCCGGCGCGCGAGGTCTTCGGCGGGCTGGTGCAGTACCGGCGTGTCCTCTCCGTACGCCGCGGCGGCGGAGAAGGTGCAGGCAGCCGGTGGGTACATCGCGACCTTCTCGCAGAGCGGCATCAACCAGTTCGCCGGCCTGTCCTGGCGGGCCGGGGCACGCCCGTTCGGCACCGACGGCGGCACCTGGACCGTCGACCTGACCGGCCCGGAGACGACCAGGGTCGCCGGCAACCGGCAGCGGCCGCTCGACCGGGACCTGGTCTCCACCGTGCCGCCGTGGACCACCGAGTGGGACAGCGCGTACCACTCCGGCAGCGTCTGGAGCTGGGTGTCCGCGGTCTGGGGCGCGAACTCGATCTCCTCCGGCGTGCCGGGCACAGCCGGCCGCTGGGCGGTGGCTCCCATGCCACAGTGGTCAGCGGGGCGGCACCGTCACCGGCAACTGAGGTGGGTCGTCCACAGCCGTGTTCACGGGCACGGCGCACCCGGACGAGGCCGCGCGGTTCGCGCTGTGGCTGAACACCAGCGAGGAGGCGCTCATGCTGCTGGCGGAGAAGGCCAACCCGTACCCGGCGACGAGGACCGGCGCGAGCCTGCCGGTCTACGCACAAGGCGTCGAGTTCTACGGCGGCCAGCGGGTCCACGCGGTCTTCGCGCAGGCGGCCACGCAGGTCACCCCGGGTTCTCTCTAGGGCCGACGATGACCTCGACGTACGCCGACGCCTCGGACGGCTTCAAGAACGCCGTCTCCGGGGCGGCACGCCGGCCGACGCGCAGCTCTAGACCATCGACACCCTGAAATCGCAGTCCATTCCCGTCAAGGAGTAATGCCCTGATCCACCAGCTTCGCGCCGCGGGCGTCAGCCTCGTGCTGGACGCCCGCGACGCACGACCGCCCGCCGTCGTCCACTGGGGTGCCGACCTCGGCGACCTCCCCGCTCCGGCGCTCGCCGCGATCGCCGACGCGTCGGTGCCCGCGGTGCCGCCGAGCAGCATCGACGTACCGTTGTGGCTGCCGCTGCTGCCGTCGTTCACGGACGGCTGGAGCGAACGTCCCGGTCTCGACGGCTTCTTCACCGACCGATCGCCGGTCTCGTTCCGCGACTGGTCCACCGACGCCGGCGCGGGCTGGATAAGCGTCACCGCGGACGGGCCGCTGGCGATCACCACCCGCCTCGAGCTGTCCGAGGAGGGCGTGTTGCGGATGCGCCACACAGTGGTCAACCGCGGTACGTCGGACTTCGTGCTGACCGCGCTGGACCTGCAGCTGCCGGTGCCGGACCGGGCGCGGGAGGTGCTGGACTTCTCCGGGCTGTGGGCGCACGAGCGGCGGCCACAGCGCGGTGAGCTGCGGCAGGGCGCGTGGATGCGCGAGTCCCGGCACGGCCGGCCCGGCCACGACGACGCGTTCCTGCTGGTTGCGGGCGTACCCGGGTTCGGGTTCCGCGGTGGCGAGGTGTGGGCCGCGCACCTGGCGTGGAGCGGCGACAAGCGCGTCTGGGCAGCCCGGTCCGCGCTCGGCCCGGCCGTGCTCGGCGCCGGTGAACTGCTCGGCGCGGGCGAGGTGACGCTGGCGCCGGGCGACGAGTACTGCACGCCGTGGCTGGTCGCGGTCTGGTCGGACCGCGGGCTGGATGGGCTCTCCGACCGGTTGCACCCGTGGATCCGCGGCCGCTCCGAGCTGCACCGGCCGCGCCCGGTCGTGCTGAACACGTGGGAGGCGGTCTACTTCGCCCAGGACCTCGACACGCTCGGCGCGCTCGCGGACGCGGCCGGTGCGGTCGGCGTGGAACGGTTCGTGCTCGACGACGGGTGGTTCACCGGGCGGCGCGACGACCGGCGCGCACTCGGCGACTGGTTCGTCGACGCCGAGGTGTGGCCGTCCGGCCTGCACCCGTTGATCAAACGGGTGCACGACGCCGGCATGGACTTCGGCCTGTGGGTCGAGCCGGAGATGGTCAGCCCGTCCTCGCAGCTCGCCGCCGCGCACCCGGACTGGGTGCTCGGCGCTTCCGGCGGGCCCACCTGGCGCTTCCAGCGCGTTCTCGACCTCTCCCGTCCCGGGGCGTACGGGTACGTGCTGGAGCGGCTGAACGCGCTGCTCAACGAGTACCCGATCGCGTTCCTGAAGTGGGACCACAACCGGGACGTGCTCACCCCGGGCGTGGCGCACGCGCAGACCACCGCGCTCTACCGGCTGCTGCGTGAGCTGCGCGTGGCACATCCGGACGTGGAGATCGAGAGTTGCGCGTCCGGCGGCGGGCGGGTCGACCTGGGCATCCTGGAGCTGGTCGACCGGTTCTGGACGTCCGACACCAACGACCCGCTCGACCGGCAGAGCATCCAGCGGTGGACGTCGGTGCTCGTACCCCCGGAGTATCTGGGCGGGCACCTCGGCGACAAGGCCGCGCACATCACCGGGCGCACCACTGATCTCGCGTTCCGGCAGGCCACCGCGCTGTTCGGCAGCGCCGGCATCGAGTGGAACCTGCTGCACGCCACGCCCGGGGAGCGCGACGCGATCGCTGAGTGGATCGCGTTGCACAAGCGGCTGCGCGAACTGCTGCACACCGGCCGGGTGGTCCGCGCCGACACCGCCGACCCGGCCCAGCTGGTGCACGGTGTGGTCGCGCAGGACCGGCGCAGCGCGATCGTCGCCTACGTGACGCTGGACGCGCCGCAGGCCGCGCTGCCGGCCCCGCTGCGGATCCCCGGCCTGGACCAGAACCGGCTCTACACGGTGCGCCCGCTGCTGACCGGCGCGGTCACCCAGGACGCGCCGCCGCCGTGGCTGGCGTCCGGCTCGGTGACGCTGCCCGGCCGGGTACTGTCCGAGGTCGGACTCGCGATGCCGCTGCTCAAGCCGCAGCAGGCCGCGCTGTTCGAGGTGTCGGCTGCCTGAATTCGCAGATGCCGGTGGCGGGGCGAGCTCGCCACCGGCATCTTGTCGGACCTCCGGAGTACGGTCCCCGCCATGCCGATCGCCTTCAATGAGCTCGCGTCCTGGCTGGACGAGGGAAGCCTCGTCCCGCTGACGAACGCGCTGCTGGCCGCGGACGAGACGGAGCGGCGCGCGCTCGCCGGCCAGCTGCGGCAGCACGAGCTGCTACGCCGGCCACACGACGTGTTCGACGACGCCCTGTCGCACGAGGAGCGTCGGCGACGATGGCGGGAGGACGAGGTGCGCCGGCCGTACCGGCAGGCCGCGCTCCGGGTCGCCGGCGCCGCCTGCCTGCCCCGGGCCGCGGCCATCGTGTCCTGGCTGCGCTCGGCCCGGTTCCCCGACCCGATGCCGGCCGGGACGGCGGATGCGATCGTGCGGGTGCTCAGCGCACCCGGCCGGCCGTCCGCCGCGGCGGTCGCGCGCGGGCTGGCCGGGCGGCTGCGGCCCGCCCAGGTCGACGCGCAGTGGCCGATCATCAGCGCGCTGCTGCGCGCGACCGGTCAGACGCCCGTGCCGACCGAGGCGACGGTCCGCGGCTGGCTGCGGGAGACCGGGCTGGACGTCGAGCGGCTGGACGCGGACCCGTGGACGCCGCTGATGCTGCCGCACGTGTTCTCGATCCCGCGCGTCGGCGGCGAGCTGGACGGGTCCGGGCCGGGCGCGCTGACTCGGCTCTGCGAGATCGGCGGGTGCGACCGGGCGGTGCTGCTGGCCGACTGCCTGATGCGGCTCGGCCAGGGCGACCGGCTGGGCGCGCTGCGGCCGTTCGTGACGATGCACCGGCTGCTGGCGCCGACGCTCGACGAGACGGCCCGGCACGCCACGGAGTACGCCGGGCTGCTGTCCAGCCCGTACAGCACGGTCGCGGGCATCGGGCTGGAGACGCTGCGGGCGCTCGACGACGCCGGGCGGCTGACCAGCGGCGCGGTCGCCGAGGCCGGGTTCGCGGCGCTGGCCCGTACCGAGAAGAAGCTGTTCCGCGCACAGCTGGCCTGGCTGAATGCGACGCTGGCCCGCAAACCGGACCCAGAGGTGTACGCTGCGCTGGTCAGCGGGCTCGCCAGTCCCGCACCCGACCTGGCGGAGCGTGCGCTGGCGGTCGCCGTGAAGCACCTGCCGGCGATCGGCGAGGCCGGGCGTGAGCTGCTCGCCGCCGCGGCCGAGACCCTCGACGGCGACCTGTGCCGCCAGGTGAACGCGGTGCTCGGCCGGGCCACGGCCCCGGTCGAGCCGGTCGCGCTGCCGCCGGTGCCGCCGGTCGCGGCGATGCCGGCGCCGCTCGGGTCGGTGGCCGAGGTGGCCGCCGCCGCGGCGGTGCTGGTCCGGCCCGGGCGGGAGTGGAGCGACCCGGTGCTGCTGGAGCTGCTGCTCGACGGGCTGGTGCGGTTCGCCGCCGAGGACCGGAAGGCGCTGGCCTCGGCGCTGCGCCCGGTCGTCGGCCCGCGGGCCGGCTCGGCGGTGGCCCGCCTGGTGTGCGCGATCGTTGACGGGCACTGGGTGAAGCCCGGTCCGGGCCCGTTCGGGCCGGTGGCGCCGCCGTCCGCGATGCTGGCCGAGCGGGTCGACGAGCTGGGCCGGGCGATCCCGTACACAGCGCCGCCCGGTCTGCTCGCCACGCCGGCCACGGTCGACGGGCACGTCGATCCGGCGCGGGTGCTCGCGCTGCTGGAGTCGGCCGAGCGGTCCGGGTGGGCACCGCGGCCGTACGACCTGTCCCAGGCACTGCTGCGGCTGCCCCGTACCGTCGACGCCTCGATCACCGCCGCGGCCGGGCGGCTGACCACGCCAGCCGGGCGCGCGTTCGCGGACTGGCTGCGCAAGGGCGGTCTGCCCGATCCGGTGGTCGTCATGCGGCAGCCGTGCACGCACGGGCCGGACTGCTGGTGCACTCCCGAAGGTCAGCGCCGGACGGCCGAGATCGCGTCGATCCCGGCCGGCGGGCTGAGCCTGCCGGCGGGCCTGCTCGAGGTCACCGAGGAGCGCCCGGCCGGGGTGAGCCGGCCCGGGTTGGGCGCATGGCCGATGGTGCTGCCCGGGCACCGCGAGGTCATCGCGGCCCACCTAAGGCCATACCTCGCCGACACGATCACCGACCGACGTATCGACGTGGGCTACGTGCTGCCGGTGCTGGCGCAGTCGGGCGGGCCGTTCGGCCCGGCGACCGCGCTGTGCCTGGCTCACGGACTGACCGCGGCGCGGGTGTCCGACCGGGTCGCCGCGGTCGATGCGTTCCTGGCCCTCGCCGCCCGCCGTGAGCTCGACGGCGCCCTGGTCGGCCGGGAACTCGCCGCGCTGTTCTCGTGCGGCGAGATCGTGCTCACCCGGGTGGTGGCCGCGCTCGCCGAAACCGCGCGTGCCGGAGCGGGAGCCCAGGTCTGGGACGTGGCCTGTGCGCTCATCCCGGCCGTGCTAACGGTGACGCCCGTCGTCGCGGGCGCGGCGGACCTGCTGGCACTGGCGGCGTCTGTGGCGCCCGCAGGCCAGGCCACCGCGCCGCCGCCGGAGGTGTCGGCGGTCGCGGCCCGGGGCGGACGGTCCCGGCTGGTCACGGAGGCCAGCCGGCTGCGGCGTGTGCTCCGGATGAGCCGCCGGTGACATCCGACGCGGGCAGCGCCGGCCGGGGACTTCTCGCGGTCTCTCCGGGAGCGAGCGAACCGGCGCAAGGTATCGGGTGGGTGAGGGCTTGCGTGACGGGAACAGACTCTGGTCATGGCCCAGTGGCTGACATTGCTCATTCCCGCTGCGGCGGCGCTGGCGGGTGTGGTGCTGACGCAGGCGTGGAACACGTGGTTGACCAGGCGGCAGCGACGCCTTGAGGTGCATCACACGCTGTGGAATGAACGGCGGGCGACGCTGCACCGGTTCCTGACGCTGCTCAATCAGGCCTTGGACTCGACGCGGGCCGCGGTGCGTGAGGGTGATGCGCCGGAGCAGCGACGACTGGCGGATGACCGGCGCGAGGATCGGTGGGCGGCGGCCTTCGAGTCCTATCTGGAGATCGCGATCGTGTTCCCCGAGGAGGCGACGAACCGGGCGTGGAAGCATCTTCAGGGTGCGTACAGCTGGCGCCGGGCGGCGATCGAAGCGGGCGACGCTGTGAGAGCACCGCGTCATGAAGATCTGATCACCGCGCTCAAGCCGTGGCTGTCACTGGAGACCTGAGGTTCGAACGAACGACTCAATGAGGTAAATCCGGCGGCCGGTAGCGGCGTTGCCGATCGGCGCCGCCACGGAGGCGACCAGGGAGTGCCACCACTCGGTGCAGCCGCACCTCGCGGCCGCGATCGCCGACCAGCGCAGCGACGCCTGTGCCGTGCTACCGGTGCTGGCCCGGTCCGGCGGCCCGGCCCGGCGGCCCGCTCCGGCGGCCCGCTCCGGTGGCCCGTTCGGGCCGGCAACCGCGCTGTGCCTGGCGCACGGCCAGACCGCGGTTCGGCCCGCCGCCCGTCGCGCCCGTCGACGCGTTCCTGATCCTGTCCAGCCGGCCCGACATCGACAGCGGCCTGGTCGGCCGCGAACTGGCCGCGCTGTTGCGCACCGGTTCGCTCGTGCTGACTCGCGTGATCGCCGCCCTCGCCGAGGCGACGCACGCCGGGACCTCACCGCAGGTGTGGGACGCGGCCAGGGCGTTGATCCCCGCCGTGCTGGCGGTGACGCCGGCCGCCCCCGGGACACCGGACCTGCTGGCGCTCGCCGCGTCCGCGGCCTCGGCGTCCCGGTCCACCGCCACGCTGCCGGAGGTGGCAGCGGTCGCCGCCCGCGGCGGACGCTCCCGGCTGGTCACCGAGGCGGCCCGGCCGGTCCGCACCCTCGGCCTCCGCCGCCCATGACAGCGCACCGCTCCCGCACCGCCGGACCACGCACCCGTACCGGGCCTGCGCGACCGGGGCCGCAGGCAATCACTGCTCCTCGTTACTGTGTGCCGCGTGACGGACATGGTGAACAGACGAAACGCACTGCGCGTCGCGATGACCGGCGGCGCAGCGGCGGTCGGTGCCGTGGCGATGGCACCGACCGCGGTGCAGGCGGCGCCGGGCGACGACGGGTGGATCTCGGTCCTCGACCACGGCGCGGCCGGCGACGGGGTCACCGACGACACCGCAAGGATCCAGGCGGCGCTGGACGCGGCCAAGGCCTCGGTGCCGCAGAAGAGCGTCTCCTTCCCGGCGGGACGGGTCTTCCGCGTCACCGGCGAGATCAGCCTCGCCGGGTACGCGAACGCCACCATCGCCGGCAACGGGGCGACGCTGGCGCTCACCGGTGCGAAGCCGACCGCGGCGCACATCAGCACGGTGCTGCGGCTGACCGACGTCCGCGAGATCACCATCGAGGATCTGACGATCCGGGACACCGACCGCACCCAGGTCTACAACGGCCTGCTGCTGGCGAAGGCCCACCGGTGCGTGATCCGCGGCGTCCGGGTGATGGACGTGCGATTCACCGGCATCTCGGTCTTCGACAACCCGCCGGCGCCGGACGGCTCGCCGGCCGTCTCCGACGACGTACTGATCACCGGCTGTGTCGTCGAGGGCACGCGGCAGGGCATCTCGGTCAACGGGCGCGACATCCGCATCATCGGCAATCACGTGGCGATGGATTGGTGGTCCACCGACGAGGCCAAGCGGGGTCCGTGGCAGAGCACCTCCGACTACTACGACGGCATCAACGTGCTGGCCGGCTCGGACCGGACCGTGGTCTCCGGGAACACGATCACCGACTGCGGCCAGTCCGGCGTCTACACCCAGTCGGTGCGGAACCTGGTCGTCGCCGACAACACGGTGACCGGATGCGTGCTGCGCGGCATCGAGATCGACGGGCAGCGCAAGCATCTGGAAAGTGCCGACGACGTCGTGCCGGAGAAGGACAAGCTGCGCGCGTACGGCGTGACGATCACCGGGAACACGCTGCTGGACAACCTGGGCAACATCAACATCCTGTACGCCCTGGACGTCACGATCACCGGTAACCGGGTGCACAACAAGCGCGAGTCGACCTGCATCGCGATCAACCGAGGTACCGAGCACGCGGTCGTGGTCGGCAATCACTGCCGTCAGGACGACCCGTACCGGGCGGCGATCTGGGTCAAGCCGGTCGAGACGCTGCCCGACGGCACGGTGGTGCCGGGCACGAAGAACGTCACCATCGCGTGGAACAACGTGGAGGCGGCCTACGACTGGTACGCGCCCGCGGACACGGTCGTCATGCAGCGGACCGGCGACGCCGAGATCTCCACGGTCGGCACGATCAAGGCGACCGGTGCGATCAGGGCCACCGGCAAGATGCTCGCGGCGGGCGGCCTCGGGGTCGGCAACAGCGCCACCGCGTCCCGGCCGGGCACCGTGATCCGCAAGGTGGAGATCTTCGACGCGGACGGGAAGTCGCTGGGCTTCATCCCGGTCTACAACTCGATCACCTGACCGCTGCAGCTCACCGCACGCCTCGCCGCGGTCACATCACCGCGAACGGGCCGCACCGCGAGAGCCCCACTGCGGACGTGCCTGGCGGCTACCAGCGAGCGCGCCAGTACTGCGGGGCGTGCGGGAGGTCGGCGGCCGGGACGGCCAGGTCGGCCGCGGCCTGGGCGGCCCAGTGGGGGTTGCGGAGCGCGGCGCGGCCGATGGAGACGGCGTGGGCCTGGCCGGTGGCGACGATCGTCTCGGCCTGCGCGGCGTGGTCGATCAGGCCGACGGCGCTGACGACGACGTCGGTGCCGGCCAGCGCGTCGGTGAGGCGGGCCGCCTGCGGGACCTGGTAGCCAGGGCCGACCGGGATGTCAGCGGCCCGGCCGAGGCCGCCGCTCGACACGTCGACCCAGGTCAGGGCGGCCTCATCGGCGAGCGTGCGGACCAGGCGGGCGGAGGCTTCGACGTCCCAGCCTCCCGGGACCCAGTCGGTCGCGCTGATCCGGATCCCCAGCGGCTTGTGCGCCGGCCAGACCTTGCGGACCGCGGCGACGACCTCGCGCGCCAGGCGGGTACGGCCGTACTCGTCGCCGCCGTACCCGTCGGTGCGGGTGTTGGTCAGCGGCGACAGGAACTGGTGGATCAGATATCCGTGCGCGGCGTGGATCTGCAGGACGTCGTAGCCGGCTTCGTCCGCGCGGCGGGCGGACTCGGCGAACGCGGCGATCACGGTGGCGATCCCGGCCTCGTCCAGGCCGGTCGCGGCGTCCAGACCGGGCAGGACCGGGCCGTCGGCGGCGCTGACCGTGGGCCAGCCGCGCTCGGCGGCGGGGACGGTGGCGGTGGGCATGCCGGGCAGGGACGGATAGGTCGAGGCCTTGCCGCCGGCGTGCGCGAGCTGCACGCCGGCCGCCGCGCCCTGCGCGTGGACGAATTCGACGATCCGGGCGTGCGCGGCCTGCTGGGCGTCGTCGTGCAGGCCGACGTCACGCGGGGAGATGCGGCCCCGTGCCTCCACCGCGGTGGCCTCCGTGACGACCAGACCGAAACCGCCGGACGCGAACGACCCCAGGTGGACCAGATGCCAATCAGTGGGTACGCCGTCCTCGGCGTCGATCGCGTACTGGCACATCGGGGCGACGAACGCGCGGTTACGGATGCGCAGGCCCGCGCCGTCGGCGGTGGGCAGGGTGATGGGCTGGAACAGTCGACTGGTCACGGCGGCCACGCTCCCCGAAGCAGGTGGAGTTCGGGCCTGCCCGGCTGGTGACCGGCCCGAATGAGGTATATCGGTTCGTCAGATTAGATGCACACGCGCATAGTTGCCAACGCGTGGTAACTGGCGTCACGCTCACCGCGGACGCGCCGATGCCGACAATCCATTCGAACGAGCCCCGTGCTGCCCGCGTGGCTGCGGCGCCGCCCGCGTGGGGGCGGCAATCTGCGTGTGGGCGCGGCAATGTCCGCGTGGGCATGGCGCCGAACGAGGCACAGCATCATTCGCGCGGGACACCGCACTGTCCGCCCGGAGCACGACAGGCAATGTCTGCACAGCGGGCCAGGCGCGACGCGGCGCCGACGAGTGCGTGGCCGCCGAGTCCCGGACGACACCATCACCGGAACCCGCGAGACTCCCGCCCCTTCAGCCCGTGAAGATCAGGCCCAGATGCGCGTGCAACGCACGTACCGCGGTCTCGCCGTCATAGTAACCACCGAGCACGTAGATCGACAGCCCTTCCATCGCCGCCAGCAACCCCGCTCCGGCGGCGTCCGCGTCGAGATGCGCCGGGGCCGCGCCCGCTGCCTGCGCCGCACGTACCTGGTCGGCCATGAAACCGGCCATCTGCCGCGTGTTGTCCCGCAGGAGGTCGGCGGCACCCGGCTCGACCGCCGAGTACGCGAGGAACGCCAGGCCCACCTTCCCGTCCGCGCGCCGCTCGTCATCGAGCGGCAACAGCGTGGTGAGCAGCGTGCGGACCAGGTCGGCCGGTCCGGGCGGCTGCGACAGCCGGGCCATCGCCGCCTCGATCCGGGCGGTCGTGCGCTCGATGATGCCGTTCAGCGCGAACCGCATCATGTCGTCCTTGGTCGCGAAGTAGTGCTGCACCATGCCGGTGGTGACGCCGGCCTCGGCGGCGACATGTCGCAGGCTGATGGCTTCGAGGCCGCCGGTCGCGGCGACCCGCATCAGTGCGTCGACGATCAGCTGGCGGCGTTCCCGGTGGTCGACCTTCTTCGGCACGCGACCCATGTTTTCACATTGCAGTCGTATTGACATGGCGCGCGACGCCTTTTACATTACAACTGCAATGCAAAAAGGAGGGGGCGAGATGATCGAGCTGCTCAAGAAGGCCGTCCGGTGGGAGATCGCCCTCTGGGTGAGCCTCTACCGACTGACGTTCCGCCGGCCGATCCCGATGGAAGCGGGCGCCAAGAGCTTCGGATACGTGCGGCCGGTCGCACCGGTCCTCGGCGTGTTCATCGTGGTCTCCGCCATCGACATCGTCGCGGTCGACCTGGCTCTGAACCATTTCCTGCCGGACTGGGGCTGGCTGCGGATCGTCGCGCTGATCCTCGGCACCTGGGGCCTGCTCTGGATGATCGGCCTGGCCGCGAACCTGGTCACCCACCGTCACCTCGTCGGCCCGTCCGGGCTGCGCGTCCGCAACTCACACACGCTCGATCTGGCGCTGCCGTGGCACACCGTCGCGACGGTACGGGCACAGAGCCGCTACCTGACCGAGAGCGACACGGTGCAGCGCGACAAGGACGTGGTCAGCATCGCGATGAGCAGCCTCACCGCGATCGACGTCGTCTTCCGCGAGCCGATCACGCTGGACCTGCCGAAGGGCCGCGAGGAGGACGTCACCGAGCTGCGCTTCCACACCGACACGCCCGAGGAACTGGTCGCGTACGCCCGCACGTTCCTGCCCGACCCCGTCAAGGCTTGAAAACCGAGATCCAGCCATGCCGTACGTACCGGCGTGGCTGGTTTTTTTTTCATGGGCTGACGAGGTAAGGAGCGTCACGGTGACGCGACCACCGTCCGTGACGTAATTTCGGAACTTAGCGAAATACCGAAGGACGGTACGGGTGCTGGACGAGTGCAAGGCCCTGGCGAACGAGACCCGCCTGAGCATCCTGGAGTGGCTGAAGGACCCGGGCGCGCACTTCGCGCACGGTGCCGGCGACGAGCCGCTCGGTGTCTGCGTGGGCCTGATCCAGCAACGCGCCGGGTGCTCGGCCTCGACCGTCTCCGCGCACCTCGCCGTCCTCCAGCGCGCCGGATTCCTGCAGGCCACCCGCCGCGGCCAGTGGACGTACTACCGCCGCGACGAGGCACGCATCCGCGCGTTCGCCGCACGCCTGCACCACGACCTGTAACCGGAAGGCGACATGATGCCCACCGCACTCTCCCTGCTCGACCTCGCCCCGATCGCGACCGGCCAGACCGCGCGCGACAGCTTCGAGGCCAGCGTGGAGCTGGCCCGCGCCGCCGAGCGCAGCGGTTACCAGCGCGTCTGGTACGCCGAGCACCACAACATGGCGACGATCGCGTCGTCGGCGACGAGCGTGCTGATCGGGTACGTGGCCGCGCACACCGAGTCGATCAAGCTGGGCTCCGGCGGCATCATGCTGCCGAACCACTCGCCGCTCGTCATCGCGGAGCAGTTCGGCACGCTCGCCACGCTCTACCCCGGCCGGATCGACCTCGGCCTCGGCCGCGCGCCCGGCAGCGACCAGGTCACCATGCGCGCGCTGCGCCGCGACCACCTGTCCGCCGAGTCGTTCCCGCAGGACGTGCTGGAGCTGCAGGGCTACCTGACCGGCAGGACGCGCATCACCGGCGTGCAGTCCTACCCGAAGCCGGACGGCCAGGTGCCACTGTTCATCCTCGGCTCGTCGCTGTTCGGCGCGCAGCTCGCCGCGCAGCTCGGCCTGCCGTACGCGTTCGCCTCGCACTTCGCGCCGGACGCGCTGCACCAGGCCGTGCAGGTCTACCGGGACACGTTCACGCCGTCCGCGCAGCTGACCGAGCCGTACGTGATCGCCGGCGTGAACGTGATCGCCGCCGACACGCGCGAGGAGGCCGAGGACCAGAAGACCCGCGCCTACCGCAACCGCACCCGCGCGTTCATCACCCGCGGCTCGGTCGGCCAGAACTTCACCGACGCGGAGATCGACGCGTTCCTCGCCTCGCCGAACGGCCAGCAGCTCGCGCAGATGACGCGCTACACCGCGGTCGGCACGCCGGACGAGGTGCGCGACTACCTGGAGGCGTTCGCCACGTCGATCCGCGCCGACGAGCTGATCACCGCCCACCACGCCGAGGACATCACCGCCCGGATCAGGTCCGTCGAACTCACCGGCGCGGCCATGACCGCGGCCGCGGCCGCCTGACATTCACGAACCCATCAGCGGGTACGCGCACCGCGTCGGTCCGCAACGCGGGGCGGGCTGATCGCGCGTCTTCGGCTCTGTGGTCCTGACGAGCCCTCGGTCCGGAAACGTCCGGCCCGGGGGCATTCCGCCGCACCGGCGCCGCCGGCTGAGCGGCGCCCGGCCGGTGAGGCGATCACGTGCCGGAGCGCAACCGGGGTGTCAGCGGCAGGCGTGGCTGCGACTCCGCGGACCCACCACGGCTCCGCAAACCACCGCGACTCGGGGAGCCACCCCTGCTCCGCAAGCCACCGCGCCGATTCCATCTCCCGATCGGCGCCCCGGCGCGGCGCCGGCCGCGAGCTACCGGATCGGTCGTCGACGGAGAGGGCACGGTAGCGTGCCACTGTGGATGTCAGGGGCATGATCGCAGCGGAACGGCGCGGGATCGCCGACCTGATCGACTCGCTGTCCCCCGGCCAGCTCCGCACACCCAGCTTGTGTGAGTCGTGGACCGTGCAGCAGGTCGCCGGTCATCTCGTCGCCGCCGTGTCCGATCTGGACGTGTCCACGCTGCTCCTGCTACTCCGCAGCGGATTCAACGTGCACCGGGCCAACGACCGTCTCGCTCGGCGTGTCGCGGAACGACACGCCGTCGAGTTGGCCGATCTGCTGCGACATAACGCGGACAACCCGTTCCGGCCGCCGATCGTCGGCTATCCCGGGCAGCTGACCGATCTCCAGGTGCACGGGCAGGACATGCGCCGGCCGCTCGGCCTGCCGCACGAACTCCGGCCCGAGGCCCTGCGCGTGTCGCTGGACTTCCTCGTCGGCGGTCGCGCGGTCGGTTTCACGCCGAAGCAGCGCCCGGCCGGGCTCCGGTTCGAGGCCCACGACATCGAATGGTCGTGGGGATCCGGCCCGCTGGTACGCGGCACCGGCGAGGCCGTGATGCTCGCGCTGACCGGCCGCACCGTCATCCTCCCCGAGCTGGACGGAGACGGCGTGCCGCTGTTGACACGCCGTCTCCGCGCCTGACGACGACACCTCACAGCGCGCCGGCGCCGGCCCGGCGGGTCACTCCGCCGAGGGGCGCTCGTATCGTGACCGGGCCACCCCGTGCGCGGTACGCAGCAGCTCACGCACGGTCTCCCCGGTCCGGGCCCCCGGGTTGACGATCGACAGCCAGCTCATCGTGCCATACACCGGGTGGGGGACGACCGTGTCCGGCTCGCTCGGGTCCGCGCGGACCTGGCCGGCGTCGCGCGGTGCGTACCCGGTGAGGCGGATGAAGTCCTCCTTCGGCACGTGCACGTTCACCCGGAACGTGTCCGGGCGGTCCAGGCGCGAGGACTCGTCGTCCGGGTAGTTCTTGGTGACGATCGTGGCGAACGGCTGGATCGTGGTGGGCACGCTGCCGTCCGGCGAGTGGTAGAAGAAGGCGTCGCCCCAGGCGAGTTCCGGCGTGCCGTCGCCCTCCCGGGGGCGCAGCACCAGCACGCCGCGGTCGAGGCCGGACACGTACGCAATGATCTCGTCCATCGTCATGTCCTCAAGCGTGTCATTGAAGTGCTTGTGGAGGTTTTCGCATCACCACTCCGAGGTCGGCACGCATCCAGGTCTATAATCGGGCGATGCGTACGGTGGATGTGGCCCGGCGTTCCGGGTACTCCGTGCAGCAGATCCGCAACCTGGAGCGCGACGGCGTCCTCCCGCCCGCGGCGCGCACCGCCACCGGCCACCGCAGCTACACCGGCCGGCACGTGCTGGCCGCGACCGCCTACCGCGCGCTGGCCGCCGGCACCGGACCGGCCGAGGCCAGGGCGATCGTGCGCGCCGCCCACGATCCGTCGCCCGCAGGCATGCTGGCGCTGCTCGACGCCGCGCATGCCCGTCTGGACGCCGAGCGCCGCAGCCTGCGCCTGGCCCAGGACGCCGCCCGGTCGATCTCCGCCGAGCCGCTCCGGGACGTCCGCGCCGCCGACGCGATGACCATCTCCGAACTGGCCGCCGCGCTCGGCGTCCGGACCTCCGCGCTGCGGCACTGGCACGCCGAGGGCCTGGTCGTGCCGGACCGGGACACCGCCGGCCGGGACCGGGTCTACTCCCCCGGTGCGGTCCGCGACGCGCGGATCACCGATCAGCTCCGTCGCGCCGGCTACCCGATCGCCACGCTGCGCACGCTGCTGCCGGAGTTGCGCCACGCCGACGCCCGCACCGCGCTCGACACGCGGGAGGCGGGCCTGACAGCGCGTTCCCGGGCGCTGCTGAACGGTGCTGCCGCGCTCAGCGCACTCCTCGCATCCCCGACCGATATGCCCGGATAGCCGGTAGATTGGCGGGATGGGGATGACGCAGCTGATCTACCGGAGCCGCCAGGATCGGCTGCCGGCGGAGAGCATCTTCAACATCCGCGACCAGGCCCGGGAGAACAACGCCCGGCTCGCCGTCACCGGCGTGCTGCTGTTCAGCCCGGAGCACTTCCTGCAGTGCCTGGAGGGCGAGGCCGAGCAGGTCACCCGCACGTTCCGGATCATCGCCGAGGATCCGCGGCACGACCGCATCTCGCTGCTGTCCGTGCGCGACGTGCCGCAGCGCAGCTTCCCGGACTGGTCCATGGGCCTGGTCGACACCGGTTCGGCCAGCATCCGCGAGGCGGTCGGCGACGTCCTCCCCGCCGACGGCTTCGCGCCCGACCGCCTCGGCACCGACCAGGTCACCACGCTGATGCAGCGGCTGCGCACGCTGCAGCAAACCTACTGACGCACCGCTTGCGCACGCGGCAGGCGAACTTACCGACGCACCGCTCGCGCACGCGGCAGGCAAACCTTGACGCACCGCTTCCGGCCTGCCACCTCGCCAGACGGCCGGCACGCCGGCGCTCCGCGCACCCGGCTACGGCGCGGAAACGTCCGGACCGCGCAGCGCGAGCGTGGCATGGAGCTGACCGAGGCGAACCGTGGTGTCGAGATAGCCCCACAGTGCCTGGTCGACCTTGTCGGCGTTCTCGATGTCCACCCGAAGGTCGCCGTACAACTGCTCGGCCTCGGCGACGAGTTCCTCCGCGCGGGTGGCGTGCTGCTCTGGCGTCATGACGCCATCGTTTCACCCGGGCGCGACCCCCGGCGCGACCCCGGCGCGACCCCGGCGCCGAAGAAGCGGACGATCTCGTCCGCCGCGGTCGGCGACAGCATCATCGCCTGCACCCGACCGGACATCTCCGCGATCGGGCCGATCCGGGCGAACATCGCTGTCTCGTACGCCGGGATCGCCCCGGTGGGGTCGGCGGCCAGCGCGGCCGCGAGTTCGGCGGCGTCCAGCATGGCCTGGTTGGCGCCCTCTCCGACCGGCGGCATCAGGTGCGCGGCGTCGCCGATGAGCGTGATCCCGGGCCGGTGCTCCCACCGCGTACCGATCGGCATGGTCTCGACCCGGCGGGTCACCGGGGTGTCGTCGGCGGCGGCGATCAGCGCGGTGAGGCGTGCGTCCCAGCCGCCGAACGTGTCCAGCAGCGCGCGCGTGGTGCGGCAGCGGCCGAGGTCCGGGTCGCGGGACGTGATGCCGACCCGGATGCCGCCGTCGCCGAGGCGTTGCGCCGCGAGGATCCGGTCGGTGCCGACGCACCACAGGTTCCCGGGGCCGACCAGGTCCGCGATCTCGGGGTGGCGCCGGCCGGCGTCCGTGATCGTCAGCTCGACCAGCGTGCACACGTAGGACAGCGACACGCCGGTCAGCAGCGGCCGGACGACCGAGCGTGCGCCGTCCGCGCCGATCAGGACGTCGCAGCCGGCGCGGTAGCCGCCGTCGAACGTCAGCTCATAGCCTCCGCCGCGGCGTGTCGTGGCCTCGGCGAGCCGGTGCCGCCACACCACGGTGCCCGCGGGGAGCGAGTCGAGCAGCAGGTCGCGCAGCACGCCCCGGTCGATCTCGGGACGCCCGGTGAACGTGCCGGGCCGCGGCACGTGGTGCACGAGCGTGCGCCCGGCCGGGTCGAGGATGCGGTGCTCCTCCCCCTCGGGCCGGGCCTCGGCGCGGAACCGGCCGTCGAGACCGGCGGCGGCCAGCGCGTGCTGCCCGGACTCCGGGTGCAGGTCGAGCATGCCGCCCTGCGACCGGGCGGACCGGTTCTCCTCGCGCTCGTAGACCACCGCGTCGATGCCGTGCCGGTGCAGGATCCGGGCCAGGGTCAGGCCGCCGAGGCCGCCACCGACGATCGCGATGCGCATCCCGTTCTCCGTTACCGTACGCTGTATCGCTATGGACACGCCGTACGGTAGCCAAGGTTTGCCGGTTTGGGAACGCCCCGAGCCCCGGCCGCGCGCCGCGCCGGTGCCGCTGAGCCGCGCGGTGATCGCGGCCGCGGCGATCCGGCTCGCCGACACGCACGGCCTGGACGGGCTGTCCGTGCGCAAGCTCGCCACCGAGCTCGGCGTCCGCCCGATGCGCCTCTACGACTACGTGGCCGGCCGATCCGAGCTGCTCGACCTGATGGTCGACGCCGTCTACGCGGAGATCGCCACGGCGGCCCCGCCGGAATCACCGGCCACGGCCGGCCCGCAGCCGGAGTGGCGCGACACCGTGCTCGCCATCGCGCACCGGACCCGGACCGCGGCCCTCGACCACGAGTGGTTCGTGGATCTGCTCGGCTCCCGGCCGCACCTGGGACCGCACTCGCTCGCGGTCGGCGAGGCGACCGCGGCCGCGCTGGACCGGGCTCCGGGCGTACGAGATCTCGACGACCTCCAGCGCGCCGTCGGCGCGCTCAACGCGTTCGTCGCCGGCGCGCTCCGCCGCGAGATCACCGAACGGCGTACCACCCGCGCCACCGGCACCGGCGAGGCCGCCTGGCAGACCGCGCTCGGCCCCTACCTAACCCGGATGCTCGACACCGGCCGCTACCCCACCATCGCGCGGCTCGTCATCGACGGCGCCCACCTCGACGCCGCGGACACTTTCCGTCACAACCTGGACACGGTGCTGGACGGCATCGCCTGACGGCCGTCCATATGGCGGTTCCAGACGGGGGAGAACAATGGACAAGCTGCACCGCCGTACCGTTCTCGCCGCGCTCGGCGTGCTGGCCGCGCCACCGATCGCGGTCGCGTCCGGCGCTCGCCCCGCGCAGGCGGCCGACCGCTAGCTGTCGAACCTCGACCTCTACGAGAAAGCTGGCCGCGGTCGAGCACGTCGACTGGACCCGCCGCTACCGCCGGCACGCGGCCGCGCACGGCGGCACCGCGGCGTACCCGGACACCACGATTCTGGCGCTGCACGGCGGCGGCATCGAGCCCGGCACGTCCGAGCTGGCCGTCGCGATCGCCGGCTACCGCCCGTCGGACGACACGCCGCTGTCCGGACCGCTCTACGACCACTGGTTCTTCGAGGGCCTGCGCCCGCCCGGCGGCAGCAACGCCGAACTGCACGTCACCTCGACCCACTGCGACGACCCGGTCGCCCGATCGCTGGCCGGCGGTGCGCGCCGCACCGTCTCGCTGCACGGCTGCACGGCCGGGCAGGCCGGTCAGCCCGCCGGAACCGCCGCGGTCCTGGTCGGCGGCCTCGATCTGGACCTGAAGGCCAAGCTCCGGCACCGGTTCGGCCTCGCCGGCATCACCCACGTCGACGCGTCCACGGTGGACGGGCTGGCCGGCACCGACCCGGACAACATCGCCAACCGCACGTGCACCGGCACCGGCACCCAGCTGGAGCTGACCACGGAACTGCGTGACCGGATGTTCACCGAGAACACCGGCGCCCGCCGCAAGCACACCACCACGGCGCTGTTCGACGCGTTCGTCACCGCGGCCCGGCTGGCGCTGACGGACTGAAGACAGATCTGTCTGCCCGCTTCCGGCGTGGTCACCTCCCGCACGCTCCCGCGGGCACCGGTCGTCGCTGGCGCTCCTTCCTGCACGTGCCGCGGGTGGTCACCACAACCCCCGATGACGTACGCGGCGCGGGGTGTGGCGTGCCTCGGCCGGGGTCGATGCGGTGTCGTATCGTCGGGCCGTGCCCGATTCAGTGACGAACAGCGACAGCGCGGCTGCCAGGCGTACCGCGGGACCGGCACGCCGGAACGCCGGGGGACCGCCGCTCAAGACGAAGGCCGAGAAGCGAGCCGAGGCCAAGGCCGCCAAGGCCCGCGCCCGGGCGCTGCGGAAGCGACGGCAGGTGCTGACCGTGGCCGGCGCCGCCGTGGTCGTGCTGGCGCTCGTCGTCGGCCTGATCGTGTGGATCGGTAACGTCGCGGGCCAGGACCCTGCCGCCACGAGTTCGAGCCCGGAGGCCCCCGCGACGCCCACCGCGGCCGCCACGAATGCCGCGTTCCCGCCGCTCCCGGCGGGCGCGGACCCGGCGCTGGGCCAGAAGCCCGCCGTGACCGCCGGCTCGGGCTCCGTCACCGAACTCACGACGACCACGCTGATCAAGGGCACCGGCGCGGCGGCGCAGGCGGGCCAGACGGTCGACGTGAACTACGTGGGCGTCACCTACGCCGACGGCGCGGAGTTCGATTCGTCCTGGAGCCGCTCACAGCCCTTCACCTTCCAGCTCGGCGCCGGGAACGTCATCCAGGGATGGGACCGCGGCCTGGCCGGCGTGACCGTGGGCAGCCGCGTCCAGCTCGACATCCCGGCCGACCTGGCCTACGGCGACAACCCCGGTGGCGGCCGGCCGGCCGGCGCCCTCCGCTTCGTCGTCGACCTGCTCGCCGCCTCCTGACCCTCCGGCGCACCGCCCTCCATCAGCACCCTGAAATGCCGCCGCTCGGCTGACCCACCGCCGGCGGACTGATGACACCACCCGGCTCATCACTCCCCCGGGCCCGGCCCGGGCGAGCGACACGCCGGGAGGCTGCCGCGACACGCAGCCGCCGTGCCGATCAGGGGCGATTGGCGTGTGGTTTTCGCCACCGACCCGGGACCGGCAGGGAGGAGCGCCAGCGACGACCGGGGCCCGCGGGAGCATGCGGATCGCGGCCACGCCGGGAGCGGGAAAATCCAGCACGTGAATGTGGCTTCTCGCGGAGAGCCGGCGGGGCCGGGCCGGTGGGTCAGGGCATGGAGAGCAAGCGCTGGACGCGGTTGACGAGTTCCTGGGGGCGGAACGGCTTGGTCATGTAGTAGTTGGCGCCGAGGGTCATGCCGAGGTCGATGTCGTCGGCGGCGTCGCGGCCGCTGAGCATCAGGACCGGGATGTCCGTGGTGCGGGGTTTGGCGCGCAGTTCGTAGCAGATGTCGAGGCCGTTCATGCCGGGCATGACCACGTCCAGCAGGATCAGCTGGGGGCGGTGCTGGACCGCGAGGCTGAGCGCGGACAGGCCGTCGCCGGTGGTGAGTACCCGGTAGCCGGCGGCCTCGAGGGTGAACTCGATGAGCGCGCGGACGTCCTCGTCGTCGTCCGCGACCAGGACGCACGGTGCGTCGGACGGGTCGGCCGGCGCCGGTTCGGGCAGCGTGGCGGGGACGATGAACGCGCTGGTCAGGTACGGCATGGTGGTCTGGCGCACGGTGCTCGCCTCCTAGCGGCGCTGGATGCCGAGGTCGGGGACGTCGCCGTCGGGCAGCGGCGGCAGCGGGACGTGGCGGGGGCGTGCGGCGGTGGCCACGGCCAGGTCCCGCGCGCCGGGGTCGAGCGCCACCGGATCGAGGGTGCGAAGCGTGTCGGTCACCATGCGCCGTCCTGTCTGCCGTCCGCGAAGCGGCAGGGGGATCCGCCGCACACGATGATGAAGCCGTGGCCCGGTGGCGAGCCGGGTGCACCCTGGTTGCGGTCCGGTTGCGACCGGTCACCGCCGTCGCCGCGGGCCGGCCGGACACGTACCACGCATTCCCTTATGTCTATGCAATTGTTACCGTCCCGGCATGGGCGGCCGAGCCGGTCGGTTCGGCCTTCGAGGGGAGGTTCGGATGGCGAGACGAGTGCGGCTGTCGATGGCGGCCGGGTTCGCTGTGCTGATCGGCACGTTCGGCCTGCCGGGTGCGTCGGCGGCGGCCCCGGTCGAGGGCACGATCCTCGCGGTGCCGGGCGCGGAGGTGGTCCCGGACAGCTACATCGTGGTCCTGGAGGACGGGACGAACGCGGCGGACGTCGCGAAACGGCACGGCGCGACCGTGCGGGAAACCTACCAGCACGCGCTGCACGGGTTCGCGGCGACGATGTCCGCGGCGCAGGCCCGGCGGGTCGCGGCCGCGCCCGGCGTGGCGTACGTGCAGCCGAACGTGATCCACACGGTGCAGGCCACCCAGGCCAACCCGCCGTCGTGGGGGCTGGACCGCGTCGACCAGCGCAACCGCCCGCTGGACGCGTCCTACACCTACGGCACGACCGCGAGCACCGTGACCGCCTACATCATCGACACCGGCATCCGCACCACGCACGGTGACTTCGGCGGGCGCGCGGTGAGCGGGTTCGACGCGGTCGACGGCGGCACCGCGGACGACTGCAACGGCCACGGCACACACGTCGCGGGTACGGTCGGCGGCACCACGTACGGCGTGGCGAAGGGCGTGTCGCTGGTCGCCGTGCGCGTGTTGAACTGCGAGGGCAGCGGCACGACCGCGCAGGTGGCGGCCGGCATCGACTGGGTCACCGCGAACGCGGACGGTCCCTCGGTGGCGAACATGAGCCTCGGCGGCGGCGCGGACACCGTGCTCGACGACGCGGTCCGCCGGTCGATCGCGGCGAACGTCACCTACGCGATCGCGGCCGGGAACGGTTTTCTCGGCATCATCGCGCTGGACGCGTGCACCCAGTCCCCGGCCCGGGTCGCCGAGGCGCTGACCGTGTCCGCGACCGACTCCAGCGACCGGAAGTCGTCCTGGGCGAACCGCGGCACGTGCGTGGACCTGTTCGCGCCGGGCATCAGCATCACGTCCGCGTGGTCGACGAACGACACGGCGACGAGCACCATCAGCGGTACGTCGATGGCCGCACCGCACGTGGCCGGCGCGGCCGCGCTGTACCTGGCGTCGAACCCGGCCGCGACACCGGCGCAGGTGAACACGGCGGTGATCGCGGCGGCGACGACCGGCGTGGTGGTCAGCCCGGGAACGGGATCGCCGAACCGGCTGCTCTACACGGGCGGTTTCTGATCGGTGCCGTCCGGGGAGCCGGTGCACCCGGCTCCCCGGACCGGGTCAGGCGACGGTCGTGTCGAGCGTGACCGGGATGTTGCCGCGGGTGGCGGTGGAGTAGGGGCAGATGGCGTGGGCGGCCTCGACCAGCGCGTCCGCGGTGGCCTGGTCCACGCCGGACAGTTCGACGTGCAGCGCCGCGCTCAGGCCGAGACCGCCCTCGGCCGTGGTGCCCAGCTGGACCTCGGCGATCACGGCGGAGTCGGTGATCGTCACCTTGCGCAGCCCGGCCACGTGCTTGACCGACGAGTGGAAGCAGGTGGCCCAGCCGGCCGCGAACAGCTGTTCCGGGTTGGTCGCGCCGCCGGGGCCGCCCATCTCCTTCGGGGTGGCGGTGACGACGTCGAGCAGGCCGTCGTCCGTGCGGGCCTGCCCGCCGGCGCGGCCGTCGCCGACCGACGTGGCGACCGCGGTGTAGAGCGTCCGGGACATGGGGGTCTCCTTGTCGTTCAGAGGGGATAGTTCTCGAGCAGCCGCAGCCAGACCTCGCTGACCGTGGGGTATGCGGGGACCGCGTGCCAGAGCCGGTCCAGCGGGATCTCGCCGACGATCGCGATCGTGGCCGCGTGCAGCAGTTCGGCGACGTCCGAACCGGCGAGCGTGAAGCCGACGATGACGGACCGGTCCTCGTCGACGACCATGCGCGCGTGGCCGCGGTAGCCGTCCGCGTGCAGGGACGCGCCCGCGACCGCGCCGAGGTCGTAGTCGACGACCCGGGTCCGCAGGCCGGCCTCGGCCGCGGCGGCCGCGGTCAGGCCGACCGAGGCGATCTCCGGGTCGGTGAAGACCACCTGCGGTACGACGCCCGCGTCCACGTGCCGGACCGGTTTGCCGTGCGCGCGGGCCACGATCGCGTCGCCGGCCAGCCGCGCCTGGTACTTGCCCTGATGGGTGAGCAGCGCGCGCCCGTTGACGTCGCCGACCGCGTAGAGCCAGTCGTTCGCCCGCATCGTGTCGTCGACGGTGATGAACGCGCCGTCCTCGGTGTTCGGCGTGCGGCCGGTGGCGACCAGCACCTCGTCCGCGGCGACCACGGTGTCGTCGGCGAGCATGAGCTGCACCGTGCCGCCCGGGTCGCGGCGCGCGGCGGTGACCGCGGCGCCGAGCCGCACGGTCACGCCGGACTCGCGCAGCGACTCCACCACGCGCTCTCCGGCGAACGGCTCGAACCCGCCGAGCACGCCGGAGCGCGCCAGCAGCGTCACGGAGCTGCCCAGCGCGGCGAACGCGGTCGCCATCTCGGTCGCCACCACGCCGCCGCCGATGATCGCCAGCCGGCCGGGGACCGAGGTCGCGGCGGCCGCCTCCCGGCTGGTCCACGGCGAGATGTCCCGCAGCCCAGGGATGTCCGGGACGAACGCGCTGGTCCCGGTCGCGACGACGACGGCGTGCCGCGCGGTGAGGCGGTCGTCGCCGACCTGCACGACCCGGTCGGCGACGATCCGGCCGGTGCCCCGGTGCAGCGCGATCCCGGCCTGTTCCAGCCAGCCGACCTGGCCGTCGTCCGCCCAGTGCGCGGCGAACTCGTCCCGGCGGCGCAGCACCGCGGCCGGGTCCAGCTCGCCGACCGGCACGCCGGGGACGCTCAGCGCGGCCCGGCGTGCGGCCGCGCTGCGCAGGAGTGCCTTGGTGGGCATGCACGCCCAGTAGGAGCATTCGCCGCCGACCAGTTCGCGTTCGACGATCGCGGCGGTCAGGCCGCCCTTCACCGCGCGGTCGGCCACGTTCTCACCGGCCGGGCCGGCACCGATCACGACCACGTCGTACGTGTAAGCGTTCATGTCAGGACCTTTTCAGCCGGAACGCGGAGATGAGGAAGTACACGCCGCCGAGCAGCGCGTAGCCGGAGAGCGTGGTGAGCATCGGGTTCTCGGCGCCGAGCTGGAGCAGGAACGTGCCGCCGACGAGGACGGACTGGCCACCGCTGATGATCATCGGCCATTGACCGCCGAGCGCGCGCCGGCCGAGGCCGACGGCTAGCTGGATGGCACCGGCCGCGATGGCCCAGGCCCCCCAGACGCCGAGTACGGCCGGGATGCCGGAGGTGACCGCGACGGCCAGGCCCGCGGCGGTGAGCGTGCTGACCGCGACGTTCGCCCAGAGCGTCGGCGACGAGCCGTTCACGCGGAGGTCGACGATCGCGGCGCCGACGTCGAACAGCGGGTAGAGGACCAGCAGCGCGATGCTGACCGGGTTCAGGTCGGCGCCGGTGAGGAACAGCAGCACGGCCCAGGCCAGCGCGAACCCGGATCGGACGAAGTAGAGCTGTCGTAGCGTCACGCGACTCATCCCCAAAGAGGTAGAACGTTCGGTCTCGCAGAACTCTGGCACCGCGGCGCCGAAAATGCAAGACCGAACGTTCTATCCGCTACGATGGCGGCATGAGAGAGCCCAGGACCTCCGAAGCGCGCAACCGCCTCCTCGCGACCGCGACCCGGATCTTCTACACCGAGGGCATCCACTCGGTCGGCATCGACCGGATCGTGGCGGAGGCGCAGATCACCCGCGCCACGCTCTACCGCCACTTCCCCGGCAAGGAGGACCTGGTCGTCGCCTACCTGACCGAGGTCGACCAGGCCATCCGGGCGCAGGTGGAGAAGGTGTCCGCGGCCGGGCTGCCGCCGGTGGAGGCGGCACGGGCGATAGCGCGGGGCATCGCGGACGACATCCGCTCACCCGGGTTCCGCGGGTGCGCGTTCCTCAACGCGGCAACCGAGTACCCCGACCCGGCGCACCCGGTGCACCAGGTCGTCATGGCGCACCGGCAGTGGTTCGCGGACACCGTCGCGGAGCTGCTCGACGAGCCCGCGGCCCGCCGTTTCGTGCTGCTCCGCGACGGCGCGATGGCCTCCGGGTGCCTCACCGACCCGGCAGAGGTCGGCGCGACGTTCCTGCTCGGCGTGGAGGCACTACTGCGCGGCTAGCGCGTGCCGGCCGCCACCCACATGGTGAGCGTGACCAGGAACGTGCCGTCCGCGACCGCGCGGTCCAGGTCGGCGAGCCAGCCCGCGGCGCGGTCGGCCATGCCCACGCTCTCGAACATCTCCGGGCCGAACGGCATCACCGGCCGGGCCTCGTCCAGGTCCGTGAAGACCAGCGTGACCGGTTCGGTACGCACGTCGGTCAGGCCGGCCTCGACCAGGCGCCGCCGCAGCGTACGTCCGGACGGCGGGCTGACCACCGAGCGGAACTTGCCCTGCCACTCCGCGAACAGCTCCATCCCGCCGTCATGGAGGCGCTCCGGGGAGCCGTCCAGTTGCAGCGACTGCCAGTCGGTGTCGATCAGGCACAGCCGCCCGCCGGGCCGCAGCACCCGGGCCATCCCGGCGACCGCGCGGTCCGGGTCGGCCAGGTGCTGCAGCACCCGCTCGCTGCGCACACCGTCGAAGTGCCCGTCCGGGTACGGCAGGTCGTACACGTCGCCCACCTCGTACGTCACCCGGCTGCCGTCGTGCAGCCCGGCGGCCGTGGCGATCGCGTCCGCCGAGTGGTCGACGGCCGTCACCTCGGCGTCCGGCAGCAGCGCGGACAGTTCCCGGGCCACCTCACCGTTGCCGCAGCCGACGTCCAGCAGGCGGCCGCCACCGACCGCCCACATCGCCAGGCCGGTCGCCCGCACCCGCTGGATCGCCGACGACCCGGCCGCGGCGGAGAGGTAGTCGCGCAGCATCGCGGTCTGCGCCGTACCACTGAAATCCGAGATCGTGTCCATGATCGGCAGACGGCCGCCGGGCACCCGAGGTTCGACCGTGTGACCGATCTGTCCGATCCGGCCGCATGCTGATCCGCACCCCGGCACAGCCCGCCCCGGGCACAGCGCTCACCGCACGTCGCTCACCGAGACCCCGGCCGGTCCGAGCCGAGTGGGGGCGCCGGCCGGGCCGGGCCGAGGTCGATCAGGCTCTGGCCGGTGTCGCGCAGCATCTCCGCAGCCGGGCGCGCGGTGCAGCCCAGGTCGGCGTGCGCCAGGCGGCACCCTGGCCGAGCCGCAGCCCGGCATCCCCGTCGATACAGCCGCTAGCTGTTGCCGGTCAACGGCTCCAGCGGTACGCCGGGGTGCCGGGCCGCGACCGAACGCAGCCGGTACGGGTTCGGGAACAGGGCCAGCAGCGCGTCGTCCTGGGTGCGGCGGAGCACCTCCACGCCGGCTTCGGACTGCAGCGCGTCGCGGCCGTCGAGCGTGGTGCGGACGGCGAACTCGTACGGCAGCCGGTCGAGCGTGGTGCGCACGCCGAACTCGGCCGCGAGCCGGTGCGTCGCCACCTCGAACTGCATGGTGCCCACCGCGGCCAGCACCGGCGCCTGCTCGCCGCGCAGCTCGGAGCGCAGCACCTGGACCACGCCCTCGGCGTCGAGCTGCTCGATGCCGCGGCGGAACCGCTTGAACGTGGACGAGTCGACCGCGCGCACCACCGCGAAGTGCTCCGGCGGGAACGCCGGCAGCGCCGGGAAGCGCACCTTCGGGCCGGTGTGCAGCGTGTCGCCGATGCCCAGCGCGGTCGCGTTGACCAAACCGATCACGTCGCCGGGGTACGCCTCGTCGAGCGTGTCCCGGTCGCGGCCGAAGATCTGCTGGGCGTACTTCGTGGTGAACGGCCGGCCGGTGGTGCCGTGCGTGACGATCATGCCGCGGGTGAACCGGCCGGAGCAGACGCGCACGAACGCGACCTGGTCGCGGTGCGACGGGTCCATGTTCGCCTGGATCTTGAAGACGAAGCCGGAGAACTCCGAGTCCAGCGGCCGGCTGCCGCCGTCGGTGGTGGGCCGCGCGGCCGGCGCCGGGGCCAGCTCGACCAGGACGTCCAGCAGCTGCCGTACGCCGATGTTGGTCACCGCGGCGCCGAACAGCACCGGCGTGCTGCGCGCGGCCTGGAAGCTCTCCTCGTCGTGCTCGGCGCCGGAGAGCGTGAGCAGTTCCAGCTCCTCGATCGCGCCGGACCAGTCCCCGCCGTACCGTCGCGCCGCCTCTGCGGTGTCGAGGTGTTCCTCGATGGCGATCCCGGCGCCGCCCGGCGCGCGCTCGAACCGGATCATGCCGCCGGTGTCCCGGTCGACCAGCCCGTGGAAGTGGCCGGCGACGCCGACCGGCCAGTTCAGCGGCGTCGGGGTGAGCTGGATGCGCGACTCGATCTCGTCGAGCAGCGCGAGCGCGTCCTGGCCGGGCCGGTCCCACTTGTTGATGAACGTGATCACCGGGATCTGCCGCTGGCGGCACACCTCGAACAGCTTGAGCGTCTGCGGTTCCAGGCCCTTGGCCGCGTCGAGCAGCATGACCGCGCAGTCGACCGCGGTCAGCACCCGGTAGGTGTCCTCGGAGAAGTCCGCGTGGCCGGGCGTGTCCAGCAAGTTCACCACCACGTCGCGGTACGCGAACTGCAGCGCCGCGGACGTGATCGAAATGCCGCGGTCGCGCTCCATGGCCATCCAGTCGGACACGGTGCCGCGCCGCTCGCCCTTGCCGTGCACGGCGCCGGCCTGGCCGATGACCCGCGCGTGCAGCGCCAGCGCCTCGGTCAGCGTGGACTTGCCGGCGTCCGGATGGGAGATGACGGCGAACGTCCTGCGCCGGGCCGCCTCCCGCACGACCTCACGCGAGGTGACCGACACCGGGGCACTCAACTCATCGACCTCTTCCGGGGAGAACGCGTCATGACGGCTACCCGATCACCGTATCGCCACCCGCCCGGCGTGCCGCAACAGCGTACCTGCCTCGATGTTCGGGGCTTCGGAAGGTTCCGAAAGTTTCGGTAACCGGTTATCAGTGCCTTCGGTACCGAGCGTCGATCTGATGCCCCGGCCACGGGAATCACGGGCATTACTTCCGGACGATTACCGGAAATTGTTGCCAAGGTTACGGCTGTGATCCTACGATTGCCATCGATGGACATAAACGTCCATCGATGAGGAGGATGAAGGGACATGAACGACAGCTCCCCCGCACCGAGGGGTCGCCGTGGCCGCATCCGGATGTTCCTCGGCGCCGCCTGCGCCGCGGTGGTCACGATCTCCGGCCTGGCCCTGGCCGGCACCGCACACGCGGAGGCCGACCGGACGCTCACCTCGAACCAGACCGGCACGCACAACGGCTACTTCTTCTCGTTCTGGAAGGACAGCGGCAACGCCAGCATGACGCTGCGCGCCGACGGGCGCTATTCCAGCAGCTGGGACCGCAGCACCAACAACTGGGTCGGCGGCAAGGGCTGGGCCACCGGCAGCCGCCGCACCGTCACCTACTCGGGCACCTACAACCCCGGGAACAACAACACCTACCTCGCACTGTACGGATGGACGCGCAACCCGCTCATCGAGTACTACGTGGTGGAGAACTTCGGCAACTACAACCCGAGCAGCGGCGCGACCCGGTTCGGCACCGTCACCACCGACGGCGGCACGTACGACATCCTGCGCAGCCAGCGGGTCAACGCGCCCTGCATCGACGGCGACCGCTGCACGTTCTACCAGTTCTGGAGCGTACGCCAGCAGA
The DNA here is from genome assembly GCF_030813715.1 of Catenuloplanes indicus. Taxonomy (NCBI): domain Bacteria; kingdom Bacillati; phylum Actinomycetota; class Actinomycetes; order Micromonosporales; family Micromonosporaceae; genus Catenuloplanes; species Catenuloplanes indicus. The sequence goes on from NZ_JAUSUZ010000001.1 coordinate 1,012,261, forward strand.
AGCGCAGCAGCGGCACCATCACCACCGCGAACCACTTCGACGCGTGGGCGCGGGCCGGCCTGAACCTCGGCACGAACCACAGCTACCAGATCATGGCGACCGAGGGCTACCAGAGCCAGGGCAGCTCGGACATCACGGTCCGGGAGGGCACCGGCGGCGGCAACCCGACCACCGGGCCGACCACCCCCGGCAACCCGGGCGGCGGCAACTGCACCGCGACGCTGTCCGCCGGTGAGCAGTTCGGCGACCGGTTCAACCTGAACGTCGCGGTCAGCAACGCCAGCAACTGGACGGTCACGCTCGCGCTGAACGGCGGCCAGAGCATCCAGAACAGCTGGAACGCGGCGGTCACCGGCACCACCGGCACCGTCACCGCCCGGCCGAACGGCAACGGCAACAACTTCGGCGTGACGATCATGGCCAACGGCAACTGGACCTGGCCGACCATCACCTGCCGCACCGGCTGACCCACCACACCGGGGCGGCGGCAACGGCCGGGAGGACCCGCTGGGTCTTCCCGGCCGTTGCCGTCTCACCCCGCGATGATCCGGGCGACGCGGGCCGGGTCGGCGAGGTGCGGGAAGTGGCCGCCCGGCACGACCGTCACCGCCGCGTGCGGCGCATGCGCGTGCAGCCAGGCGAGGTAGCGCTCGGACGGCTCGCGGCCGGTCACCCAGTGGTAGCCGGTGCCGCGGGCCGCGATCGTGCGCAACCGTGCGGCCGCGTCCGCCTCGATCTCCGCGGCCGGGCGTTCGATGATCTCGGACCAGTAGCCGAGCAGCAGGTCCGGGCGCGGGTCGGTGGCAGTCTCGACCAGCGTGCGGGCCGCGTCCGGCAGCGACTCGACGCCCATGCCGGCCAGCATCCGGTCCCAGACCGTCCGCCAGTCCGGACCGCGCAGCACCGGCACGGCCGCCCGGACCGCGGTGCCGAACGGGCCGATGAGCAGCACCTGGTCGACGTTGACGACGCGGGAGACCGGGTGCACGGCGGCGTACGCGGTCGCGATCACCGCGCCCAGCGAGTGCCCGGCGACCACCGGGTTCACCAGGCCGGCCGCCTCGGCCCGCGCGTGGAGCACGTCGACGACCTCGCTCAGCGCGTAGGACGCCCGGCGGGGCGCGGCGCCGTGACCGGGCAGGTCCGGCGCGAGGACCCGGTGGCCCGGCGGGAGCGCGGCGCGCACCGGGTCCCAGGTGCGATGGTCGTAGGTCAGGCCGTGCAGCAGCAGAAGATCGGTCACGTACCGGACGGCGTTCCCCCGGGATGAACGACTCGTTCGTGGCGCCGGTCACACCAGCCAGCGGGCCGGGCCGCCCGGCGCCGGCTGGTAGCGCAGCCGGGCGCCGGTCCGCAGCGACGCGCGCAGGTGCAGCGCGACCAGCGGCGCGGCGGCGTCCAGCCGGGTCAGCACGGTGGACAGCGCGCGGGTCGCGTTGACCCGGGCGCGTTCGGCCTCCGCGCCGTGCCGCCGGGGCCGGCCGCCGGCACCGGTCGCGGCGCGCAGGTGCGCCATCAGCGCGGCCCGCTCGCGCGTCACGTCCTCGGCACCGGCCACGTCGCCGGTGCGGTCGGCCGCGTCGAGCCGGGCGTCCAGCTCCGCCAGCCGCTGCCGGTAGGCGGCCCGCGCGGCGGCGTCCAGCAGCGGGGCAGCCGGGGTCGCGCGCAGGCCGGCACCGCCGGCCACAAGATCAAGAGCCTCGATCTCCTGCCCGGGTACGGCGAGGAGCGCGCGCAGGTAGTGCAGTCCGCGCACGTCACGGAGTCGCACGGTGTCCGTGCCGGCGGCGAGAATCCAGTCCTCGCCGTCACGACCCAGCCGCCACTCCGCCCCGGCCGGGGCGGCCCCGGACTCCGCCGGCCGCCTTGCGAACGTCGCCGTCGCCGGCTGCTCTGCCGCCCGCCGTCGCTCCTTCGCCGCCGCCGGCCCGGATCCCACCGCCGGCCCGGATCCCACCGCCGGCCCGGCTCCCGCTGCCGGCCCGGCTCCCGCTGCCAGCCTGGCTCCCTCCGCCGGCCCGGCTCCTGCCGCCAGCCCTGATCCTGCAGCCAGCCCGGCTCCCGCCGCCGGCCCGGATCCGGGTGCCGGCACCCCGTACCGTGCGGTGGGTTGTGCGGTTTTTGGTGCCGGTGGTTTTCCGGGGTCAGGCCGCTCGTCGAGCGTCATGCCGAGGCGTCGTGCGAGGGAGCGGGCGCGGTCGCGGTCGCCGGGGCGCCGCCGGGCATGCAGCGTGCCGGCGAGCCAGGTCAGCGCGCCCAGGCGCTCCTCGTGCGCCACCGCGCGGTCGAAGTGCTCGAGCGCCTCCGTCTCCCGGCCGAGCCGCCGGGCGAGACGGCCGAGCAGGTCGTCGACCGGGCCGGTGATCGTGTTCGCGCAGCCCCAGACGACCAGCCGGCCCCGGTACGGCAGCAGCGCGTCGTACAGTGCCCGCACCGCCTCCGGCGGCCCGCCGCGCGCGGCCGTGAACGCCAGGTCCGCGACCGCGCCGAGCCAGCGCGGTCCGGTTCCGGTAAGGACCGCGGGCCGCAGGCGTTCCAGTTCCAGCAGTGCCTCGTCGTCGCGGCCGGCCGCGACCAGCACCCGGGCGACCGTGGCGCCGAAGAAGTGGCCGGGCAGCTGCCGGGCCAGCGCGCGCAGCGGCGCGATCTCCGGCTCCGGCCGGCCGTGCAGCATCGCCAGCTGGCCACGCAGCGACGCGGTCAGCCGGTCCGTGTCGGCGAGGCCCGCGCGGTGGCCGGCGCGCGCGACCTCGCCGGTCAGCTGCGCGGCGACCGCCAGCTCGCCGCGGGCCAGCGCGAACACGGCCTGCCGGGACAGCACGACCACCGCGGCCTCGGGGTCGCCGAGCAGCTCGCCGGTGCGGCCGTAGGTGACCAGCGCCGCCTCCGCCGCGTCCAGATCGCCCAGCTCGGCCAGCGCGGTGAACCGCCACAGCAGGCCGCGCAGCTCGATCTCCGCGTCTCCGGCGTGCCGGGCCAGCGTGACGATCTCCGCCGCGGACGTCAGCCGGTCCGCCGCGGCCGCCGGGTCCCAGAGTGCGTGCAGCCGCCCGTCGAGCGCCCGGGCCAGCGCGCGTGCGTCGCCGTCCGCGCGCGCGAGCGCCACCGCCTCGTCCACCAGCTCGCGGCGGCGGGCGGTGCTGGCCGGGTCGCCGAGCAGTTCCCGGGCCAGCCGGATGAGCACCCGGGACCGGACGGCGGCGGGCAGCGGGCGGGCGGCCGCGGTCTCCAGCAGGCGGATCAGCGCGACGTCCGGGATCAGGAAACCGGTCCGGGACGGCACTCGCAACGCCAGCTCCGCCACCGGGTCCCCGGGGCCGTCGCCGACCGTGGCGGCCAGCTCCCGCGCCGGGCCGGGACGGCCGCCGGTGACCAGCCAGATCGCGTGCACCACCTCGCGGCCGAGGTGGGGCAGCAGCGCGCCGAGCTCGTCGACGGAGAGCGGGCCGGTCCTCACCGGCCCAGCGTAGGCGGCCCCGGGCACGACCCGGCCACGGTGTCCGCGCCGCCGGGACGGCGATCCGGCCAGGACGGTGACGCGGCTGTAGCCGTGCTCGGGCCGGACGCCGCGCGGGTGCCGGCGCCGGGCCCGCGCACGCCGCGCCAGCCCGGCACCGTTCGTCAGCAGTAGAGATTGCCGCCGGCCGGAACCCCCAGGATGCCGGCGAAACGCTGCTACGCGGTGACCCGCGCCTGCACCAGATCCGGCCGCTTGCCGTCGCACTCCACCGCACCGTTGATGGTCCGCACGGTCTGGCCGAAGCCCGCCCCGCCGACCATGGCCTGGTGGCCGGTCATGCTGCCCGCGCCGGTCGAGGTCATCCAGAACCAGACGCCGGTCCGCCAGGCCACCGCCGCGTCCTGCTCGACCCGCCACGGGTTGTTCAGCAGATCGATCCCGAGCGCGTCCCCGGCCGCCTTGTAGTTGTAGTTCCAGGACAGCTGGACCGGCCCGCGCCCGTAGTATGCGGCGTGCCCCGCCGGGCAGCCGAACGGCCGGCCCCAGTCGCGTCCGCGGTGCCGGAGTTGGAGACGTCCATGCACTTCCCGGCGGTACGGATGGTGCCGTCGCCGGGAAGCGTCCACTGCTGGGTGGCGTCGCCGACGCACGCGTAGAGGTCGATCGCGGTGCCGTCGGCGGTGTTCCCGCCGGCCGCACCGATGCACTTCCCGGCCAGCCCGGTGATCTGCCCGGTCGCCGCCGCGGACGCGGGGTGCCCGGTTGCCGCCAGCAGTGCGGTGGCCGTGGCCAGGCTGAGCGCTGCCGCGAGCAGGGTCCTGCGAAGCTCAGAGACATCCATCCAAGGAGTCCCCGTCCTTGCCGAGGTCTGCGGAAGCAGCGCGCTTCTTGCATGCAACGCGGCGGACGTCGATCTGCAAAGATTTATAAACTTTCTTGATTATTTTCCGGCGCCGCGCCGGAGATCGGCCCGGATCAGGCTGTAGACCGCGTGGTCGGTGCGCCCGCCGGCGCGCAGGACCGCCGCGCTGCGCAGCACGCCCTCGGCGCGGAAGCCGGCCGACTCCGCCACCCGCAGCGACGGCGCGTTGCCGGCCGCCGCGCGCAGCACCACCCGCTCCAGGCCCACCTGCCGCAGCGCCCACTCCGCCACCGCCCGGGCGCCCTCCCCCGCGTACCCGTTGCCGCGCGCCCACGCGGCGGTCCAGTAATGGATCTCGGTGATCCCGTTGTCCCAGTCGGTGTCGAACAGCCCGACCAGCCCGGCCATCCGGTCCGCGCCACGCGGCCGCAGCGCGAACTCGACCCGGCCCGGGTCCTCCCGCCGGATCGCGGCACCGGTCGTGCACCACTCGATCGCGGTCGGCAGGTCGGCACCCGCGTACGGATACCCCACCGGCGCCCACCGGATGAACGACTCGTCCTGCCACGTCTCGTACACCTCGGCCGCGTCGCGCTCCTCGACCGGCCCGAGGACCAGCCGCTCACTGACGATGCCGGAGATCGAAAAGCCAGACACGCCACCACCCTAGTCCCGGCTCGCTTGCCGAACACTGATCGGTTGCTCATCGCCCCGGCGCAGACTCACTGCGGGCCGGCCGGACGGACCGGCCCACGCACGAAGGGAACAACAATGGATCTGCAGCTCACCGGGAAGTCCGCGTTCATCAGCGGCTCCAGTCAGGGCATCGGATACGCGATCGCGCGGACACTGGCCGGCGAGGGCGCCGACGTGATCCTCAACGGCCGCGACCCGGAGCGCCTCACCGCCGCCGTCGAGGCGCTCCGGCAGGAGGTGCCCGGCGCGTCCGTCACCGGCCTGCCGGCCGACTTCACCGACCCCGGCCAGGTCGACCGGCTCTGCGCCGAGATCCCCGACGTCGACATCCTGATCAACAACGTCGGCCTGTTCGAACTCAAGGAGTTCGCGCAGATCACGGACGCGGAATGGCGAACATACTTCGACGTCAACGTGCTCAGCGGCGTCCGTCTGTCCCGGCGCCTGCTCCCGGCGATGCTGGACCGCGGATGGGGCCGAATCATCTTCGTCAGCAGCGAGTCCGGCGTCAACGTCCCGGCCGACATGATCCACTACGGCACCACCAAGACCGCGATGCTCTCGGTCGGCAACGGCCTGGCCAAACTCACCAAGGGCACCGCCGTCACCGTCAACTCGGTCCTGGGCGGCCCCACCTACTCCGATGGCGTGGCCGGCACGGTCCGCGGCCTCGCCGACGCGCAGTCCATCCCCGAGGAGACGATGAAGGCCGCGATCATCGCGACGAACCAGACCTCCCTGCTGGGCCGTTTCATCGAGCCACGCGAGATCGCCGACACGGTCACCTTCCTGTCCAGCCCCGCCGCGTCCGCGATCAACGGCTCCGCGGTCCGGGTCGACGGCGGCGTCCTCACCACGGTGCTGTAACCGCCAACCCCAACCCGGCAATTGCTTTTCCCGCTTCCGGCGTGGCCGGTTCCCGCACGCTCCCGCGGGCACCGGTCCAATGCCACTCAGCTTATTTTGATCTTGAAGCGGACCTGGGTGGGGCCGCGAGTCTTGTGGCCGGCGCGGATGCCGTCCCGTGCGGTGCGGCGGGCCGGGAGCGGTCACGGTGGGTGTTTTGTGAAAATCCAGGTCAGGGCCCGTGATCAACTTAAGGTAAGTGGGGTGCCGGTGTCGCCGGCGCTCCTGCCCGCCGGTCGCGCCTCAACACCGGCAGGGCATACCCACCCTGCCCGCGATCCACGTGCTTCGCACGCGACCGGCCCTGGGCCGATACCGGCAGCGCGTGCTCGCACTGCCGGTGGTCGCGCGTGTTTCGCACGCCTCCGGTCCCGCATCAACGCCGGCGGTGCACCCCGCGCTGTTGGTGTTGCGCGTGCTTCACTCGCCATCGCGGGCGGGGTCAATGCCCGGGATGATCTTCCATCCGTGCGGGATCGAAGATCCAGATGTCGTGGTGGCCGCTTCGCCGGGATAGAAGCGGTCACCAACGGCATACAGATCTTGCACCGCACCACCGAGCCGGCGACCGACGCACCCCACGCTCGAAATATCGCACTATTGGGGACGAGGTGCTCGGCGGCTCTCCGCCGGCCCGGCGCGAACACGGCGCCCTCAGCCGGGAAGGCGGGATTCCCGCGGACACGGACACCCGAAGCCAGCACCAGATATGCCAATATTTCGGACGCGGACTTCGCGCGTGCTCCGAAGCAGTCACTGCGCAGCGCCGCGCCGCGCGGCCCGACGCCGCGCTTCGCGCGTTCGTGTGCTGCCCGGCACGCCCGTGCCGGGCCGGATCGCGCCTCCGGGCCGGATCGCGCCTTGGCGCCGAATCGGCGTTCCAGGCCGGATCGGGTGTCCGGGCCGGATCGAGCTCCCAGGCCGGCCGGGTGCCCGGGTGGTACGGTCCGGGCGGTGATCGACTCGCCGCTGTTCACCGCCGCCCACGCCGGAGATCTCGACACGGTACGGGCGCTGGTCGCCGGCGGTGCCACGCTGGAGCAGCGCGACTCGCGGGGGCGCACGGCGCTGGCCGCGGCCGCGATCGGCGGGCACCCGGAGGTGGTCGCTTTCCTGCTGGCGGCCGAGGCGGACCCGCTCGCCCGGGACAACCAGCGGCGCGTTCCGCTCGACCACGCGTCGACCGCGGACGTCGCGCGACTGCTGCCCGGCGCGGACGGTGCCGCCGGCCTGCACGGTCACGTCACGTCCGGGCGGGACGAGGTGGTGGCGGTGCTGCTGGACCGCGGCGCGGACCCGCACCTGCGCGACGCCCACGGCAAGTCCGCGCTGCACCACGCGCGTACCCCGGCCATGGTCCGGATGCTGGTGGCCGCGGGGGCCTCGCCGCACGCGGTCGACCGGGAAGGGCTTACGCCGCTGCACCACGCGCCGGACGTGGCGACCGCGCGCGCCCTGCTGGCCGCCGGTGCGGACCCGCACGCGACCGATCCGCGCGGGCGCACTCCGCTGCACACCGCCGCAGACGCGGACCTGATCGCGGTGCTGCTCGGCGCGGAAGTCCCGGTCGACGTGCCGGACGGCCGGGGCTGGACGCCGCTGGCGCACCGGGCCTACTTCACGTACGCCCATCCGCAGTCCGCGGACGAGGCCGTCCGGGTGATCCAGGTCCTGATCGACGCGGGCGCGGACGTGACCCGCCGGGACGCGGACGGGATCGCGCCGATCCACCGGCTGCGGCGGCACCCGGGCGTGCTGGCCGACGCCCCGGAGCGGGCCGCGATCCGGCGGCGGCAGCGCGCGGTGGCCGAGCCGTCGGTGCATCCCGGGCTGGTCCGCCGAGTCTCGCCGGAGCGGGCGATCGGCCTGCCGCAGCACCGCGCGGCCGTGCACCCCGGCGGCGCCGAGGCGGTCACCGCGGGGCCGGACGGCATCCTGGTCCGCTGGTCGCTGCGCGGTGCCGCGCCGCGTCCGGCCGAGGTGACCGCGACCGACCGGCCGCCGTTCGCGGCGCTCGCGGTCTCCCCGGACGGCACGCTGCTCGCGCTGGCCGGTGGCGAGAGCCAGCCGCTGGAGATTCGCCGCTGGGACCGGCTGGACGAGGTCGTCGCCGTCGTCGACGAGTTGCCGTCCTGCGAGTCGGTGTCGTTCTCGCCGGACGGCCGGCTGATCGCGGCCGGCTGGTGGTCGCCCGGCGGCGGACACGGACTCGCGGTGGTCGCGCACGCCGGCCCGCGGGTGACCTACGGCGACGCGTACGCCCACGGGGTCGACGGCCTGGTCTTCGCGCCGGACGGCCGCCTGGTGGTGTCCTGGCTCGGCGACGAGACGGAGCTCGCGCTGCTCGGCCCGGACCTGGACGACGCCGACGAGGTCACCTTCGAGGGCATCGCCTGCCAGGTCGAGGCGCTGTCCTTCGCCCCGGACGGCCGGCGGCTCGCGGTCTGCGGTGCCGCGCCGTCCGACGCGCGCACCTCGGCCGCGGAGCCCGGCATGATCGTGGTCTTCGACGCGGACTCCCGCCGGCCGGTCTGGCGGCTCACCGTCGACCAGCGGGTCAAGCAGCAGCTGCAAGCCTGGCACGACACGGTCAAGCCGCTCTCGGTCTGCTTCACGCCCGACGGCCGGCGCGTGGTGGCCGGCCTGACCGCCGGGCTGCTGGTCCTCGACGCGGACACCGGCGCGGTCGTGCACGCCCGCCCCTGGTGGCCGAGGAACGTCACCTCCGTGCACGCGGCCGACTCGTCCTCGGTCCTGGTCACCAACCCGGAGGGATTCCACCGCGTCGTCCTCCCGGCCGGCTGACCGTCGTCCTCCCGGCGCCGGCTGACCAGCGTGTGCCCGACGCCGGCTGACCGGCGTGCTCGCGCCGCCGGGTGGGGCGGTCAGCCGGCCGTGCGGCGGTCGCGGCGGCCGGCGAGCGGGATCAGCACGCCGATCGCGATCATCGCGGTGCCGCCCAGCCAGCTGAGCAGCACGTCCTCACTCAGCACCTCGTCGACCTTGCGGGCGGACCCGGGGTCACCCGGCAGATAGGACACCTCGACCCGCTCCCCGACGGTCGGCTCGAACGTCTCCTCCTCCGGGTCGGTGAACCGGTGCGTGGCACCGGCGGCGTCCTGGAACTCGTAGATCGTCCGCCACCGGGTGCCCTCGTCGTGGATGACCTGCACCTCGACGATTCGGCCGGGCGCGCGCAGACCGCCCTTGTGCGGCAGCCCCTGCGCGAACATCGCGACACCGATCCCGATGAACACCAGACCGCCGAGCACCATGAACACGATCGCGCCGGTCCCCACCCGCTTCTCACCAGTCATACCGTCGATGATCGGGGACGGCTGCCACTCCGGTCTCAGCGGACCTGGCGGGCGGTGAACTGCATGCGCGGCGTGGCGTAGAAGTCCTGCGCCTCGATCAGCTGGAGCTCGCGTTCGCCGGACCGGTAGGTGGTCTCGATCAGGTCGAAGACGCTGGAGGCGGTGCGTTCCAGCGACACCGCGGCGTCCCGGGTGGCGACGTAGTGCGCGGTGAACAGCGCGGCCGTCACGTCGCCGGAACCGTTGGCCTTGAACGGCAGGTGCGGGGTGGTCACCAGCCAGGCGCCGGTGTCGTCGACGACCAGCATCTCGATGGTGCCCTCGGCCCGGTCCGGGCGCTCCACGCTGGTGACCAGCACGGTGGACGGGCCCATGGCGCGGGCCAGGTCGGCCGAGGCCAGCGTGGACTCGACGCTCGCCGGGTCGGTACCGGTCAGGAAGCCGAGCTCGAACTGGTTCGGCGTGATGATGTCGGCGACCGGTACCACCCGGTCGCGCAGCAGCGCGGGGATCTCCGGCGCGACGAAGCACCCCGACTTGGCGTTGCCCATGACCGGGTCGCAGGCGTAGAGCGCGGCCGGGTTCGCGGCCTTCACCCGGCGCACGGCGTCGACGATGACGTCACCGATGCCGACGCCGCCCTGGTAGCCGGAGAGCACGGCGTCGATCCGCGGGAAGATGCCGCGCTCCTCCACGCCGAGAATGATCTCGGCCACGTCCGCCGGTGCGATGAGCGGCCCGCGCCAGGCGCCGTACCCGGTGTGGTTGGAGAAGTTCACCGTCGGCACCGGGACGACCTCGACACCGATGCGCTGCAACGGGAACACCGCCGCGGAGTTGCCGACGTGGCCGTGGGCGACCGCCGACTGGATGGACATGACTCGCATAGCCGCAGCTTAGTTCGCCCTCCACGACCACGGCGCCGCCCGGTGCGTCTACCGTTTCCCCAGCGCGATCACCATCACCGGAAGGAACCGTCGCCGTGCCCGCATCCGCCCAGAGCTACCTGACGACCATCGAGACCAGGACCGGCCGTACGCCGCGCCAGTTGCTCGACGACCTCGACGCCGCCGGCCTCGGCGGGCCGGACACCAAGGCCGGCGAGATCGTCGCCTGGCTCAAGTCCGAGCATGGGCTGGGCCACGGCCACGCGATGACGATGGCACAGGTATCCCGGCACCGGGAGTCCGTCGACATCAGGAACGAGGGCACCACGCCGCCCCCGCCGGGCAGCATCGGGCGCCTCTGGCTCGACGGCAAGGACACCGACCCGGGTAACCAGTGACCGGCCGGCCGGGCACCCGGGTGCCGGTCATGCCCGGGCGGCGTGCTCCGGTGCGTCCGGGTCGCCCTCGAGCCAGCTGACGTGCTGGGTGACGCGGGAGATCCGCCAGCCGTCCGCGGTACGTACCACCGCGTGCTCGTAGGAGCCGCGCATCAGGTAGCGGCCGCCGCCGGCCAGGTGGTGCTGGGCGTACATGTACGAGTGGCAGACCGCGGTGTCCGGGTCGGTCTCGTCGAAGACGACCCGGTGGTTCGGGCTGATGTGCTGGCGGGCGGTCCAGCGCTCGAGCGCGCCGGACGCGAACCCGACGAAGTCGGCGCGGGGAAGGTCGGCCGCCGGCATGCCCGCCGCGGAGAAGTCGATGTGGACCGGGTCGGTCAGGATCGCGGCGAAGCCGGCCCAGTCCGCGTCGTCGATGGCGACGGCGTACGCCCGATCCGGGTGCGCTACGAACTCACCGCGCGCGGCGCCGCGATCCGCCCGGCGCTCGGCGAGCTGGCCCGCTGGGCGCAGGAGCACCGGGAGCCGGTGACCGGGCCGGAAGGTGCCACACCCTGACACCATTCACGGGGAGCCTCGTCGAGGTGCGCGGTCACGCCGCGCACCTCGACGACCGAAAGGCACTCCTGTGCGTATGCGCACCCTCGGCGGCACCGGCATCCAGGTCAGCCCGTTCTGCCTGGGCACCATGAAGTTCGGCCCGTACGGCAATCCCGACCCGGCACGTCCGGCCTCCCGGCCACGGAGATCGTCGAGGCGCAGTGGCTGGCCGAGCGCCGCGGGCTGGCCCGGTTCCGCACCGAGCAGCCGCACTACTCGATCCTGCACCGCGGCATCGAACGGGACGTGCTGCCGACCTGCCGGCGGTACGGGCTGGGCACGCTGATCTGGAGCCCGCTCGCGGGTGGCCTGCTCACCGGGCGCTTCCGGCCCGGCGGCGAACCGGTCTCCGCGAACAGCCTGCGCTGGCTGCCCCGGCACATGAGCGACCGGCGCAAACACGACGCGATCGAGCGGCTGGTCCCGATCGCCGAGCAGGCCGGCCTGTCCCTCACCCACCTCGCGCTCGCGTTCGTCGTCGGCCACCCCGGCGTCACCTCCGCGATCATCGGCCCGCGCACCATGGAGCACCTGGACGACCTGCTCGCCGGCGCCGGCACCACGCTCGGCGACGACGTGCTGGACCGGATCGACGAGGTGGTGGCACCCGGCACCGACCTGGGCGCGATGGACGTCGCACACGTCCCGGCGGCGCTCACCGACCCGGCCCTGCGCCGCCGTCGCGACGCCGCCTAGAGCGTCAGCACCACCGTGGAGATGCTGCGGGCCGGGACGCTGACCGTGACCTGGGCGCCGTTGACGGCGACGGCCTGGCTCGCCGCATCGGCGTTCTGCGCCGTGAGGTAGTGCTCGGCCTTCGTGACGCTCCCCGGGGCCTGGACGACGGCGTTGTTCACCGCACTGCCCGACCGGTTCAGCATGACCAGGGTGACCTTGCCGTCACCCTGGTAGGCGGTGATCTCCAGCGGGGACGCCTTGGAGCCCTTCGTCAGCGCGATCCGCTGGTAACCGGGGCGCACGTACTTGGCGTACTGCGAGAACGCATAGCCGCGCTTGAGCGGCACGCCGGCCTGGGTGCCGAAGGCGGGCTCCCCGTCGCCGATGAAGGAGTAGTAACGCTTGCCGTACCACCAGACGTAGGCGGACCAGTTCGACTCCATCGACAGGTGCACGGTGCGCATGACGTCGTCCAGCGTCTCGTCCCAGACCGCCTGGTTCGCCGGGTTGCCCCAGATGCTGGAGCCGTTGCCGTCCGCCTCGTGGTGGTTCCACTCGGTCATCCAGACCGGCTTGCCGTGCTGGGCGGCCAGCGGATACGGCTTGAGCCGGCCGGACGCCTCGGTGCCGTACAGGTGGCCGCCGATGTAGCCGATGGTGTTGCGCGCGGTGGCGTCGTTGAGCGTCGGGTCGGTGTAGCCGTAGTTCAGGTTGACCGCCTCGGCGACCATCAGCCGGGTGTTCTGGATCTTCGCACCCTGGGTCCGGAGGAAGTCGCGCAGTTCGGCGCCGCTCCAGTCCATCGAGTCGTAGTCCGGGTGCCAGTCCGGCTCGTTCTGCACCGAGGTGACGTCGACGGTCACGCCCTGGCCGCGCATGTACTGGACGTAGTTGTTGAGGTGGCCGGCATAGTCGTCGTAGTAGTCGGTGCGCAGCTTGCCGCCGTTGATCCGGCTGTTGTTCGTCTTCCAGGCCGCCGGCGCGGTCCACGGCGAGGCGAGGATCTTCACACCCGGCGCGTACGACTTCGCGGTCCGCAGCGCGTTGACCTGAGCCGGCCACTCGCCGGAGACCGGAGAGACCCCGGTTCGCACGATCGACAGGCCCAGCTGGTTCGGCCCGGTCCCGACCAGGGTCTGCGTCTCCGCCGTCGACCAGGCGCTCCCCCAGATCGACACCGCGGCGCCGAATCCGTCGACGGTCTGGTAGCGGGTCGCGGTGTTGACGGTGATGTCCGGGTTGCCGGCGGGCGGCGTGGACGGCGAGGCGGAGGCGGTCGGGGTCGGCGTGGTGCGCCCGGTGCACGCCACGCCGTTGAGGGCGAACGCGGCCGGCACCGGGTTGCTGCCGGTCCAGGCGCCGTTGAAGCCGAAGGTGGCGGTGCCGTCGGTGGAGATCGCGCCGTTGTATGCGGCATTGCGCGCGGTGACCGCGGCGCCGGACTGGGTGACCGTGGCGTTCCAGGCAGAGGTCACGGTCTGGCCCGCGCCGTAGGACCAGGTGAGCGACCAGCTGGTCAGGGGATCACCGAGGTTGGTGACGGCGACCTCCGCGCCGAAGCCGCCCTGCCACTGCGACGACACCGAATATGTCACCGAGCAGCCGGTCGCCGCCGCTCCCGCGGGCATCGCCACCGCGACCGCCGTCGTCAGTATGAGACCGGCCGACGCCACCGCGGCGCCGAACGTCCTGGACCTTCGCATGAGATTTCTCCTGACGGTCGAATTCCGTCAGATGTAACACAACACAATCACACATTTCAATGGATTGACACGCGGAACGGCGCCGGGACCCGGCGCAGTTGACGGCCATAACGCTTTTCCCGGTACGGGTTCGAGCATCTTCTGGAAAAAGGGCACCGCGCTCACGTTATCCGGGAGCGCGCCCACGGGTCATCCCTTGCCGAGGCGTTTTCCGCCGGTTATGTTGGCGCTCACATTTACATCGGTGAATACAAATGTCTTTCGGAGGGAAGTTCTGCGATGAGACGTACCGTCATGTCCGTGCTCGCCGTGGCGGCGGTGGCCGCCGGGGTCGTGATCGGCGGTGTCGCCGAGGCCGGGACCACGCTCGGTACCTCCGCGGCGGAGAAGGGGCGTTACTTCGGCGCCGCGATCGCGGCCGGGAAGCTGGGTGACTCGGTCTACACCGGCATCCTGGACCGCGAGTTCAACTCCGTCACGGCGGAGAACGAGATGAAGTGGGACGCGACCGAACCGTCCCAGGGGCGCTTCAGCTACGGCAACGCGGACCGGATCGTCAACCACGCCCGGTCGCGCGGCATGCTGGTCCGCGGGCACGCGCTGCTCTGGCACCAGCAGCAGCCGGGCTGGGCGCAGAGCCTGTCCGGCAGCGCACTCCGGAACGCCGCGATCAACCACGTCACCCAGGTCGCCACCTACTACCGCGGGAAGATCCACTCCTGGGACGTGGTGAACGAGGCGTTCGCCGACGGCGGTGGCGGCGGGCGGCGCGACTCGAACCTGCAGCGCACCGGCAACGACTGGATCGAGGCCGCGTTCCGGGCCGCACGAGCGGCCGACCCGGGCGCGAAACTCTGCTACAACGACTACAACACGGACGGCATCAACGCGAAGTCGACCGGCATCTACAACATGGTCCGCGATTTCAAGGCCCGTGGCGTACCGATCGACTGTGTGGGTCTCCAATCGCACCTGACGAACTCGGCGCCGTCGGACTATCAGGCCAACCTGCAGCGTTTCGCGGACCTGGGCGTGGACGTGCAGATCACCGAGCTGGACATCTCCGGCAGCAACCAGGCCGGCGCCTACGCCGCGGTGACCCGCGCGTGTCTGGCGGTGGCCCGCTGCACCGGCATCACGGTGTGGGGCATCCGGGACACCGACTCGTGGCGCACCGGCCAGAACCCGCTGCTGTTCGACGGCAACGGCAACAAGAAGGCCGCGTACACGTCGGTGCTGAACGCGCTCAACGGCGGCGGCTCGACCGTGCCGACCGGCGGGCCCTCGTCACCGCCGCCGGCCGGGACCGGCGGCTGCACCGCGAGCGTGTCGCTGAACGCGTGGAACGGCGGGTACGTCGCCACCGTCCGGGTCACCGCCGGATCGTCGGCGATCAACGGCTGGGCGGTCGGCGTGACCGTGCCGTCCGGCGGCGCGATCACCGGTGTGTGGAGCGCGAACGGTTCCGGCACCACCGGCGCGGTCACGTTCCGCAACGTCGACTACAACGGCGCGCTCGCCGCCGGTGCCACCACCGAGTTCGGCTTCCAGGGCACCGGCAGCGGACCCGCGGGCACGCCGTCCTGCCAGGCCGGCTGACCGTACGCGCGCCGGCCGGGATCACCGCGCCAGCGGCGCGCGGACCAGGAACGAGCTGTCGGCACGGAACGCGTCGGTGCCGTCGCCCTGGTCGACCCACAGCTCGTCGCCGCGGTGCCGGAGGAAGTAGCCGGGGTAGTTCTTCGACTCCAGCGCGACCGTGCCGGGCCCGGCGCCGGGGCGCGCGCAGAACGTGGCGTCGCCGCGGAACAGCTCGGTGCGGTCACGGATGTGCAGCACCAGCCGCCAGGACGAGTGCCGCAGGTACCGGCCGTCGGAGAAGCGGAACGTGACGCAGGCCGGGTCGGCCAGGCCGTCCAGCACCTCGAACGTCGCCTGGGCGCGGACCGTCCCGGCGCTGGCCGGACCGGCCGCGGCGAGCACGCCGACGCTGCGGGCGACCGCGACGAACGTACCCGGCGCGTTCGCCGACTCCAGCGACACCGGGCCGGGCCGTACCACGCCGGGCGCCACCGTGCCGGGCGGTGCCGTACCGAACGGTGCCGCACCGGTGGCGTCCGGCGCACCGGGCAGGGTGAGCACGGGAGCGGTCACCGGCGGCGGCGCGGCGACCTCGACGGCGCCGACCGTGACGCCGGTGGCCAGCGCGGCCGCCGTCACGGCCGCCACGATCGGATGCGCCGCGATCGCCTGGGCCAGCGCGCCGGCCGCACCTACCGCGACCGGGCCCGCACCCCCGGCGGCGACCGAGCCGGCCCCCGCGCCGGTGGCGGCCGTGCCCGCGACCAGCGCGGTGCCGGCCGCGGCCTTGCCGAGCGTCGCCTTGGCCAGGACCGCGGCCGCCAGCCCGGCCGGGACCGGCAGCAGCACCAGGGCCGGCAACAGGTGGTCCACCGGCAGCAGACCGCGGGCGGCCGCGCCGCACACCGCGCAGCCGCGCACGTGCCGGGCCGCGCGCTTGCGCCACAGCGGCGCGGGCACGCCGTCCCACCGCTCCAGCACCGCCGCCAGCCGCCGGCACGGTGGCCGGGCCTCCAGTGCCCGGACGACCGCGCGGCTGACCTCGAAACGCTCGCGCATCCGCTGGATCCGCACCCCGGCGTGGGCCACGCTGACACCGAGCGCGGCCGCCAGCTCCGCACGGCTCATCTCCCGCGCGCTCTCCAGCCACCACAGCGCGAGCAGCACCCGGTCGTCCGGGTCGAGCCACCGGCCGGCCCGGCGTGCCGTGCGGCGCTGCGCGAACAGCTCCGCGCGGGCCATCGCCCCGGTCTCGAACGCGGCGTCCGCGACGTCGGCGGCGTCGTCCAGCGGGATCGTCCGCTCGGCGGCCCGGGCGGAGCGCTCCAGATGGGTGCCGACCCGGCGGACCGCGATCGACACCAGCCACAGCCGGAAGCTCTCCGGCTCACGCAGCGACGGCAGGCGGCGCAGCGCCCGGACCATCACGTCCTGCACCACGTCGTCGACGTCCGGCCGCCCGTCCAGCCCGCGGCGCACGATCGTGTAGACCAGCGGGAGGTACGCGGTGACCAGCTCGTCCAGCGCCCGGGCGTCCCCGGCCCGCGCCGCTACGACCAGGCGTGTCTCGTTCTCGCCGACCGCGCGCACGTCACCTCATCCTCCGGAGAGGAGTCGACTGTGAACGATGGCGACCGGCCGCGTCAACACCCCGGAAACATCGATGTCGCGGCGCGGGCCGGGCTCACCCGACCGTGACGGTCGCGCCCAGCCGGTTGAAGCCGGTGACCGCCTCCCACGTCCCGGTGTTCGCGGTGCGGATCGCGTAGTCCGGCCGGTCGCGCAGCAGCGGGTCCGGCAGGTTCAGAAGCAGCTCGTACGCACCGGGTGCGAGCGTGCCGGGCAGCGTGACCGTCTCGGTGACCACCGTGGTGGTGCCGGCGGCCCAGCGGCGCGGGTCGGCGGTCAGCGGCAGCCGGGTGACCGCGCCGGTGGCGGTGGCGCGCAGGATCAGCTCGGCGCCGCGCGGGTTGACCGGCGCGGCCCAGCCGTCGTTGCGCACGCTCAGCCGGACCGGCAGCGCGCCGCCGGCCGTGGCCGTCTCCGGGTACGTGCCGTCGACCAGCGTGAACCGGTAGCCGAGCTGCCGTTCCACGGTGGTCAGGCAGCCACCGGCGCGGAAGCCGCCGATCACGTCCGGGTGGTAGTCGTGGTTGAGGTACGTCCAGTGGAACCGGGCCATCTCCGCGGTCGCGGCCGGGCACTGCGTACGGGTGGCGTGCACGGCGCAGGTCTCGCCGCCCATCGCGGTGTACCGGGTCTCGGCCGCCAGGTACGGGTACTCGACCTCGGTGTCCGTGTAGGTGCCCTGGTCGGTCGCGTCGGCCAGGAAGCAGTCGTTGTGATGACCGGTGCGGGCGGCCGCGGAACCGTCGTAGGCCTGCGCGTCGGTGAGCGCCGCGGTGCCGTACATGGTGCGCTTGAAGTTCGGCGTGCGCAGCTGCACCGTCCGGGTCGCCGGCAGCACCTGAAGGATCTTGTCGTGCACCGCCTTGCGGTTGGCCCGGTCGGCTGCGGTGACGACGCCGTTGTTGCCGAAGTTCTGCGTGTAGTAGCCCTCGCCCCAGGCGCCGACGAAGCCGGACTGCATGACCGCGATGACGTCGGCGTTCCGGCTCAGGTACGGCGCGAGCTGGTCGAGGTGCGCGAGCACGCGGTCCTTCGGCGCGTCCGCGCCGTCCGCGGAGTCGGTGTAGGCGAACCGCAGCACCGTCTTCAGCCCCGCCGCGCGTACGGTGTCGAACTGCTTCTGCAGGTGTGCCAGCGTCGCCGCGTCGATCGGCCCGGCACGGAACTCGCGCAGGTAGAACACGCACATGACCAGCGAGATCTTGGCGTCGGTCCGGTACCCGCGCAGCGTCGCCTCGTCGAACGCGGCCGCGTCGCACTCACCGGCGTGCCGGTACAGGCCGCGCTCCGGGTTCGCGACGATCTCATCGGAGGCCGGATAGGTGACCGTACCGCCGGGCGCGGGCGCGTCCGCGTACCGTTGGGTGATCTTCTCGGAGGTCTGCCCCGGCGCCTCCGCCTGGAAGACCAGGTCGGTGTCGCCGGGCGTGGCGGTCTCCCCGATCGCGGCGCGTGGCAGCGTCCAGGTCGCCACGCCGTCCGCGTGCGTGTGCGGGACCGCGGTGACCATCGTCCAGTTCCAGCCGGAGCCGCCGTGCCGGTAGAGCGTCGCGTTCTCCAGCAGGAACTCCGCGCCGACCCCGCCCTGCGCGAACCCGGTGGCCGCGTCCCGGTCGGTGTCGATGTAGGCGCGGGTGAACTCCGGCGTACCCGAGTACGCGAACCGGTAGGTCACGTCCGTGCCGGTGCTGGTGGCCGACGCCTCGGTGATCGACGCGTTCGCCGTCGCGGCCAGGACGACGCCGAGTCCGGCGGTCAGCGCGAGCGCGAGCCCGCCTCCGGCCCAGCGGAGTATCGATGGCATACGGGTGCCTTTCTGTGCCGTGTCCGGCGTGAAAAGACACGCCTGAGCCGGAAACGCCCCGAATGCGCCGCCTTGCTGCATCACGTGACTCACGCCACAGGGTGGCTGTACCGCCTGATGGTTCTCAGCTGGCGGCGGCGTCGGTGAGGGCGGCGAGGACCGGGTGGATGAGGGGGTGTTCCTCGGCGCCGCGGCGGACCGCGGCGAAGACACGGCGGGTGGGCGCGACGCCGTCGACCGGGCGGACCGCGAGGCCGCTGGCGTCCATGCCGCGCAGCGCGGAGCGGGGGACCAGCGCTACACCGGCACCGGCGGCGGCGAGCGCGACCACGGCCCGGAAGTCGTCGGAGGAGTGCGCGATCATCGGCTGGAAGCCGGCCACCTCGCAGGCCAGCACGACCACGTCGTGGCAGGGATTGCCCGGGTACGGGCTGATCCACGGCTCCTTGGCCAGGCCGGCCAGTGGCACCGCGTCCGGCGCGGCGAGCGGGTGGCCGGCGGGCAGTACCGCGTCGAACGGCTCGGCGTAGAGCGGCACGTGCGTGAGCCGGGGGTCGTCGGCGGCCGGTGCGCCGCGGTACTCGACCGCGATCGCGACGTCGACCTGACGGTCCAGCACCAGCGGCAGTGCCACGTCGCCCTCGGCGTCCTGCACCCGGATCCGGATGCCGGGTGCGGTGGCGGCGAGCCCGGCGATCGCGGGCGCGACGACCCGGACGATCGCGGTGGCGAACGAGGCGATGCTGACCGTACCGGCCGCGCCGGTGTCGAACGCGGCCAGTTCGGCCTCGGCGCGTTCCAGCTGGGCCAGGACCGTGTTGGTGTGGGCGAGCAGGATCTCGCCGGCCGGGGTCAGCCGCACGCCCTTGGCACCCCGGTCGACCAGCCGGTGGCCGGTCTCCTGTTCCAGCGCGGTGAGCTGCTGGGACACCGCGGACGGGGTGAGGAACAGCGCGGCGGCGGCGGCCGTCACCGTACGGTGATCGGCCACCGCCCGCAGGATGTGCAGTCGCCGGACGTCGATCATGTCCGGACGATTGTCGCTCAGCCCTCCAGCGCCGCGCGGGCGGACACGAAAGCGGTGACGGCGCGCTCCACGTCCGCGGCCGAGTGCGCGGCGGACAGCTGCACCCGGATCCGGGCCTGGCCCTGCGGCACCACCGGGTAGGAGAAGCCGATCACGTACACGCCGCGCTCCAGCAGCAGCTGGGCGAGCCGGTCCGCCTTCGCCGCGTCACCGATCATGACGGGCGCGATCGGGTGGTCGCCGGGCAGGATGTCGAAGCCCTCCTCGACCATCCGGCGGCGGAACAGCGCGGTGTTCGCGGTCAGCCGCGCGCGCAGCTCACCGGCGCCCTCGATCAGGTCGAGCACGGTGAGCGACGCGGCCGCGATCACCGGCGCGAGCGTGTTCGAGAAGAGGTACGGCCGGGAGCGCTGGCGCAGCAGCGCCACGATCTCGGCGCGGGCCGCGACGTAGCCGCCGGACGCGCCGCCGAGCGCCTTGCCGAGCGTGCCGGTGACGATGTCGATCCGGTCCAGCACGCCGTGCAGCTCGGGTGTGCCGCGGCCGTGCTCGCCGACGAAGCCGACCGCGTGCGAGTCGTCGACCATGACCATCGCGCCGTACCGGTCGGCCAGGTCGCAGATCTCGCGCAGCGGCGCGACGTAGCCGTCCATCGAGAAGACGCCGTCGGTGACGATCAGCATTCGGCGGGCACCACCGGTGGTCGCCTCGACCAGCTGCTTCTCCAGGTCGGCCATGTCCCGGTTGGCGTACCGGAAGCGGCGGGCCTTGGACAGCCGGATGCCGTCGATGATCGACGCGTGGTTGAGCGCGTCGGAGATGACCGCGTCCTCCGCGCCGAGCAGCGTCTCGAACACGCCGCCGTTCGCGTCGAAGCAGGACGAGTAGAGGATCGTGTCCTCCTGGCCGAGGAACGCCGACAGCCGCGCCTCCAGCTCCTTGTGCACCTCCTGAGTGCCGCAGATGAAGCGCACCGACGCCATGCCGTAGCCCCAGCGGTCCAGCGCCGCGTGCGCGGACGCCACCACCCGCGGGTCGTCGGCCAGGCCGAGGTAGTTGTTGGCGCAGAAGTTCAGCACCGCGTCACCGGTGGTGACGGTGACGTTCGCCGACTGCGGGGTGGTGATCACCCGCTCGGACTTGTGCAGGCCGGCGGCCTTGATCTCGTCGAGGGTGGCGCGCAGGTCGTCGCGCACGGAAGTGAACACGGTCAGTTGCTCCAGTCCAGGATGATCTTGCCACTGCGGCCGCTCGCGGCGTCGGCGAACGCGGCCTCGAAGTCACGGAAGCCGTACCGTCCGGTGATCACGGGCGACAGATCAAGACCGCCCTCCAGCAGTACGGACATGGAGTACCAGGTCTCGAAGATCTCCCGGCCGTACACGCCCTTGATGGTGATCATCGAGGTGACCAGGCGTGCCCAGTCGATCGGGAACTCCTGCGACGGCAGGCCGAGCATCGCGATCTTCCCGCCGTGCGTCATGTTCGCGAGCATGTCGCGCATCGCGGACGGGTGACCGGACATCTCCAGGCCCACGTCGAAACCCTCGCGCAGGCCGAGCATCCGCTGGCCGTCCGCGATCGTGGCCTGCGACACGTCCAGCGCCAGGCTGACACCGATCTTGCGGGCCAGGTCGAGGCGGTCCTCGCTGACGTCGGTGATCATCACGTGCCGCGCGCCGGCGTGCGTGGCCACGGCCGCGGCCATCAGCCCGATCGGGCCGGCGCCGGTGATCAGCACGTCCTCGCCGACCAGCGGGAACGACAGCGCGGTGTGCACCGCGTTGCCGAACGGGTCGAAGATCGCGGCCACGTCCGGGTCGACCGGCACCCGGTGCACCCAGATGTTCGTCGCGGGCAGCACCACGTACTCGGCGAACGCGCCGTCCCGGCCGACACCCAGCCCGACCGTGGCCCGGCACATGTGGCGGCGGCCGGCCAGGCAGTTGCGGCACTTCCCGCAGACCAGGTGTCCCTCGCCGCTGACCAGGTCACCGACCGTGACGTCGGTGACGTTCCGGCCGATCTCGACGACCTCACCGGCGAACTCGTGCCCGACGATCAGCGGCGTGCGGATCGACTGCTGCGCCCAGCCGTCCCAGGCCCGGATGTGCAGGTCGGTGCCGCAGATCCCGGTCCGCCGCACCCGGACCAGCACGTCATCGGCGCCGACGGCCGGTTCGGGCACGTCCGTGAGCCACAGGCCGGGCTCGGCTCTCTCCTTGACCAGTGCCTTCAACGGGTCGGCTCCTCAACGGGCGGAAGTGGGCGATTCAGAGTCAATGTTCACCATTGCCGCCGCACCGGTCCATCGAGGATTTCTTAACCCGGCCCGCAGCACAGCTTCACGCGCCCCAGTCACCGGTACGCACGAAGCGTTCCAGCCGCCGGGCCGGCTCGGCCAGGTCCCAGCCCTTGCCGGCCACCCAGTCGTCGTCGTAGAACGTGCGGCGGTACGGGTCGGCGCCGTCGGCGGCCACGACGACCACGGTGCCGGACTCGCCGGCCCGGCTCATCCGGTGCGCCAGGTGGCAGGCGCCCCAGAGGCAGGCGCCGGTCGACGGGCCGGCCGGCACGCCGAGCGCACCGGCGAGGAAGCGCATGGCGGCCACGCTGGACGCGTCCGGCACCGGGATGACCAGGTCCACCACGGCCGGGTCGAAGGCCGGCTCCATCCGCGGCCGGCCGATGCCCTCGATCCGGGACGGCATGCCGGTCGCGTAGTCGCGGGCATCGGTGACCCAGCCGGGGAAGTACGCCGAGTTCTCCGCGTCGACGACCGCGAGGCGGGTGGCGTGCCCGTGCCGTCGCAGGTAGCGGCCGATCGCCCGGGACGTGGCGCCGGTGCCGGCTCCTGTGACGATCCAGGCCGGCTCCGGGGTGAGGGCGTGCATGATCTCGTCGGGCAGGCCGGGCACACCGTTGTCCAGGTCCGCGTCGATGGCCGGGCCGAGCGTTGACAGGCAGTCCAGGTAGTGCCCGCTCACCTGCCGCGCCAGCCGTTCCGCGTTCTCGTACACGGCCAGCGGCGGGTCGACGCGGTGCACGGTCCCGCCGTGCGCGGCGATCCGGGCGATCCGGTCCGGCGCGGACCTACCGGGGACCACGGCGGTGAACGACAACCCGAGCATCCGGGCGACGTGCGCCTCGGCGACCGCCATGTTCCCGCCGGTCGCCTCCACCAGCGGCGTCCCGCGCCGGACGTCGCCGCGGGCGACGGCGCCGAGAAGCAGGCTGCGGGCGAACCGGTACTTGACGCTCCCGGTGACCCGCGCCGACTCGTCCTTCACCAGGATCGGCACCGACGGCATGGCGGGTAGCGGAAGGCGGTGGAGCGGCGTCGCCCTCTCGGCCGCCCGGTCGGCCTCCAGGAGCCCGGTGGCATACCTGACCCAGTCCCGATCAGACATCGATCACTCCCCCCACCGGCTCACCTCGTACGGCCAAGCCTAGGGGCACCGGCGACCGGACCCCGACCGCGCCGAGGACATCGTGCAGGAGACGCTGGTGCGCGCCTGGCGGCATCCGGAGGAGCGCGACGCCCACGGCAACTGGACCCGGCCCTGGCTGCGCACCGTGGCGCGGCGGATCGCGATCGACCAGATCCGCGCCACGCACGTCCGGCCGCCGGAGTGGCCGTACGATCCGGCGGCGGTCGAGCAGCGCAGCGCCGCCGCCGACGAGATCGACCGGCTGATCGATCGCGGCGAGGTGCTGTCCGCGCTCGCGTCGCTGAACGCGTCGCAGCGCGCGGTGCTGACCGAGACCTACCTGCGGGAACGCACCACGGTGGAGGCGGCCGGGGCAATCGGCGTGCCGGTCGGCACGGTCCGCTCCCGGATGTTCTATGCGCCGCGCGCGCTGCGGGCCGCGTTGCTGCGCCGGGGATTCCGGCCGGCGGACGGCGTCAGCCCGGCTGGATCGAGCCGGTCAGGCCGGCGACCCGGCCGAGGTCGTCGAACGTGGCGCGCAGGCCGGTGCCGCCCGGGTGGCGGGCGGTCACCTCGGCCGGGGTGTCCTCGACCTGCCAGCCCTGCTGGGTGAGGAACGAGGTGACCATCAGCCGGTGGTCGACCGGGAAGCCCTGGAGGATCTGGCCGATGACCGTGAGGACGCGCTCCGGGCGGGCCGGTGCGACGATCTCGGCGGGAAGCCCTTCCAGGTGGAAGAAGAGCGCGCCGCCGTCGTACGGCCCGCGGTAGTAGCAGCGGCCGCTCAGCGCGGACGCGACCAGCGCCAGCTGCCCGCCCTGCGCCCGGTCCAGCGGGAACGACGCCTCGGTCAGCTCCGCGATCCCGGCGTTCGTGCCGTACTGGCGCATCCACATGGCCAGGCCGAGCAGCGCCGGTGGGAGGTCGCTGGCCTCGTTCGCCCACGCCCACAGCCAGGTGCCGTCCCCATGGCTCTCGGTGCCGAGCAGCTGCACCCGGTAGCGCAGGTCACCGCCGAACGTGGCCACCCCCTCGGTCAGGTCGAGCTGCCAGTCACGCTCGCCGAGGTGGTCGGCGAGTGCGAGCTGACGGGCGAAGGCGGTGGCGACGTGGCGGCTGAACAGCTCCTCGAACGGGGTCACGCCCGGATCGTACGTGTCCTGATCAACGGGCCCCGAGGACGTCGGCGGCCCGGTCGATCTCCTCCTCGGTGTTGAAGTAGTGCGGGGACAGGCGCAGGCACCACTCGACGCCCTTGTCCGCGAAGTCGAACCGGGCGTGCTCGCGCAGCGTCACCGAGCTGTTGATGCCGTGGCCGGCCAGCTCCGCCTTCAACGGCTCCGGCTCCGCGCCCGCGACCGCGCAGGTGACGATCGCGCCCAGCTCGGGGCCGCGGTCCAGCACCCGGACGCCGTCGATCCCGCGCAGCCGGTCGCGCAGCGACGCGGCCAGGCCCAGGGCACGCCGGGACAGCGCGGGCACACCGATCCGGCGCGCGTAGCGGATCGCGGCGGTGAGGCCGAGCAGCGCCGCGTACGGGAACTCCCAGTCCTCGAACCGGGCCGCGGACGCGACCGTCCGGTAGTCGCCGGTGCCGGTCCACTGCGCGCCGCGCATGTCGATGAACAGCGGCTCGTAGCCGGCCTCGAGGACGCGCGCGGACACGTACAGCAGACCGGTGCCGCGTGGTCCGCGCAGGAACTTGCGGCCGGTCGCGGTGAGCAGGTCCGCGCCGATGGCGGTCACGTCCAGCGGCAGCTGCCCGATCGACTGGCACGCGTCGACCAGGTACAGCAGGTCCAGCTCGCGGCAGTGCCGGCCGATCTCGGCGACCGGCGCGATCAGGCCGGAGCTGGTCGGGACGTGGGTGACCGCGACCAGCCGGGGCCGGTGCGCGCGCATCAGCGCGGCCATCGCGTCCACGTCCACGCCGCCGCCGGGTGCGTCCGGCGCGTGCACCACGCGCACGCCGCGCCGCCGGGCCAGCGACAGGAACGCGATCTGGTTGGAGATGTAGTCGTCCCGGGTGGTGAGCACGACGTCGCCGGGCGCGAAGTCGATCGCGGACAGCGCGGTCGCGTACGCGTGCGTGCTGTTGTTCGCGAACGCGATCTCCGCCGGCCGCGCGCCGAGCAGCGCCGCCGCCTCGGTGTAGAACCCCTGGATCTGCTCCGCGCGGGCGTCCGCGGCCTCGTAGCCGCCGATCTCGGCCTCCAGCCGCAGGTGCCCGGTCATCGCGTCCAGCACCGGCTCCGGCGGCAGGCTGCTGCCCGCGTTGTTGAGGTGGACCACGCGCGCACAACCGGGGGTGTCGGCACGCAGCGCGGCGACGTCGAGAGTTTCCATACGCGACGATAGCAATCAATACGTGCCGGGTCTTCGCCGGCCTCGGCGTGAATGTGCCCCAGAACGACTACGCGGAGGCGGTGCTCTACCGCGGCACGGCGGCGGAGAACGCGCCGTAGACGGCGCCGGGCACCACAATGGAGTGGTCCGCGGGTCGCGTGCGAAGGAGCCTGAGATGCAGATCATCCGGTACGAGGCGGGCGGTGCCACCCACGTCGGCGCCGCCGGGGACGACGGTGCGGTGCGGCGGCTCGCCGTACCGTCGCTGGGGTCGCTCCTGGCTCTGCCGCTCGACGAGATCCGGTCCGTCGTGGAGCGTGGCGGGCCGGTCGAGGACGGTGTGCCGAGACGGCTTCCGCCGGTGGACGGGCGGACCGAGGTGTGGGCCAGCGGGGTGACGTACGTCCGGTCGCGGGAGGCACGCCGGGAGGAGAGCCGGGCCGCGGACGTGTACTCGCTGGTCTACGACGCGGACCGGCCGGAGCTGTTCTTCAAGAGTGCGGCGTGGCGGGTGTCCGGCGACGGCGAGCCGATCGGCGTGCGGCCGGACTCCGCCGTCGACGTGCCGGAGCCGGAGCTGGCGCTGGTGCTCAACGCGGCCGGCGAGATCGTCGGCTACACGGTCTGCGACGACGTGTCGTCCCGGTCGATCGAGGGCGAGAACCCGCTCTACCTGCCGCAGGCCAAGGTGTACGCGGGCGCGTGCGCGATCGGGCCGGGCATCCGGCCGGCGTGGGAGGTACCGGACCCGGGCGCGCTCGGGATCACGCTCGTGGTGCGGCGCGGTGACCAGGTCGCGTTCGACGGCGCCACCTCCACCGCGCTGCTGCACCGCACACTCGACGAACTGGTCTCCCACCTGTTCCGGTGCACGCACTTCCCGGAGGGCGCGATCCTGTCCACCGGCACCGGCCTGGTCCCGCCGATGGACTTCACACTGCGCGAGGGTGATGTGGTGGAGATCGGCGTCGAGGGCGTGGGCACGCTGAGCAACCCGGTCGTCGCGGCCGTCCCGGAGGCGTTCGCCTGGCTGGCCGCCCGGGCCGGCGATCCGGCACGCTGACGGGTCCGCGCGGACGGCCGTCCAGCCTCGGTCCAACCGGCGTCCAGCGGCCGGCGCCACCGTGTCGCTGGCGGGGCGGTCCGTTCCCGCCGTCCTTCGTGGATCTGTCGGAGAGGGTGGGATTCATGAATCTTCGGTCACTGTGGCGGGCCGCCGCGGCGCTGGTGGTCTTCTCGGCCGCGTCCGTCGCCGGGGTCGCCGGACCGGCCGGCGCGGCACCGGCCGGTGCCGCGCCGGCCGTTTCGTACCGCGTGTCGGTCTCCTCGGACGGCGCGGTCGCGGTCGAGGAGTCCGCGCCGGCCCGCGGCACGTTGCAGCCCGGGCTCAGCAAGCCGCTCGTGCTGCCCGGCGGCGACGGGTTCGGCGCCGACACCGTCATCACCTGCCACGTCTACGGCAGTGGACCGGTGTCGAACGGCTTCATCGTCTCCTTCGTCATCGGCATCGACTGCGTCGGCGGCGTGCCGAGGCAACTGTTCGTGAACCAGAACATCGCCCGGTACCTGCCGAACAACGGCGGCTACATCATCGAGCCGGGCTCGGACGAGACGTGCGTGGAGAACAACTCGGCGGCACTGTTCTGCTACTCGGAGGCCCCGTGCTTCCAGGCCGGCGCGACGTACGACGGATACGCGCTGATCTTCGGCGTCGACGAGAACGGCGTGCTGCACCAGACCGAGTACTACGCGCCACCGCGAGCCCTCGGCTGCGCGGTCTGATCCCGGTCCGCCGCACCGGATCCGGGCGTGCCGTGATCGGCACGCCCGGATCACGTCTCACTGCGGTACGCGGGCGCCGAACGCGTCGCGGGAGACGCCGCTCCACTCGCGCCAGGTCCTCAGGCGCTCCTGGTAGATCGCCTCGACCTCGGGCAGGACGTCGCCCATGACCAGCCGGCGCGGCGGGTTCTCCGCGTCGACGAGCGCGAGGACCGCCGGTACGGTGGCGGCCGGATCGCCCAGGCGGAAGTCCGTCGCGGTGTCGACGTGGGCCTGCGCGTAGTCCGGCAGCTCGGCGCTCTGCCGGAGCGCACCGGCGAAACCGGTCGCGTACGGGCCGGGCTCGACCAGCGTGACGTGGAATCCGAAGCTCGCGGTCTCCTGCGCCAGCGCCTCGGTGAGGCCCTCGACCGCCCACTTCGACGCGTGGTAGGCGCCGAAGCCCGGATAGGCACGGACCCCGCCCTCGCTGGTGATCTGGAGCAGGTGGCCGCCGCGCTGCCGGCGCAGGACCGGCAGCACCGCCTGGGTGACCCAGACCGCGCCGAAGAAGTTCGTCTCCATCTGCTGCCGCAGCTCGCGCTCGGTGAGCTCCTCGACCATGCCGACGTGGCCGTAGCCGGCGCCGTTGACGACCATGTCGAGCCGGCCGAAGCGCCGTACCGCGTGCCCGACCGCGGCGAACACCGCCTCCCGGTCGGTGACGTCGAGCTCCAGCGGCAGGACCGCGTCGCCGAACCGCGTGACGAGATCGTCCAGGCGCGCGGTGTCCCGGGCGGTGGCGACGACACGGTCGCCGCGCTCGAGGGCCGCCTCGGCCCAGATCCGGCCGAGACCGTTGGACGTACCGGTGATGAACCAGATTTTGCTCATGCATCCGAGTCTGGCGAGCCGCACGTCATGCCACCAGCGAATGTCCGGCATGGTAGATATTCCAGAGTGGCATATCTCAACGTGCATCCGCAGCTGCTGCAGGCGCTGCGGACCGTGCTCGACACCGGCTCGCTGACCGCGGCCGCGGAACGGCTCGGCTTCACCCAGTCCGCGCTGTCGAAGCAGATCGCCACGCTGGAGACCGCGGCCGGCACGCCACTGGTCCGGCGCGGGCCGCGCGGCGTGGAGCCGACCGAGGCGGGCACCCGGCTGGCTGCCCGGGCCGCCACGATCCTGGACCAGCTGGACGCGGCGCGGCGCGAGCTGGACGACGCCGCCGCGCCGCTCGACGGGCGGCTCGCGCTCGGCGGGTTCCCGGCCACGGCGATGGAGCTGGTGCCGCGGGCGATCGCCCGGCTGCGCGCGGACCACCCGTCCATCCGGGTCGGCTTCCTGGAGTCCTCGACGCTGGTGCAGATCCGGCGGCTGCGGGCCGGGCGGCTGGACCTCGCGCTGATCGCGGTCGGCGAAGGGCTGCCGGAGTACGACCTGACCGGCATCGAACTGGACCGGCTGCCGGCCGGGCGGCTGCTGGTCGCGGTCGGGCGCCGGCACCGGCTGGCCCGCGCGGACCGGGTCACCGTCGACGACCTGGCCGGTGAGGACTGGGTCGCCGGGCGCGGCGGGCGTTCGGAGCCGCAGTTCGGCGCGTGGCCGACGCTGACCGGCGCCCGGGTGGTGGCCGAGCTGGGCGGCTGGGCGGCCCGGCTCGGCTTCGTCGCGGCCGGGCTCGGCATCATGACCGTGCCGAGCCTCGCGGCCGGGATCCTGCCCGCCGACGTGGTCGCGATCGAGGTCGACGACCCGGCGTGGACCGGGCGCACGCTGTCACTGGCCCGGATCGGCGCGCTCACCCCGGCCGGCGCCGCGGTCCGGTCCGCGCTGATCACCGAGGCCAGCGCGATCGCCGCACGGTCCCGGCCGGGCCCGGCGGATCAGCACCGGAGGTGACGACGGACGGCACCGCACCCCACTCACCACTTTCCGATCACCATGGGTGTCCGGTATGGACACGGAGCGTCCGAAACCCCTACAGTTCGGCCGTAACTTGATCTTCGGTGGCTGACCCAGCGCCACGCAGCCCACGCCGATGGCCTGAGCGTAAAGGACTGACTGGACATGCGGTTTCGTTCCATGGCCCCCGGCCGGCTCACGAGCCGGCCGGCCCGCCTACTGGCAGTGGCCATGGCGGCCGCCGTGAGCGCACTACTGCCGGCATTCCCCGCCGCCGCGCAGCCTGCCCCGGCGCAGGCGCATCTCGAGGGACAGCGGGTGGCGATCAGCAGAACCGGCGCGGAGGCGTTGCCGGGCGGCATCCCGGTGCGCGACACGAGCTCGGTGGATCTGCCCGACCCGGTCTGGCCCGGCGCCGGCGCGACCACCGCCGTCGTGCCCGCGTCCGGCGCGAGTACGGTGACCGCCGCGGGGCTTCCGGTGTCACTGTCCCGGGCGGACGACGCGCTCCCGGCCAGCGTCGGCGTCGAGGTGCTCGACCGGCAGGCGGTGCCGGAACCGCTGAGGGACGGCGTGGTACTGCGCGTCGGCGGCAAGCATGCCACTGCCACCGGCACAGCCGAGGTCGCGGTGGACTACCGTTCCTTCGCACACGCGTACGGCGCGGACTGGGGGTCCCGCCTGCGCCTCTGGCGGCTCCCGGAGTGTGCGCTGACCACGCCGGACCGGCCGGGCTGCTCCCCGGTCGCACTCGACTCGGTCAACGACCCGGCGACCGGCACGGTGACCGCTGCGGCGACGGTCCAGCCGACCGGCACCAACCGGCCCGCGAACAGCCGCGCCGAGCTGGCCGGCGACACCGCCCCCGCACGTACCACCGGCACGCTCCTCATGGTCGCGGCCGCCCCGGACGGCCCGTCCGGGGATTTCACCGTCACCTCGCTGGCCGCCAGTTCCACCTGGAGCGCCGGCGGGAACTCGGGTGGCTTCACCTGGTCGTACGGCATGGACACGCCGCCGGTGCATGCGGGCCCGCAGCCGGTCCTGCAACTGGACTACTCGTCGGCCAGCGTGGACGGACGTACCTCGGCGTCGAACAACCAGCCGTCCTGGCTCGGCGAGGGCTTCGGTATGGAGACCGGCTTCATCGAGCGGCAGTACATCGGCTGCTCGGAGGACACCGATGACGGCGCGAACAACGGCGAATCCACCGTGACCGGCGACCTGTGCTGGCGCACCGACAACGCGACGGTCAGCTTCCAGGGCAGCTCGACCGAGCTGATCCATGAGAAGGGCAAGGGCTGGCACGGCCGTTCTGAGGCCGGCTGGAAGATCGAGCGCCTCGACGACACCACCAACGGCGACAACGACAACGAATACTGGAAGTTGACCGGCACCGACGGGACCCAGTACTTCTTCGGGCGCAACGTCCTGCCCGGACAGGCCGACACCACCAAGTCGGTCTACACCGTGCCGGTCTACGGCAACCACTCCGGCGAGAAATGCCACCGGGCCACGTTCGCCGACTCGGTGTGCGACCAGGCATGGCGGTGGAACCTCGACTACATCGTCGACCCGCACGGCAACACCTCCTCCTACTGGTACGAGCCGGAGCGCAACCAGTACGCCACCCTCGCCACCAGCAGCAAGACCGTCGACTACGTCCGCGGCGGCACGCTGACCCGGATCGACTACGGCACCTGGGACCGCGGCGCCGGCGACCGCTCGGTCACGCCGGCCGCGCAGGTGACGTTCAAGACCGAGGATCGATGCTTGTCCTCCTGCAACACCCACGATCCGAACCAGTGGCCGGACGTACCCTGGGAGGCCGAGTGCGCGCTGGACGCGACCTCCTGCGGCACGAACTACTCCCCCACGTTCTGGTCGACGAAGCGGCTCGGGAAGATCACCACCCAGGTCTGGAACACCGCGGTCAGCCCCGCGGCGTGGCAGCCGGTCACGTCCTGGACCTTCACCCACACGTTCCCGGACCCGCACGACGGCAGCAGCGCCGGCCTGTGGCTGGACTCGATCGTGAAGACCGGCCTGGTCGGCGACGCGATCACGATGCCGCCGGTCACGTTCGACGCGACCCCGATGCCGAACCGGGTGCTCACCTCCACGAACCAGTCCAACTCGTGGCAGCGGCTCACCCGGATCACCACGGAGACCGGCGCGTTCACCGATATCGAGTACACGCTGCCAGACTGCAGGACCGGCGATCTGCCCTCGTCGCCACAGGACAACACGAGGCGCTGCTACCCGGTGATCGGACCCGACCCCTACGACGCGGACGGTCCGGACATCACCGAATGGTGGCACAAGTACCTCGTCACCAAGGTGATCGAGAACGACACGCCGATCGACGACCACCGGTCGCCGTCCATCGTCACCACGTACACCTACCACGGTGACCCGTACTGGGCCTACGCCGACGACGACGGCTTCACCAAGCCGAAGCGGCGGACCTGGAACCAGTTCCGGGGTTACGAGACGGTCGACACGCGTGTCGGCAGCGGCGCGGCGAAGACGTTGAGCCGCACCACGTACCTGCGCGGCCTCGACGGCAGGGTTTCCAAGGCGAGCCTCGGTGAGGACGTCACCGACGAGGAGGCCTTCGCCGGCGCGGTCCGGGAGACGACCGTCTACAACGGCACCACGGACAAGCCGGTCTCCACCACGGTGAACGTGCCCTGGCGGTCCGACCCGACCGCCTCCCGGACCATCAACAAGGACACCGTGCACGCCCGTTTCACCGGCACCCGGGTCAGCTACCGGGGCGAGGCCGTCGGCACGGGCTGGCGGACCGGACGGACCGAGACGACGCGCGAGGGCGTCCACGGCACGGTGATCCAGGTGCAGGACGACGGCGACCTGGCGGTCACCGGCGACGAGACCTGCACGGTCACCGCGTACCACCGCAACACCGAACGGCACATCGTGAGCCTGCCGAAGCAGGTCACGACCACGGCGCTGCCCTGTGACCGGAAGGTCGCCACACCGGACGACATCGTGTCGGACGTACGCAGCTACTACGACGGCGCGGGTGACTTCGGCACGCTGCCCACCCGCGGCACGGTCACCAGAACCGAGTCGATGAGCGGCTGGACCGTGGCCGGCACCCAGTGGCAGACGGTCAGCGCGAGCACCATCGACGAGTCCGGCCGAGCCACCACCACGACCGACGCGCGAGGCAACGTCACGACGATCGAGTACACGCCGGCGAAGGGTGGGCCGGTCACGTCGGTGAAGAGCACGAACGCGCTGAAATGGTCGACCACGGTCGCGAAGAGCCCCTGGTGGGGCACGACGACGAGCACGGCGGACCCCAACGGGCGGGTCTCCACCGCCCGGTACGACGCGCTCGGCCGGGTGTCGGCGGTCTGGGAGGCCGGCTGGGCGGATCCGAGCAAGCCGTCCGCGCGGTACACCTACACCTACGCCGCCGATCGGAACGCGTACCCGTACACGAGGACGGAGACGCTGAACTCGTCGGGCAACTACCTGGTCTCGTACGACATCGTCGACGGTTTCCTCCGGGCCCGGCAGACCCAGACCGCCCCGGCCAGCGGCACTGGCCGGGTGGTCTCCGACACGCTCTACGACGAGTGGGGCCGGGTCAGCGCCGCCTATGGCTCCCATCTGGAGAAGGACGCGCCCTCCGGCGTGCACTGGGGGGACCCGGAATGGTCGATCCCGTCGGTCACCCGCACGGTCTACGACCTCAGCGGGCGCGCCACCGACAGCATCTTCCTCTCCGGTGACGACAGGACGAATCTGGTGGAGAAGTGGCGCAGCCACACCGGCTACGGCGGCGACCGCACCACGGTGACGCCCGCTCGCGGCGGGACGCCGACCACGACGCTCACGGACCTCCAGGGCCGAACCATCGAACTACGGCAGCACACGACCGCCGCCGGCATCGCCGGCGCGTACGTGGCCACGACATACACCTACGACCGCAAGAGCCGCCTGGTGAAGGTGACCGACCCGGCCGGTAACGCGTGGACGTACGGATACGACATCAAGGGCCGCAAGGTGACCGCCACCGACCCCGACCACGGCCTGACGACCACGGCCTACAACGCGTACGACGACGTGGTCAGTACCACGGACGCGCGCGGCGAGGTGCTGGCCTACTCCTACGACTCGCTCGGCCGGAAGACCGGGCTCTTCGACGACTCGGCCAACGGCGCCAAGCGCGCCGAATGGATCTACGACAAGATCCCGAACGGCGGTCCGACGCTGCGCGGCGTACTGACACAGTCGGTCCGGTACGACAACGGCAACGCGTACCGGACCTCGGTGCTCGGCTTCAACACCCGCTACCAGCCGACCTCGGTGGACTACGTCATCCCGGCGGCCGCCGAGGGCTCGCTCGGCGGGTCGTACCTGTTCGCCTACCAGTACGCGGCGGAGGACGGCACGCCGACCGCCATCACCTATCCGGCGGCGGGCAGTCTCACCACGGAGAAGGTGACCACCACCTACGACACCGTTTCCGGCCTGCCGGTGACGCTGGTCAGCAACCTCGCGGGCGGTACCGGCAGCTACGTCACGAAACAGGAGTACACCGCGTTCGGCGAACCGACCCTGTCCCAGCGCATGTTCGCCACCGGTGTGTACGTCGAGAGCACGAACTCGTACTGGGATGACGGGACCCGCCGTTTCAAGGGCACCAAGGTGCTCACCGAGACCGGCGCCCGCACGGTCGTGGACAGCACGTACCAGTGGGACCCGGCCGGCAACATCGAGCGGATCGCGGACACACCGGCGACCGGCGCGGCCGACACGCAGTGTTTCACCTACGACACCGTCAAGCGCCTCACCGCGGCATGGACGCCGAAGTCCGGTGTGCCCTGCGGCACCGCACCGAGCACGGCCGGCCTGGGCGGCCCGGCGCCGTACTGGACCGAGTGGACGTTCGACTCGATCGGTAACCGGACGACCGAGACGCAGCGCGCCGCAGCCGGCACCTCCACCACCACCTACGCGGTCCCGCCGTCCGGGGCGGACTCGGTCCGCCCGCACTCGGTAGCGAGCACCCGCACCGTCACCTCCGGCGTCGCGGCGCCGGCCGACCGCACCTACGGATACGACGCCGCGGGCAACACGATCAGCCGGCCCGGCGTGACCGGCACACAAGCCGTCACCTGGGACGCCGAGAACCGCGTGCAACGCACCGTCGAGGGGAACACCACCACCTCGTACGTGTACGACACCGAGGGCACCCGGCTGATCCGCCGGGACGGCACCGGCCGAACGCTGTACCTGCCCGGCATGGAGGTCCGTCTGCAGCCGGACGGCGCCAAGGTCGCCACCCGCTACTACAGCTTCGGCGGCCAGACGGTCGCATCCCGCACCACCGATCAGATCGCCGGGCTCACCTGGCTGTACAACGATCACCAGGGCACCCAGGGCGTCTCCGTCACGGCCGGCCCGCAGACCGTGTCGATCCGGCGGCAGAGCCCGTACAGCGGGACGCGTGGCGCCGCGGTGACCTGGCCGAACGGCAAGGGCTTCGTCGGCGGGGACCTCGATCCGACCGGTCTGACCCACATCGGGGCACGCGAGTACGACCCGGCCCTGGGCCGGTTCATCTCCGTCGACCCGATCATGGACCTGGAGGATCCACAGCAATGGCACGGGTACGCCTACGCCAACAACAGTCCGGTCACCTCGTCCGATCCGACCGGGCTGCGGACCGACTACTTCGACCCGCCGCCGTGCTCCGCCTCGCTCTGCGGGAAGCCGGAGAACAAGTCCGGCTGCGAGGGCAGCGCCTGCCCGAAGACCACCACACTGTCGTGCCAGAGCGCCGGCGCCGACCTCAACGGCAGCTACAACGGCTCCTACGGCTGTCCCGTCGATGACACGGACTACTCCTACCTGTCGCTGGACCGGCTGGTGCAGCTCTGCGGAGCAGACGTGAACGTCGCCGCGTGCAGCGTCAAGGGGCAGGCGGAGGACGGCGTCCGGGAATGGAAGGCGCTCGCCTGTTGGCTGGGCAGCGCGGTCGGCAAGGACACCAGCCTCTCCTGCCCGCTGATGCATCACTACGCGGAGGGCAGCGGCGAGGACTGGACGGTCGACATCAAGGACCTGATGGCGGCACCGGAGTTCAGCGAGTCGGTGCAGCAGTCGATCGACGAGGTCGCCAAGGCCGGCATCTACAAGTGTGCGGCGCCGCCGTGTGTCTACACCTTCGACACCGGCTGGGCGGCGACGTCCTTCGAGGAGGAGCGCAGCGCGGATCTGTACTTCGGCTACCGCGGGTTCACCTACCAGCTGCGCGGAACGGTGACCGCCTACATCGACCCGGTCAACAAGGGATGGAAGACTTCGGGGAACTATACGGTGTCCGCGTACAAGGCGTGGAACTTCGACGAGGGCGAGGCGCTGATGAAGGTCGTCACCTTCGACGGAGCGTCGAAGGCGGCCGGCATCGGCATCGCCCGTGAGTTCGCCGTGGTCGGCGTGAATTCGCCGCAGTACGGCTGGTAGGAGAAGCATGTCCAGCGCCGTGACGACGGTCCGGAAACACCGTTGGTGGGTCGCCACCGGTGCGGCTGTTCTAGCCGCCGTCACGGCGCTGCTGGTGACCGTGGGACCGTTCGGCCGCCCGGCCGACCCACGGGCCTATCCGGGGGATGACGGCGGCATCACGCTCGATGCCGGTCTCGCCGAGGCCGGTATCGAGGTGCCGGATTGCCTGCGTAACGGCGAACTCCGCTACGCGTTGCACCCGGACCGGGAGCACATCCGCGTTCATCTACGGCTGTCCGGGCCGGTCGACTGCCTCGACACCTTCCTGACGCTCAACGACTATGCCGATGTGCTGGGCGAGAGGCGGATCACCGACCGGCCGGAGAAGGTTCCGCAGACCGCGCCGGAGTGGATGAGCGCCGACCCGGCGCGTGAGTTCGGCTGGAAGGCAGACCCCGGCCGCCGGGTCCATCTCTTCCAGGGCGGGCTGCCGTACTCGGTCGACGTGGTGGCACAGCAGACCGCGAACGGGACGTACCTGGCGTACGTCTACGCCTTCTACGGCCACTGAGCACACGGTGTTCCTGACGGACTGGCGGGCCTGCGCGGGCAGTGCGGTCACCGGCGCACTGGTGTTCGCCGGCTTGCTGGCCGGGACGGTGGCCGAGGCGTCGCCGTGGCACGGCACGCTGCTCATCGCGCTCGCCGCGCTGCTCGGCCGGGGTGCCCACCGCTGGCAGCGGTCCGGCCGGCCGGACACGCTCACGTCACCGGCGCGAACGCGGCCAGCGCGAAGTCCGTGTCCCGGCCGGCGCAGGCGACCGCGTGACCGCCGCCGAGGTTGACGGCCGGGACCGGCACGTGCAGCCGGGAGCGGAGCACCGCGGCGAACGCCATCGCCTCCCGCAGGCACGCCTCGAACACCCGGAAGCGGCTGAGCTGATGCCCGATTGCGCAGTCCAGGCCGGCCAGCACCAGGGTGGGGGCGTCCACGACCGCGCGGGCGGCGGCGAGCGCGGACGAGGAGCCCAGCCGCACGCCGTACCGGCGGCGGCGCGGGTCCGCGGTGGACGGCAGAACGCGCAGATGCACGCGCTGGCCGGCCGGTGCACGGCCCGCGATCGCGGCGACCTCGGCGGCCGAACCGGCCACGACCGCGGCGCCGCAGGCGAACGCGGCCTCGAGCGGGGTCAGCGACGTGGTGCCGCCGCCGCACAGCACGAGACGCCCGGCCGGGAAGCCGGCCAGCAGCGCGGTACGCAGCGCGTCTGCCGAACCGGCGTAGCAGCCCCGCTCCGGCCATCCACCGGCCGCTGCCGGCGGTCAGTCCCGCCTTCGCGCTGTCCCGTTGACGCTTTCCGCAATAAGCGGAGGGGTTGCCGCAAGATCTGGCGCGGATCGCGCTCCGGGCGTGGGGATATCGGTCCCGGACAGCCGATCGGCTGCCGCTTTTCGCACAGGAGGAACGGCATGAGCGGCAAGACCCGCATAGCCCTGGTCACCGGTGGGTCCGGTGGCATCGGCCGGGTGGTGGCCACCCGGCTCGCCGCGGACGGCATGACCGTCGTGGTGCACTACGCCGGGAACCCGGCGCCCGCGGAGGAGGTGGCCAAGGAGATCGCCGGCGCCGGCGGCTCGGCCGTGACGCTCCAGGCCGACGTCACCGAGCCGGAGCGGGTACGGGAGCTGTTCGACGCGGTCGAGCAGCAGTTCGGCGGCGTGGACGTGGTGGTCAACACGGCCGGCGTCATGATCCTCAAGCCGGTGACCGAGCTGGACGTCGACGACCTCGACCGGATGCTGCGGCTCAACGTACGCGGCGCGTTCCTGGTCAGCCAGGAGGCGGCCCGGCGGCTGCGCGCCGGCGGTGCACTGATCAATTTCGCGACGACGGTCCGGAAGCTGGCGCTGCCGACCTACGCCGGGTACGCCGCCAGTAAGGCCGCGGTCGAGGCGCTGACCCCGATCCTGGCCAAGGAACTGCGCGGCCGGGACGTCACGGTCAACGCGGTCGCGCCTGGCCCGACCGCCACGCCGTTCTTCTTCAAGGGCAAGCCGCAGGAGGTCATCGACCAGATGTCCAAGGCCGCGCCGCTGGAGCGGCTGGGCGAGCCCGCCGACGCCGCCGAGGCCGTCGCGTTCCTGGCCGGGCCGGCCCGCTGGGTCAACGGCCAGACCGTCTTCGTCAACGGAGGAGTCATCTGATGAGCAGGACCGTCATCGTCACCGGCGCGTCGAGCGGATTCGGCGCGATGATCACCCGGGCGCTGGCCGGCGCGGGCCACGTCGTCTACGCCGGTATGCGGGAGACCACCGGACGCAACGCGCCGGCCGTGGCCGAGCTGGCCGAGTGGTCGGGCGCGCACGGCGTACCGGCGCAGGCAATTGACCTTGATGTGTCCGACCAGGCGTCGGTCGACGCCGCGGTCGCGCGGGTCGTGGCGGAGCGGGGCGGCGTCGACGTGGTCGTGCACAACGCCGGGCACATGACGCTCGGACCGGTCGAGGCGTTCACCGTGGAGCAGATCGCCGCGATCTACGACACCAACGTGCTGTCCACCCAGCGGGTCAACCGCGCGGTCCTGCCGCACATGCGCCGGCAGCGCGACGGCCTGCTGGTGTGGATCGGCTCGTCCAGCGCGCGCGGCGGCACGCCCCCGTGGCTCGGCCCGTACTTCGCCGCGAAGGCGGCCGAGGACTCGCTCGCGGTCAGCATCGCGGCCGAGGTCGCGCGGTTCGGGATCGACTCGACGATCGTGGTGCCGGGCTCGTTCACCACCGGCACGAACCACTACGCGCACGCCGGTCACCCGGGCGACGAGACGACCGCCAAGGAGTACGACCAGCTGTACGGCGACATGGACGCCCTGCTGGCGCGGCAGGCCGGGCTGTCACCGGCGGACGCGGACCCGGGCGAGGTGGCCCGGCAGGTCGCCGCGCTGGTGGACCTGCCGAAGGGCCGGCGCCCGTTCCGGGTCTACATCGACCCGGCGCAGGACGGCGCCGAGGAGGTCTTCCGCGTCGGCGACCGCATCCGCCGCGACTTCTACCGCACGCTCGGCTTCGAGGACCTGCTCCGCCCGGCGACCTGAGCGCACGCCGGCTTCGGGGCTCCCCGGTGTCCCCGAAGCCGGCCGGCGGCGTCACGCGGTCTTCGGGGACCAGTGCGGGTCGCGGCCGGCGAACGCGACGAGCCGGTCCAGCACCGGCGCGTCCGGCGCGACCGGGAACTCCGGGCCGAACGCCATGCCCGGCCCGCGCCACTCCGGCTTGATCACCTGGCGGTAGAACGCGAGCGCGTGCTCGCAGGTGCCGTCGTCCGGCTGCCAGCGCTGCCCGGTGGCGCGGGCCAGGTCCCAGCCGTGCGTGACCGCCTCGATGAGCAGCATGTCCACCACCGTGGCGCCGGGGAACGAGCCGCCCAGGTGCGGCACGTGCACGATCGTCGTCGATACACCGGCGTCCAGGGCGGAGCGCAGCGTGGCCGACAGCCGCGGTATGACGGCGTCCAGATCGTCCGGCCCGGCGTAACCGTGCGGGTCGGCGCCCCGCTCCTCGGCGTCCGGGTCGCGGAACGCGGACTCGAAATAGGACAGGCCGCCGGTGAGGTGCCGCCGGACCGCCCACACGTCGAAGTCGCCGGCCGGCGTCGGCAGCGTGAGCTGCTCCGGCGTGTTTCCGGCCGCCACCCGCGCCAGATCGTCGAGAATGCGAAGAATCATGGCGCAATCCTACTCAAATGCATCGTAATCACTCTCTTCGATCGGCAGGTGCACCGCGGATCGCCGCTCCCCGTCGTGGAAGACCGCCCGCTCCCCCGCGCGCATGCCGACCGCGGCGCCGAGCGGCTCGCCGGTGCCCGGGTTGCGCGCCCAGCGCGGGTGGGCGCCGCCGCTGACCTGCACTCGCACCCGGTGACCGGCGCGGAACACGTGCCCGATCGGCCACATCCGGACCGTGACCGGGTGGACGCCGTCGCCCTCCACCCGGGTGAGTCCGTCGCACACGTTGCGGGACACCCCGGCCGGGTCGACGTCGCAGATCCGGACGAACACGTCGTGGTACGGCACGGAGCTGCTCTGCCAGATCTCCGCGGACGGCGTGCCGATCGCGGTGACGTCGCGGTCCAGCGGCGCGCTGGTGTAGGTGAGCACGTCCGGC
Source organism: Catenuloplanes indicus (assembly GCF_030813715.1). Classification (NCBI taxonomy): domain Bacteria; kingdom Bacillati; phylum Actinomycetota; class Actinomycetes; order Micromonosporales; family Micromonosporaceae; genus Catenuloplanes; species Catenuloplanes indicus. The sequence continues at coordinate 1,051,902 of NZ_JAUSUZ010000001.1, forward strand.
CGCGCCTCCAGCTCACGGTTGTCCTTCACCCCGGCCCGGCTCTCCACCAGCAGCGGCCCGCCGAGCGACGGGGTCGGGTCGGCCGGGTCGTACCGGAACGTGTCCGGCGGCCCGGCCGGCGCCGGCACGGTCGCCAGCCCGCGGTCCGGCTGGAGGTAGAACGCGGTGTCCCGGGTCCGCGGCGGCCACCTGTCGCGGCGCCCGTCCGCGCCGGTCAGCGTGATGTCGACCCGCCCGTCCGGCACGGCCGCGGGATCGAGCAGGTGCTTGACCATGAACGGTACGCCGACGCGCAGCGCGGCCGCGAACACGCCGGGCGCGCTGTGCGTCCACGGACCGATCGTCAGGCTCGGCCGGCGGCCGGCGCGGCGCAGCGCCTCGAAGTCCGCGAGCTGGCCGGGCAGAAAGATGTCCTGCCAGGCGGCCACCATCGCCACCGGTACGGTCAGGCCGGCCAGCCGTTCGCCGAAGTCCCGGCCCCGCCAGTAGTCCGCGCCGGCCGCGTGCTCGGTCAGCCACTCCTGGTAGAACGGCACGGTCCGGCCGGTCGCCACCCGGTCCGCCGCCGCCAGCGGCAGGTGCCCGAACCCGGCCGCCAGCCGGGGCTGGCCGCGCACCAGTTCGACCCGCCGGGGCAGCCACGGTACGGTCTGCGTCTCCATCAGCTCCGCCCAGGTCAGCACCGTGTCCAGGGAGAACGACTCGCCCGCGTAGATCAGGTCACGGATGCCGGCGGTGGAGACCGCCACGACCACCGCGGCCAGCTCGGGAATCTCCTCCGTGGCCAGCGCCCAGGTCGCCATCCCCTGATAGCTGGCGCCGACCAGCCCGAGACGTCCGGCGTACCAGGGTTGCCGGCGCAGCCAGTCCAGCGTGTCCAGCCCGTCGGCGCGCTCGTGGGCCAGCGGCTCGAAGCGGCCGCCGGACCCGTTCGTGCCCCGGCAGAACTGCACCAGCACGTGCAGACCGCGCTCGGCCAGCAGCCGGCCGATCAGCCCGGTCACCGCGTCCCGCCCGTACGGCGTGCGCATCAGCACCGCCGGTGCCCGGTGGCCCGGCGAGTAGTGGTCGGTCCGCAGGATCACGCCGTCCCGGGCACGCACGGACAGGTCCCGCCGCACCACGATCCGCCGCCCGGTCGCGCGCGGCAGCCGGAGCGCCATCGCCACCGCCGCCGCCATGGACTCGCCGATCAACGACCGCTCCCGGTGCGGGCCGCCCGGCAGATGCGGACGATCTCGTCCGGTGCGCTGAGGTACGAGGAGTGGCTGGTGGGCAGCGAGGTGACGGTCGTGCACCGGCTCGCGAACAGCGACCGCAACGCCGGCATGATCGACAGGTCGGCCGTGCCGTCCACGTAGGCCGACGGCGTGCCGGTCCACGCGGCCCGGCGTGCCTCCGCCCCGAAGATGGCCGGCGACTCCGGCCGGAGCAGGGCCACGGCACGCCGGGTGTCGTCCTCGGTGCAGTCCGCGTACAGGCCGGCCCGCGCGCCCCGCGGCTCCAGGCTGAGCCGCCCGTCCGGCTCCGGCGTGGTCGGCAGCAGCACCGGCGGCGCACCGGTCTCCGCGACCGCCTTCTCGATCAGGCGCTGCGGGGTCTCCCCCACGTCCAGCACCCACGCGTGCAGGAAGACGAAGGCCCCGACCCGGTCGAGGTGGCCGGCGGTCACGCCGCCGAACGAATGCGCCAGCACCAGCGGCGGCTCCGTCGCGGCGTCGACCAGGGCCTGCGCCGTCCCGGTCGCCTCGGCCGGCGGCAGCCCACCGATGTCGGGTACGTGCACGGTGTCGCCACCGGCGCGCAGCCGCGCGGCAAGTCCGTCGTAGTGGGCCGGCTGATGCCAGGCCCCGTGCAGGATGATGACGTCGCTCATGGGTGGTGCCCGTTCTCTCGTGCTGTCGGAGGGGTGCGCAAGCAGGTCCGCGGCGGGTCTAGAACACCCGCAGCTCCAGGATCGAGTACCCGTAGCCACCGTTGCGGGCGGTGCCGAGGACCCGGACGTAACGGGCGGCCGCGCCGGCCGTCGGTATCGTCACCTCGCCGCCGGTCGCGGCGGAGTCGGTGTGGACGGTGCGCCAGGAGCTGCCGTCGGTGGAGACGTCCACGTGGTAGGCGGTCGCGTGGGCACTCTGCCAGAGGATGTTCACCGTGGTGAGCGACCAGGTGTCACCGAGGTCGACGGTGAGCCACTGCGGGTCGGCGAAGGCGCTGCTCCACCGCGTGGTCGCGTCGCCGTCGACGGCCAGGCCGGCGCCCCAGCGGCCGTCCTCCACACTGGACGCAGTCGCGGGCCGGCCGAGCGCCAGGTTCGCCCCGGCCGGATTCGGCTTGCCGGCCGGGGCCGGGGCGGACGGCGGCGGGCCGTGCCGGCGGGAGCAGTCGGGGCAGGGGCACCGGTGACGGCGCCGGACGCGGGTGCGGCAGACGATGGACCGATGGCGGCCGGGGACGGCGTGCCGGCCGGGGGTGTGCCGCCGGGCGAACCGGCCGACGGTGCGGGCGCCGGCGGGCCGAGCGTGACCACGGTGCCCTGCTCCGGCACCGGGGTGGCCCGCGGCGCGGTCGTGGTCCCCTCGCCGGGAATCCGGGTGCCCAGCACGACCGCCCCGATCCCGACGACGCCGGCCAGCACGAGCGGGACGAGCCACGGCCGGAACCGCGCGCCGGTACGCGGTGCGGGAGCCTCGGCCGGCCCGGTGTGCGCCGGTGACCCGGCGGGGTCCTCGTCGACGGGGCCCGCGCCGGTGAGACTCGCGTCGGCGGGTTCCGGGCCGGGCGGCGCGAAGACCGGCTCGGGTTCCGGGGGGTCCGCGAGGGCGTCGCGGTGGAGCGGTCGTGGCTCACCGACGTGACCGGCGGCCGCCGGCCCGGCGGCGGGCGGCGCGAACAGCGCCTCCGCGGGCGGCGCGTCCCATGACGGGTTCGCGCCCGAGGGCGAGGGGTCCGCGGCCACGGGGTACGACGACAGCCCGGTCAGCGCGACCGCGCGCTGCACCGTGGGTCGCGCCGCACCGCCGTCCGCGGGACGCGGCCGCTGTGCGCCGCCGGCCTGCGGACCCCGGCGGTAGGCACCGCTGTCGGCCGCTTCCCGGGGACCGGTGCCACCGGCCCCGTGCACGGCTGGGCTGCGGTCGTCGTCCGTACCCGTACCGTGGTCAGGGTTTGCCATGGTCTTCTTTCTCCCGCCCGGTGGACCCGGGGACAGCGGCGACGCGGAACACCGTCTCAGCGGTCCGTCCGGCCGGCGGCGGTCAGCGGGCGGAGGTCCTCCCCGGCCGGCAGCCGGGAAACGACGAACCGTCGACCGATCACGCCGCTGATGCCCCTCCGCCGAACCCCGCCTCGGTACGAGGCGGCCGAACCCGACAGTGATATCAGCCGGACCGCCGGCGCAGGCCCGCGAGCCGCGGCAGGGTCAATGTCGGTGGACTTCCCCCACCGGGCCGATCGGCTTGCCGCCGTGCGGCCTGTTCGCGCCGCCGGACACCGGTAGGTCGTCGTGGCGACCGACGCGGCTGGAGGAATTGGGCGTGCAGTTCCCGGGCCTCGCACCAGTCGGTGTCGCCGGTGTCCGGCTCGGTCACTCCACTGTCGATCCCGGTGAAGTCGCCGCTCATGACGTGTTCCCTTTCGACGGCGTTTCAGTGCTGAGAGAAATATGCCGCACCGGGGTATTCATACGGCATCCCGGAAACGTGCCGATACTACCTGTCCACGTCCGCCGGACGCATTCTTCCGCCGGCGGAAGAAACGTCGGACAGCTTGTCCGCACGACAGCGCTATGACGCGGAACGGCCCTCGTACAGCCGCAGATAGAGCCGGTAGGCGTCGTCCTTGGCCGCGCCGATGTCGTCCGGCTCGACGAGATCGTGCGGCAGGCCGGCCTCGGCCGGGAACTCGTGCGTGGCCAGCGACAGGCCGCGCGCCTGCGCGACGGCCCGCGGTATCGACACGGCCCGCCCCAGGCCGATCAGCGAGTCGTTGACGCTGGTCACCACCGCGATAGAGGCCAGGTTGCCGCCGGTACGGCCGACGTCGAGCGTCTCGGTGAGCCGCACGTACTGGGCGAGCGCGGTGAACGACATGTTCTTCTCGTCGACCCGGTCGGGCAGCACCCGCAGGCCGTACAGCACCGCCAGCGGCCGGATCAGGATCGGCGCGGCCCGGTCCGGGCCCGGCCGGTAGAACGGCGAGATCACCAGTAGCCGGCGCACGTCGTCCGGCCGCTCGGTGACCAGCCGGGTCGTCAGCATGCCGCCACCGGACAGGCCCACCACGCCGGCCTCCGCGCCGAGCGCGCCGGCCACGTCGAGCGCGTCGGAGGCGTACGTGGCGAGGTCCTGCGCGCGCAGCCCGCCCAACGCGGTGCGGTCGGCGTACCCGTGCCGGGGTGCCAGCGGCACGTACACGTTGTATCCCTGGTCGTGGAACGTCCTCGCCAGCTCGGCGAACTGCGCCGGGCAGGCGGTGAACCCGTACAGCAGGAGCACCGACCGCGCCGCCGGACGGACCTCGTGGATCAGCGACAGCGACCGGCACTCCGGCAGGATCCCCGGGTCGGCCGCGTCCGCCGCGATCTTCCCGTCGATCCTGGCGCGCGCGTCGGCGAAGGTGAGCCGCTGCCCGGCCGGGTGCAGGTCGCCGCCGTCGAGCGGCCAGGTGAGGACCGCGACCACCGCCAGCAGGACGGCCACCAGAAGAATGGCGATCGCGCTACCCAGGATGCGAAATAGCCGGGTGATTCGAAGACTCATCAGGAAACAGCTCCGCTGAGTAGGGATGAAGGCAGAGCCTCGTCATGTTCAGGTACGGAATGTCGGCGACCCGTCAGGGGCCGCGCGAACCGCGGCACCATTCTCACCCTGGGCACCGTCGCCGCATACCGAAACCATTACCTAAATTGGGCATAGGCAACTCGTGCCCAGCATTTCCGGACGCGACGAACCCGCACGGCCGTCAGCCGGTCCGGAACTCGCCGGTCAGCACCGCGGCGGCCAGCTCCACCCGGGAGCGGTGACCGGTGCGCAGGAACAACCGGGACAGGCGGCCCTCGATGCCCTTCTCGGTGCTCCGCGTGGCGGCGGCGGGCTGGCGGTCGGTGAGCCCGTCCGCGACCAGCGCGGCCAGCAGCCGGTCGCTGTCGGCCAGCGTCTCGGCCCGTCCCGGGGCGGGCAGGCCGTGCTCGCGCATCGCCCGCAGGACGCGGAACCGGAGCGGACTGACGCGAGGTAGCCGTCGGATGCACCCGGCGTATTTAGGCACCAATTGCCGACGCCGCTCGTCCCGGCACGGCAGACGATGGCGGTTGATTCGCCACCCGACTGCCCTAGGTTCGGACTCCCTGATGCACGACGACCGGCTGACCGCCACCGACGACGACCCGGCGTGCGAGGACGCACGGCTGCGTTCCCTCTACGAGGAGCACCGGCCGTGGCTGCACCGGCGGCTGATGCGGCTGCTCAACGGTGACCGGCACCTGGTGGAGGACGTGCTCCAGGAGACCGCGGTACGTGCCTGGCGGCACCCTGACGCCCGTGGCCCGGACGGCACCTGGCGGTCGCAATGGCTCTACACCGTGGCCCGGAATCTGGCTTTCGACCATATCCGCGCCCTACGGCGGGCCTCGGCGGCGCGGGAGGCCGGCGCCGGGGAGCCGACGCGGTACGACGCGATCGACCGCATGATGACCAGCTGGCAGGTCCGCGACGCGGTCGCGCAGCTGCCGGACCGGCTGCGTGCCGTGCTGATTGAGGTGTACCTGCTGGACCGGCCCATGCAGGAGACCGCGGACCGGCTCGGCGTGCCGCTCGGCACGGTCAAGTCCCGTCTGTACTACGCGCTGCGCGCGCTTCGCGCGTCGCTGGCCGAGCCGCACCAGGAGCGTGCCGCCCGGGGCCGGCGCGCGGTCACTCCTGGAGCAGCCCGGCGTGATCCTTGAGCTGACGGCGCGAGGTGAGGCCGAGTTTGCGGAAGATGTTGCGCAGGTGCGCGTCGACGGTCCGTTTGCTGATGTACAGCTGGCCGGCCACCTCACGCGACGTGGCACCGGCGGCGACCAGCCGGGCGACCGCGAGTTCCTGCATGGTCAGCTGCTCGTACGGCTCCTCCAGCCGGGGCCGGACCGGTTCGCCGAGCCGGGACAGCCCGTCGGCGGCCCGCTGGGCGAATCCCTCGTGGCCGGACCGGGACAGCAGGTGGTGCGCGGTGCGCAGCTGCTCGCGGCATTCGTCATGGCGTCCCGCGCGGCACAGCCACTCCCCGTACAGCAGATGCGCCCGGCCCAGCGGTGAGACCAGTCCGCCGTCGGTGAGCAGCTCGATCGCGTCCCGGAATTGGTGCTCGTCGCCGGTGACCAGCCCGCGGGCGTACGCGGCGATGCCCAGGCCGGCGGCGGTGCCGCTGGCCTCGGTGCGTGCGGTCAGCGACGCCAGCGCCGTAGCCGCGGTGTCCGGCTCGCCGCAGTTGACGGCCGCCTCGACGAGTTCCGGCAGGGCCGGGCCGGTGAGGATGATGCCGCCGTTCTCGACCGCCTTCCGCGCCGCGGCCAGCGCCGCCGGGTAGTCGGCCAGCCCGTTGTGCAGGGTCGCGGTCGCGGTGTCCAGATTCGTGATCCGCCCCGGCCCCTGCACGGCCACGGCGGCCCGCACCAGCCGCGCGAACTCGTCGCGCCGGCCGCGGATCGCGGCCAGGTACAGCCGGTGGTTCAGCAGGGACGGGACACCGGCCGCGTCGGCGACCGCGACCTCCTCGGCGGACGCGGCGATCGCGCGCCCGATGTCGCCCTCGGTCACGGCGCCGCCGGCCTCCTGTGCCAAGCCCAGCTGCAGCACCGACGGCGATCCCGACTGCCGGCCGCGTTTGACCAGCCATTCGGTGATCTCGCGGTACGCGTCCTGGTCCCACAGCTCGAAGGCGATCAGCGACGCCAGCGCCGGGCGCCTGGTCCAGTACGGCTCGTCGCCGTCGAAGAGCGTGCGGCGCAGCAGCGGCGTCGCGGCCGGGAAGCCGCGGTCGACCAGGGCGATCAGTGCGTCGAGCAGGTCCGGCGCGGCCGACGGCGGCGCGAGCCGGGCCGCGGCCACCACCCGGTGGATGATGTCGCCGCCCTGGCCGGCGAACAGGCTCATCTCCACCGCGTCCACGAAGGCGTGCCGGGCCTGCTCCGCGTCGATGGCGGCAAGCCGGCGCGCGGCCCGGGTCATCAGTTCCGGGCCGCGGCCGTCCCGGTACAGCGTGAAGGCCGCGCGGCCCTGGAGCAGCTCGACGTGGGCCTGCTGCTGTTCGTCCAGCGCGGCGTGCTCCAGCGTGTTCAGCAGGTTCATCGCCGCCTCGGTCAGGCCCGCGTCCAGGTGCGCCTGGCCGGCGGCCAGCGTCCGGTCGATCCGGCGCCCGGGATGCGCCGACAGTTCCACCGCGCGTTCCAGGAACGCGGCCGCCGCCGCGACGCCGCCACGGGCCTGGGCGCGCGAGGCGCACCACTCCAGTTCGGCCGCGACCCAGTCGTCCGGCCCGGTGACGGACTGCGCGTGGTGCCAGGCCCGCCGGTCCGGCGCGATCTCCGGGTCGGTGGCCGCGGCCAGCGCGCCGTGCACGGCCTGGCGGTCGGCCGGGGTGGCGGCGCGGTACACCGCCGACCGGGCCAGCGGGTGGCAGAAGCGGATGCGCAGCCCGAAGTCGGCGAGCCCGGTCGCGGAGACCTCGGCACCGGCCGCGGTCACGTCGATGTCGAGCAGGCGGGCCGTCTCCCAGAGCAGGCCGGGATCGCCGGTCGGGTCCGCACTCGCGGCGGTGAGCAGCAGGCGGGCCGGTGCGGACAGCCCGGCCAGCCTGGCCCGGTACCCGTGCTCGACGCGGGCCGGCACCGACGAGGCGTCCGGCGGTGCGAAGCCACCGGCCCGGGGCAGTTCGAGCAGCGCGAGCGGATTGCCCTGCGCCTCGGCGACCAGCCGGTCGCGCACCTGGTCGTCGAGCGGGAACGGGCGGTGCGCGGCGAGCAACGCGCGGGCGTCCTCGTCGGGGAGGCCGCGGACCAGAAGACCAGGCAATTTTTCGAAGCTGTCCGGCTCCTGCCCGGAGCGCACCGCGAACAGCATGCCGATCGGATCCGCCGTGATCCGCCGGGCGAGAAACATCATGATCTTCGACGACGCCTCGTCCAGCCACGCAGCGTCGTCGATCAGGCACAGCAGCGGCCGGCGCCGGGCCGCGGCCGCCAGGAGCCCGAGCGCGGCCATGCCGACCTGGAACGGATCCGGCGTGCCGCCGGCGAGACCGAAGGCCGACCGCAGCGCGTCGCGGTGCCGGGGCGGCAGGTCGTCCAGGTCGGGCAGCAGTGGCAGACACAGCTGGTGCAGTCCGGCGTAGGGCAGTTCCTGCTCGAACTCCGAGCCGGACGCGCGCACGGTCTGCGTGCCCGGCACCGCGTCCGCGGCGTAAGCCAGCAGCGCGCTCTTGCCGATGCCCGCCTCACCGCGGAGGACGAGCGCGCCGCCACGGCCCGCCAGCACGTCCCGGATCAGCTCGTCGAGCTGGCGCTCCTCGTCGCGCCGGCCGACCAGGTAGTGATCATGAGAGAGGAACGTCGGCATGACAGGAACAGTAATTGGCCCACGTCTCAGGGACGCAACGCGTCGCGCCGCGGATGAAATAGACCGTGATTGACTCGTCACGCTGCGCACCACACACCTCGTCGTAGGCAGTTTTGGCCTAGGCAGACGATCCAAAAGATAGGTGATCGGCGCGGTGCGAGAAAGCCCCGCTGCCGACCCTCGTCCTACCGTTCCTCGGCGTCGTCATCACGCTGGTGCGCGGGTTCTCCTGGGGCGTGCTGTTCACACCGGTCGGCCAGCCCGACTCGTCCTACCTGTTCCACTACGGCACGCTGTTCATCGAGGGCGCCGCGTACGTTCTGGTGGGCTTCGCGGCCTGGGTGCACGCGCGCCGGTTCCTCCAGCCCCGTCGCTTCGGGCTGCCCCACCGCCGCGCCGGATACGTCAACGGCCTGGCCGCCACCGCGAAGCTCTACGTCTGGGTCATCGTGCTGCTGGTGATCGGCGCGCTCTACGAGGCGTACACCGTGATCCACTTCATCGCCTGAGCTACGGCGCCCCGCCGGCGTGGTGGGCACGACCGTGCGGCGGACCAGCCCGGCGGTCTCGAGCTGCTGCAGTGCGGACACTCAGCATGCGCGCGGAGATGCCGGCGACCGAGGCCGCGATCTCGGTGAACCGCTCCGTGCCGCGGGCCAGCGCGATCAGGATGCCGGGCGACCACCGCTGCCCGACGACCTCCAGGGCCCGGCTGGCGCGGCGGCACTCGGCCTCGCCACTGTGGATCCACTGCATCCTCGATCCAGTCACTTACTGATCGCAAGTGGGTTACCGGTCGTTTGTCGCCTGCGATCCGCCCCAGCGAGCATGACGTCATGCCCGACTATGGTCACGAGCTGCGCTTCGGCAGCTTCGTCACGCCCGTCAACGCCGCGCCGCAGCACGCGGCCGGCCTCTCGGTCCTGAGCGAGGACCTGGGACTGGACGTGGTCACGTTCCAGGACCATCCGTACCAGGCCGGTTTCCTGGACACCTGGACGCTGCTGACCTGGGTGGCCGCGCGCACGTCCCGGATCCACGTCGCCGGCAACGTGCTGAACCTGCCGCTGCGCCCGCCGGCCGTACTCGCCAGGGCCGTGGCGAGTTTGGACCTGCTCAGCGGCGGCCGGGCCGTGCTCGGGCTCGGCGCGGGCGGGTTACCGGACGCGGTCGCTGCGATGGGCGGCCCGCGCCGCACCATCGGCCAGGCGGTGAGCGCGCTGGACGAGGCGCTCGACGTGATCCGCGGCATCTGGGCCGGCGACGACCCCGGGCCGCTGCGCGTGGACGGCCGGTTCTACCGGGTCGACGGACTGCGGCGCGGCCCGTCCCCGGCGCACCACGTCCCGATCTGGCTGGGTGCGTACAAGCCGCGGATGCAGCGGATCATCGGGGCGAAGGCGGACGGCTGGCTGCCGAGCTCGCCCGCGCTCGAGGCCGGCGATCTCGCGCGCGGCAACCGGGTCATCGACGCGGCAGCGACCGCGGCGGGCCGTGATCCCAAGGACATCACCCGCCTGCTGAACGTCACGCCCGCGGACACCGCCGCCGACCTCGCCCGCGCTGCCGCCGAGGACGGCGTGAGCGTGTTCATCCTGGCCGCCGACGATCCGGACACGTTGCAGCGATTCGCCACGACCATGGCCGCGGAGATCCGGGAACGCGTCGCCGAGGCCCGCGCGGGCGCCGGCACCGCACGCCGGACCGTCGTCTTCGGCGGCGAGCAGGTGCCGGCCACGCTGGCGGCGCGGGCGCTGACACCGGTCGACCGCGGGCACCACCGCCACACCGCCGGCTACTTCCGCGCCGCGCGCCCGGGCCTGGTGCTGCGCCCGCGGACGATCGCCGAGGTGCAGGACGCCGTCCGGTACGCCGCCCGGCACCGCGACGTCCCGCTGGGCCTGCTCAGCGGCGGGCACGGGCTGTCCGGACGGTCGCTCAACAACGGCGGCATCGTGCTCGCGCTCGACGCGTTCACCGACATCACTCCGTTGGACGACCGCCGCGTCCGGCTCGGTCCCGGTGCCCGGTGGGGCGAGGTCGCGCGCCGGCTCGCCCCGCACCGGCTCGCGATCACCGCCGGCGACCACGGTGGCGTGGGCGTCGGCGGGCTGGCGACCACCGGCGGCATCGGCTGGTTCGTCCGGCAGCACGGACTGACCATCGACCACCTTCGCGCGGTCGAGGTCGTGACCGCCGGCGGCGAGCTGGTCCGCGCCAGTGCCGAGGAGAATCCCGGCCTGTTCTGGGCGATGCGCGGCGCCGGCGCGAACTTCGGCGTCGCGGTCTCCTTCGAGATCGACGCGCACCCGGTGCCGGACCGGGTGGGCTTCGCGATGCTGACGTTCGTCCCGGACGACGTCGCGGCGTTCCTGCACCGCTGGGGACGCGCGATCGAGCGCGCGCACCCGAGCGTCACCGGCACGCTGATGGCAGGTCCGGCGCCGCGGGGTCTGCCGGCCGTGATGCAGGCGCTGGTCGTCGTCGGCTCCGACGATCAGGACGAGGTCGTCCAGCGGCTGACCCCGCTGCTGGGCCTGGCGCCGCTCGCCGACCGGTCGGTCCGGCTCGTGCCGTACCACGCGCTGCTCACCGGCGCTCCGGAAGGCCCGGCGCCGCACGGCCGACACGAGCCGGTCTCGCACGCCGGGCTCGTGCGCCACCTCACCCGCGGCACCGGCGAGGCGATCGCCGGCCTGCTCGCCTCGGACGGCCGGTTCGCGCTCTCCATCCGGTCGGCCGGCGGTGCGGTCGCCGACACCGCCGCGGACGCCACCGCGTACGCGTGGCGCGACGCCAACTTCCTGATCGCCGCGCTCGGCGGCGGCACGCCCGGCTACGACGACGCGTGGCGGCGCCTCGCCACCGGCTTCGAGGGCACCTATCTCAGCTTCGAGACCGACACCGGCCCGGACGCGCTCGCCCGCGCCTTCCCGCCCGCGCACCTGCACCGGCTCCGCGGCCTGAAGCGCGAGTGGGACCCGGCCGGCCTGTTCCGCGACAACTTCGCGATCACCCCGGTCCCCTGACACGCGACCGGCATGCGGCGTCCACAGGGCCGGCCGCACCCTCGCGAGCCGGTCCACCCGGGACCCACCGCGCTGTCGGTGACGCGGACCGCCCCCGGCGGACGCGGACGCCGCCGTGACCGTACCGGCGCAGGGCTTGGCGGAGATGCGAGATCTGTACGGCAGGGCGCTCGCCGCCGGCCTGGTGGTGGCCGCCGCACGCCCGGCGTGCACGGCACGCACGCCTCGATGCACGGCGCGGCCGCACGGCCCGCGCAGCGCGGCCGGGGGCACAGGGCGCGCTGCTCACGGCCCGGCTGCGGGAGGCGGCGCGGCGCGGGTGCACGGCCGCGTTCGCGGGGACCCGGATCCCGGCCGGCGGGCAACGGAACCCGTCGTACGAGAGTTTCACGCTTTCCCACGAGCGTCCCCGCCGGCGCCGGCGGGCCTGACCGGTCCGCTGATTCAGGATCGCGCCCGGAACGGCGCGAGCGTGGCGCGGATCGTCTCGGCGACGCCCCAGTCGTCGTCGAACTGGGCCAGGACCGCGAGGTGCTGCCGCAGCTGGATGATCGGCATACGGGCCGGCCAGCCGTCGTCGAGGCCGGTCAGCTCGGCGTAGACGTCGAAGAACCGGGCCGCCTCCGGCGGTGGTGCCGTGGTCCACAGGTGGGCCAGGTCGACCTCGGCCCAGGTGTAGGACACCGCCGGGTCGATCACCGCCGCCCGCCCGTCCGCGGTGGCCAGCACGTTCTGCGTCCACAGGTCGCCGTGCGTCAGGCAGGCCGGCCGGTCCGGCAGCAGCTCGGGGAGCCGCGCGCAGAGCCGTTCCAGCGCGGCCCGGTCCGCGGGCGCGAGCGCGGCCGCGACGCGGGGCTCGGGAAGCCAGCGGAGCAGCCGGTGCTCGGCGAAGAACGCGAAGCCGTCGCCGGTCCAGGTGTTGATCTGCCGGCGGCGGCCCAGCCAGTTGTCGTGGTGCCATCCGAAACGCGGGTGGACGTTGCCCGTGTGCAGGTGGGCGAGCGCGTGGGCGAACCCTTCCCAGAACGCGGCGGTACCCGGCCGTGGCCGCAGCAACGACAGCACGAGCAGCTCGTGGTTCGCCGCGATCACCTCGGGCGTCGCCGGCCCACCGGCCGCCCGCAGCGCGGCCAGCCCTTCGGCCTCCGCGACGAAGGCGTCATCGTCCAGCGCTTCGGCGAAGGTCTTGACGAAGACCGGCGGCGCGGACGCGCGGTGCGCTATGCCGGCGATCGCGGCGAGTCCGCCGGTCGCCGGCTCCACGGTGACGACGTCGCGGATGCCGGCCCGGGTCAGCCGCTCCGTCAGCAGAGCCGTCCGGGACATCGGCGGCAACCTCCTCCACGTCGGAACCAGCCTATCGGCTCGTCAACCCTTGAAGACATAGAAAAACATCTATACGTTGTACGCACCGCGCCGTGCGCGGTGGCTGCATCCGTCGATGTTAGCGCTCACACGGCGCGGGCCGCCCTTCCACCCCCGGAGCGTCCTATGTCATCCGCGCACCTCAGCCGTCGTCAGGTCCTGCACCTCGCGGGCGCCGGCGCGATCGCCTCGGCCACCGGCGCCGCCACCTCCGCCACACCGGCCTCGGCCGCACCGGCGGCCGAGCTGCCGCCCGTGCGCGCGGACATCGGCGTCGGCGCGTACCCGTTCCCGCTCGGCCAGGTGCGCCTCACCGCGGGCCGCTTCCTGGACAACCAGAACCGGACACTCACCTACCTGCGCGCGGTCGACACCGAACGGCTGCTGTACGTCTTCCGCGCCAACCACCGCCTGTCCACCGGCGGCGCGGCCGCGAACGGCGGCTGGGACGCACCGGCGTTCCCGTTCCGGTCGCACGTGCAGGGCCACTTCCTGACCGCCTGGGCACAGGCGTGGGCGGTCCTCGGCGACACGACCTGCCGCGACAAGGCCCTCCACATGGTCGCGGAGCTGGCCCGGTGCCAGGCCAACAACGCGGCCGCCGGGTTCGGCGCCGGATACCTGTCCGGCTTCCCGGAGTCCGACATCACCGCGGTGGAGAACCGCACGCTGACCAACGGCAACGTCCCGTACTACTGCATCCACAAGACCCTCGCCGGCCTGCTCGACGTGTGGCGGTACGTCGGCAGCGACCAGGCCCGCACCGTGCTGCTCGCGCTGGCCGGCTGGGTCGACACCCGCACCGCGCGGCTGAGCACCGGCCAGATGCAGGCCATGCTCGGCACCGAGTTCGGTGGCATGAACGCGGTCCTGGCCGACCTCTACCAGCAGACCGGCGACCAGCGGTGGCTCACGGTCGCGCAGCGCTTCGACCACCAGACCGTGTTCGACCCGCTCGCCGCCGGGCAGGACCGGCTCAACGGCCTGCACGCGAACACGCAGGTGCCGAAGTGGATCGGCGCGGCCCGGGAGTACAAGGCGACCGGCACCACGCGCTACCGCGACATCGCGGCCAACGCCTGGACCATCACGGTCGGCGCGCACACGTACGCGATCGGTGGCAACAGCCAGGCCGAGCACTTCCGCGCGCCGCACGCGATCGCCGGCTACCTCACGAACGACACCTGCGAGCAGTGCAACACCTACAACATGCTCGACCTCACCCGGGAGCTGTGGCTGCTGGACCCGGGCCGCGCCGCGTACTTCGACTACTACGAGAACGCGCTGCTCAACCACCTGATCGGCGCGCAGAACCCGGCCAGCGCGCACGGCCACGTCACCTATTTCACGCCGCTGCGGCCCGGCGGCCGGCGCGGCGTCGGCCCGGCCTGGGGCGGCGGCACGTGGAGCACCGACTACGACAGCTTCTGGTGCTGCCAGGGCACCGGCATCGAGACCAACACCAAGCTGATGGACTCGATCTACTTCTTCAACGGTACGACGCTGACGGTCAACCTGTTCGTGCCGTCCGTGCTCACCTGGTCGCAGCGCGGCATCACGGTCACCCAGGCCACCGGATATCCGGCGAGCGACACCACCACGCTCACGCTCGGCGGCACGATGAGCGGCTCGTGGAGCATCCGGGTCCGGATCCCGGCGTGGACGTCCGGCGCCACGATCAGCGTGAACGGTGCCGCGCAGAACGTCAGCACCACGCCCGGGTCGTACGCCGCCGTCACCCGCACCTGGGCGCCCGGCGACACCGTCACCGTCCGGCTGCCGATGCGCGTCATCATGAAGGCGGCCGACGACAACCCGGCCGTGCAGGCCGTCACGTACGGGCCCGCCGTGCTCTGCGGCAACTACGGCAACACCGCGCTCACCGCGCTGCCGTCATTGACCGTCGCGTCGATCACCCGGACCGGCACCGGCAGCCTCGCGTTCACCGCCACCGCGAACGGGCAGCGCGTCGATCTCGGCCCGTTCCACGACGCGCACGGCTTCAACTACACCGTCTACTGGAACACCGCAACCGCCGGGACGGCCACGTACAAGCTGGTCAACGCGGCTTCCGGCCTGGTCCTCGGCGTCCAGGACATGTCCACCGCGGACGGCGGGCTCGCCGTCGTCTGGGGCGACACCGGAACCGCGGACCACCGGTGGGTACGGGTGGCCGACGGCGACGCGGTGCGCTTCCGCAACATGCACAGCGGCAAGGTGCTCGGCGTGGAGAACATGTCCACCGCCGACAACGCCCGCATCCTGCAGTGGGGCGACACCGGCACCGCGGATCACCGCTGGACGCTGCTCGACAACGGCGACGGCACCTACCGCATCCGCAACGTGCACAGCGGCAAACTCCTCGGCGTCCTCAACGCCTCCGCCTCCTGGGGCGCACAGGTCGTGCAGGACTCCGACAACGGCAGCGCCGACAACCGCTGGCGGCTCCAGCCCGTGTAGCCACCCACCCGTAGAAGGAGACACACCTCATGCACACCGGACGAAGACTCGCCGCGACCGCACTCGCCGCCGCGCTCACCGTGATCGGCCTGGCGGCACCGGCCGCCGCCGCCGAGTCGAACGGCGGCACCCGGGTGATGCCGCTGGGCGACTCCATCACCGAGGGCACGCAGGTGCCCGGCGGCTACCGGATCGGCCTGTGGCAACGGCTGGCCGGCGCGGGCTACCGCGTCGACCTGGTCGGCACGCAGTACAACGGGCCGGCCGCGCTGGGCGACCACGACCACGAGGGGCACCCCGGCTGGCGGATCGACCAGATCGACGCCAACATCGGAGGCTGGCTGAGCGCCACCACGCCGCGCACCGTCCTGCTGCACATCGGCACCAACGACATCCTGCAGAACTACAACGTCCCCGGCGCGCCGAACCGGCTCTCCGCGCTGATCGACCGCATCACCGCGAGCGCGCCCACCGCGGACGTGTTCGTCGCGACCATCATCCCGCTGGCCAACCAGAACCAGGCGGCGGCCGCACGCACGTTCAACGCCGCGCTGCCCGGCATCGTGCAGGCGAAGGTGAACGCCGGCAAGCGCGTGCACCTCGTCGACATGCACGCCGCGCTCACCACCGCCGACCTGATCGACGGCATCCACCCCACCGCCGGCGGCTACGACAAGATGGCCGCCACCTGGTACGCCGCGCTGCGCGCGGTCCCCGGCACCATCGGCGAGCCGGGCAGCGGTGGCGGGCAGACGCTGGTCGGTGCGGCGTCCGGCCGCTGCCTGGACGTGCCGAACGGTAACACCGCGAACGGCACGCAGCCGATCGTCTGGGACTGCGGTGGTGCGGCGAACCAGCGCTGGACGGCCGACGGGCGGACGCTGCGCGCGCTCGGCAAGTGTCTCGACTCCCCCACCGGCGCCGCCTCCGGCGCGAGGGCGCAGATCTGGGACTGCCACGGGGGTACGAACCAGCAGTGGACGCTCGGCACCGACGGCACCGTCCGGGGTGTCCAGTCCGGGTTGTGCCTGGAGGCGGGCGGCACCGCGAACGGCAGCGCGGTCGTCCTGCGCACCTGCACCGGCGCGGCGAACCAGCGCTGGTCGCGTACCTGACCGGGTCGTCCCGCGGGTCCCGGCCCGCCGCCGTGCCGCCCCGGCCGAGGCGGCACGGCGGGCACGCAGCCGCCGCACCAGCGGTGCGGCGCCGCCGGCCAGGGCGGACAGGGCCAGGCAGGCGAGCAGGCCGAGCAGCGGGTTCTGGAGGAAGGCGGCGCCGCCGAGCACGCCGAGTCCGGCGTGGTAGGCGGCCCAGGCCAGCGCCGCGAGCGCGGACGCCGGGGTGAACCGGGACAGCGGCAGCCGTGTCGTGCCGGACGCGATGTTCGTCGTCACCCGGCCGCCCGGCACGAACCGGGAGATCAGGATGACTCGGCCGGCCCGGCGCTCCAGCTGCCGGCCGCCGGCGTCGACCGCGGCGCTGATCCGCGGGAACCGGCCGAGCAGCCGAGGGCCGAATGCGCTGCGGCTCAGCCCGTAGACGAGATGGTCGCCGACGGTCACGCCGGCCGCGGACGCCAGCACGACCAGCAGCAGCACCGGCGTACCGGTGCGGGAGAACAGGCCGGCCGTGATCAGCGCGGCCTCGGACGGGATGACCGGCACGACGCCGTCCGCGGCACCGAGCGCGACCAGCAGCGGGTACAGCAGCGGTGCCGTCATCACCGGGCTGATCAGGCCGATCAGGTCCGTCTGCCACAGGCTCTCGATGTCCACCGCCGCCGGCTCCCCTCGTCGTTCTCGCGTCACCGACGCTATGCGCCGGCCCGGGCGGGCTCGATGGAGCAGGCACCCGGATCGGCGGTAGGGCCAGCCCCCGCACCGGCGGTCAGTTCCATGGCCACAGCCGGCCGTACCAGGGGACGTGCACGGTCACCGGGTCCGGGCACGGTGTCGCCGGCGGTGCTGCGGAGCCCGCGCCGGGGGCCGCCGTGGCGGTCGGGCACGGTGTCGGCGACGGCGCCGCGGGCCGCTGCGGCCCGGGCCGGATGACGTGGCCGGGCAGCAGCACGGCCACCACCGGCGCCACCGCGGCGACGGCCAGGAGCCCGGGGAGCGCGCGGACGAACGGCCGGTGCCGTCTCGCCGTCAGCGTGGGTGGTGCGGCCGCGCAGGTCGTCCGCGGTGACCCGGCCGGCGCGGGCGGCGAGCGCGGCACGGAGGCGGGCTTCGACGTCGTCCGTCGTCACGGCGTCCTCCGGAGCGTGTCGCGCAGGATGGTGAGGGCGCGGCTGGCCGTCGACGACCTGGCGTTGCCGCGCGGTGAGGTGGGGACGGGTTGGAAACGGTCTCCGCAGGGCACAGATGGGCGGTGCCCGACCTCCGTACGTCCCCGCCGCCACCCGATGCCGAACTCCTGCGCAGCTGGGAGCTGACCAGCCCGGCCCACCTGCGCACGCTCCGCGCCGACCTCGTCGCGGCCATCCACGAATGCGCTCCGGACCTCGACGGCGACCTGGACGAGGTACCGGAGCGGGTGATCCTGGTCGCGACCGAGCTGGCGACGAACGCGCTGAAGCACGGGCTGCCGCCGACCACGGTACGGCTGCTGCGTGCCGGTGGGCGGTTCGTCCTCGACGTGGCCGACCACGACCTGACCCAGTTCCCGGAGCTGGCCGACACCCGGCCGGTCAACGCGGGCGGCCGCGGCCTGCACCTGGCCCTGGCGTTCTCCCTTGAGGTCGGCTGGTACGCGACCGCCGAGACCAAACACATCTGGGCCACGTTCCCCGCGACCCCCTGAGCCGCCGGCCGGTCAGGCGGGGACGAAGAGTTCGACGCGGCCGCGGCCGTTCTCCTTGGCGCGGTAGAGCGCCAGGTCGGCGTGGTGGATCAGCGCGGCGGCCTCGCCGATCCCGTCGTCCAGGGTGGCGATGCCGATCGAGACACCGATCGAGACGGTACGGCCGGCGACCTCGAACGGCTCGGTCAGCCGCCGGCGGATGCGGTCGGCGACCGCGCACACGTCGTCGTCGCGCGCGATGCCCTGGCACAGCACCAGGAACTCGTCACCGCCGAAGCGGCTCACGTAGTCGCCGGGCCGGACCGCGTCGGTCAGGCGTCCGGCCACCTGCTGCAGCAGGGCGTCGCCGGCGGCGTGCCCGTAGGTGTCGTTGACCGGCTTGAAGCCGTCCAGGTCGAGGAAGAGCGCGGCGACCCGTCGCTCGTCGTGCGTGCCCCGCCGGCGGCGCCAGTCGGCGACCGCGGTCTCGGCGCGGTCCATGAACAGCGCACGGTTCGGCAGGCCGGTCAGCGTGTCGTGCAGCCGGGCGCGGGCGAGCCGGGCCGCGC
The DNA here is from genome assembly GCF_030813715.1 of Catenuloplanes indicus. Taxonomy (NCBI): domain Bacteria; kingdom Bacillati; phylum Actinomycetota; class Actinomycetes; order Micromonosporales; family Micromonosporaceae; genus Catenuloplanes; species Catenuloplanes indicus. The sequence goes on from NZ_JAUSUZ010000001.1 coordinate 1,070,697, forward strand.
CGCGCAGCACCCACAGGCCGATCAGCAGGATGACGGTCATGGCGGCGGCGAACGCGGCGAACAACTGCCATGCGACCCGCGCGGTGCTCTGCACCGGTGCCAGCAACGCCGATCGCGACGCCGTGGTGACGAATCGCCACGGACTGCCCTCCACCGGCGAGGAAGCGAAGTAGGTGTCGCCGGCGGCGATACCCCGCGTGGCTCCGGCCAGGGCCGCGGCCAGCGCCGGGTCGGGCAGCGGGACGCCGGCCTCCACGCCGCTGGACGAGCTGACGACGCGTGCGTCGCCGTCGATCACGTACGCGGTGCCGGCCGCGACGCCGACCGCCTGGAACAGCACCGCCACCTGACTCACCGGGATCGGCAGGACCAGGACGCGCGTGCCGTCGGGGGCCGCGAACGCCCGGTAAGCGATCACGTTCGACGTACCGTTACTGACGATGACGTTGCTGAAGGCAAGTTTTCCGGTGCGGATCGCGATGCCGAATCCGGGATCGGCCGTCAAGGCGCTCGACGGCGGCACGAGCGCGACCGGGTCGGCGAACAGGATCCGGCCGCCGGCCGTCATGACGGCATGCCAGGCGGCCTCGACCTCACCGCCGCCGCGCCGGCTGTCCATCTCCGCGGGCGTGCCGGAGAACGAGTGCTCGGCCAGCTCGCGCACCTGCCCGTCGCTGCCGGCCAGCGTGGCACCGACGAGCCGGGCCGAGGTCTCGGCGCGGCCGGCGAAGTCCGCGAGCGCGTCGGCCCTGGCCGCGGACGTGGTGCGGGCCAGGTACGCGCCGGCCCCGGCGACCAGCGCCACGCTGAGCAGCACCGCGAACCCTAGGCTCAACGGCCGGATCACCGCCGGGCCCCACCACCTCTTCCACACGGCCGACCCCATCGGCCGTACGGTCGCGAACTGAAGACATTCATGACCGCCGACCGGGCACCGCGCGCGACGCGGATCACCGGGCGAAGGGGGACAGGACGTACCATTCGGTGGGTGAATCCCGAGGTGCGCACCGCGATGGACCTGGACCGCCGGCTCGCGGACGCGATCGAGCGGCTCGGTAGCGGCATGCGCGCGCTCGCCCAGCACAGCGCCCGCTCCCAGAGCCTGTCACCGCTGCAGCAGCAGGCGGTACTCACCCTGTTCCACCGCCCGACCGTACGCCGCGAGGTCAACGCACTGGCCGCCGAGTTCGACGTCACCACCCCGACCATGTCGGACGCGATCTCGGCCCTGGAGCGCAAACAACTCATCACCCGCTCGCCCACCACCGACGGCCGCCGCCGCGCGCTCACCCTGACCCCACTCGGCGTCGACGTCGCCCGCGAACTGACCGCCTGGGACGCACCACTGCGAGACGCCCTGGCACGGCTGCCGGCCGAGGACCGGGCAATCACGCTGCACAGCCTGCTGCGACTGGTGGCGGCACTACAGCACCAAGGAGTGATGTCCGCGGCCCGGATGTGCACCACCTGCCGCTTCTTCCGGCCGGACGCGCACGACGACCCGGCCGCACCACACCACTGCGACCTGCTGGGCGCCCCGCTACCGCTGGCCGAGCTACGCACCGACTGCCCCGAGCACCAGCCGGCCTGAGCGCACGCGCGACGGCCGCACGCACCGCGGGCGGAGCCCGGTCAGAGCGCGCCGATGGCCTCGCAGGCCTTGCGCACCCCCTCGCCGTACGCCGGATCGGCCTTGGTGCAGTTGGCGATGTGCCGCTCCACGGTCGCACGCCGCGCGCCCCGGATCGCCCGCGCCGTGTTGCCGAACAGCGCCTGCTGCTGCGCGCCGCTCATCAGCCGGAAGAGGTCGCCCGGCTGCTCGAAGTAGTTGTCGTCGTCGGCGCGGAAGTCGTACCGGTCCGCGGTCTCGCCGGCCGCCAGCGCGGGCTCGGCGTACTGCGGCTGCTCCGGCCAGCGGCCGAAGCTGTTCGGCTGGATGCCGGGGACGCCGCCCTGGTTGCCGTCGACCCGCATGGCGCCGTCGCGGTGGTACGAGTTGACCCGCTCGGCGCCGCGCGGGCAGTTGACCGGGATCTGGTGGTGGTTGACGCCGAGCCGGTAGCGCGCCGCGTCGCCGTAGGAGAACAGCCGCCCCTGCAGCATGCGGTCCGGGCTGAGTGAGATGTCCGGCACCACGTTCGCCGGGGTGAACGCGGCCTGCTCCACGTCCGCGAAGTAGTTGTCCGGGTTGCGGTTCAGCTCCAGCACACCCGCCTCGATCAGAGGTCGCGCTGGTGCGACTCCCGGTCCCGGCCGATCAGCTCGCCGGCCTGCGCGTCGGTCAGATTCTCGATCCCCTGCGCGGTACGGAAGTGGAACTTATTGACACGGCGCGCGCGCCGCAAGCAAGAGGATCCGGAACGAATCCAGAAAGCGATATCAATAGGAGTCCTATATAGTTGCCCCACCGATCACCCGACCGAAGGGTTCGTCATGTCCGCCACCTGGCTTCCGTCCCTGATCACCGCCGACCCCGAGGCCGGTTTCGACCTCGCGATCAAGCTCTCCCGCGTCGCCGTCAAGAAGACCCAGCCCGACGACGAGACCCGCGCCCGGCTGCGGGCCGGCTACGCCGAGGACTTCGACGCGCTGATCTCCATCTCGCACGTGGTCGCCACGAACTTCCAGACGGTGGCCGCCGCGAACGACTACTGGCGCACCACGCCGGCCGGTTCCTGACCCGGGTTTGCCCGCGACCCGATCCGGGCATAGCACCGCCGTGCTGCATGGACGGCTGGTCGGCGAGCGCTACCTCCTGCGGGATCCGCTGGGCAACGGCGGCATGTCCGTCGTCTGGCGGGCCGAGGACACACTCCTCGGCCGCGAGGTGGCGGTCAAGGTGCTGTCCGCGGACGTCGCCGCCGATCCGGCCGCGCTCGGCCGGATGTACGCCGAGGCGCGTGCGGCCGCGAGCCTGCGCCACGACAACGTCGTCGAGGTGTACGACTACGGCGAGACCGAGATAGACGGCGTCCCGATGCCGTACGTGGTGATGGAGCTCGTCGACGGCCGGCCGCTGAGCGACCTGCTGACCGCCGGCGCGCTGCCCTGGCCGCTCGCCGCGCTGATCGGCGCCCAGGTCGCGGCCGCGCTGGCCGCCGCGCACGACCGCGGCGTGGTGCACCGGGACGTCAAGCCGGCCAACGTCATGGTCCACTCCGGCGGCGTGAAACTGGTCGACTTCGGCATATCGGCCGCGGCCGGCGAGCTGGAGCAGGCCTCCGGCGAGATCCTCGGCACACCCGCCTATCTGGCCCCCGAACGCCTGGCCGGCGGGATGGTGCGGCCGGCCACCGACGTGTACGCGCTCGGCCTGCTTCTCTACCTGATGCTCGCCGGCCGCATGCCGTGGAACGTGTCCACGACCACGCAGATGCTCCGGGCACACCGCTATCGTGACCCCGCGCCGCTGCCCACGGTCGACGGCCTGCCGGCGGAGACGGCCGACCTGGTGCGGCGCTGCCTGAGCAAGGCACCCTCCGACCGGCCGGCCGCGGTCACCGCCGCCCGCATCCTGCGCCGGGCCGCCGGCCTGCCGGCCCTGACCCTGCTGTCCGGGCTGGACCGGCCGGATCCAACCACCGTGGACACCCCGACCCAGGCGGCCACGCCGGCGACCTCCACGCACCGCACCGCGACACCCGGCCGGATCACCGGCCTGCCGGTGCGCCACCGAATAGCCGCCGGTGGCGCGCTGATCGCCAGTGCGGCCGCGGCCGCCGCCTTCGTGCTGTGGCCGGCCCCGGAACCGGTCGAGGCGGTCGCCGACGTCGCGCCGCTGGCCTGCCGGGTCACCTACACCACCCAGATCGCGGCCGAGGGCCAGGCGGTGACCGCGGTGACGGTGACCAACACCGGCTCCAGCGCGGTCGACGCCTGGACGCTGTCGTTCCACCTGCCCGCGGACCAGAAGCTGCTGCGCGGCTCCGACGCGACCTGGCGGCAGCACGGCGACCTGATCGAGGCCACCGGGCCGGACCTGGCCGCGGGCACCGCGGCGAACGCCTCGTTCGACACCACGTTCGACACCTCCGTGGCACTGCCGCAGTCCTTCACCGTCAACGACGTCTCGTGCACCGCGGAGATGTCGGTGCGGGCGCCGCGCACGAGCGCGGCGGCGTCCGTACCGGCGGTCGCCCAGGCACCGATCGTGGACGGCGCCGCGCCGGCGCACGGACCCGCGCCGGCGGGCGACCCCGCACCGGCGGACGGTGGCCGCGGCAAGGGTGCGGCGAAGCAGCCGGCGCCCGGCGAGCACGCCGGGCCGGGCGCGCGAAAACCGGCGCCGGCCGGCCCGAAGGCCGGGTAGCAGGCGACCGGGCCGCTTCACCGTCCGGGACCGCCGCGCGGCCGCGGGAAGCGGAGGAAATTTTCAACTTGGAAAGAGATCCTCCGGTTAGGTAGGGTGGGGCCGTGACCGAGCCCTCCCCTCCGCTGCGCCGCGACGCCGAGCGGAACCGTCAGATGCTGCTGCGCACCGCGTACGAGCTGATGGCCACCGACGGGCTGACGGTGACGTACGAGGAGATCGCGCGGGCCGCCGGCACCGGGCTGGGAACGGTCTACCGCCGGTTCCCGCAGCGGCAGGACCTGCTGGACGCGCTCTTCTCGGCGCACATCGAGGCGGTCGTCGGGTTCGCCGAGGAGGCGGCACGGCAGGACGACGCGCTGGCCGCGCTGGCCCGCTTCCTGGAGCGGCAGCTGGAGCTGGAGGCCGGCAACCGAGGCCTGGGCGAGCTGCTGCGCGGTCAGAAGCAGTCTTCCACGCTCGTGCGCGACGCCAGCGAGCGGATGACGCCGCTGATCACCGGCCTCGTCGCGCGGGCGGTGCGCGCGGGGCAGCTGCCGGCCGGGGTCACGCCCGGCGACTTCGCGGCCGCACACGTCATGGTCGGCAGCGTCATGGACGCGTCCCGCACGGTCGCCCCGCAGCTGTGGCGGCGCGCGCTCGCGATCGCGCTGGCCGGCCTGCAACACGCGGACCTGCCCGGTGTCGCACCGGACGAGACCGTGATCGACCACTTCTATCAGGACCGGACCAGGTGAAGGAACAGTGCACATGACCCTCCCCGACGATCTGCTCCGCGTGCTCCGCGGCAAGGCGATCTGCTTCGTCACCACGCTGATGCCGGACGGCTCCCCGCAGATCTCGCAGACCTGGGCCGGGACCGACGGTGAACACATCTTGATCAACACGGTGGAGACCCACCAGAAGACCCGCAACATCGGGCGCGACGCCCGGGTGGCCGTCGGCATCGCCGATCCGACCGCCCCGCTGCGGTCCTGGGCGGTGCGCGGCACCGTGGTGTCGGCCACGACGGACGGCGCCCGGGATCACATCGACGAGCTGTCCCAGCAGTACATCGGCCGTCCGTACCCCGGCTTCAGCGGCGGCGGTCACGACCGGGTCCTGCTCACCATCCGGGTCGACAAACTGCACGTCCCCAGCCGGTAGCGAGTCTGATCCGTCGCGCTGATCGGGGGCCGCGAGTGCGGCGCGGCCCTACGACAGCGCCGGCCGGGCGTGCGCGCGGTGCCGGGCGCGGTGCGCGACCAGCGCCGGGCGTACCGGTCCTCGGCGGGGCGGCCGAGCCGGCCTTTGCTGAACGACGGCGCGGTTTCGTTCACGGAAGTTCTGATCATCGTGACCTCACCGGCACCAGCCTCCATGATCGAACCTCAACGCAGCGCCCCACACCGAGGAGGGGACGCAACCCAGCCGGTCCCGGAGCACACCGCGAGCGGCCGCCCGATCATCTGACGCGCTGCCCGGCCGGGAGGGCCCGGCCACCCGCTCGGCCGGGCCGGCCGCCGCGGAACGCGCCGGGTCAGTGACCGGTGTGCACGCCGGCCACCGGCGGGAAGTCCAGCTCGGTCCGGCCGACCGAGTTGAAGTAGTCGGTGAACGTGTTGAGCGCGACCGCGGCCACGATCTCACCGATCTCGCCGTCGGTGTAGCCGGCCTCGCGGACCGCCTTCAGGTCCTCGTCGGAGACGAAGCCCTTGGTCTCGATGACGGTCTTGGCGAACGTCAGCGCCGCCGCCACCTTCGGGTCCGAGGCCTGCGCGTTGCGGCCGGCGACCAGATCCTCCTCGCTCACCCCGGCCTTCGCGCCGAGCACGGCGTGCGCGGCGAGGCGGTAACCGCAGTCGTTCTACGCGTCAGCCGAAATGGCGGCCGCGTAGCGCGGGCTTCCGGTGATCCGCCTGACGCGCGGGGTGGTCCGGTCCTCGGTACCGGCCGCGATCGCCGTGTCCGTCCCGGCGCGCAGGCCGGCGGCGACCCCGTCGACCGATGTGCGGCGCTACCGGGTAGCGCCGCACATCGCGCAGATCGATCAGGCGTGGAATTCGGCCCACTCCCGGAGGCCGCGATGCGACACCGCGCCCTCGCGCACCGCGCCCCACTCCCACGCGTCCAGCTCGCCCCAGATGCTGAGCACCCGGACCGCGCACTCATGGCTGATCAGCTCCACCTCGACGGCGCGGTGGATGTCGTTCCGGTCGATCAGCCAGTCACGGTACGGCCACACGACCGTGTCGATGATCTCCCACTTCATCAGCACGTCGACGGCGCACTCCCAGGTACCCCGGTCGACCGCCGCCTGCGCCGGCGTCGCGGCCGCCAGGCCGGCGGTACCGATCAGGAACCCGGTGGCGACGGCCGCGACGGCCCGCTTGAGGTGACGCATCTGAATCCCTTCATTAGGAGTCCTACTAATGTAAGGGATCGAGGGCGAGCCATGTGACCCGTCAGCGCATGCTGGCGACCACGAACGGGCCGTGGCCGCGCAGGTAGTTGGTCCAGCCGCCGGTCACCGGGGCGCCCGGGGACAGCAGGTTGGTGGTGTCGGTGCCGACGTCGAGCTTCCACGCGGTCCACGAGATGCCGTTGGCCCGCATCCAGTCGATCCAGGCCTGCGCCTCGGACTGGCAGATGCGGCCGTCGAGACCGCCGTCGGCGTGACTGGCGCCCCACTCGGTGACGAACAGCGCCAGACCGGCCCGGATCGCCGCGTCACCCTTGGCCCGCAGCGACGCGCCGTGCGTGCACGAGTAGAAGTGCAGCGTGTACATCAGGTTCGTACCCTGCACCGGGCTGGCCGCGGCCGCGTCGACGTCCTGCGACCAGGTGGGCGTGCCGAGCACGATGATGTTGTCCGGGTCGTGCTGCCGGATCGCGGTCACCACGGCCTGGTGATACGGCTTGATCACGCTGGTCCAGCCGACCTGCAGCGGCTCGTTGTACGGCTCCCAGATCACGTTCGGCAGGTGGCCGTAGCGGCGGGCCAGGTCGGAGAAGAACGCGACCGACTGCGCCTGGTGGTTCTCCGCCGCGTGGTCGTGCCAGTCGACGATCACGTACACCCCGGCGGTGACCGCGTTGTTGATGATCGTCTCTACCTGGGCGCGCGCCTTCGACGGGTTACTCAGGTAGGCGCCCTCCGGCTCCACGCCCATCGCAGCCCGGATGACCTGCAGGTTCCAGTTGTCGCGCATCCAGGTCAGCGCGGACAGGTTCTCCGCGTACGGCTGGGTCTCCCAGTTCAGCCACATGCTGCTGATGCCGCGCAGCTGCACCCGGGCGCCGCCGCTGTTGCACATGCCGGTGCCGCAGACGCGCAGCTGACCGTGCTGGGCGACCGGGGTCCCACCGGCCGGCGGCGGCGTGGTGGGCGGCGGGGTGCCCGGCGGGGACGTGGTCGGGGTGCCGCCGCCGGAGCAGGACACGCCGTCGATCGTGCAGCCGCTCGGGGTGCCGGTGCCGTTGACGGTGAAGCCGAACGTGGTGGACGCGCCGGCGGCGAGCGAGCCGTTCCACGCCGCGTTGGCGAACGTGTACCGATTGCCGGACACGCTCTGCTGCGCGTTCCACGAGTTGCTGATGCTGGTGCCGGACGGCAGGTCGAACTGCACCCGCCAGGACGTCACCGGCGACGAGGTGTTGTTGGTGACGGTGAACCGGCCCTCGTACCCACCGCTCCAGCTGTTGACGACGGCGAACTGGGCGACGGCCGCGCTGGCCGGCATCGCGGTGACGACCAGGGCAGCGACCAGCACACCGGCCAGGGCGAGCACGGCGGCGATTCTCGATCTCTTCATGGGATCCGCTTCACTGTAGGTACGGGACGTATGCACTTGGGAACGCTCCCACCGAACCTACCAGGCTGATCGACGGCTATCAATTGATGCATTCGGCGCGTGGTGAGCCCTGATGACGTGCGCCGCTATGCGGGACCGTGCAGCCGTTCGCCGCCACCCGGTCACGGATGACCTTGCCGCGTCTCCACGCATCCCGTAGGACCACCCGGTTCATGTCGCGACGCATTCTCGGCGCCCGCTCCCGGTCGACGCGGGCGCCCTGGCGATGAACGGTTCCGGCGCGGCACGTAGCCGTTCCGCGTTCCGCTCGGACAGGCCGATGTCGCAGAAGACGCCGTCGAGACCGGACGTGACGGTCCGGTCGGCGGCGCCGCCGTCGAGATCGCCGGCCAGGGGCGCGACGATGCGTGTGGCCACGGAGGCCCGCCCCCACCTCTTCAGCGCCGCGCTTCGGCGCCGGACGGGAACTCGCCGCCTGGGAGGCAGATCAGGACCGCGCCGTCGTACCCCGGGCCAGCCATTCGTCGAGCAGGGCCCGCTCGGCCACGGAGAGCCGGCCGGGGTCCGGGAGCCCGCGCACGTCACCGGCGGTGGACGGCTGCCCGGTGACGGCCGCCAGAACCGCGTCGAGCATGGCGTCGGGCAGGCCCGGGTCGCGGTCGTCCGGCCGCTGCCCCAGCAGGGTCAGCACGGCGCCGTTGCCGGCGGTGTGCAGCATCTCGATCGCCCGGCGCTCGCCGACCACGAGTTGCCCGGCCACGGCGATCGCCCGCACCAGGCCGGCGAGGACCTCGATCCCGCGCGCGGTCGCCGGCGCGTGCTCCCGGATCCCGGGCCGGCTGATCAGCTCGTACAGCTCCGGGTGCGCCAGCCCGAAGTCGATGTGCCGGCGCCACGCGGCGCGCAGCGCGTCCACCGGGGACGGCGCCGTCTCGTCCGGCGTCCCCTTGGTGGCCACGTAGGCCTCCATCGCGGCCTCGGCGACCGCTTCGGCGAGACCGCCCTTGTCGCCGAACAGCCGGTAGATCGTGGGCGCCTGCACGCCCGCCCGTTCCGCGACCGCGCGGGTCGTCATGGCGCGGGCGCCGCCCTCGTGGAGGAGCGCGATCGCGGCGTCGAGGATCGCGGCCCGGGTCGCGTCACGTCCCATGGTCACCGGCACCTCTCGATCATGTTTCCACGATAACGCTGTTACCGTGATAACGTCTCTTGTGTTATCACGGAAACAACCGGGGAGGTTCACCATGACCGCGCGCATTCGCATCGTCGGGCTCGAGGAGCACATCGCCCTGCCGCTGGTCCTGGACGCGTGGGAGGCGGCCGGGGTCGCACCGAACCCACACGCGGGCTGGGGCGACACGCCGTTCGCACGGCGGTTGCGCAGCACCGGGGAGGAGCGCCTGGCCGACATGGACGACCAGGGCATCGACGCCGCGGTGCTGTCGCTCAACTCGCCCGGCGTGCAGAACCTCGCCCGGGCCGACGCACCCGCGGTGGCCCGGGACGCCAACGACGCACTCGCGGCGATCGTGAGCGAGCATCCGGACCGGCTGGACGCGTGGGCGGCGATCCCCACTCAGGACCCCGCGGCCGCCACCGCCGAGCTCGAACGCGCCGTGACAAGACTGAAGTTCAAGGGCGCGATGCTGTACGGCCGTACGGGAACCGCGCTCGCGGACTCCCCCGAGTTCGACGATCTCTACGCGACCGCGGCGCGACTGCGCGTACCGCTGCACTTCCACCCGCAGGTGCCGGCGCCGGCCGTCATGGAGTCCTACTACTCCGGCCTCGGCCCGGCCGGCCCCGGGCTGGGAACGGCCGGGCTCGGCTGGTACTACGACCTCGGTGTGCAGTACCTACGCATGATCTTCTCCGGTGTCTTCGACCGGCACTCGGACTTGCAGGTGGTGGCCGGTCACTGGGGCGAGCTGGTGCTGTTCTACCTCGACCACACCGGCATCCTGGCGCACAACGCGCACCTGGAACGGCCGCTGCTGGACTACTTCACGCACCACTTCTGGATCGCGGGCAGCGGCACCGTCTCCGAGCGCTACCTGCGCTGGACGGCCGAGGTGGTCGGCACCGCGCGGATGGTCTACTCCACCGACTACCCGTACACGTTCGGCACCCGGCCGGGCGGATTCCCCTACCTGGACACCGCCAACGGCGTGGCGCGCTCCTTCCTGGAGAGCGTGCCCTTCTCAGACGAGGAGAAGACCGCCATCGGCGCCGGCAACTGGGAACGCCTCACCGCTTTCAGCGCCGCAGGGTGAGCAGCCCTGGCCGGTACGGCAGCAGCCCGTAGTCGCCGCCGGAACTGGGCGAGCGGCCCTGGTAGAGCAGCTGGAGGTTGCACGGGTCGACCGTCATGGTCTGGTCCGCGCTGACCCGCAGCAGCTCACCGTGGCTGATGTCGTTCGTCCAGGTGGCGCCGCTGTTGGCCTTACCGGCGAACGGGTTGCCCTCGGTCGCCGCCTGCGGGGTCCAGGAGCCGCCCAGGCTGGAGGAGGTGAACGACCGGAAGTACCGGCCGTTGGCACCGATCGCCTCGACGATCATCAGGTACTGGTTCTGCCCCTGCACCTTGTACACCTGCACCGCCTCGAACAGGTTGTTCGTGGTGTCGCTCATCACCACGGTGGAGGTGGAGCCGAAGCTGCCCGGGAAGTTCCCGATCGGCATGCCGGCCCGGTAGATCTTGCCGTTGTCCCCGGCGAAGAACAGGTACATGTTCGTCCCGTCACCGATCACCGCCTGGTCGATCGGCCCGGTCCCGGACCCGGTGATCGTGCCGGAGAACAACGTCTGCGGCGCCGACCACCCGTTCGGGTTCGTCGGATCACTCGACGTCCGGTACGAGAACGCCGGACCACCCCACTGATACGCGAGCACCCAGATGTTGCGCGGCGCGAAGTAGAACAACGACGGCGCCACCGTCGCCGACGACATCGCGTTCTGGCTCGCCGAGCCCATCTCCGAGTAGTTCGTGAACAGACTGAAATTCATCGAACCCCAGCTGGTGCCGAAGTCGTGCGTGGTCGCATAGACCAGCTGCCGGCCGTTGTACGGCGCCACGGTGAAGTCCTTCAGCGACACCCAACCGGACCGCGGCTGCGCCAGCGGACCCGACGAACTCCACCGGTACGACGACGGCAGCGTGCAGGACGCCGGCGGCGGGGAGGTGGTCGGCGACGGCGAGGTGTTCGGCGTGGTCGGCGCGACGCCCCCGTTGCAGGCCACACCGTTCAGGGCGAAGTTCGCCGGGGCCGGGTTGCCGGCGGTGGCCGAGCCGTTGAAGCCGAACGATACGGTGCCGTTCGCCGGCACCGCGCCGTTGTAGCTCACGTTCGTGGCGGTCACGGCCGGACCGCTCTGGGTCAGCGTCGTGTTCCACGCCTGGGTCACCGTCTGGCCGGCGCCGAACGACCAGGTCAGCGTCCACCCGGTCAGCGCGTCGCCGAGGTTCGTGATCGTCACGTTCGCGCCGAAGCCGCCCTGCCACTCCGAGGACACCGCATAGTTGACCGCGCAGCCCGCTGCCGCCGCCCGGGCCGGCAGGCTCATCCCGGCGGCGGTGGACGCCAGCAGCGCCACGCCCGCCGCGACCACCGCTCTGGACATCTTCATGGCACGCACGCTCCTCACATCGACGCGTCTAATTGAATGTCGTCGATATTAGGCTCGGCCCCTACCGCCGCGATCATGAATCTGTCCAGCTCACCGTCCCGTTTCCAGCGCCGTAACACTTTCCCGAGCAGCGAACCTGTCGAATCAAGACAAAAGCCGGTACGCCTCGCGGAGCGTTTCGGAGACGGCGACCGGAGCGAGCGCGCCGAACGTGGCGTCCGGCGGGCCGGAGACGGAGACCTCGTCCGGGGTGATCAGCGTGGTGAGGCCGCCGGGCCAGTCGCGGGCCACGCCGCCCCGGTCGGTGAAACGCCAGCGCCTCGGCGTCGAGTTCCGGCAGCACCGCGGGGATCAGGTCCGGCCGGGACCGCACCTGGCCGTGCAGCAGTTCCGCGACGACCGCGCGCGCCTCTGACGGTCATCCCGGAGTGGAAGACCGGCTGGAAGCCGGCCTCCGCGCGATAGACCGGGTGGTCGGTCAGCAGCGGTACGGCCTCGGTGCCCAGCCCGTCCAGCAGCGTCATGATCAGCGTGGCCCGGCCGGCCTTCTCCACGGTACGCAGCCGGATGTCGAACCGGCTGCTGCGGCTGGGCGAGTCGAGCGTGCCGAGCACGTCCGCGCGCCGCCGCACCTGGGCAGCGCGGGTGGCGGAGAAGACCGGCAGCACCTGCAACGTGACCCGTTCCGCCTGCGGCAACGCCCGCATCCACGGCACCAGCGCGTCGATGTCCTCGTCGACCCAGTCGTCCCGGTCCGGCAGTACGAACGAGGCGATCAGCCGCTGCGGCACCGCACCGGACCGGTAGCCGCCAGCGCGCCGGCCGCCTCGGCGAACGTGGCGTCGTCCGCGGCCGCGAGATACGCCCGGACCAGGCGCGCGATCGAGAACAGCACGGTGTCCTCGTCCTTGCGCCGCAGCCGGTCCGGCGTCCGGGTGTCCCGCCACGCCCGGGGACACGGCGCTGCTGATCGGCGGGCGGCACAACGCCCCGTCCGCGCGTCGCGGGTGGAACAGCATGCCGGCCATCTCCGCGACCGCCCGGACCGCGAACACCACGCCACCGCGGGCCACCCACGCCTGCGCGACGGCCGGCTCCGGCTCGGCGTCCCGCCGCGACCACGCCGCGATGCGATCGGCGACGACCAGCGCCGCCGCGCCCGCGCCACGCGGGGACAGCTGCACGCCCGGCCGGGCCAGATCCGCCGCGAACCGCCGGGCCTCGTCCAGCAGCACCGGGTCGTACTCCGCGTTCTCCGCCGCCCGCAGGTCGGACCGGCCCAGCAGCTCGGCCAGCCGGTCCGGCACGCCGGGGCCGGTCTCGGGTGGGCACGAACGGGAACCCGCCGTGCCGGGGCAGCTGCGCACCCCGCCACTCCCCCGGCATGTCCCACCCGTGATCGAACCGCATGCGCACCTCCGTTGGCGTCGGACGCGCCGACGCCTACGGCCCGGGTACGACAGGCGGGGCCGGCCGGCGTCCGTGGTACCGACGGCCGGCCCGTACCGTCAGCGCGAGACGGTTCCGCCGGCGGCCGCGGTCACCAGGTCGGTGATGATGCGGGGCCCGTCGACGGCGAGGTAGCCCTGGCGGACCCGCTGGACCCGGTCGCGATAGCCGGGATCGTCCAGCACGGTGCGTACCGCGTCGGCGATGTGGTCCGGTTTCGGGGTCTGGGTGCGCAGGTCGACGCCGACACCGAGCAGGCCGACCCGGGCCGCCACGGCCGGCTTGTCCTCGGTCTGGCCGGCCACCACGATCGGCACGCCGGCCGCGAGCGCGGCCTGGGTGGCGCCGTAGCCGCCGTTGGTGACGAACACGTCCGCCCGCGGCAGCAGCGCGTCGAACGGCACGTACCGCTCGACGCGCGCGTTCGCCGGGATCTCGCCGGGCAGTTCCGCGACCGGCCGGCCGAGCGCGGCGACGACCAGGACGTCCTGGTCGGCTAGCGCCTCCAGAGTCGGGGCGATCAGCTCGGACAGGTCGCCGTTGGCCACCGTGCCCTGGGTGACCACGACGACCGGCCGGTCACCGTCCAGCTCGGACCACCAGGACGGTGGTGTCCAGTCCGGCACCGGGACCGCCGGCAGCGGCCCGGTGAACGTGATCAGACCGTCCGGCAGGTCGGAGCGGTCGAACTCGAACTCCGGCACGGTCAGCTGCACGAACGTGTCCGGCATCGTGTACATCGACTCCCACCAGTTCGTGATGGTGAATCCCGTACCGCCGAGTCCTTCGACCAGGTCCACGACGTGCCGGGACGCGTCGGCGAGAGCCGCGGCCAGACCGGCGTTCATCGCCCGGGTGGCCTCGACCGGGTCGGTGCCCTCCGGCGCCGGCGCCGGGCCGAACGGCGTGGCGTCGTCGCTGGGGTAGAACACCGGCGTGATACCCACGCCGATCCACCGGCGGGGCCGCACGCCGACGCCGTGCACCGAGGGCAGCGGCCCGAGGAACAGCACGTCGGTGAGCACGACCGCGTCCGGGCTCTCGGCCAGCAGCTCCTGGAGGGTGGCGTGCTGGTCCGGGATGGCGTCGCCGAACAGGTGCGCCACGTCCCAGGCGATCATCGCCGGACCGGGCGGCACCGTGGCGCGCTCCGGGAACACCTCGGCCAGCCGGCGGTCGTCGAAGGCGGCGGCGCCGGCCAGCGGGCGCATGGTGGCGCCCACGGCCTCGGCCGCGGCGGTGAAGCGCTCCCCACCGACGAACGTCACGTCGTGCCCGGCCCGGACCAGGTATCCAGCTATCTGAATCATCGGCAGCGTGTGACCCGCCAGCGGGCTGGCTGCCACAATCACTCGACCCATGGGGTGAGCCTTTCCTCAGGGTGACAGATTAGGCATAACATCGTTCTGGCCAATATTAACCAGAACACCGATACGGTCAATTTTGGGCCGGGTAGATCACAGCACGGGAGGAGCGCGTCGTGGCCCGGGAGTACACGTCACCGGTGCGGGAGAAGAAGGCCGAGCAGACGAGGGTCCGGGTCTGCCTCGCCGCCGCGCCGCTGTTCGCCGAGCACGGCTACGCGGCGACGTCGATGCGTACCCTCGCATCCGCGGCGGGCACTTCGATGGACACCATCTACGGGATGGGCGGCAAGGCCGAGGTGTTCCTGCGCACCCTGGAGATCTCGCTGAGCGGCCTGACCGACGGCACGCCGCTGTTCGACCGGCCCGACCTGCTGACCGCGCCGCGCAGCGGGACGTTGCGGGACGCGCTGGCCGCGTTCGCCTCGGCGCTGACCGACGCGGACCGGCGCAGCGTCGGGCTCTGGTCGGCCTTCGCGGAGGGGGCGAACACCGATCCCACCCTGGCGGCCGCATTCGCCCAGCGGGTGACGGACATGCGCGCCGAGGCCCACCGGATGATCCACCGGCTGGCGGACTGGGGCCTCTGCCGGTTCCCGGAGGACATCGACCGTACCGCCGATCTCCTCTGGACGGCCGCGCACCCCAGCAACTATCAGCTGCTGGTCCGGCACGCGGGGTGGAGCCCGGCGGAGTTCGAGCAGTGGCTGCTCGGGCGGTTCCTCGAACTGCTCGACGCGCCCAGCCGGCCATGAGGCGGACCCGGCTCAGGAGAGCGAGCCGCCGCCGATCCCGGCGGGACCCGCCATGTCGAGTAGTTCACGGGCGTGACGAGCGACGCTGAGCACAGACCGTGGCGGAGATCGTGACGGCCGGCGGCACGGCCCGGTTCATCGCGGCCGACCTCGAGGAACCGGACGACATCCGCCGGCTGGCGGCGGCCGGCGGCGACGTCGACGTACTCGTCAACAACGCCGCCGGGATCTGGTTCGGGCCGAGCGCCGGCATCGGCACCGCGGACCTGGACCGGATCCTGCGGGTCAACATCCGCGCCACGTACCTGCTGACCGCCGAGATCGCCCCCGGGATGGCCGCTCGCGGGCACGGCAGCATCGTCAACGTCAGCGGTCTCGCCGC
This sequence comes from Catenuloplanes indicus, assembly GCF_030813715.1. Taxonomy (NCBI): domain Bacteria; kingdom Bacillati; phylum Actinomycetota; class Actinomycetes; order Micromonosporales; family Micromonosporaceae; genus Catenuloplanes; species Catenuloplanes indicus. The sequence goes on from NZ_JAUSUZ010000001.1 coordinate 1,086,377, forward strand.
CCGGATCGAGTTGCCGGCCGGAGCCGCCTACGGCGCGGCCAAGGGTTCGACGGAGTCGCTGACCAGAGCGTGGGCGTCCGAGTTCAGCCCGGCCGGCGTACGCGTCAACGCCGTCCTGCCGGGTCCGCTGGCCCCCGCGGCCGGATCCGATCCCATCGTCGACGCGATCGCCGCGACGACTCCGCTCAAGCGAGCGGCGCGCGCGGAGGAAGTGGCGTCCGTCATCGGCTTCCTCGCCGGCCCGTCGTCCAGCTACATGACGGGCGCGGTGATCCCGGTCGACGGCGGCCGCACCGCCGTGTGACCGCACCTCACCCTTTCCTCCGGGGGCGGCACGCGCACACCGGACAGCGGCCTCAGTTCGTGTTGCCGACATATTGACGTGTCGGGTCATCGACGTAACAATCCCTGAGAGAGCGCTCTCCCATCGATGCGCACGGCTCCCCGTTCCGCCGTACGTCCGTCCCCGGACCGCGGCAACCCGTCCGACAGGCAGGAACATGGTACTTCCGACACAGGCCTCACCACCGCCGCGTGCACGCCGACGCCGCGGCCCGATCGTGCTGAGCGCGGTGCTGGCCGCGGCGCTCGGCATCACCGTCGCCTCGGTCACCCTCAACGCCAGCGCGGCGGAAGTCCCGCTGTCGCAGGGCAAGCCGGCCACCGCCTCGTCGCTCGAGGCCGGTTTCACCGCGGCCGCCGCGGTCGACGGTGACACCGGCACCCGCTGGTCCAGCGCGTTCGCCGACCCGCAGTGGCTGCAGGTCGACCTGGGCAGCACCCAGTCGATCAGCCGGGTCGTGCTGAACTGGGAGGCGGCGTACGCCTCGGCGTTCACCATCCAGACCTCCGCGAACGGTTCCACCTGGACGAACATCACCCCGGTCACCGCGGGTACGGCCGGTGTGCAGACGCTGAACGTGACCGGCAGCGGCCGGTACGTGCGGATGAACGGCACCGCGCGCGCCACCGCGTACGGCTACTCGCTCTGGGAGTTCCAGGTCTTCGGCAGCGGCGTCGGCCCGACCGGCTCGCCGACGCTCCCCACCTCGGACACCCCGGACTTCGGCCAGAACGTGCGGATCTTCGACTCGTCCTCGTCGGCGGCGACCATCCAGGCCGCGGTGGACCAGGCGTTCAACGCGCAGCTGCGCAGCCCGACCGCCCAGTTCGGCGCGCAGCGTCACGTGTTCCTGTTCAAGCCCGGCACGTACGGCCGGGTGTGGGCGAACGTCGGCTTCTACACCACGGTCGCGGGGCTCGGCCTCAACCCGGACGACGTGACGATCAACGGCGCGGTGAACGTCGACTCCGGCTGGAACTACGGTGACGAGTCGAACGCGACCCAGAACTTCTGGCGCAGCATGGAGAACCTGTCGATCGTGCCCGAGGGCGGCACGAACCGGTGGGCGGTCTCCCAGGCCGCGCCGATGCGCCGGGTGCACATCAAGGGCAACCTGACGCTCGCACCGTCCAACCAGGACAACGGCCAGGGCTACTCCAGCGGCGGCTACCTGGCCGACTCCGTCGTCGACGGCGTCGTCTCCTCCGGCTCCCAGCAGCAGTGGTACACCCGCGACAGCCGGATCTCCCGCTGGGACGGCGGCGTGTGGAACATGGTCTACTCCGGCGTCCAGGGCGCCCCGGCCAACGCGTTCCCGAACCCGCCGCACACCACGCTGGCGACCACCCCGGTCACCCGGGAGAAGCCGTACCTCTACGTCGACAACGCCGGGCTCTACCGCGTGTTCGTGCCCGCGCTGCGGCGCAACTCCGCCGGTGCGACCTGGCCGAACACGCCGGGCACGTCGATCCCGATGCGCGAGTTCTACGTCGCCAAGCCCGGTGACAGCGCCGCCCGGATCAACTCCGCGCTGGCGCAGGGCCTGAACCTGTTCTTCACGCCCGGCACGTACACGATCGACCAGACCATCCGGGTGACCCGCCCGAACACCGTGGTCACCGGCATCGGTTACCCGACGCTGATCCCGAGCAACGGCGTCGAGGCGCTCAACGTCGCCGACGTCGACGGTGTCAAGATCAGCGGCCTGACGTTCGACGCCGGCACCACGAACAGCCCCACGCTGATGAGCGTCGGCCAGGCCGGTGTCCACACCGACCACGCCGCGAACCCGATCAGCATCCAGGACGTCTTCTTCCGCATCGGCAGCAGCGTCCAGGGCAAGGCGACCACCACGCTCGCCGTGCACAGCGACGACACGATCATCGACCACATCTGGGCCTGGCGGGCCGACCACGGCGGCGCACCGACCGGCTGGACGGTCAACACCGGCGACACCGGCCTGATCGTCAACGGCGACGACGTGCTGGCCACCGGCCTGTTCGTCGAGCACTACCAGAAGTACGAGGTGATCTGGAACGGTAACCGCGGCAAGACGATCTTCTTCCAGAACGAGAAGCCGTACGACGTACCGAACCAGGCGGCCTGGATCGGCCCGCGCGGCAACGGCTACGCGGCCTACAAGGTGGCCGACACCGTGACCGACCACGAGTTGTGGGGCGGCGGCTCGTACGCCTACTTCAACGTCAACCCCAGCGTGCGGGTGGACCGGGCGTTCGAGGTGCCCAACCGGCCGGGCGTCCGGCTGCGCAGCATCCTCACCGTCTCCCTCGGCGACGTCGGCACCATCGCCAACGTCGTCAACGACACCGGCGGTGCCGTCCCCAACCCGGCCGGCAACACCGTCCCCCGCCAGGTCGTCGCGTACCCCTGATCCCACGCGGTGAGCACGGAGGGCGACCCGCACCGGTCGCGTTCCGGCTCACGCCGGGCCGGTGAGAACCACCGGCCCGGCGGTACGTGGGTGAGGACGGGATCTTGCGCCCCCGGCGCGGTGGTGGAAAGCCACCGTGCCGAGGGCGTCTCGCGAGATGACCAGCCAGGCGCGTGGGGCGCCGGCGGCCACCTCGGCCGGCAGCCGGCGGAGGTCAGTCCCCCGGTGTACCGGCGGCCGGCAACGTGATCGACATGGCGTGGTGGAATAGGTTGCGCGGGTCCCAGCGGGCCTTGACGCGCTGCAGTCGCGGGTAGTTGCCCTTGTAGTAGAGCGTGTGCCACGGTACGCCGGACGTGTTCCACCTCGGGTCGGTGGTGTCGACGTCCGGGTAGTTGATGTAGGAGCCGTCGGTCACGCCGCCCGGGACCGGTACGCCGCCGGTGTCCCGGTGCATCTCGCCGTACCAGCGCCGGATCCAGTCCAGGTTGGCCTGTTCGCCGTCCGGGTCGGTCCAGATCACGTAGTAGATCGCCTTCATGATGCTGTCCCGCTGCGGCATCGCGGTCGCGTCCGGCGCCACGGTGTTGACCTGGCCGCCGTAGGAGACGAGCAGCAGCGTCGCGCTCTCGTTGCGGTGGCCGGTGCCGGTCAGGTACGTCCAGGCGGTCGCAATCTGCGCGTCGGTGAACCGTTTCCGCAGGTAGGAGGCCTTCACTTTGAACGTGCCGGCCTGCTCGTCCTCGCTCATGGACCCGGATCTCACCCCGGCCAGCCACGGCAGCCGGCGCGGTGGCTGCACCGTTATCGCGCCGGGAACGCCGTCGGTGACCTCGGCGATGTAGTCGCGCAGCAGCCGGTCCGCGTCGGGCAGCGTGCCGTCCATCGCGGTCACCATCGCGAACGCGCCGGGGTCCGCGCCGGTGTTGCGGCGGGTCAGCGGCAGCAGGCTGAACAGGCTGGCGTAGCGGGAGCCGGGCGCGCTGTGCCGTTCGTGCCATTCGCCGTAGTTGCGCAGCAGCCGGTGGAACGACTCCTCGGTGACGCTGTGCCAGCTCCAGGCGAGGACCGTCTCGAGCGTGACCGCGGGCGGCCTCGGCAGCAGGCGGCTGGGGTCGGCGCCGGTGGCGCCGGGGGTGCGCATCCAGTACCGGGTGACCACGCCGAAGTTCCCGCCGCCGGCGCCGGTGTGCGCCCACCACAGGTCCCGGTTCGGGTCGCCCGGCTCGCGGGTCGCCACCACCGCCCGGGCCCGGCCGGACGCGTCGACCACGACGACCTCGACCGCGTACAGGTAGTCGACCACGGAGCCGAACAGCCGGGACAGCGCGCCGTACCCGCCGCCCTGGATGTGCCCGCCCGCGGCCACGGTGCCGCACTGGCCGCCGGGGATCGTGACGCCCCAGCCGAGGTAGAGCCGCTCGAACACGGTCCACAGCGTGGCCCCGGACTCGATCATGAAGGCGTTCCGGCGCCGGTCGAACGTGACCTGCCGCATCGCGGACATGTCGATGATCACCTCGGCGCCGTCGCCGACGAAGTTCTCGTAGCAGTGCCCGCCGCTGCGCACGGTGATCCGCTTGCCCGCGCGGACCGCGCCGTCCACCGCGCGCACCACCTGCTCGGTCGTGGCGGGCAGCCGGAAGGACTCGGGCCGCGGGAAGAACCGCTCGCTCGTACGGCGCAGCACCAGGTCCTCGTAGCGGGCGTCGCCCGGCGTGATCAAGGGCGAGTCGCTCACCGTGCTCGCGGACGCCGGGCTGCCGGCCAGCGCCACGCCGCCCAGCGCCGCGGCGCCGGCGATGAACCCCCGACGGGTGGGACCAGACATCATTTCCTGCCTATCTGTCGGTCGATGTGCCGACGACGCTACGGCCGGCCACCGGGCGGGCGCGTCGTCCGGGCGCGGGCGGCGGATACCGCGGACGCGGTAGTCGCGCGACGGGGACTGGCGCGCGGCACTACCGTCGTGACCGTGCAGGCGGTGAGCGGACAGTGGTGGGCCCGGCGTCTCGACCGTTGCCGGGGCCCGCTCGGCGATGTGGTCCTGGCGACCGTCGGGGTCCTGTTCGTGCTGTTCACCGGCTACACCGCGGTGCACCCGGTGACCATGGTGCTGTCCGTGCTGTGCGCCGTCCTGCTCCTGGTGCGCCGCCGGTGTCCCGTACCGGTGCTGCTGGCCGCGGCCGCGCTGAGCATGGCCGCGGTCGTGGTGGGCCGCCCGCCGGACGGTCTGTTCATCGTGGCCGGCATGCTGACCTACGCCACCGCGCTGTACAGCCCGCGCCGCCAGCCCTGGTTCTTCGCGTTCCTGCTGTGGAGCTCGATCATGCTCGCCGGCTCGCTGACGTACTACACGGACTGGTGGAACACCGAGCAGTTCACCGCGTTCGCGCTGCTCGCCGGCGGCGCGGTGTGGGGCGATTCGGTGCGGACCCGCCGGGCGTACGTCGCGGAGGTGACCGACCGGGCCCGGCGGGCGGAGGAGACCCGCGAGGCGGAGGCACGCCGCCGGGTGACGGACGAGCGGCTGCGCATCGCCCGGGAACTGCACGACGTCGTCGCGCACCACATCGCGGTGATCAGCGTGCACGCCGGTGCGGCCGGCCACGTGCTGCGCGACGATCCGGAGAAGGTCTGGCCGGTGCTCGCGCACATCCGGACCGCCGCGGACACCGTCCTGCACGAGATCAAGTCGGTGGTCGCCGTGCTGCGCGACCCGGACGACGCGGCCGGCACCGAACCGGCGCCCGGCCTGGACCGGCTGCCGGACCTGCTGGCCGGGCTGGACGCCACCGGCTTCACGGTGCGGCACCGGCAGACCGGCGAGCCACGGCCGGTGCCCGCGGTGGTGAACCTGGCCGCGTACCGCATCGTGCAGGAGGCGCTGACGAACGCGCACCGGCACGGTGCCGGCGGCGCCACGCTGGACCTGGAGTACACCGCGGGCACCGTACGCATCGACGTCGTCAACCGGGTAGCCGGGCACCGCGACGGCCGGCCCGGCGCCGGGTTCGGTCTGCTCGGCATGCGTGAACGCGCGGCGGCCGCGCACGGCACGATCGAGGCCGGGCCGGCCCCCGGCGGGCTGTTCCGGGTCCGCGCCGAATTACCCACCGACGCCTCCACCTCCAGGGAAGGGTGACGTGAGCATCCGCGTACTCCTCGCCGACGATCAGGCGCTGATCCGCGCCGGATTCCGCATGATCATCGATGCGGAGCCGGGCCTGGAGGTCGTCGGCGAGGCCGCCGACGGCGCCGAGGCCGTCGAGCTGTGCCACCGCGGCCAGGTCGACGTGGTGCTGATGGACATCCGCATGCCGCGCGTGGACGGCATCGAGGCGACCCGCCGGATCGGCGCGGACCCGCGTCTGGCCGGCGTGCGGGTGCTGGTGCTGACCACGTTCGACGACGACGACAACGTCATCCACGCGTTACAGGCCGGGGCGAGCGGGTTCCTGGGCAAGAACGTGGCGCCGGGCGACCTGGTCAACGCGATCCGGGTGGTCGCGGCCGGGGAGGCGCTGCTGTCGCCGCGGGCCACCAGCGGGCTGGTCAGCCGGCTGATCCAGCACGTGCTGCCGCCGGCCAGCCAGCCCCCGGAGCTCGCGCTGCTCACCGATCGGGAGCGGGAGATCCTGTTGCTGGTCGCGCACGGGCTGTCCAACGACGACATCGCCGGGCGGCTGCATCTGTCACCGCTGACGGTCAAGACCCACATCAACCGTACGATGTCGAAGCTGCACGCCCGGGACCGGGCACAACTGGTGGTCTTCGCCTACCGGCACCGCCTGGTCCGGCCGGGCGACGCGCTGCCGGCCGGCCGGTGACTCGGAGATCGGCGACCTGCTCCCGACCGCGGACGATGCCGTGCACGGGGCGGAACGCCGGTCACGGACGGCGCCGGACGGGTGCTCCCGCGGGCCCGGCCGGGTCCGCGGGAGGCATCGCGGTCAGGGCTGCGCGGACGGCGGCAGGATGACGTTGTCGTACTTGTCGAGCAGCTGGGTCATGTGGTCGCCGAAGCGTTCCGGGCCCCACGGCTCCACCTGGACGCCGGGCTTCGGGTCGTCGCCGCCCTCCAGGAACAGGCCCTCGGGACCGCCCGGGGTGTAGAAGAACAGCATCGTCGCCGTACGGATGCCGGTGTTGAGGAAGCGGTGCGTGGCGCCGCGCGGGACGAACACCAGGTCGCCGGTGCGGGCGGTGAACGTGCGCTCGCCCTCCAGGAACTCCAGCTCGCCGTTGAGGAGGTAGAACGTCTCGTCGGCGTGGTTGTGGATGTGCGGCGGCGGGCCGCCGCCCGGCGGGACCGAGGCCTCGATCAGGCCGACCGTGCCGTTGGTCGCCTTGGCCTCGAGCTTCACGGTGTACACGTCACCCGAGAACCACTTGGCCGGCCCTTCACCGGCCGGTACGTGCAGGCCTCGCGCGGGCAGAACGAAACTCACCTGAACTCCTCCAAGATCGGGACATGCTGCCCCGATCCTGGGTGCCCGGTTCCCGTGCCGCGTCGGCACGAAATGCCTAAATCCGGTGCGCGGGTTGCCGATCCCGGTGCCGGGCGACGGTCACGGTGCGTCCGGCCGCAGGTCCAGCAGGCCGGCCGCGACCGCCCGGGCCGGTGCCTCGAGGGCCGCCTCCAGCTCCCGGAACACCTTCTGCGCGCGGACCCCCGGCCAGTCCGGCGGCAGGTGCTCGACGGGCAGCCGCGGGTCGTACCGGATCGCGTCGTGCCACTCGGCGATCAGCCGCAGCCGCGCGGCGAACGGGTCCGCCGGGATCTCGCCGTCCCACCCGGACAGGAACGCCTCGTACCGGGCGGCCAGCCCGGACAGGTCGTACGCGTCGCCGATCATGGACGCCACGTCGGTCAGCTCGTCGGCGCGGGCCCGGAAGACCCGCACGTGCGCGGCCAGGCCCAGGCCCGCCACGATCTCCGCCGTGGCGGCGTGCCCGGGCGCGATCCACAGCCCGCCCTGCAACGGGCCGAAGCCGGCCCAGGCGAGCCGGGAGCGCAGGTCGTGCCGTTGCCGCTGCCAGGACTCGGGCAGCGAGAAGCAGAGCAGCGTCCAGGTGCCGTCCCAGTCGTCGTTGACCGCGCCGGTGCGCCAGATCCGGGTCCGGCCGTCGCGCAGCACCGCGGTGGACCGGCCGGTCAGTCCGAAGTACATCCGGCGGCCGTGCCGGCGACGGCGCAGCAGGTCACGGGCGGCCATCCGGGTCAGCGTGGAGCGGGCCGCGTGCGCGGAGACGCCGAGCCGGTCCAGCGCGTCGACCACGCTGCCGGAGAAGACGCACACCTCCCGGTCCAGCACGAAGTCGCCGAGCAGCATGAGCAGCAGGTTCTGCGGGGTGGTCACCGTACACGACTCCGATGTTGGGCAGAATATTGACGGCCGTCAGCAAAGAGCCTAGCTTCGATGAAACGCTCCCGAAACGAGCACCTGGGAGGAACCCGTGCGCCGCACCGTGCCGCTCCTCACCACCCTGGCCCTCACGCTCGCCGCCGCCGGTTGCGGCTCCACCGGCGACGGTGGCGGCGACGAGCCCGTCCGGATCGGTCAGATCGTCTCGCTGACCGGCAACTACTCGCCGCTGGGCAGCGAGAACCAGAAGTCCGTCGCGCTCGCCGTCGACCGGATCAACGCCGCCGGTGGCATCGGCGGGCGCCGGATCGAGCTGACCGTCCGCGACGACCGGAGCGCCCCCGATCAGGCGGTGCTCGCGTTCAACGAGCTCAAGGGCGACTCCGACGCGATCATCGGCTCGCCGTTCTCCAACTCCGCACTCGCGGTCCTGCCGCTCGTCGACCGCGAGGAGATCCCGTACATCTCGCTGACCCCGGCGGACGAGCAGGTCCAGCCGGTCCGTCCGTACGTGTTCGTCGTGCCCGCCACCTCGGCCACGTACGCGCAGGCGGCACTGGAGTTCTTCCAAGCCACCGGCGTCAGCCGGCTCGCGGTCGCCTACGACGGCCGCAGCAGCTACGCCACCGCCGGTCTCAAGGGCCTGCGGAGCACATCCAGCGGGTACGGCGTGAGCCTCGCACCCGTGGAGGAGTTCCAGACCGGCACCACCGAGTTCGGCGCCGTCCTGAACAACGTGCGCTCCTCCGGTGCGCAGGCGCTGATGGTCTGGGCCACCGGGCCACCGGCCGTCGCGCTCACCAAGCAGTACGCCACCGCCGGCCTGGACATCCCGCTGGTGCTCACCGGCGCCCAGGCCAGCAAGCTGTTCCTCGACCCGGCCGGCCCGGCCGCCGAGGGTGTCACGATCGCGCATTCGATCGGCGCGGCCGGTGCCGCGCTGCCGCCCGGCGAGCAGAGGACCGCAGCCGACGAGCTGACCACCGCGTTCACCGAGGCGCACGGCTACCCGCCGCCGCAGTTCGCCCAGGACGGCTGGAGCGGCGTGCGGCTGCTCGCCGCCGCGATAGAGAAGGCCGGCGGCACCGACCGCGCGGCGGTGCGCGACGCGCTGGAAGGCCTCACGCTGACCACCCCGAACGGCACCTACCGGTACTCCGCCACCGACCACAGTGGGCTGACCACCGAGTTCGTCGTGATCAGCACGGTACGCGGCGGTGCGTTCGTACCCACCGAGTTCTCCGCGGCCCGGCTGGCCACGATCGGCGGCCGGTGATGGCGGCCGGCGCCGCGCTCGACGTCGCCGGCCTCACCCGCGCGTTCGGCGGCGTGCACGCCGTGCGCGAGGCGGGCCTGCACGTCGCACCCGGCGAGGTGCGTGCCGTGATCGGGCCGAACGGGGCCGGCAAGACCACGCTGTTCGCGCTGATCGGCGGCCAGCTCGCCGCGGACGCCGGTACGGTGCGCCTGGACGGCCGCCGCATCGACCGGCTGCCGCCGCACCGCCGGGCCGGGCTGGGCGTGGCCGTGGTGTTCCAGGCCGCCCGCGTCTTCACCGGCCTGACCGCGCGGGAGAACGTGATGGTCGGCGCGCACGCCGTGACCGCCGCCGGCTTCGTGGCTGCCGCGCTGCGGCTGCCCGTTCACCACCGGGAAGAACGGCTGATCCGGGCGCGCGCCGACGAGTGCCTGGCCCGCACCGGTCTCACCGCGTGGGCCGACCGGCCCGCCGGTGAGCTGCCGCTCGGCCAGCAGCGCGCGCTGCAGCTGGCCCGCGCGCTGTGCGGGCGGCCCCGGTTGCTGCTGCTCGACGAGCCCGCGTCCGGGCTGCGGGCGGCCGAGCGGGAACGGCTGGCCGGGCTGATCGCCTCGCTGCGCGCGGACGGGCTGACGATCCTGCTGGTCGAGCACGACGTGGCGTTCGTGATGCGGCTGGCCGACCGGATCACCGTGCTGCACCTGGGCCGGGTCATCGCGGACGGCCCACCGGCGCGGGTCCGCGCCGACCCGGCCGTGATCGCCGCGTACCTCGGCTCCACGGTGGAGCGGCGGGCCGCGGCATGAGCGCGGTCCTGGAGGTCCGCGATCTGAGCGTGCGCTACGCGGGCGCGACCGCGCTGGACGGCGTCTCGCTGACCGTGTCCGCCGGCGAGCGGGTCGCGCTGATCGGGGCGAACGGCGCCGGCAAGACCACCCTGGTCCGCGCGGTCTCCGGCCTGGTACGCCCGGCCGCCGGCACGGTGACCGTGCACGGCCGGCTGGCGCAGGTGCCCGAGGGCCGGGAGGTCTTCGGCGACCTCACGGTCGACGACAATCTCCGGCTCGGCGGGTGGCGCAACGGCCGCCGGGGCCGGGACACCACGGCGGTCTACGAACTGTTCCCCGGCCTGGCCCGGCTGCGGCGGCGGCGTGCCGGCACGCTCTCCGGCGGGGAGCAGCAGCTGGTGGCGATCGGCCGGGCGCTGATGGCCCGCCCGGACGTGCTGGTCGTCGACGAGCTCAGCCTCGGCCTGGCGCCGCTCGCGGTCGCGGAGATCACCGGCCACCTGCGCACGCTCGCCCCGGCGCTGCTGCTGATCGAGCAGAACGCCCGGCTGGCGCTGGAGCTGTGCACGCGCGGCTACGTGCTGGAGGCGGGCCGGGTCGCGCTGGCCGGTGACGCGGCCGGGCTGGCCGCCGACCCGCGGGTCGCCGCCGCCTACCTGGGCGGGCACGTGGCGGTGACGCCGTGATCGGCTACCTGATCACCGGGCTCGGCATCGGCGCGGGGTTCGCGCTGGTGGGCAGCGGGCTGGTGGTCATCTACCGGGTGACCCGGGTGGTCAACTTCGCGCAGGGCGCGCTGGCCGTGCTGGCCGCGATGCTGACCGCGTCGCTGCTGTCCGCCGGGCTGCCGCACGGCGTGGCCGAGACGCTCGGGGTGCTGGCCGGTGCGGCCGCCGGGCTGCTGACCGGCGTGCTGGCGATCGGCCGGCCGGGCACCGCGCCGGGTGCGTCGCTGATCGTCACGCTGGGCCTGGGGCTGCTGGCGTACGCGGTGGAGATCCTGATCTGGGGTGACCAGCCGCGCTCGTTCCCCGGGCTCGGCGGCGCGATCGACGTGGCCGGCGCCCGGGTGCAGGTGCACTACCTGCTGATCGTCGCGGTCGCCCTTCCGGTGTTCGCGGCCCTGGCGCTGTTCTTCGCGCGCACCGACCTCGGCAAGGCACTGTCCGCGTGCGCGTCCAACCCGTACGCGGCCCGGGTGGTCGGTATCGACGTGCGCCGGATGGGGCTGCTGTCGTTCGCGCTCGGCGGCGCGCTGGGCGGGCTGGCCGGCGTGCTGACCATGCCGGTGCAGCAGGTGAGTTTCGACAGCGACGTGGCACTGATCGTCAACGGGTTCGCCGCGGCCGTGCTCGGCGGGCTCACCCGGCCGGGCGTCGCGCTGGCCGGTGGTCTGCTGCTCGGCGTGGCACAGACCGTCGTGGCCGGGTACGGCGGCGGCGCGTACCGGCTGGAGGTGGCCCTGGTGGTGTTGCTGACCGTGATGATCGCGCAGGCCGTGCGGACCCCGCCGGCCCCGGAGGCGGCCGGATGAGGACGGGCTGGATCGCCGCCGGGCTGCTGGCGCTGGCCGTGCCGGTGCTGCTGCCGGAGCGGCACCTCGCGGTGTACGTGCTGCTCGCGCTCACCGCCACGGTCGCGGTCGGCGTGTCGATGCTGATGGGCTACGCCGGGCAGGTGTCGCTGGGCCAGGCGTCGTTCTACGCCATCGGCGCGTACGCCGCCGGGCTGCTCGCCGTGCACGGATGGCCGCCGCTGCTCGGGCTGATGGCCGCCCCGCTGGCCGCCGCCGCGGCCGCGCTGCTGGTCGGCGCGCCGCTGCTGCGCCTGCGTGGGCACCACCTGGCCTTCGCCACACTGGCCGTGCAGCTGATCCTGCTCGGGCTGCTCAGCCGCGGCGAGTGGGCCGGCGGCGCGATCGGCCTGCAGGGCATCCCGCGGTTCTCGCTCGGCGGCGTGGAGGTGCGCGCGGATCGCGGCTACGCCTACCTGGCGCTGGCGGTGCTGGCCGCGGTGATGCTGGTCTACCGCAACGTGGTCGTCTCCCGGGTCGGCCGGGCGCTGCGGGCCGCCGCCACCGGGGAGGCCGCCGCGGCCGCCTGCGGGGTACCGGTCGGCCGCTACCGGCTGGCGGTCTTCGCGCTCTCCGCCGCGTTCGCCGGGCTGGCCGGCGGCGTCTACGCGTTCTACCTCGGCTACCTGTCGCCGGGCTCGTTCCCGGTGCTGCTGTCCATCGAGTTCGTGGTGATGGCGGCCGTCGGCGGCCTGGGCACCGTGGCCGGCCCGCTGGTCGGTGCCACCGTGATCACGCTGCTGGTGCAGGCGCTGACGCTGCTCGGCACGCAGCCCGGCATGCCCGGGTACGCCCCGGCCGTGCTCTCCTACGCCGTCTACGGCCTCGTGCTCGTCGTCGCGGTGCTCTACCTGCCGCGCGGCATCGTCCCGTCCATCCGGCGTTCCTGAGGGGAAGATCATGAAGCTGACCGGCAGGGTGGCGATCGTGACCGGCGCCGGGCGCGGGCTCGGCCTGGCCTACGCGCGGGCGCTCGGCGCGGCCGGCGCCGCGGTCGTGTGCAACGACGCCGACGAGGCGAGCGCGGCCGCGGCCGCCGCCGGGATCGAGGCGGCCGGCGGCCGGGCGGTGGCCGAGCCCGGCGCGGTCGGCCCGAGCGAGGTGGCCGAGACGCTCGTGAAGCGCGCGGTGGCCGCGTTCGGCCGGCTGGACGCGCTGGTCACGAACGCGGGCGTGCTGCGCGACCGGATCCTGTGGCGGATGACCGACGACGAGTTCGACGAGGTGGTCGCCGTGCACCTGCGCGGCACGTTCACCTGCGTGCGGGCCGCGGTGCGGCAGCTGCGGGCGCAGGGCGACGGCGGCCGGATCGTCACGGTCGGCTCCCCCGCCGGGCAGCGCGGCAACCCGGGGCAGACGAACTACGCGGCGGCCAAGGCGGCGATCGTCGGCATGACGCGCACCTGGGCGCTGGAGTGCGCCCGCGACCGGATCACCGTCAACGCGGTCGTACCGGTCGCCGCGACCGCGATGACCGCGACCATCCCCGCGTTCGCGCCGCACGTGACGGCCTGGCGGGACCGTGGCGTGCCGCTGCCGGACTGGCTGCGTACCGGGGAGGGGTTCGGCACCGCGGAGGACGCGGCCGGGCTGGTCGTCTTCCTCGCCTCCGCGGCGTCGGGCGGCATCACCGGGCAGGCGATCGGGATCGGCGGCGACCGGCTGACGCTCTGGACGCACCCGGCCGAGACGGTGGCCGCGCACCGCGGCGGCGGCTGGGACGGCGACGGCATCGCCGCGGTGTGGGAGCCGCTGTTCGGCGCGGCCGTCCAACCGGTCGGCATCCCGGCGCCCCGGGAGCCACGGCCGTGACCGGCTACGCCGCGATCGACATGCACGTGCACGTGGAGGTGTCCGCGGCCGGGCACCCGTCGCTGCCGGCGCACCTGATGGCCGCCTCGGCCGCGTACTTCAAGGTGGCCGGTGGGGCGCGGCAGCCCGGGGTGGACGAGATCGCCGCCTACTACCGCGAGCGGCGGATGGCCGCGGTCGTGTTCACCGTCGACGCGGAGACCGCGACCGGGCATCCGCCGATCTCCAGCGAGGAGATCGCCGAGGCCTGCGCCGGGCACGCCGGCACGCTGATCCCGTTCGGCAGCGTCGACCCGTGGCGGGGCCGTGCGGCGGTCCGGCAGGCCCGCGGACTCGTCGAACGGCACGGGGTGCGCGGTTTCAAGTTCCACCCGAGCCTCCAGGCGTTCGCCGTCAACGACCGCATGGCCTACCCGCTGTACGCGGAACTCGAGGCTCTGGGGGTGGTCGCGCTGTTCCACAGCGGGCAGACCGGGATCGGGGCCGGCACCCGCGGCGGTTCCGGGATCCGGTTGCGGTATGCGAACCCGCTCGACCTCGACGACGTGGCCGCGGACTTCCCGGACCTGCGGATCGTCATCGCGCACCCGTCGTTCCCGTGGCAGGACGAGGCGCTGGCCGTGGCCACCCACAAGCCGAACGTCCACATCGACCTGTCCGGCTGGTCGCCGAAGTACTTCCCGCCGCAGCTGGTCCGCTACGCCAACACGCTGCTGTCCGACCGGGTGCTGTTCGGCTCCGACTTCCCGGTGCTGACGCCGGACCGCTGGCTGGCCGACTTCGCCGCGCTGGACATCAAGCCCGAGGTGCGGCCGGGGATCCTGCACGGCAACGCGGCCCGGCTGCTCGGAATCGGGGTGCGGCCCGATGCGTAACCAGGGTGTCGGGTCGTGGGCGGCCCGCCGGGCCCGGATGGCACCGGACCGGGTCGCGCTGATCCACGAGGGACGGTCGCACACGTACGGCGAGGTGGCGGCGCGGGCCGGCACGCTGGCGCACCGGCTGGCCGGGCTCGGCGTGCGCCGCGGCGACCGGGTCGCCCACCTCGGGCCGAACCACCCCGCGTTCCTGGACGCGCTGTTCGCCACCGGCCTGCTCGGCGCCGTGTTCGTGCCGCTGAACACGCGGCTGGCCGCCCCGGAACTGGACTACATCATCGACGACTGCGGCGCGCGGTTGCTGCTGTGGTCACCCGCCTGCGCCGCGACCGTGGCGGGACTGCGCACGGGCGCGCGGGCCGTACCGCTGGACGACGTCCCCGGGGTGGCCGGTGAGCCGGCCGACGTGGACGTGACGGACGCCGAGACCTGCATGATCATGTACACCTCGGGCACCACCGGCCGGCCCAAGGGCGCCATGCTCACCCACGCGAACATCGCCTGGAACTGCGTCAACCTGCTCATCGACGTCGACCTCAGCGGCGACGAGGTCACGCTGGTCAGCGCGCCGATGTTCCACGTCGCCGCGCTCAACCAGACCGTGCTGCCCACGTTCCTCAAGGGCGGCGCCTGCGTGCTGACCGGTGGCTTCGACGCGGAGGCGACGCTCGACCTGATCGCGGCGCACCGGGTCACCTGCCTGTTCGGCGTGCCCGCGATGTTCGCCGCGATCGCCCGCTCGCCGCGGTTCGGCACCGCCGACCTGAGCTCGGTGCGGTCGCTGCTCTGCGGCGGCGCTCCGGTCCCGGAGCCGTTGATCGCCACGTACCAGCGGCGCGGCCTGACGTTCCTGCAGGGGTACGGGATGACCGAGTGCTCCCCCGGCGCGCTGTTCCTGCGCGCGCCGGAGAGCGTACGCAAGGCCGGGTCGGCGGGCACGCCGGTGTTCTTCGGCGACGTGCGCGTGAGCACGCCCGGCGGCGGCGACGCCGCGCCGGGCGAGACCGGGGAGATCCTGGTGCGCGGCCCGACCGTGATGGCCGGTTACTGGGGGCTGCCGGACGAGACCCGCGCCGCGCTCGGCGACGACGGCTGGCTGCGCACCGGCGACCTCGCGGTCACCGACACCGAGGGTTTCGTCTACGTCCGCGACCGGGTCAAAGACATGATCATCTCCGGCGGGGAGAACATCTACCCGGCCGAGGTCGAGGCCGCGCTGCTCGCCCACCCCGCGGTCGCCGAGTGCGCCGTGGTCGGCGTGCCGGACGCGCGCTGGGGCGAGGTCGGCCGGGCGTTCGTGGTGTCCGCGTCCGCGGTGGACGCCGCCGAGCTGCTGGCGTTCCTGGACGGCCGGATCGCCCGTTACAAGATCCCAAAATCCGTCGTGTTCACCGAGGCCCTGCCGCGTACCGCCTCCGGCAAGGTCGTCAAGGCGCGGTTGCGCGCGCCCGTCCCCGATCGGAGGACCCCATGACCACCACCGTGCGCGGGCTCGGCGAGCTCGCCCGGACCGCCGGGCTCGACCTCGGCCACAGCGACTGGATCGAGGTCACCCAGCAGCGGATCGGTACGTTCGCCGACGCCACCGGCGACCACCAGTGGATCCACGTCGACCCGGCCCGCGCCGCGACCGGCCCGTTCGGCGGCACCATCGCACACGGCTACCTCACGCTGTCCCTGGTCATCCCGCTGTGGACGTCGCTGCTGGCGATCGAGGACGTGGGGATGGCGATCAACTACGGCCTGAACCGGGTGCGGTTCCCCACCCCGGTCCCGGCCGGGTCGAAGGTGCGGCTGCACGCCAGGGTCCTGCACGCCCGGGAGGTGCCCGGCGACGGGGTGGAGCTCACGGTGGCGATGACCGTGCGGTGCGAGGGGGCCGAAAAACCGGCCGTGGTGGCCGAGGCCGTCTACCGCTACTACCCCCGCTGAGGCCGCGATCCCCGCGCACGGTCAGTGCTCTCGAGGACGATGAGAGTCCCGGCCCGGCGCTGGCGGACGTGCTCTGGGAACTGTCCGCGGTGCTGGCCGAGCGCGCTCACGTCCGGGCGGTCATCGACGACCTGGAGACCGCGCAGCTCGGCACCGGACCGGCCGCGGAGACCGTCGACCGGATCACCCTCGGTCGTGCCCGGGTGCGGGAGATGGACCAGGTCGTCGACTCCTACGCCGGTCACGTCGACGTCCTGGCCTCCACGGTGAGCGACGTCGTCCGGGAACAGGAAGCGGCTGACCGGTACGAGTCGGCGCTGCGCAACTCGGACTTCCTGACCGACCCGGCGTCCGGCCCGGCCACCGGCCCGTCCGCGGCAGCCGAGCTGGCCGAGCGGATGGCGGCCGTGCTCGACGCCTACCGCGACCTCACCCGGCGACAGTCCGGTCAGGCGCGGTGCCACTTCTGGTTGACGGTGCCGCGGCACTCCCAGATCTGCAGGCGCGCGCCGTACTCCGGGTTCCAGTCCTTGATGTCGAGGCACTTGTCGGCCTGCGGGTTGACCACGTCACCGGCCTCGGTGAGCACCCACTGCTGCGCCGGGTTGCCGCTGCAATGGGCCAGCTGGACCGGTGCGCCGTCGTCCCTGGAGCCCCAGGCGACGTCCATGCACAGGTTGTCCCTCGTCATCAGCGTGCCCCCGACGAACGCCCACCGCTGCGCGTCGGTGTTGTTACAACCCCAGAGCTGCAGGTGTACGCCGTCCGCGAAGTTGGCGTCCGGCACGTCGAGGCAGTCGCCCTGCCAGTTGCTGACGAGCGTGCCGAGGGTGGACGGGTCCGGCTCGGCCAGCGCCCCGGCCCGCAGCCCCTCCTCCGCGGGCGGCGCCGGCTGCTGGGGTGCGGCCTGGGTCTCCTGCTGCTGCGGCTGAGGCTGCGGCTGCGCCGGCGCGACCGGTGGGGTGCCGTTGCCGTGGAACGTCACCGTGAAGCCGGTGCACTCGCCGCACTCGAACATCGTCTGGTTGCCGGCCATCGTGTCCATCTTGGACCAGCTGTACGCCTTCGGGCACACGCCGGCGACCGCCCGGCTGTAGTCGGTCTCCGCGTCCCGGTTCGGGTTTACGCAGTTGATCGCGCGCCCGCCGCCGTCCCGGACCAGGTTCGCCGCCGGGCAGCTGGGCAGGAACGGCTTCGCGCAGCCAGCCACGCCGCAGTGCTGCGAGCCCTCCTGCGGCGCCGGCCCGCCGGTCGGCGTGATCGTGACCGGCAGTGACACCGCGTTCACGTAGCTGATGTTGTACCACACCGCGGACAGCGCGTCGGACGGGTCGAAGTTGAACTCGGCCAGGCTCACCGGCTGCTCGGAGTTGATCGCGCAGTGGTCGGCCGCGTTGCCGCAGTCGCCGACCTCGCAGTGGAACGTGCTGCCGGACTCGCCGGTGCACCCCTGCCGTGGGAAGAACTTGCCCCGCCAGTGCCCGGGCCCGGAATTCTCCGGGATCTCGATGGTCGCCCGCTGCCCCGGCTCCAGGATCGGCAGGCTGCCGAAGTTCTGCGACCCGTCCGCGTTGACCGTGCTGCCGACCCAGATCTTCTCGCCGCTGTCGTTGACGAACGTGACCGTGTGGTTCGCCACCGCCTGCGCCTTGGACTCCCCGGTGAACCGGTCGGTGAGCCCACCGATCTGCGTGCTGGCGACCAGCAGAAGCACCGCGACGGCGGTCAGCACCGCGGCCAGCGTGCTACGGCCCACCCATGAGGAGAATCTAACCGGCATGACACTCACTCTCACCGGGAACGGTGCGCGGGGTCTACGTCCCCGAAAGGGGTCTACGGGGTGACGCCCCGGTTCCGCCACGATCGGACCGGACGGTGCACGCGGCCGGTCCGGCCCCACGGGCGGGCCGGCGATGGACAAGCTGCCGCATTCCGAAACTACCGGCCAGGGTCGATTGCGTCCTCTGCGGACGGAGTTCGTGAAGCGGATCGATTCTGGGAGGGCGACGACGTGAGCGGCGACCGGATTCCGGTGCAGATGTCCGAGGAGGGGGTCGCGCCGGTGGACGCGCGGCCGGCCTTCACCCTCGACGAGGGCATGGCGGACATCAAGCGGCGGCAGAACCCCGCGAAGATCAAGTATCGGGACGCGACCTTCCTGTCCGCGACCGTGCCGGTCGACCGGGAGCGTGCGAACGACCTGCTGCCCGCGGGCGTGCGGATGGCCGAGGACTCGACCGCGCTGGTCTTCGTCGCCGACTACCCGTGGACGAACTTCAACAGCACCTACCGCGAGGCGGCGATCTTCCTCAACGTCAGGCACGGGCCGTTCCGGGCGGCACACTGCCCGTGGATCGTGGTGGACGACGACGTCGCGCTCATCGGCGGGCGGGAGACGCTGGGCTTCCCGAAGAAGATGGCCGAGATCGACTGGGCCGTGACGGACGGCGTGGTCACCGCGTCGGTGCGCCGGCGCGGGGTCGAGCTGCTGGCGATGACCGGCACGATCGGCGACGCGGTCACCAGCCTGCCACCGATCTTCAACCAGCCGTTCCGCAACGTGCTCGGCACGCTCGGCATGTCGGTGCCACGCCTGGTCACGTTCAGCACGGTGGACGAGCCGATCGCCCAGCACGACGCGAACGTGCAGCTCAAGGTCGGCGGGTCGTACACCGACGCGCTCGACACGATCATCTCCGGCACGCCGCTGGACGGCCATTTCCGCCGGATCAACATGCGCGTCGGCAAGCTGCCGGTGCCGGTCGGCCTGGTGTCGCCGACCTTCCTGATCCGCACCCACCCGCTGCGCGCCGTGTGACGGTCCCGGCGGCGCGGCGGGCGTCCGGAGCGGTCAGCGGGGTTCGGCGCGGCACCACCGGTCGTGCGCCGGGCGCTCGCCGCTGACCAGGAACGACTCCGCGGCGACGGCGCGGTCGCCGAGGGCCCGGCGCATGCTCCGCGCACCGGCGCGCGGCGTACCGGGGTCGCGGTCGGTACCCGCCGCGCCGGCCGGTCGGCTCGAGCGCACCGATCGGCGACGCGTCGAACCGGCGCGCGAAGACGCCGGAGAACGTGGTACGGGCCGCGACGAACGGGCCGCCGGCCGAGATGACGGCCTGCCTCGTCACGGTGAACTCCCGTTCGTCCAGCGACGGGTCGTCGGCCGACAGATCCTCGTCCCCGCTGCGGCCCACCGGACCCGCGGCCGGGGGCGCCGTGGCCGGCGAGTCCCCGGTGGACGATCCGGTGCAGGCGCCGAGCGCCGCCGTCGTCGCCGCGCCCGTGAGTACGGACAGTGTCCGGCGACGGGTGAACAGCTGGGGGATCTCTGCTTCCGGCATCTCTACCTCTCATCGGGCGGGGCGAACCCGGCCCGGGTCCGCGGCGGCGACGGCTTCCGAACGTGACCGGCCCGTCACCACAGGGACGTTCCGCCGCGGTCAAAGGTTCGAGAATCCGCGACCCGCTGGTGCGAC
Organism: Catenuloplanes indicus; assembly: GCF_030813715.1. Classification (NCBI taxonomy): domain Bacteria; kingdom Bacillati; phylum Actinomycetota; class Actinomycetes; order Micromonosporales; family Micromonosporaceae; genus Catenuloplanes; species Catenuloplanes indicus. The sequence continues at coordinate 1,106,198 of NZ_JAUSUZ010000001.1, forward strand.
CCGGCGGGTTGCCGTCGCGGCGACCGTGAGCGGCGGCGGCCTCAACGGGCCGAGTTCGACGCGGCGGACGGGCAGGTGACCCGCGTGACGATCTCGTCCTGATGCCCGCCGTGTGCCCGGCCGTACCGTCAGAGCCGCCAGCGTGGCCGGTCGCCGGGCGGCGTGCCGGGCCGCGGGCGGAGCCGGAGCAGCAGCAGCGCGCCGGCCAGGACGAGCAGGTCGACGGTCAGCAGGACCGCGCTCAGCGGGTCGATGCCGTGCTCGTGACCGGCGGCGGCCGGGCCGGCCGCGGGCGGCACCCCGGTGCCGACGCTGAACCGCACCACGCCGCTGCTCTCCCGGCCGTCGGCGAGTTCCACGTGGTAGACCGCGGTGAACGTGCCGGCGCCGTCGAGTCTGACCGGGAGGGTCAGCGCGCGCGGGGAGCCGGCACCGAGTTCGCCGGCGGCAACGGCGGCGCCGGTGTCGTCCTGCACGGACAGGTGCGACCGGTACAGGTCCGGCCGTCCGGCGGTGCGGATCACCACCTCCCCCGGCGGCACGGTCAGCGCGGCACCGTCCGCCGGGGCGGTCGCCACGACCACCCGGTCAGCGGCCCGGGCGGACGCCGGTGCCGGCAGCGGCGAGGTCACCGCTGCCAGCACCAGGACCGTGAGCAGGCGCCGTGCGATCACCGTGCCACCGCGGCCGGGCGGGACGCGGGTGCGGCGCAGGAGCACGCCATCCGCTCCAGTTCCGCCGCGTGGGGCCGCAGGTGCAGGTACATCGCGATCACCATCGGGACGAAGACGACCGAGTTGTAGAACAGGTGCAGCTCGACGCGGGGCAGCACCAGTTGCAGCACGCTGGTCGGCACCGCCTCACCGGCCAGGAAGCGCCCGGTCTGCGCCTGCAGCAGCAGGAGAAGGTGCTCGATGTGGTGCCAGAACTGGATCGCCAGCGCGATCGTCCACCAGGTGCGGGCCCGGCCGACGAAGCCGGGGCGGAGCAGGAACAGGCCGATCAGCATGACGAGCGCGTACAGGTAGTGCATCCACTCGGAGCTGACCAGCCAGGGCCAGAACTGGCCGAGGACGCCGCGGGACTGCGGGCGCGGCCAGCCCAGCACCCAGATCTGGTACGCCTGGACGAGGTGCTCGGCCCAGTGCGCGAGCACGACCACCATGAACAGGTTCAGTGACAGCCGGTGGTGGCGGTGGTTGAGGCTCTCGACGACGGACATGCGGTCGCTCCGGGGTCAGTGGTTGTAGGGCATGGTCGGGAACCAGCCGATGCCGAAGCGCGCGGGCAGCCGGATGTCCCAGTAGACGACCGTGAACACGCCGAGGCCGATCAGCAGCGCGGCGGTCAGCAGCGTGGTGCGCCGGGGGCTGCCGGCCAGCCAGCGGACGAACCGGCCCCGGGTGCCGAGCACGAGCAGCACGAACACGCCGGTGACCAGGACGATGTTGCCCAGCGACTGGAGCACGAACGCGGCCGCGCCGTACAGCGGGTTGTGGGTGTCCACGGCCCAGTGGAAGAGCTTGTTGAACATCGGGTACGGCCGGCCGATGAGGAAACCGCCGATCAGCGCGCCGAGCGCGACGACGCGGCCGACCGGGTGGTCGCGGAAGACGTCCGGGAGTACACCGAGGGCGGCCAGGCCGAGGTAGACGAGGGCCAGGCCGATGATGCCGAAGACGACCGCGGACTGGATGAGCCGCACCGGGACGCCGCCGGCGGTGGCGGTGGACAGCTGCGGCAGGCGCGGGCCGAGCAGCACGCCGACGAACCCGTAGACGGCGGAGACGGTGACCATGCCGACGGTGAGCCAGGCGGCCGGGCGCAGCATCAGCATGACACCGCTGCGGCCGGAGTGCGCGGCGCCGGCCTGGCTCATCGGGCCGACCGCGGCGGCCATCGCGATGTTGCAGGCGGTGAACGTGCCGGCCAGCCCGGAGACGAACGCGAAGATCAGGCCGGCCGCGGTGCCGGCGATCGCGGTGTTGCGGGCGTCGCGTTGCAGGACCGCGTTGGCGACGTTGTCGCCGATGACCGAGTCGACGAACTCGAACGACCAGAGCACCGCGAGCAGCACGCCGGCCGCGGCGCTCCAGGCGACGATCCGCCCCCGGCGCAGCGGCCGTTCCGCGGTCGGCGCCCCGGCGTCGAGCGTTACCGGATAGGACATGGCTCCCCTTTCCTGAAGGGCCGGGAGGGCGCGGGGCGGCCACGCCCTCCCGGTGGACGCGAGGTCAGCGGGTGACGGGCAGCGCGACCGCGGCGGGCGGCGGCGCGGGTCGCAGGTCGGCTCCGCGGCGGCGCTCCAGGAACCACGTGCCCCACCAGAAGAGGCCGCGGGCCAGGCAGACCAGCGTGACCGCGAAGAACAGCGTGTAGACGACGTTGAAGACCATCAGCACGCCGTAGACCATGGCGACGGACGAGCCGAACATGAACTGCATCCGCGGGGTCGACGGCGTCGTACCCGGGTCGGTGATCATGTAGTTGGTGAACAGGATGAACGCGACGCCGGTCATCGGCACCAGCGCGGCCCACAGCGACACGTCCCAGATCCAGTGCCGCAGCAGCGCCTGGATGACGAACGCGCCGACCCAGCCGACGATCAGCGGGACCTTCTTGGTGAGCATCGCGTTCAGCACGGTGCCGGCGGTGAGGATGATGATCGGCACGCCGAGCCGGATCACGTCCGGGACGTTCTCGGTGAAGTGGTACGGCGGCGCGATGTTCACCCAGGAGAACGCGAGCAGCGTGATCGTGATGCCGAAGTTCGACGGATTCATGAAGTGCCGCATCCGGCCCTTGATCGGCGCCTGGAGCACCGCCTTCTGCCCGACCGCGACCAGCACGGCGAACGCGATCGGCCAGAACATGTCGTTCGCGTAGAGCAGCATGTTCGCGGCGAGCGCGGTGATGTGGGTGGGCAGCAGGAACGTGTAGAGGCCCCACGCGCCGTTGCCGCTGTAGGCCGGCGGCCGGTGCTGGGCCCACGCCGCGACCCGCTCGATGGCGATCTCCGCGGTGTAGCCGACCAGCAGCGCGAGCAGCGGCCAGGACCACGGCTGCTCGAAGCCGAGCACCGTGTACCCGAGGATGTTGAAGATGCTCATCGAGATCGCGAAATTGCGCAGTGCGAGGTAGCGCGGGTCGCGCCTGTCCACCCGGGGTGGTGCGGGCGCGGCCGGCGCGGCAGGTGCGGCCGCCGGTGAGACCGGCGCGGTGTCGAGGGTGCGGGTTTCGCGCTTGACGTCGGTCATGACGCGGTCACCTCCTGGGCGGTGCCGGTCAGCACGAGGTCGTGCCAACCCGCGGTGAGCTGGAGCTGCTGGGTGCGCTGGGTGCCGTCGCCGTCCCGCCAGCGGATCTCGGTGCTGACCGGGCTCGCACCCTGGTCGCCGAGGCCGAAGAAGACGTCGAAGCTGCGTTTGCCGGAGTGGCCGCCGCCGCCGTCGAGCTGGCCGAGCTGGACGCGGCCGTCGGCCGTGGTGATCCGCACCTGGGCGCCGTAGGCGGGGCTGCCGGGTACGGACGCGCCGTCGACCGGGCGGTAGAGGCGCAGGCCGAGGAAGTCGCCGGCGGCGGTCAGGTCGTTGCGGTAGAACGCGGGCGGGCCCCACTGCCGGGCGACCACGAAGTCCTGGGCGCCGTCGCCGTCCGCGTCGCCGACGCCGACACCGCGGGTGGGGGTGTCGATGCCGAGGCCGAGTTCGGCGCTGACGTTCGCGTACCGGCCGTCGTCCTCCGGTGCCCAGAAGGCCAGCGGGTTGGACCCGGCGATGTCGTCGCCGGGCTCCGCCTTCGGCCACATGTCCGGTTCCTGGAGCATCAGGTCATTGGCCATCGCGAGTTCCTGGAGCCAGTTGAACCGGTTGATGGTGCCCTTGACGAAGCCGCAGCTCTGCACGATGGCGAGCCGTCCGCTGTTGTCGAAGTCGGCCATCTTGGCGTCCCAGCCCCAGCCGACCCAGGCGAGGTTGGTCCGGGCCGCCTCGTTACGGAACGGCGCGACGCCGTCCTCCAGCGCGCGGCGCGCGGCCGCGGCGTCCGGCGCCGTGTTGCGCCAGACCATGTTGCTCTCCTCCAGACCCCAGGACTCGGTGATGTTGCTGACGAACGCGTCGAACCGGCCGGTGCCGCCGAGGTCGGCGAAGTCGATCGCCATGCCCTTGAACGAGTCGTGGCCCATCACCAGCGACTTCGGGGTGAGTGCGTCGCGGCGGCCCTCGGCCAGCGCGAACCTGATCCGGCCGGGCTCGGAGACGTTGTGCAGGAAGCGGTCCTTGCCGAAGTCGTTGGCCAGGTACAGCTCGGGCAGCAGGTCACCGTCGAGGTCGGCGGAGGACGCGCCGAGCGTCCACCCGGTGGACACGGCCGGGTCGAGCGCGACCTGCTCCTGGTAGTTCACCGAGGGGTCCGCGCCGGCCCCGGCCGGGGTGGCCGCGGTCCAGCGCAGCACGTGCGCGCCGCCGGCGTTCTGCGCCCGGGACATCGAGTGGTTCATCTGCACGTTCGGTGCGCCGTGCGGGTCGAGGACCTGGCTGTCCGGGAAGTAGTTGAACACGCCGATGTCCGGGTGGCTGTCGCCGTCGAAGTCCGCGACCGCGACCGCGTTGGTGTTCCACAGCGGCCCGTGGTACCTGCCGTCGGTGCCGGTGGCCTGCGGCACCAGCTCGGTGGCGAGGAACGTCTGCCGGGTGAGCGCGGCACCGGCGCCCCGGTGCAGGAACACCACGGGGGTACGGCCCCAGTAGTAGACCAGCGCGTCCATGTGCCCGTCGCCGTTGAAGTCGCCGGGCGTGCAGCCCATCGGCGCGATGGCCGGGCCGGTCGGCAGCGGCGCCGGGTCGAGCACGAACGGCGCGTAGCGCGGGCCGCCGGCCGGTGCGGGCGTCACGATCACGGCGTCGCTGCGCGTGTCGACCAGGCAGAGGTCGTTGGCCAGGCCGTCGCCGTCGAGGTCGTTGATCGCGGCCGCGGCGCCGACCGACGAGACCCAGGAGCGGATGTGTTCGTACTTCGGGTTGACCTCGCGCACGCTGCGCTCCGGCAGGCCCGGCGGCATCGCGATCGGCATCGCGCTGAACGCGTAGCGGGACGCCACCGACGCGCGGGTCTCCGCGGAGGCCGTGGGCAGCCGGGCCAGCCCGTACGAGGCCGCGACGAGGACCAGGACGAACAGGATCGGGGTGAGCCGGCGGAGGAGGCCGGCATTCTGCGATGGCAACGATCCCCCTAAGGATGTGGAACGGAATGCGAACGGTTCCGAGATTGCCGGACGTTCGCTATCGGTTCTTCTCGGAAATTGCTCGCCAGGAGCGTGCGCAATTGCGCCATCAGAAACAACGGACCGCTATTCGGCGGCCGGGGAAATGGTCATCGGAAGGCCGCCGCGCATACGCAGCGACAGCATCGGTTCGCGGACGACCGTATGCCCGGGAACCTTCGTCAGCGTCAACTCCCGGGCGAGCATCGCGATGACGAAGGTGGCCTCCATCATGCCGAGATGATTGCCGACGCAGAATCGCGGCCCGGCGCCGAACGGGATGTAGGCGTAGCGGGGGCGGTCACCGGCGTCCCGGGTGAACCGGTCCGGGTCGAAGCGGTCCGGCTCGGCCCAGAAGCGCGGGTGCCGGTGCAGCGTGAACGGGCAGATCAGCACGTCGGCACCGGCCGGGACCGGGTAGCCGCCGATCACGTCCGGGGCCAGCGACATCCGCGGCAGGATCCAGACCGGCGGGTAGAGGCGCATCACCTCGTTCAGCACGGCCGCGGTGTACGTGAGCCGGTGCAGGTCCTCGAAGACCGGCGCGCGGTCGCCGAGTACGGTGCGGGCCTCGTCGCGCAGCCGGTCCCGTACCGTGGGATGGTCGTCGATGAGGTGCAGCGTCCAGCTCAGCGTGCTCGCGGTGGTCTCGTGCCCGGCCAGCAGCAGCGTGACCAGTTCGTCGCGCAGGCGCTGCCGGCCGACCCGCGGATCGGTCTCGGCCCGGGCCGAGGTGATCAGCCGGGACAGCACGTCGTCCCGGTCGGCGGTGCCGTCCGCGCGCGCCGCGACCAGCCGGTCGACGATGCCCGAGAGGCTGCGCCGGGCGCGGCGGAACCGCAGCTGGCGCGGGAGCGGCACCCACGCGGGCACCGTGCCCAGCGACTCCAGCTCGAACATCGCCTGGTCCTGCACCGCGGCGAAGTCGTCGCCGATCGAGCCGAACGCGCCCAGGTCGGCGTCGAGCAGGGTGCGGCCGAGCACGCCGAGCGTGAGCGCGGTCATCTGCTCCATCACGTCGACCGGTGCGCCGCCGGTCCGCCGGAGCCGTTCGACCAGCCCGGCCGCCTCGTCCGCGACCACCGTGGCCTGCGCGGCGATCCGCCGGCTCTGGAACGCCGGCTGGATCACCTGGCGCTGCTTGCGCCACAGCGCGCCCTCGCTGGTCAGCAGCCCGTCGCCGAGGGCGCGGCGGGCGTGGGTGAGGCCGATGCCCTTGTGGTAGTTGGCCGCGTTGTCGGCGAGCACGTGCTTGGCGTGGTCCGGGTGGTTGAACAGGTAGAGCGTCTTCGGGCCGACCGGGATGCGCACGGCGTCGCCGTACCGGCCGGCCGCGTCGGTCATCATGCCGAGCCGGTCCCGGCTCATCACCATCAGCATGCGCAGGGCGGCGCTGCGCGGCGGTCCGGGCGGGACGGCGCGGCCGGGCGCGGTGAGCGTCACACCGTCACCTCCGACCGGGCCTTCTCCACCAGCCGGAACCGGCCACCGTGGAACAGCAGCGCCTCCTCGCCCGGCACGCCGTGCTCCGCGGAGAGCACCCGGCCGAGGAAGATCGTGTGGTCACCGCCGTCGTAGGCACGCCACACCTCGCACTCGACGTAGGCGATCGCGCCGGAGATCAGCGGCGCCGCCGTGCACCGGCCGGGATGCCAGTCCACGTCGTCGAACTGTTCCCGGCCCAGCGGCCGGGACCGGTCGGCGAACCAGCGCGCCACCCCGGCCTGGCTCGCACCCAGCACCGACACCCCGAAATGCCCGGCGGTACGCAGTGAGTCGTGCATGACGGCCTGGTGCTCGACGCAGACGAGCACCAGCGGCGGATCGAGCGAGACGGTGGTGAACGAGTTCGCGGTCATCGCGTGCGGGACCGGCCCGCCGACGGTGACCACGGTGACGCCGGTGGCGAACGCGCCGTAGACCTTGCGCAGCCGCCGGCTGTCGTCCGTGGACTGATCGATGCTGGTCACGCCGGCCTCCTGGCTGCCGCGGCGGTGTACGGGGCGAGCGCCCGGGCCAGCGGTTCCGGCACCCGGGCCGGAACCGTGCGGGTGTTCGGCCCGCGCATGCAGGCGACCCGCTGGGTGCCGCGGGCGACGAGGGTCTCGTCGCCGGACGGGTCCAGGCGCACGTAGTCGAAGCCGAACTCGACCTGGGTCTGCGCCAGGTCGATCAGCCGCATCCGGATGGACAGGTCGTCGAACGCGGTGATCTCGGCGAAGAACTCGCAGTCCACCCGCAGCGTGAACAGCTTGAGGTCCTGCTGCAGGTCGGTCAGCACCTCCGGCGCCAGCGTCTTGAGGAACATCTCCCGGCACCGGCCCTGCCAGCGCAGGTAGTTGACGTAGTAGACGTTGCCGACGATGTTGGTCTCCTCGAAACCGACCGTGTGCAGGTACTCGTAGTAGTCGCTCACGCTCACTCCCCCGGGCCGACGAGCACGGACAGCACGACCGGCTCCGCGACATCGCGCAGCGTGGTCACGAAGGTGGCGATCCGCAGGCCGCCGGAACGCAGCTCCACCCACCGGGCACGGCCCGCCGGCCGCAGCGTCAGCGGCTCACCGGCCACGTGCCCGGCCTTGCGCAGGCACTCGATCGCGGTCCAGACCCGGGTCGCGGCGGTCTGCACGTCCTCGCCGAGGTCGTCGGCGATCAGCCGGGACAGCCCGGCGTGCGCGCCGAGCAGGCCGGCCCAGTCCGCCGGGTCCCGCTCGACGACCGGCTCGACGTCGCAGCTCAGCGGGCCGGGTGCGGCGACGAACAGGGTGATCCCGGCGCCGTGCGCGGCCGAGACGGTGCGGTCGCCGTCCACCTCGGGCCGGCCGTCCGGGCGATGCCGGACCTCGACAGCCCGGCCGAACGCGCGGCCGGCCGCGAGCGTGGTCGCGGCCCGGCGGCCCGCCACGTCCGTGGTCACGCCCGGCTCGACCGCGACCGCGACCCGGACGCCGGTCAGGTCCTCGACCGCCCGCTCCAGGTACGGCCCGACCAGCGGCGGAGCCCACGGGCCGGCCGGGTCCTGCTTGCGCACCGCGCGCAGTCGCAGGCCCTCCCAGCGTTCGACGATCTCACCGGTGCCGGTGCGCAGCGCGATGTCGTACACGTAGGTGTCGCCGTCGCGGGACCGCTCGACCGCGCTGTAGCGCAGCCCCTGCGCCGCGGCCAGCTTCTCCCCGCCCGGGTAGATCCGGTCCACGCCGGCCGGCAGCAGCGTCGCGTCCGGCACGCACACCTGGTTGCCGTGCATCAGCGTGTCCCGGACGCCGGGGTCGCCGAGCAGCAGCTGGTCGGGGACGAAGCGGGCGAACCAGTCGGTGGACGGGACCGCCTCCACGTCCGCGTCGACGTGCCGGGCCGCGGACCGGTGGTAGCGGCGCAACCGCTGGAACCGGGCGCCCTGGAAGAGGATGTCGTCGTAGAGGTCGCGGGCCGGGTCCAGCGGCACGGCCGGCAGGTCGTCGCCGGCCTGGTCCGGCGGGCCGTCCGGGACCGCGGTGTCGCTGAGCCGCAGCCGGGCGGTGAAGTGGTCGGCCGCGTACAGCGTGTCCTCGGCGCGGATCGCCACCTCCACGATGTCGTCGTCGGTGACCACCGCGGCGATCCGGATCCGCAGCCGGCCGTGCGGCGGCACGATGATCGGCCGGAGGAACTCGGCGCGCTCGATGACCGGCACCGCCTGCACGCCGGTGACCGCCGCCGCGACCTGGGCCATCGCCTCCATCCCGAACACCGCCGGGAACAGCAGGTTGCCGTCGAGGTCGTGGTCGGCCAGGTAACGGTCCACGCCCACGTTCAGCTCGGCCTCGCTGACCAGCTCGACGCCGTGGTAGCGGATCAGCGGCCGCTCGACGAACCGGGACAGCGGCAGCGGCGGCAGGTGCCGGCGGATGGTGTCGATGCCCTCGGCCCGGCCGCTGATCACCACCGTTCCGGGGGCCTGCGGGTCGGCCAGCAGCCGGCGCAGCACCGCCAGGCCCTGCTCCGGGGTGACCGGGGTGACGCCCTCCCGGGTCAGCGACTCGACCACGGACAGCCGCTCGCCCATCCCGACACCGGACCAGACCGACCATTCCAGGCAGAGGCTGCGGCAGCCGGGGTGCTCCCGGCCGACCTCGGCGGTCAGGTCGGCGAGCCAGTCGTTCGCGGTCGCGTAGTGCGCCTCGCCGCGCAGGCCGGACCGGCCGATGATGCTGCCGAGCGTGACCAGCAGGCGCAACCGGCCGGGGTCCACGGCCGCGAGCACGGCCCGCAGCCCGTCGATCTTCGGCGCCAGGGTCCGCCGGAACGCGTCCATGTCCAGCCCGGTCATCGCGGCCGGCTCGTTGCGCCCGGCACCGTGCAGCACCGCGGTGACCGGGCCCAGCTCCGCGGTGAGCCGGGCGACCGCGTCGCGGACCTGGGCGCCGTCGGTGACGTCGGCGCGCGCGTAGCGCATCCGTACCCCGGCCGCGGTGATCCTTTCCAGGTTGGCGGCCAGGTCGGCGTCGGTGGCCGGGTCGGACCGGCCGAGCAGTGCCAGCGCCGCGCCGGTGTCCTCGGCGATCGCCAGCGCGCACTCCGCGGTGATGCCCTTGCCGCCGCCGGTGACCAGCAGCACGTCGTCGCCGGTCAGTGGCGTCTCGGTGCGGGCCGGGCGCACCGGCATGGCGCGCAGCGTGGGCACCCGGCGCTGGCCGTCCGCGTCGTAGTGCGCCTCGGTGAAGCCGGTGGTCGCGGCGACCTCGCCGACGATCAGCCCGATCGGGTCGGCGATGCCGGCCGGCACCCGGACGACGCTCACCCGCAGCTGCGGTGCCTCCAGGCGCAGCGTCTTGGCCAGGCCGGCCGCGCCGCGCCCGTGCTCGACCAGCACGAACCGGGTGCCGGGTACGGCGGTCGCCGCGGCCTGCGCACCGTCCAGGGCCAGCCGGAGGTCGTCCTCGGCGCAGTCGGCGGGCAGGCAGACCAGCACGCCGCCGCCGACGCCGGCGGTGCGCAGCGCGTCCCGCAGGCCGGTGGCGAACGGGTGCCCCGGCGGCGCGTGCAGCTGCCAGGGGCCGTCCGGCTCGGCGGCGGGCCGGGCCGGCAGCGGTACCGGTTCGGCGTCGACGCGCCACGGCCGGGCCCAGGGGGCCGCGCCCGCGACCGCGGGCGTGCCGGCCCGGTCGGAGTCCCGCGCGGTCCGGGAGATCTCGTCGAGCGCGGTCGCCAGCTCGGCGATGGTGGCGGTGGCGAAGTTCGTCGGCACGGCCGCGGCCGGCAGGTCCAGCTCGGCGGCCACGCTGTTCACCACCTGGCCGACGGTGATCGAGCTCAGATGCAGGTCGTCGAGGAGCATGCTGCCCTCGTGGACCAGCTCCACCGGCAGTTCGGCGCGGGCGGCGGCGAGCCGGCGCAACCGGTCGACCGTGCTCTCGCCGGAGTCGGCGGCGCCGGGCGCGGCGGCCGGTGCGGCCGGCGTGCGCACCGGCCGGGGCGTGTCCCGCAGCCGCAGATCGGGGGCCTGCTCGCAAGGGCTGGTGAAGAACGTGAACTCGGCGCCGATCTGCAACGGGCGGACCAGCCGGCCGTGGAACAGCGCCGGGTCGATCCCGGCGGCGCCGACCACCCAGGCGGCCGCGACCGTGCGCAGCAGCCCGGCCAGCGACTCGGAGTCGGTGTCGAGCGAGACCACCGGCACGTCGCAGACGGTCGCGGTGAGCGTGCCGAGCACCTGGCCGGGCCCGACCTCGACGAAGAGCGCGACGTCCGCGGCGGCCCGGGTGACCGCCTGGCTGAACCGGACCGGCTCGGTGATCTGCCGGCGCAGCAGCTCGGCGAGGTCGGCGTCCGGCTCCAGCGCGGCGCCGGTCACGGTGGACTCGACCCGCCGCCCGACCGGCCCGAACACCTCGTCGGACAGCGCCTTGACGAACTCGTCCGCGGCCGGTGCGACCAGCGGCGAGTGGAACGCGTGCGACACCCGCAGCGGCGTCGCGATCAGGCCGGCCTCCCGCGCCCGCCGGGCGGCCGCCTCGATCGCGTCGGTCTCGCCCGCGATCACGGTCTGGGCCGGTCCGTTGTAGGCCGCGATGACCAGCGGCAGGCCCTCGATCAGCGCGGCGGCGGTCTCCGGCGAGGCGTTCAGCCCGGCCATGGTGCCGGACGCGCTGTGCTCGGCCATCGTCCGGCCGCGGGTGGCGGCGACGCGCAGCACGGCTCGCTCGTCGAGCGCACCGGCCCAGTGCAGCGCGGAGATCTCGCCGAGACTGTGCCCGACCGCGACCGCGGCCTCGATGCCGAGCGCGCCGAGCACGCGCAGCCCGGCCAGCGAGCCGGTGACGATGCGCGGCTGGGCGACCTCGGTGGCGACCGCGTCGGCCCCCTCGGGCAGCGCGGCATCGGCGTAGACCTCCTCGGCCTCACCGAACCGCCGCCGCAGCGCGCCGCCGCTCATGCCGCGGCCGGAGCCCTGCCCGGGGAACAGGAAACCGATCCGGGCCGGGCCGGCGACGGTGCCGAGCAGCATCGTGCCGTCCGGCGAGAGCACCGCGGCACGCCCGGCGGCGGCCTCGTCACGCAGCCGGCGCAACCGCTGTTCGGCGTCGTGCGGCGAACCGGCCAGCACGGCCGCGCGCACCGGCCGGTCGCGCAGTCCGGCGTGCAGCGTGGCGGCGAGGTCGGCGAGCTGCGCGTAGGCGATCGACGGCAGGAACTCGATCAGCCGGTCCAGCTGCGCGATCAGGTCGCCGGTGTCGGCCGCGTCGAGCAGCAGCAGCTCGGTGTCCTGCACCGAGGAGGCCAGCGCCCGGGTCCGGGTGTCCAGGCCGGACCGGCGGCGCGGGCGCGGGTTCTCCAGCACCACGTGCGTGTTGATGCCGCCGAAGCCCATCGCGGTGACCCCGGCCCGCACCGGCGCGCCGTCCGGCCAGGCCTCGGCCCGGCGCAGCACCCGCAGCGCCGGCGCGTCGCCGGTGAGCTGCTCGTTCGGGTCGACGCAGCCGACGCTGGGCGGCAGCACCTGGTGGTGCACCGCGAGCGCGGCCTTGATCAGGCCGGCCACCCCGGCCGCGGCCTTGGTGTGCCCGATCATGCCCTTGATCGAGCCGATCGCGGCCGGCACGCCGGTCGCACCGGCCCGGCGGCGGGCGGCCGACAGCGCGCCGAGCTCGGTGGCGTCGCCGACCTTGGTGCCGGTGCCGTGCCCCTCGAACAGCGAGATCGTCTCGATGCCGAAACCGGCCCGCTCGTACGCCCGGTCCAGCGCCAGCTGGTAACCGGCCGACTCCGGGCGGGTCATACCGCCCTTGCCGTCGGAGGAGATGCCCCAGCCGGCGATCGACGCGTAGACGCGGTGCCCGGCGCGCAGCGCGTCCCGCTCCCGCATCAGCACGACCATGCCGCAGCCCTCGCCCGGCCAGAAGCCGTTCGCGGCACGGTCGTAGACGCGCATCTCGCCGGAGGCCAGCGCGCCGGTCTTCGCGAAGCCGATTATCTCGAACGGGTCGATGGACAGGTCCACCCCGCCGGCCACGGCCACGTCGACGTCGCCGTCGATCAGCGCCTTGCCCGCGGTGGCCACCGACAGCAGCGACGACGAGCAGGCGCCGTCCACGGTGTAGCCGCCGCCCTTGAGGTCGAAGTAATTGCAGATCCGGCCCGCGATGGTGTTCGACAGCGCGCCGGCCAGCGTGTCCTCGTCGATCGCCGGGAACGGGCCCTTGAACGTCGCCTCGAAGTCGTCGAGGAAGCCGCCGAGCTGGTCGTCGTCCCAGTTCTGCTCCTTGAGCGCGGCGGCGACCATCCGGCGTACGTACGGCCAGCGCAGCCGCAACTGGTTGGCCCGGGAGAACTCGCCGGTCAGGCTGTTGCCGACGACCACGCCGGTACGCTCCCGGGGCAGCCCCTCACCCATCGGGAAGCCCGCGTCGGCCAGCGCCATCGCGGCCACGTCCAGCGCCAGCCAGTGGGTGAGATCGGTGGAGCGGAACGTGCTGCCGGCCACCTTGTAGGCGACCCGGTCGAACCGGTATCCCTCGATCACCGCGGCGTTGCGCGCGTAGAACTTGTCCGGCACGGCCGGGTCGGCGTCGTAGTAGTCGTCGAGGTTCATCCGCACGTCCGGCAGGCGGCGGAAGGCACGCCGGCCGGCCAGCGCGTTCTCCCACAGCTCCTGCGGCGACGTGGCGTCGGGGTAGCGGCAGGACATGCCCACCACGGCGATCCTGGTCATGCCGTGCTCACCTGGTCCTCTCGCTGGATGCCGGCGGCGTGGCCGGGCTCGCGGTCGCGGAGTGCGTGTAGTGGGCGCGGATGCGCTGCCGCCACACCTCGTAGGCCGGCAGGTCACCGTCGGCCGGCAGGTCGAGTAGTGCGTCGTCGTTGACCGCCGCGGCCTCGGCCGGGGTCAGCCCGCACAGCGCCCGGGTGGCGACCTCGTTGTGCGGGACGACCAGCCCGGCCCGGACCCGGGCACCGGCCGCGAACGACGCGCCCTGGGCCAGCTCCGGCGCGTACGGCCCGGCGGCGTCGCGCAGCGCGTGCAGCTCGGCCGCGTCGGCGCCACCCGCGTAGCAGGCGGCGAGCCCGGCGCCGGCGTAGAGGTCGGCGCGGCGCGGCTCCGGGAAGCGCTGCACCATCGTGTTCAGCAGCGCGGCGTCGGTCCCGGCGACGAACCACATCGCCCGGCCGATGCCCTGGTCGACGGCCCGCAGCACGTACCCGGACGGCCCGCCGCCGGGCCAGTCCAGGCGCTCCGGGCGGTAGCGGCCGTGCACGTACCGGTCGGTGTGGAAGTAGGCCTGGTGGAAGCCCCAGCCGTCGAGGATCAGCCAGCGCAGCACCGGGTCGGTCGCGTACAGCGTGTGGCGGCGGAACGCCGGGATGCGGGCCATCGCCCAGCCCACGCCGACGTAGGCCATGTAGACGTGTGCGCCGGCCCGGCCGCCGAGGAACCGCTCGACGTGCCGGCCCCGCCCGATCGACAGCGCGTCCCGCACGGCCAGCGCCATCGCCGCGCCCTCGTAGGCGAAGCCGCGGTAGGCCACGGACACCGTCTCCAGGCCGGCCTCGGCATCGGTGGGGACACGGGCCTCGGCCGCGTACGCGAAGCCGTCGAGGAACGAACGGCCGACGGTCTCCAGCCGCTCGCGCGCCTCCGGGCTCTTCACGTGGAATCCGCGTACGGCGACACTGGTCTCGGATACGTCCGGTGTCAGAATTCGGCGCCGCAGTGTAGCGACAATACTCATTCGAGCCCCCTGATAGGACGGTCGTCAATCAGCGTCGCAATCGGCCCGGGAAAAGTCTTCTCCGTTCTTGCCGATATCAGCGGCAGCATTTCCGCCTGGCTTTTCGCCGGGCACGCCGAAGTGCCGTCCCGGCATTACCGGAACGGCTTCCGACCGTTTCGCTATCCGTGAATGTCCGAGGGTACGGAGTGGAAGCGCCGCCGGATCGCGGCACGCCAGATCTCGTACTCGGGCGGTCCGTCCGGCCCGGGAGCGCCCAGCGTGGTGGCCTCGTCGGCCAGCGCCACGGCCTCGGGTACGGTCAGGCCGGTGAGCGCGCCGACCGCGCCCGCGGTGTGCGCCGGCTCGTATCCGGAGAACGCCCGCGCCTTGGCCGCGAAGACCGCGCCCTGCGCGAGATGCGCGTGGTGCCGGCCCGCGTCCCGGCACAGCGCGGCCAGCCGGTCCGGGTCGCACCCGCCGGCGAACGTGGCGGCCAGCCCGACCCCGCTCCACAGGTCGGCGCGGCGGGCCTCGGGGAACCGGCCGACCGCGGCGGCCACGTCCGGCGCGACGCCGCCGTGGATGAACCACAGCGCCCGGCCGATACCTTGATCGATCGCGTGCGGGAAGTAGTCGGGCCGGCCCAGCCACGGGTACGGCCTCGGCCGCCGTTGTGCGGTGACCACGGTCGCGGTGTCGAAGTAGGCCCGGTCGAAGCCGTAGCCGTCGACCGCGAGCCAGCTCATCGTCGGGTAGTAGGGCGTGCCGGTCAGGTCGGGCAGCACCGTGCGCCACAGCGGGCGCGGCAGCCGGGCCATGGCGAAGCCGATGCCGATGTAGGTGAGGAACGTGTGCGGCACGGCCGGTCCGCTCAGCAGGTCCCGGGCCCGGCGGCCGCGGCCGGCCGCCATCGCGTCCAGCACCGTGCAGGCCATCGTCGCGCCCTCGTAGGCGAAGCCGCGCATCTCCGGCTCGACCAGGTCCAGCCGCCGTTCCAGCTCCCACTGCTCGCGCGTGTCGATGCCCCACTCGAAGCCGCAGATCACCGCCTCCGGGATCGCCTCGAGCCGGCGGGTGGCCGCGGTCGGGGTCACCGGGAAACCGCGGGCGGCGAACGTGACCGACCGCAGGCTCGGGGTGAGCGCGAGCCGGCGCAGGGATCCGGCCGTGGTGGGCATCTACTGTCCTTCCCGGACGTCGGAGAGGTTCCGCGCACCGATCAGCCGGGCCGCGGCGTAGGCGCCCCAGGCGGCCGCGTCGACGAGTGCCGCGTCGCCCGCGTGGTGCGCCCGGAACTCCGCGATCACGTCCGCGTCCACCTGATAGGAGGCGAGCGCGGTGAGCAGCACCAGCCGGGCCGCCGCCCGGTCCGGCGCGGGCAGGCCGGCGGTCAGGTCCTCGCACCAGCGGGTGCTCAGGCCGGTCTCCTCGCCGTGCCAGTCGTGCAGGCGGTCGCGGACCAGGCCGCGCACCGCCGGGGAGAGCGCGCGGGCGCCCGCGGCCTCGAGGACCCGGGACGACCGGGCGACCGCCTCGGCCACGTACGGGCTGCCCAGCGCCCACCCGTCGGCCGGGACACCGGCCGCGGGCAGCAGCGGCAGCGCCCGGCCGGGCCGGCGGCCCTCGCGCAGCGTCGGGCGCAGTACCACGCTGAGCCCGCGCTTGAGCCGGCGCCGCGCGTTCGCCCCGAGCCGGGGCGGCAGCAGGAAGTTGCTGAGGAAGACGTTGACCATGCGGCTCAGGTAGTGGAACGTCACCGCGACGCCGATCACCTCGGCCCGGCCGGGCCGGTCGAGCCAGCCGGGCAGCGCCTGCGCGGCGCCGGGCTCGTGCGCGGTGCGCGCCCAGACCGCGAGCTCGCGCAGCCGCGGGTCGGTCAGCTGATCCGGCCGGTCCCGCGCGACCGTCTCGGCGTGCTCCTCGCCGATCAGGTCGTAGAGCCCGACGGTGTGCATGTCCGCGCAGTACGGGCAGATGGTGGCCATCGACACCGCGGCCGCGACCGTCTCGCGCAGCGCGCGTCCGGTGCTGCCGTCGGCGATCAGCGTCTCGCGCATCAGCGTCCAGAACGCGGCCAGCACGTCCGGTGACGGCGAGTGCAGCGCGGCCGGTGGCACCACGATGCCCATCTCGTCGGCGACCTGGGCGTAGACCCGGCCCACCGGTCCGGTCCGCGTGTCGGCGGGCACCGGCGTGACGTACTTGACCTGTCGCTGCACCACGGATGATGCGACCCGGTTGGCGATCAACGAGACCTCCCCATCGACGGACGTCGCACTGCCAAGTATTCGTCCCCTGACCGCCGGCACAACGCGTGACGGCGACAAGCGCACGAACGGAGAACCGCGCGGCCGCGCCCGGAATCGACCGCAAGCGGGAAGATGCGCGGCCCCGCCCGGCCTCGACACGATGACCGGCAAGGAGTGGCCGCCCCGGCCGTCCACGAAGAACCGGAGGCCCTATCCGTGCAACCCGACGTCATGGACGCGGCGTTGACGCTGACCATCGAGGCGTTCGCCGATACGATCATCCCTGGGGAGAAACGCTTTCCCGGCGACCGGGCCGTCGCCGGTGCCGCCGAGGGCGGGGGTGCGGTCGCGGCCGGTGCGCTGCGGCTGCTGACCGATCCGGCCGGTGGCATCGCGCCGGCGCTGGACTCCCTCGCGGTCGCGCTCAACGACCACGCCGCACGGTACGCCGAGGGGCGGGCGGTGCCGCTCGACGGTGACGTGCCGGCGTTCGTCGCGCTGCCGTTCGCGCACCGCACCGCGCTGGTCGAGGAGCTGACCGCGTGGGAGCACCCGGAACACGAGATGTGGGTCGGGCTGGCGTTGTTCAGCAACATGGCGTTCGACAGCGCCGCGCACCTGCACACCGAGGAGGCGTTCGCGACCGGGCACCCGGGCCTGCTGACGCTCGGCTACACGCCGCCGGACCCGGACGGGGTGTGGCGGTTCCCGCAGTTCACCTACGGCCGGCAGCTGGCCCCGCCGCACCCCGGCACCACCGTGACCGGGAGCCCGTCGTGACCGCGGCCGAGCGCACCGACGTGCTGATCGTCGGCAGCGGCTTCGGCGGCGCGATCGCGGCGTACCACCTGGCGGCGGGCGGGGCGAAGGTGGTCGTGCTGGAGCGCGGGCCGTGGCTGGACAGCGACGAGTTCGACCACGACTTCAAGCTCGGCTCGTCGTACACCCGGATCTTCGACTTCGTCGTCGGCGACGGCATGAGCGTGCTCGGCGGCAACTGCGTCGGCGGCGGCAGCGTGGTCTACTTCGCCACCATGCCGCGTGCGCCGGGCTTCGTCTTCGACCGGCACGGCTCCATCGGGCGGCGGATGTGGCCGGCCGCGATCAGCCGGGCCGCGCTGGATCCCTGGTACGACCGGGTCGAGGAATCGCTGCCGATCACGATGCAGACCTGGGACCGGGTGCCGTACGCCGGTGGCCTGTTCGGCGCGGCCTGCGCGCACGCCGGGCGCACCGCCAACCCGGCACCGGCCGCGATCGACGTCGACCGGTGCACGAACTGCAACTGGATGATGGCCGGCTGCAAGTTCGACGCGAAACGGTCGCTGCTGCTCAACTATCTGCCCGCGGCGCTCGCGCACGGCGCCGAGATCCGGCCGCTGCACGAGGTCCAGCGGCTGTCGCGCACCGACGACGGCGGCTACCGGGTGCACTACCGGGTCGTCGACGGCGAGGACTACCGGATCCTGCACGACGCCGGGACGATCGACGCCAAGCTGGTCGTGCTGGCCGCGGGCGCCGGGGCCACCCCGGTCATCCTGCAGCGGTCCGCGCCGGAGCTCGGCGCGATGCCGCACGCGGTCGGCCGGTACTTCTCCGGCAACGGCGAGCGGCTCAACACCGCGGTCTTCGACGACGACCGGGTACGCGAGGTGCTCGGCCTGGACCGCGGCGACGGCAGTGCCTACCGCGGCCACCAGATCGGGCGCGGCCCGACCGTGGCCAGCTGGGACCGGCTCGACTCGGCCCGGCCGGAGTACGAGCGGTACTCGCTGGAGCAGCTGTACTTCCCGCCCGGGCTCGGCACGATCCTGGCCCAGGCGCCGGACGCGGACCGGGCGGCCTGGTTCGGCGTGCGCAAGAAGGAGATGCTGCGCAGCTGGCCGTCCTGGATGACGATCTTCACGATGTCCGAGGACGACAACGAGGGCGTGTTCGGGCCGCCGCCGGAGACCGGCAACGCGCACCGCGTCTCCCAGCAGATGCTCGGCAACGGGCCGCTGCGGTACCGGCCCACCGCGAACACGTGGCGCGGCTGGTCACTGGCCGACGCGGACGTCAAGGACATCCTGGAACGCGACGGCCTGGCCCGGGTCCGGCCGTGGACCAACGACTTGGTCGGCGCGTACACCGTGCACCCGCTGGCGTCCTGCCGGATCGGCGACGACCCGGCCACCTCCGCGCTCGACGACGGCCACCAGCTGCGCGGGCACCCGGGCATCTTCGTCACCGACGGCTCCGCGGTGCCGGGCGCGCTGACCGTCAATCCGGCGCTGACCATCTCGGCGCTGGCCGAGCGCGCCATGCCCGGCATCGTCCGTGCCGCGCGGGACCGCGGCGTCACCGTCACCTACGGCGCCCCCACGCCCGAGGGCGCCACCTCCGCCCGGCGGGCGATCGCCCGCACGGCCTGACCCGCCGGTCCCGGCCCCGGGGCCTCGCGCACCGGGGCCGGGACCGCGAAGGAGACCGATGAGCCTCTTGGCGCGCAGCACCCGCGGCATCACGCTGGCCCACGTCCGGCACGTCACGCCGGTGCCGCCGGGCCGGGCGACCGGCACGGTCGCGCGGGTCTACCACGACATGGAACGCGAGTTCGGCATGCTGGCCCCGCCGATCGCGCTGCACGCACCGGCGCCGGACGCGCTGGCCGGCGCGTGGGTCGTCTTCCGGGAGACGATGCTGCCGTCGGTGGCGGCGTCCCGGGCGGCGAAGGAGACGGTGGCGGCCGCCGTGTCGCTCGCGAACCGGT
This sequence comes from Catenuloplanes indicus, assembly GCF_030813715.1. Lineage (NCBI taxonomy): Bacteria > Bacillati > Actinomycetota > Actinomycetes > Micromonosporales > Micromonosporaceae > Catenuloplanes > Catenuloplanes indicus. The sequence goes on from NZ_JAUSUZ010000001.1 coordinate 1,125,655, forward strand.
GCCCGTACTGCGTCGACGTGCACGGCGCCACGCTGGACGGGCTGACCACCGGTGGGGACGCCCGGGCGCTGGCCGCGGGCCGGCTCGGCGAGATGACCGACCCGGCGATGCGCGCGCTGGCCCGGTGGGCACGCCGCGACGGCGGGCCGGTGCCGTTCCCCGGCTCCGGCGCGCAGCTGCCGGAACTGGTCGCGACGGCGGTGGTCTTCGCATACCTGAACCGGATGGTGAACGTGTTCCTGCGCGACTCACCGCTGCCGCCGCTGACCGGGCTGGCCGCGGGCCTGGCCCGCCGGGGTGCGGCCCGGGTGATGGGCCGGCTGGCACGCGGGCGGGCGCGGCCGGGCGCGTCGCTGGGCCTGCTGCCCGGGCCGGCGGCGGCCGGTCCCGCATGGGCCGCGGGACAGCCGCACATCGCGGGCGCGCTGGCCGGCGCCACGGCGGCGCTGGAGACCGCGGCGGAGCCGCACGTCGCCGCGCCGGTCCGGGCGGTGGTCAGCGGGTTGCTGGACGGCGGTGCGGCGGGGCCGTGGAACGGCGGTGCGGCGGGGCCGTGGAACGGCGGTGCGGCGGCCGGGCCGTGGAACGATGGCGGCGCGGTGGCATCGTTGCCGGCGGCGCTGCGGCCGGCCGGGCGGCTGGCGATGCTGACCGCGCTGGCGTCCTACCGGGTGACCGATGCCGTGGTCGAGGAGGCCCGGTCCAGCGGTCTCAACGACGCCGGACTGGTCCGCCTGACCGCGTGGGCGAGCTGGTCGGCGGCCCGGCGGACGGGTGCGGAGCTCGCGTCCGTGCGGTGACCCGGCGAGACCCGGCCACGCGCCGGGTCTCGCCGTTCGCGCGTACCTCAGCGCGGGTCGCGCGGGCAGTTCTGGTAGACCGCGAGCTGCCAGCGGTCCTCGCGGCGGACCAGGATCCACGAGGCCCGGATCGCCGCCGCGCCGTCGAGTTCCTCCGCGTCCGGCGCCAGCACGCCGCCCTCGGTGATCACCGCGACCACGTCCGGCCCGAGCACCTTCATCTCGATCGGCCGCCCGGTGACCCGGGTCCCGGCGTACGGCCCGGCGTAGGCCTTCGTCATGAACTCGCGGATCTCGGCGCGGCCCTTCTTGTACAGGCCGGGCAGGATCATCGTGCCGTCCGCCGCGAACAGGTCGGCGAACTCGTCCGCGTCGTGGGCGGCCCACGCCCGGATCATCCGGGCCGGCACCGCGGCGATGGCCGCCTGGTCCGCCGCGGACGGCGCGGCGGGAGCGGTCGGGGTGGTGGTCATGCGGTCTCCTCCTGCGGTCAGACTTTCGGGGGGTCGAACAGGCTCGGGAACCTCGCGGTGAGCGCCAGGTCGCCGGTGGTGCGCATCCGGCCACGCATGATCAGCAGCACCGCGTGCACGTTGCCGGTGACGAGGCGCAGGAAGTCGACCGCGCCGAGCGTCAGGGTGAGCTGCGGGGTACCGATCCGGGTGGGCGAGACGGTGCACGTACCGTCCGAGATGACCATCTCGTAGTGGTCGTCGCCGCCGTCCGCGCGGCCGATCCGCCAGTGGACGACCGCCCGCAGACCGGCGGCCCGGTCGGCGCGGAACACCTCCGGCATCCGCCGGAAGACCTCCTCGATCACGTCGGTACGCCGCGCGCCGCCCATCAGCGCCTCGAGCTGCGCGGTCGACGCCGCCTTGACGAACCGCCCGAACCCCAGCGGCCCGAGCGCCGCCGGATTGTCCTGGTCAACCGACATCATCGTCCCCTTCGCCGCGCTGGCCGATCGCTTCGATTCTGATCGGCCCGGGAGAGCGGGACACCTTCCAGGTTGCGGGCCCACGGCGCTGAGCAACGAGGAAGAAGACTTCCCCCGCGCGCCCCCGCATGCTCGAACGGCTCCCCGTAGACGACCACCTCGTGCGCGAGGGAAGGAGACCGTCCATGACCGACGGAAAGCCGATCATCCTGGACCTGATCGCGGAGGGCGACGAGCTCGACCGTCTGCTGATCGATCTCGACGACCACGCCTGGCGCACGCCCACACCGGCGCCGGGCTGGACCGTGGCGCATCAGGTCGCCCACCTGGCCGCCACGTTCCGGATGGCCGCGATGGCGGTGTCCACGCCGGACCGGTTCACCGCGATGACCGCGCGGCTCGGCCCGGACTTCAACGCCAACGTCGCGCACGCGCTGGCCGAGTTCCTGGCCGAGCCGCCGCAGGCGCTGTTCTCCCGGTGGCGGGCCGAGCGGGCCCGCGCGGAGCAGGCGCTCGCCTCGGTCAGCGGCGACCTGGTGGTGCCGTGGCTGGTGCGCCCGCTGCCCGCGTCGGTGCTCGCCGCGGCCGGAATGATGGAGCTGTTCGCGCACGGGCAGGACATCGCGGACGCGCTCGGCCGCGAGCGCCGGTACACCGACCGGCTCCGGCACCTGGCCGGTTTCGGCGTACGGACCTGGGACTTCGGGTTCATCAACAACGGGCTGGAGGTGCCGGCCGAGCCGATGCGCTTCGAGCTGACGGCACCGTCCGGCGCGCTGTGGACGTTCGGGCCGGCCGAGGCGGCGCAGCGGGTCACCGGCCCGGCGGTCGACTTCTGCATGCTGGTCACCCGGCGCCGGCACCGGGACGATCTGGCGATGCGGGCCGAGGGCGCCGACGCCGACCGATGGCTGTCGATCGCGCAGGCGTACCGCGGCCCGGCGGGCGAGGGCCGGCGGCCGGGGCAGTTCGCCGCCTCCTCCGCACCGGCGCGCTGACGACGTGGTGAGGCCGGGTCGCCGGCCCGGCCTCACCACGCGCGGCTCAGTCCTCGGCGGCCGGGCCGAATCGGCGGGTGACGTGGTGCTCGCGGGCCATCCGGCCCATGGCGGTCAGCGCGACCTCGAACATCAGCCCGCGCACCACCGCGGCCGCGCGCTCGCCGTTGGTCGGCGCCGCCGGGACGAAGTCCAGCTCACCCTGGACGAGGTCGTCCGCCGCCGCCGCGTACGGCAGGAAGAAGTCGACCTCGCAGGTGGAGCCGAGCCGTTTGAGCGCGGCGAGCACCTCGACGAGCTGCCGGCGGGAGACCGCGTCCTGGTCCAGCGACCAGCCCATCCGGTCGACGAGCGCGTCGACGTCGGTGCGGGCGGCGTCCGCCTCCGGGCCGCCGGTGCACCGGTGGTCCGCGGCGACCGCGGCCTCCATCACCCGGTAGAGCCCGGCCAGCGGCAGCCGGCCGTTCTCGATCGCGGACAGCAGCAGCCGGACCGAGGACAGGTCGAGCCCGGCCATCACGGTGAGCGTGCGGATCAGGCGAAGCCGGTTGACGTGCGCCTCGCCGTACGAGGCCTGGTTGCGGTTGGTGGGCCGGCCCGGCGGGAGCAGCCGCTCCCGGAGGTAGAACTTGATCGTTCCGACCGGTGTGCCCGCGCGCCGGCTGAGTTCCGAGATTCGCATGGAGCTCCCCAGCTCGTGATCATTCGCTGACTGTCGTCCACGGCCTGGCGACGCTGCTCAGGCCGCCATCCGGTCGTGCTCGCGCCGGCGCGCCAACGCCCATTCGCGGGCGTCGAGCAGCGCGAGCAGCACCGGCGGGTCGAGGTCGCGCGCCGGGTTGAGGCACATGTCGACCTCGATGCGGACGCCGGCACGGATCGTCAGCGGGCCGCGCGTGCCGACCCAGACGTCCTGCGCCTGCGCGCGCGGGCCGGGGCGGATGCCGCGCGGTGCGTCCGTGACCGCCTGGGCGAGCAGGTACCACGAACCGGCCGGCACCTCGTCGAAGCAGTATCGGCCCGGGCCGTCGAGGACGGCGCACCGCACCGGCCGGCCCTCGGGTATTCGGTCCGCGAACAGCCCGATGAACACCGGCCCGAAGCGCTCCACCGGACCGCGGACGTCGCCGGTGACCCGGGCCGGCGACTCCTGCCCGGCACCGAACCGGCTGTCGACCGGGATCTCCGGCGCGTACCCGGCCAGTCGCCGGTACGCGGTCGGCGACATCCCGACGCTGCGGCTGAACCGGGAGCTGAACGTGCCGACGCTGTTGTACCCGACGCAGAGGCTGATGTCGGCGACGTTGAGCGACGTGGAGACGAGCAGCGTCTTCGCCCGTTGCAGGCGCAGTGCGGACAGGAAGCGGCCCGGTGAGACGCCGGTGGCCCGCTGGAAGACCCGGGAGAAGTGGAACTTGCTGAACATGGCCGACCGGGCCAGGTCATCGACGGTGATCTGCTCGCCGAGGTTCATTCGCATGGTGGTGATGGCGCGCCTGACCGCACGCTCGGCCGACTCGTCCACGGGGCCTCCGTCTGAACATGAACTGGGGGGTACGGCCGGAAAGGCGTCCAGCGCGCCGATGCACCGAGCGCTCCCGGGAGCCGCTTCACACGGGAATGAGACGAGGAATTGGACGGGGAAGCGTTGTTATTAGCCGACGACTGACCCGTGTATTAGTCCATTCTTCCTCGCCGAGCCCTGCTCCGGGCTCTTTCCGGAGTCGACGGTAGCGGAGGCCGTCGCGCTTAGCAACGCCTTGCGTACGCGTTGTACTCATCTGGATCGCTTCAAGATAAACGCGCGCTGGTCAACCGGCCACCCGAGCGACGATCACCATCGTCGCCGGTAACTGCATTAGCCAATATGGAAACCGACGCTCACCAATCTATAATCGAGCCTCCCACCAGCGGTAAGGCGCCACCGCGCTATGCGCCGCGCGCCGGCGCTATGCGCCCGCGCGCCGTCCGCAACCCGGGAGCGGCCCGGCGATCCTCATTCTTCGGAACAATCGTCGAAGACGACCATCCTCGTCATCCGTCATAAGCGCCGCTAATCCGGCCTTTCGCACCACCGCGCTCCCGCCCGGGGCCGCAACGTGGAAGATGCCACCCCCGGCCGGGCGTCCGTACCGTCGGATGAGACGGACGCCAGACCCTCCACTCAGGAGATTCGGATGCAGGAACGCTGCCCGTACCGGCTCGACGTGACCGGTCAGGACGTGCACGGTGAAGCACAGGAGCTGCGTGCGCAGGGCTCGGGGATCGCCATGGTGACCCTGCCCGGCGACGTCCGGGGCTGGGTCGTGGTCGGTCACGACCTCGCGAAGGAACTGCTGACCAGCCCGCTGGTCTCCAAGAACCCCCGGTTGCACTGGCCACAGTGGATCAACGGTGAGATCGGTGCCGACTGGCCGCTGGCCAGCTGGCCCACGATGGAGAACATGACCACCGCCTACGGACCGGAGGCGCAACGGCTGCGCCGTCCGGTGGTGAAGGCGTTCACCCCCAAGCGGGTGCGGTCGATGCAGCCGTACATCGAGCGCACCGTGCAGTACCTGCTGGACCGGCTGGCCGAGACGCCGCCCGGCGAGGTCGTCGACCTCAAGCGCAACTTCTCCTACCAGCTGCCGGCGACCATCATCTGCGACCTGTTCGGCGTCCCGGAGGCCGACCGCGCGACGGTGCTGCGCGGCGGCGAGAAGACGCCGGACTCGTCGCTCACGCCGGAGGAGGCCGAGGCCAACATCCGCGACTGGACCGAGCAGTTCACCAAGCTCATCCAGGCCAAGCGCGCAAACCCGGGTGACGACCTGACCAGCGAGCTGGTCAACGTCGACGGCGAGGAGCGGCTGACCGACAGCGAGCTGATCGGCACGCTGTTCGTGGCGCTCGGCGCCGGCTCGGAGACGGTGATGAACCTGGTCACGCACGCGGTGCACAAACTGCTCACGCACCCCGAGCAGCGGGCCGCGGTGGAAGCGGGCCGGGCCTCGTGGGACGACGTCATCGAGGAGACGCTGCGCCTGGAGTCGCCGCTGAACATGCTGCCGCTGCGGTTCGCGGTCGAGGACCTGGTGCTCGACGGCGTGACCGTCCCCAAGGGAGACCCGATCCTGATGGGGTACGGCGCGATCGGCCGCGACCCGGCCGTGCACGGCGACACGGCCGAGGACTGGGACATCACCCGCCCGGACAAGGAGCACCTGAGCTTCGGCTTCGGCACGCACTACTGCTTCGGCGCGCCACTGGCCCGGCTCGAGGCGCGGATCGCGCTGCCCGCGCTGTTCGCCCGCTTCCCGGAGATGGAGCTGGCGGTCAAGACCGAGGAACTGGAGTCGCAGGGCACGTTCATCATGAACGGGCACAAGACGCTGCCGGTGGTCCTGGAGCGAGCGCCCGCCGTGGTGGCCTGAGCCGCACATGACGACGCCCCGGCCGGTGCATCCGGCCGGGGCGTTCGTTCGCCGGTCACCGGTCAGCCGGTCACCGGCCGCGACCGGTCCGCGCCGCCCATCACGCGCGCGGCCAGCACCACGCCGACCATCAGCGGGATGATGCCGGCGAACGTCCAGGTCATGCCGATCGCCTGGGCGAACCAGCCGATCAGCGCCGGACCGAAGAGGATGCCGGCGTACGTGAACGTGGTGACCCGGGAGACGAACGTCGCCGCGCCCGGCCCGTCCCCGCCCGCGTTGCCGACCGCGCTGAAGATCAGCGGGACCAGCACCGACATGCCCGCGCCCAGGACCGCGAAGCCGGCGATCGTCACCTCCTGCGAGCGCGCGAGCACCACCACCAGCAGCCCGGCCACCGCGATCGCGCCACTGGCCCGGAACATCGTCACGTTGCCGAAGCGCGCGGTCAGCCGGTCGCCGAACAGCCGGCCCGCGGTCTGGAAAACGGTGAACGCGGTGTAGCCGAGCGCCGCGACCGCGAGCGTGGCGCCGCGGTCCTCGTGCAGGAACACGCCGCTCCAGCTCACCACCGCGGCCTCGCCCAGCATGATGGTGAGTCCCATCAGGCCGAACACCAGCACCGGCCCGGTCCAGCCGCTGCGCCACCCGGCCCGGGGCGCCTTCGTACCGTCCGGCGCGCGCTCCTCCCGGTCGACCGAGGCGGGCAGCAGCCACAGCGAGGCGACCAGGCCGGCGACCAGCAGCACGCCGCCGACCACCAGGAACTGCCGCAACGTCGGGATACCGGCCCGGATCACGCTGGCGCCGCCGGCCGAGGCGATCACCGCGCTGATGCTCCACGCGGCGTGGCAGCTGTTCATCGTCGGGCGGCCGCGGAGCCGCTCCACCACGACCGCGTGACCGTTCATCGCGACGTCCAGCGTGCCGTGCACCATGCCGAGCAGCACGACCGCGACCGCGAGCACGACCACGTCACCGGCCGCCCCGATGGCGACCAGCACCAGCGGCATCAGCAGCAGCGTCAGCCGGATGACCCGTACGCTGCCGAACCGGGCCACCAGCGGGCCGACGAACTGCATGGTGAGCAGCGCCGCCGTACCGAAGCAGGTCATCACCACGCCGAGCCGCGAGTCGGTCAGCGCCAGATCCGCCTTGATCGACGGGATCCGGACGATGTAGGTGGCCAGCATCAGGCCGTTGATGAAGAAGACCGCGGTGATCGCCCACCGGGCCCGGCGGACGGTCGCGGCGTCCGGGCCGGCCGGGGACACCGGTGCGCGCGGCGTTTCCGTCTTCGTTTCGTTCACCATGCTCGACCTCCGTGGGTCAAAGTGGGGTGCGGCGACTCAGCGCCGCGCGTCGATCCGGGCCGTCAGCCGGTCGGTCAGCTCGACCTTGCGGCCGATCCGGCCGGCCTCGGCCAGCACGTCCGCGCCGAAGCGGTCCCAGAGGCCGGCCAGGCGGGAGGTGACGAGCACGGTGTCGACGGACTGGTCCGGCAGCGTGGTGCGGATGCCGACCGCGTGCCGGGCACCGGCCCGGCGTGCCAGCTCACCGTCGAACTCGAAGGCGACGCTGCCCGGCGGCAGCTCCGGCAGGTCGCCGCCGGCGCCGAGCACGGCGAACGGTCCGCCGTCGCGGGCCGCGGGCGCCTCGGCGATCTCCGCGCGCACGTCCAGGTCACGGACCGCGACGGTGTGCGCCGCGACGAGCTCCACGAACTCCGGCCAGCTCCAGAACTCCACGTCGCGGACCGCGCGCCAGCCCACCTCGATCACCGGCTCCGGGTACTTCGCCAGGAACTGCAGCATGTTCTCGGTGAAGGTGACCATACGGTCGCCCATCGGGCGCTCGTGCGGCCATTCCACGATCCAGGCGTCCCGGGCGTACCCGAACGTCAGCCCGTGCCGGGCACCGCGAAACGCGATCTCGATGTCCTCCGCGCCCCACTTCACGAACGACTCGTCGAAACCGCCGATCCGCCGGAAGTCGTCCGCGCGGACCGAGCAGTTGAACGTGAAGAACAGCTGCCACGGCAGCGGATCGCGGTTCAGGTCGTAGCCGGCGGCGGCCAGCCGGTCCTCCCGGCCGTCGCGGAACTCCGGATCGCCGGCGAAACGCCGGGCCACCTCGTCCAGCGGCGCGGCGTCCATCGCCTCGGCCAGACCGTCGAGCCGGGCCAGGTTGGCGCCGAAGCCGTGCCCGTGGCCGATCACCATCCGGTGTGCCGCCGGATCGGCGTGCGCGGCCAGGTGGGCGCGGGCCAGGCCCGGCCCGGGCATCGCGCCGGCGTCCAGGAAGACCAGGACCGGCGCCGAGGCCAGCCGCGCGCCGGCGTTGCGCGCGGTGCCGGCCCGGAACCCCAGATCCTCCTGTACGTGGTAGCGCAGCGGCAGGCGGCCGGTGAACGACTCGACGATCCGCGCGGTGTCGTCCGACGAACCGTCGTCGGACACGATCACCTCGTACCGTTCGTGCGGAAGGTCCTGCACGCTCAGGTGGTGCAGCTGCCGCCGCAGCAACGGACCTCGGTTGTACGTGGTGACGATGATCGACACTGCGGGATCCACGGGAGACTACGATCCTTTCCGGTCCGTGCCGGGCAGCCCGGCGAAATCGGCGATCAGCGACCAGTACGCCTCGGGGTTCTCCTCCTGGGCCAGGTGCCCGGAGTCCGGCACCCAGGCGGCGGTCACGTTCCGGATGCCGGCCGCCTCGAAGCCCTTCACGTGCGGCTCCAGCGAATGGCCGGCCGGCTTGGTGCCGTGCAGGTAGAGCAGGGGCACGTCGATCGGCGTGGTCACCGCCTCGTTCTCCCGGGTGTCGCGCTCCATGGCGCGGTACCAGGAGAACGCGGCACAGAGCGCGCCCTCGGCCCGGTACGCGGCCACGTGCGCCTGCCGGGACTGCTCGGTGATCCGGCTGCCGTCGCCGGACAGCACGTCGTACCAGTGGTCGAGGAACGGCCGCTCCCGGTCCCGGACCAGGATCTCCGGCAGTCTCGGCTTGGCGTTGAAGTGGAAGTGCCACATCGCCGGGTCGCGGACCGCGATGTCCCACGGGAACACGCCGGGCACCACGACGTGCAGGATGACGGCGCGGGCCAGGTCGGTGACGTGCCGCAGGTAGGCGTACGTCACCATGCCGCCGATGTCGCCGCCGGCCAGCGTCACGTCGCGGAGCCCGAGGACCCCGAAGACCTCCTGCAACCGTACGGCGAGCGCCTTCTTGGTGCCGTCGGTCGGGTCACCGGTCGAGCGGCCGATGCCGGGCAGGTCGATCGCGATCGCATGCGCCGTCGGTGCGGCCAGCCGGAGCATCCGCTCGTAGCTGGACCAGGACGTCGGGAACCCGTGCACGAAGACGACCGGCGGCGCACCGGGCGTGCCGGCCTCCACGACGTGCACGGACGAGCCGCCGGCCTCGATCTGCCGGTGGCGAAGCGTGGTGTCCATGTCTGCTCTCCTCACTGGCGTCGGCGGGCGGCGGTCACAGGTACGGCGTGTTCGGCGCGAGGCCGCACAGCACCCGGCCGTACAGCTCGATGTTGGTCGCGGGGAAGGTGAGCGCGTGTATCGCCATCGCGTCGAGATTGCGCTGGATGCGCTGGATCGGCACGTCCTCGTAGATCGACGACGCGCCGCTCGCGGTGGCCAGCAGGTGCACGGCCCGCTTCGCCAGCTGGGCGATCCGGCCGAGCTGCGCGCGGGAGTAGACCCGCTCGCGCTCGCTCCACGGCTCACCGGCGCGCGCCTTCTCGTCGATCAGCGCGGCGAATGCGTGCGCGCGCATCTCCGCCTCCTCGGTCAGCAGCGCGGCCTCGCCCACCGTCAGGTGGGTGACCGGCGCGTCCCGCTGGCTGGCGTAGTCGGTGTAGGTGATCGCCCGGCCGGGCAGCCGCTCCAGGAACGTCTCCATCGCGTACTTCGCCGCGCCGATGGTCTGCCCGGCCGTGGCCGCGGTCGACGTGACCAGCAGCGGGATCTCGTAGATCGCCTTACCGGCGTTTCGCGCGGACCGGCTCTGCGGGCTGAACAGGTCGGCCTGCGCGACGACCCGGGAGGCCGGCACGAACACGTCGGTCGCCGAGGTGGTGACGCTGCCGGTGCCGCGCAGGCCGGTGACGTGCCAGTCGTCGACGATCTTGAAATCACTGACCGGGATCAGCGCGGTCATCGGCTGCGGCCGCTCGCCCGGCGCGTCCAGCATGGCGGCGCTGAACGCGTAGTGGCTGTGCAGTACGCCGGTGCTGAACCGCCACCGTCCGTTGTAGAGGTAGCCGCCGTCGACCGGCGTCGCCGTCCCGGTCGCGGAGATGCTGCCGCAGACCCGCACGCCCGGCGTGGCGAACACCTCGTCCTGAACCTCGTCCGGGAAGCGGCCGACGATCCAGTTGATCAGTGACCAGACGGAGAGGCAGAACGCCGCGGAACCGTCGCCGCGGGCGATCTCCGCGTGTACGTCCACCAGCGTCCGCGCGTCGCTCTCGAAGCCGCCGTACTGCCGGGGGACGCGCATGCGCAGCAGGCCGGCCTCCTCCATCCCGGCCAGCACGTCGTCCGGCAGGCGGCGGTGCTCGTCGATCCACCGGGAGCGCTCGCGCAGCAACGGCACCAGCTCTCCCGCCCGCCGGACCAGTTCTTCGCGCACCGGAACCGCCGTGTCCTGCATGCTGTCCTCCTGAGGCCGAACGGATGATGGACGGGACCGGCGCACGCCGCGCCGTCCCGCGCCGTCGATTTTCCGAGCCGCGCGGGAGCCGCCGCATCTTCACGATTGCCGTCCGGGCTCAGCCGACGTCGGCCAGACCGATCAGATTTCCCTGCGGGTCGGTGAAGTGGCCGACGACCAGCGGGGAACCGGGGGCCTGGACCGGGCCGAGGACGCGGGTGCCGCCGAGCTTCTCGGCCGCCTGGAGCGCGGCCTCGACGTCCGGCACGCCGACGTAGAACAGCGCCTTGTTGCCGAAGCCGGGGCCGCCGCCGACGCCGCCGGGGATGCCGGGGGTGTCGCTGTCCGGGCCGGCGGCCATGAACCCGTACGTACCCGGCGCGGAGACGCCCTCGGCCACCTCGCCGCCGGTCTCGAACGACCAGCCGAACAGCTCGCCGTAGTAGTCGCGCAGGCCGTCCGGATCCGGCCCGATGATCTCGAAGTGCACAACCGGTCGTCCCATGATCCGCTCCTTCGGCGTCGGTTCCGCGTACAACGTATTAGGCTCGGTTGCGATAAACAACCACGTAGAGGTTTTTTGCAACCGCGCGTCGGCCGATAACCTCCACCGGCCGCCTTCACGCACCGAGGAGCCGTCCGTGCCGACCAGCCGCAGCTACCACGACGCCTGCGGGATCGCCCGCGCCCTGGACGTGCTCGGCGAGCGCTGGGCCCTGCTGATCGTCCGCGAGCTGCTGCTCGGCCCGCAGCGCTTCGCCGATCTGCGCGCCGCGCTCCCCCAGGCCAGCAGCAACATCGTCACCGACCGGCTCCGCGAGCTCGGCGCACACGGCGTGGTCGCCCGGCGCCGGCTGCCGGCCCCGGGCGCCGCCTGGGTCTACGAGCTGACCCCGCACGGCCGCGAGGCCGAGCCGATCGTGCTGGCGCTCGGCGACTGGGGCGTCCGGCTCCCCCCGCGCGACGACACGGCCGCGCTCAGCGCCACCTCGACGCTGATCTACCTGCGCTCCGCCGCCCGGCCCGACCCGGCGTGGCCGCCCGCGGTCTACCGGGTGCAGCTCGGCGCACAGGTCTGGACGGTCCGCGCGGCCGACGGCGCGGTGAGCGTCACCCAGGGCGACCCGGCCGGCTGCGACGCCGGGCTGGCCACCGATCCGCGCACGCTCAACGCGCTGCTCGGCGACCCGGACCGGCTGGCCGGCGCGGAGCGGGCGGGCACCGCCGTCGTCACCGGCGACCGGGCGGCGCTGCTGCGGCTGCTCGACGCGGTCCCCGCCGCCGGGCGCACCGCGCCGGCCTCGCCACCGCGCGTGTGATCCGCGCGCGGCCGTGCCCGGATCACGACCGTGCGAAGCCTTCGGCAACGGGCGTCGCGCCGCGCTGCGGCCGACCCGACCGCTCTACCCCCACCTGACCGGCGGGCCGCGGCCGCGGTGCCGCGCGGAGTCCCGATAGCACCCGCGGTGCCGGCACGGCGAAGCCGGACCTCGCCACGATCGCCGCTGCCGCACCAACGGCCGCGCGGATCCTCACAACAGCCGCGCAGCGACCACGCCGGAGGTCCGCGACGGCCGTGCGGCGACTACGCGGATCCTTCCGACAGCCGCGCGGATCTCCGCAGCAGCCACGCGGCAACCACACGGAAGACCCGCGACAGCCGCGCGGCAACCCAGCGGATCTTCGCAGCAGCCACGCGGCAACCGCACGGCAGACCCGCAGCAGCCGCGCGGCAACCACACGGAAGACCCGCGACAGCCGCGCGGCGACCGCGCGGAAGGCCCGCGACCGCCGGTGGCCCGGGTCGGAAGACCCCGGCCACCGGCCGTCGGTGCGGAGCCGTGCGGTCAGTCGATGTCGGCGGTGGGCCGGGAGCGCAGCAGCGTCCAGGTGATCGCCAGCGTGACGAGGGCGATGACGGCGCAGGCGATGAAACCGGCCCGGTAGCCGCCCTCGTCGCCGGTCGCGATGGTGGAGAAGGACGCGATCACGGTGACCACCACGGCCACGCCGAAGCCGCCGCCGGACTGCAGCGCCGCGGTGTTCAGGCCGGACGCCAGGCCGGCGTGCGCGCGCTGCACGCCGGCCAGCGCGGCCGTGGCGGCGGCGACCGTGGCGACGCCCATGCCCGCGCCGAAGACGGCCAGTCCGGCGAACGTATCGAGCCGCCACTGCCCGGCCGCCACCGTGATCAGCAGCAGCAGCGCACCGGCGGCCATCGCCACCATGCCGGCGCCGGCGACCGCCCGCACACCCCAGCGGGTCACCAGCGCATGCCCGGCGTACGCGCCGATCGTGGCGCTGAGCGGCATCACCACCTGGCGCAGGCCGAAGTCCCAGGCGGACAGGCCGAGGAACGTCTGCGCGTACTGGCTCATCGTGACGGACAGGCCGAACGGCAGCATGCCGACCGCGAGCATCGCCAGGTTGCCGCCGACCAGCGAGCGGGAGCGGAACAGGTGCAGCGGTACCAGCGGCGCCTTCGACCGGCTCTCGATCGCGACGAACGCCGCGAGCAGCACGATCGCGCCGGCCAACAGCGCGAGCGTGCGGGTGCTCAGCCACCCGGCGGTCGGCACCAGCACGATGGCGTAGAGCAGCAGCACCAGCGCGCCGGTGCTGGTCGCGGCGCCGGCCAGGTCGAACGTGCGCGGCTGGTCGCGGTCGCGGCTCTCCGGCAGCAGCACCGGCGCGAGCACCAGCATGATGAGCGCGACCGGCACGTTGACCAGGAACACCCACTGCCAGCCCAGCTCGGTCAGCGCGCCGCCGGCGAGCAGGCCGGTGACCGCGCCGAAGCTGGCGATGCCGGCCCAGCCGGCCAGCGCCTTGTGCCGGTCCGGGCCGTCCGGGAACGCGTCGGTCAGGATGGCCAGCGCGGTCGGCGCCATCAGCGCCGCGGACACGCCGTGCAGCGCGCGGGCCGCGATCAGCACGCCCGCGCTCCAGGCGAAGCCGGACAGCAGCGAGATGGCCAGGAACAGAGCGGTGCCGACCAGGAACATCCGGCGGCGGCCGAGCAGGTCCGCCGCGCGGCCGCCGAGCAGCAGCAGGCCACCGAACGCGAGCAGGTTCGCGCTCAGCACCCACTGCGCGGAGGCCGGCGACATGGCCAGGTCCGCGCTGATCGCGGGCAGCGCGAGGATGACGATCTGCGAGTCGAGAATGATCATGAAGTTGGCGGCGCAGAGCAGGACGAGTGCCGCCCAGCGGCGCGGGTGCGGCACGGCGAGCGGTGGAGGGCCCAGGGACGAAGCGACCATGTCTGTCCTTATGCCGGAGGAGTGCCAGCGACTCCCGTCGATTCCGGAAGTTCGATCACGCATGGTGGCACGCGTCACCGGGACGGTCTTCTTCCAAAGTGCGCTGTTGCGATACCGCATTCCGGAAGATGCCGCCGGCCGGCCGGCGGCGGCAGCGTGGTCGGCGACGCCGTCGAAAGGACGACCATGGCTCACACGACCGTGATCCGGTACACCACCCGGCCCGAGGCCGCGGACCTGAACGCGCGGCTGGTGGAGGAGGTCTTCGCCGAGATCAGCGCGGCCGCGCCGGACGGGCTGCGGTACACCACCTACCGGCTCGGTGACGGGACCGAGTTCATCCACGTGCTGGTCAGCGAGGGAGAGGGCAATCCGCTGGGCGCGTTCCCCGCGTTCCGGCGATTCCAGGAGGGCATCGGCGAGCGGTGCGCCGACGGGCCGCGATTCAGTCCGGCCGCGGTGGTCGGCGCGTACGGCCGCTGACACGCCGCCGCCCCGGGGAGGCTCCCCGGGGCGGCGGTACGGCGACGGTCAGCCGGCGTGCACCGGCTGGGCGAGCCAGGACGGCCCCGGCTGCGGACGGCGGATCGCGTGGCGCAGCACCCGGGCCATCATGGCCGGCCGCATCAGCGCGGACGGCGGGTCGAGCAGGCCGGCCACTCGCATGAAACCCTCGGTGACCTTGGCGTCCTTGGTGGCCGCGTACTGCAGCCGGGCCATGTAGGCGTTCCCGATCCGTACCTTCATCGGCCGTGGTCCTTCCACCCCGGGGAAGTCCAGGTCGCCGGTGACCGAGACCTCCCACGGCGTGTCGATGATCCGGGCCGCCTCGGCGAAGTAGGCGGCCGCGTCCGGCACGGTCCCGCGGCGCAGCGCGTCCCGCAGCGCGATCGCCTCCATCGCCGCGACCGTCATGCCCTGGCCGTACACCGGGTTGAAGCTGCACAGCGCGTCGCCGATCAGCAGATAGTGCTCCGGGAACCGGCTGAGCCGCTCGTACCGTCGCCGGACACTGACCGGGAAGCGGAACGTGACCGGGTCGGTGAGCGGCTGCGCGCCGCGGACCGCCCGGTAGACGTCCGGGATCGGCAGCGTGCGAGCGAACTCCAGGAAGCCGTCCTCGTCGGTGGGCGGGTGGTCGCCGAGGATGCCGGTCAGCGACAGGTTGATCACGCCGGGGCCGATGGTGCCGAAGAACGCGCCGCGTGGGTGGGCCGGTGACGCGACCGGGTTGATCGAGTAGACGCCCTCGCCGAGCATGCCCGGTTCCATCCGGTAGTGCCGCGTGGTGTACGCCAGCCCGATCTTGACCTTGTCCTCCGCCGGCTTCGGATAGCCCAGCTCGGCCAGCCACGCCGGGGTGCGCGAGCCCCGCCCGGTCGCGTCCACGACCAGGTCCGCGTCGTAGACCCGCTCCTGGTCCGGCGCGTCGTGCGGCACCACCCGCGCGCCGAGGATCCGGCGGCCCTCCGCGTCGGCCACGATCCCGGCGATGTCGTGCCGCTCCAGGAACGTCACGTTCGGCAGCGCGGCCACCCGGGCGCGGATGTGCGCCTCCAGCATCGGCCGCGGCGCCATCACCGATCGCAGGCCGGTGCGGGCGATCCGGGCCGGGCGGCCGTTCAGGTACCAGCGCATCTCACCCAGGTCGCAGCTCGGGATGCCGGCGCCGGTCAGCCCGTCGGTCAGGCCCGGGAACAGCTCCTCCAGGATCAGGTGCCCGCGGGCGTGCAGCGCGTGGGCGTGCACGGCGTGCGGCGCGCCCCGGCGCGTCCCGGTCACCCCGAGCACCGTGTCCCGGTCGACGACCAGCACCTCGTCGTAGGACTCCGACAGCACCCGGGCGGCGAGGATGCCGCCCATGCTGCCGCCCAGCACCAGGGCCCGCTTGCCGACCCGACTGTCCATTGCGGTCTCCCGTTCTCGTGGGGTACGCCGGTCACGCATCGGCGAGCAGCCGGGCGAAGGCGCGGACGTCGTCGACGAACAGGTCCGGTTCCTCCATCGCGGCGAAGTGCCCACCGTGGTCGTACTCGGTCCAGTGCACGATCCGCGGCAGGTCCCGCTCGGCGAACCGGCGGATGGCCACGAACGCCGCGTGCGGGAAGACCGCCACCCCGACCGGCACCGGTACGGCCGGGTAGCGCCCGGTCAGCGCGTTGATCGGCAGCTGCTCGGCGCTCTCGTAGTACATCTGGTTGGACGAGCCGGCCGTACCGGTCAGCCAGAAGATCGTGGCGATGGTCAGCATCAGGTCCCGGTCGATCGCCTCCTCCGGCACCTTCACCGCGTCGGTCCAGTCCATGAACTTCTCGACGATGTACGCGAGCTGGCCCACCGGCGAGTCGGTGAGCGCGTACGCGACGGTGTGCGGCCGGGTGGAGTGCAGCTTCATCGTGCCGGACAGGTGGTCGAGGAAGCGCTGCGAGTGCGCCATCCGCGCCTGGTCCTGCTCGCTGAGCCCGATCAGGTCCGCCGGGTCGTCACTCGGCGTGGTGGTCAGCATGTTCAGGTGCACGCCGCTGACGTGCTCCGGGTCGACCAGCCCGACCAGCAGCGAGACCGGAGCGCCGAAGTCACCGCCCTGCGCGATGTACCGCTCGTAGCCCAGCCGGCTCATCAGCTCCGCCCAGGCCGAGGCGACCCGCAGCAGCGTCCAGCCGGTGCCCGGGTGCGGCCCGGAGAACCCGTAGCCGGGCATCGACGCGAGCACCACGTGGAACGCGTCGGCCGGATCGCCGCCGTGCGCGCGCGGGTCGGTCAGCGGCCCGATCACGTCCAGGAACTCCGCGACCGAGCCCGGCCAGCCGTGCGTGATCAGCAGCGCCCGTGCTCCCGGCTCCGGCGACCGGGCGTGCAGGAAGTAGACGGTAGCGCCGTCGATCTCCGTGGTGAACTGCGGATACGCGTTCAGCCGGGCCTCGGCGGCACGCCAGTCGTACTCGGTCGCCCAGTATTCCGCGAGTTCCTTGAGATAGGCGGTCGGCACGCCCCGGTCCCACCCGGTCTCCGGCAGGTTCTCCGGCCAGCGGGTGCCGGCGATACGACGCTTGAGGTCGTCCAGCTCCGCCTGCGGCGTCTCGATCCTGAAAGCTCTCACAACGGCTCCTCACCTCGGGCCCGCAGCTCCCGGCCGGCCTCCCTGGGCGCGATCTGGCATCGACACTAGGTGCGGCCCCGGCGGCCCTCATCTTCGTGAGTGCCGACCCTTCCGGCCCGCGCCGGGCGCTACGCTCACGGCCGGTTCGGAACAGACCGGGAAACAGACCGGGAAACAGACCGGGAAAACAGACCGGGAAAACAGACCGGGGAAACAGGAGACGCAGCATGGGCACGTGGGACGTCGGCCCGTTCGACAACGACACCGCCGCGGACTGGTGCGCCCATCTGGACGAGGCGGCACCGGAGCACCGCATGGCGCTGATCCGGGAGGCGCTGATCCGGGTCGCCGAACGCGGAGCGGACTTCGTCGACAGCCGTGAGGCGGAGCAGGCGCTCGCCGCCGCGGCCGTCGTCGCGTCCGCGCTGCCGGACGGCGCCGCGATCGACAGCCCCTACGCGCCGGGCTTTGTGACGGAGGGCGGCCGGGTCGAGGTGGCCGGGGACGTGCCGGCGATCGCGGTGCGGGCCCTCGACCGGATCGTCGGCGACGACTCGGAATGGCGCGAACTGTGGGAGGAGACCGAGGAGTCGACGTACGCGCAGGCGCTCGCGTCGGTGCGGGCCCTCCGCGACGTCCTCGCCCACCCGGCCGGCCGGTGAGCCGGACGCCGTCGCCGATGCCGGGCCGGCGGGGTTGCCGCCGGCTCCTAGGATGGTCGCGCTGACGGGGAGGGCCAGGATGAGCGAGCTACGGCCGGAGATCGATCTTGCGGAGCTGCTGGAGCGGGCACGCGCTCAGGTGGCGGCGGCGCAGCCGCCGGTGCCCCGGCCGGCGCTCGACGACCCGCACGCCACGGGCGTGGGGATGGCGGCCGACGGGCTGATCCGCGCGCAGATGGGCGCGGACGGGCGGCTGGTCGGGTTGTCGCTGGACGAGCGCACCGCGTCGCTGCCGCGGCACGAGCTGCAGCAGGAGATCATCGAGGCCGTCAACGCGGCGTGGGCGTCGCTGCGCGGAGCCGGCGAGGCGGAGGCAGCGGTGTCCGCGATCGACCCGGCGGCGCTGGCGGCGCGGCTGGCCGAGGTGCAGGAGCAGGGCATGCGGTCGATGCACCGGATCACCGAAGGGCTGGCGGACGCCATGCGGCAGATCGAACGGCAGACCCGCCGGTGAGCGGCTTCGAGGTGGATCCCGAGTCGCTGCGCCGCGCGGACGACCGGATCGGGTCGGTCTTCTCGGCCGCACTGTCCGACTTCGAGCGGATGGAGACGGAGCTGGCCGGCGCGGACGCGCCGTGGGGCGGCGACGACCTCGGCTCGATCATCGGCGAGATCTACACCGGCGCGTACGCGATGGCCATGAACTGCCTGTTCTCGAACCTGGACACGATGGGCGCCTACAGCGACCGGCTGGCCGTGGCGGCGGACGCCTACGACGCGGCCGAGGAGGAGATCTCCCAGCAGTTCGGGCAGATCGGGACGACGCTCGACGCGCGCGGTACCTGAGGACGGATGCCGGGCCTGCCGGCGACACGGGGAGGGGGAGCCGCTGTGGGCCTGCAACTGCCCGGCGAGCTGATCGACGTTTTGGGGATGCTGGGTTTCACCTGGCCGGAGGCGGACGAGGAGCGGCTGTTCGAGCTGGGTCAGTCGTGGCTCGCGGCGGCCGGCACGATCGGTTCGCACGTCACGGCCGCGGACGGTGCCGCCGCGACGGCATGGCAGAGCAACCGCGGGGAGACGATCACCGCGTTCCAGACCGCGTGGACGGCCGAGGACGGCCCGTCGGCCCGTCTGCAGAACGCGCAGACCGGCGCGCAGATCATCGGCGCCGGCCTGATGGTGTGCGCCGGTGTCGTCCTCGCACTGAAGATCAACGTGATCGTGCAGCTGACGATCCTCGCGGTCCAGATCGCCCAGGCCGTCGCGACCGCGGTCGTCACGTTCGGCGCGTCGTTGCTGGAGATACCGATCTTCAAGATATTGACCCAGCTCGTGCTCGACCAGTTGCTGGGCATGGCCGTCGACGCGGTGCTCAATGGCTAGGCCCGGCAAGAGCACGGGCAAGGGGAAGGTCGCCGGCGCCGCGGCCAAGGGGGTCATGAAGGCACTCGACGGCGTGCTCGAGGACGGCAAGAAGCTGGCCGACGACGCCGTGGACGCGGCGAGACGGGGCCGCGGCGGCAAGCCGGCGGCGACCGCACCGGTCAGTGGTGCGCAGGCACCGAAGAAACCGAAGAAGCCGCTCCCGCCGGAGGTGCTGGAGAACTTCAACCGGGGCAACCAGTTCAACAAGGACCGGGAGCCGTACTACACCGCCCGGGGTGGCGGCAACGAGCTCACGCTCGACAACGGCAAGCGCGTCGACTCGTACATCCCGGACGAGGAGATCGTCTCGCGGAAGCACACGCAGCTGGACAAGGTGAAGGAGGAGACCGCGGTCGGCTACCTGCGCGAACTGGACAGCAAGTACAGCACCGACGCGACGGTCAAGGACACCGAGCACGCGCGCAGCCAGATCGGCGACGCGGCCGGGAAGAAGCTCTCCGGTGATCCGATCCTCGAGGTGCCGCCGCAGGACGACCCGGTACCACCGGCGGTGATATCCGCGGCCGACGACCTCGGCATCACGATCCGTGACTCGAACGGTCACTCGTACAATTAGCGCGTCTGGGAGGAGTGGCATGTCCGAGCCGACAGGTCCGGTGGCGTACTGCCGCCGGTGGAACTTCAAGAAGAACAAGCCGATCGACCCGATGACGGCCGAGCAGGCCGCCGCCCGAGACCGGACCGGC
This sequence comes from Catenuloplanes indicus, assembly GCF_030813715.1. NCBI lineage: Bacteria > Bacillati > Actinomycetota > Actinomycetes > Micromonosporales > Micromonosporaceae > Catenuloplanes > Catenuloplanes indicus. The sequence goes on from NZ_JAUSUZ010000001.1 coordinate 1,145,640, forward strand.
GAGCTGTACTCCGTCACGCTCAGCGACACCGCCGAGGACATCATCCCGGAGGCGGTCATCGAGCGGGAGAACGGCCACGCGCGCGTGTGGTTCTTCGACGAGGTCGGCCGGCAGTCGCTGAGCTACTCGTTCCGCCCGCACGGCGACCGCCTCTTCCTGCACAACATCACCTCCTGGGAGTACCCGGACGACGAGGCCCGCGGCCTGTCCAGCTCCATCAAGATCGACAACTTCGAGTACCAGGAGACCGGCGTCGTCAGCCGCACCACCACCGACAAGGCCGCCGGCGAGCGCCTGCTCGACGAACGCACCGACGTGGACGTCACCCACCACTGGGAGCCGGCACCCACGTTCGGCGACTGGGGCTCCATCTCCCGCTGGAGCCGCGTGACACCGGTCTCCTGACCGAGGGGTGGCCCGGGCCGGTCAGTACGTCGCGCGGCCACCGCTGATGTCGTAGACCGCACCGGTGGAGAAGCTGACCAGGTCGGACGTGAGCCAGGCGATCAGCTCGGCGACCTCCTCCGGCCGGCCGACGCGGCGCATCGGGATCAGGCCGGTGATGTGGGCCAGCGCGTCCGGGGCGGTGTGCGCGTTCATCGGGGTCTCGATGACCGCCGGGGCGATCGCGTTGACCAGGACTCCGCTGGTCGCCAGCTCCTTGCCGAGGGACTTGGTGAGTGCGATGACCGCGGCCTTGGACGCGGAGTAGGGCGACATGTTCGGGTTGCCGTCCTTGCCGGCCATGCTGGCGATGTTGACGATGCGTCCCCAGCCGCGCTCGCGCATGCCGGGCACGAACGCACGGCAGGTGTTGACCGTGCCGTGCACGTTGACCGCGAACGTGCGGTCCCAGCCGTCCCGGCCGATCTCCCACAGCGGCGCGTTCGGCCCGACGATGCCGGCCGAGTTGACCAGGATGTCGACCGGCCCGATCCGGCCGGCGGCGGCGTCGACGGCCGCGGTGTCGCTGACGTCGACGCGCACGTCGGCACCGTCGGCCACATCCAGCGTGATCACCCGGATGCCGTCCGCGGCCAGCCGGGCCGCGGTCGCGGCGCCGAGGCCGCTGAGACCGCCGGTGACGAGCGCGGTGCGGGGCATGGCGTTCCTCCGTCCGTACGACGCCCGGCAGACCCGGCCGCCGGCGGTGGCCACCGCGCGGGCGGGCGGGGGTCAGTGGGATTCGCGGGAGACCTGGTCGCCGCTGGAGCCGAGCAGGAAGTCGCAGTCGGCACCGGTGTCGGCCTGGCCGACCGTGTCGACGTAGAGGCGTTCCCAGCCGCGGGCCGGGGCCGCGAACGCCTTGACCATCTCCGGCGCGGGGTCACGGATGGCCAGCTCGATGTCGGGGATGTCGACGTCGAGCCGCCGGTTCTCCACGTCCAGGATGATCATGTCGCCGGTGCGGACCTTGCCGAGCGGGCCACCGGCGGCCGCCTCCGGGGTGACGTGCAGGACCACGGTGCCGTACGCGGTGCCGCTCATCCGGCCGTCGCAGATGCGCACCATGTCGCGTACCCCCTGGGCGAGCAGTTTCGCGGGCAGCGGCATGTTGGACACCTCCGGCATGCCCGGGTAGCCCTTCGGCCCGCAGCCGCGCAGGATCAGCACCGAGTCGGCGGTGACGTCGAGGTCCGGGTCGTCGAGGCGGGCGTGCACGTCCTCGATCGAGTCGAAGACGACGGCCGGGCCGCGGTGGCGCAGCAGGTGCGGCGACGCGGCCGCCGGTTTGATCACGGCGCCGCCGGGGGCGAGATTGCCGCGGAGCACCGCGATGCCCGCGTGCGGTTGCAGCGGCGCCTCCCGCGGGCGGATCACCTCGCGGTCGTAGACGAGCGGCGTGCCGAGGTGCTCGACCAGCGGCCGGCCGGTGACCGTGAGCGCGGCCGGGTCGAGCAGGTCACGGACCTCGGCGAGGACCGCGTGCAGGCCACCGGCCCGATACAGGTCGTCCATCAGGAACCGGCCGGCCGGCTGCAGGTCGACGAGCAACGGCACACCCGCGCCGGTACGGTCGAAGTCGTCCTGGGCGAGCGGCACACCGAGCCGGCCGGCGATCGCCAGCAGGTGCACGACCGCGTTGGTGGAGCCGCCGAGCGCCGCCAGCGCCACGATCGCGTTGAGGAACGAGCCGCGGCTCAGCACCGTGCTCGGCCGCCGGCCGGTGTCGGCCAGCTCGACCGCGAGCTCGCCGGTCGCGTGCGCGGCCTCGAGCAGCCGCGAGTCCGGCGCCGGGGTGCCGGCGATGCCGGGCAGCGTCATGCCGAGGACTTCGGCGAGCAGACCCATCGTGGACGCCGTACCCATGGTGTTGCAATGCCCTTTGCTCCTGATCATCGACCCCTCGGAGCGCTGGAACTCGGCCGCGGACAGCGTGCCCGCGCGGACCTCCTCGCTGAGCTTCCACACGTCGGTGCCGCAGCCGAGCGGGACGCCACGGAACGTGCCGGTGAGCATCGGCCCGCCGGGGACCACGACCGCGGGCAGATCGACCGAGGCCGCGCCCATCAGCAGCGCCGGGATGGTCTTGTCGCAGCCGCCGAGCAGCACCACCGCGTCGATCGGGTTGGCGCGCAGCATCTCCTCGATCGCCATCGCGGCCATGTTGCGCCACAGCATCGCGGTCGGCCGGACCTGCGTCTCCCCCAGCGACACCACCGGCAGGTTCAGCGGGATGCCACCGGCCCGGTGGATGCCGTCGGCGACGCTGCGGGCCACCTCGTTCAGGTGCGCGTTGCACGGGGTGAGGTCGGAGGCGGTGTTCGCGATCGCGATGTGCGGGCGGCCGTCGAACGCGTCCGCGGGCAGGCCGCGACGCATCCAGGCCCGATGGATGTAGCTGTTGCGGACGTCGCCCGAGTACCACTGCGCGCTGCGCCGAGCCTGCATGCGATGACCCCTCGCGATCTAGATCATTCGATGGAATCGTGCTCGCATGGTAGGCACGCCGAGCCCCGGATGCCCAGCCCGCCGGCCGGCCCGCACCGCACCGGCCACCGCGACGGTCCATGTCGGAGCCCGCGGTGCGACCGGTCACGGCATGCTGCCACCCGCCGGCACCGGGGCGAAACCTGACGTTGCTAACCTCGGGCGTCGATGGCTGCGGAGGTCGTGCGGTGGACGGAGGCGCGGCGTTGCGGGCCCTGCGGGTCGGGGCCGGGCTGACGATCGACGGGCTTGCGGCGCGGTCCGGGGTGAGCGCGCGGACGATCGGCGGCATCGAGCGTGGCCGGATCCGGCGCCCGCAGGACGGCACGATCGGTGCGCTCGCCGGCGGCCTGCGTCTCGGGCCGGCCGGCGGTGCCCGGCTCCGGGCCGCGTTGCATGCCGAGTCCGCCGCCGCGGGGCTCCCCCGGTCGACGCCGTGCTTCACCGGCCGTACGGCGGATCTCGACTGGCTCGCCGCCGCGATCGGCAGCGGACGGCCGGTGCAGATCGCCGGTCTTCCCGGCGTCGGCAAGACCGCACTGGCGCTCCGGGCCGCCGCTCGGTCGGCCGCGGACTTCCCGCACGGGGTCCGGCTGGCCGACCTCGGCGGGCACCGGCCGCCCGGCCCGGCGGAGGCGGCCCGGCGGGTGGCGCGGGCGCTCAGCGGTGGCACGGACGCGGGCGGTCACGGCCCTCGGCGCCGCGTGCTGCTGATCGTGGACGGAGTGAGCGATCCCGGTCAGGTGGCGGCGCTGCTGCCCGCGGCCGGGCCGGCGGTGACGGTGATGACCTGCGCCCACCGGATCCCGCTGCCCGGCGTGCGGAGCCGGGTGCTGGCGCCGCTGCCCGCCGACGACAGCCGGCTGGCCCTGGACCGGATGACCGGCGGGACGGTCCCGGACCGGGTGGTGGGCGACCTGGCGCGGCTCTGTCACGGGTTGCCGCTGGCGCTGCGGGCGGTCGCGAACCGGCTGCTCACCCGGGGACGGTGGCCGGTCGAGCGGATCGCCGACCGGCTGATGCGGCCGGGCCGGCTGCTGGACGAGCTGGCGGCCGGGGATCTGTCCGTCCGGGCCACGTTCCACCGCGGCTGTCTGCAGCTGCCCGGACCGGCCCGGCACGCGCTCCGGACGCTGGCCCGGGACGCGCCGCCGGCGGCGGCCCTGGCCGAGCTGGCCCGCTGCGGCTGGGTGCCGCCACCGGCCACTGGCGCATACGACGTCCACCCGCTCCTGCGCGCCTTCGCCGCGACGATCTGAGCCCGGCACCGGCAACCGGCGGACACGATGCGTCCCGTAGCGACTGTCGAGCCCGGCAGCCGCAGCCGCCGAAACGACGCTCCCCGATGGCGACGATCCGAGCCGGCGCCGCCACCCGGGAACACGGCACTCACCCGGCACCGCACGCGTCAGCCGCGACCGTCCGAGTCCGGCGCCAGCGCGGTCTCGGCCCGCGCCGCCGTCTGCGGATCACCCAGCTCGCGCGCCACGACCGCCGCCGCCATCAGATGCTCCGCCGCCTCCGCGGCACCGCCGGTGTGCCGCAGTGCCGTGGCCAGTCCGATCCGGACGCTCGGCTCCTGGCTGCGCAGCCCGCAGGCGCGCACCCCGGCCAGCGCCTCCCGGTACGCCGCCACGCTCTCCGCCCAGCGTGCCGCGGCCGCGAGCGTGATGCCGATGCTGCGGCAGGTCATCGCGTCGGAGTAGGCGCGGGCCAGGCCGGCGATCGGCGTCGCCGGGTCCCGCAGCAGCCGCAGCGTCGCCCGGTGCACCCGCAGGGCCTCCGTGGTCCGGCCGAGCGCGTGCAGCGAGGCACCGAGACCGCGCATGGCCTGCGGCAGGCCTTCGTGGTCACCGGCCCGGCGGAACAGGACCCAGGCGCGCTGCCGCAGCCGCGCGGCCGGCCGGTGCTCGCCCAGGCCGGTATGGGCCGACGCGGCGTAGACCAGCGCCCAGCCCTGCTGCGCCAGGTCGCCTGCGGTCTCCGCGCGGCGCATCGCCTCGGTCGCGGTGCCGAGGCTGGCCGGGTAGTCGGCGTCGCAGAGCGCCTGCGCCCAGGACAGGTAGTTCAGGTGCACGGCCTGTGCGGCGGCGTCGTCGGCGCGGAGCGCGGCTTCGGCGCCGAGCCGGAACACCTCCGGCCAGATGCCGAGCTGCAGCCGCTGGTCGGAGAACCAGTGCAGCGCGTCGGCCGTGGCCATGACGAGTGCGTCCAGGCCGGTCTCCGCACCGGCCCGCAGCGCGGGCACCCAGTTGTCGAGTTCCGCGTCGAGCCACGCGCGGGCTCGCGCGGCGTCGCCGTGCACCGGGAACGCCGTACCGTGTTCCAGTGGTGGCCCGCCCGGTTCGAACCACCGCCCGGCCCGGACCGTGGTGGTCAGCAGCCAGCGGGTGAGGCGGTCACCGAGGGCACGCCCGCCGTCCGGCTCGTCACGGCGCAGCCGGGTCGCGGCGAACGCCCGGATGAGGTCGTGCAGACCGTAGCGGTCCGGCGGGCGCGGGGTGAGCAGACCGCACTCGACCAGCGCGTCCAGGTGCTCCTCGGCCTGGACCGGCCCGGTGCCGCAGAGCACCGCGGCCAGGTCGGCAGTGAAGTCCGGGCCGGGGACGAGCGCCAGCCGGCGCAGCGTACGCCGACCGGACGGCGGCAGTGCCCGGTACGACACGGTGAGCGCGGTGGCCAGCCCGGCGGTGCCGCCGTCGAGCACGGCGATCCGGTCCTGTGCCCGGGCCAGCCGCTCGCTGAGGACCGGCACGGTCAGGCCCGGCTCGTCGCGCAGGCGCCGGCCCACGATCCGGAGCGCGAGCGGCAGGTGCCCGCAGTGCGCCGCGAGCGCCGCGACCTGGTCCGCGTCGCGGCCCGGCGGCGTGCTGCCGACCGCGTGCAGCAGCGCGGCCGCGTCCCCGGCCGGCAGCGGGTCCTGGGGCAGCCAGCGCACCGCCTCCAGCCCGCTCAGCGAGCGCCGGCCGGTGATCAGCACCAGGCCGGGTCCGTCGCCCGGCAGCAGCGGCCGGATCTGCTCCTCGGTGCCGGCGTTGTCCAGGACCAGCAGGACCCGCCGGTGGGTGAGCAGGCGGCGGAAGAGGCGGGCCCGTTCGGCGGTGTCGGCCGGGATCCTGGTCTCCGCCACGCCGAGCGCCAGCAGAAGCCGGTGCAGCGTCTCCGCGGGCGCGGCCGGGTATCGCCGGGTGCCGCGGAGGTCGGCGAAGAACCGCCCGTCCGGGTAGTCCGCCGCGAGTACGTGCGCCACGTGCAACGCGATCGCGGTCTTGCCGACGCCCGGCGGGCCGGAGATCACCGCGACGGCGACCGGACCGGTGGGCACGCCGGACGACGGGCCGGTCAGGGCCCGGATCGCGGCCACCGTATCCCGGCGGCCGGTGAAGTGCGCCGGCGGGTCCGGCATCGGGCACGGACCGGGCGGCGTGCGGCCGGCATCCGCCAGCCGCCGCACCAGATCGCGATCCGCGCCGCGCAGCGCGAGCGCGTCGAGCAGCGCGATCAGGGTGCGCCGCTGCGGCCGGCGCACCCGGTCCCGTTCCAGGTCGCTGACCGCCCGGGCGCTGACACCGGCCCGGCCGGCCAGCTCCTCGATGGTCAGTCCGGCGCCGGACCGGTGCGCACGCAACACACCGCCGAGGCTGAGGTCCCCCACGGGCACATCCTCGCCCGGCTGTGTATCGGCTGCGTCACACACCATCGGCCGCCGTGCTGAGCTGCGGCGACGCGGGCCGGAATTTCTTGCCTGCGATTCTGCCTGGAGCCCCGGACCGCCCGTCGCTCTACTCGGTGCCGAGTGGCCACCCCGGCCACCGGACCGACGGCGAAAGGAACCCCTGTGATCGTCACCCGGATCGTCGCGCTGTGCGCGCTCGTCATCGGCGGGCTGCTGGTGACCGCCTCGCCCGCGGCGGCGTACACGCTCGTCGGAAGATTCCAGAGCCACCAGTCCGGTCTGTGCCTGGACAGCGGCTTCCCGGCCCCGGGCAGCGTCTTCGGGTCGGTGTACACGCTGCCGTGCCAGAGCGGCAACAACTACCAGACCTGGGAGGTGTACGGCCCGAAGGGCAAGTCCCGGTTCGGGTACGAGCTCGCGCAGATCAAGAACCGGGCCACCGGCATGTGCCTGAACATGGACGAGTACGGCGGACCCCGGCTGTACACCCACGCCTGCTCGAACGGCCAGCCGCCGGACACGGACGTGCTGGAGGGCGTGGGCTCGAACTGGCAGCACGTGACGCTGCGCCAGGAGTTCTACGAGGGCCGGCTGATCTGCCTCGACACCCACGGCTCCGCCGCCCGGGACGCGTACGCCCGGGCCTGCAACTACGGCTCCTACCAGGTCTGGCGCCTGCTCATCTGAGTCGCGCACCGTGGGGGCCCGGGCGGCCGGGCTCCCACGGTCCGACACCCAAACACATTGACCCATATCGAATTCTCTGGGCAGCCTTCCAGGAAAGTTTGCGGAGGTTCCGGTGAATTTCCGGTAGGCGAGGAGCGGTCGATGGCGGAGCTGGCGCTGCTGGGAGCGGAACTCGTCGCCGTGTCCGTGCTGGTGCTGGCGCTCTACTTCCCGCGGCACCGGCGCAAGGACCTGGTCGTCGCGTACTTCGGTGTCAACGGCGGCGACCTGATCAACGACTCCACCGTGGTGGACGTGCGGTACTCGGCCACCGCCCTGAGGGCCACCGGGGCCGCGAGGACACCGGCCACCGCCGGATCGGGCCGGTGAGCCCACCGGCCGGGCCGGCCGGCCCGGAGGACCGCGCCGCGCGGCTGAGCCGGACCGACCGAACGTACGTCGTCCCGGCCGGTCACGTCGGCCGGCTCGGGCATCTTCCGGTCGCCGTCTTCGCGTACGCCACCGGGCTCGCGGCGCCGCGTGCGGACCTGCCTGATCGGCAGCGGCGCCGCCACCGCGCCCGCGGTCACCTGCACACCGGCATGATCACGGGTGCGACCGATCCGCGGCGTACGACGTCTACCGGGACGTGAGACTCCTCAGAAGACTCGTCCCTGTCCTCGCGGCGGCATCCCTGCTCGCCGTCACGCCGGCCGGCGCACCGAGCGCGCAGGCCGGCACCGACCCGGTCGCCGTGGCCGCCTACGACCTCGGCGACCAGGCGTTCACCGACCCGGCCGACTGGGCGGGCGGCACCTCCGAACTGCGCGCCGTCATCCACTACCCACGCGCCGCCTCCGGCCCGCTGCCGGTCGTGATGCTGCTGCACGGCCAGCAGCTGGCCTGCCACTCCGCCGACGAGAACGACTGGGACAGCTGGCCGTGCCCGGACGGGGTGCGGCCCTACCCGAGCTACCGCGGCTACGACTACCTCGGCCGGGCGCTGGCCGCCGACGGTTTCGTGGTCGTGTCGCTCAGCGCGAGCGGGCTCAACCACCACATGGGCGTCGCGCCGCAGCGCGGACGGCTGATCAACCGGCACCTGGACATGCTCCGCCGGCTGACCACGACCGGCGGCGGCCCGCTCGCCGGCCGGGTCACCGACCTGACCAGCGGGAAGCCGGTGAACCTGCGCGGCCGGCTCGACCTGACCCGGGTCGGCACGATGGGCCACTCGGTCGGCGGCGAGGGAGTCATGTACCAGGCCGCGGACGGCAACCGCGGCGAACTGCCCGCGGGCGTCCGGATCCGCGGCGTGGTCTCGCTCGCCTCTCCCGGCCCGAGCGGCTTCTACGACACCCGGGTGACCGGCGTGCCGATCGCGGTCGTCTCGGCCGGCTGCTGGGGTCTCGGCGGCGAGGAGTACGCCGAGGGCGCGGGCGTGCACGGCTTCCGCCTGCGGGTGACGAAGGGCAACCACAACTTCTACAACACCGAGTGGACGACCGGCCCCGGTCCGGTCGACGGCGACGACACCGACTGCCCCGCCGAGACCGGCCGGCCGACCGCGGCGCAGCAGCAGGCACTGGCGGTCACCTACCTGCGCGCGTTCTACGGTTACGCGCTCAACGGCGACCGCTCCGGCCTGCCGGTGCTGACCGGCGCCCGGCCGTTCCCGGGCGTGACGACCGAGGCCGTCCGCTTCTGACCGGCAGACAGCGACGGTGGTGGATGTGCGGGGAATGTGCGGGCCGTCCGTAGGTTGATCCGCGTCGCCGTGCGTACACGTCGATTCAAGGTTTTCCTCGATCGCCGGGAGTTCAGTTGAAGATCAGAAAGCTGCTCGCCTCCGTCCTGACCGGGCTGGCCATGGCCGTGACCGTCGGCCAGCTGCCCGCGGCCGCGGCCCCGGCCTGGGTGGAGACGTTCACGTCCGGCACCTACCGTGCCGTGATCAGTGGTGACTGCGCCTCGTTCGGTGAGGCCGTCTTCGGATGTCCCTGGCCGGGGGACGACAGTTTCAACGTCCGGGACACGCTCGCGGACGGGCACTCGGCCGCCATCGTCTGGCAGAACTTCGTCGACGGCGCGCTGTACCGCCGGGGCGCCTGCGTGGAGAAGCGCGGGAACGGCGCCGAGGGCAGCTGCAACATGAACTTCTACGAGGGCTCCGAGGTGCAGATCCGGGCGTGCACCTACGAGTCCGGCCGCAGCGGCACCGTCGCCGACAAGATCGTGCAGTGCGGACCGTCCGGCCCGGCGTTCCGGATGTGACGTGACGGCGGCGCCGAGCATCCGGGATCCTCATCGTCGACAATGGCCGAATGTTGTTCCGGGTGCTCGGCCCGGCCGGGTTCAGCGACGGCACCCGGCCGGTGCGGATCGAGGCCGGCAAACCGCGGCTGATCGCGCTGCTGCTGATGACCAGCGGCAACCGCGTCGTCACCACGGAGGCGCTGGTCGACGAGGTGTGGCGGGGCCGGCCACCCGCCTCCGCACCGGCCAACGTCCGCACGTACCTGTCCCGGCTGCGCCGTCTGCTGCCCGGCCGGGTGACCGCCACGCCGGCCGGGTACCGGTTCGAGGTCGCACCGGGCGAGCTGGACCTGACCGAGTTCACCGCGCTGGTCGCCGCGGCCCGGGCGCGGAGCACGCGAGAACCGGAGGCGGCGCGCGCGGACCTGCGCGCCGCGCTGGCGCTGTGGCGCGGCGAGCCGTTCGCCGGTGAAGCGGCCGGGCCGGTGCTGGAGGCGCGCGCCGCGGCCGCGCGCGACGACTATCTCTCCGCGGTCGAGCTCTACAGCGAGCTGCTGATGCGCGGCGGCGAGCCGGGCGCGGCACAGGCGTTGCTGCGCGACTGCATCCGCGAGCACCCGCTGCGGGAACGGCTCCGCAGCCTGTACGTGCTCGCCACCTACCGCAACGGCGACCCGGCCGGTGCGCTCGGCGCGTACCGGGAGACCCGTACCGTGCTCGCCGCGGAGCTCGGCATCGACCCCGGCCCGGAACTGGTCGCGGTGCACCGCGCCGTGCTGCGCCGCGATCCCGGCCTGCGGACCGCCGAGCGGCTGGCCGCGCCGTTCCAGCTGCCGCCGGTGGTCGCGGACTTCACCGCGCGGGAACCGGAACTCGCCCACCTGATCCGGCTGCTGCGGCAGGAGCCGGACGTGCCGGGCACGGGCGTGACCGTGATGATCGGCGGCATGGCCGGCGTCGGCAAGAGCGCGCTGGCGGTGCGCGCGGCGCACGCGGTGGCCGGCGCGTTCCCGGACGGCTGCCTCGTCGCCGACCTGGACCCGCCCGGCGCCGGGCGGGTGCTCGGCCATCTGCTGCGTTCGCTCGGCGTACCGGCGGAGATGCTGCCGCACGACGTGCCGGAGCGCGCCGCCCACCTCCGGTCGGTCCTGGCCGGCCGGAGGGTGCTGATCCTCGCGGAGAACGCCACCGACGCCGGTACGGTGCGGCATCTGCTGCCCGGTCCGGGCAGCGCGCTGCTGGTCACCGGCCGGACCGCGCTCGCCGTGCCGGGCGCGCACCGGGTGCCGCTGCTGCCGCTGGACGTCGAGGCCGGTACCGCGCTGCTGGCCCGGATCGCCGGCCCGGGCGTGGTCGCCGCGGACCCGGCCGCGGCCGCCGCGATCGCCGGGCTGTGCGGTGGCCTGCCGCTGGGCATCCGGGCGATCGGCACCCGGGTGGCCGCGACGCCGGACGTGTCGCTGCGCCGGATCGCGGCCCGGCTCGCCGACCGGGACCAGCGCCTGGACCGGATGACGTACGGCGACGCCGACGTCCGGGCCAGCCTGGCGCTCAGCCTCGACCGGCTCGCACCGGCACCGCTGACGCTGCTGCGGGCGGTGAGCGCACTGCCGGTCCGTACGTTCGCGTCCTGGCTGCCCGCGGCGCTGCTCGGGGTCGCCGAAGCGGACGCGTACACGCTGGCCGAGCGGCTCTGCGACGCGCAGCTGCTCACCCGGGTCAGCGACGAACGGTACGCCGTGCACGACCTGGTCCGGCTGTCCGCCGTGGAGCGGCCCGGCCCGCCGGTCGCGGAGCTGGTCACCGCGGCCGGCACGGCCTACCTGCGCGCCGCGCTGTCCGCGAACCTGCGGCTGCCGGGACGCCCGCTGGCCCTGCCCGCCCCCACGACGGCGCTGGCGGAGGCGGCCGCGGCACCGGCGGAGTGGTTCGAGTCCGAACTGGAGACCATCGGCGCGCTGGTGCCCCGGCTGGCCGAGGCGGGCGAGGCCGAACTGGCCGCCCGGCTGGCGACCGCGACCGTGAACTTCTGCGTCGTCCGCGGCCGGATCGGCGACTGGGCGGCGACCCACGACGCGATCCCGGCCGATGCCGCGCTGACGCCCGCCACCCGGGCCCTGCTGTGGCTCAGCCTCGGCAGCCTGCACCGGTTCCGCGACGACAACCCGGGCGCGCTGCCGTACCTGCGCCGCGCGTACCGGCTCTACACCGCGCTCGGCGACGCGGCCGGGACCGCGGGTGCCGCGCTCGGCTGGTGCGTCGCCGCGCAGCAGCTCGGCCGGACGCGCGTCGCGCTGGCCGCCTACGACCGGGCGGCGCGGTTGCTGCCCGCGCTCGGCGGCACCCCGGCCGCCGGCTACGTGCACCTGGCCTTCCGACAGCCGGTCAACCCGTCGCCGGAGGGGGAGACCGCGGCGCTGCACCGGGCACTCACCGTCTTCGAGGCCGGCCGCGACGCCTGGGGCAGCGCCGAGGCGCACACGTTCCTGGCCGACGGCTACCTCCGGCGAGGGCTGACCGCGGTCGCGGCCCGGCACGCCCGCGCGGCCGTGGCCGGCTACACCGCGCTACGCGACGAGATGCAGCTGACCGTGGCCGAGACCGTGCTGACCGGCATCCACCTCGAACTCGGCCTGCACGACCACGCGCGGACGCTCGCCGGCCGCTGCCTGGACCGCGCCACCCGGATCGGCCACCGCTGGGGCATCGCCTCCGCGCAGCGCTCCGCCGGGCACCTGGAACTGCTGTCCGGCCGCCCGGCCGCCGCGATCCCGCTGCTCACCGCCGCCCACGCCGGCTTCACCGAGATGGGCCTCACCCGCTCCGCCACCATCACCGCCGGCCTGCTGGAGCGTGCCGGCGTCACGCCGTAGCGGCCGGGACCGACCATTCGTGGCCGTCGCGGACGTACTCGTGGCTCTCGAAGGTCTCGAAGCGGTCGTCGGTCCAGCGGCGGATCGCGATGGTGAGGCGGTCGCCGGTGGCGTCGATCAGGTTGTAGCTGTTCGGCTCGCCCTTGAGCCGGTTGGAGACCGCGGTGCCGCACTGCGCGACGACCAGGCCGTCGACGATGCCGCTGTACGCCAGGTGGATGTGGCCGCCGAGCAGCAGGTCGGCACGGTGCCGCAGGTGGCGCAGCGCGAGCGCGGACCGGCCGACCAGGCCGCGGCTGCGGACCGCGTCGGTGAGCAGGAACGGGTGGTGCGCGATGACCACCCGCAGGTCGTCACGTGGTGCCTCGTCGAACGCGGCGCCGATCGCGGTCAGCTGCCGCATGTTGATCCGGCCGCGGGACCAGTCGTGGTGGAACGTCCAGCGGCGGGCCGAGTTGACGCCGACCGCGATCAGGCCGTCCGTCTCGTACGTGACCGCGCCGTGCGGGTCGCTGGCGATGTGCTTGCGCCAGCGCCGCCACGGGCGGGTGAACCGGGTCCAGAACCGCCAGCCGGGCAGGTCGTGGTTGCCGGGCACGACCACCGCGGGCGCGGGCAGCTTGTCCAGGAACGCGCTGGCCGCCCGGAACTCCGCCTCGGCCGCGGTCTGGGTCAGGTCGCCGCAGACCGCGATCAGCGTCGGCTGTACCTCGCGCAACTCCTCGATCAGCGTCTCCGCGACCGCCGGCACGTCCCGGCCGAAGTGCAGATCGGCGATCTGCGCGATCCGCACGCCGGCCGGCTTCACGCAGCCGCTCCCGGTGCCAGGACCGCGAGCGCACGGGGCCGGATCTCGTACCGCAGGGGGGTGGCCAGCTGGGCGTTCTCGCCGTCGCTCATCACGCTCATCAGCGCGAGCCGGGTTGATCTCACCTCTACAGTCTTACCCTCGTAGACACGGATCCGCTCGTCCTGCTGCCAGCCGCCGTTGAACAGCTTCGCGACCACCTCGACCAGGTCCCAGCTGCCCCGCTCCTTCGTCACGTAGACCGCCAGCCGCCCGGCGTCCAGCCGCTTGCGTCCCGGGATCGGCGCCGGACCCGCGGCCAGCGGGTTGCAGGAGACCACGACCGCGCGGGTACGGGTGAGGTGCTCAGCGCCGTCGACGGTGATCGTGAGCTCCATCCGCGGGTAGCGCCGGATCAGCCGGACCGCGCGGTCGATCAGCCGGAACACGCCGAGCCGCTGCCCACGGACCCGCTCCCGGATCCGCCCGAGGTGCGGCAGCATGGCCAGCATCGAGCTGTGCAGGTAGGGCGAGTCGTTGACGGTGGCCACGTCGATCCGGTCGACCGGCGCGGCGAGCAGCGCGTCCGCGGCCTCCTCCAGATCGACGGGTACGCCGAGGTCGCGGGCGAGCAGGTTCATCGTGCCCAGTGGCAGGATGCCGAGCGGCACGTCGCCACCGGCCAGCTGTTCGGCGAGCGCCCGCACCGTACCGTCGCCACCGGCCACGAACACCGCGTCCGGCTCCTCCGCGAGCAGCCCCGCGACGTCGATCCGCAGTGTGCCCGGCTCGAACGGCCGCATCCGCACCTCGACGCCCCGCTTGGCGAACAGCTCGGTCAGCTGCTCCTCCGGCGAGGCCTCGGCCCGGGCCAGCAGCGCGCCGGAGCGCGCGTTGTACACCACCGCAACGCGTTTCACGGCGAAAGTCTAGGGTCGCCGGGCGCCGGGCGCCCGCCGGAGCGGGCACTGGCCAAGAGCCCGCTCGGGTACGGTGCCCGCGCCCGGCCCGCGGCGTAGGATCCACGGGTGCCGGATCCGGTCGCCGACGCAACGCTCTGGGGCGCGGACCACCTCGAGGTGGTGTTCGTGCGCCACGGCCAGCCGCTGCCACCCGGCGAACGCGCCGGCCCCGAGCGGGACGACCCGCCGCTGACCACGCTCGGCCACCGCCAGGCCGAGGCGGCCGCCGCGGCCCTGGCCGGCGACATGGTGGACGCGGTGTACTCCAGCGACCTGGCCCGCGCGCGGCAGACCGCGGCCGACCTGGCCACGGTGACCGGCCACCGGGTGCGGATCGTACCCGCGCTGCGCGAGATCGGGCTGCCGGACACCGGGTCCCGGCCGGCCGGGCTGAGCGTGCGGGCGTGGGAACGCGCGGGCCGCCGGTTCGTCCGGCACGGCCGGTGGGACGCGTTCCCGGGCGCGGAGCCACGCCGTGCCTTCCGCCACCGGGTCCGGCAGGCCCTCGCGACCGTCACCGCCCGCCACCGCGACGACCGCCGGGTGGTGATCGTCTGCCACAACGGCGTCCTGAACGCCGCCCTCGCCGACACCCTCCACACCCGCCGCGACTACCTCACCCGCCCGGCCCACGCCTCCCTCACCCGCATCCACTACACCCCGCACCACCGGGCCCTCTGGACCCTCAACGAAACCGCCCACCTCACCCTCGACCTCCTGACCGGCTGACCGGCTGACCGGCTGACCCACCGCACCCGTCCGGCCCCGCCCCGCCGGCCGCCCACCCGCACCTAGCCCACAGGCCGCACCTACCAACCGGCCGCCCACTACGAGACCGGTTGGCTGCCGGGCGCTTTGCGCCCGATATTTCGCGATAAAGCAGTCCGGCCGGCGTACCTGCGTTAGCCGCAACGCTCTCCAGAAACGGGAATCACGCCCCCGCCGAGGCGGGACACGATGCTTTCAGTAGCTGAAAGGTCGAATCCGTTCATTGGAGACAAGATCGGAATTCCTTCCGCTATCGAGATTTACCTCCAATCACGATGGGTGGTGAAATTTCGGGCGTAACGCACCCGGATGCGCCACCCGCCGCCAGCCACCGGCCGACCACCACCGGCCGGACACACCACCCGCCAGACACCGCCGCCCGGACCGATGCCGGCAGTGCATGCCCGCACTCCCGATGGTCGCGCGTGCTTCGCACGCCACCGGCCCCGCACCAACGCCGGCGGTGCAGCCGTGTCGCCGACGATGCACGCGTTTCGTGCCACCGGGTCCCGCATCAACGCCGGCGGCGCGGGCCGTGCTGCTGGTAATCCGCATACTTCGCTCGCCATCGCGGGCGGGCCGATGCCGGGGATGAGCTTCCATCTGCGGGGGATCGAAGATCCAGGTGTCGTTGTGGCCGCTTCGCGCGGATCGAGGCGGCCGACAGCGGCGTGCAGATCTCGCACGGCAACACCGAGCCGGCGACCGCCCGCACCCCACGCCCGAAATATCGCCATATCGGGGACGAGGCGCCCGACGGCTCTCCGCCGGCCCGGCCCGAAGGCGGCGCCGCCGGCCCTGAGTGATCAATCAGTGGTACGAAAAGGAGATCACATATCGAAGTTGACCTCCTTTTTGCACCACTGATTGATCACTCAGCCGGGCAGGCGGGATTCCCGCGGACACGGACACTCGAAGGCGGAGCGAGATATGGCGATATTTCGGACGCGGGCTTCGCGCGCGCTCCCGAAGCGGCCACGGCGCATCGCCATTGCGCAGCGCCGCACCGCGCCGTGCGGCCCGACGCGGCGCTGCGCGCCTTCGTGTGGTGCCCGGCTGGCCCGCGCCAGGCCGGGTCGCGCCTCCGGCACCGGGCCGAGCCTTCGCACCGGGCCGAGCCTTCGCGCCGGGCCGAGCCTTCGCGCCGGGCCGGGTATCCGGACCGGGTCTCCGGAGCGGGGCCCGCCGTACACCTTCGAGCATTGGGCCTTGCGCTGGTTGCGGAGTATTTCGGCTGACCCCCTGAGAACGAGGGGTGCAAGGAAGACGTGGGCGCTTGGGTAGGGGCGGGTGGCCAGGTAAGCAGAGCGGTGACGGTGAGAGGGCTTGCGCCCACAGACCGGCGGGGAGAAGCACCGGCGACGACCGGCGCCCCATGCCACTCAGCCTATTTTGATCTTGAAGTAGACCCGATGGGGCCACGAGTCCCTGGCCGCCGCAGATGCCGTCCCGTTCAGCGGCCAGGGAGCAGACACGGTGGGGTCCTTTGTAAAACCCAGGTCGGAGTCCGTGATCAACTCAAGCTAAGTGTCATTTGGACCGGTGCCGGCGGGAGCGTGCGGGAAGCGGGACATGAACGTGGAGTTTCAGCCGGGCAGGGCCAGGATGTCGACCGCGGCCCGGAAGCGTTCGCCGGAGATCGCCACCCGGCCGCCGTCGTGCGGTGAGACCGTGACCGCGTGGACCTCGCTCGGGGTGGGCAGGACGTCGCCGACGGAGCGGCCGGTGACCAGGTCCAGACGCGGACCGTGTGGTCGTCGGAGCCGGTGACGGCGAGGCGTCGGCCGTCCGGGAGGGCGGCGGTGGCGATCGCGCGCACCGGGCCGCCGTGGCCGCGCAGCGGTGGGCCGATGCCGGTGCGGGCGGACAGGTCGAAGCGGCGGACGGTGCGGTCCGCGCTCGCGGTGACCGCGATCATCTGGCCGTCCGGCAGGACCGCGGTGGTGATCGCGCGGATCGCGTTGGTGTGGCCGGTCGGCAGGCGGGCGATCAGCGTGCAGCTCTCCAGGTCCCACAGGCGCAGGTCGCCGTCGTCGTAGGTGCCGGTGATCACGACGACCTGGCCGTCGATGAGCCGGGCGGTGGCGATCGAGACGACCGGCGCGTCGTGCCCGAACGGTTCGCAGATCGGCCGGCCGGTGGTCAGGTCCCGCACCCGGGCCAGGTAGTCCCAGCTGCCGGTGATCACGACCGGGGTGCCGTCGGCGCGGGCCGCGATCCGCATCGCCGCGATCATGCTGCGGTGTGCCTCGATCGGCTCGCCGACCGGGCGGCGGGTGGCAAGGTCCCAGATCCGGACGGTACGGTCCGCGCCGCCGGTGACGACGACGGTCCGGCCGTCCGGGAGCGTGCCGGTGGCGACCGCTCCGACGATGCCGGTGTGTCCCTCCATCGGGCGGCCGACCGGTTCGCCGCTGTCGACGTCCCAGACCCGGACCGCGCGGTCGGCGCCGCCGCCGACCATGACCGGGCGGCCGTCCGCGGTGACCGCGGCGGCCAGCGCGTAGACCGTGTCCGCCTGGGCCGGTGCCGCGTCGGTGCGGGCGGTGACGGTGGTCAGGTCCCACAGCCGCACGGTCCGGTCGTCGCTGCCGGTGACCACGATGACCTGCTGGTTCGGCATGGTGGCGGTGGCGACCGCGTGGATCCGGTCGGTGTGCCCGGGCAGCGACGCGCCGATCTGGGTGCCGTAGGGCAGGTCCCACACGCGCACGGACTTGCCGTCGCCGCCGCTGATCGCGATGACCCGGCCGTCCGGGAGCGTGGCCGCGGCGACCGCGCCGACCGCGGCCCGGTGCCCGCTCAGCGACCGGTCGACGGTCCGCCGGGTCAGGTCCCAGAGCGCGAGGAGTTTGTCGGCGCCGCCGGTGACCAGCACCGGCCGGTCCGTGCCGAGCGCGGCCGCGGTGACCGCGAAGATGGTGGTGGCGTGCCCGCTGAGCGGTTCGCCGACCGCGGCCTGCCGCTGAAGATCCCAGATCCGCACGGTACGGTCGGCGCCCGCGCTCAGCGCGATCGGCCGGCCGTCCCGGCCGGTCGTGATCGCGACCGCGTTGATCCGGTCGGTGTGCCCGCGCATCGGCGTGCCGATCTGGGCACCGGTCCGCAGGTCCCAGAGCCGGACCGTGCGGTCGTAGCCGCCGCTGACCGCGATCGGCGTGCCGTCCGGCAGCACGGTGGCCGCGACCGCGCGGATCGCGCCGAGGTGCCCGGTGAGCGGCCGCCCGATCGGACTGCCGGTCTCCAGGTCCCATCGGCGCAGCGTGTGGTCGTCGCTGGCGGTGACGGCCAGTACCGGGCCGTCCGGCAGCGTGATGACGGCGAGCGCGCCGACCCAGTCGGTGTGCCCGATGAGCGGTTCGCCGACGGTCGCGCCGGTGCTGAGGTCCCACAGCCGCACGATGCCGTCGGAGCCACCGGCCACCGCGACGAACTGGCCGGTGCCGAGCCGCGCGGTGCCGACCGCGGTGGTCGGTCCGGGGTGCCGGCCGACGATCTCGCTGCGGTCGTCGGAGCGGGTGGACCAGACGACCCGCCAGCAGCCGCCGAGCCGCCGCCCCGGTAGCCGGTCATCGACGCCCACAGCGCGAGCGCGGCGGCGTTCTGGCCCGGGTCGTTCCAGTTCCACAGGTGGCTGACCTTGCGCATGACCGGGAGCAACGCGAGCGTGGCCGGGGTGAGCCCAGGTAGTCGCCGTTGTGCGCCTTCAGCCGGGCACCGGCGGACCGGCACGTCGCGCGCAGCGCGGGCACCGCCCGCCGGACCGTCTCCGGGTCGTGCACCAGCGCGCCGTGGTTGCCGTCCTCGACCACCTTGGTCCCGGTCTGCGCCACGATGAACACCGGGCGGGGCAGCGACGCCGCGTCCAGGCACGCGACCAGGTCCGCGACCATCTGCCGGAACTCCTCGGCGTCACCGGCCGCCGGGGACTGCTCCTCCACGCCGACCTCGAAGTCGACCGTGCGGCCGGTCGCGGACGCGTACTCGTGGCACTCGCCGTAGAGCGTGAGCAGGCGCCGGACCGCGCTCTCCGCCGCGGCCGGCCGGTCGCGTTCCCGGGACGTGTCCAGGTGCAGGATCCGCATGCCGGCGTCGATGTCCGCGCGCAGCGACCGCAGGCTGCTGCGCACCGCCTCGTCCTCGGACAGCCCGGCCGCGCACTCGGCCGGATGCTGCCACGGGCCGCCGTGGTCGCGGCACACCGCGGTCGTGCCGTACGGGTCCCGCCGCCGGACGTAGCCGACCAGGTCGCCGCTGGTCCAGCCCTCCACATAGCCGCCCGGCGCGGAGACCGGCTCGACCTGGGACCGGCTGGCGATCAGCATCACCCGGCCCGGGTAGCGGGGGGCGAGGCCGAGCGCGGCGTCCACCGCGGTGCGTGAGGTGACCCCGAAGGCCAGCTGTGGCATGGAACCGCTCCCCTCTCGGCCGCGGGCTACCGTGCGGTCAGCAGCTCGTCCAGCCAGCGTGCGGCGCTCCCCCACCGCAGGTCCGCGCGGCAGGCGGCGGCGCCGCCCGCGGTCGTGCCGGTGACGCCGGCCAGCAGCGCGTCGGCGGTCATCTCCAGGTCGTACGGCTGGACCGGGAGCACGCCGGTCCGCAGCTGGTCGTAGGCCCCGGCGTTGACCGACAGCAGCAGCGGCGCGTCGCCGCCGACCACCATCGCCTCCTTGGCGACCATGTTGAGCCCGTCGAGCGTCGGGTTGACCAGCGTGGCCGCGCTGATCTCCAGTGCGGCCACGGCCCGGTGCCGGGAGTTCGCGCCCTCGTCCGGGTAGATCAGGTCGACCGGGCCGGTGCCGTACCGCTCGTTGATCCGCGCGGCGGTGGCCTCGCAGTGCCGCCGGTACCGCGCGCTGCGGTCGGTCGGCCGGCGCGGCGGCGTCACGATCGCGCAGAACCACAGCTCGTGGGCCAGGTCCGGGCGGGGTGCCAGGAGCAGCTCGAACGCCTCCAGGCCGCGGCCGACGTTCTTCCACAGGTCCAGCCGGTCCACCCGGACGATCGGGCGCCGGCCGGCCGCCCGGGCCCGCAGCCGGTCGCGCCAGGCGCCGGTCAACGGGTCGGTGCGCAGCGACTCCAGCGCGTCCGCGTCGATCGGGCCGGGTGCGACCGCGACCACGCCGCGGTGGCCGTCGAACTCGATCGCGGAGCCGTCCACGGTGGCGCCCGGCACGAACCGCGCGCAGCAGGCCAGGAACGCGTCGGCCCAGCGGCGGCAGTGGAAGCCGATCACGTCGCAGCGCAGCAGGCTCTCCAGGACCGACCGCCGGATCCGGTCGGGCAGGAGGCCGAAGTAGTCCGGTTCGCACCACGGGACGTGATGGAAGTAGACGAGCCGATTGCGGCGGTGCGGCGTGTGCCGGGCGAGATGGTGCGGCACCCGGAGGAAATGGAAGTCGTGCACCAGCACCACTTCTTCCGGCTCATTGTGCTGGGCGGTCGTGAGAGCGGCGGCGAAGCGCTCGTTCACCGCCTCGTATCCGGCCCAGTCCGCGGTGAAGTCCGCACCGAACATGGGATCGTAGGTGGTGTCGAAAACATAATGAAACAGCCACAGCAGCGTACGGATGGAGACCCCGCTATAGTGCGCCGCCGCCAATCTATCGTCGAATGTCAATGGCTTCAAGGTGATCCGGCCGCCACCGCCGGAGGCCGGCGCACCCGCCGGAGCCGTGTAGATCCACTGGCCGCCGACCTGCTGCATCAGCGAGACCATGATCGGCACGAGACCGCCGGGGAAACCCGGGGACGCCAGCATCGCGCCGGTCTCGGCGTCCACCTGCGGCGCGCTGTTGCTGCACGAGATAAGGCGCACCCGGACACCTCCGCCCGCCGCCTGGAATGCCGCACAGAATGACCGCCGCATGGCGTGGAATTGCCGTGCGGCGGTAACCGAATGATCATTTTATTCCGGCCTCGCATCGGGGAGCCTAACCGTCGGAAAGTGCGACCGTCAAGACACTCCGCATTGGAGTCGTCACACATGCGAGCCTTTATTTCATTTCGTCGCGCGGATAGCCCGCATCACTCGAAGAACTTCAGGCTCCAGCCGGTGTTCGTGGCCGCGCCCGGCACGTTCGCCCGGCCGTAGGTGACGTTCCCCCACCACTGGAACGTACCGGTGTACCAGTACCGGTTCGCCCACGCGTACGGCGTGCCCTTCGGGACCGCGTGGAACATCAGCGGGAATCGCTGACCAGCCGGCGGGCTGGTGCCGATGTCGCCGTTGAGCAGCACGAAGCTGTGGTGGCCCGGCCCGTTCACGGTCAGCGTCGGGTCCCAGCCGGACATCATCGTGGCCCGGTCCGACCCGAGGTGACAGCCGTTGGATTTGTACCAGTCCCACACGTACGTCGGGTCGCCGCCGGCCCGCAGCCGCAGGTCGGCCAGGCAGTACTGCTCGCTCCAGCTGCCGTTCGCGGAGTAGACCAGGTGCAGTTGCCCGCCCGGGTCGCGGATCGCCTCCGGCGCCTCGTTGATGAACGGATTGCCGACCACCCGCTCCCACGGCTCGCGCGGCTGCGAGATGGCGTACCGCGGCCCGGTCGTCGCGGACGGGCTGCTCATCCGCGCGATGTAGAGGTTCTGCTCGACGTTCGTGGTGCCGGCCCAGCCGGACCAGACGAAGTACCGCTGGCCGCCGAACGTGAACATGGTGCCGTCGATCGCCCACCGGTCGTCCGGCAGCGCCATCCGCTGCGCGGCCGTGTAGCCGCTCGCCGCGGCGGCCGAGCTGATCACGTACATCCGGTGTGCCGCGCCGGCGCCGGCCGCGAAGTAGATCCAGTACCGGCCGCCGTCGTAGTGGATCTCCGGCGCCCAGACCTCGCCCAGCCGGCCGGTGTCCGACCAGACCTGGCTGACCGGCGCGTTCGCCAGCGCGGCCGGGGACGCGGCCTGCCGCACGCCGACGCCGCCGTTCCAGGACTGCGCGGAGACGTAGGTGGTGCCGACCCGGATCACACTCGGGTCCGCGGCCCGGATCGTCTGCGCGGCACTCGCGACGTCGGCCCGCACCAGGCTCACACCGGCCGCGACCGCGGCGGCCAGCAACAGGGCGGCGGCGCCGGTCACCCGCCGGGGAGAGAGCTTCATGAACCATGAGCATTCAAGGGGGTACGGGAGGAGTCAACTAAATCTTCCCTATATCTCCGGTATGCGCGCAC
The DNA here is from genome assembly GCF_030813715.1 of Catenuloplanes indicus. Lineage (NCBI taxonomy): Bacteria > Bacillati > Actinomycetota > Actinomycetes > Micromonosporales > Micromonosporaceae > Catenuloplanes > Catenuloplanes indicus. The sequence continues at coordinate 1,167,728 of NZ_JAUSUZ010000001.1, forward strand.
GGCGTACCCCTGGCCGATCTGGGTATCAGCCCTTGATGACCATCGTGCGGATTCTTCCCGTCGGCGCCGCGCTGTCGCTGCTCACCGCGTGCGGCACCGCCACCGAGCCGGTCGCACCGGTCCCGCAGCCCAGCGCGGCCGAGCCCGTCCCGTCCGGCACCGTGAGCCCCGCCGCGTCAGCACCGGATTCCGAGCAGGGCGCCGGGCTGGACGCGATCAAGGCGGGCGATCGCAAGATCCTGATCCACCTGGCCGAGCCGGACCGCGACCTGAGCGCGACCTACGAGGGCCCCGTCACCACCGGCGACGGCACGGACGACGGCGCGCTGTTCCGGCTGCTGCCGGTGGTCGGCGGCCAGTACCTGATCGAGGCGCTGCGCCCGCGCGAGGAGGGCGGTCGCTGGTGCGTCGTGGTCGACGACCGGGCCACGCCGCGCACGCTCGGCACCGCGGAGTGCGCCGAGGACCAGCGGAGCCGGTTCGCACTCGCCGAGACCGGTGCGTCGGACGACAAGGGCCGCCCGACGCACCACCTGATCAACGACGTGTACGGCGCCGTGCATCACTCCGGTGAGCGCCAGTCACTCTACGTCGAGGAAGTCGGCGACGCGCCGATCGCCGGCACGTTCAGCCTGGTCGACCGCGGCGCGATGTGACCGCGCTCAGCTCGACTTCGCGATGAACGTCGGGTTCTCGATCAGGAACGTGCCGAGCGTGCCGTCCTTCGCCGCCGCCAGCATGTCCATCGACAGCGAATCCAGCGTCTCCGCGGACGAGCCGTTCGCGTCCGTGACGGACCGGAACTGGCCGTTGTTCGTCTTGATCAGCATCAGGTCGTTCGCCGCCACGCCCTTCAGCGTGTAGATGAAGTCGACGACCGGCGTGCCCTGCGTGTCCAGGATGAACGCCTCGCCCGCGGCCTGCACCAGCCCGTTGAGCTTGCCCAGGTCGGTCAGCACGCCGGACGACGTGGCCTGCTTCGCGATCGCCTTCATCAGCTGCTGCTGGTGCCGCTGCCGCCCGTAGTCACCGTCGCTGAGGCTCTTCCGGATGCGCGCGTAGTCCAGCGCCAGCGTGGAGCTCATCTTCCGGCAGCCGAGCTTGTGCACGTACGGCTCGTACCCGGCCGGCAGCCCGCGCACCTGGTCCGCGGCCTCGTCGTACCAGCCCTGGTAGAGGTGTCCCTCCGCGTTGATGCCGAGGTGGATCGAGGTGGCCTGCTCGTCGACACACATGTCGACGCCGCCCATCGCGTGGATGATCTTCTCGAACCCGCCGAAGTCGATCAGCGCCGCACCGTTGAACTTGATCCCAGTGATCTTGTTCAGCGTGTTCGCCAGCGACTCCATGCCGCGGGCCCGCTTCTCCTGCTCCGAGCCGTCCCCGTCGTACCCCACCGAGAACGACGAATTGATCTTCTGAATACCGCCCTGGAAACCGGTCTTCTCGTACGGCGGGATCTGCACGCTCCAGTCCCGCGGAATCGAGATCAGGTACGCCTGGTCGTGCGTCTCCGGTATGTGCAGGATGATGATCGTGTCCGCGAGCACCGACGTGGTCGCCGAGTCCTTGTCCCGCGCGTCGATGCCGGCCAGCAGCATGTTCACCGCGCCACTGATGTCGTTGCCCTCGTCGCCACCGGCCCCGGCCGCGTCCAGCAGCGAATCCGTGGTGATGCTGCTGGTCGCCGACGCGATCAGCGTCTGCGCCGCGACCAGCGTGCCACCGCTCGCCACGAGCAGCACCGCGCCGAAGATCAGGACTATCCGCGCCCACAGCGGATCCTTACGACGCTTGGACGCCACTCGTCACCCTCTCGTCTTCCCCCGCCACCACCCGAAGCGCTCGAAAGGCTAGCAACCCACGGAGTGACGCTTCAAGGTCGCTTTCGCGAGCACCCGGTGGCTCTGCGTCGATCTGCCCCTGTTCGCGCAAGTCCCGTCGCGCACCGGCGACAACCCGAAAATCAAGACCAGGGTATCGGTCGTCGCCGGCGCTCCTCCCTGCCAGTCCCGCCTCAACACCGGTAATGCACACCCACTGCCCGCGATCCACGTGCTTCGCACGCGACCGGCCCCGGGCCGATGCCGGCGGTGCATGCTCGCATTCCCGGGGTCGCGCGGGCTTCGCACGCCACCGGTCCCGCACCAACGCCGGCGGTGCAGGCGGCATCGCCGGTGATCGCCCGCTTCGCCCGCCCGAGGCGGGCCGACGCCTGAGATGATCTTCCATCCGTGCGGGATTGAAGATCCAGGTGTGGTGGTGGCCGCTTCGCGCGGATCGAAGCAGCCGCCAGCGATGTCCAGATCTCGCACCGCACCACCGAGCCGGCGACCACCGCACCCCACGCCCGAAATATCGCGACATCGGGGACGAGGCGCCCGCGACACTCCGCCGGCCAGGCGCGAAGGCGCCGCCGCCAGCCCTGTGGATTCCGCCGACACAGACCACCCGAAGGCGGAGCAAGATATGGCGATATTTCGGATGTGGCGTCGCACGCGCCGCGAAGCAGCGACGGCGCATCGCCACCGTGCAGCGCCGGGCCAGGCCGCGCCGCGCCGCCCGGCGCGGGTGCGGCGGTGGTGCTGTCCGGGTCGGGCGGGCCGCGCGTCCCTGGCCAGCGGAGATGCCGTTCGTTCGGTCCGGCGGGCATGGAGCAGACGCGGTGGGATGTCTCGCAAGAACCCAGTTCAGAGTCCATGATCAACTTAAGCTGAGCGGCATGGGGCACCGGTCCCGGTGCGGCACCGCCCGACCATGAGTTTCGGGCGCAACGCGCTCGAAATATCGGCATTACTGTGCTTCCAGGAGGCGGGGGACGCAGGCACTAGTCTTGGCCGGACTGATCGACGGGGAGGATCGGGACCGGTGAGACTCGGGATAGATTTCGGCACGTCCACGACCGCCGCGGTGACCGGCGACGGCAACCCGGTGCTGTTCGACGGCGTACCGTTGCTGCCGTCCGGCCTCTGTGCCGCCGGGGACCGGCTGATCACCGGAAGCGAGGCGCTGGGCCGGGCCTCGATCACACCGGACGCCTACGAACCGCACCCGAAGCGCCGCACCGGCGAGGGCTCGGTGCTGCTCGGCGCCTTCACGTTCCCGGTCGCGAAGCTGGTCGCCGCCGTGCTCGGCCGCGCGGCCGAGGAGGCCACGGTCGCCACCGGCGAGCCGGTGACCGCGCTCGTGCTCACCCACCCGGCCGCCTGGGGCACCGACCGGCAGCGCGTCCTCGCCGACGCGGCCCGCGAGGCCGGCCTGCCCGCGCCGGAGCTGCTGCCGGAGCCGGTCGCGGCCGCCAGCGCGCTGCCCGCTGCGGGCGGCGCGACGGTGCTGGTCTACGACTTCGGCGGCGGCACGTTCGACGCGACCGTCCTCACCCGCACCGGCGCCGGCCTCACGATCGCCGCCACCGAGAGCCTGCCGGACGCCGGTGGCCTCGCCGTCGACGACGCGCTGCTGGCCTGGCTGACCACGGCCGTCCCGGCACCGGCCGGGGCCTGGCGGCGTCTGCTGGAACCGCGGACCTCCACCGACCGGCGGGCCGCCCGCCGCCTCCGCGACGACATCCGCGTGGCCAAGGAAACCCTCTCGGGTACGCCGTCGGCCACGCTGCGCGTACCGTCGCTGGACCGGGACGTGGTCATCACCCGCGAGCAGCTGGAGACACTCGCCGCGCCGATCATCGAGCGCACCGTCGCGACGTGCGTGTCCGTGCTGCGCGCGGCAGGTGCGGCCGCGCCCGCCGCGGTGATCATGATCGGCGGTTCCAGCCGCATCCCGCTGGCCGGCACGCTGCTGCACCGGGCGCTGGGCGTACCGCCGCTGCTACCGTCCGACCCGGAACTGACGGCCGTCACGGGCAGCATCACCGGCTCCGACCGGGCGGTCCCGCCCGTGTCGTCGCAGGCAGGCGTGCCGATGCCGGCCGGTCCGGCGATGCCGGCCGGTCTCGCCGGAGGCACAGCCGGCGCACTCCCGACCGGCGTGGATCCCTCCGGCACCACCGCGGCCGCCGCGGGTCTCGCCGCAGCCGGCACGCTTCCGTCCGGCGCGACCTCCTCCGTCGCCACCGCCGCCGCGGGTCTCGCCGGAAGCGGTCCCGGCACCGCCGCCGAGGGCCCGGCCGGCGGGAACCCCTTCGGCACCACCGCCGGGACCGGCAGTCCGGCGCCTCGCGTCTCCAGCCCGGGCGACGCGGCCACGACCCCGATACCGGCTGTACCGCACCACACACCGGCCGCCTGGTCTCCGGGCCCGGCCGGTTCCGGCCACGGCGACGCGGCACCGGTCTCCGGCGCCCCCGTCTCCGGCACACCGATCTCGGGAACGCCGGTCTCCGGGATGCCCGTCTCCGGTCCCCCCGTGTTCCCGCCGCCTTCGGAGCGCGACAACGCCACCGCGATCCGCCGATGGGCGATCGTCGCCGGGGCGGCCGCGGCCGTCGCCGCGATCGCCGCCGCCGCCACGCTGCTCGTCCCCGGTGACGACGACGCCCCCGGCACCGAGGTCGCGCTGCCGCCCGCCAGCGTGAGCGCCGCTCCCGGCCAGGGCTCGGTCACCACCGGCCAGCCGCGGACGTCCACCTCCGCGACCGCCTCCCCCACCCCGTCCGCGACCGCCGGTGCCGCCACGTCCGCGCCCGCCACCACCGCACCGGCCGCGCCGCCACCCGCGCGGAGCGCCACGTTCTCCGTCCCCGGGACGCTGTGTCCCGCGGTCCGCTACGGTGCGGTCGCCGCGCTCGTCGGTGAGCAGGTCAGCGCGCCGGTCCGGTCGAGTTTCGACCCGACCATCCCGGAGCTGCGCACCTGCCAGGCCGACTTCGTCACCGGCGGTTTCCAGGCACTGGCCATCTCGCTCGGCAGTGAGGCCGAGGCCCGCGACTACATGACGGGCGTCCGCGAGTTCGAGGCCGGTGGCGGCGGCATCGAGGGTGCCCGCCCCGAACTCACCGAACGGGACGCGGCCGCGCTCGGCGTCGGCCAGGAGTCGTTCAGCTTCGCCGCCGAGGCCCCGCACGGCACCCGCACCGGCCTGGTGCTGCGCAACGGCAACCTGGTGATGGAGTTCGAGATCTACGGTTACGACGCGCTGGTCGAGGACAGATCCAAGCGCGACACCGTCACGAACGCGATGGCGACCGCCGTCCGGGAGACGCTGCCGCAGCTGCGCTCATGACGCGTACCGCTGGACCAGCGCCGAGAGCGTGGCGGTGATCCCCTTCGCGTTCTGCGCCGGGAAGCCGAGCAGCCGCGCCATCAGCGGGGACCGGGACGTACCCCAGTCGAACGTCTCGGTCACCTCGGTGCGCCCGTCACCGGCGTCCGCGAACTCCCAGCGCCACCGGTGCCCGAGCGGATGCTGCCACTCGACCAGCCGGTTCTCGTCGTACCCGGTCACCACCGACGTGATCTTGTAGGGAACGCCCATCTGCCGCATCGGCACGGTGAACCGGTCCCCGGCCGCCAGGCGGTGCGGCCCTTCCACCGTGTCGGCCCGGACCGTACCGGACCCGTCCAGTTCCGCGTGCCGGTGCGGATCCGCCACCAGCGCGAACAGCTCGGCCACCGGCGCGTTCACGACTGCGCGCCGGGACACCCGGCGTTCCCCGGTGTCGACTGTGGTCACCGTGCCGCTCATCGGCGGTCCCTCCTGTCAGCCGACCGCATCGTACCGCGCGCGGCGCCCCGATCACGGCCTCCCGGTCACCGCGACGACGGCCGTGGCCAGGTGACCGCGGGCCGGCTCCGGGACGGTGTCCCCGGAGCCGGTGCGTGCGGTCGTCAGTGAACCAGCCGCCGGCGGCCGGCCGGGCACTGGTGGGGTTCTTCGGGCAGCAGCTCGGCGAGCCGGTGTGCCGCGGGGTGGGCGCCGAGCCGTTCGAGGATGTCCCGGGCCGTCCGGAACGAGTCGCGGCCCGGCCGGTGCTCGCCCTGTGCGGTGAGACAGCGGCCGATACCCTCGTGCGCCCGGGCCTGTTCCTCGCCGTTGCCGGCCCGCTGCGCCAGCGCGAGCGCACGGCGGTGCTGTTCGAGCGCGCGGGCGGTACGGTTCCGGAGCCGGTTGAGGTCGCCCTGCGCGTTGAGCACCTCAGCCTGGCCGAGCGGATACTCCAGCGTCGTGAAGATCTCCAGCGCCGCACCGTGCGCGTCCTCGGCCGCGGCCGGGTCGCCGGCGAGCCGGTGCAGGATGCCGAGCTGGTTGAGCGTGCTCGCGTACCCGGCCTGGTTGCCCATCTCCCGGAACACCGACAGCGCGCCGCGGATCGCGTCGCCGGCCTGCTCATACCGTTCGAGCCCGCGGTACGCCCGTCCCAGATAGTTCAGGCAGTGCGCGATCCCGGAACGGGACCGCAGCCGGTCGTGCAGGGTCCGGGCCTCCTCCAGTGCCGTGGCCGCGCGGCCGTAATCGCCGAACTGGCAGTAGAGGTGACCCACGTAGTTCAGCGACACCGCGATGCCACGGGCGTCGTCGAGGACCCGGCACAGCTCCAGCGCGTGCTCGTGCAGTTCGACGGCCTCCTCGTTCTCCCCCAGGTTCTGCAGTCCGGCGCCGAGCCGGTTCAGCACGTCGGCGCAGGCCCGTGCGCTGCCGTGCGCGCGCAGGATCGCGGCCGCCTCGCGGAGCACCTCAACGGCCGCGCCGAACTCGCGGCCGGCCAGGTGCAGCGTGCCCAGTTCGGCGAGCGCCTCGCCCTCGCCCGCGCGGTCGCCGGACCGGCGCAGCAGGCTCAACGCCTGCTCCAGCTCGGCCCGGGCCGCGGCCCTCTCCCCGGCCGGCCGCCGCGCCGCCGCGAGCCGGACCAGCGTCGCCGCCTCCTCGGCCTCGGCGGGATGGTCGCGCAACGCGTCGAGTGCCGTCCCGAACGCGGCCTTCGCGGCCGGGTAGTCGCTGCGCAGGTACAGCACGGCGCCGAGTTCGCGCAGCGCCGAGGCCTGGGCCGGGTACGCGGCGTGACGTGCGGAGTTCTCGGCCGCGACCCGGTACAGCGTGATGGCCTGCTCCCACGGGCCGGCCTCGCGCAGGAACGCCGCCAGGCCGGTGGTCAGCCGAGCCATCAGTTCGTGCTCGTCCGTACGGGCCAGCGCGGCCACGCACGCCATCAGATTGACCCGCTCCCGCTGCAGCCAGCCCAGTGCCGCGACACGTGCCTCCACCCGCACCGGATCCGGCGGGTACGGCACCGCGAGCGCCCGGTCGGCCACGCCGACGCGCCGCTCGTAGTGGGTGGCCAGCCGAACCAGTGCCGCGACCTGTTCGGCCGGGACCGGGTTCCGGGACCGGGCGTAGTCGCCGATCAGGTCGTGCAGGTGATACCGGCCGCCGTCCCCCGCGACGACCAGGTGTTCCTCCACGAGCGCCTCCAGGAACGCCTCCGCCCGCTCGGTACCGACGCCGGTCAGCGCGGCGGCGGCCGGGACGTCGACGTCCGCGCCCGGCAGCATGCCGAGACGCACCAGGAAGCGCCGGAGCGGCTTCGGCAGACGCCGGAACGACAGGTCGAACGCCGGGCCGACGGCCAGGTCCTCGGCTCGCATCCGGGTCGTCGGGTGCACCGCCCGGCGCAGCTCGCGCAGCAGGTCGGCCGCGTGGCGGTGCGGACGGGCCCGCAGTTGTGCCGCCAGCAGGCAGATCGGCAGCGGCAGCGTGCCACAGTCCCGCACGATCTCCGCTATCGCCGCCGCCTCGTCGCCGCGCGGGTCCCGGCCGGATCTGCGGGCGAAGAGGTCCATGGCGGCCTGCTCGGTCAGGGTCGGCAGCTCCAGCGGATCCGTGGCGTGCCGCGCCATCAGGCCGGCCAGCCGTCGCCGGCTGGTCACCAGCACGACGCTGTCGCCACCGGCCGGCAGCAGCGGCGCCACCTGCGCGCTGTCCAGGGCGTTGTCGAGCACGATCACGCAGCGTCGTCCCGCCAGACGGCTGCGCCACTGTGCGGCGCGGGCCGCCGCACCGACGGCGATCTGGCCGGGCGCCACCGAATCCGCGACCAGCAGCTGATACAGGGCCTCGTCCGGCGTCATCGCGCGCCGGCCCTCGGCATGCCCGTTCAGCTCGACGAAGAACGACCCGTCCGGGTGCCGCGCGCTCAGGCGATGGGCTACGTGGACGGCGAGCGCGCTCTTGCCGACGCCCGGCATCCCGTCGATCAGGTGGAGCGAGTGCCCGGCCATCAGCGTGGCCGTCTCGGCGTCCCGCCCGATCAGCGGCGTCGTGTCCCGTGGCAGCATCCGGGCCGGCCGGGGACGCTCGCCCGCCGTACCGAAGATGTACTGGTTCCCGCCGGCCTGGAAGACCTCCGCGCCGCCGTCCGCCCGCAGCGACCGGCTCCCCTCCGTCTCATCGCCGGACATGACGGCCGCCGGCCACACTCGGCAGCCGATCGCGGCCGCCCCGTCGAAATCGTGATCCCCCGAAAGCATGCACTCGCATGATCCCCCCTGGCAGAACGGTGCCCGATGTGACTCACTTATCATCACCACGGCTCACCAGTCAGATTCGTCCGCAGGCGGCACAGTGGAGCGCCCAGCACGGCGCCTCACCTGCAATTGCACAGGCAGACGCACGTTCGGCGCCGATGAACGTGCGTTCAGCTGGGGTGATTCGTTCGATCGCCCGATGCGGGATCGGCCATTCGCCGGACATTCATTCATTTTCATTCATCCACGCCGATTCAGGATCTGCATATTTGACCAGCGACGTGATCACATTTTGGCGATCATCGATAGGTAATGCACTAGCCTCCTACCGGGACGGGTGATCCTTTCGGGGGGAGACGGATGAGCTCATGGACGGAGGGCCCGGCGGTGCCCCGCCAGCTGCCGGCCGGGCCGGCCGGGTTCGTCGGCCGTGATCGCGAACTGCACCGGCTCGACTCGCTCACCGCGCCAGGACCGGACGGCCCGGCGGTCGTCGTCCTCACCGGCGTCGGCGGGGTCGGCAAGAGCGCGCTCGCGCTGCGCTGGGCGCACGCGGCCGCCGTCCGCTACCCGGACGGCCAGCTCTACGCCCCGCTCGGCGCGTTCGACCCGGCCGGGCCGACCGACCCGGCCGACGTCGCGGCCGTGGCGCTGCGGTCGCTCGGGCTCGCGGAGGACCGGATCCCGGCCCGCGCGGCGGAACGGGCCGCGCTGTTCCGTACCGTCACCGCCGGCCTCCGCCTGTTGCTGATCCTGGACGACGCCGCCTCGGCCGCGCAGGTCCGGCCGTTGCTGCCCGCGTCCGCCCACGCGACCGTGCTCGTCACCACGCGGTGGCGGTTCGGCGCGCTGGCGCTCGACGGCGCCCGCTTCCTGCCGATCGGCCCGCTGCCCGAGGACGCCGCGACCGAGTTGCTCCGGCGCCGGATCGGCGACGCGCGGCTGGTGGCGGACCGGGAGGCGAGCGGCTCGCTGCTGCGCTGGTGCGCCGGGCTCCCGGTCGCGCTGGCGGTCTCCGCTGCCCGGCTCGCCAGCCGGCCCCGATGGCCCGTACGACGGATGGTGGACGAGTTGACCCAGGACCGCGTTTCCCTGCCCGGCGAGATGTCCCTCACCACGGTGTTCGAGCTCTCCTACCGGGACCTCGACGCGCCGGTCGCGCGCTGCTACCGGGCGCTCGGCGCGCATCCGGGCGCGGAGTGCGGCGTCCCCGCGGTGGCCGCGATGCTGGAGGTGGCCGAGCCGGAGGCGGCCGCGCTGCTGGACCGGCTGGTCGACGCGAGCCTGGTGGACGAGGCCGGGCCGGACGGTGACCGGTTCCGGCCGCACGACCTGGTACGCCGGCACGCGCACCGGACCGCGAACGCCGACCCGGAATGGAACGCGCTGCTGCGCCGAGCCGCCGAGTGGTACCGGGACGGCGCCGCGGCGGCGGGCCGGCTGCTGACGCCGTACCGGGACCGGCCCGCTCCGGACCGTTCGTTCGGCGCCATCCGGGACCGGAGCACGGCGCTGGCCTGGTTCGACGCGGAACGGTCCAACCTGGTCGCGGCCGTGCTGGCCACCGCGGAGCCGTTCCCGCTGCTCGCCTGGCAGATCGCGGACGGATGCTGGCCGATGTTCCACCTGCGCCGCCACCACGCGGACCGCCAGCTCGTCGACCGGGCCGCCGCCGGGGCCGCCCGCCGGCTGGGGGACCCGGCCGGCGAGGCGGAGATGGTCAAACGGCTGGCCTGGTCGCTCTACGACACCGGGCGCCTCGACGAGGCGGAGCCGCTGTTCACTCGCGCGATGGCGCTGGCCGCGGACGCGGGCGACCGGGCCGGGCTCGGCGGCGCCCACGCCGGGCTCGGGACCGTGGCACTCGCGCGCGGTGAGTTCGACCAGGCGCGGGAACACTCCGCGGCGCAGCACCGCATCTTCACCACGCTCGGCGACGTACGCTCGGCGACGCTCGGGTTGCTCCGGCTCGGCACGGTGGAGAACGAGTCCGGCCGGCCCGCGGAGGCGGTCACCTATCTGCGGCAGACCATCACCCTGCTGTCCGGGCTCGGCGTGGATCCGTACAACGAGGCGGTCGCACGGATCGAGCTGGGCCGCGCCCTCGGCGCGCTGGGCGATGACGAGGGCGCGGACCGGGAACTGGCGCACGCACTGTCCGAGATGGACCGGCTCGGGTCGGCGCGGGGCCGGGCGCAGGCCCTGCACCGGCGCGGGGAGTGGCATCTGCGCGCCGGGCGGGACCCGGACGCGCGACGGGACCTGACCGCGGCGGAGAAGGCCTACACCCGGCTGGCCGACACCGAGGCCGTACCGGTGCGGCGCCTGCTCGACGGGATGGCGTGACACGTCAGCAGGAGCAGCAGTGCCACCGCACGCGCGACGTCCACCGGCCCGGCACCGATCGGCGCGGCGCTGCCGCCCGCGGTCGCGGCCACCCGCCCGGTGCGATGGGTCAGTGTCACGGCCCCGTGGCCGGTGGTCCGGGCCACCGCGGACACGCCCGGACAGCGCGCCAGCAACTCCTCCGGCGTCTCCCCCACCGACGGCGCCAGCAGCAGCACGTCCGCGACCGGCACCCAGCCGGCCGGCGCGTCCGGCACGGCCACCACCAGGTAGGCCCCGCCCCCGGCCGACATCAGCCACACCCCGGTCACGACACCACCCGCCGGCGGTACGGCCGGGACACCGCGACCGGCCGGGTGACGGCCCGCCAGGCCGGCTCGGGCAGGCGCAGCAGCCGGTACATCTGGGTGCGCAGACGGCGCGCGGCCTCGCCCCGGACGGAGCTGACCAGCGGCGGTACCGCGGCCGCGACCGCCGCACGCCGGAACTCCGCGTCCCGCAGCTGGTCCCGCAGCGGACGGCGCACGTCGAGCAGCGCGGTCGTCCGGGACAACGCCTCGGCCGCCGACCCGGGCGCGACCCGGCCGGGCGGGGCCGGCAGGTGCAGCACCGGAACGCCGGCGGTGGCGGCGTAGAGCGTGGGCGACCCGTAGTCGCCGATCCACACGTCCGCGGCCGCGGCCAGCGCACGCCAGTCCAGCGGCTCGACGTACCGGAGCCCCGGTACCCGCCGGTTGCGCGCCCAGGCCTCCACCTGCCGCGCGCCGTGCCCGTGCCAGGTGGCGGGGTGGCAGACCGCGCGGACCGCGTACCGGTCACGCGGCAGTTCCCGCAGTGCCTCGCGGAGCGCCGGCCAGACGCGCCGGAACAGCGACCACTCGCCCCAGGTGCTGCTGACCGCGATCAGCGTCCGGTCCGCGACGACCCCCAGACCCCGGCGGTACGCGGTCCGGCGCGGCAGGCTCGCGGTGAGCCGGTCGAGGCACAGGTCGCCGGTGAGCCGCGCGGCCGGGAGCGCCTGCGGGCACTGCCGCGCCAGCACGTCCCGCGCGCCCACGTGCGAGATCGTGACCACCCGAGGGATCAGCCGCCCGTAGCTGGTCAGCCACGGCGCGGCCAGCCCGGTGACCAGCCCGTCCCCCGGCCCGCCGGACGGCGACCAGGTGACCTTGTTGCTCATGATGCCGTGCGGCAGCTGGATGATCGGTGCACGCAGCTCGTGCAGCCCGGCGCAGTCCGCCGCGAGCGCCAGGTCGAACGTGGACCGCCGCGCCTGCTCCCACGGGATCACCACCGCGCCAAGCGAGGACAGCAGCTCGTCCGTACCGTTGCTGAGCACGTCCGGCGCCCGGGTGAAGACCACCTGCACGCGCTCGTCCGCCTCCGCCAGCCCGACCGCGTCCAGCACGTGCTGCGCGCTCGCGACCGTGTGGCAGACCGCGAGCACCAGCCGTTCCACCGGCGCGGTGTGCCACCGTGCCGCGCCCGGCCCGGCCGGCATCTCCAGCCAGTGCGTACCCGTCATCTCGTGCATGCTCTTCCGTCCTTCGCATCGTGCGGCATGACGGTCGAAGCATCGGCGTGCCCCGCGGACGGGAAACGGGACGCGAACCCGGACGGAAACCGGGACGGTGCAGGCTGGGCCGCCGACAACAAAATTTGTGCCCGGCGATGCGACACTGCGTTCCGGGGGTGACCGGACATGGAGATTCGCCTGCTCGGCCCGGTGGAGATCACCAATGATGACCACACGCCGGTACGTCCGGAGCGCGCGGCACAGCGCGGCCTGCTCGCCGCGCTCGCACTCCGGCCCGGCCGGCTGGTGAGTACGGACGCGCTGATCGACTGCCTGTGGGACGGCGACCCGCCGGAGAAGGCCGGCGAGACGCTGGCCCATTACGCCCGCGCCGTCCGCGCCGCGCTGACCGCCGCCGGTGCCGCACCCGGCGTGCTGACGAACCGGCGCCGCACCGGCTACGCGCTGCACGTACCACCGGAGTCCGTCGACTATCACCGCTTCACCGCGCTCGTGCGGGACGCCGCCCGCGAGACTTCCGCCGGCCCGGCCGCGGACCTCTACACGCGGGCGCTCGCGATGTGGCACGGCGACGCGCTGGCCGACATCGGCACGGACTGGGCCGAGCGCCAGTCGTACCGCATGCGCCAGGAACGTACGGACGCGTGCTGCGCGCTCTTCCGCCGTCAGATGGCCGACGGCGCCCACGCGGCCGCCGCCACCGGCGTCACCGCCCTGCTGACCGAGATCACGCCGACCGACGACATCATCATGATCGGCCTGGAGGCGCTCGCCCACAGTGGACGCCACGCCGACATCGACCAGTTCCTCACGGACGCCACCACCCGCATGTGGCACCTCGCCGCCGCCCGCCCGAGCGACTCGGTCCGCACCCTCGCCACCCACTTGACCACAAACCCGCCCGCCGCGCATCGCCCCCCACACGAATCCCACGAGTCGCACGGCCGGGACGAGATGTACGGCGGGCGGGTCCAGCAGACAGCTACGAACTGCGGTACCGTCCACTTCGCAGGGCGCGATCAATACGTCTACATGTCGCGGTTCCATTAGGGTTTAGCGGCGTCCGCCAGCACACATTCACCCGCAGGGTGGAATCACTATCCACTTCGGATGATCATAACTACTATCTTCGATGGGATTTCTACGGTAGCAACGCGGGATCCCATCAAAGTAGGCCGCAGTTACGATCATCAGATTGGATGAATGTGCCCACCCCCTTGCTGCTGATGCTCTTCGTCAAAGCCATCGGAGCGATCAGCGGAATTCTGTTCATCGAGGATTAACGATCAGCACCACCCCACCGGGGGTCGGCTCATCGGCCGGCCCCACCCTTCAGGAACCATCCCCACGCGTAGGACTGTAGCTCACATAATCGACCAGGTCGACGGAATCACCCGTCCGGTCTACAATCCTTGGCAAGCGAGTTGCCACTCGAACAAAAGCGGCTGGGCCACGGCCGGCACGCCGCAGCACGAGATGACCGTCGCCTGCGGGTTCCGCCGACCGCGATGACGCGGGCGGGCCTGCGAGGACGTCGACGTCGCTGAGGACGAGGCGAGCCGCCGTCGACGTCCAGGCAGATGTCGGCCTGGCCGTCAACAGGTGAAATATCCGCAGCGCAGCGCGGTTGACGCGGCGCACACCGGGCTCGGGAACAAGCGGCGCTCCGGTCGTGCTGACCCTAGGGTGATCAACTTCGGACCGCGTCTCTCGCTGCTCGATCGCTCGCGCACCCGGACCGGTGAAGCAGAACCGGACGCGCTCCGGGGCACGGTCACGCGCGCGGCGCACGCGGAACGGCTCGGCTACGAACGGTTCTGGGTCGCGGAGCATCACGGCGTACCCGGGATCGCGGGCGCGGCCCCGGCCGTGCTGCTGGCCGCGATCGCCGGCGCGACCTCGGCCATCCGGATCGGCTCGGCCGGTGTGATGGTGCCGCATCATCAGCCGCTGGTCGTGGCGGAGCAGTTCGCGACGCTGTCCGCGTTCGCGCCCGGCCGGGTCGATCTGGGGCTCGGCCGCTCGCCCGGGTTCACCGCGCCGGTACGCCGGGCGCTGCGCCAGGCGGAGACCGACTTCGCGGCGGACGTCGCGGAGCTGCGCCGGTTCCTCACCGGGACGGCGGAGATCGGGCTGCACCCGCGGCCGGCGGGGACCATCCCGCTGTACGTGCTGGCCACCGGCAGCGGGTTGCGGATCGCGGCCGAGCTGGGGCTGCCGGTCATCGTGGGCGGGCCGCTGCTCGGTGTCGGCGGCGACCCGGAGCCGGGGCGGGCCGCGCTGGACGACTACCGGCGCACGTTCCGCCCGTCCGCGCGGCAGCCGGTGCCGTGGGTCGCGATCAGCCTGGACGTGCTGGTCGCGGACACCACCGCGGAGGCCGCGGACCTGCTGCTGCCGGAGGCGTGGGCGATGGCGCAGAGTCGCACCACCGGTGTCTTCCCGCCGCTGGAGCCGGTGGGCGTGGCGCGCTCCGCCACCCGCACGGCTCGCCAGCAGCAGTATCTCGAGCAGGCCGTGGCCGCCGCGATCACCGGCACGCCCGCGCAGGTGGAGAGCCGGCTCACCGCGCTGCTCGATCGCACCGGCGCCGCCGAACTGGTCACCGCCGGCAGCACCTTCGACCGCTCCGCCCTGGCGGCCTCCGACGCGGCCCTGGCCGCGCTCTTCGGCCGGCCGTGAGCAGGGCATCCGCACGCCCCTCCGGTCTTTCGTGGCGACCGACGGCGGAGTCGGAAGGTGCGGCGACGGCCGGCCCACCGCCGTACCGCGCCGGGGACCGGGGCCGGGCTGAGGATGCCGGCCGGCTGCGCCGCGACGGTCACCCGGCCGCGCGGTGGCGGTCGACCGTGACCGTGAACGACAGCGCCGGTCCCGGTGTCGGGGTGACCTTGGTGGCCAGTTCGTAGTCCGGTGACGGCAGGCGCATGTCCAGGCGGTGGAACATCCGGGCCATGGTGACCAGCATCTGCACGTCCGCCAGCGTCTTGCCGAGGCAGACGTGCTGGCCGCGGCCGTACGGTGAGTACGCCCCGGTCTGCAGGTGCTCCGCGCGCGGCTTCTCGTACCGGTCGATGTCGAAACGGTACGGGTCGGGGTAGAACTCCTCGAGGAAGTGCGGCACGGTGGTGCCGATGTAGAGCGTCTCGCCGGCCGCGATCCGGTGGCCCTGGAACGTGAAGTCGCGGGTGGCGGTGCGCATCTGCACCACCGCGGTCGGGTAGAGCCGCATCGTCTCCATCAGCGCGCCGCGGATCGCCGGGATGCCCCGGAGGTCACGCTCGGTCAGTGTCGGCCTGGCGAACAGCTGGTCGGCCTCCGCTCGTACCCGCTGATGCACGTCGGGGTGTTTCAGCACCGCGTAGACGAACGCGCCGATCGTGTTCGCGACCGTGTCCAGACCGGCCACGTAAGGGCCGGTCACGCTGATCATCAGGTCGGAGTCGGGCATCGCGCGCGGGTTCTCCCGGTTCGCGCGGAGCAGGTCGTCGAGCAGGATCGCCGGTCGCGCCGCCGCGCCGGGCCGTGACCGGTCCTCGATCATCAGGCGGCTCAGCTCGGCCACGCGGGCCTTCGCTCGCCGGTAGCGCGGGTCGCGCAGCAGCAGGCGCGGGCGCTGCCGGGTGACCAGCACGTTCAGGATGTACATGGTGACGCGCCGGACGTCGTCCACGTACTCCGGGCGGGACGCGCCAGTCATCAGCTCGCCCAGCTGATCGGTGACCAGCGCCTGCATCGCACGCAGCACCGGCACGGTCGCGCCCGGCCGCCAGGTGCGGTCGATGTTGCGGTCGGTGATCGCGACGACCTCGTCCAGCCGGTCCGCGATCGCCTCCCGGGAGTAGCCGCGGCGCATGATGTCGCGCAGCTCCTTGTGCCCCGCACCGTCCTCACCGGACAGCGTGCGGGTCGCACCGTACTCGTCGACGAGCCCGTGCCAGAACTCGCGCGACCGCAGGCACTCCCGCCCCTCCTTCGTGCCCATGAACTCGGCCGCCTCCGGCCCGGCGAGCACCGCATGCTCCCGGCCGAGGATCCGCACCCGGAAGACCGGCCCGTGCTCACGGTAACCGTCCACGAAGAACCGCGCCGGGTCCTTGCTCATCGGCAGCAGATTGCCCACCACGGGAAGACCGCGCACGATCGGGGTCCGCATCACACTGTCCGTCGTCACGACCCCGAATCGTATCGACGTCTATGATCGTCTTCGACCCCGCTCGCAGGAGCCGGAACAACACCCAAAAGACCTTTCAGCCGCGGTACGGGCGAGAGCAGCAGGATCACCGGCGGTAGCAGCAGGCCGGCGGCACCGGCGAACAGGCCGGTACGCACGCCGAACGCGGACGCGACGACCCCGGTCACGGCCGCGCCGCACGGGATCGCGGCGTAGCTCGCCAGCCGCATCACCGCGTTGACCCGGCCGAGCAGGTGCGGCGGCGCCACGCTCTGCCGCAGCGTGACCGAGCCGATCACGGAGATCGTCACGCCGAAACCGGTGATCAGGTATGCGGCCGCGATCAGCGCACCGGCGGCGATCGGCGTGCCGCCGGCACCGGCCAGCGGGATCAGGACGGGAGCGGCGCAGCCGAGCGCGGTGCCGGCGGTGAACGTGGGCCCGAAACCGAACCGGCGCACCGCACGCGGCGCGAACACGGCCCCGGCCAGGCCACCGAGGCTACCGGCGCCGATGCAGAGGCCGAGGGTGCCGGCGGTCAGGCCCAGCGCGGTGAGCGCGTAGAGCGCGATCAGCGTCTCTCCGAACTGGACGAAGAAGTTGTAGGCGAACGATTCCAGGCAGATAGCCCGCAGGTATGGATCACGCACCACCAGCGCGATCCCGTCGGCGAGCTGGCGACGCAGCGGGGTCGGCGGCACTCGCGGTGGCGCCGCGTCCGGTGACGGCGTTTGCGGCCGCGCCTCGTCCGGTGCGCGGATCGCCAGCAGGGTGGCCGCGGAGAACAGGTAGGACGCCGCGTCCAGCAGCAGCGTGACCGGTGCGGTCAGCGCCTGGACCAGCGCACCGGCGAGGCCGGGCCCGGCCACGTCCGCGACCGAGGCACTGACCGAGAGTTTGCTGTTGCCGTCGACGAGCTGGTCCCGCCCCGCGATCGCCGGCAGATAGGACAGGTGCGCGACGTCGAAGACCACCGTGGCCGCACCGATCAGCAGCAGCGCCACGGACAGTCCGGTCAGGTGCAGCACACCGGCGACCCCGGTCAGCGCGACGGCCGCGATCAGCACACCACGCAGCAGGTTCGCCGCGATCATCGCGGGCCGGGCCGGACGCCGGTCCACCCACAGCCCGACCGGCAGCGTGAGGAACAGGAACGGCAGGAACTCCACCGTACGCAGCACGCTGAGCTGCGCCGCATCCGCACCGAGCGCGGTGATCGCCAGCACCGGCACCGCGAACGTAGTGATCTGCGAGCCCAGCACGGAGACCGACTGCCCGGCCCAGAGCCACCGGAAGTCGCGGTTTCGCCAGATCGTCATGTAACCCTCATTGCCCAGACGATAGTTACGTAACCATCCTCAGCACAACGGTGGTTAACTAGCGGGGTGAACACCGGCCGTACCGCCCCCGCCGCCGCACCCGGCCGCCTCGGGACGGTCCAGGACTTCCTCAACACGCTGCACGTCGAGCGGGGCACCGACCTGCTCGGCGCACCCGCCACGGCGTACGACTGGCTGCCCGGCAACGACCTGCCACCCCCCGGCCCGCGCGCGCTCGACCGGCTGCGCGCCCTGCGCCGGGAACTGCGGTCCCGCTGCGGCGACGGCACCCCCGACGACGACCTTCTGGCCCGCCTCGCCGACCACGCCCCGCTGCGGTTCGCCCCGCACCCGACCGGCACGATCCGCTTGGCCCCCGCCGAGGACGGCCACCGCGGCATCCTCGCCACGCTGCTCACCATCACCTACGAGGCGCAGCGCGACGGCACCTGGCCCCGGCTCAAGACCTGCCACCACAACGGCTGCCGCTGGGTCTTCTACGACCACTCCCGCAGCCGCACCGCCACCTGGTGCGCCATGGGCATCTGCGGCAACCGCACCAAGGTCGCCGCCTACCGCCGCCGCCAGTCCACCCCTCGCTAGCCCCCGGCCCCCGCGCCACCACCTCCCACCTCACCGCGTCACCACGGACCTCGCCGCGTCACCGCCTTTCCGCCTTTCCGCCTCGCCGCCTCGCCGCCTCGCCGGCACCCGGAAGCGGCACCCGCCACCCGACCACCCGCCGGCCGCGGCGCCGACCATCGCGATCCGGCATCCGGACCCGAAAGACGGAACCATCCGCCGTACGCGGCGAGATGCACCGACCGCCGCCGGTGGTTCCGCCGACCGCGCCGCCGGCAGAGCCGCCCCGATCCCCGTCGTCACCCGGGTGGAAGCGGTCACATACGTCCGAACCGGTCAGCCTCAGTGGATCTCGTGACGCGAATCGTCGTTCTGAGGTTCTTCGTGACGCCGACGCGACGCGACCGCCATGCCACCGACGCCGCCGGCCCGGCACGGGTTCGTGCAAGTCCCCTGGACCCCGGGCCGCCGACGTCAGGGCCGGATCCACCCGGGCACTCCGGTCCCGAAATTGCACGATATAACCCGCTACAACTGCGGGCTCAGTTCCGCAGCCACCCCGTAGTGGTCGGACAGGTAAGCAGAGCGGCCCTCCGCCAGCGGCACCTCGTCCTGGAACACCGGGTCGGCACGGCCACGCAAGCCCCGGCCCAGTACATGGTCGAACGCCGGCGGCGACGGCCACCGCGCGGTGGGCCGGCAGGTGGGCCGCGGGTCACCGGCCAGCACGTCGCGCAATCCCGTCGCGTCCAGGAAGTCGCGCAGCGCCGGCTTCCCCCGCGGCACGTTCAGGTCGCCGGTCACGATCACCGGCCGGTCCGGCCCGGCCTCGGCGGCCAGCCAGGACGCGAGCCGGTCCAGCTCCGCCCGCTGCACCGCGATGTAGCGGTTCCCGCCGGACCAGTCGCCGTCACGGTTCGCCGACAGGTGCGTGTTGACCACCAGCACGCCGTCGATCGTCGCCGCCTGGAACCCCTTCCGCATCAGCCACTCCGGCCGCGCCGGGCCGGTCCTCGGGTACGGCACGAACCGCGGCGCGGTGATCGGCCGCCGGGACAGCAGCACCAGACCGCCCCGCAGCAGCACCGGCCCGGTGTGGAACCGGTGCGGGAAACCGCGGCGCAGCAGGCGTACGTGCCCGCGGTACATGACCTCCTGCAGGCAGACCACGTCGTAACCGGACGGTTCCAGCAGTGCGCCGAGCGCGGTCAGCCGCGCGGTCACGTCGCCGGTGAACAGCGTGTTGAACGTCAGCAGTCTCATGATCGAATCCGACGACAACCACCTTCCGCACGAACGCGGTTACCGGCAAGGAGCGCGACCGGCCAGATGACCAGCACAAGCGGGATGATCAGCAGGTACTCGACCATCGGGATGCGGGTGACCTCGTGGATCTCGCCGAGGCCGCGCCACGAGTAGACCGCGATCGCGGCCACGGCATACCCGGCGAAGATCCACCAGCGGGTACGGGAACCCAGTCCCAGGCCGTGCATCTGGGTGATGACGAAGACGGCGAGGAAGCCGAACAGGAACATCGGCCACGCGCCGCCGGGGCCCGAGTTCATCACCGCGACCAGCGTGCCGTGCACCGCGACCAGCAGTTCCAGGCTGACCGTCCACCAGCGGTTCGCGTGCGCGGTGGTGAAGATCAGGCTGCTCTGGAGCAACAGCAGGAACACGTAGAAGAAGCCGATCAGGTGGCCGCCGGTGACCTCCATCGGGTGGTACCAGAACGTATAGATCACCGCCCAGCTGAACAGGTAGCCGTGGTACCGGCGGGCGAAGTCGACCACGGTGGCCGGGATCGGGGCACGCCGGCCGGCGGCCAGCCCGCGCCGGCGGTTCTCCATCAACAACACCACGACCAGCAGGAGTACGACCGAGCCCTGCGAACTGAAGATCGACACGTCCTGGGCGAGCCCGTCGTAGAACACGTGCGTCTGCGCCAGGTGCAGCGCGACGAAACCGAGGTTCACCGCGAGCGCGACCACGTTGACCCGGGTGAGTCCGCGACTGTACCGGCGCACCCGGGTCTGCGCCCACCAGATCAGTCCCCAGGAGACGAGCTGGTGCGTGGCGTAGCCGAGCCAGGCGGACAGCCGGGTCCACGCGGTCGGCTCCGGCAGCTGCCAGTAGTACCAGCTCGCGCCCGCGTCCGGCAGGAACGCGATCGGGCGCAGACCCTGGCCGGCCAGCCAGACCAGCCCGGTCAGCAGCGCCACCGCCGGGACGCCGATCAGCAGGGCGCGCTCACTTCGTACCGCGGAGTCGTTGACCACGGAAGGGAGTATGCCGGATATTCAGTAAGCTGAACAATGGACGCTGTTCGATGGGAGCCATGATGGGCCGGTACCGGTTGCGGGTCAACGGCAGACGCAGAACCGTGGACGTCCCCGGCGACACGCCGCTGCTCTGGGCGCTGCGCGACGAGCTGGGCGTCACCGGCCCGCGCTACGGCTGCGGCGTCGGCGCGTGCGGCGCGTGCACGTCACTGATCGACGGCGCCGCGGCCCGGCCGTGCGTGCGCACGGTCGCCGACTCGCAGGACGCCGCGATCACCACGATCGAAGGGCTGTCCGACCGCGGCGACCACCCGGTGCAGCGCGCCTGGCTGGAGCTGGACGTCGCGCAGTGCGGCTACTGCCAGCCCGGCCAGATCATGACGGTGGTCGCGCTGCTGGCGAGCGTGCCGGACCCGACCGACGCCCAGGTGGACGCCGCGCTGCGGGACAACGTCTGCCGCTGCGGGACGTACCCGCGCATCCGGGCGGCCGTGCGCCGCGCCGCCGAGCTGGCCCGGGAGGCGTGATGGTCACCCGCCGTACGCTGCTCGGCGCCGCCTTGATCGTCGCCGTTCCGCTCCCCGGCGCTACGCTGCGACCCTCGGTGTTCGTGCGCGTCGACCCGGACGGGCGCATCGTGGCGACCGTGCCCAAACCCGACACCGGCCAGGGGGTACGGACCATGGCCGCGATCCTGGTCGCGGAGGAGCTCGCGGTCGAGGTCGCGGACGTGACGCTGGAGCAGGCGCCCGGCGACACCGCCACCTACGGCCCGCAGGGGGTGGCGAACTCGTTCTCCAGCCGCCAGCTCACCGAACCGCTGCGCACCGCGTCCGCGACCGCCCGCTGCCTGCTCGTCGCGGCCGCCGCCGCGCGCTGGCGGGTCCCGGCCGGCTCCTGCACCGCGGCCCGCGGCCGAGTCACCCACCCGCGCCGCGGCGCCCTCCCCTACCGCGCGCTGGTCGCGGACGCGGCCGCACTGGACCCGGCCACGGTCCCGGTCACGCTCACACCGCCGTCCGCGTGGCGGCTGATCGGCCGCACCGACGCCGGCCGCGCCGACGCCCGCGAGATCGTCACCGGCCGGGCCCGCTACGGCGCCGAGTCCGCCCCGGCCGGCCGCCTGGTCGCTGTCGTGGCCCGGCCACCGTGGATCGGCGCGGTCGTGTCCACCGTGGACGACACGGCCGCGCGGGCGGTCGACGGCGTGGTCACCGTGGTCCGGCTGACCGCGCCGGGCGACGGGCAGGGCGGCGTCGCGGTCGTGGCCCGATCCACCACGGCAGCCCTGCGCGGCCGCGAGGCACTGCGGGTCACCTGGACCGGCGGCACCCCGGACGCGGACAGCCGCACCTGGCTGGCGGATCTGGAGGCGGCACTCCCACCCGCGCCCCCTGCGGCGGCCTCGACGCCGCAGGGAGTTTCCGCCGCGACGGAGGCGGAGTCGGCGGCGGCGCAGGCAGGTCCCGCCGCGCAGGCAGGTCCCGCCGCGCAGGCAGGTCCCGCCGCCGCGCAGGTGGGTGTCGCGGCGGCGGAGCGGGTGTACCGGTTGCCGTTGCTGGCGCACGCGCCGATGGAGCCGATGAACGCGACCGCACACGTCACCGCGGAACGGCTGCGGGTATGGGCGCCGATCCAGGATCCCGGTTCGCTGCGCACTCAGCTGGCCCGGCAGTTCGGGCTCGCCGAGGCGGCCGTCGAGGTGACGCCGACGCTGGCCGGTGGCGCGTTCGGGCGGCGGATCGAGCCGGACGCCACGCTGGAGGCGATCGCCTGCTCGCGCGCCGCCGGAGCGCCGGTGACCGTGCGGTGGACCCGGGACGACGACACGCGGCACGACTCGTACCGGCCGATGTCCGTGCACCGGCTGACCGCCGAGCTGGATGCGGACGGCGTGCCCATCTCCCGTACACATGCGGTCGTGACCTGGCCGTTGACCGTTCTGCCGGTCTTCGGCAACCCGGCGATCGTGAAGGCGAGCGGCGACCACTTCCCCTACGCGGTGCCCGGCGAGGTCACGGTGACGCTGCGGCCGGCGCCGCTGCGGACCGGATTCTGGCGCGCGGTGTACGCGGGGCAGTTCGGCTACGCGGAGGAGTGTTTCCTGAGCGAGATCGCCCGCCGCGGCGGCCACGACCAGGTCGCGCTGCGCCGGCGGCTGCTGCCGGCGGACTCACGGCTGCGCCGGGTGCTGGACGCGGCCGCGGACCGGGACGGCTGGACCGGCGGCCCGGGTCGCGGCGCCGCCTGCCACCTCGACTACGGTTCCGCGATCGCGGTGCTGGTCACCGCGGATCCGGCCACCCGCCGGGTACGACGGGTGACCGCGGCCGTCGACGTGGGCATCCCGATCCACCCGTCCGGCGTACGCGCACAGGTCGAGGGCGGCATCCTGGACGCGCTCTCCACCGTCCTCGGCGCGCAGATCACCGTGCGTGACGGCGCGGTGGTGCAGTCGTCGTTCCGGGACTACGCGTGGGCGCGGATCGGCGACTGCCCGGAGATCGACGTGGTGCTGGTGCCGTCCGAGGCGCCGATCGGCGGCCTGGGCGAGCTGGCGTATCCACCGGCCGCGGCCGCGATCGCGTCCGCGCTGGCCGTCGACGGTGCACCGGTCACCGGCATGCCGTACGGGGTGGCGGTGGGCTGAGGGCCTTCAGAGTTGCGCGGTCAGGTAGATCAGCACGAGCAGGGCGACGGCGGTCAGGCGGATCATCCGGCCGGCCCGGCGGCGGGCCTCGAACGCGTGCCACCACGCGATCGAGGCCTCGGCGAGGGCGGCGGACCCCAGACGTACGGTCGAGTCCAGCACCGCCGCCCGGCGCAGCGCGACGCTGACCCGGCCGGACGGGGCGGGCCGGGCCCGGACCGGCTCGGCTCCGGTCGCGGTGGTCCCGAAGATCGCGAAGGTCTCGGCAGTTGCGCCGAGATGCGAGGTCACAGGCGTCCCGGCGCTTCCACCGGCCTCGGAGATCCCGCGGACCGCGGAGTTCCCACCGAACTCCGCGGTGCCGACCGGCTCAGCAAGAGCGCGGAACTCCGCGGTGCCGCCCGGCTCGGGAGCACCGCGGAGTTCGGCGGTGCCGGGCGTCTCCCAGACGACGAGGTCCATCGGGTAGATCTGCCGCTCGCGCCAGCGCCGGGCCTCGCGGCGCACGATCCGGTCGAGGTGCCGGTCGACGAGACCCGGCCGCCGCAGCAGCATCGCGGCCGCGCGCAGCGCCGACCACCGGCCGGCCAGGCCGGACAGCACCTCGGCGAGCACCTCCGCCCGCTCCAGCCCGAGTGCCGGAACCTCCCGCGCGACGCGCGCACGCAGCTCCGGCAGCCGCCGGCCGACGAACGCCACGTAGTCGGCCGGCGCCTCCGCCGACATCCACATTCCTCCATGGTTGCCCGGTCCGGCCGCCCGGTAAAGCGGCTCAGCCGCGTGAAAGGATGATCCGATGCGCGCGGACGTCGACTCCTGGCCGACCGGCCGGCTGCTGTCCGTGGCCGCCCGCATGGTCGAGGCCCGCTTCGACGACTTCCTCGCCGGGCTCGGCCTGACCCACGCCGGCCTGATCACGCTGCACCACCTGGCCGACGGCCCGCTCCCGCAGCGCGAGCTGGCCCGCCGCTCCCGCGTCACCGACCAGACCATGAGCCGCACCATCGACCGCCTGGCCCGCACCGGCCACATCACCCGCAGCACCGACCCGGCCGACCGGCGCCGCACGGTCGCCGTGATCACCCCGCTCGGCACCCGGGCCCTCACCGCCGCCCGCGACGAGGAACGCCGCTCCGACCGGTTCTTCGGCGCCGTCGACGACTACGACCACTTCCGCGACCAGCTCATCCGCCTGATCGAGTCCGCCGGCAACCGCTGAGCCGCAACGACCGGCTCGCGGCCCGGCCGGTGGCGGAGGCTCAGCCCATCACGGTGAGCCGGGCGACCATGTTGAGCACGTGCCGGAGGTCGCCGGTCGCTTGCAGCACGCGGCGCTGCCGGGCGGCGCCGGTGCCGACGCGCCGCAGCAGGGACAGCGCCGCGATCACCGACGGCAGGTCGCCGTGCCGGATCAGGGCCGGGGAGGCCGTGGCCAGCAGGTCGCCGACCAGGTGCCCAGCCGGGCGGGAGTGGCCCACGCGAAGGTCGAACAGCTCCGCGTCCAACCCGTCGCGCGCGGCCCGCCAGTGCGCGGCCGTGACCGTGCACTCGGGTACGTCCGGCGCGGGGATGCCGTCCCGTACGTCGTCGATGGCGGTGGCGACCAGCGCCCGCAGCAGCGCGGTGATCAGCACCGTGTCGCGCGCGGTGGCGCACACGTCACCGACCCGGATCTCGACCGTGGGACAGCGTTCGGAGACCCGCGCGTACCAGTGGACCTTCGCGTCGCCGACGAGCACGCCGGAGTCCCGCAGCGCGTGGACGGCCTCGTCGTACTCGGCGGCGGAGCCGAACACCGGCGTCGGCCCGAGGCTCGGCCATCGCTGGATCTGCACGCTGCGCCAGCTCGCGTGGCCGGTGTCCACGCCGTCGAAGATCGGCGAGTTCGCGCTCATCGCCTGCAGCAGCGGCAGCCAGACCCGCAGGTGCGCGCAGACCTGCACGGCCAGTTCCCGGTCCGGTACGCCGACGTGCACGTGCAGGCCGCAGAGTCCGTCCCGTTGCCCGGTCGGGACGTGCGGGCCCGGCGCACGCAGCGGCGTGGCGCCGATCGCGGTCAGCCGGGCGCCGGAGTCGCGAGCGGCCAGCGCCGCGATCCGCCGGTGCCGGTGCAGGTGGTAGGAGAGTTCCGGCAGCCGGGTGCAGACCGGGCTGACCATCTCGATCATGCTGCGCCGGGACTCGGCGCGGCTGTGCTCCCGTACCGGGTGCGGCAGACCGGCGCGGACCCGGTCCGCGACCGGCATGTTCTCCCCGGTCTGCGGGTCGAGCAGCAGAAGTTCCTCTTCCACACCGATCGTCGGTACGACGGGGCCGGCGGCGAACCCCGGCCGAGTCCAGCGTCGCAGCGTCTCGACCACGAGCGTCCTCGCTTCGTCAGGACGCGCCGTGACCGGCGCGTCGGGCCGGACCGGGCTTCCCGCCATCCGGGGCGGTAAACGTCCGCGGGTGGCGATGATCGGGTGTGAAGCCGGGCCGGCGGGGAAGCCCGTGGTGTGACGGACAGGCACGCCGGGAGGGCGACGACATGACGACGCTGGTGCAGGAGACGTACGGGTTCAACGCCCCGGCGGAGGTGGTGTTCGGCGTGCTCACCGACCCGGACAGGATGACCCGGTGGCTGCCGGTGGGCGTGACGGCCGAGCCCGTGCCCGGCGGCCGGGTGCGGGTGCGCAGCGGGCAGGACGAGACCGAGTACGACGTGGAGATCGACCCGGAGCGGATGGAGATGCGCTGCCGCACCGCGGACGACACCGGCCCGCACGCCTCCGCCCGGGTCGGCGACGCCCCGGCCGGCGGCAGCGAGCTGCGCGCCGAGGTGACCGCGCCGGTCAGCGAGCAGCGGCTGCGCACGCTCCTCGAGGAGACCATGACCCACCTACGGCGCGACGTCAGCGACAACTTCACCGCCGGCTGACCGCGGCCCGGCATCACGGTCCCGAGGCGTGATGCCGGCGGTGGCCGTCAGGCGGCGACCGGGTGGGTGCGGCTGCGTTCGGTGACCCAGAAGTGGGCGGCCTGGAGGACGGTCTTGATGGGCTGGATGTCGGTGCCGGCCGTGCGGATCGCGCGGGCCGGGACCAGCGGGCCGTCCTCGGTGTCGGTCATCTCGCGCAGCCAGTGTCGCAGGTGGGACAGCAGGTTCTCGGCGGCGAAGATGCGGATCAGCTCGGTGCCGGCGGCGAGCCGGACGACCGTGCGGGCCGGGTCGGGCGCGGGGGCGCCGGCCCGCCAGGCGTCCAGCTCGGCGACCGTGTCGGCACCGGCGAGGTAGGCGGTCAGCTCCTCCCCCAGCGCGGCCGCGCACCGGCCGGCGAGGACGGGCAGCTCGATCGTCGCGTGAAGGACCATGCCCCGAGCGTACCCATCGATGCCCGCTCACGAAACGGCCGAAGGTCCCGGGTCGCCGCGGTACCAGAGCGTGGCCTGGTCGGCGAGGACGGCGAGCGCGGGGGCGCCGCCGTCCAGCGCGGCCATGAAATCGGCCCA
This sequence comes from Catenuloplanes indicus, assembly GCF_030813715.1. NCBI lineage: Bacteria > Bacillati > Actinomycetota > Actinomycetes > Micromonosporales > Micromonosporaceae > Catenuloplanes > Catenuloplanes indicus. The sequence continues at coordinate 1,194,527 of NZ_JAUSUZ010000001.1, forward strand.
CGAGTCGAGGACGTAGCCGCCGGTCTCCGGGGGAGCGGTCCCGGTCAGGTAGTTCGGCAGCAGCACCGCGTTCTGCAGCAGCCAGGACACGTACCGGCCGTCGGCGTCCCAGCCGGGGACCGCGCACGTCTCGGCCAGGTGCTCGCGCAGCGACTCGGCGTCGTCCCAGCGCAGCATCTCGGACTTGTGGGTGAGGCTGGAGATGTGCGGGTTGTAGAGCTGCGCGATCCCGAACCGGTACATCTCCCGCCACTGCTGCCAGAACAGCGCGTCGTCCCGGGTGCCCAGCGTCATGATCGAGTGGGCGGGACGGTCCAGGAGCAGATGATGCAGGTACGCCCACATCGTCATCGGCGTCAGCAGCCGGTTCGTGTTGCGGCGCAGCAGGGCCTGGACGATCTCCCAGGCGCGCGGCTCCAGCTCGTGCGCGGCCACGTTCGGCACCGCCTTGATCGCGGACAGCACGCTGTACAGCGACGGGTTGTGCTCGCCGTAGAACTCGCGGGCCACGGTCCACGGGTCGACCGGCCGGAGCAGCTGTTCCGGGCCGTGCGACTCGTGCTGCTGCAGGATGAACTCGGACAGCGACACGAAGTCGACGTCCAGACCGGGCGCGGTGGCGCCGATCCAGCGACGCAGGTCGGCCTCGAATCCGGCGCCGGTGACCCGCGGGTCGCGGATGCCGAAGTCGTCCAGGCAGACCAGCAAGCTCGCGCCCCGGCTGGCGAGCGCGCCCGCGACCAGCGCCTGTGCCATGTGGATCACCGAGGTGCGGGCGCGCAGCCGTACCGGCCAGAAGATCAGCGACGGGGTGCCGGTGTCGGCCGGGGAGAACTGCCAGCCGAACCGGCGCTCCAGCTGCCGGATCAGGCCGAGGAAGCCGTCCGGCGGGGTCGCGGCCGGGTGCGAGACGAACTCCCGCTCCCAGATCGGGTGCCGGTGCCGGTGCCGCGGGCCGGACGTACGCGGCACCACGGTCACGCCGACGCGCGCGGCCAGCCCGGACAGCAGCCGTTCCGCGTCCACGCCGGCGAAGCACTCGACCTGGGTGACGCCCTCGCCGCGCAGCTGCTCGGCACGCCGGGCCGCGCCGTCCGGGTCGTCCGGATGCAGCGCCCACAGCACCGTGACCGGCCGGTGCCGGGTCACCTCGGCCAGCGCGGACGTGATCGTGCCGGCCCAGTCGCTGCTGCCGATCACGCACACGGTGTCGCCGGTGATCAGGTCCGCGACCGGGCCGATCGTGGGCTTGCGGGAGAACCGGGCCGGGTCGTGCACCAGCGGCGTACGGTCACCGGTCACCACCGGGCGCCAGAACCCGTGCAGGTGGAAGACCCGCACCGCGCCGTCGTACGCGTTGTTGCGGTCCCAGCGGCCGTCCACGTCCAGCGGTGTGGTGATCGCCCGGCCGCTGGCGGTGCGGATCGCGACCTCCAGCTGCGGGTCGAAGTTCGTGGTCAGCACCCGGTTGTCGAACGCGCCGGGCAGCCCGGCCAGGACCGCGCCGAGCGCCTCGACCGCGGGCGACAGCGTCCACGAGCCGAGGTCGTTCTCCAGGTCCTCGCCGAGTTCCGCGGTGACGCGCTGCCACAGCCCGTGCGTGGCCAGCGGGCCGGCCAGCCGGTCCGGCGGCCGGTACTTCTCCAGCACGGCCTGCTGCGCGATCACGTCGAAGCCGTCGCCGCCGACCCAGTTCGCGAAGATCCGCCGGTACTCCGTGTACAGCTCGGTCGGTGCGCCGTCGCCGCGGCGGGCCCGGGCCAGCGCCAGCATGCGGGTCAGGTCACCACCGTCGCTGCGGCCGACCGCGTACTGTTCGGCCAGCCGCAGCACGTCGGCGACGCCGGGCGTGGCGTCCGCGCCGATGCCGGAGCCGAGGATCAGCGTGATCTGCTCCTCCCGGCGGAACGATTCGTACAGCCGGTCCGCGAGGATCTGCTCGGACATCACAGCTCTCCGCTCACGCCGGTGGTCTTTCCTGGGTACGGACGAGCGCGCCACTGTCCAAATAGGACTCTAGTTCGCCCGGCGCCCAGCCGAGGTAACCGCTGAACACGCGGATCCAGGCGAACGTGTGCCGCAGATCGTCCGGCGGCGCCGCCAGCGACAGGACGCCGAGCCGGTCCCGGATCGGCGTGAACCGCGGCGGCGGCGTCGCCTGCGGGCGCACCTGGGCCAGCGCGATGTAGCCGTCCCGGGCGACCGGCCCGCCGTACCGCACGGACTGGTCGGCCATCAGGTCGCGCCAACCGGGCCCGAACTCGTCCGGCAGCGGCGCGCGCCGCCCGTACAGGTCGACGCCGATCGCGCCGCTCTCGTCGTGCGCGAGCACCAGGATCCGGCCGCCCGCCAGGTCGCGGTCGGCGACGCCGGGGCCGCCGCGCAGCACCCGGCCGGCCAGGTTCTCCTTGCTCAGCGCCGCGTTGCGGACCAGCCCGAGGCTGCCGCCGGCGTTGCGTTCACGCAGCTCCGGGCGTTCGAAGCCGCGGGCGGTGAGCGCGGTGCGGACCCGGCGCCAGATCGCGGCCATGGTCAGCACCGGATCGCCGCCGGGAATGCCGTCGCGCAGCACGCGCAGCAGCTCGCCGGTGAACGCGGTGTACGGCTCGCCCTCCGGCGCGGCGGCCCGCCGGTTCGACGGCGCGGACACGAACAGGCAGGTCCGGTCCAGCTCCGCGACGTCCGCGACCTCGTCCGTGCCGGCCGGTGACTCGGCCGACATCAGGTTGTCCGCGCGGCCGGCGTAGCAGCAGTCCAGGATGACCGCGCGGCGGGCCGCGGGGCTGCCGGCGAGCGCGCGGCCGATCCAGTCGTACGGCAGGCCGGCCTCGTCCGGCACCTCCGGCTCGCACTCGGCCAGCGCCAGGATCAGCTGCCCGTTGAGCGGGTCGATCAGCCCGTGCCCGGCGTAGTAGACCAGCAGCAACCCACCCTCCGCGACCGACGCCGCGGCGGTCCGGATCACCCGGCCGACCTCGCGCGGGCTGGCCTCGTCCAGCACCACGTGGCAGTTCTCCGCCGGCACGCCCCACAGTGCCTCGTCGCGCAGCACCTCGGCCAGCGCGGCCACGTTTCCCGCCACGGACGGCAGCGACGGCAGCCGCGTGTAGGTGGTGGCCCCGATCAGCACCACCTGTGAGGCACCGGGATCGGCCAGGTCCGAGCGGGTCATGCCGGACTGCCGGCCGGACTGCGGTGACACCGAGCCGATGATTCCCCGCTCATGACCCGCCGAGCTCGCGCATCGCGGTGGCCACCGCGTCCGGGTCGGACGTCTCCAGCGTGATCGTGCGGCCGTCCTCGGTCTCCCGGGTGATCGTCACGACCGGGGCCGGGCGACGCGTGTCCCGCCACTGCGCGACGGCGAGGCCGAGCTGGACCAGCGTCAGTCCACTGCCGACGATCAGGCTGAGCATCTCGACGCCCACGCCCATCTCGTTGCCGCCGGCCGTCTCCGCGTACCGCAGGTCGCCGTGCGCGCGCACGGCACGCTCCTGCTGCAGCCACGATCGAAGATTCCGTACCTCGTCGGGGTCGTCGCCCTGCACCCGGAGCCGTACCCGCACCGCGTCGCTCTCCATCCGGCCACTGTATGGAAATCCGACAATAGCCGCCGCCCCGGGGTACCGGCCACATCGGCGACGGTCAGTGGCCGCACGCCGGGTAGCGTGGCTCCGCGTGACCGACGGACGTACCGGGCCGGCCGCCGCACTCGCCGCGCGGGTGCGCGCGGGCGTTCGTACCGCCACGGAGGTCGTCGAGGAGGCGCTGGACGCCGCGGCGCGGCTGGATCCGGTGCTGCATTTCCTCGCGTCGCTCGACGCGGCCGGCGCCCGTGCCGCGGCGGCCCGGCTGGTCCCCACCGGCCCGCTGGCCGGCGTGCCGTTCCTGATCAAATCGGGTACGTCACCGGACGCGCCGATCGTGACCCGGCTGGTCGCGGCCGGCGCGATCCCGATCGGCGTGTCCACCCGTGCCCGTCCGGGCTCCGCGGCCCAGACGCACGGCTGGAACGGCACCGACCACACCCGCAACCCGTGGGACCTGACCCGCTCCTCCGGCGGCTCGTCCGCGGGTGCCGCCGCGGCCGTCGCCGCGGGCGTGGTCCCGATCGCCACCGGCGGCGACAGCGGCGGCTCGCTGCGGATCCCGGCCGCGTTCTGCGGCGTGACCGGCGTCAAGGGCACCGCGGGCCGCATCCCCCGCTCCCGCCCGGACCTCGGCGGGCTGCTCACACCCGGCATCATCGGCGCGGACCTGTCCGACGTGGTCACCGCGACCGCGATCGCGTCCGGCCCGCACCGCCGCGACCCGTCCGCACTTCCGGTATGGACGCCGCCGGCCGCCGGCGGCACGGCACGCGAGTGGCGGGTCGCCTACCTGCCCGGCCTCGGTGGGGTCCACGCGACGCCGGAGCTGGATGCGGTGGTGCGGTCGCGTCTGGTGGTGCCGGGGATCGAGGTCGCCGCCGAGGCGCTGGAGCTGCTGCCGGTCGCGGACGCGTGGGCGGCGCTGTACGCGGCCGGCAGCGGCGCGGCCGAGGTGCCCGGACCGGCGCTGCGGGCCGCCGCCGAGGTCCGTCACCGCAACGCGGCCGCGCTCGCCGATCTCTTCGAGTCGGTCGACGCGCTGGTCACACCGGTCACGCTGACGGTCGCGCACGGCTTCGCCGGGCCACCCGCGGGCCCGTTCGTGGGTGATCCGTGCTGGCACCTCAACGTGACCGGTAACCCGGCGGTCAGCGTCCCGGCCGGCCTGGCCGCGGGGCTGCCGGCCGGGTTGCAGGTGGTGGCCGCGCACGGCCGCGACGACATCGCGGTGACGGTCGCCGCCCTGCTGACGGCACCGCTCCCCCGCCCGCCCGTGCACGCCTGACCCAGCGCCTGTCATCGCCCGCCCGGGATCTTCCGGCGCCGGTTCCGGATCCTCCGGCGTCGGTCGGCATCTTCCGGCGCCGGCCCGGCACGGAGCTCGGCCTGCCGCCGCCGGTGATCGGCGTGCCGCCCCGTCGCCGCATCGCCCGCCGTGCACATCCGCCCGACGCACAGGCCCGGGGACGTTGCCGCGTCCCCGGGCCGGTCCGGCGGACCACGGCGCGGGCCGCGATCTGCCGGACCGCCGGATTCCCCGGATCACCCGGGCCATGTGTGCGCGCCGGTCAGCGGACGCCGCCCATCAGCCGCCGCAGCGACGGGGCGAGTGCGGCCAGCGCCAGGCCGAGCACGATCGCGACCGCGCCCAGGATGCCGAAGTACGCGGTCTCGCGATCCGGGTCGTAGTAGCCGGCCAGCGTGCCGGACAGCGCGGTGCCGAGCGCCACGGACAGGAAGAAGAGCGCCACCATCTGCGTGTGGAACGCGTGCGGCGCCAGCTTCGTGGCCACGGACAGCCCGACCGGGGACAGCAGCAGCTCCGCGATCGTGAAGACGAACAGGATGCCGGTCAGCGCGAGCAGCGGCGCGCTCGACGGCCCGCCGCCGGCCAGCGGCAGGAACAGCAGGAACGCGACACCCATGATCGCCGTACCGGCCGCGAACTTGACCGGCGTGCCCGGCTGGCGGTCGCCGAGCCGGCTCCACAGCGCGGCGAACACGCCGGACAGCACGATGATGAAGACCGGGTTGATCGACTGGACCCAGGAGACCGGCATCTCCCAGCCGAACAGGTTCCGGTCCAGGCGCTGGTCCGCGTAGATCGTCACGACCGTGAACTGCTGCTGGTAGAGCGACCAGAACGCGGCGCTGGCGATGAACAGCGGGATGAACGCGAGCACCCGGCGGCGCTCGACCGGCGTGACCGTGCGCGCGGTCAGGATCACCGCGAAGTACGCGATCGCGGCGAGCACGCTGGCCGCCACCACTACGTCGGAGAGCCGGTCGGTGAACAGCACGAGCACGGCCGCGACCAGCGCCGCCACCGCGACGCCGACCACCGGCACCAGTGGGCGCGCCCGGGCCGGCAGCGGATTCGGCACCTCGCGCGCGGCGGCGGGCAGCCGGCGGCGGCCGAACGCGTACTGAATCAGGCCGGCCGCCATGCCGACCGCGGCCAGGCCGAAGCCCCAGTGGAAACCGGCGCGCTGCTGGAGCAGGCCGGTGGCGAGCGGGCCGATCAGCGCGCCCACGTTGATGCCGAGGTAGAACAGCGAGAACCCGGCGTCGCGGCGCTCGTCGCCCGCCGCGTAGAGCGTGCCGACCAGCGACGTCGCGGTGGCCTTGACGCCCCCGCTGCCGATCGCGACCAGGATCAGGCCGGCCGCGACCCCGGCCAGGCCGGGCAGCACCGCGAGCGCGATGTGCCCGGCCATCACCACGACCGCGCTGGCGAACAGCGTGCGTTCCGCGCCGAGCACCCGGTCGGCCAGCCACGCGCCGAGGATCGTGGAGAGATAGACCGAGCCACCGTACGCGCCGACGATGCCGGTCGCGGTGTCCTGGCCGATGCCGAGCCCGCCCTCGGCCGCGGAATAGTACAGGTAGATCAGCAGGATCCCCTGCATGCCGTAGAACGAGAACCGTTCCCACAGCTCCACCCCGAACAGGTTGGCCAGCGCGCCCGGCTGCCCGAAGAAGCCGCGCTTCTGCTCCGTCTCCGTCATACCGCCCGCATACCCCGGACGGTCGTCGATCACCCTCGACAGGTGATCGACTTTCACATCCGGTCACGGGTACGGCGTCCCGCGGCCTCCCGGGCTGCGCTGAGCGCCGTTTCCGTGCCTGACCTCGATCACCGCACCGCTCAGGGGCGCAGGGCGTCGCGGACCATGGCGAGGTGGGCCACGACGACCGGGGCGGCGGCCTTCGCGGCGTCGTGGACCGCGGGCGCGCAGCCACCGGTGAGTTCGCGCGCGATGTAGTCGAGCGTCTTCAGGTGCGCCTTCTCCTGCATGGCGAGCCAGGCCGTGTCGAACGCGGCGCCGTCCTGGGCCACCACCGCGGCCAGCTCGTCGCGCTGCATCTGGTTCGGCTTCGGCGGCAGCGTCACCCGGTGGTGCCGGGCCAGGTGCCGGACCGCGCGGTCCAGGCGCGCGTGGTCCGGGATCAGCATGGCCGCGATGTGCCGCACCTCCCCGGATTCCGACTCGGCCAGCGCGGCCCGGCCGGCGGCCTGCTCGGCCAGGTTGCCGCGGTGCGCACGGACCAGGTACTTCACGTCCTCGGCGCAGACCTTCCCGGGCGAGGCGGCCGGCTCGGCGGACGCGGGCGCACCCGCGGTGAGCACGGCACCGGCCAGCAGCGCGGCGGTCAGCGTGGAAGTGATTCGCATGATGTGTTCCCCCGTGTACGGGCGGCGTGCCGACCACGCCGCCGGGCCGCGAGTACCCGAGTCTTCGCAGGTCAACCCGGTGGGGTTCAGTGGTGACCACCGCGGAACGGACAGGGAGGCCGCCCGCGGCCGACCGGTGCCCGCGGGAGCATGCGGACCGCGACCACGCCGGAAGCGGGCAGATCCGAATTTGATCGTTGATCTTCAATGTTTCATGAGCCGGCTCCGGGATCGGTCCGTTGGTGACGGGTGTGAATACTTTTCGGAGGAAGGCGCTGCTGGCCGCGCTGGCGGCGGCGCTGGTGCTGGGGCCGGCCGGGTTCGTGATGATCGCACGGGACGGTGCGGTGGCCGCGGTCGCGGATCTGGCCGATCCGGCGCTGAAGGACGTCGCGATGCGGCTGGTGTCGAGCGCGGAGAACTCGTCGCTGGACTGGCAGGAGCAGTACGGGTACATCGAGGACATCGGGGACGGGCGCGGGTACACGGCCGGGATCATCGGGTTCTGCTCCGGGACCGGCGACATGCTCGCCGTGGTCGAGCGGTACACGTCGGCGGCGCCGGAGAACGTGCTCGCGGCGTATCTACCGGCGCTGCGCGCGGTGAACGGCACGGACTCGCACGACGGCCTCGACGGGTTCCCGGACGCGTGGCGAAAGGCGGCGGCGGATCCGGCGTTCCGGGCGGCGCAGGACGCGGAACGGGACGAGACCTACTTCGCACCGGCGGTCGGGCAGGCGAAGGAGGACGGGCTGCGGGCGCTCGGGCAGTTCGCGTACTACGACGCGATCGTGATGCACGGGCCGGGTGCCGGGCTCGGCGACATCCGGTCGGCGGCGCTGGAGGCCGCGGAGCCGCCGTCGCAAGGTGGGGACGAGACGGCGTATCTGGAGGCATTCCTGGACGCGCGGGTCGCCGCGATGCGGACCGAGGCGGCGCACCGCGACACCGGCCGGGTGGACACGGCGCAGCGGGTGTTCCTGCGGGACGGCAACCTGGATCTGACGCCGCCGCTGCGGTGGGAGGTGTACGGGCTGCCGTTCGAGATCGCCGCGCTCGGGCCGGCGTCGTCGGACGGGGTGTTCGTGCATCCGGGCGTGCTGGTCGGCGCGGAGCGGCTGGCCGCGATGGACGCCCGGTCCGCGGCGTTCGACGACATGATGGCCAGCCGGTACGCGTCACTGGACCGGACGCCGACGCCGCGCGCGACCGTGGAGTGCGGGTCGTACTCGCGGCCGAACCACGGCTGCACGGACGAACGGGAGGACGCGATCGCGGCGTACACGCTCGCGCTGGCCTGGCACGTCACCCGCGACGACCGGTACGCGATGGCCGCCATCACGATCATGGACGCGTGGTCCGCGACGCTGGAACGGCACACGAACAGCAACGCGCCGCTCCAGGCCGGCTGGGCCGGATCGGTCTGGCCGCGCGCCGCCGAGATCATCCGGTACGGGTACGGCGACTGGCCGGCGGCGGAACGGTTCGCCACCATGCTGCGCGACGTGTACCTGCCGACCGTGATCAAGGGCTCGTGCAGCAACGGCAACTGGGAACTGAGCATGATCGAGGCGGCCGTCGGCATCTCCGTGTTCCTCGACGACCGGTTCAACTACGAGCGCGCGATGGCCATGTTCGCCGAGCGCGTGCCCGCCTACCTCTACCTCTCGTCGGACGGCCCGGCGCCGGTGTCCGTGCCGCGATGCGGCGACTCCCGCTGGCACGGGCAGCGGACGTTCGTCGACGGGCTCGCGCAGGAGACGTGCCGCGACTTCACGCACACCGGATACGGCATCTCCGCGATCACCCACGTGCTGGAGACCGCCCGCCTGCAAGGTCAAGACCTGTGGCCACGGTACGGCGAGCGGGTGCGCGCCGCGCTGGAGTTGCACGCGCGGTACCAGCTCGGGGCGCGTGTCCCGGCCAGCCTGTGCGGCGGGGAGCTGACGCTCGGGCTCGGGCCGATCGCGGAGGTGGGCTACGCGGCACTCGGGGCGCCGGACCTGCCGCACACCGCGGAACTGGTCGCGCAGAGCCGGCCGGCCGGCACGAACAACCTGTTCGTGGCGTGGGAGACGCTGACCCACGGCTGACCGTTTCCGGCGTGTTCGGGGTCTCGGTGTGCGTTCGGGGTCTGCGGGTGTGTCCGGGGTCTCCAGGGGCTCTGCTCGGGATCGGGGTGATGCGGCCGATACAGCGGTCGCATCCCCCTTGCACGCGTGACCTCATGCCCTGGAGGCATCGACATGGATTCGTCCCGGCGCAACCGGTTCGACGATATGAGCTTGAACAAGAAGATCCTGACCGCGGTCGTCACCGGCGTGCTGGCCGCCGGTGTGGTCGGTGGCGTCGGCCTGCTGAAGCTGCACGAGGCCGCGCAGTCCGCCGACCTGATCTACGAGAGCAGCGTCGCGAACATCAGGTCGGTCAGCGAGATCAAGTCGGAGATCTACAAGGCCCGCCTCGCCGCCGCGAACGAGGCGATCTCCCGGACCCCCGCCGACCGGGAGAAGTACGCCGCCGAGTTCCAGAAGCACGTGGACGCGTACGTCGCCGCGATGGCCGGCTACCGCGACGGCGACCCGGCCGGCAGCCCCGACACGATCGACGACCTCGACGCCGCCTGGCAGAAGTACCTGACCGTGGCCGAGAGCGACCTGCTGCCCGCCGCCGCCAGCGGCGACGTGGCCACCTGGGCCGCCGTCCGCGACGCGAACGTCAGCCCGCTGATGAAGGAGGTCGACGCCAACCTGGCCGAACTCGACGCCGCCGAGACCGCCGACGCCGCCGCCAAGGCCGCCGCCGCCACCGCCGGCTACTCCTCCGGCCGCCTCACCTCGATCATCGTGATGATCGTCGGTGCCGTGGTGGCACTGGGCCTGGGCGTGCTCGTCTCCCGCCGGATCGTGCGCGCACTCGTCAGCGTGAAGTCCGTCGCCGAGGGCCTGGCCATCGGCGACCTGACCCGCTCCACCGGCGTGACCTCCCGCGACGAGACCGGCGCGATGGCCGCCGCGCTGGACACCGCCGTCGGCAACCTGCGCCGCACGGTCCAGACCATCGACGGTTCCGCGACTTCGCTGGCGAGTGCCGCGGAGCAGATGAGCAGCACCGCCGCGCAGATCGAGGACTCCGCCACCGAGGCGTCGATGCAGGCCAAGGCCGTGTCCGCCGCGGCCGAGGAGGTGTCCCGCAGCGTCGAGACGGTGTCGGCCGGTGGCGAGGAGATGGGCGCGTCGATCCGCGAGATCTCCCAGAACGCAGCCGAGGCCGCGCGGGTGGCCGCGGAGGCGGTCAGCATCACCGCGGTCACGTCGGAGACGATGAGCAAGCTCGGCGAGTCGTCGGCGGAGATCGGCAACGTGATCAAGGTGATCACCTCGATCGCGGCGCAGACGAACCTGTTGGCCTTGAACGCGACCATCGAGGCGGCGCGGGCCGGGGACGCGGGCAAGGGTTTCGCGGTGGTGGCGTCCGAGGTCAAGGACCTGGCGCAGGAGACGGCGCGGGCGACCGAGGACATCGGCAAGCGGGTCGAGGCGATTCAGGCCGACACGATTGGCGCGGTGGAGGCGATCGCGCAGATCTCCGCGGTGATCGCGCGGATCAGCGACTTCCAGACGACGATCGCGTCCGCGGTGGAGGAGCAGACCGCGACGACGGCGGAGATGAACCGCAGCGTGAGCGAGGCGTCGGGCGGGACGAACGAAATCGCCGCGAACATCACGATGGTGGCGCAGGCCGCCGAGACGACAAGCCGCGGCGTGGCGGAGACGCGCCAGGCGACCGGCGAGCTGGCGCGGATGTCCAGCGAGCTGAACGCTCTGGTGGCGGGGTTTCGCTACTGACGAGGACGGGCTGGCGCAATGCGCCAATCCCGCATGGTTGTGCCAGCCCGCCCCTCTGATAACAATGTTGTCCAGCACCGGGTTTGATAGAGAATTGGTTAGCTGGTTTCAGGGGCGCTGACCGGGTGGATCATCGCGTGTAGTGCTTTGGGCTCGGCGGGCGAGACACAGGGTCATTGCGTTGTCGGGTAGCCGCTGGTCACGGCGGTGACCAGGTCAGGGCCATTGCGTAGTCTGATGGCACAACTCTGAACTGCGGATTTGCGGGTGGAGTGGCCTCTGTGGAGGCAAAGATGGCGGGTGAGATCACGTCAGTGATCATGAAGTTCTCTACGCCCCACAAAGCCCCGAGCACCTCACCCACCGATGGCATCATCTCTCATCGCTGCACTGACCGTCACCGCACCCGCCGCCGTGACCCCACCCGCCTTGGTCACCGAGAGTGATCAGCACGGGTTGTTGGCTGCTCTGGCAGCGGTTCGGCGACCCGCGTGATCCGCGAGGGATCCGATATCCGCTGACCGCGGTCCTGGCCGTGGCGGTCTGCGCGGTCATGGCCGGCGCATCGTCATTCGCCGCGATCAGCGACTGGCTACAAGACCTCGACGAACACAGCCGTATCCGGCTCGGATTCACCGATGCCCTGCCGGCCGGCACGACCGTGTGGCGGCTGCTGATCAGGCTCGACGCACCGCTGCTGTCCGGCGTCCTCGCCGGCTGGCTGCGCACCCGGACCAGCCCGCCGAATCCGGCCACTGACACGCGACGACACCGGCGGGTGATCGCAGTCGACGGCAAAACGTTGCGCGGCGCCCGGCGTGACGACGGCCGCCAGGTCCATCTGCTGTCCGCCCTGACACCGGCACCGGAATCGTCCTGGCCCAGGTCACCGTCGACGCGAAAAGCAATGAGATCCCGGCGTTCGCGCCGTTACTCGACCGCGTCGAACAGGTCCTGGGCAGCCTGACCGGGGTGCTGTTCATCGCCGACGCCCTGCACACCCAGACCGGCCATGCCGACGAGATCGCCCGGCGCGGCGCTCACCTGCTCGTCCAGGTCAAAGCGAACCAACCGACCCTGTTCAAGCAGCTCAAACGACTGCCCTGGGCACAGATCCCGGCCGGGGATCGCACCCGCGACCGAGGTCACGGCCGCCGCGAGACCCGCACCGTCGAAGCCGTGACCCTCCGCCCGCCCGGCGGTATCGCATTCCCCCACGCCCAACAGGCCATCCGGATCACCCGCACCCGTGTCACCGCAGGCCGGACCAGCCGAGAGACCGCCTACCTGACCATTTCACTACCCACCGGCCACGCCAACGCCCGCGACCTGCAGACCTGGATCCGACGACACTGGCACATCGAGAACCGGCTCCATCACGTCCGCGACACCACGTTCCGTGAAGACCAGCACCAAGCCCGAACCGGCCACGGACCCGCCGTCATCGCCACACTCCGTAACACCGCCATCGGCTGGCACCGCACCACCGGCGCCACCAACATCGCCCGCGCCACCCGCCACGCCAACCGCCGCTCACACGACCTGGTCACCGCCGTGACCAGCGGCTACCCCGACAACGCAATGACCCTGCTCGCCCCCCCCCCCCCCCCGACCGCATATGCAAGCGCCACCAGCCTGAAAACGTTGATCTGTGTCGGTGCTCATAATCGGCTGACATCGACCGTGATAGCAACCCGTGCGATCAGCCACGCGCGCCAGTGCACCGCAGCTCCGAAGGATACGATGCACGAGGAGCTTCGACCACCGAACCTGACCGCTGGCGGATCCCCGCACGATTGAGCGAAAGCCGAAGCACACACCTCAGGTATACCATTTCAAGATTGTAGAATCGCCAGACCATCTACTCGACCAAGAATTCCACGGTGGACACCAAGAAAGGACCGTAGCCCATAGCCGTACCAATTTCTCGGAGATCTTCGTACTCAGCAAGCCCGATTGTGCAATTGCTAACGACAAGCAGCCTTAGAAGGAAGCGAAATGCAAGCTCGGGCCAAGCCCCCGAGTCAGCGTACTGATGGAGTGCTTCTACCGCCGCCGGAGAGCCCTGACCAAGGGCGCCACCGAGGCCCGATCGAGCAAGGCAATCCGACAGACGATCATGGAGTTGCCGAATTACCCGTAGCACCTCGCCCCCGCACGCCCTATAGCGCAAACCGGGTAACAGAGGCCTACTCTCCCTCTTCAGCCTCTCTTTACATTCTCCAAGAACCAGCCCAAGGAGACCCTCGCTAGACATTCCGGCTAGCCGAGGCTGATAATTCCCCATGGTGCTTGCAAACCAAAGACTCCCTACGTAGTCACCTCTCGCGTTCCATTCAATCATGAACGAGAGATCATCCGCCAGCGCCGCTAGATGCGCAGCAGACTGCCCATCTAGGTACGCGATAGCAACATCCATCGGCGCCCCCTCACTTGGCCAGTCCTGATGAAACTGCTGAGCCAGCGCAGTGACGCCAAAATCAAAGTCAGCAACAGCATTCATTCAGACTCCTCAGCGAGGATAAGCTGTGTAGACATAATAACCTCCAGGATGCCCCTGAGCACGCTGAAGAACGATGGTATAGGCATTACTGCTGGGCGAAATCGACCCGTCTGCTCTTGCCACCACGCCAATCGGGTTATTCGCGCCGAATCTGCCGTTGATTTCAAGGTTGCCCACGCCACCTCCACGGAGCCACCTATCAATCTTATCCTTATTTCCAGCCAATCCGTAATCAACAACCTGCTGAGCGGTTTGAAGATCAAGGAATCGCGATTTTACTCCGGTGGCTTGAGCCATTTGGACAAGTTGCACGTCGGACACATTGACATGCTCGTTGAGCACGTGAGCATTCGGGAATCGGGCAGCGTCACCCACAAGGTTGCCGCAGTTGTGCACCAGCACGGGCGTGTTGCCGGCGAGCACATAGTACGTGTGGAGGCTATCGACGGTGAGGTCGTAGGCTGCCGCCCCAAAGGAGAACCCGTACTCGATGTCTTCGAGGATGGCGGGTCGGCCACTCGGAGTTAGGAGGGCGTCGCCGGCATCGAGCTCGTCCATCCTCTGCCATTGACGGTCGCTGGCATTCCAGACGGGATGGTCCTCCGTAGCCGTAAGGACTTCGCCGTCGATTCGCACTAGAACGAGGTCATCGCGGTGAGGCCACAGATGTGCGACCTTTCGGGCGCCGCTTTCCCCGGTTTCGGGGTCGCTCGCAGCAACCTCGTCTCCGACCTCGATGTCCGCGATTTCTTTCGAGGTTCCGTCTGCCATGAGGACCCGAGTGTCGCCACTGAAGCTGCAGAAAAGCTTTGCGGCGGCGCCTGCGGCGGTTAGACCGGCCCCTTCCGCGATGCCCACCTCGGCAGTGATCAGGCCAGTCGAGATGGCACTTCCCGTGGCGGCGAATTCGGCCGCTTCGACAACGATGGCCGCCGCTCCACTAACGCAGGCCACAATCGCCGCGCCACACACCAACGATCCTAGAATAACGCTTGTAGCTAGGGCAGTCTCAGCAAGACTTGGCGGCTCCCTAACCAGGTTGTTTGAAATGCAATATTCATATGTGCCACCAAGGCCGTGCTGGCAGAGCCATTCCCAGTTTCCGGTACTTATTCTGGCCCAATTTATTGCGTCGTTCCAGGTAAGACGATCTGACCCCTCATACATAAGGTCTTCGAGGACGTAGCCACGTTCCCACTCCTCAAGAGCCTCAAGCGGTACCTCCGCCTCCCAATAGTCTTGAAGGATCGGGGTCGGGGACTGTAAAACGAACGGTGTAACTCCTGATCAAGGAGACGCACCTGATGACTGTCATGACGGATGCCGTGGATACTTCCGCGGTGGCGAAGAAGAAAACTCCGGCGAGCACGCCGGAGGGCGTGGACGCCGAGCTGGTCGGCCGGCTGGTCGAGCAGGCCCGCGCAGCGGGCCTGCAACTGACCGGCGAAGGCGGCCTGCTGCAGCACCTGACCAAGCGAGTGATCGAAGCCGCGCTGGACGGCGAGATCACCGACCACCTCGGCTATGAGAAACACGACCCGGCCGGCAAGGACGGCGGGAACTCCCGCAACGGTGTCCGCGCCAAGACCGTGCTCACCGACGTCGGCCCGGTCGAGATCACCGTGCCGCGGGATCGGGACGGCTCGTTCGAGCCGCAGATCGTCAAGAAGCGGCAGCGGCGGCTGACCGGCGTCGAGGACATGGTCCTGTCGCTGTCCGCGAAAGGCCTGACCACCGGGGAGATCAGCGCACATTTGGCCGAGGTCTATGGCGCCGACGTCTCCCGCCAGACGATCTCCACGATCACCGATAAGGTGATGGACGGCATGGCCGAGTGGCAGAACCGGCCGCTGGACCGGGTCTACCCCGTGGTGTTCCTGGACGCGATCAACGTCAAGATCCGCGACGGGAAGGTCGCCAACCGGCCCATCTATGTCGCGCTGGCGGTCACCGTCGAGGGCACCCGTGACATCCTCGGGCTGTGGGCCGGCGACGGCGGTGAGGGCGCCAAGTTCTGGTTCCAGGTATGCACCGAGCTCAAGAATCGTGGTGTCGAGGACGTGCTGATGGCCGTCTGCGACGGCCTCACCGGCCTGCCTGACGCGATCAACACCGTCTGGCCCCAGACCGTGGTCCAGACCTGCGTGGTGCACCTGCTGCGCAACTCGTTCAAGTACGCAGGCCGCCAGCACTACGACGCGATCGCCAAAGCACTCAAGCCGGTCTACACCGCACCGACAGAGGCCGCTGCCGAGCAGCGGTTCCTGGAGTTCGCCGAGGCCTGGGGCGAGAAATACCCGGCCATCGTCCGGCTCTGGACCAACGCCTGGGCCGAGTTCGTGCCGTTCCTCGCGTTCGACGCCGAGATCCGCAAAATCGTCTGCTCGACCAACGCCATCGAAAGCGTCAACGCCCGCATCCGCAGAGCCGTCCGGGCCCGCGGACACTTCCCGAACGAGCAAGCCGCCCTCAAATGCGTCTACCTCGCCGTCATGGCCCTGGACCCCACCGGCACCGGACGCCGCCGCTGGACCATCCGATGGAAACCCGCCCTCAACGCCTTCGACCTCGCCTTCGAAGGCCGCCTGTCCGCAGGCCGGAACTGACCTTCTAACAAGATCGAGTTACACCGTTTTCTTGACAGTCCCGATCCGTCTCCGACCACGACCCGTCCGCATGCCGCACATGCATCGGCACCACCGTGGACTCCATCACGAACCGGCCCGACGGCTCCGCGAACACCTGCGAGAACTCGGTCCGCTCCGCCAGCACCTCGACCCGCTCACCGGTCTCCGCCGTCCGCTCCACCTCGGACAGCGGCCGCGCCGCCACAGCCGGCTGCGCCAGCACCGGAAGCAGCGTCACACCCACCACACCCGACATCAGAAGCGCGAGCTTGCGCCGCGACGACGAACGAAACGCGCGCAGCATGACACCACGTGGCACAGCGGTCTCCCCCGGTGATCAAGATCAGCCGCAGGGACTCTAGACCGTCGACACTCAGGAAGTAAACAGGAATTACAAAGCGTATTCACAGAACGGGCAAACCAACTTGATCATGACGCTCAGTCACTGATAATCACCGATCGCCTGCAGAATGTAGGCATGGGCGACGCAACCGATCAACCCAGGATCAACGGCCTTCGACGGTACGTCGTGAGCCGCGCGGCCGGCGGGCCAGCCGCACCAGCACCGCGTCGCCCCGGCCGTACTTGGCCTGGAACAGCGCGGCCGCCCGCTCCCCGCCCGCCGGCCCCGCCATCCGGTAGCTCACGCCACCGGCCGTGACGTCGCCGTCCGGCGGCTCGCCGCCCAGGTCCACCCACGGCTCGTCGTCACAGATCACGTACGGCACGTCGCGTTCCACCGCGCCGCTGGCGGCGGTGAACCGCACCCGCAACCGGTAGTGTTCCGCGATCGGCCGGGCTGCGGTCCATCGTCCGTCGAACGCCTCCAGGGCCAGCGCGCCCAGATCGCCGTGCACCTGCACCTCGCGCTGCTGGTTCTCGCTGACCCGCCGCGTGCCGAACCGGCCGTACGACAGCCAGTCGTCCACCCGGTAGATCGCGTGCGCCGGTCCGACCGGGCTGATCCCGACCGTGAACAGGTCCCGGCGGTCCGGTGGCAGCGTGCCGATCAGCGCGTCCAGCCGCTCGATGTTCTGCCGGATCAGCGCCACCGCGTCGGTCGGCGCGGTCTGCCGCCCGCGTGCCGCCGCGTCCGCCGACGCCGGATCGGTCAGCATGATCCGGAACCGGACGTCGCGCTCCAGCGCGCCGTGCACCGCGGCCACGAACGCCCGTTCGTACCGTGGCTCCAGCAGTCCGGTCCAGAACTTCCAGATGTCCACCCGGTACTGCGCCCGCTCGATCCGCCGGATCACGTCCCGGTAGTCGAGGCTGTTCCGCCGCCGCACCGCGTTCCGGTTCAGCGCCACCACCGCCGGTTGCAGCACCAGCACCGCCAGCACCAGGTCGATCAGGTTCGACCCGATGTTGATCCGCAGCTGCGTCGCCAGCCCCGGCGTGTCCCGGATCGGCCACAACGTCACCACGGCCCCGAGCACCAGCCCGGCACCGATCAGCACGTACACATAGGACAACCGCCGCCACATACCGCCCATCATGACTACAACGGTCGATATGTGAACCACGCCGGGCATCAACGGCTCCCGTACGTACCATCGAAGGGTTGTTGATCGTCGGAGAGCGGTGGGAAGACCATGCCCGAGCGTGCGACCGTGGTGGTCATCGGCGGTGGCCAGGCGGGGCTGTCGGCGGGGTATCACCTGAAACGGCGCGGGTTCGGCAGTGCGCTCGCGGAGCCCGGCGGCGCGCGGACGTTCGTGGTGCTGGACGCGGAGACCGCGGCCGGTGGGGCGTGGCGGCACCGGTGGGAGTCGCTGCGGATGGCGACCGTGAACGGCATCTTCGATCTGCCGGGGTTCGCGCAGCCGCCGATCGACCCGGACGAGCCGAGCCGGACCGCGGTGCCGCGGTACTTCGCCGCGTTCGAGGAGCAGGCGGGACTGCCGATCCTGCGGCCGGTCACGGTGTCGCGGGTGCTGCCGGCGGACGGCGGCGACCTCACGGTGGAGACGGACCGCGGGTCCTGGCACGCCAAGGCGATCATCAACGCCACCGGGACCTGGACGAACCCGGTCCGGCCGCACTATCCGGGGCAGGAGACGTTCAGGGGCGTTCAACTGCACACCCACGAGTACGTGGACGCGGCGCGGTTCGCCGGCCGGCGGGTCGCGGTGGTCGGTGGCGGGATCTCGGCGGTGCAGCTGCTGGAGGAGATCTCCCGGGCCTCGGTGACGTTCTGGTACACGCGCCGCGAGCCGGTGTTCCGGGACGGGGACTTCACCCCGGAGGTGGCCGGGCGCGAGGTGATCGCGAAGGTGGTCGCGGACGTGGCGGCGGGCCGGCCGACCGGCAGCGTCGTCTCCTACACGGACCTGATCTGGACGCCGTACGCGCTGGCCGCGAAGGCCCGCGGCGCGCTGGAGCGGCGGCCGATGTTCACCGCGATCGAGCCGGACGGCGTGCGCGAGGCGGACGGCACGCTCACGCCGGTCGACGTGATCCTGTGGGCGACCGGGTTCAAGGCCGCGCTCGCCCACCTGGACCCGCTCGGGCTGCGCACCGCGGCGGGCGGCATCCGGCTGACCGGCACGCAGGTGGCCGGTGAACCGCGCGTGCACCTGATCGGGTTCGGCCCGTCGCAGTCCACCGTGGGCGCGAACCGGGCCGGCCGCGATGCGGTGCGCGCGCTGGTCACGTACCTCGGCCGGCCATGATCACGGCGCCTTCTTCAGCGCGTCGTAGGCGAGCTGCAGGAAGTCGGAGGCCGCGGTCGCGGTGAGCGCGGTCGCGGCGAGCCGGGTCAGCCGCGGCGCCAGCACCAGGCCGCCGGTCAGGCCGGTCGCCACCCAGACGGCCAGGCAGAACGGGCAGGTGATCAGCTCGCCGAGGCTGTGCCGGACCGTGCTGCCCTCGTGGCGTACCTCCTCGTTGAGTTCCGCGGCACCGGCCGGGCCGGTGTACCGGGTCAGCGGCGCACGCAGCGGGCTGGTCACCGCGCCCTTCGCCAGCAGCCGGCTCAGCTTGTGGGTGGCGATCGAGACGAGTACGACGTCCGCGATCGCGGGTCGCTCCGGCACCGGCCGGCCGGTGAACCGGGCCGCGGCGGTGAGCGTGGCCGCGAGACCACCGAACGCGGCGAGCGCGGTCGCGTAGCCCTGCAACGGCCGGTGCTCGTGCGGCGCGTACCGGACCGCGACGCGATCGAGTGCGGTCTGCCCGGTGTTCAACATCCGTGTTCCTCCAGTGGCGTCGCAAGCGGTACGGCCGGTGACTACCCGTGATCCGGCCGTGCCACTCCCCCCAATGGTGTTGCCCGGTGTGGCTACCATCGCGGCGTCGGAGGATCCGGATGATCGAGGTGACCGGAGTGACTTCCCCACCCGCCCGTACCGCCCGCCCGATCGGCCTGGTGCTCGTGGTGCCGGCGCTGCTGGCGCTGATCGCCGGCTACGTCGTGCCCGGTGCGCGCACGCTGTGGAACAGTTTCCAGAACGTCGCCGTGCTCGACGGCAGCGGCGAGTTCACCGGCTTCGACAACTACGCGCGCGTCACCGAGCTGGGCTTCTTCCGCGGCCTCGGGTTCGCGCTGGCACTCGCGGTGCTGCCGGTGCTGGCCGCGTGCGTCCTCGCACCGGCGCTGGCCTGGCTCGCGCACCGCGCCGGTACGCCCGGCCGGCTCGCGGTCCGGCTCGGCCTGGTGCTGCCGATGGTGATCGTCACCCCGGTCGGCCTGGCGCTGGCCTGGCGGGCGTCGGCCCGCGGTGGCCCGCTCGCCGAGCCGCTGGCCGCGCGGCTGTTCGTCGGCCAGGTGCTCGGGCTGACGCTGTTCGGCCTGCTGATCGGCGCGGGTGTGACGCTGTTCCTGGCCGCGCTGCGCCGCAGCGGCACCGGCCGTCCGGTCCGGGCGGTCGCAATCACCGGCCTGGTCGCCGGGCTCGCGGTCGTCGCGTACACGCTGCAGACCTGGTCCTATCCGGCCGTGCTCACCGGCGGCGGGCCGGGCGACGCGACGGTCACGCCGATGCAGACGATCTACGACGCGGGCTTCCGGTACATGGACTTCGGCGTCGGCGCGGCCGGCGGCACCGTGCTCGCGCTGCTGCTCGGCGTGCTCGGGCTGGCCGCGGTCGCGGTGATGGTGTTCGGCCGGGTCCGGGTCGACGTGGTAGGCCCGCGGACCGGGGTGCGGCCGGTGGCGCCGCTGCCGCTGGCCGGTGCGCTCGCGTTGCTCGCGGTCGTGCTCGCGGTCGCCGGTTACGCACTGTGGCCGTGGCTGTTCCCGG
Organism: Catenuloplanes indicus; assembly: GCF_030813715.1. Taxonomy (NCBI): domain Bacteria; kingdom Bacillati; phylum Actinomycetota; class Actinomycetes; order Micromonosporales; family Micromonosporaceae; genus Catenuloplanes; species Catenuloplanes indicus. The sequence continues at coordinate 1,215,015 of NZ_JAUSUZ010000001.1, forward strand.
GAGCCGACGTTCCCGGCCCGTCCCGGTTCGACGGCGTGGGCAGCGCGTTCAACACCTGGGTGCCGCCGCTGATCTCCACCGTGGGCGGCATCGTGCCGGCCGCGCTCGCCGGTTTCGGCATCGGTGCGCTGCGCCCGCTGGGCGACCGCAGCGAACTGTTGCTGTTCCTGTTCGCGCCGTGGCTGTTCGTCGGCACCGGGCCGTTCAGCATGGTGCACTTCCAGACGCTGAGCGACCTGGACCTGATCGGTACCGTGCTGGCGGTGCTGCCACCGGCCTATCTGAGCGTTCCGGCACTGGTCGTGTTCACGCTGCTGTTCCGCGGCCTGACCGAGGCACGCCCGGGCGGCCCGGCCCGGACGCTGTTGCCCGCGCTGCCGATGCTGGCCGTGACCGGCGGGATCACCTATGTGATGCAGACGCAGGACGCGTACTGGCAGACCATCGCGGTCGTCGAACCGGACCGGATGCCGCTGCCGGCGGCGGCGCTGACGCTGGGGAACTCGCTCGCGTTCGGCGGCGCGGCGTCGCTGCCGCTGCCGATCACGGCGGTGGTGCTGTTCGCATTGACGCTGGCCACGCTGCAGGTGCTGTACCTGGACCGGCTGTCGCTCCGCACCACACCGGCGGCGGAGCTGGTGGGGCAGCCGTCCGGATATCCGCCGGCAGCGGGGTATCCGCCGGCAGCGGGGAACGCGGGGCCGGGGTATCCCCCGGCTGGGTACCCGCCGTTACCGGGGAATTCGGGGGCGGGGTATCCGGGGCCGGGATATCCACCGCCGGCGGCTCCGGGCTATCCGCCGTCGACGGCAAAACCATAGATCCGAGGGCGATGCACCCGCTTCCGGCGTGGTCGCGTTCCGGTGCTCCCGCGGGCACCGGTCCGCGCCGTGGCCGGGCTACGAGCACGCGGCTGCCGCCGAGGTGCCGCCTGCCGCGCGGTAACGACATCGTCATCTCGTCGGATGCTCTGCGGGCATGATGCGACGTCACGCCGGAAGGTCCGCTGCCCGAGAGTGATCTTCCGCCATTCGGGATGGAAGATCCTTCAGCCTGTATGGCTGTTTCGGGCGACCGGAAACAGCCATACAGGCTGAAAGGACCTTCGCCGGCCGGCCGGCGACAGCGGTTCCCGCTGCCGGCGTCCGACATTTCTTTTATGGCGGCAATGCCCGCTCAACAGCGAGCCATCACACCGGAAACGACCACGGCGACAGCCCCGAAGTCACCGCGGCGGAAAACGACCACACCGGAAGCCACCGCGGCGACAGCGGCGCAGCCACCACGACGCAGAGCCACCACACCAGCAAACGACGGTGGTGGCGGAAGCCGGTCTCGCCGGAAGGCAACCGCGGCGGCGAGACGGTGGCGGTAGGTGGACGTGGCGGGTAGCCGGGTGCCGGCGAGCGGTGGCTCGCCGGAGCCGGGCCGCGCGGGGAGCGGGTCAGATCGTGAAACGGTTGACTTTTTCCGGGGTGAGGACGAGCCGGACGATGCTGGAGTCGCGCCAGTCGTCGAGAAGTTCGCGCTGTTGCGGGCCGACGGCCGGCCAGTAGCGGTCGCCGAGGCGGGCGGCCAGGTCGTAGGCGCCCTCCTCGTGCAGCGTGATGGTGCCCTCGGCGGACACCCAGTGTTCCGGCTCGCCGACCGGGGCGGCGACCACGACGGAGGCGCGCGGCTGCTTGCGGATGCGGTCGATCTTGCCGTCCGGCTCGGAGAACATCTGCAGCGTGCCGTCGTCGCTCGCCTCGAACCACACCGGGCGCGGCGCCGGCCAGCGGCCGCCGCGGGGCGCGATGGTGAGGAAGGCGTAGAGCGGCCGGGCGAGCAGCGTGAGGTCCCGTTCGGTGAACATGAGATCCACCTTAGGTCAGACGGCCGCGCCCGCTCCGATCACCGAGAGCAGCTGGAGGCGCTCGTAGCTGACGCTGCCGGGGGCGACCGTGTAGACCAGCATCCGGTGCGACTGGGCCGGGTCGACCAGCGACTGGCAGTTCAGGTCGATCTGGCCGACCTCCGGGTGGATGAACCGCTTGCCCTCGTCGAAACCGATGCTGATCTCGTGCGCTTCCCAGTACGTCCGGAACTCCTCGCTGCGCTCCAGCAGCAGCTCGGCCAGCTTCGCCGGGCGGGAGCCGGGACCGCGCATGGTGACCAGCGCGCGCAGCCCGGACGCGAACACCCGGGAGTGGTGGGTGTGGTCGTCCGGGTGGTAGAGCGCGCGGGTGGCCGGGTCGGTGAACCAGCGGTAGCCGATGCTGCGGGACGGCCCGGTGTAGCGCGTCAGGTCACCGACCAGCGCGACGCCGAGCGGCGTCTGCCGGAGCGTCTCGCCGAGCTCGGTGACGATCTCGGCCGGGGTGTCGGTGAGCCGGTCGAAGATGCGCAGCAGGCCCGGGCTGATGTGCTCGCTGACCGTACCCCTGGGTGGTGGGTTGTGGCCGGCCAGGCGGAACAGGTGGTCGCGTTCGTCCAGCGACAGGTGCAGGCCCTGGGCGATCGACGCGATCATCTGCTCGGACGGGTGCGGCCCGCGCTCCCGCTCCAGGCGGCTGTAGTAGTCGGCGGAGATGTGGCAGATCGAGGCCACCTCCTCGCGGCGGAGACCGGCCGTGCGGCGGCGCTGCCCGCGCGGCAGACCGACGTCCTCCGGCTGCAGGGACTCGCGCCGGCGGCGCAGGAAGTCGGCGAGTCCGGCCCGGTCGATCACGCGCGTCTCCTCCGTCGTTGTCGTGTGCGACCGTTCTACCAGGCGCGGCCGGCGCACAGCCACGGATCGTCGATCCCCCCTTGACAGACTGGGATCGCAAGGCCCTGGTTGCCCCGCGCGACTGGGCCGAGGCTGAGTGCACCAGCCCGAGCAGGGTTCATCACCAGCCAGGAGCGTCAGACATGGCACGTAAGACGACGGACGTCACCGTCCCCAGCCTCGCCTACAAGACCGCGGTCGTCACCGGCGCCAGCGACGGCATGGGCCTGCATCTGGCGACCCGGCTCGCCGGTGCCGGCGCCGAAGTGATCCTACCGGTCCGCAACCGTCGCAAGGGCGAGACCGCGATCGCCACCATCCGCGAGCGGCACCCGCGGGCCGTCGTGTCGCTGCGCGACCTCGACCTGGCGTCGCTGGACTCGGTCGCCGCGCTCGGCGACACGCTCCGCGCGGAAGGCCAGCCGATCCACCTTTTGATCAACAACGCCGGTGTGATGCGGCCGCCGACCCTCCAGCGCACCGCGGACGGCTTCGAGCTGCAGTTCGGCACGAATCATCTGGCCCACTTCGCGCTGGTCGCGCACCTGATGCCGCTGCTGCGCGCCGCCGGCGGCCACGTGACATCGCAGCTGAGCATCGCGGCCCGGGCCGGCGGGATCAACTGGGACGACCTCAACTGGGAGCGGTCGTACGACTCGATGCACGCCTACCGTCAGTCCAAGATCTCGTTCGGGCTGTTCGGCCTGGAGCTGCAGCGCCGCAGCGCGGCCGGCGGCTGGGGCATCACCAGCAACATCTCCCACCCGGGTCTGGCGGCGACGAACCTGCTCGCGGCCCGGCCGGAGGTCGGCCGGTCGGAGGACCTCATCGCCCGGCGGATGATCGGCGTGATGTCCCGGGTCGGCCTGACCGGCACGCCGGAGACCGCGATGCTGCCCGCGCTCTACGCCGCGACCTCACCGGAGGCCCGCCCGGGCCGGTTCTACGGCCCGCAGGGCCCGGGCAACGTCGGCGGCGGCCCCGGCGAGCAGCAGCTCTGGCCGCCGCTGCGCAGCGAGGCGGACGCCACCCGGATCTGGGAGGCCTCCGAGAAGCTCACCCACGTCTCGTTCCCGGCCTGACTGTCCACCCCACCGACAGGAGCCCCCGACCATGGCACGCACGAGAACCGACATCATCGTTCCCCGCCTCACCGGGACGCTCGCCGTCGTCACCGGTGCCAGCGACGGCATGGGCCTGCACCTGGCGACCCGGCTGGCCGGTGCCGGCGCCGAAGTGATCATGCCGGTCCGCAACCGGAGCAAGGGCGAGACCGCGATCGCCGCGATCCGCGCCGAGCACCCGCGGGCCACCGTGTCGCTGCGCGACCTCGACCTGGCGTCGCTGGACTCGGTCGCCGCGCTCGGCGACACGCTCCGCGCGGAAGGCCGGCCGATCCACTTTCTGATCAACAACGCCGGCGTGATGATGCCGCCCACCCACCAGCACACCGCCGACGGGTACGAGCTGCAGTTCGGCACCAACCACCTGGCCCACTTCGCGCTGGTCGCGCACCTGATGCCGCTGCTGCGCGCCGGGCGGGCCCGGGTCACCTCGCAGATCAGCGTCTCGGCGAACCGCAACTCGATCAACTGGGACGACCCGGCCTGGACCGGGCCGTACGACGCGAGACGCGCGTACAGCCACTCCAAGATCTCGTTCGGGCTGTTCGGCCTGGAGCTGCAGCGCCGCAGCGCGGCCGGGGGGTGGGGCATCACCAGCAACATCTCGCACCCCGGCATCGCGCCGACCAGCCTGCTCGCCGCGCGTCCCGAGGTCGGCCGGTCCTCGGACACCATGGGCGTACGGATGATCCGCGTGCTGTCCCGGATCGGGCTGGCCGGCACGCCACAGACCGCGATGCTACCCGCGCTGTACGCCGCCACCTCGCCGGACGCGAAGCCCGGCGCGTTCTACGGCCCCCAGGGCCCGCGCAACATATCCGGCCCGCCCGGCGAGCAGGACCTCTGGGCCAACCTGCGCAGCGAGCAGGACGCCGCCCGGATCTGGGAGATCTCGGAGAAGCTCGCGCACGTGTCCTTTCCCGCCTGACCCCCCGTTGTGCCGCGGCCGGACCGGACATGCCGCCGGCCGCGCCGATACCGCGGTCAGACGAACTGCGGCGGGCCGGCCGGGTCGCCGGTCCGCCAGGCGCGGCACCACACCAGGTAGTCCAGCTCCTTGCGGATCTCGGCCAGGTGGGCGTACGTGGCCGGGCCGGCGCCGATCGCGGCGGCCGCGATCGCCCGGCGCAGGCCGGCACCGAACAGCCACTCCGCGAACAGCGCGGTGCTCGCCGGGCTCCAGCAGCTCAGCTCCACGACGTCCGGATCGCCGCGGTAGTCGTTCAGCATCCCGGCCAGCTGCCCGGCCGCGGCCGGGCGCGCGAGCGAGGACGCCCACTCGGCGAGCATCGGCGCCAGGTCCGGCTCGGCCGCACTGATCCCGGCCAGCACGTCGCGCGGCGGCGTGGCGCACGCGCCGGCCAGCACGCCGGACCACAGCGCCCGCAGGTACGCGTCGATCGCGGCGCGCTCGTCCGCCGCCCAGGTCGCCCACTCCGCGCTGACCAGCGCCCGGAGTTCCCACTCCAGGTCGCCGGCCATCGGGCGGCCGTGCATGGTCTCCGCCGCGGTCAGCTCCAGCACGCGCGGCAGGAAGTACCGGAAGTCCGGTACGCCGCCGACCATCGAGAACAGGTTCGACCGGTAGTACCGCAGCGCCTCGGCCGTCACCTCGCGCAGCGGTCGCGGTGTCAGCAGCACCCGCGCCTCCTCGGCGGAGAAGCAGCAGCCGCCGCAGTAGCTGAACGACTCCGGGAGAGGGACGGGGGCGAACGTGGCGTAGAGGCCGTCGATCGCGGTGGCCAGGGGCGGAAACATTCGGACAGGGTACGCCGGGTGCCTTGACGGAGTGGCGGCTCAGCGGAAAACATCGTGAGATGTCGATTTCTGTCGTGCGAAAGCTCGCCGCCGTCGCCGGGATCCTCGCCACCACCGTGGCGGGGGCACCCGCGTCGGCGGCCCCGCCGGACCAGACCACCGCCGAGGCCGGCAACCCGTTCGTGTCCGGGTGGTACGCCGACCCGGACGTGGCCGTCTACGGGGGCCGGTACTACGTGTTCCCGACCGCCTCCCGGCCGTACGATCAGCAGACGTTTCTCGATGCCTTCTCCTCGGCCGACCTGGTCACCTGGACGAAGCACCCGAACGTGCTGACCACCGCGGACGTCTCCTGGGCACGCCGGGCGTTGTGGGCGCCCGCGCCGATCGAACGGAACGGCAGGTACTACCTCTACTTCGCGGCGAACGACATCCAGAGCAACGCGGAACCGGGCGGCATCGGCGTGGCCGTCGCGGACCGGCCGGAGGGGCCGTACCGGGACGCGATCGGCAGGCCGCTCATCGCGCAGTTCGTCAACGGCGCGCAGCCGATCGACCAGGACGTGTTCGTCGACGACGACGGTCAGGCCTACATCTACTACGGCGGCTGGGGGCACGCCAACGTCGCGCGCCTGAACAGCGACATGACGAGCCTCGGTACGTTCCCGGACGGTGCCACGTTCAAGGAGATCACCCCGAGCGGGTACGTGGAGGGCCCGCAGATGTTCAAGCGCGGCGGCGTCTACTACCTGATGTGGTCCGAGGGCGGCTGGACCGGGCCGAACTACTCCGTCGCGTACGCCATGTCGAACTCCCCCACCGGCCCGTTCACCCGCCTGGACCGGGTGCTCGCGCAGGACCCGGCCGTGGCCCGCGGCGCCGGCCACAACTCGGTGATCAACGTGCCGGGCACCGACATCTGGTACATCGTCTATCACCGCCGCCCGCTCAGCGAGACCGACGGCAACTCCCGCGAGCTGGCCTACGACCGCATGTACTTCAACCCGGACGGCACGATCCGGCGCGTCACCATGCTGGTCAAGGACAACTTCGCGGACGGCAACGGGTACGGCTGGAAGACCCTCGGCGGCACCTGGACCGCGACCGGCGGGCAGTACCGGGCGGGCCACTCGTACGGCGGCAAGTCGCTGCTGGACGACAACCACACGAACGCGGTCCACGACGCGGACGTCACGATCGGCTCCGGTCCCGGCGACGCCGGCCTGGTCTTCCGCGCCACCGCCGCGGCCGTCGGCACGGACGCGTACCGCGGCTACTACGCCGGCATCACGCCGCGCGGCGAGGTGCTGCTCGGCAAGGCCGACAACAACTGGACCCGGCTCGCCGGCGCACCGCTGACGATCACCCCGGGCCGTGCGTACCACCTGCGGGTCGAGGCCGTCGGCGCGACGATCCGGGTCTTCGTCGACGACTTGACCACGCCGCGGATCACGGTCACCGACAGCACGTACGCCGCCGGCCGGTCCGGCGTGCGCGTCTACGACACCAGCGCCTCGTTCGACAACGTCGCGATCACCAACCGCTGACGCAAACGCGTTGCGGTCGCCGCTTCCGGCAGCGAATGATCACGCTGCCGGAAGCAGCGACGGAAGGGCGGCGATCGACGTGCGCATCGAACTACGGACCGGGGACATCACGGTTCAGGAGGTCGACGCGGTGGTCAACGCCGCGAACTCGTCGCTGCTCGGCGGCGGTGGCGTGGACGGCGCCATCCATCGCAAGGGCGGCCCGGCGATCCTCGAGGAATGCCGGAAACTGCGGGCCAGCCGGTACGGGCGGGGTCTTCCGGCCGGCCGGGCGGTGGCGACCGCGGCCGGCCGCCTGCCGGCGCGCTGGGTGATCCACACGGTCGGCCCGGTCTTCAGCCCGGACGAGGACCGCGCACCGCTGCTGCGCGCCTGCTACACCGAGTCGCTGACGGTCGCGGCCGGCCTGGGCGCCCGCACGATCGCGTTCCCGCTGATCTCGGCCGGTGTCTACCGCTGGCCGCCCGCGGACGCGGTCGCCCAGGCACTGACCGCGCTGCGTGCCGCGCACACCGGCCTCGACCTGGCCCGCCTCGTGCTCTTCGACGCGCCTACCCGCGAGATCGCCGATCGGGTGCTGGCCGCGTCGCACTGAACGGACCCGCCCGCCGGGGGAACCGGGACATGATCGGATCGGATCGCTGTGATCGGGCGGCGGTGGGGGTGGCGCGGCCAGGCTGGGTGGCGAGAGGACGGAGGGCTCATGGTCATCGCGGCGCTGAACCGGCTCGTCGATCTGGTCGAGGAGCAGGGCGGCGGGGAACTGGACGTCAGCGCGCTGGCCCGGTCGCTCGGCACCACCGAGTATCACCTGCGGCGGATGTTCTCGTCGCTGGCCGGGATGCCGCTGTCGGAGTACGTGCGCCGGCGGCGGATGACGGTCGCGGCCGCGGACGTGGTGCGCGGCGCGGACGACCTGCTGACGATCGCGGTACGGCACGGCTACGGGTCGACCGAGGCGTTCGGGCGGGCGTTCCGGGCCGTGCACGGTGCCGGGCCGGGGGACGTGCGCCGGGACGGTGGGCCCCTCCGGACGCAACCGCAGCTCAGGTTCCGCCTGACCGTCGAGGGGAGCAGTTCCATGGACACCCGCATCGTCGAGCGTCCCGCGTTCCGGCTGATCGGGCACGCCACCCGCGTGCCGCTGATCCACGAGGGCGCCAACCCGCACATCCAGCGGTTCATCGCGTCGCTGCCGCCGGAGGCGCACGGCCGGCTGAAGGGGCTGAGCGGTGCGGAGCCGGCCGGGCTGCTGCAGGTCACCGACGACGTGGAGCAGGACAGCCCGGAGGGCACCGAGCTGACCTACCTGCACGGCGTCGCGGCCGGGGCGGACACGCCGGTCCCGGACGACCTGGACGCGATCGAGGTCCCGGCCGGGCGCTGGGCCGTGTTCCGCAGCTCCGGCGCGTACCCGCGGGAGTTGCAGAGCACCTGGGCGGCGACCGCGACCGAGTGGTTCCCGTCGAACCCGTGGCGGCTGCGGCCGGGGCCGTCGATCGTGGCGGTGGTCGAGCGCGCCGGCGACTTCAGCACCGCGACCACGGATCTGTGGCTGCCGGTCGAGCCGGCCTGACCGGACCGCGGCGGTCTCCGGCACGCCCGGCGGCCGCCGCGGCTCCGCTGAGTACCGTTGGTGGCACAGGCATCCCACGGTACGACCGGCAGGAGACGTCCCGCATGACCGTGCTTTCCATCCGTACCGTCGAGGACCCGGTGCTGCGCCGGGTCGCGGATCCGGTGACCGACTTCGACGCCGAGCTGGACCGGCTGGTCCGCGACCTGGGCGAGACGCTGCAGCACGCGCGCGGTGCCGGGCTGGCCGCGCCGCAGCTGGGCGTGAGCCTGCGGGTCTTCGCGATCAACCCGGACCTGCCCGGCAACGACCTGCGGCTGGACCACCTGGTCAACCCGGTGCTGGAGTTCCCGGACGCCGAGGAGCAGGACGGGCCGGAGGGATGCCTGTCCATCCCCGGCGTCTACCTGGACACGAAACGCCGGATGAACGTGGCCGCGAAGGGCTACACGAAGCTCGGCGACCCGGTCCAGGTGGTCGGCTCCGGGTTGCTGGCCCGCTGCATCCAGCACGAGACCGACCACCTGGACGGCATCCTGTTCATCGACCGGCAGGACGGCGCCCGGCAGGACCGCCTGCTCGCCACGCTCCGCGCGGCGGACTGGTTCGACCCGGAGCGGGTGCGGGTCAGCCCGCACTGACCTGCGAGGACCGGTGGGACGGCAGCCGGCGGCAGCGCGATGGCAGCGCGATGGCAGCGGGGGTGGACAGCGTCTGCGGCGCAATGTCCACTCCCGACTCCCAGGGGGATGTCATGAACCGATTGCGTGCGCTCGGCGCACTGATCGTCCTGGCCACGGTCGCGCCGCTCGTGCCCGGCACGGCCGCCGCGGCGGCGACGCCACCGCTGACCGTGTCGATCACCTGTGACGCACGGACCGGTGCGATCACCACCTCGACCGCGGGCACGCTGCTCAAGCCCGGCACGCCGACGGCGGTGACCGTCGAGTTCGCGCGGCGGTCCGCCTACCGGATCACCGCGAACGGGATCGTCAGCCTGCCGCAGCGGGCGCCGGCCGTCGTCACCGCGACCACGAACAGCGCGGGTGAGATCGCGGCGACCGGGTACACCGGCACGTTCGACCCGGTGGGTTCGCTGTTCTACCGGGAGCAGGTGCTGGTGACCTACCGCAACGCGGCCACCGGCGCGTCCTACACGCAGCGCGACGCGACCTGCTTCCACGACCGGCGGACGACCGTCGCGCTCACCTGCGACCCGGCCGCCGGTACGGTCACCGCGGTCGTCACCGGCGTCGACGGGCACCTGCCCGGCAACGACCTGCCGGGCCGGGCGGGCCGGGTCGGCTATCACGTCGCGACGATCAGCCAGACCGGGCCGGACGATCCGCGGTTCCGGGGCGAGTCGCTCGGCGGGACCTGGGACGTCTGGCACGGGATCTCCCGGGCCGCGGACGGTACCTGGTCGGACACCGGTTACGTGCACGCCGGCGCGTCCCGGCCGTACTACTACGCGGAGGAACTGACGGTCGGCGTCTTCGACGCGTACGGGCTGATGGTCGGCGCGGGCAGCGCCCGCTGCGTACTGTTCGACGGCGCGGCCTGAGCCCGGCGCGGTCGTGGCCCGATGCAGCCGCGGCGGTCCCGGGCCACGACCGCGCACGCGACGGACATCCGGTCGACCGGTGCGCCCGCCACCCGTACCCTCGTGGTCACCGATTTTGATCTTTGGGTCTCGAGGGGAGGACGCCGTGCGCTATCGGACCGCGGTCGTCGTCCCCGTCTGCCGCTTCGAGTTGATCCTCGTGTCCCGGGTGCCCAGCTCCGGCTGCGCCACCGGGGCTGGACGTGCCTGACCGCCTGCGAGTCGCCGCAGCGCGGCCGGCTGGGCGCCGTCCCCTGACCGAGATCATCCTTGAGAGACACACATCATGCGACACGCCCGGCCACGTCGACTTCTCCGACGAGGTCGAACGGTCGCCGCGGGTGCTGGACGGCGCGGTGGTCGTCTTCGACGGCGTGGCCGGCGTGGAGCCGCAGACCGAGTCGGTGTGGCGGACCGCGGACCGCTATGGCGTGCCGCTCGTCCGAGACCCCGCGTTCCGCGCCGCCGGGCGGCGACGGGCGGGTGCGAGCCCGCCTGTGGGCTCGCACCCGGCACTATGATCGATTCGTGGGACGGATAGCGGTGGTCGGCGCCGGGGTGATCGGACTGTCGATCGCCTACGAGCTGGCCGCGGCCGGGCACGACGTGACGGTGCTGGCCGACCGGGACCACACCGGCGCGGTGTCGTCGGTCGCGGCCGCGATCTGGTTCCCGCACGCGGTGGACGCGGTGCCGCGCGTGCTGGAGTCGGCCGAACTGACCCGGGAACGCCTGGCGTCGCTGGCCGCGCGTCCGGAGACCGGTGTGCGGCTGCGCACCGGCACGGTCCTGACCCGGCGTCCCGAGCCGGATCTGTCCTGGACCTCGGCCGTGCCGGTGCACCGGGCCGCGACGCCGGACGAGCTGCCGCCGGGCGCGTCCGGCGTGACGTGCGAGCTGCCGGTCGCGGTCACCGGGCGCTACCTGAACTGGCTGCGTGCCGCCGTGGCCGCCCGCGGTGTCACATTCGGGCACGTCACATTAGGTTCCGTCGGTGAGGTGCCACCGGGCTTCGACGTGGTGGTGGTCGCGGCCGGGCTGCGGTCCGGCGCCCTGCTCGGCGGCGACGATCAGGTCTTCCCGATCCGCGGCCAGGTCGTCCGGCTGGCGAACCCGGGCCTGACCCGCTGGCTGCTCGACGACGACAACCCGGACGGCCTCACCTACGTGGTCCCGCGCGACGACGACGTGGTCTGCGGCGGCACCGGCGACACCGGTGCCTGGGACGAGACCGTGGACCCGGCCGTCGAGCGGGCCATCCTGGCGCGCGCGATCGCGCTGGTCCCGGCGCTGGCCGGGGCCCCGATCGTGTCCCGTGCGGTCGGCCTGCGCCCGGCCCGCACCTCCGTGCGCCTGGAGATCATCGGTGGGTACCCGACGCCGGTCATCGCCGCATACGGGCACGGCGGGTCCGGGTTCACGCTCTCCTGGGGCGAGGCCGCCCGGGTCCGCGAACTCGTCGGCACGCTGTAGAACGGCCTGCGCGTCCCAGGGGGCCGGGTCGCGCAGGCCGATCGTTCACCGGCCTGTCCTCCTCGTCGTACGGGCCGGCCGACTCGACCGTCACCGCGAACGAGTCGGCCACGATCAGTGCGTTCGCGACGTGGTGCAGGACGCCGAACGCGGTGTCCCGGTCCAGCGGGCCGCCGCCCGGCCAGGGCGGCTCGCCCGGTGACGCGTACGCGCTCCGACCTGGCGTCACCGCGCGCCCACAGCCCGGCGGGCTCACCGAGATCGCCGTCGACGCCGGTGTCGATCGTCCCGCAAAATTCTGGTATCTGCGTGTCGTCCGATCCGCACCGCACGGCGAATGAATGAGATTGAGCGGATACGCCCGCCCGAAATGACATCTATCGGCCTTGTCCGCGACCGGTGTCAGGCTTCCGCTCGTCAGCGCGGTTCCAGCACCACGACCGCGGTCTCGGTCGGGCGCAGCCGCGCGTACGCGTCCAGCTTCGGATCGATCCGCCGGTACAGGTCCCACAGCCGGTCCCGTTCCGCACCCCGGGCGGCGCGGGCGCGGACCGGGCGCGGACCGCCCGGCAGGTCGACGGTCACGTCCGGTCCGGCCTGGAGGTTCAGCCACCAGGCCGGCTCGGCCGCGCCCCAGCCGTTCATCGCGAGCGTCACCAGGTTAGGGCCGTCCTCGATGTACGCGAGGATCACACCGCGCGGGCTGCCGGTGCGGCGGCCCCGCGTGGTCAGCCACATGGCGCCCTCCCGGCCGGGCCGGGCCCGCCACAGGCCGAGCCGGCGGCCGCTGTACCGCACCAGTGCGCGGTGGAACCTCCAGAACGCCGTCATGACCGCCCGCGACGGCAGCCACACCTCACGCTTCCCGGCCATGTCTCTCCCCCTCGGTCAGCCGCTTCCCACCGTCCACTGTCCGACAGGGAGGCAAGAACTGGGTCAGCGGCAGCACGCCGCCGTTCGCGCCCGCCCGCACGTCCCGCAGATCGACGCCGGCGAAGCCGGTGGCGGGCCGGCCGGCCCGTCGTCGCAGGCCGGCCGGCCCGCTGGCGTCAACCTGTCCTCACGGGCGGATCAAATGGTCTCCGGAAACGGCGGTCAGACCATTTCCAGCAACGGGCCATACCGATTCGACGGCACGTGGGGCACCCATTCTCAGCTGGCCCACCACTTCTGATTCGTCTGTCCCTCGCAGGCCCAGAGCTGCAGCACTGCGCCGTTCGCGTCGTTCCAGTCGACCACGTCGACGCATTTGCCCAGCTCCGTGTTGACCAGGTCCTGCGCGCCGTTGATTTTGAACCGCTGCGCCCAGCCGCCGTTGCACTTCGCCAACTGGATGCGGGTGCCGTCGGCGGACTCGCCCCAGGCCAGGTCCATGCAGAAACCCTTGTGCCGGATCGTGCCGTTCTCGAACGTGAACTTCTGCGACGCGCCACCGGTGCACGTCCACAACTGGAGTGCCACGCCGTCCGCGGCCTTCGGCGCATCGATGCACTTGTCCGCGTACCCCTTGATCTGATACTGGGCCGGTCCGGTGTTCGCGGGCGGGTTCGCCGGTGGCGGCGCGGCCGTCCCGTCGTCCTCCTCCGGCGGCGGCGCGGCCACGTTCCCCTGCGGCGACCGCGTGGTGACCGGTCTCGGCGACGGGGTCGCGGCGGTCGCGGTGGGCGCGGCGGTCGCGGTGGCTGCGGGTGGCTGCGGCGCCGCGGGTGGGGTCAGGCGGGTGTCCTGGGCGTAGTAGGCGGTGTAGCCCAGCACCCGCTGCGCGAAGTCCCGCACGGCCGGCGCGTCCGGCACCCCCTCGGCCTGCCGGATCGCGGTCGGCCCCCACTGGAAGGCCGCCAGCGCCACCGGGTACGGATCGTCGGCCAGACCCGACAGCTCCGCGGACAGCGCGCACATGGTCCGGCCCAGCGTGAGGATCGCGACCGCCGGATCCCACGGCGATTCCCCCGCCTGCCCGTACCGGTTCCACACCGCCGGCAGGAACTGGGCGATGCCCTGCGCGTCCCCCGGCCCGACCTTGTTGCGGTTGAACGCGGACGCGGCCATCAGCTGTGCCGCGATCCGCGGACCGGAGACCACCGGGCACTCCTCACCCGCGGTCCGGACCAGCTGCACGTACTCGTCCGGCACCGGCACCGGCGCCACGTCCGGGTCCTGCGCCGGTGGATTCGCCGGCTCCCCGGTGGCGAAGTCCGGCCGGGCCGCATACCAGGCGGCGTACGACGCCACCTCGTTCACGTAGGCCGCCGAGTCGTCCGGCACGGCCGCGCGCGCCAGCACCGTGTCGACACCGGACCGGTGCGCGCCGAGCGCCAGCTCCCACAGCGCGCCGCCGACGTCCTCGTGCCGGATCCGCCCGACCGTGTCACACATGTAGTGGGCGAGGGCGAACACGTTCGCCTCCGGATCCAGCCGCTGCGCGTCCACCCACGGCTTCCACTGCTCCCACACCTGGTCGGTGAGCCCGGCCAGCCCCGACCCGCCCCGGCCGTTGGCCGCATCCGTTCGGAACCCGGACTCGGCCATCACCTGCCCCGCCAGGCGTGCCGGCGTCAGCGACGGACAGGAGAGCGCGGCCTGCGCGATCATCGCCACCTGCTCGGACGGCACCGGCACCCCGACCCGGGCCGGCCCCGCCGTCGCCGTACCCGCGATCGACCCGGTCACCGCACCGGCTCCGATCAACGCCAGCACGACCGCCACCCCGAGCACGCGGCGGATCACCGGGCGATGGGCCGCCTCGACGAGTGCCTGCACGTTCACGATCACTCCCCAACGGTCTACGGCAGCGGCGGCCCGTTCCGCGGCCGCCGTCTAGGAACACAACGGGAACGACGAACTTCGGTTCATCGCAAACGCCACACCCTCTCACGCCCCGCCCCCACCCACGCGGCCCGCGACGTCGGCCCGCCCGGCTTCGCACCGCACGGCGGACGGCGCCCGCGGTCGTCGCTCCGCTCTGCTTACCGGCCCGAGAAGCTCCCCGCCCGCGTGGGGCTCGAATCCCTCAACCACGCGCCCCACCGGCCGATCGTGCGGTAAAGCACCGGGCCTCCGGCGGAAGGAGCCTTCCATGATCAAGCGTCTGACGGCCCTGGTCGTCATCGTGCCGCTGGTGGTGCTCACGCTGCTCTGGCTCCACGCTAACCCGCCGAGCACCGGCGACGACTTCTCCAAGACCATCTGCGAGCTGCGCCGCTGCTGACCCGGCCGGGCTACTCGGTCCCACCATCCGCACTCCCCCGCCCGCCCGGGCTGCCACCCACGGTCGGGTCCGCCACCGAAGCCGCTTCCGCCACAGCCCGGCTCCCCCGCACCGCCGGGCTGGCCGTCGCCGCGACCGCGACGGCCAGCATGACCACCGAGAGCACCACCACCGCTCCCTCCGCGCCCACCCAGCTCAGCAGCATGCCGCCGACGAGCGCCCCGACCGGCATCACTCCCCAGGAGAGCGTCTTCGACGCGCTGGTGACGCGGCCCTGGAGGTGGTTCGGGACCAGCGACGCGAAGTAGCCGACGATCACCACGTTCCACAGCGGCCCGGCGAACGTGGTGGCCGCGCCGATCGTGCCCAGCCACAGCGGCGCGTCCGTCACCAGGAACAGCGGCAGTAGCGCCGCCCACGCCCAGTTCACCCCGATGATCACCGTCCGCGGCGCGAAGTACCGGTGCAGCCACCCGGCCGCGACCGCGCCGAGCATGCCGCCGCCGGAGTAGATGCCGAGCATCACGCCGGTCTCCGCCGGGGACGCGCCGCCGTCCTGCGCGCGCACCACCAGCACCAGGATGATCGCCTGGAAGATCAGGTTGCTGGCCGCGACCAGCAGGCTCGCGGCGCGGATCAGCGGGTGCCGCCAGATCCACCGGAGCCCGGTCAGGGCGGCCCGCCACAGCGGCTCCGGTGGTTCCGGTGTCCGGTCCTGCAGGTCGCGGCGCAGGAAGAGCAACGCGACGGACGCGACGGCGTAGGAGAGCGCCTCGACCACGAACGGCAGAGCCCGGTCGATGCCGAAGAGCAGGCCGCCGAGCGGGCCGCCGGCCAGCGCGGCGCCGCGGGTGCGCACCTCGTTGCGCGCGATCGCGGTGTGCAGCTGGGCCGGCGGCACGATCAGCGGCAGCGCGGCCGCCTCGGCCAGGCCGAAGAAGACGAAGCACAGCCCGTGTACGAACGCGGCCACCGCCAGGTGCCCGACCGTGAGCACCTCCAGCCACAGCGCGACCGGCACGGTGGCGAGCGTGAGCGCCGCGGTGACCTCGCTGGCCAGCAGGACCCGCCGGCGGTCCCACCGGTCGACGAGCGGCCCGGCCGGCAGGTGCCCGATCAGGTACGGCAGCGTGGCCGCGGCCCCGACCAGCCCGGCGTCGGCCGGTGATCCGGTCAGCGCGAGCACCAGCAGCGGCATCGCGGTCGCGCTGATCCGGGCGCCGAGCGTGGAGACGACCTGGCCGCTCCAGAGCAGCGCGAAGTCCCGGTTGCGCCACAGCGGTGTGCTGGTCACGGCGTCGCGAACGGGTGGAACAGCACGGTCACGTGCCGCCGGCCGGGACCGGGTGCGCGGTGCCGGCGGGTCTCGCCGGGCCCGAGGCGTTCCATGTGACCGCTCAGGCGAAGACCGGCAGCAACGGCAGCGCGTTGACCGCGCCGTGCACCACCACCAGCGCACCGAACCGCCGGTAGCGCGACCACAGGTAGCCGGTGAACAACCCGAAGAACCCCTGGAACGCGAGCAGCCCGGCCAGCGACACCCAGACGTGGCCGCCGCCGAGGTGGCTCGGGATGTGCATCGCCGCGAACAGCAGCGAGGTCGCCACGATCGCGGGCCACCGCCCGGCGATCGCCTCCAGCCGGGTCTGCAGCGTGACGCGGTAGAACCACTCCTCCAGCACGCTCGCGGTCAGGAACGTCAGCGCCATCGCCACCACGAGGTAGACCCGGTCCATCTCCTCGTAGGGCGCGAGGTCGGCCGGTACCCAGAATGCGGCCAGCCCCCACCCGGCGACCGCCGGAACCGCCCAGAACCACCGCACCGGTACGGCGGCGGGCAACTCGGCCGGGATCAGCCGGGTGACGAGCAGCGCCCCGCCGAGAAACAACAACACCTTGACGAGCGGGTACGCCAGCGACTGCGCCCCGGCGACCGCGATCACCACCGGGAACGCCACCGCGATCCCCACCAGCCACCGGACCTGCCGCGCGACAGCCGGGCGCGGCTCCGCGCTCGCCGGCGGCAGCGACGGTAGCGACGGCGGCACCAGCCGGATCAGTGCCGTCCCCACCAGCACCGGCACGACGGCCGTCCACAGCGGGCGGCCACCCGCACCCTCGTCCGACGAGGTCACGATCTCGGTGTGCCCGGTCACGAGCAACAGCACCGGCGCGAGTACGAGCAGCGCGCCACCCGCCGCGGTCAGCACGATACGCGGATTCATGATCAGCATTGTGGACGGTCCGGGCAACCTCGGGTTCGCCGCAACCAGCCTCGGTGCGTGCAGGGAGGAGCGCCAGCGACGACCGGTGCCCGCGGGAGCGTGCGGAGGGTGACGCCGCCGGAAGCGGGTATATCCGCTTCCTGTCATTCAGCCGTCCATGCCGGACGTGCATCATCCGCCCGGTGACCATCAGGACCGCGCGGGACGGCCGCGTTCTCACCGTGTTGATCGACGCGCCGCCGCACAACTACATGAACCGTTCGCTGATCGAGGCGTTGCAGGCCGTGGTGCGGGAGGTGGACCGGGATCCCGGGATCGGCGCGGTGGTGGTCGGGAGCGCGGTGCCGGGACGGTACATCACGCACTGGGACATCGCGGATCTGTCCGCGACCGCGGAGTCCGCGCCCCGGCTACCGCCGGCCGGCGCGCGGTTGCTGCTCGGCGCGGTCCGGGCGCTGACCGCGGCCGGCGCGGGCCGGTTGCTGGGCAGGTCGAAGCTGGCCGGTGTGCACGGTGTGGTGCGCTGGCACGACCTGGTGCTGCGGATCATGCGGTCGCCGGCGGTCTGGATCGCGGCGATCGACGGGCCGTGCGGCGGTGGCGGGCTGGAGATGTCGGTCTTCTTCGACCAGCGGATCGCGTCGGCCCGGTCGTCGTTCGTGGTGCCGGAGCTGACCATCGGGCTGACCACCACGCTCGGCGCACAGCGGCTGACGCACCTGGCCGGGCCGGCCCGCGCGCTGCGCATGCTGCTGGACGGCGAGCCGTACACCGCGTCGGAGGCCCTTGACCTGGGTGTGATCGACCGGGTGTGCGCGGTGGATCCGATGGCGGAGGCGCAGCGGCTCGCCGCACGCTACGCGCGCCGGCCTCGGGTCCAGGTCGGACGGCAGAAGCGGCTGATCAACCGGGCCTACCGGGCGAGCGCGCGGGCGACGCTGACCGGGGAGGGCGTGTCGCAGATCTCCGGCGTGCCGAGCGCGGCCACCCGGTCGGCGCTGCGCCGCTGGCTGGAGATGCGGCGGCCGGATGGGGAGAGCGTGTTCCTCACCGACATGCGCCCATGGGCGGACGGGACGGCGATCGATCTGAACCCACCGCCGCCGGAACGCTGAACCGGATGCGCGCGGTGAGCACGCCCGGCTCCTCGCGGAACCACTCCGCGCCGAGCCGGGTGAACACCCGTTTGCCGCGCGCGTTGTCCGCCTCGACCAGCGCCTCGATCCCGCAGGCGCCGGACGCGCGGGACTCCCAGACCAGGTAGGCCGCGGCCCGGGTGCCGAGCCCGCGGCCCTGCCAGGCGTCCTCGATCAGCAGCCCGGCCTCCCAGGGCGCCGCCGCGGCGGTGCCGATCACGTTGACCAGCCCGACCGTGTGTCCCTGCACGGTGACCAGCGCGCTGAACCCGTACCCCGGCTCGCACAGCGCCGCCCACTCCACCGCCCTGATCCGATCCCGCTGCCCGTGGTAACGGGCCCGCCGCGTCTCGGCCGAGCAGCGCGCGTGCATGTCGTTCACCGCGTCGAGATCGGACGCCACGGCCCGCCGGATCACCGCGAGGTCGCGTACATCGTCCATGGCCACCACGGTCGCGGCCGGAACTGCTCACCCGCCAGCCCGCGGCTGCTCACTCCGCGCCGATAGCATTCCGGGATGGCCGACCACCCGACCTTGGTCCTGATTCGCGGCAATTCCGGCAGCGGCAAGACGACCACGGCCCGCGAGGTCCGCCGCCGGTACGGCCGCGGCTGCGCGCTGCTGGAACAGGACCACCTGCGCCGCGTCGTGCTGCGCGAACACGACTGGACCGGCATCGGCCCGGTCGCGCCCACGTTCATCGCCGCCACCGCCCGCGCCGCGCTGGACGTCGGCTACCACGTGGTCCTGGAGGGCATCCTGCACACCGAACGGTACGCGGGCGTGCTGCACGACCTGACCGGCCGGCACCCGGGGCCGGTGCACGCGTACTACTTCGACCTGTCCTTCGAGGAGACGGTCCGCCGCCACCGCACGCTCACCTACGAGGTCGGCTTCACGCCGGAGGACATGCGCGGCTGGTACACGCCCCGCGACCTGCTCGGCCTGCCCGGCGAACGGCTCATTCCGGAGTCCGCGGACCTCGAGGAGGCGGTGACGCTGATCCTGCAGACCAGCGGGCTCGGCGCCGCCCCGCCGCGGACGCCGTGCCCGGCCCGCTGCCCGCACTGCGCGGCCAAGATCCAGTTGTGACGGCTACCCTCGGGCGAGTGCGTACCCTATCGATCATCACCGCGGCGCTCGCCGCCGTCCTGCTGCTCTCCGCCTGCGCGACCTCGGACGGGGCCGACGAGGTGCTCCGCGAGAACCCGGAGATGATCGTCTTCCTGGAGCCGGACATCACGCCCGGCCAGCGCGCCGACGTCGAGCGGGCACTGCGCGCGCTGCCCGGCGTCAGCGAGGTCGCCCTGATCACGAAGGAGCAGGCGTACCAGGACCTCACCCGGTTCATGTCCGGCCAGCCGAGCGCGGCACCGATCAACAGGGACAACCTGTCGGAGAAGTTCACCGTCCGCACGACGGACCTGGAGGCGTTCCGGGCGCTGCGCGAGAACGGCACCGCGACCACGCTGTCCCAGCAGCCCGGCGTGGACGAGGTCCGCTTCCAGTGCGTGACCCGGGCCGAGTGCCGCGAGGAACTCGGCGGCTGAGCAGGGCCTGGCCAGGGCCCGTACCGCGCCCTGGCCAGGCCCTGCTCAGACCACCCAGTCGTTGTTGAGCAGATGAAACATCAGGACTCCCTGGAGCGGGAGTGAGATCAGCGTGTAGACCTGAACCGGGGTGAACGGGAGGCGGCCCAGCAGTATGAACGCGGCCAGCACCTCCATCACGTAGCGGGGCGCGGACATGAGCGGCTCATTGGTGACCGGGCCGGCCGGGAACGAGATCGCGAAGAGCAGCAGCCCGGTGCCGAGCAGCGGTAGTACCCACTGGTCCTGGCGCATACGCCAGGGTCCGGTGAAGCACAACACGAGCAGCACGATGACGAGCAGTACCGACGCAAGGTCAAAAATGCTGTGCAGCGTACGCCAGTCCACCAGCGGATTCGTGGCGATGAGCTGAATGGTCTCGACGATGCCGGTCCACGGCCAGTCGAGTTCGCGGCCCCACGGTTCCATGGCTACACCGCTGAACCGAAACGGGTCGTCGAAACGCCACCACAGGTAACCCATGTAGGCGAAGAGGCCGGACGGCATCAATGCGGCGGCGAGCACGTTCCAGCGCCAGCGGTAGCCGTACACCCGCAGGTACTCGTAGGCGAACGCGAGACCGAGCAGCAGACCGGCGGAACGAGTGGCGGAAGCGAGGCCACCGAGTGCCCCGGCCAGCCACCAGTGGCCGCGTCGGATCGCGTAGAGCGTGCCGATCATCAGCGCGATGAACAGAGACACGTTGAATCCGATGCCGAGGTAGAACGCGACCGGCCAGATCGCCATCGCCCAGGACGTGCGCACTGCGACCGCTCGCCCGAATTCGACCTCCGCGAAACGGTAGAGCAGCACATACATGGCGAACATCGCGATTCCGGCGACGACAACGCCCGCGGTTTTCGGCCCGGTCGGCAATATGATGTCGGCCACACGGATAAGGAACGGGTAGAGCGGAAAGAATGCCGGGTCCACGGCGTCGGTGGCATAACCGCTCTCCGCAATCCGGGTATATTTCGTCTGATCGAAGCGCCACCACGCCTCTACCAGATCGGCGATGCTGACCGGATCTCCGACCTTGCGGTCGTACTGCTTGTAGACGGTGACGACCAGCCAAGCCACGTAGGACGCGACCGAGATCACACCAGCGGTACGGACTGCGGGCCACCACGGACGACCGAGGGCGGACGCGGCGGGGTCCCGAGACCCGGATGACGGTTCATCCGCGGGGACGCCGGTCCGGTCCGAGTCCGGGGTCGGGGTGTGGGCGGCCAGGGATTGGGAGGACACGGGGGGACATTCTTAAGGCAATTCCGAGCTGGCTGCAAGTTTCCTCGGATAACGTAACCGATCCCTCCCCGAGCGTGACCATCACGGTTCCCCGGAAACAGATATCGCGGCAGGTCGACAACCTCCCGGAAACAAGCCGGACCGCAACAAGTCCCCGTGCGCACTCTTGACAAATTGGACTATTCGCCAAGATCGCCTCACATTGGCGTACCCGTCGGGCCGATGCCCGGAAGCATGTGAATGCCTTTATGATTCGGCGGGTTTTCACTCGAGGAAGGGTCCAACCGGTGCGTTCAGCCCCGACGCTGTCTGTCGTCGTTCCGATTTACAACGAGGAGGCGGTCCTGCCCTCCTTCGCTGAGCGGCTCCGCCCGGTGCTCGACGGGCTCGGTGAGTCCTACGAGGTGGTGGCGGTCGACGACGGCAGCCGTGACGCAACGCCGCTGATGCTGACCGCGATGCGGCGATCCTGGCCGCAGCTGCGCGTGATCCGCCTCAGCCGTAACTGCGGCCACCAGGGTGCGCTCACCGCAGGGCTGCACCGTGCCTACGGCGAATACGTGGCGAGCATCGACGCCGACCTGCAGGACCCGCCAGAGGCGCTGGCCAGCATGCTCCGCCTCGCACAGGCCGAGAGTCTCGACATCGTGTACGGCGTGCGCACCGACCGGACCACCGATACGGTCTTCAAGCGGTGGACGGCCGGTGCCTACTACCGCCTGATGCGTCGCGTGGTGGGCCGCAACGTACCGTCCCAGGCCGGCGACTTCCGTCTGCTGAGCCGCGCAACCGTCGACGTGCTGCGCCAGCTTCCGGAGAATCGGCCGGTCTACCGCCTGCTGGTGCCGTGGACCGGCCTGCCGAGCGGCGAAATCACGTATGTCCGGGAAAAGCGCGCGGCGGGCGAGTCGAAGTACCCGCTGTCCAAGATGATCCGGCTCGCGCTGGACAGCATCACCGGTTTCACCGCGTCGCCGCTACGGCTGGCCACCTGGCTCGGCCTGGCCGGCATGCTGGTCTGTGTGTTGCTGGCGGTGTTCACGATCATCACCTACCTGAACGACAGCGCGGTGCACGGCTGGGCGTCCTCGATCCTGATCACGGTCTTCCTCGGCGCGGTGCAGCTACTCTGCCTCGGCCTGCTGGGCGAGTACGTGGCCCGCATCTACGTCTCCGCGCAGGGCCGGCCGAACTATTTCGTCGGGTACGACTCAGCCGCGGAAACCGGCATCGACGACCGCCCCGCCACCCCGGTGATCGTGCCGCACCAGGCCGACCCGGACCGGATGGCGCCGACCCTCTGACTACCGGCCCTTCTCCGGCCCGGTAGTCGAGTGCTGGACCTGCTCAGACCGTGTTGAGCAGGTCCAGGGCGCTGTGCTGGCAGCCGTGGCTGGTGTCGATGAACGGGCCCGACCAGTGCGAACCGTACGCGTCGAAGGTGTTGCGGTTGCTCGCGTGGATCGTGTCCGCGTTGCGGCGCAGCCAGGGTGTGTAGGCGCCGCCGGTCGCGCGGTTCAGCACGCCGAGGCCGCGGGCGAACGCGCCCTTCCAGGACGGCTGGTCGCCGGTGCAGGTGTCCTGTTCGCCCGGCTCACGCAGGATGCCGTTCTGGGTGAGCCGGCCGGCGACCGTGACCGCGTCCGCGAGGCGGCGCGCGGTGGCGAGCTGCTCCGCGTTACCGGTCAGCCCGTGCAGGCCGGTCAGCGCGTTGATCAGCACACCCTGGTTGTACGTGAGCGGGCCGCTGATCCCCCTGCACGTCTGCAGGCTGATGCCGTCGATCACCAGGTTGTCGCCGTTGATCATGCCGGTGCCACGGAACCACGCCCAGCCGGCCTCCGCGCGCTGCCGGTAGGTCGCGTTGCCGGTGCGCCGCGCGATCTCCGCATTGAGCTGGATGTAGAGGCTGTTCGCGATCGCGTTCTTGTACTGCCGGTCGTTGCGCCACCACACGCCGCCGCCGCACACGCCGTCCCAGAAGCTGTGCATGTGGTCCGCGTCGGCCCGCGCGGTGTTCAGGTAGCGGGCGTCGCCGGTCAGGTCGTAGGCGGCCAGCCAGGCCAGACCCCACCAGCCGGTGTCGTCGATGTACTCGTTGCGGAACTGCCCCTGGACCGCGTCGATCTGCCGGTCGTAGGTGTTGGCGATCGCGTACGTGTAGCTGCCCATGCCGGAGACGCGGATGTTCTCGATCAGCGCGGACATCGCGTTCGCGCTGGTCCACCACGCGTTGCCGTCGAACAGGCCGGTGCCCTGGTCGTAGCGCATCATCAGCGCGGTCGCGGCCGCGCGCTTGCGGTCGCCGGCGTTCCAGGTGCTGCGCGCCCACGGCGTGCACGCCACCTCCGGCCGGCCACCGGCCCTCGCGCAGGCGCGGAGCACGCCGACGCCGCGGCCGGCCCAGTCGTCCACGTTGAACATCGGGCTGCGCGCGGCGCGCTGCCCGGCCGCCACCGTGCTGAAGCCGAGCCGGCTGCCGGCGGCCCAGCCGCGGCCGCCGTCGAACGACCGGTCCAGCCACACCTCGTCGCCTGGTGAGCCGTTCTCGACCGTGCCCCAGATCATCGCGTCCGGGTCGCTGACGTGCAGGCGCACCGTCCGGCCGTGGATCGCCACGCCGACCGGCGTGCGGTCGCCGGCGGCCTGCGCGGCGTCCCGCCCGTCGCAGTGGACGTTGCAGACCGCCACGGCCGCGACCACCTCGGCCGATCCGGCCGGGGTCTGCGCGATCAGCCCGCCCGCGGCCACCACGGCGAGCACGACGGCCCCTGCGATCCTGCGCCCCATACCCGCCTCCACATGTCGCGATGGACGCACATCATCCCTCCCGTCGCGGCCGAAAAGACATTAATTAGGGTTGATTTAGGAGTGGCGGAGCGTGTTCGCCCCGGCGAGCGTGACGCCGGCCCGGCGGGTGAACAGCCGCCCGGCCAGCGTCAGCGCGTGGTTGCGCCGCCCGGACACCGCGCTCGGCGGCGGGTCGCGCCGGTCCAGCACCCGCAGCGCGGCCGTCACCACCCGCTCCGGTGTCTGGAACTCCGACCGGCCGGCCGGGTCGGTGCTGCCGATGACGTCGAAGAACTCGGTCCGGGTGAGCCCGGGCGCGAACGCGAGCACGCGCAGTCCGGTGCCGCGCGACTCCGCCCACAGTGACTCGGTCAGGCTGAGCACGAACGCTTTCGCCGCGGAGTAGGCCGCCTGGTTCGGCACCGGTGCGTAGGCCGCCACACTCGTCATGTTCAGCAGGTAACCGCGGCCGTGCTCGCGCAGCCGGTTGATGAACGCGCGGCTGATGTCGGCCACCGCGGTCACGTCGACCGCGATCATCTGCCGCAGCCGCTCCGGATCGTCGTCGTGGAACCGGCCCCAGCTGCCGTACCCGGCGTTGTTGATCACCGCGGTGACCGGGATGCCGCGCCGGTCCAGTTCCGCCGCGAGCGCGGCCCCCGGCGCGGGCACGCTCAGATCGAAGGGCAGCGGCGTCACCGGTACGCCGTGTGCGCGCCGCAGCTCGGCCGCGAGCGCCTTCAGACGGTCCGCCCGGCGGGCGACCAGGATCAGGGCGGAGCCGCGGGCAGCCAGCCGCCGGGCGAACTCCGCACCGATCCCGGAGCTGGCGCCGGTGATCAGGACGGTCTGGGCGCGGTGTTCCAATCTCTGCATGGACGACACCGTACGCCATATTGGCAGACACTGCCAATATGGCGCCGGGTGATAGGATCGGCGGCATGGGAATCCGGGAGCGCAACCGGCTCGCCGTCGAGCGCGACATCAGCGAGGCCGCGATGCGGCTCTTCGTGACACAGGGCTTCGACGCCACCACCACCGACCAGATCGCACGCGAGGCCGGTGTGTCGCCGCGGTCGCTGTTCCGCTACGTCGGCTCGAAGGAGGACATCGTGCTCGGCGACATGCTCGCCGCCGGCGAGTCCGTGCTCGGCGCGCTGCGCGAACGGCCACCGGCCGAGGGCCCGTGGGAGGCGCTGCGCGCCGCGCTGCGCGTGCTGGAGGGCAACCCGCCGGATCGCGCGCTCGCGCTCGCCACGATGTTCCTGGAGACTCCGTCGCTGCGGGCCCGCCGGCTGGAGAAACGCCTCGCCTGGCTCGGCCTGCTGGTCCCGGAGATCACCCGCCGCCTCGGCCGCACCCCGGGCGACGTGCCCGACCCGGCCGCGCACGCGATCGTCGCCGCCGCGCTGGCCTGTCTGGACAGTGCCACGGAGATCTGGGCACGCCGCGGTGGTGCCGGAGACGTGGTGGCTGTCTTCGACGAGGCGCTGGACGCGGTGCGGCACGCCTGAGACAGCGTCCGCGGCCGTGCCCGTAGCCGCACCGGCCGTACACGACCGACGCCGAGGTCACGCCGTCCCCGGCGCGGCTGGTCCACGGCCGGGCTGACGGCGCTGTACGAAGTCGCGGACCGACCCGCGCCGCGACCTCGCTCACAGCACGGATCCCGGCCGCCGCCGGGCTGTCATGATTGCCCAATGTTCCAGGCGGGGGCGCGCTCGCGGCGCGTCGGTACGTTCATGCTGGCCGAGGACGAGGCCACGTTCCAGGAGCGGCTGGCGCCGGTGGTCGCGAAGCTGGGCGGGTGGGAGACGCACGACCGGCGCGGCCGGACCAGCACGGCGCACGCCACGCTGCCGGACGCGATGCGCCGCGACGGGCTGCGGGCGTTCCTGCGGCTGCGCGACCGGGACGGCAGTCCGCTGATCCAGTACGAGCGGTCCACCACCGCCGGCGGGTCCGCGTCGATGCGCCCCGGGCGCCTGGCCTGGACCTGGTTCCCGGACGACCACGCCGACCCGGTCCGGCGCGAGTTCGCCACGCTCGCTGACGCGGCCTGGACCGCGCTGCAGGCCGTCACGTCGCCGCACGTGGCGACCGTGGACGGCCGCAACGCCCGCGGCTACCGGATCGGCCCGGCCGCGGCGGCGTGGATCCTGGCGCACCCGGACCGGCGCCTGCACGACGGGGTCCCCCTGATCCTCACGGAGAAGACCCGATGACCCGCAAGACGGTACGGCTCGCGCTCAGCGGCCTCGGCGCGATCGGCGGCTCGCTGCTGCGCCTGATCGCCGACGGCGCACAGGGCACCTACTCACCGCGCGGTACCGCGCTGGACCTGCGCGTCGTCGCCGCGGTCGACTCGTCCGGCGCGATCGCCGACGCCGCCGGCATCGACCCCGCGCCCCTCGCCGCGCACAAGGCCGCCGGTGGCCGCGCCGTCGACCTGCCCGGCGTGACCGTGGCCGGCCGCACGGTGGCGGACCTGCTCGCCGCCGGCGTCGAGTTCGATCTGCTGGTCGAGGCCGGCCCCGGCGACCTGGAGACCGGCGGCGCCGGCCTGGCCGCGGTCCGCGCCGCCCGCGCGGCCGGCCTCCCGGTCGTGCTGGCCGCGAAGGCCCCGCTCGTGCTCGCCTGGGACGAGCTGACCGGCCCCGGCCCGGCCGTCGCGTACAGCGCCTGCGTCGGCGGCGCGCTGCCGACCGTCACGCTGCTGCGCGCCACGCTCACGTCCGCGCGCGCGTCGAAGATCGAGGCCGCGCTGAACGGCACCAGCGTCTACGTGCTCAGCCTGATCGAGGACGGTCTCTCCCCCGCGGACGCGGTCGCGCGCGCTCAGGCCACCGGCATCGCCGAGCCCGACCCGTCGTTCGACCTGGACGGCTGGGACGCCGCCTGCAAGCTCGTCATCCTCGCCAACGCCACGCTCGGCGCCCACGCCCGCCTGACCGACGTGGACCGCACCGGCATCACCGACGTCACCCGCGACGACCTGCTCCGTGCCCGTGCCACCGGCCACCGGATCGTCCCGGTCGGCACCGCGGTCCCGAACGGCACCGGCTGGCGGCTCACGGTCGCACCGGTCGCGCTGCCCGCCGACCACCCGCTGGCCCGGATGGACCCGGAGGAGATGGGCGTCGTCGTGCACACCGACGTCGCCGGCCGCCTCTGCGCCACCACCCGGGAGCCCGACGCCGTCCCGTCCGCCGCCGCGGTCCTCCGCGACATCCTCACCACGGCGGGCTGACCGGCCGCCCGCCTTGCCCGCGGCACCGAACACGGGCGCGGCCGGAAAGATCTGGAGCGGCGGATTCACCAGGACGGGGAGATCCTCCGCGGCACGCCCCGGCCCACCACGCGGCGAAGGGCGCGGTCCGGCCGCTGACCGGCGCGTCCCGCGCACGGTGGCCGCGAGGGTCTCGCCGGGAGTTCCCGGCCGTCCCTACAGCGGCGGCCGCCGGGCGACGATGCACACGTTGTGCGGGTCGAGCGCCCCGGCGGCCGTCAGCGCGGCCAGGCACTCGTCGATGAACGCGTCGGTGTCGTCGCCGAGCACCTCGGCCTGCGCCGCGAACGTGGCCGCGCGCAGCGCCGCCCGCAGCCGGTCCAGGTCACCGGCGCCGAGGTCCTGCGCGACCGGCTCGACCGGTGAGACGGCCAGCCCCTCCGCGGCCAGCAGCAGCGACACGTCGGCCGCCGGGTGCTGGTGGAACATGATCGGCGCGTCCGTCAACCGGTCCCGCCAGGCCGGCCGGTCCGCGACCGCGCGCAGCGTGTCCCGCAGCGCGAACCCGTCCGCGCGCGGCTGGCCCGCGCTGTACTGCAGGACCAGCGTGCCGCCGGGCGCGACCGCGCGCGCCATCGTCCGTACCGTGTGAGCGGGGTTGTCCAGCCAGTGCAGCATCCACGACGAGTGGACCACGGCATATGCCCCGGACGGCAGCGACAGCCGCCGCGCGTCCTGCCGTGCCACGGTGACCGGCAGCGCCGCGCACCGCGCGCGGGTCGCGTCCACCATGGACTCGCTGATGTCGCACGCGTCGACGGTGAGCCCGCGCCGCGCCATCGCCTCCGCGACCTCGCCCGACCCGCAGCCGACGTCCGCGAACCGGCCGTCGCGCGGCAGCCCGGCCTTGGCCAGCGCCTTGAGCGCGGCGCGCACCTGTCCCGCGTTCGCCGCCCGGTACGGTTCCGCCCGCCACTCGTGCCCGGTCCGTGCCATCTCCCTACGGTCCCAGCTCCGCGCACGCGCCGCCACCCCATGATTACGATGGATGACGATGAGTACGCCAGGCTTGTACGCGGTCAGCGACCTCCACGTCACCTACCCCGAGAACCGCGCGATCGCCGAGTCGCTGCACCCGGTCACGCCGGACGACTGGCTGATCGTGGCCGGCGACGTCGCCGAGAAGGTCACCGACATCCAGCGGACGCTGGCCCTGCTGGCCACCCGCTGGTCCACCGTGATCTGGGCCCCCGGCAACCACGAACTGTGGACGGTCCGCGACGACACCGTCCAGCTGCGCGGCGAGGAACGCTACCGCCACCTGGTCGAGGTCGCCCGTGACCTGGGCGTCCACACGCCCGAGGACCCGTACCCGATGTGGCACGGCACGGCCGTCGCCCCACTGTTCGTCGGGTACGACTACTCGTGGCGGCTCCCCGGCCTGACCACGAAGGAGGACTCGCTGCGCAACGCCGAGGCCGCCGGCGTCGTCTGCACCGACGAGTTCCTGCTCCACCCCGACCCGCACCCGTCCCGCGACGCCTGGTGCGCCGACCGCGCCCGCATCACCGCCGCCCGCCTGGCCGCGCTTCCCCCCGACGTGCCCACCGTCCTGGCCAACCACTACCCCCTGGTCCGCGAGCCCACCGACATCCTGTGGAAGCCCGAGTTCGCCCAGTGGTGCGGCACCACCCGCACCGCCGACTGGCACCTCCGCTTCCGCGCCACCGTCATGGTCTACGGTCACCTGCACATCCCCCGCACCACCTGGCACGACGGCGTCCGCTTCGAGGAGGTCTCGCTCGGCTACCCCCGCGAGTGGCGCCACCGCGGCACCACCGCCCCGTCCCCCGTCCGCCGGATCCTCCCCGCATGATCGAACAACTGCTGCCCCCCGGCGTGGCCTGGGCCGAGTCCTTCCGCGACGAACACTGCACCCTCTTCCCCGAGGAAGAGGCCACCATTGCCCGCGCCGTCGACAAACGCCGCAACGAGTTCACCACCGCCCGCTGGTGCGCCCGCCGCGCCCTCGCCACCCTCGGCCTGCCCCCGTCCCCGATCGTCCCCGGCGACCGCGGCGCCCCCAGCTGGCCCCCCGGCGTCACCGGCGCCATCACCCACTGCCCCGGCTACCGCGCCGCCGCCGTCGCCCACACTCCCGCCGTCGCCTCCATCGGCATCGACGCCGAACCCCACGCCCCCCTCCCCGACGGCGTCCTCGACCTGGTCACGCTCCCCACCGAACGCGAGTGGATCGCCCACGCACCCCACGGCGTCCACTGGGACCGCCTGCTGTTCAGCGCCAAGGAATCCGTCTACAAAGCCTGGTTCCCGGTGGCCCGCCGCTGGCTCGGCTTCGAGGAGGCACACGTCACCGCCTCCCCCGACGGCACCTTCCACGCGGAAATCCTCATCGACGGCCCGGTCAAGCATTTCTCCGGCCGCTGGACGACCGCCGAGGGCCTCATTCTGACCGCGATCATCAACACCGGATAGTTAACCGGCGTGGCATAGCAGGCGTGCTCCCGCGGGCACCGGTCCAATGCCACTCAGCTTATTTTGATCTTGCAGGCCGTGTCGCCGGTGACGCGCGCGCGTCGCACGCCGCCGCAGGCGGGCTGACGCCCGGGATGATCTTCCATCCGTGCGGGGATCGAAGATCCAGATGTCGTTGTGGCCGCTTCGCACGGATCGAAGCAGCCGGCGGTGGCGTGCAGATCTCGCACGGCACCACCGAGCCGGCGGCCACCGCACCCCGCGCCCGAAATATCGTGATATCGGGGATGAGGCGCCCGGCGGTTCTCCGCCGGCCCGGCGCGAAGGCGGCGCCGCCGGCCCTGATTGATCACTCAGCCGGGCGGGCGGGATTCCCGCGTACGCGGACACTCGACGGCGGAGCGAGATATGGCGATATTTCGGACGCGGGCTTCGCGCGCGCTCCGAAGCAGCCGCGGGGCATCGCCACCACGCAGCGCAACGCTGCGCTGCGCGGCCCGACGCTGCCCTTCGCGCGTTCGTGTGGTGCCCGGCGAGCCTGCACCACGCCGGGCCGCACCTTCGCGCCGGGCCGCACCTTCGCGCCGGGCCGCACCTCCAGGCCGGATCGGGCCTTCGCACCGGGGCGGGTATCCGGGCCGGGTCTCCGCGCGGGCGGTGGGGCCGCGAGTCCCTGGCCGGCGCGGATGCCGTCCCGTGCGGTGCGGCGGGCAGGGAGCAGAGGCGGTGGGGTGCTTTGTAGAAAGCCAGGTCAGAGTCCGTGATCAAGTTGAGCTGGGTGGCGTTGGCCCCGGTTCCGTGGCGGCCAGGAACCACCCCAGGCCCGGCTCGACCATTGCGAAATCCTCGCGGGTCATCCGGCACCTGCCGGTGCGCTCGACCATCGCGGGGGCGGCTCCGGCTCCGACGGCCTAGGGCAGGTCCGGCGGGCAGGCCGAGAGCTCGATGGCGGCGACCTCGGTTGCGGCGCCCAGGGGTGTGGTGATCTCGAAGGAGAAGCAGAGCGGCTCGGTCCCGTCGAAGCGGGCCCTGAGGACCCACGCCGGGTCGGTGCGCCGCAGATCCCACGCCCCGCCGACGGCCTCGTCGATCTCCTCGTCGGTGAGGCGGCCGTCCGCGGACGCCATGGCCAGCTCCTGCTGTACGGTGGCCGCCGCCTGGCGGGACAGCTCCGTCTCCGCCTCGGCGATCTCGCGCTGGTGGTTCGGGAGGGCGACGCCGTACATCCAGAGAACCACGCCGGCCACCCCGAGGAAGCCCAGCAGCGGCAGCACGACAACGGTCCCGAGCGCGCCGGCGGCAAGGCGGGGCGCCCAGGACTTCCGGGAACGAGGCATCAGGCCGTTGTAACCGATGCCGTCAACAACTCGGTCAGCCTGCTCCCGGTCCACGCAGCGACCCGAACACGTCGTCGCCGGGCCCGCGCGCGCCGTGCTCGACGAACCACTCCCGGCCCGCCACCAGCGCGAACAACGGTCCCGGCAGTCCCGCCAGCAGCGCCACTGTCCGGATGCCCCGCCCGCCGGTCGCCTGACTGCCGTGTGCGCGCAACGCGGCGCGCTTCTGTCGCAGGTAGCCGCGCACGTCCACCACATGGGTCAGCTCCGCACGCGGGGTGAACACCGTTGCCGCCGCACCCAACGGCAGCCGCGGCAACAGGCGCCCGGCCACCGCCGACAGCCACAGCACCGGCCGCAGCACGTCGCGGTCCACCGTGGCCTCCAGCAGCACTCGTGTCCCGGCGAGCCGCGCCGCGGCCCTCGCCGCCCGGTGGACCTGCACATGATCGGGGTGCCCGTAGCCGCCGCGCGCGTCGTACCCGATCAGCACGTCCGCGCGTTCCTCCCGCAGGATGCCGGCGAGCCGTTCGGCGACCTCGCCGACCGGAGCCGCCGCGAAACACCGGTCGTCGCCGGCCGACAGCCCGGAGTCCCGGTACCCGAGTACCTCCACCCGCGCGCACCCCAGCGCGGCCGCCGCCGCCTCCAGTTCGGCGCGGCGCCGCTCACCCAGCCGAACCGCGTCGGACGCGAGGCCGGCCTCGCCCAGCGTCGCGGTCACCAGGACCACCCGGTGGCCCTCCGCCGCCGCGCGCGCCAGTGTGCCGCCGGTCAGCAGCGTCTCGTCGTCCGGGTGGGCGTGGAACGCCACCACCGTGTAGGTCATGCCGTCACCACCGGCGCGCGCGTCGCCTCCTGCAGGCATGCCGCCGCCGCGTACCGCGTCTCCGCCGCGGCCAGCACACCGTCCCAGTGCAACCGCGGCACGACCGCCCGGTTGTGCCGCGCCACCTCCGCCAGCGGACCCGGCGCGGTCAGCAGCCCGGACACCGTGGAGATCAGTTCCGCGTCCGACCCGACCAGCCACCCGTCGACCCCGTGCTCGACGAAGTCCGCGACGCCGCTACCGCGCCGCGCGACCACCGGCAGTCCCGCGCACCGCGCCTCGAGCGCCGCGATGCCGAACGACTCGCGATGTGCCGGTGCGACGTACAGGTCCGCCGCCGCCAGCAGCGCCCGGATGTCGTGCCGCGGCAGCGCGCCGGTCAGCCGCACCTGCCCGGCCAGCCCGGCCGCGGCGACGTCCGCCCGCAGTCGCGGCAGCAGCGGGCCGTCGCCGACCAGGATCGCCCGGAACCGCCCGGGGTGCGCGTGCCGCAGCGCGGCCAGGACCCGCAGCAGCGGCCGGGGCCGTTTGCGGCGCACCATCCGCATCACGCTGACCACGGTCGGCACGCCGTCACGCGGCGCCGGTGGGGCGAGCCAGGCCGCCGGGTCGATGCCGTTCGGCAGTACCGCGACCGGTGTGCCGTCCAGCGCCTCGCGGACCGCCGCGGCCGCGGCCGTGCTGACCGCGGCCCAGTCGACCGGCCAGCGGGCGGCGCCGCGGCGGCGTGCGTACCAGCGCATGACCGGGATGACGTCGTGCCACATGGAGTGGACCGAGACCACCGTGGGTACGCCGTGCACGCCGGCCAGCCGGGCCGCGCTCCAGGCGAGCGGCGAGAACGCGGACACGTGCGCGTGCACCGCGTCGGCCCGGTGTTCGCGCAGCACGCGGCACAGGTCCTGGTCACGGATCGCGCGGTACGGGCCGACGCCGGGCGCTCCCAGACGTACCGCCGGAATGGCCGTGTCCGGATCGCCCCCCGGCGTCGCGGTGATCACGAAGGGGGTGTGCCCGGCCGTCGCCTGCCGGGTGGCGAGGTCGCGGACCTGGAGTTCCACGCCGCCGAGGCGGGGCAGGTAGACGTCGGTGACGTGGGCGATGCGCATGGGCGGGTTCTCCGGGGTCATGACGGTGCCGCGTGGTCCCGCCGGCGGCGGGTGGCGAGCCACAGCAGGATCGCGATGCCGCCGACCGGGATCTCGGCGGCGAAGACGAACGCGCGGAACAGCAGCACACCGGCGAGCGCGCCGGTGGCGTCCGTGCCGAGGCCGATGAGCACCGCGACCGCGCCGGTCTCGACCAGTCCGGTGCCGCCGGGTGTGACCGCGGCGAGCGTGAGCGCGCGGGCCGCGGCGAGGCCGGCGAGCAGCACCGGGACCGGCACGCTCACGCCGACCACGGTCAGGCAGAGCCAGAGCAGGACCCCTTCGAGTACGCAGTAGCCGGCCATGCCCGCCGTGAGTGCCCGCCAGCGCCGCCGGACCAGGTGGTCGACGCCGTCCAGCAGCGCACCGGCCGCGGACGTCCAGCCGGTGCCGGACCGGCGCGCGATCCGTTCGGCGGCCGTGACCAGGCGCAGCAGCGGCCGGGCGCGGCCCAGCGAGGCGGCGGTCAGCAGCGCACCCGCGGCTGCGGCGAGCGTGGTCAGGCCGAGCCACGGCGGCCACGGGCCGAGCCGCCCGGTGACCGTGAGCAGGACGGCCGCGACGGCGGGGAGGGTCAGGCGGGCGGCGACGTCCCAGACCTTCGACACGACCACGAAGCGGGCGAAGTCCCGGTTGGTGTGGCCCCATCCGCGGATCATGGTGAGATTGAGGACGGTGCCGGCGACGCCGCCGAGCGGTAGCAGGTTCGCGATCGCGCTGCCGGAGAGGTTGAGCGTGAGCGCGCGCCCGTGGGTCAGGCCGGGCAGCGACGCGTCCAGCACGAACGTGTGCACCCAGAGGCCGAGCAGCCAGACCGCGCCGAGCAGCAGCAGCCACCACCGGCCGACCTCGCTGATCGTGGCCCAGGCCGCGGTCCAGGACGCACCGGCCGCGCCGAGGTGGTGCGCGGCCCACATGACGACCAGCACGGCGGCGAGCAGCAGTCCGAGGCGTCGCAGCCGTCCTCGCCGCGACGTCGCGGTGCGCTCCATCCACTCCTCCCGGGCGCCGGTAGATAACTCACCGTAGCGCCCGATGCAGGGCTTTAGCGGTATTTAGTCCGTTTTGGTCATGCGGCGCGTCCGGATGCACGATCGGGCCGCCAAGGACTGCCGAGCAGCCGGAGAAAGCCCGGAATGACGCGGCGGATCCTGGGAAAACGGTGCCCATGAACCAGTACGAGATCCGTGATCCACGCAGCCAGTACCCGACGCCGGACCAGCTCACCGGCGGCGACCAGGGCGAGCCCGGCACGACCGGCGAGATGCCGGACAAGCCGGACCACGGCGAGGAGACCTACCAGGGCAGCGGGCGGCTGACCGGGCGGCGCGCGGTGATCACCGGCGGCGACTCCGGCATCGGCCGCGCGGTGGCGATCGCCTTCGCCCGCGAGGGCGCCGACGTGCTGATCTCCTACCTCCCGGAGGAAGAGGAGGACGCGGCGGACACCGCGGCGCTGATCGAGAAGGCCGGCCGCAAGGCGGTCCGGATGCCCGGCGACATCCGCGACGAGGCGCACTGCGCCGCGATCATCGACCGGGCGGTGAGCGAGCTCGGCGGCGTCGACATCCTGGTCAACAACGCCGCGTTCCAGATGGCGCAGCCCGGCGGCATCGTCGACATCACCACCGAGCAGTTCGACAAGGTCATGAAGACCAACCTGTACGCGATGTTCTGGATCTCCCGGGCTGCGGTCCCGCACATGCCGGCCGGGTCGGTCATCATCAACACCGCGTCCATCCAGGCGTACCAGTCCTCCGCGCCGCTGCTCGACTACGCCACCACCAAGGGCGGCATCGTCGCGTTCACCAAGGCGCTCGCCGAGGACCTCGCGGAGAAGGGCATCCGGGTCAACGCGGTCGCGCCCGGGCCGATCTGGACGCCGCTGATCCCGGCCACCATGCCGGACGGCAAGGTGGACAGCTTCGGTGCGGACACCCCGCTCAAGCGCGCCGGGCAGCCCGCGGAGCTGGCGCCGGCCTATGTGTACTTCGCCAGCCAGGAGTCCAGCTACACCACCGGAGAGGTACTCGGTGTCACCGGCGGTAAGCCGGTGAGCTGACAGTCAGCGTCATGTCACAGGACTGTCGCATCTCTGGCGTAGGCTCGGCGCACCGCTTTCTGATCGGAGCAGAAGTGTGACCGGTTCCTTCTCAGTGGTGAAGTCCGAGGACGGCGAGGGCACAATCCGCCTGTCGATCAGCGGCGACGTCGACAACGACGTCGCCCCGGCACTCACCGACATCATCGCCAACGCGGCGGACCAGCCCGGTGCCGGGCCGATCGTGGTCGACCTGGACCGGGTGTCCGCGTTGACCGCGGCCGGCATCCGCGCCCTCCTGGAGGGACGGGAAGCCGCCGAGCGGTGCGATCGTCCGTACCGGATCGTCAACGTCCACGACGAGACGGCCGGGCACGCACTGCGCGTCGTGGGGCTGGCCGACATAGCCGAACAGGTGACCGCGCTCCAGCAGCGACGGTGACCGGGCGGGCGGGTCACCGGTCGACCGGCAGGCCCGCCCAGACCACCTTGCCGCCCGGCGCCGGCAGCACTCCCCAGCGCCGGGCGATCGCCTCGACCAGCCGCAGGCCACGACCGGTCTCCGGCGCGTCCGCGGGCCCGGTGTCCAGACGCGGCCGGTCGGGCGAGCCGTCCCGCACGATGATCAGCAGGAACCGGCGGCCGAGCGACACCCGCAGGTCGGCCATGGTCCGCGCGTGCACGATCGCGTTCGTGACCAGCTCTCCCGCGATCAATGCGGCCGGGACGCCGAGCGCGGGCACGTTCCACCGGTCGCAGGCCTGCTCGGCCAGGTCCCGGGCGCGGCGGCTGGCCCCGGCCGCGGGCAGCACGGTGTCGCCGACCGTCGGCATGCGGCGGCCCGCGCGCGCGGTCAGCGCGGCCGCGGCGGTCGGGAAGACCTCCAGCCGGCCCAGCCCGTCACCGGAGAGCAGCCGCGCGGTCTCCGGCGCGGGCACGCAGAGCAGCAACGGCGTGCCCGGCCACACCGCCGCCTGCCAGGCCACGGTACGGAACACGGACAGCGCCACCGGCTCGCGCACGCGCAGCCCGGCCAGGTCCACGATCAGCGCGTCCGGCACGTCGACCAGGCACTTCGACAGCGTCAGCCGCACCTGCGGGGCGCTGGACAGGGTGAGGTCGCCGCGCAGACGGACCAAGGTCCTGGTCCCGATCTGGTCGACCTCGGTGGAGAGAGGCGGCACGACCCCATTGTCCGTCGGACGCGGCCGAAATGCCGGACAGCGGCACGTTCGGGTATCCGGCAGACCCGGCATCCGCCGGCGCAGCGCTCATGTCGCCTCCTCGTTCGGGTGGAAGAGCAGGTGGAGTTCGCCGTCGAGCTCCAGCCGGCGGACGCCGATGCCGTAGACCGGTTCGAGGATCTTCGGCTCCAGCACCTCGTCCGTGGTACCGGCCGCGACCACGCCGCCGTCGCCGAGCAGCACCAGGTCGTCGCAGTAGCGGGCGGCCAGGTTGAGGTCGTGCAGCACCACGATCGCGCAGGTCCCGAGCCCGCGGACCAGCCGGAGGATCTCGTGCTGGTAGCGGATGTCCAGGTGGTTCGTGGGCTCGTCGAGCAGCAGGTGGGTGGCCTGCTGGGCGAGCGCGCGGGCGATCAGCACCCGCTGCCGCTCGCCGCCGGACAGCCCGGCGAACGCGCGCGTGCCCAGGTGCGCCGCGCCGACCCGCGCCAGGCAGCGGGCCGCGATCGCGTGGTCGGCGGCGCCGGCCCGCTGGAACGTGCCGAGGTGCGGGCCGCGGCCGAGCAGCACCATCTCGCCCACGGTCAGCGCGGTCTCGCCGCCGGTCTCCTGCACCACCACGGCCAGCCGCCGGGCCGCCTCCCGGCTGCCCAGGCCACCGAGCCGGTCGCCGTCGACGGTGACCGTCCCGGTGGCGCTGCGCAGCGCGCCGTAGAGCAGCCGGAGCAGCGTGGTCTTGCCGCTGCCGTTCGGGCCGATCAGCCCGAGCATCCGGCCGGGACGCGCGGCCACGCTGACGCCGTCGATGACGGGGTGCGCGCCGTAGCGCCAGGACACCCCGGCCGCCTCGATCATGCGCCGACCCTGAACCGCTCGACGATCCGCTCCAGCCCGTCCACGCTCAGCGGCGACGGCGGCTCGGTGAAGTTGAACAGCTGGGTCATCACGTTGCCCTTCGCGACCGCCGTGAGCTTCTCCGAGCCGGGCAGGCCGGTCAGCGCCTTCTCCACCGCGGCCGGGTCGCCGTCGCTGTACAGCAGGATGATCACGTCGGGGTTCCGGCCGAGGATCTCCTCCAGCGTCACCTCGAAGACCCGCTCCTCGGCGTCGCCGAACACGTTGGTGAACCCGGCGGCCTCGACCTGCGGGTGCGCCATGCTGGTCCTGCCGTACGCGTAGGTGACGCCGCCGCCGACCGTCGGGTAGAGCACCGCGGCGGTACGGTTCTCCACTTTCTGGATCTTCGCCATCCGCTCCTTCAGCGCCGTGATCGCGGTCTGCGCCTCGGCCGGTCTGCCGAACACCCGGCCATACGTCTCCAGCTGCCGGTAGATGTCGTCGAACGTCGGCACGACCGTGTTGTCCGGGCACATCGCCGGCTCCTCCAGCAGCGGGATGCCGACCGCGTCCAGCGTGTCCCGGGAGAGGTTGTCGACCTCGCCGAGCACCAGGTCCGGCTGCTGCGCGATCACCACCTCCGTGGAGATCTGCAGGTGGCCGCTGGTGTCCATCCGGTCCGTCAGCAGCGGCACCTTCGCCAGCTCCGCGAGCGTGGCCGGGTCGTAGTACTCCTCCGGGTACGCCCCGGCGCGCGCCGTGACCCGGTCCATCACCCCAAGATCATGCAGATACGGTACGGCCGAACTCTTCAACATCACGATCCGCTCCGGCGCCTCGTCGAACGTGACGTCGGCGCCGCAGTTGGTCACCGTGAACGGGAAGCCCGCGGGCGTACCCGCGGCGGCGGTGCCGTCCGGCCCTTCGCCGCACCCGGATATCAGCAGCGTCGCGGCGAGGATCGTGGCCAGGCGTGCCTTCATGGGGGTCTCCTAGGCGTTGGTGGCGTGCAGCCGGCGGATGAGGATCAGCAGGAACGGGGCGCCGAGCAGCGACGTGATGATGCCGATCGGGATCTCCTGGGGCGCCAGCAGCACGCGGGCCACCACGTCCGCCCAGACCAGCAGGATCGCGCCGAGCAGCGCCGCGACCGGCACCACCCGCACGTGCGCGGCCCCGACGATCCGGCGGGCGAGGTGCGGCACGACCAGCCCGGCGAACCCGATGCTGCCGCTCGCGGACACCAGCACGCCGACCGCCAGCGACACGATCACCAGCAGCCGCATCCGGAACCGGTCCGGGCCGACGCCCAGCGTGTGCGCGGTCTCGTCGCCGACCGCGAGCACGTCGAGCCGCCGGCCGGCCACGGTCAGGTAGCAGGTCGTGCCGATCACGATCGCGGCCGTGACCGTGAGCAGCGGATCCCAGCGGGCCAGTCCGAGCGAGCCGAGCAGCCAGAACATCACCGACCGGGAGCCCTCGGCCGAGCCGGACGCGAAGATCAGGAAGCTGGTCGCGGCGTACAGCGCGTAGCCGACCGCGACGCCGGCCAGCAGCAGCCGGACGCTGGT
The DNA here is from genome assembly GCF_030813715.1 of Catenuloplanes indicus. NCBI lineage: Bacteria > Bacillati > Actinomycetota > Actinomycetes > Micromonosporales > Micromonosporaceae > Catenuloplanes > Catenuloplanes indicus. Next base: position 1,253,714 of record NZ_JAUSUZ010000001.1, read on the forward strand.
GATCCGGCCACCGCTGCGCGCGATCAGGAAGACCAGCAGCGACGCCGCGAGCGCCCCGGCGAACGCGCTGCCGGACAGCGCGTACTGGCCGAAGCCGGCACCGGCGCCGAACAGCAGCGCCGCGGCCGCACCGCTGGACGCGCCGGAGTTGATCCCCAGCAGGTACGGGTCGGCGAGCACGTTGCGGACCATCGCCTGCAGCGCGACGCCGCAGATGGCCAGCCCGGCGCCGACCAGCATGCCGAGCAGGACGCGCGGCAGCCGCACCTGCCAGACGATCGCCTCCTGCGGCGGCGTCCAGTCCCCCGCGGTCATCGCGAAGAGCCGGTGGCCGATGATCCGGGCGACGGTGGCCGGGTCGATCAAGATCGCACCGGTTCCGACCGCGACCAGACCGGTCATGATCAGCGCGGCGGTCAGTCCGATCAACCAGAGAACGGTGCTACGCCGGCGCGCACCCACGCCCAGCGGGTCGGAGGACACCGGCCGCTCTCCCTACGTTGTTGCCAATCTTTTGCAACAACGTAGCAGCAAGATCATTCACACGGAAGCTCCGGTTCCGCTCGTCACGTCCCCCCGCGCCGCGGCCGGGGAGCGGAAACGGTCAGGAATCGAGAAGTGGGGACGTGCGGGGGAACCTAGCGTGAGCTGCATGAACAAACTTGTTCGCCGGGTGCACCGGTGGTTCGCGAGCGCCTTCACCGTGTCCGTCGCCGTGGTCACCGGGGCGATCATCGTGGCGGGAGAGCCGGCCGGGTGGGTCTATGCCCTTCCGGTGGTACCGGCACTGCTCCTCCTGCTCTCGGGGTGGTACCTGCTCGCGGCGCCGTATCTGCGGCGGCGCGCGGCCTGAGTCAGGAGCGCAGCAGCGTGCGGGCGGCGGTGTCGCGGAGCCAGGATTCGGCCTCGTCGGCGGTCCAGGTGGCGTCGCGAAGCAGGCGGGGCCAGGACCAGATGCCGAAGAGGTACCAGAGGACGTCGGTGGCGCGGGCCTCGTCGACGCCGTCGGCGAGCGCGCCGAGATCAGCGAGGCGGCCCGCGACGGTCGCGATCGCGCCGCGGTAGGAGCGGTTTGCGACGGTGAGGATGCGGCGGGCCGCGGGCTCGGAGGTCGCCGTGTCCAGCAGCAGCTCGATCACGGCGCGATGCCGGCGGTACGTGCTGCCGGTACCGGCGGCGATCAGGTCGATCACCTCGCGGCCGGTGGTGGTGGCGGCGACCTTCCGCAGCGTCTCGGCCACGCCGGTGTCCTCGACACCTTGGCGGACCAGGTGTTCGAGCAGGACGGGCTTGCCGCCGACGCTGGTGTAGACGGTCGCCACCACCACGCCGGCGGCCTTCGCGATGTCGTTGACGGTGGCCTTCGCGTACCCGTCGGCGGTGAAACGCTCCAGCGCGGCCCGCAGGATCAGCTCCCGGGTCTGTTCCGCGGCCTGTGCGCGCCGGCTGTTCGGGTTCGCGGCCATCTGTGCTCCGCCTTCGCTCGCGTGGAGCCCCGATCCTAGAGCGCGGCGGCGAGCGTGGCCGCAACCTCGCCCGGCGCCGGCATGGCGTCGATCTGCTTGCGCACGTCGGCGGCCGCGGCGGCGATCGACGGGTCGGTGAGCACGGTGCGGACGGCCGCGCGCAACTGTTCCGGGTCGGGGCGGCCGGGGGCCGTGGCCACGCCGCAGCCGGCGGCGGAGACGGCGGCGGCCTGGACGAACTGGTCGGCGCCCTGCGGGACGATCACCAGCGGCAGGCCGAGCGACAGCGCGCCGAGGACCGTGCCTGCGCCGCCGTGGGTGACCACGGCGGCGATGTCCCCGGCCAGCAGGTTCGCCATCGGCTGGAACGGCACCAGACGAACCCCGCCGGCAGCCGGACCACCGCCGTTTCCGGCGCCGGCCACGTCACCGCCGGAAACGGCGGGAGCGGGCTCGCCACCCGGACCGGCCGGGGCCGGATCCGCGACGGCGGAATCCGTGAGGGCCGGGTCCGCGCCGGGCAGCGCGGTGCCGACGAAGTCCGCGTCCACGCCGTCCCGCAGCGTGCTCAGCAGGTCCCGCACGATCTCCGGATCGCCGAAGTGCGAACCGAACGTGACCAGCACGCGCGGCCGCCCGCCCCCGGCCGGCGGGAACGCGGGCGTGACCGCGCCGTCCGCCCCGCGATGCGCCTCCGGCCGCAGCGGCAGCCGCGTCATCCCGTCCGGGATGCCGACCGGTCCCAGGATGTCCGGGCACAGATCGAGCACCCACCGCCCGGCCGGGAGCGTGGCCGGCGCCTCGACGCCGCGGGCGGTGAAGTACGGCGCGATGTTCGCCGCGATCGCGCCGCGGAACTCGGCCGGGATGCCGGGACCGAACGACAGCGTGGCCAGCGGCGTGCCGAGCACGGCCGCGACCAGCGGCCCGACCGTGTCGGTCAGTTCCGCGACGATCAGGTCCGGCGACCAGTCCCGCGCGGCCTCGATCGCGTCGTCCGCCGAGGCGTCCAGGCGCACCTCGCCGAAGAACGCGGACACGCTCTGCGGGGTGGGCTCGGCCGCCGCGTCCTGGCCCGTGCGCGCGGCCGCCTCGGCGAACAGCGCGTCCGGCATCGGGCCGGCCGGCAGCAACGGGAAGCCGTCGAGCACGCCGGCCATGCCGGCCGAGGTCAGGAACGCGACGTGGTCGCCGCGGCGGGCGAACGCACGGGCCAGGGGCAGGAGCGGGTACGCGTGCCCGATCGCAGGCACGCAGCTGAACAGAACTCGCATGCTCGTCAGAATAACGTTCCAGTCATCGGAATACCATTCCGACCAGAGCGCACGCGTGCGAGAAATCGATAACCGATCGGCGTTGACCCGGCCGGTTCCGGGTAGAAGACGGCGGTGGGGAACTTGAGCACGTCGCTACCGCCGCCGGATGCGACAGAGGTACGGGTGTGGACCCTTCACACCCCTGATGAGCTGCGCAGACTCCGAGCCGGGCTGGGCGAGATCATCGCCGACGCGCCCTGGACGGACGAGGACGAGCTGGCGGACGTACCCGAGCGGATGGTGCTCGTCGCCAGTGAGCTGGCCACCAACGCGATCCGGCACGGGCAACCGCCGACCGAGGTGCGTCTGCTGCGTACCGAGGAACAGTTCGTCCTGGACGTGATCGATCACGACCCGGAGACGCCGCCGGAGCCGACCGAGGCGGACGACTTCGACTCCGGCGGCCGCGGCCTGCACATCGCGCAACGACTGTCGCTGGACGTCGGCTGGTACACCACGGACAACATGTCGAAGCACGTCTGGGCGAGTTTCCCGATCACCGAACCGTCTGCGGCGGGATGAGGTTGAGGCCTTCCTCGATCTCCGCGGCCGGCCGGGGCCGGCTGAACAGGTAGCCCTGCCCGCTGGTGCAGCCGAGCAGTTGCAGCTCCGCGACCTGGGCCGGCGACTCGATGCCCTCCGCGACCGTGTCCAGCCCGAGGATCTGGCCGAGCCGGACCACGGCCTCGGCCACCGCGGCACCCTGCGTGGTGCTGTCCAGCTGGGTGACGAACGCACGGTCGATCTTCAGACCGTCGATCGGCAGGCCCAGCAGGTACTGCAGCGACGAGTAACCGGTGCCGAAGTCGTCGATCGCGATCCGGATACCGAGCGCGCGGAACTCCGCCAGAATCGGCGCGGCGCGCTCGGTGTCCACGATCGCGGTCTCGGTGATCTCCAGTGTGAGGTGGGCCGGGGACAGGCCGGTCCGCTCCAGTACGGCCACCACGTCGGCGACGATGCCGGGCTTGAGCAGCTGCCGCGGCGACAGGTTGACGCTCAGGTGCAGCGGGTCGGCGTGCTGCCGGGTCTGCCACGCGCGGACCTGCGTGGCCGCCTCGGTCAGCACGTGCATGCCGATCGTGTGGATCAGGCTGGACCGCTCCGCGATCGGCACGAACTCGCTCGGCGGCACGAACCCGTAGTCCGGGTGCTGCCACCGGGCGAGCGCCTCGACGCCGACGGTACGGCCGCTGGCCAGATCCACGATCGGCTGGTAGTGCACGCTCAGCTGACCGGCGTCGACCGCGTGCTCCAGCAGGTCGGCGAGGATGCTCTCCCGGGTGCGCTGGTCGGTCATCGACGGGTCGTACGCGCGCCAGCCGTGCTTGTCGTTGCGCTTCGCCTCGTACATCGCCAGGTCCGCGCGGTGCTGCACGGCCTTCGGGTCCTCGTCGCCGGCGGAGACGGCCACGCCGATGCTGGCGTGCGCGAAGATCCGGTGCTCGCCCACCTCGATCGGGGTGGCGGCGAACGCGGCCAGCACGCGCTCCGCGACGTCGAAGGCCTGCTTCTCGCCGTCCAGGTCGAACAGCACGATGACGAACTCGTCGCCGCCGACCCGGGCCGTGATGTCGGTGGACCGGACCGTGCCGCGCAGCGTGTCCGCCACGTGGGTGAGCAGCAGGTTGCCGGTCTCGTGCCCGTACCGGTCGTTGACCGGCTTGAAGTCGTCCAGATCGATCAGCAGGATGCCGAACCGGCCGGTCGCGCGGCGCAGCCCGGCGCGCAGCCCGGCCAGGTTCGCCAGGCCGGTGAGCGGGTCGGTGCTGCCGGCGTCACGGCTGTCCCGCAGCGACACGAGCTGGCGCAGCATCACCGCGATGGTCATCGCGCTCTGCGCCAGGATCAGGCCGCCCCAGGTGGCGAACGCGTGGTCCTGGATCGTGATCACGACCAGCACCACACTGCCGAGCGCGACCCCGATGTACGGCAGGTGCAGCGACCAGATCGGCGGCGCGCTCCAGGCCACGCCCGCGTCCCCGCGCGTGGCCGAGTCGGTCCGCATCGCCGCGACCGTCATCAGCAGGCTGGCCGAGGTGAGCGCCAGCACCGTGCCCGGCGACTCGGACGGGTTGCCGCCGTTGATCCGGATCGACGAGAAGACGATGTCCGCGACCGCCCAGGACATCATGCCCCAGAGCAGCAGCGTGATCGGCTCGCTCAGCCCGCGCCCGGCGCCGCGCAGCAGCAGCGTGCCGATGACCACGCTGAGCAGCAGGTTGCCGAGCCCGAAGCCGATGTCGAAGACCCACCGGTAGCTGGCCGGGGTGAGGAACGCAGGCGCCAGTACCAGCTGCCAGACCACGATGAACGCGCAACTGAACACGGTGAGCAGCTCGGCCGCGAACGCGATCCGCTGCCGGCCGCGCAGCCGCCGGGCGGACGCGGCGAGCGCGGTCGCGGTGAGCATCGCGAACATCGCCAGGCCGGACAGCGCGCCGGCCCACCACCAGACCAGCGACGGCCGCACGCTGTCGACCGCGAAGCAGACCGACATGGACAGCGACAGCGCGCGGGCGGACGCCGCGAGGCCCCAGGTGAGACGGGCGCCGTACCGGGCCGCGCGCAGGCTGTAGCCGATCCCGAGCGCGTCGAGCAGCAGCAGGGACAGGCCGAAGATCGGTACCCGGACGTCCGGCTGCACGAACGAGGCGACCTGACCGGCGGCGACGACGACCGTGAGCACGATCGGGGCGGCGACGGCACGTTTCACGGCGGTTCCTCCCAGATGGGCGCGATTCGTGTCGGCAGCGTTCCCATCGGCCGGGCCGTCAGCGGCTCAAGGATTTACCGCGTGCCCGCGCGGCGACGAGGCCGCACCAGCGGGAAAACCGGTTGCGGGCGTACGCCGGTGTTCGTGATCATCGTGGGCATGACGTACTGACGGACCCTCTCTGTGACGGCCCCCCGTGGCGTAGCGCCCGGGGGGAGGCCGCCTGTCCGCGTGTCTCCAGATCTTCGTGAAGTGGGAACTCCTTGTCTCAGCACGCCAGTGTGTCCGTTTTTGCGTCCCCGTCGAGCTGGATCGAGTCGGATGCGCTCGATCAGTGCCACCAGGTGGCCGCGCTCGACGGGATGATCCATGTCGCCGCCATGCCGGACCTGCATCCCGGCAAGGGGGCACCGATCGGCGCGGCGATGTCGTCGCGCGTGCTCTACCCGTTCCTGGTGGGCTCGGACATCGGGTGCGGGATCGCGGTGTTCCCGATCCGGATCAAGCGCCCGGTCGCGGAGCGGCTGGCCGCGCGGTTCCCGGACCTGGACCGGCCGGTCGACCCGGCCGGGATCGACACCGACATTCCCGCCGGGTACGCCGAGCAGCTCGGCACGGTCGGCCGCGGCAACCACTTCGTGGAGCTGGCCCGGGTGCACGCGGTGCACGACGACGCGCACGCGGCGCGGCTCGGCCTGGACCGCAACGACCTGGTGCTGATCGTGCACAGCGGTTCGCGCGGCCTGGGCGAGCGGATCCTGCGCGCGCACACCGAGGTGCACGGCGCCGGCCCGGCCGCGGACGTCGGCGCCTACCTGTCCGCGCACGACGAGGCGGTGCGCTGGGGCTCGCTGAACCGGCGGCTGATGGCCGCACGGGTCGCGGACGCGCTGGGCGCGGCCGCGGAGGACCCGATCGTGGACGAGTGCCACAACTCGGTGACCGTCGTGGACGGCGCCTACCTGCACCGCAAGGGCGCGGCGAACGGCGACGGCCGGGACGTGCTGGTCGCCGGAACCCGCGGCACGCCGTCGTTCCTGGTGGCGGCGCACGCGGGCGCGGACGCGAACTACTCGGTGGCGCACGGCGCGGGCCGCAAGATGTCCCGGGCGGACGCGCTGCGCCGCGGCAAGGCGAAGCACACCGTGGAGGAGCTGCGGCGCACGCCGGTCGGGTCGTACGTGGTGTGCGGCGACCGGCAGCTGTTGTTCGAGGAGGCGCCGACCGCGTACAAGAAGATCGAGCGGGTGATCGACGACCTCGTGGAGTTCAAGCTGGCCACGCCGGTGGTCAGCACCCACCCGGTGGTCACCTACAAGACCGCGGACAAGGCACGCCGATGAACCTGCTGATCTCGGCCGGGCGCGGCCCGGTGGAGTGCACGTGGGCGCTGCCCCGGCTGGTGCGCCGGCTGGAGGCGGAGGCCACGCGGCGCGGTGTGACCGTGACCCGGGTCGAGGAGGTGCCCGGCGACCGGCCGGGCACGTACCGGTCGATCCTGCTGTCCATCGACGACGCGGCGTTCGCGGCCACCTGGACCGGCACGCTGTGCTGGCAGGCGCCGTCCCCGTTCCGGTCCACGAGGCGCAAGAACTGGTACGTGATCGCCGCGCCGGTCACGCTCGGCGTCCCAAAAACCGCCTTCGACGAGGCGGACGTGGAGATCGTGCCGATCCGCACCGGTGGGCCCGGCGGCCAGCACCGCAACAAGGTCAGCTCGTCCGTGCGCGCCACGCACCGGCCGACCGGTCTGGTCGTCGTCGTGGACACCGAGCGCGGCTTCGGGCTGAACCGCGCGCTGGCGCTGCGCCGGCTGCGGGACCGGCTCCGGGCCGGTGACGTCGCGGCCGGCGAGCGGCTGAAGACCCAGCGGTGGGAGGTGCACGACGACCTGGTCCGCGGCGACCCGGTCCGTACCGAGAGCTGAACCACTTCTTGTACGCATCGTTGCATACAAGGCCGTAGCGTCGAGCGCATGACGGCGACGCTCACCGCTCCCCCGGCAACGACCTCGGTACGCACGCATCGGCCGTGGATCTCCGTCTACGCCGTCATGTTCTTCTCCACCTGGGCCGGTAACCAGTTCAGTCCGCTGCTGCTGCTCTACAAGCAGCGCGAGCACTACGGCGTGGTGGCGGTCAACGGCTTCCTCGGCGTGTACGTGCTCGGCCTGGTCCCGGCGTTCCTGCTCAGCGGCGCGCTCGCCGACCGGCACGGCCGCCGCCCGGTCATGTTCGGCGGCGTGCTGGCCGCGCTCGCGGCCAGCACCGCGCTCGCGTTCGGTGAGACCGGCCCATTGATGATCTGCGTGGGCCGGTTCCTGGCCGGGCTCGCGGTCGGCACCGCCACCTGCGTCGGCACGTCCTGGCTGAAGGAGCTGTCCCAGGGCGTCTACGACCCGCGGGCCGACACCGGCGCCGGTGCCCGGCGCGCGACCACGTCGTTCGCGCTCGGCTCCGCCACCGGCGCGATGGTCGCCGGGCTGTTCGCGCAGTGGGGCCCGTGGCCGTTGCAGCTGCCGTTCGCCATCCACCTGGTGCTCACGCTGCCGTTCGCCTGGCTGGTGCTGCGCGCGCCGGAGACCGCGCCGCCCGGCCCCCGGTCGTCGCTGCGCGTGCCGGCCGCCGGTGACCGCCGGTTCCGGCGTGTGGTGGTGGTCGCGGCACCATGGCTGTTCGTCGCGCCGTCCGTCACCTACGGGTACCTGCCGGTGCTGCTGGAGGAGACCACCGGCGGCGTCGGCATCGCGTACGCCACGCTGCTCACCGTGCTCGCGCTCGGCGTGTCCGCGCTGATCCAGCCCGTGGTGAAGCGCCGGACCGGGTTCGACAGCACGCGCGGCCTGATCGCCGCGATCACGCTGATCACCGCGGGCGTGGCGCTGGCCGCGACCGCGAACCACCTGCAGTCCTGGGCCGCGGGCCTGGTCACGGCCACGGTGATGGGCTGCGGGATCGGCGTCGGCATGGTCTCCGCGATCATGGAGGTGCAGCGCATCGCCGGGCCTCGCGACCTGGCCGGGCTGACCGGCGTGTTCTACGCGGTCGCGTACACCGGCTTCCTCACGCCCACGCTGCTGGCCGCGAGCACGGACGCGCTGGGCACCACCACGCCGCTGCTCGGCGTGACCGGGCTCGGCGTGCTCAGCGTGCTGCTGCTGGTCATCGCGTACCGAACGCTCCGGCCAGCGGATCCGGAAGTCGCCGCCAGCCGTCCTCCCCGTCGGCCAGTTCCGCGTCCGTGAGCAGGCATGCGGTCAGCCGCCGGTGCAGCGCGGCCGCGTCCAGCTCCAGGCCGATGAAGACCAGGTAGTGGTGCCGGTCGCCGTAGTACGGGTCCCAGTCCATCGCGGCGGCCAGCCGGCGCTGGTCCGAGACGAGGTCCCAGTCGGCGTCCGGCACCGCGGCCAGCCACCGGCCGAGCGAGCCGAGCCCGAGCGAGCCACCGGCGAACTCCCACGCCAGCACCGTGTCCGGCTGACTGGCCAGCCAGAAGTGGCCGCGTGAGCGCAGCACGGACTCGTTGATCTCGTCGAGCGCGTCGTGCAGCCGGCCCGGGTGGAACGGGCGGCGGGCCCGGAAGACCGCGGAGACCACGTCCCACTCCGGCGCGGGCTCGTGCACGCCGAGCGCGAACCCCTCGAGGCCGCGGGCCAGCACCGCGGGCGTCTCCGGCCGGTGCCGGTACGTCCGTACCCCGGCCGGCAGTTCCCGGGCCGCCCACGGCGCGAGCCGGTACAGCAGCGCCCGGACCTGCACGTCCGCGTCGCCGTGCAGGACCAGCGTGTCCGCGTACTCGATCTGCCGCACCACCAGGTCCGCGAGCGTGCGCTCGTCGTCGGCCAGACCGAGCGCGGCCAGGTCCTCGTCGGTGCCGAGCGCGTCCAGCAGGTGCTCGCCGTCCACCACGGTCACGTAGGAGTCGACGCGCACGCTCTCCGGCCACGCGTCCGCCAGCATCTCCGGCTCGGCCAGCTCCGGCAGGTGCACCACCAGGTCGTGGCCCGGGTGGGTCTCGGCCAGCCGCGCCACCGTGGGCAGCACGTCGTCGCGCAGCGTGCAGGACACGCAGGCGTGCACCGAGTCGACGCGCACGTCCTCCAGCAGGCCGGCCGCGGACCGCACCGTACGCCGCACGTGATCTTCGTGAATCTCGTGCCGCACGACGAGCCGGGACGGGTCCCGGGCGAGCAGCGTGCCGGCGACCTCCCGGACGGCTTCCGGCCAGAAGCCGGAGAGCACGGTGAGTGACGGACGGGCGTCGGACGCCCGGGCCGGCACGGAGCGCGGGGCCACCGGAGACGAGGACATGACCTTCCTTCCTTGTTGGAAACGATTGTCATTATAGTGTGGGCACGATCCCGCTCCAGGAAGGTGGACCCCCGTCTTGTCCCGTCGATGCGACGTCACCGGCGCGAAGCCCGGCTACGGCAACGCCGTCTCCCACTCCCACCGGCGCACCCGCCGCCGCTGGGAGCCCAACCTCCAGCGGCACCGCTACTGGCTGCCGTCCGAACGCCGCTGGATCACACTCACGCTCACCACCAAGGCGATCCGCACCATCGACCGCGACGGCATCGAACGCGTCGTGGCCCGCCTGCGGGCATCCGGGGTGAGGCTCTGATGGCCCGCCAGACCGACGTCCGCCCGGTGATCAAGCTGCGCAGCACCGCCGGCACCGGCTACACCTACGTCACCCGCAAGAACCGCCGCAACGACCCGGACCGCCTGGTCCTGCGCAAATACGACCCACTCGTCCGCCGCCACGTCGACTTCCGCGAGGAACGCTGACGACCCACCACGGCCGCACCGGCCACGCCGCGCCGATCGCCGGCCACGCGCAGTTCTCCTGACCACTGCCCGGGCGTCATCCCCCGATATGGACGACGCCCGGGCCCGGCACCGACGACATCCCACTGCGCGGCGGACGCGCCCCCGGAAGGCGCAGCGCACCCAGCGCTCTGCGCACGGCGAACAACCCGCGCTCGCCGGGCGCGTTGCGCCCGAAATTTCATGACATAGACATGTATTCCCCGCGACCGTGCCGGGAAACTCGGTGGTTAGGCGGAATGACCGCGACAGACGGGCGACCCTGCGCGGGCGACCGGGCGTCACCGGGTCCCGATGGTGACGTTGGGCGGGCGAGGGACCTGCGGGACGACGGTGGAGAGTGCAGACGTGGGGCTGTGGCGACGTGGTGGGCAACGGACGAGGGGCGAGCACGACGAGGTGGTGATCCTCGGCCGGGAGGTGATCGCCTGCGCGTACCCGTCGGAGCTCGTCGCCTTCGACGACGTGGCGTGCGAGCTGCGGCGCGGCCGGGGGCTGTCCGCGCGGCGGACCCGCCCGCCGGCCGGGCCGGACGTGCCCGCCGACTCGATATCACCGGCCCTGATCGGCGTGCTGCAGACACTCTCAACCGCGGTCAACACCGGCTCGGCCGCCCTGCCCGGCTCGTTGGCCGAACCCGGCCGCCGCCGGATCGCCACACTGCTCAACCGGCGCCCCGGCGCCGGTGCGCTGGACCCGGCCGAGGAGGCGTCGGTCCACGAGACGCTGGTCGAGGCCGCGATCACCCGGCACGCCCTGACCCGCGACAACGCGGAACAGCTGGGCACCGCCGTGATCAGCGCGCTCCGGCTGCGCGCCGACGGCCGCCCCTGATCTCGCGGCCGCCCCTGATCTCGCCGCCCGGACCCCGCGGCCACCCGGGTCACCGCCGCCGCCCGGACCACCGCGGTACCCAGAATCACCGCGGTACCCCCGGATCACCGCGGTGGGTGGCGAGCGAACAGGCGGACCAGGGTGTGGAGATGGTGGCGCCCTGCGACGCCGGTGGGGGTGAGCAGGCCTGCCGCGGCGAGTTCGCCGAGGGCGGTCCGGGCCGACGCGGCGTCGGCGCCGGTGACCGCGATCAGCGTCCCGGTGTCGACGTCGCGGGCCGGTGTGTGCGCCAGGCGGTGGATCAGCGTGCGGGTGGGCGCGGATAGCCGGGCGAACGACGGCGCGAGCGCGGCCTCGACGGACAGGTCACCGGCGGACAGCACCGCGAGGCGGCGGTCCTCGTCGGCCAGCCGCGCCGCGAGGTCCGTCATCGTCCAGCCGGGCCGCCCGGCCAGGCGGTTCCCGGCGATGCGCAACGCCAGGGGCAGGTGCCCGCAGTGCTCGGCGACGGCCGCCGTGACCGCACCGGCCCGGCTGCCGGTGATCGTGGCCAGCAGCGCGACCGACTCGCCGGCCGGCAACGGCGGCACCTCGATCCGTATCGCGCCGTCGACGCCGGGCAGCGGTGCCCGGCTGGTGACCAGCACGGCCGCCGTACCGGTCAGCGACAGCAGCGCACCCAGTTGCCGCTCGCCGGCGACGTCGTCGAGCACCACGAGGCCGCGCCCGGACGTCGCACCACCGATCGCCGGCAGCCGCCGCGGCACGGCCGGATCCGCGGCACCGGTTCCCGCGCGGCCGGCCCGCGCCGCACCGGACGGCGTGGTGCCGTAGCAGCGGAGGAAGTGGGTGGCGCCGGGGAAACGGGTGGCGGCGTGGACGGCGAGCGCGGTCTTCCCGGCGCCGGGCAGGCCGTGCACGATCACCGGGGCCGCCCCGGCGCACGCTGTGATCAGCCGGTCGAGCAGCGTGGCCCGGCCGGTGAAGTCGGGTACGTCGCGCGGCAGCGGGAACGCGCCCACCGGCGCGGACCGGGCGGCCGCGGCGGCCGTGGTCAGCGCGGCCCGGTCGGCCGCGCCGAGGCCCAGCGCGGTGGCGAGTGCGGCGAGCGTACGGGCCTGGGCGGTGCTGCGGCCGCGTTCCATGTCGCCGATCGCGCGCACGCTGACGCCGGACGCGGCCGCCAGCTCGTGCAACGTCATGCCGGCGGTACGGCGGTGGGCGCGGATCAGGGTGGCGAACGGCGGCACGGTCACGTCGCTCCTCGGTGAGTCGGTGGGCTCGGCCAGACTGCCGCCGCGGCACCGGCCCACGCTTGAGTACGACGACTGCACCGTTTACTTCGATGGCAGAATGAGCCCGTGCCGGCCACCGTCCCCCTCCTGTTCGGACGGTCCGGCGAGATCGCCCGGCTGGACCGGCTGGCTGCGGCGGCGGCCGCGGGCCGGGGCGGCGCGCTGGTCATCCGCGGCGAGCCCGGGATCGGCAAGACCGCGCTGCTCGACGCGCTGGCGCAGGCGGCCGCGCGGCACGGCCTGCGGGTGCTGCGCGCGGCCGGCACGGAGAGCGAGTCGCGCCTGCCGTACGCGGCGGTCCACCAGCTCGTCCATCCGCTCACCGACCGGATCGCCGATCTGCCGCCGGCACACCGGGACGCGCTGCGGACCGCGCTCGGGCTGGCGGAGGGCGAGCCGGACGTGTACGCGGTCGCCCGCGCGCTGCTCGAACTGGTCACCGACGTGGCCGCGGACCAGCCGGTCGCGCTGCTCCTCGACGACCTGCACTGGCTGGACCGGGCCAGCCTGGACGTGCTCGGTTTCGTGGCCCGCCGGGTGTCGTCCGAGCCCGTGCTGGCGGTCGGCGCGACGCGCACCGTGGCGCTGGACGACCCGCAGCGGCGGGCCGGCCTGCCGGACACCGAGCTCGGCCGGCTCGGCGGCGCGGACGCGGCCGCGCTGCTCGACTCGCGGGCACCCCGGCTCCCGCACCCGCTGCGCCAGCGCCTGCTCGCGGAGGCGGCGGGCAACCCGCTCGCGCTGGTCGAACTGCCCGCGACGCTGGCCGCGCTGCCGACGCCGCTGCCGTTGCCGGACCCGGTGGGTTCGCCGGGCGACCCGCCGGCGCCGCTGACCGGCGCACTGCCGCTGAACCACCGGCTGGAGGCCGCGTTCGCCGCACGCGCGGCCGGGCTCGGCCGCCGGGCCACCGCGCTGCTGCTGGTGCTGGCCGCGGACACCACCGCCGACCTGCGCCGTCTGCTGGCTGCCGCGTCCGAGACGTGCGGCGAGGAGACCGGGCTGCGGGACGCGCAGGAGGCGATCGACGCCGGCCTGATCGAGACCGCGGGCGCGTCGCTGCGGTTCCGGCATCCGCTGATGCGCTCGGCCGTCTACCAGCGCGCACCGGTCGCGGACCGGCTGGACGCGCATCGCGCGCTCGCCGGGCAGCTCACCGCGGCCCCGGACCGGCGCCTGTGGCACCTGGCCGCGGCCGCGATCGGCACCGACGAAGGGCTCGCCGCGGACCTGGCCCGGTACGCCGACCGGGCGCGGGGCCGGGGCGCGACCATGTCCGCGGTCGCCGCGCTGCGCCGGGCCGGTGAGCTGACGGACTCACCGCGTACCGCCAGATCGCTGTTGCTCCGGGCGGCGGAACTGGCCAGCGAGGTCGGTGCCCGGCACGAGGTGGAACAGCTGCTGGCCGGCGGGGACCTGACCGGGCTCGGGCCGGTCGAGACGGCCCGGCTGACGAACGTGACCGAGGTGGTGCGCTACGGGCGCTACCGGGACGCGCTGCATCGGGTGCGGGAGCTGACCGGCATCGCGGTCGCGGCGCACCGGGCGGGCCGGCCGGAGCTGAGCATGCAGCTGCTCTGGCGTGCCGCGTCCCGGTGCTTCTTCCAGGCGACCGGGCCGGAGACCGCGGAGGCGCGGGCCGCGATCGCCGCGCTGGTCGACGTGGCCGCGCCGCACCCGGACGACCCGCAGGCGCTGGCCGTCCTGGCCTACACGGTCCCGGAGGAACGCGGCGCCGAGGTGCTGGCGCGGCTGCGGCACGCGACCGCGGACGGCCCGGACGCGCGACGGTTCCTGGGCAGCGCCGCGCTGGTCCTCGGCGACTTCGCGCGCAGCTGCGACTGGACCGACGTCGCGGTCGCGGACGCGCGCGCCCAGGGCCGGCTCGGTGTCCTGCCCCGGTTGCTCGGCGGCAGCAACTGGGGCCGGCTGTGGCTCGGCCGGTGGGACACCGCGCACGCGGAACTGACCGAGGCGCACGCGCTGGCGCAGGAGACCGGCGAGGCGTTCTACGCGGTCGCGGCGCAGACCAGCCTGGCCACGATCGCCGCGATGCGCGGAGATCTGGCGCGCGCGACCGCGTTGCTGGACGAGGTCGCGGCCAGCCCGCTCGCCGGCGGGATGCGGTACATCCAGGTCGCGGTGGCGCAGGCGCGCGGGCTGGTGCACCTGTTCCGGGGTGAGGCGCAGCAGGCGTACGCGACGCTGGCCGGCACGTTCGACCCGGTGGACCCGAGCTACCACCGGTACATGCGCTGGTGGCTGGTGCCGGATCTGCTCGACGCCGCCGTGGCCGCGGGCCGGCTCGACGACGCCCGCGCACTGATCGCCGGCCTGGACGAGCTGGCCGGCCGGGTACGGGCGCCGATCCTGCTGGTCGCCGCGGAGTACGCGGCCGTCGTCACCGGCCCGGACGGGTCCGGTCCGGACGGTGGTGAGCTGGGCCGGTGGCCGCTCTACCGGGCGCGGGTGCAGCTGCACCTGGGCCGGGCGGCACGCCGCCGGCACCGCATCCAGCCCGCCCGGGACCTGCTCCGCGCGGCCCGGGACACGTTCGACGCGCTCGGCGCCGGCCCGTGGTCCGAGGCGGCCCGCGAGCAGCTGCGCGCGACCGGCGAGCAGAGCCGCCGGCGGGTGTCCGCGGCCCGCGAGCAGCTGTCCCCGCAGGAGCTGCAGATCGCGGCGCTGGCCGCGCGTGGCCTGACGAACCGCGAGATCGCGGAGCGCCTGTTCCTGTCGCACCGCACGGTCGGCTCGCACCTCTACCGCATCTTCCCCAAGCTGGGCATCACCCGCCGCGCCCAGCTCGCCGAGGTGCTGGACGGCACCGCATAGCGGGAAAGGCCGCGCGGGCGGCGCCCGCGCGGCCGGTCAGGACACGCTCAGCGGGCGTGCCGCAGCGCCCAGTCGAGCGCGGTGTCCGCGATCTTCTCCCAGCCGGGCTCCGCGCACGTCCAGTGCGAGCGGCCGGGGAACTCGATGTAGTCGGTCACCGTACCCTCGGCCTTGTAGTGGTGGGCGTTGGAGCGGTTCACCGCCGGGGGCATGATGTGGTCCGCGCCGCCCGCGATGAACAGCAGCGGGGCGCGCTCCGGGTTCCGGTAGTTCACCCAGGTCTCCTGCTTGCCCGGCTTGAAGTTCGCGATCAGGCCGTACGACCAGACCCAGCTGCCCGGCGCCGGGATCGCGTACCGCTCGTAGGCGGCGCGTGAGTCCTCTTCGGACAGCGTGTTCGTGAACGCGTAACGCCACTGCTCGTGGGTGAAGCCGGCGGCCCGGTGGCGCTTGGCCGGGTTGTTCAGGATCGGGAACAGCGACTTGATCTGCGACGGCGGCGTGACCCGGATGCCCTCCGGCGGCGCGGAGTTGACCACCACACCGGCCGCGCCGTGGCCGCGGTCCAGGAGCAGCTGCGTCAGCGTACCCCCGAAGGAATGGCCCATGATGATCGGCTTTTCCGGCAGCTCGGTGATCACTTTTTCCAGGTGGGCAACGGTCTCCGGCACGGTCAGCGTGGCGATCGGTGTCGGGTCGGCCCGCAGCGCCTCCACCTCCACCTCGAAGCCGGGATAGGCCGGGGTGATGACGGTGTGGCCCTTGCTCTCGTAGTGCCGCACCCAGCCCTCCCAGCTGCGCGGCGTCACCCAGAGCCCATGAACCAGAACAATGGTGCTCATGCCGGATTTCCCTTCGCCGTGCGGTTTCGCCGTGGTCGGCGCTGAGCCGATGATTCGCTCGCAGGCTCGTTCATGCCTTGAACTCCTCCAGGAACGCGAGCAGGTCGGCGCCGAGCTGCTCCTTGTGGGTGTCGGTGATGCCGTGCGGCGCGCCGGCGTAGACGATCAGCTCGGCGTCCTTGATCAGGGCGGCGGACCGCTTGCCGCCGACGTCGAACGGCACGACCTGGTCCGCGTCGCCGTGGATGACCAGCGTCGGCACGTCGAACCGGGCGAGGTCGTCGCGGAAGTCGGTGGCCGAGAACGCGGCGATGCACTCGTACGCGTTGCGGTGCCCGGCCGCCATCGACTGCAGCCAGAACGCGTCCTGCACGCCCTGCGACGCCGCGCCGCCGAAGAACGGCCCGGCCGCGAGATCCCGGTAGGTCTGCGACCGGTCGGCCAGCGACCCGGCCCGGATGCCGTCGAACACCGTGATCGGTACGCCCTCCGGGTTGTCCGGCGTGCGCAGCATGAACGGCGGCACCGCGGACACCAGCGCGGCCTGCGCGACCCGTCCGGTACCGTGCCGGCCGATGTACCGCGCCACCTCGCCGCCGCCGGTGGAGAACCCGACCAGCGTCGCGTCCCGCAGATCCAGCGTGTCCAGCAGCGCCGCGAGATCGTCGGCGTAGGTGTCCATCTCGTTGCCGTCCCAGGTCTGCGTGGACCGGCCGTGACCGCGCCGGTCGTGCGCGATCACCCGGTAGCCGTGCGACGCCAGGAACAGCGCCTGCGCCTCCCAGCTGTCCGAGTTCAGCGGCCAGCCGTGCGACAGCACGACCGGGCGGCCGCTCCCCCAGTCCTTGTAGAAGATCTGCGCACCGTCTTGCACGGTCACGAACGGCATGATCAAAAACCCTTCGACACGGTACGGGCGGCGAGCGCGATCACGTCCGCGGTCGCCCTGGGCTGGGAGATCAGTGCGGCGTGCGAGGCGCGGATCTCGACGGCGCGGGCGCGGGCCCGGGTCGCCATGAAGCGCTGCGCCGCGGCCGGGATGAGGTTGTCGTCGCGGGCGACGAGGTACCACGACGGGATGTCGCGCCAGGCCGGTGCGCCGGACGGCTCGCCGAGCGTGTGCGTGTCGCCGGGCCGCTGGGTCGCCCAGAGCACGTCCGTGGTCGCCTTCGGCAGGTCGGCCGCGAAGATCTCCCGGAACGACGCGGCCTTGACGTAGCCGTCGTACCCACCGGCGTGCGGCCGGAAGTCGAGCTGCGTCTCGTCCAGCTTCGTGCCGGGGAACCGGGTCTGCAGGCCCTGCACGGTCTCGCCCGCGTCCGGCGCGAACGCGGCCACGTAGACCAGCGCCTTCACGTCGACGTTGCCGGTAGCGGCGTTCGTCAGCACGAAGCCGCCGTACGAGTGTCCGGCCAGGACGATCGGGCCCGGCACGGTGGTCAGGAAACTCGCCAGGTAGGCGGAGTCGGACGCGACGCCGCGCAGCGGGTTCGGCGGTGCCAGCACCGGGTAGCCGTCGCGGGTCAGCCGGCGGATCACCTCGGTCCAGCCGGACGCGTCCGCGAACGCGCCGTGGACCAGGACGACCGTGGGTTTCGTCCCCGTGCCGGGACCGGCCGCGGCGGCCGGGGCGGCGGTCGTCGCGGTGAGGACGCCCGCGGCCACGACGGCCGCGGAGCCGGCCAGCACCGTACGCCGGGGTAGTTCGCTCATGTGTTCCTCCGGATCGGTGATCAGGTTGTTGCCACATGCAATCAGCGGGCCGAGCGGCGAACCATGCGGAACATTAGGCAGAATCCGGTGCCGGGCCGATGAACGGCCGGGCCGCGTCCGGCAGCCGGTAGTGGTCCGCCCCGTCGGGCTGCAGCAGTCCCAGGTCCAGCAGGTCCTCCAGCAGGGTCTCGGCGGTGATCGGGTCGCATCCGGCGGCGACGGCGGCGTCCGCCGTGCCGAAGGACGACATGGACCGGCGCGCGAGGCCGCGGAGCATGGTCCGGGCGTCGGTGCCGAGTTCGGGGAACGCGATCCCGCCGCTGGTGCCCGGCGGTGCCGGGGACCGGCCGGGCGGAAGCGGCGCGGACTCGGTGGGCGGCAGCGGTGCGACTGGATAGCGGCGGACGGCCTCCAGGCCGGCGAGGGATCGGCGGCTGGTGATCAGCACGCAGCCCGTGCCCGGCAGCAGCGCGCGGACCTGCGCCTCACCGGCCGCGCCGTCCAGGACGAGCAGGCACCGGCGGCGGCCGAGGAGCGCCCGCAGCTGCCCGGCCCGCTCGTCGCGGTCCGCCGCGATCAGGCGCGCGCCCATGCCCAGCGCGCGCAGCAGCACGGTCTCCGGCTCCGTACCGGCCCGCAGATCCGCGTAGAACGCGCCACCCGGGAACCGGTACCGGTGCCGCTCGGCCAGCCGGACCGCAAGCGCGGTCTTGCCCACCCCGGGCAGCCCGTGCAGCACCACGACCAGCGCCGGTCCGTCCGGTGGCGACGTCGTGATCCAGCCGCCGATCTCGGCCAGTGCGGCCGGCCGGCCGGCGGCCGCCACGGTGCGCCGGGGCAGCTCGCCCGCGCGCGGCCGGCCCGCGGCCACCGTGCCGCGGCCGGAGCGGGCCAGCGCCGCGAACGCGTCGGCGTCGTCCCGGTCGAGACCGAGCGCCGCGGTGAGCGCCGTGACGGTCCGGGGCCGGGGCGTGCGGCTGCGGCCACGCTCGGTGTCGCTGATCGCGCGCACGCTCACCCCCGACGCCCCGGCCAGCCCCTCGATCGTCAGACCGGCCCGTAACCGTAGCTCACGAAGCAGGTCCCCGAGTTCCTCCCGCACCGGACGACGCTATCGGCGCCGGACCGCGGCCGATCGGCCCTCACCGCACGCTCGTCGGCCCACGGTGCACGATTCGCCGGGTCGCGCCGGGCCGGTGCGATCAGCCGGGACCGGCCTCGGCGGAGCGGCGCAGCCGGCTGGGGAGGATGCCGTAGCGGGCCTTGAAGCGGCGGGTGAAGTGGGTCGGGTCGCGGAAGCCCCAGCGGCGCGCGATCGCGGCCACCGGGCGGTGCCGGTTCTCCGGGCGGAGCAGGTCCTGCCGCGCGTACCGCAGCCGCTCCCCGATGATCCACTGTTCCAGGCTCAGGTCCGCCGCCGCACAGACCTGGTAGAGGTGCCGCAGCGACACGTTGTGCGCGGCCGCGATCGCCGCCGGGGTCAGCTCCGGATCGGCGAGGTGCCTGCGCACGAACGCCCGCACCCGGGTCAGCAGCGTCTCCGCCAGCACCCGCCGGGTGTCCCGGTCCGGCCCGGCCGCGGACGCCAGCAGCGCCCCCGCCAGCTCCACGCTCGCGGTCGCCACCGCGGCGTTCCCGGTCAGCCCCGCCGGATCGCGCGCCAGGTGTCCGATGTGGTCGGTCAGCATCCGGTAGTACGGGCTGGACCGGATCTCCGGCGCGGCCCGCCGCACCACGTCGACCGGCAGCCCGAGCCGGTCGAACGGGATCTGGATCGCACCGGCCGCGCCGTCTCCGGACCACGAGTAGTCGTACGCGGCCGACAGGTCCACCGCCAGCAGCTCGCCGGCCGGCACCACGGCCTGCCGCCCGGACCGCTCGATCCACCCCTCGGCCCGCAGCTGCACGGACAGCGCCACCACCGGCATCGCGTCCTGCCGGGCCAGCCGCTCCGTGCGCAGCAGCCGGATCCCGGACGACCGGTGCGTGAACACGTTCGCGTCGCCGAGGTCCCACACCTCCATCCGCGCGTGCACCGGCCCGCCCGGATCCTCGTGGATGACGTGACAGGGCGCGGACGCGTACATCATCGCGGCCCGCACCGCCTCCACCCGGTCCCCCGGCGGAAGATCGACGGTGTCCAGTACGTACGCCACCGGCTCAGTGTGCCGGAGAGTCAGCCGGCGAGGCGCCCCAGCCAGTCGCGCAGCAGCGCGGTCTCGGCCGGGCGCAACGCGTCCGGCGGGCCGGCGGCGAGCGCGGTGTCCAGCGCGACCGCCAGCGGCGCCAGGCCGGGCTCCGCGGTCGCGGGCACGCCGGTGAGGAGCGCGGCGAACAGGCTGTCCCGCATCCGCCCGGACAGCCCCGCGTCGTCGGCGATCGGGGCCGTGCCGGAGCCGGCCGCGCCGCCGATCAGTGTGAGCGTGACGCCGACGCCGCCGGCCAGCGCCAGATCCGCCGCGACCGTCGCCGGCACGCGCAGCCGCCCGGCCGCCGCGACCCGCTCCACGTACCGGAGCAGCAGATCGTAGGCCTGTTCGACCGCGGGCGGCCGGCGGCCGGGCCGGGCCGGGCCGAACATCAGCAGGTAGAACGCGGGGTGCCGGAGCCCGAAGTCGACGTGCATGTCCCAGCCGCGCCGCAGGTCGGCAATCGGGTCGCCGGTTGCCGCCAGCGTCTGCTTCTCGGCCAGGTACCGGTCGAAGACGTGCCGGGCGAGCGCCGCCAGCAGCCCGTCCATGTCACCGAACAGCTGGTACAGCGAGGCCGCCCGGATCCCGGCCGCCGCGGCCACCGCACGGGTCGAGACCGCCTGCGCGCCGCCGCTCTCCAGGATCCCGGCCGCCACGTCGAGGATCTGCCGCCGCTTCTCGTCATCCATGGTTGCAATGCTACGGCATTCGGCGTATCACTGTTACAGGCAGTGCTACGAGATTTGCCGTAGCACCGATACATCAAGGAGAAGCACCATGAACCGCATCGGGTACGGCGCCATGCAGCTCGCCGGCCGAGATCCGGGCCCAGGTGCACGAGGCCCTGACCGACCTGGGTACGGACGTGAGCGAACTGACCTACCTGCGGCTCGGCGGCGACCTGGGCGTGGTGTCCGCCGAGGAGGACCTGGAGGAGCGCCTGGGCGTGCTCGCCGAACTGCGCGAGCAGGGCCTGATCCGCCGGATCGGCCTGTCCGGCGCGTCCCCCGGGGACCTCGCCCGCGCGCAGAGGGTGACGCCGATCGCGGCCGTGCAGAACCGCTTCAACCTGCTCGACCGCAGCGGCGTCCGGGTCCTCGCGGACTGCGAGGCACAGGACATCCTGTTCGTGCCGTACTTCCCGCTGGCCGCCGGCCGGCTGACCGGCTACGCCGAGCTCACCGCACCCGCGGAACGCCTCGGCGCCACACCGGCCCAGATCGCGCTGGCCTGGCTGCTGCGCCGCAGCCCCGCCGTGGTGGCCATCCCCGGCACCACGAACCCGGGCCACCTGCGCGCCAACGTGGCCGCCGGCCCACTGGCGGCCGGCCTGACCGACGCGGAGGTCACCCGCCTGACCGCGCTCACCGACGAGTCCACGGCCGCGCTGCACGTCCGGCGACCAGTCCAGCATCGACGCCATCTCCGCCACCGTCGCACACTGACGCCCCACCTCGGCCGGACGGCCGGGACGGCGGCATGTCCGGACATGCCGCCGCCGGTTTCGCCGCCCGGGCCGGGCGGCGGTGCCGCCGGTCAGGCCGGGCGACAGGCCACCGGACGGCGAGAGCACGTCCGCGGCCTCATGGCCGGTGTGCTGCGCGGATGACGCCGCCGGCCGCCTCGTCGGACCGGTCTGCGCGCAGGCCGGCGAAGAGGTCGTTCTCCGGTATCGGGGCGCCGGTGGAGTCCTGGACGCGGATGAACGACTCGGTGCGCAGCAGCTCGCCGAACGTCTCGCGGCCGAGGCCGATGAAGAAGGCGCCGTCGCCCTGGCTGGCGTGCGCGGACAGGGCGTCGAACTTCTGCGCGGTGACGCCGGCGGTGTCGATGCGGGTGGTGATGTCCTCGTCCGGGACGCCCATCGGCGGCGCGTCGGCCGGGATGTCCTCCGCCTTGAGCAGACCGGCCGCGATCATCCGCTCGCCCATCTCCGCCATCGTGGACCGGGACGTGACGCTCCAGTAGACCTTCGGCACGTCACCGGCCAGCGCGACCGCGGCCATCGTCACCCGGTGCGTCTGGATGTGGTCCGGGTGGCCGTAACCGCCGTTCTGGTCGTAGGTCACCACGACGTCCGGCCGGTACCGCCGGATCAGTTCGGCCAGCCGCGCGGCCGCCTCGTCCACCGGTGTGGACCAGAACGAGCCCGGCGCGTCGTTGGTCGGCCAGCCCATCATGCCGGAATCGTGGTAGCCGAGCGTCTCCAGGTGCGTCACCTTGAGCACGCCGCAGCTGGCCTCCAGCTCACCGCGGCGGATCGCGACCACCTGCTCCGGGTCGTGCCCGGCCTCGCCCGGCTTGGCGCCGCCGGGACCGTCGCCGCAGCGGCCGTCGGTGCAGGTCACCACGATCGTGGTCACGCCCTCGGCCGCGTACCGGGCGAGCACGCCGCCGGTGCTCGTCACCTCGTCGTCCGGATGTGCGTGGACGGTCATCAGGGTCAGCGGACGGATGTTCACCCGGCAAGCCTACGGCCGGCCGGCCTCGGTCCGCGTCCGGCGAGGCCAGGAACACATCTACTCGAAGCGCACCCCGTCGATCGTGACGGTGCCGCGGCCGCCGTACCAGAAGCCCATCGCCAGCTGCCGCGGGCGGGCGCGGTCGATGCCGTTCGCGGCCATCGGGATCCGGATGTCCCGGTACCGGGAACGCGCGCACCTTCAGCGGCATGACCGTGCGCAGGTCCCAGGGCGTGTCCCAGGTCTTCACCACGTCGCCGGCCGCGTTCCGCAGGCCGAGCGTGACCGTCCACGGGTAGTAGAACGGTGCCACGCCGCGGTTCTCGATCGTGACACCGACCGTGGCCGTGCCGGCGGCGTCGTCCGGGAGGTACGCGTGCGTGGCCGTCAGGTCGTAACCCATCAGCCGAATCGCCGCCGCCACCTCCGGATCGGACGCGGCGTACCCCTGGCTGCCCTGGTTGATCTTCCAGGTGGTGTGCTCCAGCTCGATGCAGGCCCGCATGTCGTCGACCTGGCCGGCGCCGCCGGGCCAGGCGTCGAACGCGTTGCCCTGGATCTCCGGCCGCACCTCGCCACCCATCGAGCTACGGGTCCACTTGTTCTCCACGCCCCGGTCCAGCGCGCGCTGGAGCTGCGAGTAGTCGCTGCCGCCCATCGACCGGGGCAGCGTGACGCCCGCGGCGGGCGAACCCTCGCGATAGCAGAACGAGTCGTCGTGGTAGCCGATGTCCCGGCCGTCCGCGGCGCCACCGGCCGACTCCGGGTAGCGGATCTCCAGCTTGGTGACGTCGAAGGCGTCGTCGAACGCGGCCACGATCCGCGCGCCGCTCGCGTCCGACGGCATCAGGTCCGGGTATCCGTCGGCGGTGTCCGCGTCGAACGGCCAGGTGTGCCACTCGCCCCCAGAGCCCGACCAGGCCCAGGTTGATGAAGCCGATCCGCGGGTCGCCGTCGTACCGGGCGCCGAACGCGGCGATGAAGGCGGTGAGCGCGTCCAGCAGGTACGGGCTGTCGTAGTCCGGCGAGACCGTGCCCCACCGGGTGTTGTCCCGGTAGGTGACGTGCCCGTCGAAGCAGCGCGGGATCGCGTTCGCCGGGTGGCTGCCGGTGCCGCCCGGGTACTCCAGGTAGAACCGGATCGCGGCCTGATTGCCGTACGACGCCGTCTCGGTCAGCGCCCGGTCCACGACCGTCCAGTCGTACGCGGCGCAGTCGGCCGCGCCGGTCATCACCTCGGACAGCCCGAAGTAGCTCCACGACAGCGACCGCGGATAGCCGTGTTCTGGTCCTCGCCGGGCACGTAGAACCGGGCGAAACCCTTGAGCGGATTGTCCAGCGGACTCGGCGCCGCGGTGAGCGCGTGGGCGGTCAGCGACGGATCCGGCGCGGCCGGTGGCGCGGGCCGCGCGGGTGCACCGGTGAGCGTCACGGCCGTACCGGGCCGGGCTCCCGCGGTGCCGGTGCCACGAGCGGGAACAGGAGAGCACTGGTCAACGGTACGGCCGCCAGCGCCAGCCACGGGACGACCGGCCCGGCGGAGTCGAGCAGTGCGCCGGTCGCGGTGCTGCCGGCCAGCACCGCGAGGCCACCGGCGGCGGAGAGCACGCCGAAGTGGGCGCCGAGCCGCCGCTCGGCCGCGAGCCGCGCCGCGGTGTCCCGGGCGACCGGGGAAGCCAGCATCTGGCCGGCCGTCAGCAGCACCACCATGGCGAGCGCGGACCACGCGCCCGGCAGCACCGGCACTACCGCGAACGCGGCCGACATCAGCGCGAATCCGCACGTCAGCGCCGCGCGGGGACCGAGTGCGCGGCGGGCGTACCGGGCGATGGTCAGCTGTCCGGTGATCATCAGTATCGAGGCGAGCGCGAACAGCCAGCCCAGTGCCCAGGCCGCGTCCTCGGCGTCGAGTTCCAGCGGCAGGGCCAGGTAGAGCTGGTGGTAGGCGAGCAGCCCGGCGCCGTTCACGGCCGCGAACGCGAGGAAGCGGCGGTTGCCGAAAACCTCGCGCAGGCCGTCCGCGACCGGCTCGCCCGCGTGCGCGCCCGGCTCGGCCGGCAGCAGCCGCGAGTGCATGGCCAGGATCAGCGCGAACACGGCCGCGGCGGCCAGGCAGACCGCGGGGAAACCGGCCGTGAGCAACAGCACGCCGAGCAGCGGGCCGGTGACCGCGCCGGCCTCGCCGGCCGCGGAGAACATCGCGAACAATTCGGTGCGCCGCACCGTGCCGGCCGCCTCGAGGCGCGCGCCCTCGCGGGCCAGCGCGGACTCCACGGCCGGCGAGAACAGCGCGGCGGCCACGCCGATCAGCAGCGTGCCGGCCAGCACGGCGGGCAGGTCGCGGGCGGCCGCGAGGACGCCGAAACCGGCGATCCGGACCGCGCAGCCGGCCAGTACGACCGGGCGGGCGCCGTACCGGTCGGCGAGCACGCCGCCGATCAGGAACAGGCCCTGCTGGCTGAACGTGCGCAGGCCGAGGACGAGGCCGACGAGCGCGGCGGCGAGGCCGAGGTCGGCGCGCAGATGGTCGGCGAGGAACGGCAGCACCAGGTAGAAGCCGACGTTGAAGGCCAGCTGCGTGAGGACCAGCAGCCGGGGTAGGGCCGGCAGCCGGGCGATCTCCGTAAGGATCAGGAGCTTGTTGCCATAAGTTTGCAAGTAGCCAAGAATAGCGATCATGCTCGCCACGTACACCCTGCGCACCGCGGAGGTCGCGGACGTGCCCGGCGCACGCCGCGTCATGCTCGACACGCTCTACCGCGACATGCGCAGCGGGTACGTGCCGCGCTGGCACGGCGACGTCATCGACATCGCCGGCGCGTACCTGGAGCCGCCACGGCACACGCTACTGGTCGCGACCGCGCCGGACGGTGCGGTGGTGGCGACCGGCGGCGTCCGCTCGCACGGCCCGTCCGCGCCGGACTGGCTGGCCCAGCGGTACCCGGCCGGGATCACCGCCCAGCTCTGCCGGGTCTACGTGGACCCGGCCCACCGCCGCCGAGGTCTCGCCCGGGCGATGGTGGACCGGCTGCTCGCGTTCATCGCGGCGGACGGTGGTTACACCGCGGCATACCTGCACACCGACCCGATCTCGCCCGGTGCCGAGGCGTTCTGGACCGCGCACGCCCGCCTCGTCCACGACGAACGCCCCACGCCGCACGGCCCCGGCACCGTCCACTTCGAACTGGAGATCCCGGTCAGGGGATGAGCAGCACGCGGCCGAACGCGGCGCGGCTCTCGATGTAGTGGTGCGCCCCGGCCGCGTCGGCGAGCGGGAACTCGCGGTCGATCACGACCGTCAGCTCGCCCGCGGCGACGCGTGCGATCAGCTTCTCGATGACCGTGCGGATCCGGGCCCGGTCGTGCTGCATCCCGCCGGCCAGATAGACGCCGTGCAGGGACGCGTTCTTCACCATCAGCGGCCGGATCTGCGGCGTGTGTCCGTCCCGGCCGGCCTCGCCGATCCAGGTGATCCGGCCCCGGTACGCCAGCGCCTCGATGCTGCCCTCCAGCGTGCGCCCGCCGACCGGGTCGATCACCACGTCGACGCCGCGGCCGCCGGTGATCTCCTTGACCCGCGCCACCACGTCCGTGTCCCGGTAGTTGATCGCGTGGTCCAGGCCGTGCTCGGCCAGCCGGGCCAGCTTCTCGTCGCTGGACGCGGTGCCGATCACGGTGGCACCGGCCGCCTTGGCCAGCTGCACCGCGGCCAGGCCCACGCCGCTCGCCGCGGCCTGCACCAGCACGGTCTCGCCGGCCCGCAGCTTGCCGACCTCGAACAGGCACTCGTCCGCGGTGGCGAACTCGACCAGGATGCCGGCCGCGATCCGCGGGTCCATGCCGTCCGGCACCGGGTACACGTTGAAGTCCTTGACCACGGCCAGTTCGGCGTGCGACCCGGCGGCCATGAACGCGACCACCCGCTGCCCCTCGCGCAGCCCGGTGACGCCCTCGCCCAGCGCGGCGATCGTGCCGGCCGCCTGGTAGCCGACGATGTGCGGCGCGGAGCGCACCGGCGCGAACTGCCGGAACAGCACGTCACCACCCTGCACGCCGACCGCCTCGACCCGCAGCAGCACCTCACCGGCCCCGGCCACCGGGTCCGGCACGTCCTCGTAGCGCAGGACGTCCGGACCGCCGTTCTGGTAGTACACCGCTGCCTTCATTGCCGTACCTCCCGAGGAAGATCAAGTTTCAGGGACCAACTATCCGCGTACCCACGGTCGGTTGCCCGTCACTGTGGGCGGCGACACGCGGATGATCGAGGCATGGCGAGGTTCCCGACGGAAGCTGTCGGGAACCGGTGACAGTGTCGTCGGTGACCGAGCCCGATCGACCTGGGAGAGCGCCGTGACCGATGGCCGTACCGACTTCGACTTCATCTTCGGGAGCTGGCGGGTGCGCAACCGCAAGCCACCCGACAACAGCGACCCGGGCTGCACGGAATGGGTCGAGTTCGACGCGACCGCGCACGCGGAGCCGATCCTCGGCGGGCTCGGCCACATCGACCGGATCCGGGCCGGCGACTTCGAGGGGCTCACGCTGCGCCAGTTCGACCCGGACGCGCGCGTCTGGCGGATCTGGTGGGCGTCCAGCAACCGGCCGGGGCACCTGGACCCGCCGCTGGAGGGCACGTGGTGCGACGGCACCGGCGTGCTCCTCGGCGACGACGGGGTCGGCGGGCGGCCGGTGCGGCTGCGCTTCGAGTGGACCACCGACGGGGCGGACTCGGCCCGCCGGCAGCAGGAGTTCTCCTACGACGGCGGGCAGAGCTGGCGGCTCAACTGGGTGATGGAGCTGACCCGCGACCCCGCCGGCGGTCCCTCGGCTCGCTAGATGGACGCGGCGCTCTTCAGCGCCTTGACGAAGTGCTCGCCGCCGTCCTTGTCGACGCCGCCGACCTCGATCTCGCTGCCGGCGAGCACGCTGATCGTGCCGAGGTTGACCGCGGTGCTCCAGCCGACGCCGGTCACCTCGGAGATCGGGATGACCACCTCCGCCTCCCGGATCAGCCCCTCGAACACGAACAGCACCCGCGAGTCGGTCAGCACCAGCACGCCGTTGCCCGGCCCGTGCCGGCCCGCGACCAGCGCGGACACCTGCTCGCCCGGCCGCAGCCGCTCCTCCAGCCCGGCCAGCTCCTTGCGCGCGCCGACGCTCGAACCCATCCGCACGGCCGCGGCCGCGATGTCGTCCCGGTAGGTCTCGCTCATCCCGTTCCTCCTGGTCCCGATCCCAGTGAAGTCGTTGGATCATTTCCCCTGCCGCCCGCCAGCGGAAACCCGTTACGCTGGCTCGCGATGACGCCGGGTGAGCTGGAGCTGTTCGCGCGCGTCCGGGGGCGCCTGGAGGCGATCGCGTACCGGATGCTGGGCTCGGCCGGGGATGCCGAGGACGCGGTGCAGGACACCTTTCTGCGCTGGCAGACGGCGGACCGGGAGCACATCGGGACGCCGGAGGCATGGCTGACGACGGTGCTCACGAACGTGTGCCTCAACCAGCTCACCTCCGCGCGGGCGCGGCGCGAGACGTACGTCGGGCAGTGGCTGCCGGAGCCGGTGCCGGCCGGCGACCGGATGCTCGGCCCGGCCGAGACCGCGGAGCAGCGCGAGTCCGTCTCGATCGCGGTGCTCACGCTGCTGGAACGCCTCTCGCCGAACGAACGTGCGGTGTACGTGCTGCGCGAGGCGTTCGGCTACCCGCACGCGGAGATCGCCGGGATGCTCGGGCTCACCGAGGCGAACTGCCAGCAGATCCGTCACCGCGTCCGCCGGCACGTCGCCACCGGCCGGACCCGGGTCACGGTCGACGCCGCGGCCGCCGAGAAGATCGCCGAGAACTTCCTCCGCGCCGCCACGAGCGGCGAGATCGCGCCACTGATCCGGCTGCTGACCGACGACGCGGTCAGCGTCGCGGACGGCGGCGGGCACGTGCCGGCCCGCACCACGCCGATCGTGGGCGCGCTCGCGATCGCCCGCTTCCTGCGGTCCGCGTTCCGGCCGGAGGCCGCACAACGCCTGATCGGTGCGGATCAAGGAGTTCATCTGCGCGGGCGCGGCCTGGAGCGTCAGCCACCCCACACTGCTCCTGCCGGTCCGCCGCCGCGTCACCACCTCGGGCGCCGCGTCGACGGCCCTGCGGTCCTGAACGACGGCCAACCGCGGAACGGGCGGGGAGCCCGGCGGCCGCCCCGGCCACCCACCGTTCTTATTGCAAGGCTTTTGCATTTGCTGCATGATGACCCTAATGCGTGCGCCACGGGAGAGGCGGCGTGAGGGAGATGCCCCGGCACTCGCGATGATCCAGCGCGCCGGGGTATCACCACGGTCAGGCCACCGCCGGCCGACGCCGCCGGGCGGCACCCGCGATCAAGGCCGTGACCAGCAGGAACGGAATGGCCACGGCGAGGTAGAAGCGGTCGAACGCGCTGAACGCACCCCACAGCGTGACCGGCGCGCCGCGGAGCACCGGATCCGGCAGCAGCATCGTGACGCCGTCGATCCAGACCGCGGACGCGGGCAGTGCCAGCGCTACCAGCGCGGTGACGCCGCAGAGCAGGCCGGCGGTCCGCCACCACGGGTCGGCACGGCCCAGCCGGACGCCGGCCCAGGCGATGAACTGCCAAATCACGGCGGCCGCGAGAACCGCGCCGGCGACACCTCCGGCATAGGCGGTCCAGGGCATCTCCGCCTGGAACGACGCCGCGACGAACGCGGTCCGGTCACCGGCCGCGCCGGGCGTGATCGGCCACTCCGCGGCGTAGTCCAGCCGCACACCGTCCCGCTCCGCGACGAACGTGGCCCGGTGCAGGTCGTAGGCGTCATCGGTGCGGCACTGCGCGATCTCGATCGGGCCGACGTCCCAGCCGTCGGCCGCGATGCGCGCGGCGGCGGCCCGGGCGTCCTCGGCGTCCCACCACCGGGTGGCCGATCGACGAACGTCTGCGGTACGACGTGCGGGACACCGTGGTAGTCGTGGCGCGGCAACGGCGCATCGGCCGGTCCGCCACGGTCGGCCGCGAGGCCGGTGAGCCACTGGGCGTGCGCACCGTCCGGCAGCGCCACCGGCGTGACGCGCCAGGCGGTCCAGGCGCCGGCGGCCGCACCGATCCCGGCGCAGAACAGCGCGGCCACCACGGCGAACGCCAGCATCCAGCGGCCGGCCGGCAGCCGGAAGCGCTGGCGCAGCCCGCCGCGCACGAGGTCGAGCACGTCCGCCGGGTCCGGCTCGGTCTGGCCGGGCCGCGCCGCGTCCAGCAGCGTCGTGATCAGCTCCGGACCGTGGCGGCGGCGGTAGTCCCGCGGGTAGCACCGGAGCCAGGCGCGGTAGCGATCCTCCAGCTCGCTCATGCCGACGCCCCCGGGCGGGCATCGGGGACGAGCGCGACGCGAATCAGGAACGTCGGTTCCCGCAGGGATGGCATGCCCGGACACTACCGCCACCGTAATATGCCGTCAAACGTACTATCGCGGCCCGGGTGCCACCAGGCGCCTTTCCCAGGCCCAGGCCGCGATCTCCACCCGGTTGCGCGCACCCAGCTTCGCCTGCACGCTGCTCAGGTGGGTCTTGACCGTGCCGATCGAGATGAACAGCTCGGCCGCGATCTCCGCGTTCGTGCGGCCCTGCGCGGTCAGCCGGACCACGTCCAGCTCGCGCGGTGACAGGTCGCCCAGGTCCTGACGGACCGGTGCGGGCGGCGTCATGTGCTCCAGCAGCCGGACCGTGATCGACGGGCTGATCAGCGCGTCACCGGACGCGGCCGCACGCACCGCCTCGACCAGCAGCGCCGGGCCGGAGTCCTTGAGCAGAAAGCCGCAGGCACCGTTGCGCAGCGCCGCGTGCACGTACTCGTCCAGGTCGAACGTGGTCACCACGACCACGTTCACCGGGTCCGCCACGCCCGGGCCGGCCAGCCGCCGCAGCGCCTCCAGGCCGTCCATCTTCGGCATGCGGATGTCCATCAGCGCCACGTCCGGTCGCAGCCGCGACGCCAGCTCGACGGCCTGGAGACCGTCCGCGGCCTCGCCGACCAGCTCCATGTCCGGCTGCGCGCCGATGATCATGCCAAATCCGGTACGGACCATCGCCTGATCGTCCGCGACCAGCACCCTGATCGTCACTGTCGCTCCTCACCCGCCGCGATCGGAAGCGCCGCGTCGACCATCCATCCTCCGTTGATCCCCGGCCCGGCGCGCAACCACCCGCCGACGGACGCGACCCGCTCCCCCAGACCGTCCAGGCCGAAGCCGCGGCGGTCGGTCGCGCGCGGCGCCGCGGTGCCGTCGTTGGTCACCCGGACGAACAACCAGTCGGGGGTACGCCGCAGCTGCACGTCGGCCCGGGTCGGCGCGATCGCGTGCCGCCGGACGTTGGTCAGCGCCTCCATCACCACCCGGTACGCGGACGTGCTCACGTCCACCGGCAGCCCGTCCAGCGGCCCCTCCACGAAGAGCCGTGCCTGCGCGCCCCCGGCCGCGGAGAACTGCTCCAGCAGTGGTTGCAGGTCGCTGACGCCGGCCAGCGGCGCGAGCGGTGCGGCCGCGTCCGCGCCGCGCAGCACGCCGACCATCCGCCGCATCGCGGACATCGTCTCCGCACCGGCCTTCTCGATCTGGTCCAGCGCGGTGATCACTCGCTGCGGGTCCTGCTCCGCGATGAACCGCGCGCCCTGCGCCTGTACCACGATGCCGGTCACGTGGTGGGCGATGAAGTCGTGCAGGTCCCGGGCGAACTCGGCGCGCTGCTCCGCCCGTACCGTCGCGATCTGACGTTCCCGCTGCCCGGCGGTGAACCGGGTCCAGACCCCGATCGCGCCGACGCCGCCACCGGCCATCACCAGCAGCATGCCGAAGACGACCATCTCGATGCCGAAGCCGATCCGCTGTGGTTGCAGCAGCAGCGCGAACAGCACCGCCAGCCCGGCCGGCCAGGCGACCGCGGGGCGGCCGTAGCGCGCCACCACGTAGATCGCCAGCAGCAGCGACACGGTCTCGGCGAGCCCCCAGGTGCCGCTGGTGGAACCGCCGCCGACCAGGACCAGCGTGCCGAACGTCACCACCACCGACGCCACGGACAGCCCGATCGCGAGCACCGGCAGCAGCTGGCCGCCCTGGCGGTAGCGCCGGGCCCAGATCAGCGCGCCGGCGCCGGCCAGCACCAGCGACGGCAGCAGCATCACCACGTAGCCGCCGTCCGCCTGAGCCGTGGCGATGAACAGGTCGAGCAGGACCGTCAGTCCGAAACCCGCGAGCAACGCGCCGCGCCGGTAACCCAGGCGCCCGCGCTTCCGTCCAGAGATCATCATCGTCTCCCCAGCGTAGTCGCGGTGCGGCCGGGCGGGGTTCTGCCGAAGGACAGGGCGGGCCATCCGACTTTCGGCGGAGGTGGCCGGGTTGATCTCCGGTCGGCGGGCGGATGTGACCGGGCGGGCGGTCCCGGCAGTCTGTGTCCGCTCTCGTTTCCGACCGAAGGGACTTCGACGATGATGCTCGCCTGCGAGGCACGTGACCTGGTCAAGGTCTACGGCCGCGGCGACACCGCGGTGCGTGCGCTGGACGGTGTGACGGTAGGGTTCCCCCGCGCCGAGTTCACCGCGATCATGGGCCCGTCGGGTTCCGGGAAGTCGACGCTGATGCACTGCCTGGCCGGCCTGGACCGCGCGACCAGCGGCGCGGTCATGCTCGGCGACGTGGACCTGACCCGCCAGTCCGACAAGGTGCTGACCAAGGTCCGCCGGGAACGGATCGGGTTCGTCTTCCAGGCGTTCAACCTGCTGCCGCAGCTGACCGCGGCACAGAACATCACGCTCCCGCTCGACCTCTCCGGCACCAAGCCCGACCCGGCCCTGTTCGGCCGCCTCGTCGACGTGCTCGGCCTGCGCGACCGCCTCAAGCACCGCCCGAGCGAACTCTCCGGCGGCCAGCAGCAGCGCGTCGCCCTGGCCCGCGCGCTCGTCTCCCGCCCGGAGGCGGTCTTCGCGGACGAGCCGACCGGCAACCTCGACTCCCGCACCGGCGCCGAGGTGCTGTCCTTCCTGCGCAACGCGGTCCGCGAGTACGGCCAGACCGTCGTCATGGTCACCCACGACCCGGTCGCGGCCTCCTACGCCGACCGCGTGATCATGCTCGCCGACGGCCGGATCTCCGGCGAGATCCTGCACCCGACCCGCGAGTCCGTCACCGACGCGCTGCACCAGCTGGCCGGTGCCCGATGACCGTGCTGCGCACCCAGCTCGCCGGCCTCGCCCGCCGCCCCGCCCGGCTGCTGCTCACCGGCCTCGCACTCATCGTCGCCGCCACGGTCGTGTTCGGCACCGTGCTCGCCCAGCGGATCACGTACCAGACCATCCTGGACACGTTCAGCGGTACGTCCGCGGCCGCCGACCTGGTGGTCGGCAACGAGGCCTCGGCCACCTCGGCGGCGCTGGCCATCGTCCGGCAGACCGCGGGCGTCGAGTCGGCCACGGCCCGCAACAGCGCCTACTACGACGTGCCGTCGCTGCCCGGCGGATACCTGGTGATCACCGGCGACCCCGGCTCCGGGCCACTGTCCGAGGTGACGCTGACGTCCGGGACGTACCCGACCGCGGAGAACCAGATCGCGGTCACCACGCGCACCGCCGAGCGGATGGGCCTCACCGCGGGCCGGACCGTGGTGGTGCGACTCGGCCCGGACGCGCCGGAGCGCACGCTCACCGTGACCGGCATCGTGTCGCCGCTGCGCGGCGAGGGCTTCGCCGGCACCGCGTACACCAGCGGCGACCTGGTCACCGCGATGTCCACCGCAGACGTCCCGGTCTACGAGGAATCCGGCCTCGGCCGCGTCGAGGTGCACCTCGCGGACGGCGCCAGCGTCGAGGCGGTGACCCGGGAGCTGAACCGCACACTGCCGCAGGTGGTCAACCCGATGGGCGACGGCGTCGCGAAGAAGCAGCTGGACGTGCGGAACGGCGCCGAGGTGCGCAAGCAGGAGGCACTCGATGCGGCCTCCTCGATGGACGAGCTGTTCTTCCTGGTCTCCATCTTCGTCGCGATCGCGGCCGCCGCGGCCGCGCTGGTCGCCACGTCCACGTTCCGGATCGTGTTCGCGCAGCGGATGAAGCAGCTCGCGCTGCTCCGCGCGGTCGGTGCCGGACGCGGCCCGCTGACCCGGGCGCTGATCGTCGAGGGCGCGCTCACCGGCGCGGTCGCGGGCGTCACCGGCGTACTGACCGCGTACGCGCTCGGCCTCGCCGCCGGCCCGGCCGCGCGCGTCTTCCTCGACGTGCCGCTCGCCCTGCCCGGCCTGCCGATCGTGCCCGCGATCCTGGTCGTGGCCGGCACCACGATCGTCGCGATCATCGCGGTCCTCTCCCCCGCGGTCACCGCGGCCCGCGTCTCGCCGCTGGAGGCGCTGCGCTCCGCGGCCGTCACCGGCGCCAGCGCGCGGCTCGGCGTACTCCGCTGGATCCTCGGTCTGCTCCTGACCCTCGCGTCGCTGGCACTGGTCGCGTTCGCGGTGGCCAACCTGCCGGAGCCGAACACGCCGAGCGAGACCGGCGAGACCGTCATGCTCGCCACCGTCGCCGGCGGCACGCTGAGCTTCTTCGCGCTGATCGTGCTCGGGCCGGCGATCCTCCGCCCGGTGCTGTGGCTGGTCGGCCAGCCACTGCGCGCGTTCGGACCGACCGGACGGCTCGCGATCGGCGGCGTCGGCGGCGCACCGAAGCGCGCCGCGGCGGTCAGCGTGGTGGTGGCGCTCGCGGTCACGATGATCGCCGGTGCGCTGGTCGCGCTCTCCACCGCGCGCGCCGCCATGGACCAGCAACTCGCGCTGATGGCCCCGGCCGACCTGCAGATCTCCGCGGAGGCCGGTCAGGCGCTGCCGGCCGGAGCGGTGGACGCCGCGCGCGCCCACCCGGCGCTGCGCGACATCGTCCCGTACCGGCTCACCGAGGCGGACATCCCGGTGGAGGGCGACCGGGAGGACCCGAACGCGCACTCGCCGGTGCTCGACCTGTCCCTGACCTCGCTGCGCACCGCCAAGGACATCCAGGTCACCGAGGGTACGCTGGACGCGCTCGGCCCCGGCAAGATCATCGCGCTGGACTACCTCGGTGACTTCACCGCGCTCGGCATCGGCGAGACCGCCACGATCACCCGCGACGGCAAGACGGTCACCGGCACCGTCGTAGCCACCGTCGCCGGGCTGCCGATGGACGCGTGGGCCGTGCTCGACCCGGCCGACATGACCGCGCTCGGCCTCCCGCCGTCCCCGACCGGCGTGCTGGCCGACGCGGCCGGCGACCGGACCACGGCGTACCAGGCCGCCCAGACGCTCGCCCCCGGCGGCGGCGTCAGCGTGCTCGCCGACCAGCGCGACGACTACGCCGAGCAGCTGGTGGTGCTCACGGTCGTGGCGCTCGGCCTGGTCGGCATGACGGTCTCGGTCGCGGTCGTCGGCGTCGGCACCACCACCGCGCTCTCCGTGGTGGAACGGCTCCGCGAGGCCGGGCTGCTCCGCGCCGTGGGCATGTCCCGCGGCCGGCTGCGCGCCACGCTGCTGATCGAGGCATCACTGTACGGCGTGGTGGGCTCGCTGCTCGGGCTGGCGCTGGCCGTACCGTTCGCGTCGCTGATGCTGAGCGGGGTCGGGCTGGACGGGCCGATCACGCTGCCGTGGGGGCAGCTGGCGCTGGTGGTGCTGGTGCTGGGGCTGCTGACCGCAGCCTCCGGCGTGCTCCCGGCCCGCCGCGCGTCCCGGGTCGCGCCGACCGCGGCCCTGGCGATGGACTGATCCTCGGAGGTAGGGGCAGGACGGGGCCCCGCGGTTCGCGGGGCCCCGTCCTGGCGTTCATGGCTTCGTCCGCGCGTTCAGCGCGGTGGCGGCTGCACCCGGGTCATCGGCACACCGGCCTTCCGGCAGGAGTGCTCCGCGCCCATCAGCAGGACCGCGCCGCGCATCCCGTCGATCGGGCGCTCCGGGTCGTCCTCCTGCTGGCCGAGCTGGAACACCTCGCCGATGCGGGTGAGGTCGTCATGGCCGGAGGCGGCCAGTTGGTCCGCCAGTCTCCGCGCCTCGGTGCTGGAGACCTCGGGACGGCCACCGGCCACGAACTCCCTGGTGAACTCGTCGATCCGGCGGCAGGCCAGGACACCGGGATCCTCGTGGGTGGCGACGTGGACCGCGGCAACGGCCGCGGCCGGCACCGCCACGGCCATGGCTAGCGTCGCCGCGAGGACGACCGGTCGCTTCCGGCGCGGTGCGGGCGGTCCGGCGCTGGGTGTGGTGATGACGGCTCTCCTCAGTTCGATGTCGCCATGTCGACGCCCGCCACCACGCAGGCCGGGAGGGCCTGGGTGTGGAGGTGGAGCGTGCCCTGGGCGCCCCTGAACCGCTCCGGCTCCCCGGCGAGCGCCCACCGCAGGTATTCGAGGCCGAAGTGCGACAGCACGTCGTTCTCCGAACCCGCGAGGTCGTCGGCTATCTCGTCCAGCTCGTCGGGTGTGAGGACCGGACGAGCGCCCTCCGCGAGGTCCATGCCGAGCTGGTCGATCCGGTGGCAGGCGGCGATCCCGGAATCGCGCGGCGTACTGAGGTAAACGGCGAGCGCGACACCGGCGGCGAGCACGGCGACCGCCGCGATCGCGGCGATGATGATGATCGACCGGTGCCGGCGCACCGACGGGGCGGCACCGGTGTCGGCAGTGGACGGATGAGTAGGTGGCATGCGTCTTCTCCTTGGTCGACGCATTATTCAGTGATCTTGCAGCGGTCGTACAGCGCGTTTTGATCTCGATGACCACGAAGGGAGTCCGGCGAACTCGCCGGACTCCCTTCGTTCCTCTACTGAGGAGGCTCGAACGATACCCAGATCCAGGTGTCGCCGCAGGCCTCGTGGGTCGCGTCGATGAGCGCGCGGGCCGCGGCCGGGCCCTGGACCCACGTGGCCGCCTCCGGGTCGACCGGACCCAGGACGATGCTGCCCGGATCCGTCCCGCCGTAGGCCATCTCGACCGCGATCAGGTAGTCACGGCCGACCGCGGCAAGGGTGTCGTTGTTCGACGCGGCCAGGTCCGCGGCGATGCTCACCGTGTGGAGCGGCCGGATGTTCGGCCGCCCGGACTCGGCGATCTCCTTGATGGCCACACAGCCGTCCGAGGCCTTCTCGTCCGCGAAGAGCACAGCCACACCCGCGACGACGTTCAACACCAGCCCTGTCACCACAGCAATGATCAGCCACGGGTTCCGCCAGGGATTCGGCCGCGGCTGCCCGGGATTGGCCGGCACGAAATAGCCGGGCGGCGCGACCGGCGGCGACATCGGGCCGTGCGGCCCGCCGAAGACGGGCGTCCCGGGCGGGGGCATGTACGCCCCGGCACCGGCCGGGGCGCCGTACGCCGCTACCGGAGCCGAGGGGGCGGCCACCGGTGCCGCCTCGGCTCGCGGCGCGGACGGCGCCGGATCGTGCGCGGGCCCATCAGACGATGCAGCGCCCGGCGACGCAACGGCGGACGAGACGGCGCCGGAAGCCGGGCTGCCGGTGGCGGCGGATGGTGACGTGGCATCCACAGAGGATGACGGCGTAGCATCGCCCGCCGGAACTCCCGGCACGCGGGCGGCCTCCGGGTCCGGTTGCGGCGCCGCCGGGCCGGCGGCGGCATGACCGGCCACGATGGGCGGTGTGGTCACGCCGGCCGGAACGAGGTCTGCGGTATCGCGAGCCGCGACCGGCGACACGGTGACGTCGGCCGGGACCGGCCCCGCGGTGTCGCGATCCTCGGGTGTACAGGTGGCGTCCGGCGGCGGCTCGGACTGTTGCGGAGAAACGCCAGGCGCGGTCATGACGGCATTATTCAGTGATCTTGGATGCGGCGTACAGCGACTTCCGCCGGAACCACATGATCCGGCGGGCGCCCTCGGCGGACCACTCATCGGGACCAGGCCACTCCCGCGGTAGGTCTTTCGCATCGTGGCTGTCGGCGGGCCGGCGGCCGAGGCGACGGTGACGACGCCTGGGATTGTGGGTATCCCTGGGCTTGACGTCGGCGCGGACCGTCATCGACCTGTAGGGCCGCCGGGCCGCACCGGCCAGCGACCCCACCGGCCCGGCGAGCGCCGGCGGTCCCGACAGCCCGGCATTGTGGGCGCTCCGGCGGCCCCATGGGCTGCAACGGCGCGGCTGGCTCCAGCCGCCCCACGGTCCCGGACCTCAGCGGCTCCTACGCCGCTGTGGCCGTCCGCCCCAGCCGCCGGCCGTCACCGCAGGAGCGTGCGGATTCCGGAAGATTCGATGAGCGGACCCGCATGGCGCGAGGTACGGAGCGCTTCACCGGACGCCGGCGATCTCCGGTCGCCGGGTGCACACCCTGACCACCCGACCGCTCCACCCCGTCGACCGCCCTGGGCCGAGCCCAGAGGCACCGGTTCCGCACCGGCCGCGGACCGCGACCGGTCCTTGAACACGCGCCTTCCGCCGGCGGGCCGGAACCCGGTGGTGCGGCCGATGACCGCCTCCGAGACGAGACCGGGTGGGACGACCCGCGAAGCCTCGGATCGAGGCCGCGCCGAGAGTTCCCGCCTCCGCGACCCGCCCCGGCGGGGCAGTGCGGGCGGGTTTGGGTGGCCGAGGCAACAAAAACAGGGTGGTTTGCAGCGGAGAACGGCGGGGAAAGGGGGCGTGATTCCGGGCTCCGGCTCCCGGATCGTGGGGCAGAGCGAGGATGTTGATCACTTTATGGGCTCGACATGATCACTTTGCGTGAGTTCGCCTGCGCGGTTTCGTACCGTTATATCTTGATTTTTGGGGCTTTAGCGGCTGGGACGAAGGGCTATAGCACACGCCGACTACCGAATTGTTACAAGCGGCGGTCGCGCGGGATCTTGCGAAACGTGTTCGCCTTGAAATAAGTTCCTCCCCGCAACAAATGCACATCAGCTGATGAAGACCTCCCGGAGGCAACCATGACGGTCGTGAGGCCATGAGCAGTGCCCCGGTCCTGCTTGAGATGCGTGCGATCACCAAGGAGTTCCCTGGTGTGAAAGCGCTCTCCGACGTCTCGCTGCGCGTGCGGGCGGGCGAGATCCACGCGATCTGCGGCGAGAACGGCGCCGGCAAGTCGACGCTGATGAAGGTGCTCAGCGGCGTCTACCCGTACGGGTCCTACGACGGGCAGATCGTCTACCAGGGCTCCGAGGTGAAGTTCGGGGACATCCGGGCCAGCGAGAACGCGGGCATCGTGATCATCCACCAGGAGCTCGCGCTGATCCCGCTCATGTCGATCACCGAGAACCTGTTCCTCGGCAACGAGCCGAAGAAGAACGGCGCGATCGACTGGAAGGCGGCGCAGCTGCGGGCGACCGAGCTGATGGCCCGCGTCGGTCTGGACGAGAACCCGGACACGCTGGTCAAGGACCTCGGCGTCGGCAAGCAGCAGCTCATCGAGATCGCCAAGGCGTTCGCGAAGAACGTGAAGCTGCTGATCCTGGACGAGCCGACCGCGGCGCTGAACGAGAACGACTCCCAGCACCTGCTGGACCTGCTGCGCGGCTTCCGGGAGCGCGGCATCACCTCGATCATCATCTCGCACAAGCTGAACGAGATCGAGGCGATCGCGGACTCCATCACGATCATCCGGGACGGCAAGAGCGTCGAGACGCTGGACGTCAAGGCGGACGGCGTGGACGAGGACCGGATCGTGCGCGGCATGGTCGGCCGCGAGCTGACCAACCGCTACCCGGACCACACGCCGAAGATCGGCGAGGTCTTCTTCGAGGTGCGCGACTGGACCGTGCGGCACCCGATCTCCACGGAGCGCCTGGTGGCCAAGGGTTCCAGCTTCACGGTGCGGCGCGGTGAGATCGTCGGGTTCGCCGGGCTGATGGGCGCGGGCCGCACCGAGCTGGCGATGAGCATCTTCGGCCGGTCGTACGGCGTCTACGAGCGCGGCGAGATCTGGAAGGACGGGAAGCGGATCGAGATCAAGACGGTCTCGGACGCGATCCACCACGGTCTGGCCTACGTCAGCGAGGACCGCAAGGCCGTCGGGCTCAACCTGCTCGACGACATCAAGACCTCCACGGTCTCGGCGAAGCTCTCCAAGATCCGCAAGTTCCTGAAGCTGGACGAGGTCGCCGAGTACAAGGCGGCCGAGGGCTACCGGCAGAGCCTGCGGATCAAGACGCCGACCGTGGACGAGGGCGTCAACAAGCTCTCCGGCGGCAACCAGCAGAAGGTCGTCCTGGCGAAGTGGATGTTCACCGACCCGGACCTGCTGATCCTGGACGAGCCCACCCGCGGCATCGACGTGGGCGCGAAGTACGAGATCTACGGCATCATCCAGCAGCTCGCGGACCAGGGTAAGGGCGTCATCGTCATCTCCTCGGAGCTGCCCGAGCTGCTCGGCCTCTGCGACCGCATCTACACCGTGTTCGAGGGCTCCATCACCGGCGTCATCGACCGGGCCGACGCGACCCAGGAAAACCTCATGAAGCAGATGACCTCCAACAAGAAGATGCAGACGCGATGAGCCGATTCAAGGACCTTCAAAAGAACCTCTTCGGGGGTACGACCAGCAACGCGCGCCAGCTCGGCATGATCTTCGCCCTGGTGGCGATCGTGCTGCTGTTCCAGTACCTGACGGACGGGCTGACGCTCAGCTCGGCCAACATGATCCAGGTCGTCAGCCAGTACTCGTACATCCTGATCCTGGCCATCGGCATGCTGATGGTGATCGTGGCCGGACACATCGACCTCTCGGTCGGCTCGGTCGCCGCGTTCGTCGGCATCGTGGTCGCCAAGCTGATGGCCGACCAGCAGATCCACTGGTTCCTGGCGCTGCTCATCGGCCTCGGCGTCGGCGCGCTGATCGGTGCCTGGCAGGGCTTCTGGGTTGCGTACGTCGGCGTGCCCGCGTTCATCGTGACGCTCGCCGGCATGCTCATCTTCCGCGGCGCGAACCAGTACGTCGGCCGCTCGCAGACGATCTCGGTGCCGGAGGGCTTCCAGCAGATCGGCGGCGGCTACCTGCCCGAGGTCGGCCCGGCCACGAACTACAACAACCTGACGCTGTTGCTCGGCCTCGCGGTCTGCGTGGCCGTCGTCTACCGCGAGTGGCAGCTGCGCCGCACCCGGCACCAGATGCAGGCCGACGCGGGCCCGGTCTGGGTCTCCATCCTGCGTGTCGCGGTGCTGCTGGCGGTCATCATCTTCGCCACGCTGCGGTTCGCCGGCGGCCGGGTCGGCACCAGCTTCCCGATCTCCGGCATCATCCTCGGCGTCCTGGTGCTGGTGTACTCGTTCTACACCCGGAACACCGCGGCCGGCCGGCACATCTACGCGGTCGGCGGCAACTCCCGGGCGGCCGAGCTGTCCGGCGTGAAGCTCCAGCGCGTCAACTTCGTGGTCATGATGAACATGGGCATTTTGGCTGCGCTGGCCGGCATGATCTTCGTGGCCCGGTCCCGCGCCTCCGGCCCGCAGGACGGCCTCAGCTGGGAGCTGGACGCCATCGCCGCGGTCTTCATCGGCGGCGCCGCGGTCTCCGGCGGCCTCGGCACGATCTCCGGCTCGATCGTCGGCGGTCTGGTCATGGCCGTGCTGAACAACGGCCTCCTGCTCGAGGGCGTGCAGTCCGACCGGGTCCAGATCATCAAGGGCCTGGTGCTGCTGCTCGCGGTCGCGCTGGACGTCTACAACAAGCGGCAGGGCCGCTTCTCCATCATCGGCTCGATCACCAAGGGGTTCCGCGGCAGCGGGCCCTCGGCGCCGGCGGGAACCGGTCCGGCGCAGCAGGTCAAGACACCGGTGGCCGGCTGACCGCCGACCGCTCGAACGCGGGGCGGGCAGGTCCGTCCGCCCCGTACCAACCATTGCAGAAGGGCACCTTTCACCATGCGTAAGTACCTCGCCAGGAGCGTCGCGATCAGCGCGGTCGCCATGCTGGCCCTGTCCGCCTGCGGCTCCGAGCGCGAAGGCGGCGAGACCCCGGCCGGCGGCGCCAGCGGCGGCACCGGCGGTTTCGCGGCCGACTCGCTGATCGGCGTGGCGCTGCCGTCGAAGACCTCGGAGAACTGGGTCCTCGCCGGTGACCTGTTCACCAACGGCCTCAAGGAGGCCGGCTTCACCGGTGACGTGCAGTACGCCGGCGCGTCCACCACCGTGGCCGACCAGCAGAACCAGATCTCGTCCATGATCACCAAGGGCGCGAAGGTCATCATCATCGGCGCCACCGACGCCGCGCAGCTGTCGGCACAGGTCGACGCCGCGCACGCCGAGGGCATCAAGGTCATCGCGTACGACCGCCTGATCAAGGGCACCGCGAACGTGGACTACTACGTCGCGTTCGACAACTTCAAGGTCGGCGAGCTGCAGGGCCAGGCGCTGCTCGAGGGCATGAAGAAGAAGAAGCCGAACGGCCCGTACACCATCGAGCTGTTCTCCGGCTCCTCGGACGACAACAACTCCGGCGTCTTCTTCGACGGTGCGATGAGCGTCCTCCAGCCGGAGATCGACAAGGGCAACGTGGTCGTCGGCTCCGGCCAGACCCAGGTCACTCAGACCGCAACCGACGGCTGGAAGGCCGAGAACGCGCAGCGCCGCATGGACTCGCTGCTCACCTCGACCTACGGCAGCAAGACGCTGGACGGCGTGCTCTCCCCGAACGACACCCTGGCCCGGGCGATCATCACCTCCGTCAAGGGCGCCGGCAAGCCGATCCCGGTCGTGACCGGCCAGGACTCCGAGGTCGAGTCGGTCAAGTCGATCATGGCGGGTGAGCAGTACTCCACCATCAACAAGGACACCCGTAACCTGGTCAAGGCCTCGATCGACATGGTCAAGGCGCTCCAGTCGGGTGCGGCGCCGCAGGTCAACGACACCACCTCGTACAACAACGGTGTCAAGGTCGTCCCGGCCTACCTGCTCCCGCCGGTCATCGTCACCAAGGACAACGCGGCCGAGGCGTACGCCAACGACCCGACGCTGTCCGCGCTGACCAAGTAATCAGCCGTTCCGGAAAAGCCCTCAGGATCTTGAAGATCCTGAGGGCTTTTCTGTGCCCGCTTCCGGCGTGGGCACGGTCCGCATGCTCCCGCGGGCTCCGGTCGTCGCTGGCGCTCCTCCCTGCACGTCACGTCGTGGCAAGGGCATGTCGCGTCGTGGAACGGCCCGGGGTCAGCGCGCGGCCTTCGTCGCCGGTTCGTAGCAGCGGACGCGCTTCTGCGCGTCGTAGACCAGGACGCCCAGCATCAGCTCGTCCGCGCCGATCCGCGCGACGACCTCCGCGAAGCGCGCTCGCACCTGCTCGACCGTGCCGCGCGCCTGCGCGGCGCCGCTGGCCCGCACCGCGTCCCGGACCTCGGCCGGCACCTCCAGGCCGGCCGCCACCTCCGGCGGCAACAGCGCGGTCTCGCCCAGGCCCTGGAACATCCGGGCGCGCACCAGGTCGATCGGGTGCGCGAGGAACGCGGCCTCCTCCTCGCTCTCCGCCACGATCGTCTCGATCGCCACCATCACGTACGGCCGGTCGGACCAGCGGGACGGCGTGAACAGCTCCCGGTAGCGCCGCGCGGCCGCCACCGTGT
Source organism: Catenuloplanes indicus (assembly GCF_030813715.1). Taxonomy (NCBI): domain Bacteria; kingdom Bacillati; phylum Actinomycetota; class Actinomycetes; order Micromonosporales; family Micromonosporaceae; genus Catenuloplanes; species Catenuloplanes indicus. Next base: position 1,296,776 of record NZ_JAUSUZ010000001.1, read on the forward strand.
TCTCCGGGCGGATGTGATGCGCGAACGCGACCGGCACAGACCGAGCCGGATCTTTCCGGTCCGCGCCGCGAAATGGGCGATCAGGACGGCCGGGACCACGCTGGCCGCGAACGGCGACCCGTGATGCCAGGCGAACCAGCCCCGCCGGTAGCCGAGCTCCTCCACCCGCTGCACCGCGTGCGCCGCGGTCTCCAGCGCATGGGCGCCGGAACGCCCTCCTCTGCGGCCGCGAGCTCCAGGGCCGACAATGTTATGGCCATGGATCGCAGCGTAGACCGCGCCGGAATTCGTCCCGTACCCTGCCGTTTCGCTACTTCAGCGCCCGGCCGGCCAGGGCCGCGGCCTGCCGGCGCACCTCCGGGACCTGACGGTAGAGCGCGTTGCCCGGACACTCGGTCAGCACGCCGTCCCGGTGGGCCGAGACCCGGCTGAAGATGACCTGGTTGCCGATCCGGTAGCGGTTGTCCGCCCGGGACTCCAGCAGCACCTGTGCACCGGTGTCGGCCGCCTCCGCACCGAGCTTCCAGGCCGCGAGGTGCGCCAGCGAACGGATCGCCGCGGCGGACGCGGCCCTCGTGGAGTACGTGCCGAGCACCACCACGCCGAACGAGTCGGTGTTGAAGCCATAGGTGTGCGCGCCCAGCACGTTCAGCTCCGCGCCGCCCCTGCGCCCCTCGAAGACGGTGCCGCACCTGTCCACCACGAAGTTGTAGCCGATGTCACCCCACTTACGGCTCTTGACATGATAAAGGTGAATCGCCCGGATCAGCGCGGGCGACTGCGCGCACGTGTAGTCGTTGGTCCCGGCCGTGTGGTGCACGAACATCACCTGCGGCGGCCCGGTGTAGAGGACGGCGCCCCGGTTGATCCGCTCGTCCGCCTTCCACGCGGCCCGGTCCACCATCGCGGGCGCCCCCACCAGCGGCGCCGGCACCGCCGCGGCCTCCACCGCACCGGCCGGTGGCGGCACCACCGCGGTCGGCGCGGGTCCCGGCGGCGTGGCCATCCGCGGCCCGGCGCCCGCCCGCGACCCCGCGCTGTTGCCCGCCGGCTCGCCACCGTCCCGGCCGCCCCAGGTCCGCTCGCCGCCCGCCGACTCGTCGCCGCCCGCCGGCCCGTCGCCGGCCGGGGCGGTGCGCGCAGGCCCGTCGCCGGCCGGGGCGGTGCGCGCAGGCGCAGAAGCCGTCGGGCGGCCGATCGCGGCCGGGTTCACCAGTTCCAGGCGCAGGCCGGTGGGCAGCGGGGAGCGGCCGAGCGCGCGGATGCGCAGCTCGACGCCGTCCGCGGCACCGACCCACAGCGGGTCGGTGCCGCCGCGTACCCCCTCGGCCTCCGGGGTGCCCACGTCGGCGCCGAAGTGCTGGTCCACGTCGAGTGCCCGCCAGCCGCTCCACTCGCTCCGGGTGCGGACGCGCACCTCGGCCGTGCCGGCGATCGACTGCGCCGGGTCCGGCCAGGTCACGCCGACCAGGCTGAACGGCCGCACGGTACGCGGCGGCAGCGTCACGGCGCCGCCGTCCCGCGCGACGGCCAGCTCCAGCTGCTGCACCGCCGGGTCGGCCTGCCCGTCCACCGCGACCCCGACGCCACCGGCGCCGAGCGCCACCGCAGTCAGGGCGGGCAGCATCCATCCACGAACCGGCACTTTCGACACCCCCGTGATCGATCGTTCCTCCCCGCGAGGCTAACCCCCACAACCTCCCGGGTCGCCCGAAAGCGTCGAACAGTGCCGGTCATCCGGCCCCTCCCGCCGACCCTCGCTCCAGACCAGGCGCCGTAGGCCCTGATGACCGAAGTATCGGTATGAGCGGGCGGCGGCTACCGCACTCAAGATTGACGTCGGGCACTTCGTGCCCGAAATATCGGCACAAAGGCCTGCCGACGGGTGTCACGCCGGGGGAGCCCGGGCCAACGGACCATCCAGGCCGCAAGGCCGAGCGCCGAGCCTGGTCGCGGCCGCGTGAGAAGCGACACCGGGGCATCCTGGGATCGGTGGCCGAGGCACCGCCCCGGGCGGGATCGACCGAGATCGCACGGGCTCACACGCGGTCACCGGCGACACGCGGAAGCGCTCGACGTCCGACCCGGACCGGCCCAGGGATCGACGGGTGTCCGGCTAGGCGCTGCCGCGGATCACCAGTTCGACCGGGAGGAGTGCGCGGGTGGCGGGCTCGCCGGCGAGGAGGCGGGCCGCCTCGGCGACGGCCAGCGCGCCCATGCGGCGCTTGTCGAGGGCTACGCTGCTCAGTGGCGGGTCGATCAGTTCGCCGATGGGTAGGCCGTCGAAGCCGATGACGGCGCAGTCGTCGGGGATGCTGAGGTGGAGGCGGCGGGCGGCGCGGTAGACGCCGAGCGCGAGCATGTCGTTGAACGTGAAGACCGCGGTGATGTCGGGGCGGGCGGTGCGCAGCGCGGTGAACGCGGCGGCGCCGCCCTCCACGGTGAGATCGGCCTCGGTGATGGCGCCGGCGGTGACCGGCAGGTCGTGCTCGGTCATCGCGGTGACGAACGCGGGGCGGCGGTCCGGCTGGCCGTCGTCGCCGCAGTCGATCATGCCGATCGCGCGGTGGCCGCGGGCGGCCAGGTAGCCGACGGCGGCGCGCACGCCGGCGTGCGTGTCGACCTCGATGGCGCCGAACGCGGGCTCGTGCACCACCCGGCCCATAATCACCAGCGGCAGACCCCCGGCGGCGGCCGCGAGCGTGGCATCGGGAGCGCTCAGGTAACCGACCACCGCGTCGGCCTGGGCGGCCAGCGTGCGGATCAGCTCGGGCTCGCGGCCGGAGTGGTTCTGCGTGCTGCTGATCAATACCTGCCAGCCGCGCTCCTCCGCGGCCTCGATCACGCCCGCGATCAGCTCCGGGAAGAACGGGTTCTCCACGTCCGAGACGATCAGGCCGAGCGTGGTGGCGCCAGGCCGGACCAGGCCGCGGGCGAACCGGGACGGCCGGTAGTTCAGCTCGCGCGCCGCGTCCAGCACGCGCCGGCGGGTCTCCGGATCGATCTCTCCCTTGTCGTTGATCGCCCGGGACACGGTCTGGTGCGAGACGCCGGCCCGTTTGGCCACGTCCTTGAGGGTGACGCGCCGGGGCGCCCGCTGTTGTTCGCTCACGATCGTCGCATCGTATCCGGCCTGCTCCGCAAACCCGCTGGACCACCTCGTTCCGTCCCGTTAACGTTAACGTTAGCGCTCACGGGAGCGCTAACGGAGGTGTGTGATGAACTTTGCCGCCCTGGCACTGAGTGTGGAAGCGACGAAGCGGTCATCCCGGTCGGCGCTGCCGGACGCGCCGCGGCGCCCGGAACGCGAGCGCCGCTGGTGGCCGTTCCGGAAGGGCCGGCGCCGGAGAACGTAGGGCCGCGGGCACCGCAACGGCAGGCAGCAGAGCGTCGTTCGTAGCGGCTGAGGCGGGTTATCCGGGGCAACGGACTCCGGCGACAACACCCACGCGGGTCCGCAGCGTGCCGTGTTGCCCGCATGGTCCACAGTAGGCCGGTGCCCAACGACGACAGGCGGCCCGCCGGCGGTGTAACCCCCGTGCGCCTCCGGTACCCGATGACGGTGGCCTTGCTGACGCTGGCGGTGCTCTCGCTGGCCGCCTGGCAATGGCGACTCGCCGTGCAATGGTGGGAGCACGACCTGGACGGCACGACACAGGTCGGCCCGTTCTCCGTCAGGGACTGGGCGCGGATCGGCAAGGTTGCACAGTTCATGGCGGGGTTCACCGTCCTCCTCGACGTCATCGGACCGAAACGGATCCTCGCAATCGCCGCGGAGGTCGAGCGCTATCGGCAGAACGTGCTGAAATCGGTCGGCGAGCTGAGGAGATCCCAGCGCATCGCGGCCCAGTGGAGTGAGCTGTTCGGAAGCCTCCTCGTCGCACGCGGCGAGGGGGACGGGGGCCCGCTGTGGCACTACGAGGCGGCAGGCACCGGCCCGCCCAGGGCCGTGCTGCCCTCGGTTGCTCAGGACGGCCTCGACGGGTGGCACAGGGCGGCGGTCGAGCGGCTCGGCCGCCCACACGATTGCGACGTCGACCACGAACTCTCGCCCGTCGCTTGTGACTGGCAGGTCGATGTGACCCGGGCGGAGGTCGACCGGTACCTGACGGCGAGCATGCCCGAACTGATGGACAAGGACCTCGATGTGATTCGGGCTTCGGTTTCCGCGGTGTACCTGCGAATGGCGATCGGGTCGCTGGCGATCGGTGCGGTCATCGCGCTGGCGATCGGATTCTTGCTGTACGAGGTCGTCGATACACCGCTGGCCGGGCCGGTGATGTTGGGTGTCATCGGTGCGGCGGCCGCGCTGTTCGGAGTCCTGGTCCTGACGAACCTCGTCGGCCCCTCTACCTCGCGGTGGGGCACCCTGCCTCTGCGGTGCTATCTGTGGATCCTGACCGCGCCGACGGCGTCGCTCGTCCGCGCGTGCGGGACCGTCCTCGGCCGCTACCACGAGGGTCAGTCGGTCAAGCTCGTCGCACTCGGCGTGTTCGTCCTCGGGTGGCTGCTGGACTTCTTGGCCGCCTGATCGAGCGCTCGAGCCGGCGCACCTCCCACTGCGATACCGGCGCTACAGCGAACCCCACTGCCGCGCCTGGTCAAGCAGGTGCGCATGCACCCGTTCGGCCGACGGTGCGGTGGAGCCGGTTCGCGTGACCAGGTAGAGCGTGTTGAGCGGTTCGATCGCCGAGCGGTGCAGCTGCATCACCGAGCCGGACGCCATCGCCGGTTCGGCCAGGTAGCGCGGCAGGACCGACGCGCCGACGCCGGCCACCACGGCCGCGAGCACCGCGCGCAGATCGGGCACGGTCAGGGCGACCGGGTTCGGCGGGCGGCGGCCGAACTCGGAGCGCCAGTACCGGCGGATGATCGGCAGTTCCTCCGCGTACGCCACCAGAGGCAGGTGCGCGAGCGCGGTCACCGGGTCGGCCGCGATCAGTGCCGGGTCCGCGGTCCGGGCCAGCGCGGGCGCGGCCACCAGCACGAACTGCTCGTCGATCAGTGGCGTGCCGCGCAGTGCGCGGGCGGCCGGGCGGACCGCGGAGACCACCAGGTCGTGCTCGCCCCGCAGCAGCGCGGCGAGCAGGTCCTCGGCCAGGCCGAACGACGTCCGGACGGACAGCCCGGCCGCGATCAGCGGGCCGAGCGCGGGCAGCACACGCAGACTCATCAGCTCGGCCGGGCCGGCCAGGCGCACGGTGCCGAGCGGCTCCGGCGCCTCCGGTCCACCGGCGCGCACGGCCCGGCGCAGCGCGTCCAGGTGCGGGGCGACGCGGCGGGCCAGATCGTCCGCACGCGCGGTCGGGGTGACGCCGCGCGGCGTACGGTCGAAGAGCGGCTCGCCGACCCGCTCCTCCAGCCGGGCCAGCCGCCCGGACACGGCCGGTTGACTCACACCGCCCGCGGTCGCGGCGGCGGAGAGCGATCCGGTGCGGTACACGTCCAGGAACGTGCCGAGCAGGTCAAGGTCCACGGTATAAGGAATGTTATAGCCGTGCGGCGACGGAGCGATAGGTTCGCTTTGAACGTTCCGATCGAAGAGGAGATCAGCCATGCCCTCGGTGCTCATGGTCGTCACGGCCGCCGACACGCTCACGCTCGCGGACGGCACCGCCCACCGGACCGGCTTCTGGGCCGAGGAGGTTGCCGCGTCGCACCGCATCCTGCGGGACGGTGGCGTCGACGTGCGGATCGCCACGCCCGGCGGCCGGCCCGCGCCGGTCGACCCGGTCAGCCTGGACTCCCGCGGCGGCGTCGGCGAGGCCGAGGCCGCGGAGTTCCGCGCCTACCTGGACTCGATCGCGGACGAGCTGGGCGCCCCGCTGGCGCTGGCCGACGCGTCGGCCGGCGACTACGACGCGATCTACCTCCCCGGCGGCCACGGCCCGATGACCGACCTCGCCACCGACCCGGACCTGGCCCGGCTGCTCGCCGAGGCCGACGCGCGCAAGCTGACGATCGCGGCGCTCTGCCACGGCCCGGCCGGCCTGGTCTCCGCGACCGGCCCGGACGGCGGGTTCCTGTTCGCCGGCCGTCGCCTCACCGTCTTCACCGACGAGGAGGAGCGCCAGGGCGGCACCGGCGAGGGCACGCCGTGGTGGGTCGAGTCCCGCCTGCGCGACCTCGGCGCGGTCATCGCGGCCGGACCGGCCTGGAGCAGCACCGTCGTCACCGACGGCAACCTGATCACCGGCCAGAACCCGCAGTCCAGCGCGGACACCGCCCGCACGGTCCTGGCCGCCCTGACCAAGGGCGAATAACCGCCGCTCCCGCCGGATGCGGGCCGCGGCCGGGGGCACGAGTGCCGCTGTCCCCGGCGGGCGCGCGGCCGGTTCTGACCTTGCTTGCGGCCACGGATATGCCGTCCCGTGCGATTCGGCGGGCAGGGAGCAGACGCGGTGGGATACTTCGCAAACTCAGGTCAGAGTCCGTGGTCAACTCAAGCCAAGTGACAGTGCGACCGGTGCCCGCGGGAGCGTGCGGCACCCGGCCCGCCGGAAGCGGGAAGAAGGCTCTTCCGCCTCCGGCGGGTTTTCGGCCGTCAGGCCTTGGACAGGGCGTCGAAGTCCTCGTCGGAAAGCGTGATCTGGGCGGCGGCCACGTTCTGCTCCAGGTGGCCGACCGAGGACGTGCCCGGGATCGGCAGCATCACCGGGGAGCGGCGCAGCAGCCAGGCCAGCGCGAGCTGCGACGGGGTGACGCCGAGGCGCTTGGACGGCTCGTCCAGCGGTCCGCCGGGCTGGGCGAGCCGGCCGGTGGCCAGCGGATGCCACGGGATGAACGCGATGTCGTTGGCCTCCGCGTACTCGAGCACGTCCTCGGACGCGCGGTCGGCCACGTTGTAGCGGTTCTGTACCGCGACGATCGAGGTGATCGCGCGCGCGGCCTCGAGCTGCGCGACGGACACCTCGGACAGGCCGATGTGCTGGACCTTGCCCTCCTTGCGGAGCGCGTCCAGCTCGCCGACCTGGTCCTCCAGCGGCACGGCCGGGTCGACGCGGTGCAGCTGCAGCAGCGGGATGCGCTCCAGGCCGAGGTGGCGCAGGTTGAGCTCGGTCTGCTGGCGCAGGTACTCCGGGCGGCCGAGCGGGGTCCAGATGTTCGGGCCCTGGCGGGTGTGGCCGACCTTGGTCGCGATGACCAGGTCCTTGCGGTACGGGTGCAGCGCCTTCCGGAGCAGCAGATCCGCGGTGTACGGCCCGTACGCGTCGGCGGTGTCGATCAGCGTGATGCCCAGGTCGGCGGTGCGGCGCAGCACGCGAAGCGCCTCGTCCGGGTCGGCCGGGTCGCCCCAGACGCCGGGGCCGGTGAGCTGCATCGTTCCGTAGCCGAGCCGGACGACCGGCAGGTCGCCGCCGATCGCGTAGGTGCCGGACGGCTTCGCGGAGAGCAGGGTCTCGGACATGCGGCCTCTTTCGTCAGTAGGTGTCGGGATCAACCATCGGTCTCCCGGCAGGCCTTCCCGCGGAAGGGTGTGCGAAAACTCATCCCATGTTTCCGGCGTGTATGGGTAGCGTGTCCGGGTGCTCGGACCCTACAGAGACCTCCTGCGCGACCCGCGCGTCCTGACCCCGTTCGTCCTCGCCACGGTGGCCCGGCTCCCGTTCGCCATGGTGCCGCTCGGGATCGTGGTGCTGATCGAGGAGATCCGCGGTCAGTACGCCAGCGCCGGCCTGGTCACCGGCGCGTTCGCGCTGGCGACGGCCGCGGGTACGCCGCTGTGGGCGATGCTGCTGGACCGGGCCGGCCAGCCCCGCGTGGTCGCGCCGACCGCGCTGGCCTCGTCCGTGTTCCTGGTGCTGCTCACGCTGCTGGCGGTGAACGGCGCGCCGGACGCGGTGCTGGTCGGCATGGCCGCGCTGGTCGGCCTGACGTTCCCGCCGATGAACCCGGCGATGCGGGTGGCCTGGTCGGCCGTGGTCCCGGACCGGGCGCGACGCGAGTCGGCCTGGGCGATGGACGCCGCGGCGGTCGAAACGATCTTCGTGGCCGGGCCGCTCGCGCTGACCGCGCTGCTGACCGGCCCGCCCGCGCTCCCGCTGCTGGTCACGGCCGCCCTGATGGCGCTCGGCGCGATCGGCTACACGCGCACCTACGCGGCCCGCACGTGGCGGGGCACGCCGGTGGGCACGACCACGCGCGGCCGGTCGCCCCTGCGCTCCCCCGGCGTGGTGCTGGCCGTGGTGACCGGCGCCGGCGTGTCGATCGGGTTCGGGCACTTCGACGTGGGCCTGACCGCGACCGCGGAACGGATCTTCGAGTCGACCGGCATGCTCGGCGTGCTGTTCGCGTTCGTCGCCGGTGGCAGCGCGGCCGGTGGCCTGGTCTACGGCGCGCGCACCTGGGCCGGTGAGGCACGCCGCCGGCTGCCGCTGACCATCGCTGCGTACGGTGCCGGAACCGGCCTGATCGCACTGCTGATCGCGGCGGCCGGGCAGCCGCCGCTGCTGGTGCTGCTGCCGCTGCTCACGCTGACCGGGCTGACCATCGCGCCGAGCCTGATCATCCAGCAGGCGCTGGTCGACTCGAACACGCCGGAGGACCGGCGCAGCGAGGCGCAGGGCTGGCTGTCCACCGGCATCACGGCCGGCAACGCGGTCGGCATGGCGATCGCCGGGCCGCTGATCGACGGCAACGGGCCGGCGGCCGCGTTCGCCGGCGGCTCGGTGGCGCTGCTGCTGGCCGCGCTGATCGCGGTGTCCGGGCAGCGCTGGTGGCGGCGGGCGCCGGTGGCGGTGCCGCACGCGGGCTGAGGGACGCGTCCCGCGCCGGACCCCGGCGCGGGACGACGGCGGGTCAGCTGATCTCTTCGACCTTGATGCTCGGGCCGTTCGGCAGGATCGTCACGGTGTCGTAGCCGGTGTCGGTCCGCTCCTCGTAGACGACCTCGACCTCGGTGACCACCTGGGCGACCGGGCCGGACGGCGGCGTGATCGTCAGATCGAGCAGCAGGTCACGCGGGTTGATGCCCTGCGGGTTCGCCCTGCTGAGCGTGACCTTGAAGCCGGGCGTCGGCATCTGCAGCCGCCCGGTGACGGTCAGCGTGAACGGCCCGGGCGGCTGGCGGTTGAAGAACGCCGTCCACTCGCCCTCGGCCGGGCCGGTGCCTGCGACCACGTCGATGCGCTCCCGCTTCGTGGCGCCGACCACCTCGACGCCCTTCGTCCCGAGCGTACCGGTCACGTTGAGCGACGCCTCGTACGGCGCCTCGACCGGCAGGCCGACCCCGGAGAGCGTGCCGACGACCTCGACCGCCCAGTACTCCGGCTGGCGCACGTAGACAAGCGGCACCAGGTCGACCTTCATGTTCGACCACGGCTTCACGCCCTTGACCCGCAGGATGAACTGTGGCGGGTTCGTCTTGAGCATGACGACGGACGCGTCGTCGAAGTCGATCAGCCGGCTGGTGCGCGGCACCGGCGCGTCCAGGAACTCCCGCAGCTGGGCCTCGTCCGGGCCCTCGTAGGTTTCGGTGGTCATGAGCGCTCCTCTCTTTTCAAGGAGGAGCCGCCGGGCGCACGGATCGATACTGTCGGGTTCTGTCGGCAGGGCATGCGTGACGACATGACGACACGACGGCGTGGCGGGACGTGGAGCGGGCGCAGGGTTCGCGGCGCGTCGAACGCGAATACGATCTCATTTCTTCGCGATTCCCGGAGCCGTGGAAATTGCACGCGGAGAATGAACGTGAATCACCGCGTACGGCGGATATCCGTCACGCCCAGGTAGCGACGAACATAGATATCATCAGTCGGCGGGGATGGCCACCCCGCGGTCCGTGACCCACACAGCCGTGCGGTCACACCCACGCCGTACGCGGAAAGATCCGCTTTATTCGGTTTTGGGGGTTGTCATGGATCGTGCAACCACCGCCCGCCCGCTCAGGCGGCCCGCCACACCGCCGGCCATGAAGATCACCTGGTCGGGGGTGATCACTCCGCACGCGCGGGTGATCTTCGCGGAGTCTGCGCCGAATGTCCGTAGGCGCACGCCGACAGCCTATACGGTGCTGGTGATGACATTGATACGCGCCATCCGGCACGCCGTATCGCCCGGCCGCTTCCATATAGGACAGTGACATCATGGGTCGATCGCCGCTCACCGCCCTGGTTCCACTGCTCGTCCTGACCACCACCGCCTGCGGGGTGATGGACCGGGACACCGCCACCGCACTGCCCGCCGGCACCGTGCACGTGCTCCACTCCGCCACGCCCGCGCCGCTGCCCGGCAGCCGGGAAACCGGCGCGGCCGGCCTGGTCGGCGGCCACGCGCTGCTGCACGTGCAGGAGACCGGCGTGGTGACGCGCCTGGACGACCGCACCGCGGCCCGCTGGGGCCTGCCCGAGCCGGTACGCGCGGACGACGGCGACGAACTGGTCTGGGCGTCGCTGTCCCTCGGCGGCCGCTCCTGGCGCAACAGCGACCGGGACGTGGAATGGGCCCGGATCGCGGTGCTGGCCGGCGGCGTGCGAACCACCATCACCGTGCCGCTGACCGCCTCCGCCGACTCGGCCACGTACGCGGACGCGGTCCTGGTCAGCGTGCCCGCCGGCGAGCCGGTGCTGCTCCAGCTGACCGACGACGGCGTCACCCAGAGCGTCGACGTGCGCGCCGGCCGCCGCGTCGACGACGCCCGCGGCCGCTACCCGCGCCCGGTCCAGCAGGGCGGTTTCCGCTACGCCGGCAACGGCACGATCGGCGGTGCCCCGGTCCGCTTCCAGGCCTTCGCGGACGGATTCTCGCTGGAACCGTGGGCCCCCGGCCTCGGCTGGGCCCGCGACGGCCACGCCTGGCTCGCCGTCACCCGCTTCCGGATGTCCGGCGGCACCCCGGCGGCCGAACTGACGCTCGACCCGGCGCTCGCGGTATCCGTCCTCACCCCGGACGGCACCACCCGCCCGGCCGACACCGACCGCGTCCCGGTCTCGCCGAGCAGCGGCATCACGCCGCACGGCCTCTACATCGAGGTCCCGGCCACGTTCCGGTACGGCGTGCTGCGCCTCTCCCCCGCCACCCTGAAACACGGCCTGACCCCGGTGACGTGGCAGAGGGAACCCGCCCCGGCAGACTTCCCGATCGGCCTGACCTGACCCAAGGCGCGCAGCTGGCGCTAAAGCGGGCGGTAGTGGAGCCGATGAGGGAAGTGTGGGGGCTGCCCGGGCGGAGGGGCGGGGCGCGCGTGACTGGGGGTCGGCGGTCACGAACGCCTCGATCGTGCTGCTGGGGGCCTACCTGGTCTGGTATGCGGCGGGGTGGGGTGCCCCCTGGACGCGGACCCTGATCACCGACCTCGTCTACGTGCCGCTGTCGCTGGGGTTCACGGCGCTGGCGGTGCGGGCCGCGTGCTACCGGAGGCTGGACCGGGCGGTGCGGCGTGCCTGGTGGGTCATCTCCGCGGGGTACGCGTGCCAGCTCGTCGCGCACACGCTCTGGCTGGTCGAGGAGACGGTGCTGTACCGGGACGTCTACCCGGCCTGGGCCGACTACTGGTTCCTCGCGTTCGTACCCGTGATGTTCGCCGGGTTGATGCTGTTGCCGGGCGCGAACCGGCGGCAGCGCGACCGGGTCCGGCTGGCCGTGGACGTGCTCACGGTCGGCGCGAGCGCGTTCATGGTCTTCTGGTACCTGGTGCTCGGGCCGCTCTTCGCGCGGCAGGGGTCGGACCTGACCACGAAGGTCCTCACGGTGGCGCTGCCGGTCGGCGACCTGGTGCTGGTGCTGGCGGTGAGCACGGTGGTGCTGCGCCGGACCACGCGCGCGGTGCAGGGACCGGCCTCGGTGCTGGCGGCGGCGATCGGCGCGTTCGTGGTCGCGGACGTCAGCTACGTCTACATCCAGCTGCACAACGGCTTCACCGGCGGGGCGTGGCCGGACATGTTCTGGCTGGTCGGGTGCCTGCTGCTGACGCTGGCCGCGGACCGGCAGTACCGGTGGGCGGAGCACCGCGAGATCCGCGTCGAACGCCGGGTGGCCGGTGCGGCGTGGCTGCCGTACGGTGCGATCGTCATCGCGTACGGGCTGCTCGGCGTGGTCGCGGGCGCGGAGGGCGCGTACCCGTTCGGCGGCATGGTGGTCGGCTCGATCGCGCTGACCGGGCTGGTGCTGCTGCGGCAGGTCTACGCGCTGAAGGCGAACGAAGAGGCGGCGGTCACCGACCCGCTCACCGGGCTGGCCAACCGCGCGCTGGTCAACGAGCGGCTGGCCGCGGTCACGTCGCAGCCGATCCGCGCGCACAAGCGGACCGCGGTGCTGCTCATCGACCTGGACCGGTTCAAGCCGATCAACGACGCGTACGGGCACGAGGCCGGTGACGCGATCCTGGTCGCGGTCGGCACCGCGCTGCTGTCCAGCGTGCGCCGCAAGGACACGGTCGGCCGGCTCGGCGGGGACGAGTTCGCGGTCATCCTCGAGGACCTGCCGGACCAGGCCGCGGCCGAGGCCACCGCGCAGCGCATCCTGGACGCGCTCAAGCTGCCGGTGGTCTTCGGCGACCAGCTGCTCAGCGTGGACGCCAGCGTCGGCGTCGCGTTCCGCAACACCACGAAGGTGGACGGCGACGGGTTGCTGCACCAGGCCGACGTGGCGATGTACACCGCGAAGCGGGCCGGGCGCGGCCGGTACGCGGTCTACGCGCCGGAGCTGGACGGCAGCGCGCGCGACGCCGGCCTGCGCCGCGCGATCGAGACCGGCCGGATGGTCCTGCACTACCAGCCGGAGTACGCGCTCGCGGACGGCCGGATGACCGCGATCGAGGCGCTGGTCCGCTGGGACCACCCGACGCACGGGCTGCTGATGCCAGAGGACTTCATCGACCTCGCGGACGAGACCGGCGCGATTACCCAGCTCGGCGACTGGGTGCTGCGCACCGCGTGCCGGGACGCGCTGCACTTCCCGTGCCGGGTCGCGGTCAACGTTTCCGCACGCCAGCTCGCCCAGCCGAACCTGGTCACGTCCGTCGCCCGGGTGCTCAACGAGACCGGACTGCCCGGCTCCCGCCTCACGCTGGAACTCGCCGAGGCCGCGCTGCTGCCCACCGACCAGCACCTGCGCGCCCGGCTCGAGGGCCTGCGCGCGCTCGGCATCACGCTCGTGGTGGACGACTTCGGCGTCGGGCACGCCGCGCTGAACGTGCTGCGCCGCATGCCGGTCAGCTCGGTCAAGCTGCACGGCTCGCTGACCGTCGGCGTGCACACCGACCCGGTCACGCACGACCTGGCCGCCGCGTTGGTCGCCGCCGGGCACGCGATCGGCCTGACCGTGGTCGCGGAGGCGGCCGAGCACGAGGAGCAGCTGTCCACGCTGCGCAAGATGGGGTGCGACCGGGCGCAGGGCTTCGCGCTGTGCCCGCCGCTGGCCCACGACCAGCTCACGGAGAGACTCGCGGCAACCGCGAAAACCTAGAACCGGACCGAGTTCCCGGTCAGCGTCACATCACCGTCCGCCGCTCCCGCCGGAGACCGGTCGTCGCCGGCGCTCCTCCCTGCCATTTCCGGCGTGCCAGGGCAAGAACCACGGTGGCGCGGCCGTCGCCGCGGCTGTTCGCCGGGCAGTACCCGGCGGTGGCCGAGCAGGCCGGGCCGGCTCGCGGTCGCCAGCCCGGCGTTCGCGGCGTGCTGGGTCACGGTGACCGGCCAGGCACTGAGCACGGCGGACACGATCGGGCAGCGGCCGGTGACCTACACCCCACCGTCCGGTTCCCGCCGGCGGAGACGTTGGCGCTGCTCGGCCCAGGTGGCCGGCGAGGCCCGGGCGGGGGCGCAGGGCCCGCGCCGACCGGTTCGCGGGGCCGACGGGCACCCGAACCGCGCGTGTGGCGACTACGCTGCCCGACATGCCGCTGCCCGCCGACATGCAGGCCCGCCTGAGCGATCCGGATTTCTGGCGTGCCTACTTCTTCGGGGACGACGACCTCGCAGACGACGAGGATGGCGGCGATTCCGGGGGCGGCGCCGAGCTGACGGCCGAGGACGGCGACGACGTGATGGCGGTCGAGTTCCCGGTCGGCGGCGGCTACGCGCTGGTGCTCGACGTCGACGTCGAGCTACGCATGATCACCGTGGAGATGCGGTCGCCGGCGCACCCGGACACGCTGCAGCTCGGCTGGGACGACGACGCACACTGGCACCCGCACGTCCTCCGCTGGGACGAGCTGGACCTGATCGCCCGCGCCGCCGCCGTCCACGACCCTACGCTGCGCCACCCCGGCCCGGTCGTCGCGCTCGCCTCCCGCTTCGTCGTGCTCGCCCCGGCGGAACCTCCGACCGGCGAACGCACCCGGGCGGAACCCGAGACCGCCGCACGCGCCGCAGACGGGCCTCCGAGCGGCGCGGGCGGTGACGAGCTTGATGCGATCACGCCGCTGCTGGACGCCGCGTTCGGGCCTCCGCCGCCGGGCGCGGATTACTGGCCGTCCGCCCGCGGCCTCGTGCACCGCATCGACGCCCGCCACGACGGCGTGCGCTGGCGACGGACCGGCACCGGTGACTGGACGGTCGAGCAGGGCGAGGGCGACGGTGTCGACTTCGCGCTCTACAGCACGCGCGGCCCCGGCGGGGACTTCCCGTTCGCGGACTGGCGGGCGCTGCTGGCCGCGGCCGAGGCGACCCTGGCCACCACCGCGCTCCCGGAGCCCGCGTCACCGGCCGAGGAGGCCTGGGTCGAGGAGACCCGCACCGGCACGCCGCGGGGCACGCTGATCGCGGTCCGGTTCGGCCCGAGCCCGCTGCGCGGCACCCACCGGTACGCGCTTCGGCTCTCGCTGCACGTGCGGGGCCGCCGGTACTCGGCCACCGTGGCGTTCGCCGAGGATCTGGACCGCACGCTACGGGAGGCCGGCCGCGGGCAGGCGCACATCACCGGGTCGTCGTCGCAACCCGGTGCCGGCACGATCACGGAGGAGTTCGACATCGAGGTAGCCGACGACCTGCCGGCCGGGATCGCGCTGATCCGGGCCGTGATGGCCCGCCACGACGTCGCGCCGGAGACGCGGCTCACCCGCGGCTACCAGCCGCTCGACTGACCCCACACTCGCTTCTCCTGAAAACCATTGTCATTATTATGGGATGACGACGATGGACGTGGCGGTCGAGGCGGGCACGGCCGGGGCGTCGGAGCTGGTGGTGTCCGTGCGCGTGCGGCTCGGCGACCAGGGCCTGACGCCGGAGGCCGAACGCGTGATCCAGTTCCTGCGGCGGATCGCGGCGCACGACGTACCCGATGGGGATGACGGTGTTCTGATTCTCGACCCGATGGCGCGGCTGGCGATGCGGGACGGGCGGGAGCTGCCACTGACCCGGCTGGAGTTCGAGCTGCTGCACTTCCTGGCCCGCCACCCGAAGCGGGCGTTCAGCCGGCGCGAGCTGCTGGACCACGTCTGGCCGGGCGAGCAGATCGGCGGCCGGACCGTGGACGTGCACGTGCGCCGGCTCCGCCTGAAGGCAGGCAACGCGCCACTGGTCTCGACGCTGCGCGGCTTCGGCTACCGCCTCCACCCGGCCGCCCGGGTCACGCTGGCCTGACCCGGCGGCCGGGGCACGTCGGCCGGCGGCGGCGATGCCCTTGCCCAGGCATTTCCGGTCGACGATCTCGTTGTACGACAGGTCGCGGACGGGGAGCTGTCGCCCGCGCCGTCCGGTGCCGCGTGACCCGGCCGGTGCGGGGCAGACGTGGTCGAGCCGACGCCCCCCGCCCGCCGCCCGGCCGGTCCCGGGCCGGACACCGCGCGACCGTCTCGCCGCGTGCCTGGTCGACTGCACCGGCGCCGTTCGGCACCTGGCGTTCCGGCCAGTGCCGCGGATGAGCGTCCGGCGCCGGACCCGCTCCGCGCGCTCGCCGGTCTCACGGCCGCGGTCATCGGCGAGGCGGGTACGTCTGTGCTGCAGTGCTCGGCCCCGCTCGGCCCGGACGCCGCCGCTCTCAGTTCGGTCGACACCGTCCGCCGCGACCCGCCCTCCTGGGTCAGCCACGTCTGAACAAGGACGGGACGACGGCGCCACAGTCAGACCGCCGCCACGTACGGGGTCTTCGCGAGGAACTCGTCGACGATCTCTCCGTACAGTGCGCCCCCACCAGGGAGGCGACTCAGCAGTCCGTGCGCATGCGCCGACCCGAGCCGGATCTGCAGATCATGATTTCCGGGAACGCTAATGCTCGCGATGTTGCGGAGAATCGCGCCCGCGATCGCTTCCTGGATAACCGGGCTGTCCTCGTAGATCGGGTCCAGGTAAATGGCGAAGCGTGGCTCAACATTGTAGTCCGACGCACGCGACTCAAGCTTCTCGTACGATGCCTCAATCGCCCGGTAGAAGCGGTCACCATGAACGGATATGACGCGCACACCCCTGAGCTTCAGCACCGCGAGTATTCCGGCGAAAAAATCATCCAAGGACAAATGTCTTCGCGCCGACACGTTCACCGAACTCATGCATCCTCCCAGCTCAACGGCATACATTCGACAGTGCATCATTAGCCCTCGAACGCCGGGATTTCAAGACCCCCGTTCAGCCCTCAGATCAACATGACTACCGGAATCAGGTCCGCCGAGTAGGCACTGTCGCAGAGCGCACCAATGCTTGTAGCCTCTGGCACATGACGGGCGATCAATTGGACCGCTACCGCGCCGAGCTGGAGGATTGGGCCAACCGGGAGCTGGAACCCTATATCAACCGGCTCCGGAGACAAGCATGGCCCTATGCGAGCCCGAAGGAATTCAACGACCCGGTGTGGGGCACCCTGCAGTTGCGCCCGGACGAGGTCGTGATCCTCGACTCGCCGCTGATGCAGCGACTACGCCGCATCCGGCTGATCGGCGTGGCACACCTGACCTACCCGTCCGCCACCCACACTCGCCTGGAGCACAGTCTCGGCACGCTTCACCAGGTGCAGGAGCTGATCACCAGCGTGAACGAGCACCATCCCGACCTGGACGACCCGGAGGCCGAGGATCCCGCACCGATCCTGAGCCGCCGCCGGCAGCGGATTGTCCGGCTCGCCGCGCTCTGCCACGACATCGGACAATCCGCTATGTCGCACGTGACCAACGAGTGCATCGAGGATGTCTCACCGGCCAGCGATGTCCGGCTGGAATTCCAGCGCACGCACAAGCGTCCGGACCTTCAGCCGCTGGCCGAGATCGCCAGCTACTACATCCTCGGCTCGCCCGCGTTCGCGCAGTTGCTGGAGCAGGTGACGCGCCTGTGCAGGCTGGAGACCATGGACGACCTGCAGGACAAACTGCAGCGGGCCGTGATCGGCGAGAGCATCGACACCGAGGTGCTGCTCCTGCACGAGCTGGTGACCGGGCCTTTCGACGCGGACCGGCTCGACTATCTGACCAGGAACGCGGTGATGTGTGGCGTGCCGATCGTCGCCGATGTTCCGCGCCTCATTCAGAAGGTCCGCGCGGTGCGTGTCGACAAGCAGGGCTTGCCGCGCAATCTGCAGGGGATCGCGGGCGGCCATCGCAATCACTTCTACATCACCGGCATCGCGCACAGCGGGTCCCGGTCGCTGGAGGAGGTGGCGCTCGCGGAGACCCTCATGTTCGACAAGGTGCTCCGCCAGCACAAGGTTCGGGCGGCCGAGGTGATGGTGCACATCATCGTCGGGAAGCTCCGGATCCTCCTCGACGAGACGTCCGCGATGCTGCCCATGACGATCTACGACGACCAGATCATCGGCCTCACCGAGGCTTCTCTGTCGATGCTGACCGGCACCCCGTACAACCATTTGACGGGTACGCGGAAGCGAGCCGCGCGGGTCGCCGTCTACGTCGCGCAGCGGCTACGCGAGCGCAGACTGTTCTTGCGGGGTGCGGCCTTCTCCGGTGCCATGCCGGGCGACGTCTATCACCGCGATGCCGAGCAGCGCGAAGGGCTCGATCGATTCATCGATGACTGCCGGGAACGCCGAACGCGCCGGAACGTCGAGAGGAGGATCGCCCGGCTGGTCACGATGGCTGCCCGGCTCACCGATCAGGACGACGTCGCGGAGGTGGAGGGTGGCGACCTTGCGGACTTCATCCAGATCAGCCCGCCGCGCACCTCCCGCCGGGCCAGCAGCGCCACCGGGCACGCATACCTCATCGACGGTACGGCCTCCGTCATTCGTGCCGACGATGAAACACCGGACGGGCCGACGCTCGCCGAGGCGTACATCACTGCGAAGGAGATGGGCTACGTCTTCACGCTCAAGCGGCTGGCTCCGCTGGTGTACGCAGCCGTGGAGCGGCTGCTCCTGACGGACTACAAGGTCGTCCTCCCGGACAGCATGCTCAGCCACGCCAAGGTCGACCAGGTCAAGGTACTGGAGCTGAAGAGGAAGCTGGAGCGGGCCGGCTGGTACGACGGCCTGCCGTTGCACATCAGGCCGATGCCGGCGGTCCTGCAACAGGCCGACGCACTGAGCCGGGCGGACCAGATCGTGCTGCGGCTGCGCAACTACTCGGGGCCGCTCGACGACCAGTCGAACGAGCGAGGCGTTCCACGGTACGGGCCGGCAATCAGCCGGGAGCACGTGCTGCACTTCGTACGTCAGTTCCACTCGCCGGAGAGAAGCGAGGATCTCGTCGACGCCGCGCTCACCGTGTTGAACAGCGTCCTGGTCCTGGATCGCGGACACGTGCGCTCGGCTCAACGGGCGTTCCACAGTCCCAGCCATGCGGAATTCGACCAGGTGAGCTACTGCGCGCTCGGCGAGCTGAAGGACTCGTCGTCACATCTCGCCTACTACCTGCATGACGATCACCATCCAGGTCGGCGCCTGCGGTCACTGCCGGAGGCGCTCACCCGCGACGAGCCGATCGTCTTCGTCGACGACCTGGTGGGACGCGGCAGTCAGGCGATCTCGATCGTCGAGCGATGGCTCGGCATCACCCCGACGGAGCAGCTCCACGAGGAGCGGGAGCCCGGTTTGAACGAGAGGCAGAGAGCACTGTTCCGCGAGCACCGGCTGGGATTCGTGTTCGTCGCCGGCCTCGACGAAGGCGTGCGCAAACTGCGTGATCGTTTGGCAGAGCTCAAGCTGAACGCCACCATCTTCGTCCACATACCCGAGTCCAGCCTCCCCCGGCTGGATCGGGTCCTCAACGATGAGGGTGTACGGACCCGATTCGAGCGATTCTGCGCCCAGAAGGCCCAGCAGGTGCTGTACGACGAGGAGGCCGGGCACGGGGAGGCGTGGATCAACGACCGCATGCTCGGCTACGGGAACAACCGCCTCCTTCTCGCCAGCACGTACAACACCCCGTCGGCCACCCTCACCTGTCTCTGGGCCGAGAACCGCGAACGGTCACCCTGGCGGGCTCTCCTGCCCCGGCGCAAGAAGCGGTGATGCTCGCGGCGCCGCCGGGGTTTTCCCGGCCCCCCGCGCAACGTGCAGGGAGGAGCGCCGGCGACGACCGGTGCCCGCGGGAGCGTGCGGGAGGTGACCAGGCCGGGAGTGGGAAGAAAGCTGTTGGATTCAGGCTCTTGCGTCGTGTCCGGAAAGGACGGCGTCGCGTGGGCCGGACGCGACGTCCATGGGGCACGAGAGTAGCGTGCGGCGGCCGCGGGCCGGTGCCGGGGACCATCGGATGATCCGTCAGTGGACCATGATCGGTGCGGTGGCGGACTGGTCGCCGGTGGGGTCCGCGGACCGCCGGCGGCGGGGCAGGAACAGCGCGGGCACCAGCGTGAGGACGACCAGGGCGAACGCGACCCAGAACGTGCTGGCGAACGCGCCGGCGGCGAAGTCCAGGCCACGCTGGATCAGCGCGGAGTCCGCACCCGGCGCGGCCGCGGGGTTCAGTTGCGCGCCGATCGCGATCTGCGCCTCGGTGACCGTGCGGCCGTCCGGCAGCGGGACCGGCGTGGAGTCGTCGAGGTGGCTGGTCAGCAGCACCGACATGATCGCGGTGCCGATCGAGCCGCCGATCTGCTGGAGGATGTTGACCAGGGTGGAACCGCGCGCCACCTCGTGACTGTGGAGCGTCTTCAGCGCGGAGGTCATGATCGGCATCATGGTGCCGCCCATGCCCAGGCCCATCACGAACAGCGAGCCGCAGAGCAGCCAGTACGACGTGTCCGCGGCCAGCTGGGTGAACGTGAACAGGCCGAGCGCGATGAGAATCAGGGCGAACGGGACGGTGCGGCCGACCGGCACCCGGTCGGCGAGCGTGCCCGCGATCGGCATGGTCACCATCGCGCCCAGGCCCTGCGGTGCCATCAGCAGACCGGCGTGCAGCGTGGACTCGCCGCGGACCTGCAGGAAGTAGCTCGGGAAGAGCAGGCCGGCGCCCATGAACGCGACGATGAAGACGGTGATCGTGATCGAGGCGACCGCCAGGTTCCGGTTGCGGAACAGGCGCAGGTCGAGCAGCGGGTGCTCCGGCCGGAACGAGTAGAGCACGAACCCGATCACCAGCAGCGCGCCGGCGACCATCGGCGCCCACACCCGGGTCGCGGTGATCGTGCCCTCCTCGGGCAGCGACGACAGGCCGAACAGCAGCGCGGCCAGGCCGGGCGAGAGCATCAGCATGCCGAGGAAGTCGAACGACTCGGACGGCTCCGGCGCGTCCCTCGGCAGCACCAGGTAGGCGTAGACCAGCGCGATGACGCCGATCGGCAGGTTGATCAAGAAGATCCAGTGCCAGGTGGCCACGTCGATCAGCCAGCCGCCGAGGATCGGGCCCATGATCGGGCCGAGCAGCATCGGGATGCCGAGCACGGCCATCAGCCGGCCGATCCGCTCCGGGCCGGCCGCGCGCGTCATGATCGTCATGCCGAGCGGCATCAGCATGCCGCCGCCCAGGCCCTGCAGTACCCGGAACGCGATCAGCGTGGTGATCGAGCCGGCCGTCGCACAGAGCACGGAACCGACCGTGAACAGCGCGACCGCGGCCATGTAGAGCCGTTTGGTGCCGAACCGGTCCGCGGCCCAGCCGGTCAGCGGGATGACGGTGGCGAGCGCCAGCGTGTATCCCGTCATCGTCCAGGCGACGCGCGCGTACGTGGCGCCGAACTCCTCCTGGAACGTCGGCAGCGCCACGCTGACCACGGTCACGTCCAGGATCGACATGATCGCGCCGAGCACGACCACCCCGGCGACCTTGAGCACCGCGCCGTCCAGCTTCTGCGCGGTCACCGGCGCGGGCCTGCCACTCATCGCGCTCCTCCCGGGGCGGGGATCCGGCCGACCCTCATCATCGCGCAGCCCCGGCACCCACGATCGAAAACCGGGAAACGTGACGTACGCCGAAACAGGACTATTTTATTCCTCTTTTCGCTAGGGTGATCACGTGCGCTTGAACCGATCGACCGACATCGGCCTGCGGATCCTCATGCTGACCGCCGCCCGCGGCGGGCAGCAGACCATCGACGAGGCCGCCGTCGCGCTGGACGTCCCGCGCCACCACCTCGCCAAGGTGGTGCAGCGCCTGCAACGCCTCGGCCTGCTGGAGACCGTGCGCGGCCGCAACGGCGGCGTGCGGCTCACCGCCGGAGCCGCGAACACCACGATCGGCGGCATCGTCCGGTCGCTGGAGGACGAGCCCGAGGTGGTGCTCTGCGACGGCACGGCGCCGTGCCCGCTGCGCGGCGGCTGCCGCCTGCGCGGCGCGCTGGCCCGTGCGCAGGAGGCGTTCTACGCGAGTCTGGACGAGGTCACCCTCGGCTCACTGACCGGCGCACCGACCGGTCCGATCCTGCTCATGCTGGGTCGCTGACCACCTTTGGAGGAACCATGCTGTCCGAGGCGAACGCGCCCGTCATCCGGGCCACGCTGCCCGTGGTCGGCGAGCACCTGGAGGCGATCACCGGCACGTTCTACGAGACGATGCTGGGCGATCATCCGGGCCTGCTGAACACGTTCAGCCGCAGTGCGCAGGCGACCGGTGAGCAGAAGTCCGCGCTGGCCGGTGCGATCGCGGCGTACGGCGCACACCTGGCCGGGCTCGGCGGGATGCCGGACGAGGCGGTGGACACGATCGTGGAGCGGATCGCGGCCCGGCACGCCGCGCTCGGCATCCGGCCGGAGCAGTACACGCTGGTCGGCAAGTATCTGCTCGGCGCGGTCGGCACGGTGCTCGGCAGCGCGGTCACGCCCGCGGTCGCGGCCGCCTGGGACGAGGTCTACTGGCTGTTCGCGGTCCGGCTGATCGGCCGGGAGGCGCGGCTCTACCAGGGCGCCGGGGTCACCGACCGGGAGCCGTTCCAGCGGGTGACCGTGCTGGCCCGCGAGCGGGCCGCGGCGGACACGGTGTCGTTCACGCTCTCCTCGGCGGCGCCGTTCCAGGCCGGGCAGTACCTCAGCGTCGCCGCGGACCTGCCGGACGGCACCCGGCAGATCCGGCAGTATTCACTGTCCGGCACGCCCGGTGCGCCGCTGCGCATCACGGTCCGGCGGGTGCCGGGCGGCGCGGTCTCGAACTGGCTGCACTCCTCCGTGCACACCGGCGACACGCTGACCGTCAGCCCGCCGTACGGCAGTCTCACGCTGCGCCCGGGCGGGCACCCGCTGCTGCTGGTCAGCGCGGGCGTCGGGATCACCCCGATGGCGTCGATCCTGGCGCACGTGGCGGACGGGCAGCCGGGCCGCGCGGTCACGCTCGCGCACGCGGAGCGTACGCCGGACCGGCACGCGCTGCGCGACTGGGTGGACGCGCACGGCTCGCGCATCCCGGGCTTCCGGCACCTGGTCTGGTACGGCAGCGAGCACGGCGCGCTGGACCCGGCACGGCTGCCGATCGGGCCGGACACCGAGGCGTACCTGTGCGGGCCGATCCCGTTCATGCGCCTGGTCCGCACCGCGCTGCTGGCCCGCGGCGTGCCGGCCGAACGGATCCGCTACGAGGTCTTCGGCGCCGACCGGTTCACGGCCGCACCCACCCCTGCGCTTTCATGAGCGGCGAGGAGTAGACCGAGGAGACGCGGAAGCCGCCGAGCCAGTCCGTCAGGCGGGCGGCCTCCGCGCGCAACAGATCGTCCTCCACCGTGGACAGCGGCTCCACCGTGCGCACCCGCACCACGCCGGCCTCGTCCTGCACCCAGGCACCGACGACCCGGCCGTTCACCCACGCGGTGGTGCCGGCGTTGCCGCGCGTGTCGAAGATCAGCT
Source organism: Catenuloplanes indicus (assembly GCF_030813715.1). Classification (NCBI taxonomy): domain Bacteria; kingdom Bacillati; phylum Actinomycetota; class Actinomycetes; order Micromonosporales; family Micromonosporaceae; genus Catenuloplanes; species Catenuloplanes indicus. The sequence goes on from NZ_JAUSUZ010000001.1 coordinate 1,319,870, forward strand.
CCTTGTGCGGGCCGAGGTAGAAGTCGCGGCCCTGCCAGCCCATCACGGTCGGGTCGAGCACCGGCAGCAGCGCGGCCCACGGGCCCGGATCGGCCACCTCGGCGACATCGTCCGGCAGGAGCCAGCCGGTGCGGCCGCCGTCCAGCGACACCTGCACCGCGCCGACACCGGCGAGCGCGGCCCGGACCGCGGACTTCGTCGCGCCGAGCCACCAGACCAGGTCGTCCTCGGTGCCGGGGCCGAACGACCACAGCCAGCGCCGGACGATCTCGCGGTAGCCCGCGGCCGGGTCTGGCCACTCGGGTGCTCCGCCGAGCCAGTCGCGCATCGGCGCCCAGCGCGGGCGGGACACGTGCCAGCCGCCGGTGTTGGTCCCGCGGACGATGTCGGCGGTCAGGCCGAGGTGGTTCAGCACGCGGGACGAGACGCCGACACCGGCGGCCTTCACGTCGATCATCGGCACGGCGAGCCGGATCTCCTGCGCGGTGCGCCCCGCGGGCGTGCCCGCGAGCGCGGCCAGCACCTCGGCCCGCGCCCGGTCCACCCAGGCGCCGCCGTCAGCCGCCAGCCCGTCGGCCACCACGTCCTTCGCCAGGCGGGCGCGCTCGGCGGTGGCGACCCGGGCGGACGCGGACGCCCACGCCGCGGGCAACAGGTCGCGCGGGAAGACGAACAGCGTGCGCCGCATCGCCAGCTGCTTGACCAGGCTGCGCTCGGTGTGCAGCGCGGCGTCCAGCTCGGCGCGCTTGAAGCCGTCGACCCGCGCCCAGCAGGACAGGTAGACCGTGGGCGGCTCGGTCGCGTGCAGCACGGTCACCGCACGGGTCGCCGCGGCCACGGTCGCGGCCCGGGCGGCGGGGGCCAGGGCATGCCGCACGGCCAGGCGGGCACGGCGTTCGCTGTCGGTCACGTGGCGCATCGCGTCATCGTGGCACAGGGGTACGACAACCTCAGCCGTTGACCAGCTTGGACAGGTTCGTGTAGCTGGTGATCAGCGCGGTGGTGTACTGCAGGATGCGGCCGGCCCACTTCGCCACCGCGGCCACGATCTGCGCCGCGATCACCGGGATGGTGACCACGAAGATCGCCTCGACCGCCCAGACGATCACGCGCGCGACCAGGTCCGCGATCAGGTCCCGGACGATCTCCCGGACGAACTGCACCAGGTTGCCCGCGGCCGTGGTGGCGGACGCCATCGCGACCGAGACGCCGCCGAGCCCGGCGATCGCGGCCACGTTGTGACCCATCAGCGACTGATACGCCTCCGCCGCGTGCCCGGCCCAGTCCGGCACGTCCCCGGCCAGGTGCGACTGGAGGTCGGCCGACATCTGGGTGAGCGCGGCGGCCATGTTGTCCCAGGTGGCCGCGTGCGCGGTGATCACGTCGGGCATGCCGGTGAGCGCGTCCAGCATCTCGCGCAGCGGCTCGAAGTACTCCATCGCCCAGCTGACGCCGCTGGCCAGCAGCGCGCTGAACGGGTCGAGCACGGTGGACACCGCGTCCAGGCCGAACGCGGCACCGGCCAGCAGGTCGTCCACCCAGCCCTCGCTGCGGATCGCCGCGTCCAGATCGGCGAAGCCCTCGACCAGCGAGATCCCGGTGTAGCCGGTGCGGCTGGACTCGACCGGGGCGACCAGCGATTCGTCGCTCATCGGGTCAGCCTTCCCTCGAGCCCGCGCATCGAGGACGCGGCGTCGGCGTCCGCGGCCTCGTACGCGTCCGCGGTCCGCCGCAGCAGGTCGGCCGCGATCCGCAGGTTCTCCTCGACGTACGCCACGATCTCGTCCTGCCGGACGTGCCGCGCCTCGAGGATGCCGGAGATCCAGCCGCAGAGCAGCCCGTACGCCGCGTCGTTCTGGGCGATGTTCGCGCTGGCGCCGTTGACCGGGCCGAAGCCCTCGCGAACCTTGTCGATGCTGCCGGCGTGCGCGCGGATCTGGTCCGCGTCCGCCACCCAGCCCTGACCGGATGCCATCCGTTACCCCCGCCAGCCGTGGCCGTCGTAGCCGGCGCCCGGGCCCCACTCGTCCGGGTCCGGCTCCGGGCGCAGCTTTCGGTCGACGCGCTCGGCGATCGCCCGTGCGGCCGCGGACCCGGTGCCGACGGTCTCCGCGATGATCTCCTGGGACCGGTCCGCGACCTGGCCCTTCGCCGTCCGGATGGTATCCATGATCGTGCGGGCCAGCACGTCCGGCGAGACCCGCTGGATGCCCCGGTGCAGCGTCAGGTCGAGCAGCGCGCCGGTGTTGTCCACCGTGACCTCGCACAGGTGGTGCTCGTCGGCGACCGTCACCCGGAGTGCGTCGAGCCGCTCGCTCATCACCCTGGTGTCCGCGGCGAGCTTGTCGATCCGCCCCTTCCAGGCACGCATCCGATCCATGGCGCCCTCGGGATCCAGAATCCCGCCCCCGCCCAGAGCTCCGGTCTCCATGCGCCTCCTCTCACCGGCCCGCGTTTCGCCGCGAACATCGTAAATGCCCGGCGCCACCGCCCCGGCGTACCGTCCGGCTGCCCGGTTTTCAGGTTCGGCACGCAAGAATAGAACAGGATTCCGGACATTTTGCACTGGCCTCGAGGCTTCGGGGGCGTCCGGCAACCCGTGCGGACGCCGAGCCGCCCTCGGCGCCCGCTCAGGCCGGTGACCGCTCAAGCTTCCGGCAGGCCGGCACGCTGGGCTCGGAGCTGGTCGGCCATCCGGCGGAAGACCGGGCCCTGGTCCGCGATCGAGGAGGCGACCGCGATCGCCGTGTCCAGCGCCTCGGCCGCCAGGTCGCGGTTGCCGTTCAGCGTGAGCAGGCGGCTGACCACCTCCAGCGCCTGTGCGTACTCACCGGCCTCGTGCACGCCGTCCCGCGAGTGCGACTCCAGGACCGACAGCGTGCGCGCCGCGTTCGCCAGCAGCTGATGCAGCGTGATCCCGAGGTCGGTGCGCGGGTCGGCGGAAAGGTGATGGGCGGCCGCCGCGAAGCTGTGCATGCCGACCCGGGCCGCCGCGTGCGCGCCGTGCGGTCCGGCGGCGTCGCGCGCGGCCGCCGACACCCGGTGCATCATCTCCGCCGCCTCCTGCTGCCGCTCGGTCATCGACAGCATCGGGAACACGCTGCCGAGCAGGTACGCCAGCCGCGCCACCACCGCGTCCCGGTCCAGCGACGGGTCCGGGTCGTCGAGCAGCGAACGGCACACGGTCCAGCAGCGCAGCACCATCTCCTGAGTGGACACCGCGTCGGCCGAACCGGACGCGGCCAACTGCGCCAGCGCGTCGGCCAGCCGCAGGCGCGCACCGGGCACATCGGCCGCGACCAGCCCGCGCGCCGCCTCCACCGCGTCCCGCGCGACCCGCACCGCCGCCGGCGACCAGGGATCACGGCGGTGCGCCAGATCGGCCCGAGCGATCATCGAATCAACATCGCCGATGTCCACCGCCCCATTCAAACAGCCACGGGCAAGGCCGTTCCGCTCGGCTCACCCGCCCCATGTCCGCCGCCACCCGGGCGAAGAGCCCTGCTGAGCAGCCATTCCCGGGTCCTACGCCGGCTCGCCGGCGCTCACCCGTACCGACCCGGGACGGCCGCGGGTACGCCGGATCGCCGGTCAGGGTTCCGGGATGAACGCGGCCGCGAGTTCGGTGGCGACGGTCCAGCCGAGGGTGCGGTAGAGGGCGTGGCCGTCGGCGGTGGCGGCGAGCACGCCGGTGCGGATGCCGCGGCGGGCCGCGTGGTCGCTCAGGGCCTGGATGACGACGGTGCCGAGGCCGCGACGGCGGTACTCGGGCACCGTCTCCACCTGGTCGATGACGCCCCAGCCGCCGCCGGGGGCGAGGCGGCCGGAGGCGGCCAGGTCACCGGTCCGGTCGTGGCGGACCTCGGCGGTGAGCACACCGGCGTGATCGGCCCGGACCGTGACCTCGAACGGCCGGGGTGCCCGGACCGGGGCGGTGGTCAGCGCGGCGGTCATCAGCGGGTTCGACTCGAACATCTCCCAGTGCGGCGGCAGCGCGGCGCGCAGGTCGGGCGCGCTGCCGTCCAGCTTGATCCAGGCGCCCGGCGTGGTGACCTCCTCGCCGAGTTCGCGGAGGTAGCGAGGGTCCCAGGTGTGCAGCAGGTAGCGCAGGCGGTGGCCGGGCCGGCCGACGTCGAAGAGCAGGCCGCCCGGGATCGTGACCACGGCGGGGATCCGCCGCGACCGCGCCCAGCCCCGGCCCCACGCGACCACCAGATCCTCCCGGCTCATCGCGACCCCCGGCCGGTCACCGCCGCGAGCGCCCGCCGGGGACGGGACGTGCCGGTCAACGGGGGTGCGGGCCGCGTGGTGCGGGTCCGGCGGGCGAGCACTGTGGACACCCGTTGATCATCCCGCACGCCTCAGTGAATCATGCGCCGGCCGGGCCTCCGACGCCGCGGGGTCCGGGTGCGTCCGGGCTTCGGGCTCCCGGAAGACGATCGCGGCACCGAGCGCGGCCGCGGCCGGCACGACGATCTCACCGGGCCGGGGCGCCGTGTGCGGGACGTGCGCGGCGGCGAGGTGCCGTGCGGTGTGCCGGAGGTCGTGCACGGCGACCGTGACGGCCGAGAACATCAGCGAGTGGCCGAGCAGCAGCGTGACGGTGGCGTCACCGGCGCGGAGCCGCGCGACGCCGTCGGCGCGCTCGGCCGGGCGCCCGACGAGGCGCTCGTAGCGCGACACCACACCGGGGAACGCATCCCGCGGCACGCGCAGCGTGCAGCCGGTCAATGCGGTCGCACCGTTCGGGTGGCCCACCGGATGCTCACCGGCCGCGATGCTCTCCGCGATCCCGATCCGGCCCTCGGCACCGTCACCGCGATCGCCGCCGCGATCGCCGCCGGGATCGGAGGCGCTGTGGCCGCTGGGCGCACTGCCGCCGCGACCGGAACCGCCGCGGGTGGTGCGCTCACCGTCGCCGCGATCATCGCCGTGATCGCCGGCGCCAGGATCGGCCACCGCGCGGTCGCCGTTGTCGAGTTCCAGGAAGTGGCTGGTGGCCATGCCGCCGGGAATGCGGCGCTGGATCGGGTGGACGCCGCCGTGGCCGATGCCGGCCGCGTCCAGGCGGGCCGCGGCCGCGTGCACGTCCGGCGCCCCGAGCATCAGGATGCGCAGCCCTGGGCCGCGGCCGAGCCACGCGGTCAGTCCCGCCGCGGCGGCGCGGGCGGCGGCGAGCAGCGCGGGGAGGCGGTCGTCGGGTACCTCGATCGGCCGCGCCTCCGCATCATCCGGCAGTGGGTGGTGGTCGTCGACGACGGTCACCAGTTCCACGAACGATCGGTCCAGGTAGACGTGGCTGTTGGCGGCGCCGATCGGGCGGGGCGGGGCGCCGGGAGCGGGCGGCAGCGCCGGGCAGACCGGTGGCGCCACCGTGAAGCCGAGCCGCCGGTAGGTCTCGATCGCCGCGCCCAGGTCCGGCACCACCAGGCCGACGTGGTGCAGCCCGTCGACGACTGCGCGCATCGACTCAGAATAACGGCCGATTGACTTTCCAAGACGGAATGTGATTGGCTTTCCGTCATGGAAAACGATGCAGCCGCCCAGCTCGCCGCGATCAACGAGGCCCGGTCCACGCTCGCCGACCGGCTGGTGACGCCGTGGTGGTATCACCCGGTGCTCGGGCTCGCCGCCGCCGGTTTCATCGTGGGCTACGGCTTCGGCAACGTCGTCGTCCGGCTCGCCACCGCCGTGCTGTTCGTGCTGGTCTGTCTCGGCCTGATGCGTGCCTACAAGCGGCTGACCGGCGTCTGGATCTCCGGTTTCGACGCGGGGCGCGCGAGCCGCTGGGCGAAGACGACCGGCGCGATCGTCGGCGTCACCGGCATCACGGCGTGGGCGATCGGCGCCTACACCGACCTGGACTGGCTGATCTGGTGCGCCGCCGCGGTCGCGTTCGCCGTGACCGTGGTGCTCGGCCGCCGCTACGACGTCGCGCTGCGCGCCCAGCTGCGAGCCGGCGCATGACCCGCCCGGCCACCGTCTCACCGACCGATACGGGCGAGAGCCCGCGGCGTCGCGACGAGTGGAGCCGGGCGTGAGCGAGCCGTTCGACGAGACCATCCACGCGCCGCACCGGCTGCGGATCTGCGCGTTCCTCGACGCCACCACCAGCGCGGAGTTCGGCACGCTGCGGGACATGCTCGGCGTGGCCGACTCCGTGGTCAGCAAGCACCTCAAGGTGTTGCAGGACGCCGGTTATGTCGCCATCGCGAAGCCGACCGGCCGCGGCCGCGTCAAGACCTGGGTCAGCCTGACCGCCGACGGCAAACAGGCCTACGCCCGCCACGTCGCCGCCCTCCGCACGCTGATCGGCGGCTGAGGCGAAGCAACACAGCCGACCCCGGGCAGGTCAGAGCCGGGTGGCCACCCGGACGAGCGCGGCCACGGCGAGCGACCGGCTGTGCGACGGCCAGGCGATCCGCGTGACGACCGGGGACGCGCCGGCCAGCGGGACCGCCACGACACCGGCGGGCAGCGCCGGCCGGGACGACTCGGGCAGTACGGAGAACGCCCGGCCGAGCGCGATCAGCTGGAGCAGCTGCGTGCCGTCCCGGACCTCCAGGCCGTCCTCCGGCCAGCACGGCCGCGGGAGTGCGGGCAGTTCGTCCACGGTCATCGTGGCGCGGGCGGCGAGCGGGTGCCCGGCCGGCAGCACCACCATCCGCCCCTCGGTCGCGATGTCCTCGTGGTCCAGGCCGCCGAGGACGTGCCCGTCCGCGACCAGGAGCGCCACGTCGGCACGGCCGTCGCGCAGCATCCGTTCCGGCTCGCCCGGCTCCAGGCCCGCGAGGATCACCTCGACCTCGGCCGCGTCCGGTTCCGCGGCGTACGCGTCGAGCAGCTTGGCCAGCAGTTCCACGGACACGCCGGCCTTCGCCACCAGCGCCAGGCCGGGTCGCCCGTCCGGTGCGGCGCGGCGGGTGCGGCGGTCGGCCGCCGCCACCGCCGCCAGCGCGTGGCGCCCCTCGTCGAGCAGCACCGTGCCGGCCGCGGTGAGACTGACCGTGCGGCCGGACCGGACGAACAGCGGCGTGCCGAGCCGGCGTTCCATCTTCTGCACCGCGCGGGACAGCGCCGGCTGGGCGATGCCGAGCCGCTCCGCCGCGCGCCCGAAGTGCGACTCCTCGGCCACCGCGACGAAGTAGCGCAGCTCCCGGGTCTCCATGAGCCGCAACGATAACCGCGCGGCATCGGTCGCCGCCCACTCGGTATTGGAGGTCACGGCCGCTACGGCCGCAGGATCGAACCGAGGGAAAGACCGATGGGAGCGACACAGATGGATCTGCAACTGACCGGCAAGCGCGTCCTGGTCACCGGCGCCAGCAAGGGCCTGGGCCTCGGCATCGTGCGGGCCTTCGCGGCCGAGGGCGCCGAGGTGGTCGCGGTCGCCCGGCGCAGCACCCCGGAGCTGGACGCGACCGGCGTCCGGTTCGTGGCCGCGGACCTGACCCGGCCGGACGGTCCGCGGCGGGCGGTGGAGGCCGCGCTCGCGGTCGATCCCCGCCTGGACGTGGTGGTCAACAACGCCGGTGGCGGCGACTTGCCCACGGAGGCGTTCGGCGATCTCCTCGAGGGCGACGACGACGTCTGGGCGGACTCGCTCGCCCTGAACCTGTTCGCGGCGCTGCGCGTGCTCCGGGCCGCGCTGCCCGCGCTGACCGAGGCGCGCGGTGCCGTGGTCAACATCAGCTCGAACGCCGCGCGGCTGGCCGGTGGTGGCCCGCTGCCGTACGCCGCCGCGAAGGCCGCGCTCAACCTGACGTCCCGGGTCCTCGCGGAGCGGCTGGCCGGGTCCGGCGTGCGGATCAACACGGTGTCACCTGCCGGGGTCCGCTCCTACACCCAGGAGGGCCCGGACGGTTACGTGGCGAGGCTCGCGGCGCACCTGGGCATGGACCATGCCGCGTTGCTCGCGCGGCTGCCGGCGCAGGGCGGCATGCTGACCGGCCGGCTGGCCGAGCCGGACGAGGTCGCCCGCGCGGTGCTGCTGCTCGCCTCCCCGGCCATGCCCAGCGCGATCGGCCAGAACTGGTCCGTCGACGCCGGTGCGGTCAAGGCCGTCTGAAACCCGGAATCCAGCGGGGGTACGCGTACCCCCGCTGGATTCCGATCGTCAGAGCGCCGCGGCCGCGACGCCGTCCGGGTTGCCGAAGCGGTGTGCGGTGATGCTGATCGCCTGCTCGCGCAGGAACGGCAGCAGCTCGATCCGGCCGGACTCGGTGACCGGACCGCCGTAGACGGCCAGGTCAGGGCGGCCGCCGGTGGCGGTGACCACGTCGGCCACGGAGCCGCCGACCAGGCGGGCGCGACCCGGGCCGAGACGCGCGGTCCACGCGTCGGACGGCTCCACCGTGTGCGCGATGCCGAGCGCCTCCGGCAGCGGCGTCGCGGACGACACCGTCAGGTCGGCACCGGCCAGCGTGCCGGCCGCGATCAGCCGGACCAGCTCGGCGACCGCGCCGTCGGTCTCCAGCCGGAGCTCGACCGGGACCGGCAGGTAGCGCAGCACGTTGCGCTCCGCGGCCAGCGCGGAGACGTCGGACGGCGCGAAGTGCGTGGCCCACGCGTGCGCGTCGCTGCGTGCGGCGCGCTCGACGTAGGCGGCCTCGTCGGCGCTCAGCACGCCCTTGGCCCGGCCGATCAGGTTGCGCACCCGGGCGGACGGCTCGTCCACCGCGGTAGCCGGGCGGGAGTCCCAGGAGCCGAGGCCGACCAGGTAGTTCGGGCCACCGGCCTTGGTGCCGGGACCGACCGACGAGCGCTTCCAGCCGCCGAACGGCTGCCGTGCGACGATCGCGCCGGTGGTGCCGCGGTTGACGTACAGGTTGCCGGCCTGGATGCGGTTCAGCCAGGTGCGTAGCTCGGCCACGTCCAGTGAGTGGATGCCGGAGGTCAGGCCGTACTCGACCTCGTTGACGATGTCGATGGCCTCGCTCAGCGTGTCCGCGGTCATGATGCCGAGGATCGGGCCGAAGTACTCGGTGTGGTGGTACGCCGAGCCGCGCCGCACGCCGTCCCGGACGCCCGGGCTCCACAGCTTCCTCGAGGAGTCCAGCGCGCGCGGTGCGATCAGCCAGGACTCGCCGGGGCCGAGCGTGGTCAGACCGTCGAGCAGCTTGCCGGACGGCGGCTCGATGACCGGGCCGACCTGCGACGACGGGTCCCAGGGGTAGCCGACGGTGAGCGACGACACCGCGTCCATCAGCTGGGTGCGGAACCGCTTCGACCTGGCGACCGAGCCGACCAGCACGACCAGCGACGCGGCCGAGCACTTCTGGCCGGCGTGGCCGAACGCGGAGTGGACCACGTCCTTGACCGCGAGGTCCAGGTCCGCGCTGGGCGTCACGATGATCGCGTTCTTGCCGGAGGTCTCGGCGAGCAGCGGCAGGTCGGACCGGAACGAGCGGAACAGCTCCGCGGTCTCGTAGGCGCCGGTCAGGATGGTCCGGTCGATCCGCGGGTGCGCGATCAGCTGCGCGCCGAGCGTGCCCTCGTCCACCTGGACCAGCGTGAGCACGTCGCGGGAGACACCGGCGTCGTCCAGCGCCTCCCAGATCGCCTCCGCGAGCACGGCGCCGCAGCGCTCCGCCGGGCCGGCCGGCTTGAGCACGGCGGTGGACCCGGCGGCCAGCGCGGCGAGCACGCCACCGGCCGGGATCGCGACCGGGAAGTTCCACGGCGGCGTGACCAGCGTGATGCCGGCCGGCGTGAACGCGGCGCCGTCCACCGCGTCCAGCTCGCGGGCCAGTTCCGCGTAGTAGTGGGCGAAGTCGACGGCCTCGGAGACCTCCGGGTCGGCCTGGTCCGCGGTCTTGCCGGCCTCGGCGGCCATCACCTCGATCAGCGCGGCGCGGTGTGCCTCGATCCGCTCGCCGATCCGGTGCAGCACCTTGGCCCGGTCCTCACCGGAGACGGTGCCCCAGGTGGTGCCGCCGGCCTTCTCCAGCAGGTCGTTGAGCGCGGCCGGGCTGTCGATCCGGGCCGCGTCGATCCCGGCCGTACCGATGCCGGATTTCTCGGCCTTCATGACGGCGGCCCGCATCCAGTCGCGGTTCGTGCGCACCGACGGGTCGGTGTCCGGCGTGTTCCGGAAGTGCCCGATCGTGGAGACCGGGACCACGGCGTGCCGGTCCGCGACCCGGTGCGGCGGCGGGACCTCGGAGTCGAGCGCGGCCAGCGAGGCCTCGAACCGCTTCTGCTCCCGGTCGAACAGCTCCGCCGAGGAGTTCAGCTCGAACACCGCGGACATGAAGTTCTCGCTGCTCGCGCCCTCCTCCAGGCGGCGGATCAGGTATGCGATCGCGACGTCGAACTGGGCCGGCTTGACCACCGGCGTGTAGAGCAGCAGGCCGCCGACCTCGCGCCGGACCGCCTCCGCCTGGCCCTGCGCCATGCCGAGCAGCATCTCGAACTCGATGCCGTCCCGGACGCCGCGCTCGCCGGCGAGCAGCCACGCGTACGCCACGTCGAACAGGTTGTGGCCGGCCACGCCGAGCCGGACGTTGCCGATCCGGTCCGGGTGCAGCGCGTAGTCCAGCACCCGCTTGTAGTGCGTGTCCGACTCCTGCTTGCTGCCCCAGGTCGCCAGCGGCCAGCCGTGCAGCGACGCCTCGACCTGCTCCATCGGCAGGTTCGCGCCCTTGACCAGGCGCACCTTGATGCCGGCGCCGCCCCGGGCGCGGCGGGCCGCGGACCACTCCTGCAAGCGGATCATGGCGCTGAGCGCGTCCGGCAGGTACGCCTGGAGCACGATGCCGGCCTCCAGCGACAGGAACTCCGGCCGGTCGAGCAGGCGGGTGAAGACCTCGATGGTCAGGTCGAGGTCCTTGTACTCCTCCATGTCGAGGTTGATGAACTTGTGCTCGTCCCGGGCGCGGGTGAACAGCGGCGTCAGCTGCGTCTCGATGTGCGCGACCGCCTCGTCGAACGCCCACGGGTTGTGCGGCGCGACCGTGGCCGACACCTTGATCGAGACGTAGTCGACGTCCGGGCGGGCGAGCAGCCGCTCGGTCTCGGTCAGCCGGTGCGACGCCTCGCCCCGGCCCAGCACGGCCTCGCCGAGGAGGTTGACGTTGAGCCGTACCCCCTGGCCCTTGATCTTCTGGATGGCCTTGCCGAGGCGCGCGTCGGTCGCGTCGACGATCAGGTGGCCGACCATCTCGCGCAGCACGCGGCGCGCGATCGGCACCACCACGCCGGGCATCGTGGGGGCGAGCGCACCACCGGCCTTCACGGCCGCACGCAGCGGCGCGGGCAGGAACGACGGCACGTCGCGGGCGAGACGGCTGAGCGCACGGGCGCTGACCTGAAGGTCCTCCGGCCGGACGACGCCGTCGACGAAGCCGACCGCGAACGACAGGCCCTTGGGGTCGCGCAGCACGCCGGCCAGCTGAGCGGCGGAGCCGGAGACGGGGTACGTCTCGGCCTCACGCAGCCAGCGCCGGACCAGGGTGACGGCCTCGGCGCTCAGCTGGGGGTCGGTGGCGTTCATCTGACTGGTTCCCTCCATGACATGAGATGCCCAGTTTCGGTCCGCCCTTGCATTAGGAAAAGCGATCGTTTGTGACGGGTATTCTTCGGTTGAACTTAACCGTCTCTCAAGGAGTGGGCGCTGTGCTGGAGATTCGCCGCCTGGTGCTGCTGCGAGAGCTGGCCATCCGGGGCACGATCGCGGCCGTCGCCGAAGCGCTCAACTTCTCCCCGTCCGCCGTCTCCCAGCAACTCAGCCAGCTGGAGAAGGAGACCGGCATGGTGCTGCTGCGCAAGTCCGGGCGGCGGCTCCAGCTCACCCCGCAGGCCGAGGTGCTGGTCGCCTCCGCCGGCGAGGTGCTGGACACGCTGGAACGCGCCGAGGCCGCGCTGCAGGCCTCGCTGACCCGGGTGAGCGGGCGGGTGCGGGTCGCGGTCTTCCAGTCCGCGGCGCTGGCGCTGATGCCGGCCGCGCTCAAGACCATGGCCCGCCGGCATCCGGACGTACGGGTGGAGATGGTGCAGCGCGAGCCGGAGGAGGCGCTGCGCGAGACCTGGGCGCGCGACTTCGACATGGTGGTCGCGGAGCAGTACCCGGCGCACGCGGCACCGCACCACCCCGGCCTGGACCGGCGCGACCTCACCACGGACGCGATTCGCCTCGCGCTGCCGCCGGAGTCCGAGTCGCTGAGGCCGGTGTCGCACCTGCGCGAGGCCGCGGAGATGCCGTGGGTGATGGAACCGCACGGCACCGCCTCCCGGCACTTCGCGCTGCAGACGTGCCGGATCGCCGGTTTCGAGCCGGACGTGCGCTACGAGACCGCGGACCTGCAGTCGCAGATCCGGCTGGTCGAGTCCGGCAACGCGGTCGCGCTCATCCCGGACCTGGTGTGGGCCGGGCGCTCCACGTCGTGCCGGCTGGTGGAACTGCCCTCGGCGCCGCGCCGCACCATTTTCACGGCGCAGCGGATCGCGGGCGCGGCCTCACCGGCCGCGCGTGCGTTTCGTCAGACCCTGGAACGGGCGGCCGGTCAAAGCCACTGAACCGCGGTGACCTCACCCTGCGGGTTGAACGTGAGCGTGAAGCCACGCGAGCGGTCTTCGCGCGCGCCCAGGTCGGCGAAGAGCTCGTCGACGTCGCTCGGCGTCCGGTCCGCGTGCCACACCTCCGCGTCCGGGTCGACGCGCACGTTCACCCACCGGCCGGTGCCGTCGAGCGTCTGCCGGTTCTCGCCCAGCGTGGCTTCGCGGACCCGGAGCAGCAGCAGACCGGAGGCCTGATCCCGGCTCACGCTGTCGATCTGCATGAAGAACTCGCCGTTCCAGCTCTCCTCGACGACCGTCTCGGCGTCGTACGGCGCCAGCTCCGTGCCGTACGGCCACGCCGCGGCCGCGGCCCCACCGGCCGCCGCGATCACCAGCGCGGCCACCACCAGCACCACCCGCCGGGGCCGCCTGGTACGCCGGCCACGCTTGGCCGGCTTGCTCACCGGGATCTGCGCGGCACCATAGGCCTTGGGGCGCTCCGCGCCGTGGGCCTGGGCGCGCTCCGCGCCGTAGGGCTGTGGGCGCTCCATCGGCCGGGCCGCCTTCACGGTCAGCTCCGCGTCCGGCCCGCTCACGTCCTCGGCCGTCACCGCGCCGGACGCGACGGCCAGCTCCGGCGACTCGACCGCGGTCGGCGCCACGCCCAGCGCGCGGTGCAGGAGCGTGGCCAGCAGCGGCACCCGGCTGCCGCCGCCGACCAGGAACACGCCGAACAGCGCGGACGGTTCCACCCGCGCCTCGCGCAGCACCGCGCGGGTCGCGTCCACGGTCCGGTCCAGCACCGGGCGGGCCAGCGACTCGAACTGCTCGCGGCCGAGCGGCGCCTCCTGCTCGATGATCGGCAGGTGGATGTGCGTGCCCGGCGACCGGGACAGCGTCTCCTTGCCGGTCCGCACACCGGTCCAGAACGCGCGGGACGCGGCCTGGTCGCCGGGCGCGGACGGGGCGACCAGGCGCGACCAGGCGGCACCGTGCCGGGACTGGTAGACCGTCCCGAGGTGCGCGACGATCGCGGCGTCCAGGTCCAGGCCGCCGCCGTCCGGCAGGCCGGTCGTGGTCAGCACCTCGAACCCGGTTGGCGTGCGCCGGACCACGGACACGTCGACCGTGCCCGCGCCCACGTCGCAGATCAGCGCGGCACCACCGGCCGGCAGCGCGTCGCCCGCGGTCGCGGCGAAGTGGGCCGCGGCCGCGACCGGCTCGCTGACCAGGCGCACCGAGTTCAGCCCGGCGCGCGCGGCCGCCTCCCACAGCACCTCCCGGCGCTGCGCGCCCCACGCGGCCGGGTGGGTGAGCGTCACCCGCTGCGGCGGCGCCGGCAACTGGGCCACCACCCGGCGCAGCACGGCCGCGATCAGGTCGGCGACCGCTACCTCGACGCCGCCGAGCAGCACGGACTTCTCGTCGATCCGCTGTTTCGGGTACGGCTCGTACCGCTCCGGCGCGGTCGCGGCGGCGAGCAGCACGTCCGGGCCGGCCACCAGGCGACCGGCCGGGTCCGCGCAGACGCCGGAGGGCAGCGACGGCCGGCCGTCGAACAGCACGGGGCGTACCCCCTGGCGGCCGGCCAGCACCGCCACCGTGCTGGACGTGCCGAAGTCGATGCAGAGGTGCGTCACCGGACCAAAATAGTGCTTCCGCTATACCTGACCGCGTGGGGTCTTCTCTGCTCGACGTCGTGACGCGGTCGCCCGCACCGGCCACCGCGGTGTCCGTGTTCGGCCCTGATCGGGTGTTCTCGCAGGTGGTGCACGGCACCGCGGACCTGTCCACCGGCCGCCCGGTCACCGCCGGCGACTGGTGGGACCTGGCCAGCCTCACGAAGGTGCTGGTCACCCTGCCGGAGGTGCTCGCCGCGGTCCCGTCCCTCGACCTGCCGCTGGAAGAGCTGTGGACACCGGCCCGGGGGTACGCGGTGGGCCGCGCGACGATCCGCGCGCTGCTCACCCACACCGCCGGCCTGCCCGCCTCGGTCCCGTTCTTCCGCACCGTCACCGGCCGCGACGAGATCCTCTCCGCCGTGCTCGGCACACCGCTCGGCCCGCCCGCGGAGGTCTACAGTGACCTCGGCTTCATGCTGCTCGGCCGGCTGGTCGAGGACCTGACCGGCCGCTCACTGTCCGATCTTGCGCGCGACCGCACCGGGCTGCGCTTCGGCGCGCCACCGCGGGAGTCCGTCGCCACCGAGCGCGACCCGTGGCGCGGCCGGCTGATCGTCGGCGAGGTGCACGACGAGAACGCGGCCGCGATGGGCGGCGTGGCCGGTCAGGCCGGTGCGTTCGGCACGCTCGCGCTGGTCACCGCCGCGGCCCAGGCGTGGCTGCGGGATCCGTACCCGCAGGTCCGCACGCCGTCGACGCCGGGCGCGCGGTTCGGCCTGGGCTGGATGGTCACGCCGCGGCCCGGCCTCGGCGTGGCCGGCCTGCCCGGGTTCGGGCACACCGGGTACGTCGGGAACCGGCTGTGGCTCTCCCCGTCCCGCGGCCTCGGCGTCCTGATCCTGGCGAACCGGGTGCATCCCACCCGCGAGGGCACTGCCGAACCGTACGCCCGCTGGTGTTCCTCGTTCTTCGACCGGGTCTCCCGGCGGAGCCCGCCCTGAAGGGGGGATCGGCGATCCCTGGATGGGCGGACGGGCGGAACGGTACACAGGAGCGCATGCTGATCGATCGAGCTGGGCTGGCCGAGTTCCTGCGGCGGCGCCGGGCGACGCTGCAACCGGAGGATGTGGGGCTGCCGCGCGGGTCCGGGCGACGGACCGCGGGACTGCGCCGGGAGGAGGTGGCCGCGCTGTGCCACATGTCGATCGACTACTACGAGCGGCTGGAGCGGGAGCGCGGGCCGCGGCCGTCCGTTCAGATGGTCGCGTCGATGGCCCAGGGGCTGCATCTCACGCTCGACGAACGGGATCACCTGTTCCGGCTCGCCGGGCATCAGCCCCCGGTCCGCGGTGCGACCAGCGCGCACGTCAGCCCGGCACTGCAGCGGGTGCTGGACCGGCTCGGCGACACGCCCGCGGAGATCGTCACCGAGCTGGGGCAGACGCTGCGGCAGACCCCGCTCGGCGTCGCGGTCTTCGGTGACGCGACCGCGTACACCGGGCCGATGCGCAGCCGCGGGTACCGGTGGTTCGCCGACCCGAGCAGCCGGCTGATCTACCAGCCGGAGTATCACGAGAGCCTGTCCCGGATGTACGCGGCCGGGCTGCGCCGCCTGGTCACGCTGCGCGGGCCGGAATCCGAGGCGGCATCCCTGGCCGCCCTGCTGCTGGCCGCGAGCGCGGAGTTCCGGGAGCTGTGGGAGCGGCACCGGATCGAAGGGCTGCCGGACGAGGTGAAACGCCTGGTCCACCCGGAGGTCGGCACGCTGGTCCTGCACTGCCAGATGCTGGTCGACAACGCCCAGTCGCACCGCCTGCTGGTCTACACGGCCGAGCCCGGCACCGAGAGCTACGACAAGCTGTACCGGCTGTCGCTGCGTCAGGAGGCCGCGACCCACCGGCGCGGTGCCTGATCAGACCCGTTCGACGGCCGGGACCCGCTCCACCCGGGTGTTCGGGATCAGCGACAGGCCGAGCGCGACCAGGACGAGGACGGTTTGGCCGAGGAACGCGGCGGTGAAGTCCGTCTCGCCGTCCGCGCCGATCGCGATCCCGCCGAGGACCGCCACGCCAGCCGCCGCACCGATCTGCTGTGCCGCGCTCACCAGGCCGCTGAGCAGGCCCGACTCGCCCTCGGCGGCGTCCCGGACCGCGATTGCGATCGCGTTCACCAGGCCGACGCCGGCCCCGGCGCCGAGCAGCACGAACGCGGCGGCGGTGTGCGCGGAGTAACCGCCGTCCGCCGGGTTCAGCAGCAGCCAGGTGAAGCCGGCGAGCAGCAGGAGCAGACCGGCCGTGCACGCCCGGGCCAGGCCGAGTGACCGGGCGGCGAACGGGGCCAGCGCGCTACCGACGATGATCATGAGGGGCAGCGGCGCCTGGGCGAGCCCGGCCGACCGCGCGTCCAGGCCCTGCACCTGCTGGAGGTACTGCGGGAGCAGGAAGAACATGCTGCCGAACACGCCGCCGAGCAGGACCACGACCACGCTCGCCCGAATGACCGGGCCGCGGCGGAACAGCGCCGGCGGCACCAGCGGATGCGCGGCGCGGCGCTCGACGGCCACGAACGCGGCCAGGAACGCCACCCCGGCCGCGATCGCGATGAACGAGCCGGGCCCGGTCCACCGCGACGCGGACGCGGACACCACGCCGTACGCGATCGCGGAGATGCCGCCGGTGATGGTGATCGCGCCGGGCACGTCGATCCGGCCCGGACGCCCGTGCACCGCCGGCACCGACCGCAGCACCAGCGCCATGCTGAGCAGGCCCACCGGCACCGGTGCCCAGAACACCGCCGGCCAGCCGAACGCCTGGGTGAGCACGCCGCCGAGCAGGAAGCCGAGCACGCCACCGGCGCCGGAGACCGCACCCCAGATCCCGACGATGCGGGTGCGCTCCGCCGGTGTGGCCGAGACGGCGAGCGCGAGCGCCAGCGCGGACGGGATCACGATCGCGCCGCCGATCCCCTGCCCGATCCGGCCGGCGATCAGCATCGGGCTGTTCACGGCGAACGCGCAGAACGCGGTCGCGGCCAGGTAGACGACCATGCCGGCGAGGTAGATCCGCCGGCCGCCGACCACGTCCGCGAGCCGGCCGCCGAGCAGCAGCAGCCCGGCGAGCGGCACCAGGTAGCCGCTCGCGACCAGCGTCAGCTCGGCCGCGGTCAGCCCCAGACCCTCGCGGATGAACGGGCCGGCCAGGTTCGTCATCGCGGCGTCCAGCACGACCAGGAACGACGAACTCGCCAGGCCCAGCAGTGCGATCCCCCGGGGCGCCGGTGTCCTGCTCATCGTCGTCCTCTCGCCGGCAGCGTCATCTCGAGTCCGTGACGGCGGGCCGGCGGGCACCGCTCCCGCCGGTCGGGACCTCTTGTTTCTACCGGCGGCCGGGACCGCCAACCACGGACCGCCGATCCCCCTCTACGGCGCGGACGCCACCCGGCTGGTCGCGCCCTCGACACCCGGCACCGGTGTCGAGGGCGCGACCAGGCGCGGGACCCGGCCCGCAACGGTCTTTCGCGACCGGCGACGGCACCGGCTCCGCCGCGGCGGCCGGAGCGGAGCGCGGGCAAAGTCAAAAGCCTCCGCGCGGTCGGCCCGCGGGAGCGTGCGGGCGGCACCACGCCGGAAGCGGGAGAGTCCTTTCAGGCGGCCGCGGGCTCCAGGGTCTTGCGCGGCCTCGCGGTGACGATCAACTGCTCCACCGGGGCCGGGACCGGCTCGGGAGCCGGGAGCGGTGCCTCCGGAGCCTCCGGGGCACGGTGCCGGGCGACCAGGCGGACGGCCAGGACCGCGACCCCCGGCAGGCTCGCGACCAGCGCGAACAGTCCGTAGACCACTGCCACGGTGAGGCCCTGCGCGGCGCTGAGGCCGGTGGTGGCGAACGCCCAGGCCAGGAAGCCCTCGCGCGGTCCGAAGCCGCCGATGCTGACCGGCAGCACCATTACCAGCAGCGCGGTGACCAGCAGCGGCAGCAGCGTGCGCAGCGGCGCGACGGAACCGGCGGCGCGGGCCGCGAGCAGGAACGTGGCGAGGTGACCGCCGAGCACGATCGCGGACGCGAGCAGGACGCCCGGCCAGGTGCGACGGGCGAGCAGGCCCTGCCGGACGTCACCGGTGGCGGTCCGCCAGGCACGCCGTACCCGGCCCGGATTGCGGCGCAGCTTGACCGCCAGGAACGCGCCGGCCAGCACGGCACCGGCGGCGATCGTGGCCAGCACGGCCGGGGAGACCGACACCATGTCCGCAACCGCGAGCGCCAGTCCCGGGTGTGCGATCAGCACACCGGTGCCGACCGCGACGAGCACGATCTGCCCGGCGGTACGTTCGAGCACCACCGCGCGCACGCCACGGCCGACGTCGCCGGTGTCCCGGCCGTTGCGCACCGCCCGGTCGACGTCGCCGAGCAGGCCGCCGGGGAGCGTGGCGTTGAGGAAGAGCGCCTGGTAGTAGTCCGCGACCGCGGCGCGCAGCGGGAGCCGGATGCCCAGGCCGCGCGCGGTCAGGCACCAGCGCCACGCGCTGAACACCGTGGTCAGCAGCCCGATCCCGGCGGCCGCGAGCAGTGTCGGCCAGGTGAGCACGCGCAGGCTGTCCAGGAACGCGACCGACCCGAGCCGCCAGAACAGCAGCGCGATGATCGCGGCGCCGGCGACCGGCTTCACCCAGGACAGGATCTTCTGCACCATCAGGAGGCCTCTCCGGGCAGCGCCAGCAGGTCGGTGTGGTGCACGGTGACGGCCAGCTCACCGGCCGCGGCCTGGGCGAGCCGCCGCCGCAGGTAGTCGTCGATCTCGTGCTCGACGCTCGCCTCGCGGCCGAGCCGGGTGGACGCGGCCGTTACCCAGCCGCGCAGCCACTCCTCGATCAGCTCCCGGTGCTCCGGGCCGATCCGCCACGGGCTGGGCCGCGCGTGCACCGCCGCGCCGCGCTCCTCGAACGCCGCGGTGATCACCTCGGCCGCCTCGGCACCGAGCAGCGTACGGCCGGCCACGTGCTGCCGCAGGTGCTCGTTGAACGCGCTGTTCAGCGGTCCGTCCAGCGGGTCGGCCGGGGTCAGCTCCGCGTGCCCGCTGACCGACAACGTGAGCAGCGCGGGCGTACCCGACCCGGCGCACGCCTCGGCGAGACGCGCGGCGTCGTCCGCGTCCAGCAGGTCGAGCAGCGCGGACGCGGTGACCAGTGAGACGCCGTCCAGGTCGGCCGCGGTCAGCGCGGTGATGTCGCCCTGCCGGGTCTCCACCGTGAGCGCACTCCCGGTGCCGATCATGCTGGCCGCGGCCACGCCGAGCAGGTCCGGATCGCGATCCTGCATGATCCAGTGCTGGCGGCCGTTCAGCCGCGGCGCGAGCCACCGGGCCATCGAGCCGGTGCCGCAGCCGAGGTCGAGGATCACCGGGTCCGGGACGTCCGCAAGACGCCCCCGGATCTCGTCGGCCAGTTCCGTCGCGCGGGCCGCGGCATCCGCCGGCTCACGCAGGTCCAGCCACGTCGAGGCGTACCTCGGCGCTTCGGCGACACTCATCCCGGCCTCCACTGACGGTAACGGTCCCTGTCCCGCGCACCGGCCGGTCAAGATCTCCGGCGGTCCGCGTCACCTGGAGGTACGGACGTTTCGCGGATCCGGTTCGAAGATCCGGTGAACCGTCCGCCGGAAGTTTCCGTGTTGACAGAACGCGACCGGCGGTGACCCGCCGCGGTTCCCCGGCATGGAGGCAGCACAGTGACAGCAGGCGTATGGACCGGCACCGTCAGTCCCCTTCGCGGCCCCGCGGCCGGGCTGCTCGCCCAGTTCGCGGTGCTCGGCGGCCTCACCGCCGCGGTCGGTCTCGGCACCACCGGCTGGATCGCCGGCACGGTCTACGCGCTCGCGCTCGGCACGCTGCTCGCCCGCGCCATGCACCGCGCCGGCCTGCGGGTATTCGGCCCGGCTAACGCGGTCACGCTGGCCCGTGCCACGCTGATCGGCGGCGTGACCGCGCTGGTCGCGGACTTCCAGCGCACGCCGGTCGCGGTCCTGGTCGTGCTCGCGTCGGTCGCGCTGGTCCTGGACGGCGTCGACGGGATCGTGGCCCGCCGCACCGGCAGCAGCTCACCATTCGGGGCCCGCTTCGACGGCGAGGTGGACGCGTTCCTGATCCTGGTGCTGAGCGTGTTCGTGTCGTTCCACCTGGGCTGGTGGGTACTGGCTATCGGCGCGTTCCGGTACGCGTTCGTGGCCGCCGGGTGGCACTTCGCCTGGCTGCGGAACGATCTGCCGGTGCGGTACTCGCGCAAGACGGTCGCGGCGGTGCAGGGCGTCGTGCTGGTCGCGGCCGCGTCGGGCGTGCTGCCGGGGGTGGCCGCCGGAGTCCTGGTGGCGGGTGCCCTGGCCGCGCTGGTGTGGTCCTTCGGGCGGGACATCGCCTACCTGCATCGCACGTACGGTGCGGTGCCGGCGGCCGGTGGCACGGCCTGACGGTTTCAGCCGCCGGCGGAGAGGGCCTCGGCGAAGAGCTGTGCCGCACGTTGCACGCAGCGCTTCCGGGCCGGCGACAGGTCGTACGGCATCTTGGTGACCGCTTGGCCGACGCTCAGCGAGGTGGGTCTCCGCTCCGCCGGGCCGGCGTCGTCCATCTCGAAGAGCTTCTCCTCCTCCGCGTCCAGCCCGGCTTCCCGGACGGCCCGGTCCAGGGCCATCTGATGGGCGCATCGCTGCACGGCGAGCGCTTCGACGCGCGGGTCGCCGGGGTGCACGCCGTCGTCCAGGGCCGCCTCGGCCGCGTCGAGCCGGTCCTGTTCCGCGCGCAGGCCGGGATGGGTGGCCAGCACGATGAACGCGCTGGCCTGGATCGCGGCGCCGAGCGCGCCGAAGATGCGTTCCGTGACCAGCAGCGCCTCGAGGTCGCCGGGACGCAGCGCGCCCGGCGGCAGATGATCGAGCCGGTCGGTGACCATCGTCGAGAGCAGCCCCAGCGGGCTGCCCACGGCCCGCAGACGCTGAACGGCGGCACGCCGGCGGGCAATGTCGGCCTGCTGGTCGGCCAGCGTCCGCTCCAGCCTGGCCAGCACGTCGTCGATGTCCCGGGTTCCCTCGAACGCGGCGCGCATGTCGTCGAGGCTGATGCCGGTCTCCGCCATCCTGCGGATCCAGAGCAGGCGGATCATGTCGTCGTAGCCGTAGCGGCGGCGGCCGTCCGCGCCCCGCCCGGGCTCCGGCAGCAGACCGATCTGGTGGTAGTGCCGGATGGCGCGCGGCGTGGTCTCCGCGAACAGAGCGGCGTCACCGATCTTGACCTGTCGCGGCGGCATGAGGGCGGAGAGCGTCACAGCGGGAACCTTTCGTGGTGGGATGCCGCAACAAGACCACATGCCGCTACGGCAGGTGCCAGATCATCTCGCGGGCCGAGCCCGGGGCGGGCTGGCGGGGGCCTGGAATGATCGCCGGATGCGGAAGACGATCGTGGCCGTACCGGCGGTGGTGCTGGCGGTGTTGATCGGCTTTCCCGGGCTGGTGCCGAACGCCGGACCGCGCCTCGGGAGCCTGATCGAGACGTTCCTGCCGTGGCTGGGGCTCGGCGTTCCGGTACTGCTGCTTCTCGCACTGCTCCGGAGGTCGCGGATCGCGGCGATCGCGGTGGTGCTGCCGGTGGTCGCCTGGGTGGCCGTCTGCGGCGGGAAGCTGGCGCAGAGCACGGGCACGCCGGCCAACCTGACGGTGGTGCAGCACAACCTCAGCGACGAGAACCCGGATCCGGCCGGGACCGCGCGCACGCTGCTGGCTCCGGGCGCGGACCTGATCGGCGTGCAGGAGCTGCTGCCGGCGAACGTGGCCGCCTACGATGCGGTGCTGGCCACGAGGTACCCGCACCACGCGGTGCACGGCACGGTCGGGCTGTGGTCGCGGTACCCGATCGTGGAGTCCCGGCCGGTCGACATCCGGCCGGCGAGCGTGCACGACGCCAACTGGAACCGCGCGCTGCGCGCGGTGGTCACCACGCTCCAGGGGAACGTGGCGGTGTACGTGGCGCATCTGCCCTCGCTGCGGCTCTCGCCCGGCGGGTTCGGCAGCGACCGGCGCGACGACTCCGCGGTGCGGCTCGGCGCCGCGCTGGCCGGCGAGCCGCTGGAACGGATCATCCTGATCGGGGATCTGAACGGCACCGTCGAGGATCGAGGGCTGCGCCCGGTCACGGACCGGGTGAGCACCGCCGAAGGGGGATTCGCGTTCTCCTGGCCGGCCCGCACACCGGTCGCCCGGATCGACCAGATCATGGCGCGCGCGATCGCCGTGCGGGCGGTGTGGACGCTGGATCGCACCGGCAGTGACCACCTGCCGATCGCGGCCCGGCTCATGTTCCTGTCGTGAGCCGCCGGCTCACAGTCTGGCCGCGAGCCAGTCCAGCGCGCGCACCGCGGTCTTTGGCAGGACCGAGATGTGACCGGCGCCGGGCACGATCCATGACTCCGCGCCGGGGACCAGGTCGCGGGCGTGCGCGGCCGGTACCACCCGGTCGTCCGCGCCGTGCACCAGCAGCACCGGCGCCGTGATCGAGGCCGGGCCGAAACCCCACGGCCGCACGTACGCCAGGTCGTCGTCGATCAGCGGGCCAGGGCCGGCCGCGACCGCCGGCTCGACCACCTCGCCGAACCAGCCCCACTCGCCCTCCAGCGCGGCCCAGTCCGCGGCGGTGAAGTCCGGCATGGAACCGGTGGCCTCGTGCGCCTCCTTCGCGGCCCGGCCCGCGATCGCGGCGCGCAGACCGGCGGCACCGGCCGGTCCCATGCCGTCGAACCACGTCTCGTCGTGGCGTGGGGCCGGCCCGGACACGGACACCGCGGCGGGCACCCGATCGGGCAGCAGAGCCGCGCAGGCGAGCGCGTGCGGGCCGCCGCCGGAGTGCCCCATCACCCCGAAGGAGGACACCCCGAGCGCGTCCGCGACCGTGGCCGCGTCCCGGGCCGCGGATGCGACGTCGCGGCCGGGCAGCGCGGTGGATCCGCCGTAGCCGGGACGGTCGTAGCCGATCAGCCGGACGCCGAGCCGGTCCGCCGCCTCGTACAGCGGGCGCGGGGGCGTGCCGATGTTCGGCGTGCCGTGGTGCCACAGGACGACCCGCGTGCCGGTGCCCCGGTCGTAGGCGTGCAGCGTGCGGCCGTCCGCGGTAGCGATATCCATGCGCACCATTGTGCGCGGGGGGTCCGACAGAATGATCGAATACCCGTCGCGAGGCGGAGCCGGAGATCCGGCTGGGGACGGATGTGCGGCTTGAACAGCGTGAATACGCTGGTGGACATGACGATCTCGCTGGCTGAGGAACTGGTTCTGCTCGCTTACAACGACGAGGGCATCGCGTACGGCACCAGCACCTGGCTGGACTACGGCGTGGCCGGCGCGCACCTGGTGGAACTCGCGCTGGCGGAGCGGATCACGCTGACCGGCGGCAAGGTCGACGTGATCGACACGACGCCGACCGGCTCACCGCTGGCGGACGCGGCGCTGGCCACGATCGCGGCGGACACGAAGCGGCGCAAGCCGAACGACTGGGTCTACCGGCTGTCGAAGAAGGCCCGGCAGCCCGTGCTGGACGGCCTGGTCACGGCCGGGATCCTGGAGCAGCGCGCGGACCGGCTGATGCGCATCTTCCCGGTCACCCGCTACCCGGCGCCGCACGGCGTCGAGCCGGCGGTGGAGACCGAGCGCCGGCGGCTGCTGCACGCCGCGATCGACGGCTCGGACCCCGCGCCGGACACCCGGACGCTGGTGCTGTGCACGCTGATCGACGCGCTCGACTGGGAGAAGCGCGTCTTCCCGGACCTGCCCCGGCGGGAGACGAAGAAGCGGCTGAAGGAGCTGGGCGACACGCACTGGGCCGGTGTCGCGGTGGGCCGCCTGATCAAGGACCTGCAGATCGCGATCATGATGTCGGCGGTCGTGGTCACCACCGCCGCCTCCTGATTTCCGGCCCGGGCGGCACCCCGCGGGCCGTAGGATCCAGGCAGGCGCTCTCTCGGCCGCCGTGGGGCGTCGCACCCGGAGGGGGAGAAATCATGCCACGTCGTGCCACCGCCGTCATCGCGGGCGCACTGTCGGCCCTGGTCGCCGCGCCCGCGCACGCCACCGCGGGCGCGTTCTGGGACAGCTTCGAGGAGCCGTGGGCGCCGTCCGGGAGCTTCACCACGTACCGTGCGCACGAAACCTTCGGTTCGTGGACCGTCATCGGTGGTGACGTGGACCTGATCGGCGACGGCTACTGGGCGGCGCAGAACGGGGCGCAGTCGCTGGATCTGAACGGCGCGCGGGCCGGCGCGGTCCGGGCGGTGTTCCGCACCACGCCGGCCGCTGACTACCGGGTCAGCTACCGCCTGTCCGGGAATCCGTCCGGCCCGCCGGAGGCGAAGACCGGCGTGGCCGGCGTCGACGGCCGCGCATGGCAGGACTTCGCCTTCGACGCCACCGGGACCAGCAGGACCGCCATGGGGTACGTGGAAATGTCGTTCACGTTCCGGGCCACGCGCGCGGAGACGTCGCTGGAGCTGACCAGCACCACCCCCGGCGCGTACGGCCCGGTCGTCGACAACGTCCTGGTGCAGAGCTGCACCGTCACCGACTGTTCGATCAGACGGTGACGTCCCAGCCGAGCAGCAGCGCGTCGCCCGCGGTGTAGGCGGTGCGGCCGGTCAGCGTGAGCCCGGCCGGCAGGCGCGTGTCGCCGGGCGCGTCCGTGGTGGCGGAGATGGCCACGATCAGCCGGTCGGCCAGGCCCGCCTCGAGCAGCGCCGTGATCAGCCGGGTCCCGCCCTCGACCAGCAGCGACTGGACGCCGCTGCGGCGCAGCTCGGCGAGCACCGCGGGCAGATCGACGCCGTCCGGGCCGGCCGAGACCTCGCGCAGCCCGACACCGGCCGCCTGGATCGCGTCGGCGCGGGCCGCGTCCGCCTCCTTGGTGGTGAAGACCGTGGTCGCGGCCTCGCCGCCGAAGACGCGCGCGGTGAGCGGCAGCGTGAGGTCGCCGTCCAGGACGACGCGCAGCGGGTGAGCGCCGGGCACCAGCTCGACCGTGAGTGACGGGTCGGTGCGGCTGACCGTGCCGGCGCCGACCAGCACCGCGTCGGTCGCGGCGCGCAGCGCGTGCTCCTCGGCCGTGGGGATGCCGGGGTCGCGCTGGATGCGGCCGTCGAGCGTCTGGGTGACGCGGACCATGACGTACGGCCGGTCCGCGCGCGGGCGTATCTCGCCGATCAGGCCACGCACGTCGATGCCGGCCTCGGGCACGGTGACCGGCTCCGCGCCGATCGGCGCGACGTGGCCCATCCGGTCCGCCTTGGTGGTCAGGTAGGCGGCGTTGCGCGCGTGCGCGGCGGTCTGCAGGCCCACCATGGTCCGCACGGTGAGGCCGCCGGCGCGCAGGCCCTCGACCTTGTCCGGGTTGTTCGACATCAGGTTGACCGACTCGACGCCGATCGCCTTCAGCACGGCCGCGGACTCGCCGTACGTGCGCGCGTCCGCCGGCAGGCCGAGACGCAGGTTCGCGTCCAGCGTGTCCGCGCCCTTGTCCTGCTCGACGTACGCCCGGAGCTTGTTGACCAGGCCGATGCCGCGGCCCTCGTGCCCGGTGATGTAGAGCACCACGCCGCGGCCGGCCGCCGCGACCGTGCGCATCGCGGTGCGCAGCTGCACGCCGCAGTC
Source organism: Catenuloplanes indicus (assembly GCF_030813715.1). Taxonomy (NCBI): domain Bacteria; kingdom Bacillati; phylum Actinomycetota; class Actinomycetes; order Micromonosporales; family Micromonosporaceae; genus Catenuloplanes; species Catenuloplanes indicus. The sequence goes on from NZ_JAUSUZ010000001.1 coordinate 1,345,656, forward strand.
GCAGCGCAGCGAGCCGAGCGCGTCGCCGGTCAGGCACTCGGAGTGCAGGCGGGTGAGGACCGGATCGCTGCCGGTGACGTCGCCGCGGATCAGCGCGAGCAGCGTGTGCCCCGCGGCGGTCTCGAAGACGCGCGTCGTGAACTCCCCGTACGGCGTGGGAATCACCACGGAACAGACCTCGACCGGCGCGGGCGCCGGGTCGCCCGTTCGCTGTGGCGTAAGAATCATGGCACCTTTGCTACCACGTGGATCAGCTGCTGCCCACCGCCCGACCGATAAATGCCTCACCGGGGCTATATGGCTATATGTCCATTTAAGAGATCTTTGGGGGATGTCCGTGAAAGCGCGCGCCGTCCGGTTCCTCGCGCCGCGCTCGGTCGCGGTCGAGGACGTGCACCTCGACGAGCCGACCGGCGACGAGCTGCTGGTACGCACCGTCTACTCCGGAATCAGCGCGGGCACGGAGTTGCTCGCGTACCGCGGCGAGCTGGACGCGGCGACGCCGCTGGACGAGACGCTCGGCGCGTTCGAGGGTGGTTTCAATTACCCGTTCGGGTACGGATACAGCGCGGTCGGCCGAACCCTTGACGGGACCGCGGTCTTCGCGTTCCACCCGCACCAGGACGTCTTCACCGCACCGGCCGCGGACGTGCTGACGCTGCCGGAGGGCCTGGACCTGCGGCTGGCGACCATGTTCCCGTTGGTGGAGACCGCGCTGCAGCTGAGTCTCGACGCAGGACCGGTGCTCGGCGAGACGGTGCTCGTGACCGGCCTCGGCGCGATCGGGCTGCTGACGTCCCTGCTACTGACGCGGGCCGGCGCCTCGGTCGTGGCACTGGAGCCGATGCAGTGGCGCCGCGAGCTGGCCGCCTCGGTGGGCATCACCGCGCTGAGTCCCGAGGAATCGGACCATGACGCGGCGCTCCTGGTCGAGACCTCCGGCGCCCCGCGCGCGCTCGCGGACGGGCTCGCCCGGCTGCACCACGAGGGCACCGCGCTGGTCGGCTCGTGGTACGGCACCAAGCCCGTCGCGCTCCCGCTCGGCGCCGACTTCCACCGCCGCCGCCTCACCATCCGCTCCAGCCAGGTCTCCACGATCCCGGCCGCGCAGCAGGACCGCTGGACCCGCGACCGCCGCCGCGGCACCGCGCTGGCCCTGATGCCCACGCTGCCGCTGGCCGCGCTGGCCACCACCGAGTTCGCGTTCGAGGACGCCCCGGCCGCGTACCAGGCCCTGGACCGGGGCGCACCCGGAGTCCTGCACGCGGCGCTGCGCTATGAATAAGGGCATGTACGAAGTCGGCACCTCCCGAGAAGTCCGTGCTTACCACACGATGCCCGGAATGCCCCCGCCGGAAGGCGAGCGGCACTCCCACGACTACCGCCTGGACATCCGCGTCACCCGCCCGCGGCTGGACGAGCGCGACATGGTCGTCGACCTCGACGTGCTCAACGACGCGCTGCGCGGCGTGACCGGCCGCCTGCACGAGGCCGACCTGGACGAGATCGTCGGCGCCGAGACCACCAAGGACGCGGTCACCGTGGAGGTCTTCTCCCAGTGGCTGCACGCGGTGCTGGTGAGCGCGGTCGGCCCGGTGCCGGGCGCCACGCTGCACGTCCGCGTCTGGGAGGACCCGCGGATGTACGGCGGATACGAGGGCCCGCTCGGTGACTGAGCTCGCGGTCACCCTGCTCACGCTCGGCGACCCGGCGACGATGACCGGTGGGTACCTCTACCACCGGCGCGTCGCGGACCGGGCACCTCAGCACGGCGCGCGGGTGCAGTTCGTGTCGCTGCCGAAGTGGCGGTTCCCGCTGCCCGCCCTGGCCGGCGCGACCATGCTCCGCAAGATCCACGCGCAGCGGCCGGACGTGCTGCTGGTCGACAGCATCGTGGCCGGTCTGGCCGGGCCGTGGCTGGGCGCGGCGCGCGGGCTGCCGCCGATCGCGGCGATCCTGCACCAGCCGCCGGGCGGCATCGACCACGCGGCCGGCCGGCAGCGCACCCAGGCCTCGCTGGACCGCGCGCTCTACAAGCGCGCCCAGCGGATGATCATCGCGTCCGAGGACCTGGCCAACACGCTGCGGCAGCAGGGATTCGACCCGGAGTCGCTGGTGGTGGTCCCGCCCGGCCGGGACGCCGCGGCCGACCCGGTCGACCCCTCCGGTGATCTGCGCCAGGACCGGCAGGCCGCGATCCTCTCGGTGGGCAACTGGATGGCGCGCAAGGGCCTGCTCGACCTGCTGGACGCCTTCTCGAACCTGCCGCCGAACGCGGCCACGCTGCACCTCGTCGGCGACGAGGACGTCGAGCCCGAGTACGCCGCCCGGGTCCGGGCCCGGATCCAGCGGCCCGACCTGCGCGACCGCGTGGTCACGCACGGCGTCGTCACGCCCGCCGAGGTCGCCGGGTTCTACCGCAAGGCGGACATCTTCGCGCTGGCCAGCACGCGCGAGCCGTACGGCACGGTCTACGGCGAGGCGATGGCCGCGGGCCTGCCGGTGGTCGGCTGGAACGCCGGCAACCTCCCGCACCTCGCGCAGCACGGCGTCGAGGGCCTGGCCGTGCCGCCCGGTGACCGGGTCGCGCTGACCGGCGCGCTGCTGCGCCTGGCCACCGACGACGCGTACCGCGCGAAGATGGCCGCGGCCGCGCGACGGAAGGCCGACACGTTCCCCACCTGGGACGACACGTCCCGCATGCTCTTCACCGAGCTCCGCGCGCTGGCGGAGAGAGTCAGGGAGGCGCAGCCGTGACCCGGTTCGAGGCGGTCCTGTTCGACGCGGGCGACACGCTCATCCGCCTCTCCGGCAGCGGCGAGACGCTGCTGCACAAGGCCGCGGCCGGCCGGGGCGCCGGGCCGCTCGACCCGGACGAGGCCGGCGCGGCCTGGCAGCGCGTGCTCGACCGCAGCAGCACCGCCGAGGAGATGGCGAAGGGCCGCGACCTCGACCCGGAACGGCACCGGCAGGTGTGGACCGCGCTCTACGCCGAGGCCGGCTGCGACAAGCTGCTGCCCGGCCTCAGCGACGACCTCTACGCGCTGACCGTGGCCGCGGAGTCGTGGGAGGCGTTCGACGACACCCTGCCCACGCTGCGCGGACTGCACGAGCGCGGCCTGCGCATCGGCGTGGTCAGCGACACCGGCTTCGACCTGCGCCCGGCGCTCGACCGGCTGGGGCTCACGCCGTACCTCGACACGATCGTCATGTCCTTCGAGCACGGCGCCTGCAAGCCCGCGGTCACCTGTTTCACCGCGGCCGCGGAGCGGCTCGGCGTGGCGCCGGAGCGGACGCTGATGGTCGGCGACAACCCGCTCACCGACTCGGGCGCGGTCACCGCGGGCATGTTCGCGTTCCTGCTGCCCAAGCCGTCCCCGACCGGCCCGCGCGGCCTGACGCACGTGCTCAGCCTGGTCTGAGACGCGGCTGGCCGCGGCCGGCACCGAGACCGAGAGGACGTGCCCGCTTCCGGCGTGGTGCGGTTCCGCGGACACCGGCCGGCCGCGGCCGCGCCGGACGTGCTCGACCACGCCGGAAGCGGGAACATGAGATCTTGGGTCAGCGTCTGGCCTCGTCGCGGAGGTAGTGGAGGACGGCGGCGACGCGGCGGTCGGTCTGGTCGTCCGGGGAGAGCTCGAGCTTGGCGAAGATGCTGCGGATGTGCTTGTGGACCGCGCCGTCGGTGACGAACAGCTTCTCCGCGATGGCCGCGTTGCCGAGGCCCTCGGCCATCAGCGCGAGCACGTCGCGTTCGCGCGGGCTGAGGCGTTCCAGCTTCGAGTCCGGGCGGGTGCGGGTGAGCAGCTGCGCCACCACCTCCGGGTCGATCGCGGTGCCGCCGCCGGCCACCCGGTGCAGCGCGGTCATGAACTCCTCGACCCGGCCGACCCGCTCCTTCAGCATGTAGCCGAGACCGCCGCCGCCCAGCGTGAACAGGTCGGTGGCGAAGGCCTGCTCGACGTACGCGGAGAGGACCAGCACGGCCAGGCCGGGCTGCCGGGTGCGGGCCTCGACCGCGGCCTTGATCCCCTCATCCGTGTGCGTGGGCGGCATGCGCACGTCCACGATCGCCACGTCCGGCGTGTGCTTGTCCACCGCGGCCAGGAACGTCACCGGGTTGTCCGTGGTCTCCACCACGTCCAGGCCCTCCGCGCGCAGCAGCATCGCCAGGCCCTCGCGCAGCAGCGCGTCGTCCTCCGCCATCACAATCCGCACGGCAGCTGTACCTCCACAGTGGTCGGACCGCCCACCGGGCTGGTCAGCGTCACAGTGCCGTCGTGCGCCTCGGCCCGGCGGCGGATGCCGGTCAGGCCGGTCCCTCCGTCGGCGTCCGCGCCGCCGTGGCCGTCGTCCGTGACGACCAGGCACAGCACGTCCGCCTCCCGGGTGAGCGTGACCGTGGCCCGGGACGCGCCGCTGTGCTTGGCGACGTTCGTCAGCGCCTCGGCCGCGACGAAGTACGCGGTCGCCTCCACGGACGCCGCGCACCGGCCGGGCACGTCCGCGTCGACCGTGACCGGCACCGGGCAGGTCGCGGCCAGTGAGGCGAGCGCGTCGGAGAGGCTTCGATCGGACAGCACCGGCGGCAGGATACTGCGCACCACCGCGCGCAGCTCCGCGAGGGCCAGCTCGGACGCGGTCTGCGCCCGTTCCAGGATCTCGTCCGCGGTCGACGGGTCGCGCTGCACCGCGCGCCGGGCCGCGCCGAGCAGCACGCTCACCGCGACCAGCCGGTTCTGCGTGCCGTCGTGCAGCGCGCGCTCGATCCGGCGCAGCTCGACCGCGTGCGCGTCCAGCGCGGCGGCGCGGGTCGCGGTCAGCTCCGCGATCCGCATCGCCATGTCCTCGCCCGGGCCGGGCCGCAGCAGTCTCCGGCCGGGCAGCTCCTGCAACCGGACCATCAGCGGCACCACGTACAGCGTCATGAACAGCCAGAACACCCCGAACAAACCCACCAGCCACGCGCCACCCTGGGTACGGATCAGCGGCCAGCCGATCGCCGGGACCGCCTCCGCCGGCGGGGTGAACCGCCAGTAGAGCGGGAACAGCCCGTCGCGCAGGATGTCGACCGCGATGGTCAGCCCGAACATGCCCAGGCAGAACCCGGCCGTGGCGTGCAGCGCGAGCCAGCGCAGCTCCCGGCCGGTCGCCGGGTCGGTGAACACCGCGCGCAGCGACGTCTGCGCCGGCAGGCCGGTCGGCAGGCCGAGGCGGCGGCGTTCGATGTCCGCGACCGCGCGCATCCGGCCGAGCGCGAACGGGGCGGCGCGGCGGGTCAGCACCGCCACGGCCAGCGGCCAGAACACCAGGCCGGCCAGGAACGCGATGCCCCAGCCGACCGCGATCCGCTCCACCGCGGTGATCCCGATCCGCAGGCGCCGGCGTACGGCCTCGACGACGGACATGGTGGGTGCCTCCTTAGACGTGCTTCCCGGCGACCGTAGGGCACCGCACCGGTGGCCCGGCAAGGGGCGCGGCCGGAAAGTACAGCCTGCTGTACCACGGCTGGGCAGCGGACGGGATCGTCGCGCCGGGCCGCCGGTCATAGCGTCGAGGACATCGAGAAACGCCCGTCTTCGAGGGAGTGAGCGAGATGGCCACCGACCCGTACCGACTGACCGATCAGACACCCGAGCCGCACCGCCCGGACGACCGGCCCACCGACCGGACCCGGCTGCTGCTCTGGGTGGTGCTGGTGGTCAGCGCCGGCATCAACGCCGCGCTGTCGACCGTGAACGTGTGGGCCGGCTCCGCGGTGGGCGTGATCGTGCTCGCCACCGCGGTCGCGCTGATCGTCAACTACCGCAACGGCAAGCGCCGGTGACCGCCGTCCTGACCCGCGCCGCGGTCACGCTGGAGGACGTCGTGAAGACGTACTCCGGCGGCGTCCGCGCGCTGGACGGCGTGTCGCTGTCCGTGCCGGCCGGCACGTTCCTGGCCGTGATGGGCCCGTCCGGCTCCGGCAAGAGCACGCTGATGCACTGCGCGGCCGGGCTCGACACGCCGACGAGCGGAAAGACCTTCATCGAGGGTACGGAGATCAGCCGGCTGGACGAGACCCGGCGCACCGTGCTCCGCCGGTCCCGGGTCGGCTTCATCTTCCAGCAGTACAACCTGCTGCCCTCGCTCAGCGTGTCGGACAACATCACGCTGCCGCTGCGGCTGGCCGGGACCGCGCCGGACCGGGAATGGGTGCGCACGCTGGTCGAGCGCGTCGGTCTGGCCGGGCGGCTGCACCACCGGCCGTCCGAGCTGTCCGGCGGGCAGCAGCAGCGCGTCGCGGTGGCCCGGGCGCTGGTCACCCGGCCGGCCGTGGTCTTCGCGGACGAGCCGACCGGCGCGCTGGACATCCGTACCGCGCGCGAAGTTCTTGATCTTCTCCGGACGCTCGTCGACGAGCTGGGCCAGACCGTCGTCATGGTCACCCACGACCCGGCCGCAGCCGCCCGCGCCGACCTGGCGCTGGTGATGGCGGACGGCCGGATCGCCGACACCGTGCCCGCGCCGACCGCGGCGCGACTGGCCCACCGCCTCACCGAGCTGGAAACGGAGTAACCCACCATGCTCTACCTCGCCGCACGCATGGCCCGGCACCGCGTCGCCGGGCTGATCGCGGTCGCCTGCGCCACGCTCGGCGGCGCCGCACTGGTCTCCGCGGTCGGCGTGGTCGCGGAGTCCGGGCTGCGCGGGCACCCGTCCCCCGGCCGGCTCGCGCCGGCGGACGTGGTGGTCTCCGCACCGCAGACCTACTCCGTCCCGGAGGACCTGCCGATCACGCTCCCGGACCGGGCCGGTGTGCCGTCCGCACTGGTCGCGCGCCTGGCGGCACTGCCCGGCGTGACCGCGGCGATCCCCGACGTGACGGTCCGCACCGCCCTGATCGCCCCGGACGGCACGGTCACCCCGGTCGACGGCCACAACTGGTCCTCCCTCCCCCTCACCGCTCCGGCGACCGGCGCCCTCCCCGAGCCCGATGCGGCTGCGTCTCCCACGCCGGCCGCGTCACCCGGAACCGGCACGCCGCCCGGGACCGAGGGCGGCGGGCGGCCGACCGGCATCCCGGACGGGCTCGCCGCGCCGGCCGGTGACACCGAGGTCGCGCTGGACGCGGCGACCGCGCACGCGGCCGGCGTCACCACCGGCGGCACCGTGCGGCTCTCCGCGGACGGCCGGACCGGCGACTACCGGGTCACCGCCGTGCGCGACACCGGCGGCCCGGCCGTCTACTTCGACGACGCCACCGCGATCGCGCTGACCGGCCGCGCCGAGGACCGGGTCGACCTGGTCGCGCTGCGCACCGAGCCCGGCCGCGCCGCCGAGGTCGCGGACGCGGCCCGCGCACTCGACCCGGGCCTGGCCGTGACCACCGGGAACGCGCGCGGCGACATCGCCGACCCGGAGACCGCCGCCGGGCGCGGCATGCTGCCGGTGGTGGCCGGTTCGCTCTCCGGCGTGACGCTGCTGGTGATCGGCATCATCGTCGGCGGCGCGCTCGCGGTCTCGCTCGCCGGTCAGCGCCGCGAGCTGGCGCTGCTCCGCGCGGTCGGCGCCACACCCCGGCAGATCCGCCGGCTCGCCACCCGGCAGGCGCTGATCGTCACGGTCGCGGCCGCGGCGCCGGGCGCCGCGCTCGGCTACCTGATCGCCGCGCGCTTCCGCGAGCTGCTGGTCGCGGTCGGGCTGGCCCCGGCCGCGCTGCCGCTGCAGTGGAGCCCGATCCCGGGCGTGGCGAGTGTGCTGCTGATGCTGCTGACCGCCTGGCTCGCCGCGCTGACCGCGGTCGCCAAGATCTCCAGGATGCCCGCGACCGAGGCGGTCGCCGGATCGCGGACCGAACCCCGTACTCCCTCGGTCTGGCGTTTCTCCGCCGGCCTCGTCGTGCTGGCCGGTGCGAACGCGCTCGCGGTCACCCCACTGGTCTCCCGCACCGAGATCGGCGCCGGGATGACCGCGATGGCCGGCATCCTCGCCGCGATCGGCCTGGCCATGGCCGGTCCCGGCCTGCTCTCCCGCGCCGGTCGCGCGATGGCACGCCTGCTCCCGGCGCGGGCGGCGGCCCCGACGTGGCTCGCGGTCGCCAACACCCGCGGGTACGCGGTGCGCACCGCGGCCGCGGTCAGCACGCTCGCGGTCGCGGTGGTGTTCACGCTGACCTACGCGTTCAGCCACACCACCGTGCTGGCCGGCGCCACCCGCGACCAGGCCGACGGCACGGTCGCGCAGCTCGCGGTGACCGCGCCGGAGCTGGGCCGGGTGCCGTCCGAGCTGACCGGCGCGGTCTCGGCCGTACCCGGCGTGACCGGCGCGGCCATGGTCGGCGGCACGACCGTGCTGTGGACGTCCCGGATGTTCGGCGACGAGGTCGTCGAGCCGTCCGAGGCGGCCGTGCTCACCCCGGAGGCCGCGTCCGTGCTGGACCTGGGCGTGCGCGACGGTGACCTGTCCGGCCTGACCGGCGCCACGGTCGCGATCGACACGACCACGGCCGCGTCCCGCCGTGCCGGCGTGGGCAGCGAGGTCACGCTGGTCCTGGGCGACGGTACGCCGGTCACCGCCCTGGTCGCCGCGGTCTATGAGCGCGGTCTCGGCTTCGGCCCGGTGGTGCTCGCTCACGACCTGGCCGCCGGGCACAGCTCCGGCCTGGACCAGCGGCTGCTCGTCCGCACCGACGGCCGCCCCGCGACCGAGGCCGCCGTGGCGGAACTGGTCGCGTCCCGGCCCGGTACCGCCCTCGGGCCGGCCACCCCCGAGCCGGAGGGGGTGCCCGCGCAGCTGTGGCTCAACATTGCGGTGCTCGGCGTGCTGCTCGGTTACCTGCTGCTCGGCATCGCGAACAAGCTGGTCGCGGCGACCAGCGCGCGCCGCGACGAGTTGACCCTGCTGCGGCTGACCGGCGCCGCCCCGGCTCAGGTCCGCGCCATGCTGCGCCGCGAGGCCACGCTGATCTGGGCGTTCGCCACCGCCGGCGGGATCGGGCTCGCGGTCGTACCGCTGATGCTGTTGTCCCTGGGTTTCCTGCACCGCCCGTGGCCGGCCGGCCCGTGGTGGCTCGCGCCCGCGGTGGTGGCGGTGGTCGGCCTGATCGCGTTCCTGAGCGTCGAGATCCCCGGCCGCCGCGTCCTGCGCGCCACGTCCGTCACGGTGTGATCCACCGGACGTCGTCCACCGCCCACAAGAGAGCGTCCCGCGGCATGCGCGTGGGTAGAGTCCACATCAGAGGATGTCCGGTCACGGAAGGGAAAGCACGGTGGAAACGCGCCGGCAGTTCGTGGGACGCGCCGCGTCCGGCGCCGGCTACGCGGCGATCGTGGCAACCACCGCGCTGATCGTCGGGTCAGCGGTCGCACTCCTGGAGGCGTGGCGTCCCTGGTGATCCAGTGCGTCGCGGTCTCGATCCGCTCCGTCCGGTCCTCGCCACGCGCACTCGGCGAGCCGCGCACCCGGCACATCCCTCATCCGGCCACTCACGTCGTGGATCTCGTGTGGCAAATCGTCGCCACGTGTGCCGGATAGCCACGATCCGGCACCCGTGATCCACTCACCGGCGCAACATCCGTCGCCGCGCCGTCCGGGGCACACCGGGTGGCGACACGATCGGGCGCTCCACGTCCGGTATTCCGGACATTTGCCGGCTGTGCGGCGACGCTGACACGGCGCCCGACGGAAGCTAGCCGGCTCGTCCGGCAGAGCGGGCCGACGGCTGTCCGCCGGGTCGGCGCCATCAGTCGGCGGAGCCGCCGACCGCGCCCTCGCGCCAGTAGCCGCGGACCGCCACCCGCTCGGCGGGCAGGCCGCGGTCGTGGCGCAGGTGGGTACGGAGTGCGCGCATCACCGCGGCCTCGCCGGCGCCCCAGACGAACGAGCCGGGGACGATCGGGATCGCGGCGACCGCCTCGACCACAGCCGCGTCCGGGACCGTGCCGAGCCAGCGGATGTCCGCGGCGCGGCCGCCGCCCAGCGTGCGCCGCGGGCCGCCGGCCAGCACCAGCATCCGGATGATCGCCTCCGGCGGCAGCTCCTCCAGGAAGCGCTCGGCGGCCGGCAGGCCGGTCTCGTCCGCGATCAGCAGGTAGTCGTCGCAGTCGGCCGGGAAGACCTGGCCGACGCGCGGGCCGATCACGCCCAGCGCGTCGCCGGGTGCGGCCGTGATCGCCCACCGGCCGGCCGGGCCGTGCGCGTGCAGCACGAAGTCGATGGTCAGCTCGCCGGCGACCGGGTCGAAGCGGCGCGGCGTGTAGTCGCGGATCGCGGTCGCGTCCCGGCGGCCGGGCGCGGGCAGCGTCAGCTCGCCGGTGGTCTCGTCCGGCACGACCACCCGTACGTGGTCGGCCGAGGCCAGTGGCAGCCACGGGAAGTCGGCCTCCAGCTCCGGCCCGCCGAGCACGATCCGCCGCATGGTGGGGCTCAGCGACTCCACCCGGAGCACCTCGAGCCGCCGCCGTCGTTCCTGGTGGGACACGCGTCGCACCAGACTGGCGCCCCTGCCTCCCGCACGCGCCGCGGTGCCGCGGCCAATCGGTTCTGTCACCCGCCCATTCTCCCGGCGCCCGGATCCGGCCGGCGGACGGGGGCGACCGGCGGACGGGGGCGACCGGCGGACGGGGGCGACCGGCGGACGGGGGCGGAAGCCGACAGACCAGGACAGCCGGTGACCGCCGGCGGAACGCGCACGCCGGCGCGAGCGGCGCGCGGCGGGGCTGGAACCGGCGGTCCCGGCGGTCCCGGCGTGCCGGCCGCGGTGTCAGCGCCGCTCGATCGCCGGGACGTCGGCGGACGTGACGGGGCGGAGTGCGATCATGCCCCGACGGTACGCACCGGCGTCACTCCGCGGCCATGTCGCCGGTCGCCGGCGTGCCGGGGCGCAGACCGTACCGCAGCAGGACCGCGCCGGACGGCGAGACGGCCGGTGCGTCCAGCAGCTCCAGGTTGGCCGGGACCGCACCGCCGTCGAAGACCTTCTTCCCGGTACCGAGCGTGATCGGGTAGAGCCACAGGTTCAGCCGGTCGAACAGGCGCTCGCGCAGCAGCGTCTGCACCAGGTCCAGGCTGCCGATGACGTGGATCTTCTCGTGCCGGTCCCGGAGCGCCCGGATCCCGTCCGCCGGGTCCGGGCCGAGCGGGGTCGAGCCGGCCCAGGTCAGGTCCGGCTTGCCGCGCGAGGCCACGTACTTCGGGATGCGGTTGAACAGCGTCGCGATCTCGTTGTCGCGCTGCGGCCAGTGCCCGGCGAAGATCTCGTACGTCCGGCGGCCCAGCAGCAGCGCATCCATGCCACGCATACCGGCCATCACCTGCTCGCCGGTCACCTCGTCGAACAGCGGCGCCTGCCAGCCGCCGAACGCGAAACCGCCCGCCGGGTCCTCCTCCGGCCCGCCCGGCGCCTGCGCGACCAGGTCGAGCGTGGTGAACAGGTCGACGTGAATGCTGCCCATGATGTCCTCCTCGTGTTCCGGTCACGCTTCAGACCTCCGCCACGGGGCGAACTCATCGGTGCCGCCGATCGGTGTCTTCCGGTGACCAGCGACGGAACCGGTGCCCGCGGGAGCACCGGTAAGCGGCCACGCCGGAAGCGGGAACATGAATCGCCGCTGGTCAGAAAGCGTCCAGCGACGGCTCCTCGTCCGCGTCGTGCGCGGCCAGCAGCGCGGCGAACCGGTCGGACGGCATGATCCGCACGCCCAGTTCCTCGGCCTTGGCCGCCTTGGAGCCGGCGCCGTCGCCGACCACGACCAGCTGCGTCTTCTTCGACACCGAGCCGGAGGACTTGCCGCCCAGCCGCTCGACCGCCTCGTTCCCCTCGTTGCGGGTCAGGCCGGGGACGGAGCCGGTGACCACGACCGTCATCGGTGAGCCGTCCTCGTTCTGCAACGGCAGTCGCGCACCCGCCGGAGGCACCGCGGCCGCGGCCCGCTCGGATGCCGGGACCACGCCCGGCTCGACCATGTTCACCCCGTGCGCCGCCAGCTTCGCGATGATCGGCGCCAGCTCCGCCAACTCGGCCGCGATCGTGGTCGCGCGTTCCGGCCCGACGCCGTCCACCTCCTGCAGTTGCTCGACGGTGGCGCCGGTCAGCTCGTCCATGGTGCCGAAGTGCTTGGCCAGCCGGCGGGACATCGATCGCCCGGTCATCCGCACGCCAAGCCCGGTCAGCACGCGGGACATCGGCTGGGTCTTGGAACCCTCGATGTTCGCCAGCAGCTTCGTGGCGGAGGTGGTGCCCATCCGCTCCAGCGCGGCGACCGCGTCCACGTCCAGCTCGTAGAGGTCGGCCGGGTCGGTGACCATGCCGGCCGCGACCAGCGCGCGGATCACCTTGTCGCCAAGACCCTCGATGTCCATCGAGTCGCGCGCCGCGAAGTACGCCAGCGACTCGGCCGCGCCGCACGCCCGGCCCTGCGCGCACCGCCAGCGCTTCTGCGAGCGGTCGATCTCGCCGCCGCAGCGCGGGCAGAACGCCGGCGGCGTGAACGGGGCCGAGTCGGCCGCGCGCTCGTCCAGCTTCGCGCCGGTGATCTCCGGGATGACCTCGCCGGCCCGGCGGACGAACACGGTGTCGCCGACCCGCACGTCCCGCCGGACCAGATCGTCGAAGTTGTGCAGCGTGGCCGAGGTGACCACGACGCCGCCGACCTGGACCGGCGCGATCACCGCGACCGGGGTGATCACGCCGGTGCGGCCGACCTGCACCTCGATCGCGGTCAGCGTGCTGGTGCGGGTGTCGGCCGGGAACTTGAACGCGATCGCCCAGCGCGGCGCGCGGCTCGACGAGCCGGCCGCGTCCCGGTCGGCGGGAGCGTCCGCCTTGATCACGGCGCCGTCGATGTCGAAGCCGAGCTTGCCGCGCAGCGCGCCGAGCGCGGTGACGGCCTCGACCAGCTCGTCCGCGGTCGCGCAGTGCGGCATGCCGGCCGGTGAGCCCGCGGTGGTGGTGACGCCGAGGTCCGCGATCGCGGCCATCGCGGCGCTGTGCGTGAGCCCTTCGCCGTCCGGCAGGTCGTGCACCGCGTACGCCAGGAAGGACAGCGGCGCGAGGTAGGCCCGGTCCTGTGCGCGGAGCGTGCCGGCGGCGGCGTTGCGCGGGTTCGCGAACGGTGCGCCGCCGTGCGCCACGCGCAGCTCGTTGGCCTTGGCGAAGTCGTCGTCGGTCATGAAGACCTCGCCGCGCACCTCCACCGTGACCGGCCGGGTCAGCGTGCCGGGCAGCCCGGCGACCGCACGGGCCTGCGCGGTCACGTCCTCCCCCGCGGTGCCGTCGCCGCGCGTGGCGACCTGCACCAGCTTGCCCTCGGCGTAGCGCGCCGCGATCGCCATGCCGTCGATCTTCGGCTCGACCGTGAACCCGGCCACCGGGCGGCCGATCACCTTCTCCAGACGGGCGGCCCACTGGCGCAGCTCGTCGTCGTCGAACACGTTGGCCAGGCTCAGCATCGGCGTGCTGTGCACGACGTCGCCGACCACGCCGCCACCGGCCGCGACCACCTCGGTCGGCGAGTCCGCCACCGCCCACTCGGGGTGTGCCGCCTCGCTGGCCGACACGCGGGCGAACAGCGCGTCGTAGGTGGCGTCGTCCATGACGATGTCCTCGCCCGCGTAGTACGCCGAGGCGGCCGCCCGCATGCGCGTGATCGCCTCGCGGTAGTCGTCGGCGCTGTCGAACGGCGCGGCGTGCGCCGCGTCGACGACGGGGGCGATCTCGTTGCCGGCGGTGGTGGGCATAGGGCACTCGTTTCCTCGGGTCCAGCGGTGTTGCCGTCCTTCATACTCCAGGGGTACGACAAGATCCGGGGCGTGTACGGTGCCGGGGTGTCGCGGATCCTCTTCGCCGCCCTGGCCTCGCCCGGGCACGCGTTCCCGATGGTCCCGCTCGCGGTCGCGGCGCGGGCCGCCGGTCACGACGTGTGGTTCGCCGCCGGTGACCACGTGCACGCGGCGCTGGCCGGGCACGGGCTCCGGCCGTTCCGCCCGGCGGACGCGTTCTACGAGATCTACCCGGAGGACCTGGCGCCGGAGCTGGACCGGCTGGCGCCGGACCTGGTGATCCACGGCTGGGGTCTGCCCGGCGCCGCCGAGGCCGCGCGGCGGAAGGGCATCCGCAGCGTCTGGCACGGTGCCGGGCGGCTCTTCCCGGACGGCATCGGCTTCGCCCGGCCGTCGATGGACCTGCCGCACCTGGACATCTGCCCGCCGTCGTTGCAGTCCCCGGAGCTGACCGCCGACCGGATCCCGCTGCGCCCGGTCCCCTACGCCGAGCCGGGCCCGCAACCCACCGCACGTCGCGGCCCCGTGCCGCTGGTCTTCCTGACCATGGGCACCGCGTTCAACACGCCGGAGGTGCTCGCCACCGCGCTGCGGGGCCTGGCCGGTCTGGACGCCACCGTGATCGCCTCGACGGGGCACAACACCGTAGAAGACGAAATTCCGGACAATGCCATGGTACGGCCGTGGGTCGCGCAGGCCGCGCTGTTGCCGGTCGTGGACCTCGTCGTGCACCACGGTGGCAGCGGGACCATGCTCGGCGCGCTCGCCCACGGCGTACCGCAGCTGATTCTCCCGCAGGGCGCCGACCAGTTCGCGAACGCGGACGCGGTGACGAGGGCCGGCGCCGGGCTGCGGCTCGACGAGGCCACGGCGGACGGGATCGCCGCCGCGGCCCGGCTGCTGCTGGCGGACCGGGGCGGCGATCACCGGGCGGCCGCACGCGCGATCCAGCGGGAGATCGCCGCGATGCCGTCACCCGCCGAGGTCGTCGGCGTGCTCACGGGTTCGTGAGCGGCGCGTCCAGGCCCGAGGCCCCGGCGGCACGCGTACCCACCGGGGCTCTGCGGCCGGCTCTCAGCTGATCTGGAAGCTGGGGTGCGGCGGCTGGTTGTACGCCGTGTTCTGCCACGCGACCGCCTCGCGGTACATCCGGTCCTGCATCAGCGACACGCGCGAGATGCTCGTCGGGTCCGTGGTCTGGTAGATGCGCAGCGCCGTGTTGTTCGTGGTCGGCCAGATGACCTCCTCGCGCCAGTCACCGAGGATGTCGGCCTGCAGTGACGGCGTCGCCTTGGTGCCGTTGTTGGAGTGCACGCCGCTCGCGGTCAGCAGTGTGGTGTCCGACGCCGTGCCGTACTTCTTGATGGTGGTGCCGTCCAGCAGCTCGCGCTGGCCGTCGCCGTCCCACCAGATCACGAAGTTCGCCGAGGACGGCTTGCGGCCGACGTTCGCACCGGACGTGTTGCGCAGGCCGTCCACCGCGCTCGACCAGGACTCCGCGCCGGGGCTGCCGGCCCAGACGTCCGCGGAGACGCCGCGGCCGTTGTCGCAGCCGCAGGACGGCGCGTTCCAGATGATCGCGCCGGTCCGGGCGTCCGCCATGTAGTGCGCGTACTTGCTGCCGTCCTCGTCGACCTTGAACACCTCGAGGCCGCCGCGGCCCGGGATCAGGTCGCCGACGTGCAGTGCGTCGCCGTGCCCCTGGTTCGTGCGCCACAGCCCGGCGCCGTTGTCGTCGATCGCGATCGCGCCGTAGATGATCTCGTCCCGGCCGTCCGCGTCCACGTCCGCGACGGACAGCTGGTGGTTGCCCTGGCCGGCCCACGCGGAGCCGTTGGTGGACGAGTTGCTGTCGAACGTCCACTTCCTGGTCAGCGTGCCGTTCCGGAAATCCCAGGCCGCGACCACGGTACGGGTGTAGTACCCACGCGCCATGATGATGCTCGGGTACGACCCGTTGAGGTACGCGGTCCCGGCCAGGAACCGGTCCACCCGGTTGCCGTAACTGTCCCCCCAGCTGCTGACCGTCCCGCGCGGCGGCACGTAGTCCACGGTGGCCGCGGCACGCCCGGTCTGCCCGTTGAAGACGGTCAGGTATTCCGGCCCGGTGAGGATGTAGCCGGAGCCGTTCCGGTGGTCGGCGCTCGCGTTGCCGATCACCGTGCCGCCGCCGTCCCGGGTGCCGTCCGCGGTCTTCATCGCGACCTCGGCCCGGCCGTCGCCGTCGTAGTCGAAGACCTGGAACTGCGTGTAGTGCGCACCGGCCCGGATGTTGCGTCCCAGGTCGATGCGCCACAGCCGGGTGCCGTTCAGCCGGTACGCGTCGACGAACACGTTCCCGGTGTAGCCGGACTGCGAGTTGTCCTTCGCGTTCGACGGGTCCCACTTCAGCACGATCTCGTACGCGCCGTCGCCGTCCAGGTCGCCCACGGACGCGTCGTTCGCCGCGTACGTGTAGGCGACGCCGTCCGGTGTGGTTCCGCCGGACGGCACCTGGATCGGCACGTCCTGGCTGGCCGCGAGCGTGCGCACCGGCTCCTCGCCGGCCAGCGTCTCGACGCCACCGATGCTCGGGCGGACCGTGTAGGTGGCGTTCGCGGGCGCGCCCACGTCCGTGAAGTTGGTGACCCGCGCGGTGCTGATCTTGACGCCGTCGCGGTACACGCCGAACGCGACACCGGCCGGGTCCGAGGCGAGCAGCCGCCAGGACAGGAAGTTGCCGCGGCCGGTGCGGATGCTGACCAGCCCGCGATCGAGGTTCTCGGTGTCACCGGCGGCCGGTGCCACGACCGGTGCGGGCGTCTCGGCCGCATGCGCCACCGCGACGGCGCCGCCGGTGAGCAGCAGCGTGCCGGCGGCGACCGCGGCGTACCGCTTCTTGACACGTTTCATGGGCGGACATCCCCTGCGATCGGGGTCGCGGTCCGCGAGGGGTCAGCCGGTGCCGGTCGGTGGCCGGCACCGGCTGCGGGCGTGGCGGACCACGGCCGTGCGATGCACTTCCCGGTGGAGGCGGAAAGCGTTTTCCGAAGCCGTTAACGTAAGCGTTACATTTGAGTCTGTCAATACTTGCGAGGGGTGTCCCCCGAGTCGGCGGCCGGCCCGCGGTAATGCGCCGGCATCGATCGCGCCGCCGTGCCGACCGCAAGCGAGACGCCATCCTGCGCGGCACGCTGGCAGTCGTCCTGCTGCTGACCGTCACCGCGGCCGCCCGGCCGTCACCGCCGCACCGCGACGTGAGCGCGCTCCGGGCGCTCGGCGTCACCGGCGCCGTGGCCCGCCTGGAGACGCCGGCCGGCACGTCTGATGTGGACCCGCGCATCCGGATCGGCAGCTTCACCGGGGCGTTCGCCGCCGTGGTGGTGCTGCAACCCCGCCGCGGAGGCCGTCCGAGCCCCGACTCCACCGCGTCACGCCCTCACCGCCGCCGTCTTCACCCGTACGGCCGGCCCGGCCGGGCACGCGGCCCGGGAGTCCGCGGCCGGCGCGCTCGCCGTCCGCGCACTGTGCGCCGGTCAGCGGTGATACGTCAGCTGCACGCCGAGCGTGGCGAGCGCGGTGACGAAGAAGACGGCCCAGCCGACCAGGTCGCGGGAGCCGACCCGGAGGTGGGCGACGAGCGCGCCGGCGAAGTAGAGCACCAGGCCGGCCGCGGCCGCGATGCCCAGCGGCGCGAGCCAGAAGCCGGCCAGCAGCCCGGTCGCGCCCGCGCCCAGCAGCCCGCCGAGGACCGGCATCCACCGGTGCGACATGCGCTTCATGTCCAGCTGGGCACGCGGATACGAGTGACCGGTCAGGTACGTCACGGCCGCGGTCGCGTGGAACAGCGCGGCGACGAGCGTGATCGAGACATAGGCGGCGAACACAGGCCCTCCTCATGGGACGTTTCGAGGAGGACGGGGCGGCGGCGCCGGATGTGACGCGGTGCCCGGCATCCCGCGCGGGATGCCGGGCGGCCGGTCAGTAGGCCACCGCGACGTCCAGCACCCAGGTGACGCCGAAGCGGTCCTTGAGCATGCCGTAGAGCGGGGTCCAGCCGGACGGCGCGAGGTCCTGGACGATCGTGGCGCCGTCCGAGAGGCCCTTCCAGTAGCCGGTGATCTCGTCGCCGTCGGCGCCGCGGACCGAGACGTACACCGGCTTGTCACCGGCGTCGTACGACTGACTCGCGGGCACGTCGAACGCCATCACGTGGAAGCCGTTCTCCGCGTGCACCTGGCCCCAGGCGACCAGGCCGGCCTCGGCCGGGTCGGTGGTGCCGTACGCCTGCTGGTGAGTGGCGACCGCGATCTCGCCGCCGAACACGGACCGGTAGAACTCCAGCGCCGCGCGGGCGTCGCCGCGGAAGTTGAGGTGGGTGGTGGTGGTGATGCTCATGTTGACTCCGATCGAGTGTCCGTGCGGCTTGCGAGACGAACTCTGTCAGCGGTAGGTGCCAGGATGTGTCACCTTCTTCCGGCACCATGAACTCCATGCCGAAGACCTCCGCCCGCCTGCTCTCGCTGCTGTCGCTGCTGCAGGCCCGCCGTGACTGGCCCGGAACGCTGCTGGCCGACCGGCTGGGCATCAGCCTGCGCACGGTCCGCCGCGACGTGGACCGCCTGCGCGAGCTCGGCTATCCGATCGCGGCCATGAAGGGTCCGGACGGCGGCTACCGGCTCGGCGCCGGCACCGATCTGCCGCCGCTGCTGTTCGACGACGAGCAGGCGGTGGCGCTCACCGTCGCGCTGCAGATCGCGGCGACCACGCCCGGCAACGGTACGGCCGAGGCCGCGGCCCGCGCGCTGCACACCGTCCGGCAGGTGCTGCCGGCCCGGCTGCGGCAACGCATCGGCGCGCTCGAGGTCACCGCGATCGAGCGCCCCACCACCCGCCCACCGTCCCCGGTCGACGGCGACGTGCTGCTGACGCTCAGCGCGGCCGTGCACGCCCGCGAGACGCTGCGCTTCGACTACGGGGACCGTGCCGACCGGCCGCCGCGCCGGGCCGAGCCGCACGCGGTGGTGACCTGGGACGGCCGCTGGTACCTGGTCGCGTGGGACCTTGACCGGGACGACTGGCGCACGTTCCGGGCCGACCGGATCAGGCCGTGGACGCCGAACGGCCCCCGCTTCACCCGCCGCGAGCTGCCCGGCGGCGACGTGGCCGCGTTCGTCGCGGACCGCTTCCAGGGCGGCACGCCGTGCCGGGGCACGGTGGTCCTCGCGCTCCCGGCCGCGACCGTGTCGCTCTACACCCGGGACGGCGTGGTCGAGGAACTCGGCCCGGACCGGTGCCGGCTCACGCTCGGCTCCTGGTCCTGGACCGCGCTGGCGGCCGCGATCGCGCGCTACGACGCGGACGTCGAGGTGGTCGGCCCGCCCGAACTCACCGCCGCCTTCACCCACCTGGCCCGCCGCTTCGGCCGTACCGCCGGGGTCTGACGGTCAGTGCAGGCGCGGGGCCGGCGCCGCGGTCGCCCGGAAAGGCCGGCGGAAAACCCGGGACCGCAGCATCGGCAGGCACACCACCGCGAGCGCCAGCACCGTGCAGACCAGCACGCCGCGGTCGCTGACGGAGCCGAGCAGCTCCTCGCTGAGCAGGCCGGTGACCATGTTGTTGCCGGCGTGCGCGAGCGTCGGCACCCACACCGTGCCGCTCTTCGCGTACAGCCAGACCAGCATCACCTCGTAGAGCACGAACACCGCGGTCCACAGCCCCATGCTGACCGTGTGATCGGGCAGCGCGGTATAGCCGAGGAACGCCAGCGGGTAGTGCCACACCGCCCAGATCAGCCCGGTCGCCCACATCGACGCCATCGGCCGCCCCGGCACCAGCCGCGGCCACAGGAAGCTGGTCCAGCCGAACTCCTCACCCCAGTAGAGCGGCGCGCAGACGACCGCGAGCCCCATCGCGAACACCACGACGCCCAGCTCGCCGCCCGGCCGCCACCACCCGGACACCGCCGCGATCGCCAGCATCAGCACGGTCACCGCGACCGGCAGCAGCCAGGCCGCGAGCCACGTCCAGTGCCACCGCGGGCGCAGTCCGGCGTCCGCGAACCCTTCGCGGGTCACCCACCGCCGTACCACGACCGCGGCGATCGCCGGCATCATCGCGCCTGGCAGCTGCACCAGCGGATTCACCAGCGACAGACCGAAACCCAGACGAGCGACCAGAAGGTACGACCAGGTGCCGCCGAACGCGACGGCCAGAAAGACGAGGATTCCCTTGACACGTATGGACACGCGTCAAGTCGATCATCCGCCCGCCGGGCCGGTCACTACGTCAGGCGGGCGTCCACCGGGTATGCCTGGGCATACCCCGGCGCCCGGTCACCAGAACTTGCGGCGGTAGTGGCCCTTGTGCCGGTAGTGCCCCTTGTAGCGGGCGTGCCCGTGGTAGCCACCGCCGTGGTGGTAGCCGGGCGGCGGCCCGTACGGGTGGTGCCCGTGACCGTACCCCGCGTGCCCGTGACCGTGACCGTACAGGCGCCGGTTGACCTCACCCAGCAGTCCACCCACGACCGGGTTGCCCCGGTGCGCCTTGCGCTGCAACCTCGACGCCACCATGGACAGCAGGAACCGCTTGACGAAACCGCTCACCGCACCCATCTCCTCACCAGCTCTGCCACCCACGGTAACCGACGCACTCCACCACACCCTGTGCTCCACCTGCCGGTTCCCTGAGAGCCGGAAAATCGGTTGACGGCGTCGATATTCTGATCCTCCGTGTGTGCGGCCGGTCGGCCGTGCGGCCGGGAGGGGCCCTGTCCCTCCACGACCTCGGAGTCGCACATGCGCCGGGCACCCGCCCTCTCGTTCCTGCTCGTCACCGTTTTCCTCGACATGCTCGGGCTCGCCCTGATCGTGCCGGTCATGCCCGCGCTGATGGCCGGCCTGACCGCGGACGCGGGCTCGGCCGTGCTCTGGTCCGGTGTGCTCGGGTCGGTCTACGGCCTGCTCCAGTTCGCCGTGTCGCCGCTGCTCGGGCGGCTCTCCGACCGGTACGGGCGACGGCCGGTCCTGCTGGCGTCGCTGACCCTGCTCGGCGTCGACTGGCTGGCGCACGCGCTCGCGGACAGCCCGTGGACGCTGCTGCTGTTCCACGCGCTCGCCGGTGCCTGCGCCGGCACGAACACCGTGGTCAACGCATACCTCGCGGACGTGACCCCACCGGCGGGCCGGGCCCGGGCGTACGGCCTGGCCGGTGCCGCGTACGGGCTCGGCTTCATGGCCGGGCCGGTGCTCGGCGGCCTGCTCGGCGCGGCCGGCGTACGCCTGCCGTTCCTCGCCGCGGCCGGGCTGTCGCTGGCGAACGTCGCGTACGGCTGGTTCGTGCTGCCCGAGTCCCGCGCCGGTGACCGGAGCACCACGCTGACGCTGCGCGGCGCGAACCCGGTCGCGGCGATCGCGGCCGTGCTGCGCCGCCCGGTGCTCGGCCGGCTCGCCCGGGCGCGTTTCCTGGCCGACGCCGGCCGAATGACGCACCAGTCCGTCTGGACGTTCTTCGTCGCATACCAGTTCGCCTGGAGCACCGCGCACATCGGCGTCGTCATGGCGGTCAACGCGGTGACGGTCGCGGTGGTCCAGACGCGCGCGACCGGCCCGATCGCCCGGCGCCTCGGCGACCGGCGTGCCGCCGTGGCCGGCAGCCTGCTCGTCGCCGCGTCGTTCCTGGGCACCGGCCTGGCGACCGCGCCGTGGATGCTCTACCTGTCACTGGCCGTGGGCGTGCCCGGCGTGCTCGCGGTCGCGGCCACGATGTCCTGGATCTCCCGCCGGATCGGCGACGGCGAGCAGGGCACCGTGCAGGGTGCGCTGTCCGGCGTCTCCGCGGCCGCGGAGACGATCGTCCCGGTGACCGCGGGCGCGATCTTCGGCACCTCGCTGGCGTACGGCCGGCCGGGCCTGGTGTTCGTCCTCGCCGCGATTCTCGCCGCCACGTCGGCGCTGCTGCTCGCCCGGACGCCGGACGAACGCTGATTGTCGTACCCGATGTCTACAGTGCGCGCCCGTGGGAAGCAGTCATCAGACCGTGCTCGCGTGCGGCTCGCTCGGCGCGGTGCGCGCCGCCGTCGCCGAGTCCGGGCAGCGGGCGGTGATCCGGCCGGTGGCCGAGCGCCACAGCGCGATGCTGCACGCGCTCGGCCTCGACTGCACGCCGCTGCGACAGCGGTTCCACGAGATGTCATGACAGGGCCGGGGCGGCCCGGCGGCTCCACTCCGCCGCCCACGCGGCGAACTCGTCGGGTGGCAGGGGGCGGCAGAACAGGTAGCCCTGGCCGACCTCGCAGCCCATCTCGCCGATCGCGCGGTGGGTGCGTTCGTCCTCCACGCCCTCCACCACGACCTGCAGGCCGAGTGCATGGGCCAGCTCGACCATCGCGGTCACGATCGGGCGGCCGCGCGGGGTGGAGAGGATCTCCGTGGTGAACTGGCGGTCGATCTTCAGCTCGTCGAGCGGCATCACCTGGAGGTAACTCATCGACGAGTAGCCGGTGCCGAAGTCGTCGATGGAGAGCAGCACGCCGCGGTCGCGCATGTCGCGGAGCGCGGTGGCGGCCCGCACCGGGTCGTCGACCAGCGCGCTCTCGGTGATCTCGATGGTCAGCTGGCCCGCGGCGGTGCCGTAGTGGTCCATCAGCGCGGCGACCCGCGCCGGGAAGCCGGGGTCGAGCAGGTTGGACGCGCCGACGTTCACCGAGACCGGCGTCAGCAGGCCCTCGTGCCGCCAGCGCCGGTGCTGGGCGAGCGCCTCCTCCAGCACGGCCTCGGTGAGCGGGCGCATCAGGTCGCTCTGTTCCGCGGTCGGGACGAACAGGTGCGGGCCGAGCAGTCCGCGCGCCGGGTGCCGCCAGCGGACCAGCGCCTCGGCGCCGCACAGCGCACGCGTGCCGACCCGTACCTTGGGCTGGTAGTGCAGTTCCAGCTCGCCGTTCTCGATCGCGCGGCGCAGCTCGCCGAGCAGCGTGAGTTGCTCGAAGCTGTTCGAGTCGGCCTCCGGGTCGTACATGCTGATCCCGCTGTGCCCGCGTTTCGCCGCGTACATGGCGACGTCCGCGTGCTGGAGCAGTTCGGCCGCGCTGGTGCTCGGCGACGGGTAGAACGCGACGCCGATGCTGCCGCTGATGTCGAGCGTGAGGCCCTCCAGCTCGGCCGGGCCGCAGAGACCGGCGAGCATGCGCCGGCCGATCTCCATCACCTCGTCCGCGGAGTCGACCGCGGACAGCAGTACCGCGAACTCGTCGCCGCCGAGCCGCGCGACCACGTCCGTGCCGCGGGACGCGCCGGTCAGCCGCCGGGCCACCTCCTGCAGCAGCAGGTCGCCGGCGTGGTGGCCGAGCGTGTCGTTGACCTCCTTGAACCGGTTGAGGTCGATGAGCAGGAGGCCGACGCCGGAGCCGCCCGGTACCGTACGCGCGATGGCCTTCTCGACACCCTCGGTGAGCAGGTCCCGGTTGGCGACGCCGGTGAGCGCGTCGTGGCTGGCCCGGTACCGGCTCTCCGCGGCCTGACGCTCGGTGCTGCGCTGGTAGACCAGCAGTACCAGCGAGCAGAAGACGACCAGCGCCAGGTCGGCGGTGGAGATCACGCCGACCGCGAGCTTGATCCGGTCGCTCTCCCGCTGTGCCTCGCGCAGCCGGTCGCCGATCTCCAGATTGTTCCGCGCGATGTTGTTCGAGGCCTGCTTGCGCAGCGCGGCGGCGCTCAGCGCGGCCTGCCGGGCCTGTAGGCGGACCAGCTCCTCGTCGTCGCCGCGGGTTGCGTCGACCAGGTTCCGCAGCGTGTAGCTGTACCCGCTGTAGGTGTTCTGCAGCGACCGGGCCTGCGTGCTGTCGTCCGGGCCGCCGTTCGCGTTGAGCCAGCGCAGGTTCTCCTCGGCCGAGCCGATCGAGCCGGTCAGCACCGAGCGGCCCTGCGCGCTCTGCTGGTCCAGGAAGTCGACCAGCAGCTCGTACTCAATGTTGATTTTGAGGTAGATCTCGTTCCACTGCTGGCTGACCTGCTGCCGGCCGGCCACGGACGCGGAGGCCTGCGCGGCGCTGCGGGCGCTGACGAACGCGAGACCGGCGAGCAGCATCAGGCCGATCATGAGCGCGACGATCGCGCTGCGGGCGACCGCGCGACGCTGCAACCAGTGGCGCATGCGGCCGCACCTCCTTCCGCCCTCGCCCATCGACCGGGGCCGCGTTTCCCTGAGCTAATCCGCAACGGTGCCGATGGGAGCGGCATGGACGTGTCGCGCCGGATCCTCGCCGCGCTGCTCACGCTCACCGTCACCGTGGGCACGGCCGGTTGCACCGGCGACCGGCGGCCCGGCCCGGTGGCGCTCCTGGTGGCCAGCCGCCAGTTCGGCTTCGTGCAGGAGATGACGCTCGGCTTCGCGCACGGCGTCGAGACGGTCGGCGGCGTCGCGCACACCGTGTCCGGTCCCGGCGTCGCGGACAACACCGCGGAACTCCGGGAGTTCGCCAAGGTGGAGGAGAAGAACCCGGCCGGCCTGTCGCTCTTCACACTCAGCCCGGAGCTGTTCGCCGACTCGCTCGGCAGTACGGTCGCGCGGGGCACACCGGTGATCGCGGTGCATTCGCCGCCGTCGCCCGGCTCCGGCATCCGGCTGTTCGTCGGCAACGACAACTACCAGCTCGGTGCGATGCTCGGCGACGCGGTCGCGTCCCGGCTGCCGCCCTCGACCGGCGGCGTCATCGTGATCGGCTCGGTCTCGCCCGGCATCCCGTCGCTCGACCGCCGGGTGGCCGGTGTGCGCGAGACACTTCAGCGACGGCTGCCCAGCGCGGTCGTGGTCGGCCCGTTCGACACCAAGCAGGAACCGGAGGCGAACCTGCGCGCCTGGCAGACGCTGCGCAACGCGAACCCGGACGCGCTCGCGTTCGTCGGCATCAGCGGCCGGGACGTCAGCTCGATCGCCTCGCTGCGGGAGACCAGCCGCGATCCGTGGGTGGCCGCCGCGGTCGGCTTCGACGACAAGTCGCTGACGCTGGCGAAGAAGGGCCGCATGGTGCTGGTGTCCGCGGAGACGTACCTGCAGGGCGAGGTGGCCGGCCGCCTCCAGGCGCTGACCGCCAAGACCGGGCGGCCGCTGCCGATCGGCTGGATCCAGACGCCGAGCCTGCTCATCGACTCCGGCAACGCGGCCGCGGTGATCGGCCGCCAGTTCTCCGAGCAGCGCCGCCGCGAATGGTTCGACGATACGGCCAGGACGATCGTGCACTCCCCGGAACAGTTCCTCAGGCCCCTCGACGACGCGGTCTAGAAAGACCCCCGGGCTCCCCGCACACCTCGTCACGGTCACCACGAGACCGGGTCAGTTGACGCCGAGGCTGGCGGCGAGGCGGCGGCCCTCGGCGACCGCGTCGCGCCAGGCCTCGGTCTCGGTCTTGGCGCCGCGTTCGAACGCGGCGAGCTCGCGGACGTAGATGCGCTGCACGTCCGCGTCGGCCGGTGCCTCGTAGACGCGGTGCGCGCGCTGCGCCGAGTCGCCGAACACCTCCACCGTGATCTGGCCACCGAAGTACGCGTCCGGCTCGCGCAGCGCCGCCATCGTGTAGGTCGCGGGCGCGGCCGGGAACAGCGCGGCGTCGGTGAACGCGCGCGCCTGGTTCTCCGGCGACAGGATCCAGGCCATGATCTCGTACGCGACAGCCGGGTCCTTGCCGTTGACCGGCAGCGACAGGAACGATCCGCCGTAGTTCGCGCCCGCCGCCGGCCCGGACGCCACCCGCCAGTCCCCGGCCGCGTCCGGTGCCGCGGTCTTGATGTCGTAGCCGAGCCAGGCCGCGCCCAGCTCGGTCGCCAGTGTCCCGTCCCGCAGTCGCGCCTTCCAGGCCGCGTCGTCCTCGACCGGGATGCCCGCGCTCACGCCGGTCCCGACCAGCCGCGCGGCCGTGTCCCAGGCCGCGCGCACGTGCGCGCCGTCGCCGACGAAGTGGTTCGCCTCGTCGATGAACCGTTTCGTACCCTGGCAGATGACGATGGTGAACAGCTCCGGCGCGTTGCGGAGCAGCTTCACGCCGGGCAGCGCACGGGTGATCTCGATGCCCGCCTCGAAGTAGTCGTTCCAGGTGCCCAGCCGCGCCGTCACCTCGCCCGGCTCGACCGGCAGCCCGGCCCGCTCGAACAGGTCCGCGCGGTAGAACATCGCGGTCGGCCCGATGTCGATCGGGAAGCCGATCAGCCGGTTGTCCGGCGCGCTGGCCTGCTGCCACTTCCACGGCAGGTACTGACCGGCGACCTCGTCCGCGCCGACCCGGTGCAGGTCGGTGAAGAGGTCCGCGCGCGGCAGGAACGACGCGATCTCCTCGCCCTTGATCCCGGCGATCGACGGCACCCCCTCGGCCGGCCCGGCCAGCGCCTCGGTCAGCCGCGCCCGGAAGTCGCCCTCGATGAGCACGGGCTTGAGCGTGGTCCGCGGCGCGAACCGTTTCACCGCGTCGGCCAGCACCGCGTCGCTCAGCCCGCCCGGCCAGTACCAGAGCACGGTCTCGTCCGCCCCGGCCGCGGCCCCGGACCCGTCCCCGTCGCAGGCACCCGTCGCAGTGGAGGCCACCAGCCCCGCCGCGAGGGACAGGACTTGCCGACGGGACAGCGACACGGCACGGACCTCCTCTGGAATTCCCACCCTACTGCGATTAGCCCGTTTTAAACCCTTTTATCGGTACGTTTGTCGCATGGCTGATCTCCAGGGATGGGTGAACGTGCCGGTCCGGGTCGAGCCCGGCGGCGAGGCGCGCGTGATCGCCGCCGGTGACCGGTCGCTGCACCTGCGGCGGGACACCGGCGCCTGGACCGGCCTGCAACCGTTCGACACCGTCTCGCTGGTCCGCGTCACCCCGCTCGGCCGCTGGTGGGCCGCGGTCCGCGAGACCGACGGCACCGACCTGCACCTCGGCCTCCCCCGCCCCACCGGCGCCGACCGCCGCCGCTACGCCCGGCAGGCCGTCGCCTCCACCATCACGGTCTGGTGGCCCGGCGCGGACCAGCCCGCGACCGGCAACACCACCGACATGTCCGTCGGTGGTTTCTCCGCCCGGCTCGACCGCGAGGTCCCGGCCGGCGTCAACGTCGCGGCCCGCATCTCACTCGGCGAATCCCCGATGACCTGCATCGCCGCCACCGTCGACGGCCGCCTGGGCAACGCCCGCTTCGCGTTCACCCACCTGCGCCCCGCCGACCGCGACATGGTCGCCGCCATCACCTGGACCACCGGCCCGGACGGCGCCGCCGTACCCAGCGGCCCCGCCTGGCTCTGGGCCTCCGCCGGCTCCGCCCGGGTCACGTTCGACGCCACCGCCCTCGGCGGCGCCATCACCGGCGACGACCTCAAGGTCCACCGCGGCGAACGCGTCGTCCTCGCCATCGACGACAAACTGCTCCTCGCCCGCGTCGTCTCCCTCGCCGGCGGCCGCCCCCGCCTCGCCTGGGACGACTGACCCCCTCCGTCACGTCAGCGCCCCCTCCCCACCCGGTCACGCCACCGCACCCGGGCCCGCACAGCACCGCCGCCGCCAGCCGCACCGCACTACCTGACCCGCACGGCGCTCGTCGCGCGCACGCCACACCCCCCTCCCGGCCCGACGGCACTCCCGGCCCACGGCATTCCCGACACCCATCCCACTCCCGGCCGCCAGGGCATTCCCGGCACACGGCATTCCCGGCGCCCATCCCACTCCCGGCCACCACGGCACTTCCAACAAAGGCACCCTTCCACGGCATCACCGGCCCTACGGCACCCGACATCCCCGCTCCCGGCCTCAGGCGCTACCGACACGGGCCCACTCTCGGCAGCCATGCCCGTCCCGGTCACATACCCTGAGTGATCAATCAGTGGAGCGAAACGGACGTCATTTAGCGACGTTGACATCTCTTTTGCTCCACTGATTGATCACTCAGGGCCGGGTGGTCCTGTTCAGTGGGAGCGGACTCCGGCACGCAGGGTGGGATACCGCGATATTTCGGGCGCGCAGCGCCCACTCGCTGCCGGTCACTGGGGATGCGCGGCGGGTCAGCCGGTCACCCACCCCCGTGTGGTGCAGTCGGGGCAGCAGGCCGGGCCAAGAAGGGGATCTCGCGCGGCCGTGGCGCCCGGACCGTCCGACGTGGCCTGTTGCGCCACCAGCCGGGCGAACGCGCCATCCGGCGACATGATCGGCATGATGAACATCGTCGCAGTGGCCCCCAGGGGTGGGGCGGCGGCGCGGGAACGGGGGCGGTGCACCGGCGGCTGTTGCCGGGGCGGGTCGCAAATGCGCGGATCGAGGGTGACACCAGGATCCTGACGATGCGGGACGGGCACGAGGTCCGGGAACTGATCGTCGGGATCGACCACGAGCTGCGGCGGATGGCGTATTCCGTCGTGGGTGGGCAGCGGATGTCGCTGACCTATCACCACACATTCTTTCAGGTCGATCCGGAAAGCGCCGGGCACTGTCGGCTCCTGTGGGTGACCGATGCGTTACCACATGACGCGGCCGCGGATCCGGCCGAGAATGGAACGCGGAATCGCCGAGATCAAGGCCGTTCTCGAAAGCCAGTGACCGGCATCACTCGATCGGGTGGAGCAAGAAATGTGCGGAGAGTGACCACCGAACGAACGAAGTGGAGCGGACCGCGCGGCAGCACACCCGGCACGACCACGCCGGAAACGGAACGGTTCTACATGGCCTGCGGCCGCTGCCGCCCCACCTGATCCGTGGCGACATAGACGCCGCGGCCCTGGTGACCCTGGAGTTCACCGAGGGTGTTGAGCATGCGGATGGCCATCTTGACCGGCTCGGCACTGCAGCTGTAGGCGACGGTGAGTTCGGCGATGGAGGGCAGCTTGTCGCCGGGCTTGAGATCACCGTTCGCGATCTTGGTGCGGATGTCAGCCATGATCTGCTGGTAGATGGGGGTGGCGGGCATGGTGAGGAACTCCCTT
The DNA here is from genome assembly GCF_030813715.1 of Catenuloplanes indicus. Taxonomy (NCBI): domain Bacteria; kingdom Bacillati; phylum Actinomycetota; class Actinomycetes; order Micromonosporales; family Micromonosporaceae; genus Catenuloplanes; species Catenuloplanes indicus. The sequence continues at coordinate 1,374,336 of NZ_JAUSUZ010000001.1, forward strand.
GGTCAGCGCCTGCCATGACATCACGCTGAACCTCGGATAACAAGCATTCCAAGAATCCTCAGTATCCACAGTTGACTTGGAATGAGATGCATTCTAGGTTTTCGATCCGAGGGCCCGCCGTTCTGCTCTTGGTCAGCAACTTTGGGTGACGAAGGCGGGCCCTCGCCACCGATCGGGGCGCGTCCCCGAACGCCGTGTTGCCGCCGGAGACCCCCCTCGCCGCACCTCGCGGCCGCTCCGCGGCAACTTGGAATGCATAGAATTCCACGAAGGGATGTTGCAGTGGCATCACTGCTGAACCGGCCGCTCAGCCGCCGGACGCTGCTGGCAGGCAGCGCCGCGGCCGGCGTCGGCCTCACCGGGCTGGCCGCCGGCTGCACGTCGGACGACGGCGCGGAGACCGCGGCGCCGAGCGGCGAGCTGCGCAAGACCACGTACATGACCGCGTTCGGTCTGCCGGGTCGTGAGGCGGCCGGTGCGGTGGCGAAGGGCAAGGGCTTCTTCACCGAGGCCGGGCTGGACGTCGAGATCCTCGCGGGCGCGGCCGGTGAGAAGAACTACGCGGCGATGGAGTCCGGGCAGGTGGACTTCGGCGCGGTGGACTGGTCCGGCGCGGTCCCGCGGTACGCCAAGGGCGGCAAGGCCGTGAAGATCGTGGCCGCGATCCACTCGCAGACGCTCATCTCGATGGTGACGCTGCCCAGCACCGGCATCACCGGCGCACGCCAGCTGATCGGCAAGCGGATCGGCGTGGGTGCCGGCGCGGCGCCGAAGTCGGTCTTCCCGGCGTACGCGTCGGCGTTCAACATCGAGCCGGCCGAGCTGAAGACCGTGCAGTGGCAGGAGGTCGCGCCGGACCAGGTCGCGGGCCTGCTCATCGCCGGCAAGGTGGACGCGATCGGCCTGTTCGTCGCGGGTACGCCGGGCGTGCGCAAGGCCGCGATCGGCAAGGGCCTGATCACCAAGGAGCAGGACCTGGTGGTGCTGCCGTACAGCGACGGCCTGACCGACCTGATGGGCAACGTGCTGACCGCGCGCACCCAGCTCATCCAGGAGCAGCCGCAGCTGGTCCGCGACTTCACGAACGCGCTGATGAAGGGCCTGGACTACGCGGTCAACAACCCGGAGGAGGCGGCGAAGATCCTGGCCGAGCAGGTGCCGGAGACCGACCCGGAGGTGGCGGCCGCGGAGCTGGTCATCATGAAGAACTACGTCTACCCGCAGGACACCACGAAGCCGGTCGGCTTCATCGACGTGGCCCGCGCGGCGAAGGGCGCGGCCATCCTCGAGGGCGTGCTCCAGCTGCCACCGGTCGACGTCGGCGACATGATCGACTTCAACTTCGTTCCCGGCGGTACGCCCGTGGCGGCGTCCGCGGCGGCCAAGTGAGGCGCGCGTGACGGACATCCGGCCGTACCCGCTGAGCAATCTGCACGCGGCGTCGGGCGCGCATCACGACGCGCTCAGCGACCTGCTCGACGACGACACCATGTACCGGATCATGAGCCTGATCGACCGGGAGAGCTTCCCGGCCACCGGGCTGCCGTCCGGCACCTGGGCGGGCGCGAGCATGCTGGAGGTCGGCGCCGGGGCCGGCAGCGTGGCGCAGAAGATGCGCTACCTGGTCGGTGACTCGGGCCGGGTGGTCGCGCTGGACCTGCACCCGGCGATCGCGCCGGACGGCAACCTCGAGGTGGTGCAGCTCGACCTGCTCTCCGGCGAGCCGCTGCCGGCCGGGCCGTTCCACCTGATCCACGCGCGGCTCACGCTCGGCCATCTGCCGCCGCGCAAGGAGATCACCGCGCGTCTCGTCGAGCGCCTGGCCCCGGGCGGGTGGCTGTGCCTGGAGGACTTCCGGGCGCGGCGGGCGAACATCGCGGTGGCCGGTGCGGGCGCCGAGATCGTCGAGGAGTTCCAGCGGACCGTGGGTGAGAAGGTCTTCGACGCACACGGTACGGACCCGGGCTGGGCGCCGAGCATGCACGGCGTGCTCACCGGGCTCGGTCTGAGCAATGTGGAGACCAGGACGTTCAGCTCGTACTGGGGTGGCGGGAACGCGGGTGCGCGCTTCCTGACCGCGATCCACGCGCAGACGTACGACAAGATGCTCGCCGCCGGGATGGCCAAGGACCGGCTGGACCGGGTGCCGGAGATCATGGCGCACCCGGAGACGCTGATCCACGGCCACGAGGTGTTCTCGGTGGTCGGCCAGCGCGTCTGAGAAACGTGCCGGGCGTGCCCGCGCACACCGGGACCGCCATCTTCCCGGTGTGCCCGCGCACGCCCGGCACCATCCTATGAGGAGCACCGGGTGTCCCTTCGTGCAACCTTCCTGCCCACCGCCGGGGTCGTCGGTGTGGTGCTGGCCTGGTGGTCGTTCACCGTGCTCGGCGGCGTGCCGGAGTTCTTCCTGCCGTCGCCGCCGCAGATCTTCGACGCGTTCCTGCAGAAGCCGGAGTACCTGCTCGGCGAGGCCGTCGTCACGCTGATCGAGACGCTGGCCGGGTTCGCCATCGCGACCGCGGCCGGTCTGCTGATCGGCGTCGGGCTGGCCGCGTCGGCCACCGCGGACCGGATCACGCTGCCGGTCTTCGTCGCACTCAACGCCGTACCGAAGGTGGCCCTGGCTCCGTTGTTGCTCTTCTGGCTGGGTTTCGGGTTCCCGCCGAAGATCACCCTGGTCGCGATCATGTGCTTCTTCCCGATCCTGCTCGCGGTCAAGCAGGGGCTGACGTCCGCACCGGCCGAGTCGCTGGAGCTGGCCGCGTCGCTGTGCGCGAACCGCCGGCAGACGTTCCTGAAGATCCGCTTCCACTACGCGCTGCCGCAGATCTTCCTCGGGCTGAAGACCGCGATCAACCTGGCCGTCATCGGCGCGGTGGTGGCCGAGCTGTCGAACCCGGAGCGCGGTCTCGGCACCGTGATCAGCCGCAGCACCTCGAACTTCGACACACCGGCCGCGTTCGCCGCGATCGTGCTGCTCGCGGTCATCTCGGTCACGCTGTTCTACGGCATCGCGCTGATCGAGCGGCTACTGCTGCCATGGGCCCGGGAGATCAGCGGCTAGCGAGCCAGCCGCGCAGGATCGCGGCGAGCGCCCGCCGGCCGAGATGCACCGCGCGGTCCGGGCCGATCGTGCCGAGGTGGCCGAGCGACGCCATCCCGTGCAGCGTGCCCCAGACGATCTCGCAGGCCTCGTCCAGCTCCAGCGCGACCGCGTGCGCGGCGGACCAGTCGGCCAGCGCCCGGTAGGTCAGCCCGACCACCGGATCGGCGGCCCGCTTCCGCGCCTCGGCGCCCAGCAGCGTGTTGGTCATCGCCTGGTAGAGGTACGGATGCGCACCCGCGTAGCGCAGGTAGGCCTCGGCGCCGTCCAGCACCCGGTCCCCGGCGCCCGCGATCGCCGCGCCCATCTCCGCGTGCAACTGCCGGTACCCGTGTTCGACCAGCGCCAGCAGCAGCCCGTCCTTGCCGTCGAAGTGCTGGTAGACGATCGGCGGCGTGTACTCCACCTCGGCGGCGACCCGGCGCACGGTCAGCCCGGCCGCGCCCTCCGACTCCAGGATCTCCAGCGCCGCCGCCACGATCCGGTCGCGGACGTTCGCCCGTTCCCGCTCCCGGCGCTGCCGTACCGCACCGCTCGTTGACATCTCCTCGGACACGCCTCCAACTTAACAGTGTTCGAAAATCTAACAGTGTTAGGCGTGCCGCATGTATGACGTTCCGGAATTCCTGACCCGTGATCACTATGAGGCCCTGGTCATCGGCAGCGGCTTCGGCGGCGCGGTGGCGGTCTGCCGGCTGGCCCAGGCCGGCGTGGACGTCGCGATCGTCGAGCGCGGCCGTCGCTGGCCGGCTGGCAGCTTCCCGCGCGACCTGACCCGGCTCGACGACGGCTGGCTGTGGGCATGCAACCACGGTCTCTACGACGCGATGCCGCTCAACGACATCCTCGCCGTGCGCGCCGCCGGGTACGGTGGCGGCTCGCTGGTCTACGCGAACGTGGCGGTCCGCTCGCCGCAGGCCGTGTTCGACGGCTGGCCCGCGCCGTACAGCCGCGCGCACCTGGAGGAGCACTACGACCTCGCCGCGCACATGCTGGACGTGGCGCCGGTGCCGCAGGACCGCGAGCTGCCGCCGAAGAGCCGCCTCATGGCCGAGGCCGCGGACCGGCTCGGGCACCGCGACGGCTTCTTCCACCCCAACCTGGCCGTCACGTTCGCCGACCGCGGCCCGGGGCAGACCAACCGCTTCGGCGTGCCGCAGCGCGGCTGCACCTACTGCGGGCAGTGCGACATCGGCTGCAACGTCGGCGCGAAGAACAGCGCACGATGCATCTACCGACCTATGTGTCCGGTCAGATGAGCCGCGGCATGCAGACGATGCTGTCGTCCGCGCGGTCGTTCGCGAGCCGGCTGGGCACGAACCGGACCGCCGTGCTGCTCGCGATGGGCGCGGACCACGCGGACGGCCGGATCGAGCTGCGCGGCAGGAACAACCGGCTGCGCGTGGTCTGGGACACCACCCGCAACGACCCGCTCTACACCGAGCAGCAGACCGTCTCCGGGGCCATGGTCCGCGCGCTCGGCGGCACCCCGTTCACCACCCCGACGTGGCGGATGTTCCGGCAGCCGGTCACCGTGCACAACCTCGGCGGCGTGCCGATGGGCAGCGCCGCCTCGCCGGACGGCGAGGTGTTCGGCCATCCCGGCCTCTACGTGCTCGACGGCGCGCTGCTGCCCGGCGCGACCGCCGGCAACCCGTCGCTGACCATCACCGCGGTCGCGGAGCGCTGCATCGAACGGGCGGTCCGCCGGATCACCGGCGACCCGTCCTGGCGGGCGCCGGAGCGTGACAGCCTGGTGCCGCGCCCGATCCCGGAGGACACGGCCGTGGCGGCGGTCGCCCGGCGTGCCGCGGTGCTGCGCCGCCCGGCCGGGGTCCGCTTCTCCGAGGTGATGACCGGCACGGTCCGGCTGCCCGGCCCGGACGGGCTGCCCGGTGCCGCCCAGCTGCGGCTGTCCGTGGACATCCCGGACCTGGACGCGCTGATCGGCGATCCCGCGCACTCGGCCGCGGTCTACGGCACGATCCGGGTGGCCGGACCGACCGCTCAGCCGGTCATGGTCGCCGGGGGGCGGCTGCACCTGCTCGCCACGGTCGACGGCGGCCCGGCGCGCACCATGACGTACCAGATACCGTTCACCGACGACACCGGCCGCCATTGGCTGCTGCACGGCACCAAGCACGTCCGCCGCGGCCGGCGCACGAACCCGTGGACCGCCACCACCCGCCTCGCCGTGGCCGTCGTCGACCCGGACGAGCGCTACGACGCGGTCATCCCCACCGGCCGGATGACGATCACCGCGCGCGAGGCCGCCCGCCTGCTGACCACGATCCGCCCGACCGGCGCCGGCACACCGGCCACGGTCGCCCGCTTCGGCCTCTTCCTCACCGGTGAGGTGGGCCGCGCGTTCCTGCAAGGAACCTCAAGATAGATGCTTCCGCTTCCGGCGTGGTCACTTCGCCCCCATTCCCGTGGAGGCGCTGGCCGCGTATGCCGGCCGTGCTTACCGGGCGGCCGGCTACCGGCCCACGTAGCGGTGATGCGTGCTCACCGCCCGGAATTTCCGGATAAAGTCCTCTGCCACCGCACCTGGTGATCGCTTCCGTCGCGGGCCGGGAACCTGAGTGATCAATCAGTGGAGCGAAAAGGACGTCATCTAGCGAAGTTGATATCCTTTTTGCTCCACTGATTGATCACACAGGGCTGGGCGGCGTCACTCGCCAGCGGCGGTGCTTCTACCTCCAGGGTGAGATATCGCGATATTTCGGGCGCGTAGCGCCCGATCTACGCTGCCGAGCGGGGTTGCAGCATCGAAGGTTGCCGCCGCGGAGCGGGAGTTGCCGTTGCCGGACGGAGGCGCCGGCTGCGGGAGGCTGCCGCCGCAGGGCGGGGGTGCCGCCGCGCAGCCGGGTTGCCACTGCGGGACCGGCGTGCCGCAGCGGAGGCTGCCGCCGCAGGGCGGGCGCTACCGCCGCAGAGCGGGCGCTACCGCCGCAGAGCGGGCGCTACCGCCGCGCAGCCGGACTACCGCCGCGCAGCCGGGTGCCGCTGCGGAGGTTGCCACCGCAAGCCGAAGTGTCGCCCGGAACCGGGCGCGGCACGGAACCGGAGCGCGGCACGGAACCGGAGCGCGGCGAGCGGGACCGGAGCGCGGCGAGCGGGACCGGAGCGCGGCGAGCGGGACCGGAGCGCGGCGAGCGGGACCGGGGATAGGCGACGGAGTTGGTCACGCGGGCGAACCTGGCGGTTCACTCGACGTCGCTGGCGCTCCGTTCGATTCCCGCCGAGGAACCGATTCCGGCGTGTGGAAGCCGGGCGTGGGGCGACCGGAGGCCTCAGCGGGCGGGCCGGCCCGGCAGTACGTACGGGCTGTGCAGGTGCTGGCGGAGCGCGCGGACGTCGAATGCGACCCGGTCCCGGGCGTCCGGGTCGCGGATGGCCAGCGACATCAGCGCGGCCAGCCGCGGCGTGTGGCTCTCGGTCAGGCCGGTGTGCACGGCCTCGGCCACGCCGAGGCTGAGCGCGGGCGCACCGCCGAGACCGGGAAGGTCGTCCCGGATCTCCGCGTCGATGCCACCGGCGGCGAGACGCTCACCGGCCCGGGCCGCGTCGAGCCCGGCCGTGCGGGTGTCGACCCAGAGCTGATGCCCGCCGGTGTAGCCGCGGTCGGCCGCGAGCGGTGGCAGCCCGGCGGCGGCCAGCGCGTCGCCGAGCGCGCGGGCCGTGCGCACGATCGCGCGTGCGTAGGCCAGCCCGGCCCGGGACTGGAACTCGGCCAGCGCCAGCCCGAGCGCGCACACCGCGGCCAGGTGGTGCGAGGCGATCAGGTCGCGTTCGGCCGCGAACACGGCCTCGGCGACCGGCGCGGTACGCATGGCCAGCACCCCGTGCTGCGGCCCGGGGAACGCGGTGTGGGTGGACCCGCCGATGCTGTCCGCGCCGAGGTGCAGCGGGTTCGGCAGCAGACCACCGAAGATCAGCGGCATGGTGGCGGAGATGTCCACGTGCGTGCGCGCGGCGCCGGTCGCGGTCAGCAGCTCGGCCAGCGGCAGCGGGAACAGGCCACCGTCCTCGAAGAGGATCAGCGCGGGCCGGTGTGCCGCGGTCGCGGCCGCCAGCGCGGCGGGGTCCGGCCGGTACGGGTCCGCGTGCCGGACGTGCACGTCCGTGTAGCGCATGCGGCGGACCAGCCGGGCGGTGCGGCAGACGCCCTCGTGCGCCGCGTGCACGATCAGCACGGTGGCGCCCGCCGGTGCGTCCAGCGAGGCGAGCACGAGCGTGGTCGACTGGGTGCCGGACAGCGGGCGGGCGGAGACGTACGAGGCACCGGTCGCGTCGTGCAGCAGCGGCAGCGTCACGTCGGTCTCGATGCGGGCGGCGTGCCGGCGGGAGGGCAGCGTCCAACCGCCGGGCTCACCATCAATGTTGAAGAACGCGCGGGCGGCCGCGTCCGTGCCGTACGCGGCTCCGGCCAGCCGGGACCCGGCGTTCTCGGTCGGGACCAGCGAGATGATCCGGGCCGCGCGGCGCTGGTGGCTGGAGAGAGCGTCGAGTCCGGCGGACAGCAGATCCTCAACGTCGACCACGGCGGGCACGGTCCTCCTCGGGGCACGGGTGCTGCGGGCCGCGGCAGCCTAGGGCGTGCAGAGAGGGACTCTACGTGAGTAACCGGATCGCCGCAGTCCGTGCTGTCATCGTGCCGTACCAATGGGTGATATTGAAGCTCTTCCACCGGTACGTTCGACCGCCGTCGATCCAGAATGGAGGATCAGTAGCTCGTGTAGGTGACGGTCTCGGTGTAGGTGACGCTGACCTCCTCGGCCGCCAGCGACGTGTAGCCGCCCGGCACCTCGTAGGTCTCCTCCGCGACGCCGTCACCGTCCACGTCGTAGGTGGCGACATCGGCGAGCCCGTCGCCGTCCAGGTCCGCGACGGTGAGGATGCTGCCGTCCGGGTACTCCTCCGCCACCACGTAGTCGTCGGTGCCGTTGCCGTCCGCGTCCATCATGAACTCGTAGATCTCGCTCATCGCCGTACTCCCTGTCGCGTGGTGCTTGCTGTGTGACAACGACATTAGGCGGCGGGCGGGCGCGGCGAATCCCGGGAATGTGCCACGAGCAGGTCGCCCTCCTCCGGCGTGGACGTGACGAACCGGCGGCCGTCCTCCGTCCGGGCGATCACGACCGCGTCCTGCCCGGGTTTACGGGTGTACGTCTCCACCGTCATCGGCCCGGGCCGGGATTCGCACACCGGCACCGCCGGCACCGCGTCCAGCCGGGCCTGGATCGCGGCGCTGTCGTCCGCCCGCCACGGCGCCGGTGCGGTGGAGTAGACGCCCACCGAGTACTTGCTGAGGAACCCGCCGTTCGCGCCGACCAGCCCGAACGTGCCGGGCGCGCGCCGGGCCCGGCGGACCGTCTCCACGATCGCGTGCAGCGCGTAGTCGTTGCCCGGACCGCCGAAGAACGGCAGCCCGCCGGTGACGGTCAGCCCGCGCGGGTCGTCGGCCGGCAGCCCGAGCCCGTCGCAGACCGCGAACACCGCGATCGGGAAGCAGCTGTACAGGTCGATCGTGGCCAGGCCGTCCAGCCCGATGCCGGCGAGGTCCAGCGCGTGCCGGACCGCGGCCACCGCGGCCGGGTAGGCGGACAGGTCCGGCCGGTCCAGCACGTCGCGTTCACGCAGGTCGGCGTGGCCGTGCAGGTACACCCACCGGTCCGGCGGGATCCGCAGCCGGCGCGCGGCGGCCACCGAGGCCAGCAGCACGGCCGCGCCCTGGTTCACCTTGTCCCGGGAGACGAGACATCGCGGGTAGGGGTCCGCGATCATCCGGTTCGAGGGCGTCTCGGTGATCAGCTCGGCCGCGGTCCGGACCGTGCGCGCGGCCGCGTGCGGGTGCCCGGCCGCTACCCGGCTGAACGGCGCGAACAGCGCGCCCATCGTGACCGCGTAGTCCGCGTGGGACAGGCCGAGGCGGGCCCGGCGGGCGTGCTCGAACAGCGCGTACTGGCCGGGCGGGTCGAGCAGGCCGTGCGCGGCGAGCTGAGGTGGCGCGAGGCCGTCCAGCCCGTACCCCCGGTCCTCGATCTGCCCCCGGGTGCGATCGGTGAAGTCGGGCCGGTCGCCGGCACGGGCCAGACGCGCGACCGTGGAGATCGCCTCCGCGCCGCAGACCAGCGCGGTGTCCGCGCGCCCGGCCGCGATCTCCCCGGCCATCTCGGTGACCAGCCGCTGCGGCGCCTGGCCGCCGGTGACCTCGAGGATCGCCCGCCTCGGCGCCTGCCCGAGCCGGGCCGCGACCGCGCGCGGGAAGTTCTCGGCCCGGCCGAGCGGCGCGTGCGACCAGGGCGTGGAGATCTCGAACTGGCGGACCGCCGCGATCACGTCGACGGCTGCCGCGCCGACCGCCGCCGCGGCGGCGGTCGTGGCCAGGTCCACCGGCGACATCGCGCGGTAGTCCGGGTCGGCCGGGCGCTCGGACGCCTCCCCCACCCCGATGATCACCGGCGTGCGGTCGTCGATCACAGCTGCCGGCCCAGTGACGCGATCCGGGCCGCGCACTCCTCCGCCATCGTCCGGGTGATCTCCGCAGCCGGGCGCAGACCCCGGAACGAGCCGACCACCTGCCCGACGAAGAACGACTCGAGCGCCAGCGCGCCCTCGTGCCCGGCCGCGGCCGCGTCGTCGATGCGCTGCCAGGCCTCACCGGTCAGCAGCGGCTGCAACGGCAACGGCAGCGGCGCCGGGCTGCCCGGCCGCTCCCACTCGTCGTGCCAGGCACTGCGCAACTGCCGGGCCGGCTTACCGGTGCGGGTCGGCGAGCGCAGCGTGTCCGCGCTGGACGCGGCCACGAACTTCGCCTTGATCGCGGCGTTCGCCACGTCCTCGTGACTGGACAGCCAGATCGAGCCGCACCACACGCCGGCCGCGCCGAGCGCGAGCGCGGCCGCCATCTGCCGCCCGTCCGCGATCCCGCCCGCGGCCAGCACCGGCGTGTCCCCGGCCAGGTCGACGATCTCCGGGGTGAGGACCATGGTGGCGATCGTGCCGGTGTGCCCGCCGGCCTCGGTGCCCTGCGCGATCAGCAGGTCGACACCGGCCGCGAGCTGGCGTGCCGCGTGCTTCGGCGCGCCGACCAGCGCGGCCACGATCACACCGGCCGCCTTGCCGCGCGCGACCAGATCCGGCGGTGGCGTGCCGAGCGCGTTCGCGATCAGCGAGATCCGGTGCTGGAACGCGACGTCGAGCAGCGCCGTCACGCCGGCCGGGCTGACCCCCGCCGCGAACTCGTCCGCGACGTCCCGGGTCCCGGTCGGCGGGATGCCGTAGCGGGCGAGCAGGTCGTCGACGAACGCGAAGTGCGCGGCTGGGATCTGCGCGCGCAGGCTGGCGATCAGATCATGCGGGTCCCCCTTCGCGAACGTCGACGGCACCAGCAGATCCACACCGTACGGCCGGCCCCGCACGCGCTCCTCGATCCAGGTGAGCTGCGCGTCCAGCTCCTCCGGCGCGTACGCGGACGCGGCCAGCACGCCGAACCCGCCCGCGTTCGTCACCTCCGCCACCACGGCCGGTGACCGGTTGAACCCCACGATCGGATGCCGTACGCCGGTCAGCTCCGTGAACGCGGTCCGCATCGACGTGCTCCTTTCGGTCGAGTGTCCGTCGCATCGTGCCCCGCGCGCCGCCCGGCCCGCTAGCCGAACGCCCGGTCGATCTCCTCGCCGGTCAGTGAGCGGGCGCGGAACGTGGTGGTGCCGGGACCGAGGAGTTCGAGCGCGGCGGTGCGGGCGGCGCCGTAGGCGGCCCAGGCGAGGGCACCGCCGGTGGAGACGCGGCGGACGCCGAGCGCGGCCAGCTCCGGGACGCTGGGTGCGCCGGCCACGGCGAGCACGTTGACCGGCGCGTCCACCGCGGCGACCACCCGGGCGATGTCGTCCGGCGTGCGCAGGCCGGGGGCGTAGAGCACGTCCGCGCCGGCGTCCCGGTAGGCACGCAGCCGGTCGATCGTGTCGTCCAGCTCGTCGTGGCCGTAGAGGTGGTTCTCGGCGCGCGCGGTGAGCACGATGCCGTGCCGCGCGCAGGCCTCCGCCGCCTCGGCGACGCGCGCGGTGGCGTCCGTGGCCGGGGTGACCGCGCCGCGGGCCGGGTCGTAGTCCTCGATGGAGAGGCCGGCGGCACCGGCGTCCGCGAGCGCGTCCACGGTCGCGGTGACGTCGTCGAAGCAGCGTTCCGCGTCCACGTTGAGCGGCACGCCGATCGCGGCGGTGAGCGCGGCCGTGTGCGCGCACAGGCCGGCGAGCGTCCCCCGCTGGTCGAGCGTGCCGAGGCCGGCGGCCAGGCCGGAGGACGTGGTGGCGAGCGCCGCGAAGCCCAGGCTCTCCAGCAGCCGGGCCGAGCCGGTGTCCCACGGGTTCGGCATCACGAACGTGCCGGCGGCGTGCAGTGCGCGGAAGCGGTCGCGGAGATCGGTCATGGGCCTCAGCGTACGATCTCCGCCATGCAGGATCGGGGACTCGAGACATCCGTCGACGCCGTCATCGCCGCGCTGGAGGCGTTCGACCGGGAGGCGTTCGGCGAGGCGATGCAGGACCTGGCGCAGGCTACGCCGCGGTCCCGGCCGGACGAGGTCGCGACCGCGCTCACCCGGCTGGCGCCGGTGCTGGCGGAGCTGCCGATCGGCATCGGCGGGCACCTGGCGCAGCTGGCCGGCAGCATGGTCGACTTCGGTGGCACGCCGGACCTGGTGCTGCCGGTGCTGGTCGAGCGCGCGTGCGAGGTGCTGGAGGCCGCGGCTCGGTTCCGCGCGCTGCACGAGAAGGCGTACGGCGAGGCCCCCGACCCGGACGACCACGAGGCGATCGGGACCACGATCGAGCGGTTCGCCGACGGGGCCGCGGCGCACGGACTGTCCGAGGTGGAGGGTCAGACGCTGATCGAGGCGTGGTTCACCGCGGGTGTCTGGGTGCAGCCGGTGCTCTACCTGGCGCAGCGCCGCGACGTGCGGGTGTCGCTGCCGCAGCGCGAGCGGCTGACCGCGGCGGTCGAGGCGACGCGCGAGCAGATCGGCACGGCCGGCTGGCTGCACGGGCTGCTGCTGGTCCTCGACGACGAGCCGCTGATCGTGCTGCACCGGGCGACCGGCCGCGCGTTCGAGGTGACGATCAGCGGGATCGGCGACAACTTCCAGCTGCACACGCTGCTGGCCGCCGCGATCCTGGACGGCGACGACCGGCCCTCAGAGGAGGAGATCGCGGCCGCGACGGACGGGCCGGAGCTGGAGCCGGAGGGCGGCATGACCGGCCGGGTGAACCTGGTCGACGGCGAGGGCACCTGGATCTGGAACGAGGGCCGCCCGGCGGACATCCCGGTCTACGAGGGCGCGCGCGTGGTGGTGCTGGACCCGCCGCCGTACCGGCGGACCTGGAACACCGGCCGGCCGTACCCGCTGATGGTCCCGTCCGTGACCGCGGAGCAGCTGCCGTCCGCCGAGGCCGCGGCCTGGCTGAGCAAGGTCAAGCCGGCCGCCTGACGCGTGTCCACCGACCGGTGGACAGCCGGATTCCGTCCACCGGTCGTCCCGTCGGCCGCCGTGCGCGGCGAAGAATCGAACGCATGGCAGTCATCGAGGTACAGGACCTCAGGAAACGGTACGGCCCGCACACGGCCGTCGAGGGCGTCACGCTGACCGTCGCGCGCGGCGAGGTGTTCGGGCTGCTCGGCCCGAACGGCGCCGGTAAGACCACCACGGTGGAGATTCTGGAGGGCTACCGCCGGCGCGACGGCGGCACGGTGCGGGTGCTCGGCGAGGACCCGGGCCACGCCGGGCGCCGCTGGCGGTCCCGGATCGGGATCGTGCCGCAGGGCGCGCAGGACGGCGGCGAGCTGACGGTCCGCGAGTACGTCCGGCACGTGGCCGGCTTCTACCCCCGGCCGCGCGACCCGGAGACCGTGATCGAGCGCTGCGGCCTGGCCGAGAAGGCCGGTGCGAAGCTGCGCACGCTCTCCGGCGGGCAGCGCCGGCGGGTGGACGTGGCGCTCGGCATCATCGGCGACCCGGAGCTGCTGTTCCTGGACGAGCCGACCACCGGCTTCGACCCGGAGGTGCGCCGCGCGTTCTGGTCGCTGATCCGCGACCTGGCCGCGGACGGCACCACGATCGTGCTGACCAGCCACTACCTGGACGAGGTGGAGGCGCTCGCGACCCGGCTGGCGGTGCTCGCCGGTGGCCGGATCGTGGCCGAGGGCACGCCGCAGACGATCGGCGGCCGGACCGCGGAGTCGATCGTGTCCTGGCGGGACGGCGACGGCCCGCAGCGCGTGGTGACCGACGCGCCGCTGCCGCTGCTGGCCACGCTGACCGGCCGGGCCACGGCCGTGACCGACCTGCGCGTGCAGCCGCGCAGCCTGGAGGACGTCTACCTGGAACTGATCGGGGAGAACCGATGACCACCGACACGCCGGCCATGCCCTCAACGCTGCGGATCGGCCTGGCCCGCGGCGTGGCCGAGGTGCGCGCCTACTTCCGCGAGCGGGACGCCGTGGTGTTCACGTTCGCGCTGCCCACGGTGATCCTGATCCTGCTCGGCATGATCTTCGACGAGCCGCTGGAGGGCGTGCCGGACGCGACGGTCAGCCAGGTGTTCGCGGCCGGCATGGTCGCGTACGGCATCCTGTCCACCGCGTTCATCAGCATCGGGATGGGCATCGTCGCCGACCGCGAGGACGGCACGCTGAAACGCCTGCGCGGCACGCCGGTCACGGCCGGTGCGTACCTGATCGGGAAGATCGTGCTGGTGGCGGTGACCACGGTCGCGTCCGTCGCGCTGATGCTGGCCGTCGCGGTGCTGCTGTTCGACCTGGAACTGCCCAGCGACACGGGGCGCTGGATCACGTTCACCTGGTTGATGGCGCTGTCGGTGGTCGCGTGCACGCTGCTCGGCATCGCCGCCAGCACGCTGGCCCGGTCCACCCGCAGCGCACCGGCCGTGATGAACCTGCCGGTGCTGGCGTTGCAGTTCACCTCCGGGATCTTCGTGCACATCTCCACGCTGCCGGATGGGATGCTGACCGTGGCGTCGTGGTTCCCGGTGAAGTGGATGGGGCAGGGCTTCCGGTCGGTGTTCCTGCCGGACGCGGCGGCCGCACAGGAGGTGGCGGGATCGTGGGAGCACGGCAGGATCGCGCTGGTGCTGACCGCGTGGTGCCTGGCGGGCCTGGCGCTGTGTCTGGCGACGTTCCGCTGGACGGACCGCCGCACGCGATGAAGCGCTGGGTGTGGCCGTGGGACGTCTTCCTGCTCACCGCGCTGGGCGTGGTGATGGTGGTGACCGCCCGGCACCAGGAGGTGTCCCCGGCCGCCCGCGCGGTGTCGGTCACCGCGCTCGCGCTGGCCGCGGCCGTCTGGGTGTGCTGGGGCCGGCGGATCGCACCGCGCGACGACGAGGGCGTACCGGAGGGCGGCGTCTGGTTCGGCGTCGTCCTCGTCGTGCTGTTCGTGGTCGCGGTGTCGGCGGCGGAGATCAGCACGTTCGCGCTCTTCGGGATCGCGCCGATGCCGTTCCTGTGCATGCGGGTACGCCCGGCGGTGCTCACGGCCGCGGTGCTCAACCTGACGCCGCTGCCGGTGGACCTGGCCAAGCAGTCCGGCTGGGAGGAGCTGCTGATCGACGCGGGCGTGGCGGTCCTCGGGCTGACGTTCTCCGCGCTGATCGGCACCACGATCGAGCGGATCTCCGCGGAGAGCCGGGAACGGGCTCGGCTGATCGAGGAGCTGGAGGCGAGCCGGGCCCGGGTGGCGGCGCTGTCGCACGACGCGGGTGTGGCGGCCGAGCGTGCCCGGCTCGCCGCGGAGATCCACGACACGCTGGCGCAGGGGTTCACCAGCATCGTCACGCTGGCCCAGGCGATCGAGTCGGAGCTGGACACGGACCGGGCCGCGGCCGACCGGCACCTGGCGCTGGTGCTGCACACGGCCCGGGAGAACCTGGCCGAGGCGCGCGCGATGGTGACCGTGCTGGCACCGGCGGACCTGCAGGGCCGGTCCCTGGCGGACGTGCTGTCCCGGCTGGCCGCCGCCCATCACGCGACGTGCAGCGTGGAGTCGGACGGTTTCCCGACCGCGGTCGAGGTGGTGATCGTGCGGACCGTGCAGGAGGCGCTGACGAACGTCCGCCGGCATGCGCGGGCGGCCACCGTCACCGTGGATCTCGTGCGGAACCGGCTGACGATCAGCGACGACGGCGACGGCTTCGACCCGGGCGTGCGGACCGGCGGGTACGGCCTGCGCGGCATGCGGGCCCGCGCCGAGCAGATCGGCGCCCGGCTCACCGTCACGTCCGCACCCGGCGCCGGAACGACGATCACATTGGACGTACCCTCATGATCAAGATTCTGCTGGTGGACGACCACCCGGTGGTCCGGGACGGACTGCGCGGCATGCTCGGCGCGGAACCCGGTCTGGACGTGGTCGGCGAGGCCGGGTCCGGCGCGGAGGCGGTGACCGCGGCCCGCGCGCTGCGCCCGGACGTGGTGCTGATGGACCTGCGCATGCCGGGCGTGGACGGCGCGACCGCGACCGGCCTGATCCTGGCCGAGCTGCCCGGCACCCGGGTGGTCGTGCTGACCACGTACGACACGGACGCGGACATCCTGCGTGCGGTCGAGGCAGGCGCGTCCGGCTATCTGCTCAAGGACGCCAGCCGCGCGGAGCTGACCGGCGCGATCCGGGCGGCCGGGCGCGGCGAGACCGTGCTGGCCCCGGCCGTGGCCGGCCGGCTGGTCCGGCAGGTGCGGCAGCCGGCCGCGCCCGCTCTGTCCGCGCGGGAGCTGGAGGTGCTGCGGCTGGTCGCACAGGGCCACACGAACGCCGAGATCGGCCGCCGGCTGCACATCAGCGAGGCGACCGTGAAGACGCACCTGCTGCGCACGTTCGCGAAGCTGGACGTCTCCGACCGGACGGCCGCGGTCACCACCGCGATGTCGCGCGGGCTGCTGTGACCGCGGCCGTCCCGTTCCACTAGTAGCGGACGACGATCACCACCCGGCGATTGAACTTCTGGCCCTTGCCGAGCCCGTTGACACCACCGGCGCCGACCGTGGAGATCGGCGCCGTGACACCGAGCTTGCGCAGGTGGGCGCGGACCGCGTTGGCACGCTTGAGGGCCAGCCGCTTGTTGGCCTTCGTGGCGGCCTTGCCCCTGCTGTCGGTCTCCGTGTAACCGGTGATCGTGATCGCCTTGGCGCTGGTCAGCGCGCCCCGGAGGTCACGCAGCGTGCGCTGGGCCTTCGGGCGCAGCTTCGCCGACAGGTGCGGGAACGTGAACGACTGCAGCGTCACCGTGTTGTTCACCGGCGCGGTCACGTTGTTGATGCTCTTCGCCTTGCACGTGTCGTCGAGCACGACGTAGCTGGAGTCCTCCAGCTTCGCCCCGCCCGGCGCGGTGCCGGTCAGCACCAGCCGGTGGGCGCCACCCTTGACACAGGCCTTCGCGGGCATCGTGATGACCGCGTTGAACGCGCCCGCCGCGTTGGTCGTGCCGCGGGCGACCTCGACCGGCGTGGAGTACATCGTCAGCGTGTACGGCGAGGACGGTTGCAGACCGCCGCCGCTGACCGTGGCCCGCGCCCCCTGCAGCGGCGCGTCCACGGCGAGCTGCAGGTTCAGGTTGATCCGCGGCGGGTCGGCCGGATTCGGCACCGGTGACGTGACGACCGGGCCGGGCGTGGTCGGGACCACGGACGGGGCCGCCGAGGTCGGCGCCACGGACGGCGAGGCCGACGGGCTGACCGACGGGGCCACGGACGGCGTGACGGACGGCGCCGCGGTCACCACCGGCGTGTCCGGGCCGGTGAACGGCGGCACCGGCGGCTTCGTCCGCACCAGCTTCACCACCATGCCCGGGTACATGAGCGTGGAGTAGACGTCGCCGTTCGCGGCGACCTCCACACCGGCGGGCACGCCGACCTCGGTGGTCAGCGCCGGACCCGGCGTCACCGCGTATCCGCCCTGCGCGGCGATCTGCGCCGCCACCGCCACCGGTTCCACGTCGGTCGCCTGTTCGGGCGCGGTGAGCTGGTCGATGCTCGCGCCGTGACCGATGCCGGCGATGACGCTGATCGCGCCGTCCATCGTGTCGACCTCGGCGATGACGCCGTAGGCGGACGTCGCGTACAGCTTGGCTCCGGTCTGGTCGAGGTGCAGGCCGACCGGGGCGAAGAACATCCACTCGCTCAGCAGCTCACCGGTCGACGCGACCTTCAGGATCCGGCTGGCCTTCGTGTCGGAGATGTAGACCGAGCCCTTGCTGTCGACCGCGACACCCCGCGGGTCCGGGATCGACATGAGCGTCGCCGGCTGGTTGAACACGCCCTGCGTCGGCGTGCCGTTGCCGTCACCGGCGATCACCTCGATCATCGGCGGGCTCTGTGTGACGTCGATCCTCGCGACGACGTGGGACTCCTCGTCGCCGAAGTAGAGCCAGTTGCCGTATGCCGTCATCTGGGTCGGCGTGTCGACCTGCCCGTTGAGCGGCGAGCCCTGGACACCGGTGCCGGCGAAGTGCGTCAGGTTCCCGTTCGCGTCGGCCCGGTAGATCCACCCGTCGTCGGCACCGCCGATGTACAGGTTGCCCTTCAGCCAGGCCAGGCTGACCGGCCGGTCGTAGAACGTGTTGCCGTTGCGGGGCACGCAGCCGTCCACCGTGCCGACGAAGACGGAGAGCTGCCCGGCCGGCGTGATCTTCTCGACCGCGCAGTTCTGGGTGTCCGCGACGTAGAGGTTGCCGGCCGGGTCGAACGCCATGTCGGTCGGCTGGTTCATCCGCGACGCGCTCGCCGGCCCCACCACCGGCAGACCGCTGCCGTCGTTGCTGCCCGAGACGATGGACAGCGTGTACGCCGCCGATGACGAGATCGGAATCGGCTCGGCCGAGGCCGAGGGTGCGACGGCCCCCACCGCCGCCACCAGCCCGGCCCCCGCGGCCGCCACCGCGGCTCCCGCGAACCAGTGTCTGTGCACTTTCACTGTTCCCCCCGTGGATCGGATATTCGTACCGACGTCGCCCGTGTCGCGTCACGTCGAACCCCACCACCTTAGGTCCGATTTGCCGGATTAATAAGGGAACGCAGCAACACCCGGCGATCGCGGGAACTGTTCCCGTGCCGCCGCCGACCAACGCTCCGAACGATCATCGAGGAGGACTGGACTGATGGGTAGGACCTCGCGTTTCGGTGCCGGACTGGCGCTGGCACTGGCGCTGAGCGGGCTCACCGCGTGTGCGAACGACGACAGCACGGCCGCCGCACCCGCACCGAGCGCCACCACCGCGGTGAACGCGCCCGCGGCGACGTCCGGGCTGACGATGAAGGACCCGTGGATCAAGGCAGCCGACGAGGGCATGACCGCCGCGTTCGGCACGCTGGTCAACGGCGGCAGCACCGACGTCACCGTGGTCTCCGCGGCGACCGAGGTGTCGCCGATGATGGAGCTGCACGAGACCACCATGGTCAACGGCGCCATGCAGATGCAGCCGAAGCAGGGTGGCTTCACGATCCCGGCCGGCGGCGAGCACGTGCTGGAGCCGGGTGGTGACCACATCATGATGATGGGCCTGACCACGCCGGTGAAGGCCGGCGACGAGATCGCGCTGACGCTGACGCTCGGCGACGGCTCGACCGTACGGTTCACCGCGGTCGGCAAGCCGTTCACCGGGGCCCAGGAGTCGTACGCGCCGGGCGCCCACGGCGGTGCGATGCCGTCGATGTCGGCCGGGGCGCATTCGTGACCCCACGCCCGATCAGCCGGCGCGGGCTGTTCACCGGCGGTGCCGCCGCACTCGGCGGCGCCGTCGCGGGCGGTGCGGTGACCGCCGCGCTTCCACCGGAGACGCCGGCACCGGCCGTGCCGGTCCTCGTCGACCACGGCCAGGCGATCGAGCCGTTCTACGGCGCCCGGCAGGCCGGTGTCGAGACGATCCCGCAGGCGCACGGCGCGTTCGTCGCGTTCACGCTGCTGCCCGGCACCGGCCGGGACGCGCTGGGCCGGATGATGCGGCTGCTCACCGACGACGCGGCCCGGCTCACCCGGGGCGAGGCACCGCTGGCCGACACGGAGGCGGAACTGGCCGTGGTACCGGCCCGGCTGACCGTCACGTTCGGCTTCGGGCCCGGCCTGTACACGGCCGCCGGCCTGCCCTCGCCGGTGACGCCGCTGCCCGCGTTCCCGCAGATCGACCGGCTCGAGGACCGCTGGAACGGCGGCGACCTGCTGATCCAGATCTGCGCGGACGACCCGATCACGGTCACCCACGCGCAACGCATGCTGATCAAGGACAGCCGGCCGTTCGCGACGGTACGGTGGGTGCAGCGCGGGTTCCGGCGCGGCGCCGGCATGGAGGCCACCGGCCGCACCCAGCGCAACCTGCTCGGCCAGCTGGACGGCACCGCGAACCCGGCGGCCGGCACGCCGTCGTTCGGCACCGCGGTCTGGCGCGCGGACGGCTCCACCCAGCTGGTGGTCCGCCGGATCCGCGCCGAACTGGAGGAGTGGGACCTGCTCGGCCGCACCGACAAGGAGAACGCGGTCGGCCGGAGGCTGGACACCGGCGCGCCGCTGACCGGCACGACCGAACTGGACGAGCCGGACTTCGCGCGGCTGGACGCCACCGGGTTCCCGGTCATGCCGGACTTCGCGCACGTCACCCGCGCCCGGCAGACCGACGACCGGCTGAAGATCGTGCGCCGGCCGTACAACTACGACGACGCACCGGCCGCGGACGGGACCGCGGACTGCGGGCTGATCTTCGCGGCGTACCAGGCGGACATCGTCGCGCAGTACGTCCCGATCCAGACGCGCCTGGCGGAGAAGGACCTGATGAACGAGTGGATCACGCCGATCGGCTCGGCCGTGTTCGCGATCCCGCCCGGCGTGCCGGAGGGCGGCTGGATCGGGCAGCAGGTGCTGGCATGATCCGCCGGGTGCTGGCCGCCGCGCTCGCGCTGACGCTCGCGGTGCTGGTCCCGGCCGCGCCCGCGTTCGCGCACAACCGGCTCACGTCGTCGGTGCCGGCCGAGGGCGCGCGGCTGGACGCCGTACCCGCGGAGATCGTCCTTGAATTCGCGGAGGCGCTGAACCCGGCGTACACCCAGCTGATCGTGACGGACGCGGCGAAGGCGCGGGTCGCGGTCTCCGAACCGGCCGTGGACGGTGCAACGGCGAAAATCACCTTCACGGGTACGCCGGGCGACGACGTCTACACGGTCGCGTACCGGGTGGTGTCCAAGGACGGGCATCCGGTGCAGGGGTCGTACACGTTCACGGTCGGTGCCGGTGCGCCCGCGGTGGTGTCGTCCGCTTCCCCGGCCACGGCTTCCCCGGCCACGGCTTCCCCGGCCGCTGTTTCCTCCGTCTCCGTTTCCTCCGTCTCCGTTTCCTACGGGGTGATCGCGCTGGGGGCGGCCGTGGCCGCCGCCGGCGGTGCGGTCGTGTTCTGGCTGTTCCGCCGCCGCCGGACCGCGGCCTAGCGTCCGTCGTGCCGTCCCGCCCGCACGGGGCGGCACGACGGTCTCAGAAGGCCGGCACCCCGGTGCATGCGGTGCTGGCGTGCCGCGCGCCCGCGCGAACGAAGGTCAGCGAGGTGTGGCGCGCACCAGGGTGCGGAGGCGGTGACGGCCGAGCCAGAGGGCAGCGGCGAGGGCGGCGCCGACGACGGGCAGCGTGTGCGCCGCGAGCGCGGGGACCGGCGTGATGACCGCGTTCCGGCCGCAGCCGGCGATGCCGACGTCGG
Source organism: Catenuloplanes indicus (assembly GCF_030813715.1). Taxonomy (NCBI): domain Bacteria; kingdom Bacillati; phylum Actinomycetota; class Actinomycetes; order Micromonosporales; family Micromonosporaceae; genus Catenuloplanes; species Catenuloplanes indicus. The sequence continues at coordinate 1,395,189 of NZ_JAUSUZ010000001.1, forward strand.
CCGCGACGGCGGTGCCACGCAGGCTGATCCTGAGCGCGGTGCTGCGGATGCTGCCGGCGCCGGACGGGGCGCTGCGGGCGTCCAGCAGCAGCGTGGCCACGCCGGGGATGTCGACGACGGTGTTCGGGCCCGCGGAGAGCGACAGGTCGCGCAACGGCAGGCCGAGCAGCAGCACGGACGCGTTCGCCAGCGAGGCCCGGGCGACCGGCGCGGCACCGGCGACGGCGCGGCAGGACGCGATGATGGCGTCGGCCTTGACGGTGGCGAGACCGCGGAGGTTGATCTCGATGCCGCCGCCGGAGACGTCGCAGCTGCCGTCCTTGCCGACCGTGATGGTCCCGCCGTTGCCGACCAGGCCGGCGCATGCGACCGAGGTGCCGTCCGGGTACGCGACCGCGCGCTGCACCAGCGCGCCCGCGGAGATCAGCGTCTGCTCCCCGAGCAGCCCGAGCCCGGGCGCCGCGCCGGACGTCTGCGTCTGCTGCTCGCCGCTGTTGCTCGCCGCGCTGACCGGCGTGGTCACCGGCCCGCCCGGCAGCGTCAGCGAGGCCGCCTGCGCCCCAGCGGTGGACGTGTCCGCCATCGCCGGCGCGGCCTGCCCGGCCAGGAGCATCAGGCAGGCTCCGACCGTCACCACCGCCGCACGTACTCCGATCCGTCGCTTGCCCATCGATCCCGTCCCACCCGGAGTCACCGAACGTCCCCCGCACCGATCGACCGGCCGCCCCGGCCCCGAAGCGCTACGCCCGGACCGCACCAAACCCGCACCGCAACGACGGGTCACGCCGGGACCAGGCCACGCCTGGCCGGCCGCGCCTGGCCGGGCCACGCCGGGCGAGGGCTGCGGGATAGCGCCGGGACCTTTCGCGACGCGAGTCAGGGCGACGGCTGCAGGCGGGTGAGGCGGGCGCGGATGGCGCGTTGGAGGATCGTGGGGTAGACGTGCAGCACCGCGGTCAGGGCTGTGCGCCAGGCGACCGCGGTCCACGCGCCGGCGATCGCGGCCACGACGGCCAGCAGCGTGCCGGCCGCGGCCAGCACGCTGTGGGCGAGCTCCGAGCGGCGGGTGTCGCGGTCGAAGGCCGCGCCCGGCGGACAGGCGGCACGTCACCCCGCCTGTCCGTCCTAGGAGGCTGGCATGAAGAAGGTCAGAGGCGCTGGAGCTGGGTCACGACCATCGCGATCGCGAAGAAGCCGTAGAACGCGATCGCGACCAGCATGCCGCCGAGTCGCCAGCCTCTCAGGCGTACCGGTGCGGGCAGGCCCGTGCTGTTGAGACGGACCAGCAGGATCGAGTAGAGCAGCGTGACCACGGACGCGGCGCACGTGGAGACGATCAGCAGGGCGAGCGGCTGGGTGAAGCCGGCCAGCAGGATGATCGAGCCGAGCACGATCTCGGTCCAGACGACCAGCAGGTAGAGGCGGGGCTCGGTCCAGCGGGTGGATGCGGGCAGGAACGCACGGTGCACGAAGTCGGCGGTGAGCCGGCCGATCACGTCGAGCAGGCCCATCGCGGCAGCCCAGAGCGAGACCGCGGCGATCGCGAAGAACAGCAGCTTCAGCCAGACGCCCACCCGGTCGGCCAGCACGTCGCCCTCGATCCGCAGGAACGACGGGTCGCTCTTCAGGTCGTCGCGGCCGGCCAGCGTCTCGTACGCCAGCAGGCTCATGATCGTGATGGTGATCAGGCAGACGACCACGAACGTGACCAGGTGCTCCACGTTCGCGCGGCGCCACCAGACCCGCCAGCGCTCCAGGTTGGCCGAGGACTCGGACAGGTCGAAGCGGTCCGCGCCGGCCGGTTCCGGACGGCCGGTGATCGGCGAGATCAGCCGCGGTACGTGCGCGCCCATCCCGTACCCCTTGTCGCGAATCCAGTTGCTCAGCACCAGGTTGTGCACTCCCCCGGCGCCGGCCGCGCCGATCGCGCTGAGCAGCATCACGAACGTGATCTCCGGCGGGATGCGGCCGAACTCCACCACCGCGGCCCGCGCGCCGGAGCCCCAGGTGGACAGCGAGATGACGAAGACCACCACGACGAGCAGAAAGAACAGCGTGAGCAGCACCTTCACCGTCTCGACGCGCTCGACCGTGGTGTAGACGACGCGGGACACGGACAACAGCACGCCGATGGCGACCAGGACCAGCACCGTGATCCAGACCGGGTCGCCGCCGCCGATCAGGTAGGTGAAGACCGTGGAGCCGCTGGTCGCCCAGCCGGGCCAGACGTACTGGAACGCGCCGCCGAGGCAGATCAGCACGCCCCAGCCGGTCCACCAGCGGGAGAAGCCGGCGACCACGGTCTGCCCGGTGGCCAGCGTGTACCGCTCGATCTCCATGTTGATGACGAACTGCACGGCCAGCGTGCTGATCGCGAGCCAGAGCAGCCCGAGGCCGCCGAGGACGGTGAGGTACGGCCAGAGGATGATCTCGCCGGCCGCCATGCCGATGCCGACCGCGACGACGCCGGGGCCGATCATCCGCCGCAGCGGTACGGGAGCGGGCAGGTCAGTCATGTCGCACTCCTAGGAGAGCAGAATGTCCAGGTGGCGCAGCATCCGCGCGGTGTCCGCGGTGCGCCCGGTGAAGAGTTCGAACGCGGCGGCGGCCTGGTACGCGCACATCGCGGTGCCGCCGAGCGTGCGCAGGCCGGCCGCGCGGGCGGTGCGCAGCAGCGGCGTGTGGACCGGCATGTAGACGATGTCGGCGACCCACAGGCCGGGGTGCAGCAGCTCCGCCGCGAGCGGCAGGCCGGGGTGCCGGTGCATGCCGACCGGGCTGGCGTTGACCAGCCCGGTGGCCGGTGCGATCGCGGCGGGCAGCTCGTCCGGAGCCGCCACCGCGATCCGGTCCGCGTCCGCGTGCAGCGCGAGCGTCTCGGCGAGCAGCCCGCGCCGGTCCAGGTCCGGGTCGACCACGGTGAGGTGCCCGACGCCGAGGCCGAGCAGCGCGTGCGCGGTGGCGGCGCCGGCGCCGCCCGCGCCGAGCTGCACGACCCGGGTGGTGTCCACATCGGGCAGCCCGGCGCGGAAGGACTCGGTGAAGCCGTATGCGTCGGTGTTGTGCCCGTGCCGCTCACCGTCGCGGAACACGACGGTGTTGACCGCGCCGATCGCCCTGGCAGCGGGCGACAGCCGGTCGAGCAGCCCGATGACGTGCTGCTTGAACGGATGGGTGATGTTGAGCCCGGCGAAGCCGTCGCGTTCGGCGTCCTCGAGCAGCCGGCCGAGCGTGGCCGGGGTGCCCGCCCGGTCCACGTCGATCAGCTCATAGGTCAGGTCGAGGCCCTGCCGACGGGCCTCGGTCTCGTGCAGCGCGGGCGAGAACGACGCGTCGATCCCGGCGCCGATCAGTCCACACCGCATCATTCGACCCCTTTGAATGTACGAACTGGTACGTTAGTTATCCGGGTCACATCGAGCGGTGTCAAGGGGGCGGGCAGACTGGACCTCATGGAAGAGACCGTGGAACGCCGCCGGGACGCCGCGCGCACCCGAGCCGAGATCATCGACGTCGCCACGGACGAGTTCGCGCATCGCGGCTACGCCGGTGCGCGGGTGGACGAGATCGCGGCCCGCACCCGCACCACGAAGCGGATGATCTACTACTACTTCGGCGGCAAGGAGCAGCTCTACCGCGCGGTGCTGGAGCGGGCGTACGCCGAGATCCGGGCCGCCGAGCGGGCCGTGGACGTCGAGCACCTGGAGCCGGTCACCGCGGTCCGGCGGCTGGCCGAGGTCACGTTCGACCACCACGAGGCGCACCCCGCGTTCATCCGGCTGGTCGGCGTGGAGAACGCGCAGCAGGCCCGGCACGTCGCGCACGCCGCACGAATGACCGACCTGAACAGCTCCGCGGTGGACCTGCTGCGCGGCGTGCTGGAGCGCGGCCAGGCCGGCGGCGTGTTCCGCACGGACGTGGACGCGCTCGACGTCCACCTGATGATCAGCTCGTTCTGCTTCTTCCGGGTCGCGAACCGGCACACGTTCGGCGCGCTCTTCGACCGCGACCTGCTGGACCCGGCCCGCCGGGAGCACTACCGCACCATGCTCGGTGACCTGGTGACCGGATATCTACTGATCTAGGGGTACGGAATGCGGCGGTCGATCGCGACGGTGTGCGTCTCCGGGACGCTGGACGACAAGCTGACCGCCGCGGCGGCGGCCGGGTTCGACGGCATCGAACTGTTCGAGAACGACCTCGTGGTCTCGCCGTGGTCACCGGCCGAGATCCGGGACCGGTGCGCGGACCTCGGCCTGTCGATCGACCTCTACCAGCCGTTCCGCGACTTCGAGGCCGTACCGCGGGAGGCTCTTGAGCTGAATCTGCGCCGGGCGGCGCGCAAGTTCGACGTGATGGCGGCGCTCGGCGTGAACACCATGCTGGTGTGCTCGTCGGTGTCGCCGGACGCCCGCGACGACGACGCGCTGGCCGCGGAGCAACTTGCCTTACTGTCCGCTCAGGCGGCCGAGCGCGGGATCAGGATCGCCTACGAGGCGCTCGCCTGGGGCCGGCACGTGTCCACCTGGGATCATGCCTGGCGGATCGTGCGGGCGGCGGACCACCCCGCGCTCGGGCTGTGCCTGGACTCGTTCCACATCCTGTCCCGCGAGGTGAGCCCGGACGGCATCGCGGGCATCACGCCCGGGAAGATCTTCTTCGTTCAGCTGGCCGACGCGCCACACCTGCGGATGGACGTGCTCCAGTGGAGCCGCCACCACCGGCTCTTCCCCGGTCAGGGCGCGTTCGACCTGCCCGGCCTGATCAGGACCATCAAGGCCAGTGGGTACGACGGACCGCTGTCCCTGGAGGTGTTCAACGACGTCTTCCGGCAGTCCGACCCGGCACGCACCGCGGTCGACGCGATGCGCTCGCTGATCGCGCTGGAGGACCGGGCCGGCCTGCGCCCACTGCCGCTCGCACCCGCGCTGCGCGGTCACGCGTTCACCGAGTTCGCGGTGGACGGCGGCACCGGACCGCAGCTGCGCGAGGCGTTGCGCGGCCTGGGTTTCGCGCACACCGGCCAGCACCGGACCAAGCCCGTCGAACTGTGGGAACAGTCAGCCTGCCGGGTCGTGCTGAACAGCGCGGTGACCCGGCCCGGCGTCGCGATCAGCGCGATCGCGGTCAGCACCGACGACCCCGCGGCCGCGCTGCACCGGGCGGCCGCGCTGCGGGCACCGGCGCACGTCAGCGCGCACGGCCCACGCGAGATCTCGCTGGCGTCCGTCACCGCACCGGACGGCACTGACGTGTTCCTGACCGGCCCGGCCCCGGACTGGCGCGCGGACTTCCTGCCGACCGGCGAGAACGCCGGCACCGGGCTGCTCGACACCGACCACGTCGGACTGACGCAGCCGTTCGATCACTTCGACGAAGCCGGGTTGTTCTACCACTCGGTGCTCGGGCTGGACCGGCTCGCGACCGCGGAGTTCGCCGCGCCGTTCGGGCTGATGCGCTCGCGCGCGCTGGTCACGGCCGGCCGGCAGGTGCGCCTGGCACTGACCGTCGCGCTGCTGCGCCGCGGCGAGTGGGCGCCCGGCGTGCCGGAGCCGCAGCACGTCGCGTTCTCCACGTCGGACATCCTGGCGGTGGCCGCGCGGGTGCCACGGCGGCTGGCGATCCCGGACAACTACTACTCGGACCTCGCGGCCCGGTTCGCGCTGGCGGACGAGGCGGTCGAGCCGCTGCGCCGGCACGGCATCCTCTACGACCGGGACGCGCACGGCGGCGAGCTGCTGCACTTCTACACGCCGGTGCACGGCGGCCGGGTGTTCTTCGAGATCGTCGAGCGGCGCGGCGGCTACGACGGGTGCGGCGAGGCGAACGCGCCGGTCCGGATGGCCGCCCACCGCCACCTGCGCCTGTCCGGCCGTTGACGACGCCGGTGCCGTTCTTTTGATCTTCATCGCTATCCTGCTGCCGCGGGCTCACCGACGAACCCGCTCGGCGCGAGGAGTGAGATGACGGACTATCGGTGGGAGACCGCGTCGGACGGGCGGATCCCGGAGGGTGCGATCCCGCACGGGTACGACGACGACGGCTCGCCGCTCTGGGTGTGCCGGGTGCGGCTGCACGGCGGGCTGCACCCCGGCAAGGTCCGGCCCGGGCTAGGCCTGGCCGGCGTCGCCTGGGGCGGCGACGAGATCGGCGTGCCCGGCGAGTACGAGGTGCTGATGGACCGCGGTATCTGGGGCGTCGCGGTCGGCGGGCACGTGCCGGACGACGCGTACGAGGCCGGGCACGAGCACCACGGCGTCCCGCTCTACGTGGCGCGCGCGTCGATCGACGGCAACAACCTGCAGCTCGGCAAGGTGCGCCGGGAGTTCGGGGCGGCGAACATCGGCTACGGCAACGAGGAGCACACCGTGCACGCGTACGAGGTGCTGCTCCGCCCGGACGCACCGATCTTCGCGTCGCACACGGGCTCCGCACCGGGCCCGCGGCCGGTCACGCCCGCGCAGCCGGCCGCGGTGACGGTGGACGGCAGGCGGGTCACCGTCACGGTCACGGTCGACCTGGGCTGATCAGGTGGTGTAGGTGCCGTTCCACGGCTCGGTGAAGCCGAGCCGGTCCGGGTAGAGCTCGGCCCACGGGCCGCGCCGCTCGTCGGACTCGTCCACCAGCGCGAAGAGGACGCCGTCGTGCTCGAACCGGAACGGCCGCACCGCGATGTTCCCGAACCGGATCCGGTGCAGGCCGGCCAGCAGGCCGGCCAGCACCCGCTCCGCGCCGTCGGAGTCGGCCAGCACCGCGGTGCGGGCCAACAGCCGCACCCGGGTCTCCCGGTACCGGCCGTCCGCGTCGAACAAATGCACGTACGCGTACCACGCGGGGCCGGCGCCGGGCCGGTACGAGCCGTGCACCGCCGCGTAGAACTGGCCGTCGGCGTACCGGCCGATGGTCTGGGTGCGATGCTCCGCCTCCCACGCGATGGGGATGCGCCGCGGCACGGGCATGCCCGAATGCTAGTGATCGCCGTCACAGATCAGCTCAGCCATTCGGCTCAACCCTGAGCGCCCTCCGGCGGGGTCAGCAGGTAGTCGTCCGCGTCCGCGTTCCACTCCAGCGCGACCGCGCCGCTGGTCGCGGCCGCCTTGCAGAACTGCAGGAACGAGCGGTACCCGAGCTTCTTCTCGCTGAACCCGGGCGCGACCTTGCGGACCCGGTTCTTCAGGCCGGAGAGCGCGACGGCGCCGTTGCCGGTGGACAGCTCCCGCACGACCGCCCGCAGCACGCCGAACGCGGCCTCCCGGTCGCCGTGCTCCGGCAGGCTGACCTCGGGGTCGCCCTTGGCCGAGCCGTCGCTCAGCTCGACCACGTTCTGCTCGCGCAGGTGGCGCAGCAGTTCGCCGAACGCGCGGAAACCGTAGTCGGCCTCGCTGAACGTGGGGTCCTTGCGCAGCAGCGTGCGCTTCAGCGTGGACGCGGTCACCGCGCCGTTCGCGCTCTGCTGCAGACCGGTGACGGTCTGCGCGACCAGCGTGGCGAGCGTGTCGGCGTCCCGCGCGGGCGCCTCCGCGGCGTCCGGCGCGTCCGGCGCCACCTCCACGGCCACGTGCACCTCGACCGGCTCCGGCTCGGCCGGGGCGACCGGTTCCGGGGCCGGGCGGCTGCGCTTCGGCCGGGCCGGCGGCACCTCCACCCCCTCCAGCCGGTCGTAGTAGAGGAACTCGTCACAGGCCGGTGGCAGCAGCCCGGACGTGGACCTCTGCACGCCCACGCCGATCACCCGCTTGTTCAGCTCCCGCAGCTTGTGCACCAGCGGCGTGAAGTCGCTGTCGCCGGTGCAGAGCACGAACGTGGAGATGTACGGCCGCTCGAACGCCAGCTCCAGCGCGTCCACCACCATCTTGATGTCCGCCGCGTTCTTCCGGGACGCGCCCATCCGCTGCGGGATGTCGATCAGTTCCACGTGCGACCGGGTGAGCATCCGGCGGTCGTCGTCGAAGTACGACCAGTCCGCGTACGCCTTCCGCACCACCACCCGCCCGCGCTCGGCCAGCGCGTCCGCGACCGGCTTCAGGGCGAACGGAAGCCCGCCCAGGTGCTCGCGGGCCCCGATCGCCAGATTCTCGTAGTCGAGGAACAGGGCGATGCGCTCTTCATGATCCACGCAGGTCAGCGTACGCCCGGGGCGCGGCGCCCGCGCTCCCCGTCGAGTGAGAACACGATTTCACGCACGTGCTGTTGATCCGTGGCGGCCTTCCGTGCGTGCCATCTGATGGGCGACAACATGCCGGCGGATGGGAGTCACGGTGACGCAGGGCGGCGGGGCAGCGGAGCAGAGGTCCTGGGAGGTCGCGACGGCGGCGCAACCGCCGGTCGCGGACCCCGGCGACGAGCCGGAGAAGCAGCCGGCCGGGTGGCCGTCGATCGCCGACTACTGGCCGGACGCGCCGCACCGGATCGGCCCGGAGGCGGACGTCTACCACCTGGACGACGCCGCGCCCCCGGCAGCGGTGCCGGCGGCGGACGACACCGAGGTTCGGGATCCGTTCGAGGATCTGGTGCTGGCGGAGGATCTCGTCCATCCGCCCGCGGACGGTGACGACCTGCACTGGAACGGCGAGACCGCGGCGGTGCCGGCGGCCCGGCGCGGCGGGCGGGTCCTGGCCGGCGTCGCGATGGCGTTGCTGCTGCTGGTCGGACTGACCGCGCTGATCGTGGTGCAGCTGCCGAACGACGCCACGGACCAGGGCACGACCGCCGCACCGGCCGTGCCGGACGAGCGGGCCCCGGAGACCACGACGCCGGAGGAGACCGCACCGCAGGAGACCGCACCGGCTCCGGAGGCCGGCGGCGGGCGCACCGCGTCCGCGCCGCTGGACGGCCGGGAGGAGGCCACGTTCGCGCTGCTCAACGACGTGACGATCCTGGCCGTACGGACCACCTCGCTGGACGGCGACCTGTTCCGGATCAGCGCACCGGAGCGGAGCGGCGTGCTGCCGAACGCGGTCACCGAGGACGGTGAGGTGCGGCTGTTCCTCCAGCCGAGCGGCAACGCCGACGCCACCGCAGAGGTGGAGGTGCTGCTCAGCGACGAGGTGCGCTGGTCAGTGCGGCTGCTGGCCGGTGTCGACGAGGGCGCGGTCGACCTGAGCGCGGCCCCGGTCGCGGAGGTGACGCTGGCCGGCGGCGCCACCAGCATCGACCTGAGCCTGCCCGCGCCGGACGGCACGCTGCCGATCTCGCTCACCAAGGGCGCCAACCAGCTCACGGTACGGACCCCCGCGCGTGCCCCGGCCCGGGTCGCGATCCGGCAGGGCGCCGGCACGGTGGAGATCGACGGCGCGTCGAAGAACGGCATCGCGAAGGGTGAGGTGTTCCAGTCCCGCGACTGGCAGGCCGCCACCGACCGCCTCGACCTGGACGCGTCCGCCGGGCTCGGCACGCTCCGGATCGAGGCCGCCTGACCGGGGCGCGCACCTCTCCGGTACGGGGTCGGCTCCCCCGCCGGCACGACGCGCGGCCCGTTCCTCGCCGGTAGCGTGGCGAGCGTACGCGCGGGACGAGGAACAGGTGAGCGACGTGACGGACGGCCGGCCGGTGCGCGCGCTGTGGTGGGTCGGGCTGGGCTCGGCGGCCGGGCTGCTGCTGGTCGTCACGGCCACGCTCAGCGCGGACGTCTACGGCCTGCCGGTGCTCGTCGCGTTCGGCGCTGCGACCGCGGGCTGCGCCGCGCTGCCGCTGGTCCCGGTGCGACCCCGGCTCGCCGCGGCGCTGCAGTTCGCCGCCGTGCTGGTGTTCGCCTGGACGCAGCCGGTAGACGAGCATGCGTGGCCGCTCGCCGTACCGGTGATGGTGGTTCTGATCTTCTACGTCGGCCTGGTCGGCCTGTGCCGTCCATGGCGCGAGGCGGTGGCGACGTGGTGGGCGTCCGCGCTGATCCTGATCCTGCTGGCGATACTCGACCCGCGCGGGCGCAACTTCGACGCGGCCGACGAGACGCTGGTCGTCTACGCGACGAACTCGGCGCTGGTGCTGTTCGGCGCGATCGCGTGGCGGCAGCGCGCGCTGATCCGCCGGCAGCTCGCCGACGCCCGCTGCGCCCGGCGCCGGGCCTGCGCGACCTGGACGAGCTGGCCGTCTCCGCCCGGCGCGGCGGCATCGCGGTGCAGCTGACCGTACCGTCCGAGGTGCGCGACCTGGCCATCCCGGAGTCGGTCGGCGTGGCCGCGTTCCGGATCGTGCAGGAGTCGCTGAGCAACGTGGTGCGGCACGCGCCCGGCGCGGACACCCGGGTGCGGGTCGCCGCGACCGCGCGGGAACTCACCGTCGAGGTGGTCAACGACCGCGCGCGCCGGGCCCGGTCAGCGTGCCGCGCACGGCTTTGGTATCCATCGCGGTCACGCTATGGACCGGCCTCCGGCCGCGTCGTCCGGCGGCGGAGCCATACCCGCTACCCCGGGAGAGCTACGCCGCCCCCGAGTCGCGCGCGGTGTGGCGGCGGCGCACCCCGGAGTCGCGGATCCGCTCCCGGCGACGCCCGATGCCCCGATGCGGGCCGAGCGGTGCCGGGAGCGGAGAACCCGGTCAGGCGGTGCCGGTGAGGATCTCGAACAGGCCGGCGCGGCACTGGAGGCCGGCCTGGCGCAGCGCGGCCACGCGGGACAGCTGCTCGGCCGGTGGGATCGCGTGCAGTGCGTCCCAGGCCTGAGCGGTCGCCACGCGGTCCTCGTCCAGGTAGGTCACCGGTGGCGCGGACCGGCCGAGCAGCCAGGACGCGGCGACCGCGCGGGCGGCGCGCTGGCGGACGTCGGCCTCGCGCGTGGTGTAGTCCTCGCAGCGGAGCGTGCCGGCGCCGTCGAGCAGGTCCTCGACCAGCGTGGGACCGCCGGTGACCAGCGCGCCGGTGCCGTCGACGGTGAGGCGTACCCGTACCGTGGACGGATCTTGAAGGGTCTGCACGCCGAACGCGTGCTCGTCCTGGATCAGCGCGGACGGCGCGTCCGGCAGCCGGCTCAGCGCGGTCAGCGCCTCCCGGGCCGGGCCGGTCAGCTCCGGCAGCGTCTTCGCGTAGGCGCGGGTCACGCACACCCGCGGCGTGCCGTCCGCGCAGACCTGCGCGGTGGCGCCCGCGTCGACCGTCGTCGCCCGCGCGGCCGGTGGCAGCACCAGCAGCGCGGCGGCCAGACCGGCGGCCAGCACCGCGGCGCCGGGCACCAGCGCGGCCGGGCGGGGCCGCGACGGCAGCGCGTAGCACAGGAAGCCGGCCGTGCCGAGCGCCACGAACCAGATCGTTTGGCCCGCGACGGTGGCGGCACCGAACCGGAGGAACTCACCGGCGGTGCCGCCCTCCGGCAGGTACGACGGCAGCAGCGCGAACGCGCGGGCCGGCCGGTCCTGGGCCAGCACCTCCAACGCGAAGAACAGCACGGCGGAGACCACCAGCGTCGCCGGGACCGTCCACAGTGACGGCAGCAGCCGCCCGAGCGCGAGGCCGAGCAGACCGGCCGCGGCCAGGCCGAGCGCGCCGGTCAGCAGCGCCCAGGGCCAGCCGGACGGCCAGTACGTGTCCGCGTCCAGCACCGCCAGGCCGAGCGTCTGCCCGAGCGCGGCCAGGTAGACCACGGCCAGCCCGGCGCCGAGCAGGACCGCCCGCAGCGCCAGCCGGGACCGGGGGCGGCGGGACGTGACGCCGATCAGTTCGGTGGTGCCGGCCGCGCCGTCCCGGCGGCCGATCCACACCCCGGCGGTCAGTGCCAGCGGCCAGAGCAGCGCCAGCGCGGCGCGGTGGCCGAGCACGGTCGCGTTCACCAGGCCGGGCCAGCGCGGGTCCATCCCGTCCGAGGTCATCGCCCAGGACGCGAACAGCATCGCGACTATCAGCCAGGGCAGCAGCGTGCGGCGCAGTTCCAGCAGTGTCAGGCGGATCGTCATCGGAGTACCTCCGCGTACCCTCGCTCGTAGGTGCTCGTCATGCCGTCGTCGCCGGGCTCGGCGCGGGCGGCCAGCTCCGCGGGCGTGCCGCGGAACGCGACCCGGCCCTCGCGCAGCACGATCAGGCCGGTGCAGGCCGCGGCCACGTCCTCGATCACGTGGGTGGCGATCACCACGCAGGCGGTACGGCCCAGGCCGCGCAGCAGCGTGCGCAGCTCCTGCCGGTTGCCGGGGTCGACGCCGGAGGTGGGCTCGTCCAGGATCAGCAGCCCCGGGTCGCCGACCAGCGCCTGTGCCAGCCCGACCCGGCGGATCATGCCGCCGGAGAGCGTGCGCAGCTTCTCGTCCGCGCGGTCGGTCAGTCCACACTGGTCGATCGCGCGCTGCGCCGCGGCCGGGATGTCGTGCGCGGGCAGCTCCTTCAGCCAGGCCAGGTACTCGACGAACTCCCGTACGGTGAAACGCCGGTAGTAGCCGAAGGTCTGCGGCAGGTAGCCGAGCCGGCGCCGGATCTCCCGCAGGTCGCCACCGGCGTGGACCGGCTGACCGGTCAGTTCGAGCGTGCCGGCGGCGGGTGGGGTGACGGTGGCCAGCGCACGCAGCAGCGTGGTCTTGCCGGCGCCGTTCGGGCCGAGCACGCCGTGCACGCCCGGTCCCAGGTCCAGGTCGACGCCGTCGACGGCGAGGCGGCGGCCGGCGCGGACCGACAATCCCTCCGCCCGGATCGGCCATGCGGCCGGCCGGTCGTCTCCTATCGCACGCATCCTTCTCCTGTCCGGTTCTGTCGTTCTGGGCGGCGCTCGACGGCGCCGGTGTCGGTTCGTCCATGTCGCTTCGGGGGTGCCGGAAGCGTGGTCGGTGGCGGTGGGTCCGCTTCACGGGTGACGGCTTCGCTGCGGCAGGCCACTCCTGCTACGCCGGTTCCGGCGGTGCACCGGATTCCGCGGCGCGCGCCGGTTCCCGCGGGCGCCGCTTCCGGCGGTAGGGCCGCTGATCCGTGGCGCGGTCGGCGACGCCGGGAGCCCGCACGGCCCGCGCGGTGGGCCCGGTTCACCGGGCGAGGCGGTAGCGGTCGCGGAAGCGGGCCAGCACGGCCGTCGCCGCGACCGCGACCGCGAGCCAGGCCGGGGCCGCCGCCGGAGCCAGGACCACCGGGTCCCGCGCGTCGGCCAGCGTGGGCACGACCACGGCCACCGACCACAGCGCGGTCACGCCGACCGCGGCGCGGCCCACCCCGGTCAGCGCGCCGGCCGCCAGCACCACGGCCGTGAACGCGAGCCCGGGCAGCAGCCAGCGGGCCGGGGACGCGCCGACCGCGAGCCCGGCCAGCGCCACCGGCGGCAGCGTCACCAGCAGCGCCACCAGCGTGCGGCGCAGCACCAGCGTCAGCCCGGCCTGCGGCGTGACCGCGACCAGCGCATGCGCCGGGTCGGTCCACCGGTTCCAGGAGACGGCCACACCGAGCACCGGCACCAGCGGCGCGATCAGCAACAGCAGCGGCGGCATGTCACCCGGCCCGGCCGCCTCGAGCAGCGTCGCGGCCAGCGGCACCGCGACCGTCATGGCCAGCCAGGGCAGCACCGCCGGCACCGCCCACCGGGCCAACGCCCGGCGTGCCCGGTGCCGCAGCCCCCAGAGCCGGCCGTGCCCCGGCCCGAGCCGCGGCCCGACCGCCACGCGCACGGACTCGACCAGCACCGGAAGCACCGGATCGGCCTCGATCACACGCGTCATCCGCGCCCGGCACGCCGGGCAGCGCTCGAGGTGCGCCTCCAGCACCCAGAGCGTCTCCTCCGGCAGGTCGTCCCCGGTGGCGTACCGGGTGAGAAGGTCCTCCGGGACACACACGTCACTCACGACAACGCCCTCCGCAGCTCGATCCGGGCCCGGCGCACCCGGGTCTTCACGGTGCCCTCCGGCACGCCCAGCAGTGCGGCCGTCTCCCGCGCGGTCAGCCCGTCCAGGACCATCGCACGCAGCACCGCGCGCAGTTCCGGCGCCAGCCGCCCGAGCGCCGCCGCGAGCGCCGCGTCCGGGATCACGTCCAGCACCTCGTCCTCGGCCGCCGGCGCGGTCGCCCGCGGCGGCTCACCGGCCAGCGGCACCTCGTCGTGCCGCGCCTCGCGCCGGAACGCGTCCACCAGCCGCCGCGCCGCGATCGTCCACAGCCAGCCGGCCGCGCTGCCACCCATCGGATCACCCACGTACCCCGCCGCAGCCCGCCAGGCCGCCACGTACGAGTCCTGCATCACCTCGGCCACCAGTTCGTCGTCGCGGCAGCGCCGGCGCAGACGAACCGCGAGCCACGGCGCCGTACGCCGGTAGAACTCGTCGAACGCGGCCCGATCACCACGCCCGACCCGGCGCAACAACGCCTCCTCGTCGAGTCCGGTCACTCCCGCACTGTGGTTCACGCCCGGTAGGTCGTCGCCCCGACACGACGGAGATTGCGTTCAGTGGGTGACGTGGGTCACACTCCGGTGGCGGCGCATCGCCGCGTCAGGGCAGTGAGCGGCGCGTGACCGGGAAGTCGAAGTAGGTGTCCGGGTACGGCTCCCCGGCCAGGGTGAAGCGCCACCACTCCAGGTCGTAGTCGGTGAAGCCGGCCGCGGCCATCGCGTCGCGGAGCAGCAGCCGGTTGGCCAGGGCGCGGCCGGTGATCCGCGGGTCGAGCGTGTTCGCGCGCGGGTCGAAGCAGTCGTAGCCGGTGCCCATGTCGACGGTGTTGTCCGGGAACCGCAGCCACACCGGCGCGAAACACGGGATCAATGGCTGGCCGGGGACGTACGGCGGCTGCGGCCGGGCCGGGAGCCGGACGATCGTCAGGTCCACCGTGCTGCCCCGGCTGTGGCCGGACCGGTGTGCGATGTAGCCGTCCTCGAACAGCCGGGTCTTCGCCACCTCCGGGTAGAACTCGCGCTTCGTCAGCTCGTCGCCCAGGTCCTCGGCCCAGGCAGCGAAGTGGTCGACCGCGCGCTGCGGGCGGTAGCAGTCGTACACCTTGAGGGTGTAGCCCGTCGCCCGAAGGCCCGCCTGCACGCGCCGCAGCGCCTCCGCCGCAGGCCGGGTGAGCAGGCACAGCGGCTCGCGGTAGCCGTCGATCGGCCGGCCCACGAAGTTGTGGAATCCGCGGTACCGGATGTCGTGCAGGATCGTCGGGTCTACATCGGACAGACTGACGAAGCCGGCCGGAGCTTGCGGCGGCTGCGGTGTCGCTTGCGCGACGCCGGGCAGCACGGCCAGCAACCCGCCCACGACGGCGGCGAACACGAGGACGCGACGCTTCACGAGAACACCACCCGTCGACCACATTGACTGCCGGTCGTCAATGATGCCGGATCCGCGTTACATCCAGCTACGTCGAATCAGGACGACCGTCGTTGAAGTACGAGACCGGGCACGGGCTGCCGCACCGCCGCGAAGTACCACGATTCCGTTGCACACCCGGCGACTCCGGCCGCAGCCATGGCGCCCTGCCGCAGAATCCAGCTCTCGTCGGGAGCCCGGCGACCAGCGGGCGAAGCGGTCGTACCCCAAACCCGGGTAGAGCCGTTGTCCTTGCAGACGATGCGCCGCGCGGCATGGGGCGAGCGGCCATCCCGGGGTCGGCAAACCGGCGGCACCGCCCCACCCGTCAACCGATCGGCGTCGCAGTCGCATCGTGCAGGCGCGCGCCGCGCGGAACATGTTCGCCGCGATTGAGGCAGAACCGAAACGGAATCATGCTCCAGCATTCAACGGGCAATGTATCGAGCACGACACGATGAGTCGATATCCTGACATAGGTACGGAAAGGTGTATAAGGGACTACCATCAGCGCATCTTCGGTGACCCACCCCCGGCACCACCGAGCCCGAAGCTGAACCATTCCCTCGGAATTTTGCGCCAAGGAGAGTTGATGCTGCCACCTCCCGCAGTCGTCGAACCAGCAGATCATGGCGACAGCAAAATGCGCCTTTCCGACCTCTGGCGACAAGATTCCTCATTCATTTCGGAAGACCCGGACAATGCTCTCCTAGGCTTCCTCGACGGCATTTGCGAAAACATTAGCGAATACAACCCACAGGAGACGAATGATCCGGGCTCTGACATCAATCCGGTAGACGACCGACAGCCATAAGATCACCTACACAGGACCCACGATGACAACCGAACTACCGACTGCGGCACGGGACAGCCTGCTCACGGGGAATCCTACGGAGGACGCCGTTCACCGGCTTATGTCCGCGGAACGCGTCAGACGATCGACGGTAGCGCTGAAACACGTACGGAGGAAGCTCAGCGGGCTCGACCTGAGCCCGCTGCCCGCCGCGGAGGATGCGTTCCGCATTCTGGAGGCGGCCGAGCGGGCGGACGCGGACGCAGCCGACGAGGTGGTGATGTATCCGCACGTGGGAGCGTGGCTGGTTCATCTGGTGAAACGCCTGTACGAGGTCGAAAGACGCGACACACCGCTGTGGCACGACGTCGGCTACCTACATCTTCTTGCCGCTGCGGCAGCCATTCGCGCAGGCATCGACTTCACCCTGTCCGTACCGGCACCCCTAGTACTCCAGCAGGAGATCCGTTTTACGGTTCTGTGAGTGCTTGTCTGGCGTAGTGGCTGATTTTGGCTGAGTCCTGGTGGCGGCGTCTGAAGATGGACCAAGCGATGACGTCGGTGTTGCGTCGTGCGGGGTCGAGGATCAGGGCGTGGAACAGTCGGCGGAGTTCGTTGACGGTGATGTCGATCAGCCCGTCCGGGCTCGCTGTGCTGACTGCTGCGGCTGCGGCGAGGAAGGCGTGGGCGGCGATGACCAGGGTGGTCCAGCGGTGCCATGCTTTCCAGCGGCGGTGCTGGTGTTGGTCGAGTCCGAGGCCGGTTTTGGTGGCCTGGAACGATTCCTCGATGCTCCAGCGGCGGCCGGCGACGGTGACAAGTTGGCGCAGGGCAACACGTTCAGGGCTCCAACAGCGGTAGAAGGCCAGCTCACCGGTAGTGCGGTTGCGGCGGATCAGCAGCCAGTGGTGACCTGCGTGCTGGTCAGCGGCAAGGGGCAGCGTGATGAACGCCCAGTCGTAGTAGCGCTGTCCTTTCGCGCCCGAGCCGCCGGAGATCCGCTGCCAAGCGTGTCTCGGCAGGCCGGTGGCGATCTGATCGGTGCGGTAGGTGCCGAGGCCGGTGGGGACCCGGTGCGAGCAGGCAACGGCGAGGACATAGCCGATCCGCAGGCCGCGTAACGCCGTGGCGAGGTTCGGGTCGCTGCCGTAGGCTTCGTCGCCGGCAACCCACCGGCAGGGCAGTCCACCAGCCACCGCCGAGGCGACCAGCCGACGCGCCAACTGCGGCTTCGTGGCGAAGCCGACGGTGTCCGGCACGCCCGCTTCGAGGCGCCGCGCGGGGTCTTCGGTCCAGGACCTCGGCAAGTAGAGAGCGACATCGACCAACGTGTGCCCGAACGGTGAGGCGTAGGACAGGTGCACCGCGAGCTGACAGTTCTCGATCTTCCCCGCGGTGCCGGAATACTGCCGCTGGACACCGACGGTGTGGGTGCCCTTCTTCAGATCCCCGGTCTCGTCGATCACCAGGATCCCGTCGGGATGCCCGAGCCGGGCCGCGACGAAATCACGGACGTCGGCACGCACCAGAGCGTCGTCCCAGCTGGCTCGACCGATCAAATCCTGCATACCGCCCGGCCCGGCGTCCCCGGCGTGTTCCGCGATCGTCCAGCAGTTCTTAACCGGCAACGGCGCGAGTAGCCCGGCCACGAAGTCGCGGACCCGGCGTCGCGGTTCCGGCCGGACGAAGCGGGTCTCGATCGTGTCCATCAACGTCTCGAACAGCTCCGACCAACGCCGGGCGTCTACTCTGTAGGCGGCAGCCACCGCCGTGTTCTCAGTAGTCCACACAACCGCTGAGCCTCGACGGTGGCTGCTTGCCGTACACGGACAAAACCACACCAGTCACCCAGCTCAGAACGGATCTCCTGCTGGAGTACTAGGCATCGTGGTACTGCCCACGATCGGCACGGCGTCGTTCCCGGAAGCACCCGGGCCTCTTGCCGAGGTGCGCAGAATCGGTGCCGACGCATCCGCCTCCGCCGGCGGGCGGATCATTCGGATTGGCGACGCCGCGGCCGAGGGCTGGCGTTCGACACCCGTGCTTACCGCCGAGGCAGACGGAGCGAACATCCGGGTGTTCCTCGACGACGTCGACCCGTACCGGGATTTCCGGGGCGGGATGCCCCCCAAGCCCCTTCCGGCGGATGACGTGGCGCGATGGCGACAGCTCCTGAAGGGCGCGTGGCCACTCCTCGTCGCCCAGAATCGGCCACATGCGGAGGCGATCGCCGCCGCCGTCATATCGATCGATCCGCTGCCGGCGACCGAGAGTCACCGACCGTACAGCGGCTCGTCGAACGCGTCATTCGCCGGGGTCCGCGCATCGATGCCGAACGACGACGAGCAGTGCGCGGAGACTCTGGTCCACGAGACCCGGCACGTGACGCTCGGCGCGCTGCTGCAGCTGAAGAAGTTCATCGACGCCGACGACGGTCCCCTGCTGTACGCGCCATGGCGTGACGATCCGCGGCCGCTGAGCGGGCAACTACAGGGCGTCTACGCGTTCGTCGGCATCACCGGCTTCTGGCGTCAGCGGTCGGGCCCAGCCGCGACCTTCGAGTTCGCTCTGAGAAAGATGCAGGTCGACCGCGTACTGGCTGCCCTCGGCGAGGAGACGAGGTTGTCGCCGGACGGCCGTGCCCTGATCGCCGGCCTCAGCGGAACTGCGGCCACCTGGAGCACCGAGCCTGTCGCGCCGGAAGCCACACGCCTGGCCGCTGACGCCACCGCTGACCACTACGCGCAATGGCGAATGCTCCACATGCCGGCGCCGCGGGACTGGGTGACAGCCGCGGCGAACGCATGGCGCCACGGTCGCCCGTGCCCGCCCGTCCCAATCGATCCACGCGCGTGCCCGGTGACAGATGTGCGGGCGCGCGACCTTGACGGCAGAGCGATCCTGATCCGGCGCATGCTTCGCGATCGTGCCGAGTTCGACGCCCGGGCCGGGAAGCCCGCATTCATCTCGGAGACCACGCGGGGCACGCTACCGCCCGATGCCGCCCTTTTCTCCGGCGATCCGGAGCGAGCCCGGAACGGATATCTGGCCCGGCTGGCCGACGAGCCCCGGAATCGGCACGCGTGGAGTGGTCTCGGACTCACTCTGCGCGCGCTGGGCGACCCGGCCTCGACGCTGCTGCTGGAACGCCCCGAACTGATCAACGCCGTGCTCGCTGAATGTGCCGGCGCCGGCACAACGGAGCTGGTCGCGTGGATGTGGGCAGCCGCACGATAGTGCACCGACCGGCAGAGTCTCAGTATCATCGATGTCCGAGCCCATGTGGCCGCCACCGGCCCGCCCGGGGAGGAGATCGCGGTGACTTCCCCGTCGCAGCGCCACCTCCATGCCAGAATTCTGGATGACATCGCTGGTGAGCTGCGGCGAAGCGGCCGATTCACCGATCAGACGCAACGCCTTCGCTTGATCAACTCGGTGGCGCATCGGCGAGGGTCGCGGCTACCGGTGGAGGAGATGGAATCCGACCGCCCACACCTGAGTGCGATCGTGCACGCCTGCGCCGATCGGGGATTCCTGCCCGACCTGATCTCCGAGGCCGGCGCGTGGATCAGCGGTGAACCGATGCGACGCCTTCACCAAGCCGATGACGAGTGGCACGCGATCTCCCATTTCTCACCGGCCGCCTGGCAGTCCGTGCGGGAAGCCCTGCATCACCTTCACGCCCGGACTGCCACGGCGATGTACCGCGTCGTAGATCCCCAAGTTCCCCCGCCCGAACACTGCCGCACCGCGTGGCACATGTTCTCCCATCTGGCCGCGTCGAACCGGCACGATCACGGCGTTCCGCTGTTCCTGATTTTTCTTGAGCTCGCCGTCACGCGAATCCCGCTCGATGCGGGAAGAACACTCCGGGAAATCATCACCAACACGGCCGCCAAGTGGAATCTCACCGGGCGTTTCCACCGCTTGTCCCTGGAGCGTAAAAGCGCGATCGACAAAAGCCGCGCTGAAATGGGACGACCGTACGACGATGCCGGCGCCATGCCCTTTCCCGCGGAACGCGAATCGCAACCTAGAGTCAACGTGCCCGCCGTCTGGGGCGATGTCCCACCACGGAATCCGAACTTCACCGGCCGGACCGCTCTCCTCGGCGAGCTCCGGAACCGCTTCGGCCCTGGCACCGAGGCAGTCCTGCCGGGCGCGGTGCACGGCATGGGTGGTGTCGGCAAGACCCAGATAGTCACGGAGTTGGCCTATCGATACGCAAGCGAGTACGACGTGGTCTGGTGGATCCCCGCCGAGGACTCCGCCCAGATCTCGGTCTCGCTGGCGCAACTGGCCCAGCGACTGGAGCTGCCGGTCGACGCCGAGACCGCCGTCGTGCCGGCCGTCAAGGAGGCGTTGCGCGTCGGTCGTCCGTATCCGAACTGGCTGTTGATTTTCGATAACGCCGACGACCCGGAGGACGTCCGGCCGTACGTGCCGCTCGGCGGCTCCGGCCACGTCATCATCACCTCACGTAATCCGAGGTGGTCGTCGGTCGCTACCACGGTCGAGGTGGACGTGTTCCGCCGTGAGGAGAGCCAGGTGCTACTCACCCGGCGGGCACCGGCGCTCACCAGCGAGGAGACCGATTGCCTTGCCGAGGAGCTCGGTGACCTGCCGCTGGCGTTGGAGCAGGCCGCTGCCTGGATGGCCGAGAGCGGCATGCGGGTCCCGGAGTACCTCGGCCTGCTACGTGAGAAGCGGATCGAGCTGATGGAGGTGTCGTCGGCGGGCGACTATCGCCTGCCGGTGACCGCTGCGTGGAACCTGTCACTCGACCATCTGGCCCGCGAGAACCCGTCGGCCATGCTCGTGCTGCAACTCTGTGCGTTGTTCGCTCCGGAGCCGATCCCGCGTTCCTTTCTCGCGGCCGGTGAGCCGATTTCAGCGGCGCCGGAACTGTCTGCCGTGCTGGAGGACCCGATCCGGCTCGGCAACGCGATTCGGCACGTCCACCGGTACGCCCTTGCCCGGATCGACGCCAGAGCGGACACGATCCAGCTGCACCGCCTCGTGCAAGCGGTGCTGGTCGAGCGGATGACGGCAGACGAGCGGTCAGTCATGCGCACGGTCGTACACCAGTTGCTCGCCGCATCGGATCCGCGGGATCCGATGGACCGGACGACGTGGCCGCGCTACGCCGTTCTACACCCGCACCTCGTCGCGTCGGAGGCGACGACCACAGCAGCCGATGACCGGGTTCGCGACCTGGTCGTGCACGTCGCCCGCTACCACCATCATCGGGGTAACCGCCAGGTCAGCCTGGAAATCGCGCAACGTGCCCACGACTCGTGGAGGCAGATCCTGGGTGAGGACGCACCACAGACGCTGCGGATCGCGCACTGGCTGGCATACGTGCTCTACTCGGTGGGCCGCTATCCGGACGCGGCGCGGCTCAACTCCCGGCTGCTGGCGGTGCACGAGGCGACGGCAGCGAAGGACCTGAAAGGCCTGCTGGGCACGCTGCAGGCCATTGCAGCCGATCGGCGCATCGAGGGCAAGTTCCGCGAGTCACTGGAGTTGTCCCGGGATCTGCACGACCGATACATCGAGTCGTACGGCCGGGACGACCCGCTGACGCTCAACGCCGGCCACAACCTCGCGGTCAGTCTGCGCCTGACCGGTCGGTTCGCACAGGCGCGAGAGGTGGACCATTACATTCGCGAGCAGCGAGCACGGCTCCTCGGCCGGACGCACGTGCAGACCATGGTGGCCCACCGCAGCGTGTTGATCGACCGCTGCCAGCTCGGCGAACATCTGGCCGTCCGGGACGAGTTCGAGCTGCTCTCCGCGGCGTTCACCGATCATCTCGGCGAACGTGACATCCAGACGTTGGAGACCCGGCTCCACCTGTCCGTCGCGCGACGGAAAGCTGGTGATCACCCTGGTGCTCTCGCTCTCTCCGCCGACGCGGCGAGGCGTTACGCCGACGCGTTCGGCGCCGACAGCCCGGGCAGCATGATAGCGGCGCTGAACCATGCGCTCGATCTGCGCCGTGCCGGGGAGTGGGAGCGAGCCGAGGAGATGGCGGCGGACAACACCGATCGGTTCCGCACCGTTCTCGGCCAGATGCATCCGTACACGCTGGTCGCCTCCGTCAATCTGGGCATCGTCCTCCGGCTGAGGAACCGGGCGGCGCAGGCGCGGGCGCTCGACTCCATCGCGCTGCCCGCGTTGACCGACCGGCTCGGGCCGGATCACCTGATGACGCTGGGCTGCGCCGTGAACCTGATCGGCGATCACATCGCCGTCGGCGACGTCGAGGGGGCGCGGGCGCTGGACGCCGGGATTCTGGAACGATGCCGCGCGTCGCTGGGCCAGGATCACCCGTCGACGCTGGCCGCCGCGCTGAACCGGGCGCAGGTGCTGCGACTGCGCGGGCTCGAGGAGAGCGCGCAGGCACTGCATAGCGACGCTCTGGCTCGGTGCCAGCGGGTGCTGGGCCCGAATCACCCCGCCGTTCTGGCCGCAGCTCGCCGGCAGGTGGCTAGCTGCGAGTTGGACCCGATGCCGCTCTGACGGCGCACGGCCACCTAACTGCCGAGAGGTTCGTTCTCCGGTCCGAACCGCCCCTCGGGTGGCTCGGATCGCCTGGATCGTGCACGGCACAACCGATAGGCGAGTGTGGTCTGAGCGCACGAAGGGGCATCGACGGTGGTAACGACACGGACGAGCGCGCCGGCGCCGATCGTGCTGTCCCTGCTCGTCGCCGTCGCGCAGGGCGTGGCGCTGGTGGTGCCGGACGTACGGAGTACGATCTTCGGTCTGTTGCTCCTGACCCTCGACGCCCTCGGCGTCGTCTACTCGCTGCGTGCCGCCCGGCACCGGGCCCGGAGCACCTGGCGGCTGGCCGCGGCCGGGCGGGCGCTGTCGCTGCTGACCACGCTCGCGTTCGGCGTGCACGCGGTCAACGGCGCGGTCGCGTTCTGGTGGGCCGGGGTCCTCTCCGGGCTGGGCATGTTCGGGTGTCTGGCCGCGTCCGTGCTGAGCATCCCGGTGCGCCGGATGGAGGGCCGGCAGCGCTGGGCCTTCGCGGCCGAGACCCATGCGGTGTTCAACGGCGCGTTCATGGTGATCTGGTACTTCGCGCTGCATCCCACGCTGCACCGCGGCCCGGCCGGCACCTGGGCGATGGCGATCGGCTACCCGCTGGGCAACCTGCTGCTCGTGGTCGCGGTCTGCGCGGTGCTGTTGCGCGGCGGCGTCACCCGGCTCGGTGACCCGGTCACGACGCTGCTCGGCGGCGTGCTGCTCTACGCGATCACGGACACGCTCTACGCCTCGATCGGCGCGCAGGGCGAGCAGGCCGCGAAGTCGCCGGTCGTCATGGTCAGTCTGAGCCTGGCGTCGCTGGTGCTGACGGTGGCCGCGATGCGCGCGGACGCGGCGGGTGAGCCGCCGGGCCGGCGGCCGAGCGCGCCGGTGCAGTCGCCGTCCTGGTCGGCGTATCTGCCGTTCGCCAGCGTGGCGGCCGGGAACGCGCTGCTGCCGGGCGGCACGACCCGGGGGGAGGAGTTCACGCTCTGGGGCGGGCTGGTGCTGGCGCAGAGCGCGATCATCGGGGCGCTGCTGGTCCGGCAGATCATCTCGCTGCGTGACTCGCGGGAGGCCGCGGTCACCGACGCGCTCACCGGGCTGGCGAACGTGGCCGGGCTCCGTGCCGGCCTGGACCGCGCCACGGCCCGGCACGAGCGGGTGGCGATGCTGGTCGTGGACCTGGACGGCTTCAAGCCGGTCGACGACCGCTACGGGCACGACACCGGCAACACGGTCCTGATCGAGGTCGCCCGGACGCTGCGCGCAAGCTAATTTCCCGTTTCCGGCGTGGTCACCGTCCGCACGCTCCCGCGGGCACCGGTCGGCCGCGGGCGGCCTCCCTGCACGTGAGCGGGTGGTCCCGAAACCCGTGCACCGCCCCCGCACGCCGGCTGGGCACGCCGTGCCCGAGCTCCGGAACCTTCGGCGACAGCACCGCGAGCGGAACCCGGCCCGCCGGAAGCGGGGGCGGCATAGGCTTCTCAGACCGTCAGCGTCCAGGTGTTCAGGTAGCCGGTGTCGCCGGAGGCGTTGTCCTTGACGGAGAGCCGCCACGCGCCGTTCGCGGTCTCGCCGGACAGGTTCGCGGTGTAGGTGGTGTTGACGTTCGCGGCGCTGTCCGTGGTGGACGCGGCCTTGAGCACGTAGTACGTGTTGTCCGGCGCGTACAGATAGACGGAGACGTCGCCGCGGAACGGGTGGACGACGTTGACGTAGACGGTGGAGCTGCTGGACGCGGCCGTGCGGGCGCAGCCCGAGATGGTGATGGTGCTGGTCACCGGCGATCCGGCGTCCGGGATGGTGACGTCGGTGCCGTTCGTGCCGGTGCAGGTGCCGGAGCCGCCGGTCGGGGACGCGGTGGCGGTGCGCGTGGCGGTCGCGGTCGGGCCGGCGCCGATGACCACGTCGACCGTGACCGTGCTGTTGGTGCAGCCGGCCGCGAGCGACGTGAGCCGGCTCTTCTCCGTGGTGTCGACGGTCAGGCCCCAGCGGGTCTTCACGGCCGTCCACTCGGTGACGTAGCGGCAGTGCACGCCGGTCACGGACGGTAGCCACTCGGCCGGGTCCCGGTCGCCCTTGGACTGGTTGACGTCGTCGGTGACCGCGGCGAGCGCGCGGGCGTCGCCGAGGTCGTTCGCGAACGACTGGCGCTGCGCGGACGTCCAGGTGCGCGCGCCCGAGTCCCATGCCTCGGCGAGCGGGACGAGGTGGTCGATGTCGAGGTCGGCCGGGTCGGTCCAGGTCGCGCCGTCGAAGTAGGAGGTCCAGCGGCCGCCGCTGAGCGTGCAGCCGGAGCCGACCGACGGCGTGGTGGTGGCCTCCGCGATCAGCACCTCGTAGCGGGTGTTGCAGCCGTCGCCGTCCGCGTCGATCCAGTGGTTGAACAGGTCGCGGTCGTAGCCGGTGCGGACCTCGGTGGCGACCGCAAGGTTCGCGACCATCGTGCGCAGCGGCTGGGACACGGCCGCGGCCTGTGCGGGCGACGCGACGACGATCGTGAGCAGGCCGGCTGCGGCGATCACCAGCGCGGCGGCGAGGCGGACGACGGCCGGGAGCCGGCGTGGGACGATGGCCGACGCGGTGGCGGTGGCAGTGGCCGTGGCATGGCGGAGGGTGCGGTCCATGTCTGTGCTCCCTTGCCTGTGACGAACGGGGTCGCCGCATTTCTAGCCCGTCGGCACGGGCCGGGAGAACACCGGACATGTGAATTCTTCATACTGAATGGGGGCTCTTCGGGAGGTTATCGCCACCGCGACAACCCCCCGGGAACAGCTCAGCCCTGCGGCGGGATGTTGTGGTTCACCCGGAACAGGTTGCGGGGGTCGACCGCCGCCTTGATCGCGCGCAGGCGCTCCCACGCCTCCGGCTCGTACGCCGCGCTGACGTCCGCGGCGTCCAGGTCGTACCCGCCGAGGAAGTTGACCTGGCGGCGCCCGGACGCCCACGGCGTGAGCGCGTGGAGCGGCCCGAACAGCGGCTCGCGCAGCGCCTCCTCCATGCCGGGCGCACCGGCCGCGCCGAGGAAGAGCTGGAACGGCGCGGTACGGTTGCCGGTCGCGGACGGCACCTCGGGGTCGCGGGCCAGCGCACCGCCGAGCTGCCGCACCTCGATCACCAGCACCGGCGTGTCCACGCCCGGGCCGGCCGCGGCGATCAGCGCGTCCGCGGCCTCGGCCGGGAAGTCGCGCAGCAGCGCGGAGGTCTCGTAGGCCGGGATCGGGTCGACCGGGTCGGCGTGGATCGCGGCGAACGCGGTGTACGGCATCTCCGCCACCGCGTCGATGAGCGGCGTGGCGGCCGCGCGCACGTCCGCGACCAGGCGCTCGCCCTCCTCCGCATCGCCCAGGTAGGCGATCCGGACGTGCACGCTCAGCCGCCCCCGCAACGGCTCCGGCACGAACGGCAGCGGCGGCAGGCGCAGGAACGCCACGGACGCGGTGAGCGCGTCCGGCGCGTCCGCGACCAGGCGGCGGAACGCGTCCAGCACCGGGCGGGCGTCGGCACCGTCGAAGAAGATCCCGCCGCCGTAGAGCCGGGTGACCGGGACCAGGCCGATCGTCAGCGACGTGACCACGCCGAAGTTGCCCTTGCCGCCACGGATCGCCCAGAACAGGTCCGGCGCGGTGCCGGCGTCCACGGTGTGCAGCTCGCCGTCCGCGGTCACGATCTCGGCGGCGCGCACGTGGTCGGCGGCCCAGCCGTAGGTGCGGCCGAGCGTGGAGCTGAGCCCGCCACCGAGCACGTAACCGACCGCACCGACGTTCAGCGACGAGCCGGCCAGCGGCGCCAGCCCCGCCTTCGCGGCCGCGTCGACCAGGTCCTGCATCTCCACGGCCGCGCCGATCGTGGCGGTGCCCGCGGCCGCGTCGATCACGATGTCGTTCATCCGGCGCAGGTTGATCAGCAGCGCGCCGTCGGCCGGCAGCGCCTGCCCGTGACCGGTCGCGCTGACCGCGATCGGCAGGTCATTCGCGGCGGCCCAGCGGACCGCGGCCCGCACGTCCGCGGTCGAGGTGGCGCCCACCGCCACCACCGGGCGGCCGGTCATCGCCAGGTTCCAGGTCGCGGTCTCCTCCTCGTACCCGGCGTCGCCCGGCGTCAGGACCGGGCCGGTGACCTGTGCGGCCAGGATGTCGGTGCTCATCGTCGTCTCCTCGTCACGGCGTCCCGGCGGCGTGCCGGGCCCAGGTCCGATGAAACCCCGGGACGATCGCCGAATCATGAATGCGCGATAGGCAACGGATAGACGGCATCGTCCAGCGCGGCCCGTCAGCCGCGGCGGGCGTACGTGAGGGCGAGCTGGGTGCGGTCGCGGAGGCCGAGTTTGCGAAGGGCGGCGGAGACGTGGTTCTTGACGGTGCCCTCGGTCAGGAAGAGGGCGCGGGCGATCTCCTGGTTGGACGCGCCGGTGGCGACCAGGCGGGCCACCTCCTCCTCGCGTGCGGAGAGCGTGGCCGGGAGTGGGGCGGGGGTGTCGAGGCGGGCGATGACGCGGGCGGAGACCTGGGCGTCGATGACGGTGCCGCCGCGGGTGGCGGAGCGGATCGCGGCGATCAGCGTCTCCGGGGAGGCGTCCTTGAGGAGGAAGCCGCGGGCGCCGGCGCGGAGACTGCCGAAGATGAACTCGTCCTCGTCGAACGTGGTCAGCAGCAGCGTGTTCACGGCGGGATGGGCGACGGTGAGCCGGGCGATCAGCTCGACGCCGGTCATGCCCGGCATGCGCGCGTCGATCAGCGCCACGTGCGCCTCGGCCAGCGCGGGTAGCGCGAGCGCGGCCGGACCGTCCGCGGCCTCGCCGGTCACCTCGATGTCCGGTTCCAGATCCAGCAGCCGGTGCAGGCCGCGGCGCATCAGGTCCTGGTCGTCGACCAGCACCACGCGGATCAGCGCGCCGCCCACGCCGGTCCCGCCGCTCACGCCGGCCCCGCCGGCCCCGCCGGCCCCGCCGGCCCCGCCGGTGCACCGGCACGGCTCGGTTCCGGCGTCACCGCTTCGGTGAGCGTCGCCGGACCCGCGTGTGCCGCCGGGACGGCCGGATCGGGCGACGGCAGGTCGATGCGGACGCGGAAGCCGCCGGTGGCCGGGTCCGTCGTGGTCAGGGTCCCGCCGGCGTCGTGGACGCGGGCGGTCAGCGAGGTCAGGCCGAAGCCGTGCGGGGCACCGGCGGCGCCGTGGCCGTCGTCGGTCACGGTGAGGTGAACCGTGTCCGGGGTGAGGCGGAGGTGGACCGTGACGCGGGTGCCGCCGGAATGGCGCAGCGCGTTGGTCAGCGACTCCTGGAGCGCGCGGAACAGCAGCGTGTCGTGCGGCAGCGGGTGTTCCGGGCCGTCGATCGTGAGGTCGACGCGCAGGCCGGTGCCCTGGAACGAGCGGGCCAGGTCACGCAGCGCGTCGCTGCCACGGCAGCCGTCGAGCTGGGACGGGCGCAGCGCGCGGATCACCCGGCGGATCTCCTGGAGCGCGTCGCCGGTGAGCGTCTTGGCCTGGTGGACGTCCTGCCAGGCGGCGTCCGGCTCGCGGTCACGCCAGCGTTCCGCGTTCTCCAGGCCGACCTTGACCACGGTCAGGTGGTGGCCGACCGAGTCGTGCAGCTCGCGGGCCATCCGCACGCGCTCCTCGGCCACGGCGAGATCGTGCGCGTGCTGCGCGTACCGTCGCAGCTCCCGGTGGGCCCGGTCCAGCTCGTCGTGGAGCCGGCCGACCCGGTCACGCGCGTCGCGGGCCTCGTTCACGGCGGTGGCCAGCGTCATCACGAAGACGCCGTACAGCGCGACCGCGAACATCTCGTACGCGGCCCAGGTGAGCGTCTGGTGCCGCAGCAGGAGCTGACCGGCGCACTGTGCGGCGACCAGCCCGGCCGTGGTGAGCGCGCCGGCCCGCGGACCGAACGCGAGCGTGACGTTGGTAAGCGCGATCAGCAACAGGAACAGGCTGACGTTGGAGCCGTCGAACACCCCGGCCAGCACGGTGAGCAGCAGGAACGCGGTGGTGGCCGGCCAGCGTCCGGCGCCGCGCCGCCAGCGCAGCGTGGGCCAGACCAGCGCGAGCAGCACCAGGACCCCGGCCACGGTCAGGCGGGCGGCGGCCGGCACCGGCCAGATCAGCGTCTGCATCACCGCGGCCGAACCGGCGCAGCCCCAGAAGAGCAGGCCGATCGGGCGGGGCCGGTCGACGGGCGAGACGTTCACCCGCCCAGCCTAGGGCCGGTTCCGGGGCCGGGCCTCCCACGT
Source organism: Catenuloplanes indicus (assembly GCF_030813715.1). Taxonomy (NCBI): domain Bacteria; kingdom Bacillati; phylum Actinomycetota; class Actinomycetes; order Micromonosporales; family Micromonosporaceae; genus Catenuloplanes; species Catenuloplanes indicus. The sequence goes on from NZ_JAUSUZ010000001.1 coordinate 1,423,944, forward strand.
GCGGCGGACCCGGACCATGACCGTGGTCATGGTCGCGGTCATGACCACGGCGCGATGTGCGCCCGGCCGCGGGTCCATAGCGTTCCCCGGCATGACGACGATCCCCCGCTTCCCACTGCCGGTACGCGCCGTGCTCACCCTGGCCGCGATGTTCGTGGCCTCGCTCTCCGGCGCGGTCGCGCTGCTGCTGCCGGCCGGCACCGGCCAGGGCGTGGCGACCCACCTGTGTGCCACCGTGACCGGCATCGGGCTGGCGATCGCGCTGGTCCGCGGCGTGGACCGGCGTCCGGTGGCCGCGCTCGGGCTGGGCCGGCCGGCGCTGCGGGCAAGCCTGGCCGCGCTGGCCGTGACGGGCGCGTGCACCGCGGCCGGCAACGGGCTGGCCGTGGCGCTCGGGCTGACCACGCCGTCGCCGGACATGCCGGACATGCCGATGTGGACGCTGCTGTCGAGTGTGCTGCTCGTGCTGACCCGGTCGTTCCTGCTGCAGGGCATCCCGGAGGAGGTGCTGTTCCGCGGCTACCTGGTGCAGACCGCGCTCGGCCGGCTGCCGCTGTGGGGCGTGACCGCGCTGTCCGTGCTGGTCTTCGGCGTGCCGCACCTGCTGTCCCGCTCCGGCGCGCAGTCGTTCGGCCAGCAGGTGGTGTTCCTGTTGCTGCCGATCGGGTTCGCGCTGCTGGCGACCGCGCTCCGGCTGCGTACCGGTTCGGTCTGGCCGGCGGTGGCGGTGCACGGCGGGTTCCACGTGAGCTGGTGGGTCGCGGCGCTGTGGGTGACGCCGCGGCCGGAGACGTACGGCGCGTACCTCGCGGTGGTCGGCGGCGTGCTGCTCGTCGTGGGCTTGGCCGCCGCGATCCTGGAGGTCAGGCGAACGCGCGCAGCTTCGCCGGGTTCCGCACCGCGAGCACTCGATGGATCCGTCCGTCCATGACCTCCACGGTGATCAGCACGAGCGGCCCGGCCGGTGCGGTGACCAGCAGTGCCGGGCCGCCGTTCGCGGTGACGACCGACCAGGTGACGCCGGGGACCGCGTTGAGCTTCCCGGCGATGCCGGCCACGAAGCCGGGGACGCGCTTGCTGACCGGGCGGAGCGTGGCGCTGACCACGCCGCCGCCGTCCGCGGTGTAGATCGCGTCCGCGGTGAGCACGGCCTCCAGGCGGTGTACGTCGCCGTCGCGCGCCGCGGCCAGGAACGCGTCCAGCAGCCGCCGGTGCACGGCCGGGTCGGCGGGCGTGCGACGGTGCGCGGCCAGGTGGGCACGGGCGCGGGTGACGAGCTGCCGCGCGTTCGGCTCGGTCACCTCGAGGATCTCCGCGATCCGGCGGTACGGGTAGTCGAACGCCTCGCGCAGCACGTAGGCGGCGCGTTCGCGGGCGCCGAGCCGCTCCAGCAGCATCAGCACGGCCAGTTCGAGCGCCTCCGCGCGTTCGGCGCCGAGCGCGGGGTCCGGTCCGGTCGCGACCGGCTCCGGCAGCCACGGTCCGGGGTAGGTCTCGCGGCGCGCGCGGGCGGAGGTGGCCTCGTTGATGGCCAGCCGGGTGATCGTGGTGACCAGGTAGGCGGCCGGGTCCCGTACCGTCCGGTGGTCGGTGCGCTGCCAGCGCAGCCAGGTCTCCTGGACGAGGTCCTCGGCCTCGGCCACGCTGCCGAGCATGCGGTAGCCGATGCCGAACAGCCGGTCACGGGTGCCGAGGAACGCGGCGAGCGGATCCGGCGGCATCCGAAGATCCTAGAACCTCAGGCGGTACGTGGCGACAGCACCGGGCTGCGCGGCAGGCACTGGTTCCAGCTGCGGCAGAGCGGGCTCATCCGGCAGCGCGCGGCGGCCGGGCACGACGGTCCGGGCCGGCGTCGCTCGCGGTACTCGGTCAGGTGCACCAGGACGCGCCTCTGGTCGATCTCGTCGTTCACCGCACCTCCAGCCGGTCGTTGACGTCTACAACGAAATCCGGGGCCGCCGGTTCATCCGTGTCACGGATCGGGAGCGGGCCCGGTCCTTGCCGATGGACGAACCACAGGAGGGACGGAAGACCATGAGGATCGTAGTCATCGGCGGCACCGGGCTGATCGGCACCAAGGTCGTGGCGCGGCTGACGGCCGAGGGGCACGAGGCGGCCGCGGCGTCGCCGAGCAGCGGCGTGGACAGCATCACCGGCCAGGGCCTGGACACCGCGCTGGCCGGCGCGGACGTGGTGGTGGACGTGACGAACGCACCGGCCTGGGGCGACGAGGAGGTGCTGCGGTTCTTCACCGCGTCGACCGGGAACCTGCTGGCCGCGGCGCAGAAGGCGGGCGTACGGCACCACGTGGCGGTGTCGATCGTCGGCGCGGACCGGCTGCCCGGATCCGGCTACCTGCGGGCGAAGGTGGCGCAGGAGCAGCTGATCAAGGAGTCCGGCGTGCCGTACACGATCGTCCGGGCCACGCAGTTCTTCGAGTTCATCGCCGGGATCGCGCAGAACTCCACGGTCGGCACCGAGGTGCGCATCGCACCGGCGAAGTTCCAGCCGGTCGCGGCGGACGACGTGGCCGCGCTGGTCGCGGAGGTGGCCACCGGCCCGGCCGCGAACCGGACCGTGCAGGTGGCCGGGCCGGAGGTGTTCGCGTTCCCGGAGATCGTGGCCCGCGCGCTGGCGGGTGACCCCCGCACCGTCGTCGCCGATCCGGAGGCCGGCTACTTCGGCGCGGCACTGCCGGACGACGGGCTGATCCCGGTGCCCGGCACGGCCCGGCTCGGCGCGATCGACTACGCCACCTGGGCGGCGCGACGCTGAGCGGTCAGGGCGGGAGGACCCCTCCCGCCCTGACTCACCGTATTCGCGTAGTTACTCGCATGGGGCGAGAAGGGACCGCGACCGGTTGTCGGCCGTCCACTGTGGCGTGATGCTGCCTGGCATCCCGACTCCACCCTCACCGGAAGGGCCACTGCCATGCTGTTCCGCCGTACCGCGACCGCCGCGGTTCTCGCCGCGACCGCGTTCCTCGCCGTGCCGGGCACGCCCGCGCAGGCCCGGGCCTGCAAGATCGACCACACCTGCTACTGGGACTACTACGCCGACTCCACGCGGACCGAGCTGGTCGGCGGCGTCAACACGCTGTGCGACGGCACCCGGATCTCGTGGGGCCGGCGGACCGGCACGTTCGACTTCTCCGAGTCACCCTGCTGACGCCGGGCTGCCGGGCTCAAACATGAGCCCGCCTCCGGAGCGGCGTCCTTGATCCGCTAGTGTCCGAGCCTGCATATCCGTGACAACGGGCTGTGCGTAACCCGTGTGACGGTACCGAGGGCCGATTCGTGACGCCCTCGAGCAAGATCCTCCGGTGACCATGGCCACCGCCGGAAACGGGACTCCACGCCCACGACTGTCCGTTGATCAGGATGGAACGGGAGCGTGGAGAATGACACAGAACGCGGAACACAGGGTCGTCATCGTCGGCGCCGGCTTCGGCGGGATCTACGCGGCACGGGCGCTGCGCAAGGCCCCGGTCCGGGTCACCGTCATCAACGGCACCAACCACCACGTGTTCGAGCCGCTGATCTACCAGGTTGCGACCGGTGTCCTCGCCCCCGGTGAGGTCGCCACGCCGGTCCGCGAGCTGCTCGGCAAGCAGAAGAACACCGAGGTCCGGCTCGGCTGGGTCACCGACGTCGACCCGGACGCGAAGACCGTCACCGCGACCGGCCCCGGCGGTGCGTACACGGTCGGCTACGACACGCTGATCGTCGCGGCCGGTGCCACCCAGTCGTATTTCGGCAACGACGGCTTCGCCGAGCACGCGCCCGGCATGAAGACGCTGGACGACGCGCTCGACCTGCGCGGCCGCGTGTTCGGCGCGTTCGAGGCCGCGGAGGTGGCCACCGACCCGGAGGAGCAGGCGCGGCTGCTCACCTTCGTGATCGTCGGCGGTGGCCCGACCGGCGTGGAGCTGGCCGGTTCGATCTCCGAGATAGCCACCCGCACGCTGCGCGGCCGGTACCGCAACATCGACCCGGCCTCGGCGCGGGTCGTGCTGCTGGACGCGGTCGACCGGGTGCTGCCCACGTTCCGCGAGCCGCTGTCGGCCAAGGCGGCCAAGCGGCTGCGGAAGATCGGCGTGGAGGTGCGGCTCGGCACCAAGGTCGTCGACGTGGACGCGGACGGCGTGAAGATCGAGACCGTGGACGGCGCGGAGCGCATCGACGCGGCCGTCAAGATCTGGGCCGCCGGCGTGGCCGGCACCGCGCTCGGCCGCCGGCTCGCGGAGGCCACCGGCGCGGAGACCGATCGCGGCGGCCGCATCCTGGTCGCGCCGGACCTGACCGTGCCCGGCCACCCGGAGATCTTCGTGGTCGGCGAGTCCGGCACGCTCAACCGGCTGCCCGGCGTGGCACAGGTGGCGATGCAGGGCGGCACGTACGCCGGCCGGGCCATCGCGCGCCGGCTGGCCGGCAAGCCCGAGGGCAAGCCGTTCGCGTACTTCGACAAGGGCAACATGGCCGTGGTGTCCCGGTGGAACGCGGTCGCCGGCATCGGCCCGCTGAACCTGGGCGGCCCGATCGGCTGGCTGCTCTGGCTGGCCGTGCACGTCTTCTACCTGGCCGGTGCCCGCAACCGCACCACGGCCATGTTCCGCTGGGTGATCAGCTTCCTCGGGCGCAACCGCTCCGAGTGGGCCATCCCGTCCAGCCGCATGCCCTAGGTTCCTGGGTGGAGGGCGGCCCGGCACCCGTGCCGGGCCGCCCTTTCCTCACCGGGGCGAGTCACCGAGGCGTGGCAGTCCGCGGGGTCGCGCCGAGGGCCGCGCCGCCACGCCGTCCGCGCAGGTCTGCGCGGCGCTGGCCCGCGCGCTCCAGCTCGGCGACGACGAGCAGGCACACCTGCTGCGGCTGGCCGGGCACGCCGCGGACCCGGACCGGGTGCCCCGGCTGATCCCGGAGAGCCTGCGCGGGGTGCTGGACGAGCTGGCCGCGTTGATCGCCCGTCTGCGGCGGGTGCCGCGGCTCCGGGCACTGTGGGAGTCGCAGTCGGTGGCCGAGCACCAGTCCGCGTCCAAGGTGGTGGTGCACCCGGAGGTCGGCGAGATCCCGGTGCGGTCGAACGTGCTGGCGATCGGCGGCTCGAACCCGCACGTGGTCGTCTGCACGCCGGCGCCGGGCACGGACGCGCGCGGCAAACTCGACCTGCTGGCGACGATCGGCACGACGTCCTTCGCGGGGTCGTAGCGCCCTCGCGGCATCCGCCTCGCTTCCCGGCGCGGGCCCGTTCCCGGCGCCGGGTAGGTTCGGCGCACGCGGGTGGTTCCGGCGTGGTGACGGTTCGGCGCCGGCTGGGTGGGCATCAGGTCGGGATGGCGACGATTCTGATGACCGGCGCGGCCGGGACGATCGGGCAGATGCTGCGGCCCCGGCTGTCGCACCACGAGCTGCGGCTGACCGACGTGCGGGCCGGCGACGGCATCGACGCGCTCGACGTGACCGACGCGGCCGCGGTCGAGAAGGCCTGCACCGGCGCCGACGCGATCCTGCACCTGGGCGGCATCGCCGGTGAGGGTCCGTTCGAGGACGTGCTCGCGGTCAACGTCCGCGGCACCGAACGGGTCCTGGCCGCCGCCGTCCGCACCGGCGTCCCCCGCGTCGTCCTCGCCTCCAGCAACCACGCCGCCGGCCTCTACTCCCGCGCCGACGCCGGCCCGGCCGGCCTGCCCGACGACGTACCGGCCCGGCCCGACTCGTACTACGGCTGGAGCAAGGCCGCGATGGAGCAGCTCGGCCGCCTCTACCACGACCGCCACGGACTGCACGTCATCTGCCTGCGCATCGGCACCTGCCGCGACCGCCCCGCCGCACCCCGCGACCTCTCCACCTGGCTCTCCCCCGACGACGCCGCCCGCCTGGTCGAGGCCGCGCTCACCGCGACCGGCTGGCGCGTGGTCTGGGGCGTCTCCGCCAACACCCGCCGCTGGTGGTCCACCACCGGCGGGCTCGCCATCGGCTACTACCCGCACGACGACGCCGAACGCTGGTACCGCCAGTGCGGCGAGCCCGACCTCACCGCCCCCGCCAACCAGCTGGTCGGCGGTGACATGCCCACCAAGCCCTTGGGCACCCCCTGACCTCCGGGCTTCAGTCGCGGGCCGGCCCGCACTGCCGCAGTGCACTGCCGTTCGGCCCGGGAAATCAGCGGAAATGGTGAAGGATCTGTCGGTGTATCTGCATCGTCCGCGCATCCGGGCGTGATCCGCGTGTTCGCCCGGGCAGTGTGGGAGAGGCGAGGCGGAACCTTCCCGTACTGCGGTCGGTCTTTACCGGCTGCCGGCTGTGAGAGTGCCGGATGATCAGTCGGCGTGCGGGTGGCGGAGGCGGCGGCGGTAGTGGGCGCGGTCGAGGTGGGCGTGGGTGGCCTCGGCCTCGGAGAGGGCGCGGTCGGCGGCCTTCCAGCGGCGGCGGAGCGCGAGGAACCCGAGCAGCGCCGCGGCCGTCAGCAGAAGGTTCAGCGCGGTCACGAGCATGCTGCTGACGATATGCGGCTTTCGGCCGTCGTGCTGTCCGGGTGGCGACCGCCGGTGGTGCGGTGGGCGTTATCGTGGGCGGATGTCCGCCGATGGCCAGCCGCACCGTCCCGTACCGCTGATTCTGCTGATCGGCAGCGTGTTCGTGACCGTCACGGTGGTCGAGGTGCTGGCCGGGAACCTGGATCGCCACTGGCTGGTGAGCGGTCTGTTCCTGGCCGGCGAGTTCGTCCTCGGCGTGGTGATCGCGGTAGCGGTCTGGACGTTCGTGATGACGCGCCGCTCCTGACGACCCCGGCGACGGTCGCGGTCGGTCAGCGGCCACGCACGCCACGCGGATGTGGGGTGCGTCGCAGTGATCAGGGACTGACATCCACCGGCGTCAGAGCGAAGAATGCCTGTGTCCTACAGTCTGTCGGTACAGGAGTTCCTCGATGTCGCACACCACACTGCGCCGCCGTGCCCTGCTCACCGCCGGCGGCGTCGCGGCCGGCGCGCTCGCGCTCCCGGCCGCCGCCTCCGCCGCGCCCGCCACCCCGCCCGCGGAGCCGGCGCCGACGACACCGGCCGCGGCCGTGCGCCGGCTGCTCGCCGGTAACCGGCGTTTCACCTCCGGGCGGGCCCGGCATCCGCACCAGTCGCTCGACCGCCTGCACGAGGTGGCGGCCGGCCAGCACCCGTTCGCAGTCCTGCTCGGCTGCGCCGACTCGCGGGTCTCACCGGAACTGCTCTTCGACGAGGGCATCGGCGACCTGTTCGACGACCGGGTGGCCGGCAACATCGTCGACGACCTGCTGCTCGGCAGCATGGAGTACGCGGTGGAGGAGTTCGCGCCGCCGCTGATCGTGGTCCTCGGCCACGAGCGGTGCGGTGCGATCAGCGCCACCATCAACGCGATCAACACCGGCGCGTCCGCACCCGGCCACATAGCGTCCATCGTGGCGGCCCTGCGGCCGATCGTCGCACCGTACGCGTCCGCGCCGGACGGCGTGGAGCGCGCCGTGCAGGCGAACATCCGCGCCCAGGCCGCCGCGATCCTCTCCCGGAGCGACATCATCCGCGAGCGCGTCGAGTCCGGCGAGACCGCCGTCGTCGGCGCCCGCTACGACCTCGACACCGGCGTGGTGACGCTGGTCCGCTGAGCGCCCGCGCGCCGCCCGGCCGGGTCAGGTGCCAGGCCGGGCGAGCCGCCGCCCGCCCGCGGGTTTCGGGTGACCCACGCCGGAACGTGCAGGGAGGAGCGTCAGCGACGACCGGTGCCCATGCCGCTCAGCTCACGTTGATCACGGACTCTGACCTGGTTCTTCACGAAGCAACCCACCGCGTCCGCCCCCTGCCCGCCGAACCGAACGGGACGGCATCTGCGCCGGCCAGGGACTCGCGCTCGGCCGGGCCCACTTCAAGATCAAAATAAGCTGAGTGGCGTTGTCGGCGACGGGTCGTCGCTGGTGCTCCTCCCCGCCAGTCTGGCCGCAAGCCCGCTACCGCCTTCGCTTTGCTCTGCTTACCTGACCACCCGCCCTACCCAAACACCCACACTTCCCTTGCACCCCCTCGCCCTCAGGCGGCCAGCCGGAATACCTCGCAACCGGCGCAAGGACCCACCCCCCGAAGGCGCACGGCACGGCACCGCTCCGGAGACCCGGCCCGCACGGAGACCCGACTCGGCCCGGATACCCGGCCCGGCGCGAAGGCCGGCCTGGAGGCGCGACCCGGCGGAGCAGGCGCGACCCGGCCCGGAGGCGCCACCCGGCTTGGCACGGGCCCGCCGGACACCACATGACCGCGCGAAGCGCAGCACAGCACGAACGCGCGAAGCGCAGCGTCGGGCCGCGCAGCACGGCGCGGCACGCCGTACTGCGCGGTGGCGATACGCCGTGGCTGCTCCGGCACGCATGTAAGGCCCGCGTCCGAAATATCGCCATATCCGGCGCCGCGTTCGAGTGTCTGTGTCCACGGGAATCCCGCCCGCCTGCGCGCCGGGCCGGCCGAGAGCCGCCGAGCACCTCTCCCCCAATATCGTGATATTTCGGACGCGGGGTACGGCGGCCGCCGGCTCGGTGGTGCGGTACGAGATCCGTACGCCGCCGGCGACTCCTTCGATCCGCACAAAGCGGCCACGGGAATGCACACACGCACCGTCGGCATCGGTCCGGAACCGGTCACGCGCGAAGCACGCGATCAGTGGGCAGTCCGGGTGTGCACCGCCGCATCGAGGCGGGATCGGCGTCCCATGCCACTAAGTTGATCACCAGCTCCGACCTGGGTTTTCACAACGCGCCCCACCCTGCCCGCCGAACCGAACAGAACGGCATCTGCGCCGGCCACGGACCCGCGACCCACCCAGGTCCGCTTCAAGATCAAAATAAGCGGAGTGGCATGGGACCGGTGCCCGCGGGAGCATGCGGATCACGGCCACGCCGGAAGCGGGAAATCAAATTCTCAACCTGCCTGCACCGCATGCAGCGCGGCGTCGAGCGAGGTCCGCCCGGGGCGGCGGCGCAGCAGCCGGAGCAGAGCGCTCGCCTGGCCATTCCCGGCAATGCAGTTCAGGCCAGGCCCAGGTGCCGCGCGACACGGGCGGCGTCCGAGGGCATGCCGCCGAGCGTCCCGGAACTCAGCGTGTGCTGGAACGGCAGACCCACGAAACCCAGCGACGGTACGCCGCGAGCGCGCGGATCCAGCCAGTCGAACCGGGGACGCAGCCCGGTGCACCAGACCACGGTGGCGACCGGCAGCACGCGCCCGTCCGCGAGCACCGGCAGCCCGTCCCGCACGCCGGTCACCCGCGGCACCCGGACCACGCCCGCGGCGGCCAGCGACCGGGCGGTGTGCCAGACCAGCGGGCCGGGCCGGCGCCGCAGGAACCGCCGCGCCCGCTCGCCCGGCACCGGCAGCCGGTAGAGCGCGCGCACGGCGCGGCTGCGGGCCACCGCGAGCGGCACCGTCCCGGTGCGCGGCCCGGCCAGGTAGGTGCGGTGCGCGACCGCGGCCATGGCCGCGATGTCCGCGCCCGACTGCCCGGCGCCGACCACCAGCACCGGGCCGTCCGGCAGCGCCTCGGATTGGCCGAGGCCGGCCGCGGTCGCCTGGCCGATCGCGGGGTCGAGCGCGGCCGCGAACGGCGGGATCACCGGCACCGCGTGCGCGCCGCTCGCCCAGATCAGCCGGTCCGCGACGATCTCGCCGTGCGCGGTGCTGAGGTGGTGCCGCCCGTCCCGGTGGACGTGCCGGGTGACCGCGGTGCCGAGCCGCACCGCGATCCGCTGCCGGTCCGCGTACGACTCCAGGTAGTCGGCGTAGTCGTCCTTGCCCGGGTGCGCGCCCGGGTCGCCGGGCAGCGGCAGGCCGGGCAGCGCGCAGAACCGGGCCGGCGTGAACAGCCGCAGCCCGGTGTAGCGGTGCCGCCAGCTGTCGCCGATCCGGGCGCCGGCGTCGAGCACGATCGGGTCGTGGCGGCGCAGCCGGACCGCGGCGGCGAGGCCGGCCGCGCCCGCGCCCACCACGACCGTCGTGCCCATCGGGTACGACGATAGACCTCAGTCCAGCGCGCGCAGGTCGTGGACCAGCTCGGAGCGGACCACCGGTGGCAGGCCGGCGAACGTGACGCCGCCGGAGAACTCGATCCCGCGCACGGTCTGCGTCAGCGCGGAGTCGACCGTGTCCGAGGCGTGCCAGCCCGGGTCGGTGTCCAGCACCGCCCAGCCGCCGCCGGGCAGTGCCTTCGCCATCCGGACCATGGAGGCGTCGTACCAGCGGGTCCAGCCGTACCGTTCCAGGCCGCGCAGCACCGGGTAGCTCGCGGTCCGGCCTGTGAGCCGGTCGAGCGCGTCCGGTTCCGGGTAGCACGGGCGGTCCAGCTGCGGGAACGGCTGGAGCAGCGCGTAGTCGGCGAACACCTCGGCCCACGGCGCCGGGTCGAACTCCACCGGGTGCAGGAGCGTGACCTCGGCCGAGGCCGCGGGCACGAACGGCTCGTCGCCGACGGTGGCGAGCGTGCCGTCCTCGGCGACCCGGACGGCCGTGACCGGCGCGTCGCCGTCGTGCACGCCCCAGACCAGGCGCTGGGCCAGGTGGGTCATCCACGGGTGGGCGGCGAACCGGTCCAGGAAGATCCCGGCCGGGATGCGGCGGCCGGTGCACATGGCCCGTTCCAGGCGGGCCAGGTGCAGCGACGCGGACGCGCGCGCGGTCTTGCGGATCGCGGCGAGCTCCGCGCGGGCCTCCTTGAACTCCGGCTTCCGGGGCAGGTCGGCCAGCACCCGCCCGTCCGGGTCGCGGACGACCGGCAGCCCGCGGTGGTCGAACGCGAGCCGGTACGCGCCCAGGTCCGTCTCCGCGCCGAGCGCCGGCACCATCCGGTCGGCCAGCTCGTCCGTGGTGAGCCCGCGCAGCGCCGCGATCTCCTCGATGTGACCGCGGGCCACGCTCGCGAACTTCGGGAAGCGGGAGCGTTCGGCCAGCAGGTTCAGCTCGATCAGCGCGGCGTCGGTGCCCCGGTGCCGGATCGCGTCCAGCGCGGTCTGCGCGCGGGCGGCCGCGTTGGTGCCGGCCCACTGCCGGGCCAGCGTGGCCAGGCGGCGGGCGCCGGTGTCATCGCCGAGCAGGCCGGTCGCGTGCAGGCACCACGCCTCCGCGGGCGGGGTGCCGGCGGCCAGCCAGCGGTCCAGCAGCGCGCCGGTGAACGCGGCCCGGTCCGCCGCGGTGAACCGCTCGCGGGCGGCCAGCACGCCCGGGTGCACCTGGTCGGCGTCGCAGGCGGCCAGCCGTACCAGCAGCGGCTTCTGATCGTGACGTGGGATGCCGGGCAGCGGCGCCTTCGTCAGGTACGCCGGGATCACCGGCTGCTTCGCCCGGGGTGCGGCCAGCGGGTCCAAATCGAGCAGCGCGCGCAGGTCGTCCGCGGCCGAGGACGCCTGCGCGAGCAGCAGCGGGCGGTGGCCCTGCGCGTCGAGCCAGCGCAGCGCGCGGCCGAGCACCGGATCGGACCGGTCCGCGTCCCACGCCGCGACCAGGCCGGCGGCGGCGTGCCGGGGGTGGCGCAGCAGCCAGGCGCGGGCCGGGCGGCGGTGCTTCTTCCCGGCGAACGCGCGCGCGACCGGGACGGCCAGCGCGCTGTGCCCGATCGGCTGCGCCGCGTCCAGCGCGGCCTCGACCGCGGACCGGTCGTCGAACGCGGCCACCAGCGCCGGTACGTGACTCGCGCCGTGCCGGAGCAGCACCAGCGGCAGCGCCCACCGCACCCAGTAGGCGTGCTGGTCGAAGCCGAGCGCCATGAGCCGGTCGTGGGTCCAGCGCGGCGCGAGCGCGAGCGCGGTGAACGGCGTCGGGATCGCCCAGTGCTCGTGATGCTCCAGCCACGCCGTGACCTGTGCGGTGTCGCAGTCGCCGATCGGCACGCCGTCCCACTGCGCCGCGTTCGCGTACACGCCCAGGCCCTCGGCCGCGGACCGCTCGTGCGGCTGCCAGTCGAATTCCGGCGCCACCGGCACCAGCGGCTCGCGCAGCACCGGGTGCGCCGCCTCCGGCGGCTGATAGGCGAAGGGCTCCCCCGGCGGTACGGCCCGGTCCCCCTCGTCCTCGACCACCGGCGCGAACCGGACGCCGGTCTCCTCGCCGGTGTGCCACCGCAGGCTGTCCCACACCGCGATGTAGTGCGGGTGGTCGTGGAACGGCCAGCCCGGTCGCATCCGGCTCAGGATCGGCCCGGCCTCCTCCCCCGCGATCTCCAGCAGGCTCGCCAGGTAGAGACGGCCGCCGGACTGGCCGAAGAACTCGTGCCGGACGGTCGAGTTGACCGCCAGGAACCGTTCGACCGTGGCCACGTCGCCGGACGCAAGCCCGCACGCGTGCACGTCGTAGTTGCCGAACTCGCCCACGTTGCGCAGCGCCGCGTCGTGCGCGGCCCGCTCGTCCGGGCCGGACGCCGGGCCGATCGGCAGCAGGAACGACACGGCCCAGAACAGGTCCGCGAGCCGGCTGCCGTCGAGGTGCCGCGCGCGCCGGTCCCGGGCGTCCAGGATCGCGTCGCGGGCCGCGGCGTACCCGGCGTCGTCCGCCAGGACCAGCAGCTGCCGCAGGCGGCCGAACACACCCACGCCGGTGTACGGCAGGTCGCTGTCGAAGCCGCCGATGATCCGCCGGGCCGCCTCGGGCAGGCCGTGCGCCGCGGTGAGGAAGTCGGCCAGCCAGTCGTCCTCCGGCCCGCCGTACCAGGTGAACCGGTTCCGGACCGCGCGGACCAGCGCGTGGTCGTCGTCCGCGGTGCCGATCCGGGCGACCGGGTCGAGCAGCCGCTCACCGAGCCGGCGGTCCTCCCGCGCGATCGAGGTGACGTAGCCCCAGACCCGGGACCGCTCGGACTTCTCCGTGGTCAGCAAGCGGTCCAGCGACCAGATGTGGTGCCGCAGCCCGGCCCACGACTCGTCCATCCCGCCGAGCGGGCGCACCGGGACCGGGATGCCGCCCCGGCGCGGGTGCAGCACGCTGCGCAGCCACGGCGTGACCAGCACGCTGCCGCGCCGCTCGTCCGGTTGGGGCTCCGGTGTCCAGGGCGGCGGTGCGGGTGAGGGAGCGGGCGCGTTCCAGGAGATCACCCGGCCAAGGTAGCCGCCCTTGACCATGCCCCCGGGACACGGTGTGGCATGGGACGAGTGAACACGAAAGGGAGGAGCGTCATGAATCGACGGCGAACCGCCGCGCTGGCCGGGCTGCTCGGCATGGCCGGGGCGCTGATCGCGATGCCACCGGCCACGGCGGCACCGGCGCTGCACTGGGCCGCGTGCCCGGCGGACGCGGCGATCAATCCCCTGGTCGCGGTACAGTGCGCGACCGTACCGGTACCGCTGGACTACGCCGACCCGGACGGCGAGCAGATCGAGATCATGATCTCCCGGGTGGCCAGCCCGAACCCGGCGAAGCGGCGCGGCGTCCTGCTGACCAACCCGGGCGGCCCGGGCGGCTCCGGGCTGGGCCTCCCGGCGGACCTGGTCGGCAAGGGGCTGCCGGTCAGCGTGACAAACGCGTACGACCTGATCGGCATGGACACCCGGGGCGTCGGCCATTCCACGCCGATCGCCTGCGGGATCACCACCGATGACGGGTATTACGGCAACGTGCCGCCGTACGCGCCGGACGACGCGGCCGTGGTGGCGCAGGCGGCGATCGCGGAACGGATCGCGGCCAGGTGCGCGGCGAACCCGCGGGTCCGGCACCTGACCACCGCGAACACGGCCCGCGACCTGGACCGGGTACGGATCGCGCTCGGCGAGGAGAAGGCCAGCTTCCTCGGTTACTCGTACGGCTCGGCGCTCGGTGCCGCGTACGCGTCGCTGTTCCCGGACACCGTGGACCGGGTCGTGCTGGACAGCAACGTCGGCGACAGCCACCTGAACCGGGAGGGCCTGCGCCGGTACGCGCACGGCTTCGAGGAGACGTTCCCGGAATTCGCCCGGTGGCTGGCGGCACGGCACGACTCGTACGGGATGGGCCGCACGCCGGCACAGGTGCGCAGGAACTACCTCGCGCTGGTCGAACGGCTGGACCGGACGCCGGCGCCGGACGGCACCACCGGCGCGATGCTCCGCGGCGCCGTGTTCGCCGGGTTGTTCTCCGCGACCGCGTACGGCCGGACAGCGATGTTCCTGCAGACGTACGCGACCCCCGGCTCGGTGGCACCCTCGCCGGAGACGCCGCCCGGACCGCACCCGTCCGACGTCGCGCTCTCCGTGTTCCTGGCCGTCTCCTGCAACGACGCCGACTGGCCGGAGGAGCTGGACACGTACCGGCGCGGCGTGGCCGAGGACCGCAAGCGCTACCCGCTGTACGGCGCGGCCGCGGCGAACGTGCTGCCGTGCGCCTACTGGGCCTGGGAGCCGTCCGAGGCGCCGGTCGGGATCGTGCCGAACGACGTGCTGATCGTGCAGAACCGGCACGACCCGGTCACGCCGCTGGCCGGTGGCGAGCTGTTGCGCTCCGCTTTCGGCGCGCAGTCCCGGCTGGTGACCGTGAACGGCAGCGGACACGGCGTCTACGTGCTCGGCGGCGACGGGTGCGCGCTGAACGTCACCACCACGTACCTCGTCGACGGCCGGCTCCCGGCCCGGGACACGGTCTGCTGACCGCTTGACCGTGCCCCTGGGGCAGGGTGTCGAATACCGGGATGCGGAACGGTGGCGGCTGGAGCACCCGGGAACTGGCGGAGATCGCCGGCACGACGGTCAAGGCGGTCCGGTACTACCACCGGATCGGGCTGCTGCCGGAGCCGGAGCGGGCGGCGAACGGATACAAGCGGTACCGGGTGGCGCACCTGACCCGGCTGCTGCGGATCCGCCGCCTGATCGACATGGGTGTGCCGCTGGCCGAGATGGACGCGATCGAGGGGTCGGCCGAGGGCGCGGAGCAGGTGCTTCGCGCCCTCGACGCGGAACTGGCCGCGAGCATCGCACGTCAGCAGCGGATGCGGGCGGAGCTGGCCGAGGCGCTGCGCCGGCCGCACCTGGCCGACCTGCCGGCCGGTTTCGGCGAGTTCCCCGAGGGCCTGCCGGACGCCGACCGCGGATTGCTGCTGATCAGCGCGCAGGTCCTCGAGCCGGACGCGCTGGACCTGCTGCGCGACGTCCCGGTGGAGCCGCGCTCCGCGGCTACGATCGCGTTCGACACGCTGCCCGCGGACGCGGACGAGGCGACCCGGCAGAGCCTGGCCGAGCGGTTCGCCCCGGAGGTCCGGGTGAGCCGGGAGACCTACCCGGAGCTGACCGCGCTCGGCGCGGACGGCGGCCCGTTCACCTCGCCGGTCATGCTGCGCAGCATCGCGGAGCTGTTCAACCCGGCGCAGATCGACGTGCTGCAGCGGATCAACGCGATGCTCACGCCGCCGCGCGCTTGAGCAGGGCGGCGATCAGCGTCTCGTGCTCGGCGGTGAGCGTGGTCAGCGCGTACGCGGTGGGCCACATGCCGCCGTCGTCGAGCGCGGCGTTGTCCTGGAAGCCGAGCGTGGCGTAGCGGGTCTTGAACTTGCCGGCCGGTTGCAGGAAGACCAGCACCTTGCCGTCCCTGGCCCAGCCGGGCATGCCGTAGTAGGTCTTCGCGGTCAGGTGCGGCGCGTGCTCCTTGACCAGCGCGTGCACCCGCTCGGCGAGCGCGCGGTCCGCGTCGTCCAGCTCGGCGATCTTCGCCAGCAGATCGGTCTCCGCGGTCGCGCTGTTCTTCTGCCGCTTCAGCTCGGCCGCGCGCTCCTTCATCGCCGCGCGCTCCTCGGCGGAGAACCCGTCGTCCTTCTTCGCTGCCATGGTCAGCCCCTTTCCGCAGCTCCTGCCGATCATGCTAGGCAGCGTTGCGAGCTCCGGACTTCTCGAAAACTGACCGGTCCCGTGGGCTCAGCCGAAGTCGAGCTCGCCGGTGCGGGTGCGCTTGAGCTCGAAGAAGGTCGGGAAGCTCGCGAGCGCGACCGCGCCGTCGAAGACCTTCAGCGCGTCCGCGCCGCGCGGGATGCTGTTCAGCACCGGACCGAAGAACGCGACGCCGTCGATGTGAATGGTGGGCGTGCCGACGTCGTCGCCGACCGGGTCCATGCCCTCGTGGTGGCTCTTGCGGAGCGCGGCGTCCCACTCGTCGCTGGTCCGCGCGTCGATCAGGGACGCGGGCAGGCCGACCTCGGCGAGCGCCTCCGGGATGACGGTGTCCAGGTCCTTCTTGCGGCCCTGGTTGTGGATGCGGGTGCCGAGCGCGGTGTAGAGCGGGCCGAGCACCGCGTCGCCGTGCTGCTGCCAGGCCGCGGTCACGACACGGACCGTGCCCAGCGAGCGGTTGACGGTCTCCCGGTAGCCGGCGTCGAGGTCGCGGTTCTCGTTCAGCACGAACAGGCTCATCACATGCCAGCGCAGGTCGATCTCGCGCTGCTGCTGCACCTCGAGAATCCAGCGGGACGTGATCCAGGCGAACGGGCAGGCCGGATCGAAGTAGAAGTCAACGGTGGTCACCCCGGCAGACTATGCCGCCGCACGGATCATCCTCACGCGGAAAGACCGGTTTACCGCACTGTTCACACTCGGATCGGCGCGGGAATGATCTCCACCTGTGACGGGTTGAACGCCCGCCGCACCGCCGCCTCGATCTCGGCCGGACCGTCGACCTCGTGCAGCTGCCGCCGCGCCACCGACTGCACCATAGGGTCCCTGATCCGGTAGCGGCCGTCCGCGCCGTCCACCACCAGATGCAGGTCGACCAGCGAGTCGAGCGCGGTCAGCGCGTTGTTCTCGGTGGTGCGCAGCATCGCGGCCACCTCCGGCGCGGTCGCGGCACAGGCCGCGGTCGCGGTCAGGAACCGCAGCGTGCGCGCGGCCTGTGGGCGCAGCAGCTGGTACGCGCGGACCATCGACGCCTCCGCGATGATGCAGTCGTCGTGCAGCGGCGCGTACGGGTCGTGCAGCTCCGTGGTCAGCTCCTCGACCAGCTGCCGCACGGTTCGGTGCGGCCGGCGCGCGACCCGTTCCGCGGCCAGCCGCACCGAGAGCGGCGCGCCGTCGATGGCCGCGATCGCCCGCCGGACCCACTCCGGGTCGGACGCCGCCCGCTCCGCGCCGGCGACCCGCTCGAACAGCCGCATCGCCTCGTCCTCGGCCAGCCCGCCGAGCGTCACCCAGGTGGTGGCCGGCAGCCGGTGGTGCCGGCGCCGGGACGTGAGCAGCACGGTCGCTCGCGGCAGCGCGGACCGGATCACGGTCACGTCCGCCGGGTCCTCGACGTCGTCGAGCACGATCAGCGGGCGGCGGTCCCCGGCCGCGGTGCGCAGCAGCGTGGCCCGCCCGGTCACGGTCGCGGGCAGCTCGCCACCGGCCACCCCGAACAGCCGCGACCAGGTCAGCAGCGTCTCGGCCAGCGCGCCCGGCGCGGCCAGGTCCGCGTAGAGCCGGCCGTCCGGGAACTCGGCGGCCAGCAGGTGCGCCGCGTGCACCGCCGTGCTCGTCCGCCCGAACCCGGGCACCGCGGTGATCCCCACGGTCGCGCCCGGCGTCAGCGCGCCGGTGATCACGGCCAGCTCCGCGACCCGGCCGGTGAAATCAGCAAGATCGGCCGGCAGGTACGTCGGGCCCGCACCGGCCGCGGCCAGCAGATCCGGATCGCCGCACAGGATGCGCCGCTGCATGTCGCGCAGCGCCGGCCCGGGATCGAGCGCCAGTTCGTCGCGCAGCAGCGCCTGCCCGCGCCGGTACAGCTCCAGCGCCTCCGCCTGCCGGCCGCGACGGTAGAGCGCGAGCATCAGCAGCGCCCGGAAACCCTCCCGCAGCGGGTACGTCTCGACCAGCTCGGTCAGCCGGGCCAGCTCCTCCGCGCTCGCGCCGGACGTCTCCAGCCGTGCCGTGAACAGCAGCTCCTCCGCCGCGATCCGGGTGTCCTCCAGCCGCACCCGGGCCGTCTCCGCCGCCCGCCCCGGCACCCCCGCCAGCGCCTCGCCCTCCCACAGCGCCAGCGCACCGGACAGCAGCCCGGCCGCACCGGGCGCGTCACCGGCACGCATCCGCTCGTGCGCCTCGGCAACCGCCGCGTGGAACGCGGTCACGTCGATCGACGCGTCGGCGGCGCTCAGCGCGTACCCCCGGCCCAGGCTCTGGATCGAGACGACGGTGCCGTCGAAGAGCCGCCGCAGCCGGTAGACGTAGGTGCGGGCGGTCGCGGCCGCGGTGTCCGGCAGATCCTCCCCCCAGACGGCTGCGACCAGCTCGTCCATGGACACGACCCGCCCGTCCCGGATCAGCAACGCGGCCAGCAGCGCCTGCTGCTGCGGCGACCCCACTGGCTGCGGCACCCCGTCCCGCCAGACACGTAACGGTCCCAGTGCACTGATGCGAACGGCGGCGGTCATCCCTCAAGGATGACCGGTCCCGCGCACTGCCGAACGATCGGCTTCCGGTCACATGGACAGCCATCACATCACCAGATCGGTAAGGCTCGTCTCGTGAGCATTAATCGGTGACTGCCGATACGTTGGGGCGGGGTCACCGTTTACCGTGTCGTCATGACCTCGTTGCGTGACTGCGCGTATGCCGAGCTGCGGCGGCGGATAGTGGATCTGGTGTATGCGCCGGGGCAGCGGCTGTTCGAGCGGGATCTCGCGACCGAGCTGTCCCTGTCCCGGATCCCGCTGCGGGAGGCGTTGCAGCTGTTGCGCAACGACGGGCTGGTGGTGTGCGTGCCGCGGCAGGGGGTGGTGGTCGCGCACTTCACGGCGGACGACGTGCGCGATCTGTTCGACGTGCGGGAGAGCCTGGAGTCGCTGGCGGCGCGGCTGGCGGCGGCCCGGGCGGACGAGGACGGGCTGGCCCGGCTGCGGGCATCGATGGCCGCGGCCCGGGTCGCGCTGGTGACCGGCGACGATCCCGGTGTCGCGGCGGCGAACGCGCGGTTCCACCGGGAGCTGGTCGCGATGGCCGGAAATCCGCTGCTCTCCGCGATGATGCGGCCGCTGGAGGCGCGTACGCAGTGGTTGTTCAACCTCACCCGGCGACGGGACCTGGTGCAGCAGTGCGAGGAGCATCAGGGACTGTACGAGGCGGTCGCGGCCGGTGCGGCCGAGCGAGCGGCCGCACTGGCGTTCGCGCACGTGGCGTCCGGGCGGGCGGAGAGCGTGGCGCTGGCCGCGGAGTGGTCGGCGGGCGTGGTCGACCCGGTGGAGGCGACCCGCGGCCGGCGGCGGGTCACTGAGCCGGCGGGTAGTACGCCTGCGGCGCCTCCGGGATGACGTAGGCCGGCGGCGCCTCGGCGGCCCGGGCGGCGAGGCCGTCGCGGACGTTCTTCTGCACGGCCACGGCGGCGAACAGCGTCATGCCGAACGCCAGGCCGTAGAAGCCCTTCTCGCTGAGCGCCATGCCGCTGTTCCACAGCCCGGCCGTCAGCATCACCACACCGGCGCCCAGCACCAGCCAGGACAGGCCCAGGTAGAGCGCGGAGACCGGGATGCCCTCGGCGCGGTCGCGGACCGACTTCTGCACCGAGACCGCGGCGAACACGCCCATGATCAGGACGGCGGCGTAGAAGCCCTTCTCGCTGCGGGTCATGCCCGCGTTCCACAGGCCGATCGCGAAGCAGACGATGCCGAGCAGCAGTGCGGCCCAGGACGCGCCGATGAAGGCCGGGGTGGGCTTGCCGTGGTGCGTCATGGGGGTCTCCGTGGGTGCGGGGTGCGGCCGGCCCTGCGCCGGCGCTGGAGACAGCCTCGCCGAAACCGCAGCTCAGGGCGTGAGTAGTGGTACTCAGACCGGCCCGCTCCGCCACCCGGGCGGAGCGGGCCGGTGCGGGTCAGCGCACGACCCACTTCTGGTTCGCCGTGCCGGCGCAGTCCCACAGCTGCAGTTTCGCGCCGGCGGTGGTGTGGAAGTCGCGGACGTCGACGCATCGGTTCGCGGCGCGGTTGACCAGGTCACCGGCTTCGCTGAGGACGAACTGCTGCCAGCCGGTGCCGTTGCAGTCCGCGAGCTGGATGGTGGTGCCGTTCGCGGGATCGCCGCCGGCCACGTCCAGGCACTTGCCGAGCGCGGTCACGGTGCCGTCCGGGGTGAACGTCCAGCGTTGTGCGTCGTTGCGGAGGCAGTCCCAGATCTGCAGCGGCAGGCCGTCCCGGGACTGGCCGCCGGGCACGTCGATGCACCGGCCGGACTGCATACCGGTCAGCGCGACACCCTGCGGCTCCTCCTCGACCGGCGGGATCTCCTCGGCCGGCGGGATCTCCTCGGCGGGCGGGATCTCCTCGGCCGGCGGAATCTCCTCGGCCGGCGGAATCTCCTCGGCCGGCGGCGGCTCCGTCACCGGCGGCGTCTCCTGCACCGGGTCCTCGCCGCTGCCGCCGCCGCTCTCGTACACCCGGACGTAGTCGATCACCATGGTCTGCGGGAACTGGGTGGAGCCGTCCGGATTCCCCGGCCACCGCCCGCCGACCGCCACGTTGAGGATCATGAAGAACGGCTTGTCGAAGACCCACCGGTTGCCGCCGATGTCGGCCGGTGTCTTCCGGCTGAACTCCACGCCGTCCAGGTACCAGACGATCAGATCCGGGGACCAGTCGATCGCGTACGTGTGGAACGCGTCGCCGAGCGGCGCGTCGTGCAGCACCGAGCCGCCGCTGGCACCGCCGCCGGAGTAGCCCGGCCCGTGGATCGTGCCGTGCGCGCGGTTCGGGTCCTTGCCGACGTTCTCCATGATGTCGATCTCGCCGCGCTCCGGCCACGCGCTCGCGCTGTCGCCCAGCATCCAGAACGCCGGCCAGATTCCCTGGCCCTTCGGCAGCTTGATCCGCGCCTCGAACCGGCCGTACGTCCGGCTGAACTTTCCGGCGGTCAGCAGTCGCGCGGACGAGTGCTCGCGGCCGCCGGAACTCTCCCGGCGTGCCGTGATCACCAGGTTCCCGTCGCCGTCCAGCGCCGCGTTGCCCGTACCGTCGGTGTAGTTCTGCAGTTCGTCGTTGCCCCAGCCGTGGCCACCGGTGTCGTGCTTCCACTTCGCGGCGTCCGGGCCGGTGCCGGCCGCGCCGTCGAACTCGTCCGACCAGACCAGCGCGCTGGCCGCGGACGCGCCGGGCTCACCGCCGGCCAGGTGGAAGCCGGCACCGAGGCCGGCCGCGATCACGGTGAGCGCGATCAGCGCGCGGCCGAGCCGGCCGTTGATACGTATTCGGTCCATTCGGTCATACCTCCAGCAACCAGGGGGTTCAGGACAGGTCGTCGACCAGATCCGCGAGGCTGAGCAGCACCTTCGGGGCCTTGCGCAGCTCGGCGCCGAGCCGCCACTGCTCGATCCAGGGCACCCGCCAGACAGGCGCCACCGACCGCAGCACGCGCGTGCGGCGGAACAGCGGCCACGGCAACCGGCCCGGCGCGTCCGCGACCAGGACCAGGCCGAGCAGTTCCATGCGGGGCGGGTGCCGGCCCTCGCGCATCGCCGCGAGCGCGCGGGCGGTCGCGCGCAGACCGCCGCTGTGCGTGCGCGCGACGAGCAGCACGCGGGCCGGGTCCGCGCGCGACTCGGACGGCCAGCGCGCGCCGACGTCGACGCCGCCGAGCGCGGCCGCCAGCGTGCTCGCGCCCGCGCCGCCGTGCGCCGCGACCCAGCTGACACCGGCCGTGGACAGGCCGGGCCGCGGATCGGCGGCCACGGCGCTTCCGTTGATCATCATCGTTCCCTCACCTCGTCGTCGGTGGTCTCCGCGTACTCCACGGGCACGTCGTCGAACTCGCCCCAGCGGTCGTGGCCGTGCGTGGCGGCCGGTGCGAACGGGCGCGACACGCGCACCAGCGTGCGGTCCTCGCCCGGGTCCCGGTCGGCACGCGGCGGGCGCCGGAAGAGCTTCGGGACCGAGAACCCACGCGGTACGCGGACGGAGTTCTCGCCGCCCCGCCAGATCCGCCGGAAGCGCACTCCGAGGAAGACCGCGAGGCCGAGCGCGAGCAGCGTGACCAGGATCAGCGCGACCGGGTTGCGGCGCTGACCGGCCGGCGCGGCGCCGTCCGGTGCGTCCTGGCCGGGCGGCGGGTCCACGGTCAGCGGGTCCGGCGACGCACCGGCCGACTCGGCCGGCAGGTCCCGGGTGACCGCGGCGCCCGGGTCGACCATGCCCCAGCCGTAGAGCGGGTCCGGGCGGCGGACGTCGCTCATCCCGTCCGCGGTGGCGAGGATCCGCTGGCGTACCTGCTCCGCGGACAGGTCCGGGTAGGCCGCGCGGACCAGCGCGGCGACCCCGGCCACGTACGCGACCGCGTAGTTGCCGCTGCTGCCCGCGCCGCCGGAGGTGCCGAGGCTGGTCACGTTCATGCCGGGCGCGGCCACGTCGACCGTGCCCTTCCGGTAGTCGGCCACGGACTGACCGGCCGCGCCGACACCGGCGACCCGGATCACGCCGTCCATCGCCTCCGGTGTGGACGTGCCGCCGGCCGGGGCGGAGACCACCACGACCGCGCCGGCCTCGACCGCGCGGCGGATCGCCTCGGCGACGTCCTTCTGCGTGGGGTCCACGGCGGTGCCGAGCGCGAGCACGGTCGCGCCCGCGGCGACGGCCTTGGTGACGCCGGTGGTCTGGATGTACGGCGTGGTGGTCGGCGTCGTGGTGAGGATCCGGACCGGCAGCACCATGGCGTCCGGTGCGACGCCGGTGAAGTCGCCGTCCCCGGTGGCGCGGGCCGCGACGATCGCGGCGATCGCGGTGCCGGTGCCGAGGCAGTCGACGTCGGCCGGGCTCTTCGGGTCGGTGACGTTCACCCCGGCGCGGACCCGGCTGGACAGCTGCGGGTGCAGACCGTCCACACCGGAGTCGACGACCGCGACGGTCTGCCCCTCGCCGCGGCTGCGCGGCCAGGCCTTGTTCGCGGCGACGCGCAGCGCGGCCCAGTCCGGCTTCGCACGGGCGGTGCCGGTGGTACAGGCGCCGGGCGACGGCTTCAACCCGGACGACGGGACCGTGGGGATGCCGCCGTGCGCGGGTGTCGCGGGCGGGTTCTGGGTACCGGTCTGCGGCGGGTTCTGGGCGCCGGTCTGCGGCGGGTTCTGGGCGCCGGTCTGCGGGTTGGGCGATGGGTTCGCGGGTGGCTTCGACGGGGTCGGCTGCGGGTTCGGCGGATTCGGCGGGTCGGGTGCCGCTGCCGTCTCCGGGAGCAGGCCGTACCGTACGCCGTCGCCGTAGGCGTCCCACGGCAGGACCAGCAGCCAGCCGTCGCGCAGCTTCCCCGGGTCGTCCAGCACACCGCCGTCCGGCTGCTTCCGGCCGATGTTGAGGTGCAGGATCTCGCTGTACCGGGTGGTGTCGTCGAGCAGCCGTGTGGCGATGTCGTAGAGCGTCTCCGGCTTGCCCTCGAACGCGTCCTGCACCTCGTAGTACTTCGTGAAGCTCTGCTCCCCCACGGCCAGCGCCGGTGCCGGCGCCGCGACCACTGCCAGGGCGGCCAGCACGGCGAGCACCGGCCGGAACATCGTCGGCACGTTCATCTCGGGCAACCTTCGGGATCGGTCCGGCGGGTCATCACAGCGTTCGGGCCGGTCGATGTTCATCGGCCGGTGCGGCGAACCGCGTGCGAGAGGCGACGCTCTCGGCCGGTTCCGCGGACCGGCGCGGTGCGTTGTCCGTCGCGACCGAGGTCACGCTGGCCGCGTGCGGCACCTGCCGCCGCCACTCATCGATCGCGGCGTATCTATCGGCCGGAAGGTACTGACTCGCTGGCTCCCGGCCGGCAGGCTCGCGGCCCGCCGGCCGGTCCGGCGCGGTCAGCGCTCTGGTCCTCGCGAACCAGCCCGGGCTGGCGTAGTAGAGCTCCCGAAGACCGGCCAACCGCGGATCCGCGAGGATGTGCCGGATCGCGTCGGCCAGGTCCTGCTCGTCGGGAGTGGCGGGCTCACCGGTTCCGGCCGGCGTCTGGCCCGCGCGCGACCGCACGACGTTCGCCAGCCTCCGCACCACCCGACTCCACCAGGAGGCCTGCGGCTCCCTGAGGCCTTCCTCCCACCGGGAGAGACTGTCGCGCAGATCGACCGATTGCCGGCCCACGCTGAGCCCGAGCGCGTTCGCGCGCCGCAGTCCCGCGAGGTCCGCCGTCAACGCCTTAACCGCGGCCCGGCGCGCGGCCGGGGACGGCTCCGTCAGATCAATACGAGGTGCCATGTCACCAGTCCCCGATCTGGCGCGTGTATCCGCGCTCGTCCAGGGCGCCGCGCAACGCGCGCAGCGCGTAGAAGGTGCGGGACTTGACCGTGCCCGCCGGTACGTCGAGCACCTCGGCCGCCTCCGCGACCGTGCGCTCCCGGTAGTAGATCTCCACGAGCACGGTGCGGAGCCGTTCCGGCAGCGCCGCGACCGCGGACCGGATCTCCCGGTCGTCCAGTCGCCCGTCCACGTCGACCTCGGCCGCGGCCATGTCCGGCACCGAGTCGTCCAGCGCCTCCGGCGGCCGGGACCGGGCGGCCCGGACCTGGTCGATGACGATCCGCCGGGCGACCGTGCACAGCCAGCCGCGGCTCCACCGGCCGTCCCGCATGCGGGCGTCCGGGTTGCGCCAGGCGCGCAGCATGGTCTCCTGGACCACGTCCTCGGCCCAGTACAGGTCGCCCTTGACCAGCCGCTTGACGTACGCCAGCAGCACCGGCCGGTGCACGCGCTGGAAGTGCTCGAGTGCCGCCTCCGGCGTCTCGCGCGTCGTGACCGTGCTCCGCGGTGAGTTCATCGGTACGTGTCCCCGAGCTCGACCGTCACCACGGTGCCGCCGTCCGGCTCGGTGACGGTGACGGAGACGACGTCGGCGAGCACCGCGTCCAGCCGGCCGGTCACGTCCCGGACCAGTCCGGTGTCGACCCAGGCGGACACGAGCGCGGTCCGGCCGTCCGCGGTCGTGGCGTGCAGCTGGTACGGCTCGTCCGGGTCGAGGCCGCTGACCGTGGCGCGGACCAGTGCCTCGCCGGCGACCGGCTCGCTGACCACGACGGACAGCGACACGCCGCCGGCCTGCCCGGTGGCGGCCGCGGTCACGTACGGTCCCTCCGCGCCGGGGGTGTCGCCGCCGGCCCGGGCCAGCGACGTCACCGCGAGACCGGCGATCAGCAGCGCGGCGCAGAACAGCGTGCCGGTGGTGGCCAGCGCCCGGGTCCGGCCGCGGTCCCGGGGTGCGCGCCGGAGCCGGACGGCCCGGACCAGCGGCCCGGCGTCCGGTGCGGCCGCGAGGTCCTCGATCAGATCGTCCGCGGGCGTCGCCACCGGCATCGGCGCGAACCGTGCGAACGCGGCCGGCGGCGGCGCGTCCCGGTCGCGGTGCAGCACACCGAACGCGTCCAGCAGCCCGGCCCGGTGCTCGTCGTGGACCAGGGCCAGCGCGGCGACCAGCTCGACGATCTCGTCCGCGGTGCCGCGGCAGGCGGCGCAGACCGCGAGGTGCGCCTCGATCTCGCCGTCCTGCGCGGCCGGGAGCGCGTCCAGGTAGTAGACGCCGAGCAGTTCGGCGACGGGATGGTCGATCAGCACGGCACACCTCCTCCTCTCACGGACGGCCGCACGGGACGGTCAGGCCTGGACACCCTCGGTGTACGGGACCTCCTTGAGCCGGTGGCTGCCGCGCTTGCAGCCGGCGAACGGGCCGGACGGGTCGCGCAGCACCGGCAGCGTGAGGTTGAGGTGGTCGCGGTGCCAGGCGGAGAGCGACTGCAGCGCGGCGCCGGGCGCGTTCGCGTCCTGCCAGGCGAGCCACAGCGCGTGCAGCCGGGCCACCGCCTCCAGGTGTTCCCACCACTGTGGACACCAGGGCAGCGTGGTGGTCACCTCGCGGCCGTACACCGGGAGCAGCAGTCCGTGCACCCAGGTCTTGAGCCGGCTGAGTTCCTCGGAGAACATCGGCTCCGCCATGAACAGGATGAACGGGGACTCCGGCGGCGCTTCGGCGGTCATCGGAACGGTCCTTCCTCGATCGGGCTGGTGACACCGGTCGCGCGGTCGGTGATCGCGCGTTCCTCGGCCTTGGCGGCGGCGGAGATCGGCCCGGCGTCCGGTTCCTTGAACCAGGGCCGCAGCCGGATCAGCGCGGGCCGGACACCGGTCGCGAGCAGCAGCGCGGTGCCCTTCGGCAGCGCGCGGATCCTGTCGGCCGGGAGGATCTGTTCCTGCCGGTACGAGGTGGACCGGGACCGGCCGTCGCGGCTGTGCGACGTGCTGAGCGTCTTGACGTCGTGCTGGCCGACCAGCCGGGCGACCTTGTCGACGAAGTCCGCGTCGTCCAGGCCGGCGCCGAGCAGCTTGATGGTGGCGGCGCTCCACAGCGCGTCCATCCCGGCGTCGCCCCAGACCCGCGCGCCCTGCCGGTAGCTCTGCAGCAGCGTTACCACGTTGATGCCGCGCGAGCCGAGGTGGCTGTAGAGGTCGGGCAGGTCGGAGATGCGGCAGACGTTCGCGGCCTCGTCCAGCACCGCGGTCATCGGCGGGTCGAGCCGGCCGCCCATCCGTTCCGCGGCCTGCACGCCGGCCCGCATGGTGGAGTCGGCGAGACCGGCGATCACCCCGGCGGCCGAGCCACCCCCGTCCTTGGACAGCAGGTAGAGCGTGTCCCGGCGGAGCACGTGCTCGTCCGGCGTAAACTCCCGCGTGAACGGGTCCGGCGTGACCCAGGCCAGGATCTCCGGGTCGAGCAGGCAGGAGACGCACTGCCGGGCAGTCTCGTAGATGCCGTCCCGGGTCTCCACCGCGCCGCGTACCGTGCCCTGCAGTTGATCTGCCATGGCCGGCAGGCCGGCGTCCCGCAACAGATCCACGGGGGTACGGTCGGCGGGGTCGGCCAGCCAGCCGAGCAGATCGGTGACGGACGCGCCGCTGCGGCCGGCCGCGAGGAACAGCGCGGTGAGCGTGTTCTGCGCCGCGGAGATCCAGAAGTCCTTCTTCGCGGTGTCGTCGTTGATCGAGGCGACGAAGTGACCGGCGAGCCGGCGCGCGCCCTCGATCGTGACGCAGACGGAGAGCATGTTCCACCACATGGCACGCCGGGTGTGCGCGATGCCCTGCGGGTCGAACGTCCACACCGTACCGACGGCCTCGCGCTGTGCCCGTGTCACGGCGTAGACGTCGGACTTGTTCGAGGTGAGCAGCACCGGGCCCTGGGCGCGCAGCACCCGTGGGATCGCGATGCCGGTGGACTTGCCGGCCCGCGGTGCCATCAGGTCCAGCTCCACGTCCTCGAACGAGGAGCGCAGTTCCGGTCCGGCCGGGTGCAGGTCGCCGAGCAGGTTACCGGTCTGGTCCGGCCGCGGGTCCTTGACGCCCATGAGGGACGGGCGGAGCCCGCGGGCGCGCTCGGTGACCGCCTTCGGCAGGAACGCGGCCAGGTCCCGCGCGGTGGCCAGCCCGCCGCTCTTCTTCTCCCGCGGGCGCAGCCTGGTGATCAGCTCGAACCCGACGGCCGCGGTCACGGCCAGCATCAGCAGGATGCCGCCGTAGACGGCCCAGCCGGGTGCGCCGGGCCAGAGCGCGGCCGGGCCCCGCTGTGTCAGGGTGACCAGCGCGTCCGCGGAGAACGGCGGCGGGCGCCAGCCACCGCCGGCCGCGGCGACGCCGAGCGTGCCACCGGCCGCGACCAGGCCGTAGCCGCCGAGCCCGGCCGCCGCGACCGCCATCACCGCGACACCGGTCTCGTTGCCGGGCCGTGCGCCCCTCATCGGACCGCCGCCGCGGCCTCGGCCCGGCGGTCCGCCTCGCCGTTCTTCACCCAGCGCGTGTTCGTGTCGTGCAGCAGCCGTTCCGCGTCGGTGATGGTCATCCGGATCGGGATGCCGGGCCGCCCACCCACCTTGATCAGGAAGCGGCCGCGGCCGGGCGGCTCGTCGTTGACGCCGGTGGCGGCCCAGCCGGGCGGCGACGACCAGGACGAGACCAGCTCGATCTCCCGGCGGGACAGTCCGACGGTACGGCCGAGGTCCTCCATCTCCGACTTGGGCAGCCCGGCGCAGACCACCATGCCGGCGCGTTCGACGAAGCCGCGCGCCTTGGCCCGGTCCGCGTCCGTACCGACGGACTCGGCGTCCTTCAGCGTGTGGGTGATCTTCGCGTCGCCCAGGCCGAGCGACCGGTTCAGGCGGGTCAGCGCGTCGATCCGGTCGACGATGCCGGACGCGGCGCGCAGCGGGCGCCACAGCTCGTCGAGCACGGTGAAGAACCAGCGCCGCGGTGCCAGCCCGGCGTCCGCGAGCGCGTGCGCGGCCGCGACCGTGCCCAGCCCGTCGGACCAGGCGGCGAGCATCGCGGCCGCGGTCAGCTGGGTGTCCGACTCACCGATCCGGGAGATGTCGATGCAGACCGCGGGCGCGTCCGGGTCGATGTGGGTGGACGTGCTGGCGGAGAACGTGCCGCCGAGCGGCCCGTCCAGGATGCCGAGCAGCGACCGGTGCAGCGGGTCGACGGCGTCGCGATACCTGGTCTCCTGGCCGCGGTCGAGCGTGACCGCGCGGACCGGCTCCGGGCCCTCGGTCAGCACCGTGAGCAGGTCCGGCAGCAGGTACGCCCGCCCGGCCGCGCGTTCCCGCAGGTGCCGCAGGCAGGCCGCGAGCACGGCCTGCTCGTGGTCGCCGACGGCCTGGCCGCGCACGATGGTGAGCAGCGCCGCGACCATGTTGAGGATCCGGCCGTCCGCCTCGGCCGCGAGCGCCTCACCGGCCGCACCGCCGATCCGCCGGGCCGCCGCGCCCATCGCGCCCGGGTCGAGCACGTTCAGGCCGCCGACGCCGCGGCCGATCGAGATCACCTGGCCGCCCAGGGCCCGTACCGTGTCGGCGTAGTCGGGTTTGAGGTCGCCGAGCACCAGCGGCGTCACGCCCTGCGCGGCCAGCCCGATCAGGATCCGGTTGACCAGTGTGGACTTGCCCAGGCCCGGCATGCCGAGCATGAACAGCGACGGGTTGGAGATGTACCGGGCACGCATGAACCAGGACAGCGGGTCGCCGCACACGGTCGCGCCGGTGGCCAGGTGCTGGCCCAGCGGCACGCCGCTCATCGGCGCGCCGGACCCGGCGGAGAACGGCCACAGCCCGCAGGCCTGGACCGTGGTGGCGCGCCACATGGTGGGCGGGTCGACGTAGCCGACGCGGCCGCCGCCGGAGCCGGGCCAGCCATGGGTGGGCACCGCGCCGCTGCTGCGTCTCGGCCTCGCGACCGTCTCGCCGGGGTCCGGCATCTCCAGGACCGGCAGCGCGTTGCGGGCGCCGGACGCGCCCCGGCGCCAGCCGGTACCCAGGTACGACGTTCTCACAGCGCCTCCTGGAGCTCGTGCGGGATCAGCGTGTACTCCCACGGCAGGACGCCCGCGGGCAGCGAGCAGGTGAACGCGGCCGCCTGCATGCGGTCGGCCGGGCGCATCGACAGCCGCGACCCGGCGATCAGGTTGCGGACCGTCACGTTCGCGTCGACCAGGTCCTCGTGCGCGTCCACGGTCACGGTCAGCAGCAGCGAGAACTCGACCAGCCCGGCGCCGGACGCCTCCTCCGCCGCGGTCTGCTCGGCCGCGGCGATCTCCGCGGACGCGCGCGCCTGCACCAGGCCGCGGCCGGAGCTGGCCATGAACTGGGCGCTGCGCCGGTCCGACTCGACGATCTTGGCGGAGGTGGCCGGGTCGATCGGCCGGTAGAGCAGCGTGACGCGCTTGCGGCGGGTGCCGGGCGCGGCCTCCAGGATGTCGCGCAGCACGCCGGAGCCGACCGTGCCGCGCGGCGCCATGGTCAGCATCCAGGTGCGCGAGACGCCGGAGTCGTGGCTGTAGGAGTCGACGGACTCCACGCACGCGGCCGGGCCGGCGTCGTCCCACTCCAGGCCGGTGCCGCCGTGCTCGGCGCGGGCCTCCATCACGTCGGTGACCGATGCCGGGTCGTACGCCACCCGGACCACCTCGGCGATCCGCTCGGCGGACAGCGGCTCCGCGGAACCGCCGCCCGCGCCGATCAGGCCGCCGCACAGGCCGGGGATCCGGACCGCCAAGTCGGTGATCACGTCGTCCAGGTCGCGTTTGTTGCCGCCCGGCGCCGCGTAGGTGAGCGTCACGTACGTGTGCATCTCCGACGACGCGGCCGGGTACTGCTCGACGATCTCCTCCATCACCGCGCGGGCGATGTCCGGCGCGTCCGGGGACAGCCGGGGCAGCACCTCGGCCGCGAGCGTCCGGCCGGAGTCCGGCGCGGTCTCCACGATCACCGACGCGCCCTTCAGGTTCGGCTCGTGCGACAGCCGGGCCAGCCACTCGCCCCACAGCGCCACCCACACGTCGACCTGCTCCTGGTCGACCAGCCCGCCGCCGTCCGGCACGCACTCCAGCACGACGGTGAACCGGTTGCGGCCGCGGTGGTGCAGCACGCCGAACGGGCGGTCGAACGCGTCCCGGCCCTCGCCCATCCGTACCTGGCTGAGCAGGCCCGGGGGTTGGTAGCGGCCGCCGGCGCGGCGGGACAGCGGGCCGGAGACGTAGAGGTGCTCGCCGCGGGACCGGCGC
Organism: Catenuloplanes indicus; assembly: GCF_030813715.1. Lineage (NCBI taxonomy): Bacteria > Bacillati > Actinomycetota > Actinomycetes > Micromonosporales > Micromonosporaceae > Catenuloplanes > Catenuloplanes indicus. The sequence goes on from NZ_JAUSUZ010000001.1 coordinate 1,454,412, forward strand.
TGCCGCCAGCTGATCCGGGTCGCGGCCATCTGGTAGACGTTGCGGCCGTCCTCGGTCCGCACGGCCAGCGGCGCGATCGCGGCGGCCAGCGGCACGAACACCACCATCGCGGCGGACAGCGAGATCAGCGACGCGAGCAGCACCACGACGATGCCGCCGAACGCGGCGATGGTGCCGATCAGGCCGAGCGGCCCGAGCCCGGACCGTCGTGGGCGACGCCAGTTGCCGTACGTACGGCGGACAACGGCCTCCGTGGTCATGTGCACCTTCCCTGTCAGTCTGGGATTGCGGTCGGTCGCGGGTCGCGGTCAGTCGGGATTGCCGGACACCGCGCCCTGGGCCAGATTGGTGCCGTGCTTGACGGCGGTGGTGGATGCCTTCGCGGCCACCAGCGCGGCACCGCCGATCGCGCCGGCCGCGACGCGCCCGGCACCGGAGGCGATCGCCCGGCCGGTGCTGCGGCCGCCACCCGCGCCGCCGCCCCCGCCGCCGGTTCCGCCGCCACCGCCGCCGGTTGCTCCGGCCGCGCCGGTCGCTCCCCGGCCGCCGGACTTGCCGCCGCCCTTGCCGCCGCCGCGCGCGTACCGCATGCCGGCCGAGCCGATCGCGCCGGTCGCCTGGGCCGCGGCACCGGCGCCGGACGCGACCGCGGAGGACGCGCCGTCGGAGTTGCCGAGCGCCATCGTGGCCGGCACGACCAGCCGGAGCAGGCCGGGCAGCGCGACCGCGGCCATCAGCAGCACGCCGCAGCCGGCGATCTTCTGCTGTACCGCGTTCTGGCCCTCGAAGGAGATCATCGTGGCGCCGACGTAGAAGATCAGCCCGACCGCCGGCTTGTAGATCAGCCACGCGGTCATCCAGGCGATGTGCTTGCGCCACCAGGACGAGCCCCACTCGGTCATCGACGCGACCGCGGCCAGCGGCAGCGTGCCCACCAGCAGCACCATCACGCCGAGCCGGATGTAGAGCAGCACGATGTGCACCAGCCCGGCGATCAGCAGCAGCAGCCCGATGATGATGATCAGGAACGTGGAGATGTCCGCGTTGTCGCACGACGCGATCGTCTTCAGCTGCTCCTTCACGCCGGCCTCGAACAGGTGCTCGGTGTACCGGTCGGACAGCAGCGCGAGCTGGATGAGCACGAACGACCCGGCCCCGGCCACCAGGATCAGGCGCAGCACACCCCTGATCGCGACCACGCCGGGCTGGCCCCGTCGTTCCAGCGCCATCCGGGCGGCCGCGAACAGCAGCGACGCGACCGCGATCGTGACCACCAGCCAGTTGGTCTGCAGGCCGATCTTGTGGTTGATCTCCGGGTCCTGGGACAGCGTCGGGATCCGGAGCGCCAGCTCGCCGAAGAGGCTCGCGGCCGCTCTCATGATCGCGCTGGCGATGTCGCGGAGGAGCCCGTCGATCCCCTGATCGAAGAGTCTGTGCACGGCGCCGAACGTGCCGACGTAGACAATGTCGCCGTTGCTGCAGTCCGGCATGTCAGTCCTCCCACAGGATGAAGCCGGCGGACGTGTTCACCGGCGTCAGCGGTGTGTACAGCTCGCCCCCGCCGGACGGCACCAGCTTCCAGTCGCCGTCCAACCAGGCCAGCCGGTAATCCGCGGCCGCGTCACCGAATCCGGCCAGGCGCACCAGCACGCGTACGATCGCGCGCTCCGCCGTGTAGACCACCAGCGCGAACCCGGTCACCAGGACCGCGGTGCCCATCACCGGTGAGTCGTGAATCGAGGAACGCATCGCGACGAACACCTCGCGCCCCGGCCCCGGCTCCACCTGCCGCTCCACCACCGCACGCCAGTCACGGCCGCTCAACTGCCGCGGTATGACGTGCGCGGCCATCACCGCGCCGGTCGGCGTGTGCGCAAAACACCACAGGAGCGCACCATCGGTGCGAACCGGGCCGGATGAGGCGGACAGCGGGACCCGCGCCCCATTCAGCTCCCGCCAGGTCAGGTCCGCGGGCGGCCCGACCGGCGCGTCCTGTTGCGAGTCGTCGGTCCGGCAGCCGTCCGGCCGGCCGTCCACCAGCACCGGCCCGGTGGTCCGCGGGGCGACCCGCGGACCGTCGCGTAGCACCAGGAGGCCGGCCCCGGTGAGCAGCAGCACTGCGAACAGCACGGCCGGCACCAGCCAGCCCCGCTGCCGCCAGTACGGCGTCGGGTCGGTCTCGAACCGGCTGCCCATCTAGGCGCCCGGAGCGTTGAAGAAGAAGCCGACGATCGGGCCGGCGGTCGCGACCAGGATGCAGCCGCCGAGCACCAGGCCGAGCCGGCTCATGTGCTCGGAACTCTCGCCGCGCTGGTGCGAGATGGCCATCATCGTCCCAGTGATCAGCACACCGACGACACCGGCCGCGGTGCCGGCCCAGGCGATCAGATTCATCGCGGTGGTCACCATGGCCGCGAGGTCCTCCGGCGCGGCACCGCCACGGTCCGGCGACGGCACCTCGACCTCGGGGAAAGCTCCGAACGTGGCGAGAGCGCGGTGGATCGAGAACACGGTTTCCTCTTTTCGCAGGTTTTCCATCAGGGGAGTTTTATGTCGAGGAACGTAAGGATCGGCGCCACCGCGACCGCGATGATGCAGGAAATCCCGACGATCGTCAGCTGCCGCCATTGGTCCGGCCCGAAACCCATGTCGCCACGGCGCATCTGCAACGTCATGTTCAATCCGACGATGAGAATTCCGACCACGCCGGAGGCGGACACGCTCCAGGCCAGAAGATTGAGCAGACTGACGTCCACCCGCCGGTCATCCGCGTCCCGTACCGCGGACGGGTCGAATGGGGCGATTGACGGCGCCGAATGTGTTGCGGGCGGGCGCGGCACCGACTCACACTGCATCTTGACGTTCTGCACCAGCCCGGACCAGTGGCACCAGTCGCGTCCGGTGACGTCGTACCCCTCGTATGAGGGCCCCAGGTCAACCCAGAAGTCGAGGAGCACTCCGACGCCCTCGTCGTCGAGTGGCATGTCCTCCGTCTCGTTGACGGTCAGGTTCCAGACACAGAATCTGTCCTCGGTCTGCACCGGATCGTTCTTGCTACGGATACAGATGTCCACGATGTACCCCCCGGTGTTCCTCACATTCAGGTTGATCGGGGCGCGCGCACTGGACGCCGCCGCTACCGGTATCGGCACCGCCAGGAATGTGAAGAGGAGCACCAACGCCGACGAGATCGTCACTCGGCACCGATCAGAAAAGCCACGCATCGAGCCTCCCTCCATAGGTGACCACTGTGTCCTGTGGACCGCCCGCAATGTGCTCGCTGCGGCGCGACGCAGACCCAACGGCGCTCCGCGCGAACCGGTTCACGGCGTTTCTTGGCATACCGTTCCGCGGGTCCGTGAACCGCACGGCGGACACCGCCGTTGAGTTCCCGTCGGCCGAGGTGAGGGATGTGGCGAGGATGTCCGCGAAAGGTCTGCAACGCGGGGCACGTGCGGCGCGGGCGGCACAGGCGGCGGGCGAGGGCGCGGGGCCGGGGGAACGCAAGCCCGTCGACGCCACGGCGATCGTCGGTATCGCGATCTCCGTGCTGGGCCTGCTCCCGGTCGCGGTGCTCGCGCTGATCTGCCTGCTCGCGCTGGCCCTGTTCGCCGGGATGGGCGGCGCAAGCACACCCGCGGACACGTCGGCCAGCAACGGTCCGGCCGTCGCCGAAGCGCTACTCGGCGGTGACCCGCACAGCGAACTGTCAGCGGAGAGCATCCCGGAGCCGGCGCTGGTGGAGGCGCTCCGCGAGGCCGGCCGCGAATGCCCCATGATCAGTGCGGTGGTCCTGGCAGCCCAGATCATGGAGGAGTCCGGCTTCGACCCGGCGACGACCGGCCCGCACGGCGAGATCGGCATCTCGCAACTGCCGCCGGACGTCTTCGACCGGCTCGGCGAGGACGACGACGACAGCGGTGAGGCCTCTGCCCGCGACCCGATCGACTCGATCTTCGCCCAGGCGCGCTACCTCTGCGAACTCGGCGACGCGGTGCAGCGGTTGATCGACGACGGCAAGGCTTCCGGCGAGCGGCTCACGCTGGCACTGCTCGCCTATGACATCGGGCTGGCCGAGGTGGAGTCCCGCGGCGGAATGCCGTTCCCGGATCTGGGCTCCTACCCGTACCGGGTGCGAGCGCTCTTCCCGCAGTTCACCAACGGCAGACCGGAACCGCCCGGCAAGGGCGCACCCCCGCCGGGCGGCGCCGGCAAACTGGACGAGGCCGCGTTCAACGAGATCTTCCCGGGCCGGATCCCGTTCTACACGTACGCCGGCCTGATGACCGCGATGGCGAAGTACCCGGCGTTCGGCCAGACCGGCGACGAGACCACCCGCAAACGCGAGATCGCCGCGTTCCTGGCCAACGTCAACCAGGAGAGCGGCGGCCTGCGCTACGTCGAGGAGATCAACCAGTCCGCCTGGGGCAACTACTGCAACGCCGGCGCGCCGTACGGCTGCCCCGCCGGTCAGCGGGCCTATCACGGCCGCGGGCCGATCCAGCTGTCCTGGAACACCAATTACCACGCGGCCGGCCAGGCGCTGAACCTCGACCTGCTGAACAATCCGGACCTGGTGATGACGAACGCGTCGGTGGCATGGCAGACCGCGCTGTGGTTCTGGATGACGCAATCCGGCGCGGGCACGATGACGCCGCATGCCGCGATGACCAACGGCGCCGGTTTCGGCGAGACGATCCGCAGCATCAACGGCGTCCTCGAATGCCACGGCGGCCAGCCCGCCGCCATCGCCAACCGCGTCAATTCCTACCGCGACTACACCCGCATCCTCGGCGTCACCCCCGGCGACCGCCTGGAATGCTGATCAACGTCATCAAGATACTTCAATGAGACTTCCTTGAACCCACTTCGCACAGATTTCGTTGATTCTTTAGAGCCCTCGGCACCCACCTCAGAAAGGACCCAGAAAAGCCGGATTAGGGCCATATCAGCGCTTCGCATCACCGAATCCCAAGGAGTAACAATGACCAGTCCCGAACTCCCAACCCACGTCGAACGGCCACCAGCAAATCGACGAGAAGAGCTAACAAATAGCGAGCAGAAGGCCTTCAGCGAGTGGATGTTAGAAAGGAAGCACGCGGCCGCTTGGAGCAGACTGGAGAAAGCCGGAACGCTGACCTCACTGTTCGGCACCCTGACAAGCACGATCGGAAGCCTGCCAAATCTACCCGGCAAGGTCGGACCGGCGGTGAGCGCAGCCGGGTCAGGACTATCAGCATTCACCGATATCCCGACAGTGGCGCGGGGAGCCCAGCAGTGGCTCTCCGGCAAACGGAAGCCGACCGCTCACGAGATAATCACCGCGGCCAACTTCTTCGTCCAAGTCGCAAAATTCGGAATGGATGTCAAACTCGCCACGATCGTCAGTGCTGAAACAAAGGAGACAGCAGCGTCCACACTAGAATGGATCAAGAACGGCGCGCAGATCGGCAGCGTGTTGCTCGCGTTCGGCCAAGCCGGGACGGCACCTACCGAGGCCAAGGCATATGGCGCGAATCCCGCGTTGGGTGATGTTCTTGACGCAGCACGCCAGAACTCGATCGCACGCCATCAGAACGTCTCCGGGAGCGGCCCCTCGCTCGACGGCAATGAGCAGGTCTTCCAGATGAGCGACATGACACCACCGGGTACGAGGTATTCGCAGAGCCCCAACCTCAATACGAACGGGTCGGCGCCGAGCCACTGAGTGCTGTCCAGCGCCACACTCGACCGGCGCGGCACCGCAGCTGGACGCCACAGCTTGCGCTGCCCGGGTAGGACCGCTGAGGCGGTCCTACCCGGGCAGGAGCCCGAGTAGGTGCCCTCCTGGTGTGCTGGCTCCGCGTTCCTGCGGGCGGCGCGAATGGCCGTTCGCTACGACGGATCTCGGGTGGCGACTCGCACAGCATTACCGAAAGCCACCGGTCTCCGGTGGCTCGGCGCGTTCAGGGGGTCTCGGTGCGCACGGACACGAGCACGCCGCTAGAGATCAGGCCGCGCGGTGCAGGTCGTCGTGGGAGGCGTTCAGCGTGACCACGCCGGGCTCACCCTCGGTGGAGGCGGCGATCTGGTCGCCGGAGGCGTAGACGTCCGTGGTGAACAGGCCCTCGGAGTCGATGCGCAGGTAGCCGGTGCTGACCAGGTTCTCGGCGATGCCGGCGGCCACGTCGGGGCGCACGTCGGTGCCGGGCATCTGGACCGCGGTGACCGTGCCGACCGCGTCGCCGAGCGAGTCGACGACGCTCATCCCGACGTTGACCCGCGCGATCGGCAGCGCCTCCACGGGCGCGTCGTCGACCGGCGCGAAGCCGGCGGCGGAGGCCTCGGCGGCCGGATAGCCGGCGGAGGCCGTCCCGATCGGCGCCTCGCCCACGGGCGCGTCGTCCAGGGGCGCGCCGCCCTGCACCGTGGTGGCCGGCGGCGTGTCGTGCGGCGGCGTGTAGCGCGGCGGGGCGGTCGGGAAGTCGGCGGGTGTGTGTGAAGGCTGCATGCCGATCAGGTTTCCCGCCTGGCGCCGCGGAAAACCCGCAAGATCGGCCGGCGGCTACGTGGCGACCGGCAGGCCGGGGGTGGTGAACGCGCGGCCGTCCTCGGTGACGGCCGCGGACTCGTACCCGTCGGTGGCCAGCTTCTCCAGGTAGCGCAGGCCCTCGCGGTCCATGGCCAGCGCGGCCGTGGCGTACGCGTCCGCGAGCGTCAGATCCGGCCCGGTCACGGTCACCGAGCGCAGGAAACGCGCCGGTTTGCCGGTCCGCGGGTTGATCACATGACCGCCGCGCTCGTACGTACCGGACGTGGCCACCGCCGCGTCGCGCACCGCGAGTTTCCACGCCACCTTGGTCTCGTCCCACGGGTGCCGGACGCCGACCCGCCAGACGCGGTCGCCGCGGGCCGCGATGTCGCCGCCCGCGCTGATGAAGTGGGTGGGACAGCCGGCGTCCACCAGCCGCCGGGACGCCTCCGCGACAGCCCAGCCCTTCACGTAACCGGAGGGATCGAGCACGCCGCCGTAGTACGCGTCGAAGTAGCCGTCGGTGGCACGCCACAGGTCCGCGCACGCGCCGAGCACGTGGCGCAGGTCCGGGTGGCAGCCGGTGGAGGTCAGCTCGCCGCGCCGCATGCGGCTGACCTCGCTGTCCTCCTTGTACGTGCTGAACCGCGCGTCCACCTCGTGCAGCCACCCGCACACGTCCGCGATCAGCGCGCGCAGCTCGGGTGCGGCGCGGTCCGCGGCCAGCTCGATGCTGACCGCGGTGCCCATCACCATCTCGACGTGGCGCACGGTCTCAGCCCGCGGCCTTGTCCAGCGCGGCCTGCAGCGACTTGCGGTACGCCTCGGTGGTGAGCGTCGCGCCGGAGACCGCGTCCACGTCGTCGCCGTTCTCCGCGGTCAGCGCGGACTCGTTGAGCTTCTCGATCGCCGGCGGGTTGATCGTGGCGCTCTCGCCGCCGGTCGGGTAGGTGGCGTCGGCCGCGGAGACCTTGCCGTCCTCGACCGTGATGGTGACCTGGATCGTGCCGTACGCGTACTTGGATCCGGTGCCGCGGAACTCGCCGTCGGTGAGCCCGCCCCCGGCACCGCCGCCGTCCGCCGGGGCGTCGCCCTCGTCGTCGGCCGGAGCGTCGGCGGGCTCGTCGGCGGGGGCGTCCTGGCCGGAGTCGGCCGGGGCCTCCGCGGCCGCGTCCTCGGCGACCGGGACGATCTGCGTGGGGGCTGCCATCCGGACGCCGAAGATCATGCCAACGCCGGCCAGAGTGCCGAAGACTGCTGCCGTACTGCGTCGCACCGGAGGATCTCCTTAGAATCAACAATCAAGGTCATCAGGGGGTACGCGAAGCGCGCCGGGACGGTTCAGAACTCGAACGGGTCGAGGTGGATCTGCGCGTTCGGCACGTCCAGCTCGCGCAGCAGGTCGACCGCGGCGTCGACCAGGCCGGGCGGCCCGCACAGGTAGACGTCGCGCTCGGACACGTCCGGCACCAGCTCCCGCATGCCGCTGGTGGTGAACAGCCGGCGCGGGCCGGGCTCGTTGCGGCTGCCGACGACGAAGAACACCTGGGCGCCGCGGCGGACCGCCAGCTCCTCCAGCTCGTCGCGGAAGATCACCTCGTCCTGGCGGCTGGCCCGGTAGATCACGGTGGTGCCGGACGGCATGTCCTCCAGCAGCGCGCGGATCGGCGCGATGCCGCTGCCGCCCGCGATCAGCAGCGCGTTGCGCTGGGTGCGCCGCTCCGCGGTGAACGTGCCGTACGGTCCCTGCAGCCACACCCGGGTGCCCGGCTCCAGCTCCGCGAGACGCTCGGTGTACTTGCCGACCGCGGTGACGGTGAGCCGCAGCCACTGCGCGTTCGGCGCGGCGGACAGCGAGAACGGGTGCGACTGCCACCAGGCGCCGCCGGTCAGGAAACGCCAGCGCATGAACTGCCCGCCGCGTGCGGCCAGCTTGTCCAGGCCGCGCCCGTCGACGTACACGGAGAAGCTGTTGCGGCCCTCGTTGACCACCTCGACGACCTCGAAGCGGTGCCGGAGGTTCATCCAGAGCGGTTCGACGACCCGGCCCCAGACCACGGCGGAGATGACCAGCGCGGTCAGGCCGGGCCAGAAGATCGAGGCGAACCGGCCGCTGAGGTTCGCGCCGGCCGCGACCTGGTGGCCGTAGCCGAGCACCAGCACCAGGTACGCGCTCAGGTGCAGGCCCTTCCACAGCTCGTAGGAGAGCAGCCGGCGCAGGCCGCGGATCGAGATCAGCGCGATGAAGATCATGATGACGGTGGCGGCGAGCGCCTCGACCATCTTCGGCAGCGTGGTGATGATCGTGAAGGTCTGGGTGACCACGTCGGTCTCGGCGAGCAGCGCGTACCCGTACACGATGAAGACGATGTGCGTGATCACGAAGACGCACATCGACGTGCCCAGCCAGCGGTGCCAGTGCAGCAGGTCGCGAGAGCCGACCCAGTCCTCCAGCCAGGAGGCGCGGCTCATCATCAGCAGCTGGATGAAGAGCAGGTAGCCGCCGATCAGGCCGGTGACGCGGCCGATCGCGAGCATCAGCGAGGGCAGGTCGCTGACCGCGCCCGGCTGGGTCTCGAACACCCAGAGCGCGACGCTGGTGCCGAGGCCGCCGAGGAACAGCAGGACCGTGAAGAGGCGGTTACCGGTGAAGGGGTTGTCCGGTTCGTCGCCGTCGCCGACGGTCGCCACGCGGGCGCGGGACCGCGCCGGTGCGGGCTCGTCGTAGAGGTCCTGCGGCTGGCGCCGCCACGGCTGCTCGGCACCGGGCTGCGCGTACGCGCCGGACCCGGCCTCCCAGGCCGCGGACGGCTGGTCGTACCGGCGGGCCTCGAACCGGCCGTTCTCGTCGTAGCCGCCCCGCTCGCCGTAGCCCGCGGTCTGGTCCTCGTACCCGCGCTGGTCACCGTAGCCGCGCTGGTCGGCGTAGGCGGCCGGCTGCGCGTCGGATGACCCGCGGGTGTCCCGGCGCGTGCCTCCTCCGGCGTCGTCGTACCGTACCCATGATGTCGTCGGCGGTCCCTGCGCCACTTTCCCTCTACCCCCTGCCGGGCCCCCAGCGGAGAGGCCGTCGGCAGGAGGTACGCACCGCGGCGCCGGTCGGATCACAAGATCCAGAAAATCACCGCGACGAAGGCGATTTGACGCCGTTCGGATGGTTTTCCGAGCGGCACCGTCTCACCAGGTGATCTCGCCGTGCCGGGACACCAGCCGCCCGGAGCCGCGTCCCGGCCCCGCGGTTGCGAGCGCGACGACCGCGTCCGTGCCCTCGGTGACGGTCTGGGGGCCGGTGTGCCCGTTGAGGTCGGTCGCGGTGTAGCCCGGGTCGGCCGCGTTGATCCGGATGCCGGGCAGCGCCCGCGCGTACTGGGTGGTCAGCATGGTCAGCGCGGCCTTGGACGCGGCGTAGGCCGGCGCCAGCGCGCCGGACTCCGGCCGCGCCGGGTCGTGCGTGGCCACCAGGTCGCCCATCGCGCTGCTCACGTTGATCACCACCGGGTCCGCCGAGCGGCCCAGCAGCGGCAGGAACGCGGTCGTCACCCGCACCGGGCCGGCCACGTTCACGTCCGGCACGGCCAGCACCTCGGCACCGGCCAGGCCGCTCGGGTCGCCGAACGGGCCGCTCCAGCACCCGGATCTCCGCACCAGCCGGTTGACCAGCGCGCTCGCCATCGGCCGGGCCAGCGCACCGTCCGTCGACCGGTTGCCCGCGCCGATCACGATCGACCCCTCCGGCGACGACGCGTTCAGCTCGTCCAGGAACAGGCAGTACGGCTCGTCGCGGGCGATCGTCTCCGGCGGCGCGAACCGGCTGCGCCCGTCCCGCAGCTCCGGCACGCCGATCAGGTCCTCCGCGGCCAGCTGCGTGCCGACCGGACTCACGCACTCCAGGCCGAGCGACGACGCGAAGTCCCGGACCAGCGAACTCCTGCCGATCCCCGGCGCACCCCAGACGAACACCGGCCGGACCACGGAGACGTGCAGCAGCAGCTCGGGCAGGCGGGCGGGGGTGACGGTGACGGCCGAGCGCATGGCCGCCATCTGCCCGTTCCCACCTGAGCTTTCCACCCAATTTGTGGGGCCTTGCACAACCCCTCGCGGGTACGGCGCCGCCGCCGATGGACCGGGACCCACGTTCACGGCCACGGCAGGAGGTTCCGATGGCGTCACAGACCTACCTGCTCACCGACCCGGATCGCACGGTCGTCGCCGCGCGTCCGGTGGCCGTACCGGGCGGCAGGCGCGTGCGCCGCGGCTGGATCACCGAGGTGCGGCTGCCGGCCGGCGCCCGCCTCGGCCGGCACGGCGACGCGCTGGCCGGCCGCGTGATCACCGTGCTCGGCCTCGGGCTGCTCTGCGCCACGTTCACCGTGCTGGACCTGCCGGCCGCGGCCCGGGCCGCCTGCGTGGCGCTGGTGGCCGCGTTCGCCTGGCTCGGCGTCGCCTACCGGCGCACCGGCCGGCTGGCCCGGCTCGTGCTCGCCCCCGGCCCGGCGCACGTGCTCACCGCGGACGAGGACCGCGACGACCTGCACACCGCGGTCCGGCTGGCCGAGCGCGTCTGGGCGCACCGGGTCGCACTGCCGGCCGGCGACAGCGCACGCGCGCTCGGCCGCACGATCGAGGAACTGGCCGCGCTGTTGGTGCAGCGGCAGCGGCTGCGCGAGATCCGGGCCGGCCTGGACCGGCACAGCGACGCGGGACTGCCCGGGGACAGCCCGGCCGTGCTCGCCGCGCGGGCGCAGGACGCGCGCGCCGACGCGCTGTGGTCCGATCTGGACGGTCAGGTACGGCGGCACCTCGCCGCGCTGCGGGTGGCGGCCGAGACCGGCGCCGGCCTGATCCGGGAGATGGAACTCGGCGACGCGGCCCGCCGCACCCGGGCGGCCCTGGACGACCTCGGCGCCCCGGCACCGTCCACGGACGCGGGCCTGGACAGCGGGTTCGCCGCCGCCTACCGCGACCTGGCCGCTCGCTACGGCCGCGATCTCTACAGCTGACGGCGGGTTGCCATGACGAATCTGCGATGGGCCGGGACCACGGTGGTCGCGCTCTGCCTGGGCGTGCTCGCGCTGGGCTGGCCATATCTGCTGGGCGGCTGGGTGGCCGGGGAGTTCGGCGCGGGCGCCGCGATCCGTACCGGCGTGGCCTGGACCCTGGAGATCGCCTACCTGGCCGGGTTGCCGCTGGCGGTCGCGCTGTCCCGGCGGACCGCGCCCGGCACCGGCCGGGTGACCGGGGTGGTGCTGCCGGCCGTCTACACCGTGTTCGGCATCGTGCTGCTGGCCGTGACGGTCCGGCTGTTCACTTCGTGAGCAGCGCGTCGCTCGGGCGTTCGTAGACGCGCCGCGGGTCGTTGAGCGGGTCGGCGTGCCACATCCGGATCTGGATGGTCGGCGTCAGCAACCGGCCCCGCTCCACGCTCGCCTCGTCGGCGCGGCCGTCGCCGTCGTTGTCCGTGGACAGCGGCAGCGCGGTCACCCGAAGATCGGTCAGCGGGGCCCGGCCGGGCGGCAGCATCGCGTCGGCCAGGAACACCGCGTCCCAGGCCGGGATCAGGTAGGTGCCCAGGTCGTTCGGGCGGCAGTCGAGCTTGACGGCCGCGTCCAGCGGGCACGCGTCCAGCAGCTCGCCGGTCTCGGTCGCGGCCGGGTCCCGGTCCGCGCAGCCGAACGGCTCGTTCTCCGCCAGGCCGGTCCAGTCGCGGGACGCGTACACCTGATCGGTGATGATCTTCAGGGCACCCGGGGTCAGCTGGGCGCAGGACGGGCCGCCCACGTGGTAGTCGACCGGCCAGTCCGCGTTGCTGACCGCGCGCAGCTGGTTGTTCGCCATGAAGCGGCTCACCGACACGTCCGCGATCACCAGCCGGGGGCGGGCGTGGCCGCAGACCTCGTTGACCCGCTGGACGAACTCGGCGAACCGGGTCCAGCGGTCCGCGAAGTACAGCACGGTCGGCACGTCGCCGTCCCGGCAGACCGACGCGTCGATGCGGTCCAGCGCGGTCACGTGCCGCGCGGTCACCGCCGGGTCGGCCAGGTCCTTCACCACCGCCAGCAGGTCGTTGACCAGCGACGTCGTGTACTGGTCGGTGGGGTTCGGCACCGCGTAGACGTCCAGCCGGTAGCCGCCCGGGAAGGACAGCCGGTCGATCACGTCCTTCGCGTAGGCCCGGTTCGCGTCGGCCAGTTGCAGGTAGCCGGGCCGGTTGACGAACGGCGCGTCCGGCTCGCCCAGGTCGGCCAGCAGGTTCGGCGCGATGAACGGGATCTGCGCGTCCAGCAGCCGGTTGATCGCGCGCTGCGTCACGTCCCGGGAGTCCCCGCCACCGATCACCACCAGCCGGTCGCCCAGCACGTCCCGCCGCGCGATGATCATGCGGGCGACGTCGTCCGCGTGCGCCACGTCCTGCGTCGCGTCCGCGATCACCACGTGCAGGCGCTTCTCGTCGTACGTCGCCAGGAAGTGCGTCTGCGCGAACATCAGCGCGCGCAACTGATCACGCTCGGACGGGTAGTCGCGGCCGTCCGCGCAGCGCGCCGGGTCGGCCGGGAGCGGGTCGCAGGAGAGCGCGCCGAGCCAGACCACGGTCAGGTCGCCGTCCTTCAGCGGCTCGTTCAGCTCCAGGATCCGCCGCTGCAGCGCGATCGTGTCCGGGTCGCGGCCGAACGCGCGGGCCGCGAACACGCCCGGCTCCGCGGTGTCCAGCAGGCCGTAGCAGCGGCGGCCGTCCGGGGTGGCGCGGAGCGTCGTGATGCCGGTCGAGACCGGCAGCGACCAGGTCCAGGTGGGCAGCGTGTAGCAGCCGTGCGTGACGCCCGGCAGCCACTCCGACCGGCTCCAGCCGAGGAAGCCGATCAGCAGCGTCAGCACGGCCAGGATCGCGTGGTGCGTGGTGGTCAGCGCGGGTTGCCGTACCGTCGCGACGATCCGGTCCGAGACCAGCACCGGCAGCACGATCGCGGCCAGCGAGACGGCCAGCGCCCGCGCCTCGGTGCTGCCCTGGAAGATGTCGGCCAGGAACACGGTCGCGGCGCCGAACACCGCGGCGGTGCCGCCGAGCACGGCGACCAGCTTCAGATCCGGGCTGAGCAGCGTGGCGACGGCGGCGAGCGCGAGCGCGACCAGGATCGTCCAGACGCTCAGGTAGCCCGTGATCGCGGTGTGCACGACCAGGACCAGGATCGCCAGCACCGCGGCCAGGCGCGCGCGGGAGCGGCTGACCAGCCTGGACGTCAGGCGGGAGGCCTCCGGGCTGGACTCCGCCAGCAGGACGCGCAGGCGGGCGGCGAGGCGGACCAGGGCCCAGAAGAGCGCGGCGGAGGCCAGCACCAGGACGATCGAACCGATGCCGCTGACCCCGGCGAACAGCGACTGCACAACGATGAGGCCGGCGAGCAGGACGGCGGCCAGGCGCAGCGCGACGTCAGGTGCCAGCAGGGACCGCATGAACCCGGACATCGGCTCCCCCATCACGGATGAGTCGTCCACGGTAGAGGGTGCCCGCCACGTCCCGTGGCGCTTCCTAGGCGGTACACGTACGGGCGCGGCGGTGGCGGCCGCGGCATCGGCGGCAACCGGACCGTGTACCCGGACACCGGCTGGGTCGGCGTCGTGCTCACCGATCACGACGGCGCGGTCTGCTGGACCGCCTGCTGCACGACGCGTCCCTGGGCAGGGCGGTGGCGGAGATCCGCGCGGAGAACGAGCGGCAGCCCGCGCCGGCGGTGCTGGCCGAGCGGTTCGAGGGTCTCCGCTGACCGTCCGGTCTCCGGCGTGGGCGGTCAGGCCGCGAGCGCGGCGAGTTCCGCCTCGAACCGGGCGCGCAGCGCGGCCTTCTCCGTGTCGGGCAGCCAGCAGGCATCCACACCGGACAGTGCCATGGCGTGCAGCCGGTCGCGCGGGACGGCCAGGTCCTCGTGCAGGATGCGGTACTCCTCGGTGAGGCTGGTCGGGAACATGCCGGGGTCGTCGGCGCACGGGACGACGTTGAGGCCGGCGTCGAGCATGGCCGCGATGGAGGCGCGGCGCCACGGACGCCAGGAGCGGCGGGACGTGGTGGAGGCGACCAGGAACGGCGTCTGCTCGTCGCGCAGGCGGGCCACCACCGCGTCGTCCTCCAGCACGAAGTAGCCGTGGTCGATGCGGTCGCAGCCGAGCACGTCCAGGCAGGTGACGGTGTTCGTGGCGAGCGGGGCGTGCTCGGAGGAGTGCGCGGTGCGGCGCAGCCCGGCCTGGCCGGCCAGGCGGTAGGCGTCGGCGAACCGCTCCGGCGGGCCGGCGGTCTCCAGGTTGTCCAGGCCGATGCCGGCCACGTAGTCGTGCGGGTTGTCCACGACGGTGCGTACCCGGTCCAGCGCGTCGGCGCCGGGCTTGCTGCGGTCGATCGCGGCGAGCAGCCGGCCGGTCATGCCGAACGCGCGCTCGGCCATCCGGATGCCCTCGGCGTAGGCCTCGACCGAGCCGCGGTAACCGAGACCGGCCAGGTGCGGCGGAACCTCGTCGAAGGACATCTCCAGGTGCCGTACGCCGTTGTGGTGGGCGTCCTCGAACGCCTCGAACACGATCCGGGTCAGGTCGTCCGCGTCGCGCAGCGCCTCGATCACCCAGGCGGAGACGCGGAACAGCGAGTAGGAGACCGCGGGCTCGTCCGCGGACCGGCCCCGCGGCACGGGGATCCGGGTGTTCCGGTAGAGCGCCGGGTCGGGCGGCAGCGAGTTGATGCCGGCGTAGACGCGCTCGGGGGTGTCCGGCAGGTCGAGCCGGGCGCGGCGGGCCAGCTCGGCGAACGTGGTGGCGCGGACCGTGCCGATCAGGTGGCAGTGCAGTTCCACCTTGGGGATCGACCGCAGGTATTCGATGTCAGACATGGTTCTCCGTGGAGCGGCCGGGCCCGTCGGCGACGGGCCCGGCCGGGATGGGGGTGGTCAGGCGCCGGTGACTTCGCGGGCGAAGCGGTCGACCCAGTCCTTGCGGGTCGGTACGAGCCGGGCCGGGTCGAGCGTGGCGTAGCCGGCCGCGACCGGGTCGGTGACGATGCCACCGACGACCACGGTGAGCGTCTGCGGGACGTTCGCGCCGTTGTTGACCGGCAGGTCGCCGACCAGTTCGGCGGAGGACGTCTGGGCCTCGGCGGAGAGCAGGTAGTCGATGAACTTGTACGCGTTCTCGGTGTTCGCCGCGGTCGCCGGGATCATCGCGCGGTTGGTGGCCATGTAGCGGCCGGTGGCCGGCGGCACCCAGGCGACCTTCTCGCCGTCCGCGATCAGGTTGGTGGCGAAGCCGTTCAGCGTGTCCGCCGCGACGATCTCGCCCTGGGTGAGCAGATTCGTGACCTCGGTCGAGGAGCTGTAGAACTGGAGCACGCCGGGCTTCCACTCGGCGAGCTTCCGGTAGGCGGCGTCCACGTCGTACGGGCCGGAGCCGTAGCTGGCCGCCACGCCGGAGATCATCAGCTGGCCGGCGGTGACCGAGATGTCCGGCAGCGCGACCTTTCCCTTGTGCGCGCCCGCGAAGACGTCCCACGTCGCGGCCTCGTCGGCGTTCATCGCCTCGGTGCTGTAGACGATGCCGTTGAGCTGGTAGCTGTAGGCCGGGCCCTGGTAGGCGGCCTCCTTCGCGAACTCGGCCACGTCCGCCAGGTTCGGCACCTTCTCCGCGGGCACCGGCTGGAACAGCCTGTCCTGCTGGCCCAGCGCGGCGTAGTAGTCGGAGATCAGCATGACGTCCGCGCCGGGCTTGTCGCCGGCCACCTGGAGCTGGGACAGGCGGTCCGCGTTCGAGCCGGTCTCCACCTCGACCTCGATGCCGGTCGCCTTCGTGAACGGGTCGATGACCGCCTCGGTGAACTCCTCCACGCCGAACGGGAACGTGCTGAGGACCAGCGTGCCGGCGTCGGCGGAGTCGTCACCGCCTCCGGAACAGCCGGCCGCGGCCGCGACGACCGCGGCGGTGGCGGCCGCGATCAGCGCGTGGCGAAACGAGCGCATCAGTTATTCCTTTCCAGAATCATGCAGGGGTACGAGGTGGGCCGCGCCGGCCGAGACCGTGGTGCGCGTGCCGGGTGTGAGGCCGGCGCCGTCACCGGCCCGGACGTCGGCGAGCAGCCGGACCGTCTCGCCGGCGCCGTCGACCGCGTCCAGCGTGACCAGCAGGTCCACGCCCCGGAACGCGGTGGCGACCACGGTCGCGTCCAGGCCGAGTGCTCCGTCAGCAGCGGCTGAGCCGACGCTCAGGTGCTCCGGCCGTACCGTGACGAAGGTTTTCGACCGGTCGGTCAGGAAGTTCTCGTAGCCGAGGAAGTCGGCCACGAAACGGTTCGCCGGGCGGGCGAAGACCTCGCGCGGTGAGCCGGTCTGCATGATCTTCCCGCCGCGCATCAGCACCATCAGGTCGGACATCTCCAGCGCCTCGTCCTGGTCGTGCGTGACCAGGACGACGGTCAGGCCGGTCTCGGCCTGGATGCGGCGCAGCTCCGCGCGCATCTGCACGCGCAGCCGGGCGTCCAGGTTGGACAGCGGCTCGTCGAGCAGCAGCAGCCGCGGGCGGATCGCGATCGCGCGGGCCAGCGCGACGCGCTGCTGCTGGCCGCCGGACAGCTTCTTCGGCTTGCTGGCGGCGAGATGCGCGAGGCCGACCAGGTCCAGCGTCTCCCGCACCCGCCGGGCGATCTCGGCCTTGGCCGGCTTGCGCAGCTTGAGGCCGTAGGCCACGTTCTCGGCCACGGTCAGGTGCGGGAAGAGCGCGTACGACTGGAAGACCATGCCGAGGCCGCGCTTCTCCGGCGGCAGCGTCGTGCTGTCCACGCCGTGGATCCGGATCGTGCCGGCGGTGGGCCGGGCGTAGCCGGCGAGCATGCGCAGCGACGTGGTCTTGCCGCAGCCGGACGGGCCGAGCAGCGTGGTCAGCTTCCCCTCGGGGATCCGCAGGTCGATCGCGTCCACGGCGGTGAAGGAGCCGAACCGCTGGGTGACGCCGGCGAACTCGGCCGCCGGGGTCGCGCCGTCCGCCCGTACCGCCGGATTGTCGTTGCTCATCGGTTGATGCCTCCGAAGATCTTGGCGAAGCCGACCGTGCGCTCCGCGATGACGGCGACGACGACGGTCGCGGCGAGGATGAGCGTGGCCATCGCGGCGATCCGCGGGTTGTAGCTCTGCTGGACGTAGTCGAGCATCGTCACCGGCAGCGTGCGGAACTCGCGGTCCTGCAGCAGCAGCGACAGCGGCACGTTGTTGAACGAGGTGACGAAGCCGAGCAGCGCGGCGGAGAAGATGCCGGGGCGCAGCAGCGGCAGCGTGACCGTGACGAACGCGCGGACCGGTCCGGCGCCGAGGCCGCGGGCCGCCTCCTCCACGGCCGGGTCGGCGAGCGCGAGCGACGCGCCGGTGACCCGGACCGCGTACGGCAGCAGCAGCGCGGTGTGACCGAGCAGCAGCGTGGTCAGGTTGTCCAGGCCGAGCCCGATCATCAGCTGCTGGTAGAGCGCGAGCCCGACGACCAGCTCCGGCACGATCAACGGGCTCAGGAACAGCCCTTCCAGCAGCCCTTTACCGGGGATCCGGCCGCGGTGGATCGCGATCGTGGCCGGCACGCCGAGCAACAGCGCCAGCGCGGTCGCGCCGAGCGCCAGCCACAGGCTGGAGACCAGCGACTCCATGAACGGGTCGTAGGTGACCGCGGCCTCGAACCAGCGCAGCGAGAAGCCCTCGGGCGGGAACCGGAGGGTACGGCCGGCGCTGAACGCGGTCGCGACCACGAACAGGATCGGGACGATCATGATGAGGTAGCCGAGGACCGCGAGCGAGGCGGCGACCGGGCGCCTCACGTCGTCGCTCCCCGGCGGCCGGCCAGCGACGAGACGCCGGACACCGCGAACACCAGGATCGTCATGATCAGGGCGGTGGCGCTGGCCGCGGCCCAGTCCACGGAGACGGACGCGTAGCTGAACAGCTGGGTGGCGAGCATGCGCTGGCTCGAGCCGCCGAGCAGGTACGGCGTGGTGTACGCGGTCACCGAGCCGGCGAAGACCAGCGTGGCCGCGACCACGATGCCGGGGCCGGACAGCGGCACCACCACGCTCCAGAACGTCCGGGTGCGGCTCGCGCCGAGCCCGCGCGCCGCGTCGTCCAGCCCCGGGTCGACCTGCGCCACCGCGGAGTAGCACGAGATGATCGCGAGCGGCAGGAACAGCTGGGTCAGGCCGAGCACGATCGCCAGCGGCGTGTAGAGCAGCTGCGGCGGGTCGTCGGTCAGCCCGGTCGAGGTGAGCAGCCGGCCGATCGCGCCGTTCGCGCCGAGCAGCACCAGCCAGCCGAACGTGCGGACCACGTTGCTGAGCAACAACGGGAAGATCGCGAGCGCGAGCAGGATGCCGCCCCAGCGGCTCCGGCTGCGCGCCAGCAGGTACGCGATCGGGAAGCCGAGGCCGACGCAGAGGCCGGTCACGATCAGGCCGAGCGTGACCGTGCGGCCGATGATCCGCAACTCGTACGGGTCGGTGAGCATGGCGCCGAACCGGGCCAGGACCGCCGTGGGCTCCTCGCCCGGCGGCGCGACCAGCATCGCCACCGCGGGCACCAGGAACCCGGCGGCGAGGAACGCGAGCCCCGGCAGCAGAAGCAGGGCGGTTTTTCTGGACATTCTTCCGTTTCTTCGTTTTAAGCCGGATGCAACCGGTTGCACAACCGGTTGCACGCAGACTACGACGCCGAGGATGATGTAGCGGCATCAGCTTCGGTAAACAGCGTGTAACGAACCTGGAGGCCCCACATCGTGGCGACCCTGGCCGACGTAGCGGCACTGGCCGGTTACAACAAGTCGACGGTCTCCCGCGCGCTGACCCGCCCGGAGATGGTCGCCCCGGAGACGCTGACCCGCATCCTGACCGCGGCGGACCAGCTCGGATACGTGCTCAACCGGACCGCCAGCCAGCTCGCCCGCGGCCGTACCGGGCTCGCGGCGTTCGTCGTACCGACGCTGGAGAACGCGTTCTTCGCCCCGATCATCGGCGGCGCCCAGGCCCACGCGGCCGCCTCCGACCTTCACCTCACGGTGACGGTCGCGCCGCTGACGTCGGCCTCCGAGGTGGCCGCGCTGAGCCGGCTCGCCTCCCAGGTCGACGGGCTGATCCTGGCCGCGCCGCGCGGCGACGACACCCATGTGCGGGCGATCGGCGCGGTCAAGCCGGTGGTGCTGGTCGACCGGGAGATCCCCGGGCTGCCGTCCGTGGTCGCGGACACGGCGACCGCGATCGGTGCGGTGGTCTCCGGGCTGGCCGCCCGCGGGCACCGGCGAATCGCCTACCTGGGTGGGCCGAACGGGTCGTGGCAGGATCCCGGCCGGGCGGCGGCGGCGCTGTCCGCCGCGTCGCGCGCCGGAGCTGAGGTGAGCGTGCACGGCCCGTTCCCGGCCACGTTCGCGGCCGGCGTGGCGAGCGCCGAGGAGGTGCTGGCGGCCGGCGCCACCGCGGTCGTACCGTACGCGACCGCCCTTGCCCTGGGCTTGATGCTCGCGCTGCGCGGCCGCGGCGTGCACGTCCCGGACGACGTCGTGGTCAGCGCGGAGGCCACGGTCACCGACGCACTCGGCGCCCCCGGCATCCCCGCCATCGACGTGGACGGCGAGTCCCTCGGCCGCGCCGCCATGGACCTGCTCACCTCCGGCGGCCAGGACACCCTGCGCCTCCCGGTCCGCGTCACCTGGTCCGGCTGACCACCGCGACCTCGGCCGCGGCCCGGACGGGTGATTCGTCGGTGTACGGGTGTCCTTGCCCGGCGTGGGATCTGTCGTGGGTGGGACAGTCGGAACGGGGACGGTGGCGTGTGTCCGGCGCCTCGATGCTGACGGGCGACCGGGCCGGAATTTGCCATGGTACGGACCGTAGCGCCGGATTCGGCACGTTCGGCGGACGTACCGGGCGTGGGTACCTTGATCACGATGCTGAGGATCGACGTGCCCCGCCTGCGCCGTGGCGTGCTCGCCACCGGCCTGCTCGCCGCGCTGGCCGGGTGCACCGCGCCGCCCGCCGGGCACGCACCGGTCGGCCCACCGGCGCCGGGCGCGTCGTCCGCGCCGCCGGGGTTCGAGGCCGGGCTCGGCACCGGGCCGCCCGCTCCCCCGCCGTCACCGGCACCGTCCACCGCCGTGCCCCCGCGACCCTCGGACGGCGAATCCGTGCTGGTCACGGACTTCGAGCGGGCCGCGGCCGGCACCGCCTACGGCACGGAGCAGTGGCGGAGCGACGGCTGGGGCACGCCGTGGGAACTCGGGATGAGCGGCCGGACCGCTACGAGCGGCGCGGTGGCGCACTCGGGCGGGACGTCACTGCGGGTGAGCTATCCGGCCGGGAAGATCGGGCCGGCGGACTCGGGGGCGCAGGCGCCGTTCGCGCTGGAGCCGCGGCCGGAGTACCACGTGTCGCAGTGGATCCGGTTCGGCGAGGGGTTCAGCTTCGGGACCACGAGCTTCGCCGGGAAGGTCGGGCTCGGGCTGGCCGGTGGCGACTCGTGCTCCGGCGGGCAGGTCTGCGACGGGACCAACGGGTTCAGCTCGCGGCTGATCTGGGGGCGGGACGGCAAGGCCGCGGTCTACTACTACTCGATGGGCCACGCCGGTGCGTACGGCGACGCGGCGGACCTGGTCACGGACGGCGAGCAGGTGTTCTGGCCGGCCGACCGGTGGGTCAACGTGGTGCAGCGGCTGCGGGTCAACACGGTCACCGGCGGGCGGGCGAACCCGGACGGCGAGATCGAGGTCTGGGTCGACGGCGTGCGGGCCGCGCACGTGACCGGGCTGCGGTTCGTCAGCAACGGCGACCGGGTGGACACTGCGTACTTCTCGTCGTTCGCCGGTGGTGGGGACGCCTCGTTCGCGCCCCGCACCGACAGCGAGATCTTCTACGACGACCTGGAGGTCGCCACGGGCTGGCCCGGCACGGCCGCGCCAGCCCGGTGAGCGGGTGTTACAGGCGGGCGGCACCGGCGGCCGCGGCCTCGTCGACCGCGGCGTCGTGGCGCGCGTCCGTCCGGTCCTGGGCCGTGGCGTCCCGGTCGGCCGCGGCCGCGCGGGCCGCCTGACGCTGCGCGGACGGTGCCGCCGGGTCGCCGGCCACGCCGCCACGGATCCGGTTGTTCGCCGCGACCCGGGCCGCGGGCGTGTTGCGCTGCACGGTCAGCGCGCCGTTGATGATGGTGTCGTCGACCGTGACGCCGCCGGTGGTGTTGGTGATGCTGACGTCCGCGCCGAAATAGCCGCCGGACGCGCAGCTGTCCAGCGTGCCGTTCGGGCCGACCTGGACGCCGCCGACGTTGCCGGCGAACGTGCTGCGGCCGGCGACCGCGCTGCCGCAGATCACGCTGCCGGAGCCGCTGTTCAGCACGGAGAGCGCGCCGTCGACGAACGAGTCGTGCAGGTCGGTGTAGTAGCTGCCGTTCGTGCTGAGCGAGCCGGTGACCGTGGTGCCCCGGTCCAGGCGCACGTCGCCGGCGCTGGCGTTGACCGAGCCGGTGATGGTCGAGGCGTCCGCGAACAGGAACGTGTTGATCGTCGAGGAGCCCTTGGCCCGCACGGTGACCGAGCCGCTGTCCGTGTCCTGCAGGTAGACGCCGTAGCCGCCGGACGCGACCACCACGTCGCCGCGGACCGTGCTGTTCCGCGCGTCCAGGTAGCCGTCGGACGCGATCTCGACCAGGCCGTCGACCCGGCCGCCGTCGACGACCAGGTTCGCTCCGGCCGCGACGGCCACGTTGCCGGTGATGATCGTGCCGGTGAGCGCGCAGGACTCACCCGGCGGTACGTAGAGGTCGTTCGGGACGGTGACCGCGCCGCCGGTGCCGACGCAGTAGGTGGTCAGTCCGGCGCTGGCGCTCGGGGCGGCGCCGAGCACGGCGGCGGTGACGGCCGCGGCGGTGGCGGCGGCCAGGGTGACGGTTCGTCTCATCCTCGGTCTCCTGTCTATGCGCCGATGGCGGACCGCGCGGCGGCGCGCACGATCGTCCCGGCCTGTCGGGTGGTCAGGGTGCCGGCCGCGACGAGCCCGCTGGTCACGTTCTCGACGTGGCGGACGAACGCGGCGTGGGTGGGATATCCGGCGCGCTCGGCGATCCGGTCGTTGATCGTGCAGCCGTTGCCGGTGTCGGAGTTCGGGACCTTGGTGTCGTCACCGTCGATGATCACGGTGTCCCGCAGGTCGGAGTCGGCGCAGTCGTCGGTGCCGTCCGCGACCACGGTGAAGCTGGTGCTCTGCGCGGCCGCGGTGTTCCCGGACGTGTCCGTGGCCCGGAAGCCGACCGCGTGCACGCCGGGCGCGGTGATCCGCAGCGGCGCGGTGTACGGGGTCCACCCGCCACCGTCGAGCTGCGTCTCGATCGTGGCCACGCCGCCGTCGTCGGTCGCGGTGACCGTGACCGTGGCGGTGCCGACGTAGGCGCCCTCCGGGTTCCGGGTGCCGGTGACGGCCGCGGTCACCACCGGTGGCGTGGTGTCCTCCACCGGTGGATCGACGATGGTGAAGTGCGACATCTGCTCCGCCGAGACGTTCCCGGCGTTGTCGCTGGCCCGGTGGTGCAGCATGTGCGTGCCGACGCCGGAGACCACGACCGGCGTGGTGTAGATCGTCCAGGTGCCGCCGTCGAGCTGGTACTCGATCGTCGCCACGCCGGAGTCGTCGTCGGTCGCGCTGAGCGTGGCGGTGACCGGGCCGATGTAGTTGCCGGCACCGTCCCGGTCCCCGGCCAGCGCGATGCCGGCGACCGGCGGGGTGACGTCCTCGTCCGGCTCCGGGGCCACGACGGTGAACTGCACCGAGCCGGTGGCAGAGACGTTGCCGGACGTGTCGGTGGCGCGGAACTGCACCGAGTGGTCGCCGGGCGCGGTCACCGTGACCGGGGCCGAGTACGGCGTCCAGCTGGTGTCGTCGACCTGGTACTCGATACCGGCCACGCCCTGGTTGTCGGCCGCGGTGACGGTGACGGTGGCGCTGCCGACGTAGTCACCGGCCGGGTCCTGCGTGCCGGAGAGCGTGCCGGTGACCGTGGGCGGCGTGGTGTCCGGGTCGCCCGGCCCGTCCGTGACGGTGAGCTCGCCGGTCATCGTGCCGTGCCCCGGGATCGTGCAGAAGTAGCGGTACGTGCCGGGGGTCAGCGTCACGGTCGCGGTGTGCCGGCCGCCGGTCGCGTCGAACGGGTTGGCCAGGATGTTGAGGTTGACGTCGTGGTTGTAGCCGGGCGTGCTGGTGTCGAACGTCAGCGTGTGCGGCATCCCGACGTTGTTGCCGGTCGCGGTGCTGTTCTCGAACACGATGGTGGTCTCACCGGCGGCCGCGGTCGCCGGTGCGGTCTTGTACCGCGTGACGTCACCGTCCGCGGTCCAGGTGAGCGTCTGTGCTGCCTGAAAAGCGGACGCGGGCATCGGGGCGAGCACCAGCAGCAGCGCCGCCAGCCCCACCCCGGCACGCCGGAGCATCTTCCGTACGGACATGGCACCTTCCTGGATGAGCGGTGCGGGGCCGGCCACCCGGGCCGGCCCCGCGTCCGGTCAGAGCGACCGCACCCGGATGTTGCGGAACTCGATCACGTCGGCGTTGCCGTGGTTCTGCAGGCCGATGTGTCCGGTGAGGAACTGCCGCAGGTCGGTCGGTGGGTCACCGGCCCGCGACGACTGGATGCCCGGCGCGTTCTCGAACTCGTTGATCACGACGCCGTTGCGGATGATGGTGTAGTGCTGGCCGACCACCCTGACCTCGTAGTCGTTCCAGACGTTCTTCGGCGTGACCCCGGCGTCCGCCAGCGGCCGCGGGTCGAAGTTGTAGATCGACCCGGTCTTCTGCGGCTCGCCGGCCGTACCGTCGTAGATCTGGATCTCGTGCCCGCAGTAGATCGCCACCCAGGCCGGTGACGTCGCCGCCGAGCCGGTCCGGCCGCACTCCGGCCGTTGCGCGACCGGCGTGCGCGGGTCCGGGAACCGGGCGAACACGCCGCTGTTCGCGCGGGTGTCGCCGGTGCCGAGATCCCGGAACTGCAACCGGAGCGAGAAGTCGCCCAGTTCCTTGGTGTGCCACAGCATGCCCAGGCCGCCGGCGGAGCGCAGGTTGCCGTCCGGCTGGATGGTGAACTCGCCCGACGGCGCCATCTCCCAGCCGGCCAGCGACTCCGGCGTGCCGTCGAACAGCGGCTCGTACCCGGTCTGCCCGGGGCGCCCGATCGTCGACGACGCGGCCGCGCGGGTCAGCGCGCCCGCCTGCCGGCTGGTGATCGTGCCGTCCTTGACCAGCCGGTTCGTGATCGCGGTGACGTCCCGGACGAACGTGTCGTGGTCCGGCCAGACGCCCTCGTCGTCGATCAGGTCGTTGATCGTGCAGGCGCCGGTGGCCGTCCTGTTCGGCACGCCGGTGTCCGTGTCGCCGATGACCACGTTCGCGCGGGTGTCCGGTGCGGCGCAGTCCACGGTCACGGCCGACTGCGCGGTGACCACCTCACCGTCGGCGTACGTGACCGTGTGCGTGACCGGGTAGGTGCCGGCCTTCGCGTACGTGTGCCGCGGGTTCGTCTCGGTGGAGCTGGTCCCGTCGCCGAAGTCCCAGCGGTGGCCGACGCCGCCGGACCGGGTGCCGTCGAACGCGTACGCCAGCGCCTTGTTCTGGATCGCGACGGACGACGCCGCCGGCACCGGGGTGGCCGGCCCACCGGTGTACGACACCTTGATCAGCTTCTGCACCGGGCTGAGGCTGAAGAAGCCGGTGCCGTAGTCGAGCAGGTAGAGCGCGCCGTCCTGGCCGAACTTCGCGTCCATCCAGGAGTACAGCTGGTTGTCACCGGCGCCGGTCGGCAGGATCGCGCGCAGCGTCTCCGCGAACGGCGGCGGCGACTGCGCCGGCACCCCGGCCGGGTCCACGGTCACCGCGATCCGGTTGGCGCCGTTGGACTGGTCACCGATGAACCACTTGTCGTCCCAATACTTCGGCCAGGCCACGCCGCTGTTCGTGTTCACCCGGTCGTAGTGGTAGGTCGGCCCGGACATGACCGCCTGGCCGCCGCCCTTCAGGTACGGCTGGGTGTACGTGGCCTGACCGGCCACATAGGACGGCACGCCGTTGTCGCGCAGCGGGAAGACCGGGCCGCCGCCGTCCGGCGAGTACCAGATCATGTTGTCCCGGGCCGGCGGGATGTCCACCAGGCCGGTGTTGCGCGGCGACGTGTTCTTCAGGTTGTCGCAGTCGTACCAGCCGGTCAGCTGGGTGGCGTCGGTGTTGCTGCGGTCCCGGTACGGCTGCCGGTTGCCCATGCAGTACGGCCAGCCCTGGTTGCCCGCGGAGGTGAGGATGGTGGCCGTCTCGTACTTGGCCGGGCCCAGCTCCGGGCTCGGCGCGGACGCGTCCGGCCCGACCCAGCCCGCGGTCAGCCACTGCCGTTCCTCGTCGATCTGCAGCCGCGCGATGTTCCGCACGCCCATCACGTAGATCTCCGGGCGGGTCTGCGCGGTGCCGGGCGGGAACAGGTTGCCCGGCGGGATCGTGTACGTCCCGTCCGCCTCCGGGTGGATGCGGATGATCTTCCCGGCCAGGTCGTTGGTGTTGCCCGAGGTGCGCCGCGCGTCCTGGAACGAGATGCCCGCGTACTCCTGCGTCCAGTTGTTGCCGGAGTAGCCGCCGGAGCCGCCGGAGGAGTTGCTGTCGCCGGAGCCGACGTACAGGTTGCCCTGCGCGTCGAACGCCATGCCGCCGCCCGCGTGGCAGCAGCTGTGGATCTGCACGGTGAATTTCAGCAGGTCCTTGCGGGAGGCCATGTCCCACGTGCCGTTCTTGAAGGTGAACCGGCTGATCGTGCGCTCGCCGGTCCGCTTCTCCCGGTCGATCGACGCGTGCGGCATCCAGTACACGTAGACCCAGCCGTTCTCGGTGTACTTCGGGTCGGTGACGATGCCGAGCAGGCCCTCCTCGTTCTTGACCAGCTCGTCGCCGCTGCCCCGGTTGCCCATCACCGGCAGCGTGGTCACCAGCTTCACCGCCTCGGTCGACGGCGTGTACGTGTGGATCGTGCCGCAGCCCAGGCCCACGTTCGGGTTCGACCACTCGACGACCGGCCCGCTCGGGCAGGCCGCCTTGCCGACGTAGAAGATCGTCCCGTCCGGCGCCACCGTCATGCCGTGCGGCTCGCCGATCTGGTCGAGCTGGCCGGGCTGGTTCGGTGCGGTGATCCGCTCGATCTTGTAATTCGACGCGATCGTCGCCTGGCAGTCGCCGCGCACCCGGCCGGACGCCCAGTTCAGCGCGCCCGCGAGGTGCTTGCGGAACACGTCCTCGCCGTAGCTGGCCTCGGTGTGCCCCATGCCGGTGTAGAAGGACCGGCCGCCGTCGTAGTCGCGGCACCAGGAGATCGGGTGGAACGGCCCGTTCGGATTCGCGCCCGGGTTGTAGTGCCGCTCCTCGACCTGCGCGACCGTGTGCACGGTGCCGACCGGGTTCGGCTCCCAGTTGTACCAGCGGTCCGAACGCTTCACGGTCAGTGGCAGGCCCTCGGTCGACGGGTGGTCCCGGTCCAGAATGTTGATCACGGATTCGGCCACGGCCGGTGCGGGCGGGAACGCGGACGCACTGGAGAACAACTTCCAGTCGGCGAGCTGGGTGAGCGGCTCACCGCTGTTCGCCGTGATGTTCAACCGCCAGAACCGGTACGTGGCCGCGGTGGCCAGCTCGTACCGCTTCGGCAGGAACCGGCCGGCGAAGTCCTCGTCGGTGCGGCGGTCCACGTCGGTCCAGGCCTGGCCGTCCGCGGAACCCTGCAGCGTCCAGTCCCGCGGGTCGCGGCCCTCGAAGTCGTTGGCCGAGGTCAGCGCGTACGACTTGATGGTCCTCGCCGCGGCCAGCTCGTAGGTGACCGTGCCGGCCGGCGTGCGGACCAGCCACTTGGTGGCCGGGTCGCCGTCGGTGAGCTTGATGGCGGTCTCGCTCGGCGGGTTCTCCCCGCTCGCGGTGACCTTCGCGACCGCCTCGGAGCCGGCGCCGGCCGGGCGGGTGCCGATCAGGCCGGTGAACCAGGTCGAGTCCACCTGCGCCTTGGCGGCGTCACCGATGCCGACGAAGCCGTTGCCGGCCTTGACGTACGTGCGCAGCGCGGCTTCCTGGTCGCCGTTCAGCGCGGCGCCGGCCGAGGACAGGAACACGACCGCGCGGTACCGGGCCAGCTCCGCCGTGCTGAACACGGCCGGGTCCGTGCTCTCCGTGACGTCCACCCCGGCGATCTCCTTGATCGTCTGGGTGGCCCTGACGACCGGGTCCTCCTGCTGGGCCGCGGGCCCGTGGAAGACCAGGACCCGGTCCTGCTGGGGTTCCGCCGCCTGAGCCGGCTGCGCCGCGAGTGGGACTGGTCCGAGGACCAGGGCCAGGGCCAGGGCGGCTCTCAGCTTCCGTTTCATCCGGTGTGACCTCCGTGGTCGGACTGGATGTGCCTGTGTCCCTTGAAGCGGTCGATCGCCTCCTGCGCGCCGGCCGGCATGCTGCCGTCCGCGTTGCGCACCAGAAAGACACCGGACATGCCGGTGTCGGAGTGGCTCTGCACGTGGCAGTGGTACATCCAGGCCCCCGGCCCGCCACCGTCCCCGGCCAGCACCTGGAAGCCGAACGAGCTGCCCGGCCCGAGATCCTTGTTGTCGATCGACGCGGACGGGTCGGACGGGCCCTCGAGGTAGCCGGTCCGGTTGTCCGCCCAGCGGTGCGAGTGCAGGTGGAACGTGTGGTAGAGGTTGCCGTGCCCGATCGCGACCCACTCGACGCGCTGGCCGAGGTTCGCCTCGAAGATCGGCGTGTCCGGCGCGATCCGGTTGTTGATCGTGGTGTCGTGCAGCACGGCCACGAACTGCTTGTCCGGCAGGATGTCCCCGCGCCGCCGCACGATCAGCGCGCCGTAGAGCCCGCGCAGCACACCGGCGGTGCCGTGGTCGGTACCCATCGCGTGGTCGTGGTAGTGCCAGTAGCCCGCGCTGCCCGGCAGGAACCGCCGCCCGGCCGCGGCCGTCATCTCGTGCGAACGCCAGGTGTACGTCCGGGTCTCCCCCGGCGCGTTGAACGAGCCGTTGAACGGTGAGCCGTCCGAGGTCGTGTCGTAGTCGACGCCGTGCGGGTGGATCGACAGCCGCTGGTCGGTCGTGTTGACCAGCGTGATCTCCAGCGTGTCCCCTTCGTACATCTCCAGGATCGGCCCGGGGATGGTGGCCTTCCCGCGTTCGAGCCCGTAGCCGTACTGGTTGTTGCCCAGCGACTCGGCGTAGATCGTGATCTTCCGGGTCGCACCGGCGGCCCGCGCGGGCGTCCCGTTCGACGTGACCGCGGCGGTGAGCGTGGGCACGGCCAGCCCGAGCGCCCCGATCCCGAAGATCGACCGCCGCGAGAAGGCCCACCTCCGGCCCTTCCCCGCATCCCTGTCAGCGTTGTCCATGCGTCTCCGTTCGTGTCGGGACGGCGGCAGACCTCGGAAGCCGGTCGCGGAGCGTCACCGCACACCCGGCCTATCGACTCTCATGACTTTTGTCAGATGCCGACAAACCTAAGCACCGGATCGACAAAAGTAAAGGTCCCCTGTGGAAAAGCTGATTCCGCGCACGACCTCATCGCCGCAGCTCATCGCGGATGTCCGGGGTTACCGGACCGTACGTCACGGGGCCACGCAACGGCATGGGAGCGCTACCGGGCGCGATTACCAGGCCTTTAACCGACCGGCGCGGACGTAACCGGACGGCAACAAGCGGCACATTCGGTGACCTTGGGTGAGGTGACCCCCGTCACGTCCGGGTGGCACCGCTGATCGCGGTATCGATACCCGGCGACGGGGGCCGTTGCCGGCCGGGACCGCACCGGCGACCAGGCCGCCGGCGCCATGCTCACCTGCGGGTCCAACCTCTGACCGGCACGCCGGGGTGGCCGCACGGCCACCCCGGCCTCCGGCAGGATGAGCCGATGACCTCGCGCCCGTACGTCCTGCTGAGCTGCGCCGCGTCGATCGACGGCTACATCGACGACGCGAGCCCGGACCGGCTGCTGCTGTCGAACGACGCCGACTTCGACCGGGTCGACGACGAGCGGTCCCGCTGCGACGCGATCCTGGTCGGGCCCGCAACGATCAAGAACGACAACCCCCGCCTGATGGTACGGTCGCCCGCCCGCCGCGACGCGCGGGTGGCCCGCGGGCTGCCGCCGACACCGGTGAAGGTGACCGTCACCCGCAGCGGCGACCTCGACCCGGCCGCCCGGTTCTTCACCACCGGCGAGAAACTGGTCTACGCGGCCACGCCGGTGCTGGCGAAGACCCGGCGGGCCGTGGGCGCGCATGCCGCCGTGATCCCCGCGGACGATCTCGCCACCGTGTTGGCCGACCTCGCCGGGCGCGGCATCCGGACGCTCATGGTCGAGGGCGGCTCGACCATGCACACCTGGTTCCTGACCGCCGGCCTCGCGGACGAGCTACAGCTGGCCGTCGCACCGTTCTTCGTCGGCGACGCGCGGGCACCCCGGTTCACCGGCGACGGCGCGTTCCCGTGGAACGCGGCGCACCGGGCCCGGCTGGCGGACGTCACGCCGCTCGGCGACGTAGTCCTGCTCCGCTACGCGCTCTCCGACCGTACCCGGCCATGACCTGCGGTTAATGTCCTTCAGGCGGGTATCGTGCGCCGTGTGGAACTCGATCTGCCACCGGTGATCTTCGACATCGGCGGGGTGCTCACCGCGGCCGAGGGCGGCGTCACCCCGCTCTCCGGCCTGCTCGGCATCCCGCGTGAGCGGTTCGCGGAACCGTACTGGCGGCATCGCGCGGAGTACGACCGCGGCCGGCCCGCCGTCGACTACTGGCGAAAGGTGGCGGCCGACCTCGGCGTCACCTGGCCGGACGAGGAAATCACCCGGATCGACGAGTTCGACGCCCGCCGCTGGTCCGAGCTGGCCCCCGGCCGCCTCGAACTGATCCACTCGGTCCAGTCGGCCGGGGTGCCGACCGCACTGCTGTCCAACGCCCCCGCCTCGATGGCCCGGGTCGCCCGGGAGAGCCGCTGGTCGGCCGGCTTCACGCACCGGTTCTTCTCCTGCGACCTCGGCACGATCAAGCCGGAGCCGGAGATCTACGCCGAGGTGGAGAAAACATTCGGCACCCACGACCTGATCTTCTTCGACGACCGCCCGCCGAACGTGGCCGCCGCCCGCAACCGAGGCTGGCAGGCCCACATCTGGACCGGCATCCCCGCCGCCCGGGCAGTCCTCGGGCTCTGATCACCGAGATCCGCCACCCCCTGTTCGGCGCTGCCGACCTGGCCACCACCCACCTCGACCTGATCTCCCGCCAGGAGCCCCGGCTCCGCCCAGGCGACCAAGGAACCCACCATCGATTTGAGCGTCACGGACGTCCGTCCCGGCTCAGCCACACGCGGCACCCACTACCGATCGAGCAACCGCCGAATCGACACCAGCGCCCTTTTCGAGCCTCTCCCGCACATCGAGCCCGATGATCGAGCAGGGACACTCGCTCAAGCCATCGCCCGATGTTTTTCGCTTTCGTGCGCCAGCACAAAACCGGCACCGCCGGGATGCACCGTCTGCCGTCGACCGCCCTTGGGGTGCAGATCTTCGGCAGGGCCGCCACGAGCGACGCAGCCGCAGCATGGACGGCGCGCAGCGACGCCCCTGCCGACCGCGACGCAGGCTGGCGGCCCGGCCGAAGATCTGCTCGGCTTCGCCTGGGCGACGGCAGACGGAGCATCCCGGCCCACAGACGCAACCCATCCCACCCACGAAAAAACAGCCGGCCCCACGGACCCCGCAGCCGCCGGAAGCCTCGCCGTGCACCGGAGTCCCGAGACTCGCCGGAGGCACCGCCCTACAACGCAACCCACCACGCCACCGCACCCACAGACGCCACCAATATGCCGAAATATCGGGTGCGCAGCGCCCGATTGCTTGGGGGACGCCCACCGGACCGCCTACAGCGGACATAGCGGGCACCGCGAGCAAGGCGCACCGCAAGCAACGCGGACCGCAAGCGGCGACGGACCGCACGCAACGCGCACCGCAAGCGGCGACGCACACCAGGCAGGGTGAACCGCACACGGCCCTGCTGCGGCACCCCAGCTCCGTTGCGACAATCGGGCGCTCTGCGCCCGAAATATCACGATATCCCACCCCGCATGGGCGACACCGTCTGGCAGCGAACGACGCCGCCAGCCCTGTGTGATCAATCAGTGGAGCGAAAGGGATATCAACTTCGCTAAATGACCTCCTTTTCGCTCCACTGATTGATCACACAGGCGTCGAGCCCACGGCGAACGCGATCACCGGGCGCGGCAGGAGCAGCCTTTATCCGGAAATTTCGGGCGGGCCGGGCACCTGGCCGCGATGTAGGACGGTGCGGCACCGGTGGCCTGCGAGCCGCCTCGGCCGCCTGTGCGGCACGGACCGCGGGGACGGGGCGGACCGCACGGACCGCGGGGACGGCGCGGACCGCGGGGACGGCGCGGACCGCAGGGACGGCGCGGACCGCAGGGACGGCGCGGACCGCAGGGACGGCGCGGACCGCAGGGACGGCGCGGACCGCAGGGACGGCGCGGACCGCGGGGACGGCGCGGGCCGTAGGGACGGCGCGGACCGCACGGGACACCTGGACCAGGCCGGACACGTCGGCCGCACAGGACGCCCGGGCCGCCGGGACCCTGAGCCGCGCAGGACCAGGGCCGCGCAGGACCAGGGCCGCGCAGGATCAGGGCCGCGCAGGACCAGGGCCGCGCAGGACCAGGGCCGCGCAGGACCAGGGCCGCCCGAGACTGGGACGCCCAGACCGTTGGGCCACTCGGGACCCTTGCGCCACGCGGCCGGCCATACGCGGCCGGCGCCTCGCCGGGATTGGGCAACAGAATCGAAAGGATGCGGAAAACGCCCCCACCCGAAGCGGCTCCCCCGCTTCGCCGTCAGCGGCGCGGTTCCCAGCGGAACATCCGCGACGCCAGCGAGATCGACACGATCACCCAGCTCAGCGTCGGCGCCAGCAGGATCAGCGACTCGCTGACCGGAGCGCCGCCGTTCCACGCGTCCAGCACCAGTTCGGTCGCGGCGCCGCCGGGAAGGAGACGCTTGAGCAGCGTCAGGTCCGTGGTGCCGGTGATGCCCACCCAGCTGCTGACCGCGATCACGCCCAGGCTGACCGGCAGCGTGGTGACCTGGGCGTGTTCCGGTGAGTTGGTCAGGCCGGCGGTGGCCAGGCTGAGCGCGACCATCATGACCACCGTGGCCAGTACCGCGATGACCAGCAGCAGCGGGTTGGCGGGGAGGCCGGCGACGATCGCGAGGACGGTGAGGATCACGGTCATCTGGAGCAGGGCGAGGACGGTGACCGGGAGCAGCAGGCCGGTGAGGATGCCGGCGTCGCCGATGGCGGTGGAGCGGAGGCGTTTGAGGAAGAGGTTCTGGCGGCGGCCGGCGAGCGTGGTGACCGCGGTGCTGTAGAGGCCGAACGCGGCGACCGTGAACATCACGATCGCGGCGATGTAGCCGAGGCTGCCCAGGGACGCGAAGACCTCGTGCCGGTAGATGAAGAACCCGCTGACCACGGCCGGCACGATCAGGCTGGTCACCAGGACCAGGCGGTTGCGGAAGATTTGGACGAGTTCGCCGTACGCGATGGTGAGCATGGGGTTCTCCTCCGGAGAAGAAGCGGAACGTCAGTGGCCGATGGCGCGGAAGACGTCGTCGAGGCGGGTCTGGCCGGCCTCGATGTCGCGCAGCGCGATCGCGTTGTCGTGCGCCCAGCCGAGCAGGTAGTGGAGGTCCTTCTGCAGGTCCGTGGTCTCGATCGACCAGCGGTCCGCGTCGAGCGCGGTCGCGGGCAGCGGCAGCGTGGCCGTGCCGGCCGGCACCGTGACCCGGATGACGGACGGCAGCGTGCGGGTCAGTTCGGAGACCGTGCCCTCGCGGTGGAACGTGCCCTCGTGCATCAGGCCGATCCGGTTCGCGCGCTGCTGCGCCTCCTCCAGGTAGTGGGTGGTGAGCACGATGGTGGAGCCGTCCTCGCGGAGCCGGTCGACCGCGGCCCAGAGCGCATCGCGGGACTGGATGTCCAGGCCGGTGGTGGGCTCGTCCAGAAAGATCAGTTCGGGTGCGCCCCAGACCGCGGTGGCGAAGTCGAGCCGGCGTTTCTCGCCGCCGGACAGCTGGGACACCAGCGTGCCGGCCTTGGCGGTGAGGTCGACGATCGCGAGCACCCGGTCGACGGTGTCCTCGCGCCGGGTGAGCGCGCCGATCAGGCGGACCGACTCCCGTACGGTCAGGTCCGGGGTGAAGCCGCTCTCCTGGAGCATGATGCCCATCCGGGGGCGGACGGCGGCCCGGTCGCGCGGGCTGTGGCCGAAGACCGTGACCGTGCCGGACGTGGGCGTGCGGTGGCCTTCGATGATCTCCAGGGTCGATGTCTTGCCGGCGCCGTTCGTGCCGAGCAACGCGTAGAGCTCGCCGTGATCCACGTGGAAGGACAGGTCCTTGACGGCGTGGAAGTCGCCGTAGCGGAGGTTCAGGTTCTGCACGTCGATGACCATGCCGTCGATTTCACCGGTCCAGCGGCGTCGCGGGCAGTGTGCTCACGTCACCGGCCGGACATGACGTGGTGTCACTGCCGGGCATCGCGGCGGAGCGCCGATACTGAGCGATGACTCCGACACCGAGGGAAGCCGCATGCGCATCACGTTCGATCGCGCCACCGCGACCCGGGGACAGCTGCGCACGCTCAACCTGATCACCGGGCTGCCGCCGATCGTGGGCGCCGGGACGCTGACCCTGGCGCTGGACGCCACGTCCTGGTGGCAGGTGCTGATCCTGTCGACCGGGCTGGTCGCGGCCGTGGTGGCGTTCGAGCGGTGGGCCGCGTACGACCTGTTCCGGGTGGCGGTGCCGTGCCTGGTGGTGACCGTGGTGCTGTGGCCGCTCGGCGTGCTGTGGCTGGACAGCCCGAGCGCGTACTTCGGCCTGTGCGTCGTGGGTTCGCACCTGGTGCCGCGGCTGCCCCGGTTCCGGCGCGCGGCCGCGGTCGCGCTGCCGCTCTACATCGGCGTGGTCGGCGCCCTGTACCCGATCCTGTACGGCGGGGAGATGCCCGGCACGCTGATCCGGTACGTGCTGCTGCCGACCGTGGTGACCGCGGTGGTGGCCGGTTTCATGTTCCCGAACAAGCGGTTCTACGACGTGGTCGAGGAACTGGAGGAGTCACGTGAGCGGGACGCGGAACTGGCCGTGGCGCGGGAGCGGGTGCGGTTCGCCGGCGACCTGCACGACATCCAGGGACACACGCTGCACGTGGTGAAGCTGAAGACCGCGCTGGCGCGGAAGCTGGTCCGGACCGATCCGGCGCGGGCCGAGGAGGAACTGCGCGAGATCCACGCGCTGGTCAGCGACACGATCACGCAGACCCGGGAGCTGGTGTACGCGCAGCGCCGACTGAACCTGACGGTCGAGCTGCAGAACGCGAAGAACCTGTTCGAGGCGGCCGGTATCGCGGTCTCGGTGGACGGCGCGGTCTCGGCCGGCGCGCGACCGCTGCTCGGTCAGGTGCTCCGCGAGACGACCACGAACATCCTGCGGCACGCACAGGCCACCACGGTACGGATCACGCTCACCGGGTCCGGCATCGCGATCGTGAACGACGGTGCGCCGCGGGAGCCGGCCGAGCCGCGTGGCCTGGCCGCACTGCGGCAGCGGGTGGCGGACGACGGCGGCGTGCTGCGCGCGCAACAGCGGGACGGTGTCTTCACCACCGCCGCCACCTGGGAGGACACGCGGTGACGACCGTGGTGCTGGCCGACGACGAGGCGTTGCTGCGCAAGGCGATGGCCGCGCTGCTGCCGATGGAGGGCGACATCACCGTGCTCGCGGAGGCGTCCGACGGCGCGTCCGCGATCGAACAGACGCTGCGGCACCGGCCGGACGTACTGGTCATCGACCTGGAGATGCCGGGCGTGGACGGGCTCGGCGCGGTCGCGGAGATCCGCCGGGCCCGGCCGGAGCAGGTGATCCTGATGCTGACCCGGCACGCCCGGCCGGGCGTGCTGCGCAAGGCGCTGCGGTTGGGCGTGCAGGGGTTCGTCAGCAAGTCCGCGGAGCCGGCGCACATCACCTCGGTGATCGCCACGCTGCACGCCGGGCGGCGCTGGATCGACCCGGACGTGTCCGCGATCGCGGTGATCGACGACTGCCCGCTCACCGACCGGGAGCTGGACGTGCTGCGCGAGACCGGCGGCGGCTGGTCGGTGGTGGAGATCGCGGCGCGGCTGCACCTGGCGCCCGGCACGGTCCGCAACTACCTGTCCAGCGCGATGCAGAAGACGCAGACGCAGACCCGCCACGAGGCCGCACGGTACGCCCGGGAGCACGACTGGCTCTGAGATGATCTGCCGGGAAACGGCCGTTTCCGGTGGTCGGGATAGCGTCACCG
Source organism: Catenuloplanes indicus (assembly GCF_030813715.1). NCBI lineage: Bacteria > Bacillati > Actinomycetota > Actinomycetes > Micromonosporales > Micromonosporaceae > Catenuloplanes > Catenuloplanes indicus. Next base: position 1,490,367 of record NZ_JAUSUZ010000001.1, read on the forward strand.
GCCATGGAGACGTTTCCCACCAACTGGGGGCGCTGGGGCGAGCACGACCAGCTCGGCGCCGTCAATCTGATCACCGACGAGGCGCGGGCGCGCGGCGCGGCGGAGGCCCGGACCGGGCGGACCGTGTCGCTGGCCCGGGTGTCGCCGATCGCGCCGCTGCACGGCGGGCCGATGGCGTCGATGACCGCGGCCTCGACCGGCGTGCAGACGATCATGACGTTCACCGGGGACGCGCCGATGGCGATGGCCGAGGTCATGATCGTGACGACGCACCACCCGGAGATCACCCACCTGGACGGGCTGTCGCACATGGTCGCCGACGGCCAGGTGTACCCGGGGATGCCACGCGCGGAGAGCTCCGGCCCGGCCGGGGTGCGGCACGGCGCCGCGGACGCGTTCGGCGACGGCATCCTCACCCGCGGCGTGCTGCTCGACCTCGCGCCGGGCGGCGCGCTGCCGGACCACCACGCGGTGACCGCGGACGACCTGGACGCGGCCGCGAAGCGCGGCGGCGTCGAGGTGCGGTCCGGCGACGCGCTGATCGTCCGCGGCGGCTGGGACCGGGTGACCGCCGGCGACCGCGCGCTGCCCGGCATGACGTCCGGCGCGGTCCGCTGGATGCACGACCACGAGATCTCGCTGTACGGCGGCGACATCGGCGACGCGCGCCCGCCGCTGCCCGGCGACGTCCCGGGCGCGCTGCACCGCCTCGCGCTGACCCGGCTGGCCATCCCGCTGCTCGACGGCGTCGCCGCCGCCGAGCTGGCCCAGGTCTGCGCCGAGCTGGACCGCTACACGTTCATGCTGGTCGTCGCCGCCCCCCGGATCACCGGCACGACCGGCCTGCCGGTCAACCCGATCGCGGTCTTCTGAGTCGCTCCGGGCCGTGTGCGTGACCGTTAGCATCAGGGCATGCTGACGGCCACGAGGGCGAGCCTCTGGCGCGACCGGTACGAGATCGCTGCGGACGGCCGCGTGCTGACCACCTGGAGCGGCGCGTTCTGGCGGCAGGGCGGCGACTTCGAGCTGGACGGCCGGTCGTACCGGGTGCGCAGTTCCGTCCTGGGCCGCTCGTTCACGATGACCGACGGTGGCGGCGCGACGGTCGCCGAGGCGAGCCGGGTCGGCCGCAGACGCTGGACCGTCACGGCCGGCGGCCGCACCTACCGCTTCCGCCGCACCTCGTTCTGGAGCGGTGACCAGGAGCTGCACGACGACGCGGGTCATCGGGGCTCGATCCGCCGCACCGGCTTCTGGCGCACCGGCATCGTCGCCGACCTGCCCGGCCTGCCGCCCCCGGTCCAGGTCTTCGTGCTCGGCGTCGTCATCTCGATGTGGAACGCGGAACAGTCCGCCGCCGCGGCCGGCTCGGCCTGATCCGGCGACGGTTGCTCTCGCCCGCGCGGCGGCGACCCGGGCGGCGAGTTCGCGTCCCGGCGTCACAAGGGCCAGCGCGGCGATCACGAGTACGCGGCCGGGGTCGCCTTCACCCGCCGCATCGGCTCGTCCGGCGCACCGGCCGCGCTGTTCTGCCGGCCACTCCGCCGATCCGGCGCGGCTTACGGAACGATCGCACGCGGCCGGAGAGATCGAAGCAGGCCCGGAGCCGTACGCGGACGGTGAGCCCGCGGTTCGGTGAACGCGAGCCGGTCACGGCACCGCGAGCGCGCATACGGGCCGTCCGGCCCGCGGCCCATCCGTCGTACGGACATTTTCCGCGCGTTTCCCGGTGGCGCAGCGAGCGGCCGGGCTGAGCTGTGAGAGCCGGGCCGGCGGGCCCGGCGGTCATCTGCGACAGGGGGACGAGATGAGGGCCATCGCGGCAATCGCGGCGGGCGTACTGGCGGCATCATTGAGCGCTACGGCGGCGCAGGCGGTGCCGGTGCGGCCGCCGACCGCGAAGATCACCGAGCCGGCCGGGCCGCTGACCAGGCAGTCGCTGCACGGCAAGCCGGTCGAGATCGAGTTCGCGGGCAAGGGTGCGCAGGCCGGGAAGAAGGTGCCGGGCACCCGGTACCGGTGGACCGCGTACGGCACCGGCGGCGTCAAGAAGGTGCTGTGCACCGGCAGTTCGGTCCCACAGAAGGGACCGGTCAAGGACAAGATCGCCATCTATCGCGACTGCGCGGCGTTCACCGCGGAGCTCGGCATGCTGTACGGCGACATCACGTCGACGACCTGGACGGTACGGCTGGAGGTCTTCGGCACGTCCGCCGTGCCCGGTGTCGACAAGGAGACGGTGAAGCTGGTCTACGTGGCACTCTGACGGTAGAGACATCGAACATGATCGTCATTTAGCCTGTCCGAGGCGGTCCTCTGTGGCGCGCGCCACACCGCCGTACGGGGGTGATGGACGTGCGATTCCTACGCCGTCTCGCCGCGACAGCGGCGCTGGCACCACTTCCCGCGGTCACCGCGGATCCGGCCGCCGCGGTGCCGCGGGACTCCGGCGACTGGCCGGCCTGGCAGGGTGACCTCCGCGGCTCCCGGCACAATCCGGACGAGCGGCGGATCACCCCGGCCACCGCCGGGAAACTGAGGCTGAAGTGGGCGTTCGCCTAACCGGACAGCGAGATGCCGGCGAAGAGCCAGCCCGCGGTCGTAGACGGCGTCGTCTACTTCGGCGGGCCGGACGGCATGTTCTACGCGCTGGACGCGCGGACCGGCGCGACCCGGCGGTCATCGATCCGAGAACCGGCACGCTGTACGTCGGGACGGGCCAGAACTACACCGGCAGCGCGGGCGACTTCGACTCGCTGCTGGCGCTGAACGCGCGGACCGGCGCGGTGCGGTGGAAGCAGCAGGTGACGGACGCGGACACCTGGCGGACGCTGTGCAACGAGCCGGACGCGGCCGGGTACTGCCCGGGACTGGCCGACGGCACCGCGCTGGACTACGACATCGGTGCCACGCCGAACCTGTTCCGGGCCGGTGGGCGCACCATGGTCGGCGTCGGCCAGAAGAGCGGCGTCTACCACGTGTTCGACGCGGCGACCGGCGCGGTGTCCTGGCGACGGCAGCTGTCCGAGCCGTTCCCGAGCGGCGGCATCTCCGGCATCCAGTGGGGCAGCAGCCACGACGGCCAGCGGCTGTACGTAGCCACCTGGTTCGCGGATCCGGGCACGCTGTTCGCGCTGAACCCGGCGGACGGCGCGTTGCTGTGGCAGACGCCGAACCCGGCGGACGGCTGCACCACCGGCGGCTCGGCCGCCTTCCCGGACGTGTGCGCGCTCGCCCACACACCGGCCGTGACGACCAGCCCGGGGCTGGTGTACGAGGGCAGCCAGGACGGCAAGATGCGGATCTACTCGGCCCGGACCGGCGCGGTGCTGTGGCAGTTCGACACGGTCCGCGAGTTCGCCGGCGTGAACGGGCTGACCGGCTTCGGCGGCGGCGTCTCCGGCAACGGCGGTGCCGTGGTGTCCAACGGCATGCTGTACGTGCAGGTCGGCTACTACCCGGCCTACGCCAGCCCGCACGGTCACGTATTGCTGGCATTCGGGTTGTAGGTCGCATTCGCCGGTGATCGCAACCCGGACGGCCGAGAATCGTCCGGGTGAGCAACGCGCGGTGGGCCCTGCTCGCGGGGCTGCTCCTGGTCGCCGTCGCGCCATGGCTGCCCGCCTCCGGCCAGGAGGTGACGTACGCCGTGCTCGCCTCGGTCGCGTCCGGCACCGCGTTCCGCCGGGCACGCCGCGACCGAGCCCGCCCGGCCGCGTGGTGGCTGCTCGGTGCGGGCACGGCGATCGGCGCGGCGTGCGGTGCCGCCCGGGCGTTCGCGTTCCTGATCGGCGCGGAGCCGGCCGGGAAGTCCGTGCTCGACGCCGCGTACTTCGGCATGTACGGGCTGGTCGGCGCCGCGCTGCTGACGCTCGCCGCCGGGCGCGGCCCGCGGCTGGCCGGGGTGGTCGAAGCGGGCGTCGTGGTGTGCACCGCGGCGCTGCTCGGCTGGTTCGTGCTGTACGACCCACTGATCCACGAGGCGGGCAATTGGGACGGCATGCGCGCGGTCGTGGCGTACCCGCTGCTGGACCTGGTCCTGATCTTCTCGGTCGTGCGGCTGGTCACGGTCGTCGGCCGGATCACCGCGACACACGTGTTCCTGCTGGTCGCGATCGTGGCCGCGACGGTCGCGGACAGCGCGTACTTCATCTCGGTCTACCACGGCGGCGCGTGGCACGACCCGGCCATCAGCGCGGCCGGCTGGTCACTGTTCCACCTGATGCTGGGCACGGCCGCGGGCTACCCGGCGCCGCCGGACACCGGGCAGGGCCGGATCGCGCCCGGGCGCGGCGTCGGCGGGCTGTACGCCACGCTCGTGGTGATCAGCCCGGCCGTGACCGCGGTCGCGTTCCTGCTCGACATGAGCGAGCGGCAGTTCGACACGATCGACGTGGTGCTGCCGATGACGATCACCTCGGTGGTCGGCGCGCTGCTGGTGCTGCGGCTCAACCACACCCAGCACCGGATGACCCGGCTGGCGCTGCACGACCAGCTGACCGGCCTGCCGAACCGGGTCCAGCTGGAGCTGTGGCTGGCCCGTACCCGGCGCGGCAGCCTGCTGGTGCTCGACCTCGACGACTTCAAGCACGTCAACGACAGCCTCGGACACGCGGCCGGTGACGCGCTGCTGGTCACGCTGGCCGGCCGGCTGCGCGCGGTGGTGGACGGCCGCGGCCAGCTGGCCCGCCTCGGCGGCGACGAGTTCGCGATCCTGGCCGACGCGGCGGAGAGCGACCCGGCGGCGGGCGGGACCGGGCTCGCCGACCGGGTCCGGGACGCGGTGCGTGAGCCGGTCGACGTGGCCGGGCATCCGCTGCATCTCACGGCCAGCGTCGGCGTGCGGCGGCTGGACCGGTCCGCGGGCGCGCTCGGCGACGCCGATCTCGCGCTCTACGCGGCGAAGGCGGCCGGCAAGGACCGCGCGGTGGTGTACGAGGCCGCGCTGCGCGAGACCCGGCTGCGGCGGCTGGCCGTCGTGGAGCGGCTGCGCACCGCGCTGGTCACCGACGAGATCACGGTGCACTACCAGCCGATCGTGACGCTGCGGACCGGCTGCGTGGACGCGGTGGAGGCGCTGGTGCGCTGGCAGTCGACGCCGCCGGACGCGTTCATCCCGGCGGCCGAGGACAGCGGCCTCATCGTGCCGCTCGGTGACCGGGTGCTGCGCGCCGCCTGCCGCGCGGCCGCGCCCTGGCACGACCGGCACGGCACGTCCGTCACCGTGAACGTGTCGCCGCGCCAGCTGCGCGAGCCGGACTTCGCGGTCATGGTCCGGCGCGCGCTGCTCGACTCCGGGCTGCCCGCGACCGCGCTGATCCTGGAGATCACCGAGGGCGTGCTGGTCGGCTCCGCGCTCGCCATCGCGCACCTGCACGAGTTGCGCCAGGACGGGGTCCGGGTGGCGGTCGACGACTTCGGCACCGGCTACTCGTCGCTGGCCTACCTGCGCGACCTGCCGATCGACATCCTGAAGATCGACCGCTCGTTCCTGCGCTCCGGCCCGGCCTCGCGGCCGATGGTCCGTTCGGTGGTCGATCTGGCGCACGGCCTGGGTCTGGTGACGGTGACCGAGGGTGTGGAGACCGCGGCGCAGGCGGCCATGCTGGTCGAGCTGGGCTGTGACAAGGGCCAGGGCTGGCACTTCGGCCGCCCGTCCCCGGCCGGTCAGATGTCCGCGCTGCTGGAGAACCGCACCGGCGCCTGGCTCACCGACCGGGAGACGCCGTGACCCGGTGCGGGTGACGGCGTGGCGTGCCGGTCAGAACAGGGAGAGCTGGCCCGGGGTGGGCTCGCGGCGGTGGCGCACCGGGCGGCGGAAGACCGGCGGGTGCGGCTCAGCCGCGCGCGGCGCCGGTGTGCGGCGCGCGGTCAGCGACCAGAGCGCCGGGCCGAGCGTGAGCCCGCCACCGGTGCCGAGCGCGGTACGCACCCGCGCCGTGTCCAGCGGCAGCCGGGCGCCGTCCAGGTGCGGGATCGGCAGGTCCGCGCGCATGCGCATCAGGCGGCGGTTGCGGGCGACCACGTCGCGGGACTCCGGCGCCGCGAGCCGGTCCGCCGCCACGTCGCCCACGGCCGCGCGGACCGCCTGACCGCCGTCGCCGTCCAGGTCGGCCCAGGCCGCGTCGACCGTGCCGAGCGCCGCGAGCAGCCGGGCGGAGATCGCGGCACCGAACCCGCGCACGCCGGGCAGGTTGTCGGACGGGTCGCCACGTAGCGCCGCGTAGTCGAGGTACTGGTGCGGGTGCACGCCGCACAGCTCGTGCAGCGCGGCCGCGTCGATCAGCACGGCCTCGTCGAAGCCGCCGTTGCGCAACCGCAGCACCGACGTGGTGTCGTCGATCAGTGCGAACGCGTCCCGGTCGCTGGTCATCAGGATCGCGCGCCACCCGGCCCGGCGCGCGTGTGCGGCGGCGCTGGCCAGCACGTCGTCCGCCTCGAACCCGGCCGGGATCACGGTGCACAGCCCGGCCGCCGCGAGCAGCTCCGGCGCGGCCGCCAGCTGGGCGACGAGGTCACCCGGCTTGTCCGGCCGCTGCGCCTTGTAGGCCGGATAGTTCGCGCGGCGTTCCGAGGAGACCGGGCAGTCGAAGCCGACCACGATCGCGTCCGGCCGCAGCCGGGAGACGGCGCGTGCCGCGTACCGCGCGAAGCCGCGCAGCGCCCACGCCTCGAGGTCGCCGGGATCACCCGAGCCCGCGTGGTAGGTGCGGTGGATCAGACTGTTCCCGTCCAGCACGAGCAGCAGCGGGGACGGGTTCGGCACCCGAAGAGCCTAACCCCTTTGCGCGTGTACGGCCCCCCGCACTCACCCGGGCGGACGTAGGCTCGGCGGCATGACGACGCAGACGCGGACGCTCGCCGTGCCGGGCGCCGAACTGGCCTATGACGTGCGCGGGCCGCTGCCCACCGCGGACGGCCGGCCGGTACTGCTGATGATCGGCCAGCCGATGACGGCCGACGGCTTCGAGGCGCTTGCCGGTCACTTCCCGGACCGGACCGTGGTCACCTACGACCCGCGCGGGCTCGGCCGCAGCGTGCGCACCGACGGCGAGGTGACGCACACGCCGCAGCGGCAGGCGGCGGACCTGCACCTGCTGATCGAGGCGCTCGGCGCCGGGCCGGTCGAGATCTTCGCCAGCAGCGGCGGCGCGGTGACCGGGCTGGAGCTGGTCACCCGGTACCCCGGCGACGTGCGCACGCTGGTCGCCCACGAGCCACCGATCAACTCGGTGCTGCCGGACGCGGCCGCGGCCGAGCGGGCGCGGAACGGGTTCCACGACGCGTACCAGAAGAGCGGCTGGGGCGCCGGGATGGCCGCGTTCATACTGATGACGTCCTGGCAGGGCGAGTTCACCGAGGACTACTTCGCCCAGCCCGCGCCGGACCCGGCCGCGTTCGGCATGCCGGCCGAGGACGACGGCACCCGGGAGGACCCGCTGCTGTCCGCGGCGTCGTGGGCGATCACCGACTACCGGCCGGACGTGGCCGCGCTGACCGCCGCGCCGGCCCGGGTGGTGATCGCGGTCGGCGAGGAGACCGGTGACACGTACACCGGCCGGACCGCGCTGGCCACCGCGGCGCTGCTCGGCCAGGGCGCGACCGTGTTCCCGAGCCACCACGGCGGCTTCCTCGGCGGCGAGTTCGGCTACGCCGGCAAGCCACCGGAGTTCGCCGCCCGGCTGCGCGAGGTCCTCGACAACGCCTGACGTGCACGGACGGGTCGCGGCCTGCCCGCCACCGCGGGCAGGCCGGATGCCGGCTCAGCGGACCGGGTACAGCTCGCGGCGCCATTCGTCGTACTCCGCGTCGGTGGCCTGGCGTGCGCGGGCGAAGTCGTGCGCGTCCCCGCCCACCCGCCAGCGGAACCGGCCGGTGTCGTCCACGGCCGCCTCGTGCACCGCGGCGGCCACCTCGGCGTCCGTCGCGAGGTAGCCGGGCGGCGGCGCGACCTCGAAGGACGCCACCCGCTGCGCGACGTATCCGGCGTACGGCGGCGGGACCTCGGCGGCGCCGAACCGCGCGGTGGTCTGTGCCATGAAGCCGGTGGTGGTCACCATGCCCGGCTCGACCACGGTGACCACCACGTTCTGCGTGGCCAGCTCGTAGCTGACGCCCTCGGAGAACGCCTGCAGCGCGCTCTTGGACGCGCCGTACGCGGCCATCAGCGGGGTCGGGACGGTGGCGGCGCTGGAGGTGACGTTGACGACCCGGCCGCCGCCCTGCCGGCGGAAATGCGGCAGCGCGGCGCGGATGACACGCATCGGCCCGTACAGGTTCGTCGCGAAGACGTCCTCGATGACGGACTCCGGCGTGCCCTCGAAGACCGCGAACAGACCCGCGCCGGCGTTGTTGACCACGCAGTCCAGCCGGTCGAAACGGTCGACCGCCGCGGTCACGGCCGCCTCGGCCGAGGCGGCGTCGCGGACGTCGAGCGCGGTGACGAGCAGCCGCTCGTGCGGCGCCTCGTCCCACCGGGACGGGTCCCGCAGCGTGGCGACGACGTTCCACCCCTCGGCGAGGAACCGGCGGACCGCGGCGCGGCCGAAGCCGGACGAGCTGCCGGTGATGAGCACGGTCTGGGACATGGCTGACCTCCGTCGATAACTGTACGCCGTAAATGTACGGCGTACAGGAGAGGACTGTAGAGCACATTCCTGTACGGTGTAAAGTGATTCCGTGAGTCCACGACCGCCCGCCGCCGAACGCCTCGACCGCGGCCAGATCCTCAGCGGCGCGATGGCGATCGCCGACCGGGACGGCGTCGACGCGCTGTCCCTGCGCAAGCTCGCCGCCGACCTCAAGGTCACGCCGATGGCGCTCTACTGGCACTTCAAGGACAAGGACGCGCTGCTCGACGCGCTGGTCGAGGCGGTGCTCGCCGAGGTCGACACGCCGACCGGCGGCGATCTGCGGGCGACCGCGACCGCGCTGCTGCGAGGGCTGCGCGCGCACCCGGGACTGGCCGCGATCACCGCGATCCGGTTCATGCGGACGGACTCCGGGATCGCGCTGTCCGAGCGCACCATCGGCCTGCTCCGCGCCGCGGGCCACTCCCCGGTCGCGGCGGCACAGCTGAGCACGTTCCTGCTCAACGGCATCGTCGGGCTGGCCATGAACCGCCCCGGCGACCTGGCCGAGCCCGACCCGGTGATCCGGGAACGACTGATCACCGCGAAACGGGGCCGGCTCAAGTCGCTGGACCCGGCCGCCTTCCCGAATCTCACCGAGACCGCGGACCACTTCCTCGCCCTGGACGACGAGGAGGGCTACTACGCACGTGGCCTCGATTACGTGCTGGCCGGCACCCGGCGGTAGTCGGCGGCCGATACGGTGCTGCGCATGGATCTGGACGACATCGCGGGCCGGCTGGGCGTGCCGGCCGAGGAGATCGCACGGGTGGACCGGCTCGCCGGCGGCCGTCCGTCCGCGCCGCTGCCGGACCGAGCGGACGCGCCCGCGCTGCTGGACCGGCTCGCGGTGCGGCCGGACGACGCCGAGGAGATCATGGCGGGCTGGCCGGATCCCGGCTCGGAGCTGTGGACGCCGGAGCTGCGCTGGCTGCTGGACCGGTCGATCGCGCTGGTTCGCGCGGATCTCGGCGGCTACGAGTGGCTGACCCCCGGTCCGGAGCTGCCGCGCGACCGGGGCCCGGCCTGGCGGCACCTGTACGTGTACGCCTACCTGGCGCTGACCGGCGTCGTCCTGGACTACCACCGCGCGCACGGCGTACCCGAGGCGGTGTCCTGGGCGACGCTGGCCGACCTGGGCCGCAACCTCGCCGTCGACCGGCGGATGAACCGGGAGGGCTGGCCGGTGATGCAGGCCTGGCTGACGCTGCACGTGCGCGGCGGCCTCTACGAGCTGGGCCGGCTGCAGCACCACCGCGGCGACGGCACGATCGGCCTGCACATCCCGGACGCGGGACCGCTCACCCCGGAGGCGATCTCGGCGTCGCTGGACGAGGGCCGCGCGTTCTTCCCACGGCACTTCCCGGACGAGACGTACACCGCGTTCTCCTGCGGCTCCTGGCTGCTCGACCCGCAGCTGCGCGAGTACCTGCCGGCGGACTCGAACATCATCCGGTTCCAGGACCGGTTCACGCTCGACGCGTACGAGGAGCCGGAGGGCGTGGACGCGGATCTCGAGGTGCGCCGCTTCGTGTTCCGCACGCTGACCACGCCGCTGGACCGGCTGCCGCGCGACACCGTCCTGCAACGCGCGATCGTCGACCACCTGAGGTCCGGCCGGCACTGGCAGTGGCGCCGCGGCACCTTCCCGATCTGATCGGAAGGGTCGCTAGTCCGGATAAAATTTCGCACATGTCGGATTTGTCGGCACAGACGCCGCCGAAGATCGACTTTGAGTCGCTCTTCGGCGCGCTGCCCGCGCTGTTCCTGGTCCTCGATCCGCAGTTCCGGATCATCGCGGTCAACGACGCCTACCTGGCGGCCACACTGACCCAGCGGGCGAAGATCCTGGGCCGCTACATCTTCGACGCGTTCCCGGACAACCCCGGCGATCCGGAGGCGACCGGCGTCGCGAACCTCCGCGCCTCGCTGGAACGCGCCGCGCGGACGCTCCGGCCGGACAGCATGGCCGTGCAGAAGTACGACGTGGCCGACCCGGACGGGAACGGCTTCGTGGAACGCTACTGGAGCCCGCGCAACGTGCCGATCACCGACGCGCACGGCAGGCTCGCGTACATCGTCCACCAGGTCGAGGACGTAACCGAGTTCGTCCAGCTCCAGCGGCAGGGCGTGCGGCAGACCGTGGAGCTGGAGGAGTGGGCCGGGCAGATGCAGGCGGTGATCCTGCGCCGCTCGCAGGATCTGCACGAGGCGAACCGGCTGCTGCGCGCGGCCGACGACGCGAAGAACGACTTCCTGTCCCGGGTCAGCCACGAGCTGCGTACGGGTACGGCCAGCATCTCCATCGGCCGGCGCCCCGGCGGCACGCTGCGCATCCGGGTGGTGGACACCGGCCGCGGCATTCCGCCGGACGCGGTCGGCAAGCTGTTCACGCCGTTCGAGCGCCTGGACGCGGCCCGGGCCGGCTTCGAGGGCACCGGGCTCGGCCTCGCGCTCTCCCGCCACCTGGCCCTCGGCATGGGCGGCACGCTGGACGTGTCCAGCATCCCCGGGCGCGGCAGCACGTTCCGGATCGACCTGCCGATCACCACCGCGACCGGCCGCGAGGCCCAGCAGGTGAGCGCGGCGAGCCTGGAGACCCGGTCGTATGACGGCCCGTGCACCGTGCTCTACGTCGAGGACGTCGCGGAGAACCTGACCCTGGTCGAGCAGATGCTCGCCCGCCGCCCGTCGGTGACGCTGATCGGCGCGATGCTGGCGCAGACCGGGCTCGACCTGGCGCACGCGCACCGGCCGGACCTGATCCTGCTGGACCTGCATCTGCCGGACATGCCCGGCGAGGCGCTGCTGGAGCTGCTGCGCGCCGACCCGGCCACCCGCGACATCCCGGTCGTGGTGCTCAGCGCGGACGCCACCCAGCACCACGTCGACGCGCTGCACGCGTGCGGCGTCGCCGCCTACCTCACCAAGCCGATCGCGATGCGCGACCTGCTGGACACGCTCGACACGCTGCTCGCCGCGCCGACCGGTGCAGCGCCCGCGATCCCGGTGTGAGTCACTGACCGGTACGGCCGTCGACGCACTCGCGGAGCAGGTCCGCGTGGCCGCAGTGGCGGGCGTACTCCTCGATCATGTGGATCAGGACGTCGCGGACCGCGACCGGGTCGCCGTGCGCGGTGGTCTTCTCGGTGCCGAGGTCGGCCTCGGTGATCGCGTCCAGCCAGGCGTCCGCGTCGGCGACCTGCGCACGCCAGGACGCGAACGCGTCCGCGACCGCCTCCGGCGTGCCGGCCGCGTCGTTGAAGTCGAGGTCGTCGTCGTCCGGGCTCCAGTAGATCCGCGGTACGTCGCGGTGGCCGCGCAGCACCCGGTGGAACCAGTTGTGCTCCACCCGGGCCATGTGCCGGACCAGGCCGAGCAGGCTCATCGTGGACGGCGGCACGGAACGCGTGGCCAGCTGCTCCGGCGTCAGGTCGCGGCACTTGAGGTCCAGCGTGAGCCGGTAGTTCGTCAGGTACTCCCGGATCGTGGCCAGCTCACCGACCGGGTTGCCCTGGGTGCGCGGATCGTCCGCCGGCTCGGCCCACATCCCGCCGAAGCCCACCACATGCTGTTCCGCCATCCCGCCACGATGCCGCGTCCGTTCCGCGTACACAACGGGATTTCGCGGTCCTGGAAGCGACCACCCACCGGCCGGTGCCCGCGGGAGCACCGGAACTCAGCCACGCCGGAAGCGGGACCATGAATCAGAAGGCGGTTCTTCGCACCAGCGCCCACTCGTGGTCGTCGTCCGGCGTGCAGGGGAAGAGCGTGAGGCGCGGGCCGGCGCCGGAGACGTCGAGGCACATGCCGGTCGCGGTGTTGCGCAGCCAGTAGTGACGGCGCCCGCCCGAGTCCAGCCGCGGCTCCAACCGGAAGTGCTGGTTGTCCTGCTCGAAGCAGGTCATCTCGCTGACCTCGGCGCCCGGGTCGACCCCGCCGGCGCCGGGCACGTCGACGCACAGGTCGTCGGCCACGTTCTGGATCCAGTAGCGGTGGTAGCCGTCACCGTCGACGCCGCGCGGGACGAACCGCCACTCCTGGTTGTCGGCCTCGGCCGGCCGGCAGGTATAGCGTTCGACCGGCCCGTCCATCGCGCCGGGCCCGCCGAACGGGATGTCCACGCAGTCGCCGGTGCGCAGGTTGACGATGAAGTACGGACCGGAGACCATGGCCGGCCCGTCCGCCGCGGTGATCACCGGCTGATCGGCCGCCGCCTCCGTCGGCCGGGGCGGCGCGGACGTGGCCGGCTGCGGCGCGACCGCCAGCGGCCGCACCGCCAGCGTCGCGGACGGCGTGGGCGACGCGGCCGTCCCGATGGGCGCGGGCAGGCGCACCGGGCCGGCCTCGGTCCGCGACGGCGGTGGCGGCCCGGCCTGCGGTGTGTCGTCCGTTCCGGAACCCCGGCCGGACAGCAGCAACGTGCCGGCCGCTCCGCCGATCAGGGCCACCAGCACCACGGCCAGCACCGACTCCAGGATGCGGCCCCGATCGCGGCGCGGCGCACGCGCCCCGAGCGCGGCCGTGGCCCGGCGCGGCTCCGGCCCGGCCGGCACGGTAGTGGCACCGTCCTCGGCGTCCGGCGGAAGCTGAGCCAGCAGGTCCAGCAGTTCGGGCGCGGACGGGCGGGCGTCCGGGTCCTTGGCCAGCGCGCGGGCGACGACCGGGCGCAGCGACTCCGGCAGCGCGCGCAGGTCCGGCTCGCCGGTGAGGACGCGCGCCGCGACCACACCGGCGGGCCCGGCACCGAACACCGCCCGGCCGGTCGCCGCGTACGCGATCACCGCGCCCCAGGAGAACACGTCCGCGGCCGGCCCGGCCACCCGCCCGGTGCCGTCGAAGCGTTCCGGCGCCAGGTACGCAACCGACCCGGCGACCTGCCCGCTGCCGGTCTGGTCACCCGGCGCCCCGAGCGGCCGCGCGACCCCGAAGTCGATCACCCTGGGCGTACCGCGCGCGAAGAGCACATTGGACGGTTTCAGATCCCGGTGCACGACCCCGGCGCCGTGGATCGCCGCGAGCGCGGTGGCCACACCGACCGCGACGCCGTGCAGCTGCGCGCCGGTCAGCGGCCCGCGCCCGGCCACCACGCCGGCCAGGCTCGGCCCGTCCACGAACTCGACCACCAGGTACGGCGTGGTGTGCTCCGGATCCGCGTCCAGCACCGCCGCGGTGCAGAACGACGGCACCTGCCGCGCCCGCGCCACCTCACCGCGGAACCGCGCCCGGAACTCCTCCTGCCCCGCCAGCTCCGGCCGGATCACCTTCACCGCGACCGGCTCCCCCGCCGGGTCCCGCGCGAGGAAGACCGTGCCCATGCCACCCTCGCCGAGCCGCCCCTCGATCCGGTAGCCGCCCAGCTCCCGCGGGTCGTCGGGACGGAGCTGTCCGAGGCGGTCCGGCATGGAACGCGAGACTACCGGACGTCCCACTCCACGATCAGCCGGTCGAGCCCGCGGAAGTTGAGGCTGGGCCGCCAGGCCGGTTCTTCCCCGGATTCGGCCAGCCGTAGGCCGGGCAGGCGGTCGAACAGCGCGCGGAGCACGATGTCGCCCTCCAGCCGGGCCAGCCCGGAGCCGATGCAGAAATGCCGCCCGTGCCCGAACGCGAGGTGCCGGGCCTGGCCGGTGCGCGTGAGGTCGAGCGTGTGCGGGTCCGGGAACGCGGCCGCGTCGCGGTTCGCCGCGCCGCAGACCAGCAGGATCGGCTGCCCCTTCTCGATAGTCTTGCCGCCGAACTCCAGGTCCTCGGTGGCACGGCGCAGGATCATCGGGAGTGGGCTGTCGTACCGCAGCAGTTCCTCGATCGCGGTCGCCGGGTCCTTCTCCAGCTTCGGCACCTCGCCGGGATGCCGCAGCAGCGCGAGCAGCGCGTTGCCGAGGAAGTGCGTGGTGGTCTCGTGCCCGGCCAGCAGCAGCAGGATCGTGTTCGCGATCGCCTCGTCCCGATCCAGGTCGCCGGGCCGCAGCAGCGCCTCCGGCCGGTCGATCAGCGAGTCGAAGTAGGTGACCATGCCGGTCACCCCACGGTCCGTGGCCGCCTTCTCCGCCGCGGTCAGCCGCGCGTTGCCGAACGCCACGGCCACGTCGTTCGACCAGGCGAGCAACCGCTCACGATCCTCCACGGGTACGTGGACGAGCGCGCAGATCGCGTTGAACGGCAACGGCACCGCGAGGTCGGCCACCATGTCCATCCGGCCACGCGGCAGCACGTCGTCGATGATGTCGTGGACCGCCTGGGTGATCATCGGCCGCAACGCCTCGACGGACCGGGCCGTGAAGGTGCGGCTGGCCGCCTTGCGCAGGCGGGTGTGCTCCAGCGCGTCCCGGTAGAGCATGGTCCGGGAGATCACGGTGGCGAACCGCTGGAGGTCGCCGGTGACCGCGTCCGGGTCCGGGAAGCGGACGGAGGAGAGGCGGGGGTCACCGGCGCCGGCGCTGACCAGTTCGTGGCTGGTGACGACCCAGGCGCTGAGCGCACGATCCCAGTAGCACGGGTCTGCTTCACGCAGCCGGTCATAGAACCCGTAGATGTCCCGCTGCACCTCCGGCCGCACAGCGGCAAGCAACGTCCGGGGTCGGTCGGTCACCACAGAACCTGCTTTCCAATACTCGGACGGGCGGATGAACGCTATCGTATCGATCCGACAAAAACGGCCCGAGACCCCGCAGTAACGGACAACCGGCGACAGCCATCGATGCCTGGCCGAGGACTGCCGCTACATCAATTGCAAAATGCAATCACAAGCGGTTCAGAGTTCTCAGCCAGGTAAAAGTGACCGAGGGCCGGACGTACGGCCGATCTCGAGCACGGAGGCAAATCTACTATACGGGGCCGGATCCCTCGATTTCAAGATCGATACGCCCCTCGCCGCTTCGCAGCACCTCACCCAGTCCGAGCAATTCGGCCGAGGTACCGCCCAGTTCAATCTCGGCGAACAAATCCGACACCCGAACCCGCATCAACACCCCAATAACGCCGACACCAGAGCAAACAATTGCTATTCCGCATTGCAATCACACCGGCAACAACGATCACCACCTTTTCTTGGATCGTTCCAGTTGACACCCCCAATGGTCGACGAATCAGCAGGTGTGCGGATCGGCAAGCAGGCCAGAGCGAATCGGTCGGCCGCTCACTTTAGTCTCAAGGTTCATGCGAGCTATTGAAATTTATATCAAATCGCGCAAGCCCGAACGTATGGCCGGAGTTGCAATCGACCCTGCTTCCATCGGGGTCCAGGACGACACATCAGCGTACAACCATTACGAAACGTGAATCACCGACACACGTTACAAACGGCCGAGCTTGTGAATAACGATCGCGACCGAACCAAAAACCGACGCCAAATACGCCGACTACGAAGCCAGAGCCGAATGCATCGCGGCCGCATATTCCCTAAATCGCCGACTACCCCAGAATTGATAGCTCATCTCCACTGGAGTTCCAAATCCGCGACATCCGCCCACTCGGCTCGCTGACCGCAAGCCCGGTGGGCGAGTGCCTAATCGCACCTAACACCGACCCATCGACATCCGGCCATTCGACGATCATGTGATCACCGGGGTTGATCACATATTCGGCACCAGACGGCTCAAGGCAACAGAAACGGAAGCATCTTTATTAGCCAATCTCATAAACTTCAATCAGCTCAACCTCCCCAGCTCTCGAGATGGAAACTCATCAGTTCGGCTCTCGGCTGGGCGCTCGGACTGTTCGGCGAAATCTTCCGAACTTCATCGAGCCTTTTCATCCCGGCTTTGCAGGTGGCGGCGGGTATGACGGCCCCGGAGATCGATAGGCGCGAGGCTCCGGGCAAGACAGCAGCCGACCAAGATCCGACGGCCCGACCAGGGAAGCCCCACACGTGCTGTCTTACCCCGCCACGCTCTCGTTATGGGCCTCACCCGCCCCGCCCGGCAGCACCCACGACCTCGCCGCCGCGCGCACCCACGGCACCATCGACGCCCTGGCCAGTGCCAACATCACCGTTCTCGCCGACAAGGCCTGCCTCGGCGCCCCCGACAACGCACACGTCCCGTACCGCGGCAGCCGCTGGCGCGCACTCTCCACCGCAGAGAAAACCGCCGACAAAGCACACGCACGCCTACGAGCCATTGACCCGGAAGTCATTGCGACGTCCGGCGAACCAGCACCGTCCCATATGACGTAGTTGGAAGATGAGGAGCACCGACGGTCATGCACGGAGCGCTTCTCACGCCCATGCGGGCCAGCCAACTCCTGCCTCTACAACTCGAACGCAACCACACGGCCCCGAACACCTTCCAATACGGCTGCCGGCCCCAGAGAATCACCCTTGACGCAGCGCACGGAGTCATTAACGCCAGTGACGACCGACCGAGAAAAAACTACAGCCAGGAATTCGGAGGTTACAGCATTCGGACCACCTTGCCTAAATGGCATCAGCCGTTCGAACACCTCTACCTCATTGTCGCCCAGCCAGTCAATCTCTGCAGAGATGCAAATCCAGCCTTCCATGAGCCGAATTCGGACATCATTCGCCCCGCAAAGCATCGCCTCAAGCGCGACCATCGAACCCAACTCCGAAGGATCATATCGACCCCCTCGAAAGAATCGGGCCTGCCCTCTCAAAATAAATTCGCGAGAATCGATAGGATTGAGGGGATTGATATTTTCAGGGCGAGACACTGATTTCCCCACTCGCTCTCAAACTGTTGAAGAGGTCAAACGCCCCGGTCGGGACATGAAACTCGTGACCTACGAAAGCCGGCGACTTCGGACCGATCGGAATCGGGCCGGATACCGCACCGGCATCACGCAGTTGAGCCATCGCGGCATCCGATATCCTCACCTTGATCACCGCACCAGTACCATTGCGAACCGCGAAGAACTCGGCATCGTCAATGTGTGTCGCCATGAAAAAACCACCTGGACCGTCGGTATGCTTAGCAGCCGCAGCGCTGGCATCGAGACCATTATTTAGAACATTCACTAGAGACTCTATGTCCGCACCATGATACAGCTCCGTGATGCCACAACCACCCGTATTGTGTACGAGCACCGGAGCGTTACCGGCGAATACATAGTACGTGTGAAGGTGGTCGACGGTCAGGTTGTAAGCCATGGCGGTGCGCTTGGACCTGGCAACGGTGCCGATGACTTCTGATGTGCCACCGTCAGCGACTCGTAGGTGATCGCCCTGCGGGAGTTCGCCGGCGTGCCGCCACTGCTGATCGCGCTCGCTCCAGAAGGGATGATCCGCTGTCGTCGTGACCGTTCCGTCGGTGAGGCGGAGGTCCAGGAGATCGTCCTCGTGAGCCCAGACGCCGGTGACGGTGTACGCCCCTGCCTCCCCGGTTACCGGATCCTCCGCGTAGACGAGGTCTCCGACGCGAATCTCGGAGATCGGCTTACTGGAACCGTCCGCCATCAGGACCGGCGTCCCGGCAGAGAAGCTCCTCAGCACCGTGCAGGCCTCGCCGATTACGTCGGCAGCGTCATCTGCGACCTTGGTCGAGGCCTTCTCCCCGCCACGGAGCAGATCGAGGATTTTGCTGACCTTGGCAGCCTTGCCGACCGGAATCATGCCGGCGATCTCGAGGCCCGCGCCGACGTAGTTGCCGTTCTCTACCGCGTCCTTGGCGAGGGCGGCGCTGAACGGGATGCCGACGACCGGGATCCAGCTCATGAGTTCGGCGCCCTCGATGAAGGACTCATGGAGGATCTGGTCGCTGACTTCGCACTCGTTGTGGTACTGACAGAGCCAGAAGGCGACAGCCTCGACGATCTCCTCGGGCTCGCGGACGGAGATGTGGCACCGGTTGTAGATGCCGGGGTTCCACATCTCACAGTTGTAGGACTCGATGTACTCGACGACGGTGGGGACGCGGTTCTTGGCGTTGGTGCCGATCGGGGTGTAGCGGGCGCCGTTGTTGACGACGCGGCCGCCGCCGGGGCGGCCCCAGCCGAGGGCGGCGCCGTCGGTCTGCTGGTCGCCGTCCCGGTCGCCCTTGCTCTCGCCGCCGCTGCCGCAGTCTGCGTAGTCGCAGTCGCGCAGGCCGGTGGGGTCGCTGAACGAGATCGGGTTGTTGTGGGCGTAGGCGTACGCGTTCCACTGCTGCGGGTCGGTCAGGTCCATGATCGGGTCGACGGAGATAAACCGGCCCAGTGCCGGGTCGTACTCGCGGGCGCCGATGTGGGTCAGGCCGGTCGGGTCGATGTCGCCGCCGACGAAGCCCTTGCCGTTCGGCCAGGTGACCGCCGCGCCACGGGTGCCGCCGTAGGGGTTCTGGCGGCGGACCGTCACGGCCTGGCTGCCGGCCGCGATCGCGATGCTCTGGGTGCCTTGGTGGTCGCTGAACAGCCAGGTCAGGCCGCTGATTTCATTCGTGGTGCGGGACGCGACGGTCTGGCCGCCGAACGAGTAGTACCGGGTGGCGACCTTGGTGTTGTCCGGGTTGAGGCGGACCTCCATGCCCGGGAGGTAAAGCGTTCGGCCGGTGCCGTCGCGACGGATCAGGCGGGTGCCGTCCGCGTCGTAGACGTACGACGTGGTGGTGTTGCCCTCGATCGTGGTGTACGCGCGGTTCTCCGCGTCCCAGGTGACGGTCTGGGTCCCGGCCACGCCCGGCCGGCTGGTGGTGTTACCGGCCTGGTCGTAGCCGTAGGCGCGGTTGACCGGTGCCGCCACTCCGGAGGTGACCGTGCTGCTGCCGGTCACCGCGTGCGGGCGGACCGATTCCGGGCCGGACGGCGGGATCGCGTACGTGGTGGTGGCGTCGCCCGCGGCGGAGTGGTTCGTCTCGGTCTTGCGGTTGCCGATCGCGTCGAACGTCCAGTCGGTCCAGTACGGTGCCGGGCCGCCGAGGTTCGCCAGGCTCGGTGCGGTGCCGCACGCGACGCCGGCCTTCGGGGTCCAGGCGGAGGTGAGCCGGCGCAGCTTGTCGTACCCGAAGCACTGGGTGTCACCCTTGTCCGATATGGACTGGACGTTGCCGGCCGCGTCCCAGACGTAGGTGCTGTCCGAGACGGTACCGGTGCCGGTCTCCGTGAGGATTTTCGAGCCCTGGAAACGCCGGGTGCCGTCCTCATAGTACGAGTTCGTGCTCTCGACGTAGACACCGGATCCGGTCTTGCGCCGGGTCAGGGTCGGCTCGCCCAGTGCCGTGTACTCCTGCAGCGTGACGTAGCTGCTGGCGGTCAGCTCGATGTTCGTCGTCAGCCCGGACGGCAGGCCGTTCACGGCGTCGTACACCGTCGTGACCTGCTCCGTGGTGAGGCTGCCCGCCTCCGGGTACGTCACCGTGGTCGGCGAGCCGTCCGCGCCCGCGTACCCGTAGACGAAGTTGTACGACCCGGCGAGCGCGCCCTCGGCGGCCGGGATGACGTAGTTGACCGACAGCGGCTGGTAGCGCACGTTGTAGGTGCGCATCTGCACCCGGTATTCGCTGCCGTTGTCGTACCGGATCGCTTGCGACAGCACGCCGCGCAGCGTGGGTCCGCCGGCCAGCCGGTCGTAGATCCACTCCGCGCGCTTGTTGCCGCTGGTGGAATCGTCGTACGTGGCCGTCTTCCGGCCGAGTACGTCGTACGAGTACGCGAGCACCTCACCGCGCGCGTCGGTCGTCTCGACAACGTCGCCGTATGCGTTGTACTTCGTGGTCATCGGCCCGCGGTCCGGGTCGTCGGCGCTGGTCTGGCGGCCCTTGATGTCGTAGCCGTAGGTCCACTCGTTCCCGGCCGGGTCGGTGACCTTCGCCAGGTGGCCCTTGCGGTCGTACGCGTACTTCGTGGCCAGGTAGTCACCGGCGACGCCCGCGTCCGTGGTGTGCTGCCGCAACTCGACCGGGCGGCCGCGGAAGTCGTTGATCGTGGTGGTCGGCACGTCACCGCGCGGCGGCGTCACGATCTTGCGGTCGCCGCCGTAGACGATGGTGCTGCGCCACTTCTCGACCTGGTTCGTCTGCCCCTCACCGGCCAGGAAAATCGTGTCCGTGCCCCGGCCGGCCAGGTCGTAGACGGTACGGGTGACCGCCGGCACCGACCACTGCGGCTCACCCCACAGCACACCGGACGGATCGCCGAGCTCCGCGTGCGCGCCGTAGACGGTGGAGACCCGGCCCCACTCGTCGTAGTTCGTGTCCGCGACCACCCGATCGGCGCCGGTCGCGGTGCTCGTCTGGATCTGCCGGGCGCGCAGAAAACCGTCAAGGATCTCGTACGAGGCCAGGTAGTTGCCGCGGGCGTTCAGCGTCTCCGTCTTCGTGTACGGGTACGCGTTGCGGCCCGACGCGAAGCCGTACGTGTAGCGGGCGGACGGCTTGTCCTTCTTGTCCGCGTCCGCCTCGGCCCAGCCGACCTCCCACACCTTCGACACCCGGCCGAGCGCGTCGTACCTGATCGTCGCAACGCGTCCGTTGGGGTCCGTGGTCTTGGTCGTGACACCCCAGTACGGGCTCTTCTCCGTGGTCGTCGACCAGCCGAGCACGTTCGTGGTCTTCTCGGCGGTGATCGGGCCACCGGAGGCCGGGGTGTACACAGTCGTGATCGCGTTACCGCGCGAGTCGGTGACGCTGAGCGCCCGGCCGAACGCGTCCAGCGTGCCGATGGTGCCACTGACCTGCCACTGGGTGCCACCGGCGGCGGTCCAGCCATCGAGCACCTCGGTCTTCGTGATAGCACCGTAGGTGGGAACCGTATCCGGACTGCTTGCGCCGTCATAGTAGGTACGCGTGTCCGACACGATGTCGTCCGCGGAGGCCGGGTTCTTGCCGCACGCCAGAGCCGTCTTCGTGATCTGCTTCGGCAGCGCCACGATGTGCTTGACCGTGTTCCGGTTGTACGTGTTCACCGTGCACGACTCGTCGCCGGTCACCGCGGTGTCGCCGTCGTCCTGCACCTGGGTGATCGACCCGTAGGTGCCCTCGATCGTCGACTCGACCCGCCCGACCCGCCAGCCCGTGCCGACCGCCTCGCCACTGTGCACGACCCGGATGCCGGTGAACCGCGCGTGGACGGTGTCGGTGCCGATGGTCCGGGACGCGGTCGGCTCCGACTGCCACGGCACGTTGACCGTCTTGGCCAGCGGCTTGTCCTCGGTCCCGTTGTACATGACCGACTCGCGGATCATCCCGGCGAACGCCTTCTGATCGGTGACGTCCTCACCGAGGCTGGCCTTCGAGACCCGGCCTTCGATACCCCGCAGATACGTGGTCCGGGACAGCGTCATCGCCGCGCCACTGCCGACGCGCGTCTCGACCGTCTCGTACCCCCGGAACTGGCTCCAAGTCCGGCGCTTCGGCTTCGTGAAGCCGTTGTCGTCCGCGAACGCCCAGTACGGATCGCCCTTGTACGCGTACCGGGTCACCATCGACGGCGACCGGTGGTCCGCGAGCGGTGTGTCGTTCTCGACGACCTTGGTGACCAGGTACTTGTGCCAATACTCGGTGATGTCCGCCCCGTCCGGATCCAGCGGGTTCGGGCCGATCACCGGATAGCACAGCTTCGTGTTCGACTGCGGCGACGCGGGCAGGTTGCCGGCCTTGCACTCCGGCAGCGTGTACTCGATGTCGGTGGACGCGCCGGTCTCCGTGGTCAGCCGGGTCAGCCGCTGCCACGAGTTGGTCTGGTTGACGTCGGTCAGCACCCGGTTCGGCATCGGCGCCGGCGTGAACGTGATCGGCGGCATCGCGATCGCCTCACCGACCAGGCCGGTCTTCACGATCGAGTCCAGCCACAGGCCCGCGTTCGTGCCGTCGTGCGGGCTCGGGAACGAGTGCGCGAACGTCCACGACGTGACCGGCTGGTACTTCGCCGGCGACACCGTCGTGTCCCACACCTGCGTCGTGATCGACGCCAAACGCTTCGTCGACCAGAACGTCGGCGCGTAGTTCGTGCCGCAGTCGGTCGCGTCGAGCTTGCACTCGCTGTCCCACGGCACGTCCGGCCAGCGCTCCGCGTTGTGGGTGCCGCAGTCGGCCAGGCACCGGTCCGCAGTGGCGAACAGCACCTGCCCGACCGGCTTGACCGACCGGTCAGACGTGCCGCGGTCCCAGGTGCCGTAGTCGATGCGCGCCAGCGTGCCGCCGCGCACGTAGTCGACGTTCTCGCTGCTCGTCGCCCGCGTGGCGTACTGGTTCTTCTCCTGCTCGTACCAGTAGGAGAGCGTGTTGCCCCGGGTGTCGACGACGTAGTCGAGGTTCCACCGCCACGCCTGGTCACAACTCGACGCCGCGAACGTGGCCTGGTGGCACTCCTCACCGGAGTGGTTGCCGTACACCGGCACCGTGTAGACCGAGTTCGTCGCCGCACTCTGGCCCGGCAGATTGTTCTGGCCGAAGTAGTAGCGGGTGCCGTCGGTGCCGGTCAGCTCCCAGTATTCGCCGTTGTTGTCGCCGTTCGTGCCGTTGTTGAGACGCTTGATGGTCCAGCCGGCCTCGGACCGGCCGTGCCAGCCCTTGCCCTCCTGGTAGATCAGCTCCGTCGACGAACCCTGGAAACTGATCGTCGCGTTGTCCGACCGCCAGCACAGATCCCCGGTCCGCATCGACTCCGGGTTGTTCGCCCCGTTCTCGGTATCCGCGTTACAGCCGATGTACTGCCGCTCGATATAGCCGGTCTCCAGGTCGAAACCCTCACCCAGCCACGACGGCTGATTGTTCGACGCCGACGTACGGCCGTCCACACTCGACGACGAGTAACCCAGCTCCAGCTTCGGCGCCGGACCGGCGTGCACCGGCGGCGTACCCATCCCGTACGACCAGGAAAACCCACCCGAATTCCCGCCCGCGCTCCACGTCGACGTCGCGGCCAGCGACGTCGCGCCGAAGTCACCCGACGAACCCTTGTTGTCCGCGGCCAGCAGCAGCAGCGTCCCGCTCGTCCTCGCGGTCGGCACGTCACCGGCCAGCTCTGCCCGGCTGTTCGCCGCCTGCGCCACACCCACCGGCTGCACCTCGGCCAGCGCACTCACCGTGCCGGCGACCCCGTCGTTCACCGACTCCAGCGGCACCGCGGAACAACCGGCACGCTCCGGCGTGGTCAACGCGCACTCGGGCAGCCGCCACAACCGCAGCCGGGAGGCCCAGTCACCGCCGTAGGCGTACTCGAACGAGGTGTAGTCCACCGTGACCGTCGCCCTACCGGCGACCGAGGTCTGCTTACCACCGACGCGCAGCACCACACCGTCACGCAACGCCTCCGGCACCGCCGCCCGGTCCAGAACCTCGACCCCGACCTTCGTCGGAAGCGCATCGTCCGCGCGGGCCACGGACATCGACAGACCTGCCGCGGAGACCGTGCCGGCCCCGGTCGCGGGTACCGTCGCGGTGACCGCACCGGCACCCGGCCACACCGGATCGGGCAGCTCCACCGCGGGCGCGCTGACCGTGGGAGCCGTGCCGGGCGCGACCTCCGCGCCGGTCCGGCCGATCTCGACCTGCTGGCCGGTCAGGTGCGGCGGGGACGCGGGCACGGCCGCGGCCGGTGGGACCGCGAGCAGCGGGCCGCACACCGCGGCGGCCAACGCCACCGCGAGGACGCGGGCCTGCCGTTTCGCGAGCCGGGCGGGAATGACGGACGCGCGTCGCCGGTCCACTGAGTCCTCCGCGTTCACGCATCGACGTCCGCCACCGGCGGCGCCGGAAGGGCATCGATGATCAGGGTGAGCCGGCGGAACTCTATGGGCCGGCGACCCACCGTGTAAAGCACGCACACGAGATGTGAGCGAATCGCTTTACGTGTGCGGGCCGGATCTCTAGAGTGCGGCGCGGCCATCACATGTCAATCACGGGAGCCCCTGGTGACATCACCGTCCTGGCCGCGTGCGCACCGCAGATCGCGCCGCGGCACGGCATCATCCATAGTTCTGCTGGTCACGGCCGGCGTCCTGCCACTGTGGACGCCACCGGCCGCCGCCGCGCCGACGGCGCCGGCGGCGTATCCGCGCTCGGAGGAGGCGACCGCGCTGGCCACGGCCGTGAAGTCCGGGCAGCGGGTCGAGGTGGCGTCGGAGCGGACCGCGTACGCGCAGGTGTTCGCGGACCCGTCGGGGAAGCTGGTGATGGAGTCGTCCGCGGTGCCGCAGCGGGTGCGCAACGACGACGGCAGCTGGTCCGCGCGGGATCTCGCGCTGGCACCGGCGGCCGACGGCACGCTGCGGCCGGCCGCGTCGGTCGCCGATGTGCGGTTCTCCCCCGGTGGTACGGGACCGGCCGTGACCGCGGTCGCGGACGGCAAGCGCCTGGAGCTGTCCTGGCCCGGCGCGCTGCCGAAGCCGGCCGTCACCGGCGACTCGGCCGTCTACGCCGGTGTGCTGTCCGGTGTGGACCTGGTGCTGCGCGCCACGCCGACCGGGTTCACGCACGTGCTGGTGGTCAGGACGCCGGAGGCCGCGGACGACGCGCGGGTGCGGCAGGTGGGCTTCACGGTCGGCGGTGACGCACGGCTGGTCGAGGACCCGGACGGCGGCCTGCGGGCGATCGCGGGGGACGTGGAGATCGCGTCCGCGGACAAGCCGATCATGTGGGACTCGGCCGCACCGGCCGCCGCCGCGACCGCGCGCGCGGCCCGGTCGAACACGCCGGCCGGGTCGACGCACGCGCAGCCCGGTGAGGCGGCGACGGTCCGGGAGATGGCGGCGGAGGTCACCGCCGGCGGTGACCTCCGGCTGGTGCCGGACGCGAGCCTGCTGGACGCGCCGAAGGAGCGGTTCCCGCTCTACATCGACCCGGCGTGGAGCACCGGCAAGTCCCGGTGGGCGTACGCGACGAGCAACAACTCGAACAACAACGTGCACAACGTCTGGGTGGGGCTGAACCCGTCCACCGGCGTGACCCACAGGTCGTTCTTCGTCTTCCCGACGAGCGCGATCAAGGGCAAGCACATCGAGTCCGCGTACGTGCAGATGAAGCTGGAGCACTCCTGGTCCTGCTCGGACGAGCCGACCAGCATGTACTGGGCCGGCGGGCTGAGCGGCGCGCCGCGTACCGCGTGGGCGACCGGCCTGAAGGGCTGGATGGCGACGGTCTCCTCGCATGCGAACGAGGCGGGCGGCTGCGGCACGATCCAGCCGGACCCGTGGAACAACTTCCAGGGCAGCGCGGTCACCAGCCGCATCCAGGCGATCGCGTCCGGCGGCGCGTCGGACATCACGATCGCGTTCACCGGCCAGGCACAGAACGGCACGCTGGAGCACGCGCAGGCGCGGTGGAAGCGCTTCTCGATGAACGACGCGAAGCTGATCGTCGACTTCGACACGCCACCGGCTGAGCCGACCGGCCTGCGACCGGCCGGCAACGGTTCCGGCTGCGGCACGATCGGCACGCTCAACGCCACGTTCCAGGCCGTCCCGCAGGACGCGGACGGGCACGCGCAGTCGGTCGAGTGGGAGTGGGCGGAGGTCAGCGCGTCCGGTGCGTACACCACGCAGCCCGCGCCGGGACGGACGACCGCGTCCGCCGGCGGCCTGGCCCAGGCCGCATCGGTCCGGCTCACCGAGGGCCGCAAGTACGCGTTCCGGGCCCGGTCGACCGACCCGGCGCCGTACAGCATCACCGGACCGTGGTCGGCATGGTGCGAGTTCGTCGCGGACATCAGCCGGCCGGCGCAGCCGACGATCACCATGACCACGCCGCCGACCGGGCCGGGCACACCGGTCGTCTACACGATCACCAGCACCGAGAGCGACGTGACGAAGTTCCGGTTCGGCTGGGCGCAGACCGCGGTCGCGGAGGTCACGGCGACCACGTCGGGCGCGCTGAAGACCGCCACGGTCAAGCTGACCGCGCCGAAGTACGGGCTGATCAACCTGTACGCGTACGCGGTCGACGCCACGCTGAACGACGGTGTGCTCGGCAAGAGCGAGGACTTCATCGTCGACCGGAAGCGGCCCGCGGTCGCCCGGTTCGGCCTCGAGACGTACCCGGGCATCAACGAGTCGGCCGCGCTCGCCGACCAGCAGGCCGCGCTCGCCGGTGACACGCCGCTGACCACCGTGAACACCACGTGGACCGACAACGGCCGGCTGGTCAACGGCCGTACGCTGACGTTCGGCAACACGGCCGCGCAGGCGACCGCGCCCGGGCTGGTCCCGGACATGACCAAGTCGTTCTCCGTCGCCGCCTGGGTGAAGCTCAACGACCTCAACGGTTTCCAGACCGTCGTGGCCAAGGACGCCGCGGCCGGTCAGTGGAGTCCGTTCCGGTTGCAGATGCGCACCGACACCGGCGGGCCGTCGTGGTGCATGACGCTGAACGCGCGCGTCGACCACGGCTCCGCACTGAGCGTGTGCTCACCGGTCAAGCCGGTCGCGGCCCGCTGGATGCACGTCGCCGGTGCCTGGGACGCGACCGACGGCAAGATCCGCGTCTGGGTCGACGGCTCCGAGACGAACGACACGTTCCTGACGCCGGTCAGCACCACGGGCGCACTGGTGGTCGGCCGGGCCACGAACGCCGGTGCCGCCGCGGACCAGCTGCGCGGCAGCGTCGCCGACGTGCAGTTCTTCGACCGGGTACTGGTCAAGGGCGACTTCACCGGCGTGCTCCCGGACGACCCCGAGTCCGGCGGCGTCGCCGAGCCGGGCATGCTGACCCCGCTCGAGGTCGGTAACTGGGACTTCGAGGGCGCCGGCTGGTGCTACGAGGAGGGGGCCTACCAGTCCGCCGACCGAGCCTGCCAGGCTCCGGACGCCACCGCGTTCAACCGCCGGCTGTCCATGACCACCGGTGCGGGCCTGGTCGCCGGCCGGGACGGCAGCAACGCGCTTCAGCTCAACGACGTGCACTTCGTCGACGACCCGTCCGACCCGCGGTACGGCACCGGCACGGCGGAACGGGCGCACGCGCAGTGGAACACCGCGGCCGCCGGGCAGCCGGAGACCTGGGTGCACAGCCCGGTCGCCCGCACCGACCAGTCGTTCACGGTCGCCGCGTGGCTGCGGCCGGACCAGCTGCCGTACGGCACGCACACCGCCATCTCGCTCCCCGGTAACGTCCAGGCGACCGGATACATCGGTATCCGCACCTACACCGTCGACGGCGTCACCCAGCGCCGCTGGGCGATCTCGACCCAGGACGCGGACGCGGTCACCGGCCGGAGCGGCGGCGTGTCCGCGACCACCAACCTGATCGACGAGGACGACCTGGGCGCGGTCTGGACCCACGTCACCGCGGTCTTCGACGCGTCCACGAAGACGGTCCGGCTGTACCTCAACGGCGACCTCGCCGGCACCGGCACGTGGGCCGGCCCGTGGCCCACCGCCGGCCCGTTCACGCTCGGCGCCGGCCGGTACTCGGCCACCGCCGGGGCCACCACCGGCCAGTGGGTCGACCAGTGGCGCGGCGCCATCGACGACGTCCACGTCTTCCAGGGCGCGGCGACGGACAGTGCGGTGCGGACGCTCTTCGACGCGGAGAGCTGACGTCCGGGACAGATCCGGCCTCCGCACCGGGGGCCGGATCTGTCCTACGGCGGGGGCGTTCCCTTACCAAAGTCGCATCCGCCGGGGCGGGGCCGCCCCATAGCGTCATCGCCCGTGAACATCCTCGAAGCGATCCTGCTCGGTGCCGTCGAAGGCTTCACCGAGTTCCTGCCCGTCTCCAGCACCGGGCATCTGACCATCCTGGAGAAGCTGCTCGGCTACCGGATCGACGCGCCGGACGTGACCGCGTTCACGGCGATCATCCAGTTCGGTGCGGTACTGGCCACGGTCATCTATCTGCGGGCGGACATCGCGCGGATCGTGCCGGCCTGGTGCCGTGGGCTGAGCGATCCGGCGCGGCGCGGGGGCGACTACCGGTTCGGGTGGGCGGTGATCCTCGGGTCGGTGCCGATCGCGATCGTCGGGCCGCTGTTCAAGGATCAGGTCGAGACGACGCTGCGCAGCCTGTGGTTCGTCGGGGGCGCCCTGATCGTGTGGAGCGGGGTGCTGTGGTTCGCCGACCGGGCGGCCACCCAGCGCCGACACGAGGGCGACGTGACCTGGAAGGACACCCTGATCATCGGTACGGCGCAGTGCCTGGCGCTGATCCCGGGCGTGTCCCGGTCCGGCGCCACCATGTCCGCCGGTCTGCTGCGTGACCTGGACCGGGTGACCGTGACCCGGCTGTCGTTCTTCCTGTCCGTCCCGGCGCTGACCGCGGCCAGCATCCTGCAGGGCGTCACCCGGTACGACACGATCGCGGCCGGGATCGGCTGGGTGCCGACGCTGGTCGCCACCGTGGTCAGCTTCGCCGTGGCGTACGCGTCGGTGACCTGGCTGTTGCGGTTCGTCGCCCGGCACACGTACACGGTGTTCATCGTCTACCGCGTCGTCCTCGGCGTGGTCGTGCTCACGCTGGTCGCGACGAACACGATCCCGGCCACGTAGGCGGGCCGTTCAGCTGCGTTTCAGCGGCGAGGCGGGACAATGGCGGGCGTGCGTGTGCTGGTCGTCGACGATGAGGTGCGGTTCACCCGGACGCTGCGGGCCGGGCTGGAGGCCGCGGGGTTCGCGGTCGACGTGGCCCACGACGGCGTGGACGCGCTGTGGCTGGCGCGGGAGAACACGTACGACGCGATCGTTCTTGATCTGATGCTGCCGAAGCTGAACGGCTACCGGGTGTGCGCCACGCTGCGCGAGGAGCGGAACTGGACGCCGATCCTGATGCTGACCGCGAAGGACGGCGAGTGGGACCAGGTCGAGGGCCTGGACACCGGCGCGGACGACTACCTGACCAAGCCGTTCTCGTTCCCGGTGCTGGTCGCGCGGCTGCGCGCGGTGACCCGGCGCGGACCCCGGGAGCGGCCGGTGCTGATCGAGGCGGGCGACGTGCGGCTCGATCCGGCCGCGCACCGGGTGTGGCGTGGCGACGCCGAGGTGGAGCTGACCGCGCGGGAGTTCGCACTGCTCAGCCACCTGGCCCGACACAAGGGGGACGTGCTGTCCAAACGCGACATCCTGGACACCGTGTGGGGTTTCGACTTCGACGGCGACCCGAACATCGTCGAGGTCTACGTCCGCCACCTCAGGAACAAGATCGGCCGAGACACCATCCAGACGGTACGCGGTGCGGGTTACCGACTCGGGACCGACGGTGGCTGACGACCGGCCGGCCCGGGATCCGGCGTCGCGGCCGGCGCGGGACTCGACGTCGCGGCCGACTCAGGATCCGGCGTCGCGGCCGGCCCGGGGTCCGGCTGGGAGGCCGGCCGCCTCCGTGAAGGTGCGGGCGACCGCCGGTGCGGTGCTGGTGGTGGCGGTCGCGCTGATCGCCGGCGCGGCCGCGCTGGTCCTGATGGTCCGGGAGTCGCTGCGCGACGGCCTGGAGACCCGGGCGGAGCAGCAGATCGCCACGCTGATCACCCAGCTCGGCCCGGCCGCGCCCGGCACGCCGGGCCCGGCCCCGTCGCAGACGCCCGGCCGGACGGCGCCGCCGGCACCGGACGGCACAGCAGCGCAGACGCCCGACGGCACAGCATCGCCGGACGCCACAGCAGCGCGGGCCCCGGACACCACGGCAGCGCGGGCGCCGGACGAGGACGACGACGAGGACGAGCCCGAGGACGTCGTCTGGCAGGTGATCGACGCGAGCGGCGCCGTGGCCGGCGCGTCCCAGCCGCTCGCGCGGGCGCTGCCGGCCGAGGACACCGCCCGGTTCACGCTGCCCGGCGCCGACCACGCCTACCTGGTGCGCACCGAGCGGGACGACGGGCGCACGATCGCGGTCGCCGTCTCGCTGGAGGAGGTCGACAACGGCACCGAGGCGCTGGTCACGCCGCTGGTCACCGGCATCCCGCTGCTGCTGATCGTCTGCGCGGCCGTCACCTGGATCGTGGTCGCGCGGGCGCTGGCGCCGATCGAGCGGATCCGCCGCGAGGCCGAGGAGATCACCGGTGACCGGCTGGACCGCCGGGTGCCGGAGCCTGCGTCGCGCGACGAGGTGCACCGGATGGCCCGCACGATGAACCGCATGCTGGCCCGGCTGCAGGCCTCGCGGGAACGGCAGCAGCGGTTCGTCGCGGACGCGTCGCACGAGCTGCGGTCGCCGCTGACCAGCATGCGGCAGGCCGCGGAGGTGGCGGACGCGCTGCCGGACGGCTACCTTGCGGAGACCGTGCTGGAGGAGTCGGCCCGGATGTCCCGGCTCGTCGACCAGCTGCTGCTGCTGACCCGGGCCGGGGAGGGCGCGGTCACCCGTACCCGCGAGGACGTTGATCTTGATGATCTGCTCCTGGCCGAGGCCGCGCGCGTGCGCCGCGCCGGGCTCACCGTCGACACCACCGGCGTGGCCGCCGGACGGGTGCGCGCGGACCGGGTGGCGATGGGCCAGGTGGTCCGGAACCTGGCCGACAACGCGGCCCGGCACGCCACCTCGCGCGTCGCGGTCGCGTTGCGTGAGACCCCCGGCGGCGTCACGCTGACGGTCGACGACGACGGCCACGGCATCCCCGCGGACCAGCGGGAACGCGTCTTCGATCGATTCGTCCGCCTGGACGAGGCGCGGGCCCGCGACGACGGCGGCAGCGGCCTCGGCCTGGCGATCGTCAAGGAGATCATCAACGGGTACGGCGGGAGCGTAACCGCCACGGACTCGCCGCTGGGCGGCGCCCGCCTGGTCGTGCACCTGCCCGCCTGATTCTTCTTCAGCCAGGATTCAGGCGGCCCGGCGCACGATGTGTCCGGTAACCACACCGGAAGGGCACATCACATGAACATCGCCAGGCTCCGCAGCAAGCGCGTGATCGTCTCCACCGTCGCGGTGGTCGCCGCCCTCGGCATCGGTGGCGGCGTCTGGGCCACCGCGGCCGGTGCCGACGTCGGCCAGGCCGAACGGGACCGTGCGGGCACCGCGGCCGTCCAGGCCGTCGGCGGCGGCACCGTGGTCGACGTGGAGGGCGACGACGAGGACGGCGCCGCCTTCGAGGTCGAGGTCCGCAAGGACGACGGCACCGAGGTGGACGTCGCACTGGACAAGAACTTCGCGGTCCTGACCCAGGAGACCGATACGCCCGGCACCGACGAAGACCCGGACGGGACCGGCGCGGACGGCACCGACGCGGGCGACCGTGCGCTGACCGGCGCCGAGCGCACCTCGGCCGAGCAGGCCGCGATCGCCGCGGTCGGCGCCGGCAGCACGGTCCTCTCCGTCGAGGCGAGCGACGGCACCGGTGACGACGCCGGTGTCGCCTACGAGGCCGACGTGCGCGACAGCGCCGGAGCCGAGTGGGACGTCGCCCTGGACGCGTCGTTCAAGGTCCTCACCAAGACCGAGGACAGGTAACCGGCATTCTCGTGATCGGGGCGTTCCGGCGCATGCGGCATGCCCTGATCGCGGTTGATGCCCCCTCGATCGCGGCGGATTCTGCGAGAATGCGGGCATGGGCGACTCCGAGGAGAAGATCGGCCGGCGTGCGCTGTTCGGCCGGACCACGCTGCTGGCCGCGGGTGCCGCGGTCGCGCTGCTCGGGCTGACCGGCTGTCCCGGCGGCGAGCAGGACGACGATGACGGTGACGACGACGGCGGCGATGACGACTGACGCGACGACGCGGCCCCCGGCCTGAGCCGGGGGCCGCGTCCCGCCTCAGCGCGTGACGGTGAACTGTGAGCCGGGCTGGATGACGATGTCGCCGTCCGCCGAGTTCGTGATGGTCACGTTCGTCAGCACCGCGTTGCCGCGCGCGCCGCTCATCGCGAGGATGCCGGCGCCGTTGTTCGAACGGTCGATCCGGACGTTCGTGATCGCCACGTTAGGCATGGTCCCGCCGCCGGTCTTGAACTGGATGCCGTCGTAGGTGGAGTCGGTGATCTCGGTGTCCCGGATGACCACGCCGGTGATGTCGCGCCCCTGCGGGAAGAGCGTGATCGCGCCGAACTCCTGGTCCTCGTTCCAGAACGCGCCGCCCGTACGGTGCAGGCCGTTGTTCGCGATCAGCGTGGTGCCGCCGAACGGCAGCGGATTGTGGTCGGTGGCCAGCATGATCCCCGGGTAGTTGGCCGTATCGGAGATCAGGTTGCCCTCGATCGCGTTGTTCGCGCCGCCGTAGATGGCGATGCCGTTCGCCCGCCACGGCAGCTGAACCGTGTTGTTCAGGAAGCGGTTGCCGGACCCGATGTCCACGCTCTGGTCGCGCACGTACGGGTTCGCCCACACCGCCAGCGCGTCGTCGCCCGTGGTCCGGAACGACGAGTTGACCACGCGCGAGTTCCTCGTACCGTTGCTGAGGTTGATGCCGTCCGCGTACGTGTTCCGGATCCGCATGTTCTCGAAGGAGACGTTGGTGCCCGGGTTCCAGTAGGCGGGCGTGTCCGAATAGTCGCGGCCGACCCAGGCGCCCACGTTGACGTGCTCGATCCACACGTTGCTGATCCGGGTGTCCCGCCCGAACCGCCCGTTGAGCCCGTGCCCACGGTTCGCCCGGTTCTGCGTGTTGCCGAAGATCGCCAGGTCGGAGATCTGCGTGTTGTCGTCGATCTCGAAGCCGACGTTGCCCTCGTGCGGGTGGTTGATGCCGCCCACCGCCTGGTGCGGCTGGGTGTCGGAGTAGAGCACGGTGTGCCACATGCCGGCGCCGCGGACCACCACGTTGCGAAGGCCGCGCTGGTTGTACTGGCCGCGGTTCGGGTCCGGTGAGAGGATCTTGGCTTCCTGCCGCCAGCGACCGGCCGGGATCCAGACGCACGGGATCACGCCGTTCTCGTCGTCGGTGACCGCGCGCTGGATCGCCGCGGTGTCGTCCTGCCCGTCGTCCGGCACCGCGCCGTACGCGGTGATCGAGGTGCAGCCGGCCGGTGCGGACGCGGCCGGTGCGACCTGCTCCAGATCGATCAGATCGATGACGTGGAACGCCGCGGTGTCACCGGCGTCGCGTTACAGCCGGAACCGGGTGCCGGCCGGGTACGACGTGCCGAGCAGCGCGCTGGTCTCGTCGAAGAGCCGGCGGGCGTCCGCGGACGGCGTGTTCGACAGGCTCTCCGTGTCGTCCGTGGTGCCGTAGAGCCAGCTGTTCCGCGACGACAGTGTCAGCTTGCGGTGGAACTGGTCGTTGACGTACAGGCTGATGGTGTGGTCCTGCCCGCCGCCGCCGGGCGCGTCCGGCACCGAGTTGCGGACCACGATCGAGTTCGCCGGGGCCGTGGACGTGAACTCGACGAACTGGCCGGTGCCGGTCAGCCGCACCGACCTGCGGCCGGAGGACTCGGAGCCGAAGTTGGTGTGCCCGAACGTACGCAGCGGGTCCGCCTCCAGCAGCGTGCCGTTGTGCCGCGCGGCCTCGGCCTCGTACTCGGTGTACGGCAGGGCGGCGCCGCGGCCGACCGCGACCGGTACGGACAGCGCGTTGTCGGTCTCGTCCAGCTCGGTGACCACGCCGGTCGCGTCCGCGGTGGCGGTCGCGGTGGCGGGTCTCCGTTTCGTCAACGGGGGGGGTGCGCTGCACCCAGGCCGGTCCGCACGATCCGGCCTACAGTGATCACATGGCTTCCTCACCGCTCGGCGACTTCCTGCGGCGCAGCCGGGACCAGGTCTCCCCCGCCGACGTCGGCCTGCACAGCACCGGTACGCGCCGGGTGGCCGGCCTGCGCCGCGAGGAGGTCGCGATGCTGGCCGGCGTCAGCGTGGACTACTACGTGCGCCTGGAGCAGGGCCGCGAGCGCACGCCGTCCGCGCAGATGCTGGACGCGCTGAGCAGCGCGCTGCTGCTCGGCGAGGACGCCCGCATGCACCTGTTCCGGCTGGCCGGCCTGGCACCGCGCGGCGGCGTCGACGCCGGTCCGGAGCGCGCCGACCCGTCGCTGCTCGCGCTGATGGACGCGTGGCCGGGCAACCCCGCGCTGCTGTACGGCCGCGCCTACGACGTGCTCGCCGCGAACCCGCTGGCCGAGGCGCTGTTCGACGGCTTCCCCTTCTCCCGCAACCTGATGCTGACGCTGTTCCTCGCGCCCGGCGCGCGCACGTTCTACCGCGACTGGCCCACGGCCGCCGCGAACGCGGTCGCCGGGTTCCGGCTCGCGTTCGGCGCCGCGCCGCACCACCCGCGGGTCCGCGACGTGCTGGCCACGCTCACCGAGCACAGCCCGGACTTCCGCACGCTGTGGGCCGACCACCGGGCCCGCGGCAAGTCGATGGACGTCAAGGCGTTCCACCACGCCGAGGTCGGCGACCTCACGCTGCGCATGCACACGTTCGACGTGCGTGCCGCGCCCGGGCAGGAGCTGGTCGTCTACCACGCCGACCCGGGCACGCCGTCCGCCGACGCGCTGCGCCTGCTCACCATGGTCAAGGACGCAGCGGGTACGGAATGAACGTGCTGCGGTTCTCGTCCAGGTCGAGCCGGCCGTTGATCGGGGCCGCGGCGCGCTGCGGGCAGTTCGACCGCGCGCACGTCTTGCAGCCGGGGCCGATCGGCGTCGCCGCGGCCACGTCGTGCAGGTCCGTCCCGGCCGAGTAGACCAGCCGGCCCGCGTGCCGGATCTCGCAGCCCAGCCCGATCGCGTAGACCTTGCCGGGCTGGCCGTACCCGCCGTGGTGCCGGGTGATGGTCCGGGCGATCCACAGGTAGCGCTGCCCGTCCGGCATCGCGGCCACCTGCGTCACCACCCGGCCCGGGGCGCCGAACGCCTCGTAGACGTTCCACAGCGGACAGGTGCCGCCGGTGCGGGAGAACGGGAAGCCGGTCGCGGACTGCCGTTTGGACAGGTTGCCGGCCCGGTCGACGCGCACGAACGAGAACGGCACGCCCCGGGCCCGCGGCCGTTGCAGCGTGCTCAGCCGGTGGCAGATGCTCTCCCACCCCATGCCGAAGTGCTCGGTGAGCAGCTCGATGTCGTACCGGCGCTGCTCCGCCGCGGCCAGGAACCGCTCGTAGGGCAGGATCAGCGCGGCCGCGAAGTAGTTGGCCAGCCCGACCCGGGTGAGGATCTGCGTCTGCACGTCGTCGAAGCGCTCCTCCTCGACGATCTCGTCGATCACGTCCGCGTACTCCAGCAGCGCCAGCTGGGCCGCCATCCGCATCGCCTCCTGCCCGGCCCGCAGCGATGTGGACAGGTGCAGCGTGCGGGTCTGCGGCCGGTACCGGTGCAGGTCGCCGCCGAGCGCACCGGCGTCGTCGTGCGCGATGCCGATGCCGTGCCGCTCGGCCAGGTGCTCGCGCAGCCGGGTGCGGACCTCGCCGCGGCGCAGTCCCATCGCGCCGGCCAGCCGCTCGGCCGCCTCGTCCAGGTCCGGCACGTAGTTCTGCCGCCGGTAGAAGAACTCGGTCACCTGGTCGTGCGGGGTCCGGCCGAGCTGCTCCCGGTCGCCGACCAGCTCGGTCAGCTGATCCGCGACCTGCCGATAGCGGCGGTGCAGGTCGATCACGGCCTCCGCGACGTCCGGCAGCCGGCCGGCGAACTCGGTCAGCGCCGCGACGCCACCCGCGCCGTCCAGCGCCTCGCGCAGC
Source organism: Catenuloplanes indicus (assembly GCF_030813715.1). Classification (NCBI taxonomy): domain Bacteria; kingdom Bacillati; phylum Actinomycetota; class Actinomycetes; order Micromonosporales; family Micromonosporaceae; genus Catenuloplanes; species Catenuloplanes indicus. The sequence continues at coordinate 1,526,397 of NZ_JAUSUZ010000001.1, forward strand.
GCCGCGGCCAGCTGCGGCGTGGCGTGCGGGGAGAACACGCCCGGGTCGACGCCGAACAGCTCGGTCGCGCGGATCAGCACCGGCGCGGTCAGCGGCCGCACGTCGTGCTCGATCTGGTTCAGGTAGCTGGGCGAGATGCCGAGGTGCCGGGCCAGCTCGGTCTGGCTCAGCCCGCGGTCCTCCCGCAGCCGGCGCAGCCGCGCCCCGGCGAAGATCTTCGTCATCGACGGCCTCCGAGCGTTGGCAGTGCTGTAAATATGCCGGTTAACAAGTTGGCAAGCCACCGCCGAAACTTCGCAGTAATTGGCTTCTTGCGTGCCTCGACCGCCGGTCCGCGACCGTGTGACCGTGTGCTTCCGGCCTTCGACGAAGGAGTGGCGTGATGACGGCGGAAGACCTACGGCGCGAATGGGACACCGACCCGCGATGGAACGGCGTCGAGCGCTCGTACACCGCGGCGGACGTGATCCGGCTGCGCGGCGTGGTGCGCGAGGAGCACACGCTCGCCCGGCGCGGCGCGCAGCGGCTGTGGCAACTGTTGCACGACGAGGACTACGTGCCCGCGCTCGGCGCGCTGACCGGCAACCAGGCGGTGCAGATGGTCCGCGCCGGGCTGAAGGCGATCTACCTGTCCGGCTGGCAGGTCGCGGCGGACGCGAACCTGGCCGGGCACACCTACCCCGACCAGAGCCTCTACCCGGCCAACTCGGTGCCCGCGGTGGTCCGCCGGATCAACAACGCGTTGCTGCGGGCCGGGCAGATCTCCGCGGCCGAGGGCGACCAGGGCACCGACTGGCTCGCGCCGATCGTCGCGGACGCGGAGGCCGGGTTCGGCGGCGTGCTCAACGCGTACGAGCTGATGACCGCGATGATCGTGGCGGGCGCGGCCGGCGTGCACTGGGAGGACCAGCTCGCCGCCGAGAAGAAGTGCGGTCACCTCGGCGGCAAGGTGCTGGTCCCGACCGGTCAGCACGTGCGGACGCTGGAGGCGGCCCGGCTCGCCGCGGACGTCGCCGGTGTGCCGTCGGTGATCATCGCGCGGACCGACGCGCAGGCCGCCACGTTGCTGACCACGGACGTCGACGAGCGGGACGCGCCGTTCGTCACCGGCGACCGTACCGCCGAGGGTTTCTACCGGTTCCGCAACGGCATCGACGCGTGCGTGGCCCGCGGGCTCGCCTACGCGCCGCACGCGGATCTGCTGTGGATGGAGACCAGCACGCCGGACCTGGAGGTCGCGCGCCGGTTCGCCACCGCGATCAAGGAGCGGTACCCGGACCAGCTGCTGGCCTACAACTGCTCGCCGTCGTTCAACTGGCGCCGGCACCTGGACGAGACCACGATCGCGAAGTTCCAGCGCGAGCTCGGCCACATGGGCTACCGGTTCCAGTTCATCACGCTGGCCGGTTTCCACGCGCTGAACTACTCGATGTTCGACCTCGCGCACGGCTACGCCGCCGACGGCATGCCCGCCTACGTGGAGCTGCAGGAACGCGAGTTCGCCGCGGAGGCGCGCGGCTACACCGCGGTCAAGCACCAGCGAGAGGTCGGCACCGGCTACTTCGACCTGATCAGCACCGTGCTCAACCCGGCCGCGGAGACCACGGCGCTGCACGGCTCGACCGAGGCGGAGCAGTTCGCATGAGACACCGGATCAAAGGCACGATCGGCGCACGGTACGACGAGGTGCTCACGCCCGCGGCGCTGGACTTCCTGGTCGCGCTGGACAGCCGGTTCGCCGGTCGCCGGACCGTGCTGCTGGACGCCCGCCGGGTGCGCCGCGCCCGGTGGGCCGGCGGCCAGGTGCCCGGCTTCCGGCCGGAGACCGCGCACATCCGGGAGGGTTCGTGGCAGGTCGCGCCGGCCGCAGCCGGGCTGCGCGACCGGCGGGTCGAGATCACCGGCCCGCCGGAGCCGAAGATGGCGGTGAACGCGCTGAACTCCGGCGCGGACGTGTGGATGGCCGACTTCGAGGACGCCACCGCCCCGACCTGGGACAACCTGATCTCCGGGCAGCTGACGCTGATCGACGCGCGGGACCGCCGCCTGGACTTCACCGACGCGCGCGGCAAGCGCTACGTGCTCGGCGACCGGACCGCGACGATCGTGGTGCGGCCGCGCGGCTGGCATCTCGCGGAGAAGCACGTGGTGGTCGACGGCCGGCCGATCCCGGCGAGCCTGTTCGACTTCGGGCTCGCGCTGTTTCACGGCAGCCACTACTTCTACCTGCCGAAACTCGAGGACCACCACGAGGCGCGGCTGTGGAACGACGTGTTCGTCTTCGCCCAGCACTACCTCGGCCTGCCCGCCGGGACGATCCGGGCGACCGTGCTGATCGAGACCATCACCGCGGCGTTCGAGATGGACGAGATCCTGTACGAGCTGCGCGAGCACGCGGCCGGGTTGAACGCGGGCCGCTGGGACTACATCTTCAGCATCATCAAGAATCTCGGGCAGCGGCAGGAGTTCGTGCTGCCGGACCGGTCCGCCGTCACCATGACGGTGCCGTTCATGCGCGCCTACACCGAGCTGCTGGTCCGCACCTGCCACCGGCGCGGCGCGTACGCGATCGGCGGCATGTCCGCGTTCATCCCCGGCCCGGCCGTGCCGGACGCGCTCGACCGGGTCCGGGCGGACAAACAGCGCGAGGCCGCCGACGGCTTCGACGGCTCCTGGGTCGCGCACCCCGGCCTGGTCGGCGTGTGCCGGGCCGCGTTCGCCGGCCGGGTGCATCAGCTGGACCGTACCCGGGACGACGTGGACGTCACCGAGGCGGACCTGCTCGCCGTCGACAAGACACCCGGTCAGGTCACCGCGGCCGGCCTGCGCGCGAACGTGTCCGTGGCGCTGCGCTACGTCGACGCGTGGCTCGGCGGCACCGGCGCGGTGGCGCTGGACCACCTGATGGAGGACGCCGCGACCGCGGAGATCGCGCGCTGCCAGGTGTGGCAGTGGCTCCACCACCGCACGCCCCTGGCGGACGGCGGCACGGTCACCCCGGAGCTGGTCGAGTCGATCGTCGCGGCGGAGCTGACGTCGCTGTCCGCCGGCCGGGCCGGGGCGGCCGCGGACGTGTTCCGGCACGCCGCGCTGGGCGAGGAGCTGCCGGCGTTCTTCACCGGTTACGCGTACGCGCACCACCTCACAGCGGGCCCAGCACCGACCGCGGATCGGTGTCCAGCGCCAGCGTCTCCAGGACCGTCAGCAGCTGCCGTTCCTCGAACCTGAAGTGCGACTCCATGATCGCGGCCACCCCCTCCAGGTGCCGGTCCAGCTCCGCGGACGGGGCGGCCCGGTCCACGGCGGCCTGAAGACCAGCCAGCAGGTAGGCGATCATGGAGTGGTCCTGTCCCAGCGACCGCAGCGTGTCACGCAGGCCCGGGTGCTGCTCCGCGATCGCCGGGAACAGCAGGCGGTCCTCACCCTCGTGACGGGCGGTCAGCGCGGCGCAGAACCCTGCCTCCATGCCTGACACGGTCTGCCACCGGCACGCGACGCTGCACCGAAGCCTGCGCGACCCCGGCCCGGCGCCGGAAGCCACGGGGACCGTGGCGTCAGGGGGTGCGGCCGGTGGCGTAGCGGAGACCGCCGAGCAGGTGGGCGCGCATGGCGGGCTCGGCGTAGGAGGCGTCGGTGTGGCCGAGCGCGGTGTAGAACGAGCGGCCGCCGAGCGTGTCGTGGCACCAGGCCAGCGGGTGGTCGGCGCCCATCCTCCCGCCGGAGTAGGACGTCTCGTCGGCGCGCAGCAGCACGTGCACGGCGTCGCGCGGGTTGGTGCGGAAGTCGTACCACTCGTCGGTCCGGGGCCACGTCTCCGGCAGGTGCGCGGTGGCCGGGTGGGTGCGATCCTCGACCAGGACCCGGGCCGGCTGCACCTCGGGGTGGGTGTCGAACCGGGCGCCGACCAGCGTGCCGAAGAACGGCCAGTCGTACTCGGTGGTGGCGGCCGCGTGGATGCCGGCGAAACCGCCGCCGCCGCGCACGTAGCCCTCCAGGGCGTCGCGCGCGGCGGGGTCGTCGGAGATCGTGCCGCTCGTGCTGAGGAACGTGACGGCGGCGAAACCGGCCAGCTCCGCCCGGGTCAGCACCGCGGGGTCCTCGGTCGCCACGACCTCGAAACCGTGCTCCCGGCCGAGCGCGGTCAGCGCCGCCACCCCGGCCGGGATCGAGTCGTGCCGGAAGCCCGTCGTCCGGCTGTACACCAGGATTCGCACCCGGCGAGCCTAACCGGGGGTGCCGCCGGCCGGCGGTCCGGCAGCGACACACGAGGTCGTCCGGGCTGCGGGTCTCCGGCGTCGTCGCCGCGTGTCCGGAGCCGCGGGCGAGCCGCTGATCAGGTCGTTGCCGGTGCCGCCGCGGATGAGCGGGCCGGGCCCGGCACGGACATGGATCCGTGCCGGGCCCGGCCGCAGGGGGAACGTGCGGTTACTGCACCGACGCCACGGTCACCACCGCGGTGCCGACGACCGCGCCCTGATCCGTGACCACCTGCATCTCACCGGTCAGCGAGCGGCCCGCCGGCGGCACGGTGGCCGCCGTGACGGTGCCGTTCACCGTCAGCGTCGCGCCGTTGGCCAGCGTCGTGAACGCCTGCGGCGCCGCGAGCGAGCCGAGCGCCGGCGAGTAGTACGCGTCCCGGTAGTCGAACGTGGTCGTGCCGGCCGGGACCGCGTACCCGTCGATCTCCACCCGGTAGGTGCCGGCCGGCGGGTTCGCCAACGACACCGACTCCTCCGAGTCACCGTCCGCGCTGCGGGCGATGTACGTGGTGGAGCTGCCCAGGTAGAGGAACAGGTCCAGGTCCGCGATCGGGTCGCTGGTGCCGCCGATCGCCACGTCCAGGCGGGTGGTGCCGGCCGGGACCTCGATCGTGTACTCCAGCGTCTCGCCGTTCGCGATGGTCGGCCGGGTCTGGAGCACGCTACCCAGCGCACCGCCCTGCCCGCTCGCCTTGATCGGCCCGAACGTGTTCTTCGCGGTCCAGGTCAGCGGCGTGCCGACACCGGCCTTGACCGAGGCCAGCTCGGTGAGCGCCGGGGTCAGCGTGACGCCCTGCGCCGCCGCCGTGATCGTGTACGGGTTGGACAGCATCGGCGACGTGCGCCGCGACTCGACCTCGATCTCCCAGATGCCCGGCGCCGGGTTCCGGTAGTCGCGCTCGATGCCCTTGCACGGCGAGACCGGCTCGTAGTTGGTGTAGCAGTCGACCGACGACGTCGAGTCGCGCGGCACACCGGACGGGTCGATCGCGATGAACCGGGTCTGCGAACCGGCCGCCAGACCGGACAGGTTGACCTGCAGCGCACCGGCACCGGCCGGCACGTTGACGAAGTACGACTGGGTGTCGTTCCGGTCGACCTTGCCGGAGGCGGAGAACGAGTAGTTCTTCGCCGGCAGCTCGGCCGCGGCGACCACGGTGGTCATCACCTCGTAGTCGATGACCGGGGTCGCCGGGTCGTCGACCTTCAGCAGCGCCGCGTGCGCACCGGCGGACGGCTTCGCCGTGACCGACACCGTGATCGTCTTGTTCAGCGGCACGGAGACGAACGTCGGCGCGTTGAACGTACCGTCGTTGCCGACCCAGCTGAGCTTGTGCGTGATCGCCCGGGCCGGCCCGGACGTCCGCGTGATCTTGATCTGGTAGGTCTTCGCCTGGCCCGGCTTGTGGCCACCCTCGGACGCGGCGCACCGGTTGTAGATGCCCGGGCCCTGGTGCGGCGTCGGCTCGTCGTCGATGCCGATCAGGCCGGACAGCGGCGTGCAGACCGGCGCCGTGGACGTGTACGTCCGCGTCTCCAGGTCGGTCTTCAGCAGCTTCCAGGCCGCCTGCACGTCGAACAGGCCGTAGCCCTGCTCGTACGCGGTGACGCCCTTGATGAACGACGCCGTGGTGTAGATGCCGCGGCGCAGCTGCGCCGGGGTCAGCCCGCGGTCGTTCGCGCGAGCCGCGGAGAGCAGCAGCGCGGCCGCACCGGCGGCCTGCGGGGACGCCATCGACGTACCGTTGAACATGGCGTAGCCCGGCGGCAGCGAGTAGCCGGCCTGCGCGCCCGGCTGGCCCGGCTGCCAGGTCGGCACCGAGGAGATGGCGGAGCCCGGCGCCACGATGTTCGGCTTGAAGCCGCCGTCCTCACGCGGCCCGCGGGAGGAGTACGGGTGCATGCCGTACGCCGTGTTCACGACCGAGCCGTAGTTGGCCAGCCAGGTCTCCTTGCTGATGCTGGAGCCGACCGAGATCACGTCCGCCGCGGTCGACGGGTCGCCGAGCGTGTTCAGGCCGGGGCCGGAGTTGCCCGCGGAGATGAACATCTGCACGCCGTAGTCGTTGATCAGGCGGTTGTAGAGCATGGTCCACGCGTTCCGGCCGTCGTTCAGGCCGGAGAGCCCGCCGATCGACATGTTGATCACGTCGACCCGGCGGTTGACCACCATGTCCACCATGCCGTCGGTCAGCGCGGCGTAGGTGCAACCACCGCCCCAGTTGCAGGCGCGGCCGGAGACGATCTTCGCACCCGGCGCCTGGCCGTCGAAGGCCTCGTTGCCGAACATGTTGCTGCCCGCGGCGATGCCGGCCACGTGCGTGCCGTGCGCGCTCTCCACGATGCCGACGTTCACCCAGTCGTAGCCCTGGTAGTCCTCGCGGTACTCCACGACGAACGGCATGTGCTCGGCGATCGCGGTGGCCGGGTTGTCCGTACCGAAGTGGCCGACCTGGAACTTCTCCTTGTACGGCCGCATCACGGTCTCGTCGGTGAAGCTGCGGTCGAGGTCGGTGTCGACCCGGACGTCGTGCGTCACCGGGTCGTAGAGCACGCCGAACGCGTCCGTGGTGTCGCCGTCGCGGTTGACGTCGCCGGCCGGCTCGCTACCGGCGGTGACCGACTCACGGAACACGCTGATGTAGTGGTTGCCCGCCGGCAGCGTCCAGGTGACGCCGAGGTAGGCGACGCTCGGCCCGGCGGCCGGCTGCACCATCGGGCGCCAGGTCGCGTCCTCCAGCGGGTCGGTCGCGGTGAACCAGTCGACGATCTTGCGTTCGCCGGTGGACGTGGTCTGCAGCGCCGGGTGGTCCAGGTCCACGCCGGAGTCCATCACGCCGATCGTGATGCCGCGGCCGTCGTACGCCGGATTCTTCTTCTTGAAGTCCACCGACCCGGTGTCGCCGGTCGGCATGTACGGGTTCTTGGCCGGCGTGGTGGCCCCGGGACCGGCGGCCGCCTTCGCCGCCGCGCCCGCGGACAGCCCTTCGGCCGGGTCCGGCAGCGTGAGCGTCCGGTCCAGGTCGAGCGCGGCGACGCTCGGCAGCTGGGCCGCGCGCACCACCGCGCCGGTGGGGACCTTGGCCAGCACGTAGCCGAGCTTGTCGACGCTGCGCGAGACGGTGGCGCCGAGTGCCGTCAGCTCACCGGCGACTGCGCCGGCCCGCCCGGTGTCGGTGGCGACCAGCACGGTCACCGTGGGCTTGCCGCTGGCCTCGGCCTCGGCGAGCAGCTTCGCGTCCTCGGCGCCGAGCGCCTCGGCCGGTGAGGCCTTGGGTATCTCGGTCTCTATCGGATCCGCGCTGGCCGGGCTCGCGCCCGGCAGCATGACGGCGCCGGCCGTGAGGCCGGACGCCAGGAGTGTGGCGAGACTCCGCCGCCCCCTGCTGGAGAGGTGACTCACGAAGGTCCTCCGTGAACGGGGCCCTGGGGTACAGGGCTCGACATGAATCTTCTAGTGGCTTGAAGATCCATATGTCAATGCGATCACCATCGTTTTCTGAAGTGGATTTCAACACCGATTCACATTCGCTTACGAACCGGTTTCCCTCCTGTTTCGCCTGTGAGCAGCAACAATGCGAAAGAGGGGGTACGTCACACGAAGTTGCACCGAGTGCAACGGTGCACTTAGTGTAAGGATCGTGCTGCCCACCGACCGTCGCGCCGCACTCAAGGCGCGCCACCGCCGCGCGATCATCGAGGCGGCCACCGCGCTGATCTCGGAGAGCGGCGCGGCCCGGTTCAGCGTGGACCAGCTGGCCGCGCGCGCGGACGTCTCCCGGCGCACGGTCTTCAACCACTTCGCCTCGATCGACGACATCGTCACCACCGCGTGCACCGACGTGCTCCGCGTCGTGGTCGACAACTTCCGCGCGGTCTTCACCGCCAGCCCGATAGAGCCCGGCAACCGCGCGTCGATGTTCGCCGCGGTCGCCGCCGCGCTGCGCGCCTCCGACGTGCCGAGCGTGATCGCGTTCATCTGGCAGGCGCTCGGCGGCTTCGGTCCCGGCGACCCACGACCGCAGCAGATCTTCCAGGCCACGTTCTCCCGTACCACCGACGAATTGGCTCGTGAACTGGCCGAGCGCAACGCGGCCGAGGATTCTCTCGACGCGGAATTGCTGGTCAGCTCCCTCATGCACGGCGTCGAGGTGATCGCGCACCACTGGATCGCCGAGACCGGCGCCGCGACCGACGAGGCCGCGCTCGCGCTCTGGGCCCGGCTGCTCGACCGGCTCATCGACAACATCCGCACCGGCTACTGACCGTACGATCGGAAAGCAAAGGGACCATGGCAGAGATGCTGTATCGCCTGGGACGCTTCAGCGCCCGGCGAGCGTGGGCAGTCCTGATCACCTGGCTGGTGATCCTGGGCCTGTCCGTCACCGCCTACTTCGTCGCGGGCGGCGCGCTGTCGTCGCAGGTGACCATCCCGGGCACGGAGACCGCCAAGGTCACCGACCAGCTCGCGGAGCGGTTCCCGGTGGCCAGCGGCGGCACCGGCACTATCGTCTTCCACACCGCGGACGGCTCGCCGTTCACCGCGGAGCAGCAGGCCGCGATCGGCGCGCTGCTGACCTCCACCGGTGAGCTGGACGGCGTCTCCGCCACCCGCGACCCGTTCGCCACCGCACAGCAGATCGCGGCGCAGAGCCAGCAGCTCGCCGCGGGCCAGCAGCAGATCGACACCGAGCGCGGCAAGCTCGACGCCGGCCAGGCGCAGCTGGACGCGGGCCGCCAGCAGCTGGAGTCCGCGAAGGCGCAGGCACCGCCCGCGGCCGCGGCCCAGTTCGCCGCGCAGGAGGCGCAGCTGGCCGAGCAGCAGGCCCAGCTGGACGCGGGCCGCACCCGGCTGGACGCGGAGGCCGCGAAGCTCGACATCGGCCGCCAGCTGCTGGAGATGTCGTCCGGGATCCGCACGGTCTCCGAGGACAACACCACCGCGGTCGCCGCGGTCGTCTTCGCCGAGGCGCAGATGGACGTCACGCCGGAGACCAAGGAGCGCGTGGTCGACCACGTCACCGAGGGCGTCCCGGCCGGTGTCGAGGCGGACTTCTCCAACGAGATCACCCAGACCGTGCCGCAGGTCTTCGGCGTCGGCGAGGCGGTCGGCCTGGTGGTCGCCGCGATCACGCTGATCGTCATGCTCGGCACGCTGATCGCGGCCGCGCTGCCGCTGATCGGCGCGCTGGTCGGCGTGGGCGTCGGCGTCACCGTGTCGCTGGCCATGTCCGGCGTCATCGACATGCTCTCCATCACGCCGGTGCTCGGCGTGATGCTCGGCCTCGCGGTCGGCATCGACTACAGCCTGTTCATCCTGAACCGGCACCGCCGCCAGTTGCTGGCCGGCATGGACGTGCACGAGTCGATCGGCCTGGCCAACGGCACCTCCGGCAACGCGGTCGTGTTCGCCGGCTCCACCGTGCTGGTCGCGCTGCTCGCGCTGAACATCACCGGCATCGGCTTCCTCGGCCTGATGGGCACGGTCGGCGCGATCTGCGTCGCGGTTGCCGTGATCATCGCGGTCACGCTCACCCCGGCGCTGCTCGGACTGCTCGGCCTGCGCGTGCTCACCAGGAAGGCGCGCGCCACGATCGGGCAGCCGCACCACGACACCACCCCGACCGCGCCGATGGGCACCGGGCGCGCGATCCTGACCGTGATCGCGTCGCTGGCCGTGCTGATCGTGGTCGCGATCCCGGCACTGTCCATGCGGCTCGGCCTGCCGGACGGCTCGTCGGAGTCCGAGGACTCCACCCAGTACCAGGCGTACACCATCACCGAGCGCGCGTTCGGCGCCGGCGTCAACGGCCCGCTGCTGGTCGTGGCGGAGCTGCCGGCCGCGGTCGCGGACGAGGAGGCCGCCCGCCCCGAGCAGGTCCGGATCGGCAACCTGCTGCTCGGCCACGCGGACGTCACCGCGGTCGCGCCGATCGGCCTCTCCGACGACAAGCAGCTGCTCGCGTTCCAGGTCATCCCGGCCGAGGGCCCGAACAGCGTCTCCACCGGCCAGCTCGTCCGCGACCTGCGCGCCATGTCCCCGATCGAGGGCGACGTGACGCTCGGCGTGGCCGGCAGCGCCAGCGGCAACATCGACGTCTCCGAGCAGCTCTCCGACGCGCTCCCGCGCTACCTCGCGGTCGTCGTCGGCCTGTCCCTGATCATCCTGATCTTCGTGTTCCGCTCGATCCTGGTCCCGGTCACCGCCACGCTCGGCTTCGTGCTGTCGCTGTTCGCCACGTTCGGCGGCATCACCGCGATCTTCCAGTGGGGCTGGCTCGGCCAGATCTTCGACGTGCACGACCCGGGCCCGATCCTGAGCTTCCTGCCCACCATCCTGATCGGCATCCTGTTCGGCCTCGCCATGGACTACCAGCTCTTCCTGGTCTCCGGCATGCGCGAGGCCTACGCGCACGGCGCTCCCGCCCGGCTCGCCGTCCGCCAGGGCGTACACGCCGGCCGCGTCGTGGTCACCGCCGCCGCGATCATCATGATCTCCGTCTTCGGCGGCTTCATCTTCAGCCACACCACGATGATCCGCTCGATCGGCTTCGGCCTCGCCTTCGGCGTCCTCGCCGACGCGTTTCTGGTCCGCATGCTGCTCATCCCGGCCGTCATGCACCTGCTCGGCACGTCCGCCTGGTGGATCCCGCGCTGGCTCGACCGCATCCTGCCCAACGTCGACGTCGAGGGTGCCGCCCTCGAACGCCGCCACCCCACCGCACCGCACGAGACCCCGGAGAACACGGCCAGCACGGCCGAGGAGACTCCCGCCGCGAAACCGATCTGACCTCGCCCGGCCGGAAGCGCGGAGCCCTTGATGCTCGCGCTTCCGGCGTGGTCACCGTCCGTACGCTCCCGCGGCACCGGTCGTCGCCGGTGCTCCTCCCCGCGGGAGCCGAGGGTGGCATGGACGCACAACCCGCGATGCCCGCCGCTTCCAGCGGCGGGCATCGCCGTTCACCACCGCACCCGTGGCCGCCGCGCGACGCGGGGAGTGACCGCCGGGCCCCGGACGAGCCGCTCGGCAGCGGGAAGGCGGGCATGGGAATCCACGCCTCCCCCCGTCCCGCGGGAACGCACCCCGGCGGCTCGGCGAACGGAGCCGTGGCCGCGCCCGGACCGGCGGGCTGACGGGCCGCGGCGTCCGGCCGGCACTCCGCGCATGACGAGCTGGGCGATCGCGATTTCAAATATTCGCGCCCGGCGGATTACCTTTCAAATTGGCGCCAATTCAAATTGGCGCTATTCTCGATCTCCGCAACGCGCCTTTCAGCGGCTGGACGCATCGGCTTAATACCGCGCGCCGCACATGGGATTTTCGCGTCGATCGAAAGCCGTTTCGCACAAGCCGGCACGTATCCCATCGGTGCGTCATCCGCAATACTTCGACCCACTCCAATACGCGCCCCATCTGTCAACTTCCTGACGGCCGGAACCGAACGCGAGGTATTCCGATCTTGGGAACGCTTCCGGTTGACTGTGCGTCGTGTTTTCGTCACGCCGAGGAGTGGCGTAATCCGTACGGGGCGGATTCGCTGAGACGACCCGGGTGACACCCCTTTTTGCCGTCGGCAGTAGAGAAAGTGGGATTCGGCCAACCGGGAAACACGCCCCAATTCATAAGCATCGCCGCCGCTCTGAGCCAACGGCTCACTGCGCCATTCGGCCTGCCCCGGATCTGTATTCACGTCGCTAATGGAGGCGATATGGACACCTCAGCTCAGCCCGGCCCGGCACCCGTCGTGGCCGCGCCGGCGATCCTCGCCACCGGGGCCGGCGCGGCCCTGCGCGTGCTGGCCTACCCCGTGCTCCTCGCGGCCATGGTGGTGACCGGTGTGGCAGCCCCGAGGCTCGGGTGGGACCTCGGCATCGCGAACTTCCTCTTCCTGCTCGGCACGATCGCCTACTTCGCCACCCTCGAACGCCTGATCCCGTACGAACCGGCCTGGCATCCGAGCCGGCGGGAGTGGCGCTCGTACGGCATCTACTTCCTGCTCACCCTGCTCGGCGGCGGCATCGCCCAGTTCGGGGTGTCCTGGCTGGTGAACGCGGTAGCGGCGCCCGTGCCGGCCCTGCCGCCGGCCGCCGAGATCCCGCTGGCCCTGCTCGCCGGATCGCTGGGCAGCTACGTGATGCACCGCCTCGGGCACACCAACCGCTGGCTGTGGAAACTGCACGGCATCCACCACCTGCCGGACAAGGTCAACGTCGGCAACAACGGCGTCTCGCACGTCCTCGACATCGTGCTGGCCCAGGGCGCGGTGCAACTGGCACTCGCGCTGGCCGGGTTCTCCGAGCCGTCCGTCTTCCTCGTCGGCCTGTTCGTGGTCGTGCAGGGCTACTTCACGCACGCCAACATCGACGTGCGCATCGGCTGGCTGAACCGCGTGCTGGCCAGCCCGGAACAGCACCGGCTGCACCACAGCACGGATCTCGCCGAGGCCGGCAACTACGGCTCCGACCTGTCCATCTGGGACCAGCTGTTCGGCAGTTTCACCTGGCGGCCGGGCCGCCGCCCGGCCGGGATCGGCGTGACCGACCCGGGCTCGTTCCCGCCGGTCGGCGCGATCGGCGCGACCCTGCTGCACCCCCTGCGCGGCGACCGCCGCTACTAGCGCCCGCGCCCCGACCTCACCCCCAAGGATGACAATGAGCCACTCCCTTGACGCCACGTCCCCGGAGCAGGCCGAGAAGATCGCCATCGTCGGCATCGGCTGCCGGCTGCCGGGCGGGGCCTCGGACCACCGGTCGTTCTGGAGCAACCTGATCGACGGAAAGGACTGCATCACCGACACTCCCGCGGACCGGTACGACGTCGGCACGCTCGGCAGCCGGGACAAGACCAAACCGGGCCGGCTGGTCGGCGGGCGAGGCGGCTACATCGACGGGATGGCCGAGTTCGACCCGGCCTTCTTCGGGATCAGCCCGCGCGAGGCCGAGCACATGGATCCGCAGCAGCGCAAGCTGCTGGAGGTCGCCTGGGAGGCGCTGGAGGACGGCGGGCAGATCCCGGGCGAGCTGGCCGGCACGGACGTGGGCGTCTTCGTCGGCGCGTTCACGCTGGACTACAAGATCCTCCAGTTCGCCGACCTCAGCTTCGAGACGCTGGCGGCGCACACCGCGACCGGCACGATGATGACGATGGTCTCGAACCGGATCTCGTACTGCTTCGACTTCCGCGGGCCCAGCCTGTCGATCGACACCGCGTGCAGCTCCTCCCTCGTCGCGGTGCACCTGGCCCGGCAGAGCCTGCTGCGCGGCGAGAGCCGGGTCGCGCTGGCCGGCGGCACGCTGCTGCACCTGACTCCGCAGTACACGATCGCCGAGACCAAGGGCGGATTCCTGTCACCGGAGGGCCGCTCGCGCACCTTCGACGCGTCCGCGAACGGCTACGTACGGGCGGAGGGGGTCGGGGTCGTGGTGCTGAAACGACTGTCCGACGCGCTGCGTGACGGCGACCCGATCCACGCGGTGATCACCGGCAGCGGCGTCAACCAGGACGGCCACAGCAACGGCATCACGGTCCCGAACGCGGACGCCCAGACCGCGCTGATCGAGCGGGTCTGCGCCGAGGCCGGCATCACCCCGGGAAACCTGCAGTACATCGAGGCGCACGGCACCTCCACCCCGGTCGGTGATCCGATCGAGGCGAACGCGCTCAGCCGCGCGCTGTCCATCGGCCGGGCCCCGGGCGAGCGCTGCTACGTGGGCTCGGTCAAGACGAACATCGGGCACACCGAGTCGGCCGCGGGCGTCGCCGGTCTGATCAAGACCGCACTGGCGCTCAAGCACCGGGTCATCCCGCCGCACATCAACCTCGAGCGGCTCAACCCCGCGATCGACGAGGCGTCCCTGTCGTTCGAGATCCCCACCGCGCCGGTCCCCTGGCCGGCGCACACGGGACCGGCCCGCGCCGGGGTCAACTCGTTCGGCTTCGGCGGCACCAATGCGCACGTGCTGCTGGAGGAGGCCCCGGAGCGCGCCGTCCCCGCCCCGGCCGCGGTGCCGCCGGGCCACACGATCCTGCCGCTGACCGCCCGCGACCCGGCCGTGCTGCCGCGACTCGCCGCCGACATCCACGCAGAACTGGCCGGCGGCACCGACCTGGCCGGCCTCGGCTACACGCTGGCCCGCCGCCGTCAGCACCACGACGCCCGGCTGTCGATCGTCTACTCCTCCCGCGAGTCGCTGGACGAGGCGCTGGGCGCGTACGTGCGCGGCGAGCCGCATCCCCGGGTCCTCACCGGCCAGCGCCGCGACCCGGCGGACCAGCGCCTGGTGTGGGTGTTCACCGGCATGGGCCCGCAGTGGTGGGCGATGGGCCGCGAGCTGTTCGAGACCGAGTCCGTCTACCGGGCCACCGTCGAGCGGTGCGACTGGGTGTTCCGGCGGCTGACCGGCTGGTCGCTGGTGGACGAGCTGAACGCGGACGAGGCCGACTCGAACATGGCGGAGACCTGGCTGGCCCAGCCGGCGAACTTCGCGGTCCAGATCGGGCTCGCCGCGCTGTGGCGCAGCTACGGCATCCGCCCGGACGCCGTCGTCGGGCACAGCACCGGCGAGGTGGCCGCGTTCTACGAGGCCGGCGTCTACTCGCTGGAGGACGCGGTGCGGGTGGTCGTGCACCGCAGCCGGCTGCAGCAGAAGCTGGTCGGCACCGGCACCATGCTCGCGGCCGGCCTGACCGAGGCGGAGGCGCGGGCGCGGGTGCTGCCCTACGGCGACCGGATCTCGGTGGCCGCGGTCAACAGCCCCGGCGCGGTCACGCTCGCCGGCGACGAGGACGCCCTGGCCGAGCTGGCCGGCGCGCTCCAGGCGGAGCAGACCTTCGCCAAGTTCCTCTCGGTCCGGGTGCCGTACCACAGCGCGCGGATGGAGGCGATCAAGGACGAGCTGCTCTCCTCGCTCGCCGGGCTGGCACCGCGCCCGGCCCGGGTGCCGCTCTACCTGACCGGGACGGACGGCATCGCCGACGGCCCGGAGCTCGACGCCGATTACTGGTGGCGGAACGTGCGCGACACCGTTCGCTTCGGCGCCGCGGCCGACCGGCTGATCGGCGACGGGTACCGGCTCTTCCTGGAGATCGGCCCGCATCCGGTGCTCGGCCACTCGATCCAGGAGTGCCTGGCCGCGCGCGACACCCACGGCCGGACGCTGCCGTCGATCCGGCGTGCCGAGAACGAGCCGGAACGGATGCTCACGTCACTGGCCGCGCTGCACAACGAGGGTTTCCCGATCGCCTGGGACGTCCTCCAGCCGGCCGGCACGCAGGTGCCGCTGCCCCGGTACCCGTTCAAGACCGACCGCTACTGGGTGGAGCCGGCCCCGGTCGCCCAGATCCGGCTCGGCCGGCGCGACCACCAGCTGCTCGGCCGGCGGATGGCCACCACCGGTCCGGTCTGGGAGGCGAAGCTGGACACCGAGGCCGCGCCCTACCTCGACGATCACCGTATCCAGGGCAACGTCGTCTTCCCGGCCGCCGGCTACCTGGAGATGGCGGTGCAGGCGGCCCGCGCGATCACCGGCGGGGGCCGGGCCACGCTGACCGGCGTCGAGCTGCGCAAGGCGCTGTTCCTGCCCGGCGGCGAGACCCGGACCGTGCAGACCAGCGTCGCCGCGGAGGACGGCGGATTCACGGTGGCCTCGCTCACCGCGGACGGCGCCGAACCCGCGGTGCACGCCACCGGGGTGCTGACCGCCGGCCGGCCGCACGACGGCACACCGCCGCTGGACGTCGCGGCCGTCCGCGGGCGCACCACGACGCACCTGCACGCCGCGGAGTGCTACGCCGGGCTCGCCGCGCACGGTTACCAGTACGGCCCGGCGTTCCAGGCCATCGCGGAGGTGTGGATCGGCCCGGACGAGGCGTTGGCACGGCTCCGGCCACCCGCCGCGCTGGACGGCACCGCGGCGGATTTCCACGCACATCCGGCGCTGCTCGACGCCGCGTTCCAGACGCTGCTGACCCCGCAACTGCTGGAGTCCGGCGCGGACGGCGAGCGGCGGACCGGCATCCGGCTGCCGTTGTCCATCGGCGAGGTCAGCCTGGACGCGTTCGGCGACCGCGAGCTGTGGGTGCACGCCACGATCGTCCGGCATGACGCCGACGAGCTGGTCGGCGACCTGGGGATCTACGCGGCGGACGGCACGCCGCTGGGCACGGTCGGCGCCTTCCGGGCCGCGGACGTGGAGAAGGCGTCGTCGGCGGTGAGCGTCGCCACGATCGACGGCTGGCTGACCGAACCGGTGTGGCTGCCGCTGCCGGAGCTGCCCGACGCGGCACCGGTGACCGGCGACCGGTGGCTGGTCCTGGCCGACGGCACCGGCCTGGCGGAGGAGTTCGCCGGCCTGGTCACCGCGCGGGGCGGGCACTGCCACCTGGTCCGGCCCGGCACCGCCTTCCGGACCGATCACGATCATTCGGTGGTACGGCCGGACTCCGCCGAGGACCTGCGCCGCGTGCTCGACGGCCTGCGTGCCGGCGGCGGACCGGCCGGGCACGTCCTGCACCTGTGGAACCTGGACCTGCCGGACTTCGGCACGAGCACCGCCGCGGACCTGCCCGGCGGCGGCGCGCTCGGCGCCTACTCGCTCGTCGCGCTCGCCCAGGCACTGTCCGGCGAGGAGCCCGGTGGCCGGTTGCACGTCGTGACCCGGGGCAGCCAGCCGGTGGACGGCACCGGCGTGACGCAGCCGGCCGGCGCGCCGGCCTGGGGCGTCGCCCGGGTCCTGCGGGATCAGGAGCTGACCGGGCACCGCGGGAAGCTCGTGGATCTCGGCGCCGCGGGTGCGGGCCCGCGCGCCGAGGCGGCGGCGCTGCTGCGCGAGCTCGCCCACGACGACGAGGACGAGGTCGCGCTGCGCGGCGAGCACCGGTTCACCAGCCGGCTGCGGCCGGCGGACGGGCTGCACCGCCCGCTGCCGCTACGACTGCGCCCGGACGGCGCCTACCTGGTCACCGGCGCGTTCGGTGCGCTCGGCCGGCTGCTGTGCCGGACGCTCGTCCGCCGCGGCGCCCGCCGCCTCGTCCTGGCCGGCCGCACGCCGGTGCCGCCCCGCGAGCAGTGGGACGACGCCGGGTGGGACGACGCGACCCGGGACCGGATCGCGTTCCTGACCGGCCTGGAGGAGCTCGGCTGCCAGCCGGTGGTGGCCCGGGTGGACGTCACCGACGAGCGGGCGCTGACCGGCTGGCTGGACGAGTACCGGCGGCGGCGATCCGCACCGATCCGCGGCGTGTTCCACCTCGCCGGCCAGGTCCGCGACGTCCGCGTCGGGCAGATGGACCGGGACGCGTTCGACGCCGCGTACGACCCGAAGGTGATCGGCGCCTACCTGCTGCACCGGCACCTCGGCGACGAGCCGCTCGACCACTTCGTGCTGTTCGCGTCCGTCGCGTCGCTGCTGACCACGGCCGGCCAGACGAACTACGCCGCCGGCAACGCGTTCCTCGACGCGCTCGCCCACCACCGGCGGGCGACCGGCCGCCCGGCGCTGAGCCTGGACTGGGGGCCGTGGGCCACCGGCATGATCGAGGAGCTGGGCCTCGTCGACCACTACCGGAACAGCCGCGGCATGCACTCGCTGTCGCCGGCCGCCGGGATGGCGGTGCTCGAGCGGGTCGCGGGAGCGGACCGCGCGCAGTTGCTGGTCGCGACGGTGGTCAACTGGCCGGTCTTCCTGTCCTGGTACGACCGCCCGCCCGCGCTCGTGGCCGAGCTGGCCGCGAGCGCCGCCCAGACGCCGGCCACCGACCACGGCGGCTTCCTGGAGGAGTTCCGCGACGCAGGCGACGAGGACCGGCGGCGGATGCTCACCGAGCGGTTCGTCGCGGTGGTGGCCGACGTGCTCCGCACCCCCGCGGACGCGATCGACCTGTCGGCCGGCGTCACCGCGCTCGGCCTCGACTCGCTGCTCGCGATGGAGCTGCGCGCCCGGATCACGGCCGAGCTGCACGTCGCCCTGCCGGTGGTCGCGCTGCTCAGCGGCGCCTCGGTCACCGACCTGATCGGGCAGGCGCACCAGGGCCTGATCGAGGTGCTGGACGCCGGGGACGTCACCGCCGCGGACGTGACCGTCCACGCGGACGAGGCCAGATATCCGCTCACGCAGAACCAGAACGCGCTGTGGTTCCTCAAGCAGCTCGACCCGGACGGTTTCGCCTACAACATCGGCGGGGCGGTCGAGGTCCGGGTGGCGATCGAGCCGGACCTGATGTTCGAGGCGGTGCGGGTGCTCATCGCCCGGCACCCCAGCCTGCGGGCGAACTTCCTGATGGAGCAGGGCCGGCCGGTGCAGCGCATCTCCGTGGAGCCGCGGGCCGACGTGGCCCTGTTCGACGTACGGGACGCGGAGTGGGACGACGTCTACCAGGCGATCATCCGGGAGTACCGGCGCCCGTACGACCTGGAGCACGACCCGCTGCTGCGCTTCCGGCTGTTCCGGCGCGACGACGACCGGTGGATCATCATGAAGGCCGTCCACCACATCATCTCGGACGCCATCTCCACGTTCACGTTCATCGAGGAGCTGCTGGCCGTCTACGAGGGACTGCGCCGCAAGGAGCCGGTGACGCTGCCGCCGGTGCGGTCCTCGTACCTCGGCTTCCTGAACTGGCAGTCCCGGTTCCTGGCGAGCCCGCAGGCGAAGCGCTCGCTCGACTACTGGACGGCGCACCTGCCGGCCGAGGTGCCGGCGCTCAACCTGACCACCGACCATCCGCGGCCGGCCGTGCAGACCCACAACGGCGCGTCCGAGTTCTTCACGCTCGACCCGGAGCTCAGCGCGCGGGTGCACGCCACCGCGCGGGAGCACAACGTCACGCCGTTCATGGTGCTGCTCTCCGCCTACTACGTGCTGCTGCACCGGTACAGCGGGCAGGACGACGTGATCGTGGGCAGCCCGGTGACCGGCCGTACCCAGGAGGAGTTCGCCTCGGTCTACGGCTACTTCGTCAACCCGCTGCCGCTGCGGGCGAATCTGGCCGGTGACCCGTCCGTCGGTGAGCTGCTGGCCCAGGTGCGCTCGACCGTCCTCAACGGACTGGACAATCAGGAGTACCCGTTCGTGCTGCTGGTGGAGCAGCTCGGCCTGCAGCACGACCCGAGCCGGTCGGCCGTCTTCCAGGCGATGTTCATCCTGCTCACGCACAAGGTCGCGACGGAGAAGTACGGATACCGGCTGGAGTACATCGAGCTGCCGGAGGAGGAGGGCCAGTTCGACCTGACGCTGTCCGTCTACGAGGAGGAGGCGGACGGGCGGTTCCACTGCGTGTTCAAGTACAACACCGACCTGTTCCGGCCGGAGACGATCGCGCGGATCTCCGGGCACTACGTGCGGCTGCTGGACTCGCTGACCGCCGCGCCCGCGGGCACGCCGATCACCGCGCTGGACATGCTCGCGGACGACGAACGGGAGCGGATCCTCGACCGCTGGAGCGGCGCCGGCCGGCGGGCCGGGTACGACCGGCCGGTGCACGAGCTGGTGGTCGCGGCCGCCGCGGCCCGGCCCGAGGCGGAGGCGGTCGTGTCCGGTCCGGCGGAGCGGCTGACCTACGCGGCGCTGGAGCGCCGGTCCCGGGCGCTCGCCCATCGGCTGCGCGACCTCGGCGTCCGGACCGGCACGGTGGTCGCGCTGTGCCAGGACAAGTCCGCGGACCTGATCACGTCGATCCTCGCGGTTCTCCGGGCCGGCGGCGCCTACCTGCCGCTGGACCCCGGATACCCGGCGGAGCGCCTCGCCTACATGGTGGAGCACGCCGGTGCGGCGCTCGTGCTCGCCGACGAGGCCGGCCGGGAGCACCTGACCGGCCCGGCGCTGGACGTGTCCGCGCTGCTGGCCGAGGCGGAGACCGGCGCACCACTCGACGTGCGGGTGGGACTGGACGATCCGGCCTACGTCATCTACACCTCCGGGTCGACGGGCGTGCCGAAACCGGTCCGGGTCACCCACCGCAACCTGGCCGCCGTGTACGCCGGCTGGCGCGACGAGTACCGGCTGGCCGACGACGTCCGGGTGCACCTGCAGATGGCCGGCGTCGCGTTCGACGTCTTCACCGGCGACCTGGTCCGCGCGCTCTGCTCCGGCGGCAGCCTGGTGCTGGCCGGCCGGGATCTGCTGCTCGACACCGCCCGCCTGTACCGCACGATGACCGAGGAACGGGTCGACTGCGGCGAGTTCGTGCCCGCGGTCGTCCGCGGCCTGCTCGCCCACTGCGAGCGGGAGGGGCTGCGGCTGGACTTCATGCGCCTGCTGGTGGTCGGCTCGGACGTCTGGAAGGTGGAGGAGTACGAGCGGCTGCGCGCGGTCTGCGGTACCGGCACCCGGGTGGTCAACTCGTACGGGCTGACCGAGGCGACGATCGACACCACCTGCTTTGAGGGCCCGGCGGACGGGCTGGAGCCGGGCCGGATGGTGCCGATCGGCCGCCCCTTCCCGAACAGCGCGGTCTACCTGCTCGACCCGCACGGTGAGCCGGTGCCGCCCGGCGTCCCCGGTGAGCTCTGGGTCGGCGGGGACGGCGTGTCGGACGGCTATCCGGGCGACCAGGAGCAGACCGCGCGGCGCTTCGTCACCCGGACGCTGAGCCGTCGCCCGGGCGCGGCCGCGGTGCGCCTCTACCGCACCGGTGACCTGGGCCGGTGGGACGCCGACGGGGTCCTGCACCTGCTCGGCCGCGCCGACAACCAGGTGAAGGTGCGCGGCCACCGGATCGAGACCGGCGAGGTGGAGTCACACCTGCTGAGCCGGCCGGAGGTGGCGGACGCGGTGGTCGTGGTCCGGCCGGACGCCACCGGCGAGCCCGCGCTGTGCGCCTACTGGGTGCCGGCGGCCGGCGGGTCCGTGGCCGGCGCGCGGCAGGTGCGGCGATGGCTCGCCGACCGGCTGCCGAACTTCATGATCCCCACGCACGTCATGGCGCTGGACGTGCTGCCGCTGACCCCGAACGGCAAGGTCGACACGGCCGCGCTGCCGGCACCGCGCGCGGAGATCGGGGACGGCGAGCCGGAGCCGCCGGTCACGCTGTACGAGGTGCGGATGGCCGCGCACTGGCGGGAGATGCTCGGCTGCGAGCCCGATCTGCGGCTGGACTTCTTCGAGGCCGGCGGCACGTCGATCAAGCTCGTCGAGCTGATCTACCGGCTCCGGCAGGAGTTCAACATCGAGATCCAGGTGAGCCGGCTGTTCCGGATCACCACGCTGCGCGGCATGGCCGGCACGGTCGAGCAGATCGTCACCGGGCGGCTCAGCGGCGGGCAGCCGTACCTGACGTTCAATCCCGAGGCCGGCCCGGCGCTGTTCTGCTTCCCGCCGGCCGGTGGGCACGGGCTGGTGTACCGCCAGCTCGCGGCGCAGTTGCCGGAACTGGGCATCGTCGGGTTCAACCACCTGGGCGGGGACGACCGGGTGGCCCGCTACGCGGATCTGGTGGAGCGGCTCCGGCCGGACGGCCCGTGCCCGCTCCTCGGCTACTCGCTCGGCGGGAACCTGGCCTTCGAGGTGGCGAAGGAGCTGGAGGGCCGGGGCCGGACCGTACCGCACGTGATCATCGTCGACTCGTACCGGGTCGCGGAGACGTTCGAGTTCGGGCCGGAACAGTTCGCGGCGTTCGAGCGCGAGCTCGCCGAGCACCTGTTCCGGCACACCGGGTCGGAGATCGTGGCGCGCGAGACCCGGGAGCAGGCCCGCGAGTACATCGAGTTCTGCAGCCGCACGCCGAACACCGGCACGGTGGCGGCGACCGTCACGGTGCTCAGCGACCAGGACAAGACCGCGTTCTACGCGGCCGGCGAGCGGGGTAGCTGGGCCGGCGCGTCGGCACACCGGGACGAGTTGCTGACCGGGTCCGGTACGCACGCCGAGATGCTCGACCTGGAGCACGCCGCCCGCAACGCCGCACTGATCCGCCAGGTCCTGGGCGCCCCCAGCTGACCGGCCCGACTTCGAGGGGATGTCGACGCACATGTCAGAAGAGGTTTCCCGGCGGGAAACAATGATCATCATCGGCGGTGGCCTGGCCGGTCTCGCCACGGGCAGCTATGCCCGGATGAACGGGTACCGGACCCGGATCCTGGAGATGCACGAACTGCCCGGCGGCTGCTGCACCTCGTGGGAGCAGGGCAGGTTCACCTTCGACTGGTGCGTGAGCTGGCTGCTCGGCAGCGGGCCGGGCAACGACATGTACCAGATCTGGCTCGAACTGGGCGCGTTGCAGGGCAAGCAGATGCGTACCTTCGAGACGTTCAACAACGTACGGGGACGGGACGGCCGGACCGTCTACTTCTACTCCGACCCGGACCGGCTGGAGGCGCACCTGCTGGAGCACTCGCCCGCGGACGCGCGGCTGATCCGCGAGTTCTGCGATGGCGTGCGCACGTTCAAGAAGCTGCTCAACGCGTACCCGTTCCTCAAGCCCCCGGGTCTGATGGGCCGGCTGGAACGCTGGCGGATGCTCGCCGTCTTCCTCCCGCACTGGAACACCGTGCGCAAGGCGCTCACCACGCTGATGACCGACTACTCCGCGAGGTTCAAGGACCCGCTGCTGCGCGAGGCGTTCAACTTCATCCTGTACGAGCGGCACCCCGCCTTCCCGCTGCTGCCGTTCTACTTCCAGCTCGGCGCGCACGCCGGGCAGACCGCCGGCGTGCCCGAGGGCGGGTCGCTGGAACTGGCCCGCTCGATCGAACGGCGCTACCAGCGGCTCGGCGGCGAGATCACCTACAACGCGAAGGTGGAGGAGATCCTGGTCGAGGACGACCGGGCGGTCGGGGTGCGGCTCAGCGACGGGCGCGAGTACCACGCGGACATCGTGGTCGCGGCCTGCGACGGCCACACCGCGGTGACCCGGATGCTGAAGGGCCGCTACGTCAACGAGACCTACCGGCGGCTCTACGAGGAGACGATCAACGAGCCCGGGCAGACCTACCCCGGTTACGTCAGCGCGTTCTTCGCCCTCGACCGGCCGTTCCCGGACGAGGACCCGTGCACCACGCACCTGCTCACCGCGGAGGAGTCCACCGGCCTGCTGGGGATGGGCGAGCATCCCAGCATCAACGTGCAGTTCCGCAGCAAGCACTACCCCGAGCACTCGCCGGACCGGACCACCGTCGTCTTCGTGACGTACTTCTCCGACGTCGCGGCCTGGCGGGCGCTGGCCGACGGCCCCGAGCAGGCCAGCCGGGTCCGCAAGGGCGAAGAGCTGCACACCCTGCGGGTACGCCGGGGCCGCGCCTACTACACGGCCAAGCGCGAGATCCGGGACGCGCTGATGGAGCTGCTGGACAAGCGTTTCCCCGGGTTCCGCGACGCGGTCGTGACCTACGACGTCTCCACGCCGCTCACCCAGATCCGCTACACCGCGAACCACGACGGCTCGATCGCCGGCTGGCTGCCGTTCGTCGACGGTGGCGAGGACATGGAGAAGGAGCTGGAGAAGAACGGGCCGGTGCTGCCCGGACTGTCCAACTTCTACCTCGCCGGCGTCTGGACCACGATCGGCGGCCTGATCCGCGCGGTCGCCAGCGGGCGGCACGTCGTCCAGTTCATCTGCCGTGACGACGGCCGGCCGTTCACCGCGAGCATCGACGACACCGCACCGGAGCCGACGCAACTCATGGTTCCCGTGCCCCCCGCGCGTACATCCGCCCTCACCAGCCAAGGAGCATGACATGAGGATCGAGAAGTGGGTCGTCCGCCGGCACCTGGACGGGCTGCCGAACACCGAGAAGATCTACGAGAAGGTCGTCGAGGACGTGCCGGTCACGCTCCGGGCCGACGAGATGCTGTTCCGGACGAGGTACGTGTCGGTCGACCCGTACCTGCACGGGCTCGCGCTGGAGACCCCGATCGGCGAGCACATGATCGCCGACTCGATCATGGAGGTGGTCGAGGCCGGGCCGGACGCCGCGTTCCGGGCCGGCGACCTCGTCCAGGGCTACGGCGGGTGGCGCAGCCACGTCATCGGCACCGGCGGCGAGGTGCTCTGGCAGGGCGAGTCCTTCCCGATGGTGTTCCCGGCGTACCGCCTGCTGAACCCGGCGCACTACGACGACGTGCTGCCGGTGGCGACCGCCCTCGGCGTGATGGGCGGCCCGGGGATCACGGCCTGGGGTACGCTCGCGCACTTCATGACGATCCGGCCGGACGACACGCTGGTGATCAGCGGTGCCTCGGGCGCGGTCGGCACGATCGTCGGCCAGCTGGCGAAGCGGGCCGGTGCCCGGGTGGTGGGGACGACCTCGTCGCCGGAGAAGGCCGGCTTCCTCACCGACCTCGGGTTCGACGCGGTGGTGCCGTTCCGGCACGGCGACGACCCGGACCGGGTCCGGGAGGAGCTGCTCAAGGCCGCGCCGAACGGTGTCGACCGGTACTTCGACAACCTGGGGGGCACGATCACCGACGTGGTCTTCGGCATGCTCACCGTGCACAGTCAGGTCGCCGTCTGCTGGCAGTGGGCGACCCAGGTGAACCGCGACTACACCGGGCCGCGGCTGCTGCCGTACATCATGCAGCCGCGCACCACCATCCGCGGCATCTTCGCGCACGAGTGGTTCACGGAGGAGAACCTCACGGCGATGCGGGACGAGCTGGGCGGCATGATCCGCCGGGGCGAGCTGCGCTTCCGGCAGACGATCTACCGCGGTTTCGACGAGATCCCGGCCGCGTACCAGAGCCTCTACGTGGACCGCTCCGGCAATCGCGGCAAGGTCCTGGTGGAACTCTGATCGCCGGCTCCCGGGCCACGGGACGGGGGTGCCCGGCCGGACTGGCGGCCGGGCACCCCGCGGGTCAGCGGCGTCCGGCGGTGACGAGCGCGGCCACCTCGGCCTCGGTGAGGGCGCGGCCGTAGGCGTGGACGTCGTCGATGCTGCCGGACCACCAGTCGGTCTCGGTGCCGGCGTACTTCGCTCGGCCGACCGCCAGTGCGCCGGTGCTGACCGTGACCGGGCCGGCCGTGGTGGTGGCGACCCGGACGCCGTCGACGTAGAGGTGGATCTGGTTGCCGTCGCGGACGCCGGCCAGGTGGTACCAGCGGTGCAGGTCCGGCGTGACGACGTGCCGGGCCCGGTTGCCGCCGGGGGTGCTGAACGCGAACGCGCCCTGGCCGTACTGCAGGTAGAACGGGCTCTCCGTGCGGCGCCCGTCCTGGCTGAGCGCCGAGGCGTAGTTGCCGGGCAGCTCGTCCAGGGAGACCCAGGCCGCGACCGTGTACGAACCGGAGGTGTCCAGGACCGGGCCGGCGGTCTCGGCCGCGTCGCCGTCGCCGTCGAACGCGAGCGCGGAGCCGGACACGCCCGGCACCCACCGGGTGTCGCCGGTCAGCGTCAGGTCGGCCCGGCTGCCGCTGGTGTCGCGGGCGACCGTGCCGGTGTTCTCGTCCAGCGCCCAGTCACCCCGTCCGGGGAACGTGGCGTCGTCGCCCGCGGCGGCACCGGCCGCGATCACCTTCTGGTTGATCGCCCGGACCGCGGCCGCGTCCACCTTGAGGTCCCGCCGGTCGTACGTCCACAGGCCGTTGAGCTCGTTCTCCAGGTCGGTGATCTGGGTGTAGACCGAACCGGACAGCTCCGCGCCCGCGGCCTCGAGGTAGAAGCGGCCGGTGTTGTCCACGTACTTCGCGGTGAGCGCGGCCTTGTCCGCGACGCCGCTGTAGATCACGGTGGGCACGCCGGGCCACATGTGACCGGGCGTGCGGAGCGTGAAGCCGCCGTGCTCGCCGTCCATCGCGACGCGGGTCGCGTCCGGGAACGCCGGGTCGGTGTTGTTGTAGTCGTGGTGGTCGATGACGTCGCCGCGGCCGGAGTCGCCCTTGGAGTCGCAGCAGTTCACGCCGGAGTGCGCGTTCACGATCCGGGACGGGTCGGCGGCCTTGACCTGGTCGGCGATCTGCCCGGTGGCGGTGCGGTCCCACTCGCCCCAGCCCTCGTTGAAGACCACCCAGCCGATGATCGACGGGAAGTTGTGGAACTGGCTCATCATCTCCCGGCCCTGGCGCAGGAACGCGTCCTGGCCGGCCGTGGTGCGGATGGTCGCGGAGACGAAGTCCTGCCAGACCAGCAGGCCGAGTTCGTCGGCGTGCCGGTACCAGCGGGCCGGTTCGGCCTTGATGTGCTTGCGGACCGCGTTGAAGCCGAGCCGCTTGGTCTCCTCCAGGTCGAAGCGCAGCGCCTGGTCGGTCGGCGCGGTGTACAGGCCGTCCGGGAAGAAGCCCTGGTCCAGCGTGGCCAGCGAGAAGACCGGCTTGCCGTTCAGCACCAGCTTCGGGAAGCCGCCGACCGTGCTCACCTCGATCTGCCGCATGCCGAAGTAGCCGCGGACCCGGTCGGTGCTGCGGCCCTGGGTGAGCGTGACGTCGAGGTCGTAGAGGTACGGGTCGTCCGGGCTCCACAGCCGCGGGTTGGTGATCTTCAGGGTGAGCGGCGTGTTGGCGGTACCGCTCACCGTGCCGACGCGGCGGCCCTGCCGGTCCAGCGCGGTCGCGGTGACCGCGGCATTCGTCCTGGCACGGACCGTGACGGTCAGCGCCGAGTTCGGCACGTCCGGCGTGGTGACCAGGTCGTCGATCGCGGTCGTGGCGACCGGCTCCAGCCACACCGTCTGCCAGATGCCGGACGACGGCGTGTAGACGATGCCGCCCGGGTTCAGCGACTGCTTGCCCTTCGGCTGGTCGTTGCCGGTGGTGTCGGTGACCGCGACGATGATCTCCTGCGGGCCGCGGCCGCGCAGCGCGTCCGTGATGTCCGCGGTGAACGCGGTGTACCCGCCGGTGTGCTCGGTGACCGGCGTGCCGTTCACCCAGACCTTCGCGTGGTAGTCGACCGCGCCGAAGTTCAGCTTGATCCGCTTGCCGGACCAGTCACTCGGGACGGTGACGAGCTTGCGGTAGAACATGTGGTCCTCGCGCCGCTCGATGCCGGACAACAGCGACTCCACCGGGTACGGCACGATGATCCGCTCGTCCAGCCGCTTGCCGAAGACCGGCGCCGCACCGGCCTCCGCGCCCGCGAACTCCCACGGGCCGTTCAGGTTCAGCCAGTCCTTGCGGATCAGCTGCGGACGCGGGTACTCCGGCAGCGGCTTGTTCCGGTCGACCCTGTCACCCCACGGCGTGGTCAGGCGCTGCGTCGAGGCGTTCGCCGCTGAGCGGATCACCAGCGGTACGGTCTCGCCGCCCACGACCAGGCCGCCCGCGCCGTCGTAGGTGACCCGGACGCGCTGGTCCTTGAGCACCTTCTCGGCGAGCGTGACGGTGAGGCGGTCGTTCCTGGCGCTCACCGCCGCGATCGGCATCGGCACGGTGTCGACCTCGACCTTGAGGCTGGCGGCCGACGGCGCGGTCTCCACCCGGCCCTGGAAGTCGGCGGTCAGCGTGCGGCCGTCCTTCGCCACGGCGAACGTCACCGGGAAGACCTGGAAGCCGTCCGGCGGCGTGAAAGCGCTCTCCGGAACGATCTGCTTCGAGAGCCCGGCGCCCGACCAGCGCAGGTACAGGTTCGCGCCGCCGATGTCCTGGAACATCTCGATCCGCACGTCGTGCGCCTCACCCGCGGTCAGCCGGACCGGCGCGCTGGTCTGCTCCACGTCCCAGTCGCCGACCCAGTGGTCGATCACCGGCTGCCCGTCCAGGAAGAACCGGAAGCCGTTGTCGCCGATCAGGTGGAACGTGTAGTCACCGGTGGCCGGCGCGGTGAGCTTGCCGGTCCAGCGGGCCGTGGTGTGCTCGGTCCGCCCGGTCAGCGACTGGAAGGTGCCGGCCAGGCCGGGCAGGTCGATGTTCGGGTCGAGCAGCACGCCGCCCGGCTCGGCGAAGTCCCGCGCGCCGGGCGCGGACATCCGGAAGTATTCGCCCTTCAGACCGTGCACAGTGGCCGCCGCGGCGGACGCCGGGCCGGAGGGGACGACGAAAATCGATAGGACCAGCAGGGCGGCCAGCAGAAACGGCCCCAGAGGCGGACGCGGCATCGGTGCTCCCATCACGGGCGACGACGTTGCCGATCCACATTGACTGATCTTTATTCCAGATGTCAACAGAACGAAACATAACCGTGCACGAGACGGCACGAAGCGAACATCGAGCGGCGGCTCCCGGCTCCGGCCGCCGTCAGCGGCGGCGGTTCAGGCGGCGGGTCAGACGGCGGGTGGTCAGTGGCATCAGGAGCAGCAGGCCGGCGGTGATCGCGGCCGCCGCCATCCCTACCCGCAGCACCATGGCCAGCAGCAGCGCCCACGCCACCACGACCAGCAGCGCGGCCAGCGCGTAGATCCGCAGCACCTGCGGTCCCGGCGGCGGGTCCTGGGTCAGGCCGGCAACGATCTCGTCGAACCGGCGGCGCTCGTCACTCGAGAGGGGCTCGTCTCGCATGTGACCCCACACTGCGCCGCCGGATTGACGAACCACACCCAGGATCATGACGGTACGGTGACGGTGTCAGCGCCCGCCACGCGCCTTCCGGGTGCTGGCGTCGTTCGCCTTCTGGATCGCGTCGACCAGTTCCGGCTTCGTCATCCGCGACCGCCCTCGGATCTCCAGCCGCTTCGCGACGTCCATCAGGTGCGCCTTGCTGGCGTTCGCGTCCACCCCGCCGGCCGTCCTCGCCCGCGTGGCCCGCCCGCCCGCCGCCTTCGCGTCACTCGGCCCCTTCTTCTCCTTCGGCTCCCAGTGGTCGCCCACCTTCTCGAACGAGTGTTTGACCGCGGAGAACGCGGTCCGGTGCGCGCGCTCACCCTCCCCGTACTGCTCCACGGCCGAGTCGTGCGTCTTCGCGTACGTGTCCTGTGCCTTCTTCGGCGAGCGCTTCAGCGTGCTCGGCATGTCCTCACGGGCCGGCATGGTGAACCTCCTTCATCGGGTTCTCCCTCCCCTACCCGGCGCCGTGCGCATCATGCGAGCGTTTACCGGGCCGCCGGCCGGGAAGCCGCCCCTCATGACTCCCCCCGACAAGCTGCCACCGCTCGGCCAGCCCGCCGGCGACCTGACCGACCCCGACCCGGACTTCGCCGCCGAGCACGAGGACACCGCGGTCGGCAAGGACATCACCGCGGGTACGGACGACTCCGCCGAACCCGAGTCGCCGGCCGGCTGGTCCGGTCTGGAGGGCGACGACTGACCACCGTGTGGTTTCCGGGACCGGCACCCCGGGTAGCCGGAACAGTGAACGGCCCGGAACCGATTCGGGCCTGCACCACACGGAGGTCGTCATGGGCACCGATGACAAGATCGACAACAAGGTCGAG
The DNA here is from genome assembly GCF_030813715.1 of Catenuloplanes indicus. Taxonomy (NCBI): domain Bacteria; kingdom Bacillati; phylum Actinomycetota; class Actinomycetes; order Micromonosporales; family Micromonosporaceae; genus Catenuloplanes; species Catenuloplanes indicus. The sequence goes on from NZ_JAUSUZ010000001.1 coordinate 1,555,892, forward strand.
GAAGCCGGCGGCAAGGTCAAGGAGCACGTCGGCCGCGCTACCGACGACCGCGACCTCGAGGCCGAGGGCAAGGCCGACCAGAGCAGCTCCCACGTCAAGCAGGCCGTCGAGCACGTCAAGGACGCCTTCAAGTCCTGACGTCCCCCGACGACGACGCTCACGGGTGGCCAGCGGATTCCCGCCGCTGGGCCACCCGCTGTCGTTTCCGGGGCCCGCCGACCCGGGGCTGAGGAGACCCGAGCTCCGCGGTCAGGATCGGGCGATGAACTGTGGGTTCTCGATCAGGAACGTGCTCAGCGTTCCCGACTTCGCCGCCGCGAGCATCTGCAGGGACTTGGCGTCGAGGTCCTCGTAGGCGATCCCGTCGACCAGCACCGTGTTCACGTTCCCGGCGTTCGTCTTGATCAGTGTCAGGTCGCTGGCGGCCACGCCCTTGAACGTGAAGAGGAAGTCCGCGGGCGGCACCCCGCCGGTGTCCAGGACGAACGCGTCGCCGGCCGCCTTGACCAGGCTGTCCAGCTTGCCGAGGTCGGTGAGGACGCCGCGTGAGGTCGCCTGCTTCACGATCGCCTTGATGAGCTGCTGCTGGTGGCGCTGGCGGCCGTAGTCGCCGTCGCTGAGGCTCTTGCGGATGCGGGCGTAGTCCAGGGCCTCGGTGGCGTTCATCTTCCGGCAGCCCTTCTTGTGGACCAGCGGCGTGACGCCGGCCGGCAGCTGGATGCCGTAGTCCTCGGAGTACCAGCCCTGGACGAGTTTGCCGGCGGCGTCGACGCCGAGGTGGGCGGATTCGGCCTCCTCGTCGACGCACATGTCGACGCCGCCGAGCGCGTGGATGACGCCGGCGAAGCCGGCGAAGTCGATGATCGCGGCGCCGTTGAAGCGGATGCCGGTGGCCTTGTTGAGCGTGGTGGAGAGCAGCGTCATGCCGCTGGAGCGTTTCTCCAGTTCCGTCCCTTCGACCTGATATCCGTACGAGAAGGCGGAATTGATTTTGTACGCGCCACCCGCGAAATCGGCCTTCCCGTACGGCGGGATCTCCACCAGCCAGTCCCGCGGTATGGAGATCAGGTACGCCTGGTCATGCGTCTGCGGAATGTGCAGGACAATGATGGTGTCGGACAGCACGGCGGTCTCCGAGGAGCCCTCCGGCCGGGCGTCGATGCCGACCAGCAGCAGGTTGACGGCGCCGTCGATGTCGTTGCCGGCCGGGCCGTCCTGCGCGTCCGCGGCGCCCTCAAGCAGCGAACCCGGCGTGAACGACCCGGTCACCCGGTTGATCACGGTGTGTGCCGCGACCAGCGTGCCACCGCTCAGGACGATCAGCACCGCGCCGAATATCACGAGCAGTCGCGCCCACAGCGGGTCCGTGCGAACCATGTGCACACTCCCGAAAGCCGGAGAACGCCGGAAGACGCCACGCTAGTCATTTACGGTTGACGATGGCAAGGGTGTGACGTGCGTCGCTTTGCGGATCGATTTAGGCTCCAGACGACTTCCCGAGATGTCAACAGGGAACAGGAACGTCACACCGAGGGGGGAGCACCGGGGATGGCATTCGGGCGAAAGATTCCGTTCTGGGCGCGGATCGTGCTCATTCTCGCCGCGGTGCTGGTCGTGGCGAGCGCCGGAACGGTGATCGGCGCGCGGGTGCTGATCAATCAGGCGACCGAGTCGATCCCGCAGACCACGCTGATCGAGGGGGACGCCAGGGCGCCGAAGCGCGAGCCGGGTGAGGCGATCGACGGCGCGATAAACCTGCTGCTGGTCGGCATCGACGCCCGGGCGGACGGCGGCGGCAGCGACGGTGACTCGGTGCGCTCCGACACGATCATCATCCTGCACATCCCGGAGACGCACGACAAGGCGTACCTGATCTCGATCCCGCGGGACTGGCTGGTCGACGTCCCGGCGTACCCGAAGAACAACTTCGCCGGGCTCAGCGACAAGGTCAATACCGCGTTCTCGGCCGGGTACGCGGGCGGCGGTGACCGGCTGACCAAGCTCGGCCGGGGCATGGAGTTGCTGGCGACCACGCTCAACAAGGCGACCGGCATCCAGTTCAACGGTGCCGCGATCATCGACTTCAACGGGTTCGCCAGCGTGATCCACGCGCTCGGCGGCGTGGAGATGTGCGTCGCGGAGCCGGCCGAGTCCGCGCACCTGGGCGTCGACTCCGAGGGCAAGCTCGTGCAGGGCTGGTACTCCGAGGCGTACGGCATTCAGCTCCCGTACGGCGTGCAGCCCTTCGTACACCGGGCCGGCTGCCGCACGATGAGCTCGACCGAGGCGCTGGACTACTCGCGCATCCGGAAGAGCCTGCCGAACGGCGACTACGACCGCCAGCAGCACCAGCAGCAGCTGATCAAGGCGATCGTCGAGAAGGCGACCACCCGCGGCGTGCTCACCGACCTGAGCCGGCTCAACGACCTGGTCGCCGCGGCCGGTGACGCGTTCGTGCTGGACACCGGCGACGCCGCGGTCGCGGACTACGTCTTCACGCTCCGCGGCCTGCGCGCCGACGACATGGTGCTGCTCAAGACGAACGCCGGCAAGACCAACACCCAGATCATCAACGGTACGTACTTCGAGGTGCTGGACCCGACGTCGATGGACATGCTGCGGGCCGCGAAGGACGGCACGCTCGCCGCGTTCCTGACCGACCACCCGGAGTTCGCCGCGGAGCCCGCACCGTCCGCATCGGCCACGGCGAAGGCGAACTGAGGGCGGTGGGCGCGGCCCGAAGCCGCGCCCACCGCTCGCGTCACTCCTCGGTCTCCTCCGCCCGGTCCGGGTCCGGCTCGCTCGGCGGCTTCTGATGCGCCCGCTCCTCGGTCTCCGTCTCGGGCACGCCGTAGCCGTCCTCGGCGGCACCGCGTTCCGGTCGATCACTCATGACTCCTCCTCTCCTTCGGACTGATGTCTCAGGTCAGGGAGCTGGCCGCGTCCGGGTGCGCGTCCTCGTGCACGCCGATGCCGAGCCGGTCGACCAGCTCGCCGCCGAACCAGGCCGCGATGCTGCCCGCGACCAGCGCGAGCACCTCGAGCGTGAACGGCAGCGCGCCCGGCTGGTGCGTGCCGTCGAGGCGCAGCAGCCAGGAGATCGCGAAGAGCACCAGCACCAGGCCGTTCAGCGTGCCGTGCAGCAGCCCGATCCGTTTGGCCCGGGTGCCGGCCGGGATGCTGGTCCAGTCCAGCCAGCCGGTGACGGCCGCGACGATCGCGCCGACCAGCCCGGCGGTGATGTTCCAGAAGCCGACCTGGCCGAAGATCTCGTTGCCGGTGACCAGCCGGACCAGGTCGAAGATCGCGCCGGTCACCAATAGACCGAGCGGGAAGACGATGACCATCTGGTGCACCGGGTGGCCCAGTGCGCGCACTCGTGTCTGCATGCGACGGCGCGTACCCACGTGGATGCCGTCGAACCGCGTCGTTTGAAGCAGAACTCCGGGGGCACGCGCTCTGCTCGGCGTCGAGAGGAGACAGCAGATGAGACGCGCGGTTGTCACGATCGCGGTGGGCGGTGCGGCCGGGGTGGCCGCGGTCGCCGCCACGCGGCGGATACGGCGGGCCCGGGCCACCGATGACCGCTGGCACAGCGTCACGGTCAACCGGGAGCCGGAGGAGGTCGGGCCGCAGCCGCAGCCGCTGCACGACCTGGGCGAGGCGATCCAGGTCCGGGTGCGCCCGGCGCCCGGCGGACGCGGCACCGAGATCGCCGCACGCTGCGTGGAGGCCGGCCCGGACGCGGTGCGGGCGCTGCGCCGCGCGCTGCGTGAGACGCGGACGCTGGTGGAGACCGGTGAGGTGCTGCTGCCGGACGCACCGCCGACCACGCGCCGCACCCCGCTGGGTGCGCCGCTGGCGTACGCGACCCGGCACGGACGTCAGGAGGGACGGCTGTGAAGGCACTGTGCTGGGAAGGCGTGAACAAGCTCGCGGTCCGGGACGTGCCCGACCCGCAGCTGCGCAACGAGCAGGACATCGTGGTGAAGGTGCGCAAGACCGTCACGTGCGGCTCGGACCTGCACCTGATCGGCGGCTACATCCCGTTCATGAGCCGCGGCGACGTGCTCGGCCACGAGTTCGTCGGCGAGGTCGTCGAGGTCGGCGCGCAGGTCCGCAAGCACCGGGTCGGCGACCGGGTGGTGGTCAGCTCGTTCATCTCCTGCGGTAAGTGCTGGTACTGCTCCCAGGAGCTCTACTCGCTGTGCGACAACGGCAACACGAACCCGGCGATCACCGAGGCGCTGTGGGGCTTCTCCCCCGGCGGCTGCTTCGGCTATTCGCACGCGATGGGCGGCTTCGCCGGCAGCCACGCCGAGTACATCCGGGTGCCGTTCGGCGACGTCGGCGCGTTCACCATCCCGGACGAGGTCGACGACCTGCGCGCGTTGTTCGCCTCCGACTCCGCCTCGACCGGCTGGATGGGTGCGGACCTCGGCGGCGTGCGGCCGGGTGACGTGGTCGCGATCTGGGGCGCCGGCGCGGTCGGGCAGATGGCCGCGCGCGCGTCCGTGCTGCTCGGCGCGGAACGGGTGCTGATCATCGACCGGTACGACAACCGGCTCGACCAGGCCGCGAAGTTCGCCGGCGCGGAGCCGCTGAACTACCTGCGCGACGACACCGGGTCCGCGCTGCTGGAGGCGACCGGCGGCCGCGGCCCGGACGTGTGCATCGAGGCGGTCGGCATGGAGGCGCACACGCCCGGCCCACAGCACGCGTACGACCAGGTCAAGCAGCAGCTGCGGTTGCAGACCGACCGGCCGGCCGCGGTCCGGGACGCGATCTACCAGGCCCGCAAGGGCGGCAGCGTGTTCGTGCTCGGCGTCTACGCCGGGTTCGTCGACAAGTTCCCGCTCGGCGCGATGATGAACAAGGGCCTGACCGTCCGCGGCGCGCAGATGCACGGCCAGCGCTACATCCCGATGCTGCTGGACCGGATGGCGCGCGGCGAGCTGGTGACCGAGCACCTGGCCACCCACGTGATGCCGCTGGATCAGGGCCCGGAGGGCTACCGGATGTTCAAGGACAAGGAGGACGGCTGCGTGCGCGCGGTCTTCGAGCCGTGACCCGGCCGGCCGGCGCGTGTCCCCCCGGGGTCACGCGTCGGCCCACGCGGGCCGCCCCTGCCGGGAAGTCGGTCCCGCGAGGAGAGGGGGCACGACATGCCGATCGCGATGCTCGGCCGTACCGCCGTCATCGGCCTTTATCTGATCGCGCTGCTGGCCACGCCCGGACCGGCCGCGGTCGCACCGGCCGCGCTGCTCGGCGTCGTCTGGCTCGCCGCCGGCGCGAGGGACGCCAGCCGCGCCGCCGGATTCGTCCGCGTCGCCGGTGCGGCACGGAACACCGGCCGGGCCGCCGGCCCGACCCGGAACATCGGCCGTGCCGGAGCCGGCGATGGCCGTTGAGCAGGCCGTCGCCGTAGCACCGGGCACGCTGCGGACCCGGGTCGCACGGGCCGCGCCGTGGTTCGGGCCCGCGTTCGTGGCCGCGGTCGCGTACGTGGACCCGGGCAACTTCGCCACCAACTTCACCGGCGGCGCCGCGTTCGGCTACCAGCTGGTCTGGGTGATCGTCGCGGCGAACCTGATGGCGATGCTGGTCCAGTCGCTGTCCGCGAAGCTCGGTCTGGTCACCGGCCGCGACCTGCCGGAACTGTGCCGCGCGCACCTGCCGCGCCCGGTCAGCCGCGGCCTGTGGGTGCAGGCCGAGCTGGTGGCGATGGCGACCGACCTGGCCGAGGTGATCGGCGGTGCGCTGGCGCTGGCGCTGCTGTTCGGCGTCCCGCTGCCGGTCGGTGGCGCGATCACCTGCGTGGTCTCGTTCGCGCTGCTCAGCCTGCAACAGCGCGGCTACCGTACGTTCGAGTCGGTGATCGCCGGCATGCTCGGCGTGATCCTGGCCGGTTTCCTCTACACCGTGCTGCGCTCCGGCGCGGAGGGCTCGGCGCTGGCCGCCGGGATGGTTCCGTCGTTCTCCGGCGCGGACAGCCTGCTGCTGGCCACCGGCATCCTCGGCGCGACCGTGATGCCGCACGTGATCTACCTGCACTCCGCGCTGGCCAAGACGCGCACGCCGGGCATCTCCGGACCGCGCGAGCTGCGCCGCGCGCTGGGCTTCCAGCGGGTCGACATCCTGCTGGCGCTGGGCGCGGCCGGGCTGGTCAACCTGGCCATGCTGGTGATCGCGGCGCGGCTGTTCCACGGGCGGGCGGTCGGCGACACCGGCACGCTGGAGGGCATCCACGCGGCGCTCGGCAGCACGCTGGACTCGGCCGCCGCGCTCGCGTTCGCACTCGCGCTGCTGGCGTCCGGGTTCGCGTCGTCGAGCGTGGGCACGTACGCCGGTCAGGTGGTCATGCAGGGTTTCATCCGCCGGCGGATCCCGCTGACCGTGCGCCGCGGGCTGACCATGGCGCCCGCGATGGTGGTGCTGATGCTCGGCGTCGACCCGACGACCGCGCTGGTGCTGTCCCAGGTGGTGCTGTCGTTCGGCGTGCCGTTCGCGCTGGTCCCGCTGGTGCTGCTGACCCGGCGCCGGGACGTGCTCGGCGAGCACGTCAACCGGCCGGTCACCACGGCCGCGGCCTGGCTGGTCGCCGGTCTGATCATCGCGCTCAACGTGTTCCTGCTGATCCGCACGTTCACCGGTTGATCCCTGTTTGCATCCCTTCGTGGCGGGCACCCGCTCGCCGCTCGCTACGAAGGGATGGGTCCGGATGCGCCCTCAGATCAGGCCGGTGCTCCCGGCCAGCGCCGCGGCCTCGGTCCGGCTCGTCACCCGCAGCCGGCGCAGCAGCGCCGCGGTCAGCCGCTTCACCGTGCGCTCGGACACGTGCAGCTCCTCGGCGATCTCGGTGGTGGTCGCACCGGCCGCTATCGACCGCAGCAGGCGCCGCTCCGCCTCGTCCAGCCGCACCGGCACCGGCCGGTTCGCCGGCGCGGGCGTGATCAGCGAGCCGAGCAGCCAGGAGGGCAGCACGCTCCAGCCGTCCAGCACGGACAGCAACGGGGTGAGCAGCGCCTCCGCGTCCGTGGTCTTCGGCAGGAAGCCCTCCGCCCCGGCCCGCAGCGCCTCGATCACCGGCTCCGGGTGCTCGTCGCCGGACATCGCCACGATCCGCGTCCGCGGCACCGTCCGCCGGATGGCCGCGATCGCCCGGACACCGCCCGGCGGCGGCATGTGCAGATCCACCAGGGCCAGATCCGCCACGGTACGGAGGACGAGCCCGGCCGCGGCGGCCGCGTCCTGGGTCGCGGCGACCACGGTCGCCCGCCCGTCGGTGATCTTCGGCAGCAACAGCTCCATTCCCTGCAGGAACATCGGATGGTCATCGATCAGCACGACACGCACGGCGGGGGATGACATACCGGGCGCATTCCCGCCCGCGGCGCGGACATGCGGGCGGATCCGGTGAGCCCGCTGCTGCGCCTTGCGCGCCGGCTCGTCCCGCCGCGCGGCCGGGCGGCCGATGCCGGCTCCGGTGCCGCGACCGATCCCGCGACCGATCCCGGCGCCCGGCCGGCGGCCGACCCCGGCGACCGGTCGATGGAGGCCGGGCCACCGGGCGAGATGCTGGTGCTCCGCGCGCTCTGTCACGAGCTGCGCCCGCCGGTCACCATGCTGGGCTCGCTGCTGCGCGCCCTCGACCGCGAGGACGGCGCGGACGATGGCGACGACGTCGGCCGGGAGACCGGTCACCGGCGGGCCGCGACCGCGGGTCCCGGCCGCTCAGGACCGGTGCACCGGCCGGGAGACGGCCCGGAAGCCGGGACCGGACCGGATCCGAGGGCTGGTGACGACCGGCGGGCGCTGGCGCGGCTCGCCGTCGCGCACACCCGGCACCTGGACGAGCTGCTGCGGCACGCGGCGGCGATCGTGGAAGGGCTCAGCGAGCCGCCGGACGACACCACGACCGCCGCGCTCGGCCGGATCGTGCCCGCCGTCGCCGCCACCGTGCCGGACGGGCGGCTGTCGGTGCGGGTCAGTGCGTCGGCGGCGCGCACCCGCGTGCATCCCCGGCACACCCGGCAGATCCTGACCAACCTGCTCGGCAACGCGGTCCGGCACGGGCCGGCGGACGGCCGGATCACGCTGCACGCCCGTACCCGCGGCCGGTCGTTGTTGTTGATCGTCTGCGACGAGGGCTCGCCCACGCCGGAGCTGGCCCGGGCGCTGCGCCGGGACGCGCCGCCGGCCGGCATGCACGGGCTCGGACTGTGGCTGGTCCGGCAGCTGGCGCAGCGGCACGGCGGCCGGGCGTTCGCGCGCCGGACCGTACCCGCCGGGGTCGCGGTCGGCGTGCTCCTGCCCCGTCCCGGCGGGCTGTCACGGCGGGGCCACCGGTTGGCCCGGTGAGGCCCGGCACCCGGGCACTCGTCCTCCCGTAACCACTCGACAGGGAGGATCCACCGTGTTCAGTCACGTCAAAGATCTGCAGTTCGAGGCGAAGCCGGACGGTCCCGACGCGCTCTTCGCCCGGCGGCTGCAGGAGGTGCTCGGCGGCAAGTGGGGCGAGCTGACCGTGGCCAACCAGTACCTGTTCCAGGGCTGGACCTGCCGGCTGCCCGGCAAGTACAAGGACCTGCTGCTCGACGTCGGCACCGAGGAGATGGGCCACGTCGAGATGATCTGCACGATGATCGCCCGCCTGCTGGAGGGCGCGCCGCAGAATCTGCACGAGGCCGCGGCCGAGGACAACCCGATGCTGTCCGCGATCTACAGCGGACAGAACCCGGCCCAGTTCATCCACGCCGGTGGCGGGCCGCTGCCGGTGGACAGCAACGGCGTGCCGTGGAACGGCTCCTACATCACGGCCAGCGGCAACCTGATGGCGGACTTCCAGCTCAACGTGACCGCCGAGGCGCAGGGCCGGCTGCAGGTGGCCCGGCTGTACCACATGACCGACGACCCGGGCGTCAAGCAGATGCTGCGCTTCCTGCTGGCCCGCGACCACATGCACCAGAACATGTGGTCGGCCGCGATCGAGCAGCTCAAGGCAGACGGCCTGGAGGACATGCCGGTTCCGGAGGCGTACCCGGACGCGGAGCAGGAGAACGAGTTCGCGTACCGGATGCTCAACTTCTCGGCCGGTGAGGAGTCCGCGGAGGGCCGCTGGGCGAGCGGGCCGGCCCCGGACGGCAAGGGCACGTTCTCGTACGAGCCGCAGCCGCGGGCGCACGCACCCGAGCCGATCCTGCCGCCGGGCGACCCGCGCCTCTACGGCACGCCGCCGCCCACCGGTGGCGGCCTCATCGGCACCATCAAGGACGCTCTGACCTGAGCATCGCTCTCCGCGCCAGGGGCCGGGACCGCCACGTTCGGCGGTCCCGGCCCCTGGCGTTCCGGCTCACGATGCCTGCATATGGCTCCTCAGCGTGGTGAGCGCGCGCTGCAGCAACCGGGACACGTGCATCTGGGAGATGCCCAGGTGCGCGCCGATCCGGGCCTGCGTCCACTCCTGGTAGAAGCGCAGTGAGATGATCTCGCGTTCCCGCGGGGTGAGCGCGCGCAGCGCCGGCCCGAGGTCGAGCAGCGACTCGGTCAGCTCGAAGCCCGGGTCGTCGCCGCCGAGCAGGTCACCGAGCTCCTTGCTGTCGCCGTCGTCGGCGACCGGGCGGGAGAGCGAGACCGCGGAGTACGCCTGCGCACCCTCGATGCCCTCGATCACCTGCTCCTCGGTGACCCGCAGGTGGGCGGCCAGCTCCGGCACGGTCGGGCTGCGGCCGAGCGACTGGGTGAGCGTCGTGGCCGCGTCGATGATGGCCAGCCGCATCTCCTGCACCCGGCGCGGCACCCGGACCGACCAGGTGCGGTCCCGGAAGTAGCGGCGCAGCTCACCGAGCACGGTCGGGACCGCGAAACCGACGAACTCGCCGGCCTCCGGGTCGTACCGGTCGATCGCCTTGATCAGGCCGACGGCCGCGACCTGGCGCAGGTCCTCGTCGGCCGCGCCACGGCCGGAGAAACGCCGGGCCAGCCGGTTCGCCATCGGCAGCCACGCCTCGATCGCCCGCTGCCGGGCCTGCGGGCGTCGCCGGTCGCCGTCCTGGAGCGCGGTGAACGCGGCGAGGGCCTGGGTGGCCCGGGTGTCCTCGTCGAGGGCGAGGTCTTCCACGATTACGGTGCTGCTCACGGCAGTCCTCCGAATGGGATCATGAACGGGGGAAAGCCTGGCTTCCCCGGTACGGCGCTCCCAACCGGGTCATTTTTCACCGAATCTCACGGAACGCAGGCGGGCAGGCCCTCCAGTGTGCCGTCGCGGAACTCGGCGATCCGGTCGAACGCGCCCGCACTCGCGTTCTGCGCCGACCGGCCGAGCGTGAGCAGCGCGGTGACCGCCTCGTCCAGGTCGCCCGGGGAGAGCCTGACGTCGCTGTCCGCGCCGCGGGTCAGCAGGTCGTTCGTCCAGGTCCCGGCCAGGCAGTCCGTGGTCAGCCGGCCGTCCCGGTCGGTGCTGGACCCGCCGCGGCGCTCCTGCGCGGCCTGCGCGAACAGGCCGCCGAGCAGCATGCCGAGCGCGTTGTCGCCGATCCGCTGGTGCAGCGCCGGGCCGAGCCGGGTGTCGTCGAACGCCACGAACGCGCCGGACGGGCAGTAGAACGCCTGGCCGTCGAGGCTGCCGGCGCCGTCCGGCGCGGTCCGGCCGTCGCAGGCCGGCGCCTCGCCGTCGAACGGCACGATGCGCAGCGGCGTCCAGGCCGCGCCACCGGCGATCCGCGGGTACGCGCGCGCCCAGTACTCCTGCACGTCCGTGCCGAGCAGCTCGATCGTCTGGGTGTACGGCAGGTCGCCGCCGGTCGCCGCCTCCTGCGCGCTGGTGAACGGCACCTCGGTGATCGGCAGGTTCTCCGCGTCGTACGCCGCGCACCGGCGCACGCCCTCCTCCACGCCGTCCTGGAACGCGCGGATCCGGTCGAACGCGTTGCCGTGCGCCTGCGGGTTCGTCGCGGACGTGCCCGGCTCGTCGCGCAGCTGGAGGATCCCGGCGACGGTGTCGTCCAGCTGCTGCGCGGACGGCGCCGCGAAGCCGGTGGACCGCCCGGCGATCACGTCGGCGACCCAGGCACCGGCGTAGCAGTCGGCCTGCTGCTCGAGCACCACGGTCGGCGCATCGGTGACGCCGAGCCGGGCCTGGACGCCGTGGCCGTACTCGTGGGCCAGCACCACGCCGGTCAGCAGCGCGCCGAAGTCCGCGTGCAGCTGCGGCAGCAGCACCTCGGCGTCCCACGCGATGAAGTCACCGGCCGGGCAGTAGAACGCGTTCGGCTGGTACTCCCCCGGCGCGTCCCCGCAGGCCGGCGGCGGGTCGTTGCGGGTGTACGGGTGGTGGCCGCCGCGCACGGGCTGGAACGCGGCACCGCCGGCCAGCTGCGGGTACGCGCCGCTCCAGAAGCGCTCGACGTCGGTCAGCGCGCTCTCGGCGGTGCGGTTCGCCTCGTCCGGGGAGACCGGTGCGCCGGTCGCGCCGAACCCGTCCCCGGCGTTGCCCGGCTGCCGCGGCGGCTCCTCGAACCCACCGGAGGTGACCACCACACAGCCGCTCAGCAGCGTCAGCACCGTCGCGGTCAGCAGCGCGCGTACGGTCGTGCCAGCGAGGTCCATGTGGTACCGGATGCCCCGGCGGACCGGCGGCAAACCGGAGCGCAAAACACACGATTGAACGGGGCATCGTGGGGCATCCCGGGCCGATGACCAAGCCCGAACACCTGCTGAGCCTCGGGGCCGCGCTGAAGGCGGCCGGATACGCGTTCACCACCGTCACGCCCGCCACGCACGAGCGGGTCAATCGCCGCCCGGAGAACGCGCGCGCCACGGACCTGCGCGGCGTCTTCGGCTGGAGCCGGCCGTTCGGCCCGGGCGTGCTGCCGGACGACATCGTGGACCTGATGGACGCGGCGGACGTGCTGGACCGGGACGGCGACGAGTGGCGCAGCCGGGTGCGCTTCTCCACGTACGACGACGAGCTGTTCGTGCACTCCGCGTTCCCGACCACGGACGCGGAGTCGGTGTTCTTCGGCCCGGACACGTACCGGATGGCGGAGGCCGCGGCCGCGCACGTCATGCACCGGCGCCGGCCGGTGCGGCGGGCCGTGGACATCGGCTGCGGCACCGGTGCCGGCGCGATCACGGTGGCGAAGCGGGCACCGGCCGCGGAGGTGTTCGCGGTCGACATCAACGACACCGCGCTGGAGTACACCCGGGTGAACACCGCGCTCGCGGACGCGCGCAGCGTCCGCGCCTGCCACAGCAACCTGCTCAAGGACATCGACGGTACGTTCGACCTGATCATCTCGAACCCGCCGTTCATGATCGACCCGGCCGGGCGGGCGTACCGGGACGGCGGCGGCTCCGGCGGACACGACCTGTCCCTGTCGATCATCGACGCGGCCGTGGAGCGCCTCGACCCGGGCGGCTCGCTGGTGCTGTTCAGCGGCGCCGGCATCGTCGACGGTCAGGACCCGCTGCGGGCCGCGGCCGCGGAACGCCTGGAGAACACCGACCTGACCTGGTCCTACCGGGAGGTGGACCCGGACGTGTACGACGAGGAGCTGGACGGCGAGGCGTACCGGCACGCGGAGCGCCTGGCCGTGGTCGTGCTGACCGCCTCCCGCTCGGAATGGTCCTGACCATGACCATCCAGGCGAGCGTGACGTACATCGGCAACGCCACGACGCTGCTGCGGCTCGGCGGCTTCACGCTGCTGACCGACCCGGCGTTCCGGCCGGCCGGCAGTCGCTACCACCTCGGCTACGGCGCGTGGACCAAGCGCGTACTGGACCCGGCCATCGGGCTGGGCGAACTGCCGCCGCTGCACGCCGTGCTGCTGTCGCACCTGCACTCCGACCACTTCGACAGCGCGGCCGGCCGCGGGCTGGCACCTGACCTGCCGATCCTCACCACGCCGCAGGCCGGGAAGAAGCTGCGCCGCAAGCGGTTCCCGGCCGCGCACGGGCTGCCGACCTGGGAGAACCACGACATGTCACAGGGCCGGCAGCGGCTGCGGGTGACCGCGGTGCCCGGCCGGCACGGTCCCGGCGTGGTCGACCGGCTGCTGCCGGACGTGATGGGCTCGGTGGTCGAATTGTTCGAGGACGAGGTCTGCCGGCTGCGCCTCTACGTCACCGGGGACACGCTGCACCGCCCGATGCTGGCCGAGGTGCCGCGGCGGTGCGGTGACATCGACGCGATGCTGATCCACCTGGGCGGCACCCGGCTGCTCGGCATGCTGCTGACCATGGACGCCCGGCAGGGCGCGGACCTGACCGAGGTGATCCGGCCGCGGCTGACGCTGCCGATCCACCACGAGGACTTCACCGTCTTCACCTCACCGGCCAGCGACTACTTCGCGGCGGCCCGGGACCGTGGCCTGGCCGGGGTACAGCCGATCGGCCGCGGCGCCACGGTCACGCTGCCCCTTCGCACCGGGGCCGGCACCTGATGAGCGACACGCTGCCGGGCGCCGCGCCCGGCATGCTGACCGCCGAGCCGGTCACGCCCACGCTCGGCGTGGAGGAGGAGTTCCTGCTGCTCGACCCGCACACCGGCGAGAACGCGCCGATCGCGGACCTGGTGCGGGCAGCGCTGCCGGACACCGTGCGCGCGTTCGGCCAGCCGGAGTTCCGGCGCAGCATGGTGGAGATGGTCACGCCGGTCTGCACCCAGCTCGCCGAGCTCTCCTACCACCTGCGGCGGCACCGGCGGGCGGCCGCGCTGGCCGCGCGCGGGCTCGGCGCGCAGCTGACCGCGATCGGCGCCACGCCGGTCCGCGAGCCGGACCTGTCGGTCCCGGAGGGCGAGCGCTACCGGACCATGGCGGCGCGGTTCGGCGCGATCGCCCGCGAACCGGCGCTGTGCGGCCTGCACGTGCACGTCGGCGTGCCGGATCGAGAGGTGGCCGTGCGGGTCTGCGCGCACCTGCGCGTCTGGCTGCCGCTGATCCAGGCGATAACCGCGAACTCGCCGTTCTTCGACGGCGCGGACACCGGGCATGCGAGCTGGCGCGGCGTGCGGATCCAGCGCTGGCCGACGATCGGGCCGACCCCGGTGTTCGGCTCGGCCGCGGAGTACGACGCGACCGTGGCCGCCCTGGTCGAGTCCGGCGCGATGATCGACCGCGGGATGGTCTTCTGGTACGCCCGGCTCTCCGACCGCTACCCCACGGTGGAGATCCGGGTCGGCGACGTCTGCGCCACCGCGCGGGACACCGTGCTGATCGCCGCGCTGCTGCGGGCGCTGGTCGCCACGATCGTGGCGGGTCCGGAGGAGGACGTGCCGGACATCGCGGACTGCGTGGTGCACGCGGCGCACTGGCGGGCCGCCCGGGAAGGCCTGGACGGCGACCTCTTCGACCTGCGGACCGGGCGTGCCCGCCCGGCCTGGGAACTCGTCGACGACCTGGTCGCGGCCGTGACGCCGGCGCTGATCCGGCACGGCGACCTGCAGTGGGTACTGACCGCGCTGTCCGGCCTGCGGCGCTTCGGCACCGGGGCCGCCCGGCAGCGCCTGCTGCTGGGCACCACCGGGAGCCTGCCGGAGACGCTGACCGCGCTGGCCCGGCTGACCGTGAACGGATGAGGGAGAACGCGATGCACGCGCACGTGAACCGGGACGCGCTCGTCGCGAACCTGATGGAGTGGATCCGGCTGCCGTCCGTGCACGGCACGCCGGAGAACGCGATCGACCTGGAGCGGTCCGCGCGCTGGCTGGCCGGTGCGCTCCGGGAGATCGGCTTCCCGGAGGTGGAGGTCGCCGACCCGGGCGGCGCACCGGCCGTGATCGCACGCTGGTGCGCGGCGCCGGGTGCGCCGACCGTGCTGGTCTACAGCCACCACGACGTGCGCGCCGCCAAGGAGGAGACCTGGGCGGAGACGCCGGCGTACCGGCCGGTGCTGCGCGACGGGTACGTCTACGGCCGGGGCGCCTCGGACGCGAAGGGGCAGGTGATCGCGCATCTGTGGGGCCTGCGTGCGCATCTGGCCGACCGAGACGTACCCGCGGTGAATCTGATCTGGCTCGTCGAGGGCGAGGAGGAGACCGGCTCGGCGCACCTGGCCGAGCTGCTGGAGCAGCACCGGATCGAGGCCGACCTGATCGTCTACTCGGACACGCTGCTGTGGCACCGGGACCACCCGGCGATCTGCATGACCATGCGCGGCGGGGTGAACGCGCAGATCGAGGTGTTCGGGCCGTTGCGCGACGTGCACAGCGGCGCGGTCTCCGGCCCGGCACCGAACCCGCTGGTCGCGCTGGCCCGGCTGATCGGCCGGCTGCACGACGACAAGGGCCGGGTGACGCTGCCCGGCTTCTACGACACGGTGGCCGCGCACCCCGCCGCCGCGTTCGCCGCGCTGCCGTACTCGGACCGGGACTGGCTGGACCGCACGGAGACGCGCAGCATCGGCGGCGAGGAGGGGTTCACGGTGCTGGAGCGGCTGTGGGCACGCCCGGCCGTGGAGGTGCTGACCGCGATCGCCGGTGACCCGGACGGGCCGGCCCGCGGTGCGGTGCCGGCCGTGGCGACCGCGAGCATCACGGTCCGTACCGCGCCGGGCCAGGTCTGCGCCGAGGTCGCCGATCAGCTGCGCCGGTGGGTGCGGGACACGATCGACGAGGGCGTGGAGTACGAGCTGACCATCGCGGAGGAGCTGGCGCAGGAGCCGTACCGGACGCCGGAGGACCACCCGGCCGTGGCGATGCTGGCGGACGCGATGCGGGACGGCTTCGGCACGCCGGAGGTCGGCCGGATGGGCAACGCCGGTGGCGGGCCCGCGGAGCTGCTGTCCCGGTCCACCGGCGCACCGGTGCTGTTCTTCGGCACCGGGCTGCCGGAGGACCGCTGGCACGACGGCGACGAACGCGCCTCGGTGGACGTGCTCGTCGCCGGCGCGGCCACGCTCGCCTCGCTGTGGACCCGCCTGGGTCAGTGGTCCCGGTAGGCCTCGGCCGGGCCTACCGGCCTCAGTGGTCCTTGTAGGACGCGCCGCCGTGGGACTCCGGAGTCCCCGGCGTCGCGCCGCCCTCCGGCGGGCCCTCGACCGACTGGTGACCGGCGGCCAGCTCCGGGAACTTCGCGTCGAACGCCGGCCGCTCGGACCGGATGCGCGGCATGCGGTCGAAGTTGCGCAGCGGCGGCGGGCTGCTGGTCGCCCACTCCAGGCTGTTGCCGTGCCCCCACGGGTCGTCCACGGTGGCGAGCTTGCCCGCCCGGTAGGAGTGCCAGCAGTTGTACAGGAACGGCAGCGTGGACAGGCCGAGCACGAACGAGCCGACGGTGGAGAACGTGTTCAGCGCCGTGAAGCCGTCCTGGATCTGGTAGTCCGCGTACCGCCGGGGCATGCCCTCGTTGCCGAGCCAGTGGTGCACCAGGAAGGTGGCGTGGAAGCCGAGGAAGGTCAGCCAGAAGTGCAGCTTGCCGAGCCGCTCGTCGAGCATCCGGCCGAACATCTTCGGGAACCAGAAATAGATCCCGGAGAACACCGCGAACACGATCGTGCCGAACAGCACGTAGTGGAAGTGCGCGACCACGAAGTACGTGTCGTGCGTGTGGAAGTCCACCGGCGGGCTCGCCAGCAGCACCCCGGACAGGCCGCCGAACAGGAACGTGACCAGGAACCCGATCGCGAACAGCATCGGCGACTCGAACGTGAGCTGGCCGCGCCACATCGTGCCGATCCAGGAGAAGAACTTCAGACCGGTCGGTACGGCGATCAGGTAGCTGAGGAAGCTGAAGAACGGCAGCAGCACCTGCCCGGTGGCGAACATGTGGTGCGCCCAGACGCTCATCGACAGCGCCGCGATCACCAGCGTGGCACCGACCAGTCCCTTGTAGCCGAACACCGGCTTGCGGCTGAACACCGGGATGACCTCGGTGATGATCCCGAAGAACGGCAGCGCGATGATGTACACCTCGGGGTGCCCGAAGAACCAGAACAGGTGCTGCCACAGCATCGGCCCGTTCGTCGCCGGGTCGTAGACGTGCGCGCCCAGCGTCCGGTCCGCCGCCAGTGCCAGCAGCGCCGCCGCCAGGAACGGGAAGACCAGCACCACCAGCAGGCTGGTGACCAGGATGTTCCACGTGAAGATCGGCATGCGGAACATGGTCATGCCGGGGGCGCGCAGCGTCAGGATCGTGGTGATCATGTTGACGCCGCCGAGGATCGTGCCGAGGCCGGACAGCACCAGGCCGGTGATCCACAGGTTCGCGCCGACCCCCGGCGAGTGCGAGCCGTCGGACAGCGGCGTGTACGCGGTCCAGCCGTAGTCGGCCGTGCCGCCCGGCGTGATGAACCCGCCCATCACGATGATGCCGCCGAACAGGTAGAGCCAGTACGCGAACGAGTTCAGCCGCGGGAACGCCACGTCGGGCGCGCCGATCTGGATCGGCACCACGTAGTTCGCGAACGCGAACACCACCGGCGTCGCGAAGAACAGCAGCATGATCGTGCCGTGCATGGTGAACAGCTGGTTGTACTGCTCCGGGCTGAGGAACTGCATCTCCGGCCGGGCCAGCTCGGCCCGCATGATCAGCGCCATCAGGCCGCCGAGCATGAAGAACACGAACGACGTGACCAGGTACATGATGCCGATCTGCTTCGCGTCCGTGGTGCGCAGCAGCCGGGACAGCGCCGACCCGCGCACCGCCGGGCGGACCGGGCCCGGCCGGGCCTGGATCGTGGTGGGCTTCGGGACGAGGGTCGTCACGGGATCACTCCAATACGTCGGGGCGCGGCCCCGCGTGCCCAGCATCGACCCGGATAAACCCGCTGTCCAGCGGTCACTTGCGGTTACCAGGGAGCTGATGGAGAGTAAGCCGGTGGGAAACCGACACGAGATCGCCGCCCTGCCGCCCGAATCCGACCTTGCCCGGGCCGACTCGCTCGCGCGCGAGATCTTCTCCGACATCGCGAACAAGTGGGCGCTGCTGATCATCGAGTTCCTCGGCATGCGTGGCACCATGCGCTTCGGCGAGCTGCGCGACGAGATCGGCGGCATCAGCCACAAGATGCTCACCCAGAACCTGCGCACGCTGGAGCGCAACGGCCTGGTCACCCGCACCGTCCACCCGACGATCCCGCCCCGCGTCGACTACACGCTCACCGACGCCGGCGACGCCCTCCGCGCGGTCGTCGACGGCATGTGCGACTGGACCCAGCGCTTCATCTCACACATCGAGAATTCCCGTACCCGGTACGACGCGTGAGCGTCCCCTTTCGGCGGATCATCGTTCTCCGGTCTTGAGTAATTCCATTTGATTTGCTTTTGCCGCGCAATTTCCACGGCGCTCCACCATGGAATGAACAGGCGCCGGCCTCATTGCCACACCCATTCGCCACCGATAACGTTTTCGCAGTCGGAAGCGGTGGCACCGCTGAAATCCGACGATATCGGGGCCGCCGGCGCATCCGGTGGCACCGAATCCATTGCATCGGCCGATGCGATTCGTACGTCCACGGCGAAAGCCATTACCGAAAGGTGGCGTCATGCCTTCCTACGAGAAGCCCACGCTGACCCCGCAGGGCGACTTCCGCACCGAGACCGGCATCGGGAACAAGGGCCCGAAGGACCTGCTGGGCGGCAAGCAGCTCCTCTGATCACGGTGCACACCGGGCGGCGGCTCCGTGCCGCCGCCCGGCCCCTGCGGAGGAAGGACCAGCGCCATGTTTCGTCCCCGTCACATCGCCGGACTGCCCGACTGGTTCCTCGTGATCCCGGACGGCCCGGCCACCGCGGCCGCGGCCGAGCGGTTGCGGCCGTTCGCCGGCCGGATCGTCGGCCATCCCGGTGAGCGGCCCTGGTTGCTCGGCAGGTGGACCGTCGAGCGGCTGACCGTCGGCACGGCCGGCGACGTCACCGTTGCGGTCTCCGGCACCCACCTCGTCCCCGTCGAGGACGCGCGCCGGGCCGCCGAGCGGGTACGGGCGACCGGCCGGGTCGACGGCACGCTGCTCGACGCGCCCGGCAGCTATCACGTGATCGTGCGTGCCGGGTCCGGGACGTACCTGCGCGGCGGCGCGACCGAGGTGCGCCGCGCGTTCGTGACCCGATCCGGTCCGGCCCCGCTCGCCGCCGACCGGGCCGACGTGCTCGCCGCGCTGTACGACGCGGACCTAGACCTCACCCGGCTGGCTCTGCACCTGCTCGACCCGCAGACGCTCCACCCGCTGGCCGGCACGCCCGTGTGGGCCGGGATCGACGCGGTCCCGGCCGGGTCGTGGGCGCGGATCGACACCGCCGGCCGCGTCGGATTCCGGCGCTGGTGGAATCCGCCGGAGCCGGTGACCCCGATGGCGGCGGCCGCGGACGGGCTGCGTGACGCGCTGACCGACGCGGTGCGGGTGCGTACCGCCGGGCGCCCGCTGGTCACCACCGATCTGGGCGGCCTGGACTCGACCGCGGTGTGCAGCGTCGCCGTCACCCGCGGCGGGACCGCGGTCGCGGCGTACACGGTCGACGTGCACGACCCGCTCGGCGACGACGTGCGGTGGGCCGAGCGCACCGTCGCGGCGCTCGGGATCGAGCACCACCTGGTGCCCGCCGCACGCATGCCGATGACCTACGACGGGCTCACCGGGCCGGGCGAGAACTGGGACGAGCCGTGCCTGACCACGGTGGACCGGAACCGCTGGAAGACGCTCATGCGGATGGCCGTGGACCGTGGCTCCACGCTGCACCTGACCGGGATCGGCGGCGACGAACTGCTCTACGGCTCCGTCGCTCACCTGCACACGCTGCTGCGCCGACGGCCCCGGCTCTCCTGGCGCGCGCTGCGCGGCTTCGAGGCCAAGTACCGCTGGCCGCGCGGCGAGATGCTGCGCCAGCTCGCGGACCGGCGGCCGTACCGGGCCTGGCTCGCCCGCACCGGGGACGAGCTCACCGCACCGCCGCCGTCGCTGCGTGAGCCGCTGCTCGACTGGGGCAGCCCGCCGCGGCTGCCGCCGTGGACCACGCCGGACGCCGCCGCCGCCGTCCGTGCGCTGCTGCGCGCGGAGGCCACGGACGCGGAGCCGCTCGCGCCGTCCCGGGGCCGGCACCGGGAACTGGAGGCCATCCGGTCACTGTCCCGCACCACCCGGCAGCTGCGCCAGATGGCCGCGCCGCTGGGGCTGGACTACGCGGCGCCGTACTACGACGACCGGGTGGCCGAGGCCGCGCTGCGCACCGATCCGGCGGACCGGATCACGCCCTGGCGGTACAAACCACTGATCGTCGAGGCGATGCGCGGGGTGGTGCCGGAGGCCAGCCGTGACCGCGCCACCAAGGCGAACGCGATGGTGGAGGAGGAGAGCGGCCTGCGCCGGTACCGCGGCGACCTGCTGGCGCTCTGCGACGACTCCCGCCTGGCCCGGCTCGGGCTGATCGACGCGGCCGCGTTCCGGGCGGCGTGCGCCCGCCCGCCCGCCGGCGACCTGCAGATCGGCGTGCTGCACCAGACTCTCGCCTGCGAGGTCTGGCTGCGCTCGCTGGAGGAATCGGCCGTTCCGGCCGGAGGAGGACCGAGATGACGACCACGTTGCGCAGCGGCGTCCTGATGACCGAGACCGACTACGGCGTCGTGCTGCTGGACGAGCGCACCGGCGCCTACTACACGCTCAACCCGACGGCCGCGCTGGTGGTGCGGACGCTGGACTCCGGCGGTGACGGCGCGGCCGCGGCCGCGGCACTCGTCGCGCAGTTCGGCGCGGACCCGGCTACCGCGAGCGCGGACGTGGCCGAACTCGTCGGCTCCCTCCGCACGGCCGGGCTGCTGCGCCGATGAGCATGCCGGAGACCATCCCGTACAACCCGGGGTCGTTGCCCTTCGTCACGCGATGGGCGGCGCGCGCGGCCGTGACCGTGGCCCGGATGCTGGCCCGCTGCCGCCCGGACCGGGTCCGGTGGGTGATGGGCCGGCTGCATCGCGGCGCCCGCCCGGCCGGCACCGCCCAGGCGCTGGCCGCGCACCGGGCGGTGACCACGGCGAGCCTGTACTGCGCCGGGCGCGAGGGCTGCCTGCCCCGGTCGATCGCGGTCGCGCTGCTCTGCCGCGCCCGCGGCACCTGGCCGACCTGGTGCGTGGGTGTCCGGCGGCTGCCGCCGTTCGCCGCGCACGCCTGGGTGCAGGTGGACGGTGAGCCGGTCGGCGAGGAGTTCCCCGCCGACTACTTCCGGCTGCTCTACTCGGTCGGATAGCGCCCGTGCGTGCCGATCTGGCCCGCTGGCGGGACGTGCGGCGGCTCACCGAGGGGCACCGGCGCGCGATCGCGGCCGCGGCCACGCTCAGCCTGGCCGGTTCCGCGCTCGCGCTGGCGCAGCCGGTCCTGGCCCGGGACGCGGTCGACACGGCCGCGTCCGGCACCGTGCCGTGGCCGGTGCTCGGCGCGCTCGTGCTGCTGTTCGCGGCGCAGGCCGGCACGATGGCGCTCGGCCGGTACGTGCAGGCGCACACCGGCGAGGCCATGATGCTGCGGCTTCGCCGTACTCTGATCGGTCATCTGCTGCGGGTACGGATCCGTGACCTGGACCGGCACCGGATCGGTGACCTGATCGCACGCGCCGGTGGCGACACGGCCGTGGTCCGCACGCTCATCGCGCAGAGCCTGGGCTCCGGTATCGCCGGCGTGGCCGGCCTGGCCGGGACCGTGGCGCTGCTGGCCTGGCTGGATCCGTGGCTGCTGGTCGCGGTCAGCCTGATGTTCGGGATCGCGGTGGCGGCGCTGCTGGCGATCGTGCGGCGGCTGCGGACCGCCTCGCGCGGCGCGCAGGAGGCGGAGGGAGCGCTGGTCGCGGACCTGGAGCGGGCGCTCGGCGCGATGCGCACGGTCCGGGCCGCCCGCGCCGAGGCGTGCGAGAGCGCGCGAGCCGCCGCGGTCGCGCGCCGCGCCCGGGACGCGAACGTGCGGATGGCCCGCCTCGCCGCGGTGAGCGGACCGGCGAACGACCTCGCGGTCAGTGGCGCGTTCCTGGTGGTGCTGTTGATCGGCGCGACCCGGGTCGCGGCCGGGCAGACCAGCCTCGGTCAGCTGGTGGCGTTCACGCTGGCGATGACATACCTGGCCGCGCCGATCGGGGAGATCTTCCTGGCGGTGACCGCCATCCAGCAGGGTTCGGGCGCGCTGCACCGGATCAACGAGGTGCTGGCGCTGCCCCGGGAGAACGACCCGGCGCCGGGCCGGCCGCACGCGCCGTCCGGGCCGGTGCTGGAGCTGCGCGGCGTCTGGTTCGGCTATCACCCGGACCGGCCGGTGCTGCGCGGCGTCGACCTGGTGGTGCCGGCGCGTGGCCACCTGGCACTGATCGGACCCTCCGGAGCCGGCAAGTCCACGATCTTCGCACTGGTCGAGCGGTTCTACGACCCGGACCGTGGCGCGGTGCTGCTGCACGGGCAGAGCGTCGCGTCCATACCGTACGGCCGGCTGCGCGCCACCGTCGGCCTGGTGGAACAGGACTGCCCGCTGCTGCACGGCACGCTGCGCGACAACCTGCTCTACGGCAGCGGCCCGGTCGGCGACGACGAGCTGCACCGCATGCTGGCGCTGACCAGCCTGACCGACGTGGTCGCGGCGCTGCCCCGGGGGCTGGACACCGACGTCGGTGAGCACGGCCGGCTGCTCTCCGGCGGGCAGCGGCAGCGCGTCGCGATCGCCCGCTGCCTGCTGACCCGCCCCCGCCTCATCCTGCTCGACGAGCCCACCGCCCACCTGGACCCGGACAGCGAGCGCGCGCTGGCCGACACGATTCGGGACGTCTCCCGGGTCTGCGCGCTGATCGTCATCGCACACCGCTTCTCCACCGTGCGCGGCGCCGACCGGGTCGTGGTGCTGGACGGCGGCCGGGTCGTCGCCGGTGGCACCCATGAGGACCTGCTGCGCCGCAACGCGTACTACCGCCGGCTGGCCGCCTCCGCGGCCCTGCCGGTCAGTCCGTGATCGCGGTGGCCTCGATCTCGACCAGGTGCTCCGGTACGTCGAGCGTGGCGACGCCGAACAGGGACGCGGGCGGCGTGGCGGTGATGCCGAGGCGGGCGGTGGCGCGGGCGATGCCGTCGAGCAGCAGCGGCATCTTGTCCGGGGTCCAGTCGACGACGTGCACGACGAGCTTGACGACGTCGTCGAAGGTGGCGCCGGCGGCGGTGAGCGCGGTGGCGACGTTGACGTAGGCCTGCTCGACCTGGCCGGTCAGGTCGCCGACCGCGATGTTCGTGCCGTCGGCGTCCCAGGAGACCTGGCCGGCGATGTGGACGAAGCGGGAGCCGGTGGCCACGGAGACGTGGTGGTAGACGGGGATCTCCGGCAGGCCAGCCGGGTTGATCAGGGTGACAGCCATCGGAAGCTCACTCTCTTTCGGTTACCGGGAAACCGTAAGAGATCGGCGTGGAGCTGGGAAGAAGGTACTTTTTCCCGCTCAAGGCACCTTTTGGTAACCGGCGGCACGCGGCGTCGCGGTCCGCACGGCACGCCGGGTGGCGAGCAGCGTGAGGCGGCCGTCGTGGCGGGGCTGCCAGCCCAGTTCGGTACGGGCGCGCGTGCAGTCCAGCAGCGGGCTGTCGATCAGCAGGTCGGCCCAGGACGGGTCGAGCGGTTGCAGACGCAGCCGCCAGGCCACGCCGAGCAGGCGCCGGAGCGTGCCGCGGGAGATCGGGACGTGCCGGCCACCCATCAGCCGGGCCAGCACGGGCGCGCGCATCGCGGGCTCGTCGGTCACGTTGAACGCGCCGGTGGCGCGGGCCAGCAGGATTCGCCCGACCAGATCCGCGACGTCCTGGGCGGCGGACACCTGGGTGATCGTTGCGCGCGGCAGCGGCAGCACCGGCAGGCGGCCGACCAGCGGGGCCAGCGGCGCGGACCGGCCCAGCGCCAGGCGGGCCAGGTCACGGGCCGCGGCCGGCTGCACCACCGCGAGCGGCCGGACCCGGGCCACCCGCAGCTGTGGATGATCCCGCTCGTGCCGGTCGAGCAGGTCCTCCACCGCGACCTTGTCCTGGCTGTACGTGGAACCGGGCACGCCGCGGCGCGGCCAGTCCTCGGTGACCCGCGTGCCGCCGTCGCCGCGCGAGTAGACCGCGGCCGACGACAGGTGGACCAGGTGCGGCACCCGCGCGCGCCGCAGCGCGGTGAGCACGGCCCGCGACCCGTCCAGGTTCGTGCGTGCCTGCGCCGCCCGGTCGTGACCGGCCACGATGTGCCAGGCCAGGTGCACGACCGCGTCCGCTCCGGTGAACGCGCCGGTCAGCGCGCCGGCCGCGCCGGGCGTGCCCACGTCCACCGCGCGCCAGTCGATGCCGTGCCGGTCCGCCGGGACGCGCCGGGCGATGCCGGTCACGTGCCGGATCTCCGGCCGGGCGGTGAGCCACTCCACCACCGCGGACCCGATGTTGCCGCTCGCACCCGTCACCACGATCCGCACTCCGCGGAGCTTTCCCCGGATCCGGCGGGCTACACCCGGGGTGGCGGCAGCGCGCCCGTCTCGAGCAGGAAGCGGGCGACCTCGGCGACCTTGCGCCGCCGGCCGCGGGCGGTGCCGCGGAGCAGTTCGAACGCGGCGGCCGGGCCGAGGCGGCGCTGGGCCATCAGGTAACCGACCGCACGCTCGATCACGATCCGGTAGTCCAGCGCGTACTGCAGCTGCCCGGCCAGGTCACCGGCCTGCTGAGCGGCGAGCGCGGTGGCGAGCGTGGCGCCGATGACGTCCGCGTAGCGGGACAGCGCCGCGGCCTCGGAGTCGTCCCACTCGTGCGGCCCGGTGACGAAGACGTCGAGCGTGCCGACCGGCGTGCGGTCCAGCCGGACCGGGACGCCGAGCACCGCGACCACGTCGTGGCGCAGGAACTCGTCGCGGACGCCGGGCCAGCGCGGATCCGTGCGCATGTCGGCCGCCCGGATCACCTGGTTGTCCACGAACGCGGCCACGCACGGCCCCTCGCCGGTCTTGCTCTGCACCTCCTCCATCGCCTTGCTCGCCGTATTGCTCGCGGCGACGTAGTGCAGCGTGTTCTCCTCGTCGGCGATCATCAGGCCGCTGCCCGCGACCCGGAACAGCGTCACGACCGCGTCGACGGTCTCGCCGACGGCGGCGGTGAGGTCGGTGCCGGCGCTTCCGCTGAGGCGGCGCAGGCTGTCGGTGAGTCGTTCGGAGTCGATGTTCGGCACGGCCCCATCCTTGCCGTAGCGGACCCGGACGGCGAGGTCAGTCCCCTGATCGGGGGCGAGGGAAACCGGCGGGTTTGAGAACGTTCACCACTGGTGACATTACGGCGCAGCCGACCGTCTCCGCCCTGTGTCCGCGGACCGATCTCGTGAGGATGCCTCATGCCCGCGGACACCCGTACCCACGCCGCACCCGCCCGCATCCCGGCGCTGGTCCGGCGGCTACCGGCCCAGCAGCGGCGTCTGCTGGCGCTGCGCTGCCGGGAGCAGCTGACCGAGGCGGAGATCGCCGGCCGGCTGCACGTCCCGCCGGCGACCGTGTCGCGTGCGCTGACCCGTACGTTCGGCTGGCTGCGTCACGGTGTGCTGACCGGGTACGCGCCGGACGGCGCCCGTCCGGGCATCACGTCGTGCACGCTCGGCTCCGGTGAGGTACGGGTGCGGGTGACCGGCGAGATCGACCGGGACAACGCGGCCGAGCTGCGGCACCGCCTGCGCGACGCGCTCGGCGGGAACCCGCCGGTGCTGACGCTGGACCTGGCCGGCGTGCCGCTGCTGGACGCGGCCGGTGCCCGGGCGTTCCGGGACGTGCTCGCGGCGGCGCGGGCGCGGGGCGTCCGGGCCGCTCTGGTACGGGTCCAGCCGGCGGTCCGGACCGTGCTGGAGCTGTGCGAGGTGTGCTGAGCCGGGGGCACCGGTCCGGTGCCCCCGGCCGCGCGCTATCCGTTCGTGTCGCCGGCGCCGGTGCGCTTCTGCGCCTCGTCGACGCCCCGGTCGATCTGGTCGGAGTGCTTGCCGCCGGTGCGCTGGTCGACCGCGTCACCGGCCTTCTCCAGCCCCTGGTCGACCTGCTCGTCGTGCTTGTCGGCGAAGTCGCCGGCCTTGCTCAGGAAGTCGCTCATGATCTGGCTCCTAATCCTCGTGCTCCGCGTATCGGCTACCCGGGCCGGCCGTCGTCACACGTGTGACCGGCCGCCGGCTCACGAAGGCACGCGGACGTGACGCGCCGCCGCGACCGGACCAGGACCGGGATCGGACCACCGGCACCGAGGCGGCCCGCCAGACGTTGATGCGTTTCATCGGTTCGCCCCCTTTCACGGACGTAGGCGCATACCCGCTGACCGCAGGCCCATGCACGCAGCGGCGCGTCTCACACGTAGCGCCGGGCGGTGGACGCGCGCTGGGCGGCGTCGAGCGGGGCCAGCCGAACCTCCACGTGGTGCGGGCGGGTGCGCCGCCGGGCCAGCACCCAGGGCAGGCCGCGGACCGCGTCCCAGCAGGCCAGCGCGGATACGCTGTCGCGCGGCACGGTGCCGGCCAGGAACGCGGTCCGGCGCAGCGCGGGCAGCACCGGCCGGCGCAGCCAGGTGAACCACAGCGTGTTGCGCAGGCCGATGCGGCGCCGCAGCACCGAGTCCCGCACCACGGACGCGTGATGGTGCACCACCAGATTCTCCAGGTAGCAGATCTCCCAGCCCGCGGTGATCAGGTCGGTGGCCAGCAGCTCCTCCTCGCCGCCGAGCCACAGCCGCGGGCTGAAGCCGCCGGCGGCCAGGAACGCGTCCCGGCGTACCACGGACGCACCGGCCAGGAAGCTGCCGAGTGCCGGCCCGGGCAGCCAGTCGGGGCCGGGCACCGGGGAGTCGCGCAGCTCGGCCACGATCGGGTCGTCGTGCCCGCCCGGCTCGACCACGATCCGCGCGTTGACCACCGCGATCGCCGGGCACGCGTCCAGCGCGTCCGCGGCCGCGCGCAGACTGCCCGGCTCCCACCAGGTGTCGTCGTCGCAGAACGCCACGTACGGCGTGTGCAGCCGGGCCACGCCCGCGTTGCGCCCGGCCGCGCCGCGGTTCTCCCGCAGCGCGAGCACCTCGATCTGCGGGAATCGCGCCCGGAGCGACTCGGCCGTACCGTCCGTCGAGCCGTTGTCGACCACCACGACCGCGGGCCGTTCCGGCAGGCTCACCAGGCGCGCGACCGCGTCCAGCACTTCAGGCCGCCGCTGATGGGTGACCACCACGACGCCGATGCGGGAATCCGTCATGCGGCCGCGGGTACCCGCTCCGGCGCCGTGATCACCCGCTCGTTCGTGGGATGTGCGCGGGTCAGTGGAAGCGCCGGACGAACGCGAGCGCGGTGTCGCACACCTCGCGCCAGCCGCTGTCGATGGTCAGCGAGTGGCCGCGGTCCTCGATCTCGACGATCTCGGTGACGCCCGCGTTGTCCTTCTGCTGCTTGTACGAGGCGTTCGCGATGGCCCACGGCACGGTGTGGTCCTTCTCGCCGGACACGATCAGCAGCGGCCCGCGTCCCGGGTTGCCGGTGTCGACCTTCGCCTCGGTCCACGGGTTGAGGTTCGCGGCCGCGGCCTGGAACAGCGGTTCACCCGGCGCCGGTACGGCGTAGGTCCGGTACAGCTCGCGCGCCTCCTCCTCCGGGACCGCGTTCGCGAACCCGTACCGGAACTGCGCGAACGTCAGCGGCACCGCGCGGTGATAGTTGGCCGGGTTGCCCAGCACCGCACCGGCCACCCGCAGCGCGGAGACCGGCAGCGGCAGCACGCCGCGGAACGGCGCCGGGTCGATCGCGACCGTGGCGGCGGACAGCCCACGGCCCGCGCTGAGCTGCGCTATCAGGCCGCCGAACGAGTGCCCGATCACCGCCGGCCGGCGGTCGAGCCGGCCGATCAGGTCGCAGAAGTGGTCGGCGACCTGGCCGACGCGCTTGCCGGCGAACACCGCCGGGTGCGTATTCGCCTCCTCGACCGTGTCCGGGTCGTCCGGCCAGCCGGGCACCACCGGCGCGTACCCGGCCTCGGCGAACACGCCGGCCCACCGCTGCCAGCTGGTCGGCAGCAGCCGGAGCCCGTGGATGAACACCACCGGCGGACGGCCACCGGCGTTGGCGGCCTCGATCTGTCGCAGATCACCGTGCATGGTCACGGCGACGCGGTCGCGGCGCCGACCGTGGAGCTGATCCGGGCCGCGCTCACCGTGCAGCTCGGCGACGACCGCGCCGGGCGCGTGCCGCTGGACGGCACGCTCGCGGTCCGGATCCTGGCGGACATGCGCGCGCACCTGGCCGACCCGCAGCTGTGCCCGGCCGCGGCCGCGGCACGGCAGCACGTCTCGGTGCGCTACCTGCACCGCGTGCTGCAGCGCGAGGGCGTCCGGTTCGGTGCCTGGGTACGGCACCGGCGGCTGGAGGACACCCGCCGCGACCTGGCCGATCCGGCGTTCGGCACGGCCACGGTCGCGGCGGTCGCCCGGCGCTGGGGGTTCACCGACGCGGCACAGTACAGCCGGACGTTCCGGGCCGCGTACGGGATGAGCCCGCGCGAGTGGCGGGCGGCGGGCCGGCCGCGCTGAGCCTCACTTCGTGGCGGGGCCGGTGAGCTTGTCGCGGAGGCGGTCGACCAGGCCGACGCCGGCGCCGACCGTCTTGTGGAACAGCTCGCTGTTCGGCGCGCTCGGGTGCGGACGGGTCGGTGCCAGCCGCTTCGCGGTCTCCACCTTGCCCGCGAGCTCCACCAGCTCCTCCGCGGGTACGCGACGGCGCAGTTCGGGGAACTGCTCCGCCTCCTCGTCCGTGACGTGGTCGGCGAGGATCGCCTCCAGCCGGCTCAGTTCCTGGTCGAAGCGCGGGTCGGAGACGTCCAGGTCCTCGAGCCGCTTCATCGCCTGCTCCAGTTCCTTGTGCTCCTCGACGTCGTGTGCGACCGCCTTGTCGCCGTCGTCGAGGTACCGGCGCATGGCCGGGTAGACGTACATCTCCTCGGCCACGGCGTGCCGCACCAGCTCGCTGATCGCGGTGTCGGTCAGGTCCCGGCGGATCATCGGGTCGGCGACGGTACGGATCTCGCCGATCAGCGCGGTCACGTCGCGGTGGTCGGCCGTCAGCACGTCGACGACGTCCCGGCCGGTTCCGGTACTGCTCATGAGCCCTCCAGTAATAGGCACTTCGCCGGCCGCGTACCCAGCTGGGACCGCGGTAAGCGGCTCGATTTGTTCACGCACCCGACCGGTGAAGATCATCTTTCGTGGCCTGCGGGATCCGCGCGGACATCACCACACTGAGCGCCGTTGTGTAGTACCGCACCACCCAGGAAGACAATCCATT
Organism: Catenuloplanes indicus; assembly: GCF_030813715.1. Classification (NCBI taxonomy): domain Bacteria; kingdom Bacillati; phylum Actinomycetota; class Actinomycetes; order Micromonosporales; family Micromonosporaceae; genus Catenuloplanes; species Catenuloplanes indicus. The sequence goes on from NZ_JAUSUZ010000001.1 coordinate 1,585,138, forward strand.
GAGCTTCATGAGTGCCCGCACGCTGGTGACGCTGGCCGTCATCGGTGTCGCGGCCGGGACCGCCGTGTTCACGCCACGGCCGGCGGCAGCCCATCCGTTCGGCGACCCGCAGACCGTGGTCGTCACGCCCGACCCGAGACGCGCCGACGTGGTGCACGTCAAGTGGCGGGTCGGCGGACCGGACGACCTGACCGTGCTCGGCGTCTCGCTCGGGCTGCTGCCCGCGGACCGGGTGCGCGCGGACGGGACGGTCGACTACCGGTACGACGACCCCGGCGTGGTCGGCGCGTCACCCGCGTTCACCGGCTACCTGCTCGACCGGATCACGGTCACCGGCGGCGGCCGGCCGTGCACCGGCGCGGTCGAGCCGATCGCGGCGCTCGCGCTGAAGGGCGCGACCGCCGGTTTCACCTGCCCCGGGCCGGTCACCTCGGTGACCGTGGCCGTGCGTACGCTGACCGACCTGCACCCGGCGTACCGCACGATGGCCACCGGGCCGGCCGGGCAGCGCGCGGTGTACGAGGGCGCGAACGACACGCACACGTGGTCGCTGACCGGATCCGGTCCCGGGCTCGGGCGCAGTGCGCTGGTGCAGATCGCGGCCGTGTTCGGCGCGCTCCTGCTGACCGCCGTCGCCGTCGTGTTCACGGTGAAGCGCCGGGCGTTCACGGTGAACCGCCGGGTGTCCGCATGAACCCCGGCTCGCTCTCCGACCGCCTCCAGGACCTGATCCACGCGCCCGGGGTGGCGCCGCTGGCGTTCGTGTTCGCGTTCCTGGCCGGTGCCGGGCACGCGCTGGCCCCCGGCCACGGCAAGACGCTGGCCGCCGCGTACCTGGCCGGCTCGCGCGGCCGGATCCGCGACGCGGCCTGGCTGGGCGGCTCGGTCGCCGCCATGCACACCGTGTCGGTGCTGGTCATCGGCGTGGCGTGGACGTTCTTCTCGCTCTCCGACCTGATCCGGATGGAGCAGCTGACCACGTGGCTCCAGATCGCCGCCGGGCTCCTGGTCCTCGGCACCGGCCTCTGGATGCTCCGCCGCCACCTGCGCGGCAGCCACTCCCACTCCCACTCGCATGATCACGACCACGGCCATGATCACGGTCATGGCCATGATCACGGTCATGGCCATGATCATGACCGCGGGCACACGCGTCACCACCAGCACGACGGCGGACAGCGGCCCGGACTGTTCCTGCTCGGCGTCTCCGGCGGCCTGACCCCCTCCCCCGCCGCGTTCCTGGTGCTGGCCACGGGCCTGTTCCTCGGCCGGGCCGGCTTCGCGCTGCTGCTGGTGCTCACCTTCGGCGCCGGCATGGCCGTGGTCCTCTTCGGCATCGGCGTGCTCGCCGTCGCGGGCAGCACCCTGGTCACCCGCAACGCCCGCACCCACGCCACCCTGCGCCTGGCCACCCGCTTCACCCCGATGCTCGCCGCCGGTGGCATCACCGCCTTCGGCGCCGGCATGATCGCCGTCGCCGCCGTCCACCTCGCCGCGCTGGCCTGACCGTCTCAACCCGCCGCGCGGTACGCCCGGCCCGCCTCGGTCGGCGTGGTCGCGTCCCGGTACAGCCCGTACGGGAGCGAGTCACCGACCGCGGGCAGGGAGAACCAGGCGTACCGCTCGACGTACGGTGCGGCCTCCAGCTCCCGGGTGGAGGCGGTGATGAACGCGGTGATCTGCGCGGTGCTCGGGAAGCGCGGCTCGGCGGAGAAGTTCATCAGGCCGTACTCGGTGACCCAGATCGGCAGGCCGTAGCGCTCGTGAACGGCCCTGACGTACCCCATGAACTGGCCGGTGGCGGCCGCGCTGAAGTCGCCGCCGTACCAGTGCAGCGTGATGAAGTCGACGCGCAGGCCACGCTGCCGGGCGCCGGTCATGAACCGGTCCAGCCAGCCGCCCGGCGCGTCGCCGCCCCACGCGACCGCGGGGCTGCCCAGCCGCATACCCGTCGCCTCCAGCCGGGGCCACAGGCCGAGGGCCTGCTCGACGCTCATGTTCGCCTGCTCGGCGAGGTCCGGCTCGTTGAAGCCGAGCAGCGTGTCACCCTCGGCCCGGACCTTCGCCAGGTTCGCGGGCGTGACCACGTTCTCGTCCCAGATCATCGGCACGAACTCCGCCCCGGCCGGCATGGCGTCGTTGTTCGTGCCCCAGTTGTAGTACCAGGACACGCCGGCATCGTCGACGGCACCGGCCAGCCCGGCGAACTCCCAGCTGCTCACGCCCTTCTTGGCACCGTCGCCGCCGCTGTCGCCGCCGGTCGGCGACGGCGCCGGGGCCGGCGTGGAGACCCGCCAGGACTGGTTCGGGTTGCCGGTGCACGACCAGATCTGCAGCCGGGTGCCGCTGGCCGTGCTCATCCCGGTCTCGTCGAGGCACTTGCCCGACCCGGTGTTGACCAGCTGGGAGCCGCGCACCGCCCAGGTCTGCGCGCCGGTGCCGTTGCACGTGTGGAGCTGTACGCGCGCGCCGTCCGCGCGCGACGCCGACGTCACGTCCAGGCACTTGCCCAGCGCCCGGAGGCTCGCGCCCTCGAACCGCCACTGCTGCGCGCCGGTGCCGTTGCAGTCCCACAACTGCACGGCGGTGCCGTCGGCCCGGTTCGCCCCGGCGACGTCGACGCACCGGCCACCCAGGCCGGTGATCGCGGTGCCGTCGGCGGCCAGCACGTCGGTCACCCAGATGCCACCGCCGAGAGCGGCGACGACCGTTGCGGACACGCCGGCGCCCAGGACCCGGCGGCGGACTTTCGATGCGGACATGGCAGCACCGTAGCCGCGGCCGGGCCGGACACGGAGAGAACGCTCCCTGGTCCCGGGATTTCCCTCACTCCCGGCCCGGTCAACGGAGCGTGATGGCGTACAGCTGGATGCGGTTGTCGTCCGGGAGGGTGAGGGAACGGATCTGCTTGCCCGGGGTGAGCGGCACGCTGATCGCGAAGAGGCTGACCGGTGGGCCGTCGACGCCCTGGCCGGCCCTGATCCGGTGGGGCATGGCCAGCGCGGTGGTGGAGCCGGCCGCGGGTGAGCCGCACCAGTCCGCGACCGTGACCGCGCGGGTGTCGGTGCCGCCGTCCGTGTAGCCGATCGTGAACGCGCCGGTGACCGGGCCGTTGTGGCTGGTCGCGACCAGCTCCAGCGACGTGTGTGAGCCCTGCGGCAGCACCAGTGACTGACCGGTCGCGGTGACCAGGTTGGGTGCGGTGCCGGCCGGGTCCGGGGCCTGGTAGGTGACGCCGTTCCAGACGACCGGGCCGGCCGGTGGGAGCAGCGCCGCGTCGTAGCTCCAGCCGACCGTGTCGAAGTTGCCCTCGGTGGTCGCGGTGACGGTGGCGGTGCCGTCCCGCGTCAGTTCCGGTGTCAGGTCGACCGCGCAGGACGTGCCGGCCGCGCAGGTCAGCGCGGGCCGGACCGTGACCGGGACGGTACGCGTGACCGAGTTCGCGCCACCGGCCGTGACCTGCACCGGGTACGTCCCGTCGGCCACGCCGGCGGGCGCGGTGACCGTGACCGTGGCCGTGGTCGCGACCGGCAGGTGCGACGAGCGCAGCACCGGCAGCCGGGCCGGGTCGACCGTCACGGTCCAGCCGGCCGGGCCGGTCGCGGTGACCGTGGGCCGCAGCGTGGCCGGTGCCTGCGCCACGACGTCCACGGTGAACGTGGTGGTGCCGCCGGCCGGCAGCGCGGCCGAGGCCGGGCGCACGGACGCGTCGACGTGCCGGCGGGCGTCCTGCGGCGCCCGGTTCACCGACGGCGGCTCCGCCTGCGGCGCGGTGCCCCACGACGACGGGCGGCTGCCGACCGTGTGGGCGAGCGTGCCGCCGTCCGCGACCGAGTCCCAGGTCACCCAGTTCCTCGTGAGCCGGCCGCCGTCCAGCCGGACGTTCTGCACGTACCGGTTCGGGTCGGAGACGCCCGGCGCGGTGATCCGCAGCGTGCCGGTGCCGGTCCGCACGGTCGCGGCCGGGAAGACCGGGCTGGACACGGTGAGGAAGTCCGCGCCGCTCATCGTCGGGTAGAGGCCGAGCGCGGAGAAGACGTACCAGGCGCTCATCGTGCCCAGGTCGTCGTTGCCGGTCATGCCGTCCGGGCCGGTGGTGAACAGCGTCATCGCGGCCCGGACCACGGTCGCGGCCTTCGCCGGCGCGCCGGCCCAGTGGTACATGTACGGCGCGAGCAGGTCCGGCTCGTTGTTCGGGTTGTAGGTGGGCTTGGCGTAGTAGTCGTACGGCGCGGCGATCCAGTCGGTGCGCGCGGTGCCGGCCGGGTCGGTGAGCAGCTCGTCGTACACGAAGAACTCGTCGAGCCGCTGCTCGGCGGCGTGCCGGCCGCCCATCAGCGAGACCAGCCCGGCCGGGTCCTGCGGGACCAGCCACTGGTACTGGTACGCGCCGCCCTCGTGGAACTGGTGCGACGCCGCGACCGGGTCGTACGGGGTGAGCCAGGTGCCGTCCACGGTGCGCGGGCGGAACCGGCCGGCCGCGGAGTCCCACAGGTTGCGGTACCACTGACCGCGGGCGGCGAACATCCGCGCGTCCGCGGTCTTCCCGAGGCCCTGTGCCATCAGTGCGAGCGCGGCGTCCGCGGCGGAGTACTCCAGCGTGGCGGAGGCCGGGTGCACGCAGTCGTTGTCCCCGCCCTTGTGCACGCAGTCGGTGCCGAGCCGCAGGCCGGACGGGATGTAGCCGCGGCCGGCGTAGTGGTCCTGCCCGGTGCGCCCGTTGAACGGTGAGGAGGCCGGCGGCTGGCTGGTGGCGTTCGCCCGCAGCAGCGCGTACGCCTCCTCCTCGTACCCCTCGAGCAGGCCCTTCGACCAGTTCTCGACCAGGAACGGGGTGACCGGGTCGCCGGTCATGATGTTGGTTTCGCTGTTCGCCAGCGCCCACCGGGGCAGCCAGCCACCGTCCCGGCCGATCGCCAGCACGGAGAGCGCGACGTCGCGCGCCACGTCCGGCGCGATCAGCTCGAGCAGCTGGTTCTGCGGGCGGTACGTGTCCCACAGCGAGAAGTTCTGGTACGGGGTGTAGCCGCTCGCGGTGTGCACCTGCCGGTCGAAGCCGACGTAGCGCCCGTCCACGTCACCGGCCACGTTCGGGTGCAGCAGCGAGTGGTAGAGCGCGGTGTAGAAGACCGCGCGGCGCTCCTCCGTACCCCCGTCGATCGCGATCTTGCTCAGGGCCTCGGACCACTCGGCGCGGAGCGCGTCCCGGACCGCGTCGAAGTCGAAGCCGTCACCGGTCTCCGCGGCCAGGTTCGCCCGTGCGCCGTCCGCGCCGGTATAGGACAAACCGACCTTGACCACCACATCCCGGTCGGTACGGGTGTCGAACGTGACGTAGGCGCCGTTACCGCCCGCACCGGATGCGTCCCGGCCACCGGGAGCGAGGTCCGCGCCGCGCCAGGTGCCGAACGCGGTGAACGGCCGGTCGAACTGGGCCGTGAACCACACCGTGTGGTCGTCCTTGCCGGCGCAGAAGTTGCCCGCGTTCACCCGCCCGGTCAGCGTCCGGTCGCCGATCACGTGGATCTCCGAGTCGAACACGTCCTGGTTCGCCTTACCGGTGTTGAACAGCACGTTCGCCTGCTCGGTAGCCGGGAACGCGTAGCGCTGCCAGCCGGTCCGCGCGGTCGCGGTCAGCTCCGCGTCGATGCCGTAGCGGCTCAGCCCGACCCGGTAGTAGCCCGGGCTCGCCTCCTCGTCGTCGTGCGAGAACGCGGACCGGTACGCGTGATGGTCGGTGCTGGTCACCGCGCCGGTGGTCGGCATGATCGGCAGCTCACCGGCCACGCCGCAGCCGACGCCGGACAGGTGCGTCTGACTGAAGCCGTAGATCGAGCCGGCCAGGTAGTCGTAGCCGCCCTGGCCGCCGGTGTCCGGGCTGACCTGCACCATGCCGAACGGCGCGGCGGCACCGGGGAACGTGTTGCCGAAGTTCTGCGTCCCGACGAACGGCCGGACCAGATCGACGGGCTCGGGCGGTGCGGCCACCGGCGCCTCCGGAACGAGCAGCAGCGCGGCCACCAGCACATTGCGAATCATCGACACTCCCGTCACCGATGTGTGATCACGTTGCCACCATCGAGCGACGAAAGTCAATGATCCTCAGGTCCCGGCCATAACGGCCGATAAGCACCAGGTGGGTACGTCGCGGAGGCGCTGGACCAGCGTCCTGCTCGTCGCGCTCGTGCTGAGCGGTGGCCTGTCCATGACCGCGGCCGCGCACTCGGTGGTCCGGGCCGGCGATGCCCGGTACACCGCCGCGGCCATGGACTCCAGTGCCGGCGACGTCACCGCCGCGGTCGCGCACGCGGCCACCGACTACGGCAGCGTGCTCAGCGACCTCGCCTACTCGCTGGCCTCGCAGACCGACCTGTACCGCAACGACTTCCTCCGGATCACCGCCGGGCTGACCAACGTCCGGCTGCACGGCGCGACCCGGATCGGCTACGTCGTGCCCGCCACCAGCGCACAGATCCCGGACGTGCAACGGCGCTGGCGCGGATACGGCGCCGACGGGCTGACGCCGCGCCCGGCCGCCGGCACGGACGTCCACTCGTTCGTCATCTACGACAAGGTCTTCGACGGCCACCCGAACCAGCAGGGCGTCGACCTGGCCGGCAACCCGGCCGCGGCCGAGGTGCTGCGGCACGCCCGCAACCGGCGCGCGCTGGCGATCAGCCCGGCGTTCCAGCCCGCCCTGGACAACGAGACCGCCACCGGGTCCCGGCGTACGTTCGTGATGCTCGCCGCGCCGGTCTTCTCGTTCGCGGACAGCGCGGACGCGTTCCGCGGCTGGGCCGTGATGATGCTGCGCACCCAGGACTTCCTGGCACAGACCCTGCTCGACCGCGGCGCGAACGCGGTACAGGCCCGGGTCGTCGACCCGGCCGCCGGCCTCGAACTCGCCTCCGTCGCCCCCGGCCGGCGCGCGACCGGCACCGCGCTCGACCGACGGCACGAACTCACGGTCGGCGGACGCCGATGGCAGATCTCGATGACACCGACCACCCGCCTGGTGTCGGACGCCTCCGGCGGCCTGAGCGGACTCACGCTCGCGTCCGGCGCCGCGCTGACCGTCATGCTGGCCGCGATGACCGGCATCCTGGCGGGCAGCCGCGGTCGCGCACTCGACCAGGTGGACCGGGCCACCACGGCACTGCGGCTCGACATCGCGCGGCGCCAGCAGATCGAGGCGCAGCTGCGGGAGCGCGAACAGGAGTTGCAGCACCTCGCGTTCCACGACCCACTGACCGGGCTGGCGAACCGCTTGCTGTTCTACGACCGGCTCACGCACGCGCTGCACACGCACGCCCGGGAGGGACGCACGTTCGCGGTGCTGTTCATCGACCTCGACGGCTTCAAGGAGATCAACGACCGGCACGGTCACCAGGCGGGCGACACGGTGCTGCGTACGGTCGCGGACCGGCTGCGGGAAGGGCTTCGGGTGGCGGACACCGTGGCCCGGTTCGGCGGCGACGAGTACGCGATCATCCTGGAGTCCCTCACCGGGGCGGACGACGCACGGGTGGCGGCGGAGCGGGTCATCGCGGAGGTCCAGGCACCGATCGCGCTGAAGGACGGGACCGCGGTAGGGGTGTCGGCCAGTGTGGGGATCGCGGTGAACCAGCCCGGAGCGAGTGCGGACGACATCATCCGCGACGCGGACACGGCGATGTACACGGCGAAGACGGCGGGGAAGAACCGTTTCGCTTTCTGACCACGGCGGCCAGCGCCGGAGCCCGTTCCGGGGTCCCGGCATCCGGGCGGCTTCCCCGAAACCCGTACCACCCACGAGAGAACAGGCGCGCGCCGGCGGCCCCGACCAGGCCGAAAGCCCGGAGGCCACGCCCGCCCGCGAAGGCCACGCCCAGCCGCGGAGTCGCTCTCCAGCTCGCTACGGCCGGCGCATGGTCGTCTTCGCCAGCTGCAACTCGCGCATCACCTCACCCGCCATCCGGACCGAGGCCGCGTCCAGCACGTTGCCGAACTCGATCACCCGCACCCGCCCCTCCAGCCGCCGGGCCAGTTCCGGGGACTCGCTCGGCACGACCACCAGGTCCACGTCGCGCAGATCCTCGTCCGTCGTTCCCGTCAGTACCTCGATGTTCGACACCCCGGCCTGGGTCAGCGAGTCCCGGATGCTGACCGCCTGGTCCTCGGTGGAGTACAGCAGCCCGACCGTACGGTCCTTCGGCACCTGGGCGATCTGCACCAGCGTCTGGATGTGCGGCGCGGCGACGATCGCGACCACCTCGGTCTCCGGCCGGCGCAGCAGCGTGCGCGCCTCGGACAGGTGGAAGAACGTGGTCAGCACCAGGTCGGGCCGCTCCCCCGCGGCGTCGAACGCGCCCAGCACCAGTGGCTTGACCGCCACGCCGAGTTGCCTGCCCAACTCGGTCGCGAAGTATCGCGCGCGCTCGTCGTTGCATTCGACGAACGACACCGCGAGCGTCTTGTCGGCCTCCCACGCGGCCAGGCCGGCGATCAGGTCGCGAATCTCGGCGGCGGTCAGTCCCAGGCCGAGGCATTCGCGGGCGGCGGCGGAGAGGATCTCGCGCGCCCGGTTGCGGGTCTCGGACGTGGTGCGGGCCCGGCCGCCGCCGACGACCACCATGCCGTTGCGGCCGCGGGGTTCGATCAGGCCGAGTTCGCGCAGTTCACCGTACGCGTGGGCGACGGTGTTGCGGTTGATGCCGAGGTTGCTGGCGAGCAGCCGGGAACCGGGCAGCCGATCGCCGTCGCCGAGCAACCCCATCTCGATCATGAGCGTGACCTGGGAGACGATCTGACGGTAGACGGGAACGTCCGACTGCCGGCTGACACTCATGCTGGAGATCAAAGGTCACTTCCCCGCCGCTGTGTCCTGAGGATGCCGCGAGTGTAGTGGCCCGCTCGTCAGTCCAGCATCCGGCGCATCCGCAGGCTGACGATGTGGTCGTCGACCCGGGACAGCGACGCCTGCACCGTGCTCACCGGCTGGAAGCCGCGCGCGCGGTAGAACGCGATGCCGGGGCTGTCACCGAGGAACACCGACACCCACACCTCCCGGCCGCCGGCCTCGCGGATCTGCGTGACGACCCGGTCCAGCAGCAGCGTGCCGAGGCCACGGCCGCGCGCGGCCGCCTCGAGGTAGACCAGGGACAGTTCACCGGCGCGGGCGCTGATCATGCCGCCGCCGGCCGCGCCGAGCACCCGGCCGTGCTCCTCGACGACCTGGTAGCCGAACCATTGGGACGGTGCCGGGGCGATCTCCCGGGCCACCCGGCGCTCGTCGTAGAACGCGACGACGCTGCGCTCTATGTACCCCTCCGGCAGCAGCTCACGGTAGGTATCCCGGTACACCGTGCTGCAGATCCGGGCGATCTCGGCGACGTCGGCATCGGTGGCTTGTCGAACAACGGCGGTCAACGACGGTCGTGGCACGCCGAACAGATTAGCGGCCGGGGTCACACCGGCCCCGGCCGCCACTGCGTTACGGACGGGAGCGCGGGCCGCTACCCGGCTCCAGCGTGTCGATGAACTCGTGCGGGTTCTCCGCCTTCGCGGACACCCGCATCGCCTCGGCCTCGGCGTGCATGGCGCGGGCCGCGCTCGCCGGGTCGACACCGGCCTTGGCGGCCGCCCGGACCACGCGGTCGTACGCGCTCTCGGCCAGCGTGTAGGCGAGACGGTAGTCGTGCGCGGCGAACGCCTTCTTCGCCAGCCCGATCGTCAGGTCCGCGGCGTGGAGGTCCGCGGTCGCCTTCCGGGCGTCCGGATCGGCCAGCACGTCCGCGGACAGCCGGTTCGCCGCCTCGATGTACGCCGCGGTCAGGAACCGGTCGCTGTTGTCCCGGTCGAACTGGCTGAAGTCCCAGTTCACGTCGATGTAGCTCATCATCGAGTTGGACTCGTCGCCGACCCACGCGAAGTAGTGGTCGCCGGTCGGGACGATCTCGGTCGCCGACTCGCTGTCCCACCCGTCGTGCGGGTGGTGCATGCCGAGGTGGTGACCGACCTCGTGGATCTGCGTGGTGGTCAGGCCGTAGCCGGCCGCCACCACCTGCGGGTTGAGGAACGAGTAGACGTAGCTGGCGGTGCCGTCCACCCAGTTGTCGTCCGCGTAGCCGAGCAGGCCGCTGAGGTTCGCCTCGGTCACGTAGTTGAACAGCGGCATCTCGTAGTCGACCCGGCCGGCATCGTCCTGGGTCCGCTCCAGGTTCTCCAGGTTGTAGAGGTACAGGTTCGCGGACGGCGGCAGCGTCTGGTCCGGGTAGCACGGTTCCCCGGTCACGTACTGGCCGGTGTAGCAGGCCCGGTTCTGCGCGTCGAACGCCAGGTCCTGCTCGTCGAAGTCCAGCCGGTTGCGCCAGCGCAGCTCGGACAGCTCGTCGACCAGCAGCTCCGGCGTTATGTACGAGGAGCCGTCCACACCGGGCCAGCCCTCGTACGTGTTGCTGTCCAGGTTGATCGACTTCGGCAGCCGGGCGGGCAGCTCGACCGGGTAGATCGGCGACGTGGTCATCAGCAGGTCCAGCGCCACGTACCGGGTCAGTCTGGCCAGGTCCCCGGCGAGCGCGCCGGGTGCCCGGAAGCCGCCGTCGGCGTACTCCCAGGAGGTCGGCAGGCGGTAGTCCGGCTCACCGTCGCCGTCCACGTCCTGCTCGTCGACGAGGTAGTTGGTCATGTTCGCGTCCGGGCCGGCGGACAGGTCGGCGAACCAGACCCGGCGGGTCGCGCCGAGACCGGTCTCCTCGTCGTCCGCGGTGGTGCCGCCCCAGGCCATCAGCTTGCGGCTGTCCCGGTTCGCCCCGAAGTCGAAGCCGGTGTCCGGGTCCGGCTCACCGGTCTTGGTGTAGACGTGGAACTTGAAGTCCGCCCGCCCGTACCAGTTGATCAGGAAGACCGTGTTGCGCCGGGTGTCGACGCCGTGCGGCGGGTTGAACGCGAGGTACTTCTCCACCGTCGGCGCGTCGATGTAGTGGTTGTCCGTGACGTCCAGGACGTTGCGCTCCTGCGCGTTGTAGGTCTCCTGGTACTCGGTCAGCGGTGCCGGCGTGGCGAGGCTGGACAGCTTCCGGAAGAACCGGTCCTCGTACCCGCGGTCCGCGTAGGAGACCTTGTAGTCGTAGATGTACGTGATGCCGAGCTTCTCCTGCTCGCCGTACCACCGGCGCGAGGTCACCTCCGGCTCGTACGTCCGGGCCAGGCCGGACGTGAACGCCCGCTGATCCACCTTCGTCCGGTCGAAGCCGAGGAACACCACGTTGACCGGGACCTTCTCCACGAGGTTCGGCTGGCCGCCGGGCACCAGATGAGTGAACCTCGGTGCCGGTGCCGCGGCGCTCGCCGGTGTCGCCGACGCCCCGATCATCGCCGCGATTAGCGCTGTCACTAGCGCTGCTCTCCGTCTCATGCCGCTACGCTGCCACCGGACGGCCGATGAGTAAATGGCCGCATGTGGATATGTCCATTGTTGAATCACGGGGGTAACACGGGGTGAGACGCCTCATCGCGCTCGTCGTCACGCTCGCGACGCTGATCCTGATCGCACCACCGCCCGCGCAGGCCGCGCCGCCGGTGTTCTCCAATCAGGACGTCGGGCTGGGCGGCCCGGACCAGATACCGGACCCGGCGGGCAAGCCGATCCGGATCGAGGTGTCCTGGTGGGGCGTGCAGGACCGGCCGGAGCTGGCCTACGACTGGTCGCGCTACGACCCGGCGATCGAGCGCGCGCACGCGGCCGGCATGAAGATCCTGCTGCTGGTCACCTACTCGCCGCCGTGGGCGAGCGGCGGGCACGGCGCGTCGGACGGCCTGGACCACTGGTTCCCACTGCCCGAGTGGGACGACGAGTGGGGCGCGTTCATGACGGCCCTGACCCGGCGGTACGCGGGGAAGGTCTACGCGTACGAGATCTGGAACGAGCCGAACCACGCCACGTTCGGCAACTACGGCGACGGCTCCGACCTGGCCCGCAGGACCCGCTACTGGGAGGTGGTCCGGCTCAGCAACGCGCGGATCAAGGCGGAGTGCGCGGGGTGCACCGTGCTCGCCGGCGGCTCCGCGGCCGGCACCCGGCCCGCGAACCAGCCGGCCGTGCCGGACACCGTGCCCAACCCGAACTCCCCGGCCGCGTGGCTGACCTGGGCGTACGCGAACGGTTTCGGCGGCACCTTCGACGCGGTGGCGCACCACCCGTACCCCATCTGGCATCAGCGCCAGGGTCCGGCCCAGTCGGACTGCGCGCGCCCGGACCGGGTGCTGTTCGGGCCGCGCTACGTGCCCGGGTCGGCGCCGTGCGGGCAGCTGGCCGCGCTGCGCAAGGTGCTGGTCGACAACGGTCACCCGGACAAGAAGATCTGGGGTACGGAGTGGGGCTACCCCACCGCGTCCGGCCTCGGCGCGAACCACCCGTCGCTGGAGCTGATCCGCGACTTCGACGTCGAGGGCGTGCACATGTGGCGCGAGCTCGACTACGCCGGCCCGCTGTTCCTCTACCAGTTCCGGGACTCGGCCGCGTGCACGGACGCGAACCAGGACCCGGAGTGCCACTACGGCATCGTCTACCGCGACGGCACGCCGAAGGAGCCGCGCTACAGCGAGCTGGTGAACAAGGTGGCGAACTACATGCCGGCCAGCCTGGCCACCGGGCAGAGCATCCGCAAGCTGTCCGCGATGCGCTCTCCGAACGGCCGCTTCTACCTGTGGATGCAGGCCGACGGGAACCTGGTGCTCTACGACTCGTCGAACGGCCGGGCACTGTGGAGCGTGCTGAACACCGGCGGCCGGCGGCTGCTCAACCAGCCGGACGGCAACCTGGTCCTCTACAGGAACCCGGACGCGCCGGTCGCGGTCTGGGACACGAAGACCTGGACGGCCGGCCCGAGCACGCTGCACCTGCAGAACGACGGCAACCTGGTGCTCTACCGCAACGCCACCGGCAAGCCGATCTGGGCGAGCAACACGGTGGTGCGCTGAGTTCTAAGCTGGCCCGCATGGAGCGGACCCAGGCACTGATCATCGGTGGCGGCGTCGCCGGCGCCGCCACCGCGCTCGCGCTGCACCGGGCCGGCCTCACGTCCACGGTCTTCGAGGCGCACCGGTCCGGCGGCGACGACGCCGGCGCGTTCCTCACCGTGATGGCGAACGGCATGGCCGCGCTCGACTCGCTCGGCGTCGCGCAGGCCGTGCGCGACGCGTCCTACCCGGCCGCGGCCGTGGCGCTGTTCGACGCGGACGGCCGGTGCCTGGGCGAACGCCCGATCGAGGGGCCGGCCCGCACGATGCGCCGGGCCGCGCTCTACCGGGTGCTGCAGGAGCAGGTGGCGGCGCGCGGCATCCCGGTCCACCACGGCCGGCGGTTCACCGGCGCGACCGCGGGCGTCCACGCCCACTTCGCGGACGGCGGCACGGCCGAGGGCGCGTTCCTGGTCGGCGCGGACGGCATCCACTCCCGCGTCCGCGGCCTGATCGACCCGGACGCGCCACGGCCGCGCTTCACCGGCCGGCACGTGGTCTACGGCTACGCCGGCGGCAACCCCGGCGACGTGCCGCCGGACACGTACCACATGATCAACGGCAGTCGGGCGTTCTTCGGCTGCACGGCGCCCGGCGACGGCCGCACCTGGTGGTTCGCCCGGATCCCCGGCGAGCCCGGCAGCGGCGGCGCCACCCCGGCCGAGTGGCGCGAGCTGGCGCTGACGGTGTTCCGCGACGACGCCGCACCGGCGGCCGCGATCATCGCCGCGACCGGCGCCGAGGTGGTCGGCGGCGACTCCTACGACATCCCGGCCACGCCCCGCTGGCACGACGACCACATGGTGCTGACCGGCGACGCGGCGCACGCGGCCTCCCCGGCCGCGGCCCAGGGCGCCTCGATGGCGCTCGCGGACGCGGTCGCGCTGGCCGACGCACTCAGCAGACACGGCGGCGACCACCGGGGCGCGTTCGCCGACTACGAGTTGCAGCGCCGCGCCGAGACCGAGGAGACCGTCGCGGCGAGCGCCCGCCTGAACTCCCGCTGAGACAGACCAAAAGCGCTCCCGGCGCGGTGCGGTCCGCCTGCTCCCGGCGCCGTCGCCCATTCCCCCGCTCCGCTCGCCCCGCCCGGCCGTCTTCCGCCAGCCCGACGCCGCGTCGGCAACCCGGCTCCTTGCCGGCAATCCGGCTCCGCCGCGGCAACCCAGCGCCGCGTCGGCAATCCGGCACCGCCGCGGCAACCCAGCGCCGCGTCGGCAATCCGGCACCGCCGCGGCAACCCAGCGCCGCGTCGGCAATCCGGCACCGCCGCGGCAACCCAGCGCCGCGTCGGCAATCCGGCACCGCCGCGGCAACCCAGCGCCGCGTCGGCAATCCGGCACCGCCGCGGCAACCCAGCGCCGCGTCGGCAATCCGGCACCGCCGCGGCAATCCGGCACCGCCGCGGCAATCCGGCACCGCCGCGGCAATCCGGCACCGCCGCGGCAATCCGGCGCTACCCGCCCGAAATATCACGGTATTTCACCCTACGTGGGAAGCACTGCCGTCGGCGAGCATCGCCGCGCAGCCCTGTGTGATCAATCAGTGGAGCAAAATGGATATCAACTTCGCTCGATGATCTCCTTTTCGCTCCACTGATTGATCACACAGGCGCCGGACCGGCGGCGGGTGCGATCACCAGGCGCAAACGGCCGCGAACTTATCCGGAAATTTCGGGCGGACAGCGCGCATGGGCGTCATGCAGGCTGGGTCCGCACCGACGAGGTGAGGCCGCCCGGTACGCGCGGCCGACCTGCGGCCAGCGCCTCGGCGGGAACGCGCACCAGAGTCGCTCCCGCGGGCACCGCCGCGTCGCCGGTCACCACGAGCCACGACCCGCATGCGTGCCCGGGTCACGGCTCGGGCACGCTCAGCTGGTCTTGGTGATCACGACGGAGCTGACCGGGGTCTTGTTGAGGCGGTCGATCGGGGTGGTGACCCCGGCGCCCCACGTGCCGTCCTCGGTGGCCTTCCGCTTGTGGTCGGCCAGGAACGTGTAGTCGGCCTGGGACAGGCGGTCGATGCGCACCGTCCACTTCTCGCCGACGCCCTCGCCGTCCTTGGGACCCAGCGTGACCGTGTAGTCCTCGGCGACGCCGTTCTTGATCGTGATCGGCCCGTCGAGGAAGCACCATTCCTTGACGCAGACGGTCAGCGCGAGCTTCGTGCCGGTCGCGGCCACGTCCGCGCCGGAGAGCGCGACCGAGACCGTGAAGTCCCGGGAGACGCCGTCCCCGTTCTTCGGCGAGACGATCCGTGTGGTGGCCGCCGGCGGTTTCGCCGGTGCCGCCGTGGTCGCCGCCGGTGCCGGTGCGGCCGGGGCGGGCGTGGTGGCGGCCGGGGCGCCCGTCGCGGACGCGGACGGCGTGGCCGACGGCAGCGTGCCCAGCGCGGAGTCGCCCGCGCCGGAGGGCCCTGCCGTGGCAGCCGGCTCGCCGGTCGCGTCGGCCACCGGCGTCACCGGATCCGCACCCGGCCGGACCAGCACGACGACCAGCATGATCACGGCGAACACGACCGCGGCCGCGGCGATCACCCAGGGCGTACGGTTCTGCTTCCGCGCCTCGCCCGGCTCCCCGAACGGCGACGACGGCACTCCGGAAACCGGCGCCCCGAACGTCGGCGAGCCGGACACCGGCTGGCCATAGCCCGGCCCGCCGGAAACGGGCTGACCAGGCCCGCCGGACACCGGCTGCCCGTAACCCGGCTGGCCACCATGAGGTGCGCCGGAGACCGGCTGGCCACCATGAGGTGCGCCGGAGACCGGCTGGCCTACGGCCGGGGTCGCGAACGGCGGCATCGGGGTGGTCGGCGTCTCCGCGGCCGGGACCGCGGGCAGCTGGGTGGTCGGGAAACCGTCCTCGGTCGCGGTCGGCGCACCCGCTGCCACGTACTCACGGGCGTGCGCCACCGCCGGGTGACCCTCGCCGAGCGCGGCCGGCCCGTGCTCCGCGACCAGCGCGAAGTTCTTCTTCGCCACCAGCCGGTTGGCCAGCTCGTCCGCGACCACGGCCAGGTCGTACGCCAGCAGCACCATCACCGGGTCGACCGGCTGGATCCGCTGCTGACCGGCCGCGTACGCCTCCTCCAGCAGCCGCCGCGCGCCGGTGTGGTCGCCGGCCTGCGCGTACAGCCCGGCGAGCTGGCGCATGGTGGTGAGCAGCTCCGGGTCACCCGTGGTAAGCCCGGGCCGGCCCTGGTCGACGGCCTTCTCCAGCAGGGCCCGGGCCGCGGCCGGGTCCCCGCCCTCCGCGATCCGCTGGGCCTGCTGGCGGGCTTCGGGATACGAGTGCACCCGGACATGGTTCCTGATCGCCGCAACGCCCCGCCACCCCGGTCCCGCGGTCCCGCGAGCAGGGCACGATCCACCGGCAGCCCGGCTCGGGGACCGCCGTGGCCCGGTACCGGCGGTCCCCGAGCCACGCGTAACCGGTGGCGCGGGTGGCGTACCGTCCCAGGTCATGATCGCCGTACGCCCCTGGCACCTGGTAGTCCTGCTGATCTGCATGGGCGGCACCGCCGCGCTCGTCGCCGCCGCGGTAGCGCTGAGCCGGCGGCGGTAGCGGCCGGCCGTTGCCGGCCATGCGCACACTGGACCCGTGCCCCCGACGCGGAAGACCCCACCGAGGATCCCCACCCCGGTCGCCTGGCTGGTGGCCGCCGTGGTCGTACCGGTATGGATCTGGTGCTGCGTGGCGGGCGTGTGGGCCTTCGGCAAGGAGTCGCTGGCCCGGGCCGGGTGGATCGGCGACCGCGGCACGGTGGTCGTCGACGGCTGCGCGGACGACCTGATCACCATCGGCATCGGCGCGAAATGGGAGGACTGTTCCGGCCTCTTCACCGCGGCCGGCGGCACCACGGCACCGGAGCCGGTGGTGATCGCCAACTCCCGCGAGCTCGCGACCGGCAGCCGCGTCGAGGTGCTGCTGGTCGGCGACGTGGCGTACCTGCCGCACTGGGGTGACGCCATCGCCGCCGCGATCACCATGCTGGTGTGCGCCGCGTTCGGCGGCATCGTGATCGTCCCGCTCCTGCTGGCGCTCCACGCGCGGGTGACGCGGCGGAACCCGCCGGTCGTGACGCAGCGCCGCCGGATCGGGAGATCCCGCCGCGGCCGCCGGGCGGCGTCGCGCGGCGGACGGCCGAACTGATACGCAAAGTCACCGCAAAACTACCCAAAAAATTCTCGGATCCGGGGCAGCAGCGACGACGGTTGACCGCGTTCAGGGGGTGGAGAACAACCGGCGAGGTCCGAGGAGAACAGCACCGATGGCATCCAAGCGCAGGCGGATCACAGTGGGAGTGACGGTCACCGCGGCCGTGGCCGTGCTCCTCGGGGTCGGCATCGGCACCGCGAACGCGGGCACCCGCCCCTGGTGGGACCGGTGGAAGCCGCGGCCGAAGCCGGTCGCGTCCGCACCGGCCACGCCGACGCCCACGCCGTCCGCCGTCGCCACCACGAAGGCACCGGCGCCGAGCGTGTCGCCGTCGCGCACCACCGCCGCGCCGAGCGTCACCCCGGCCACGTCGAAGCCGGCGGCGTCACCGTCGGTGACCGCCCCCGCCACCGGCGCCTGGACGCCGCCGCCGGCGAACGCGGGCTTCGACTACCAGATCGGCGGGGCGTACGCGCCGCCGTCCGGCGTGACCGTGGTCAGCCGGGACAGCGAGGCCAGCCCGGCCGCGGGGCTCTACAACATCTGCTACATCAACGCGTTCCAGGTGCAGCCGGGCGCGCAGTCGTGGTGGGAGAAGAACCACAACGACCTGCTGCTGCGGGACAAGAGCGGCAACCTCGTGATCGACGAGGACTGGGACGAGGCGATGCTGGACTTCTCCACCGCGGCCAAGCGCGCCGCGCTGACCACGGTCGCGGCCGGCTGGATCGACCAGTGCAAGGCCAAGGGCTTCCAGGCGATCGAGCCGGACAACCTCGACTCGTACACCCGGTCCAACGGGTTGCTGACCCAGGCTCAGGCGGTGGAGTACGCGGCGGCGCTCTCCGCCTACGCACACGGCAAGGGCCTGGCCGTCGGTCAGAAGAACCTGGCGGAGCTGTCCACCGCGAACGCGAAGAAGGCCGGGTTCGACTTCGCGGTCGCCGAGGAGTGCGGGGCGTGGAACGAGTGCGACCGCTACACCGCTACGTACGGTAACAACGTCGTCGTGATCGAATACACTCAGAGCGGCTTCACGAAGGCGTGCAACGGGTTCGGCAGCAAGCTCTCGATCGTCCTGCGGGACGTCGACGTGACGGCGCCGGGGTCGCGTTCGTACGTGTTCAAGGGCTGCTGATCTGCTTTCCCGATTCCGCTACGCCCCCGAGATCTCCGGTGCCCCGCGCGGGCCCGGAGATCTCCGGCGTCGAGGCGAACAGGCCACGATGAGCACCAACGAGTCGACGACGGTCGTCACCGGCCGTGCGGAGGACTTCGACGACTTCGTGCACGGCCGCGGCCGGGCGCTGCTGCGGTTCGCGTACGTGCTGTCCGGTGACGCGCACCTGGCGGAGGACCTGGTGCAGGAGGTGCTGGCGCGCATGCACCGGCGCTGGCACAAGGTCACCGTGATGGAGAGCCCGGAGGCGTACGTGCGGACCGCGATCGTGCGCCAGTTCGTCTCCTGGCGCCGGCGCTTCTCCGCCCGGGAGGCGATCCTCGCGGACGTGCCGGAGCCGGCCGGTGTCGACGAACCACAGGCGCGGGTGGCCGCCCGCGACCAGATGTGGCAGCTGATGGCCGGGCTGCCGCGCTCTCAGCGCGCGGTGCTGGTGCTGCGCTTCTACGAGGATCTGCCGGACGACGAGATCGCCGCGCTGCTGGGCTGCGGGCAGTCCACGGTCCGGTCCCAGGCGGCCCGCGCGCTGGCGAGGATGCGGACCATGTTGAGCGAGAGAGGAGTGGGCGGCGATGGATGAGCTGGACCGGTTGCTGGCGGAGACGATGCACGACGCGGCCGGCCGCGCCCCCTCCGACGACGGCCTGCTGCGCGGCGTGCACACGCGGTCCCGGGTGCTCCGCCGGCGCCGCATGATCACCACGAGCGTTTCCGCGGTGGTGGCCGTGGTCGCGGTCGGCGTGCCGGTCGCGGCCGTGCTGACCACCCGGCCCGAGCCGGTCGTGCCACCGGCCGCCACCGCACCGGCCGTGCCGCCCTCCCCCACCGCCGCGGCCAGCGCGTCCCCGTCCCCGCCGGCCGCGCCGCCGTCGAGCGGCCCGCCGTCGCCGTCCGCGCCGCCGCCGGAGAGCGAGGCGCCGGCCGGCACCGCGGTGACGCTGGCCGAGGGCTGGACCGCGCCGGTGTTCCCGTACACGCTGCCGCCCGCGGACGACCGGCGCACGCCGGTGGCCACGATGAGCGGCGGCGACCTGATCGGCTTCTTCGAGACCACCGACCCGGCGCACGAGGCGGACATCACGGTCACGGTGTCCGGCGTGCGCCCGTCGTTCGGCACGCCCGGCACCGAGACCGCGCGGCAGGTGCGCGGCAGGGCCGGCACGCTGCGGACCGTGGACGTGCAGCCGGCCCGGCAGCTCACGCTGTACTGGCAGGAGTCGCCGGGCCGGTGGATCTCGCTGACCACGGACGACACGTACACGCCGGACCAGGTGGTCGAGTGGGCCGGCGCGCTGTCCGAGGCGTCGATCGCGGTGCAGCCGCCGTTCCGGCTCGGCGTGTCCCCGGCCGGGCTGACCACCACGACCGTCACCAAGTCTCGGATGATCTTCACCGGCCCGGGCGACGTCAGCCTGATCCTGCGCAAGCGGCAGCAGCTGACCGGCACGAACCAGACCATCAACGGGTACGCCGCGGCGCTCACCCGGGACGACGCCGGCGCCCGGCTGACCATCGACGTGGACGACTGGGACGCCACGCTGGAGATCACCGTCACCGGCGGCCTCACCATCACCGACGCCGACCTGCTCCGCCTCGGCACCGGCGTGCAGCTGCTGACCCGCTCCAACCCGGAGTAGCAGGCCGTTTCCCCAGGGGGTCCCGCCCGTCCGCCGGCTCAGCGGGCGGGCGGGAACTGGCCGTAGTCCTGCACGATGCCGGTGGTCAGCGTCATCAGCTCGGGTGACTCGCGCTGCAGGTCCGGGTCCTTGAAACTGAACGCGAACAGGCCGTCCGCGACCAGCCGGGCCAGCGCCTCCGGCGGGAACGTGCGGTGCAGGTCGTCCAGGTAGACGGCGAGCGAGTCCTCGTGCGGGCCGTAGTGCGAGACCATCACCGGGCCGTGCGCGCCGAGCACGCCGACCATCTGCGCGATGTGGTCCGCGTTGCCGTCCTCGGTGAACGCGCCGAAGCTCTGGAAGTCGGACGCGCGCATGACCTCCACGAAATACTGGAACATCGACCGGCCGGCGCCGTTCTCCGGGTCGTCGTGGGAGGCGTTCCAGCCGTCCCAGTTCAGCGCGATGCGCAGGTTCGGTGCGGCGGCCCGCATCACCCGGATCAGCTCGAGGTATCGCTCCTTGAGCGCCATGTAGTAGTTCGTGGTCGCCGGGTCGTCGAGGTAGCCGTTGTCCGCGCAGGTCAGGTGCTGGAGGCCGGAGAACATCGAGATGTACAGCGGCGGCCCGTCCGCCCGGCCCGCGAATGCGGCCGCCAGCCGCCGCATGTCCGGCACGAACTCGTCGGACAGCGGGTAGGGCTGACCGCACGCGTGGCCGAACCGGGTGTCCAGCGACTCGCCGTCCTCCCAGGTGCCGACGATCACGTGCATGGCCAGACCGGACGCGTACGTCTGCGGGATCACGTCGGCCCGCCAGCCCTCGAACCGCTCCAGGTCGCCCTGCTTGTGGTACCAGGTGGTGACCATGCCGATGCCGGACTGCATCAGCGGTGACTTCCCGGCCCGCACCGGGTCCGGCCCGAGGCCGAAGAGGATCCGCGGCGCGGCCGCCACCCCGCCCGCGACGCCACCGGCCCGCTGGAGACCGCGACCGGCTACCGTGGCCGACCCGCCGGCCAGCACCAGCACCCCGGCCAGCACCAGCGCGAGCAGCGCGGCCGGCACCCGCCGCCGGTCCGCCCGCACCGGCCGCCGGGGCGGCGCGGCCGGCACCGGCGACGTCACGGCCACCGCCGGGCCGGGGGCGTGCGACGCAGGCGCCGGGGAGCCCGTCGCCGGGGCCGCGGCGTGCGGGCCTGACGTCGCAGGAGCCGCATCGCGGGAGCCGGAGGCCGCCGGGCCCGTGGTCGGTGGGCCGGCGGCCGGGTCCGGCCGGTCCGCGGTCTCGGTGAGCAGCGCCCGGTAGGCCTCGCGGAGCCGGCTGCCCGGCTCCGCGCCGAACGTGTCCAGCAGCAGCACGCGCGCCGCCTCGTAGCTGGCCAGCGCGTCCACCTGCCAGCCGGCCGCGCGCTGCGCGACGACCAGCCGCTCCCAGGCCGGCTCGCGCAGCCGGTCCTCGGTCAGCATCGCGCGAGCCAGCGCGATCGCCTCGCCCGCCTCGCCGGTCGCGATCAGCGCGTCGGCCAGCGTGTACCGCGCGCTCCAGCGCAGCTCGGTCAGGTGCCGGACGGTGACCGTGTCGAGCGCGTCCGCCTCCGGGTCGCCGCGCCACAGCGCCAGCGCCCGCTGCTCCAGCCGCACGGCCGCGGCCGGGTCGCCCTGCCCGAGCGCGGCCATCCCGGCCTCGGCCAGCGCACTGAACACGTCCGCGTCCAGCTCGCCCTCCGCCACCGTGAGCCGGTAGGCGCCGCCACGGCCGGCCAGGCGTGCCTCCCCGTCCGTACCCGGTGGGAGGATCTTGCGCAGTTGGTGGATGTAGGTCTTGATGCTGCCGCTGACCGAGCTGGGGTAGTCGGCGCGCTCCCAGAGCGCCGCGGCCAGCGTGTCGTTGTCGACCCAGCGGTTGCGCCCGCGCAGCAGCGCGGCGAGCAGCGTGCGGCGGCGGCCGGGCGGCAGCGGCACGTCGGTCCCGTCCGGCCCGGTCACGGCGAGCGGGCCCAGCACGGCGAACGACGGCTCCACGGGATGAGACAACAGACACTCCTGGAAATCGATATCGACCGTCACAGCCTAGGACAAGAGGTGCCGACCGCGTCACCCGTCCGTACCGCTTCTGAACTGCGGTTTCACCATTTGCTCACCGCGACCTGACCGAATCGGCGGGCACAGTGGACGGAGTGCGCGTCCCCTGTTCCCGGGTCATGACGCCCAACCGCACGCGTCCCTAGCGTGACCTGCGCCGAGCTTCACCGCTAGCAGAGGGAGGGATCATGCGGACTCATCTGGCCGCCGCGGCCGCCGGGCTCGTGGTCATCACCGGAACCGGGATCGCCGTGGCACAGGCCGCACCCGCGGCCGACGCCGTGACACGCACCGGATCACTGGTCAACACGTGCGCGAACCCGGTCGTGGACCGGGACGTCACCGGCTGGGGCCGGCACGGCACCGGCGCGGCCGGCGCGCGGGTCGCGATCGGCGCGCACGTCGTGGCCGATCACGCCTATCGCCAGCCGTCCGGGAACGGCGTGAACCCGGAGATGTACCTGCCGCAGAAGGACGTCACCGAGGCCGAGCGCTGGCGGTTCGCGATGGACACCTGGGTCAGCGGCACCACCGCGGCGGTGACCGCGCGGATGCAGGTGGACTGGTACGGCCCGGCCAGTGCCTACCTCGGCCACTCCAACGGCGCCGAGGTCCCGGTCACGCCGAACGCGGTGGAGACGTGGACCCGAGTCGCCGGCGAGTTCACCGCGCCGGGCGGCGCCACCCGCGCGAACGTGACCGCGCAACTGACCGGCCCGGCCGGGATGACCTGGTCCGCGACCGCCTGCGACTACCAGCCGATCTCGTTGCCGGACCCGACGACCCCGCCGGCCACCCCGCCGCCGGGCGGCGCGGACACCGCGGCGCAGCGCTACAACTGGGGCACCCCGCTGCCGGCGTCCGACGAGTTCGACTACGGCAGCGCGGCCGCGCCCGCGAAACCGGACGCGACGAAGTGGACGCTGGCCGGCAGCGAGGCCAGCGGCTGCTGGGAGGGGCACAACGGCAACGGGCGGCGCTGCGAGGAGAACAGCCGGGTGCTGGGCGGCATCATGCGGATGACCGGCGAGGCCGGCGGCGACACCGGCCTGCTGGGCAGCAAGTTCGCGCAGCGGTACGGCCGGTGGGAGGTGCGGGCCCGCTCGCAGGCCACGTCCGCGAACAACGGCAAGCAGTACCACCCGGTGCTGCTGCTCTGGCCGGACGACGAGGAGTGGCCGGAGGGCGCGGAGTACGACTACCTGGAGAACAGCGCGCCCGGCGAGCAGTGCGCCGAGGCGTTCATGCACTACCCGAACCACCAGCCGAAGGTGCAGGAGCATGCGACGAAGTGCAACGTCGACCTGACCCAGTGGCACAACTTCGCGTTCGAGTGGACGCCGCAGCACGTCAAGGGCTTCATCGACGGGCAGCAGTGGTTCGTGTTCAGCGCGGACTGCATCCAGTGCGCGCCCGGCCCGATGTTCCAGACGATCCAGCTGGACAACTTCCACGGCACCGGCCTGCAGACCGCGATCTTCGAGGTCGACTGGGCACGGGTCTACTCGCTGTGAGTCCGGTGGCCGGCGAGCCCGGCCGGGGTGTAGAGCCCGTCGGCCACCGCCCGCACCAGCAGGTCCGCCTTGGTCGGCAGGTGGTGGCCCAGCTCCGCGTACTTCTGCCGGATCCGTTTGATGTACATCTCCACCGTGTGCGGTGAGATGCCCATCCGGCGGGCCACCGACGCCTTGGTCAGCGAGCCGAGCCACCAGCACAGCGCCGCGTGCTCGCGCGCGGACAGGTGCGGGACGATCCTGGGAGCCGTGCCCCGCCCGTGTGGCACGGCCGCCAGGATCTCGGCGATCAACTCGCGCCGGTCCCGGTCCACGGTGAACACCACGACCGGACGGCGGTGCAGGCCGAGGACGCACGCGCCGGAGTCGCACACCAGCACGTCCGCGTCCTCGGCCTCGGTCACCGCCAGCCGTGGGTCCTGCCGCAGCCAGGAGCGCACACCCTCGGCCACCACCGGACGCATGCCGGCGACGCCGACGCGGATCGTCACCACATCCATGACCACCGAGCCTGCGGTACGGCGGTCAGCGGTGGGTCAATCCGCGGTGAAGGTCCGGGTCAGCGCGGTGCCGGTGGGCGCGGTGACGGCGGCGCGGGCCGGTCCTCGACCGGCGTGAGCGGGAACGTCACGCTGTCGCCGTCCGCGACCGTCACCTCCGTACCCTCGTGGCCGAACGTCGCGGCGTCGCCGCGCACCGCGTAGGTCACCTCGCCGGGCGTGACGGTCACGGTCAGCCGCGCCCGCCGCCAGCGCATCCGGAACCGCAGCCGGGACAGGCCCGGTGCCAGCCGGGGCGCGAACGACAGCCGCCCGCCGCAGTCGCGCAGCCCGCCGAAACCCATCACCAGCGCCATCCACGCGCCCGCGCACGCGGCGATGTGCAGGCCGTCGCCGCCGGACTCGCCGCCGCCGCGCAGGTCGAGCAGCGCGGCCTCGGCCAGGTACGCGTGGGCCAGGGACAGGTGCCCGGTCTCCGCCGCGAGCACGGCCTGGACCGGCGCGGACAGCGACGAGTCACGGACCGTGCGGGCCTCGTAGTAGGCGAAGTTACGCCGTTTCTGCTCCGGCGTGAACACGTCGCCGCGCATCAGCATGGCCAGCACCAGGTCCGCCTGCTTGACCACCTGACGGCGGTAGAGGTTCAGGTACGGGTGGTGCAGCATCAGCGGGAACCGGTCCCCCGGGAAGGTCCACTCCTCCAGGCGGGTGAACCCGGCCGACTGGTCGTGCACGTCGTGCCGTTCGTCGTACGGGATCGCGATCCGGTCCGCTATCTCCAGCGAGTGCTGGTCGAGCGCGGCGGCGCGCAGATTCTGCTGCGCCATCAGGTTCGTGTAGACGTTGTCGTCCATCAGCGCGCTGTACTCGTCCGGGCCGGTCACGCCCACGATGTGCGCGACGCCGTCCGCGTCCAGATGCGACACGCTCACCCACAGCCGCGCGGTCTCGTCGATCAGCTCACGGCCGGCCTCGCGCATGAACGTCTCGTCGCCGGTGGCCGCGTGGTAGCGCAGCACCGCACCGGCGATGTCCGCGTTCACGTGCAGGCCCGCGGTGCCGGCCGGCCAGTAGCCGGAGCACTCCGGGCCGGTGATCGTCCGCCAGGCGAACGCGGCACCGGCCAGGCCCAGCTCCCGGGCCCGGTCCCGGGCGTGGCCGAGCGTGTGGTGCCGCCAGCGGAGTGCGCGCTCGGCGTACTCCGGGTGGGTGTAGGTGAGCACCGGCAGCACGTAGATCTCGGTGTCCCAGAGCGTGTGGCCGTCGTATCCGTTGCCGGTCAGGCCCTTCGCCGGGATCGGGCCGGGCACGGACAGCGCACCGGCCTGCAGCACGTGGAACAGCCCGAACCGGACCGCCTGCTGCACCTCCGGGTCACCGTCGATCTCCACGTCCGCGTCCGCCCAGAACGCCTCCAGGTGCCGGCACTGCTCGTCGGTGAGCACGTCGAACCCGGCCGCCACGGCCGCGTCCCGCTCCCGCAGCGCGGACTCGCGCACGTCCTCGTCGCCACCCCACCGGTACGCCACGATCTTGTCGAACCGCAGCTCGCCGTGGCCCTCCGCGGTCCACCGGAGCAGGTCCGGCTCCGACGACACGATGCCGTCCGCGCCGACGTGCGCGACCGCGGCCGCCACCGAGATCTTCGAGCGGCGGGTCCGGTGCACCAGCGCGTCCCGGTCGTGCGCCACCGGCTCGAACGGCCGCGGGATGATCTCGCTGGCCCGCGGGTCGTCCCGCTGCTCCGGCGGCTCCTCGTTGACCCGCACGTCCGACTCGGCCCGCAGCGGCGCGTCGGCCCGGGCCACGTACCGGACCGCCGCGATCGACGGCCGGGTGAACGAGACCAGCCGCTCGGTGCGCAGGCTCAGCCGCACGCCCCGCGGCGAGGTCCACTCGACCTCCCGGACCAGCGTGCCGCGCCGCAGGTCGAGCACCCGCTCGTGCCGGGTCACGGTGCCGGTGCGCACGTCGAAGCGCTCACCGCCGACGGTCAGCGTGATCGGCTTGGCGTTCGGCGCGTCCACGATCGTCTCGGTGCGCTTCGGGAACGCGTATCCCTCCTCCGGGTAGCTCAGGTCCCGCTCCTCGAACAGCGAGTTCAGGTAGGTGCCCGGCATGCCGCAGATCTCCGGCTCGTCCAGGTTGCCGCGCAGGCCGATGTGGCCGTTGGCCAGCGCGAACACGGACTCCCGCTGGCGCAGCTCGCCGTCGTCCGGCACGCCCGTCTCCCGTACCGCCCACGGCTCCGCCGCCCCGATCTCAGACATCCGCACCCTCTCGCCGCTCCGGTATCCAAGTCCCTTACCCAGCTCACCACGGATTGGCACGAGTGATCTCGGTGGCCGGTCGCTACCCTTGATCACCCCGAGCCGACCCGATGATCATCGAGCCCCGCGCATCCGGCGGCCCCGCCGCCGGCGACACGAGGGACATCAGGAGCGACCGCCGATCGGCGCGGTCGGCCCGGCGGCGTACTCACCCTGCCGCATGCCGCGTTCTCCCGGCCCGGCGTCAAGATCCTTTCATGCGTCACGGCCCTTTCGCGGGGGCTGGAAGGGCCGTGACGCATGAAAGGATCTTGAGTCCTGATGCGTGGGTGACGACATGCCGGGCGCGCGGCGCGCGACGACGTCGTCAGGACGACACGTTGGACTCGTCGCCGTGCCAGGAGTGCCAGAGGTCCGCGTACGGGCCGCCGGCGGCCAGCAGGTCGTCGTGCGCGCCGATCTCGATGATCCGGCCGGCGTGCATGACCGCGACCCGGTCCGCGTCGTGCGCGGTCTGCAGGCGGTGCGCGATCGCGATGACCGTGCGTTCGTGCAGAACCGCGGCGAGCGCGCGCTCGGCGGTGCGGGCCGCGGTCGGGTCGAGCAGCGCGGTGGCCTCGTCCAGGATGACGGTGTGCGGGTCGGCCAGCAGCACCCGGGCGAGCGCGAGCTGCTGGGCCTGCGCGCCGTCGAGCGGGGTCGCGCCGAGGTCACGGTCGAGGTCGTCGGCCCAGTCCGCGCCGACCGTGCGCAGCGCACGGTGCAGCTCCTCGTCCGGCGCCGCGGTCATCAGGTTGGCGCGCAACGTGTCCCGGAAGACGTGATGCTCCTGGGTGCAGAGTACGACCTGGCGGCGCAGCAGGTCCGGCGGCAGGTCGGCGATCGGCACGCCGCCGGCCAGCACGGACCCGGCGGTGGGCCGGTCGACGCCGGCGAGCAGACGGCCGAGCGTGGACTTGCCGGCGCCGGAGAGGCCGACCACGGCGAGCCGCTCCCCCGGCCGTACCGTCAGATCGACGTCGTGCAGCACGTCCGGGCCGGTGCCGTAGGCGTAACGGACGCCGATCACCTCGATCCGGTCGCCGTCCGGCACGCCGGCGGTCACCGCGGGCGGCGCCGGGATGGTGGCCACGCCTTCGATCCGGGCGAACGCGGCGCCGCTGCTCTGCACCTGCTCCATGTAGATGAGGATGGTGTCCAGCGGGTTGACCAGCTGCCGCAGGTAGAGCACGGCCGCGGCGACCGTGCCGAGGCTGACCCGGCCGTCCGCGTAGAGCACGCCGCCGAGCAGCAGGACCAGCACCGCGGGTACGGCGTAGACGGTCTCCGCGACCGGGAAGAACACGCTGCGCAGCGCCAGCGACCGCAGCCGGGTGCGGCGGGTCTCCGCGATCGCGGCCCGTCCGGCGTCGAGCCGGCGCCGGTGCAGGCCGAGCGCCTCGACGGTGCGCGCACCGGTCGTGGTCGCGGACAGCTCCTCGGCCAGCCGCGAGTTGGCCTGCCCCTCGGCGAGGTAGACCGCGCGGGCCCGGCGCAGGTAGTAGCGGGCGGTGAACCAGATGCCGGACAGGCCGAGGACGCCGCTGACACCGAGCAGCGGGTCGAGAACGATCACGGCGGCGACCAGGAAGATCATCTGCACGACGCTCAGGAACATGCCGGGCAGCACGTCGCGCAGCGTGGTGGCGACCGTGTCGACGTCCGTGGTACCGCGTGCGACCAGGTCGCCGGTGGGCACGCGTTCGGCGACCGAGGCGGGCAGCGCGAGCACCCGGCGCAGGAACGTCTCCCGGATCCGGGCCGCCGTACGCTCGCCGAAGCGGTAGGCGGCGCCCAGCGCGTACCGGTTGAGCAGGGTCTCTGCGACGGCGCAGCCGACCACCGCGAGCGCGAGCCGGTCGACGTCGGTGACGCCGCCACCGGCCCCGACCGTGTCGATCACCCGGCCGAGCAGGTAGGGCGCCCCCAGCCCGGCCAGCGCGGCCAGCGCGCTGAGCAGCATCATCATCGCGACGGTACGGCGTTCCGCGCCGATCAGCCGGGCGGCGGCCCGGGCCACGTGCCGCTGGTCCGCGATCATGAGTCCTCCCCGAACGCCCGGGTGACGAGCGCGCGGTAGCCGGCCGACCCGGCCAGCAGCGCGCGGTGCGTGCCGCTCGCCGCCACCCGGCCGTCAACCAGGTAGTACACGATGTCGGCGCGGTCCAGCAGCACCGGCGAGGTGGTCGCGACGACCGTGCCGCGGCCGGCCCGGGCCGCGCTGAGCCGTTCCGCGATCGCCGCTTCGGTGTGCGCGTCCACCGCGGAGGTCGGCTCGACGGCCAGCAGCATCTCCGGGTCGGCGTGCACCGCACGGGCCAGCCGGACCCGTTGCCGCTGACCGCCGGAGAGGTTCCGCCCGCCCCAGTCGACCGGCCGGTCCAGGTCGTCGCCGACGTCGTGCGCGACCGCGGTGTCCAGCGCCGGCCGCACGTCGCCGTCGTGCCGGCCGGCGACCACGTCGCGCAGCGGAGCGGCGAACAGCGCGGCGTCGTTGTCCGCGACCAGGATTCGCCGCCGGATCTCGTCCCGGTCGATCGTGGACAGTGGCGTGCCGTCCCAGGTGGCCTCGGACGGCGTGTACCGCCCGAGCCGGTCGATGATCTCGCGCGCGTCCGCGGGCCGGGAGCCGGCCAGCGCGGTCAGCCGGCCGGGTGCCGCGGTCACGCCGGACTCCGGGTCGTGCAGCGCGGCCGGGCGGTCCGGTCCGGGCACCCCGGCCGGTTCGTCCACCGGTACGCCGAGGAACGTGACCACCCGGCGGGCCGCCACCACGCCGTGCGCGAGGTCGCGGCCGCAGAGGATCAGCACGTCGACCGGGATGACCAGCATCGCGGTGTAGCCGTAGACCGCGACCAGCTGGCCCGGCGTCAGGTCACCGGTGACGGCGAGCCGGGCGGCCAGCCAGATGACCACCGCGAGGAAGACGATCGGCAGGCCGCCGCCGAGCGCACCGATCCAGCTGGACGGGCCGCCGACCCGGTAGCCCTGGTCGCGCAGCAGCGCGGACTGGAGTTCGTACCGTCGCTGATGGGTGTCCTTGCCGCCGAGCCCGTTGAGGATCCGCAGGCCGCCGATGATGTCGGTGAGCAGGGTGTTCAGCGCGCCCTGCCGTTCGCGGTAGCGGTCGCCCGCGTCGCGGGTGCGGGCCAGCAGCGGCACGATCAGCAACGCCAGCACCGGCACGCCGACCAGCACCACCGCGGCGAGCAGC
Organism: Catenuloplanes indicus; assembly: GCF_030813715.1. NCBI lineage: Bacteria > Bacillati > Actinomycetota > Actinomycetes > Micromonosporales > Micromonosporaceae > Catenuloplanes > Catenuloplanes indicus. Next base: position 1,614,711 of record NZ_JAUSUZ010000001.1, read on the forward strand.
GGCGAGATGTCGCGGAGCAGCAGCGCGACCGCGAGGCAGGCCACGACGGAGGCGACGCCGACGCCGGCGACGTTCAGCGCGCGGCCGATCGTCCACACGTCGGAGATGCCGATCGTGACCACCTCGCCCGCGGTGATCCGGCGCGGGAGCGCGGCGCCGAGCCGGGTCGCGTGCCGCAGCACCAGCTCCGCGGTCTCCAGCGCCGCGGCCAGCCGCATCTTCGTCATGCTGCGGTGCCGCATGATGCCGAGCCCGGCGCTGAGCACGCCGACCGCCAGCAGCACCACGGACCAGGTGATCAGCGCGGCCGGCCGGCGCGGTGCGAGGCCGCGGTCGATCGCCTGGGAGATCAGCCACGGCGTGGCGGCCATGCTCAGGAACCACGCCGACCCGAAGAACGCGCCGAGTGCGACGCGCCGTTTCAGCCGCCGGGCCAGCCACCACAAATATCGCCAGGGTCCGCGGGTGTCCACCCACGCATCCTTCCGTACCCGTTCGGCACCGGTCCTCCGATTTATCCGGCCTTCCGCACCCTGACCTGGGTGATCGCCCGGCCTTTGATCTGCGTCACCTCGGCGGTGTGCGCGCCCGGGCCGACCACCCCGCCGGGGGTGGTGGGGATGTGGCCGAGCCGGGACAGCACCAGGCCGGCGAGCACGGTGTCGGCCGCGTCCCGGCGCTGCGCGGCCAGGCCCTCCTCCGCGGTGGACGCGCCGCGGGCGACGTACCCATCGTCGGCCAGCGCCATGGTCAGCGACCGCCGGATCCGGTCGTCGTCCTCGATCGGCGACACGGTGCCCGTACCGGCATGATGCCCGGCCCCGGTTGCACGGCGCGGGTCCGGGTCGCACATGACAGATCGATGACATGCCGCCATCACTTCCGACACATCCGTTTGCCGTGGCCCGGCGGCCGGGAAACCCGGCGGCCATGGAGATCTCCGGCATCCTCACCGCGATAGTCATCGGCCTGGTCATCGGCGCGCTCGGGCGGCTCGTCGTACCGGGTAAGCAGAACATCCCGATCTGGCTCACCATCGTGATCGGCATCGTCGCCGCGATCATCGGCACGTTCATCGCGGCCGCGCTCGGCGTCGCGGAGACCCGCGGCATCGACTGGATCGAGATCGCGATCCAGGTGGCGCTGGCCGCAGCCGGCGTCAGTGTGGTCGCCGGTCTGCGCGGTCGTCGCTGACGGTTCCCGCTCCCCGAGAGCCCGGGCGGTGACCCGTCCGGGCTCTCGATGTGCGCACCTGCCCGAGATCGAACGGCTCCGCGGCGACCTCACGCTGGCGCGCATCCGGCGGAGCTGGACCGGCTGGCGCGGGCGCGTGATCGAGCCGGTGCTGCGCGAGTCCCTGGCCCGGCTGCTGCCCGACGACGTGCTGCCGGCCGCGCCGGTGGTCGGCGCGTACTGGACCCGCAGCAACTCGGTCGAGATCGACGTCGTCGGCGCGGACCGCGGCCCGGTCGCCGAGGAGCTGCTCTTCCTCGGCTCGATCAAGTGGCTGGAGAACTGCCCGTTCGACGCGCACGATCTCGCCGCGCTGCAACGGCACCGCGCCGCGATCACCGGCGACCCGGTGCCGCTGCTCGCGATCAGCCGCAGTGGCATCGACGCCGACGGCCTCCGGGCCGGCTACGCCCCGGCCGAGCTGCTGGACGCCTGGCGGCCGAGGAACCGGTAGCCGTCAGGCCGCCCAGCGCACCGTGCGGTAGTCGTAGGTGCGGGTGAAGCCGAGGCGTTCCAGGTTGCGCAGCGAGGTGTGGTGCTCGCCCGGTTCCGGCGCGCTGGTCTCCGAGACCACCCAGTCGCAGCCGGCGTGCCGGGCCGCGGCGATCCGGGCCGCGATCAGCGCGGACTGTGCGCCACGGCCACGGTGTGAGGCGCGGGTGACGCCGCTCTTCAGGACCCCGGCAGGGCCGTGGGTGAACAGCTGCGCGGCCGCGACCATCTCGCCGCCGTCCCAGGCCGCGAACCGGTGGCCGCGCGGGTCCCGGCCGGGGCCGGGCAGCAGGTCGGCGAGGTGCGGCACCGGGTCCAGCGCGGACATGACCAGGTCGGTCCAGGCCGCTTCCGCGTCCGCCGGCACCGGGCCGACGCGCAGGCCGGTGCGGATCCGCGGCGGTCCGGCGGCCGACCGGGCGACCTTGACCGAGTCCGGCAGCGGTGCCAGGCCGCGTGCGGCGCACAGCTCGGCCCAGTCGTCCGGCAGCAGCGGCGGCGGGAGCTTCAGCACCGCGCTCGGCGCGCCGGCCGCGCGGTAGACGTCCAGGATCCGGTCCAGCAGGCCGGCGGTGACCGGCGCGGTGAACCCGATCGCCCGGTTGAACATCGGGATGCCGGCGCGCACGGTCAGCACGGTGACGCCGTCCACCCGCGTCGCGCGCAGGCCGAGCGTCTCGCGCAGCGCGGCCGGCGCGTGCTCCGCGATCGCGCGGAGGAACGCGCCCTCCACCGCCTCACCGGCCACCGGCAGCTCCATGATCCGAGCGTGGCCGCCGGGACTGTTCACCGTCCAGCCCACTCGATGATCACCGTGCCGGAATGCCGCCGCCGGTGAACCAGCACCATTAGCGGCAATGATAGTCATCTTCTATAGTCGGTTCCTGCTTCGGACCCCGCAGGAGGCACCCGACATGACCAACGGCGACCGGCCGCGCCGGCGCACTCGCCATCGCGCCGCGATAGACGCGCTGCTGCGGGAGTCGACCGAGTTCCTCAGCGCACAGCGGATCCACGCCGGCCTGCGCGGGCGCGGCATCCACATCGGGCTGACCACGGTCTACCGGGCGATGCAGGTGATGGCCGAGGAGGGCACCGTCGACGCGACCCGCACCGCCACGGGCGAGCTGGTCTACCGCCATTGCAGCCCGCGCCACCATCACCACCTGATGTGCCGCTCCTGCGGCCGGGTGATCGAGGTCGAGGGTCCCGCCATCGAACGGTGGACGACCGCCGTCGCCGAACGCCACGGCTTCCGCGACCTCAACCACAACGTCGAGCTCTTCGGCACCTGCCCCTCCTGCGCCGCCTGACCGCCCGGAGCGCGCAGAAGGCCGGTCAGCGGGGGTGGCGGCGCGGGGAACGGCCGAGGATCACGGCGAGGACCAGGGCGGCCGGGATCGCGGGCCACACCGCCCAGATGCCGATGACGGTGGACAGCAGCAACACGAAGACGGCCGCCACGACCGCGACGGCGACGGCGATCACGGCCGAGAGCACCACCACCGGCTCGGCCGGGCGGCGGGTCAGGCCGGCGGCGGCGATCAGCAGGCCGATACCGGCGAAGCAGAGCGCGGGCGTGGCGAGCAGGAAACCCTCGCTGCCGGGCAGGACCCAGCTCCAGAACGGAGTCTCGCCGAGGTCGTATCCCCGCCCCGGCGTACCCGGTGAATCGCACGGTGGTGAGCAGCGCGACCGGCGTGCGGAACAGCGAGGTCACCACCGTGCACAGCGTGAGCAGCGCGCCGGTGAGCGGGCGGGCCTCGGTGCGCCGGCTGATCGCACCGGCGAGGAACCAGCCGAGGATCAGCCCGGCCGGCGCACCGGCGATCGTGCCCGCGGCCACGCCGGGCGGGTCGGTCCCGCGCACCCGGAGGTAGGTGACGCCGCCCTCGGCGGAGCGATGGTCGTCCAGCGTGAGCAGCCGGCCGTCTCGGGTGCCGGCGACCGTCTGCCACGAGTCGCCCAGCTCGACGAGCGGGCTGCCGGGCCGGCCGAGCCGGCCCGGGGCGCGCGGCGCAGCACGTCGAGCGTCTCGCGCGCGGTCGGGTGGCGGCGCCCGCCGGCCGTGGCGGCCATCAGCATGGTGTCCATCAGTTCCGCGCGGCGGTCTCCCGGCGGGTACGCGTGCAGCAGCCGCAGCGTCCAGTGTGGCGTGCCGTTCAAGACATCAGACCCCACGCCCGCAATATACAGATCATCTAACTATGGGCCGAGCGGCCAGCGCGTGTGCGGCGCGCTGTACGGCGACGCCGACGGCGAGCGCGGTGGCGGCGGCTCCGGCGGCGGTGGCGACGACCGGGAACGCGATGACGGCTCCGAGGATGACGAGTTGGCGATGCATGACGTGCCTCCTCTCCTGACCGACGGTAACGAGCGGGACGCTGCACGGGTCAGGGGCGAAGGTCCCGTACGCGTGGGACTACCGTGGCGCCGTGCGAGTCAGATCCTGGTCCGCACCGGCCTCACCACGATCATCGACGCGCAGCCGGACCTGACCGTGGTCGGCGAGTGCGGCGACGGGCAGGCCGCGGTCGAGCTGGCCGCCCGGCTGCGCCCGGACGTGGTGGTGATGGACGTGCGCATGCCGGTGCTGGACGGCATCGAGGCGACCCGGCGGCTGGCCGGCGCCGGCGTACCCGATCCGGTCAAGGTCCTGGTGGTGACCACGTTCAACCTGGACCGGTACGTCTACGACGCGCTCCGCGCCGGTGCGAGCGGCTTCCTGCTCAAGGACGCGCCGTACGCCTACCGCAACGGGCTGGTCACCTGACGTTCTTCCGATACGCCCAGAGCTGAAGTGAGACCCAGATCAACGAATCCGGTGCACCGCGCGCAGTACGGTGGCGGTGTGCCGATGAAAGCTGACTTGACCAGCGACGACCTTCTCCAGATCCGGCAGTCCGCGCTGGGCGCCGCCGACCCGCTCGGCGTGGCCGCCGAGCTGGCCGACGCGGTGGACGCCGGGCGGCTCGCGGACGCGGGTGACGCGGGGCTCGCGCTGACGCTCGCCGCGGAGATCGCCGAGAGCCGGAACAAGATCGATGCCGCGTTGCGGTACGCGGAGCGGGGCCTCGACGCGTACGGGACGCGGGACGACGAGAAGGTCGCCGCCGCCCGCGCGCTGCGGGCGCGGATCCTGTTCCGCGCCGGGCGTGCCGACGAGGCGGAGGCCGCGATCGAGCCGCTGCGCCCGCTGCTGACCCGATACACCGACGCCCCGGCGTACGTGAGCGCCGCGCTGGCCGTGGGCGGCCGTGCCAAGATCGCCGAGCAGTGGCTGACCGAGGCCGTGCAGTCCGCGCTCGCCGAGCGCGGCGGGTCCGCGGACCCGGCCAGCGCGGAGGAGGCGGGCCAGCTGTTCTTCCTGCTGCAGCAGCGGCACCGGCTCCGGCACGCGCTCGGGCTGCCGCACGACGGGCACGACAACCTGGCCGACCGGCTGGAGACCAAGCTGGCCAACGCGGGCGTCGCCGCGACCGCGAACGCGGCCGAGGCAGAGCTGCTGTTCTGGCCGCAGGCGGAGTTCGACCGGCTGGTGTCGCAGTGGCCGGCGCTCGGCGAGGCGTACGGCACCACCTGGGACGAGCACCGCGCCCGCCTGGAGAAGGAGCTGGTCCGGCTGGCCGCGGCCGGCGGCGTCGGCCTGACGCTGGGCGTCGGCTCGGTCGACGCGCTGGTCCGCACGGCCGGTGCGGACGGCGACCCGGCCGACCCGAAGACCCGCGCCGGGTACGCGCGCACGCAGGCCACGCGGTCGACCGCGATCTCCTGGCCGGTGGAGCGCAACGGGCCGTGCTGGTGCGGGTCCGGTCAGAAGTACAAGAAGTGCTGCCTGCCGCGCTCGCGCGGCTGACCGGCCACACGGGGACGGCCGGGCGGATGCCCGGCCGTTTCCCGTGGTGCGATCTCAGTACCAGGCCTGGTTGGCGTTGCCGTGACAGGTCCAGGTGATCAGCCGGGCACCGCGGGCGTAGCTGCCGCCCTCGATGTCCAGGCACAGGTTGTTGAGGCCGCTGCGGATCGTGTCGCCGTACCAGTACCAGCTCTGGTTCGCGTTGCCGTGGCACGGCCACATGATGATCCCGGCGCCGCGGGCGTAGTCGCCGCCCGCGATGTCCAGGCAGAGGTTGTTGAGCCGGCTGCGGATCGAGTCGCCGTCCCAGTACCACCGCTGGTTCGCGTAGCCGTGGCAGTCCCAGGTGATGACCCGGGCACCGGCGGCGTAACTACCGCCCTCGATGTCCACACACAGGTTGTTCAGCTCGCTGCGGATGGTTCCGGGCGGTGCCGCGCTCGCGGCCGCGGGCGCGGCCAGCAGTGCCGCGGCCGTGGCTACCACCAGGAAGAACAGGCGAGCCTTGAGAGAGCCGTTCATGACCAGTCCTTGCGTCGTTCGTGTTGGCGAATATGACGTGCCAGGCCCGGCAGACCCACCATAGGCGACCGCCGGACCGGCCGGAGCCGATCGGCGAAAGGCGAACCGGAAAGCGCTTTGCCCGACATTCGCCCGACTGCGGCGATCACCCGATGCGGCCGGGCGCGGGCCGGCCGCCGGCGGGCGCCACCGTCCACGATCGACGGACGGCCAGGACGACGACGATCAGGGCGATCGACAGCAGCGGCATCGGATGGCCGAGCACGAGGGCGAGGGCGAGGTCGGCCAGCCCGCCCAGCACGGCCGCCACGAACACCCAGGCCGGGCCGGTGTTCCCACCCCGGCGGCGACGCCCGACCGGTCCCCACGGCTTCGCGACGGACAGCCAGGCCTGGAACGCGATCGCCGAGGCCATCAGCGCGGTGGCGACCACCTGCGCCGGCACCGGGCCGGTGACCGCGGACTGCTGCAACTGCGGTGACAGCAGGAAGATGCCGGCGTACAGCTGGACCAGCGTGATCACGAACTTGACCAGGACCCACCGGTGCCGGAAGAAACCCCACGGCGTGGCCGCGGACAGCATGATGCCGGTGAACGCGGACACGTCGGCCATCGGGGCGAGCAGCCGGGCGTCGGTGGCCAGCGACATGGTGGTGGACGCGGCGCGGACGGCCGGGTCGTCGGTGGCCAGCCCGGTGCTCAGCATGACGCACAGCGCCATCGCCTGCGCCATCCACCCGGCGGAGCTGAGAATGTGCAGCCAGACGGTCAGCCGGCGCCAGCGCTTGCGTGTGTCCACGTCGTTCATCGTGGTCCGGCGTGCCGCCGCCGCCATCCGGAATGATATGTAGTCTCCCTACGGGTTGCCCCGGGTGGCACCCTGATCGCAGCGGGTGCGGAAGCGGTCCTCGACCGTGGCGGCCGCGGGGTGCCGCAGCTCGGTGAGGATTCGCCGGGCGTGCCCCCAGGCCGCCCGGGCCGCGTCCGGGTCGCCCTCGTCGCGGTGGCAGTCGCCGAGGTGGATCAGCGTGTCCGCCTCGTGGTAGCGGTCGCCGGCCTCCCGGTGGAGCGCGACCGCGCCGGCCGTAGCGGCCCGAACCACCAGCAACTGCACGTCCGGGTCAACGAACTCGAGGCGTACGCCAACTGAGTCCCGGCCGGTCCGCGGGGTCCCGGCCCCACGGACCGGCGGTCACAGCAGCCCGCGATCCCGGGCGTAGAGCGCGGCCTGGGTCCGGTCGCGCAGGCCGAGCCGGGTCAGGATGTGCGAGACGTGGTTCTTCACCGTGCCCTCGCTGACGTACAGGCGCCGGCCGATCTCCCGGTTGGTGGCGCCCTGTGCGATCAGGCGGAGCACGTCGATCTCGCGTGCCGTGAGGTCCGGCGCCGGCGCTACCGGCGCACCGGGACGCCGGCCCACCGCCTCGGCCAGGCGGCGCAGCGCGGCCGCGTCGTGCTGGCCGATGCCGGCGTGGGCCAGCCGGACCGCCTGCGCCAGATCCCGCGCCGGCAGATCCTTGAGCAGGTAGCCGCTGGTGCCGGCGCGCAACGCGCCCAGCACGTACTCCTCGTCGTCGAACGTGGTCAGCATCAGCACCCGGCAGGACGGCAGCCGTTCGCGCAGCAGGTCCGCGGCGCGCAGCCCGTCCAGCACCGGCATCCGCACGTCCATCAGCACCACGTCCGGCAGGGTGCGCTCGGCCAGGTCCACCGCGGCCCGGCCGTCCGCGGCCACGCCGACCACGGTGATGCCGGGTTCGAGCCCGAGCAGCGACGCGATGCCCTCCCGGATCAGCGCCTGGTCGTCGGCGACGAGGACGCGCACGTCCGTCATGCCGGGCCGCCGGCCCGCGCGGTCACCCGGGTCCCCCGGCCGGGCGCGGACTCGATGCGCACCTCGCCGCCGAGCGCGGCCAGCCGCTCCCGCATGCCACGCAGCCCGCCGCCCTCGGCGGTGCCCACGGTGAACCCCCGGCCGTTGTCGGTCACCTCGACGGTCACGGCGTCGTCGAAGCGCAGCGCGACCCGCACCTGGTCGGCACCGGCGTGCCGGCAGGCGTTGGTCAGCGCCTCCTGCGTCACCCGGTAGAGCGCCTCCAGCGTCGGGCGGGCGTGCCCGATCTCGCTGCCGTCGCGGGTGACCGCGACCCGCAGACCGGTGCCGGTCAGCCCACCGGCCAGCGTCTCGACCGCGGCTACCAGCGAGAACGTCCCGGTGCGCAGCGTACCGACGGACTCGCGTACCTCCTGCAGCGCCCGGGTCGTGGCGGCCCGGGCGTCCGCGACGGCCCGGTGCGCGACGACCGGGTCACGGGCGCGGAACGCCTCCGCCTTCGCCAGCTGCACGCTGATCGCGGTCAGATGGTGGCCGACGCTGTCGTGGATGTCCCGGGCCAGCCGGTGGCGCTCGGCCGCCGCGCTCAACTCCGCGACCTGCCGCTGCGCCGCGCGCAGCTCGCCGACCAGCGCCTCCGCGCGTTCCCGGCCGCGCCGCCGGTCGTCCGCGACCGCGGCGGTGACCAGTGTCAACGCCAGCCCGATCAAGAACATCAGCAGGTCGGAGACGGTCTCCGGGTCGGTGTGCCAGCCCGGCGTGAACGCGGCGGCCGAGACCGCACCGAGCAGGCACGCGGCGGCCAGCACCAGCGCGGCCCGGCGACCGAGCAGCTCGTACCCGAAGAACGGCACCAGGATGAACAGCGCCCGGCCGAACCCACCCGGATCAGAAACCGCGACCACCGCGTAGAGCGCGATGCGCGCGGACAGCAGCACCACCGCACGACGCCGGCCGGTACCGCCGACCGCCTCGACGAGCAGCAACAGGACGATCGCCCCGGCGAACACCGCGACCGGGACCGGCACGCGCCGCACCGGCCCGGCCGCCGACCAGTAGAGACCCGCTGCCAGCACGGCGAGGTAGAGACCGGAGGCCATCCAGCGCATGGTCGTCACCATAGGACGGTGCCGGTCCGCACGCCTACCGCTTCGTCCGGAACCAGCCGTTCGTCATGTGCCGCGGACTGGCCGGCCGGCACTGCCCCGCCCGGTCACCGCGACGGCACGCTGACCGGCATGACCGACACCCTGCTGTACCGCCTCGCCGCGATCGCCGGCCTCGCCGGCGGCACCCTGACCCTGCTCGCCGTCGCCCGCCGCGCCGGCCTGCTGCCGGCCAACGCGCTGACGCACGCGCTCGCGCCACCCGCGGCCGCGCTGCTGCTGTTCACGCTGACCGCGCTCTACCTGGTGCAACGACACGCCGCCGGCCGGCTCGGCCTGGCCGGTTTCAGCCTCCACCACCTCGGGTTGAGCGGCCTGTTCGCGATCGAGTTCCTCACCCACGCGGTCCTGCGCTTCCACGATCCGGCCGTCCTGACCGCCCCCGGCCGCCCGTACTTCCTGGCCGTCGCGCTGACGTTCCTGACCGGCGTGCTGCTGTTCGGCGCGGCATCCTGGCGGGCCGCCGTGCTGCCGCGGGCCCCGCTGGCCCTGTACGTCACCGGCCTGAGCGCCGCCGCACTACGCGGATCCGTCCCGGAATGGGTCTACCTCGGCGGCCTGCTGCTCGGCTCGGCCGGCGTACTGTGGCTGTCGGTCACGCTCCCCCGCACCGCCGCCCGCCGCCCGGCCGTCGCGCTCAGGTGAGATCGACGCGGCTCTCCCCCGGTCCGGTGAGGACCGGGAACGACGTTCTGGATCTTCCCCACCTCCGGCGTGGCCGGGCTCCGCATGCTCCCGCGGGCAGACCTCGCCGCCCGTCAGGACTCCGGCCGAGACCGGCGCCGGGACCACGAACCACAACGCCACGCGGGAGGCGCAACCCGGGCACGCGCGGGACCAGCGGCGTTCCTTACTGGAAACAAACTTTTAGATAATCGCGCGGAAGTTATGGACGAACGAGCAGAAGGGGTCTAGCGTCCGCAGACATCGATTTATGTCGAGGTCTGGGGTGGTTCGATGAAGACACGGACAGTGCTGATCGCCGCCGCCGTGCTCGCGGGCTTGGTGCCCGCGGTGCCGGCCGTCGCGGCGCCGCCGCCGCAGGAGCCGGGGGTGACGTTGCGGACGTTCGATCTGCAGGCGTCACGGGACTCGCTCTGCACGCTCAAGCCCGGCCAGACGCCGAACGTGGACAAGCTGATGCCGACGATCAACTGGTCGGCCGCGGCGGATTTCGGGGTGGACAACTTCTTCCAGTCCGAGGTGATCGGCAACATCAACATCACCACCGCGGGTACCTACGCGTTCCGGCTGACCAGTGACGACGGCTCGCGGCTCAGCATCGACGGCAGCACCCTGATCAACAACGACGGCGCGCACGGGCCGACACCGGTGGAGGGCACGGTGGCGCTGACCGCCGGCTACCACGCGCTGCACATCGACTACTTCGAGCGGGAGGGCGGCCAGCAGCTCACGCTGGACTGGCGGCCGCCGGGCGCGACCTCGTTCACATTGGTGCCGAACACGGTGCTGAGCACGGACGTGGGCGTGGTGCGGGTGACCGCGCCGGGGCGCAAGGAGTGCGAGACCGCGGGCGACTCCCCCGGCGACGGGCTGCCGCTGACCGGCGTGCACCCCGGCTACACGCTGGCGAACCTGCGCCCGGCCGGGTTCCAGCCGCAGGTGAGCGCGATGGACTGGTTCCCCGACGGGCGGCTGGCCATCGCGACCTGGGGCGGCAGCGAGACCACGGCCGGTGAGGTCTACGTGCTCAGCGGCGTGACCGGCGCGAACCCTCAGGTCACCGCTCGGCGGATCGCGACCGGGCTGCGCGAGCCGATGGGGCTGAAGATCGTCGACGGCAAGATCTACGTCTCGCAGAAGCACGAACTGACCGAGCTGAACGACACCAACGGCGACGGCACGATCGACCAGTACCGGCGGGTGGCGACCTGGCCGTTCGACGGTAACTTCCACGAGTTCGCGTTCGGGCTGCTCTACCAGGACGGGTTCTTCTACCTGAACCTGTCCGTGTCGATCAACCTCGGTGGTGCGACCACGGACCCGCAGGGCTCGCCGAACCGGGGCACCACCGTGAAGATCAATCGGTCCACCGGCGCGGTCGAGTACATCGCGGGCGGCCTGCGTACCCCCAATGGCCTGAACTTCGGCCCGGAGGGCGACATCTTCGTGCTGGACAACCAGGGCGGCTGGCTGCCGTCGTCGAAGCTGGTGCAGGTCAAGCCGAACCGGTTCTTCGGCCACTACACCAATCCGGACGGGCCGTTCGACCTGCAGCCGGTCACCCAGCCGGTGCTGTGGCTGCCGCAGAACGAGATCGCGAACTCGCCGAGCACGCCGATCATGCTGAACTCCGGTCCGTACGCGGGGCAGATGCTCTTCGGTGACGTCACCTACGGCGGCATCCAGCGCGGGTTCCTGGAGAAGGTCGGCGGCCAGTACCAGGGCGCGGTCTTCCGGATGACGCAGGGCCTGGAGATGGGCGTGCTGCGGCTGAGCCAGGGCCCGGACGGCGCGCTCTACGTGGGCGGGCTCGGCGCCGGCGGCAACTGGGGACAGGAGGGCAAGCTCACCTACGGCCTGCAGAAGCTCGTCCCGAACAACACCGGCGTGTTCGACATCAAGTCGATGAAGGCGATCGCGGACGGGTTCGAGCTGGAGTACACCCAGCCGGTCTCGGACGCGACCGCGGCGCAGCTGGCCGCGCGCTACCGGGCGAAGCAGTGGCGGTACGTGCCGACGCCGGCCTACGGCGGGCCGAAGGTGGACGAGGAGACGCTGCCCGTCACGTCCGCCACGCTGTCGGCGGACCGGCTGAAGGTGACGCTGAAGCTGGCCGGACTCAAGCCGGGCCGGGTGGTGCACGTGCGCTCGCCGCGCCCGTTCACCTCCACGTCGAATCAGTCACTGTGGAGCACCGAGGCCTGGTACACGCTGAACAGCCTCGCCAACGGCACGATCCTGAAGTCGGGCCTGGTGGAGGCGGAGAACTCCGGGCTGACCGGCAGCACGTCGGTCGCCACCGACCACCCGGGCTACACCGGCACCGGTTTCGCCGCCGGGCACGGCGCGGCCGGGTCCGCGACCACGTTCTCGGTCGACGCGCAGACGGCCGGCACGTACCCGGTCTCGCTGCGCTACAGCAACGGGCCGAACCCGTCCCAGATGACCAAGACCATGAGTCTGTACGTGAACGGGGCGCGGGTGAAACAGGTCAGCCTGCCCAGCACCGCGAACTGGGACACGTGGGCGACGCTGGCCGACTCGGTCACGCTGCGGGCCGGCGCGAACGCGGTGTCGTACCGGGTGGACACCGCGGACACCGGGCACGTCAACCTGGACAGCCTGACCGTCGGCAACGCCTCGGCCGCGGCCACCGGCACCGGCACGATCACCGGGATCGGCGGCAAGTGCCTGGACGTGGACAACGCCGGCATCGCGGACGGCACCAAGGTGCAGATCTACACCTGCAACAACTCGACCGCGCAGAGCTGGACCCGGGAGGGCGACACGCTGCGCGCGCTCGGCAAGTGCCTGGACGTGTCCAACTCCGGCACCGCGGACGGCACCCGGGTGCAGCTGTGGACCTGCAACAACAGCGGCGCGCAGGTGTGGCAGGCGCGGCCGGACGGCGCGCTGGTCAACCCGCAGTCCGGCAAGGTGCTGGACGTGGCCGGTGGCGCGACCGCGGACGGCACCGCGGTGCAGCTGTGGACGTGGTCGAACGTGGCACAGCAGCGCTGGACGCACAACGGTCCGAGCCGGGTCACGCTGTTCGACGGCGGGAGTCTCAACGCGTTCCGCAACGCGGACGGCAGCGCGGTGACCTGGCCGGTCTCCGGCGGCTCGGCCGAGGTGCTGGGCGGCGACATCCGGACCAAGCAGGCGTACGGCGACTTCAAGCTGCACGTCGAGTTCTGGCTGCCGAACCTGCCGGGTGACGTGACCGGTCAGGCGCGCGCGAACAGCGGCATCTATCTGCAGGACCGGTACGAGCTGCAGGTGCTGGACTCGTACGGCAAGGCGGTGCCGGCCGCGGACGACGCCGGTGCGATCTACCTCAAGCGGGCGCCGTCGTCGAACGCCGCGACCGCGCCGGAGACGTGGCAGACGTACGACGTCACGTTCCGGGCGGCCCGCTGGAACGGGACCACGAAGACCGAGAACGCCCGGGTCACCGTCGTCTGGAACGGCGTCACCGTGCACAACGATGTCGCGATCGACGGACCGACCGGGGCCGGTGCGGCGGAGGGCCCGGCCGCACTGCCGATCCGCCTCCAGGACCACGGCGATCCGGGCGCGAACGTGCGCTACCGCAACATCTGGATCGAACCCGCGTGACCTGCCCGCTCGTCCTCCCGGGCGGCCGGGAGGACGAGCGGGCGGAGCCGGCCGGACCGCGGGTCGCGGTCCGGCCGGCTGGGTAAAGCGCGGACATGGATACTCAGGAACCGTTCGAGGGACTGCTGCGGCACGTCATGGACCTGCGGGACGGCACGCACGGGGACGCCGCGGACCGGGCCGCGAAGGAGGCGCTGTTCGGGACGGCGGTCGAGCTGCTCGATCCGTACGCGCGGCAGGTTCTGGCGGAGGCAGACCGGGCACTGCTGCGCGGCACCGGCGAGATCACCGCGACCGGCGTGCGGCGCACCGAGGACGGGCCGCGGGCGGAGTGGTCGCTGTCCTGGCCGGAGCAGCGCGCCACCGGGCTGCCGCCGCTGGCCCTGGCCGCGCACTTCGGCAGCGGCTTCCACCACCCGCACCTGCGCGGCGTGACCGTGCACGACTGGGCGCTGAACGTGTTCAGCGACGCCGACGCGGCGGCGCAGGTGCCGACGCTACGCGCGATCGTGGCGGGCGACCTGCACAACATGGTCTTCCAGCGGGACTACCGGATCATCCCGGCCGTGCTTGTCACACCCGCTCCGTAGACTTCGCCTCCGTTCGATGCCAACGGAGGTATGGATGCGATTCGACCACGGCTGGGACGGGCCGGAGAAGTGGCGGGGCCGGCAGCTGCCGCGGCGCGGCGGGCTGCCGTTCCCGGCGCCGGAGGCCGGCCCGGAGGCGCCGGCCCGGCTGGCGCAGCTGCTCGCCGCATCCGATCTGGACGCGGCGAGCCTCTCGGACTACCACCCGGGGTTGCTCGACGAGGCCCGCCGGTTCGCCGTGGATCTCGGCCGGCCCGGTGTGCCGTCCCCGCGTGGCGCGGCCGCGGCGGCGCTGGTCGTGGCCGCGGAGATCTCCGAGGGCGCATCGAGCTGGACGAGGAGCGGCGGGTCACGCTGTACCACCCGGCGCAGGCCGGCCCGGAGCTGGCGCTGTGGGCGGAGACGTTCGCCGACTACGAGATCCTCCCGCCGTTCCCGCAGCTCGGCCGCGAGGTGCACCGGATGACCGCGGAGCAGGCGGCCGCACGCGAGCTGCCGCTGGACACCGGGCGGGAGGGCGACCTGGACATGCTGCATCCGCTGGCGGCGCGCGGCTGGCGATTCAACCCGAACGGCGGCGTCGAGCGGGACTGGCCGGGCGGTCTCCCGACCCAGATCACGCCGCACGACATCAGCGTCACCGCACCGGCCGGAGCCACGTTCGGTGACCTCGGGCCGGTCGCGGCGTCGGAGACACTGCGCGACGCGTACCGGCTGACGAGCCACGCATAGCATTTCCAGGCACCAGAATGAGGGTGAGGAAAGGACGACGGACATGGTGAGACAACCCAGCGACTCTCTCGGGCGCCGGCCGGGCCGCGGTAAGGACTCGGCGACGCTGGCCGGGCGGGTGGCGAACCAGAGTGAGGCGGCGCAGCGGCGGCAGAGCCTCGCGGAGAAGATGCGTGCCCGCACCAAGGACGCCAACCAGGCGGACGAGACCGGCAGCGCACCAACGGACTGAGCCCCACCGGTCCGCGCCGCGGACTGAGCCCCACCGGTCCGCGCCGCGGACTGAGCCCCACCGGTCCGCGCCGCGGACTGAGCCCCACCGGTCCGCGCCGCGGGCCGGGACCGCGGGCACGGACCGTGCGGTCAGGATCGCGACGGCCGGGCCCGTGCCGGTGGACGTGGCGCTCCGGCCGCGGTCACGCGCCGTCACCGGCCATCACCGGCCGGCGTAGGCTGCCCGCCCGGCCGGTGGTGGCCCGGCCGGCGCGGGCGCCCCGGTAGGCGTCCGCGCGCAGTGCCGCGATCGGGCCGGGCAGCACCAGGCCGGGCAGCGGGTGCAGCACCGGGTCGAACGCGATCGGCTCGTCCGGGCCGGGCGCTCCCAGCACCAGCAGCCCGAACTCGCGCGCCGCCCGGCCCGGCCCGGCCGCGGACAGCAGGAACAGCGGTCCGCCGCGGCGGACCGGGCGCGGCCGGGCGGTGATCGTCACCCGGCGGCGCCCGGCCCGGTACGGGAACACCGTGGTGTACCCGCCGCGGAACGGGTCCCGCCGCACGGCCAGCAGGTGCCGGGTCACCCGCCCGGTGCCGCCGGCGGACAGCAGCAGGTCGTGCCGGGCGCCGCCCGGCGTGCCGAAACCGAACGCGAGCCCGAGCACGTCCGGCAGCGCCCCCGGCAGCCCGGCACCGCGAGAGAGGCGCACCACCCCCGCGTCCTCGCCCGGCTCGTCCAGCCACGGCACGCCCCACCGGCCTCCGCCGCGGCGGAGCAGGCGAGCCTCGTACACCCGGCCGGTGGTGTGTATGGGTTTGCCGCCGCGCAGTCGCGCGAGCCGGTTGAAGACGCCGCCCACTCCCCAGGTCATGACGTCCGCATACCCCGGATCGGCTCAGGCGAACAGGTTCCGCTTGATCCCGGCGGCCTGGAACAGGTGGTCGCGGGACGCCTCCAGCTCGCTGCCGAGCCGGCCGAGGTCCGCGTCGAGCAGCCGGCCCCGCCACTTGCGCACCGTGCCGCCGACGATCACGGTCTCCACGTTCGTCCGGTCCATCAGCGTCACCACCGCGCCGGGTGCGCTGTTCATCGGTGCGACGTTGAGCGCGGTCGCGTCCAGGATGACGATGTCCGCCTCCTTGCCCGGCGTCAGCGAGCCGGTCCGGTGGCCGAGCCCGAGGTGCTCGGCGCCGTTGATGGTCGCGAAGCGCAGCACGTCCCGGTCGAGCAGCAGCTCCGGCGTGCCCGGCGCCGGGGCGGGCCAGAAGTTCTCCGGTGTGCGGCCCGGCTGCGCGAAGACCCGCTCGTGGACCTGCATGCGCTGCAGCGTCAGCGTGGCGCGCATCAGCGTGAACGGGTCCGCGGCCATCGTGGTCTCGACGTCCGAGCTGAGCGACGGCTCCATGCCGAGCGCCTGCACGGTCAGCAGCGGCGGCGTGCCGTGCCGCATCGTCATCTCGATCGGTACGGCGAGCGAGACCCGCACGCCGGCGTCGCGGACCGACTGCCACACCTCGTCGGAGACGTGCACCATGTGGATGAACAGCACGTCCGGGCCGAGCCCGATGCCCTGGTCGCCGCGGGCCAGGCCCTGCATGATCGGGTTCATCATGAAGCCGAGCGCGTGCGCGGCGATCGGCACGTCCAGCTCGCGAGCGAGCGTCCAGACCGGGGCGTACGCGTCGATGCCGCCCATGATCTCGCCGCCCATCGCCATGGTCAGCAGCCCGTCGCCGGAGAAGTACCGGCTGCGCAGCCGCCGGGCGTCGTCGGGGAACCGGGAGCCGGGACGGCCGTCACCGGCCCAGTAGCCGGCCACCGACCGGGCGCCCGCGTCGGTCAGCGCCGCGACCGCGGCGTCGCTGTGCTCGGGCGTGTGGTGGATCTGCGAGGTGTCCAGCACGGTGGTGACGCCCGCGTCGAGCTGGGACAGCCGGCCGTACAGCATGTTGATGTAGACGTCCTGCGGCCGGTACGCCGGGGCGAACCGGCCGATGATGTGCTCCATGTAGGACGGGTCCGCGCTCGGCGAGCCGGACCCGTCGTTGATCAGCAAGCCGTTCGGCAGGTACGAGCGCAGCGCGGTCTCGAACAGGTGATGGTGGGTGTCGACGAAGCCGGGCAGCACGACCCGGCCACGCGCGTCGATCACGTCCGCGCCGTCCGGTGCGTCGACGACGGGCCCGACCGCGGCGATCCGCCCGCCGTCGACCAGCACGTCGGCGCGCTCGAAGTCGCCGACGGCCGGGTCCATGGACATGACGGTGCCGCCGCGGATCACGTACGGCCGGCCGGGTGTGGGAGCAGTGTCGTTCATGCGGCCAGCGTGGCGGGACGTGCTTGCAACTTTCTTACAAACGGCTTGACGACGAAATGGACCGGGCGGGTCGGCGGTGCGCGTGCCCTCTCGCGGTCCGGGTCGCCACTGTCCGCGCCGGTGATCTGCACCGGGCCCGCCGGGACGCCGTAGTAGCAGGCCCGTCCCCTCTCCTGGAGTTCCGTCCGGTGACCCACCCGATGCTCGACGTCGTCTGCCGCGACGGCATGTTCCTGCCGATCCCGGGCGGGGTGTACTTCCACCCCGGGCAGACGCGCGCGAGCGTCGACCTGATGGCGCTGGTCAAGGCCATGAACGCGCCGGCGTCCGCCGCGTACCCGCTGGCCGTGGGCATGGTGGTGACCGGCACGGACGCCGGCTGGGACCCGGCCCGGCTCACCCCGCCCACGGTCGACGAGATCTGGGACCGGTTCGGCGGCGGCCCCGCACCGGAGGACGTGCCCGCGGCGCTGCTGTCCGCGCCCGGCTCGGCCGCGCTGATCCGCACCTCCGGGCGTGCCGGTGCGCCGCTGACCTGGATTTTCGTCGACGGCGGGATGCTGTGGTCGGCCGGTACCGAACTCACCCCGGCACCGGCCCGGCTGCTGGACGCCGTGCGGGCGCCGGGCGCGGCCGTCGCGTTCCTGCCGCCACCGGCGGACCCGGCGATCACCACCGGGTCGGTGCTGGACGGCCCGCCGCAGATCATGATCTTCTCGGACGACCCGCCGATGCCGGACGCGGTCGGCCCGCTGCGCGCCCGCATGCGCCGGGACGCGCCGGTGCACCCGGTGTTCGGGCCGGACTGGTTCGGCGTGCGCACTCAGGCCCCGGCGCCCGCGTTCGCCAGGCCGCCGGGCGACGTGGACCCGGCCGGGGCGGACGCGTTCTTCCGGCGGCTGGATCTGGCGGCACGCACCGGACCGGTGTCGTTGGACGACCTGCCGGCGACCGGTGCGGTGCTGCGGAACGCGGCCGGGCAGCAGATGCCGCTGCACGTACCGATGATCTGGACCGGTTCGCCGATCTCGCCGGACAACCCGGTCGCCGCGGCGTTCATGGCCGGTGCGGCCCAGCAGGCCCGCGCGGTGGCCGGTGCCGGGTACTTCACCACGCTGTGGGTGACCGAGCCACCGACCGGCGCGGGCCTGGCCTGGGCGCGCGAGCACGGCATCCGGCTGATCTCGGTCTGGGACGTCTACCACGCGGCGAACCCGGTCGACGACGAGTTCCTGATCCGCCTCGCCGAACACACCGTGGACGGGTTCGCGGCCGCGGCCGACATCCTGCGCTGGCGGATCATCGCGGGACCCGGGCACGCCGGCCGGGCCGCGGGGCGGGGCCGCGGGCGGGCTGCCGGTCGCGCTGGTGGAGTGGCTGCGCACGCACGAGCCGGACCCGGCCGAGGCGTACCACCGGGCGAACCGGGAGCGGCTGCACGACCCGGCCGTGGCCGCCGCGCTGGACCGGCTGGCCGCGGCGCACCCGGACGACACCCGGCTCGCCGTGTTCCGGACCGCGCTCGAGGTGGCGTGCCGGGCCGGTGGCCCGCTCCCGGCGTCCGGCCCGCGACCGGCCGTCACGTCCGCGCTGGACGTGGAGCCGCCGTGGACGGTGGACCGCGGACCGGTGCCGGCCACGGTCGTCTACGACTACGTGCGGGCCGGTGGTGACCGGCGGGCCCGGTTACCGTGGGACGGCCTGCTGTTCAGCTGCTGCGCGCCGGTGAGCTGACGGCCGGGCAGGTGCTGTCGCTGGTCCGCGCCACGGCGGTGACCGCGCAGGACCGGGCGAACCTGACCATGATGGAGTCGCTCATCGAGATCCGTGACCTGCCGGACGACGAGTCGCTGCTGGACGCGGACCCGATGACGCACCCGCGGCTGCGGCCGATCTTCACCCGGATCGGCAGGATCACCGAGGGCGTGAACGGGTCCTACAAGGACTGCCTGAGCGCGGACGACCGGGTCGCCTGGGTGGGCCGGCTGGACGCCTGGGCGACCGCGCTGACCGCGACCGGCGACCGGTTCCAGCGGATGCGCGCGGCGCTGATCGGCGTCGCCACGTACAAGGCCTCCAATTTGCTGACCTTAGGGAACATTTAGGGCGGCGCACCCTGGACCCCCACTGTTAACAGTCCTAATAATTGGCGAACCCCGATACCCCTGGAGCTGGTTCGCCATGTCACTCCGCCGTTCGTTCGCCGCCGCGATCGCGACCGCCGTGGCCGGGACCGCGATCGCGGCCTCGGTCGCGCTCGCCCCCGGCGCCTCCGCCGCGGCCGCCTGCGCCACCGCCTGGAGCGCGTCCGCCGTCTACGTCAAGGACAACACCGTCTCGTACGCGTCCCGCAACTACACCGCGAGGTGGTGGACCCAGAACGAGCTCCCGACCGCCAGCGGCCAGTGGGGCGTCTGGGCCGACAACGGCGCGTGCGGCGGCACCACCACGCCGACCACGCCGCCGCCGACCGGACCGACCACGCCGCCGCCCGCCACCGGCACCAAGATGGCGTCCGCGCCGTACATCTACCCCGGCTGGGGCAACCCGCCGGCGCCGGCCACCGTGATGAACGCGACCGGGATCAAGGCGTTCACCATCGCGTTCGTGCTGGCCAACGGCTGCAACCCGGTCTGGGACGGGGAGAGCGGGCTGACCGGCGGCGTGCACGCGAGCACGATCGCGGCGATCCAGGCGGCCGGTGGCAGCGTGGTCCCGTCGATCGGGGGCTGGAGCGGCAACAAGCTCGGCCCGAACTGCGCCACGCCCGAGGCGCTGGCCGGCGCGTACCAGAAGGTCATCAACGCGTTCGGCCTGAAGGCCATCGACATCGACATCGAGAACACCGACGAGTTCGAGAACTACGTGGTCCAGGACCGGATCCTCGGCGCCCTGAAGATCATCAAGCAGAACAACCCGTCGGTGACCACGATCCTCACCTTCGGTACCACGCCGACCGGCCCGAACGCGCACGGTATCCGTCTGATCAACCAGGCGAAGGCGCTCGGCGCGAACATCGACGTCTTCACCCAGATGCCGTTCGACTTCAACGGCGGCGCGGACATGTACGCCAGCACCGTGGGCGCGTCCGAGGGCCTGAAGAAGCAGCTCAAGACCACGTTCGGCTGGACCGACGCGCAGGCGTACTCGCGGATGGGCATCTCCGGCATGAACGGCCTCTCCGACCAGCAGGAGCTGACCACGGTCGAGACCTGGACCCGGATCCGCGACTACGCCCGCGGCAACAACCTCGCCCGCTTCACGTTCTGGGCCGTCAACCGCGACCGCGGCTGCGCCGGCGGCGGCGTCGTCTCCGACTGCAGCGGCATCGCGCAGGCCGACTGGGCCTTCACCAAGGTCAGCGCCGGCTTCTAGAACCCGTGCCGGAAGCGCTGCCGGGGGTACGTCGTACCCCCGGCAGCGCTTGTCTCTCAGGCCAGGGACGCGAGGATGAGCTGCGAGGTGGCGCGAGTGGTGGCCGCGACCGTGGCCGGGTCCCGGCCGGCGCGCTCCGCACCGGCCCGCATCACGCCGGACAGCAGCTCGACCGTCAGCGGCACGTCGCCGACGTCGCGGAACTCGCCGCGCGCGATCCCGTCCCGCAGCACGCGCTCCACCTCGGCCACGATCGCCGGGAACGGGCCGCCCGGCGCCTTCGGCGCGTCCGCGCCCACCGGCCGGAACATCAGCTGCAGCACCGGGTCGGTCAGCGCCGCCAGCACCACCTCGACGATCTCCCGCAGCCGCACGGCCGCCGGATCCGCCACCCGCGCCCCGATCCCGGCCACCCGCGCCACCGTGGGCCGGGCGATCCGCTCGGTCAGCGCCGCGATCAGCGCCCCTTTGTCGCGGGCGTAGTTGTACAGCGTGTTGCGGGCCAGCCCGGCCCGGGCCCCGATGTGCCCCATGGTGATCGAGTCGTAGTCGCGCTCGCGCAACAGCTCCCGCGTCGCCTGCTCCAGCCCGGCCCACACCATCTCATGGTGCTCCCCGATGCTGGCTCCCCTGATCCGCGGCATCCGGTCATCCTCCCCCACCGCGGCTGCCACCCCTGCGCGACCCGGCCGCCGTAGCCCCAACCCGCCGGCATCGAGGACCAGAACCGGGACATTTCTTTTCCCGCTTCCGGCGTGCTCGCGTTCCGAGTGCTCCCGCGGGCCCCGGTCGTCGCTGGCGCTCCTCCCTGCCGGTCGCGTGGTGGCCGAGCCGAACCCCCGCGCCCTACCCGGTCCCGGGTGCCGCCGCATTTCCGGGACTCGCTCGTTTCGCACCTCATGGAGGCCGAGCCTCGGACCACGAATCTCCCCTTCAGGAAGAAAGAATCGTTGGCGAACCGGGCGGGTTCGCGGAACCTGAGGAGGGTGAACACCATCGACGACCTTCCTGGGCCGCCCCGGCGTCCGGTCGTGGGCAATCTCCTGGATCTGGTCCGCACCCGGACACCGCACCGGCTGCTGGAGGGATGGGCCGACGATCATGGGCTGACCTTTCGGTTCCGCCCCGGGGGACAGCGGGACGTCGTGGTCACCGCCGATCCGGTGCTGGTGGACCTGGCGCTGCGCCGCCGCCCGGACGACTTCGGCCGGGACACCGGGATGTCCGCCGTGATCAACGAGATCGTCCCGCACGGCGTCTTCACCGCCGAGGGCGACCGGTGGCGGCGCCTTCGCAAGGTCGCTACGCAGTCGTTGAACGCGGCCTACCTGCGGCAGTACTTCACCACGATCACCAAGGTCACCGAGCGCCTCCTGCGGCGGTGGGAGGCGGCTGCGGCCGCCGGCGAGCGCGTCGACGTCCTGGACAGCATGATGCGCTACACGCTCGACGTGACCTCGGGCCTGGCGATGGGCCACGACCTCAACTCACTGGAGAGCACCGGTGAAGGCCTGCACCGCCGGCTCCCGATGCTGTTTCCCGCGTTCGCCCGGCGGATCAACGCGCCGTTTCCCTACTGGCGCCGGTTCAAGCTGCCCCAGGATCACCGGCTGGACGCCACCGTCCGTGAGATCGAGGCGCTGGTCAAGGAGCGCTTCGCGCACGCGAGGGCACGGGTGGCAGCGGGCGAGTCACCGGCCAACTTCCTCGAAGCGCTGGTGAAACCCTTGGAGAACGAGCCGGGGATCACCGACGAGGAAGTCTTCGGCAACGTCCTGACCATGCTGCTGGCGGGTGAGGACACCACCTCGTCGACCGCCGCGTGGGCGCTGCACTTCCTGGCCGAGCACCCGGACATCGCCGCGAAAGTCCGGGCCGAGGCCGACGAGGTGCTCGGCGATCAGCGGGTGCCCGGCGACCCGGCGACGATCGGCCGGTTGAGGTACGCCGAGGCGGTCGTCCACGAGGTCCTGCGGCTCCAGCCGGTCGCACCCATGGCGGGTCTGCAGAACCTCCGGGACATGACCGTTGCCCGCAGCGACGGGCGCGAGTTGTTCCTGCCCGCGAACACGCCGATCGTCGTGCTCACCTCCTACGGTGCCCGCCGCGACACGGCCCGGTTCCCCGACGCCGGCGTGTTCCGTCCCGAACGCTGGCTGGACGGCAGGCTGCCCGCCGAGGCGCTCCCGTTCGCGCCGTTCGGCAGCGGACCCCGCTTCTGCCCCGGTCGTAACCTGGCCCTGATCGAGGCGGCCATGGTCACCTCGGTCCTGGGCCGCCGGTTCGACCTCGCCGGAGACCGCACGGCCGGCATGGTCCACGAGCGAATGTCGTTCGCGGCCTACCCGGTCAACCTGCATCTGCACGTCACGGCCCGGCGCGACTCCCGGGACAGCGCGAACCCGGGCTCAGCGGTCCGGTAGGTCAGGGACCGCCGGGCGGGCCGAGAACCGGGCTCCGCCCCCTGAGGAGTCGGCCGGCGGACGAGTCAGCCGGGCTGGACGGCGGTGCGGGCCAGGTGCGGGTTCTCCTGGTGGGTGGCGGTGAGGCGGACCCGGGTCAGGCGCCAGCCGCCGGGCGTGCGGATCGCCTCGTTGTCGTAGAAGCCGGCGACCAGCCACCGGTCCGGGCCGTCGCCGGCGGTCTCCGGCGGCAGCCAGTGCTCGGCGCGGACATGAGCGTGGATCGTCGCCCGGTCGCCGTCGACCTCGATCACGTGGCCGGTGATCGCGTGGTGGGTGGCGGTGAACGTGGCGAACGAGGCGCGCAGGACGGCGGTGTAGTCGCCGAGCGGCACGGTCATCGGCGGGATGCCGGCGACCGAGGAGAAGTCGAGCGCGACCGGGTCGGCGAGCACGCGGCCGGGCAGGTCGGTGAAGTCCTTCAGGTCGGCGATGTCGGCGTATCGGCCCATCAGCTCGACGAGTGCGGCACGGTCGTCCATGCGAGTCCCCCTTTTAGCGACAACCTGTCGTGAAACATTACGACAGGATGTCGCGAAAAGGAAGCTCAACCTTTGCCGATGCCACTGGTCAGGCCACCGACCAGCTGGCGCTCCGCGAACGCGTAGCAGAGCAGCGCGGGGATCATGGCGAGCGTGACGTAGGCGAGGATGCGCGCGGTGTCGGCGGAGTACTGCGACTGGAACTGCTGGACGCCGAGGGGCAGCGTCCACCAGCGGGAGTCGTTGAAGACGATCAGCGGCAGCAGGTAGTTGTTCCAGCTGCCGACGACCGCGAGCACCGAGACCGTGCCGAGCGCGGGGCGGGACATCGGCAGCAGGATGCGCCAGAAGAACCGGACCGGGCCGGCGCCGTCCAGCACCGCGGACTCCTCCACCTCGGGCGGGATGCCGCGGAAGAAGCCGCGCAGCACCACGATGGTGACCGGCAGGCCGAACGCGATCTGCGGCAGCACCACGCCGAGCGGGTTGCCGAGCAGGCCCATCTCGCGCAGCAGCACGAACAGCGGCAGGATCGCGACCGCGAACGGGAACATCAGACCGATCGCGAACACGGTGAACAGCGTCTCCCGGCCCGGGAACGCGTAGCGGGCGAAGATGTACGCAGCCATCGCGCCGACCCCGACCACGCCCACGGTGGTGGCGATCGCGATACCGACGCTGTTGCCGGCCTGCCGCCAGAACGCGCCGGAGCCGAGGATGTCGGTGTAGTTGCCGGGGATCCACGGGTCCGGCAGCCCGAACGGGTTCGTGAACAGCTGGCCGTTGTCCTTGAACCCGCCGAGCACGCCGAACAGGATCGGGACCACGATGGCCGCGCCGACCAGGATGCTCAGCAGGTGCAGCGCGGCGTGCCGGGCCTTCATCGCCGGTCTCCCATCGTGGTGACCGCGCCCTCGAGGTCGCGGCGCAGGACGAAACGCTGGTAGAGCAGGCCGAAGACGAGACTGATCAGGAAGATCGCCATGCTGAACGCGCTCGCGTAGCCCACGTGGAACCGCTTGAAGCCCTCCTGGAACATGCTCACCGCGAGCGTCTCCGAGGAACGGATCGGCCCGCCGCCGGTGAGCACCCAGACCATGTCGAACAGCTGCACCGTGCCCAGCACGGACAGGAACACGCTGATCCGGATGGTCGGCCCGAGCAGCGGCAGCGTGATGTGCCGGAACGCGCGCCACGGGCCGGCGCCGTCGGTCGCGGCCGCGTCGTGCAGTTCCGGCGGGATGCTCTGCCGGGCGGCCAGGTAGAGCAGCGTATGGAAGCCGAAGTACTTCCACGAGATGACCAGGAACAGCGAGTACATCACGGTGTCCGGGTCGGCGAGCCAGGTCGCTCCGAGGTCGCCGAGGCCGATCAGCCGGGTGATGTGGTTGGCCAGGCCCTGGTTCGGCGAGAAGATCATGGTGAACAGCACCGCGGTGACCACTTCGGACAGCACGTACGGCGCGAAGAACACCAGCCGGTAGACGCGCCGGCCGCGCAACGGCTGGTTGAGCAGCATCGCCAGGCCGAGCGAGACCGGCAGCTGGATCAGGATCGACAGCGTCACCAGCAGCAGCGTGCGCCGCAGGTCACCGACGAAGATCTCGTCGACGAGCAGCCGCCGGAAGTTCTCCAGGCCGACGAACTCGGTGGGTACGCCGAAGCCGTTCCAGGTGAACAGGCTCGCGTAGCCGGCGACCACGATCGGGGCCAGCACCAGCAGCCCGAACAGCAGCAGCGCGGGCGCGAGGAACAGCACGATGGTCGGCCAGGGCCGGCGGCGCCGGGCCCGGGTGCGGACCGGCGGCCGGGCCGGTGCGGCCGGCCGCCGTTCGATGATGACCACCGTCCGTCAGCCCTGCTTCGCCACGGTGGTGATGGCCGCGGCGACGTCCTGCGGGCTCGCCTGACCGGCCAGCAGCTCCGCCACGCTGTCGTTGACCTGCTGGCCGACCGCGGGCGCGAACGCCTGGTCCAGGTAGAGCTGGAAACCGGTCGAGGAGCCGAGGATGTCCGCCACGCTCTTCAGGTTCGGGTCGGTGACCGCGTCCTGGGCGGCCTTGACCACCGGCAGCACGCCCGCGGTCTTCGCCTCGATGCGCGCGTTGTCCGGCTGGGCGATGAAGCGGAGGAAGTCGATCGCCTTCGCCGGTGCGTTCCGGCCGATCGCGAACCCGCCGCCGCCGCCGAACGCGTCGGTGATCCGGCCCCTGCCGCCGTCGACCGCGGGGAACGGGAAGAAGCCGAGCTTGTCGCCGAGCCCGGCCTTGCCGGCCGAGGAGTCCTTCTGCACGGTGGGCGCCCATTGGCCCATCAGTTCCATCGCGGCCTTGCCGTTGCCCATCGTGGCGGCCTGGCCGTCCGCCGTGGAGTACCCCGCGGCGAGGAAGCCGGTCTGGAACGGTTGCAGCGCCACGAGTTCGGACAGCCGCTCGCCGGCGGTGACGAAGTCCGGTGCGGCGAAGCTCTTGTCGGCCGCGGCCTGCCGCATCAGGTCCAGGCCGCCGATCCGCAGCGCCAGGTAGGCCCAGTAGTAGTGGCCGGGCCACTTCTCCTTGCCGGCCAGCGCGATCGGCGTGACGCCCGCGCTCTTGAGCCTGCCGACCGCGTCGAGCAGCCCGGCCCAGGTGTCCGGCGGTGTGGTCACGCCGGCCTTGGCGAACAGTTCCTTGTTGTACCAGAAGCCGACCATGCCGGTGTCCACCGCGGACGCGTAGACCTTGTCGTCGATGGTGTAGGCGTCCAGCGCGGCCGGGATCAGCTGGTCGCGCCAGCCGCCGACGTCGGCCGTGAGGTCCTTGATCATCCCGGCCTCGGCCTGCTGGGCGAGTACGCCGCCACCCCAGGTGTGGAAGATGTCCGGCGGGTCACCGGCCTGGATGTTCGTGGTCAGCTTGGTCTTGAACGCCTCGTTCTCCAGCGCGGTGATCTCGATGGTCACGCCGGGGTTCGCGGCCTCGAACCGGCGGGCCATGTCCGCCCACGCGGACAGCATCGGGTCGGTGTTCGCGATGTGCCACCACCGGATCGTCCCGCCGGCGGCGCCGCCGCTCCCGCTCCCGCCGTCACCGCATGCACCGAGCGCCAGGCCGGCGGCTCCGGCACCGGCCAGGCCCAGCAACGACCTGCGACTGATTCGCATCACCAGGGACCCCTTTCCGCAAGGGCGTATCGGAACGGCCGGCATCACGATTGCCGAAACTTTCGCCCACCGACCGGAATTTGCGAAGCTGCATGCGCACGTTACGAGACGGTGATCGATGGGTCAAGAGGATGAATCGCCCTGTCAGATGGCCTGCGACCTGCCGATCCGGCTGTTAGTAACCCTTTTTCGACGGTACGTCGTGCGGGCGCTGTGCACGGAGCGCGCAGCCGCGCAAATCGGTACGTAGTCTGAAAGTTTCGGACTAGCCGGTGAGTCCGGCGGCCATCTCGGCCACGGTGTGCGCGTGGATGCCGGGCCACGGCGCACCAGCGACCCGCTCCGCCACGTCGCGCACGTGCCGTTCGGCGGTGTGCGCGAGCCCGTCGTAGACGGCGGCGAACAGCTCGCGGGCGGGCTCGCGCGGCCAGTCCGCCGGGAGCAGCCGGGCCGGCAGCGCGGGGTCGAGAACCGGCATCCGCCGGTAGTCGTCCATCACCTCGGTCCGGATCCGCACCGCCTCCGCACCGGACGCCGGCCGGGCCGGCGTCGCGTGCCAGCGCGCCACGAACGCGGCGTACTCGCCCGCGATAGCCGCGACGTCCCACGCCTCGAGCGGCGCGCGGCCGTCCCCGGCGTGCCGGGCCCGGAACACGGTCAGCGCACCGGGCGCGAGCCGCTCCAGTTCCGCCTGCGCCGGCGCGTCGAGCGCGCGCGGCGAGACCCACAGCCCGTCGTACAGCGGGGCGTACCCCATCCACCGCAGCTGCGTGCGGAGCCCGCGCCGGCGCGTGGTCTCGGCCTGCGGCAGCGAGAACGCGACCAGCGTCCAGTGCTCGTCCCACGGCTCCACGCCGGCCGGCGAGACGATCGCGCGCCCACCCACGGTCAGGAAGGCGGCCGCGGCCGCGGTGAGCCGGTAGGAGCTCTGCCGCCCGCGCCGGGCGCCCTCCAGCACGCCGCGGCGGGCGAGCCGGCTGATCGCGGTGCGCGCACCGGCCGGACTCACGCCGGCCTCGCCGAGCAGCGCGACGACCGCAGCCGACGGCAGCCAGGCCCGGGTGCGCAGCGTGTAGTCGGCCAGCAGCGTCACGGCCAGGCCCTGCGGCGAGTTGCCGTTCTGGCGCCGCGGCAGCCGCACCGCACCGGCCGCGTCCTCCGGAAAGATCTCCTCGATGTCGTACGGGCTGGTCACGCGACGCTCCGGCGGGCTGCTGAGGACGGTCGATCTTCACTTTAGACCGCCGCGGCACAATTTAATTGATATGCGTCGATTGACAGTTCGGTGGCCGCGGAGCAAGCTAAGTGTCACGCGTCGGTCCACGCGAGCCGACACGTCCGGGCGATCGCCGGCTCCGTGCCGCCGCCTCCTCTCGCCTCCCTCGAGGAGATGCCACCATGAGATTCAAGAAGACACTGCTGCTCGGTACGGCCGCACTGACCGTCCTCGCCGCACTCACGCTGCCGGCGGGCCGTCCCGCGTTCGCCGCCTCGCTGACCGAGGTGACCTCGTTCGGCGACAACCCGGGCGGCATGCGCATGCACGTCTACGTCCCGGACTCCCGACCGGCGAACCCGCCGATCGTGGTGGCCATGCACGGCTGCGGCGGCTCCGGGCCCGGCTTCTACAGCGGCAGCGAGTTCGCCGCGCTGGCCGACCGGCACGGGTTCATCGTGATCTACCCGTCCGCGATGCAGGAGGCCGGGTTCGGCAAGTGCTTCGACACCTGGTCGGCCGCGGCGAAACGACGCGGCGGCGGCAGCGACCCGGTCTCGATCGCGTCGATGGTCGCCTACGCCGGCCGGCAGTACGGCGGCGACCAGAACCGGGTCTACGCCACCGGCAGCTCCTCCGGCGGCATGATGACCCAGCACCTGCTGGCCGTCTACCCCGACCTGTTCCGGGCCGGCGCGTCGTTCATGGGCGTGCCGTACGACTGCTTCGCGAACGCGGCCGACTACCCGCCCGGCGCCAGCCGGTGCACCGGCGGCGCGATGAACCGCACGCCGCAGCAGTGGGGCGACGCCGTCCGTCAGGCCTACCCGGGATACACCGGGCCGCGGCCTCGGGTGCAGCTGTGGCACGGCACCAACGACACGCTGGTGCCGTACTCGCTGCTCCAGGAGTCGGTGGAGCAGTGGACCGACGTGGCCGGGCTGTCCCAGACCCCGACGTCCACCGACACCCCGCAGGCCGGGTGGAACCGCCGCCGGTTCGCGGACGCCACCGGCGACGTACGGGTCGAGGCGTACGCCGTCCAGGGCGCCGGCCACACGCTGCCGAGCACCGGCATGGCCGCGGCGGCCGTCGCGTTCTTCGGCCTCACCACGCCGCCGTCCACCCCGCCGTCCACTCCGACGCCCACGCCGCCGAACACCCCCACACCCACGCCACCGGTGACCGGGGCGTGCCGGGTCACCGACGCGATCAACGCCTGGAACACCGGGCTGACCTCGGCGATCACGATCGCCAACACCGGCACCGCGCGCGTCGACGGCTGGTCGCTGTCGTTCACACTGCCCGCCGGGCAGACGATCACGTCGGGCTGGAACGCCACGTACACGCCGTCCTCCGGCCAGGTCACCGCGCGCAACGCCGGCCACAACGCGGCGATCGCGCCCGGAGCCTCGGTCTCCATCGGCTTCCAGGCCACGCACACCGGCAACACGGCCGCACCGTCGTCGTTCAGCCTGAACGGCGCCGCCTGCACCGTCGCCTGAACCTCCGTTCCCCGCCACCGTCGCGCCCGGCCCCGGGCCGGGCGCCTCACCGCAGGAGTGACCTCAGATGACCGGACAACCGACACGGAGACACCGGATACTCGGCACCGCCGTAGCCGCCGTACTGCTGGCCGCCGCCGGAGCGATCGCGCTGACCGGCGGGACCGCCACGGCCGGGCAGACCGGCACGCTCGCCGCCACCGCCGGGTGCGGCAAGAACCCGACGCTGCGCGACGGGACGTACACCATCCAGAGCGGCGGGCGGGCGCGCACGTACCAGCTGCGGCTGCCCGGCAACTACGACAACAACCGGGCGTACCGGCTGGTGGTCGGGCTGCACTGGCTCAACGGCAGCGCGAGCGACGTGGTCGGCAACGGGTTCTACGGCCTCCAGGCGCAAGCCGCAAACAGCGCGATCTTCGTTGCGCCGCAGGGCCTGGACGCCGGCTGGGCGAACACCGGCGGCCGGGACGTCACGCTGGTCGACGACATCCTGCGCACGGTCGAGAACGACCTGTGCGTCGACACGTCCCAGCGGTTCGCGCTCGGCTTCAGCTACGGCGGCGCGATGAGCTTCGCGCTCGCCTGCGCCCGGCCGGCCGTGTTCCGGGCGGTGGCGCCGATCGCCGGTGCGAACCTCAGCGGCGGATGCTCGTCGGCGTCGCAGCCGGTCGCGTACTTCGGCATCCACGGCACCCGGGACAGCGTCCTGAACATCTCCTCGGGCCGGTCGATCCGGGACGTGTTCGTCCGCGCGAACGGCTGCACCGCACAGAACCCGCCGGAGCCGGGCCAGAACAGCGGCACCCACATCACCACCGCGTACACGGGCTGCCGGTCCGGGTACCCGGTGCAGTGGGCGGCGCACGACGGTGACCACGTGCCGCTGCCGACCGACCGCAACGCCGGCACGTCCTGGGTCGGCCCCGAGGTGTGGCGCTTCTTCAGCCAGTTCGGCAGCGTGACCCAGCCGACCACGCCGCCGCCCACGACCCCGACCGGCACGCCGCCGACCACGACGCCACCCGCTGAGACCGCGTGCCGCGCGACCGCGGCCGTGAACGCGTGGAACAACGGCTTGACCGCGAACATCACGGTGACGAACACCGGCGGCAGCGCGCTGAACGGCTGGACACTCGCGTTCACGCTGCCGGCCGGCCAGACAGTCACCAACGGCTGGAACGCCACGTACACGCCCACGTCCGGGCGGGTCACCGCGACCAACGTCGGCCACAACGCCCAGCTGGCACCGGGCGCGTCGGTCACCTTCGGCTTCCAGGCCACGCACACCGGCGACAGCGGCGCACCGGCCGCGTACGCGCTGAACGGTTCGGCCTGCGGCTGACGTCGGCGCCGGGGGCGGCACCCGGGCGAGTGCCGCCCCCGGCGTCAGAGCGCGAACCGGCTCGGCCGTCTCGCGATCCGGGCCGGAGCGGTCGTCACCGAAACCGTCGGTGACGACCGCTCCGGTTCATCACTGGGCGGCCTCGTTCCGGGTGGAGAGCAGTTCCCGGGTGTACCGGTGCAGGCGGGTGGCGTCGGTGGGCGAGGACACCGCGGGGTCGAGCGGAACGGCCCGGCCCTCACCGACAGCGGTGATCCGGCCGTGGTCGGACGACTCCAGGAACGGCGCGATCTCGGTCAGGTCCGCCGCAGCATGGCGATCTGCCCGGTCACCACCGGATCGTGGTGGTAGTCCCCGGCGAAGCTGGTCGCGACGGTGCCGGGGAAATTGAGCACGTAACGGGTGCGCGACCACTCGTCCGATGACTCTTCCGCATCCGCTGATACGCGTTTCGTATTACCGGCGGGCGACGGCGCGATCTAGGTTCATCATGTGTCCTCACCCTTCCCGGCGCTTGTCGACCTGGATCTGCGGCTGGTGCAGTGCTTCACGGTCGTCGCCGAACATGGGCACTTCGGCCGCGCCGCCGAGGCGCTGCGCACCACCCAGCCTTCACTGAGCAGGCAGATCCAGCGCCTCGAACAGCAGCTCGGCGTCCGCCTGCTCGACCGCACCACGCACGGCACCCGGCTCACCGACGCCGGCGAGGTCTTCCTGCCCTTGGCCGCCGGACTGCTACGCGCAGCGACGGAGGCGATGGCGCGCACCCGCGCCGCGGCCCGGCCCGCGGCCATCACCATCGGCTACACCAAGGGCCTCATCATCACCGACGGCGTACGGGCGATGCGCCGCCACCACCCCGACGCCGAGGTTCACACCAGGCTCCTGGCCTGGAGCGAGTCCCGCGGCGCGCTGGTGGAGCACCTGGTCGACGCGGTGGTGACCCGCCTGCCGTTCCGCACCGACCGGCTGCGCGTCACCGTCCTCCACGACGAGCCCCGCGTGCTGGTCGTCTCCCGTGACCACCCCCTCGCCGGCCGGCAATCGGTCACCCTCGACGACATCGCCGAGGAACCCATCCCGTACGTACGTCAAGGCGACGCCCAGCTCAACGCCTACTGGCGCCTCGACCCCCGCCCCGACGGCCGGCCCGCGCCCGCGGGCCCGCTGGTCGAGGCCCTGGAGGACAAGCAAGAACTCATCGCGGCCGGCCAGGCCGTGGCCATCGGCCCACCCCTCGACCCGGCAACCGGCCTGCACCCGGGCCTGACCACCGTCCCGCTGCACGGCGTCGAGCCCAGCCAGATCGTCCTGGCCACCCGCGCCGGCGACCGCAACCGGCTCGTCACCAGCTTCCGCAGAATCGCCGAGGCCACCCTCACCGCTGTCGCCCGGCCACCCGGCCAGCCGGCTGCATCGCTGCGGACGTGACTCCTCTCGGCGACCGCGTCACCAGCGACTGAGGTGTCATGCGGGTCCGCGGCCGGCGTCATGGGCGGCACACCAGCGGGATTTCGACGTGGGAGTCCGGCTCCGCGGGCCACGCCCCCGGCCCGGCCCGTCGCGCGGCGTAAACTTCCGGCCCGTGGAGATCCGTGGAGCAATCAGCGCAGACCGTCCGCTTCTGGTCATGGCGATCGACCTGGAGGCCGAGCACCTCGACACCGGCCTGCCGATCCTCTTCACCGGGATGGGCAAGGTCAACGCGGCCGTCGCGGTCGCCGCGGCACTGTCCGCCGCCTCCCGCCCCCGCGAGATCATCAACCTGGGGACCGCGGGCGCGCTGCGTGCCGGGCTGTCCGGCACGCACGAGATCGGCACCGTCGTCCAGCACGACTTCGACGAGGACACGCTGTTCCGCCTCACCGGCGTGCTCAGCAGCCCGCCGCTGACCGTCGGCCCGGACACCGCGCTCACGCTCGCCACCGGCGACTCCTTCATCGCCGACGACGCGGTCCGCGCCCGCCTCGCCGAACACGCCGCCCTGGTCGACATGGAGGGCTACGCGATCGCCGCCGCCGCCCACGCCGCCGCCGTCCCGGTCCGCCTGATCAAACACGTCAGCGACGAGGCCGGCGCGGGCGCGGACCGCACCTGGCGCGAATCGGTCGCCGACTGCTCCCGCGCCCTCGGCGCCTGGCTCGCCCGCCAGGCCGCCTGACCCCGGCATCCGGAAAAGCGGACCGGCCCATCCCAGCCGACCCCATCCCAGCCGGCCCCGTCCCGGCCGGTCGTCCACTCCCGAGCCCCGGCCGGAAAGGCCCGGTGGGCGATTCGCCCCCCCGTCGCTGGTCTCGCCGCGGGCAGGGAGCGAGTCGTCCGGTGCGTGGCTCGCGGTCGCGCGCCGGGCAACGGTCAGCGCTGCCAGCTTGGCGGCGCCGGTCGCCCGGCGCGTCCCGGTGGGCAGACTGGTACTTTTCGGGCCACGCTGGATCGCCGAAGATGAGTAATCATTCCTGGGTGCCCTCAGGTAACGATCTTGGAGTCGCGCTCCGGCGCTGGCGGGAGCGCGCGACCCCGCCGAGCGGGTTGCGTTCGGCGGCACGCCGGCGTACGCCCGGGATGCGCCGGGACGAGCTGGCCGCCGTGGCCGGTGTGTCCGCCGAGTACGTGAAGCGCCTCGAACAGGGGAACGGGCGGCCGTCCGCCCAGGTGCTGTACTCACTCGCCCGGGCCCTGCGCCTGTCCAGCAGCGAGTACGAGTATCTCTGCTCGCTCGCCGGGCACGTGCCGTCACTCGCGGGCCGGGTGCCGCACGAGGTGGGTTCCGGCGCGCGGCACCTGCTCGACCGTCTCGGTGACGTACCCATCTGCGTCCTGGACGCCGCCTGGACACTGCTCGCCTGGAACGCGGCCTGCGAGGCGATGTGCTACTTCTCGATGCTGGTCGACGGCCGGGATCGCAACCTGGCCTGGCGTGCCTTCACCGGCATGGAGGGATGGACCGAGGCGGGGTCCGAGGCCGAAGCACGTTTCCAGCAGGCGATCGTGGCCGACCTGCGGGCCACCGCCCGGCGGTATCCGGACGACGACTGGGTCGCGGACCTGGTCGCCGATCTGCGGGCGGAGAGCGACATATTCGCCGCCATGTGGGAGTCACCCGCGGATCACCAGGACCGGCACCATCGGCTCATCAAGCGCCATCCGGTCGTGGGGGACTTCACGCTCGACTGCGACATCATCACGATCCACCAGGGTGACCTCCGTGCGGTCGTGTACACGGCGGAGCCCGGCTCGGTCGACGCCGCGCGCCTGGCCGCCACCCGCGCTCAGCGTGCCCATCAGGGCTGACGCCCCCTCACCCCAGCGCGCCCGTCCGGGCTGACGCTGTTGCTCACCAGAAGGACGAGATTCACTGCTATGAACGAATCGTTGCTGGATGCTGCCCGCAAGACGGTGCCGACACTGCTGGCGAACGCGGAGCGCACCGAGCGCGACCTGACACCGGCGCCGGACAGCGTGGCGGCGGTGCGGGCCGCCGGACTGTTCGCGCTCACGGTGCCGCGCGCGGCGGGCGGGTCGGAGGCTGACCTGGTCACACAGGTGGAGGTGCTCACCGAGCTCGGACGCGGCTGCGCCTCCACCGCGTGGGTCGTCGGCCTGAACGCCGCGAACAAGGCCGTGGCCCGGCTGGCGCTGCCGGACCCGGCCCAGGAGGCCGTCCTGGCCGACCCGGACTCGGTGTTCTGCGCCACCCAGGTGGTGTCGCCGGGCAGCAGCGGCGTGCGCGTGCCCGGCGGTCTGCGGGTCTCCGGGCGGTGGTCGATGGCATCCGGTGCGGAACTGGCGTCCCTGGCCATGATCGCGGTGCCGCTGCCGGACGCCGGGACCCCGATGCCGGCCATGGCTCTGGTGCCGCTGTCCGACCTGTCGGTGGACCGCACCTGGCGTGCGGCCGGTCTCGGCGGCACGAGCAGCCACACGCTGGTGGCCGAGGACGTTCTCGTACCGGACGGTTTCGTCACCTTCCCCGAGGCCGCCCGGCCGATCCCGCCGGAGGCGATGTTCGCGGGCGGCCTGACGGTGCTCGCGCCGATGATCGGGGCGACCCACGCGGCGCTGGACCTGGTCGCGGACGCGATCACCGGCGGCCGGGCCCCGTACATGACCACCTACGCCCGGGTGGCGGACTCTCCGCTCGGGCGCTACTGGTTCACCGAGGCGCGGCGGCGCACCGATACGGCGATGCGGCGTACGCTCCGGGTGGCCGAGGTCGTCGACGGGCTGCCGGCGGGCAGTGAGCTGCCGGTGACCGACCGGGTCGAGCTGCGTGTCGAGTTGTCGACGGCGGCCCGGGAGTGCCGCGAGGCGATGGACCTGCTGCTCGACCTGCACGGGGCGAGCGGGTTCGTGGACGGCAACCCGCTGCAGCGATACTGGCGGGACGTCGCCGTCGGCACCCGGCACCCGTTCTTCACGCCGTACATCCTGGCGGAGGACTACGGCCGGCTCGAGTTCGACGTGCTGCCGACCGCGTCGTTCGCGCTCTGAGCGGCCCGCCTCCGGCCGGGGAGAGGCCGTACGCCACCCCGGCCGGAGGCACACCCACCTCGGGCCGGGGTGAGAAGCGCTCAGGAACCGGCCGGACGGCGACCACGCGACCCGGTTGACCGGGTGTTCCCGGCGCTCCTCGGCCAGCACGTCACCGGTGCGCGTGCCGGTCACGCCGATCCGGCCGGAGAACGTGCCGTACGCGATCCGGTCGCCGGCCGGGCTGACGCCGATCGTGTTGATCAGGCTGCCGTCGCCGGACCGAGGTCATCGGCGGGGTGGTGCAGACCGCGATCACACTGTCGTCGAAGCCCACGATCGCCACGTCCCGCGGCACCCGCCGGCCCGCGGCACCCGCCGGCCCGCGTCGGCCAGCGCCTGCATCGCACCGGCCGCCACCGCGTCGCTGGCGGCGAAGATCGCGTCGAGGGCCGGCTCGCGGTGCAGCAGCCGGCCGGCCAGGTCGTACCCGGAGTCGCGGTGGAACACACCGGTCTCCGCGAGGTCCGGCAGCCCCAGCTCGTGCACCGCGCGCCGGTATCCGTCGCGCCGGCCGTCGGCGTCGGTGTGGCCCCGCGGCCCGTGCAGCGCGGCGATCCGCCGGCGGCCGGTGTCGAACAGGTGCCGGACCGCCGCGTACGCGCCACCGGCGTTGTCCACGCCGACGAACGGCACCGCCGGGGCGCGCGTGCCCATCCTCGGCCCCCGCTACCTGGAGGTCGGTCCCGGCTGCTGGGGCGCGAACGCGGCCGCGCACGAACTCGGGCACCTGTTCGGCGCGGTGCGTGACTCCGCGCCGCACGCGGACGGGGCCGGGCACTGCGTCGAGGAGTGGGACCTGATGTGCTACGGGTCCGCGGTCAGCGCGTACACCTGCGGGGAGAAGGACGACGACCGGCTGCTCGACTGCGGCAACGACGACTACTTCCACACCGGTCCGCCGGCCGGCAGCTACCTGGCCACGCACTGGAACCCGGCGAACAGCGAGTTCCTGATCAAGGGCAGCACGCCGGACAACGACGACGGCCACCTGCGCGGGGGCAGGTCGTACGTGATCACCAACGCCGCGACCGGGCACGCGCTGGAGCCACTGAACGGCAGCACCGCGCCGTTGACCGAGATCAGCCAGCGGCCGGTCTCCGGCGCACAGACACAGCGCTGGCTGCTCAACTACGCCAGCGGGTGGCGGCTGGTCAACGTGGCCAGCCAGCTGTGCCTGGACGATTACTACAGCCAGACCGCGCAGGGTACGACGTCGCTGCAGTACTACTGCGAGCAGTCCAACGGTATGGCGTGGGCGCTGCAGCCGGTCGGCAACGGCCGCTACGCGATGATCAACTATCTGACCGGGTATGCGCTGACGAGCCAGGGCGTGCACCCGGCGAAGCTGGCCCAGTACCCGTACACCGGCGACGTCACGCAGCAGTTCACGCTCACGCCGGTGACCGAGACCCCGCCGGCGGCGAACAGCACGTACACGTTCACCAGCCGGCACGGCACCAACATGTCGGTGCCGAACAGCACGTCCGGCACGTTCGTCACGCACGCCGCGATCAGCACCGCGACCATCCAGCGGTGGACGCTGCAGGCCGGCAACGCGGCCGGCCGCTTCCGGATCGTCAACGCCGCCACCGGCCTGTGCCTGCGGCCGGAGACCACCGCGACGACCGCCGGGCTGCGGCTGCAGCAGGTCACCTGCGGCACCGGCAACGAGCAGAACTGGACCGTGCGCCGGTACGCCGACACCCGCTACGGGTTCACCAACGTGGCCACCGGGCAGGCCGCGTCGCTGCTCACCGGCGCCGCCGGAGCCAACGTCACGCAGCAGCCCTACCAGGGCGGTGACTCCTCCGGCGGCCTCGCCGACCGGGTCTGGGACCTGATCAAGGTCTCCTGACCCACCCCGCCGGTCCTCGCGGCACGCCCCCGTCGCGAGGACCGGCCCGGCGTGGCGCGCAGCCGGTCAAGGGCCCGCCGCCCGAACGCTCCCCGGCCCGCCTGCGCGGCGTTTCACCACGCCTTGAGCAGTCTGCGCGCGCTATGGCACACGGACCGCCCGACGGCTTTCGACTCGGCGGTCTCCCGCAGCCCTTGCCGCAGACTCTCCGGCTGCGTCTCCATCTGCTGAATTCGGTCCAGCGCCAGCCGGACCCGGTAGGTTCGCGCTCTACGCGGCGCGGAGGCCACGACGGCCTCGATGAGCTGGTCCGGTGATTGCGTGGTGCGGCTGGAGAACTCGGTCCAGACGTCGCTCAGCTCGTCCCGGATCCGTAGGCGGCCGGACTATCGGCCCGCGCCGGCGCCGGGTTCGTGGTGAGCGGCGTCGGGACCGCGGCCCGCGGGAGCAAGCGGGCAGCACCACACCGGGAGCGGGAAGACGGATCTCCCGGGTTTTGCATGTCCTACCGGGATGGACGGCGGGCGTCGCCGGCCGGGGTACGGCCATAGCGGCGCCTTGAGGTGCGGCGAGGTGGCTGGCGCGGCGGCCTCCGTGGTGCTCGCGCCGAGGTCGGTGGCGAGGCGTGGCACGCCGGAGACCGCCTTCGCGAGCGCGGCCTCGTCGGCGGCGTCGCCCTGGACGTAGGTGACGCTGGCCGCACGCTGCCGGAGCCGCTGCGCGCGCTGTGGCGGTGGTCGATCGAGCACGTCGGTGACGTGACGGCGGCGCAGCGGGCCTACGACCACGCACGGTGACAGGCCCGGCCGGGTGGCCGGGCCTGTCCTCGCGTCGGTCAGCGCTGCAGGGTGAGCAGCCCCGGCCGGTACGGCAGCAGCCCGTAGTCGCCGCCGGAACTGGGCGAGCGGCCCTGGTAGAGCAGCTGGAGGTTGCACGGGTCGACCGTCATGGTCTGGTCCGCGCTGACCCGCAGCAGCTCACCGTGGCTGATGTCGTTCGTCCACGTCGCGCCGCTGTTGGCCTTACCCGCGAACGGGTTGCCCTCGGTCGCCGCCTGCGGGGTCCAGGAGCCGCCCAGGCTGGAGGAGGTGAACGACCGGAAGTACCGGCCGTTGGCACCGATCGCCTCGACGATCATCAGGTACTGGTTCTGCCCCTGCACCTTGTACACCTGCACCGCCTCGAACAGGTTGTTCGTGGTGTCGCTCATCACCACGGTGGAGGTGGAGCCGAAGCTGCCCGGGAAGTTCCCGATCGGCATGCCGGCCCGGTAGATCTTGCCGTTGTCCCCGGCGAAGAACAGGTACATGTTCGTCCCGTCACCGATCACCGCCTGGTCGATCGGCCCGGTCCCGGACCCGGTGATCGTGCCGGAGAACAACGTCTGCGGCGCCGACCACCCGTTCGGGTTCGTCGGATCACTCGACGTCCGGTACGAGAACGCCGGACCACCCCACTGATACGCGAGCACCCAGATGTTGCGCGGCGCGAAGTAGAACAACGACGGCGCCACCGTCGCCGACGACATCGCGTTCTGGCTCGCCGAGCCCATCTCCGAGTAGTTCGTGAACAGACTGAAATTCATCGAACCCCAGCTGGTGCCGAAGTCGTGCGTGGTCGCATAGACCAGCTGCCGGCCGTTGTACGGCGCCACGGTGAAGTCCTTCAGCGACACCCAACCGGACCGCGGCTGCGCCAGCGGACCCGACGAACTCCACCGGTACGACGACGGCAGCGTGCACGAGCCGCCGGGCGGTGGCGTGGTGGGCGTGCCGGCGCCGACCCGGACCATCTGCCACTGCTGGTTGGTGCCGTTCCAGTCGGCGTACTGCACGACGTTGCCGCCGTCCGCGGTGGACGCGCCCTGTACCTCCAGCGCCTTGCCGCTGTTGCGGTTGATCAGCTGGATGTAGCCGTCGACGTCCTGCACGCTGAACTGCTGGTTGGCCGCGTTGAGGTCGGTCCACTGCACGATCGCGCCGCCGTCCGCGGTCGACCAGTTGTAGACGTCGAGCACCTTGCCGGACAGCCGCGACTTGAGCCGGTAGTTGCCGCCGCCGGAGTCGACGAACTGCCACTGCTGCTGGGTGCCGTCGTTGCGGGCCCACTGGGCGATCCGGGCGCCGTCGGTGGTGGCCAGGTTGTAGACGTCCAGCGCCTTGCCGCTGTTGCGGTTGACCAGCACGTACCAGGCACTGGTGTCGATGGTCGCGGCCGAGGCGGCGGGCGCGGTCACCACGGCGGTGACGCCGCCGGCGAGCGTGGCGGCCAGCGCGACCGCCAATGCCAGCCGCGGTCTCAGGTTGAGCCGTTTCATGCCAATCGTTTCCTTTCGGGTACGGGTCGCGGGTGGAGCGGCCGCGACGGAGAGTCATGCCGACGTCCGGTGCGGCGGGTGGCCGCCGACCGCCATGAGAGCGCTAACATCTCCGGCCGTCAATGTTGCCAGTTCATTTCGGCACAATCAAGACGAGGAATGCGCGTAAACTCCGTACGAGCAGCTGGGCGGCCACTCGGAACTGTCGTTCACCGAGTCCGCGACTCGGCGGCAAGCGCACTCATAACGGTTTTCCGCAAGAAATTTCTCGCGTCATTCCGGGAAAGCTCCCAGCCACGGAGGCCAGCTACGCAGGGTGATCGCCGCGCTCGCCGTGAACCTCCGGTCACCGTCACCGCCCGCACCGCCGAGGCTGTCGGCCCGGCTTGCCGCCCGTCACCGTCGTCGACAACACCGGCCGTGCCGGTCAGGCGGATCCGGCGGTCGAGGAGCGATGCGTCGAGGCCGGCACGGACCGCCGGGCCAGATCCCGGGCCAGGTCGTGGAAGAGCCGGGACATCCGGTAGGTCGGATCGGCACTGTGCGGCCGGCCGTGCAGGATGCTCTCGTCGGCCAGCCGCTCCAGCAGACGTCGGATCCGATGCACCGGCAACGGCAGGTGCGGCTGGACCTCGGCCGCCGTGACGCGGCGCGGGTCGATCCGGCCTAGGGCCAGGAAACACCGCCGCTCCTGCTCACCGAGGTTCCGGTACGCCGACTCCACCACGGCCCGCGCGGACAGGTCCGCGGTCTGCAGTTCCTCCAGTGCCGCGTGGCTCAGCCGGCGGGCCAGCACGCCGAGGTCCTGCTCCGGGTGGGCCGCCAGGCGGGCGCCGATGATGCTGATCGCCAGCGGCAGGTGGTCGCACATGTCGAGGATGCGCGCCACCGCCTCCGGATTCTGCCGCACCCGGTCAGGCCCGACGATGTGGGTGAGCATGTCGGTGGCCGCGTCGGCGTCCAGCGGCTCCAGCGTGAGCCGGTCGTCCGCCTGGATCCCGGCCAGCGAGCGCCGGCTGGTGACCAGCACCATGCCGGCGCCGAGGCCGGGCAGCAGCGGACGCACCTGGTCGTCGTCGGCCGCGTCGTCGATCAGGATCAGCGCCCGGCGGTGGGCGAGCACGGACCGATACAGGTTCTGCCGCTGGTCCAGACCGTCGGGTACGGCGGCCGGGTCCACGCCGAAGCTGACCAGCGCGTCGGACAGCAGGGCGCCGGAGTCGCGCCGGCCCGGTGTGCTGCCCCGCGCGTCGAGGAAGATCTGCCCGTCGGGGAACGCCTCGCGGAGCGTGACGGCCGCGGCGACCGCGGTCCGGGTCTTGCCGATGCCGGGCATGCCGGTCAGCACGGCGACACCGACCCGGTCGGCACGCCACCCCCGGGATCTGGTCACCAGGTCGGCGATGCGGCGCAGTTCCTGGCCGCGACCGGAGAAATTCGGGCTGGTCGGCGGCAGCTGCCGGGGCACGGACACGGTGACCGAGAGCTGACCGGCCGATCCGGGCGCCTCCGGCAGTGAATTGCCCTGCAAGATGGCCGCGTGCGTCTGCTGAAGCAGCGGGCCGGGTTCCACGCCGAGCTCGGCCACCAGCATCCGGCGGGCGGCGGCGAACGTGGACAGTGCCTCAGCACGACGGCCGGCGCCGTGCAACGCGACGATCAGCGACTGCCACAGTGACTCGTCCAGCGGCCGCTCGTCGAGCAGGGTGCGCAGTTTCGGAAGCAGATCCGTGTGTTCGCCCAGCCGCATGCGCGCGCCGATCCACGCATGTTGCGCGGACCGGCGCTGCTCCTCGAGAGCGTTGGTGCGGATCTGGAAGGACGGGCCGAGCTCCAGCCCGGCCAGCGGGCTGCCCCGCCAGAGCCGCAACGCACGGTCCAGCAGGTCGGCGCCGCCGCGGTCGTCGCCGCGCCGGATCGCTCGCCGCCCGGAGCCGGTCAGCTCGTCGAAGCGCAGGAGGTCCAGCTCCTCGCTCCGGGCGTGCAGACGGTATCCGCCCGGCGCGCTCTCCAGCCGGTTCCACTGCTGGAGCGACTCCAGCTGGGTGCGCAGCTGGTGGACGTAGGTGCGCACGTTCTGCACGGCGGACGGCGGCGGGGCGGCCCAGATGCCGTCGACGATGCTCTCCAGCGGCACGACGAATCCAGGATTGAGCAGAAGGATGCCGAGCAGCGTTCGGGCGCGCT
This sequence comes from Catenuloplanes indicus, assembly GCF_030813715.1. Taxonomy (NCBI): domain Bacteria; kingdom Bacillati; phylum Actinomycetota; class Actinomycetes; order Micromonosporales; family Micromonosporaceae; genus Catenuloplanes; species Catenuloplanes indicus. The sequence goes on from NZ_JAUSUZ010000001.1 coordinate 1,656,388, forward strand.
TGGATCGTATCTGCACCGGATGGCCGTACGGGTCGATCAACTCCAATGGTCCCAGCACGCCGAACTTCACTGACCGCTCCCCGTGTAACTCATGATCAGTTGCGAGGTGGAGCAGGCGCCGTTTCGGAGATCATTTCGACTCGGTGATCACATTGACGTCCGCTACTCGCGATGTTAATTGCTCAAACGCTAGTTTCCTTCCTTCGGAGGAATATTCCACGACCGGCTCAGGAAGTGGCGAGGGCGCCCACCAGATCCACACTGTCCGGTGCGGTCGCCGCGAGTTCCTCGTCGCTCGGCACCCGGCCGGCCAGCCGGCCGGAGAGGTAGGCCTGGTACGCGTCCGCGTCGTAATAGCCGTGGTCGGAGACGCAGGCGACGATCGGACGGTCCCGGTTGCCCGGATCGCGGGCCTGCTCGCACGCGTCGTGCACGGCGTACGCCGCCTCGGCCGACACCAGGATGCCCTCGGTACGCAGCAGCAGCCGGGCACTGTCGAAGACCGGCTCCTCCGGATACGCGACCGGCTGCACCAGCCCTCGCTCACGCAGCGCACTGAACAGCGTCGGCGCGGCGCGGTAGCGGATACCCTCCGCCTGGATCGCAGAGCCGGTGAATCCCCGGCCGAGCGTGTACATGGCCGCGCGCGGCGTCAGACCGGTGTCGTCGGTGTCGTCGTAGGCGAACGTGCCCCGGGTCAGCACGGGGAACGCCGCCGACTCGACACTGCGGATCACCGGCGTGCCTCCCCCGGCCAGGAACGGCAGCCCCAGCCCGCCGACGTTCTTGCCGCCGCCGAGATAGCCGATCAGCACCGGCGGCCCCACCTCGCCCACCGCTCGCAGCTGCTCCTTCGCCTCCTGGCCGATGACCGTGCTGTGCAGGATCGCGAACGACTCGCTGCCGCCGAGGATCCAGCGTGCATCGGACATCTCCGCGGCTCTGGATACCGCCTGGTTCATCGCCTCGCGCAGCGCGCCCGGGTCGGCCCGGATCACCTCGGCGCCGAGCATCTCCATCACCAGCCGCCGTCCCGGCTTCCGGTCGTAGCTGCCCGGCACCATGTAGATCACGCAGCCGAGACCGAACCGGCGGGCCGCCGCGGAGATCGCGGTCCCCCACTGGCCGGCTGCGGTGCTGGTGATCAGCGTCCGGACCCCGGCCGCGCGGTAGTAGTACGCCTGGGCGAGCGCGGTCAGATACTTGTGGGAGCCGGCCACGTTGCCGGTCTCGTCCTTGAGGTAGATCCGCGCGGTGGTGCCGAGCGCGGCCTCCAGCCGGGTGGCCCGGCGCAGCGGGGTCGGCCGCCACTCCCGGTACGCCTCGCGCAGCTCCTCCGGGATCGGCACCTCGGCCTGCAGTGGCATCGCCTGACGGACCAGGGCCTTGGGAATGTTCGGCCGGATCGCACGCGGTGCACCGCCGGTGGCCCGTCGCGGCGGCCGGGGCGGCGGCAGATGCACGTCGCGGTCGGCCAGGACGTTGTACCACGCGGTGACGGGTGGAACGGCGGCGGTCACGAGCGCACCCCCGCCGTGCAGCCCTCGACCGCGGCGACCAGGTCGTCGACCGTGCGCAGCTCCGCGGCCAGCACGACCGCGTCGTCGAGCTCCCGCCCGGTCTCGTCCTCCAGCCGGACGAAGACCCGGGTGAGCCCGAGCGAGGTGAGTCCCAGGTCGTCCTCCAGCCGGGTGGTGCCGATGATCGGCACATCCGCCGACGTCTCCTGGGCGAGCACCCGTCGTACCGTGCTCGCGATGTCGCTGCCGGACATGTTCTCCTCCGAGGGTGCGATGGGATCAGGCACCGCGAACCGGTTCGCGGTTGACCGAGCGGATGACGGTGTCGAGCGCGGCGAGCGGTAGGTCGATCGGCACGGGGACCAGCGGGTAGCCGCCGTCGCCGGTGAGGACATGGCCCGGGGCGTCGAGCAGCACCATCGCGATCTGCCCGGCCACGTGCGGCAGGTAGCCGCGCTTGTTGTCCTTGGCCAGGATGCCGCGCACCGCGTCCGGGTCCATCCCGCCGAGCCGCGTCGCGGCATCGGGCAGCCGTAGGCAACGGATCAGCTGGTAGTGCCGTTCGACGTCACGGCTGTCGAGGTGCCCCAGCATCCGGCTGACCTCGGCGGCGACCAGCATTCCCCAGGCGACGGCCTCGCCGTGGCTCATGGCGCCCCGGGCCACGAACTCCAGCGCGTGCCCGGTGGTGTGCCCGTACTCGAAGATCAACGCCTCTCGGCGCTCGCGCGGGTCGACGCGCAGGAACGGCGCCTTCGCCTCCCGCCCGATCTCCAGCAGGTCCAGCAGCGCCGATTCCCGATCCACGGACAGCCGGTGCAGTGCGTCGATGAGTACGTCCTGCCGGGCCGGAAGCACGGCCAGCACGTTCTTCACCATCTCGGCGAGGCCGGTGAGCATCTCGGCGTCCGGCACGCCGGCCAGCCACCGCAGGTCACAGGCGATCAGCGAGGGCGCGTAGTACGTACCGCACAGGTTCTTGCCGCCGCTGAGGTTGACCGCCTGCTTCACCGACAGCACCGAGTCGAACGCCGCGACCGGGGTGGTCGGCAGGTGCACCAACCGGGTGCCCCGGTACATCAGCGCCGCCACCAGCCCGGCCACGTTGCCGACCATGCCGCCGCCCATGCCGATCACCACCGAGCCGCGGGTCGCGCCCCGGGCGATCGCGTGCTCGAGGATCTCCTCGACCAGGGGCAGCCGCTTCTGCCGGTCGCCGGCCTCGACGTCGTACCGGGTCACCGGCAGGACCGCACGCAGGCGAGCGGCGATCACGTCGGCGTGCCCGGCCACCCTCCGGTCGGCCACCAGCACGGCCGAGTCCGCCCGGTCCATCATGGTCGTGATCGCGTCGGCTATCTCGCCCGCACAGTCCATGCCGTACAGGTACGGCACGTCCTTGCCGTCCAACGGCACCAGTCGCTCATGCAACGGACTACACCTTCCTCTGGGATGGGATCGTCGGCCCGGCCTCGGTCGCCCATGCTGACAGCGCGACCCGGTCGAGCTTTCCGTTCTCGGTCACCGGCAGGCCGTCGACGACCCAGATGCGGCCGGGAACCATGTACGCGGGCAGGGCGGTGCGGCAGAACGCCGCCGCCTCGGTGGGGTCGAACGGGCCCGCGTCCGGCGCCTGCACGATCATCGCGGCCAGTTCGACGTCACCGTCGGCCTGCGGGATGACGACGGCCGCCGCTGCCGCGACCCCGGGCAGGTCGAGCAGGCGGCGCTCGACCTCGGCCAGCTCGACACGGTTGCCCCGGATCTGCACCTGCCCGTCGGCGCGTCCCGAGAAGTACAGCTCGCCGTCCGGACCGAGGCAGCCGAGGTCGCCGGTGCGCAGCACGACCTGGTTGCTGCGCGGGTCGGTCGGATCGGGCACCAGCGCCGACCGGGTCGCCTCGGGATCGTCCCAGTACCCGGTGAACAGGGCCGGACTGCGCAGGTACATCTCACCGTTGGCGCCCGGGCCGGTCACCGGCGCACCGTCCGGCCCGATCAGCAGCAGTTCCGCGCCCGGGTGGGCACGGCCGATGGGCGGCTGGTCCAGGTCATCCGGCAGCGGCCGGGGCACGTCCGCGAACGCGCAAGCCATCGATTCGGTCGCGCCGTAGCAGTTGACGATCCGGGCCTGCGGCAGGGCGGCCTGCAACCGGCGCAGCTCGGGCATCGGGAACCGCTCGCCGCAGAACAGCACGCCACGCAGTCCGTGCAAGGCGGCCAGGCCGTTCCACGAGTGCCGCAGAACCTGACGCCAGATCGACGGCACGCCGTTGACCTGTGTCGTGCCGGTCTCCCGGAGCACCGTGAGGAAGCGTGACGGCCAGCGCAGCAGGTCTCGGGGCACCGGCACCACCGAGGCGCCGCTGCCCAGCGCGAGGCCGATGTCGAGCAGGGAGAAGTCGAACTGGAACGGCGAGGTGCTGGCGACCCGGTCGGCCGGGCCGACGAGACCCTGAGTGAGCATGCCGTGGTAGAAGGCGACGACGGCCCGGTGGCTCATCACCACGCCCTTCGGCCGGCCGGTGGTGCCGGACGTGAAGATCATGTAGGCGGTGTCGGCCGCCACCACCTCGCGCCGGTGCCGGACCCGGCGCGCGGGCCGGCGCCGCAGCCGCAGCCCTTCGGGAGCCAGCGTGCCGACGCCACCGGCGCCGGCCAGGAACTGCCGCGGCTCACCGGCGCTGAGGTAGAGCGCAGGCTCGGTCGACGCGGCGATCGTGGCCAGCCGCACGTCCGGCGTCTGCGGGCTGACCGGGACGAAGGCCACCCCGAGCCGGCCGCACGCCAGGAACGTACCGATCGCCGCAGCCGAGGTGTCGGTCTCCAGCAGCACCCGGTCGCCGGGGCCGAGGCCCGCGTCCGCCAGGGCCGCGGTGGTGTCCCGTACGCGGGCGGCCAGTTCACCGTACGACGTGGTACGCAGCTCGCCGTTCCCAGCGAACTCGATCACCGCCGGTCGCGCCGGTGTGGTCCCGGCAGCGGCCAGCAGGAAGTCGGGCATGGTCTCACCGGGCGCGTGCACCGGCGGTGGAACGGTGGTGGTCATCGGACCTCCCGGATCGCGGTGGTCATCGTGGCGGTCAGCTCGCCGAAGGCCCGGGCCACCAGACCCGGCCGGGGATTGCCCCGGGCGGCGGAGTCCGCGGCGAACCGAAGGGTGCGCGGCAGCGCCGCCCAGCCGCGCGCCGCAGCCTCGGCCGGTGCCGGCGGCACTGCGCCGTCCTCGGTCAGCCGGAGTAGCCGATGACGCTGGTGGCGGGCGACCGCCCACAGGTCGTCGACGTGACGGGCGAGCGCTGCGGGGTCGGCGGAGAACCGGTCGGCGAGGTAGCACAGAGCCTCGGCCGGGTCGTCCAGCCACCGCCCGGGACGCGGTGCCGGCGGCCGGGCCTGCTGCCGGGCCAGCCAGCGGTACCGGGCGGCGGACGGTGTCGGCACGGGGTGGCCCAGCGCATACGTGTCCCTGGCGCTCACCTCCGGTGGCAGGGTGCCCGGCGGGCTGAGCGCACGGCGCAGCTCGTCATCGCTCATCCGGCCGCGGTACGGCAGTTGCTCGCCACGCGGCAGCAGCGCCTGGAAGTCGTCGCGGACCTCCCACCGGCCGTCGTGCAAACCGTGCAGCAGCAGCCAGTGCGGCACGTCGGCCACACCGTGGTTCGGCGACCAGGGCAGATACCGGGTGTTGCCGACGGCCAGCACAGCCGCGGCCTCGCGCAGCTCGCCACGCAGTCCTTCCCGGGCGGCCGCCCAGCTGTCCGCCGCGCGGTAGCCCAGCTCCTGTCCACCGGGGAGAGTGTCGAACCGGTCGTGGTGACAGAACCCGGGAACGCCGTCGGCCCGCACCCGCAGCCGGACCGCGTGCGCCAGGCGCCCCCGTACGTCCGGCACCTCCGATTCCAGCAGGGCGACCAGGTTCGCCGTGTAGCAGCTCAGTTCCGCGGTCATCGTTCCTCCGTCCAGGCGCAGCTCAGTGGCGTGTCGGACAGGTCGGGCAGGCGGTGCCAGCGCAGGTGCCGCCACCGGCCGCCGTGGGCGTCCAGCGGCACCTCGACGGCCCACGGCCGTCCGGCCAGGCCCGCCCCGGTCGCTTTCACACACGCCTCCTGCACCGTCCAGATCCAGGCGAGCGCGCTGGCCCGAGCGGCTGGTTCCAGTGCGCGCAGCCGAGCGGCGTGCGTGGGTGCACAACGGCGGACCAGCCCGTCGCCGGCCTCGGCCGGCGGGGACTGGACGTCAACGCCGACGGCCCGGCCGAGACCGACGCAGGCGGCGACCGTGCCGTCGTCGTGCGAGATGTTCACGCCGATGCCGGGGTGCCCGGCGAGCGCGGGTTTGCCGTTCGCGGCGGCCACCAGTGCGACGCCGGCCACGGCTGGTTCCACCACGGCCAGTAGCCGTCTCAGCAGGGCCCGCCCGGCCAGTCTTTCCAGGGCGCGCCACGCGGGCAGTCCGGCCACGTCGGGGTGGTCGACCGAATGCGCCGGCGCGGTGTCCACGATCGCGGCGTAGCCGTGCGCCGTGGCGACGAACACGCCGGGCGTCACCTCGACCGTCCTCATCGGACGCCCATCTCGGCCAGCACGCGGTCGGCGGACTCCGCGACGATGGAGAGCACCACCTCGTCAGCGCCGCCACCGATGCCGAACAGCGCCGCCTGCGCCCGCAGCGTCTGCAGCCCGCCCCGGGTGAAGCCGTCCGCACCGTGGAACTGCGCGCACTCGCGCAGCACGTGTTCCACGGTGGTCGCGGCGGCGCTCTTGACCAGGGCCGCCGACACGGTGTCCCGGCGGGCGACGATGTCGTCGCCGGCTGCCCGGGTCAGTGCATCCAGCTGACGGGCCCGGACCAGGCAGGCGGCGAACCGCTGCCGGACCGTGTCGGACTGCCAGAGGGTGTCGCCGCCGGGCCGTGCCGCGGTGAGCCGCGCCCGGGTCCGGCGCAGCACCCGCCGGCACAGGGCCACCGCCCACAGACCGCCGGCCAGCCGTTCCACCGCGATGTGCGCGGCGAACCCGGACATACCGCGGCCCGGGCGGCCCGCCAGGTAGGAACGGTGCAGGTGGACGTCGTCGAGCCGGACGTGCCCGGTGCCCGAGCCGTCGAAGAGGTCGGTGTCGGCCGCGGTGACGGTCACACCGGGTGCGCCGACCGGTACCAGAACCCAGGTGAAGCTGGTGAAGTGCCGCCCGGGGCGGTGCCGGGCGAGGACGAGCACGTGATCGGCGTGAGTGGCATTGGCGATCCATCGTTTGATGCCGGTGACCCGGATCGAGTCGCCGTCGATGGACACCTCCGTGGCGAGCGCGGCCAGGTCGGTGCCGGCGGTCTCGTCGGTCGCGGCGAGCGCGATCGGGCCGGCGCCGGCCAGCGTGCGGGCCAGCACCTCGGCTGGGTGGCCGCCGTCGGCACCGGCGAGCAGCGGCACCGCGCTCGCCACGCTGACGCAGACGCCCAGCGTGGCGCCGAGGGAGAACCGTTCGTCGACGACGGTGAGCACCGTGCGCAGTCCGTCGGGGCGCACCCCGGCGCCCGGGTCGCCGTCGCGGTAGGCCTCCCGCAGCAGTCCGTCGGCGGCCAGCGCGGACCAGATCTGCCGGCTGTCCGCGTCGGCGGGCAGCACGGCCAGCCGGCCGGTGTGCGCGGGCGATGGCAGGACGGCGGTCATGAGCGGCCCGGCGCGACCGCGTCCCGGCTGACCCGCACGGCCTCCCACAGGCTGCCCGCGGTAGCGAAGGTCTCGTCGTTGAGGTAGTCGTCGGGCAGTGTCACCTGCAGTGCGTCCTCGATGGCGAAGAGCAGATCGATCGAGTGCATCGAGTCGAGTCCGAGATCACGCAGGCGGCTGTCCGGAGTCAGCGGCCGTCCGTCGAGGTAAGGCAGGTATCCGGTGAGCAGCTCGGTGAAGCGGGGGTCCATCGTCGACTCCTTCACGGTGCCGGGTCGGTCCGCGGGCGTGCCGCGCCGGCCTCGTCGGTCAGCAGGTGCTCCAGTTCGGTGAACAGCCCGGAGGGTTCCGGGTGGCCGCGGGCGACCCGGCGCAGCGCCACGAACGCCCGGCCGGCGAGCGCGTCCCAGCGCTCCAGTTGCGCGGTCAGCCCGGCGTGCGGCGTACCGGTCCGTTCGCGGAACGCGTGGTGCAGCTTGCGGGACCGGGCCAGCAGCCACGTCTCCACCGCGAAGCGTTCCGTCGCGGCGGTCCGGTCCGGGTGTTCGGCGTACGCCCGCGGGTAGTCGCCGGGCGGTGCGAGGTCCGCCGCGGGCGCGGCGCTGGGCGGGCCGGCCGGATCGGCGGCCAGGACCCGTACGGTCGCGTCGGGTGGCAACTCGTCCCAGGCGAGGTGCCAGCGGCCGGGTGCGGCCGTGCCCCAGGGCGTCTGGTTGTGGTAGGCGTCGGTGACCATCGCCGCCGGCCCGGACGGCTCGACCAGGTAGCTGTGCTCCATGTGCCGGCGCCGGTAGTACGGCAGCCACGGCATCGCCGCCGAGTCCGCCACCACGTAGAGCCGGCCGTGTTCGGCGGCCAGCGCCCGGATGCCGTCCGGCGCCACGTTCGCGTACTCGGCGACCGTGTACAGCCCCAGCCGCCGGCCGGCTTCGGCGAGTTGCGGTGCCAGCGGCGGCTCCACGGTGGGTAGCCCGCCGTCACCGGGAAGCGGCCGGAACCTCAGCACGGCGCCCATCGCCAGGTGCGTGCCGGGCCCGTGACGGTGGTCGGCGAGCACCGCGAGATTGGCCTGTATGCAATCGAGTAATTCCGCTCGCACGGTGGCCGGATCGCTAATGACGGGGTTCATTTTCCCTCCTCGTCGACGACACGGAACAAGTGAACGAGCAACAGCGTATCCGCCTTTTCAGCTATTCGCGCACGTCATGAGCCGAATACCGATAGAGGATCTCTATGGGAGGATCAGCCAACACTTCCGGCCGTGGTTTAAAAATGAGAACGTCCACAGATCAGGCATTCTTCGCGATGCCTATCGGGTCATTTCGCGAGCTTATCGGAGATGCTTGCGCCAACCGGGCCCGCATCGGGGAAGCGACGATACGGTGAGCCAGGCCGCCGCTCCTCACTCGACACCGGAGGAAAGTCGTATGACCCAGTTGGTCGCCAGCTCCCCGGAAACCGGTCGCTTTCGCGCATTCGGGCCGCGGCACATCAACGAGATCGCCGCACGATACCGGCTGCCCGAGCAGGCGCGGGAAACCGTGCGGCTGCTATCGAGAGTATTGCCGTTCCGGGTGAACGAGTACGTACTGTCCGAACTTGTCGACTGGGATCGCGTACCGGATGATCCGATATTCCGGATGGTCTTTCCGCAGCCGGGGATGCTGTCCGATGACGACGTGCGGATGCTGGCGGCGGTGGACGAGCGCGACCGGGCCCGGATGGCGGAGGTGGTGCGCGACATCCGCGGGCGGCTCAACCCCCACCCGTCCGGGCAACGCGAGCACAACGTGCCCAGCCTGGACGGTGAGCGGCTGGCCGGCCTGCAGCACAAGTACCGCGAGACGGTGCTCTATTTCCCGGGCCAGGGACAGACGTGTCACGCGTACTGCACCTACTGCTTCCGGTGGGCACAGTTCATCGGCGATGCGGACCTGCGGTTCGCCGCTCCCGGACCGGAGCGGCTGGTCGCCTATCTGCGCCGCCATCCCGAGGTCACCGACGTACTGGTCACCGGCGGCGATCCGATGGTGATGTCGACCGAGCGGCTGCGCGAGCACCTGGAGCCGATCCTGGCCGTCGACACGGTGCGCACGATCCGGATCGGCACGAAGTCCATCTCGTACTGGCCGCACCGATTCGTCGGCGACCGCGACGCCGACGACGCCCTTCGGCTGTTCGACCAGGTGGTCGCCAGCGGCCGGCAGATGGCCGTGATGGCGCACTTCAGCCATGTGCGTGAGGTGGAGACCGACACCGCTCGCGAGGCCGTGTCCCGCATCCGGTCCACCGGAGCGTCGGTGTACTGCCAGGCACCGATGGTGGCGAACGTCAACGACCAGGCCGGCGTCTGGACCGATCTGTGGACGGCGGAGCTCGGCCTCGGCGCGGTGCCGTACTACATGTTCGTCGAGCGGGACACCGGGCCGTACGAGTACTTCAAGGTGCCGCTGGCCCGGGCGGTCGAGATCTTCCACGCCGCCTACCGCCGCCTGCCCGGCCTGGCCCGCACGGTCCGCGGGCCGGTGATGTCCGCCACCCCGGGCAAGGTGCTCGTCGACAGCGTCGAGCAGACCCCGCAGGGCCGCTGGTTCCGGCTTCGGCTGGTGCAGGCCCGCGACCCCGCCCTGGTCGGCCGGCCGTTCCGGGCCCGGTTCTCCACCAGTGCCGCCTGGCTCAGCGACCTGGAGCTCGATCCGGCGACCCCGGCCGACATCGCGGCGGCGGTCGGCCCGCACACCCGAGCAACCGGAGGTTCCCGATGACCGCTCTCGCCGCACCGCCCCGCCGCTGGCGTACCTCACCCAATCTGGCGATCAACGAGATGGTGGCCCGGAGGCGTGCCGCCGGTGAGCAGATCGTGCACCTCGGGTTCGGCGAGGCTCGGCTGCCGGCCTCGGAACCGTTGCTGCGGCGGCTCGTCGACGGGGCCGGCCGCAACACGTACGGCCCGGTCGCCGGCACGCCGGAGCTACGCGCGGCCGTCGCGGGGTACTTCGGCCGCCGCCGGCTGGCGACCGATCCGGAGCAGGTGGTGGCCGGGCCCGGCAGCAAACCGCTGCTGATGGCGCTGAACCTGGTACTGCCGGGCGACGTGCTGCTGCCCCGGCCGTGCTGGAACTCGTACGCGCCGCAGGCCGCGCTGGCCGGCAAGCGCGCGTTCGGGGTGCCGATCCCGGCTGAGTGCGGCGGGGTACCGGATCCGGACGGCCTGCGCCGGGCGATCCAGGCGGCCCGCGCCGGTGGCGGCGACCCGCGCACGCTCGTGCTGACCGTCCCGGACAACCCGACCGGCACGGTCGCTCCGCCCGCCCTGATCCGCCGCCTGTGCGCGATCGCCGAGGAGGAGGACCTGCTGCTGATCTCCGACGAGATCTACCGCGATCTCGTGCACGACCCGCACACCACGCCGGTGCTCAGCCCCGCCGAGGTGCTGCCGGAGCGGACCGTGATCGCCACCGGGCTGTCCAAGAGTCTCGCCCTGGGCGGTTGGCGGATCGGCGTGATCCGGGTGCCGGCCGGCCCGCGCGGTGAACAGCTGCGCGACGGGGTGGTCTCGGTGGCCAGCGAGGTGTGGTCCAGCCTGGCCGGGCCGATGCAGGAGGTCGCGGCGTACGCCTACGGGGAACCACCGGAGATCCGCGACCGGCTGCACACGTGTGCCCGGTTGCACGGCGCACTGGCCCGGGCCGTGCACGGCCTGCTGGTGCGCGCGGGCGCCGAGTGCCGGCCGCCGACCGCGGGTTTCTACGTCTATCCGGACTTCGCACCGATGCGGGCGACGCTGGCCCGGCGCGGGGTGACCGACTCGGCTTCGCTGCAGCGGTTCCTGCTCGATGAGGCGGGCATCGCGGTCCTCGGCGGTGCCCAGCTCGGCGACGACCCGGCGGCACTGCGGTTCAAGGCCGCCACCAGCACGTTGTACGGCGAGACCCGCAACGAGCAGGAGGCGGCACTGGCCGCGGCCGACCCGGCCGCACTGCCGCACATCGCCACGGTCCTGAACCGGATCGAGGCGGGCCTGGACCGGCTCTGCGCGGGCGGGATCCGATGAGCGCCCCGGCCGCCGAGGTACGGGACGCCGTGATCCGCACCGTGAGCGCGGTCCTGGCGGTCGACGAGCGAACCGTGGCCGGCACCGCGAGCCTGACCGACATCGACCGGTTCAACTCGTTCCGCATGGTGGAGATCGTCGAGCGGCTGGAGTCCGAACTCGGCGTGGAGATCGACGCGGACGACCTGATCCCCGAGAACCTGCGGCACGTGGACCGGCTGAGCCGGCTGTTCGCGGCCGCCCGGCAACGAACGGAGCGATCATGACCGTCGCACCGGCCCGTACCTCGGCCGCCGACATCCTGTCGCGTCTTCCCGGCGTACGGGAGGTGGTCCGCGAGCACGCCGCCCGGTGCGATCGGGACGCGGTCTTCCCCGAGGCGGCTCTGACCGCGTTGCGCCGCAGTGGGCTGCTCGGCCTGACCGTGCCGGCCGGCGACGGCGGGCCCGGTGGCACGCTGGCGCAGATGCTGCACGCCTCGGCCGAGCTGTCCCGGGACTGCACGTCGGTCGGAATGATCTTCACGATGCACTGTCAGCAGGTGGACGCGCTGGTCCGGTACGGTTCGCCGCGGCTGCGGGCCGAACTGCTGCCCCGGATCGTGCGCGGAGAGCTCTACCTCGGCTCGGTGACCACCGAGCCGAAGGGCGGTGGTCACCTGCTCACCTCCTCGGCCCGGCTGCACGGCGACGCCGCGGCACTGACCGTCGACCGGATCGCGCCCGTGCTGACCGGCGGCGGATACGCGGACGGTTTCCTCATCACCATGCAGGCCCCCGGTGCACGCTCGCCCGGCGAGGTGTCGCTGGTCTACGCCGCCCGGGACCAGCTGGCGGTCACCCCGGCGGGCGGCTGGGATCCGCTCGGTATGCGCGCCACCGCCAGCGGTGCCATGCGGCTGTGCGGCGAGATACCCGGTGATCAGGTCATCGGGGAGCACGGCCGGTTCCGTGACATCGCGGTGGCGGTGTTCGGCCCACTGGCACACCTGGGCTGGGCCGCATGCTGGCTGGGCGCCGCGGACGGCGCGCTGGCCCGCACGGTTCGGCTGCTGCGCAGCCCGGCGGAGCGTGGGAGGACCGGATCGGAGACCGCCCGGCGCCGGCTGTCCCGGGTACGTCAGCGGCTGGACACCGTGCACGCGCTGATCCAGCACGCCTGCGGGGTACTGACCGCCGGCGTCGAGAACGTCACCGCTCCCCCCGCCCAGCTGCTGCTCAACGCGGTCAAGCTGACCGCGTCGGAGCAGTGCCTGGCCGCCGTCGACGACCTGGTGGAGCTGGCCGGGCTGCGGCACGGCTATCAGCGCGGGTCGGAGCTGGGCCTGGAGCGGACACTGCGGGACCTGCGGTCGGCATCGCTGAATTACAGCAACGACCGGCTGCACGACGCGGACGGAGTGCTGGTGATGCTGGACCGGGAGGTCCGCCATGTCTGAACGGTCAGCGCGCGGCGGGCTCGGTCACGTGGTGCCGGATACCGCCGCCGGCCAGCGCCAGCAACGCGGACGCGACGACCAGGGTCCACAGCGCCCAGCGGAGGCCGAACTCCCCGGCCAGCAGACCGATCAACGGCGGACCGATGAAGTACGCGGGCCATTGGCCGAGCACCGCGACGGAGACGCCCTCCTCGGAGGTCAGGCCGGGTTGCCGACCGGCATAGCTCATCACGGTCGGAGTGACGCAGCCGAGCCCCAGCCCGAGCACCGCGAATCCGGCGAACACCGCAGGCGCGTGCGGCACGGCCAGCGCCAGGGCCAGCCCGGCTCCCGCGACGGCCACCGAGAGCCGGAGGAAACGCAGGCGTCCGATCCGGTCCGCGATCCGGTCACCGAAGAAGCGCGCCGCCGTGATGGCCAGCGAGTAGCAGGTGAACGTCACCGCACCGGCCGCGGCCGCCGCACCGACCGAGTCGACGGTGTAGATGGCGCTCCACTGCCCGGCGGCGCTCTCGGTCATCGAGGCGAGGAACGCCATCCCGGCGAGCAGCCCGAGCTGGGGCGTGAGCCGGTCCCGCAGCCGGCGCCGGCGACGGTCGTCCGCGGGGCCCGGCGCGGGGTCGTCCGGCAGCCGGCGCCCGGTCGCGACGAGCAGCACGCCGAGCACGACGGTGTTGAGCGTGAACTGCACCTGCGGTGTGATCCCGTTGGCGGCTGCCACGCTGCCGAGCAGGCCGCCGGCCAGCGTGCCACCGCTGAAACAGGCATGGAACGTGGACATCAGGGCCCGGCCGTACCGCCGCTCCACCTCCACGGCCTGCGCGTTGACCGGAGTGGCCAGCAGGTTCGCCGCGAAGCCCCAGACGAACAGCGTGCACACCAGCGCGGCGGGCGCGGTCGAGCCGGCCATCAGCGGGCCGTTGACGAGCAGCAGCGACGCACCGGCGAGGGTGAGCCGGCTCTTGCGTACGCGCCCGACCAGGACCGTCACCAGCACGAGGGAGAGCAGCTGCCCGGCGGTGGTCGCGGTGGTCACGAGTCCCCAGCCGGTGTCGCCCAGCCCGACGGCACGCCGCACGTCGGGAATGCGGGAACTCCAGTTACCGATGATCGAGCCCATGATGCAGAAGCAGACGGCCACCGCGAGCCGTGCCCGTCGATCCACGGCCTGCTGAACGTCCATGTCGGTCTCCCGGGCGTAGCGGGCGGTATGCCGGGCCGACGGTACCGGCGATCGACGCGGCGCGCAGAGATCAACCCACTATGGCGGCACCGAAGGCTGTATCTAGCAGCCGATGTATGTCCGATGTATGCCCCATATATCGGCACAAAGCAATGTCCGAGTCGTTGATACCCGATGGGAGACGCCCCCATGGTTCAGACCACCAGCGTTGCGACACTCGCCGTGGACGGCGGCGATCCGGTGCGCGATCCGGCACGGCGATGGCCGGAGTGGCCGGTACCGGCGCCGGGCCTGCTCGAGTCTCTGGGCACAGTGGTGCGCAGCGGCCGCTGGGCGATCAGCAGCCCCGGCCACGGCAACCTCTTCGAGCGCCGATTCGCCCGGCTGTGGTCGGCGTACGTCGGCACCCGGCACTGCGTGCCCACCGACCACGGGTCCAGCGCCCTGGTGATCGCGCTGGAGTCACTCGGCCTCGATCCCGGCGACCGGGTGCTGGTGCCCGCGCTGACCTGGACCGCGTCGGCGACCGCGGTGCTCCGCGCCGGCCTGCTCCCGGTACTGACCGATGTCGACCCGGCCACCGGCACCATCGGCCCGGAGCACCTCGACCCGGCCGTCGGCGCACGCGCGGCGATCGTGGTCCACTGGGCGTGCGCGATGGCCGACGTACCGGCGATCACCGCGGTCGCGGACGGCCTCGGCATCACGGTGATCGAGGATGCCGCCCAGGCGCACGGCGCACGGTGGCTCGGCCGGCCCGCGGGTTCTCTGGGCCGGCTCGGCTGCTTCAGCATGCAGCACGCCAAGGTCCTGACCTGCGGGGAGGGTGGCGCGGTGGTCACCGACAGCGATGAACTGGATCGCCGGCTACAGGAGCTGCGGGCCGACTCGCGCCGTTACCGCGCGCCGCACGAGACAGGTGCGCTGGAGCTGGCCGAGACGGCCGGGGTGATGGGCGCGAATTTCTGCCTCAGCGAATTCGGTGCGGCGGTCCTGTGCAGTCAGCTCGGTCTGCTCGACGATCAGCACGAGACCCGCAACCGCAACTACCGCCTGCTCGACGATCTGCTGTCCGGGATAGACGGCGTCCGCCTGCTGGCGCACCGTCCCGAGCAGGACCGGCTGTCGCTCTACGAGGTGCCGATCGTCTTCGAGGACCTCCCGCCCGGACGGGACAACCGGTGGGTCGCCGCGGCACTCGCCGCCGAACTGGGTACCCGGGTCTATCCGCCGCGGGTGCCGCTGCACCGCAGCCCGCTGCTGCGGCCGTCGACCAAGCCCGCCCTGGCTCCGCTGGCCGCCGAGTTCGGCCGGCTGCACGCCGGACGCCGGTTCCCCGGCGCGGAGCACCTGGCCGGGCACGCCGTGCTGCTGCACCACAGCGCTTTCCTCGGTCCGGCGGAGGACATGGTCGACGTGGCGGCGGCGGTCGGCAAGGTCGCCGCCGGCCGGCCGCTCTGAGGAGGGACGGTGAACCCGATGGTGGAGCACGGGGTGTCCGTGGTCGTCCCGGTCCGCGGCCGGGTGCCACAGCTGCGCCGGTTGCTGGACAGTCTGACAGTGGCCGTACGCCGTTGCCCGGAGCCGGTCGAGGTGATCGTGGTGGACGATTCGGCGGCGGCCGATGCCCGGCGGCATCGGGAGTCCTGCGATCGGGCGGATGCTCGGTACCTGCGCGGGCCACGGCACGTCGGCGCCAAGCGCAACCTCGGCGTCCGCAACGCCCGGTACGACCTCGTACTGTTCATCGACTCGGACTGCCGGGCCAGCCCGGACCTGATCCGCCGGCATGCCGCGACGCTGCGAGCGGCGCCGCCCGGCATCGGCGGCGTGACCGGCCCGTCCGCACCGGTTCCCGGCCGCGGATATCTCGACCGGGTGATGGCAGGCTCGGAGGTGCTCAACGGCGACCTGTCGCGGCCGGCGCGGTACGCCCAGCTGACCTGGGCGACGACCTGCAATCTGGCGGTACGCCGGGCCGCCTTCGACGCCGCCGGCGGTTTCCCGGAGCGGTCGCTGACCGTGGTCGCCGGCGAGGACGTCGAGCTTGGCGTGCGGCTGTCCGGCGCCGGCTACGCGATCCGGTGCGACCCGGCGGCCGGCGTCGAGCACGACCCGCCCACCAGCGGCGGCGTACGCGGCCTGGTCCGGCGGCTGTACACCTACGGCCGTTCGGAGCAGTGGCTGTGCGCGATTCACCCGGAGCGGCGCCGTTTCGTGTGGAACCCGGCGACGGTGCTCGGCGTGGCCGCGCTCACCGCCGCCACGGTACCGGCCCGGGTGCGCGGGCCGGTCCTGCTCGGTGTGCCGCTGCTGGCCGGTGCCGTGCTCACCGTGCGGCTGCGCCGGGAGCTGGCCCGGGATCGGACCGGGCCGGTCACCGAGGCGCTCACCCGGGTGGTGCTGGAGCTGTCGTTCGACGTGGGCGCCGCGGTCGCGGCCGTGCAACTGGGCCGGCCCGCGCTGTTGCTCGGCGGGCTGCATCCGGTCGACGAGCGGGACGTCCTGCGGACCGCACCCCCGGGCGTGACGGAGGAGTTCGCCCTCGTGGAAGGACAGGCCTGATGGCTCCGGTCACCGAGACCGCCGTACGGCGGCTGGCCCCCGGCCAGGAGACGCTCTGGCACTTCATGCGCGCACTGTCGCCGCACGACCCCGGCGACTCCCGGGTGACCGTGCTGGACGTGCGCGAGCTGACCGGCGACCTCGACGCGGGCCGGCTGCGGGACGCGGCGGCCGTGCTGACCCAGCGGCATCAATCGCTGCGGCTCGCGTTCGACGGTTTCGGTCCCGACCCGGAGCTGCGGCTCACCGGAGCGACCGCGGTGCCGCTGACCCGGATCGACCTGACCGGCGCCGCCGGCCGGCCGGACGAGCTGCGCCGGCTGGTCAGGCTCGAACGCGTCCGCTCGTTCGACCTGTGCAGCGGCCCGCTGTGGCATCTGGGCCTGATCCGCACCGCACCGGACCGGCACACGCTGACGCTCAGCCTCAGCCACGTCATCGCCGACCAGTGGGCGGCCGACCTGTTCGTCGAGGACCTGTTACGGGTCTATTCCGCCACGCCCGCGGAGGCGGCACGGCTGGCCGAGCCGGCCGTCACGCTCGACGAGATCACCGCGCTGCACCGGGCGGTACTCCCCGGCGGCGAGAATCGGCTGCGGTACTGGCGGGAGAACCTGACCCCGCTGCCGGACCGGTCGATCCTGCCGGCACTCGACGCGTCACCGGAGGTGGACCTCGGTGACGAAGGGTCGCGGTCGTTCACGTTCGGCGTGGCCGTGGCCGGTGACCTGCCGCGGCTCGCCTGGCGGGCGCGCACCACACCGTTCGTCGCGCTGCTCGCCGCGTACCAGCTGACGCTGGCGCTGCGCACCGGCCTGGACCGGATCGTGCTGGGCACCACCACCCTGGGCCGGGACGCGCCGGCCGCCCGGGAGGCACTGAGCCAGTTCACCAACAACGTCTACCTGAACCTGCCGCTCGACCCGGCCATGCGCCTGGTCGACGTGGTGGCCGCGGCCGGCCGGGCGATGTCCGACGCGGTCGGCAACGTCGCCTCGTTCGGCCAGATCCGCCGCGCGGTCGGGCCGGGCACCCCGTCGTCGTTCCTGGAGCTCTACCACGGCTGGTTCCAGTCCTGGGGAGTGCCGCGCCCCGACCCCTCCGTGCCGGGGCTGCTGGTGCGGCGGTCCGGGAACGAGGCGGACGGTCCGGCGGCACGCGCGCCGAAGACCGAGGCCACCCACCCGGGTACGCGCGCCGCACACCTCAAGGCCGGCACACCGCACGTGATGGTGGCTCCGGACCGCGGCGGCGGCCGGTGCATCTATCACCCCGGCTTCTTCGCCACCGAGACCGTCGACCAGCTGATCGAGGACTACGTGCACGTGGTCGCGGCCGTCGTGCACGCGCCCGAACTGCGCGCCGGAGAGCTCCGGTTGCCCTCCCGACCGACCGCGAAGGAGACCCGATGAGCGGCAGCACCCTGTTCGGCCTGGTCGCGGAGAGCGCTCGGCGGTGGCCCGGCCGGGTGGCCCTGGAGGTCGGCGGTGAGTCGGTCACGTATGCGGAACTGGCCGGGACCGCGGCCCTGCTCGCCGCCCGGCTGGGCGAGCCGGCACCGGCCGCGGTCGGACTGCTCGCCTCACGCAGCGTGGCCGCGTACGCCGGATATCTCGCGACGCTGCTGACCGGCGCCACGGTCGTGCCCCTCAACCCCCGCGCGCCGGTGGCCCGCAACCGCCTGATCTGCCGCCGGGCCGGGGTCACCCGCGTGGTCGCGGACACCGCGAGCGCGGCGCAGGCTTCCGAGCTGCTGCCGGACGGCGATCCGGTCCGCCTGCCGGAGGGCTGGCGCACCTCGCTGCCCGGCCCGCCCGGTGCCGGGCCGGCCGGCCCGGACGACGTCGCCTACCTGCTGTTCACGTCCGGATCGACCGGGGAGCCGAAGGCCGTGCCGATCCGGCACCGGCACGTGACCGGCTACGTCGGCCACTGTGCGCGGCGGTACGCGGTCGGGCCCGGGAGCCGCCTGTCGCAGACCTTCGACCTGACGTTCGACCCGTCGGTGTTCGACATGTTCGTCGCCTGGAGCGCGGGCGCGACGCTGGTGGTGCCCGAGCCCGACGAGATCCTCACCCCGGTGCGGTTCGTCAACCGGGCCGCGATCACCCACTGGTTCTCGGTGCCGTCGGTGATCTCGGTGGCGGCCCGGTTCCGGGCGCTGCGCCCGGACAGCATGCCGACGCTGCGCTGGAGTTTGTTCGCCGGCGAGCAGCTCACGCTGGACGCGGCACGGGCGTGGGCGCGGGCTGCGCCGCGGAGCACGGTGGAGAACCTGTACGGGCCGACCGAGCTGACCGTGACCTGCACCGGGTACCGTCTGCCGGCCGATCCGGACGCGTGGCCGCGCACCTCCAACGGCACGGTACCGATCGGGGTGCCGAACCCGGGTCTGGCCGCCGTGCTGGTCGGCCCGGACGGCACCGTCACCGACGACGGCGAGCTGTGCATGCGCGGCCCGCAGCGGTTCGACGGCTACCGCGACCCGGCCGACGACCGCGGGCGGTTCCTGCGCCGCCGCGCCGAGCGGTATCTGCCGGTCGAGCACCCGGAAACCGACGCCGACTGGTACCGCACCGGCGACCGGGCCCGGATGGAGGACGGGGTGCTGGTCCACTGCGGGCGCCTCGACGACCAGATCAAGATCCGTGGGTACCGGGTGGAGCTGGCCGAGATCGAGTCGGTGCTGCGCCGGCATCCGGGCGTGCTGGAGGCGGTGGTCCTGGCCGGCACCGGCGCTGACGGTGAGGTGCGGCTGCGGGCCGTGCACACCGGCGTACCGGTGCCCGCCGGGGAACTGGCCGGCCTGGCCGGGGAGAGCCTGCCCTGGTACATGGTGCCCGAGTCGTTCGCCCATCGCGACGCGCTGCCGGTGAACGCCAACGGCAAGATCGACCGGCGACGGCTCGCCGCCCTCGACCTGGAAGGAGCACGCGCATGACGACGACCGTCGACTTCCGTACCGTGGCGTCCCGCTTCGCCACCGGCGTCGCGGTGGCGACCAGTACCGCGGGCGGGGTGCCGTTCGCCACCACGGTGAACGCGTTCACCACCGTGTCGCTGGATCCGACGCTGCTGCTGGTCTGTCTGCGGACCGGGTCTCGGCTGCTCGGCGCGATCGAGCGGTCCGGGGTGTTCGCGGTGACCGTGCTGTCCGGCACCCAGCGCGACTACGCACAGCGGTTCGCCAGCTCCCGGCGGCCGCCCGGCGAGGCGGCGTTCGCCGGGATCGCCGCCGAGCCGTCCCCGGTGACCGGCTGCCCGCTGCTCAGCGACGGGGTGGCCTATTTCGACTGCCGGATGCACCGCACGTATCCGGGCGGGGACCATGCGGTGCTGATCGGCGAGGTCGCCTCGTACGGGCTGCTGAAGCCGGAGGCACCGCTGGTGTTCGTCAACCAGCGCTACGCCGATCTGGACCTCGAACCCCTGTCCCCGGCGCGGTGACATGGAGCTGCCACAGCTGGAAGCGTTCGTCACGGTGGCCGAGGTGGGCAGCTTCACCCGGGCCGCGGCGCGACTGAGCGTCTCGCAGCCGACCGTCACCAGCCGGATCAAGACGTTGGAACAGCAGCTGGAGACGCGGTTGCTGGAGCGGCTGCCGGCGGGCGTGCGGCCCACGTCCGCCGGCGTACAGCTGCTGCCGTACGCCCGGGAGATCATGTCCCTGACCGCACGGGCCCGGCGTGCGGTCCGCTCCGACGGTGAGCCGCACGGCCGGGTGCACGTCGGCACGGTCGGCGCGCTGACCACTCACCGGCTGCTGCCCGTCGTGGAGTACCTCTACCTGCGCTATCCGAAGGTGCAGGTGTCGATGCACGCGCTCGGCGGGGACCCTCTCGGCGAGGTCCGGGACGGCCGCCTGGACTGCGCGTTCTTCGTCGACACGGTGCAGAGCCGGGAGGACGTCGAGGTGCGGGTACTGTGCCGGGAGCCGCTGCTGCTGGTGGCCGGGCGAGGGCACTTCCTGCTCGGGCCGGACACCGTGACCGCGGCGCAGCTGGGCCGGTCGACACTGATCCGCTGTGACCGCAGCGCGAGTCACCAGGTCGATTTCGAGCGGATGCTGGGCTGGACGGACGGCGCCGGGGACAGCGCCCGGCTGATCGAGCTCGACTCGATCGACGCGGCCAAGCGCGGGGTGGCCAACGGCATGGGGATGGCGCTGCTGCCGGAGGTCGCGGTGGCCGAGGAGCTCGCCTCGGGTGAGTTGCACCGGGTCGCGTGGACGTCGCCGTTCGAGACGTTCACGCAGATCGCGTGGCGAGCCGAGGGCCTGGGCAATCCGGCGCTGGACGTGCTGGTGGGCGCGGCCACCCAGGCGATCTCCGAGCAGCTCGGCGACGACGAGCTGCTCGCCGCCTGATCCGGCGGGCGCGGCACCGCGCCGCCGGAGCGGTCGATGTCGGTGAGCGACGGTCAGCGCACCCGGTCGAGCACCACATCGCAGTGCGCGAACTCCTCCTCGTCGAGTACGCCGCCGAGCAGCAGCTCGCGCACGCCGAGTGCGAGGTAGCGGCGCAGGTAGGCCGCGACCCGTTCATAGCTGCCGACGAGCTGCGGCATCAGTGCCCGGTCCGACCGGTACGCGCCGGTCCAGTACACCTCGTCGTGGACGTCGGCGGCGACGGCGAGCCGGGCGATCCGGCGGTTCCAGTCCGATTCGGAGCGCGTCTTCAGGGCGGTCATCGCCATCGCGCGGCGGTCCGGTGGATATCCGCGCCTGGCCACGTCCCAGGCCTCCTCGTCGGTGGGCCGGGCGATCAGGCCGACCCGGATGCCGATCCGGGGCCGGTGCCCGTGGCGTGGGGCGGCGAAGCGTGCGGCGAACGCGTCCACCGGTTCCGGATGGGTGATCGTCGCGTCGGCCACGTCCAGCGCGGCCCGCAGGTTCGCCGCGGAGGAACCGGCGACGAAGACCCGTGGGCGCAGGTCCTCCGGCAGGACCGCGTGGGCCAGCAGTTTCCGGGTGCGGTAGTAGGTGCCCTCGTGGGTCAGCGGCTCGGGTGAGGAGGTGAGCCGGCGCACGATGGAGATGTGCTCGACCGCACGGTCGTACCGGCCGTCGTGGTCGACGTCGTCGCCGACCTGGCCGAGTTCGCCGCGGATGCCACCGGTGATCAGGTTGACGTCGATCCGCCGCCGGTAGAGCGTGGCAAGGTCGTGGAGTGTCTTCGCGGCGGTGATCGGCGGAACCGCGTACGGCTGCAGCGCGACCAGCGGTACCAGGGACCGGGTAGCCTGCAGCATCACCGCGGCCACCACCCACGGGTCGATGTTCTCGTGGTTGTAGAACGCCAGCAGCCCGGTGTAGCCGTACTTCTCCGCGCGCCGGGCCAGGCCCCGGATGCTGTCCGCCGTGTTGGCGTCGGTGGCTCGGCCGGGCAGCGCGGTTCCGTAGACCCGCAGGTCGTCGGTCATCGCTTCTCCTTCGGTGCGGTGGCGAGCGTGCCGGCGTAGTCGCGCAGCGTCGGTGCGAGCGTGCGCAGGTTCTCGTGCAACGGGGCGAGGGCCGCTGTGGCGAAGCCGCCCGCCCGCCACTCGTCGAACGGGATGCCGAGGCCGAGGCGCCGCCAGAGCGTGGCGTTGCCGTGTTCCGATTCGGTCCACGGTTCCAGCAGCACGAGCGGGGTGGCCGACCAGAGGGAGTCCAGCAGCGTACCGGCGCCGGGTTTGCTGACGATCGCGGTCGCCGTCCGGGCCAGGCCGAACGCCTGCGGGTGCGCGTCGGCGCGGGTGAACCGGGGCGGTGAGCCGTCGTGCGGCACCGGCGCCCACGGTGGGAAACCGTCGTCCTGCCACGGGTGCCAGTCCGGGTCGAGCATGAACCGGCGGGCGCCGGTGACCTCCTCCGCCGGCTCGTAGACGACCAGGTCCACGCCGATGCCCGCGGCCACGATCTCGCCGGCTCGCTCGCGGTAGGTGCCGAGCCCCCAGCCGCCGCCGTGCACCAGCACCGCCGGTCTGCGGTCCGGCCATGGCACCGGTGGCTCGTCGGTGACCGGGATCGTCCACGGCAGGCAGTTGCCCGGCAGGTCGGCCAGGTTGACCTCGCGGGCGTCGCGGATCCCGGGCACGCCACCGGTCAGGAAGGACTGCATCGGCAGCGCGTCGCCCCGGCACAGGTCCACCGGAACCGGGACGCGGGTGCGTTCCTGGTAGCGACGGACCAGGTCGAGCCAGTACCCGGAGAACACCACGAACCGGGACACGCCCCGGTCGTTCCAGCCGGCGAAAAGGGCCTCCGCCGCATCGGCCGGCACGTCGGTGCCGGTGTTGCCGCTGAGCTTCCGGCTCGCCTGCGCGAAGCGGTAGCTGCGGTGGTAGGCGCGTTTCAGGCCGGCCACGACGGTGCGTTTGTCGTCCGGCAGCAGCGCCTCGAGGACGTTCACCCGCGCGGGTACGCCGAGGGCGCGCAACCGGCGGGACAGCAGCAGCCCCGGGACGTGCACGCCGTAGGTGGCGCCCGAGGTCAGGATCTCGATCACGGCGGAGCCTCCCGTGCCAGCGTCGTCAGGTCGGTGATCAGCGCCGGAACGATGCGCTGCCGGAGGAACCAGCGGTGGTCCGCGGGCAGGTTCCGCGGCACGGCTTCGACCAGCATGATCAGGTGCAGGTAGACCCGGTACAGCGCCAGGCGCAGCCGGGCCGGCGGGTCGAGTACGGAGATGCCGTACCCGTCCAGGAACGCCGTGTCCTGTTCGACGTCGCCGGCCAGCGCGACGGAGACGAAGTCGGCGATCGGGTCGCCCCAGAACGCGCGCTCGGCGTCGATCAGTGCGGTCAGGCGGGCGCCGTCCGTGCCTCGATCGACGAGGATGTTGCCGTCCCACAGGTCGAAGTGGACGAGGACCGGCGTGGTCACCGCGGCGAGCGCGCCGGCGTGTGCGGTGACGACGTCACGGATCTCGGCCGCGGGGCGGGGCAGTCGCGCGCCGAAGCGGGCGGCGTCGGCCAGCACCGCGTCGATCATCTGCCGGAAGGCGGTGTCCCAGCGGGGTTGAAGCGGGCCGAGCGCGCCGCCGGGATAGCCGAAGCCGGTGCCGGTGACGGTGTGCAGCCGGGCGGTGAGGCGGCCCAGCCGGTGCCGTACCGCTCGGCGGTTCGCGTCGGTATGGGTGGCTGGCCGCCACGGTACGCCCGGGCACCGGCCCAGTACGAGTACGTCGCCGTCGAGCAGCGCGTTGTGCTGTTCGGTGTGCAGCACCGGTGGGACCGGCACACCGGCTGCGACCGCCAGTTCGTCGAAGAGGGCCTCGGTGGCGAGCAGGCCGTGCTCGTAGGAGAGCACCGGCGCGGCCGGCCCGGGAGAGACCTTGACGATCAGGTCGCCGGCACGCCGGTCCAGCCGGTAGACGCTGTTGTACGTGCCGCCGCCGACCGGGTGCGGCACGCCCGGTGCACCGTCGATGAGCCCGGCGTCGGCCAGTACCCGCACCAGCAGGCCGGGATCGAGGTGACGGGGGTAGGCGTGGCTCATCGCAGGACGGCCGCCATCCGCCCGGCCGCCGTGCGGAGCCGGTCCCGCCATCGGCCGGTCTCCTCCGGCGGGCAGAACAGGGCGCATTCCAGCCGGGCCCGTGGCGGTCGCAGCGCAGCGCCGGTGAGCGGCAGCACGCCGGGTTCCGGGCCGCCCCGGTAGAGGAGCCCGTCGCGGTGCAGCTCGTCGAGCAGGTCGTCGACGCCGGCGCCGTCGGGTACCGCCAGCCGGGTGCGCCACAGGCAGGCACGCAGGCCGTGCTCGCGGGCCCGGTCGTCGAGCGCGGCGGAGAGCATGCCGACGGTCACCCGCGCGTTGATCTCCAGGATCGGGATCAGGCCGCCGTCGTCGCACAGCAGGGAATCGAAGCCGGCCGGCCCGGTGTAGCCGGTGGCGGCGAGTTCGGCGGCGGCGAGCAGCAGTGTCTCGGTGTACCGGTCGGCGTCGAGGAGGCCGGCCGGGAGCGGACCGAATCCGGTGTGGCTCAGGCCCTGGTGGTGAGCGACCTGGATGCCGATCGGTGTGACCTGTCCGGCCCGGCTGATCCGCACGTAGCCGGAAAGGTCGGCGCGTTTGGGCCATCTCGGCTGCACGACCAGCTCGGTCCGGCGCCCGGCCTGCCGTTGCAGGAAGCCGATGACCGTTTCCAGGACCGCCGGGGAACGGATCTCCAGGATGCCGCGGCCGCCGACGCCGTACGGGTCCTTGACCATCGCCGGGCCGCCGATCTCCTCGACGGCCCGGCGCAGCTCGGCCGTCGAGGCGACCACTCGGCCGGCGCCGGGCAGGCCGAGCCGGTGGACCAGGTCGTCGGAGAACGCCTTGGAGTTCACCCGGGCCACCGTCGCCACCGGGGGCAGCGATCCGGTGTGCCCGGTGGCGGTGGCCAGCGCGGCGGTGGCCGGCAGCACCGCGTACGGCGCGACGGCTGCGCTGCCGGCCACCACGGCCAGGGCCTCGGGATCGGTGAGGATCGCCGTCTCCGCCGTGGCCCCGTCCCCGCGTACCTGATGCCAGCTGGGCCGCAGCCCGGCGTCGTGCCAGGCCTCCCGCAGCCGTTGCGGCACCGGATGCCGGGTCAGCAGCGGATCGCCGGGCGCGCACAGGCAGACCAGCAGCTCGTCCATCGACTCGACCTGGAGGCGTCCCTGCCGGTTGCCGACCGCGGGCAGTTCCGCGAGGTCGCCCGGGCGCCAGTGCGCCTCCGCGTCGAACGTGCCCCAGTGGGCGGTGACCGTCACGGCGTCCCGACGAGCATCGTCTCGACGTAATCGCAGAACCGGCCGACCGATGTCAGGTCGTCCAGGTCGAGACGCCCGTAGTCGAGCGAGATGCCGAACGCGTCCTCGATGCCGAGCAGGAACGAGATCGCCTGCAGGGAGTCGAGCCCGTACTCGTCGACCAAGTCGCTGTCGCGGTGGACGTCGTCGACGGTGAGCCCGTTGTCGAGCACCTGGACCAGGACCTTCTTGACCTTCGCCTCGATGTCGTCCACGCGTCTACACCCCATTGAGATAGAGCAGAATGCACTTCGAGCAGATCGGCATCATGCCGTTCTCCGCCAGGATCGACCGGACCCGGCGGAAGTTCTCGCTCTGCCACAGTTCGGCGGCGGGCGTCTCGTACAGGTTGCCGACCGTGAACTCGGGGAAGAACTTGCACGAGCTGACGTTGCCGTCGGCGTGCACCTCCATCCGGTTGGACACGGCCAGGCAGCGGCTGCGGTGCTGCACCGGCTCCGGCCTGCCGAGGATGAAGTCCTCGACGTCGTCCAGGCCCACCTGCGGCTGGTACCGGATGCGGATGTTCCAGGTGCGCTCCGCGAGCCGGGTCATCGAGTCGCGCAGCGTCGGTACCAGCTCCGGTGGCAGCCGGTACGTGTACGAGTGCCAGGTCGCCCGCGTGGTGTCCGGCTTGCGGCCGAGCCACTCGAAGCACTCGGCGTAGAGCCGGTCCATCGCCCGGGCCACCTCAGGGGTGATGTACCAAGGGAACTGGAAGTAGACGGTGTTCACGCCGAGGTCCTCGGCCCACTCCATGAACTCGTACATCCGGTGCACGGTCGCGTGCGACACCATGCAGTTCAGCGACAGCTCACCGCGGAACTCACCGGTCTCGCGCAGCGCGAGCATCGCCTTGATGTTCTTCGTGGTCCGCTCGAACGAGCCGGACCCACGCAGTGCGTCGTGGTCGTCCTTCAGCCCGTCCAGGCTCACCAGGATGTTCATGTCCTCGATCGCGGTCAGCGCCTTGACGTGCCGTTTCATCAGCAGACCGTTCGTGCACATCACCACGGTGCGCGGATAGCGCTGCAACAGTTCGGCGACCTTGTCGAACTGCCGGTACATCAGCGGCTCACCGCCCCAGAGGAACAGTTTCGACCGTTGCGGCGCGGTCATCTCCAGAATGTCCTCGACGATTCCGATATCGAGGCTGGTCCGCTGCTTGTCGATGCTGTAATCGCGGAAGAAGCCCTGTTCCGACCATTGATAACAATGCGTGCACCGCAAATTGCAGGCGTAGGTCAGCTGGAGGCATACCTCCCGGGGCAGCGGCGCCGCGTACGCGGAGTCGCCCTGCATCTCCTTCCGCGCCTCGGACTTCAGGGACACGATGTGCTTGATGTCGGCGAATTCCTTGAGATTCAGCGTCCGTGTCGTCTGCGGCATCAACACTCCTCTTCGCCCGGAACGGCCGAACTCCATACAAGCACGGTTCGGAGCGTGTCGCGCCGACGCCGCATCCGCGTTTCCGATCGACCCATAAACGCCGCCTATGACCCATTCGCCGGTGCGATGAATGCTCGATAAAATCGGTGATCATGTCGTCCGGTGAGCAATTTCCGCTGCTGGAGAGCCAGCAGACGCTGTGGGAATTCGTCAGGTTCTACGCGCCGGCCGATCCCGGCCGGGCCCGGATGAACCTGGTGGAGACGGCCGTGCTGCCACCCGGTACCGCCACGGGCACGCTACGGGCGGCGTTGTGCGACGTGGCCGCCCGGCATGAGTCACTGCGCATGCTCTTCACCGGCCTGGGCGACGACCCGGTGCTGCGCCTGGAGCCCGCCACCGAGCCCGGCTGGACGCTGCACGATCTGCGTGAACTGCCGCCGGCTGAGCGCGGGCCGGCCTACCGGGCGATCCTGCGCCGAGCCAAACATCGTGACTTCGACCTGCTGTCCGGTCCACTCTGGACGGCGGACGCGGTGCTGCTGCCGGGCGACGCCACGATACTGGTGGTGACGGTCTACCACCTGGTCGGCGACGGTGCGTCCATGCGGGTGCTGCTGGCGGACCTGGCCGTGGCGCTGCTGGCCCGCCGCGGCCTCCGCCCCGCACCGGAGCAGCCGCCGGTCACCTACCGGCAGGTGATCGCCGGGCAGCGGGCACGCTGGCGGGCGAACGCCGAGCGCACCGCGCGGTGGGCGGACTCCCTGCTGCCGCTGGCCGATCAGCTGCCGTTCCCGGTCCGGGAATCGGCACCGTCCGCCCCGGCCCGTGGCGGCACCAAGCGCCCGTTCCGGTTCCCCGCCGCCGCGATGCAGGAGCTGGCCCGAGGCTGCCGGACCACGCCGTACGTGGTGGCGATGGCGGCCTGGGCGGCGACCGTGATGTCGGCGGCCGGCTGGGACCGGCTCGTGATGGGTGGCACGTCAGCCGGGCGGAACCTGCCCGGCGGCCGTCACCTGGTCGGGCAGTTCACCGCGAACTGGTATCTGGAGATACGGGACCGGCCGCGCGGGTCGTTCGCCGAGCTGGTCGCGGCGGTCGACGCCGGACTCCGCGAGGCACTACGGGCCGCGGCCCCGTTCCAGCACGTGGCCCGGCTGGTTCATCCGGGCTTCGACCGGGAACGCCCGTGGCCGTTCGTCCACCTCTTCCACGCCTGGTTCCAGGACGAGCCGCCCACCCGGCGTACCCCGGCGTCGGATGTCCTCTCGGTCTTCCCCGAGCTGCGGACGGGCACGCCCGAGGAGCGCGCGCCGGCGGCGCCGCCGGCCGTACCGCGCACGCTCACCCACATCCGGCGGCACGCTCCCGGCATCACGATCGGCGCGGATCGGGCCGGGGGGCTGCTCGACTACGAACCGGCGTTCTTCGACGACGCCGTCGTCGGCGACCTGCTGGACCGGTACGCGCGGCTGATCGGTGTGGTGCTGCGCGATCCCGGCGTGACCATGAGGAGCGGTGCATGGCGCTGATCGAGGCGGCCGGACTGCGTAAGGTGTTCCGCCGGCCGGTGAAGGATCCTGGACTGGGCGGGGCGCTGCGGCACCTGGTCACCCGCCGGTACACCGATCTGGTCGCGGTCGACGAGGTGGACCTCTCGATCGAGGCGGGCGAGTCGGTCGCGTACATCGGGGCGAACGGCGCCGGGAAGTCGACCACGGTGAAGCTGCTCAGCGGCATCCTGGTGCCCACCGCCGGGCAGGTGCGGGTCGGCGGCACCGACCCGCACCGGCACCGGATCGCGAACGCCCGCCGGATCGGGGTCCTGTTCGGGCAGCGCAGCCAGCTCTGGTGGGATCTGCCGGTCCGCGACTCGCTGGCACTGCTGCGCGACATCTACCGTGTCGGCGACGACGACTACCGGCGGCGCCTGGAGCGATTCGACGAGGTACTCGGGCTCGGCGAGCTGCTGCCGGTCGTGGCCCGCAAGCTGTCCCTGGGCCAGCGGATGCGTGCCGACCTGGCCGCCGCGCTGCTGCACGCGCCGGACGTCGTCTACCTCGACGAGCCGACGATCGGTCTGGATCTGGCCGTCAAGGACCGGGTCCGGGCGTTCCTGCGCGCGCTGCGGCAGGACGGCACCACGATCATGCTGACCACGCACGACCTGGGCGACATCGAGGACGTCTGCGACCGTCTGGTGATCATCGAGGCGGGGCGGATCGTGTACGACGGCGCGCTGTCCCGGGTGAAGGACGAGTACGTGCGGGAGCGCCGGATGCGGCTGTCGCTCGACCGGGACCCGGCCGGCTGGACCCTGCCGGGCGCGGTGGTGACACCCGGCGCCACCGGCCGGGAGATCGTGGTGACGTTCGACCGGCTGACGCTCACCGCCGGCGCGGTCATCGCCGCGGTCTCGGCGCATGCGGAGGTGCTCGAGGTGCACATCGACGAACCGACCATCGAGGACCTGGTCCGTCGCCTGTACGCGGGCGACCTGACGCTCGCGGCGCAGACGTGATGAGCGCCTACGCCGCCGTCACCCGGACCGCGGTGCGCGCCATCCTCACGTACCGCCTGAACTTCGTCCTCGGTTTCTTCGGCTCGGTGGTGCAGCTGCTCGCGATGTACGCGGTGTGGCAGGCACTGCTCGCCGGCCGGGCCGAGGTCGGCGGGCTCACCTGGCCGCAGATGAAGGCGTACCTGATGGTGGTGTTCCTGACCGGTTCGCTGGTGTCGGTGGTGTCCGATTTCGAGATGGCGGACCGGATCAGGGACGGCATGGTGGCGCTCGACCTGACCAAGCCGCTGTCGTACCAGGCGGCCCGGTTCGCCGAGACGGTCGGCGCGGCCGGGCTGGAGCTGTGCACCGCCGCCGTGATCTGCCTCGGCTACGGGATGCTGGCCGGCCCCATGGCGATGCCCGGCGGCGGCATGCTCGCGCTGTTCGCGGTCAGCCTGCTCGCGGTGGTCCCGGTCAAGTTCCTGTTCAGTTACCTGGGCAGCCTGGCCTGTTTCTGGACGCAGAACTACTTCGGGGTGCTGTGGGCCCGGCAGACGCTGGTGCTGCTCTTCTCCGGTGCGCTGGTCCCGCTCGGGCTGATGCCGTCGCTGCTGCGTGACGTCGCCGAGGTTCTGCCGTTCGTCGGTGTCGCCGCGACCCCCGCACGGATCTTCGCCGGTGACGTCGCCGGACCGGCCGCGGTCGTCCTCGTACTCCAGCAGGTTCTGTGGGGTGTGGCGCTGTGGCTCCTGGCGCGTGCCGCCTGGCGTGGGGCGCTGCGCCGGCTGACCGTGCACGGAGGCTGACGTGATCTGGACGGTCCGCATCTACCTGCGCAGCCTCGGCGCGCACATCCGGGCGATCCTGGAGTACGAGGCCGACTTCTGGGTGCTGGTCGCCGCCGGGCTGCTGCACCAGATCGCCGGTCTGGTATTCCTGAGCGCGGTCTTCGCCCGGGTGCCCTCGATCAACGGCTGGGGATTCCACGGGACACTGCTGGTCTACGCGTTCACCACGTTCGCCGCCGGCACGGTGCCGCTGGTGGCCGACGGCATGTGGCGGCTGGCCGGGCTGATCCGCAAGGGCGAGCTCGACTACCGGCTGGTCCGGCCGTACCCGGTCGTGCTGCAGGTGCTCAGCAGCAGCGTCGGCCTGCAGTCCTTCGGCGAGCTCACCGGCTCCAGCATCCTGATCGTCTGGGCCCTGGCCGGCCTGGACGTGGACTGGTCGCCGTGGCGGGTCGCGGCCGCGCTGGTGCTGTTCGTCAGCGCGCTGGTCATCCGGGTCGCGATCGGCGCCGCCAGCAACGCCGTCGTCTTCTGGCTGGGCAGCGCCAACTCGCTGTTCGCGTTCTCGCTGCAGTCGGTCGGCGACATGGCCCGCTATCCGCTCACCGTCTACAGCCTCGCGTTCCGGATCGGCCTGACGATCGTGGTGCCGTTCGCGTTCGTCAGCTTCTTCCCGGCGGCCTGGCTCGCCGGGTATGCGCCGGCCGCGCCCTGGGCGCTGGGCGCTCCCCTGGTCGCCGCGTACTGCTGTGGCGTCACCGTGTGGGTGTTCCGCCGGGGTCTGCGCCGCTACGACAGCGCGGGGCATTGACGGCGCGGCACGGGGATCCGGGTGGCGCCCCGGATCCCCGTGCGCGCTCAGTAGACCAGGATGCTGTTGGAGGCGAACGAGATGCTGCTGTAACCGCCCTGCGGGATGAGCTGATAGGAGCTGCCGGTGCAGTTGGTCCCGGTGTACAGCACCGCGGTGCGAGTGCCGGTGTTGGTGCCGGACTTGGCACGCCCGTTGCCCCAGCCGTGTCCGGCGAGGTCGACGCAGGTGGCGACGCTCGGGTTGAGCGACTGCACGGTGAAGCGCGCGCCGGTGTAGTCGGTGCCGTCCCACAGGCAGACGGTCCGGGTGAACTCGCACGACGGTGCGGCAGCCGCGGGCGCGGCGGCCGACGCCGTTGCGGGCAGGGCGACCGCGCCGATGGCGGCCGTGGCGGCGAGCGCGATCAGGTGTCGTTTCATGAGGTGACCCCGTTCGTGGTGGAGACGGCCGGCGACCCGGCCGCGTGCGGTGACCGTCGTGCACGGTCGCGGGTCTCACCCCGCATATGCCCCGTGCAGCCATAAAAGGTTTTTCACGGACAAGGTTACATCAATGGCCGCAAATGTATAGCGTTGACGAGCAACCCGCTGCCATAGAAACATGCAAGGAGTTCGATCGCTTGGTCTCCGCTCACACAGGAGTGCCCCGATGCGTCCACTCGCCCTCGTGCTCGCGCTCGCCGTCGTGCTGACCCCGGGCACCGTGGCCGCCGCCGCTCCGGGCGCCCGGCCGGAACCGGCACCGGCCGGCGCGACCGCGGCGACCACGCCGGTGGACCCGGGCGGCGGGCCGCACACGCCCGAGGAGCTGTACCGCTACCTGGAGGATCCCGCGCTGGTCGGCGAGGGCCAGCAGCCGCCGCACTCAGATCTGCGGCCGTACCCGGACGCGCGCGCCGCGGTCGCGGACCTGACCGACCGCAGCGCCCGCAACCCGCACGTGCTCTCGCTCAACGGGGAGTGGCGGCTGAAGATCCACGACCGGCCCGCGGACGTGCCGGCCGCGTTCCGCACGGACGGCTTCGACGCGTCCGGGTGGCCGACGGCGAGCGTGCCGCACACCTGGCAGTCCGACTTCACCGATCATCCGATGTTCCGCAACATCCCGGAGGAGTTCCCGGACGACCCGCCGCGCGTGCCGCGCGACGTCAACCCGACCGGCGCGTACGTGCGCACGGTCGACCTGCCCGCCGACTGGGACGGCAACCGGGTGTTCCTGCGCTTCGAGGGCGTCACCAGCGCGTACCTGGTCTGGGTCAACGGCGGCTACGTCGGCTACGACCAGGGCGGCTACACGCCGGCCGAGTTCGACGTCACCGACCGGCTGCGCCCGGGCCGGAACCGGATCGCGGTGCAGGTGCACCGCTGGAGCGCCGGTTCCTACCTGGAGGACGTCGACCAGTGGCGCTACAGCGGCATCTTCCGCGACGTATGGCTGTACCGGACCGCGCAGACCCGGCTGCAAGACGCCTACATCGTCACCGACCTGGACGCGGACTACCGCCACGCCACGCTGCGCGCCCGCGTCGACGTGGCCGGCCCGGCCGCCGGGCACACGGTCCGCGGCACGCTGTGGGACGCGCGGAACCGGACGGTGGCGACCGCGACCGTGCCGGCCGGCACCGCACTGAGCCTGCCGGTGACGGACCCGGCGAAGTGGAGCGCGGAAGAGCCGAACCTGTACGCGCTGGTGCTGGAGTTGCTCGCCCCGGACGGCACCGCGCTGCACACCACGGCGCAGCCGGCCGGTTTCCGCGAGGTCGAGGTGCGTGACCGGCAGGTCCTGGTCAACGGCAAACGCATCCTGATCAAGGGTACGAACCGGGCCGAGACCGATCCGGACACCGGCCGCTACAACACCCCGCAGCGCCAGCGCGACGACGTGTTCCTGATGAAGCGGCTGCACCTGAACGCGGTGCGCACCTCGCACTACCCGTCCGACCCGTACCTGTACCGGCTGGCCGACCGGCACGGGCTGTGGGTCGACGACGAGGTCGACATCGAGACGCACTCGCACGAGAACTGCCCGTCGAACTGCCTGGCGGACCGGCCGGAGTGGCAGGCCGCGTTCGCCGACCGGTTCCAGGCGATGGTGGCCCGGGACAAGAACCACCCGAGCGTCATCTTCTGGGACACCGGCAACGAGGCCGGGCTCGGCGCCGCGCACCACGCGATGGCCGCGTGGGCGGACGCGAACGAGCCGACCCGGCTGCTGTACCACCAGTCGAACAGCCCGGACGGCGACGCGCCGTTCGCCGACGTCGACGGCCCGCGCTACCCGACACCGGCCCGGCTGGAGAACCGGGTCGACGCGTCCGCGAAACCGGTCGTGATGGGCGAGTACGCGCACGCGATGGGCAACGGGCTGGGCAACTTCGACCAGTTCTGGGCGCTGGCCCGGCGCAACCCGCAGCTGCAGGGCGGCTTCATCTGGGACTGGGCCGACCAGAACCTGCGCCAGCCGCTGATCCTCACCCCGTCGGCGCAGGGCATCCAGGCGTTCCTGGTCGGCAAGCCCGAGCCGGCACCCGGCCGGCGCGGCCAGGCGGTGTCGCTGACCGGCCTGGACGACTTCG
The DNA here is from genome assembly GCF_030813715.1 of Catenuloplanes indicus. Taxonomy (NCBI): domain Bacteria; kingdom Bacillati; phylum Actinomycetota; class Actinomycetes; order Micromonosporales; family Micromonosporaceae; genus Catenuloplanes; species Catenuloplanes indicus. Next base: position 1,689,645 of record NZ_JAUSUZ010000001.1, read on the forward strand.
TGGACGTGTTCCGGGACCGGCGGCTGGACCTGACCGGCCCGCTCACGCTGGACGCGTGGGTGAAACCGGGCGAGTGGGCCGGCAGCTTCCCGATCCTGACCAAGGGGCAGGGCTACGCGCTGCAGATGCGCGACGCCGGCACGGTGGAGTTCGGCGTCGACGCCGGCGGCTGGACCGCCGTGGCCGCGGCCGTGCCGGACGACTGGTACGGGCAGTGGCACCGGGTCACCGGCGTCTACGACGGTGCGGCGCTGCGGCTGTACATCGACGGCGCGCAGGCCGGCAGCGTGCCGCGCACCGGCGCGGTCGACCCGGGCCTGTTCGAGGTGAACGTGGGCCGCAACGCCGAGACCCAGCAGGACAACGACCTGTGGAGCGTACGGCTCGGGCGCGGCCTGGTTGACGACGCGCGGGTCTACGGGCGCGCGCTGAGCCCGGCGGAGCTGGCCGCCGACCCGGCCGGGCAGGCCGTGCTGGCGCTGGACTTCGACACGTACCAGCGCACGGGTGATTTTCTGAGTCTCGGCATCAGCCTGTCCGGCACGGACGGGCTGGTCGGCTCCGACCGCTACCTACAACCGGAGACCGCGGAGCTGGCCTGGGCGCAGGCACCGATCCGGTTCACCGCCACCGATCCGGCGCGCGGGCGGGTGAGCGTCCACAACGAACAGCAGGCCGGCGCGTACGAGCTGCGGCTGGACTGGAGCCTCACCGAGCAGGCCCGCACGCTGCGCTCCGGCAGCCGGACGCTGCGGCTCGGGCCGGGCGAGACCGTCGCGCTGGACCTGGGCGCGGCGCCGGCGAACCCGCACGACCGGGAGCGGATGCTGAACCTGACCGCGGTCACCACCCGCGACGTCGCCTGGGCGCGGCGCGGCTGGACCATCGGCTACGACCAGTTCTCCGCCGGCGGCCGCGCGGTGCCGGGGATCCTGCCCGCGCCGGTGCGCGGCACGCCCGCGGTGGCCACCCGCGGTGACGCGATCACGGTGTCCGGGCCGGGCTTCGCCTACCGCTTCGACGCCGGTGCGCTGGTCTCGATGCGCGCGGACGGGCGGGAGCTGCTGGCCGGGCCGCCCACGTTGGACGTGTGGCGGCCGCCGACCAGCAACGAGACGTACGACTGGGGCACCGACGACCGGCGGATCTGGCACGCGCTCGGCCTGGACCGGCTGCGGACCACGGTCACCGGCGTGCAGACCCGCACCGAGGCGGACGCGGTGGTGGTCGAGGTGCGCAGCACGGCCGACGGGACCGGCATCTCGTTCGCGCAGACGATGCGCTACCGGATCGACCGGGCCGGCACCGTCACGCTCACCCAGGACGTGGCCGCGACCGGCAGCGGCGTCAACATGCTGCCGTACCTGCCGCGGGTCGGGATCTCGCTGCGGCTGCCGGACGAGATGCAGAGTTTCGCCTACTACGGGCGCGGGCCGCACGAGTCGTACAACGACCGGCGCAGCGGCGCCCGGCTCGGCGTCTACCGCAGCAGCGTGGAGCGGGAGTACGTGCGCTACTCCCGGCCGCAGGCGTACGGCAACCACACCGACACGCGCTGGGCGAGTCTGCACGACGGCCGGGCCGGCCTGCTCGTCGGCGGGGCCCGGGACGTGAGCGTGACACCGTTCGACGATCTCGACCGTGCCGAGTACGACCATCAGCTGCCGCTGGTGCGCAACGACGGCTGGGTGACGCTGCACGCGCTGGCCGGGGAGACCGGCATGGGCGAGACACCGAACTCGGTGCTGGACCCGTTCCGGCTGTCGCCGTCCCGGCCGTACTCGCACGAGCTGGTGCTGCGCCCGCTGACCCGGGCCGAGGTGCGGGCCGGCGGCGTACCGGACTCCGGCGTCGCGGCACCGTGCGCGCCGGACGTCACCGCGGCCACCGACGGCGCGATCGAGGCCGGCACGCCGGAACGGGTGGAGGTGAGCGTGGCCGCGCGGTGCGCGGACGGCCTGCGCGCGGCCGGTGTGGATCTCGCCGTGCCGGACGGCTGGACCGTCACGCCGGCGCACGCCGACCTCGGCACGGTCGTGGCCGGCAGCCCGGAGACGGCCGCGTTCACGGTGACCGCGCCGCCGGGCACCGACCTGGGCCGGTACGAGCTGACCGCGACCGTGACGTCGCGCGACGCGGCCGGTTTCCGGACCACGGTCACCGCGGTCACCGCGACGGAGGCACCGCTGCCGGCCGGCTGGGAGTGGCTCAGCGACCGGCCGTGGGAGCAGGCCGCGAACGGCTGGGGCCCGGTCGAGAAGGACCGCAGCAACGGCGAGCAGGGCGCGGCCGACGGCAACCCGATGAGCATCGGCGGTGTCCGGTACGCCAAGGGCCTCGGCGTGCACGCCTACTCCAGCGTGCTGGCCGATCTCGGCGGCACGTGCACCCGGTTCCGCGCCGACGTCGGCGTCGACGACGAGGCCACCGGCTCGGTCGAGTTCGAGGTCTGGGCCGACGGCACGCTACGCGCCCGCAGCGGCACCGTCACCGGCGCCGGCACCGCCGTCCGGATGGACGTCGACCTGACCGGCGCGCACCAGCTCGACCTGCGCGTCACCGACGCCGGCAACGGCAACGGCATGGACCACGCCGACTGGGCCGCCGCCCGCCTGGCTTGCAACTGATCCATAGCCGCGAGTTACCGAGGCATGGTTCGGCCGGCGCGATCGCGTTGCCGGCCTGACATTCCCGTGCGGCGTGTGGGCATGCACACCCTTGCCCCGGGTGCTACCCGAGGAGAATAGTTGGCAGTGCCAATAGACATGAGGAGGCACGCCATGAACCGCTCCGCGCTCCCCCGCCGGATCGTCATCCCCGCCGTCGCCGTCGCCGTGCTGGCCGCCGCGGCCGGCGCGGTGGCCGCCGGCACGAACGCCGCGCGACGCGACGACGCACCGGCCGCTGAACAGGTGGCCGCGACCGCGCACGATCACGGCACCCACATCACCTCCGCGAGCGGCAACACCGAACTCGCCCCGTTCGACCTGGTCGAGACCTCGGTCCGCCGGGAGGGCGACGCCGTGGTGTTCACCGAGAAGGTCCGCGGCACCGCCGGCGACAAGACCCCCGACCCGGTCGGTACGTTCGGCGGCAGCTCCGTGCTCAGCTACGTCTGGCCGATCTCCCTCAACGCCGCCACCGTCGGCTTCACCAAGGACAGCGGCACCCTCGCCCTCGCCGCCACCAGCCACCCCGACTTCGACGACACACCGCTGGCCGACGAGAACAACAACGGCAAGAAGGACGACGACGGCGGCCTCTGGCACGCCCACTGGGTCATCCTCGTCCCGGACACCACCCGCCCGGACGGGGCGCTGAAGGTCCGCGACATCGCACCCGGTGAGACACCCGCGCTGCCGGCGACCTGGCCCGGCGTGCCGATCTACATCGACAGCCCCTCCTACCCCACCGAACTGACCGGGCAGACCGTCCGCATCGACGTACCCATGCAGGTCCTCGGCGCACCCGACACGTTCTCCTACGACGGCGTCACCGCGGCCCTCAAGGTCAACGCCGACCTGCACGACCCGCTGCTGCGCGTCGAGAACGTCTTCGACGTCGCCTCCGGCGACCTGTCCCTGCCGGGCCGCTTCGAGAACTGAGCAAGGCCGACGGCCGGCCGGGTCGTGGTGCACCGCGACCCGGCACCGGGGGAAGACCCGGTCGTGGTCGGCCGGGCTGCGCGGCAGCACCCCGGGCCCGGTGCCGCCGGGCTCCGGCCGGCGTTGAGCAGCACCCGGACACCCGGCCGCTCGGCCGTGCGGCGCTACGCCAGGGACGCCCGGCTCAGCGCGCTCATCTCGGCGCCACGGATGGCCAGCGCCGGCTTCGCCCGGCTGGGGGACGGCCGCCCGAGCGCCGACCTGGGCGACGGGGTTCGGATGCGGATGCCGCAACGTACGACGCGACCGGGCTCAGCGGCCCTGGTGGGTGAACGCTGCCCAGGAGACCGGGTCGGCGGCGCGCGGGCCGGCGCAGCGGGACGCCAGCGCGGGCGGCATGCCCGGCAGTGGGAGCCGGTGCGGATCGAGCATCCAGAGCTGGGCGGCGTGCAGCGCGTCGGCCGGCTCCCGGCCCGCCACCTCGAGATGGTGGTGGATGAGGTACATCAGCAGCGAGGTCTCCGCGTCCGGCACCTCCCACAGCGACCCGAAGACGGTCCGGGTCCCGGCCGCCAGGAACGTGCTGGCCAGGCTGAACGCCTCGTCGTGGGCGGTGCCGGTGATCCCGGTCGCGCACGCGGCCAGGAACACCCGCTCGATCGACAGTTCGGCGGTCCGGGACGCGTCGAGCAGCCGGCGTGCGGTGAGCGCGCCTCCGGCGAGTTCCAGCCGTGCCTCCGCCGGGCGGGCCCGGTCCGCGCGGCCGTGACAGGCCAGGTGCAGCAGGGACGGGCCGGGTGCGGCCGCGGCCACCCAGTCGAGCACCCGGTCCGGGGTGCCGTCCGTACCGCCGAGGTAGACACCGCCGGGGTAGAACGCCTCCCGGATCGCGCGGGCCTCCAGGCCGGCGAACGGCAGGTTCCCGGCCGGGTCGCCGACGACCAGGGCGGACCGGACCGGCCGCACCGGGGCGTGCGCGGTGGCGGTGAACGCGCGGGCGGAGACCGCGTAGGAGACGACGGCATCGTGCACGAGGTAGCGGCCGCCGTGGCGGGCGGCGTGCCACGGCACGAGCGCGAGGATGCCCATCGGGATCAGTACCAGGCGGACCGGCCGGCGCAGGCTCCACCGGGCGGTGTGCCGCAGCAGCGGACCGGCGGCGGCCGCCCACGCCCACCGGCAGACCTCCTCAAGCGGCGGGCCGCCGTCATCGTCCGGTTCGGCGTCGCGCCCGGGTCCCGGCCGGGTGCGCCGGCCGCGCGCGCGGGAGCGCGCGTCGGCGGCGGCGAAGCGGGCGAGCAGCGAGCCGGGCGGCGCGGCCAAGCCGGGCAGGTCGAGCGTGACCACCTCGCCGGTGACCGGCACGACGACCGCCGCGCCGGTCTGCTCGGCGGTGGCCGGGGTCAGGTAGACCAGCGCGTCCGCGCCGGCGGCGGTCAGGGCCGCCCGCAGTTCCGCGGGCGTGACCGGCTGCGGCTCGCGGACGTCCAGCGCGCGGAACACCTCGGCGCGCAGCGCGTCCGGGGCCTCCGGCCCGCCGCTGACCGCGCCGAGCAGCGCGCCGGTGACCTCGTCGCTGCCGTAGCCGTCGGTGGTGCGCCAGCGTTCGGCGAGATCGGGGCGGCCGGCCGCGACCAGCCGGTCCGGGATGGTGCGGGAGGCGGTGGCCGCCTGCAGCACCAGGCCCCGGCCCGCGTCGAGCGCGGCGACCAGGTCGCCGGTGGCGCCGTCCTGGCGGCACCAGGCGGCCACGCGCATCGCGGTGGCCGCGGCCTCCCCGGCGGCCGCGACGGCGTCGTCGGTCCCGGACTGCAGCAGCACCTGGGCGGCGTGGCCGTGGACGGCGGTCAGCCCGAGCCGGCGGGATTCGGCGCGGTCGCCGCCGGTCATCCGGATCGCCTCGGCGAGCCCCATCCGCACCTGCGCATACATCTCGGTGTACACACCGGGGCTCTGCGCCACCGCCTCCGACGACCAGTGCAGGGCCAGGGCCGCGTCGGCCGGGTCGCCACCGTTGCGGGCCAGCCCTTGGGCCGCGGTCATGCCGAGCCCGGCGATGACGGGCCGCAGCCTGTGCCCGTCCGGTACCCGGGCGCGGATCTCGCCGAGCCGGCGCAGGCACTCCCTCAGCACGCGCGGATCGTGCCTGGTGCGGGCCGCGATCAGGGGTCCGGTGACCGCCATGAGCGCGTCGGCCGCGGCGCTCGTGTCGCCCTCCCGCAGTGGTGAGTCGCCGAGCCGGAACGATCTGGTGCCGTCGGCCCCGTCGAGGATGTCCTCGAAGAGACCGATCAGCGGGAGGACCGTCTGCTGCACGGTGAGGTTCGGCCCGGCGTCGCGTACCTCGCGGGCGAACCGGCGGACGTCGTCGGCGGCACCCAGGCCGTCCCGGCGAGCGCGGTCGATGAGGTCCATGGCCCGGCTCATCACCCTCAGGTCGGGATCGTCGGACTCGACCAGCGACGCCGTGGAGGCCCGCCAGGCCCGGCGGTCGCCGTCGTTGAGTGCGCGCAGCATCAGCGCCATGCCCAGGGCTTTCCGCGCATCGGCACTGATGTCGGCGGTCGTGCCCGGTCCGGTCATCGCCCGCACCGCCGCGGCCACGACGGGGGCCGGGTCGGCCGAGGTCCGGGCGGCGGCGGCGAAGCCGGTGAGCGCATCCGCGGAGTCCAGCAGCCGCTGCCATTCGGGCGTGGGATCGGAGATCGTGTGCCCGGCCCGCATCAGCGCCGTGATCCGGTCCATGTCCACGGACTCGGGCGTGGCCACGCCCGACCTCATCTCGGACAGGGCGACGACGGTGGCCAGCATGGCGCGGGTGTCCGGATCCCCGGTGCCGCCGCTACGGTCGAACACGGCCCTGGCCTCGGCCGCCCGGTCGCCGATGATGCGGGCGCCGGGTGGCACGACGTGGGGATCGGCGGCCGACTCCGCCTCGATGCGGCTGTTCGTCATCAGCAGCCGCCTGGTGTGGATCTCCATCAGCTGGTCGTCGTCGGAGGCCGCGGCCGCCTCGTGCAGCGCCCGGTCGAAGTAGGCGTCCGCCCGGTCGAGGTCCTCGGGCGCGTGCCCCTGCTGCCAGCGCACGACGTGGGCGCGGGCCAGGTCGTACCAGGCATCCGAGCCGTCCAGCAGTGCCACGGCCCGGCCGGCGTCCTCGACGGTGCCGCGGATCTCGGCGCGTTCGCGCAGCAGACGCCCGCACGCGACGCGGGTCTCCGGTGCGACGGCGAGGAGCCGTTCGTACCGGGCGATCGCGGCGTCCAGATCGGCCGGTGCCGCGCCGGTCTCCCACCGGTCCCGGAACGCCTCGGCCAGCCACTCGTGCAGCATCGGCAGTGCCGGATCGTCCGGATCCACGGCGAGCGTGTCCGCGCGCAGGCCGGCGGCGATCGCCGCGTCGAACGACGCCGGGTCCTCGTCGAGCCAGGCCCGGCGACGCAGGCAGTCGCACAGCAGCGCCCCGGCCAGCACCAGATCCGGCAGGTCCGGGGCGAGGGTGTCGAGCGCGGCGGTGAGGTCGTCGATCCCCTGGTCCAGGTGGGCGCGCTCGCCGGCCAGGTCGAACAGCACGAGCAGCAACAGGCCGCGCGGCAGCCGGACGTGCGCCAGCAGGCCCGGGTCGTCGATGCCGGCCCGGGCCCGGTCGATCTCGGCGAGGGCGCGGCGCGCTTCGTCCTCCGGCCGCAGCGGTCCCGGGCCGGCCGGCCCGAAGCAGACGGTCCGGGCCCGCTGCCAGTGCGCGTCGATCAGCAGGAGCAGATTCTCCGCCCGCAGCGGGCCGGGGAGCAGGCCGGACACCACCAGGCTGAACGCGTCGATCGCCGCCTGCCAGTCGTCGGCGGAGCCGGTGCGCCCGCCCCGCTCGGCGTAGGCGCGGGCGAGCTGGTGCCGCCACCACAGTCGCTCCTCCTCGCCGTCGTCGACGGCCAGCGCGCGCAGCTCCCCGATCGCCTCGGTCAGCGTGGCGAGGTCGCCGTCCTCCTCGTAGCGGGTGAGCGCCTCCTCCGCGGCGTTCACGGCACCACCGTCCGCAGCTCGACCATCGTGGTCGTCCAGTCGCAGGCGGCGTCGGGCTCGTCCTCTCCCGCGTCGCGGTGCAGGGCGGCCCGGCCGAGCCGGTCCAGCACGCCGCGCAGGCCGAGCGGGGCGCGGTCGCCGGCCGGGACCGGGTCGCCGAGGGCGGGCAGTTCGAAGGCACGGCTGCCGAACTCCTCCTCGGCCGCGATCAGCTTCAGCCAGTCGCGGGCCTCACGGCCGGGCTCCGGCGGGGTACCGGCGGGCAGGCTGAGCCGCACCCGGCGGCCGTTGACGGCGGCGCCCCACCGGCCGGCACCGATCAGTTCGCCACGCAGCAGGCCGGCGTGGATGCGGTACCGGCCGGTCAGGTCGAGCAGCGCGCAGTGCAGGTCCCGGTCGGTGGTGTTGCGGACGCGGATGAAGACCGCCGGCGGTGTCCAGCCCTCGGGGCCGTACCGGTACGCCAGCGTGATCGCGCCGTCCGCGCCGAGCGGCAGCGCCGGGCGGTCCAGCGGCACGATCCGTTCCCCGGGCAGCGCCTCCACGATCTCCAGCCGGACGCCACCGGCCAGCGCGGAGAACGGGTTCGCCAGGCCGTGCACCTGCCGCCACCGGGCGATGTGCTCGCCGGTACGCACCGCGGCGTGCGCGAGCGCGGCCGCATCCGCGCCGGTCACGTCCGCGGTGAGCGGCACGCCGTCCGCGCCGAGGATCCGGGCCCGGCCGGGCTCGGTGACCTGCACCCGCAGCTCAGGTGCGGCGTCGCCGGGCGGGCGCAGGTGCACCGACTCGGCGATCCGCGCGGCGATCAGCGGTTCCTCGGCCGCGGCGGTGAGCGGCGGCTGCGGCAGGCCGGTGAGCACCACCGGGTACTGGCGGCCGGGGTCCGGCGCCCACCCGACCGGCTCGACGATCGTGTGCGTGGTGCGCACCTGGACCGCCCGCACCGTCCGGGCCGGACGGCTGCCCGCGACCGCGGCGGTCAGCGGCCCGGCCGGCGGCAGCCCGTGGCAGGTACCGCCGTCGATCTCCCAGCGCCCGTGCAGGCCCCGCAGCACCATGCCGGCCGCGGGTGGCCGGCTCGTGCCGCCGAGGAACTGCCGGTCGGCGTCCGCGTCGCCGCCGAGCTGCGGTGTCTGCCGGCCGACCCGGCCCTCGACCCGGCACCGGACCGCGGCCGCCAGCTCACGGTAGGTGGCGTGCGGCCCCAGTTCGGCGATCGCGCGCAGCAGCGCCCAGCTGAAGACGCCGCGCACCGGCCCGCCGTCCTCCATCGCGTGCTCCTGGGCCAGTTCGTCCGAGCGGCAGGCGGCGAGCGCGACGTGCCGGGCGGTGCCGGGCAGCGCCGACCAGCCGTCGCGCAGCTCCGGGATGAGCGTGCCGGCGCGCGGTGGCACGGTGGCGGACGGGACCGCTCTGCCCCGGGCGGACGGCAGCAGCCGGGTGGCGCCGCCGGAATGGCAACTGTCCAGCACGGCGACGACGTGGGCGCCGTTCGCGGCGGCCGCGTCCAGCAGCACCGACACCTCCTTGTCGATCAGGTCCGGCACGCCGCCTCGCCGGCTGTCCGCGCAGACCAGCGTCTGGAGCCGGCCGGTCGGTTCGAGAAAACACAGCTCCGGGGGTACGGGTGCGACCGAGCCGTGCCCGGCGAACCAGAACAGCGCGGTGTCGCCCGGCCCGGCCCGGCCGAGGTCGCGCAGGCCGGCGATGACCGCGTCCCGGCCCGCGGCCCGGTCGGTGAGCAGCCGGGGCTCCACCGTCGTACGGGTGCGCACAAAGGCGGCGGCGGCCTCCGCGTCGGCGCGGGCACCGCGCAGCGGTGCGTCCGGGTAGTCGTCGATGCCGACGATGAGCGCGTGGACGGTCACTGGACGTAGATCCAGGCCTGCTCCTGGAAGCCCTTCGTGGGCAGGTCCACGGTGATCCGCCGGAACGCGGCCGGATCGGGTGGCCCGGCACCGTCGGCGACCGCGTCCAGGAACAGCGCATCGGGTACGCCGAGCGCGAAGTCGGCGTCCGGGTGGTCGGCGAGCGCCGCGCGCAGTGGGGGCGCGTCCAGGATGCGATGGACCGCGATCGCCGCGCGGCCGACCCAGCCGTTGTCCGCCTCGCGGACCAGGCCCCGGTGCAGCGCCATGCGCAGCCGGATCCGCTCCACGGCCGGCGCGGCGGCGTTGCGCGCGGCGAGCTCGGCGGCCACGCCGCGGACCAGCCGCGGGATCACGTCGGCCTCGTCGATGCCGGACGGCAGCACGGTGAACTGGCCGTCACCCTGCGGCTGCGGCGCGACCTGATCCTCGCCTATCCCGGCGGTGGTGCGCGCGGCGGCCAGCAGCCGGACCAGGTCGTGCTGGATGCGTGCGGTCTCGCCGGTGCGGCGGGTGCTGTATCCGGCGACGTCCGCGGCCATGCACAGCCGGACAGAGGCGTGGTGCGGGCCCGGCGGCGTGCGCGGCACCGGCGCGGTGAACGGCACCGCCTCGCGGGTGGACATCCGGCGCAGCACCAGCCCTTTGACGTCGGCCTGCACGGACAGCGTGCCGTGCAGGGACGTCACGTCCGGCGGGATCTCCAGCAGCGCGTGGCAGCCGTACCCGCGCGGCAGTATCGGCGCGGTACGCCGGTCGGTGTAGCCCCAGCCGAATCGGGCGCTGTGCACGCCGGAGGTGTGCGCGCGTGGCCGGCCGGTGCGGGTGCCGAGGCGGGGCAGCAGCCCGGGCCGGTCCGCGGTGGCCGCACGGGTGCGCCCGGCGAGCGGGGCGGTGTCGTCGTCGCCGAGTCCGAACTGGCCGCCGTCGGCGTGCACCGCGACCGCGATCACCGGCGAGTCGCCGAGGTCGACGGTGAGGCGGGCGGCCGCGTACCGATGCCCGGCGGGGAGGTCGCCCAGGTCGAAGGCGAACAGCGCACCGAGGTACGCCGCACCGGTGCTGCGCGCCCGGCGGCGCAGCGGGACCGGCAGTTCACCGGCCGGCACCGGGTACAGCAGCGGGCGCCCGCACCGGACCACCGGCCGTGGTCCGCCGTCGCCCCGGCCGTCCGGTGCCGTGAGCTCGGCGTCGGCGAGCGTCTCGTCCTCGCGTAGCGATTCTTCCTGACCGATCACGGCCGCCACCATCCCTTTTTCACCATTGCCGGATCCCGCATTCTTACCATCCCGAACCGAATTGATAACCGTGCGCCGGTACCGCCGCGATCGTCCGAACAGGCCAGTCGTTCCGGACCGGGCGGAGCGGTCCGGACCGGAACGAATGGGCCGTTCGGACGACCCGATTCGTCGAACATCGGCCCAGTTCACCGATGCGTCGACCGCCCGATGTCATCCAGCCACAGCGGACCGTGCGCGCGGTTCGATCGCCTTTCGCGCGCTGGCAGTCGGCAGATTCGCATTGTTAGGCTCCGCTCGCCGGGCGACCCGTTCCATTCCATTCCGAATGGAACGCCGAAAGGGGAAGCGAATGGATTTCACACAACGGCGGCGGGTGCAGACCGGGTTCGGCCAGGCCGCGCCGCAGCGGCAGCAGCAGGGCCTGGTGCGGTCCACCCGCGCGGGCCGGGCCCGCCGGCACGCCGGGATCTTCGAGGCGGTGCACCGGCTCGACGCCGGGCTGGACGCGACGGCTCGCGCCGAGATCGCCCGGTGGGTCCGCGACGAGTACGAGAAGGAGTTCGGCGACGTACCGCTGGGCTTCTTCGCGCAGTGCCACCTCGGCCCGCCCTATGTGGACCACCGGCTGGACCTGTGGCAGTCGATCACCGATCACTACGCCCCGGCCGACTTCGTGCCGGAACCGTTCGTCGGCGCCCGGCCGCTGGCCCGCAGCGGCGCCTACGACTTCATCGAGGTCTACGCGAGCGGGGAGCTCAAGCCCGTCCTCCAGGACGGTTCAGTCGTCGCCTAAAGGAGCACGATGAGCAGCAACTTCAGCGAGGCGGCCATTCTGCGCCGGATCGACCACGTCGGGGCCAAGGTCGAGCAGGTCGACCAGGGCCTGATCGCGGTCAGCGCACAGGTCGGCCAGGTCGGGCAGCGCGCCGACGAGACCCAGACCGAGCTGCGCCGGCTCGCCGCGGACTTCCAGCGGTTCGTGCTGGACGCCCAGCGCACCGCGAACGTACAGCGCGCCGAGACCCGCGTCGGTGTGGTGGAGGCGCAGATCGAGCACCAGTTCGGTCACCACAACGTGGTCCGGCGGACCGCGACCGGCATGCTGCAGGGCTTCGACGTGGGCCTGGTCTCCGAGGAGACGGTCCGCGCGGTCAGCGAACAGCTCATGGTGCAGAACCCGCGGTACTGGCTGGCGCCGGTGCTGGTCGCACTGGGCGCCTGGGCGGCCGACGAGCCGGAGCTGTGCGAGCGGGCGGTCCAGGAGGGCTTCCGCCGCTCCCCCGGGCGTACCTCCCTGTTCATGGCCCTCGTTCTTCGTCGGCAGGGCCGGCGCGAGGCGTCGGTGCGCTGGCTGCGCCACTACCTGGCCGCGCAGGACCCGACGGCGCTCGGCCGGGACTTCGCGATGATCCTGGAGTGCGTCTCGCAGGGCGCGTTCGGGCCGGCCGGCGTGGACCTGGTGAGGGAGCGGCTGGACGCCTGGCGGGCCCGGCTGCTCGACGACGACGCCCGGCAGGACGCCCAGGTCACCCGGTGGCGCGCGGAGCTGGACCGGTACATCGCCGGCTCGTCCGGGCAGCGGTTCCCGTTCCTGGCCGGGGTGTCGCCGCAGTGGCCGCAGATGGACCGGGCGTTGTCCTGCGCGGCCGCCAACGGCGCGCTGATCGACACCTACCGCGCGCTCGCCGCCGAGACCCCCACCCCGGCCGCGCAGCTGGAGGACCAGGTCGACGACATCCTCGACCGGCTGGTGCGCGAGTACGACGAGGAGGAACTGCCGCTGCGCCGCGAGCACGCCCAGGCCCGCGCGATCATCCGGCACAACGGCGACATCAACGCCGCGCAACGCGACCTCGCCACCGACCTGACCGCGCTGGAGCGCACGCTGGACTACCTGACGATCCAGAGCGAGTCGGCGCTCAACCCGGCCGCGATCGGGGTGTCGCGATCCACCCAGCGGATGGCGGTCTCGTCCTGCCACGAGTGGTTCGCCCGCGCGCACGGCATGTTCAGCCGCGACTACCGGGCGGCGCTGCCGACCGACGTGCACGCGGTCTTCCAGGGCAACCACAACGCGGCCGGCGTCGTCTTCCAGCTCCCCCGCTGGACCGGCTCGTTCACCCGGCCGGTCCCCGACCTCGAGCGCGACCTCGCCGCGCACTGGGACCGCGCGGCGGCACCGTTCATCGCCAGCCTCGGCTGGGACTGGCGCCGGCAGGGCGTCGGCCCGCTGATCGGGATCGTGGCCGCCGCGCTGGTCGTCATGTTCTGCCTCGGGCAGGGCAGCCCGTTACTCGGCGTACTCGCCGGCGCCATGATCGGCGGTGGCGGCGCGCTGTTCCTGTGGTCCCGGCAGCGGGCCGGCGCGAAACGCCAGCAGGAGGCGCGCGAGGTGCTCGAACGCGGCAAGTACGACTCGATCCGGCAGCTGCGGGCGGCCGGCGCCGAGCTCGTCGACTGGAACACCGCATTCCGTGCCGCCGACGGACGCGAACCCGAGGTCCGCGCGATGATCGCCGACCTGGCCACGATCGGCAGCCCCGCATCGCCCTACGAACGCCGCGTCGCCGAGAACGGAGCCACCCGATGACCACCCCCGCCAACCCGGACGTGCCCTGGGCGAAGCAGGCCGCAACCCCACAACCCCACGCCACCCAGCGGGTACGGCGGATGGTCCGCACGCTGCCCGGCTGGGAACCGCTGCCGCCCGGCGAGATCCTCGTCCAGCGACACCGCCGGGAGGCCTGATCGTGCACGTCACCGGCGGCCACTACGCGACCTGGGCGCAGTTCCTCGACCGGTGGGCGGCCGGCGAGCCGCTCGACCCGGCCGCCCTGCCCCCGCTGACCCCGGACGACCTGACCGGCGACAGCTGGGAGCGGCTCGCCACCCGGATCGGCGACGCGCTCTCCCGCCGCCTGCAGGCCTGGTCCGACGTGCTCACCAACGACATGTCCACCGCCGTCGACGACTTCGGGTACGGGCGGGCGCTGCAACGGGCCCGGGCGCCGCTGGCCGGGATCCGGGGGCTCGCCGCCACGCCCGCGCTGCCGCCGGAGCTGTCCGCGAAGTTCCTCGCCGCGGTCGACGGCAAGATCCGCGACACCCAGCGGCAGCTGGAGGAACAGGTCGAACGCCTGCGCCGGGACGGTGTGCCGCGCCCGATCGTGGAGGCCCGGCTGCGCGCGATCCGGGACAACCAGCTGACCACCGCCACCCACGGGCCGCCGGTGGCCGGCGACCCGTGGGCGGCCGCCCACGGCGCCCGCCGCCGCATCGTCTCGTAGCCCCGGAGGACACCCCCATGTCGAACTACGCCGAGTCAGTCAAGGACCTCGACAGCTACCTCTCCGCCCGGGTGCCGGTCATCGCGGTGCACAGCCAGGAGCAGGTCCGCGCGCTGCGCCTGGTCCGGCAGGCCGCGTCCAGCCCGCGCCGGGCGAACCTGCCGTTCTGGATCTACACGCGCGCGACCGGGCTGCGCGACCTGCGCACCAACGCCCCCGCGCAGGAGGACCGCTCGCTGACCGGGGCGATGGACTTCGCCGCGCAGCAGTTCGCGAACCGGGCGCAGGCCACCGTCGTCTTCGTCGACCCGGAGAACCTCAGCGACGACAACACCGCCGCCCGGCACTTCGCCGAACTGGCCCGGCTCGCCGACTCCAACTCCGGCAGCATCGTCATCGTCACCGACACCCCGCTGTGGACGGGGCTCGGCCGGCTCGGCATGGGCGTCACACTCGACCTGCCGGACACGGACGAGATGTACGAGGTGATCATCGAGTTCCTGCGCGACCACCACGGCGTCGTGCCGATCGCCTGGACCGAGTCCGACGCGCGCCGCGCCGCAGAGTTCATGGTCGGCGTACCCGAGGGCACCGCGATCAACGTGCTCGCCACCATGGTCGCCAAGGGCTCGGTCGAGAAGGACGACGTCGCGCACCTCGCCGAGTTCAAGGACAAGCACTTCGGCGCGCTAGCCGGCCTGGAACGCGTGCGCGTCAACCCGGACGGCCCGCAGGTCGGCGGCCTGTCCAGCCTCCGCTCGTGGCTGCGCCGCAAGCAGCGGCTGATCTCCTCCGACCTGCGCGGCACCGCACTGCGCCCGCCGCGCGGCGTGATGCTGGTCGGGGTACCCGGCTGCGGCAAGTCCCTGTCCGCCAAGGCGATCGCCGCCGAGTGGCGGCTGCCGCTCTACCGGCTCGACCTGGCCGCGATCCTCGGCCAGTTCGTCGGGCAGTCCGAGACCCGGCTGCGCGAGGCGCTCGACACCGCGGACCGGCTCGCGCCGTGCGTGCTGTGGATCGACGAGATCGAGAAAGGGCTCGCCGGGCAGAACGACAGCACCGGTGTCGGCCGGCGGATGGTCGGGCAGTTCCTGTTCTGGCTGCAGGAGTCCCGGCAGCGCGTGTTCGTGGTCGCGACCAGCAACGACGTCCGCTCGCTGCCGCCGGAGCTGCTGCGCAAGGGCCGCTTCGACGAGCTGTTCTTCGTCGACCTGCCGGACGAACAGGACCGCGCGGAGATCATCGGCATGTACCACCGGCGCTACGTCGGGACCGAGCCCACACCGGAACTGGTCGACAAGCTGGTCGGGCTGTCCGACGGCTTCGCCGGCTCGGACCTGGAGTCGGCGCTGCACGAGGTCGGCGAGGAGGTGCACCTCAACGGCGGCGCCGAGGCACTGCGGACCGACTTCGTCCTGGACACGTTCACCAACACGTTCCCGCTGAGCCGGACCAACCCGGAGCAGATCGAGGACATCCGCAGCTGGGGGCGGGAGCGGGCGGTGCCCGCCGGCCGCGCCTTCGGCGCCGGCCACACCGGCGGCACGGCACCGGGCCAGGGACGCCGCGTCGTGGTCTTCGGGGAGTGAGGTACGGGCGATGAGCGACGCCGAGCCACTGTGGAACCCACGGTCCCTGCTCTCCGGCGGGACCTCCGACGACGCACCACCGGCGCCGGTGTGGCAACCGCCGACCGCTCCCCGGGCCACGGCACCGCCGCCGGCCGCCGCCGCACCGGCCCCACCCGCGGAGCCACCGTCGGCTGCCGGGCCACCGTCACCACCCGGCACGCCACCGCCCGCTGCCGGGCCGCCGTCACCGCCCGGCGCCACGGACGCGGTACCGGTGGCCGGTTCCGGGACCGGCTGGCCGGTTCCTCCGCCCGTGCGGCCGGGATCCGGCGGATCGGGCGCCGCCGGACGGAACCGGAGGCTGGCGACAGCGGCCGGCGTCGGCCTGGTGGTCGTCGCCGCGGTCGGCGGGCTCACGCTGGCCGCCGGAGCCGAGGACGAGCCGGCCGCGGGACCGCCCGCCGGCCCGGCCGCGGCAGAACAGTCGCGCACCGGCCCGGCGGCCGCCGAGCCGCTCCCCACCGGCCCGGCCGCCGGCACGCTTCCGGCCTGGCCCGGTGATCCGGCCGGGACGCGGCCGGATGCCTCGTACCCCCGGCCGGCCACACCGGCCCTCGACGAGGCGACCGAGGACACGCTCGCGCTGAACGCGCTCGCCCGGCAGCATGCGAGGGACCGCGGCGCCATCGTCTTCACCGGGCAGCACGTCGCACAGCTCGCGTCGAAGATCCCCGGCATCGAGGACCCCCACCAGTACGCCGCGGACGGATCACACACGTTCCGTGCCACCGACATCCTGGCCGAGCACGAGACGCTGCGCGCCGGGCCGAACCCGGGCGCCACCGTGCTTCTGCTCAAGAGCACCGAATACGGCATCCGGCAACTCTACGAGGGCGAACCGCTCTGGGTCACGGTCGCGGTCGGTGACTTCGCGGACCGCGACGCGGTGCTGACCTGGTGCAGCCACCGCTTCCCGGACCTGACCGGCGTGCAGCTGGAGAACCGCTGCGCCGCGCGCACCCTGGAGCCGTGATGGCCGAGGACACCCGGCCCCCGTGGGCCCGCCCCCGCGAGGAGTCCACACCGGACGAGCCGCCCGCCGGCGACGAACCGCTGTTCGGGCCGGCGGCCGGCGACCGGCCGCTCTTCCCGCCACTGCCCGTGGCCCGGCGGCCGGCGGTACCGGCCGCACCGCCGTACCGGGATCCGGTCCGGCGCCGTTCGGCCGGCCCGCACGCGCCTGTCACCGCACCGCCCGTCTCCTTCGGCGCCGCTCACACGCCGGCCGGCCCGCCGCCGGGCCGGCGCCCACCGCCGACCGCGCCGGTGCCCGGCCCGGACGCGGACGGCCCGTCCGGGCCTCCCGGCGCCCCGGAGCGTGGCTCGCACGCCGGTGTCCTGGTGGGCACGCCGGTGCCGGTCACCGGCCGGCGTGCCGCACGCGGGGTGCCGGTCCCGGAGTATCCGGTGCTCGTGCTGACCGCGGTGGTGACGGTCGCGGCCGTGGCCGGCCGGGCGCTCGCCGGCGGGCTGCCGCAGGGCGTGCTGGCCGCGGGCGTGGTCCTGCCGGCCGTGACGGCCGCGGCGGCCGGTGCCGCACTACTGCGGGCGTCCGCCGCCGGCGTCCCGCTGCACACGTTCCGCGTGCGCACACCGGACGGCCGGACCGACTCCTACGCCGTCAAGGGGACGTTCCCGGCCGGGGTACCGGCCGGCGGCGAGATCGTCCGGGTCCGGGCCGGCCGGTTCCGCCGGGCCGCGCCGAACGCCCTGGCGCACCGGATGGTCAGCGCGGTCGAGATCCTGGCCGCGTTCGACGGCCCTGTGGTCCGGGTGGTCACCGCGCGCCTGCCGCGCGCGGTCCGGGTGGCACGCCTGCTCACCCGTACCGGCGTGGTGGTTCTCTCCGGGTTTCTGCTCTGGGTCATGCTGGCCGTCTGATGGGCCGCCGGGAAGCCGGAGCCTCCCGGCGGGGGCGCCGTCACAGCGGGTCGACGGCCTGTACCGCGCCGTTGGCGACCAGATGGGTCCAGCGGGTGCCGTCCCAGTACCGGTGCGTGTACCGGCCGGTCGGGTCGCTGTGCCAGGCCGGCGGCGTGCTCGCCCGCCGCTGCGGCATCGCCGTGGCCACCGGTGCCCGGACCGGGTCCGGTGCGGCACCGGAGCCGGCTCCGCTGAAGCTGGGGCGGCGTCCGGTGTTGCGGTTCTGCCAGAGCAGGAAGATCAGCATCCACACCAGGCTGAGCACCTGGAATCCCACCCAGGAAATCACCTTCAGCATCATGAGGAACAACCAGAGACCGAGCGGTACGCGAAAGTACCAGACCCCGCCGCCGTCCGGCGGATCGAGAAACGCGGGCGCGCTCACCAGCACCCCCAACACCAGGGCGAACACCCACAGCAGTACGGCTCCGAGCAGCGCGGAGCCGTCCCCGGAGAACACCGTCAGGGCCGTCACGATCGTCGGGCCGCCGACACACATGGTGGCGATCCAGAGCAGAAACTTGCGCATCGTCCTTCTCCTCACCGGCGCGAATGCCCTGATGCTTCAGCGTTCGCAGCCGGATCGGTCCCTCTGCGCAGGCTTTGTCCCGCACCGTTCGCCCGCCCGTCCCCGGCGATCACCCGCGGCCCGATCGCCGTTCGGGCCGTACGCCGCACCGATCATCCGGTTGGGGACACCACCGACCGTCAGCACACAGCGAGCAAGGGAGGCCCGATGACGCCCGACGACGAGGCGATCCACCAGCGGTGCGCCGCGGTGGTCGGCCGGATCCGGCACGGCGTGTCCGACGCCGAGATCGACACGCTCGCCGCCGATCTGCACCGGCTGCCCGGCGGCCCGCGGACCAGCGCACTGGCGGCCGACGCCGCGCACGCGCTCTGCCGGACGCTGCCGCCGGGCGGCTTCGAGCGGCTACGGCACCTGGACGCGCTGCTCGCACTCGCCGACCGGCATCCGCCGGCCGGCCCGGACTGGCCCCCGGCCCGGCTCTGCGCCCGCGCCTTCTCCCTGCTCTGGGCCGTGGCCGAGCAGCGGGTCACCGACCTTCGCGCCGCTCTCACCGGGCTGGACGCGCTCGCGGCCGAGGGTGGCGGCGATCCACGGGTGGAGCAGGCGGTGGAGCTGGCGCGCACGGCGATCCGGCACGTCTACGCCCTGCAGAACGGCGACAGCTCCGGCGTGCACCGGATGGCGGCGCAGGCGGCCGGCACGATGCCCGGCGATCCGATGACCGGCCTGCTCGCTCGGCTGACCGACGTCGCCACCGCCGCCGACCGGGGGGAGGACGTCGGACCGCTGCTGGACCGGGTGCGGGCGGACGTCGCGCGGCTGCCGGCCGGTCACCCGATGCACGCCGCCATGGCGGAGATGAACACGCTGCTCGGCCCGATGCTGGCGGTGCGGGACGCGGGCGGCGCCTACGAACCCCCGGGCGAGGATCAGATAGCGGCGATGCTGGCGCAGGCGGAACGGCCCGGCGCCGGCGACGGCGAGCGGGCGCTGGCCTACGCGGCGGCGGGCGGCACGCTGATGGGTGTCGGGCGCGAGTCCGGCCGGGACCGTGTCGCGCGCGGCGTGGACTGCTTCCGGCACGCCGTCGCACTGACCCCGCCCGGCGACAGCCGCCGGGTCCTGCACCTGGTGGGGCTGGCCACCGCGCTGTTTCGCCGCAAGGAGATCACCGGTGCGGTGGCCGACCTGCGCGAGGCGCATCCGCTGCTGGTCGAGGCGCGGGAGCTGGCCGGCGGCCCGCACCACCCACAGTGGTCGCAGATCAACGAGATGCTGGCCCACACCCGGCTCCAGGCGGACCGGTCGGTGCCGGAGGACGGCGCGGACCGGGCCGGTGACGTGCGGCGGGCGCGGGACAGTGCGCTGGACGGGCTGCGGCGGCACGCCTACAACCTGCTGCTGCAGACGGATCGCCGGGTCGCCCGGCTGGCCGCGCTGGACGCGGTCGACGCCGCGCTCCACGCGGCACACATGTGCCTGGTCGACGCCGACCCCGCGACGGCGGTCCGGGCGCTGGACGGCGGCCGGGCGCTGAGCCTGTTCGCCGCGACCCGGCTGCGGCAACTGCCGGAACTGCTGGAACGAGCGGGCCGCGCGGACCTGGCCGCGCGCTGGCGGGCCGCGGACCCGGGCACGGCGCCGATCGAACTGCGCCACGACGTGCTCACCGCGCTCACCGACGGCACCGGCCTGCTCGACCCGCCCGGCTTCGCCGACATCCAGCGGGCGCTGCGCCGGCTCGACGGTGACGCGCTGGTCTACCTGATCCCGTCACGGCCGCCGAACCCCGGATGGGCGGTGGTGGTGCCCGCCGACGGCAGGCCCGGCTACATGGCGCTGCCCGACCTGCGGATCGACGCCGACGACATCGAGCTGTTCCTGACCGCGCTGCGCTCCCGGAACCTGGTCGCGGGCGACGGTCCCGCACCGGCCGCCGGCTCACGGCCACGGGACCTCGAGCCGGAGGACGAAGACGGTGAGTCCGGCTTCGGCGCGCGGCTGGACACGCTCTGCGACTGGGCGTGGCGGGCCGCGATCGGGCCACTGCTCAGCTCCGGCGTCCGCCGGCCGGCCGGGCGGCTGCCGCACGTCTATCTCGTCCCGATGGGCGACCTGAGCCGCGTGCCCTGGCACGCCGCCCGGCCACGTGGCGGCGAGTACGCCGTGCTGGCCGCCGCGTTCTCGCAGACCGCGTCCGCCCGGATGCTGATCGACGCCGCCGCGCGGCCGCCGGTACCGCCGTCCCCCACCGGCCTGATCGTCGGTGACCCGCGGACCCCGCCGCACATCCCGGATCTGGCCGCCGCCGGCGCCGAGGCGCTGGCCGTGCACCGCGCGTTCTACCGCGGTGGCCGGTACGTCGGCCGGATCGGGTCCGCGACCGCCGCCTCCGGTGCCGGGACCGCGGCCGAGGTACGCGCATGGCTCACCGGCGACCGCCCTGGCGCGGGCACCACCCTGCACCTGGCCTGCCACGGCTTCACCGACATCGCGACCGCCCGGTCGTTCCTGCAGCTGGCGGCGGACCCGGGCACCGGCGAATCCGAGCTGGACGCCACGGAGCTGGTCGACCTGATGGGCTCGGCACCGCGGCGCGACGTCGGCCTGGTCGTGCTGGCGGCGTGCCGGACCGGCCTGGCCATCAACGGCTACGACGACGCGTACAGCCTCGGCACCGCGTTCCTGGCCGGCGGCGCCCGGTCGGTGCTGTCCACGCTGTGGAGCATCCCGGACCGGGACACGTCGGTGCTGATGTTCATGTTCCACCACTACCGGATGACCGGGCGGCTGCCGGTCTGGGAGGCGTTGCGGCGCGCGCAGGCCTGGATGCTCGATCCCGGCCGCGAGGTGCCCGCCACCATGCCCGGCGCGCTGCGCGACCAGCTACGGCAGAGCGACCCGGCCCAGGTGGCCGCCTGGGCCGGCTTCGTCCACGGCGGACAGTGAACCGGAGGGATACACCATGCAGGACACCACCACCGCCTCGCTGCGGGCGGAGCTCGCCGGGCTGACCGGCGCGGAGCGGGTACGGCCGCTGCTGCAGCTCGGCCAGCAGCTGATGAACGACTACTGGCGGAGCGGACCCGGGCAGCCCGGCGCGCTGCCGTACCTGAATCAGGCGATCGAGGTGGTGTCGGAGGCGTGCGAGCACCTGGAGACCGGCGACGCGCACCGGGGCAGCGCGGTCGCCATGCTCGGCGTGGCGCGGGCGATGCGCGGCCTGGCGCACGCCGGCCCGCCGGCCGACTGCGACACCGGCGTCGTCCTGCTGGAAGAGGCGCTCAGCGCCGGCACGCTGCCGCCCGGCCTTCGGATGATGTCGCGGATGACGCTCGGGCAGCTCTACCTCACCCGGGCCGTCCGCGGCTCCGCCACCGGCGACGACGCCGGCCGGGCAGCCGCCTGCTTCCGCGCGGTGCGCACCGAGAACCTGGTGCAGGCCGAGATGCGCGCGGCCGCCGAGACGATGCTGGAGCTCGCCGAGGCGCTGCAGGCCGTGCGCGGCGGGCCCGGTGGACCGGCCGGGCTCGACTTCGCACGGATCACGCGGATGATGTCGGCGCTGCAGGACATGCAGGATCGGATGCGGGCCGGCACGTCGGCGTTCGGGACGATGCCCTCCTTCCTGGACGCCGACGACCTGGCCCGGCAGGACCCGCTGGACCGCCCCGTCCCGTTCGTCGAGGTGGAGGTGGAGGTGGAGGTGGACGCCCCGGCCGCGGAGCCCGAACGGGCGGCCGCGCCGGCGCCGGACGCCCACCCGCTCGCCCTCGCCCTGACCGGTGCCACCGACGTCTTCGCGGCCGCCGCGATGCTGCTGAGCCCGCAACCGCCCCCGGCCTCCATCGCGGACATCGACGACCTGGCCGGCCTGGCCGCGACCGCCGTGTACACCGCCGACCCGGCCGACCCGGCCGACCTGCTGCTGCTCGCCGCCGCACTGCACACCCGCGCGCGGCACGATGACGCCGATCCGGACGACCCGGACGGCGACCACCGTGTCGCCGGGCGGCACCTGCTGGAGGCGCTGGAGGCGCTGCCGCCCGGCCATCCCGCGGCCGTGACGGTCCTCGGCTGTCTCGGCGCGTTCCTCGACGGCGAACCGCCGCTCGGCGGGCTGGCCGGCCGGTTCGCCGACCGCGCGGACGCGATCATCGCGGCCGGTGCGACGGACGCGGCCGCACCCGTCCTGCGCGCCGTCTGCCGCGCCTGCGGCGGCGGCGACCCGGTATCGCCGGAGTCCGTTCCGGACACCCTGCCGTGGGCGGCCCGGGCCCGGGAGGTCATGCGGGCGGCCGGCCGTACCCGGGCCCGGCTCGGCGGTGCCGCCCCGGCCGACATCGCCGCGGCCCTGCGGCGGCTGCGGGTGGACGGCCTGGCCGGGCCGGACGGGCTGTTCCTGCACGCCGCGGACGGGCGCCTGCTCGCGTCCTGGCCACCGGACTGGCGGCGTGCCCTGATCATCGACGGTACGGACACGGCACCGCCACCCGGCGTGGTCGTCTCCTATCTCGCGTCCACGGACCGGGTGCCGGCCCTGCTCGACCGCGACACGCCGCCGGTGAGCGCGCATCCGGTCTTCGTGGCGAACCCGCGCGGCGACCGCGACGCCGCCAGCGTCGACACGATGATCCTGCGCCGGCTGTTCCACCCCCGGTCGGTGGGTTTCGGGCGGACCGCCGAGCACAGCGCCGGTGCCGGCACTCCCGCCGAGGTGGCCGCGCATCTGGACGCGTCGCTGCTGCACCTCGGCTGCGACGCGGACGACGACGGCCTGCGCCTGGCCGGCCCGGCCACGCTCGGCACCGCCGAGATCCGGGCGCACGGCGGGCGGGCCGGCGGCGTCGCGATCCTGCCCGCCTCCGCCGGCGCGGCCTGCGCCCGCCTGGCCGGTGCGCTGCTCGACGGCGGTTTCGCCGGGGTGGTCGGCTGGAGCCGGCCGGTGCCGGCCACCGCCGAGTCGCTGGCGCTGTTCATGCTGCACCTGAAGCTGGTCGACGGCGGGCTGCCGCCCGCGGACGCGGTGCACGACGTCCGCGGCTGGCTGGCCGACACGGCCCGGACCGCGCCGGCCCATCTGCCCGCCGGATACGCGCCCGCGCTGCGCGACCCGGCAACGGCCGGGGCCGCCGACAGCCTCCGGTACTGGGGGCGCTGAGCCCAGGATCGGCGTTCTCGCGCACGCGGACGCGCTCCGGTCACCACCGGCTCGGCACGTCGCCGGCAGAACCATGGCGAACAGCGGGCCAGGATCCTGGTCCGGCGCGCACCGTCGCGGTGCGTCCGGCGGCCGGGCGCGGTACCGCCGGCAGTGGTGAGCGGCCGGCACGATGCCGGGACCACGTCCCGGCATCGCCGCGCGGCCTCACGGCAGCAGCTTGTCCAGTGTGATCGGCAGGTCGTAGCGGCGGATGCCGGTGGCGTTGTAGATGGCGTTGCCGATCGCGGCGGCCGAGCCGACCGCGCCCAGCTCGCCCAGCCCGCGGGTGCCGAGGGCGCCGACGTTCGGGTCCGGCTCGCTGAGCAGGTGCACGTCGATGTCCGGGACGTCGGCGTTGACCGGCACCATGTAGTCGGCCATGTTCGACGCGGCCAGCCGGCCGGTCGCGGTCTCCAGCGGGTTCTTCTCCAGCAGGGCCTGCCCGATGCCGAAGATGACGCCGCCGACGATCTGGCCGCGGGCGGCCTGCGCGTTGACGACCCGGCCGGCGTCCACCACCGTGGTGAAGCGGCTGACGCGGGGTTCGCCGGTGAACCGGTTGACGCGCACCTCGCAGAAGTGGGCCCCGAAGCTGTGGAACTCGTACTGCGCGATCGTCTCGGGCGCGAGCGCCGTCTGCCGGTCCACGAGCAGGCTCTTGCGGCCGAGCGCGGCGAGCAGACGCCCGAAGGTCATCGTCCGGCCGGCCCCGCTGAGGCGCCCGTCGGCGTAGGTGACGTATGCGGGGTCGGCGCCGTGCCACGGTGAGGCCGGCTCGGTCACCGCGAGCCGCCGGAGCTCGGCGATCGCGCCCTCGGCCGCGGCCACGACGGACGGCACGGTACTGGAGGTCGCCGCGGACCCGGCGGCGGTCGCACCCGGCGGCAGCTTGGAGTCACCGAGCCGCGGCGTCACCTTCCGCAGCGGGATGCCGAGCTGGTCGGCCCCGACGATGGCGATCACCGTGAGCGCGCCGGTGCCCATGTCGCTGGTCGCGGTGGACACGATCGCGGTGTCGTCGTCGCGCAGTTCCACGCTGGCGTTGACCGGCATGCGGTTACCGGGGTAAATGGCGGTGGCCATGCCCATGCCGATCAGCCACTGACCGTCGGTCCGGCTCCGGGGTTCGGCCCGGCGTGCCGACCAGCCGAAACGCCGTGCGCCGATGCGGTAGCAGTCCCTGAGGTGCTTGCTGGAGAAGGCCTTGCCGGTTCTGGGGCTGACGTCGGCGTAGTTTCGCAGCCGCACCTCGACCGGGTCGATCCCGGCCCGGACCGCGATCTCGTCCATCAGCGTCTCCAGCGCGAACGCGCCCGGTGCCTCGTTGGGTCCGCGCATCGCCCAGGTCGGCGGCATGTCGAGCGTGACGAACCGCTGCCGGATGTGCAGGTTCGGGGTCTTGTACAGCGAGTCGGTGGTGTCGGTCGCGGGCAGCATCGGCCATCCGCCGACGGCCGGCACCTCGGCGTCGCTGTCGTGGCTGACCGCCTGGAGCACCCCGGCGCGGGAGGCGCCCAGACGTACCGTGTGGTTGATCTGGCCTCGGTGGCCGACCATGGTGAACACCTGCTCGCGGGTCATCACCAGTTTCACCGGGCGGCCCAGCTGGTAGGCGGCACCGGCGGCGAGGATCGAGTCGTTCCACGTCCACACCCGGCTGCCGAAGCCGCCGCCGGTGTAGGTGCAGATGACGCGGACGGCCTGCAGCGGCAGATTCAGCCGGTCCGCGAGCAGCTGCGCGGCTACCATCGGTGACTGCGAACCGGTCCAGACGGTCACCTCGGTCCTCGCCTCGTTCCACTGGGCGACGGCGGCGTGCGGCTCCATCGCGACGTGGTGCTGGACGGGCTGGTGGAACGTCGCCTGGACGACCAGGTCGCTGGCGGCCAGGGCCGCGTCGATCGAGTCGACGCCCGGCGCGAGCACCGTGACGGCCGCCGGGCCCACGGTGGGCGGCAGCGGCGGGGTCACGCCAGGGCTGTGCGCCTCCAGCGAGAGCCTCGGGCTCGCGGTCTCGTAGGTGGTGGCGATCAGCGCCGCGGCGTCCCGCGCCTGCTCGAACGTCTCGGCGACGACCACGGCGATGGCCTGCCCGTAGTATCGGACCTCGCGGTCCTGCAGCGGCAGGTAGTTCTCCACGGTCAGCGCCTGCGAGCCGGCCGGCGGCGGCCGGAAACCCAGGTTCCGGTCCGGGTTGAAGACCGCGAGGACGCCCGGGGCGGCCACCGCCGCGGCCGTGTCCATCCGCGCGATCCGGCCTTTCGCGATCGTGCTGGTGACGACGTACGCGTACGCGACATCGGTGACCGGGTGGTCCGCCGCGTACTGCGCCACACCGGTGACCTTCGACCGGCCGTCGACGCGGTCGATCTCGCGGCCGAGGGGTGAGACGGGCATGCGTGACTCCTGACTGTGGACGCTCTACTGGCCGAAGGTTCGGGCGTCCGTCCACTCTGGCCGCCGGCGTCGTCGGGCTGCCACGGACTGCCGGTCCCCGGATGGGGCGACGGGGACCGGCGCCGGTGGGTCAGACCGAGGGCCGCGACCGGCCCACCAGCAGCGTGCTGAGCAGGGCCACGAAGTACATGGTGAAGACGGAGACCAGCACGGTCGTCTCGCCCAGGTCGGCGAGCTGCCAGGACTGCCCGGCGGGGTCGGTCACGACGCCGTCCTCCCGGGTGAAGAAACGCGCGGTCAGGACCAGGGCGACGCTGACGTACGGCACGATCGCCTGATACCAGAAGGCGTCACCGACGGTCTCCGCCTCGGGACGGACCGCGGCCGGGCCGCGCCGGGCGAGGTAGAGCGCGAAGAGCTGGAAGATCGTGTAGACGCACAGGAACCAGCCGGCGAAGTTGGACAGCGGCACGCCGAAGTAGCCGCCGCCGTTCTCCCAGATCCAGGCGCCGCCCGCGGTCGCCGCGTTCGGGTCCATGACCAGGTCCCACATCACCATCACGAAGCTGGCGATCAGCGGTACGAGCACGACGTCCCGGCCACGTGGCCGCGCGTCCCGGATGCCGAGCAGGATATGCGCGATCTGCCAGGAGAAGTATCCGGTGGCGAAGTACGCGGGTGCGATCACCAGCGGGACCAGGAACAGCTTGAGACCGAGGTTGTCCGAGTAGTAGTAGTCGCCGAACGGGAACCCGGTCACGATGCTGAGGTTCTCGTAGACGTTGCTCACCACGAACGTGATCAGCGCGAAGACCGCGAACGAGGCGAGCGTGTAGCGGCGCAGCGCGTGCATCGCCACGACCGCCACCAGCAGCACCACGTTCAGGATGGGCTGCGGCCACCCGGCGAGCGTGGTGCCCACCGCCAGCACCAGCTGGGCGGCGATGACCCACCACAGAATCGTTGTCCGACGGTCGGTGCGCATCCTTGGAACTCCTCCTGACGGGAACACTGAACGACGCATTCCCCGCCCGGCGCGGCCGGCCCGGGAATGCGTGCTTCAGGCTGCACCGCACCGGCCGCCGCTACCACCGACTGCCGATCCGAGGCTCGCCCCTCCGTCCCCGGGTCAGCGCACGTCGACGCGGAGGATGCGGTGCGGCGCGGGCGACGCGAGCCGGCCGATGCCGGCGCCGGTGATCGGGACGACGGACATCAGGCCGCACCGCCGTTGGTGAACAGCACCTGGCCGTTGACCCAGCGCGCCGGGCCGGCCAGGAACGCCACCGCCTCGGCGATGTCCTGCGGCGTGCCGAGGCGCTCCATCGGGTTGGCCGCGGCGATCGTGCTGATCGCCTGCTCGGTCTTGCCGTTGAGGAACAGCGGGGTGGCGGTCGGGCCGGGCGCGACCGCGTTGACCGTGATGTCCCGGCCGCGCAGCTCGCGGGCGAGGATGAGGGTCATGGCCTCGACCGCGCCCTTGGACGCGGCGTACGGGCCGTACGTGGGCGGCTGCAGCCGGGTGATCGACGTCGAGAAGTTGATGATCGCGCCACCGGTGCGGACCTGCTGGGCGGCGAGCTTGCTGACGATGAACGTGCCGCGCACGTTGGTGCGCTGGATCCGGTCGAAGGTGTCGAGGTCCATCTGCGCGATCGGCGCGAGCGGCATGATCCCGGCCGTGTGCACGACCACGTCGACGCCGCCGAACGCGTCCGTGGCGTGCCGGAACAGCGCCTCCATCGCGTCCGGGTCGGCGACGTCGCCGCCGGACGCGGTGGCCCGGCCGCCCGCGGCGACGACGGCCCGCACGGCCTCCTGCGCCTTCGCCTCGTTGCTGCTGTAGTGCACGACCACGGCGATGCCGTCCGCGGCCAGCCGCTCGACGACCGCGCGGCCGATGCCGCCGGATCCGCCGGTGACGATGGCGACGCGGGCGGGGGTGGAAACGTCGGACATGGGAACTCCCGATTATGTGGACTTGATGTCCATATAACCGTAGCGAGATAAAGACGGCTTGTCCACTAATCTGGGGCGGAGGCTCCGGGACGAGAGGAACGACCATGGTCGAGGTGACGCCACCACGGCGCGGACGCGGACGCCGGCCGGCCGCCGAGGTGCGCGCCGGCGTGCTGCGGGCCGCCACCGGCCTGCTGCTCGGCGAGGGGATCAAGGCGGTCACGTTCGACCGGGTCGCCGCCGCGGCCGGCTCCAGCAAGATGACGCTGTACAAGTGGTGGCCGTCGGCCGGCGCGCTGGCCGCGGAGGCCTACTTCACCCACAGCGAGCAGCAGCTGGAGTTCCCGGACACCGGCGACATCCGCGCCGACCTCACCACCCAGCTGCGCGCGTTCGTCCGGCTGCTGACCGGGGGCGGCGCCGGGCCGGCCATCGCCGGGCTGATCGGCGTGGCGCAGACCGACCCGGAACTGTCCGCCGCGTTCTCCCGGTACTACTCCGCGCCCCGCCGGGCGCTGGCGATGGCGGCGGTGCACCGGGCCCGCGACCGCGGCCAGCTGCGCGACGACATCGACCTCGGCATCCTGGTCGACCAGCTCTGGGGCGCCTGCTACCACCGGCTGCTCATCCCGGACGCGCCGCTGACCGAGGAGTACGCGACCGCGCTGGTCGACAACGCACTCGACGGGGCCCGGCCGCGTGACACCGCACCGCCGGGGCGCCACTCACACTGAGCGGCCGAGCAGCCGCTCCCCGGCGGCGACGTCCTGGGCGAGCGCGAACGACCGTACGACCGGATGCAGCCGGTAGCGCCCGGCGGTGACCGACCCCAGCAACGCCAGGTCGACGAGCTCCTCCAGCACGTCCTCGCTGTCCGGCTCGGACCGGCCCAGCACGCGCGCCGCGACCGGCAGCGCGACGTCCGGCAGGCCGGTGCCGGCCAGCAGGACCAGGGCCCGTCGCTGCTCCGGGCTGAGCCGCCGCCAGCTGGACCGGAAGGTCGCGCCCAGGTCGAGATCGCCGGCCCGCAGCGTGCCCAGCCGGCGCCCGCCGGTGAGCCGGTCGCGGAACGCGCCGATCGACCAGCCCGGCCGGGCGGCCAGCCGGACCGCCACGATCCGGACCGCCAGCGGCAGCAGTCCGCAGGCCAGCACGAGTTCCCGGGCGGTCTCACGCTCAGCGGCCACCCGGTCGGGGCCGATCACCCGGCTCAGCAACTCCATCGCCTCGGCCTCGTCGAACAGCCCCGGATCGACGTGCACCGCGCCGCTCAGTCCGGCCGGCCGCGACCGGGAGGTGACCAGCACACCGCAGGTCGCGGCGCCGGGCAGCAGCGGGGTGATCTGCGCCGGGCCGTACGCGTCGTCCAGCACCACGAGCTGTCGGCGGCCGAGACCGTCCTCGGCCGGCCGCCGTTCCTGATCGACATGACCAGCGACCTGGGCGTACCGGCGATCCTCGCCTACCTTCCCGCGCCGGACGGCGAACCGGCCCGGATCCGCGGCTGCGGCACCTCGCTCTCCCGCCACTACGCGATCGCCCGCGCGGTCAGCGAGCTGGTCCAGGTCCACCTGGCGTCCTCGCTCGGCGACCTGCACGCCGCGTTCGCCGCCATGGCGCCCGACCGGCACGACTGGACCACGCCCTATCCCGCGCTCCACGCCTGCTACCTAGCCGACTTCGGCACCCGGCTGGCCGGTGCCGTCCCGGTGCCGTACCGGGACACGGACGCCCCACACCGCCGCCGGCCATCTCGGCCGGCTGATCGAGGCCCTCTCCAGGGGCGGCTTCACGCCGTTGCAGCGTGACCACTACGTCACCGGCGACGTGGCCGTGGTCGACGTCTTCGTCCCCGGCCTGGAACGGTTCATGCTGGTCACCGACGGGCAGGTGGTGGTTCCCGGAGCGCGGGGCATGGCGGTCAGGAACAACGGAGTACGACACCGCTCCACGCACGGTGCCCGGTGACTCGTCGAGGCCGCTGACCAGCGGCATCCCGGCTGACCGGGCCGCCGCTCGCACCGGGGGATCCCGCCACCGGCCGACCGTCCGCAGGGCCGGCTGCGATTCGGGCGGCTCACACGTCCGGTACGTTGACGTGCGTACCGACACGTACGGCATCGGCCACCCGCACCTGCGCGCGACGCCAGCCGGCCGACGAGGGGCCACAGCGATGAGCGGGTGGAAGGATGAGCGGGTGGAAGAGCGCCGCCCCGGAGGCGGCCGTGCGCGTGCTGGCGGCCGCCCGCGACGTGTCCTGGCCTTGGCAGGACCTGCTGGACCAGATCGACGCGCAGGCGGCTCACGCACGAACCTGACCTGGACCGCGCCGGAGTATCGGCCGGCGGCCTGACCGCGCCCCGGCGAACACGCCCGTTTGCCCCGCGCTGCGCGGGGTAGCCGACCGGTCCGGAAGGCGCACGCCGGCCGGTGCGTGCGGGAGGGCACATCATGCGAGCAATGGTCTATCGCGGTCCCTACCGGGTCCGGGCGCAGGAGAAGGACCGGCCGAGGATCGAACACCCCAACGACGCCGTCGTACGGGTGACCCGCGCGGCCATCTGCGGCTCCGACCTGCACCTCTACCACGGAATGATGCCGGACACCCGGGTCGGGATGACGTTCGGCCACGAGTTCGTCGGCGTGGTCGACGAGGTCGGCTCCTCGGTGCAGCGGCTGACACCGGGCGACCGGGTGATGGTCCCGTTCAACATCTACTGCGGCACCTGCTTCTTCTGCGCCCGCGGGCTCTACTCCAACTGCCACAACGTCAACCCGAACGCGACCGCGGTCGGCGGCATCTACGGCTACTCGCACACCACCGGCGGCTACGACGGCGGCCAGGCCGAGTACGTGCGGGTACCGTTCGCCGACGTCGGACCGAGCCTCATCCCGGACTGGATGGACGAGGAGGACGCGGTACTGCTCACCGACGCGCTCGCCACCGGCTACTTCGGCGCGCAGCTGGGCGACATCGCCGAGGGCGACGTGGTGGTGGTCTTCGGCGCCGGCCCGGTCGGGCTGTACGCCGCGAAGTCGGCCTGGCTGATGGGCGCCGGCCGGGTGATCGTCATCGACCACCTCGACTACCGGCTGGCGAAGGCGCGCACGTTCGCACACGCCGAGACGCTCAACTTCACCGAGTACGACGACATCGTCGTACAGATGAAGAAGATGACCGACCACCTCGGCGCGGACGTGGCGATCGACGCGGTCGGTGCCGAGGCCGACGGCAACCTGCTCCAGCACGTGACGGCCGCCAAACTGAAGCTCCAGGGCGGCTCCCCGGTCGCGCTGAACTGGGCCATCGACTCGGTACGCAAGGGCGGCACCATCTCGGTGATGGGCGCCTACGGCCCGGTGTTCAGCGCGGTCAAGTTCGGCGACGCGGTCAACAAGGGGCTGACCCTGCGGATGAACCAGTGCCCGGTGAAACGGCAGTGGCCGCGGCTCTTCGAACACGTCCGCAACGGATATCTCAAGCCGAGCGACCTGGTCACGCACCGGATCCCGCTGGAGCACATCGCCGAGGGCTACCACATCTTCTCGGCCAAGCTCGACGGCTGCATCAAACCGCTCATCGTCCCGGCCGCGGCCTAGGAGAAGACCACACCATGGCGTACACCCCGGACAAGCCGAAACTGCCCGAGTCCGTCGACGAGCTGCGCGCCCGCATCCCCGGCTGGGGCGCCGACCTGGACCCGAAGGACCGGCCGTCGGTGCCGCGGGAGGTCTTCGACCCCGGCTTCAGCGGCGCACACTGGGAGTTCCCGGAACGGCAGCCGGAGCTGTGGCCGCGCGAACGCTCGATCGAGCACGCGTTCCTCACCCCGGTCTTCGGCACCTCCACCCCGCCCCGCGGCCTGTCCGGCGTGATCCGCCGGTACTCGTACGCGACATACAGCGAGGGCCGGGCCGCGCACTGGCTGCTGCTGCTCGCGGCCGACCGGGTCGACGTGCTGGAGAGCACGCTCCGATCGTTGTTCACCACGCACCCGGACAACCCGATCACCCAGACCGGGGTACGCAGCGAGCTGTCCCACCACGGCCCCGGCTCACGACTCGGCCGCAACCGCGCGGACGTGGTCCATCACCCGCTCGACCCGGTGATCGTCCTCGCCCCCTGGATCATCGGGGCCGGCATCGCCTACGTGGTCGCCCGCCGGCTCACCCGCCGGTAGCCGTAGGCGGCATACGCCGCCGCAGCACGAAATCGGCGTGGAACAGCTCGTCGCCGATGAACTCGCCGAAGGCGTAGAAGCCGGAGTCGTCGAGATAGTCGATGCGGTCCCCGTCGAGCCAGTAGCGGCCGGTGTAGGCGTGCCTGCGCCCGCCGCGGGTCTCGTCGTAGCGTCCCTGCGGGAGAAGTTCCTGATGCAGCCAGTCGTTCCGGTCAACCCACACGCCGATCCGGGCGTCCTCCGGGTTCGCCGGCCGGTCCAGCGGCTCGCCGTCGCGGATCACCAGCTGACCGCGGGTCAGCAGTGCACGGACGTCGCGGCGGGTGACGACGACACGCCACCAGGGCGTGCCGAGGTCCGGCATGGCGTCCCGGGGTACCAGGAGCAGGTCAGCCGGAATGCCCGGTACGACACGCCCGACCATGTGCCCCCGGCCGCCCGCGGCGGCCGGGACCACCGCGACCAGGCCGAGGCCCGAACCGTCGATCACGTCGGAGTCCGGCCCGGAGCCGGTGACATGGCCGTCCTTAACCCGCACATCAGTGACCAGGATCCCCGTGGGGCCGTGGACCGTGACGTTCGTGAACAGCATGGAGCCTCCTGAGGGCGCAGTAGCCGCCGTCGGCGTGGTCCGGGCCGAACACGCCTGCTGGGACATGACCGTCACGGCCACGACGATGACGGCAAGCGCACGCAGGCCTCCGCGCACCATGGTTCTCCTCTCAGCCGGATCGGATCCGGTAACCAGGATCGGACGTCCGCGGCGGGTTGGGATCGGTGGTCGTCGCCGATGACCGCCCGCCGTCCGCGGCCTCCCGGTACATGTCGCGCAGTTCGCGGCGCGATCTGACCCCGAGCTTGGCGAAGATGCTGTGCAGGTGCGTGTCCACCGTACGCGGGCTGATGAGTGTCCACTGTACGCGGGCTGATGAACAGTTCCGCCGCCGCTGCCTTACTGGTCGCGCCCTGCGCGACCAGACAAGTGACCGCTCGTTCCTGGGCGGTCAGCGCCGCCTCCCCGGCGTTGTGGTGCCGGACCACGCCGGTGGCGGCGCGCAGCGCACGGCCGGCCCGCACTCGGTCCGCTGCTGCGCACGCTCCGGCTGAACGCCGGCCTCGCCCTGGAACAGCTGTCCGAGGCCGCCGGTGTCAGTGACCGTGCCATCGGTGACATGGAACGCGGGGTGAGCAGAGCGCCCCGCGCGGGCACCAGCAACGCGCTCGCCGAGGCGTTGCGTCTCGACGACGAGGGTCGGCGGTCATTGGCCGGGGCCGCCCGGGCCGGCCGGCGGGAAGCCCTGGCACCCGGTGGCGTCCTCACCGGCCTACCGCTGCCTCGCGCCGTCGCGGACTTCACCGGGCGCACCGCGGAACCGCGCAGGATCAGCCACCACGCCGACACGATCAGTTCCGGAACCCGGTCCTCCGTGCTGCTGATCAGCGGGCGCCCGGAATGGGCAAGACGGCGCTCGCCGTCCACGCCGCCGCCCGGTTGTCCCACTCGTTCCCCGACGGCCATTACTTCGTCGACCTGCGAGGCCTCTCGCCGCAGCCGTTACCCCCGATCGACGTACTCGCTCAGCTCATCCGGGCGGTCAGCCCACGGACCCGGGTGATCCCGCCGAGGCTCGCGGAGGTCACGGACCTGTGGTGCGGTGTCAGCCACGGCAAGCGCGTCCTGCTGGTGCTCGACAACGCCGCCGGCCTGCGGGTGAGCGCGGCGTTCGCCCTGTCGTACGACCTGTTGTCGCCCGACGCCCAGCGGCTGTTCCGGCGCCTGCCGATGGCGGCCGGCGACACGACCGGTATCGAAACGGCCGCGGAGATCAGCGCCACCGGGCAGCGCTTGCGTACGTGGTTGTTGAGCACCACCATCGCCGCCGGGCGGTGGTTCGAGCCGGACCCGGCCGCCGCCGAATCCGCATGGCCGGAGACCGTCCCGTCGGCCGACGCCGCCGAGGCATGGTTGCCGGCGGAGGCGGACGCATGGCTGGCGGCTCTCCGTGAGGCAGCACAGGCCGGCGAACATCGCATGGTGGTCGACGTCACCGAGGCCCTGCACCGGTATTCCGACCGATGGCTGCACGGGCACCGGTGGCACGACGTCTTCACTCTGTCGGTGAACAGCGCCCGTCGCCTCGGCGACGCCCACCTCCAGGCGACGCAGCTGGGATACCTCGCCTGGACCCCGGCTGGTCTGCGTCGTCGACCACGATCTGGCGCTGCGGCACGCTGACGAGGCGTTCGGCCTGGCTCAGAGGATCGACGATCAGATGGCATGGGCACGTCTCTACGCCGCGTGGGCTCTCGGGGAGCAGGGCCGCAACAAGGCGGCGCTCACGGCATCGGAGCAGGCCGTCGACCTGTTCGACCGGGCCGGCAACCGAACCGGGGTCGCGAACGCGCTGATCGGGTTGAGCCTCGCGTGGCAAGCGCTGGGCCGCCACGCAGACGCGCTCGCCGCCCTGGAACGCGCCGTTGCCGTGTTGCGGGATCCGGCGGCCGGTCCCGCCGGCTCGATCACGACGATCCCGGTGACCGGAGCGCTGTGCCTGACCGCAGAGATCCACCTGGTGCTGCACGCGGACGAAGCGGCCGTACAGGCCGCCACGGCCGCGTTGCGGACACCGGGCCTGCCGATGACGGCACCTGCCCGCAGCCGCACACTCCGGGCCCGGGCCCGCGCCTACCAGCAGCTCGGTGACATTTCCGCGGCCCGGGCCGACCTCGATGCGGTACTGGAGATCAAGAAGGTGGACCGCGACGAGACCACCTTGCGGAAGGTGAAGGACCTGCTCCGCGCCCTGCCGGCCGCTGGGTAGCGAACGTCCCGCGCGCTTCGGAGTGGTGGCCACGGATACGGGAGTGCACGGTGCGGGCCGGTCAGCCGGTGTTCACCCCGGCGAGGTCGTAGTCGTGCTGCACCGGTTCCTGACGCCGGATGCGGCGGAACCGGCCCGGCGACACCCCGAACCGCCGTTTGAACGCGTTGGCGAAGGCGAACTCCGAGGCGTAGCCCACCCGCCGGGCGACGGATGCCAGCGCAGCGTCCTCGGACGCCGGGACGCCTCCTCCCGCAGCCAGGCGCGCAGCACGTAGACGAGCAGCAGGTCGAGCAGGGCCGGCCGGGCCGCGTCGGGCGCCCGGCTCCGGGCCGAACCGGTTGCCCCACGCGCCCAGCTGGCGGGTCCGGGCGAACTTCGCCCGGCCGGTCCGCAGGGTGCCGATCGCCTCACTGAAGACGTCCACTCATCGACCGTATCGCGTAGTGGTACGCCGGCGTATGAACAGGGCCTGATTCAACATGGATGCGCTCATTCTACGGATCTAACGTGGAGTTCGCGGCGGCGACCACGCCGCCGGCGAGATCGGAGGAGCTGCCATGCCCGCATTCGTCGTCATCGACCTCGACATAGCCGACCCGGACGGGTTCCGGCAGTACGTCGAGGGCGTCGGTCCCCTGATGCAGCGATTCGGTGGCCGCAACCTCATCACCGACGGGGACGCCCTGGTCCTGGAGGGTGACTGGAAGCCGTCGACGCTGGTGATCCACGAGTTCCCGGACCGGGAGACCGTCCAGCGGTTCTGGGACTGCCCGGAGTATCAGCCGCTCAAGGACCTGCGCCGCAAGCACTCCACGGTGAAGGTCGTCGTCGGTGAGAACCCGTCGTGAGCGGTCCCCCGGGCGGCACGCGAGAGGGGCAGTTCAGGTGGCGGGTAGCGCGGAGCGCCGCTGCGGCGACATCACGTGCAGCACCCGCTTGCCGCGGACGTGGCGGGTGCCCAGATCACGGTAGGCGTCCTGGACCCGGTCCAGCGGATAGGCCCGCGCGATCGGGATGACGATCCGCCCGGCCGCGGCGAGACCGGCGATCCGCTCCCCGATCTCCGGGGTGTCCGCCTGCGCCTGGGCCGCGGAGCGGACACCGTACCTCCGGACCCCGTTGCCGTCGGCGGTCGTGTTGATCCGGTCCGGTGGCACCCCGGGCGAGACCGCCACGTCGACGTTGCCGGCTCCGAAGGTGTCCAGGTAAGCATCGACCCCTCGGGCGCCGCCTCCTGAAGACGTTCGAGCAGGCCGGGCCGTACCGGACCGGAGTAACGCCGAGGGAGGCCAGGAAATCGAGGTTGTCCGCGCCCGCGGTGCCGATCACGCGGGCTCCGCGCAGTGCCGCCAGCTGCGCGGTGACGACGCCGACACCACCGGCCGCCGTGGACACGACCACGGTCTCGCCGTCCCGGGGAGCGACCGCCTCCACGCCGGCCCACGCGGTCGCACCGGCGCCCGCGATCGTCGCCGCCTCATCCCAGCCGAGCCCCGGCGGCACGATGGCGAGCGCGGCGGGGTCGGCCACGACGAACTCGGCCTGCGCGGCCCGCGGCGCGAATCCGAGCACCGGCTGGCCGGGCCGGAACCCCGGCACGCCCTCCCCCACCTCGACCAGCACCCGGCCCGGTGGGGTCTCCGGCCGCGGGACGTCCACCACCTTCAGTACCTCGGGTTCGCCGTACCGCTCGAATCGCACTGCTCGGGGCACTGTTGTCCTTCAGATGGTCGTCGGCGCGGCGATGTCCGCGTCACCGATTCTGCACATCGGGCCGGATCCTGGTATCCGGGTGAATCGCCTAACCAGCGCGAGCCGGGAGCGCAGTTCCTGACGGATACGGCGGTGGCCGGGCCGCTCGGTGCGGCCCGGCCACGACTCGTCAGGCCCCGGGCGGAAGCGCCCGGGTGCTCAGCCGATGTGTCCCGTCCCCGTTCGAACGGCCGGGCGGCACCGGATGCCGGAGTCGGCAACCTCGGCTCCCGGCGCCACCCGGTGCTCTACTGCCGGTTCGCCGCGATACCGGCCCGGTAGGCGGCCGGTGCGTTCGGACCCAGCGGCGTCTGGATCAGCGACGACTGGATGTAGAGCGCCGGTTCGTCGAAGTAGGACTCGAACGCCAGGTCCTCGGCGTTCGCCGCGAAGAAGTCCTGGTACAGCTCGATGTAGGCGGGGTTGTCGCCGCCGGCGTTGCCGGCCCAGTCACAGTCGCGGTCCGGCTCCGGGTAGATCGACACGTTGCACGAGATGCCCCACTCCGGGACGGCGAACTTCTTGCCGTTGTCGAGCGCGTACCGCAGCGACTCGTTCAGGTAGTCGTTGAGGTGGGTGGCGCGGCCGGCGGCGGTGTCGGCCGCCGGGTACGAGTCGTAGGAGTCGATCGCGTACACGTCGACGTAGTCCTTCACGACCTGGAACGCGTCGCGGGCACAGTCCGGGTCGTTCGGGCAGGTCTGGTGGTCGTCGCCCTTGTTCGGGTTCCAAACGATGCGCAGTCCCGGCGCGACCCCCTTCATCCACTGCACGGCCTGGATGAACGCGGCCTGCCACGCCACCCGGTTGGTGTCGGTGAGCGCCCACTCGGAGCTGGGCAGATTCATCTCCCAGCCGAGCCGTACGTACGCGTTCGGGTCGATGTCGGCCATGCGCGTGGCGAGCAGCTCCCACTCGGCCTGCGTACCGAACGTCTCCAGGGTCCGGTCCTCGGTCCACAGCGGGATCGTCATGACCAGATCCTGTCGCTCCTTGTCGAACTTGTCCGGCAGGCTGCGTTCCCAGAGCTTGTAGTCGATCATCCAGTCCCAGTAGTCGCGCGGCGGGAACAGCACCACGTTGTCGACCGGCGCGCCGCGTTCGGTGGCGAAGACCTTGATGAAGCCCTGGTCCATCGGCTGCACGGCGGCGCCGGAGTTCCACGGCAGCAGGCTCAGCCGGTCGGGCAGGTAGTAGCCGAGCACGTCGGTCAGCAGCCGCACGGTTCCGCCGCCCGTGTTGCGCAGCACCACCCGGCCGTCCGCGCTCAGCCGCGAGACCTGCTGGGTGGGCCAGCGGCGCGCGTCCGCCTGGTACGACAGCTGCCGTGCGACCGGCGGCGAGGCGCCCGCGGCGTACACGTTGACGGCACCGGCCTCGTACGTGCGGTCGTCCTTGATGACCGAGTTCGCCGTCAGGTTGAAGACCACGGCGGAGGCGCCGGACTCGGGCACATCGGCCTGGCCCGCGAAGGTGACCACGGCGGTCGGGTCCTCGTCCGCGGCGATGATGTGCTCACCACCGATCCGGGCGGGCTTCACCGGCCGGTACACCGATCCGATGGCCGTGCCGGAGGAGTCCTGGAAGTAACCGGCCACCTCGACCCAGACGGTCGCCGGGGTGGTGGACTCCAGCAGGAACGTCCCGTCGGCACCGATCGGCACGGTGATCTGGGTGGTGTAGCGCGCGCCGGAGCCGCCCGGGTACTTCAGGTCCCAGGACGTGGCCGGCTTCCGCACACCGCTCGGGTAGGCGACGAGCTGACCGGCGGTCGTGCTGCCGGGCAGCACGGACACGGCCGCCACGACCGCCGTCACCCCGCTGCCCGGGATCCCGCCCTTGCCGAGCGGCGCGATCGGCGCGGGCGTCGAGGCCTTGAGCGCGGTGCCGGCGGGGACGAGCCGCGCCGGGTGCAGCGGCACGAACGTCGAGTGCACGGTCGTCGCCGCGTCCGAGGTGTAGTAGCCGACCACGTCGACGGACACCGACGCCTCGGCACCGGTGGTGGAACCGTTGTAGACCGCGATCCGGCCGTCCGGGCCCAGCCCGGAGATCACGGCGTTGTCGGCCGGCTGACCGGCCACGAAGTTCACGGTGGACGTACCGGCGCGGGTGGCACCGCTCGGGTAGACCTGCAGCAGGCCGTTGCCGGTGCTCTGCGCGTGCAACTGGAACGCGATCGCGGAGACCCCGCTGGCCGGGACGCCGCCCTTACCGAGCGGGCTGAACGTCGTGGCGGTGGCGGCGGCGAGCGAGAACGTCTCGATCCGGGCCGACACCAGCGGCTGGTACTGCCCCGCGGCCGGGGCGTCGGCAACCGCAGCCGGAGCGATCTCCGCGGCGTGGGCGGGTATCGCTGCGGAGGCGGTGAGCAGTGAGATCACCACTGCGGAGGCGAGCAGCGGACGTAAGTGGCGCACGTGTCTCCCATGGTTCAGAGTGACGCATCGGAAGCAGGCTATAGACCGAACGTGAACCGGGCACGGTTTACAGTGGACTAGTGCGGTAGCTAACACCGCGGCGCCGGGCAGCCACCTCAGCAGTTCGAGAGCAGGTCGGCGGCGACGCGGATCAGCCGCGAGCGCCTGTGCGACACCGCGGTTCCCGCCCTTTCCAGCGTCGCGCGATAGGCGTCGAGACGGCCGATCCAGGAGATCCGGTCGACCGGGTCGACACAGTCGGCGTAGGAGCCGTCGGCGGCGCGCGTCACCCGGTCGATCCGTTCCATGATCGGCCGCACTCGCGGGTGCGTCATCGGGTCCGCGTCGAGCAGGTGCGCGGGCAGATCGCGCAGGGCCAGGAAGACCTCGGCGACCGCGAGGTTCGCCCGGTCCGCGGCGGTTACCGCGGTGGCGCGCAGCAGCGCCAACGCGTGCCCGCCGGTGAGCTCGCCGGCCAGCAGGAGCTGGAACAGCAGGCCGTCCCAGGCGAACCGCTCCCGCCGTCCGCCGGTCACCGCCAGATAGTCGTAGACGAACGACACCGGGAGCCGGCCGCGCCCGGCCGTACGGTAGGCCGGTTCGACGTCCAGTGTGGAGGTGGCAGCCGGGCGCAGCCGGGTTCCGGACAGTCCGCCGGTCCGCCGGCCGACCTCCAGGGCGGTGTGGAACGCGGCCAGGCGCGCGTCGTCCGGGTCCGCGGCGGCCAGGCGGCGCAGCGCGTCGCCGACCGGCCCGGTGTGCAGCAGGGCGGCATGCGCGCGGTGGTATGCCTCCGCCGGGACCGGGTCGTAGGCCGACAGCCAGCCGATCAGCGGCGCCGGGAGTTCGCCTGTCGGCGGACGAGCCGCCGGCAGCGCGGCGGCCGCCCGGAACGCCCCGGCCGTCGGTGCCGGGCCCTGATCGGTGAGGGAGACCGAGGTGCCGTCGGCGCCGCGCAGCCGCCATACCCGGTCGAAGCCGGCCGGTTCGGGGGCCAGCACCGGCGTCCGCCGGTGCGCGCGCGTCCGTTCGAACAGCCGCCGGCCGTACGCGGTCGTCTCCGACGCGACCACCAGCGGCGGCGGGCCGATGCGGGTGTACCAGCGCAGCGCGCGGTCCAGGTCGCCGATCACGGCCGTGACCACGTCCGGGGTGCCGGACAGGTCGACGGCGATCACCGGCCGCCCGGCCAGCGGCGCGAGCGCGCGGATGCGCTCCAATGTCGCAGCGTGCCACCGCCCGAACGCCAGCACAGGCACCGGTGGCCTGACCGCCTTACCGGGCGGCGTCGTGCCGCTCGTGGCGCTCGGGCGGTGCGCGACGGCGACGCGGCCGGGCTCCCGGCGGGTGCGTACGGGGTCGAGCAGGGCGTCCTCGGTCCGGCCGGTGACCGAGGGGCGGGCCGTGCCTGGCGGGCCGGCGACCACCTCCTCGGTGGCGACGATCACCTGGCGCAGCGCGCCGTCGGCGTCGGTGACCACGCGCAGCGCGCCGAGCAGGACGTCGGCCGGCTGGTCGATGGTGAAGTCCTCGAACCGGCCGTCGCCCTCGAGCTGGGTCTCCACCAGCGTGAACTGCTGCTCGTCGTGCCGGTAGACCAGGACCATGTGGGCGCGTGCGGCCGGGTTCGCCGCGGCGATGTCGGCCGTGGCGTGCTCCGCCGTCAGCGGCTGCACCCAGACCGGCGTGATCGCCCCGACACGCAGCCCGGCGAGTGCGTCCCGGCCGGCCGGCGGGCTGAACCAGCCGCCGAGCCGCGCGGCGAGCGCGTCCCGGCCGCGCAGGCCGCCGGTCTCCGCGGACGTCAGCGGCGTGCCGATCGTACGCAGCACCGCGCCGACCCGGTCCACGCAGTCCGGTGCGCCGTCCCACGGTTCGGCCTGGGCCAGCGCATTGTGGATCTTGAAACGGTCGGACGGCAGCATGCGCGCGAACAACGCCCGCAGGTGCGGCGCCACCGCCTCGGCCCGCTCGGCCAGCCGGTCCAGCGCCACCTCCGCGAAATCCAGCGCGGTGTGCGCGGTCCGGGCGTCGCGCAGCTCGACGACCACGCCCGCGTTCTTGACCGCGCGCCGCACCGACGACCACGACGCGCGGACCGCGCGGGCCGCCGTCCCCTCCCCCGCGGAGGCCTCGAGCACGGCCGGGCCGATCGCCCTGACCACCCACTGCAACTCCGCCAGCCGGACGGCCGGATCGTCGACCCGCCACCGCGCGTCACCGACCGGGCGGGCGACCTCGTCCGCGCTGCGCCGGGTCAGCTCCGGGCGCGGCGGTGGTTGCGGCGGTGTCCCGCCGTCCTCCAGCCACGAGATCGCCTCCAGCAGCCCGCCCTGCTGCTCGTTCCAGGCACGGGCCCGCTGCGCGGCGTGGTGTGCCTGCTCCGACAGGTGCAGCACCCACTCGAACGTGGTGTCGAGGTCGTCCAGCGTCGTCCGGTTGTCGCCGCCCGGCGCCGGGTTGCGCATGTTCTGCACGTGCCGCAGCTCCACCGGGTACTGCCGGCCGACGCCGGGCGGGCCGGGATGCGACGCCACGGCCTTCATCCCGCCGTAGATCCGCGGTTGCGACAGCCGGGAGCGGCGGTCGGCGGAGAACAGCGATTCCAGTCGCTGCCGCGCGGTGTAGTCCGGCTGGCCGTCGGCGCTGGCCTCCAGCCGGTCCAGCGGGTCCACCCCCCGGTCCCGCAGGCCCTTGAGCCGGGCCGCCAGTTCGTCGCGGACCCGCGTGACGATCCGGCCGGCGTTGCCGGTCATCCAGTTCAGGGCCAGCTCCGGCAGCCGGGCGTAGTCGATCAGATCGGCGCGGCTGAGCATCAGCGCGCCGTTCTTCGGGTTGAACCGGCCCTTGCGCGCGAACGACATCGCGAGTGCCTGGGTGACACCGAAGGCGACGGTGCCCTGCAGCGCGGTCGCCTCCTCGGATTGCATCAGCCAGTCGATCTCGTCGTCGCGGAGCGGCCGGTCGGTCAGCGACCGCAGGAACTCCTCCGCGACGCGGCCACCGACGCCCAGCGCCTCGATCTGCACCAGCGCCACGTCCTCGGGCAGCGAGCGGGTGCCGGCCTGATCCAGCTGGGTCATCTGCAGCATGGCGGGCAGACCGGTTAGCTCGACGTCCGGCGTCGCCTGGTAGAAGTACGACGACGGGTGCACGTTCGCCGGCAGGTGCAACGGCAGCCCGGCCGTCAGGCCGCCGACGCGCACGTCGCCCGGCCGGGTCAGCGCGGCCGCCAGCGTCCGCGCGTCCGCCTCCGCCCGGTCCCCGCGCAGCGTCGCGACCCAGTCGCTGAGCATCCGCTGCCGGTTACCGGCCCGGGGGTCCAGTGCCTCCTGGACGGTCAGCCCGTGCCGGCCCGCGTGCTCCAGCCAGCGGACGGCCACCTTCAGGTAGGCGTGCTGTCGCGCCGCGGTGAGCCGGGTCCCGTTGCGCTCCTCGTCGAGTGCCGCGCCGGGCTCGGTCACCACCTCGACGATGTCCCAGCCCTCGACGTGATCCAGCGTGTCGCCGGCCTCCGCCAGATGCTGCACGGTCGGGTACCAGCGCCCCGACGTACCGCGTGCGACCTCGGTCTCGTCCGCCTTGATCTCCAGGCCGAGCGA
This sequence comes from Catenuloplanes indicus, assembly GCF_030813715.1. Classification (NCBI taxonomy): domain Bacteria; kingdom Bacillati; phylum Actinomycetota; class Actinomycetes; order Micromonosporales; family Micromonosporaceae; genus Catenuloplanes; species Catenuloplanes indicus. The sequence continues at coordinate 1,732,094 of NZ_JAUSUZ010000001.1, forward strand.
CCAGATGGTGGCGAGCGTGGCGCTGGAGAGGTTGCCGCGGGGGATGATGCCGGTCCGGGGGTCGGGCAACCGTGCCGCGCCGATCCGGATCATCGTCTCCAGCTCCTCGCCGACCAGCCCCGGATCGCGTGGGCCGGTGCGCGGGTCGGCCAGCGCGTCCCGCAGCCGCGCGCCCGGGTCGAGCGTGATCGGCTCGCCGGTACCGGCCCGTCCGGTCGCGGTGGTCACCTGCCGCAGCCTGCCGTCCGCGCCGGTCACCAGCCGGGCCATGCCGGTCAGCGCGGCCGGCGGGGCGTCGAGCGTGAACGGCTCGATCCGGCCGGGCTGCGTCTCCACCAGCAGGAAGTCGCGCGCGGAGACCCGGTGGACCAGCACCAGGTGCGGTGTCGCGGGCCCCGGCGGTGGCTCGATCCAGACCGGGGTGATCGCGCCGTGGCTCAGCGCCGACAGCGCGGAGAACCCGCCGGGCGGGCCGAACCATCCGCCGGCCAGGGCCGCGACGCGGTCACGTGGGCGCAGGCCGTCGTCGGTGACGGCGGCGGCGCCGAGCTCGCGGAGTACGGCGGTCACCCGGTCGGCGCAGTCCGGGTCGCCGGACCATTCGCCGACCCGGTCCAGGGCGTCGAGCAGCACGGCCCGCGCCCGAGCGGTCCCGGGGCCGGCCGGGCCGCGCGGCGGTGTGGTCCCGGCCGGGGCGGCGGCCGGTGGCGGTGGTGCGGCGGGCGGTAACAGCGACACCGTCGCGCCGGGCGTGCCGGCCCGGGCGAGATCCGCCGGTCCGGCCGGCGCGAGCCCGCCCGGACCGGCCGCCCAGACCGTGCCGCCGTCCGGGATCAGCCAGCGCAGCCGTCCGGCGGCACGGACCAGCGCGGCAGCCCCGGACCCGAGCGCCGCGGCCACGTCACCGGTGAACGGGGCGCCGCCGAACCGGTCCCAGATCTCGTCGGCCGTGGGCGGGGTCAGCCGGCCCGGGTCCCAGTCTCCGGCCGTCCCGGTGAGGATCATGCCGACCGCCAGCGGGTACGCGGCCGACGACGACGCGCCCAGCTCCCGTACTCGCTGAAGGGGTGTCCTCGACGCGTCCGCCGCGAGCCGCGCGGCCGCACCGAGCAGCTCCCGGGCCGCCGCGTCCGTGGGGGGCAGGACCCGGACCGCGGCCGGCGTGCCGGTGGTCTCCCGGCCGGCGGCGTCGACCGGGACGACGCGCGCGGACAGCGGCATGTCCGCGCGGTACGGCAGGCGGGCCTGCGCGCCGGTCGCCTCCGTCGCGGCGAGCCAGGCGTCCAGCCGGGACGGGCCGCCGGGCATCCCGGTGAGCACCGCACCGGCCGGCATCGACTCCAGCGCGGTTCGCACCGCCCGCAGCGCCGCGGGCCGGTCCAGCGCCACGTCCGGCAGCACGACGGTGCCGCCCCGCCCGGCGCGGGCAACGTTCATCGCCCTGGTCAACGCGAGCAGGTCGACCGCGTCGGCCATCGTGCCGGGATGGAAGTACACGCCGCCGGGCACGGGGACGAAGCGTCCGTCCCGGCACAGCTCGGACATGGGCGTAACGGCCACGGTCTCTCCCCCGGACGCAGTCGTGGCCCTGAACAACGAGACGCCGGTCGATTCGGTTCAGCACCGGATCTTCCGGCACACCGATGGCACGGGCGACGGACGGTGCGTGGCACGGGCACGTGGGCTGTGGGATGCGGGCTCATCGCACCCCACAGCCCTCGTACCGCGAGGAGGTGGTCTATTGCGCGGACTCCACCGCCGGCCGGGGTCAGGAGAACTGGGCGAAGAAGCGCCAGATCTCCACCTTGGTCCAGGTGGTGATGCCGCTCTCGGTGTAGGTTCCGTCCACCGGGCCGGGCAGGTGCCCGTTGTCGAACGCCGCCCACTGCCCCGGATAACCGGCCCGGCATCCGGCGTAGGCGGTGGTGACGTGGGTGCGGCTGCCCACGCCCGGTTCCGGTGGGTTCTGCGCCGCACATCCGTTGTTGCGCACGAACGTGTCGCGCAGCGCCCGCCCCTGGGCGACGGGCAGCACGGTGTCGCTGATGCCGTGCGGGCCGAAGTAGGCGACCGGCTGCGTGCCGCCGCTGCATCCGCTGATCTGGCCGCCGGCGATCACCGCGACCGCCCGGAACACCCCGGGCCGGGCGCAGGCCAGGGCGTAGCTCATGCCGCCGCCCCAGCTGAAGCCGGTCGCGAACCGCTGCGCCGGGTTCACGCACAGCTCGCCGTCGAGCCGCCGGATCATGTCGTCGACGAAGGTGACGTCCTCGCCGCCGGCGTTGCCCCAGCCGTTGCCCAGCCCCTGCGGCGCTACCAGGACGGCGCTGTCGGCGGACTGCTCCTGCTGGCCGTAGTAGGACCAGGGCGTGCCGCTGGTGCCGCCGGAGGAGATGTCCTGCATGGTCCCGCCGCGCCAGTGCAAGACCCGCTCGTACACGCTGCGCGTCCCGGCCGGCTACGACCCGGCCCGCCGGTACCGGCTGATCCTCGCCTTCCACGTAGGTCAGGGCGGCGGTCGCCGTGGTGAGGTCGAGGGTGCGCGCGTACTGCGTCACCGTCCCGGACGACGGGAAGGCCAGCCGCAGGTTGCCCACCGGCTGATAGGCCAGCTGCCCGCCCGGGCTGCCGATCACCGTCTGGTTGATCAGGTTCTGTGCCTGGCTCCACTGGTCGGCGAAGACCAGCCGCCGGATGTCGGCCAGTGCCGCCGCGCCGCGGGGATTGCCGGAGTCGTACGGGCCACCGGCCCAGACGGTGTCCTCGTTGAGCTGGAGCAGGTCGGCGTCGACGTTGCCGAACACCATGGCGCCGAGGCGGCCGTTGCCGACCGGCAGCGCGCGCAGCCAGTCGGTGCCGGCCGGGCCGTCGTAGCGCAGCATCAGCTCGCCGTCGGCCGGGAGCGCGTCACCGCGGGCGGCGCTCCACCCGGCGGGCGCCAGCGTTGCCCCGGCACAGGCCGCGCCGGCCGCGAGCAGGTGCCGTCGTGTCACTGCGCTCATCACGATCTCCAACCTATTGGCTGCGATCGATGTTATCCCTCACATTCCCGCCGTCAAATCTGGTTCTCCATGGGTGAGAAACGGACCCGAAACGGTGACCGGAAAAGTGTTACCGGCAGCACGCCGACGCGGTCGAACGGCGTACAACAAGATGCCTTTATGCAGGTCGAGCAAACCCTCGGAGCACCGGCTCACCACGGGACATCCACACCGGCAACGTTGCACGCAATTGACGTTCCTCATGACCGGTGGGTGCGTGTGAGCGTTAACTTGCGAACATCAGCCGATCCCCGATCTCGCACGCGGGTGCCGCGCTCGGGGGCCGCGCTCGGCACCACCGCGCCGCCCCGGGCCAGCCGGACGGTGGAAGGATCAGGCAAGAGGATGCGAATGCGTGCCCTGCCCGGCCGGCACCGGCATCCGTAGCGTTTCTCCTGTTCCCAGCGCCCTGGGGCACCCGTCGAAGGATGACGACAACAGACAGGAATTCGCATGGCAACGCCGCCGAGCACCACCGGCCAGCAGCTCGCCACCGCCGTCAACGCCTTCGCCGAAGGGCTCGACTACCAGGACGTGTCCTACCCCTCCGCCGACGGTGTGCCGCTGGAGGCCTGGTACATCCCGCGCCGGGGATCCAGCAAACTCATCGTGTCCATGCACGCCTTCGGCTTCAACCGCTACGGCTTCGCCTCGCACGTCGAACCGTGGAAGTCGATGTACGGGCCCGGCAACGACACCGAGATCAGCTTCATCAAAGATCACCGGATCCTGCACGACGCCGGATACAACGTCCTCGCGTTCGACTTCCGCAACCACGGCCTCAGCGGGGCCGCGAACGGCGGGCTGTCGCTGAACAACATGTTCGAGGCCCGTGACGTCATCGGCACCATGACCTGCATCCGGTCGCGGGCCGACCTCGCCGCGATGGACCTGGCGGTGATCTGCGGGTCAGGACCAGCGCCTGGGCACCCGCCGTGACGATGCCGCCCCTGACGTACGCCGTGCGTCACGACTCGATCCTCAAGGCCGGTGACGTGGAGGAGTCGTACGCGGCGATCGGCGCGGACGACAAGGGCATAGGGGGGGGGCGGACACCATCCAGCAGATCGCCGCCTCGGTGGGATTCGCAAGCCGTCACAGTTCACCCGCGACCACCGGCGTTCCTTCGGCGCGTCGCCCCGGGCGGACTCTCCCAGCGCCCGCGGGCCGCGACCGTACCCCGGCCGCGCGGCAACCGGCCGAGCCCGCACCCCGGAGCAGCCCCCGGCCGGTACCGCCGGCTGACACCGGCCTCGACCATCCATCAGGCGGCCGCCGGCGTCCCGGCGGCTCCGATGTGGTCATTGAGGACCCAGCGGCGGCGTCCCCGGTGCTTGGCCTGGTACATGGCCGCGTCGGCGGCGCGCAGCACGGTCGCGGCGCTGTCCGGCAGGTCGTGGCCGTAGGAGGCGATGCCGATGCTGACGCCGACGGTGAGGCCGGTGCCGCGGAACGGCACGGGCCGGGCGACCTGGTCGAGGACTCGCTCGGCGAGCTGCGTCGCGGCGGTGGCGTCCAGGCCGGGGCAGAGCAGCACGAACTCGTCGCCGCCGAGCCGGGCGACGAGGTCGGTGCCGCGCACGGTCTCGCTGAGGCGTGCGGCGATCGCGGTGAGCACGGCGTCGCCGGCCTCGTGGCCGTGGGTGTCGTTGACCTCCTTGAAGCCGTCGAGGTCGCAGTAGAGCAGGGCGACGGGCCCGCCGGTGAGGGTGCCGGTGAGCCGGTCGTCGAGCACGGTACGGTTCGCCAGGCCGGTGAGCGGGTCGTGGTGGGCCTGGTACGCCAGCTGCGCCTGGGCGTGCTCCTGCTCGCGCACCGCGATGGTGAACCGGGCGAGCACGAAACCGGCGCAGACGGCGGTGGCGATCAATGCGATGAGCCGCTCCCGGCTGACGCCGCCCTCCAGCACGGTCAGGGCGGGCGCGGTCATCAGCGCCAGGCCGAGGAACACCACGCGCGCCGGGTGCAGGGCGGACACCGCCGGGTTCGGGCGGGTCAGCTCGGCGTGGCCGGTGTGCAGCCGGGCGGCGACGATGAGCGCGACGCCGAACATGATCAGCGGGGTGCCGATCCGGGCGACGTCGAAGTCGGGCAGCCAGGCCGGCACGACGTTCAGGCTCAGGTCCACCGTCAGGTACAGCATCGGCAGCGCCAGCAGCAGACGCGTGGGTACGCCGCGCGCGCCCGGGGACAGGGCGATGATCAGGGTGGCGGCCAGCAGGACGACGTCCCCGAGCGGGTAGAGCGCCGGGATGACGTTCTCCAGCACGCTGTAGGCGGGATCGAACAACGGCTCGACGATGAACCGCCAGATCGCCGCGGCGGCGGCCATGGTCAGCGTCAGCGCGTCCAGGACGGCCCCGCGCATCCGCCCGGCCGCGCGCCGGCGGGCCATGCCGAGCAGGGCGGCGGCGATGACCGGGTAGCCGGACAGCCAGAACAGGTGGCCCAGGTACCGCCAGACGCCGGACTCGTACAGGTAGGAGACGGTGTTGGCGACGTCACCGGCGAACCACAGGGTGGCCGCCACGGCGACCAGGACCCACGGGCGGCGGGGCGTGCCGCTCTCCCGGCGCAGCGCGGCGATCCAGGCGACGGCGCACAGGGCGAGGTAACCGATCAGGTAGACGACGATGCCCACGGTATGGTTCCAGAGGGCGATCGACGCCGATGCCAGGATCGCCGCGGTCGCGACCAGCCCGTACGCCGACTTGTTCTGCACAGGTGAGGCTGTCGGCGGAAACAGCGGCCGGCTGAGCGGATGTGACCGGCCGCACGGCCGGGGCCGGGCCTCGGCTCGGGCGGGTCGGCGGTCTCCAGCAGGCGAGCCGGTTGTGCAACGGTGGTGAGTGCCGCGGGCGCGAGGGCGGTGACAACGGCTCGGCGTAGCGTGATTGCGCTCCCGGTGCCGGTGCGTGGGGACCCCGGTTCATCGGCCGCGACGGCCCGGGGAAAGCATGTGGCGTGCCGGTCTCCGCCCGTTTGGGTGGACACGGTCCACCGGGTGGTTGGCCGGCCCGCGGGACGCTGTGGTTCCCTCGTGATGGTCGTGACCGCACTGAATGGTCCGCCGCGGGGGGAGGAGCATGACGACCGCGTTCGACGCGTTCCGGCGGCGCTGGGACGAGATGATGGGCGAGGGCTACCGGCTGCCGGCGTTCACACCGGCGACCGTCGCGGGCTGGCGCGGGGTGGACCCGCTGGCCCGGATCGACGACGTCATGGTCAGCCGGATGGACCGTGCGCCCGTGATCAGCACCGTGGGCATGCCCGCGGACACCACGGACCGTGCCCGGCTGTGGATCGTGCGGCACGGCGGCTGGACGCTGCACGATCCGCGGCGGGAGACCGCGCTGACCGTACGAACCGGGCAGTTCCTGCTGCACCACGGCGCGACGAGCCGGTTCGTCTCCGCGCCCGGCACCAGTTCGCTGCACCTGACGTTCCCGGCCGTCGGCTTCGATCCGCGTCCGGTGCGCGGCTCGGCGCTGACGCCCGAGGTCCGGCTGGTCGCGGCGCACGCCGAGATGCTGCACCTGACCTTCGCCGGCCTCGGGCCCGCCGGGTCCCGGGCGGCCCGGGACACGCTGGTCGAGCTGGCCCGGGCCGTGCCCCGGGGCGGCTTCGACGACGCGGAGCCGCGGCTGGCGCCCGCGCTGGCCGAGGCCGCGAAGCGACTCGCCGACGAGCGACTGGCCGATCGCGGCCTCACCCCGGCGATGCTGGCCCGGGAGTTCCACGTCTCGCTGCGTACCCTGCAGCGGGCGTTCGCCGGATCCGGCACGAGCGTGGCCGGGTACATCCGGGACCGGCGGCTGGAACGGGCCCGCGGTGACGTCATCGCCGGCCGCCTGACCGTCACGGAGATCGCGGCACGCTGGCACTTCACCGACGGCAGCCACCTGACCCGGGCGTACAAGCGGCGCTACGGCCACGCGCCGAGCGCTGTCCGCCGGTGACGCCGTCGATGTCCCGGATCAGCCGTCACCGGCTCGGCGCGGTGTACCGATCCGAGAGCCGCACCGGGCTGTCGTCGAGGTCGTGGTAGTAGATGTCCGCCTCGGTGCGGTCCGTGTGCGCCGACCAGTACTGCTCGGCGATGACGTCCGGCGCGGAGCCGGCCCGGCCCTGGCCGATGTTGGCGGCGATCGACACGTGGGCGGCGTGCACGCCGGTCCCGGCCAGTCCGGCGTGCAGGTTCAGGGCGTAGCTGCGCAGCGCGGTGACCGCGATGCTGACGTTCGCGATCTGCGGGACGATCATGCGGCTGGACACCGCGCCGGCGGTCAGCAGAATGGTGCCGGAACCTCGCGCGATCATGCCGGGCAGCACCTGCTGTACGGCCGCGACGCTGCCGTACAGGTGCAGTTCGATGTGCGGCGCCAGCGACTCCACCGAGGTGTCCGCCGCGTCGGTGAACGGCGCGGCGGCAAGGTCGGCCGGGCGCGGCGTCGGCGAGAACTCCAGCACCTCGATCGGCCCGAGCTGCTCCTCCGCGTCGGCCAGCGCCCGGGTCAGTGCCGCCCGGTCGGTGATGTCCGCCGGGAAGACACCCACCCGGACGCCGGTGATGCCGGCGGCGATGGCATCGAGCGCGTCCCGGTCCCGGGCGATCAGGGCGACGTCGAGACCTTCGGCGGCGAAGCGCGTGGCGATGGCGCGGCCCAGCAGGGAACCCGCGCCGACGATGGCGATGACACTCATGGCCGGAAATCTAGAGAGCCGGCCGGGGTGCGGGCTTGGATCCGCGCGTCAGGCGCCCGGCACATTCGCGACAGCCGCCCGGCGGGACGCCGCCGCGGACCGGGGCGGGCCGCCCCCGTCTGACCTGTGCCGGCCCGTCCACGGTTCGCGCTGGAAAGCGTGATCAGCGTGGTGTCGAGTGTGGTCCCGTACCGTTAACGAAAAGTTGTCGCCCGGCGCGCGACGACCTGACGGCATACGTGGACGGGAGGTCGCGGTGGAGGTCCGCCTGCTGGGTCCGGTGGAGATCTGGGCGGACGGCCGTTCGGCCGAGCTCGGTCCACCGCAGCGACGGCACACGCTGGCGGCCCTGGCGGTCGACGCCGGGCGCCCGGTCACCATCGAGACGCTGGCCGCGCGGGTGTGGGACGAACCGCCGCCGAAGGCCGCCCGGGTCCTGCAGGTGCACATCACCCATCTGCGGCGGCTGCTGGCCTCGGCCGCGGGCGAGCCACCGGCCCGGCTGGTCCGGCGCTCCAGCGGCTACGTCCTCGACATCGCGCCCGAGCGGGTCGACGTCCACCGGTTCGCCGACCAGGTCCGGCGTGCCCGCGACGCCGCACCGGCCGAGGCGCTGACGCTGCTGCGCACGACCCGCTCCTGGTGGCGCGGCACACCGCTGACGGGGCTGACCGGGCAGTGGGTGGAGCGCTTCCGGCACACCTACCGGGAGCAGTATCTCGCCGCCACGGTGGCCTGGGGGCTGGCCGAGCTGCGCGACGGCGACCCGCTCGCGGTGCTCGGGCCGCTGGCCGAACTCGCGGCCGAACACCCGCTGACCGAGCCGCTGGCCGACGTGCTGATCCGTGCGTACGTCGCGGCGGGGCGGCCCGCCGACGCACTGGCCTACTACGCCGAGTTCCGCGGCCGGCTCGCCGACGAGCTGGGCGTCGACCCGAGTGCCGGGCTGCGGGAACTGCACCGGGCCGTCCTGCGCGGCACACCGGTGGAGCCGCAGGAGAACGCCGCGACGCCGGCTCAGTTGCCGGCCGACGTGCCCGGCTTCGCCGGCCGCACGCCGGCCATGCGCACTCTGGACGAGCTGCTCAGCGAGACCGCGATGGCCGTCGCGGTGGTGTCCGGCACGGCCGGGGTGGGCAAGACCGCGCTGGCCGTGCACTGGTCGCACGCGGTGCGGTCCCGGTTCCCGGACGGCCAGATCTTCGTGAGCCTGCGCGGCTTCGGCCCCACCGGGCAGGTGGTCTCCCCGCAGGAGGCGCTGCGCGGGCTGCTCGACGCGCTCGGCGTGGCACCCGGGCGGGTACCGGCCACGCTCGACGCGCAGGCGGCGCTGTACCGCAGCGTGGTGGCCGGCCGGCGGATGCTCGTCGTGCTGGACAACGCCCGCGACGTCGAGCAGGTCCGGCCGCTGCTGCCGGGCACCGCCACGGTCGTCGTCGTGGTGACCAGCCGGGCACAGCTCACCGGCCTGCTGGCCGACGGCGCGTCCGCCGTACCCCTGGATCTGCTGTCCCGGGCGGAAGCCGAGGAGCTGCTGACCAACCGGCTCGGAGCGGCGGCCGTCGCGCAGCGCGACGCCCTCGACCAGGTCATCACGGCCTGTGCCCGGCTGCCGCTGGCACTGAGCATCGCCGCGGCCCGCACCCGGCAGACGAACTTCCCGCTGAGCGCGCTCGCCGCCGAGCTCGACGAGGCCAGCGACCGGCTGAACGCGCTGGAGGTCGGCGATCCGGCCGGTGACGTCCGGGCCGTCCTCTCCTGGTCGTACGCCGCGCTGAGCGAACCCGCGGCCCGGCTGTTCCGGCTGCTCGGGCTGGCCGTCGGACCCGACATCGACACGCCCGCCCTGACCGGCCTGGCCGGGCTGCCCGAACGCGGCCTCCGCACCCCACTGCGCGAACTGACCAGGGCGAACCTGGTGACCGAGTACGCCCCCGGCCGCTACACGCTGCACGACCTGCTGCGCGAGTACGCCGCCGAACTCGCCCGCCGCGACGACGCCGAGGACGTCCGGCGCGCGGCCACCGTCCGGCTGCTCGACCACTACACCCATTCCGCGTACGCGGCCGACCGCCTGCTCAACCCGCCTCGCGAGGCCATCCTGCTGCCCCTCGGCACGCCCGCCGCCGGTGCGTCCCCGCAGCGGTTCGCCGACCTCGACGCGGCGATGACCTGGCTCGGCGAGCACCACGCCGTGCTGGTCGCCGCGCGCCGGCACGCCGCCGGGACCGGGCTCGACCGGCTCGCCTGGCAGCTCGCCTGGGCGCTGGACACCTACTCCTCCCGGAAGGGCCACCTGCACGACCAGCTCGAGTCGTGGCAGACCGCCATCGGGTGCGCCGCCCGCCTCGGCGAGCTCCCGGCCCGCGCCTACGCGCACCGCAACCTGTCGCAGGCCGATATCAAGCTCGGCCGCTGGAGCGAGGCGAACGACAACCTCACGCACGCGCTGGAGCTGTTCACCACGCTGGGCGACCGGATCGGCCAGGCCCGCACGCAGCACCACCTCGCGTACCTGTGGGGCCAGCGCAAGGAGCCCGCGCCCGCGCTCGGCCACGCCAAGCAGGCCCTGGCCCTGTTCGCCGGCACCGGCGACCGGGCCGGCCAGGCCGAGGCGCTGAACGCGATCGGCTGGTACCACGCGATGCTCGGCGAGTTCGCGGACACCCTGACGTACTGCCGCCAGGCACTCGACATCTTCGAGGCCGACGGCGACCTGCACGGCGCCACCGGCACCTGGGACAGCCTCGGGTACGCCCACCACCATCTCGGCCACCACGCCGAGGCCATCGACTGCTACCGGCAGGGCATCACGCTGGCCCGTACCCTCCAGCACGACTACTTCGTGGCCGAGCTGCTCGTCCACCTCGGTGACACGTACCTGGCGGACGGCCGGCCCGCGGACGCGCGGACCGCGTGGACGGAGGCCGAACAGCTGTTCACCGCGCTCGACCACCCGGGCGCCGCGGCCGTCCGCGACTCACTGCGCCATCTCGACGGGCAGGTGGGCACCGGCTGAGCGGGCTCCACGCCGGCCCCGGCCGGTTGCGGCACCACCCACCATTATTTTGATGTTCATCGATTGACACCCCCGCATGCGGTGGCGAGACTCGTGGTCAGGCGCGCACCGGATTCCCACCGTCCGGTTCCCGCGCTTCGTGCCGTACGAGAGGGGAACCATCCATGAGATCGCAAGCACGGAGGGTGGGGCTGGCGTTCGTCGCCGCCTCCGTGGCCTTCGCCGGCGCCGTGTACGGCGTCACGAGACCGGCCGCCGCCGACGAGGCGGCCCCGCTGAGCGCCGCCGCACTTGTCGCCGGCATGGGCGCCGGCTGGAACCTGGGCAACCAGCTGGAAGCCAGCAACAACGGCATTCCCGGCGAGACCGCCTGGGGGAACCCGGTGGTGACCCAGAACCTGATCAACCGGGTGAAGGCGTCCGGGTTCAAGACCATCCGGATCCCCGTCTCCTACCTGGGCAAGATCGGCCCGGGCCCGGACCACACGGTCGACGCCGCGTGGCTGACCAGGATCGGCGAGGTCGTCGACTACGCATACGGCCAGGGCCTATACGTGGTGATCAACATGCACGGGGACGGCTACAAGACCGTCAACGGGTCCTGGCTGATCTGCGACGCGGCGGACCAGACCACCGTCCGGGCCAAGTACCAGAAGGTGTGGCAGCAGGTCGCGACGAAGTTCCGGGCCTACGACGAGCGCCTGATCCTGGAATCGATGAACGAGAACTTCGACGGCCAGTACGGCGCACCCACCCAGCCGTGCTATTCCAACATCAACGCCTACAACCAGATCTTCGTCGACACGGTACGCCGTACCGGCGGCAACAACGCCTCCCGATGGTTGCTGGTCCCCGGCTGGAACACCAACATCGACTACACCGCGGGCAACTACGGTTTCGTCGTCCCCACCGACGCGTACCGGTCGCCCACCGTCCCTGCCGGCGAGCAGCGGCTCATGATCTCCGTCCACTACTACGACCCGTGGGACTTCACCGGGCAGGAGGACGGCGTCATCACGCAATGGGGGCCGCAGGCGACCGACCCGGCCAAGACGTCGGCCTGGGGCCAGGAAGACCACCTGGACGCCCAGCTGAAGAAAACCCACGACGCCTTCGTCACGCGCGGCTATCCGGTGTTCGTCGGCGAGTACGGCTCGATCGACAAGACCACCTACGACGCGGCGAACAACACCTACCGCGCGGACTTCGCGCGCACGCTGGTGGCGACCGCGAAGAAGTACGGCGCGGCGACCGCCTACTGGGACAACGGCTGGAACGGGCAGCACGGGTTCGGGTTGTTCGACCGCAGCTCCGCCACGGTCACCCAGCAGGGCATCATCACGGCCATCATCAGCGCCGCCGGCGGCACCCAGCCGACACCCACCGCGACCACGTCACCCACGCGCACCGCCTCGCCGACGGCCGCTCCCGGCGCCTGCCGGGCGGTCAGCGCGGTCAGCGCGTGGAACACCGGGCTGACCAACAGCATCACCGTCACCAACACCGGCAGCACCGCGATCAACGGCTGGGCGCTGAGGTTCACCCTCGCCACCGGACAGACCATCGTCGCCGGCTGGAGTGCCACCTACGCCCCCGCCACCGGCACCGTGACCGCCACCGACGCCGGCTACAACGGCACACTCGCGCCGGGCGCCTCCACCACGATCGGCTACCAGGCCGGCCACACCGGCAACGCGGCCGCCCCCACCGCCTTCGCCCTCAACGGCGCCACCTGCACCTGACCACGGCGACGGGCCGGCGCCGGCACCACGGCACCGGCCCGTCCCGCCGGGCGCGAGTCATGCGCGGCCAGTGGCTGCGCCCCGGTCAACGCGCGGCCAACGTTCTTCCAACGCGTCGCTGGCAAGGTCATCCGCGGAGATCACCGGGGAGATCGGCAGAGCGGGGGAACGATGCGGCCACGCCTGAAGGACGCGCTCCACCAGCGGGACGGCGCGGACCTGCGACTGGTCTACGACAGGCGCTTCCAGCTCCTGATCAACGATCCGGACGGTGCCGTCGAGCGGCTGGTGAGGCTGCTGGCCGAGGGCGGCCGCACCGTCGCGGAGCTGGCCGCGGCGCTGTCCGTGCCGGAGGCGGACGTGATCACCGCGATCGGCGCGCTGGACCGGCACGGGATGCTCGAGGACGGCGACCGGCTCGGCCGGTACGGGCCGGACGCGGCCGAGCGGCACCACAGCAACCTCGCGTTCTTCGAGTCGTTCGCCTCGCTGGCCACCAGCCGCGAGGACCTGCGGCAGAAGCTGGCCGGCGCGCACGTCCTGGTGCTCGGCACCGGCGGCCTGAACTCCAACGTCATCCCGCACCTGGCCGGTCTCGGCGTGGGCCGGCTGACACTGCTGGACCGTGACGTGGTCGAGACCCGCAACTTCGCCCGCCAGTTCCTCTACCGCTGGGACGACCGCGGCGCCCGCAAGGTCGAACGCGCCGGCGCCTGGGTGCGCGCGTTCGACCCGCGAATCGAGGTGCACACCGTCGACGGCGAGGTCGACGGCCCGGAACGCGTCGCCGAACTACTCGACCGGTACGCCCCGGACGTGGTCGCGTCCGGCATCGACCGGCCCGGCGACGTCGACCGGTGGGTCAACGCCGCCTGCGTCCCGCGCGGCGTGCCGTGGGTGCGCGGCGGCATGTGGGTCACCCAGGGCGTGGTCTACTCCGTCGACGCACGCCGCGGCGCCTGCCTGGAGTGTTTCCCGCCCGGCGCGGACGGGTCGGTGCCCGGCGAGGAGAACGATCCGGACGCCGCGCATCTGCGCGCGGCCCGGCTGCTCTACCGCAGCCGTCCCTCGGTCAACCGCGGCATCGGCCCGGTCGCCGGGCTGCTCGGCGCGTACGCCGCGTTCGAGGTGCTGCGCTACCTGACCGGTTTCGAGCCGCCCGCCTACGCGGGCCGGCCACTACTGATCGACTTCGCCGACGGCTGCACCACCAGCCGCGTCGACTGGCCGCGCGACCCGGACTGCCCGGTCTGCGGCGGCTCCCCCGGCTCCGTCGCCGTGACCGGCGGCGACGGCATCGCGCCGATACGGGAGGAGGTGACCACACCATGACGATCGAGATCCGTCGCATCGAGGACGCTCGCCTGACCAGCCAGCCCAGCGACTCCTGAGCACGCCCGTCGCACGACGAGGAAGGGACCGGCCCGGCATGCATCACGACCGCCTCGTGGTCACCCACGACGGATCCGCGTACGTGCTGGGCCGGCCCGACCTCGGCGTCTACGTCGCGGTCCCGGAGCCCGGGGCCGTGTTCGTCCGCACGCTGCAGGAGACCGGGTCGGTCGAGGACGCGACCGCCCGGGCCTCCGAGGTCGCCGGCGAGCCGGTCGACGGCGCCGCGTTCCTGGAGGGCCTGGCCGGGGCCGGGCTGCTGGACCCGCCGCAGGTCACGCGGGGCAGGTGGATCGCGGGTGTCGACCCGGCCGTCGTAGCGCCGCTGTTCGGCCCGGTCGCCTGGTGCGTCTACGGCCTGGCGGCGGTGACCGCGATCGGGCTGCTGATCGCCCGGCCGGAGTTGCGCCCGTCGTTCGCGGACGCGCTTTTCCTGCCCGACCCGGTGCTGTCCACACTGATCTTCCTGGTGATGGGTCACCTGGTGGTGGCGATGCACGAGACGTGGCACTGGCTGGCCGGCCGCGCCGCCGGCGTCCCGGCCGCGTTCCGGGTCAGCTACCGCGGCTTCTACCTGGTCTTCGAGACCGATCTGAGTCACCTGAACGCGCTGCCGCGCCGCAGCCGGTACGGGCCGTTCCTGGCCGGGATGGCGCTCGACGCCACCGTGCTCGCGGTCGCGCTGCTGCTGCGGCTGGCCCACCACACCGAGCTGCTCATGCTCGCCCCGCTGGCCGACCGGCTGCTCGCCGCGCTGGTCCTGATCACGGTGTACGCGCTGGTCTGGCAGTGCGCGGGCGTGTTCCTGCGCACCGACGCCTACGCGGTGCTGGCCAACGCGCTGCGCTGCCACAACCTCTACCGGGCCACCCAGCTCGTCACCAAGCGGCGGCTGTGGCGGCTGACCGCGGACGAGGCCGCGGAGCTGGCGGCCGTCAGCGCGCACGATCACCGGGTGGCGCGCTGGTTCGGGATCGTCCACCTGGCCGGCGGCGCGGTCCTCGGCTGGGCGCTCGTCACGCTGGTACTGCCGTACCTGGTGACGATGAGCGGCTGGCTGCTGACGAATCTGCGCGATCCGGACCCGGCGGGCCTGCCGTTCTGGGAATCGATCGCGGTGCTGCTCATCCTGCTGTTGCAGTGGGCCGGGCCGCCGCTGCTGGCCGTGCGGGAGCGCCGGATGCGACGCGCCGGCGCCCTGCACTGACTGGCACCGGACGTTTACCTTGAGGACTTCGTCGATACGGGGTCCATAAGGGAGACGATGTGCGCTTTGCGGTGCTCGGACCACTTCTGATCACAGGACCGGCCGGGCAGCCGGTCGTCGTCGCACGGCCGCAGCAGCGGACGGTGCTGCACGTGCTGCTCGCCAGGGCCGGTGCGGCCGTGCCGCCGGACACGCTGGCGGGCGCGCTGTGGGGGCCCGCGGCCGGGCGGCGCGCACCAGGCGCGCTGCGCGTGCTGGTCCACCATCTGCGCCGGGTGCTCGGCGCGGACCGGATCGTGCGGGAACCGGGCGGGTTCGTGCTCCGGGTCGCGGACGGTGAGCTGGACGCGCACGAGTTCCTGGCGCTGCTCGACGAGGCCGGAGGCGGTGAGCCGGAACGGGCCCGCGGGTTGTTGCGGCGGGCGCTGGGATTGTGGCGAGGAGCGGCCTTTCAGGACGACGACTCCGGGGACCCGGTCCGGGCGGTGGCGGCGCGGCTGACGGAGCGCCGGCTGACCGCGTACGAGGACCTGTTCGACCTGGAGCTGCGGCGTGGCGCGTACCGGCAGGTGTGCGCGGAGACGCTGGCGGTGGTGCGCGAGCATCCGCTGCGGGAGCAGTTGGTGGCGCAGGCGATGACGGCGCTGGCCGGCAGCGAGCGGACCGCGGAGGCGCTGCAGCTGTACGAACGGACCCGGCTGCTGCTGGCGGAGGAGCTGGGCACAGACCCGGGAGCCCGGCTGCGGGACCTGTACGCCGAGCTGCTGGCCCCGTCCCGCACACACCTGGGCATGCCCGCCACGGACGTCCCACCGGAACGAGACCCGCACACCGGGTGCCGGATCGTACCGGCGCAGCTGCCGCCGAGCACCGCGCACTTCACCGCGCGCGGCGCGGAGGTGGCCCGGCTGAGCGCGCGGCTGCGGGCCGCCGGTGCCGGGCCGGTGCGGTGCGGGGTGGCCGGGATGGGTGGGATCGGCAAGACGGCACTGGCCGTGGAGGCGAGCCGGCGCGTCGCCGCCGCGTTCCCGGACGGGCAGCTCTTCGTCGATCTGCGTGGCGGCGAGCCGGAGCCGGCCGACCCGGGCCGGGTCCTCGGCGCGTTCCTGCGGGCGCTCGGTGTGGCCTCGTCCGCGGTACCGGCCGGTGCGGAGGAGCGGGCGGCGCTGTTCCGCAGCCGGGTCGCGGACCTGCGGATCCTGGTGGTGCTCGACAACGCGGCAGGTGAGGCGCAGGTTCATCCGCTGCTGCCGGCCGGGCCCGGCTGCGCCGTGCTGATCACCTCGCGGGCCCGGATGACGGCACTGGACGGCGTCGACTGGACCGACCTCGGCCTGCTCGACCCCGCCGACGGCGCCCGGCTGCTGCACGCGGTCGCCGGCCGTGGCACGGACGAGCCGGCCGCGACCGCGGAGGTCGTCGACCTGTGCGGCCGGCTGCCGCTGGCGATCCGGATCGCCGGCGCCCGGGTGCTCGGCCGTCCGCACTGGGACGTCGCACGGCTGGCCGACGCGCTGCGCGACGAGCGTGGCCGGCTGGACGAGCTGACCGTCGGTGATCTGGCCGTGCGTGGCTCGCTGCGGCTGAGCTACCAGGCGCTGCCGGACGACGCGGCCCGGTTGCTGCGCCGGCTGGGCCTGCTCGGCGGCGACGACCTGAACGCGTGGGTCGCCGCGACGCTGCTGGACACGCCGATCGCGGAGGCGGAACGACTTCTCGACCTGCTGGTCGACGCGCAGCTGGTGCGGATCACCGGCGCCGGACCCGGATCACATCTCCGGTACGGGCTGCACGACCTGGTCCGGCTCTACGCCCGCGAGCGTGCGGATGCCGAGGAGAGCACCGCCGGCCGGGAGGCTGCGCTGGCACGGACCTGGACCACACTGGCGGACATCGCCACCGAGGCCGACCGGCGCGCGCCGCTGCGGGTGCTGACCGCGGTCGCCGCCGTCACCGGCGCCGCGCCGCCGGACGAGCCGTGGATCGACGCGCTGCTGGCCGACCCCGCAGCCTGGTACGACGCGGAACGCAACCGGCTGATCGAGGGCGCGCACACCGCGTCGGGCGAGGCCGCCTGGCGGATCCCGGCCGCGTCGATGCTGGAGTTCCAGACCCGCGGCCTGTTCCGCGACTGGCGTGACACGCACCGGCTCGGGCTGCGGGCGGCGGTCGCCGCCGGCGACCTCACCGCCCGGGCGCTGATGCACCGCAACCTCGCCCAGCTGGAGATCTTCGGCGGTGACGGTGACTGGCAGCGGGGCGCCACCGAGGCACAGGCGGCGCTGGAACTGTTCCGGCACGCCGGGATCCCGCTCGGCGAGGCCGACGCACTGCTCCTGCTCTCCGCGGCCGCACTGCGGCAGGGTGACCTCGGTACGGCGCTGCCACCGGCGCGGGAAGGGCTGCGGATCGCACGGGCCGCGGGCGACCGGCGGGCCGAGGCGAATCTGCTGCACCAGGTCGGCTGGATCCACCGGATGAGCGGTGACCTGGACACCGCACGGGAACGGCTCGGCGAGGGCCTGCGGCTGGCCGGGGACGGCGGCTTCACCCGGCTGCTGATCTGGCTGTCGATCGCGGTCGGCATCGTGCACCGCGATCGCGACGACCTGGTCGCGGCGGATCATCACCTTCGGCAGGCGCTGACCGCCGCGCGCGAGGCCCGCCTCGACGGTGACACCGCCAGCATCCTCACCCATCTCGCCGCGCTCCGACGGCGGCGCGGCGACCCGGCCGGCGCACGCGCGACCGCCGAGGAGAGCCTGCGGCTGTGCCGCGCCGTCG
The DNA here is from genome assembly GCF_030813715.1 of Catenuloplanes indicus. Lineage (NCBI taxonomy): Bacteria > Bacillati > Actinomycetota > Actinomycetes > Micromonosporales > Micromonosporaceae > Catenuloplanes > Catenuloplanes indicus. Next base: position 1,749,983 of record NZ_JAUSUZ010000001.1, read on the forward strand.
GACTGGTCTTCAACGAGGCCCAGACGCTGATCACGCTCGGTGAGATCGCCATCGACCTCGGCGACGGCACCCACGCCCACGGACTTCTCACCGCCGGCCGCGACCGGATGGAGCGACTCTCCTCCGTCCACGGCCGGGCCCAGGCCTGGAGGGCCCTCGGCGACGCCGAGTCCCTGCGCGGCCGTCCGGACGCGGCCCGCGACGCCCGCGTCGAGGCGCGACGCCTGTTCCACCGGGCCGGCGACGCCGCGGCGGCCGGCGCGCTCGACTCCCTGCTCACCGGCCCGCCCGGTACGGACGACGCTCGCGGTCCACAGGATCCCGGACACACCGTGCCGGAGGACGGACGGGGAACCCGCCACAGCGATCCTGACGAATATCGAACCCGTCACGCACCTGGTTAGAGTTCCTGTCGACGTGGGAGCCGGAGCGAGGCGCGGCCCCGTCTCCCACGTCGACACAGGCTCTGGCCGAGCCGGACCGTCCTCGACGTTGCTGGGGCACCGGCCGGGCGACGATGTCAGGCTGCGGCACCCCGGCGCCCCCAGCGGTCGTCGGTGATGGTGAGCAGTGCCCACAGCCGGTTCGGGATGAGCAGAGCGGCGTGCAGCACCCCGTACAGCGCGAAGCGGGTGAACCGCAGGTCGCGAGTACGCCAGACGCCGTATCCGCAGTACGCCACCGCCGCCCCCGCGTATCCGGCGAGGTACCACGGCAGGCCGGAGGTACCGGCCAGCGCGGCGTGCAGTACCACCAGTAGCGCCGACGAACCGAGCAGCAACGGCGCGCACACCTGCATGGCCGCGTCCAGGACCAGGTACGCACCGAGTCTGGGCAGCTGTCCGGCGATGCCGAGCGTGTCGCGGTAGGTGCACCGGTTCCACCGCAGCTGCTGACGCAGGAACGGCCGGATGCGGTCCGGCGCCGTGGTGACCGCCCGGGCGCGGGCCGCATAGACGGTACGGCTGCCGACCTGCAGGATCAGGTTGGTCAGGTAGCGGTCCTCGCCGTAGGTGCTGCGCCGGCCCAGGAACCGCTGGTTCACATAGTCGTCGAGGACCTTCTCCAGCACCGAGCGCCGGTACGCGGAGAACGGCCCGGAGCAGCACAGCACCGCGCCGAACAGGGACTGGGCGGCGCGTTCCTGGTTACAGGCGTACCAGTAGCGCACGTCGATCAGCCGGGTCAGCCAGTTCTCGTCGCGATTCGCGGCCGTCATCTCGCCCATGGCGGCGCCGACGTTCGGCTCGTCCAGGGCGCCGACGATGTGCCGGATACCGTCCGGCGCGATCATGGTGTCCGAGTCGACGGCGACGATGACGTCACCGTCGGTCTCGTTGATCACATGGACCTGTGCGTACCGTTTGCCTCTGTTGCGCGGCAGTAGGAACACATGGAATCCGCGGTCGAGCCGGAAGCGCTCGAAGACCGGCAGCAGTGCGGCGCGGTTGGGTGAGCCGTCGTCCACCACGTGCACGGCCAGACGACCCGGGTAGTCCTGCGCGGCGAGCGACTCGAGGCACGCGGCAAGCGTCGCCGGTTTCTCGTTGAAGCACGGGACGATCACGTCGACGGCCGGGTACAGCCGTTCCGACCCGCGCGCGGGTGTGTGCCGCCGAGCGCGCTCCGCGAACGCGACCTGCAGGGTCAGGTAGCCGAGCACGGCCACCAAATAGGTGCCGAAGACGAGCGGCAGGGCCACGTCGAGCGCCCCGGCGACATTGGACACGGTGATCTCCTTGTCTGACCGTCACCAGCCGGCGGCCACAGCGGCGACCAAGCTGTCCTTGTGTGTGATGGAGACGCTGATCGCACGGATGCCGGCCCTGGTGGCCGCAGCGGCGGCACTGGCCACCAACTCCACCTCCGGTGCTCCGCCCGTGCCCCGTGGCAGGCGGATGTCACGTGGTAGGACGCCCTGGAACAGGCCGGTGCCCAGGACCTTGAGTACGGCCTCCTTGGCCGCGAACCGGGCGGCCAGGTACTCACGCCGGCGGCTCGCGGCCATCGTGCCGGCCTGGGACCGCTCCTGCGGTGCGTACACGTAGTTCATGAACCAGGCCCGTTCGGTGAGCTGGTCCAGCTCGGACAGCGCCAGCAGGTCGAGGCCCAGGCGCAGTGCCGGTGGGTCCGGGGGCCTGCCGGTCACGCCGCTCGTTCCGGGAAGAACGTGCCCTTGAGCAGGCCCTGAAAGATCGACTGCCGGTGTACGTTCGTGGTGCCCTCCATGTACTCGAAGCCGCGTACGTCCCGGCTGGCCTTGGCGAGCCACGGGTGCTCCAGCAGCGACCCGGGGCCGAGCAGGTCCACGGCGAGCATCGTGGCCTCCGCGCCGACGTGGCCGGCACGCATCTTCACGGCGCCCACCCGGTGCGCGTTCACCACGCCCGCGTCGATGTCCGCGGCGACCTCGTACACCAGCCGGCGGACGGCGCCGATACGGTGACGCATGGCCTCGAGCCGGGCCCGCTGCCCCGCCGGCAGGTGCGGTCGCTGCCGGGCCGCATAGTCACACGCCGCCTCGCCCACGCCGAGAGCCATTCCGGCGATGGTGGGCCGACAGCGCAGCAGGGTCGTCATGGCGCCGTGGAAGCCGCGCCGGCTGGGTGGCCGGTCGAGCCCGAGGACCTGTGCCGGCGCGACGCGTACGCCGTCGAACCGGAGGTGGCTCAGCCGCGCGCCGCGCAGGCCGACGGTGGGCAGCAGCTCACCGCGGAAGCCCGGGTCCGACGTGTCGGCCAGCACCGCCTCGATGCCCCACGGCCCGGGTGCCCGGCGGCAGAACACCACCCCCAGCTGCGCGCGGGCGCCGTTGCCGACGAAGCGCTTGGCGCCGTTGAGCAGCCAGCCGTCGCCGTCCGGGGCGCGGTCGAGCCGGGTCTCCAGCTCCAGCACGGCGCTGCCCTTGTTCGGCTCGGTGAGCGCGAAGAAGGTCCACGTCGGGCCGGCCATCCGGGCGAAGTAGTCCGCACACTGCGCTTCGCTGCCCAGGGCGGCAACCGCGGCGCCGGACAGGGACGGGCCGGGGCCGGCCAGCACCAGACCGGGATCACCGTACGAGACGGCCTCCAGCACCACCGTCCATTCCAGGCAGGACGTGCCGGTGAGCGTCACACCGTCCAGGTCCGGCGTCTCGTACTGGTAGCGCTGCGGGGTAGCCGCCGCGCGCAGTACCGCCACGGCGGGCAGGTCCAGCAGGGTGACGATGGCGTCGGGGTCACGTTCTATCGCCGCACCCGCCGCCCGGATGTCCGGCGCCATGTCGCGACAGTGGCGCAGCACCGTGGTCAACCGGGCGTCGAGCAGATCCGTGCCGAGTGGCGGGCCGGCGGTGGTCAGGTCAGGCATCCTGATTCTCCGTTCCGGGATGCAGGTAGACATTGCTGGTCACTTCGGCCAGGAACAGGTCCACCGCGGGACCGTCCGCCAGGAAGCCGCGCGCGCCGAACAGGTCGAGCAGGCGCCGGCCGGTGGCGATCAGCCGTTGACTGATCAGCCAGTCCTTGGCCACGCCCGGCGGCCCCGGCATGAGGTACATCTGCTCGCACTCCCGGATCTCGGCGGCCGCGTCCGCGAGCGCTCCCTGGATCAGCTGCCGCGACAGCAGGCTCGTACCGTCGGCGGTGCGGCCGTCCAGGGTCGCCATCGCCTTGGTGACGGTGTCCCGCAGCAACGCCGTGTGCAGGCGCAGCAGGCCGAGCCGGAACTGCCCGGCGGCCGGCTCGGTGTCCTGGCCGGCGGTGGCCCAGGCAGCGCCGAACCTGGACAGGTCACCGTCGACGAGCGGCAGCGCCGCCGACGACGCGACGACGTGGCCGCCCGCGGAGGCGACCAGCCGCCCCGGTGCCGTGGCCTCGTGCAGGGCGTCGAGTGACGCCGGGTAGCCGATGGAGCTGTCCGCCATGGGATGCCTCCTCTATGGGTGGGAGTCGGCGCGCAGCAGGATCGCCTGGCTGCGGCCGGAGCGTGGGTCGGTGTCGCAGAGCACGACGGCGCGGTACTGCCCGGCCCAGAGCTCGTGCTGCCGGGCCAGTTCCAGCCAGACGCTGGTGCAGTACGAGCCTGCGGTGACCCGGAGCACCGGGCCGCGGCCGGCGAGCGCCCCGGGATTCGTCCAGGGACCGGCGACCACGAGCGTGCCGGCTGCCGGCATCGACGCGACGGCCCGGTCGAGCACGGTGCCCAGCGGCTCGTCCGCGAGGCCGGCGTACACGCTGTGGACGTGGAAACCGCCGGCCGCGCCGAACCGGAGCAGCACGCCCGAGTCGGCCAGCGGCGTGTCGTGCACCAGGGGTTCGTGGTAGGGCAGCGTGCCCTGTTCCAGCACCAGCAGGGCCATCGTGTCGCAGCGTCCGGACCGGGCGTACGCCGAGGCGATACGCAGCGCGGTGAACGGTGCGCACAGCCCCTGCTCGGAGACCGCGAAGCAGCGCGAACCGCCGCCGAGCAGATGGTCGACGTGCGCCGCGACGGTCATGAACGGGTACCAGTCGGGCAGCGCGTAACTCACGATGATCATGTCAGGCACCCGGGAAGGAAACGGTGTTCGGTCGAGCAGCAGCTCGGCGAGGTGGGTGAACGTGACGTTCGTTCCCTCGGCGAGCCGCTGCTCCCGAACCTCGGCATCGAAGGGCGCGGCCAGGTCCCGGTGGTACACCAGCAAGCCCTCGTCGCGGTGATAGGGCCTGGCCTCGGCGGTGACCACGGCCGCGGCCTCGAGGGTCAGCGCCATGTCAGGCCGTCAGCGGAAGGCTGGCGCCGATCCAGTTCGCGAACGTGTGGACGGTCCGGAAGTCGTCCATGTCCAGCGCCTCCGGGTCGGCTTCGATGCCGAGCGCGTCCTCCAACGCCATCAGCAGGGTCAGCACCGAGGTCGAGTCGAGGTGCAGGTCCTCGAACAGGCGCGTCTCCTCGGTGATCTGGATGTCGTCACGCTGCAGCACCTCGGCGAGCGCGTCCTGAATCGCGGCGAGAACACGGGTACGTTCCATGGGTCAGCCCTTTCCTGTGTGGTGGTACGACTGCGGTGCGAGTACGTGCCGGTCGATCAGGTCGGCGGCCGTGTCCCGGCGGCGTACCAGGTGCGGTGTGCCGTCCAGGACGAGGACCTCGGCCGGGTGTCCGTGGCTCAGGAACAGCACGGGCGAGGCGGATGGTCCGTACGCGCCGGATCGCTGCACGCCGATCAGGTCACCGGGCCGGATCTCCGGCAGCTTCACCTTCGCGCCCACCACGTCGTTGGGGGTGCAGAGCGGGCCGGTGACCGTGTACTGCCGATCGGCCGGCGCGTCGTAGTGCGTCAGGGACCGGATCGGGAAGTTACGTTTGACGAAGCTTCCGATGCCGACCGCGGCCATGTGGTGGTTGGTGCCGCCGTCGGCCACCACGAACCACTCACCGCGGGACTGCTTCACGTACTGGGCGCGGACGACGTAGGTGCCGCACCAGCCGGCCAGGTAACGGCCCAGTTCGGTGATGAGCCGGCAGTGCGGGTGGCGCCGGCGGAACCGGGCGACGACGTCGTTGATGCCCGCCGTGGTGGCGGCCAGGTCCAGCGGACTCTCGTTGTCGAAGTAGGGCACCCCGAAGCCGCCACCGAAGTCCACCGTGGCCAGCGGGACGTCGAGCTCGGCACCGAGCCGCTCCGCGACGTCCAGGACGCCCTGGGTGTTACTGACGATGTCGGCGGCGTCCAGGATCCGCGTGCCCAGATAGGCGTGGAAGCCGATCACGCGCACCCGCCGCAGCTGTCGCAGCAGCGGCCCGGCGCCCAGCAGGATCTCCTCGTCGATGCCGAACTGGCGCGGCTTTCCGCCCATCGCCAGCCGCGATCCCTTACTGCTGAAAGCCGGATTGACGCGCAGCAGGACCGGCATCCCGGACTCCGGGGCGATCGAGTCGAGGAGCTTCAGCTCGTCGAGGGACTCGCACACCACCGCGTGGATGCCGAGTTCGGCGCAGGCGTGCAGTTCGGCCACGGTCTTCCCGGGCCCGAGGAAGATGATGTCCGCCGGGTCGACACCGATGCGTTGCGCCACCATCAGTTCGGCGAGCGACGAGACCTCCATGCCGGCTCCGAGCGAGCGCAGCACGCCGCAGACGCTCATGTTCGGGTTCGCCTTCGCCGAATAGAACACGTCGATGTGCGGATCGAGCAGGTCGCGCAGACCGGTGTAGGTGGAGCGCAGCACGTCGCCGTCGTAGACGTACAGCGGGGTCCCGTACCGCTGTGCCAGGTCGGAGACGGGAATGCCCTGCACGGTCAGTTCGTCGGTCATCGGACCTCCAGTACCTGCGGGATGCGGCCGAGCGCCTGCCGGACCGCGCCGTCCAGTGCGTCCAGGCTCGGTCTGCCGGGGGCGAACAGCATGGCGTAGAGCCGGCCGTCGAACGGCTCGGCCGTGCTGGCGGACGGCGCCGCGGCGTTGAGCGTGCCGAAGCTGGTGACCACGATCCGGCCGCCGGTTCCGCGCTGCGCGCGGTCGAGGGCGGACTCGACCGCGTCGAACGGACAGGTCGCCCGCAGCCGCAGCGTGTAGTGGCGGGCGAGGCCGATCCCGTCGGGCGGCTGGTACCGTTCGACGACGCCGCCCTGGTAGGTGGACATGTTCAGCCGCGCATTGATCTCCAGGACGGGGTAGAGCTGCCCGTCGGTGTCGATGATCGCGTCGACGCCGGCGACGCCGGTGAACCCGTCCCGGTACAGCGCCGCACCCACCGACTGCGCGGCATGCTCGATCTCCGCGCGGTGCGCGCCGGTCAGCGCGGCCGGCATCAGGTGACCCTTGTGTACGCCCGCCTCGGTCAGCGCCTGCTTGACGAAGTCGAACCGCACGCCACCGTCGCGCGTCACGGTCAGTTGATAGTTGAGGTCGTGCCGGCGGGGCAGCCACTGCTCCACCACCACCTCGATCCGGTCGTCGCCGGTACGCTCCGCGCGCCGGCGCACCAGACGCATCAGTTGGCCGGCCCGCGCCGGGGTGTCCACCACGACGAGGCCACGTCCGGAGACCCCGTAGGCGTCCTTCACGACCAATGGCCGGCCGACGGCGTCCAGCGTGCCCAGCGCCTCGGCCAGCTCGTCGACGGTCTCGCAGCAGTGGCCGGGCACCTCACGCAGTCCCGCCCGCGCGGTCAGCCGGCGGCCGTACACCTTTCCGTTGACCCGTTCGGCCACATCCGCGCCGGCGCCGGCAAGGGACAGCCCGCAGCTGTCGGCGAGCTTCTGTTCGCCCACCGCGGCGCCCATCGGCAGCAGCCGGGCGCCCGGGCTCAGCCCGCGCAACGTCCGCAGCAGGTCCGGCGAGTCCAGCGCGTCCTCGGTGGTCGACCGGTCCGGGTGGGTCCGCTCCGGGCACAGCACGGCCGGCACGCGGAACCCCAGCCGGGTGAGGTAGTCCAGGTAGCCGGTGTCCAGCGGATGCTTGAGCAGCAGGTGGTCCGCCGGGCCGGCGAGCAGCACGCCCAGTTCCTCCATCCGCTGCACCACCGCGGGAGCCGAGGCCACCGCGACGCCCGGCAGTCCCACGTGGCCGGTGGCCCACTGCCGCTCGACCTCGAAGTTGCAGACGAACACCAGTGTTGTGTCCGCGGCACCGGTCACCGCTTCCTTGAGCTGGCTCAGATATCGGCTCATGCCTCTCCCTCAGTGCTCGATGACCATGGCCGCGTAGGTGGAGCCCAGGCCCACCGATGTCAGCAGGTACCGTCCGCCTTTGATCAGCCGTCCGCCGTCCGCGAGCGCCGCCAGGTTGAGCAGCGGATCGGCGCACCAGCAGTGGCTGTACTCGGCGATGGTGTCCAGGAAGATCCGGTCCTGGCCGAGACCCAGTTCGGCGATGATCCGGGTCCAGAGCAGCCGGTTGACGTTGTGCGGCACGACCATGTCCAGGTCGGTCAGCCGCAGTCCGGCCCGTTCGACGGTCTCGATGATGACCGCCGTCAGGTCACGCGCGTAGCTGTCGTTGAAGTCGCGAAGCTGCACCGGCGTCAACCGGATGCCGTGCGCGAACCGGCCCTGGGTGCGTGCGACGTAGGAGCAGACGCGGTTGCTCGGGCCGTCGATCCCGACCAGGCAGGCCGCGGATCCCTCTCCCATGATCGTGGTCTCGGCGATGAACCGGGTGACGGGCGTGAACGCCTTCTCGCCGGTGACCACCAGCGCCTGCGCGCCGGGCACGCCGTCGGCCCGCAGCAGCTCGCCGGCGATGTCGATGGCGGCCAGTCCGCTGGCGCAGTTCTGCTGGGTGACCGCGAACGCCTCGACACCGGTCAGGCCGAGCCGGGCTGCCACCTCCTCGGCCACGTTCAGGGTGGACGGTGCGACGTCCGGGATGGTGTGCGCGAACAGCAGGTAGCGGATCGCCGACGGGTCGGGTGTCTGCCGCAACAGGTCGGCGGCGGGCGGGACGACCAGGTCGAGGACGGTGCTCTGCGGGTCCTGGCGCAGCCGGTCCAGTCCGTGGAACTTGCGGAACATGCGACCGGCGTACCGGCTCATGCCGAGTTCGGCGGCGACCTCTTCGACCGGCACCGACCGCTCCGGTACGTAGGTCGCGATCCGGTTCAGCGTGGTCAGCGGCACGGCATCTCCTCGGGGCGACCGGCGGGCCGGTCGGCACGCCGCCCGGTGCCGGAGGCCAGCACCGGCAGGCTCCGCCAGGCGGCCGGGTCGTCCGGGTGGCCGGGCCGGGCGGCGTGCAGGTGGTAGAGGTGCGGCGCCATCGCGGTGTAGCGCCCGCGGAGCCGGGCCACCGCCGAGAGGTGAATGTCGAACAGGCTCGTCGTCGGGTCCGCGCACACCAGATGGGCGACGACCGAACCGTCCCGGACGTACGCCACGGCGTCGGTCACCCCGGGCACGTCCAGCAGCAGCCGGCGTACGGCGTCCGGGCGGATCCAGCAGGAGTCGATCAGGTGCCAGCCCGGTCCACGTACCGGCGCCGCGATGCCGCTGACCGCCGCCAGCTCGGCCGCCTCGACGTCGCGGTCGGCGGCGGCCATCAGCAGCCGCTCGATGCCGCGGAGGAATCCCTCGATCTCGCACGACGGCAGCAACCCGGTGTCGGCCTGCAGCACCAGCGTGACCTGCTCGTCCAGCTCGTACACCTGAAGTTCGCACAGCACCGGCAGGTCCCGGGCGGTGATGAACGTGACCCGCGTCCGCGACGCCGCCTCCCGCATCTGTGCGAGGGTCGAGGTGCGTGGCTCGGCGCCGGGCATCCGGCGGTGGACGGAGATGTCGGTGAACACGCAGTCGCGATGGAACCGGGTGCCCCGCTCGTACTCCATCCGGCCCATCACCTCGTACAGGCGGGCGGTGTCGTACTGCCCGAACCGGTACGTGCTCATCAGGGACGCCCGGGAGTCCTGGATCACGCCGTCGAGCGCGGCTGCGATGTCGAGCCGCACGAACGCGTCCTGGGCGATCGTGCCGACGTAGTCCCGGGCACCCAGCCGGAACCGGTTGCCGGACACCGCGATCATCGCGCAGCTGTCATGACCCGTGCGATGGGCGAGCAACATCGCGTACGCGGCGAAGACGACCGTGGACCGGCTCGCACCGGTGCGCGCGGTCACGTGATCCAGTGCCAGCGCGGCCGCCGGCGAGTACAGCACGGCCTGGCGTGGTCCGGACTCGCCGGCGGTGGCGGGCGCGATGGAGAGCATGCATTGCGGCGCCTTGCGCATCGCACGGTCCCAGGCGCGCAGTCCGGCCTCGGCGCGGCGCCGGCCCGCCGGCGAGGTCTCGTCGGCGGCCTGGTCGCGGGGCTGGCGTGCCTCCGGCAGGTGATGCTGCGGGTCCGCGAACATCGCTTCGAGCTGGTGAGCCAGGATCTCCCGGGTGGCGAAGTCGCCGGTCACGTGTGAGATCGCGAACTGCAGCCGCACCGGCCGGCCGGCGCCGGTGATCACGGCGAACCGCACACCGAACTCGGCCGACAGGTCGAACGGCCGTCCCCACCACCGCGGATCGATCTCGCTCTCGTCCGGATACACCTCGATGACGAGCTCACCGTCCGGGTGCACCCGCTGGATCCACTCGCCGGCCGCGTCGGTCGTGAACGTCGTACGCAGGCCCTCGTGCCGGACCAGCAACGTGCGAACGGCGTCGACGATGCCGGGGAGCCGGACTCCCGCGGGGATCTCGACGGAACGGGTGAGCACGTCGGAACGTTCGGTGTGCTGGCGAACGATCCAGGCCAGCACGTTGCGCTGCCCCAGCGTCGCCGGCGCGGTCCCGGCCGACGCGCCGCCGAACCGCGCCGCCAGGTGCTGCGCGCTTCTCAGGTCCTGCATCCGCCCTCCCGGCCTCGGCTGTGGTGACGCTGCGAACAGGACCAAACGGTAGGCAGCGCCGCAGGCCGGAACAGCGGGGGAATCCCTGACATGCGCCCGTTTCGGGGTGCCGATGTCTTTACGGCTGCGCACGCCGGTGCGCAGGATGTGCCGCATCTGTCGGTGACACGAGGGGCGGCCATGCAAGCGATGACGGTGCGGCGCTACGGCTCACGAGGGGCCGGCCAGTTGACCGAGACGGTGGTGGATGTGCACGCCGAGGTGCATGCCGGGGTGGCCTGGGGCGCCGACCCTTACTTCTCCGCGGCGGCGTTCCGGCAACGGTGGCGGCTGGCGATCCGGCAGCCCGGTTTCGAGCTGCTCGTGGCCGAAGTGGACGGTACGGTGGCCGGACTGTTGTACGGCTGGCCGCTACCGTTCTTCACCCGCTGGTGGCAGCCGCTGGCCGGGCGGCTGCCCGCGGAGATGACCGTGGAGACCGGGCGGCGGTCGGTGTTCATCCAGGAGATCATGGTGCGTGCGCGGTGGCGACGCCGCGGGATCGGCCGGCGCCTGCACGACGGTTTCCTGCTCGGCCGGCCGGAACAGCGGGCGTTGCTGTGTGTGCTTCCGGAGAACCAGCCGGCACACGCCGCGTACCGGCGCTGGGGGTGGGGTGCGGTGGCGCGTGCCGCGACGGGCGCCGGTGAGCCGACGTTCGACTGGATGCTGCGCGAGCTGCCGGAGCCGCGGCCGGGCCCCCGGGATTTCCCCGATGCTTCCGGTCCGTCGCGCTACCTAGAGTCGGCGTCATGACCACCATCGAGGCACGCGGACTCGCCCGGAGGTTCCGTTCGGGCAAGTCGGACGTCAACGCGGTGTGTGGGGTGGATCTGGACGTCGCGGCCGGGGAGATCATCGGTTTCGTCGGACCCAACGGCGCGGGCAAGACGACCACCCTGCGGATGCTGACCACTCTGCTGCGACCGACCTCCGGCACGGCGCACATCGCCGGAATCGATCTCGTCCGGGATCCGGCCGGCGTACGCCGCGCCAGCGGCTACGTCGCGCAGTCCGGCGGTGTCGACCCGAACGCCCGGGTCGCCGAGGAGCTGTGTCTGCAGGGCCGGCTGTACCGGCTGTCCCGCGCCGACGCTGTGTCCCGGGCCACCCGGCTGCTGCACGACTTCGACCTGAACACCGTACGGGACCGGCAGGTCCGCACCCTGTCGGGTGGCCAGCGACGCCGGATGGACATCGCGATGGGCCTGATGCACAGCCCGTCCGTCCTGTTCCTCGACGAGCCGACCACCGGTCTCGACCCGCAGAGCCGCGGCAACGTCTGGGACCACGTACGCGCGCTGCGCGAGGACGCCGGAACCACGGTGTTCCTCACGACCCACTACCTGGACGAGGCCGACGCGCTCTGCGACCGGCTGTTCGTCATCGACCACGGGCGCATCGTCGCCCGCGGCACTCCGGACGAGCTGAAACGCGGCATCTCCGGTGACCTGGTGACCATCGAGGTCAGCGGCGACACCGATGCCGCGAAGGTCGCGCTGGCCGGCCGGCCGGGGATCCACGAGCTCGCCGTGACCGACCGGTCGGTACGCCTGGTCGTCGACAACGGAGAGCGGGCGGTGGTCGACGTGATGCAGGCCCTGCAGGCGCACGGCGTCGGCATGCGCTCGATCCGGCTCGCCCGACCGACCCTCGACGACGTCTTTCTCACGCTCACCGGGCGGTCGCTGCGTGACGGCGACGCCTGACCCCGCCGGAGGAGAGCCATGCACACGGTCCGCGACACCGCTCTGATCTACCGGCGGCAGCTGCAACTGTCGCTGCGCAACCCGCTGTGGGTCCTGTTCGGGCTGGCTCAGCCGGCGCTCTACCTGGTCCTGTTCGGGCCACTGCTGACCGGGCTCGTGGGCAGACCCGGCTTCCCCTCCGGCAACGCCTGGCAGATCTATACGCCAGGGCTGCTGGTGCAGCTGTGCCTGTTCGGCTCGGCGTTCGTCGGGTTCGCGCTCATCGCCGACTGGCGGGCCGGCGTGCTGGAACGGTTGCGGGTCACGCCGGTCAGCCGGGCCGCTCCACTGCTCGGCCGGCTGCTACGCGACGTCACCGTCACCTCCGTCCAGGCGCTGATCCTGATCGGTACGGCGTTCGCGCTGGGGCTGCGGGTCTCGGTCGCAGCAATCGCGGTCGCGATGGCGTTCGTCGTGGCGATCGTGGTCGCAGTCTCCGCGCTGTCGTACACACTGGCCATGACGACCCGTAACGAGGACTCGTTCGCCCAGGTCATCAACCTGCTCACGGTACTGCTCCTGCTGCTGTCCGGGATCCTGCTGCCGATGGCGCTGGCCCCACGGTGGCTGGCCAACATCTCGGCGCTGAGTCCGCTGCGATACATGGTGGACGCCGTCCGCGACGCGTTCACCGGCCACCTGCTGACCCCCACGGTCATGCTCGGCGTGGGGCTGGCGGTCCTGTTCGCGGCCGGCGCGGTCGGCATCGGCTGCTACACCTTCACCCGCGAGGACCGGTGACCCGAGACGGACCCGCTCAGCTCGTCCGGGAGGTCGGATCCAGGCACACCCGGGCCATCTCCACCCGCGATCCGACGCACAGTTTCGCGAAGATCCTCGACAGGTGTGTCTCCACCGTCTTCTCGGTGACGTGCAGCCGCTGGGCCACCCGCCGATTCGTCAATCCTTCGCTGACCAGCATCGCCACCTGACGCTCGCGGCTGGTGAGCGTGTCCAGGCCGGACCGCGGTGCGGCGGTGCCGGTACGGGGTGCCCGGCCGGCGAGGCGGCGCCGTTCGGCCACCGCGTACCGCGACCAGCCGTGCGCCCCGGCCGCATCGAAGACGGCCTGCGCACGCCGCAACTGGGCGGCCGCCTGCTGCGGATCACCGCCGGAGGCGGCCGCGACACCACCGGCCAGCCAGGCGCGCGCCGCATCCAGCCGCAGGCCGGAGGCGTCCAGCAGCCGCGCCGCGGTGGCCGCATGGCACTGCGCGGTGACCGGTTCCTCCGCGGCGAGTGCCTCGGCGATCGCCAGCTCCGCCATGCCGGCCCGCTGGGGCGGGCCGGATGCGGTGACCGTACCGCCGGCCCGGATCGCCCATTCCATGGCATCGGCCCGGCTGTCGTCCGCCAGTTCCATCCGTGTCAGGAGCTCGTACGTGTACGGCCGGGACCATCGGTCCAGCTCGGGCAGGTCGGCTCCGCCCAGTGCATCGGTCAGGGTGCGGCTGCCCTCACGACCACCGCCGGCCAGGCGTGCCTCGGCGTACATCCGGTGCGCCAACGCCGTCACCCATCGGCTGGGCCGCCGCGCCCGCCACCCGGTGGCCGCGGCGCCGGCGCGCAGGGCACCGTCCCGGTCGCCGGTCCAGGTGGCGACGCAGCATCGCGCGGCGAGCGCCAGCACCAGCTGCTCGTCACTGCCCGATGTGGTCGCCAGTTCGACGGCCTCGGCGGCGGCCACGGTCGCCTCGGTGAGCCGGCCGAGCGCGCGCAGCACGAATGCGCGCCCGGCCTGGAGGTGCGGCACGGCGAGCAGGGTTCCGGACGCGTGGGCCACGGTCAGCGCCCGGTCCAGGTGCCGCAGCGCGTCGACCGGACGGCCGAACATCATCTCACCCAGGCCGAGTAGTCCGGTGGCACCGAGGTTGCCGGCCAGTTCGCTGTCGACCAGCCCGTCCACCATCGCGGCCAGCGCGTCCAGCCGGGGCGCGGCGTCGTCCGCTCTGGCATCCAGGCAGTCCGCCACGAGCATCAGCCCGTGCCCGACGCCGGCGAGCGCCCGGTCACCGGAGTGCTCAGCGCCGGTCAGCGCGTCGGCTGACCACCGACGGCAGCCGTCGAGGGAACCGTCAGCCAGGTCGATGACGGCCAGCGCGAGCGAGCGCGTCGGCCGGACCGCGGTGGACGCGCCCGAGGTGGCGCCGGCCGCCCGGTCCAGCAGTGCCCGGCCCTCCGCGCCGCGGCACAGCAGCCATTCCACGATCGCGCCGAGGCCGGCGACCAGGTCGTACGTGCGCGAATGGTGCGCAACAGCCGCCGGCCACGCCCGGTGCAGCGTCACCCGGCTCTCCGCGAGGCGTCCCTCGGCGGCGAGGGCCGCGGCGAGCGCGACCATCAGGGTGGCCGGGCGGGGCGCCTGGCTGTCCGCCGGCAGCAGCCGCAGTGCGGCGCGCAGCCAGCGCGACCTGGTCGGCGTCATGGTTTCACCGTCCGCGCGGGCGGCCGCGACGAGCAGGGCGATCGCCTCGCGGTCGCCTACGGCTGCCGACCGTTCGACGTGGTGGGCCATGGCGTCCGGCGACGTGCCGATCGCCCGCAGCGCCAGCGCGGCCCGTGCGTGCGCTGCCAGCCGCCAGGCCGGGGCCGCGGCCGCATACGCCACCGTGCCGACCACCGGGTGCCGGAAGACGAACCGGCCGTCTGCCTCGACCGGCCGGACCAGGTCCTGCCGGGCCAACTCGTCGATCGCCGCATGCAGCTCCGGTCCGGTGAGCTCGGCCACGGCGCCGACCACGGCCAGCGCGAACGGATCGCCGAGTACGGCGGCCGCCGACGCGGCCAGCTGTGCGGCCGGCGACAGGTCGGCCAGTTCCCCGGACAGTGCCCAGGTACCCGGAGCGATCCCGGTCCCCTGACCCGCCAGCACCTGCAGATAGCGGGGATTGCCGCCGCTGTCGGAGTGAAGGGCAGGCCGCCACGACAGCAGGGGATCCGCAGCGACCAGCCGGGCCGCCTCGTCGCCGTCCAACGGGGCCAAGGGCAGCCAGTCGACCGCACGGGGATGGCTGCCGCCGGTGACGTACTGGTGCAGCCACGCCGCGACCTGCCGGGGCCGGTATGCCATCAGCATCAGCACCGGCGCCTGCGGCGGCCGGCGCAGCAGCCGCAGCAATTCCACGACCGCGGCCGGGTCGGCGCGGTCGATGTCGTCGAGAATCAGGACCAGACCCGGTGCGGCGATACGGGCGAGAAGGTCACGCGGGGATTCTGCCCGGTCGATGCCGTAACGATAGTCGTGCAGTGCGTCGGACAGCGGATCGGCCGGGCCTCGACTGCCGTACGGCACCCGCCCGGCCAGCACCGGGTGGCCGTGCACGCCGGCGAGGCGGGTGGCCTCCTCCAGCAGGCGGGTCTTGCCCAGGCCAGGGTCACCCGTCACCGTGATCACCCGGGCCGAGCCTACCGTGAGCTGGGACAACGCCGTCGATATGACGGCGATCTCACGCTCCCGGCCGATCATCGGGGCCGGCTCCGCTGCACTCATCGCATCCTCCACGCCGCGCCTCCGCGCACTCATCCGAACCACTGTGGACAGACTGCTGGTGCTCGGATCTTGGCAGCGGTAGAAAGGAGAAGCGGCAGAATGCAGACGCGTCCAGAAATCGGCAGACGCTCCGATCGCCGGAGTTGACAGCCGCGAAGAAATCAGTTCTGGCGCCCGTACGCATTGTCTGTGGTGATTTGCTCCGTATCGCAGCGATCGACAGGAGACGAAGGCATGCCCCACGATCGCGGCCGAGCCGGCAGCCGCAGCCTCGCCGACGCGGCGGACGTCCGGACGGTGGCTCAGCTGGCACAGTTGCTGCGCCGGCTCCGGCGCCGACACGCGCGCGACCGGCTTGACTCCGAGCTGACGTACCGCGAGCTCGCGGCGGCGAGCGGATTCTCCGTGGCGGCCATCGCGGAGTACTTCACCGGCCGGACGCTGGCCCCCACCGATCGCTTCGACGTCCTGATCCGGCTGCTCGGCGCGACGGCCGAGGAGTGCGGCGCGCTGGCCACCGCCCGGGACCGGGTGGCCGAAGCCCGGCGCGGGCCCCGCACCGGGCGCGGCACCCCCACTCCGGCCGGTGGTGCCACGCGGACCGCGGTGGTACCCCGTCAGCTGCCCGCCGCCGTGGCGCACTTCACCGGCAGGTCACGGGAACTGGCGGAACTCGACCGGCTCGCGGACGGCCCCGGCCCGGAGTCCACGTTCGTCATCTCCGCGATCGGCGGTACGGCCGGCGCGGGCAAGACAGCGCTGGCGCTGCACTGGGCGCACCGGGTCGCGGACCGTTTCCCCGACGGCCAGCTGTACGTCAACCTGCGCGGATTCGACCCCAGCGGGATGGCGATGCCGGTCGAGCGGGCGCTGCGCGGCTTCCTGGAGGCGTTGGGCGTGGCCTCCTCCCGCATTCCCGCCGAGCCGGACGCGCAGGCCGCGCTGTACCGCAGCCTCGTGGCCGGCAAGCGCATGCTGATCATATTGGACAACGCTCTCGACACGGCACAGGTGCGCCCCCTGCTGGCCGGTACGCCGAGCTGCCTGGTGCTGGTCACCAGCCGTAACCAGCTGCCGAGTCTGGTCGCCTCGCACGGCGCGAAGCCGATCACGGTGGACCTGCTCCCGGCGGACGACGCGGTGCACCTGCTGACGGCCCGGCTGGGTGCCGCCCGGGTGGCCGCGGAGCCGGTGGCGCTGGACGACATCGTCGCCCGCTGCGCCGGGCTGCCGCTGGCGCTCGCCGTGGTGGCCGCCCGTGCCGCGGGACGGCCCGCGCAGTCGCTGTCGAGGATAGCGGCCGAACTGCACGCCGCCGGCGATCGGCTCGATCCGCTGACGACCGACGACGACCCCGCCACCGACGTACGCACGGTGTTCTCCTGGTCCCACGACGCCCTGACGCCTGCCGCGGCGCGGCTGTTCCGGCTGCTGGGCATGCACCCCGGGCCGGACATCTCGGTGGCCGCCGCGGCGAGTCTGGCCGGCGTCCACCCGGCCCACGCGGAACGCCTGGTCCGGGAACTCGTCCGGGCGCACCTGATCACCCGGCACGGTCCCGGCCGGTATGTCATCCACGACCTGCTGCACGCCTTCGCCGCCGAGCGCGCCCGGCAGGTGGACGACAACGCGGGCCGCCACAGCGGCGCAGAGCGGCTGTTCGACCATTACCTCCACCCGCTCTACCGCGCCGCGATGCTGGTGGAGCCCAACCGCCGCCCCGTTCCGCTCGCCGCGCCCACCGTCGGCGTGACGGTGGAAGAGATCGTCGACGTCGAACGTGCCGATGCGTGGGTCGGCACCGAGTACCCGGTACTGGTCGCCGGGGTCCACCGTGCCGCGGAACTGCACTTCGACCGGCACGCCTGGATGCTGGCCTGGGCACTGTGCGATTTCCAGGACCGCCGGGGCCGCTGGCACGATCTCACCGAATGTCAGGCCGTGGCACTGGCCGCGGCCCGCCGCGCGGCCGACCTCGCCGGCCAGGCCCACGCGCTGCGCTACCTGGCGCGGGCACAGGTCCGGCTCGGGCTGCTCGAGGCCGCGGTGGCCAATCTCGGACGTGCCCTGGATCTCGCGGACCAGGTGGACGATCCGCTGTTCGAGGCACGCTGCAACATCGACCTGGCGTACCTGCTGGCCCGGCACGATCCGCACCGTACGGGCCTGGCTCACGCCCAACGCGCGCTGGAGCTGTTCGCCGCGGCCGCCGACCGGGTCTGGGAGGCCCGAGCCCTCAACGCCGCCGGCTGGCACCACGTGCTGCGCGGCGAGTACGAGCCCGCGGTCGGCTGCTGCGAACGGGCCATCGCGCTGCTCACCGACCTCGACGACGTTCCGGGGCTCGCCGCGACCTGGGACAGCCTTGGGTACGCGCATCAGCACCTCGGCCGGTACGCCTCCGCGATCGCCTGTCACCGACGGGCGATCGGACTCTTCCGGCAGCTGGGTGACCGCTTCCAGGAGGCCGAGACGCTCACCCACCTCGGAGAGGCGCTGCGCAGTGACGGCAGCCCGGAGCCGGCCCGGCAGGCGTGGACGGACGCGCTGACGATCCTCGACGACCTGAACCATCCCGACGCTGCCGCGATCCGCGCGAAACTGGCAGCGCTGCAACCGGCCGGCGCCGACGCGGCGTCCGTACCGTGACCGGTGTTTCCGGCTGTTCGGTCAGTGGGTTTCGGCGGTCGGGTACGGCCGGCGCGTCCGCCGCCCTCGCCGCACTCACCCTCGCGCTCGGCGACACCGTTCCGGCGTGAAGCAGCTTCCTCGGCGGAAATGCGTTTTCCCGATTGCGTGTGCTTCCTAAGATCTCCGGAGGTCAAGGAGGTTGGCACGGTGAGTGATTTCCAGCGATTCGTAGCGGATGTGACGACACGTCTGTCCGCGATGTCCACGCGCGAGTTGTACGTCGTCGGTGACCGTCTCGACCGGGACTCGCTCTGGCTCACCTTTCTCGACTCCTTCCCCGCCGGCACCAATCGCCGGTTCCGTGAGCGTTCCGAGTACGACTGCTCGACCTGCCGTGGTTTCATCAAGAACGTCGGTACCGTCGTCGAGATCCATGACGGACAGGTCCGCACCGTCTGGTCCGGGGTGTCCGCCTCCGACCCGGTCTTCTCCGTCGTCGCCGCCGCGATGGACGAGTTCGTCCGTACGCTGCCGTTGACCGGCATTTTCCGGACCGCGGAGGCACAGTACGGGGCGAAGACGACCCGGACGCTGCGCGACGGCCAAGTCGAGGTGTGGCACCACCTGCACGGCCGGGTGGACAAGCGGCACCGCACCAGGGACGCAGGGGCGGCACGGGGCGACTTCGACGCCGCCGTGCAGGTGCTCGAGCGTGGCCTGGCCGAACTCGCCCCGCAGGCCCTGGACACCGTCGCCGACCTGATCGACGGCAACGCCCTCTACCGCGGCACCGAGCATCGCCGGGCCGTGGCCGAGTTCCGGTCGTTGCAGAACCGGTGGGCGCAGGCCGTCGACCGGCGGGCTTTCGTGTTCGCCAACGCGACGAGTCCCGCGGCCCGGTTCCGCAACACGGTGATCGGCACCCTCGTCCAAGACCTCTCCGCCGGTGTCGGCCTGGAGCAGGCGGTCCGGTCGTTCGAGGCGAAGGTGGCGCCGCAGAACTACAAGCGCCCCACCGCGCTGATCACCCCGGCCATGGTCAGGGCCGCCATGCGGACCATCGACGACCTGGGCATCGAGGAGTCGTTGCAGCGACGGTTCGCCCGGCTGTCCGACGTCTCGGTCACCAACGTGCTGTGGGTC
Source organism: Catenuloplanes indicus (assembly GCF_030813715.1). NCBI lineage: Bacteria > Bacillati > Actinomycetota > Actinomycetes > Micromonosporales > Micromonosporaceae > Catenuloplanes > Catenuloplanes indicus. Next base: position 1,769,333 of record NZ_JAUSUZ010000001.1, read on the forward strand.
GACAACGACATCCAGCCGCGGATGAAGGACGGCCTCGAAGGGCTGCTCATGCGGGCGGCCACCACCAGGCCGTCCGGTGCGGGCCCGCGTGACGGGAAGCCGGAGGAGATCCCCGTGGTCGCCTTCCTGAAGGACGTCCTGCCCGGCGCCGCGAGCATCGACCTGTGGGTCGCCAACAGCCACGAACCGCACTTCGTCAGTCTCACCACCGGCCGGCACCCGGACGCCCCGCGGCTGTTCACCTGGGACAACGATTTCGCCTGGTCCTACGGCGGCAACGTCACCGACTCGATCAAGGAGAGGGTGAAGCGGGCCGGCGGCAACGTCACCGGCAAGCTGCGGGTGAGCCTGTCCTGGTTCAACCACGACGACCTCGACCTGCACGTGTTCGAACCCAACGGCGACCACATCTGGTACCAGGAGAAACGCAACAAACTGGACGTCGACATGAACGCCGGCGGTGCGTTCTCCCGCGAACCGGTGGAGAACGTCACCTGGACCGGCATCGTTCCCGACGGTGAATACCGAATCGAGGTCAACCAGTACAACAAGCGGGAGAGCACCGACGCCGGCTTCGTGATCGAGACCGAGAGCAACGGGAAGATCGAGCACTACCGTTACGATCGGGCGGTCGGCCACAAGGAGACCGTCGAGGTGGGCCGGATGACGGTCACCGGCGAGGTGATCACCGCTTTCCGGCCGGGCAAGGACATGCAGGCGGGCAGCGTGGGCAGGGACCTGTGGGGTATCACCACCGAACAGTTCGTGCCGGTGTCGACCGTCATGTACTCGCCGAACTACTTCGACGGCAACGAGGTCGGCAACCGCCACTACTTCTTCATGCTGAAGGGCTGCGTGAACGACCAGCCGACCCGGGGAATCTACAACGAGTTCCTCCGCGGCGACCTGCAGCCGCACCGCAAGGTCTTCGAGGTTCTCGGCGACCGCACCAAGTGCGAGCCGACCCCGGATCAGCTGTCCGGTCTCGGCTTCAGCTCCACGGTCCGCGACTCCGTCCTCGCCAAGGTGACCATGACCGGCGGGCGGCGTCGCCTCATGAGCATCCAGTTCTGATCTCCTGTAACCGGACACCCGAGGAACCATCATGACCATTTTCGAGAAGGCCACGCGGGAGAAGTTCCGCTACCCGTCGACCAAGGGCCAGCTGACCACGGAGCAGCTGTGGGAGCTTCCGCTGACCGCCAAGTCCGGCTTCAGCCTCGACGACGTGGCCAAGGCCGTCCACGCCGAGCTCAAGGCCATCGACACCGAGTCGTTCGTGGCCACCGAGACGAATCCGGCCAAGGCAACCCTGGAGACCAAGCTGGAGGTCGTCAAGCACGTCATCGCCGTCCGCCTCGCCGAGGACCAGGCGGCGAAGGCGGCGGCGGCCAACAAACTGGAGAAGGAGAAGCTGATCGCCATCCTCGGCCGCAAGCAGGACGCAGCCCTGGAGAACCTGACCGAGGCGGAGCTGCTCGCCCGGATCAACAACCTGTAGCGCAGGTCAGCGCCGCGTCACTCGCGGCGCTGACCCGCGCCGAGTTCGCCAGAGCTTGTTGAGCCTGTCGAGAGATCGGTCCGTGCGCGTCGGCGAGCTGCTCAGTTGACGGTCAGGTGGTAGGTGACGGTCACCGAGAAGCCGGATCCGAAGCCACCGGCGAACCGGATGACGTGCTCGCCCGGCGGCAGCGGGTCCACCCGTTTCCACAGCCCCGACACGGTCGCACGGGTCGGCCCGTGACCGCCGGTGGCCGGGTTGCCCTTCGCGCCGACGACCGTGAACGGCGTCGGCGTGCTGATCGGGTCCGGCGTGACGTCCTCGCCGTCCACGATCAGCACACCGTACGCGTCGTGCGGTAACGGGCGGCCCGGCTGGCTCGTGTTCCAGTACCAGACGTTGACGACCGGGAAGAACAGCGGCGTGTCCGCGGGCACCACGCACCGCCGATCGGCCTCGCCGCCGAACGTGCCGGCCAGGAAGAACACGTCGTCCGGCTGTTGCTCACCGGCGAACTGGCCGGTCCGGTCCGAGATCGGGTGCCGGGCGCTCTCGATGGACGCGACCCAGCGCATCCAGCGGACCGCGAGCCCTTCCGGCGACTGAGGATCGTAAGACGGCTCCGGCTGTTCCCGGCCACCGCCGAAAATACGCGAGAAGATCGACACGGCTGCCGACTCTAGATGATCACGAGCCCGGCCGTGCGCCCGGTTCGGCGACCGCGCGGCCCGGCCGCATCCACGCGCGGGTCACGCCAGAGGCACCGGCAGCCGGACCTCGTCCGCACCCCGATGCGCCGCGCCGGACGCCCGGACGAGGTCGCCACCGCCATGCTCTTCCTGGCCGGCGACGAGTCGTCCTCCATCACCGGGACCGAACTCGTCGTCGACGGCGGACTCACCGCCCACTGAGCGCAGTCCGGCCCGTCGGGTGAGTGCCCGTCGCGCCACCATCGGCGTCCGGGTGCCGCCCCGGCCGCTCGAAGAAAGTCCGGCGGCCGGGGCGGCGTGACTCACTGGGTGTTGAGGGCGGCCGTGGGCGGGATGCGGGCGGCGCGGACCGCGGGGTAGAAGCCGGCGAGGGCGCCGATGACCAGCGTCGCGGCGAGGGCGGCCAGGACCGGGAGGCCGGGCAGGGCGAACGGCCAGCGGTTGAGGATCGCCATGGCGGCGGTGACGGTGGCGCCGAGGGCGCAGCCGGCGACGCCGCCCAGGGCGGAGAGCAGCAGCGCCTCGGCCAAGAACTGCCGGCGGACGTGGCGGCGGGTGGCCCCCAAGGACCTGCGCAGGCCGATCTCGCGGCGGCGCTCCAGCACCGAGATGATCATGGTGTTGGCCACGCCGATGCCGCCGACCAGCAGCGCTACCGAGCCGAGCGCGACGAGCAGGCCGGTGAAGGCCCGGTCGGCGGCGTTCCGCGCGGCCAGCGCGTCGGACGGGCGGCCGACCTCGACCTCGTCCGGGGACTCGGGCGAGATGGCCGGGCCGAGCAGCGAGCGGACCCGTTCGACGGCCGCGTCCGCGGAGCGTTCGTAGATGGTGGTCGGGCTGCCGTCGAAGCCGAACAGGCGGGTGGCGGCCGGGGCACCGATCAGGGCGGCCCGGTCCAGTTCCGGCGCGAGCGGGACCGGGTCGAGAACGCCGACGACGGTGAAGTACATGCCGCCGAGCCACACCTGTGTGCCGGGGGTGAGCACCCCGAGCCGGTCGGCGGCAGTGGCGCCGAGCACGACGGCCGGGTGTTCGGCCGTCGCCGCGTTCAGCCAGGCGCCGCTGCGCAGCGTCGCGGTCACCACACCGGGCAGGCGCAGGTCGGCGGCGAGGACGGACAGGCCGCCGGTCTCGGCCGGGTCGGTCAGTGGGCTGCGGTAGACCGGCACGTCGAGTGCGGCCGTGCTGCTGGACGACTCGACGCCACCGATCCGGCCGACCCGGCCGAGCGCGTCCGGCGGCAGCACCGCCGGCTCGCCGGTGAACGTCGATCCGGCGGTCGCGGTGAGCAGGTTGGTGCCGAGACGGTCCAGTTCGGCGTCGAGGCGGGCCCGGCTGGACGCGGAGATGCCGACGACCGCGATCATCGCGGCGATGCCGATCGCGATACCGAGCGCGGAGAGCACCGCCCGCGCCGGCCGGGTCCGCAGCCCGCTGGTGCCGAGCCGGGCCAGGTCCGCGGCGCGCAGCCGGGACCGGTCCACGGCTGCGGCGCGACGTTCCCCGGGTCCGGTCATGTGCGATCCTTCGTGGTCGGTCATGCGGCGGTGTCCTCGACGATGCGGCCGTCGCGAATGGCGATGCGGCGGGGCAGACGGGCGGCGAGCGCCGGGTCGTGGGTGATCACCACGACCGTGGTGCCCTGCCGGTGCAGCTCGTGCAGGAGGGCGACCACGGCCGTACCGGAGGCGGTGTCCAGGTTGCCGGTCGGCTCGTCGGCGAGCAGCAGCGGCGGATCGCCGAGGACGGCGCGGGCGATCGCGACCCGCTGCCGTTCTCCGCCGGAGAGCTGGTGCGGGCGGTGGTGCAGCCGGTGACCGAGGCCGACGCGTTCCAGGGCGGCGACCGCGCGGCGCCGGCGCTCGACGCGGGGAACGCCGGCGTAGAGCAGGCCGTCGGCGACGTTGTCCACCGCGTCGACACCGTCGGCGAGGTGGAACTGCTGGAAGACGAAGCCGATCCGGTGCGCGCGCAGGCCGGAGAGCGCGTCGTCGTCGAGCGCGCCCACGTCCCGGCCGTCGATCCGGACGGTGCCGGCGGTCGGCCGGTCCAGCGTGCCGATCAGGTGCAGCAGCGTGGACTTGCCGGAGCCGCTCGGGCCGGCGATCGCGCACAGCTCACCCGGGCCGATGCGCAGCGTGACGCCGGCGCAGGCGTGCACGGGTGGGTCGCCGTACGAGCGGTGGACGTCGTCGAGGATCACGATCGGGTCGGTCATCGGCCGGGCACCACCACGCGCTGACCGGCCGCGATGCCGTCGCCGCTGATCTCCACCCGCCCGGCGGCGAACAGGCCGGTGGTCACCGGCACGGTCCGGGTGGCGCCGTCCGCGCCGACGACCTCGACGCCGAAGCGCTGCGGGTCGATGGCGAGCAGCGCGCCGACCGGGACGGAGAGCACGTCCGTGCGGTGCTCGCTGGGCAGGTCCACGGTCACCGACGCCTGCTGGAGATCGCCGGCGGCGGCCGGGTCGGCGAGCGTCACCACCACCGGGATGATCGTCTTCTTCGCGTCGGGGCGCTCCGTCGGCGTACCCACCGAGGAGATCCTGCCCTTGCTCGTCCGGCCGCCGGGTAGCGCCAGGCCGACCTCGGTGCCGGTGACCGCGAGCCGCTGGTCGGCGAGTGGGACGTCGGCGTCGACCACCCGGGTGGTGCCGGTCGCCTCGAACAGTGGCGTGCCCGGCGCCACCCGGTCGCCTGGGCGCGCGGTGACCGTGCCGACCCGTAAATCCTCCTCGGCGAACATGATCGTGTCCAGCGGGAGCGTCGCGGCGTCGCGCCACTTCTCGAGCGCGTCCGCGGTGGGCCAGCCGAACTCGTTGTCCGGCGCGTGGTGGAGGAGGCCGAGCGTGCGCAGGCTCTCCTCGAGCTGGCGCACGTCGGGGCCGTCGTCCATCCCGATCCGGAAGTCGCGCCAGGCGGGTTTCCGCCCGCGCAGCAGCACCACCGGGGCGTTGTCGACCGCGTAGAGTGGCTTGCCCAGCGTGATGACCGTGCCGGGCGCCGGGAGCTCGGTCAGCACGCCGGACCGGGCGGCGTGGATCGTGCGCGCGCCGGTGAACCGCAGCGTGCCGGCCACGGCCGTGCTGCCGCGCAGATCGCCGCGGACGATCTCCGCGGTGGTGCCGGAGAAGACCGGGGCCAGGGCCGGGCCGGCGGAGGACGCCGCGACGGCGCGTACGCCGGCGCCCGCGGCGACCGCGAGCAGGCCGCCGGCGCCGAGCAGCAGGCGGCGCCTCATTCCGGCTTCCCCGGCATCGCCGGCTGCACTCCGCCACCGATGCCGCAGGCCTGCGCCGCGGCCTCCGGCAGGTCCGCGGGCAGCTCCATGGCGCCGCCCGGGACCGGATCCTCGGCGTCGACGCCGTGCTCGCGCAGGCACTGCGCGATCTTCAGCTGATCGGCGAGGCGTTCCTCGCCGGTCTTTCCAGGTCCGCCGTCGGCTGCCGGTGGCGGGCCCAGTCTCTGCTGGCAGGCCTGCGCGGCGGCCTGTACCGCGGCCATGTCGAGCCCGGAGACGTCGAGGGCCACGCCGGCGTTGCCCTGCGGGTCGGGCATGTCGACGCCCTGCTCGCGCATGCAGGCGGCCATGTCGAGCTGGTACTGCTCCAGGGTGGCGGGCTTGTCCGCGGTGGGCGGCGGGGTGCTGGCGCAGCCGCTCAGCGCGGCCATCAGGGACAGGACGGCAAGTGATTTCCGCATGCCGCTACCCGACCAGCCGGCGGGTAACCCGGGCGTTCAGAAAATCCTTTATGCGTACGCAAGGCCGGGCGTGGCAGGCTGCCGGGGTGCGTGTGCTGATCATCGAGGACGAGCCGTACCTGGCCGACGCCATCCAGCTGGGCCTGCGCCGGGAGACGATCGCCGCCGACGTGGCGTGCGACGGCGAGACCGGGCTGGAGTCGATCGAGGCCAACGACTACGACGTGGTGCTGCTCGACCGGGACCTGCCCGGCATGCACGGCGACGAGGTCTGCGCCCGGATCGCGGCCGGCCGTCCCGAACTGCGGGTGCTGATGTTGACCGCGGCCCGTACGCTCGGCGAGCGGGTCGCCGGGTTCGAGCTCGGCGCGGACGACTACCTGGTGAAGCCGTTCGAGTTCCCGGAGCTGGTGGCGCGGCTGCGGGCGCTGGAACGCCGGACCCAGCCGGCCCGCCCGCCGGTGATCGACGCGTGCGGGATACGGCTGGACCCGTTCCGCCGGGAGGTCTACCGCGACGGCCGGCTGGTCCGGCTCAGCCGCAAGGAGTTCGCGATCCTGCACCTGCTGATGCTGGCCGACGGCGGCGTGCTCAGCGCCGAGACTCTGCTGGAGAAGGCCTGGGACGCCAACGCCGACCCGTTCACCAACACCACTCGGGTCACCATCTCCAACCTGCGCAAACGACTCGGGGAGCCGTGGGTGGTACAGACCGTGCCGGGCGCCGGGTACCGCTTCGGGCGGGCAACATGCTGACCCGCCGGCTGACGATCCGGGTGCGGCTGACGCTCAGCTACGCGGGCCTGGTCACCGGTGCCGGCGGCGTGCTGATCACGCTGGTCTACCTCTACATGCGATTCGTGCCCAGCTACCACCTCATGCCGATCCCCGACGTCGAGGACGTACGTGCGGTGTCGGCGTCCCCGGAGGCGGGGGTGGTGGCGCCGGACGGCGGGATCGCGATCACCAGCGCCGAGGACTTCCTACGCAACCTGCTGATGGCGTCGCTGGGCGCGCTGGTGCTGCTGGCGGCGGCCGGGGCGGGCGTCGGGTGGATCGTCGCCGGACGGATCATCGCGCCGCTCGCGGTGATCAACGCGGCCGCCACCCGGGCCGCGACCGGCGCGCTCGACCACCGGGTCGACCTCGACGGCCCCCGGGACGAGATCCGCGACCTGTCCGACACGTTCGACCGGATGCTTGCCTCGCTGGAGCGGTCCTTCGACGCGCACCGCCGCTTCGCCGCCAACGCCTCGCACGAGTTGCGCACCCCGCTGGCCACCACCAAGACCATGATCGACGTGACGCTGGCCGACCCGGCGGCCTCGGCCGGTCAGCTGCGCGCGCTCGCCGAGCGGGTCCGCGAGGTCAACCGGGCCAGCATCGACACGGTCGAGGCGCTGCTGGACCTGGCGGACGCGGACACCGGCACGTCCGCACGCGAGCCGATCAGCCTGGCCGGGATGGCCGGCGCCTGCGCCGGCGAGCTGGCCGCGGAGGCCGCGTCCGGCGCGGTGACGCTCGGGATGCCGACCGGCGAGGCGGTCGCTGCCGGGGATCCGGTGCTGGTACGGCACGCGGTGTCCAACCTGCTGCGCAACGCGGTGCGACACAACCGGCCCGGCGGGCGCGTGACCGTGCGGCTCTCCGCCGGCGACGGCATCGCGCGGATCACGGTGGCCAACACCGGAGAGCCGATCGGGGCCGAGGCGATCGCGACGATGACCGAGCCGTTCAGCCGCGGTCGCGGCCGGTCCCTCACCCGCGGTGACGGGCACGGGCTCGGGCTGGCGATCGTCTCCGCGGTGGCGGACGCCCACGACGGGACACTCACGCTGCGGGCCGATCCGGACGGCGGACTGACCGCCGAACTAGCGCTCCCCGCGGCCTCCGGCGAATCCTGACAACGCAATGCCCGGTGCGGGCACGACCGCCCCAGCATTCGGTCAATGGCAGGTCGCGGCATTCATGTCGGCGGCGGTTCGCACCGGCCCCGGCCGGGAGAGGGCGCGGGCATGATCGCTCAGATGATGACGCGTTCCCCGTGACCATGACGGAGAGGCCGGCGTGGACGAAGGACAGGCGTGCACCCAACCACCAGCCGGACCCGGGTCGTCATCGCCGGCCTCGGTGACACCGGGCTCATCGCCACGACCGCACTCGCCCGCCAGCACCGCTACCTCGACCTGGTCGGCATCTCCACGAGAAGCGCCTGGATCGCCGGCCGCGACGTCGGACTACGGACCGCCCGTCCGGAACGCTGGGCCGATCAGTACAACATCGCATTCAGCCGGCTCCGTGTCCTGGACCGCACCCGGATCGTGCACGGCGCTGTCACCGGACTCGACGAGACCGCCCGCACCGTCACGGTCCGGGCGCCCGACGGCACGCAGACCGACGAAGCGTACGACGTGCTGTGATCGCCACCGGCGTGCGCAACGAGCGCAACGTTATGCCGTCGGCTGCGATCACTCGCCGTCACTGCAGGACTCTCTGGGGTGTAGAGCGCTACGTGACCTCACCCCACAGAGGCCACACAGCCCGCAGATCCGCGGTTCGGAGCGTGCCATCAGGCCACGCGACGGCCCCGGCCGGCAGGGCAACCGACCGGACCGGCCGGGGCGGTGCCACAGCAGACATCCGGCCGGCGGCAACCGGACCCGGCGGACGATCGGAGTGCCGGCCCGTCAGCCGTTCAGGGCGGCCCGGATGCGCTTCAAATCGTCGTCGAGGCGCTCGGCGGGAACGTTCGTCTCGATCCGGCTGAAGTCGAAGTCCTCCATCCCGAACGCCGGGAATACGTGCACGTGTGCGTGCGGCACCTCGAAGCCGGCGATCACCAGTCCGGCCCGGGGCGCATCGTAGGCCCGCTTCAGCGCCGCCCCCACCAGGTGACTGACCGTCATGACGTGCCCCAGCAGCTCCGCCGGCAGCTGCGTCCAGTCGTCGATCTCCGCCCGCGGCACGACCAGCGTGTGCCCCGCGGTCAGCGGCGCGATCGTCAGGAAGGCCGCTACCCGCTCGTCGGACCACACGATCCGCCCCGGCAGATCCCCGTTCATGATCTGCGTGAACACCGTCGCCATCGCCATCCACTCCGTCCACATGAGACATGCATAGTATCCCCCATCAAACTCAGGACATTACGTGCCAGTGGGTACGAAGGGAGCTGGCTACCGGTCCCGGCGGCCTCGGGGGGCGGTCGAACGCCGTGCGGAGCTGGTGGGTATCCGAGGTGATCAGGACGGCACGGCGGCCCGCCCCGCCCGCGTACGGGCGGCGGCCGGGCCGCGGTGGGGCGCTCAGTACACGTAGACGCTGTTGGAGCCGAACGCGATCGACGGGATCGAGGCACCCGGCGGGATCTGGTACGCGGTGCCGCCGCGGGCGGTGCCGGTGTAGAGCGTCGCGACGCGGTTCGCGGTGTTATGGGCCGACTCCGCGCGGTCGGCACCCCAGCCGTGCCAGGCCAGGCCAGGTCGACACAGGTGCCGACGGCGGGGGGATCGACCGGTCGCGGACCGGCGTGGATGCGATGCACGGCCGGCGCGAGGTCGAACGCACGGTGGAGCGATGGGAGGCGAACGAGCGGCGGCGGGCTTGCCGTCCCGGATGCTCGGGTCGAGCGCACCTCTGGGCTGGCGATCGGTCGAGGCGGTGACGTACGCCGATCGGCCCCGCGCCGAGGAGTTCGCGTTCCGGCCCGGCCGGTCGATGCTGGTCCTGATCACCAGCGGCCAGTTCCTGATGGAGCGCCGGGACCGGGACAGCTGGCCCGCGACTCCCGCGGTCCCGGCTCTTCTGCGTCGTCGCGTCCGGTCATGACGCGGCGGGCCACCTCGGCCACGCCCATGCGGTCGCTGCAGCTGCACCTCTCCCCCGGTGCCGTGGGCGTCGCTTGCATCCCGGACGAGGCGACGCTCAGCGACCAGTTCCTGTCCGCCGGTCCGGTCCGCGCCACCCCAGCTCCGTCGCCCGCCGCTCGTCGTACGCGCCGAGGCTCCACTCGCGGGCGGGGCACCACAGTGGTCCGCCGCCGGGCGCGACGAGGCCGGCGGGCGCTGGGCATACGTTTCCACAGCGGCACATCATTCCGGCGGGAACGACCGGGCCTGTCGCCAAGGCGCGGAAATCGGCGGCATCGAATCACCCGATCTTCACGCCGAGGGTAAGGGTGCAGGCAGATCCACCATTTCTGTGAACCGGTGATGAACCGAGACGGACGGTGCCACGTCAATCCGGCGTCGGCGCGGCGGCTGTCCTTGCGCGCCTGGTGAGGAGTGTGACGTGGCCGGTGCCGGGGATACCTTTCTGATCTGCGCGGATGGTCGCTTCATCGCGGTGCCGGGCGGCGTTTTTTACCACGACGGCGCGATGTCCGACCCGGTCGACCATGCCGCGCTGACCGGCGCGATGCAGTCGCCGCGCGTCACCGGCTCGATCATGGTCTACGTCCAGGCCACGATCGGCATCGGCGCGCTCGACCGGGTCCGTCGCGCGCTGGAGGAGATCCCCGCCCCGATCCGCGACCGGTTCATGCTCGGCACGCTCCCCGGCGAGCGCGTCGACCCGGCCGCCTGGATGGACCTCGCCGACGCGCTCGACCTGCCCGCACACGCCACGTTCGGCCCCGGTCTGACGCCGTCCGCCCGCCTCGTCCCGCTCGGTGTCACCGGTCTGGAAACCCAGACAGATCCGGCCACGGTACGGGTGCTGCCGCGCGTCCAGGCCGCCGCGCGCGAGACGCTGCGCACGGTCCTGGACGGCGGCGAGCCGTCCTGGACCCGGCTGGAGGAGCTGACCGCCGGCGCGGCCGCGATCCGTGACGGGCTGCGCATCCCGCTGAGGCTGCGTGGCGACGGGCAGCGCGGCCGGTCCGGTGCCGCCTATGCGCTCGCGGCCGGCATCGCGCTCTACGGTCCGCCACCCGGCGCCGACCCGGCCGCGTTGCTGCGCGGCGTGCGCCCGATCGGCGCGGACGACGTGCTGCGTGCCTGGGGCGGTCCCGCGGTCGCCACCGAGCCGGGCGCGCTGGTATCCGCGCTCGTCGCCGCCCCGGGCTCCGGTGCACTGGTCACGACGGACCTGGCCGGCGGCGGACGGCCCGGCCTCGGCTGGCTGGTGTCCCGCCCGGACGGCCTGGCCTGGATCGACCTGGAGCTGGACGGCGACGCCTCGATCCGGGCGATGACGGCACCGGACGCGGTGTCTCTGCTGGGCGCGCTGCCCGGCGGGCGCCCCGCCGTGCTCCGGGTGGACGCAACCGGCCAGCCGGCCACCGGCCTACCGGGGCCGGCCCCGGCCGCTCACGTCGTGGCTCGGGACGTCACGCCGGCCGGGACGCCGGCGCGTGCGGCGCTGAGTGAGGGGCAGATCCATGAGCTGTTCGGCCGGGTGGTCGAGTCGGGCGAGCATGCCGCGGCCGTACACGGCGATCGGACACTGGCGGAGTGCCTTGCGCTGATCCAGGACCTGGTCGGACGGCTGCACCAGGACGGCGTGCGCGTCCTGCACATGCGTGAGGAGCCGGGCGTCGGCCGGGCCGCCGAGTCATGGCTCGGCGACCGGCAGGACTGGCAGCGGTTCGGCGGCTGGGACGAGCTGACCGGCCGGCTCACGGACGAGCCGGGACTGGGCCCGGGCTCACTGGCGGTCGTGCTGACCGAACGGACCAACGCTGCGGCCGGTCATGTCTACGCGGCCTACCACACGTCCGATCGGGGCGTGCTCTGGATCAACCTGACCAGCGCCGGTACGGCACCACGGGTGGGTGCGCCCGCAGAACTTCCGGCGGAATCCGCCGCGTACACCCGGGCGATCATGATCGATCCGACCGGAGTGGTGTCGGCCGGCACACGTGCAGCAGCACCGGAATCGCAGTCCACGGCACGGTCCGTCATCGACGCCCCGATCAGCCGCGGATACCGCGGGGGCGGCATCGAGGCCGAGCGCACCATGCCGCTCGAACTGCCCGCGCGCGAGGAGGACGAGGACGGTGACATCATCCTCGCGCACACCGCGGACCACAGCATCGACCTGCTCATCGAAAAGAAGTGGCTGTATGAGCGGGACGGCGCGTACCACCTGACGGCGAAGAGCTCGGACGAGGAGTCGGAGCAAACCGCCGTCGTGGAGGTGCGCGCCGGTGTCCTCGGCATCCTGCCCGGCGAAGAGAACCGCATCCAGGACACGGACGGGTTCTGGGACCGGCTGATCGCGCTCGAGGAGCGCTTCGAACAGGTCGACACCGAGCCCGGAACCCCCGACACCCGCCTTCAGTTACTGCTCTCCGGGCTCGGGTTCGGCTTCACCCCGCTGGCCGCCGGCGCGACGATCGGCGCCCCGCCGGTGGGCGACGCCGGCGGCAACCACGGGCACATGTCGTTCGGTGTCGCGCCGGCGATCATCAAACCGGTGCTGAAAACCGTCACGGACGGGACCTGGCGTGACGACAGCATCACCCACGAGAGCTTCTTCGGCCCGGTCCCGTACCGGACCAAGGCGGGTCAGGCGGAAGGCGCCACGTTCGGCGCCGAGATGGCCGGGCGGCTCGACGAGTTCTTTGCGTCGCACGGCCTGGCCGGCACGGCGTACGTGTCCGAAGCCCTCGAAGGCGTCCTGACACTCGTCTACTCGCACACGTCCGGCTACCTGGATTCCTGGGTACCGAGTGACACCGTCGAGAAGGCGCACATCGCCACGCTGTCCCGACAGGATCATCGGTTGTACTGGGCCGACCTGCCCTGGTGGGAGGCATTCGCCCTGGCACTGCACGCGACCGAGGTCCGAGACGGGATCGGCCGGTCGTATCTGCGGAACAACCCGGCATTCCTGGGCCGGATGCGGCAGGTCGGCAAGCTCAAACCGGATCGGGCCGGGATCACCGCCGAGAACTGGAGCGGCTATCGGACCGGGACCGCGCCGACGGCGGACGAGTACGTGCGCGCCTCGGTCACCGGCCGGACGCTGGACCCGCGCGATGTCTTCGGCCCGATCACCCTCTTCTCCGAGCTGGACACCAACGGCGGCCGGCTCCGGCACGGTCTGGCGATCCTGGAGGTGCGTTCGTTCGGCGCCCGCCGGGTCACGATGCGCGAACTACGCGACTACTTCCGGACGATCGCCGACGTCATCCGGACCGAGTACGCGCGGATAGCGGACCAGCCGCCACTGCACACCGTGCGGCTGCGGGTGACCGACCCCGGCGTGGACAACCCGACGGCCGCGATGTTCCGCGCGGTTGCGCTGGCGCAGGACGGTGACCTGGACGGCTCGGCCCGGCAGACCGCAATCGCGAACGCCGGGCTCAGCGACACCGATCGGGAGCAGTGGACCAGCATGCTGACCCGGCGTGCGCCGATGGAGCAGGACGAGGCCTTCGGCGGGCAGATGCGGAAGATCGCTTACGAGATCGCACCGCCGGACGCCAGGGCCTGGTTCGACGCCGTCACGGACGACAGATGGGCGACCGCCGACGACAGCGGCTCCGCGCCCGGTACGACGTCGCCGTGGTACGACGTCGGCCTCGCGCTCATCGAGGAGCAGCAGTACGAGGCGGCCGGGGCGCTGTTCCGCGCGCTGGAGACCTCCGCGCGCGTCACGGCGGCGGCCGAGCACGCGCTGGCGCTCATCCAGGCGAACACCATGACGGCTCGGCTCGAAGCGCTGCGGGATCTGCTGAGCACAGCCGGCCCTGACGGATTCGGCGCGGCGCAGGCCGTGCTGCGGGCCGTCGACGTGCCGGCCGATCAACGCCGCATGGTGGAGGCGCTCGGCGCGATGCTCCGCGACGACCTCGACGGCGCGTTCGAGATCGTCGATTCGCTCTTCGCGCGTCTGTCCCAGGAGTCTCGGGGCCACTGGGCGCGGTCCGCACACGACCTCACCGGGTCCGGGCCGTTGCCGGATCGTCTGGTCGAGCTCGCCGTCGAGGCCTGGGCGTCCGTGACCGACCCGACGACCGCCTACTTCGCGCAGCTTGGTCTGGCCTCGTTCGTGGAGGCCGGCGGCCCCAAGATCCGACGGCTGGTCGACGACCGGATCTCCGCCCTGTTCGACAAGGCCCAGACCCCGATCGACGTGCGACGCAAAGCCATGGCCTGGGCACTGGGCGATCTGGGCATCACGCCGGAGATCTACCAACTGCTCGACGCGGAGAACGCGACCGACCGTCAGCAGATCCTGCGGCACATGCTGGACCGCTCGCCGGAGTCGGACTCCGACTCCGACTCCGACGCGCCCAGGCAGCCGGCGGATCCGGGCCCGGTGATCGAAGCGCGCGCTGTCGCGGACCTCCAGAGTCTGCTCGCGCTCGTCGACGACGCCGAGCCGCTGGACATCGTGCTCCGCGACACGTTGGGGGCCGTGGCCGCGGTGGCCTCCGGCGACGAGAGCGGGGTCCCGTCGACGCTACGCGACGTGCTCGCCGGCAACCACAATCACGTCGAGCACGTGGGGTGGCTGCTGGAGGGGATGCGCAGCCGGAACCTGGCCCCCGACGTGCGAGACGCCGTCGAGCAGGTCGACGCGATCGTCGCGAGCAGCTCGGAGAACCCGGCAGCGCCCGCGGTCGGGACGGCCCACCGGCCCGGTCCGTCGTCCCAATGGGACCACCACCAGACCTACCTGGCCCGGGTCGAATTCCAGAACCCGCCGGGAATCCCATCGGCACTGCGCGGCCTGGAGACCAGTCACCGGCTCGATCAGCTGCGCAAGCACGCCCGGGCCGCGGAGCCGAGAGTCAACGCGACGCTCGCGCGGTTCCCCAACTCGGACGAGGCCGCACGCTGGCGTGCCGCCGTCGCCGGCCTGAAGACCGCGACCGCGGACTCCGGCCAGGTCCGCGACCTCGTCGCCGCGCTCGACCATGCCGCGTCCGGACTGCTCCGGCTGGATCCCGGCGCGATTGGCGCGCTCGCACCACTGTGGACGGGCAGGCTCACCGCAGCGCGGGAGACGCCCGCGCTGCGTACCATCGGGACCTGGCCGTTCGGCGATCTGAACGCGCTCACCGCCGGTCTGGGCCGTCCGGTGCTGACCGTGAACCTGAGCGGGTCCGCAACGCACACGATGGACGAGCTGGAGAGCGCGCTGCGCGAGCACCGGCTGTGGGGCGAGACACCGATCGTGTTCGCCACGCTGGGCACCACCGTGACCGGCGCGCGATTCACGGCGTTGCACAGGCGGTTCCGGCCGATCGTCGTCCAGCAGGCCATGACGGACGACGTCGAGATGGTGTGGCGCCTGTTCCAGCAGGACGGCAAGCTGGCGACGCAGACCGGCCTGATCAGCGCGGAGCTGCTGCGGGAGGCGGTCGCGCTGCCGGTCGTCACATGGGGGCGGTTCGTGCCTCCGGTGCTGGCCGGCCTGCTCACGGCAGGGGACGGCGTGGAGCGGTTCCACCGGGAGAACGAGCAGAAGCTGACCGATCCGGGGGTACGGGACGTGCTGCGTGCGCTGGTCGACACGGAGCCGGACGGCGCACGGCTGGCCGGCCTCCAGGTCGCGCTGGGCATGCCTGCCGCGCCCACCGATCACCCGGTCCCGTCCACGACCTCGGTGCTCGACATCGAGCCGCCCTGGACCGGCGGACCGGTCCCGGCCGCGTTCGCCCACGACTTCCTGGCTCAGAGCGGCGGCCGGGCCGAACGGTACCGGATGGACGGCCTGCTGTTCGAGATCGTCATGGCCGGGCGGATGTCGCAGGCGGACGCGCTCACGCTCCTGCGTGCCACCGCGGCGACGAAGGCCGACCTGGCGGTGATTCAGGTCTTCGAGTCGGTGTTCGACGTGCTGAACCTCTCCGACGAACGCGCCGCCGCCGACCCGCACACCGACCCGGAGCTGCTTCGCATCCTCGGCAAGACCAGCGCAGTGTCCAGCACGGCGCGTCCGGCCGGCACGCCACCACCGGACTGTGTGGACCGGACAGACCGCACCTCGTTCGTCGGCCGGCTCGACGCGCTACGCGACCGGCTACGGGCCGAGGGGCGCTTCGCGCACGCCGACTTGATCGAAACCCTCAACTACATCGTCGCCAATTGCTGAGCCGGGCGCCTTTTGACCACGACCGATTGCCTGCACCATCCGCGAACCGCCCCCGCAGTGTTGCCACGGGCGAAGCCGATACCGACGTGCAGGTTTCTTCGCCGACGAACTGCTTGCGGCTCCGGGCAGGACCGCGACCGTGCCGGCCTCGCCGAGTCGCCGGCTGTGAACTTCACAGTTCTCGCGCAGTTCGGATCGGAGGATGCGCTCTTCACCTTCATCGGCAACGGCGATGTCAAGATCGAGCTCATCTCGGCCGGGCGAGGACCCGTGACCCCCTCCCGCCGCGACCCTGCCGGCCGGTCACGACGCACCGTCCGCCAGGCGCTCAGTTCACCGATCCCGCCGCCCCGCAAGCCACGTCGGGCCGGAAGCTCTCAGCTCGTCCCATGGCTCACCGTCGAGATCATTTACGCCCGGACAGGCCATCCGGGGCTGGGGTCGATGACGGCACCGAGGTGATCAGCGCGGCTACGGGCTGCTGCCCTGCCGGTGGGCCTGCCCGCCCGCCGGCGCTGAACCGGGTGCTCGGGCGGGCCCGTCCGGCCCGAGCCCCTCAGGCGCGACGTGGTCGCTCTGGCCCGGACAACACTTTTTCCGCCCGCCATTCTAATTTCCATCGATGTCTTGACGTGCTGCGGAACGGCTCGTAACTTAGCGCCATCTTCCGGAAACACTCCGGAACTTTCGGTGTCGAGAGGCGAGGTTTCCATGGCTCCGAAGAGGACCGTCGCAGTAGCCGCCGTGATGGTGCTGGCCGCCGCCGGCCTGGCCGCCTGCGGGGGCGGCGACGGTGGGTCCGGGCCGGACGGCAAGGTCACGATGCAGTTCTGGCACAACGCCACGACCGGGCCCGGCGCGGCGTTCTGGGAGAAGACCGTCGCCGACTTCCAGGCCGCCCATCCGAACGTCACGATCGAGATCCAGCAGGTGCAGAACGAGGACCTCGACGGCAAGCTTCAGACCGCGCTCAACTCCGGCTCGGCGCCCGACATCTTCCTGCAGCGCGGCGGCGGGAAGATGGCCGCGATGGTGGAGGCCGGCCAGCTCAAGGACATCACCGGCGAGATCAGCGCCGAGACCAAGCAGGCCGTGGGGGACGCCGCCCTGGGGACCGGCGAGGTGGACGGCAAGACCTACGCCGTACCCGTGTCGATCATGCCCGGGGGTTTCTGGTACAGCAAGAACCTGTTCGCCGAGGCCGGGATCACCACGCCCCCGACCACGATCGACGAGCTGAACACCGCGGTGACCAAGCTCAAGGCGATCGGCGCCCCGATCGCTCTCGGCGGCAAGGACGCCTGGCCCGCGGCTCACTGGTACTACTTCTTCACCTTGCGCGCGTGCAGTCAGGCCTCGCTCGACACCGCCGCGAAGCAGAAGGACTTCAGCGATCCCTGCTGGACCAAGGCCGGCAACGACCTCAAGGCGTTCGCCGACACCGATCCGTTCAACGACGGCTTCCTGACCACCTCCGCCCAGCAGGGCGCGGGCAGCTCGGCGGGCCTGGTCGCCAACTACAGGGCCAGCATGGAGCTGATGGGCGCCTGGAACCCGGGCGTGCTCGCCTCGCTGACCAAGGATCAGAAGCCGATGCCCGATCTGGGCTTCTTCCCCTTCCCGGCGGTCCCGGGCGGTCAGGGTGACCCGGCGGCCATCATGGGCGGCGCGGGTGGCTACTCCTGCTCGGCCGAGGCGCCCAAGGAGTGCGTCCAGTTCCTCGACTACCTCGTCACCAAGAACGTGCAGGTCGAGCAGTACAAGGCCTTCAACTCGCTGCCGATCACCAAGGAAGCGCAGAGCGCCGTCACCGAGGACTATCTCAAGGCGGTGCTCGACGCCTACAACAAGGCGCCCTACGTCTCCCAGTGGCTCGACACCGTCTACGGCCAGAACGTGGGCAACGCGCTGAATCTCGGTGTGGTGAACCTGCTGGCCGGCAAGGGCGACGTCGCCGGGATCATCACGGCCGTCAACGACGCGGCGAAGAAGGACTGAGGTGACGATCACCGAGACCGGTGGCCGCGCACGGAGCGGGGGCGGCGACGTGCAGGCGCCGCCCCCGCTCCGTCCCCGCCGGCGCGGCATCGGCTGGGCGCAACGGCTGGAGATCGTGCTGCTGTCCGGTCCGGCGATCCTGATGTTCGTCGGCTTCGTGATCTTCCCGGTCCTGATGGCCGCCTACTACGGCTTCTACCGGTGGAAGGGTTTCGGGCCGCCGACCGACGTCGTCGGCCTCGACAACTACGTCACCATCCTCCAGGACGCCGCGTTCCGCGAGGCGCTGTGGCACAACGCCGTCATCGTCGTGCTGTCGCTGGTCCTCCAGGCGCCGGTGGCCCTCGGCTTCGCCCTGCTGCTCAACCAGAAGATCCGCGGCCAGTCGATCATCCGGGTGCTGATCTTCGTGCCGTACGTGATCGCCGAGGTCATCGTGGGCACGGCCTGGAGCCTGATGCTGCAGACCACCGGCGCGGTCAACGACGCGCTCCGCTCGATCGGGCTGGGCCGGTTCGCCGCGGACTGGCTGGCCGACCCGCGGCTGGCCATCTGGTCCCTGATGCTGATCCTCACCTGGAAATACGTCGGGTTCGCGGTGATCCTGTTCCTGGCCGGCATGCAGAACATCCCGCAGGAACTGTCCGAGGCCGCGGCGGTGGACGGCGCCTCCTACTGGCAGACCCAGTGGCGGATCACCCTGCCGCTGCTCGGGCCGACCCTGCGGATCTGGGCGTTCCTGTCGATCATCGGCTCGCTCCAGGTGTTCGACCTGGTCTACATCATCTGGGGCCAGTACGTCGCCTCGACCGCCGGCACCTCGACGATGGCGACGTACATGGTCGTCGAGGGCCGCAACGCGGGCAACTACGGGTTCGGCAACGCCGTGGCGGTCGTACTGTTCCTCATCTCCATGCTCATCGCGCTGCTCTACCAGCGTTTCGTGCTGCGCCGGGACACCGAGGGCGCGCTTACCGAGGGGCGATAATGGCGCAATCCCGCTGGGGCAACCCCATCGTCTACGCCGCCGCGCTGATGCTGATCGGCGTCATGCTCGGGCCGGTGCTCTACATCATCATCGGCGGGTTCCGGACCAACTCGCAGATCACCACCGACCCGGCCGGCTTTCCCGACCCGTGGGTGCTCAGCAATTACACCGACGTGCTGACCGGCGACACCTTCTGGCGCCAGGTCGGCAACTCGACGATCGCCGCGCTCGCCACCACCGTCGGCGTCGTCGTGCTCGGCGTGATGGCCAGTTACGTCCTGGCCCGCTACCGGTTCCGCGGCCGGGCAGCGATGTACGCCCTGTTCGCCGCCGGGCTGATGTTTCCCGCGACGGTCGCCATCACGCCCCTCTACATCCTGGTGAAGAACC
The DNA here is from genome assembly GCF_030813715.1 of Catenuloplanes indicus. Taxonomy (NCBI): domain Bacteria; kingdom Bacillati; phylum Actinomycetota; class Actinomycetes; order Micromonosporales; family Micromonosporaceae; genus Catenuloplanes; species Catenuloplanes indicus. Next base: position 1,788,670 of record NZ_JAUSUZ010000001.1, read on the forward strand.
TCGGGCTGGTGAACACGCTGCCCGGCGTCATCCTGCCGCAGATCGCCTTCGGCCTGCCCACGACGATCATCATCCTGGTCCCGTTCCTCCAGGCGATCCCGAAGGAGATCGAGGAGGCCGCCGCCATCGACCGGTGCAGCCGGCTGGGCTTCCTGTGGCGGATGGTGCTCCCGCTCTCGGTGCCCGGCCTGATCACCACCGGGATCCTCGCGTTCATCGGCAGCTGGAACAGCTATCTGCTGCCGTTGTTCATCCTCAACGACCAGGACGGCTTCACGCTGCCGCTGGGCGTGCAGGCCTTCTCCTCGCAGTATTCCGTGGACACCGCGAAGGTACTGGCCTTCACCTCGCTGTCGATGATCCCGGCACTGGTCTTCTTCAGCCTCTTCGAGCGCCGCATCGTCGGCGGGCTCACCGGCGCGGTCAAGGGGTGAACCCCGCCGGGCCCGCTGGACGAGCCCGGCGGCTCACGGGTGAGACCGCAGAGAATCCGGCGCCCTCCCCCGCCATGCGGGCCGCCACCAGCACGGCCGCCAGGAGCCGGATCGTGGCGGACCTGTAGGCGCGAGACGGCTACGACATCCGGACGACGCTCTTGTAGTCCCCGACGACGACGTTGCGGAGCGGGACGGCGGTGATCGTGTACTTGCCGGCGACCAGCCCTTCTATCGGCACCACGATCGACGAGTCGCCGGGCCGCACGGTCACCGCATGGGAGGTGCGGGTGGCGTTCGGCCCCGAGGCGGTCACGAACACGACGCCGACGCCCGTGCCGGCCACCCGTGCCGGGACGGTGAGCTGTCCCGCTTCCACCGAGCCGTTGGCGTCCTGCAGATCGACCCGGAGTGCGGTGGGCGTGCCCGGATCGGGGATGCCCGGCCGCCAGCCCCAGGCGTCGAGCAGCCAGAGCCGGCCGTCGGCGTTGCGGGGCACCAGTTCCAGGGAGGTGATGCCACGGCGGTCGACCGCCGGAGTCAGCGGCACGCGCACCTCCTGCGCCCAGGCCGACTTGGTCAACTCGGTGCCGGGCAGTCCGTTCAGCTGGACCCGGCCGAGTGTCGAACGCCGTCCGGCACGATCGCTGACCGCCACGTCGAAGGTCGTGCCGATGGAATTCGGCGGCACGACGACCCGCATCGTCAGCGCGGTCGCGCCGTCGATCACGGACGGGTGCGCCGGGCGGAGGATCACCGGACGGCCCGGGGAGGACCACGAGACGGATACGCCGAACCGGCCCGGATCGGCGCCGGACAGCACGTGCGGGGAGTTCACGAGCCCGCACGCGCTCAGCCGGCACAGCGAGCCGTCCCCGGTCACGCTCAGATCCGCGGCCGGAATCACCAGCGGAGCCCGGGAGCCGCCGAGCGCGTGGCTGCGGGCCGGAGCCCCGGGGGCCGTACCGTCCAGGAACGGGCGCATCCGGTCGTCGCCGTCGAGGAAGAGCCGGGCCGCGGCCACGAAGGAGGCGGCCGCCGCCGCACGCTGCTCCGCCGCGGTCATGCGATGCGGCGACCCGGCCGAGCACCGCGGGTCGGTGGTGTCGGTGACATCGTCCGCCCCCGGACCGGCCGACTCGCCGGGCGTCCACTCCGAGTTGAAGAAGTTGTGGTTGGCTCCGGGCAGGAAGACCGCACTGTGCAGGGCGACTCCCGCGCCGACGTCGCGTGTCCCGTCCACGTACACCTGCGACGCGAGATCCTTGGCGTCACCGTCGCACTCGGGCAGGATGCTCAGCGACGGTACGTCGGCCACCGGGTTACGGCCGACGGCGGTGGCACCGAGCAGGATCGTCCCGCGGATCCGCCACCGCACCGGTACGGGCGCGTTGTCCAGCTCGTCCGGCGGGGCCACGATGCTGTCCATGGCGGCACGGTTGGCGGCGTCCCCGCCTCGGGAGTGACCGATCAGCAGGACCCGGGAGAGGTCGGCCGGCGGCGCGGCACGGACCGCCTCGGGCGACTGGTCGCGACCCGCGCCCGACCAGTCGGCCCACCGGGACAGGTGCAGTCTGATCAGGGCGGCACGGGTTCGCTCGTCGACGAGGAGGTCGATGGCCTGGTTGGTCACGCCGTTGGCGGACAGCGACACGGTGACGTAACCCCACGACGCCAGCTGCTGCGCAATGGCCTCGTACCCGCGGTAGCTCATCAGCTCCGAGGAGCCTTCGGGGCACGGCCACAGCTGAAGCACGCTGCCGTCGCCGTAGCACGTAGGGAAGAAGCCGTGCACGAGCACGACCAGCGGGGCCGGCCCGGTGACCCCGCGCGGGGCGACCACCTTCGCGCGCATCTCCACCGGCTCGTCCAGTTCCGGCAGCACGACCGGCGGCAGGTCGTATTCACCCGCGACCGTCGCATAGGGGCCCGGCACGGCCGGGTCGGGACCGGAAGAGGAGGCTTGCGAGGGCACGGCTGTCAGCACCCCGGCGCACAACCCCGCGACGATCGCCTTGACGAACCGCATCCCGCGCACCCTTCGCTCATATGGTCCGGCATCGCACCGTCACCGCCGGGTGATCACCCTAACCACGAGCGGAGTCCGAATTTCAACGCTGCCGTTGCGCGACCGCTGGGCCGGCCGACGACGCTTGGACGGCGCTGCGGGCGCCTTCGACGGCGGTGATCATGCGCCGGACCACGTCGGTCACCCGGCGCAGGTCTTCGCCGTCGACATCCGCGACCGTATCGTGCATCAGCCGCCCGAGCGGGACGAAGAAGTCGGTCGCGAGCTGCATGGCCTGGGGCTGCATGACAATGGTGACTTTGCGACGGTCACGCGGGTCACGTACGCGGCGTACGTGGCCGGCGTTCTCCAGCCGGTCCACCAGCCCGCTGGTCGAGGGCGCGCCGAGGCCGAGCCTGGTCGCCAGTTCGCCCGAGGTTATCGGATGTCCGCTGCGGGTGCCCTGACTGATCCACATGATCGCGTTCAGGTCGTTGCGACCGAGGCCGTGAGCGCGGGCGAACACGTCGACGAACACGTCGCTCTCGACGGTGAACAGGCGCAACGCGTCGATGAGGTCCTCGACGAGCTCGACACGCTCGGCATGGGGAGAAGGTTGCGTCGTCACATCACACATTCTATCGTTTCGTTTGACGAATATTTCGGCAAACGAAGGATCTATCATGGGTGCTCGCTGGGCAGCCGCCGTCACCAGCAGGATCGGCGCTCTGGTTATCGTCGTGGCCGCCGTCGCGCTGACCGCGCTGGTATGGCTCACATCGCCGGCCCAGCCGGCGGCCGAGCCGACCGACGGGCTACCCGCCGGCAAACAGTCGACCCGGGTGACCGAGCTGGCGGACCGTTTCCCCAGCGGCCGCACCGATGCCGCCGTCGTCGTCTACGAACGCCGCGACGCGGCACTGAGCACGGCCGACAAGGACGCGATCGCCACCGCAGCGAAGGCACTCGCCGCCCGGGCGCCGGGCGGGATCGTGCCGCCACCGACGGTCTCCCGCGACCAACAGGCAGCCCTGCTGATCGTCCCGGTGCCCGGCGACCTCGACGACGACACGCAGGCGACCACGGTCGACGGCATCCGCGCCACCGTGCGCGACGGACTGCCGGCCGGACTGACGGCGCAGGTCACCGGTGGCCCGGCGTTCAGCCGCGACATCGCTGCCGCATTCGACGGCGCCGACGTCACCCTGCTGCTGACGACCGCGGGCGTCGTCGCCCTCCTGTTGCTGGTCACCTACCGCAGCCCGATTCTCTGGATCGCTCCGCTTCTGGTCATCGGCGTCGCCGACCAGGTGGTCGCCAAGCTGCTGCCCTGGATCGCTCGCCTGGTCGGCGAACGCACCGACGCCTCGGTCAGCGGTATCGTGTCCGTCCTCGTGTTCGGTGCCGGCACCGACTACGCGCTGCTACTGATCTCCCGCTACCGCGAGGAGCTACGCCGAACCCCGCATCGGCGCGTCGCCATGACCAACGCCCTGCGGGCAGCCGCGCCGGCGATCACCGGAAGTGCCGCCACGGTGATCCTCGCCCTGCTCACCCTGCTCGCCGCGGTCCTGACCAGCAACCGTACGCTCGGCATCTCCGCCGCCCTCGGGGTCGCCGTGGCGCTGCTGTTCGGCCTGATCGTGCTCCCAGCCGTGCTGGCCTGTCTGCCGCGCGGGGTCTTCTGGCCGGTGGTGCCACAGACAGGTTCAGCCGAGCCGAGCGACACCGGCTGGTGGGCGCGCACCGCGCGCAGCGTCGGCCGGCGGCCCACCGCGGTGCTGGTGGTCGCGCTACTGATGCTGGGCGGCCTCGCCGCCGGGCTGACGACGACGAAAATCGGGCTGTCACAGACCGAGCAGTTCCGCACCACGGTCGAATCAGTCACCGCTCAGGACGCCCTCGCCCGGCATTTCCCCGCCGGTAGCTCACAACCGCTCACCGTCATCAGCACGAGCGCCACCGCCGACGTAGCCAAGGCGAGCATCGCCGCCGTGCCGGGCGTGGCGTCCGTCGGCCGGCCCGAAACCTCGGATGACGGCCGGCTCACGCAGGTCTCGGTCGAGCTGACCGCCGGGCCCGGCACCGCCGAGGCCGACCAGGCCGTACGCGACATCCGCGCCACTCTGGCCGGCATCCCTGGCGCCGAAGCCCTCGTCGGTGGCGCCTCGGCGGCCGACCTCGATCAGCGGGACGCCAACATTCGCGACGACAAGGTGATCGTGCCGCTGGTGATGGCCGTGGTGCTGCTCGTACTGATGGTGCTGCTGCGCTCGCTGCTCGCCCCGGTGCTGCTCCTGCTGACGGTGATCGTCAGCTACGCCGCCAGCCTCGGCGCGGCCACCCTCCTGCTCACCCACGGGCTCGACATGCGCGCGCTCGACGCGGGAGTGCCGCTGCTGAGCTTCCTGTTCCTGGTGGCCCTCGGCGTCGACTACAACATCTTCCTGGTCACCCGGGCCCGGGAAGAGACCGCCGCGCGCGGTGACACGCGTACGGCCATGGTCCACGCGCTCGGCGCGACCGGCGGCGTCATCACCTCGGCCGGCATCCTGCTCGCCGCCGTGTTCACCGTGCTCGGCGTCCTTCCCGTCATCGTGCTCACGCAGATCGGAGTCATCGTCGCCATCGGTGTCCTGCTCGACACCCTGCTGGTGCGCACGCTGGTCGTGCCCGCAATCGCCCTGCTGCTGGGCGAACGTTTCTGGTGGCCCGCACGGCCCGCCCACCGGGGGCCGGAGTCATCCGGCGAGGCCACAGAACTGCGTGATTCCGCTGCGCCTGTCGCCTGACGTCCCGCACGATCATCACGGCGGGGTTGACCTGAAAGCCGTATCTCGCGCCTTCGATCAGGAACAGGCCGGGTGCTCAACGAGCCGTCGCTGGGTGGTTTCGGTGTGGTGGGTGGCCTCAGAGGCCCCGGGCATGCGGAAAGTCCGTCAAGACGTCGGACTCGCAGTCCCGGCCGGACGCGATGATGTCGTGATAGTCGTCGATCTTGGCGCGCAGCACCTCGAGGTCGCCGTGCAACTCGGCCAGGCGGCGGTGGAGTTCGCGCTCCTGCCGACGCAGCACCTCGATGCGCCGGCGGGTGTTGGCCGGCGTGCCCGGACCGAAGCTCACGAAGGTACGAATCTCGGCGACCGGCATGCCGGTGCGGCGCAAGGCCTGAACCAGCCGCACCGCCCGCACTGCCGCCGGGCCGTAGCGCCGGCGGCCGTCCGCGGTACGGCCGACCCCCGAGAGCAGGCCCTCGCGTTCGTACCAGCGCAGGGTGTGCGCGGTCAGCCCGGTGAACTCGGCGAGCTCACGAATGCCGAGCGTGTCGGTTTCCGACGGCATCACGAGATCATCCCAGGTCGGTGAGGTCCAGCACGAAGCGCCAGCGCACATCGTTACGGGCAAGCCGGTCCAGCGCGGTGCCGACCTCGCGGGCCGGCACCTTCTCCACGTCGGCGGTGATCCCGTGACGGGCGGCGAACGCCAGCATCTCACGAGTACGCGCCCGGCCTCCGCCGGCGGACGCGGTGAGCCGCTTGCGGCCGAACGCCATCGCCAGCGGCTCCGGCTCGTAGCGGTCCGGGATGCCCAGCATGCACAGCGTGCCGTCGATCCGCAGTGCCCGCAGGTACGGCGTCGGGTCGTGCTTGACCGGCACCGTGTCGAGGATGAAGTCGAACCGGCCCGCCTGCTCCGCCATCGCCTCCGGGCTGGTGGAGGGCACCACGCCGGCCGCGCCCAACTCGCGCGCGGCCTCCTCCTTGCCCGGTGACGTGGTGAACACGGTCACGGCCGCGCCCAGCGCCGTGGCGAACTTGACCGCGAGGTGCCCGAGCCCGCCGAGTCCCACCACGCCGACGCGCTGCCCGGGCCCGACCCCCCAATGACGCAGCGGCGCGAACGTGCTGATGCCCGCGCACATCAGCGGGGCCGCGCCCGCCGGGTCGAGACCGGCCGGCAGCGGATACGCGAAGGACGCCCGGAGCACGTACTCCCTGGCGTATCCGCCGTGCGTGCCGCCGCCGTAGGTCTCGGCCGGGTATTCGGCGCAGAAGACCTCCTCGCCGGCGCGGCAGGCCGCGCACACGCCGCAACTGTCCACGATGCCGCCGACCGCGACCGGATCGCCCACCCGGAACGCGGTCACGTCGGTGCCGACGGCGGCGACCTCGCCCACGAACTCGTGCCCGGGCACCAGCGGCGGCGCCCCCTCGGCCAGCCCTTGCGCCGCGTGCAGGTCCGTGTGGCAGACTCCGCACCAGGTGACCCGGACCGCGATGTCGTCCGGGCGCAGGTCGCGACGCCCGAAGGTGAACGGCGCCCACACGCCACCGGGGCTGAGCAGCGCCATTCCAGTCGTTTCACGCATGAATCGCACGCTATCCGTTAGAGCGCACTCGAACGCAACCGCGCTACGTCCAGCGCTGGCCCCCGCACCTCGGTGCTCCAGATCGTCGTCGCGGTTCTGCCGGGACACCGTCGGCCGGACCTGGCGGGGCCAGCACCGGCCGTGCGATGACGCCGGACATGGCGCCGGCCAGGACGCGCTCGGTCTCGGCGTCGAGGTGGGAGACCGGCTCCTCGAGTACGATCCGCTGACGCTTGCCGCCGGAGAGCCAGGCGCCGCGCTCCCCGGTCCCGCGATGACGGCGTCGGCACGCGGCACCGCGCCCATGTCAGGCCACCAGGAACGTACCGGCCATGAAGACGGCGAGGAACACGGCCTGCAGGGCGGTACCGGTCACCAGCACGGTGCGGTCGACCGTCTGATCCGCGCCCATCCGCGCCAGGACGAGGAAGATCGCCACCGCCTCCATGACGTAGCGCGCCGACGACTGCATCGCCCGGCCCCCGACCTCGGTCGACGTCAGCATGACGAGTGTGATGCCGGCCTGCACCACCAGGTATGCCTGGTCGCGCCGGAACCGGAACGGTCCTCGCACGGACAGGATCAGCAGGATCACCGCGAGCAGGACGGTGCCGGCCTCCAGCACCGCGCCCAGGGTGACCGGGTCGAGGGGCCCGTGCCCGGCGATCTGCCCGACCGATGTGAGCCACGCCCCGCCCGGCAGGGTGTAGCGGCGGCCCCACTGGTCCTGGGCGATGCTGAACTGCAGCGGATCGCCCAGCTCGATCAGGCAGTAGACGCTGTACGCGGCCACCCCGAGCGGCACCATGGCCAGCGACAGCACGTCGAGCCGGATCGCGCGTGGCCGCCAGCCGATCTGCCGCAGGTACTCGACGGCCAGCGGGAGGATCAGCAGCAGGCCGAACAGCCGGGTGGCCGAGGACAGCGCGCCCAGCGTTCCGGCCAGCCACCAGTGCCCGCGCCGGCCCGCGTAGAGGGCTCCGATCGCCAGCAGCATGAACAACGACTCGTTGTAGCCCAGGGACAGGAAGAAGCCCATCGGGAAGAAGGCCAGGTACCAGGCGGCGCGCTGCGCGACCCGCGGCCCGAACTCGTGGTCGGCCAGCCGGTGCAGCATGACCAGGGCGCCGTACGCGGCGGTGTTCGCCACCACCAGGGCGCTGATCACGGCGTCTCCCGGCAGCACCGGGTCGAGGACGCGGATCAGGATGGGGTAGAGCGGGAAGAACGCCGGGAAGCCCGGCCCGAGGTGGTAGCCGTGCTGGGCGATCGCGACGTAGTGGCCGGCATCCCAGCGGTTCCAGTCCAGCAGGATCGACGACAGTGCCGGGGCCGGGGTGCCGGCCCGGTAGGTCAGCCACGCCAGCGCGCTCACCGGGAGGCGGACGGCGACCGCGGCGGACCACACCGCGAACGCGGTCAGCAGCGCCGTGCGCCACGGCCGGTGGACCGGCGTGACGGACTCGGACGGTGCGGCGAGTTCCTCGGTGATCGTCGCGGTCACGACGGCACCCGGACCGGCCGGCGGCTGCTCGGGGCGGCGGAGTCGAAGGTCACGACGTACGCCGGGCGGTTCTGCATCGATGTGAACACGCGCGCCACGTACTCGCCGAGCAGCCCGAGGCACAACAGTTGCAGCGCGCCGAGGAACACCAGCGCCACGAACATCGACGTCCAGCCCGGCACGACATTCCCCCACAGGTAGGCGGCCAGGACCGCCCCGCCCATGACGAAGCAGAGCGCGATGCCCACGCAGCCCAGCCAGGTCGCGACCCGCAGTGGCGCGGCCGAGAACCCGGTGATGCTGTCGAACGCCAGCCGGACCATCTTGGCCAGCGGATACTTGGACCGGCCGGCGGCGCGCTCCGCACGGGCGTACGGCACCTCGCCGCTCGGCAGGCCCAGCCACGGAACGAGCAGCCGGTAGACCGGCCGGTCCTCCGGCAGGTCCAGCAGGGCGTTCACGGCGTTGCGGCTGAGCATCCGGAAGTCACCGGCGTTGTGCGGCACGGCGGTGCCGGTCAGCCGCCGCATCAGCCGGTAGTACGACTCGGCGGTCCAGCGCTTGAACAGGCTGTCGGTGCCGCGATCGGCGCGTACGCCGTAGACGACGTCGAGCCCTCCACCCTCGGCCGCGGCGAGCATCCGGGCGATGACCTCGGGCGGGTCCTGCAGGTCGACGTCGATGCTCACCACGTACTCACCGCGTGCCCGGTGCAGGCCGGCGGTGAGGGCGTTCTGATGCCCGGCGTTGCGGCGCAGCCGGACGATCCGCAGCTGCGGCCACCTGCGGCGCATCGTCTCCAGCACCACCGGTGTCGCGTCCCGGCTGCCGTCGTCGACGGCCACCACCTCGTACGTCACGAGCAGCCCGTCGAGCACCGGGCGTAGCCGCTCGGCGAACAGCGGCAGCACGTCCTCCTCGTTGAATACGGGGACCACCACTGACAGTCTCGGGTACATCCCGCCGTATCCCTCGTCGATCGTCACCGGGACAGAGTGTCGAAGCCCTCATAAGCGCCGGATAAGCATGGCCGGTGAACCGGCTCGGGCCGGTGGGACGTCCGGAGATCGTCGTGCCCCGGCCGTAGAGCAGCCGACACCGTGGCCGCACACTTGTCGTAGCCGCCCGTGTCACTCTCGCAGCCGAGCGGAATAGATGTTCTTGGACACCGATCTGCCATACAGCCGCCCGCCTCGTTACTGCTCGCCGAACTAGCATCCCGGTCGTGGGAAATGCGTGGGACACGATCGACTGGGCGGCCTTCGACGGCGCCTACGGGCCGGCGACCGAGACGCCGGGCATCCTGGCCGCGATCGCGTCGGAGGATCCCGAGGTGGCCGACGACGGGCGGTTCGAGTTCTACTCGTCTCTGCATCATCAGGGAACGGTCTACGCGGCGACCGTGCAGGCCGTGCCGTTTCTGATCGAGCTGGCCGTGCGGCCGGGCGTCCACCAGCGCGATCACCTGCTGCGGACGGTCGGCGCGCTCTGCGACCCGCAGCAGACCAACGGCGAGCAGCGTGCGGTGCACGCGGCCGTCGCGCGGCTCAGTGGGCTGCTGCTGCCCGCACTTGACGATCCAGATCCGGGGGTACGGGAGGCAGCCGCCTACGCGCTCGCCCACGCGGACTCCCGGCACGTACCCGCGCTGGCCGCCCGCCGGGCTTCGGAGACCGTCCCGGTCGTGCGCGCGTCGCTGCTGCTCGGCACGGCTCCCCACCCACCCGGGTTGCTGCGGGACGCGCTGACCGAGCCGTTCCCGGTCCCGGCGGCGGCCGCCGTGCTGCTCGCCCGCGCCCGGCATCCGCTCACCGCGGACCAGCTGACCCGCGTGTACGCCACCACCGCCACCTGGCAGGGCCCCTGGTCCGACACCGTCTCCGGACGGCCGGGCGACCTGACCCGGTTCCTCGACCTCGACGGGCTGACCACGCTTACCGACGCGTTGACGACCGGCCCGGCCCGCCGCGATCTCGCCCATGGGCTGGCCGACCGTTTCCGCTCCTCGCGCGCAGCGGCGTCCGCGCTGGCCGGCCGGCTCGCGCCGCTGCTGGCCGACCCGGAGCAGGACGTCCGGTCCGCGGCCGTCGACGCGGCGCTCGCGGCGGGCACCGCCTGCGCCGTGCTCGCCGACGCCCTGGCCACGCTGGCCGCCGACCCGGTAGGCGATGCGCCGGACGAGGCGCTGGGCCTGCTGATCCGGTTGCGGGATCCGCGCTGGTCCGGGCTGCTGGTGTCGGCGTGGGAGCGCGGCCGTGATCCGCAGGTGACCACGCTGTTCGGCGACATCAGCCCGCCGTACGACGCGGAGATCCTGCATGCGGTCCGGCGGCGGTTGCGCATGCTCGCCGGAGAACCGGAAGCCGGGAAGTGGGCCGCCGCGCCGCAGGTAGGCCTGGTGCAACTGCTCGGCGGCTGGGGACCAGCGGCAGCGGACGCGGTGCCGGAGATCATCGCGGCATATGAGCGGGCCTTCGGGGTCGCGGCGGACGCACTGGCGTCGATCGGGCCGTCGGCGCTCTCGGCCGTATCCATGCTGAAGGATCGTGCTCTTGGTGGTGATCTTCGGGCCGGGCACGCGGTGTGGCGGCTGACCGGGGAGACTGAGGCGCTGGTCAGTGCGGTACTGGCGAAGCGAGGGCGGGGAGCGGCGTGGGATCTGCGGCGGGCGGGCGAGGCCGGGACCGCGCTGGCACCAGCTGTCCCCCGGTTGCGTGAGTGGCTGGCGCAGGCCGGCGACGCGGACGAGCGGATCATGGTGGCGCGGGCGCTGTGGCGGGCCACCGGTGACCCGGCGGAGGCGCTGCCGACGTTGACTGAGGTGCTGGCCGGTGGCCATCCCGGCGCCGGGGCGGGACTCGCGGCGGAGATCGGCACGCCGGAGCACCGGCCGCACCTTCGCCGGATGCTGCGGCACCAGCCCTGGCACGTTCAGGTCGACGCGATCCGTGCGCTGCACCGGCTCGGCGTGCCCGCCGAGGAGCTGACGGCCCCGTTGCTGGACCTGCTCGACCGGGCCTCGGACATCCAGGTGAACCTGCTGGTGGAGATGCGTGCGGTGACCGCCATCCCGGCGCTGACCGCGCTGGCCGAGCAGCCCGAACGGGTGGTCCGCAGCGGCTTCCGGGACTACCCGTGGCAGGACGACGCGCTCCGCGAGCGGCTCCGGGCCGCAGTGGCGGCGCTCAGCGCGTGACCGTCCGGGCCGGTTCGCTGTGCGGAGATGCAGGACGCGGCGGTCGACCGGCCGGGGTGCGCGCCGCGGGCTGTGACACGGACCGGCCGTAGCGATCGCTCATCCCGGCCGGTCCGTGGGCGGGCAGGTCCGGTTCGCGGTGCGGCTGATGGCATGTGGACGACCTCGATGCGATGGTTGCGCGGGTCCCGCAGCACGACAGGCGCCGGGAACGTCACGCTCAGCACGATGCGCTGGACTTGATTCGTACCCTTGAAATTTGGGTGATCTACGAGGTGTCTGCACGGTAGAACTTGATGATCCGTTTGCCGTGCTTGAATGCGCGCAGGGACTCTGGCAAGTCCTCGAAGTCCGCACGGCGGTTCGAGCACAGCACGATCACGGCGTGGTCCTGGAGATGAAACCTGAGCTGTTCCAGCATCTGTCGCGAAGGATTTCCGGCGTCCGAAGTCCAGACAGTCTGGCTGCCGTAGGGCAGATCGGCGATGACGACATCGATACCATCAAGAGCGACCAGTCGCACATCGACCTCACGCGTCGCGTCGATGACCGAGACTGTTGTTGTTATCGGCTGCACGCCTCGTCTGAGCTTGCAAAGTCGTGCGGCGGCCTCGGCCCGATCATCGGAACGTTCCGCGAGGAACCGGGCTCGTCGTCGCAAGCCGTCGTCGGTGAGAAGTCCCAGGTTCTTTGCCGCCAGGGTCGTTGCGGCCTCGCTGATATCGGTGGCGAGGACTTGCGTGATCGCCTCGCCTCGCGCGAGCCCGAGCGTCGTGACGATACTCCCTGCTCCGCACAGTGGGTCCCATAAGCCAACGCGCGATCTTCCCGTGAGGAGACGTGCGCGCTCGAACAGTTCCAACGAGAGTCGTACCGGGAAAGCCGGATGCCCGGGAGCCGAGTACAGAACGTGGCCGCTAGCGAAGTCGGCGTAGTTGGCTCCGGGCGTGTACTCGAATTTCATTCAAACGTCCCGCATCTGCTCTTGGTGCCAGGCTGTCTTTCGTTGGTCTAGGCGGCGGCTGACGGCCATTGCGTGAACCGGCTCGGTTGCCGCGACCGGGCCACCCCGTTGGCCGCCGGGCCGGACCCTGATGCCGTCTGGATGCTCGCTGGAGCGTTACGCTGGTTCGACGGGCAGCCAGAGTTCACAGGTCGCGGTGCTGAAGTCGTTCGTACGCTCGAGCGCCGCGACGATCTCCGGGCCTGGCCGCAGACACCATGGGTGGGACGGGAACCACGCGGCTGCGGCCGTGGCCCAGGCCTTCTGCACGGTCTGCGGATGCGGCCCCGTGGTCCGGATGACCACCCATGTGCCGGCCGAAACGTCGATGACGTCGAGGCTGCCGGGGATCGGCGTACCCGGGGACACGGCGACCCCGTGAAGGTAGGTCATCTCGCTGCCCTCGGCGTAGTCGGAGTCGAGATCGTCGCTGACCGCGAGCAGGCCGCTCGGCTCAGTGTTACCGAGGGCCTTCAACCGCCGGTGCTCCTCCGCCGGCAGTGCGGTGATGTGCCGCTGGATGTGCGGGTTGACACCGTGACGGACCAGCGGGACGCGGGCCGCGTGCCCCACCAGCCGGAACTGGGGACGGTCGATGATGCGGGTGTCCACGGGTTCGCTCCCTTCGACGTCAGCCGGAGTGCCGAGATCATCGAGCCGATCTCCAACGTCCAGCTTGGTTGCAGCGCATCGGTGGGCACCCGACAGAAGCGGCGCAGAATAGGTCGGGTGATCGAGTCCGGCACCGTCGCACGATGGGGGCATGGACGACACGACCTTGGTATCCCGCTTTCTGCGCGACGGCTTCGTGAAGCTGGAGGGCGCGGTCGCGCCGCGCGTGGCAGCGGACTGCGCGAGTCTGCTGTGGCGGGAGACCGGCTGCGACCCGGACGATCCGGCGACGTGGACACAGCCCGTGCACTGGGTGCCCGGCATGGCGCAGGGGCCGTTCGCCGCCGCTCCCAACTCCCCCCTCCTGCATCACGCCTACGACCTGCTCGCCGGGCCAGGACGCTGGGAACCGCGTTACTCGCTGGGCACCTTCCCGCTGCGGTTCCCGCACGAGGAGGAGCCGGACGACGCGGGCTGGCACATTGAGGGCAGCTATCTGCCGGAGGCCGAGAGCTGGTACTTCACCAATCTGCGCTCCCGCGGCCGGGCCCTGCTGATGCTCTTCCTGTTCAGCGAGATCGGTGACAACGACGCCCCGACCCGGATCCGGGTCGGCTCACACCTCGACGTACCGAAGGTGCTGGAAAAATACGGGGAAGACGGAGCGAGCGGACTGACCCTCGCACCCGACCTGGCGACGGCGTCCGCGCACCGGCCGCTCGCCCTCGCGACCGGATCTCCGGGCGACGTCTACCTGTGCCACCCATTCCTGGTGCACGCGGCGCAACCGCACCACGGAACGCGTCCCCGCTTCATGGCCCAACCGCCGCTGATGCCGGCCGCACCGTACGAACTGGAGCGTGCCGACGGCACGTACTCACCCGTGGAGATCGCGATCCGTCGAGGTCTCGGACAGGACGCCTCCGGAACGGACGGAGACGGCACCGACGCGACTCGCTCGGTCCGTTCCTGAGCGCCTGGCCGGAGGGGGCGGTAATGGTTCTGCGAGTGAGTGGCCGCAATGCGCGGTTCCAGCAATGGAAAGCTCTCCTCGGTAATCGGACTAAGCGGCAGCGACACGGCGAGTTCCTCGTGCAGGGCGTACGTCCGATCACCATGGCCATCGAACATGGCTGGCAGATCCGGGAGCTGCTCTACGACACCAGCGCTCCGCTGTCCGGCTGGGCACGCGAAGCCCTGGACAAGGTCCCGGCCGAGAATTTCGCCGTCTCACGTGAGCTGATGCACGACCTGGGCGGTAAGGCAGACACGGTTCCGGAGCTGCTGGCCGTGGTCGCGTTGCCGGAGGACACCCTGCGCCGTATCCCGGTCGGTCCGGCCATGCTCACCGTCGTGTTCGATCGGCCCACCAGTCCCGGCAATATCGGGACCCTCGTTCGGTCGGCGGACGCCTTCGGCGCCGTCGGCGTCATCGTCACCGGCCACGCCGCCGACGTGTACGACCCGAAGGCGGTCCGGGCGAGCACCGGCTCACTGTTCGCCCTGCCCGTGGTCCGGGTGCCCTCCCACCAGGCCGTACTCTCCTGGGTCGCCGACGTCCGCGCCGGCGGCATCGACATGAGCATCATCGGAGCCGATGAGCGCGGCACCCTCGATGCCGCCGAGTACGACTTCACACAACCCACCCTGACGTTGATCGGCAACGAGACCAACGGCCTCAGCTCCGGCTGGCGCGAGGCATGTGACCAGTTCGTCCGGATCCCCATGTTCGGGTCCGCCAGCTCCCTGAACGCGGCGACCGCCGCGTCTGTCGTGCTGTACGAATCGGCACGCCAGCGGACCGCCGCCACCCGGCAGTAGCCGCGTACACGGCCTCCAACGCTGCGGACAATGAGGCGAGATCCGGAAGGCGACCACGACGCGACCCCCCGCGAAGCCCTGAGCTCTTCTCGGCTAGATCCGACGTTGTCGCGGTTCGCCGACACAACGCCACTCCACCCGGTACCGGGTGACCTTTCCATTCCGCGTCTTCCGCGGTTCGATCGTCGCCATGCCAGCTCCCCTGAGCTCATGACGGCAACCCGGCTCAAACTCAGTCACGCACCATCCGGCACTGCCCTCGTGCGGCACTGCCTGAAGGCCCGTGTTCCCACGGGAGGCAGAGGAAGCTCTGAACGAGAAAGCCGCCGACCATAAACTGCCTGGTCAGCGGCTTGAGAAGTTCATTTAGAACATGTGTCCGAGGATCGACTCGAACTCGTAACAGACACCCCGGCACTCGATGCGTGGTCGACGTGGATCGAGCTGTCTGGCGCGGGGCGGTGATTCCAGGGATCCGTTCCTCAGCAATCCCTGGGCCGCTCACCGTCGCATCAGCAGCGCCGCCCCCGCGCTGCCCCAGACAAATCATCGACACAGCGGTCGAACTGTCCCGACTCGCATGGAGGTCCTGCTGCGCTGATCCCACAAGCCGGTCGTTCTTGACCGCCTTAAGAGTGAGGATCGGCCAGCTCGGCGAAGCAGGCCGGAGCCCGGTCCAGCAATGGATGCGGCCGGCGGGTTCGGCCGACGATCGTCGGCCGAACCCATTGCTGATTGCCGCTACGGGTACGTATTTGCCTGTCAGAACGTCACGACGCGCGGCGGGTCATCGCAGGGATAGCAGGTGAGCGAGACAGATCGGCCGTCCGGCGTGAAGGCGGGCTGGTCAATGTCGTCACTGATCCGCGTCTCCGCGCCGGAGGTGATATCGATGACCCAAACTCCGCTCTCCTTGCCCCGCGTACCGGATTGGACCAAGCGGCGACCGTCCGGACTCAATGCCAAGTACACCGTTCGATCGAGTGAGCGGGCACGGTACGCCACCTCACCTGTAGCGGCATGCAACACCACCAGGTCACCGCTGTGTCCACCGCTTATCAGAGCGTCACCGCCGAACGCGAAAAGCGCGCCGTCAGCGCTGACCACAAGATGCCTCAGGTCGATACGACGACTGCCACACGGATAACCGGCCGTCAGTTCCTCGAGCGGCGGCTCTTCCACCCACGCAGGAAGGTCACCCTCCCACAGCATGAAACGGCTCGGTCCAGCACCGCTGGTAACCCGAATGCCGAAGCACACTTCTCCGACGGCCTCCACCAGCAGGCCGTTGTCAGCGCTCCACGCCGCCTTGCTGGCGCCGGCGCCAAGGTCCCGGCGCACGGCACCCGAACCAGGCGTGACATCGAATCGATACAGCGCGGGCTCCCCGTCACCTCCGCGGCAGGTAGTCCACAGCCCGAACGTCGTGGCATTCAACGGCTGCAGCCCGCCTAGGTGCGACTGCACGCAACCAGGAAGAGCAAACGCCTCCTGCCTGACCTCACCGTCCGGCCCCATCGAGATCAGGCGGGGTGTGGCCTTGTCAGCTCCGGCGATTAGATAGGTGCGGCCACCGGTCATCACCGGCAGGCTATCGACGTACTCCTTCTCCTTCTCGACGCATCCGGCCAGCGGCAACGCCGCCGCGGCAACCAGCAGCACCGCCACCGCGCGGCAAAGCCGCCTCACGTACACCCGACGCATCGTCACTCACCCTTGTTGTTAGGCACGCCGGGCAGTGTCGCACTATGCGGCTGCTTCCTGAACAGCGGATCGCGCTGGTTCCAGGACAAGTGCAACGGCTGCTGGTTCCGTACGGCGTCCGTTAGCTGTCCATGGTTGGCCGCCACCACATCGATGACGTCTGGCACCCGCTCACGCCATTCTGGCCGCATAGCCAGGCCCAGTTCCGCGCCGATCTCGTTGTTATTCATGTCGATGACGCTATTGTTGCTACCCCGTTCATGGTCCGGAGCATTTACGTCTAGTGTCGTGAGTCGTTAATGCGTGTGCAGTAACGGGCGATGGATTCGAGGATCTGTCGGCGGTTTTGGTCCAGACGTAGGGCCGTGGGTTGTCGTTTCAGGTTCCGATCCAGTCGCGGATGTCGCGGTTGAGACCTGACGGGGTGTGCCGCAGCACGTTGCCGGACTCGTGCCGGGTACGCGTGCCGGCCAGGACGATCCGCCGTGCCAGCCTGATGACGGGAATCAGGCCCGCTACCGGCTCACCGGACTGATCATCTGCGGAATATGCGGCCGCCGCGCCGACGGGCATTGGGTCCACGGCCGGGCCGGCTATCGCTGTCGACACGGTCACGCCAGCGCCCGCGACGCCGCATCCGGCAGGCCCAAGAACCTCTACATCCGCGAAGATCACGCGCTCACTGCCGCTGCTTCCCAGTACGCGCAGCTTGTCGGTGGTCCCGCCGAGCGTGATCCCGCGGTGCTCGTCACCCGGCTACGGAACGACGGCGTCACGCTCGTCTGCACGGCAGACGGCATCACCCTCGACGGCGTCAACAACCCGCGAGATCACCCGGTCGATCCGGACAAGCCTGCAGACACTGACCAGCACTTCACCACAGACGTCACACCTGACCTGCCCCAGAAAGCATTCAACCCCCACCAAAATCATCCGCCGAAACGTGAATAATCTTGGTGGGGGTTAACGTGTCCGACTCGCAACACACACGCCGGCGCTCGATGCGTGGTCGACGTGGATCGAGTTGGCGGGCGGTCATTGAACCCGCTTACCACTTTGCAGCTGACCTCGCCCAAGGACCGAGGTCGGCATTGCCACGCAAGTTACGACCGGACACGGTCACGACATTTGTTCGTCCGTCTGCGATTTGCGGAAAGGGTGTTGGCAGGGTGGCGCCGAATCGCGGAGGACGGGCCCTCTTGGATAGATACTGCCAGCCGAACTCAGGTTCAGAGGTTTGGCCGCACCCGGTCCAGAATCTCGTCTGAACAGGGTGCGGCTGGTGCCGCCCTTGCCGTTGACGCCGCCGATCATCGCCTTCTTCGCCGTGCGCAGCGCGTCGGGGGCGTGCGGCGCGAGCCGCTCCAGGTCGAGGTTGACCGGTTCCTCGCGGCGTACGCCGGTGCCGAGCAGGGTGGACGCGACTCCTGGAAGAGACGGGAAGCCATCCCCATCCGGGATGGCTTCCCGAGCCACTGCACACGACGCCTGAGGACTAGTCGATCCCCATCTCCGGGAAGTCCTCCCGGCGCCAGGCCTTACCGCTCGGTGGTCTTCTCGACCTCTCCGTACGCGTTGTAGGTGGTGGTCGTGGTCCCGGCGTCCGGGTCCTTCAGCGAGGTCTCCCGGCCCTTGATACTCGTTGCCCGCGGCGTCGGTGACCCTGGCGAGATGTCCCTTCCGGTCGTAGGAGTAGGACGTGGCGGAGAATGCGCCGTTGACGCCCGCCGCGGTGGTGTGGCGGCGGAACTCGGTGACGTGTCCCTGCAGATCGGTGATGGTGGTGGCCACCCCGCCGCGGGGAGGGGTGACCATGGTCCGGTCACCGGCGTAGACGGTGGTGGTCCGGGACTTCTCGACCTGGTTGGTCTCGCCTTCGCCGGCGAGGGAGATCGCGGCGGTGAGCCGGCCGGCCCGGTCGTAGACGTTCCGGGTCACCGACGGCACCGACCACTGCGGCTCGTACCAGTACGCGCCCGAGGGGCTTCCCGGCTCCGCGTGCGCGCCGTACACGGTGGCGGTGCGGCCGGCTTCGTCATAGTTGGTATCTGAGATGACCCGGGTGCCGCTGCCGTCCTGCGCCGGTGTCCGGGACTGCTGGATGCGCAGGAAACCGTCGAAGATGCCGTAGGAGACGTGGTACCCGCCGCCGGCGTGCAGGGTCTCGGTCTTGGTGTACGGGTAGCTGCGTCGATCGCTCGCGTAGACGTACTCGTACCTGCCCTGCGGGGCATCGGGGTGATCGGCTTTCGTCCAGCCGGCGTCCCATACCCGGCTGATCCGGCCCATCGGGGTCGTACTCGGTGGTCGTGACCCGGTTGTTCGCGTCGACGGTGCCGACGCCCGGGTTCCAGCTTTTGAGCCCTTCGGCCTCGGTCACCGTGCCGTAGGCCGGCGCGGTGTCCGCGCTCGTCGCGCCGTCGTAGTAGACCCGGGAGTCGCTCAGCATGTGGTCCGGGCTGGACGGGGCCACGTCGCAGGTCGTGGCCGTCCGGGTGACTGCAGTAGAGCCGTCCGGCGACCATCCCGGCCCGGTCCGGCAGCGCCCGGCCCGTTCGCACGTGTGGTGCGGCAACGACGCCGGTCCTGATCGGGCGATGACCACTACACCGGACCGCCGCACCGCGGGTGCCTCCAGCTACTCACTCGGCCTCCACGGTGCCGATGACGGCCCGTAGCGCCCGCAGGCCGTAGTGCGCGCGGGACTTGACCGTTCCCTCCGCGATCCCGAGCCTGACCGCGACCTCACCCATGCTCAGGCCCTGGATGTAGAGCGCGACCAGGATCGTGCGATGCTCGGCACTGATCCCGGCCAGCGCGCCCCGGATGGTCTCACCCGCCACCACGGCCTCTGCGGGGTCTGCCTCGTCCGGTACCCATGTCAGGTCCATCGTGCCGACTTCCGCCGGCCGGGAAGCCCGGGCGCGTGCCGCGTCGATCGCGACCCGCCGCGCCACCGTGAACAGCCATCGCCGCTGGCTCACCCGGCCCTGCGGGACACCGTCCAAGTTCCGCCACGCCCGGAGCATCGTCTCCTGCAACTGGTCCTCGGCCACCTGCCGCTCCCCCTTCGCAAGGCTGAGCAGAAACCAGAAGAGCGAATCGGCGTGTACGGCGTACAGGTCCTCCAGCCGCGCGTCCGCACTCGCACCCGGCTGTCGCCGCTCGTCCGTTTCAATTGCCTTCTCGGTCCCGGCCGTCACCGTCGCGGTCATCCTGGCCACGGCTCAGTCCAGCTCCGCGCACCGGCGCAGCGCGCGGAAGTTGTCGGTGGCGACGTCGGCCTGCCACCCGGTGACCGCTTCCGGCTGACCGGTCCGGGTGATGCGCAACGGAAGGAACTCCGCGTGCGTCACCTGTCGCCGGTGCACGGTCAACCGCAACAGCCCGGACCGGGAACTGAACGGCTGGTACAGCGGGTGGTAGTAGAAGAGCAGGTTCCCCAGCCCGTACGCGACGTAGACGTCGCCGGACCGGCCCGCGCCCTGGAGCACGTGGGCGTGCGCACCGACGATGACGTCCGCTCCCGCCTCGATCATCCGCGCCGCGAAATCCTTCTGCACCGGCGTCGGACACGGGTTGCCCTCCACCCCCCAGTGCGGCATCACCACCACCAGGTCACTGTCCGCACGCGCGGCCGACACCGCCGCGCTCGCCCGGGCGACGTCGGTGGCCATCGCCATCCCCGGACTGTCCGCGGTCGCGGCGGCCCGGCCGTGCAACTCGTCGATCTGGTCGAAGCCGAACACCGCGATCCGCACCCCACGCACCGTGATTCGCCACGGCGCGTACGCCTCCGCGGCGTCGCGCCCGGCTCCGGTGGTGCCCACGCCCTGTGCGCGCACCGCGTCGATCGTGTCGGTCAGGCCCTCCGGCCCCCAGTCGTACGTGTGGTTGTTCGCCAGCGACACCACGTCGATCCCGGCCGCCCGCAACGACGTGGCTGCGACCGGATCCGCGCGGAACACGTAGTTCTTGTCCTGCCGCTGTCCCCTCCTGGTCAGCGGCGTCTCCAGATTGATCAGGGCCAGGTCACCACTGCCGAGGAGCGCGTGCACCGGTGCGAGAACCGTCTCCGGCGAGGCGAGCAGGCCGGCGACCTCCGCGTGGAAGTGCGCGTCGCCGCCGAAGACGAGCGTGACCTCCCCGGCCGGATGCCACGTCGCGTCCGAACTCCCGGTGAGGGTGCAGGCCGTCACGGGAAGCAGCACGGCGAGCAGCGCCGCGGTCAGGCGTCGCCTCATGCCACGCGTCCCGTCCGCGTCATCAGCCCGTGGATCAGCATGGCGCCGGCCACGAACGCCATGGACAGCAGCAGCGGCCCGGTCACCGCCAGCAGCGTCTGTACGCCACCGGTCATCACCGAGAGCCGCGGCAGCGCCACATGGTTCACCACCGCGATCGCGGGGACCAGTGCCGCGCCGATGAGGATCGGCAGGGTGCCCACCGCCCGCAGTGGACCCCGGACGCCCAGCACGCCGACGCACAGCACGCCCGGCGGGATTACCGCGAGACCGGCGAGCAGCGTGAGGAGCGGCGCGATCGGGGCCGGGGCCAGCATGGTCGCCGCGAGCCACCCACCCGCGCCGGCGACCGCCAGCGTCCTGCCGGGCCGGCGGCCGCCGACGAGGATCCGCTGGCCGATGACGAAGTAGAGCAGCGCGGCCGCGACGAATCCGGCGCCCTGCGGCGTGACGGCGGTACCGGCCAGCGCGATCGCGGCCGCGGTGACGACGACGAGATTCGCCGGCAGCGCCGACGTCAGCCGTCCCAGCACCGTCACCACCGCGAGGGTGTACGGCACGGCAAGCTCCGGTGGAGGTAGCAGCAAGGCCGCCAGGATCTCCGCCGGCTCGTAGAGCGCCACCGGAGCGAACGACGAGCTGAAGCGGCGCAACACCCACGCCGTGCCCACGACCGTCACCGCGTGGAGCATCAGGTACGGCGCGCCGGTCCGCAGGAGCAACCGTGCCCACGACCGATGCGGCGCGCGACCGGCGGCCAGACCGGCGCCGGCGAACAGCAACGGTACGCCCGCGGCCCCGGCCGCGACCCCGAGCGGCTCCCACAGCACCGGTATCGGCAGGCCGGTTCTCCATTCGACCTGCAGGTAATGATTGGAGGTGACATACGCGAACGCGACGAGCAGCATGCCCGCGCCGATGAGCATGCGCACATCGGCGAACGGGCGGCCAGGAGAGAAAGATTCGTGATTCTCAGGCATTTTTCCTCATTCGGTCCGGCCGCACGACGACGTGACCCGGCCTGGACGTGACGTACGGGTCTTCGACAAAGACCCACACGCAATGCGATAGCCCGAAAATCAACAGGTCATAGGGACGGCATAGGCGCGATCGTCAACGGATCGTCATTCGGCGGGCGACGGAATAATCGGGTCGTCGACCTGTCGTCGCGCCGTTGTTGACCTCTGGCTGATGTGCTGTACGGATGGACACCGACCATGCCGTGATCATCGGCGCGGGCATCGGCGGACTTCTCACCGCGCACGTGCTCGCCGACACCTTCGACACCGTCACGGTCCTCGACCGGGACTCGTTGCCGGACACGCCGGCCTCCCGCCGCGCCGTCCCCCAGGATCGCCAGGCGCACCTGCTGCTCGCTCGCGGCCTTGACGCATTCGAAGCGATCATGCCGGGCTTCCGCGCGGACCTGGAGGCCCAGGGAGTCCCGTTCGGTGATGACCAAGCGGATGTGCGGTACTACGCAAGCGGGCGCCGGTTACCGCCATCGGCCTCCGGCCACACCACCGGTGCCGTCAGCCGGGTCCTGCTGGAGCACCTGACACGCCAACGGGTGGCGGGCCACCCGCGCATCCGGGTCGTGTCCGGCCGGACGGTCTCGGGCTTGACCGCGTCGGCCGGCGGAGCCCGGATCACCGGGGTACGCACCGCCGACGGGACCCTGCCGGCGAGCATCGTGGTGGACGCGGGCGGACGCGGCGGGCACAGCGCGCGGTGGCTGGCCGAGCACGGCTACCCGCCGCCGCCGGTGGAGACGGTGCGCATCGGTATGACCTACGTGTCCCGGCGCTACCGGTACGATCCCGCACTGCTCGACGCGCCGCTCGGCGTCATCGTCCCGTCATTCCCCGGCCAGCCCTACGGCGGTGCCGCGGGCCGGGAGGACGCCGACCGCATCGTGCTCGGCCTGCAAGCCATGCTCGACGCCGACCTGCCGACCGATCAGGAGGGACTGCTCACGATCGCCGGCCGGCTGCCGGACCCCGCCCTCGCCGGCATCCTGCGACACGCGGAGCCGGTCGGCGAGCCCTCCCGGATGCGTTTCCCCGAGAGCGTCCGCCGCCGCTACGAACGCGCGCGACGCTTCCCGGCGGGATACCTGGTGATTGGTGACGCGCTCTGCTCTTTCAACCCCATCTACGCCCAGGGCATGACCGTCGCCGCGCTGGAGGCGTTGCTGCTGCGGGAACTGATGCACGCCGGACCCACCGGAGACCTCGCGCGACGGTTCTTCCGCGGCGCCGCCCGGCTCATCGACGTCCCCTGGTCCGTGGCGACCGGCGGCGACCTGCGCTTCCCCGAGGTCGACGGTATCCGGACACCGGCGACCCGGCTCGCCGGCGCCTATCTCGGCCGCTACCAGCGCGCCGCGCACACCGACCCGGTACTCAGCGCCGCTTTCCTCCGCGTCGCCAACCTGATCGATCCACCGGCTCGTCTCTTCGCCCCCGCGCTGCTGCTCCGGGTCGCCCGGGCGGGCTGAGACCGCACGGCGAGTCGCTGTCGACCCGCCGTTGATGCGGTACGGGTGCGGTGGAGCGGTACCGCAGGCACCGCTGGAGGAGTGTTCGTGAGTCCCGTTCGTACCGTCGATGATCTGATCGGTCCCCGGCCGCTGCCGGTGGTCGGGAATCTGGTGCAGATGCGCACCGACCGGGACGGCCACCGCGTCTACGACCGGTGGGCGCGCGAGTACGGACCGACCTACCTGCTGCGGTTCGGGAAGATGCCGATCGTGGTCAGCGGGGGACGGGCCGATCGTCGAGGCGGTGCTGCGCGACCGGCCGGACGGCTTCACCCGTACCCGGGTCGGGCCCGTCCTGGAAGGACTCGGCGTCGATGGTGCTGACCATGATGCTGGCCGGCCAGGACACCACCTCGTCCCTGATCGCCTGGACACTGCACCACCTGGCCGGAGACCCGGACACCCAGGAACGGGTACGCGCCGAGGCGGCCACCGTGCTCCGCGAGTTCGGCCCGCCCGCCGATCCGGCGGCGCTGCGCGGGCTGCGCCACACCGACGCGGCGATCCAGGAGTCGCTGCGACTGCGGCCGGTCGTACCCGTCATGGGGTTCCGGCCCACCCGCCACACCGTGCTGCACGGCACCGGCTACGACCTCAGCCTGCCCGCTGGGCAGTCGATCCTGCTGCTGCTCTCGCACGGCGCCCGCGCGGTCCCGGACCCGGACGAGTTCCGCCCGAGGCGCTGGTTCGGCACCATGACGGCCCAGCCGTTCTTCCCGTTCGGCGCCGGTCCACGCTTCTGCCCCGGCCACAACCTCGCGCTGCTGGAGGCCACCCTGGTCGTCGGCCTGGCCTGCCGCGACTTCCAGCTCGCCCCGGACGGCGGGAAGGTCGGCGAGAAACTCGCGTTCCCGACCGGGCTGCGCCTGCGCCCGCAGCTACGGCCGGGAACCGCGGGCGCCACCCGCCGGTAGCGAGTCGACGCTGCCCGCGCTCGCACGCGCCTGCGGGCGGCGATGTGGGACGACGCCCACCGGGAGTCCTCGGTCACCGGTGGGCGCCGCCGTCTACGGGGTCAGGCCGTACGGAACGCCGCCCGCACGCTGGGCAGGTACCCCAGCGCATGCCCGGCCGCGTTCGGGTGCAGGGCGCCGTCGGCCACGATGCCGTGGATCCAGGGGTCGGCGCCGCATACACCGTGGCCGTCGAAGGCCGGCCGGACATCGGCGAACGCGAACCCGGCCGTGGCGGCCCGGCCGGCGATGACACCGTTGAGGGTGTCGGCACCGGCGTTCATCACGGTGCGCTTGGTCAGGTTGAGCGGTGCGGTGGTGCACACGCCGGTCAGCTCGAAGAACCGTGGGTAGCCGGCGACCACCACGTCGGCGTACGGTGCCGCCGCCCGGATCGCGGCGAACAACGCGTCGAGCCGGCCCGGCAGCACCTCCGTCGCGGCGGTGTTGCTGGCCTGCGCCGCGGCGAGGCAGTCCGCGTCCGTACCCCGTAGGCAGATCGCGACGCCGGTGCCGAAGCCCACGTCGTTCCCGCCGACCGTGATGGTCACCTGCCGGGTGAAACGCCCCAGCCTGGCCAGCTGACCGGTGACCGCCTCCGTCGTGGCGCCGCTGCACGCGACGGACGAGTACAGCCGAAGGCGCTGCTCCGCGGCGAACAGCACCGGGTATGCGACGGTGCTGCGCTTACAGGTCGCCTCCGCGTACGGTGGATTGCCGACGCCTGAGGAGTAGGAGTCGCCGAGCGCGACGTAACGGAAGCCACCCGCGGCCGCCCCGGCCGGCGTGGCTGCGAGGACGGCGGTGACCGCCATGGACAACGCCGCGGCGGCGGCGAACAACGATGATCTACGGCGCAAGGCCGCACCTCCCGGTTGACGTTGGCGAGGCCCGGACCGGCCTCCGCTGTGCAGTGAAAGCGGCCGACGTCAACAGCTTCTGGACGGCACGTCGACGGGCACGGTGCCGGCACCGGTCACCGCGAGGCCAGGCCGCCCAGCAGGCAGAGCATCAAACCGGCCGCCATGGTCACCAGCCCCCACGTGAGCAGCCGGCGTTTCCGGCTGATCCGGCGGCGGATGCGCATCAGCCGGGACGCCGCGTCCTCCCCGGGGGCGGTGACCACTGCCGCGGCCCAGCGCCACACCGCAGCCGGGTCGCGGGGAAGGGCGGGTTCGTGCCAGGACCGGTATCCCACGGTCAACGCGGCGGCACCGGCGAGCGCCAGCGCGCCGAGGACGCAGAGCGCGCCGCACCACCAGATCAACGCGCCCACGGCGGACAGGCCGGCCGGTGACCAGCGGCCGGCGAGGAAGCCGGTGACCAGTGCGCCGGTGGCGACGGTGAAAGCAGCGGTGATCCGGCCCGCCTTGTTCTCCTCGTTGGTGAGTTCGGACAGCGCCTCGTCCAGCAGACGCAGCACCGCCGCTTCCGAAGGCAACGCCTGCGCCGAGGGCACGGCGGGCGGCGGGAACACCGGCTCACCGTCGAAGTGCCTGACCCCTCCGCTACTCTCCGGATTCGCCGGCCAGACCATCCGCGAGTCAGTCATTGCCACACATCCCCTTCCGCACGTCCAACTGTGCCGGTAGGCACCATGAACAACGACGGGCGAGCGTCGGGATAGTTCATCGGCCCATATCGGGAACAGCGTCACCGAGCGTCCTATCTCTCGGGATTGGCCAGCGCACGGTAGGCCGCCCACGGGATAGCCGGCCGGGGAAGCCGGCGCCGTTGCAGATAGGCGCGGGTGCTGCGGCGTGTCGCGCGCAGCAGCCGCACGATGCCGGCCGGCGAGTCGGACGGGCTGGGCTCGATCAGCGTGGCCGGGCGTAGCCGCCAGGTGTCGCCGGAAGCGCTCAGTGTGCCGCGCAGCAGCACGCTCCGAGAGCCGGACAACGCCTCGTCGTGACGGTGGACGAGCAGGCCCGCGGGACCGGGCACGACGTCGCTGCCGGCCGGCACGTGCAGCGCGTACCCGTCACCGTCCGGGGCCGGCACGGTACGCATAAGAACCGGCGCACCGGCGGCGTCGACGGCGCCGAGCACCGCGGACGGGAAGGCCCGTATCCGCTGCGCACCGAGGGGTGTGGCACCGCTGTCCGGGCGCGGGGCCGCGTCGAACGGCGGGCGGCGGGAGACCCACTCCGGCGTGACGGTGATCAGTAGCCGCATGTGGTACCAGTCCATCAGCCACGTCGCAGGCCACGACACGTACGCGCGGCTGCCCGGCTGACGTTCGTAGAGCAGCCGCCAGTACGGTTCCAGCCCGGCCGGGTCGACGACGATCTCGTCCGGGCACGTCGCGGTGCCGCGCACCAGCACCTGATCCGGGCGTTCCAGGCCGCTGCCGGTCGGATCCGAGAAGAGCAACGCCACCCGCGGGTCGCGGCGGACGTTGATGGCCTTCTGCGGGAAGCCCAGCGAGGTGGTGATCAGGAATGTGCCGTCCGGCTGCCGGAGCGGCACGGTCGGCCAGAGAATCGGTGTGCCGTCCCTGGCCAGCGTGGCGAATTCGCAGGTGCGGTAGGCGGCGATCAGGTCATCGAGGTCGGTCACGGCGGGGACCCTGGCGGACCGGCGTATACATGAGATCAACGGGAGTAAGGTGGCGCCGTCCCGCCCCACGGCGGGGGACGGGGCGGCGCGGGAGTCAGCCGACCGGCGCCGGTGCCGGATCGTCCTCCCGGTGCACGTACGCCGGCCCGCGGTCCCGGCCGGGAAGCAGCCTGCCGAGCCAGCGCGGCAGCCACCAGTTGGCCCGGCCCATCAGTACCATCGCCGCAGGCACCAGCACCAGCCGGACCACGGTGGCGTCGACCAGGATGGCGGTGGCCAGGCCGAGACCGATCATCTTCGTCACCAGGTCGCCCGCGGCGACGAAGCCGGCGAAGACCGCCACCATGATCAGTGCGGCGCTGGTGATGGTCCGCCCGGTCGAGGCCAGGCCCCGCACCATGCTGCCGACCGGGTCGCCCGACGCCTGCCAGTACTCACGGATGCGCGAGATCAGGAACACCTCGTAGTCCATCGACAGACCGAACAGCACCGTGAAGAGCACGAGCGGAACGAACGTCGACACCGGGACCGGCCGGTCCACGCCGATCAGGCTCGCGCCCCAGCCCCACTGGAACACGGCGGTCAGCACCCCGTACGCGGCGGCCACGCTGAACAGATTCACCACCGCGGCCTTCAGCGGCACCAGAATGCTCCGGAAGACCACGATCAGCACGATCAGGGACAGCGTGACGACCATGCCGACCGCCCACCACAGGCGCTGATCCAGCAGGTCGGCGAGGTCGATGTAGACCGCGGTCGTCCCGGTCACCTCCACCCCCTCGGGCAGCACGACGTCTCGCAGGGTGGTGACCAGCTCGGCCGACCGCTCGTCCCGCGGGGCGAAGTCGGTCTGCACGGCCAGCATCGCACCGGTCCCGTCCTCGGAGACCAGCGGCGGGGACACGGCGGCGACACCCGCTTCGGCGGCGATCCGGGCACCCAGGCCGGGCAGCTCCACCGGATCCATCGAGGACAGGTCCACGGCGACGACCACGGGGGCGTACGCGCCGGGCCCGAATTCGGCCGCGATGAGGTCGTAGGCCCGGCGAGCCGTGGTGTCGACCGGGCCGGAGCCGGCGTCGTCCGGCCAGGTCCGCATGCCGAGCGTCGGCGCGCCCAGCGTCAACAGGACGAGCAGCGCGCCGAGTCCCCAGAGCACGGGCCGGCGAGCCACCCGTCGCGCCCACCGCTGCGCTCCGGCCGGCGCCGCATCGCCCGGTGTCCGGTTGCGGTGGCGCCGGCCGACGATGCGCGGCCCGGACAGAGCACAGAGCGTGGGCACCAGGGTCAGCGCGGCGGCCATCGTGGCCAGGACGACCAGCGCGGTGGCATAGCCGATCGACCGGAAGTCGGGCAGCCCGGAGACGAGCAGGCCGGACAGGGATACCAGCACGGTCGCGCCGGCGGCGAGCACGGAACGCCCGGCCGTCGCCGTGGCGGTGATCGCGGCCAGCCGAGGCGGCAGACCGTTGTGCAAGTCCTCCGCGTACCGGGTGACGAGCAGCAACGCGTAGTCGATGCCGACTCCGAGGCCGACCATCGTGGCCACGGTCGGAGCCAGGGAGCTGACCTCGGTGAACGCGGCTATCAGCAGCGTCAGCGCGGAGCCGGCGCCCAGGCCGAACAGCGCGGAGACGATCGGCAGCCCGGCCGCGAGCACCGACCCGAAAGCGATCAGCAGTACGACGAGGGCGATCAGCACGCCGATCGCCTCCCCTGCGCCGCCGCCTGCCTTCTCCTGCTCGCCGACCTGACCGGCGACCTCGACCCGCACACCCGCATCGGATGCGGTCGAGGTCGCGTCGCGGAGTCGCTGGACGACGTCCTCGCCGAGCTCGGTGACCGGTTTCCGGTAGCGGACGTCGATGAGGACGGTGTCGCGGTCGCCGGAGAACCGGGGTGTCCCCACATGCCCGACGTCCGGAACCGCACGCAGCCGGCCGGTCACGTCGTCGGCCAGTTCCTGGGCGACCGGCTGTCCGCCGGGCGCGTGCAGGACGACTCGTGCCTCGGTGCCCGACAGGTCGGGGAAGACACGTCTCAGCAGCTCGGTGCCGGCCTGGGCGCGCAGGCCGGGCACGTCGTAGTTGTCCTGCGGCACGCCACCGGCCGCGTTGGCGAGGGCGAAGGCGGCGACCAGCACCAGCACCCAGCCGGTGATCGTCCGCCACGGATGGGCGACACAGGCTTCGCCGATCCTGGCCAGAAATAACGTCATGCGCTCGGAATTCCTTTCGAACCGGTGGCTTCCCGGCCCACGACGGACCGCGACCGGACTTTGTTCACGCCGAGCCACCGAATGACGCAATCGCGACTCACGGTGAACAAAGCCGGACCCGGTCCCGTCGTGGGAACCGTCGGACGGGACGCGGTCGCATCCTCCGGCGCGTGAGCCACCAACGAAACGGAACTCTCGATGAGGCACCTACCTGTCAGCCGTCGCGCTCTGCTGGGCGGCGGCGTCGCCCTGGGCACTGCGGCGCTGCTCGCCGGATGCGGGACGGAGACGGCTCCGGCCGGCGCCCGGCTGCTACGGCCCGGCGATCCCGGATACGACGCCGCGGTCAGCTCGTTCAACCTCAACCAGATCCCGCGGCCCGGCACCGTCGTGCAGGCCCGGACGGCGGACGACGTACGGACGGCGGTGGGCGACGCCGCCGCCCGGCGCGCACCGGTCGGCGTCCTGGCCACCGGTCACCAGCCGTCCTCGCCGATCGGCGAGGACGCGGTGCTGATCACCACCCGTGCGATGCGCGGGGTGACGATCAACGCCGGCCGGAGAGTCGCCCGGGTAGAGGCCGGCGCGCTGTGGGGCCATACGCTCACCGCCGCGCTACAGCAGCAGCTGGTCCCGCTGCACGGTTCGACCGGCACGGTCGGTGTGGTCGGATACACGCTGGGCGGCGGGCTCAGCCCGCTGCTCGGCCGGGTGCACGGATACGCCGCCGACCACGTACTCGCGATCGATGTCGTCGGCGCGGACGGCGAGCTGCGGACGGTCACCGCGAGCAGCGACCCGGAGCTGTTCTTCGGCCTGCGCGGCGGCAAGAGCAATTTCGGCATCGTGACGGCGATGGAATTCGGCCTGTTCCCGGTGCCGCCGCTCTACGGGGGCGCGATCATGTTCGACGGCGCGGACGGCGCCCGGGTGCTGCACACCTACCGGGAGTGGGTTCGCACGGTGCCGGAGACGATGTCGTCCTCGGTGGCGCTGCTGCGCCTTCCCGACCTGCCCCAGGTGCCGGAGCCGCTGCGCGGCAAGCTGGTCGCCAACGTCCGCATCGCTTTCACCGGGCCGGCGAGCGAGGCCGCGGCACTGATCGCGCCGTTGCGCGCGGCGGCCACCCCGCTCCGCGACCAGGTGGCGCAGATGCCCTGGTCCGGTTACGCCGCTATTCACAGTGATCCGACCTCGCCGACACCCGCCTACGAGCGGACCGCGCTGCTGCGCGACCTGAGTGAGGACGCGGTCGATGCGCTGCTCGCGGCCGCCGGCCCGGACGCGCCGGCCCCGGTCACCGCGGTCGAGATCCGGCACCTCGGCGGTGCGCTCGCCAGGCCGCCGCAGGCGGAGAGCGCAGTCTCGCACCGGGACGCGGCGTTCACGCTGTTCATCGCCGGCGTCGGCGGCCCGGAGCAGGCCGGCTCCCTGAAGGAGGCCGCGGCCGGCATCGTGCGGGCGATGCAGCCGTGGAGCACCGGCGGCATGTACGTCAACTTCATGAACACCGACGACACGTCTCCGGAGTCGGTGCGGCAGGCGTACCGGCCCGAGGTGTACGGCCGGCTGCTGGCTCTGAAGAAGCGGGTCGATCCGGACAACATGTTCCGGCTCAACCACAACATCGTGGACTGACCGCCCGCCCTCGCCCGCAGGCCGCTACCTCGTCAATCCCTCGGCGACCCTCCGTTGACCTCGGCACGTTGTGCTGTGAGACAGGGAAACCGCCTCGAGACAACCCGGAGTAACGCATATGCAGCACTCGTCAGCCGGCCGGCCGATGCTGAACCGCCGTGCCGTCCTCGGTGCCGGCGTCGCCGTGGGCGCCACGGTCACGATCGCCGCGGTCGCGCCCGGCACCGCCGTCGCCAGCCCCGGAAAGGCCGGCCCGATCCGGCGGGGTGATCTGCCTAAGGGCGTGCAGGGCGCGGTGCTGCTGCCCGGTGATCCCGGCTACGACGCCGCGGTCAGCCCGTTCAACCTCAACCAGATCCCGCGCCCCGGGGTCGTCTTCGCCGCGGCGGCCGCCGCCGACGTCCAGGCCGCGGTCCGGCTCGCCACCGGCCGCCGCGCACCGGCCGGCGTCCTCGCCACCGGTCACCAGCCGTCCGTGCCGATCGGCCCGGACGCGGTGCTGGTCTCCACCAAGG
The DNA here is from genome assembly GCF_030813715.1 of Catenuloplanes indicus. Lineage (NCBI taxonomy): Bacteria > Bacillati > Actinomycetota > Actinomycetes > Micromonosporales > Micromonosporaceae > Catenuloplanes > Catenuloplanes indicus. Next base: position 1,819,990 of record NZ_JAUSUZ010000001.1, read on the forward strand.
CGATGCGTGCGGTGCACATCGACCCGCGGCGACGTACCGCACGGGTCGAGGCCGGCGCACTCTGGGACGACGTGGTGAGCGCGTCACTCAAGCACGGTCTCGCTCCGCTGACCGGATCCACCGGCACGGTCGGGGTGGTCGGGTACACGCTCGGCGGCGGGCTCAGCCCCACGATCGGGCGTAAGTACGGGTACGCCGCCGATCACGTCCGCAGCATCGACCTCGTCAGCGCCGACGGCCGGCTGCGGACCGTGACCGCGCAGAGCGACCGGGAGCTGTTCTTCGGGCTGCGCGGCGGGAAGAGCAACTTCGGCATCGTCACGTCGCTCGAATTCGACCTGTTCCCGGTCACCACGCTCTACGGCGGCGCGATCGTCTTCGACGGCCGGGACGCGGGGCGGCTGCTGCACGCCTACCGGCGCTGGGTCAAGACCGTGCCGGACGCGATGTCCTCGTCGGTGGCGCTGCTCCGCCTGCCCGACCTGCCGCAGGTGCCCGAGCCGGTACGCGGAAAACTCGTCGCCAGCCTGCGCATCTCCTACACGGGCCGGCCGGACACCGGGGCCTCGCTGGTCCGGCCGCTGCGTGCGGTCGCCACCCCGCTGATCGACTCGGTCGCGGAGATGCCCTACGCCGCGTTCCCCGCCATCCACAGCGATCCGACCACGCCCACGCCCGCCTTCGAACGCACCGCCCTGCTCCGCGAGCTCGGCGCGGACACCGTCGACGCGCTCCTCGCGGCCGCCGGTCCGGGCAGCACGGTGCCGCTGGCCGCGGTCGAGATCCGGCACCTGGGCGGTGCACTGGCACGACAGCCACGCCACCCCAACGCGGTCTCGCACCGGGATGCGGCGTTCACGCTGTTCATGGCCGGCGTCGGTGGCCCGGAGGCCGCGCCGGCCATCCGGAAGGCCACCGCGGACGTCATCCGCGTGATGCGGCCGTGGAGTACCGGCGGGATGTACATCAACTTCATGAACGTCGACGACACCTCGGACCGCTCGGTGCGCAGCGCGTACCGGCCGGACGTGTACCGCCGGCTGGAGGCGCTGAAGCGCCGTGTCGACCCGCGCAACACCTTCCGGCTGAATCACAATATTGAGCCTTGCTGAGGGTGGGGAGGCCGTCCGCCCGCTCCCCCGGCGGGCGGACGGCCTCGGCCCGCCCGCCGTGCGCCTCAGCGCGGAAGGCGGCGGTGAGATCGCCGGACGACACGGTGCGGCAGCGGGCGCGCGGGCGGCCGGCGGTGCGCCGGCGCGGTGGCCGGGAGCGGTGCGCCGGCCAGTGACGGATCGTCGACGAGGATCCGCTGGTGGGCCTGGCGTAGCGAGATGCTCGGCTCGACGCCCAGCTCGTCGACGATCCTGCGCCGCGCGCGCTGGTACTGCATCAGCGCCTCGGCCACCCGCCCGGCGGCGTAGAGCGTGGTCATCAGTAGTGCCTGGACGTCCTCGCGCAGCGGATGGCCGGCCGCCAGTGCGATCAGCTCGGGCAGGACCTCCCGGTGCTGGCCGAGGTTGACCCGGGCGTGGAGCAGTTCGAGCCGGGCGGCCATGATCTGCTGTTCCAGGCGGACCCGCTGAATGTGCGCGTACGGGCCGGGCAGCCCGGCGAGTGGCTGCCCGTGGCACAGCCGCAGCGCCGCGCTCTTCTCCTCGGTGACGGTGCGCCAGTCGGCGTGGCGCGCCGCGATCGCGCCCCGCGCGTCGTGCCGCGTGAAGTGCGACAGGTCCAGGGCGTCCCGCGGCAGGCAGAGCGCGTAGCCGCCGCTGGCCGAATCGATCCGCACGTCGTTGCCGGCGCCGGCCCGTTCGATCATCGCTCGCTGCCGGCAGATGTAGGTGCGCATGGTGGTCAGCGCGGTCCGGGGTGGTGCGTCACCCCACATCCCGGCGATCATCTCGTCGGTGGTCACCATCGCACCCTCGCGCACCGCGAGCATCGCCATGATGCCGCGCTGTTGCGGTGATCCCAGGTCGAGTTCGGCGCCGCCAACCCAGGCCCGGACCGGGCCGAGCACGGCGAATCGTGTGCCGGGATGGCTCGGATCTTGCGGTTCGACGGTCACGTCACTCCTCACGGTCTGCGGCGCGCGGCCGGCCGGCGCCCGGTGTACGAGATCAGCATGGCCGTCGTGCGGGCCGTTGCATCCCGGACGTTGCGCTGTTGTCTATCTCGATCGGAGATGGTCCGGGGTATGGAACTTCGCCAGCTGGACTACTTCGTCGCCGTCGCCGAGGAGGGTAGCTTCACCAAGGGTGCGCGGCGGGTACGGGTGGCACAGTCCGCGGTGTCGGCGACCGTGCAGAAGCTGGAGCGCGAGCTCGGGGTGCCGCTGTTCGCCCGGGAGGCCGGTGGCGTCGCGCTCACCGACGCCGGCACGGCGCTGCTGCCGGAGGCCCGCGCGCTGCTCAGCGCGGAGCGGCGGGCCCGGGACACGGTGGACCAGGTCCGCGGTGGGCTGCGCGGCACGGTACGGATGGGGACGCTGGTCATGATCGGCGTCCGGCCGGCCTCGCGCGGGCTCCTGGTCGTCGACCTGCCACAGGTGCTGGGCCGTTTCCACGTCACCCATCCGCTGGTGAGGTTCCAGCTGCGGACGGCCCGGCGGGGTTCGGCCGGTCACCTGTCCGCGCTGCTGGCCGGCGATCTCGACCTGGCGCTGGTGGGCACCGTCGACCGGCCGGACGGGATCCGGCTGCATCGCCTCGGCGGAGTGCGGCTGTCGCTGGTCTGCCCTCGGCGGCACCGCCTCGCCGATGCCAGCTCGGTGAGCCTGGCGGACCTCGCCGACGAGACCTGGGTCGACTTCCCGCGCCTGTGGGGCAACCGGGCCATGACCGACCGTGCGTTCGCCGCGGCCGGCGTGCCGCGCGCCGTGCCGTTCGAGGCCGCCGACCAGGACACCGTGCTCGGGCTCGTCCGCAACGGTCTCGGCGTGGCGCTGCTGCCACGCGCCGGCGTCGACGACGAGGAGGTCGCCGTCGTGGACGTGGACGACGGCGACCTCGAACTGCCGGTATCGATCGCGCTGCCGAGCGACCGGGAGCCGTCGGCGGCCACCGCGGCGCTGCTCACCAGCATCCTGCGGGCCGCCGGCCGCCCGGTGTCACGTCATCGCTGAGCGGTCAGCGGTGCGGGCGGATGTTGTGGTTCACCCGGAACATGTTGTGCGGGTCGTACGCCTGCTTGATCCGGGTCAGCCGCGCCCAGGTGTCCGCCGGGTACGCGGCCGCGATCGTCCGCGGCGCGACGTCGTACCCGCCACGGAAGTTGATCTGTTGATGGCCGGCCGACCACGGTGCGAGCGCGTCGACGACCCGGTGCAGCGCCGGCCGGAACCGCTCCGCCGCGCCGGGCCCGCCGGTGGCGCTCGCGAGCAGCTGGAACGCCGCGTCCCGGTGCCCGGCGGCGCGTGGCGTCCCCGCCTCGCGGGCCAGCGCACCGCCGAGCTGTCGCAGCTCGACGAGGCCGGCCGGGATGCCGGCGTCCGGGCCGGCGGCGGTAAGCAGCGCCTCGGCCGCCTCCGCCGGGAAGCCGGACAGGTTCGCCGACAGCTCGTAGACCGCCTCCGGCGCCACCGGGTCGGCGTGCAGCGCGGTCGCCGCGGTGAACGGCATCTGCCCCACCTCGTCGACGAGCGCCGGAGCCGCGTCCCGCAGACCGGCCAGCAGCCGCGCGCCCTCCTCGGCCGGCCCCGCGTAGGCGGTCCGCACGTGCACCACGAGTCCGTCTCCCGGCGTCAGCCGCACCAGGGCCAGCGACACGGACAGCTCCTCCGGCGGGTCCGCGACCAGCGCCCGGTAGGCGGCGACGACCTCGCTGACGTGGTCACCGGAGTAGATCAGCCCACCGCCGTAGAAGCCGGTGACCGGGAACAGGCTGACCGTGAGCGAGGTGACCACGCCGAAGTTGCCGCCGCCGCCGCGGACCGCCCAGAACAGATCGCTCTCATGCCCGGCGTCGGCGCGCCGCAGGCGTCCGTCGGCGGTGACGATCTCGACGGCGTGCACGTGGTCGGCGGCGTAGCCGTAGCGGCGGCCGAGCACCGGGCTCACCCCACCGGCGAGCGTGAACCCGACGACGCCGAGGGTCGGCGCGGAGCCGGTCAGCGGCGCGAGCCGGTCCTCGGCCGCCTCCAGGATCAGGCTCTGCGTCTCGGTGCCCGCGCCCACGGTGGCCGTGCACCGCTTCGCGTCGACGACCACGACGTCCATCCGCCGCACGTTGATCAGCACGGCGCCGTCCGCCGGGACCACGGCACCGTGTCCGGTGGCGACGACCGCCACCGGCAGCTCGTGCTCGGCGGCGAAACGCACGGCGGCCTGCACGTCGGCCGCACAGGTGGCGCCGACCGCGAGAGCCGGGCGGTGCGGGTGTGCCCGGTTCCAGGTGGCGGTCTCCTCGGCGAAGCGTTCGTCGCCGGGCACCAGCACCGGGCCGGCCACCCGCGTGGTGAGCCGGGCGAGATCTTCCGAGTCGAAGTCCATCGTCATCCTCGGCGCGGCCGGGAAACCCGGAACAGCGGACGTGCCGCGGCCACCAGCAGCACCATCAGCCCGGCGGCGAAGCACAGCACCGCGGCGCGCGAGTCCAGCCGCTGTGCCGCGAGCCCGAGACCCAGCACCGGCAGCGCCAGGCCGAGATAGCCGACCAGGAACAGCCCGGCGAGTGCCTCACCGCGGGCGTGCGGCTCGGCGAGGGTGAGCGTGGTCGCCACCGCGCCCTTGAACGCGGCACCGGCGCCGACGCCGGTGAGGAGGCCGCCGGCGATGAAGAGGGCGAAGGCCGGCAGCCAGATGCCCGCGATCAGCATGCACAGTCCCGCCGCGAGCGTGGCGAATCCGGTGCTCAGCGCGGCCCGCAGGCTCAGCCGCAGCATGGCGAGCTGACCGGCGACACCGGCGGCGAAGACGGAGAACGTGACCAGGCCGGCGATCGCGTGCGAGCGTTCGCCGAGCACACCGGCGAGGAAGCCGGGCGCCAGCGACGTGAAGAGGCCGAAGATCGCGAAGGACGCGAACGCGGTGAGGCAGGCCGCGACGTACCGGCCGCGGTCACCGGCCGGCACCGAGACGCGCTGCGGGCGCCAGGGCACGTCCCGGCGGGAGACGGTCTCGGGCGCGGCGAGCACGCCGAGCAGTGCGATCCCCAGCAGGATCTCGAACACCACGAACGGCACGATCAGCGGGTACGGGACGAACTCGGCCAGCAGGCCGGCCAGCAGCGGGCCGAGACCGATGCCGCCGATGTTCGCCGCGGTCGCCACCAGGTCGGCGCGGCGGCGGTTCGCTCCGGGCCGGTGCGCGAGGTGCAGCTCCATCAGGTAGGCGGTCGCCGTGGCGGTGAGCAGACCGACGCCGACGCCGGACAGGAAACGGCCGGCGAGCAGAGCGGGCAGGCCGGGCAGGAAGAACAGCACGCCGGAGGTCATGCTGATGACCAGCGCCCAGACGAGGACGCGGCGGCGGCCGAGCCAGTCGGAGACGTGCCCGCCGCCGAACACGCTCAGCACCACGCCGGCCGCGTAGACCGCGAAGACCGCCGTCACCATGAACGGGCCGAACCCGTCGCGTTGCTGGTAGAGAACATAGAGCGGGGTCGGCGCGGCGGAGAACGCCATCATGACCGCGAATGCGTAGGCGATCAGCCAGAATCCGCGGCCGTGCGCGCCGCGCACGGTGGGGACCGGGGACACGGTGGTGCCGGACACGAGAACTCCTTCGGGAGGGAACGTTGCCCGTCAATCGTTGCGGCCGTGATCGCCACCGGCTCCCGAACCTGACGCTGGTGCCGATCGCAATCCGCGATACGGCGCGAGCCCTCGTCCCGGCCGGCCGGGACGAGGGCTGGGAAGGCGTCAGGCGGCCAGTTCCGCCAGCAGCCGGTCGCGGGAGGTCTCCGCGTGCCGGCGCGCCGCCGCCATGTCGTGGCCCATCAGCACGCCGTGGTACTTGCGGAACTCGCCGTCGACCAGCACGGTGTCGACGTCGCGCGCATCCGCGGAGACGACCGCGGCGGTGACGTCCCGGCCGGCCAGCCGCACCGCCGACCGAGCCACGTCGACGAGGATGATGTCGGCGCGCTTGCCCGGCGTCAGCGATCCGATCCGGTCGTCGAGGCCCAGGGTGCGGGCGCCCTCGACGGTGGCGAACTCGATCGCCTGCCGGCTGGTCAGCGGCACCGCGGCCGGCTGCTCGCCCCGGGCCAGCAGCGCGTCGTACCGGCGCAGCCGCTCGGCCTCCAGCACGGCACGCATCTCGTCGAAGAAGTTGGCCGGCACACCGGCGACCACGTCGACCGACAGGGCCGGCCGGATACCGGCCTCGAGGAGGCGGCCGGTGGCCGGGAAACCGTGGCCCATCATCATCTCCACGCGCGCGGACACCGAGGCGTGGCCACCGGTGTCCGCCACCAGCTTCAGTTCGTCGTCGGTCGAGGTGTTGGCGTGCAGGAAGATCAGGTCGGGGCCGAGCAGGCCGTGGTCGTGCAGCTGGGTGATCGCCCGCTGTCCGCCGAGCAGGCCGATCCCGACGTGCATCGACGCGCGCACGCCGAGGTCGCGGGCCAGCGCGAGGTCGTCGGCGACGGTGTCGATGGTGGACATCTCCGGGCCGCGCAGCGCCAGGGCCAGCGTCACCAGCTGATCCGGCGTGTTGAAGTACCGGGTGGCGAGCCGGCGGACGTCGTCGGGGTGCCGCCGCCGGCTGGCGTAGTACCAGGATGGGTCCGAGGTGGGGATGCTGTGGCCGAAGACCGCGCGGATGCCAGCGGCGCGCAACGCCTCCACCGACGCGTTCGCATGCTCCGGGGTGTTCATGATGTGCGCCCAGTCGAAGAGCGTGGTCACACCGCTGTCCAGTGCCTCCAGCGCACCGAAGGCGGTGCCGGCCCGCACGTCGTCCGGTGTGAACAGCGGCGAGAACCGGCCGAGCAGCTGGGTGAAGTACTCGTTGAGCGTCCAGTCCGTGGCGATCTGCGCGAGCGCGCCCTGCCAGGTGTGCCGGTGGGTGTCGATCAGGCCGGGCATGACGACCATGCCGTTCGCGTCGATGAACTCGGCGTCCGGCACGTCGAGCGCGGTGCCGACGTCGACGATGACACCGCCCTCGATCAGGACGTCACCGTGGGGGTGGTCGCCGATCGACGGATCCATGGACAGGACGTGACCACCGCGGATGAGTTTGCGAGACATCGCTTTCCTTTCGTCGTGTTCCAGAATGTCCGCGTGCGGCGGTCCCGCCGAGCGAGACCGCCGATGGTGGTCATCGGGATTCGCGATGGCCACGGGTGTAGCGGTGCTTGACGCCGGCGGGGAAGAACTCGGGGTCGCCGGCCGGCCGCAGTTCGATCCGGGGTGTCCGCCGGTCCGCCGGCACGTAGTGCGCGAACTCGCTGTTGAGTCTCAGCAGTTCGGCGCGGATCGCCTCGCCGGCGAGCCGCTCACGGTGCGCGGACGGTTTCTCGCCCGGTGCCAGCTCGACCACCACGGACAGCACCCGGTCCCGATCGGCGTCCTCAGCCGTGCTCAGCACGAACCGGCCGGTCGCCCAGTCGCTCACCGGTGGCCGTTCCAGACCCGCGGTGACGTTCTCCGGGTAGACGTTGGCGCCGAAGAACGACACGGTGAACATCGACCGGCCGAAGACGTACACGAACGGCAGGTCCGGGCCGTCGCCCGGATCGAACCCGTGCGTGCGGCAGAGATCGATCAGGTCGCCGTGCGGCAGCACGCCGCCCTCGTCGGCGATGTGGTAGCGCACCAGCGGCACGGTGCCGTCGGCGCTGAACGTCAGCGTCCGGTCCGGGCCGGACTCGAACCGGCGGGCCGACGGGTCGTACTGCACGAGGGTCGGCAGACGGGAGTCGCCGAACAGCGGCGAGGCCACGTCCGGACGGCTGTCGAGGAAACGGCGGATGCGTACGCTCAGCGGGGTCTCGTTGCCCAGCACGCCCGCGTCCGCCGTGCCGTACAGCGACACCACCCCGCTGACCGAATCGTCGATCCCGGCCCGCTCCCCCATCAGGTCACGCCACTGCTCGCTGAACACCTCGCCGGCCAGCACGAGTTTCAGCCGGTACGCGGGCCAGTCCACCCCCCAGGCGCGGCCCGCGTCGATCACGTTCTTGATGAACGGCGGGTAGCCCAGCAGCACCGTCTGGTCGTACAGGCTGCCGAGTTCCTCGACCACCCGCACGATCTCGTCGACGTTGTTGCCCGGTGTCGCCACCGTGACCGGCCAGCCGTCGTCGGCCAGCCGGCGGCAGGCCGCGGTGGTGTACATCCCACCGACCCAGTTGCCGAGCGCGAAACACACCACGGCGAGCGTACGGCGTGACCCGGCGTGCAGGCCCGCGCCGAACACCTGCGCGAACCGTGCCATCACCGGCTCCTCGTCACGGGCCCCGCGCGGCCACACCGTCGGTGTGCCGGACGAGCCGGACGACAGCGCGACGGTCGCGGCCGCGTCCAGCCGGCCGTTGCGGCAGCGGTCGGCCAGTGGGTAGCGCTCGAGGTAGCCGGGCTTGGTCATCAGCGGGATCGCGGCCGGGTCCCGGACCGTTTCCGGGTCGATCCCGTGGTCGGACAGGAAACGCCGGTAGGCCGGAACCGAGCCGGCCACGTCGTGGAACAACTCCAGAACTGCGAGGTCGTGCATGAGAGCTCCTGTCTCGTCGCGGTGGCACGGGTACGGCCGGCCGTTCGCCCGTGCTTCACCAGGACACCGGCCGTTGCTGGACGTACGGTCGACATCGCATGGCCGGGCCGGTCAGGCAACCGCTCCCGAGACGTCGTCCATGGCGACCAGCCGGTGTGCCACGTCCGGGCTGCGGCGCAGCGCCGCGTACCGGCGGACGAGGTGGTCGATCCGGTAGCGGCCGGGCTGCAGCGCCTCGACCAGGAAGCGTTCGGCGAGCGTGTCCAGCGCCGCCTCCGCCTCCCGCTCCATCAGTCCCAGCAGGTAGCCCACCTGGCCGGCGGTCACCATGCCGCCGGCGGCACCGGCGAGCGTGGCGAGCACGTCGGCCGACGCACAGTCGAGCGTGCCGCGCACCGGGTCGAGCCGGCGGTACAGTTCGGCCGCGTCGTCGTCGGCGCTCAGCCGGCTTCCGGCCTCGGCCAGCGTCCAGGCCGGGCGCGCGGCGAGCCTGGTGGCGACCGCGCGCAGGGCGAGCGGCTGACACGCGCGCGCGGTGACCAGCGCCGCCGCGGCGGCTGGTTCCGCGGCCACCCGGTCGGGCCCGATCCGCCGGCCCAGGTATTCCAGCGCCTCCGCCCGGGTGAACGGCCCCACCCGGTGCCACTCGGCACCGGCCGCGACCGCGCAGAGGCGGCTGGTGGTGAACAGCACCGCGCAACCGGGAGCGGCCGGCAGCAGCGGGTGCAGGTCCGCGTCGCCGTCCGCCGCGCCGTCGACGGTCACCAGGATGCGGCGGCCGGCCAGCGTGGTACGCCAGAGGGCGGCGCGTTCCGGCAGGGCGGCGGGTACGGCGGAGGCCGCGACGCCCAGCGCCCGCAGCCATCCGGCCAGCACGTCGCCGGGCGTGGCCGTACCGCCGCCGAGGTCGGTGTGCAGCACGCCGTCCGGGAACAGGTGCGCGACCCGCTGCGCGACCGTTCCGATGACTGCGGTCTTTCCGCTGCCCGGCAGACCGGCCACGCCGACCACTGGCACGGCGCCGGGCCGGTCCAGCGACGCGACGATCCGGCTCACCAGGGCGGCGCGGCCGGTGAAGTCGGACGGTGGCGCGGGCGCCTGGGCCGGCACCCGGATGACCGGGCGCGCCTCGGCCTGCACGGGTGTGTCGCCGGCCAGGATCTCGGCGTGCAGCCGCCGGAGTCCGGGACCGGGATCGACGCCGAGCTCGGTGGCGAGCACGGTGCGCGCCTGGTGGAACGCGACCAGGGCCTCGGCCTGGCGGCCGTCGCGCCACAGCGCCAGCATCTGCAGCTCGCGCAGGCGTTCCCGGAGCGGTTCCGCGGCGATGCGCAGGCAGAGGTCGGCCAGCGTGACGGCGTACCGGCCCAGTTCTATCTCGGCGGCGAGCCGGTCCTCGTCCGCCGCACCGCGCAGATGTTCGATGCGGTCGCGCTGGGCGCTCGCGTACGGGCCCGGCGCTCCTGCCAGCGTGATGCCGTCGAACAGCGCCAGACCGTCGCCGAGCCGGCGGGCCGCATCCGCGAAGCGCCGCTCGGCGGACGCGGTGGTGGCCTCCGCGACCAGTGCGCGGAAGTCGGCGAAGTCCAGGCCCACCCGGTCCCGCGGCAGGCGGTAGCCGCCGCGCCCGGAGACGATCAGCCCGTTGTGCCCGTCGGGGCACAGTGCCCGGCGCAGCCGGGAGATGTAGGTGCGCACCGTGCCGACCGCGGCGGACGGCACGTCCTCCCCCCACAGCCCGTTGATCAGTTCATCCAATGTGGCCGGGGCGCCCTCGCGCAGCAGCAGCATGGCCAGCGTCGTGCGTTGCTGCGGTGCCCCGAGGTCGATCTCCCGGCCGAACCGCCACGCCCGTACGCGCCCGAGGACGGCGAACCGCCACTCCGGCCCACCCGCCGGGCGCACCATATGAAGTCTGGACCGCGGTGCGGCGGTCCGCAGATCACTGACTGTCATGACCAGAACGGTAGGTGCGGGTGTGACCTACGCGCTTACGTCAGGTGACCCATATTCCGTTGCCGCCGTCAGTGGCCTGCACCACCTCGGCCAGCTCGGCGCGGGAGGAGACGCCGAGCTTCGGGAAGATGTTGTACAGATGGTTACGCACCGTGCGCGGTGAGACATACAGCCGGTCACCGATCTCCCGGTTGGTCAGCCCTTCCGCCGCCAGCTGTGCGATCTGCAGTTCCTGCGACGTCAGCGTGTCCATCGCGGGACGCGCCAGGCCGGACACGTTCTCACCGGCGCTGCGCAACTCCTCGGCGGCCCGCTCGGCCCAGGCCTGCGCACCGATCGACTCGTACGCCTCGTAGGCCGCCCGCAGCGGCCCTCGGGCCTCGGTCCGGCGTCGTTGCCGGCGCAGCCAGCTGCCGTAGTGCAGCAGCAGCGAGCCGCGCTGCCACGGCCAGTCGTGCAGTCCCGAGGCGAGGGCCCGGTCGAACGCCGCCTCCGCCGTCCCGGCCGCGGCCAGCAGCGGCGCGCTCGCCGCGGTCGCCGCCGTCAGCTGTGGCGATCCGGTGCGCGCGGCCAGTTCCGTCATCTCGGCGTGCAGGTCGCGGACCGCGTCGAGCCGCCCGGTCAGCGCCGCCGCGTCCATCAGGTCGGTGAACCCCCACCCGCGCAGGTTGCGGTTGTAGGCGCCGCCGTGCGGGTCGAACATGCGCAACAGCGCGTCCAGGGCCGCCTGCGGGTCGCCGGCCGCGAGACCCGCGGTGCCGCGGACGAGCTGCACCAGCGCGACCAGCGGGGTAGCGCGCTCATCGGTCAGGGTCGCCTCGGTCCGGTCGGCCAGCGCATGGGCCGGCGCCACCTGGCCGCGGCGTGCCGAGACGGCCGCCTCGGCCAGCGCGGCCCCCATCGCCCAGCGCGGGGTGCCGCCCTCGCCGGTCAGCCGCGTGCACTCGCCGGCGGCGGCGATCGTGGCCGGATGCCGGGCGAGCAGCGCGCACGCCCACGCCTGATAGGCCAGTGCCCAGGACAGGTTGGCGAAGTTGCCCAGCGACCGCAGGCCGTCGATCCCAGAGCGAAGAAACCCGGTCGCGGTGGGCAGGGCGCCCACGAACAGCGCGGCGAGGCCCAGCGCCAGGTCCGCCTCGGTCGTGGCGTCGCCGGGCCGCCGCCCGGCCAGCGACGCCAGTACCGCCGGGCCGCGCTCCCACGGGGAGATCTGTGCCATCAGTGTGGTCCGGCGGGGATCGCCGGGCTCCAGCGGCAGCGTGTCGAGCGCCGCGAGCAACGCCGTCCGGGTCGGCTCGTCCAGATCAGCCAGAAAGGCCAGGTTTCCGACGCTCTCCAGCAGGCGCAGCGCCTTGGCCGGGTCGGTGGCGCCGTGCCGGGACACCACCCGGGCCACGTGCGTCAGCGCCGCGGGCGCGCCGGTGAAGCGGTCCGGGGTCTCGGCCCGGGTGAGCATCTCCAGCACGCACCGTGTCATCGGGTCCACGGCCGCGGGATCCGCCCGCTCGATGGCGAGGCGGAGCAGCGGCGTGGCCGGCCGGCCGTAGCCGTGCCCGCTGACGGCCGCGAGCGCGCGCCGGATCGCGTCGTGCGGGTCCGGGCTCAGCGTCACGGACCGTTCCAGCAGCGCCTCGGCGGTGAAGCCGGCCCCGCGCCGCACGGCCCGCACCGCGAGCCGTTCCAGGCTCGCCGCCACCTCCTCGTCGGTACCGACGGTCGCGGCGGCTCGGTGCCGGACCCGCCGTTCCTCGTCGCCGGCGAGGTCGGCCAGCGCGGCGTGCACGGCCCGGCGCAGGTCCGGTGCCGCGGACCGGTCCACGGCCGCGCGCACCAGCGGATGCCGGAAGACGAGGCGGCCGCTCACGGTGCGGATCAGCCCGGCCCGCTCGGCCGGCGCGAGCTCGTCCAGCGTCGTCGGCGTACCGGTGACCCGGCTCGCGGCGGCGAGCATCTCCGCGACGGTGTCGCCGTCGTTGACGGCCATGACCAGCAGCAGCGTCCGCGTCGCCACCGGCAGCCCGGCGGCACGGTCCCCGAACGACCGGGCCAGGCGCTCGGTCAGCGGCAGCGCGGGCGTGGCCAGGATGTCACGCTCCTCGCGGATCGCCAGCGGCAGCTCGGTCAGCGCGAGCGGGTTACCCTCCGCGGCGTTCAGCAGGTGTTCGCGGACCAGTGGCGGCAGGCCGGGGGCCCGCGCGTCGAGCAGGACGGCGGCGGCGTGCTCGTCGAGCGGATTCACCGGTACGACCCGCAACTGCGACTCGGCCAGCGGATTGCCGCCCAGGTCTCCGGCACGGGCCGCGGCGACCATCAGCACCGGGTCGTCGGCCAAGCGCCGGACCACGAACGCCAGCACGTGGCAGGACGCCGCGTCCAGCCACTGCACGTCGTCCGCGATAACCGTCAGCGGCGCCCGCTGCGCGGCGTCGGTCAGCAGTTGCAGCGCTGCCAGCCCGACGCGATGGGCGGTGACCGGTTCGTCACTGTCGCCCAGCGCTGCCCGTAGCGCCTGCCGGGTGGCCGGGAGCGGTGCCTCGATCGTGCCGAGGACCGGCGTCAGCAGGCGGCGCAGCCCGGCGTACGGGCGGTCGCTCTCCGAGGGGGTGCCGACACAGCGCAGCACGCGTGCCCCGCGTTGCCGGGCCTGCTCGGCGGCGGCGTCCAGCAGGGCGGACTTCCCCACCCCGGGGTCGCCGGTGAGCAGCAGCCCACCACCGTGGCCGGCATCCGCCCGGGCGATCGCCTCGGCCAGGACAGCGATTTCGGCGGTACGGCCGACGAGCGACGATGGCACGGGAGTCCATCGTAGTCAGCCGGCCGCCGCGGCGTCCCGGCCCGTTCCGCCACGCGGGACACCCGGCCTTCGGGTGCCGCACCGGGTGGTCCGGAGCACCGGCCGGTCACGTCCGGTCGTACGCCTCCAGCGCCCGGGCGAGGCCGGCTCGCGCGGTCACGCCCAGTTTCGGGAAGATGCGGTACAGGTGGGTGCCGACCGTCCGGTGTGACAGCAGCAGCCGGTCGCCGATCTCGCGGTTGGTCAGGCCGGACGCGGCCAGCCGGGCGATCTGCAGCTCCTGCGGGGTCAGCGCGTCCGAGCCGGCGAGGGCGCGCACGCGGACGTGTTCACCGGAGGCGCGGATCTCTGCCTCGGCGCGGTCCGCCCAGGGCACCGTGCCGAGCGCACGGAAGATGCGGTGTGCCTCGCGCAGCGGCCCGCGCGCGTCGGCGGCCTGACGTTCGCGGCGCAGCCATTCGCCGTGCGCCAGCAGCAGCCGGGCCCGGTGCCACGGCCACGCCGCCAGGTCCGCGGCGATCGCCGCGTCGAACGCGGCCGCCGGATCGTCCGCCAGCAGCGGAGCAGTGGCGGTCACCGCGGCCCGCAGCAGGGGTGATCCGGTGCGCTCGGCCAGCGCGGCCAGTTCCGCGTGCAGCGGTCTCAGCCGGGCCAGCCGGCCGCTGCGTACCCCGGCCTCGATCAGTTCCGGCAGCGCCCAGGCCCGTACCTGCCGGTGGTGGGACGGCGACGCCGGGTCGACGATGCGCCAGAGCCGGTCGAAGGCGAGCGCGAACTCCCCCGCCCCCAAAGCCGCCGTGCCCCGGGCCAGTTCCACCTTGGCCAGCAGTGGATGTGCCCTGGACCGCAGCAGCACGGTCTCCGCCGCGGCCGCCGCGGACTCCGCGGCGTGCCGGTCGCCGCGCCGGCCGGCCACGATGCCGGCGGCCAGGCTCGCCATCACCGCCCAGCGCGGCTGGCCGACCTCCTCGGACAGCCGCCGGCACTCGACGGCGGAGGCCTCGCTCAGCTCCAGCTGTCCGAGGTGGAGGTGGGCCCAGGCATACGAGGAGAGCGCTTGGGCGAGCAGTCCGAGGTGCCCGCGTGCCCGCAGCGCCGGGATGGCGCGGTCGAGACTGCGGATCACCGCCGGCATGTCCCCGGCCGCGCCCGCGGCCTGGCTGAGGCGTACGTCGTCGGCCGGCTCGCGGGGCTCGTCGCGTGCGGCGGCGTACCGGTGAAGGAACGGGGCCGAATGCTGCTCCGGTGCGATCAGGGCGAGCAGTGCGGCGCGGGTCAGTTCGTCGGCCCGTAGATCCGGATGCCGGACCGTGTCGGCCAGCCGGTGCAGCACCGTCCCGGTCGGACCCACCCACCAGGCGCGGACCGCGGCGGAGGCGAGCGTGGAGAGTGCCTGCTCGGCGTGGCCGGCCGCCAGCTGCCGCCGGGTCAGCTCGATCGCGGCGACGACACCGGCGTCGCCGGGCCAGTCCCGCCGGAGCAATTCCTCCTGCCAGTACGCGAGCCGGGCGCGGTCGACCGGGTCGATGGCGAGTATCTCCAGCTCCGCGATCAGCCGCGCGAACCGGGGACCGCCGCCGGCGCCGAAGCCGATGTCCGCGGCGGTGACCAGGCGCCGCACCCGCTCGGCGGTGTCCGGGCTGAGCCGGGCCGCCCGCTCCATGGCCACGGACGCCGCGTCCGGCGCTCCGCGGCGCATGGCCCGGGAGGCGGCGCGTTCCAGCTCCGCGGCGACCGACTCGTCCGGTGCCAGGCACGCGGCGGCCCGGTGCCAGACCCGCCGGTCGGGGTCCGCGGCAAGAATCTCCGCCAGGGCCGCGTGAACGCCGTGCCGGTGCGCGGCGGTGGCCGCCCGGCGCACCGCGGATCGCATCAGCGGGTGCCGGAACCGCAGCGTGCCGTCACCGACCTCCAGCAGCCCGGTGTCGACCGCCTCGGCAAGGTCGCCCGGCCGGATCGCGCGGCCGGCGGCGCGGCCGGCCGCGGAGACGATCTCGTTCTGGTCGTCGCGGTCGTGCAGAGCCGCCGCGAGCAGCAGCATGCGTGTGTCGTGCGACAGTTCACGGGCCCGCATGCCGAACGTGCGCTCCAGCCGGTCGGTCAGTGGCAGGTCCTCGCCGTACGAGTCGTCGTGGTGCCGCAGCACGGCCGGCAATTCGACGAGCGCCAGCGGGTTGCCGCGCGCGACCTCCAGCGTCCGCTGCCGCCATCGCGGCGGCAGGTCAGGTGCGTGTGCCGCCAGCAGCCGGCTCGCGGTGTCGCCGTCCAGGCCGCCGAGCATCAGCTCGCGGGACGCGGGCACGTCCCCCAGCGGGCCGGCCGGCTCGGTGTCACGCTGTGCGGCGATCACCACGACCCGGTGGCCGGGCAGCCGGTGCGCGACCGACGCCACCACCTGCGCCGTGGACCGATCCAGCCAGTGGGTGTCGTCCACGGTGACCAGTACCGGTGCCACGGCCGCCTCCCCCGCCAGCAGCGCCAGGACAGCCTCGCCGACCTCGTGCCGGGAGATCGGTTCGCTGTCGCCCAGACCGAGCGCGTTCAGCAGTGTGTCCCGCTGGGCCGGGGACAGTGCGGTGGCGCTGGCCAGCATCGGGTCCCGCCGGATGACAGGACGCAGCAGCTGGTGCAGGCCCGAGTAGGGCAGGTCGGACTCGATCGGGACACCCGCGCAGGCGAGGACCCGCATATTCCGGGCGAGGGCGCGCTGCCGGGCGGCGGACAGCAGCGCGGTCTTGCCGATGCCGGGCTCGCCCCGCACGATGACGACCACACCCCGGGAGACCGCGCCGGTCAACGCCGCGTCGATGACGACCAGATCGGCATCGCGGCCCAGCAGCGCTGGTTCCGGTGGTCGTCGCGTCACCATCGAGGCGATGGTACGCCTCCGGTCCCTCCGGCACCGGTCAGCCGCTCACGTATCGTCGACCCGGTGTTCATCGGGGTGGGACGAGATGTCCCGGACACCGCGAACGTGGTCGGCAGGAAGGCGCAAGGATGGGTGATGGCAACCCGATGGACGTGCTGGCGTTGTTCCGGGACGCCGCGGCCGAGGTGCCCGCGTACCGGCGGTTCCTGTCGGAGCAGGGGGTCGATCCGGCATCGGTGGTCAGCGTCGAGCAGATTCCGCTGACCAGCAAGTCGGGTTACCACCAACGTTACCCGTTGCCGGAGCGCTGCCGTGGCGGCCGGATCACCGGCGGCGACATCGTCGCGCTGTCGTCGGGCTCGTCCGGCACCCCGACCGTCTGGCCGCGGTCGGCCGCGGACGAGCACGGCGGTGCCGCCCGTATGGAGCACATCCTGCGGGACGCGTTCCACGCGCACGAGCGCAGCACACTCGCGGTCGTGTGCTTCGCGCTCGGCCACTGGGTCGGCGGCATGTACGTCGCCGGCATCTGCCGGCGGCTGGCGGCGCGCGGCTACCCGATCACGGTCGCCCCCGCAGGCAACGACATCGACGAGGTGCTGCGGGTCATCGACGAGCTCGGTGACTTCTACGACCAGATCGTGCTGCTGGGCTATCCGCCGTTCGTGAAGAACGTGGTCGACTCCGGGCTGGCGCGCGGAATGGACTGGACGTCGTACCGGATCAAGATCGTGATGGCCGGCGAGGTGATCAGTGAGCAGTGGCGTGACCTGATCGGGCTGCGCACCGGGATGACCGACCCGACCGCCGACGTGGCGAACATGTACGGCACCGCGGACGGTGGCGTGCTCGCCACCGAGACGCCGCTGAGCGTGCGCATCCGCCGGTTCCTCGCCGGTCGGCCGGACCTCGCCAGGGCCGTGTTCGGCGACACCCGCCTGCCGACGCTGGCCCAGTTCGACCCGGCCACCCACCGGTTCGAGGCGCTCCCGGGCGGGACGCTGGCGTTCAGCACCGACGGCACGGTGCCGCTGGTGCGCTACCACATCGCCGACGAGGGCGGCGTCATCGCGCACGACAGCCTGATCGCGCTGTGCCGCGAGCACGGCTTCGACCCCGGCGAGGGTACGGACCTGCCGTTCGTCTTCGTCTTCGGCCGGTCGATGTTCACCGTGTCGTTCTTCGGCGCGAACGTCTACCCGGAGGACGTGGCGGCGGCGCTGGAACGGCCCGCGGTCGCCGGCTGGGCGACCGGGCGGTTCGTGCTCCGCACGCTCGAGGACGTGGACCGCGACCGCCGGCTGAACGTCGTGGTCGAGCTGGCCACCGGCGAGGCGGCCACCGACGAGCGGCAGCGGGCCGCCGCCGAGGCGATCCGGGCCGAGCTGCTGCGGGTGAACAACGAGTTCGCGCATTACGTGCCGGCCGGGTACCAGACGCCGGATGTCGAACTGAGGACCGCGGACGACCCGGAGTTCTTCCCGCACGGCATCAAGCACCGCTACACCCGGCCCGGCGTGGAGCACTGACATTCTCCCGGGCCTCAGCGAACGTCGCCCCACCGCAGCGCGGTGCCGAGGTCGAGCGCGCGGTTCACGCGCTCCTCGAGGAGCAGGGCGAACACCAGCACCGCCGCGGTCAGCGGCGGTAGCGCCACCACCGGCGGTGACAGCTCGATCAGGAGCAGGGTGCGGCCCGGGCCGGCGGACATCCCCATGGTCCTCAGCCGGGACAGTGCCCGGCCGCACGCGGCCGTGTCCGCGACGGCCGTGACCGCGACCGCCAGCAGCGCGATCAGGACGCCGCCGGCGGCACCGGCCGAGTAGACGAGGGTGAGCAGACCGTTCGCGCCGCCATGTCCGAGCACGGCCCGCTGTTCGCCGGCCATGACGACGATGGCCGGCACCGGCAGGCCGGCCGGGCCGAGCGTACGGCCGAGCTCCGCCGCGAGGGCCTCCGCCTGGCCGTCATCGCCGGTACGGTGCAGGGCGGCGGGATCGGCCGAGGCACCCGCGATCAGGTAGCGGTTGATGATCGGCGCCACCGGCACGGACTGACGGGGCAGTACGACGAACTCGCGGGTGCCGGGATCGAGGCCGGGGAACGTCTCCGCGACCGCGGCGACCCGGAAGGCGAATCGGCGGCCGCGCACGTGCGCTGGCACCCACGTGCCAGCCAGCCATCCGGCGGCGACCGCGGGCGGCACACACGACGCCTCGGCCGCGCAACGGACCGCGATCGCGGCGCCGGTACCGCCGCGCGCCCGCATCAGGCCGAATGCGGCGCGTCGCAGACGCACCGCCAGCCGCACGGGCGAAAGATCAGCTCGGTGAGCGCGGCGGCCAGCCCGGTCAGGACCATCGCGAGCAACGCCGACACGTACATCCCGACGATCCGGGTCGGTGCGGAGCCGGCCAGCGTGAACGCCTGTCCGAGCCGGGCGTCGATCGCCTCGGCGGCAGTCCGCGACAGCACCACCTCGGCGTCTCCGCCGGTGCGCGCGGACGCGCGTCCGCCGACCATCCGCGGTGCCGCGAGCGCACCGGCCTGCGACCGCAGGGTCACCGGTGGCGCGCACCGGCCGTCCACCGGGGTGCTCATCCCGGCCGGGCCGGCCTGGGCACCGAACCAGCCGGCCGCGAGCACGGCCGGCAGCGGTTCGGGAAGCGTGGTGCGATACCAGGACAGGTGCGACTCGAGGGCCGCCACGTCCACCGTCTCCCCGGGAACGCTGTCGTGCACGAAGCGCAGATCACGCGCGCCCGATTGCGGGCCGGTCACCAGGCCGGCGTTCGTACGCCCGGCCACCGCCCGCAGCAGCCCGGTGATCAGCAGCACGGCCAGCAGGCACAGCAGCGCGAGGCTCCCCCACGGCCCGGCCCTGAGCCGGCGGATCAGTGCCATCCGTACCCCGTTCTCGTCCTCGCCGCGGGAGTCAGCCGCGGCACAGTATCGGGGTGGCGCACCAGCTCGCCGTCGCCGCACCCGGACCGACCACGGCCGCCGCGAGCAGCCCCGCACCGACCAGGACGGCCACGGTCACCGTGACGGCCAGCGCGGCCGTCCTCTCCTTCGCCATGACGCCCAGCGCAGCGCCCGGGCATCAACGTGACATCAGCACGGCGCAGACGCGCAGGCCAGACACCCCGGCTCGGGGCGCACCGGCCGCCGACGGCATGTTGATCGATCGTCGATCCGCCGCATGTGCGGTGGACCCATGCCCCGCTACGAGTGTTCGCGAGCGAGTGGAGCCGGGAGCACAGCGGCGCGAGGGCCGGTGCCCGGGCGTCGGGCCGAGGAGAGGAGCGGTGTGAAAGCCGTCTGTTACGCGGTGGGCACTCGTGGGGACGTGCAGCCGTTGGTCGCGCTGGCCGGGGCGCTCGCCGCCCGCGGCCATCAGGTCGTCGTCGGCTTGAACAGCGATCTCGTCGGATTCGCGCGGCGGGCCGGTGTGGACGCCCGGCCGCTGAGCGTGGACGCACGCCGGTTCCTGCAGTCGCCGTCCGGGCAGCGGTGGCTGGCCGGCGGCGACGTCCGCGCATACCTGAGGGAGCTGATCGCGGAACGGCGACGAGTCATCCGCGGCGTGCAACGGGACATGGGGTTGCTCGCCGGGGGCGCGGACGTGGTGATCGGCACCCGCCTGATCGAGGAGGAGGCGTCCACGCTCGCCGAGTGGCAGCGTGTGCCGTTCCTTGGCCTGCACTACGCACCGGTACGCCCGAACGGCCGCTTCGCCTCCGTCATCGTCACGTCCCGGCGGCTGCCCCCGCCGCTCAACCGGCTCACCCACACCATCTACCAGCGACGGCTGTGGCGCAGCGGCCACGCCGACCTCAACGCCTTCCGGGCCTCGCTCGGCCTGCCACCGGCCACCGCGCCGGCCGACGTACGGCTGACCGCTGCCGGCGGAACCGACATCCAGGCCTACAGTCGCTTCCTGCTACCGGAACTGGCCGGGTGGGGCCCGGCCCGGCCGCTCGTCGGCAACCTGCGGCTGTCCCCGGCACAGCGCGCCGCGCTCGGCGAGGACGAGCCGGGCCTGGCGGACTGGCTGGCCGCCGGGGAGCCACCGGTCTACTTCGGATTCGGCAGCATGCCGGTACAGGAACCGGCGCGGGTGCTCGACCTGATCCGTACGGCGGCGCGCCGGCTGGGTGTCCGGGCGCTCATCGGAGCCGGCTGGAGTGACATGACGGCGCACACCCCGCAGGATCCGGACGTCCGCGTCGTCAGCACCATGGACCACGACGGGGTCCTACCCGCCTGCCGCGCCGCCGTCCACCACGGCGGGGCCGGCTCCACCGCCGCGTCGCTGGCCGCGGGCCTGCCCACCGTGATCTGCTCCGTCTTCTCCGACCAGCACTTCTGGGGCCGCACCGTACGGCGCCTCGGTGTCGGCGACACGTTCCGCTACACCCAGCTGTCCGCCGAACGGCTCGTCCGCACCACCGCACCGCTGCTCGCCGGCGGCCCCGCCGACCGGGCCGCCGCACTCGCCGGCCGGCTCGCCGGCGAGAACGCCACCGACACCGCCGTGGCCCTGATCGAGCGGGCTGTCCGGTGAGCGGGCGGCGACCCGCGCGGCGTACCCGCCCTTCGTGCCGCGAACGGCCCTGGTCCGCGGTCGACGAGTTGTTGAGGCCCTGTCTACGTACCCGCGTTGCGCTTGACTCGCACGCCGTACGTTCTCAGGAGGAACCACGATGAAGCTGCACGCGGCACTGGCACGCGCGCTGGCCGGGCACGGCGTCGACACGATCTTCGGATTGATGGGCGACGCCAACATGTTCCTGGTGCACAGCTTCGTGCACGAGATGGAACGTAGATACGTCGCCGCGGCCCACGAGGCCGGCGCGATGTTCATGGGGTTCGGCTATGCGAGCCTGTCCGGCCGGCTCGGCGTCGTCACGGTCACACACGGCCCGGCGCTGACCAACACCGTCACCGGCCTGGTCGAGGCGGTCCGCGGCCGGGTACCGATGCTGCTGATCGCCGGCGACACCGCCACCACCGCCCGGGGGAACATCCAGGACATCGCGCAGCGCGACGTGGTCCTGCCCACCGGCGCGGGGTTCGAGCAAGCGCGCACGCCGGACACCGCGCTCACCGATCTCGCGATCGCGATACGCCGTGCCGTGGTGGAGCGGCGCCCGATCGTGTTCAACGTCCCGTCCGACCACATGTGGCGGGACGTGCGCTACGACGAGGTTCCGCCGCGGCTGCCGCCGGCCCAGACGCCACACCCGGATCCCGCCGCGGTCCGGCACGCCGCCGCGCACGTCGCCGCCGCGCAGCGACCGCTCGTGCTCGCCGGGCGGGGCGCCGTTGCCGCCCGGGCCGAGGTGCTCGCGCTGGCCGCCCGGATCGGCGCGCCGGTCGTCACCACGCTCAAGGCCACCGGCCTGTTCGACGGCGAGCCGGGTGCGCTGGGTCTCGCGGGCGGGCTGGCCGCCGCCACCGCCCGGCAGGTGATCGAGGAGTCCGACCTGCTGATCGCGGTCGGTGCCGGGCTGAACCGGTACACCACGGACAACGGCGCGCTCCTGACCGGGCGGCGGGTCGTCGTGGTCGACACCGCGCCGGAGGACCACGTGGCGTACGACGCCGTGGTCCGCGGCGACGCCGCCGTGGTGGCCGCGGCACTGATCGAGCGGCTCGACGCGGCATCGGTACCGGCCACCCGGTTCCGGGACACCGTCACGTGGCGCCTGGACCGGCTCGGCCGGCCGGCACGACGCCGGCCGGACACCGCACCCGGGACGGTGGACGCGGAGACCGCGCTACGCCGCCTCGACGAGATCCTGCCGGCACAGCGCGTGGTGGTCAGCGACGGCGGCCGCTTCATGATGGAGTCGCTGCGCCACATCCGGGTCCCCGACCCCCGTGGTTTCGTGTTCCCGGAGAACTTCGGGTCGATCGGCACCGGCATGGGCGCGGCGATCGGCGCCGCCACCGCGTGCCCGGCCGGCCCGGTCGTGCTCGTCTGCGGCGACGGTGGCTTCATGCACGGCGGGATCGGCGAGTTCGCCACCGCGGTCCGCGAGAACCTGGACGTGATCGTCGTGGTCTGCAACGACGGCGGGTACGGCGCGGAACACGTCCAGTTCGCCGACCGTGGCCTGGACCCTGGCCTGTCCCTGTTCTCCTGGCCGGACCTGGCCACCGTCGCCGACGCGCTCGGCGGCGACGGGGTGACCGTGCGGTCCGCCGACGACCTCGCGTACGCGGAGAAAGCCATCGCGGACCGGACCCGCCCGCTGCTCATCGACGTCCGCCTCGACGTACGGCAGATGACCCCGATGCCGCACTGAGACGGTACGGCGCCCGCCGGTCCCCGTACCGGCGGGCGCCACCGCACGCGTCAGGCGAGGGTGAACTCCAGGATCGAGCCCGGGTTCGCCAGGCCCACGGTCGGGGTGCCGGCCAGGTCCGCCGCGATACCGGACACGTCCGTCGAGACGTAGAACGTCCGGCCGTTCGCGCCGAACGCGAGATCCCGGTAGCGGTTGACCGTCCGCCACAGCGCGACCGGCTCACCGGCGGTCAGCCCGTCCGCGCCGACCGGCACCCGGTAGACGGTGCCGTACTTCAGCGACGGGACCAACACGGAGTTCTGCCAGCCCGGTACGCCCGCCGACGCGTAGAAGGCCGCGCTCGACGGTGCGATGGTCGGCCAGCACATGTGATACACCGCCTGACCGTTCACGATGCAGCGCGGATCCCGGAAGTTGAAGCCGTCGGGCACGGTGTAGAACGTCCGCATCGGCGCCACCAGCCGGGCATCGATGAACGACGTCTCCCGCTGGCGCGGCACAGAGGCCGGCGTCTCGAAGTCGCTGTAGGGCAGGCTTTCACAGTCCGGCGCGGCCGACCAGTTGTCGTAGGTGTAGGCCTGATCGTCGCGGTAGCCGTTCACGTGCGGCCAGCCGTAGTTCCCGCCCGCCCTGATCAGGTTGAGTTCGTCGTCGCTCTTCGGGCCCTGCTCGCTGGAGTAGAGCAACCCGGTCGGCCCGAACGCGAGCCCCTGGGCGTTGCGATGCCCGTACGAGTAGACATGGCTTCTTACGCCGTCGATGACCGGGTTGTCGAACGGCACCGTGCCGTCCAGGTTCAAGCGCAGCACCTTGCCCTGATAGGCACTCCAGTCCTTGGTCACCACCTGCCGCAGCGTCGGCAACACCTGCGAGCGGATCGGCTCGCAGTACAGGGTGGCCTGATTGTGCCCGCCGTCACCGATCGTGTAGTAGATCTTCGAATCCGGCCCGATCACCAGCCGGCCGGAGACATGATCGATGGTGACCGGCAGATCGGAGATCAGGGTCAGCGGCTCGGTGAGCGTCCCGGCCGGGCGCTGATAGGTGTAACGGACGATCTTCTGCCGGCGCAGCAGCACGGCCGGGTCCGGGTCGGCGTCGTAGGTGTAGGACAGATAGACGTACGGGTTGCTGCTCGCGCCCTCCAACAGATCCGGGTGCAGCGCCATGCCGAGCAGGCCGTCCTGCGGGCCGCCCGGCGTGGCCACCACATCCGGGATCGTCACCGCGGGCTTCTTCTCCCCGGTCACCATGTCGACCCGGGTCACCCGGCCGGCCGACTTCTCCGTCACCCACAGATGCCGGTCCGGGCCGGTGAGGATCTCCCACGGATTCGCCAGCCCAGAGGCCAGCACACGTGACGTGAACTGCGGCTCCGCAGCGCGGGCCGGGCTGACCCCGCCGGCGGTGACGCCGACCATCGCCCCCAGCATCGCTGCCAGCGCTCGTGTTCGTACCGTCGTCATGATTCTCCTGTCGCTGTCCCGCACCCTGCGGTCACTGCACGGCAAGGCAACAGCGCGCATGCCTACATCCGATCAATTCGGCATCTACTGCATTCCTCCATCGACCGGTACGTGCGGAGCACAAGATCACGGATGCAGGCCTCAGAGCAGGTACTCGGGTGATCCGAACACGACAGCGGGCGATCCGTGGCGGATCTTCAAGCCCACACGCTTGTCTCGATCCCGGCCCTGGCGGCCAGCAGCGGGTGTGCGGCCGCTCGGCGGAGACCGCTGGTGAGCTGGAGAAGACGCCGTGCCAGCTCGGTCGGAATGCGATCTGCGGCGTCGCTGGTTGGCAGTGCGGCGGCCGCGGTACCCGGGCGGTTCGCCATGGGAGCCTTGACGTTCCCGTCAGTCGCAGACGCCGAGGTGAAGCAGCCAGAGGCGGTCCTCCACCCGTACCGCGAGGTCGAGATAGATGTTCTCGTACACCTTCGACTCGTTGACACGGACGGTCCAGCAATCGGCGTCAGCCGGCCACAGGTGCACCAGGTGAGCCATGATCCAGTCGGTGAGGCCAGCCGCCAGCCGCCGGGGCCCGGCACCCTCGGCCCATGCCTGCGGCCGGCGCCACGAGGCGGCGAACCGCATCGGTAACGCCTCACCGACGATGCGCGACCAGTCACCAGCCGCGGTCAGCGACTCGGCGTGGAACGGGTCGGCGATCAGCGTGTTCAGCGCCGGTTCCACGCCATCGTCACCGATGGCGGCATCGGTCAGCGTGAAAGTGCAGAAGTGATCAGTGTCCTCCAGCAGATCGGCGAGGACCCGCAACGCGCGATTGATGACCTCGCGCGCCACGTCCGGCCCAAGGTGTTCCACCGCCCAGCCGTACCCAGTCATCAGCCCAGCCTAGGCGCAGCCCGACGGTACGGAGCCCACCTCCAACCACGCGCCAGTACGCCATCCGCGCAGAGCGCCGCAGGCACAGGGTGGGCGTGTCCATTCGGCCACCGATCCGCGGGCAGGTGGGCCGATAGCGGTGGCTACTTGATGGAGGTAGCGGCCGCTGGAGCAGATAGGTCGCCGACGGCGCAGGCGGTTCGGACAGATCACGCGCCATGGGGCTGATTTCCTGAGGTTGGTAGATCAGTCGAAGCCCGATGCAGTGCATGGTTAGCTCCCGCACCACCTCCATGCGCCGGGCGTGACGGAGGGATCTCCAGCACGACGGCCGCTGACTGTCGGGGTGTCCGGCATGATGCCGCAGTGGCTTGCGATCTGAGTTCCCCCCGGTTTGGCGGAGCTTCTCAAGCATGATCGACTGATCATGGGGAGGAAGTATCCGTGGCCGCACCGAAGAAGTACCCCGACGAACTCAGGGCACGTGCCGTGCGTCTGTATCGCGAGTCGGAGCCGAAGCCGACGATTCGCCGGTTGGCCGAGCAGCTGAACGTGCATCACGAGGCGCTGCGTAACTGGATCCGCCAAGCCGAGGCCGATGCGGGCGAACGTCATGACCGGCCCACCACCGAGATGGCCGAGGAGAACCGCCGGCTGCGCGAAGAGGTCGCTGAGCTGCGCCGGGTCAACGAAATCCTGCGTGCCGCCAGCAGTTATTTCGCGTCGGAGCTCGGCCCGACCCGGCGACGGTCATGAGGTTCATCGACGAACACCGTGACCGCTTCGCGGTCGCGCTCCTGCTACGGGTCCTCAACATCGCCGAGTCGACCTACTACCAGTGGCTCAAGCAGGCGGAACAGCCGTGTGACCGGGACCTGGTCGACCGCGGGCTGATCTCCAACATCTATGAGACCTGGGAGGCCTCCGGCTTCACCTATGGCGCCGACCGGATCCACCGGCAACTGCGCCGCGACGGAATCCGCGTGGGCCGCAAACGCGTCGAGCGGCTGATGGCCGGCCAGGGCTGGCACGGGGCGTTCCTGCGCCGCGGCTGGCGCGGCGGCTCCACGAAGCAAGACCCGCGGCACACGCCGGCGCCGGATCTGGTCAACCGCAACTTCACCGCAGCCGGCCCGAACCAGCTGTGGGTGGCCGACGCCACGCGGATCCCGTGCGGTGAGGGCGTGTTCTGGCTGGCCGCCGTCCGCGACGTGTTCTCCCGCCGGATCGTTGGCTGGAAGACCTCCGACCGGTGTGACACCGATCTGATCCTGGCCGCCCTCGAGTACGGCATCTGGTCGCGTGACGTCCGCGACGGACAACTCATCCATCACAGCGACCGCGGCTCGAACTATACGAGCTTCCGCTTCTCACAACGCTTGCAGGACAACGGAATCCGGCCGTCCATGGGCTCGGTCGGTGACTCCTACGACAACGCGCTGATGGAGAACTTCTGGTCCACGCTGAAGATCGAACTGGTCTACCGAACGTCGTGGCGGACCCGCGACGAGGCCGAGAACGCGATCTTCCAATACATCGACGGCTGGTATAACTCCCGCCGCATCCAGAAGGAGCTTGGCTACCTCAGCCCGGACGAATACGAGGCGGCCTGGCACGCCCAGACCGAGCCAGATAACCTCACCCCTGCCCCGACCGGAAGCAGGTAACCACCGCTCCGTCAAAGCGGGGGGAACTCACCTCTGTGTTATGAAGTCCTATAGAAACTCCATGATCACCTTGAGGGCTTCACCCGCTTCACCCGCCTCCACAGAGGCCCTCACACTATGGGACCGCTGGTCAGAGCACTGTTCCGCGAGAACGCAACGGCCCTGACCCTGGGCCGATCGGGGAAGATAGTTAGCCAGCTAAAGCGTGTTCTGCTAACCAGCGCTTAAGCCCGAGGCCCGGCAATGTTCATAGCGCGGCGGATCGGTTCTGCGTCAATGGGACTTAAAAGTCTCATAACGCTCATAAATCCATCCCATGTCGTTGCACCTATAAGCACACGCTCATCGAGCGACATCATCACAAAGCCCGGCCGCCCCCTCGGTCCACCAAGAACACCGCATTCAGTCCCGACACCCATAACATCCCAACACTCATTGAGCCGCACTCGGGCCCAGTGCGGCCTCACGGGATTCTCTCCATCCACGGGACCGACGGAAACTAAAAACTCCCGATTCTCATTAAAGAGGCCACCGCTGGTCGCGAAATCGAACCACGCCGCATTGGCCTTTTCAATGATGCGTGGGTCGTCGAACATCACTTCGAAATCCACCCTGCCGTCAGCGATTGAGCATGCGGAGAGCATCCATGCCGCCGCAGCAGGCACTGTCGTCCCATTCCAGACATAATCCATAACCTCGATTCCCGCAGCATACAAAGAATCGACAGTAGAGGCTTTATCTATCACGTAAACTCATCACCCGCACGGTTGATATGTAGTGATTCGATCATAATTGTGACCGGCCCCAGCACGCCCCCCCTTAGGACCTACCCAGCCAATCTTACCGTCACTCTTTACAAGAAGGCGGTAATCGTTTCCACCGCCGGGAATCTCATAGATCGCTGCCCCCCGCCAAAATTCACGCGCCCCAATGGGACCGGATCGACCCTCGTAGAAGTCATCAATCTGGACCGTTCTTCCATTAACCCTTACCGGCTTGCCGTTCTCCATTTTCGTGGTCTTTCGCTGAGTCAGCTCGCCACGGTTATATGCATCGATTCCCGCTTGAACTATTGCGGGCGGGGTAACACCGTCGTTGTGGACGAGCACCGGCGTATCGCCAGCAAGCACATAATACGTATGGACATCATCAACCGTGAGATTCCACATCAGTCGTGCGACAATGCGGAGGGCGACGCTTCGGACAACGACCGAGTTGTCACTTGGCGTGCTAAGGCGTTCACCTGAGACCAGTTGCCCTGCCCTAACCCAATCATGCCGCGTTTCGCTCCAGAACCGATGATCCGCGGTTGTCTTCACGACCTTGCCCAACAAGCGGCCGTCCAGCGTGACATCCACTAGCTGCCGATCGACATGGATGAGAGTCGCCTCGACCAACTTAGCGGCGGTCTCGCCGGTTTCGGGATCGGTGGCAAGCACCTCATCGCCGATACGGACCTGAGAGATGGGTTTGGTGGTGCCGTCAGCCATCACGACCTGAGTGTCTGGGGTGAAGCTGTTGCCGTCGCAAGACTCGTACGTCGGCCTCTTGGAGGCTTTGCGGCCGCCCCATGCGAAGCCCGCTCCCAGGCCGAAGTTCGCTAGGGCTAAACCGGGATCACAGCCTTGGTCAGTGCATGTCTGCTCGCTGACATATTGATATAGCTCTAAGGTGTACCAGCTCTCGCAGTCCATCTGGCTGCAGGCCTCGGCCATCAGATGAGCGGTGTCCAGGTCGCAGGTGTTGCCCTCCAGAACGTCGCCACAGTTCGACCAATCCGGAAACACGGTTGGTTGGAGCCGGTCGACGGCGGCGGCGAGAATATCAAGTTCGGGGCCGCCCTCTGGAACGGCCAGATCGTTGATGTAGTTGCGGCCATTCTCACGCCGGAATGTCGTACCGTTGGGCAGCGCCGTGTTCGCGATCGGCTGGCGGCCCTGGTAGGTGTCCTTAGCGGTGAACTTTTTCTTACAGCCGCTCCAGCATTTGTCGCTGTTGGCCCTGCGGAAGTCGTCATAGCCGCCGGCGATTTCTTCGGGAATGAAGCCGGTGGGGTCGGAGAAGGTGATTGGGCTGTTGTTGGCGTAGGAGTAGGCGGTCCATTGCTGGGGATCCGCGAGGTCCATCAGCGGGTCGACGGAGATGAAGCGGCCGATTCCTGAGTCGTACTCGCGGACGCCGAGGTGGATCAGGCCAGTGGGATCGCTGTCTCCACCGACGAAGCCCTTCTGATTCGGCCAGGACGGTGCGGTGCCGCGGGGTGTGCCGTAGGGGGTTTGGCGGCGGGTGGTGACGGTTTGGTCGGCGGCGTAGGCGTTGACGGTGAGGTTCTGGCTGTCCTGGTGGTCGTTGTAGAGCCAGGACAGGTTGTCGAGTTGGGTGCCGGTGCGGGACGCGACCATCTGGCCGGCGAAGGTGTAGTAGCGGGTGAAGGTGACGGTGGTCGCGCCGGTGGCGCGGCGGATTTCGGTGCCGGGTAGGTAGAGGGTGGTGCCGGTGGGGTCGCGGCGGATGAGTCGCCCGCCGTTGGCGTCGTACAGGTTCTTGTACGCGCTCGCGCCTTCGGTGGTGCTGGCGAGGCGGCCTTCGGCGTCCCAGGTGAGGGTTTGGCCTGCGCGGGTGAGGGTGTTGCCCGCGTTGTCGTAGGTGTAGGCCTTGGTGGTCGGTGTTCCGCCGGGTGTGGTCGTGGTGGTGCCGGTGACGGCGTGCGGGCGGACCGTGGTCGGGCCTGAGGCCGGCAGGTGGTAGTTGGTGGTGGTGTCGCCGGTGCTGGTGTGGCTGGTTTCGGTGGCGCGGTTGCCGACGGCGTCGAAGGTCCAGTCGGTCCAGTACGGTGCCGGTCCACCGAGGTTTCCGGAGCTCGGGTCGGTCTCACAGGAGATGCTGGTCTTGGGTGTCCAGGCCGAGGTGAGGCGGCGCAGGCCGTCGTAGCGGAAGCACTGGCTGTCAGCGGTGCCGACGGCGGGTGTGTCGGCGATCTTGAGGATATTGCCGGCTTCGTCGCGTTCGTACTCGATGCTCGCGACGGGACCTGCCGCGGTCTGCGGCTGAACGGTGGTCTGCTTGACCCTGCGGGTAGAGCGCTCGTAGATCGTGTTGCTGTCCACGTATCGTCCGCCGACCATGCCGGTCATCTGTCGGCTATTGAACGTCGGTTCACCGTAGGCGGTGTACTGCTGGTTGGCGACGTAGGAGCCGACCGAGTTCAGGTTGGTCTTGAGTTTGTTCGGCAGGCCGTTGCTGGGGTGGAATTCCGTGGTGACCTGCTCGGCGCCGATGCCGGGAACCGCAGGGTATGTAGCACCATTCGGTTCGCCGGTCGTATCGACGTAGGAGTTGCTGGAGGGCCAGGTGCCGGCGAGGCCTTCGCCTTCCTCGGCCGGGATGACGTAGTGCGATCCGACGACCTGGTAGCGCTCGTTGAAGGTGCGGACCTGCCACTTGTAGGCGGCGCGGGTACCGGCGGGGTTGCTGTTGTCGTAGCGGATGGCTTCGGTGAGCTGGCCCTTGAACGGCTGGCTGGTGTAGAGCTTGTCGTACTTCCACTCCGCGCGCAGGTTCCCGGTGGCGGAGTCGTCACGCAGTTCGGTCTGTCGTCCGAGCAGGTCGTAGGCGCGGTAAAGGACCTCACCGGCGCCGTTGGTCGTCGTCTCGACTTCGTCGTAGGCGTTATACGTGGTCGTGGTGGTGCCGGCGTCGGGGTCCTTGCGGGTGATCTCGCGGCCCTTGAGGTCGTAGCCGATCGTCCACTCGTTGCCACCAGCGTCGGTGATCTTGACGAGCTGGTCCTTGCGGTTGTACGCGTACGTCGTCGCGGTGTAGTCCCCCGCGACACCGGCGGCGGTGGTGTGCTGCCGTAGTTCGATCGTGCGGCCCTTGAGGTCGTTGATCGTGGTGGTGGGCGTGCCGCCGCGCGGTAGGGTGACGAGTGTCCGGTCGCCTTCCGGGACCGTGGTGGTGCGCCACTTCTCGACGAGGTTGCTGTCGTTCTCGCCGGTGGTGAGGAAGACGCTGGCGCGGCCGCGGCCGGCCTGGTCGTATTCGGTGCGGGTGACGGATGGAACGGACCAGGGGGCGTAGTACAGGTATTCGCCGGATGGTGTCGCTTCTTCGGCGTGCGGCGCGTAGACGGTGGAGGCCCGTCCCCACTCGTCGTAGTGGGTGTCGGTGATGACCGCGTCGCCGCTGTCGTTCAGTGCAGCGGTCTGTGTTTGCCTGGGGCGGAGGAACCCGTCGTAGATGTCGTAGGTGGTGGTGTAGCCGCCGCTGGCGTGCAGGGACTCGGATTTGATGAAGGGATATTTCTTACGGTCCGCGTTGAAGGTGTAGGTGTAGCGGGCCAGCGGGGTGGTGGGGTTCTTGGCCTTGGTCCAGCCGATGTCCCAGACCTTGCTGAGCCGGCCGAGCGCGTCGTACTCCTGGGTGCTGATCCGGTTGTTCGGATCGGTCGAGATGGTCGGCGTTCCCCAGTACGGGTTCGCCTCGACCGAGCTGGTCCAGCCGAGTGGGTTCTTGACCGTGACCTTGGTGACCGGGCTGCCGGCGGCCGGCGTGTACGTGGTGGAGGTGACGCCGCCCTTGCGGTCGGTGCTGGTGTCGAGGCGGCCGAACGCGTCATAGGTGGCGGTGCTGAGCTTCTCGAACTCGGTGCCGCCGACGGCGGTCCAGTTCTTCAGCCCGTCGACACGGGTCGCGGACCCGTACGTCGGCACGGTGTCGACGCTGGTGGCGCCGTCATAGTAGGTGCGGGATTCGCCGACGATATGGTCCGGGCTCGTCGGGTTCGTCCCGCATGGCAGGGTCGTGGTGGTGACCTGCTTGAACAGTCCAGTCAGGTTTTTGGCCGTGTTGCGGTTGTAGACGTTCTTGACGCAGGTCTCGTCACCGGTGACGGCGATGTCGCCGTTGTCCTGGACGGAGGTGACGGTGCCGTAGATGGGGTCGGTGACGGTGTGAGTGCTGGCGGTACGCCACCCGCGCTCGCCGTTGACGCCGAGAGCGGTAGCGGAGTAGGTGGTGCTGACGCCGACGTAGCGGGCGTGCGCGGTGTCGCCGTTGATGGTGCGGCTGGCGGTCGGCGCGGACTGCCATGGGACGTTGACGGTCTTGGCGATCGGCTTGTCGAGGCTGCCGTTGTAGGTGATCGATTCGCGGGTCATGCCGGCGAACGCGTCTTCGTCGTAGACGGTCTCGGTGCCGATCGAGGCGCCGACCGTCACGGGGGCGGTCGCGCCGTGGTCGCCGTGCATGCCGCGCATGAACGTGCTGCGGGTCAGCGACTGGAACGTGCTCGCGCCGACCCGGGTGGTGACGGCCGCGTACCCGCGGAACTGGCTCCAGGTCTTGCGTTTGGGTTTGACTAGGCCGTCGTCGTCGGCGTAGTGCCAGGCGGGTGCGCCCTCGTAGGTGTAGCTGGTGACCATCGGCGGCGACTGTCCGCCGTCCTTGAGTTGCACGTCGGTCTCCGTGACGGAGTCGACGACGTACTTGTGCCACCACTCGGTGAGGTCCTTGTCCGGGTTCGCCGGATCCGGGCTGATCACCGGATAGCAGCGCTTCGTGTTGTGCTGCGGCGAGGCTGGCAGGTTGCCGGCCGCGCAGTCGCGCTGCGAGTAGGTGACGTGGGTGGTGGCGCCGAACTCGTTGACGATCCTCGATAGCCGCTGCCAGTTGTTCGTCGTGTTGTGCTTGGTCAGCACCCGGTTCTGCAGCGCCTCCGGTTCGAACGTCACCGGCGGCAGGGTGATCGCCGTGCCGGCCTCGCCGGTCTTCGTCAGCGAGGACAGCCACAGGCCGGGGTCGCCGCCGTCGCCCGGCGACGGGAAGCCGTGGCTGAGCGCCCAGGAGGTGACATTTTGCCAGGCCGGCGTGCTCTTGGTGGTGTCCCACACCCGCGTCGTGATCTTCTTGAGGCGCTTCGTGGACCAGAACGTCGGCGAGTACTTGCCCTCGCACGCGGTCGCGGTCAGCGCGCATTCCTGGTCCCACGGGACGTCCGGCCAGTCCGGCTTGTCGTGCGTGCTGCAAGAGGAGGTCAGGCACCGGTCGCCTGTCTCGAACAGCACCTGGATCTTCGCGTCTACGGACCGGTCGGCGGTGCCGCGGTCCCAGGTGCCGTAGTCGATGCGCTGCAGCGTGCCGCCGCGCACGTAGCCGACGTTCTCGGAGTCGGTGGCTCGGGTGGCGAACTGGTTGAGTTCCTTGGCGTACCAGTAGGACATGGTGTTGCCGCGCACGTCCACGACGTAGTCGAGGTTCCACCGCCACGCCTGGTCGCACATCGACGCTGCGAACGCGCCCGAGGCGGCCCGGCACGGCTCGTTCGGGTGGTTGCCATAGATCGG
Organism: Catenuloplanes indicus; assembly: GCF_030813715.1. Taxonomy (NCBI): domain Bacteria; kingdom Bacillati; phylum Actinomycetota; class Actinomycetes; order Micromonosporales; family Micromonosporaceae; genus Catenuloplanes; species Catenuloplanes indicus. The sequence goes on from NZ_JAUSUZ010000001.1 coordinate 1,852,945, forward strand.
GACGGTGAACACCGACTCGGTCTTGTCGCTCTCCCCCGGTAGCGCGTGCCGGCCGAAGTAGTACTCGGTGCCGTCGGTGCCGGTGACCTTCCAGTACTCGCCGTCGTTGTCGCCGTTGGTGTTCGGCCCGCCGACCACCTTCTCGATCTTGTAGCCGTTCTCCGTCCGGCCGTGCCAGCCCTTCCCGGACTGCCAGATCAGCTCCGTCGAGGAGCCGTTCAGGCTCATCGTGGCGTTGTCCGACCGCCAGCACAGGTCGCCGGTGACGAAGTCCTCGCCGTTGCTCGCCCCGCCGTCGGTGTCCTCGGAACAGTCGATGTAGCGGCGCTCGATGTACCCGGACTCCAGCTCGAAGCCCTCACCGATCCACGACGGCTGGTTGTTCGACGCGGAGGAGCGCCCGTCCACGCTCGACGACGAGTACGACAGGCCGATCGACGGTGTCGGGCCGGCCGCGGACGGGGGCGTGTTGATTTTGTATGACCAGTTGAAGCCGCCGGAGTTGCCGCCGGCGCTCCACGTCGACGATGGTGACAGCGTCGTGGCCGCGTAGTCGCCGGACGGACCGGAGGGGCCGGCGGCGAGCGCCAGCAGTGTCCCGGCCGTCGTGGCGATCGCCGCGTCGCCTGCCAGCTGCGCGCGGGTCGTCGCGGCACCGGTGCCGCCGATCGGCTGCACGATGGCTTCCGCCGAGACCGTCGCTTCGGTCGTGTCGTTCGCGGTCTCCAGCTGCCGCGCTGAACAGCGCGGAAGGTTCGGCGTGGTCAGCGCGCACGATGGCAGCTGCCACAGGCGCAGCCTCGACGACCAGCCGGCACCGTACGCCTCACGGAACCCGCTGTAGTCGACCTCGACCTCGGCGACGCCCGCGGTCGTTGTGCCGGGTGCACCGCCGACGCGCAGGACGACGCCGTCCCGCCATGCCGCCGGAACCCGCGTGCGATCCAGCACCTCGACCGTGAGATCCGACGGCAGCTGGGCTCCGGCCCCGCCCGCCGCTCGGGCGACGGTCACCGGTAGCGCGCCAGCCTTCGCCGGTGCATCGCTCTTCAGCGTCGCGCGGGCCGACGCCGCGGTCGGCCACACCGGATCAAGAACGTCCAGCGGCGGGATCTCCTTGACCGCGGGCGGCAGACCGGTGACCTGCCGGCCGGCCGTGCCGGCCTTCTCCACCTGGCCACGCAGCCGCTCAGGCTCAGCCGCCGGTACGGCGAGCGCCGGTGGCACCGCCAGCAGCGTACTCACCATGACCGCGCCCAGCGTGGACGCCAGCAGGCGGCCGGGCCACCTGAACACACCGACAGTCGACCTGCCCACGTTGCTTCCCATCCGTTCCACGTCGGTGCTCGCCAGCTCAGTCATCGTCAGCCGGCCGCAGCCGCGCTCTGGACAGTGAAGATGTCTTTCACCCGGGCGTCGGTGAGGGCGCCCTGGTAGACGTTCAGCTCATCGATACCGCCGTACCAGCGGTCGGTACGCACACCGCCGAACAGCGCAGCGCCGACGACCAGCGGCCCGGATGCCTGCCACACCGGCATGAGGTTGGTCGTCGCGCCCTGCAGGACGCCGTTGACGTACAGGCGAAGCTGCTTACGGGCGCTGTCGTAGACAGCGACCAGGTGAGTCCACCCGGCGGCGTCGTCGTAGGCGACCGGCTTCGCCGACCGCACCGAGTCAGCCCCGTCACCGGCCGTTGGCAGCATCGAGAACGTCCAATAGTCGGACGTGACACCGTCCACCGTCCTCGGCCGCAACGACAGCGCGAACGGCGTGCGGTCTGGACCGTCCTGCGACACGATCGTGTGTGCACCAGTACCGATATCCAGCGGGTCGACCCACGCGGACACGCTGAATGACTGGTCCGTGCGCAGGACCGGCGCATCCTGCCAGACCGGCGCGCTATGGCTACCGAAGTTCTTCTGCGTCCTGCCGTACTCCCGGGTCGGCGTGTTCGGGGTGGTGCCGTCGGCTAGATCGGTGTCGAGGAACAGACTTGAGTTCATCCAGCCCGCGTCAACGACCGATCCGTTCGTGAGAGCGAGCCTGCGTCCGAACGCGTCGTCCGCCGAGGCCTCGCAGTTGTCCGGGACCGTCTCGTCGAAGCACGAGATCCCGAGGTCGAACGACCAGCGACCGACCTGGGTATGGCTGATGATGCCGGGCTCGTCGACCTCACCGTCTGCGGTCCGGACCGCGATCGCGCCGGTGAAGTCGTCCGCGACCAGAACACGGTCGAAGATCTGCACCTCGGCCACGTTGCCGCGCAGCCGCTCGACCGAACCGGTCGAGCCAGCGTCCCGACCGCGACCGATGACGACCGGATCGGTGTTCGTCGTCGGTGCGTTGAAGCCAGCTGAGGTTTCGACGCCGTCGACCCAGACCTTGATCCGCCGATCCGCGCTGTCGAAACCCGCGGCGACGTGTGTCCATCGTCCAGCGGTATTCAGGGTGCTGGAACAAACCTCGGTGCCAGCAGTTGTCGTGGTTGACGGGATGAGCAGGCACCAGGAGTTGCCCGAAGTCAGCGGGCGTGCCCGCAACCGGAACGGATTCGACACCCCGGCTGGAGCTTCCTTGGCGATGACGGTCGACGTCGTGGTCAGGTCGGTCAGCCGCACCCAGGCCGCGACGGAGTACGACTTCGTCGTGTCCAGGGCTACGCCGGTGGCCACCGCGCCTTGAGTGGCGGTGCCGGTAAAGGTTGCCGCCTGTCCGCCCAAAATCCGTACGTCGTCGGTCCAGGTAACGTCGGTGGCGGCGAGGGCGTTCCCGGCGCCGGGATCCATACTGTTCTGCAGTGCCGCGGACTGGGTGACGCCCGCGTAAGTCTGGAGGCCGTAGCTGGCCAGCGGGCCAGCCGGCTTGGTCACCAGCAGCGAGATGCTGGTGGCACGACCGAGGTTCAGTGTCTTGTCGATGCCGTACGCGGTGAAGATGTTCTCGCCGTACTTGACCGTGGACAGCTTCACCGACGCCGTCATCGACTTGCTGCCGTCGGCGGCCGTCGTCAGCGTCGCCGCGATCTCCTTGTCCGGCGGGTTCTTCCACCCGTACCGGAACTTCGTCACGTCCAGCGACGGCGTGCTGATTGTGAACGCCGCCTCGCCACCCGGCCCCGGGACCCCGGACGTGCGCGTCACCGTCGGCTCGGCCGGCACGGTCGTGTCCGGGTAGAACTCACACCACCCCGACCACGGGCTCGACTGGTTGTACGGCGCCGGATCCTTTGTCTGTACCCGGAACGCGTACCGCTTGCCGTTCTGGATCGTCACCTGCACCGGCGAGGACTGCGCGTTCGCGGACTGGTTCACCACCGTCGACGTCGACACCGGGAATGTGCCGTCGTTGACCTGGCCCGCGGCCGGGATCTGCTTCCACTGGAACGTCGCCGTCAGCTTCTGGGTCGTGTCCGCATCCGGCAGCCGCGCGTACAGCCGCGGCGTCAGCGTCCCGGTCGAGATCGGCACACTGCAGTCGGTGTTCGGCTCGACCATCAGCCGCTCCGGCGTACCCGGAATGCTGTCGTACTCCACCACCAGGACCGCGGCATCCGCGAAGAACGTCTTCCAGCGGACCGCGTAACCCTCCATCGCGCCGCTGAGGTCACACGCACAGAACCCGAACGTGATGTCCGTCTTCCGGCCGGTCGCGAATGACTGCACCTGGTTTTTCACCGCGGCGTTGTCGAACTGCACGACCATGTCCAGCTGCTCCGGGCCGCAACCGCCGGCGTCGTTCGCGTGTGAGGACGCTGCCACCAGCCCGGTGCGCAGGATCGTCCACCACGTCACCCGGTCGCCGTTCTTCTGCGCGCCGTTGATCGCATCCGACACCCACATCGACGTCGGCGTGTGATCACACGACCACGAGTGGTCCAGCTTCATCTGCACCCGCGCCGAGTACACATACTTCCCGGCCAGGTCCGTCGTCATGAATTTGAAGAACGACCTGTGCAACGCCTTGGAGTCCGGGTTGTAGCCGACCCGAGCCCGGTCATTGTGGTCGTTGGCCTGGTTATTCGTCGCATATGCCCACCTGGCCGGCTTCTTGTCCCACGCCGGGTCGATGAACAACGGGAAATGCTGCTCCGGCGCGCCCAGCATGTCCGCGTCCGGGATCAGCCGCAGATCACCCTGCGCCGTCACCTCGGCCCGCACCGCCGCCGTGTTCGACGCCTCCCCCGGCCCGGCCGGCGACGACGGCGCACCCGAGGCTGCCATCCGCGCCATCAACGACAGCGGCGGCGCCGCCGAATCCCACATCGTCGGCGCGTCCGCGGTCGCCAGCACCGTACGGCCCGCGACCGCCCGCAGCCCGCCGTCCGGCAGCGCGGTCACCGACGCGTCACCGCCGACGTCGATCGTCACCGACCGGACCGACTCCGCCGCCTTCGGCGTGTGCACCACGAGCACATGCGTGAAGCCACCCCATGTCGCCCGCAGCACCAGATCAACATCCGGGAGCACGCCACGGTACGTCGCGGAGTCCCCGCTCAATTCCGGCGCCGGCAGATCCCCCGGCCACGACAGCGTCAGCGTCTTCCCCGCGTCGACCAGCGTCACCATCGGCGCATCATCACCACCGGAGAACCGCACATCGGCAACCGACGCACCGGGTCGCACCGTGCCGTCCGGCCGTACTGACAGATCCAGGTCCGTCTCCGACCACGAGCCGTCCGCGTGCCGCACATGCTTGGGCACCACCGTGGACTCCATCACGAGCCGCCCCGACGGCTCGGCGAAGACCTGCGAGTATTCGGTACGCTCCGACAGCACTTCGACTCGCTCGCCGGTCTGCGCGGCGCGCTCCACTTCGGGCCTGAGTCCGAGGGCTGACGCGGGCTGTGCCAGCAACGGATGCAGCGATAGACCCACCACACCGGACAGCAGCAATGCGAACCTGCGCCGCGACGACAAACCAAACACGCGCAGCATGACGCCACGTGACACAGCAGTCTCCCCCGGTGATCGAGATCAGCCGCAGGGACTTTAGAGGGCGACACCCAGGAAGTAAACAGGGATTACAAAGCGTATTCGCAGAACGGACGAATCGAGTTGATCATCACCGTCCGTCACCTCCCGCCATAGCTCCCTACAAGATGTAGGCGCTCGAACGATCCGCCGGCAAACGGCCCGGTCCGGGCACTGTGCATAATCTGCGCCGTGAACGCGAACGATCCAGCCCTGAACAGCACCTCCACCCAGAACATCACCGACGGCCGATCGTCCTTCCTTCGGCACCGATCCGCCCTGCTGATCGGTGCCGCCGTCATCGGCGTCCTCGCGGCGGCGACGGCCGTCGCGTTTGCGTTCTATCCACGGGAGGACTCCGGCGTCATCGCCTGCCGGCGCATCGCCACCGTCGCGGCAACCGGCGACCGGCCCACGATCAGCCTCGACGAGATGCGCGAGGTGACCGACCTCCTCGCCGACTCCGGCAACCCCGATCTCGCCCGTACCGGCGGCACCTACCAGGATGTGTTCGAGGTCCATGACTCGGGCGAACGCGATGCCACCGACGTGCTCTCCGGCTTTCCCACCTCCCTGACTCTGATCACCCAGACCTTCCAGGCCTGTGGCAGAGTGGGAGTCGAGGTGCCCACACCACACCTCAAGCCCCGATAGCGCCCCCCGATCCGCCGGAGGTTCGGTCCGAGCACCGACGCCATACTCGCTCCCCGCGCTACCGCCCCTTGACGGGCATGGAGCGGTCCATCACCAACGTCTGGATGTAGCGCCTACTTGAGGCCTCCGCGGTCTCGGCGCGTTCGCTGAGGTCCGCACGGAGCGCCTGGCGGTTGCCACGGACACTGTGGGTCTTCGACGCTCTCGGCGTGCGCCGCGCGCACCAGCCAATAGCAGCATGCTATTGGGAGTCTCGCCGCCTTCGGCGCCGTACCGCACATGCGGCGTCGCTGCGGTTTGCTCTCCGTCAGGCGGAAGGAAAGACGATGTCGACGAACCTGCTGAGGTGCAGCTGCGCTGCGACTGTGACGACATCTGTTGGCCCGTGACGGTGCTTGGCGACGATGAGGTCAGCTTCGCCCGCTCTTGGTGATTCCCGGTCGTAGTGATCTTCCCGATACACGAGGATGACGAGGTCGGCGTCGTCCTCCACCGTTCCTGAGTCTCGGAGGTCGGCGAGCTGGGGCCGGTGGTCTGTGCGTTGTTCGGGACCGCGGTTGAGCTGCGATATGGCCAGAATGGGTATGGCTAGTTCGCGTGCGAGGTCCTTGAGGTCGCGGGTGATGTCGGAGAGCTCGCGGTAGCGTTCGTGGTATCCGTTTGCGAATAGTTGCAGGTAGTCGACGATGATCAGTTCGAGGCCCAGGCGGGCGTGCATGCGTCGCGTTTTGGCGCGGATCTCACCTATCGTCCGGGCTCTGTCATCGATGTACAGCGGGATCTCGGACGTGTCCGAAAGCGAGTGAGCGAGTTTGGTCCAGTCGTCGTCGGAGAGTTGACCGGAGCGCAGGATGTGAAGGGGGACACGCGCTTCTGCGGCAGCGATTCGTCTGGCGATCTCGTTTTTGCTCGTCTCGCGCGTGAAGTAGAGAGTGGTTCTGTTCAACCGCGCTGCGACGTGGCGTGCGATGGTGAGCGCCAGGGTCGTCTTGCCGATGGAAGGGCGGCCACCGATGACGTTCAGCGTGCCGGGCCAGAGCCCTCCTGTGAGCCTGTCGAGGTCGTCGATTCCGGTGGACATGTGTCCGCGCGTGGCCGGCTCGGGCTTTCCCGTGCTCTCGATGTCGTCCAGCAGTGGCTGGAGAAGTTCGGGGTAGGTGAACGGATCGCCATCCCCGTGTTCGGCAAGTTCATGCATGGCCGCCTGCGCCAGTTCCACTGCCGTGCGGGCATCCGTGACATCGTCCGCAGCAGCGATCTTGATGATCTTGTGCCCGACGTCGAGTAGCCGGGCGCGGAGGCTGGAGTCCGCGACCGCGCGGGCGAGCGAGATGGGTGAGGCGCCCACGGGGACGGCATCGATCAGGCTGACCAAGTATGGCGCTCCCCCACACTCGTCCAGTTCTCCCAGGCCGTGGAGCGCGGCGGCTACTTGTACGGGGTCAACGCGCTCGTCGTGTCCGAACAGCGACAGTGCCGCTCTGTATACAAGCCTGTGGCGTGGCTCACGGAAGTTGTCTTCTTTGACGATGTCGGCTATCTCGGCGATGGCGTCCTTGCTGAGCATCATCGCGCCCAGGACGGCCTTCTCTGCCGCTATCTCTTTCGGCAGGAGATCGGCAAAGATGCTGCCATCTCCGGGCTCGCTTCCCATGTGGACACTTTATCGGCGGTCGAACCGGAGGCGGTGTCGGGGCGTACGTTTCGGCTGGCTCAAGCCTCCGTGCCGATAGACACGTTCCACATTTTGTCCGGAGAAGTCGATCTCGTCGTTGATGTTCGGATCTCGCGTGGTCAGCCTTCTATCGCGTGTGCCGTCGCTGCGCCAAGAAGGTCCTCCAGCAGCGTTTCGATGAGGGCTTCCTCATAGGCTGGCCGTCGACTATCTGTCATCGCTCTGCGGAGGCTGGGGTCCCATGGGGTCAGGGGCAGTTCTCGCTCGGACAATTGGAGGTCGATGGCCTCAGGGCTGCGTGCGAGGCTGGTGAGATACGTTTCCGCATCCATCCTCCAAGGCCGCGCGCCGGGAACACCGTCGAGCGCGGCGCGGACGTGGTGGAGTCCGGCGGTGTCGAAGTCGGCGCGTACGGCGATCTGCCATCCGACATCCGCGAGTCGTGCCACCGCCGCGATTTCCCGTGCTGAAGGTGTGCCGACGGTGCAGAGGAGGCGTATCCCGGGGTGACGGAGGTCAGCGGCGGCTGAGACCACGGACGGGTTCTCGGTGATGAAGACGCACGAATCCGGCCGTGGGGGTGCCGGCCAGGTGCAGGTGACGAGTTCTCTGGGTGGGATGGTGACGACGGCCGCTGTGGGGAGTGACCAGCCGGTGGGATGGACGCCGAGGGTCAGGAGGCCCCCGGTGAGATCGTCTCCGTCGACGCCGAGCGCCGCCCATGCGGCCCGGACGGCGAGTCCCGGCTGCAGTGCTCCGGCGGCGCCGAGGATGGCGAGCACGAGGCCGGGCAGTGTGCCCGTGTCGAGGGCGTGCGGGTATCGGGTGATGTCGTCGGCAAGGCGTCGGCGGTCGCAGCGACGTCCGGCCGGCGGCAGCGCGCCGATGACGGCGGCGGCTTGGTTGACGAGTAGTTCCGTGTTGTGCCTGGCGAGGAGCCGGGCCACCCATCCGTTGCGTTGCAGGGCCGGCCAGATGCGGTCGATGGCGGGCTGGAACGGTGCGGCGGCGGGAATGCGGTCGAGGGCCTCGGCGACCTGCCGGCGGAGTTCCGCGGTGGCATCGTGGCGTTGAGCCCGGTGCCGGGCGCGTTCGGCGAGTCTGCGCCGTGTGGCGTGTGCCGCTACCAGTCCAGGGTGGAGGTCCGGGTGATGGCGTCGTAGTCCCTCGGTGAGTTTGCCGAGGTTGATCCGGATTGTCTGTCCCGGTGCGGGTGCGCGACCGCCGAGCAGGCTGGTGGTGGCAGCGCGCTGTATGGCGTCGTCCGGTGCGGTGACGGTGGTGGTGCCGGTGCGCAATGCCGGGTCGCCTCTGCGGTCGGCGGTGTCGGCGAGTTGCTGCCAGAGCCAGGTGGTGTGGGGGTTGAGCAGTGGGGTGAGGTCGATGTCGGCGCAGTGGGTGGCACACCAATCGCATGGTTCTCCCATCGGCTATGCCCCCATAGGATCGCCGGGTAGCGGCTCCGGTCCGCGGACGAGCATGGGGAAGGCGACAACGGTGGTGTCGGGTCCTGCTTCGAGGTCCCATGCGTCGATGCCGTCCCAGGCGCCTGGGGCGCCGTCCCAGAGGTAGCTGGTGCAGATCAGGTCGAGGTCGAGGTCGGCGAGGTAGCGGGCGAGTCCTTCGCGGCCCCGTTCGTCTACTTCGGCGGGTACTTCATCGAGTGCGGTGAGGCGCAGTCCTGCGGTGTCGAGTTGGTCGTAGTAGGCGGCGACGGCGGCGAGCATGGGGGCGAGGACGACGAGTCGTCGTTCTCCACCGGAGAGGCCTGTCTTGGAGGTCCATCTGTTGATCTGGCCGTCGGGCCGGATTATTTCGTAGGAGATGTCGAGCCAGCGGCGGATGTCGACGGCATTGGTGAGGCGCTCGGTCATGGTGGCGCCGTCGGCGGCGGCGATCAGTGCTTGGAGTGCGTCGCCGACCTCGGTCTGTTGGGCGGCGGTACGGGTGCTTTCCTTGCAGGCGAGGCGGTAGACGGTGAGTTCGGCGGCGTTGAGGTCTTTGAGCAGGGTCTTGCTGATGCGCACACCGACGCCCGAGGAGGCGGCGGCTTTCTGCATCTTGCGGTTGACGTCGCGGATCCAGTCGTCGATCTTGACCCAGGCGGTGCCGATCGCCAGTGGCAGCCGGCCGATGACGAATTCCTGTAGTGCGGACTCCTCTGCTCTGCTCAGGGCGGCTTGGGCGCGTTCTCGGAGATAGCGTCCTTCAGCGGCGGCCGCGGGCGGGGTGTAGGCGACGGAGTCGTGGGTGAGTACGTAGGTGTCGAGGGCGTCGACGGGCTCGTCCGGGTCGAGCGTCCAGAGCCCGGCGAGGTCTGCGCGGCACGTGTCGTACCGTTCCCGCAGCAGTTTCCGGCTTGTTGTCCGCCGCCCGTGGAGTGCCTTCTGCGCTACGTCTGCCAGCGCGTGTGCGTCGTCGGGCAGGTCCGCCATGGCGGGGTCCGTCAGGAGTGCGTCGGGTACACCCGGGGCGGCGAGCAGGGTGCGCAGCCCGGTGCACGCGTCGTTGACCGGCTGTGTGGCCTCGGCCGCTCGGCTGGTGGCCGCACCCGCCTTTTCTTCGGCCTGGATACGTTCCCTGTCCGCTGTCTGGAGGAGCCCGTCGACGCGCCGGATCTCTCTGCCGACGTGATCTCGCTGTGTCTTGGCGAGGCTGTGCTTCCGTAGTGCCTCGTTGCTGTCGAGGCCGACGGCGTCGACAAGTTCTCGGTGCAGGGTGGCCAGGGACCTTGCCTCGTCGGCGATCGTGGCTGCGGCGGCGTGTTCGGCCGGCAGCGTCGCTGTCGCTCGGGTGTCCTCCGCGGCTGATTGTGCGAGTCGGCGGAGCCGGTCGCGGTGACGGCCGGTGAGCTGGCTGGTCAGGTTTTCGAGTGTGCCGGCACTGCCGGCTGCGGTGTCACGGAGCGTCTCGAGTGCCGGCACGGCGATCGGCAGGTGCTGCGCGCGGGTGCGTAGTTCCCATTCGAGCCGCAGTGACCTGGCGAGTTCTCGCTGTGCGGCGGCGTCTTCGGCGGCGGTCTTGGCCGTTTCCTCGGATTCTGCGGCTTTGGAGGCAGCGGCGGCGCGGCCGGCTTCGGCGGTGGCGGCGTGGACGCGCGATGGATAGGCGTGCAGGGCACCGGAAATCTGTGCTGCTTCGTGTTGTGCGCGGCTGGCGGAGGTGTCGTGGTTGCCCGCGTCGTGGTCGAGGGTGTCGGCGTCGGCGTCCAAGGCGTCGGCGTGGCGGAGGGCTGCCTGGCGGCGTTGCTTGGCGCCGATGTATTCGGCGGGTCGTAGTTGCCCGGGGTCGTCCACGCCGGGTGGCCGGCCGTGCAGTGGGCCTGTGGCGTACGTGCCGTCGCGGCCGATCACCAGTCCTGCGGGTCCTTCGGTGCTGGTGGCGGCGAGCGGTATCCGGCGGAGGATCTGTTCCGCGAGGTGTGAGTGCGGGTGCTCCGGGTCGACGGTGAGGACATCGGCGAGACTGGCCGGTGCGGGCTGTGCGGTGGCGTGCACGGACCATGCCGGGGTGTGCAGTGCGTCGGCTTGCAGCGTGGCGCCGAGCAGGCCGCTGGCGGCGAGGCCGTTCTCCAGCCGGGCGCGGACGTCGGGGTCGGTGATGTCGGGATGCCAGTCGAGGGCGTCGGCGAACGTCTCGCCGTTTTCTGCCGGTCCGGCCCACTCCGGTCGGGGTATGGGTAGTAGCCGGCCGGTCCGGAGAGCACGGGCTCGCTCGCGCAGCTCCTTGCTGCGGGCCCGTAGCCGTTTCGCCTCCTGGGCGCTGAGGTGGCTGTGGTGGCGCAGCACCGAGACAGCCGTACGACCGGCGGTGGTGACGGCCGCCGCGAGCTGCTCAGCCTCGGTGAGTACCTGCGCGATCTCCAGATCGCGTAGCTCGTTCGTGCCGGGCGGGTACCAGGCGTCGGTTGCGTCGCTCGTTTCCTCCCGGCAGGCGGCCTGGACGGCGGGAGCGAGTGCCCTGTTCGTGTCGTGCCAGGTGTCTATGTCGTCGAGGAGATGTGCAGCGGCGGTCCGTGCGGCCTTTGCCTTGAGGTCGAGTTGTGTCTTGTCCCGGTCCGCGTCGGCTCGTCGAGCGCGGGACACCCGTTCACACCGTTCAGCTTCGGCCTCTGCCGTGGTGGTTTCCACGCGGTCCCGGATCGCCAGTAGCGCGGCGTCGCCGCGGCGGCGGTACTCGCCCGCGAGCCTCTTCCAGTTCTCGGCCGTGTCGTCGAGGATCTGCTCGTCATAGTCGATGGTCGTCTGCGGGCCGGGATCCGCGGTCTCGTCGCCGATGTCGAGGAGCGGCCTCGGCCGGGTAGTCCAGGTCAGCGGCGACCGGCCTGGCATGGCATCCGCATCGACGGCTCGGGCGGAGGCGGACAGGGTGGCCAGATCCTCGGCGAGGTCTTCGGCTGTCGTGCGCAGCTTCGTCGCTCTGTCGGCGGTCGCGCTCACCTCACGGCGGAATGACCTGACGGCGATGTCGGCCGCCCGGTTCTGCGCGGCGACCTTCTCCTGCATGTCAGCTAGCCGGCCGGCGTCCTTGTAGGGTTCTGACTCCTCGAGCGCGTGCAGTTGGGAATCGAGATCCTTTGCCTCGTTTCTGAGGTTACGCGCTTGTTGATCGAGGTCTTGCCATGCTGTCTGTGCCGCTGCGTGTTTCGTTACGGCAGCACGCGCGTCTTTGACGGCCTTGTCATGCGCGCTGATGTTGTGGCGCAGTGCCGCGAGGGCATGTCCCGCGATCTCCACGATGTGCCCGCTCCAGGCTTCGGCGAACCTGTCGAGTGCCTCGGCGGCCCTGCGGTCCTTCTCGAACGCGGTGCGGGTGGACTCTGACTCGGCGAGTGCGTCGGCGGTCGCGGACACGATGTCGTCGGAGACGCCGGGCAGCGCGTCGCGCAGATTGTCGGCTGCGGCTCGTGGTGACACGTCGCCGAGCAGCGTGGGGTTGCGGACCGCACGGATGCGGTTGGCGAGTTCCACGACCTCCCGCTCCCGGGTAGCCCACAGCCGGCTGGCGAGGTGTGCGACGTAGGCGTCCTCGTCGGTGAAGACGATCCCGCCAGCAGTGGCGATGTTGTCGCTGAACTGCTCCGCGGAGGTGAAGCCCCGGTCCGGGCCGTACAGCGGGACATCGCGTAACGGGACGCCGGGAATCGTGAACGGTGTGACCTTCACTGCCGGTGAGGCGCTTTCGCTGTAGAGCAGCCGGACACCGTAGGAGATGACGCCCTCACCCTGCGGCGCGGCCAATGTCAGCCATACGTATCCGCATCGGCGTTTGCTGCCGTTGGCGCCTTCGCGCATCAACAATGCCAGCGATGTCGGTCTGGCCTTGCCCGCTGCGAGCCGCTGGGCGTTCAGGTCGAGCAGGTACGGCCAGAGTGTCTCCAGCGCGGTGGTCTTGCCGGTGCCGTTCGGGCCGCGCAGCAGCAGTCTGCCGCTGGGCGCGTCGAGGTGAAGGTCTCCGTAGCGCCAGACGTTCGACAGGCCGGCACCGATAAGCCGCCAGCGGGTCGTAAAGCGGTCGGCGTTACCGGCGGGCCGGACCAGGTCGTCCTCGCCGAAGAGGGTGAGAGCCATCTCAGTGGTCATGCGGTTCCTCTGGTGCGGCGGCTGGAGGGGGGTTCCGGGGCTTGGAAGATGGTTCCGGTGGTGGTTCCCAGCGGCCGGCAGCCGGCGCGAACCACCACATGTCGTCGTGGATGCGGAGCAGGTTCACGTCGGTGAGCAGGGCCGCCACCTCGTCGGCAAGGCCGGGCAGGTTGGCGATGTGCTCGGCTGACCAGCCGCGTCCGGTGTACCGGGGTGCGAACTCGCCAAGGTGGCGGAGGACGTCGTCGCGGTGCAGTCCGCGCCATCCCGGCCGGTCTTCGTCCACCATGCCTTCTGTGCCGGCCGCGTCGCAGGTCAGCAGGGCGGCGTGCGGGATGGTGCCGCCTGCCGGGAATGGCCGGTCGCCGAGGTCTGCTCTGGTGCGGAAGGCGCCATCGGGGACGACGAACGCGGCTCCCTCGACCCGGCGTTCGAGATGGAGGCCGAACGCTTCGGCCAGCGGCTGGCCGTCGTCGCCGCGGACTCTGCGGGACATCCAGTCCGCCTCGTCCGTGTCGAGGTCGACCGTGTAGACGGCGGTGTCGTCGACGAGTCGTCGGCGCATGCGTCGTGCCGGGTCCGGTTCACGTTCGGCCAGGTCGAGCCAGTCGGCCGGATCGGTCACGGGATCGGCGGGCGGGAAGTTCGCGATGACGTGGACGAGGCGGTGGTGGTGTACGGCGAGCAGGACCGGGGCGTCGTCGCCGCGGAGGAACTCGTCGATGTCGCCGTCGATGGTTTCGACGACGCCGCGGGCGTCGAGCATCTTCAACGCGGCGAGGATCGCGTGTCGTTCGGGCCTGTCGTCGCGGGCGGGGACGCCGGCTTCCGCGGCGGCGGTGCGTGCAGCGGTGACCAACTGGCCGATACCGACGCGGGATGGCATCGACTCGGCGGCGGCTACCAAGAGGAAGAACCATGCCCCGGTCAGTGGTTTCGGTCCGGTCGCCGCCCATGCGTCCCGTCGTACGGGCGGGGTCTTCATCAGCCGGACGAAGTCACGGTCGACGACGAGCAGCCAGCCCAGCCGGTGCAGGGCCTCTCGTACCGCGGTTTCGTGGCGTCGTACGGTGGCGATGGCGGCGTCGTCGCGGCCGGAGACCAACCACGGATGGACCATGAGCAGGCGCAGGACGGCGGCGGTCTCCTGTGCGGCTTCCGGTTCGCGTGCCCGGCGCGGTCGCCATGCCTTCGACGTCGAGGTGGTGGGCGGGTCGGTCACACGGCCCTCATCGGCACGAACACAGCCTCGGCACGGCTCGCGGGATCATCTGTGGTGCGCCGTGGGGCAGGCATCCAACGCCCTGGGAGATGAAACACCGGTTCCCGGCCCGGGAGAAGGACGCGCCAGGTGGGTGCGCTGAGGGTGCCGATGCCGTCTGCGGTGTGGAACAGCGTGCACGCCAAGCCGTCCCGGGCCGCGATGCGCCGGTCGCGTGCGCCGGGTGCCGGGCCGGTCCGGATGGCCGCCATCAGCGATGCCAGGGCGATTCGTGCGGCTCGGGGTGACAGCTGCTGCCCAGGCGGTGCGGAGAGTATCTCCTCGATCGCTGCCGCGTGCTCAACGCGCCGCTGCGTACGGGCTGCCTCGACCGCGGTACGGGCGTGAGAGTCGTCGCGGGCGGCAGGAGCACGTCCGCGGGCTCCGGTACGCCCCGTGGAGCGCAGCAGGTCGGGCAGCGATACCGAAGGGCCGTCACGCCAGGCCGGGTTGTTATTCAGATCGGTGTCGTCGGCTTCACCAGGCAGCTTCCGCCACGGGTGGTCGCCGGTGGCGGCAAGCAGGATCGCCGTACCGTAGGCGGGGTCGAGGCACGCTCGTGCCAGTCGCAGCGCCCTGGTCCGGCTGGTGGCGTGCCCGGTGGAACTGTGCAGGCGCCGCAGATTGGCGTGCATACCGGGTAGTGCCCGGATCAGCCTCAGCGCGAACCGGCTCGACCGGCCCGTGTGTGGATCACACCAGGCGGTGAGCCCTTCCCAGTCCGCTACCCGGCCGCCCTTGGAAGCGGTCAGCGCGCCACGCGCGATCAGCGCCCTTGCCTGGGATCCCGCCACCGATATCGCGGCGAGATCGGCGAAATGCGGTCGCAGATGCCGGTGCAGCACGTCGTGGGCCTGTTGCGTCCCGCGCTCCAATTCGGCGGCTACATGCGTGGCGTAGTCGACGAGCAGACCCTTCAGCTCGGCGGTCGACTCCCGGTCCAAGTCGAATCGTTCCGCGAGTCCGGCGAGACTGTCCTCGGCGCCCACGAGGGCGGTGTCGAGGTCGTCATGGCTGGTAAACAACCGCCCGACCAGCTCAGCTATCCGATCGTCATCCCGTCGCGGCATGTTGATCGCCGGCGCGAGCCCCTCGACCGAGTCGACGATGCGGGCGAGGCTCGGCAGCGGGATCTCGCGCATCGCTGGTGTGGCGGCGAGAACCGAGGTGTAGAAACGCTGGACCTGTCTGCCGGCCGGGGTGGCAGTCCATCGCCAGTTCCGGGCCAGGATGTCAGCGTGCCGGCGGATGCGTGACGGGTCGCTGCGGCCGGTCGCCGCGAGCCAGTCCTTGAGCTTGTCCAGCCGCTGCTGCACGACCGCGTCCGATATCGGCGGGCCTGTCGCCGACACCGCGACGGCGATCTCGGATGGAGTCATGTCGGTCACCGACGACTCCAGGACCACCATGATCCGGATGTACTCGTCCGATCCCGGCGCCACCAGATAGGCCATGGCTCGACGGGAGTCGGCCACGCCGATCTGGAAGTTCGTCGTATCTTCGCTGTCCAAACCGTTCGCGCGGCTCGGCGCGTCGACCACCGTGACTCCCTCCGGCTCGTTGCTGGCGCGTCCTGCGCGGTGTCCGGATAGAGAGTAACCGCTCGGTGTGACGATCTGTTGCCACAAAGTAGCGCTTTGCGTCCACAAGGAGGTCACCCAAACAGCCACGGGACGGATACGGACCTCCCACGCCTGCTCGTCGGGCCCCAGCAAAGTCCTGAATGTGTCGAGTGATGCCAGGGTCTGCGCCTGCATCGGCCAGCAGACGGCCCGAGCCGAGCTGCAAGTCGCGCCCTCGATGCACTGCTGCGCCAACTGCCGACGCTCGACCTGGCGGCCGGCCCTGACCAACTGGCCGTCGAGGACGGTCTTGTCCTGGGCCGGCTCCCCGAAGGCCCCGTCACCTGCTGACTGCAATCCGCTGAGGAGCACCGATGAAGGCCCTCCCGGAACAGGAAAGTGCGTCGCGGCGGGTCAGTGCGTGATGGCGGCACCTCACGCCTTCGACCACCGTGACGAGGCCGGCATAGCCGTACTGCTCGACGCCGGTCCTGGTCTCAATGGGGTTAACGTGTCCGAGATCGACTTGAACTTGTAACACACACGCCGGTCCTTGGCGCGTGGTCGACGTGGATCGAGCTAGCAGGCAGCGGTCGTTGAACCGGCCTGCCAGCCCTGCAGTAATCTCACAGTCCGGGAAGCGCACAAGCGGCTGGCGGACCGCGGAACATCACCTCACCGTTGTTGAGCAGCACGTTTAGCGGGGTGGCTCCCGGCGATCAATTCGTTGCAGAAGTCAGCCGGTGCTGACGCCCTGCTCAGCCGCCCAAGCCGCTACCTGGGTTGCGTCTGGCCCCCATGCCTGAGTGATCAGCGATCCGTCACGGGCAATCTGGGCTGGCTCGACGATTCCGAATTCCTGAAGCAGGAGGCGAGAGCATGGTGGGCCACCGCGAGTCGCTCCTGTGCGGTCGCGGTCGCGCTGAGGTCCGCGCTGATCTCGGCACGTGGAAAGTCTTCAAGCGTGCGTGCGCGCTGCACTCGGGCGAGGTCGCTGCTTCCAGCAGGGACGGCGACCAGCTCGACGGGCCGGGTGGCCTTACCTCCCTCGCCGGCTGGATCAATCAAACCGATCAGAACGGTCGCGGCGCCCCACTCTCCTACCTGACGGGCGCACCATCGCAGCGCTACATCGGTAAGGAGCACGGCATCATCGATGAGCGTACGGTATCCCACGCCTGTACTCGATGGGTTGCCGCTGGTGTTCCACTCGACCGCGGTCGCTGCAAAGGCTGCACCATCGATATATACAGCTCAACAAGCGACCCGAAGGTACCGACCGGATCTCCACCAACGCCTGACGGCTGCGCGGTGAACGTCATCCGCCGAGGTGCGGGGATCCCCATCGGGGCGGTGGTCAGAGTCCGGCCTAGGGGCGACGTCGGCGCATCCTTCCGATACCAAGCCTCTGCGTCACGCGCGGTCTCCGCGCTCAGGGACGTTTCGAGCGGGACCTCGGGAATAACGGCGGCGTAGCGCCAGATTCCGTCCGGCGCGGCACGGCGAAGTTGTGCCGCGCCGGCTCTGACGACCTCGGCAACGCGCGTCTTTCCCTCCGTCTGCGCGGTAAAGCGACGCTGGAATCGGTCCGCTACCTCCGGGTCGCTGAGCCATCGGGTATCTTGCCCGCTACGCACCGGATACCGCAACGTACGCTTTAGGATCGCTAGACGGGGCGAGCACGGCATGTGGCCCTCGACGAGATGGAGGAACGACCACACCCAGATAGAAACCTCCCGTAGCAGCAGGGATCGAGAGGAAGAAGGTCTCGGTACTCGGTCCCAGATAATTCACCAAAGCCATCCGCAGTCTCTGCTCTTCAGCTTCCGAAGCCACCGACGTGATCGGGGCCAGACTCGAAGCCTTGCCACCCGCTTCTGCAACTCCGATCAGTAGAAGTCCACCGCGGGCATTCGCAAATGCCGCGACGTCTTTGGCGAACTCCTGCTCCGTGAGCCAGTCACCTCGCGGTCCTCTCGTGGCCTGATACGCTCCACCAGCCTTGAAGTCAAGTTGATCAGTCTCCGAAACCTGGCCAGCTACCAGTGCGTCAAGCACGTCCTCAGTCACGTACCCACCCTCAACCGGTACGCCAAGCAGCGCCTCCAGCTCTGGGCTTCTCCATCGAGCCATCCCCGCACTGTGCCATAGCCGGAGCGAACCGGCAGCCGTTACGCAGGCAGGTTCAGGCCAACGTGTACCCAGAGAAGTCCGCTGGTCGCGGCTCACAAGTGTCGACGGCGGCCTGAAAGGAAGCCTGCCGGTTCGGCCTACCGCCAGGCGGTCAGTCAGAATCGCGAAGAGGGCGAATCGTCGTAATCCGCTCGGATCGGACTCACCGTACTGGCCGGGGCGATATGTGAACCGGGCTCCACCTGCACTCACCCCAACAAACGTCCGGTCAGACCACTGCGTTGATGTCCGGAGCTTTGACCAGGCGCGATCCGGCAAGGCCCACAGTCCACCGTCGCCCCGCCGCTTCGAAGGAGGGAGCGGGGTTTGCGGGGGAGCTGTACGTAACTCTGATGCTCATGAAGTGCTGCTTTGGGAGGTGGTAGTGGAGTTCTTCGGCGATCCGGCGCCCGACGGCGGTGGAGCCGCTTAGGACAAGGATTCCTTCGGCCCGCAGGAGCGTGCCTGCTTCGCGAACACGACGGGTAGCGTCACGTTGCTGGCAAACCGTGTCGATGGCGACCATGTCGATCGGGGTGCCTCGAACACGGCGTAGCAGCTCGCGCACACGGGCCGCACCTGACGGCGGACTCATAACCGCATCGACGACTTCAGCCGGCAGCCGGGAGAGAAGATTGGCTGGGATGGGCACGTTGCGATGTATCCACTGCATGGCCGCGCGCCCAGACGCCGACAAGGTTTGCTTTTGGTCCCTGTTCGGCCTGCTGGCGAGCAGATCCGAAGTCGCTCGCACCACGGCCACGGACATGACTCCGCGCTCGTCGTCGGCGGTGACGAACATGTGAATGGCGGGATGCCGATGCCGCGACACCATGAACAGTCTTTGTGTAGTCACGACGAACTCGAACTCCACACCTGCCAGCCGAAAATCGTGTCTTTCGCCGTAGGCCAGATCGAATTCCTGAGCCAGCTCCGTCTCGGCACGTTTTCCCAGAGCGTGTTTCTCTTCTTTCAGTAGCTGGCGCCAGGCGAACCGGCCGGTGCGTGCGCCGTCGTACAGATAGTCGAAGGTCCTGCGTAGGATCAAAGCGAGGCGGGCACCGTCCGGATCGAGGCGGAGCAGCGCGGCGGTCAGATTCTGCATCTCGAGATCGGCCAGCCGGACATCACCGTCAACCTCGTCGACCCTGTTGAACTCCAGCTCTGGTCGCCTGGCGGGTTCCCTCCGATAGCTCCAGCTCAGCCTGCACGGGTCACCCGGGTCGAACAAGACCCGGGAGTAGTGATCGTTCCAGTCGACTTCCAGGATGCGGACATCTTGGTAGTCCACATCACTCTTGGGCACCAGCGCCACGAACGAAACGGTCGCCTCGACATGGACCAGCCCGATTTCAGTGTCGCCGTCAAAGGTCTCGCTGGGTGACCACTCGATCGTGCTCAGGTCCGGCATGACCTCCTCGACCCAGGCGCCACCATCGGCCCAGCGAACAAATAACGCGAATGCGTCATCGGCCTCAAGGTTATGGAGGTCGTCGCAAGCGCTCTGCACGGCATCGCGGAACAGATCCATCAAGGGCACATGTACGGCGGCCGAGACGCTTTGTTCCTCGATGTCGGGCGTCTCCGTCGGCATGGCTGGCTCAACACCGAGGGCTCGCAGAGCCTCCCGCGAGGCGCTGGCGAACGCCACTGACTCCAGCGCATGCATGTTGTCCCCGTCCGGATTCGCGACAAGGGTACGAAGCGCGCCCGGCATGGATGCTGACTGCTCGGCAATCAAGTCGTTTAGCTGTCGAATATCGTCGATGCGCAGCCCACGCAGAAGTCGCTCGCGCACACCTCTCCGAAACCGCAGCACCGGCGTTCGGTCGTGGAGGGCGACGTCGTACAGACCACCGCCGATCACCTCACCCGCTGAAGCAGGATCCCCTTTAGGCAGCGCGTGTACGGACAGCCAGCTCAGCATGCCGACCGGCAGCTGTTCCCAGGTCGCCGTCAGGGTGGCGAGCCGACCGGCAGCGGGTGAGGCAAGCCGCAGGAATGCCGTTGCCAGCGCCTCCCCATCCGGCGCGGTCTCGTCCGGGTCCTCATCGATTCGGCCGACTGCTGTGGTCAGCACCGCCTCGCAGCCGGCCGGGTCGGTCCGTATCAACGCGCTGGCCAGGCGTCCCAGCGACGACGGGGTCAGGCTCGCTAATGGAACTGGCAACCAATTCTCATCCGTCGAGGCCAGCAGGCGCAGGAGCGGTGAAAGGGTGTATCGCAGGGCCGTATTGGCTGCGCCTGGCACTGGCGCATGAACCCGAACGGCGGGCAGATCAAGGCCCGCATGGGCCCACAGCGCCGCGGGCAACGGGTCGATGGCTATCGTCGGACTTTTCTCCGCCCATACGTGAATCGTGCTCCACGGCAGGCCGTGCTGCCAGGCGCGGGCGGCGAAGTCGCTCCAGACGATGACCAGGCGGCGACTGTCAGGCGCTCGGAGTAGCCGGCCGGTGTCCTGCGGACGGCCTGAGCCGTCGCTTACGACTGCTCCAGCGACCGGGTCGAGCCGCAGAAGTCGGATTTGTCGGAACGCTCCCACCTGGTGCAACACCCGCAGGAAGTCCTTCAGGGCGTTGTCCCAGACCACCATGCCCGGGGAGTTGTCGGCCACCACAACTGCGTCGAACCAACGCTCCGGCGCCGGCATCACTATGGGGATGAGTAGGCCGGTCATCGCGTACTGGTCGACGGTGGCGTGCAGATCCAGCTGTGCCCGCCGGCCTCGGGGCCACGGCCGCTGGAACGGGCGCAGGCTACGCGCCAGCTCCATGGACTGGGGAAGTGCCCGAACCGGCCGGACACCGACAATTCGAGTCGCTGCGCCCGTAACGTCCCCGAACGTCGTCGCATCGTCCGGAGACGTGTGTTGCTCCTCGTCCGAAGCTGCGGACGTTGCCGGTGGCTGCGGCGGCGCTGTGCCGGGACCCTCCGGTTCTCCGGACCGGAGAATCCCGGGTCCGGGACCCGACCCTGTAGTGGGCATCTGGTGCGCGGCCAGCCAGATCGCCTCGGCCAGGGCGAATGCATCCGGCCCCGGGCCGGAGGTTCCGACCGCCCGCCTCATCGCGGCCCGCTCAGACACCGCTGAGTTCACGCAGCAGCAGATCGAGCAGCCGGTCTCGCTCGACAGCGGGAAAGCCGCCGTCGAGTAGGTGGATGGCATTGAGTAGTTGATCGACGGCGAGTTGCTCGCCAGCACGGAGGCGGCGTACGAAGGTCTCGATGAGCGCCGCCGCGCCAGGGGTGACTGTATCGCCCTTCAGGTGCGCCGCGACGATCCGGCCGAGAGTCTCAGTATCCGGCATGGACATCACAAAGCGGATGCAACGGCGCAGGAAGGGCGCGGGGAACTCACGCTCGCCGTTGCTGGTCATCACGATAAACGGGAACTCGCTGCAGGCGATTCGACCGTGCTCGGCTTGGACCTCCGCGTTGCTGTTCCATTCGCGGACACCGACCGGATCGCCGCCCAGCCGCGCCAGTTCGGTGATCTCAAACTCGCCGCGTTCGAGGACGTCAAGCAGGTCGCTCGGCAGGTCAAGATCACTCTTATCGATTTCGTCGATCAACAGCGCCCGGGGCCTCTCGGCCGGCGCAAGCGCGGTTCCCAGCGGGCCGAGCTGAAGGAACGGGCCGATGCCCGATTCCTCGGGTCCGGGTCGGCCGTCCAGCTGCTGAGCGTGAATGCGGGCGAGCACATCATAGCGGTATAGGGCATCGGCTAGGGTGCTGCGCGAGGTGACGTGCCAGCGCAGCACCCGGCCGAGCCGCAATTCGGCGGCGACCGAGTCGATGAGCGACGACTTTCCCGACCCCGGCGGGCCGGTAACCAAGAGCGGTCGGCGTACTGCAATAGCGGCGTTGACCGCCTCTACGAGGCCATCTGGCGGCTGGAACTCAGTCGCCTGGGACGGACGGGGAAAAGTTCGCCACGGTGGCGGGTCCGGCAGTTCGACCTCGCGGGGGATCCCGTCGCCCCGGTACACCGACTCCCAGCTCATGCTGCTTCCTCCCGGTCGGACCGCGCCGGCTTCGCGCGGCAGAAGCCCAGCCAATGCTCGTCGTCCCACACCGCGCGTAGACCGGCAATCGCCGCCAGCTCCGGCTGCCCGCTCCATCGAGCCCGGTATGCAGCGCTGAAACCGGTGGGCAGCTTATGCCAATACTTGTCCAGGTCCGCGGATGAGGCCCAGTTCTTTCCGGGCTCGGCGGGCCAGATCACGTATGGCGTGCGGAGAAGTAGCAACGTCAGAAGTTCCTCGGCGTCATCAGGCAGATGCCCCAGGACGACAGCGCTGCTCAGATTTTGGTTGTACAGCCGGACACCCAGAGTGGCGAGGTCACCGAGGTCGTCGCGCTCGAGTCGGCTGAAGCGCGGGGATCCAGGCGGGCGCTCGTGCAATAACGCGAGCAAGCGGCTCATCCGGCGGGACTTTTTGAGGCGCTCACTCCAGTGCAGGACAAAGTCGTGGTTCGCGCCGAGGCGCCCTTCGTCATCGATCTCCTCGGGCCGCCAGCCGAGCAGAAGTCCAACAGGTGCCGCTACGTCGATACGACGACACCGCAAGTCCCGATCTTCGGCAGCTTTGTCTGCATCGAAGACGGCATCGGCGATTGCCGAGCTGACCCCGTCCGCAGTGGGGGCACAAGCGTACCGTTGGTAATACAGATCCTGGCCGTCGAGCTGCAGGCAGGCGCTGACCGATTCTGGCCAGTCGCCGGTCACGCTGGCATGAACGCTGACGACGAGCCGCATCGGTTCAGGCGCCCGCTCCAGATCGGCCTTAAAGTCGTTGACCATCGCCGGTGCAATCCTCATCGTGTCGATCCACTGCTTCAGGGTGCTGTCCCCGAAATCGATGCCGCACGTGTGAGCCAGCCGCAACACGAACCGCATGAGGTCACCCTGACCGTCCTTCTCGTCAGCCGCCGGGTTTAACACCAGGTAGGCGACCACATCGGCGTCGATCTGCTCGGCCGTGAAGTAGTCGGGGAGCACGAAGCCAGCGGCCCGCCGCAATCTCTCTGTAGTGATCAGAGGGCGTAACGGTGGGCTTCGCAACAATGCCACCGTGCGCTGCACGGTGACGAACATCTCGGCCCGGGCCAGTCCGCTCGCATTCCCCTGTTCCTTCAGCAGCCGAATCGCCACATCCAGCGGCGGGAGCCCGCCCGAGTCAGGCAGCGCTTGACGGACGAACTCGCGGTATCGATCAGCACCGAATATGCCCATACCCTTTTCTGGGGCGATAGCCCGGCTATTATGGCTGATCCATAGGCGCTTGCCCTCTCCGTGATATGCGTTGTAAGCCGGTGCCTGTCCCTCGATCCGGTAGGTCAGGTCTGAGATCAGTTCGTTGAGGTGGATGGTCCCGGCTTCCCCCCGCCCTTCAACTAGCAACGCGCACAAGGCAGTGGTCAACCGGAAGTTCACTGCGGCCTGCCTGGAACTGCACGCCATCAACACCTCGACTGTGGTTCGGCCTCCCCTGGCGCCGTTGGCCACCGCGCCTGCCGGCGGCGCCGCGCCACCGGCGTGGCAGGTGTCGACCAGCACGATGATGCCGCCGACGTTTGGCTCGTTCGCCGCGACGGCCAGCAGTCCCGGAATGTCGACCGCGGTACTCGCCACGTCTTCCAGCGACTGTGCCGCCATCAGGTACAGGTTGGTGTTTCCGTCCGCCAGGAAGCCGTGGCCGAGGAAGGCGAGAACCAGAGTGGCACCCTGCTTGCCGGCGTAGCTCAACGCGTTGCGCACCGCAGTCTCGACCTCGGCCTGGGTCTTCTCGCCGACGACTAGCGCGCTGTCGGGAAGGCCGGGGCGGCAATCACCGAGATCCGGGTCGAGCAGCACTCTCGCCAGCTCTTCAGCAGCCGGCTCCATCTGATCGAGGCGGTTCATGTTTTGGCACTGAGTGGCGATGATAAGCGCGTGACGATGCGCGGTCATCCGGGCCCGTCCGGGAGGGCCGCCTCCGCGATCGGTCCGGCCACTTGTGCCTGCCGTAGGTACTTGGTTGCCGTATGCACCCAGAAGCCGTCCGAGTCCACCCGGGCACTCACCGGCTGATTCCCATCCGCGTTCGGTTTCACGTCGCGCTCCAGCCGCCGTCGGGCGACGATGATGTCGTCACGGTCCCAGAAGTTCAGCCAGCGAGCCACGCCGGGCGGCGTCGACGGCGGCTGCGGCCGCAGAGACGGCCACACCACGCTGCGCATGCCCAACGGCGAGCCGAGCGTCATGAAAAGCGGTACCTCGACGCCAGACTCGTGCAAAGTTTCCCAGGCGACGACCGAACCGAGTGAGTGCGCCACCAGCACCTGCGGCGAGTTCGCCAATGCGAAATGCAGCCGTCCCCGGATACGGTCATCGAGGGGATGCCCGGCGGCGTCGGGTTCAGCGCGGGCGAGGTAGCGGGCGACCTGAGCGAAGTCTCGCACCAGGAGTTTCGCGCTGAGCCATTGACCTGCCCGGCTCAAGCCGGGAATGCTGAGCAGCGTGGTGGCCGCGTTGATCGAGCGGCCGACCGGCTGCAACAAGCCCTGCTCCGGGCCATTTGGCACGAGTTCGGCCCGGGCGTTGCGAAGAACGCGAGCGTCGTCGCCCTCGGCGTCTTCCAGTTGTTCGTCGATGATATCGGTCATGAACTCCGCGAGCAGCCGCCCCTCGTCCTCAGTGAGGTCGTCGGCAGTTCCCTGCGCGCCGGGGACGCTGAACAGGTCGCCGTAGTGAACAAACACCGTCTCGGCGGCACCGGACTTCAGGTCACTGGCGAACCGCGAGTGGCCGGCAGCGAGGGCGCCTTCGGCCAGTGCCGACGTCCAGGCGGAGCGCTCCTGCTCGACTTGTCGTGGCGCACCGATTCCATGGATGAACACCACACGCGTTCCGATGTCGCACCTCCGAGCCGCACCAAACGGCCATCAGAATACCGGCCGCCGTTGCCGACGCCCGGCCCACAATGCCGAGAAGTCATCCATCCGGGTATGGGTCAGCCATGGCTGCGGGACGGGCCTCACCGATCAGGAAATCACCCTCCTAAGGCCCGGAGACCTGCCGGTCTTCGGCCTCGGCAGGGCGTTCATCGCGGTAGCGGGCTCGCGAATCCGCGGCCAGTCCCGGACCAATTATGCCTGCAGGGCGTGCTGTCCGTGCTCCATAACGGGATCGGTTGGGAGGGCTGCTGCAGGAGCTCAGGTTCGGCTCGGGGATGACGTGCTGGCGCCGGCTGCGGCGGTGGACCGACGCGGATTTCTTCGACCGGCTGCACCGAATCCTGTTGGCGGAGTTGAACGCGGCGGGCCGGGTCGACTGGTCGACGGCGGTCATGGACGGCTGGCACATCGACGCGAGGAAGGGGTCTCGGCGCAGGTCCGTCGCCGGTCAATCGCTGCAAGCCGGTAGTAAACACCATCTGATCACCGCTGGCGAAGGCACACCGTTGAAGGTGATCAGTGATCGCACCCAACACGAATGTGCCGGACATCAGCATAGCCATCACCCTGCTCGACTCCGTACCACCGATCGATGGCCGGGCCGGACGGACATGGTTCCGGTTCCTGGGCTGCGGGCAGACAGGGGTCACAACAGCGAGAATTTCAGGGCCGAGTGCCGACGACGCGGCACCGAACCGATCATCTCGCGACGCGGACGCAAGCCCATAAATGGACTCGACTGGCTCCGCTACGTGGGGTCGACTGGGAAACGCCCTGCTCCACTAGTTCGGCCGTCTCGCCATCCGCTAGAAACGCCACCTCGAACTCCACGAAGCAGTCGTCCTCGGCTGAAGCGGTGCTGGTTCGGGTCGCCGACCGCGAGCGGTCGGCGCTGGACTGAGCGGGGCAATGCCCTTCCTGTACTGAAAGTTGAGACCCGCGCGGACGGCGATCCGTCAACACTGGTGCGAGTGCCTGATCGCGGACGGGTGCAGGTCGACGGTGAAGCGGGCGTGCTCAGCGACCGTGCGCGCGTCCACCGGCGTGGTGCCGCCGACGTGGTGCGGGCGGGTCGCGGCGGCCACGCCGGCGTCGACGAGCATGGCCAGCACGGCGCGCACGTCATCGACGTCGACGGCGAGCTCGCCGGCGATCCGGAGCAGAGTCGTGGGCGCCGGACTGCCCGCGGAGGTCGCCGCCAGGCGCGCGAGCAGCTGCGCGACGCGGGCGTCCGCGGCCGCCGCCGGCGGGCCCGGAACCGGCCGGCGGGGCGCCGGTGCCGGTCCAGTCGGGAGGCGCTCGAGCGCGGCTGTGACAGCGTCGGTGGCGGCGCGGAGCCGGTCGTAATGCCACCACGCGATCCGGCCGTCGCTCAGCTGCGCGGCGAGTTCCTCCAGCGCCGTCGCCCATGCGGCCGGGGTGCTCGGGTGCCGGGGCTGCACGACGCGTTCGACGACCCGCTCGGCCGGCGCGGTCCGCACCACGCCGGCGTCGACGTCGCGCTGGAGCCGTCGCTGCGCGGTACGCACTTCGTAGGCGCGCTGGCGGCAGGAACGGTCGCAGTAGCGCAGCCGCCGGCCGGTCGGCGGCTGGGCGATCGGGTTACCGCACCAGCCGCACGGCGTCTGCAAGTCCCGCTCGCGTGGCGTCGGCATCGCCTTCCTCTTTCGAAGGTCATCAGAGGTGCGCCCACCGTAGCTCGCGTCACTGACGTTCCATGATCAGAGCATCTGCAAGAGGCGTGTCGGCTTCGGTCTCGGCCCTGCTGGTGCGTCACTGACGTTGCGGTCGCGCGAGGAATGCAAGGGGGTGTGTCGCGGTGGCGCGATAAATCTGTGACGTGGCCGATCAGGTCAGGATGATCGATGCGGGTGAGTGCGCTGGTGGCGCGGCCGGTAGCGGCGTGGCAACGCCAGCACGGCGGCGCGGCCGGGCTTTCGTGGCGGCTACGCCCCGAGTGGCGTGGTCAGTACCGGCGAGCCTCGTCGCCGGCGCGTTCGACGTGTCGTTCCTGAGGCGCCCGGGCCATGGTTTCTGCGCTGGGCAGATGACTGGCACCACGCGTGATGCCACCGCCGCGGACGACCTCGACCAGCGACACGAGCCGGTGCTCTTCACGGAGCCGTTGCGGGGCGACGCGATCGACGACGGCTACACCGGGCAAGAGAAGATCACCGCGGTCCAGGGCGACGACGTGCTGGACCGGCTCAAGACGTCCGGCTTCAGCTCAGGCTGCACCATCCTGACCCAGGAGCCGCAGGGCACCGAGAAGGTCGCCGCTGCGTACGCTATGAGGCACCATCTGCGCAGCATCGCACGCCTTCAGCAGGCGACCGACCCGGGAGACCCACAGTGACGGACAGGGCACCCCGACTCACCGACGCCCAGCGCGCCGACGCCCTCACCATCTGGCACTACCACCAGCTCGGACACCCCCTGCGCCACTGCGACATCGCGATCGGCCTCGGCAGCCACGACCTCGGCGTACCCGCCCACACCGCCAAACTCTGGCGCGAGGGCTGGTTCCCACGCATGCTGTTCACCGGCGCCGTCAACCCGATCCGCGCCGACCAGTTCCCCCGCGGCGAAGCCGTCCACTTCCAGGAACACGCCATCGCCCTCGGCGTCCCCGACCGAGTGATCCTGGTCGAGCCACACGCCACGAACACCGGCCAGAACATCACCCTCGCCCGGCAACTGCTGCAGGAACACGAGATCAGCGTACGGTCGGTGATGCTCGTCGCGATGCCCTACATGCAGCGCCGCGCCTACGCCACCTGCCGCAAGCTCTGGCCCGCCGTCGACGTAGTCTGCGCCTCCCAGCCGCTCGCGTTCGCCGACTACGTCTCCGAGATCGGCGACGAGCGCATGGTTACCGACATGCTCGTCGGCGACCTCCAGCGCATCATCGTCTATCCCGGGCACGGTTACGCCGAACCGCAGGAGGTCCCCGACGATGTCCACGCCGCCTACCGGCGCCTGGTCCGGGCCGGCTTCACCACCCGTCTGCTGGCCGTCTGAGCCCACACGGCCCCCGCGAACCTGCGCGATCCACCAGCCCAATCTGCTGCCGCGGCTGACCACACTCGCCAAGATCTACGCCGCGGACTGCTGGATCGTGCTCGACAACGTCCAGTCAACCGCCGCGACTACCAGCACCGCACCCGGCTCGCCCGGCTCCACGCTCCCGGCCGGCAACAGTGGCTGTCAGTACCCTGCTCGCCAGCGGGCGCATCGCTGCTTCCGTGAGACCGCGGTTGTGCTGCCCGACCCGTCCCGGGTGCTGAGTGATCTGGTGCCGGGACGGCGACAGAACTCAGCCCCGTCGACGTTTCGTCGGAGGATCAACCGTCACCGTCGGTCAGGTTCATCGCCAGCCGAAGGTAGAGCTGTAACGGGATGGCATCGGCGAGAAGGGTTGAGTGTGGCGACTTCCCGTGCGAATCGATCCGTAGCCTGCTGTATGACATGTACGGCGAGGTGGCGTTGGCCCACGGGGTGCTGCAGCAGGTCGTGGACGCGCTGGGCGTCGCCTCACCGTCACGGCCGTTGCCGGACCTGGCGTTCCCGCCGGAACCGATGGACCTGACCGCGGCGGTGTACTACACGGATCAGGCGGTGCTCGCCAGGGTCGAGGGTGTTCTCGCCGGCAGCCCGGAGCCGCCTGCCGCCCGAACGCGGCGTGTTCCCGGACCGGCACCCCGCCGCCGACGGCGATAGCGCGTGGCCGTGCCACTGGCACGGCCACGTGTTCTACCAGGTGGACGGCGGCGCTTTACGGTGTATAGATGCGCCGGCGTCGGTTCGATCCGCAGACCGCGGCCGCGAGCGTGGAAGCCCTCGCGGCGGTCACGGATGAACAGCTCGCCGCCGCTGTGTGCGACGCGCTGCGGGCCTTGGCGGCGCTGCACGCCACCGGGACCTGGCCGGCCAGCGATTTCGACACGCGTGCCGTGGAGGCGTTCAACTGCGCGCAGCGGTTTCGCGCGCTGCGCGCCGCGGCTGTGCCGGAGCTGGAGGCCTCCGTCGAGGTGGCCGGGCCGATGTTGGGGGTTTGGTGGCCGGACGGGTCCGTCGAGGCGAACGCCGTCAGGGACGCGGTAGAGCAGGTCCGGTACGCATCGATGGTGCTACCCGGTCTGGCCGTGGCATCGCGGGGATTCACGCTACCTCGCAAGCACTCAGCAGCGGCCAGCATGATCCGCGCCGAAGGCGCAATGAGAGGCCCGAGCATCGCCCCGGCCGGCCGCGGGCAGCCGGGTCATCGCGACCGTGGCGTTGCGGCGTCGGCGTTCGGCGTCGGGCTTAGACCACATCTCATTTGGGCGTGTTGGGGTGCAACATCGTTCGTTGTACGGGTGTGGGTGATGTGGAGAAGTACTGTCCGGATGCGTTGTGGCGTCTGGTCGCGCCGTTGTTGCCGGTGCATCCGGTAAGGCATCAGGGTGGTGGCCGGCGGCGGATCGATGATCGTGTCGCGGTAGCGGCGATCACGTATGTGTTGCAGACCGGGTGTGCGTGGGAGGCGTTGCCCGGGTCGTTCCCGATCTCGCGGGCGACGGCGCACCGCAGGTTCGCCGAGTGGGTGCAGCAGGGTGTCATGGAGGCGTTTCATCAGGCGGTACTGGATGTTCTTGGTGCTGCCGGGCAGATCGACTGGTCGCGGGCGAGTGCCGACGCGATGCAGGTGCGGGCGGTCAAAGGGGGCACCTGACCGGGCGCAGCCCGGTGGACCGGGGCAAGCCCGGTACGAAGATCCACGCGATCAGTGACCGTAACGGGCTGCCGCTGACGGTGGTGTTGTCCGCCGCGAACGTCAACGACCACCTCGTCTTCGAGGATGTGGTCGAAAGCCTGACAGCGATCCGGCAGCCGATCGGGCGGCCTCGCCGGTGGCCGGGCAGCTGCACGGTGACAAGGCCTACGACTACCGGTGCTGCCGCAACACGCTGCGACGGCGGCGGATCATCGCGCGAATCGCCCGCCGGGGTATCGAGTCCAGTAGCCGGCTCGGCCGGCATCGCTACGTCATCGAGCGATGCCTGGAATGGGTCAGCAGGTTCAGGCGCCTGGCCCGCCGCTACGACCGCAAGGCTTCCCACTTCCTCGGATTCCTGCGCCTGGCCTGTGCTCTGATCTGCTACCGCCGCGCCACCCGCCTCAACCTCCTGACCAGCAACAACCCCTAATGAGATGTGGTCTTAGGCGGCGGACCCATGCCTGCCATATTGATCATCCTCTCGCGGCATCGCGCCGCGTTCGGGAACCAACGCCTCGCGCGTATGGCCTAGATTTGTTCTGTGACGTGGTTGAAGGATCTGGTACCGCTTCTCGCAGCCCTAATCGGTGCGTGCGCTGTCCTTGGTGGCCAGCTGTGGGCTGACCATCGCCAGCAGAAGTCGCGGCGAGCGGAGCGTTGGGGCGCTTTCCAACACGAAACGCTTCTAGACCTGCACGAAACCGCTACGAAGATCTTCGAGCTCAAGTGGCGCTTGGAGCACAAAAATCCAGCCCTGATGAAGGACTGGACTGACGACGAGCGCAAACAACTGGATCTCGCCATGCTGGAGCACAATGCCCGCATATCGAAAACGCTGTCACGCCTCGACAACCGGGAACTCGCAAAAGCGGCCGCCTCGGTTATCAGCCGGGTGATAGACGACGATGTGGTGGTGGAGGAGGCGAAGGCGCGCGATGAGTTCTTCGACCTGCTTGACTGCATTGGGCAAGAGGTCCGACTCATCAACCACGCAGCGTAGCTGCTGGCTCTCCAGACCCGTACGCATCGGGAGCGCCCTCCCCGGCGGTCCTCCTGCCAGTGGATACGAGAGGGCTGCCCCCACCCCGCGGTCACACAATGTTTGTAGGGGTGGCGCGACCTCTTACCGTGACATCATGAATATCGCAATCGCCATATCGGCATTCAGCGTAGCCCTCAGTGCCGCGTCACTGGGCTGGCAAGCTGCGACCTACCTTCTAACTGGTGGACGGATTCGAGTCACGCTGGAACTGGGAGCAGTAGGAAACGCAGGACTGGTATCGGCGCCGCCCAAACTGGTTACCTTCCGAACGATGTGGAGCGTGCGCGAGCAAGGGTTCGACCAACCTGTGGTGGTCGTCAAGGTGGCGAACATCGGCCGACAGCCCGTTACCGTGCAACGCTGGAGCCTGCGCAACGGCTCTGGCCTCTCGGCAACTGTGGACGGGGCGACCCTAATACTCCAGCAGGAGATCCGTTCTGAGCTGGGTGACTGGTGTGGTTTTGTCCGTGTACGGCAAGCAGCCACCGTCGAGGCTCAGCGGTTGTGTGGACTACTGAGAACACGGCGGTGGCTGCCGCCTACAGAGTAGACGCCCGGCGTTGGTCGGAGCTGTTCGAGACGTTGATGGACACGATCGAGACCCGCTTCGTCCGGCCGGAACCGCGACGCCGGGTCCGCGACTTCGTGGCCGGGCTACTCGCGCCGTTGCCGGTTAAGAACTGCTGGACGATCGCGGAACACGCCGGGGACGCCGGGCCGGGCGGTATGCAGGATTTGATCGGTCGAGCCAGCTGGGACGACGCTCTGGTGCGTGCCGACGTCCGTGATTTCGTCGCGGCCCGGCTCGGGCATCCCGACGGGATCCTGGTGATCGACGAGACCGGGGATCTGAAGAAGGGCACCCACACCGTCGGTGTCCAGCGGCAGTATTCCGGCACCGCGGGGAAGATCGAGAACTGTCAGCTCGCGGTGCACCTGTCCTACGCCTCACCGTTCGGGCACACGTTGGTCGATGTCGCTCTCTACTTGCCGAGGTCCTGGACCGAAGACCCCGCGCGGCGCCTCGAAGCGGGCGTGCCGGACACCGTCGGCTTCGCCACGAAGCCGCAGTTGGCGCGTCGGCTGGTCGCCTCGGCGGTGGCTGGTGGACTGCCCTGCCGGTGGGTTGCCGGCGACGAAGCCTACGGCAGCGACCCGAACCTCGCCACGGCGTTACGCGGCCTGCGGATCGGCTATGTCCTCGCCGTTGCCTGCTCGCACCGGGTCCCCACCGGCCTCGGCACCTACCGCACCGATCAGATCGCCACCGGCCTGCCGAGACACGCTTGGCAGCGGATCTCCGGCGGCTCGGGCGCGAAAGGACAGCGCTACTACGACTGGGCGTTCATCACGCTGCCCCTTGCCGCTGACCAGCACGCAGGTCACCACTGGCTGCTGATCCGCCGCAACCGCACTACCGGTGAGCTGGCCTTCTACCGCTGTTGGAGCCCTGAACGTGTTGCCCTGCGCCAACTTGTCACCGTCGCCGGCCGCCGCTGGAGCATCGAGGAATCGTTCCAGGCCACCAAAACCGGCCTCGGACTCGACCAACACCAGCACCGCCGCTGGAAAGCATGGCACCGCTGGACCACCCTGGTCATCGCCGCCCACGCCTTCCTCGCCGCAGCCGCAGCAGTCAGCACAGCGAGCCCGGACGGGCTGATCGACATCACCGTCAACGAACTCCGCCGACTGTTCCACGCCCTGATCCTCGACCCCGCACGACGCAACACCGACGTCATCGCTTGGTCCATCTTCAGACGCCGCCACCAGGACTCAGCCAAAATCAGCCACTACGCCAGACAAGCACTCACAGAACCGTAAAACGGATCTCCTGCTGGAGTACTAACCACGCCCGTTCCGTGCGGGCTGGAGGTCGGCGAGTCGCAGACCTGGTGGACGGATGTATCGACCGCTCAAGGCTTGAAGGCTGCGGCGAATCCCGCGGGTGACTCTGGTACGTCCTTGTGGAGTCGGCTCTCGGCCAGCAGGAAGCGGCGAGTGTGGGCAACGGTCGAACTAGGGGACGGTCGAGTGCGCCGGTCGCGGAACTCAATCAAGTAGACCGATGCGCCGCTCGTCCGCCCGCACTGCGATTGCACGTCGCGCGCTCCGGCCCGGTCCAGCCGCGCCGGTCACCAAGTCCCAGGCCTGCCCTCGCTGGATACGGCGCATGGGCATCCGGCACTCCGCGGCGTGGGATCACTGACCATCTCGGCGGCCATCCGGGGAGTGCGCCGCTGGGTCTGGCGGCGAGGTCGGCGGGCCGCGCGACCGGTACGTAACACAGTGGTCAGCTCGCGGCGTCGCGCGCCGCGGCCTTGCACGTAGAGCGCTGCCGGCCACCGCTGCCGTGACCGCCGACCTCGCCGCCGTCAGACGCGAGCTCGACGCGGCCCGGCCCGAGCCGCCGCAGGAACGGCCGCCGCAGCGGCAGTACCCCGAACTTTCCCACCTTTTGCCGGCTGGGCAGGTGCTGCACTACCGCGCCGACGTCTACCGCCAGCACTTCGGAGAGATCTTCGACCGCGTTGACGACCTCTACGCCCGGGGCCTGGACGCCGCCTGCAACTGGCAGCGCAGCCGGCCCGGGCCACCCGCCCGGGAGGGGGCCACGGTCAACGCCGCGCTGCAGCGGCTGCTCACCGCGCTGGTCCACGACAGCCCGACCCGCCAGCACACCCTGGCGGTCCTGCGCGACGTCACGGTAGACCGTAACAGTCACCGCTGGTGGATGGCGCGGCCCGGCCAGCCCATTCGCTCATCCGGCAGCAACTCCACCCGGTGGGACAGCCGAGTGGGCGAGACTATTCGCTCTTCGCGACCGAAGCAGGCACTCCCTCGTCTCGTCCGGTGCTGATATGACCTCTGCCAGCCGGCGCCTGATCAGATCCTGGGGCAGGCGGCTGGTCGGGGATGGTGAAGTGGAAGCGGCTGCCGCCGCCGTCGTTGTCGGTGACGGCGATGGTGCCGCCGTGGCGGGTGACGATGCGGTGGCAGATGGCTAGGCCCAGGCCGGTACCGGGATAGCCGTCGCTGCCGGTCGCGCGGGTGAACGCGGCGAACACGCTCTCGTGCTGGCCGGCGGGAATGCCGATGCCGTGGTCGGCGACGTCGATACGCCAGAACCCGTCGTCGAGGCGCCGGGAGCTGATCTCGACCTGGGCGGGGCGCCCGTACCGGGTGTATTTGATGGCGTTGCCGATCAGGTTGTCCAGCAGCTGGCGTAACATGCCGGGGTCACCGGGCACGGTCGGCAGCGGCCCGGCTTCGATGTATGGCCGGTCGGTGGTCAGGGGCGCGAGGCGCTCGGTGATGATGTCGTCGACGAGCGCGCCGAGGTCGACAGGGCTGCGATGGATGGCGCTGTTGTCGGCGGTGGCGTAGGCGAGCAGGTCGTCGATGAGGGTGCGCATGCGGTCGGCACCGGCGCGGATGCGGCCGAGCAGACTCTGCTGGGCCGGGTCGAGGACATCGGTCGTTTCGTCGGCGAGGAGGTCGGCGTAGGCGGTGATCGTCGACAGCGGGCTGCGCAGGTCGTGGGCGACCACACCGGTGAATCCGACCAGTTCGGTCTCCCGCTGCCGTAGCTCGGCCTCCACCTTCTCGCGGCGGGCGATGTCCTCGTGCAGGGCGGCGGTCGCCTCGTCGACCCGGCGCAGGATCCGCGCCCGGGAGAGCAGTACCAGCCCAACCAGGGCGGTGAGCAGGACCGTGACCACGGACCCGGCCCCGACGGCCGCGTCATCGAGACGGGTCTGGGTGGCGTCGAGCAGCCGGTCGGTGGCCGTGACCGTCAGCTGCCAGGTTCGTGGCGGGATGTCGATGTCCGCGGTGCGGGCGTGCGGCTGGTGCCGGCGGCCGGTATCCCAGGAGGCGACCGGCGCCGGAGGGCTGGTGGCGGTGTCGGTGAGCGTGACGGCGGTGGCCGGCCCGGCGACCTCACCGATGGTGTCGGCCAGGAAGTCCCCGGCCCGCAGGCCCAGGATGAGAACGCCACGCAGCCGGCCGGCGTCCGGGGCGCCGGGAGGCGCCCACACCCCGGCGGCGAACACGAACGCCTGCTGCCGCAGCCGTACCGGCAACTCACGGTCCTTGAGCAGCACGTAACTGCTGCTGACGGTGACCTCGCCGGTGCGGCGCGCCAGCGCGATCGCCTCCGCGGCCGGCGCGCTGGCGGACAGGTCCCGGCCGAGACGCGGCCGGGTGCCGTCGAACGTGCGTGACAGCACCACGAACAGGTGCTCGGTCTGACCGGCGGCGGGCTGCAAGGTCAGACCCGTACTGGCCCGGGCGCGCCACTGCCGCTCGACCTGGGAAACCTGCGCGGTCGCTGCAGGAACGACGAACGCGACGCCGCTGGCCCCCGGCAGCCGGGCGGAGTTGAGCGGGGCGGTGATCGCAGCGAAATCGTCGCCGCGCAGATCCTGCTGCGCGGCGACACCCGCGGCCAGATCCTCCAGCGCGAGGGTGTACTGGCGCAGATAGCCCTCCACCGCCCCACTGACCCCCCTGGTGCGCTCCTCCAGCGCCTGCACCGCACGATCATGCTCGACGCTGCGCAGCGCCCAGACCGTCAGCACGGTCCCCGTCCCGCCCAGCAACACCACCACGGCCAGCAGCGCGACCGCGCGACGGTCGAGTAAGGACCGCCGTCGTCCGTCGACCGGCGATGCGGCTTCGATGTTCCGCATGAACCCACCCTAGGGACCGCACGTTGCCTTACAGCCGAAACAGCGATCTCATTGACAGGGTGGGCGGGGCGCTTGCCCGGCTGTGGGCATTTCGCTCTTCTGGTCATTACGCGGACGGCTGCGCTGGTCAGATCGGCAAACCGGCCCTGAAAGATGCGGTGCTGGCCGAAACTGGACACATGATCGAGACCATGCGGCGTTCGCGCATCGTGACGCCCGTGAGGTGGGACGTGCTCGGGTCCGCCAGTTTGGTGGCGCTCCCTGGGACGGGGCTCGGCGGCCGTCCGGTGTCTGGCAGGCCAGCTCGGGCCTGCCGCACCCCGGATGTGAGACATGCCGTCAACTCCACCGGCCGAGCGGACGACATGCTACCCGAAGCCGTTGCCCCGGGCCGGAGGCCGATCCGGCCCGTAGGAACAGCGCGCGCTGGATACCCGGACGTCGCGACCAGCACCTTGAACGCCGACGGTCCCGCTGTCAGTACATCCGCCGCATCCGCTTTCGGCCGGGAGCTCCCATGAGCGGATCGGGTGATACGCCACGAATCCTGCTGGTCGACGACGAGCAGGATCTGCTGGACGGCCTACGCCGGCAGTTGCGGCGTGAGTTCGACGTGGTGACCGCGGTGGGTGCGGCGAACGGTTTGTTCACGCTCGGGAAGGGCGCGCCGTTCGAGGTGATCGTGTCCGACTTCATGATGCCGGGGATCAACGGCGCGCAGTTCCTCTCCGCCGCGCGTAAGGCGGCACCGTCGGCGACGCGGATGCTGCTCACCGGCCATACGAATCTCGCTGACGCGGCGATCACGGTGAACCAGGGTGGTGTCTTCCGGATGCTGCTCAAGCCGGTCGATACCGAGACGATGATCGCCGCATTGCGCGACTGCGTGGCCCAGCACCGCCTGGTGGTGGCCGAACGCGAGTTGCTGGAACAGACGCTGCGCGGCAGTGTGCAGGCGCTGACCGACGTGCTGTCGCTGGTCAGCCCGGCGGCGTTCGGGCGCGGAACGCGGATGCGCCGGGTGGCGTCGGCGATCCTGGACACCATCGATGTCGAGGATCGGTGGGCGATGGAGCTCGCCGTGCAGATGTCCCAGCTGGGGGTGGTGTCGTTGCCGCCGACGGTGGCCGACCGGCTGGTCACCGGCGCTGAACTCAGTGCTGCCGAGCAGGCCATGGTGGATCGGATGCCGGAGGTCGCCGAACAACTGATCTCGCCGATTCCACGGCTGGGTGCGGTGGCGGAGGCGATCCGGTACTCGCGGAAGGGCTTCGACGGGTCGGGCGCTCCGCAGGACGGCACGTCCGGAGAGCGGATCCCGTTCGGCGCGAGGCTGCTACGGCTTGTGGAGGATCACGATGCCTTGCTGGCCGAGGGGGTCTCCGCAACGGTGGCGGTGGCAACGTTGCGGTCCTTCGCCGGCCGATATGACCCTGTCCTGTTGGAGGCGCTCGCCGCGGTTGCTGCGCCGGCCGGTGGGGTACGCGGCGTGAAGATGACGGAGTTGCAGGTCGGCATGGTGCTGGCTGCCCCGGTGACCAGCTTGTCCGGGGTGCTGCTCGTCAGCGGGGGTCAGGAGGTCAGCGCGGGTTTGCTGACCCGGCTGCGCAACTTCGCCGAGTTGGAGGACGGGGTCCTGGAGCCCGTGATGGTGCTGGACACGTCACTGGACGTCAGCGTGCCCGTTCGCGACGCCATCGACTGATGGCGACTCGTACGTCGTCGTCGAGCAGATTCTCGTCGATCGCGGCGGCGTCGTGCGGGCCGCAGACAGGCTCAAGATCTGCCTCCGTGATGTGGTGGGCCAGGGACACCACGGAGGCGGGATCCATGGGCGAGCCGGACACCGGAGCCGTCGTGTGACCGGCGACCGCGTCGATCACGGCGGTCGGGAGTCCCCAGAGGCCGAGCAGGCTCACTCCCACCGGGAGATGTGAGGTATCGAAGGCGGCGTGTTCGTAGCTGTCCAGGCCACCGCCGCCGGACCTCCAGTCGTCGAAAACCTTCCGGAACACCGCGGGCCGGGCCGACGCCAGTACGAGCTGACCGACCTCGTGCAGCAGTCCCGCGGTGAAGGCGTGGCTCTGCCAGTCGGTGCCGGCGCCGAGCAACCGGGCCAGTCTGGAGGTCTCGACGGCGTGCGTGGTCAGCCGTTCGATCCACGTCGGTGGCAGGGCGCCGCCGGTGTCGAAGACCCGGATCAGGTCGTGCATCATGACGAGGCCACGCACGGTGTGCAGACCGAGCAGTGTGACGGCCTGCGCCACGTCGCTGACCTTGTGGCCCGCGGTGTAGGCCGATGAATTGACCACGTGGAGCACCTTCGCCGTGGCCGCGGGATCCTTCTCGATCACGACACTGACGGATTGTGCCGAGGCCTCCTCCGCCTCGAGCGCCGCCAGCAGCTCGGCGAACGTGTGCGGCGGGCTCGGCAGGGATTCGACGAACGCCACGGCGTTCTGCTGCCCGCTACCGGTCCTCAGCCGCGCCTCCAGCAGACGTTCGATGACGGCGATCAGTGCCTCGGGCGTGGTGGGTTTGCTCAGCATCTCGTGGGCCAGCACCATGATGCGCAGCAGGTTGCTCTCGTTGGTCTGACCGGACAGGATGACGCGGACCATGCTGGGAAACTCGGTCCGCACCTGCTCCAGAAGCGCCGCCCCGTCCATTTCCGGCATCCGATAGTCGGTCACCACCACATCGCATGGCCGGGACCGCATGATGTCGAGAGCCGCCGCGCCGCTCTCCGCGAACGACATGGTCCAGCGATCGCGGCAGATTCGCAGCATGCGACGCAGGCCGTCGATAATCATCGGCTCGTCGTCGACGAACAGCACGTGTGGTCGCTGCGTCACCGCTGTACTCCCATCGGCTTTGCGGACATGTCTGCCATGTCACTCGGGGAGATCGGCAGCCGGACGGTGAACGTCGTGCCCACGCCCACCTCACTGGTGAAGTCGACCGTGCCGCCATGCCGATCGGCCACCAGGCTCCGTACCAGCGCGAGACCCTGGCCCGTACCGGTCCCGACCTCTTTGGTGGTGAAGAACGGCTCGAAGAGCTTGTCGGCGATCTCGGCCGGAACCCCGGTACCGGTATCGGCGATGTTGATCACGGCATGCCCGCTCTCCACCGTGGTGGAGACGCGGATCGTGCCCCGGCCGCGATCCGCCGCGGTGATCGCATGCGCGGCGTTCACCAAAAGGTTCAACAACACCTGGTTGATGTCGCCGAGGTGGCAGTAGACCAGTGGCAGGTCGGCCAGGTCGGTCTCGACGTCGGCGACGTACTTGATCTCATTGTTCGCGACCACGAGCGTGTTCTGGATCGCCTCGGTGAGGTTCGCCGGTGCTTTCTGCTCCGTACCGGGATGACCGAACGCCTTCATCGCCCGTACGATCCCCGCCACGCGGTTGACGCCCTTGAGCGTCTGCGCGATCGCTTTCGGGACCTCCTCCATGAGGTAGTCCATCTCGAGTTCCTCGGCCAGCTCGTCGATTCGCCGCCTGGTCTCGGTCAGGTCGTCCGGTCCGGTCGCCTCAGCGGACAGTTCCCGGTAGGTCGCCCACAGCCGCACCAGATCAGCGAATGAGTTCTCCATGAACCGGACGTTGTCCCCGATGAACTGAATGGGCGTGTTGATCTCGTGCGCGATGCCGGCCGCGAGCCTGCCGATCGACTCGAGTTTCTGCGCGTGCCGCAGCTCCAGCTCCAGGCGCTGTCGTTCGGAGATGTCGCGCGCGGTCAGGACGATGCTGCGGGAACCGTCGTGTTCGGTCGCGTGTTCGAGCACCGCCTCCACCTCCACCCACGGCAGGTCGTCGCTGCCACGCATGCGGCATACTCGGAAAGAGGGGGCATCCGCCCTCGTCTGGAGCAGGGAACCCACATCGTGGGGATGGACTAGGCTCCATACGGGAGTGCCGACGAGTTCATCGCGGCTCCGGGCGAACATGAGCTCCGCCGCCGGATTGGCGAACCGGATGGTGCCGGCCTCGCTCGCCAGCAGCAGCGCGTCCGACAGATGTTCGACGACCACGCTCATCCGGGACCTGACCAGCATCTGGTCCAGGGTCAACGCCGTCTCGCCGGCCAGGGTGAGGATCGCGGCCGAGAGGTCATCGATGGGGTGCCGGTCGAGCGCGATCACCAGCATTCCAAACGGGCTCTCGTGCGCGACCAACGGTGCCATCGCGATGGCGCGGTGCCGGGGTAGCCGCAGCACATCGGCCAGCGAGTCGGCCGCATCGTCCGTGACAAGGGTGTAGCCGCCAGAGCGGAGCGTGTCACGCGCCTGAGGAGGCAGCCCGTCGAGTTCGGTCACCCAGCCGACCGCCTCGGGACCGACGTGCCCGGCGGCGGCGACCACATGCAGCGCCGGCCCGGCGACGGTGAAGATCAACGCGGCGTTCACCTGACGATCCAGGGACAGCGCGGCGCCGAGGGCGACGTCCAGCACGTCCGCCCGGGTGGTCGATGCCGCGAGTCCCGCTCCGGCCGAGGCCATCGCGCTCTCCCGGGCGGCGGCGCGATCCCGCGCCCGGCTGACACGGGCGAGATAGTGACTGACGGTCAGCGACAGCAGGGCGGTGAACATCAGCGACATGGTGCTGCCCGAGCCGGTGTGGAACACCTCGGACCCGGTCACCATGATGCCTGACACCACCGCCGCACCGAGGAGCTTTTCCCGCGCCTGGCCGTAGAGGGCGCGAAAGCTCACCCAGATGAAACACAGCCCGACCGCGGCGAGGAAATCTGAGGCGCCCAGCACGAGCAGGACGCACAGGCCTTCGGGAATCCAGCTCCAGAAGGGGAATCCCTGCCGACGATACCCGGTGTACGACCATGCCTGCAGGGCAACGATGAGGACGACCACCATCACGGCACGGTTCAGGTCGCCGTGTGCCTCGACGCCCCACAGCCCGAAGGCCGGCCACAGCATCAGCAGCGCGAGGAACAGGGTCCGGATCTGTCCGAGCATCGTATCGGTCCCGGAAAGCCACCGGTGCACGAACGTCTCCCTGGACAGCATCGTCGCCTCCTGCACCGGCCGAGACCGAACACACCCCTTCCGGTGGCATCGGCACAACAAGGGCTGTAGCTGAGACAAACCGGCCGATCAGCGAACTCAACTGTCACCCGTACAGGCCGATGGGTTGCGAAGGGGTCGGCTCACGATGGTGTGTCCGGAGGGGGTCCGCATGTCGAAGCAGGCGGAGGAGTTCCGCTCCGTCGTCATGGACAACATGGCAGACGGCCTGTACGCCACCGATGAGCAGGGCCGCCTCACCTTCGTCAACCGGGCCGCGGCGCGGATGCTGGGCTGGGCGGAGCAGGAGCTTCTCGGCCGGGACGTGCACGAGACGGTGCATTCGTGCGCCTCGGTGTCTCCTTCGGCCTGCCCGCTGATGCGGGTGGGTTCCACCGGCGAGCCGGTCGAGGTCGACAACGGGTTGCACGTTCGCAGGGACGGGTCTGTCTTCCCCGTTCGATACACGGTCGCGCCGCTGTACGTCGATGCGGCGGTCGCGGGCCTCGTCGTGGTTTTCCGGGACACCACGGACCGGCGCCGCCGCCGGCAGCGCGACGTCGAGGACCTCCATGATCAGAAGCTGGAGTCTCTCGGCCGGCTCTCCGCCGGACTGGCCCATGAGATCAACACGCCGATCCAGTTCGTCGGTGACAACACCCGGTTCCTGGCCGAGGCCTATCAGCAGATGCTGGAGCTGTTGCTGGTGTACCGCGAGTGCCTGGGGCCCCAGCACGGGCAACTGCCCTGGGAGGAACGGAAGCGCCGGGCGACGGAGGCCGAGGAGGCTGCGGACATGGAGTATCTGACGTCCGAGGTCCCGAGCGCGGTCGCGCAAAGTCTGGAAGGCATTCAGCGGGTGGCCTCGCTGGTGAAGGCGATGAAGGCGTTCAGTTACAAGGGAACGGCGGACCGCGCGTACGCCGACATCAACGAGGCGTTGCGGACCACCCTCGCGGTGGTCCGCAACGAGGTCAAGTACGTCGCGGACGTCGTGCTCGACCTGGCTGAGGTCCCGGAGATGCTGTGCCACGTCGGAGACCTCAATCAGGTCTTCCTGAACCTGCTGGTGAACGCGGCCGACGCCATGGAGGGCCGGGAAGGGCGTGGTGAGATCCGGGTGAGCACCCGTGTCGAGGACCGCACCGTCGTGATCACTTTCGCCGACAACGGGGCCGGCATTCCCGAGGAGATCCAGAAGCTGATCTTCGAGCCGTTCTTCACGACCAAGGAGGTCGGTAAGGGCACCGGTCAGGGTCTCGCGCTGGCCGTGGCGCTCTGCGAGAAGCACGGTGGCACGATCGACGTCGTCTCCAAGCCCGGTGAGGGTGCCACGTTCACGCTCCGGCTTCCGATCGTCGGAAGGAACCCCGCGCCATGAACGCGCCTGGCATCCTCTTCGTTGACGACGAACCGCACATCCTCGACGGTCTGCGCCGCTCGCTGCGCGCCAAGCGGAACGAGTGGGACATGTCCTTCGCTGCGGGTGGGGAGCCGGCGCTGGAGATCCTCGCTGGGCGCCCGTGCGACGTCGTCGTGTCTGACATGCGTATGCCTGGTATGGATGGGGCGCAGCTGCTGACCGAGGTCAGCCGGCGTCACCCGGCGACCGCCCGGGTCGTACTTTCCGGGCACACGGATCGGGAGGCTGCGATCAAGGCGGCCATCGCCGGTCATCGCTTCCTGGCGAAGCCGATCGAGGGCGAAGTCGTCATCGACCTCATCGATCATCTCATCGTCCGTACGTCACCGGGGCACGGTGAGCAGGCCCGTCAGGTCGCCGGGGCCGTACGGTTGCTGCCCGCACTCCCGCAGCAGGATGCCGAACTCGCCGACGCCCTCGGCGCGGCCGAGGTGGATCAGGACCGGCTGGTCGGCGCCGTCGTGCGGCACACCGGGCTGTGCGCCAAGCTGCTCCAGCTGTCCCACTCGGGGTTCTTCGGGCCTCGGCCCAAGAACGCCTCCATCACCGCGGTGATCAGCGCGCTGGGGATCCCGGCCGTCGAAGCCCTGGCGCGTGCCAGCGCGGCGCAATGGGAGCCGGTCACCTGGCGTCCGGCGGCGATCGCTTCCGCTCAGTCGGCCTGGCGGCACGCGGTGGCCACCATGCTGCTCGTGGAGCAGATTGCCTCACCGGCGCACCGCCCGCACGCGCAGGCCGCGGCCATGCTGCAGGACGTCGGGCGGCTCTCCGTGATCGGCATGCCGCACGAGACCGCCGACGGGACCGTGACCGGCTGCGCCGGTGTGCCGTTCCGGGACATCGGCGTGGAACTGCTGCATCTGTGGGGACTTCCCGCACCGATCGTCACCGCGATCGCCGCACGCGACGTGCCGCATGAGCCGGCCGAGTCGGGCCTCGGCGTGGCCGGAGCCCTGCGCGCCGCCCACCTCCTGGTGCGGCAGACCGGATCCGGCGACCCGGCTGGCGGTGATCATGAGGATGAGCTGGTACGGCTGCTGTCCCACCCGCAACTGGCCGCCCGCGGAGTCGACTGGCACCGGGCGGCCCGTGCGGCGTACGCCCGGGCCGCAGAGCCCTTCAATCCCTGACCATCGCGCAGACGACGGAGACGACATGGCGACGATCCTGGTGGTGGACGACGACCCGGCGATCCGGCAACTGCTCACCGACGTGCTCGAGATGGACGGTCACGTCGTCGCGGTGGCCGTGGACGGCCATGACGGCCTGCGGGCTTTCGAGGTTATCCGGCCCGACTTCGTGATTCTGGACGTGATGATGCCGGGCCTCGACGGGTACGGCGTTCTGCGTGACATCCGCGGCCAGGAGGGCGATCCCGTGCCGGTCCTGATGCTCACCGCCGGCGCTGACGGGGACTCCGCATCCCGCGGCTGGGCCGGCGGAGTCGACTATTACCTGGCCAAGCCCTTCGCCGCGGACGACATCCTCGACCTTGTCGAAGATGCCCTCGGGGCATCACACTCCGGCCTGTGAGCCAGCGCGTCCCGGCCCGTCCCGCGCGGATAGCGCCGCGGTTGCGATCCGGGGGTTTCCTCAGACATCGCATCGGGCCGCCGATGCTCAGCTCACCTATCTACCTCAGCACACCCCCGAAGGTGGCAGGAGCATGGAACGTAGCGATCGTGCGCAACGGCCCAGCGCAGTGCTGTCCCGGCGCAGCGGGGCCCTCATGGCGGCGGCCCTCATCATCTCGTCCACCGCGGTCTGCCTGACGGCCGCACCTGCCGGCGCCCGAGCGACAGCGGGCTGGCGCGATGTCGTCGTCACCGGCCCGCCGGGAGCCGCGGACGCGGTCGCGGCCGCCGGAGGCGAACTCATCGCAAACCTGCCGGTCGCGGGCGGAGTCGCCGCCCGGCTGCCGCACGATGCCCGGCTCGACGCCCGGTGGGTCGTGGCTCCCCAGCGCGAACTGCGGGTCGCTGCCGCGTCCGGCAACACCACGACCACGGCAGCCGCCTCCCTGCGCGGCACTCTCGGCC
Source organism: Catenuloplanes indicus (assembly GCF_030813715.1). Lineage (NCBI taxonomy): Bacteria > Bacillati > Actinomycetota > Actinomycetes > Micromonosporales > Micromonosporaceae > Catenuloplanes > Catenuloplanes indicus. Next base: position 1,896,749 of record NZ_JAUSUZ010000001.1, read on the forward strand.
TGCCGGACGACGCAACCGCGGGTGCCGGAGTCACCGTCGCGGTGGTCGACACCGGCATTGCCGACGTGCCGGACCTCGCCGGCCGAATTTCCCGGCGCCTGGACTTCACCGGAACCGGCGACGGTGACGGCTACGGGCACGGCACATTCATGGCCGGCCTGATCGCCGGCTCCGGCGCCGCCTCCGGGGGCTCCTACCGGGGCGTCGCACCGGCGGCATCACTGATCGACGTCAAGGTCGCCGACGCCGCGGGCAGCACCGACCTCATCACCGTCCTGCGCGGGCTGCAGTGGGTCAGCGACCACTCCACGCAGGTGCAGGTACTCAACCTGTCGCTGTCGTCCGGGAGCACGCTGCCGTACCAGGTCGACCCGCTCAACCAGGCGCTGCGATCACTGTGGTTCCGAGGGGTCACGGTCGTCGTCCCCTCCGGCAACGACGGCCCGGACGCCGGCACGGTCACCGCGCCGGGCAACGATCCGTTGTTGCTGACCGTAGGGGGCCTGGACGACGGCGGAACCACCGCCCGTGACGACGACGTCGTCGGGACATGGTCAGGACGCGGACCGACCGCTCAGGGCGACGCCAAACCCGACCTGGTCGCACCGGGCGGCCACGTGGTGAGCCTGCGCTCGCCCGGCAGTGTCGTCGACACCACCGCGCCGCAGGCTCGGGTCGGTGAACAGTACTTCAAGGGCTCCGGCACGTCGATGGCCACGGCGGTCGCCTCCGGTGTCGTCGCAGCCGCACTCGGCGAGCAGCCGAAGCTTCGTCCCGACTCGGTGAAGAGCTTGTTGACCGGCACCACGTACGCCGTACCGGGTCTGGCTAGGGCCGCGGGTGGCGGGTCCGGCGGCCTCGACGCCGCCCGGATCCTGAAAGAAGCGCCCAAATGGCGGCCGGGCGGGCTCGAGCACGCGCAGACTCGGGACATGGCGACCTTGGCCCGCGACGCGAAGCGGTGGGCGGCCTTTGAGACCGCGTTGCTGAAGGGCGACGCGGTCGCGTCCGCCGCTGCCTGGGAGAAGCTCACTCCCGCCTCACGGGAATGGGCCGCCCGCGCCTGGGCGCAGCTCGACCCGACCGCGCGTGCCTGGGCGGCACGCGCGTGGGCGGCGCGGGCCTGGGCCGGTGCCGACGACGAGGAGTGGGCCGCCCGCGCCTGGGCGGCACGCGCGTGGGCGACACGCACCTGGTCGTCCGACGAGTGGGCCGCACGGGCCTGGGCCGCGCGCTCCTGGGCCGGTACTGACTGGTCCGCACGTTCCTGGGCTGCTGATCGCTGGAGTGCCCGCTCCTGGGCCTGGATCTTCGCGGATCGGTGACACCGACACCGACACCGACCGGCCACCCGGGCATGTTCGCCCGGGTGGCCGCTGCCGTACGCGAATCGAGCAGAGACCCGGTCATGCGCCGGGTCGCCGCGGTGAGCTTGCTCGGTGCGGTCCTGACGGCCGCGGCGCTGTCCCAGACCGCGGAGCGCGTCAGCATCGTCAGCGGTGTAGGCCTGCCCGACGGGTGGCTGCTGCTCGGGCTCACCGTGCTGACCTGCGCGTCGGAACTGACCGTGGTGAGGCTGCGGCACGGTGACGCGGTGGAGGAGCTCAGTCTGTACGAGGCCGCGCTCGTCGTCGTGGTGCTGCTTCTCCCGCCCGGACAAGCGCTGCTTGCGGCCCTGTCTGCTCTGGTCGTCGCCAGCGCGATCCAGCGCCGCCCGCTGGTCAAGGCGGTGTTCAACCTCGGCACGTACGCCGCGGCCGTCTCCGGCCTGATCCTGGTGGTCTATGCCGTGGCCGGAACACCGGGCCAGATGACGGTCCGGGTACTCCTCGGCGTTCTGCTGGGCACGCTCCTCTTCACCTTGATCAACCTCGGGTGCCTGGCTCAGATCCTCGGCGTGGTCAGCGGCGCATCCCCGTGGCGGATCATCCGGGACGAGGCGCCACTGTCGGCGTACATGGCCGTCGGCACGGTGGCCACCGGCCTCACCACCGTCGAAATCGCGCGGCACAGCCCGATGCTGCTGCCGTTCATGGCCATGCCGGCACTGGCGCTCACCTACGCATACCGGGCTGCGGCGCAGGAGGCGGACGAGCGCGCGCGGTCGGCGCGCCTGCTGGAGTTGTCACAGGTCCTCGCCGAGCGCGAGGATCTGGTCCGCCGGTTTCTGCTCCTGCTGCGGGAAGCGTTCGGCGCCGACCTCGCCGCCGCCGACCTCACCGATACCGGCGAGCTCGTGAGTGTCGACGTGAACGCGCCCGCCGAGGTCGCCATTGGCCCGGTACCGAGTTATCTCGCCCGGCTCCGTCACCTTGACCGGCCGGAGCACCTGAGCAAAGGGCTCCCCACGGATCTGCGCCATCTGCTGGTCGTGCCGATCGAGGCCGGCGGCCACCGTTTCGGCACCGTGGCCCTGGGCAGTCGTATCCGCGGCGGGCGGCAGCTGTCGATGCGGGACATGACGTTGCTGGCGCCGCTGGGTGACGCCTTGGCGGTTGCCCTGCGCGGCGCTGAGCACCTGGATCGGCTGGTGGAGGAGTCGAGCAAGCTGCACGCCGTCGTCGAGCAATCCTCGGCCGGCATCGTCATGGTCGAGGGCGACGGCATCGTCCGGATGTGGAACGAGGCCTTCGCCGACCTGACCGGTGTCGCAGCGGCTGAGGCCGACGGCCGGCGGCTGGCCGACCTGCTCGACGTTCCCGGCGCCGACGACCGTGCCGGGCTGTTGCCGGTGACGCCGCAGTCACCGAAGACGACAGCCGAGATCACGATTCGCCGTGCCGACGGCGAGCTGCGCCGGCTGCGGCTGGCGCACTCCGCGGTCTTCACCGGTGAACGGCTCGTCCGCGATGTCATCGTGATCACCGACCTGACTAGAGAACACCGGGTGGAACGCCTGAAGTCCGACTTCATCGCTACGGTGTCGCACGAGCTGCGCACGCCGCTGACGCCGATCATCGGCTATCTCGATCTGCTGCGTACCCGCGGCGCGAGGATGGCGCCGGAGAAACGCGCGCAGGCGCTGGAACTCGTCGCCGACCGGGCCCGGCACATGTCCCGGCTGGTCGAGGACCTGCTTCTGGCGTCGCGGGTAGGCGACGGCCAGGACGAGCCGGCGCTGCGGGTGGACCTCGGCACGCACGACCTGGTCACCCTCGTCCATCAGGTTGCCGAAGACATGGGTGGCGCAGAGGGCCGCGTCGTGACGCACCTGCCCGGCGAGCCCGTCGAGGTCCGGTGCGATGCCGGGCGCACCATCCAGGTGATCGGCAACCTGGTCGGTAACGCCCTCAAGTATTCGCCGAGCACGGAGCGGGTTGACGTGCGGCTGGGTGTGCGTGACGCGCGAGCGTGGGTGGAGGTCATCGACCGGGGGCGGGGCATTCCGGCGGACCAGCTGACGAAGGTGTTCGAGAAGTTCCACCGGGTCGAAGATCCGATGACGATGAGTACCGGCGGCACCGGTCTGGGGCTGTTCATCGCGCGCCGGCTGGCCCACGCGATGGGCGGGGACATCTCGCTGATCTCGGCCCTCGGCACGGGTACGACCTTCACGCTGACGCTACCGCTGGCTCATGCTCAGGTCCCGTAGGCCCGCCCGCATCGCTCCGCCGTGGCCCGCGCCTGCACCGTGACTGCTCTCCACCGTCGACGCCGTAACAACCCACGGCGGTCAGCATTTCGTTATCCGACCTCTGAGAGAAGGTGCCATGGCGACGATAGTCATTGCCGACGACGATCCGGATGCCGCTGACCTGGTGGCATACGCCTTCGAAGGAGCCGGGCACTCGGTACGGACGGTGCTCGACGGCGCGAGCGCGCTCCGCCTCATCACCCAGCTGCAACCGGACATCGCCGTGCTCGATCAGAACATGCCGAGGATGACAGGATCGGAGGTCGCCTCCGCAGTCCGAGCACACTCGCCCGTCCTGACGACGAGGATCTTGATGATCACCGGCAGGAGTGAGCGCACGATGACGGCGCCCGTCGACCGTTTCCTCAGTAAACCCGTCACCCCCCGCCAGTTGACGCTCGTCGTCGCCGACATGCTGCAGGATCCGGCGCCCGGCGGCACCGCTGCTGACTCGCCCCGCAAGGAACACGACGATGACGTCCGGTGACGTCTCGCACGCAGGCCGCCGGTGGCCGGCGCCCACTCCTCCTCGGCCCGGACGTCCGTGGCCGGACCGCTATGGCGTGAACGTCGCCGTCGGTGCCAGCCCGGAGGGTTTGTGAAGAGCCTGCAGTCCACGACCACACCATGGCCACCGGACGGAATCGCCGCGAGCCAGCGCATTCGCCCGGAGCGGCTGAAACCGAGGGAGTCCGGACGTCGTAGGACTGTGTCGCTGACTCGGCCTGGATCGCCCGGCTGATCGAGCACGGTCTCGGCCTCCCGGTGACGTCCGTGGCCACGCATACCGGGCGGTGGCCGGGTTACAGGAGCGCGGGCACGGACGTGGCGTACGAATCGGCCGGCGTCGTGCTGGCCTCCTCCGGCCCTCGGGCGGTGACCGGCATGATCCGCGTGTTGCAGGCCTCGTACCGGAAGATGCTGGGTGTGGTGCACCGTGGCTGCTCCCGGCGGGAACGAAGCCCCGGTGCTGTGGCGCCGATCGTGATGGGTGTCGGTTCTGGTGCGGTGAAGGGTGGTCGCTGGGTGGCGGGTTCGCAAGCGGTGACGTATCTGCTGAGCGCGGCCGTGGTACTCGGGCTGGCGGCCTCGGCCGCCGCCGGTGACGTACTGGGCCTGGTGAATACGGCACCACCGACCGCGCAGGTCGCGCCGGCGCCGGCTCCGGGCACGCCGGTCGTCACGGTGCTCCGCCAAGACCCCTCGTCTACCCGGACCGCGCCCGCTGACGGTGCCGTGTCCCGTCCGCAGGCCTCTCGCCCCTCCGTGACCGCCCCGCCCCGGCCGTCGCCACGGCGGTCGCCGCGGCGGCGGTAGCGTGCGCGGGCGGCCGGTGGCAGCGCGACATCGAAGTCGCTCTCGCCCGTACGGGCAGTTACGGCCCGGTCAGCGTCGACGGCCGATCCTCGCCGGCCGACTGCGCAGCGGCTGACAGCGCGCAGGCCTATGCCGTCAGTAATCATCAGCGGATCGGAACAACAGAAGCGCTCAGCGCTATGCAGATCCATCGGGGCGGCCAGCGATTATATGAGTGCGGCACCGAACCGCAACCGATACACACCAAATTTGCCTTCACGGCCCCGAATATTCGCCCATTCACTTATCCATGGACGCCCGAACGAATTCTCCGCCCACCTCGCGGGCGTAGCGCGCCAGCTGATCGTGGCGTGCAGGCGCCTGCCATCTCACGCTGGAGGCGCATGTGAATCGACCGCCCTTCCGGCCGTGAATGCGCGCAGGACCTTTCCAGGCCCGCATGCGGGGATAGGCAATCCCATCATCGATGGGTGCGCCCGATGTGGAGCTACCTGGCTGGATGTACCAGCTGACAACGGCAGCTGGACCGTTCGTCAACACGATCGACGTCAGGCACTCCGGTGGGCGGACGTCGCGGCACTGTCACCGCCGACGATTCGGACAGTTCCCCTTTTCCGGTGGATTGCCCTGTCGATAGAGGTATGAATGGTGGGTGCGGGGCCTGGGGTCGGATGTGACGACGGAGAGCGCTGTGATGAGCGGCGGTGGTGAAGCCGGCGCAGTCGCCTCCGAGCGTGAGCGGCTGGTACGGCTTCATGCCTACCAGGTGCTGGACACTCCCCCCGAGGGCGAGTTCAACGATATCGCCGCGCTCGCAGCGGAGCTGTGCCAGACACCGATCGCGCTGGTCAGTTTCGTCGACGCGGATCGGCAGTGGTTCAAGGCCCGGGTGGGTCTGGACGTGTGCGAGACTGCGCGCAGCAGCTCGTTCTGCGCGCACACCATGCAGCAGGAGTCGGTTATGCAGGTCCCGGACGCTCTGCTCGACCCGCGGTTCGCCCAGAACCCGCTGGTGCTCGCCGAGCCGCACATCCGCTTCTACGCCGGGGCGCCACTGCGGTCCGCCAGCGGGGCCTCGCTGGGCAGCCTCTGTGTGATCGACCGGCGGCCGCGGCTGCTCTCGCCCACGCAGTCGGCGGGACTGACGACGTTGGCGCGGCATGTGATGGTCGCACTCGAGCTGCGGCAGTACCGGCGCAGCGTCTCGGAGGTGTCGCAGCGGCTGCATGACGCGGAGCGGATCAAGGACGAGTTCCTCGCCCGGGTAACGCATGAGTTGCGTACCCCGCTCACGTCCATCCATGGTTATCTGGAGGCGCTGGACGGTGACGACCTACCTCCCGGGGTGACGGCGCGGTTCCTGGCCACCATCCGCCGTAACTCCGACCGGTTGCTGCATCTGGTCAACGACATGATGCTGGCGGCCGAACTCGGGTGCAACGCCGTACAGCTGGACAGGGAGCGGGTGAGCCTGACCGAACTGGCGACCGGGGCTGTGGACCGCAACCAAGGCCTGGCCGTCGCCAAGGATCTGTGGATACGGGCCGACGCCCTCAGTGACGTCGACACGATCGGTGACCGTGTCCGGCTGGCGCAGGCGATCGACCGCCTCGTCCTCAACGCCATCAAGTTCACCGCCGAGGGCGGCATCGTGATCGGCACGACGACACACGAGGGGCAGCCGGTGCTGACCGTAACCGACACCGGAGTGGGGATACCGGAGGAGGATCGCGACCGGATGTTCCGCGCCTTCCGCCGGTCCGCGGCCGCCGAGCAGGCCGAGGTGCAGGGCGTCGGGCTGGGACTGACCATCGTCAAGTCGATCATCGACGGTCACGGCGGCACGATCGGTATCGACAGTGCTCCCGGGCGCGGAACCACGGTCACACTGACTCTTCCATCCGTATGACGCCGGCCATGATCCCTCTTTCGAAAGACGCGCCGTGCCGGTCGTGCGGCGACGCCCGATGCGAGGAGTGTGCCGGCATGAGCGAAGCCGCTCGGCTGGCCGCCCTGCACGAGTACGGATTGCGGGACGCTCCGGTCGACGAAGAACTGACCTCGATCGTGCGGGCCGCCGCCATGGTGGCCGGGGTGCCGACGGCCACCCTCAACCTCATCGACGACAAGCTGCAGTGCCAGCTGACGACGGTAGGTTTCACTCCCCACGATGCACCGCGCGAGGACTCGATGTGCGCGGTCGTGTTCCGCGACGGACGGAGCACCGTCGTGCCGGACGCCAGCCGAGACCCGAGGTTCGCGAACAACCCGTGGGTGACCGGGCGGCTGGGACACATCCGCTTCTACGCCTCCGTACCGCTGGTGAACGCCGACGGGCACGCGCTCGGCACCCTGTGCGTCTTCGACACCACGAGCGGCGCGTTGAACGACATCCAGATGCAGGCCCTGGAAGGGCTGGCAGGCGTGGTGGTGTCGCTGTTCGAACGGCACCGGGACGTACGCCGGCAGGCCGTCCTCGCCACCGAGGCGCAGGAGCAGCAACAGCGTGCCGAGGCGTATCTGCAACTGGCACAGGAACGCCAGGAACTCATCGACGCGGTGCACGACAGCATGCAGGTGGCGATCGTCGCCTGCGATGCGCAAGGACGGCTGTCGCTGTTCAATCGTGCCGCCCGTGACCTGCACGGCTTCGATGCCGACCCCCGCGTCGACCCAGCCGACCTCGCCCGGCGCTACGACCTCTATGCAGCCGACGGCACGACTCCGCTGGCCACCGAGGACATCCCGCTGCTACGGGCCCTGCACGACGGCAAGGTCGATGGCGCGCAGATCGTCATCGCACCCACCGGCCGCCCCCCGGTGCGGGTGTTGTGCTCCGGTCGCGTGATGTCCCACCCGGGCGGCTGCCGGCTCGGCGCCGTCGTGACGATGACCGACATCACCGCCGATCAGCAGCAGCGGCAAGAGATCGCCGACCGTGAACGTCTGCTCAGTGCCGTCGTCGAGACCGCGCCGGACGCGTTCGTCATCGCCGACTCCCAGGGGCGTGTCACCGCCTGGAATCCGGCCGCCGAAGCGATGTTCGACATCCCGTCCGCCGAGGCCGTGGGACGCTTCCTGGAAGATCTGATCATTCCCGCACGCCTCGGCGTCGCGCACGCACGCGGACTGTCGCGTCGCGCCACGACCGGGGAGGTACGGCTGACGGACGTCGTGCAGGTTCCCGCCGTACGCCGGGACGGCAGCGAACTGCTCGCGGAACTGAGCCTCGGCTCCTTCACCTGGCGGGGCGCACCTCACTTCCACGCCTTCCTCCGCGACGTCACCGACCGCGAAGCGGCACGGCTGAGTCTGGCCAAGGCCAACGCCGACCTCGCCGCCGCGAACAGCGAGCTGGACCGATTCACTGCCATGATCGCCCACGACCTCAAGGGACCGCTGACCGCCATCGCCGGCTACACGGAGATCCTCGAAGACCTCAGCCAGCAGCGCACCCCGCGTGAGGAGCGCGCGCTCGCGGCCATCATCCGGGCCACGACCCGAATGACCGCTATGTTGAACGATCTCCTCGCCTACGCACACGCCGCCAACGAACCGCTCGACCGCGAGGAGACCAGCATCGACGCGATCGTCACCGAACTCGCCACCGACATGCACGCCGCCGCTGCCCAGCCACTGCGCATCACCCACGACGCGCTGCCCGTCGTGCACGCACAGCCGACGATGCTGCGCCAGGTCCTGGCGAACCTGCTGAACAACGCCGTCAAGTACGTCGCCCCCGCTACCGAGCCACACGTACACGTCGCCGCCGAGACGGAGAACGACACGGTGATCATCAGCGTGATCGACAACGGCATCGGCATCCCGGCCGAGGCGCGCGACCGCGTGTTCGCCATGTTCCACCGCGAGCACGCCCAGGACTATCAGGGCAGCGGCATCGGGCTGGCCACCTGCCGCCGAATCGTCGAACGTCACGGTGGCCGCATCTGGATCGACGACAGCACCCCGGCCGGCACCACCGTCAAGCTGAGCCTCCCTCGCTGAGCCGGCCTCAGCTCCACCGCAGGGAATCACCATGCCGCTGGTGGGCGCCGAAGGCGGTCAGAACGAGTGGTTCGCCTCACCGCGTTCGATCGCCGCGCTGGCAAGGGCTTCGCGCGCATGCATCCCGACATCGTTCGGGGAGTCGATGGCCACTGCCTGCAGGCTGGTGAAACCGGCGGGCCCGCACCGGCGCAGCGCGTGGGCGCACTCGTGAGCGACCCGGTATGCCTTATCCGGCAGGGCTCCGGTCAAGGTCTGTACGGCGGCGGGCGCACCGATCGCGCCGAGCGCCCGGGCCGACGCCGCCCTCAGCGCGACCGGCTGCTCATCGTTTGCGAGAACGGTGCTCAGGGGCAGCACACCATCACGGCTACCGAGCCGCCCCAGAGACCCCGCAGCGGCGAGCCGGACCTCGAGGACGTCGTCGTCGAGTAGCAACCGGGCGATCGCCTGCATCGTCAGCCGGGCTGCGGACTGCAGGAGCCCGAGTGCGTCCAGGGCGGTGATGCGCACCAGCGGTGCCCGGTGGTCCAGAGCCGCGCGCAGCGCCGCCTCCGTGCCGGCTCCGCATTGCGTCAGCGCGAGCGCGACCATCTGCACCGACGTCGGCTCCGCGCGCGCCAGGCTGGCCAGCAACCGCCAGGCGGCGGCCGGGTCGCCGATGCGGCCGAGAGCGCGTACCGCGACCAGCCGTACCTCCGCGTGCGGGTCATCCAGCAGACCGCACAGTCCTTGCACCGCGTCCGCGGCGCGCAGGTTACCCAGCAGCTCCGCAGCGCGCGCTCGACGGACGTGGCTGCGCGCACCCAGCTCCGTTAGAGCAAGATCGGCCAGACCGCGGCGGCGGAACACGGTGACCAGGCTGGTGTGTGCGTCACCGCGTACCTTCCCGAGAAGCGCCGTGGCGGTCGGCTCGACGGCTCGCCACGACACTGCCGGCAACCGAGCGAGCTCCTCGACGCCATCCGGGTCAGGATCGGCGATCAAGGCCAGCATGAGGCGACGCGGCCCGGCGGCGATCCGGGTTCTCTGCCGCACGCGCCACCGCCGCACGACACGAACGATGACGACCGCGACGGCCAGCAACGCCAACACGCAGGCCATTACGATGATTGCCGCGGACATCCACCGTACCATCGCCTCACCGGACGTCATCGCGTTCCTCACCATCCGGGCCGCTACAGCAACCGAGAGCACACGATTGGCCCAGCCGGCGAGCAATGAGCCGACGTGTCATGCCAGACGGTGGCTGACAGGTGCGGCTCATGCCGGATGCATTCCGATCCGTGGTGGCTCCTGGCCGACGATAGCGCCTTCTGTGTCGTCGCGGCCCCTGCCTCACGTAATAGTCCTGAACAATGCGGTCGGCCGCACATAGAAATATCTTCAGGAAATACGCCAGCTCCTTTGGGCCACATCACCGCGGAGACGGCGAGAGTGAGGCGGCCTCCCGGAACCTGGTGCGCGCCGAACCCTCGCGGCAGAAGGCGGGCGAATGGACGGACTGGTCACACCCCCTCCTCCGGAGCCGGACCTCCGTCATGGACCTCCGGGCAGGGAGACAGACGCAGATGGGACATGTGCTGTTAGTCAACTAAACTACGGAGGTGACTGCCCGCGAGACAGCAAACATCGACGGCCGCTCGGCTCTTCAGCCGACGCCGGAGGTCTCGCTGTCGCGCCTCGGCGCCGACGCCCGCTTGGATCAGCTGCTGGAGCGAGCTCGGAAGCTACTGCGTGCGGACACCTCGGCGCTGCTGCTGGTCGACCCGCATGCACGTCAACTGGTCTCCATCGCCGCCAAAGGCCTCGAGGAGGAGGTCGACGACGGTTTCCGGATCTCGGTCGGACGCGGCTTCGCCGGCCGGGTCGCCGGCGAACGCCAGCCGGTAGCCCTGGAGAGCGTGAACGCGGACAACGTGCTCCACCCCCTGCTGCTGAAGAAGGGGGTGCGGTCGCTGCTCGGCGTCCCGATCTTCGCCGCCGAGGAAGTCCTCGGCGTGCTGCACGTCGGCACGCTGACATCACGCGAATTCACCGAGCCGGACGTCGACCTGCTGCAGCTACTCGCCGAACGAGCTAGTGAGATCATCAAAGCGCGGGCGCGCGGCATCGACGAGACTGCCGCGCTGGCATTGCAGCGCGGGCTGATGCCGAGCCGGATGCCGGAGCTACCCGGTGTGCAGCTTGCCGCCCGGTATGTTCCCGGTCATCACGCCGGGCTCGGCGGCGACTGGTACGACGTGTTCGTGTTGCCGTCCGGGTGGCTCGGTGTGGTCATCGGCGACGTGTCCGGTCACGGGCTCACCGCCGCAGTGATCATGGGCCGCCTACGCAGCGCCCTCCGCGCTTATGCCCTCGTCTGCGACGACCCCGCGCAGGCCCTGGCACTGCTCAACCAGAAGATGCAACATTTCGAGCCTGGCAGTCTCGCCACTGCGCTGTACGCGATGCTGCCCCCCGATCGCGGCAGCATCACCCTGTCGGCCGCCGGTCACCTGCCGCCGGTCATGGCCGCACCCGGCGAGCCCGCCGCAATCGTGCCGGTGCTCGTCGATCCGCCGCTCGGCTTCAATGACTCCGACGTTGAGCGCCGCACGATCACCGTGCCGTTCCCCGATGCCGCGGTGTTCGCGGCGTACACGGACGGCCTCGTGGAGCGCCGGGATGAGATCATCGACACCGGCCTCGCCCGGCTCGCCGCGGCAATCGAGGCGGACGATGCCGAAGAAGTCTGCCGGAAGGTGATGGCGGCTGTGGGGATGGAACAACCACGTGACGACATCGCGCTGCTGACGATGCGCAGAACGGCGAACGACGCCATCAGCAGTCCCGACGAACCGCTCGCAATGAAGCCCGGCCACGATATCCGGCCAGTTCCTGCACGGCAGCGTGTGCCTGATCCCATCCGGCCATGAGGGTGGCGGCAGAAGCCGCAGACAAGCCCACGCGCCGCAACTGGTCGATGATCGTGAGCTGCGCCTCAAGGCATTGTTTTAAATAGATTGCGATTTGCGCATACTCCATTTCGCCGGGCATGACGCTGCCCGGCGGCCAGGCTGACCTGTCCACGCCCTCACGATACGTGCCCATAGGTCACGTCCCACTGTTTCGCGGAGATCCCGCATCGCCAAAATACCGGACTTGACTCCTCGTGAACCCCCGGTGACGCCCGCAGGTCGCGGTCCGATCGGCGGACGAGCCACCTGCCTTGGCCGTCGCTCACAACCGAATGGCTACCACGATGCTTCAGGTCTGCACCGTGGCGTATCGATAGTCGCAGAAGCGAGCCATCCGCAACGCGCAGCCAGGAGAACCTATGCTGCAAAGCCCCACGCTTGATGACCATCGTCCATTGATTCTGATCGCCGAAGGTGACGACGACTTCCGAGAGCTATTGGCCCTTCTGGTGCACTCGTGGGAATTTCGGGCCGTCGCCGTTGCCGACGGCCGCGAAGCGGCGGCCGTACTCGACCGCACGCGTCCGGACCTCCTCATCACCGAACTCGCGGTTCGCGGCGTCAACGGGTTAGAACTGTGCCGCCTGATCCGCGCTGAACACCGGCTGCGGACCGTTCCGGCCCTCATCATCTCGGTGCACTCGAGCCCGGACGACATCGAGGCCGGCTACCGGGCCGGCGCCGACGGTTACCTGGTGAAGCCGGTCAGCGTCCACGAGTTGCAGGGCACCCTGCGCGATCTGATCGAGGACCGTCACGAGGCCGGTGGCGGCCTCGGAACGGGTGACGAAGGCACCCTGCCCTCGATGCCATCATCGATGGTGATGCCCTCGCAGCTCCGAGGGAGCGTCGATCCGGCCGCCGTCTTTGCTCACCTGGGTAACTCCGCGATCGATTGGATGGCCGAAGGCCGGCGCCGCTCAGGCGGCCGGAGAGAGCGAAACCTCGCCTGGTAATAGCTGTATCGGTTGGGTCCGGCGGGCACGCGTGGTCAGAGGCGCCGGTCCCGGAGCCGGGTCCCTCATCCCATACACGCGCACGTTTGCCTCATTTCCCGCATACCGTACTTGGCGCACATATCTGTCATAGTGTGACCTCTGTGCCGGAGTTCTTGGGCCGGTGGCGCCGAGCTGTGCTAGCCGACGGGCCCCGTGCGTCTGCCCGGCAGGCCGCCATGCTGTTCGCGTTCTCCGGTCTGCTAGGTTTCGTCGGCCTCGCATCCGGCTCGGGCGACGCGGCGATGCTGTGGGTCGTCATCGTCGCCGATGTCGTCGTAGCGGCAGCCGCCCTGATACTGCCCTGGCAGCGCTGGCACTCGCTGGCTCCGGCGCTGCTGAGCCTGCCGGCACTTGCGATCCTGGCGCTGTCGACATGGGCCTTCGGCGGTATCGCGGCAGGGACCGGGCCGTTCTTCGTGGTGCTCTTCGGCTGGGTAGGGCTGCGTTTTCCCCGCTGGACGGCAGGCCTGCTGGTGGTGCCCGCCGCGGTCGCCTATGTCGTTCCGCTCGTCGCAGCGGGTCAGCCCGCCCAGGTGATCAGCAGCGTCGTGCTGCTGATCCCGGTGGGGTGGGGGATCGCCGTTCTGATCGCCGAGCAGCAACGGGCGCAGCGGGTGGCGTACCAACGCCTGGAGCAGCTGGAGCGGCGGCGCGCGGACGTGGCCGCCGCGCTGGCGCACGACGTGCGGTCGCCGCTCAACAGCATCCAGCTGGTGCTGGAGACCGTCCGGGACGAACAGCTGGCGAGCGATGAGCGGACACGCTTTCTGGATGCCGCCTCCCGCCAGGTGGAACGGGTGGTAGCTCTGTCCGAATATCTGCTGGACGTGGACATGCTGGACCAGAGCGGGCAGATGCGGCTCGCGCGTCAGCCGATGCCGCTGCGCCCAGCGTGTCTGGCCGCGATGGAATTCGTCGATAGTGCCCAGATCTCTCTCGTCGTCGGGGAGGACCTCACCGTCTTCGCCGATCCACAACGACTCCAGCAGATGCTGGTCAGTCTGTTGATCAATGCGCTGCGTCAGGGACGCGGGCCCGTGACGGTCTCGGCGTACGGCGACGCTGCCAAGACCCACATTCGGGTGTGTCACCAGGGCACCACAACCGCGGATGAACGGCCTGCCGAGGCGATCCGCCCGGAGAAACGCCCGCCGGTCGCGCCCGAAGCGCGCCGGCCGAGCATGTCGATCGCCCGGCAGCTCGCACAGGCTCACGGAGGGGATCTGCGATATGAACTCGGCACCGCCGGTGGGTGCTACATCGTTCACCTGCCAGGACTTCCCCGCTGACCAGCCGGACACCGAACACCGCTCGCGGACGACGTGGCCAATGCGCCGCACGGCGGATGCAGCCAACTCGACCAGCGCAGAAGCTGCCGGGGCGTGGATGCCGCCGTGGCCGGACGGCTCGAGCGCTTGCGCCTACAGGAAGACGCGCGGTGCTGCGCGATTTAGTCCTTGGCATGCCGACATACTCGGCAGCCGGGCGGACATCGGCCGACGCGTCACCGCACCAGGGCGTCAGCGAGACGGTGCCGGCGTGAGCGTCCGCCGGCCGTGATCCCGCCTGTTGTGTACCTGATCGGCTGAGCCGCATCACATCACGAGCAGAACTCCTCAGCAGCGACGCGGAAACGCCGATAGGAGCACGGCAGTGACAGAGGCGACGAGGTGCCTGGCGTGGGATCGAAGAACCTGACTGCAGCAGGCGGCGTGCCGACCTCGGAGACCTGGAGGTGGACGTTAGGTCGCCTGCTGACCGTCGGGTGTCTGCTGACCATCGGGCCGCTGCTGCTGGTCACCACCGTCTCCTACGCGCGCATCACCACCCTGCTCGCAGATCGTGAGCGCATGGACCACAGCTATCACATCCTCGCGACGCTCAGCGAGTTACGGCACGAGCTGCAGGACGCCGAGCGCGGGCAACGCGGATACATCATCACCGGCGAACCCGACTATCTGCGGCCTTATCAGGAGGCGATCGGTAAGATCGACGCCACTTTGAGCGACCTGCAGTCACTGTATGCCACCAGTACCCAGCAGGCGGATACCCTGCGATCCCTACGTCAGTCCATCGACGACAAGCGGGTGGAACTGGCCCGTACCATTGCCCTGCGGCAGGAGTCGGGCTTCGCCGCAGCACAGAGCATCGTGGCCACCGGTCAAGGCGCGAAGGTCATGGAACGCATCGAGGCGCGGTTGACGGCAATGAGCCAGCAGGAGCAGCGTCTGCTGACCGCGGGCGAGAGCGCCACCCGACGGCAGGCCCGGCAGACGACACTTTTCATCAGCTACGGCACGGCCGTCGCCGCCCTGGTCGCCGCCGTCGGCGCGGTGTGGGCAAGCCGCAAGATCACCCGGCCGATCCGGGAGGTCACCGTCGTGGCACGTCAGATCACCGCGGGCGACCTGAGCCGCCGGGCACCGGTCCGTGGGCCGGCTGAGGTCGCCGAGATGGCCGCCGCGGTGAACGCCTCGACCGCAGCGGTCGTCAGAGCGCGCGACGACGCCGTCGCCGCCGAGGCGGCCACAGCGGCCTTCCTCGCCACCATGAGCCATGAGATCCGCACACCCATGAACGCCGTGATCGGCATGACCGGGCTGCTGCTGGACACCGAGCTGACCCGCCAGCAACGCGACTTCGTCGACACCGTCCGCGACAGCGGCGAGGCTCTGCTGGTCATCATCAACGACATCCTGGACTTCTCCAAGATCGAGGCCGGTCAGCTCGAGCTGGAGGACGCCGCCTTCTCCCTGCCTGACTGCATCGACGGCGCGCTCGCACTCGTCGCGGTACCGGCAGCCGCCAAGGGTCTCGAACTCGTCAGCCACATCGACCGATCATGTCCCACCGTCGTCTGCGGCGACGTGACCCGGCTGCGTCAGATCGTCGCTAACCTGCTCTCCAACGCGGTGAAATTCACCAGCGACGGAGAGATCGTCGTATCGGTCACCGCCGAACCCGCCGGCACCGGCGAAGCGATCCATCTGCGCGTCGACGTCCGCGACACCGGCATCGGTATCCCCGCGGACCGCCTGGAACGGCTGTTCCGGCCTTTCACCCAGGCCGACACCTCGACCACCAGGGAATATGGCGGCACCGGTCTCGGCCTGGCCATCAGCCGCCGCCTCGCCCACGCGATGGGCGGCACGCTCACGGTCACCAGCACCGAAGCCGCCGGCTCGACCTTCTCCCTCACCGTCCTGGTGCGCCCCCACCCGGAAACAACTGACACCGCGCAAACCAACGGTCCGTTGTACGGGCAGGAGGTGCTCATCGTCGAGGACAACGCCAGCGCACGCGAGGCACTGGACGCCCAGCTGACTGCGTGGGGACTCCGATGCACAGCTGTCGCGACCCCGTCTGCCGCGTTCGACGCAATCGACAGCAGAGACGACCTGCGCGTCGTGCTCATCGATCACACCCTTCCCGGCATCAACGGCGTGGACCTGGCCGCGATCCTCCGTGAACGTCATCCGGCGGAGGACCTGCCGCTCGTGCTGCTCACCAGCGTCAACATCCAGCCCAGCTCGGACGAACGCCAACGCTTCAACGCCGTCCTGACGAAACCCACTCGTTCCTCGACGCTGCACACCACGCTGATGCGCCTCCTCAGCCCGGCCACGGACGTACCGGCCGACACCACCGACGAGCCGAGCACGAACCCCCGATCGCCGCTGAGAATCCTCTTGGCCGAGGACAACCAGGTCAACCAACGAGTCGCCAAGCTCATGCTCGCCAAACTCGGGCACCGCGTGGACACCGTCGCCGACGGCGCCGAAGCGGTGCACGCCGTACACCGGGCCCCCTACGACGTCGTCCTCATGGACATGCGCATGCCCGTCCTCGACGGCCTCGCCGCCACCCGCATCATCCGGGCCGAACTACCCGCCGACCGGCAACCGCACATCATCGCCATGACCGCCAACGCGCTCGCCGAAGACCGCGCCCAATGCCTTGCCGCCGGCATGGACGGCTATCTCGCCAAACCCGTCCGCGCGGCGGAACTCAGCGCCGCGCTCGCTCCCCTGCTCCGGGATGCGCCCCCGCCACCGGACACGGACGTGCGCAACAGCGCCGACGACCCACAGCACGCTCATACCAGTACGGACGCCGGCATTCGCGAACGCCTCCGCGACATCACCGGACCCAACCCACCGGCCGAAGAACGCGCACTGATGGCTCGCCTCCTGACAACGTTCCCCGCCAAGACACGTGCGGGAATGGACAAGGTGGAAGCGGCACTGGCCAGCGGTGATACCGCCGCGGTACGCGACGTCGCCCACGGCCTCAAGGGCTCGGCGCTCAATGTAGGGCTGAGGGACCTCGCGAAGCTGTTCGCCGCGATCGAGGACCATAGGAACGACAGTAGCGAGTCCGAGGTACACGAGCTCCTCGACGCATGCCAGGAGACGCTGGCCGACGCGGTTCCGGTCCTGGAGCAAATCGCCGGCGACTACTTGCCGTAGCGCTACGTGCCATCGGCGGCACCCATCCCGGCCACCGGAGCAAGCGCCAGCCAACAGTAAGCGTGGTCAGCATGCCTCATGCGATTAACCACGGTGAACCCTGCTGCCATCATTTCTTTTGCCAGAGGCAGCCCACAGGAGATCATTGACAAGCTCATACGTCAGCGAGAACTGCTCGGCGGCTACGACCGGTTCATGGCCCAGATCGACCTCGGCGGTCTGCCAAGTGAGGAATCCGGTCCACGAACCATCCGCTCTCATGGCTGGTGAGGAATTGGACGGTACCGGCCAGGTGACGCAGACTGGGGCCGATGCTCATGCACATAGGAAGTGCTCCTTGGGTGCGAGACCGGACCCTCGATCGGGTGGACGGTCCCGACTGCGGATAGCGGCGCATCACAGATCAGCGGCGTCGTAGGCGCCGGGTGCGTGCTCATGCGCCGAGGGCGGCCGGCAGGCGAGCGTTGTCGGGGATGCACCATACCTGGGCCGGCCATCTGCTGTCGTGCTCGTCCGGGGCGCACGGGACGACGTCCACCAGATCTTTGCGGTTGTGGTCCGCGGCGATGACGCACCGCGCGGGCTCGTCGGTGGTCTCGATCCGGAAGGTCCGCCACTGCTGATCATCTGGATCGGAGGGCAGCGGCAGCGCAGCGGCGGCCGCGCCCGCCGTGCGCAGCATCCAATCAGGCGCGTCATCGCAGGCGGTCTGCACAGCGCGTTCGCCGGCTATGCCGAGGCATCGGCCGCTGAAGGCGAACTGCAGCCGATACGTCGCGCGCTCAGATCCGGGTGAAGCGATCACCTGTTGTTCCGGCACTCGGTACGGCCACTCCTGGCACTGCTCCTGGATGATCTGCACGCCGTCGCGCAGCCCGTCCTCGCCCGCCTCTGTTGACGCTCAGCTAATTCCTCTGGCTTGCGCTCACCTAATGGGACTGGTCATGTCACTTGTCGGTGGCAGCATGCTGGGGGCGTGCGCGTGGTCAGGGGAGTCTCGGTTTCGGCCCACCCAGGATGCGGCGGCCAGGGTGAGGGCGGCCAAGGCCGTTGAAGAAGCCCGTCTCCGTGCGTCGTTCGGCAGACTGGCTTTGGGCGCGTCGTTCAGCCTCATTCGGTTGGTGATTTGGTGGGTAGGTGAATGGTGAAGGTGGTGCCCGGGCCTGTGTGTTCGCCTAGGGTGATGGTGCCGTGGTGGCGGTCGATGATGGTGCGGGTGATGATCAGTCCGAGGCCGGTGCCGGGTATTCGCCGCTCGAGGGCGGTGGATGCGCGGTAGAAGCGGCGGAACAGCCGGGGGCGTTCGTCGGGTGGGATCCCGATGCCGGTGTCGGCTACTGACCAGGTGATCCATTGCTGACCGCTCGCGTCGGGGACCGCGTCGGCGGTGGCGGTGATGGTGATGGTGCCGCCGTTTGGGGTGTACTTGATGGCGTTGGTGAGCAGGTTATCGGCGACTTGTCGGAGCCGGTCGGCGTCGGCGTGCATTGGCAGCGCGGTAGGGACATCGACGGTGATAGCGAGGCCTTTGTGTTCGGCTTGCCGGGCGAGGGCCTCGTGGCAGGCGGTGATGACCTCGCGAAGGTCGGTGGCGGTGGGGGTGATGCTGATGTGGCCTGCTTCGAGGCGGGCCAGGTCGAGTAGGTCCTGCGACATGACGGTGAGTCGTCCGGCGCTGCGGGCGATGACGTTGAGGGTCGTCTTGAGTTCGTCGGGGCTGAGGGTGTCCAGGTCATCGAACTCGCCCAGAGCAGCGGTGATGACCGACAGCGGGTTGCGTAGTTCATGCGTTACCAGTGCGATGAATTCGTCCTTAGTGCGGGCGAGTTCGACGGTGAGTTCCTCGGCGCGGCGCCGTTCCCAGTACTGGCCGATTTGCGCGGCCAGGCCGGTGAGGAGGCTGACCAGTGTGTC
The DNA here is from genome assembly GCF_030813715.1 of Catenuloplanes indicus. NCBI lineage: Bacteria > Bacillati > Actinomycetota > Actinomycetes > Micromonosporales > Micromonosporaceae > Catenuloplanes > Catenuloplanes indicus. The sequence goes on from NZ_JAUSUZ010000001.1 coordinate 1,916,046, forward strand.
CTCGGGGTCTTCGGCCCGGTCTCCGTAGACGCACAACGCGCCCAGCCGATGGCTCCCACTGGCGATCGGCACGCCGACAGCTACGTGCAGGCCGGCCTGTGCCGCAGCTCGTGACCGTGGGGAGACTGTGTCGGCGGCCAAGTCGGGGATCCACCATGGCCGGTTGGTCTGATGCACGCGGCCGGGGAGTGCGACACCGAGTTCCAACTCATCAAGGGCGAAACGGCCGAGCACTTGTCTCGGGCCGCTGTGCCGGGCCGCGCAGTACAGCAACTGTCGGGCCTCGTCGGCGAGCCACAGCTCCGCGACCGGCCATCCCATCGTCACTCCGAGCGCTTCGACGACCCGGGCGGCGGCGGCTTTCGAGGAGCCGGCCTCGGCGAGACCACGGGCCACTGCCTGCTCAACCGCACCGAACCGGGCTGCTCGCTGAACGATCGTTATGTCCCGGGCGAAGATGTGAAGAATTGGCCCTGCGGGCCCGGTGGTGACGGCCAGGCTCACCTCGATGGGGAACTCGTGACCGTCGGCATGCCGGACCACTCGTTGCAGCCGGCGTCCGGCAACAGGTTGGCCGCCGGCGGCCAACCTGGCCAGGGTCTGCTGGAAGGCCGTCGCGTACCGCTGCGACACGATCAGCTCGTCCAGCGTGCGCCCGCACGCCTGGGCCCGCGAGTAACCGAAGGTCGACTCGGCCGCCGGGTTCCAGCCGACCACCCGACCTGCCGCATCGATCGCCACATAGGCCTCGACCGCGGCGGCCAGCAGGTGTTGCGGGTCACCCACTTTCGCCCGGTCGCAGAACACTGCCGTCGGCGCCGACCGGTGCGTCGCGGGTGGCTCCAAAGCGTCGGAATGCAGGTCGGAGGGCATGGCAGCCTACCTTCGTGTTAACTCTGGCACTCCGGGTGAACGCGATCAGTCCCCGGCCGGCAAACGGCGAACGGCAGAGGATCACCGCGGCGTTGTGGACGCTATACCCTGCCGGTTGCACCGACCCGGCAATCACCGATGTGCTGACCCCTACGCCAAACATCTGAACATCTACCCACGGCCGGGGGCCCGAACTGTTGCTGTGTCGGAAGCGCGCCGGGGTGTGTGGGTCCGTAACGCGAACGGGCACAGCTCCGCGCGGTGATTGCGACGATGTCAGCTGGGTTCTGGCCCCGGGCAGGCGTTGGGCGCCAACCGGCGCTGTGATCGCCTGGCTACGACGGTTGTATCTCGCACCGTCGTAGCCAATCGCCTGAAACTCGGAAACCTCGAGCCAGGACTGAGCGCCGCGGTGAGATCTCCCGAGGCCGCTGGGCACGGGAGGCTCCATTCCGGCTCAAGTAATGGGACCGGTGGAGGCGCCGGTCGGTCGCGGTTTGCCGGGCCATTTTCGGGGTAAGCGGACGGGGTGGATGAGGATCAGTCGCGGTCGAGTTGGTTGAGCGCAGAGACGCTGTGGGCTTGACCCGTTTTGACGGACAGGGTTGATGAGTTGATCTTCAAGCTACCTTGAGGGCTGGCAGCAGGCTGATGACGGTGCCGCCCTCGTAGGTGGCCGGGCTCAGGTAGCCGAGGCTGGAGTGCCGGCGCCGGGTGTTGTACCAGCCCTCGATGTACTCGAATATGGCCTGTTGAGCGGCTTTGCGGGTGGGCCATGCCTGGCGGTGGATGAGTTCGGTCTTGATCGTGGAGAAGAACGATTCGGCGACCGCGTTGTCCCAGCACTGCCCGCGCCGGCCCACGCTCAGCCGCACGCCGTGCCGCTTCGCGAGGCGGGCGTGCTGGGCGCTGGTGTATTGACAACCGCGATCGGAATGGAAGACGAGACCGTCGGCGGGCCGGCGCCGGGCAAGGGCGTCGGATAGGGCGGCGTTGACGAGGTCGGTTCTGAGATGGTCGGCGACCGCCCAGCCGACGACGCGACGTGAGGCCAGGTCGATGACGGTGGCCAGGTAGAGCCAGCCTTCCCAGGTGTTGATGTAGGTGATGTCGCCGCACCAGCGGGTATCGACCGCGCCGGCGTTGACGGTGAAGTCGCGGTCGACCAGGTCCGGCCGGTCGCCGGCGTGCGGGTCCGGGACGGTGGTGGTCTTCCAGCGGCGTGGACTCTTGCCGCGCACACCGGCGGCGCGCATCCGCCGGGCGATGCGTTTACGGCCGTGCCGCAGCCCGGCCGCGGCCAGTTCAGCGTGGATACGCGGCGCCCCGTAGGTGCCATTCGATGCGGCGTGCACGACGCGGATCTGCGCGGTCAACCGTTCGTCGACCCGGTCCCGGGTGGACTGCTCGCCGCGGGCGTGCTGGTAGTAGGCGGACCGGGAGACCTTCAACAGCTCGCACGCACGCTTGACGTTGTGCTTACCGGCCTGCTCCGCCGCGATGAACGGATACACGTTCACCGGGTCTCCCTCGCGAAGAAAGCCGTGGCCCGCTTAAGAATGTCGACGTCCTGCTGCAACCGGCGGTTCTCCGCCCGCAGCCGGGCCAGCTCGGACCGCTCATCACTGGTCAGCCCGTCCGCGCGGGCGCCGGCGTCGAGCTCGGCCTGTTTGACCCACGCCCGCACCGCCGTCTCGGTCAGGTCGAAATCCCTCGCAACCTGCCCGACCGTGCGGTCACCACGCTGACACAACTCCACGATCTCAGCCTTGAACTCCGGCGTGAACGCCCGCCGCGGCCTCGATCGCTTCTTCCCCACGCTCTCCATGATGCTGGACATCCTCCCGGAGACCCCAGGTCCCCTGATCTTGGATGTCCGTCAAAACGGGGCAGGCCCACTGGCGGAGGTTGCCGCGAACAGCCGATATCTGTGTGAGCGTGCGGCCCGGGCGGTGGCGGAAGCTCGGCAGATGTGCGAGAGAGCGCGGGCTGCGTCCATGCGACGGTCCTTGAGTCAGGGTTCCGCGTCTCGTCGTCCGGTCTGAGCCCTGCGTTAGAAGGGCGGCTGAGCGGAGTCGTGGTCGTGCTGGCAGGCGTCGAGCGTCCAGTTCTCGATGTCGTCCGGCCAGGGCACGGGGCGGCCGAGGTCGTCGAAGAAGCCGGTCTCGGTGTTGTCGGCGAACAACCCGGCGTTGAGTGCCTCGCGTTCGGGCCAGGACGGGAGGTTTCGTGGTGCCGGACCGGTCATGGTGCGGGCAGGGCGCTCGGCGCGGCAACAAGGCCGTGGGGGATCATTTGCCTGGGGCTGGGGCTGGGGCATTAGGTCGTTTGTTCGGCCGGTAGGACGGGCCGTTCATGAAGACCTGGTGGCTGTTGTTGATCAACCGGTCCAGCAGTGACTCGGCGACGACGGGGTTCGGGAACAGCGGATACCAGTCCTGGGGCGCCCGGTTCGCGGTGATCGCGTTGGAGCGGCCTTCGGCGATGCGCTGGGAGATCAGTTCGTAGAGGTCGTCGGCTTGGCCGGGGGTGAACTCGCGCATCGCGAAGTCGTCGAGGATGAGCAGGTCGGCTTTGACGTGGGCGGCCAGGCGTTTGTCGAAGGTGCGGTCGGCGTGGCCGCCGGCCAGATCGGCCAGGATGCGGCTGGTCTTGTGGAAACGAACCTCGGCGCCGGCGCGGATGGCCAGGTGTCCCATGGCCTGCGCGACGTGAGTTTTCCCGACGCCGACGGCGCCGTAGAGGATGATCGATTCTCCCGCTTGCAGCCAGCGCAGCGCAGCGAGGTCACGGATCTGCGCGGCGGGCAGTTTCGAGTTCGCGGAGAAATCGAAGCCTTCGAGGGTGGTTTCGGTGTCGAAGCGGGCGCGGCGCAGCCGGCGGCTCATGGCGACTTGTTCGCGGCGGGTGATCTCGTCGTCGCAGAGGATCTGCAAGAACTCCAGATAGCCGAGGTCGCCGCCTTGGGCTTGGGCGAGGCGGGCGTCGAGGGTCTCGAGCATCCCGGACAGTTTCAGGGCCCGGAGGCTGTCGGCCAGGGCGGGGCGCAGGATCGTCATCGTGTCGTCTCGGCCTTCGTCGCTTCGGCTGGGGTGAGCAGGGTGGGGGTCATGACGCGGCGTCGTGTGGCGCGTCGGCCTGACGAGCGGGCTTCGGCCCGCTCGTCGTGTCCGCGCTCGTCGCGGCGGCCGGGGTCGGGACGGGGAACGGGATGATGTCGGCGAACAGGCCGGCGGGGCCGTGCAGGAACGCGGGCGCGCCGCCGTCGCCGGTGGGGCGGTCGGCTTCGATGTCCTCGAGCCCGGCAGCCAGGATGTTGCGGATGGTGCGGTAGGACGGATCGTCGGCCGTGGCGGCCTTGCGGCAGGCTGCTTCCAGGCGGTCGTCGGAGTACTTGCCGGCCAGGTTGAGGATCGCCTGCGCCGAGCGCAGCCGATGCAGCGCCGGCCCGTCCAGCAGCTCGGCGACAACGGCGGCGGTCGCGGGCCCGGTCTGCTCGGCCCGGTCCCGGCACCACTGCGGCGTGCGCGTGTGGAACGCGATCTTCTCCGGCGGATAGTCCGCGACGTCCGTGGCCCGGCCCCTGTCCGTGCGGACGTGCGTCTTGACCAGCTCACCGTGGTGGAAGACCTGCACCATTGTCGCGGTGGCGCGGATGTCGACCAGCTGCCCGATCAACCGCCAGGGCACCGAGTAGAGCGCCTTGCCGCACTTGACGTGAACGTCCGAGCCGACCTTGGCCCGCGACCACTCCGCCAAGGTGAACGCCGCGACCGGCAGCGGGGTCAGCGTGCCCGCCTCGGCCTGGTCGAACACCTGGATCGGGGTGCGTCCGTCCAGGCCGCGGTGCTTGCGTTGCCCGGCGACCTCCCGGCACCAGTGCAACGCGGAAGCCTGCATCTCGACCAGCGAGGTGAACTCCCGGCCCTTCCACCACGAGTCCCGGATATAAGGCATCTGCCGCTCGACGCGCGGCTTGTCCTTGGGCTTTCGGGCCCGCGCCGGGTCGACCAGCACGCCGTAGTGCGCGGCGAGCTCGGCATAGGCCCGGTTGAGTTTCGGGTCGTAGAGGTCGGGCTTGTCCACCCCGGTCTTCAGGTTGTCCGGGATCAGCCGAGCCGGACTACCGCCGAAGAACGCGAACGCCTCGACATGACTGGCCGTCCACGACGCCTGATCCATACTGATCACCGGCCGCACGAACATGTGCCGCGAGTGCGACAACACCATCACGAACGCCCAGACCCGCTGCGAACGGCCGGTCCGCGGATCCATCCACGAGCCCAGCAGGCCGTAGTCGATCTGCCCTTCCAGCCCCGGCTCCGGGTCGGCACGCAGCACCGTCACCTTGTCCCGCGCCGCGTCCTCAGCCAGGTTCGCCGTGACATACCGCTTGAACGAGGCCAGCGACCCGGCAACCCCGTGCTCGTCACGCAACCGCTGATGGATCGTCGCCTTGGTCACCCCGGCCCGCAGCATCTCGACGATGTAGTCGTGATGCTTCGCGAACTCCGGCCAGGTCACCTGCCGAAGCCGGGTATCGGTCAGATGCGGAAACCACTGCCTGACCAGCGGCGCCCAGTCCTCCTGACTCATCGGCGGCGTCCCACCCGGCACGAACCCCGCCGCGACCGCCGCCTCGACATACCGCCGGATCGTCTTGCGGTCCACCCCCAACGAGCCCGCGACGTCGTACTGAGACCGGCCCGCGTACCAGTGCGCCAGGATCTCGGTTATATCGATCACGTGGAACGTCCTCCTCGCCATCCGCTCCCCAAAGGGCATGCCGACGTGAAGATGATCTACGCGACAGAGCGATGATCTTGGCAACTACGGCGGAACGCTCGCCGTCCCCTTCACGAACATCACGAGCGGCCCGGTAGTCCATGACGAGCGCGCACCAGGGGAATTACGTGAGCGGATCACGGGCCCTTGGGGGAATTACGTGAGCGCTGACACACCCCCAGCGAGACTTGCTCACGTGTCGTCGGCTGGGCATAACCGTGCACGTAGGGTGACGGCTGCCTGAGGCAGCGCATACCTTGTCTGCGGCAGATGAGTACGTTGCGGTGGGTCTTTGTCGTACCCCCATGCGAACATCCGTGCATCCCGGAGAACGTGTGGAGGTCAGTTGACGCCCGTACCCGCCCCGTCCTTACCTTCGTGGGTAGCCGTGGTCCACGCGCTGCCGCTCGGCCCTGGTGGTCGTGTCTTCAGGACTCCCCATGTCACTTACGTGCTGGAGGAAGACGCACTGCACATCCTCTTCGAGCCGGGCGACCGCCCCGGCCGCACCGGCATCCGCGACGCTACCGAGGTCGAGGTGTACGCCCCGTTTCCACCCGAGATCCATGCTGTTCTCTGGCCACAGTGTTCTTCCCGCCGACTTAGTCGACCCGTGGCCGGGTACGTCCGCGTCGCCGGTGGTTACCTGCCACTCGGCCGACTCGTTCAACGTGGCGCCGCCTACCTGGGCACGACGCTGTATCGCATGACGTATCAGCTGGAGACGCCGATCTCGTTTCGCGTGCTGGACCGGGTGCGTGCTGCTCCGGTCGATCAGCCGTGTCCGGGTGCAGAATGGCTGCGGCACCTGCCGCATGACCCGGTCAGCGCGCTGCGCGGCTTCGTGACGGAATGGTATGCAGACCTCGCCCCGCCACTCGGCCCGCTGTCCAGCGCTGTGATGCCGACTCCGCTGGCCGTCGCGTATGAGGTGATCGCAGGGCGCGACGTCTTCCGACAGGATGGCCTGTTCCCGCCACATGAACTCAAGCAGGATCACGCCGGACGGCTGGTTTTCGGTTATGAGAATCAGGGCTGCTTCCGGCTGCTGACCCTGCCTGAAGGCGACGACCCGCCGGTCTGGATCCACTGGGACGACGAGGAGCCCTTGCTCAGCGCTTTGCCACTGAGCTGTTTCCTGCTTGCCACGCTGCTGTTCGAGGCGCTGCTGACCAGTGAATACCGGATGCACGGCCGGGTCTGGCGTGAGGACAAAGAGCGGGCGGTCGCTGGTCTGAAACGGGTGCCACTGGCCGGCCGGGAGATCCACGACGACAATGCCGAGACATATGTGGGGCGGGGTTTGGTGATACAGGCCCAGCCGTGGGACGAGGACACCTGGACGATCTCCGCAGCAGCGAGACACCGCGCGGACCTGCTTCCCGTGGAACGGTTCCGGAACATGTGAGTTCCCCCCGTTTCGACGGAGCGGTGGTTACCTGCTTCCGGTCGGGGCAGGGGTGAGGTTATCTGGCTCGGTGTGGGCGTGCCAGGCGGACTCGTATTCGTCCGGGCTGAGGTAGCCGAGTTCCTTCTGGATGCGGCGGGTGTTGTACCAGGTGTCGATATACTCGAAGATCGCGTTCTCGGCCTCATCGCGGGTCCGCCACGACGTTCGGTAGACCAGTTCGATCTTCAGCGTCGACCAGAAGTTCTCCATCAGCGCGTTGTCGAACGAGTCACCGACCGACCCCATCGACGGCCGGATTCCGTTGTCCTGCAAGCGCTGTGAGAAGCGGAAACTCGTGTAGTTCGATCCTCTGTCGCTGTGATGTATGAGCTGGCCGTCGCGGACGTCACGCGACCAGATGCCGTACTCGAGGGCGGCCAGGATCAGATCGGTATCGCACCGGTCGGAGGTCTTCCACCCGACGATGCGGCGGGAGAACACGTCGCGGACGGCGGCCAGCCAGAACACGCCCTCGCCGCACGGGATCCGGGTGGCATCAGCGACCCACAGACGGTTCGGGCCGGTCGCGGTGAACTGGCGGTTGACCAGATCCGGCGCCGGCGTGTGCGCGGGATTCTGCTTCGTTGAGCCGCCGCGCCAGCCGCGGCGCAGGAACGCCCCGTGCCAGCCCTGGCCGGCCATCAGTCGCTCGACACGCTTGCGGCCGACCCGGATGCCGTCACGACGCAGCTGCCGATGAATGCGGTCGGCGCCGTAGGTGAAGCCGGACGCTTCCCAGATCTCATAGATGTTGGAGAGCAGCCCGAGGTCGACCAGGTCCCGGTCACAGGGCTGTTTGGCCTGCCTGACCCACTGGTAGTAGGTCGACTCGGCGATGTTGAGAACCCGTAGCAGGAGCGCGACCGCGAAGCAGTCACGGTGTTCGTCGATGAACCTCATGACCGTCGCCGGGCCGGGCCGAGCTCCGATGCGAAATAACTGGACGCGGCACGCAGGATCTCATTCACCCGGCGCAGCTCAGCGACCTCTTCCCGCAGCCGGCGGCTCTCCTCCGCCATCTCCGTGGTCGGCCGGTCATGACGTTCGCCCGCGGCCTGCCGGATCCAGTTCCGCAAAGCCTCGTGATGCACGTTCAGTTGCTCGGCCAGCCGCCGGATCGTCGGCTTCGGCTCCGACTCGCGATACAAACGCACAGCACGCGCCCTCAGCTCATCGGGGTACTTCTTCGGTGCGGCCACAGAACTTCCTCCCCATGATCAGTCGATCATGCTTGAGAAGCTCCGCCAAACCGGGGGGAACTCACTGCAGCTGGGCTTGACCCGTTTTGACGGACAGGGTTGATGAGTTGATCTTCAAGCTACCTTGAGGGCTGGCAGCAGGCTGATGACGGTGCCGCCCTCGTAGGTGGCCGGGCTCAGGTAGCCGAGGCTGGAGTGCCGGCGCCGGGTGTTGTACCAGCCCTCGATGTACTCGAATATGGCCTGTTGAGCGGCTTTGCGGGTGGGCCATGCCTGGCGGTGGATGAGTTCGGTCTTGATCGTGGAGAAGAACGATTCGGCGACCGCGTTGTCCCAGCACTGCCCGCGCCGGCCCACGCTCAGCCGCACGCCGTGCCGCTTCGCGAGGCGGGCGTGCTGGGCGCTGGTGTATTGACAACCGCGATCGGAATGGAAGACGAGACCGTCGGCGGGCCGGCGCCGGGCAAGGGCGTCGGATAGGGCGGCGTTGACGAGGTCGGTTCTGAGATGGTCGGCGACCGCCCAGCCGACGACGCGACGTGAGGCCAGGTCGATGACGGTGGCCAGGTAGAGCCAGCCTTCCCAGGTGTTGATGTAGGTGATGTCGCCGCACCAGCGGGTATCGACCGCGCCGGCGTTGACGGTGAAGTCGCGGTCGACCAGGTCCGGCCGGTCGCCGGCGTGCGGGTCCGGGACGGTGGTGGTCTTCCAGCGGCGTGGACTCTTGCCGCGCACACCGGCGGCGCGCATCCGCCGGGCGATGCGTTTACGGCCGTGCCGCAGCCCGGCCGCGGCCAGTTCAGCGTGGATACGCGGCGCCCCGTAGGTGCCATTCGATGCGGCGTGCACGACGCGGATCTGCGCGGTCAACCGTTCGTCGACCCGGTCCCGGGTGGACTGCTCGCCGCGGGCGTGCTGGTAGTAGGCGGACCGGGAGACCTTCAACAGCTCGCACGCACGCTTGACGTTGTGCTTACCGGCCTGCTCCGCCGCGATGAACGGATACACGTTCACCGGGTCTCCCTCGCGAAGAAAGCCGTGGCCCGCTTAAGAATGTCGACGTCCTGCTGCAACCGGCGGTTCTCCGCCCGCAGCCGGGCCAGCTCGGACCGCTCATCACTGGTCAGCCCGTCCGCGCGGGCGCCGGCGTCGAGCTCGGCCTGTTTGACCCACGCCCGCACCGCCGTCTCGGTCAGGTCGAAATCCCTCGCAACCTGCCCGACCGTGCGGTCACCACGCTGACACAACTCCACGATCTCAGCCTTGAACTCCGGCGTGAACGCCCGCCGCGGCCTCGATCGCTTCTTCCCCACGCTCTCCATGATGCTGGACATCCTCCCGGAGACCCCAGGTCCCCTGATCTTGGATGTCCGTCAAAACGGGGCAGGCCCAAGCGCGTTGCGTCAAGCCTGGCAACGACTCGGCCCGGCCCCGCTGACTGAACGGTGTTGGTACTAGGCGTTGGCCAGCATGCGGGCGGCCAGCTTGCCGGCCGTCTCCTCGATCGCGGCGAGCGAGGCCTCCCACCTGTGCAGCTGAGACCGCATATCCTCGACCTTCGTGGCATCCTGCTTTGCGGCCGCAATGGCGTTTTCCACTGCGGTGATCGGCTCCCGAAAACGAGCCTCCAGTTCGCGATAGAGCGAGTCGGTGGAGCGCCTCAGCTCGCTGTGGAGCTTGCCGGCATACTCCTCGGCTATCAGGCCGGCATTGTTGGTCAGCTCCTGCCGGAACTCCCGGACCGCGTCCTGCTGGACGCGCCGGTTCGTGAAGTGACGGATTACCACCGGAATCGCGACCACGGACAGCACCAGGGGGGCGGCGACGGCCGCCACCGCCGTGGTGCTGGCCACCCCAACCGCAGCGAACACTCCCAGTGCGGCTCCTGCGCCGGTGCCGCCGACCAGGATTCCGAGGCCGGCGTTCTGCGCGGTCTTCGGGCTCGCCTCGACCCTCGTCACCGCGGATGTGGTCATGTTCGTCAGCCACCGGCGCAGCGTGGCATCGTCGATGGTGCGCGGTGTGCTGAAGAGCCCTTCTTCCAGTTGCTCCATCTGGATCGCGTAGTCGCGCAGCACCGGCAGCAACTCACCCTGCAAATGGTCCTGGCGCTCGGCGATGAACGCGTTCAGCTGGTCCAGGGTGAAGGCACGCATCTGCCGATCCAGTTCGGTGGCCAGACGCTCATTGAGCTTGACCGCGGCCGTCCGCCGGCCAGCGGGAAGGATCCGGCTGATGTGCACGTCGGTCCGACCACGGGCGGCCCACGCGTCGACCTCCTCTGACTTTTTGCGAAGGAAGGTCTCGGTCTGCTGACGAAGCAGGGCGGTCGACTGATCGGTCCAGTTTTTCAGGGTGAGTTCTATCAGCCGGAGTGTGTGCTCAATGTTGTGCCGTACCTCGCCCTTGCTGTCGAGGATAGTGCGCAGGTCCTTCGCGTTGCGATCCAGCACCTCTCGCTGCCTGCGGACCTTCTCTCTCAGCCTGAAGATCTCTTGGCGGACAACCTCGGCTGGCCTTTGTAGCTTCAGCCGATCGCGGCCTTCGCGGAAGAACGCCCGCAGAGCATCCTCCAGCGCCGGTACGTTGGAGCCCGCTTCCAGATCCGCCTTCGCGGGGTCGGTCCGGGCTAACAGCGCCTGTTTCGCACTGGTGAAGTAGATCCTGGGGTCGGACCGGCGATTCATCTTCCGCGCGATGGCGCGGCACCGGCTCTCTACGTCCGCGCGATCCCGGTCTTCGATCTCGTCGACCTGGTTGACCACGAAAAAGATGTCGTCGTGCCCATGCTTGCGCAACAGGTCGAGATAGTAGTTCTGGTCCTGCTGCTTGAACGCAGCCTTCGCCAGGGTCACGTAGATGACCGCATCGACCAGCGGCAGGTAATTCATCGTCACCCGCTCGCGTTCCGGGTCCTCGTTCACACCAGCGCTGTCGATCAGTTCCACCCCCGCGCTCAGGATCGGGAACGGGCCGTAGACCGCGCCGTGCACGTATGGGCTCCGCATGGTCTGACCCTCTTCGTCCAAGCGAAGCTCGACCTGGCGCTGAAACTCCTCAATGGAGACGACATCGACCATCTCCGGGCTGTTCTCGATGTCCCGGCTGAGCCGCGCGGAGCGCTCATCCGCGCGGGAGACCACGGTGGTGAACGCGGTCGTTGGGTTTGCGCTGCGCGGAAGAATGTCTTCGCCAAGTAGCGCGTTGATCAGCGTGCTCTTGCCGCTGCTGAAGTCGCCAAAGACCATCACCCGGAACGCCTCGCGGTGAATGCTATTGCGAGCCGCTTCGAGTATCCGCGACTGCGTGCTCGGCAGGTGCTCGTGGTCAATGCCGCGTTCTACGCCGTCAGCGATGGTCTTGACCCGCTCGAAGATCTCAAGCAGTTCACTGCGCCACGTCTGCCAGCGCTCCGGAATGATTCTGCGATCATTCATCAATCTCTCGTAGCCTCTCCGTGATCTGACGCTTCGCACGTGCGGCGTCCGAGCGCAGTGCGGTCCATCGGTCGATCGGCACGCTGTCGTCCCAGGCCTGCTCGCGCGTCCGCCACCAGGTGTCATGCCGCTGCTCGCCAGCCTCGACCAGGCGGGTGAACAGCTGTGCGGTCTGGCTGGCCGCGCCACCGGTGATCGCGGTCGTCCAGTCGTCCACGAACCGGTTGAGCGCGCCCTCCGCGGCGCGCAACTCGGACTGCTGGACACGCTTTTGCAGGAACTGTGTCGCACCGCGGCTGAGCAGGCCGCCCAGAGCGTTGGCCGCCGGGATCACCGGCGGCGCGGCCAGCGCGAGCCCCGCCGATGCAACGGTCCGCACGGACTCCGCGACCGCTTCCGCAATGAGCTCGATGGTCGCGGCGGACAAGGCACCGCCCGGCCGTGACGGTGCCGGCGCCTCGCCGAGCGGCCCGTCGCAAAGTGGTGTCTCGGCCAACTCGTCCAGCGTGTCGTCGTCGCTCAATGCGCGGCCGGCCAGCCGTCTGTCAACCCATTGCGCGGTCTCGGCGAATGCCTCGTGCAGCAGCCGACCCATCGCCGTGTCATGCGCCGCGAACTGCTCGTTGATCTGCGCGGAGATCTCGGTCCATCTGGCGGCCGGGGAAGGGCTGCCAGCGAGCTCTTGGGCGTACTTTTCGGCAAGTGTCCCACCGAGCCGATGCGTGTCCTCGGTGATTCGGTCGACAAGCTGGCTGGCCCGCGGCTCAAGCTCCGTCTTGAGCATTGCCCATAAGGCCCGGCTCGCACCTCGCTGGGCCCGAATGCGTTCCAGGATCACTGTTCGCTGCGGGGTCTCCAGAGTGGCGGCACGCAGTCCTTCCTCGGCGACCTGGTCCAGGTCGCTGCAGGTCTGCAACAGCACGTCACCGACCGGTCGGCCCTGGCGCCGCCGGTGACCCGCGAGCACGGACAGCCGGGACCGCAGCGCCTCGACCCGGTAGGAGAAGCCGCTATCGGCCAGGTCGACGCCCGGACCCTCGAAGACCTCGACGCCCGGGCCAGCCGCGCGACCGATCCCGCGCGCGCGGCGCAGCACGAGGTCGTCATTGACCCCGTCGAGCATGGTGATCACGATCAGCGGTGGGTCCGGCCTCCGCATCGCGGCGAGCGTCGACAGCAATGCCCGTTCCCGCAAATCGAATCCACCGACCGCCCGGACGACCAACACCGCCACGTCGCTGGCGGCCGCGGTGGTCTCAGCCGTGTGCGGCCGGTCAACGCCGACCTCGTCGCTGTCCAGACCCGGTGTGTCCACGAGTTCCAGCCCCCGGGTGCGCAGCCACGGTGATTCGACCGGAATCACGCGCTCGACCACCGACGGCACGTGACCGCTGTCGTCCGGCACGACACTGCCGGCCGAGTCCCGCTGCCCCGACCGGATCAGCGTGACCCGCTCGTTTGTGGGCACCGCGCGAACCCGAAGCAGCGGAAAGCCGAGCAGACTGTTGATCAGGCTTGACTTCCCAGCCGAGGAGTGGCCGAGGAAAGCCACGCGATATGCGCTGCGGGACAATTCCTCACGCAGGTAAGCGAGGTCCTCTGAAACATGGCTCAGTCCGAATCTTTCAGCGATCTCGATGAGATCGCTGATCTCATCAGCCCAGTCTGACACTGCTGCCCCGCAATTATGTCGTGGTGAATGTCGGCTTCCGCGATACTAGTGACGTGGCGCTCCGCATGGCCTCCGGAAGAGAGCCGGGAATGTCGACCTGTCCGTCCACCAGGTGGGCATAGTCGGCGCGGAGCGCAGCACATCGGACGAGGCCGTTCCGGCTCTTCAGCCCGGAGCAGTGGGCCGACTGACACAACATCCCAATCGATGTATTCCCCGTATCGGGGCGAGACGTCCCGCTCGACGGCCGGTTCTGACCGGAGACGCCGACGAGGCCTCTGAACACTTCGCTCGCCCTGGACAGCCGACAGCGGCGGCTCCTGTCCGGCGGCCTCACCACCGCCGACCCGCCGGAGGCACGTTCCGGAACCCAGCCGCTACCGCAGCGACATCAGCCTTGAGCGCAAGGCGGATTCGACAGGATGTCGTCTGTGAGTCCCCGCCGGTTCACATCCTGCGAGGGAGCGGTCATGTCTACGCCTGCCCTGCATCCAGTCGAGGCGACGCGCCGATCGTGTCGGCGCACGCGGCTCTCGACGGCCTGTCCATCCGAACGCTCGCGTCTTCGGCTACGCCATGGATGACCTGCATGGCCACAGCGCGAGCGAACACGACGAGCCGATCCCCGAGAATGCCGCCCGATCGGGCCCGCCTGCGCATGCCGCTTCAGTCACCAGGCCTGCCGCCGGGTCAGCGGCGTCTACACCTTCGGGGCCACCGGACAGTGGCGCGTCACGATATGATTCTCGCCTCGGCCAGCAGGAGGAATCGCAGCCGATCCGCAACGAGGTACGGATTAATGGCAGTCCGGAAGGACACGAGCCTAAAGCACCCGCCCACGCGGAAGACAATGCACCCGCCAGCCGGAGCCTGCGTGTCACTACACCGGCCGAAGCGCCCGACCTCACGCCAGGCGCAGCCCGCGCGTTGCTACGCGTCCTGCTCAACGCGGCCGGCAAGCAAGGAATCGCACCACCCGACTCCGCCAATCGGCACGAGAAGTAGCGAGGTAGGCATAAACTTCGGTTTCTACGGCCGCGTCTCGACCGAGGACCAACAGGACCCCGCCGCTTCTCGCGGTTGGCAACTGTCCCGGGCGAAAACGCTCATCGAACCGGCCGGTGGCCAGATTGTGCACGAGTTCTTCGACATCGGGCCCTCAAGGTCGATCCCCTGGAAGCGACGTCCCGAAGCAGCACTGCTGGCCGCGTTGAAGGACCCGCACCGCGGCTTCGACGCGATCGTCATCGGCGAACCCCAGCGCGCGTTCTACGGCAACCAGTAAGGCCTGACGTTCCCCCTCTTCGTCCACTACGGAGTCCAGCTCTGGGTCCCCGAGGTCGGCGGCGCCATCGACCCGGAAAGCGAAGCCCACGACCTGGTCATGTCCGTCTTCGGCGGCATGAGCAAAGGCGAACGCACCCGCATCCGCATCCGCATCCGGGTCCGCTCCGCCATGGCCACCCAAACCGTCATGGAAGGCCGCTTCCTCGGCGGCCGACCGCCCTACGGCTACCGCATCATCGACCTCGGCCCGCACCCCAACCCCAGCAAGGCCGCCATCGGGCACCGCCTCCACGGACTCGGCCTCGACGAGCAGGCAGCACCGATCGTCGTCCGCATCTTCACCGAATACATCTCAAGCGCCGGCTTCTTCGCCATCGCCCAGGGCCTCACCCACGACGAGATCCCTGCCCATCAGCACACGACCGCGACCGCAACCGGCACCGCAGCGGCATCGCCTGGTCCAAGGGCGCCGTCCGCGCCATCCTGACCAACCCCCGATACACCGGCCACCAGGTCTGGAACCGCCAGCGTAAACAGGAGGTCCTGCTCGACGTCGACGACGTCGCCCTCGGCCACGAAACCGAAATGCGCTGGAACGACCCGAACGTATGGCTCCGCTCCACCACCCCCAGCCACCCGGCCATCGTCACACCGGAGACCTACCAACTCGCCCAGGACGTCTTCGCCGCCGGCGGCCGCGGCAAACGGAAAATGCCCCGCACCACCCCACGCCCGTACCAGCTCAGGGGCCTGATCTACTGCGGCCTCTGCGAGCGCCGCATGCAGGGGAACTTCAACCACGGCCTGCCGCACTACCGGTGCCGCTTCCCCAACGAGTACGCCCTGGCCAACCACGTCGAACACCCACTCACGGTGTACCTGCGCGAGAACCCGGTGGCGGGTGCCCGACCCTGTCTCAAGACCGAAGTGTTCCGGTATGCCGCAACCAATCTTTTGATCTGCGGTCCACCAGCGATTTCCTGCGGCGATGCCAACAGCACACGTTTCAATGAACCACACGGTGGTATGCGTGCTGCCGACGCTCGAGCGGTGCCGACATCGTCGTCGGCCGCAAACGCCGCCTTCGGCGTCGCCGGGGTGTGCGGACCATGAGTCGCTGCCGGGGCGATATCGACTCGTCCGATTCGCACACCTCGGACAGCCGCGACCGCCCGTCTCGCAGGGGTTCTCATGACCGCCGGTGTCCGCTATCCGATTCCTATGCGACGTTGATGGAGACGCGCGCTCGGGAGTCCGAGAAGCAGCGGTGGGATCGGAACTTCACCGATCTGCTGGGTGAATTGCGGATCACGCAGAACGGTATGCATATCATGTTCGCGTTTCTGCTGGTCCTGCCATTCGGGACACGATTCGGCGCGGTGACCGCTGCCGAGCGGCCCAGTACGGTACGCGCCCGCAGCAGCTGGGCGATGGCCACGGTCGACCAGGGGCAGGCGATGTCAGTGTAGACGACGATCGTTGTGGGCTCAGCCTGCGGACGGGTCATATGGACGGCTCCCTCCCTGGACGCTGCTGGGCGTGTACTCCGTTACGCCGGATGAAACCACCCGAACGGCATCACCCGCGGGCGGCCCGTACGCCGACCCGGTCCATCAGGGCGGCGACCGCGGCCGGCCGCAGCGCTCCGGGATCATCCACCGCCGCGGCCCGCGCGATGATAGCGGCGCTACACCGCACCGCCGTGGTCCGTCTGTCCGCATTGCCGGTTGATCGGTCCGTCACCGTTTCAGGGTGGTCAGTTCCACCCGGCCGACGAGTTCCTGGATCGTCTCGGCGCGTCCGGTGTCCAGCCCGTGGCGAGTGACGTTCAGCGCTCCGGCCGCGGCGCCGGTCCGGACTGCCTCGTGCAGGTCACCGCCTTTACAAGCACCGCCGCGATGCCGGCGGTCATGGAGTCACCGGCTCCGTGGTGGTCGACGACCTGCAGCTGCGGCACCCGCACCTTGAGCACCTCATCGTCGAGCAGGGCCGGGCCCGGCTGGTCGGCGTGGCCGATCATCACCGCCGCCGCGCCCTCCTCGCGTAGCCGGTAAGCGGCTGCCGTCAGCGCGTCGACGCTGTCGTCCTCGGCCCGGCCGGCATCGATCAGCTCCTCGTGGCTGACCTTGAGCACCGCGACACCACCGGCGAGGACCGCGGACAGCTGGTCACCGGCCAGGTCGTCCACCACCTTCACGCCGTTACCGGTCAGGTCGGCGGTGCCGCTGAACACCGCCACCGGCGCCCGCAGCCCTTCGGTCAACGCCATCGAGTACAACTCGTCGATGTCGTGGCGTGCCATCGGCGCGCCCGTCACCGCGGCGATCTCGCTACGGGAACCGTCGCGGCGGTCGTGCACGTACAGCCACTTCCCGACTGCCGGGTCACCATCCGCAGCGTCACCTGCTCGTCGGCGAGCAGCTTGCTCAGCAGGTCGCCGGTCTCGCCGCCCACCGCCACACACAACGTGGCCGACGCCCCGATCGAGGTGATCATCCGGGCCTGCCACACACCCTGCCCACCCGGATGGACGTGCAACTCGACCGCGTCGGCCTGCTGCTCGATCGTCACGGTCAGCCGGGGTGCCGGGCGAACACCATCACACGAGATTGTCCATGCCGTCACGTTCCCCCACCGGCGTCATCGCAACCCGGCGAATCGGGTTACTCGCCACGGTCGTCGGCCGGTGAGCGACGGGGTTGTCCGCGCACCGCGCGTACGGTGCGGCGCACGACGCCGTACCAGCCGGGGACCTCGGCCTGCTCGTCGAAGGCACGGGCGACCACCACGTCGGTCGAGGAGTGCAGCAGGATCGACAACACGATGGTCACCGCGACCAAGTGGAAGATCTCGTTCGCGGCGAGGATGCCGGATTCCAGTACGATCAGTCCGTACACCACGGAGGCGAAGCCTTTCGGGCCGAACCACATCGCTGCGGCCTGCTCCCGCATGCCCAGGCCGGATCGCAGGAACGACAGCCACAACGCGACCGGCCGGGCCACGAAGATCGCCAGGACGGCGAAGATCCAGCCGGTCCAGGAGATCTCGCCCAGGAACGCCGGAGAGATCAGCGCCCCGAACACCAGCAGCGCTGCCAGTTTGAACAGCTCGGCGATGTTCTCCCCGAAGTGCTCGAACGCAGCCCGTTGCCGCGGGCCGAAGGTGGCCACGGTGATGCCGGCGGAGAACGCGGCCAGGAACAGGTTCGCGTGCGTGGCCTGCCCGACGGCGAGGACCAGCAGGCCGATGGCCAGTCCGTTGAGCGGCTCGTAGGCCGGGGAGGCGGAGAAGAAGCGGCTGCGTTCCAGCAGGATCGCGCCGAGCGGGATCAGCACGCCGATGATCAAGCCCAGCGAGACTTCCAGAGCGAGCTCGCCCAGGTGCAGATCGGCGGAACCGGCCGCGATGGCCAGGAAGACGATAACGAACGGCAACGCCAGGCCGTCGTTGACGCCGGACTCGACGTTGAGTAGATGCCGCAGCCGGGCCGGCACCTTGTCGTTGCCGACCAGCGCGGACGCGAACACCGGGTCGGTCGGTGCCAGGATCGCCCCGATCAGCAGCGACTCGGCCCAGCTCAGCCCGGCCACGTAGTGCGCGAGCAATGCGGTGACCAGCAGGGTCAGTGGCAGGCCCCAGCCCAATGCCCGGCCGGGCAGCCGCCACGCCGAGCGCAGATCGGCCCAGCCGACCCGCATGCCGTCGGTGAACAGCACCGCGAACAGCGCCAACTCGGCCAGCGTGCCGACGATCGGCGAGTCGGCGTGCACGTCCAGCACGTCGGTCACGCCTGGTCCGAGCAGGAACCCGGCGGCCAGGAACAGCACGGCGGTGGACAGGATCGTGCGGCCGGCGAGCGCGGACACGAGGACCGCGAGTAGCAGAACGCAGGCGAAAGCGAGCAGCAGCACCGAGATCTCCGGTCGAATGGCAACGGTAAGCCTGACTGCCGATCAGACTTCCCGGCGCACCCCGCACGCACACCACCGGATCCCGCGCTTCGATGCTCGTCGCGTGACCGCGGACCGATCAGCGTGGGCATAGCAGGCCGATATGCGGGTACGCGCCGCCGGACACGACGTCGACTCTGTGGAGGTGGGACCCGTGCCGGACAGCCCGGTCAAGGACAAGAACTACAACCTCATCAACATCTTGCACCTGTCGCTGGAGAACGCCTGGCGCATGGAGCAGTTCATCGCCGACGCCGAACGCGAGGGTGACACCGAGCTGGCGGACTGGTTCTGCGCGATCCAGCAGAACAGCCAGAAAGCCGGCGAGCTCGGCAAGCAGCTGCTCGCCCAGCGGCTGCAGACTGAGAACGCCTGACCGCCCCGGCCTCTCGTGGCCCCACCCAGGGCCGGTGCGGCCACGCACCGCCGAACGAACAACGAAGAGACCACTTTCCATGGCGATCGAGAACCGCCCTGACGACCGCAACAACGAAGACGCCACGGGCAAAAGTGAACGGCCGGACGGACCGGTGAAACGCGCCGACGCGCGGATCGGCTCCGCCGGAGGCGGACCGTACCCGCTGGCCGACCCCGAACGCGACGAAGCCGAGGAGTCATGACCAGCCCGGCCGCCAACGCACGCCGGGATCCGCGCCGCAAGCCGGTCCAGGCCGTAGCCGCCCGGGTCGTCTGGTTGCTCTGTCTCGTCGGATCCGCGGTCGCGGCCACTCTCGCGGCGATGTCGCTCAGCTCCGGCCGCACTGACCGCGGTCACCTCCTGGTTTGGACAGCTGCCGCGGCTCTGGCCATCGGTGCCCTCATCTGGTGGCGATGGCGACGAGCAATCGATGACAAACCGCGCCGATGACATGTGGTTCGGCGTGGCACGGCCGGGTATCCGTTCGTCATGCCGCTCAATGCGCAACCACCGAACCGGCGGGGATCTGTCGGCCATCCCTATAGCGCGCTCAACCTGCGCTTGGCGCTGGCCCTGTTCGGCCTGATCACCTCGGCCGTCTTCGCCGCGCTGCTGTTGCGCTCCGACCTTGTGGCCTTCGGCTGGCTCTTCGTCGCCCTGGCGGTGATCGCCGCGGTCGATCTGGTCGTCATTCAGTTGCGACGCCGATCGCGCCGCCGGAGCGGCGACGACAGTGGTTCCGTCTTCGAATGACCGCCCGCCGCCACGAGAGCGGCGAGGCGAGACCGGGTGCGGTCCGGCCCCTGTCGTCGGGATCGCCAGTGAGCGGTTCGCGCCTCTGCTGATCGCCGGGATGGCGCCTCGTTCGTGACCTTGATCCCCGCCCAGGCCGCCCGATCAGACTCCAGAGGGGTACGTTTCCGGTTCGAGCGCGTCGCCGGTGCAGGTGCAGGGGGCCGGACAGCCTGCGTCCGGTCGAACCAGCAGAAGGCGTCGTAGCGCTCGCCCGAGCACGGTCGGCACATAGTTGCCGTACCTTTCCCGGTCGGGGTGATAGCCGGCACCGCAGGAGCTGCCCGGTGACACCGCCGAGGCTTGTGCACACCGTGATCGCGGCACCGAGCGCCGCCAGCGCACGCGCCTGCCACATCCCTGACCGGCCGCAGGCACATGCAGCTCCGGGAAGCGGGCCGGCTGCTCCACCGTGACGGCGAGCGAATCCAATGGTGCGAAAACGACGACCCTGCCCGGCAACCCGGCGACCTCCGGCAACCTGACCTCGGCTAGTTGCCGCGGGACTTGCCGGTGCTGCTCTTGTTGGCCTTTCGGATCGCGTCGACCAGCTCCGGCTTGGTCATCCGGGACCGGCCGCTGATGTCCAGCTTCTTCGCCACGTCCATCAGATGCTGCTTGCTGGCGTTCGCGTCGACTCCGCCGGACGTCTTGGCCTTGGTGTCCCGGCCACCGGCCGCCTTCTTGTCGCTGGGGCCCTTCTCGGCTTTGGGCTCCCAGTGGTCGCCGACCTTCTCGAACGAGTGCTTGAGCGCCGCGAACGCCGTGCGGTGCGCCCGCTCGCCCTCGCCGTACTCCTCGACCGCGGAGTCGTGCGCCTTGACGTAGGTGTCCTACGCCTTCTTCGGCGAGCGTCCGATCGTGCTTGGCATGTCCTTACGCGCCGGCATGGCGGCCTCCTTCACGACGATGACACCCCTTGCGTGCCCGACGGCGCGACGCTGAAACCGGCGCAATCCGGCGTACCGCCGATCGAGTAAAGCCCTCACATCCGGGTAGGCCGTCGACGACAGCCGACAGCCCTCGGGAGTGAGCCCATGAAAGCAGTCGTCTGGCACGGCATCGGCGCCATCCGCCTCGACGACGTGCCCGAACCCAAGATCCAGGCATCCACCGACGCCATCGTCAAGGTCACCACCAGTGCGATCTGCGGCACCGACCTGCACCTGGTCCGCGGCACCATGCCCGGCATGAAGGAGGGCACGATCATCGGCCACGAAGCCGTCGGCGAGGTCGTCGAGGTCGGCACCGGTGTCCGCAACCTCTCCCGCGGCGATCGGGTGGTGGTGCCGTCCACCATCTCGTGCGGCTTCTGCTCCTACTGCCGGGCCGGTTACCAGGCGCAGTGCGACAACGCCAATCCCGGCGGCAAGCTCGCCGGCACCGCGTTCTTCGGCGGCCCGGAGGCCGCGGGCGCCTTCGACGGGCTGCAAGCCGAGTACGCGCGAATCCCGTACGCGAACGCCACGCTCGTGCCGCTGCCCGCTGACGTCACCGACGCCCAGGCCATCATGCTGTCCGACATCTTCCCGACCGCCTGGTTCGGTGCGAAACTCGCCGAGATCCGCACCGGCGACACCGTCGCGGTCTTCGGCGCCGGACCGGTCGGCCAGCTCGCCATCCTGTCGGCCTACCTGCAGGGCGCCGGCCGGGTCATCGCCGTCGACCGGCACGCCGACCGGCTCGCCCTCGCCCGCGCCCAGCACGCCGAGATCGTCGACTTCGACAGCGAGAACCCGGTCGAGGCCATCCAGGAACTGACCGGCGGTATCGGCGTGGACCGCGTCGTCGACGCCGTCGGCATCGACGCGCAGCGGCCGGCGACCGGCGTCGACGAGCAGCAGGCGATGCAGTTCGACGCCGAGCAGGCCCAGATCGCACCGCAGACAGGCGTCGACGGCGACAACTGGGTGCCCGGCGACGCCCCGAGTCAGGCCGCGCAGTGGGCGGCGCAGGCGGTCGCCAAGGCCGGCACCATCGGCATCATCGGCGTCTACCCGCAGACGTTCGACAGCTACCCGATCGGTGTGGTGATGAACAAGAACGTCACCGTCAAGGCCGGCAACTGCAACCACCGTCACTACATCCCGCAGCTGGTCGAGCTGGTCACCAACGGCACCGTCGACCCGGCCCTGCTGCTCACCGGACACGAACCCATGACCGACGTGATCGCCGCCTACCGCGAGTTCGACCGGCGTGAACCCGGCTGGATCAAGGTCGCCCTCAACCCCACCACCTGAAAACGGAGAAACCGATGCCGAACGAACGAGACGGACCGCACGACGGCGGCAGCATCGTCGACATCCCACAGGCGAACTCCTTGACCGAACAGATCGAGAAAGACGACAAGGTCCGGCAACAGGAGAAACACGACGACCAGAAACACCCGACAAACCACTGATCAAGGAGATCGCGTGACGACCACAACCTTGCCGATGCTCGACAGCTACCCGCAGACCATCGACCTGGACCGGCAGAAACTCGCCGCGGCCATCGACACGCTCAACGCGTGCAGCCAGGCGTGCACCGCCTGCGGCGACGAATGCGAGTCGCACGCCGGCATGCACGAGCACTGCCGGATCTGCGCGGACGCGTGCCGTGCCTGTGAGCAGGCGTGCCGGGACCTGCTCGCGGAGATGAGCTGACCGCGATGGCCTTCAGCGACGAGCCGATCGGCACCCTCGAAACGGTCGCGACGTTCGACGGCCCGATGCCCACCGGCGTCACCGTCTCCCGCAGCGGCCGCGTCTTCGTCAACTTCCCGAAGTGGGGCGACGACGTACCCGCCACCGTCACCGAGTTGCGTGACGGCAAGCCGGTGCCGTTCCCGGACCAGCGGTGGAACACCCCCGACGGCGACGATGACGAGCGCGCCTTCGTCTCGGTGCAGAGCGTCGTCGTCGACCCCGCCGACAGACTCTGGGTTCTCGACACCGGCTCACCGATGTTCCAGCCCACCCGCACCGGCGGACCGAAGCTGGTCTGTGTCGACCTGGGCACCGACACCGTGGTCCGGACGATCGTGTTCCCACCGGACGTTGCGCTGCCCACCACGTACCTCAATGATGTTCGTTTCGATCTCCGCCGTGGTGGTGACGGCATGGCGTTCATCACCGACTCCTCCGACCAGGGCCCGAACGGGATCATCGTCGTCGACCTGGCCGCGGGCGAATCATGGCGGCGGCTGCACGAGCACCCGTCGACGAAGGCCGAACCCCTCACCACCTTCCGGCCGGTGGTCGAAGGTCGCTACCTCATGCAGCGGCCGGCCGGCGGCGACCCGCAGCCGGTCACGATGGGTGCCGACGGCATCGCCATCTCCCACGACGGGCAGCGCCTGTACTACTGCCCGCTCGCCTCCCGGCGGCTCTACAGCGTCTCCGTCGACGCCCTGTGCGATCGGTCGCTCGACGATGACGCGGTGGCCGCCACCGTGATCGACGAGGGCGACAAGGGCACCGGCTCCGACGGCCTGGAGACCGATGACGCCGGCAACCTCTACCTGACCGCCTACGAGCACAACGCCGTGCTGCGGCGCCGGCCCGACGGCAGCTACGAGACGATCGTCCACGACGCGCGACTGCTGTGGCCGGACACCATGTCGGTCGCCGCCGACGGCCACCTGTACGTCACGGCCAACCAACTGCACCGCCAGGCCACCTACCAGAACGGCAAGGATCTGCGGCATAAGCCGTACGCCCTGTTCCGGACCCGCATCGACGCCGGTCCGATCCAGCTGCACCCATAGGTCCGCGAGCGGCCCCCGGGTGATTCGGGGGCCGCTCGCTGCGGCGATACCGAAATCAGGCCAGCTCGGGCGGGAGCCGGTCCAGAGATCGGCAGCCGTGCGGATCCGGATGCCGGTCGCATGGGTGACGACGTTGTAGCGGGCCCGCTGGCACCGAAGCAGGCCGACCATCGCCTGTCGGCACCCTGTCGGTGCCGGCCCGGCCTCGCCAGGATGCGGACCGCAGTATCGGATGAGGCGGCAGACAACCGGGTCCATTTCCCTCGGCTCTATTCGGCGACGACCAGCGCCTGCGGGGCGGCGGCCTTCATCCGGGTACGCAGCCACTGCAACTGGATCGCGGTCTCGCCCTCGCACTGCTGGACGACCTGCTGCAGGCCGTGATCGCGAGCGCCGCGGGCGGCCTGCCCGACCACGGTCCAGCACACGTCGCACTCGGCGGCCATCAAATACAGGTCCTGAAGATCCCGCAGCAGGCCGATGCCACCGGTCCGGGTGCCGGAGAACAGCTCCGAGTGCAGCCGCTCGGGTTCGTCCGGCGCCTCCTCGGAATAGCGGCGGGCGAAGGGCTCCAGCAGACCGGCGTGCCTGTCGCACACCCCCGCCTGCTGGTGACAGAGGTGGAAGACGTCGGGCTCGTCGGCATGCGCCTCGCCGACCTGCCGGAAAGCGTCAGCGAGATTGCTCTGGGCACGATGCAGCAGGCCGAGATAGTGGGCGAGGTGCATCAGCGTCCTCCGTCCGCGTCGGCGAGCTTGACGATGCGTACCGCGGCGACCTTGAAGATCGGTTGTTTGGAGACCGGGTCCCAGGCCGTCACGGTGAGCTCGTTCGCGGCCCGCGGTAGCCGGTCGGGCCGGTCGATGTCGAAGTAGCCGTAGTGGAACGGCACGAAGATCACGCCGGCACGGATCCGGCCGATGCGGGCCGGCCCCTGGATGGCGCCGCGCGGTGCGGCGATGCCGACGAGATCGCCGTCGGTGATGCCGTGGCGAGCGGCGTCCTCGGTGCTGATCTGCACCCAGACGTCCGGTGCCGCGGCGTCCAGCTGTCGGGCACGGCCGGTCTTGGTACGCGTATGAAATTGGTACACGGTCCGCCCGGTGGTCAGCAGCAGCGGATACTCGTCGCTGGGCACCTCCGGCGACGGCTGGAAGTCGACCGCGTGCAGAAAAGCCCGCCCACCCGGTTCCTTAGCCCGGTACTGCTGCTCGCTGAACTCCGCGCCGGTGGACAGATCATGACCGTACGTCTCGCAGTAATCCGGATCGGTGTTGAAGACGCCGTCGGTGTAGAGGCGCTCGGTGCCCTCGGGATGCTCGTCGTCGCACGGCCACTGGATACCGCTGCCGCCACGCAGCCGCTCGTACGTGATGCGGGTGTAATCGCACGGCCGGCCTCGGGAGCACTCCTTCCACGCCTCGAAGACGTCCTCCGGCCCGGTCCAACGGATCAGCGGTTCGCCGTCGCGGTCCCGGAAATCCATCCGGCGCGCGTAGTCGAGGAAGATGTCCAGGTCGGCGCGCGCCTCGCCAGGCGGGTCGACGGCCTTCTCACTCAGGTGCACGGTGCGGTCCACGCTGGTGAACGTGCCGAGCTTCTCGCCCCAGGTGGCGGCCGGCAGGACCACGTCGGCCAGCTCGGCGGTCTCGGTGAGGAACAGATCCTGGACGACGACGAACAGCTTCGGCTTCGCCAGGATGCGGCGGATGCGTGCCAGGTCGGGCAGCGACACCGCCGGGTTGGTCGCCGAGATCCACAGCAGTTTGATCGAGCCCTGCTCGGCGTACCGGAAGATTTGCATCGCGTGCGTCGGCGGCGCCCAGTGCGGGATGGTGTCCGGTTCCACGTTCCACAGCTCGGCAAGCTCGCGGATGTGCTGCTCGTTGTCCCAGTTCCGCAACCCCGGCAGGTCACCGTCGGCGCCGGTCTCGCGAGTGTTCTGCGCGGTCGGCTGCCCGTTCATCTGGTAGATGCCGGCCCCCGGACGGCCGATCATGCCGCGCAACAGGTGCAGGTTGTTCACCGCACACGCTGCGGCGGTGGCCTGATTCGACTGGTAGAAGCCCTGCAGCACGGTCGACAGCAGCCGCTGGGACGTGCCGATCAGTTCGGCGGCGCGTTCCACGTCAGCGGCCCGGATGTCACAGATGCCGGCGACCCGCTCGGGCGGGTAGCCGTCGACGATTCGGCACAGCTCGTCGAAGCCGATCGTGTGCGCGGCCACGTACGCCTCGTCGTACCAGCCGCGCCGGATGATCTCGCGTAGCAGGCCGTTCATCAAGGCCACGTTCGTGCCGGCCCGCACCGCCAGGTGCACGTCAGCCTCCCGGGCCACCGGGGTGTCACGCGGGTCGACTGCCAGCATCGCCGGCGGGTTTGTGCCCCGGCGCCGGTCCAGCATGCGCATCCACAGCACGCTCTGCGTCTCGGCGACGTTGTGCCCCCACAGCGCGATCGCGTCGCAGTGATCCACATCGGTGTACGAGCCGGGCTGCCCGTCCGTGCCGAAACTGGCCTTCATCGCCGCCGCCGCGGTGGCCGTGCACAGCCGGGTGTTGCCGTCCATGTGCGGCGTGCCGATACCGGCCTTGCCGATCACCCCGAGCGCGTAGTACTCCTCCAGGAACAGCTGCCCGGAGGTGTAGAAACCGAAGTGCCCCCATCCGCCCGGGCCGTCCAGCAGCTCCCGGGACCGGGTGACGATCCGGTCCATCGCGGTGTCCCAGTCCGCTTCAACGAGGCGGCCGCCGTCGCGGACCAGCGGACGGGTCAGCCGGTCCGGGCTGTTGTTGGCCTGCCAGCCGTACATGTCCTTCACATCCAGCCGGCCGTGATTGACCCGGTCCACGGCACGTCCACGTACCCCCGCGATCCTGCCGTCCTTGACGGCGATGTCCATCGCGTCACCGTTGGAGTGCAGCACCGACGCGGACTGGTACCAGCCGTCGACCTCGTCCTCGGACAGGCCGTCGCCGAGGAACATGTCGACGCGCTCCGGCCACGCGGCGCCCGGCGCGTACGGTGTGCGCGGCCCCCACGGGTCGGCGATTCGATCAACCACGATGGGCCTCCTGACGCAACTGAGCCGGTGCCGACCAGACCGGCATGGGGCGACCGGTCGCCCGGTTGAACAGCCAGTCGACCACGGTGACCAGCAGCACGCCGGCCATCGCGATCACCAACTGGGTCGGAGTGTGCAACAGTCCGAGGCTGACAATCAGCGTTGTCGCGCCGGCCGGTGGATGTGAGGCACGCAGGAACAGCAGCACCGTCGCCGTGATGGCCAGCGAACCGGCTGCGGCCACGATCCGGGCCACACCCACCCCCTCCTGCAGGACCGACCGGTTGTCCGCCAGGCCGCACAGCAACAGGAAGCCGTAACCGGTCAGCAGCGCGACCGCATGCCCGATCACCGTGTTGCGGGGCGAGGACTCCGGGGCGTCCGGCTTCTCCACGTGCAGCATCACCGCCGGCCCCAAGCTGGGGAACAACCACGGCTGATGCGTCAGCGCCGCCACCGCGCCAGCGATCACCATCGCCAAGCCGCCACCGGCGAAGGTGTACAGCCACCGTCGCACCACAGGCTCCCCACCATTCCTATTGCCGCGGTCCGGGCCTCGCCGGATTGCGATTGGACTGACGGTCTACCCGATCGGATGCCCATTACGCATCACATGGATGCCGCGGTGTCCTTTCCGCAGCTATTTCGCGGCGATGGTGGGTAAGCAGCAAATCGGCGTCTTCGGCGCTGACGTGGCAACACATGCGGATCAGGCCTGCATTTCGACCGGTCAAGGTGTCGGCACAGCGGGCGACGACGGGCATGGCGAAGGTGCGACAGCCGGCGCCGCACGGTGTCACTGCCGTGAGCGGAGGTGTGAGTGGATCGGCTGCATCTGTTCTACGCGACGGTCGGGACGTGCGCTGCCGTTCTGGCGTTGGTCAGCAGGCAGTTGCGCAGGCTACCCGTGCGTGAGCCGCTGGTCGCCTTACTCGCCGGTGTTGTCCTGGGACCGCAACTGACCGGTCTGGTCGAGATCGACGATCCGGTCCGTGATGTGCTGTTGCTGGAAGGCGCGCGGTTGTTGCTGGCGGCCTCGGTGATGGCCGCCGCGCTGCGTTTCCCGGTCACGTCGTGGCGCCCGCTCACCGGCCGTCTGGTGGTGCTGCTGCTGGTCGTCATGCCGGTGGCCGCCGCAGTCGCCGGCGCCGCGGCCCTGCTGCTGGGCGTGCCGGTCGCTCTGGCCGTGCTCATCGGGGCGTGCCTGTCACCCACCGACCCGGTCCTCGCCGCGTCCGTGGTCACCGGGGAGCCAGCCGAGCGGGACCTGCCTGGCCGGCTGCGCCGGCTGCTGACGGTGGAGAGCGGCGCCAACGACGGTCTGGCTCTGCCGTTGGTGGCGCTGGCGCTGGCCGCCGCGCTGCCGGACGAAGGGGTGGCGGGTGTGGCCGGGACTCTGGTGTGGCAGGTCCTGGCTGGCACGGTCATCGGGGTGGTCGCCGGCGCGGCGGCCGGGTGTGCGATCCGCGCGGCGACCGGGCAGCACAGCTTGAGCCGTGGGCCAGAACTGGTGTTCACGCTGCTGCTGGCCGTTGCCGTACTGGGGGTGGCGCGGCTGGCCGGCACCGACGGGGTACTGGCGGTCTTCGTCACCGGTGCCGCCTACAACCGCGTCGTCGGCGACAACGTGCGCGGTCCGCAGGACAGCATCGACGAGGCGGTCAACCGGTATGCGGTGCTGCCGCTGTTCGTCCTGCTCGGCATCGTGCTGCCCTGGCACGATTGGATCGCGTTCGGTCCCGCGGCGGTGGCGTTCGCCGCAGCCGTCCTGCTGGTGCGCCGCCTGCCGGTGGTGCTCGCGCTGGCACGCCCGCTGCGGCTGCCGCTGCGCGAGGCGGTGTTCGCGGGATGGTTCGGCCCAATCGGGATCAGCGCTCTCTTCTATCTGACACACAGCATCGACAAGGGCGTGCAGGACCCGCGGGTGTTCGCAGCCGGCACCCTCGCCATCGCCGTCAGTGTGATCGCTTTCGGTGTCAGCGGCACACCGCTGCGCAAGGCGTACGCCGATTCCGGTAGCCGTGACTCCGAGTGACGTCGGCACAGCCAGCACACCGACAACTGTCACATCTTCAGTCCCCGGCGCCGGTAGACGCGGATCGGCATCAGCACGGCGGTGGCCGTGATGAGCACGATGCCGGCGTCGTGCAGCCATCGCAGGCCCGCGCGGGTGGCCAGGTCGAGGTCGCCGGTGACCAGGCCGACGCCGACCAGCGCCGCGGTGGGCACCAGGGCGAGCGCGATCATGACTCCGGCGGTGAGCACGGCTCGGTTGGCGGCGATCAGCAGCGCACCGGCGACCCCCGCTACGACGGTGACCAGGGTGGCGGTCCATGACAGGTCGTCCCAGTAGTCGACGAGGATTCCGCTGGGCAGGTAACCGCCGGAACCGCCGAGCGGGTCCGTGCCGAGAGTTTGCAGCAGCAGGGCGGTGAGCGCGGCGGCCGGAACCAGCACGGCGTAGCCCTTGATCACATCGAGCAGGCCGCGCCACCAGGCCCGGCTGCCGCCGACGAACCCTACAGCTTCAGCAGCAACGCCAGCACCAGCGCCCACAGCAGCGCGTAGCCGTACTGCGCGCCGACGCGCGGGGTGAACAACAGCTTGCCGGTCGCCAGTGCGGCCAGGGCCCACAACACGCCCGGTCCGATGTAGCGAAGCCGATCGCGTCCCGTCGGCGGGTCAGGAATCCCGACCGTCCCGGCCCGTCCGGTCGTCTCCGGCGCACTCATACGATCTACCTTCCCGGTACGCGGACGATGCCGTGCCGCCTACCCGCACGCGACGCCGGCAACCACGACGCATCTTGAAGAATCGGTGACAAACGGATCGTGGCCGGACGCCGGGGTGTGGGTGGTCGGCTACAGGCGCCGACGGGGCCGATTCCCTCAAGGAACGTGCTGGCACAAGAGTATTGTGGTTTATCGATCGGTTTTGGCGTTGACCCGCTGCGAGACCTCCTGCGCGGAGAGATGCTCATCCGGATCGTTATCGCCCCAGCTGCGCCGGGCCAGCGGCAGCACACCCCACAGCCCGAGGAACCAGAGCACCGCCACCGTGGTCAGCCCGAACGCCACCGGTCTCGGCAACAGGAAATCGGTGATCAACAGTACGGACGTCGCCATCGCCACCAGCATGCAACCCAGGCCGACGATGGCCATGCGGTGCGCGAACCGCACCAGCTGCGGCTTGCGGCCCCGACGGAACAACATCCGATGGAACGCCACCGGTGAGATGATCGCCCCCGTGGCGAACGCGGCCGCCAGCAACGCCACCAGATACATGCCCCGCTGCACCAGGGTGGTCTGCTCGAACTGGGCGGTGACAGGCAGCATCAGCAGGAAGGCGAACAGGATCTGCACACCGGTCTGCGCCACCCGCAGCTCCTGCAACAGGTCGGCGAAGTTACGCTCCCACCGTTGCTTCTCCGTCTCGTGACCCATCACCACCCGCCCTCCTCGATCGTCGGTGACGGATGCCCGACGTGAGCGTGACCAAACGGCATCGCCTGCTGTCGCGAAAGGCACCGCCGCTCTCCCGGTCCACGGCGCCCGGCTCAGTGCGTCAACCGGCCGGTTTCTCGGCGTGGCCGCCGAACTGCTGCCGCATGGCCGACAGCGTCTGGCTGGCGAACCGGTCGAGGCCCCGCGAACTGAACCGGGAGGTCAGCGCCGTCAGAAGTACGGGTGCGGGCACGCCCTCCTCGATCGCGGCGATGGCGGTCCAGCGGCCCTCGCCGGAGTCCGACACCCGACCGGAGTAGTCCTTAAGGTCCGGGGACTCGAGCAGAGCGGCGGCGGTCAGGTCGAGCAGCCAGGACGAGACGACGCTGCCGCGGCGCCACACCTCGGCGACCGCGGCGATGTCGAGGTCGTAGCGGTAGAAGTCAGGGTGGGCCAGCGGCGCGGTCTCGGCGTCGGCCTCCCGGGTAGCGGCGCCGATACCGGCGTTACGCAGAATGTTGAACCCTTCGGCGTAGGCGGCCATGATGCCGTACTCGACGCCGTTGTGCACCATCTTGACGAAGTGCCCGGCGCCAGCTGGGCCGCAGTGCAGGTAGCCGCGTTCGGCCTCGACGGGCTCCGCATCGCGTCCGGCGGTGCGCGGGGCCGCGTCCACACCCGGGGCGATCGCGGCGAACAGCGGAGCCAGCCGTTGCACGGTGGGGGCGTCACCCCCGATCATCAGGCAGTAGCCGCGCTCGCGTCCCCAGACCCCGCCACTGGTACCGACATCCACGAAGTGGATGCCCTTCTCGGCCAGCGACGCGGCGCGGGTGATGTCGTCACGGTAGTAGGAGTTCCCCCCGTCGATGATGGTGTCGTCCGCGGCGAGGACATCGGACAGGCTGGTGACGACCGCGTCGGTCGGACCGCCGGCGGGCACCATCACCCAGACGGCTCGGGGCTGCTGCAGTTTGCCGGCCAGGTCGGCAAGGGAGTCGCTGCCGGTGGCACCTTCGGCGACGAGCGCCTGAACTTTGCCGGGATCGGTGTCGAAGACGACACAGTCGTGACCGGCCGTCGTCAGCCGGCGTACCAGGTTGGCGCCCATCCGCCCGAGCCCGATCATTCCGAGTTGCATGTGCTATCCCATCGACGGACATGAGGCGTGCGGTCGTGTGCCCCGGTTCCCGCAGCGCACGGCCTGAAACCCTCTTCCGGAATGTGCCGTCACATCCGGCGGCTCGCCCCGGACTTCGCCGCTGGTCGACGCGTACCGCCCAGCGGCGGCCACCGCCACTGACCGGTGACACCCGTATCGATCGATTGACCCGTCGAACGTCGGGTATCCGCGACCGAAGCCCGCGGATCACGGAAGTCGAAGCGCGTGCTTCGTGGGCCACAACGGAAATTTGCGACGGACGATTGAAGGTCGGAGCGGATGGACAAGCAGAACTCGGGCGCGGCTGGTCACGTCGGCGGACAGTCGCACGACAAGAAGATGTATCTGCGGTTCGGGGCAATGATCCTCACCGCCATGGTCGTCATGTACGCCGTGATGTTCGTCAGCAGCTGGCAATGGAGCCACATCCGGTTCAGCGAGAGCCGGGTGTTCATGGCGCTCACCATGGGCGGCACCATGGGCCTGATCATGCTCGGCTACATGCTCAACATGTACCGCAACACCAAGGCAAATCTGGGCGTCGTCGCGGCGAGCCTGCTCCTGCTGGCCACCGGCGTGTTCCTCGACCGCAGCCAGACCACCGTGCAGGACAGCGGGTGGATGAACTCGATGATCCCGCACCACTCGATGGCCATCACCCGCTCGGAGCACGCCGAGATCACCGACGTACGGGTCTGCGAGCTCGCGAAGCAGATCAGCAAGGCCCAACGCGAGGAAATCCTCGAGATGAAATGGCTCATCGAGGACATCGAACGCAACGGCGTGGCCGCCACCCCGCAGCAGGCGCAGGCCCGCCCGGTCCCCACTTTCGAGGAGTCCGCCGACCGCCAATGCGCCACCGAGTGAACATGAATCGGGCAGAACAGTCGATTGCGCCCCACCGGCCGAATCGCTGGGCGCCGACGTCTTCACGCCGTGCACGGAGGTCTTCCGGCCAGGTCGGATCATCATCCGCGCTGACCGCGTGCGCCGCGACCGGCGGCGCGTCCCGCACGCCCCAGTACATCCGCCGCGTGGACGGCCGCCGGCTCTGGCGCATCGATGACACGGTGAGCCCTCAGCCCGGCTGGGGCTTCGGTGGCGGCCCGTTCACCGCCGCCGCCGACCTGGACTCCGATCCCGGCCTGGCCGCCGCTCTGGTCCGCTGCCGCGGCTGACCGTCACCAGCTTCCGAACGGGTGCGCCGCGAAGCGCGGCACGAGCGCCGTGCCCCAGGCAGCCGGCCGGCGACGTACATCATGCCGCCGGTACGGGTGCCAGAGCTTGCACAGTGTCGTGACGAACCGGTGACATCGCGAATGCGGCCGGTGGGCGCGGGTATGCCGGACGCGGTCAGGGACGTCCGACCATCGCACCACTGGGAACCGCGCCGACAGAAGGGATCGCACGCCATGACGTACACGGGAATCCTGATCGCGGTGGCGATCGGCCTGCTCGCAGGGATCGCCGGCCCGGTGCTCTTCAAACAGCGCCCCCGCCTTCCAGGGGTCGTCGCCCTGATCGCCGCGGTCGCCGGGGCGATGCTGGGGACGGTCCTGGCCGACCTCAGCGGGCTGGGTGGCCCGGGCTACGGGTACCGGCATCTGATCCTTCAGACGCTGCTGGCGGTGACCGCCGTGACGCTGACCATCGCCGCCGGACGAGGCCGGACCCCCGACCGGTCCGACCCACGCTGACGATCCTGGAGGCAGACGATGACACGACGCCGAGCCGCCGCGGTCCTCGCGGCGATACTGACAGGCATGACGGCCGCCTGCGGCCAACCGCAGCAGGTGCTGCAGAGCGGCGCGCACGGCCGGGAGGCACAGACCGGCGACATCCTCATCCGGGGACTGCGGGTGCAGGGCCCGGAAGGGCCTCGGCTGGAGTCCGGCACGGACGCCCCGGTCTGGCTACGGCTGCTGAGCGAGCGCGGCACCGACACACTGCTGGCGGTCAGCAGCGGCACCGCCGCGCGCGTCGAAATCCGCTGGGACCGCGCATGCGACGGCACCGCGGAGGTGGTCGAGCACCTGCCGCTGACGGACGAGGGGTCTCGCTTCGCCGACGCCTACCATCTGCGCATAGTCGACCTGAACCGAGACGTGCCGGTCGGCATGTCGATCCCCTTGACGTTCGACTTCGCCACTGCGCCCACCATCACGATGGACGTCCCGGTCGTACCCACCACGGAGGTGTCGGTCTATCCCAGTGTCGCATGTGCGGCCGGCTGATGACGGCACCATCGGCGTCCGCCGCGCGGCCGGCCAGACCCGGCCGTGCGGCGCGGTGGGAACGCGGCCGGTGGGTCAGGACGGCCCGCGGCGCCAGCGACGCCGTTGGGCCGGCAGGAGCTGGGCCGGCAGCAACCACAGCACTCCCGCGACGATGACCAGGACGATGATCGGCCATCCGAACTCGACGGCGGCCACCAGCAGCACCGACCAGACCACGGCGGCCAGCAGCGCGGCGAACAACGGGGCCCAGGTGCGCAACGTCACCTGCGCACCGCCGTGCTCGTCGGCGCGGAGTTCAGCCACGATGTCGTCGAATCGACGGCGCTCCAGGGTGATGGCCGAAGACCGCTCGTCGGGCACCTGGACGCGGTTGCACACGTCCCGCACGCCCTCGCTCTCACGTGCGGTGTGGCCGGCGAGCTCGCGTGTCTCCGGATCCGCGCGTCCGGTGAGGATCACGACCCCGTCCTGCACTGATATCGCGATCCGCTCATGCCGGATCCGCTCATCGATGATCAGGTTCTGCGCCACCCGACAAGCCAGCTGCACATCGGGCCCGTCGGGGTCCATGAAGCGACGAGGTCGTTCGCCGTTGCCGTCCTCCGGCAGGGGCAGTGTCGGCATAGCGGTCGTCCCTCCGATCGGTGCCGCTGACGATGTCCGCGGTCATCGTCGTCCCGGTGTATGGCGTCGCCTGCGCGGCCGTTTGACGGTTCCGTGACGACTTCAGCAATGGTCGCCAGCACCACGGTGAACTCTGTCCACCTGGCGCCACGGCCGGCCTCTGCCCGCGAGGACCACACTGGCCACGTCGAATGTCGCGCCGCGTCTCCGTGGCTACCACGTCGATCGCGCTCGTCGATGGCGGTGCACCGGGCAACAAGTGTCAGTCATGCACCTCGATGTGCTCCGCCCGGAGTACCTTGGCCGTCTCGAAGGCGCGGTAGGCGTCCGGATCGCGCAGCCCGTAGCCGGGCGCGTGGGCGCCGTACGCGAAGCGACGGACTATCCCGTGCACGGTGACCAGTTGCGGCGCGGCGATCGGGGTCGCGGCGGGGTCGAGCACGAGCACCCCGGCGGCGGGCAGGTCGACGTCGCGGATGATGAAGGCGCGGGCGTCCAGCCGCTGGTCGACCGCGGCGGTGATGATGATGCGATCACCGGCCTCCACGGTGGCGGCGCCGGAGGGGTGCGGAACGGCGTCCGGGCGTGGAGGTCATGACCGTGGCGGGACACGTGGCGCACTGTTGCGGCGCGGTCGTGCCGGCCGGTGGCGTTGCTGGCTTCGGGGCCATGTCATCACCGATCCGTCATCGAGTGCCTGGAGCGATCTTCGACCTCCACCGTGCCTCGTGCCGATGGCGAGGTATCCGCAGCCTCGCGTCATTCCGGTGACGATCGGCAGGCAGGCCGCGTGAGCTGCGTCGTGCCGGCCGCGCCGGAGTGTGACGGTCCCGTGAAGCGTTCTACACGTTCGCGACAAAATACGCGGCGATCTCATCCCTCATAACGACATAAATGCTACTAAGTCCGGTCAGAGCAGCCGGCCAGGAGGCGAGCGGTGTGCTGTGATGGTCGCTGCTCCCGGCACCGGGACGTGCGGCCCGGGCCCGGCCGCCCGCCGATTCCGGCCGCTCTCTCGCGTCGCCTGAGGAGCAACCACCGGCCCGCACCGCCGCTTCCGGCGGCCGGCTGTGGACGCCTCGATCGCCTGTCGGCCGATCACACAGCGAAAGACGAGGACATGCTGAGAAGAATGCTCGCCGCCGTCGCGGCCGTACTGACCGGGGTCGCACTCGCCGCGTGCAGCGGTGAATCCGGGGACGATTTCGCCGCCGGCACCGACGACGGTGACCACCTGGCGCGTTTCGTACAGCAACCATGGGCGGACCTGGTGGTCGAGACCCGGATCGCGATGCAGCTGCTCGACCGGCTCGGCTACCGGACCAGCACTCAGGAGGTGTCCGTGCCCCTGGCCGCAGAAGCGCTGTCCACCGGCCAGGCCGACGCCTACCTCGGCAACTGGTGGCCCAGCCAGCAGGAGACGTTCCAGCCGGTGCTCGATGACGGGCGCGTCGAGGTCGCCGGCACCCTGCTGACCGGCACCGAGTACGCGCCCGCCGTGCCCGGGTACGTCGCCGAGGAACTGGGCATCCGGTCCCTGGCGGACCTGGACGCGCACGCCGGCGCGTTCGGCCGCGAGATCCTGGGGATCGAGCCGGGAGCGCCCGGCAACGCCACCATCCGGCAGGCCATCACGAACGACGCCTACGGGCTCGGCGACTGGAAGCTCACCGCGAGCAGCACCGAGGCGATGCTGGCCGAGGTCACCCGGCGCGCGGAGCAGAAGCGACCGGTGGCGTTCCTCGGCTGGAGCCCGCACTGGATGACCGTCGCCTGGGATCTGCACTTCCTGGAAGACCCGGAGAAGGTGTGGCCGGGCGCCGGCGAGATCCGGGTGCTGACCCGGGCCGGGCTGCGCGCCGAGGACGCCAACCTCACCAGATTCCTGTCCCAGATCACCGTCGACGCGCAGACCGCTTCACGCTGGATCGACCAGGTCGACAAGGACAAGCAGGACCCGGCCGATATCGCCGCGGCCTGGATATCCGCCAACCCGGACACGGTACGCACCTGGCTGGCCGGGGTCACCACCGCGGATGGGAAACGGGCCGCCGACGAGGTGATCGCCTGATGATCGAAGTATCGAACCTGACGAAGGTCTACGGGCTGCCGGCCGACGCGGCCACCGCGCTGCTGGCCCGGCCGGACGACGATCCCGGCACCCGCCGAGCGGCGGTCTCCGCTGCCGGCGGGTTCCTCGGCGCCGACGATGTCGGTTTCCGCGTCGCCGAGGGCGAGATCTTCGCCGTCATGGGGCTGTCCGGCTCCGGCAAGTCGACCGTGCTGCGGATGCTGAACCGGCTGGTGGAGCCGACCGCCGGCACGATCCGGGTCGCCGGTCACGACGTGCGCGCGCTGGACGACGCCGGGCTGCGCCGGCTGCGCAACCACTCGATCGGCATGGTGTTCCAGCACTTCGCCCTCTTCCACCACCGGTCCGTACGCGAGAACGCCGCCTACGGCCTGCGGGTGCGCGGCATGCCGAAGGCGGAACGGCTGGCCCGCGCGGATGAGGCGCTGGCCCGCGTGGGGCTGGCCGACCGGGGCGACGCCGCCCCGGCCCAGCTGTCCGGCGGCCAGCGCCAGCGGGTGGGGTTGGCCCGTGCCCTCGCCACCGAGCCCGACGTGCTGCTGATGGACGAGCCGTTCTCCGCGCTCGATCCGCTGATTCGGCGGGAGATGCAGGAGCTGCTGCTGTCACTGCAGGCCGAGCGCCGACGGACGATCGTGTTCGTCACGCACGACTTGGTCGAAGCGCTGCGGCTCGGCACCCGAATCATGATCATGCGCGACGGGCGGGTGATCCAGTCCGGCACCGGAGCGGAGATCCTCGGTGATCCGGCCGACGACTACGTCGCCGCGTTCGTGGCCGACCTGCGCGGGAACGAGGCCGCCGCA
Source organism: Catenuloplanes indicus (assembly GCF_030813715.1). Classification (NCBI taxonomy): domain Bacteria; kingdom Bacillati; phylum Actinomycetota; class Actinomycetes; order Micromonosporales; family Micromonosporaceae; genus Catenuloplanes; species Catenuloplanes indicus. The sequence goes on from NZ_JAUSUZ010000001.1 coordinate 1,953,085, forward strand.
TGATTCCCGACGTGCCGATCGGCGCCTGGGTGGAGACCGCGATCGAGTGGCTGCGGCTGCACCTGGGCGGCTTCTTCGACACCGTGGCCGAACTGCTCCGGCAACTGCTCAGCGTGGTCTACCACGTACTGGTGCTGCCGCATCCGCTGCTGCTGACCGCGGTGCTGGCCGGCATCGCCTGGCTGACCCTGCGCGGTTGGCGCGCGCCGACGGCGACGGTAGCCGGGCTGCTGCTGGTGCAGGCGATGGAGCTGTGGCGGGAGACATTGCAGAGCCTGTCGGTGGTGCTGGTCGCGTCCGTGGTCGCCGTGGCGGTGGGCGTCCCGATCGGCATCTGGGCCGCGCGCAGCGACCGGGTGCGCGCGGTCACCCGGCCGGTTCTGGACTTCATGCAGACCATGCCGGTCTTCGTCTACCTGCTCCCGGCCGTGTTCTTCTTCGGCATCGGCGTCGTGCCCGGCGTGGTCGCGACCACGATCTTCGCGGTACCGCCCGCGGTCCGGCTCACCGAACTCGGCATCCGGCAGGTCGACCGGGAGGTGGTGGAGGCCGCCGTCGCGTTCGGCGCCCGGCCCCGGCAGATCCTGCGCGACGTCCAGCTCCCCCTGGCCGTACCGTCGATCATGGCGGGGATCAACCAGGTCATCATGCTCGCGCTGTCCATGGTGGTCGTCGCCGGCCTGGTCGGTGGCGGAGGCCTCGGCGCCGTCGTGGTCCGCGCGATCACCCAGCTCGACATCGGACGCGGATTCGAGGGCGGGATCGCCGTCGTCGTTCTCGCGATCTACCTGGACCGGGTGACCGCCGGAGCCGGGCGCCGCCTGGCCTGACGCACCGGCGCGGCCGGACAGTGACCACGTACGTCGCCGCTGCCGCACGATCCGGCCGCGCCGGCGGACGGGTGCGCCGCACCGTCATGGATCCGGGCATGATCCGTCAACCATGCCGGGCACAGTCTTCTCCGGGCGGTTCGCTGCGGTTCTGCCCGGCCCGAGCGGCGTGGGCCCGCCGGGCATCCGTACGCCGGTCTCCTGGTTCAGGGGCCGGCGTACGGATGCCCGGCGACGCCGCCGGCCGGCCACAGGTTGCATCGATGCCGGCAGCCGGACCGTCAGACGTCTCACCGCAGCCGAAACCGCCGGGTCACAGCCGCTCCGGCGGCCTCAGCCGGCCGGCTCCAGCACCCAGCCGACATTCTTGGCGCCTTCGAAGAACATGATGAGAGTGCGCCCGTCGCACAGGTACCGGCCGTCATCGAGCAGCGGCTTGACGTCGACGACGTCGGCCGTGCGCGTGGCACCGGAGCCGGTGTATTCGCTGAGCGGCACGGCGTCGAACAGCCGGGTCTCGGCGGGAGCGGTGAGATCGACCGTGAGGCGCACCCCGGACCAGTCGACCGGACCGTCCACGAGCCAGGCCCCCGAGACCGGTCCGCTCGGGTCCGCCGCGACGCTCGATGCGGGCGCGGGCCCGGTGGAGGCCGGTGCCGGCAACGGGGTGGGCGTGGGCGGCGTACCGGCCGGTGGGGTCGGGGTGGGCCCGGTGGTCATGATCCCCGTGGCGCGGCCCGTGTAGCGGAACTGCCCGTTCACGGGCGCACCGGCGACCGGAACGCTGAAGACGACCGGTTGCATCCCGGTGAAGTCGGCGACGACCGCACCGTCGTCGGCAACGGACAGCCGGACGTCGCGTCCACCGCTGATGCTTCCGCCGCTCACCGGCCCGTTCCCATGCCAGGCCACGGTGGTGGTGCGCCAGTCTCCGCGTACACAGGTGGCGACCGGTTCCCTCGCCGGCAGCGAGGCGACGCTCCTGGAGGGGGACACTGAGGGTTCGGTCTCGTCACCGGCGCATCCGGCCAGCACGGATCCGAGACAGGCCGCAACCAGTAGAGCCCCGTACCGACGCATGCCGATCTCCTTTCGCTCCGGCCGCGCGCAGGAGGTGCGCCGCGGCACGTGTGAACACCGGCTGTCCGTCGGCTACCCGTCCGGCTCGGGTGGAAACGGAAGCGCGGCACGCGTGCCGAAGCCGTCACGGAAACGACACATGGACATCAGCGAGCCAGAGGCGAACGAGGCCGAGATGGCCTGGCAGACCTATCGGACGGCGTCCCTGGACCCGGCCGTGCATGATGAGCCCGGCTCCACTCCGCTCAGCCAGTTCGTGGCCGATCCGGGCGATCCGATCACGGCGGCCGTCGACGGCGTCGCGCGCGTGAGGCTGTGGAACGGCTGTCACCGCGACTCAAGCACTGGTGATCCGGTCCTACTTCGGCGACCTGGCCCAGACACAGATCGGCACCGTACCGTCCGTGTGCAGGATGCAGGTCTCGCGCCGGCTGGCACAGGCCCTCAGCGAGTTGCGGGAACGGCTCACGGAGGCAACGCTCCCGGATGGTCAGGGACCCACGGCACCGCCGGAGCGAACCATGACCAGTCACGAACGGAACGACCCCCTGAGCGGATCGCATCGCCGACGGCCGGGCACGCCGTTCCAGGCGAAACGTGCTGGACCTGTCATCGGAGCGCGGAGGTTCCGATCCGCGATCGTCATACGGCGAAGGAAGGATAGGCGAAGCACGCGCCGCCGTGCGGATCGATGGTCACCGAGGAAAGGACGAACACGGTACGGCACGCGGTAGGCGGTCCGCCTGGACCACGTCACGGTCGTGCTCACTGCGTTGAAGGGAACGCGTATGCCGGGCAGAATCGAGGACTACGCCGTCATCGGTGATCTGCAGACGGCCGCGCTGGTCGGCCGGGACGGGTCGATCGACTGGCTCTGTCTGCCCCGATTCGACTCACCTGCCTGTTTCGCCGCCCTGCTGCACGACGACTCGGCCGGCCACTGGCGGCTCGGGCCGGCAGGCGGGGGTCCGGCGACCCGCCGCCGCTACCGCCCCGACACCCTGGTCCTGGAGACCGAGTGGGACACCGCGGACGGGTCGGTGCGCGTCACCGACTGCATGCCGCCCCGCGGCGAGGCCGCCGACCTGGTCCGGGTGGTGGAGGGACTCTCCGGCGCCGTACCTGTGCACATGCGGTTGGTGTTGCGTTTCGACTACGGGCACGTCGTGCCGTGGGTGCGCCGGCACGACGGCGACCTCGCCGCCATCGCCGGGCCGGACACCGTCTGGCTGCACACCGACGCGCCGGTCCACGGCCAGGACCACAGTACGGTCGCGGACTTCACCGTCCACGCCGGGCAGAAGGTCTCGTTCGTGCTAACCCACCAGGCATCGCATCTGCCGCGGCCGAAACCGGTCCACGCGGCGCATGCCGTTACCGGCACCGACCGGTTCTGGCGGGACTGGATGAGCCGCTGCACCTACGACGGACGCTGGCCCGAGGCGGTTCGACGGGCGCTGATCACCCTCAAGGCGCTCACCTATGCCCCGACCGGTGGCATTCTGGCGGCCGCGACCACCTCGCTACCTGAGCAGCTCGGCGGGCCACGCAACTGGGACTACCGGTACTGCTGGCTGCGCGACGCCACGTTCACCCTGCAGGCGCTGCTCGGTACCGGTTACCGGGACGAGGCGAAGGCCTGGCGGGAGTGGCTGTTACGCGCCGTCGCCGGCGATCCGGCGAAGTTGCAGATCATGTACGGCCTGGACGGCGCCCGGCGGATCCCCGAACAGGACCTGCCCTGGCTGTCCGGATACGAGAAGTCCGCGCCGGTACGCACCGGCAACGCCGCCGCCGACCAGCTCCAGCTGGACGTGTGGGGCGAGGTCCTGGACGGGCTGCACCTCAGCCGGGAGTCCGGCATCGCCGCCACCGACGCCGCCTGGGACCTCCAGCGGGCACTGCTCGACTTCCTCGAAGGCAACTGGCAACAGCCGGACAACAGCCTCTGGGAGGTCCGCGGGCCACGGCGGCACTTCGTCCACTCCAAGGTCCTGGCCTGGGCCGGTTTCGACCGCGCGGTCGCCGCCGTACGCCGCCACGGCCTCGACGGACCCGCCCGGCGGTGGGCCTCCGTCCGGGACCGGATCCACGCCGAGGTCTGCGCGAAAGGCTACGATCCCGAGCGCAACACCTTCACCCAGTTCTACGGCTCGGCCGGCCTGGACGCCGCGCTGCTGCTTCTTCCCCGCGTCGGCTTCCTGCCCTGGAACGACCCGCGCGTCGTCGGCACCGTCGACGCGATCCGCCGGGAACTGTACGTCGACGGTCTCGTGGTCCGCTACCACCCCCAGCACGACGACAACGTCGACGGCCTGCCCGGCACCGAGGGCGCGTTCCTCGCCTGCAGCTTCTGGCTGGCCGACGCCCTCGACGCGACCGGACGCCGGGATGAGGCGGTCGCGCTCTTCGAGCGGCTACTGGACCTGCGCAACGACGTCGGCCTGCTCGCCGAGGAGTACGACCCGGTCGCCGGACGGCAGCTCGGCAACACACCACAGGCGTTCAGCCTCGTCGGGTTGGTCAACACCGCACGGGAACTCTCCGGCGCGGCGACCCGCACGAGTGCCAGCGCCACCGACCAGCACACCCGCCCCGACTAACCCGTCCGGGACGGTACCCGACGACGAGAAGAACGCGGAGGTACATGACATGGAATGGTGGGTGTGGCTTCTGCTCGCCATAGCGCTGCTCATCCTCGCGGTGGGCGCGATGCTGATGACACAGTCCCGACGGCGGCGCGGTGGCGTCGTGGTCGTGGACGCACGGGCACGGCGAAGGGATCGAACATGACCGGCCTCGTACGCGCCACCGATCTCATCGGCCGGCCGGTGGTGACCCTGTCCGGCGAGAACGTCGCACGGATCAAAGACGTCGTGTTCGCCGCACCGGGCGGTCGCATCCTCGGCTTCACACTCGCCGCCCGAGGAGCCTTCGGCGGGCGTCTGCACCAGGCACTGCCGTGGAGCCGCGTCCGCGGCGCCGGGAACGACGCCGTCATGATCGACGACGGCGTGCTGCCGGACCGTGATGACCTGGTCGCCCGCGCCGAGATCCATGACGGCGAGGTCCTCGGCGACCTTGTGCTCACCGACGCCGGCACCTCGCTCGGCACCGTCACCGACGTGATCGTCGAGTTCGGGACCGAGCCGCAGGTGGCCGGCTACGAGATCCGCACGGGCGACGCGCTGCCACCGGCGGGCCGCACAGTTTTGATCCCGCGGGCCGACACCATGGCGGCCTCGGGCGAGGCGGTGATCGTGCCGTCCGCTGTCACCGAGCACGTCGCGGATGACCTCGCCGGCCTCGGCGCGACCATCACCTCGATCCGCACCAGCCCAGGAGGCCGTCGATGACCCGGTACACCGACATTCACCGCCGCCCCATCGTCGACACCGGCAGCGCCACCACCGTCGCCGAGGTGGATGGCATCGTCATCGACCCGGCGACCGCAACCGTCGCAGCGCTCGGGACGCATGGCCGCCGCGACCACGCCGTCGTGCACTGGCCGGACATCACCGGCGTCGGCGACGCGGTCACGGTGGCCTCCTCCGCCGCGGTCCGGACCGCTGACGGCCGCGCCGCCGAGCTGAGTGGCCCGCAGCACGACCCGCTCCGGAAGCGGCTGCTGACCGAGGCCGGCAACGAGATCGGACGCGTGGTCGACATCGACTTCGACCCGCGGTCCGGCCGGATCGTCGGCCTCATGACCGAGTCGGGGACCGTCGACGGCGAACGCCTGATCGGTTGCGGCTCCTACGCCGTCGTCGTACGCGGCGACGGCTGACCGGCGGCGGACTGCCGGACCCCACCGGCACGGGCCGTGGCGGTCTCGACCGCGTCGGCCATGAGGATGATGACCTCCTCGGCGGCGCCGGCCGGCCCCGGATCGAGGATGGCCGTAGTCGATCCCACCGGACGTCGTCACCGCGGGTCCGGTGGGATCACGGCGCGCTCCGCCGAGACGAACCGTTCGATCTCGGAGATCGGCAGGTCATGGCCGGCAGGGCTGAGGTAACGGCCGGTGTATTCCGCGGCGCCGACCTGTTCGCAGACGGTCCACCGTAGGGGCGCAGGAAGGCGGCCACCTCTGCCGGGTCCAGGCCGAACCGCCAGACGTGCTGCCGGTCGACGAACTGGCGGCGGGCCGGTGCGGCGTCGTAGTCGGCGGCGCCGCCGAGGTAGTCGGCGCGCAGGTAGGTGAAGACGATCCGGCTTCCGGGCGCCGCGGCGCCGAGTGCGGTCAGCGTCCGGCGGACGGCGTCCTCGGTCAGGTACTGGGTCACGGCCTCCCAGACGAACATCGTGGGCTGTCCGGACGCGAGCCCGGCCGCCTCCAGTGTGGTCATCAGGTCTTCGGCGGCGAAGTCGATCGGCACGAGCGTCGTGCCGGCGGTCAGACCGGCCGGCAGGGTGCGCACCCGTCGGCGTTTGACGGCGATATTGGCGGGCAGGTCGAGCTCCCAGGCGCGGCAGCCGGCCGGTGCGACGAGCCGGTAGGGTCTGGTATCCAGTCCGGCGCCGAGCAGGACGTACTGCCGGATGCCGGCGGCGAGCGCGGACCTGATCTGGTCGGTGGCGTACCGCTTACGGCACAGCACCGCGGCCCAGAGGCCGCGCGCCCGGGCGTCGGTGGCGCCGACCAGCATCCGGTAGGCCGGATCCCATCGGCAGGCGCGGGCGATCAGGCGTTGCACGGCGGGCAGCATCCGGAGGGCGAGCGGATCGTCGTACACGCGCCGGCCGGGTGGGCGGAAGTGCGCGGCGGCGGCGATCACCATCGGGCCGTACGCGGTTTGGGGGGCCGGGTCGCGTGTCACCATGGCGGTGCTCCTTCACGGTACGGGGCGAGGTGCGGTCACCCGGTTTCCGACGGGGCGTCGGGCGGGGGCGAAACCACGACGGCCGGGGTTCGACGGCGCCGGCGGGGACGTTCCCACCGGACTGCCGTCGGCCGTACTGCAGTCACTCGTCGTCGCGCGGTGTCACCACGGGTGCGGCGGAGCGGGCGGGGTGGCGGGCGAGCCGCCGCCGGATGCCGGCCAGCCGGCTGCTCCAGGCCGGCATCCGGGCGTCGTCGAAGGTACGGGCGACGAGCACATCGGTGGAGGAGGAGCGCCTCTGATTCGAGAACGGCCCGCCGCTGGTGCGGGATCTCCGTCGATCGGGGCAGCCGTGAACGGCCGCCGGAGGGCGGGATCATGCGCGAGGGCTGGAATTGTCGGGCGGTGGGGGCGTGCCCGTGGCGACCATGCCGCGCAGATCGGCGACCTCGTCCCTGAGGCGGCGGATCTCATCGAGCAGACTGGACACGTCCTGGCGTGTGGCCTGCTCGGCCGCCTCGCCGGCGGCGATGCGGTCGACGATCCAACTGGTCACCGAGCCGGTCACGAACCCGAGGAGACCGATTCCGCCGATCATCATGGCCAGGGCGACCAACCGGCCTTCGGCGGTGGCGGGAGCGAAGTCTCCGTATCCCACGGTGGTGATCGTCACCACGGCCCACCACAGGGCCTCCGGATAGGTCTGAATGGTGCTGTCCGGCTGCCCCCGTTCGGCGTCGAGCACGGCAAGCGCGGCCACCGCCACCAGGAGTACCGTCGTGCCACCGACGTAGACGGCCAGCCGGCCACGGGTCAGGGTCTCGGCGCACTGGTTGAGTACCTTCAGCGCGAAGACCAGCCGCAGTGCCCGCAGCGGCCGTACGACTGGAACGACCAGTACGAGCAGGTCGAACCAGTGCGAACGAAGGTAGCGCCGCCGGTGCGGGGCGAGGACGAGCCGGATCAGATAGTCGGCTCCGAACAACGCCCAGATCACCAGGTTCGCGATCTGGCAGATGTGCTGCCAACGGGGATCCAGGCCGGGCCACAGGATCGGTATGGCGTAGACCGCGATGAACAGCACCGACAGCGTGGTGAGGTGATAGGCGCCGATGCGTTCCCACCGGTCGAGCCGGCGCCCTGCCGACTTCTCCATTCGCGTTTCCGCCTCCGCTCCCCTGCCGCCCGGGCCCGGCGACGACTGCGCGCGCGGCTCCGTCGGCCCCGTGCCGACCGCCGTACGACGCCGAGATGCGCCACCTCATCGTGCACCGACGCTGTCGCGAACAGCGCGCTGTCCCGTGACAGATCCGTGACGCGGGTACGGCGAGGTCACATCGCGAGCCCGGCTATGCATCCCGCTGATGGTGGTCCCGGTTCGCCTGTGCGCGCCGAGGGGTGGGGTGGACGTCGCGCAGCGCGCTGCGGGCACCGGCCTGTTGCCGCGGAATGACGCTGAAGCTGCCGTCGCTCTCCAGCACGACGGCGGCCACCGAGGTCAGATCCCCGATGCCCTGGGCGCGTACGGCCTGAAGGATCTCGCCCTCGGTGATCCGCTGACGGCGTAGCGTGCCGTCGAGCAGCTCGCCGTCGAGCAGCAGCAGGGTCGGATCCGATTTGACCAGTTCTCGCAGCTTACCGGACCGCACCGAGACCCAGCTGACCGCGAACTGCAATCCGACGAGCACCGTGAATGCGACCAGACCCTCCAGCAGCGCCACGTCCCGGGTCAACAGGATCGTGGCAAGAGTTGATCCGAGAGCGACGGTCACCACCAGATCGAAGGCGTTCATCTTCGCCAAGGTGCGTTTGCCGGAGAACCGCAGAACGGTGATCAGAAGCAGGTAGGTCAGGACGCCGACAGCAGCGATACGCCACAGGTCGTAGAAGGTGTCGAAGAACATGCCCGCTGGGTACCCGGTGCCGACGTCGTCACCCTGAGCACCTCGACGGCACTTTCCCGTGGCTGCCCGCCTCGCACAGTCGCCCGCAGGCACCGCGCCGACCCGCACGAACGCCCTGGATGTGATCGGCTCTCGGGTCTCGGACCAGATCTACGCACCGCCCAGGCGAGTCGTTTGCGGGTCCGGGCAGCGGGTAGACGGCTCAATCCGGCGAACCGAACGTGAGAGGAAATCATGTCCGATCGGGCACACACACTGACGAGGCTGAGCGACACCGACAAGGTCGTCGCGAATCCCGACCGCGACATCCGCGGCCGCACGGTCGTCGACCGCAACGGCGACGACCTCGGCAAGATCCATGACCTGCTGATCGACACCGGCGAGGAAAAGATCCGCTTCCTGCGCGTGCAGCACGGCGGCATTCTGGGTATCGGCGCGTCCGAGTCGTTCATCCCGGTGGATGCGGTCCGCGAGGTCACCGAGGACAGGGTTCACGTCGACCTCGCCTCCGAGCAGGTCGCCGGCGCTCCCCGCTACGACCCGGAGCTCATCGATCAGAGCGACTATTACTCCGATATGTACCACTACTACGGATACGCCCCATACTGGACTCCGGGCTACATCTATCCGGCGGGCATGTACCGGATCTGAGAACGCGTCGCGTACGGCGGAGCCGCAGGATGGAGACGGTTGACCGGTGCACTCCCGGGCGGGCGGCGATGACACGCCACCCGCCGCCGCACCTCCACAGACGCGGCAGCATCCGGACCGGCCGGGTGACCGCGGCAACGCCGCTCCTCACGACCGGGTGCGGACCTGGATCAGCCGGTCTCCGGCGGCGAACACGCCGATCCGGTCGAATCGGATCAGAACCTCATCCCGCACCACAGCCAGGACCACGTCGCCGCACTGAGCGGGTGAGAGCCCGACCTCGTGCTCCGCGACCTGCCGATCCACCAGATGCAGACCATGCCCCTGCACGAGCAAATCACCGATCACGTCGCTCGCCGCCGGGCTCTGCGCGGACAATCCCAGCAGCCGGCCGGCCGCATCCGACGACGTGATGACCGTCGTGGCGCCGCTGCGGCGCAGTAACGGCACGTTCTCGGAGGCACGGACCGCCACGGCGATCGGAGCATCGGCGTTCAGTTGCCGCACGCTCAGCGTGACCAGCGCGGCGGTGTCGTCGCGGTCCGCGGCGACGACGACCCTGGCGGCGGAGCCCACCCCGGCCTGCGCCAGGATCATCGAGCGCGTCGCGTCGCCGATGACGGCGGCATGGCCGTCCTCGATCGCCTCCCGCGCGGTGGCCGCCGAGGCGTCGATGACGACGAACCTGTCCCCCGGTGCGGCGCCTTCCCGTAGAGCCTGGATCGCCGCTCGGCCCTTGATGCCGTACCCGACGACCACCGTGTGACCGTGCAACCGGGACCTCCAACGGTTCAGTTTCCACTGCTGGCGGGTGCGTTGGGTCAGCACCTCGAACGTGGTCCCCACCAGCAGCGCCAGGAAGAAGACCCGCAGTGGCATGATGACCACGACGTTGACCAGGCGAGCGGGGTCGGACACCGGCACGATGTCGCCGTAGCCGGTCGTGGACAGGCTGACCCCCGCGTAGTACACCGCGTCGAGCACCGATACGGAGCCGTCGTGCCCATCGCGATAGCCGTCCCGGTCGAGCAGCACCGTCACGCTCATGGCCGCCACGGTCGCCAGCGCCAGCGCCAGACGACGGCCCATCGTCGCCACCGGGCCGATCCGGCTCGGTGGGAGTCGCACGCCGTCCTGGTCCACCCACGCACTCTAGCGCCGGAGCATCCCGGGCCGGGCCTGTCAGGCCTCGACCGAACCGCCGGTGCCCGGCCCTCGGCGCGATGTCGCGCTGATCAGCCGGCGCCGGAACTCCGGTGCGGCGCGGCCGTCCGGCTCCGTCTCACCGCGGCCTCACCAGCGGGCCCCACCACGGACACCGGCGGTGGCCGCCGGATCAGCCGCGCGGCGGGCACGGTCGTCACCACGAACCGCTGGTCCGGCACCGGTCGCGGTCGTCCCGCGGTGACACCCGAGGATCGGCTCGTCCGTGGCCGGTGGGTCGGCGACACCGGTCGGTCACCACAGCGCGAACGGATCCCCGCCGGCGCCCTGTGTGGCGGACGGCAGGTGCCCTCCGCCACCGCGTAGGCGCGCTTCCTCATGGAATGGTCCGAGCGGTCGCGTGGGGGCAGTGTGTCCATCGGCGCGCGACGAATTGACGATTGGGTGACATGTCGGCCGGAAGGCGCTCCGATGACGCCGTACGGCCGGGGCAGGAGTGACAATGGCCGGATGAGGCGGGCAGGGCTGAGAATTCGTGTGATCACCGCCTTCACCACCGGGGCGGTGCTGCTGTCGGCCGCGGTCGCGCTCATCTCTTACCAGTTGATTCGCGACTCGCTGCTGACCGAACGCGAGCGCACCGCGGTCCGCGCCGCGTACTTCGACGCCACCGTGGTCCGCGCCGAGGTGGTGTCCGGGCGCGGCGACATCCTGGAGGTGCTGCGGCTGCTGGACACCGGTGGCAACCGGCGCGCGATCGTGCGCATCGACGGCGACTGGCACGCCCGCAGCGCCGACGGCGGCATCACCGACGCCGTCCCGGCCGCGCTCGTCGCGCAGGTGGAGGGCGGCCGGGCCGGCATGCAACGGGTGCACACCGGCGGCCGGCCGGCCGTGGTGATCGGCATCCCGCTGTCGTCCTCGGCCGGCTTCTACGAGCTGGACTCCCTCGACGAGTTGGACGCCACGCTGCGTATCCTCGCGCTGATTTTGACCACGGTCGCGGTGCTGACCGGCGCCGCAGGCGCGCTGCTCGGCTGGTACAGCACCCGCTACCTGCTCCGGCCGCTGCACACGGTCGCGGGCGCGGCGAAGGACATCGCCGCCGGGCACCTCGACGCCCGGCTCGACGAGGCCGCCGACCCGGATCTGACCGCGCTGACGTCGTCGTTCAACGACATGGTCGACAAGCTGTCCGCGCGGATGGCGCGGGACCGCCGCTTCGCCGCCGACGTCAGCCATGAGCTGCGATCCCCGCTACAGACGCTCGCGGCCACCGCCAGCGTGCTGCGTCGCGGCCGCGATCGGCTCGATGACCGGATGGCCATGGCGGTCGACCTGATGACCGGCGAGGTCGACCGGTTCCAGGCACTCGTCAACGACCTTCTTGAGCTGTCCCGCGACGACCGGCCGGCCGACCGCACCACGGTCGACATCGCCGAGCTGGCCGCGGAGGCGTGCCGGCTCTGCGCCGTGCCGGAGAGCATCGTCACGGTCACCGGCGACGGTTCCTGGCACGTCGACCGGCGCCGGGTCCTACAGATCATGACCAACCTGCTGCACAACGCCGTACGGTACGGCGGGGGCCCGACCGCGCTGCTGCTACAGCACGTCGACGGCCGATACGAGATCGTCGTCGACGACGAGGGCCCTGGTGTCCGGCCCGCCGAGCGCGAGGTCATCTTCGACCGGTTCGTCCGCGGGCGGCCGGCCCATGCCCGCGGCAGCACTGACGGCACCGGGCTCGGCCTGGCGCTGGTCGCCCAGCACGCGGCCGCACATACCGGAACCGCCACGGTCGAGGACTGCCCGGACGGTGGCGCACGGTTCCGGGTCCGGCTTCCGGAGGCCCAGGCATGAACACCCGACGGCTCGCCGTGGCCGTACCGGCCATGCTGTTGACGGCTACCGCCGCCTGCGGCATTCCCGCCGAGGAGGCGCCCCGGGGCATCACCGCGCCCAACGGCCGCTACGACGCCGCCGCGTCCGCGCGGCCGGCCACCGGCGCACCCGGCAGCATCGCCGAGACGGTGTACTTCGTCGCTGACTCCCGGCTGACCGCCATCACCCGCAGCGTCGGCACCTACCCCGACCTCGCCACGCACCTGCAGCACCTGCTCAGCGGACCGACCATCCAGGAGGCCGCCGCGGGACTGTCCAGCGCGCTGACCGGCACCACGACCATCGGCGAGGTTCGCCCCAACGGCGCCGAGGCGATCGTCTCCGTCGGTGACTCGCCGGAGGGCAGCAGCCGCAGCGACGAGGCCCTCGCCTTCGGGCAGATCGTCTGCACGCTCGCCAGCCGCCCCGGTACCGCGGTGGTTTCCTTCACCCGCGACGGCCAGCCACTCGGCGTGCCGCGCGCCGACGGCTCGCTCTCCGAGGGCGCCCTCACCTGCGGCGACTACACCGGCCTGCTGACCGACGGCGGATGACTCCGCCCGTCCGGCGGCACACCGCCCGGCACACGTCGCACCGAGCGGCCCGGTCCCGCGCCACTCGATCGGCGGGCGCACCGGAACACGTCCGCCGGCTCACGGCAGAGCGTCGTCCCAGCCGCCGGGGATCGCCAGCGCGTTGCACACGTCGAGAACGCCCGGGGTCCGCCAGACCTCCGCGCCGATCTGCGCCGCCAGGTCGGCGGTGTCCACGTCACCCTCCAGGATCACGACCCTATTCTGCACGGACACCCTCGCGGGCTGGGTCCGCAGGTGCGCCACCCGCAGCAGCCGGTGGATCGCCATCCGCCGGATGCGCTCATCGGTGGGCGCCGGGTACTCGCCCTCGTACGGCCCGAGGTGATCGTCGTCGTCCGGGTACGGAATGCCCATCCCTCTCCCCACGGCCCGGCACGGTCGCCGCGCCGGCCGATCGATCCAGTTGCCTACCGGCACGGCGCCGACCGTCGCATCACACCAGGACGGTACGGGTGCGGCCGGTGTCGCGACGCGGGTGCGACGCCGGGCGGCCGGCCCAGCTTCCCGGGGCGATCAGCAGCACCGAGGCGACCGGCCAGGGACGCCCGGTACCGGTGCGCGACGGCCGGGTACGGCCACGACCCATGCCCCTCATCGAATGTCTCCCTCCTCGGGCACGCGCCGCCCGGTGACGCTGAAGGTGACGGTCCCGTCGTCCGCGTCGACGCTGGCGTCCAGCGTCCGTCCGTCCAGCGGCGCCGAGATCTCGCGGGCCAGGAAGACCGCCGCGCCGTCCCTCTCGACGATCTCGTCGCCGTCGGCCGGAGCGTCCGTCACCACCACGTCCAGCGAGCCGTCCGTGTTGCCGCGGCTGATCCGCAGCCCGCTCGTCGCCTTGTGGCCGGCGGTGACCTCACGGATGATCGTGGCGGCGTAGTCGGTCAGGACCAACATGTCGGTGGACCTCCAGGTCGGCGGGAAGGTAGCGCCCGGTCACGCCTACTCTGCGCCGCAGGCCTCACGCCGGCCGATCGTTTCCATGTCGATCCCGTGACACTCTGCACGTTGCTGTGATCCGGGGAGCGGCTTTCCGTGCGTGCGCGGGCGGAATCATGTGCCTGGATACACGATCCTGGCGTCGGGCTCCGAGACACGCCGGCGCATTCGCCGATCGACGGGTGCCGGGAACCAGCCTGCGGCGGCTCGGCCAAGAACGTCTTCGATCCGTCATCGGAGCGCGGGGGTTCCGCGCCGCGATCGTCATGGAAGCGAGCAAACGTGGAGAGGTAGGACCGCCGCGAGATCGCGCGGCCGACCGGAAAGGACGAACGATGACCTTCGTGATCGATACTCACCGCATGCCCGAACCGGACGTGGTGATCGCCATCGAGCCGCAGGGCGAGATCGACTCCTCCGACGCCGCCCGCCTGCTCCGCGAGCGGTTCACCATGGTCCTGGTGGCGACACGGCCCGCCCGCATCGTCGTCGACCTCAGCGCCGTGCCCGCCATCTCCGACAGCGGCCTGCTCGCGCTGCGCACCGGATGCGACAGTGCCGCGGCCAACGACGCCAGCGTTGCGCTGGTCGCCGCCGCGCCACAGGTTCGCGACCGGCTGAGCCGGCACGGCCTGGGCAGGCTGCTCGACCGGCCCGGCTCCCGTTAGACCCACTCCAGTCGGCGGCGCGCGCCCCGCGCAGGCGGCCCGCGGCCCCAGGTACGGGCTGTCCAGCGCGGCGGAGTCGCCGCCCGCCGCCTATCGTGACGTGCCGCTCAGGTTCGGCGCTCGATGCGCCCGAGTGAGAGGAAGACGGGATGCTCCTCCTTGCGTGGTTTCTGGCCGTGGCGATCGGACTGCTCGTCGGCGTTCTCGGCCGGCTCGCCACCCGGCGATACCGCACGGTCTCCGGCCGGGTCATGATCGCCGTCTCGGTCGGCGCCGCATTGCTGGGCGCGGGCACGGCCGAGATGAGCGGCAGTAGGGATCTCGGGCGGTTCGTGCTACCCACGCTACTGGCCATGATGGGAGTCGGGTTGACCGTCATGATGACGGCGCGCCCCCGCGCTGACCCGCCCGGCGCGATCCGGACCGGCCCGGGACGAAAGTCATAGGTCCGTCACGTGGATGCAGGAGGTCCGTGACGGTGATCCGGCAACGTGATCCGGGATGAGACGGATAGCGGACCGGTACCGGTTGGACGCGCAGGTGGGACGCGGCGGCATGGCCGTCGTCTGGCGCGGCCACGATCTCGTGCTGCACCGTACGGTCGCGGTCAAGGTGTGGTCGCCGGCATCGGACCCGGAGCCGGACTCCGCGCGACGGATGCGCGACGAGGCCGCCGCGGCGGCCCGGCTGAACCATCCACGGGTCGCCCGGATCTTCGACTACGGCGAGGACGACGCGTGGGGACAGGCGACGCCGTACCTGGTGCTGGAGTTCATCGAGGGCGAAACGCTGTTCAACCGTCTGCGCCGCGGCCCGATGCCGTGGGCGCAGGCCGCCCGGGTCTGCGCCCACGTCGCCGAAGGACTGGCCGCGGCGCACGCCGCCGGGCTCGTCCACCGGGACATCAAACCCGCCAACATCATGCTGACCGCGGACGGCGCGAAGATCATCGACTTCGGTGTCGCGTCCCCCGCGGGCCAGGAGACCCTTGACCCGGCAGGCCGCGTCTGGGGCACCCTCCGCTACCTCGCGCCGGAGCAGATCCACGGCGGACCGGCCGCACCGTCCTGCGACGTGTTCGCACTCGCGGTAACGCTCGGCGAATGCCTGACCGGATCTCGCCCGCGGCGGGAACGTCGCCGCCGGACCGAGCCGTCCACGGCTGCGCCGGTCGTGCGCGGCCTGCCCGCCTCGATCGCGGCGCTGCACCGGCGGTGCGTCGCGGACGATCCGCGGGTGCGGCCCACCGCGGCCGACGTCGCACACGAGCTGCGAACCGCGGTCGCCGCTCGCTCGGACGCGGCCGGCCGGCCTCGTGCGGCACACCCGAGACGCGTCGCGGGTGTGCTGGCCGGCTCCGCCGCGGCCATGGCGGCCGCCATCGTGGCGGCACCGATCGGCGGCCACACTTCCGACGAGGTGCAGGCGGCGGCACTCGACGACGCGCCTTCGACCCCGGCATGCGCAGCCCGGTACGAGACCCGGCGCGGAACCGACGGCACGTTCGCCGCGACGCTGACGTTGACCAACACCGGCCGTACCGCCCTGCGCGCGTGGGAATTGACGTTCGCCGTGCCGCGTGGCCACCGGGTGACCGAGGTGCGGTCCGCGACCGCATGGTCGCAGCACCAGCGGACCGTGCGGGTCGTCCCATCGGACGGTCTGCCAGCGGGTGCCGCGACCGCGGTGGGGCTCGGCGGCCGGTTCGATCCGGCCGCGGCCACACTGCCCAGCGGGTTCGCCGTCGACGGTGTGCCATGCGACGGCGTGCGCGTCGAGGTGCGTCCGCTGGATCCGGGTGCTCAGGTGCCGCCGGTCCACACCACGGAGGACCGGGCGGCTCCCGGACCGTCGTCCGCGCCGGTCGGCGGTCCGTCGCCGGCGGCTTCGCCGGCGACGTCACCGGAGGTCTCACCGCCCCCGTCACCATCCACATCGCCGTCGCCATCCACGCTGGCGCCATCGCCATCCACAGCGCCGTCGTTGCCATCCGCATCGCCGTCGTCGCCATCCGCATCGCCGTCGCCACCCACGCCACAGCCGACGGTGCCCGAGGCATCCGAGTCGGCACCGATGTCGTCCGCTCCCCCGTCACCGGTGGCCGAGCCGATGGTGACCGCGAGCGGGTACCGGTCGCCGGCCGGCTCCAAGGCGGCGACCCGCACGGTGCAGGCAACGGCCTGATCGCCGCGAGGGTAGTCACCCCCGACCACGGCATGCCCTCTGCCGCTACGGCGTATGCGGGGCCGGTGCTCTGGCCTTCGGACCCGGCGATGAGCGACCCCCGCCCGGACGTCGCGCGCTTCGCACGTACCGTGGAGAGAATCTGCGTCCTTCAGGGCGCGGTCACGATCATGAAGTCCGGCCGGATCACGCCAACCCTGGCACCCGCGGTCCGGTCATCCCCGCCGACGGCCGATCCCGGAGGTCGCCCGCCGGTATCCTCCGACACGCGCACCGCCGGGGCGCGCGCGACCCGCGGCATCGCCGGAACGGCCGCTCACACGCTCGGTGCCCGGTGTGGACGACCGGCTCCAGGCCAGCGCGGCCGACCGGTCGGGGAAGCAGGGAAACGCCTCGGTGAGGCGCATGGTGTGCAGCACGGCCAGGACGAACCGCGACGGCGCGGCCAGGCACACCGTCCCGCGGCGACGCCGGCACACCTGGCGCACGCGGACGAGTCCGGACAGTCCGTTCGGGTCCACGGTCGCGACGCCGCCCAGATCCAGGACCACGTGGGCGCAGCGCCCGGCCGGGTCCTCGAGCGCGGCCTGCACGGTGTCCGTCACGTGCCGGTCGAGGGTGCCGGTGACCTCGGCGACGAGCGCCTCCCCGGCGCCCCGGGCGACCACCGCGCCGGGCGGCCCCGACGGCGGCACCTCAGCCGACGGCGGTGCCGAGGTGGCCGGGCAGGCCGGGCAGAGATGACGTCCGGTGGCGAAAGCGGAGCCGGACCAGCCTGCCTCACTGATCACCGGCCAGACCAGCTCTTCCTCCCGTACCAGATGATCCGGCTGGTCCAGCGCGTCGCCGCACGAGTCGCAGATGAGCCGCACCGTTCCGGGAACCCGGCCAGGCACCGCCGTCATCGCGTCTCCACCCTCGTCCCGGGCCTTCCGGACGCGACAGCGGCCGGTTCGGCGGCGCGTTCCACCTCGACGACATCGGTGACGTGGGCGAGGTCAAGAAGGCGGTGGACCCGGCAGGACGGGGCTCGCAGCAACAGCCGGCCGCCGTCATGCCAGAGCCTGCGGTGCGTGGCGAGCAGCAGCTCGACCGCGGATGCGTCGATGGCCGTGCAGTCGGTCAGGTCCAGGACGAGCCGGTGCGGCCGAATCGCGTGCGCACCATCGAGAACGTCCGCGACCGACGCGATCGTGTGCTGGTCGAACCGGTCCCTGATCTCGATCTCGATCAGGGCCGCAACCGGTGCCGTCATCGCCATCGCCGCGCCTTTCTCGTAGCGGAACTGTGCTGTGGTCAAGCCTGCCCACACCGCTTGACGGAAGATTCCCGTGCGCATGTCGGTCCGATGACGTTCCCGCCCCGTGCGGCTCACCGGCGCCGAACCGGCCGTGGGCCGTGTGGTGAGCTATGCCGCAGGACAGCCGCGGCCAGGGCGGTCGTCGCCGACGACCGCACTCCTCACCAGCCGGCCACCACCACGGCGGCCAGCAGCGACCAGAACCCGGTCGCCACCAGGACCGCCGCTATCAGCGCTGGGGGTCCGCAACACGGCCGGCGGCGGGCGATCCCACCGCGACGCCTCCGCGACCAGCCCGGCCACGATCGTGTCGAACCGCTGCCGTTCGAGTCTGACACCGGTGTCCGGCGCGTCGATACGGTTGCACACGTCACGCACCCCGTCGCTGCCCAGGGCGATGCCGCCCGCCACCTCACGGGCCTCAGCGCCCGCACGGCCACTGAGGATGGCGACGCCGTCGCGCACGGAGACCACGATCCGTTCCCTGCGTGTCCGATCGTCCACCAGCAGGTTATGCGCCACCTGGTAGGTCAGCCGCGCGTCGAGACCCGAAATCCTCCGGGGCCCAGGCACTCCCGAGCCTTCACGGTCGTGCGGCAGCGGCGTCGCCATGTCTCACTCCTACGGGTGCCGCGCGTCGTACGGAACGGCGCCGCTGGACGGTCGTGGTAGCCCGTCGCCGGTAAACCGGCACGGAATGTGCCGGGCGTCCGGGCACCCGTGCGCCGGCGCCCGAACCAGTACGCCGCCGCATGGGTGCCCGTCCGGCCCCGGCTGCTCGGGCCGGGCGGCGGAGGTGGCCACCGCACGAGGAGCACTCTTCCGTGCGCGTTTGACGGGCGCTTCCCTGGACGATGACGGACCGATGACGTTCGCCGCCCCGCACCCCGGTCACCCGTGGACCACGACACGCCTCCACGACCGACGGTGCGCTCAGTTCGCCCGGTTCAGCAGAAGGTGACTGGCGAGGACGGCGTTCGCGGTGGCGTCCAGCCGGGCGTCCTCGAGCGCGTCCGCGGCCGGCCGGTCCAGGTACACATTGGCCCGGGGAATGGTGATGTCATTATCGGCGGGCGCCGGGACGATAGACAGCGAGAATTTGTTGTCGGCTATTTTCCGGATACTCAGCCCAGCCCGCGGATACACATCAGTGTTGGTCATTCGCCGCAGGGCCGCAGCGGCGTTGTCGGTCACGTCTATCACGATGCGCCTCCTTAGCTCCATCCCCTACACTCACCGAAATAACCGCAGCGGGCAACCCGATCGGCGCGGGAGTCACGATATCTTCACGCAACCGCGAACATTGTCATACAACCGTCGGAGCACCGTCCCTTTTATGCCTCGACCAGTAATGCATTCCCCACCGATGACTATTCGGAATGGTAGCCCTCGACGTCCTCGGCCGGGGTGGGCGGCAGCGACTGGATGACGATTGTTCAGCGCGATCCGCGGGTCGTGAAATAGCCGGCCGAACAGGGATTCCGTCGCACCGTCACGCGGCGCACCCGCCGTACGGCCGGCTGAGGCGCCACCGCGGGCGACTCGATCGGCATCGAGACGACGGCGGGGCCTCTGCACCGTTCGCGTACACGGCGCCGGGCAGGCCCAGCTATCCGTACCGTTCGTCCGCGGGCGGCCGATGAGGCGCCGTGTGCGGGCGCAGCGCGCGGTAGGCGGCGCCGATGAGTGTGGACTTCTCGCTGCCGTTCGAGCCGAGCACGCCGGCGAACGCGCCGTCGGGCACGTCGACGTCGACACCGTCCAGCACGATGGCGCCGCCGAGCGCGACGGTGAGGGCGGAGGTGCGCCGGTTCATGTCGCTGACCTGCGCAGCAGCAAGAGGAAGAACGGCACACCGATCACCGCGCTGACCGCGTTCAGCGCCCGCCACTGGATCAGCAGCGCGACCGTGCCGGTCACGAGGACGAGCACGGGGATGCCGAGGTTGGTTCAGCGAGCGCCGGCGAGGCTGCCGAGCAGCCAGAACAGCAGGACTGGGCGGCGCGGGCGGCGTCGCCTGCCGCAGCACGAACGAGTGCCCGGCCTGGAACGGATACGCCAGCGCCACCCCGGCGAGCACGAGGCGGCCGGCAGTGAGCCGGCCGCCGGAGTGGGCGAGGACGTAGACGGCGAGCATCGCGGTGAGCGCGCCGGCGAACGCGGCCCCGGCCAGGCCCAGCCCGCCGAGCGTGGTCCCGGTGACGATGACGAGCACCGAGCAGGAACGGGTCCGCGAGCGGGTTGCGGACCACCGCATGCAGGACCGCGCCGACGGGCGCCGGCCCGGCACCGGCGAGCAGCGCGAGGACGGCGCGGGGCGCCCGGTACTCCCAGACGATGCGGTCCTGCACCGCGCCCGCGTCGCCGTGCGTGCCGGGCAGCAGGTGGTCGGCGAGGAGACCGAGCGCGGTCCCGGGCTCGCCGCCCGGTCGCAGGCGCTGAGGCACGCACCGCGGAGGAGAATCGCGCGCCGATTGACGCGGGCCTCTCCCGCAGGACGCCCAGCAGGGTGACGGCTTTGCCCTCGGCGACACCGGTGTCGATGCGGCTCTGGAGGGCCTGATACCGGTGCGCAGCACAGATGATCACCGTTAGTCCCGGTTGATCTCTCTCGGTTCGTATGCCGCCCCTTCTCCCCGGCCGGGCGCCCGATGCCTACCAGGAGGCCTTGCGGACCCCGGGAAGCTCACCGCGCAGGGCCAGCTCACGGAAGCGGACCCGGGACAGGCCGAAGCGGCTGAGCACGCCGCGGGGCCGGCCGTCGATCTGGTCGCGGTTGCGCCGCCGGCTGGGGCTGGAGTCCCGGGGCAGGGACGCGAGGGTACGCGCGGCGGCCGCCCGGACGTCCGGGTCGGTGTCCGGCGCGGAGATCGCGCGCTTCAGATCGGCGCGCCGCTCGGCGTAGCGCGCGGTCAGCGCGGTCCGGCGCTTCTCCCGCTCGGTGAGGCTGCGGCGGGCCATCAGCGTTCCTCCCGGAAGTCGACGTGACGACGCACCATCGGGTCGTACTTGCGCAGCACGAGGCGGTCCGGGTCGTTGCGCCGGTTCTTGCGGGTCACGTAGGTGTACCCGGTCCCCGCGGTGCTGCGCAGCTTGATCACGGGGCGAACCTCGGTACTCCTGGCCATCAGAGCTTCACTCCCCGGGCACGCAGCCGGGCGACGACCGAGTCGATGCCGTCCCGGTCGATGATCTTCAGCCCGGTGGTGCTGATGTTCAGGCGGACGGTGGTGCCGTCGGCGAGGCGGAAGCGGCGGCGCTGGACGTTGGGATTCCAGCGGCGCCGGGTGCGGCGGTGGGAGTGCGACACGGCGTTGCCGAAGCTCGGCTTGGCGCCGGTCACGTCGCAGATGGAAGACATGCCGCAACTCTATACTGAAAATCGTTGTCATTATCAATTGGGTGCGCCAGGATGGCCGGGTGAGTGCCGAACCGATCACCTCCGCCGTGTCCCCCGCCGTGGACCGCCGGCCTGCCGTCACCGTGTTGTCCGGCTTCTCCGCCGGTGCCGTCCAGGCCGCCGCCCGGGCGCTGCTCATCGCGGACGACAGCCTCATCGCGGTCCGCCACGACCTCACCGGCCTGCGGCACGGACTCATCGGCCGCACCGTCGAGACGGCCGCCATCGTGCTGGAGCACACCGCCGTCGACCTGGCGCACGGCTGCGTCTCCTGCACTCTGCGCGAGGACGCGCTGCCCACTCTGGCCCGGCTGGCCCGCGAGCGCCCGGACGGCGACCTGCTGCTGGTCCTCCCGCCGGTCGTGGAGCCGGAGGCCGTCGCGTCCGCCTGCGCGCACTGCACGATCGACGGCACACCGGTGACCGACACCGTGCGATTCGACAGCTACGTCACCGTCGTCGACGCCGACAGCTTCCTCGACGACCTGTCCAGCCCCGACAACCTGCGCGACCGCGGCATGCACGCCGCCGACGACGACCACCGGGCCGTCGCCGAGGTGGTGGCCCACCAGGTCGAGTTCAGCGACACCGTCATCATCTGGAGCCGCCCCGGCACCGACGTGCTGGAGCTGGACCGGCTGGACACACTCGTGCACCACCTCGCGCCATGGGCGGTACGGGTCCCCACCGGCACGGCCCCCAGCCTCGACTGCACCGCGCTCGCCGCGCGCGTGCGCCGCACCGGCCGCCACGACCCGCAGCGCCCCGGCGTCCTCGGGCTCGCCCTCGAGGGGAGGCCGATCGCCGTACACGACACCGACGGCGGCCACAGCGTCACGTCGATCGTCTTCGACACGCGCCGGCCGTTCCACCCGCAGCGGCTGCATGACGCCTTGGAGGAGGTGACCGAGCACGCGTTACGCGGCCGCGGCCAATTCTGGATCGCCAGTCAACCCGACACCGCCGTCGCCTTCGAATTCGCCGGCGGCGGCGTGAGCGCCGGCAGCCTCGGCTACTGGCTCGCCGCCCTGCCCACCGGCCGATGGGCCGAGGCCAGCGACGATCGCCGGATCGCAGCCGACCTCGACTGGGACCCGTACTACGGCGACCGGCGGACCGTACTCGCCCTGATCGGGCTGGACCTCGACCACGAGGCCATCACCGCGCTACTGAACAGCTGCCTGCTCACCGACGCGGAACTCGCCGACGGATTCGACGCCTGGCGTGCCCTGCCCGACCCGTTCGCCGGCTGCTTCCCTCCGGCCGACGACGACGTCATCGCCGAGGAGACGCGAGAGTAGGACGCGGCATCCACCTCGCCGGGCGTCCATCGACATCGCAGCGCCGGCTTCGCCCTCACCGGATCAAACCATGATCGGCGATGCCAGGTCGAGTGGGGCACCGCGATGCCAACCCGCTCCTCGGCCCGCCATTCGTTCCGGACCCGCAAGCCCCGCATGCCGGGGACAGGAGTTCCACGGCGCACCCCGGGCAAATCGATGTGGATGAGTGCGCTGGTGGCGCGGCCGGCAGCGGCGTGGCATCGCCAGCACGGCGGCGCGGCCGGGCTTTCGTGACGGCTATGCCCCGGGTCGTGTGATCCGTACCGGCGAGCCTCGTCGCCGGCGAGTTCGACGTGTCGTTCCCGAGGCGCCCAGGCCATGGTTTCTACGCTGGGCAGATGACTGGCACGACGCGTGATGCCACCGCCGCGGACGACCTCGACCAGCGACACGAGGCGGTGCTCCTCATGTCTCGGGTGCGGTGTAGCCGATCATCTGCCCGCCGTTGCTGCTGGTTCCCCTTTTGTCGTGGCGTTTCTGGCGACGACGATCCAGGCGAGAGCGGCCATGGACAAGGTGATGTGGGCGTGCCAGGCACGCCAGTCACGGACCTGGTACTCATCCAGGCCGGCCTGGCCTTTGGCTTGCTGGAAGCATTCCTCGACCGCCCAGCGGGATCCCGCGATGCGGGTGAGGTCCATCAGCCGGGTTGTGCAGGGCCTAGTACGGCAGCCGCCATTCGTGAGGTGACCTCGGATCCCGCGGGTACGGGGACGGCCACCGCATGATCGTCTGTGCGTTGTGGACACGACATCAGACCTTGCGGTGGCCGAGAGCCACAGCGTAGAGCCTACCCAGTGGCGACGAACCATCGACCTGGTCATCGACTCGTTCGCCGGCCGGTTCTGCCGGGTCGAGCCTCGCCGGGCAGCGGCCGGGTTCGTCACCGGACTGCTCGCCGACCTGGAGATCAAGACTTGCTGGCAGGTCGCTGAGCAGGCCGGATGCGATGCAACGGTTGCTCTACCGAGCCAGGTGGGACGCCGACGCGGTGCGTGACGACGTGCGTCAGGTCGTCGTCGACCGGCTCGGTGACCCCGACGGTGTCCTCATCGTGGACGAGACCGGCGATCTGAAGAAGGGTGTGCACTCGGTCGGTGTCCAGCGGCAGTACACCGGAACCGCTCGGCGGATCGAGAACGCGCAGGTCGGAGTGTTCCTCGCCTACGCGAGCAGGCACGGTCACGCCATGATCGGCCGCAGGATCTACCTGCCGAAGTCCTGGACCGACGACCGTGGCCGGTGCGAGCAGGCCGGAATCCCGGACACGATCGCGTTCGCCACCAGGTCCGAGCTGGCCGACGACATGATCACCGCTGCGGTGAATGCCCTGGTCCCGGCCCGGTGGGTCGCCGCGGACGAGGCGTACGGCAACAACACCCGACTCCGCGGTGAGTTGCGCAGACTGCGCCTCGGTTACGTCCTGGCGGTCTCCTGCGATCACCTCGTGCCGATCGACAGCGGGAAAATCCGCTGCCGCGCTGACCGGCTGGCCGACGGTGCGGCCCACCGTGAGCCCCACCGTAGCTGGTGCGGGTGCCGCTGGGCCGGGGTGCCTGCCGTGACGACATCCCTGCCCGGGACCGTGGATCAGCCCGGGTAGAGATCAGCCGGCAGGGCTCGGATCGGGTCGTAGGGGATCGTTTCCACGGCGAGTACAGGGCCCAACGGCGTACGAATCGCCTCGTCGATCTGCACCGTGCACCAGGCGCCGGGCCGGGGCTCGCCGTAGAGGGTTGCCCGGGTGCTGCTGGGTACCCGGTTGCAGTCGTGCGCGGTGTCCTCCGTGTCGGTGAGGGGAAGGATGAGTTCTTCGGCGGTGCGGGCCGGTCCTGGGATGAGGATGGTGAGGCAGTCGCCGTCGTCGACGAGACGGGCGTCGCGGACCGGCTGGGCCGTGGTGAACAGTGCGTGCATGCCGCGGTCCCATGCACGGGCCAGTGACAGCAGCGCCGCTCCGGCACCGGCCGCTACGGTCGCGACGACGAGCAGGAGCGTGATGTCGTACGGCTCGGTGCGAAGCTGCCGCAGCCCGGCCGCATCGACGAGGACCGGCACCGTAGCGCCGACCGGATAGTCGGTAGCGGCCAGGACCTCGGCGTTCCACAGCTGGCCATCAGGCAGCTCTACCTCGATGGTGTCCTCCGCCACCTGGGCGCGCACCACGGCGGTGACGGTCTCGGCGCTGTTCTCCCGGGCGGTGGCCGCGTGCTGCCGCCAGACGGTCCCGCCTCCGAGGACGACGCCCGCGATGAGGAGCAGGATTCCGGCCAGCCCTGCCAGCGCGTGTGGCCGGGGCAGCTGCGCCGGGCGTGGTGGTGTGCGGTGCCGGAGCGCGGCACCGGTTGCCGGTGCCGGGCGCAGCCGTGCGACGCCCGTGGTGATGGCGACCAGGGCGAGCGGCAGCGCGGCCCGCCAGCCGAGGCCGCTGTCGTCGGTGATGATGCTGAGCGGCCACAGGACGGCGCTGGCCGCCGCGGCCCAGACCGCGGCCGGCCGGTGCATGTAGGCCATCACCGCGGCAGCGCACAGGGCACCGACCGCGGTCGCCGTCACGGGTTCGGGCCCGCACGGGTCGGCGGCGGTGCACGGCTGCTCGGGCACGGTGAACACGGTGATCAGGAAGATCGACGCGGCGACCGCGGCGATCACATGATCCAGGTAGGGCCGAGGGCGTGCCGCCCGGTTCGTCCGCACGACCGCCGACGGCGACAACCGGCCCGGGCCGATCATCGGGGTTCCCCGGCGGTCGCGTCCTGGCGCTCGGCGAGGACGAAGCGTTCGATGCCGGAGACCGGCAGGTCGCGTCCGGTCGGTGCGAGATACCGGCTCGTGTACTCCTGCGCGCCGACGTGCTCGCGCACGATCCACCCGTAGGGTCGCAGGAGTGTGGTGATCTCGGCGGGGTCGAGACCGAACCGCCAGATGTGCTGCCGGTCGACGAAGTCGCGTCGGGCGGGTGCGGCGTCGTAGTCGGTGGTGCCGTCGAGGTAGTCGGCGCGCAGATAGGTGAAGATCAGGCGGCTGCCGGGTGCGGCGGTACCGAGGAAGGCCAGCGTCCCGAGAACGGCGTCCTCGGTGAGGTACTGGGTCACCGCCTCCCAGATGAACATCGCCGGCTTCGCGGGTGCGAATCCGGCCGCCCGTAGCGTGCCGGGTAGGTCGTCGGTGGCGAAGTCGATCGGCACGAGCGTGGTGCCGGCGACCAGGCCGGCCGGCAGAGACCGGGTCCGCCGGCGTTTGACGGCGATGTTCGCGGGCAGGTCGAGTTCCCAGGCGTGGGCGCCGGCCGGGGCGATGAGCCGGTACGGGCTGGTGTCGAGGCCGGCGCCGAGGATGACGTACTGCCGGATGCCGGCGTCGATCGCCGCTTTGATCTGGTCGGTGGCATACCGTTTGCGGCACAGCACGCCGGCCCACAGGCCGCGTGCGCGGGCGTCGGTGGCGGCGACCAGCTGCCGGTAGACCGGTTCCCACCGGCAGCTTCGGGCGATCCAGCGCTGAGCCGTGGGCAGCATGCGGACGGCGAGCGGATCGTCGTACAGGCGCTGACCGGGCGGCCGGGCGTGTTCGGCGGCGGCGATGACCATCGGGCCGTACGCGGTCTGTGTGGCGGGATTGCGTGGCGTCATGGATGCGCTCCTTCACGGTGCGGGGTGAGGAGGTGCGGGTCAGTCGGTTTCGGCGAAGCGTTCGACTTTGTCGATGGCGCCGACGACCAGGACGATGTCGCCGTAGGCGAGCACGGTGTCCGGGGTGGCGTAGGTGAAGCCGCGTGGTGCGCCGGGTGCGGGTGCCTGAGGTTTGACGGCGACGACGGTGACGCCCCAGCGGCTGCGCAGCTTCGATTCGCGTAGCGGGACGCCGACGACGTCGCGGGGTGGGGTGGTCTTGATGACGGCGAAGTCGGCGTCGACTTCGACGTAGTCGAGGATCCGGCCGGAGAGCAGGTGGGCGACGCGTTCG
This sequence comes from Catenuloplanes indicus, assembly GCF_030813715.1. NCBI lineage: Bacteria > Bacillati > Actinomycetota > Actinomycetes > Micromonosporales > Micromonosporaceae > Catenuloplanes > Catenuloplanes indicus. The sequence continues at coordinate 1,979,811 of NZ_JAUSUZ010000001.1, forward strand.
CCCATGTCGTTCTCCGGGAAGACGACGTGGTGGGCGCCGACGCGGGAGAGGATGCCGGCGTGCTGGGCGTTGACGGCCTTCGCCCAGATGTCGCGGATGCCGAGGTCGGACAGCAGCGCGGTGGTGAGGATGCTGGCCTGGATGTCGGTGCCGATCGCGACGACCGCACGGTGGAAGGCGGTGATGTCGAGCTGGTGCAGGGCCTCGGCGTCGGTGCTGTCGGCAGTGACCACGTGCGGCAGCCGTCCGGCGAGTTTCTGCACGACGGCGGGGTTGCCGTCGATGGCGAGGACTTCGGTGCCGCGACGGTCGAGTTCGACGGCGAGGGCGGTGCCGAACCGGCCGAGTCCGATGACGACGACGGGTGCGGTGGGTGTGTCAGCCAACGATGGTTCTCTCCTCGGGCAGTTCGTAGCGCTGGTCGCGGTCGCGGAGCGCCAGTGCGGAGGCCAGGGTCAGCGGGCCGATCCGCCCGGCGAACATCAGCGCCACCAGCAGTAGCTGCGCCTGCGCGGGCAGGTCCGCGGTGATGCCGGTGGACAGGCCGACGGTCGCGAACGCCGAGATCGTCTCGAACAGCACCGCGTCGAGGGTGTGGCTGGTCACGGCGAGCAGGGTGAAGGTGGCGGCGATGACCGCGCCGACGCTGAGCAGGGCGATCGCGAGGGCCTGGCGCTGGTTGGTGGCGGGGATACGGCGGCGCCCTGCGTTGACGTGAGTGCGGCCGCGGATCTCCGACCAGAGCATGAACGCCAGCACCCCGAACGTGGTGACCTTGATCCCGCCCGCGGTGCCGGCGCTGCCGCCACCGACGAACATCAGCACGTCCGTGGCGAGCAGGCTCTCCGGCCGCAGCGCGCCGATGTCGACGCTGTTGAAACCAGCGGTCCGTGCCATCGCGGACGCGAAGAACCCGGCCAGCAGTCGGTCACCCGGTGCAAGGGCGCCGATGGTACGGGTGTTCGTCCACTCCGCCGCCGTGAACACGGCCGTGCCCGCGGCGAGCAGGACGGCAGTCAGGGTGACGGTGATGCGGGTCATCACCGACCAGCGGCCCGGGCGCCGCCATCCGCGGGCGAGCTCGAAGACGACCGGGAAACCCAGACCGCCGACGATGACCGCCGCGGCCACGGTCAGGCAGACCCACGCATCACCGGCGTAGCGGACCAAGCCGTCGGCGTGCAGGGAGAACCCGGCGTTGTTGAACGCGGAAATCGCATGGAACACACCGCTGTAGAGGGCGTCCGACGGTGCGATCCGGTAGGCGGTGATCAGCCGGACGGTCAGCACCACCGCGACGATGGCTTCGGTACCGAGGCTGAACAGCACGATGCGGCGCACCAGCCCACGCACGTCGTGCAGGCTGAGACTCTTCGTCTCCGCCTGCGCCAGAAACCTCGCGCGCAGCCCGAGCCGGCGGGACAGCAGCAGGGTCAGCATCGTCGCCAGCGTCATGATCCCCAGCCCCCCGGCCTGGATCAGCAGCAGGATGACCGCCTGCCCGAACGGCGACCAGTGGGTGCCGGTGTCGACCGTGGCCAGGCCCGTCACACAGACCGCGGACGTCGCCGTGAACAACGCGTCGACCAGCGACGCAGGTTCATCCGACGCGGTCGCCCACGGCAGGCTCAGCAACCCGGTGCCGGCCGCGACCGCCGCGCCGAACCCGACCGTGATCACCTGGGCGGGATGCCGGAACCGGTCGGCTCGCCGCCGCCACGCGCGTGCTGGCCCGGCTAGGATCTCGCGTCCGCGCCGGGTCAGCATCCGGTGCGGCGTGGTGATCGCAACGGCAGCCTCGCCCGCCCCGGCACGCACCGCGGCTCAAGTCGGCCCGAGGCGGGGTCACGGTAGACCGGTGCCGGTGATATCGGCGTACACGGTGGCGGCAGAGACATGGTGACGGGGCTTCCTGTAGGCACGATGAATCGAACATCGCCGACCAGGCTTCCCGGCACACCTGCGCGCAGCGTATCAGCGGGACGCCTCCGAGACGGGCAGCATGGCATGCCGGCGGGACCGCGCTCGGGGACGCCGCGCGGTGAACCGCCCGACACGAATCCGGCCGGCCGCGCTGTCACACAGCTCAGTGACAGGCCGCCCGGACGTCAGCGCCGCGTGCGTGATGACGCCGTCGTCGGGCCGACCGCGAGGAGTCGAGTCGGATTCTCAGTCGCAATGAGGTTCCCCCTCGGGACCGGACATCTCGAAACCGGACAGCGGTCTGGGGAAGGATGTCCCGGTGCCTCGTCCCTCGAAGTATCCCGAGCAGTTCCGTAAGGACGCCGTCGATCTGGTCCGCGCCCTGGGGCCGGACGATCCGTGACGTCGGCCGTGAGCTCGGCGTCAACCACGAGACCCCGCGGAACTGGGTCGCCGCCGCGAAACGCGCCGAGCAGGGCCCCACAGCCGGCGACAGTGGCGCGGGCGGGCAGGTCAGCCCGGCCGAACGCGAGGAACTGAACCGGCTGCGCAAGAAGGTCGCCGAACTCGAACTGAGCCTTTTTCAACCTGATATTGCTGGTCAGTCCGTTTCGGTGGGGGTCGGTGATCGATGAGGGCGAGGCTCCAGGTAGGACAGCAAATCGACCAAAACCCGATGCCCCGACCGGGAGCCTCGCCATGCTGTCTTACCCGTCCACGATCTCGCTGTCCAGCCGGACCCTGCACCACCTCGCCGACCGCATCCGCGACCACCGCCAGCAGCGCAATTCCCGATGGCGCCGACTGACCCCGGGCCGCCAGGCCCTGCTCGCCCTGGCTCACCTTCGCAACGGTGACACCTACGCCCGCCTCGCCGCCGGGTCCGAGATCGGGATCGCGACCGCCTGGCGCTACGTCCAGGAAGCAATCATGCTGCTCAGCGCCGCTGCTGACGACCTGAATACCGCGATGCGGCGCATCCGACTGCTCGCGTACGCGATCCCGGACGGCACCCTGATCCCGATCGACCGCGTCGCGGACCAAAAGCCCTACTATTCCGGCAAGCACCAGCGTCACGGCGTGAACGTGCAGGTCATCGCGGACGCGGCCGGGCGCCTCGTCTGGGCGTCGGCGGCGCTGGCCGGTGCCGTCCATGACCTGACCGCCGACCGCACCCACGGCATCATCGACGCGCTGACCAGAGCAAACCTGATGACCTTCGCCGACAAGGGCTACCAGGGCGCCGGTGGCGCCGTCCGGACACCGCTCAAACGACACCGCCGCCGGCCGAAGCTGACACGCAGGCAGAAAGCCGCCCACCGAGCCCACGCCAAGATCCGCGCCCGCGGCGAACGCGCGATCGCCACCCTCAAGACCTGGAAAGTCCTGGCCAAGCTGCGCTGCTGCCCGCGCCGAGCCACCTCCATCGTGCAGGCCATCCTCGCCCTGCACCACGTCGAGGCCAACCGCCACGCAGGATGAAAAAGGCTCTTTCATCGAACCGGTCGATTCGCCAGGTGCGACGACCGATGCCTCGATCGAGTCGCCGCGGGGGTGGCTGACCTTGCGACCACGGTGAACGATGGATGCGGTGACCGCGCGGCGCGGCCGAGGAGGTACACGACATGTGGCGACGGCTGTGGCCGTGGCTGATCTTGCTCATCGCCTCAGGAACGGGCGGCGCGTTCGGTGTGCTCGCGGCCGTCTGGCTGCCGCGATCGTCGGTACTGCCGCCGCGGGTGTGGCCGGCATCTTCAGCGCGCGGGCGCAGGAGTCCATCAACCGCAGACCGATCACCGCCGGCACCGTGACGCACGTACGCGACCTGACCAACCCGATCGTCCTCGGTGTCCATCCGGCCGCGAAGGCAAGAACCGGGACAGGGGAAGCCGACCGTGTTCCCCAGTTCGTGCGCCGCGATGCGTACGCCGCGCTCCGGCGGTCGGCCCCGACTCCTGGGACTCCACCGGTGAATGGAGAGGCCGTGCCAACAATCCCTCACGCTGACAAGCGCTAGCATGGACTTGCTACCACTGTCTGGTCGACGATCGCGATCTGCCGCGCTCTTATCGGTCTTCGACACCACATCGATCAACCTAATCGATTAGGTAGCGCCACGTTGCTCCGGTCGCCCGGAGCGACTACGCGCCGTCAGCGCCACAGATCAATCGCGCGGAGCCAGTCTCTTCCGGGCTGACTGTTGGTGACGGGCGCCCCGCCTCCGGGATCGCAGCAGTCGCGACACTCTGAACGCCTCCATGGGTGACCGATCCCTTGATCGAGGGAACCGCATCACTCCGCTGGAAACGGCTCCCCGGTCTCCGCGTCCCAGCGACGCACTGTCGCAGCGCGCTCGCGCGAGGCGTGGATATCCAGGGAGAACAGCACCGGCCTGCCGTCCACAACCCCCGCCGCGATATCACGCAACTGCGGGCGGTGGCCGTGTAGTGGTGGTCCGAGCGGCTCGCCGGTCTCCGCGTCGAAGCGCAGCACCTGCCGATACGCGGCGACGGCCAGGCGGTCCCGCCCCTGCCACTGGTAGATACACAATGCCGCGGGCCGTTCCGCCACGATCGGCGAGCCCACCTCCTCGCCGGTCGCCACATCGTACCTGCGGATCTCGCTCCGGCCGTTCACGCCGGTGATCGCCGCGATCCGGGCGTGCCCGTCGGCGGTATAGAACGCTGGCTTCTCCCAAACGTGCTCCTTAACGCGAAGCCCGGTCGTGACATCCGGGATCAAGCCGAGCCGCAGCACGGCAGCGACCCGGCCAACGCCAGTACTCAGGTCCAGGCTGTGGACGGTCTTACCCAGGGTCAGCGGCGGGCCGACCGAAACCCCGGTGTGGCTGTCGAACCGGGCGATCATGCCGTCGCCGTATCCGATGACGCACTCTCCGCCGCCCGCAGCCATCGCGCGCACCCGCCGGGCGGACGGCCGCAGGCTCCGGCCAGGCCGGATAAGTCGGATCGGTCGCCACCTGTCGCCGTCCAGGCGCCACAGCCAGGCGCGGGGACTGCGCTGTTCCGCGACGAGCACACCTGGTCCTTGGTCGTCGATGAATGCTTCGGACCAGCGGACCGGGAGCCGCACCTCACCGCTCGGCGGCGACACCCGGACCCTTTGGTGGTGTGCCGGGTTCGGGAAGGTCAGCGCCGCCACTACCGTGCCGTCAGCCGCCGAGTGGAAGACCACCTGGGTCTCCTCATTCACAGCCAAAAGGTCGCCGTGCGCGGTCAGCTGCGACGATACGGTACGCAGGAACGGCAGGGCGACGCCACGCCACCGGGGCTCATCCGCGCCGCCCGGCAGGATCCCCGCGTCGATACCCGCCAGCAGGCGCACGATCACCGGCGCGAGTTCCGACGGGTGCCTGGCCGCCTCGGCGAGCGCCGGACGTGCCTCGATCAGCGCCGCACGAAGCCCGTCCACCCGCGCGTCCATCTCCGCGCCGGATCTCCCTGCGCGCTGCACCTCGCTGTGCGCGATCCGGTCGATCAGCTCGATCACGTCCTCGCGGACGATGGCGCCCGGCTGCGCGACGATCCGGGCAAGGAAGACGAGCGCGGGCACGGCCGCGTCCCGGTAACCGAATCCCTCGTCCACGGTCCCACACGGATAGCTGTAATCCTCGTCGTCGAGCAGGTCCGTGACCGTGTCCGCGTTTCCGCCTTTCGCGGCCAGACGGGTCAACGCATCAAGGAACGGCGCGGTGTCGTTGCCAAGCAATTCCATCCATGGCACCTCGTCAATCCCCGCCAGCGGGCGATCCCAATATGATTCCATCGGCGTGGCCCTTTCCGGCACGAAACTGGGTGGCGGGGCTCGGAAGCCCCGCCACCCAGTACTACTCAACGGTATTATCAGAACAGGTCCGCGATGAAGCCACCGGCCTTGCGTCCGGCCCAGTTGCCGACCGCGCCGAGCGCGACCGCACCGACCGCGCCGAACGCGGCGGCGCCAGCAATACCGCCGACCGCTTCTGCCGCCACGTGCACACGTTTCGCCGGCGGCGCAGTGGCCACGTCGTATACGTCGAGTGCGGCGCCGGCTACGGTACCTGCCGGTCCAGCAGCGCGGAATGCGCGGCCTGCCAGAGCCTTGTTGCGGCCCAGGCCCTCCATGACACCATTCGCCTTGGAGAGCACCGCACCAGCTTTGTTTCCCTCCAGGACTCGCTCCAGGGCCGACGTGCCGGCTCGGGTATAAAGCGAGGTCCGTGTGTAGTCGTTGCTTCCGTCCTTAGTGCGTGTTTGAGATAGGTTGGTTAGCTCCAGTCGAAGGTGCGGCGGGCTTGCCGCTGCGCGGGTTTGCCGCGGGCTATGAGAGGGCGGTTCGTGAGGTTATGCCTGTTTCCCGGTAAGGGTGAAGAGGCCGGGTTGTGCTTCGGTCAGGATTTGTCGGTTGACCAGGCGTTTCAGCTTGGCTCGGATGCCTTCGACGTGGTTGGGCTCGGTGCCGATACTCAGCGCGAGGCAGACGTCTTTCGCGCACAGGGTGCTGCGGCCGGGGGTGAACACGGCAAGGATCTGCTGGTAGGGCTCGCTGATGACGGCCGGCTCTGCTGTGGTCACCTCGTCTTCGAGTGACGGACTCCGGCGGTCCCGGCGGCGTCGAGCAGCGCGGCGATCAACCGTGAGCCGACGCCGCGACCGGTGCAGGCCGAGTCCAGGTAGATGATGTCCTCGGCCGTGTGCCGGTACACGGACCGGCACAGGCGTACCCGGCGATCCGGACGCCGTCGTCCGCGACAGGAACGGCAGGCCACGGGCGGCCAGGTCGGCGCGGCGGGCCTGCCGGCCGGACGGGGACGGCACAGTCTCTTCGGACGTGGCCACGCTGTCCGTCACGTGCCCGGCGAAGATGGCCGCGACCGCCGGCAGATCACGTGCGGTCGCGGCCCCGATGATCGGAGTCATCCGGTCACCGTAGAAGGGTCAGGCAGCCGCGCCGCGCAGTGCCCGGACGGACCGTTCCAGCGACGCCGTCGGCGCCTCGCCGCCGCCGGCCCGCGCGGTCCGGCACCGCCGCAGCTCCCGCTCCGCCTCGTTCAGGCGCTCCGCTCGGGCGGCACGGCCGGCCGCGGCCTCGTCGCGCAGCAGAGCGCACATAACCCGATAGTCCGGACGACTGCGCCCGTCCTCGCCGACCGGCGACCACCTAATGTGTCTGTCACCATCGGGCCGGGCTCGACGAGGACCGCTCCCCGCGGCCCATTCGGCCCGTGCAAAGGAGTCGATGTGACCGCAGTTCTCGTGCACGGAATCCCGGAGACATCCGTCGTCTGGAACGGACTCCGCGCGCATCTCGGCGACGCCGTCGCCCTCCGCCTCCCCGGGTTCGGCACGCCTCGGCCCGCCGGTTTCGGCGCGACGAAGGAGGACTACACGGTCTGGCTGGCCGAACAGCTTCGCGACATCGAGGGCCCGATCGACCTGGTGGGGCACGATTGGGGTTCCGGCCTGGTGCTGCGGGCGGCTATCGCGTATGACATCCCGGTCCGCAGCTGGATGATCGACAGCGCCTCCACGGCCCACCCGGACTACGTCTGGCACGGCATGGCACAGGTGTGGCGGGCACCCGGCCGTGGCGAGGAATGGATGGCCGAGTTCGTCGCGGGCGCGCCCAGCGAGACCGCGGCCCCGGGCGAGCCCGCCTGGCTCAAGCACTGGCTCCTGGCGTCCTGCTCGAACCCGGCCGATGCCGCCGAGCTGGAGGCGGCCATCGACACCACCATGACCGACTGCATCCTTGCTCTCTACCGCTCGGCCACACCCAATCTGTACGCCGACTGGGGCCCCGAACTGTCCCGGCCGGCTCCGATCCCGGGCGCCATCCTGCGCGCCACCGGGGACACCACCGATGACCCGGCCGCCTCTGCCGAGGTCGCAGCCCGGCTCGGCGTGCCCGTCCTGCCGCTGGAAGGTCTCGACCACTGGTGGATGATGCAGGACCCCGCGGCTGCCGCGGCCGTGCTCCGCTCCTTCTGGGCGTCCCTCGACCAGCGCGAGTCCCACCAGCTACCGCAGGATCTGGGTTGACCGGGATGCGGTGGCCCTGGCGGTGAGACACCGGGCCACCGCATCGGGCGATCAGGATCCGGTGGCGGGTAGCGGCGAGGTCGGCCAGTTCGACCTCGACCGCGGCGATTTCGTCGGCGAGCTTGGCCTGTTGCTCGCGCAACTGGTCGCGGGCGGCGGATGCGGCGGCCTCGCGGGCGGCGATCAGGTCGAGAACGGTCGTGGTGTTCACGCGCGGGTCACCGCCAGGACGGTGTGCTGGTGCCGGTCAGCCGGCGCACCAGGTTGGCCGCCGAAGCCCACAGGGTGCGCGACACCGATGACTCGGGGCGGCTGTCGTACTCGCGGACCAGTCGGCGGTGCAGCATCAACGTGCCGTTGACCTGCTCGACCACCCACCGTTTCGCGACAGGCACGAACCCCGGCCCGGTGTCGGATCGCTTGACCACCTCGACGTCCACTCCGAGCACAGCGCCGTGGATGCCCAGGTCGTGCTTGAACCCGGCGTCCACCCACGCCCGGGTAACGGTCGGGGTGTGCGCGATGACCTTGTCCAGCAACCGGATGCCGATCGCGGTGTCGGTCACCGCGGTGGCCGCCGGGACATCGGCGCGGCTCGAAGATCACGACATCAAGCAATGACGAACTACGGAAACCCACAAAACGCCCTCTGAGGGTCTCGACGGCACGAGCTAGACGCGCAGGATCCGGAACAACTGCCCCAAGTCCATTGGCAGGGGCGGAGGGCATGTCTTGGCGACTCACATGGCCTCAAGGGCCGTTGCCTGACTGTTATGGCAGCACGGTCCGGTGCGGTGTAATGGGCCTGCGGTACCGCGGGTGCGGGCGCGACATCTCCTCGACGAGACCGTGGCGGCGAAGTAGCGTCATGCTTCACCGGTTCTCCTCGTGCACGATGGCGAAGACGCGCGCGTCACGCGGCGGCACCCGTCGTGCGACGTCGGTGAGCACGGCGGACATGAGCACGTCGCTGGCCCGTTCACCGGTGGTGAAGCTCCGGCCCTGCCACGCGGTGGCGATCGCGACGACTTCGATCTTGGCCGCCGCGAAACCCGTTCCGCTGTCGCCCTGGAGGATGACCTTCTCGTGCGCGGCCACGCCGAACAAGTCACCGTCTGCGGTGAAGCCGAGCAGCAGGCGCGGATCATCATCAACGGCGCCGGGCGCCGACGCCTAGTCGAACAGCTGTTTCTGAATGAAGTTCTCGACCTCCGCCTGCCACGGATGGGCGCGATCGGCGCAGCGGAAGCCTGCCAGAAGGGGGCCGTCGCTGTCGCGGCCGGGGCGGATGCGCCACTCCGGCAGCGTCATGACTCGATGGTCACCGGGACGAGCACACGCAGCGGCTCCGGATCCCCCGTGAGCAGCCGCTCATCGCCCGCGGTGATGGCAAGCGCACGTGTGTCGCCGCGGCCGAACGGGGTGAACGGTGCGGGCTCGCCTTCGTCCCCGACGTCCAGTGCCGGGATGACGTCGATGACGGCGCTGGCTTCGCTGAGCTTGTCCGTGACAAGTGCCAGCAGCGATCCGACGTGCGCCCGGTTGGCAGCACCGGCAGCCATCCAGCGCGGGAGCAGCGTTTCCGGGCCATTCATCGGCACGATGATGACGTAGCCATGATGCACCTCTTTGACCCGGCCGGTGAGGAAGACAACCGGTTCGGTGCCGGCGAGCTCACGTGCACGGATCTGCTCCGTCAGACGCGCGACGACCTTCAGCGCATCGAGGAGCTGCACGGGCGGGTCTTCGGGGATCACTCCGTCGATCACTGCTTGCGCGACCGCAGTCGGCAGGTCTGCGAGGATCGTGCCCAGATGTCCGAATTCCGGGCGGGACTCCAGTTCTGTGGCTGCGGCTGCGACACGGACGGCGGCGGTCTCGTTGCCGTGACGGGCCAACCGCGCGGCTTCCGTGTTCAGCGAGCTGAACACGGTGAACTGGCCGGCGAGGCGGGAGCCCTGCCGGGACGTGATCTGCACACCGCTGGTCGCCCAGGAATGCTTCCGCAACGTCCGGTACCGGGACTCGGACTTCGACCGCTCCCCCGGCTTGAACGCGTGCACGATCTGACTCCGTCGAGCTACAGGCCAGGCGGCGATCGTCATACATTCATCCTAGCCAGCCCGAGACAGCATTTCAACGCCTCGACGCTGATGCCGCAGGCCGTAGCGGCCTCCGCGTGGTAGAGCACGACACGAGGTCAAGACATGCGAGGCGACGCCGGCCAGCGGCACGAGGGCGCCTGGACCGCGAGATCTGCAGCACCAAGCCGAGCACGGGCGGCCGGTGCCGGCCACGGCGAGCCTCTTGATCGTGGTGCGGGAGTCCCTGCCGCGACCCCTTCGCCAGGAACTTCTTGTAAGCGCCCCGGGGGGGCGTCGCTGGGGGTACGAATACATGATCACGCTCAAAAGACGTCCGGATCCGGTGCTCAGCTTCGGCGACTTCCAGGTCCCGATGGGCAGTCCGAGCAGGTCGCGGACGCGGACGCGTCCGGCTACCGTGCCGCCGTGCTGCTGGAGACGCGGCGGTGATGCGCCCATAGACTGCGGCATCCCTGACTGGGCCTTCAGCCTGTTCTGTGGCGCCCCGGCAGCCCGATCGGCGTTTACGTCGGCCGTTTTGGTTTTCTTGTACGCGCCCACGACCGTGCCGGCCCAGGCTTTCGTAGCCGAGGGCGGGCAGGATCTCGGTTTCGGTGCGAGCGGCGGTGGTGTCGTGTTCCCGGCCGGGGCGCACGTCGGAGGTCCAGATGGGCCAGCCGTCCGGCACGCCGATGACCTGGATGTTCCCGCCGCGGGTGTGGTGCTTTCCCGACCACCATAGATCGACGCCTTCAGTCGTCCTGGGGTGCTGCAGCGGTCGGTGGCGATCAGGGTGCCGTCGATGGTGACGTAGTCGTGGCCGGCGGCTTTCGCCGCGAGCAGTGCACCGTGCAGGCTCGGAGAGCGGGCGGCGAGCACGTCGATGCCCTCGTGGAGGTAGTCGTAGCCGGTCGTGTTGCTGATCGCGTCGTCCCGGGCCAGCTGACTCATCGTGGTGCTGTCGCAAAACCAGCCCAACACCAGGATCGCCTGCCCACGGCAGGTCAAAGCCCTGACCCCGGCCCGGGTGCCCCGCCGCGCACGTTTGGCGTCCATCAGGTCGGCCAGGAACGTCACGGTCTCCTCGCGCAGCGGCAGGACCGCGTGTATGACACTCTACTCCGTGTCCAAGTCCGCGAATCGCAGTGCCAGTGCACCACCGCGGCGGCACGCTGTCTCCGTGTGCAGCCGTAGCAGCAGGCTATCGAGAACGGGATCGTTGCCGGTCGTCGAGGCAACCTCGTAGATCTCTTCCAGACGTGAATCCGGCAGCGCCCGCCGCAGGCTCGGCAGGCGCCGAGGCTTCGGGACCTGCAACGCTGGGTTATCCGCGGCGGATATGTGCCCGTCGCGGATAGCGTGCTTGTAGAGGCATCGCAGCGCGCCGATCAGGTGCTCAGCGGCGCTCTGCCCGCCCCTGGAATTGCGTCGCAGCACGAGGTGCTTCTTGATGTACTCCACCAGCGTAGAGATTTCCGAGGGTGTAGGTTCGTCGATTCGGCGCGATCCCCACTGCTCGACGATCCGGTTCCAGTATGAGCCGTACACTCTCCGAGACCCGACCGAGACCGCCGCCGACACGACCGGCACGTACTCAGCGAACGTCGGCACCGGCGCGTGCTCCACAGACTGTCCCGCAAGATCTTCCAGTGACACGCCCATGCTCTTCAGCAACAGTCGGGCCGCCGCCAACTCCGCCTCACCCGGATGTGACACGCTCACGAGCCATCACCGCCCAGCGCAGCACGATGGGCCGCAATGACCATCGCGTCCATCCCGGCCGGCGGGTGCACGAACAAGCAGCCGGCCTCCGAATCCGCGACAAAGCAGGACCCCGGTCACCGGTAAGGAGCCGGCACCATTGCCGCGCGGCATACGGCAGCAGAAGCATCATCGCGGACACCGACGCCCGGCCCGTACGCCTCAACGAAATGGGCGGCGGAGGGAACTGGCTGGGCTACCACCTCGCCACGCTCCTGAGCCTGCACGAATGGTTCGCCGAACACGACCTACCCGTCCCCCGACTCCTCATCCTCGACCAGCCCTCACCGGTCTACTTCCCGTCCGACTACGAGAACGCCGGCCCGGAACCTGAACGTGAAGCTGACCGCACCTCGCTGAGACGAGCTTTTGAAGTGATCACCGAGGTCATCACGAACCTGGCTCCCGGACTGCAAGTAATCGTGATGGAACACGCCGACCTGCAGGCCCCTGTCTTCAGTACGGCCGTTGTCGAGCGGTGGCGCCGCGGCCAGGGTGCCCTGGTCCCGCGCGAGTGGATTGACGGCGGCACTGCCGCTGTCGATCCGACGCCTGATGACGGCGACGCATTCAGCGACGGCAGGCTGTTCTGACATGGCCTCACCTACGTCTTCGACAGCCGACCGGCCTGGCCGTCGCAATTGAGCGCTGACTGGTGGGAAGCGCACACGCCAGCCTTCCGTCCGCTGCTGGCTCAGGGCACCTAACTGCGCGATGGGCTCGGCCTCGCCAGCGCGCTGACCGGCGTGGATGCAGGCGCACGCATATCGATTCAGTAAGTGGCTTTCTTGGTCGACGGCAGCACGGCTGCATGACCCGGATCGCCATCGGTACGCCGCCTCGGCGACATCGGTGACGATCCGAGCCCTGCGGCAACGTTCGCCGTGAGTGACCGGGCTAGACGGGAAAGCCAGGTCCAGGCAGCTCCTCTGCTCGCGAATAGGTCGGTGGCGGGATGCCCGAAAGGCCGATCTCGGCATCGTTTACGCGACGTTTACACTAGGCTGGTGGAGGAGAGCTACGAGTTCAGCGATGACAGCTACACCGCACTGGGTGCCGCCGGGGTGGCCTGGCAGGACGCGGTGTTCGTGCTTCGTCAGAGCAGGCCCGTGGTTCGCCGGCACATCGGGGCGGTTCTCCAGGTCGCGGGCGCGGACCGGCAAGGGCGCTGGCTCGCCGTGGCGCTGATCGAGATCACCCCGGAGCACGACGACCAGTACACGGTCGTCGGAGGACGGTACCTCGACGACCTCGAGGTCGCATCGATCATGCGGATGCTGAAGGGGTAGTGATGAGCGCTAACAGTGACATCCAAGCGGCACTCGACAACCACGACTGGAGCGACGCTGAGGTCGCCTCCGAGCGGCCCCGCGCCAAGATCGTGCACTCCGTCCGGCTGCCTGCGGAATGGTCCGAGGCGCTCGAAGCCGAAGCCGACCGGCGTGGAACGACACCGTCCCGGCTCATGCAGGACTTCATCCTCACCGGCCTGCAGCAAAGCTCCGCCGCACCCGAAGGAACCGTCGTCACCACTAGGGCAGCCCTGCACCGGGCTCTCGACGCCGCCTTGTCCAACGCCGCCTGACGCGACACTCGGCGAGTGGCCGCGTGAACGCCCGCAGCACCTCAGGCATGAGACATCAGCGATCCGTAGCCGCTGGCGTTGCAGCAGCCGAGCGAGGTTTTCTTGTTCGGCTGCCGCTCCGTCCTTCGTGCGCTATACGCGGCGCCTCAGCAGCCGTTACGCGTTCTCGTCAGGCTTAGGCCGACGAGGGCGGCGGGGTCGGCTGGCAAGCCAGGAGCCGATCGCGGCGACGGCGGCGATGACGCTCGCGATGTCTGCTGCGGCGTTGAGGATGTGTCCCATAGCTGGTGCTCCAGGAGGTCCACGCGGATCGTTCCCTGGGTACCACCAGTGAGCTGGCGAGGATATGGCGCCGCAGGCGCCAGAGATACCTCCGCGAAACTCACCGGCCGTACGCATAGGCACGATCGGCTGTTCGACGGAGGTCTCCCTCGCCGCCTATACGGCGGTGGCCATCCGGGAGCCGCGTCGGCGGCCCGTACTGACCGGAGTAGCGCTTGGTGAGGTACTCCCCTCCTGGCTACCTGTCACCGTAACGCCAGCGCATGACGGCTGAAAAGAGGGTCTGCTGCACCGATAGGTGACAGGCAAGTCACGCGGCCTGACTGGCCGGTGGGGTCATGATGGTCTCGTACTCGATAGGGGTCAACCGGGACAGGCCTCGTTGGCGTCGGCGGCGATGGTAGGTCCGCTCGATCCAGGTCACGATCGCAGTCCTCAGCTGCTGCCGGGTGGGCCAGGTCCGGCGGTCGAGGACGTTGTTCTGCAGCAGGCCGAAGAACGATTCCATCGCGGCGTTGTCGCCGGCAGCGCCAACACGACCCATCGACCCGAGCATCCGGTGCTGATGCAGAGCACGAACGAATTTCCGGCTGCGGAACTGCGATCCGCGGTCGGTGTGCAGCACGCAGCCTGCGACGTCACCACGCCGGACGACGGCATTGTGCAGGGCGTTGACGGCCAGCCGCGACTTCATACGCGAGTCGATGGAGTAGCCGACGATCCGGTTCGACCACACGTCCTTGATCGCGCACAGATACAGCTTGCCCTCACCAGTGCGGTGCTCGGTGATGTCGGCCAGCCACAACCGGTTCGGGCCACCGGCGGTGAAGTCGCGCTTGACGCGGTCGTCGTGCACCGGCGGACCCGGCCTGGTGCCCTTGCCGCGGCGCCGCTTGCGGCTGACCACACTCCACCAGCCCATACCGGAGCAGATCCTCCAGGCGGTGCGCTCGACCATCGGCTGTCCGGCGGCACGTGCCTCGTCGGTCAGGAACCGGTAGCCGAACTCCGGGTCGTCGCGATGGGCGTCGTACAACGCGTTCGCCCGGTAGGCCGCAGCCAGGTCGGCGTCGGTGACCGGACGGGCAAGCCACCGGTAGTAGGGCTGTCGAGCAAGGTTCAGCACCCGGCACGTCACCGCGACGGGGATCCCGTCCGCGGCGAGCTCGTTCACGAGCGGGTAGAGCCTTTTCCCGGCAGGTTCGCCTGCGACAGATACGCCGCCGCCCGGCGCAAAACCTCGTTCTCCTGCTCCAGCAGCCTGATCCGCTTACGGGCCTCACGCAGCTCGGCCGCCTCAGTGCGGCTCACCCCGGGCTCGGCGCCGGCGTCGATGTCGGCCTGGCGCAGCCACTTGAACAACGTCATCGGGTGAACCCCGAATCCTTCGCGATCTGCTCGACCGTCACGCCGGGGTCCCTGTCACGGGCGACCCGCACGACGTCATCACGGAACTCACGAGGGTAGGGCTTGGGCACAGCAACATCCTCCCAGCTCACCGTCATGGCAAGCCATCTCAGATGT
Organism: Catenuloplanes indicus; assembly: GCF_030813715.1. NCBI lineage: Bacteria > Bacillati > Actinomycetota > Actinomycetes > Micromonosporales > Micromonosporaceae > Catenuloplanes > Catenuloplanes indicus. The sequence continues at coordinate 1,995,011 of NZ_JAUSUZ010000001.1, forward strand.
CACCTATCGGTGCAGCAGACCCCCCGTACATCGTCATCCGCTTCTTCAGCCCTTTGCGCTCCGCCATATCACGAATCTTGACCCAGCGGTCCTCGTAGAACGTCTCATACACCCACGGGCCACCCCGCGGCGCCGTGAAGACGAACGCGTCCGGAGCCCTTCCCTCACACCGGGCCCTGAGCATCTCGAGGACGGGTGCCGGCACTGGAATCTCCCGGTAGCCGTCCTCAGTCTTCGGCTTCAGCACGAGAACCCACCGGAAGTGCTCGCGGCGCATCACCTGCTGGATGCTGACAGTCCCGCGGTCGAAGTTCACCGATCGCACCGGCACAGCGGTCGCTTCCCCCCACCGCATCCCCGTGGACAACAGCATCACCATCAGGTCGGCCGCCTCCGGATCGACCTCATAGGCAGCCTCAATCACTACCCGCGCCTCCGAACGATCCTCCACAATCTCCCTCGGTGCACGCACCTTCTCCGGCAACTGAAGGCCCTTCAGAGGGTTGTAGGACCGCAGCGGCGGCTCATCATCCTCACCAGCGAGGCACGCCGCATCGAAAATCGGCGAAACCGACTCTCCTCGAATGTTCTGAATCGTCTTCGGGGACAGCTTGCCGATCAGCCCGTTCTGCCAGCGCCGCATCTCGCCGCGGGTTATCGCGGCGATGGGCCGATCACCTATCACCGGGAACACGTGCGTGACGAGACGTTCCAGATACTTCCGCTTCGTCTCACGATTGGGCCGCACAAGCCTGTCGATGTAGCCGCGCGCGTACTCCTCGAAGGTGATCGCCGGCGGCGCCTCCTCCACGGCATCGTCCGCATGCAACACCTGCACAGTCGCCGCGAGGTAGCCGAAGCCGCGCGCGACGAGCACCTCATCGGGAGGCATTGTCTGCCCGTAAGCATCTACCAGGGCTTTGAACGTCTTGGCCTCGGCATGGGAGTCGAAGGTCCTTCCGTCCCATTCACCGGCCCGGGTTCCACCCGTGCGCCACTTCACCCGATACCGGGTGACCTTTCCGTTTCGTGTCTTCCGGGGTTCGATCGTCGCCATGCCAGCTTCCCTGGACTCATGGCGGCAACCCGGCTCAGAACGCAGTCACGCACCCTCCAGCACTGCCACGTGTGACACCGCCGGAAGGCCCGTGTTCCCACCGTGTTCCCACGGGGAGAACCGAAGCCCTGAACGAGAAAGCCGCCGACCATAAACTGCCTGGTCAGCGGCTTGATAAGTTCGATTAGAACAAGTGTCCGAGGGGGGACTTGAACCCCCACGCCCTATACGGGCACTAGCACCTCAAGCTAGCGCGTCTGCCATTCCGCCACCCGGACTTGCACTGCGACCCCGCCACTGCGGTCCGGCTTCCCGTTCCGCGCCCTTCAGCGCCGCACAGGAGAGAACTTTACACGGCCCCCACCCCTGCCTTCACCGGGGGCCACCCCCTCCGCCTCATCACTCCAGGTAACCACCGATCGGTCGGTGGCGGGGAGGGTATGGCGGTGCTCTGATAGCACGGTAGGGAATGCTTGGGCGTCGACACCGCCGAAACGTGTGGGCGGCTCGTCTTCGACACAGGGACCGGACGGCAGGGTTTATGTCACAGACAACATCGGGAACGTGGCAGAGCGTTACTGACGAGGAGGCGTGGGACCGGGAGCTGTTCGCGCAGCCGCGGGACGGGCACTTCCTGCAGAGCAGTCACTGGGCAGCGTTCCAGCGTGCGAACGGGCGTGAGGTGTATTTCGGCCGGGGTGACGGCTGGCAGTGTTTGGCGATCGTGGAGCGGGCCGGGGACGCCTGCCGGCTGTACTGCCCGTACGGGCCGGTCGCCGACGACCTGACGGCGCTCGAGCGGGCGGTCGAGGCGCTTCAGGAGCTGGGCAAGCAGGAAGGTGCCGGGTTCATCCGGGTCGAGCCGTGGGCGCCGGTCACCCGGGACGATCTGGTCAAGCTCGGGCATTTCCCGTCGAAGCGGAACATGCAGCCGGGTCTGACCTGGGTGCAGGACCTGCCGGGTAAGACGAAGGACCAGCTGGTTCTGGAGTTCGCGCCGAACGTACGCAATCGGTGGCGTAACGCCTACAAGAAGGACATCTCCGTCGTTTCCAGCACGAACCCGGACGACGTCGAGATTCTTCTTCAGATGATCCACGACGTGTCGAATCACACGGGCATGATCCCGCACGACGACGACTACTACCGGCGGCAGACGAAGACGCTGCTGGAGCGCGGTGCGGGCACGATCTACATCACGAAGCACGGCGAGCAGCCGATCGCGGCCGCGATCGTCTACGAGAGCCCGACGACCCGCTACTACGCGCATTCCGGCAGCCTGCTGGAAGCGCGGAAACTCCACTCCGGAACCGTCATGCTGGCGACAATGGTGCTGGAGGCGCAGGAGCGCGGGCAGCAGGTCTTCGACTTCGTCGGCGCGGCGCCCAAGGACGAGCCGGATCACCCGTGGGCCGGGTTCACCGAGTTCAAGCAGTCGTTCGGCGGCCGTTACCGGCAGTATCTCGGCACCTGGGAGATGCCCTGCCTCGGCCTGGCCCCGGCTCAGCAGTGACCGGCAGGGCAGCAACAGTGAGGACAACGACGGTGCACCTGGAAGAGGTTCTCGCGGAAGTCCCCGCCGCCACGCTCGTGCAGGGCGACGCCACCCGCGAGGTGTCGGGCATAACGCACGACTCGCGGCGAGTGTCACCCGGTGACCTGTTCGTGGCGATCCCGGGCGCGAACCACGACGCCCGCGGGTTCGTCGCACAGGCACTGGAGCGCGGCGCGGCTGCCGTGGTCACCGAGGGCCCGGTCGAGCTCGACGGCGACGCCGCCGTGGTGCGGGTGCCGTCCGCGCGCGCGGCGCTGGCCGATCTCGCGGTCGCGGTCTACCGGCACCCGGGCGAGCACATGAAGATGGTCGGCGTCACCGGCACGGACGGCAAGACGACCACGTCGCACCTGATACACGCGGCGCTGGAGCAGGCCGGCATGCGTACCGGCCGGCTCACCACCGTGGGCATGACCACCGGCGGCGGCAACCCACCGGTCTACTACGGGTTCACCACGCCGGAAGCCGGCGAGCTGCAGCGCATGCTCGCCCAGATGGTCTCCGACGGCTGCCAGGCCGCGGTGACCGAGGTCAGCTCGCACGCGCTGCAGCTGGACCGGGTCCGCGGCGTGCCGTTCTCGGCCGCGGTGTTCACCAACCTGACGCCGGAGCACCTGGACTTCCACGGCACGATGGAGAACTACGCCAAGGCCAAGGCACACCTGTTCGCGATGGCGGCGATGCGCGGCCCGGACTCGTTCGGCGTGGTCAACGCGGACGACCAGTGGTGGAAGCTGATCGCCAGTGGCGGGCCGGAGACGCTGTACACGTACGGTCTGGAATCCAAAGATCTTGATCTGTGGGCCGAGAACCTGCGCGTGGACGCTGACCGCTCCCGGTTCACCATGTTCACCCCGTGGGGCCGCCGCGAGATGATCTCGGCGATGCCCGGGAAGATGAACGTGATGAACTGGCTGGCCGCGACCGCCACCACGGTCGGTCTCGGCGGCGACCTCGACGCGGTCGTGGCCGCGGCCGAGTACGCGACCGTCGAGGGCCGCATGCAGACCGTCGCCGCCGGGCAGCCGTTCGAGGTGTTCGTCGACTTCGCGCACACGCCGCACGCGCTGGAGACCGTGCTGCGCACGCTGCGCGCCCAGACCAAGGGCCGGCTGATGGTGCTGTTCGGTCACGCCGGCGGCCGCGACTCCGGCAACCGCCGCCCGATGGGCCGGATCGCCGCGAGCATCGCCGACGTCGTCATGGTCACCTCGGACAACCCCGCCCACGAGGACCCGGCCGCGATCTCCGCCGAGATCGTCGCCGGCACCCGTGAGGCCGAGTCCGGCACGTCCGACGTCCGCGTGGTCATCGACCGCGGCGACGCCCTCCGCGAGCTGCTCGCCGACGCCACCCCCGGCGACACCGTGCTGCTCGCCGGCAAGGGCCACGAGGAGTACCAGGCCCTCGCCACCGGCAACATCGACTGGAACGACGCCCGCGAGGCCCGCACCGCCCTCGCCGGCCTCGGCTGGTCCTGACCCACGCCCTGGCGGCGGGCATCCGATCCCGCCGCCAGGAACGGAATACCGTTCAAGAAGCGGATTTTCCCGCTCCCGGCGGCACCGGCCGGCGTGCTCCCGCGGGCAAACCGCGCGGAGGCCTCCGGCTCCGCTGGCGCTCCGCTCCGGCCGCCGCGACGCAGCCGGTCCCGCGTCACCCGGACACCCGGCTCCCGCCGCACCGAATCCCGCTGGCCCCGATCCGGGCGATGGGCCAGGATCGGCGGGTGAGCAGCTTTCCCGCGCAGTCGCGCCGCGCCCGCGACGACACCCTCGCACCGGTACGCCGGCTGCGCGCGCTGCGGGAATGCGCGCTGCACTTCGCGCCGTACGGATTCCATGCCACCTGGCACCACCTGATCGTCTCCGCACGCATCCCGGAGCACCTCGACGACGACCCGCGCTCGCTCACCCGCGCGATCGACGAGCTGCAGGCGGCCCGCGAGCTGGTGCTGCCGCTGCGCGCCGCCTACGCCGAGACCCGCCGCCGGGAGAAAGCGGCCGGGCACCGATCCCCGCGCCGGCCGGTGCCACCCTGGGACACGCCGCCGATGATCGGCTTCGCGCACTGCCCGGATCCGTGGCGCCACCCGGCCGAGCCGCTCCCGATGGTGGTGCGGAGAATCATCACCCATCATGCCGCCGGGTACGACCCGGCGGTGCGCTGCCTCGCCTGCGGCACCGAACGCCCGAGCCCGCACGGCGCCTGCCGCACCTGCGGCGTCGGGCCGTTCACGCCGCGCCGGGACCCGTTCGCCGACGACCCGGGACGCGAGCGGTGGAAGCGGATCTGGCGGCGGGCGTTCCCCCGCTGCTGACCGCCCCGGATGCGATGCCGACGGCGAGGGCCCCACGTGTCGGTGTCAGCCTCGTGGTCCGTTATTGATGCAGTTCAGCCAGTCGTCGTCGATACCGAGATACACCGAAACCTCCTGCGTCCGGGAGCCCGAGGTGACGCGCACCGTCAGCACGAACTCGGACTTCACCGGGATCGGAGGCATCCAGGCCGACGCCGCACCCACCGAGCCGGGCCCGTCCGAATGGCCGGGCGGGACGTTCGGGCCCGGCGTGGGCTCGAACCCGGGCGGAGTGTCCGCGAGCCTGACCCGGAGTTCCTGCGACCAGGTGCCGTCGATGAAGACGGGGAAGTAGATGATCCGCCCGAGATCGGTGGGCGTACAGAAGCGCTGATGCAGGTCGATCAGCCGCCACGTGGCCGGCGACGCACCCGCCGCCACCGCGGCGGTGGGCGGGCCGATGGTCACGGCCAGTGCCAGCCCGGCCGCGACGCCGATGACCGAACGGGCGAGGTTTCGACGTCCTGTCACGGTTACCTCCAGATAGGACCGAACGGGGTGCGGCACCGCACCCCGGGAACGTAACCGGAAATTCTCAGCCCGGATTCAGAGCACGACCCGGTGCATCGGTCGCCACCGAGGTGCGTGGGCCGGTCGGGTGCGGCCGTCGCGCGCGCTGGTGTGACCGTGCCGGCAGCGATAGCCGGCCCGAGGCGCGTCAGCAGTTGGACGCCGCGTAGATGATCGTGTCGATCAGCTTCGCCCGCATCTGCGCGAGCTCGTCCCCCTCGGCCAGGCCGTCCTTGAAAGCGGTGAGCCGGGTGGTCCAGGACACCCGGTCGTACGGATCCAGACAGTCCTGGTAGGAGCCGTTGACGCCCTTGGTGATCTCGCCGATCCGGTCGAAGATCGGCTTCAGCCGCGGGTGGGTCAGCGGATCCGCGTCCAGCACGGCCTTGTCGTCGGGAAGGGCCAGCAGCTCGATGACCGCCTCGGTCATCGTCGCGCTCGCGCGATCCTTGCTCGTGACGGCGGTGATGCGCAGCATGGACAGGACCTGCGGACCGGTCAGGGCCCCGGCCACCAGCATCTGGAACAACAGACCGTCCCACGGGAACCGAGCCTGCCGGTCACCGGTCACCCGCACGAAGTCGTAGACGAACGTGGCCGGCACCCGGCCACGTTCCGCGCTCCACGCCGGCTCCACGCCCAGAGTCGTGACCGTCACCGGCTTCGGGCCGTCCTGCGGACCCACGCCACCGAACTCGCGTGCCACCTCCAACACGGTCCGGAAGACAGCCAGGCGTGCATCGCCCGGGCTCGCCTCGGCCAGCCGGGTCAGCGCCGCGACGGTGGCCGGCTCGTGCAACCGCTGCCAGTTCTTCCGGTGATATGCCTCCGCCGGGCCCGGATCCCGGGTTCGCAGCCACTCCGCCAACGCCGTCGGAAGCCCGCCGACCGCACCGCGGGACACGGTCCGGGCCCGGTCGAACACCGCGACGGACGGCTCGCTCTCCAGATCACCGACGGTCTCACCGTCCGCATTACGCAACCGCCACGCACTACCGGAACCGGCCAACTCGACGGCCAGAGTGACGGGCTGCAACTGCCCACGCACCTCGTCGAGGAGCCGCTGACCATAACCGGTCGCCCGGGCAACGACCACCAGCGGCGCTGGACCGATGCGCTGGTACCAGCTCAGCATCTCGGTCAGCTCCTCGACCACCGCCTCGGTCGCCTCCGGCGCACCGGCCAGGTCCACCGCGATCACCGGCCGGTCGGCGTGCCGGGCGTTCGCACGTACCGCATCGAGGATCTGCCGCGGCTGCGACGTCCACGCGCCGAGCGTGAGCACCGGCATCGGCGCCGGCCACCAGGCACCCGGGAAGACACCCGTCCGTACTGCCGCGTCCAGCGCCAGCAGCGGCCGCACCACCGGATGGGTCTCGTCCGGGACCAACCGGGCCACCTGCCGGATCGCATCGCTGATCCGGAACTGCGCGTCCGGCCCGGCCGGGTCCTCGATCGCCCGCATCGCCTCCGACCAGGCCCGTCGCGCGGCGGGTTCGGTCCGGGTCAGCTCGTCGACGCCCGGCCGGGCCAGCGCGGCAGCGACTCGGACATCGTCCGGCTCCGCCGGGGCCGGAGCCAGGATCGAGTCCAGCGACGGCCGGGGGACCGCCAGCACCGGGAAGGCCATCGGAGCGTCGAACGAGGCGGCCACCCGGCGGACCGTCTCCGCGACGGCGTCGACCGCATCGGCCACCTGGCCGGACAGAGGCCTGCCGCGCAGCGCGTACAGCACCGCGTCGGCGTCGGCGAGCTGTGCCCGGTGTTCGACCAGCATCCCGGTGTACTCATGGAGTTGATCGATCGGGATGCCGGTCGACACCGCCAGTACCGCACGCAACGTGTGCTGGACGATGACGTCCCGCGGTCCACCGCCGGCAGCGGGCCGGGTGAGCAACCAGAGATTTCGCACGGTCCGGGCATCCAGCACCGGAAGGTCGTACATCTCCGAGTCGGAGTCAGAGCCGGGGTCGATCAGTTGCAGCAGCCGATCCAGGCGAACGCCGGGATCGCTCGCGCCGAGGTAGTCGTACGCCCTGGTGTCGATGTCCAAGGCGGTCAGCTCGAAGGCGGCGGCGTAGGCACGGGCTCGCGGGCCGGCGCCGGAGTCCTGCAGGATCGCGTTCACCCGGGCTCGGGTCAGCGTCTTGACCATCGGCCCGGTGAGGACCGCCAGCTCCTGCAGGCGCCGCTGCGCCTCGTAGGCGAGATGCAGGTCCGATGTCGCAAGCCAGGCTCGGATCGCGCCGTCGATCAGCGCCTCTGACGGCGCGGGCACCGCGGCGGCCTCCGCCAGCCGATGCATGGCCGTCACCCACAGTCCGGCCTGGTCCGCGTCCATGGCCGCGACCGCCGCTCCAGCCATCTCACCCGCCCGGGCAGTGTCCCGGACGAGCATCAGGCCGATGGCATCCGCCATGCGCCGCTCGGACACCGGCAGGCCGGGTGTGCTGAGGAGCACCGCGTGCGCCACGCCGAAGCCCTCCGGCGTGACGGCGCCCACCAGTGTTCGCAGGGCATTCGTCCACTCTGCGGGCCGCGTCTTCCGCAGCAGAGCGACGGCCTGGTCCGCTCTCAGTCCGTGGGAGTCACGTTCCAGCGCCGTCACCAGCCCGCCGAGTTCGCGGATTCGCCGGCTGGCGACGAGTGCGTCGCCGACTGCGGCCCAGTCTTTCCACCGGCCGGATCGGTCCTCGGTCAACCAGCGGCGCGCCACCGGCTGTGCGATCGCCGCGGCGATCCGCCACATCCTGCCGCCGAGCTCGCGATTACCGGCCGCAGCCTCCATCGGCGCACGAAGCACCAGCATCGAGGACCACTGGTCGCGCTCCGCATCGGTGATGCCCGCCGCGACGGCGGCGGACAGCTGCTGAGCGGCCTCGGTGATCTCCCCCGCGGCAAGATGCGCGACCGCGCGGAACATCGCGCGGTGGACCGGGGAACCGGTCACCTCGCCGCCGGTCTCCGTCAGCGGTACGGTGCGCAGCGGCTCCAGGTCCTCGATCTGCGCGTACCTCGACCGGATTCCGTCAGCCAGGTGCCGGTACAGATCCCGTGCCTGCCGCATCGTCATCCAGGGCTCGCCCGCGGAGCGGACCTCCTGCACCGCGAGTCGGTGCTTCACCCGGCCACCGTTCGTATCCAGCGCCGGCAACGTGGTGGTGCTGCCCCACACCAGTTCTGGCGGCATCACACCGCCGGTGAGCGCGGCATGCAGGTATTCACCGACGGCCGGCCCCGTCCTGGCACCGAACTGTGCCCAGTTTCCGCCGGTGATCCCGGCCAGCTCCGGATGGTTCTCGCCGGCCCGCCGCATCCGGCCCAGGAACTCACCGTTGTGCTGCAGGTACGTCCGGCCGAACTCGTCGTGGATCTCGTCGGCTTGCAGTGACATACCGAACGCCGTCCACCAGGGCAGATCGCCCCACAACTGCCGGTGGTCGTGCCGGGACAGCGTCGCGACGTGTGCCTTCACGACCTCGGTGCCGGGCGTCCAGGAGTCCATGTATCCGGCACTGTGCGAATAGAACTGCGCCACAACGCCCTCGACCGCGGTCCCCACCCGCTCCGGCGTGGCGAAGCCCAGCGCGCGGAGGAAGCCTGCGAGACCAGCGGCCGTCCGCGTGCCGAACTCGGCGCCCTCCTGCTGTCCCAGCTTGGTCCGGTACGGCACCGGCCCCAGCTCCGTATCGTAGGTGAGGGTGGAATCCCGCCACGTCACCTCGGTGACGTCGGCCAGGAAGTCCTTGAGCTGCTCGGTCGGCGAGCCCAGCGACAGGTGGACACGGTTACCGCTGGTGGCGCCCTCGGGTGGTGATCCGACGATGACGTCCCCGACGCCGGGCACCATGACGAGGGCGGTGCCGTCGATGACGTGGGCGAGGTTCTCGCCGGGCCGGCCCGGCTCGGTGTCGACGTCCCCGAATCTCCGATCGAGGACATCGAGCTGATCCCAGAAGTCATCGGTGTCCGGTATCCGGTTCTCCTCGCCGGGCAGGATACCGAGGACGCCGGCACGCTGCTCGACGATGTCGGTGCTGGCCGTCCACTCGTCCGCGTCCGCCGGGGTGAGGTGATACGTGCCGTCCCGCTTGTAGAGTTCCGTCGTGTCCGAGATCAACTCGATGCTCTGGTCCGCCGTGGCGGCGAACACCGTGCCGCTGTGGGCGTCCCGGGGCAGCACCATCGGCATGGTCCGCTCGGCCTCCAGGCCACCACCGAAGTAGCCCCTGCTGGCCTTCGGGTCCAGCACGGGCGCTGTGCGGGACTGCGACTCCAGCGGTGCCGCGGCCGCGGCCCGGACCGCACCGTTCGGATCGATCACGATCGCCCGGGTATACGTACCCGCCTCGTCCGGCACCTCGTCCGGCTCCCCGGCTCGGGGCGGTGACCCGGGGTCGGTCAGGTTGAGCCAGATCACTCCCGCATCGGCGGTGTGGTACGCCGCGTACACATGGCCGTACGCCGTGCCCACACGCTCGGTCAGCACCACGGCCGTCGATCCCTTGCCCAGCCCCTGGCCGGCGGCCAACCGGGTGCTCAGGTCCGTCCAGCTGCCGAAGCGCTGCCAGTCCTCGCGGTCGCCCAGCCAGGTCTCCGCGTCCCGGCCGGGTATCGGCTCCTCACGGGTGCGCGGAACCCGCACACCGTGGCCCAGCCGGCCGCCCGGATGCAGCCGGCGCACCAGGTCCTGCACCAGCGCAAGGCACTCGGGGATCGTCCGGTCACCGGCGGCCCCGACCGCCTCCTGCCACAGCACCCGCAACTCATCGGCGGTCATGCCCCGCCCGGCGTCTCCGGCCCCGTCCGGGGCCGCGTCCGCGGGAGACCCGGCCGTCCGCCCGGCGACGGCCGTCCATGCCCGGCCGATCACGGTCGCGGCGTCGTCCTGCGGCCCGTTCACCACGGTGGCGTCGTGCAGCAGCGGCGCCCACACGCGCGCGAACACCGACGACAGTTCGGTGGCACGCACGGCCGTCACCTCGGCCAGTGCCGCGCCCGCCGTCTCCCGTACCGACGGCGGCAGCGCGGCCCGGCCGGTCAGCACCGCGCGCAGTACGTCGCCACGTGTCCAACCGGCGAACGCGGCGAACACGGACGCCGGTTCGACCAGGCTCAGCAGCAACTCAGGGGCGGTAAGGCCCGCGGCAGTACCCAGCTCCGCGGCCCGCAGGTACAGCTGATCACCGTCCGGCACGATCTCCGGCAACCGCAGCGCCGGATCGGTGCGGACCGGGCCGGGCCCGACCGGCACCGACGCGCCGGTCAGGCCGGCCGGCGCCGGCTCCTCGCCCGCACGGTGGAACAGCATCGCCAGCTGGGCCCGCGCCGAAGCGTCGCCGACCAGCGAGAACAGTCGCCGTGCGGCCAGATCCTCAGCGGGTTCGCCGGTACTGACGAACAGCAGCTCGTCCAGGCCGGGAAGCCGGTCCGGGTCACGGGCCGCGTCCACCATCGCGTCGAACAGCAGCACCGCGGCTTGGAGCTGGCCGGTGCCGACCGCGTTGAGGTCGAAGACGACCGCATCCGTGTCCCGCCAGGCGAGGTCCAGCCGCATCACCCGGCTCGGCGTCCGGTGGTCGGCGACCAGCTCGGCGAAGGACGCCCAGCCCGGCCGGGCGCCGTGTGCCGCTTCGGTCCCGGTGACCGGTGGGACGAGACCGAGACGATGCAGCACCGGAAGATGCGTGTAGAAGAGCTGGGCCAGCCGGAGGTACGCGGCGGCGTCACCGCGGTAACCGGTACGGATCCGGATCGCGGCGAGACCCGGCTGTGGCACCTGCGCGTGCTTCGCACCGAACACGCTCTCGGTCAGCGCACCGAGTGATCGCCAGCCGTTGCTGAGCGCCGCGACGGACGCGGTGACCGTGCCGGCCGTCAGGTCTCCGCGGGCGGAGCGCGCCGCGAGACGAACCCCGTCGCGAATGGTGTCGGGGTGCGCGCCCGGCGGGATCGACAGCACGATCTCGGTGTTGCCGGGCAGCGGAACGTCCAGCAGGACCGGTACCTGATCGGCCGTGAACGTGCCCGTCTGCCGCCTGTCCCGGTTCGGCGCGGCGGCCGCAGCCGCGGCGGCGCGAATCAGGTCGTACGCGTCCTCCGGGTGATCGCGGGCGAGATCGCCGATCGCGGCCAGGGTGATCCGGCCGGTGCGCATGCGATGGCCGAGGACGAACTCGCGGGCCGCACGTGGCGTCATCGTGGTCAGCCGCTGCAGTCCGACGTAGTTGCGCACCTGGCGGATCAGTTCATTGGCCCAGACCAGCTCGTTCTCACCGACGTGGGCGTGCCGGCTCAACCGGTCGACCCAGGGCCGGTAGCCGTCGAGCAGCCGTTGACGCGGATCGGAGGACTTGCTGTCGGTGGTGAGGTATTGCGCGGCGAACACCACCCGGTCCAGCGTCAGGCCCAGCTGCGCACCGATGTGTGCCAGGTCCCGCATGTCCATCCCGGACCTGTCGGCCAGGTCGGCCAGGTTGCGGGGCAGCGCGCTCGACCGGAATCCGTGGGAGCGGAAGATCGACCAGAGGGATTCCGTGATCGGGGTGAGCACGGTGCCCTGCGGCTGCCAGACATGGTGCGGCACTGCGCCCGGCCGCCGCCGGATCTGGGCGATGCCGGTGCTGCCGAGCCGCTCGATCATGCGGTCGACCGGACCGAACCGGCGCTCATCGACGACTTCCGTCCTGAGCGTGCGAAGTCCATCGGCGTCGGTGAAAGCTGAGGGACGCACGCCGATCCGCTGCGCGAGCGCGAGCAGCCAGCCGGCGTCTCGGACACCCAGGTTCCGTGCTTGTTCCGGCAGATCCGTCGGAACCCGGCCGAGCTGGATGCTGACCGTCCGCACCCACGACGGCGGAACGAGCAAGTCGGCCGCCAGCACGGCGATCTCGTGCTCGTCGAGACGGAGCACCGCGGCCAGCTCGGTCAGCATGGTGTACCAGCGGGTGACCAGGGGTTCGATGTTGCCCCGGCCGAGGGCGAACGCGCGGATCTCGTCGACGCCGACGCCCATCAGGGCGGACAGCACCTCGGGCCGCTTCCACAGTGACTCGTAACTGTCCTGCCGCTGAGAGAAGCTGTACCCGGCCGTCGCCAGTGCGTCGATGTACTTCTCGACGCTCGCCTCCTCGGCCGTCGCCCGCTGTTTCACCTCCCGTTCGATGGCCGCGACGGCATCGTTCATGCCGACCGTGTTCACGTCGAGGACGCTCAGCCGGGTCGGGTCGATCCGCCAGCGGAGGGCCAGGTCGAGCACCGTACCCGGCCGCTGCCGGGCCAGCCGCGCCACGTCCGATACGCCGGTGGGCAGCCGGTTCGCCCGCGCCGCCACCGCCCGGATCTGGGTCGGTGTGCGATTGAGCTGTGCGGAGAGGTCCAGCACGCGTCGTGGCTCGAGCCAGGGCCGGTGCAGGAAGTCGTAGATCAGCAGGGATGACTGGATGTCCAGCTCCGCGGGCCACGCCGCACGCACCCACAGCTCGCCCGCCCGGTCGATCTCATCGCTGGTCAGCCGTGCCGCGTTGTCGTCGTCGAGACCCGTCAGGTACTGGCCGATCTCGGCATCGGTGAGGGTGTCCGCGGCGCGCTGCACCGGATAGAGCCGGACTCCGCGCGCGTATACCTCTACGAGCTCGTCCAGCCGGTCGGCCAGCGTGCGCAGCGGGCCCGGGCCGGCCGGGCCCGGCTCGGTGCCCGGCCGCCGGTCCCCCGTGGGATCGCCGGTTCCCTGCGATGTTCCGGCCACCTGCGGGCCGGCTGCACGGAGCACGGCACCGGTGGAGGCGCCGAGCGCCCGTACGTACGCCAGATGCTGGTTGAGCGCGGTCGAGAACGCCTGATTCCCCGCGCTCAGTGGCAGCCCGCCGGGGCGTCCGGCCACCCTGCCGGCGGCATCGAGCGCCTGATCGAAGGCGGCATCGAGTGCCTGATCGAAACGCGACTTCGCCTCATCGAGCGCCGTAGCCAGGTGTTCGGGGACGGCCGCGTTCCCGGCGACGGCCTCGTGCAGGCCGGCCGTCTGCGTTCCCAGCGACCGCAGGCGTTCGAGCGGCTCTTTCAGCGGCCATTGCATCGGGATCTCGGCCTCCCGGACCGACTCCAGATCCTCACCGATCGTGTATCGCAGCGCCCCGGCCCACCGGGTCACCGTGCGGAGCAGCTCACGCGCCGGGTCCCGCCCCAGCCCTTCCCGCGCGCTGCTCGCCGCGGACTCGAACAGCATGAGAGCGTCGTCCAGGTCCAGTCCGTACTGCCCGAACTCCTGCAACGGCGCGAAGGGCAGCTGACTGAGCCGGGTAGCCAGCCGAAGCACGTCGATCCGGCCACCCGACCTGGGGGCACTCCACCGTGCGGCCTGCCGGAACAGCCAGGCCTCGCGGAGCCACGGGTCGCGTACCGGCGAGTACTCCCGCGCGGTCTCGATCAGCTGCCGGGCCAGGCTGCCCGCTTCGATCCGCGGCCGGCCGGCGGCGGCTTCACCGACGACGGCGTTCGCGACGGATCGGCCGAATGCGGCCAGGTGGAACGGGTCGATGGCGAGCGGGTCCCCGGTGGCCACCTGGAACAGCTGCCGGCCGGTGACGTTCAGCCGGAACGCGATGCTGCCGAGTTCGACGCGGACCCAGCCGATCTGGGCCGACAGCCGCACCAGGCCGGGAAGGTCGGTCTCGTCGAGCCCGGCCCGCCTCATCATCTCGATCAGCTGTTCCGGATCGGCCGTCGGCAACGCGAGGAAGTCCGCGAACAGGTCACTCTCAACGTTGAGCCGCAGGCGCCACCGCTCGGCCTCCTCGGCAGTCCAGTCCCGCCTGGGCAAGCCCCGTAGCAGGTCGAAGCTGGGCGTGGGCGCCTCGGGCAGCAGCAGGCCCCACTGATCGCGCATCAGTTCCAGCGGCACATCGCCGAAGAACTCGTGCGACAGCAGCTCGACGTGCCGGGACGGCAGCAGGAACTGCAGGTCGGTGACCGGGATGCCGAGCCGGGCGGAGAGCGTGACGTACCGGCCGACGGTCTCGTCGCTCGTGCGGCCCGCGGCGTTCAGCAGCCGCTGAACCTCGGCGGCCACCCTCCGGCCCCGCGCTTCCCACTGGGCGGCGAACCCGGCCTGCAACGACTGTGCCTGCTCGCGGTCCTGCGGCAGGGCTCGCCATGGTCCCCATTCACCGGCGGCGCCACGCTCCCGGTACTCACCCGGCCGCGACTCCAGGCGGTCGCCGGCCGGGCCGGCGTAGGGATCGCCGAGCCCGGCGAGCGCGCTGCGGATCTCCGGGACGACCGCGGCCAGGTGCCGCTCTCCCACGCCGAGTGCCGCGGCGATCGCGCTCACCTCGGCGCGGTCGCGCAAGCCGAGCGTGGCCGCCCCGCGATCCGCACCCGTGGAGATCTGAACCCGCTGCCGAGCGGTGTCGACGGCGACCGTCAGCGACGATTCCGGCAGCGCCAGCAGCAGCTCCAGCGGCACGCCCTCCTCGATGAAGGACGTCAGGGCGGGCAGATCGGCCTCGTCCAGCCCGAGCCGCGCACCGATCTGGCCGAGCTGCACGATCTCGTCCAGGCTCCGGACGTTGTACCGGGTCAGCCGGCTCAGCAGCCGGCCACCGTCCGCGGGGCCCACCCCCGCCATCTCGCGCACCTGCGCGCCGAAGACGACCAGCGCCTTCGGGTCCATACCGAGGCTGACCGCCAGGTCGAGCAGCGGGCCCGGCATACGCAGACCGATCCGGGCCGCGGTACCGGCGATGTCGTGCGGAGTCTCGCCGAGCGTTTCGATCCAGTGCAGCAGCCGTTCGCTCGGCACCCCGGCCGAGCCCGGCAACGCGCGCAGCATCTCCAGCTGGGTGCGCGTTATCCGGGGCGATCCGGCGCCGGTCATCCGCTGCCAGCGGTCCGCATCCACGTCGCCCGGTCCCGGCGCATGACGTGTCCAGGCGGGTGGTGCCGCGACCACCGTCCACTGATCCCGTGCCGCGGCCGCAGCCGGCAGATCCAGCAGCACCTCGGCCGTACCGCGGATCGGCTGCGAGGCACGCTGACCACGCTGGTCGACGGTGTCGACCGTCATCGAGACATGGACCGCGAACCTCAGCTGATCACCGATACGGACCAGTCCCGCCGGGACCGGATCGTGCAGGGAAACCCGGGGATAGGCGTTGTCAGTGGCGGCCACCCGGCTGGTGAGCAGGTAGCGGTTCGCCAACATGGGTGGCAACCCGACCGCGCTGACCCCACCGAGGATGGCATGCTCCTCGCTCCAGACGCCCGCGGGCAGCGTGAAGGGACGATCCGCAGCGCCCGTCCGGTCCGGGCCGGTGATCAGCAACCCCGGGTCGGGCGGCGCAACGGTGTCCGCGAACAGGACCGGCCCGGCCGCACCGGTGAAGCCAAGCGGCTGCTGAGCCAGGCCGGTGACGCTGACGGTGACCGGCAACGGCCCGGTGAACTCGACGCCGTCGGTGGAGATCCCGGACGGCCGGTACGGACCCGCTCGCCGGGCCCGCACCTCGAGCGTGACGTCACGTAGCGTTGCGGGGATCTCCGTCTCGCCGTCGCGCGGCGCCGCGACCAGGTTGATGTCGTCGCCCAGCAGGGCCACCCGGTTCGTGTCGAGCGACCGGGCCGACAACAGATCGGACAGCGGCCTGCCCGGTCCGGTCCCGCCCGCCAACCGCCAGCGGTCCCAGGAGCCCTCCGGGCCGCCGAGTTTCTGCAGCTCCGCTACGACGGCCCGGGTGAGCGTCCCGTCCGGGTCCCGACCCGGCTCACCGGCAGCCACGGCGAGTCCCCGCGACGGCAGATCGTCGTCGAGATCGGCGCCCTTGAGCACGGTACGGCTGGTGCGCGCGGCGGCCGGCACGAGCGGTTGATACCCGGTCTCGCCGGCCGGACCGGTGCGCCGCACCAGGAAGACCTCCGGGGCACCCTGGCGTCCGTACCGCCGCACCGTGCCGTCCGTACCCCAGACGTGCAGCCGCAGGTCGTGCTGCTGCGCGAACGCGCCGGGATCGTCCTGCGCCGCACCGGCGCCGGCGAGTCCGGGACGGGTGACGGCCACGGCCGAGGTCAGGTCGGTGACCTCGGAACCCGCCGCGAGCCCGACCACCGCGACGTCCGGGACCGCCGATTCGTCCGGTGCCACCGGCGCGGGACGTGGGGCGAAGCCTGGCTCGCGAGACCGGGCGAGGTGCGGGTCGAGCAGCGCCGCGACCGTGCGCGAGCCAGCCGCCGTACCCTCGGCGCCGGCGACCGGGACGCCGGACGCGGCGTCCAGCTGCAGCAGCCGTCCCTCCCCGTCCGTGACCAGGTGCACGGTGCCGGCCAGCCGCTGCAGCAGCTCCCGCAGGCTGTACTCGATGATCGTCTTGTGCTGCGTGTCCAGCAGCCGGTAACGGTCCGCACCGACGCGGTCGACCGCGACCATGTGCGCCGCCGCGTTGTCCGGCGTCCGCGCGCCCTCGGGCGGCGGCTCGATCCAGACCGGCGTGAGGCTGCCGATGTCCATCCGGGACAGACCGAACGCGTCGGCGGCCGGACCGAACGCGCCGCCCAGCAGCTCCGCGACCCGGTCCCGCGGCCGGCGAACACCGTCGAACTCGGAGAAGACGGCCAGACCCGGCGCTGCGATGGCGACCAGCAGGGATTCGATCCGGTCCGCACAGTCCGGTGCCGTGGCGTCCCAGGGCGGGAGCGCGTTCATCGCGGCCCGCAGTCGCTCGTCCGCGCCGTCCGGCGGCTCCGGCGGCTCCGGAGTGACGACGATCCGTGGCAGGCCGATGGCAGACGGCGTGCGGACACCCCCGGACACGTCGTCGGCCGACAGGCCGGAGTCGGTACGTTCCAGCGACCACGGGCGGCCCGCGGCTTCGCCGAGCGCCACGGCCGGCTCGGCTTCGGCGGTCTGCAGCGGACGGAGGTCACCGGACGGATCGCGCTCGAGGTGCAGCGTGCGCCCGGCCTGGGGCCCGTACGCCGTCTGAAGCCCCTCCTCGGACAGCACGATCCGGATCTCCAGCGCGATGGCGATCGCCCCGAGCAGCTCCGGCTGGGCGACGCTGTTTCCGGTGAAGAAGTGCGCCAGCACGTCGGCCAGCAGCTCCGGGAGGTTGGGCAGGGTGGCCGGCTCGTCCTTCAGCCGGTCGGAGAGGGCGCTGAGCACCGCGTCGATGTCGTCGTCCTCAACGCGTTCGGCGACCGCCCGGCCCACAATGTCGATCATGAGCCGGTCACCCCGATCGAGTCGCGCGGCGACGTCCCGGCGCAGCCGGACCCGCTGTTCCTCCGCCCACCGCTGCTCCGCCGCGGCGTCTCCGGCCACAGCGGCCCATTGCGCACGCTCGGCCCGGTCCGGCTCCGCCGGCCGGAAGCCGGGGCGCAGAGCCAGCAGCGCGCCGATCGGCAACGCCTGGGCGACCAGCTCGCCGATGGTGCGCCCGGGCATCGCGGCGAACCGCTCGGGCTTCGTCCGCATGACGCGCAGAACGTAATCGACGGACGCGGACATGGACGCCCGCTCCCCGTCCGTCATCGCCGCCGGCAGCACGCCCTGGGCGCGGGCGAACCGCAGCACGGATTCAAGCTGCTCCTCCGGCAGCGGATCACCGGCGATCAGATCCGGCCGCGGTACGGCCGACGGCACCAGCGTCCCGGCGGCCTCGGCGATCCGGCGCCGCAGCTCCGTCCGCTGCTCTCGCCCGGGCCCGTCCGGATCGAGTGCGGCGAGCTGCCGCTCCAGGTCACGCAACACGTCGAGGCCGGGGTCGGTGGCCAGCACCTCCGAGACCCACCCGGCGACGTCCGCGGGCCCGTCACCGGGAACCGGCAGCACGCTGCTGTCGGCGTTCGGCGTCTCGCCGCGCTCCGCGTACCACGCCTTCCACCACCCGGGTGACCGGAGGCTCCGCGCCGGTTCCGCCCAGGTGTGTTTCGCCATCCAGTCGCGGTATGCCAGCTCCTGCCGGCCGCCGCCGGGGTAGGCGAGCCGATGGGCGAGTCGCGCCCGTGCCACGAGGCCGTGCAGGTAGCGCGCCGGCAGTAACGTCGCGGCGTCGGCGACCGGTCCGTCGCCCAGGACGGCCGTCGCGAACGCCGGATGCTCCCGCATGATCAACTCTTGCGGGCTGTCCGGCCAGGGCGCCGGCCAGCCCAGTGCCTCCGCCTCGGCGGCGGAGACACCGGACGGCAGCCCCGCGTGATCGTCACCCGGATGCCACGGCGTGGTGACGAACAGCGCGTGCGCCTGCCAGCGATCGTCGGCATCCGGGAACAACAGGTCCAGGAACCGCTTCGTCCGATCGTCCGGCGGCGCGAAGGTCCACCACCGGTCGCCGAGTGGCGTGCCGCCGCCGGGCTCGTGCGCGGCGGCCGGTTCACCGGTGAAGCCCTGCTCGGCCGCCCGAACCAGCCCGAGCACCGTCTTGAGCTGTGTCTGCACCACCGGTAGGTCACGGGCCAGGTCGAGGCCATCGAACACCAGCTCGCCGTCCGGCCGCCGGTCGACGGTACGGCCGGCCCGCGACCGTACCCGGTCATCGGCGGGATCGGTGGTCAGCCGGTGCAGGACGTCCTCGTAGCGGGTCATCAGTTCCCGTAGGGCGCCGAAGGTCCGCTCGCCGACCGGGCCGACGCGGACGGACAGCGAGCCGCGCACCGGCTCCGCACCGGCGTGCGTCAGCGCGTCCAGTACCGCGGCGACCTTCTGCCAGTACCGTTCCGGACCGTTCAGGTCCTGCACGGTCAGCCACCAGCGTCCCCCGGACTCGTGCAGCAGACCGGGGAACGGCGCACCGGCCAGCTCGACAATGCGACCGGCCCGTTTCCCGGCCGGCACCGCCGTCCACGGGTTGGCCGTCCGGCGAACCGGGAACGTCAGCTCCGCCGACACGGTCAGTGCCCGGTCCGGGCGTGCCGTCCCGTCGCCGGTGTGCGGCACCGGGTGCAGGCCGCTCTCGACGCGTTCGCGGAGCCAGCGCTCGACAGTGCCACCCGCGGGCCGGTTCCGCACCGGTGGCTGCCATCCAGTGCCGGTCACGGTGCCCTGTCCGAGGACCGGCCCCATACCGACCGGCGGCCGGACGGCCGGCGCCCGCTCACCGGATGCCCAGCCGACGACCTGGAAGACAGTGAACGCCTGCAGGCGCGCCGCCGGATCGGTGATCAGCTCGAACAGCCGCCGGCCGGTGTCCTCGTGCCGGCGATGCAGCGCGACCGAGTCGTCAGCATACGAGCCGGCCTCCGGGAACTCCCATGAATCGAGGTCTTCGACCCGGCCGGGTCGCCGGGCCGCCTCGACGAGTGCGGCGAAGACCGCGACGGCGGCCTGCAGCTGAGCGCGGGTCACCGGGCCCAGGTGGAAGACCACCGCGCCGTTACGCCGTTCGGGGTTCTCCACCAGCATGCCCCGGCCCGGATTCGCGTGGTCCGCGGCGAAGTCGGCGAAGTCCGTCCAGCCGGCCCGGACGGACCCCGTGCCGGGGCCGGCCGTTGCCAGCAGGCCCATCCGGTGCAGCACCGGCAGACCGGCGTAGAAGAGCTGGGCGAGCCGCAGGTACGCACCGTCTTCCCGGCCGAAGCGGGTGTGCACCCGGATCGCGGCCCGGGGGACGGTTCTGGTCGTCTCGTCGACCATCGGCTGCATGATGCGCTTGAACGACGCCCAGCCATGGCGGAGCGTCTCCAGCGGAAGCACCACGCGGTCCACGTCGAAGAGAGCCCGCGGTGCCTCCACCGCGATCCGGTCCCGCACACGCCGTCCTGGGCGAGGCAGGATCACTTCGGTACCGGCCGGCAGCGGCAGGCCGGACGCCATCGGCGGCGCGATCCGGTGGGTGAAGCTCCGGTCGCCGACGGCGGTCCGGATCATCTCCGTCGCCTCGCCGGGGTGGTCACGGAGCAACGCCTCGAGTGCGCTCCCGGTGAGCCGGGCGAACTCCAGACGCAGCTGAAGCATGAGTTGCCGGGCGTCCCGCGGCTCCGTCGTGCCGAGCGTCCTCAGGTTGCCCTGATCCCGGTGGGCGCGCAGCGCCTCGTTGGCCCAGACGAGTTCGTCCTCGGTGAGGTGCGCGTGGGCCCGTATCCGGTCGGCCCACGGCTGGTATCCGGCGAGCAGCCGGGCTCGGGCGTCACCGCTCGATTCGACGTCGGCGGTGGACATGAACCGTTCGGCCAGGGCCACCACCCCGACCGGCCTGCGCAGCTGCTCCGCGATCAGGATCAGATCCCGCGGATCGGTCCTGCTGAACTCGAAAAGGGCGTGCAGGCGCACCGGTACGTTGCCGGTGGCCAGGGCGATCCGCCACAGTGACTCGGTGACCGGCGGCAGCGATCGCGGGCTCGCCGGCTCGGCTCCACCGGCCGGAACCGGCTTGTCCCAGCCCACCCGCCCGCCCGGCGAGACGCGCCGGCGGAGTGCTTCGAGACGTGCCTCGGAAAGAGCCTCGATCGCCCTGGTCGCCGAGGCGAACCGGGGCCCGGGGACCGGCTGCCGGAGCAGGGCGGTTCCGTCGGCCGGCGTCAGGACGGCCGGGTCGGCGGGAATGCCGGCGGCGAAGGCGAACAGCAGGTCGGGCCTCACGCCCAGACGACCGGCTATCGCGGGCAGATCCGCGGGGACACCGAACCGGACGCTGAACGACAGAACCCACGACGGTGGGATCCCGAGGCGGGCGGCGAGCACGGACATGGCGTGCCGGTCCAGCTGGCGTAGCGTCGCCAGCTCGTCGAGCACGCTCCGCCAGTCCTTGCGCAGCTTCGGGGAGTGGCCCCCGTCGGCCAGAGTCGTCCGTGCGACGCCAGTCCAGGCGGACAGCACCTCCGCCGAATCCCAGTGTGGCGCTCGGTCGCGGGTGCTCCAGGTGTACCCGGACACCGCGAGGCTCTCCAGGTACGTCGCCACGTCGGTACCGGCGGCGCCGGCCGCTTCGCCGACCATGCGCTCGACCGCGTCCACGTCCACGGTGTTGCCCGTTCCGGGAACGACGTCGAGCACCCTGATCAGCAGCGGGTCGACCGTCAGCCGCACCGCGAGTTCGACGACCGTGGCCGCCGGCACGCCGGCACGCTCGGCGTTCCCCGGCGCTGCCCCGTCGATCCGGATCGTGCGGGCGATGTTCGGCAGCTCGTCGGCGGGGATCCGGTGGTGCCGGATCGCCAGCTCACGCATCTCACCGGCCGGCCGGCCGGTCAGCCGGGACAGTCTCGACAGGGACGTCGGGTTCAGCCACGGCCGCTCCTGCACGTCACTCATGATGTTCGCGACCGTGATGTCCGTCAGGTCCGCCGACCATGAATCGGCCACCCAGGAGTCCGCGATCAGGCCGACCTCGTGATCGGCGAGCGAATCCCGGCCGGGACCCGGCGGGGCGCTTGCCAGCATCTGGCCTATCTCGCCGTCGGTGAGCTTCTCCACGGTCCGGTTCACCGGATGGAACGCCTTCGCCGACCGATACGTCGACACCGCCTCGGACAGCGAGTCCGCGACCGCCTCCACCTCAGGCGATGCGGAGACCGACCGGAGGACCACGCCGGTGTACGCGGCAAGCGCCTCGGTGAACTCCAGGTCCCACTGGATCATCGCCGTCTGGAGCGCCCAGGTGTGACGGCTGTGGGTGGCTTCGGGCGCCCGGTGGACCGTGCTGAACGTGCCGATCGCCCGCTGCCGTTCCGCTCCCGCGGTGCGCAGTCGCTCGGTAACCGCCTCCGGCACCTCCGCTGCGGCCAGCAGGGCCAGGTGGGCCACCCTCTCCTCGATGCGCACCCGGCCCTGCTGGCGGTCGATCTCGTCGCTCCGGTCGTACTCCAGCGGACCCCTCCCGGCCGTGGCGATGACCAGTGTTCCGAGGTCGGACTCGAAGTCGGCACGGATGCGGGCGAACCAGGTGCCGATCTCGGTGAGCAGGGCCCGAAGCTCCCCCGGCACGCCCGGGGACTCCAGTGCGGTCTGCACGGCCGCCTTCAGACGGCTCTCCCGGTCCCTCAGATCGGATCCGAGAATCGTGTACCGCTCGACGGGCAGTCTGGGAATGTCTCGCAACCGGGCGGGTAAGACCCCGGTGTCGATCCATCCGCTGCCCTGGTCGTGCATCCACCGGAACATCTGCCGGAACAGCCACGGCAGCTGCATCCGTTCATCGAGGACGGGTGCGTGGAATCGCATCACTCCCGTCATCTTCCCGGCCAGCAGGCTCGCGCTCTCGTTCTTCCTGGCCGGCGCCACGAAGCGGTTCAGCAGCGCCTGGAACGGCATCAGGCCGGCCGGGTGTACTCCACCCTCGATCCGGGCCGCAACCAGCAGCACCACCTCCGGCTCGACCCCCCGCCAGACGGACATCCACCCCAGTTCGAACGGGATGGTGCCGATCTGCAGTGACAGCCGGGTCAGCATCGCCCGGCCGGCCCGGTCCAGGCCTGCCCGGTTCGCGACCGCCAGCACCCGCTCCGGATCGCCCCACGGGAAGCGCAGCAGCTCCTCGATCGTCCCGCCGGGCACACCCAGCTCGTCGCTCCATCGGGCGCGTTCCGCGTCGCTGACCGGGCGGCGGTAGGGCGGCGGGGCCGAGTCGGTCAGCTTCCGCAGATAGCCGGGGACCCCCGCCAGCGGGACGTCCGCGAAGAACTCGTGCAACAGCAGCTCCGCGTGCCGGGAAGGCAGGAGCGCGGCCAGCGCGCCGGGATACACGCCGAGCCGGCCGGTCAGCCCCATCACGTCGCGCACGGCGCGCACCCTGGTCCGGCGGGCATCATCGGAGCCCGCCGCGACGCCCGATCCGTCCTCGCCCGGTGAGGTGGTGACCTCGGAATACGCCGGGACGGCCAGTCCGTCCTCGACCAGCGACGCGGCGACCTCGTCCGCGATCCGCTGGATTACGTCCGGTGCCGTGCCCGACTCTGCGCTGCGGACCCTCGTGGCCGCCAGCAGAACACGGGACGAGATCCCGGCCAGGTACACCGGCCGTACGCCCAACTCGGCGGCGAGTGCGATCACCTCACCCCGATCCCGCAGTCCCAGCCGCTCAGCACCGAGATCGGGGCTGGACGTCATGACCACCCGCATCCGCGCGGTAGCCATCGCCGCGGTGAGGTCGTCGTCCCTCAGCATGGCCAGCAGCTCCGGCGCCACCTGCTCACCGGGGAAGGTGAGCAGCGCCGGCAGATCCGTCTCGTCGAGGTCCAGCCGACCGGCCACCTCGGCCAGCCAGACGATGTCCGGCACGGTACGGACACCGAAGTCGCGCAGGCGATCCAGCAGGTCGGTCGCCCGAACCGTACCGGCGGAGGCGAGTGCCCGCAGGTGCGGCCCGAAGACCACCAGCCACCGCGGATCGACGACGAGTTCAGCCGCGAGCCGGAGCAGCGGTTCGGCGACGGTGAGCCCGGCCCGGGCCGCGATGCCGGACGCGTCGTCCGGAACCCGGCGGATCACCTCGATCCAGCGGACGAGTCGCTCCGGGCTGACCACGCCACTGCCGAGCAGGCGGATGAGCGATTCCAGGCGATCCGGGGTGAACGCGACCGCGTCGTCGGCCTGCAGCCGGCGCCGACGGGCCTCGTCCGCGACGACGGGCGCTCGGTCGGGCACCGACCAGCCCGGCATCTGCCGCGCCACGTCCGGGTCGAGCAGCACCTCCACCGCGTTCCGGTACACCGTGACGGCATCGTCCGGCCGGCGCTGGATCACGAGGTCGCCGCGGAACACCACCCGGGACAGATCGCCGAGGCGGACGATGTCGACCGGTGCCACGCCGCTGAGACCGATCCCCGACCGCGCGCTGTCCGTGAGCCCGCGCGTGATGAACTCCCGGGCATGCGGCATCCCCTGCCCGGCGAACCACTGCCGGGCTTCGGTCGTCACCTCGCCGATGAGTGCGCGGCCGTCAGCCCACATCTCGGCGTCGATCGGCTGCGCGGGGCCCGGCCGCCCGGGCAGGGCGGGTATGCCGGGGAGCATCGCGGACGGGGCCGGCGCGATCGCCCGTTCCCACAGCGCAACCGGCCCGATTCGCACGGGCCTGTCGAGGCCGTCGAGGCCGGCCGCTCCCACGACGAGCTGGAGTCGTCCGTCGTAGTGGAGCTGCCGGCCGGAGACCGACTCGGGCCGGTACTCGCCTTCGCGCCTGGCGAACACGGTGAGGGAGGCATCGCGGAGCATCGGCGGCACCGGCCGGGACGCGTCCCCGGCCGGCACGATCCGCAGGCCGGGTCCGAGGAGCGCGGTCGCGTACCCGGGCAGCATGTCCGTGCTGAGCAGCTCGGCGATCGGGGCACCGGCGCCGGCCCGGCCCTCGATGCGCCAGCCGTCCCAGGAGGCCGCGTCGGCATCCGGCAGCGTCGTGCGCCACGCGGTCACCGCGTCGGACACCGCGTGGCGGCCGTCCCGCCCCGGTTCGATCGCGATCGGGCGCACCGTCACCATCATCGCGCCGGGGCCGGCCAGCCGCGCGGCCGGGAGCCGGCCCGTGGACGTTCGGCCGCGCCGGGGCGTCAGATCGGCGGCGGCCTGCTGTCGAATGGGCGCGGGCCGCCGCATCATGCCCGGCCGGCCGCCACCGTCGAGCAGCGCCTCCACCGTGCGGTCCGCGGGCGGCGCGGCCGAGCCGGAGGGCCCGGCGATGATCCGCTTGTCGACGAAGTCCACGCCCAGCACGGCCGCGTCCTCGTTGCCGAGGAGCCGGACGGTGCCGGCCAGCGCGGCCGGCAGTCCGTCACCGCGCCTGCTGAGCGTGAACGGCTGCACCCGGTCAGCGCCGTTCGCCTGCGTCTCGATCAGTGTGAAGTTCTCATCGTCGTGGCGATAGACCAGCACCATGTGCGCGCGCTCGACGATCCACACCGGAGTCACCGTGCCGATCGGCAAAGCGATCAACGCGGCCCCTCTGGTCGGCTTCTGGAACCGTCCGCCCAGGCGCGCGCCCAGCAGGTCGAGGCTGATCGTGTCCGTCGTGGCCACGTGCAACAGCGGAACGTCCAACAGGATGAGCAGCAGCTCGACCCGATCGACGCAGTCCGTGGCCGTCCCGTCCCACAGCGCCGGGACGGCGGCCGCCTCGGCCAGAAGCCGGCGCGGATCGGCCAGCATACGGAAGCCGTCCACCGGGTCACGCTCGACGTGCAGCGTCGATCCGCCGCCCGGCCCGTACGCCGTCCGCAGGCCGTCCTCGGCGACCACAACGGTAGTGTTCAGCGCCAGACTCACCGTCCACAGCAGCTCCGGTACGGCGACGCTGCCGTCCGGGCTGTAGTGGTCGATCAATGTGGTCAGCACCGCAGTACGGGTGGGCAACCTGGCGGGCTCACCGTCGAGCAGCTCCTTCACCGCTCTGATCAGCCCGTCGGTGAGCAACTCGTCGTCGTCACCGAGCACCCGGTGCAGCAGATCGATCAACACCGGATTACCCCGGTCGAAAGCGGCTGCGACCTCACTGCGCAGCCGCAGGCGCTCGTTCGCCAGCGCGAGCTCCAGCGCCGCACCACCGTCATCGGCCCGTTCCGGGACGGACAGCCGGAACCCCGGGTCCAGGCCCGTCAGCACACCCACCGGCAGCGCCTCGGCGAGCAGCTCACCGAGGGTACGACCGGCCATCCGCTCGAACCGGCCAGGACTGCCTCGAAGAGCCTCGATCACATAGCTCTTCACCACGTCGAACGTCTTCGCGCCGCTACGCCCCACGTCCGGGGGCAGAACACCCTGGGCGAGGCCGGACCGGAACACGGACACCAGCAGCGGATCGAGCCTGGTATCGACCCGGATCGGACGAAGGCCGGCAGGCGGGCCCGCGGGCTGCACCGCCGGTCTGAGCCGCTCGCGAACCTCGCGCCGCTGCTGCCGTGCGGCCTCGTCACCACCGTGCGCGGCCAGCCACCGATCAAGGTCACGCAGTACCTCGGCACCCGGATCCGCGTCCAGCAGGCGAGACACCCACCCGGCCACGGCCCGGTCCTGGGCCCGTACCACCGGAAGATGTCGTTCCTCGCCGGTCCCGGGGGACATGCCCAGCTCCGAGTACCACGCCTGCCACCAGCCAGCCGGCCGCCTGCTTCCCGTGACGTCGGCCCACGCGGCCCGCGCCACCGATGCCCGGTGGCTGACCGCCAGCTCGCCGTCGCCCGGATAAGCCAGCAGGTAGGTGGCACGTGCCCGCTCCACCACCTCACGCGGGAAGCGCGCCGGAAGCTCGCTGACCGGCAACCCGAACACTCCGGCGGGCAGCGCGGTCATCGCGAAAGCCGGGTGCTCCCAGCGCAGGACGCCGGCGGGCTCCTGCCCCCATCGGGACAGGCCCAGCAGCGTCGCCTCGGCGACGGACAGGCCGTACGGCAGGCCCACGTGGTCATCACCGGGGTGCCACGGCGCGAGGACCCACAGCGCGCCCGCCTGCCAGCGATCCTCCGGGGTCTTGAACAAGATGTTCAAGAGCCGGTTCTCCCGGTCGCCGGGAAAGGCATACCCTCGCCACCGGTTGTCGAGCGGCTGCCCGGCCTCGGACGGGTGCCGGACGGCCGTCGCCTCGGCAATTCCGGTGAAGTCACGCTCAGCCGCTGCGACCAGGCCCAGCAGCGTCTTGATCTGTACCTGCAGCACCGGCAGGTCGAGAACCGGGTCGAGGCCGGAGATTCCGAGACCGCGATGACTCAGGGCCGCCAGGCGGCCGGCCCGCGACCGTACCCAGCCATCGGCGGGGTCGGTCAGCAGGCGATCGATGACGTCTCGATGCATCTCCATCAGGGCCCGCACGGCGGGTTCGGTCCGCTCGCTCGCGACCCCGACGTGCACGGTCATCGAGCCGTCGACCGGCTGCGCGCCGAACCGTTTCAGGGTGTGCAGCAGCGCGCCGAGATCCCGCCAGGGCCGGGCCGAGCGGCTCAGATCGGCCGACGTCAGCCGCAACGCCTCGTCCCGCGGGCGCAGCGCGCCGGTCGCACCGAGCGCGGTGAGCCGCTTGGTGACCTCATGGGCTCTGGATCCGGACGAGACCGCGGTCCACGAGTTGGCCGTCCGGCGGACCGGGAACGTGACCTTCATGGACAGCCTGAGCGACCGGGCGAGACCGGCGTTTCCGTCATCGGTGTGCGGCACCGGGTGCAGGCCGGCCCGCACCCGGGCCGACAGCCACTCGACGAGCTGCTGCGGCGTCGAGCCGGCCGGCGCACCGAGCTCGGCGCGCGGCCACGCATAGGACGGCGGCGGGGTCCGGTCGAGGACCGGCCCCATCCCGGCCGGCGGCCGAACCTCGGTGGCCTCGGCCGGCCGGCCGTCGATCATTCGTTGCGACGGCTGATCAACGACGTGGAAGAGGGCTGCTACCTGCCAGCGCGCCACCGGATCGGAGATCAACGGCAGGATCCACCGGATGTCCTCGTCGTTCCGGCGCCGCAGCGGGGCCGGCTCGTCCGGGTCGGCATGTGCCTCCAGGAGCGCCCACCGGCCGAGATCCGGGATCCGGTCGGGGGTCCGTGCCACCGTCAGGAAGACATCGAGGATCGTGACAGCCACCTGCATCTGGGCCACGGTCACCGCGTCCAGGTGCAGCAGCGCCACGCCGGCTTTCCGGTCCAGCTGCAGGACCCGTCCCGTGTCCCGGTGAAAGCGGAAGAACTCCTCGGGGGTGATCCAGCCCGTTCCGGGCCAGGTCAGGGACGGGCCGGACGGAGCGAGCAGGCCCATCCGGCGCAGCACCGGCAGGGTGGCGTAGAAGATCTGGGCAAGCCTGAAGTACGCCTGCTGGTCCTGGCCGAATCGGGTCTTCATCTCGATCGCGGCGGCATAGGGCCGGGGAACCGCGTCGTTCTCGTGCAGTCCCCGCACGATCCGGTCGAGCGATTCCCAGCCGTGGGTGAGCGCGGCCAGTGGGATCGTGGCGTATCCCCCGGCCCGTTCCGCTGTCGGCGCCTCGGCATCGAACAGCACGTCCACCTCGTCGGCGTCATCGAGCGCCTGCATCAGCAACTGCGCATCGGCCGGTATCGGCACCGCGGCGGCCAGCGGCACAATCCCATGGGTGCGAGACTCGCCGCCGAGCGCGGTGCGCAGCATGTCCGACGCGTCGTCCGGGTGACTCCTCGCCAGCGCGGTCAGCGCGTCGCCGGCGAGGCTCCCGCTCGCCAGGCGCACCCGGAGCATCAGCTCCCGGGCCGCCCGCGGCTCCATCGCGAGCAGCTTCCCCAGATCACTGCGGTTGCCATGCTTGTGAAGCGCCTCGTTCGCCGAACGCAGCTCCCGTTCAGCCACGTGCGCGTGCTCGGCCAGCCTGCGAACCCAATCCGGGTACCCGTCAGACAGCCGGCGGGCGAGGTCATCGTGTCCCTTCTCGGCGAACGGCATGTACCGATCAGCCAGGATGATGCTGCTCATCCGCGTGTTGTGGGCGGCCGCGGCGGACAGCAGCAATCGGGGTGGAATCCTGGTCGCCGCGAAGTACTGCGTCAACGCCGCGGGGACGGCGCCGGATTTGATGGCGATCGTCATCAACGATTCGGTCACCACCGGCAGTGACATCGGATCGAACGGCCCCGTCGTCGCCCGGCCCGGCCTCGGTCGCCGTCGGATCGTCTCCGCGGCGCCGTCCGGCAGACTGGCGATGACGCGATCGACCGAACCGAAACGGGAAAGTCCGTCGCCGGCCTGAGGGGCGAGCGCAGCAAGGAAACGATCGTCCCGGGTCAGGACGGCGGTATCGACGGACAGCCTCGCGGCGAACGCGAAGAGCAGGTCAGCGCGCACACCGAGCCGCTCGGCGTCCTCCCGCAGACCGGACGGGACGTCGCCGATGCGCACCGCGTAGGACAGCACCCAGATGGCGGGCACTCGCAGGCGGGCGGCAAGGTCGGCGATCCGATGGAGGTCCAGCTCGAACTGGTCCGCCAGCTCGTGCAGCGCCCGCCGCCAGTCTTCCGCCCACGACACCGGCATGTTGTCGGGGAGGGAGTCCGGATCGATACCCATCCACAGGGCCTGGACCTCGTCTGCATGCCACGCCGGTGCTGCGTCCCGGTGCCGCCAGCGGAATCCGGCCAGTGCGAGGCCTTCCAGGTAGGTGGTCACGTCGGTGCCGGCCGCCGCAGCCGCATCCCCGACCTCTTGCGCCAGCCGGTCCGCCGTCGGCACGTTCTCGTGCGATGCGAAACGGAACACGGTCGAGACGAGTGACGGATCGACGGACCAACGATTCGCCAACCCGGCGATCAGGCCGATCGGCATGCCGGATGCTGCGCCAAGGGCGGGCAGCTCGGTGGGGACGCGGTGAATCGCGATCGCGAGGGCACGCAGGTACGGGACCGGCTGATCGTTCTCGTCGAGCAACGCGGCCAGCAGGCGAGGGCTGAGCCAGGGGCGTTCGCGGAAGTCCGCCCGGAGGTCATCGGCCGAAACCGCGGGGAGCCGGCCGGCCCAGGAGCCGGCGAGCCAGGAGTCGGCGAGCCCCGCGATACCCGCGGGGCTGAGTGCGGCTCGGCCGAAGGCCGGGGGCGCGTCGCCGAGAGCGGTCAGAATGTCGCTGTCCGATAGGCGATCCGGCGTGCGGTTCGTCGGATGCTCGGCCATCGCCGCCCCGTATCCCGCGGCGAAGTCGGCGAGCCGATCCGCGGCCTCCCGGTACAGGCCGCGTACCGGCAGCGGAACCCGATCCGAGCGCAGGTACTCGTTGGCGTACCGGAAGACCTCTCGAACGTAGTCCACTGTGGCGCGGGTCAGGGTGGCCTGCTGCGCCCAGCCGGCATGAGCACCGAGGGCATTTTCCGGCGCCGATGGCAACTGGAGCGCCAAGCCGGCCTCCAGATGCCGTTCCCCAGCGGCATCCACCCTCTCCCGGGACTCCTGCGGCTGCGGATGGGCCTCGTCCAACGCCCCCAGAATCCGGTAACTACGCCTCACCAGCAGGTTCCGGTTTCTCCACTCGCCGATCGAGTCGTAGAGCAGGGGAGGGTTGCTTGACGGCCGGCTCAGCGGATACAGCTCTGCCACGAAACCGAGGCGGAATACCTCTTTCGACCAGTCCGACAGCTCTTTGAGCATCCTCAGGTCCGGTCCGGACGACGACTGCGCGGCTGCTGACCCGAGGGCCAGTTCCAGGCGGTCCGCCTGCTGATCCAGGCCGTCGAGAAGTTCTGCGTACCGGTTCTCGGACAGGCGCGGTATCCGGTTCAGCAGCTCGGTCATGTGCGCGGTGTCGATCCAGGCGCCACCATGGCCGTGCATCCACCGGAACACCTGCCGGAACGTCCAGGGCAGCCGCATCCGGTCGTCGAGCACGAGCGAGATGCGCGTCGCCGTCTCGGTCAGCGCCGCGGCCAGCGCGTCCGGATCGCCCTGCACGTCGCCGAGCAGGGCGGCGAACGGCAACAGGTGAACGGGGTCCACCCCGCCCCTGATCCGCGTCGCCACCCGGAGCATCTTCGCCGGGTCGAGTCCCCGCAACAGGGCCGCCCAGGGCAGGTGGACCGGCACGCAGCCGATCCGCAGCGACAGCTCGGTCAGCGTCCGAAGGTCGGACCGGTGCAGCCCGGCCCGGATCGCGGTACTCCGGATCGCGAACGGGTCACCCCATGGCGTGTCCAGCAGCCGGTCGAACGTCGCCTCGTCGACCCCCAGCTCGGCCAGCCACCATGCGCGGTCCGCGGCGCTGATCACGCGGTCCGACGGCGCCGGCGGGGAAAAGCCGGCCAGCTTCCGCGTGTGGTCAGCGGTCATCATCAGCGCGACGTCGCCGAAGAACTCGTGCAGCAGCAGTTCGGCGTGCCGGGACGGCAGCAGCCCGGCCAGCGCGCCCGGCTCGACGCCGAGCCGCCCGGCCAGCCGCACGATGCGGCGGGCGGCTCCCACGTCCCGTCGCGACTGCTCGGCAGCGTCCGGGCCGGCCAACGCCGGAGCGAGGACACCGGCCCTGCGCATTATCGTGACGAGCCGGTCCACGATCCTCGTGGACCAGCGCCGATACTGTGCGGCCAGCTCGTCGCTGAGCAGCTGCGCCGCGGCGCGCATCTGCTCGGCCTCCGTCTCCGTGGCCCCTTCGGCGGGCTCGGGCCATGCCTGCCACGGTCCAGGAACGCCGGCCACGTACCGGCGCCACCGATGTTCCTGACCGATCCGTTCCTCGTACTCGTCCGCCTCGGCGCCCTCGTACGGGCTGCCGAGTTCCCCGACGGCAAGCCG
Source organism: Catenuloplanes indicus (assembly GCF_030813715.1). NCBI lineage: Bacteria > Bacillati > Actinomycetota > Actinomycetes > Micromonosporales > Micromonosporaceae > Catenuloplanes > Catenuloplanes indicus. Next base: position 2,026,629 of record NZ_JAUSUZ010000001.1, read on the forward strand.
CACCCATGCCGCGACGCCGGCCAGGTATGCCGGAGCCACACCCAGGCCGTTGGCGAGCGCGGTCACCTCCGCCGCGCTCCGCAACCCCAGCTCCGACGCGCCGAGATCCGCGCTGGACGACATGCGCACCCGCAGCCGCGCGGCGTCCATCGCGGCCCTCAGGTCGGCGTCACGCAGCGTGGCCAACAGCTCCGGTGCCACCTGCTCGGCGGTGAACGTCAGCAGCGCCGCCAGATCCGTCTCGGTCAGGCGCAGCCGGCCGGCCACCTCGGCCAGCCAGGCGATGTCCGAATAGGTCCGCACGCCGGACGGTCGCAGACGCTCCAGCAGATCGGCCGCCCGCAACGTGCCCGAGACAGCGAGCGCCCGCAGGTGCGGGCCGAAGACCACGAGTAAGCCGGGATCGAGCTTCAGGTCAAAGGCGATCCGCAGGAGCGGACCGGACACGGCCAACCCGATCCGGCCCGCGGCGACCGCGACGTCGTCCGGCACCCGGTCGATGACCTGGATCCAGTCGACCAGAGCCGCCGCACTCAAATCTTCGGCTCCGGGCTGATGCTGCAACGCGGACAGCCGGGCCGGGGTAAGCGCGATCTCCGCATCGTCCCGCAACCGCTGCCAGCGACCCGGGTCGACGCCGTCCGGTGCGGGCGCGGACTCGCGGTGGTCGTAGCCGGGCGGGGCGGTCGGGACGGACCGGAGCGGGACGAGCACACGCACCGCCGTGGCCACGTCGAGCAGCACCTCGACCGCGCCGTCCGTCTTCATCACCGTACCGTCGGTCAGCGTGACCTCAAGGTCACCACGGACCACCGCCCGATACTGCCCACCGATCCGGACCATGACGAACGCAGACCCGACGCGCAGCCGGAACACCGAACCGGCACCTGAATCCATACCGGACAGTCGTTCGGTCAAGAAGCGCTGGGCTTCCTGACGCTGCCGCACATTCATCAGAGCCAGCGTCTGTGGCGCGACGGCCCCGACGACAGCCTGTCCGCCCGCCCACACCTCCGGGTCGAGCACGACGGTGTCGTCGACCGGGAAAGCCGGCGGTTCCGGGCCGGTCAGCAGCGTGGGCGGGTTCTGGACCGTCACCTGCTCCCACACACCGAGCGGGCCGATCTCCACCGGCTCGCCAAGGCCCTCGATCCGCACGCCGAGCTCGAGCCGGCCGCCGTAGCTGACGTTGCGCGCGGTGACCGATTCGGGCCGGTAGGTACCGACACGCCGGGCCGACAGCACGATCGAGGCGCCACGCAGGGCTTCGGGTACCCCCGTTCCGGCACCTCCGTCGGGCAGCAGCCGCAGTCCGCCGTCGAGCAGCGTCCCCGCGAACCCGGCCAGTTCGTCCGTGGCGAGCCAGGCGGTGAGCGCATCGCCGGCCGCGTGGCCCGCGGGCCGCCAGCCCGGCCACGCCACTTCGGCCGGGCTCAGCAGTGCTTCGAGCCGCTCGATCACGGCATCGGCCAGCAAGTCCCGGCCGTCCGTACCGGGTGCGACCGCGATCGGGCGCGTCACCAGGGTCTCCGCACCGGCGGCATCCAGCCGGCCGGCCCGGATGCCGGTGGTAGGCGGCCGGCCCGCCGGGGTCAACGGCTGATACCGGTTCGCCGTGCCCGTCTCCGTCCGCACCATCGAGACCCCGACGAAGACGTCAGGGGCGTCGATCCGCCCGAACTGCTCTACCGAGCCGTCCTGGTGCACGAGGTGCAGGTGCACGTCCAGCATGCCACCCGCATCCGGCGCACCGGCGGCGACGGCAACGGCCGCACCGGCGGCGATGGCCCGGTCCCGGGAGTCCTGCGGAGCGCCGACCGGTTGCAGGCCGACCAGGAGCTCGGGCGAGACGCGTGGGTCGCGGCCGGCCGCCGGCCTGGTCTGCTGGACGCCGCCCCGGTAGCCGCGGCTGACCGGCCTGTCCAACAGCGCGGCCACCATCGATGCGGACTCCGGCGGCACGCCTGCCGGGCGCAGCACCACGCCGTTCGGGTCGATCACGACAGCTCGCGCGTACGTTGCCGGGTCGTGCCCGAACGGCGCGGCTCCGGTCCGGACCGTCCCGTCCGGATCGACCAGGTTGGTCCAGGCGATCTGTCCACCCAGGGTGTGGTAGGCCAGATAGACGTGGCCGAACGCGGTGTGCGGCCGGTCGACCAGCACCACCGCGGCGGACTTCGGGCCGGCCGCGGACAGCCGGTCGTGCAGGTCCTGCCAGCCGCCGATCCGGGTGAAGTCCTCCCGGTCGCCGAGCCAGCGTTCCGCCGCCGAGCCCAGAGCCCCTTCCTCACGGGTACGCGGCACCCGTACCCGGTGAGCGAACACGCTGTCCGGGAACAGGCGGCCGGTCAGGTCACGGACCAGGGCGAGGCACTCGGCGAGCGTGCGGTCACCGGTGCTCTCCGCCCGGCGGGCGCCGTCCGACAGCACCTCCCGGAACAGCGCATCCAGCTCGGTGACGGTGGCCGCGCGGCTTCGCGGATCGGTCCACGGATGCCCCGTCTCGGGCGACTCCGGCAGGACCGCCTCGATGCCGGACAGGCCGGCCAGGTCGTGCCAGTGCACCGGGTCGATCCGGTCGCCGGGCACCGGCACGAACGCCAGCTCATCCGGCCGGTCCAGCAGGCCCAGCGTGCGGCCCAGCGCCTGCCGCGTGGTCGTGCTGTCCAGCGCGGCCCGCGGCACCACGACCGCGCTCCGGCCGTTCGGTACAGGTGCATCCCACGCCCGCAGGTACGCCGCCAGGTCAAGGCTTGCAGGTGTGTTACCGGGGTGGTAGTAGACCCGCGCCCCGGGCAGAGGCATGAGCATGCCGTCGCGGCAGACGATGTCGAACAGGGGCGCGATGGTCAATGGATGACTCCTAGGCGGACGACCGGTATACAGCTGACGTCACAGCCGTCCGCCGGGTTCATTTTCTGATCAGGGACATGTGGTGACGTCAAGCGCGGCCTGACCGAGCACGTCGCGGTGCCCCTCCAGCTGCTGCGCCCAGCCCTGCGGCACCCGGACGTAATCGGTGCGGCTGCCCTTGCCCGGCAGGTAGTCCTCCGTTCAATGCCGGTGCGGCAAAACAACCCGGCCTCCTCATGATCGATCGCGCTCGACCGACCTTCGCCGGGTCCTCGGCGATCGCGTCCGCGGCAGCCGCACCAGGTCGATGGCCGCTTCGAAGACCGCCCGGCGCCCCGGCCGACCGGCGTGACCGTCCTCGCCGGCCCGCTGCCGGCCGCCGCCGGCTTCGTGCTCCGGTCCTCGCCGGCGCCCTTACCCACGTCGCCCACCGGCAGCCGGTCCGGCGCCGGTGGCGGAGCGCGTTCGCGCTCCCCCGTGCGACCTGCGACCGAGACGCGACCGCGGTCCGGCCCGACGCGTCGGGCACGGTGACTGTAACGCCGCGCCCGACGCGCTGCCGCAGGGGGGACGACCGCACATCCGGCGGTCCCGGCACCGCAGGCTGAGCCGGTCAGCACCGGCCCACACCCACGACACCGCGTACGCCGGTGCCTCCTACCCGGCACCGGCAGTGCGTCAGGCGGCCGGGGTCTCGGCGGTGGCGACGACGGTGGCGCGGGCCAGGGTGTGCCCGCCCATGGTGAAGCTCAAGTAGGCCGGGGTGCTCTCGGCGGGCACGCCGAGGTCCTCGACGTCCAGGGCGTGCACGGTGATGAAGTAGCGGTGCTCGCCGTCCCCGGCGGGCGGGGCGGCGCCGATGTACTGCGGCAGCCGGGCGTCGTTGGGCAGCTGGACCGCGCCCTGCGGCAGCCCGTCGCCGGAGCCGGCCCCGGCGGGCAGCGCGGTCACGGCGGCGGGGATGTCGAAGACGGCCCAGTGCCAGAAGCCCGACATCGTCGGTGCGTCGGCGTCGAAGACGGTCACCGCGTAGCTCCTGGTGCCCGCCGGTGCGCCGGACCAGGTCAGGTCGGGCGAGACGTCCTGGCCGCCGGGGACGCCGAAGGCGCCGGACCGCTGGGCCAGGGGCAGGGGCTTGCCGTCGACGGCCACGGCGCTGGTGACGTCGAAGGCCGGCACCGGGGGAAGACGGTCGAACGGGTTCATGGTGTGGCTCTCCCGAGGGAAGTGGTGTGCCTTGCGAACACCGGTAAGCCTGCGACCCGCGGCGCCGGGCAGGGAGGTCCTCGGCAAACTGGTACTCGGAGTACCCCCGTGCAGGCGCACCGATCGCGCAGACTGAAAGGCGTGCCCTCGCCCCGCTCCGCCAGCCGGCCTGAACTGTCCGCCTTCCTGCGGGCCATGCGCTCGCGCGTACGGCCCGCCGACGTGGGACTGCGCGAGTTCGGCCGGCGTCGCACGCCGGGTTTGCGGCGTCAGGAGGTCGCGGAGCTCGCCGCGGTGAGCATCGACTGGTACATCCGGCTCGAGCAGGGCCGGGTCGGCGTGCCGGGCGCCGCCGTGCTGGACGCGGTGGCGCAGGCCCTGAAGCTGTCCGAGACCGAGCGGCATCACCTGCACCTGATCGCCCGCGGCGAGGCCCCGCCGGGCCGGCACGTGCCCGCCCCGGCGAGCGAGTCGTTGCGCACGATGCTGCACAGCATGCCGATGACCCCCGCCTGGATCGTCGACCTCCGCTTCGACATCCTGGCTCACAACGCCGCCGCGGCGGCCTTCTTCGGCCCCGGCTTCGGCGTCGGGAAGAACGCGACGTTGCCGCTTTTCCTCGACCCGGGCGCCCGGGAGTTTCAGCTGGACTGGTCCCGGATCGCCCGCGAGCACGTCGGCAACCTGCGCGCCAACCTGGCGCGGCACCCCGGCGACCCGCGTCTGCTGGAGCTGGTCACCGAGCTGCGCCGGCAGAGCGGCGACTTCGCCGCCTGGTGGGACGACCAGACCGTGCAGGAACGCACGAACGGCACCAAACGCATCCTGCACCCGACCGGCGGGGTCGTGCACGTACGTTATGACGTGCTGGCCGTGCAGGACGGCTCCGAACAGCGTCTCTCGGTCATCACCCCGGCCGACGCGCAGGCGGAGAACGCGTTGCGGGCCATCGTCTTCGCGCAGAGCGGGCTGCGCGCCGTGCCCTGACGCGGCGGCTGACGGCCGGTCCCCGTCCGAGCGCTACGCCTGCCCGGTACGCGGGGCGGCCTCGAAACCGGAACACTCCGCACAAACAATGCGCTTCCGACTGTATCGATGATCAAACATTTGCACCGTCAAAGGCCTTCCGTGACGCACCCCATGCGCTTCAGTGTGAACGTGAGCGGCTCGATCCCCGAGTTGCGGAAGAACGCCCGCCGCGCCGAGCAGATCGGGTTCGACGTCGTCGTCACACCCGACCACCTCGGCATGGCCGCCCCGCTGCCCTCGCTGGTCGCGATGGCCGAGGCCGCGCCGACGCTCCGGGTCTCGACCCATGTCCTCAACACGTCGTTCTATCGGCCCGCACTGCTCGCACGCGACCTCGCCGCCGTCGACTCGGCCACTGACGGGCGGCTCATCATCGGTCTGGGCGCCGGCTACAGCGGAGCCGAGATCCGGGCCGCCGGTCTGCCGTTCCCGGCAGTGGGCGCTCGCATCGACCACCTCGTCGAGCACGTCGACGAGATCCGCCGCTGCCTGTCCGACCCCGGCTACGTCCCCGCACCGGTGCAAACTCCGCCGCCGATCCTGATCGGCGGCAGCGGGGACCGCCTGCTGACGGCGGCCGCCCAGCACGCTGACATCGTGGACATCTCGTACGTGGGCGGACGCGACCAGCTCGCAGAACGTGCCGGCTTCGTCCGGGAGCAGGCCGGTGCACGCGCCAAGGACGTCGAACTGGCGTACACCTTCGTACAGATCGGTCTTGACGACCCCGATGATCTGTCCGTGCTACGCGCTGTCGCGCCGCACCTGCCGGACGAGGAGTTGTACGCGACGCCGACGCACCTGGTGGGCCCGATCGACGCCGCTGCCGATCAGGTGCGGTCGCTTCACGAGGAACTCGGCTTCAGCTACTTCACCTTTCTCGTACAGCCCACGGTGAACTGGCACAGTCTCGAGAAGCTGCTCGCGGCGCTCCGGTAGTGGCGGTACCGGTCACCGAGTGAGCTGCCGGCCTCCTGGCAGAGACCCCGGCGGGTGACAGATCGTCCCGCCACGGCAGGCCGACCGGTCCGGCGGCGCTCGCGTCTCACCGACGCTGATCGGCCGGGGCACCGGCCCGCGGCGGGTGCGGTGCCGCCAGGCTGGCGAGCAGGGTCAGCTTGTCCTCGTCGGCCGAGCCCGGTTCGGCGGTGCAGACGCACATCTGCCGGGCCAGGCCGACGGAGACCGGCAGGCCGAGCGAGTGGTAGCTCACGCTCAGGCGCCCGGCCTCCGGATGCCGGAAGATCTTGGTGCCGCGGGCGTGGAGGAGAATGTTGTGCGTGTTCCACCGGGCCCGGAAGCCGGCGCTGGCGGTGGTCAGCTCACCGACCAGCTCCCGCGTTTCGATGTCGTGCGGGCTGCGTCCGGCCTCCGTGCGCAGCGAGGCCACGAGCATGTCACCCGTGAGGTTCCAGTTGCCGTAGAAGTCACGAGCACCGGGATCGAGGAAGTGGTAGCGCACGAGGTTCGGACGGCCGCTCTCACGCGTGGTGGCGCTGCTGAACATCGGTGCGTAGAGCGCGCGGGCCAGCGAGTTCGCCGCCAGGACGTCATGGCGCTCGTCGGTGACCAGCGCGGCGGACAACGTCATGCTGTCCAGCAGCCATTGCACGGTCGACGGCAGAGGTGACGCCGCGGCCACGGTGCGGTTCGCCGGCCGGGCCGCGTGGGCCAGGTCGAACAGGTAGGACCGTTCCTCGTCGTCGAGTTGCAGGACGCGGGCCACGGCGTCGAGCACGGTCTGGGAGACACCGCGGATGTGGCCCTTCTCCAGGCGGGTGTACCAGTCGACGCTGACCCCGGCGAGCATGGCGACCTCCTCCCGCCGAAGCCCCGGCACGCGTCGCTGTCCGCTGACCGGAAGCGCGACCTGGTCCGGGCTGATCCGCGCGCGCCGGCTGACGAGGAACTCACGCACGTCAGCGCGATTACCGGACGGGGACAGGCGGTGGTCGCTCACGTCGTCAGTCTAGGAACGCCATCCGGCTGGAAGGGGGTCGAGATTCTCCCCCCGATGAACCGGCCCTGCCGCCGTCCGGAACAAGGCACTTGTATGGCTTTCGTCCCCCCGTACGCTCGATCATCGGTTTGGAGCGCGACCCATGTTCACCACTCGTGCCCGTTGGCTGGCCGGCGGCATCGTCGCCGCGCTGGTCCTCTCGCCGTCCGTACCGGCCGGCGCTCACTACCGCAGGCCCGTAGGCCGCTACGTGGTCCCCGGCGACCGGGCCTACCCGGAGGGCATCGTCCGCGAACCCGGCACGCCGTACTTCTACGTCGGCGGCATGACCGACGGAACGATCTGGCGGGGCCGGATCGACCAGCCGCGCCTGGAGGTCTTCCTGCCGGGCGGGCAGGACGGCCGTACCAGCGCGGTCGGCATGAAGATCACGCAAGGCCGGCTGGTGGTGGCGGGCGGTACCACCGGCAAGGTCTTCGTCTACCGCACCCGAGACCGGCAACTGCTGCACGTCTTCGACTCCGGCGCGCGCGACGGTCTGGTCAACGACGTGGCCGTCGCGCCGAACGGGGATGCCTACGTCACTGACTCGTTCCGCCCGGTCCTCTACCGGATCACCGCGGCCCAGCTGGCGAAGCGGGAGATCGATCAGCCGCTCAGAACCCATGTGGACTTCGCCGGTACGCCGGTCCGGTACGACACGGGCGTCAACGAGGAGGGCATCAACGGCAACGGACTCGTCGTGACCCCGGACGGGCGATTCGTGCTCATGGCCGACACCAACTCGCAGGCGTTCTACCGGATCAGCACCCGCACCGGGGCCGTCGATCCGATCGACCTCGGCGGAGTGACCGACATCGGCGCCGACGGGCTGCTGCTGCGCGACGGCACGCTGTACAGCGTCACCAGTGTCTTCCACCCCGAGGGCGAGATCAGTGTCCTGCGGTTGAGCAAGGACTACTCGCGGGCACAGGTGCAGCGCCGGATCAACGGCCGCGGCATGGACTTCCCGTCGACGGCGGCGTTCGACGGCGACGACCTCCTCGTGGTCAACTTCCAGTTCCAGAAGGCCGAGCCGGCCCTGCCGTTCACCGTCGTACGCGTGAGTCTCTGCACCACCGCAGGGCTCCGGTGAGCAACGGTGGCGGGGCCGGCCCGCCGGGTGGTCCGGGTGATGTCCAGGACCACCCGGCGGGCCGGCCGTCAGCGGGATCGGGTCAGGTCGTACCGGTCCAGGTTCATGACCTTGACCCAGGCTGCGACGAAGTCCCGCACGAACGCGCCCAGCGCGTCGTCCGCGGCGTAGACCTCGGCGAGCGCGCGCAACTCCGAGTGGGAGCCGAAGATCAGGTCCACGCGGCTGGCGGTCCAGAGCGGCGCGCCGGTGACCACGTCGCGGCCTTCGAAGCCCGTCGCGTCCGGCGAGGTCGGTGTCCAGACGGTGCCCGGGTCGAGCAGGTTCGCGAAGAAGTCGTTGCTGAGCACGCCGGGCCGGTGGGTCAGCACACCGGCCGGGGACTGCCGGTGGTTGGCGCCGAGTACCCGCAGGCCGCCGACCAGCACGGTCATCTCCGGCGCGCTGAGGGTGAGCAGATTCGCGCGGTCGACCAGCAGGAACTCCGCCGGGAGCGGGAGGCCCTTGCCGAGAAAGTTGCGGAAGCCGTCCGCGACCGGCTCCAGCGGGGCGAACGACGCCACATCGGTCTGCTCCTGCGTCGCGTCCGTCCGGCCCGGCGTGAACGGGACCTCCACCGGTACGCCGGCGTCCGCCGCGGCGCGCTCGACCGCGGCGGACCCGGCCAGCACGATCAGGTCCGCCAGCGAGATTCGCCGGCCGCCCGGCCGCGCGCCGTTGAAGCCGGCACGGATCTCCTCCAGGACGCGCAGCACACCGGCCAGGCCGGCCGGGTCGTTGACCTCCCAGGAGCGCTGCGGCTCCAGGCGGATCCGGGCGCCGTTGGCGCCGCCGCGCTTGTCGCCGCCGCGGAACGTCGACGCCGAGGCCCACGCTGCGGCCACCAGCCGCGCGACCGGGAGGCCGGAGGCGAGCACCCGGCTCTTGAGGGCGGCGACGTCGGCCGCGTCGGCCAGCTCGTGGTCGACGGCCGGGACCGGATCCTGCCACGGCAGGGTCTCGGCCGGCACCTCCGGTCCGAGGTAGCGCACGACCGGGCCCATGTCGCGGTGGGTGAGCTTGAACCAGGCCCGGGCGAACGCGTCCTCGAACGCGGCGGGGTCCTCGCGGAACCGCCGTGCGATCGGCTCGTAGACCGGGTCGGATCGCAGCGCGAGATCCGTGGTCAGCATGGTGGGGGCGTGCCGCACCGCCGGGTCGTGGGCGTCCGGCACGGTGCCCGCGCCACCACCGTTCGCCGGCTTCCACTGGTGTGCGCCGGCCGGACTGCGGGAGAGCTCCCACTCGTACCCGAGGAGGAGGTCGAAGAAGCTGTTGTCCCAGGTGGTCGGCGTGGCGGTCCAGGCGCCCTCGAGCCCGCTGGTGATGGTGTCGGCGCCCCGGCCGGTACCGAAGCTGTTCCGCCAGCCGAGACCCTGCTCCTCGAGGGGAGCGGCCTCGGGCTCCGCGCCGACGTGCTCGGCCGGTCCGGCGCCGTGCGTCTTGCCGAACGTGTGGCCCCCGGCGATCAACGCGACCGTCTCCTCGTCGTTCATGGCCATCCGGCTGAAGGTCTCGCGGATGTCGCGGGCCGCCACGAGCGGGTCCGGCACGCCGTTCGGGCCCTCCGGGTTGACGTAGATCAGACCCATCTGCACGGCGGCCAACGGCTCCTGCAGTTCCCGGTCGCCGCGGTACCGCTCGTCGCCGAGCCAGGTGGTCTCCGGGCCCCAGTAGACGTCCTCGTCCGGCTCCCACACGTCGGGGCGGCCGCCGCCGTACCCGAAGGTGCGCAGTCCCATGCTCTCCAGCGCCACGTTGCCGGCCAGGATCATCAGGTCGGCCCAGGACAGGGCCCGGCCGTACTTCTTCTTCACCGGCCAGAGCAGCCGGCGTGCCTTGTCCAGGTTCGCGTTGTCCGGCCAGCTGTTGAGCGGCGCGAACCGCTGCTGGCCGGCACCGGCCCCGCCGCGGCCGTCACTGATCCGGTACGTGCCCGCGCTGTGCCAGGCCATCCGGACGATGAACGGGCCGTAGTGACCGTAGTCGGCCGGCCACCACGGTTGTGACGTCGTCAGCACCGCGGCGATGTCCCGTTTCACGGTCGGCAGGTCGAGCGTCCGGAACGCGGCGGCGTAGTCGAACTCGGCGCCGAGCGGGCTGGCGACCGCGGGGTTCTTCGCCAGGATCCGCAGGTTCAGCCGGTTCGGCCACCAGGCGTCGTTGGTGGTTCCGCGGGCCGGGTGCGGCGCCCGGCCGTGCGCGACCGGGCAGGCGGACGCGGCGCCGGTCGTGGCGTCGTGGTCGATCGGCGCATGCGCCTGCGACGGGACGGACGGGTGCGGGCCGGCGTCATGGTGCGCGGACATGGTCTCCTCCATGGTGGTCGGTGCGGTACCGCCGAACGGGACGGCCGATGACCGGCCCAGCGGCTCAGAGGTGTGCGGGCGCGGCGGCGGCGGGCTCGACCGGCGTCACGCCGGGCCGGTCCGCGGGGTTGAGCGCGAGGAAGACCGCGCCGGCCGCCGCCCCGCCGAGCAGCGTCGCGACCAGATAGATCCCGACCGCGGACCAGGTGAACAGCCCAAAAACGGCGCCGCCGACCGCGACGGCCGGATTGAGGACCGCGCCGGAGATGCCGCCGATCGTCACGGCGCCGGCCATGACCGTGCCGCCGATCGCCAGGCCGTAGAACGAGTTGTCCGGGTGGTCACGGCTGGTCGCGACGTTCAGCACGACGTAGGCGAGTGCGAACGTGAACAGGAACTCGGCCAGCGCCGCGACCGCGATCGCCCGGCCGGTGAAGGAGAGTGCGGTCAGGTCGGCGGGCCGCGCCATCCACCGCGCGGTGAGCGCCGCGAGCAGGCCGGCGGCGGCCTGGGCGACGACGTACCCGGCGGCGTCCGTCCTCGTGATCGCGCCGCGCACCAGCGCGGCCAGCGTGACCGCCGGGTTGAAGTGCGCCCCGGAGATGTGCCCGGCGGCGTAGATCATCACGGTCAGCACCCCGCCGATGGCCAGCGGTGCCAGATCACTCATCCCGGAAACGGCGATCGACACCGTCATCATCAGAAAGAACGTGCCCACGAACTCCGCTGCGAATTTGCGCATCACTTCTCCCCTGCACAGGGACCCGCTCCGGCGGGCGGGTCCACGGCGATCCCGGCGGCCACCGGACGCCGAACATCTACATAGGACTTACGAGGGTCGATCCGGCCGGCCGACCTCAGCATATGGACGACAGGCGGCCGAGGACCTTACGAAGCGCGGACGGGCTCCGTCGCCACTCAGGACCGCCGCGGTGACCCCGGCATCCGGCGCCCCGATCGGCACGGCGGGCAAGGCGCTGGAGAACGCTCATGTCCCGAAGGCACGGTGTGTATCCGGCGGTAGCGTGCCTGCCGTGGCTGACCGACCGCTGATCTTCCTTGACGTCGACGGACCGCTGATCCCGTTCCGCGCCCGTCCCGGCACCCCGCCGGGCCGGCGGCTGCTGGCTTCTCGGGCGCGAGTCCGGGAGGGTGGGGGGACGGCTGACCCCGCGACACGGAAGAAGACGAGATGACGACGCTGCCCTACCGCGATCCCGAGCTGCCCGTGGCGGACCGGGTCGCCGACCTGCTGTCCCGTCTCACGCCGGAGGAGAAGGCGGGGCAGCTCACCCAGCACTTCTACTTCGGTGCCCCGCAGGTGCCGGACGGCGCCGATCTCGCGTCGCTGCCGCCGGAGCAGCAGGCGCTGGTGCTGGTGGAGGACGCGGTCCGGGACGGGCGGGCCGGCTCGCTACTGTTCGTCCGGGACGCCGCCACCGTGAACCGGATGCAGCGGACGGCGATGGAGAGCCGGCTCGGCGTACCGCTGCTGTTCGGTTTCGACGTGGTCCACGGGATGCGCACGATCCTGCCGGTGCCGGTCGCGCTGGCCGCGAGCTGGTGCCCGGAGACGATCGAGGTCGGACAGGCGGTGGCGGCGCGGGAGGCGCGGGCGCTGGGCATCCACTGGACGTTCGCCCCGATGATCGACATCGCCCGGGATCCGCGCTGGGGGCGCATCGTCGAGGGCGCCGGTGAGGACCCGTACCTGGGTGCGGCCGTCGCCGCGGCCCAGGTGCGTGGCTTCCAGGGCGATCTCGGGCCGGACCGGCTGGTCGCCGGGCCGAAACACTTCGCCGGGTACGGTGCGGCCCGCGGCGGCCGTGACTACGACGACGCGGACATCTCCGACTCCGAGCTGTGGAACGTCTACCTGCCGCCGTTCAAGGCCGCGGTGGAGGCGGGTGCGCTCAACGTGATGAGCGCCTACATGGACCTCAACGGCATCCCGGCGTCCGGCAACCGGTGGCTGCTCACCGACGTACTGCGGGAGGCTTTCGGTTTTACGGGTTTCGTCGTCTCGGACGCCAACGCGGTCCGGTCGCTGGAGGTGCAGCACTTCGCCCGCGACCTCACCGACGCCGGCGCCCGCGCGGTCGGCGCCGGGCTGGACATGGAGATGTGCATGGCCGACCCGGCGTTCGCGCGGCTGCCCGCGGCCGTCGCCGCCGGCCTGGTCACCGAGGAACAGATCGACACCGCGGTACGGCGGGTGCTGACCGTCAAGTTCCGGCTGGGCCTGTTCGAGAACCCGTACGCCGGCGACGGGCGCACGCTCGATCTGGCCGCGCACCGGGACACCGCGCGGGTCGCGGCCGAGCGCGGCATCGTGCTGCTCAGGAACGACCGTGGGCTGCTGCCGCTGGCCGCGCCGGGCCGGGTCGCGGTGATCGGTGAGCTCGCCGACGCGAAGCGGGACACGCTGGGCCCGTGGGTCTTCGGGCACGACACCGCCGAGACCGTCACGATCCTCGACGGGCTGCGCGCCCGGTTCGAGGTCACCCACGCGCCCGGGGCGCACATCCCCGGCCGGATCTTCCCGTCCATCTTCGACCGGATGGAGCCGCCGGTCACCGCGCCGGCGGACCAGGACGACGAGGCCGAGATCGACCGCGCGGTCGCGCTGGCCGCCGACGCGGACGTCGCGGTGGTCGTGGTCGGCCAGCGGCAGAACCAGATCGGCGAGAACGCGTCCTCGGCCACGCTGGACCTGCCCGGCCGGCAGCTGGAACAGCTCCAGCGGATCACCGCGACCGGTACGCCGGTGGTGCTGGTCGTGATGTCCGGCCGGCCGCTGGACCTGCGGTGGGCGGACGCGAACGTTCCCGCGATCGTGCAGGCGTGGTACCCCGGCACGTCCGGTGGGCACGCGGTGGCCGCGGTCCTGGCCGGTGACGTCTCCCCCGCCGGGCGGCTGCCGTTCACCTGGCCCCGGCACGCCGGGCAAGTGCCGATGATCTACGCGCACCACCGTACGTTCGCCCCGCAGGACCAGGACAAGCGCTACTGGGAGGAGGAGAGCACGCCGCTCTACCCGTTCGGGCACGGGCTGTCCTACGCGTCCTTCGGCTACGCGAACCTGCGGACCGCGGCCGGCAGCGTCGCGGTCGGCGAGACGACGGAGGTGTCGGTGGACGTCACCAACACCGGGTCCCGCGCGGCCGACGAGGTCGTCCAGATCTACGTCCACCAGCGGTACGGCAGCGCCTCCCGGCCGGTCCGCGAGTTGAAGGGCTTCCGGCGGGTGACGCTCGCCCCCGGCGAGACCCGGACGGTCACGTTCCCGCTCGGCCCGGCCGAACTCTCCTACTGGAACGCGGCCACCCGCACCGTCGTCCAGGACCCCAGCACGATCGACATCTGGGCCGGCGGCTCCTCCACCGCGACCACGACGACGCGGCTGGAGGTAACGCCGTAGCCCCGATGCTCCCGGCCGCCCGTAGCCGCCGGCCCGGCGCGGTACGGAAGCGCGGCCGCCGTGTCCACCATGGACGGCCGTGCCGTTGATCACGGGCCGCACCACGTACCCCCGCCACGGTCTTGACGTTAGATTTAGATCTTCTGATGTCCCGACCGAAGTGAGTGGGCATGTTCGTGCGACGAATCGCCACGCTGGGGCTGGCGATACTGGTGACGATCGGTTCGGCGGCGAACACCGCCACGGCCGAGCCCGGCGGGGCGGCTGCGGTGGTGAACGAGGACGTCTTCCCCGGTGCGGTGCTCGGCGGTCCACGGACCGGGCCGCTGGCCACGTCGGTGCCGGCCGCGGGCGGTGACTCGCTGCGGGCTCTCGCGGCCGAACCGATCGCCGGCTTCACCTGCGACGGGACCGCCGGGCCCCGGGTCGAGGTGCTGTACGTGCGTGAGGCGTCGATGCCGGACCGGTACGCGGCGATACAGCCGCTCATGCAGGCCTGGCTGATCAACACGGATGCGGCGTGGAACGACGGCGCCGCCCGTCACGGCAACAGCCGGCACATCAGGTACCTCACCGAGACCGTGGACGGCACGTGCCGGGCCGTGATCCGCAATGTCGTGGTGCCGGCGGGCGCGCTGGCGACGTTCGACGCGTCGATAGCCGCGGTCAAGGCGCTCGGCTACAACGCCGCCTCGAACCGCAAGTACCTGATGATCACCGAGGCCACGGTCATCTGCGGGGTGGCCCAGGGCACGAACGACGACCAGCCGGGTACGGCGAACGTGGCAAACACGGCCGTACGGTACGCCCGGGTCGACGCCGCCCCGAACTGCCTCGGCGCGAACGCGATCGCGCACGAGTTCGGGCACACGATCGGCGCGATCCAGGACAGCGCGCCGCACTACAGCGAGCCGGGGCACTGCAACCAGGGTTTCGACCTGATGTGTTACGCCGACACGTTCACGCTGGACTGCCCGCAGTACGACCACAAGCGGCTACCCGACTGTGGCTTCGACGACTTCTTCAGCACTCAGCCGGCGGCGGGGACCTACCTGGCCACGCACTGGAACACCGCCGACAGCGTGTACTTCCGGGCCGGCACCAGCGCGGACAATCAGAACTACCCGCGCTCCGGCTGGACCTACTCGGTACGGAACGTGGCCTCCGGCGCGGCGCTCGACATCGACCCGGCCGGCGGCACCGTGCGGGATTCGCTGAAGTACCTGCACGCCACCACGGCGTCGAGCACGGCGCCCAGCCAGAAGTGGCTCGTCTCGTACGACACCGGGCTGCAGCTGCAGAACCGGGACAGCTTCTACTGCGTTGACACCGCCTACAGCGGCGTGACCGCGGGCACCCGCGTCCTCCAGTACCCGTGCAACGGGCAGGACGGCATGCGGTGGGCCTACCTGCCGCACGCCGACGGCTCGTTCACGATCCTGAACTGGCGCAACGGCCTGGCGCTGACCCAGCCGTCCACCGCCGGGGCCCTCGTCGACCAGCAGGTCTACACCGGTGAGGCGAACCAGCGGTGGTCCTTCACGAGGATCGCCGACCCGGCCGGGCCGGTCGACAACGCGGTCTACAACATCGCCGCGCTGAGCAACCGGGCAAGCCTGGTGGCGCCGGTGGGCGCCGAGGTGGGCGAGGTGATCAGCCACGCCGCGCGCAGTGCGAACACCACGCAGCAGTTCCGCCTGGACGCGATCGGGTCGTACTGGCAGCTGGTGCACGTGCGCAGTGGCCTGTGCGCCGCGAACACACAGGACGCGACGGAGGGTCTCGACCTGACGCTGCGGACCTGTAGCACCAATCCCCTGGGGCAGCAGTGGACGCTGCGGCGGGTGGCCGACTCGCGGTTCATCCTCGTCAACCGGCACAGCGGGAAGGTCGCGACGATGACCACAGGGCTCGGTTCCCCCATCGAGCAGCAGACCGGCACGCCGAACAACGAGGCCCAGATCTGGGCGTTCGAGCGGGTGTGACCACCGCCTGACGTGCGGCGCCCCGTCGCGTGAGCCCGGGGCGCCGCACGCGCGCACGGCAAGCGCGCGTGTGCGGAGAATATGCACGCTCTCTGATATCGACGCGACGTGACCTCGACGTCACTGATCACGCATACGGAAAGGGCCCCATGCGACATCATTCCCGGCTGCTCGCCGCCGGCCTCAGCCTCCTGCTCGGCGCGGGGCTGCCGGCGCCCGCCACCGCCGCGTCGGCGGCGGATCCCAAGGCCAGCGCGCTGCTGCTCTTCGACGGCGGCGGCGAGACGTTCAATGACGTCAGGTACCACTCGTTCCGGATCCCGTCGCTGGTGCGCACCTCGCGGGACACCCTGCTCGCCTTCGCCGAGGGCCGGGTCGCCTCCAACCGCGACTACGGCAACATCAACATGATGGTGAAGCGCTCCGAGGACAACGGGGCCACCTGGTCCGGGCTCGGCGAGGTGACCGGCCAGGGACCGGGCACCTGGGGCAACCCGACGAGCGTGGTCGGCGCCGACGGCACCATCTTCCTTTTCCTGTCCTGGAACGCGGCCGGCATGAGCCAGTTCGGCGACGAGGGCACCACCCGGATCAGCGCGTGGGGCGAACGCCGGGTCAAGCTCTTCACCAGCAGCAAGGCCGAGGACGGCACGGTGTGGCACGGCCCGGTCGACCTCACATCGGCGGTGACCCCGAGGACGCACGCGGACGGCTCCGTCTGGGACTGGGACGCGGTCGGGCCGGGCGCCGGGGTCCTGACGGCGTCGGGGCGGCTGATCGTGCCGGCCACGAACCGCAACATCTACAGTGACGACGGCGGCGTGACGTTCCAGAGTGCCCCGATGGCGGCCGGGCAGGAGGTCACCGGCGAGAGCACGCTCGTCGAGCTGACCGACGGACAGCTGATGCGCAACGACACCCCGAACCGGTCGGTCTGGTCGACGGACAAGACCAGGTGGGTCGCGCGGGGCACCATCGAGGGCGGTTTCGGCCCGTACGCCCCGGAACCGGCACTGCCGGACCCGCACGCGGAGGCGTCGATCCTGCGGTACAACCGCAACGCCCCCGCGCGTCTGATCTTCCTCAACTCCGCGAGCACCGGCACGCGCACGGCCATGCGCATCCGGGTCAGCCTCGATGAGGGAGAGACCTGGTCGGCCGGCCGCGCCCTCACGACCGCCCCGCTGCCGGCCTGGCCGCAGCTGGGTACCGGCCGGGTCGCGGAGGGCGGCTACTCCAGCATGGCAAAGACCGCCGACTTCACGGTGGGCGCGCTCGTCGAGGTCAACGAGGACACCGCTGACAGCCTCACGTCACACCGGTCGATCGTCTTCCGCAAGATGAACCTGCCCTGGATCACCGGCTGAGCGGCGTGGCCGGGAACGCGCCGGTGATCGTCCACGGGATCCTGGCGCCCCGGCCATGACGGCTCGATGACTCAGACCCGGCGGTGGTGGGACAGCTCGCGATGGTGGGCGGCGCCGGGGTGGGTGGCCGGGTCGGTGTGGACGGTGACGCGGTCGAGGCGAGGGACGGCGTGGGTGAGGCGGTGCTCGGCGTCGGCGGCGATCTCGTGGGCGGCCTGGAGGGTCAGGTCGGCGTCGAGAACGATGTCGGCCTCGGCGTGCATGCGGTGGCCGATCCAGCGCAGGCGCAGGCCGGTGACGTCGCGGACGCCGGGGACCTGGCGCAGCGTGTGTTCGGCCGTGTCGACCAGGGCCGGGTCGACGCGGTCCATCAGGCGGCGGTAGACCTCGCGGGCGGCGTCCTTGAGGACGAACACGATCGCCACCGCGATGATCAGGCCGACGACCGGGTCGGCCCAGCGCCAGCCGAGCGCGGCACCACCGGCGGCGGCGACCACGGCCAGGGAGGTGAAGCCGTCGGTGCGGGCGTGCAGGCCGTCGGCGACCAGCGCGGCCGAGCCGATCCGCCGGCCGATCGCGATCCGGTACCGGGCGACCAGTTCGTTGCCGAGGAAGCCGATGACGCCGGCGGCACCGACGAACGGCAGGTGGGTGATCGCGGCGGGGTGCAGCAGCCGGTCGATCGCGGTCCAGCCGGCCAGCGCGGCGGAGCCGGCGATGACCAGCACGATGACGATCCCGGCGAGGTCCTCGGCGCGGCCGAAGCCGTAGGTGTACGCCCGGGTGGCGGCGCGCCGGCCGATCAGGAACGCGATGCCGAGCGGTACGGCGGTGAGCGCGTCCGCGACGTTGTGCAGCGTGTCGCCGAGCAGCGCGACCGAGCCGGACGCCACGACCACGGCGGCCTGGGCGAGCGCGGTGGCGCCGAGCGCGGCCAGGGAGATCCACAGCGCGCGCATGCCCTCGCGGGACGCCTCCAGCGCGGCGTCGACCTTGTCCGCGGTGTCGTGCGAGTGCGGCGTCAGCCGGTGCCGCAGACCCGGATGACCGTGGCTCGGATGACCGTGGTCTGCATGGTGCCCGCTCATGGCGCCGCCTCCGGAATCCGCCGTCGAAAGACCACGCCGATATTAGGTTCGCATGTACGCACGCGACAACGCGGCAGCAGCCAATCCGGTGCAACAGCGGAATCGCGGAGATCCGACGGTGGACGCATTTATCATCGGCCCATGAGCCGCAGAACCGCGGAGGCCGTCGCGTGGCTGCAGACCGATCCGGACCTGGATTCGCTCGTCGACGCGTATCCGGCGGAATGGCAGCGGGTGCGCCGCGATCTAGACGCGATGATCGCCCGGGACGACGCCGAGGAGCTGAAGGCGTACATCACCCAGGTGTCCCGGCCGGAAGCGGCCCGGCCCGGCCGGGCGCGCTCACAGCGCGACCGGCTGCTCGCCGAGGTACGCCGTCAGATGGCCATTCACCTGCTCAAACAGCAGATCCTGAGCGCGTCGACCGGCGTCACCGAGGGCCGGGTGCGGTTCGGGCTGGTCAACGGGTTCGTCGCGCAGCGGCTGCTGTTCCGGCGTGCGCTGGAGCGCAAACCCGTACCGTTGGGACGGTTTCGGTTGATCTGGCCGTTGCTGACCCAGCGGCGGCGGCTGATGCCGCTGGTGCAGAAGCGCGGCATCTGGTGTTTCTATTCGAAACCGCTCGTCCGGCGGCTGGCGCGGCTGATCGACGGCCGTTCCTGCCTGGAGATCGCGGCCGGTGACGGCACGCTGTCGCGTTTTCTCGCGGCCGAGGGCGTCGATGTCGTCGCCACCGACGACTACAGCTGGAGCGGCAGCGTCGACTTCCCGGCGGACGTCCTGGAGGAGGACGCGCGCACCGCGCTGAAACGCCATTCGCCGAAGGTGGTGATCTGTTCCTGGCCGCCGGCCGGAAACGCGTTCGAACGATTCGTGTTCAGCACGCCGAGCGTGGAGCTGTACGTCGTGATCGGGTCGCGGCACCGGGAGAGCACCGGCGACTGGGACGCCTACGAGCGGCAGACCGGCTTCACGATGACCACGGACGCGCGGCTGTCCCGCTTGGTCCTGCCGCCGGAGGTGGACCACGCCGTGCACCTGTTCCACCGGCGGGAGCCGGGATAGACATGTTCGTCCATGTCCTTTTCTGATCGAGTCGGCACGGGCGATCGCGCGCCCGCCTGCCCGGATGAACACTGTGTTGCATCGGTGTTACGGGGTCATCAGGAAGGACACGACAGTGCCGAACCAGCTGCAACGCCTCCTCGCCGGCGCGCTCGCCGCGATGACGATGGTCCCGGCCGCCGCGGCGGCCAGCCAGTTCCGCGGCATGAACTGGGCTGTGCTCGGTGACAACTTCAGCACCGGGCCGCTGGTGCTGCACGGCCTCAGCCAGTCCGACAGCAACGCGACCGGGCGGGCCAAGGCGAACGCGCTCTACGACGACATGGCCGCGATCGGTGTCAACACGGTCCGGCTGCCGATCAACACGCACACCGTCGGCACCACCTGGCGGAACGCCTACCGGGGCGCGATCGACGCGGCCACCGCGCGCGGCTTCAAGGTCATCCTCGCCTACTGGGAGGACGGCGCCGCGTCCGGCGGCCGGATCACGAACCTGGCCGCGTGGAACACCATGTGGTCGAACGTGACCTACACCTACGGCGCTGACACCAACGTCTACTTCGAGCCGATGAACGAGCCGCACGGCTACACCTCGGCCGAGTGGCGCACGGTCGCGGCGAACTGGATGAGCTACCACTACTCCGCGGTCCCGGCCCGCACGCTGATCGGCGGCACCGGCTACAGCCAGGACCTGCGGGACGTGTGCAACGACAGCCGGTTCAGCGGCACGCTGCTGTCCTTCCACCACTACGCGTTCTTCTACAGCCCGATGACGTACGACGCGTTCCGCGGCCACGTGCAGACCCGGCTCGGCACCTGTGCGTCCCGCGCGGTCGTCACCGAGTACGGCGTGCCGATGTCCACCGGCCTCGACGACGCGGACGCCAACAGCACGGACAACTTCGTCCGGCACATCCGCGCGGTCACCCAGGTCATGCGGGACAACCGGATGGGCGGTGTCTACTGGCCCGCGCTGGGCGGCAAGCCCACCGGCACGTCCGGCTTCGACCACTACTCGATGTTCTCGCTCACCGGCAGCGGCACCGCCCTGGACCTGACCGTCCGCAACGCCTCCGGCCGGGACCGCATCCGGTACGGCTGGGGCCTCTGACACCGCACGTCCAGGGCCGCCGCGATGCGTACGCGGACCCGCATGCCCACCTGCCTGCGGGGCGGGTCGCGCGCGTGGGCCCGGAGGCGGCGGGGACACCGACCGCCTCCGGGCCCGGCTTCGTCACGGCCCGGAAGACCAGCAAGGGTGCGAAGGGCTCATGGAGTGTCCGGGCGGAACAGTCGTGGGGCGAAATCGATGAGGTTCTTCTGCCAGGCGTCCCAGCCGTGCGGGCCCTGCGTGACCCCGGCGAACTCGTACCGGATGCCCAGGCGGTCGAACGCGGCCATCGTGGCCATCGTGAAGGGGTACACGAAGTCGGTCGCGTTGCCGACGTACACCCGGAGCAGTCGTGTGCCGTTGTTGATGGCCTCGGCGTCGTAGCCGGTGGGATCGACGCCGCCGCCCGGTGTGCCGATCGCCGAGGAGAAGGTGCCGATGTAGGCGAACTCGCCGGGGTGGTTCTTGAGAACGTCGTATGTCTGGAATCCGCCCATCGACAGACCGGCGAGCGCCTGCCGTGCCGGATCGTCGGCGATGCGGTAAGCGGCGCGGGCCGCCGGAACGATGTTCTCCCGCAGCTCCCTCGTGAAGTCGGGAACGTTGCCGTTGCCCATCACGACCACCATCGGGACGATGTCGCCGTCCCGGAACTGGTTGTCGAGGATCTGCTTGGCACGGCCCATCTCGACCCAGTCGGTGTAGCTCTGGCCGCCGCCGTGCTGCAGATAGAGCACGGGGTACGCAGCCGGCCGGTGCGGATCGTAGCCCGGCGGCGTCCACACGTACGCCGAGCGTTGCTCTCCGGCCACGGTGCTGTGATAGGTGAGCGTCTCGACCGTGCCGCCCTGGCCGGGCGGGGCGTCGGTGAGCAGGCGTGCCCGCTCACCGGGGACGAGGAACGTGCTCCAGGTCGGCTCCGTGGTGATGCTCGCCGGGTTCGAGGTGTCCTTCTTCGAGACGCCGTCCACGAGGAATTGGTAGTAGTAGAACCATGGCTTGAGCGGTCCCACGGTTCCCCGCCACCGGTCACCGGCGCGGGTCAGCGGAACGTTGACCCAGCTGCCGCCGGGGGCCCAGTTGCCCCAGAGCGTGACCCGCTCCGCGCCGGTGAACTCGGTGCCGGTCTCGACCGTGACGAAGGTGTCGCCGTTGGCGAGTGTGGTGAGCCATGGAGTCGGAGTCGTCCCGGGCGCCGGGGGCGTGAATTCGTGCCGTAGGGGAAGGTGACCGTGGCTCGGGCCGTGGTCCGGCGCGGAGCGGAACAGCCGGGGCACGAAATCGGCCAAATTCTCCTGCCAGGCCGTCCAGTTGTGACCGGCGTCGGGGTTGACCCCGTCGAATTCGTGCCTGA
Organism: Catenuloplanes indicus; assembly: GCF_030813715.1. NCBI lineage: Bacteria > Bacillati > Actinomycetota > Actinomycetes > Micromonosporales > Micromonosporaceae > Catenuloplanes > Catenuloplanes indicus. The sequence continues at coordinate 2,048,551 of NZ_JAUSUZ010000001.1, forward strand.
TGCCGGCCCGGTCGAGCCGGCGCAGCAACCGGTAGCTGGGGTTGTACGACGGGTCGGTCACATTGCCGGTGTACAGCCGCAGCAAGCGGGTGCCCCTGTCGACCGACCGGGCGTCGGCGTGGAAGCCGTCCTCAGGGTAGGCACCGGCGAACGACCCGACGTAGGCGAATTCGCCCGGGTGGGTCAGTGCGGTGCGCAGGGCGTGCGTGCCACCGGCCGACGCGCCGGCGAGTGCCCGGTGCCCCGAGTCGCGGGCGACGTGGTACCGGGCGTGCACCGCGCGCACGAGGTGCTTCAGCTCGTTGCGGAAGTCGGAGGTGCCGCTGCCGCCCATCACGACGACCATCGGCTCCATCCGGCCCTCGGCCGAGAGACGGTCCAGGATCTGCCGGGCGCGTCCAAGCTCGGTCCAGTCGGCGTGGCCGCCGCCCGCACCGGGCTGGAGGTACAACACCGGGTACGGCCGGCTTCGGCGCGCGTCGTACCGCGGCGGGGTCCATACGTTCGCTGCCCGGCCCCGGTAGGTGATCGTCGTGATCGCCCCACCCCGGCCGGCGGGCACGTCGGTGAGGAACCGCGCGGAGTCACCCGGGATGAACACGGTGCGCCAGCTCGGATCCGAGGTGACGGTCGCGGTGTTCGTGGAATCCGCGAAGATCCTCGTGCCGTCGCCTCTGAGCCGGTAGTGGTACAGCCCGGCCGGCAGCGGCCCGATCACCGACGTCCAGGCATCACCGGAGCGGACCAGGCCGAGTTCCGACACGTTCGAGGACGGGCCGAAGTTCGCCTCGACCACGACCGACGACACGGTGCCGACGGCGCTCTGGACGTCGGCGGCCGGAACCCGGAACGACACGAAACCCTCGGACACGGTGACCCAGGGCGCCGCCGCGGCGGACACCGGTTGCGTCCCGGTCAACGCGGACGCGCCGCATATGACAGCGGCGACGAGGACCGCGACGAACCGGCGGCGTACGGCGGAACGGCGCGATCGCCGCCGCGGACGGGAAGTGGGCGTCATGTGGACTCCTCCTGGAAGGCGATCCGGCCCCTCAGGATTACATAGACGACAATAAATTTGCATGCCGCACCGGACGGCGCCGGGCTCTCGCGGGCCGTCACCCCGCCGGGCGAGGCGCGGCCGCCACCGCGAGCACTGTCGGGCCGGGCTGCGGGTCCGACTCGGTACAGTGCTTTCGCAAAAGCGCTTCGGAGGGAATCCGGGCGGCACACCGGAATGGGGCGGACGTGGCGGCGGATCAGCGGGTCACCATCTACCAGGTCGCCGACCGCGCTCAGGTGAGCATCTCCACGGTCTCCAACGTACTGAACAAGCCCGACCGGGTCAGCCCGGCCACCCGCGCCCGGGTGCTGGCGGCCGCCGACGAGCTGGGGTTCGTCCCCAAGGCGCAGGCGGTCAGCCTGGCCCGGCGGGCGGCCGGCCGGATCGGCGTGATGGCGCCGTTCACCTCGTACGGGTCGTACCTGCGCCGCCTGTCCGGGGTGCTGACGGCAGCGCGCGAACTGGAGATCGATGCCGTGGTCTTCGACCACGTGTCGGCCGCCCTGGCATCGTCGCCGGTACTGGCCAGCATGCCGCTGCACGGCCGGCTCGACGGCCTGATCGTGATGGGCCTGCGCATCGAGGACGCCATCGCGGACCGGCTCCGCGAGCGGGGCCTGCCGACGGTGGCCGTCGACGCGGACAGTTCGCTGTTCAGCCGCGTCGTGATCGACGATACCGACGGGGGCGGGCTGGCCGCCGCCCACCTGCGCGAGCGCGGGCATCGCCGGGTCGGGTACCTGCTGGAGCGGCAGGTGTCCGACTACGAGTCACAGGCGATCCGGCGGCTGTCCGGCTTCCGCCGGGTGATCGAGGCGGGCGGCGGCGAGGTGATCGTCGCGACCAGCGACAACTCCGTCGACGCGGCTCGACGCGCCGCTGCGGCGCTGCTCGATGCGGCGGACCGGCCGACGGCGATCATGGCGCATCACGACACGCTCGCCGTCGGCGTCCTGCTGGCCGCCCGCGATCGAGGGCTGCGGGTTCCGGCGGACGTGGCCGTGATGGGATTCGACGACGGCGAGACGGCGACGGCGGCCGATCTGACGACCGTCCGGCAGCCGTTCGAGGAGTCGGGCAGCATCGCGCTGTCGGTGTTGCTGGGTCACGTCGACGGCACCCGGCCCCGGTCCACCACCGTGCTCGACGTGCGGCTGGTGCAGCGCTCCACGACCTGAGAGACGCCCTGGTCGTCGGCGTCCTCCGGCGTCGCGCCGACAATAAAAGTGCTTTTATAGAAACGCTTGACACGCCTGTCTCGATGCGGTTTCGTGCTTGTTACGCGAACGCGGGACGGGCCGCCCGTCCGGCGTAGCGGGCCCCACCCCCTGATCCCAGCGCCGCCCGGCCCCCGGCGGCAGCCGCACGCCGGCCGGGGCGACGTACCGATAACCACGTCATCGCACGGCCGATGGTGATCTCCTCATCACCGGACGTTTCCGCGCTCCTGGAGGCCTCACATGGCTCACGGAACCACCAGCCGCTCACTGTTGACCGCGATAATCCTGGCCGCCCTTGTCGCCACCACCGCGTGCAGCCCGCCCGGCGGCGACACCGGCAGCCCCGAACCGGGCACCAGCGCCGCACCCGCCACCGCGACCTGCGGCACCGCCCCGGTCACGCTCAAGGCGTACTTCGAGACCGGCTTCCCGCTGCCGAAGAGCCTGGCCGACGAGTTCACCAAGCAGTACCCCAACGTCACCTGGGACATCCGTGAGGACCAGTTCGCGGTGATCACCCAGAACGCGCCGCGCGTGCTGGCCGACGACCCGCCGGACCTGATGCGCCTGCCGCAGGTCTCCGAGCTGGTCAAGGACGGCCTGCTGAAGAATCTCGACGGCTACGCCCAGACGCTCGGCTGGACCGGCTGGCCCGGCTCCCAGCTGCAACAGATGCGGGTCGGCGCCGACGGCGAGCGCGGCGACGGGCCGCTCTACGCGATGGGCCTCAACTTCAGCATGACCGGCGTCTTCTACAACAAGAAGCTCGCCGCACAGATCGGCATGACCGAGCCACCGGCCACCCTCGCCGACTTCGACACCGCCCTCCAGAAGGCCAAGGACGCCGGCATCACCCCGATCAACCAGTTCAACGGCGGCGCCACCGGCGGTCTGGCCTTCCCGCTGCAGAACCTGATGGCGGCGTACGGTGACGCGGGCGCCATCAACAACTGGATCTTCCAGCGGTCCGGCGCCACCATCGACACCCCGACGAACCTGCAGGCCACCCAGCACCTGCAGCGGTGGATCACGTCGGGCTTCTTCGCCCCGGACGTCAACTCCCAGGACTACGCCACGATGATGAGCCGCTTCATCGAGGGCAAGAACCTGTTCATCTTCAACGGCGACTGGGAGTCCGGCAACCTCGACAAGCAGATGGCCGGCAACGTCGGCTTCTTCCTGATGCCCCCGGCGCAGGCGGGCGGCAAGCGGGCCGCGATGTCCGCACCGCTGACCTACGGCATCGGCAGCAAGGCCAAGAACGCCGACTGCGCCGCCTTCTTCCTGAACTGGGTCGCCACCGACCAGAAGGCCCGCGACATCGCGGTCACGGTCGGCGGCTCGCACCCGATGGGCCCGGCCGACGCCTACATGCCGGCCGTCCAGGAGGGCAGCGTCACCGCGGCCACCCTCGCCGCCGGCGCGGTCATCGGCCAGGACAACGGCGCGATGGACTTCATCGCCAACGCCACGGGCGCCATCTACGCCAAGAGCTGGACCCCGCAGCTGCAGAAGCTGGTGGCCGGCCAGCAGAACCCGGAAGCCCTGCTCGACGAGGTGCAGAAGGACTACGAAGACCAGGTCAAGAACTGATGTCGGCACAGGTCGAGGGGCGGCGCGCAGGGCGTGCGCGCCGCCCCCGGGCGATCTGGCTCGGCTGGCTGTTCGCCGCGCCGGCCATCATCATGTACGCGACGTTCGTCATCCGGCCGCTGCTGCTGACCGTTCAGTACTCGCTGTACGACTGGAACGGCATCGGCGCCTCGACCTGGGTGGGCCTGGACAACTACCGGAGGCTGCTCACCGACGAGGACCTGTTCTCCTCGATCGTCCACGCCTTCGAACTGATCGTCTTCTTCAGCGGCATCCCGGTGCTGCTCGGCCTGTTCGTGGCCGCCACCATCCGCGACATCGCGGCCAGCCGGCTGGCCGTGATCGCCCGGACCGTGCTGTTCCTGCCCCAGGTCATACCCCTGGTGGCCGCCGGCATCATGTGGAGCTGGCTGCTGTCCACCACCGGCACGGCCAACGAGCTGCTGTCCGCCGTCGGGCTCGGCGACCTCACCCGCGCCTGGCTCGGCGACTTCGACACCGCGCTGCCCGCCGTCGGCGTGATCGGCGCCTGGGTGCTGGTCGGCCTCTGCACCCTGCTGCTCCTGGCCGGGATGAGCAAGATCGACCCTGCACTGTACGAGGCCGCCCGGCTCGACGGCGCCGGCCCGGTCCGGGAATTTTTGTCGATCACCCTGCCCAGCCTCCGGCAGGAGATCGGGGTCTGCGTCACGGTGACCGTGATCGCGGCGCTGGCCAGTTTCGACATCGTCTACATCGCCACCCAGGGCGGTCCCGGCAACGCCACCATGGTGCCCGGCCTGGAGATCTACTACCTGGCCTTCTCCGAGCGCGAGGTCGGCATGGCGTCGGCCCTGGCCGTCACCCTCGTCGTCCTCGTCCTGGCCTGCGTCCTGCCCATCCAGCGCCTCACCCGGGACGGTTCGTGATGACCACCATGCTGCGGGAGAACCTCACCGGGCGGATCCTGCTCGTCCTGCTGATGGCGATCACCATCCTGCCGTTCGGCAGTCTGTTCGTCACCGCGCTGCACCCGTCCGGCACCTACCCGTCCGGGCTGTCCTGGCCGGACGATCCGCAGTGGGGCAACTTCCTCGACGCCTTCCAGGCTGCCGACATGGGCACCCTGCTGTACTCCAGCGTGCTCATCGTGGTCGGCGTGGTGCCCGCCTCACTGCTGTTCGGCACCATGGCGGGCTTCGCCTTCGGTCACCTCCGCATGCCCGGTCACCGCGCCGGCTTCCTGCTCTTCGTGCTCGGCCTGACCCTGCCGTTCGAGGGGATCATCACCCCGCTCTACTACCAGGTCCGCGACATGGGGCTGCTCAACACCCGATGGGCGATCATCCTGCCGCTCATCGGCCTGTTCATGCCCTTCTCCGTGCTCTGGATGCGGGCGCACTTCGTGACCATGCCCAGCGACCTCTCCGAGGCGGCCCGGGTCGACGGCGCGAGCACCTGGCAACTGTTCCGCCGGATCCACGTGCCGCTGGCCATGCCCGCGCTCTCGTCCCTGGCGATCCTGCTGTTCCTCTGGACCTGGAACCAGTTCCTGCTGGCCATCGTGCTCGTCGACGAGCCCGCGAAACGCACCATGGCCGGCGCCCTCGGCGCCTTCCAGGGGCAGTGGGGCACCGACATCCCGCTGCTGTGTGCCGGCGCCCTGCTGATCCTGGTGCCGACGCTCACCGTGTTCCTGATCTTCCAGCGCCGGTTCGTGGCGGCGCTGCTCCAGGGTTCGATCAAGGGCTGAGACATGCAATCACCACTCCTGATCGCCGGCGTCGGCCGGCGCGGCGGGCGCACCGCGATCCCGCGAACCACCGCCGAGGACGTGCCGGCGCGGTCCAGGATCACCGATCGGCGGCCGGCATGAATCCGGCGCAGTCCTACACCGACGACGAACGGCGCCACTTCCTGCGCTACACCCGGACCGCGAAGTGGCCGATGCTCCAGCGGTTCCCGATAGACGAGGACGGCCATCTCGGGTTGCTCGCCGGAATGCTGGCCACCGATCCGGGCACCGTCCGGTCGATGATCCACGACATGTGCGACGAGAACCGGGCCACCGCCGCGCGCATGCTCGCCGACGACCACTACCGCAGCGCCGTCACCGGTCTGCCGTTCCGGCCGGGCGACCGCGTCGTCGCGATCGGCGACTCGATCACCGCCGACCGTCTGGGCTGGTTCGAGTTGCTGGCCGCCTCGGTGGACCCGGCCGCGGCCACCCTGGTCAACCTCGGGGTCAGCGGGGACACCACGGCCGACGTCCTCGAACGTTTCGACACACTGGAGGCGGCCCGGCCCAGCCACGTGCTGCTGATGATCGGCACGAACGACGCCCGCCTCCACGGCCGTGCCCACGCGTACCGGATGGCGACCGTCACGGAGACCGCACGCAACCTGGCGTCCCTGATCGACCTCATCACCCACCAGCTCGGCGCCGCGATCACCGTGATCACACCGCCCGCGGTCGACCAGGACCGCATCGACGCCCATTTCGCCACCGCACCCGTGGGCTGGACCGCCGAAGCCGTGGCCGAGATCGCCGGCGTGATCCGCACGATCGCACCACACGCCATCGACCTGCACGAGGCCACCCGGTGCCACGCCCCGCCCGGATTCCTGGAGGCCGACGGCGTTCACCCGACCCCCACCGGCCACCAGCTCATCCTGCGCCAGATCCTCCGCCGTCTCGGCCGCTGCTGACCGTACGGCCGGCGGCGACGAACGACGCCTCGGCACCCGGACCACCGAGATGATCTGTTCCCTGCGACCCTGCTGACGGCCGGGTTGTTCCTACCGGCATGATGTGCCGCTGTGGAAACGTGTCCGCAGTGCGCCGCCGGCCTCGTCGCGCCCGGTGGCGGACCGCCGTGGTGCCCCGCCTGTGAGTGGAACCTCGACGCGTACGACGAGCGGCGGGTGCCGCAGCTCGGGTGGCGGGTGCTGGACCGGCGTGCGCACCGGCTCGCCTACCGGCTGACCATGGACCCGTCCCGGGCCGGCGGGCGCGCGCGGTGGCTGCTGCTGGCCGCGTCCGTGCTGCTCCTGGCCGTGATCGCGGGAATCGCCGGGCTCGGCGCCTGGATCGTCTACACGACCTGGCTCAGCTTCGCCACGGTGATAGGCGTGCTGTTGCTGCTCCTCGGGTACGTGTTGCGGCCGCGCCTGGGCCGGCTCGACCCGGACGCCGACCGCCTCGCACCGCAGAACGCGCCGGCGCTGTTCGCGCTGCTGCGCCGCGTCGCCGACGCCACCGGCGTGCCGATGCCGGACGTCGTCCTGGTGGACAGCCGGCTGAACGCCTCCGCGTCCGCGGTCGGGTTGCGGCGCACGAAGGTGCTGACCATCGGCCTGCCGCTGTGGGCGGTGCTCACGCCGCAGGAACGGGTCGCGCTGCTCGGGCACGAACTCGGCCACTTCGTCAACGGCGACGTCCGGCGCGGGCCGCTGACCGGCGTCGCCACCCGTACCCTCGGCGAACTGTCGTTGATGTTCCGCCCCGCGGCGCCGAGCGGCGGCTCGCTGCTCATGATGGCCGCGGACCTGCTCGCACGGGCGGTGCTGCGCGTCGCCCACTCGGGCACGGTCGCGGCGTACGTGCTGCTGGTCTGGCTGAGCATGCGGGACAGCCGGCACGCCGAGTACCTCGCGGACGACCTCGCGGTCCGCGCCGCCGGCACCGAGGCCGCGGTCTCCTTCTTCGACCTGCTGGCCCGGTCCGAGACGCTGGACATGTACGTGCGGCGGGACGCCCGCGCCGGGCTGTCCCCGGCGGCGGCACGGGCCTCCGTGGCGGCGCTGCGGACCGCGGACCCGGTCGTGCGGCAGCGCTCGATCCGCGAGGAGGTGTCGATGTTCGCCAGCCATCCGCCGTCCGGGCTGCGAGCACGCCGGATCGCCCAGCTTCCACCGGCGGCGCCCGCGGTGCTGCTCACGGACGCCGACGACATCGCGATCGACGCCGAACTGGACAAACGGTACGCCTCCGCCCGGCGCGAGATCGCGATCGGCGGCTGAACGGCCAGGACGCCGCGGCGGCGTCCTGGCCGTTCCACCGGGTGATGACGACGCCGGTCGCGCGGGCCTGCGCCGGCGGCGGGACAGGCCCGCGGTGTGGGTGGTCTTTCCGCCACGGGCCGGCGCGCAGGATGCGGCACGTCGGCTGTCGTCGTCGTGCAGTTCCTGGTCGCGACCCGGAACCGAGGTGACCGGGACGACTCGGCCGGCTCGCTCCAACGACCGACCATGACGGCCGGATGTCGCGAGCCCGGTGTTGTCGCCCGAACGGTGAACGGTGATTCACACTCACTCCTTCGGGCGGACTGTGCGGTGTGGAGGTGCGGGTTACCCTCACTCAGTCCATCCAGTTCGGTCACGGGGAGCGACGTGCACCTGTCACTGCGCACCGACGACCTCGACCAGGCGCGTGGCGCGGTCGTCGACGGCTACTACGGCTCACGGCTCGACGTGCTCGGCACGTCGGCACCGGTCGGCGCGGTGTTCGACCTGCTCATCAACAACGCCATGACGATCGGGCTGATGCGCTTCGGCGTGGACGTGCGCACCCGCACGCCCGAGCTCGGCTCGTACCACGTGAACCTGCCGCTGAACGGCAGCATGACCTGGGAACAGCCGCACGCCGGGCGGCGGACCGCCACCCCGCAGGAGGCCGCGGTCTACCGGCCGCGGGGCTACACGCTGGTCGACCGCTGGCCGGCCGGCACCCGGCTGCTCGCGGTCAAGGTCGACCGGGACACGATGGAGCGCACGCTCGGCCGGATGATCGGCCGCCCGGTCGAGGAGCAGATTCTGCTCGGCCCGGCGATGAACGTGGCCGACGGCCCCGGCCACACCTGGACCGGCCTGGTCCGGCTGCTCGCCACCCAGTCCCGCGGCCCGGACGGGCTCGCCGGCCATCCGCTGCTCGGCCCGCAGATCGCCGAGGCCGCGGTACGCGCGCTGCTGCTGTCCGTGGACCACCAGTTCGCCGGCCTGCTGCACGACCCGTTCAGCCGGCCCGCCACCTCGGCGTCGATCCAGCGGGCGCTGGACGCGATCCACGACGCGCCGGAGCTGCCGTGGACGCTCGGCGAGCTGGCCCGCCGGGCCCGGGTCAGCACCCGCACGCTGCAGCTGGGGTTCCGGCGGCACTGCGGCGCGACGCCGACCGCGTACCTGCGCGACGTCCGGCTCACCCGTGCCCACCTGGAGCTGCGCGTCTCCGACCCGGCCGCCACCCGGGTCACCGAGGTCGCCAGCCGGTGGGGTTTCGTGCACATGGGACGGTTCGCCGCCAGCTACCGCGCCCGGTACGGCTGCCAGCCCTCGGACACGCTGCACGGCGCCGGCCCGTAGACGGGCTCAGCCGGCGGCCAGTACCAGCTGCAGCTCGAAGCGGATCACCGGGTCGTCCAGGTCGTCGCCGAACGCGTCGCGCAGCCGGCCGAGACGGTAGCTGACCGTCTGCGGGTGCACGAACAGCTCCGCGGCCACGGCCGTGCGCGAGCCCCAGTGCCGCAGCCAGCTCTCCAGCGTGCGCAGCAGCTGGGCGCGACGGGCCTGGGTGAGCCCGTCCAGCGGTGCCAGCCGGCGGGCGCGCAGCGTGGACAGCGCGCCCGGCACGCCGCGCAGCACCAGCGCGGTCAGGTGGTCGTCGGCGAACACCGGGGCCGGGCCGGTGCCGGCCAGCGCGGCGGCCCGCTCGGTCAGCGCGACCGCCTCCGGCAGCACGGCCCAGGCGGCGGCCGGGCCGACCACGGCGTCCCGGCCGGTCAGCGCCTCGGTCAGGACCGCCCGCTCGGCGCGCGGGCCGGTCCGGATCAACAGCACCGCGTCGGCCGCGCGCTCGGCGACCAGGCCGTCCCCGCCGAACCGGAAGCGCACGTCCCGCGCGTGCTCCAGTGGGAACAGCACCGGCACCAGCGTGTCCAGCGCCGGCCAGCCGATCGCGGCGGCCGCGTCCCGTACCGTGGTGGTCTGCCCGCCGCCACGCAGCAGCAGGTCGGCGACCTGGCGTCGGCGGCGCTCCCCCTCACCGGCCTGTTCGCGCAGCTGGCGGGTCAGGCCGTCGGTGCAGGCCGCGGCCAGCTCGTCGACGTAGGCGCTGACCGCGTCGGTGAGGTCGATCAGCTCGTCGACGGTGACCGGCCGGAGTCCGGCGAGCGCTTCCGAGGCCAGGCGCAGCATCAGCCGGGACGCGGTGCGCAGCGCGCCGAGCAACAGCTCCGGGCCGCGGTTCTCGCGCGCCTCGGCCGCGCCGAGCGCCACGAACACCTCGCGGATCCGCGGCGGGAGTGCGGGCTCGTCCGTGCCGGCCAGGTCCGCGAACCGTTCCAGCGCGACCTGCACCGGGGCCCGCACGTCCCGGTCCAGGTACGTGCCGTCCGCGAACGCCGGTGTGGTGGCCGCGACCGCGTCCGTGATCGTGCGCGCGGCCGAGGGCAGCCGGGGGCGCATCGCGGCGGCCAGATCGGCGGGCAGGCGATGCCAGGGAGTGGCGTCCACCCCGGCATTTTGTCACCCGGTGATAAAGCACGGCGGATATGTTGCTGTCATCGGGACGGTGCACTGCCCTGCGTACCGGCGCGACCATGGGGTTGGACACGCCCGCCGACAGGCAAGGACCCGCGACTGTGAAACACCGGATGTCACGCCAGCACGTGGTCGACATGTGCCGGACCATGCTCGACCGGGGCTACCTGAAGGCCACCGAGGGCAACGTCTCGGTGCGCGTGCCGGGCCACGACCTCTACGCGGTCACGCCCAGCAACTACGACTACGACCGGATGCGCGTCGAGGACGTCTGCATCGTCGACTTCGCCGGCAAGCACGTGCCGGACCCGGGCGGCGCCGGCGGCCTGGTCCCGTCGATCGAGTGCGGCATGCACGCCAACGTCTACCGCGAGCGGCCGGACGTCAACGCGATCGTGCACACCCATCAGCCGTACGCGTCCGCGCTGGCGTTCCTGCGCAAGGAGATCCCGGCGCTGACCGACGAGCAGGTGCGCTTCCTCGGCAGGAAGGTCGCGATCATCGACTACGCGCCGTCCGGCACCGGCTTCCTCGCCAAGAACGTGCAGAAGAAGGTGGCCGGCGGCGACAACGCGTTCATCATCGCCAACCACGGCGTGGTCGCGCTCGGCACCGACCCGAGCCGTGCGGTGTTCAACATGGCGCTGCTGGAGAAGGTGTCGATCGCGTACCTCATGGCACTGGCCAGCGAGGCCGGCAAGGTCTACACGATCCCGGCGCCGATCCGGGAGATCGCGTTCGGCAAGCTGCGCAAGGACGAGAAACGGATCGCCGCGCAGATCACCGAGGCCGTCGAGCCGGTGCGGATCGCCGACGACGAGGAACCGCCCAGCGTCGCGCAGACACCGGCGAAGCACGACAGAGCCGGCTACATGATCAGTGAGTATCTCGACGTCGACGACACCATGCGCCGGCTGAAGGCACTGGTGGCGCAGCCGGTCCGCGGGCTGCGCCACGACGCCATGCTGGACGTGCTCAACTACTTCGAGACCAAGTGCACGGCCAGCAAGGAGATCACCGAACGGGCCAAGCGGCGCATCCCCGGCGGCGTGCAGCACAACCTGGCGTTCAACTACCCGTTCCCGCTGGCGATCGAGGCCGCGCACGGCGCACACCTGACCGACCGGGACGGCAACGTCTACATCGACTTCCTGCAGGCCGGTGGCCCGACCATCCTGGGCAGCAACTACGCGCCGGTCAACGAGCGCGTGGCCGAGGTGATCAAGGAGTCCGGGCCGGTCACCGGCCTGTTCCACGAGTACGAGCTGAAGCTCGCCGAGATCATCCACCGGTACATGCCGCACATCGAGATGTACCGCTCGCTCGGCTCCGGCACCGAGGCCGTGATGGCCGCGGTGCGCGCCGCACGCGCGCACACCGGCAAGAAGATGGTGATCAAGGTCGGTGGCGCCTACCACGGCTGGTCCGACACCATGGTCCTCGGCCTGCGCGTGCCCGGCACGTACCGGATGAACGCCAAGGGCATCCCGTTCGGCGCCACCGGCCGTACCCGCGAGGCCTTCCCGCATGATCTCGGCGTGCTCCGGCGCAAGCTGATCGAGAACCGGGTACGCGGCGGCACCGCCGCGGTCGTGGTCGAGCCGTTCGGGCCGGAGTCCGGCACCCGCCCGGTGCCCAAGGACTACAACGCCGCGGTACGCAAGCTCTGCGACGAGTTCGGTGCCCTGCTGATCTTCGACGAGGTGGTGACCGGCTTCCGGACCGGCCTCGGCGGCGCCGCCGGCTACTTCGGCGTCACCCCCGACCTGACCGTGTTCGGCAAGGCGGTCTCCGGCGGCTACCCGATGGCCGGTGGTGTCGGCGGCCGGGCCGACGTGATGGCCGTGTTCGGCTCCGGTCTGGACGGCAAGAGCGGCGCGCACATCCAGGTCGGCGGCACGCTCTCGGCGAACCCGCTGTCCTGCGCGGCCGGCTACTTCGCGATCGAGGAGATGGCCCGCACCGACGCTCCGGTGATCGCCGGGCGAGCCGGTGACCGGCTCACCCACGGGCTGCGCAAGCTCATCGACACGTACGGCCTGCCGTACGTCGCCTACAACCAGGGCTCGATCGTGCACCTGGAGTGCAGCGGCGTGATGCTGCTCGACATGCGCAACCCGGTCAAGCTGCTCAAGGAGAACAAGGCCCGCAAGCGCCTGATGGAGCAGATGGGCGCCGCCTACGCCGCACACGGCATCATCACGCTCGCCGGCTCCCGGATGTACACGTCGCTGGCCGACACCGACGACGTCATCGACGACGCGCTCGCCCGCTTCGACCAGGTCTTCGCGCAGGTCGAGGGGGTGTAGATGGCCGTACCGCCGCAGGTCCTCGCCATCGATCTCGGCACCTCCGGGATGAAGGCCGCGCTGGTCGCGGCGGACGGCACGATCACCGGCTGGGCCGACCGGCCGGTGCCGCTGCACGTGCTGCCCGGCGGCGGCGCCGAACAGGACCCGCACGCCTGGTGGGATGCGCTCGGCGAGGTCGTCGCGGACCTCGGCCGGGCGTTCCCGGAGCACCTGCGCGCGGTCACCACCATCTGCTCGTCGACCCAGGGCGAGGGCACTATCGCGGTCGACGCGTCCGGCGAGCCGCTGACCCGGTGCATCAGCTGGCTGGACATGCGCGGCGCCGAGCACCTGCGCCGGCAGTTCGGCGGCTTCCCCTCGTACGACGGGATGTCGGTGTTGAAGATCGCCCGCTGGCTGCGGCTGACCGGCGGCATGCCGTCCCCGACCGGCAAGGACCCGGCCGCGCACATGCTGCTCGTCCGGGACACCATGCCGGAGATCTACGCGAGGACGGCCGCGTTCCTGAACGTGCTCGACTGGATCAACCTCAAGCTGACCGGCCGGATCGTGGCGACCGTCGACTCGATCCTCACCTCCTGGGTCACCGACAACCGCGACCCGGCCGCGATCCGCTACTCCCCCGCGCTCGTCTCCGCCAGCGGCATCGACCGGGACAAGTTCCCGCCGATCGTCGCCTGCACCGAGGTGGTCGGCGACCTCTCCCCCCAGGCCGCAGACCACCTCGGGCTCCCCACGTCCGTACGGGTCGTCGCGGGTGCGATCGACAACACCGCGGCCGCGATCGGCGCCGGCACGGTCCGCGACGGCGACGCCCACCTCTACCTCGGCACGTCGTCCTGGATCGCCGCGCACGTACCGGCGAAGAAGACCGACGCGCTCACCGGCATCGCCGCGGTCCCGTGCGCGGTCCCCGGCCGCTACCTGATGACCGCGCTGCAGGCCACCGCCGGGGCGAACCTCACCTGGCTGCGCGACAAGATCGTCGAGTACGACGACCCGCTGGTCGCCGCGGGTCACGTCAGCCGCGACGAGAACCGGATCTTCGACGCGTTCGACACGATCATCCCCACCGTGCCGCCCGGCGCCGACGGCGTGCTCTACATGCCCTGGCTGTACGGCGAACGCGTCCCGGTGGACAACCCGCACCTGCGCGCCGGCTTCCTCAACATCTCGCTGCACACCTGCCGCTCCGACCTGCTCCGCGCGGTCTTCGAGGGCGTCGCGCTGAACACCCGCTGGATGGCCGGGCCGGTCGGCAGGTTCCTCGGCGCACCGCTGTCCACCATCGTCATCACCGGCGGCGCGGCCCGCTCCCGTTCCTGGTGCCAGATCTTCGCCGACGTCCTCGACATCGAGGTCCGCCGGGACGCCGCACCGGTCGCGGTGAACGCGCGCGGGGCCGGCTGGATCGGCGCGGTCGGCACCGGGCAGCTGTCGTTCGCCGACATCCCGGGGCTGGCCCGCAACGACGAGGTGTTCACCCCGGGGCCGCAGCGGGCGGCCTACGACCAGATCTTCGACACGTACGCGTACGCGTACCGGCGGCTCGCACCGCTCTACAAGAGACTCAACGGCCGGTAACCGTCCGGGTGATACCCCCCAATTCATGCCAGCGTCGGCGGTGACGCGCGGCGCGCGGGTGGCGGCCGGTGAGAATTCCGGGCATGACCATTCGGCGATACGCAGACATATCCGGCACGTCCTCGACCAAGGGCTCGTTGCGTCGGCGGGCCGTCACCGGCGTGCTGGGGGCGCTGCTGGTGGCGCTCCCGCTGTCCGCGTGCGCGAACGGCGGCGGCGTGGCCGGCGCGGGGCCGGGCACGCCGGTGCCGTCGACGGGGGCGTCCGCCTCGGGTGAGCGGATCGACGAGGCGACGCTGAAGGAATCGACGCTGACGCTGCCGGCCTGGACGAACACCGCGGCCGACTTCTGCCCGGCCGGGGAGTACACGTTCACCGACGGCCAGGCGCCGACCAAGGACACGATGACCGTGGACATCGAGGACGTCGCGTACGTCGACATCGACGCGGACGGCTCCGAGGAGACCGTGGCGATGCTCGTCTGCTACATCGGCCAGGCCGGTGAGTACCAGGTGATCGCGTTCGACCGGGACGGCACCGGCCCGATCGAGACGGTCGGCACCGTGGTCATGGCGAAGCTGATGGACGAGCCGGACGGCAGCATCGTCAACATGGACGGCATCCGCGCGGACGGCAACGCGGTCGCGGTCCGGGTCGGCGACCGGTACGTCTGCTGCGGCGGCGACCCCGACCTGATCAACTGGCAGTGGCGTTCGTACGGCTTCAGCAACGGCGCGTTCACCCAGGTCTCCGGCGACCGCGAGTTCCCGCCGAGCCGCTGACCGCGGCTGCGCGTCGCCGCCCGGGCGGGTGCGCCCGGGCGGCCCGGCTACGCCGCGGTGGCGGCCGCGATCGCCGACCGGAAGTCGGGGGTCGCCCCGATCTGCGCGAGCAGCACGTTCGCCGCGTTGTAGCAGTCGAATCGTTCGATTTTCCCGTCGCGGAGATACCACAGGTCCGCAGTCGGTACGTCGATACGGTTTCCGGTCGGCGGGATCTCACCGGCCGGGGTCGGGAACGCGCCGAGATGCGTTCCCTGAATGCGTAGTTCGACGGCCACGACGTCGCCGAGCGCATGCACCTCGAGAAGCTCACGGTGCACGTCGGGGAAGACGCCGGCGAACCCGGTCAGCGCCTGCGGGATCTGGTCGCCGCGGAAGGTCAGCGCATTCGGCATGTCGTTGAACGTCCCGTCCTCGGTGAACAGGTCGCGGAACCCGTTGCCGTCGAGAACGGCACCTTCCGCCAGCCGGTAAGCCTCGCGCACGACCTCTTCGTTGGTTCTCATGTCCGCTCCCTCGTCGATGCCCACCCGAACGACGCTAGCAAGTTTTTGACCGAATGGTCAATAACGTAAGGTTGCTCACATGGCCCGCCCCCGCAAGTTCGTCGAGCGTGATGTCGTCAGCAACGCCAGCGAGGTGTTCGCGGTGCACGGCCTCGCCGCCGCGACGCTGGACGACCTGGTACGGGCGACCGGGCTGGGGAAACAGAGCCTCTACAACGCGTTCGGCGGAAAGCGGGAACTGTTCCTCCGCGCGCTCTCCGAGGACCGGGAAGAGGCGACGCGCGCGGTCACCGAAGCGCTCGGACACGACGACGCGTCACCACTGGAACGCATTCGCGGCCACATGCTCTCGATGGCCATCGACTTCAGCAGCAGTGACCGGCGGGTCTCACTCGCCACGCGCGCACTGGTCGAATCGACCGGCGAGGAGGATCCACTGTCGACGGCCACGAAAGCCGGCATCGACGAGCTCGCCGGAGTCTACGCACAGTGCCTCGAACACGCGCGGGAGAACGGGGAACTGCCGGCGGACGCGAACGTGCAGTCGCTCGCGGTCTACTTCGTCGCCGTCACCCGGGGAATGGAACTGCTCGGCCGCGCCGGCGTCGGCCGCGCCACCCTCACCGCGGTCGCACTCGACGCACTCCGCACGCTGCACGGCCCGCGCACGAAGGACAGCGACTGACGCCGCTAACCTGTGCCGGTGATCCGCGGAGCGGTGTTCTTCGACGTCGACGGCACGCTGGTCCCTCACACCAGCAGCGGGCAGCACCTGGCCGATTTCCTCGGGCACGCGGCGGCCGTCCGCGAGGCCGAGGCCGGCTACGCCGCGGGCACCCTGACCAACGAGCAGGTCTGCGACCTTGACGGCCGCGGCTGGGCGTCCCGGACCCCCACCGAGGTTTGCGGGTTCCTCGCATCGCTGCCGCTGCTGGACGGCATCGCCGAGACCGTCGGCTGGTGCCGCCGCCACCGGCTGGCGCCGCCCCTGGCCACGATCGCCTGGGACGCCGTGGGCGCCTACCTCTGCGACCGCTTCGGCTTCGACCGCTAGTGCGGACCCCGCCTGGAGGTGAAGGACGGCCGCTACACCGGCCGCGTCGCCGCCTACTTCGACGAGATCGGCAAGCGCGACTTCGCGCTCGCCGCGGCAGCCGACCTCGGCGCGGACCCGAAGCACTGCGCCGCCATCGGCGACAGCCGCTCCGACCTGCCGCTGTTCGCCGAGGTCGGCCTGGCCGTCGCCGTCAACGCCACCGCGGCCGCGCGCGGCCGCCCACGAGTCCGTCGACGGGAACGATCTGCGCGCCGTGCTACCGGCCCTGCACGCATGGCTGGAGGGTGCGCCCTGACCGCTTCAGTCCTCGTCCGGCGCGTGGTCGTTGTCGGTGAAGACGTGGTCGTTGTCGGTGAAGACGTAGTCGTTGTCGGTGAAGAAGTCGTGCAGTGCCTCGGTGACGGTGCCGACGTCGGAGCGGAAGTGGCTCTCCTGCTGGCGCACGAGGAACCAGGCCATGAACCCGAGGAGCAGGCCGCCGGGCACGCCGATCAGCAGCGGGCCCGGGTGCACGCCGTCGAACACCACGCTCGCGGTCGAGCAGACCAGCAGCAGCACGGCCGGGACGCCCATCAGCCACGGCCAGATCAGCCCGGTGGAGACCTTGTGGACCGTGGCGACGAGCACCGGCCCGGCGCCGTCGTCGATGACCCGGCCGGTGACGCGGGCCGGCGTGAGGAGGTGGCCGGCCGGGCCGCGGCGCCCGGTCACCTGCCCGTCGTCGGTGACGTCGAGCTCCAGCACCCCGTACGGACTGTCGTGCTCCCGGATCCACTCGATCGCCTCCGCGACCGACCCGGCCCCGGGTATCCGCACGGTCACCTCATGCTGTCGCGCCACCGCTCGCCCCCACACCGATCGACAAGATCCACAGGGTACGGCACGAGCCCCGCCGCGGCTGGACCGGCGGACGTACGATGACGCGGAACTCATTGACCTGCGCAAGTACGTCCCGACGATTTCCAGCGGGTGATGCGATGACAGCGGCGAACGGCGGCCGGCGCACACGAGCACGACCGGGATGGCGAAGTCTCGGCTGGTGGAACTCGCTGGCCGGCATCTTCACCGCCGTCGCCACCCTGGCCGCGGTCGCGAGCGCGGTGGTGGCGACGCTCGCCTGGCTGGTGCCACGGCCGGCCGGTGACGGCTCCGCCGCCACGAGCGGGCAGGGCACCCGCGCCGGCGCGCTCGGAACGCTGCCCCGCACGCCGGTGCTGGGCCTGGAGTTCCACCAGGCCGGCGCCGCACGCGCGCTGACCGAGCAACGCGAACTCGTGCCCGGCGCACCCGCGCACCGCAACGATGTTCCGGTCATCCGGGTCGGGCTGGCACGGCAGCCGTTCGAGATGCTCTTCCCGAGGCAGTACTCACGCCCCGGCCTGCACATCTGCGCCTGGCGGGACTCGTCCATCTTCTCCGTCCACGACGGCGCGGATCGGGAGGACGTGCCGTTCTTCCGGTCCGGCACCGGGATGGCCGAGTACGAGTTCGGGAGCGGCACGCTCGAGCTGGGCAACGACCGCCACAACTACAAGGCCGGCAACCGGATCGCGCGCCATTCGGAGACGCTGGACAAGATCGATGTCGCGTACCTGCCGCACGACGGCGACGTCTACCTGACCGTCTTCATCGACATGAATCAAAACTACGTCATCGACTACAACGAGTACGAGTTCCTGCTGCTGGCCATGGAGTGACCGGTCAGAGCGGCGCGGTGGAGCCGGCGGCGAGGGCGTCGCGGACGCGGACGAGCGCGTCACGGATCATGGCGCCGTAATCGTCGCCGGGGAGCGCGTCCAGGGCCGCGGTGGTCTCGGCCAGGTGGTGGCGGGCCAGGTCGGGGTGCCCGGCCCGCCGGTGCACGTCGGCCAGGTTGAGGTGCAGCGTCGGCAGGAACGCCCGCGCCCGCCAGGTGTCGTCGTAGGCACGGGTCCGCTCGTCGGTGAGATCGGGGAACGCGGCCAGCGCCCGCTCGTCCCAGCGCAGCTCGTCGGCCACCGTGTCCTGGAGATCGGCGAGGTAGTGCGCGACGCTGCACCGGTGCAGCGGGTCGCCGGCGGAGTCCCACAGACCTTCCAGCACGGTACGGGCACCGGCCCGGTCACCCGCCACGCTCATCTCCTGAGCCCGCCGGATCTCGTCCATCACCACGTCGGTCACTGCCCGTCCTCCTGCATCACGTGTCGTCACGGCACCTGGGGACGAGCGTGGACCCTCGACCTGGTCGAGGGTCCAGCGCGTGGAGAGACGTGGTCAGCTCATCGGCGTGACGTCCGGGGCCGGGCGGCCACTGGGCTCGCTCGTGCCGCCGCCCGGGTCGTCCTCGGACGGGTCGGAACGGTCGCGTTCGGGCGTGTCGGTGAGGTCGATGGGGCGTTCGATGTCGGGCATTCCGTTCGGATCCGGAACCGTGGTCATGGCATCCTCCTGATCTCGCTCCCCGTCCGCGTACCCCCGGTAACGCACACCATGCGGCCGTTCTCGTCGATGGACGGCCGCGGTGGTGGTCAGTCGAGGTACCAGACACGTGCAGCTCGTGGCCGAACGCGGTGTGCATGACGACCACGACGGCGACGGCGAGCGCGGTCAGGACCGCGAGCGCGGCGGCGGGCAGTGCGGGCCGCGGCCAGCAGGTAGTCGCGGCGGACGGCCCGGTCCGCGGACAGTGTCAGCAGGTCGGCGGCCCACTCGCCGCGCTGGCGGTCGCGGAACCCGGCGGGCAGCAGCAGGCCGAGTGCCCAGAGCCAGCGCCGGTCGGCGGCGCGCAGGGCCGCGCGGGCGTCGCTCACCACGCGAATCCCTCCCGCACCTGCCGGGTGCCGCGGCGGCGCCGCGCGGCCCGGGACCACTGCGCGGCCTCGGCGACGCCGTCCGCGGTCAGCCGGTAGTAGCGGCGTCGGGGGCGGCCCTCGACGTGCGGGTCGATGTCGTCGTCGCGGCTGGTCAGCCAGCCCGCGTTCTCGAACGCGACCAGGATCGGGTAGATCGTGCCGGGTTCGAGGCCGGCGCGCTGGGCGAGCTCCAGGCCGTACCGCTCCCGGGCCGGGTCGTCGAGGAACGCCTGCACGGCGAGCAGCCGTGGCGTGGTCATCCGCAGAGCCGTGGCAGAACTCTATATAGCTAGTCTTTGTTCTGCATAGGGTCCAGTTGTGCGGTCAGCCGGGCCAGGCCGTCCCGGATCAGGTCGCCGTAGTCATCGTCGCCGAGCGCGCCGATCCGGGCCCGGGCCTGGTCGAGGTGCGCGCGGGCGGCGCCGAGTTCGCCGAGCCGGCGGTGGCAGTCGGCGAGGTTGAGGTGCAGCGACGGATACAGCCCGGCGACGGTCAGCGGCACGCCGGCCCGCGCCAGCCGGTCGTCGGTCAGCTCCGCGACCGCGGCCAGCGCGCGCTCGTCCCAGAGCAGTTCCTGCCGTACGTCGTCCTGCACGTCGGCCATCGAGTGCGCCAGCACGCAGACGTGCAGCGGATCGGCCCGCTCACCACCGATGTCCGCCCAGACCCGCGCGAACATCTCCCGGGCCTCGTCCCGCCGCCCCTGGCCGTGATGCAGAGCCACGGCCTCGCCGATCCGCGTCATCGTAGGATCACCGGTCATGTGCAACACCTCCTCCGCGGGCATCGAACCATGGACACCTCGCGTGGTGGGGGCGGCGCCCGAACCCACGATGCAACCGGCAGGGAGGAGCGTCGGCGACGACCGGCGCCCCATGCCACCTGGCTTAAGTTGATCACGGAATCTGACCTGGGTTTCACGAAGCACCCCACCGCGTCTGCTCCCTGCCCGCGGTACCGCACGGGACGGCATCTGCACCGGCCAGGGACTCGCGGCCCAACCGGGTCCGCTTCAAGATCAAAATAGGCCGGGTGGCATGCGGCGCCGGCACTCCTCCCTGCCAGCCTGTGGGCGCAAGCCCTCCACCGTCATCGCTTTGCGCTGCTTACCTGACCACCCGCCCTACCCAAACACCCACATTTGCCTTGCATCCGCTCACTTCCTGACAACCAGCCGAAATGCCTCGCAACCGCGCAAGGCCCCACCCCCTACGGCGCACAGCACGCCCCGCTCCGGAGACTCGGCCCGCGCGGAGACTCGGCCCGCGCGGAGACCCGACCCGGCCCGGAGGCGCGGCCCGGCCCGGAGGCGCGGCCCGGCCCGGAGGCGCAGCCCGGCCCGGAGGCGCAGCCCGGCCCGGAGGCGCAGCCCGGCCCGGAGGCGCAGCCCGGCCCGGAGGCGCAGCCCGGCCCGGAGGCGCAGCCCGGCCCGGAGGCGCAGCCCGGCCCGGAGGCGCAGCCCGGCCCGGAGGCGCGGCCCGGATACCCGATCCGGCCGGAGTGCCGATTCGGCACGGAGGTACGGCCCGGCCCGGAGGCGCGACCCGGTCCGGCGCGGGAGCGCCGGGCACCACACGAACGCGCGAAGCGCAGCGTCGGGCCGCGCTGCGCGGCGCGGCGCAGTGGCTGCCTCGGAGCGCGTGCGAAGCCCGCGTCCGAAATATCGCCATATCTCGCGCCGCCGCCGAGCGTCCGTGTCCGCGGGAATCCCACCCGCCCGGCTGAGTGATCAATCAGTGGTACAAAATGGCGATCAACTTCGATATTTGATCTCCTTTTCGCACCACTGATTGATCACTCAGCGCTGGCGGCGTCGCCTTCGCGCCGGGGCGGCGGAGAACCGCCGGACGCCTCACCCCCCGATATCGCGATATTTCGGGCATGGGGTGCGGCGGCCACCGGCTCGGTGGTGCGGTGCGAGATCTGCACGCCGCTGCCGGCTGCCTCGATCCAGCGTGTGCCGGGTGAGCAGCGTCGGCACGCCGCGAAGCGGCCACCCCCACACCTCGGTCTTCGATCCACACGGATGGAAGATGATCCCGGGCATGTGACCCGCCTGCGGCGGCGAGCGAAGCGCACGGCCTGCACCGCCGGCGTCGGCCCGGGACCGGTCGCGTGCGAAGCACGTGGATCGCGGGCGGTGCGGGTGTGCACTGCCGGTGTCGAGGCGGGACCGGCAGGCAGGAGCGCCAGCGACGACCGGTACCCCATGCCACTCAGCTTAAGTTGATCACGGTCCTGACCTGGGGTTCACAAAGCACCCCACCGCGTCCGCTCCCCGCCCGCCGCACCGCACGAGACGGCATCTGCGCCGGCGAGGGACTCGCGGCTCACCAGGTCCGCATCAAGATCAAAACAAGCTGAGCGGCATTGGACCGGCGCCCGCGGGAGCACGCCCGGCGCAACCACGCCGGAAGCGGGAAAGGACCGTGCTCCCGCGAAGCGGGGTGGTCAGTGCTCGCGCAGGTGGGCGAGGGCCGCGATGAGGCGGTCCTCGATGTCGGCGGGCCAGGGGAAGGCGGCGGTGACGGCGCGCTGGTGGGCGAGGCCGTGCAGGCCGAGCCAGAGCGCGATCGCGTCGGCCGCGGGATCGGTGCCGGTGGAGAGACCGGCGGCGGCGCAGTCGGCGAGCGCACCGGCGATCAGGGCCAGGCTGTCCGCGCCGAGCGTGGCCAGGTCCTTCTCGGTGACCGAGGACTCGCCGAGCGCCGGGACCCAGAGGCCGCCGAACATCGTGCGGTAGCGCTGCGGGTGGGTGCGCGCGAAGTGCAGATAGGCGGCGCAGATCGCGCGCAGGCGGCCGCGCGGGTCTCCGGCGGCCGGCGCTGCCGCGCGCAGTGCCGCGTCCAGCTCGGCGAACGCGCTGCGGACCACGGCCAGCATGATGGCCGGCTGGTCCGGAAAGTGCGGATAGATCGACGGTGCCGCGATGCCGGCGCGGCGGGCGATCGAGCGGAGCGTGAGCGCGCGTTCGTCGCCGGTCTCGTCGAGCAGGTCCACGGCCGCTTTGACGATCTCGTCGCGCAGCAGTCCGCCCTGGCCGCGGCGGTTACGGGAGCGGGCGGGGGCCTCGGTGTCGGTCATGTGCCCAGCCTAACTTACGGCCGTTACCTTGCATGCGTTAGCTTACGTGTGTAAGCATATCGGCATGGAGGCACTCATGAACGCCACGCACACCGTCACCGAGATCGTCATGCCCGGCCCGGTCGAGCCGGACGGGCTGCAGGTCCGCACCCGGCCGATGCCGGAACCGGCCGCCGGGCACGCGCTGCTGCGGATGGACGCGACCGGCGTCAGCTTCGCCGAGCAGCAGATGCGCCGCGGCAAGTACTACGACCAGCCCGCGTTCCCGTTCGTCCCCGGCTACGACGTGGTCGGCACCGTGATCGCGGTCGGCGCCGGCGTGGACCCCGCGATGATCGGCCACCGGTTCGCCGCGATCACCAAGATCGGCTCCTGGGCCAGCCACCTGGAGCTGCACGCCGGAGACCTGGTCGGCATCCCGGACGGGGTGGATCCGGCCGCGGCCGAGACCGTGGTGGTCAACGGCCTCACCGCCTGGCAGATGCTGCACCGTACGGCCAAGGTCCGGCGCGGCGGCACGATCGTGGTCCTGGGCGCCAACGGCGGTGTCGGCACCACGCTGGTGCAGCTGGCCCGGCACGCCGGCATCACCGTGATCGGCACCGCGTCGCCGCGCCACCACGACATGCTCCGTGCGCTCGGCGTCACGCCGGTCGACTACCGCGACCCGGCGATGTACGACCGGATCCGCGAGGCCGCACCGGACGGCGTGGACGCGGTGTTCGACCACGTCGGCGGCCCCGGTCTGGAGCGCTCCTGGCAGCTGCTGCGGCACGGCGGGACGCTGGTCTCGTACGGTACCGCGGCCACCAAGGACGAGGCGGGCAACTCGCAGCTGCCGGTGCTGAAGCTGTTCGGCCGGCTCGCGCTGTGGAACTACGCCCCGAACGGCCGCGGCGCACACTTCTACAACCTGTGGGCCGGGCACCGGAACATCTCCGCGTACCGGGCCCGGATGCGCGAGGACCTCACCGCGGTGCTGCGCCTGCTCGCCGACGGCGTGCTCACCCCGCAGATCGCGGCGCGTTTCCCGCTCTCCGAGGCACCGGCCGCGCTCGCGCTCGCGGAGTCGCGCACGGTGGCCGGCAAGGTCGTGCTGGTCCCGGACGCGGCCTGAGCCGTGCACCGGCCGGCCGCACCCCGCACCGGCGCGGCCGGGCGGGACTGCCCGCGAGCGTCAGCGCCGTCAGCGCGTCCGGTCCCGGCCGGGCGGAGCCTGCTGAAGGCGGGCGGCCAGGCCGTCGGCCGCCCCGGCGGTGAGCCGGTCGCGCAGGTCCGTGGACAGGTGCAGAACCACCCGGCCGGCCGCGCCGCCGGCCCGGACGAGCGCGACCGCGCTGTCCGGGTCACCGTCCGGCACGCAGGGCAGCGGATCGATGCTCATCACAGGGCCTCCCGGTCCGGTCACGAGTCGACGGCCTCCTCGGCCTCGGCACAGGCGGTGATGCCCATCTCCAGCGCGGTACCGAGATCGTCGTCGTCATCCCGGCGCAGCGCGTCGAAGATCTCCTGCGCGCGCCGCATGCACGGCAGCAGCGCGTCGCGTTCACCGGTGATCTCGGAGAGCTGGTCCTCGGTGTTGTTCAGCCGCGCGTCGAGGTCGTCGGCGCGGCTCTCGGTCTCGGTGATCGTGGTGTCCCGGTCGCGCAGCAGCGCCTCGGTCGCGTTGTGCCGGCGGCGCTCGTTGACATACAGGCCGAGCCCGATCCCGGCGAGCACGAGCAGCAGCAGGCAGACCACGCCGAGCACCAGCGTGGTGACCGGCAACTGCTGGCGTGCCGGTGGCGGCGTGGAATAGGCGGGACCGGCCGGCGCGGGATACGGCTGACCCTCCGGCCCGTACTGCGGGTACGACATGACGCCCCTTTCGGCTCTGCTGCGAGCGTATTGACCATGGGGAGTACGCGGTGATGGTCGTTCGACCACCATCGCCATCGACGGGGATACGATGTGCGCGTGCCGGGCGCGGTGGAGCAGAGGCTTCTCGACCAAGGGGTGACATACGCGCTCGGGTTGCGGATCGTCGTGATCGGACTGTCCAGTTCGGTCAGTCTGGCGCTCGCCGCGATGCCCGACCGGGCGGTGGCGGCCGTCATGGTGACCGCGTTCAACGTGTGGAGCCTGCTCTACGCCCTCGTCATGGTGCGCGGCGGCGCACGTGCGCGTCAATGGCTGCCGGTCGCGGACGTGGCGGCGGTCTGCGGCATCTGCCTGAGCATGTCCTGGACCGTCACCCCGGATCCGCGCGGTGGCGCCACCTGGGTGCTGATCGCGCTGAACATGGTCGTGGTCACCTACCCGTGGCAGATCGGCGGCCGGGCGCTGGCCGTGGCGACCGCGGTGATCATCACGGTCTACTACGCCGGTGCGACGCTCGCCGATCCGGGCGGCTGGCTCGCCGATCCCACGCTCGGGCCGTGGACCGCGGCCGAGGCCGCGCTCTCCTTCGGCCTGTACCGGTTCGTCCGGCGCAGCGCCCGTACCTCGGACCGGATCATCGCCCGGACCGCCGGCCTGCGCCGGGCCGCGGAGATCGCGGCCGCGCGCCGGTCCGGCGAGCGGGAGTACCTGGCGGCACTGCACGACACCGCGGCGGCCACGCTGCTGATGGTCGGCGAGGGTGTGGTCGCCCGCCCGGAGCCGTGGCTGTCCGCGCAGGCCCGGCGGGACCTGGCCGAGCTGCACCGGTCCAGCGGCGCGCACGGCGAGGCCGACCTGATCCCGCTGCTGCGCGAGACGGTCCGGCACACGGCGCTGCGGGTCCGGTGGAGCGTGCCGGCCGCGGTGACGCTGCCGGCCGCGGACGCGGTCTCGCTCAGCCGCGGCGTGCGCGAGGCGCTGACCAACGTGGCCCGGCACGCGGGCACGGACACCGCCGAGATCCGGATACGTGACGACGGCGCGCTGGTCACGGCCGAGATCGTGGACACCGGCCGCGGCTTCGACCCGGCTCGGATCGACGCGGACCGCTACGGGCTGACCCGGTCGCTGATCGAGCGGATGACACGCACCGGCGGCCGCGCCCGGATCGACAGCCGCCCCGGCCACGGCACCACGGTCACGCTGACCTGCCCACGTCCGGCCGAGGACGACCGCGGCGACCGGGAGGTGATCACCGCGTCGTTCCAGCGGGGCCTGCGCTGGGCCGCGATCAGCATCACGCTGGCCGTCCTGACGCTGCTCGACCTGCCCCGGCTGCTGGCCGCCGGCGCCGCGTACACCGCGCTCTGGCCACAGCTGCTGGCCTGGTCCGGGCTGGTCGCGGTGACGCTCGTGGTGGCGGTCGCGACCTGGCGGGACCGGCCACCCGGCCGGTGGCGGTGGGCGCTGGTGGCGCTGGTGTTCGCGCTGTCCGCGCTGGCCACCGCGACGGTGCGCCCGGAGTTCCGGCTCGGCGCCGCGCACTGGTCCGAGGGTGACGCGGGCTGGCCGATCGTGCTGCTGCTGATGGGCGGGCGCGTCGGCGTGCTGATCGCCGTGTTGGCCGCGCAGTACCTGATGACGTTCGGGCAGGCCGCGCTGGCCGGGGAGGCCGCGCTGAGCGTCGCCGGTGCGATCAGCGCCACCTGGGCCGTGCTGTCCTACCAGCTGGCGATCGCGATGATCGCGGCGGTGCTGCGCGGCATGGCGGGCAGCACCGCGCGGGCGGTGCGCGCGGCCGAACGGGTGCGTACGTCCGAGGCGGTCGCCCGGCACCTGCACGCCGACCGCACCGGCCGGATCGCCGCGCTGGCGGCCACGGCCGTACCGTTGCTGGCGGGTCTGGCCTCTGCGGAGCTGGACCCCGGCGACCCGGATGTGCGGCGGGCCTGCGCGGCCGAGGCGGCCCGGATGCGGCGGCTGATCGCCTCTGACGACGCCCACCCGGACGCGCTCGCCCACGAGCTGCGCGCGGCCGTCGAGCAGGCCGAGCGCGACGGCGTCGCGGTGACGTTCGCGGCGCACGGCACCCGCCCGGACCTGCCGCCCGGGGTACGCCGCCGGCTGGCGGCACCGGCCATCGCCGCGCTCGCCACCGCGACCGGCCGGGCCCGGCTCACCGTCACCAGCACCGGCGACACCGTCACCGTCAGCGTGGTCGCGGCCTGCGCGCCACCGCCACCGGCCGCGGACGGCGACGGCGTCCGGCGGTCCGTGCTGGCCGACGGTGATCGACTGTGGATACAGGCGTCCTGGCAGGGAGAACGATGATCACTGCGGTCGTGGTGGACGATCACCCGGTCGTCATCGCCGGGGTGCGGTCCTGGTGCGCGACGGCCGAGACGCCGATCGAGGTGGTCGCGGCCGGGCCGACCGTGGCCGCCGCGTGGCTGCCGCCGGGCGACCGCGCCGGCGTCGTCGTCCTCGATCTGCAGCTCGACCCGTCCGGCCCGGCCTACGGCGACCTGAAACGCCTGGTCGACGCGGGACGGCAGGTCGTGGTCTACAGCATGCGCGCGGACCGGGAGACCGCGCTGACCGCGCTGGACATCGGCGCGTTCACCTACCTGACCAAGGCTGAGGGCGAGGAGCACCTGGTCGCGGCGATCGTCGCGGCCGCGCGCAACACGCCGTACACGCCGCCGACGCTGTCCGGTGCGTTCGGCACGGACGACCGGCCGCACCGGCCGCGGCTGTCCCCGCGCGAGCACCAGATCCTGATCGAGTGGTTCCACTCCGAGTCCAAGGAGATGGTCGCGCGCCGCCTGGACATCACCGTCCACCGGGTCAACTCCGGCCTGGAGCGGGTCCGGGTGAAGTACGCCAACGTCGGCCGGGAGGCGCCGACCAAGGCCGCGCTCGTCGCCCGCGCGCTCCAGGACGGCCTGATCACGACCGACGAGCTGTGACGATTTCACGCACCGACAAGATCAAATTCGCCCGGTGTACGTACGGTGCCGTCAGCATGGCCGCGACCTCGATCGCCCGCCAGCTGGAGTCAATTCATGATCGTCAGCCGCCGCACGCTGCTGCGCGCCACCGCCGCCGGCCTCGCCGCCCCGACCGCGGCCGGACTGCTCACCGGCTCACCCGCGTCGGCCGCGGCCACACTGCCCGGCGTCGAGTCGTTCGTGGCGACCTACAAGACCAACGTCAGCACCGACCTGACCGTGGCCGGCAACGCCGCGGTACGCATCCTCTCCGGCATGCGGCGGCTGTGGCGCACCGGCGCGGAGTGGAACACCGGCACGGTCCTCGACCACGCGGTACTGCGCGCCAACATCCGCCACGTCGCGAAGGTCACCCGGGCCCGCACGCCGCAGCAGGCCGCCCGCGCGTTCATCCAGGACCGGCAGCACCAGAGCTACGCCGCGGCCGCCGGGCTCGGCCCGCTCACCGCGCTCTACCGGGAGGGCGCGCTCGCGGTCACCGGCATCACCACCGCGCCGGACGGCACGCCGCCCACCAAGATCGACGACGCGGTCCCGGCCGGTGCCCCCGCCGGTGCGGCGCTCGGCGCGGGCTCCGTCACGTCCGCGCTCGGCGCGGTCGTCACGCTGGTCAACACACTGCGCGGCCCGTTCTCCTCCGGCAACCCGGCCAAGACCGCCTACCAGTACCCGCGGCCATGGCGGATGACCGAGTCCAACCGGGTCGTCGACACCGGCACGGTCGACGCGCTCGGCTACCCGGTGTACGACTCGCCGGTCACGGTCGCGGCGCAGCTGCTCCGCCAGCGCAGCACCACCCCGGCCGAGGACGGCGGCCTGCCCAGCGGGCACACCAACGCGTTCCACCTGGCCGCGCTCGCCTACGCGTACGCGATCCCGGAACGCTTCCAGGAACTCATCACCGCGGCGCTGGACCTCAGCGACACTCGCATCGTCTCCGGCATGCACTCCCCGATCGACGTGATCGGCGGCCGGATCCTGGCCACCGCGCTCGCCGCCGCGATCCTCAACGACCCGGCTAACGCGCAGCTCAAGGCGCAGGCCCGGGAGCAGGCTCGGACCTACCTGACCGCGCGGGCCGGCGGCGACCTGTTCGCGTTCGCGCACAACGGCACCGGCGACGACTACCGCGACCGGGCCGCGAACGCCCGGCTGGCACTGCCGAAGCTGACCTACGACCTGCCGCGGACCGGCGCGCGCGGCGTGCCGATGATGGTCCCGGCCGGGGCGGAGGTGCTGTTGGAGACGCGCCTGCCGTACCTGACCGCGGAACAGCGCCGTGAGGTCCTGCGCACCACGGCGCTGGAGTCCGGTCACCCACTGCTGGACGGCCCGGAGTTCTGGGGACGGCTCAACCTGTTCGCCGCCGCGGACGGCTACGGCGCGTTCGACCGTACCGTGCAGGTGGTCATGGACGCGGCGGCCGGCGGTTTCGCGGCCGCGGACACCTGGCGCAACGACATCGGCGGCCGCGGCGGCCTGGTCAAGTCCGGCTCCGGCACACTCACGCTGACCGGCGGCAACGACTACCGCGGCGGCACCCGGCTGCGCGCGGGCACGCTGGTCGCGGGCACGGTCGACGCGCTCGGCCGCGGCGACGTCGAGGTGACCGGCGGCGAACTGCGGGTGCCGGGCGCGCTGCGGGTACGCGGCCGCTACGACCAGCGGGCCGGTGCGCTCGCGGTCACGGCCCCGGCGCGCGGCGCGGCCGTCACGGTGGAGGACGAGGCGGTACTGGCCGGCACGCTGACCGTGGACGGCCGCGGCGGCGAGGCCACCGTGCTGCGGGCGCGGCGGGTGCGTGGCCGCTTCGCCAGGGTCGTCGCCACCGGCGGCCGCCGCGCCACGGTCACCTACACCCGCACCGAGGTCCGGATCCGCCTGCACGGCTGACCACCCGGCGTGCCCACGCCCCGTCGTGGGCACGCCGCGTCATCGCCTGGTGGCGACGCCGGCTCCGGCGGCACCGAGGCGCCGATGCACCTGTCGTGATGTCCCGGGCGCGGCGTGCCCGGACGCCGGCCTTCCGCACGTATGAGCGGCCGGAGTGGCATGGGCCCCGGTGCCCGCGGAAGCACCGGGGACGTGCCCACGCCGGAAGCGGAAGGGCCGGGGTGCGAAAGCGCGTCGCTATCTCTGGTAGACGTCCGGGATGCCGTCCGCGTCCGCGTCGCGGGTCTCCGCGATGGCGAGGCGTTTGTAGTGACGGTTGCGCAGGCGCAGGACCACGGTGGCCAGTAGTGCGGAGATCAGCGACCCGGTGAGAATGCCGATCCGGGCGTGGTCGTCCTTCTCGCTGCCGACGCCGAAGGCCAGCTCGCCGATCAGCAGCGACACGGTGAAGCCGATGCCGGCCAGCAGGGACAGGCCGAGCACGTCCCACCAGCCGATCTCGTCGCCGAGTGAGGCGCGGGTGAAGCGCTGCACCAGCCACGTCGTGCCGAGCACGCCGAGGCACTTACCGGCGACCAGGCCGAGGATGATGCCGATGGTGACCGGGTCGCGCAGCGTGGCACCGAGCCCGCCGGCACCGGCGACGGAGACACCGGCGGCGAAGAACGCGAAGACCGGTACGGCCACGCCGGCGGACAGCGGCCGCCACCGGTGCTCGAAGTGCTCGGCCAGGCCCGGTCCCGGGCCCTCGGATCTCCGCACGACCGGGACCATGAAGCCGAGCAGGACGCCGGCGACGGTGGCGTGGATGCCGGATGCGTGCACCAGGCCCCAGGTGAGCGCGGCCAGCGGCAGCAACAGCCACCATGAGCGGACCCGTTTCTGCACCAGGAACGCGAACAGGCCGAGCGGGACCAGCGCGGCCAGCAGCGGCAGCACGGCCAGCGAGCCGGTGTAGAACACCGCGATGATCACGATGGCCAGCAGGTCGTCGACGACCGCGAGCGTGAGCAGGAACGTACGCAGCGCGGACGGCAGGTGGGTGGAGATCACGCCGAGCACGGCGAGCGCGAACGCGATGTCGGTCGCGGTCGGCACCGCCCAGCCGGACAGCGCGCCCTGCGCCGAGGTCGCGTTGACCGTGGTGTAGATCAGCGCCGGTACGGCCATGCCACCGGCCGCGGCCGCGATCGGCATCACCGCCCGCCGTGGGTCCCGCAGGTCACCGGCGACGAACTCGCGCTTGAGCTCCAGCCCGGCGACGAAGAAGAAGACGGCCAGCAGCCCGTCCGCGGCCCACTGCGCCAGTGTCAGGTCCAGGTGCAGCGCATGCGGGCCGACCCGGAACGCGCCCAGCTGCTGGTACGCGGCGGACCACGGCGAGTTCGCCCAGATCAGTGCCGCGACGGCGGCGGCCAGCAGGAGTATGCCGCCGACGGTCTCCGCGCGCAGGATGTCCGCGATCCGGCTGACCTCGGGCCAGCTGCCGCGGCCGAACAGGTGGCGGGCGGGGCGGGTCGGGGCACCGGACACGGGACTCCTCTGGGCAGACTGCGGCTGGGACTCGCCGACCAGTCTTCCCGGCACACCTGGGTTCGAACCTACCGTGCCCGGCCGCCCGGCACAGCGTCGCAGGTCACGAGCGGCGGGCCGCGACCTTCCAGGCGACCTGCTGGACCAGCAGCGTCAGCACGCCGGCGAGCACGATCGCCACCAGGTTGATCACCAGCTGGAGCGCGGAGCCCCAGGCCTCATTGCCGACGCCGTAGGCGATCGCCACCGCCGCGTTGGCCGCGGCCGGGACCGTGGTGACCGAGATCAGCACGCCGACCAGCGTGCCGGCCTTGGACGAGGTCAGCGACAGTATCCCGGCGACACCGGCGAGGAACCCGACCACCCAGGACAGCGCGTCCGGCCGCCAGATGAAGTCGGTCAGCGGCCGCTCGGCCACCAGCATCGACGCGTCGAACAGGCCGAACGCGGTCAGCAGCCAGGTGGCCAGCACGGTCACCGCCATCCCCACCGGGAAGCCGATCACCAGCGCGAGCACGGACCGGCGCAGCAGGTCACCGCGCCGCTGGACCAGCCCGACGCACAGCGCGGCCAGCGGCCCGAACTCCGGGCCGACGACCATCGAACCGACGATCAGGATCGGCTGGTCGAGCAGTACGCCGATGCCCGCGATCACGCAGGCCACCGACATGAACGCGAGGAACGACGCGGACAGCGCGGTCTCCTCGCCGGTCTTGTGCTCGATCTCGTGCCAGACGACCGCGTCGACGCCCAGACCGGGGGTACGGTCGGCCGCGCGCTCCGCCGCACCGGAGATCGCCAGATCGACGCTCTCCACCGAGATGGCGCCACGCTCGTCGACGCCGAGCCCGCGCAGCGCGTCCAGCACACCGCTGGCGCCCTCCCGCACCACGTCGAACTCGATCAGGTCACCGCGCGGCGACCGGGCCGCGCCCGCGACCACGGTCAGGTGCGTGACCGCCTGGTCGGCCAGCAGCATCTGCTCGACCTTCGCGGTCATCGACTCCGGCGAGATAACCCGAATATGCAGCACGACGGCAGTTTAGAGGCGCTTGAGCCGCCTGCGGCCGGCGGTCAGCACCTCGTCGGCGAGGCCGGGGTCGGCCCCGGCGACGGCGCGGGCGATCACCATCGCGCCGACCATCTGGGAGAACAGCGCCACCGCCTGCTCGCGGGCCTCCGCCGGGGTCGTCCGGGTGCCGGACTGGCGCGCGCGGTCCTGGACCATCTCGGTGATGGCGCCGAGGTATCCCTCGAGCCCGTGCCGGTACTCGGCCTGTGCGGCGGCACCGTGGCGTCCGGCGTCGGCGGCCAGCGCGGCCGAGGGGCAGCCGGTCTCCGGGTGGTCGCGGTGCTCGGCCGTCAGGTAGCCGTCGACCATGTCGTGCAGGGCCGCCCGGGCGGAACGGGGGTGCGCCTCGCGGATGGCGGCCAGCGCGGCGAGTGAGTCGGCGAACCCCTGGCGGTAGACCTCGAGGGCGAGGTCCTCCTTCGAGGAGAAGTGGTTGTAGAACCCGCCGTGTGTCATCCCGGCGGCCTTCATCAGCTCCTCGATGCCGATGCCGCCGACGCCGCGCAGCCGGAACCCCTCGCCCGCGGCCTGCACGATCTTCTCTCGGTTGCGCTTCTTCTGCTCCTGGGTGATGCGTGGCACCTCGGGCACCTCCTCCGCCGACGATGATATCCGACATCAAAGTGCTCCTCGCTTGACAGTTTACGATGTCGGTCATCATCATTTTTTGATGTTGCATGACATCAAAATTGTGCGGAAGCACCGGGAACGGAGACGTACGTGAAAGCCCTCGCCTATGAGAAGGCCCACTCGCTGGACGCGTTCGCGATCGAGCTCGTCGACACCGCGGAGCCACGGATGCGCGACACGGACCTGCTCGTGTCGGTCCGCGCCGTGGGCATCAACCCGGGTGAGGCGGCGATCCGGCGGACGCGCAGCGCCGCACCGGGCGGGCGCGTCATCCTCGGTTTCGAGTTCGCCGGCGTGGTGAAGGCGGCCGGGCCGCGGGCACCCGGTTTCGCGGCCGGTGATCGCGTGCTGGGCACCGGCGACTGGTCGCGGGACGGCGCCTGGGCCGAGCGGGTCGCGGTCGACCACCGCGTGGTGGCGCGGATCCCGGACCGGCTGTCCTTCGTCGACGCGGCCTCCCTGCCCATCGGCGGCCTCACCGCCTGGGAGGCGGTGTTCCGCGATCGGGACGGCCTGGCGGCCGGCATCGACCGGGTGCTGATCGTCGGCGGCGCGGGCGGCGTGGGGACGATGGCGGCGCAACTGCTGAAGACCCGGACCTCGGCCGTGGTGGTGAGCACGGCGTCGCGTCCCGAGTCCCGCGAGTGGTGCACGGCGGCGGGTGCGGACCTGGTCGTCGACCACACCGGGGACGTACCCGCCCAGCTGCGCGACGCCGGCCTCGATCGGGTCGACCTGGTGCTGTCCACGGCCGGGACGGCCCACAACCTCGGCTGGATCGCGGCGGCGCTGCGGCCGTTCGGTCACCTCGCGGCCGTCGACCTGAACGGCCCCGTCGATCTCGGGCCGCTCATCGACAGGTCCGTGTCGCTGCACACCGAGACCGTCTTCAGCCGGATCACGGCCGGCGGTGACGCCGCCGCCCAGGGCGCCGTCCTCGCCGAGCTGGCGGCGGACGCAGCGGCGGGCCGGCTGCGCCCGATCGTCACGACGGTGCTCGACGGCCTGCGGGTGGAGACCATGCGAGCGGCGCACGAGCTGGCCGAGAGCGGCCGGACGATCGGGAAGACGGTCATCGCCGTCTGAGACGCGTCAGCCGGGCCGCCCAGCGGGTGCGATCAAGGGCAGGGCGGGGTAGACCGTCGATATGACACCGGTGCTGCCCGTGCTGTTGATGACCACGATCGGACTGGTGCCGGTGGGCCCGGCGCCCGGCGCGCCCGGCGTCGACCAGCAGTATCTTCCGGCGGACAAGTCGGGCCTGCTGACCTCGCGCACGCCGCAGAGCCTGGTCTGGGCGACCGTGCAGCGCGAGGGCGGGCTCGGCGAGATCTTCTATCCGACGATCGGCGGGCCGAGTGCCCGGTCGCTGACGTTCGCGGTGACCGCGCGCGGCGGCCTGGCCGAGGCCACCTCGGTACGCACGGAGCAGCGCGACGGGCTGCGCTTCCGGCAGGTCCTCGACGGCCGCGGGTGGCGGCTGACCGCCGACTACACCACCGACCCCGCCAGGTCGTCCGTGCTGGTCGACCTGGACTTCGCGGCGCCGCGCGGCCACGAGCTGTTCGCGATCTACGACCCGGCGCTGGGCAACTCCCGGGGCGGCGACGCGGGCCGGACCGTCGACGGCGCGCTGACCGCCACGGACGGGGACGTGTCCAGCGCGCTGGCCGGTGCGTTCACGGCCACGTCCAGCGGGTTCGCCGGGGTCAGCGACGGGCCGGCCGACCTGCGCGACGGGCGGATGGACTGGCGTCACCCGTCGGCCGAGGCCGGTTACCTGGTGCAGACCGCGGCATTGCGCACCGGGCGCAGCACGCTCGCGCTCGGCTTCGGCGGCACCGAGAAGGAGGCGCTGGACACCGCGAGAACGTCGCTGCGCACCGGTTTCGACCGGGTCGCACGCGCGTACGCGTACGGCTGGCAGGGTTACCTGAAGGGGTTGAGCGCGCCGCCACGGGTCGCTTCGCGGCAGCTGTGGGAGACGTCCGCGATGGTCCTGGCGGCGCTGGAGGACAAGACCCACCCCGGCGCGTACGTGGCCGCGCCGGCCTCGCCGTGGGCGTTCGGCACGGACGATCCCTCCGGTCCGTACCATCTGGTCTGGTCCCGTGATCTCTATCAGATCGCCACCGGCTTGCTCGCGGCCGGGGACCGCGCCGGCGCGAACCGCGCGCTCGACTTCCTGTTCGGCGTGCAGCAGAGGCCGGACGGCTCGTTCCCACAGAACTCGCAGGTCGACGGCACCCCGGTGTGGGGCGGGCTGCAACTGGACGAGGTGGCGCTGCCGATCGTGCTGGCCTACCAGCTCGGCCGCGCGGACACCTGGCCGGCGGTCAGACGCGCGGCGGACTTCCTGGCCGGCTACCCCGGTGCGCCGTTCACGCCGCAGGAACGCTGGGAGAACCAGTCCGGCTACTCCCCCAACACGATCGCCACCGCGATCGCCGGGCTGGTGTGCGCGGCCTCGGTCGCACAGGGCCACGGCGATGCCGCCGCGGCCGGGCGCTATCTGTCCGTCGCCGACGACTGGCGTGCCCGGGTCAAGGCGTGGACCGTGACCACGACCGGCCCGTACTCGGACGAGCCGTACTTCCTGCGCCTGACGAAGGACGGCAACCCGGACGCGGGTACGGCGTACGACATCGGCGACGGCGGGCCGGCCGGCGTGGACCAGCGCACCGTGGTCGACCCGAGCTTCATCGAGCTGGTCCGGCTCGGCGTGCTGCCACCGTCGGACGCGGACGTGCGCAACAGCCTCGCGGTCGTCGACGCGCAGCTCGGCGTGGCCACCCCGCGCGGGTTCTTCTGGCACCGCGCGTCGTTCGACGGGTTCGGCGAGCAACTCGACGGCAGCCAGTGGGAGTACGACGAGCCGCCGGGCTCGCGCGTCTCCCGGGGCCGGGCCTGGCCGCTGCTCAGCGGCGAACGCGGCGAGTACGAGATCGCGGCGGGTGATCTCCGGTCGGCGCGCACCCGGCTGGACGCGATGGCCCGCGCGACCGGGCCCGGCGGCATGTTGCCCGAGCAGGTCTGGGACCGCACTCCCCCGGCCGGGCGACCCGGCTTCGCGCCCGGCACGCCGACGTTCTCCGCGACGCCGCTGGCCTGGACGCACGCGGAGTACCTGCGGCTGGCCCGCAATCTCGCGGCGGGCCGGATCGTGGAGACCCCGGCGGCGGTCACCGACCGGTACGGCCGCTGATCGGTCGATCCCGGACGAGTGACGCTCTGCGACTGCCCGCCGACCGCGGGTACCGTGACGAAGGCTGTCGCTGTCGGGAGGAGACATGCCTGAGCCCGTCCGCCGGTCGTCGTTCTCGTCCAACGACGACGGCGAGATCATCGAGTTCATCCGGCGGACCTACGCGGACAATCGATCACGGTTCGCACCGATCCGCGACGGCGCCCGGTTCTCCGCGCTGACCCACGACGTCCCGGCGCTCGGCGCGGACCGGGTGCGCACCTCAATCGACTACGCCGGCACCAGCGCCGAGGGTTTCCAGGACTACGTGTTCTTCGTCGTGCACGCGGGCAGCGTGCAGATCGGCAGCCGGGCCGGCGGCACCGTCGCCACCCGCGGGGACGTCTCGTTCTACCCGCTGCGGGTCCCGATCGAGTTCAGCATGCGCGGCTTCGACGTGACCACGCTGCGGCTGCCGGCCGACCGGATCCAGCGGGCCGCCGAGGACACGGCCGGGGTGCCCGCGGCGGCGGTGCGCTTCCACGGCGTCACCCCGGTCTCGGCGCCCATGCGCCGCTACTGGCACTCCCTGATCGCGTCCGCCGCCGGCGCGCTGATGGATCATCCGGCGTCACCGCTGAGTTCGCCGCTGCTGGCCGAGGATCTGGCCCGCACCGTCGCGACCGCCGCGCTGCACGTCTTCCCGAACACGACGCTGGACCAGCACCGCACACCGGGCCCCGGTGACGTCGCACCGGCCGCGATCCGGCGTGCCGTCGCCCACATCGACGCCAACGCCCACCTGCCGATACAGCTGAGCGAGATCGCGGCGGCGGCCGGCATCAGCGCCCGCGCGCTGCAGTACGGCTTCCGCCGGCACCTGGACATGACACCGCTGGAGTATCTGCGCCGGGTGCGGCTGGACCTGGCCCGGCGGGACCTGCAACGCGCCGATCCGGCCCGCGGCGCCACCGTGCGGGCGATCGCGGTGCGGTGGGGCTTCGGCAACACCGGCCGTTTCGCCGCCGACTACCGCGCCGCCTACGGCGTGCTACCCGGCGAGACCCTGCGGAGCTGAACCCCGGATTCGCCGCCCGGGGGCCGCGCGGCCGCGTCCGCGGCGAACCGGTCGGCGCGTTTCACCGCGCCTTTCCTGAATGCCGTATGTGCGCGGCGTAACGGGACGGTGTGATCTACCTATCCATTTTCGCGCGCGGAAATGGCAACCGGTTCCCCGGTCACGGACTCTGCCTGATCGGGGGCCCGATGAAACACCCAGCCCGGCGAGGTATCAATGGAGCGTTCATGATCTCCTGATCGCCGCACGACGACCGCAAAAGATAACCGCGCGCATTTCGAATAGCACGGTGCGTGCCCATCACCATCGACGAGGGGTTCTTCGCGTAATGCAGGAATCGGCGACACCGCTGGTCCCGGGGACCGAAAAGGCCGAACCGACCGACCGCTCGAAAGCGACCATCGGCCGCAAGGTGCTCACACTGGTGCTGCTCGGCGTGATCGTCGGCGGCGTCATCGCGGGCGCCACGCTGCCGGTGAGCGCCGGCGTCGGCATGGCGGCGAAGCTGGCCGGTGACTCGTTCGAGGACCTGCCCAGCGACCTGCAGACGCCACCGACCCCGCAGGCGTCGTACATCTACGCCAGCGACGGCAAGACCCAGATCACCCAGTTCTGGGAGGAGAACCGCACCGACGTCGGCATCGACGACATCGCCACGGTGATGAAGGACGCGATCGTCGCGGCCGAGGACACCCGCTTCTACCAGCACGGCGGCGTGGACGTGAAGGGCCTGATGCGCGCGTTCGTGTCGAACACGCAGGGCGGTGAGGTGTCCGGCGCGTCCACGCTGACCATGCAGTACGTCCGCAACGTGCTGAAGAACGACCAGACCGCCTCGGACGAGGAGCGCCAGGCCGCGACCGAGCTGAGCACCGGCCGGAAGCTGCAGGAGATCCGGTACGCGGTCACCATCGAGGACGAGCTGGACAAGGAGGAGATCCTCCGCCGCTACCTCAACATCGCGTATTTCGGCAACAAGGCGTACGGCATCTCCGCGGCCGCCCGCGCCTACTTCTCCACCACGCCGGACAAGCTCACGCTCGGCCAGGCCGCCATGATCGCCGGGCTGGTGAAGTCACCGGACGCGTACGACCCGGTGAACAACAAGGAGGACCAAGCGGTCGGACGCCGCGACTACGTGCTGAACGCGATGGTCGGCACCGGCGCGATCACGCAGGCGGAGGCGGACGCGGCGATCGCGGAGCCGCTGAACCTCAAGCCGACCACGGCCACCAGCAACTGCACCGCGGTCCCGAACACGCACAACAGCTGGGGCTTCTTCTGCGACTACTTCCTGTCCTGGTGGAAGCAGCAGGAGGAGTTCGGCGCCACCCCGGAGGACCGCGAGGAGCTGCTGAAGAAGGGCGGCCTGCGGATCGTCACGTCGATGGACCCGGCGCTGCAGGACAAGGCGGCCGCGGAGGCGGTGCGCATCTACCCGGTGGACAACCCCCGCGCGGCGCCGCTGGCCGCGGTCGAGCCGGGCACCGGCAAGGTGAAGGCGCTGGCGATCAACCGGCGGTTCAGCATCGAGCCGAACCCGGGCGGCGGCAACTACCCGAACACGGTCAACCAGTTCATCGCGGGCAGTGAGGACTCGGCCGGTTACCAGTTCGGCTCCACGTTCAAGGTCTTCGTGATGCTGGCCGCGCTGGAGAACGGCTTCTCGCTGGACACCGGCTACACCACCAAGAGCCCGTTCAAGACGATCTACCCGGACGGCAGCGCGACCGCGTGCGGCGGGTTCTGGTGCCCGAGCAACGCGGACAAGACCTACCAGGACGGCTACCAGAACATGTGGACCGGGTTCGGCAAGTCGTCGAACACGTACTTCATCAAGTTGCAGCAGGAGGTCGGCGTCACCAAGGCCGTGGAGATGGCCAAGCGGCTCGGCATCCAGTTCCGCAACCAGCAGGACGCGGCCCTGGCGGCCGACCCGAGCGGCTGGGGGTCGTTCACGCTCGGCGTCTCCGCGACCACGCCGCTGGACATGGCCAACGCGTACGCCACGCTGGCCGCGGACGGCAAGTTCTGCAAGCCGACCCCGGTCGTGTCGATCACCGATTCCACCGGCACGGTCAGCGACGCCGCGGCCAAGGTGGCGCAGCCGGAGTGCACGCAGGCACTGGACAAGGACGTGGCCCGGGCCGCGGCCGACGCCGGCCGTTGCGTGGTCGGCCAGGCGCCGGCCTACGGCAGCTGCAACAGCGGTACGTCCACGGAGGTGAACGACATGGTCGGCCGTCCGGTCTCCGGCAAGTCCGGCAGCTCGGACAACTACTCCACCGAGTCGTTCGTCGGCGTCACGCCGCAGCTGGCGATCGCCGGGATCGCGGCGAACCCGGACAACCCGGCCGACCTGGTCGGCTCGGCCATCCAGGAAGAGGTGATCCGCTCGGTCGCCACGCTGCTGCGCGACGGCCTGGAGGGCCAGCCGGTGAAGGACTTCCCGAACCCGAGCGAGACGATCGCGTTCAAGTCCGGCTCCGCGTCCAGCCAACAGCAGGCGCCGTCGCCGTCCACGACGAAGCCGCCGTCGTCCGAGGACGACTGACCGGCAGCACACCGATCGGGGCGCCCCTCACCGAGGGGCGCCCCTTTTTCGTCCGGTGGGTCTGCCTCAGGAACGGCGGCTGAGCGCGCCGTCCAGCATGCCCAGCGCGGCGGTCACGTCCTCGTCGGCGACATTGCACGGGGGTACCAGGTGCAGCCGGTTCGCCGTGCTGAACGGCAGCAGCCCGGCCCGCTTGCACGCGGCCACCACCTCGGCCGTGGCCGCGGCCGGCAGCGGTTCGCGCGTGTCCCGGCCGGCGACCAGCTCCACCGCCCAGAAGACGCCCACGCCGCGCACGTCACCGACGACCGCGTGCTTGCCGGCCAGCTCACGCAGGCCGGGACCGAGCAGGTCACGGCCGAGCCGGTCGGCGTTGGCGACCGTACCCTCGCCGGTCATCGCCTCGATGGTGGCGACCGCGGCCGCGGTCGCCAGCGGATGCCCGGAGTAGGTCAGGCCGCCCGGGTACGCGGTGTGCGCGAACGTGCCCGCGATCGCGTCGCTGATCACCACGCCGCCGAGCGGGACGTAGCCGGAGTTGACGCCCTTGGCGAACGTGATCAGGTCGGGACGCACGTCGTAGCGGTCCAGCGCGAACCAGGCACCGGCCCGGCCGAACCCGGCCATCACCTCGTCCAGGATCAGCACGATGCCGAACCGGTCGCACAGCGCGCGCACGCCGGGCAGGTAACCGGGCGGCGGCGGCATGATCCCGGCCGTACCCGGAATGGTCTCCAGGATGATCGCGGCGATCGTGGCCGGCCCCTCCGCCTCGATCGTGCGCCGCAGGTGCGCCAGCGCCCGCTCGCACTCCTGCTCCTCGGTCACCGCGTGGAACTCCGACCGGTACCGGAACGGGCCGAAGAAGTGCACCACGCCGGCCGTACCGGTGTCGCTGGGCCAGCGGCGCGGGTCGCCGGTCACGTTCACCGCGGTCTGCGTGCCGCCGTGGTACGACCGGTAGGCGGCGAGCACCTTCGGGCGGCCGGTGTGCAGGCGTGCCATCCGGATCGCGTGCTCGTTCGCGTCCGCGCCGCCGTTGGTGAAGAACACCTTGTTCAGCCCGTCCGGCGCCAGGCCGGCGATCAGCCGCGCGGCCTCGGACCGGGCCTCGGTGGCGTGCTGCGGCGCGATCGTGCACAGCCGCGCGGCCTGCTCCTGGATCGCGGCCACGACGCGCGGGTGGCCGTGGCCCAGGTTCGTGAAGACCAGTTGCGAGGAGAAGTCCAGATACTCCGTACCGGCCTCGTCCCGGACCCGGGAACCCCACGCCTCCGTGATCACCATCGGGTCGATCTCGGCCTGCGCGGACCAGGAGTGGAAGACGTGCGCGCGGTCCAGCTCGTACGTGCGTGAAGTCATCGCTGCCCAGCCTACGGGGGTCCCGTGCGACGGGACCCCCGTACCGCTCAGGGTGTGAGCATCCGCTCGTACAGCTGGGCGTAGCCGGCTGCCATCACGGCCGGGGTGAAGCGGCGGGCCGCCTCGGCCCGGCACTCCGACTCGGTCAGGCCGCCGACCGCGTGCATCAGCTCGCCCAGCTCGTCCTCGTCCGTGGTGAGCAGGCCGGTGCGGCCGTGCTCGATCAGCTCGGGCAGGCATCCGCGGGCGATGCCGACCACCGGCGTGCCGAGCGCCAGCGACTCCACCACCGCGGTGCCGCCCGGCTCGTTCCAGCGCAGCGGGAACAGCGCGGCGCGGGCACCGGCGACCAGGTCGTCACGTTCCTGGCCGGCGACCGTGCCGACCCACCGGACCCGGACGCCGTCGACGTGCGGGGCGACCTGCTCGTGCCAGAAGCGCACGTCGGGGTTCTGCGGGTCGGCCGCGGCCAGCGCCTCCGGCGAGTGGTACGGGCCGACCGGGCCGGCCAGCACCAGGTCGAAGCCGTGCCGGTGGGCCAGCCGGGCCGCGAGGTCCTGGCCCTTGCCGGGGTTGATCCGGCCGAGCACCACGGCGTACCCGTGCTTCTCGGTCTTCTGCCGCTTGTCCGCGTCGATCGCGAGCGGCGTGGCCAGGTGCACGTGCCCGATCGCGTGGGCGCGCAACGCCGCCGGCGCGTGGGTGAGCTGGTCGGCGGAGACGCCGTTGACCCGGACCCGGGCGCCGCCGTCGAACGTGCCGTAGAGGTCGGGGTGTTTGCGCAGGTCCCAATGCAGCGTGTGCAGTCCGGGGAGATCCAGCGCCGCCAGCATGGCCAGCCCGGCCGCCTCCACGTGGTCGTGGATGAGGTCGATGTCACCGGCCGCGACCCGGCGCAGCACCGCGGCCTGGTGCGCCGGCACCACGCCGCACGCCTGGTTGTACGGGCGCTGCAGCATCGCGAACTGCCCGGTGCCGAACGCGTGCACGTGCTCGTCGGCCGGCAGCGTGCTCTCCCCGACCGTGGCCAGCACCACCTCGATGCCGAGCGCGCGCAGCTCCGGGACCAGCGTGGCGACGATGTTCTCGATGCCGCCGTAGCCGTGCGGTGGTACCGGCAGCCAGGGTCCCGCGTTCATCAGGACCTTCACGAGGCCACCAGCCCGGGTACGCGGCGCAGCGAGGCGAGCGGCGGGCGCTCGGTCACGCCGACCTCGTGCGTGACGATCTCCCGGTCCAGGCGCGGCAACCCACCGTCGTGGCCGCGGCGGAACTGCGTCATCAGCGTGGACGGCGGCAGTTCCTCGGTGACCATCCCGGCGCGGTGCAGCCGGCCCCACGCGGTCACCATGATCTGCGCGGACATCCGGCCGAGCGCCTCGGTGCTCTGGTGCCGGTGGTGGCGCACCCCGAGGTCGACCTGGGCCAGCGCGTCCAGCCCGGCCTCGGCCAGCAGGTCGATCAGCATGGCGATCTCCACGCCGTAGCCGGAGACGAACGGGATCCGCTCCAGTACCCGGCGGCGGCCCGCGTACTCCCCGGCCAGTGGCTGCACGACGCCGGCCAGCTCCGGCCAGAACAGGTTGATCAGCGGGCGCGCGGCCAGCTCGGTGACCCGGCCGCCGCCGTCCGGCTCGACGCCGGTGGCCCGGTGCAGCGGCCGGTGGTAGAAGCCCTTGACGAACTCGACCGACGCGTCGGTCAGCAGCGGGCCGAGCAGCCCGGTCACGAAGTGCGCGGAGAAGTCCTCCAGGTCGCCGTCGACGAACGCGACCACGTCTCCGGTGCTGGCCGCCAGCCCGGCCCAGAGCGCGTCGCCCTTGCCCTCCATCCGGGGCAGGCCGCGGGTCACGTCGTCCTGACCGACCACGCGCGCACCGGCCGCCTCCGCGATCAGCGCGGTGTCGTCGGTGGACCGGGAGTCGACCACGAGGATCTCGTCGACCAGTGGTATCTCGTCCATCAGCCGCTCGCGGATCGTGGTGACGATCGCGCCGATGGTGGCCTGTTCGTTGCGGGCGGGGATGACCACGCTGACGCGGTCCTCCCCCTTGGCCCGGACCAGTTCCGCGTCCGACCACTCGGTGTAGGTGAAGGTGCGGGACGAGGCCCAGGCCTCAAGGACGGGAGAGACATCGTGCGTCATGCGTACCCCCGGGTAGTTGATCTTCTCGCCTGTCGTCCCTCACTTCCCGCCCGGCGGGATTTCCAAGCGCATCTGTGACGTGAACATTTGTCATCCGGCAAGAGTTTGCGGAGGGCGTCCACCGAGCAGTGCAACGGCGACACCACCGCCGAGAAGCGAGGAGACGCCGGTGACGAGAGTGGGACTGGTCGGTGCGGGAGGCGTGGCCCAGCGCCACGCACGGGTACTGTCGAGCCTGCCGGACGTGCAGGTCACGGCCGTGACGGACGTGGTGCCGGAGGCGGCGGCCGCGCTCGCCGGACCGCACGGCGCGCGGGTCGCGCCGGACGTGGCGGCACTGCTGAACGAACCGCTGGACGCGGTCTACATCTGCGTTCCGCCGTTCGCGCACGGGCCCGCGGAACGCGCCGTGATCGAGGCCGGATTGCCGCTGTTCGTGGAGAAACCCATTTCCGTCGATATCACCACGGCACAGGACATCGCGGACACGGTCGCGGAGCGCGGGCTGCTCACCGCGGTCGGCCACCACTGGCGGTACCTCGCGGTCGTCGAGGAGGCGCGCAAGCTGCTGGCGGACCGCCCGGTGCGGCTGGTCACCGGCGCCTGGCTGGACAAGGTGCCACCGGTCGGCTGGTGGCCGCTGCGCGAGAAGTCCGGCGGGCCGATCGTCGAACAGGCCGCGCACGTGCTCGACCTGGCCCGGCACCTGGCCGGCGAGGTCACGTCGGTGACCGCGGCCGGTAACGGCACGCCGCCGGCCGGCGACGGCGCCGACATCGACGGCGCGACCGCCGCCGTGCTCCGCTTCGCGAACGGTGCCGTCGGCACGCTCGCCGCGACCTGCGTGCTCGGCTGGAAGGAGCGCGCCGGGCTGGAGATCTACGCGGACGGGCTGGCGCTGCACGTCTCCGAGACCGGGCTGACCGTCCGCGACGCCGACGGCGAGCGCACCGTGGACAGCGATCCGGAATCGGCGCGCGTCGCGGTCGACCGCGCGTTCATCGCCGCGGTCCGGGGCGAGGAGCAGGACATCCGCGTGCCGTACGCGGAGGCGCTGCGCACCCACGCGCTCGCGCTCGCGGTCGCCGCCTCCGCCGCGACCGGGGAGACGCGCGATGTCTGACCGCAACCTGATCGTCAGCGCGCCCGGGAAGCTGGAGATCGTCGAGGAGGAGGTCGCGCCCGGCCCGTTCCGGGTGCGCACGCTGTTCAGCGGCGTCTCGGCCGGCACCGAGCTGAGCTTCGTGAAGAACACCAATCCCGCGCTGCACCACGGCTTCGACGCCGAACTGGGCCTGTTCGGCGGGCCGGCGGACGACGCCTATCCGGTCACCCGGCTCGGCTACATGGAGGTCGGCGTCGTCACCGAGAGCAGCACGCCCGCGGTGACCACCGGCACGACCGTGGCCATGACGTACGGCCACCGGACCGGCTGGACCGGCGACCCGCTGCGCGACCGGATCGTGCCACTGCCGGACGACCTCGACCCGATGCTCGGCATCTACGCCGCGCACATGGGCCCGATCTGCGCGAACGGCCTGCTGCAC
This sequence comes from Catenuloplanes indicus, assembly GCF_030813715.1. Lineage (NCBI taxonomy): Bacteria > Bacillati > Actinomycetota > Actinomycetes > Micromonosporales > Micromonosporaceae > Catenuloplanes > Catenuloplanes indicus. Next base: position 2,092,969 of record NZ_JAUSUZ010000001.1, read on the forward strand.
GCGTCCTCGGACGCGGCCGGGCCGGCCGCGCGCGGACTCGGCGACGGCGTGGCCGGCCGCCGGGTCGCGGTCACCGGCGCCGGCGTGGTCGGGCTGCTCACCGCGCTCTTCGCCCGCGCTCACGGCGCCGCCTCGGTCGTCGTGGTCGACCCGTCCGCGGAGCGCCGCGCCGTCGCGGAGTCGCTCGGGCTGGACACACTGGACAGCGGCAGCCCGGACGACCCCGCGGTGCTGCTCAAGACCGCGTGGCGGCACTGGCCCGGCGACCGCGGCGCGGACGTCGTCTTCCAGTGCCGCGGCCAGGCGTCCGCGCTGCAACTGGCGCTGCGGCTGCTCCGGCCGCAGGGCACCGTGATCGACCTCGCGTTCTACCAGGGCGGCGCGGACGAGGTACGGCTCGGCGAGGAGTTCCACCACAACGGGCTGCGCCTGGTCTGCGCGCAGATCGGCCGGGTGCCGCGCGGCCTGGCCGGCACCTGGGACCGGGAACGGCTCTCCGCCGCCACCGTCGACCTGCTGCGCCGCGACGGCGACGCGATCCGCCGCCACGTGATCACCGCGGTCGTCCCGTTCGACGAGGCGCCCACGCTGCTCGACGACCTGGCCGCGCGCCGGCGCCAGGAGGTGCAGTCGGTCCTGACCTTCTGATCTTCTTGATATGCAAGCATTGACTTGCCTATCATCGTCGCGTGGACGATGACCGCGTCTTCAAGGCCCTGGCCGACCCGACCCGCCGGAAAATACTGGACGAACTGGCGGATCGGGACGGCCAGACCCTGTTCGAGATCTGCGCGCGGCTGAGTTCCAAGCACCGGCTCGGCTCGTCCCGCCAGGCCGTCTCCCAGCACCTCGAGGTGCTGGCCGCGGCCGGCCTCGTGCACAGCCGTCGTGACGGACGCCACAAGTTCCACCATCTCGACACCGGCCCACTGGAGCACCTCACCGACCGGTGGCGGCACCGCGACACCGAGGAGATCTGATGCGCATCACCATCACCAGCGTGCTCGTCCACGACCAGGCCGTGGCGGAGAGGTTCTACACCGAGGTCCTCGGCTTCGTGAAGAAGCACGACGTCCCGATGGGCGGCGGCGCCCGCTGGCTCACCGTGGTCTCCCCGGACCACCCGGACGGCACCGAGCTGCTGCTCGAACCGGACGCCCACCCGGCCGCCAAGCCGTGGAAGGAGGCGCTGGCCGGCGACGGCATCCCGTACACCCAGTTCGCGGTCGACGACGTCCGGGCCGAGTTCGCGCGGCTGAGCGGGCTGGGGGTCCGCTTCACCCAGGAACCGGCCGACATGGGCGCCTTCACCACCGCGGTCTTCGACGACTCCTGCGGCAACCTCATCCAGATCATCCAGACTCACTGATGGCATAGGATGGTGGGCGTGCGGGAGATAGTGGACGGGGTCTTCGAGGTCAATATCGGGTTCGTGCACGCGCACCTGGTGGTGACGGACGACGGTGTGGTGCTGGTCGACACGGGGCTGCCCGGCCGGTCCGGGCGGGTCGGTGCCGCGCTGCGGGAGTTGCGCCGCGAGATCGGGGACATCACCGCGATCCTCGTCACGCACCGCCACGCCGACCACGTCGGCGGGCTGGCCGCGCTGCGTCGCGAATCCGGGGCGCGGGTGGTCGCGCACGAGCGGGACGCGCCGTCGATCGACGGCACGCGGCCGGTGCCGCTGACCCGGCTGCAGCGGTTCATCAGCACGGTGACCGGCACGGCGGAGGTGGTGCCGGTCGACGAGACGCTGTCCGCGGACGGCGCGATCTCGGTGCCCGGCTTCTCGGCGGTGCATACGCCCGGTCACACCGACGGGCACGTCTCGTACCTGCTCGACCGCGCCGGTGGCGTGCTCTTCGCCGGTGACGCCGCGTCCGGCGGCCGGCGCGGGGTGCAGCGGTCACCGAAGATCATGAGCGATGATCCGGCACGGGCCGAGGAGAGCCTGCGCCGCCTGGCCGCACTCGACTTCGAGACGGTCGTCTTCGGCCACGGCACCGCGGTCACGGCCGGTGCGGCGGACCGGTTCCGGGCGCTGATCGCCTGATCAGCCGCGGCCGGTGACGGACAGCGTGAACGCCTCGGCCGCGGACAGGACCGCGGCGTGGACCATGACCTCGTCGACCGCGCCGCGCCAGCGACCGGGCGGGAACCGGCACCGATCCGCAGCGGACCCTCGACGTGCCGGGAGCGGCCCGGCAGCTCGATACCTTCGGTGACGGCGTTGACGTAGAGGACCACCCGGCGCAGGGCGGCGTCGTGCACCGCGGCCAGATGCGTCCACGACCGCGGGTGCGGCACGCGCGCGGACGAGACGGTCCACGGCTTGCCGTCCTGGATGACCGAGAACGCCCAGCGGTCCGCGCCCGCGTCGACGACAGCGACGGCCAGGCGACCAGCGCGTGCACGGCCAGGAACAGCACGATCGCGGCCACGGCCAGTCGCAGGAAGGACATTCCCCGGGTACGCCGTGGGCCCGCCGCGGCAGCGCCCGGCGGATCCGTGGGCTCGGACGACGCGGCCGGACCGGTTCTTCAGCATCCGCAGGTGTCCGGCGAACGCGACCGATCGTCCTCTCCGGACATTCCCGGCCCCTTTCGCCGCCGTCCCACGCCCGTCCCGTCCCGGCGCCATTGTGGCAGGCCAGCGACCCATGATCCGTCCCGTCGTCCCGAATTCTTGACCGGTGCGGAACGCGCGGCCGAAGCTGTCGTCGCCGGTCACGGCCGCCGGGTGCCCGGCCCTCGGGGAGACCGGGCACCCGGCCCTCGCCGGTCAGGCGACCGTCACCGGGTGCCGGACCTGCGCGCCGAACAGGTAGCCCAGCGCGTTGTGCGGCACCGTGGCCGGCTGGCTCGCGCCGGTCACGTCGGTGGCGCGGGCGATCAGCGTGTGCGCACCGGCTGCGGCCGGAGTCCAGTCGATCCGCCAGCGCTGCCAGGCGCTCGGCAGGTTCGGGCCGGTGCTGTGCGCGCGCCGCCAGCTGGTGCCGCCGTCCGTGCTCACGTCGACGTGCCGGATCGGGCCGTTCGCCGACCACGAGCGGCCGGTGAGCGTGGTGCGGGCCAGCGGCAGGGAGGCGCCCCAGGCCAGCTCGAACGCGCTCTTCACCACCTGCTCGTCGATCAGCGTGCCGCCGGGCGGGTGGTCCGCGCCGAACAGCCGGTAGAACTGCGTGTTCCACGGCGAGAACAGCGGCTCCGCGGCCACCTCGATCGCGCCCACCCACTTGATCGACGCGATGCCGATCCAGGACGGCACGACCACGCGCAGCGGCGCACCGTGGTCCGGCGGCAGCGGCGCGCCGTTGAGGTCCCAGGCGAGCAGCACGTCGTCCAGCGCCTTGCCGACCGGCAGCGGCCGGCGCACCGGCCCGAGGTCGACACCGCCACTGACGAAGTGCGCGTCCAGGCCCTGCGGCTGCACGTCGACTGCCTCCCGGCGCAGCCCGGCCGCGCGCAGTACGGTGCCGAGCCGCACACCGTGCCAGCGGCCGACACCGATCGCGCCGAGCTTCCACGCCGTACCGCTGACCGTCTGGCCCTGCTGTGTGGTGAAGAAGCTGCGCGCGTTGCCGGCGCACTCGACCGCCGCCGTGATCGTCTCCCGGGGCAGCCGTTTGAGCTGGTCCAGGCTGAACTCCGCGGGCGCGCGAAGCCCGCTGCCGAAGAGCCTCAGCCGGTACGCCGCCGGATCGATGATCGGCGTGCTGGTGTGGTTGCGTACGAAGAACCGGTCCACCGGCACCAGGTAGCCGGTGTCCCGCAGCGCCTCCCACCTGGTCTCCGCGTTCGTCCCGAAGACCGTGAACAGCTCCGGCGGCAGCGGCTTCACGATCGGCCCGTCCGCCGCCCGCGCGGTCCCGCCCGCGGCGCCGACCGCACCCCCGGCGCCGACCGCGGCGGCCAGCCGCATCAGATCCCGCCGCGTGAACCCGCGACCGCTCGCCCGCCCGTCCCGCCACTGTTCCAGCCGCAGCCGGTCATACGTCATCTCGTCCATCGATACAGCCAACCATACCTATCGGCGTGATAGGAATAAGCGACGCCGCGCAACGGCGGGAACCATCCAGTACCAGACGATGTCTTTGCTGGGTATCGGCCGTTTCGATGGTTCGGCCGGCCGTTGTCCGAACTTCAGGGTACGGGCGGCCAATTCTCGCCGCTCGATTTCGATCCCCGTGGGCGCCGTGCAAGGCTGCGCTGAGCCGTCCCAAGATCGACTCACGGACGGTAGTCGCATGGAAGCGAAATGGCAACAGTACCGAGCGGGGAAGAAGACGTATGGCCAGCATCGACATCGCACTGAAGGAAGCCATGACGATCGACGGCGCCATCGGCGTCGCGCTCGTCGACTACACCAGCGGCCTGACGCTCGGCGTGCTGGGCGGCGGCACCATCGACATGACGGTCGCCGCGGCCGGCAACACCGACGTGGTGCGTGCCAAGCTGCGCACCCTCGAGATGCTGGGTCTTTCCGACGGCATCGAGGACCTGCTGATCACACTCGACACCCAGTACCACCTGATCCGGCTGATGCAGCCGCGGCGCCCGGGTGAGGCGCTGCTGCTCTACATGGTGCTGGACCGCAGCCGGGCCAACCTCGGCCTGGCCCGGCACCGCCTGCGCCGCGTCGAGGCGGAACTCGAGGTCTGACCGGCACCGCGGGGGCGGGCGTGCCGCAGATCACGCGAGCGCGCCCGCCGGCGCATTGACAATCCACAGTGGCACGCCGAGTATTTCCTGGTTCACGGTCGACGCCGTCGGACACCAGGTCGTTTATCGACGTGGATGGCCGGGCTGCGGCGAGGCCCGGGCGCCGTCTGGCCGCACGTCGCAAAAGCCCACACACAACACCGGTATGAGGGCTTCCGCGCCGCACACCCGGACGACAACTGGACCACGCCTCGCTCCGACCCCCACTTCGATACACGACTAGACGCTGCTGAGCGACGCCGGAGGCGTTCGGTGACCGAACCGGGAAAGAACCCCGCGGAGCAGGAGGCCGACCGTCGTCCGCCGCTCCAGCGGGCCATCCCACTGCGCGGCCTGACCTCGCCGGACGCGCCGGAACCACAGTCCGAGGACTCCGGCTCCTGGGGCACGCCGAAGCTCCCTTCCTGGCCCGCGCAGCCGGTGCCGGCCCCGAGCGACGGCCCGGTGCCGCCCGCGGGCGCCGCACCGGCTACCTTCGCGCCGCCGTCGCCCGCGACCTCCGCGGGCGGGCCGACGGTGGCCACGTCACCGGCCGCCGCCGTATCGCCGCCCGCCGTCGAGGTCGCTGCGGCGTCCGCCGACAGTGGATTGCCGACGGTGGCGGCGTCGCCGGAGGCATTCCGCGATCACCCCTCCGGGAAGCGGGCGGCTTCCCACGGCGACGCGGCCCGGGAGCCGGCGGCTTTCCACGGCGACGCGGCCCGGGGACCGGAGGCTTTCCGCGGTGACTCGGCGCGGGAGAGCGCGGAGACCACCGCCGGGCTGGCCGTGACCGGGACATCGGCCACGGCAGCGGAGGCCGGCCCGGCCGCCGGCGCCCGGCCCGCACCGCGTCCGCGGCTGTGGCTGGTGCCGCTGGTCCTGATCGGCGCCATCGTGATCACCGCGGCCGCGCTCGCCGGCCGCGGCCTGGACCCCGACGGCGCGGACCGGCCGGTCGCGGTCCCGCCGGCCACGTTCGGCGCACCCGCGACCGGCCAGGTCACCATCATCACGCCGTCCGCCGGGCCGACGTCCGCCGTACCGTCGGCCGGCGCCACGCCGTCGTCCCCCGCACCGAGCCGGACCGCGTCGCCCACCCCCGCACCGGCCCGCACCACCGCGGCCGCCGCGGCCCAGGCCCCGCCACCGGCCACCCGGGCACCGGTGGCGAGCGGCCCGATCACCGGCTACTCCGCGTGCACCACCGGCAGCGCCGTGGTCCTCGCCGTGACGTTCACGAAGCCGTTCGACTGGCACCACGCCTACCTCGACGTCGACGGCAACGCCTCGACCGGCTACGACGTACCCGACATCGGCGGCCGGCTCGGCGCCGACTACATGGTGGAGAACGACGGCCTGTTCCGGGCGAACGACACCGAGTGGGACTGGTCCGAGGTCGAGAGCAGCGGCCTGCAGACCGCCCGCACCGGCACCACGTTCCGCTGGCAGGTGCCTCGCTCCGCCCTGAGCCCCACCACCACGCTCCGCGTCGTCTTCAACGGTTCCGGCAACACACCGGACACCAACACCCCCGTCCTCACCGCCGGCCCCTGCTGAGACCGGCGGTCCGCCGGTCCCCCGATCATGCGACGACGGTGGGATTCTCCGATGTGGGGTGTCGTCGGAAGGGGCGGTCGTGGCGGGGCAGTCAGCGCATCTGGACAACGCGGGGTTCGAGAAGTTGTATGCGGAGCACACGGCGGAGAAGCCGGCCGTGTCGTGGGATCTCGGGGCGCCGCAGCCGGTGGTGGTGGTGGAGCTGGCCGGGCGCGGGGCGTTCGGCGGTGACGTGCTGGAGGTGGGGTGCGGGTTCGGGGAGAACGCCATGTTCCTCGCCGGGCGAGGGTTGCGGGTGACCGGGGTCGACGGTGCGCCGTCGGCGATCGCGCGAGCGCGGGAGACCGCCGCGGAGCGCGGGGTCGACGTCACGTTCGGGGTGGCGGACGCGCTGGTGGCTGACCGCGGACGAGGCGGGACACGTCCTGCTGCCGATGTGGCGCCTCAGCGACACCGCCGGCCGGCCTGAGCACGGAGCCGCAGACCGGCCTGGACAAGACGTCGCGTGGCCTACGGAGCGGCGGTGGCCAGCGCCTCCTTGACCGCCGCCGCCACGCGGGCGTCCTCGCGCGCCTTCCGGCGGCGGCGCAGCCACACGGCGAGCGCCACGAGACCGAGCAGGACCACGAGACCGAGCAGGAGCAGCCACGGTACGGCCCACGCCGTCGCCTCCGCGGAGACCGGTGCCAGCATCGAGCGGGAGCCGGACGGGTCGACGATCAGCGGGGTCACCGTGGCGGTGCCGGTCAGCAGCAGCGCCGCGGGGACGTCCGCGACCGGCACCGTGACCGGCCAGGATTCGCCGGGCAGCAGCTCCGGTGGAGCCGGCACGTCGCCGGAGGACGCGCGGAACCAGCCGAACGGGCCGGCCACGGACGCGACCTGGGTCGCGGACAGCCGGGTGTTGCCGGTGTTCTCGATCGTGTACGACACCGTGGCCGCGCCGCCCGCGAACGGATTCCACGTTCCGTCGTAGGTGACGCGCAGCCCGGAGACCGCGAGCGACGGCGCCAGTTCACCGCCGACGCGCAGCGTGATCCGGATGCCGAGGCGGCGCTCCACGTTGACCTGCTGGGTGGTGTCCGGACTGGTCAGGGACGTGACGATGCCACCGACGTAGTCGCCTGGCGTGGCGTCGGCCGGGACCGCGACGGTGAACGGTACGTCCGCGGTCCGGCCCGGCGCGACGGTCACCGTGCCGCCGGCGGTGGCCCACGCACCGACGCCGGTCTGTGCCACGGTCCGGTTGCGCAGGTCCAGGCCGCCCTCGCCGGTGGTGAAGCCGTCCGCGGCGTACACGGCCAGGGTCAGTGGGGCGGTGCCGCGGTTGGCGACGACCATGGCGTCGGAGACCGTACCGCCGGGGTTGATGGCGTAGCTGTAGCTGGACCGGTCGGCGCCGAGGCTGTTCGAGGCGGTCCGCACCGTCCAGGTCACGTCGCCCTCCTCGGCCATCGCCGGGGTGGCCCACAGGCCGGCCGAGACGGCGGCCGCGAGCACGGCCAGGACGGTGTTCTTCCAACGCATGACGGGTTTCCTTAACCAGAGGTGGAGCGAGCCCGAGGCCCGCCCCACCGACTTCCGGAATGCGATCAGCTGCTCAGCGCGGTGATCGTCAGGGTGGTGCGGTACGAGCCCTTGTCGACCTCGCCCGGGATCTTCAGGTCCAGGTCGGCGCCGACCTTCGCGGAGCCACGCGCGTGGCCCTGCGCCGCCGAGGCCAGGCCGCGCGAGACGGACAGGCCGTCGCCACCGGCGGTGTACGCGGACGGCGCCACCGGCCCGGCCACGGCACCCGCGCCGGCGGTGATCACCTTCGGCGCCCAGCCGAGGTAGGCGCCCGAGAACGACTTGTCGCCGTCCACGAAGTCGCCCACGCCGGCCGACACCGACCACGGCGCCAGCGAGCGCCGCGTGTCCGTCACCAGGATCGGGTTGATCTGACCGGACGCGGCGAAGTAGGTCGTGTCGACCTCCGTCGCCGTGCCCAGGTCGACCAGGCCGTTGTAGCCGTCGATCGTCCACCCGAACTCGCCGGGCGCCGCCGTCGGCACGTTGACCTGGATCTCCTGGTTGTCGCCGTGGAACGGGCGGACCGTCACGGAGTCGACCAACGAGCCGACCGGGGCGTCGCCCTTGGCCTGACTGCGCACGGTCTCGACGACCAGTTCGTCGTTGCGCACCTTCACCTTCGTGTAGCTGCGCACCTTCTCCTGGCTCTGGACCGAGTTGTACCAGTAGTTCTCCGGCTTCAGCGGGTCCGGCCCGTTGGTACCGGAGGCGTCCGGCTTGGTGATGTCGTAGTACTTCGAGCCCGAGGCCGAGTTCGAGGTCACGTAGATGACACCACCGGGGCCGGGGAAGACCTCAGCGGCGTTCGGCTGCTCGTCGGGGTTCTCCTTGACGCCGTTCTTGATCGAGTAGCTGCGCGAGTACGCGTGGTCGTGGCCCTGGAGCACCAGGTCGACGCCGAGGTTGGAGAAGGCGGTCGGGAAGTCGTTCCGCCGGACCTTGGCGTCGCCGTCCTTGGCGTGCGCCGCGGGCGAGTAGATGGCGTGGTGGTAGACCAGCACCGTCCACTTCGCCTTGGCGCCGTGCTGCCGGATCGTCTCGGCCACGTACTGCAGGTGCGCCGCGTCACCGCCGCCACCCTGCGAGGTGGCGTAGGAGTTGCTGTTCAGGTCGATGAACAGCGTGTCCTTGTAGATGAACCAGTAGTCGCCACCGGAGGTGTTCGACGCCGGGTTGCCGTTGGCGTAGTACTTGCCCGAGTAGTCCGTGTTCGGGGTGAACATGTGCTGCTCGTACGCCTTGGAACCGACGTCGTGGTTGCCGATGGTGGCGGCCCACGGGTAGGAGCGCAGGCCGTCCGGCGCGAGGAACGCCGACCACTGCGCCTCGTTGCCCGCGGTCTCGACCTGGTCGCCGCCGGACACCAGAAGCTCGGCGCCCGGGTTGGCGGCCAGCGACACGTTCATCGTGTCCACCCAGCCGGCCTGGTCGTTGGCCAGGTTGCCGGAGGCCCCGATCTGCGGGTCGCCGTAGAACAGGAAGTCGTAGTCGCCCTCGAAGTCCTGCGTCCTGAACGAGTACGCCGGGGACCAGTTCCCCTCCGCACCCACCCGGTACGAGTACGCGGTGTGCTCCGCGAGCCCGGTGATGGTCGCGTGCCGGTTGAAGCCGCCGCTGGCCGCGACGTTCGCTCCGCCGATCGCCGCGATCGTCGCCGCGTCCGCCGGGAACTGCCCGTCCTTCACCTGCGCGGCCGGCGCGAGCTGGATGGACTGCGCCGTGTCCGCGGACGAGTACCAGGTCACGATGCGCTGGGTCTCGTCCGCGCCCACCCCGAGGATGATGCCGCTCAGCGTGGCGGCATCGGCCGCGAACACGGGGTTGCCGAGTCCGCTGCCGAGGGCCCCGGCGAGGCCCACGAACGCCGCGGCGAACCCTGCGGTCGCCCGGCGCCCCGCGGGGCCGGGGCCCCACGAGAGGTTGCTGTTTCTCATCGGCTGTTTCTTCCTCATTTCCAGATGAGAGTGTGGTGCTGAAAAAGCGTTGATCAACTTGGTGGTACGTCGTGAACCGCTCGTGAACCGGGCCGGGCGGAACGGTGGCGTACCCAGGAAGAGCTGGCCGTCTGTGACGCGGGCGACGTGCCCCGGCGGCGCAGGACCAGCAGCACCAGGGCCACCGCCACGGCGAGTAGGCCCGCATGCACCCACGGGTTACGCCACCACCGCGTACCGGTGGAGAACTCCGGCGCGGCCCCGGTCAGCACGACGCTGCCGCCGCGGCCGTCGAGTGTGTACGTGACCCGCGTCGTCGTGTCCCGCACGTATCCCTCGTCGTCCGGGAACAGCTCGCTGCGGATCGCGTGGCCGCCTCCGGCCGGGCAGTTCCAGGTCAACGGCAGCACCGCGTACGGCACGCCCTCCTGCTCGGCCATGGTGATCGCACCGGCGTCCGCCGCGGTGCACGCGCGCCCACCGGCGGTGACCGTGAAACGCTCCGACACGTACCCGATGACCGTGTCCCTGTGGTCGTTGACCGCCGCGGCCCGGGCCACGGTGTCCCCGGCCTTCAACGCCGCGTCCCCCGCGCGGAACAGCGGGTCGTCCGCCATGTAGTCGGCCGCGGACACGAACAGCAGGTCGTACTCGAGCTGCAGGGTGGTGGCGACCCGGTCCCGGTCCGCGGTCACGTCGACGTAGACGGTCGAGGTGAACCCGTGTGCCTGCGCCGGTGCGGCGGCGAGCACGGCGAGCGCCGCCGCGGTGAGGCCGAGAGCGGCTGCGCGTCTGAACATGAGAGTGCACGCTGCACCCCGCGGATTAACAAGATCCAGATCGGGGACGAACGGTTGGCGACAAGCCTTCCAGGTCACACCGCACCCGGAGTAGTAAGGACGCGCACCTGCCCCCTGCCCGCCTGCCCGCCTGCCCGCCTGCCCGAGGAAAATCCGTGCGACTCCGGTCATTGGCCATGCTCACCGCGGTGATCATCACCGCCTCCGGCTGCGCTGGCGGTGACGACTGGGCCGCGGGACCGCACCCGTCCCCGGCCCCGATCGGCGCGCTCGGCCCCGGCTTCACCGACCCGTCCGCACCGCCCACCCCGGCCGGTACGGTCACGCCGTCGCCCGGCTCGTGGTCCCGGGTGCGCCCGTCCGAGGGCTACCGGGTCGTGCTGCTCACCGCCGGCCCGGACGCACCGGCGCAGGCGGTGATCGACGCGGTCGAGGAGTGGGCCGGCGCGGAGCACGTCGACCTGCGCACGGTCGACGCGGCCGCGCACCACGTGGACGGCATCGTCGCGGCGATCGAGATGCGCCCGGACCTGATCGTCAGCGCCGGCAACGACTTGATCGACGCGCTCGCCGTGGTCACCGCCAGCCACCTCGACCAGCAGTTCCTGGTCGTCGGCGCGGAACTGCCCGAACCCACCGGCAACGTCACCTCGGTCGGCTGGACCGGCGCGTCGTTCCGCGGCACCGGCAACGGCGCGGCCACCGTCTTCGACCCGGCCTCGTTCACCGCCGGCCGCTGTGCCGCCGCCGTCCGCGCCGGCGTCGCCGCGGTCCTGCACGGCGTGACCGGCGTCGTCATCTGGATGGACACGTTCTGACCGAGGTCACCGCACCACGGTCAGCGCTATGTCGTCCTCCGCGTGCCCGGTGTAGCGGTCCAGCAACAGGTCACAGATCTGCTCGGCGTCGAGGTCCGCCCGGCCGGTGAGCGTCTCCGTGAGGTCCCGCAGCGACTCGTCCAAGGCAACACCGCGACGCTCGATCAGGCCGTCGGTGTAGAGGACGACGGCGGCGCCGGGCGCCAGCTCGATCTCATGGTCCGTCCGCGCCGGCGGATCGGCCACACCGAGCAGGATCTCCGACGGCCGGCGCAGCAGTTCCGCCCGCCCGTCCGGGTGCAGCAGCACCGGCGGTGGATGACCCGCGTTCGCCCAGCGGAACGTGCGCCGGCCCGGCTCGTCACGGAACTGGCCGAGCACCACCGTCACGAACCGGTCCACCCCCAGCCCGAGCATCGCGTCGTTCAGCGCGTCGAGCAGCTGCGACGGCGGCCGCTCGACCGTGTACGCGATGCCGCGCAACATGTTCCGGATCTGCGCCATCACGGCCGCGGCGTCCCGGTCGTGCCCGGTCACGTCGCCGACCACCACCGTGTGCAGGCCGTTCACCAGCTGGAATGCGTCGTACCAGTCGCCGCCGATGTGCGCCTGCGCGATCGACGTGCGATAGCGGACCGCGACCCGCAGATTGTCCGGCTGCGCCGCGTGAGTGAGCAGGCTGTCCTGCAGCGCCTCGGACATCGCCCGCTCCATCGACGTCAGCAGCCGCTCCGCCTGCCGGGCCTGGAGCCGGTCCAGCACCTGGGAGAGCGCGCCGCCGATCAGCCGCAGAAAGCCGAGGTACCGCTCGTCGACCGGCAGGTGCGGGCTGAGCGTCGCGGTGAGCAGACCCGCGCCGCCGCCGAGCCGGACCCGGGCGACCGCGCCGTCCACGGTCACCTCGGCCGGTGCCGGCTCCCAGGGCTCCGGAATCCACGGATTCGGCACGGTCAGCGTGACACCGGTCAGGTCCTCGGGCGCGGAACGCAGCACCGGCAGCGCCCGGCCGAGCAGCGCGGCCGGGTCCTCCACGTCCGCCAGCCGGTCGGCGAGGCGGTGCAGCAGCGCCAGCCGGCGGTTGCCGATCACCTGCCCGGTCGTCTCGGACGCAATGTCGATCACGCCTTCGACCACGCCGTCCGGGTTCGCGACCGCGGAGTAGGAGAACGTGAAGAACGTCTCCTCGAGGTAGCCGTGCCGGTCCATCAGCAGCCGCAGGTCACTGACCCAGGTGGCCCGCTCCCCCGCGGCCTTGTCCAGCATCGGGCCGATCGTGCCCCAGATCTCCGGGAAGACGTCCCGGGCCGGACGGCCGAGCGCGGCCGGGTGCTTGTCCGCGATCATCTGCACGTACGCCTCGTTGTAGACCAGCACGTACTCCGGTCCCCACAACAGCGTGACCGCGAATCGGGTCCGCAGCGCCATCCGCACCGTGGCGATCAGCGTCGGACTCCACGACGAGACCGGCCCGAGCGGCGTCGCCGCCCAGTCCACCGCGGCATACGCCTCGCGCAGCGACCCGGCCGACTCGAAAACATCATCCACCAGGAGAAAATAGCCTCCGGCCGGCACACCGGGCGTCGGTGCGGGCCGGACATCGACGGAATACCATGCCGGTACGTCCGTCGATGGGGGACCTGAGGATGACCGACGCGCTGGAGTTCGGTGTGCTGGAGTTCGGTGTGCTGGGGCCGTTGCGGATGTGGCCGCCGGGTGCCGATGCCACGCTGACCGCACCGAGGCTGCGCGGGCTGCTGACGCTGCTGCTGGTGGAGGCGGAGCCGGTGCCGGCCGGGCAGGCCGCGGCCGCGTGCGGCGGACGGGGCACGGCCGGGCCGGTGCACGTGGCGATCCACCGGCTGCGGCGCTGGCTGGGCGAGCACGGCGGGCCGCGGCTGGACCTGACCCCGGCCGGCTACCGGCTGGACGTACCCGTGGAGGCGGTGGACGTGGGCCGGTTCCGGCGGCTGGTCGCGGACGGGCGAGCCCGGCGGGACACCGGCACGCTGATCGAGGCGCTGGAACTGTGGCGCGGCCCGGTCGCGGCCGACGCGCCGCACACGCTGCGCCAGCGGTACGCGGTGCGCACGCTGGACCGGGTGCGCCGCGAGGTGACCACGGAGGTCGCGGCCGCCTGCCTGGCCGACGGCACCGCGCACCGGTCGCTGCCGCTGGTCGAGCGGATGGCCGAGTCCGCACCGCTGGACGAGCTGGCCCAGTCGCTGCGCGCGCTCACGCTCGCCGCGTGCGGCCTGCAGGCGGAGGCGCTGGACGTGATCGCCCGGACCACCCGGCTGCTCGCCGAGGAACTGGGCGTGGACGCGGGCGCGCACCTGGCGGAGGCCCGGCTCCGGGTCCTCCGCCAGGATTTCGCCGTGGGTCAGTTGCCGTTGATCAGCCACATGGCGTAGTCGGGGCTGAACGTACCGGCCGGAAGACCCTGGATCCGGCCGCAATCCGCCCCGTCGGAGTCACCCGGCACCTTCAGCCACAGCAGCATCTCCGCGCCGGACGCGTTGACCCGCGAGGTGTCGCCGAGTTTCACGCCGGCCGGGTTGCACCAGTCGCCCTTGTGCCCGTTGCCGTTCCGGCTGGTGTCGATCACGAACGGCTTCGCCGTGGTCAGGCCCGCGTTGATCGCGTTCGCGTAGGTGGTCGAGTCCGCGGTGGGCCAGAAGTTCGCGGTGTTCACCGCGAAACCGTGCGCGTTCGCGATCCCGGCCGCCGTCAGCCGGGTCGCCATCTCGTCCGCCGCGATCCAGCCGGCGTTGCCCGCGTCCAGGTACGTCCACGCCTGCCCGCTGAACGCGTTGATCGCGTGCGAGACCAGCCCGTACCGCTCGGTGATCTGGGTCTGGCTCAGGCAGTCGATCTGGGTGACCGCGTCCGGTTCCAGGACCACGATCGCCGGCCGCCCGGCCACGCCCGCGGCGAACTCGGTGATCCACGTCCGGTACGCGGCCGCGTTCGCCGCGCCGCCGGCGGACTGACCGTCGCAGTCACGCTTCGGGATGTTGTACGCGACCAGGATCGGCACCTTCCCGGCCGCGGTCGCGCCGTCGACGTAGGCGTCGGTCGCGGCCCGGACGTCCCCGCTCCAGTCACCGAACCAGCGCGCGCCCGGCTTCGACGCGAGGTTCGTGCGGATCGCGGCGATCCGGGAGTCGTTCGGGTTGGCCGCGACCCACTGCTGCGGGTTGGAGTCCGGGTCGACGTAGAAGCCGTTCTTGACCGCGAGCTCCTTCGGCGTCTGCCCGGTGGCCGGCGGGGTGGCCGGGTCGTCCCGCACCCAGTCGCCGGCCAGCGGCCGGTCGCCGTTCTGGCCGAAGGTGAACTCGGCGTAGTCGGCGTTGCCCGACGCGTTGGTGTCCTTCAGGAACCAGCTGTTCGGGGCGCGGAACACGCCGACGGTGTCGGTGCCGTCGCCGTTCCAGTCGCCGACCACCGGTTTGTCGCCGACGCTGCCGTAGACGAACGGGGACTCCGAACCCGTGTTCGCCAGTTCGTTGCGCAGCCAGAACCGGCGCTCGGCGGCCCGGTGGTAACCGAGGCTGTCCTTGCCGTCGCCGTCCCAGTCACCGACCAGGATGGTGTCGCCGACCGCACCGATCTTCACGCTCTGCTGCGCGGCGCCGGCTTGGTGGTCGTTGCGGATCCGCACCGTCTGGTCGCCGGGCCGCCAGGTGGCCACCGTGTCGATGCCGTCGCCGTCCCAGTCGCCGACGAGCGGCACGTCGGAAGCCGCCGCGTAGGACGCCACGAAGTCATGAACGGTGACCGGCTTCACGATGGTATTGCTCAGCCCGACCCTTCTCGTGGACGGTCGCCAGATACCGACGCCGTCCACGCCGTCACCGTCCCAGTCACCGACCAGCGCTACATCGCCGGCGATGTTGAAACCGACCCGGACGTCCGCGACTCCGGTCGACAGGCTGTTGCGGAAGTACACCCTGGGCTCCGCCGGCCGGAAGACGGCGATGGTGTCCTTCTTGCGCTGCGGCTCGGGCTCCGGGTCCGGGCCGGTGCCGCCACCGCCGCCCTTGCCGAGCAGCGCGAACGCCAGCAGCCCGGTGGCCGTGAAGTCGATGGCCGGCTCCGCGCTCATCCACGCGTCCACGTCGTCCATGAATCGGGCGCCCTGGCCGGTGAACGCCGCGTACCGGTCGACGCCGTCGGCCGGGCAGGTACCGCTGTCGTAGAGGCCGTCGAACAGATCCTCGCCGTTCGGCCCGTTGACCGCGGCGCCGGTCAGGATGTTGCCGGTGCCGGTCAGGCTGCCGGCCAGGTTCGCCACCTGGTGGTGCGGGCACCTCGGGAACGTGCTGCCGACGCCGATGATCAGCGAGACGCCCCACGGGTTGCCGCCCAGCGCCCAGTTCGCCTGGGACTGCGCGAACGCGCCGTACGTGTTCGTCACGCTGACCTCGTCGTAGCGGCGCGCCTGCGCGATCAGGCCGAGCGTGTACGAGGTCGAGTCGTAGTTCGTGTACTCCGCGCCCGCCCCGAACCGGTCGCTGTTCGCGCGCTGCACGGCCGCGTCCAGCTTCGCCCGCTGGTGGGCCAGGATCGCGTCCGGTGTGACCGCGAGCCCGGTCTGCCCGGTCTCGATCAGCTCCTCGGCCAGGTCCGGCAGCGCGACGCCGCCCACGTCGTACAGGTTGAGCGTGCTGCCCTCGCCGCCGTCGATGTAGTTCTTCGCCCACAGCGCGGCCTGACTGAGCCAGGTGATGGCGCGGGTGTCGCCGAGCGCGCGGGCGGCCCGGGCCAGCTCGGTCGCACCGTAGGCCATGTCGTCGTGCCAGAGCGTCTCCGGGTAGAAGTCCCACGGGTACGCGGTGACCAGCTGGCCGATCGTGCCGGTGGTCTTCGCCTTGCCGTAGATCGCGGCGGCGGTGGTGAGGTCCCGCTGCGCGCGCGCCGGGTCGCTGGTCGCGTGCAGCTGCGCGGAGAGCGCGAACGCGGCGGAGACCCGGCCGGCCAGGTTCGGGCTGATCTGCGCGCCGGGCGCGTTCGCCCGCAGCACCGGCCGGTAGCGCAGGTAGTACCCGCCGGTCCCGGCCGCGTCGGTGATGGTGTCGTCCGCCTGCGGCAGCCGCCAGCGGTCGTGGTCACCCTCGAACGTGCCGTTGCCGCCGCCCAGGCCGACCTGGACGTAGAGCACGCCGTTGCTCTCGTCCCACATCTTGTCCAGCCAGGTCATCGCGTGGTCGATCTCCGCGGCGCGGGCCGGGTCGGCGCTGCCGGAGCGCTGCGCGATCTGCAGTGCGCCGGCCGCGTACGCGGTGGTGTGGGTGAACTTGAGGTAGTCACCGGCGTCGAACCAGCCGCCGGACACGTCGACCTTCGGCACGCCGCTGATCGCCCGCAGGTTGCCGACGATCGCGTCGCCGCCCTCCTCGAACGTGGGCACGTTGTAGACGGTCGCGGACGAGTCCGCCAGGTGCGCGGGCTGCCGGTTCAGCGAGCCGGGGACGACGTCCGTACCGTCGCGCTGGGTCTGGAAGAACGTGGTCATCGTCGCCGCGACCGGCGCGTAGAGGTCGGCTCCGCTGCCGACCGTGAACGCCGGTGACGTGGTCACGCCGGCGATCTGGATCGTGTACGTGCCCGGCGTGGTGACCGCCGAGAAGTCGATCGCGGACACGCCGGTGTACCCGCTGTTCCACGAGCCGCGGCTGGCACCGGCGGTGCCGCTCAGCACGGTGGCGCCGGCGGAGTCGACGACCCGGAACGCGGAGCCGGCCTGTGCCGCCGTGCCCATCAGGTAGGCGATCTTCGGCTGGTCCGCCTGGTAGCCGACCTGGTTGAGCCGGATGTACGAGGTCACGGCCGCACCGGCGGGTGACGGTGTGACGGTCAGGCCCCCGGCCGCGAGCAGCAGCGCTGCGGCGAGGGCGGTGGCGGTTCGTACCGGTGGTCTCATGGGTGTCCCCGTTGCTCGGAGGGCGTGGAAACGCTCACCTGAAGCTAGGAAGGGGGGACTTACCGACGACTTACCGATGCCTTTCAGGCAGGCACCATCGCGGCCTTGTCGCAGGCCACGCGGCCGCTGCACGCCACCAGCGCGGTCAAGGCCGCGTCCATCGCCGCCCGGCGGGCCGGGCTGAGCGCCGCCGCGGTGTTGCGTAGCTGGTGCGGGTCGGTGCGGCGGTCGTAGAACTCGCGGGTGCCGTTCGCGTAACGCACGAACGTCCACTCCGGAGTCCGGAGTGCCACATAGGACTCCGGAATCACCTTCTGCCGGTCCGGATCGTCCGGACGTGACTCCGGACGGCCCGCTCGTGGATCGCGGTGCTCGACCAGCGCGGCGGTTCGCCAACCGGCCCCCACGATACCGGAGTTCTCCGGGATTCCGGAGTCCTTCGGCATCCCGGAACGCGCCGGAATTCCGGAGTGGGTCACCGGCCGGGCGTCACCCGCGGTGATCAGCGGCAGCAGGCTGCGGCCGTCCACGTCCGGCGGCGTGACCGCGCCGCCCAGCGCGTCGAACGTGGGGCGCAGGTCGATGTTCTCCGCGGTCTGTGCGATCGTCACGCCGCGCCGCAGACCGGGACCGGCCATGATCAACGGCACCCGCACATCCGTCTCGAACGCGGTCTGCTTGCCCACGGTCAGCCGGTACTGACCGAGGTGGAACCCGTTGTCCGAGCTGAACACGAGCACGGTGTCGTCCGCGACGCCGGTCTCCGTCAGCGCGGCGCGCAGTCCGCCGATCATCCGGTCGATCGACAGCACCGACTGCGCCCGTTTGCGGTAGGCGTCGTCGATCCGGGCGCGCTGGTCGCCGGTCAGCGGCGGGCGCCCGGCCAGCCACGGCGGCGGGTTCGCGGGCAACCGGTCGAACGCGGGCCCGCGCGGCGCCGTCAGCCCGGGGAACGCGCGCGCGTCCTGCGGCGCCGGCGTGAACGGCGAGTGCGGTGCGAACGTGGAGATCTCCACCAGGAACGGCTGCTTCCGCTGCGCGGACGTGCGGACGAACGCCTCCGCCTTCGCGCCGAGCACCGTGGTGAGGTACTGCCCGCCGTACCCACGGATCCGCCCGTTCTCGTTGAGCGTGTAGCCGACCTGCGCGTACGCGTTGCCGGCGACCGCCCACTCGTCCCACCCGGGCGGTACGTGCCCGGACGCGGGGTCGTACCCGTTCATGTACTTGCCGAACATCGCGGTGCGGTAGCCGGCCGCGCGCAGCCCGGTCGCGAACGTGTTCTCCTCGTTGCCGCGCCGCCGGAACACCGGGAACCCGCCGTCCGGGCCCGCGTTGGTGAACACGCCGGTGTTGTGCGGGAACTTGCCGGTCAGGATCGACGCGCGGGACGGGCAGCAGAGCGAGTCGGTGACCACGTAGTTCGAGAACGACACGCCCTCCGCCGCCAGCCTGCGCACCTGTGGCATGAACCGCAGCAGGTCCACGGTCAGGTCGTCGGTCAGCACGAACACGATGTTCGGACGCCCGGCCGCCCGCTCCGGCGCCGCCGGCCCCGTCCCACCCCGGGGCCCGCACGTCACCGCCAGGCACAGCGTCATCAGCGCCGCACCGGCACCCCGCAACACGGACCTCAACCCACACCCCTTTCCGACATAACAGACAATAAGCCCGGAACGGGCGCGGCGGTTGGAGGTTCCGCCGCGCCGTTCATCGAAGGGAAACGAAGCCGAAACCTTGACAACGATGCGGGCCATTCATAGCCTTTACGCCATTAAATCGTTTCATCAATCGCCCGGTAGCCCGCTTCGACGAGGAGACCTGATGAGACCCCGCTACAGAAACCTCGCCTCGGCCTGCGCGATGGCCGTCGTCCTGGCCGGGCTTTCGGCGTCGGTGGCGATCGCCGCACCGGGCCACGGCCCGAGACTCGAACGGCTCGACCGCGGGCTGGTGGCCGCGTCGACGGCGGACGGTGTGTTCCTCAGCTGGCGGCTGCGGGCCGGCGAGGCGACCGGGCACTCGGCCACCGGGCTGACCGGCGTGGACTTCCACGTGTACCGGGACGGGCGGCGGGTCGCCACGGTCACGGACAGCACGAACTTCCTGGACCCGGCCGGGACCGGCACGTCGGCGTACCGGGTCGCGGCGGTGGTGAACGGGCGGGAGCGGGACCGCAGCGCGACCGTGAAGGCCTGGCCGGCGAACAGCTACGACCTGCCGCTGCGCAAGCCGGCGGACGGCGTGACGCCGAAGGGCGAGACGTACACGTACTCGGCGAACGACATGAGCGCCGGGGACGTCGACGGCGACGGGCAGTACGAGTACGTGGTCAAGTGGGACCCGTCGAACTCGAAGGACGTCTCGCAGGCCGGCTACACCGGCAACGTCTACATCGACACGTACGAGCTGGACGGCACGCTGCTGCACCGGATCGACCTGGGCGTGAACGTCCGGGCCGGTGCGCACTACACGCAGTTCCTGGTCTACGACTTCGACGGCGACGGCCGGTCGGAGACGATGTTCAAGACCGCACCGGGCACGAAGATCACGCGGTACGCGGCGAGCGGGCGCGTGCTGTCCGAGCGCTACATCACGCTTCCCCGCGAGGACGTCCGGGCCGGCTACCGCAACACCGACGACTACCGGCTCAGCGCGGCGGGCTACTACGCGCACCTGGTCGACATGTTCCAGGGCTGGCACGCGCACCCGGAGGTGGTCGCGGGCCGCTGGCCGGCCACGCTGGAGGCGGCGTTCGGCATCGCGCCGCGGTACCCGTACCCGCTGAGCCGGGCGGACGCGGCCGCGCTGGCCGACCACTTCATCGACGTCTACGCACCGGCGCGCAGCACCCGCAACGTACTGCGCGCGTTCGAGGGCTTCATCCTGGACGGGCCGGAGTACCTGACCGTGTTCGACGGCGCGACCGGCCGCGAACTGCAGACGATCCACTACAAGCCGGGCCGGCACGACGACGGCCTGATGTGGGGCGACTACGCGATGGCGCGGATCGAGCCCGGCAACCGGGCCGACCGGTTCCTGTCCGGCGTCGCCTACCTGGACGGCAAGCACCCGTCCGCGGTCTTCGCCCGCGGCTACTACACGCGCAGCACGCTCGTCGCGTACCGCTGGGACGGCCGGAAGCTCGTCGAGGACTGGTACGCCGACAGCGGCTGGACGCCGATGACGAACCCGTTCAACGACTCGCCGCACGGGCGGGACGGCACGAACCCGGAGTTCGCGACCCTCACCACGCAGGGCTTCCACTCGCTGTCCGCGGCGGACGTGGACGGCGACGGCAAGCAGGAGATCGTGTACGGCTCCGCGACCATCGACGACGACGGTGACCTGCTCTACTCGTCGTTCGGCACGCTGCCGGCCGGTAGCGCCGCACCGGGGCAGCAGGCACGGCTCGGGCACGGCGACGCCATGCACGTCACCGACATCGACCCGGCTCGCCCGGGCCTGGAGATCTTCACGGTGCACGAGGGCGCCACGTCCGCGCCGTACGGCATGGCGATGCGCGACGCCCGTACCGGCGAGGTGTTGTTCGGGGTCTATTCCGGCCGGGACACCGGCCGCGGCATGGCCGGCGACGTGCTGCCCGCCTCGCCCGGCCTGGAGGCGTGGGCGAGCCTGCCCGGCGGCACCGACTCGCTCGGCCTCTACACCGCGCGGGGCCGGGTCACGCCGGGCCCGATCCCCGGCACGAACCAGAGCATCCGCTGGTCCGGCGACCTGACCACGCAGATCCTGAACGGGTCCGGGGAGGCCACGCCCACGATCGACGACTGGACCCGCGGCACGCTGCTGACCGCGACCGGCACCAGGGCCAACAACGGGACGAAGGGCAACGCCTCGCTGATCGCGGACGTCCTCGGCGACTGGCGGGAGGAACTGCTGGTCCGGACCGCGGACAGCTCCGCCGTCCGGATCTACCTGAGCACCGAGGTGACCGGGCACAAGCTGTACACGCTGATGCACGACCCGCAGTACCGGGCCGAGGTGGCGCGGCAGCAGACCACCTACAACCAGCCGTCGTACCCGGGCTTCTACCTGGCCTCGGACACGGACTGGTCGCGCGTACCGCTGCGGGGTTAGCCCGCGTTGCCGATCGTCCGGCTGCCCGATCGCGGGCAGCCGGACGTATGTCCGAACCTCGCTGGTCTTCCACGACAGCACGTTCCGCCAGCTGGTCTGACCAACCGCCCGGCGGCTCCGGTACCGGAGCCGCCGGGTGTCACCCGAGCTCACGGACGTGGGTCATGGTCCTCCTCCGGGAGCAGCACGATCACCTCGGCACCGAGCCGGCGCAGGATCCGGAGGATGCGGTCGAGCAGCAGCGTGGTTGCCCCGGCTTCGATCCGGGCCAGGTAGGTGCGCTCGACGCCGGCGAGTTCCGCGGTGGCGGCCTGGGTCAGACCACGGATCGCGCGTGCCTCCGCGACAGCCACGCCGAAGTCGGAACCCGAGCGCACCAAGGCTCGCCTCGCCATCACACCCACCTCTCGGCTGTGGGCATTTGCCACAGCGCACGCGTACGACTCGTCGTGCTGTCTTTCCCACAACGGGCCCAGGAGCGCCGTTATGGGAAAATCAGCGCAGACGCCGAAGGCGTCCTCCCGGTGGGAGGACGCCTTCGGCGCGGGGTGGCCGGTCAGCCGATGGTGACGTCGAAGATGTGCATGATGCCGCGGTCGCTGCCCTGGGGGAGGATGACGGCGTCGACGGTCCTGGCCGGGTCGAGCGGGGCCGGGTCGGTGGCGAAGACGCGGAAGGTGCCACCGCCGGTGGTGCCGTTGGCGTTGTTGCGGCCGTCGACGGTGAGCAGCGCGGTGCTGCCGGCCGAGGCGGTCGCGGCCCAGTCACCGAAGGTGAGCCGGACGTCCTGGGTGCTGCCGTCGGTGTAGACGACCTGGGCCGTGCCGGTGGCCGGGCCGTTCGTGGCCAGGCCGAGGAACGAGACCGCGCCGGCCGGGCGGTCGGTCAGGTCGACGCGCTGGCCGTGCGGGATCCAGTTGTCCGGTGTGCCCGGCGCGGCCGTGGGCCAGGTGAACGTGAGGTCGCCGTGCCGGATCGCCGCGCCCGGTGCGGCACCGGCGGCGGCGAGCGCGTCCCGGGAGTACGACCAGTCGCTCAGGTCCATCGAGCCGAGGTTGCCCTGGCCGGCCGGCGTGGTGCCGACGTTGTTGCGCGCGTCCGTGCCGTCCGGGTAGGACGGCGGCACGTCGGCGGCGCCGGTTCCCCACGCCGTCGGCGTGGCGGACATGACGAAGCGCAGCTTGCCGCCCTCGCGGACGAACTCGGCACCGACCCAGGACGCGGTCCGGCGATCGCCGTCGACCCGGAGGTCCTTGACGTAGCGCTTGCCGTCCTCGACGCCGGGCGCCTGGATCTCGATGCCGGCGTCGCCGCCGATCGGGCGGATGTCGATCTGCGCGAACATCGGCGCGTGCACGACCAGCGTGCCGGTGCCGTAGATCGCCGGGTAGACGCCCAGATAGGCGAAGACCAGCCAGGCGCTGAGCGCGCCCTGGTCGTCGTTGCCGGGCAGGCCGGACGGCGTGTTGTCGTACATCTCGGTGACCGCGCGGTAGAGCACGTCCACGGTCCTCGACGGCGTCCGCAGCCAGTTGTAGACCCACGGCGTGCCGAACGCGGGCTGGTTGGACAGGTAGTTGCCGGTCTGGGTGTACGCGCCCGCGTCGAGCTGTGCCATCAACACGTCAACCTGTTGACGGGACGCGTCAACACCACCGCGCTTGGCAATCAACGTGGACAGGTTGTGCGGGACGAGCCAGCCGTACTGGTAGCCGGTCGACTGGTTGAACTGGCCGCGGCCGGCACCGTCCTCGCGTACCCGCAGGTCGAAGTTCTGGTCGAAGCCGGTGCGCTCGCGGGGACGGATGTGCCCGGTGGCCGGGTCGAACACGTTCATCCAGTTCTGGGCGCGCGCCATGAAGAAGTCGTAGGAGTCACGATCCCCCAGCCGCCGGGCCTGCTGCGCGATCGCGAAGTCGTCGATCGCGTACTCCAGCACCCGGGACGTGGCGAAGTCCCCCTTCCGGTTCTCGATCAGGCCGGTCGCGAAGTACTGGTAGGCGTCCGTGCGCTTCGACCCGGTCGCCGGCAGCTTCTGCGTGGTGATCATCGACTGCAGCGCGGCCGCGCGGTCGTAGTCGGTGATCCCCATGTCGTCCAGCGTGGACAGGATCACCTGCAGGTTGTCGCCCTGCATGCGGGACGCGCCGGGCGCCCAGCCACCGGTCTGCCGGGTCAGCAGCACGATCGACGCGTTGATGTCCGACGCGACCTTCGGGTGCGTCAGCGCGATCAGCTGCGCCTGACTGCGGTACATGTCCCAGCCGGACCCGGCGAAGTTGATGTTGGTGTAGAAGTGCCGGCCCTTCTCGACCTGGTGCACCTGCTTGTCGTACCCCAGGTATTGGCCGTTGACGTCCTCGCGCGCGTTCGGGTGCAGGAACGAGTGGTAGAGCGCGGTGTAGAACTCGACCCGCTGTTCGTCCGAGCCGCCCTTGACGTCGACCGTGCCGAGCGCCTTCTCCCAGGCCTTCCGCGCGTCCTTGCGGACCGTGTCGAACGTCTTCCGGCCGACCTCCGCGGTACGGTTCGCGGCCGCGTTCGCCACGCTCACGTAGCTGAACCCGGTGCTCGCGGTGACCGTCGCGCCGGCCGGGAACGTGAGCCACGCGCCGTTGTCGTGCCGGAAGTCGACGCCGGTGTCCGTGCCGCTCTTCTCGACCGAGGTCGCGCCCGCCGTCAGCACGTCGTCCTTCCACACACCGTACGACGCGAACTCGGTGTCGTACACGGTGGAGAAGTAGGCGCGGTAAAGGTTGCCGTTGTCGCAGACGTCGGTGCCGTACATCCAGCCGGACACCGTACGCGTCGCCGGGTCGATGGTCACCGCGCTGCCGAACGTGCGGTTGTTCGGCCCGGACACGTCCAGGATCAGCGTGGCGTTCCCCGCGAAGCCGAACCGGCTCACCGCGGTACGGGTGGTCGCGGTCAGCTCCGTGGTGACACCGTTGTCCAGGGCGACCCGGTAGTAGCCCGGCTCGGACACCTCGTTCGCGTGCGCGAACCTCAGGTAGTACGGCGTGATGTCGGCCGCCGGGCCGGACGGCAGCACGCCGCCGGGCAGCTCCCCCGCGTACGGGATGACCGGGAACTCGTAGCCGCCGAACCGGCCGGTGCACCCGGTCCCGGAGTGGCGCGTCATGCCGAAGCCGCGGATCAGGCCGGCGGTGTACTCGTAGCCGCCCTTCTCCCCCACCAGCGCGTTGCCCGGCTTGTACGTCGTCGGGCTCGGCTGCACCATGCCGAACGGCAGCGCCGCGCCCGGATACGTGTTGCCGTACGCGTCGTTGCTCTTGTTCTGCGTCGTGTCCATCTCGGTGCCGATGAACTGGTCGACCGCGTCGAACGGCGCGATCACCTTCGCCGCCGCGCTCGCCGGCGCACCGGCGAGGGACGCCAGCACGGCGGCCGCGATCGCGGCCGCCACCCACCGGCGCGGGGTACTCCACCCGAGCATGCGATGTTCCTTTCAGGGGGTTGTGCGTCCGGCAGTATCGTGGCCCCACCCGACTTCGTGATGAACACCGACGCAACCCAAGGATCAACACCACGCGTCGGTACGTGGATGAGCGCGCTCACCCGCAAGAGGACCGGACCGGACTTCCGCGGCGGCGCCACGACCGTGCGCGTCCGTGCGGCCGCCGGTGTGCCCGTTCCCTGCCGGCCGGTGGATCGGCGAGTCGTCCGGTGCGGCACCGGCCTGGGGGCAGGCGGTCGTCCGCACGCCGCTGCGGGTCGTGGACGGCATGTTCTTCTACCTGGTCGCGTTCATCGCGGTGCTGGCCAACGGCAAGCGTCAGCGCCTCGGGGACATGGCCGCCAAGACCGTGGTCGTGCGCTCCTGACCGTGCCGGCCGGTGAAGCGGAACCGCCCCGCCATGGTCCATGGCGGGGCGGTTCGCGTTCCGGGATGGTCAGGCTTCCGGTGTGGTGCCGGGCCGGGCGCCGGCCGGACCGGCCGGTTTCGCGTCGGGCTGGGCGCCCGGCGCGGCCGCTGCACCGCCATCGGAGGCCGGCTCGGGCGTGGCCGCGGCCGCCGTGCCGGGCGTGGCCGCACCGGTCTCGGCGGCGTGGTCGTCGCCGTGCTTGCCGCGGTGGACGGTGAACGTCATGATCACCACGATCACCGCGCCGACGATCAGGCCGAGGATCGCGCTGAAGATCGTGTTGACCAGCCAGCCGACCACGCCGCCGAGCGGGCCGGTCGCGTCGTGCGCGGCCTCCTCCATGTGGTGCACGGCGTCGTAGATCAGGTGGAAGCCGAGCTCGTGCGTGCCGACCAGCAGGATGTGCCCGCCGACCCAGAGCATCGCGGCCGTGCCGACGACGGTCAGCGCGGTCAGCACCTTCGGCATCGCCTTGACCAGGCCACGGCCGAAGCCGGCGACCGCGCCGCTGGACCGCTCGGACAGCGCGAGGCCGACGTCGTCCATCTTCACGATGATCGCGACCGCGCCGTACACGGCGACGGTCATCACGATCGCGACGACGCACAGGATGGTCAGCCGGGACACGAAGCTCTGGTCGGCGACCTCGTTCAGCGAGATCACCATGATCTCGGCGGAGAGGATCAGGTCGGTCCGGATCGCGCCGGAGACCAGCGTCTTCTCGTCCTTGAGCTTCTCCTCGCCGGCACCGTGGCCGTGACCGGACACCTTCGCCCAGACCTTCTCCGCGCCCTCGTAACACAGATAGGCGCCGCCGAGCATCAGGATCGGCGTGAGCAACCAGGGCACGAACTGGCTGAGCAGCAACGCCACCACGATGATGACGGCCTTGTTGCCCAGCGACCCCAGCGCGATCTTCCTGATGATCGGCAGTTCCCGTTCGGCGGCGAGACCGCGCACGTACTGCGGCGTCACCGCCGCGTCGTCGATGACGACACCCGCGGCCTTCGAACCCGCCTTCGCGGCCGCCACACCGACGTCGTCGATGGAGGCCGCGGCCGCCCGCGCCAGCACCGCGATATCGTCCAGCAGGGCTGCTAGTCCACCGCTCAAGGCAGATCCCTTCGATCGTTCCCCACGTCTCTCGCCGATGATTATCCCTGCCCCCGGCCACCCTGGCGCGCCAGACGTCACCCACCCGCCACGATCACGCTTGGTCGATCATCTCGGTACCCGGCGTCGCCTATCCTGAATGCCCCGGCGGAACGGAGCGCAGGCCATGAACCAGGCGGACGTCACGATCGTGGGCGCGGGCATCATCGGTACGGCGCTGGCCGCGGCGCTCGCCGGACGCGGCCGGCCGGTCACGCTGCTCGATGCCGGCGAGCCCGGCGGCGGCACCAGCGCGACCAGCTTCGCCTGGATCAACAGCCACAAGAAGGACCCGCTCGACTACCACGCACTCAACCTCGCCGGCGTGGCCGCGTGGCGCCGGATCGCGGCGGAGTTCCCGGACGCGGCCACGTTCGCCGGTCACGTCTCGATAGCGACCGGCGCGGCGCACCGCGCGAGCCTCACCGCGCGCGTCGAACGGCTCACCGGTCTCGGCTACCCGGCCCGCCGGGTGACACCGGCCGAGGCCCGCGAACGCACGCCGGTGCCGGTACCGGACGACGCGCTCGTGGCGATCTTCGACGGCGAGGGACACGCGTTCCCGCGCCGCTGGATCGCGCACCTGCTCACCCGGCCGGGCATCACCGTACGCTCCGCGACCGCGACCGCCGTCGTGCCGCACGGCGATCACGCCACCGTGCACCTGGCCGGCGGCGGCACGGTCACCGCCGGCACCGTGGTCATCTGCGCCGGCACCGGCACCGCCGCGCTGGCCGCGTCCGCCGGTGGCCGGCTGCCGCTGGTGCCGCCGGTCGCCGACTCCCCCGCGTTCGGCTACCTGACCGACGTGATCGCGCCCGGCCACGGCGTCACCGGCATCGTCAAGACCGACCGTCTCGGCCTGCGTCCCGGCGACGGCGGCGGGCTCCTCGTCCAGACCCTCGACCTCGACGGTACGGCGCAGCCGGGCCGGGAGCCGCCCGCCACGGTCGCCGCCGAGATCGCCCGCCGGGTCGCCGAGGCGCTGCCGCACACCAGCCCGCGGATCGCCGCGGTCCGGGTCGGCCACCGCGTCGTCCCGGCCGACGGCCGCACCGCCGCCGGGCCCGTCCTGCCCGGCTCCCCGGTCTGGGCGATCGCCACCCACAGCGGCATCACGCTGGCCCCGTGGCTCGCCGACACGATCGCCGCCGAACTCACCGACGGCACCCCGGAACCGCTGCTCACCGCGTTCCGCCCGACGCGTTTCCGCACCGTCCCCCACCACCCCCCGCTGACCGCACCCCGCGCCCCGGGCGACCAGTGACCACCCCGGTGACGGCCCACGGCCGCACCAGCCGCACACACGTCGACACTGGTGTTGACTGCGACCGGATCCTGAACCGACGTTGCGGTGTGAGCGCGACACCAGCCGAGTCAGTACCGTTCTCAGAAACTTCTCCGCCGACCGACCGAGACCGCTGAGCGTGCCTCCCGTACGCGAGCCGTTCGTCTCCGCCGGCGTGACGCCGCGGACCTCGTGCTGATGTCCGCCGACCGCGCCGAGGCCGAGGGCCAGGTCCTCGACATCACCGCCCGCATGCTCGCTCAGTGGCCGGCCGGAACCCGGAGTTGATCCGCGAGGTCCTGCCGACCGTCCTGCCCTGGTCCCGCTTCCGCCGGCGGCCGATGCCGGGCAACTCGCCGACGAGTTCATCGCCACGGCGCGGGCGTCCGCGTCCCTCGGCGATTCGGCTCCCGTCTCGCAACTGCTCACCGAATGGCGGCACACCGCGGAGGTCTACGCCGACTCCGATCTCCGCCAAGCCTTGCCCGTGACCGGCTAGGGACCGACCTGGACGACCGTCGCCCAGGACGGCGGGGGTGCGGCGCGGTGGCCGACGAGGGCGGCGATCAGCCGGGCGGGCGGGGGCTCGGCGGGCCATGGGGTGTCGCCGTCGGTGAGGACGATGATGACGTCGGGGGCGAGCGGGAGTGCGGCGGCCGCGGTGATGCCCGCGCGCATGTCGGTGCCGCCGCCGCCGGTGAGCGTGAGGTCCTCGACGCGGGCGATGCGCTGGGTGGTGGCGACCGCGGCGTCGCAGGCGAGGACGGCGACGCGGTTGCCGCCGATGCCGACCTGGCGCAGCACACCGGCGATCTCGGCCATGGCCGCGGCGAGGTCGGCGCCGGACATCGAGCCGGACGTGTCGACCACGACGGCCACGCCGGGCATCGGGCGGCGCAGGCCGGGCAGCACCACGCCGCGCTGCGCGGTGGAGCGGCGGGACGGACGACGGTACGTGTAGTCCACCGCGCCGGACGCCCAGGCGACCGCGGACCGTACCGTGCCGGCGAGGATCTGCCGCCAGTCGACCGTCGGCTCCAGGATCTGTGAGGACCAACGCTGCCACCCGGCCGGGAGCGTGCCGCGACCGCGCTGGTGGGCCCGCATCGCCTCGGCGGCCTGCCGGCGCAGCGTCTGTGCCTCGGTCGCGCCGACCCCGACGCCGCCGGCGGGCAGATCCCAGGGCTCCCGGCCGCCGTACGCGCCGGAGCCGCACCGATGCGGCCGCGCGGACGCCGGGACGCGCGGCAGGTACTCCTCGAACAGCCCGCCGTCGGCCAGGCCGAACGTGCGCGGGCTGACGTGACCGGCCGGCAGCGCGATCCCGTCCGCGACCAGGTCGTCGTTGATCTCGCAGTCCTGCGCGAGGTTGACCCGGACGTGGTCGTCGCGCACCGTCGCGGGCAGCCGCCCCGCCCGGCCGTGGTGGTCGCGCAGCAGGTGGGACACCTCGTGGATCCAGACGCCGGCCAGCTCCGGCACCGGTGTGGCGTCGACGAATGCCGGGTTGACGTAGCAGCGCCAGAACCGGTCGACGCCCATCGTCGGCACCGCGACGGACTCCACCACGTGCAGCGCGTAGAGCGCGGCCGCGAGGTAGGGCCGGTCGCCGGCGGCGCGCAGCCGGGCGGCGAGCAGCTTCGTCCGGGCCACCGTCACAGCGCCCCGGACAGGGACAGGACCTCAACGAACGCGTCGAGCTGCGCGGGTACGGTCCAGTCCGGCTCGCGCAGCGCCGCCAGGTCCATGGCGGCGCGGGCGGCGACGTCCGGCACGCCCGCGTCGACCGCCTTGGCGAGCACCACCCACCCGGCCTCCCACCGTTCCCGGGTCGGCGTGGCCTGCACGGCCGCGACCACCGCGGTCAGGAACGCCAGCTGCCGGTCGCCGCGCCCGGGCAGCGTGAACGTCTCCGGCCGGGCCAGCACCCGGTCCGGGTCCGGCAGGTCCAGCTCCTCCGCGAACGTGAGCAGTTCGATGCCCGGACCGTCGCCCACCGCGCCGGCCAGCGCCAGGCCGGTCGCGTCCCGGCTGGCGTCGCAGGCGTACCCGAACGCCAGCAGCCGCAGCGCCATCTCCCAGGTGCGCGGCGACGGCCAGGCGCCGCCGCGGGACGCCGGATCGGCCGGCAGCGCGTGCGCCAGACCGGGCCGGGCGGCGAGGAAGCCGGACACGATGCCACGGGCACGGGCGACCGCGGCCGGGATCCGCGCCTCGCGCACCGCCGGCACGGTCACGGCCGGCCAGGTGCCGGACAGGCCGCGGGCGACCACCCGCGGGTCGTGCGTCCAGCGCAGGTGCACGAACCGGTTCGCCAGCGGCGGGCTCAGGTGCCAGCCGTCCGCGGCGCTGCCCGGCGGGTTCGCGGCCGCGACGATCCGCACCGGCTCCGGCAGGCGCAGGCTGCCGACCCGTCGTTCCAGCACCACGCGCAGCAGCGCGGCCTGCACCGCGGGCGGTGCGGAGGACAGTTCGTCGAAGAACAGCAGACCGCTTCCGTACGCGGCGGTCCGCACCGCCCAGTCCGGCGGCGCCATCGGCACACCCTGCGCGGCCGGGTCGTCGCCGACGATCGGCAGACCGGCGAAGTCGCTCGGCTCGTGGATGCTGGCGATCACGGTCTCCATCGGCAGCCCCAGCCCGGCCGCGAGCTGCCCGAGCGTGGCCGACTTGCCGATGCCGGGCTCCCCCCAGAGCAACACCGGCAGGTTCGCCGCCACCGCCAGCCCCAGCGCCTCCGCCTGCGCACTGACACCGGCTTCGGTCCGGCTCCGCCCCAGCGCCCCGACCAGCACATCCGCACGCACAAGCGGGTTCGTCACGATGTCGCCTCCGGTGTGGGCCGGGTGCGGAGGAAGTCGAGGTCGGTGCGGTGGGAGGTGGTGATGGCGGTCTCCAGGGTGTCGCCGGCGTGTGGGTCGGCGCCCGCGGCGAGCAGGGCGGCGATCGGCTCCGGTGGGGCGTGGTGGTGGATCAGGCGGAACAGCGGGGTGCGGCCGGCGTGGTCCCGGGCCTCAAGGTCCAGGCCGGTGGCGAGCAGCCAGGGCAGGATCGTGGTGGCGTCCGGTGAGTGCAGCAGGTGCAGCGGGGTGGCGCGGTCGAGGGCGGTGACGTCGGTGCGGGCGCCCGCGTCGAGCAGCGCCCGGACGACCGGTGCGGCGGCGCCCTGGAGGAGCGTGGCGGCCAGCGGTGTCCGGCCGTGCCGGTCGCGGTCGTGCACGGAGAGCCCGGCCGCGATCAGCCGGGTGATCAGCTCGGGGCGGTTCAGGTGACCGGCCAGGTGCAGCAGGTTGCCGCCGTCGATGCCGGTCACGGCCGGGTCGACGCCGTGGTCCAGCAGCCGGGTGACGCCGTCAGGGTCGCCGTGCGCGGCCGTCAGCAGCAGGTGCCGGCGCAGGACGCGCAGGCGTTTCGGCAGCCGGCCGGCCGGGCCGTGCCGCCAGCCGTCCTCGATCGTGAAGCAGCGCGGCACCGGGGCGCCGAGCGCACGCATCGCGCGTTCCCGGCGTGCCTCGTCCGGCCCGTGCGCGGACAGCTCGAGCCGGCCGTCGCGCCAGCCGGCCGGGTGCCAGACGGTGCCGCACCGGACCCGGATCCGCTCCGCGTCCGCGACCGGGCCGGGACGGTAGTCGTCCGGCGCGTCCGGGAACAGCGCGGCCCGGACCAGCGGGTGCAGTCCGGCCGGCCGGATCAGGCCGAGCCGCAGCAGTTCCAGGTCGGGCGAGCGCCGCCACAGCGCGACCGGCAGCACCGGGACGTCCGGCGTGTCCGCGGTCGGTGCGATCCGCGCGGACAGCCCGGCCGGGCCGCGCGACACGATCACCCGTCCCTCGCGCTCGGACGGCCAGAGCAGCACCGCGTCGTCCGGGCCGGCGGCCATCCGGTCCAGCGTGTCGCGCAGCAGCGGCAGGAACACCTGCCGGGCCGTCCACGGGAGACGGTGGCGCGGCGGGTGCAGCGCGATCCCGGCGGCGGCCCACGCCTCGATCTCCGCGTCGTCGTCGAGCAGCCGGATCGTCCACTCGGCCAGCGCGGCCCGGTCGTCCGGCGGCGCCGGCGCCGCGGCCGGCCGGCCGATCCGGCGCATGCCGTCGAAGAACGGCAGCCGGTCACCGCCGAGGACCGCGCGCAGGCCCGGGGCGGCACGCACGTCCCACAGGTGCCGGGCCCCGGCCCAGCTGTCCGTGCGCACCCACGGGTCGTCGTGGTCGAGCGGCCCGAAGTGCAGGCTCATCCGCTGGACCGCGTGCGCGGTCGCGGGTGTGCGCAGGTACAGCGCATCCGGGCCGTACCGGGCCAGCGTGATCGCCCGGCGTGGCGCGAGCACGCCGCGGTCCTGGCCGCGTTCCCGCGGTGCGTGCCAGCGGGTCAGGTCGGGTGCGAGGTGCCGCAGGTCGGCGGCGAGCCGGGCGGCCACCTCGGCGCCCCGGGTGCGGTGCACCGCGGCCAGGTCAGCCCGCAGGTCCACGGCGGCGGCCGCGCAGGCACCGGCTACGTCCCCGGCCTCGCGGCGCGCGGTCGCGGCCGTCACCATGCCGGCCGGCACGGCGAAGCGGCGTGCCTCCCGCCAGACCGGCAGCAGTTGCACGAACGGGTACGGCAGTGACACTCATCCCCCTCAGCGGTACGTGCCGTCCACCGCGAGCTGGCCGGCCGGCGGGCTCACCATGCGGACTCGCGGTAGTCCTTGAGGAACACGCCGTGTACGGGTTCGCCGCGCACGCCGCGCACGATCGGGTCGTAGACGCGTGCCGCGCCGTCGATCACGTCCAGCGGCGGCCGGAAACCGGCCTCCCGCTGCGCGGTCTTGCTCGGGTGCGGGCGCTCGTCGGTGATCCAGCCGGTGTCCACGCTGCACATGTGGATGCCGTCCGCCGCGAACTCGCCCGCGACCGTGCGGGTGAGCATGTTCAGGCCGGCCTTGGCCATGTTCGTGTGCGGGTGCCGCGGCGTCTTGTAGGCGCGGCCGAACACGCCCTCCATCGCGGAGACCTGCACCACGTACCGGTCGGGTGACGCGCTTTTGATCATCAGGGGTTTCAGCCGCGCGGTCAGCAGGAACGGCACGAACGCGTTGACCACGTGGGTCTCCAGCCACTCGGCCGGGCTCACGTCCTCGACGCCGAGCACCCAGCTGTTGACGTCGCGGAGATCCAGTTGCTCGCCCGTCTCGTCCCGCAGACCGGCCGGAAAAAGATCATTCAACGGTACGGGAAGAGCCGCCCGCGCTTCCTCACCACCGGTGCGCCGGATCGCCCGCGCCGGGCCGGGCAGCTCCGCCCGCTCGCCGGCCCGGACCTCACGGTGGTAGCCGGCCGGCCGGCGGATCGTCTGCGCCGCGTTGTTGACCAGGATGTCCAGCGCGCCCCAGCGTTCGGCGACCGCGTCGACCAGCCCGAGCGCGCCCGGCAGGTCCAGCAGGTCCACGCCGTGGATCCACAGCCGGTCCCGCCACTCGCCGACGTCCGGCACGGCCGCGAACCGCCGGGCTGCGTCCACCGGGAAACGCGTGGTGACCAGCACGTCCGCGCCGTCGCGGAGCAGCTTCAGCGCGGTCTGGAAGCCGATCTTGATGCGTCCGCCGGTGATCAGCGCGCGCCGCCCGGTCAGGTCGCAGCGCGCGTGCCGCCGGGTCGCGTTCTCCGTCGCGCACGCCGGGCAGAGCAGGTGGTAGTCCGCGTCCACGTCCCGGTAGCGCTGCTTGCAGACGTAGCAGCGGCGCCCGCCGTACAGTCGGCGCTCCTGATGGTGATCGTGGTGCTGCGGGGTCTGCACCGCCGGTGACGGGTTCTCGTCGCGGAACCGGGTGGCCGAGGCCAGCAGCGCCCGGTCGTGCGCGCGCCGCTCGGTGTGCCGGGCCGCCTTGCGCTGCTTCTTCCCGGCCCGGTACGCGACGTCGACCGCGGCCCGCACCTCGGCCAGCGCCGGGTCCGCCGGGTCGACGGTCAGCGCCGCGAGCACCCGGAGCGCAGCCGCCACCTCGTCCATGACCGCGCCCCTCCCCGTCTCGCACCGGCGATCCACGCCGACCGTTCCCGGCTCACGACCGTCGCGACGTGACGCTGCGCGCACGGGACACCACGAGTCGCAGACATCGACTACTGTGCCGTCGGTTGCGAAGATCAACGGGAGGATACATCGTGGAGATGATCAGCAGGCGGGGCGCGCTGCGCGCCGGGCTGGCGTCGACGGCGGCCGTCGGTGCGGTCGCGGTGACCGGCTCGGCGGCGCAGGCGGCACCGGCCGACGCGGCGGCGGCCGGCGGCGAGGGATGGATCTCGGTCCTCGACCACGGCGCGGCCGGCGACGGCACGACGGACGACACGGCGGCGATCCAGGCGGCGCTGAACGCGGCGGCGACCAGCAGCAAGAGCGTGGTCTTCCCGGCCGGCCGCACCTACAAGATCACCGACCAGCTCAGCGCGCGCAACCTCACCGACGTGGTGATCTCCGGGTACGGCGCGACCGTCGCGCTCGTCGGCGGCCGGCGGGCTCCCGACCCGGCCGAGAAGGATCCCTACGCGCTGCTGCTGCTGGAGAACTGCACCCGGGTCAAGCTGGTCGGCCTGACCCTGCACGACACGACCCGCACCTACCGGCAGAACGGGGTGCGGATCATCAAGGGCACCGGCCTGGTGATCGACAGCGTCCGGGTGCAGAGTATGCGCTACAACGGGATCGCCGTGTTCGACGCGACGCCACGCACGTCCGACGACATCCTGATCACCAACTGCACGACCGAGGACACCCGCTTCGGCATCTCGACCAACGGCCGGGACGTGCGCATCGTCAACAACCACGTGGCAATGGATTACACGTCGACGGAGGAGTACAAGCGCCTCGGCGCCCACCCCGGGCCGACCAAACCCTATGAGTCGGACTACTTCGACGGCATCTGCGTCTGGGCCGGCGGCACCCGCACGGTCATCGCCGGGAACACGCTCGCCGAGATCGGTCAGTCCGCGATCTGGACGCAGGCCGTCACGCACGTGACCATCGCGAACAACACCATCTTCGCCCCGCACCTGCACGGCATCGAGATCGACGGTACCGCGGAAGCGTCGAAGAGCCCGGTGGGGCGCACGATGGGCATCTCCATCACCGGCAACACGATCGTCAACTCCGTCAAGGGCGCGCTCACGCTGCTGTCCACGACCGACGCGACGATCGCCGGCAACAGCGTGATCAACACCGTCGCGAACGCGGAGGCGACCTGCATCGCGATCAACTCGCGCAGCCACAAGGTCACGGTCACCGGCAACGTGGTCCGCCAGGCGAACCCGAAGCTGCCGGCGATCTTCGTCAAGGACAACACCGATGCCGCGGGCGAGGCCGACGCACGTTCCACCGACGTCACCGTCGCCTGGAACACAGTGGAGGCGGTACAGCCGATCTGGGCCCACCCCGGCACTGTGATCATCCAGCGTGTCGACTCCACACACGCCCCCGGCGGCACCGAGCGCGCCGAGATCGCTACCCAGGGCACCCTGAAGGCCGTCGGCAAGGTGCTCGCGACGGAGGGGCTCGGTGTGGGCAACTACGTCGCGGCGACCTCGGTGGGGGCGATCGTCCGCAAGATGCAGGTGTTCTCGGCGACCGGGGAGCCGATCGGCTGGATCCCGATCTACAACAGCTGAGTTCCCGGCCGCGTACCCGGTGCGGGTGCGCGGCCGGTCCACAATCGTCACACAGGGCGTTTACGCTGTCGCACTACGCTTGAGACACCTTCCGTCCGACGGGGAGGATGGACATGCGACGAGATCGCTTCCGGCGTGCGGTGACCGGCGCCTCGGTGATACTGACGCTCGGGCTGGCCACGATCGCGGGGTGCCAGCCGGAGGCGGCCGGGCCGCCGTCCGTGGACGAGCTGTTGCGGCAGACGAGCATCTGGCAGCAACCGACGCTGCGGATCGGCGTCGCCGCGAACGAACCGCTGATGGGCGAGATCAAGGACGGCGTCCGCAGCGGCTTCGACGTGGAGCTCGCCCGCTACCTGGCCCGCTCGCTCGGCTACACCGACGAGAGCGATGTCGAGTTCGTGACCGTGCGCACGGACGAGCGGATCCGGTTCCTGCTGGCCGGTCACGTCGACATCGTGGTGGCCAGCCTGTCGTACACGGAGGAGCGCGCCAAGCTGATCGGGATGGCCGGGCCGTACTTCGTGACCAATCAGGCGTTCCTGGTGCCGAAGGCGTCGGCCGCCACGCTGCGGACCGAGGACGACTTCAAGGAGAAGAAGGTCAAGGTCTGCACCAGCGGCAGCTCGACCACGGAGGACGAGCTGACCCGGCGCGGCTTCGACCGGTCCGTCGTGCAGGACCTGCAGGACTGCGCGGACGGCGTGCGGTCCGGCAAGTACGGCGCGATGAGTTCGGACAAGACGATCCTGGCCGGCTACTACTCGCAGCATCCGCAGGACCTCTCGTACGTGCAGCTGCCGTTCGGTGCGGACGAGCGGCTGCACGTCGGCGTGTCGATCAACGACCGGGCGCTGCGCGACCTGATCGCGTACTTCCTGAAGAAGAGCTACGACGAGGGGCGCGAGACCGGCGCGAGCCCGTGGCTGACGGCCTACAACAACACGCTCGGCGCGTGGTACCTCGCCGACGTCGACGACATCAGCCAGCCGGAGCCGCTCGACGTACCGGACCTGGTGGATCATGACGACAAGGTCTCGCCCCGGTGAGTTCGCCCGAGCCGGCCGAGCCGGCGGCGCGGGCCGGGCAGTCGTTCTGGAGCGTGGTCGTCGGCGTACCGGCGATCTTCTCGGTGCTGCGGCTCGGCGTCGAGGCCGGCGGTGAGCTGCAGACCACGCTGCTACTGGTGGCGAACGTGGACCCGATCAACCTGATCGCGGCGCTGTTCACCACCGCGGCCCGGTTCGTGTCCGCGACGCTGGTCGGGGTGCTCGCGATCGGCGGCGTGGCGCTGGCCGGGCACACGCCGGACCAGGGGCGGCTGCCACTGTTCGCCCGCTGGCTGCGCGCGGCGCCGCTGTGGTTCGCGGTGGCCGCGTTCGGGCTGGCCGCGATCACCTGGCAGATCATGTACCTGCCGCTGCTGCTGCCCTGCGCGGTCGCGGCGTTCCAGTCGATCGTGACCGTGCCGCGCGAGTCCCGGCGGACCGTGGCGGCGGTGGCCGTCGCGGGCGTCGTGGCGTACGGCTGGCTGGTCGGGCCGACCGTCGCGGCCGCCGCCGGGCAGGGCGCTTGGCTGGTGTGCACGCTGTTCGTGGCGCCGCCGCTGCTGGCGCCGGGCGTCCGGGGGCCGCTGCCGCGGCGCTTCGTCGGGGTGCTGACGGTGCTGGCGCAGTCGGTCGCGCTGATCATGGTCGTCACGGCGGCGGTCCCGATGATCACCACGCCGGTACTGCCGCTCACCGTGACCACCGTGCTGCGCGCCGACCCGGCGGACGCCGCTTCCCCGGCCGGCGCGCGGGAGACCGAGGACATCCTCGGTCACGTGATCACGGTCGACGACGTGCACATGGTGATCCTGCAGGAGAGCGGCGGCGTCCGGTACGTACCGACCGGTCTGGTGCGCGCGCAGGTGCTCTGCCCGACCGAGGGCGAGCTGCCGCGCTACCGCCTCTGGGTGCGCGGTTTCCACGTCGAGGACTCGCTGCTGGAGGGCCTCGGCCGCCAGGTACGACCGGCCAGCCGGCTGGACGCGGCCTGCCGCAACCCGGTCGCCGGCTGACCGCGCGCCCGCCCCTGGGGCCCGTCCGTTTCGACGCCGGTTCGCCGATGTTCCGGTTCTGGTTCGAAAATTTCGACGCCGGAGACCGGCAGAAAGACCTACCGAATTCATCGATCGGCGTACTAGCATCGGCCGGGCGGGGGCGCTTACGGCCGTACCGTCTCCGATGTTCTTCCGGAAGGTTTTTCGGACTCAGCGACTGAGATGGAACCCATGACCTCCACGACCGGCAACGCCCTGCAGGCACCGAACCGCGCGGCCACGCCGCTGCTGAGGAACCCGGTGCTGCCCGGCTTCCACCCGGACCCGTCGATCCTTCGCGTGGGGACCGACTACTACATCGCCACGTCCACGTTCGAGTGGTTCCCGGGGGTGCGCCTGCACCACTCCACCGACCTGGTGCACTGGCGCCCGCTCGGCGGCATCCTCACCGAGGAACGCCTGCTCGACCTGCGCGGTGCCGGTGACTCGTGCGGCGTCTGGGCGCCGGACCTGTCCTACGTGGACGGCCAGTTCCACCTGGTCTACACGGACGTGTCCAGCTTCTCCAGCGGCTACTGGGACTCGCAGAACTACCTGACCACCGCGCCGTCGCCGGACGGCCCGTGGTCCGACCCGGTGGTGCTGCACGCGCGCGGCTTCGACGCCTCGCTGTTCCACGACGACGACGGCAGCACCTGGATGCTCTCGATGACCGCGGACTGGCGGCCCGGCCGCAACCGCTTCGCCGGCATCCAGGCCCAGCGCTACGACCGCGCCACCCGCACCCTGACCGGCGACGAGTTCCAGATCTTCCCGGGTACGTCCGCCGGCCTGGTCGAGGGGCCACACCTGTACAAACGGGACGGCTGGTACTACCTGCTGGTCGCGCAGGGCGGCACGAGCTGGGAGCACGAGGCGCTGGTCGCCCGGTCCCGCACGCTGCTCGGGCCGTACGAGCCGGACCCGGCCGGCCCGATGATCACGTCGCTGCACCGCCCCGACCTGGCGATGCAGAAGGCCGGCCACGGCAGCCTCGTCGCCACGCCGGACGGCCAGTGGTACCTGGCGCACCTGGTCGGCCGGCCGTACTCGCCGCGCGGCGCCTGCGTACTCGGCCGGGAGACCGCGATCCAGCCGGTGACCTGGGAGCCCGGCGGCTGGCCGCGGGTCGACGGCGGCGTGCCCGCGGACCTGGTGCCGGTGCCGGACGGCGTCGACGAGATCCGCGCCCGGCCGGACACCGCGGTCGACGACTTCGACACCCCCGCGCTCGGCCCGGACTGGTCGACGCTGCGCCGCCCCGCCACCCCGGACTGGATCGACCTGTCCGCCCGCCCGTCGCACCTGCGCGTGCACGGCGGGCAGTCACCGGTCGGCCGGCTGCGGCCCAGCCTGGTCGCCCGGCGGGTCACCGCGCGGCGGTGCAGCCTGGAGACGACCATGGAGTTCCGCCCGGCGAACTTCCGCCAGCTGGCCGGCGTCACCGCGTACTACAACACCCGCAACTGGCACTACGCCTACGTCACGCACGGCGACGAGGGCCAGCCGGTGCTCGAGGTGCTGTCCTGCGACAACGGCCGCCGCGCCACCTACCCGGACAGCCGCGTGCCGCTGCCCGGCGTCGACCGGCTGCGCTTGCGGGTCACGTTCGACGGCCCGGTCATCCGGTTCGCGTACGCCACCGGCGACACCTGGACCGAGCTGCCCGCCGCGCTGGACGCCACGATCCTCTCCGACGAGCACGCCGCCCACAAGGTCGACGGCGAGCCCGAGGCCTGGGGCTTCACCGGCGCCATGGCCGGCCTCTGGGTCCAGGACCTCGGCGCCGACGGCGCGTACGCCGACTTCGACCAGGCGATCTACCGCACCCTGGGCGACTGAGTTCGGCGCGGGATCGTCCGGTACCTGGGTGGCGTCGCCCCGGCAGCGGTGCCACCCAGCGCCTGGCCGGCGGCTGATACACATGGGACCGTGATCGGGGACGCGTTCGGCGCACTGCTCGGAGAGGCCGCGGCGACCGGCGCCGCCACGGAGGTCGTGGAGCGTGACGACGGCTTCGTCAGCCGCGGGGACGCGGGCCGCTACCTTCAGGGGCCGGAGTTCTGGGCGGCGCACGAGGTAGCGCTGCTGGAACGGGCCCGTGGGCGCATCCTCGACATCGGCTGCGGTGCCGGACGGCACATGGCCGCGTTGCGGGACCGCGGTGCGGACGTGCGCGGCATCGATCCGTCACCGGGGGCGGTGGCGGTCTGCCGCGCGCGCGGTCTGACCGCCGAGGTCGGTGACATCGAGGCGCTGCCGGCCGGACCGTTCGACACGCTGCTGTTGATGGGCGGCAACCTGGCGCTGCTCGGCTCGCCGGCGGCCGCGGCACGGCGCCTGTCGGCAATGGCTGCGGTGGCCGGCCCGGACGCCGTGGTGCTCGGTTCCAACATCGATCCGTACCACTC
The DNA here is from genome assembly GCF_030813715.1 of Catenuloplanes indicus. Classification (NCBI taxonomy): domain Bacteria; kingdom Bacillati; phylum Actinomycetota; class Actinomycetes; order Micromonosporales; family Micromonosporaceae; genus Catenuloplanes; species Catenuloplanes indicus. The sequence continues at coordinate 2,132,835 of NZ_JAUSUZ010000001.1, forward strand.
ACCCGACCCGGCGCACGCCGGCTACCACCGGCGGAACCGCGCGCTCGGCCGTCCCGGCGGCCAGCTGCGGGTACGCGTCCGGAACGGCGATCTCGTGACCGAGTGGATGGACTACTGGCTGGCCAGCGTGGCCGAGCTGGAGACCGTGCTGGCAACCTCGCCGTGGCGTGCGGAGCGGGTCGAGGGCGGCCCGTTCTACTCGGTCGTGCTCGTCCGGCGCTGAGCGGCGGCTCGGTCACCCGGCGCTCCGCAGCGGATCGGGACGCGCGTGACGCGGCGCGGGCGGCGCCGGGATCGCGGCTCGTCCCGGCCACGGCGGCACCGGCGCCGATCAGCAGGAAGGACCGCGCGAGAGCCCGCTGGAAGCCGAACCGAAGCAGCTGGCGCATGACGCCCGGTCTGCCGGCGGCCTCGGGACGACGGGTGGAGCCGTTGTGCAGGTTTCGTGAGCAAGGGCTCGGTATGTTCACTATCGTCGATGGGGGATGTCCGTCGACGAGAGGTGCCGTCATGCCCATGTCCGTTCCCGCCGTCACGACCGCGGCGGCGCTGTCGCTCGGGCTGGTGGTGACGCTCGGCCCGCCCGCGGCGCACGCCGCCGTCCGGCTGTCGCCGGTGGCACTGACCGTGGCCGGCGGGGTCGACCCCGGCTCCGCCGCCGGCCGGTCGCTGAACCTGCGCCCCGGCTGGACCGCCGAGGTCTGGGCGAACGTGCCCGGCGCGCGCCGCCTGGCCTGGACGCCGGACGGCCGGCTGCTGGTCTCGACCGGCGCGGCCGGTGCGATCAAGCTGCTCACCCCGGCCGGCGGCGGCCGAGGACCGGTGGTGACGACGCTGGCCGACGGCCTGCAGCACCCGCAGGGCCTGGACGTCGCCACCCGGCACGGCCGGCACCTCGTCGTGGCCGGTGACCGGAACCGCATCCTGGTCTGGGACTACGCGGACGGCGCCGCGACGAACCAGCGCGCGATCGTGACCGGGCTGCCCAGCGGCGGGCACGACCGGATCACTCCGGTGGTCCGCGGCGACCAGGTCTTCTACAACCTCGGCTCGCTGACCAACGACGACCCGGTCGACCGCACCGGTACGACGCCGGAGCGGGCCACGATCCGCCGGGTCGGGCTGGACGGCACCGGCGATCGCACGATCGCCACCGGCGTGCGCAACGGCTCCGGCCTGGACCTCGCGCCGGACGGCACGCTGTGGGCCTCGATCAACCAGGCCGACAACCAGCCGTACCCGTTCCGCGACGACACCGGGCAGTACGGCCAGGTCGTGCCGGCGTACGTCAACGAGAACCCGGTCGACCAGGTCGCCCGGATCTCGTACGGCACCGAGCTGGGCTGGCCCTACTGCGTGCCGGACACCCGGGGCAGCAAGAACCTGACCGATCTCGGGTACGTGGCCCAGCCGCTGCGCAACCCGGACGATTCGGTGCTGGACTGCTCCATCGTGGACCGCACCGCGGTCGGCCTGCCCGCGCACAGCGCACCGCTCGGCTTCGCCTTCACCCACGGTTCCGCGCTGCCGCGGTCGTTGGCCGGCGGCGCGCTGATCACCGCACACGGCTCCTGGAACCGCACGCCGCCGCGCGAGCCGTACGTCGTCTACAGCGCCTGGGACCAGCGCAAGCGCACGCTGACCGCACCCCAGCCGCTGGTCACCGGCTGGCAGAACCCGGACGGCACCCGCTGGGGCCGCAGCGTCGACGCCGTCCCCGGCCCGGACGGCGCGCTCTACGTCTCCGACGACGCGGCCGGCCTGATCTACCGCCTGGCCCCCGCGAAGCGCTGAGGTCGCGGCGGACCCCATCCGGACCACCCCGGACCGGCCGCCCCGGTCCGGGACCTGGTCATGGTCGCCGGCCAGAGCGCGGCCCGGCGGGTGACCTGGCGGGACGGCTCACGCCTTTCTCGTTGATGGGTCGTCACTGCCATCGCGGCAGACCCGCGCCGCGCGTGCGGCTGCGGGCGCCGTGGGGATCGCCGTCCAGCGCGGCGATCCGGGCCATGTCCTCGGCATCGATCCGGAAGTCGAAGACGGCGATGTTCTCCCTGATCCGAGCGGGCTTGACCGATTTGGGCAGGGGAATGTTCCCCAGCTGGACGTGCCAGCGCAGGATCAGTTGTGCCGGAGTTGTCTCGTACTTCCTCGCCAGCGCCCGGAGCGTCGGATCCGTCAGGGACTCGCCCTCGGCAAGCGGACCCCACGCCTCGGTGACGATCCCGTGCGCGTCGTGGTACCGGCGCAGTTCAGCCTGCTGCAAGCCGGGATGGAGCTCCACCTGGTTGACGTCCGGCACGGTGTCCGACCGCTCGGCCAGCCACGCCAGATCGACGACGGTGAGATTGGAGACCCCGATCGCACGGACCTTGCCCTCGGCGAGCAGGTCAGCACAGGCCCGCCAGCTCTCCAGGTAACGGTCCCGGCCGGGTGACGGCCAGTGCAGCAGGAAGAGGTCGACGTACGAGGTCTGGAGTCTCCGCAGGCTCTCGTCGAGTTCCTGGCCGGTCGAGGCGTACCCGTGACGTTGTGGATTCAGCTTGGTGGTCAAGAAGACGTCCTCGCGCGGCAAGCCGGACTCCCGGATCGCCGTGCCGACCTCCGCCTCGTTGCCGTAGACCTGCGCGGTGTCGATGTGCCGATAGCCGGCGTCGAGCGCGATCCGTACCGCCTCGGCGGTTCTCGACGCGGGAATCCGGTAGACACCAAAACCGACGTGCGGGATGTCGTTGCCCATGCATCCACCGAAGCGCGTGTCGCGGGGCCGGTGGGAGTCACGCCTCTTCCGGGTAACGCCAGTACCTCCCAGCGCCCCGCCACGCGACCTACGCTGGTCAGGTGAGCGACAGCCGGAGGCGTGTGCGGGAATTCCTCAGCACCCGTCGCGCCCGCATCACGCCCGAGCGGGCGGGACTACCCGTCTTCGGCGGCAATCGACGGGTGACCGGATTGCGCCGCGAGGAGGTGGCGCTGCTGGCCGGGATGAGCATCGACTACTACATCCGGCTCGAGCGCGGAAACCTGAGCGGCGCCTCCGACTCGGTGCTGGATTCCCTGGCCCACGCGCTGCAGCTCGACGACGCCGAACGGGCCTACCTCTACGACCTCGCCCGCGCGGCCACAGCGCCGGGGCGCCGACCACCGGCCGCGACCGGGCGGGTCCGGCCGGTGGTGCTGCGGATGCTCGACGCGATGACCGGCGTGCCGGCCTACCTCCGCAACGGGCGGTTCGACATCGTCGCTGCCAACACCCTCGGTATGGCCCTGTACGCCCCGGTCTACGGCTCGCCGCTGTTCGCGCAGCGCGGCCCGGTCAACACCGCACGGTTCCTGTTCCTCGACCCGGGATCCACCGACTTCTGGCCCGAGTGGGACAAGGCCGCCAACGACTCGGTCGCCTTCCTGCGGGCCGAAACCGGCCGCGCGCCGCACGACAAGGGCCTGACCGACCTGATCGGCGAGCTGTCCACCAAGAGCGACGAGTTCGCCCGCCGCTGGGCCCGCCACGACGTGAAGTTCCAGCACTCCGGCGTGAAACGGCTCCGCCACCCGCTCGTCGGCGACCTTGCCCTGCCGTACGAGGCCCTCGACCTGCCCGCCGACCCGGCGCTGCGCGTCACCATCTACTCACCCGAGCCCGGCTCCCCCGAACGCCAAGCCCTCGACATACTGGCCAGCTGGACCGGCTCACCCGCCCCCCGCTAGAAACCGAAGAAGTCCGCGATCGCGGCGGTGGTGTGCAAATCCGTGGTGGTGCGGCCCATCACGGCCGGGGACGGTACCGGCCCCGGGATCGTGTGCCCGCCACCGTGGACGGTGAACAGCCGCACCGGCTCGCGGCCGGGCTGGTGGAAGTCGGTGCGGCTCACCTCGGCGGTCAGCGTGCTGGTCACCGGGGCCGCGGTGATGCCGTTGCGGGCGGCGAAGTACGCGGCGGTGTCCGGTGCGGACAGCAGCGCGCCGTGGGCGCGGAAGACGTAGCGGGCCCAGACCGGCAGCGGGCCGCCCTGATACGGCACGATCGGGTCGCGGGTGCCGTGGATGAGCAGCACCGGCCGGGGCACCACCGGCAGGTCCGGTGACAGCAGGAAGTTGTCCGGGGCCGGCTGGCCGGCGGCGATGATCGCGCCGCCGGCGATCAGGTCGGGGCGCTCGTGCAGCAGCCGGATCACCATGCCGCCGCCGTTGGAGTAACCGGCGGCGTACACCGGGCGCCCCTCGCCGAGGCGTGCCGCGACCGCGGCGGTGAACGCCACGTCGTCGATGTTCGCCCGGCGGGCCGGGAAGCGGCTGCCGAGGCGCGCGTCGTTCCAGTTGCCCTTGAAGCCGTCGAGGTACGCGACGGCCGTACCCGGGACGGTGTCGAAGGTGTTTCGGGTGAACGACCGGAACCGGTCCGCGTCGAGGCCGGACCCGTGGAAGGCCAGCAGCAGGCGGTCGAAGCCGCCGGTGGGGGCGGCCAGCGTGTAGGCGCGGGTACGCCCGCCGGCCTCGATCGTCCCGTGGCGAAGCTGCACCGTGGTCATGAGAACACTCCCCGACAGAAAAACGGATAGCTGATCCACTTCAACGTAGCATGAAGTGGATGAGCTATCCGGTTATTCTCGTCTCATGACCATGCGCAAGGACGCTGCCCGCAACTGGCAGCTGATCGTCGACACCGGGCGGCGATTCGTGGACGAGGGCATCCCGGTGCAGCTCAACGAGGTGGCGCGGGCCGCGTCGGTCGGCGTCGCCACGGTCTACCGGCACTTCCCCACGCCCGAGGCACTGCTGGAGACGATCGCGACGCCGCGCCTGGAGGAGCTGGTCGCGCACGCGGAGCGTGCGGCCGTGGCGAAGGACGCCGGCGACGCGCTCGCCGGTCTGATGATCGCGATGCTGGACGCACAGCTCGACGACGCGTCCGTGCAGCCGGCACTGGCGTCCGTCGCCTACGCACTCCCGCGCACGGCCGAGCTGCGCGCCCGGCTGGACACACTCTCCGGCCGGCTGCTCGACCGCGCGCGGGACGCGGGCCAGGTCCGGCCGGACGTGACGCAGGCGGACCTGCTACCGCTGATGTGCGGCGTGATCTTCGCGGTGCGGGTGCACCCGGGCGCGGCGGACCGGCGCACGGTCACCCACCGCTATCTCGACGTCATGCTGCACGGGCTGCAAACGCGGTAGAGACGTCCCAGAGGCGCCGCGCCGCGGCCGGGTCCAGCGCCCAGCGGCGCACACCGGGGTCGGCCAGCCCGGCCTCCGCGTCGTCGTCGATGACCTCGGCCTCGGCGCAGTCCTCCAGGTAGCGGCCGCCGATCCGGTCGAACTCCGGCGCGAGCGCCGCGACCATGGTGGTCGCGGCACCCTGCTGCGGCGTCTTGAGGATCGGCGCCGTGGCCCACTGCGCCCGGGTCTCCGCCGGGATGTACCGCTGCAGGTTCGTCATGATGCCGCCCGGCGACACCGCGTTGACGTAGATGCCGTCCGCGGCCCAGCGGCGGCTCGCCTCCACCGCGAACAGCACGGTCGCGGTCTTCGCCTGGCCGTAGGCGACCCATGGATCGTACGGCCGGTGCGCGAAGTTGACGTCGTCGAAGTCGACCGGGGCCACGTGGTGGCCGGCGGAGGCCAGCGCGACGACCCGGGCACCATGCGCCGCCGCGAGCGCGCCGTGCAGGCCCCCGGTCAGCGTGAAGTGGCCGACGTGGTTGACCGCGAACTGCCATTCGAGCCCGCCGGCGGTGCGCCGCAGGTCCGGCACCGCCATCACGCCGGCGTTGTTGATCAGCAGGTGCAGCGGGCCGTCCCAGGCCGCGGTGAACGCGCGGACGCTCGCCAGGTCGGCCAGGTCCAGCCGGGCGATGCCGGCCCGCACGCCGGCGAGCGCGTCCCGGGCGGCGTCGACGTCGCGGACCGCGACGGTCACGTCCGCGCCGGCCCGGGCGAGCGTGCGGACGGTCTCCAGCCCGATACCGGAGGCGCCACCGGTGACGATCGCCCGCCGGCCGGCCAGGTCGTGACCGGCCGCGACCTCGTCGGCCGTGGAGCCCGCGTGGAAGGGCGTGGTGATGCGAGACATGCGTGTGCTCCCGTCAGCAAGGGTTCTTTGCTGACAGCTTATGCCGAACATGTCAGTAACTGCCACACCTGTCAGTTACTGCCTCCCGAACGCGTGGACCAACCGGTCGGTGATGTCGCCGCCGCGCGTCGCCCAGTACGCGAGCGCGGTCTCGAAGACGGCCAGGCCGGACGCGATCAAGGCGCGCGCGACGAGCTCGGCGTCCGGCACGTCGCCGAGCCGGCGCTGCACGTCCGGCAGCAGCAGCTCCTGCCACACCACGTTCTTCTCGATGTGCTTGGCCCGCAGGCCCGGCGTGCTGAGCGTGAACATGATCTTCGAGATGCCGAGCGCGGCCGGGTTGCGCTTCACGTCGCCGGTGAACGCCTCCAGCGCCCGCCGCACCGCCTCCGCCGCCGGCTCGCCCGCCGGGCGTGCCTCGAGGTGGCCGCGCAGGACCGTGCCGAACTCCATCGGGTCGCCGACGACCAGGTCCTCCTTGGTCGGGAAGTACCGGAAGAACGTCCGCTGCGACACGCCGGCCTCGGTCGCGATCCGGTCGATCGTGACCGCGTCGAACCCCGACTCCAGGAACAGGTCCATCGCGACCGTCTCGATCTGCCGCCGGACCGCACGCCGGGAGATCTCCCGGCTGGAAAGCCGCTCGCTCATGCCCGGCAGTCTAGATCAGCCGTTGACACTGTCACGATGACAGTGTCACGATGACGGGCATGTGGACGATGGACGAGCTGCTGGAGCGCGTGCGGGAGGCCCTCGCGGCCGAATACCCCGGCGCACCCAACGGCCGCGTCCGCGAGCTGCCCGACCGCCGCGCCGTCCGGTGGTATGCGACGACCGGCCTGGTCGACCGCGCCACCGCGATGCGCGGGCGCACCGCGCTCTACGGGCCGCGGCACCTGCTGCAGATCGTCGCGGTCAAACGGCGGCAGGCGGCCGGGCAGTCGCTCGCGGCGATCCAGGCGGAGCTGGCCGGTGCCACCGACGCGGAGCTGGCCGCGATCGCCCGCGTACCCCCGGAGCTGTTGCGAACCGGCGAGAGACCGGCGGCCCGGCCGCGTTTCTGGGCCACGCCGCCGGCGGCGGCACCCGAACCCCCGGCAACCGGCGGCGTGCGGGAGGTGGGGGGCGTCGCGCTGGGCGGCGGCGCCTTTCTCCTTCTGCCGGTACGGCCGTCAGCTCACGACCTGGAGGACCTCACCCACGCCGCCCAGCCGCTGATCGGCCTGCTGCGGGCCCGTGGCCTGCTTCAAGATGGGGGAACCGCATGACCGTACTGCCCGTCGTCCCGATCGCGCCGCCGGAGCCCCGGCCGGACGCCGGTCTCGGCGCCCTCCGCACGCCCCGCGGCAACCTGCCGCTCGACCGGCTGGACGTGCAGGCCCGGATCAGCGGCCTGGTCGCCCGCACCGTCGTCACCACCGAGTTCGTCAACGCGTTCGACGAGCCGCTGGAGGCCACCTACATCTTCCCGCTCCCCGACCGCGCGGCCGTGACCGGCATGACCATGACCGCGGACGGCCGCACTGTCGAGGCGGACCTGCGGGAGCGCGGCGCCGCCCGGCAGGCCTACGACGCCGCGATCGGCGCCGGCCAGCGCGCCTCGATCGCGGAGGAGGACCGGCCGGACGTGTTCACCATGCGCGCCGGCAACATCGTGCCCGGCGAGCGCGTCACCGTGACACTGTCCCTGACCGGCCCGCTCGCCTGGGAGGACGACGCCGCCACGTTCCGGTTCCCGCTGGTCGTGGCGCCGCGCTACATCCCCGGCACGCCACTGCCCGGCGAACAGGCCGGCGACGGCCGGGTCCCGGACACCGACGCGGTCCCCGACGCCTCCCGGATCACGCCGCCGGTGCTGCTGCCCGGCTTCCCGCACCCGCTGCGCCTGTCGATCGGCGTCGACGTCGACCCGGCCGGGTTGCCGCTGCCCGAGGTGCGGTCCAGCCTGCACGCGGTCACCCGCGAGGGCGGGCGGATCGAGATCCGGCCCGGCGAGCGCGCGGACCGCGACTTCATCCTGCGGCTGCCGTACGCCGGCGCCGGTTCCGGCGCGGTCTTCGTGCCCGATGCCGACGGGGGTACGTACCAGCTGGTGGTCCTGCCGCCGGCGGCATCCACGGCGTCCGCGGCCCCCCGGCCGAAGGACGTGGTGCTGCTGCTGGACCGGTCCGGCAGCATGCACGGCTGGAAGATGGTGACCGCGCGGCGTGCCACCGCCCGCATCGTGGACACGCTCACCGCGGCCGACCGGTTCGCGGTGTTCACCTTCGACAACCACATCGACCGGCCGGCGACGCTCGGCGACGGGCTGTCGCCGGCGACCGACCGCAACCGATTCCGCGCGGTCGAGTGGGTGGCCGGTGCGCAGGCCCGCGGCGGCACCGAGATCCTCGCGCCGCTGCAGGCCGGGCTGCGGCTGCTGGCCGGCTCCGCGGAGGACCGCGACCGGGTGCTGGTGCTGATCACGGACGGGCAGGTCGGCAACGAGGACCAGATCCTCGCCCGGGCCGGCACGCTCGCCACCGGCGTCCGCGTGCACACGGTCGGCATCGACCGCGCGGTCAACGCCGGCTTCCTCGGCCGGCTGGCCGCCACCGGCGCCGGCCGCTGCGAACTGGTCGAGAGCGAGGACCGTCTCGACGAGGCCATGGACCGCATCCACCGGCGCATCGCCGCCCCGCTGGTCACCGGCGTGACCGTCGACGGCTTCCCGGCGCGGCGCCCGGAGTCGATCTTCCCGGGCGTACCGCTGGTGATCTTCGAAAGGTCCTCGGAGCCGGCGCCGGAATCGCTGACCGTACGCGGGCGCACCCGGGACGACGAGGATTTCGTCGTGGAGGTGCCGGTCCGGCGCGGCGACGAGACCGCGGTGACCGCACAGTGGGCGCGGGCGCGACTGCGCGAGCTGGAGGACCGCTACACGGCCGGCGAGGTGCACCTGGAACCGGAGATCGTCGCGACGTCGCTGCGGCACCGGGTGCTGTGCCGCTTCACGGCGTGGCTGGCCGTGGACACGCGGGTGGTGACCGAGGGCGGGCGGACCCGGCGGGTGACGCAGCCGGTCGAGTCACCGTCCGGCTGGGAGAACCCCGCCTTCGACGCGCTCACCGTGCCGCCCACGCCCGCGGGGTACCGGCCGCTCGTGGGTGGCCGGGGCGGGCCGGCGGGTGGATTCCGGGCCGCTCGCGCGGCGTCGTTCAGCGAGGCACCGGAGTTCAGCGCGCCGCTGCCCGCGGGCCCGGCACCGATGGCGTCCGCGCCGCCACCGCCGCCCGCGACCGGGGGCCCGGCACCGTCCGCTCCCGGCGGCGGTGTCCGGTCCGCGCCCCGCGGCGGTGTCCCGGCGGCGCCGGGTGGCGGTGTTCCGCCGGCTCCGCGACCCGCGATGGCGCCGGTCGCCGGGGTCGCGCCGAGCGGCCGGCGAGATGCGCGCGCGGATCTCGCCGCGTTCGCCCGCACCGAGGCCGCCGGCCTCCGCGCGGCGGCCGGGCTGTCCACGATGGAGCGCCGCGACCTCCTCGACGACCTCGGCACCCGCCTGCACGCCGTCCTCACCGGCATCCCCGAGTCCGAGGTCCGCCCGCTGGCCGAACTGACGCGCCTGCTCCTCAGCGGCATCGCCGACCTGGCCACCCTGTGGTCCGAGGCGTTGCGCCTGCTGGACGCGTTCACCGCCACCGCCGGCCCGAGTGAGCACGAGACCGGCCCCAGCGTCGACGCGGCCGGCGGACCGAGCGGGACGGCGGCCACCGGCCCGCGTGCCGAACCGGCGGAGGAGCCGAAGCGGCGCAAGCCGTTCTGGAAGTAGGCTCACGGCACACAGTGAACGGGCCCGGCCGTACGGCCGGGCCCGTTCGTTGCTCTAGCAGCGGATCACTTCAGGTCGAAGCGGTCGTTGTCCATGACCTTGACCCACGCCTTGACGAAGTCCTCGACGAACTTCTCGCGGGCGTCCTCGGACGCGTAGACCTCGGCCAGGGCCCGCAGCTGCGAGTTGGAGCCGAAGATCAGGTCGACCGCGGTCGCGGTCCAGATGACCTTGTCGGTGGACAGGTCGCGGATCTCGTACACGTGCTCCTCGGTCTCCGACGCCTTCCAGCGGGTCCCGGGGGACAGCAGGTTGGTGAAGAAGTCGTTGGTCAGCACGCCGGGGCGCGAGGTGAGCACGCCGTGCTGCGCGCCGCCCACGTTGTTGCCGAGCACGCGCAGGCCGCCGATCAGCGCGGTCATCTCCGGCGCGGTCAGGTCGAGCATGTAGGCGCGGTCGACCAGCAGGATCTCCGGCTGGGTCTTCTCGCCCGGCCGCAGGTACTGGCGGAACGCGTCGGCGCGCGGCTCCAGGACCTTGAACGACTCGACGTCGGTCTGCTCCTGGGAGGCGTCCGTGCGGCCCGGGTGGAACGGCACGGTGACCTCGATGTTCGCGTCCCGCGCGGCCTTCTCGATGGCGGCGCCACCGGCCAGCACGATCAGGTCGGCGAGCGAGATCTGCGCACCGCCGGCCGCGTTGAACTCGGCCTGGATGCCCTCCAGCTTGGTCAGCACCTCGGAGAGCTGCGCCGGCTGGTTGACCTCCCAGTTGCGCTGCGGCTCAAGGCGGATGCGGGCGCCGTTCGCGCCGCCGCGCTTGTCGGTGGAGCGGAAGCTCGCGGCCGACGACCACGCGGTGGAGATCAGCTGGGACACGGTCAGGCCGGAGTCCAGGATGATCTGCTTGAGGCCGGCCACGTCCTCGGCGGAGACCAGCGGGCCCTCGACGGCCGGCACCGGGTCCTGCCACAGCTGGGCCTCCGGCACCCACGGGCCGAGGAAGCGGCTGACCGGGCCCATGTCGCGGTGCAGCAGCTTATACCAGGCCTTGGCGAACGCGAGCTGGAACTCGTCCGGGTTCTCCAGGAAGCGACGGGAGATCTTCTCGTACGCCGGGTCGACGCGCAGCGACAGGTCGGTGGTCAGCATCGTCGGGCGGTGCTTCTTCGACGGGTCGTGCGCGTCCGGGATGATCTCGTCGGTGGTCTTGGCGACGTACTGCTTCGCACCGGCCGGGCTGGTGGTCAGCTCCCACTCGTACCCGAACAGGATCTCGAAGAAGCGGTTGGACCACTGCGTCGGCTTGTCGGTCCAGGTGACCTCGAGGCCGGACGTGATGGTGTCGCCGCCCTTGCCGCTGCCGTGCGTGTTCAGCCAGCCGAGACCCTGCGCCTCCAGCGGCGCGGCCTCCGGCTCCGGGCCGACGTGGCCGTCCGCGGGCGCGGCGCCGTGCGTCTTGCCGAACGTGTGGCCGCCGGCGATCAGCGCGACGGTCTCCTCGTCGTTCATCGCCATCCGGGCGAACGTCTCGCGGATGAACTTCGCGGCGAGCAGCGGGTCGGCGCTGCCGCGCGGACCCTCGGGGTTGACGTAGATGAGGCCCATCTCGGCCGCGCCGACGCCCTCGGGCAGCGCGTCGGTGGCGTAGCGCTCGTCGCCGAGCCAGGTGTCCTCCGGGCCCCAGAAGATCTCCTCCGGCTCCCACACGTCCTCGCGGCCGAAGCCGAAGCCGAACGTCTTGAAGCCCATCGACTCCAGCGCCACGTTGCCGCCGAGGACGAGCAGGTCGGCCCAGGAGATCTTCTGGCCGTACTTCTGCTTGACCGGCCAGAGCAGGCGGCGGGCCTTGTCCAGGTTCGCGTTGTCCGGCCAGCTGTTCAGCGGCGCGAACCGCTGCCCGCCGTCACCGGCGCCGCCGCGGCCGTCCTGGATGCGGTACGTACCGGCGGCGTGCCAGCTCATCCGGATCATCAGGCCGCCGTAGTGACCGAAGTCGGCCGGCCACCAGTCCTGCGAGGTGGTCAGCACCTGGGTGATGTCGCGCTTGATCGCCTCGACGTCGAGCTTCGCGAACTCCTTGGCGTACTCGAAGTTGTCGCCGAGCGGGTTGCCCTTGGACGAGTGGGCGTGCAGCACCGACAGGTCGAGCTGGTTCGGCCACCAGTCCCGGTTGCTGCGCGGGCGACCGCCGGTCTTCGGCGTCGGGGAGTCGATCGCCGGGTTCTCGCTCTCGCTGCCGGTCGCGGTCACCGAGTCGTGCGCGACCGGGCAGCCGCCGGCCTTCGGGTCCAGACTGTCGCTCATTGGTTTCCTTCCACTCACGTTCACGAACAAGCAGGGCAGGTGCCCCAGAACACGACCTCCGCCTCGTCGACCGCGAACCCGTGGTCGTCCGAGGCGGTGAGACAGGGAGCCTGGCCGGTGACGCACTCGACGTCGACGATCGCGCCGCAGGAGCGGCACACGAGATGGTGGTGGTTGTCCCCCACCCGGGTCTCGTATCGCGCGGTAGCGCCGGCGGGCTGGATGCGCCGCACCAGGCCGGCGTCCGTGAGCGCACGCAGAACATCGTAGATCGCCTGGTGGGAGACCATGGGCTGGTCCGTGCGCACCAGGGAGATCACGGTGTCGGTGTCGGCGTGCGGGTGGTCGTGCAGCGCGGCGAGCACCGCCAGACGGGGGCGGGTCACGCGCAACGAGACCGCCCGCAGCTGCGCCGCGAGATCGGACGTCACGCCGACGACCTTAGGGCACTAGATTGGAATCATTCAAGTTTTGACACTCGGGAAGTGAGAAGCGGCCCATTGGTCGAACCGGCGCAACACCGCAGCCCGGACATCGGGTGCGGAAAGCGTCAGATCGTGCAGCGCGCCGGGAAACCGGACGAGCGTGACGTGCTCGCCCAGCGCCGCGCCCCACCGCCGGATGTGCGCCACGTCCAGCACGATGTCGGTGCGGTGGATGTCCTCGCGCGGCCCGGACACCCAGTTGAACGAGCGGTCCGACGAGCCGACCAGCACCGGTACGCGCAGACCGAGCCCGCGCCGGACCCGCCGGTGCGCGTCCCGGATCGCGGCCAGCCAGCCGACCCGGATCGGGTGCCCGCGGGCCGGCTTCAGCGCCAGGTCGTAGAACCACTCGCCGCCCAGCGTGGCGTGCGTGGCCACGGCGAACGCGTCCGACGTCGGGTGCGGCACGGACGCCAGCGGGACCAGCGGCGCCAGCGCGGTCACCGCGGCCATCAGTGGCCGGCGCAGCACCCAGGGCAGCGCGAAGTCGAGGAACGGGCTGTTCAGGAACGCGCCACGGATCACCGGAAGAGGCCGGTCCGCCGCCCACAGCGATCCGATCAGCCCGCCGGTGGAATGGCCCCAGAGCACGATCTCGCGTACGCCGTCCGCCGTCATCCGGACCACCGCGGCGTCCAGCTCCGGGTAGTACTCGGTCAGCGACCGGCAGAAGTTCGGCGTCTGGTGCGGCAGCAGGCTCCGCCCGTACCGCCGCACGTCCAGCCCGTAGACGCCCCAGCCACCGGCCGCCAGATGATCGGCGACGTGCGTCTGGAAGAAGTAGTCGCCGAGCCCGCCGAGCATCAGCACGGCCCGCCGCCCGCCGCCCCGGTCCGGCCGGCGACGCACCAGCGTGGCGATCAGCGGCCCCTGCGCATCCCGCCCGCAATCAAGGACGAACCGCTCATACGGTACGCCGAGCAGGTCCGTGCCGTCCGCTTCGAACATCGGCACCAGGCTACCGCTCCACACCCAACCCGAGCCGTTCCCGGAGCTCTCGATGTCCCTCGACCAGCGCGTCGGTGATCTCCCGCGGGTCGTCCGCGATCTCCACCACCAGCTCGTCCCATACCTCCAGCGCGTCCTCGACCAACTCCAGCGCGGCCGTGCTCGCCGGGAACTGCAGCAGGATCTCCAGCTCCGCGGCCAGCCGGGTGCCGGCCTCCCACGCGTCCTCGTCCTCGGCCGCCGCGTCGACCGCGGCCCGGAAGTCCGCCAGCCCGTCCGCCGCCGCCTCCGCGTCCAGCAGCCCCGCCTCGCCGAGCAGCCGCACCGCGAACAGCCGGTCCCGCATCGCCGTGTCCACCACCAGCGCCGCCACCTGCCGCCCGGTCAGCCCGCGCAGCGCCGCCAGGTAGCGTGCCTGCTCCGGATCGGTCACGTCCGGCCCCGGCGGCGTGGCCGACGCCAACAGCGGAAACCCGGCACCGACCGCGGACAGCGCCAGCGCCACCGCGTGCGCGCACAGCGGTTCACCGGACCCGCAGTCACAGTCGCCGCCCAGCTCGCCGCCGACGATGCCGGTCCACGCCTGCACGTCCGCGACCTCGGCCAGCACGCCGCCGCCGGACGACTCCAGCTCACCGACCGCGCCGTCCGCCACCAGCCGGTCGGCCGCGGCCAGGACCGGCGCCGGAACGGACTCCCGGAAGGCTTCGATGTCAATGCGTACCGCCACGGGCGATCACCCTACCGGCGACCCGGGCGGCCCATACTGGCGACGGCTTTGTACAGTTTCGCCGCCAGTCTTTTCGACCCCCGAGGAGCCGCATGTCAGGCACCGTCTACGGCAAGGGCGCGCTCGACCCCCGCCCACCGCGAAACGGCCTGTTCAACCGCGTCCACCCCGGCATCACCGCGGCCGTCGCACTCGGCATGGTCGCCGCGTTCGCCCTCGGCTGGCTCGTCTGGCGCAGCGCCTCCGCCCCCGACCCGCTGCGCGACCTCAACGAGGCCGCGAACCAGCCCGTCGCACCGGTCGCCACCACGCCGTCCGCCGCACCGTCGTCCGAGCCCCCGGCCGAGCTGGCCGCCGGCCCGCACAAACTGGAATCCGTGGCCTCCCCCGGCTCCCTGATGTCCGACGTGGACAACATGGCCGTCATCACCGCGAACGCGCCCGCGCTCGAGGTCGTCGAAGGCCTCGCCGACCCGGCCTGCTTCACGTTCCGCTCCGGCGACCGCTACATGCGCCACTCCGGCTACCGCCTGCGCTTCGACCCCGACGACGGCTCCGACCTGTTCCGCCAGGACGCCACCTTCTGCCCCGAGGAGGGCACCGCCCCCGGCACGGTCACGCTGCGCTCGGTCAACTACCCCGATCACGTGGTGCATCATCGCAATGTTGAGCTTTGGATCGACGAGTCGGACAACTCCGACGACTTCGCCGAGTCCAGCAGTTTCACCATCCACAAGGGATAGAAGAGCCGACATTCGCTCTTCCCGCTCCCGGCGTGGCCGAGTTCCGCATGCTCCCGCGGGCACCGGTCGGCCGCGGGCGGCCTCCCTTCCGGTCGCGTGGGCGGTCACCACGAACCCACGCCCCCGTTTCCGCACATCACCGCGATTACCGGCCGGGCGCTGCGCGCCCGAGATATCGCGACAGGGCGGCAGGTTCCCGCACGTCCGGCGCCTGCGGCCCGATCACATCATCCAAACCGGACAGGCGAATACACGCCCGGCTCAGCCCGCGGCCACCTTGCGCCCCGAATGTCCAACCGGCGCCCCGCATGGGATCACCAGACGTTGCAGACGCGAAGCCGCACTGCTTCATTCCGAATCTCAGGCAGAAGGTCGCCCTTACCGGCGCTCGGCCGGAGGCCGTCGCAACATTTCGTCCTCGATGTCGTCGAGCAGGTCGAGAAGGCGGCGCAGGGGTTCGCGGACGCGGACCACGTCCTCGTGTTCGTGGGTTGCCGTGTCCGTGCTGTCGAGGAAACGGGCCGCCTCACGGTCGATCTCGGCGAGGCGCGGGTCGAGCGGCACGGCCGGGGCGCACAGCCGGCGCACCGTGGACACGCGGGCGTCGATGCGCAGCGTGAGGCGGTCGCGGCGGATCGGCTTCGTGGTCATCAGCCAGTGCCACCAGCCGATCGTGAAGGTGAGCGCGGCGGCGTAGTCGCGCAGGACCCGGCGTTCGACGGCCAGGTCGGCCGCGGTCGCGGCCCACCAGGGTGCCAGTGGGTGCACGGGTCAGCCCAGCTTCGCGATCGGGCGCAGGTCGAGCTCGATCCGCCCGGACGGGTCGCGCATCGGCACCGGCCGTCCGATGTGGAATCCCTGCGCGAAGTCGACGCCGTAGCGGCGCAGCAGCGCGGCGGTCTCCGCGTCCGGCACCTTCTCGGCCACGACCCGGATGCCGAGGTCGTGGCAGATCAGCGTGAGCCGTTCGACCAGCGACCGGTCCGCCGGCGTACGGGTCAGCCCGGTCACGAACCGTCCGTCGATCTTGACGAGGTCGATCGGCAGCGTACGCAGGTGCAGCAGTGACGCGTGGCCGGTGCCGAAGTCGTCCAGTGCCAGCTGCGCGCCGAGGTCCCGGACGCCGGTCGCGAATGCCAGCGCCTCGTTGCGGTTGTCGATCGCCGCGGTCTCGGTGATCTCGAAGGTGAGCCGGTCGGCCCGCACCCGGTGCCGGGTCAGCGCGCGGGTGACGTGGTCGAGCAGGCCCGGGTCGGCCAGCGAGCGGCCGGACACGTTGATCTGGCAGTGCGAGTCGAGTGCGCCGCGGCCGATCAGCTTGATCGCGTGGTCGATCACCCAGCGGTCGACCGCGAGGATCTCGCCGACGCGTTCCGCGGTGTCCAGGAACGCCCACGGCGCGCTCGCCTCGCCGGACTCGCCGCGGACCCGGAGCAGGATCTCGTGCCGGGTGATCCGGTTCAGGTCGAGGTCCAGGATCGGCTGCGCGGCGAGCGTGAACCGGTCGTTCGCGACCGCGCCGCGCACCGCGGTACGGCAGCGCCGCAGCCGGGCCGCACGACCGGCCGGGACGGCCGTGACCTGTGCGGGGTGGCCGGCGCGGCGGGCCTCACCGGCCGCGTGCTCGGCGTCGGTGAGCAGCTCGAAGCCGTCCGCGTCGGTGCCCCGCGCGAAGCAGGCCGCACCGGCCCAGGCGGTGACCCGTACGCCGGAGAACAGGTGGTTGCGGACCCGGCCGACGGCGGTGACCGCGAGCCGTTCCGCCTCGGCCGGGCTGGTGGTGCCGCGCAGCAGCACGCCGAACAGGCCGGGCGCGACCAGTCCGAGCGTGGCGTGCGGCGGGTTCGCACCGGTCAGCAGCCGGCCGATCTCGGCGGCCAGGATGTCCCGGTCGTCCTCGCCGAGCGTGGCCGCGCCGGGTTCGGCGGCGATCACGTACACCAGGCCGTCACCGGTACGCCGGGCACGGTCCACCTCGTCGATCAGGTACTCCCGGGTCGGCAGTCCGGTGGGCGGTGCGGCCGGCAGCGTCTCCGCGCGGACCGCACGCCGGGCCCGTTCACGCCGGGCCAGCTCCGGGGCGGTGACGTCCTGGCAGGTGGCGACGATGCCCTGGGCCGGGATCTCGATCAGCGCGTGCAGGTACCGGGTGCTGCCGTCGGCGCGGCGGGCACGGAACGTGACCTCGGCCGGCCGCGTCTGCGCGTAGGCGTCCTCGACCGCGGCGGTGACCGCGACCAGGTCGTCCGGGTGGATGCAGGACATCAGCGCGGCCGGGGTGACCGCGTCGTCGGGCGCGCCGGTGGACGCGTGCCGGGGCGCGGCCGGGGCGCGGCCGAGCAGTTCCGTCATGCCGGCCGACCAGGTCAGCCGCCCGGCGGCGCGGTCCCAGGCGATCACGCCGAGGCCGGCGGCGCGGGCCGCCTCGGTGATCCGGGTGACCTCGTCCTGCGAGGTGGTGAGCGGGTCGGTGAGGTCCGTGTCCGGCGTGGGCGCGGCCTGGCGGTGGTCGAGCATCACCTGCCGGGCGACGCGGCGGAAGCGCGCCTGCTCCAGCGCGCTGGGGGTGTGCCCCGCGGCGAGGCGCAGCACGTCATCGAGTCGCATCGGCGGCACCTGCCAGTTCCTGGAGCCGGCGGCGCGCATCGGACTTGTAGAACCGCACGCTGCTGTCCGCGAGCCCGAGCGTGCGGCCGATCTCCGGGTTGGAGAAGCCCTGCTCGGCGAGTTCGAAGACCTGGGCCTGCCGAGGCGGGAGCTGGGCCAGCCAGAACCGCCGCAGCTGCTCCGCCTCCCAGGAGTCGGTGGTGGTGGCGGGTGCGCCGGGGATCTCGTCCGGCAGCGCGGTCTCCCGGTCGGTCCTGGCCCGCTCGCGGCGCAACACGTTGTGCGCCGTCTTGATCACCCAGCCGAGCGGCGCCTCGAACTCGCGGATCTGCCCCCATTTGCGGCGCGCGATCAGGTACGCCTCGTGCAGCGCGCCGCGGACCAGGTCGGAGTGGTCGCCGCCGAGCCGCAGCACGGCCTCGGCCCGCGCGTAGGTGTCCTCGATCATGGCGTTGCACTCGGCGTCGTACTGCGCGTCGAGGCGCCCCGCCTCGTCCCACCGGGCGGCGTGATTCGACTGGCTCACGCCGCCCGCTCCCCCATCTCGATCATCGATCCCCCACAGAAAAGTCGTCCCCGCTCGCATATAACTCTCTGTGGGGCGCGGAATGTAGATGCCGTCCGGCTCGATTTCTTCGCCAAGATCTGCGATCACGGCCGTGAGCTGCGCATTCCCCGATAAATTCGCGCAACTACACTGAGTACCCGACAAACCGCTCAGCGTGCTTTATCGCAATCGGTAGCTGTATCAAACACGCACGGTTCGAATTTGCGGACCATGACTATCGTCGATGCGGTGGACACACTGGACATGACCGCGCCGTCGGATCCGCCGCCACCGGCCGATCCCGGCGAGCCGCCGACGCCGCCGACGCCGACCGATCCCGACTGGCCCCCGCCGCTCGACGATCCGGACGACCCGGCGCCGCCGCCGAAGACCACCGACCCGGACTGGCCGCACGGCCGCACCCCTGCGTCCTGAATCACGTCTCCGACCAGGAAGAACGTCTCCTGCCGCGCGTTCTGACCGGTAGCCGAGTCGTCCGCGTCACCAACCGTGGCGCGGACTGTCAATTAAACCTACCGACGTTGTAGGTTTCTCGGCGTCACGGACAGGACCCACAGCCGGGAGGCGTGAAAGGCATGGCGCTCGTCGTACCGCCGGATGATTTTCTGGAATGGCAGCGGGCGCGGCACGCGCGGCTGACGGCACCACAGGGCAATCTCGCGCTGATCGAGACCCGGTGGGGTGCCGACGACCCGGACGCGGCCCTGGCCGGGCAGCGCGACACGGTGACCGCGACCCGGCTGCGCCGCACCGACCCGCTGACCGGCGAGACCGAGCGCGGCGTGCGGCTCTGGGACGCCGACTCCGCCGCGATCAACGCGTTCGACCACGTGGACCGCTTCGACTACGACCCGGCGTGGGTCCTCGAGGCCGCCTACACCGAGGTCCCCGGCGCCCGGAAGATCCCGTTCGAACACATCAAGGACAACGGGGGTACGCGTGAGCTGGCCGTCCCCGGCGACATCGCGCTGACGCTGGACGGCCGCGACTACACGCTCAGCGCGTTCGACGACGGCGGCACGCTGCTGCTGGTCTTCGCGGACGCGCTCACCGGCAACGGCGTCTACGCACCCGGCCGGTTCCTGTCCGTGCCGCGCGAGCCGGGCGCGACCACGGTGACGCTCGACTTCAACCGTGCCTACGTGCCGCCGTGCGGGTTCTCCGCGCACTTCAACTGCCCGATGCCGCCGCCGCAGAACCGCCTGCACCTGCCGGTCCCGGCCGGCGAGAAGCTTCCCGTCTTCACCAACGGTTTCACCATTTACTAGGAGTTCCAGTGAAAAGGGCTTGGATAGCCGTCGCGGCCGCCTCGGCGTTGCTGCTGTCGGCCTGCGGTGGCGGCGGGAACGACACCCCCGTCGACAGCGCGGCACAGACGATCAACATCGGTTCGGTCTACGAGCCGCAGAACCTGGACAACACCGCGGGCGGCGGCCAGGGCGTCACCGAGGCGCTGAACGGCAACGTCTACGAAGGACTGTTCACGCTCACCGACACCGGTACGGTCGAGCCGCTGCTGGCCACCGCGCACACCGCGAGCGAGGACGGGCTGACCTACACGTTCACGCTCGCCGACGGCGTGACGTTCCACTCCGGCAAGGCGTTGACCAGCGCGGACGTGAAGGCCAGCATCGAGCGGGTGACCGCGGAGACGTCGAAGTCCGCGCGCAAATCCAGCCTCGCGGTGGTCAAGGAGATCGCCACGCCGGACGACAGGACGGTCACGGTGACGCTCTCCGCGCCGTCGATCTCGTTCGTCTACAACCTCAGCTACGTGTGGATCGTCAACACCGCCGCGGGCGACCTGACCACGACCGCGGACGGCACCGGCCCGTACCGGCTCGGTGAGTGGAAGCGCGGCGCCACGCTGTCACTGACCCGCAACGACGCGTACTGGGGCACGAAGGCGAAGAACGCGGGCGCGGTCTTCCACTACTTCACGGACGCGACCGCGCTGAACAACGCGCTGCTCACCAACGCGGTGGACGTCGTGACCAGCGAGCAGTCCCCGGACGCGCTCGCGCAGTTCGAGTCCAACCCCCAATACAAGATCAACGAGGGTACGTCGACGACGAAGCTGCTGCTGGCGTTCAACGACCGGGTCGCGCCGTTCGACAAGGTGCAGGTGCGCAAGGCGGTCAGCGCCGCGATCGACAACGCGAAGCTGCTCAACTCCGTTTGGGGCGACTACGGCACGCTGATCGGCTCGATGGTCCCGCCCGGCGACCCGTGGTACGAGGACCTGACCGCGGTCAACGCCTACGACGTCGAGGCCGCCAAGCGCCTGCTCGCCGAGGGCGGCCAGCCGAACGGCTTCACGTTCACGCTGGACACGCCGAACTACGACCCGCACCCGACCGCGGCCACGTTCATCAAGAGCGAGCTCGCCAAGATCGGTGTCACCGTCGAGATCAACACGATCACGTCCGACGAGTGGTACACGAAGGTCTACCAGCAGCGCGACTTCCAGGCCACGATGCAGGAGCACGTCAACGACCGCGACGTGGTCTGGTACGGCAACCCGGACTTCTACTGGGGCTACGCCAACGCTACGGTGACCGACCTGGTGAAGCAGGCCGAGGCGGCGAAGACCGAGGCCGCGCAGGCGGATCTGCTGAAGCAGGCGAACAAGATCATCGCGGAGGAGGCGGCCAGCGACTGGCTGTACCTCTACCCGCAGATCGTGGTCGCCTCCGCCGACCTCTCCGGCTACCCGCTCAACGGCCGCAACTCGCAGTTCTTCGTGTACGACATCGTGAAGAGCTGAGTTCCGCAAATCATGATCACCTACCTGGTACGCCGGACCGCGCTGCTGCTGGCATCGCTGTCCCTCGCCAGCGTGGTGCTGTTCCTCCTGCTCCGGTTCCTGCCGGGCGACCCGGTCAACGCGCTGCTCTCCGTGGGAGCGACCGACGCGCAGATCGAGGCCGCCCGGCACCAACTGGGCACGAACGAACCGGTGGCCGCGCAGTTCGTCTCCTGGCTCGGTGACGCCGTCACCCTCGACCTCGGCCGGTCGCTGATCAGCAACCTGGAGGTCGGGCCGGAGATCGCCGCGCGGCTGCCGGTGACCGTGCCGCTCACGCTCGCCGGCTTCGTGCTGGCCGTGCTGATCGCGGTCCCGATCGGATTCCTCGCCGCCTACCGCGCGGAGAAGTGGGACGGCCCGCTGCTCAACGGCGTCGCCCAGCTCGGGCTGGCCGTACCCGCGTTCTGGCTCGGTCTGCTGCTCGTCACGATCTTCGCGCTGAACCTGCGCGCACTCCCGGCCGGCGGCTTCCCGGCCGGCGGCTGGTCCGACCCGGCCGCGGCCATGACCGCGCTGGTCCTGCCGGTCCTCACGATCGCGCTGGTCATGTCCGCGTCGCTGATCCGGTACGTACGCGCGGCCACGCTCGACGTGCTCGGCAGCGACTTCCTGCGCACCGCCCGCGCGCTCGGCTCGTCACTGCCCGCCGCGATGTGGCGACACGGCCTGCGCAACGCGGCAGCCCCGGTCATCGCGGTCCTCGCGATCGAGCTGGCCACCACGTTCCTCGGCGCGGTCGTGATCGAGAGCGTGTTCGCGCTGCCCGGTCTCGGCTCCATGCTCACCCGCGCGATCGCCCAGCGCGACTACCCGGTCATCCAGGGGGTCATGCTGGTCAGCACGTTCGCGGTACTGGCCGTCGGCTTCCTCGGCGACGTCGCCCAGCGCGTCGCCGACCCACGCCTGCTGCGGAGCCGGTCATGAGGCGCCTGCACCTGCTTACCGGACTCGTCCTGATCGGCGTGATCGGCGGCGCGGTGCTGCTGTCGTACCTGTGGCTGCCGTACGCCCCGGACGACACCACCGGCGGCCGGCTGTCCCCGCCGTCCGGCGACCACTGGCTCGGCACCGACAAGCTCGGCCGCGACGTGTTCACCCAGCTGCTGATCGGCGGCCGGATCGCGATCGGCACCGCACTCGGCGCGGTCACGGTCGGCGGCGTCCTCGGCGTCCTCTTCGGACTGCTGGCCGGTTTCGCGTCCCGTTGGCTCGACGACGCGGTCGCGGTCACGCTGGACATCCTGATCGCGTTCCCGACACTGCTGCTGGCCATGCTGATCGTGGCCGGGTTCGGCGCGTCCCTCGGCGCCGCCGTCCTCGCGATCGGCCTGGCCATGGCCGCGATCGTGGCCCGGCTGACCCGCATCCTGGTCAAGCAGGTGCTGTCCCGTGACTACATCACCGCCGCCCGCATCTCCGGCGTATCGTGGCCGCGGATCGTGATCACCCACGTCCTGCCGAACATCTGGCCGGTCGTGCTGGTCAACCTGGCGCTCCAGGCCGGCCTCGCGGTCCTGGCCGAGGCGTCACTGTCCTACCTCGGCCTCGGCACCCCGCCGCCGAACGCGTCCTGGGGCCGCCTCCTCTTCGAGGCCCAGGCCACCGTGCTCACCGCCCCGACCGCCGCGATCGCCCCCGGCCTGGCCCTGGTCGCCCTGGTCATCGGCATCAACCTGACCGCCGACGGCCTCCGCGACCTCGCCGACCCCACCCGCCGGAGATCCCGATGACCGCGCTGCTGTCCGTCTCCGGCCTGACCGTCCGCAGCGGCGGCCACGAACTCGTGCACGACGTGTCGTTCGAGGTCGCGCCGGGCGCGCGGGTCGGGCTGATCGGCGAATCGGGCTCCGGCAAGTCGCTGACCGCGCTCGCGGTCACCGGCCTCCTCCCACCGGGCCTGACCGCCACCGGTTCCGCGCTCCTCGACGGCTCCGCCGACAGTGCCGCGCACCCGGTGGCCACCGGCCGGCCGGCGGCCACCGGCACCGGCGCAGCAACCGTCGCCGGCCGTGCGGCGAGCGGCACCGCGCGGGGCGCCGCGGCGGACGGCCGCTCGACCCGCGGTGCGGCGAGCGCCACCGCGGGTCGTGGCGCGGCCGTGATCGACATGGTCGGCACGCCGGAGCGGCAACGGATCCGGGCTCGTGGTGGCGTCGCGGCCGTGGTGTTCCAGGAGCCGCTGACCGCGCTGGATCCGCTGATGCGGGTCGGGAAGCAGATCGCGGAACCGTTGCGGCGCTGGCGGAAGCTACGCGGCCCGGCGCTGGACGCGGCGGTCACGGCCGCGCTCGACGAGGTGCGGCTGCCCGCGGACGCGGCCCGGTCCTTCCCGCACGAACTGTCCGGCGGGCAGCGGCAGCGGGTGGCGATCGCGATGGCGCTGGCCTGCCGGCCGCGGTTGCTGATCGCCGACGAGCCGACCACCGCGCTGGACGTGACCGTGCAGGCGGAAATCCTCGGCCTGCTCGACGGCCTGGTCCGCGACCGCGGCATGGCGCTGCTGTTCATCACACACGACCTGCCGGTCGCGGCCCGCGTCGCCGACCACCTGCTGGTACTGCGCGACGGCCGGGTGGTCGAGTCCGGCCCGGCCGCGACCGTGATCGGCTCGCCGTCCCACGACTACACCCGCATGCTGGTCGCCGGCGCCCGCCGTTTCGACGCGGCCCTCGCCCTCGCGACATCACCCACCACCGCCGATCCCACGGCCTCGCCGGCCACCGCCGATCCCGCGGCCGCCGGTCTTGCGCCATCACCGGGCACCACGGGTCCTGCGGCACCGTCTGCTTCCGCCGGCCGCGCGGGGGGTTCCGGCGGCGGTGCCGAGTCGGGGCCGGGAGGCGGCACCGCGGCTGATCGGGATGGGGATGCCGGGTCCGCGGAGCGCTCGGAACCGGCCGGAAGCGGTGCCGCGTCCGGCGGCGGTGCCGGGGCGGTCATCGCCTTCGACGAAGGCGTTCGCAAGAGCAGCGACGGGGATGCGCATGACTGAGCCGATCATCGAGGCTGCCGCGGCCGGATTCGCCTACCGGGCCGGGGTGCCGGCGCTCAGCGACGTGTCGCTGGCTGTCCATCGAGGGCGGAGCGTGGCGCTGGTCGGTGAGTCGGGGGCGGGGAAGACCACGTTGCTGCGGCTGTTGCTGGGGCTGGCGCGGCCGACGTCCGGGGAGGTCCGGTTCGACGGGGTGCCGCTGCACCGTGGGCGGCTGCGGGACTATCGGCGCAGCGTGCAGACCGTGTTCCAGGATCCGTACTCGTCGCTGGATCCGCGGCAGCGCGTCGACCGGATCGTGGCGGAGCCGTTGCGCGGGCTGGGTGTGGCGACCGGGCGGGCGGAGATCGGTGGCCGGGTCGCGGAGGCGCTCGAGTCGGTCGGCCTGCCGTCCGACGCCGCGTCCCGCTATCCGCACGAGTTCTCCGGCGGACAGCGGCAGCGGATCGCGATCGCTCGCGCCATCGTCTGCCACCCGCGCGTGCTGCTGGCCGACGAGCCGGTCAGCGCGCTCGACCTGACCACCCGCGTGAAGATCATCGACCTGCTGGCCGAGCTGTGCGCCACCCGCGACCTGACGCTGCTGCTGGTCTCCCACGATCTCGGCGTGGTCGCCACGCTCTGCGCGCACACGGCCGTGCTGGAACGCGGCCGCATCGTCGAACAGGGCGACACCACCGCCGTCCTCGGCGCACCGTCCCACCCGTACACCCAGCGTCTCCTGAGCAGCGTGCCCCGCCTGCCATGAACACCCCCACGGCGGCCCGCCCGGGCTTCATGCGGCGCGGGCCGGATATAGCCCTAATGCGTATATGTCGGTTTCGCGCTCGGGTGTGACGCGAGACGCTCCGGCAGCGAGATGCGCAGGGCCGCGGCGCTCGCGACAGCAAAGCGCTCACGGCACCGGCCCACGCGAAAGCCGCTACCCACGAAGCCACCCGCGCGCGCATATCCGCAACCCGGGCGCGGCGGCAAAGCCCGCGGCCGCAACCCGCACGTGGCGGCGACCCGCGCGCGGCAACCGCACGGGCGGCGAAGCCCGCGTGGCCGGCCGGGTCTGTCGCCGCGAGCCGGCCGAGGCACCGCGCCGCAACCCGCGGAGTCCGCGGAGTCCGCCGTGCCGGATGCCGTCCAAGCCGGTGCCGGCCAAAGCGGAACCTCAGCCCGCCCGGATGGCCACCACACCCGGTTCGGAGCCGGCCTGGTGCTGGAGGCGTTCGAACATGCCCGGGACCGTCCAGCTCACGTCGAACCACGGCGTGGCACTCGTGCAGCCGATGGACAGCGTGGTGGTGCCCGCGCGGCTGTCGGCGCCGCGCCAGAGCGGGCTGCCGCCGGCCCGGCCGATCGCGGCCTGGATCAGGTTGCGCTGGTCCTCCGTGGCGGCCGGGGAGACGTACACCTGGGCCGTGGTGCTGTCCGGGGCGGCGGCCGCCGGTGCCGGGATGCCGCACGGGCCGAGCGCACCGGCCACCCACACCGCACCGCCCGCGACCAGCGCCGTCGTCGCGCCGGCCAGCCAGCGGCGGGGATGCCGGGCGACGAACGCGAACGGGAACGGCCGCCGGCACGCGGCGACCAGCAGCGCACCCAGGGTCAGAAAGATCAGCAGGTACGTCGGCCCGGCCGCGAAGTCGTACACCAGTGGCTGCCAGAACGGGATCACCGGCGGGTAGCCCGGCTCCGGGCCGGACCACCAGATCGTCACGCCCTGCCACCCGAACAGCAGCACCGGCGGCAGCGGCAGCACCCAGAACATCGCGAGCGGCCCGATCGGGGCGTCGCCGTGTTCGGTGCGCCGGCTGACCCAGCCGAACGCGAGGAACGCGACGATCACACCGGCCAGCGCGCCGGGCAGCGCGGCCCACCGCATCCACTCCGGCGCGGCGCGGCTCAGCGAGTAGGAGACGCTGCCGTCCGAGTCGTAGGCGGGAAGGTCCGGCCAGTAGTGGGTGGCGAACTCGAGCACCAGGCCGTCGCGCCGGGCCCAGAAACCGGGGTCGGCCGGCTCGCCCGGGATGGCCACGAGGTCGTGAACGGTCCAGCCCGCCGCGGTGAGCCGCTCGCGCGCGCCCGCGGTGTAAGCAGCCACGTCGCGGGTCGCGTCGGTGTGCTCGACGACGTATGTCACGTAGCCGTGGATCGGCCCGCCCTCGGCGTCCGGCGCGGACACGAAGTCGGGCACGTCGCCGCCGCCGTAGACGTGCAGGCCGGGGAAGACGAGGTCGTTGAGCGCGGCGGCCCGGTCACCGCCGGGCAGCGCGGGCACGGCCAGCCACGCGACCCGGGTCGAGGCGACCGCGCCGGCGAACGCGCCAAGGATCATCACGAGCACCGCCAACGGTACGACCAGTGGGTTCTTCGGCCGCCCGAGCCGGGCCCGGGCGCCGTGCCACAGGATGTCGGCGGCCTCCCGCACGCCCAGCCGCGCCCCGGACTCGGCCAGCGTGTCCAGCAGCTCCTCGCGGCGCGGCCCGGGCGGGAACGCGAGCGCGGCGAGCCGGTGCGGCAGCGGCGGCGTCACCAGGCGATCCGGTGCGCGTGGCCGAGCCGGCGGCGGGCCGCGAGCTGCGCGGCGGCGGCCTCGGCGGCGCGGCGCAGACGCTCGCTCTCCGCCTCGAGCGCGGCCTCGCCGTCACCGGTCAGCCGGTAGTAGCGCCGGTTGCGGCCGCCGACCAGCTCGTCGCGGTCGACCGCGATCAGCCCGTCGGCGGCGAGCCGGTCCAGCGCGCCGTAGAGCGTGCCGGCCAGCAGCCGGACCTTACCGTCGGAGAGTCGCTGCACCTCGCGGATGACGCCGTACCCGTGCCGGGGTGTGTCGGCGAGCGCGGAGAGGATCCACAGCGTGGCTTCGTGCATGCGGCCCAATATAAAGACCTTCTGAATATCAGGGCAAGAAGATATTCAGAGCCTCTGACTATGGTGTGGCCGTCCCGGCAGGAACCGGGCCGGCGAGGCAGGATGGACCGATGAGCGGAACCACGATCATCAGCGTCGTCCTGGCGCTCCTGACGGTGCTGGTCGCGTTCGGCGCGGTCGCGGCCGGCCGCCCGGCCGCGCGACGGCTGCGCCGGGTGCAGCGCGGCCGGAACGCGCTCGACTGGGTGCTCGCCCGCGTCCCGCCGAGCCTGCTGGTCGCGACGGCCGGGCTGCTGCTGGTCGCGACGCTGCTCAACGTGTTCCTGGAGATCATGGACGCGGTACTGGAGGGCGACGACCTGACCGTGATCGACCGCCCGGTCGTGGCCTGGGTCGCGGAACAGCGCGAGGCCTGGCGGGACACGCTCGTGATCAGCCTGACCGACATCGGCGGCAAGATCGGGCTCACGTTGCTGCTGGCCGCGGCCGCGATCACGGTGGCGGTGCGGCTGCGCGCGGTGCGCCCCGCGCTGATCGCGGCACTGGCCGGTGGCGGCGGCGCGATGCTGGTCACCGGCATCAAGGCGCTGATCGCCCGGGACCGGCCGGACCCGCTGCTGCGCGCGGTCGTGGAGGACGGCTTCTCGTTCCCGTCCGGGCACGCGACCACGTCCATGGTGGTCCTCGGCACGGTCGCCTGGCTGGTCTGCATGGCCACCGCGTCGCACACGGTCCGCGCGACCGCGTGGGTCGCCGCCGGCCTGCTCGTCGCCGGGATCGGGCTGTCCCGCGTCTACCTCGGCGTGCACTACCCGACGGACGTGCTGGCCGGCTGGATCCTGGGCGCGGCCTGGCTGGCCACGGTCGCGTTCGCGGACCGGCTGCCCGCGTTGCGGCTGCGGCTCGACGGCCCGGCGCCGCTGGCCCGCCACCCGCGCGCGGTGCTGATCGCGACCACGGTGCTGGGCTTCGCGCTGATCCTGGCCGCGGTCTGGTTCATGGCGTCCGTCGAGGACTGACCACATACGCAGCGTCACGGGTACGCGGGGGTGCTCCCCGCGTACCCCACCGGATTGCCTTGTTCTTGTAGGGTCTGCCCGGCCGGTGCATCGATGAGACCCGGCTACCGTTCGATCACGCTCAGTGATGGAGGACATGTGGGTAGACGCTGGCTGCCGATCCTGGGGGCGCTCACGCTGCTCGCGGGATGCTCGCTCCCCGCCGACGACGAGGCCGGGACGCCGTCCCTGGAGGCACCGGGCACGGTGCTCACCACGGTGACCCCGACCCGCCAGGACCTCAGCAACACCATCAGCCTGACCGGCAAGGTCACCATCGACCCGGTCTTCGGCATCACCGCGCCGGTCGACGGCGAGATCCGCTACCTCGACCGGCAACCCGCGACCGAGCCGGCCACCGCCGACCTGTGGGTGGCCAGCGTCTGGAAGGACGGCGAACCGCACGAGGTCACCATCCCGGCCGGGTCGATCCTGGCCGGACGGCTGCTCACCGACGGCGCGCGGGTGACCACCGGCATGCCGGTCGTCTCCGCGAAGCACGCCGGCTACGGCATCGTCGCGGACATCACCACCGAGCACGCGTACCGGCTCGCCGCGAACGTCGGCACCGTCAAGGCGCAGATCAAGAACGGTCCCGGGCCGTTCGACTGCAAGCCGCTCGGCGCCATCTCCGCGCTGCCGGCCGGCACCATCCCGGAGGCGCCCGCGCCCGGCCCCACCGGCACCACGCCGCCGGAGGCGCAGGCGCCGGGACAGACCGGCTCCGAGGCCACCGGGCTCCGGCTCGTCTGCACCGCGGCCAAGGACGTCAAGCTGATCAACGGCGTGGACGTGACGCTCGAGATGATCACCGGCAAGGCCACGAACGTGCTCGTGCTGCCGGTCGAGGCGGTCGCGGGCAGCCAGGGCAAGGGCAAGGTGGACATCGTCGACGGCGAGCAGCAACGCCGTACCGTGGATGTGACCCTGGGGTTGACCGACGGCAAGGTCATCGAGATCAAGTCCGGGCTGAAGGGCGACGAGAAGATCGCCATCCCGGGGCCGAACCTGCCGGAGGCGCAGGCGCCCGTGCAGGACCCGGCCAGCGGCGGCGCGGTGCTGGTCCCCGGGACGGTCGGATGAGTGCGCTGATCGAACTGGCCGGCGTCACCAAGACCCTCAAGGGCCAGCAGCAGAGACGCACCATCCTGCACGGCGTCGACCTGCGCGTCGACGCCGGCGAGAGCCTGGCCATCGTCGGCCGGTCCGGCTCCGGGAAGAGCACGCTGCTCAGCATCGTCGGCCTGTTCGACCGGCCGGACGAGGGCAGCTACCTGCTCGACGGCCGCGAGATCAACCGGCTGCCGGAGCGCAAGGCCGCGAAGCTGCGCAGCTCCCACTTCGGCTTCGTCTTCCAGCGCTTCTTCCTGCTCAAACACCTGACCGCGGCGCAGAACGTGGCGATGGCGCTGGTCAACGGCCAGGGCTGGCTCCCCCGCCGGGAACGCCGCCGCCGCGTCCTCGGCGCGCTCGACCAGGTCGGCATCGCGCACCTGGCCAAGAACCGGCCGGCCAAGATGTCCGGCGGCGAACAGCAGCGCGTCGCGATCGCCCGCGCGCTGGTCCGCGAACCCCGCATCCTGCTCGCCGACGAACCGACCGGCGCGCTCGACACCGAGACCGGCACCGCGGTCATCGACACGCTGCTCGGCGCTACCCGGCGCGGCTGCGCGCTCATCCTGGTCACCCACGACCGCGACCACGCGGCCCGGATGAGCCGCATCTGCGACCTCACCGACGGGGTCCTGGCCGAACGGGTCCGAGCATGAGACGTCTCTCCGGACGGAACCGGTCCGCGCTGATCATCGGCATGCAGGGCATCCGCGCCCGCAAGCTGCGCACGCTGCTGTCCATGGTCAGCCTGTTCCTCGGCATCCTCGCGGTCGTCGCGGTCCAGGCCGGAGCCAGCATCGCGGAACGCGCGCTGCTCTCCGACATCGAACTGACCAGCGGGTACGACGGCACCCGCGTCGCGGACCTGTACGGCGGCCCGGCCGGCACCGTCGACCTCGTCGCGGACACGGTGGCCGGGCGCGCGGACGCGGTCGCGCTCGTCCAGGTGCAGGCCACCATCGGTGAGTCCGGCGTCAGCCCGATCCAGACGGGACCGAGCGGCACGTACCAGGACGCGGTCACCGAGGGACCGGCCGAGTTCTGCAACCAGACCGGCCCGGAGCAGGTCTGCCCGCCGATCGGCCGGGCGATCTCGGTGCAGCTCAACGCGCTCACCGGTGACGTGCGCACGTTCCGGCCGTTCCGGCACCTGAGCGGGGAGTGGCTGACGTTCGGCACGGTGCCGTCGCTGTCGCCGCGGATCGTGCTCAACAAGGAGGCGGCGGAGGGCTTCCGGCTGTACCCGGTGCCGGCCGCGCTGCGGATCGACGGCGGCACCGGCGGCAGCGTCACGCCGCAGTTCGTCGGCGTGGTGGACGACGGCACGGGATGGCCGCAGGCGTACGTCCGGATGGACGAGCTGACCGAGTGGACGTCGACCCAGAACGCGGGCATCCAGGTGCTGCTGAACGGGCAGACGCCGGTGGAGCAGGTGCTGTCGTCGAAGCTGCGGGCCAAGGGCATGGAGTTCGCGCCCTACGAGGTGCAGTCCCGCGAGGATCTGCAGGACCAGATCGGGCTGATGCGGCTGCTGTTCCTCGGCCTGTCCGCGTTCGTGCTGCTGATCGGCGTGGCCGGAGTCCTCAACGTGGGCCTGGCGACCGTGGGTGAGCGGGTCGAGGAGTTCGCGCTACGGCGGGCGGTCGGGACGCCCCGGTCGCTGCTGGCCGGGATCGTGCTGGCCGAGACGCTGCTGACCGGGCTGTTGACCGCCGGGGCGGCGATCGGGTTCGCCGCGGGGGCGCTCGAGGTCGCCGCCGGGTTCATCGGCGGCACCGACCCGGTCCTGGCGGATCTGCAGTTCCCGTGGGAGGCGGCGGTGGCGGGGATCGTGGCCGGTCTGGTCGCCGGGATTCTCGGCGGGTTCGTGCCCGCGCTCCGGGCGGCGCGCATCCCGATCGCCACCGTGATGCGTGCCTGACCGTTCCACCGTCGGTGGGTGGCCCACTCCGGGCCGCCCACCTCACCCCACCTAGTCCATCCTAGGAGGCTGGAATGAAGACTGTGGCGATGGTCTCCTGAGCGCCCAAGTAGTTGATATGACAACTTTCTGGATGCACGATCGTCTTTGCCGTCGAGGACACCGCGGCGGTCGCAGGGCAACGCTCAAGGAAGACGGAAAGCACATGACGAAGATCGGCATCATCCTCGGCAGCACCCGGCCCGGCCGGAACGGCGAGGCCGTGGCGAAATGGGTGCTGGAGCTGGCGCAGAAGCACGGCGGCGCGGAGTTCGAGCTGGTGGATCTGCTCGACTACGACCTGCCGCACCTGGACGAGCCGGTGCCGCCGTCCATGGGCCAGTACACGAAGGACCACACCCGGCGGTGGAGCGCCAAGGTCGCGGAGCTCGACGGGTACGTGTTCGTGACCCCGGAGTACAACCACGCGCCGTCCGGCGTGCTGAAGAACGCGATCGACTTCGTGTACAACGAATGGAACAACAAGGCCGCGGGCTTCGTCTCGTACGGTGCGTCGGCCGGTGGAGCGCGCGCGGTGGAGCACCTGCGCCTGGTGATGGGCGAGCTGCAGGTCGCGGACGTGCGGGCGCAGGTGTCGCTGTCGTTCGCCACCGACTTCACGAACTGGACCCAGTTCACGCCGGGTCCGCAGCACGAGCCGGTCCTCAACACCATGTTCGACCAGCTCATCGCCTGGTCGACCGCGCTGGCCACGGTCCGCGCCGCCTGAGTGGACACGGAGGGCTCCCCGGCCGGGGAGCCCTCCGCCGGCATGCCCCCGAGGGCGATCGATATATGGTGCTGCGATGAGCCGCACCGCGCTGATCACCGGATCATCCTCGGGCATCGGAAAGGCGACCGCGGAACTGCTGGCGGCGCGCGGTTACCGCGTGTTCGGCACCAGCCGGTCCGCGTGCGAGGTCCCGGGCGTGGAGATGCTGCGGCTCGATCTGACCGATCCGGCCTCGGTCGAGGCACTCGCGCCGGTGCTGCGCGACGTGGACGTACTGGTCAACAACGCCGGTGAGAGCCAGTCCGCGCCGTTCGAGGAACTGCCCGGCGACATGCTGCGGCGGCTGTTCGAGACCAACGTCTTCGGCCCGGTACGGCTGGCGCAGCTCGCGCTGCCCGGCATGCGGGAACGCGGCCACGGCCGGGTGGTGATGATCGGGTCGATGCTGGCGTCGTTCCCGGTCGCCTACCGCTCGGCGTACACCGCGTCAAAGGCCGCGATCAAGGGCTTCGCGAACGCCGCACGCCACGAGTTCTCGCCGTTCGGCGTGTGGCTGACCACGGTCGAGCCGGGCGCGATCGCGACCGGGATCAGCGAGCGGCGCACCACGTTCGTCGCGCCGGGTTCCCCGCACGCGCGCGACTTCGCCACCATGCTCGCCGCGCTGCGCCGCAACGAGCGGGCCGGCACGCCGCCGGCCCGGGTCGCCGCCACCGTGCTGAAAGCGATCGAGGACCCCAGACCCCGCCAACGGTACGCCGTGGGCAGCGGCGCACCGCTCGTCTTCGCGCTGCGCCGGCTGCTCCCGGTCGCGGTCGTCGAGCGCGCCACGCACCGCCGCCACGATCTGCCGCGCTGAACCGGGTGTATAGCGTTCGTATGAGCGCGATGACCGACGATCGGGGGACAGCCGGTTCGGTGCGACACGGGGCGTTCCCGCACCGGTTCGCCACACGGCGCGCGCTGTCCGGGACAAGGGGGGATCCGGGCGGCGTGTCGTCCTGTCCGCCGCTATAGGCTTGGCTCGATGCCAGGTTCGCGCGTGCGATTCCGGATCCTGGGCGGCGTGGAGCTCTGGCTCGACGACGCGCCCGCCGTGCTGCCGCGACCCCGGCACCGCGCGGTCCTCGGCTGCCTGCTGCTCAACGCGAACCGGGTGGTCACGGTCTCCGCGCTGACCGAGGCGCTGTGGGGCGGCGCCGCGCCCGCCACCGCCCGCAACCAGCTGCAGGCCGACATCTCCGCGATCCGGCGGGCCGGCCGCGGTGCCCTCGAGCTGACCACGCGCGCGGCCGGCTATCTGCTGCACGCCGATGAGGACCAGGCCGACCACCTGCGGTTCGCCGCGCTGACCGCACGGGCCCGCGGCGCGGCGGTCAGTGAACGGGTGCCGCTGCTGCGCGAGGCGCTCGCGCTCTGGCACGGCCCGGCACTCGCGGACGCGGCCGGGGCCTACGTGGCCGCGGCCCGGCTCCAGCTCGGCGAGGAGCGTCTGAGCGCCTGCGAGGACCTCTACGAGGCGGAGCTGGAACTGGGCCGGCACCGGGAGATCGTGCCGGACCTGACCCGCGCCGCCCGCGACGAGCCGACCCGGGAACGGCTCTGGGTGACGCTGATGCTGGCGCTGCACCGCTGCGGCCGCCGGGCCGACGCGCTCGCAGCCGGCCGGGAACTGCGCCGGTTCCTCGCCGACGAACACGGCCTCGAACCCGGCCCGGCCTTCCAGGAGACGGAACGCCTGATCCTGCGCGCCGACGAGGACGACGCCGGCCCGGCCGCCGCACCGGTCGTGCCCGCGCTGCTCCCGCCGGACATCGTGGACTTCACCGGCCGCGACGCCGAGATCGCGCGGCTCGATGCCGCGCTCGCCCCGGCCGGGCGGCCGCTGCCGGTGGTCACGATCACCGGGATGGGCGGCGTCGGCAAGACCACGCTCGCGGTGCATGCGGCGCACCGCGCGGCCGGTGACTACCCCGGCGGGCAGCTCTACGCGACGCTGCGCGGCACCGAGGCGCGGCCGGTCGAGCCGGGCGACGTGCTGGCCCGGTTCCTGCGCGCGCTGGGCGTGGACGAGCGCGCGATCCCGATCGACCTGACCGAGCGCGCGGACGCGTACCGGTCCCGGCTGGCCGGCCGCCGCGTGCTGGTGCTGCTGGACGACGCCGCGGACGAGGCGCAGATCCGCCCGCTGCTGCCCGGTGACGGCTCCTGCGTCGCGCTCGTCACCAGCCGGGCCGGTCTGGACGGGCTGGCCGGTGCGCGCCGCGTCCAGCTCGGCGTCTTCTCCGACGACGAGGCCGCGTCGCTGCTCGGCCGCGTCGCCGCGCCGCAGCGGGTGGCGCGCGAGCCGGCGGAGAGCGCCACCATCCTGCGGCTGTGCGGGCGGCTGCCGCTGGCCGTGCGGATCGCCGGTGCGCGGCTGCGGTCCCGGCCCGCGTGGCCGATGTCCCGGCTGGCCACCGCGCTGCAGAACGAGCAGCGGCGGCTGGACCACCTGGTCGCCGGTGACCTCGCGGTGCGCACGTCGATCGCGTCCAGCTACCGCGCGATCGGCGCGGCCGGGCAGCTGCTCGCCCGCCGGCTCAGCCTGTTCACCGTGCCCGACTTCCCGTCCTGGCTGGCCTCGGCCGTGGCCGGGGTGCCCGCGGCCGAGGCGGAGGACCTGCTGGAACGACTGGTCGACGCGCACCTGCTGCTGGACGCCGGCACCGACGCCACCGGCGCCGGCCGATACCGCTTCCACGACCTGGTCCGGCTCTACCTGCGCGAACGCGCACAGGCCGAAGAGCCCTCCGACGGTACGGACGTGCTGCGCGCCGGCTTCGGCGCCTACCTGGGCCTGGCCCGCCGGATGGCCACGCTGATCCCCGGGCCGTGCTACGCGGCCATCCACGGCACGTTCCCGGCCGTAACCGTGCCCGTTCCTGACGAGGTGGATCCGATCGAGTGGTTCGCGGCCGAACGCCTCGCGCTGCTGGCCGTGGTGCGGCACGCCTGCGACGCCGGCGAGATCGAGGCCGCGTTCGACCTGGCCGGCTGCATGGAGAAGCACTTCGACATCCGCGGCATCTACATCGACTGGCGCGCGACCAGCGACTACGTACTGGCGGCGTGCCGGGCCGCCGGGCACCGGCTGGGCGAGGCGGTGATGCTGCGCGGCCTCACCGAGCTCGCGGCCTGGCACGAGGTCGATCACCCGGGCGGCGCGATGGACCGCATGCTGGCCGACGCGGAACAGACCGCGGAATTGTTCGAGTCGGTCGGTCACGGCCCCGGCCTGTCCGACGCGGCCGTGATGAAGGCGTGGGCGCTCGCGGCGAAGGGCACCTACGGCGAGGCCGCCGAGGCCGCGGAGCTGGCGATCCGGCTGGCCGAGGAGCACGACCACCTCGGCGGGCAGGCCCGCGCGCACGTCGCGGCCGCGGTCGTGCACGGCGAGTCGCTCGACCTCGCGGTCGCGGAGGACCACCTGACCGTGGCGCTGCGGGTGGCCCGCGAGGTCGGCAACCAGCGGTACGTCGCGACCGTGCTGCAGTTCATCGGCGTGCTCAACACCCGCGCCGGCCGCACCGGCGCCGCCATCGCCGCGCTCGACGAGTCGCTGCGCGTGCTGCGGACGTACCAGGACCGGTACGCCGAGGTGCTGACGCTGCTCACACTGGCCCGCGCGCACCTGCCCGGCCCGCCCGCCCGCGGGTACGCCACCGAGGCGCTGACCATCGCGCGCGAGTACAACCTGCCGCACCACACCGCGGACGCGCTCGGCGTGCTGGGCGCGGTCGAGCTGGCGGACGGCAACCACCGCCGCGCGGTCGACCACCTCTCCGCCTCGGTACGGCTGTGGCGGCAGCGCGGCTGGGGCACGTTCCTCGCGGACGCGCTGCGCACGCTCGGCGACGCGCAGGCCCCGATCTCGCCCGCGGCAGCGCTGCACGCCTGGCGCGAGGCCCGGGACATCTACCTCTCGGTCGGCCACGCACCGCGCGTCGCGGAGCTCAACGCGCTCATCTCGAAGCAGGTCGCGGCCGCATCGCCCTCGTCATGATCCGCCGGAACGTGGGGCAGTCCAGGTGCCGCGGCGCCGGGCAGGCCGCCGCGTGCCGGAGGCCGTCACGCAGCACGGTCAGCCGGCGGACGGTGCGGTCCAGGTCGTCCGCGCGCATGCGCAGCAGCGCCCGGTCGATGGCCGGCTCGCCGTCCGGGCCGAACATGCCGGCGATCTCGTCCAGTGTGAAGCCCGCGTCCCGGCCGATCGCGACCAGCGCGAGCCGTTCCAGCACGTCCGCGGTGAACTGCCGGCGCAGGCCCTTCCGCCCGGACGACGCGATCAGGCCCTTCTCCTCGTAGTAGCGCAGCGCCGAGACGGACAGGCCGGACCGGGCCGCGACCTCGGCGATGTCGAGCGTGCTTGACCTCAAGTCCGCCTGAGGTGACACGGTGGTGACTCCTTCGAAAGGGGCCTTGATCATGCAGTGGAACGGTCACTCCGGCGATGCCTGGGCGCAGGCGCAGGACCTGCTCGACGCGCTCTTCCGCCCGCTGGAGAATCTACTCGTGGCGCCGCTCACCGGCGGCGACGTGCTGGACGTCGGCTGCGGCACCGGCAGCACCACGCACGCGGCCGCTCGCGCACTGGGGCACTGCACCGGCGTCGACGTCTCGGCCCGGATGATCGACGCGGCCCGGGCCCGGGGCGGTCCCGCCACGTTCCTGCACGCGGACGCGCAGGAGCACCCGTTCGCGCCCGCGTCGTACGACGTGATCATGTCCCGGTTCGGCGTGATGTTCTTCGCCGACCCGGTGCGGGCGTTCACAAATCTGCACCGCGCGGCCCGGCCCGGTGCCGCGCTGCGCTGCGTCGTCTGGCGCTCCGCGGCTGACAACCCGTTCATGACCACCGCGGAGCGCGCGGCCGCTCCCCTGCTGCCCGATCTGCCGGTACGCCGCCCGGACGGGCCCGGTCAGTTCGCCTTCGCCGACCCGGACGTCGTCACGCCGATCCTGCGTACGGCCGGCTGGAGCGACGTCGGCCTGGCGCCGATCGACGTCGAGTGCACGATGCCGGCGAGCGAGCTGACCGGCTACTTCACCCGGCTCGGCCCGGTCGGTCTCACGCTCGCCGGCCCCGGCGTCGACGATGCGATCCGCGCCGCCGTGATCGACGCGGTCCGCCCGGCCTTCGCCCCGTTCGTCCACGGCGACCGGGTCCGCTTCACCGCCGCCTGCTGGCTCCTCACCGCCCGCAACTCCCCGTCCTGACGACGTCCCCACGCCCGGTCAGTCCCGGCCGGCGCGCGGGCGGCGTGGCCGGGTCGATCCCGGGCTGCACACCCGCGGCGGCGTGGCCGGTCAGTTCTGGGCCGTGGGGCGGACGACGATGTCGCCGACGTCGACGGAGGCGGGCTGGGCGATGGCGAACGCGATGGCCTCGGCGATCGCGGACGGCGGGATCGCGACCCGGTCGACCGTGGCGGCCATGTCGGTGCGGATCCCGTCGTCGGCGATGCCGTCGATGAAGCCGGTGCGGGTCATGCCGGGTGAGACCACGGTGACCCGCAGGTTTTCACCGGCCTCCTGGCGCAGTCCTTCGGAGAGCGTGCGGACCGCGTTCTTCGTGGCCGCGTAGACGGCCATGGTCGGGCTGATCCGCAGACCGGCGGTGGAGACCACGTTGACCACGTGGCCGGTCCGCTGCTCGCGGAAGACCGGCAGCGCGGCCGCGATGCCGTACAGCACCCCACGCAGGTTGACGTCGATCATCGCGTCCCACTCGTCCACCCGCAGCTCGTCCATCGGCGAGATCGGGCCGATGCCGGCGTTGTTGACCAGTACGTCCAGGCGGCCGAACCGGGAACGGGCCAGCGCCACCAGCGCGGTCAGGTCGTCGCGGCGGGTCACGTCGGTGGCGGCGAACGCGGCGTGGCCACCGGCCTCGGTGATCCGGGCGGCCAGCCGCTCGATCCGGTCGGTGCGCCGGGCGGCGAGCACCACCCGCGCCCCGCGCTCGGCCAGCAGCAGCGCAGTCGCCTCACCGATACCGGCGGACGCGCCGGTCACCGCGATCACCTTGCCGTCGATTCCGGACATGGTGCACCCCTTAGACTTGGTTCCGGACAGCTGTCCGCCAACACCCCCAACGTTAGCGGACAGTTGTCCGATTAGCCAACGCGACGCCCAGGGAGGCGGCATGACCCGGCGCACGGACGCCGAGAACAATCGGGCGCGACTGCTGGCGGTCGCGCGCGAGGAGCTGACCGGCTCGGCCGATGTCAGCCTGCACTCGATCGCGAAGAAGGCCGGCGTCGGCCAGGGCACGCTCTACCGGCACTTCCCCACCCGGGAGGCGCTGCTGATGGCCGTCTACCGGCAGGATGTCACCGAGGTGGTCGACGCGGCCGGCTCACTGCTGGCCACTCACGAGCCACGGCAGGCGCTGCGCCTCTGGCTCGACCGGCTCGGCGCGTTCGGCCGGATCAAGCACAGCTTCGCGTCCGTCCTGCACGCGGCCACCCGCGCCGACCTGGCCGCCGAGCACTACCGCCCGATCACCGACGCGATCGACCGGCTGCTCACCGCCGGCCGCGAGGCCGGCGAGATCCGCGCGGACGTGGATGCCGAGGACCTGCTGCTGCTGGTCAGCTTCCTCTGGCACGGCGATGCCCAGGACCCGGAATGGGAACAGCGCTCCCACCGCATGCTCGAGGTCATCCTGGACGGCCTGCGCCCCACGCACTGACGCCACCCACCAGGCGCTCGCCCGCGGCCTCCTCGCGCGGCCACGGTGCCACACCCGCGCGCGCCCGGAACACGGCCATCCCACCCCGCCGCCGGCCGCCGCCTCCCCGGTCCGCCGCCCTGCCGATCCTGCGTGATCGACGTCGATCGAGATCAACGGGCGGGCCGAGGCAGGCACGCGGTCATTTCATGCGGAAATTCCGGGCACGCGGTGCCCGGCTCCGCTACGGGCTCGCCCTTCCGCACGAACCTCGGCATCCGCCCACAGAAGTCGCGCGGGCTTCGGTGACCAGCGGCGCCATCAGGCACCGCCCGGCCACCGCAACCCACCACGCGGATTGCGTGCAGTTTCGGTGACCGGCGGCGGGACCGGCTCCGCCGCGGCGGCCGGAGCGGAGCGCCGGCGGAGTCGGAGGCCTCCGCGCGGTTGGCCCGCTCCGAGCGTGCGGGCCGCACCGCACCGGGAGCGGGAGCGTCCGGTGTGGACTCTTTCAGAGGTCGCGGCGCTGGAACGCGACCGCGGCCAGGGACAGGGCCAGCAACACCCACACGCCGGCCCAGGTCAGGTAGCCGGGGGTCAGGGCGGCGGAGCTGAGGAACGGGTGGCCCTCGAACGCCTCGCTGAAACTACGCAGCAACGACGGGTCCTGGAACGCGTTCATGGCGCCGCGCCACAGGCCGTCCGTGGGGAGCAGGGCCTGGGAGACGGTGCCGATGCGGCGGACGCTGTCGTTGCCGAGGGCGGCGCCGAGGCCGCCGATGACGCCGGCGATCCAGGTGGCGCCGAACAGGCCGACCGCGACGATGCCGGAGGCCATCGGGGAGATGACGGTGGAGAGCAGCAGGCCGAGCGTGAGCAGCGTGACGGCCTGCGCGGCGAGCAGGGCCAGGCCGGTGACCGGGGCCGGGGGCCGGTAACCGGTGGTGACCAGCACGATCAGCAGCTGTGCGGCGCCGGCGACGGCGACGAAACCGGTGCCGAAGCCGGCCAGGCCGAGCCACTTGCCGAGCAGGACGGACGCGCGGTGGACCGGGCGGGTCAGCACGGCGAGCGCGATGCCGGTCTCGGTCTCGCCGGCCAGCGTCGGGCCGGCCATGAACGCGGTGCCGAGCGCGGCGATCAGGCTCAGGCCGAACATCACCAGGTTCAGCACGAGCGCGGCCGCGAACCGGGACTCGCCGCTGGTCAGGCCGCCGAATTCGGCGTCGATCCGGGTGAAGCCCCAGGCACTCAGCGACAGCAGCAGCACGGTCAGCACGGCCAGGGAGCGGAGCACGCGGCGGCGGGCGGCCTCGCGGAGCGTGAGCGCGGCGATCGTGAGCACGGTGGTCATCGGGTTCCTCGCAGGATGGTGAGCAGGCGGTCCTCCAGGCTGATCCGGCCGGGCTCGACCGCGTGCACGCGAACCCCCAGACCCACGAGATCAGAGACCAGCGCGGGTACGTCGTCCGGCAGCGCGATCGTCCACCAGTCCCCGTCCCGGACCGCCGCGGTGCCGCCGAGCCGGTCCGCGGCGGCCGGGGCCACGCCGTCCAGGTGCAGGCGCAGTTCCCGGCCGCCGAGCAGTTCGGGCAGCGTGCCGGACGCGGCGACGCGACCCCGGTCGAGGATCACCACCCGGTCACAGACGCGTTCCACCTCGCCGATCAGGTGCGAGTTGAGCAGCACCGCCACGCCCTTGTCGCGCAGCGCGAGCAGCAGGTCGCGCACGTCGGCGCGGCCGATCGGGTCGAGCGCGCTGGTCGGCTCGTCCAGCACCACCAGCTCGGGGCGGGCGACCAGCGCGACGGCCAGGCCGAGGCGCTGCTGCATGCCCTTGGAGAAGCCGCCGACCCGGTCGTCGGCGCGGTCGGCGAGCCCGACCGCGTCCAGCACGCCGGGGTCCCCGGCGGTCCCGGCCAGCCGGGCGTGCAGGCGCAGCACCTCGGACGCGGTCAGCCACGGCTGGTACCGGAACAGCTCCGGCAGGTAGCCGACCCGGGCCCGGGCGCGCGGCTCCCGGGACGGGCGGCCGAGCAGCATCGTCTCGCCCGCGTCCGGCCGGACCAGGCCGAGCAGCATCTTGATCACGGTGGTCTTGCCGGCGCCGTTCGGGCCGAGCAGGCCGAGCACCTCGCCGCGGCCGACGGTGAACGACACGCCGTCCACCGCGACCCGCTTCCGGTAGCGCTTGCGCAGACCGTCCGCCCAGACGGCCGGGCTCACCGCAGTCCTCGCGCCACGGTCAGCACCTCGTCCGTGGACAGCGACCCGGCCACGGCCGTGACCACGCCGTCGCGGACCCAGATCACGGCCGCGAGCACGCCGTCCCGGGAGGCCAGCACGGTGGCCGGTGCGCCGTTCACGTCCGCGGGCGCGCTGGTCAGTTTCTCGTCCGTCACGTGCAGCGGCAGCGTGGTGCCGTCGCCGGTGAACGCCCGCAGTTGCGCGGCCACGTCCGCGGGCAGGCCGGACAGCGACAGCAGGTGGTCTCGCGCGGTCGCGAAGCCGACGCCGGAGTCCGAGTAGGCGGCCGGTGCCACGGCCCGGCCGACGATCAGCGCGGGTACGCCGCGGTCCTCCGCCCAGACCGCCGCGACGCCCGGGCCCACGGTGAGCCGGAAGCGGGCGCCGTCCAGTTCCGGTGGCCCGCCCGCCTTCGCGCCGTCGAACGTGAACATCGCGGTCGCCCGGTCACCGGCCTGGTAGACCGGGTCGCCGGAGACGCCGCGCGGCAGCTCGGCCACCTCCGGCACGGTGAGGCCGGTGGCCTCCCGGGCCGCGGCCGCGTCCGCCACCTCGCGCACGTGCGGCGCCGCCACCAGCGACACGTCGCCGTACGCCGACAGGTCCGGCAGCGCGAGCAGGTCCGCCTGGCTGATCGTGACCGGTGCGATCCGCTCGGTGTGGAAGACGCGCAGCCAGCCGGTGGCCACCGCGGCGGTCGCGCCGGTGAGCAGCGCGATCGCGACCGCGACCGCGACCAGCGGCGCGCGCCACCGGGGCCGGCGCCGCCGGCTCACCCGGACCGCCTCGGCCGCGGTCATCGGCGCGGCGAACGCACCGGACAACCGCCGCCACCCGGCATCGACGTCCGGCGCCGCCTCGACGTGCAGCGCCGCGCCGGCCAGCGCGGCCTCCTCCCGTACCGTGGAAAGGTTTTCCTGGCATTCGGGACAGGACGCGACATGGGCGCGGTCCGGGTCGGCGATCGCGGACGGCTCGTCGGCGAGCCGGCGCAGCGTGCCCTCAGCGGGATGACGCATGACGGATCAACTCCTCGCGCAGTGCGGATTCGGCGCGGCGGACCGTGGTGCCGACGCTGCCGGGTGAGAGGTCGAGGGCCGCCGCGATCTCGGCGTAGCTGAGCCCGCTGTGCCGCAGCACCAGCGCGACCGCCTGCTTGCGCGGCAACCGCCCCAGCGCCGCGCGCACCCGCCGCCGCTCCTCCCGGGTGACCACGGCGTCCGCGACGTCCGGCACCGGCTCCGGCGCGGCCTCGCCGGTCTCCCGGGCCGCGCGCCGCCGGCCG
Organism: Catenuloplanes indicus; assembly: GCF_030813715.1. NCBI lineage: Bacteria > Bacillati > Actinomycetota > Actinomycetes > Micromonosporales > Micromonosporaceae > Catenuloplanes > Catenuloplanes indicus. The sequence goes on from NZ_JAUSUZ010000001.1 coordinate 2,174,868, forward strand.
GACCGCAGATGGTTCAGCGCGGTGTGCGCGGCCGCGACGCAGAGCCAGCCGGTCGCCTCACCGGCCGGCACCGCCGACCGCCCGAACGACAGGAACACCTCCTGGGCCACGTCCTCCGCCTCGTCGCGTCCGCCCAGCACGCGGGCCGCGACCGACACGACCCTCGGGTAGGCGTCCCGGAAGATCTCCTCCAGGTCGGCCCTCACCATGTCCTCCACACCTTCGAAGCACCGCCGCCCGGTCATCTGTGACAGGGCCTTTGAGCTGCATGTTTGCCTCCGCAGGCTAGGTGGAACGGGCTCCCCGGCGGCCGCGTTGCGCGGGATCCGCCCGAGACCTTCACAACCCGCACACAAACCGCTTCTCCCGCGTCCGGCGCGAAGCGCTAGATTCTCGGGATGCTCCGGCTGCTCTCGTACGTGTACTGGACCGTCATCGTCCTGACCTGCCCGGTCTTCTTCGCCGGCGCGCTGGTCATCTGGGCGGTGACGCTGCCGTTCGACCGGCGCCGGGTGGTGCTGCACCTTTACTCGTCCGCCTGGGCCGTCTTCTACGTGCGGCTGAACCCGCTCTGGCGGCTGCGTACCACCGGCCGGGAGCTGCTGCCGTGGAGGGGCGCCGCGGTGCTGGTCGCGAACCACGCCTCGCTGATCGACATCCTGGTGCTGTTCGACCTGTTCCGCCCGTTCAAGTGGGTCTCCAAGGCGGAGATCTTCAAGGTCCCGTTCGTCGGCTGGAACATGCACCTGAACGGCTATGTCCCGCTGGTCCGTGGCAGCGGCGAGTCGGTCCGGAAGATGATGGCCCGCTGCGGCGAGCTGCTGTCCCGGGGTGCGCCGGTGCTGCTGTTCCCGGAGGGCCGCCGCACCGACGACGGCCGCCTGCAGAGGTTCAAGGACGGCGCGTTCGAACTGGCCGTACGCCACAACGTCCCGGTCCACCCGATCGCGGTGCACGGCACGGGCCGCGCGCTGCCCAAACACGGCCTGGTTCTCCGCGCGCAGGTCAACGCCCGCGTCGAGGTCCTCCCCGCCCTCCTCCCCGCCGACTTCCCCGACGCCCGCGCCCTCCGCGACGCGGCCCACCGCGCCATCGAAGCGGCCCTCGCCGCAGTGCGATAGACCGCCCTCAGCCCGCTGCCGCCCGGAAGCCGTCGATGATGCGCGCGGCGGCGCGGGCCGGGTCGTTGCCGGTCACCCGGAGCACGGAGATGACGTCGGTGACGTGATGTGGCCGGTAGGCGTTCGACTCCAGCAGGATGTCGAGATGGAACCGTTCACAGTAGATCGTCGGCTCGAATTCCGGGGCCTGCGCGAAGAGCAGATCGACGACCTGGAGCACGAGGTCGTCGCGGGCCGCGCGTGACCGCGGGTCGCACTCGGTCAGCGCGGCCGCGATGCGACCCTTCTCGTCGTCGCCGAACTCACGCAGGTGCGGGGCCAGTCGCGGCTCGCGCAGGAACGCCGCGGCCTCGAACAGATGCTCCTTCACCGTGCCGGACTCGAACGCCTCGATCATCAGCGGCCACGCGCGCGAGTCCCGCCGGCGGGCGAGTCCGTGCAGCGCGTACGCGCGTACGTTCTCGTCCTCGTCGCCGGTCCGCGCCCACAGCGCCGCCCGGATCCCGGTGCTGTCCTGCCCGACCAGGTGGCTCAGCGCGAACGTCGCCCAGTCGCGGATGCGCACGTCCGGGTCGGCGGCGAGCACCAGAAGCTCCGCCACGCCGGCCGGGTCGTCGTCGTCCATCGCCAGGCTGAGGTTCTCCGCGGCCCGGAGCCGATCCTCCGGGTCCGCGGCGTGGGCGGCGGCGATCAGCTCCGCCAGCATCGGTTCCATGCCGGGATCGTCCGCGCCCGCGACCGCCCGGACAACCGGTTAACCACCCCCGCAACGGCTCAACCTTGAGCGTCCGTGCTAGCTTGCCCGTCATGAAAACCGTTGTCATATCCGTTCTCGCCGTGACGCTCGCGGTCACGGCGGGATGCGCGCGCAGCGAGAGTGAGGCAGCGCCGGCCTCGAGCGTGCCGAGTGCCGCGGCCGTGACCAGCTGCGGCCTGCCGCTTACCATCAGTGCGCCGCCGCCGCGGCGGGCGCTGGCACTGGAGCAGAACGCCACCGAGATCCTGCTGACGCTGGGGCTCGCGGACCGGATGGCCGGCACCAGCTACCAGACCGACCCGGTGCTGCCGGAGCTGAAGGCCGCCTACGACGCGGTGCCGGTGCTGGCGAAGCTCTACCCGAACCGCGAGGCCGTCCTGGCCGCGAAGCCGGACTTCGTCTACTCGACGTTCACCTCCGCCTACGCCACGGATGCGGCCGGGCCGCGTGCCGACCTGCAGAAGCTCGGCGTTCCCGCGTACCTGTCCCGGTTCGCCTGCGAGGACCCGGCGGCCGGTGCGGGCGCGGTGGGCTTCGACGGCATCTTCGCGGAGATCGAGGAGATCGCCGGCATCTTCGGCGTGGCGGAGAAGGGCGCGCAGGTCGTCGCGGACCAGCGGGCGCGGCTCGCGGCCACGGCCGGTGCGGGCAGCGCGGACACGGACGTGCTCTGGTACTACTCCGGTACCACCACGCCGTACGTCGCCGGGCAGAACGGGCTCCCGGCCGCGATCAGCGCGCACCTGGGCGTGACCAACGCGTACGGCGACGCGACCCAGACCTGGCCGGCCGGCAGCTGGGAGGAGATCGCGCAGCGGAACCCGGACGTGATCGTGCTGGCCGACCTGACCCGCGGCGGCGACGGCGACAGCGCGCAGTCCAAGAAGGACTTCCTGACGTCGAACGCCGTTACCAAGAACCTCGACGCCGTGAAGAACGACCGGTTCGTCACGGTCTCCGGCTCGTCGATGGACCCGTCGATCCGATCGATCACCGCGGCCGAGCAGGTCGCGGCCGGACTGAAGGAGCTGGGCCGGTGAGGGACCTCCTGGACGCGTGGGACCGGCAGCAGGAGGCGTACATCGCGTACCGCGAGCAGCGCTTCGAGGTGATGCTGGAGGTGCTGGGCACCGTGCACGGCGACGAGTTCACCGTGCTGGACCTGGCCTGCGGTCCCGGCGCGATCTCCGACCGGGTGCTGTCCGCGTTCCCGAAGGCGCGCGTGATCGCGATCGACTTCGACCCGATCCTGCTGACCGTGGCGCGGCACGCGCTGACCGAGCGGCACGGCACGGACCGCGTCACCCTCGTCGACGCGGACCTCACCGTGCCGGGCTGGGAGACGCGGACCGGCGGGGTCGACGCCGTCCTCAGCTCCACCGCGCTGCACTGGCTCTCCCCCACCGAGCTGTCCGCGGTCTACACCACGGCCGCGGGCCTGCTGAAGCCCGGCGGCGTCCTGCTCAACGCGGACCACCTGCGCTTCGGCCCGGCCGACCCGACGCTGGCGGACGTCTCCGCGCGGCACGACGCGCGTACCCAGGCGGCGGCGTTCGCCGCCGGAACCCTCGACTACCAGCAGTGGTACGACGAGGCCGCGCGCCGCCCGGAGCTGGCCGCGCTCACCGGGGAGCGGGAGCGGCGGTTCGCGAACCGCCCGCCGCAGCCGCTCGCGCCGCTGGCGTTCCACCTCGCCGCGCTGGACGCGGCCGGCTTCACCGAGACCGGCACGGTCTGGCAGTACCTCGACGACTACGTGGTCTTCGCCCGCAGATGATCGCGCTGCTCCGACGTTCGGCCGTGCTGACCGGTGCGCTCGCCGCGCTGCTGCTCAGCACGGCTGCGGCGGTCGCGGTCGGCGCCGCGGACCTGACCGCCGCGCAGGTGCTGCGGGCGCTCGCCTGGCACGCGTACCTGCCGGTGACGCCGCTGGACCCGCTGACCGACAGCATCGTCTGGGACCTGCGTACGCCGCGGGTGCTGCTGGCCGGGCTGGTCGGCGCGGGCCTGGCGGTGTGCGGCGCGGTGCTGCAGGCGCTGACCCGCAACGCGCTCGCCGACCCGTACCTGCTGGGCATCTCCGCGGGCGCGTCGACCGGCGCGGTCTCGGTGCTGGTGTTCGGCTTCGCGACCGGCGCGGCCGCGCTGTCCGCGGGTGCGTTCGCCGGGAGCGCGGCCGCGTTCGCGCTGGCGCTGGCGCTGGCCGGCCGCCGCTGGACCGAGCCGTCCCGGATCCTGCTCGCCGGTGTCGCGGCCGGTCAGCTGTTCTCGGCCGCGACCAGCCTGATCGTGGTGTCCGACGCGACCGCGCAGAACACCCGCAGCATCACGTTCTGGCTGCTCGGCTCGCTGACCGCGGCGTCCTGGACGTCGGTCGCGCTGTGCGCCGCGACCGGTGCGGCCGTGTTGGTCTGCTGCTGGGCCGCGGCGCCCGCGCTGGACGCGTTCTCATTCGGCACGGACGTGGCCCAGTCGCTCGGCTTCTCCCCGGCCCGGGTCCGCGCGCTGCTGTTCACCGCGACCGCGGTGCTGGCCGCCGTGCTGGTCGCGGCGAGCGGCGCGATCGGTTTCGTCGGTCTCACCGTGCCGCACGCGGCCCGGGCGCTGATCGGCGCGCGGCACCGGCTGCTGCTGCCCGCGTGCGCGCTGATCGGCGCGATCTTCCTGATCTGGGCCGACACGGCCGCGCGCACGATCTTCGCCCCTCAGGAGGTGCCGGTCGGCGTGGTCACCGCGCTGATCGGCGTGCCCGCCTTCGCCGTCCTGCTGCGCCGCCGAGGAGCCCGGAATTGACGATTCAGGCAGAGCACATCACCCGCCGGGTACGTGGCAGAGCGCTGCTCGACGACGTGACGCTGACCCCGCCGGCGCACGCGATCACCGGGCTGCTCGGCCCGAACGGCTCCGGCAAGTCCACGCTGCTGCGCGTGCTGGCCGGGCTGCAGCGCCCGGATCATGGCCGGGTGCTGGTCGACGGCGCCGACCGGGCCACGATCCCGCGCCGCGCGCTGGCCCGCCGGATCGCGATCGTCACCCAGCACGTACCGGCGAACGTGGACATGTCCGTGCGGGACGTGCTGCTGCTGGCCCGCATCCCGCACCGGCCCGCGCTCGCACCCACCACCGTGGACGACGACCGGCGGGCCGAGGAGGCGCTGGACGCGGCCGGGCTGCCGGGCATCGCGGACCGGCGCTGGTCGCAGCTGTCCGGCGGTGAACGGCAGCGCGCCGACATCGCCCGCGCGCTGTTGCAGGACCCGGAGGTGCTGCTGCTCGACGAGCCCACCAACCATCTGGACATCCGGCATCGGCTGGCGCTGTTCCACCGGCTGCGCGCGGCCGGCCGCACCGTGGTGACCGCGCTGCACGACCTGGACCTGGCCGCCGCGTTCTGCGATCACGTCGCGCTGCTGCTGGACGGCCGCCTGGTCGCCGCCGGGTCGCCGGCCGACGTGCTCACCGCGGCGATGATCCGGCGCGTCTACCGGGTCGAGGCCGAGGTGACCGCCGGCGACGACGGCCGCCCGCGGATCCGCATCGTGCCCTGACGCCGGGTCAGACCCGGACGTCGGTGACGCCGGCCGCGGCGAGCAGCCGGTTCGCGCGGTTGTCGCGGTCGGCCAGCAGCAGGCGCAGCAGCTCCACCGTGTCCGCCGGCGCCTTCGGCACGGCCTTGCGCAGCGGGCGCGGGTCGGTGCCGAGGTCCGTGCCGGCGGCGGTGCGGCGCAGTGCCGCGTAGGTGACGCCGGCGGCGGCCAGCGCGGCACCGCCGCTGTACCGCTCGTCGCCGTTGCGGTACAGGTGCGGGTAGTACCGGGCCAGCTCGTACATCGCCAGCAGCGCGAGCAGCGCGTCGTCCGAGACGGGCGTGCGGTGGCCGTGCTCGCGGGCCTGCTCGCGCGTCTCCAGCGCCTGCCAGATCAGCGGGTGCGGCGCCAGGTTCGTCCGGGCCGGGGCCACGATCGCCAGCAGCGGGTTCTGCCAGAAGCGCACGCGCGGGTAGCGGGTCCGGCCGATCAGCATGTCCCGCACCCGGTGCAGTTCACGCGGCACCGGGTCGGCCACCCGCAGCGGCCGCCCGCGCTGGACGCTCTCCCGCAGCGCCGCCACCGGGATCCGGCAGGCCCGCAGCAGCTCCGCCGCCCGGTTGTCCTCGTCCTCGATCAACGCGGCCAGCAGGTCACGGGACTCGCACCCGTCCCGGCCGTCCGCGCGCGCGGCCCGGTCGGCGCGGCGCAGCGCGTCCGCGGCCGCGACCGTGAACTCCGCCGGGGTTCCGCCGTCCGCGATGATCAGTTCTACCGGGCCGCCGCGATCGTCACTGACCCATTCCGCCCGCCGGTGCTTGCGCACCGAGGCCGCCACGGTACGGGTCAGTTCCGCCGCATCCAGGATCTCCCGTGTCCCGTCCGCCGAGGCGAGGCTGACCAGCAGATTGTCCGTGCTGATCGGCTCGTCGTCGTCGCCGCGCAGCACCGCGGCGCTGAACACCAGCAGCATGTCGGACCGCTCCAGAAGAATGCTCTCCATACGGTCGAGTACAGCAGCGTCACCGTTCCCGTCGCGTCTGCCGAAAGTGCGAATCCCCGGTCCTGGAAAGGCGGCCACGACGAGAGCCGCTGCCCGCGGGAGCAGTCGGCACGCGACCACGCCGGAAGCGGGAACATCGCATCAGTTCAACAGGCCCGCTCGTTGCGCGAGCATCGCCGCCTGCACGCGGTTCTCGCAGCCGATCTTGGTGAAGACCCGGTAGAGGTGGGTTTTCACGGTGCCCTCGGTGACGAACAGCTGCGCGCTGATCTCCGCGTTCGACAGGCCCTGGGCCAGCAGGATCAGCACCTCGCGCTCGCGGCTGCTCAGCGACTCGACGCGGGCCAGGTCCGCCGGTGACACCGCCGGGGGCGCGGGCAGTCGGTCGAGGACCTGGCGGGTCACCTTCGGCGAGAGGAACGCCTCGCCCGCGGCCGCGGCCCGGACCGCGTTGGCCAGTTCGTCCGCGGCCGAGTCCTTGAGCAGGAAGCCGGCCGCGCCCGCGTGCAGCGCCTGCGCCACGTAGTCGTCCTCGCCGAACGTGGTCAGCATGACCACCTGCACGGCTGGTGCGATCCGGCGGATCTCGCGCAGCGCCGCGAGCCCGTCCAGGAGCGGCATGCGGATGTCGAGGAGCACCACGTCCGGCCGGTGCAGCAGCGTCAGGTCGATCGTCTGGCGGCCGTCGCCGGCCTGCGCGACCAGCTCGACGTCGCCGGCGGCCCGCAGGATCGTCTCGATCGCGGCGCGGACCAGGCGGTCGTCGTCGGCCAGCAGGACTCGAATCGGGTGGGTCATCGCATCGTCTCTCACGGCCGCCGGTCCAGGAACTCCTGTTTGTCTACCAGCGTGCCGTCCCGGAAGCAGAACCGGTACACGCGGTTGCGGCCGTCCGGGTCGAGCGGCGACGCCTGATAGTCGACGCACTCCGCGCCCGGCACGGCCCGGCCGCCGAGCACGTCGGTCAGCCCGGCCTCCGGATCCGGCAGCAGCTCCCGGACCTCCCGCTCGGGCCGGCCGACGCGGACCGACTCGTAGGTGTCCCGGTCCACCACGACCAGCGCGGCGGTCAGCCACAGCCCGGAGCAGCAGAGTGCCAGCACGCCGAGGATGCCGAGCGTGGTCGCTATCAGCGTGCGGCGGGACGTGCGCCGGTCCCGCGCGACCAGCTCGGCGAAGTCCGGCGCCGCGGCCGCGGGCGCCGGCACGCCGCCCGGGTACGGCAGCGTCGCCGCGAGCCGGAAACCGCCGTCCGGGGTGGGCCCGTGGTAGAGCATGCCGTGCGCGACCCGCACCCGTTCGGCCAGGCCGAGCAGACCCTGCCCGGACGTCTGCCGGGCCACGCGCTGCCCGGCCGTGTTCGTCACGCCGGCGACCAGCGCGTCCGGCTCGTAGCGCAGCGACACCACGATCGTGGCGCCGTGCGCGTGCCGGAGCGCGTTCGTCACGCCCTCCTGGATCACCCGGTACGCCGCGTGCTCGGTCAGCGGGGCCAGCGGCCGGGCCGTACCCTCGCGGATGATCTCGATCTGGGCGCCGGAGGCGCGGGCGCCGGCGCACAGTTCGTCCAGGCCGTCCAGCGACCGGACGGACGGCTGCTCGTCGTCCTGGCCGAGCAGCCCGAGAATCTGCCGCAGCTCGGTCATCGCGGCGGCGGACGTCTCGCGCAGCAGCTCCCCGTGCTCACCGGCGGGCTGCATGCCGGCGTAGAGCGAGATCAGCGTGAGCTTGTGGCCGAGCGAATCATGAAGATCACGAGCGATCCGGGTACGTTCCCGGGCCCGCGCCGCGCGCGCCACCTCGCCCTGCTGGGAGTACAGCTGCACATTGCGCCGGTGCATCGCGTCCAGCAGCACGCGCCGCCGCCGGACCATCCGCGCCACCCCGGCCGGGATCAGCGCGAACAGCGCGAACAGCGCGGAGGTGAGGACCAGGTCGGTCAGGTCGAGCCGCCCCTCCCAGAGCCCGATCGCGCCGGTGAACGCGGCCCAGCCCCCGGCCAGACCGGCTGCGACCTGCCAGGCGTGCGCGGCCCGGTACGCCAGCGACGCGCTCAGCACGATCAGCAGCATCGTGTTCGGCCCGCCGGTGACCAGGCCGGCCAGCGCGGCGGCCAGGTAGGCGGGCAGCGGGTGGCGCAGCCGCAGCAGCAGCACGACCGGTGCGGCGACGCCCTCCAGCCAGGGCGCGAGCGGGTGCACCGGGTCGGCGACCGCCGCGAACACCACCACGGCGGTCACCAGCACCGTCAGGCCGATCTCGTAGGCGAGCCGCCACCGGCCCGCCGACCTCAGCCGAGCGATCGCGGCCGCTGCCACTCCTCGCCCCGGACGTGCTCGGCGAGGAACGCCAGCACCGTCTCGTACCAGATCGCGCTGTGTCTCGGTTTCAGGATCCAATGGTTCTCATCCGGGAAGTAGAGGAAGCGGTGCCCGGTCTGCGACCGGGATTTCAGGTCCCACCAGAGGCGAAGACCCTCACCGATGGGTACGCGGTAGTCCTTGTCGCCGTGGATGACCAGCATCGGCGTGGTGATGTCGTCGGCCGAGTGGTGCGGCGAGTACGCCGCGGTCATCGCGTCGGTCATCTCGCGGGTCCAGTAGTCGGACGTGTCCGTGGTGCGGGCGAACTGGTCGAGCGCCCACAGCGACGCGTGCGTGACGATCGCGGCGAACCGGCCGGTGTGCCCGGCGATCCAGTTCGCCATGTAGCCGCCGAACGAGCCACCGAGCGCGGCCGTGCGGTTCGCGTCGATGTCCGCGCGCGCCTCGGCCGCGTCGGTGAGCGCCATCAGGTCGGTGTACGGCGCGTCGCCCCACCGGCCCCAGCCGCGGGCGATGAAGTCGCGGCCGTACCCGGTGGACAGCGCCGGGTCCGGCATCAGCACCGCGTAGCCGTGCGCGGTCAGCACCCACGGGTTCCACCGCCACGACCAGGCATTCCAGGACGCCTGCGGACCGCCGTGGATGAACAGCGCCAACGGTACGGGGTGGTCCTCGGCGGCGTCCGCGGGCAGCGCGAGCCAGGCGCGGATCCGGGTGCCGTCCGCGGCGGTCGCGGTGACCTCGTCCAGGCGTCCCGGCACCTCCGGGGCCTCGACCGGGCCGCGGAGCCGCGTCACGGCGCCGCCGTCGATCGGCACCCGGACCGGCGCCGGTGGCGTGTCCATGGTCGCGCGCAACGCGTAGATCCACCGGCCGTCCGGGGAGATCTCCACGTCGGTGTACGCGCCGTCGTCCGGCGTCAGGCGGGTGACCTGACCGTCCTCGGCGCCGACCCGCCACAGCGGGGCACGGCCGAGGTCGTCCGCGACCACGATCAGCGCGGTGCCGTCCGGCGTCCAGCGCGCCGAGTGCGGGCGGCGGTCCCAGTCCTTCGTGAGGTCGTGGACGTCGTGCCCGGTGGAGCCGGCCGGCACCACGGCCAGCCAGACGTCGCCCGGGTCGTCCGCGGTGGTCCGCCGGGAGACGGTGATCGCGACCCGGGTGCCGTCCGGGGACAGCCGCGGCGAGCCGTACTCCAGGTGCTCGTCCGAGGCGAGCGTGCGGCGCTCGCCGGTGGCCACGTCGATCGCGACCACGGTCGACCGGTGGCCACCGTGCGGCACCGGCACGGTCCACGACGAGACCAGCGTGCGCCCGTCCCGGCTCAGGTCCCAGCTCGCGTCGTCGTCCAGCGCGTAGCCGACGTGCCCGGTCAGGTCGCGCAGGTCGCCCCGCTCCACGTCCGCGCGGGCCAGCAGCCGGGTGCGGGCCGGGCCGAGGTCGTGGTCCCAGAACCGGACCGGGAACTCGTCGTGCAGGATCGCGGTCACGCCCGCGTCCGTCCGTGCGGTGCGGCGCTTCTCGTCGTCGTCGACGCCGGTGGACGACGGCAGCAGCGCGGAACCGAACACCAGGCCGCCGTCGTCCGCGACCACCACGCCGCGCACGCCGCCCCGCGGCCGGGCCAGCACCCGCGCGTCACCGCCACCGGCCGGCTGCCGCCACAGCGCCGCGGTCTCCTCGCCGTCGTCGCCGGTGGCGTCCGGCTCCGGCCGGGACGACACGAACAGCAGGTCGCCGTCGGGCATGAAACCGGCCGCGGATTCGCCGGCCCGGCTGCGGGTCAGGCGCCGGGCCGGGCGTTCACCGGCCGGGTCGACCTCCCAGAGCGCGGTCACGTACCGGTTCTTCCTCGGGTCCGGGGTGGCCACGCCGACCACGAGCCGGCCGCCGTCCGGGGAGAGCCGCAGGCCGCCGACCCTGGGCAGCGCCGCATAGGCGTCAAGGTTCCTGAAATCCGCGATCATGGATAGTTATTACCACTTTCCCGGCGGATCCGAGCGACCTCGGCGTGTGCCTCCAGCAACCCGGCGCCGGTCCGCTCGCGGTACAGCCGGACCGCGCGGACGTCCGCGCCACGGTCCAGCGCGGCCAGGACGTCCGCGCGCAGCGTCACCGGGTCGGCGCCGGGGTACCGGCCGTCCTCGCGCCGGCCGTCCGGGCGTTTGTGCAGGACCGCGGAGGCGATCAGCAGCAGGGTGCCGGTCGTGCCCAGGACCAGGACGATGGTGAACGTCATGCCGGACAGTCTGCCGACCGGGCCGGACCGCGCGCGTCGGTGGGAAGTCGTGCCCTGTTCTGCGACTTTCGTTGACCCGGCTGCCGATTGAGTCCGGTATTGAGCGCTACCGCTACGCTCGGTCGGCACCGCGTGGACAGGAGGAAATGTGACGAACATCGCCGTGCCTCTGGTCCAGTCCGGCCTTCCGTTCACCACCGTGCCCAACCTGATCACGCTGGTCCGGACCGTGGGCGCGGTCGCGCTCGCACTGGCCGCGCTCGTCACGGGCAGCTGGCCGCTGCTGATCGGCGCCTACGCGGTCTACTGGATCGGCGACACGCTGGACGGCATCGTGGCCCGCTGGCTGAAGCAGGAGACCCGGGCCGGCGCCGTCTTCGACATCATCAGCGACCGCGCGTGCACGTCCCTGTGCCTGGCCGCGCTGCTCACGCTGAAACCGGGCATGGTCGTCCCGCTGGCCATCTTCCTCGTCCAGTTCATGGTCCTCGACACCATGCTCAGCCTGTCGTTCCTGATGTGGGCGCTGGTATCGCCGAACTACTTCGCCGAGGTCGACCGGAGCGTCTACCGGTGGAACTGGTCCCCGCCCGCGAAGGTGCTGAACACGTCCGCGGTCGTCCTGCTGGTCCTGGTCTCCCCGTCCCCGCTCTACCCCGCTCTGCTCGCCGCCGCCGTGACCCTGGTCAAGATCGCCTCCATGGTCCGCATCGCCCGCCTGGTCTCGCCCGCCCGATGATCGCCGCCGTCCTCGCGGCGCTGGTGGTCGGCGCGGTGTCCGCGATCCTCCCGATCACCCCGGTCGAGCCGTACCTGATCGGCGTGGTCGCGGCCACCGACGAACCCCCGATCCCGCTCGGCATCGCGGCCGGGATCGGCCAGACCGCGGGCAAACTGCTGCTGTTCGGCACCGTCCGCGGCGCGGTCCGGTCGGAGCGCCTGCGGGCGCTGATCGCCCGGAAGGTCCCGGCCCGCCCGGCCGGCACCGGGCGAACCCGGGTGCTGCTGGAACGGACGCGGGTCGTGATGCAGACACTGGACCGGCCGCGTCAGGCGGTGCCGATCCTGTTCGCGAGCGCATTTCTCGGCTTCCCACCATTGTTGCTCGTGACGGTGTACGCCGCGCGGGGACCGATGTCGGTGACGATGTTCACCGCGGTGTGCCTGGCCGGGCGGTGCGCACGCTTCGTGGCGATCGCGTTGGCACCGGCGGCGTTGCTGGAGTCACCGTTCCTCGGGCATTGATGCGACGGCCGACCGACGACAGAATTGGCCCTGGAAAGGCCAAGGCGCCTCCGCCGGACCCCGAGCTCCAGGGCCGGAAAGCGCACATTTCCGGCCGGTCCGTTCGAGTTTCGTGCCGGGCCGGACTGGTTCTCGCGCACCCCGGATGCGCGGCGGCGGCAATCTGCACGGTGCGCACTTCACACAAAGCCCACCGCATCGCCGCTACGCGACGCGACTATCGCCGTAGCGGGTAAACGCTGACCAGCCGGACAGGCGCGTGACGGCCGCGATGCGCCGTCCGCATCGGCACGGACGGCCGAGGTGAGGCGCCCGGATCAGCACCGACGGCCGGGATGAGGCGCCCGGATCAGCACTCATGGCCGAACCCCGCGCATGATCGACAACGCGGCGACAGGCGCCTGAGAAGCGATCAAGAATCAAAGCGTTACCCTCGCGCCCCGACGCCGGAAATATCACCCTATTGCGGCGTTCAGCGATAAGATCAGCAGCCGCCATCGAGCCATAAATCGACCCAGCAAACCTAAGCGATCAATCAGTGGAGCAAAAAGGAGATCATTTAGCGAAGTTGATATCCTTTTCGCTCCACTGATTGATCACTCAGGCCCGGTAAGCACTCCATAGCGAGATCCGCACCACGCGCGCCGCAATCCCACGGCACCATATACCGACATTCCCGGCACAGAATCGACAAGCGCCCCACCGGCCCACCGGCCCACCGCAACGAGATACCGGCGCCGTCCGACGACCACTTCAGACGACCGAAAACAGCCACCACCGACACAAGGAGATCACCTTCCGCCCACCGGGAACGGAACCCGCCTTCGATGTCCTGAGCGCGCACCGCGCAAACCGCCACCGCCTGGCTGCCCCGTCTGCTGTCGACCACCCTTGGGGTGCAGATCATCGGCAGGGCCGCCACCCCCACCCAACCGCAACAAAGGCATGTCCGGCGCCCCAGCGCCGGACATGCCGACCCCCAGACCCCGAAAGCCCTCGCCTCCCCCCGGAGCCGAGACCCGCCGGAGGCCCGCCGCAGACCTTCCCCCCACCAACGGCCCCCGTCAAACCCCCCGCCGGTACGCAGTCGGCCCACACCCGTACGCCCGCTGGAACGCCGCCGCAAACCGGCTGGCGCTCCCGTACCCGCACATCAGCGCGATCCGATGCACCGGCAGCGTCCCCCCGCGGAGCAGTTCCGCGGCCGCCTCCAGCCGCAGCCGGGACAGGTACCGGTGCGGCGTCAGCCCGGTCGTCCGCGCGAACATCCGCAGGAAGTGGTACTTCGACAGGTTCACCAGCGCCGCCAGCTCGTCCAGCGACACATCGTCCGCCAGATGCGCGCGCATGTACGACACGACCAGTTCCCGGTCAGCCGCGCCCAGCGGTGCCGCCGCGACCGGCCCCGCCGCCGCGTTCACCCGATAGGCGAGATGCGCGACCAGCCCTTGCGCGACCGCGTCCGCGTACAACCCGGGAGCACCGGCGTCGAGCGCGTCGCCCAGCGCACGAGCCGCCGCGCTGACGTACGGGTCGTCGATCGTCAGCGCGTCCGGGAACGCCCCGGTGCCCGGTAGCAGTCCCGGGTCGAGGCGCAGGTGCAGCGACCGCATCGGCCCCGCCGCGGTCGCGCGCCAGCGGAGTTCGCTGCGGTTGCCGGGTGCGGTCACGCCGATCGAGCCGGGCCGGTACGCGGCCCGGTGCCAGGTGCGCCCGTGCCGGCTCTCGATCCGGTAGCGGCCGTCCGTGACCAGGACCAGCAGCAGCTCCGGGACGCGGGTGGCGAACGCCTCGGTCTCGGCCGGGTCGTCGTAGACCGCGGCGTGCACGCGCCGCCACCCGAGTCCGTCGCTGCCGGCCAGCCGCCGCGACGGCAGCGCCTCGATGGTCATGCACCGACCCTATTCCGGCATCACGTGATGCCGTCCGAGCGGCAGCATCAGCGGCTTGCCCGACGTCGGGTCCGGGATGATCCGGCTGTCCAGGCCGAAGACCGCGCGCACGCAGTCCTCGGTGAGCACGTCCGCCGGGTCGCCGGCCGCGTGTACGGTGCCGCCGGCCAGCGCGATCAGGTGGTCGGCGTAGCGGGCGGCCAGGTTGAGGTCGTGCAGCACCATCACGATGGTGGTGCCGCGGGACCGGTTCAGGTCGGTGAGCAGGTCCAGCACCTCGACCTGGTGGCTGACGTCGAGGAACGTGGTGGGCTCGTCGAGCAGCAGCACGTCGGTCTGCTGGGCGAGCGCCATCGCGATCCAGACGCGTTGCCGCTGGCCACCGGAGAGTTCGTCGACGGCCCGGTCCGCGAGTTCGGCGGTGTGCGTGGCGTCCAGCGCGGCCGCGACCGCCACGTCGTCGTCCTTCGACCACCGGGACAGCATGCGCTGGTGCGGGTGCCGGCCGCGGCCGACCAGGTCGGAGACCGTGATGCCCTCCGGCGCGGTCGGCGACTGCGGCAGCAGGCCGAGCGTGCGGGCGAGTTCCTTGGCCGGCATGCGGTGCACCTGGCGGCCGTCCAGCAGCACGTGGCCGGTGCGCGGCGCGAGCAGCCGGGACATCGAGCGCAGCAGCGTGGACTTGCCGCACGCGTTCGCGCCCACGATCGCGGTGATCTTCGCGGGTGGGAACGCCAGGTCGAGGTCGTTGATGACGACGCGTTCCTTGTAGCCGAGCGTGAGGTTCTCGGCCTGCAGCGTGTGGTCGGTGGTCACAGCGAGCCTCCGGCCCGGTTGGTGCGGATGAGCAGGTAGAGCAGGTACGGCGCGCCGAGCACGCCGGTGACGACGCCGACCGGGTAGCGGATGTCCAGCGCGTACTGCCCGGCGAAGTCCGCGACGAGCACGAGCAGGGCACCGACCAGCGCCGACGGTACGAGCAGCGACGCACCCGGCCCGATGATGCGCGACGCGATCGGCCCGGCCAGGAACGCCACGAACGCGATCGGCCCGCACGCCGCGGTGGCGAACGCGATCACGCCGACCGCCGCGACGATCAGCGTGATCCGGGTGACCTCCAGCCGGATGCCGAGCGCCGCGGCCATGTCGTCGCCGAGCTGCAGCATGAACAGGTTGCGGCCCTGGCCGAGCAGGACCGGGCCGAGCACCAGCAGCGCGATCGCGACCGGGACGGTCTCGCCCCAGCTCGTACCGTTGAGGCTGCCGGTCAGCCAGCGCAGCACCTCCTGCAGGTCCCACTGGGACGCGGTGGACAGCACGTACGAGGTGGCGCTCTGCAGCATCGCGGCCATGCCGATGCCGATCAGCACCAGGCGGGTGCCGGACACGCCGTCCCGGAACGACATCAGGTAGATGATCAGGGCCACGCCCAGCCCGGCCGCGATCGCGAACGTGGAGGTGGCGGTCTCGCTCAGCCCCAGCGTGACGATCGCGAACGCGGCGGCCGCACTCGCGCCGGAGCTGATCCCGATGATGTCCGGGCTGGCCAGCGGGTTGCGCAGCATGGTCTGGAAGGTGACGCCACCGAGGCCGAAGCAGAGGCCGGCGAGCAGCGCGAGCGTGGCCCGCGGCAGCCGCAGCGTGCCGACCGTGAACGTGGCGCCGGGCACGGTCTCGCCGAGGATCACCCGGAACACGTCGTCCGGCGGGTAGAACGTCCGGCCGAACATGATGTTCACGGCGTACATGGCCAGGACCAGAAGACCGAGCACGACCAGCACGGTACGGCGGCGCCGGGCACGCCGAACCCGGCCGCGCGTCACGGCCTCGAGTGTCGTGGTGCTCACAGCTCGCGTACCTTCTGCCGGCGGACGATGTAGATGAAGAACGGCGCGCCGATCAGCGCGGTGATGATGCCGACCTCGACCTCCTGCGGCCGGTCGACCACCCGCCCGACCACGTCGGAGACGGTGAGCAGCGCGGCGCCGAGGAGCGCGGCGAACGGCAGGATCCAGCGGTGGTCGAGCCCGATCAGCAGCCGGCACACGTGCGGCACGATCAGTCCGATGAACATGATCGGGCCGGTGACCGCGGTGGCGGCGCCGCAGAGCACGACCGCGCCGAGCGCCGCGACGCCGCGGGCCAGCGCGACCCGCTCGCCGAGCCCGGTGGCGAGTTCGTCGCCGAGCGCGAGCGAGTTCAGCGGGCGCGCGGAGAGCAGGCAGATCACGAACCCGGCCAGCAGGAACGGGCCGACCAGCCGGATGTTCTCCCAGCTGCCGCCGCCCACGCCGCCGATCTGCCAGTCCTGGAACCGATCGGAGACGTCGGCGCGAGGCAGGATGACCGCGGTGATCAGCGAGGTGAGCGCGGCCGTGGTCGCGGTGCCGGCCAGCGCGAGTTTGAGCGGTGTGGCGCCGCCCCGGCCGAGCGAACCGACCGCGTAGACGAAGATCGCGGAGAGCGCCGCGCCGAGGATCGCCACCCAGATCACGCCGACCGCGGAGGCCAGGCCGAACGTGGTCATGCCGACCACGACCGCGAGTGAGGCGCCCATGTTGACGCCGAGGATGCCGGGGTCGGCGAGCGGGTTGCGGGTCACGCCCTGCATCACCGCGCCGGACACCGCCAGCGCGGCGCCGACGATGACGGCCAGCAGCGTGCGTGGCACGCGCTTGAGCACCGCGGCCTGGTCGATCGTCTCGGAGTGGCCGGCCACACCGTCGACGATCGCGTCCCAGCCGACGATCCGGGAGCCGAACGCGACGGACGCGAGCATCGCCATGCCGACCACGGCCAGCGCGACGAGGAACCAGAACAGACGGACGCGGGCCGGACGCCGCACCACGGCGACGTCCGGCTCCTTTTCGAGAAGCGTCATGACACCTTGGCGGCGGCGTCGGCGAGCAGCTTGACGTACTCGTCGACGATGTACGGCACGGCGAGCGGCGTCGGGTTCGCGGCCGCACCGACCGTGGACGTGCCGACCAGCGCCACGACCGAGCCGCGCTTGACCGCCGGGATCTTCGACAGCAGCGGGTCGGCCTGCATCTTCGCCACCATGTCGGCGTCGCCGTAGGTCACGATGATGTCGACGTCGGCGAGCTTGTCGACCTGCTCCGCGCTGACCGAGAGCGCGAACTGGTCGGTGGTGCCGGACAGCTCCGCGATGCTCGGCGGCGTCGTCAGGCCCAGGTCCGCGAAGTACGCGCCCCGCGTGTCGTGCGTGGTGTAGAAGCTGAACTTGCTCAGGTCCGTCTGGTCGACGTGCGTCATGAACATCGCGGACTTGCCGGCCAGCGCCGGGTGCTTCGCGGTCGCGGCCTTGATCTGGCCCTCGATCTCCGCGATCAGCGCGTCGCCCTGCGCGGAGAGGCCGAGCGCCTTGCTCTCCAGCTTGATCCAGTCACGCCACGGCGTGGCCCACGCGGTGGTCGGGTACGCCACGGTCGGCGCGATCTGGCTCAGCGTGTCGTAGTCCTGCTGGGTCAGCCCGGAGTACGCGGCGAGGATGACGTCCGGCTTGGTGTTCGCCACCGCCTCGAAGTCGATGCCGTCGGTCTCGTCGAAGAGCACCGGGGCCGCGCCGCCGAGCTCCTTGAGCTTGTCCGAGGCCCACGGCAGGTAGCCGTCGCCGTCCTCGTCCGCGAAGTTGGCCTTGGCCAGGCCGACCGGTACGACGCCGAGCGCGAGCGGAACCTCGTGGTTGGCCCACGCGACGGTCGCTACCCGCACCGGCTTCGCCGGGATCGTGGTGGTGCCGAGCGCGTGCGTGACCGTGACCGGGAACGTGTCGCCGGCCGGAGCGGCGGAACCGCCGGCCGCGGGGGTCTCTTCGCTGTCGGACCCACAGGCGGTCAGGGCGACCGCCGCCACGACGGCGACGACCCCGGCCAGGAACCGGTGTGAGCGCATAAGGGGAACTCCACTCTCATTCACTAAGGGATGCCTAACCTAACACCTCCCCTGCGTACGGTCATGATCCACCCCGAGTTTGTGATCACCACGTGTCCCAGTGGATGACCTCGTCGGGCGCGGGTCGCGGCGCCGGATTGAAGTCCGTGCCCTTGGTGAACGCGACCGGGGTCAGCACCGCCTGCGCCACGGTGTCGAACGGGATGCCGAGAATGCCGGCCACGTCGCGCTCACGCGCCTTGTGCATGGACGTCCACGCGGTGCCGAGCCCGCGCGCCCGCGCCGCCAGCATGAAGCTCCACATCCCGGGCATGATGTTGCCGACGCTCGCCTCCGCGTACCTCCGGTTCGGCGCCTCCACGCAGCCAGCACCAGCACCGGCGCGTCGCCCAGGTGTTCGCCGAGGAAGTCCGCGGAGCGCGCCACCCGGGCCTGCACGCGATCCCGCTCCGGGTCACCGGTCGGGTTGCCCGGGTAGGCCGGCGACGCCTTGTAATCGGCGTAGACCTCGCGGTAGACGTCGCCGACCGCGCGCCGCTTCGCCTCGTCGCACACCACCACGAAGCGCATGGTGACCACATTGGAGCCGGACGGCGCCTGCAGCGCCATCGCGACGCACTCGCGGATCAGGTCGTCCGGCACCGGGCGGGTCAGGTCGAGTCGCTTGCGGACCGCGCGAGTGGTGGAGAGCAGCTGGTCAGGGTCAAGATCGAGCAGGGCCATACCCGCACGCTAGACCGGCCGCCACCCGGATGTGTCAGCCGGCGGACCATCCGGCGTCCGCGCATGCGGCGGCGAGGCCGTCCGCCGCCTCGTCCCACTCCCGGTCGGAGTCGTTGGCCTTGCGGCCGAGCGCGGAGGCGCTGTCCGCGATCCGGGAGTTGTCGGTGCGCCGGGCGGACGCCATCACGTTGTCCGCCAGCGACAGCCGCGGGCCCTTGCTGTCCGCGGCGTCCCGGCCGGCCGCGAAGTCGGCGCATGCCTGCCGCGCCGGCTCGTCCAATGTGCCCGGTTCCGACGTTTCCGGGGACCGACCGGCGAGCAGACCCCAGGCCACAGCCGCAGCGGCGACCACCAGGATGATCACCATCTGCCGGCTGGGCTTGAACTTCAGCTTCACCTTCTCAACGTAGCGTGCGACCCGGCGATCGCGTGCTTTCACTCACGGTCAGTCGCGCGCGTCGCCTGGTCGAAGGGCAGCCGGTCGAAGATCGTGACCGCCTCGCGGATCAGCCCGTCCCGGATGACCAGACGGTCCGAGCCGCGGCTCACCGGCACCGGCCGCGTCGCCGTGACGTAATGCACGGCCGCACCGTCCGCGCCGCCGTAGACCGCGGTGATCTCCGCGGAGGTCATCAACCCCATGAAACGCTCCAGGAACCCACGGTACGCATCCGCACCCTCGAACCGCCCGGCCGGCGCCTCCAGCACGACGTCCTCCGCCACGTACGCCATCGCGGCGTCCAGGTCCCGTGCCATCCAGGCCGTGGCGTACCCCTCGGCGATCGCGGTGTTCTCGCTCATGTTCTCTCCCTCTGTCGTGCGTTCGGAGAGATCATGTCGCGGATACATGACACAGTCCGTCATGTATTACCGATCACGAACCCGCGGGGGTACGCCGATGCGCTCCGACCGTCTGCTGTCACTGCTCCTGCTGCTGCAGACACATGGGCGGCTGCCCGCGCCGGAGCTGGCACGCCGCCTCGAGGTGTCGGTGCGGACCGTGCTCCGGGACGTGGAGGCGCTCTCCGCGGCCGGCATCCCGGTCTACACCGAGCGCGGGCGGCACGGCGGCATCGCGCTGCTGGCCGGCTTCCGCACGGACGTGACCGGCATGACCGCGGACGAGGCCCGCGCACTGTTCGTTCTGCTCACCGGCGACACACACGCAGCCCTCGGGCTCGGTGCCGCGGCCGGGTCGGCGCTTCGCAAGATCATGGCGGCGTTGCCCGCGCCGCACCGGGAGGCGGCCGACCTGGTGGCACGCCGGATCATCGTGGACCCCGTCCGGTGGCGTACCGGCGCGTCGTCCGTGGACCTGTCCACACTGCAGGAGGCCGTCTTCACCGATCGGCGGCTGCGCCTGCGCTACCGCTCCGGCGACGCGTCCGCGCCCACCGACCGGGTGGTGGACCCCTACGGCCTGGTGGAGAAGGCCGGTGTCTGGTACCTCGTGGCGGACCGGGACGGCGCCCCGCGCCTGTACCGCGCGGACCGCGTGGTGGACGCGGAGGTGATGGACGCGCCGGCGGATCGGCGGCACACCACGCTGGCAGCCGAGTGGGAGACGCTCAGGGCGCGGGTCGACGAATTCCCGGCCCGGTTGACCGTCCGGGTGCGGGTCGCGCCGGCGGCACTGGCCCGGTTCGCGCTGTTGCACCGGGCTGAGCTGGTCTCCGCGGTGCCGGCGAAGGCGACGGAAGCGGTCGAGGTCGAGCTGCGCTTCGCGGCCCTGCCGGCCGCGCGCACGCTGCTCGCGTTCGGCACCGATGTAACGGTGCTGTCGCCCGAGTCGGTCATCGCCGATCTCGCCGAGGTCTCCGCCGCCACCGCGGCCCACTATGCCAACCATCGGCACAGGTCCGGGGCCTGAAAACACATCAGGGCCACCCCGGATGGGGTGGCCCTGATCATGAAGAAGTCCGGCGGCGTCCTACTCTCCCACACCCTCCCGAGTGCAGTACCATCGGCGCTGAAAGGCTTAGCTTCCGGGTTCGGAATGTAACCGGGCGTTTCCCTCTCGCTATAACCGCCGTAACACTATGAACTTAACCGGTGGATCGTCACGGTTGTTTGTTCAGATATCACACAGTGGACGCGTAGCAAACTTTGCACGTTTAATGTAGTCAAGTCCTCGGCCTATTAGTACCGGTCAACTCAACACGTTACCGTGCTTACATCTCCGGCCTATCAACCCAGTCATCTACTGGGAGCCTTACCCCACCGAAGTGGGTGGGATACCTCATCTTGAAGCGAGCTTCCCGCTTAGATGCTTTCAGCGGTTATCCCTTCCGAACGTAGCCAACCAGCCATGCCCATGGCAGGACAACTGGCACACCAGAGGTTCGTCCGTCCCGGTCCTCTCGTACTAGGGACAGCCCTTCTCAAGTATCCTACGCGCGCGGCGGATAGGGACCGAACTGTCTCACGACGTTCTAAACCCAGCTCGCGTACCGCTTTAATGGGCGAACAGCCCAACCCTTGGGACCTGCTACAGCCCCAGGATGCGACGAGCCGACATCGAGGTGCCAAACCATCCCGTCGATATGGACTCTTGGGGAAGATCAGCCTGTTATCCCCGGGGTACCTTTTATCCGTTGAGCGACACCGCTTCCACACGCAAGTGCCGGATCACTAGTCCCGACTTTCGTCCCTGCTCGACCCGTCAGTCTCACAGTCAAGCTCCCTTGTGCACTTACACTCAACACCTGATTGCCAACCAGGCTGAGGGAACCTTTGGGCGCCTCCGTTACCCTTTAGGAGGCAACCGCCCCAGTTAAACTACCCACCAGACACTGTCCCTGAACCCGATAAGGGCCCGAAGTTAGATACCCAGATCAACCAGAGTGGTATTTCAAGATTGCCTCCACCCGAACTGGCGTCCGAGCTTCACCGGCTCCCACCTATCCTACACAAGCCAACCCAAATACCAATGTCAAGCTATAGTAAAGGTCCCGGGGTCTTTCCGTCCTGCCGCGCGTAACGAGCATCTTTACTCGTACTGCAATTTCGCCGGGCCTGTGGTTGAGACAGTGGGGAAGTCGTTACGCCATTCGTGCAGGTCGGAACTTACCCGACAAGGAATTTCGCTACCTTAGGATGGTTATAGTTACCACCGCCGTTTACTGGCGCTTAAGTTCTCAGCCTCGCCCTTACGGGCTAACCGGTCCCCTTAACGTTCCAGCACCGGGCAGGCGTCAGTCCATATACATCGTCTTACGACTTCGCATGGACCTGTGTTTTTAGTAAACAGTCGCTTCCCCCTGCTCTCTGCGGCCATACCACGCTCCACCAGCAAGTGGCTTCACGCGTCCGGCCCCCCTTCTCCCTAAGTTACGGGGGCAATTTGCCGAGTTCCTTAACCACAGTTCACCCGTCGCCTCGGTATTCTCTACCTGACCACCTGTGTCGGTTTAGGGTACGGGCCGCTCAAAGCTCGCTAGAGGCTTTTCTCGGCAGCATAGGATCACTGACTTCACCTGAATCGGCTCGGCATCACGTCTCAGCCTATATGCGTCACGGATTTGCCTATGACACGGCCTACACGCTTACCCCGGCACAACCACTCACCGGGCTCAGCTACCTTCCTGCGTCACCCCATCGCTTGCCTACTACCCACCAGGATCCCAGACTCCCCTTTATCAGTCCGAAGACGTCAATCAGTTCGCGTGGTTAGCACAGTGAGGTTCGGCAGGGACGCTTCTTCGCGGGTACGGGAATATCAACCCGTTGTCCATCGACTACGCCTCTCGGCCTCGCCTTAGGTCCCGACTCACCCAGGGCGGATTAGCCTGGCCCTGGAACCCTTGGTCATCCGGCGGAAGGGATTCTCACCCTTCATTCGCTACTCATGCCTGCATTCTCACTCGTCCAGCGTCCACCACTCGGTCACCCGGCAGCTTCACCCGCTGAACGACGCTCCCCTACCCATCCACACAAAGTGTGAATGCCACAGCTTCGGCGGTGTACTTGAGCCCCGCTACATTGTCGGCGCGGAACCACTTGACCAGTGAGCTATTACGCACTCTTTAAAGGGTGGCTGCTTCTAAGCCAACCTCCTGGTTGTCAATGCGATCCCACATCCTTTTCCACTTAGCACACGCTTAGGGGCCTTAGCTGGCGATCTGGGCTGTTTCCCTCTCGACTACGAAGCTTATCCCCCGCAGTCTCACTGCCACGCTCTCACTTACCGGCATTCGGAGTTTGGCTGACTTCAGTAACCTTGTAGGGCCCCTAGGCCATCCAGTGCTCTACCTCCGGCAAGAAACACGCAACGCTGCACCTAAATGCATTTCGGGGAGAACCAGCTATCACGGAGTTTGATTGGCCTTTCACCCCTAACCACAGGTCATCCCCCAACTTTTCAACGTTGGTGGGTTCGGCCCTCCACACGGTCTTACCCGCGCTTCAGCCTGCCCATGGCTAGATCACCCCGCTTCGGGTCTAGAACATGCGACTCGAACGCCCTCTTCAGACTCGCTTTCGCTACGGCTACCCCACCCGGGTTAACCTCGCCACATGCCACTAACTCGCAGGCTCATTCTTCAAAAGGCACGCCGTCACCCCAAAAGGCTCCGACGGATTGTAGGCGAACGGTTTCAGGTACTATTTCACTCCCCTCCCGGGGTACTTTTCACCATTCCCTCACGGTACTCGTCCGCTATCGGTCACCAGGAAGTATTCAGCCTTACCAGGTGGTCCTGGCAGATTCACAGCAGATTTCAGGAGTCCGCTGCTACTCGGGTGCCATCACGAAAGATCGACTATTTTCACGTACCGGACTTTCACCGTCTACGGCCAGACATTCCAGACTGTTCCGTTAACAATCGACTTTGTAACTTTCGTCCACCATGTCAGTAATGGAAAGATGGTCCCACGACCCCGATAACGCAACCCCTGACAGGTATCACGCGATATCGGTTTAGGCTAGATCCGCTTTCGCTCGCCACTACTCGCGGAATCACATGTTGTTTTCTCTTCCTGCGGGTACTGAGATGTTTCACTTCCCCGCGTTCCCTCCACGTATCCTATGAATTCAGATACGGGTGACGTCACATGACTGACGCCGGGTTCCCCCATTCGGAAATCCTGGGATCACAGCTCGGTTGACAGCTCCCCCAGGCGTATCGTCGCCTCCCACGTCCTTCATCGGCTCCTGGTGCCAAGGCATCCACCGTTCGCCCTTGACAACTTGACCTACAGAAAACAAAGATGCTCGCGTCCACTGTGCAATTCTCAACAAACAACCAACCCACAACCACCACACACAACACCAGCCCGAAAACATTCGGCGGTATGTCGCGCAAGGTCATGCCTGGCGTTCAGTTCCTCGAAGACCCAACCTCACGGTTGTTCCTTCAGGACTCAACAGGGTGCTAATCGAATCGTGCTAGCCGCACCGAACCCTCGCACCGTTCCTTCCCCATCGCTGAGGTGTACTAGGCAGGTCGGCCGTTGCCGGCTCTCATCTCGGCCAGTGTCTCCGCCTATGAGCACCCCGATCCGGCATTCGCGGACCGCGGGCTTCTTGCACCTTTTCAGGTGAAGTTGCTCCTTAGAAAGGAGGTGATCCAGCCGCACCTTCCGGTACGGCTACCTTGTTACGACTTCGTCCCAATCGCCAGCCCCACCTTCGACGGCTCCCTCCCACAAGGGGTTGGGCCACCGGCTTCGGGTGTTGCCGACTTTCGTGACGTGACGGGCGGTGTGTACAAGGCCCGGGAACGTATTCACCGCAGCGTTGCTGATCTGCGATTACTAGCGACTCCGACTTCACGGGGTCGAGTTGCAGACCCCGATCCGAACTGAGACCGGCTTTTTGGGATTCGCTCCACCTCACGGTATCGCAGCCCATTGTACCGGCCATTGTAGCATGCGTGAAGCCCTGGACATAAGGGGCATGATGACTTGACGTCATCCCCACCTTCCTCCGAGTTGACCCCGGCAGTCTCCCATGAGTCCCCACCATAACGTGCTGGCAACATGGAACGAGGGTTGCGCTCGTTGCGGGACTTAACCCAACATCTCACGACACGAGCTGACGACAGCCATGCACCACCTGTCACCGCCCCCGAAGGACCCCCCATCTCTGGAGGATTTGCGGTGATGTCAAACCCAGGTAAGGTTCTTCGCGTCGCATCGAATTAATCCGCATGCTCCGCCGCTTGTGCGGGCCCCCGTCAATTCCTTTGAGTTTTAGCCTTGCGGCCGTACTCCCCAGGCGGGGCGCTTAATGCGTTAGCTGCGGCACAGAGGACCGGAGAGGCCCCCCACACCTAGCGCCCAACGTTTACAGCGTGGACTACCAGGGTATCTAATCCTGTTCGCTCCCCACGCTTTCGCTCCTCAGCGTCAGTATCGGCCCAGAGACCCGCCTTCGCCACCGGTGTTCCTCCTGATATCTGCGCATTTCACCGCTACACCAGGAATTCCAGTCTCCCCTACCGAACTCTAGCCTGCCCGTATCGAATGCAGACCCGCAGTTGAGCCACGGGATTTCACATTCGACGCGACAAGCCGCCTACGAGCTCTTTACGCCCAATAAATCCGGACAACGCTCGCGCCCTACGTCTTACCGCGGCTGCTGGCACGTAGTTGGCCGGCGCTTCTTCTGCAGGTACCGTCACTTGCGCTTCGTCCCTGCTGAAAGAGGTTTACAACCCGAAGGCCGTCATCCCTCACGCGGCGTCGCTGCATCAGGCTTCCGCCCATTGTGCAATATTCCCCACTGCTGCCTCCCGTAGGAGTCTGGGCCGTGTCTCAGTCCCAGTGTGGCCGGTCGCCCTCTCAGGCCGGCTACCCGTCGTCGCCTTGGTAGGCCATTACCCCACCAACAAGCTGATAGGCCGCGAGTCCATCCCAGACCGAAAAACTTTCCCGACTGATCCATGCGAATCTGAAGGAGTATCCGGTATTAGCCCCCGTTTCCGAGGGTTATCCCAAAGTCTGGGGCAGGTTACTCACGTGTTACTCACCCGTTCGCCGCTCGAGTACCCCGAAGGGCCTTTCCGCTCGACTTGCATGTGTTAAGCACGCCGCCAGCGTTCGTCCTGAGCCAGGATCAAACTCTCCAACGAAATCTAGAGAAAATCTGTCCCGACAGTCATCAAACTGCCAAAGGAATCCAACCGAAACCAAAGCTCCGGCCGGGGTATAAAACAATTGGCACTGGCTTTTCAAGCACCCTGTTGAGTTCTCAAAGAACAACCACACACCACACCGCGACCCGGGTTAACCGGACCCCGTCGTGGGGCATTTCGTTCGTTTTCGTGTCCGTCGTTTCCGCCGGGCACTTGTTCAACGTTACCCGGCCGTTTCCGCCTCGTCAAATCCGCTCTCCGTGAGGAGCTGCCGGATTATCCGAAAGCTGAGCGCCCGGATTTC
Organism: Catenuloplanes indicus; assembly: GCF_030813715.1. Taxonomy (NCBI): domain Bacteria; kingdom Bacillati; phylum Actinomycetota; class Actinomycetes; order Micromonosporales; family Micromonosporaceae; genus Catenuloplanes; species Catenuloplanes indicus. Next base: position 2,200,994 of record NZ_JAUSUZ010000001.1, read on the forward strand.
CCCACGCTGACGCCCACCGTTTCCGGTGTTTGTCTTGCGAAGGGAATCCCGCGGACCGGCCGCTGATCCTTGGTACAGATCGCGCTCGCCCGGCTCCCGCTGGCTGTCCTACTCTACCCGGCCGGTTTCGCAACTCCAAATCGGGGTCCTCCCGATCCGGTCACACCACCCGGTTGCCCCAGTTCCAGCCTCTCAGCGGCTTTCGCCCTGTTCGTCCGGTTCCCCGTGGCGAAGAGAAAGTTACGCGGTCCCGGCCGTCGCGCGCAAATCAGCGTCCACCAATGATATCCAGACGCTACGTAGCCGCTACGTCACGCACTTACGCCGAGCCAAAGAACGCGAAAGTCCATATAGGATACGCGCGGTCCCCCGGACGGCCGCCGGAACCATTCCTTTTCCCACCATTCCCGCAACGGTTCTCCGTTGCGGTTCTTCAGCGTGTTTCCGGAGGTCAGGCGTGCGCTGGTTCATCATTCAGTCACTTCTCATGCTTCTCACGATGTTCGTTCTCGGCTTCTTCGCCGGACGGTTCTCACACATACGCCGACGCCCGGAAAAGGCGACGCCCGCCGCCGCCCCGGTCGAGAAGACCGACGACGAGCTGGAGCGCATCGAGGGCATCGGCGCCGCCATGGCGACCGCGCTCCGTGCGGCCGGCATCCGCACCTTCGCCCAGCTCGCGGCGGCCGACGACGCCACCAAACGCGCCGCGATCAAAACCGCTGGGCTGTCCTTCGCGCCCAGCCTCACCACCTGGAGCCGCCAGGCCCGCCTCCTCGCCGACGGGGAGGAGGCCGCGTTCCGCGCCCTCACCGCCAGGCTGATCGCCGGCCGCCCCGAACAGCAGCCCTCTTCCACCGCACACCAGCCCACCCCGGACACCGGCGACAACACCGCACCTCCCACCCCCACCTCCGGCGCCTCCCCCGCTCCCGCACCACAGGCCTCCGGCACAGCCACGCTCCCGGCACCACAGAGCCCCGGCGCGACGACAACTCAGATCCGTCAGAGCGCCGGCACCACTGCGGCTCCGGCGCTCCCGACCCCCGGCGCAACCGCAGGTCAGACGTCCCGGGGCCCCGACGCGATCGCGGCTCAGACGACAGCAGCACCCAGTGCAACCACGACGTCAACGGCGCAAGACAGCGGCGCCACCACGACGCACGCGCCCGAAGGCGCTACCGCGACCACGGCTCCGGTGACCCCAGGGTCCGCCGCGCCGGCGAGTCCCGCGCTCCAGGACCCGAAAGGAACCGCGGCGCCGGTAACCCCGGAAGCCGGCGGGGCCGGGACACCGAACAGCCGGAAGGGCCGAAGCCGTGCCGAGCGGCGGGCCGGGGCGGCGGCCGAGCGGCACGACGGCGGCGGTGCGCAGAAGGCGGCCGTGGCCGGTGGCGAGCCTCAGGGTGCGGTGCGGGACGCGGAGGTTGCGCGATGACGACGCGTCGGCGGCTTCTGTTCGTGTGGCTGGTGTCGGTGATCGGCATGGTCGCGGTCGTCGCGTTGCAGGTCGGCCCGAACCGGCATCGCATGGAGGACGACCTCACGCGGCGGTCCGCGCAGGCGCTGGCCGAGGCGGGCGGGCTGCCGCCGGTCGAGGTCGCGTTCACCGGGCGGGACGGCGTGCTCCGCGCCGGTGACGAGGCGGCCGCGTCCCGGGCGCGGGAGATCGTCTCGGGGCTGGAGGGCGTGCGCACGGTGCGGACCGTGGTGCCGCCGGCGGCCGAGCCGGTGCGTCTGCCGGCTCCATCCCTGCGGGTGACCGTCGCGGCCGGCCGGGTCGCGCTCACCGGTACGGTGCCGAGCGCGACCGACCGCGGGCCGATCCGCGACGCGCTGGACGGGTTCGCCGCGGTCGACGACCGGGTCTCGGCCGGCGACGTCACCGGTGACGGGCTCGCCGGGCTGCCCGGGTTGCTGGGGGTGCTGCCGCGCGAAGCGGCCGCTCTCACCGTGGATCTGCGGGACGGTGTGCTGACGCTGGCCGGTACCGCCGGGTCCGAGGTGGAGTGGGTCGCGCTGACCACGGCCGCCCGTGACACCGGGCTGACGGTCGTCGACCGGCTCGAGGTCGTGGGCCTCGGCGAGCAGCTGGCCGACGTACCCCCGTTGTTGTTCCCGGAGGGCAGTGCCTGGCTGTCGCCGCAGGCGCAGCGGAACCTGTGGCGTGCCGCGGGTCTGCTGAACGCGTATCCGAGCGCGACGGTCCGGATCGAGGGGCACACCGACGCGTTCGAGGCGGGCGATCCGCTCAGCGCGGAGCGGGCGGCCGCGGTGCGTGACGTGCTCGTCTCGTTCGGGATCGACGGCGACCGGCTGACCGCCAGCGGCCTCGGCCACGACCGGCCGGACCGGCCCGACGACACCGACGACGGCCGCGCCTACAACCGGCGGGCGGTGCTCGCGGTCACCGGCGAGACCGGTCCCTGACCGGCGGCCGGCGCCCGGGGCGTTCCCGGGCGCCGGTCACTCGAACACGTAGTACAGCGGCCGGCCGGCCCGGTCCGCGACGCATCGTGCTCCCCGTCCGGAATCGCCGCGGACGATGGTCGCACCGGGCGGGGTGGCGTGCCCATCGGTTTTCCGGCGCGTCCGCGGCACGCCGCCGTGGTCGATAAACTCGGACAAAACACCACCACGGGGGTACGAGATCAGCGCGCGCCGGCCCGGAGCCGCGCGGCCGGTGCGTGAGTTGCCGTCGGCCGCGCAGGTGCTGGACCGCGTCTTCGCCGGGCGGGTGCTGCTGGCCGTACTGCGGGGCCTGCCGATCGACCGGACCGTGGCGCTGGCCGAGGCCGTCTGGGACACCGGTCTCGGCGTGGTCGAGGTGCCGCTGCACGCACCGTCGTCCCGGGACGCGCTCGCCGCGGTCGCCCGGCTCGGCGCGGAGCGTGGCGAGGTGGTCGGCGCGGGCGGTGTGCTCACGCCCGATCTGGTGCCGGTCGCGAAGGCCGCCGGTGCGACGTTCACGCTGGCGCCCGGCTTCGACCCGGACGTGCTGCGGGTCAGCCTCGCGGCCGGTCTCGCCCATGTACCCGGTGCGACCACGCCGACCGAGATCCAGCGGGCGCTGCGGACCGGCTGCCGGTGGCTGACCGCGTTCCCGGCCGGCCCGCTCGGCCCGCCCTGGATCCGCGCGCTCCGCGACGTCTTCCCGCAGGCCGCGCTGATCGCCACCGGCGGCGTGACCAGTGCGAACGCGGCCGACTTCCGCACCGCGGGCGCACGCTGCCTGGGCGTGGACGGCGCGCTGCTCCCGCCCGACGGCCTGGCCGCCCTAGCGGCGGCGCTGAGCCCGCTGCACGGTGCCGCCGATCCCGGCCCGGCACCGGCCTGACGCGCCGGAGCGGCACATCCCGGCCTTCCGGCCGCCGTCGTCCGGAAGCACGCGGGATCATGGCCGGCTAACGCGGCCGGCACTGGCCCCACGGCCGAAAGCCCCGACCGCGACACCGCACGGATCGCGCATCACGGCCGGGGATCGTCGGTGGCACGATGAGCTGACTCGCGGGCGAACTGGGCCGGGTCTGGCCGTAGTGGCTGCGGAAGGCGCGGATGAAGTGGCTGCTGTCCGCGAACCGCCAGCGCGCCGCCAGCACCGAGATCGGTGGTGGTGCGGCGCCGCTCAGGGCGGCGCGGGCCTGTTCGAGCCGGGCGCCCCGGTTCTACCGGTGCGGACCCGCCGGTGCCTAGCGTGGCCGTCATGGAGATCACGTTCACTCATCTGCAGCTGGCCGGCACCTTGCCGCCGGAGCCGCCGCGCTTCGGGTTCGACACGCGGCTGGCGGCGGTGTCCGGGTCCGGCGGCACCGGGCTCGCCACCCGGGTGTCCGAACTGGACCAGTTGCTGGCGACGCGCTCACCGGCCGAGCTGCGCGCGCTGCTGGACGCGCACGGCGTGCGGTTCGTGGAGCTGGAGGCGATGTACGGCTGGTTCGCCGGTGACCGCGAGCCGGAGGAGGCGTTACTGCGGTACGCGGAGACGTTCGGCGTACCGCGGATCAAGACCGCGGTGCTGCTGGTGCCGCCGGCCGTGCGGCCCGAGGCGGATCTGCTGGCGGAGCGGTTCGCGGCGCTGTGCGACCGGGCCGCCGCGGCCGGCACCACGGTGGCGCTGGAGCCGGTCGTGGTGCTGCCCGGATTCGACCATGTGGCCGCGCATGACCTGGTCCGCGCGGTGGACCGGCCGAACGCCGGCCTGATGTTCGACGCCTGGCACGTGTTCCGCGACCCGGCCGGGATGGACGTGGTGACCTCGGTGGCGGCCCGGCACGTGGCCGGCCTGGAGCTGACCGACGGGCACACGACGCCGAAGGGCACCGTCTACCAGGACTGCGTCGACGAGCGGCTGCTGCCCGGCGAGGGCGACTTCGACCTGGCCGGGCTGCTGGCCGCGCTGCGGGCGACCGGTGCGGACGTGCCGCTGTCCGTGGAGGTGCTGTCCACCACGCTGCGGGCGCTGGACCCGGCGGAGAACGCGCGGCGGACGATGGCGGCGGTCAGGTCGTTGCTCGCCCGGGTGTGAACCGGACGGTGACCTCGCCGGTGGCGGCCGGCGAGGTCACGTCCAGCGTCATCAGCGTCAGCCGGTCACCCCAGACCGCTTTCAGCTGCGGGTCGGTCAGCGTGATGTGCGCGGTGCGCGCCTGCACGTGGCCCGGCAGCGCGATGCGTACCGCCCGGTGGTCGTCGCGGAGCAACAGGCGCAGCGTGATCCGCCGTGGGCGGTGGTCGAGCCGCCACGCGTCGGTGAGCGTGACCAGATCGTCGTCGATCGTGAACGTGCGGCGCAGGGTCTCGATGCCGGCCGCGGCCGGGTAGGCACCGGCCAGGTCGAGCGTGCAGGTGCGCCCGGTCAGCCGCACGTCCCGGGCGGCGTACGCGGGACCGGGCGCCTGCTCGTGGCCGTCGATCTCCGGGACGCTGTGGAACGCGGACCGGGTGAACCAGACGCGGTAGCGGTCCGGGCCGAAGCTGTCCCGGTCGTAGACGCCGGTGCCGGCGTCGACCACGACCGGCTCGCCGCGCACGGCCAGCACGAAACTGCCGACGTCGTTGTGGTTGTGCGGTTCGTCGTTGTGACCGGCCTTCGCGATCAGGTGCAGCGCGCCGCCGCGCAGCGACGCCACCTGGGTCTCCGGCAGCCACTGCACCGGCGGCGCGGGAAAGTCCCGCGGGGCCGCGTCGCGCCAGGCCGGGTCGGTCAGCGCGGCGATTGCCCGGCCCAGCGGGCTGGGCAGCGTGGTCAGCGGGTCGTCGCCGCGGGACGCCCGGGCGAACGCGGTGATCTCGGCGTCGCCGACCGCGCGGCCGTACCGGTGCAGCAGCGCGGGCGAGAGGTGATCCTTGCGGGCGCGGCCGTCCGTGCGCGGCACCCGGGCGGTGCCGTCGCCGAAGCTGGCGCTCCAGTCGCCGCCGAGGTGCACGGTGAGCGGGAACCGCGCGATCCGGTGGATCAGCGGATCCGTCCAGACATCATCGGGTACGCCGAGCAGCTCGAGCGCCTCGAACAGCCGCGCGCCGGAGTGCCACCAGTAGGAGATGCCCTCCGGGCAGCCGCCGTCGCCGGGCACGCCGGCGAGGTAGGCGTCCAGGCTGCGCACGGCCGACTCGATGATCGGGCCCGGGTCGTCGTCGCCGGTGAGCAGCACGCCAGCGGGTGAGCGTCGGCTGCGGCCAGGGCGTGCCCGGTGTCTCGTCCGCGATCGCGGTGATCGCGTCCCGGGTGGCCGCCGGGACGTCCGCGAACGCGGCCCGGTCGACGGCGGCGCGGGGTGCGAGCCGGCCCCCGCGGAGGGCGGCGGTCAACGGACCGGGCTGCTCGGTGCGCATGGCGGCCGACCGTAGCACCGGACGCGATCGCAGTACACGCTCAGATCGCCTCGAGCACGCGCTGGTGCAGGCGGGGGTTCGCGTCCGGGGCGCCGGGGTATGCAGTGCCGATGACACACCGGGACGTCATCGCGGTGGGCGCGTCCGCCGGAGGAGTCGAGGCGCTGCGCGCGCTCGTCCACGGGCTGCCGGCCGGGCTGCCCGCGGCCGTGCTCGTGGTGCTGCACATGCCGCGGGAGGCGCCGAGCGCGCTGCCGGCGATCCTGAACCGGCACTGCGCGCTCCCGGTGACGGCCGCGGCCGACGGTGAACCGGTCACGCCGGGGCGGGTCCACGTGGCACGGCCCGGTCATCATCTGCTGCTGCTCGGCGACCGGCTACGGCTCAGCCACGGTCCGTCCGAGAACGGGCACCGGCCCGCGGTCGACCCGCTGTTCCGGTCCGTCGCCCGGGCGGCCGGGCCACGCGCGATCGGCGTGGTGCTGTCCGGGGCACAGGCGGACGGCGCGTCCGGTGCGTACGACATCGCGCGGCGCGGCGGCCTGACCGTGATCCAGGATCCGCAGGACGCGCTGTACCCGTCGATGCCGATGGCGGTGGCCGCCCGGCGCGCAGCGGATCATGTCGCCACCGCGGCCGAGATGGGTGACCTGCTGGCGAGGCTCACGTCCGTACCGTTGCCGGAAGGTCTTGATCTGGACATGGATCCGCGCCTGGACGACGAGGTCGCGATCAGCGACGCCGCGGCCCGCACCACGGACGGAGTGCCCGGCGCCACGCCGTCCGGGTTCGGCTGCCCGGACTGCGGCGGCAACCTGTTCGAGGTGGGCGGCGAGCCGATCCCGCACTTCCGCTGCCGGGTCGGGCATGCCTGGTCGTCGGAGAGCCTGCTGGACGAGCAGGACGTGGCGACCGAGGGCGCGCTCTGGACCGCGCTGCGGGCGCTGGAGGAGAAGGCCGCGCTCAGCCGCCGGATGGCCGGCCGGACCTCGGTGGGCCGCTACCGGCAGACCGCGGACGACGCCGACCGCGCGGCCACGCTGATCCGCCAGCTCATCGACCGGATCGCCGACCGCTCGTCATGAGGCAGGAGCCGGCGGGGCGGCACGCACCGGCAAGGCCGCACGCACCGGCAAGGCGGCGTGGGCAGGCCGGCGGGGCACCACCGGTCAGCTCAGCAGCACGCCCAGGCCGGTCGCCCGGATGAGCTGCTCCAGGTACGGCGAGACGCCGGTGTACCGCAGGCCGACGCGGCGCGCGGCCGCGATCTCCCGGACCGCCATCAGCGCCCGCATGCCCGCCGCGTCCAGCAGCGGCACGCCGCTGAGATCCACCTCCAGGCGACTCGGCCGCCCGGTGGAGAGCGCGCCCATCAGCCGGACCCGCAGCTCGCTCGCGTTGTCCCGGTCGATCTCGCCGTACAGGCGGATCACCCGGGTCCGGCCGGGTGCGCTGGTCACCACCACGCGCACGCCGGGCTCGTCGGCCTCGCCCGGCCACGGCGGCACCACGTCGGTCAGCATCGCGGTCCGTAGCCAGGTCAGCGCGCGGCTGAGCAGCCGGGACACCTGCATCTGGGAGATGCCGAACTGGTCCGCGATCTCCGCCTGGCTGAGGTTGCCCCAGAAGCGCAGCGCCAGCATGCGGCGGTCCCGGCGCGGCACGCGCAGCAGCAGGTCCTCCAGCGTGGTGCGGTCCTCGACCGCGGCCAGGTCCGGGTCCAGCGCGCCGAGCAGGTCACCGATCTCGGTGTCGTCCGCGTCCGAGATGCGACGATTCAACGACTCGGACGAATAGCCGGCCAGCGAGGTGCGGGCCGCGCGCACGTCGGACTCGTCCACGCCGAGGTAGCCGGCGATCTCCGCCTGCGTCGGCGGGCGGGAGAAGCGGGCGGTCAGCATGTCCGCGGCGCGCTTCACCTCCAGGCCCAGGTCCTGCAGGCGGCGCGGCACGTGCACGCTCCAGGTGTGGTCGCGGAAGTGCCGGCGCAGCTCACCGCGGATGGTGACCACGGCGAACGCGGTGAACGAGCCGCGCTCCGCGTCGTACCGGTCGACGGTCTTGACCAGGCCGATCCGCGCGACCTGCTCCAGGTCCTCCGCCGGCTCGCCGCGTCCGCAGTAGCGGCTGGCCAGCCGGCCGGCGAGCGGCATGGCGGCGCGGATGAAATCCTCCCGCAACCGGTCACTCGCGGCCGGGCCCGCGCTCGCGCGCGCCCGGGTGTACTCCTCGGCGCACAGGTCGAGGTCGAGCTCTTCACCGACGAATGCCGACATGCGGCGGCCCCACTCTTCAGACTCCGCGTGAGCCGTCCGGCCCCGCGGCCCGGTTCCTTCCCTCGGTTTGCCACCTGAAACCACAATTGCCAGACTCGCACAGGCTAATGCTCTAAGTAACTATTCGATCACCTTTAGTTCTGGTGGAAGCCCGTTTGGCACCTCAGTGCCCGGGTATGCGGGTCATGCAGACCGAACTCGAAGGGGCTACCGCATGGAAGCGCGCAAGATCGTCGACGCGGTGAAGGACGCCGTGGAAGCCGTCACCGAACCCACGGTCCCCGGGACGCCGGGCAGCGGCACACCGGGCGTGGCGGAGCCGACGACGCCGCGCGAGCCACTCCCGCCGAAGAGCGATCAGGGCACGCCGGAACCGGTCACGCCGACCGGCTTCGACACCGGGGCCCCGAAGACCGCCCGCGGCCAGCAGGGCGCGTACCTCACCACCGCGCAGGGCGCCCGGCTCCGCGACACGGATCACTCGCTCAAGGCCGGCCCCCGCGGCCCGATCCTGATGCAGGACCACCACTTCCGCGAGAAGATCACGCACTTCGACCACGAGCGCATCCCGGAGCGCGTGGTGCACGCCCGTGGCACCGGCGCGCACGGCGTGTTCACCGCGTACGGCAGCGCCGAGGCGATCACCAGCGCCGGGTTCCTGAAGAAGAACGCGGAGACACCGGTGTTCGTCCGGTTCTCCACCGTGCTGGGCTCGCGCGGCTCCGCCGACACGGTCCGCGACACCCGTGGCTTCGCCACCAAGTTCTACACCAGCGAGGGTACGTTCGACCTGGTCGCGAACAACATCCCGGTGTTCTTCATCCAGGATGCGATCAAGTTCCCGGACATCATCCACGCCGGCAAGCCGCACCCGGACCGGGAGATCCCGCAGGCGCAGAGCGCGCACGACACGTTCTGGGACTTCGTGTCGCTGCACACCGAGGCGCAGCACCACACCATCTGGAACATGTCCGACCGGGGCATCCCGCGCTCGTACCGGCACATGGAGGGCTTCGGCGTCCACACGTTCCGGATGGTCAACGACGCCGGCGAGACGGTGCTGGTCAAGTTCCACTGGAAGCCGAAGCTCGGCGTGCACTCGCTGGTCTGGGAGGAGGCGCAGCTGATCGCCGGCGTCGACCCGGACTACCACCGGCGCGACCTCTACGACGCGATCGAGGCGGGCGCGTACCCGGAGTACGAGCTCGGCGTGCAGGTCTTCCCGGACACGCCGGACGAGACGTTCGCCGGCATCGACCTGCTCGACCCGACCAAGATCGTGCCGGAGGAGCTGGCCGAGGTGCAGCCGATCGGCCGCCTCGTGCTCAACCGCAACCCCACGAACTTCTTCGCCGAGACCGAGCAGGTCGCGTTCCACCTCGGCCACCTGCCGCCCGGCATCGACGTCACCAACGACCCGCTGCTGCAGGGCCGCCTCTTCTCCTACGTCGACACGCAGCTGACCCGGCTCGGCGGGCCGAACTACTCGCACATCCCGGTCAACCGGCCGCATGCTCCGGTCAACGACATGCTCCGGGACGGCTTCCACCAGCAGGCCGTGCACGCGGGCGTGGCGCCGTACAAGCCGAACTCGCTGGACGGCGGCAACCCGTTCGAGACCACCGAGAAGGCGTTCGCCGACCTGCCGGTCCGGGTCGCCGAGTCGACGAAGGTACGGGAGAACCCGGTCTCGTTCGACGACCACTACTCGCAGGTGCGGCTCTTCTGGCAGAGCATGACGCCGGTGGAGAAGGAGCACATCGTCTCCGCGTACACGTTCGAGCTCGGCAAGTGCTACGAGCAGGCGATCAAGGAGCGTCAGCTGCTCGCGCTCGCCAACATCGACGCGGACCTGTGCGCGCAGGTCGCGGCCGGGCTCGGCCTGCCCGCACCGGCCGCCACGGTCGAGCCGGCCGAGGTCGCGCCCAGCCCCGCGCTGTCCCAGCTCGGCCAGGAGTGGCCGGCCGACGGCCGGATCATCGGCATCGTGGTCGGCCCGGACGGCGCCGACGGTGCCGGTGCGGTCCGCGAGGCGATCCTGGCCGCCGGGGCGCTGCCGCTGATCATCGCGCCGGCCGGTGGCAAGGCCGGTGGCCTGGACGTGCAGCGCACGTTCAACACCGCGCGGTCCGTGGAGTTCGACGCGATCCTGATCGCGGACGCGGCCACCCCGGCCGCGGACGCGATCCCGGCGCGGGACGCCAAGGCCGGTGCGGCCGGCGCGCTCGCCGTCGACCCCCGGGTGCGGCTGCTGGTCGAGGAGGCCTGGCGGCACGCCAAGCCGGTCGGCGCCTGGGGCACCGGCACCGCCGTGCTGGAGCAGGCCGGGATCACCGGCACGCCCGGCGTCTTCCTCGCCGAGTCCGGCCCCGGCGCGCTCACCACGCTCCAGCAGTTCCTCGCGCGGCACCGCGTGTGGGACCGCTTCCCGGCCACGCTCGCCTGATCCCCCGGGCGAGCGACCCTTCTCAACGCAGAGGAGACCAGATGACCACCGCTCGCGAGATCATGACACCGGACGCCACCTGCGTGGGCGAGCAGGAGACGCTCGCCGACGCCGCCCGCAAGATGGCCGAGCTGGAGGTCGGCGCGCTGCCGATCTGCGGCACCGACAACCGCCTCAAGGGCATGCTCACCGACCGCGACATCGTGGTGAAGGCGGTCGCACAGGGCCGCAATCCCGCCGATGTCCGGGCCGGCGACCTGGCCCAGGGCAAGCCGGTCACCATCGGCGCGGACGACGACACCACCGAGATCCTCCGCACCATGAGCAAGCACCAGGTCCGCCGTCTCCCGGTCATCGACGGTCACGACCTGGTCGGCATGGTGGCGCTGGCCGACGTGGCCCGGGCACTCCCGGACAAGCCGACCGGCGACCTGCTCGACGCGATCAGCAAGCCCTGACCACCCGCTCCCATCCGGCGACGGGCGTTCCGCTTCCGGGCGGGGCGCCCGTCGCCGTCACTCGCGGAGCGTGCGGGCCGGCGTTTCGCCGAACAGCGCGCGGTACTGCCCGGCGAACCGGCCGGGGTTGGCGAAACCCCAGCGGCGGGCCACCTCGCGCACCGTGACGCGGCCGGCCGGGTCGGCGGAGCGCAGTTCCTGGCGCACCCGTTCCAGCCGGACGCGGCGCAGGTACTCCAGCGGCGTGGTGTCCAGGTGGCGGCGGAACGCGATCTGCAGGCCGCGCGGCCCGACGCCGGTGGCGGCCGCGATCTCCATGATCGTCAGCGGCTCGGCCGCGTGCTCCTCCATGAACGCGATCGCCCGCCGGACCGCGGACATCGGCTCCCGGCCGGGCGAGCGGCGGTGCCGGGCGTTCATCATGCTGTTCGGGAAGACCGCGAGCGCGGACGTGGCGGCCAGCCAGCGCAGCTGGTCGACGAGCAGCGGCGGCAGCGCCGGCCCGGGCGCGGTGAGCTGCCGCACCAGGTAGCCGGTGGTCTCGGCCCAGTGCCGGCGCAGCTCCGCGTTCACCGGCGTGAACGAATCGAAGCGCAGGCCCGGCTCACCGGCGACCGCGGCGACGCAGCCGAGCGGTAGCTGGACGAACATCATGGTGGTGTCGCCGTACTCGCCGCCGGACACGATGCCCTCCGGGTAGACCACGCCGTCGCCGCTGCCCAGCAGCAGCTCCTGCCGGCCGATCCGGATCTGCGCCTTGCCACCGGCGATCACCCCGGCGGTCACCATCGGCATCGGCGGCACGTCCGCGCCGTAGCGGACGCCGGTCAGCCGCACCCGGAACGCACCGAACTCCCGGTAGGCGACCGACCGGACCGCGAGATCCGTGACGTCCGCGTCCGCGAACGAGACTCGGGCCCGGTGCCGGATGATCCGGTTGACCGCGTCGGCCACCACGTCCCGATCGTGGGTGACGACCTCCATACGCTGCGGCGTGTCCACGAGCCGACCTCCCCTGAAGGCCGACATTACCCCCGTCACACGTGCACGATGGGGTGAGTCTCGCGAAGCACCTCCGCCACGGTGACCTTCAGCAGCGCCGGGTGGACGCCGGGATCGGGCGAATCACCCCGTTCCACGCGCACACCGTGCCAGATCGCGCGGTGCCGGGGCCGGTCCGGCGGCGGGCCCCAGCGGCTCGGCGGCATCGGGCCGAACAGCGTGACCGACGGCGTGCCGAACGCGGTCGCCAGGTGCGCCACGCCGGTGTCGCCGCTGACCAGCAGCCGGGCGTGCGCGATCAGCCCGGCCAGCTCGGCCAGCCCGGTCTCCGGTACCGACTGCGGCCCCAGCCCGGCCCGGCCGGCGATCTCCAGCGCGAGGTCCCGCTCGGCCGCCGACCCGGTCACCATGACCCGGTGCCCGTCCGCGGCCAGCGCGCGGGCCACCTCCGCGTACCGGTCGGCCGGCCACCGCCGGGACGGTGACTTCGCACCGGGGTGGACGATCGTCACGCCGTGCGGCACCTCCACCGGCGGCGGCCGAAGATCAAGATCGGTTTCATCCACCGGCACGCCGTGGAAGCGCAGCAGCCGGGCCCAGCGCGTCACCTCGTGCACGTCGTCCGGCCAGTCCGGACCGCCGGGGAAGTCCGGGTGTGCGAACGCCCAGAGCTTTCCCGGCCGTACCGCCAGCAGGGCCTGATGGCTCTGCGGCCCCCGGCCGTGCAGGTTGACCGCGAGTGCGACGCCCGGCAGCGGCGGCAGCGGCGCGTCCAGCCCGGCGCACGGCACCACCCGGTCGACGCCGCCGATCAGGTCGATCAGCGGCGTCAGCCAGGTGGGTGCGGCCAGCGCGAGTTCCGTGGACGGGAACGCGGCCCGCAGCGCGCGCAGCGCGGGCACGCCGGTGGCGAGATCGCCCACGCCGAGCGCGCGAAGCACCAGGATCACGGGTACGAGCTCTCCCGCTCGGCCGCGATGACCAGCTCGCGGACCGCGGACCCGGCCGGCTGCCGGAGCGCGAACAGGATCGCGTCCGCCACGTTCGCCGGGTCGTTGAGCACCGCGTCCGGTCCCGGCTTGTACCGCTCGTCCCGCTCGTCGAAGAACTTCGTCCGCATCCCGCCCGGGATGACCAGCGTGACGCCGACCGTGCCGGCCAGCTCGGCCGCGAGCGCCCGGGTGAAGCCGACCACGCCGAACTTCGCCGCGCAGTACGCGGTCGCGTCGCTGACCGCCTTGATCCCGAGCGTGGACGAGATCGTGACGACGCCGCCGTGCGACGCCTCCAGCGCCGGCAGCGCGGCCCGGATCACCGCGGCCGTGGCCAGCAGGTCGACCATGACGATCCGGTCCCAGACGTCGCCCGGCACGTCCCGCAGCGCGCCCGGCACGTCGAAGCCGGCCGCGGTGACCACGCCGTCCAGGCTGCCGCCGGCCCGCTCGATCAGCTCCCGGGTGGCCGCCTCGGCCGCGCGTGTGTCGGCCAGGTCGCACTCGATCCACTCGACGCCGTCCGCGGGCGCCTGACGGTCGATGACCAGCGGACGCCCACCGGCCTTGGCGACGGCGTCCACGACGGCGGCACCCAGGCCGCTCGATCCGCCGGTGACGATGACTGCATCCATGTTCATCCCCTACTGAGCGCTGAGATCGTTTCGATGGTGGACGTGGTGGAGCGGCCGCTGAGGTACGGCACGATGACGGTCCGGCCGCCCCAGCGCCGGACCAGCGCGGACTCCGGCAGCTCGGCGTCGCCGGAGTAGTCGCCGCCCTTGACCCAGACGTCCGGCCGCAGCCAGGTGAGCACGGCCTCCGGCGTCGGCTCGTCGAAGATCACCACGGCGTCCACGCAGTCGAGCGCGGCCAGCAACGCGGCCCGGTCCTGCTGCGCGGTGAGCGGCCGGTCCGGGCCCTTGAGCGCGGACACGCTGGCGTCGGAGTTGAGGCAGACGATCAGGCAGTCGCCGAGTTTGCGGGCCGCGCGCAGCGTCGCCAGGTGACCGGCGTGCAGCAGGTCGAAGCAGCCACCGGTCGCGACGACCGTGCCGCCCCGGGCCCGCACCCGGTCCGCGATCGCGCCGGCGTCCGTCGTCCGCTCCGGCGGCACGGGCGCGATCGCTCCCGCGGCACCACCGGCCGCCACGTACGCGGACGCCGCGTTCACCGCCTCGCGGACCGCCTCGGAGACCAGCGCGCCGCGGGCCAGTGCCAGCGCGGCCGTGGACGCGAACCGGTCGCCCGCGCCGCAGGTGTCCCCGTCCGGCACGTCCGGCGCGGGCAGCACCAGCGGCGTCGAGCCACCGTGGCAGAGCACCGCACCGGCCGCGCCCACGGTCACCGCGACCGCACCGGCCCGCCAGTGCCGCTTCAGCGCGAACCCGGCCCGCTCCGCCGCGGCCAGCGCGGTCCCGCCGCCGGCGTCACCGGACATCGCGCGTGCCTCGGCCGCGTTCGGCGTGACCAGCCGCACGTTCGGCACCGGGGCCGGGCCGCGCGGATGCGGATCCCAGACGATCGGCGCGCGCGTCTGCTCCAGCGCCCTCCGCACGGCCGGCTGGCGGGCCACGCCCCGGCCGTAGTCGGAGACCAGAATCGCGGTGGCGCGGCCGATCACGTCCAGCGCGGCCCGCGGCGCGTCCGCCGGCACCGCGGGCTCGCCGCCCCGGTCCAGCCGGACCAGCACCTGCCCGTCGGCGCGCAGCCGGATCTTCTCCGGCGTGGGCACGGCCGACGGCAGCGCGTAAACCTCGATCCCGGCCGCGGTGAGCAGCTCGACCACCCGGGCCGCGGCCGGGTCCGACGCGAGCGCGGTGACCAGCGCGACGTCGATGCCGGTGCTGGCCGCGAGCAGCGCGGCCAGCCCGGCACCGCCCGGGCGGTCGGTGGTGGACTCCTCGTCCAGCACCGGCGCGGGCGCGTCCGGCGCGATCCGGCGCACGCTGCCGTCCACGTCCCGGTCCAGCAGCGTGTCACCCACGATGACCAGCAGATCCCGATTCTCGTCCGTCATCGGGCCAGCGCCTCCTCGAGAGCGTCCACGACCATGGGCAGCGCCAGGTCCACGTATTCGCAGAGCAGGTGCACCGAGACCAGGTGCAGCTCCTGCACGACCTGTGAGTCCGGGGACGGGCAGGCCAGCGTCTCGTCGCAGGCGCGGGACAGCGGGTTCGGTTTCTGGCCGGTCAGCGCCCAGGTGCGCACGCCCGCCTCCCGGGCCGCGTGCGCGGCCGCGACCAGGTTCGGGCTGCGCCCGCTGGTGGACATCAGCATCAGCACGTCGCCGGGGCGGCCGTGCGCGCGGACCTGGCGGGCGAAGACCTCCTCGTACCCGTAGTCGTTGCTGATCGCGGTGATCGCGGACGAGTCCGGCGTGAGCGCGATCGCGGACAGCGGCTGCCGTTCGTCACGCAGCCGCCCGACCAGCTCGGCCGCCAGGTGCTGGGCCTCGGCCGCACTGCCGCCGTTGCCGGCGACCAGCAGCCGCCCGCCGGTGCCGAGGTGGCGGGCCAGCAGCTCACCCCAGCGCGGCAGTGTCGCGGACGCGAGCGTGCGGAACTCGGGAAGCGCGGCCTGCAGGCCGCTCAGGTGGGTGTCCAGCGGATCCATCACGCGACCGCCTCTCGCACCCGCGCGACCGACGCGTAGACGTCCGCGATCCGGGCCGCGATCGCCGGCCAGCCGTAGACGCTCCGCGCCCGGTCGAGCGCGGCCGCGCCGTAGGAGATCCGGCGCACGTCGTCGCCGAGCAGCCGGCGCAGCGCGGCCGCGAGCGCGCCCGGATCGCGCGGCGGCACCAGCTCGCCGGTGACCCGGTCGACCACGGTGTCGGTGAGGCCGCCGACCGCGGTCGCCACCACCGGCACGCCGCACGCCATCGCCTCCAGCGGCGTCAAGCCGAACGGTTCGTACCAGGGCGCGGCCGCCAGCACGTCCGCGGACCGGTACCAGCGGGGCATCTCGGCCGGTGCGATCGCGCCGGTGAGCCGCACCCGGCCGGACACACCGGCAGCGCGGGCCAGTTCGTGCAGCCGGCGCGCGTACGGATCCGCCATCAGCCGGTCCCGGGCTGGGCCGCCCGCGATGACCAGCTCCGCGTCCGGCACCGAGGCCAGCGCGCGGATCAGCTCCGCGTAGCCCTTGCGCTCGACCAGCCGGCCGACCGTGAGGATCCGGGGGCGCTCGCCACGCGGCGCGGCCGGGCCGTCCGGCCGGAACCGCGTAGCGTCCACACCGGACGGGACGAGACTCGTCCGCTCCCGGGGCACGCCCATCGAGGCCAGCTCGTGCTCCTCGTCGCGGCACTGCACGATCACCCGGTCCACGACCCGGCCGAGCTGCCGTTCGTACGCGGTGCGGTGCGCCGGGCTGGTGTCCGCCGCGCCCTGGTGCCGGCGCTTCACCGTGCCGAGCGCGTGGTACGTCTGCACCACCGGCACCCCGCAGGCCCGGCTCGCGGTGACCGCGGCCAGCCCGCTCATCCAGAAGTGCGCGTGCGCCACGTCCGGCAGGCCGGTCGCCCGCCAGTCCGCGGCCATCCACTCCGCGAACGCGCCCATGTGCGGCAGCAGGTCGTCCTTGGGCAGCACGGACGGCGGCCCGGCGGGCACGTGCACCACCTCGAAACCGCGCACCGTCACCCGCTCCGGCGTGCCCGGGTCGTCGCGCCGGGTGTAGACGCGCACCTCGTGCCCCTGCCCGGCCAGCTCGGCCGCGAGCGCGGCCACGTGCGTGTTCTGGCCGCCCGCGTCCACCCCGCCGAGCGCGGCGAGCGGGCTGGCGTGTTCGGAGATCATCGCTACGCGCATGTGTGTTCCTCCAGGAGTCGGTCCCAGTCGGCGAGAAAGCGGTCCAGGCCGTACCGGGCCAGGGCGGATTGCCGTGCGGCCGCACCCATCCGGCGGGCGGCGTCGGGGTCGTCGATCAGCCACTGCGCGGCCTCGACCAGCGTGTCCACCCGGGTGGCGAGCACACCGGCGTCGGCCGGCACGGCCGCGACCGCCTCGGTGGTGGCCAGCGCGAGCACCGGCATGCCGATCTGCATCGCCTCGATCAGGCTCAGCCCGAGCGACGTCCACCGGCACAGGTGCAGGTAGGCCCGGCGGTGCGCGATCTGCTCGTGCATCGCGGCCTGCGGCGGGTCGTCGTGCGTGAACACCCGGTCCAGGCGCAGACCGGCCACGCCCATGCCGTAGACGTCCAGCGGCGCGACCGGCGTGAACCGGTGGTACAGGTCGGTGCCGGTCACCCGGTTCCGGCGCACCGGCTCGTTCGTGACCACGGCCAGGCGTTCCAGCTCGCCGGTCCAGCGCACGGCCGGTGGCACCACGCCGTGCTCGATCACGTGGGTACGGGTGCCGCCCGCGTCCCAGAACAGGTCGTTGAAGTGGGTGACGTGCACGATCGTGAGGTCGTCCCGGTCCGCCATCGGGTGCCGGGTGTCCGGCACGTTCCCCTTGGGCGTGTTGTGCTCCAGGAAGATCTTCGGCTTCCGGCCGAGGTGCGCGATCCGGTCCAGTTCCGCCGGGCGCTGCAGCACGATCACGTCCACGTCGTCCGGGCGCAGCGACGCGACGTCGACCTCCTCGACCGTCTCCGGCCACGGGAACGTGCGCGCCCGGCCCCGCCCCCACTCGTCCCGCGCGTCGTTGACCGGCACCAGGTAGCGGTGTTTCCCCTGGACGAACGCGGTCGCCCAGGAGCCGTGCACGTGCCAGAACAGAATGTTCACGCGGCCATCTCCCTGATCGTGTGATGCGGCATGAGCGTGCGCACGGCGGCCAGCACCTCGGCCGGCGTGATCGTGGACAGGCACGGGTGCCCGGCCACCGGGCAGCGCGTCGCCCGGGTGTCCCGGCAGGCCGCGGCCGCGTCGCCGAGCCGCACGTGCGGCACGCGATAGGGGCCCCACTGGCCGTACGGGACGGTCGGCGCGAACAGGCTGACCACCGGCGTGCCGACCGCGGCGGCCAGGTGCGCGGGCCCGGTGTTCGCGACCACGGCACAGCCGGCACCGGACAGCAGGCTGGCCAGACCGGCGAGGTCGGTCGGCTCCACCACGGTGGCCCCGGTGCCGGCCACGAACGCGGCCAGGTCGCGCTCCCCCGCCCCGCCGGTGATCCGCACGTCGTGGCCGTCCGCGACCAGCGCCGCGGTGATCTCCCGCATCACCTCGGGCGGGCAGGACCGGGCCGGCACGGACGCGCCGGGATGGACCACGACGTAGCCGCCCGGGGCCGGTCCGGTTCCGTCGCCGGCCGGGACGAGACGCGCGAGGCCTGGCTCACCGGCCGACCGCACGACGGCGGGCGTGGTGACCGGCCGTACGGTCGGCGACCCGGCAGCAGGCGTGGCGCTCGGCCGCGCGGGCACCGGCCCAGCGGCGGGAGCGGCACTCGGCCGTGCGGGTGACGATCCGGCGGCCGGTGACAACCCGGCGGCACTGGCGTTCGGGACGGCGACGCGCAGCGCGCCGTCGTCGTCCGGGGGCAGCGGGAAACCGGCGGCGGCCGCGATCGAGCGGGCCCGCTCCGGCTCCGGGACACCGGCCGGGACGCCGCGGTGCCGCACGTCCAGCAGCGAACCCGGGTAGTCCTCACTGATCGCGGTGATCCGGGTGACGCCGGCCGCGCGCAGCAGCAGGGCCAGCGGCAGCGCGTTCTGGTGGAACGACGTGAAGATCACGGCCTCGTCCGCGGCGATCGCGGTGAGCGTGGCGGTCAGGCCGGTGACCAGCGCGGCGTCGACCGGTTCCGGGTCCGGGACGATCCACGGCAGGCGGGCCTCGACGATCCGGCCGACGCCGGGCAGCAGCGCGGCCGCGTCCCGGCCGCGCGGGCCGCAGAGCAGCACGACCTCGTCCGCGTGCGCCGCGACCGCGCGGATCGCCGGGCCGGTGACCAGCACGTCGCCGGCCGAGTCCGCGCGTACCACCAGGACTTTTCCGGCTTTTCGAGTCTCCGTCGGGGTGACCGACGCGATCCGGTCCAGGATCAGCGCGGCCGCGGCCTCGATCGTGTCCGCGACCGCGGGCGCGGCCGCGATCTCCGGTGCGAGCGTGACCTCGGTCGGGATCAGCACGCCGGCGGCACCGGCGGCCGCGGCGGCCCGCATGTCCCGGCCGATGTCGCCGACCATCACGCAGCGTCGCGGGTCGGTGCCGAGCGCGGCCGCAGCGTCGACGATCATGCCGGGCGCGGGCTTGCGGCAGCGGCAGCCGGCCCGGTCGTCGTGCGGGCAGATCTGCCACGTGCCGAACGGCCCGAGCAGCTCCTCCACCCGCGCGTGCACGGCGTCCAGCTGCGCCCGGGTGAACCGCCCGCGGGCCAGCCCGGACTGGTTCGTCACCACACCCAGCCGCAGCCCGGCCGCACGCAGCCGGTCCAGCGCCGCACGGGCACCGGGCATCGGCCGCACCAGCTCCGGATCACCGTTGTACGGCACGTCCACCACGAGCGTGCCGTCCCGGTCGAACAGGACGGCGTCGTAAAGATCCGTCACCGCGCGCTCTCCAGCCGGTCGGCGCCGCGCCAGCGGGTCCAGCCGCGCAGCCACCAGGTGATCGCGACCGGCGGGATGGCCGCGCTGGTCAGCAGCATCGTGGTGATCTCGCGTGGGGTACGCGGGCCGGGCATGACGCGGGCCGCGGCGAACTCCGCGGTGCCGGCCGCCCAGAGCGCGCCGGTGAGCGCGGCCACGCGGGGGCGGCGGGCGGCGAGCGCGAGCAGCGTCAGCGCACCGGCCGCGGTCACGGCCGCGTGCCGGGCGCGGCGGCCCGGCGGAATATCCAGCAGATGCCGCCAGTCCGGTCCGTAGAGCCGGCGCAGCAGCGCGTCGTCCGCGTTGCCGCGCTGCTGGCGGACGCTGACCCAGCGATCCTCGGCGCGCACCGGGTGGGTCACCGTGCGACCGCCGCGGACCAGGTCCCAGCCGGCTTGCCGCACCCGGAACGCCAGTTCCGCGTCCTCCCGGAACGCGCGCGGCAACCGCTCGTCGAAACCCTGGCACACCTCCAGAACCGCACGCCGGTACGCCATGTCCGCCGTGATCCACTTGCCGTCCGCGAGCGCGGCGGTCCCGCGTTCCCAGTCGGTCGGCCGTCGGCCGGCCGGCAGCGGCACACGCAGCCTGCCCTGGACGCCGCCGGCCCGCGCGGGCGCCCCGGCGAGATCGCCGATCAGCGCGGCGAGCCAGCCCGGCTCCGGCACCACGTCGTCGTCCAGGAACGCCACCCATTCGTGGCTCGCCGCCCGCCAGCCCGCGTTCCGCGCCGCGGCCGGTCCGGCCCCGCGCCCGGCCAGCACCTTCGCGTCCAGCCCGGCGGGCAGCTCCAGCGGCTCGGCGGTGTCCGCCCGGTCGTCGACCACCAGGATCTCGACCGGCGTCGCAGAGCCGCCGGCGGAAGCACCCGGACCGGTGCGGCCGGCGGGCGGCGTCCGACCGGCGAGCACGGTCCGGCCGTGGAGTCCGGTCCGCTCCGGCGGCGGCGTGCGCCCGACGATGGCGGTCTTCCCCGCGCCGGACATCCCCTCGGCCACGGCAGCTGCCGCACCGGCCGCCGCGACGCTGCCGGCGCCCACAGCGCTCCCGGCGTCCGCGGACGCGTTCAAGCCCGCCGGGGCTTCGGCAGCCGCGGCGCCGCCGGTGGTTCCGGCGGGTGCGGGCGTCGTCCCGGGGACCGGGGCGGCCGCGTGCCCCGGAAGCTGGGTGGCCAGCGTGGACAGCAGCGTGGTGAGGGTGGGCCGGCCGAGCGTGGGGATGACGATGGAGATGCCGGTCATCGGGTGGTCCCGAACGCGGATGAGCGATGGACCGCGAACGGGCCCAGCGCCAGCAGATCGACCGGGGCGGAGCCGAAGAGTTCCATCGCCTCGCGCGGTGTGTCGACCATCGGGCGGCCGGCCGTGTTCAGCGAGGTGTTGATCACGACGGGCAGGCCGGTGAGGCGTTCGAACTCGGCCAGCATCTCGGCCACGCGCGGCTCGGTCTCGGTGTGCACGGTCTGCACCCGGGCGGTGCCGTCGACGTGCGTGACGGCCGGGATGCGGTCCTTCCACTCCGGCTTCACCCGGTGCACGAACAGCATGTACGGGCTGGGGTAGACGCCGTCGAAGATGTCCGCGAACCGCTCCGCGCGGACCATCGGCGCGATCGGCCGGAACTGCTCGCGGCCCTTCACGTCGTTCATCCGCGTCTGCGTCTCCGGGTCGCCGGGGTGGGCCAGCAGCGACCGGTGGCCGAGCGCGCGCGGGCCGTACTCGCTGCGGCCCTGGAACCAGGCGACGATGCCGTTGCCGGCCAGCACCCGCGCGGCCTCGGCCGCGATGGACTCCGGCCGGGTGTACGGCAGCGCGGCCCGGCGCAGCTCCGCCTCCAGCTCGTCGTCGGACCAGCCGCGGCCCAGGTCGGCGCCGGTGAACGGCGCCACCGGCCCGGACGGGCGGGCGATCGCGAGCGCGGCGCCGAGCGCGGTCCCGGCGTCACCGGCGGCCGGCTGCACCCAGACCCGCTGGAACGGGCCCTCCGCGGCGAGCCGCGCGTTGGCGACGCAGTTGAGCGCGGTGCCACCGGCCATGGTGAGCGTGGCCGGGCCGCCGGCCGCGTCGTACGTCCAGCGGGCCAGGTCGAGCAGCACCTCCTCGAGCCGGGCCTGCACGGTCGCGGCCAGGTCGGCGTGCTCCGCGGTCATCTCGCCGTCCGCGGTGCGCGCCTTGGCCAGCGCGTTCCAGTCGATCCGCTCGACCCGGAAGCCGCCCTCGCCGTCCGCGTGCACCAGCTCGCGGAACAGGCCGAGGTGGCGCGGCGTGCCGTAGGAGGCGAGCGCCATCACCTTGTACTCGTCGCTGGAGTGCAGGAAGCCCAGGTGCCGGGTGAGGTCCTCGTAGAGCAGGCCGAGCGAGTGCGGCAGCCGCTGCGCCGCGAGCGTGGTCAGCTCGCCGTCGCGATAGACACCGGCGAGGTGGCTGGCGCTCTCGCCGCGGCCGTCCAGCACCAGCACCGCGCTGTCCTCCGGCACGGAGAGCCCGGCGGAGGCGGCGTGCGCCACGTGGTGCGGCACGAAGCGCACCCGGTCCGGGTCGAGCCCGGGCAGCGCGGCGGCGAGGAACTGCGGCGCCCGGCGCGCGTAGTCGACGCGCAGGTGGTCCCACGGGTCGCGGAGGCCGAGGCTCTCCGCGTCCGTGGTCAGCGCGGGGTCGAAGGAGTAGGCGACGGCGTCGATGTCGCCCGGGGTCAGACCGGCCGACTCCAGACACCAGGCTGCGGAGAGTTCGGGCAGCTCCCAGGCGGAGAACGGGACCGGGCGCTTGCCGTGCTTGCGCCGGCTGAACCGCTCCTCCTCGGCGGCTGCGACCACGCGGCCGTCGACGATCAGGGCCGCGGCCGGATCATGGAAGATCGCATTGATTCCCAGGACTCGCATGAAGGGCCGGATTCCCTACAAGTGCCGGAGTATTCGCAAGATCACCGACTTCTCTGAAATTCCCTCTCCAGGGCCTCCACCTGCACTGATAGGTCTCAAACGGGGCGGTTTCAGGTAATTGCTCCTGGGAAAGCATGCGCGATGAATCTCGTGCGACAGCTCATCGCCGGAAGCTGGAGTGAGGGCGGCTCCGGCCGTACCGTGACCGTTTTTGATCCTTCGACCGGGGCGCCGGTCAGCACCGTGCCGGTCTCCTCGGACGCGGACGTGCTCGCCGCGGTGCGCGCCGCACGGCAGGCCGCGCCGGGCTGGGCGGGCACCTCCGCGGCGGGCCGGGCCGCCGCGCTGCGGGCCGCCGCGGACGCGGTGGAGCGCGCGACCGGCGAGCTCGCCGCGCTGATGCACGCGGAGATGGGCAAACCGGCCGGCGAGGCCGCCGGCTCGATCGAGGCCGGCGTGGGCACGCTGCGGCAGTACGCGGAGCTCGGCCCGGTGCACCGCGGCCGCGCGCTGGCCGGGGACGACGGCGCGATCGACCTGATGGCGTTCGGGCCGCGCGGCGTGGTCGCGGTGATCACGCCGTGGAACGATCCGGTCGCGGTCGCCTGCGGGCTGCTCGGCGCCGCGCTGGTCACCGGCAACACGGTCGTGCACAAGCCCAGCGAGCGTACGCCGGCGACCGGTCACCGGCTGGCCGAGCTGCTCGCGCCGCACCTCCCGGACGGCGTGCTGTCGCTGGTCAACGGCGACGGTCCGGTCGGTGCCGCGCTGGCCGCGGCGGAGGTGGACGTGGTCGCGCACGTCGGCTCCACCGCGACCGGCCGGTCGATCGCGGCCGCGTGCGCCCGGACCGGCGCGAAGGCGCTGCTGGAGAACGGCGGCAGCGACCCGCTGATCGTGGACGCCGGTGTCGACCCGGCCTGGGCCGCCGGGCAGGCCGCGACCGGCGCGTTCGCGAACTCCGGGCAGATCTGCGTCGCGGTCGAGCGGATCTACGTGCATCGGGAGGTGGCCGACGCGTTCCTGGACGCGCTGGCCGCCGAGGCGCGCGCGTGGGCCGCGAGGATCGGCCCGCTGGTCGACACGCGGCTCCGCGACGGCGTGCACGCGCAGGTCAGCGCCGCGATCGAGGCCGGCGCGCGGGCGCTGACCGGCGGCGCGGTGCCGGACGGGCCGGGCGCGTTCTACCCGCCGACCGTGCTGGCGGGGTGCACGGACGAGATGGCGGTGATGCGCGAGGAGACGTTCGGGCCGGTCGCGCCCGTGATGGTGGTCGAGTCGTTCGACGAGGCGCTGAAGCGGGCCGCGGACTCACCGTACGGGCTGGCCGCGACCGTGCTGACGCCGTCGATGTCGCACGCGCAGCGCGCCTGGCGGGAGCTCCCGGCCGGCACCGTCAAGGTCAACGCCGTCTTCGGCGGCGCTCCCGGCGGCGCGGCCCACCCGCGCAAGAGCAGCGGACACGGCTTCGGGTACGGCCCGGAGCTGCTCGACGAGATGACCGTGACCAAGGCCGTGCACATCGAGGCGCCGCCGTCCGGCTGGTGACGAACGCCCACGCCGAGGCGCCCTCCGCACGCCCGCCGAGGGCGCCTCGAGGTGGTGCGCGACCACCCGCGCAACAGACAGGGAGGCCGCCCGCGGCCGACCGGTGCCCGCGGGAGCGTGCGGGACTCGACCTCGCCGGAAGCGGGAAAATGATCCTAATGTTCGAGAAGTTCGCGCACCTCGCGCTCGCTGCCCGTCTTGATCTCGCCGCCGTTCTCGTAGTGCGCGACGATGCGCGGATCGACGTAGGAGGCGCGGGCCACCGCCGGGGTGTTGCCGAGCGCCTCCGCCACGTGTTTCATCGCGCGCGAGATCACCCGGCGCCGCTTCGCCCTGGTCGGCTGCTGACCGCTCTCGGCCAGTGCCGCCGCCGCCTCGACCGTGCCGTGCCAGGTGCGGAAGTCCTTCGCGGTCATCCGGCGCCGGCTGACCTCCCGCAGGTACGCGTTGATCGACTCGGCGGAGACCTCGACCCAGCGGCGCGCGTCCGGCTCCCAGTAGGCCAGCAGCCGCTCGTCGCCGTGCCGGCGCTTCTTCAACCGGGTCAGCACCGTGTTGACCAGGTGATCGGAGATCGTGACGCAGTGCTCGACGCCGGACTTGCCGGGGAAGCACAGCGTCGCCGCGCCGTTCTGGATGGTCAGATGGTCGGCCCGGAGCGTGGACAGCCCGAACGACGGGTCCTCGTCGCGCGCCGCGTACTGCTCGCCGCCGACCCGGAACAGCCCCAGGTCCAGCATGCGCACGCTCGCGGCCAGCACCCGCTCCCGGTTCAGCCCCTGGCCGCCGGTCAGGTCGCGGCGCACCTTGGCCCGCACGCCGGGCAGGTGCCGGGCCGCCTCCAGCACCCGGTCGAACTTCTTCGCGTCCCGCGCGGTCCGCCACTCGTCGTGGTACCGGTACTGCTTGCGCCCCGCGTCGTCGATGCCGGTGGCCTGCACGTGGCCGCGCGGATCCGTCGAGATCCACACGTCCTTCCAGGCCGGCGGGATGACCAGCGCCCGGATCCGGCGCAGCGTGTCCGGATCCCGGACCGGCCGGCCGCGCTCGTCCCGGTAGCTGAAACCGGTCCCCTGCCGCCTGCGGCTGATGCCCGGCCGGTCCAGCCGGCTGCGCCGGAGTCTGCTCATGGAGCCGCATTACCCCGGCAGAAGACGATCTCACCTGCCGGATGCCGCCGTCCCCCCGTCGTGAAGATCGGCAATTAGTCTGTGTCGATGACCGAGGACTTCACCGCCACGCTGCCGCGCAAACGGATGAGCGCGGGCCTGCTCCTCCCGGACGAGCGGGGCCGCGTCCTGCTGGTCGAGCCGACCTACAAGCCGTACTGGGAGATCCCCGGCGGCACGGTCGAGACCGGCGAGTCCCCGCACGCGGCCGCGGCCCGGGAGATCCACGAGGAGCTCGGCCTCACCGTCACACCCGGCCGGCTGCTGGTCACCGACTGGACGCCGCCGCGCCCCGGCCGGACCGAGGGCCTGCACCTGGTCTTCGACGGCGGTCTCCTCACCCCCGCGCAGATCGCCGCCGTCCGGGTCCCCGCGGACGAGCTGCGCAGCTGGGCCTGGAGCACCCCGGCCGAGGCCGCCACCCGCCTCTCGGCCCTGCTCGCCCGCCGGATCACCGCTGCGGCCCGGGCCCGCGCCGAAGGCACGTCGGTCTACCTGGAGAACGGATTCCCGGTCAGCTGAACTGAACTTCGGCACCGAAACGCTCGTCCTTCCCGGTATGCGAATGATGATCGACTGGCTGTGGGCAACCCGGCGTGGGCCGAAAACGCCGGCCTTCGGCCTGCACGACCCCGCGCGGAAGTCATTCCGGGTGCGGCCGAGCGACCTGGACATGGCCCGGCACATGAACAACAGCCGGTACCTCGCGTACATGGACCTGGGCCGCTTCGACCTGCTGCGTCGCTCCGGAGCGCTGGACGTGCTCAAGCCTCGCGGCTGGTACCCGATCGTCGCCGCCCAGACGATCAGCTTCCGCCGCTCACTGCTCCCCGGCGCCCGCTTCCTGCTGGAGACGACCATCCTCGGCTACGACGACCGCGCCGTCTACGTGGAGCAGCGTTTCCGCACCGGCGACGAGACCGCGGCCGTCGGCATCGTCGCCGCCCGCATCATGAAGCGCTCCGGCGGACAGGTGCCGCTCCTGGAGGTCGCCGCCGCACTGAACGTCGACATCAGCGACCGGCCAGCCCCGCAGTGGGTCCTCGACTGGGCCAGACAGAGCCGCGCCACCGTGAGCTGACCGTCGGCGAATCGTCCGGTCCGGGCAGGCGCCGGGACCGGGTGGTTCACCGATGGCCAGGATCGGCTCTATTTCTCGTCACCCCCACGCGGGTGTCCGAGGAGCGTGGGTACAACGCCGGTAAGAAGATTAAGGCAGGAAGCGGTTCATCGCTACCGAACCGCCGGGCTGGCGGACCAGGCGCCGGTGCGCGGTCAGGGCCGAGGGCTCCGGGGCGCGGCCCCGCGGGATTCACGGCCTGATCCGCAGATGGTGAGCCGTGCGTCGGTGACACCGGCTTCTGAAGTGGACCCACTTCGCTGGTGGATCCACTTCCGTACAACTGACTGATGGATCAGGCCATGCAGGCCACGCGGGCCGCAATCACGGCGACACTCCGTATCACTGGATTTCGGGCACTCTTTCAAGGTGCGGCAGTGAGGGCGCCCTACACATCGGAACGCCGACCCCTCGCGCACAGCCGCGAGGCGGCCCCCGTCGACTGTGGCGGCGACGGGGGCCGGGGCGGACGGATGTCTAGCGGCAGTCGAGCACCGCACGCGGGTGCGGGGCCCGGCGGACCGTGTGGTCGATCCAGGCCAGCGCGGTGGCGGTGGCGGACTGGGCGGAGCGGTGGAGCAGGATGGAGTGGCCGGTGTCGCGCTGGACCGTGGCGGAGAGCGGCGCCCGTGGATACAGCGCTTTCTCGCGGTGGCACAGGTCGGCCGGGGAACCGCAGGGCAGGCCGGTCAGCGGGTTGCAGAAGAGCAGGTCCTGGACGCCGATCTGGAGCAGCACCGGACGGCGGATGCGGCCGGTGTACGTCGGGTCGGCCAGGTTCTTCAGCGATGTCAGCTCGCCGGTCGTGCCGGTGGTGCGCAGGCGTTCGTCGAGTTCGGTCATCTGGCCGGTGACGCCGGGCGGGTGCAGGTAGGCGCGGCGGCGGAAGTTCGGCGCCTGGGTGAGGTAGCCGGGTGGCGAGCCCTCGGCCTGTTGCAGGTGGGCGCGGATCAGCAGCTGGGTGGGCACGTGCGTGCCGTGCAGGTAGCCGCTGAGCACCAGCGCGTCGACGTCGTCGTAGCGGTACGACTCGGCGGCCCAGATCAGCGAGCCGTACGAGTGGCCGACCGCGACGACGGTGCGGTACCGGTCCTTGCGCAGCCGCTGCACCAGCTGGTGGGCCACGTGCGCCTCGGTGTCCGCGTTCACGGCGTCCGCGGGTGGGCGGTCACTGCCGCCGACTCCTATTCGATCGATGTAGAGAACGGCATGTCCGGCGGCGAGCGCGGATTGGACATATGATCGCCGGCCCGGACTCGCCACGGTCCAGTAATGGTGATCGTAGGTGAATCCCGACATCAGAACCTGCACCACCGGGGTCGGCCGTTTCGGCGTGCAGAGCCACGTCATGATTCGGTAGCGAGGCGCCTCGCGCTCCGCGGTCAACGTGACCGTGACCTGGCGGCGTGCGCATTGTCCACTGTGCGCGGCCGCGGGCGTGCCCGCCGCGAGACCGCCGGCCGCGGTGATCGAGATCGCCGCGACAATGCGTGGAATTGACCGATAGAACAGTGCCATCATGAGGCTCATAATCGCCGGAAATTTGAGGTGAGAAAGTCTCATTCCGGCCTCATTCAGCCTTTGGGATCACCAAGTCGGTTTATCGACACCGATAGGGGTGATCGCGGGTACACAAAGGAGTGGGTCAGGCGACGACGCGGTCCCGGCCGGCGCGCTTCGCGGCGTAGAGGTGGCGGTCCGCCTCGGCCAGCAGCGCGGCCATCGTGGTGCGGCCGTCCACGGTGGTCGCGACGCCGATGCTGGTGGTGACCGGCAGCACGCCGGTCAGTGGCGCCCACGCGTGCGCACGCACCCGCCGCCGCAGCCGCTCCGCCCGCCGGCCCGCGGCCCCGGCCGGCGTACCCGGCATGACCAGCACGAACTCCTCGCCACCGAGCCGGGCCGCGAAGCCGGAGCCGGCGTCGGGACCGGACGCCGCCTCGGTCAGCAGCAGGGCGATCTGCTGGAGCACGGTGTCGCCGGTGGCGTGCGAGAGCGTGTCGTTGATCCGTTTGAAGTGATCAAGGTCGATCAACGCGATCGAGAGCGGCCCGGCGGCCGAGGCCAGCAGCGCGGGCAGCCGCTCGTCCACGTACCGCCGGTTGTAGAGGCCGGTCAGCGCGTCCCGGTGGGCCATCTCGCGGAAGTGCTCGGTGGCACGCCGGGCCTCGTCCGCCTCGAACAGCGCCTGCAGCGCGAACGCGCGGGCCTGCTGCCGTTCCCGGTAGAGCGCGGTGGACTCGGCGTGGAAGATCCGGTGCTCCTCGTACGCCTCGCGGAACCGGCCCGCGGCGGCGTACAGCGCGGCCTGTTCCTGCCGGGCCTGCGCACGCACGCCCGCGAGCCCGTTCGCGTCGCAGAGCGCGACCGCGTGGTCCAGCGCGACCTGCGCGTCGTCGTACCGGTCGTCCAGCCGGCGTGCCTCGGCCAGTGTGAGCAGGCATTCCGCGGTGCCGTCGCCGTCGTGGTCGGGCATCGCGCCGGTCAGCGCGCCGGCCAGCGTCTCCTCCACGGCCGCGTACCGACCGCTCATCATCTCCACGCGCGCGACCGTGTCGCGTTCCTTCGCCGCGAGCGGCTGGCCGTACCGCGCGCCGGCCTGGCGCAGCAGTTCGGCGAGCGCGATCGCCTCCGGTTCGTCGCCGGTCTCGTACGCGTTGTAGGCCATGTTGTTGAGCACGCGCAGTGTGAGCGCGTGGTCCCGGACCTCGGCCGCGATCTCCAGGATCGTGCGGTAGTACCGGTCGCTGTCCGCGAAGCGCCCGTTGTCGTCGAGCGAGACAGCCAGCATCATCAGGTGCTGCGCACGGGTGCCGGCCGGCACGCCCTCCAGCCCGGCGACGCACTGCACCGCGTGCCCGAGCGCGTCGGAGAACTCGCCGACCAGGCGGTGGAAGAGCGCCAGCTCGCGGTGGGCGCGGGCGCGCAGGAACGGGCGGTCGTGTTGCTCGGCCCAGGCCAGCACCTGCTGCGCCATCCGGCCGCCCTCGGCCAGCCGGCCGCCGCGGAGCAGCACGTCCGCGTGCAGCAGGATGGCGCGGCGGGCGGACTCCTCGTCGCCGAGTTGCTCGGCGACGCGGCGGGCCTCGATAGCGGGGCCGAGCACCGCGCGCGGGTCGACGACGGAGCGGCCCTCGTGGGCGTCGAGTACGGCGAGGAGCGTGTCGTCGGCCCGACGCGCCTCCGCCCCGATCGTCACCTGCGCCCGCTCCCATGATCGATCACACGCTCAGCTGCCGCAAGATTACAACAAGTGTTCACATCGCTGCGGAAACGGCCGGTAACCCGACAAGGGGTTACCGGCCGCTCATCCCGGAATAATGATCAGAGGGTCAGTGACCAGCGATTCAGCCGGCCGGTGTCGCCGTTGGCCGCGTCCCGGACCCGCAGCGTCCAGGTGCCGTTCGCGGTCTCCGCGGACAGGTTCACCGGGAACGTCGCCACGATGTCGTCCGTGCTGCCGCCGGTGCGGTCGTGCAGCACGTACGCGGTGCCGTCCGGCGCGAGCAGCGTGACGATCAGGTCACCCTTCCAGGTGTGCGTGATGTCCACGCCGACCTGCGCGGCCGTGGACGGCGTGGCCGCGCAGCCGCTGATCGCGATCCGGCTCTCCACCGTGCTGTTGTCCAGCACCGGCAGGCCGGCCACCACGGACGCGGAGCAGCCGGGCAGGACGCCGACGGTCAGGCTCAGCGTCGCGCTGCGCGCGACCGAGGGCGAGGTGCCGACGATCGTGATCGGGTACGTGCCGCTGCCCGCCGTGTCCGACACGTTCACCGTCACCTCGGCCGATCCGCCGGCCGGGACCGAGGCCGCGCTGAACGACACGGTGACGCCGGCCGGCAGCGCACCGGCGGAGAGGACGACCTCCTCCGGCGTACCCGCGACGTCCGTGGTGTTGATCGTCGTGGTGGCGGAGCCGCCCGGGTCGGCGGTGACCGCGGCCGGGTCCAGCGCGACCGTGAAGTTGTTCGTCACGCAGTTGTCCGCGTCCGGCCCGGCCACGTTGACCGAGGTCCAGGCCGCCTGCACGGCCCGGTACTCGGTGCCGCAGAAGCCGTAGAGGTCCGCGGCCGCGGAGAGCGTGTACGCCCGCGCGGTGTTCGACGGCGTGGCCGGGTTGACGTACCGCGTGTTGGACACGAAGTAGACGTCGAGCGCGCGGAACCAGATCTGCTCCGCCTTGGTACGCCCGATGCCGGTCACCGCGGGCGCGGAGCCGCACACCGGCGACGTGCCGTACGGCGTGACGCCGCTGCCCTCGGCCAGGTTGAAGTAGAAGTGGTTCGCCACGCCGGACGAGTAGTGCACGTTGATGCCCGCGGTGCCGGTCGACCAGCAGCCGTGCGAGGCGCCGTCCAGCGGCGGGTTGTACATGTACCGCAGCGGCGTGCCGTTGCCCCGGATGTCGACCATCTCGCCGATGTCGTAGTCGCCCGGGTCGCCCGGCGTGTTCGCGTAGAACTCCACCATGTTGCCGAAGATGTCGCTGGTCGCCTCGTTCAGGCCGCCGGACTCACCGGCATAGGTGAGGTCGCCGGGCACCACGTTCTCCGTCACGCCGTGCGACATCTCGTGGCCGGCCACGTCCAGCGAGACCAGCGGGCGCGCGTTGCCCTGGCCGTCGCCGTAGATCATCTGCTGGCCGTCCCAGCCCGCGTTCGCGTAGTTGTTCCCGTAGTGCACGAGCGAGGGCACGCCGCGGCCGTCGCCGAAGATGCCGTTGCGGCCGTGCACCTCCAGGAAGTAGTCGAACGTGGTGGCCGCGCCGATGTGCGCGTCCACGCCCGCGGACTGCCGGTTCGACTGGGTGCCGTCGCCCCAGACGTTGTCCGCGTCGGTGAACGTCACGCACGTACCGCCGGTGGTGTTGTTCATGTCGCAGGTCCGGCCGTTGCCCCGCTCCGGGTCGATCATGCTGAACGTGGACCCGGACTGCGTGGTGTCGATCTCCACCTCGCCCGAGTAGACGCCGTGTCCCTCGCCGGTCACGGTCTTGAACTCGTCGAACGAGCGGATCCCGGCGCCGGTGCGGGCATCCGTGATCACGTGCAGCCGGGACGGCGTCTGGCCGTCCGCGCCGAATCCGGTCAGCACGGTCTCCCAGGCCAGCCGCCCGGTGCCGTCGCTGGCGTCGACGAACAGCTCCGGCGCCGCGGTCTCGCGGACCGTGCCCTCGAACGCGTCGATCGCGGCCTGCTTCGCCCGCCCCGCGGTCACCGCCGGCGTGGTACCGAGCGTGAGCGGCGCGGCCAGGCCCGCGGAACTGCCGGTGTAGTCGCCGCGCGCGTCGGTCCGGATTATCACATCGCCGCCGGAGACGCGCAGGCCGGCGTAGGTGCGGGTGTACCGGACGACCGCGCCGCCGGTCCGGTCGGTCTTGCTGCTGTAGACCGTGTAACGGTCCCGCGCCGACCCCTTGATCGCGGCGGCGTGCGTGACGAGCGCGCGGGACGCGCCGGCGGACGGATCGGGTGCGGGGGCGGCGGACGCGCTCGTGGCGACGACCGCGAGACCGCTGCCGGCCAGCAGGGTGACGCCGGCCAGCGCGAGGGCTGATCTCAATGTGCCTCCTCGGTCAGAACATCGATGGCTCTGATCATCAGGCGGCGCAAAGGCGTGCGGAACACGCTCTCCCGGCTTTATTCATACCGATCACGTCATACCGCCACCACGCTTGACATGACGGAAACGAGAGAGTGGTCATTTAGAAACTTCGATGTATCGTTTCAAGGTTCCCCGGAGAAAGGCAGTCCCCACATGGCTCCCGACGTCACCGCCGCGCGTACGCCCACGCGCACGGCCTCCACACCGGCCCGCCGCCGCTGTCCGGCGGTCTCGGCGTGCGCGTCGACAACCGTGGCGACACCTCGCAGTGGACCCGCAACGTGCGGCTGGACAGCGCGTACGTCTCCGGTGCCGCCTCGCACGCGGTGGAGACCTACGGCGTGGACGGCCTCACCGCCGGCTCCGTCACCGCCCGCAACGTCGGCGAGTCGGGCCTGCTGCTCAACCAGACGATCAACGCGACGGTCGGCACGGTGGACGCGGAGAACGCCGGCACCGGCACCGGTTACGCCGCGTTCCGGATGGCCAACCGCAACGGCCGGGTCGGCAGTTCCTACCCCGACAACATCAGGGTGGGTACGGTCAAGCCGCGCGGCGGCGGCCGCGGCGTCTTCTGCGTGCCGGGTGCGGCCGCTCCGCGTCCAGCGGCCGGGCGCCGGCGGCACCGCTTCCGCTACGCTCCGGCCGCGCGACGGCGTTGCCCCGATGCCGTGCCGCACCGCGAGAACCGCGCGCCACCCACCCGCGGCCACCCCGCACGTCCCGGCACGCCGCACCCCCGCCACCGCGCCGCACGTCGCGGCGCCGCATACCGCGCCACACGCCGTGGCGCCGATCGGAGACGACATGGGTCAGGATGCCGACCAGCGGCTGGTCGAGGCGGTCCACCGCGATGACGGGGCCGCCGTCGAGAAGGCGCTCGCGGACGGCGCCGACCCGGATGCCGGGTATGACCGGTTCCGGTCATCGGTGCTGGCCGTGGCCGCCCACCGCGGGAACGGCGAGATCGTCGACCGGCTGCTGCGGGCGGGTGCCCGCGTCGAGGCGATCCGGCCGCGCGGTGCGACGCCGCTGCGCGTCGCCGTGGCATACGGGCTTGCGGACATCGTGCGCTCTCTCCTACGGCACGGCGCGCTCACGGTGGAGCCGGCCGGCCGTGGAAGCGTGCTCACCACGGCCGTGTCCGTCACGTCGCACCGGTCCGGGCCGGCGCACCTGGCGGTGCTGCGGCTGCTGCTGGAGGCGGGGGCGGCGCCGGCACCGGGCGAGGAGGAGCCGCTGCTCACCGCGGTGATGCTGCCGCACGTACCGCCGGCGGTACTGCGCCTGCTCCTCGCACACGGCGCGAATCCGGACCAGCGGCGTTCCGACGGCGCACCGGCGATCGTCGTCGCCGCCCGCCGCGGCGACCACGCCCAGGTGGACGTGCTGCTGACGGCCGGAGCCGCGGTGGACGCCCGGGACCGGCACGGCCGGACCGCGCTGATGCACGCAGCCGAGCGCGGCGAGCAGCGCGTCGTCGCCACGCTGCTGCTCGCCGGCGCCGACCCCGGCGCGACCGGCCCGGACGGCACGACCGCGCCGCACCTGACCCGCGGCTGGCCGGAGCCGCACGAAGGCATCAAGCCGGGTGGACCCCGGAACGCGTGGGACGAGGTCCCGGTCGTCCGCAGCGCGGTCCGCGTCACGCCGGCCGGCGTCCGCCTCGACGCGGACCAGCGCCTGTTCCGGCTGCTGGCCGACGTCATCGGCCGCGCCGTGGCGAGCCTCGGCGACGAGGAGTGGACGGTGCGGACCGGCATGGACGCGGACCTGGCCAGGGCGTTCGCCACGCGACTGCGCGACGGGGGCATTCCCTCCGCCGACCGGGCCTGGCACCGGCTGGACATCACCGCGGACGAGCACGCGACGATACACAGCGCACTCGACGCGCTCGCGCACGGCCGGGCGGACGTCCCGGACCGGCTGGAGCTCGTCGACCTGCTCGACGAGCTGCGGCGGCAGCACCGCCGGTAGTCCGCGCCGACGGCGCGGAACGTCCCGTGCCGGGCGTGCCGGAGCAGGCCGGCCGCCCCGGGCGACCGCAACACGCACACGCACGCGAACCGGGTGTTCGGCACGCCCGGCGCCTACCCGGCCGCGCCGGACGTGACCGCGGAGCCGGCCGGCGGCCGGGCACCGCGACCGCGAGCACGGCGTCCGGCCTGCCGCGCCGCCGGTGCGGCGCGGCAGGGTGGTGGACGGCGCGTCAGCGGAACAGGCCGACCAGGGCCTTCTTCAGCGAGTTGTCGTGCCGGTCGCCGGCCCACAGCGCGGTGTCCAGCGCCCGGCCCTCGCGGCGGGCCTGCGAGCAGTACGCCAGCACGTCGTCCGCGGCCGGCAGGTCCGTGATGGCCAGCGCCGCGTGTGCCCGGTGGTGGTAGGCGGCCTCCTCGGCGTCGCGGACCGCGACCCGGCCGTCGTCGCCGTGCCGGGCCGCGATCGCCACCCGGCGGCCGAACAGCGGCACCAGCAGTACGCCGCCCGGGCCCGAGTGCGGGATCATGACCTCGGTGTTCGCCCTGGCCAGTGCGTCCGCGACGGCGCGCTCGTAGTGCGGCGCGACCGCGGCCTGAGCCTGGCGGGGGTCGAGCTTCGACAGCACGTCCGGCTGGACCGCGGAGGGCAGCGAGCCGAACAGCGCGCTGGACACCGGGCCGGGCAGCCGGTCGACGATCGCGACGAGCCGGTCCTCCGGCAGCGTGCGCAGCGCCGCCGCCGCGGACTCCGGCGGCACCTTCCCGGCCAGGCCGACCAGCTGGGCGTCGGACAGCATGCCGACGACCCGGTCGCGATAGTCGCCGGCCATCGCGGGCAGCAGACGCGCCAGGTCCGCCGGGGTCAGCTCCTTGACCACCACCGGCAGCCGGTCCGGCGGCATGCCTTTCATCAACGTCACGCCGTTCGCCGGCGGAGAATTCCGGATCATGACTATCAGCTGGTTAACGGGCATCATCCCGCCCATCAGCATGGTGCTCTCCCTGTGGTCGCCCAGCCGCCGAGACAGGCCGTGGAGGACCTGCTTACCTTTTGCTCAGGACTGGATAGCACGACCAGGTTACGAGCGCCATCGCCGAACGGCGCTGATCACACCTCGTTCGACCAGCAGCGGCGGCCCGGCCGTCGCCGGGCCGCCACGCTGTGTCATTTCTTGACGGTCCAGGACTGCTTGTCGTGGTGGACGCACCACCAGATGACGACCGGCAGGCCGGCCTCGCTCTGGTTCAGGTCCAGGCAGTAGTTGCTGTCCAGTCCGGTGTAGAGCGTGTTGTCCGCGATCGTCCACTGCTGCGCCGCCGTACCGTTGCAGTTGGCGGTCTGGACCTTGACGTTGTTGTCGACCTTGGCCCACGCCACGTCCAGGCAGAGACCGGTCACGTACGACCGGATCGTGCCGTCCGAGCGGACGTCCCACCGCTGTGCGGCGCGCGACGTCGGGTTGCAGTCCGTGACCGTCATGATCACGCCGTCGGTGGCCGCGCCGGCGTCGACGCACTTGCCGGTCTTCCAGTGGGTGATCTGCTGACCGGGCAGCACCGGCGGCTTCGGCGCGGCCGTGGTGCCCTGCGGCGCCGGTGCGACCGGTGCGGGCGCGGCGGCCTGGGCGGGCGTGCCCGGCGTCGGGCTGGGCGTCGCGGACGGCGTCGCCTTCGCACTCGGCGACGCGCTCGCGGACGGCGAACCGGCGACCGGGGACGGCGCCACCGGCGTGCCGAGGCGCGAGTCGAGCCGGTAGTACTCGGTGTAGTCGGTGACCTTCTTCAGGAACGCGCGGGTCATCAC
Organism: Catenuloplanes indicus; assembly: GCF_030813715.1. NCBI lineage: Bacteria > Bacillati > Actinomycetota > Actinomycetes > Micromonosporales > Micromonosporaceae > Catenuloplanes > Catenuloplanes indicus. The sequence continues at coordinate 2,236,654 of NZ_JAUSUZ010000001.1, forward strand.
GTCCGGCAGGCCACCGGCCCGGCGTACCGTGTCCGGCCCGGCGTGGAACGCGGCGAGCGCGGCCGCATACGGGTCGCCCTCCAGCCCGTCGAGTTCGTCGGTCAGCGCGCACAGCACCCGGCCGAGCGCCGGGATGGCGGAGCCGGGCTCCCACGCGGACGCGCCGGCCGGTGCGTACCGCGTCCAGACGTCCGTGCGGAACTGCGCCACGCCCTGGCGGCCGGCCTCGCCCAGCTTGCCCTCGTCGAACGCGGACGCGGCCATCAGCTCGGCCGCCACCGCGGCCGGCGTCACCTCCGGGCAGACCCGGCCGGCCTCGGCGACCAGCGCGACGTACGCATCCGGCAGCGGCTGCGCCTCCGGGACGTCCCCCGCCACCGTGTCCACCACCTCGACCGCGCCGGCGCCGCCGAACTGCGGCAGGTCCGCGTAGTAGGCCGCGTACCCGGCCGACTCGTCGACGTAGAGCTGCGCGGACTCGGGCACGCCACCGGCCTTGGTCACCGCGTCCAGCCCCAGGTGGTACGCCGCGAGCGAGAGCCGCCACGGGTCGCCCTGCACACCGGCCTGCCGCAGCTCACCGCTGAGCCCGCACATCCGGTGGGCCAGCGCGAGCGCACCGGCCGTGGTGTCGGTGCGCGGCGCGCCAGGCCACGGCGCCCACTTCTTCCAGTCCTCGTCGGTCAGGCCGGCCAGGCCGGAACCGCCCGAGGCGGTGCCGGTCGCGGTGGAGTCGAAGCCGGACTCGGCCATCAGCTGCCCGGCGATCCGGTGCGAGCCGAGCATCGGGCAGGAGTGCGCCGCGCGGAGGATCGCCGAGAGCTGCACGTCCGAGACGGCATTTCCGGTGATCTTCTCGTCGTCCGCGCGGGCCACCCCCCAGCCGAGGACCGCGGCGGTCAGGACCACGATCGCCAGGGCCGTGCACATGGCCGCGGTGATCCGCCCGGATCTGTCCGCCGGAAGCCGGAGACTGATGTTCGGCACGACTCGCACCCTTCTACCCGCCGGAGTTCGCCGAACTAAGACGTACGCCGGCGGGGATCAGTTCAACGCGCGGCCGAGGTTCCCGCCGGCAGCCGGGTCATCGCGTGCTTGACCAGCGCGATCAGTGCCTGCTTGCTGGACTGCCGGTCCCGTGCGTCGCACCAGACCAGCGGCACGGACGGGTTGAGCTTGAGCGCGCCGCGGATCTCGTCCTCGGTGTACGGGCACTCGCCGAAGAACATGTTGACCGCGGCCACGAACGGAATGCGGCGCCGCTCGAAGTAGTCGATCGCCGGGAAGCTCGCGTCCAGCCGGCGCGTGTCGACCAGCACGATCGCGCCGATCGCGCCGACCGCCAGCTCGTCCCAGATGAACCAGAACCGGTCCTGGCCGGGCGTGCCGAAGAGGTAGAGCACCACGTCCGAGTTGACCGTGATCCGGCCGAAGTCGAGCGCGACCGTGGTCTTGGACTTGTCCTCGATGCCGGTCAGGTCGTCGACGCCCTCGCTCGGCGCGGTCAGCACCTCCTCCGTGGTCAGCGGCGCGATCTCGCTGACCGAGCCGACGAGCGTGGTCTTCCCGGTGCCGAACCCGCCCGCGACCACCACCTTGACCGATTTGCGATTCACGAAGCAGAGTCCTTTGTACTAGAGGCGCTGGAGTCGATCGAGAATGGTTTCCAGGAGCCGGTAGTCGGCCACGGTGCGCTCGGCGGGATCGCCCAGTGCCAGGAAGCCGCGCTCCAGTAGCACGTCCACCAGCAGCTTGACGACGGTGAGCTGCTTGTTCAGGTACGCGGCGAGCTCGGCGACGGAGATCCAGCCGGAACAGCAGGCGATGATCTCGCGGTACTCCGGCTCCAGCGCCGACGTGTCCACCGGCAGCGCGGTGACCTGGGTGGCGAGGTTCAGGCTGGTGTTGCGCGGCGTGGTGCGCCCGTTGACGAGCATGTAGAGCGGGACCAGCCGGCCACCGGGCTCGCCGTCGTCTCCGTACCAGGTCTCGTCCGGCATTAGGCGGCTCCCTGCGGCACGCGAAGTGTGGTCCCCAGGTACTGACCGATGCGGGTGACCAGGCGGCCCATCTCGTAGGCGACCGTGCCCATGTCGACGTCCTGGCCGCAGAGCACCGCGAGGCGCGCGTGCGGGCCGGCCGCCGCGACGAACAGCGTGTGCCCCTGGTACTCCACGATCACCTGACCGACCGGGCCGCTCTCGAACCGCCGGCCGGTCCCGGCCGCCACGCTGTGCAGCGAGGATGCGCCGGCCGCGAGCAGCTCCGCGGCGTCCTGCTGCAGCGCCGTGGACTTCTGGATGATCAGGCCGTCCGCGCTCAGGACCACCGCGTGATGCACGTCGGGGACCTGCACCAGCTCGTCGAGCATCCAGGTGAGATCGTTCTGCGATGTCGGGTCCATCAGGCTTTCCTGTCTCCGTCGGTACGAGGTCCGTCCCCCTCGTCGGCGGCGCGGCCGGCCTTCCAGCCTCGCTGGTACTGCGAGAGGCGGGAACGGGCCTGCTCCGGCGAGCGGGTGGTATCCGGTGCCTGCGGCTCCGGCGCGGGGCCCGGCGGCTCGTCACGCAGCTGCTGCGCGAGGTGCTCCTGCGGGCGGCGGACCGGCAGCGGCGGGCGGGACGCGGGCCGGGGCGTCGGCGGTGCGTGCGTGGGTGCGATCGTCTGACCTCCTACGGCGGGGATCCCGTCCTTGATCGCCGGCATCTCGGCGGTGGGGTACGAGTCGTCCATCGGCGGTTCCGCCACGGCCACCGGGGCGGCCGTGGTCGCGGGGGTCTGCGGTGCCGGCGGCTCCGGTGCGCGCCGCGGCACGGCCGGTGGCACGGCCGCCGGCGGCGTCATCCGCTCGCGCGGGCTCGGCGGGGTCGCGGCCGCGTCCGGCGCGGTCAGGATCAGCCGGGTGGGCAGCAGCACGATCGCCATCAGGCCGCCGTACGCGCTGGTCCGCAGCGACACCTGGATGCCGCCGCGCTTGGCCAGCTCCGCGACGACCCAGAGGCCGACCTGCGCGCCGTCCCGCAGCGCGGTCACGTCCGGCGTGGGCGCGTCGGCGAGCAGCGCGTTCGCCTTCTCCAGCGCGTCGTGCGGCATGCCGACGCCGGCGTCCTCGATCTCGATGACCACGCCGTGGCTGGCCTGGCCGCAGCTGATGAAGACCTCGGACTCCGGCGGTGAGAACGTCAGCGCGTTGTCCAGCAGCTCGGCCAGCAGGTGCGTGGTGCCCGCGACCGCGGCCGCGGCCAGCGACAGGTCCGGCGTGTTCCGCAGCGTGACCCGGCGGTACTTCTGCGTCTCCGCGATCGCGCCGAGCAGCACCCGGCGCAGCGGCACCGGCTTGTGGAAACGGCGGCCGATCTGCCCACCGGCGAGGATGACCAGGTTCTCCAGGAAGCGCCGGGTCTGCGCGAGCTGGTGGTTGACGTCGAACAGCTCGGCCAGCACGTCCTCGTCGCCGAGCTTGTTCTGCAGCTCCTCGATGGTGCGCAGGCCGCGCTGCAACGGGCGCTGCGGGCGGCGGGCGACACCCATCAGCATCGCGGTACCGGCGGCCCGGGTCGCGGCCTCGTCGACGGCCGCGCCGACCGCGACGCTCAGCGAGCGGTTCAGCACGTCCGCGAGCCGGCCGATCTCGTCCTGGCCGTAGTCGCGGGTGGCCAGCTCGACCCGGGTGTCCACCTTCTCCCGGCGGCGCAGCCGGTCCATCATCTCCGGCAGCCGCTTGTCCACCATCGTGGCCGCGTCCGCACCGAGCTGTTCCAGGCGGACGGAGAGCGCGCGGTCGACCAGGATCCGGGACTGGCGGACGGCCCAGACGATCGCGGCGATCGCGACCGCGATCGCCGCGAGGCCGACCAGCAGCGCGTAGAGCAACGTGGCGTTCGCGGCGTCGAGCGTGCGCTTGGAGACCGCGTCGGCCTGCGTGATCGACAGCTCCAGCAGCGCGTCGGAGACCGCGACGCTGGATGCCTCCCAGGACGCCGCGTCGACGTTCAGCCCGGTCGGTGGCGTGGTGCCCCACGGACCGGCCGCGATCAGCTCGTTCTCCGCGGCGATCAGGCGGGACCAGGCGTCGCTCTTCAGCAGCGCCTCGTACCGCTCGGCGGCGGCCGGCTCCAGCGACTCGGAGACCTCGTCCAGCTCACCGTGGTACGCGCCGATCAGGCCGGCGAACGTGCGGTGTTCCTCCGCCGTGAGCGACTTCGCGCCGTACGCACTGACGATCACCGAGGCCGAGCGGGACATCAGGTCGGAGACGCGGAACGCCTCGGTCGCGGTGTTGCCGCCGATCGCGCCGTCCTTTGACGGCACCACCCGGGACTGCTCGTCGAAGAGCGAGGTCGCCGCGTCCAGGATGCCGTCGTAGAACTCCGCGACCTTCTCCCGCGACGTGGCCCGGTAGTCGATCGCGCCGCGCTGCTGCGGCAGCTGGTCCAGCCGGGCCACCAGGTCGTCCCACCGCGTGGTGATCGAGTTCGGCGCGGCGGCGAGCGCGCCCTCGGCGGTCGCGCGCAGTTCGCCGACCGCGGCGTCGGTGCGGGCCCGCTGCTCCTGCAGCTCCTGCGCGGCGGCGCCGGACTGGGCCGCGAAGTCGATGCTCAGGCGGCGTTCCCGCTGCACGTCCGCGAGCGCGGTGGCGGCCGGGATGGACACCTCGCGCACGCTGGTCGCGACCGCGCGGGTGTAGTACCCGTTGAACACCAGGTATCCGGCGACGACGAGCGCCAGGATCAGCGCCACGACGCTGGGGATGAGGACGAGCCGGATGACCCGCCGGCTGATCGACTGCTGTCGTCCGCCCTTCGCCTGCGCGGCGCGGGGATCGGGTCGCTTCGTCACGATGCTTCGAGGTTCCTGACCGAGTGCGGGCATGCGGGCATGCGAAGAGGAGCTGACGGCCCTCCCCATCCGCTGACCGGCCACACAGGATCACCGGGCCCGGTCAGCGAGGGCGATTCGACGACCCTACCGAAGGCGCCCGGTTTGCACCAGCCTGAGTGGACGGTCGGTGGTCCACGGGCAACAGGTCCTGAGCTGCGGCGCCGCGTTCGAGACCGTCCAGGATCAGGGCAAGCGTGAATTCGAACTCAGTCTGGCCGTCACACCATCCGAGGACCGGATCGGCCACGTCGTGCGACTCCGCCGTCACCATCGCAGTGAGGTGCGGCAGCGTCGCCGCCATCGCGGCCAGGCCGGCCTCGGCTGCGGCCCACGTCCGCGACACCACCGGCCGCGGCGGGCCGGAACAGCTCCTGGGTGAAGCCGAGCGCCATGGTCCCGAACGCATGCACGGCCCGGTGCGCCAGCCGGTGCGACAGTCCCCCGCCGGTCATCGTCCCGACGATGCCGTCGTAATAGGCGAAGAGCCGCGGCGGTACGGCCGGGCGCGCGCCGAGCAGCGCGGGTCCCCACGGGTGACGCAGCATGACCACGCGCGCGGCCGGCGGCGCCGGCTTCCTCGCCATCCGGCCGATTCTCTTCGTGGCCGGCGACCCCGCCGGCACGCTCGCCCGGCTGACCGCGGACCCGCTCCTGACCCGCACCGGCATCACACTGGAACTGCTCGTGGTGCTGACCCACGCGCTCTGGCGCGGTCTGGTTCTTCCGGCTGTTCCGCGACACCGACGCGTTCGCGGCTGGCTGCATCGCCGCGTTCGGACTGATCAACGGCATCGCGGTACTGGTCAGCGCGGCCGCGCTGGCCACCGCGCAGCAGATCGCGGCGAACCCGTTCGGCGACGCGGCCGCGCTGGTGCAGACCGCCTACCTGCTGTCCGGCAACCTGTGGGCGGCCGGCACGATCTTCTTCGGGCTCTGGCTGATCCCGATGGGCGTGTGCGTGCTGCGCTCCGGCCGCATGCCGGCGATGCTCGGCCGGCTCCTGATCGTGGGCGGCCCGCTCTACGTGCTGAGCGCGTTCACACCCCACCTGCTCCCCGGCCTGCCCCAGCTGACCGGCCTGCTGGCACTGCCCGCGTCGGCCGGCGAGTTCTGGATGATCGCCTGCCTACTGATCCGCGGCGTACGCACCCCGGCGCCGGCCGCGGCGTCCGCATGACGTCCCTGGTCGCGGCGTCGGCCGCGATGTTCCGGTCGCCGCTGCGCGGCGCGCGGCGCCCGCTCAGCCGTTCACCGCGATGACCTTCAGGCAGTCGTCCTTGGTGAGCGGGACCGCGGCCACCGGGCCGGGTGCGGCCGGGCCGGGCGTGAGCGTGTAGAGCGCGCCGGCGCCGAACCGCTCCGGGCCGGTCACGGTGCCGTGCCGGGCCAGCATGGTGGCCACCTTCGCCTCACCGGGCGTGCCGCCGGCCTGCATGCCGAGGTAGACCAGCACCCGCGCGTAGTCCGGCGCGACCTGCTCCAGCACCGGCCCGGACCGCATGCACGTGGTGTGCAACAGCAGCACCCGGCCGAACGTGGTCGCGCCCGCATACCACTCCACGGCCGGCCAGGACGACGGCGTGACCACGACCAGATCCCCCGGCCGGTACGCGGCGGTCAGCGCCGCGATCGCGGCCCGGTCGTCGACGCCGTTGGTCAGCGGGGCCGGCCGGGCCGCGGCGACCGCGGCGGGCGCGACGGCGAAGACCGCGAGCGCGGCCAGCACCACCGCACCGGCCGCGGCGAGCAGCGCGCGGACCGCGTCGGCGAACCGGCGCGGGGCTGCAGGGCGCGGGCCCGGCGGACGCGGGGCTGACGGGCGCACGGCTGACCGGCGCAGCCCGGCCCGGGAACGCACCGCGGCCGTCAGCACGGACGCGATCACGTCGGTGGCGATCGCGACCGCGAGGAACAGCGGCGGCAGCAACTGCACCGCGAACCGCCCGTAGAGCGGCACCGCGTGCACGGCGGCCGCGCCGAACGCGGTCACCACCGGCGCGGCCAGAAGCAGCCCCAGCACCCACCGCTCCCCACGCCGCCACCCGGCGAAGCCCGCGGAACCCGCGGAACCCGCGGAACCCGAACCGGACGCGGCGGGCGCATCGGGTGGCGAGCCGGGCGTGCCGGTGGCGGTGGGCCCCGGGGCCGGGGTGGTGCCGCGTGGCGGTAGGGCCGCGGCGATCGCGCCGGCCAGCGCGAGCAGCCAGAACGCCACACCGAGCCACCACGGTACGCCGATCGGGTCGCCGGCCAGCGTCAGCGGGCGGGCCAGCAGCCAGCGCGCGGTCGGCACCAGGCCGTCCGGCGGGAAACCGAGCCGCGCGTTCAGCGCGGCCAGCGTGTCGTCGCCGAGCGCGTACCGCAGCGCCAGCAGGTAGTGCGCGCCGAGCGACACCGTCCACAGCACGACGCCGACCGCGTGCCGCCGCGCGGTGGCGAGCCAGCCGGTGCCGCGCACCGCGACCACCAGCACGACCAGCGCGATACCGGGCGTCGCCATGATCGCGGCGGTGCTGAACAGCCCGGTGACCGCGGCCGTGCCCCAGAACAGCCAGGCGCGGCGGGCGGACGCCGGCCGGCGAACCGCGGCGACGGCCAGGACCAGCAGCGACAGCACCGTGAACGCGTCCGCGGAGTACTGCTTGAGCTCGGTGGCGTACCGGATCAGTGAGCCGTTCACCGCGAGCAGCGTGACCAGTGCGAGCGTGCCGGCGGGGCCGAGCAGGCGGCGGCCGGCCCAGTACGCCAGCACCAGCGTGCCGACACCGAACAGCAGCGGGACCAGCCGCAGCGCCAGGCCGCCGTCGCCGAGCGCGAGGTACACCACCCGTTGCAGCCAGAGCCAGCCGATCGGCGCGCTCTGGTCGTGGGCGAGGTCGGTGGCGAGACCGGCGAACCCACGGTCCCGGATGTTGATAGCGATCATCTGCTCGTCGAGCCACAGCGGTTGGTCCGCCAGCCAGCGGACGATGCGGGCGGCCGAGCCGAGAACGACGACGAGGAGAGCCAGTATGCGCACGATCGGCAGATGATAACGCCGTTTTGTCGGTGTTCCACAGTAGGGCCGACCGGGTCACCGCACGTCATCGGACGCCTGCCGACAGCTTCATTCGCGCTGGTCAACCCTCCCGCACGGAGCGTCGGTCGGCGAGTTCCCGCAGCGTCGCGTCGAGCGTGGTGAACATGGTGTCGTCGCCGCCCTCCCAGGCCGGCACCGGGTCCGGCCGGCCGGGCGCCGGCGACCACAGCCACCAGAGGTTCCCCCACGGGTCGAGTACCCGGGCCAGCGTGGTCTCGCCGTAGAACGGGACCGGCGGGGTGACCGGCCGGGCGCCGCGCGCGACCGCGCGTTCCAGCACCGCGCCCGCGTCCCGCACCCAGACCTGGAGCAGCCCGTGCCGGGCCGGCCAGCCGGCCAGCCGGTCGGCCAGCATCAGGTCGACGGTGCCCAGCCGCACCTGCGCGTGGATCAGCCGCCCGTCCGGCATCGGCGTCCGCGCCTCGACGGTCTCGGTCACGTCGAATACGCCGCAGACGAACTCGATCAGCCCGGCCGCGCCGTCGACGATCACGAACGGGTTCAGCACGGCGGCACCGGCGGGCACGTCCCCGGCCGGCAGCAGCATTGTCTCGCTCATGCCGCCCACCCTGCCGCCCGAACAGGTCAGTTCCCGTCCTAGATCTATCTTCACGCTGCCGCCGGACCGAACCGGGCACCCCCGCCCGATATTTCTAAACAAATCGTGTTTCACCCGGTCGCCCGCCGCGCCTAATGGATCTCTCCGACGCCGTCGCCGCGCCTGAGTGATCAATCAGTGGAGCAAAAAGGAGGTCATCCGGCGATGTGGATCGCCTTTTCGCTCCACTGATTGATCACTCAGGGCACCCGGCAGCGTCGAACGGGGACAGGCTGGCCGCCGGGGAGGTAAATATCGTGATATTTCGGGCGCGGAGCGCCCGATCATCGCAATGCCAGCTCCAATCGGCGCGCAACCGCACCCGGCCGGCACAGACTCCGCGCGCAACCGCACCCGGCCGACACGGACTCCGCGCACAACCGCACCCGGCCGACACGGACTCCGCGCACAACCGCGCTCGGCCGGCACGGACTCCGCGCGGAACCGCACCGGGCCGGCACGGACTCCGCGCGGAACGCACCGGCCCGGCACAGACTCCGCAGAGAACCGCGCCCGGCCGGCACGGGTTCCGCGCGGAACCGCGGTCGGCCGGCGCGGCGGCGTGCCTGGTGGGCCGGGTGGGAGGGGGCGGGGGTTGTGGTGACCACGGCGTCACCGGAAGGGAGGCCGCCCGCGGCCGACCGGTGCCCGCGGGAGCATGCGGAACCCGGCCACGCCGGGAGCGGGAAAATGGAACCGCCGCTCTTGATCGTGGTTTTCCGGGGTCAGCGGCGCCAGCTGGCGGCCGGGGTGAGCGGGACCGGGGACGGGCGGTCGGTGGTGGTGGTGAGTGGGATGCGGCGGCCGTCGGCGGCGGAGCGGAGCAGGGCGGTCATCGCCTCCAGTACGTGCAGCGCGAGCGTGCCCCCGGCGCGGGGCTCGGCGGACGTGGTGCTCAGCATGTCGAGCAGGCCGATGCCGCGTGCGGAGTCGGCGTAACCGGCGGACGGCGGCAGCGTCCGCCAGTCCTCGCCGCCGAGCGGGAAGAGCCGGACGTCGCCGCCGAACGTGTTCGGGTCCGGTACGACCAGCGTGCCGGACTCGCCGTGCACCTCGATCGGGACCGCGCTGGTGCGGACGCCGTCGAAGCTGGTGGTGATCGTGGACAGTGCCCCGCCGGCGTGCTCCAGGACGCCGCTGACGTGCGTGTCCACGCCGACCGGGATGCGTTCGCCGGCCCGGGTGCCGGACCCGATGGTCCGCCAGTCCCGCAGCCGCGCACCGGCGCCGGTGACCGCGCGGATCGGGCCGAGCAGGTGGACCAGCGCGGACAGGTAGTACGGGCCCATGTCCAGCAGCGGGCCGCCGCCGGGCGCGTAGTAGAAGTCCGGGTTCGGGTGCCAGCGCTCGTGCCCGGGCGTCACCATCACGGCCAGCGCGGACAGCGGCCGGCCGATCGTGCCGGCGTCGATCGCGGCGCGCGCGGTCTGCGTGCCGGTGCCGAGCACGGTGTCCGGCGCGCAGCCGAGCGCGACGCCCCGCCGGGTGGCGGCCGCGACCACGTCCGACGCCTCCTCGAACGTCGCGGCCAGCGGCTTCTCGCCGTAGACGCGTTTGCCCGCGGTCACCGCACGCAGCGCTATCTCCGCGTGCGCGGCCGGGATCGTGAGGTTCAGGACGGTGTCCACGTCCGGGCTGTCCAGCAGCGCGTCCACGCTGAGTGCGCGGGCGCCGGGCAGCTCGGCCGCGACCGCGGCGGCCCGGTCCGCGTCCAGGTCGGCGACCGCGGTGATCCGCGCGGCCGGGTGCCCGGCCAGCGTGTCCAGGTACGCGCGGGAGATGTAACCGGTGCCTACGATGCCGATGCCGTGCGGGTCGCCCACACCATGCCCCTCTCGATGATCGTCCGTACGCTCGGGTGTTCCAGCACGTCCAGGCTGTGCCCCGGGGTCGACACCACGATCCGGCCCGCGCCCCAGAGCCGCGTCCACACCGCCGGCGAGGTGACCGGCCGGGGCCACGGATGCCACGGCGGCGCGGGGTGCGTGGTGGTGGCCAGCACGTCGCTGAGGTCGTCGTGCAACACCCAGTACTGCTCGGTCGTCAGCGCGAAGTCGCCGAGGCCGGCCGTGACCGGGTGTTCCCGGCCGAGCGCGGTGAACTCGATCGTGTGCGGCAGGAAGTTGTCCTCCGGCCCGCCCGCGCACGCCGCCGGCTCCTTGCTCGGGTGCGTCGCGAACTGCCCGCCGACCAGTTGCAGGTAGTCCGACGACGCACGGAACGAGTCCGCGATCCCGCCGTGCCATCCGGTGAACCCGGTTCCGGCCGCGACCGCCGCGCGCAGCCCCTTCACCTCGTCGCCCTTGATCTCCGACATGGTCACGCACTGCACGATCAGATCCGTGCGCGCCATCTCGTCCGCGTCCGCGTAGACCGCGGTGTCCTCGGTGACCCGTACGTCGTACCCGTTGACCTTCAGGAACGGCAGGAACATGTCGGTCGCCTCGACCGGCCGATGTCCCTCCCAGCCACCCCGCACCACCAGTGCTCTCATACATCCATTGTCACGCATAAGTTTGCATGCGCGAAGATCCGCCGGCGGCGGGCGTGGGAGGCTGGGGACATGTGGGAGACCGCCCGGATGGCCGGGTACTTCGCGGCGCACGCGGTGTGGAGCGTGTCCGACGGTGCGACGCTGGTGCCGATGTACGGCTACGAGAAGCCGGACGGGAAACGCGGCCTGGACCGGTTCCCCGGCGATCTGCAGACCGGCGCCACCGCGGTGCAGGCCGCGCTGCGGGACAACCCGCACGGCGCGGTGCACGCGGTGACGGTGCTGGACGCGTTCATCGACCTGCCGGACGGCAAGACCGACGCGCTGATCGTCGAGGCGGCCGGCCACACCGACGGCTTCCTGCTGCGGATGGCGATCCCGTACCGCCCGCAGGACGCACCGGGCGGCTTCGCCGTCCACCGGCCGAAGTTCCTCGGTGTCACCGGTGCGCCCCAGGAGCAGTACCAGAAGGTGGCGGAGGCGTTCTTCCAGGGCGTCGACGCCCACGAGAAGGCCGGCCCGATCTGGGCCGCCCACCTGGACGAGTCACGCTGACCGGGTGAGCTCCCCGGCCAGCACCCGGCGGAACGTCTCCCGGCGGTCGCCGGGTGCTGGTGTCCCGGCTGACCGACGACCTGACCTGGTCGATGCCGCCGATGCCGGCCTGGTACCGGGGGCGGGACGCGGTGGCTGACTTCGCGGTCACGGTGCCGCTGACCAGCTGCGGCGAGTGGCGGCACCCCGGCCCGCTGGACGCGAACGGGCAGCCGGCGGTCGGGCCGTACCTGGCGGGCCGGGCCTGGTCGATCAACGTGTTCACGCTGCGCGACGAGCGGATCAGCGCGATCACGTCGTTCCTCGGCGCGGCGCACTTCGCCGCGTTCGGCCTCCCGGCGACGGTCGCGGGTCTCGACTGACGAAGCGGTGCGGCGGCGGAGAACCTCCGCCGCCGCACCGCGCGCCCTCAGTCGCAGGTGGCGACGAAGGCGTGGCTGCTGCCGGCGCCCGAGGCCTCCGAGGAGGCCGCCTCGCTCGACGGGAGCGGACCGTTCGCCGGTGCCGGCGGCATGACGTAGCCGATGACCTCGTGGTCGTCGGTCAGGCCGGCCAGCTCGTAGAGCGAGTCCGTGGCGTCGTCCGGCCGCAGCGGCCGCACCTCGCCGCCGTCGAGCAGCACCGCGCCGGTACCCCGGGCGAACACGGCCGGCAACTGTACGGTGGTGCCGGCCACCGCGCCGTCCGAGGCCACCGCGGCCGGCCAGAGGATCTGCGACGGTAGCCGCTCGATCTTCTTGTCCGCGATGTTGTAGCGGAACGCGGACCCGTCCGAGACCAGGCCGACCACCCAGTCGCCGCGCATCGCGGTCGGGCGCACCCACTCCGCGCCCGCGGGCAGCGGCAGGAGCTCCGGCGCCGCGTCCGCGGACGGCCAGATCGCGCCGGTCCCGCTGCTGCCGACCGTGGTGATGTCCGTGGTCTCGCCGGTGCCGATCGTGCCGAGCACCAGCTTGCCGTCGTCGCCGATCGCCACCACCTCGCCGGACCTGTACGAGGCCGGCAGCCGCAGCGAGGTCGGTTCCGGCTTCGCCACGTTCCAGACCACCGGTTTCTCGCCCACCTTGCCGCCGGCCAGGTCGCCGCTCTCGGAGATCGCCAGCGCCTGCGCGTCGTCGCCGGCGAGCCGCTTCGGCGTGGTGCCGGTGAACACCCACGCCTTCGACGCCTCGCTGGACCCGTAGGACCAGGCGGTGAAGGTACCCGAGGAGTTGATCTGAGTCGGGATCAGCACAGCGTTCTCGACGGTGCCGTCCATCGGCAGCTCGCCCACGCGGGCGCCGTTGTCGAACAGCGTCGGCGCCTGATACTTGCCGTTCATGCCGACCACCCACCGGCCGCTGCGGTCGACCGCGAGCGGCACGACGGTGCGCGCCGCGAAGTCGGCCGTGACGCAGCCGGCACCGCGCGGCACCGACGACCCGTTCGGCGGGACGACCGCCGACGGCGCGGCCGCGAACGGCGACCCGGGCCCACCGCCGGTGCCCGGCAGCGACGCGAAGCCTACGCCGGCCGTCACCGCCAGCACGGCCGCGAACGTGGCGCCGCCCGCCACCATCCGGGTGCGCCGGCGGCGGGTGCCGACGACCATCGTGGCCGCCACGTCCACCCGTGCGTCCGCGGGTGGCTCCTCGGCCAGGGGCGACATCATTCGCCGGGCCTCCTCTTCCTCTGTGTCGAAGTTCATCGCGATACCTCCAGGGTCAGGCTCGGCATCCGATCGCCGAGGATCCTGCGCATGGCGGTCAGGGCGTGCTTGGTCTGGGACTTGACGGTGCCCTCGGACACGCCGAGGACCTGCGCGGTGTCGGCCACGCTCTGGTCGCAGAGGAACCGCAGCACCAGCACGGCCTGCTGGTTCGGCGTGATCCGGGCCAGCGCGGCCCGCAGCAGCTGCCGGTCCTCCACGTCCGCGGCGTCCGACTGCCGATCGGGGGCGGTCTCGCCGAACAGGCGCACCTTCCACCACCCTCGGCGGCGCTCGTTGAGGAACGTGCGCACCAGGATCCGGTGCACGTACCCGTCGATGTTGTCCGCCCGCGACACTCGGTGCCATCGCGAGTACACGGTGGTCAGCGTCTCCTGCACCAGGTCGTCCGCCTGGTGCGTGTCGCCGCTGAGCAGGTACGCCCAGCGACGCAGCGCCGCCATCCGCCCGTGTACGTACGCGAGGTAATCGGCGTCCGTATCGTCGCTCATGTCCGCTCCTGTCGACATGTCACGAACGAGAGACACCACCTCGCCGCGCCCGGTTGTAGGCGGGCCGAAAGTTTTTCACACCAAAATCACGATCAAAATCAGGCGAGAGTACGAGCGCCACCTCCCCGGCCCGCTCCGAGACCGTCGGCTCATGCCGTCGACCAGCGCTTTCGCCAATCCCGGGGCCGGTTCCCGGCGGACGCTGTCAGCCTCATCACTGTCTATATCGACCGAATCTCCCTAGCATGACGAGGCTGCCTAGACAGGGAGGAATTCCTTGATATCGGTACGAAGAGGCCTCGCCGCCGCGGTCGCCACGCTGCTGGCCGTCGGCGCGAGCGCTCCCGCGACCGCCGCCGAACCGGAGGGCACGGTGCTCGGCACCGGCACCCCGCAGTCGATCGCCGGTTCCTACATCGTCTTCCTGAAGGACGCCGCGGTCGCCGCGGACGCGGTCCCCGGCACCGCGGACGCGCTGGCCGGGCGGCACGGCGGCACCGTCGTCCGGACTTACCGGCACGCGATCCGGGGCTTCGAGGCGCGCCTGACCGAGCGCGCGGCACGCCGGCTGGCCGCGAACCCCGTGGTCGCGTCCGTCACCCAGAACGCGACCGTGACCGGCTCGGACGTGCAGTCCCCCACGCCGTCCTGGGGCCTGGACCGGATCGACCAGCGCGCGCTGCCCACGGACGGCAGCTTCACCTACCCGGGCGGCGTGCCGCGGGTGACCGCGTACATCATCGACGGCGGCATCAACCTCACGCACACCGAGTTCACCGGCCGGGTCCGCTCCGGCTGGGACTTCGTGGACGACGACGCGCAGGCGGACGACTGCCGCGGCCACGGCACGCACGTGGCCGGCACGGTCGGCGGCACCACGTACGGCGTGGCCAAGACCGTCGAGCTGGTCGCGGTGCGCGTGCTCAACTGCGAGGGCAGCGGCTCGGTAGCCTCGGTGATCGCCGGCATCGACTGGGTCACCGCGGACCACGAGGCGGGCACCCCGGCCGTGGCGAACATCAGCATCAACGCGGCACGCCGCTTCCCGGCCGAGGAGGCCGCGGTCAGCCGGTCGATCGCGGACGGCGTCACGTACGTGATCTCGGCCGGCAACGACAACGGCGCCAACGCCTGTGACCGGACGCCGGCCGGCGTGCCCGAGGCGATCACCGTGGGCGCGACCGGCCCGGACGACGCCCGCGCGCCGTTCTCCAACGTCGGCACGTGCGTGGACGTGTTCGCCCCCGGCGTCGACATCCTCTCCGCGAACATCGGCGACGACACCGCGACCCGGCTGTGGAGCGGCACGTCGATGGCCGCGCCGCACGTCACCGGCGCGGCCGCGCTGATCCTGGCCGGCCACCCGACGTACACCCCGGCCGAGGTCGCGGGCGAACTGCTGGCCGAGGCCACGCCGGGCGTGGTCGGCGACGCCGGCACCGGCTCACCGAACCGGCTGCTCTACGTCGACTCCACCGCGCCCGCGAACGACTTCTCGCTCGCAGCCACGCCCACGGACGGCGACGTGGTGGCCGGCGGCAGCGCCACTGCCACGATCACCGGCACCGTCACCCGCGGCGCGGCACAGCAGGTCACGCTGAGCGCACGCGGGCTGCCGGCCGGCGCGACCGCCACGTTCGCGCCCGCCACGATCGGCTCCGGCGGCAGCACCGAGCTGACCGTCACCACCGGCACGCGGACCGCGCCCGGCACGTACGACGTGCTGGTGGTCGGCACCGGCCCGAGCGCGACCCGGCCGACCTGGTTCACGCTGACCGTCACGGCCGCGGCCGGCTGCGTCGGCGCGAGCGACCGCGACGTCTCGCTGGAGAGCGACCACGCGGTCGAGCTGCCGATCACGATCGCCGGCTGCGGCGTGCACGCGGCCGCGAACAGCACGGTCGAGGTGCACATCGACCACACCTACGTCGACGACCTCGAGGTGAAGCTGATCGCGCCGAGCGGCCGGCAGTACAACCTGCTCGACCGCACCGGCGACGACGCGCAGGACATCGACTACACGTTCACTCACGACCTGTCCGCGGAGCCGGCCGACGGCGTGTGGAAGCTGTCCGTGTTCGACAACGCGCCGAGCGGCACCGGCATGACCGACTCCTGGGTGCTCAACCTGGCCGGCGAGGACCTGCCGGTGCCGGTCTGCGGTGGCGTCTCCACCACGGATCACACGTTCGCGGACATGGAGACGGCACGGAGCCCGATCACGGTCACCGGCTGCGACCGGACCCCGTCGAACAGCAGCTACGTGGAGGTGCGCATCCGGCACCCGCAGGAGCGGGACCTCGCCGTCTACCTGGTCGCGCCGGACGGTGAGCGGATCGACCTGCAGATCAACCAGGCGTACTACTCGCCGGACTCGTTCCGCACGCACATCGCGCGCCTGACCGGCAAGCCGGCGAACGGCACATGGACGCTGCAGGTGTCGGACGACATCTGGGGCAACGAGCCGGGCACGCTGGAGGGCTGGAAGCTCACCCTGTAGCGCGGTCCCCGGCGTGCGAGGCGAACCATTCGGTGGCGAGCATCGCGAAGTCCAGCTCCGTGGTCCACTCGCCCTTGAAGAACTCGTTCTCCACCAGGCGCGCCTCCTGACGCATGCCCAGGCGGCGTGCCAGCCGGGCGGAGGCGACGTTGCGCTCGTCGATCCGCGCGGTGATCCGGCGCAGGCCCAGCTCCTCGAAGCCGAGCCGGAGCATCGCGCGGGCCGCCTCGGTCGCGTACCCGTGGCCGCCGTAGGCCGGGTTGAGCATCCAGCCGACCTCGCCGCCCGCGTGCAGCCGACTGTGATAGAAGAGGATCACGTCCCCGATCAGCTCGCCGGTCGTGACCAGCTGCACGCCGAGCGTGAGGTTCTGCCCCTCGTCGGTCAGCGCGTGGTTCGCGAAGACGCCCTTGATGCGGGCCTGGATGTCGTCCCGGTTCTGCGGTTGGAACGGGACGAAACGACAGAGATCGGGAATGCTGCGGTACGCGACGAGCGCGTCGGTGTCCGCCAGGGTGAGCGGCCGGAGGAGCAGCCGTTCGGTGCGGACCGGGTAGCTGGGGCGCAGTTCGGTTGGCATCGACTGCGATCCTGCCAGCTGCCCCGGCCCGCTTCACGGTATTTCTCGCTCGCGAGACGACGGACGCCCTCCCGTCGCGCGCTGCGCCCCCTCCACGGCGGCGACGGCACCGACGGCCGAGGCTGCGGGCCCCGGTTCAGGCGGGCACCGGTCCGGCGCCGGCCGACACCGTCGTGGTCACCCGCACCAGCGCCGGCCGGGACGGCACCGACCCGAACCCGAACCGCACCGGCGGCGTCACGTCCGCGAGGCCGCCGAGATCCGTGCCGGCCCAGGTCGCCCGCGCCCTCGTGATCGGGCGCAGGTCCTGTGCGCCGTACCATTCCCGGCGGCCGTTGCCGGCCGAGCCGCGGGTGCGGACGCCGGGCAGCACCAGCCGCGCCGGGTGGTCGATCGCGGCGATCCAGGCGGGCGTCCGGGCCAGCGGTGGCGGCACCAGGCGCAGCAGCAGTCCCAGTGGGCCGCGCCGGCCGGGCCGGAAGGACAGCCGCAGCGGTCCGGCGTCGACCCGCCACTCCACGCCGGTGGTCACCCGCACCGGTACCGTCCGCACCTCGTCGAACCGGTAGGTCGCGCCGACGAAGGCGGCCACCTCACCGGACGGGGCGAGCAGCAGCCGGTGGCCGTCCGGCCGCTCGGCCATCACGTCCGAGAACGGGCCGAGCGGCGAACGGGGCCAGTGCCCGAGCACGATCCGCGTACCGGAGGTGGTGCCCAGGCCCGCGATCCACCCGTCGAATCTCCATCGCATCCGTCATACCCTTCCCCGATGGCAGAGCGACGCACCATTCTCAGCGGATCCACGTTCGAGGAGCAGATCGGCTACGCCCGCGCGGTCGTGCACGGTGACCACGTCTACGTCTCCGGCACCACCGGCTTCGACTACACCACCATGACGATCGCGGACGACGTTGCCGCACAGGCCGAGCAATCCCTCCGCAACATCACCGCCGCGCTCGCCGAGGCCGGCTGCACCGCCGCCGACGTGGTGCGCGTCCGCTACTACCTCACCGACCGCGCCGACTTCGCGCCGTGCTGGCCGGTCTTCCGCCGCTACTTCGCCGGCGCCCGCCCGGCCGCGACCATGCTGGTCTGTGGCCTCGCCGACCCCCGGATGAAGCTGGAGATCGAGGTCGACGCGCGCCGGACGCGCTAGCGCGGCGCTACTCGTGCGCCACGACCTGGTTGCGGCCGGCGGCCTTGGCGGCGTAGAGCGACTCGTCGGCCAGCTTCACCAGGGAATCGTGGCGGCCGATCCGGTCCGGGACGACCGCGGCCACGCCGATGCTGACCGTGACCACGTCGTGGTCGGAGAGCTCGTGGCGGTGGCGGAGGGCCTCGACCGCGGCGCGCATGCGCTCCGCGACCGCGACCGCCGTCTCCAGGTCGGCGCCGGGCAGCACCGCGGCGAACTCCTCGCCGCCGAAGCGCGCCACCGTGTCCGTGTCCCGTACCGCGCGGACCAGCGTGCGGGCCACCGAGCGCAGGCACTCGTCACCGGCCGGGTGGCCGTAGTAGTCGTTGTACAGCTTGAAGCGGTCGATGTCGATCAGCGCCACGGCCAGCGACAGCCCGGGCCGGACCGCGCGGCGCCAGGACTCCTCCAGCACCTCGGCGAGGCGGCGGCGGTTGGCCAGGCCGGTCAGCGGGTCGGTGACGGCGAGCAGTTCCAGCTGCTCGTTGGCGGCGCGCAGCGCCTCGGTTCGCTCCGCCACCTTGCGTTCCAGGCTCGCGTAGAGCAGCGCGTTGTCCAGCGACACGGAGAGCTGACCGGCGATCAGCTGCACCGCGTCGATGCCGGTGACCGCGAACGCGTCGCGGCCGTGCCGGCTCTCCAGCACGAGCAGGCCGCGCGGCTCGCCGCGGCTGAGGATCGGCACGATCAAGAGCGAGCATCCGGGTAGGGACCGCAGGTACACGTCGCCGCGGAACCGGTCGTCGTCCGCGGTGTCGCCGATCAGCAGCGGAACGCCGGTGCGCTCGGCGTACCGGATCGCGGTCAGCGGCAGCCGCCCGGCCGCGTCGGCGAGCGGGATGACGTCCTCGTCCGCGTCGAGCACGAACCAGCCGCCGGTCTCCACGTCGCGCAGCACCAGCCGGACGCCGGTCGCCCCGGTCAGCGCGGCCAGCACCTCCGCGACCTGTTCCTGCAGCTTGCCGACCCGGGTGGTGGAGCTGAGCGCCTGGGACGCGCGCAGCACCGCGAGCAGGTCGACCGCGTCCGAGGTGATCGTGGCGCTGCCGCCGGTGACCGTGCGCGCGGCGCGGCGCAGAAACGGGAACTCCGCGGTCAGCCGCGTGCACGTGCCGGTCGCGCCCCACTCGGCGTACCAGTGGAACGCATCCTTGATCAGGCGCTCGCCGGCGAAGCGCAGACCCTCGGCCAGGTGGTAGCGGCCGGCCCGCTCCGCGATCAGCGCGCGGTGCCACGGGCGCCGCGTCCCGGCCAGCTGCAGCGCCTCGTCGTAGAGGCGGATCGCGCTGTCGAAGTCGCCGTCCACGGCCGCGCGTTCCGCCTCCACGCACAGGTGCAGGTGGGCGATGTTCGCCGGGCCCTGCGCGGCGCGCGCGGCCAGCCAGAACCGGTGCCGGTCCAGCTCGTCCAGCAGGCCGGCGTCGTACCGCGTGCCCGGGCGCCGCAGCCGGGTGGTGAGCGCGAGGCAGCGCAGGAAGCAGCCGGTCAGGCTCAGCGGCGTGGCGACACCGACGTGCATCGCGTCCCCGGCCGACGTGGCCCGGTCCACCGCGTCGTCGTCTCCGAGAATCACCGCGGCCAGCGCCTCCGTGAAGATCAGGTGCGCGGCCGCGATCGGCACGTCCCGTACCCGGGCCAGGTAGTCGTCCCTGGCGAAGCCGGCGGTGGCGGTGCCGCGCAGCGTGCGCACCATCCGCCGCCAGCAGGCCAGACCGCCGCCGATCAGGTCGTTGCCGGTCCGGGCGGCCAGCGCGAGTCCCTGGTCGATCTCCGCGGACAGGTCGTCGAGCGTGGCGCCGCAGTCCATCAGCACCGGCACGCTCACCCAGTACGTAATGCACGCGCTGGCCTGGTCACCGGCGCGCAGCAGGCCCTCGCGGGCCCGGCGGAGCTGGCGGAGCACCTCCTCGAGCGGCTCGAACCACGGCAGCGCGGACATCGCGCACAGGTAGCGGGCCTGCGACGTCGCCGGTTCGTACCCCCGGATCTCGCTCTCCGCCAGGACCTCGAGCGCGGCCAGATAGCCGGTGCGGTAGTCGTCGCGGGTGAGCACGGTGAGGAACATGACGTGCGCGGCCGGCCCGATCAGCTCCCGGCACGGCCCACCCCGCACGCGCAGCCGGACCGCCTCCGAGACCAGCCACGGTACGACGGCCGGCCGGCCCATGTACGCGCAGAGCAGCAACTGATTGATCAGCATGCCGGCCGCGGCCGCGCCCGGATCGGTGTTCTCCGGCAGTCCGTCCGGTGTGGACGCCCACGCGGACACCAGGTCGACGGCCTCGTGCACCGCGGCCGCCATCGACTCACCGTCCGGCACCGGATGGCCGAGCGCGGCCAGCACCCCCAGGCCCAGCGCGCAGCCCTCCTCCGCGCGGCCGCGCATCAGCAGGCTGCCGGCCTGCAACGTCGCGGCCGGTGCCAGCCGCAGCGGCGCGGCCGCGGCCGCCACCGCGCGGTAGGCGACGTCCGCCTCGTCCAGCCGGGCCAGCCCGACCAGCGCGGCGTGCCGTTCCACGTCGACCGCGAGCCGAAGCTCGTCGTCACCGGCCGGCATCAGCGCAGCCGCGGCCGACAGCAGGTTCTCGGTCGCCGCGAAGTTCGAGACCAGCCGGGCCTCCGCAGCCGCCGCGACCAGCAGCCCGACCGCGCGCCGCCGCTCCGCCGGATCCGTCACCTCCGCCGCGGCCAGCCGGTACTGCTCCGCCGCCAGCCCGCCGCACCGGGGCCGCTCCGCGAGCCGCCGGGCCAGCCGCAGGTGCCGGGCCGCGCGTTCCGCCGGTTCCCGCGCCGTGTACGCGGCCTGCCGCACCCGGTCGTGCCGGAACCGCACGCCGTCCACGCCCTCCGCGACCAGCAGCCCGTCGGTCAGCGCCGGCCCGAGCACGGTCTCCGGCGTGCCGTCGCACAGCGCGGCCAGCACCGCGCCGGACAGGTGACCGCCGAGGCAGGCCAGATCCGCGACCAGCTCCGCGGCGTCCGCGGGCAGCGCCGCGATCCGCGCGGCGAGCAGGCCGATCACGTCGCCGTCGCCGATGTGCCGGCGCAGCGCGTCCGGATCCCAGCGCCAGCCGTCCGGGCCGGGCGTGAGCACGCCCTCCCGGCGCAGCGCGTTGACCAGCACCACCGTGTCGAACGGGTTGCCGCCGGTGCGCGCCGCGACCGCGGCCGCGAGCCCGGCGGCGTCCTCGGCCGGCAGCCGGAGCAGCTCGGCCAGCAGGTCACCCACGTCCGCGTCGCCGAGATTCGTCAGCGCCATCCGGACCGGCGGGTCGGGCATCCCGGCCCATCGGTCCAGCAGCGCGGTGAGCGGATGGGCCGCGTCCAGCTCCGCGTCCCGGTACGTGCCGACCAGCAGCAGGCCGGTCACATCGTCCGCGCCGGCCACCTCGTCGATCAGGCTCAGCGCCGCCGGGCCGGCCCACTGGACGTCGTCCAGCACCAGCACCACCGGCCGGTCCGGGCGCGCCACCACCTGCAGCAGCTTGAGGCCGACGCGGGCGAGCCGGGCGGTCGCGGTGCGCGGGTCCACCGGGTCGGCGCTCGTTCCGGCCGGTGGCGGGCGGCCGGGACCGTCACCGGCCGGGATGCCGAGCACGGTCCGGAAGTCCGGCACGATCTCGGCCAGCAGCGCGGCCTCGATGCCGAGCGCGTCGCGCAGCCGCCAGCGCGCCTCGATCAGCTCCTCCTCCGGCTCGGCGAGCAGCAGGCGGGCGATGGTGGCGACCGCGAGACGCACCGGGCTGGCGTCCGCACCGCGCCGGAGCGCGTCGAACGTGGCCGAGACGAACCAGCCACCGGCGCCGGTCACCGTGGGCCGCAACTGATCGATCAGGCTGCTCTTACCGACCCCCGCCGACCCACCGACCAGCAGGCAGCGGGTACGGCCGGCGACCGCGTCCCGGAACGTCCGGCGCAGCGTCTCCAGCTCCTCGTCCCGGCCGACCAGACGCGCCGGGGGAACCAGGCGTGCCGGGAAGTCGTGCGCGCCGCACGGGAACTGCGCATCCGGCTCCGCGGCCAGCCGGCGCAGGTCGTGCAGCAGCCCTTCGGCGCTCTGGTAGCGGCGGCCCGGTTCCTTCTCCAGCAGACGCGCCACGATCGCGGCGAACTGCGCCGAAGCCCCGGTCAGCCGTGCCGGTACGGCCGCGAGGTGCTGCCGGATCAGGTCGAGGGGGTCACCGTCCCGCCCGAACGGCGGCGTGCCGGAGGCCAGTTCGTAGAGCGTGGCGCCGAGCGCGTACAGATCCGCGCGCTGATCGACCGGCCAGCCGGTGCGCCCGGTCTGCTCCGGCGCCAGGTACGGCAGCGTGCCCTCGATCTCCGAGTGGTGGGTGAACTCCGGCCGCCCCTCCGCGACCGTGGTGGCCAGCCCGAAATCGATCAGGATCGGCCGCCGCGGTTCACCGGCGGCCAGGATGTTCGCCGGGTTGATGTCCTTGTGCACCACGCCGCGCGCGTGCACCGCAGCCACCGCCTCGGCCAGCTCGACCGCGAAGTGGAGCAGCTCCTGCGCATCCATCGGCCGGTGCGCGACACTGTCCGCGAGCGTGGGCGCGTCATAGGCGACCAGCGCCAGCCGATCCTCGCGCCCGTCCACCGCCGCGGCCTGCTGCACCCCTGGCAGCCCGGCCAGCCGAGCGAGAACCGCGCGCTCGTGCGCGATCCGCCGCGCCGCGTGCGCCCCGCGCGACGTCTTGATCAGCACGCCCGGCTCGCCGGTCTCCCGAACGATGCTCGTGCGCACGCTGTCATAGACGACGCCGTCGCTCATCGACGTCCCGATCGGCGGCCAAGCGCCGTTCGTGAGAGAAACCGCAGCGCCGGGAACACACGGTCGGCAAGGAACGCGGTGCCACCCGGTGACCGGCATGGCCGGCGGCCGGCCGGCACGCCGACGCCACGCTGATCGCCCAGCCGGCGCCACGCCCGCCCGTGCGGGGCGGGCGTGGCGCAACCGGCGCGGTCGCTGATGCGGCCGGGTGGCTTTCCGGCGGCGCCGCGGCTGAGTCGCGAACCGGTTCTGCCGGACTGAGTGGTCAACCACCCGCCCGAGTGGTCAGGCGGCGGAGTGAGTGCTCAGTTGGTGACGGCGAAGCCGCCGGCCCAGGTGATCTTCTCGCCGGCGGCCAGCGTGATCTGCAGGAAGGCGAGCGCCTCAAGCTCCCGGGCGCGCTTCAGGCTGCCCGCGTCGATCGCCGTGAGGCCGCCGCCCTGCACGAGCGCGGAGACCGCGGACTTCGCGTCCGCGTCGTCGCCGGCGATCAGCACGGTGGTGGTCGCGACGCCGCCGACCGAGCCGGACACCAACGTACCGCCGAAGTTGGTGTTGAAGGCCTTGACCACGTGCGAATCCGGCAGCGCGGCCGCGATCTCGGCGGCGGCGGAACCGTCGGCCGGCGTGACCAGGCCGTCGAACGTCTCGAAGTTGACCGGGTTGGTCAGGTCGACCACGATCTTGCCGGCCAGCTCGGCGCGGCGGGCCTCGACGATGCCGGCGACCGCCGCGTACGGCACGGCCAGCACCACGATGTCACCGGTGACCGCCTTGCCCGCGTCCGAGCTGTTGAACAGCTCGACCGAGTTGCCGCCCTTGGCCGCGAGTCCCGAGACGGCCTGACCCATGTTACCGCTGCCGATGATGCTGACGTGTGCCATGACGCTCTCCCTCGACGTGCTTGGTTGTTGCTACAACCATTGCACATTCAAGTTGTCGCTACAACCATGCGTGGCACAATTGTGCGTATGGACACCCGCTGGCTCACCCGCGAACAGCTGTCGACCTGGGTGCGGCTGCTCGCCGTGATCGAGCTGCTGCCCGGCGTCCTCGACTCACAGCTGCGGCGCGACTCGCAGCTCACCCACTTCGACTACTACGTGCTCGCGATGCTCTCCGAGGCCGACAAGCGCACGCTGCGGATGACCGCGCTGGCCGAACTCACCGCCGCCACGCTGGCCCGGCTCTCGCACGTGGTGCAGCGTCTGGAGTCGCGTGGCCTGGTCGAGCGCTTCCCGTGCCCGCACGACAAGCGGGCGACCAACGCGCGCCTCACGGACGCCGGCTGGGCGAAGGTGCGCGAGGCCGCGCCCGGCCACGTCGAGACCGTGCGCCGGAACGTGATCGACGCGCTCACGCCGGAGCAGATGTCCCAGCTCCACGACATCGCCGAGGCGATCATCGGCCGCCTCGACCCGGAGGGCCGCCGCGCCGTCCTGCACCGGCACTACGACTAGGTCCTGTCTCGCCCCTTGCCCGACGGCGCGCACCCATGAACCATCGACGAACATGACACTGTACGAGTCCATCGGCGGCGAAGCCGCGGTAGGTGCCGCCGTCGACGAGTTCTACCGGCGGGTCGTGAACGATCCGGACCTGGCCGGGTGCTTCGCCGGGGCCGGCCTGGCCCGGCTCACGGCACACCAGCGCGCGTTCATCGCGGCCGCGCCGGCCCCGCTGCGCGCCGACATTGTCGATAATCGGATGAACACCGGGTGAGCTGGCGGCCGGGCGGCGGGCGGCGCACGCTGGTCTGATGATCGACTGGGTCGGCTTCATCCCCGCCGCACTGCTCGTTTCGCTGATCCCCGGCGCGAACCAGCTGCTCGGCCTCAGCAACGCGGTCCGCCACGGCCCGCTCCGCGCACTGGCCGGCGTGGGCGGCCGGCTCGCCGCGTTCGTCGTGCTGATCGGCCTGGTCGTGGCCGGCCTCGGCGCGATCCTGGCCGCGTCCGCGACCGCACTAGAAGTGATCAAATGGGTCGGCGTGATCTACCTCGCCTGGCTCGGCATCACCAGCCTGCACGGCGCGATGCGCGCCGAGGCGCAGCACGCCGAGGCGACCACCCAGCACGGCACCTGGCCGATCGTCGCGCACGAGTTCGCGGTCGCGATCAGCAACCCGAAGGCCCTGCTGCTCTTCGCCGCGCTGCTCCCCCAGTTCACCGACACCACCGCCCCCGGCGCCGATCTCAACATTGCGCTGCTCGGCGCCGCATACCTGCTGATCGAACTGCTGGTCGGCCTCCTCTACATCGCCGCCGGCCGCCGCATCGGTGCCACCGGCATCCCGGCCCGCACGCAGCGCCGCGTCGCCCTCGGCACCGGCGTCACCTTCCTCGGCATGTCCGCCCTCCTCGCCGTCGACGACCTGGCCTGACCGCCACCGCCCAGCCCACCGCACACCACATGCACGCACCCGGCACCGGCGGCTGACCGCCGCCGGTCCGCCGGCACGCGACCGGGCGTGCCGGCACACGGCGACTGCCACAGCGTGGAGCGCACGAGAGATGACCGAGCTCTCGGTGGCCGATCTCGCTCGGCGGACCGCGCGCCTGGGCGCTCCGCGTCCGATATTTCACCATTTACGCGACGTCAGCAGCCGATCACGCCCGCCACCGCGACCCCGAATGCCCGGCGCGGCGCTTCGGCATCCAACATGCGGACATGATCTTCCAGGCATCGAGACCGGAGATCCTGTCAGACCTCAGCGCTGTTTCGCGGGGCCGGAAACAGCAATGCGGACTGGAAGGGGCCTGGCCCGCCGGACGGCGGACCCGTGCGGCGGAGACCTGTGGCCCGCGGGCCCTGAAGCCGCAGGCGAAACTGCGATCCCCCGCGGCCCCGATCACTCTCAAGACACAACACGCCGCAGGTCGCGGGCCCGCAGCGCCCCGGCCCCCAGCCGCTTCGCGGAAACCGGACGCCGGAAGGATCGCGTCCGCAGCGTCCGGTCCCTGGCCGCCTCGCAGAAACCACACGCCGGACGTCGTAGCTGCGCGAGTGCCCGGTTCGGTGGTGTGGTGACCGCCCACGCGACTGACAGGGAGGCCGCCCGCGGCCGACCGGCGCCCGCGGGAGCATGCGGAACGTAACCCCGCCGGAAGCGGGCAGACGAATGAAATGGTCTTCAGAACAGCGTCGGCGGGCCCACCGGTTCCGGCGCCGGCAGGGGGATCAGGTCCGGTACGCGTGCGCGGACCTCATCGTGGAAGCGGCGGGCCAGTTCCGGTGCGTCCGCGTTGTCCGGGGTATGGATGAAGACCGTGGGTGAGCGGCCCTCGCGCAGCCACGTCACGGTGGCCTCGACCCAGCGCTGCCAGCCCTCGGCCGTCTCGCCCGGCTTGTCGCGGCCGAGGTAGCGCACGATCGGGTGGCCGGTCAGCGCGGTGGTCCGCAGCGGCATGCGCGGTTTCCTGGTCCACGCCTCGCGCTCGGCGTCGCTGGTCGGACGTTTCGCGAAGAACGCGGTGGTGTCGAACGGGACCCACTCGACGCCGAACGGTGCCAGCGCCGCCTCCAGTGGCGCGGGATCATCGAAGAAGGCCTGGTGGCGCACCTCGACCGCGTACCGGTACGCGGTCGGCAGTCGGCGCAGGAAGGACGACAGCGCGGGTACGTCCGCGGGGGTGAACGAGCCGGGCAGCTGGATCCAGAGTGCGTGGACGCGCGGGCCGAGCGGCTCGATCGCGGTGAGGAACTGTGCCAGCGGTGCGAACGCGGCGGCGGAGAGGCGGTGTTCGTGGGTGACCGGCTTCGGGAGTTTGAGCACGAACCGGAACGACTCGGGCGTCTCCGCGGCCCACACCTCGGTCGTCTCCCGTGCGGGCGTGGCGTAGAACGTGGTGTTTCCCTCGACCGCGTCGCACCACCCGGCATAGGCGCGCAGCCGCTCGCCCGCGGTGGACGGGTGCGGCAGGAACCGGCCCTGCCAGGGCTTGAGGGTCCACATCGCGCACCCGACCGAAAGACGCATGGGTTGCACCGTAACAACGGGCTCAGAGCACGCCGCGGGTGCCGGGCACCTGGGTGGTGAGGCCGCGGCGGGTGCGCTCGGCACGGACCGTGATCTCCACGATGTCCCACACCGTGGCGATCGCGAACGTCGCGATCACCACCATGGTGGCGATGTAGAGCGCGTCGCTGCCGGGCGCGAGGCCGGGGAACTCCGGGTTGAAGATCCGGTCCTGCGCCGCCAGCCAGATCACCGGCACGGCGGTGAGCAGCGCGAGCACGGCGTTCGCGGCCGCGGCCGCCCGGGTGTAGGCGCCGGCGCGGAAGACCTGGATCGCCCAGGCGATCTCCAGGATCAGGACCACGATGAGGTACGGCCACCAGGACGACCAGTTGGCCGGGTTCAGCACCGGCACGTCGGTGAACGTGAACTGCTGCAGCACCAGACCGGCGATGAGCAGCACCGGCCAGACCACGTTCGGCACGAGCTGGGTGTGCGCCAGGCGGCCGGACTCGTACTCCGGGAGGTCGTCCAGCGTCCACGGCCGGCGCAGCACCCGGTCGGTCAGGCCGAGCCGTTCCAGCAGCGCGAACGTGGCCGTGGCCCAGAAGCCCAGGTGCGCACCCACCGTGATCACCGAGGTGACGAGGCCGCCGATGACCCGGCCGATCGCGGGGTCGTCGATCAGCTGCACCACCGTGGTGACGGCCACGACGATCGGGAGCACCACGGTGTAGAGCGCGATCATCGTGCGGCGCCAGGCGGGGTAGATCTCCGGGCCGATCAGGTAGTTCCGCCGGCCGCTGTATCGGTCGGCGAGCCGGTCGGGGTCGCCGAGCTCTATCAGCGCCCCTCGGGTGGCGGCGTCGCGTTCCTGGCCCGCGTCGACGCGTGCCTCCACCGCGTCCTCGATGGAGGCACGCAGCTCACGGTCGATGTCGGCGCGCTGACCCTCCGGGATGCGGCGCAGCGCGGTGCTCACGTAACGATCGATGAGGGTGGTCATGCCCGGCTCCTTCTAGAGGTCGTTGATGGCGGTGTCGAGGCGGGACCACTCGGTGCGCAGCGCCTCGGCGACCGCGTTGCCCTGCGGAGTGGTCGTGTAGAACTTGCGCGGCCGGGCCTCGTCCGTGTTCCACGCGCTGGTCAGCAGGCCCTGCGCCTCCAGGCGGCGCAGCAGTGGATAGAGCGTGTTCGCCTCCACCTCGAAGCCGGCCGCGGCCAGCGTCTCCAGCAGCGAATATCCGTAACCCGGCGTGCGCAGAACGGTGAGGCTCGCGACGACGACCGTGCCACGGCGCAGCTCCTGCAAGTGGCTCGCGAGCGTCGGATCCATTGTCATGCCACCAACGATAGTGTGTGTCACACACTATGGCAACCCGGCACAGCATGACGGCTTGGCTTTCCGCCGCCATATGTAGATACTTGTCGATGTTCATGAGCCGGGAGCGGCGGGCGCCGGGCAGCCCCTCGCCGCGCGCTTCGCCATGTCCTCGACCGAGAAGGAACCCCACCGATGAGAATTCGCCACGTCCTGGCCGTCGCGCTGGTCGCGCTGCTGGCCGCGGTCGGCCTGGCCTCGCCCGCGTCGGCGGCCTCGCTCACCGAGATCACGTCTTTCGGAACGAACCCCAGCAATCTACGGATGTACGTGTACGTGCCCGACAACCTGGCCGCACGGCCGGGCCTGCTGGTCGCGGTGCACTACTGCACCGGCACCGGGCCCGCGTTCTTCAACGGCAGTCAGTTCGACGAGCTCGCCGAGCGCCACGGCTACATCGTGATCTACCCGTCGGTGACCCGGTCGAGCCAGTGCTTCGACGTCGCGTCGCCGCAGGCGCTGACCCGCGGCGGCGGCAGCGACCCGGTCGGCATCAAGTCGATGATCGACTATGTCCGGGCCCGCTACCCCGTGGACGCCGCGAAGATCGCGGTGACCGGCGTGTCCAGCGGCGCGATGATGACGAACGTCCTGCTCGGCGTGTACCCGGATGTCTTCACTGCCGGTGCCGCGTTCTCCGGCGTGCCGTTCGGCTGCTTCGCCACCACGAACGGGTCGGAGTGGAACAGCGACTGCGCCAACGGGCTGATCACCAAGACCCCGCAGCAGTGGGGTGACCTGGCGCGCAACGCGTACCCGGGCTATACCGGGCCCCGGCCGCGCATGCAGACGTGGCACGGCACGAACGACGAGGTGCTGCGCTACCCGAACTTCGGCGAGCAGATCAAGCAGTGGACGAACGTGCTCGGCGTGTCGCAGACGCCCGCGTACACGGACACGCCGCAGTCCGGGTACACGCGCACGCGCTACGGGGGTACGGGCGACCGGGCGCCGGTCGAGGCGATCAGCATGAGCGGGGTGTCGCACAACCTGCCGGTGAACGCGGCCGCCGCGATCCACTTCATGGGCCTGGACACCACGACCCCGGCGTCACCCACCCCGACCACGCCGGGCCCGACCACGCCGGGGCCGACCACGCCGGCTCCCGCCGGCCCCTGCCAGGTCACCTACGCGGTCAACTCGTGGAACAACGGGCTCACCGCATCGGTGTCGATCAAGAACACCGGCACGGCCACGGTCGACGGCTGGACGCTCGCGTTCACGCTGCCCACCGGCCAGACCGTGACGAACTCCTGGAACGCCACGATCAGCCCGGCGACCGGCGCGCTCACCGCCCGGAACGTCTCCTGGAACGGGACGCTCGCCGCCGGGGCCACCCAGACGTTCGGCTTCCAGGCCACCCACACCGGCAGCGCCGCGAAACCCGCGTCGTTCACGCTCAACGGCGCGGCCTGCACGGTCGCCTGACGCGCATCGTCTCACCGGGGCGGCACCGTTCCACCGGTGCCGCCCCGGTCCGCCGGGGAAGATGTCAGCTCATGAGAACGTCCGCGCTCGTCTCCTCCGCCGCCGCGCCCGCGCTGCTGATCGGCGGCTGGCTGCTCGCCGAGTCCCGCCAGCCGGCCGGCTTCGACCCGCTCCGCGACGCGATCAGCGACCTGGCCGCACTCGACGCGGCCGACCGGCAGATCATGACCGCCGCGCTGATCGGCGTCGGCCTCGCCCACCTGGTCACCGCGTACGGGCTGACCGAGGTCTCCCGCGCCGGCCGCCTGCTGATCGCCGTGGGCGGCGCCGCCACCGCCCTGGTGGCCGCGTTCCCGCTACCGGCCGGCGACGGCGGTTCGGCCGCGCACACCACGGCGGCGACGGTCGCGTTCACGGCCCTCGCGGTGTGGCCGTTCACCGGCGGCTCCCGCACCACGTTGCTGCGCAGACCGGCCACCGTCATCGCCGGTACGGTGCTGCTCTCCCTCGTCGCGTGGTTCGGCGTCACGCTGCACACCGGCGGCCCACTCGGCCTCGCCGAACGCGTCGCCGCGGCAGCCCAGGCGCTCTGGCCGTTCGCGGTCGCGGCCGGCCTCCGCCCGGAATCCCCCCGGCCGGGCGGGGTCGCTCCCGAATGACTCATCGGCGGATACCCTCCACATAGCACTACCGTTAGCGACGGTCGAGTTACTGTAGAGACACCACAATCCGTGCTGGAGGAGCCGGTGGCAGGGAGCACACGGGTTTCGTTCGGTGTCTGGAGCAATCGTTTTCCAGCCGCCGAACAGCTCCGGTCAGATCTGCGGGAGTCCGGCGAGTACGCAATCACTGTCACCGAGGACTGCGGGCCGCCGATCGACTGTCTGGTCGTCCTGACGCAGAAGCGGCACTTCGACCTCAACGAACTGGCAACACTCGTCCGGCTGGCGAACCGGGCGAGGATCACCGTTGCGGTCGACCGGTACCGGCCGAGCGCGGGTGACCAGCCACCCTGGCCACGGGATGCGACGCTCTACTGGGGCGGCCGATACTCTGAACTGCCGCAGGTGGCCGACACATTGGTCGATCTCATCCGGCCACCGGACCTGCTCTCCAGCGGGATACCGGCTCTTCTGCCGACGGACACACCGCTACCCGACATTCCGCTGGCCGCCGGCACACACGACTTGATCGAGCAATTGCGGATGCCGGAGGTGCCCCGGATCGTCGCGGTCACTCACCGGCTACTCCGAGAACTGTTGCATTCTGCGCCGGCCCGCAACCGTAGCGAGTACAACCTGTCCCGGTTGGCGCGGTGGTCGGCTGACGCACAAAGCCAGCCGTTCATCAACTTGCGTCTGACCCGCTCAGACAAGCCGTCGAGCAACCCGCAGCCGCGACTGTCGCTGGAGAACATATCGGCGGATCTTCGTACTCGTCGGCTGGTGATGCTATTCGGCGATCCCGGAACCGGGAAGACCCGGCTACTGCGATATTTCGACGCACAGTCGGCCTTGCGTTCGGTCCGGCCGCCGGACGGCGGACCGGAACGACCCGATTCGTTTTACGTGTCCCTCGCTCGGCAGCCGCTCAACCCAGACATCTCTATCGACTGGCTGTCTCGGCAGTGGACCGCCGCAGTTGATCCCGGCTGGTGCGACCTTCGTACATTCCTCACGGACGGTGGCGTGGTGCTGCTCGACGGGCTTGACGAGGGCAACGTTCGGAGTGCTCCGCTACGTGACTGGTTGTCGCAATGGCGCGACGTGATCACACAGCTCTGCGATGCGGGCGCGGCGAGAGTGGTGGTGAGCTGCCGCACCCGGGACCAGCAGCTTCCGATGCGAGAGCCTGCGACCGAGGTCAGTCTGCAGCCATTGTCCACGGAGGAGATCGTGGCGATCGCGGCTCAGGCGGACGCACGGCTGGCACAGCGCTTCAAGACCACTCTCGCCACTAACGGGAGAACCGCAGATCTGTACGCAAACCCTTCCCACCTGCGTCTCTTCCTGGGGACCGGAATGGAAGGGATCCCGCACACCAGCGCCCGGCTCTTCGGCCTGGTCGTGGCGGGTGCGATCCTGCGCGCCCCGACCCAGCTCCATGACCATCAGCTTTCGAATCGGTCAGCCGCCGAGCTGCACACCGTAACCGCATCGGACGACGGCGACCCGTGGCAGGTACTGGAGACCATTCCGAGATCAGAGCACTGGCCGCACTCGCCAAAAAGCTCACCGTGCCGACGGCGCTCGGAGGCGATGCCCGAGCGCGACCACGCCGGCCCGTTCGTGACCCGGCTGCGGGCCGCACTGGACGACGTCTCCTCCACGCCGACCGGCCCGCCCACGCTGGCGTCGGTGTAACCGGCTACGCGGCACCTCCGGCCGGTGGACGCCGCGGGGGCCGCGGCCGGGGCCGGGTGCGACGCCGGCCGGCTTTGAAACACCGCGCGCCGAGACTTCGCCGGTACGTTCGCTGCCACACCCCGGCCGTGTCGTCCGTGCGATCCGCGAGAGCCACGGTGAGTAGCCGTGGTCGCGACTGCTGCCCGCCGGCCGCGCCGTACCAGCCTCCCTCCCGCCGCCGGGTCTCGTCGATCATGCGCCCTGCCAGGCACGTCGCGGTCACGCTGCGATCATGTGGAGTCACTGCTAGGTTCGGCTGAGCGGTATCGATTCCTACGGGAGAGGGATGATCGGCACAAGCCGGCTTACACACCAGGCGATCCGTCGCCTGCTGCTCAGACTCGCCATCCTCACCCTCGGCCCGGCCGCCGGCTGGCTCTTCTTCCTCCTCCTCTCCCCCTCCCCCGCCCACGCCGCACCCGGCTCCGACACCGCACTGCCGCTCACGGTGAGTGATGCCGCGGCGGGGGTGACGACCCTCGTGGAAGCCGCGGCCGACGCGCCCACGACGACTGCGGACGGCGAGGACGCCGAGGACCCGCCGGGCGGTGGCGGTGAGACGGCAGCGAAGCCGGCACCGATCGAGAGCCGGACGACGACCGCGCCGGCACGAGCCGCCGCAGAACCGGCCCGAGCCGTGGCCGGGACGGTCACAGAGGCCGCCGCACCGTCCATGGAAGCGGTCGCGCCGGTCAAGGAGATGACCGCGCCGGTCTCGGGATCGGCTGCGCCGGTCGCGGAGGCTGCCGCGCCGATTGTGGATGTGGTGGAGACGGTCCCGGACGCGGCCGCATCCACCACGAACGTGGCCGGTACCGCCGCGAACGTGACCGCATCCACCACGAACGTGGCGGTTGCTGTGACCGAGACCGCCACAGAAGTAGCGCCCCTCGCGAGTGAGGCGGTTGCGGGAGGCGGTTCTCAGGTGATCACGGACCTGGAGAACGTGGCCGGTGCCGCGATCGAGGCGACGAGCGGGGCCGCCGCACCGGCGCCGGCCGGCACCGGTGCCGACGCGGCGGTGGAGACCGCCGCCGTACCGGCCGCGTCGCTGGTCGCCGCGACGAAGAATGCCTCGAGCGCACCCGCCGCCACAGGACCGGTCAGGTCGCTCGTCACCACGACGACAGTCGATGTCGTCGGAGCCGCCCGGGCGCCGGTCGAGCCGGTGCTGTCCATCGTGGTGACGCCGTTGCGCCCGGCTGCCGGGACGCCGGGCGCACCCGTGACCGACACGGTCACGGCAGCGACCGGACCGGCAGCCCAGGAACCGGTACCGGCCGCCGCAATCGGCGAGGTCACGGCGATGGCCGCAACCATGCTCGGGCAACCCGTGGTCGCGCCGGTGATCGACGCGGTCGTGGTCGTCACGCGGACCGCATACGCAATCCAGGCCACACACGCGGTCCAAGCAGCACACGGCGCCCGCGCCGCCTACGCGGCGCAAGCCGCCTACACCGCACAGGCTGTCCATGCCGCACGGGCCGCTCACGCAGCCCATGTCGCCGTTGCAGCTCAGGCCGCCCACGCCGATCACACGGTGCAGCGTGCGGCGGAGGCCGCCACGCTGCCCGGGGCGAACCCCCGGGCCGGCGCGGCACCGCGGCTCGTCGTGCCGGCGGCGCCCCACCCGGCCGTAGCCGGGCCACCGGCACCGGGCCACCGGCGGTGGCCGCCGCAACCGCGCCGGCCGGACCCGGCCGGTGGTGCGCGGACAACCGCCCGCCCCACCTGCGATCCCGGTGCGCCCGTCACCGCGGCCGGGGGCGGCGGCACCGTACCGTCGGATGGTCCTGGTGGTGACGAAGGCCCGGCAGGGCCTCGAACCGGTGGTGAGGCGTCCGGTCCGGTGCACGGTGTGCGCGGTGGTGAACAGCCCGGCTCACCGCAGGCCGACGCCACGCCCGGGCCGGCGGTGCTCGGCATCCGTGCCGAGATCGCGCCCCGCCCGGCCGACCAGCACCGCGACTCGCGGGTGATCGAGGTTCCCGACTCCCCCGGGTGATCGTTCCTCACCGGTTCCGGCCCGCAGGTGCGCGGCCGGTGTCCGGTCTCGCCTGACGGACCTTCCCGAAACCGGCGCGTGCCGCCGGTGAGGCGTGATGGGAGCGAACGACGTGATTCGCACGATGATTTTCTCGAACCATGTGCTGCTGCGTGAGTCCCTGCATGCGGTGTTGTCCACGGAGCTTGAGGTGACGTCCGTGGGTGGGGACGACGGTGAGGTGCTGACCGCGGCGCACAAGATCCGGCCGGACGTGATCGTGGTGGATCTGGACGGGCCGGGGCGGCACGGTCTGCGGACGGTGCGGCTGCTGGTGGCGGAGCTGCCGGAGTGTGCGGTGGTGGCGCTGACCGGGCGGCACACGCCGCACGCGTTGCGGGCCGCGCTGACCGCTGGGGCGCGCGGGTTCGCGTCTCGGCAGCAGCCGCCGGCCGAGCTGGTCGATCTGATCCGGCGGGTCGGCCGCGGCGAACGGATGATCCATCCGGGGACCGCGCTGGCCACGCTGGCGGCGATGCACAATCCGCTGTCCGCGCGCGAGCGGGACGTGCTGCGTCGCGCGGCGCGCGGGATGCCGAGCGCCGCGATTGCGTCCGAACTTTTTCTGTCCGAAGGAACAATTCGGAACTATCTATCTTCCGCGGTGCGGAAACTGAACTGCAGAAATCGGTTGGAAGCGGCCCGTCTCGCCGAGGAGGCGGGCTGGATCTGACGCATCGACGCAGCTCACCGGCCGGGTCGCGACAAAAACGACCCGGCCGGGCGACGGCCATCCGACAGTTGCGCTAACGAGTTACCTACACGTTTGGGCGCGCTCCCAGCCGATCGTCTGTGCTTGAATGTGGACGGGTATTGCCATGTGGTTAACCGGTTGTGTCGATCTGTCGATAAGGGGCCCGGTGTGGTGCGCATTCTGCTGGCGATGCCGCAGGGGCTGCTGCGTGGCGCTCTGAGATACGTGCTGTCCACGCATCCGGACATGGACGTGATAGCGGAGCGTGACGCGGTGGACGCCACGATCGAGGCGGTCCGGTCCGACGCGCCGGACGTGACCGTGCTCGACCTGGAGCTGCTCAACGGGCCGGGGCGGGACCCGGCGGGCGCGGCCCGCGCCGCCCACTCGGAGCTGCCGGACAGCAAGATCCTGGTGCTGGTCGACCCGCGCCGGCCCGGGGTCGGCGCGCACATCGCGTCGGGTCCGCCGACGATCGGTTTCCTGGCGCAGACCGCGTCACCGGAGCGGGTGGTGGACGCGGTGCGCCGGCTGGCCGCGGGCGAGCCGGTGGTGGACGCGGATCTGCTGGTCGCCGCGCTGATGCCGTCGTCGCCGCTGACCGATCGGGAGTTGCACGTGCTGGAGGTGGCCGCGCTCGGCACACCGGTGAAGGAGATCGCGCGCACGCTGTCGCTGTCACCGGGAACGGTGCGCAACCACCTGTCCCGGATCATCGCGAAGACCGGCGCGCGCAACCGGATCGAGGCGATCCACCTGGCCAAGGAGAAGGGCTGGATCTGACATCTCGCGGTAGGCGCCAGACGTCCGCAGCAGCTCCGCGTGCGTGCTGAGCACCGGGGCGGCGCCGTCGAGGAGCAGCACGTGCCGGCCGCGCGCGGCGGAGGCCAGCCGGTGCGCGATCACCACGAGCGCGCCCGGCCGCGCCGCGAACGCGGCTTCCGCGCGGGCCTCGGCGGCCGGGTCGAGGTGACAGGTCGCCTCGTCCAGAATGGCCAGCGGCTCCGGTGACAGCCACGCCCGGACCAGCGCGATCAGCTGTTTCTCCCCGGCCGAGAGGGTGGCCGGGTCGATCCGGCCGTCGAGCCCGCCGAGCCGGTCGATCAGCGGCCAGGCACCGAACGCGGCGATCCCGCGCAGCACCGGCGCGTCCGGGGCCAGGTAGCGCAGGTTCTCCAGGACGGTGCCGGTGAAGACGTACGCCTCCTGCGGCAGCAGCACGCGCCCGGCGCAGCGCACGTCGCCGTGCTGCGGCACGATCAGGCCGGCCATCAGCGCGGCGAGCGTGGACTTGCCGATGCCGCTGGCCCCCACGATCACGAGGTGCTCACCCGGGCCGACGTCCAGGTCGAAGCGGTCCAGCACGGGCGCGGCGGCCGGGCCGTACCGGAACGTCACGCCGCGCATGCGCAGCAGGCCACGGTCCGGCGCGCGGAGCGGCTGCGGCTCCGGCGCGGGTTCGGCGAGGATCCGCCGGAGCGTCACGCCGTAGCGCAGGCCGCCCTGGGCCAGGCCGTGCATCAGCAGGTGCAGCGCCGGCACCAGCGCCTGCCGCACGTAGACCATGGCGCCGAGCAGCACGCCCGCGCCGATCCCGCGGCCGGTCAGCCAGGGCGCGGCGACCAGCAGCACGACCAGCGGTCCCCACCCGCCGACCGCGAGGCAGGCGCCGCGCAGTGCCCCGGCGGTGCCGAGCGCGTGTTCCGCCCGGGACTGGGCGTCGACCGCGTCCGCGACCACACCGGCCGCCCAGTCACCGGCACCGGCCGCGGCCACGTCCCGGTGCGCGCGCAGCATCGGCTCCGCGGTCGCGGCCAGGTCCTCGTCGGCGCGCACATAGGACAGCTGGCGCCGCGCCAGGCGCGGCAGGAGCAGAGCGAACAGACCAAGACCGAGCAGCAGCGGTACGGTGACCAGCCCGGCCAGCACCGGCGCCAGCGCGAGCAGGCCGGCGATCGCGGCGACCAGGCTGAACGCGAAGCCCCGCACGGTGGTGAGCAGCCCGGCGAGCGTGTCCCGGACCACCTCGACCTGCCGGGTCAGCTTCGCCACGGCCGCGCGGTCCGGCGAGGCCGCGCCACGCAACGCGCCGGTCACCACGCGGCGCACCAGCCGGTCCCGGAACGGCTCCACGACATCACCGAGCCGCCGGTACGCGCCGCGCGCACCGATCGCGCCCACGCCCGCGGCGACCGCGTAGCCGCCGAGCCAGGCCAGCCCGGTGGCGACGTCACCGGCGAGGAAGCCGTCGTCGATCGCGCGGGCGGTGGCGTACCCGCTGATCAGCGCGGGCGCGGTCTCGACCAGTGACCACACCGCGAGGCCCGCGACCGCACGCCGGTCCCGGCGCAGCTCGCGCAGCGTGTAGCGAGTGGCCGCGCCCATCAGCCCGCACCGCCCCGGACCGCGGCCGGCCGCCGGCCGTGGCCGGCGGCTCCGTTCGCGCGGGCCGGCGCCGCGGACGGTGCGAACACCGCGCGATAGCCGGGATCGGACCAGAGCGCGTGGTGCGGGGCGCAGGCGCGCAGCCGGCCGCCGTCGAGCCAGGCGACCAGGTCCGCAGCGGCGGCCGTGGCCCGGCGGTGGGTGACGACCAGGCGGGTGACGCCCCGCGCGTGGCGGGTCAGGGCCGCGCCGATCCGCGCCTCGGTCACGCTGTCCACGCTGGACGACGCGTCGTCGAGCACCAGCAGCCGGGCGGCATGCAGTGCGCGGGCCAGGCCGAGGCGCTGCGCCTCGCCGCCGGACATCGGCGCGTCCGCCAGCGGCGTGCCGTACCCGCCGGGGAGCCGCCGGACGTAGTCGTCGATGGCGGCGACGCGCGCGGCCTCGGCCACGAAGCCCGGGTCGCGGCCCATCGCGATCGCGTCGCCGACGGTACGGCCGGCCAGCGCGGGCCGTTCGAAGCCGTATCCGACCGCGGCGGCCAGCGACGCCCGGTCCAGCGCGGGCAGCGGCACGCCGTCGAGCGTGACCGTGCCCTCGTCCGGGTCGCGCAGCCGCCCGGCCACGGCGGCGAGCGTGGACTTGCCGGAACCGGACCGGCCGACGACCGCGATCACGGTCCCGCCGGGCACGGTCAGCGTGAGCCGGTCCAGCAGCGGCCGGCCGTCGGCGGACCGCACGCTCACCTCCGTCAGCCGCAGCGTGCCCACGCCGCCGGACCGTGCCGGCGGCGGATCGACGAGCCGGACGGTGCCGTGGGCGCGGGGCCGTTCGGCGATTATGCCGGCGGCGCGTTCAGCGCCGCTGCGGGCGCGGACCAGGCGGTTCAGCGTGCCCAGGATCGCGCCGAGGCCGGCGCCGAGCGCCGCGTACTGCAGCGCGGCGATCAGTTCGCCGGGCGTGAGCCGGCCCGTGGTGAGCAGCGTCCCGGCGGTCGCGACCACGGCGATCTGGGTCAGCGGCGCCAGCACGGCGGTGCGCCCGGCCGCGACCGCGAGCGCGGCCCACGTACCCCGGCCGTGTTCTTCCAGCTCGGGCAGGGGCCGCAGGACGCGGCGGATCTCGGCCGCCGCGGTGCCGGCCGTCGCGATCGTGCGGGCGCCGGTCATCGCCTCGGCGAGCAACGCCGCGATCCGGCCCTGGACCCGCTGGTATCCGGCCGCGGACGCGGACGCGCTGACCACGAACCCGCGCAGCAGTGCGGTGAGCAGCAGCAGCCCGGCGACCAGCGCGACCGCGAGCCACGGGTCGAGCAGCGCGAGCGCGATCAGGCTGCCGGCCGGCGGCAGCACGGAGACCAGGCCACCGACGAGGGCGCCGACCGCGGACCCGGCGTCCGCGGCCTGCGTGCCGAGCCGCGCGACCAGGTCGCCGGCCGGGCGGCCGATCGGGTGCGGGAGCGTGAAGAGGCGGGTGAGCAGCGCGCGGCGCAGATGTGCGGTGGCGCGGGCGGTGCCGGTGGCGGTGGCCAGGTCGGTGAGCACGTCGGCGCCGGCCGCGATCACGACCAGCGCGGTGGTGACGACGATCCAGCGGTGTGCGGAGCCGTCGAGGACCGCGTCGACCGTACGGCCGATCGCGGCCGGGACGAGCAGCGCCGCGACCGCGCCGGTGAGCGACGCGACCGCCAGCAGGACCGCGTGACCGCCGGCCGCGCGCACACAGCCGAGCAGGATGCGGTTCGTCATGACGCCCCCAGATATGGGCCCGCCCCGGCGCGTGTGCGCCGGGGCAGGACCGTGCGGGTGTGTGGTGCGTGAGCCGGAGGCTCAGTTGCAGGTGGTGACGCTCAGCGAGCTGTCGCCGCAGAGCAGCAGGCTCGCCTGGCTCCCGCCGCCACCGCCGCCGGTCGCGTCCTCGATGTCCATGCCCTGGAGGTCGAGCAGCGTCATGCTCAACACCTTCTCTCTCTGTCGTACTGACGGGTGACTGTTCTTTCTTCCGCGCGCCGGAAGTCTCATGCCGGTGCCCCGGCGGGTACGGCCGTGCGCGGCGCGGGCGCAGCGGCGGTGGTCGGTGCGAGCAGCGGCAGCGCGGTGCGCTCCGGGTCGCGGGCCATGGTGAGCGCGAGCAGCACGCCCGCGGACCCGGTGGCCAGGTCGGTGGAGAGCCGCAGCAGCTGCTCGCCGAGGAAGGTGAGGTGCTCGCCATACGGCAGCGCGTGCCAGACCAGCGCACCGGCCTGCCGGGCGAGCGCGGGCGCGTCCGCGACGATCCCGGCGGCGACCCGCGAGGCCAGGTAGGCGACGATCCCGGCACGCCCGGCGAACAGGCCGGACTGCGCGTAGAACGGTGACCGGGCGGCGAGCCGGATGGCGGCGGACGCGTCCCGGAACTCGGCCACGTCATCGTGCCGGAGGTAGCGGTCCAGCGCGATGCCGATGCCCACGCTGCCGTGCGCGAGGTACGGCATGGTCCGCCAGCCCTCGTTCACGTGCATGGTGCCGTCCTCGGTGAGCACGCAGGCGTGCAGGTCGCGGCGGAGGGCACGGGCGGCCAGGTCGAGCAGGGCCGGGTCGCGCGTGGTCTCGTACCGGTGCAGGAAGAACAGGGCCGGGCCGGTCCAGCCGCGGGTCAGGCCCGCGTAGGGATTCGTCCGCCCGCTGGTCTCCGCGGGTGACGGTGCTCCGTCGAGCCGGTCCGCGAGCAGTTGCAGCACCTCGTCGGCGCGGTCCCGCACGCCGAACCGGTCCAGGCTCAGGCCGACGCCGGCGAGGCCGCTGACCAGGTCGTGGTTGAGTTCCCGCCACGGTTCGTCCAGGCAGATCCCGAGCAGCGACCGGGCCTCTCCGGTACGGCCCAGCGCGTCCAGCGCGAACGCGACGCCGTGCAGCCCGTCCCACAGGCCGAGCCGGCTGCCGGACGGCGGTGGCGCGACCCGGTCGGCCAGCCACTGCTCGTGCTCCGGGAAGCGGCCGGCACCGCAGGTGTGCAGCGTCCACAGCACACCCGCCGCGCCGTACCCGAGACTCAGCCCGCCGCTGCGGAACTGCTCGATGTCGCCCGGGAACAGCCGGTCGACGCGGGCCGGGGTGGCGGTGGCGAGGATGCCGGTGGCGATCCGGTCCCGGTCCAGCGTGAGCGGCCGGGCCGGGGGCGCGTCCGCGCCGCGGATGATCCGCACCGCGTCGTCCAGGTACGTGTCCGGTACGTCCGGGAACCGGGACCGGATGATCGTGGCGAAGTGCGCGGCCTTCTCCGGCGCCAGTCGCAGCACCGCGGTGAGCGGCAGGAACAGTGCGAGTCGCAGGCAGGCCAGCGCGTACTCGTCGACCGCGAACCCGGTCCGGTCGCGCGGCGCCGCGAACGCCTGGTTGCGCAGCGCCGGCCGTGCGTCCTCGGCGACGTCCCGGGCCGCCTCGAAGTCGAGCAGCGTGATCCGGTCGTCCGGGCGCACCATCACGTTGAACAGGTGCAGGTCCCCGTAGACCACGCCGTGCCGGTGGATCTCGCGGATCACGCGTTCCACCTGCGCGTGCACGTCCAGCGCCCAGTTCGTGAACTCGCGCAGGCCGTCGCCGGTCGCGTCCGGCCGGGTGAGCGGGTACCGCCGGACCAGCGCCTTGTTCAGCGGCTCGCCCTCGATCAGGTCCAGGGCCAGGAAGTAGTGGTCACCGAGGCGGAACTCGTCGTGCACCCGGGCCAGCTGCGGCACGTCGGCCAGCCGGCGGAGCATGTCGCGTTCCCGGCGCAGGCGGGTGACCGCGTCCGCGCCGGTGGCGTCCAGCCCGGCGTGCGGACGTGCCTCCTTCAGCACGACGCTGTCGCCGGTGCGGGTGTCCCGGCCGGTGTAGAGCCCGCCGCCGTTGGAGAAGTGCAGGACCTTCTCGATCGCGTACGGCACGGAGGCGACCTTCGCGGCGCCGCGCGCCTCGAGGTGCGGGCGGAGGAACGTGGGCAGCTCCACCCAGGCCGGGACCGTGAAGACCGGTTCGCGGCGGTCCGGGACGAGCGTGCCGGTGGCGTCCGCGATCGCCGGGACGACCTTGCCGGACTCGTCCAGGCAGTAGCGGGCCGCGAATCCGCCGTAGCGGACGTAGACCGGGCCGTCGCCGTAGCGCAGGTCGGAGAGGATGTACGGCCCTTCGCGGCCGGCCAGCAGCGCGTTCAGGTCCGTGCAGACCGTCTCCAGCTCGGTGTCGTCGTGCGGGTAGACGGTGACGAACTTACCGCTGCTGCCCCGGCCGGCGTACTTGCTGTTCCGCATGAGCAGCATCTGCGGGCCGCGCAGGAACTTGAACCCGATACCCCGGGCGGTGCAGTAGTCCCAGACGAGTGCGAGCACCTCGGCCGCGTCCTCACGGCGTGCGGAGATGTGCACCTTCCAGCCCTGGGCCGGCAGCCGGTCGCCGTCCGGCCCGACCACGGTCCAGTCGTCCTGCGCGGCGCGCTTCCAGCCGTCCGGGAGGACCAGCTCCTCGCCGTACTCGGTGGTGCGGGCCTTGGTGTTGGTGAGGGCGTCGTAGAAGAGCGGATCGACAGCGCAGTAGGAGTCGTATCGCTCGTCCATCTCTGCCCCCTCTCGGCCGTTCGGCTGTTGACATGAAACAGATTGGCCTATCGACAGGGGCGTCCTGAAGTGCTGCGCGTCATGCGATGCGGGTCCGATCTGCACCGGAAGTCATGACAAAACGCTGGTTTAAACGGTCCGGTTCTGGCTATGGGCGCACCGGACGGGGCGGCGCGATCATGCCCGTGGCCAGGCAACCGTCCGCGGTGGCGCTTTTTGTCGTACCCGTTGGATAGGTTCTCGGGGTCTTCGTTCCTCACCTTCGACGGAAGGGCCCCCGATGCCGGCCGACACCACGTACCTCGAGCTCTCCGAAGACTCCGGGAGCGCACACAAGTTCTACGAGGTGACCGTCGACGGCACCGACCTGACCGTCCGCTATGGACGGATCGGTGATCACGGCCAGGTGAAGAGGTCGTCGTTCCCGACCGAGGACAAGGCGAAGTCCGAGGCCGCGAAGAAGATCGGCGAGAAGGTCCGCAAGGGTTACGCGCCGGCCGTCGTCGGCGGCCGGCAGAAGCGCTCGGTCACCCGCCGCCAGATCATCAGCACCCGCTCCACCGCGAAGGCCGCGCCGATCCTCTGGCGTTACTCGTCCGGCAGCGCCGCGTTCGGCATCTTCGTCGACGACGACGTGTGCATGGTCGGCAACGAGAGCGGCCTGATCACCACGCTCGGCCACGACGCCTCGGTGCAGCGCCAGTTCCGCCTGCCGGACGGTGTGAAGTGCATCGTCGCCGACGACGGCTGGATCTACGCGGGCTGCGACGACGGCAACGTCTACGACCTGTCCGGCAAGATCCCGCGCCTGGCGTACGCGATCGACCCCGGCATCGACATCTACTGGCTGGACATCCACGACGGCG
Source organism: Catenuloplanes indicus (assembly GCF_030813715.1). NCBI lineage: Bacteria > Bacillati > Actinomycetota > Actinomycetes > Micromonosporales > Micromonosporaceae > Catenuloplanes > Catenuloplanes indicus. The sequence continues at coordinate 2,279,240 of NZ_JAUSUZ010000001.1, forward strand.
TGCTCGGCGTGTCCGACGCGCGCGGCGGCATCTCCGCCATCGACCACGAGGACGAGTTCCTCTGGCAGCGCCCCGGCCGCGGCAGCTCCGCCTGGATGGTCCGCTGCGACGCCGACGCGCTGCACCACGGCCACTCCGCGGGCGTGACCAGCTACGACTGGCGCACCGGCGCGGAACTGTGGCACACCGGTACCGGCGGCCCGGTCCTGTTCGGCTGGCAGGAGCCCGGCAAGCTGTACGCGGGCACCGCTCGCAGCCAGGTCGTCGAGCTCGGCAAGAACGGCGCCCGCCACCGGACGTACCAGTGCGACGCCGCCGTCTTCTCCTGCGCCGCCTCCCCCGACGGCCGTTTCGTCTTCGCCGGCGACAGCGCCTCCTCCGTCTACTGCTTCACCGCGGACGGCACCCGCCTGTGGAAGCTCGCCACCGGCTGCGGCTCCGCCTACTCCATGCAGTACCACGACGAGCGCCTCTACATCGTCACCACGAACGGCACGCTGGCCTGCGTCGACGCCAGCGAGGCCGCGATCACCGCCGCGATGGGCGGCACCGTGCCGCAGCCGGTCGACGTCAAGGCACCACCGGCCATGCCCACGGTCGCCCCGTCCAGCACCGTCGAGATCGTCCACGACCTCGCCGACGCCCCCGGCGACGTCATCGTCGAGTGCATCGAGGACGCCGGCCGCCTCCGGATCCGGGTGGTCTCCGCCGGCTACCACCAGAACTGGCAGGTCCAGTTCCCGAAGGGCATCCGCGAGGCCGGCGCGCGCTACGTCGTCTCCGGCATCCGCGAGGCCGCCCGCGGCGGCTTCTACCGCGCCTACGGCGACATCCGCCGCCTCCGCTGACCTTCCCGTTCGCCGCAGGTTGCCGCGCCCGGTCTCGCGGCAGCCTGCGGCCTTTCCCGCGCCGCGGACCGCGCCTGCGTTGCGGTGGTATTCGCCCGGCGGCGACGGCCTGCGTGCTCACGGGTCCGGATCGCGGGCGGTGTTTCGCTGTCCAGGACCAGCGGCGATGTGACCTCCCGGTGGGGTGGATCCGTCGCGGTGGCTTTCCCGCGTGAACCAGCCGCCGGCCGCGTGAGAATCTCGGCACGTGCTGCCGGCGACGGGCATGCGATCGTGGAACGGGCCCGCTGCCGCCGCTTCTCGTGTCCGAGATCTCGTGATGTCTCGCTGGTTCGTCAGCGGCGCTGGATGCGTCCCGGACCGAAGCGGCCGCCGCTCGTACCGGAAGGCACGAGCGGCGGCCGCAGGTGGTGACGCAGGTCAGGCGTTCTTCTGGTCAGCCAGCGCCCGGGCCTGAACCGGCCAGTTGGGCACGCTGGCGGTGGCGCGGATACCGGCTGCGGTCAGCGCGGCACGAACCCCGGCCTCACCGGCCGCCGCAAGCTCCGCGTAGGTGGTGATCCCCGCCGCCTGCAGCGCCTGCGCGGACTTCGGCCCGAGGCCCGCGATCTTCGTCAGGTTGTCCACCGACGCCGACGCCGGCGGCGCGGGCACGACCACCGGCTCCGGGTCGGCGGCAACCACCGGCTCGGAAACGGCAACCGGCGCGATCTCCGGCTCCGCGACAACCGCCGGCACCGCCTCCGGCGTGGAGGCAACCGGCGCCGCCTCTGCGGCCGCGGTCGGGGCCGCGTTGGCGGCGGCCGGTTCGACGGCGGGAGCCGGCTCGGTTACGGCCGGTGCGGCTACCGGCTCAGCCGCGGTGATCGGCTTCGGCGGCTCGGCGGCGGCCGGGGCGGCCTTCGCCGCGCGCGTCGCCTTCGTGGCCGGAGCGGCCTTGGCGGCAGGCGTCGCCTTCGCGGCCGGGGCCGCCTTCTTGGCGGCGGGTGCCCGCTTCGCGGCGGCCTTCCGCGCCGGCGCCGCCTTGGTGGGTGCCGCGACCGGTGCGGTCTCCGCAGGGGCCGGCTCCTCGGTGGTGGCCGGTGCCACGACCACGGTGGTCTCCACGCCGGACGCTTCGGCAGGCCCGTTCACCGGCGTGATCGGCTCGTCACCGGCAGCGGAATCCGCACCACCGGAGACCGGCGCCGCCACGGATCCGGCGCCGACGGCCGTCGCGGGCTCCGCGTCCGACGTCACGGACACCGTACGCTCGCCGGCCGCCGATGCCGCAGCCGGAGTGGCCGCGGTCTCGGCGACAGCCGGAGTGGCCGAGGTCTCGGCGACAGCCGGAGTGGCCGAGGTCTCGGCGACAGCCGGAGTGGCCGAGGTCTCGGCGACAGCCGGAGTGGCCGAGGTCTCGGCAGCGGCCGGAGTGGCCGAGGTCTCGATGGCGGCCGACGTGTTCGCCTCGGTCTCCGGGTCGGCGGCGATGCCCGCCACCGGCAGCGGCGACGTCACGCTGTCCGCGGACCCGGAACTCTCGGCCGGCGAGGAGGTACCGGCAGAGACCGGCTCCGTCGCAGGCGTGGAGTCGGAGTCGGCGGCGATTCCCGCCTCCGGCAGCGGCGCCGTCTTGTTCTCGCCGGGCGCCGCGGCCTGGTCGTTCACGGCCGCGGATCCGGTCTCCGGCGCGTCCGCGCCGGCCGGCGCGGTGACCGCAGGCTCCGCCCCCGCCGTCGCCGAGGTCGATTCACTGATCACCATCGGCTTCGAAGCCGGAGCCTCGGACACGCCGGAAGCCTCCGTGGCCGCCGATGCCGGCGGAGCCGTGTCGGTGCCGGCCGAGGTGGTGCCGGCCGAGGTGGAGCCGGACGAGGTGGTGCCGGACGAGGTGGAGCCGGACGAGGTGGAGCCGGCCGAGGTGGAGCCGGCCGAGGTGGAGCCGGACGAGGTGGTGTCGGCCGACGCGGTGGCATCGGTTATGGTGGCGGTCGAAGCCGACGAATCCGAAGTGTCCGAAGAATCCGTCTTGATAGGCTTGGCGGCCGGGGGCACAGCGCCGGAGCCCGAAGGCTTGCGGAGCCGGCCCACCAGCCACCAGGCAATGAGAACGCCCGCGATTCCCAGGGCGAGGTAGATGAGATTCCGCATGAAAAGCCTCCCGATATACGGAGGCGGCATTGTAGCAACGGCGACGCCGGACCCCGACACGCAGAGGGCATCCCGGTCCACCCGGCCTGACCAGGCACGGGAGCGGAAACGAACGGGAAACACGGCGTTGTAGCGTGACCGGATGCCATTCCGGGTCCTCGGTGCCGACGCATACAAGGGCGGCTGGGTCGGCGTCCTGCTCGACGGCGACGGCGACCGCCTCCAGGTCCATGCCGCGCCGACGATCGCGGCACTGGTCGCGCAGGCCGGTCCGGTCGACGTGGCCGGCATCGACATCCCGATCGGCCTGCCGGACCGCACGCGCCGTCGCGCCGACCAGGACGCCCGCGCTCTCCTCGGCCCGCGTGCGTCGTCCGTGTTCTACACGCCGGTGCGCGCCGCGCTGACCTGCCCTGACTACGCCGCCGCCAACGCCGAGAACCGGCGGCTGGCGGGTGAGGGAATATCCGCGCAGGCGTACCGGCTGGGTCCGAAAATCCTGGACGTGGACGCGTGGCTGCGCGCCGGCGCCCACCCGCGGACGATCGAGGTCCACCCCGAACTCTCCTTCGCCCGGATGGCCGGCGGCCCGCTGCCGGACAGCAAGAAAACCTGGTCAGGCACGGTACGCCGGGAGGAGCTGCTCCGGCAGCACGGTGTCCTCCTCCCCCGCGACATCGGCCCGGCCGGCCGCCTGGTGCCGGTCGACGACGTACTGGACGCGGCCGCGGCGGCCTGGACCGCGCGCCGTGCCGCAGCCGGTGCGGCAGAGTGCGTACCGGCGGATCCCGAGTTCTTCAGCGATGGCCTCCCCGCCGCGATCTGGAGCTGATACCGGAACGCCGCGACCAGCGTGTGCGGGTCGCTGGACATCCGGGCCAATTCACCGGTGGCCGCCTGCGGGTCCGCGACGCCCCGGCTGGTGGTGAGCGCGGCCCGGGCGACCACCGTGACGATCCGGGCGATCTCGTCCGTGCCGCTGGAGGCCGCGCTGATGCCGCGGTTCCGACCCGGTGCGGCGAACTCAGCCGATCCGGACCACCCGAGCCCAGGGCGGCGTCGCCACCCACTCCTCGGACGGCCGGGGGAACAGTCCGACCACCGTACGCGCGGCCGGACGCACGGACGGCCACGGTGTCTGGCCGTCGGTGAGCATCACGACCACGTCCGGGCGCCTCCGCAGCGCGGCCGCGAAGCCTTCGCGCATGTCCGTACCACCGCCGCCGGCCAGTGGGATGTCCTCCGCCCGGCAGAGCCGCCCGACCGTGGCCACGCGCGCGTCGCAGGACATCACGGTCACCAGGTCGCGCCGGCCGCCGAGCGCGCGGCCGATCGCGGTCACCTCGAGCAGCGCGCTGCCCAGTTCCGCGTCCGAGACCGAGCCGGACGTGTCGACCACGACGCACACGGACGGCGGGCTGCGGCGCAGCGCGGGCAGCACCACGCCGGGCAGGCTGGTAGCGCGCCGGCCCGGCCGCCGGTACGTGTAGTCCTCGCCCGCACCGGCCGCGCTCGCGGCCGACCGCAGCGCGTTGCCGAGCAGGGCCCGCCACGGCTGCGGCGGGTGGAACACCCGCTCGGCCCAGCGCTTCCAGCCGTCCGGCGCGTCGCCGGGCGCGCCCGCGATGCCGTGCGCGACCCGGAACCGGACCGCGTCACGCTCCTCCTTCGTCAGGCCGTGCGCCCCGTCCGGGCCGAGGTCCCACGGCCGGGCGCCGCCGTCCGCGCCGCTGCCGCAGTCCAGCCACGCGAACGGCTGGGTGCGCGCCCCGAGCGTGAACCGACGCAGGTAATACTCCATCACCTGGCCGGAACGCAGCCCGAGCGAATCCGGGCGCACCGCGTCCCGCGGCATCGGCAGCGCCGTGTCGTACACGTCATCGTTGATCTCGGCGTCCGCCGCGATGTTCATCCGCAGCCGTTCGCCGGGGCCGTCCACGCCGTGCTCCGCCGCGTAGGCGTCGCCGCGGCCGTGGTGGTCGCGCAGCAGGTGCGACACCTCGTGCACCCAGACACCGGCCAGATCACGCACGGTACGGCGGTCCACGAACGCGGGCGAGACATAGCAGCGCCAGTGCCGGTCCACCGCCATCGTCGGGGTGGCCGGTGACTCCACCACGTGCAGCGCGAACAGCGCGGCCGCCAGGTAGGGCCGCTCCCGCGCCGCGTGCAGCCGCGCCGCGTACAGCTTCTCCAGGTCCATCAGGCCGCCACCGCCCGGCGGGACAGCGCGACCGTGCCGGCCAGCCGGTCGATCAGCGCGGGCACGTCCCACTCCTCGCGGCGCAGCGCGGCCAGCGTGGTCGCGGGCACCACCACCAGGTCCGGCGGCCCGGTCTCGGCGGCGCGGGCCAGCAGCGACCAGGCCGCGTCCCAGCGTTCCCGCTCCGGCCGGTCGCGGACCGCGGAGATCACGCCGTCCAGCACGGCCTGGCGCAGGTCCCCGCGCTCCGGCAGCGGCGTGCCCACCGGGTCGGCGAGCAGCGTCTCCGGGTCGGGCAGGTCGAGCCGGTCCAGGCCGGCCAGCAGCTCCAGGCCGGGCCCGTCGCCGACCGCGCCGCGGACCAGCATCGACAGCACCTCCCGGGACGTGCCGGCCGCGGTCCCGAACGCGATCAGCCGCAGCGCCATGTCCCAGCTGCGCGGCGACGGCCAGGCACCGCCGCGGGCCTGGTCCGCGCCGGGCATGCGGTGCACCAGGCCCGGCCGCGCGGTGAGGAACGTCTGCACGGCCCGCCGCGCGTACGCGACCGCCTCCCGCAGCCGCGCCCGGTCCAGCCGGGGCAGCACCGCGCGCGGCCACACACCGCCGAGCCCGCGTACCACCACCGCGGCGTCGTGTGTCCACTGCAGATGAACGAACCGGTTCGCCAGCGGCGGGCTCAGCTCCCAGCCGTCCGCCGCGGAACCGCGCGGGTTGGCCGCCGCCACGATCCGCACGCCGGGCGGCAACGTCAGCGCGCCCACCCGCCGTTCCAGCACCAGCCGCAGCAGCGCGGCCTGCACCGCGGGCGGCGCGGTCGACAGTTCGTCCAGGAACAGCAGCCCCCGCCCGGCCGCGGCCAGCCGCACCGCCCAGTCCGGTGGCGCCATCGGCACGCCGTGCACCGCCGGATCGTCCCCCACCACCGGCAGCCCCGCGAAGTCGGACGGCTCGTGCACGCTCGCGATCACCGTGGTCAGCGGCAGGCCCAGGTCCGCGGCCAGCTGCGTCAACCCCGCGGTCTTCCCGATCCCCGGCTCGCCCCAGAGCAGCACCGGCAGATCCGCCGCGACCGCCAGCGCCAGCGCGTCCAGCTGCGCGTCCCGCCGCTCCTCCGTGTCCGTGTCGCCGAGCAGCGACAGCAGTTCCGCCGCCGTGTCCAGCTGATTCCCGTTGCGCATCCGCGTCATCACCCTCATCTCTCAAAAGATCAAATTCCGTCGTCGGTACGGCGCGGTAACTCTCGATCCGCCGGACACCCACGATCCGGGGCCGCCGGGCCGCCGGGCCGCACCCGAGGCGCTGCGCGCCGTTCTTCTCTCGGCACGCCGGCCGGTCACCGGCGCCGTCGACGCGGGCGGTGGCGGGACCGGGCCGGGTCGTCCGCGCGGCGCCAGTCGGAGCGGGGCCGGGTCTGGTGCGTGGGATCGCCGAGGTCGGCCGGGCCGGGGGCGGTGCGGTAGCGGGCGTGGAGCGCGCGCTGTTCCACGGCCGCGGCGAGTTCGTCCCGCAGCGGTCCGCCGGGCAGCACCGCGGCCGGGCCGAGCAGGTCCTCGATGCCGCGGAGCGCGCCTTCGGTGTCGCCGTGATCGAGGCGGGCCCGTACGTCGTCGAGGCCCGCCGGGTGCCGGTGCAGTTCGTCGATGACGCGCAGGCAGGGCAGCGGTGTGCCGGTCAGCGCGGCCAGCGTCTCCTCCCGGCGGAGCTCCACCTCGTCGTGGTCGAGCGGCCGCAGCACGCCGTCCACCAGGCCGACCCGGTGGTCGGCGCCGCGGCAGCGCACCACCCGTACCCGCGAGGAGTCTGCCGTTGCTCCGCAGACCGGCACGTCGGGGACCCGGCCGGGGACGAGCGCGGCCGCGACCAGCGGATGCAGCTCCGCCGGGGTGATCAGGTCGGCCCGCAGCAACGCGAGGTCCGGCGGCTCCCAGACCGCGGCGTCCGGAAGTACCGGCAGCCCGCGGCCGTCTCCCTCGGTCAGCCGCGGTGGCGCACCCGCGGCGAGCTGCAGCACCAGTCGCGCGCGGGCCCCGGCCCGGATCGCGACCGCACCGTCGGCGCCGAGACCCTCGGCCCGCAGCAGGATCGCGGCCTCCACCGCCCATCGATCGACCGCGCACCCGCGCGCCCGCAGCCGGTCCGGCAGCCCCGGGTCGAACGACTCGATCCCGCCCACGGCGAGCGGGGCCGGGCCGCCCGGCAGCGCAGCCGCGGTGCGCACGCCGCCGCACAGCGCAGGCCCGCCATCGGCCGCCGCGGGCACACCGCCGACCGCCGCGATCACGTCGTCCGGCACCACCGCCGTGCCCGCGGGTTCCGCGGTGCGCGAGGCGGCGGGCGGCGGTGGAGTCGCCGGGAGACCGGCGCGGGTGCGCAAATCCGGCGCATGCCGGGTGTCCCAGAGATGGCGGTGCAGGTCGAGGCGGAAGCGCCGGTGGGGGTGCGGATGCGGGTGCCGGCCGGTGTGGCCGCCGGGCCAGACCGCGAGGCTGATCCGCTGCCCGGCGTCCGCCCACGCCGGTGCGGTACGTGCGACCAGCCACACTGGACCGGATGCGGACCGGTAGCGGGCCAGGCCGATCGTCAGCGCGGGCCGGAGCAGGCCGTCCGGGGCGATCCGGGGCAGGTGCCAGCGGAGCAGGTCGGGGGCGAGATGCCGAAGGTCGGCGCGGATCTCCGCGGCGAGGTCCGCACCGTGGGCGCGGGTGATCTCGAGGAGGTCGCAGTCGACATCGGCGCGGGCCGCCGCGCAGGCGCCCGCCCAGTCGCCGGCGCGGCGGCGCGCGCCGGCGGACGTGATCATCGAGGGCGGCACCGCATAGGACCGGATGTGCCGCCAGAGGTCCGTGTTCACCCCGTGGGAGCGCATCAGCGCTCACCTTCGGTGAAACGGGCCCCCAATCTGCGAAGAGTAGAGGTCTTCATCGCCGCGAACGCTATCAGCGCCCGCAAGCGGTTTTCCGGCCGGCCACCACACCCGCCCATATACCTCGACCGCCTAAGTACCCCGACCGTCTAAGTACCTTGACTGTCACAGTACATCGCCATACATTGGTCTCATGAGCACGAGCAAGGTCACCTCCGATCTGCTGCGTGGCAACACGGACACGATGATCTTGAAGCTGCTGACCGAGTCGGATCGGTACGGCTACGAGATCGTCAAGGTCATCGCGGAGCGCTCGCAGGGTGAGTACCAGCTGAAGGAAGCCACGATGTACTCGAGCGTCCGGCGGCTCGAGGCGGACGGCGACATCACGTGGTACTGGGGCGACGAGTCGCAGGGCGGCCGCCGCAAGTACTTCCGGATCACCGACAAGGGGCGCGAGACCTACGCCCGCAACAAAGCCAACTGGGAGTACGCGAAGCGCGTGCTCGACACCCTGATGTGAGGCGACGACCACCGATGACAGACAAGATCGACGAGTACGTGAACGGCGTCTTCGCGCCGTACCAGGGTGCGAAGAGCGTCGACGAACTGAAGCACGACCTCCTCGCCGACCTGCACGAACGATTCCGTGAACTGCGCGCCGAGGGACACGGCGAGGCCGCCGCGCTGGCGCTGACCATCGACAGCATCGGCGACATCGAGCAGACCGTCCGTGAGGTGTCCAACCTGTCCCGGGTGCTCGAACGGCAGACCGTGACCCGCTTCGACGGCACCGACTCGGCCGGCGGCGACTTCTCCGGTGTCACCACCCGCAACGGCCGGTTCGACGGCAGCGCGCTGCGCGGCGCCGACTTCTCCCGCGCCGACCTGACCGGCAGCACGTTCCGGGGCAGCGACGTGGCGGAGGCGAACTTCGACGGTGCGAACCTGACCGACGTCACCATGACGGCCAGCGAGTTCAGCCGGGCCACGTTCCGCGGCGCGATCCTGGTACGCACCGATTTCAGCACGTCCGGCCTCAACGACATCGTGATCGCGGACAGCGCGCTGACCGACGTCAAGTTCCGGTCGACGGACGTGCGGCGCGTCGTCTTCCAGCGCTGCACGTTCACCGGCGTCGACTTCACCTATTCCGACCTGCGCCGGCTGAACTTCGACGGCGCGGCGCTGACCAGCGTCCGATTCGACCGGGCCGGGCTGGAGGGCGCCACCTTCCGCGGCGCGATCCTGCGCGACGTCTCGTTCCGGGCCTGGTCCCGCAAGTACCGCAACGCGCTGCGCACCGTGGACTTCACCGGCGCGCGGATGGACAAGCTCACCTTCGCCGGTCTCAAGGGCTACGGTTTCGAGCCCGCCGGCGTGATCGTCGAGTAGGGGCGACCATGATTCGAGTCAGCGGACTGCACAAGTCCTACGGGCCACTGGACGTGCTCCGGGGCGTCGACCTGGAGGTGGCGCGGGGCAGCGTCTTCGCGCTCCTCGGCTCCAACGGCGCCGGCAAGACCACGATCGTCCGGATCCTCGCCACGCTGCTGAGGCCGGACGCCGGTACCGCGACCGTCAACGGGTTCGACGTCGTCGCGCAGCCGGCCCGGGTACGCGAGTCGATCAGCCTGACCGGCCAGTTCGCCGCGGTCGACGAGATCCTGACCGGCCGGGAGAACCTGGTGATGATCGCCAGGCTGCGGCGGGTGGCCGCGCCGCGGAAGGTCGCCGACGACCTGCTGGCCCGGTTCAGCCTGACCGACGCGGGCGGGCGGCCGGTCGGCACGTATTCCGGCGGCATGCGGCGCCGGCTGGACATCGCGATGAGCCTGATCGGGGACCCACCGGTCATCTTCCTGGACGAGCCGACCACCGGCCTGGACCCGGAGGCCCGGATCGAGGTGTGGGACGAGATCCAGAAGCTGGCCGGCGTCGGCACCACGGTCTTCCTCACCACGCAGTACCTGGAGGAGGCGGAGCGGCTGGCCGACCGGATCGCGATCCTGCACCGGGGCACGATCGTGGTCGACGGCACGCTGGCCGCGCTGCGCGAGCTGCTCCCACCGGCCACCACCGAGCTGGTGGAACGCCAGCCCTCGCTCGAGGAGATCTTCCTGTCCGTCGTCGGCAGCGCGAAGGAGCGGTCATGACCACACACGTCCTCGGTGACACCTCGGTGCTGCTCGGCCGCTCGATGCGGCACATCACCCGCAGCCTGGACACGATCATCACGGTCACCGTCATGCCGATCGCGTTCCTGCTGCTGTTCCGCTACGTCTTCGGCGGCGCGATCCAGACCGGTACGGACAACTACGTCAACTACCTGATGCCCGGCATCCTGCTGATCGCGATCGCCAGCGGCATCTCGTACACCGGGTTCCGGCTCTTCAACGACATGCGCAGCGGGATCTTCGAGCGGTTCCACTCGATGCCGATCGCCCGGTCCGCCGCGCTCTGGGGGCACGTGCTGACGTCGCTGGTCTCGAACGGCATCTCGGTGGCCGTGATCCTGCTCGCCGGGCTGGTGATCGGCTTCCGGTCCTCCGCCGGGGTGCTCGCCTGGCTCGCCGTGGTGGGCATCCTGGCGCTGTTCACGCTGGCGCTGACCTGGATCGCGGTGATCGCCGGGCTGTCCGCGTCCACGGTGGACGGTGCGAGCGCGTTCTCGTACCCGATCGTCTTTCTGCCGTTCGTCAGCTCCGCGTTCGTACCGACCGGCACGATGCCCGGCCCGGTCCGCGCGTTCGCCGAGCACCAGCCGGTCACCGCGATCGTGGACACGATCCGCGCGCTGCTGAACCGGCAGCCGGCCGGCGACGACATCTGGGCCGCGCTGGCCTGGTGCGCCGGCATCACGCTGGTCGCCTACCTGGCCGCGACCCTGGTGTACCGCAGGAAGATCGGTTGACGGCCCGCGCGGGGATCATCCGATCCCCGCGCGGTCCACGCCGACCGGCCGGCAGCGGCGGGCCCGGGAACGGGCGCATGCGCGACGCGGGGCCGCTCCGGATGGTCCGGGGAGGTCAGCCGGGACGGCCTCCGGAAAGAGCGTCCTCCCGCCGTGCCGTGACGCCGCGCAGGTGGCCGGCTGCCAGGGTCGCCGCCAGCGCGTCCGGGGCGGAGAGGAACGGGGAGTGCGAGGTCTCCAGCTCCACGACGGTCGTCGGGCGGGCGGAGATCGCGTCGATCTCCCGGACGAAGCGGCGCTGGAGCGCGACCGGGACCGCGCGGTCCTCGGTGCAGATCACGTAGGTGTGCGGCACCCGGCCGTACCGTGCCGGTGTCACCTGGAACGTCTCGGCCGGGATGCCGAAGCTGCCGTCCGTGCTGAGCAGCGCGATCGCCGCGTCCGCGGTCGCGGTGTCCACGTCGTGGTAGAAGCAGTCGCGGATCGCGGCACGCCGGGCCGGGTCGGCCGGGTCGATGCGCAGCGCGCCGGTGGCCACCGGGTCCGCGCACAGCAGCCCGCCGACCTGCTCGCCCGCGTTCTCCGGCAGGCCGATGCCGGCCACGCCGGGCAGTCCCGCGACCGGCGCGAACGCGGTCACGTAGACCAGTTCGGCGAACAGTTCCGGCGCCAGCTCGGCCGCGCGGGTGGCGACGATGCCGCCCATGCTGTGCGCGGCCACCACGGCCGGGCGCCGGAGTTCCCGCAGCTGGGCGATCAGGCGGTGCGCGGCGGACGTGGCGGTGACGTCCGCGACCGGCGACGGTGCGACGGCGAACGCGGCCGGGTCGAACGGACGTGCCCAGCGCGCCTCCGGCGACCGGCTCCGCAACCCGAAACCATCAAGATCAACGGCCAGCGAGGGTACGCCGAGGCGGGCCAGCCGCTCCGCGACGGCACTCCAGGCCCAGGGGCCGTGCCAGAAACCGTGGACGAGAACGATCGGAGTGTTGTTCACGCGGCCACGCTAGGGACGGCCGCGCGCGGTAACCACGCACTACCGGGACGGGGCTAACGCCGCCAGCCGGGCGTCCGTGCCGGTGCCGGGGACCGGGTGCAGCAGGAGCAGCCGCTGGCTGGAGTGCGGGCTGGTCACCACGACGCATCGCAGGTGCAGGCCGTCCATGTGCTTGTCGGAGCAGTGCAGCGCGGACACGTCGTGCTCGTCCCACATCCGGGTGAACTCCGTGCTGGCCGCGCGCAGGTCGTGGACCAGCGCGACCGCGGTCTCGTCGTGCCCGCGGCGTGCCGCCACGGCGCGCAGGTCCGTCACGTACGCCCGCGCGGTCCCGGCGTGGTCCTCGCCCGGCTCCAGCAGCTCCCGCCAGGCGGGCGAGGTGAACCAGCGCCAGACCAGGTTGCCGTCCCAGCCGGGCAGGCCGGTGAACGGGCCGAACAGCGCGACGTTCAACGGGTTCTGCGCGAGGACGGTGCCGAGGTCGTCGGCGAGGTAGCCGGGCGTGAGCGCGTTCGCGTGCAGCAGCGACAGCAGCCCGGGGTCCGGCGTCCCGTCCGCGCCCGGGCTGCCCGGCGCGGCCTGGCCGGCCAGCCGGAACAGGTGCTCGCGCCGTTCGCCGGTGAGCCGCAGCGCACCGGCGATCGCGGTCAGCGTAGCGGCCGACGGGTGCGGGCCGCGACCCTGTTCCAGCCGCTCGTAGTAGGTGACGGACAGGTGCGCGAGCGCGGCAAGGGCAACTTCGGCGTGGTGACCGCGGTGGAGATCGCGCTGTTCCCGGTCGCGCGCTTCTACGGCGGTGCGGCGTTCGCGGCCGGTGCGGACGCGCCCGCGCTGCTGCACGCGTGGCGCACGTGGGCGCCGGCGCTGCCGGAGTCCGCCACCACGTCCGTGGCCGTGCAGCGGCTGCCGCCGGACCCGGCGCTGCCCGAGCCGTTGCGCGGCGCGTTCGTGGTGGCGCTGCGCTTCGCGCACGTCGGCGACCCGGCCGACGGCGAGGCGCTGTTCGCGCCGATCCGCGGCACCGTGCCGCTGCTGGCCGACGACGTGCGCGACCGGCCGTACGCGGAGGCCGGCCTGATCCACGGTGATCCGCCCGGCCCGCTGCCGTACGCGACCGCACGACCGGCCTGCGCGAACTCCCGGCCGAGGCGGTCGACGCGCTGCTCGCGCTGGCCACCCCGGGCACGGACTGCCCGCTGGTCAGCGTGGAGCTGCGTGCACTCGGCGGCGCGCTCGACCGGCAGCCGGAGCCGCCGAACGCGGTCGCCACCCGCGGCATGCCGTTCGTGCTGTTCGGGTTCGGCGCCGGTGGCCCGGAGGCGCTGCCGGAGCTGCGCGGCTACCTGGCCCGGGTGATGGACTCGGTGGCGCCGTGGGCGCACGACCGCCAGATGGTCAACTTCATGTCCGCATCGGACGAGAACGACGTGCGCGGTGCGTACGGCGACGAGATCTTCGACCGTCTGGTCAAGATCAAGCAGGTGTACGACCCGCAGAATCTTTTCCGGGCGAATCACAACATTCCGCCGACGTAAAGAGGGCCGGACGGGTGAAGCTACCGGACACAACGTACTAGTTTGGCCGATTTTGCGAATTTGATGGCTGAAGGCGGGGTAGACCGGACGTGATCGTCCGTGTCCCACGTCAGGAGTTGTCATGATCCGCCACCTCGCGACCGCCGCACTCGCCGCGGCCGCCACGGTTGCACTGCTGCCCGGCACCGCCACCGCCGCGTCCGCCGCGTTCACCCAGCCCGGCGGGCGGCCGGGCGTGGCTCCGGCCGCGGTGCGCCCGGCGCCGGCCGCCGCGCCGTTCGCCCGGCTCACGCTGAAGGTCACCGGTGACCCGGCGACCGGCCGCGCCGCCACCACGCTCACGCTGACCTGCGGCCCGGTCGGCGGCACCCACCCGGCCGCGCCCGAGGTGTGCGCCGCGCTGAAGAAGACCGGCGGGAACGTGTTCGGCCTGCCGCCGCGCGACGGCGTGCTGTGCACCGCCGACTACCGCCCGGTCACCGCGTCCGCCACCGGCCACTGGGGCCAGCGGCCGGTCAACGACCGGCGCACGTTCGGCAACGCCTGCCAGCTCGGCATCCAGGCCGGCACGGTCTTCACGCCCACCCGCGGCTGACCGCCGGCACCGCCGCGGCCCGCGCACACGGCCGGCCGGCGGCACCGCCGGCACTGGCGGCCCCGCGCGCGGCCGACCGCCGGCACTGGCGGCCCCACGCGCAGCCGGTCGGCCCATGCGCAGCCGGCCGGCCCATGCGCAGCCGGCCGGCGCTGCGAAATTACGCCCGCGCGAAGCTGACCGGCAGTCTCTCCGGACCGAACGTGCCGAGCGCGGGCCGCCAGGGCAGCGGCTCCGGTGGCAGTTCCGGCGGGCCGAAGCGCGCGGCCAGCACCGGCAGCGCCTCGGTCAGCTCGGTGCGGGCCAGCGCGGAGCCGAGGCAGTAGTGCGGGCCCGCGCCGAACTGCAGCAGCGGTACGTCGTAGCGCGCCCGGATGTCGAAGACCCGGCCACCCGGGTACGCCCGTGGGTCGCGCTGCGCCGTGGGCACCGCGGTCGTGAAGATCGTGCCGGCCGGCACGTCCACGCCGTGGAAGGTCAGGTCGGCCGACGCGCGGCGGATCAGCGCGCCCGCGGACGGCCGCCAGCGCATGCACTCCTCCACGGCCGGGCCGGCCAGCGACGGGTCCGCGCGCAGCCACGCCCACTGCTCCGGGTGCTCGGCGAACGTGACGACCGCGTTGGACAGCTGGTGCCGGGTGTTGTCGTGCGCGCCGAACACGAGCGTGACCAGCAGGTTCCGCACCTCGTCGCGGCTGGCCGTGCCGTCCTCCGCCATCGCGGCGAGCAGCACGGAGATCACGTCGTCGCCGGCCGGCCCACCGGCCTTGCGGTCCATCAGCGCGGACACGTACGCGTCCAGCCCGGCCACCGCGCGCTCCACCCGCGCGGCCGTGTCACCGCCGTTGGCCAGACCGAAGATCAACCCGATGTCCGAGGACCACTGGCTGAACTCGTCGTAGTCCTCCGCGGGCACGCCGAGCAGCTCGCACATCACGGCCAGCGGCAGCCGGTTCGCGAACGCGTCCACGAACTCGACGCTGCCCGCACCGGCCATCTCGTCCGCCAGTTCGGCGGCACGCCGGTGGATGAACGGGCGCAGCGACTCGACCATGCGCGGCGTGAACGCGCGCCCGACCAGCCCGCGCAGCCGACGGTGGTCCGCGCCGTCGTGGTTGCTGATCATCGGGACCCACCAGTCGTAGACGGGCCCGGACGTGACGCCGTTGTTGCGCAGGAAGTCCTCGCCGCCGTGGTCGAAGCGCTTGTCCCGGAGCAGCTCGTTCGCCTCCGCGTAGCGCACCGCGACCGGGCCGATCGGACTGTCCGCGAACCAGTTGTCGTCCTGGGCGGCGAACGCCTCCGGCGACGTGAAGCTGAACGACGGTGCGAGCACGTCGAGGTAGGACATTCACGCAGTGTGCCGCAGCGCACACCATGAACGGAATGCCGGCACAAAGGTCATCATGGGCTCCGCACTGACCGCGCGCCGCCGGGACTGGCCCGGCCCGCGCTGACACCCGGGCCGGCGAGACGCGCTCCGCCGGCGGCCCGGGCCGCCGGCGCGTTCCCCGGCCTGTGCGCGCGACCGGGCCGACGGTGGTGCTGCGGATCGGCCCGCGGATCCGTGGACGGCGCGGGGACGTTGCCCGGGCGGGCCGCGGGACGTTCGGGTTCGCCTCCTGGCACCGGCCGCACGCGCCGCCGCCCACCTACCGGCGCGGCCGGTTCACTGTGGACGGTATGGTGTTCCCGTCGCGGCCGGTGGACATCCCGGCCGGAACGCTGGCGCGGTGGCCGGTCGGGCTGGACGTGGCGGGCGTGCGGATCGACCGGGCCACCGCGTCCGTCCTGACGCTGCTCCCCGGTCCGCAACGAGCTGCGCTCGACGCGGTGCACGCGGAGATCCGTAGCCGGTCCCGGAGTGACGGTGCACCGGCCGGTCCGCCGGGGCACCGCCGTCCGGTGTCAGGAGATCTCGGAGATCCTGCCGACGTGCAGCGTTCCGTCGGTCAGCGGCACGGCGAACGCGTCCAGCGCGCTCGCGTCGCCGTCGATCCGGACCGGTGACGGCCAGGTGCCGCCGGTGCGGGTCTGGTGCCAGACGCCGAGCCCGGAGCGGACCGTGACCAGCTCCAGCGCCGTGCCCGGCCAGCCGGCCGCGGCGAGTGCGGTGACCTGACCGGTGCCGGTCCGGGTGGGTACGGTCGCGGACCCCTGCCAGGAACCGGCCGCGGTGCGCACGCGGTGGAAGACGCTGCCCCAGTGGGTGACCGTGAACGCGTGCACCGTACCGTCCGGCAGCGCGGCGGCCGCGACGTCGCCGAGCGTACCGTTCTCGTCGATCTTCGCACTGGGCTGGAAGACACCGGCGGTGGTGCCGGTCCGGTGCCAGACGCCGCTGCCGGGCACGACCGTCAGCACGTGCACCGTGTTCGCGGACGGGCTGACCGTGGCCGCGATCGCGGCGACCGACCCGTTCTGGTCGATCTGGGTGGAGTGGTCGGCCCAGACGCCGCCGGTGCGCTTGCGATACCAGACGCCGCTGCCCGGAACCAGCGTGAAGGCGTGCAGGTTGCCGCTCGCGTCGGCCGCGAGCGCCACGTCAGTGATCTTGACGCTGTCGTCGATCTTCACGGCGCTGTTGATCGTGCCGTTCGCCTCCCGGCTCTTGTACCAGAGGCCGCTGGCGTGCACGAAGCTCACCGCGTGCAGGCGACCGTCCGGCGTCCCGGCCGCCGCGCTCCGGCGGATGTTCGCGTTGTTGTCGAAGGCCGTGGGCGCGGCCCAGGTGCCGGTCGCGCCCCGGGTCACGTCCCGCACCCGGCCGCGCAGCACCTCGTCGGCGACGCTGTAGTACGGGCTCATCACACGCGCCTTGTAGATCGCCGCGCCGCTGCGGGTGCGCGTGGTGTCCGGTCCGAAGAAGTCCACGGTCTCGGTGCACCAGTCGCGGAACGAGTCGTTCGGGTTGTTCAGGTAGCAGGAGCCCTGCGGCGTCTTCCTGACGTCGACCATCGTCTGCACCACCTGGCCGGACGGCTGGCTGCCGACCGCCTTGACGAACGGCCGGTCCCAGTCCGCGCCCGGCGCCGCGAACGTGCCGGTCACCTTGTCGTACAGGTAGGTGCGCGCGTTCGTGGTCACCCACAGCTTGGCCGGGTCGGACTCGTGGGCCGACACGTCGTGCGCCCACTGGCTGTCCAGCACCACGCGGCGGTCCTCGCGCAGCACCGGCGCGGACGGCGGGCCGCCGACCTCGAGCGAGATCAGCACGCCGCGCATGCCGGCCGCCGTGTCGACGTCGCCGGCCACCCAGAGCCGGCCGACCTGCGGGTCCCAGAGCGTGGCGTGCGCGCCCTCCAGCGCGTACTCACCGTAGGCGGTGGCGGACGGGCCCTGCGACGCCGCGTAGACCCGCACGTAGCCGCTGCCACCGGTGGCGGCGACCGCGACGTTGCCGTCCGGCAGCAGCTCGACGGAGTGCCGGTTGTCCGCCGCCGGGGCCTTGTGCGCCCAGATCCGCTTCTTGTCGTCGGCGCCGCCGTAGCCGACCACGGTCGCCAGCCCGGCGCCGTCCACCACCACGACGCGCTGCTCACCCGCTGCCGTACGCCGGAGCCGGAAGTCGTTGCCGCCGCGGAAGCCGGCCAGCTCGGCCGCGGAGAAGCCGCGCGCGGCCGTCGGCGCCCACTCCCACTTCACCGCGGCCGCGCTGTTCCAGTTCGTGACCGCGGGGTCCATCTCCAGGATCTTGTGGTTCCGCAGATCGCCGATCAGGATCGAATAGTCGTCCGCCGCCGCCTGCGCCGGTGTTCCCGGCACCAGCGAGGCGGCGCAGATCGCGGCCACGACCGCGCCGATTCCCCGTGCGTTCATCGACACTCCATTCAGGATCGACCGTCCGGCCACGGATGGTACGGTCCTGCGCTGGTGTCCGTCGATCAGTCGCCGAGCAGGCGGACCAGCCCGTGCGGCGCGTCGGCGCCGAAGATGAGCTCGATGGTCTCGCGCGCGGCCGTGGCTTCCGCCTCGGCGCGGGCGAACATCACCTGCTCGTACGCGGTGAGCGCGGCCTCGGGGTCGCCGGGGTGCGCGGCGATCGCCTGGCCGAGTTCCGCGCCGTCCAGCATCGCGATGTTCGCGCCCTCGCCGCCCGGTACGGTCACGTGTGCCGCGTCGCCGAGCAGCGTGACGCCGGGCGTACGGTCCCACCGGTGCCGGTCGGGCAACCGGTAGATGCTGCGCAGGACCGGCGTGGTGTCCGCGTCCGCGATGAGCGAGACGAGGTGCGGCGCCCAGTCGCCGAACTCGGCGGCGATCCGTCTCCGCGCGGCGCCGGCGTCGGTGAAGTCGATCTCCGCGAACCAGGCGGCGGGCCGGTGCAGCACGACGTACACGTGGATGGTGCCGCCCCGCTCACGATGTGCGAGAAAGCCCTTGCCGGGCGTGAGGGCGTACATCGCACCGGCGCCGACCGCCGCGGCGGCGCGCGGGTGCCGGTCGTCGACGTCGTGCAGGTACGCGTCCACGTAGCTCATCCCCGCGTACGCCGGAACGTGGGCGGACAGGAGTGACCGCACCCTGGACCAGGTGCCGTCGGCACCCACCAGCAGGCCGGAGACGTCGGTGGTGCCGTCCGCGAACGTGAGTTCGTGGCGGCCGTCACCGATCGGCGCCGCCGCGCGGAGCTTCCGCCCCCAGCGCACGGTCCCGTCCGGCAGCGATTCCAGCAGGATGCGCCGGATGTCGCCGCGCAGTGCCTCCGGGCGTGCCATGGAACCGTCGTCCGGCACGTCGGCCAGCACCGCGCCGTGCCGGTCGAGCACGCGCTGGGCGCCGCCGCCGCGGTGGATGATCGCGCGATACCGCTCGGTCAGCCCGGCGATCTCCAGCGCGCGCTGACCGTTGTGTTCGTGCAGATCGAGCTGGCCGCCCTGGGTGCGCGCACCGGCCGAGGCCTCCGCGTCGTAGACGGTGACCGGGATGCCGTGGGTGTGCAGCACCCGGGCCAGCGTGAGGCCGCCGAGGCCGGCGCCGGCGATGGTGACGGGAATGGTCATGGTCGTCCTTCCATTTTTGGACCGTTGGTCCACTGGCACTACTATTGGACCGGCGGTCCATTGCTGTCAAGATGGGACCATGAGCCCTCGGCGCAGCGACGCACTCTCCCGGGACCGCATCGTCGACGCCACCGT
The DNA here is from genome assembly GCF_030813715.1 of Catenuloplanes indicus. NCBI lineage: Bacteria > Bacillati > Actinomycetota > Actinomycetes > Micromonosporales > Micromonosporaceae > Catenuloplanes > Catenuloplanes indicus. Next base: position 2,298,469 of record NZ_JAUSUZ010000001.1, read on the forward strand.
GCGGATCCTCGACCAGGAGGGCGCGGACGGGCTGACGGTCCGCGCGGTCACCGCCCGGCTGTCGACCGGCCGGGGGGCGATCTACCACCACGTCCGGGGCAAGGACGACCTGCTCGCCGCGGCCGCGGACGGCGTCGTCGACCGGGCGCTCGCGGGCCTGGCCGACGGCGACGACGCGGAGCGGGCGATCCGCGCGGTAGCGCTGGCCGTCTTCGACGCCATCGACGCACATCCGTGGCTGGGCACCCAGCTGGCCCGCGAACCGGCACAGCCGGCCGCGCTGCGGATCTGGAAGGCCCTCGGCGTACGGCTGCGCCAGCTCGGCCTGACCGGCACCGCGCTGCCGAGCGCCGGATCCGCGCTGGTCAACTACGTGCTCGGCGCGGCGGCCCAGCACGCCGCGGGCGCCCGGCGCGCCCCGGACGACGCGACCCGACGCGCCCACCTGGAGGAACTCGCCGCACAGTGGGTACAGCACGACGACGACCCGGTGGTCCGTGAGGCAGCGGGCCTGCTGCGCGACCACGACGACCGCGAGCAGTTCCTCGCCGGCGTGGACATCTTCCTGACCGGGGCGCGGGAACATCGCGGCCACCGCGCGTGACTCGTTGGTCGGTTGACGGTGTCCGCGCGACGCGACCGCCGTGCGGGAAGGGAAGGTGCACGCCATGGGTGACGACGACGACCGGACCGGGGACGCGCGGGTGGTCCGGGACCGGTTCGAATCGATGAGCCCGATCCTGGCCTGCTACGCGGGACCGGAGCTGCGGGTGATCGCCGGCAACGCCGCGTTCCGCGCGCTCGTCAGCCAGGAGTTCGTGGTGGGCCGCACCTACCACGAGCTGTTCCCGGAGTTCGCGGCGCAGCGGATCAACGCCATCGTGGAGCAGATCTTCGCGACCGGCGAGGCGCAGACCGGGCGGGAATGGCGTTTCCAGGTGGCCGAGCCGGACGGCACCCGGCGCGAATATTACATGGACTTCCTGATCGAGCCGTACCGGGACGCGGACGGCGCCGTGGCCGGCATCACCGCGATCGGCATCGACGTCACCGACCAGGTCCGGCGCCGCCTGGCCGAACAGGAACGCGCGATCGAGGCGGAACGGCGCTACGCCCGGGCCCGCGACGTGATCAGCACCCTGCAGCAGCAGCTGCTGCCGCCGGGACTGCCGGTGCTGCCCGAGCTGGAGGTGGCCGGCAGCTACCTGCTGGCGGACGCGGAGAACGCGGCCGGCGGCGACTGGTTCGACGCGGTGGTACTGGCCGGCGGGCGAGTGGCGCTGGTGGTCGGCGACGTGGTCGGGCACGGGCTGGCCGCGTCCGCCACGATGGGTCAGCTGCGGGTGCTGCTGCGCGACCGCCTGCTGGCGACCGGGAACCTGCTGGCCGCGGTGAACACGGTGAACACGGCCGCGGGCTGGATCCCGGGCGCGCGGGCGGCCACCGTGTGCGTGGTGGTGTTCGATCCGGCCGACGGTGCGCTGACCTACGTGACCGCGGGCCATCCGGCGCCGCTGCTGTTGCCGGCCGGCGGTGACGGTGTGTTCCTGCCCGCCACCGGTGCCGGTCCGCTCGGCGTGGGGCCCTCGTTCACCGCGGCGATGACCGGTACGGCGAAGCTCGCTCCGGGTGCCGCGGTGCTGCTGTACACCGACGGCATCCTGGAGCGCCCGGGACGCTCGCTGTCCCGGGCCAGCGTCGAGCTCGCGCAGGTGGCCGCGGACGCTGCCGCGGACCGGGTGCTGCGCGACGACGCGCTGCTGCCGGCGGAGCGGATCAGCGTGCAGACCGTGGAGGTGCTGGCCCGGATGAACGGGCACACCGACGACATCACGCTGCTCGCCGCGCGCCGCGTCGAGCCGCCCGCACCGCTGCACCTGACCCTGACGCTCCACCACGACGGCCAGCTGCGAAAGCTGCGGACCCGGCTGAGCGAATGGCTGAGCACCTGCGGCGCCGGCGCCCGGGACGCCGCCGCGATCCGGCACGCGGTGGCGGAGCTGGCAACCAACAGCCTCGACCACGCCTACCTGGACCGGGCCGACGACGACGCGACCTGCGAGGTCACGCTCACGCTGCGACCCAGCGGGCGCATCGAGGCGCGGGTGCGCGACCACGGCACCTGGCGGGAGCCCCGGCCGTCCGCCGACCGCGGGCTCGGCCTGCAACTGGCCACCGGCATGGTCGACCAGCTGCACGTGCATCACGACGAGCACGGCACCACGGCCGTCGTCACGCACACGCTCGCCCGTCCGGCCCGGCTGCTGACCACCGAGCAGCTGTCCGCCGGCCGCCCGGTGCCGGCTCCGGCCCAGGCTGACCCGCTCATGATCCTCGACCAGCCGTGGGCGCCCACGCGCCGGATCCGAGTCGACGGGCCGGTCGACACCACCACCAGCGATCACGTCGAGACCGCGGTCCGCGCGGCCGGCTCGGCCGGGACCACCGACCTCACCGTCGACCTCACCGGAGTCACCCACCTGGCCAGCGCGGGCGTCGCCGCGTTCCACCGACTGGCCGCCGCGCACCGCGCCAACGGCACCACACTCTCGTGGTACGCGCCCACGGCCAGCCCGGCCGACGTGATCCTCACGCTGGTCGAGGTCGACCACCTGACCCAGGACCCGCACGTACCGTCGTAAGCGGCCCCTATGAGGCGGCGCCGCCGGCCGGGCCGGACAGATGCGGCGATTCCAGGCAGTGCAGCGCGATGCCGGCCGCGCGCTGCATGGCGGCGTGGGTGCGTTCCGGTGGCTCGCCGCGCTGGAGGCTGGTCACGGCGGCGGCGCCGACCGCACCCATGAGCGCGCCGACGACGGTTGCCGCGGCGACCTCGTCGATCTCCTGCGGGTAGGCCCGGTGCAGGGCTTCGGCGATCCGCGCCTGGGCGGCGAAGGCGGTGTGCAGGGCGCGCGCCTGAACGGCGGGCGTGGTGATCACCAGGTGCGCACGCAGCGCCGCCAGCCCGCTCGGCAGGTCTGCCGAGGCGGTGTCGGCGATCATTGCCCGCGCCGCCTCGGCCAGCACCTCCCGGATCGGCGTGCCGGGCGCCCGGGCCTCGACGGCCTGCACGGCGAGGTCGACCCGCCTGCCGCCGTCCGCCAGCAGAACGTCCTCCTTGGTCGCGAAGTGCAGGAAGAACGTGCGTTTGCTGACATCGGCGGCCTCGGCGATGTCAGCCACGCTGGTCTGGTCGTAACCCTTCGCGGTGAACAGGCGCACCGCCTCGTTCACCAGCGTCTGCCGGGTGAGCTGTTTCTTGCGTTCGCGGCGTCCGAGCTCAGGCACAGCGTGAGCATAGTGCACCACGTATATCAGTTCACTCGGAATATAAGTATACTGAGTGCACCGAATCCAGTGATGTGGAACGAGGTGCCGACGATGGGCGAGCTGACCGGACGAACAGTGTTGGTGACCGGAGCGGGGCGGGGCATCGGCCGGGCGGAGGCGTTGTACCTGGCCGCCGGCGGCGCGAACGTGGTCGTCAACGACCCGGGTGTGCAGATCGACGGGGGTGGCGGCGACGCCGGCATCGCTGCGGCGGTGGTCGACGAGATCCGCACGCGGGGCGGGCGGGCGGTCGCGGACACCGGCAGCGTCACCGACTGGGCGGCCGCCCGGCGCATGGTCGAGCTGGCCGTCGCGGAGTTCGGCGATCTGCACGCGGTCGTCAACAACGCCGCGATCGAGATCAACAAAGGGCTCGAGCGGCTGACCGAAGCCGAGTTCGACGACGTGGTGGCGGTCAAGCTGAAAGGGACCTTCGCCGTGAGCCGCTGGGCCGCGGCGTACTGGCGTGACCGGCGGGACGAGGGAGTCCGCACCGACCGCGCCATCGTCAACACCGCGTCCGGCTCCGGCCTGCTCAACCCGTTGCCCACGCAGACGAACTACGCGGCGGCGAACGCCGCGGTCGCGGCCGTCACCACCGTGCACGCGCTGGAACTGCGCCGGCTGGGCGTCCGGGTGAACTGCGTCAGCCCGTCGATGGTGCGCACTCGACTGACGAGTTCCGTGCCCGGCATGCGGCAGGCGCCACCGGACGCCGAACCCGACCTTCAGGACCCTCGCCGGGTGGCTCCGCTCGTCGCCTACCTGGTCAGCGAGGCATGCCCGCTGACCGGACAGGTGCTGTCGGTACGCGGCGGCGCGATCGCGGTCAACCAGGGCTGGGCGCGCGGCGCGGAGGTGAACAAGGACGGGAACCTCTGGACGATCCCCGAGCTGGCGGCCGAACTGACCGCACTGCCGCTCGATGACCCGTTCGAGCGGCTGACGGCCGCGCTCGACGGCGCCCTGGGCGTCCAGGGGCGCGACCGTCTCGAAGCGATGATCAACGCGGAGCTCGACGGCCGGTGAGCCGACGCGAACCGTCTGAACCGGGACGGGCGCCGGCGATCAGGAGCCGGGTGCGGACGCGATCGGAGGGCCCCCGGCCCCCGAGCCGGCAGCCAAGTCCGTCCAGTGTCGCCGTACCGCAGGCCACGCCGCATATGACCAGGTCAGCAGAGTAGCCGCCCGGCTACTGGCAGAATGTGGATCAATCTCTGCTGGTTTGTCTGTTCCGGGAAGGCTCACCGTGGGTGGCTATGGAGCGCAGGTCGCGCTGGTCCTTGTTCTCGTGTTCGTGAACGCGGCCTTCTCCGGGAGCGAGATGGCGCTGATCTCGTTGCGGGAGAGCCAGCTGCAGCGGCTGGAGAAGGCGTCGCGAGGCGGCCGGACGCTGGCCAAGCTGGCCCGGGACCCGAACCGGTTTCTCTCCACCATCCAGATCGGCATCACGCTGGCCGGCTTCCTCGCGTCGGCGGCGGCGGCAACGTCGCTGGCGCGGCCGCTGATCGCGCCGCTGGGCGTGCTCGGGGACGCGGCGGAGCCGGCGGCGATCGTGCTGGTCACGATTGTGCTGACGTTCGTCACGCTGGTCGTCGGGGAACTGGCGCCGAAGCGGATCGCGATGCAGCGGGCCGAGGGGTGGGCGCTGGTCGCGGCCCGGCCGCTGGACCTGCTCGCCACGATCTCCCGGCCGGTGATCTGGCTGCTCGGCACGACCACGAACCTGGTGGTACGGCTGACCGGCGGTGATCCGGGCGCCGGCCGGGAGGAGGTCTCCACCGAGGAGATCCGCGACATGATCACGGCGCAGCGGGACTTCTCGCCGGAGCAGCGGACCATCATCAGCGGCGCGTTCGACATCGCGGACCGGATCCTGCGGGAGATCCTGGTGCCGCGCCGGGACGTCACGTCGCTGCGCGCGGACACGCCGGCGCACGACGCGCTGCGCAGCCTGATCGAGTCCGGTCATTCGCGGGCGCCGGTGACCGGGCCGATGGGGCTGGACGACGTGGTCGGCATGGTGCATCTGCGGGACCTCTACGACGCCACCGGGCCGGTGCGCGAGCTGGCGTCGCCCGCGGTCTTCCTGCCGGAGACGCTGAAGGTCTCCGACGCGCTCCGCCAGCTCCGCGCGCAGCACCAGCAGTTCGCGCTCGTCGTCGACGAGCGCGGCGCGATCGACGGCATCGTCACCATCGAGGACCTGGTCGAGGAGATCGTCGGGGAGATCTACGACGAGACCGACCGGGACATCCTGTCCGTGGTCCGCGAGCCGGACGGCGCCCAGCTGCTGCCGGGCGGGTTCCCGATCCACGACCTGACGGACATCGGCATCGAGCTGGCCGCGGCCGACGACGACGGCGACTACACCACGATCGCGGGCCTGGTGCTGGCCCGCCTCGGCCACATCCCGAAGACGCCGGGCGAGGTGGTCACCACCGCCGGGCTCAGCCTTGAGGTCGTCGAGATCACCGGCCACGCCATCACCAAGATCCGGCTGCGCGAGATCCCGGACGCGGACCCGGAGACGACGCAGGACTGAGCCGGGGCAGGATGGCCGGGCACCATGTCCGGCACGTCCGGCCCCGGCCCGGCACGCGCGCGCCGGCCACCCGGGAGAGCATGTCCGGTGGCCGCCGAGCGCCTGTTCGCCAAGCGTGGCGCCGGGGAGCCCCGATGACGCGGTCGCCGGCCCGCTGACCGCCCGGGTCACCGGACGCCGGGCGCGACCACCAGTGTGCCGGCCGCGACGTCCATCGTGGCGTGCGCGCCGATCGGAACGGTCAGCTGCCCGGCGCCGTGCCCGATCCGCAGACCACCCAGCACGGGTACGCCGAGCGTGCCCAGCCGTTCCGCCACCACGGCCGCGGCGGTCGGCGTACCGGTGCCGCAGTTGGTGAACTGGCCGAGCACGACGCCGGCCAGCCGGTCGAGCTTGCCGGACCGGATCAGCTGGGTGAGCATGCGGTCGAACCGGTACGGCGCCTCGTTGACATCCTCGAGCAGCAGGATCGCGCCGGTCAGATCGGGCAGCGAGCCGGTGCCCACGTCCGAGGCGATCATGGTGAGGTTGCCGCCGAGCAGCGGGCCGGACGCGGTGCCGTCGATCCGGACGGCCGCGCTCGGCTCGGCCGGGTCGCGGGTGAGCACGATGTCGTCGCAGGTCATCAGCGCGCCGCGGAGCGACGCTATCGAGGCCGGGCCGAGGCGGTCGTCGACCCAGGCCGCGACCGGGCCGTAGAAGCTGACCAGTCGCGCAGCCCGCCACAGCCGGCTGAGCAGCACGGTGAGGTCGCTGAAGCCGACGAAGATCTTCGGATCGGCACGGACCGCGTCGATGTCGAGCCCGTCGATTATCCGCTGCGTGCCGTATCCGCCGCGGGCGCCGATCACCGCGCGCACGGCCGGGTCGCGGACCGCGGCGTTCAGGTCGTCCAGGCGCTGCTGGTCCGTACCGGCCAGATAGGGGGTGCCGCCGTAGACGTGCTCGCCGTACTGCACGACCAGGCCCAGCTGTTCCAGCACGGCCTGCCCACGGTCGAGGCGGGCGTCGCCGGGGTGCGCGGTCGCGACGATCCGGACCGCGTCACCGGGTACGAGCGCGGGCGCGCGCCGGACGAGTACGGTCGACGAGTTCGTGGTGATCATGGGGCCTCCAAGCGTCGATGAGACCGCGGGACCACCAGGGTCGGCAAGCGCGCCGGGCATCGTCAACCGCCCGATGTCTCCTTCGACCGCAGACGGCAATCGAACGCCGTTCCCTATGCTTGAACGACATTCATGTGCAGCGTGAAACCGCTCACCGGCCGGTGCGCACCGGCTGGCCGGGGACCGGGGGCAGCCGCCGCTCCACGTCGTCCAGGATCTGGCGGACCTGGGCGAGCTGATCCCGTACCGACGGCTCGGCGTTTCCGCCCTTCGCCGCGACCGCCTGGTTCGCGGCCGCGACCGCGGCCTGGCCCGCCGCCAGCGCCGCTCGGCCGGCCGCGCTGGCCGCCTTCTCCGCCGCGTCCGCGAGGCGCTGCGTCTCCTCCGCGGTCGGCTGCTTGGCCGCGGCCATCTCCTCGTGCGCCTCCTGCAACGCGGTCAGCACCAGGCCGACCAGCAGGTTCGTCAGCAGGTAGCAGGCCGCGACCATGTAGGAGACGTAGTAGAGGACCGCCCACTCGGTCACCGCGCGGCCGGCCACCAGCGTGTCCGTGATGCCGTCCAGCGACAGCAGCAGGAAGAGCGTGAGCATGGCCCGGCCGGCCGTGCCGTACTGCTCCGGGAACGCGTCGCCGAACATCATCCAGCCGAGCATCGCGTACCCGTAGAGGACCAGCACCATCACGGAGAGGAAGCTGCCCAGGCCGGGGAGCGCCCGCCGGATGCCGATCAGGATCACCCGCAGGCTGGGGAACAACCGGAACGTGCGGACCAGCCGGGCGAGGCGCAGCAGGCGGAAAAGCGTCACGTTCTCCCGTACGCCGGGCAGCAGTGGCGCGACCACGATGAGCAGGTCGAAGACGTTCCACGCGTCCTTGAAGAACCCGGCCGGCGCCCGCAGATGGGCGCCGAACCGAATCAGCAGCTCGACGACGAACCCGGCCAGGCAGACGTACTCTATGCCGCGGATCACCGGCCCGAACGACGCGATCAGCGGGTCATAGGTCTCCAGGCCCAGCGCGATCGCGTTCACCACGATCAGTGCGAGCCCGGCCAGGTGGAACCAGGTCCGCTCGGTCGCGGTCTCGCAAGCCTCGGCGATTGTGGTGCGCGTCATCGTTCTCCTAGGCCGTGATCACCGAGCGCAGCCTAGATCATGGCCGGACCGGACGGCCAACGTGGACAGTTCTCAGATCAGCGGTGCGATCCGGTCGACGCGGTTCGTCCACACCCATCCTGACCAGCCCTCCGGCACCTGGTCGAGGGACGCGGCGGTGTCGAAGCCCGCGGACCACGGGCCGTCGCCGGCGACCAGCACGACGCGGGTGTCCACGCTCCGCATCCGGTCCACGAACAGGTTGGGCCAGCCCCAGAGCCAGCGGCCGTACCGTTCCGGCAGGTGCAGCTCGATGTGCGCGCACGCGCCGGGCACGATGCCGCTCGCACCGGCCGCGAGGTACGCCACCAGGCAGTCCACCATGATCTTCTTGGACGCGACACGGAAGCCGGGCACCTGCTGCCGGATCACGTCCATCGCGGTGTCCCCGCCGTACGCGGCCATGGTCGCGCGCCGCTCCGGCGACAGCGTGTTCAGGTAGGCCGCGACCGGGCCGCCCTCCGCGTCGTTCTTCACGTCCAGCAGCAGCTCATGATCCGGGAACATGGCCACCACCTCCTCCACGGTGGGCATCAGTCCGACGCCGGTGCCGCGCAGTGGATAGGTCGCGCCGCCGTCCGCGGTGTAGCCAAAACCCAGATCGAGACCACGCAGATACTCGTACGGGTGATCCTTGACCGCGCCGGAGCCGTCGGTGCGGCAGTCCAGCGTGCTGTCGTGGAACACCACGAGCCGGCCGTCCGCGCTGACCTGCACGTCGAACTCCAGCATGTCCGCACCGGCCGCGAACGCCGCGCGCATCGACTCCAGCGTGTTCTCCAGGTACGTGTGGTCCGGCGGGTGGATGCGGGCCGCGGTGCAGGTGTCGTTCTGCACGCCGTCCAGCGGGTAGGTCTGCGCGATGCCGCGGTGCGCGAGCAGCGGCGGGCCGCCGTCCCGGCCGCCCCACAGGCGCGAGCTGTTGGCGACGGCCACGGTCACGGCCAGCACACCGACGACGACGGCGGCGATCAGAAGCTTTCGTCTCACCCCAGCAGGGTGCCGTCCCGTGGCCGGACGCGGAATGAGCGAAGGATCTAGTCCTTTCGGGCAGGTCCGTCGCGGGTGAGCAGCGCGGCCTGGGTCCGGCTGGTCACGCCGAGCTTGGCCAGCAGGCTACTGACGTGCACCTTCACGGTGCGCTCGGCGACCGACAGCGCGCGGGCGATCTCCTGGTTCGAAAGGCCGCGCCCGACCAGTCCCCAGACCTCCCGTTCCCGCGCGGTCAGCCCGCGGCCGCCCGGGTTCGGCGCGGCACCCGGTCGCGCCGCCGGTCCCGCCACGGCTCCCGGCCGTGCCGCCGCTCCCGGTGCGGTTCCCGGCCGTGCCGCCGCTCCCGGTGCGGCTCCCGGCCGTACCGTGGGCGGCTCTCGATCTGGCGCGGGCCACAGCAACCGGGCCGCGGACGAGCTGAGCGCCGTCACGCCCGCGTGCGCGCCGCGGATCGCGGCCGCCAGCTCGGCACCGCCCGCGTCCTTCAGCACGAACCCGGCCGCACCGGCCGCCAGCGCACGCTGCACGTCCGCGGCCCGGCCGACCGTGGTGAGGATCAGCACCGGCGGCCCCACGATCTTGCGCAGGATCTCGACCCCGTCCGCGCCGGGCAGGTACAGGTCGAGCAGCACCACGTCCGCGGAGTGAGCGTCGAGGAACGCGAGCAGCGCGGGCCCGTCCGGCAGCTCCGCGACCACGTCCAGGTCCGGCTGCGCGCCGAGCACCAGGCCCAGCCCCTCCCGGACCAGCGCCTGGTCGTCGACGACGACAACCCGGATCATGTGCCCATGCTAAAGCTCCGTGCGCGGCTCACCGACGTGGCGCTGACCGGCGCGGCCGCGCTGCTGTTCGCGGGCTCCGGCACCGCGGTCTCGGTGCCGCTCGCGGTCGCGCAGGTGAGCCCGCTGCTGCTCCGGCGCCGGTGCCCGGCCGTGGTGCTGATCGTGGTGGCCGCCGCGACCGCGGCGCACACCACTCTCGGGATGGCCCGCGCGATCGGCTTCCTGCCGGTCACCGTGGCGATCTTCACGGCCGCCGCGCAGCGCGGCGTGCTGACCCGCTGGGTACTCTGCCCGGCCGCCGGCCTGGCCGTCGCGGCCGCGAGCGCGGCCCGGCACGGCCCGGTCGAGGGCTTCCTGCTGGCCGTCGTCATGGTGATCATCGCCTGGCTGGCCGGCTTCGAGCGCGACGAGCACCTGCGCCTGCGCCTGGAGGTCGCCGCGTCCGCCGACCGCGAGCGCCTGGCCCGGCGGGTACACGACACGCTCGCCCACACCGTCACGGTCATGCTGCTGCAGACCGAGGCGCTGCGCGCGACCGCGCCGCTCGGTCCGTCCGACCGGCACCGGGTCGATCTGGTGCTGGCCGCGGGCCGGGAGGCGCTGGCCGATGTCCGCGCCGCGCTGGCCGGCACCGCACCGGTCCTCGACCTGCCCGGTCGCCTCGCCCTGCTGCGCGCCTCCGGCCTGCACCTGCCCGAGTCACTGCCGGCCGCGCTGACCACCGGTCTGCCGCCGGCGCTGCACGACATCGTGGCCCGCCTGATCGGCGAGACCGCCACGAACGCACTCCGCCACGACGGCCCCGGCACCCGCCTCACGATCTCGGCCACCCGCTCGGGCCCGTCCCTGACCATCACGATCGTCAGCTCCGGCGGCCGCGCGCCCGGCTCCCCCGCCGGCCCCGGCTTCGGCCTGAAAAGCCTTTCCAAGGACATCCGCGGGTACGGCGGCAGCCTCACCTACGGCCCTTCCGGCGGCACCTGGACGACCGTCGCGGTCCTGCCGGCCACGTGACGACCCGGCACCGGCCGCAGCCACCGGCAGCCAGGCGCGCACGATCGCCGCCGCCGGGTCAAGAACGGCGGCACCAGAGACCCCGCCGCGCGACAGCCGCGCCGGCGGCGGCATCCGCTGCACACGGCCGCCGTGACCACGCGAAGGCACTTCCTCACCGGCACCGGCAGCAGGACGGCGAGACCGCCGGCGGCCCGGTGGCGCGCCCGTCAGTAGCCCGCGGTCGCGCGCCGCCGGCGGCGGGCCAGCCATTCGGCCAGGCCGGCCGCGGAGACCGTGGCCATCAGGCCGGCGCCGGCCGCGATGACGGCGATCCGGCGGCGCTGCGAGTTGTCCTTCTCGACCAGGTCGGCGTCGGTGAGCGGAACGACGGTGATCTGCGCGCCGTCGGAGAGACCGAACGGCTGCTGGCGGGCCACGACCTCCTCGCCGATCAGGCCGTCCATCACGTCGATGATGCGGCGGGCCTCGGTCTCGGTGTCCGCGAGCACCTCGATCGCGATGATGGCGGCGCCGGTGTTGGTCACGGACACGGTCCACTCGCCGCGGTAGCCCTGCGCGAAGAGGTCCTCGGCCAGCGTCGCGCTGCTCAGCCGGACCTCGATCACGTCGGCCAGCGTGACCGGGTTCCACGGGTTCTGCTTCACCGTGTCGCCGATCGCCGGGCTGTACTGCTCGCGCTGCGGCAGGAGCGTCACGTGCCCGGTCACCTTCGCCTGTTGCGGCAGGCCGAGCATCGCCCACGCGACCGCCGCTACCGTCAGCAACATCAGCGGCGCGGTGATCGGCCACCGGCGCAGGAGAATCCTGCCGACATCCGCGAAGTCCATCGTTTCCCCTCGTCACGCCCGCGGGGACGGTACCGCGTCTTCCTGTGACGTCGTTGTGAGCCCCTACCCAGCGTGACATGCCCACACCGGGCGGGGTGTGCCGCCCGCCGGAGCGGCGGGCGGCACCGGGGAACGGATCAGAGCTTGGTCAGCGCCTCGCCGAGCATGTCGGTGATCTTCGACGGCGTGGTGATGTCGTGCGCGTAGACGTACGCGACCGGGAAGCCGGCGTCGCGGGCCGCGTTGGCGTTGCGGACCACGTCCTCCGTGGTGCTGGACGGGTCGACCGCGAACATCGCGGTCTTCTCGATCTGGTCGTAGTCGCGGCCGACGTCGTCGCAGTGCCGGCGGAGCACGTCGAGCTTGTGCGCGGACTCCGGGCCGAGGCCGATGTTGCAGGCGTCCGCGTACTTCGCGACCAGCTTCAGCGTCTTCTTCTCGCCACCGCCGCCGATCAGCAGGTACGGCCGGGGCGAACGGAGCGGCTGCGGCGAGTTGAGCGTGCGCTCCAGCCGGTAGCGCCGGCCCTGGTACGCCTCCTCGGAGTCGGACCACATCTGCAGGCAGATCTGCAGCGCCTCCTCCAGACGCTCGAAGCGCTCCGCGACCGGCGGGAACGCGAAGCCGAGGCCCTTGGACTCGTCCTCGTTCCAGGCCGCGCCGATGCCCAGGCCGGCCCGGCCGCCGGAGAGCACGTCGAGCGTGCTGACGGCCTTGGCGAGCAGGCCGGGCTCGCGGTAGGTCACGCCGGTGACCAGCGTGTGCAGCAGCGCGGTCTCGGTGTGCGCGGCGATGAAGCCGAGCGCGGTGTACGCCTCGAGCATCTCGTGCTCGTACGGCCCGACGGCCCGGATCTGCCAGAAGTGGTCCATGACCGTGATCCGGGTGATGCCGGCCTGCTCCGCGTTGCGCGCGTGCCGGCCGAGCGCGGCGCCGAGCGTGGCCGGCCCGCCGTCCCAGGTGAAGTCGGCGATGTGCAGTCCCAGTTCCATATCAAGTGAGAGTACCCTCCGGATAGGATGTCCGCTGCCCCACGGACGTGCGGCCCCGCGACCGTGGCGCGGGGCCGCACACCAGGTCACCAGGTCAGGCCGTGCCCGTACGGGTAGAGCGGATTTCCGTAGCCGGACGGCACCGGACGCCCGGCATCGATGTGCGCGCGGATCTCGGCCCGCTGGGCGTCCGTGGCGCCGAGGTCGAACGGCAGGTCCCATGCCTCCCGCGCGTCCGCCTGCACGTCCTGGCCGCCCGGCCGGAGCACCTGGTCGAGCGTGCGCGGCAGCTGCCAGGGCAGCTTCCCGCTCGGCCGGTAGTCGCCGAAGACCAGGCTCGCCAGCGCCGGCCCGACCTCCTCACCGGCCCGGAAGTTGACCACCACGGCGTCCGCGATCTCGTGCCACTCACTGATCACGTAGGGGCGGGCCATGGTCAGCAGCACCACCACGGGTACGCCGCGCGCCTTCCAGCTCCGGATCAGCTCCAGCTGGTCCGGTGGCAGGTACGGTGCGGTCTGCGTCCAGCTGGTGGCGTGGGTGTAGTACGGCTCCCCCACGGCCACGATCGCCAGACTCGGATTGGCCGCGCTGTCCCGATGCACGGTCACCCCGGCGGCGGCGCCGCGCTCCACCAGCGCGTCGTAGGTGGACAGCGAGCCGTACTCCTGGTGGAAGTAGCTGGTCCAGATGCAGCACGACCCGGTGTCGCTCGCGCGCGGCCCGGTCACCACGACGTTGCTGCCCGCCGGGAGCCGCAGCGGCAGCACCCCGTTGTTGCGCAGCACGGTCAGCGAGCCGCGCGCGGCCTGGTTGGCCAGCGCCGTGTCGGCCGGCGTATGCACCCGGTAGATCCCGTTGACCGGGTCGCCGTACGGGTTCTCGAACAGCCCGAGCTGGAACTTCAGCCGCAGCACCCGCCGGACCGCGTCGTCGATCCGGGCGGCCGGCACCTGCGCCAGGAACGTGGCCATCGAGAAGCCGGCCGCGCCCGGGTCGGCGCCGCCCATCACGTCCGAGCCGGCCCGTGCCGCGCCGGCCCAGGAGCCGGACGGCAGCCAGTCCGTGGTGATCAGGCCGGTGAAGCCGAGGTTGTTGCGCAGGTAGGCCAGGATCGGCGCGCTGTCGCCGGCGCCGGGGCCGCCCGGGTCCAGGAAGGAGCTGCCCGCGTACCCCGGCATGATGTTGACCGCGCCCGCCTCCATCGCGGCCCGGAACGGGATCATGTGGTACTTGATGGTGACGCCGTCGTACACGATCAGCTGCTCGCCGCCCGCGCCCTCGCCCGGCCAGTGCTTGACCGTGGCCAGCACCGAGCGCGGGTTCAGCTCCGGTCCGCCCTGCAGGCCGGCGACCAAGGCCCGGACCTGCGCGGCCGCCACGTACGCGTCCTCGCCGTTGCCCTCCTGGATGCGTGGGTAGAGCGCCTTCGTGCCGACCTCGGCGAGCGGCCCGAGCACGCCACGGGTGCCCAGCTCGACCTGCTCGCGCCGCTGCATGTCGCCGAGCTCGTACTGCAGCGGGTAGTCCCGGCCGGCCGCCAGCGCGCTCTGCGCCGGGTAGGTGGTCTTGAAGCCGTGGATCGTGTCGCCGGCCGAGATCAGCGGGATGCCGAGCCGGGTGCCGGTCGACCCGAGCAGATCCCGGTACAGGTCGGGCGCCTCCGACGGGCCGAAGTGCCAGCCCGCACGGGGGTACGCCTGCGCGTTGTAGAACATCTGGTACGCCTTCTCCTCGGCCGTCATGCGTCCGAGCAGGTCGTTCACCCGCGCCTCGACCGGCCGCCGCCAGTCCTCGTAGGGGTCGATCGCGCCGCTGCGGTTGGCGTCCCGGGCCCCGTTGATCACCGGTACGCCGTCCGCGATCGGGGTCAGCGCCGGCCGGTACAGCCCGAACGTGCGGATCTGCGACGTGCCGGCGCCGGCCGTCACGTACCAGCGGTAGGTCCACCGGTCCGGCAGGTCCCAGGACGGTGTGTAGGACGTCCCGGTCACCTCCGCGACCCGGGTGTAGACGTCGAGCAGGCTGCCGGACGCGGTGAAGTCGTAGTCGGTGCGGCTCACGTTGATCCACAGCTGGTAGCGGGTGGCACCGGCGACCGCGGCCCAGGAGAACACCGGACGCCGGGTGTCCGTGATCAGTGCCTGGTCCGCCGGTGCGGTGAGCGCGAACTGCCCGGTGGCCGCGGGCGGCCGGGTCGGCCCGGACAGCAGCGGTGGCGCGCTGCCGGCCGCGTCGACCGTGCCGAGCACCTTCAGGTCCCACAACGAGTAGCCGTAGCCGGTGGCCCGCGCGGTGCCGACGAGTCGCAGGTAGCGGCCGGTGCCCGCGACGGTCAGCGTCTCCACGCCGCCGCGACCGGTGGTGGTGCTGTAGATCGTGGTCCAGGTGGCGGCGTCGCCGGACACCTCGATGCGGTAACCGGTGCCGTACGCGGCCTCCCAGTTCAGCACCACGCCGGTGATCGTGGCGGTGCCCTGGAGGTCGACGCGGATCCACTGGTTCTCCGCGTGCTCGCTGGACCAGCGCGTGGTGGCGCGGCCGTCCAGCGCGGCGCCGGGCGCGTTCCCGCCCTCGTACGAGGAGGCCGCCACCGGCTTGAAGGCCGCGATGTCGGTCCCGTCGCCGGAGGTCGTGGTGCTGCCGTAGACCTCGAACTCCCACAGCGAGTAGCCGTAACCGGTGGCTCGCTCGGTGCCGAGCACCCGCACGTACCGTGCGGTGCCGTTGATCGTGATCGTCTGGACGCCGCCGGTGCCGGCGGCGGCGGTGTGCACGGTGGTCCAGGTGCCGCCGTCCGGCGAGGTCTGGATCTGGAACGCGCGCGCGTACGCCGCCTCCCAGTTCAGGACCACGCGGTCCAGCGTCGCGGTGGCGCCGAGGTCGACGCGCAGCCACTGCGGGTCGGCGAACGCGCTGGCCCAGCGGGTGCCGGCGTCGCCGTCGACGGCCGCGGCGGCCGGGGTGCCCGCGCCCTCGACGGAGGACGCGAGCGTCGGCTTGCCGCGGGAGAGCAGGACGGGGGCGGCCTCGGCGGGCGTGGCCACGAGCAGCCCGGCGAGCAGCAATAACGCGGCCACCAGTCTTCGTTTCACGGACATGAGGACTCCAGGGGATCGACGAGAGAGCGCTCTCTAACGCCGAGCCTGATCGATGTTCATCAGTCCGTCAAGGGGGTCCGGTAGCGCTCCGTGGAACAGCAGAGAACTTCTCGCATCGTGGTAGCGTGCCGAACCATCGAGCGGAAGGAACCCCTCACGTGAAGTCGCTGGTCGGCAAGTCCGCCGCGGTGGCCATGCTCATCGCCGGCGTCGGTGGCGGTGCCTATCTGCACCAGGATCGGGCGCAGGCCGAGGACTCCGCCGCCGCGCAGGCCGCCTGGGAGGCGAACCGCGCCGAGGAGCTCTACGTCAAGGACCGGCACAAGGAGTACACCGAGCTCGCCGCCGGCCTGCACCAGTCCGAGCGGGCCGCCGCGAAGCGCGCCGCCGCGATGGCCGAGGAGCAGGCGAAGCGCGCCCGCGCCGCGAACGACGCGGTCAGCCGCCGCAAGGCGGAGGCCGAGGCCGAGGCGGCCGCGGCACAGGCCGCGCGGGACAAGGCCAACGCCGCGATCAAGCCGTACGACGGGCCGGTCCCGTCGTCCTGCGCGTCCTACTCCGGCCACCGCAAGACCGGCTGCTCGGTGATGGTCGGCCAGGGCTTCGACGTCTCCGAGTTCGGTTGCCTGGACACGCTGTGGACGCGGGAGAGCGGCTGGAACCCGAAGGCGGCCAACCCCACCACGCCCGCCTACGGCATCCCGCAGGCGAACCCGGGCAGCAAGATGGCGTCGGTCGCGGACGACTGGGAGACCAATCCGGCGACCCAGGTCATCTGGGGCCTCGGGTACATCAAGGGCCGCTACGGCACACCGTGCGCGGCCCTCGAGCACTCCAACGCCGCCGGCTGGTACTAGGTCCTGGCCAGGTTGGCCGAGTGGGGCGCGAGCCGCTTCGCGGGGACGAGCGCGCTGTCCTGGCCGGCCACGTCGACGGTGTGCGCGCCGTCTACGGTGACGTCGATCGAACGAGCGGGCCAGCCGGATTCGCGCAGGACCACGTCGCTACCCCGCCCCGGGAAACCATGACGCGGGGGTACGGCCGGCCGTACCCCCGCGTCATGGGCTTTGCTCTAGATCCGGAACCGGCCGACCACCGTCTCCAGCTCGCTGACCACGCGGTTCAGGTCCGCGACCGTCTGGCCGGCCTCGACCAGCGACTCCGTGGTGGCCCGGGCCGCGTCCGCGACACCGTTGATGTTGTTCGCGATGTCCGACGTGCCGCCGGACGCGTCGCCGACGCTGCGGCTCATCTCGCCCGTGGTCGCGGTCTGCTCCTCCACCGCGGACGCGATGGTCAGCTGGTAGTCGTTGATCCGCGCGATGATCCGGCTGATCTCGCCGATCGCCTCGACCGCGTTCTGCGTGTCCACCTGGATCGCCTCGACCCGGCGGGAGATGTCCTCGGTCGCCTTCGCGGTCTCCTGCGCCAGGTCCTTGACCTCTCCGGCCACCACCGCGAAGCCCTTGCCGGCGTCGCCCGCGCGGGCCGCCTCGATCGTCGCGTTCAACGCCAGCAGGTTGGTCTGCTCCGCGATCGAGGTGATCGTCTTGACCACGTTGCCGATCTCCGCGGACGACTCGCCGAGCTTCGCGATCGTGTCGTTCGTCTGGTTGGCCACGCCGACCGCCTCCGCCGCGACCTGGGCCGCGTCGTTCGCGTTCTGGCTGATCTCGCGGATCGACGCGCCCATCTCCTCGGAACCGGCCGCGACCGTGGACACGTTCGCGGAGACCTCACCGGCCGCGTTCGACACCACGTCGGCCTGGCTGGCCGCCTCGGCCGCGCTGGACGCGATCCGCTCGGTGGACGCGGAGAGCCGGCGGGCGCCGTCCGCGAGCGTGCGGGAGCTGTCGTGGAGCGCCGTGATCGTGGTGCGCAGGCCCTCGCGCGCCTCGTTCGTGGCGATCGCCATCGCGCCGATCTCGTCGCGTCCGCGTACCTCGGCGTGCGTGGTCAGGTCGCCGGCGGCCATCGCGCGCAGCGCGTCGCCCACGGTCCGCACCTGCGCGGTGATCGCGCGGGCGACCAGCAGACCGACCGCTAGGCCGACGAGCGCGCCGACCAGCACCGCCACGATCAGCAGGGTGCGCGCGTCGGTGTACGAGGACTGCGCCTCCGCCGCCGCCTGCGCCGAGTCCGCGGCCTCGACCTCCTGCAGCTTCGCCAGCCCGTCGCGCATCGTCGTCTCGGCCGCGCCGTAGGCGGCCAGCGGGTCGGCCGGCACCGTGTAGCCGGCCGGCGGGGGGAGCTGGAAGAAGTTGACGTTGCGCAGGTTCGTGTAGTCGGTGAAGCCGGCGCTGAACGCCTCGATCGCGGCGGTGCGCTCCGGGCTGGCGTTGGAGCCCACGTTGAGCTTGCTGTACTCGGCCAGCGCGTCGCTGATCACCGTGTCCGCCGCCTTGGTGTCCGCGATGGCGTCGTCCTTCGCGGCGGCGTCGCCGCCCAGGCTGAACAGCAGCATGCCGCGGAACATCCCGCTGAGGCCCTGCTGCATCGTCCCGAGGTGGGCGGTGCCCGCCACCTGTTCCCGATTCATGTCCTCGAGCTGCCCGGCCAGCGCCGACATCCGCTGCACGCACAACACGCCGACCAGGATCGTGATCACGATGACCACGACCGATGACGCGAGGATCTTGGTGCGCACCTTCGTGTCGGCCACCAGGCGGGTGAGGAGATTCCCCCGGGGTGCTTCCGCGACTTGACTCATCAGACAGGCCCTTCGCCCGTATACGACACAGCAAACGCCACATCGGCACGAACGAGCCCGGCTTTAGCGGAATCAGTCGTCGTCGGCGGCGCCGCGACGGCGCATCGCCACCACGGCCGGGGCCAGCAGCGCCAGGATCGCCACTATCCACAGCGCGACGGTGAACGGCCCGGACACCAGGATTCCCCAGTCGCCGCCGGACAACGCGAGCGCGCGGCGCAGCTGCTGCTCGGCCGGCGGCGCCAGGATCAGGCCGACCACCGCGGGCGCGGCCGGCACGTCCGCACGGCGCATCAGCAGCCCGATCAGTCCCAGTCCGACCAGGATCAGCAGGTCCGTGGTGGTGCCACCGGCCGCGAACGTGCCGAGCGTGGCGAAGACCAGCACGCCGGCGTAGATGCCGTACGCCGGAATGGTCAGCAGCCGGGCCCACAGGCGCACCAGCGGCAGATTCAGCACCAGCAGCATCACGTCGCCGATGTAGAGGCTGGCGATCAGCGCCCACACCAGATCGCCGGATTCGGTGAACAGCTGCGGCCCCGGTTGCAGACCGTAGGACTGGAACGCGGTGAGGATGACCGCGGCGGTCGCGGACGTCGGCAGGCCGATCGTGAGCAGCGGCACCAGCACACCGGCCGCGGCCGCGTTGTTCGCCGCCTCGGGGCCGGCCACGCCCTCGATCGCGCCACGGCCGAACTCGTGCCGCCGCCGCGACAGCCGCTTCTCCAGCGAGTAGCTGAGGAACGTGGGCACGTCCGCGCCGCGGGCCGGCCTGCACGTGTTCTGGGGCGGCCTCGCGGTCGGGAGCCGATCGCGGCCAGGGCAGCGCGGCAAACCGGGCAGCACCGCAAACCCGGCAGCGCCACTCACGCCGCCCGTGGCGCGCGAGACGCGGGGGCGGGCGGCGGCGCCACGGTTCTCGGTGACCCGCGACGGGACCGGAAGGGAGGCCGCCCGCGGCCGACCGGGGCCCGCGGGAGCATGCGGGCAGCACCACGCCGGGAGCGGGAGGAAAGGTTCTGATCCTCGGTGGTCGGGCCGCTCAGGCCTCGAAGCGGCGGGCCATGGTGGCCTGTTCCTCCAGGACCTCGTTGATCCGGGCCTGGACCGCGTCCATCTGGCCGATGGTCTCGCTGGTGGTGTGGATGCCGGCCGAGACCGATTCCGCGCTGGACTGGATGCCGGCGATCTGGTCGGCGACCTTCTGGGTGGCCTCGGCGGTTTCCCGGGCCAGGTCCTTGACCTCGCCGGCCACCACTGCGAAGCCCTTGCCGGCCTCGCCGGCGCGGGCGGCCTCGATGGTGGCGTTCAGGGCGAGCAGGTTCGTCTGTTCCGCGATCGACGAGATGATTTTGATGACGTCGCCGATCGCGGCGGAGGCCTGGCCGAGCGCGGCGACCTCGCCGGTCATCGTGGTGGCGCGGCTGACCGCCTCCTCGGCGACGTGGGTGGCGTCCTCGCTGGCGGACCGGAGGCGCGCGACCGTGTCCAGCAGTGCCCGTGCGTTCTCCGCGGCCCGTTCCGAGTTGCGCAGCACCTCGAGGCGCTGGGAGACGAGCTGCTGCACGTTGCGCAGCGCGGCGGCGCGGGAATCGGACAATTCGATGAACTCGGTGGTGAAGAAGTCCATGGTGCCGGCGATCCGGTCGCCGTTCATGATCGGGAAGCAGACGCCGGAGCGTACGCCGGCGCGCTGTGCCGCCGGGGCGCGCACGCAGTCGGTGACCTCGGCGAGGTCGCGCACGAAGACCAGGTCCCGCGCGCGCCAGGCCCGGCCGGACAGGCCGACGCCCTCGGCGAACGTGGCGGCGAGCGTCACCCGGCGGAACTCGTCGCCGGCGGAACCGGACTCGACCTGGAACCGGAGGACGTTGTCCGCCGGGTCGATCTCCCAGTAGGAGCCGTACGCCCAGCCGAACGCGCTGCGCACGGTGTCCAGCGCGGTGCGCAGCGCGGTCTGGCTGTCCTGCGCCGTGCCGAGCTTCGTGACCACCTCGGTGACCGCGAGCCGGTCCGCCGCCACCTGCCGCAGTTCCGCGGCCGCGATCGCGCTGCTGCGCGCCTGTTCCGCGATGCGCGCGATGGACATCCACTTCTCGGTGCGCGGGCCGTCCAGGTCCAGCGGCGTCGGCGAGAAGTACTCGAAGACGGCCAGCACCTGGTCGTTCTTCAGCACCGGCATGACGACCGCGGCCGCCATCCCCTCCCGGCCGGCGGCCTGGCAGCGCAGGCAGTCGTCGCAGTCCGCCATGCTGCCGATGTAGATCGGGCGCCGGGTCTGGAACGCGCGACCGACCAGGCCGGCGCGGTCCGGCACCGGGCGCCCGGCGATCACGGCCTGCATCTGGGGTGTGATCCGGCCGGTCTCGTAGAGCACCTCGACGTTGCCGTGCCCGTCCGGCAGCCAGACCGCGCCGTAGCCGAACTCGTACGACCGGACCATGCTCTCCACGGTGATCCGCCACGCGCTGGCCTCGTCCTGGACGCCGTCCAGCGCGAGCACCAGCGCTTCCAGCGACTCGACGTCGCGCGGCACCGGCCGTGGCGCGATCGCCGCCGACGACCGTGTCCGGAACAGCCCCATGACCCACCCCCACACAAGCTCTCGCTCCAGTAGAAACCCAGGTGAGGATGTTTCGGGTGCTTTCGCGCGCTAAACGTGCCTTTCCGAGCCGAGCGTCTTGTGGAAGACCAGGAAGTCGCACGGCGTGGCGACCTTCGGCGCGAGCGCGGGGTAGGCCTCGGCGAAGTCGGCCGTGTGCACGATCCGGTAGCCGATCCGGGTGTACCAGTCGCGCAGGAACGCCTTGACCGGGTGCTGCCACTCCGTCGGGTAGAGCAGTTCGAGCTGCATCACGGTCAGCCCTTGGGCGCGCGCCCGGTCCTCGGCGAACGCGACCAGCGCACGCCCGATGCCGGTGCCGCGGTGCCGCGGGTGGGCCGCGAGCATGCCGAACTCGCCCTCGCCGCCCGGCAGCCGCCGCACCCGGACGCTGCCGACCAGGCCGGTGCCGAGACGGGCCACGGCGATCTCCCCGGCGCGGACGAAGGACGCGATCTCGGCGGCGTCGGTGCGGGCGGCCTCGTCGCGCCAGATGCCCTTCTCGCCGGCCGCGTAGACCTCGTTGACCAGCGCGGTCACCTCGGCGACGAAGGCGGCGTCGTCCGCGGCCGAGGGCGGGGCGAGGGATATGTCGACCATGGCGTCCAGTATGCCGAGGTCCCGGGCGGCAACTCGATCCGCGGTTCGCCCTGCACGTCATCGCTAAAAACCCATAAATCACGGCATAGCGGTACGGGGATCCCTACGCTCTTCGCATGAGAAGCTCCGTATCCGACGCGTTCCTGGCGTTCACCGAGCCCATCGAGGGGCGCTGGCCGCATCTCTATCTGGACAGCTGGGGCCTGGTCACGATCGGCACCGGGTGCCGGCTGGAGTCCGTCGACGAGGCGGTCACGCTGCCGTTCGTGCTGGCCGGCGACCCGTCCGCGGGTGCCTCCACGCGTCAGATCCGGGACGCGTACACCGCCGTGCAGTCCCGGCCGGATCTGGCCGGCCGGCCGGGCGAATTCGACGGCCACACCGCGGTCCGGCTCACCGAGGACGGCGTGGACGAGCTGGCCGCACGCCGGCTGGCCGCGCTGGAGGACCGGCTGATCCGCACGCCCGAGTTCGCCGGGTTCCCGCGCTGGCCGGCCGACGCGCAGCTGGCGCTGCTCAGCCTGGCCTGGGCGCACGGGCCGGACTTCTCCGGCTGGCCGGACCTGCGCGCGGACTGTGCGGCCGGTGACTGGCGGGCCGCCGCGGACCACGGCCGCATCCAGGGCGCCACACAGCGGAACGCGGCCGACCGCGCGCTGTTCCGCACGGCCGCGCACGCGACCGAGAACCACTGGGACCCGGACGTGCT
This sequence comes from Catenuloplanes indicus, assembly GCF_030813715.1. Classification (NCBI taxonomy): domain Bacteria; kingdom Bacillati; phylum Actinomycetota; class Actinomycetes; order Micromonosporales; family Micromonosporaceae; genus Catenuloplanes; species Catenuloplanes indicus. Next base: position 2,320,939 of record NZ_JAUSUZ010000001.1, read on the forward strand.
CTGGTACCGCCCGCTCGGCCACCGCGCGGAACTGCGCGCGCAGGACAGCGGCGCCGAGGTGGTGCTGCTGCAGGAGCGGCTGCTGGTGCTCGGCTACCTGGCGGAGGTGACCGGCGTGGTGGGCCTGGAGACGGAGCTGGCGCTGCGCGGGTTCCAGCGTGCGCACGTGCTCCGCGAGGACGGCGTGGCCGGGCCGGCCACCTGGGCCGCGCTCGGCACGGCCGTACCCGCGACGGTGGCGGCTCTGGCCTAACGGCCCCTTCCGCCAGCTATCGATTCTGACCGATAGTTGGCCGGTGGAGGCCGACCAGTTGCTCCGGCAACGTCTGCGGCGTGCCGTCCCGCCGGTCGTCGGCGCGGGCGTGTCCTGGTCGGTCTACCCGCGGGAAGCGGACACGCCGATGAACCTGGTGCTGGACATCGTGGCGGCGCGGCTCGGCGCGGACGCCACGCTGGTCTGGGTCGACGACGGCACGCCCGAGGTGCTGGCGCTGCCGGGCCTGCCCCGGCCCGCGGTGGCGTGGAGCCGCCGGTCGCTCGCGGCCGGCCTGCTGATCCGCACGCTGCTGCTGACCGACGGGCTGACCGCCCGTACCCGCCGGATCCTCTGCCGTCAGGCGGCCCTGCACCTGCTGGCGGAGACCGCGCTCCGGCTCGGCAACCCGGACCTGGCCGCGCGCTGCGGCGTGGCCGCGTTCCTGGACCGGGACTGGACCGCGCCGCGCACCGGCGCGCTGGCGACCTCGGCCGACTCCGAGGACCGGCTGGCGCTGTGGTTCTTCGCGCTGGCGCACGAGTTCGGCCACTTCGCGGACCCGCGGACGCACGCGCGCGGCTCGCTCACCGACGCGTCCGTGCGCACCATGCTGCTGGCCGCTCGGCGGCACGACGGGCACGACCTGATCGGCGACGTGCTGCACCGGCGGCCGCTGCGCCCGGCGGACGTGCGCGCCGAGACCGTGGCCGACATGTTCGCGGCGGACGTGCTGCTGGAGGCGGCCACCCGGCTGTTGCCGGACGGCGGCCACCCGGTACGCGTGATCGGCGAACTGCTGCTGGCCGCGGCCGTGGTGGCCGCCGGGGAGCGCTGCCGCGCGTTCTGCGCCATGCTCGGCCACCGCGACGGCCGCGGCGACGGCCGGCTCGACCACCTCACCTACCCGGCCGCGGCGAGTGTGCGGGCGTCGGTGCTGCGCGCGCACCTGGCCGCCGCGATGACCGCGCGGTACGGCACCGGCCGCCCGTCGCCGGTGGACCGGCTCCAGCGCTGGGACCGGGTCGTGGCGGGCGTGGCCGCGCCGCTGGATCCGGTGCTGGCCGTGCTGGAGACCGGCGTGACCGACGCGTTCCGCGAGGCGCTGGACGACTCGGTGCCGATCGAATACCTGATGGAACGGCTGCGCCCGCAGGCCGGGCCGGCGCTGCGGGCGGAAGCGCGGGAATTCGTGCACCTGGTCCAGGCCGGCGGCCGGCACGGCGAGTGGCTGGACGAGCTGGTGTACGTACTCGGCTGAGATGAGTACCGCGGCTCAGGGTGCGGCGCCCGATCGTCCATAGATTCGACGGCGACGCCACGGACAGGAGGACTTCACGATGGCCGTCTACATGCACCGGGAACGCGCCGGCCGGGCGCCGCGGGTCGCCGGTTTCGTGCTTGCCGTCGCGCTGGCCGCGGCCGGCGGCTGGGCCGGGTACCGGTACGTGTTCGGCGGCGACTTCCCGCGCGGCACGCACGACGTCGAGGTGTACACGGTGGTGGACGCGCTGACCACGCCCGGCGCGGGCCGCGGCGGGTTCCTCGGCATGTGCGACGCGGACACGTACCGGATCAGTGTGGACAGCGCGGAGCTGTGCGTGTCGCTGAACGGCTCGCTCGGCACGGTCGCGGCCGAGGGCACCCCGGCCGGGATCGTGCTGGCCGAGCCGGCGGTGGCGGACCTGCGATCGATCACGGCCGGCGAGGGCGCGTCGATGGTGATCCTGCAGTACCGGGGCGCGCTGGTGGCCGCGGTCGACACCGGCCTGCTGGCCGGCGCGGCCGGCCCACTGACCGCGACGCCGGTGGACTGACGAACGGGCCCCCTCCGGCGGAGGGGCCCGTTCGCTCAGCCGACCGTGAACGTCGCCGTGGCGATGTTGTTGACGCTGTTCGTCTCCGGCATCGCGTCGCCGGGCGCCGGCCACACGCCGGGATCGTTCGTCCCGCGCACCTCGACATACGCGTTCTTCGTCGCGCCGGAGGGAAACGCCGCGGCCGGGCCGGTGATCTCGTACGGGCCCGCCTTGACCTCGCTGCCGCCCCGGGTCACCGGATACGCGCAGACGTAGACCGCGCGGGTCTCGCCGTCCGGGTTGCCGATCCCCGCGTCGTCGTCACGCTGACATCCCGACGGCACCTTCGTGAGTTGCGCGCCTGCCGGGAGCGCGAAGCCGAGCACCGGGTAGACCGACTGCGGGCCGCCGTTGCGGAACGTGATCGTGAGTGAGCCGGTGAACGTGTCACCGGTGGTCGTGCCGGACATGCCGGCGGAGACCATGCGCAGGTCGTCCTGCCGGCCCGGCGCTCCGCCCGGGGAGGGCGAGGAATCCACGACGGGCCCGCCGGCGTCCGGGTTCGGCTGGAACCGTGTCTCGCCGCCGGTCTGCCGGAAGGTGTCACCGTCCAGCGAGTAGGTGCGCCACTGCCACTGGATCGCGTCGACCGGACCACCACAGCAGATCATCAGGTCCCCGACCTCGACCTGAACGTCGTTGCCGGACCCGCGTACCGCGCGGATGTTCTCCGGCAGCCCGTCCACACGACCGTTCGGCTTCGTCGCGATCACGTCCCCGACCGTGACGATCGTGCCGTTGCCGTCCCGGTCGAAGACGACGACCCGCAGTTCCGGTGCCTGCGTCCACTGGCACGTGATCACCGCCGCGGTCTCCTCCACGCCGTCGTGGTCCACGTCGACATGGGCGACCGATTCCAGCATGACCTGCGGGCCGGTCGCCTGACCCGGCGGATAGCCGGTGAACCTCTGCTCACCGGCCGGGCAGTGGTCCTTGCCGGCGTACGGCCAGGCCGACAGGCTGATCGTCGAGTTCTTCAGTGTCTGCTCGTCGATCCGGCCGTCCGGCACCGAATCCGGGCCGGGCGCGCTCGTCGACGGGGACGGCGACGGGGTCGCGGACGGGGACGGCGGGGCGGTGGCCGGGGTGACCGGCGGGTCGTTCGTGCCGATCACGCCGGCCGCGTAGGCGGCCACCGGAGCCGCGATGAGCAGCGCGGTCAGGCCGCCGGTGACGCCGGCGCGCACCTGACGCCGGCGGCGCACGGTGGCGCGTGCCGCGGCCGGGCCGATCGGCGCGGGCAGCCCGGGTCCGGTACGGAACGATGCGAACGCGTCGTCGATCGCGCGCGAGTGGAACTCTTCGTCCATCATGGCTGATGCTCCGTTTCAGGCGTCGGTGAGCTGGGCGGCAAGGGCGGTACGGCCGCGGTGCAGCCAGGACTTGACGGTCCCCTCGGCGACGTCCTCCTGCTCGGCGATCTGCGCTATGGACAGATCCGCGAGGTGGTAGAGGATGACGGCGCGCCGGTGCTTCTCCGGGAGAGTGGCGAGCGCGCGGGCCAGCGCGACCCGGTCGGGGCCGGGTCCATCGACGTGTTCCTCACGATAGCGGCGTGCGTGTGCCTGCTGGACGCGCAGGCGGCGGAACCGGCTGGTCGCCAGGTTCCAGGCCACCTTGCGCAGCCAGGCCAGCGGGTCGTCGTAGCGGGAGACCTTCTCCCACCGGGGAAGAGCGCGGCAGAACGCCTCCTGCACCACGTCCTGCGCCTGCCCGAAGTCTCCGGTGTACGCGAACAGCTGCAGCGACAGCCGCTGGAAGTGCGCCGCGTAGAACGACTCGAACGTCGGCGGCCCTGTGTCGTCGGCCAACGCCCTGGTCGCTTCGCTGACCATGGTCATCTGCCCCTCCCCGTTGTGTCGCGGCGTCCCCCGCCGTTCGCGACCAACACGCGTCCCCGGTGCGGGCGGTTGCACCCGTCGTCCCGACGGTACGAAGCGGCACACCTTGACACGCGTCGATCACCACGATGGACTTTGCGAAGGCCCGTCGATGTTTGCGTAAACATGGATCATGGGCGGCCGCCACCGGCCGCTCTCCGGCCGTTCCATCGAGCGGAAAGGCAGCCGATGCGCTTCCCACCCCCGACGGCCGCCGGCGTGGCGGCCGTGCTCGCCGCCGCCGGGCTCACCGTCCTCCCGGCGCCACCGGCGGCGGCTGCGGTCACGGCGAACGCGGCGCACACCGTGGTCGTCGACCCCTCGTACCAGCAACAGGAGTTCGAAGGCCGGGGCACCAGCCTGGCCTGGATGGCGAACGCCACCGGCGGCTACCCGGACGAGATCCGGGAACGCCTGGTGGACATGGTCTTCGGCGCGGACGGGCTCAACCTCAAACATCGCCCGCTACAACATCGGCGGCGGCAACGCACCCACGGTGGAGCCGTACCTGCGGCCCGGCGGCGCGGTCCCGGGCTGGTGGAAGGCGCCGACCGCGCTCGGCCCGCAGGACCGGGAGTGGTGGGACCCGGCGAACCCGGATCAGAAGGCCCCGCTCTGAATCCGGGGGGATTTTTCCCGCTTCCGGCGTGGCTGAGTTCCGCATGCTCCCGTGGGCACCGGTCGCCGGCGCTCCTCCCGGCTCGTCGAGTGGGTGGCCACTTGCACCCCATGCCGTACCCGCCGTACGTCACACCCCGACGCGCTCCGGTCACGCGACTCCCGCCGCGGTTCTCGGCGTCCAGCGGCGGCGCGTCGCGTACCCGAAATATCGTCGTATCTCGATCCCCAGGTTGTTTCGCGTGCCGGCGGGCCGGCCGGTCAGTCCTCGATGGTCGACGGCGGAGTGCCGAGTGCGGCCAGGGCGGGCCACAGCTCGGGCGGGACCGGGGCGGTGCGCATGGTCTCCAGGTCCGCGATGCGCTCGACCCGGTTGACGCCGACGACGGTGGAGTCGATGTGCGGGTTGCGCAGGGAGAAGTGCAGCGCCGCGACCGGGAGCGGGACGCCGAACGAGGCGCAGACCTCGCGTGCCCGGTCCACCCAGGCGAGCAGTTCGGGTGAGGCCTCGCGGTAGGCGTAACGGGTGTCGCGGCCGGCGAGCAGGCCGCCGCCGAACGGGGCCGCGTTGAACACGCTCATGCCGCGGGCGACGGCGTCCGCGATCAGCGGCTCGGCGCGGCGGTCGACCAGCGTGTAGCGGTTGTGGGTGAGCAGCACGTCGAACGCGCCGCTGGTCACGTACCGGGTCATCAGGCCGATCGCACCGGCCGCGACGCCGATCGCGCCGGCCAGGCCCTGGTCCTTCAGCTCGCGCAGGCCCTGTACGGCACCGCCGGGGGCGAATGCCTCCTCGACCGTGATCGTGTACGGGTCGTGCAGATGCAGCAGCGGCAGCCGGTCGACGCCGAGCCGTGTGATGCTCTCCTCGAACGAGCGCCACACCCGCTCCCGGTCGAAGCCGCCGGTCTCCGGGTCCGCGTCGACCTTGGTGACGATCGTCTTCCCGTGCCCGGGCAGCTCGCGCCGCGCCCGGCCGAGCGCGGTCTCGCTGCGGCCGTCCGCATAGTTGTTGGACGTGTCGATCACCGCGGACGGGCCGGTGAGCAGCGCGTGGGCCAGCGCGGCGGACGCCGGCGCGGGTGAGCCGTCCGGCTGTGCCGGGTTGCCGAGGTGCGACGTGCCGAGGCTGACGGGACTGACGGGGAAACCGATCATGTCCCCATCATGCATGCGGGGCCGGCGTCACGCACCGGCCCCGCACAATCGATCGTCAGGCGGGAAGCCCGCCGACCTGCGTGTTCACCCAGGCGCGGATCGACGGCAGGTCGCCGTAGATGGACGGTCCGGTGGCGCAGGTGGAGTTGTTGTTGCCGGCCCGGCTGGTGACGCCGATCAGCTGCCAGCGGCCGCCGACGCTGCGGACCTGCGGGCCGCCGGAGTCGCCGTAGCAGGCGCCTGCGTTGCCGTTCGTGTTGTTCGTGCAGATCTCGTACGCGGCGTCGATGCCGGAGCACCGGCTGTCCGCCACGATCGAGGTGTCCAGCTCGTTCGCGACCGCCGGTGCGGAGCCACAGCCGCGCGTCGGGCAGGTCTGGCCCCAGCCGATGATCCGGGTGGCGGTGCCGGTCGCGCCGGACGCCGTGGGGATCGGCGCCGGTGCGTAGGAGACCGCGGAGCCGAGCTGCAGCAGCTTGACGTCGATCCGCGGGTGGGTGATCGCGCGGGTCACGGAGACGACCGTGCCGCCGCTGGTCCGGTTGACGCTTCCGACACGTACCGTCGAGGGGGTGGGGCAGTGTGCGGCCGTGACGGCCCAGTTGTTCTTGATCAGCGAGCCGGTGCAGCCGGACACGTAGACCATGAACGAGTAGTTCTCGGAGGCCGGCCGGCCGTTGACGACCTGAATGCCGAAGTCCGGCTCCGGTGCCGGCGCCGCCACGGCGGCGGACGGCGCGAGCAGACCGGCGATCACGAGACCGGCGGCGGCGATGAGGCGAGAGATGCGCATGCCGCCGACCCTATGGCTGCATTCAATAATCTCGATACATATCAAATGGGGCCTACCACCGGGAGATGGCGCCGCATATGACGTCGACGCGCACCGCACGGACGCGGACATCGCCGGCGGCTACCTCGACCCTGAGCCGCCGCGTCGGCGCGTCCAGCGTCGTTCCCGAAGGCCAACCGGGGGCCGGGTGCGGCGGACGCTGCGGATAAACTGACGCCATGGCTGACGACGGCGTGCCTGCTCCGGAGCAGGCCGCTGCCCTCGTTCAGGAGATCCTCGCCGGCATCCCGCTGGGCTGCTCCTGGCTCGTGCCGATCACCGGGCCGGACGGCACCGTCACCGACTTCCGGGTCGCCGCGACCGGCGACCGGGTGACGGACATCTACCACCGTGGCACCAGCCGCCGGGACAGCACGGTCACCGAGCTCTACCCCAGCATGGTCGGCGGCCCGCTGTGGCAGCTCTACCTGCGCGTGCAGTCCACCGGCGAGCCCGGCGAGCTGGACGAGTTCGTCTACGACCAGCCGGACGCGGGCGTGGTCGCCCGCTCGGTCTTCACGATCAGCGTCCGGCCCGTGCTCGGCGGCCTGCTCGTGGTCTGGCAGCGCCAGGACGAGCAGCTGCGCCGGCTCGCGCACACCGAGCTGCTCGGCAGCCTCGGCTGGACGGAGTACGACCTGCACACCGGCCGGACCGACTGGTCACCCGGGATGTATCCGGTCTGGGACCGGGACCCGGCGGACGGGCCACTGTCCCGGCCGGAGCAGGCCGCCCTGATGCTGCCGGAGGACCGCGGCCTGGCCGAGGCCGCGTGGCAGACGCTGGACAGCGGTGGCACGTCCGACGTGACCGTGCGGTTCCGGGTCGGCGACGGCGTCAAACACCTGCGGATCCTGTCGGACACCGCGCGGGACGGCGACGGTAAACCCGTCAAGATCTACGCGGTGGTGCAGGACGTGACCGCGCGCGTCGACACCCGCACCGAGATCGAGCGGCTCGGCGACCGGCTGCGCACCCGCGAGATCACCGCGCTGGCCGAGCACCGCCTCGCCGGCCAGCTGCAGAACATGATCCAGCCGGTACCGCGCGAGCCGTTCCCGCTGGCCGGGCTGACCGCGATGGTCAGCTACCTGCCGGCCGAGCGCGCCGTGCTGGTCGGCGGCGACTGGTACCACGCGCAGACGCTCCCCGACGGCCCGGTCGCGCTCGCGGTCGGCGACGTCGCCGGGCACGGGCTGGACGCGGCCAGCGGCATGGCCCACCTGCGGTTCGCGCTGGTCGCCTGGCTCTCCATCGGCCTACGCGACCCCGGCGAGCTGCTCGGCCACCTCAACCGGCTCTGCCTCCAGCTGCGCATCACCGGCACCGCGTTGATCGCGCTCTTCGACCCGGCCACCCGCACGCTGCGCTGGGCCCGGGCCGGCCACCCGGCGCCGCTGCTGTCCCGCTCCGGGGTCGCCACGGAACTGGACCGGCCACCCGGCCTGCTGCTCGGCGCCGTCGCGGAAACCGGCTACCCGGTGCTCACGCCGGTCCTGGAGCCGGACGACGTGGTCCTGTTCTACACCGACGGCCTGGTCGAACGCCGCGCCGGCGACCCGGCCGCCCAGTTCCTGCGGGTCCGCGACGCGCTCGCCACGGCCGGCCCCGACCTGGCCCGCGTCCACGCGAGCCTCAACGAACCCAGCACCTTCGACGACACCTGTACGCTCGCGATCCGCGTCGTGCCGTCCTGAGTCGCTCCCGTTCCCGGCGTGGCCGCGGGCGGCACACCTCATGACGATCCCGTTCATGTGCCCGCTTCCGGCGGGTCGAGGTCCGCATGCTCCCGCGGGCCGCCGGGTCCGAGGGTGGTGGCGACAGAACCCCTACCGCGTCAGCGCCGCGTCCAGCTCGGCGACGAGCGCGTCCGGGGCGGCGTCGCCGGCCAGCCGTCGCCAGCACCGCGCGGTCTCCGGCAGCGACTGCAGCGCGCGGCGCAGCGCGCCGGTGCGGTCCAGCACGAGCATCCGGTCCACCGGCACGCCGCGGGCCGGCCACGCCGCCACGGACCGGATCTCCGCGGCCCGGACCAGGTGGAACTCGCCGCGCACCAGGCCCGGGAAGAAGACCACGTGCGCGCCGGACTCGTTGCGCACCACGTGCCGGATCGGGCCGAGCGCGTCCAGCCAGGAGCGTGCGTCCGGCGGTGCCGCGGCGAGGAACAGCCAGAACTCGACGTCGCTGTGCGCGTCGCCCGCGCCGGCCGGGAAAGAGCCGTAGGTGAGCGCGGCGGTGAGCCGCGAATCGGCCGCGCAGACCGCGCGGACGCGTGCGATCAGACGCTCCCGCGGCAGCATCCGCCGCTCAGCCGAGCACGAACGACGCGTCGCGGGCGAAGTCGCGGGAGCCGTCCGGGCGGTCGATGTACAGCGCGAAGTCGCGGTGCCGGACCACGTGGCCCGGGTAGTTGTACGACCGCAGCGTGACCGAGCCGGACACCGCGCCGGCCTGCGGGCAGAACGTGGCGTCCGCGCGGAACAGCGCGCCGCCGTCCGGCTGGGACGCGCGCAGCCGGAAGTCGTAGTGGCGCAGGTAGCGGCCGTCCGGCAGGCGCAGTGACAGGCAGCGCGCGTCGGCCAGCCCGGGGACCACGGTGAACGCGGTCGCGCCGGACGCGCCGACCGGGTCCAGCATGGCGTAGCCGCCGCGCTCCCGCACGTACCGGTCGGGATAGTTGACCGAGCGGATCGACCGCCGGTCGTCCGCGGGCGCGGGCTCCACCGGCCGGCCGGGGACGGACGGCTCCGGCTTCGCGGACGGGACGGGCTTCGCGGACGGGGCCGGTGCGGCCGCCTGCGCGACACCTGCCGCGGGCCGCGACGGCGACGGTGACGGGGAGAGCGACGGCGACGGCGAGGCCGAAGCGGACCCCGACGGGGACGGTGTGACCGGGGCCGATGGCGTCCCGCTGTCCGACGGGGACGGTTGCCGGGTGCGGCGGGGCAGATCGGCCGCGACCGGGACCGTGTCCGGGACGTCGGGCGCGCGGGTCAGCGCCAGTGCGCCGCCCGCCACCAGCACCACCAGCACGGCGACGGCGGCCAGCACCAGAACGGCGGACGGACGGCGTACCGGCGGCAGGGGTTCCAGGGTGTCGCCGGCCGGCGCGGCGAGCAGTTCGAGCGGTTCGTAGACCGTGCCGCGGGACACCACCGGGGTCGTGGCGGCCGGCTCCGGGAGCAGTCCGTCCGCGTGCAGCGCGGCAAGCAGCGTGTTCGGCACCGGGACCAGCGCCAGGCCGCTGACCAGCCGCTCAGCCGGGATGTGGTGCGCGGCCAGACCGGAACACACCGGGCAGTTATCGACATGCCGGACTATTCGCCTGCGCCAGGCCGGGCCGGGCCGGTGGTCCCAGTCCGTGGTGACCAGCCGCAGCCCCGGGCAGACCGGACGCGCGCGCAGCGCGCTGACCAGCGCGCGCGTGACGCCCAGCTGATCGCGCATCCGGTCGATCCGCGCGCCCGCGTCCGCCAGGGACAGGCGCAGCGCGGCCGCGGACTCGGTCCGGCTGATCGTGCCGGCCGACTCCAGCCACCACAGCGACAGCGTGGTGGCGTGCTCGCCGTCCAGCCAGCGGGTCGCCTCGGCCAGCCGCCGCCGCTGACCGGAGAGGCCGAGCCGGATGATGCTCAGCCCGACGAAGTCCGCGCCCGGGTCCGGCGCGTCGCCGTCCTCGGGCAGCGGCAGGCGCGTGCCGCCGCGGCGCACCCGGGTGGCCTGACGCAGCGCGTGAGCCAGCAGCCAGGGCCGGAATGCGGCAGGTTCGCGCAGGTCAGGCAGCTCGCGGACGACGCGGTGCATGGTCTGGCGGACCGCGTCGTCGATGTCCGCATGCGCGCCGACCGCACGGCCGATCACGTTGTAGACGAGCGGGAGATGCTCCGCGACGAGCTCTGCGAGCGCCGGACGGTCCCCCCGTCGCGCCGCCAGCACCAGGGCGAACCGCTGCGTCACCACCCGCTCCTTACGAGATCCTTAAGCCGCCCGAACCGTACCGAATGACGGCCATCAGGAACAGTGGCCGGGGGAATCTACACTCCGCGGAGTGCGAAGGATCCTCGCAACGAGGCCGGCGGTCCGGGCCGCCCTCCGGTGAACGCACCCGAACGGGCGCCGGGCGCCTACCGCACGAGGCGCTCCGTGATGCCATGATGAGCGCCGGACACAGGGGAGGCGCAATGGGTTTCGCGGCGCGGACGTCGGGCGGTCCCGCGCGGACGGTGGTCACGCTGGACGGCGAGTGCGATCTGGCGGTACGGGACGAACTGACCGCGGCGTTGCTGGCCGCGGTGGCGGGGGCCCGCACGGTGCTGGTGGACCTGACGCACGTCACGTTCATCGACTCGACCGGCGTGCACAGCCTGGTCACCGCGTACCACGCCGCGCTGGCCGGCGGCGGGCGGCTGCACGTGGCCAACGCGCACGGCCCGGTCGCCACCGTGCTGGACCTGACCGGCGTCGGCGAGCTGCTGGCCGAGCCGGCCGCCGGGTCCGGTGACGCCGGTGTCTGACGACTGGCGCATGCGGTACGCGGCGGCCGCGGACCTGGCCGTGCTGCGCGCGTTCGTCTCCGCGCGCGCCGACGCGCTCGGCCTCCCCGCGGAGCGGGCGGAGCTGCTGGTCCTGGCCGTGAGCGAGCTGGCGACGAACACGTTGCAGCACACCGGTTCCGGTGGTGAGGTCACGCTCCGCACCGACCGCGGCCGCCTGATCTGCGACGTCACGGACAGCGCGCTGGACGGCTCCGTCACCCCGGTCCTCGGACGTCCGATGCCGCCGCCCGCCGCGCTCCGCGGTCGCGGCCTGGCCATCGTCGAACGCATCTGCGACGAGGTGGAGACGTCCGTCATCGCCGGCGCCACCCGGGTGCGCATCCACCTCGACCTGTAACGCCCGCCGGACCACCGGCGCACGTGAGCCGGCCGGTCGCGCACCCGGCCCTCTGATGTCGTACCCGCCCTGTATCTTGTGCGCCTGTCCGGACCATGGGGGAGTCATCCGTGAGCAACACCTTCCAGGTAGACCTGCGGGGCATCGTCGATCTACTCAGCCACCACCTGTACGGCAGCCCGCAGGTCTACGTGCGCGAGCTGCTGCAGAACGCGGCCGATGCGATCACCGCGGTCCGGCACACCGAGCCGGGCCGGGCCGGCCGGGTCGCGATCGAGTCCGCGGACGCGACCGGCGACGGCACGCTGCGGGTCAGCGACGACGGCATCGGCCTGACCGAGGCGCAGGTGCACGAGCTGCTGGCCACGATCGGCCGCAGCTCCAAGCGCGACGACCTCGGCTTCGCCCGGCACGAGTTCCTCGGCCAGTTCGGCATCGGCCTGCTCTCCTGCTTCCTGGTGGCGGACGAGATCCGCGTGCACACCCGCCGCGGTGACGCCCCGCCCGTCGTCTGGACCGGCTTCGCCGACGGGCGGTACGAGGTGAGGCCCGGCCCGGAACGCGAGCCCGGCACGTCGGTCACGCTGATCCCGCGCCGCGGCGCCGAGTCCTGGCTGACCGGGCCGGAGGTGACGCGGCTGGCCGCGCTCTACGGCTCGATGCTGCCGATCGAGGTCACGGTGGACGGTGCGCGCACCACGCTCGGCACCCCGCCGTGGGAGCTGGCGACGAACCGGCGCCAGAGCCTCCTGCGGTACGCGGAGAGCGTGCTCGGCTTCACGCCGTTCGACGTGATCGAGCTGAACGTGCCGGAGGCGGGCCTGACCGGCGCCGCCTTCGTGCTGCCCACGCCGGTCAACCCGGCGGTCCGCGGCGGCCACCGGGTCTACCTGAAGCGCATGCTGCTGGCCGAGGCGGTCGAGGGCCTGCTGCCGGAGTGGGCGTTCTTCGCCCGCTGCGTGGTCGACTCCACCGAGCTGCGCCCGACCGCGAGCCGCGAGGCGCTCTACGAGGACGGCCTGCTGGCGTCGGCCCGGGAGGCGATCGCGGACCAGCTGCGCGGCTGGCTGGTCCGGCTGTCCGCGACCGACCCGCGCCGGCTGTCCGAGTTCCTGTCGATCCACCACCTGGGCGTGAAGGCGCTGGCCCTGCACGACGCGGAGATGCTGCGCCTGGTCGAGCAGTGGTGGCCGATGGAGACGAACATGGGCCGGGCCACGCTGGCCGAGTTCCGCGCCCGGCACGGCGTCGTGCGCTACGCGGCCACGCTGGACGAGTTCCGCCAGCTCGCGGCCGTGGCCGCGGCGCAGGACGTGGGCGTGGTCAACGGCGGCTACACGTACGACGCCGACATCATCGAGCGGCTGCCCGCGCTGGACCCGGAGATCCGGGTGGAGCGGCTGGAACCGACCGACCTGACCACCTCGTTCGACGCGGTCGACCGGGAGACGGAGCTGCGGCTGCGCCCGTTCCTGACCGTGGCGCAGCGCCGGCTGGACCGGCTCGGCTGCGAGGTCGTGGTGCGCGCGTTCGAGCCGGCCTCGCTGCCGTCGCTCTACCTGGTGAGCCGGGCCGCCGCGTTCCACGGCGAGTTCACCGCGACCCGGGAGAAGACGGACGACCTGTGGGGCGGCGTGCTGGACGCGTTGTCCGCCGCCGCGCCACCGGACCGCCCGCAGCTGGTGCTGAACCACCGCAACCCGCTGGTCCGGCGGATCACCGCGCTCGGCGACCCGGAACTGACCGCGCTGGCGGTCGAGTCGTTGTACGGTCAGGCGCTGCTGCTCGGCTACCACCCGATCCGGCCGGCCGACGCGGCACTGCTCAACACGTCCTTCCTCGGCCTGCTCGGCCGAGCCGTCCCGGGATCGGGGGATCCGGAATGACCACCTCGGCGCAAGAGCTTTGGGGCCTGCTCGCGCAGGCCGGTGACATGCCGTACGGCGCGGCGCGCATCGCGCTGACCGAGCAGGTGATCCGGCACGCGGACACGGCGGGCGATCCGGAGCTGCGGTTCGTCTCCCGCATCCACGCCACCCAGTCCTACGTGTACGGTGGCGAGCCGGCCAAGGCGTTCGTCACGTTCTCCTGGTGCCTGGCCGAGTTCGACGCCGAGCCCGCGCCGTACCACGCGAACTGGACGCACACGCTGCTCTGGTACTTCAAGACCATGGTCAGCCAGATGACCGGCTTCCCCGAGGTCCCGCTGGACCGCGCCGCGGCGGTGCTGGACGACATGGAGCGCCGCTACCGGGAGAGCGGCCACAGCCTGCAGGCCGTCTACAAGTACCGGTACGTGCTGGCCAGGCACGTCGGCGACGCCGAGGCGACCGCGGAGTGGTACGAGCGGTGGCAGACCGCGCCGCGCGACGAGCTGTCCGACTGCGAGGGCTGCGACCCGACCGGCAAGGCCCGCTACCTCGCCGAGCAGAAGCGGGACGAGGAGGTCGTGGCGCTGGCCGAGCCGGTGCTGGCCGGCCGCCTGACCTGCACCGAGCAGCCGCAGAACATACTGGCCGCGCTGATGGTGCCGTACGTGCGGACCGGCCGCCTGGACGCCGCGGTGGACGCGCACCGCCGGGCGTACGGCCTGGTCCGGTCCAGTCTCGCGGACCTCGGCGACATCGGCGACCACATCGAGTTCTGCGCCCGCACCGGCAACGAGCACCGCGGCCTGGAGATCCTTCAGCGGCACATCGACTGGCTGGACCGCGCGCCGTCGCCGGCCTCGGCCATGTCGTTCGCATCCGCGTCCGCGCTGCTGCTGCGCCGGGCCACCGCGCTCGGCCACGGCGACACCGTGGTGCACCGCACCGGGCACGACGACACCACGGTCGCGGCGCTCGCGGACGAGCTGACCGACCGGGCGCGCGCGATCGCGGCCCGGTTCGACGCCCGCAACGGCACCACCCGGCAGTCCCGCCGCGTCGAGGAACTGCTCACCGCGGAGCCGTTCGACGTGGTGCTGCCGCTCTCCCCCAGTTCCCGCGCGGCCGCGCCGGTCACACCGGTGCCGCCGCGCCCGGCGCCGCCCGCGCCCGAGGTGCCGGCCGAGGCGAGCGCGGAGCAACTGCTCACGCTGGCCGAGGAGGCGGAGGACGCGGATCTCGACGCAGGCCCGATCCTGGCGTCCTTCGACGCGCGCTTCCCGGACCCGGCCGCGCTCGGCCCCGCGCTCGCCGCGAAACGCGAGGAGCTGCGCGGCGGCCAGCACTGGCACGCACGCGACGGCGAGGCCGCGGTGACCGCCTGGGACCGCGCCGCGGAGCTGTACACGGAGGCCGGTGACGACGGCCAGTCCGTCGCGTTGGCGAGCCGCGCCGGCGTGGCCCGGCTGCTGCTCGGCGACGAGTCCGGCGCGGCCGCGGTGGAGCGCGAGGTCGCCTTCCGCGACCAGCACGGCGGCACGCCGCGCGAGGTGGCGAGCGCCTGGTCCCGGCTGGCGATGCGGCACATGACGGCCGGCGACGCGGATGCGGCCGCCACCGCGCAGGAGCGCGCGGACACCGCGCTGGCCGAGGTGGACGATCCGCGCATGCACGCGCGGTACGCGCTGCGCCGCGCGCAGATCGCGGCCGGTGGGCACCGGCACGAGGAGGCCGCGGAGGCGGTCGGCCGCGCGCTGATCTTCTACCGCGAGCACGGCCCGGCCGACCAGCTGGCCGGCGCGCTGCTGCTGGCCGGGCAGCTGTCGACCGAGCCGGAGCCGGCGCTGGCCTTCTTCGACGAGGTCCTGTCGCTCGGCGACCCGGACACGGTGATCAACGGACGGCTCGGCCGGGCGAACGCGCTGATGCGCCTGGAGCGCCCGGCCGAGGCGGTACCGGAGCTGATCGAGGTCGTGGCGCTGCTGACCGAGCGGGACATGCCGCCGGCCGCGGCCGCGGTCCGGCGTGACCTGGCCGAGGCGTACCAGGCGGCCGGCCGGCTCACCGAGTCCGCCGAGGTGGCCGAGGAGGCGCTGTCCGAGCTGCGCCGGCTCGGCGACGACAGCCGGGCGGACGACGCGCAGCTGCTGCTGGCGAACACGTACCGGCAGCTCGGCGAGGACAAGATCGCGCTGGTGCACTACGAGGCGCTGATCGAGCGGATGACCGAGCTGGAGAACTACGCCGGCCGCGGCCAGATCCGGGAGTACGCGGCGGAGACACTGTACCGCTCGGACCGGGACGAGGAGGCCGCGGAGCGGTTCGGTGAGGCCGCCGACGACTTCCACCGGGACGGCAACCTGCTGGGCGAGCTGCGCGTGCTTCGCCGCCGCGTCGCGGCGCTGCACTTCGCGGACGAGCCGGAGGAGGCGGTGGAGACGGTCGCGCTGGCCCGGCGGCGCGACGCCGAGCTGCCCGCCGACGCGGACGGTCACCCGCAGGTCGTCTGGGAGCGGCACATGCTCGGCTGGGAGGCCGGCCGGGTTCTGATGTCCCGCGGCCGCTACGCCGACGCGATCCCGTACCTGGCCGGCGCGGCCGCCGCGCTCCGCGGGATCGGCGCGCTCCAGGAGGCCGACAACCTGGCCGGCATGCACGCCGAGGCGCTGTTCCGCTCCGGCGATCCGGCCGCGGCCGAGCCGGTCCTCCGCGGGGTCCTGGACGAGCGGCCCTCCGACGCCGACCCGGCGGCCTCGCAGCTCCCGGCCGCGCTGCTGGCCGAGGTGCTGGACGCGCTGGACCGCAAGGAGGAGGCCGCCGCGCTCCGCGACCGCTACGGCATCACCGGCCGGGACTGACCACCGGGCCGGGCGGCTCCAGCTGCCCGGCCCGCATCAGCTCGGCGTCGGGCGGTGGGTCACCCGGCAGAAGAGAGCGGCGCCGTCCGGGGTGGACGGCGCCGCTCGTGTCAGGTGGTCTAGCGGGTGACGCGGATGCGGATGACGTCGAGGGCCGGCGTCTGGTTGGCGCGCTCCATCATCGGGATGCGGTGCGAGCCGTCTCCGGCCCAGACCGCGCACTGTGCGGTGCCGGTGGCCGGCATACCGGTGACGTTGATGGTGACCGTGTCGGGCCGGCGGCCGCCGGCGCCGTCCTCGGTGGCGACGAAGAACGCGGGCGCCGGTGCCGGGTCCGGGGCCTCGTTCGTGTTCGGCAGCATCCGGCACGCGGTGTGGAAGTGACCGCGGACCAGGCCCTCGTCGGTCAGGAACGAACTCTCCAGGTAGTAGCCGCCGGCCGCGGCGCCGAGGAACCGGTCGCGGACCAGGTTGCGCGTGCTGACCTGCAGCTGGAACTGCTGGCCGACCCGGACCCGCTCCGGCGACCGGGTGATCAGCAGCGACGGGTTGTTCGCGGCCGTGCCGACCTCGCCGAACTCGGTGTCGACGCAGCGGTTGCCCTCCTGGAAGCCGGTGTGCGGCTGCAGGTCGGAGGAGCCGCAGTCGTCGCCCAGGATGTCCAGCCCGTTCGTACCGTCACCGGCCTGGCCGTTGCCGTTGTTGTTGCCGTTGCCGTTGTTGCCGGTCGCGACCGGCGTCGGCGTGATGCCGGTGGTCACCAGCGTGCAGTCGGCCAGCACCTCGAGCCCGGTGGGCTTCTGCGCCACCCGGCCGATCGCGATCGCGATCCGGTCGATGGTGGCGATCCGCTTGCTCTTCAGCGGGCCGAGGATCGCGTTGTTGACGAAGTTCGGGCCGCCCTGGCCCTGCGTGTCCTTGAGCCGCTTGTTCGCCTCGTCGATCTGGGTCTGCAGCAGCGCCAGGTTACGGTCGACCTCGGCCTTGGCCCGGGCCGGCACGGTGCCGAGCTTGTCCGCCACGGACGGGCAGCTGATCGTGTTCGACGAGACCGGCGCCGGGCTGGCCGGACAGGCCGGGACCTGACCGTCACCCCAGTGGTTGCGCACGGTCCGGCCGTTCTGCTGGGTGGTGGTCGTGTCCGCGCCACCGGGCGCGCGGCCGTCCGGCGCCGCCTTGCCGCAGTTCTGCGAGACCGGTCGCGGCTTCCGTGGATTCCAGGTGCCCGCGTTGGCGAATGTGGTGACCGCGAGACCGCCGCCGAAAACCGCTACCGCGGCCACCGCGGCAACGATCCATTTCCTGCGCCGCAATGCGACGCCTATGCCTGCCCCGCGCCCCGACCTGCGCACTGTGCACCATCCCCAAACCGTCGCTGACCTGCAGATCCTGCAGGGCCTGAGCGATCCTCAAAGATTCCTTTGAGCAAGTTAGAAGTCGCGTTCGGGCAGCGTCAAGCGGGCCGGAAAAACAATGGAAATCCACAGTCGGACTTTAAGAAAACTTATGTTCCGCATAGCGACCCGGTGGGTTAATCCATTCGGGGGATCGGGCATGGTTCAACGCACCCGTAGAAATTTTTGTGAATTTGCGCGGACACCGGCGCTCGGTCGACCCTACCCGCCGGTCATCGGCGGGGAACAGCCGATTCATCCATATCGGTGATACTTCAGTCCGCGCTGAACACCAGCTCGCCGCCCACGTAGGTGCGGCGCACGCGGGTCAGCGCGATCTCCGCGGCCGGCCGTGCGAACGGGTCGCGGTCGAGCACCGCCAGGTCCGCGAACAACCCCGGCGCGATCCGCCCGGTGGAGTCACGATGACACACGAACGCACTGCCTTCCGTGTACGCGGTCAGAAAGTCACCGAGCGTCAGCGCCTGCGCCGGCAGGAACGGGCGGTCCACCGGCTCGCCCGGCGCGGTCCGGTTCACCGCCACGTGTGCGGCCAGCATCGGGTCCGGGCTGCTGACCATCCAGTCGCTGCCGGCCGCCAGCCGCGCCCCGGCGTCGCGCAGACCGGCGAACGGGTACTGCCGCGCGGCCAGCACCGGGTCCAGGAACGGGATGGTCAGCTCGTCCATCTGCGGCTCGTGGCACGCCCAGAGCGCCTGGAGGTTCGCGGTCACGTCCAGCGCCGCGAACCGATCAAAATCATCCGGGTGTACGACCTGGAGGTGCGCGAGCTGGTGCCGGTTCCCGCGCGGCCCGTTCGCGACGCGGGCCGCCTCGATCGCGTCCAGCGCCTCGCGCACCGCCCGGTCGCCCAGCGCGTGCAGGTGCACCTGGAAGTCCTCCGCGTCCAGCCGCGTCACGTACTCCTTGAGCAGCGCCGGGTCGACGAAGCTGAGCCCGGCGTTCGCGGTCGCGCCACCGCATGCGTCCCGGTAGGGCAGGCTCATCGCGGCCGTGAAGTTCTCCGCGACGCCGTCCTGCATGATCTTGACGGTCCGTGCCGTGAACCGGCCGGCCGTGCCGCGCCGCGCGCGCAGCTCGGCCAGCTGGTCGAGGCCGCGGTCCCGCTCCCACCAGAGCGCGCCGCCGACCCGGGCCCGGAGCGCACCGTTCGCCGCGGCCCGCAGATACACCGGGAGCAGGTCGCGGTGCCCGTGCAGGCCGGGGCCGACCCAGGCGTCCTGCCAGCCGGTCACGCCGTACGAGAAGAGCACTTCCTGGGCCGCGCGCAGCCCGGCGTCCAGCTCCGCGTCGGTGGCCGCCGGAACATGCCGCCCGACCAGGTCGGCCGCGCCCTCGTGCAGCGTGCCGGACGGGTGGCCGTCCGGTTCGCGCTCGATCCGGCCGTCCACCGGGTCCGGCGTGGACCGCCCGATCCCGGCCAGCTCCAGCGCGCGCGTGTTGACCCACGCGCCGTGCGAGTCCCGGTTCGGCAGGTAGACCGGCCGGTCCGCCACGATCGCGTCCAGCGCCTGCCGGGTCGGGGTGCCGCCCGGGAACGCCTCCATCGACCAGCCGCCACCGATGATCCAGTCCAGGTCCGGGTGCGCCGCGGCGTACCGCCGGACGGTCCTGAGGTATTCGTCCGCGCTGTCGAGGGACGCGAGGTCGCAGCGCAGCAGCTGCACGCCGGCGGCGATCGGGTGCACGTGCGCGTCCTGGAAACCGGGCATCAGCAGGCCGCCGTCCAGGTCGACGGTCTCCCGGCCGGTCAGCCCGTCGCCGACCGCGATGATCCGCTCGCCGTCGACCGCCACGTCCGCGCGCCGCGCGCGTCCTCCGGCGAAGACCGTTCCGTTGGTGAAGACCAGATCGTGCGTCACGCGCTGCATGATGCCCTAGAAGAGCCGGTATCGACGTGGGATGCCGGGCCACGGCTGCGACCCCCACGTCGATACCGGCTCTACACCCGGAACGTGGCCACCAGGCTCTGCAGTTCGCCGGACATCCGGGCCAGCTCCTCGGACGCGCGCTGCGAGTCGCCGACGCTCTCCGAGGTCAGCCGCGCCGCGGTGGCCAGCGCCTCGATGCCGGCGTTGATCTCACTGATCCCGCCCGCGGCCTCGGCGACGCCGCGGTTCATCTCGCTGGTGGTCGCGGTCTGCTCCTCCACCGCGGACGCGATCGTGGTCTGGTAGTCGCTGATCCGCGCGATGACCTCGCTGATCTCGCCGATCGCGGTGATCACGGTCTCGGTGTCGGCCTGGGTCGCAGCCACCCGCGAGCTGATGCTCTCGGTCGCCCGCGCGGTCTCCTGCGCCAGGTCCTTGACCTCGCTGGCGACCACCGCGAAGCCCTTGCCGGCCTCACCGGCCCGGGCCGCCTCGATCGTAGCGTTCAGCGCCAGCAGGTTCGTCTGCTCCGCGATCGAGGTGATCAGCTTGACCACGTTACCGATCTCCGCGCTGGACTCGCCGAGCTTCACCACGGTCCGGTTCGTCTCCTCGGCCTGGGTGACCGCGGCACCGGCCACCTGCGCGGCCTGGTTCGCGTTCTCCGAGATCTCCCGGATCGACGCACCCATCTCCTCGGAGCCGGCCGAGATGGTCTGCACGTTGCCGGTCACCTCCGCGGCCGCGGTCGACACCACCTCCGCCTGCGCGCTGGCCTGCTCCGCGCTGCCGGCGATCTGGCTGCTGGTGGTGGACAGCTGTTCCGCGGCCGCGGCCAGCGAGTGCGACGCGCCGGTCAGCGACTCGACGGTGTTGCGCATGCCGGCCACGGCCCGGTTCAGCGCGCCGGCCATCACGCCGGCCTCGTCGCGCGAGCGCACCGGGACCTCGCCGGTCAGGTCGCCGTCCGCCATCCGCTCCAGCACGCCGGACACCTCCGCGAGCGGGCCGGTGATCCGGCGCACCACGAACACGCCGAGCAGCACGGCCAGCACGGTGCCGATCAGCCAGCAGGCCAGCATGGTGTTGCGGCCGGTGGAGTAGCTCGTGCCGGCCGCGGCCGCCTCGGACGCGCCGCTGTCCGCCTCGAACGCGGCGAGACCGTCGAACCCGGCGTTCACCGCGTCGACGGTCGGTGCCACGGCCGCCCAGGCGCGCTCGTACCCGGCGTTGTCGCTGTTCAGCGCGGCCGGGATCAGCTGCTCGTCGCGGACGTCGCCGAACGCGGTCAGGCCGTCCTGGATCGCGGCGAAGTGCTCGACCTGTGCCGCGTCCAGGCCCAGCGCCTCGTACTCGCGCAGGCCTTCG
Source organism: Catenuloplanes indicus (assembly GCF_030813715.1). Classification (NCBI taxonomy): domain Bacteria; kingdom Bacillati; phylum Actinomycetota; class Actinomycetes; order Micromonosporales; family Micromonosporaceae; genus Catenuloplanes; species Catenuloplanes indicus. The sequence goes on from NZ_JAUSUZ010000001.1 coordinate 2,341,812, forward strand.
GTCAGCGTGTCGGCCGCCGCCAGCGCCGCGTCCCGCTGCTGTTCCGTGGCGGCCGGGGTGCTCGCGATGTTCATCAGCGCCAGCGAGAGGATCTGGTCGTCGAACGCGCCCTGGGCGGATGCCAGCATCTGTGACGGCTTCAGGTTCTCCTCGTAGATCGCGGTCGCGTTCTGGTTCGCGGCCCGCAGGCCGGCCAGGCCGACCACGGCCACCAGCGCGCCGGCGAGCAACGCCACGCCGAGCGCCAGACCGAATTTCACCCGGAGCCGCAAACCACCCAGCCACGCACCCATCACCGACACCGCTCCCTTGCGGTCGGGGTCCCCCAGGTCGCACCTCACCAGCTCAATCGGCGTTCGACCGCGGATCGTGAGGACTCCGGGCGACGCGATGACGGCGCGATTGTGAAAGCATGTGCCGCGTGCCGCACGCTCCGCTCACCGCCGCCGTCCATCGCGCCCGGGCCGCTCAGGCCGGGGGTGATCTCGTCAACGGCCGCGCGATGCTCGAGGACGTCCTCGAGGACGCGCGGCGCGCGCTGGGCAAGTCCCACGACGAGGTGCTGGACGCTGTGCTCGTGCTGGGCGAGCTGCACACCCAGGCGGACGATCCGGCCGCGGCCCGGCGCGCGCTGGAGAGCGCGTACGCGGACGGGCAGCTGAGGCTCGGCGACGAGGACGTGCGCATGCTGGCGCTGTCCGCGGCGATCGGCGCGGCCGCGGAGGAGCTGGGCAACCGGCACGAGGCGAAGCGGGCGTACCTTCGGGTCGCGAGACTCGGGCCGGGCACGCTCGGCCCGGACCATCCGATGATCGCCCGGGCGCGCGCCTACCTGGGCGACGCGGCTCCGCCGCTTCCACGGACCGATCCGGCGGTACGGCCGGAGCCGCCGACCACGATGCTCAGCGCGCCGCCGGTGGAGCCGCCGACGACGATGCTGGGCGCGACGCCGGTGATCCAGCCGGCGCCGCCGGTGGAGCCACCGACCACGATGCTGGGCGCGACGCCGGTGGTCCCGCCCGCGCCGCCGATGGAACCGCCGACCACGCCGCTGTACCGGGCGCAACCGCCGGTCACGCCACCGCCGGTCACGCCACCGCCGGTCACGCCGCTGCCGGAGCCGCCCACGATGCCGATGCACCAGTCGTCGGCGCCGCCGTATCAGCAGTCGCAGCAGTCCTCGGCACCGCCGTACCAGCGGTCCGGGCCACCCCATCAGTCCTCCGCGCCGCCGTACCAGCAGTCCGGGCCGCCGTACCAGCAGGGATACCCGCAGCAGTATCCCGGGCCGTCCTACCAGCAGCAGGGCTACGCCGTACCCCCGCAGCAGGTCGATCCCGGCGCGCACCCCCGGCGGAACCGGGGGCTGACCATCTCGGTCGCGGTCGCCGCGATCGCCGCCGTGATCGCGGCCGTCGTCTCCGTCACCGTGCTGATCTCCACCCGCGGCGACGACGACACGGCCGGCCCCACGCCGGAGCGGACCACCACCGCGCCGAACGGGCCGCAGGTCGCCGGCGCGCCACCGGCCGACGTCGCGCTGACCGACGACGGCGAGGCGATCGCGCTGACCTGGACCGACCCGACGGACGGCACGGTGTCGTTCATCGTCGCGGGCGGCCGGGCCGGCGAGGAGCTGAAGCCGATGGCGAACCTGCCCCCGGGCCGCGTCCGCTACGAGGTCAACGGGCTGAATCCGGACCTCGACTACTGCTTCACGGTCGTCGCGGTCTACGGCACGGACGCCGCCCAGGTGGCCGCGTCCGAGCAGCGCTGCACCGCGCGCAACACGCCCGGCGGACCGACCGGCTGAGGACTCGATCGTGACCGATCACGCATCGCGGGGGCAGCTTTTACGGTGAGCACCCCATAAGATGACTCGCGTCTCTCTCCCGGTCGGTTCCCGCCCAGGTCACACGGGAAATACACGATACGTTCCGGTGTCATTACCCGGGGTGAGGCATTGGCAGTGAACGACGCGTAACGGGGAGAGTTGTGGTCACCACCCAAGCGACGCCGGGCACCATCGAGCCGCCGCCGGGGCGCCGGAAGCGATTGCGTACGCCCGGCGGCCTGGTCACGATCGGCACGGTGGCGGCGCTGGTCGCCGGCATGGCCGCGACCGTGCTCGGGCTCGGCGCCGCGGACCAGGCGGTGGCCAGCTTCGACGCGGCCTCCTGGCTGTGGAGCAAGTCCAAGGGTGAGCTGGCCCGGGCCAACGGCGTGACCGGCCGGGTGGACACCCGGTTCGCGGTCGCCGGTGCGGCCGGCCACCCGATGCAGGTCAGCCAGACCGACCGCTTCCTGATCATGCGCGATCTGAACACCGGCCTGGTCAGCTCGCTGGACCTGACGTCGCTGCAGACGATCGCGACCGCGCAGACCACGGCCGGTGTCGGCGTCACGGTCGCGCTGGACGAGGAGGCCGCGTTCATCGTCGACTCCGTCCAGGGCGAGGTCCGCCAGCTCGACCCACAGACGCTGGAGCCGGTCGGCGAGCCGGTGCGGTACCCGCCGGGCATCGCGGGCGGCACGTTCGACGGCGAGAGCCGGCTCTGGATCGCGGTGCCGTCCGAGGGCACGGTCTCCGCGATCACCCCGGCCCCGATCGGGGACGACGAGGGCGACCGGGCCGACACCGAGGCCGGCGGCCAGGGCGCGGGCGGCCCGAAGCTGATCCGCACGCACGGCGTCGCCGCGCCCAGCCACGACCTCGCGCTGACCGCGCTGGACAGCGGCGTGGCCGTGCTGGACCGCACCACGAACACGCTGACCATGGTCCGCGGCGAGGCGGAACCGCTGCCGGTGACGCTGCCGCTGACCGGCGTCGGCCTGCTCCCGGAACGCACCACCGGCACGCAGATCCCGGTGACGGTCGGCGAGGACCGCAAGGTCTACGTGGTCTCCGAGACCGGCGTGGTGACCGAGTTCGCGGTACCGGGCGACGGCGCGCCGCTGCGCCCGGCCGTGGCCTGGTCGGGCCGGTTCTACGTGCCGGAGGAGGGCACCGGCGTGGTACACGTGCTGGACGGTTCCGGTACGCGGACCGGCACGTTCACGGTCGCGGGCGCGAACGGCGAGCTGGAGCTGGAGGTCCGCGAGAACCACCTGTTCGTCAACGCGCCGAACTCGGCCGCCGCGCAGGTCGTGGACGACGCCCACCAGGTCAAGACGGTCGACAAGTACGCGAACGACGTGCTCGGCGGCGACCCGCCGAAGGAGGCGCCGCCGCCCCCGCCGCCGCCCGCGCAGCCGCAGGTCGGCAAGCCGGGCGTGCCGAAGCAGGTGACCGCCGCGGCCGGCAACGCGCAGATCCGGCTGAGCTGGAAGCCGGCTGCGTCGAACGGCGCACCCATCACGAAGTACGTGGTGGAGGGCGCGGACAAGACCTGGCAGGTCGGCGCGGACCAGCGCTCGCTCCAGGTCGACGGCCTGACCAACGGCGAGACGTACCAGTTCACGGTGTACGCGGTGAACAGCGAGGGCGAGGGCCCGAAGGCGAAGTCGAACCCGGCGGTCCCCACCTCCGAGGTGCCGGACGCGCCGGAGAAGGTCACCGCGGCCGCGCAGCCGGACGGCACCGTGAAGATCACCTGGCCGGAGGCGAACGGCCAGGGCCTGAAGATCAAGTCGTACGCCGTGAACGCGATCTCGGCCGGCGCGACCGCGCTGGTCGGCCAGGCGGACGGCACCGAGCTGGTGGTCGCGGCCGGCGAGCTGGAGTACGGCACGCAGTACGCGTTCACGGTCACCTCGACCAACGAACGCGGCGGCTCGTCCAAGGCGTCCCCGCCGAGTGAGACCGTGGTGCCGTTCACCGTGCCGGAGGCACCGGACGGCCTGGACGCGGCCACGGTCGGCGGCGAGGCCGGCGCGATCACGGTCACCTGGACCGCACCGGCGGAGAACGGCCGGCCGATCACGAAATACGTGGTGACCGCCGGTGACAAGACCGCCGAGGTCGCGGCCGGTGGCACGTCGACGAAGCTGACCGGCTTCGGCAACGGCGTGAACGTGACGGTCAAGGTGGTCGCCGTGAACGAGGCCGGCGAGGGCAAGCCCGCCACCGCGACCGCGCGCACGGTCGCGGCACCGACGGTCACGATCACCGGGTCGTCCGTCACCGAGACCGAGCTGACCGTCAAGGCGACCGTGAACGCGGGCGGCGGCACCGCCACCTGCACGCTGACCGGCGGCGGGAAGACGGCCAAGGGCGGCTGCGCGTCGCTGACCCTGACCGAGCTGCCGCCGAGCACGAAGGTCGACTTCACGCTCACCGCGACGAACGCGGCCGGCAGCGCGAAGGACACCGGCAGCAAGACCACGAGCGCGGTCTACGGCCTCGCGGTCTGCAACAACAACACCGGCGCCAGCGACGAGGCACAGCACACCTGGTGCAACGACAAGGACAACGGCCGTCAGGTCTGGACCGAGCCGAAGGACAAGGGCACGCTGGTCGGGCGGGCGAGCCAGAACCAGCGGCTCTCCGCGATCTGCAAGACCACCGGTCAGAGCATCAGCCAGTACGTCTACAACAAGGGCAAGGTCGACCCGACGAACATCTGGATCAAGGTGAACTACGGCGGCACCACGGGATACATCTCGTTCGCCTGGTTCAACCTGGAGGGGTACGGCATCAACTCGACCGGCCCGCTGCCGAACTGCTGACCCGCCCGCACATTTGATGGAACGCAACCGAGATGAGCCCGTCCCGATGACGACCGCACCGCCGCACACCAACGGCTACGCCGGCAACTCCTACGACGACGGTTACGAGCAGGGTGGCCACTACGGTGCCGCCCCGTCGTACCCGTCGTCCTCGGAGGCGCCGACCGGTCTGCTCCCGGCCGTGACCCCGGCCGGTCAGCAGTACGACCAGTACGACCGCGGCCGTCAGCAGGACTACGGGCAGCAGCAGGACTATGCGCAGCAGCAGGGCTACGGCGCCGCCCAGTCCTCCGGCGCGACCCCGCTGCCGCCACCCCCGGCGCCGCCCGTGAAGAACCCGCCCTCGCCGCCGACCATGACGCCACCGGCGCCACCCGCCATGGCGCCGCCCGCCGCCGCCCCGGTGCAGCCGGTCGCGGCCGAGGGGCCGCTCACGCAGCAGCAGGTGCAGGGCTTCGCCAGCATTGCGAACCAGCTCGCGGCCAGCATCGGCACCGTGGTGCTGGGCAAGCCGGAGCTGATCCGGCTCGCGCTGACCGCGCTGTTCGCGCAGGGCCACGTGCTGCTGGAGGACGTGCCCGGCGTCGGCAAGACCACGCTGGCCCGCGCGATCGCCGCGTCCGTGCACGGCCAGTGGCGGCGCATCCAGTTCACGCCGGACCTGCTGCCCGCGGACGTCTCCGGCGTCACGATCTTCAACCAGGCCACCCGTGCGTTCGAGTTCCACCCCGGCCCGGTCTTCGCGAACATCGTGATCGCCGACGAGATCAACCGGGCGTCGCCGAAGACGCAGTCCGCGCTGCTCGAGGTGATGGAGGAGCGCACGGTCACGGTCGACGGCGTGCCGCACCCGGTGCCGCGCCCGTTCCTGGTGGTCGCCACGCAGAACCCGGTGGAGATGGACGGCACCTACCGGCTCCCGGAGGCGCAGCTGGACCGGTTCCTGGTGAAGCTGTCGGTCGGCTACCCGGACGAGTCGGTCGAGATCGAGGTGCTGCGCGGCGCGAACGTGCGCTCGCCGGAGAGCCTGCCGCCGATCGCGGACACGAACATCGTCACCGAGATGATCAAGATGGCGCAGCGGGTGCACATCGCGGACCCGCTGTACGCGTACGCGGTCCGCCTGGCCGCGGCCACCCGTCAGGACCCGCGCGTGCGGATCGGCGTGAGCCCGCGCGGCGTGATCGCGCTGACCCGGGCCGCCTGCGCGTACGCGCTGATGGAGGGCCGGGCCTGGATCCTGCCCGAGGACCTGAAGGCGCTGATCGGCCCGGTCTTCGCGCACCGCGTGCTGCTCACCCCGGAGGCGGCGCTGCGCGGCACGACCGCGGAGGACGTGGTGGCCGACGCGCTCCGCTCGGTCCCGGTGCCGCTGCCCGGCGGCGGCACGCAGGCCTGATGCGCGCCACCCCGCGCGGCGCCGGCCTGACCGCCGGCGCCGGCCTGCTGCTGGCGGCCGGTCTCCGGTTCGGCTACCCGGAGCTGGCCGTGCTCGGCGGCGCCGGGCTGCTCGCCGTGGTCTGGGCCGTGCTGTTCGTGGCGTGGCGGCCACGGCTGTCACTGTCCCGGGTCGCCGACCCGGACCGGGTGCCGCGCGGCGAGCCGTCCACGATGATCCTCACGCTGCGGAACGCGGCCCGCCGCCGCTCGGCCACGCTGACCGCGTCCGACTCGTGCGCCGGCCGCCCGGTCGCGGTGCCGCCGCTGCGGCTGCGCGCGGGCCGGGACACCACGGTGACGTACCCGGTGCCGACGCACCGGCGCGGCCGGATCCCGGTCGGGCCGCTGCGGGTGACCCGCGCGGACCCGCTCGGCCTGGTCCGGCTCGCCCAGGCGCACGGCGACCCGGTGACGGTCTGGGTGCACCCGCGGATCCTGCCGCTGAGCGCGGTCCCGGCCGGTGTCACCCGCAGCCTGGACGGCCGGTCGGACAAGGTGCCGCAGGGCTCGATCACGTTCGACACGCTGCGCGAGTACGTGATCGGCGACGACCTGCGGCGGGTGCACTGGCGCTCGACCGCGAAGATGGGCGAGCTGATGGTCCGCGAGCAGCTGGACACCAGCCTGCCGCGGCTGGTGGTGCTGCTCGACGACCGGGCCGCCGCGCACACGCCGCTCGTGGACGGGCAGTCGGCCAGTTTCGAGGGTGCCTGCGAGGCCGCCGCGTCGATCGTGGCCGCGGCCGCGCGCGAGGACCTGCCGGTGACGATGCACCTGGTCAGCGGCGCGGAGGAGCCGGGGCTCAGCTACCTGGACACGCTGACCGCGGCGGAGCTGCGCCCGGCGGACGCCGAGACGTTCCGGACCGCGACCACCCGCCTGCGGCAGCAGCGCCTCGGCGACACGCTGATCTTCCTCACCGGCCCGGGTGGCCGGGCGGACCTGGGCCAGCTGGGTACCGCGCGGCAGGCGTACCCGGTGCTGGTCGCGGCTCTGCTCGGCGTGCACGGCGAGCACCCGGCCGGCCCGGGCGCGGGCCTGCTGGTGATCAACGCGGAGGACGGCGACGCGTTCGCCGCGGAGTGGAACGGCGCGTCCGGATGGTGAGGGTGATACGCGCGGCCGGGCTCCCGGTCGCGCTGATCGGCATGATCGCGCTCTGCGGCGTCCTGCTCGGCCGGGTCTACTCCGGGCCGCTGCTGTCGCAGGCGGTCGCGGGCGCGGCCGTGCTCAGCGTCGGCATCTCGACCGCGGTCCGCCGCCTGCCGTCCTGGACCGTCGCGCCGCTGTCCGTGCTGGCGCTCGCCGGGTACACCGTGCTGGTGCTCCGGCTGGCCGCGCAGCGCGCCGAGCTGGACGCGCCGCTCGCCCAGGTGCTGGTGGACGCGGCCCGCAACGGCATCCCGCGCATGCTGACCGCCATGATCCCGGTCGAGCCGACGCCGGACACGCTGGTGATCCCGCTGGTCGCGGCGTGGCTGGCCGGGCTGGCCGCGACCGAGGTGTCCGGCCGGGCCGGCTGGGTGCTGCTGGGCTACACCGCACCGGTCGCGCTGTTCGCCGGCACGCTCTACGTGGTCGGCCCGAACGCCGACGCGGCGCTCCCGCCCACGCTCGGCTTCGTGGCGCTGGCCGCGCTCGGCCTGGTCACCGCGCCGGGCCGGACCGCGCCCCGGACAGCCCCGCAGACCGTGGCGACCGCGTCCGACGCCGAACCGGCCGGCCGGCTACGGCGCCTGATCGGTCCGGTCGTCGCGCTGGCCGTGCTGCTCGCGCTGGTCTTCGCGGGCGCGCCGCGGATCGCCGGTGTGGTCACCGCGACCCCGGTCGACCCGCGCCGGTACGTCGAACCGCCGCAGGTGGACAGCCTGGACGAGAGCCCGCTGAACCGGATCTCCGGCTGGGCGCTGAACCCGGACCAGCACCTGTTCGACGTCACGCCGCTGGCGGGTGAAGGGCTTCCGCTGGTCCGGCTGGCCGTGCTCAACGACTACGACGGGGTGACCTGGAAGGTCGGCGCCACGTACCGGGCCGCGGGCCGGGTGCTGCCCCCCGACCCGCCACCGCCCGGCGCGACCGTGGAGCAGGCCGTGCAGCGGCTCACCATCGCGGACCTGTCCGGCCGGCTGCTGCCCGCCGTCCCGACGCCGTCCGGGGTGGAGGGCACCCGGGTCGCGTACGACGCGGAGTCCGGCACACTGATCCGCCCGGAGGGCCTGACCGCCGGGCTGACCTACACCGTCACGTCCGCACGGCAGCGGCTGGACCTGAGCGGCCTGCCGGTCGCGGACGTACCCAGCGGCCCGGGCGTGGCCCGGCTGCTGACCGTCTCGGACGGCGTGCCGGAGCAGGTGCAGCAACTCGCCGACCAGCTCGGCGAGGAGAACGGCGCACCGTACGACCGGGCGGTGGCGATCGAGCAGTTCCTGGCCACGCACTACCGGGTGGCGGCGGACGCGGCGAGCGGGCACTCGTACCCCAACCTGGGTTTCTTCCTCTTCGGCCCGCGCAACGCGGGTGGCCAGGAGGGCACGTCCGAGCAGTTCGCGGCCTCGTTCGCGGTCCTGGCCCGGCTGCTCGGCCTGCCGTCCCGGGTGGTCGTCGGCTTCTCGCCGCGCGCGGAAGGCGGTGCGCCGGCCGGGACGGTCGCGGTCCGCGGTGCGGACGCGTTCGCCTGGCCGGAGGTGCTGTTCGACGGCGTCGGCTGGGTGTCGTTCAACCCGATGCCGCAGCCGGACACCGAGCCCCGCCCGGTGGAGGAGGACTTCCGGCCCGAGCCGGAGAAGTCCGAGGAGCCGCCCACGGACGCACCGACCCCGTCGGTCGCACCGTCCGCCAGCGCCTCCCCCGGCGACGCGCTCGCCGAGTCCGCGGCCGGCTCCGGGCGCACCCGGGCGGTCATCGCGGGCGGCGTCTCCGGCACCGTGCTGCTCGTCCTGGCCGGCCTGGTCATCGCGCTGCTGACCATGCGCCGCGCGCTGTCCCGGCGGCGGCTGCACGCCCCCGATCCCCGCGAGCGGGTCACCGGCGCCTGGCTGGAGGTCGGCGACGCGCTCCGGCTGGCCGGCCGCCCACCGCCGCCGGACCTGACCGCGACCGAGTTCGCCGGCCACGCCGCGGAGACGGCCGCCCAGGCCGCCGCGCGGGTCAAGAAGCTGCGCACGGCCGCGCCACCGCTGGACGACCTGGCCGAGCTGATGAACCGGGACGCGTTCGCCCCCGACGACATCGACCCGCGCCAGGCGGACCACGCCGGCACCCAGGCCGTCGCCTACGTATCCGCGCTGCGGGCCCACCGCCCGTGGTGGCGCCGCCTGCTCTGGTCCCTGCACCCGGGCCCGCTCCGCTGGGCGAAGCGGCGCCGCGGGTGACCGAGGGCTACTGGAGCATCGCGAGGGCCGGGCCGATCTCGTCGAGGAGTTCGCGGGCCAGGAAGCCGATCCGGCCGTGGGCCGGGACCAGGCGCTGACCGGCGGTCGCGTGTGCCCAGGCCGCCCAGCACGCGGCCTGGTCCGGTTCGGCGCCGCGGGAGAGCAGGCCGGCGACGATGCCGGTGCGCACGTCGCCGCTGCCGGACGTGCCCAGGCCGGCGTCCGCGGACTCCTCGCGCCAGCGCCGGACCGTGCCGTCCGCTGCCGGGCGGGACGCGATGTGGCCGTACATCGAGACCACCGCGCCGTACGTCCCGGCCAGTTCCGCGGCGGTGTCGTCGAGGTCCTCGCCGACGTCTCGGCCGAGCAGGATGCGGGCCTCGGTCAGGTTCGGGGTGAGCACGGCGGTGCGGCCGGACGCGCGGATCAGGTCCGGCTCCTGGCTGAGCGCGCCGAGCGCGTACGCGTCCAGCACGAACACGGTCTCCGGGCCGGCCGCGTCCAGCAGACCGCGGAGCAGCCCCATGGTCTCGTCCACGTCGTCCAGGCCGGGGCCGACCGCGATCACGCGCGCCTCGGACGCGAGCGCGCCGAGGCGTTCGCCGCACCGGCCCTCGACCGATCCGCCGGACGTCTCGGTCAGGCCGACGACCAGCGCCTCCGGCACCGAGATGCTGAGCGCGGCCGCGGTCGACTCGGCGACCGCGAGTTGCAGCACGCCGGCGCCGGCGCGCAGCGCGGCCACACCGGCCAGCAGCACGGCGCCGGGCGTGAAGCGGGAGCCGCCGACCACGAGCACGGTGCCGCGCGCGTCCTTTCCGCCGACCGGGATCGGCAGCTGCCAGTCGCGCAGCACGCGGGGCGTGATGACGTCCGCGGGCTCAGACCGGTTCGGCATCGACGCCCTCCTCGCTGGTCGGGGTGGCACCCTCGCGGTGCAGGTGGTGGACGACGGCGAAGTCCGCCAGCGCGAGCCGCCCGTCGTCGCCGGTGACCCAGCTGGTGATCGAGCAGTTGCCGACCTCGCCGTCCCGGGCCAGCTTCACCAGGTCCGGCTCGGCGATCTCCTCGATGAGGTAGCGCAACAGGTAGACGATCGCCTCGTGGGCGAAGAGGATCACGCGGTCGCCGGCGTGGTCCCGCCGCAGATCGCCGAGCAGGCTGCGCAGCCGCAGCGTGACGTCGGCCCAGGACTCGCCGCCCGGCGGCCGGTAGTAGAACTTGCCGAGCCGGGCGCGGCGCTCCGCCTCCTCCGGGTGCCGAGCGCGGACGCCCTTGCCGGTCAGCAGGTCGAGAACGCCGAGTTCACGGTCGCGCAGCCGCTCGTCCACCCAGGTGCGCGCGTCGATCGCATCGAGCGCGTGTTCGGCGGTCTGCCGGGCGCGCAGGTACGGCGAGATCACCGCGACCGTGGGCCGCTCGTCCGCGGGCAGGCCGGTCAGCCACTGGTTCACGGCGGCGGCCTGCTCCCGCCCGGTCGGCGAGAGCGGCACGTCCGCGTCGCGTTCCGGGATGTCGATGACCTCCTCACCGGACTGCTCCGCGCGCGCGGCCGCGACGTTCCCGGTGCTCTCGCCGTGCCGGACCACGGCCAACCAGCTCAGTTCGTCCACGCACCGTGGCTTACCCCTCGGCAGGATCCGGAAACCGGGGACCGGGCCGGGCGGATCACGGTGGGATGGGCCGCCCGGCCCGGCGATCTACCGGGCCGCGCAGGACGGCGTCAGGCCGGAGCCGCTACCGGTGCCCTGGAACCCGAACTCGGTCGCGCCACCGGCCGGGACCGCGCCGTTCCAGGCGACGTTGCTGAAGCCGACCGCGCCACTGCTGCTGGCCGCGATCGCGTTCCACGTGCTGGTCACGGCCGCGCCGCCGGGCAGCGTCACGGACACGGTCCAGCCGTCGATCGCGGCAGCACCCGCCGCGACCCGCACGGTGGCCACGAACCCGCCGTTCCACTGATTGACCGACACGGTCGCGGAGCACCCGCCCGCCCCGGGCGACGGCGACGCGGACGGCGTGACCGACGGCGAGGGCGACGACGTGCCCGCGGTCAGCGTCGGCGTCTGCCAGGTCCGCCACTCCGCCAGGTTCCCCGCGGCCCGGCTGGAGATCCGGAAGACGGCCGGCGCGCTCCCCGTACCCCCGAGGAACCTCTGGATGCTCTGTTGCAGCGGCGCCCGCCACTCGGACCGGTTCGCGCAGTGCGTGCCGTCCGACACGTCGGACCAGTAGGAGATCGCGTCGCCCGCGCCCAGCGCCCGGTAGACCTCGGCGCCGCCGAGCGCCGCGACGCTGGACGACCGGGCCGCCAGCCACGCGATATGCGGATTGTCCATGATGAACAGCCCACGCGGCGCGATCATCCCGACCACGGAGTGCGTGTCGATCGGCAGCCCGGCCGGGTTCCCGGTGTAGGAGCCGAACGCGTCGCCGAGCCACGGCTGCTCGCCGTACGCGCTGCTCAGCGGCTGCGCCCCGCTCTCCCCCGGTATCCCCCGGAAGATCGGCGTGCCGCCGCTGCCGGACTCGACCGGCATGGTGAGCGCGATCCGCTGGTCGAACGCGCCGGTGACGAACGCGCCCTTGCCGTAGCGGGAACAGCCGGTGACGCCGGTCGCGTCCGCGCGCAGGACCGTGCCGCCGGACTGCTCCAGCACGTCGATGATCCGGCTGACGCCCCACGCCCAGGCGAGCAGGATGCCGGTGCCGCTGGACGCGCCGTACAGCGTGTAGAACGCGCCCTGCTTGCTGGTGCGCGGCGTGCCCTCGCGGCCGACCGCGAGCGGGTCGTAGCTGATCACCGCGGCACCGGCCGCCTTGATCGCGGCGGTGTCCGCGCCGAACCCGCCGAGCACCACGACGGCCGGGAACGGCCCGGTGCCGCTCGGCAGGTCCACGCCGGCCGAGAAGGACGCGCTGCGCCCGCCCTCGGACACGGTCACGGTGATGCCGGTCCGGCTCACCGTCCCGGTGACCGACGTGGGCCGCGCGGGCTTCTCGCCGTACACGTACCGCTCCGCCTGGTCCTTGATCTCCGCCCGCCGGCAGCGCCAGTCGGACCGGGAGGTGACGCGCGTGCCGTCGATCCGGGTGAACGGGTCGGGCAGCCGGCTGTTCGCGGTGACCGTGCCCTGGCCGATCGGGCAGTCGGCGCCGTCGTCCTCGGCCGGAGCCGCGAACGCCGGCCGCGGTACCGCGACGAAGCAGAGTCCGAGCACCGCGATCAGGATCAGCAGTCTCTTGACGATCATGTGGCGGTCACTCCTTCCGGTATCGTGCCGAAAGTCGCGCTAGATCGATGTCCGTCGATACTTTGTCGCCACAGTGTCGGCGCGATCATCGCCACCTGTCAATGCGGGAAAGCGCCTTCCGGAAATCTTCCGGCAGTGGCACGATTCGACTGCGGGTCCGGCTTGCCCCACGGTCGCCCGAATGTCAACATTGGCGCCGACTCCCGTCCGCGGCGTGAAGGGCTTCCGGCATGACGTCACCCGCGCTCCACCGGACCGGCCGGCGCGGCCTCGCCGACGAGTCCGCCGACCGCATCCGCGAGGCCATCTTCGCCGGCGAGGTGCCACCCGGCGGCCCGCTCCGCGAGGTCGAGCTCGCCACCGGCCTCGGCGTCAGCCGCGGCTCCATACGTGAGGGCCTGTGGATCCTGGAACGCGAGGGCCTGGTGCGCAGCGCCTGGCACCGCGGCACCACGGTCATCGAGGTCACGCCGGAGGACGTACGCGAGGTCTACGCGGTCCGCGCCGCGCTCGACCGGCTGGCCGCGGTGACCGCGCGGGACACCGCCTCCGAGGCGCAGCTGGGCGAGCTGGACTCACTGGTCGGCGCGATGGCCACCGAGGTCACCGGGAACCCGGCCGGGCCGCGCCTGGTCGCGCTGGACATCTCGTTCCACGACGCGGTCTACGCCGCGGCCGGCAACCGCCGGCTGACCGAGGCCTGGCGCGCGGTTCGCTCCCAGGTCCACCTGTTCCAGCTGCGCCGCGTCGCGCTCGGCTTCACCCACTACCGCGCCCGCGTCGTCGACGAGCACCGCGAGCTGGCCACGCTGATCCGCTCCGGCGACCGCGACACGCTCGCCCGCACCGCGGAGGAGCACGTGCTGCGCGCCCACCGCGGCCTCCTGGCCCACCTGGCGTAACCCCAAACCCTTCGAAAACGGATCTTCCCGCTTCCGGCGTGGTCGCGTTCGGCGTGCTCCGCGGGCCCCGGTCCCGCCGCCGGTCACCACGAACCCGATGGCGGTCCACGGCCGGCGACGCGGTGCCGCGGCCGCCGGGTCAGGTGGCCAGCGCGACGGTGAGCATGACCAGCCAGTCCGGGTCGCGGAGCCGGTCGCCGTAGAGTTCGCGGAGCCGGGTCACCCGGTAGCGGACGGTCTGCGGGTGGACGAACAGCTCGGCCGCGATCTCCTCACGCCGGCCCTGGTGGCGCAACCAGCTGCGGAGCGTCTCGGTGAGCTTCGCGGTGGACGCCTCGCCCTCCCCGGCCAGCGGCGCCAGCACCCGGGCGCGCAGGTCGGACAGCGCACCCGGGTCCGCGCCGAGCAGCAGCGCGACGAGATGCTCCTCGGTGTCGCCGCGCAGGCCCATCGCGAGCGCGCGTTCCGCCCGCGCGTACGACTCGGCCGCGCGCTCCCACGGCCGGGACGGCCCGACCACCACCTCGCGGCCGGCGAGCAGGCGCAGCAGGTGGACGCGACCGGAGCCGTGCGCGTCCGGCACGAGCAGCACCGCGCGTTCGCCGTCCGCGTCGACCCGCAGCGTGCGCGCGTCCAGCAGGTCGATCAGGTTGCCGACCGCGCGCTCCGGCAGCAGCACCGCGGTGAGCGTGCCCGGCGGCGGCCACTCGGCCAGTTCCGCGGCCGCGACCAGCGCGTGCGGCGGCTCTGCCTCGATCAGCGCGCGACCGAGCCGTTCCAGGTTGCGGCGGCGGGCGCGGACCGTGGAGGCCAGCTCGTCCGCGTGCCCGGCGACGCTGGCGGCGGACAGCTCGTCGATGTAGGCGAAGACCAGCTCGGCGAACTCGGTCACGGTGATCGCGTCGACACCGGCCTCGACGCTGATCCGGGCCATGTCCCGCCAGGCCACCCGCGCACCGACCCGGTACGCGGCGAGCAGCGCGTCGAGGCTGCGGCCGTACCTCGCCTCGCCGCGGCCGAGCGCGTACGCGCCCTCCAGCGCGGGTTCCATCGGGGCGCCGCGGCCCGGGTCGGCGCTCTCCGCACGGGCGATCAGGTTCAGGAACATGGCGAGCGCGGCCCGGACCGCCCCTTCGATCTTGGCGCCCATCTCGCCGGCGAACGCCTCCGCATAGGCCGGCACCTCGGCCGTGATCGCGGTGACCGCACGGCCCGCCACCTCGGGTAACGCATGCCGCAGCGGAACAACGACGGAGGGTGACAGGCGAAACGACGAGACCGATGACTTGTTCACAGCGAACAATAATGCCCGACGAAACTACCGTCTTGGGGTCAGGACTTCGCCCAACATGCGGTTCATGCTTGGTTCATGCCCGCAACTCGCACCCTCAAGTCCGCCGCCTGGCGCGTCGTCGAGCTCGTCACGACGCCGCTGGTGCCGAGCGACTACCTGGACGAGATCGCGCCGCTGCGCAACGCGAACATCCTGCGCGCCCGGGTCGAGGAGGTCCGGCCGGAGCACGACCGCGCGGTCACGCTGGTGCTGCGCCCCGGCCGCGGCTGGCACCGCCACCGGCCCGGGCAGTACCTGCGGATCGGCGTGGACGTGGACGGCATCCGGCTCTGGCGCAACTACTCGCTGACCAGCTCCCCGGACCGCGCGGACGGCCTGGTCGAGATCACCGTGACCGCGATCGAGGGCGGCGTGGTCAGCACGCACCTGGTCCGCAACGCGCGGCACGGCATGCTGCTGCACCTGGACCCGCCGGCCGGCGAGTTCACGCTCCCGGCGCGCATCCCGGAGAAGATCCTCTTCGTCACGGCCGGCAGCGGCGTCACCCCGATCATGGGCATGCTGCGCGGCGGCGAGATCAGCGCCGACACCGACGTCGTGGTGATCCACTCCGCCCGTACCGCCCGGGAAGCTCTTTTCACCCCCGAACTGGACGACCTCGCGGCCGAGGGCCGGATCCGGCTGATCGAGCGGACCACGTCGGTCGAGGGCCGGCTCTCCCCCGCCATGATCGCCGCGCTGGTGCCGGACTGGGCCGAGCGCGAGACCTGGGCGTGCGGGCCGAACGAGCTGCTCGACGAGCTGGAGAAGCACTGGGCGGACGCGGGCGCGGGCGAGCGCCTGCACGTCGAGCGGTTCCGGCCGGTGGTGTTCGCGGCCGACGGCCAGGGCGGCGAGGTCACGTTCCGGAAGACCGGAACCACGGTGAGCGCGCCCGGTGACGTACCGCTGCTGGATGCCGCCGAGGCCGCGGGCGTGCTGATGCCGTCCGGCTGCCGGATGGGCATCTGTATGGGCTGCGTGCTGCCGCTGCGCGAGGGCGTGGTGCGCGACCTGCGCGACGGCTCGCTCATCGTCGCCGAGGAGGGCGACACCATCCAGATCCAGACCTGTATCTCCGCAGCGGCCGGCCCCTGCGCTATCGAGCACTGAGCGGAAGGACACATCCCCATGACGATCATGGAGAAGAAGGACGTCAACCCGATCGCCCACCTCTCCCCGGAGGACATCGAGGCGATCGGCGCCGAGCTGGACGCGCTGCGCGACGAGGTCATGTCCAGCCGCGGCGAGCGCGACTCCGCGTACATCCGCAAGGTGATCTCGACGCAGCGGCGCCTGGAGCTGGGCAGCCGCGCGGTGCTGCTGTTCTCGCTGTTCCCGCCGGCCTGGGTGGTCGGCACGGTCGGCCTCTCGATCGCGAAGATCATCGAGAACATGGAGATCGGCCACAACGTCATGCACGGCCAGTGGGACTGGATGCGGGACCCGAAGATCCACTCGACCACCTGGGAGTGGGACAACGCGTCCCCGGCCGAGCAGTGGAAGCACGCGCACAACGAGATCCACCACACGTACACGAACGTGGTCGGCCGGGACAACGACCTCGGCTACGGCATCATGCGGGTGGACGAGGACCAGAAGTGGACGCCGGGCCTGCTCGGCCAGCCGCTCTACAACTTCATCAACATGTGCTTCTTCGAGTACGGCATCGCCGCGTACGACCTGCAGCTCGGCCGCAACCTGAAG
Source organism: Catenuloplanes indicus (assembly GCF_030813715.1). Lineage (NCBI taxonomy): Bacteria > Bacillati > Actinomycetota > Actinomycetes > Micromonosporales > Micromonosporaceae > Catenuloplanes > Catenuloplanes indicus. The sequence goes on from NZ_JAUSUZ010000001.1 coordinate 2,358,487, forward strand.
ACGAAGAAGCGGCGCCGCGACCCGAAGTTCAAGGCCGCGTACCGGCAGGTGCTGAAGAAGATCGGCCGGCAGATGCTGAAGGACTACGTGGTCCACCCGGCGCTGTCCGGCCCGTCGTTCCTGACCACGATCCTGGCGAACATGACCGCGAACCTGGTCCGCAACGTCTGGACGCACTCGGTGATCATGTGCGGCCACTTCCCGAACGGCGTGGAGACGTTCTCCAGGACCAGCATCGAGGGCGAGACCCGCGGCGAGTGGTACCTGCGCCAGATGCTCGGCTCGGCGAACATTCGCGGCTCGAAGTTCATGCACTTCATGACCGGCAACCTGTCCCACCAGATCGAGCACCACCTGTTCCCGGACATGCCGAGCAACCGGTACGCCGAGATCGCTCCGCGGATCCGCGACCTGTTCCAGCGCTACGGCCTGACCTACACCACCGGCCCGCTGCCGATGCAGGTCGCCTCCGCCTGGTACAAGGTCTTCCGCCTCGCCCTCCCCACCAAGGAGGACCTGCGCCAGCGCCGCGAGGGTGGCCGGGGCACCGGCGCACCGCGCCGCCCCAGCAAGCGCATCGAGGGCCACGCCTCGGCCCGCCGCGCCCCGGTGGCCGCCGGAGCCGCCGCCATGACCGCTACCAACTGAGGACCGAAGACCCGCGTGGGTACGGCACACGGCCGTACCCACGCGAGGTTCTGATCGGTTAGGGTTACCTAACCATGGAACAGAACAGGGAGTCGCTCGCCGACCTGCTGGGTGGGCGGCGCGGCGCGGTCGACGCGACGCTGCCGCCGATCGCGTTCATCGTCGGCTGGCTGGCCGGCGGCCGGTCGATCGTGGTCGGCGTGACCGCCGCGATCGTGGTGAGCTTGGCCATCGCGGTCTACCGCCTCCGCCGGGGAGACCGGTTCGGCGCGGTGCTGGCCGGTCTGCTCGGCGTCGTGGTCGCCGCGATGGTCGCGCTCTACACCGGCAACGGCGCCGACTTCTTCCTGCCGCGCCTGCTCAGCAACGCGGGCAGTGCGGTGGTCTGGGCGATCAGCATCGCGGCCCGCTGGCCGCTGCTCGGTGTGATCGTCGGCGCCGTGCTCGGCCAGCGGACCCGCTGGCGGCGTGATCCCGCGCTGCTGCGCTCCTACGGCCTGGCCAGCTGGATCTGGGTCCTGCAGTACGTGATCCGGCTCGCCGTGTTCCTGCCGCTCTACTTCGCCGGCCAGGTCTTCGCGCTCGGTGTCGCGCAGGTCGCGCTCACCTGGCCGCTGGTCGCCGCCTGCCTCGCGGTGAGCTGGTGGGTGATGGTGCGGACGCTGCCGGCGGACCACCCGGGGCTGCGGCACCCTCAGGACGGCCGCACCGTGTCGAAGCCCTGACGCGGCATCGCACCCCAGACCCGCTTCTTGTTCCGCCACGCCTGCCACGCGCCGCGCGCCTGGTAGCAGGCGAGCGCCTGCCGGTAGCCGAGGTTCTCGAAGATCGCGGCGAGAAACCCGCGGCCGAGGTCGTCCCAGCGCGGGTAGCGGTGGAACGACACCTCCTCCAGTAGCAATGCCGCGACGCTGACCAGCATGCCGTAGCCGTACGCGACCAGCGCGAACCGCCAGGCGAAGTCGAGGTCGATCGCGTCCACCAGCAGCCCGGCCGGCAGCAGGACCAGCGCGGACAGCTCCACGAACGGCGCCATCAGCTCGAACACCACGTAGTACGGCAGCGCGAACATGCCGATCCGGCCGTAGCGCGGGCGCAGCAGCATGCCGCTGTGCGTGCGCAGGATCTCCGCGATGCCCCGGTGCCAGCGGGTGCGCTGCCGGCCGAGCACCCGCATGGTCACCGGCGCCTCGCTCCACGAGACCGGCTCCGCCACGAAGATCACCTTGTACGCCCGGCCCTGTTCCCGCAGGTGGTGGTGCAGCCGGACGACCAGCTCCGCGTCCTCGCCGATGGTGTCGTGCGCCATTCCGCCGACCTCGGCCAGCAGGTCCCGGCGGAACATGCCGAACGCGCCGGAGATGACCACCAGCCCGCCGAGCCGGGACCAGCCGGTGCGGCCCATCAGGAACGCGCGCAGGTACTCCACGATCTGCATGCGGACCAGCCACTGCCGCGGCATGCGCACGTCGACCACGCGGCCGCCGACCACCGCGCAGCCGTTCGCGATCCGCACCACGCCACCGACCGCCGCGGTGCCGAGCGGATCGTCCGCGAACGGCTTGACCACGCTGAGCAGCGCCTCCGGGTCGAGCACCGAGTCCGCGTCGGCCATGCAGACCAGCGGGTGCCGGGACAGGTTGATGCCGACGTTGAGCGCGTCCGCCTTGCCGCCGTTGACCTTGCGGACGACGATCAGGCCGTCCGGGTTCGCACGGGCCACGTGCACGCTGATCACCGCGCCGCGGAACGGCACCTCGCCCGGCACCACGCGCGGCACCCGGACCAGGTCGAACTCGCGTTCCAGCCGGTCGAACGTGTCGTCGGTGGAGCCGTCGTCGATCACCACGATCTCGAACCGCGGGTAGCGCAGCGCCATCATCGCCTGCACCGCGGCCACGATCCCGGCGCCCTCGTTGCGGGCCGGCATCAGCACCGAGACCGGCGCGGTCAGCGGGCTGCGGAACAGGTCCTCCAGCCCGTTGAACGGCACCCGGCGCAGGTGCCGGAAGAACTCGGCCGCGGCGAGCAGCAGCAGGCCGAGATAGCTGCTGTTCAACGCCACGAAGTAGACGAAGATGAACACGTCCGCGATCCCGATCGCGGTCCGCACCCACGCCCAGTCGTCGATCATCGGCCGCCCACCTCCGCCGCCGCCAGCGCCTCCGCCGCGTGCGGTGAGGCCGCCTCGCGGAGCGCGGCCAGCCCGGCCGGCCCGGCCCGGCGCAGCGCGTGCGCGGCCTCGTGCGCCACCCGGTAGGCCGGGTCGTCGAGCAGCCCGGCCAGCGCGTCCGCCACCCCGGCCGCACCGGCCTCGCCGAGCGCTCGCGCCGCGACCGCGCGCAGCGGGTCCGGGTGGTCAGCCCCAAGGGCCACGACCAGCGGCGGTACGGCGGCACGCCCGCCCATCCGGCCCAGCGTGTTCGCGGCGGCGCGGCGCACGTCCAGCGACGGGTCCTCCTCCAGCACCCGGGCCACCGGCTCGACCAGCACGGCGGAGCCGACCAGGCCGAGCGCGTCCAGCGCGGTCACGCGTACCCGGGCCTCGGGGTGGCCCAGCGCGGCGCTCAGCGCCGGTTCCGCGTCCGGGCCGAGCTGCGCCAGCGACTGCGCGACCAGCTGGGACGGCGTCGGATCGGCCCGGGCCAGGCTGTCCAGCAGCGGGGACGCGGCCGCCGGGTCACCGATCCGGCCGAGCGCGCGCACCGCGACCAGCCGTACCTCCGCGTGCGGGTCGTCGAGCAGCGCGCACAGCGCGGGCACGGCCGGCCGGTGCTCCAGGTTGCCGAGCGCCTCGGCCGCGCGCGCCCGGCGGACCCGGCTGCGGTGCGTCAGGTCGGCCAGTTCCTCCGCGATCAGGCCGCGCCGGGCGAACACGTCGACCAGTGCGGTGTGCGCCTCGCCGCGGACCTTCCCGAGCAGCGCGATCGCGCCCGGCTCCGCGGCCCGCCACTCCCGCCGGGGCATCGCGACCAGCTCGTCCGCCCCCTCGGCACCGGCCTCCGCGACGAACTCCAGCAGCGCGAGGCGCGGGCGCTCGGCCAGCCGGGCGCGGTGCCGCAGCAGCAGCCGGCGCGTGGCCCGGACCAGCACGATCAGCACGCTGAGCGCGAACACCACGACCGCCAGCACGACGATCGCGCCGGTGGCGACCTCGACCATGTCAGGCGCGCACCTCGACCAGCAGCTTCTGCACGCGCTCGACCAGCTCGCGCGGGCTGAACGGCTTGATCACGTAGTCGTCGCAGCCGGCTGCGTAGGCCAGCTCCCGGTCCTGTGGGCGGCCCTGCGCGGAGATCATCACGATCGGGAGCTTCGCGGTGTCCGGTGACCGGCGCAGCTCCCGGCACAGTTCGATGCCGTTGATGCCGGGCATCCGCACGTCGATCAGCACCGCGTGCGGGCGGAACTGACGGACCGCCGCGAGCGCGGCCACCCCGTCCGACACCGCCATCGCCTCGAAGCCGGACCGGTCGAGCTTGTACATGACCAGCTGTTGAATGTCCGGATCGTCCTCGGCCACCAGGACCCGCGCCATGCTTGCCCTTCCGTCGGACGGCCCTCCCCGCTACCCTCGATCTCACCAGATATGCCGCCCTTATGCGGATTTTTCGCGATACTTGGTTCGCACCCGATCGCAACCGCCACCGGCTCATCGCCGCCGGGCGGCCGCCGATTGTGCCCTCCGTGACGATGAGGGACCTGGTGCGCGGACGGACGTGGCGCGGTCCCGCGCTCGCGTCGACCGTCCTGGCCCTGGGCCTGGCGGCGACCGGCGCGGGCGCGCTGGCGCTGCATTCCGCCGAGAACGACCACGCCGCCGCCACCCTCCGCGTGCGGGCCGGCGCGACGCAGGCCGCGGTGACCGCGGCCGTGGCACGATACACCGCGACCGCGCAGGATCTCGCCATGGTCGCCGGCAACACGAGCACCGCGGCCGCCCGCGCGGACGTCGACGCGAGCCTCGCCCGGCTCTCCCGCGGCGCGCTGCCGGGCGCGCACGACGTGCGCCTGATCGCGCCGGACGCGGGCCGCTCCGCGGTGACCGGCCGGACGGTCGACGGCGGTGCGCCCGGCGGTGGCCGCTGGGCCGGCCCGCCGCCGGAGGTCGCGGCCGCGATGGACGTCGCCCACGACTCCGGGCAGATCGCGGTCTCCGCGCCGCACGTGCTCCCGCACGACCGGGCGCTGGCCGAAGCGCGGCAGCAGCTGTCGTTCGTGATCGCCGCGCCGGTGCACTCCGCGGACGGTGGTACGTTTCGCGGCTGGGTGCTGTTCAGCCTGCGCAGCGGCGACTTCCTGGCCGAGGCGCTGAGCTCCGGCACGCACGCCACGGTGACGGCCGCGCTGGCCGACGTGAGCGACCCGGCCCGACCGGTGGACGTCGCGTCCTGGAACGCGGACACCGCACCGGCCGACCCGGAGACCGCGACGTTGCCGGTCGCGTTGGGTCAGCGGCAGCTCATGCTCACCGTACGCCCGGGCACCCCGTTGATCGGCGAGGCGCAGCGGCACCTGGACACGGTCCTGCTGACCGGCGGCGCGCTGCTCACGCTGGCGCTGTCCGTGCTGATCCTGGTGCTGGTCATGGCGCAGGAGCGGGCCGTGACGGCGGCACGCCTGGCGCTCGCCGACCGGCGCGCGGACGCGGACGCGCTGCGCCTGGCGCAGATCGCGCTGCGTGAGCGGGAGGCGGAGCTGGCCGGATTCTCCGCGCTCGCGGCGGACAAGCTGCAGACACCGCTGACCAACGTCGCCAGCTACGCCGACCTGCTCATCGAGGAGGCCGGGCCGCAGCTGGAACCGGCGTCGCTGGGCTTCCTGGACCACATCGGCCGCAGCACGCAGCGCATGTTGCACGTGGTGGACGAACTGCTCGCGTACACGATGGCGAGCGAGGCGCCGCTGCGCCTGGAACCGGTCGACCTGTCGCAGGTCGCGGCCGAGGTGGTGGCCGCGCACGTGGCGGTCTCCGCGACGCTGCCGAGTGTCGACATCGGTCCGCTGCCGGTGGTGACCGCGGACGCGGCGCTGCTCCGGCAGCTGCTCGACCACCTGGTCGGCAACGCGGTGACGTACGTCCGGCACGGCACCGCCGCCCGGGTGACGATCAGCGCGCGGCAGGACGCGAACGGCTGGTGGCGGATCGAGGTCGCGGACCGCGGCATCGGTATCCCCGCGGAGCACCACCACCGGGTGTTCGCGCCGTTCTACCGCACTCCGGCGGCGGAGGGCTACCCGGGCACCGGCCTGGGCCTGGCCACCTGCCGGCGGATCGCCGGTCTGCACGGCGGCCAGGTCGGCGTCGAGTCGAACCCGGGCGGCGGCAGCGTCTTCTGGTTCACCGTCTTCGACGGCGCCAGCGACCACCAGTCCGGCGAGCACCCGGCCTTCCTGGCGCACCGCGCCTGAGCACCGCGATCTTCGCACCCCACCCCCCGGCCCGCGCCGGTCCTCGCCCCGTGGGCGGGGGCCGGCGCGGACCCATGTCAGGCGGGCAGCCGTACCGTGAACGTGCTGCCCTCGTCCTGCGCGGAGACCGCGGTGACCGTGCCGCCGTGGTTGCGCACGATCGCGTGCCCGATCGCCAGCCCCAGACCGGTGCCGGGCACCACCAGGTGACTCGCGTTCGACGCCCGGAAGAAGCGGGTGAACAGCTGATCCTGCTCCGCGGCCGGGATGCCGATGCCGGTGTCCGCGACCACGACCACGACCTCGCCGTCCTCGCGGCGCGCGGTGACCGTGACCGCGCCGCCGGACGGCGTGAACTTGACCGCGTTCGAGACCAGGTTCGCCAGCACCCGGTCGATCTGGTCGCGGTCCACGTGCAGCCGCAGGTCGCCCTCGGTGGTGACGGTGAGCGACACGCCGGCCTTCGCCGCGGCCGGTGCGATCGCCGCGTGCACGTTCCGGACCAGCTCGGCGAGGTCCACCGCGGTACGGCTGGCCCGGAACGTGCCCGCCTCGATCCGGGACAGGATCAGCATGTCCTCGATCAGCCCGCGCAGCCGGGCGGTGTTCCGGGCGATCACGTCCAGCATCCGGGCCTGGCCGGTGTTGATCGGGCCCGGGTCCTCGTCCCGCAGCATCTCGACGTACCCGGCGATGCTGGTCAGCGGCGTGCGCAGCTCGTGCGAGACGGTCGACATGAAGTCCGTCTTCACGTCGTCGATCTCCTTCAACCGGGACACCAGCTCCTGCTCGGTCTCGTACAGCCGCGCCTGGTGCAGACCGTGCCCGAGGTCCGCGACGATCGACTCGGCCATCCGGATCTCGCCCCGGCTCCACGGCGGGCTGTCCCCGGCGACCATCAGCGTGACCACGCCCAGGTTCTCGGTGCCGTTGCCGAAGACGATCGAGAAGACGCCGGACGCGTGCGCGTCCCGGAACCCGCGCCGCTCCGCCTCGGGCACGGACGGTTCCAGGCCGGCCCGCACGTCCTCGACGGCCCAGACCGTGCCCTGCGCCGCGCCGTCGATCAGCCAGCCCGGGTCCGCCTCGGCCAGCCGGTCGCACAGGCCCTCGGCGCCGCGCGTGCACCAGCGCGCCGCACGTCTGCCCGCCCCGCCGGCGAACCGGATGACCACGTGTTCCGCGCCCAGCATCCGGCCGAGCCCGGCGCTCGCCTCGGCCAGCAGGTCGTCCACGCTGAGGTGGGTGCGGACCGCGATGCCCAGCTCACGCGCGGCCGCGCGCATGCGGTTCATCTCCTGCTCGTCGCGCGTGTTCCGCTCGATCTCCCGGGCGAGGAGGTTCACCGCGTCGCTCACCGCGCGCACCTCGGCCGGGCCGTTCCCGGCCGGCACCCTGGCGTTCAGCTTCCCGCCGGTCAGCTCGCCGAGCACGGTGGTGAGCCGATCCAGCGGCCGGGTGATCCGCCGCCGGGTGTACGTGCCACCGGCCACCGCGAGCACCGTGGCCAGCAACGTCACCGTGATCAGCGTGCCCTGCGTGGTGCGGCGCAGCCGTTCCGACCGGGCACCCAGGTACTCGGCGCTGCCCGCCATGGTGTCGTCCAGCGCCTCGCTCTCCATCAGGTACCCGTCGAACAGGTTCTTGCCGTGCTCCGCGTACTCCACGGCCTGGTCGCTGCGCGGCGGGACGAGCCGCTGCTGCGCGGCCAGCGCCCACCACGCCTCCGCCTGGTCCAGCTGAATGGCCACCGAGACCCGCTCGGCCGAGGTCAGGACCATCCCTTCCAATCGTGCGGCGGCGTCCGGGAACTCCTGGACCGCGGTGTCGTACCCGTCCAGGAACCGGCTGTCCGCGGTCAGCAGGTAGCCGCGCAGCGCCCGCTGCGCGTCCGTCATCACCTCGCGCAGCTCGGAGTTCGCCAGCCGCATCGGGATCACGTGTTCGTCCAGCTCGCGCACGGACCGGGTCTGCACCTCGCTGGCCGCGATACCGGCCGCGCCGGAGATCACGATCAGCACCACCAGCGCCGCGAACGTCCTGGTCAGAAGCGCGCCGACGCTCCCGGCCCGGGATCGTCCCGCCCCAGCGGACATGCTCCGGCGTCAGGTCCGGGAGCGGGTCAGCAGCGACTGGATCCGGGAGACCAGCTCGCGCGGGCTGAACGGCTTCGTCACGTAGTCGTCGGCGCCGGCCCCGAACCCGCCCTCGATGTCCTGCTCCTGCACGCGGGCGGTGAGCATGACGATCAGCATGCCCGCGGTGGCCTGGTCGGCGCGCAGCATGCGGCACACGTCGATGCCGGACAGGCCGGGCATGGAGACGTCCAGCACCGCGAGCGCGGGCTGGTTGCGGCGGGCGGCCTCCAGGGCGGACTGCCCGTCCTCGACCGCGATCACGTCGTAACCCACCTGCTCCAGCTTGAACGCGACCAGGTCCCGGATGTCGGCATCGTCATCGGCAATGAGAACGGCGGTCAATTCCCCTCCACCTCCGCACGCGGCAGCGCGAGCCGCCGCATCAGCTCGGCCACGTCGGCCTTCCCGAACGGCTTGGCCAGGACCGCGGCCGTCGGCAGATCGTCCAGGTCGTCGGCGTCCAGCACCGAACAGACCACGATCGGGCACGCCGCGGTGCGCGGGTCGTCGTGCAGCAGCCGGATCACCTCGCGGCCGTCCCGGTCGGGCAGCAGGACGTCGACCACGATCAGGTCCGGCGGGTCCGCGCGCGCGGCCGCGATCCCCTCCTCGGCCGTCCCGTACCCGGACACCTCGCAGCCGTTCCGGCCGAGGTGCCCGCGCAGCAGGTCGAGGAGATCCTCCTCGTCCTCGATCACCACAGCCCGCAGCGCCCCGCCCACACCCGCCATTGTCGCTGACTTAACCCGATATATCCGCTTGGTCCGAAATATCGGCTTGACGGGGTGCAACCGTCGTGCAACCGGGGCGCTCCCACGACGTACCCCCGCGCGGGTTCTCTGGAATGCACTTCCTCCACGAAAGGAGCTCGCCATGGCCGTCCAGCCCGTCCACGTCGAGGCCCTCTTCGCCTCACACCTCCAGCGCTCCCAGCAACCGACCGTCGAACTCATCCGGGACGCGGTCCGCGCCACGGTCGCCCGGCACGGTGAGAATGGCGTCGCCGCACTGGTCGCCCAGGAGTTCGGCGACCACCCGGAAACGTCCGCCGGCCGCATGCGATGGGCCCGCCAGGCCTGCTCCGCCGCCTACGCCACCGCTGCCTAGCTGCGGTTTCTCCTCACACCCCATCGATCGGACCCCCGGCCGGCCCGGCACCGGTCCTGCCGGGTCACCCTCGCGGCGGCGATGGCTATTGTGGTCGGTCTGCGGCTTCTCCCGCAGCCCAAGACCCACTTCACCCCGCGAGGAGGCCGGCCGCGTGGCCGAGGAGCCCAACCCCCGTCCCGACGCGTCCGCCGCCCCACCCCGAGATCAAAATCTTTCAGCGGTACGCCCACCAGCCACTCCGCCCGCGCCCGCACCACCGCCCGCACCCGGCGGCCCGGCGGTGGCCGACCCCTTGCCACCTCACGAACCGGCGGCAGGCGGCCCACCGGCGCGTGGCGAACCACGGTCGCCCGGGGAACCGCCAGCGCCCGGCGAACCGGTAGCGCCTGGAGAACCGGCAGCGCCCGGCGAACCGGTAGCGCCCGGAGAACCGGCAGCGCCCGGAGAACCGGCAGCGCCGGGGGGACCGCGGGTGGCCGACGCCGCGGCGGGCGGCGGTCCCGCGCCCGACTGGGCCGGGTCCACGGTCGAGATTCCCCTGGTCATCGCGGCACTGGCGGCCGCGAACGGCACCGATCCGCTGGAGGAGGCCCGCAAGCATGCCGCGGCCACCGGACGCGGGTTGCCGCCGCACCTGAGCCGGAACGCCGCCGCGAAACCCGGGGAAGGGTCCGGGACTGCGACGATATCGGACGGAACAGCGGAGCCGGCCGGGTCGCCGCCGACCGGTGCCACGAATGCCGGGACGCCCAGGGACGCTCGAATATCGCCGGTGCCGATGGCAGCCGATCCGCGGCGGGCGTCGATATCCGGGCAAAAGGATGTGGATCATCCGAATTCCGCAACGGCCGCCGGGTCGTTGAGTGAGCATGGGGCACCACCACACGACCGGGACACGGACATGGTGACGGGCGCGCACCGCGCCGCGGGCGGGCTGCGCCGGTTCGTCCGCGACTACGCGTGGGTCATCGTCGCGGTCGCGCTGGCCGTGATCGTCGCGCTCTGTTCGCTGCGGTTCACCAGCGGCATCGCGCCGGTCTGGAAGGCCGGCGCTCCGGCCCCTTCCACGTCCCTGGTCGCGGACCTCACGGCGGCCCCGATAGTCGCGCCGATGATCTCGGCCTCGACCGCGCCGCTGACGCCGCCCCCCGACGATGCCGGGTCGCCCTCGCCGGGCGGGTGGCCCGGACCGGACGGGTCGCCCACGCCGGCGCGCGCCTCGGTCACCCAGGCGCCCGCGCCGGCGCACACCACCGCACCGGCCCCGAAACCCCGCACCACCACCGCCGAACTCGGCCCGGTCAGCAACGGTGAACTCAAGGCGACCATCCGCCTGTACTGCTGGCAGGAGTTCGGCGCCGCCGAGGTGCGGCCGCACCTCGGCGGCTGGGAGTGCCGCGGCCCCGGCTTCCAGCGCCCGGTCGACATGGACGCCATGTGCACCTGGCGCAACGGCCCGACCGCGCGGGCCCACGTCACCGACCCCACCGACGCCTACTCCTGGCGCTGCGACCGGCGTCATGATCTCGCCGAGCACCTCTCTCCCGTCACGCTGCTCCACGCGCAGCCGCGCAACCCGCCCCCATCGTCGTTCCCACCACCGCTCGCGACCCACGCTCGATAGTGGATCAGGTGTCGCACATCGTCGTTCTCAGCGCCGCGAGCCAACGACGCCCGCACGAGATCCACCTGGCGCGACCGGCTGCGGCCGCTTCGTGGCGAGATCTCGGGCGTGCGACTCGCGACGGGCGGCGCGGGGATGGAACCGGGCGAGCGGCACCGTGGTGCCGCCCGCCCGGGAGAGGGGGGTGGTGGGCCGGGAACCGGCGTTGGCCTGGACGGCACCCGGCCCACCACGGGCGGCCTGATCGTGGGAATCAGGCCGTGCGGCGCCGGCGTGCGGGCGACGGCGCCGCTCTATGTGGCCCGGGCCTTCGTGGGAAAGGCCCGGGCACGTGGATCAGCCGAGCAGCCGGTCGTAGTCCGCCAGCGCGAGCGCGATGTCGACCTGCGCCCAGAACCGGTGGTAGGTGAAGACCGGCGCCGGGCCGCCGTTCAGGTACGCCTCGACCTTGGGGAAGTCGGGGTCGTCCCGGTAGAAGGAGCGGATGTCCAGGAACGACTTGCCGGGGGCGACCTGGTCGCCGTTCGGCATGGTGCCGCTGTAGCCGGACGGGACGAACAGGCCCTCGCCGGTCGACGCGTTGTAGACGTCGTCGAAGCGGTTGTAGTCGGCCCGCGTCTCCGGCACCGCGATGCCCTTGTCGTCCTTGTGCGTCAGCAGCGCGTCGAGCAGCGCCTTCGCCGTGGTCTGCGCCTGGGTGTTGCCGGACTTCGCGCCGTAGTAGACGAGGGTCCGGGCGTAGGCGCCGACCACGCCGACATCCTGCGTGTAGTCGACGACGGTGACATGCAGGCCGCTGTTGTTGACGCTGGTGGTGCCGGCCTGCCAGTTGCCGCCGGGCTGGCCGGACCAGCGCAGCGTGGACGGGACCTGGTAGGTGGTGCCGTTGACGGTGGTGTTGGCGAGCGCCCAGGCGACCCACTTGTCCAGCACGGCCTTGGCGCGGGCGTCACCGGACTCGTGGTAGTACTCGGCGACGCGCTCCATGCTCCACGCCTGGAAGCCGAACCACTGGTTGGACGGCGGGTCGTGGTAGACCGGCTTCTCGTCGTAGACCATGCCGTAGAACGTGGGCACACCGGCCGGGCGGGCGCTGTAGTTGCCCTTCCAGCTGTTGGTCGCGCCACCGGCGATGGCCCCCTCGGCCGACTGCAGCCAGGTGTAGAAGTCGATCTGCCGGGTGAGCGAGGTGGCCCAGTCGTTCTTGGCGGACGCGGACTTCGGGGTCAGCTCCGGGACCGTGGACAGCACCCAGGCCGCGAACGGGTTCTGGTAGCCGCCGTGGTTGTGGCTGGAGCCGATCCGCCAGGACCAGTTGCCGTTGTTCGAGCCGTAGGAGCCGCCCCACGCGTAGTACCAGGAGAGCAGGTACGCGGCGCTGTCCTTGCCGGTGCCGGCCGGGCAGGCGGTGGAGGCGCAGCCGGGCTGCTTGAAGTACTTGTCGTACATCGCGTAGCGCAGGTAGTCGCCCATCTTCGCGGCGTTCGCGATGGTGGCCGAGATCTGCGACTCGTTGCCCTGCTCCTTGGCCCACTTCAGCGCCCAGTAGGCGGCCTGGACCGCGCGGGCGTCCGCGTCCGGCGCGTTGGTGTAGCGCCACTGCTGCGCGTACGACGAGTCACCGATGAAGATCGGCAGGAAGCCGCCGTTGCCGGTGCGCCCGAAGTTGAACGTCTCGCAGCTCGGGTGCGGCACGGTCTCGAAGACGGATTCCTGCGGACCGCGCTGGTACGTGTTGATGTACGCCGGCCGGCTGGTGCCGTTGCCGCAGTTGCCGAAGCCGTAGACGTTGTCCACGTCGATCAGCCAGTGCATGCCGTACACGCTGGTGGTGCCGTAGGAGGCCTGCAGCTCCGCCGCGAGCGGGTCCGCGCCCACCTTCACCGACGAGTCGATCTTGCCGCCGACGCCCGGGTACTGGCTGGGCAGGTCGGCCTCGGGCGCGTAGTCCGCCGGGTCGGACGCGTTGTAGTTGCTCTGCGTCTCCTTCGGGATGATGTACTGCTCCATCACCCGCCAGGCGTTGTTGAACGGCGTCCAGTTCTCGGTGACGCGGCCGTACTGCGCCTCCAGGAACAGCCAGTAGGAGAACGCCTCGGACGTGGTCTCGTGACCGTGGTCCGGCGCCTCGACCAGCAGCGTCTCGACGGAGTGGTACGGCACGCCCTCGGGGCTGAAGTACCCGTTCGCCGGCGTCTTGATCTTGTTGTAGAGCTCCAGGAACTCCTCGCCGTACGCGCCGCCCGGCGTACCGCCGCCGTCGTTGTCGGTCTCGGTGACCGTGGTGACGGACGACGTGTATCCGGTGGCGGACGCGGTGACCGTGGCGGTCCCGTTCGCGGTGTCCGCGTCCTCGGCCGCGTTGATCGGCACGTTGACGCCGGTGCTCCAGTTGGACGCGGTGATCGTCGCGGTGGAGGCGCCGAGCGTGATGTCCGCGTCGCCGGTCTTCGCGAGCGAGACCGCGACCGAACCGGACGCCGGCGCCGCGCTCAGCTTCACGTTCAGCGCGGAGCTCGCGCCCTCCGCGACCTGCAGCGTGGCCGGCGTGACGATGCTGGTGGCGGACGTGCCGGTGACGGTGAACGCGTGCTCGTCCGTACCGGTCAGCCCGGCGTTGTCGTACGCCCGGGCCTGCACGGTGTAGCTGCCCGCGGGCAGTCCGGTGGTGGCGTAGCTGTACGGCGCCGTGGTGTCCGTGTTGATCAGCAGGCCGTTGCGGTAGAACTCGACCTTGGCGATCGATCCGTCCGAGTCCGCGGCGGTGGCGGCGAGGTTGACGTTCGCCGGCGCGGTGAACGTGGCACCGTCGGCCGGGCTGGTGAGCGAGACGGTCGGCGCGGCGTTCGCTGCACCGGCACAGGTGGTGCCGTTGAGCGTGAACGAGGCCGGCTTCGCGTTGGTCCCGCTGTAGCTGCCGTTGAAGCCGAGCGTGACGGACGCACCGGTGGCCAGGCTGCCGTTCCAGGCCTCGTTCGTCGCGGTCACGTTCTGCCCGCTCTGGCTGTACTTCGCGGACCAGCCGTTCGTGACCTGCTGGTTGCCCGGGAACGTCCAGCCGAGGTTCCAGCTGCTGACCGGGTCGCCGAGGTTCTTGAGCGTCACGCTCGCGGTGAAGCCGTTGTTCCAGTCGTTGGTGGTGTAGACGACGTCACAGGCGGTCGCGGCGTAGGCCATGCCGGCCGGCACGGTCACCATTCCGCCTGCGACCAGCACGCCGGCGGCGATCGTCGCCAACCGTCTCCTGCTGGGCCGAATTCTCATCTGCTGATGTCTCCTCGCGGACCGGGCGTCATGCGTCCGCACGGGTGGAGCCGCGCGCGCAAATCGGACATGCCGACGCCGAGAAAGGTGGGGATGCGCACTGGGCGGCCGCACCGGAGACAGCTCCGGGGCCCTCGGCGACCCGTCAAGCGTGGGGTTCTGTGGCTCCCGTCACGCGATGCCCGCAAGTCTCGCATGGGAGCGCTCCCGGGGCAACCCATAGATGTCGGTACGCAGTCTCATGGGTCCTGAGCTGGGAATTCGCGCCACGAACCGGCCGACCGAATGTTTCGCGCTCATTTTGGGGCTTTCACAAAGGCGTGACGCGGACTACAGTCCAATCAACGTCGATGGGAGCGCTTCCATCGACAACCATTGAGAGTGCTACACCGGCACCGGTCGTAGCAGTCGCCCAACCGTAAGGCTGGCGGCGGGCCAGCCCGGACTCCGCCACCAGCCGACCCATCGACCCGGTCGAAAGGGGGTGGGAACCACCAGCCACTCGCGTGGCCCGGCTCCCGCGCGACACGCACTCGAGGAGGCCATTCCGACAGTGCGTGCGTACTTCGAACCCGCAGAGGTGCAATGCCTGTGAGGTTCAGTGGGGACGGGGGTTGCCCTCCCCGTCCCCACACTAATACTCAGGCGCATCCATAGGCGCCCCGTGTCACAAAGATTTCACGGGCCAAGGCAGCGACGCCGCCGTACGGGCGGTCCCTTCCCGAAGTCGCGCCCTCTCGCCCCGTCACCCGCCCCAGCGGTGAGACTGATCATCATCCGACCTGTTCATACCCATCCGCCACGGTCTGCGATAGCCTCGGGAGCGCTCCCACGCACGGTGGATGGGGCACCTCCCAGAGGGGATCACCAGCATGTCCGTACCGACCCGGCAGGCCTCGCCGGCCGCGCCTCCACCCGCCTCCGTGCTCCCGGCCGTGCCGGTCGAGCCGAGCCCGGACCCGGAGGCGCACCTCGGCCTGCGATTCCCGGAGGGTTTCGGCTGGGGTGCCGCGACGTCCGCGTACCAGATCGAGGGCGCGGCACGCGAGGACGGCCGCGGGCCGTCCGTATGGGACACGTTCGCGTACACGCCCGGCCGCGTCGCCAACGGCGACACCGGGGACACCGCCGCGGACCACTACCGCCGGTACGCCGAGGATCTCGACCTGATCCGGGACCTGGGGCTCCGGTCGTACCGTTTCTCGATCTCCTGGCCACGCGTGCAGCCGGACGGCCGCGGTGCGATCAACCAGCGCGGGCTCGACTTCTACCGCCGGCTCGTGGACGGCCTGCTCGAGCGCGGCATCAGCCCGATGGCCACGCTGTTCCACTGGGACACCCCGCAGGCGCTGCAGGACGACGCCGGCTGGGCGAACCGGGACACCGCGTACCGCTTCGCGGACTACGCCACCGCGGTCTTCGAGGCGCTGGGCGAGTCCGTGCCGGTCTGGCTGACCATCAACGAGCCGAAGACCGTGGTGCAGAACGGCTACATCACCGGCCACCACGCGCCCGGCATCCGGGACGAGCCGACCGCTTACCTGGTCGGGCACCACCTGGCGCTCGCGCACGGCCTCGGCGTGCAGGCGCTGCGCGCGACCGGATCGGCGTCCCGGATCGGCGGCGCGCTGAACCTCCACCCGTGCTACGCCGCGGACGACAGCCCGGCGACGTCGGACGCGGTCCGGCTCTACGACGGGTACGAGAACCGGTTCTACCTCGACCCGATGTTCAAGGGTCACTACCCCGAGGACGTGCTGGCCGACCAGGGGCCCGGCTCTCCGCTGGTCCGCGGTATCCGGGACGGCGACCTGGAGATCATCAAGCAGCCGATCGACATCCTCGCGGTCCAGTACTACACGCCGATCTACGTGACCACGGACGGCGGCACCGTGCAGAAGTGGCCGACCACCCAGGCCGCCTGGCAGCAGGTCTACCCGCCCGGCATGTACGACATCCTCACCCGGGTGACCCGCGACTACGCGCCGCCGTCGATCACGGTCACGGAGAACGGCCTGCCCTGCGCGGACGAGGTCGGCGTGGACGGCTCGGTCGACGACGCGGGCCGGATCAGCTTCCTGCGTGACCACCTCGCCGAGGCGCACCGCGCGATCGCGGACGGTGCACCGCTGGAGAGCTACCACGTGTGGTCGCTGATGGACAACTTCGAGTGGGAGGTCGGTTACGACCAGCGGTGGGGGCTGATCTACGTCGACTACCCCACCCAGCGCCGCATCCTGAAGCGCAGCGCCGCCTGGTACCGCCGCGTAATCTCCGACAATTCCCTCTAAAACCATTCCGGGGGTACGCCGTGCGCGGCGTACCCCCTTATTTTGTCCTTTGATCGTTTGTCGAGGTTGCGTGCGGGACGGACACTTGGCCTCATGCCCGAGCCCGCCGCCGGAACCCGCCTCAACGGCCGATACGTGCTCGACGGCCGGATCGGCCTCGGCGGCATGTCCGAGGTCTGGCGTGCCGCCGACGAGACGCTCGGCCGCGCGGTCGCCATCAAGATCCTGTCCGGCGCCGCCGCCGAGGACCAGCTGCTCCGCGCCGCGATCCGCCGCGAGGCCCGCGCCGCCGCCCGGATGACTCACCCGCACGCCATGCACGTCTACGACTACGGTGAGTACGCGTTCGACGACGTCGTCCTGCCGTACATCGTGATGGAACTGGTCGAGGGCGCCACGCTCGCGGACCGTCTGGTCAGCGGCCCGCCACTCCCCTGGCGTGCCGCCGCCCGGATGGCCGCGGAGATCTCCGCCGCGCTCGCGGACGCCCACCGCCTCGGGGTGGTGCACCGCGACATCAAACCGGCCAACGTCATGCTCACCCCGACCGGCGCGGCCAAGGTGCTGGACTTCGGCATCGCCACGCTCGTCGCCGGTGACACGCCGCACTCGTCCGGCTCCTTCACCGGCCAGCGGATCGGCGGCACCGAGATCCTGGACGGGTGGCTGGCCGGCACACCGCCCTACGCCGCGCCCGAGCTGCTGCTGCGCGGCGAGGCCGGGCCACCGGCGGACGTGTACGCGGTCGGCGCGACGCTCTACGCCGCACTGACCGGCGAACCGCCGCTGGCGATCACGTCGTGGGAGGAGGCCGCCTCCGTACACCGCTCCGGCGTCGCCGCACCGGCCCCGCTGCCGCCCGGCGTGCCGGAAGCGCTGGCCAACGCGGCGCTGGCCTGCCTGTCCCGCGACCCGGAGACGCGGCCGCCGGCCGCGTCCATCGCCAGGATCTTCGGGCGGTACGCCGCGGGCACGATCCCCGGGGCCGCCGGTGCGGGGTCACCGGGCGCGGGTCTCAGCGGGCCGGCTTCCGCGCCGCCGTCGGCCGCGGTGTCGCCCGGTCCGGGAGTCAGCGGGCCGCCGATCTCACCGGCCGCGGGCTTCGGCGGGGCGACGCCCGTGTCCCCGGCCGCGGCATCGTCCGGCTCGGGCCTCGGCGGGCCGACGACCGTGTCGCCGGGCACGAGCTACGTCGAGGCGGCTCCCGTGTCGCCGGCCGCGGCATCGTCCGGCTCAAGCTTCGGCGGGGCGACACCCGTGTCGCCGGCCGCGTTCCGCGGCTCGCCCGCCGGGCGTTTCGCGCCCGGTGCCGCTTCGGTCCCGGCGCCGGTGACCGCGCACGACGTGCCGTTTCCCGCGCGTGCCGCGGCCGGCGGCCGGTCCTGGTCCGGTCGCCTGCGCGGCAAGCGTGGTGTCGGGGTGCTCGCGAGCGGCCTGATCATCGGCGGTGTCGGCCTGGTCGCCCTGGCCACGGTGCTTCTCGGCCCCGGCGGCGACCGCGATCCCGCCGTCTCCGCGCCCGGCCGCGGCACCGCACCCGCGGCGGCCCCGCAGAACCCGGCCGGCACACCGTCCGCGAGCGGCACTCCGTCGCGTTCCCCGTCCCCGTCCCCGTCCGGCGACGCGGCGGACGAGGACTCCGTCGAGGCCGGCACCGTCCTCAACCGCCTCGACGCCGCGCTGGCGCAAGGGCTGGTCAGCCGGGACATCAGCGCACGCGCCGGGAGCCGTCTCTTCGACGATCTGCGCGATCTGCGCCGCGACATCGACGACCCGGAGAAGCTCTCCGACGGCGCCGCCGACCTCCAGGAACGCCTGGAACGCCTGGCCGACGACGGCGACATGACCCCGGACACCGCCTCCAACATGATCGAGATCGTTGACGACCTGGTGGTCTGACCTCGGCCGGCCGGCCGGTATCGCCCGCTGCACCGGGTGACGCGACGTCACTCGGTGCCGAGGCGGGCCGCCGGCAGCTCCGCGACCGCCTCGATCTCGATCAGCAGGTCCGGGTGGATCAGCGCGGACACCTCGACCAGCGAGCTGGCCGGCGGGTTGGTCACGTCCACGAACAGGTCGCGGGCCGCGCGCACCTCCGCCACCGCGGACACGTCGCGGACGAAGTAGGTGAGCTTCACCAGGTCCGCGAACGACGCACCGGCCGCCTCCAGCACGATTCCCAGGTTCCGGAAGGTCTGCTCCGCCTGGGCTCGCATATCTCCCACGCCGACCACCGCACCGCCCTCGTCGAACGGCACCTGCCCGGACACGAACAGCAGCCCGCCGGCCCGCATGGCGTGGCTGTATCCCGGCGGAGTGGCGAGCGCAGGCGAGTTGACCGCTTCAGGCGACATGAGCGGATCCTACGGGCCTGCGGCGAACTCCCGGCGAGCAGCGTCGATCTCCGCGGCGTGCCGTTCGGCCCACTCCCCGACCGCGACGACCAGCGGCAGCAGGGACCGTCCGAGCCCGGTCAGCGCGTACTCCACCCGGCCGGTCCGCTCGTTGACGGGGTGCCGCCTGACCAGGCCGTCGCGGACCAGACCCCGGAGGGTACGGGTGAGGATACGCCGGCTGAGCCCGTCGATCGCGCGGTCCAGCTCGTTGTAGCCGTAGCTCCGCGCGGCGAGCAGTCCCAGCACCAGCAGGCTCCACTTGTCGCCGGTACGCCGCAGTACGTCCGTCGCCGCGCACGAGTCGCGGGCCGCCGCGCTCACCGGCGTGCCGAGTGGATACATCGATGTTCCCTCTTTCGCGTAGGACGGGTGCGGACATAGAAACGATCACATGCGTACCATTGTGGTCACCGGAGGCACGCACGGCATCGGCCGAGGGCTGGTCGAGCACTACCGGGCGGGTGGCGACCGGGTCATCGCGATCGGAAGCACCGCCGTACCCGGTGCCGATACGATTCGTGCCGATCTTTCCGAGCCGACCGCGGTCCGTGGGCTCGCCGCCGCGCTGCCCAGCACCGTTGACGTGCTGGTCATGTCCGCGTTCCGCTATTCGCCGGTGCGGGCCGAGACCGCGGACGGGCTGGAGTACACGTTCGCGCTGTACGTTCTGAGCCGGTTCCTACTGGTGGAGGCGTTGCTGCCGGCGTTGGAGCGGGCGGAGCGGCCGGTCGTCGTAAGCCTCTGCGGAACGGGGTCGGGCCGCCGCCCGAAGTGGGACGACCTCCAGTCGCGTCGTGGGCGCTATCGCGCGCTCGCCGCGACGTTGCGCGGTGCCTACGCCAACGACCTGCTGGGTACGGCGTTCCCGCTGGAGCACCCGGACGCCCGTACTCGATATGTGCTCTACAACCCGCTGATGGTGGACACCGGGCTCTCGCGCGGCTTCCGGGGGCCGATGCGAGTGCTGATCGACATCGCGTCCCGGTTCGCCACCCCGGTCCCGCGCGCGCTCCCGCCGATCATCCGCCTGATCGACGAGCCGCCGGACGCGCCGGTGAGCACGTTCCGCGCCGGGCGGCCGGTGCGCGTCCCGGCCGGTGCCGGCGATCCGGCGTCCGCGCGGCGCCTCACCGCCGTGCTGCGAGCACTGGCACCGTGACGTCACCGCCGTGCCGGGGCACCGGCACCGCCGGCGGCATCTCGTATGCCGCCGGCGAAAGCGGGTCGTCAGTAGGGCAGCGAGCCCTGGAGCTCGGCGCGCAGGGCCGGCGTGAGCATCTCGCCGGTCTGCTTGGCCAGGCGGGCCATCTCGTAGCCGACGACGCCGATGTCGGCGTCCCGGACCGCGAGCGTGGCCAGGATGGAGCCGTCCCGGATGCTCATCACGAGCAGGAAGCCGCGGCCCATCTCGACCACGGTCTGCTTGACGATGTCACCGTCGAACATGGTGGCCGCGCCCTGGGTGATGCTGTACAGGCCGGACGTGACCGCGGCGAGCTTGTCCGCGTGGTCGCGGGGCAAGCCGTCGGACACGGCGAGGAGCAGGCCGTCGGAGGAGACCACGATCGCGTGGGCGACACCGGGGACCCGCTGGGCGAACGCGTCGACCAGCCAGCTCAGGTCGCGCGCCTCCTGGCTCAGCACGGTCATTGCCTGTCTCCCTCCCACCGGATCGCCGCGTGCGACCCGGTGTTTTCCGTTGTTTCCTCGGTCTCAGCGGCGCGGATGCCACTGTAGAACCTGCTGAGCGTCGTTCCGGTCGCCTCCGGGTCCAGCTCCGCGACCTTACGCTCGGGCGCGCGGCCGGCCGGCGCCGGACCGCCCTGGCCGTCGGGGAGCTGAGCCATCGGGACCCGCATGGGAAGACCGGCGGAGTTCGTGCCGCCGGTGACCGGCGCCGCGGGCGCCGCCGGGGTGCGGTCGAGCGCGGTCGTGCCGCCGGTCGGTTTGCCGGCGCCGGACCGGTTCCACCAGGTGCCGCCGCCGGACGCGCCGCTGGCCGCACCGAGCACGTCCTCCGCGCGGATCGGCCGGGCCGGGCGCGCGGCCGGTGCGGCGGAGACGGGCGCCGCGGCCACCGGGTACTCGCCGCTGTTCTCGGCCGCGCGCCGGCCGCTGAACGCGTCGTACGCGGACGGCATCGCGAACGCACCCGAGTCGGACGGCCCGCCGGAGCCGTACACCGGGTAGCCGCCGGACTCCTCCGGCGCCCCGGAGGGCAGCGCGGCGGGCGCGAACGTCGAGCCGGCGGGAAGCTCCGGCCGCGACGTGACCCCCGGCACCGCGCTGGCGGAGCCGTAGACCGCACCGGTCCGGACCGCCTCGGTCGGCGCCGGTCCCGGCGGCGTCGGCACGGCCGAGATGACCCCGCCGGTACGCTGCTTCGGCACCAGCGGCAGCGGTCCGGTCCCGGTCGAGTCGAAGAACGTGGCGATCTCCGGTCGCGGCTGCCCACCGGCCGGCCGTGGCGACGGCCGGACCGTGCGCGGCGCCGGTGGCTGGTTCAGCCGCAGGTCGACCGGGGGCCGAGGAGGCAGCTGGGCCGCCGCCGGGGACCGGTAACCGGTGGTGGACGGCACCGCGGACACCGGCATCACGGTCCCGGTCATCACGCCGGCCGGCTCGAAGCCGGTCGGCACCAGTTCCCGCGAGCCGGAGCCGGGCAGGACCGGCGGCACGCTCCCGTACACGGCGGGCAGCGCGGGTGCGGCACCGGACGCGGGCAGCGCCATCGGCGCGCTCGGCTGCAGCGCCGGCATCTGCGTCGACGGACCGCGCAGCGCGTCGTCCCGGGGTGCCTCGGTGAGCACGGACGGCGGGATCCACACGGTGGCGATCACACCCCGCTCGCCGGAGCGCAGGCTGACCCGGATGCCGTGCCGGGCCGCGAGGTGGCTGACCACGAAGAGGCCCATCCGCTCGGACGCGGCGACGTCGACCGCGGGCGGCTCGGCCAGCAGCTGGTTGAGTTCCTGGACGGTGCCGGGCGTCATGCCGAGGCCGTCGTCGACGACCTCCAGCACCACGGTGCCGTCCGCGGCGAGCCGGCCGGAGAGGCGCACGACCGTACTGGGCGGGCTGAACGCGGCCGCGTTGTCCAGCAGCTCGGCCAGCAGGTGCACGACGTCCGCGACCGCGTGGCCCATCACGTGCACGCCGTCCGGCGCGTCGTGGCGTACCCGGGTGTAGTCCTCGATCTCAGCGGTGGAGGCGAGCACGACCGCGGAGAGCGCGACCGGGTCCCGCCACCGGCGCGCGTTGTCCGAGCCGGCCAGGACCAGCAGGTTCTCGTCGTTGCGACGCATGCGGGCGGCCAGGTGGTCCAGCTTGAACAGGTTGGTCAGCTGGTCCGGGTCGCTCTCCTCGCGCTCCAGCTCGTCGAGCAGTTCGAGCTGACGCTCGACCAGCACCTGGCTGCGGCGGGCGAGGTTGACGAACATCGCGTTGACGTTGCGGCGCATGGACGCCTGTTCGCGGGCGACGTCGACGGCGGAGCGGTGGACGTCGACGAACGCCCGGGCCACCTCGCCGATCTCGTCCCGGCCGCGGATCTGCGAATCACCGACCGAGATGTCCGGAATACCACGTTGGACCGATCGAAGCCGCTCCAGCGTCTCGGGCAGCTCGGTCTGCGCGACCTTGAGCGCCTGCTCGCGGAGGCGCTTCAGCGGCCGGACGATGGACGTGCCGATCGCCAGCGACGCGGTGACCGCGGCAAGCAGGATGATCAGGATCGCGGCCGCGCTGATCACGGTGCTGCGGATCTGCGCGCTGGAGGCGTCGTCGACCGAGTCCACACCGTCGCGGACGACCTGCGACTGGACGCCGGCCAGCACGGCCTGGCGCCGTTCGCTGGTGTCCCACCACTCGTCCGCGGCCGGGAACTTGCCGCTGGAGTTCAGCGTGATCGACTCCAGCCGGGTGAGGTCCTGCGTGGCCTCGTCGCGGGTGGTTGCCTCGTACGCGCTGATCTGCGCCGGCGCGGCCACGCTGCGGAACTCGCGGACCGCGTCGACCAGCGCGCTGCGCAGCGCGCTGTACTGGTCGAGGTCTCCGTCCGCGTACCCCGGGGCGACCTTGTCCGCGGGTTTCGCGGCCCGGAAGACGATGGCGCGCTGCCGGGCCAGAATCTCGGTGATCTCCGCCATCTCGACCTGGCGCTGCAACGCGAGCGCGAGCTCGGGCCGGTCGGAACCGGCGGTCGGCGCGCCGAGCAGGCCGATCAGCGTGGTGATCGCGCGGGTGTAGGAGTCGTCCAGCGTCTTGATCGAGCCGGGGAAGTCGACCAGCACGTTCGCCATGTCGTCCGCGAGTGTGACGCGCAGCCGGCCGATCGACTCGAGCGCGCTGATCGAGTCCGTGTACGCCGCCTGCCAGGCCACCGTGCCGTTGACGTCGTCGCCGGCCGTGCGCAGCGCGGTCACCGAGGCGTCGGTGGCGGCGTAGTACTCCGCCATCGCGTTCTGCACCAGCGACGGGCGGCGGAACACGGCGGACAGGTCCTTCTGCGGGTTGACCTCGCCGATCGTCCGGTCCCGCTCGGCCTGCAGATCGTGGATCACCTCGACGATCTGCGGGGCCAGCCGGGCCTCGCGCGCGAATTGGGCCAGGTCGAGGCTCCGGCGCACGGAGTCGGTGACCTGTACGGCGGCGACCAGCATGAACGCCACCGACGGAATGACGAGCACTGCGACGATCTTCGTGCGGATCGGCCAGTCCTCGACGCGCAGTCGCGACCCACCTGAGCGGGAACCGCGGCGGCGCCGGTCTGAAGGGGACGCCGATCGACGCGACGGACCCGTGGCAGAAGCCACCACACCTCCTGAGGTCCTCCGGTGCGCGGGGGGTGAACACCGAAGATGATCACATCCAAGCAGGTGACAGCGGGAATCCCAATACGCGTGCTCGGACGTTTATCTGCGACCGTCAGTGTGGCCGACGCCGCCGTGGCGGAGTCGCCGATGGCCCATCATCCGTTCGGGTGATCCCCGAGCATGATCAGCGCGGCACCGACCGCACCCACCTCCGGGTTGTCGACCGCCTCCACGTGCCGCGGCGCGAGCGCGGTGGCGAACGCGCGCCGCCACCACGCCGAGGCCGCGACCGCGCCGCCGCCGAGCCGCACATCCACGGTACGGCCGACAGTGGACTCGAGAACGACCAGGTCATCGGCGATCTGCGCGCACACGCCGTCCATCAGTCCGGCCAGGATCTGCGGCCCGGTGGTGGTCAGCCCGAGCCCGCCGAGCCGGCCCTCGCCGGGCGGCGTCATGCCCGGCGGACGGTCGCCACCGAACCGCGGATCGGCCCAGACACCGACCTGACCAGGGACGATCTCGTCGAGCGCGGCCTCCAGCGCATCCCCCTCCGGCAGCAGCAACGCACGCTGCGCCCAGGCGAACAGGTTGCCGCCGCCGGAGTAGGCCCGGCCGGTCACCACACGCGTGTGGTCCAGCCGGTAGCGCCACAGCTGGGACGGCAGCGGCGACAGCACCGCACCCGCCTCCACCCGCTGCGCGATCCGGACGGCCGCGGACGTACCCACGGTGATCGCGGCGCGGGACGCGTCACCGGCGCCGGAGCCGACATTGGACGCAGCGCCGTCGCCGTACGGCGCGGCCCACTCCGCGTCCGCGAGCGCGGGCCAGCGGCCGGCGTACTCCGCGCGCAGCCGGCCCCGCCAGCCCGGCCCGGCCAGCCGCGGCAGCGCGGACTCGCGCACACCGGCCAGCGACAGCGCCTCCGCGTCCCAGGTCTGCGCGGCCAGGTCGAGTACGCCGGCGCCGGACGCCTGGGAGACCGAGATCGGGCCCTCGCCGAGCAGCGCGGACCACACGTACTCGCCGAGACCGCTGAACGCGGCCGGTGCGGTGCCGGACCGCTCGCGCAGCCATGGGATGCGCACGGTCCAGTAGAGCGGGTGCCACCACGCGCCGGTCCGGTGGTGGAACGCGGCCTCGTCGTCCGGCCCGGCCGCCTGCCCGTGCGCGCGCGGCCGGGTGTCGAGCCAGGTCAGAACCGGTCCGAGCGGCTTGCCCGCGGCGTCCAGCGGCAGGATCGAGTGCCACATCGCGCTGGCCGCGACGTGCGCGACACCGTCCAGCCGGCCGGCCGCGTGCAGCTCGTCGACGCACTCGATCAGCGCGCCGAGGTACGCCTGGGCGTCGAGCGTGGCGGCACCGTCGTCGTCCACCGTGGGGGAGAACTTCCGGCGGGCGAGCGCGCCCGGCACCGGTACCGCGTCAGGGTCCAGCACCAGCGCACGCACCGAGGACGTGCCGAGGTCGAAGGCGAGGATGTTTCCGAGAGCGCTCATCGCCCGACACCGTACCCAGAATGCGCTCAGGGTTTGCCGATGATCTCGTGCAGCAGTCCGTAGTCGCGGGCCTGCTCCGCGGTCAGCATGCGCCCGGCGCCCAGATCGTCCTCGATCCGGTGCCGGGTCTGGCCGGTCGCCTCGGCCAGCCGGACCGCGAGTTCCTCCAGCTCACGGAGGTATTGCCCGGCGGCCGCGGTGACCTGCTCGGTGGTGCCGGAGGTGGCGGACGCGTGCGGCTCGGACAGCTTGAACCGTGCATGCCGGTAGCCGAGCCGGCGCTGCGCCGCGGCCAGCAGCGCGAGCGCGGCGCCGCCCGCCTCGGACGTGACCACCACGTGCACCGGCGAGCGCATCGCGTCCATCGCGTCGACCACCGCGAACGCGGCGGCGAGCTCACCGTCCGGGCAGGCCAGGTGGATCTGGACCGGCGCGTCACCGGCAGCGTCGAGGCTGAACAGCGCGGCCGCGGCCGGCGACGCCACCGGCAGCGTGAGCCGCCCGCGGAGCATCACGATCCGCTGGTCGAAGAGCCGCTCCTCGAGCCAGGGGCTCAGACCGTGATGCGGGTACGGCTCGGGCTCGGGCTGCCACCGGCGCGGATCGCTCATGCCTTCTGTATAGCCGCCGCTGCCGCGGCACGCCGACCGGTTATGCCATGGGCAGATCGGCGTCGTGCACGACCAGCGCGATCTGCACCCGGTTGTTCAGGTCCAGCTTGGTGAGCACGCGGGAGACGTACGCCTTCACGGTCGCGGTGCTCATGTGCAGTTCCGCGGCGATCTCCTGGTTCGTCAGGCCGCGGCCGACCCGCTCCGCCACGCCGCGCTCGCCGTCGCTGAGCACGGCCAGCCGGGTGCGGGCCGCGTCCCGTCGCGGGTCCACGCCGGCGCCCGCGACGTAGCCCATCATCCGGCGCAGTACCTCCGGCGACATCATCGGCTCACCGGCCGCGACCTGCCGGATCGCCTCCGCGATCCGGGCCGGCGGGGTGTGCTTGAGCAGGAAGCCGCCGGCACCGGCCCGGATCGCGCGCTGCACGTGCCGGTCGGTGTCGAACGTGGTCAGCACGATCACCTCGGGCGGGTCCCGGCGGGCCCGCAGCGCCTCGGTCGCGGCCAGCCCGTCCATCCGCGGCATGCGGATGTCCATCAGCACCACGTCCGGCCGGAGCCGGGCGGCCGCGGCCGCCACCTCGTCGCCGTCGGACACCGCACCGATCACCTCGATGTCGTCGAACCCACCGAGCATCATCGTCAGGCCGGACCGGACCAGCGCGTCGTCGTCGGCGATCAGCACCTTCACGGTTTCCACGGCAGCCATGCTCTCAGCCGGAAGTCGCCGGCGTCGGTCCAGCCGTGCTCGATCCGGCCGCCGACCAGGTCGACCCGCTCGCGCAGCCCGATCAGGCCGGCGCCGGCGCCGGGCAGCCCGGTCCCGCCGCCGGGCAGTGCGCCGGAGACCGCGGCCGGGTTCGCCAGCTCCACGGTGAGCCCGTCGCCCGGCCCACCGGCGACGGTGACCCGCACCCGCGCCCCGGGCGCGTGCTTGCGCGCGTTCGTCAGACCCTCCTGGACGATGCGGTACGCGTGCCGCCCGGCCCGCCCCGGGTCGTCGTCCGGCAGGTCGGCGGTCAGCTCGACCCGCGCGCCGGCCCGCCGCGACTCCTCGACCAGCGCGG
The DNA here is from genome assembly GCF_030813715.1 of Catenuloplanes indicus. NCBI lineage: Bacteria > Bacillati > Actinomycetota > Actinomycetes > Micromonosporales > Micromonosporaceae > Catenuloplanes > Catenuloplanes indicus. Next base: position 2,385,367 of record NZ_JAUSUZ010000001.1, read on the forward strand.
ACAGGTCAGCGAGCCCGGGCTGCGGCCGGTCGGCGTCCGCGTCCGGCGCCGCGCGCAGCACACCGATCACCTCGCGCAGGTCCTCCAGCGCGTCGTAGGCGCACTCCCGGATCACCCCGGCCGCGCGCGCCTCCTCCTCGGACGCGCCGCGCCGCACCTCCAGCGCACCCGCGTGCACGGCGAGCAGCGAGATCCGGTGCGCGAGCACGTCGTGCATCTCCCGGGCCAGACGCTCCCGTTCCAGGTGGCGGGCCTCCTCGACGCGCAGCCGCTGCCCTTCCTCGGCCTGCCGGGCGCGCTCCTCCGCCGACCGGACCAGCGCGCGGTGCGAGCGCAGCAGCAGGCCCGCGGAGATCAGCACCAGGTCGGCCATCAGCAGCACGGCCACGGTCTCCCAGTACTCCTTGGTCGGCCCGCCCTCCTCCTGGAAAAGCGAGAGGACCAGCGCCGCGTCCACCGCGAAGACCAGGAACGCCCACGGTGCGCCGCGCCGGGAGGCGACACCGACCAGCGCGGCCGCGGACAGGCCGCCGACCGACGGCAGCGCGATGCCGGCGACGCCGAGCAGCAGTCCGAGCAGCACCGGGCGAGACCGGCGCAGCCAGAGGAAGAGTGCGACAGCGACGGCCAGGCCGCCGAACTCGAACCAGAGCGGCGCGAACTCCTCCTCGCCGTCCGCGATCCGGGCGACCCACAGCCACAGCACGCCGAGGACCACGCCGATCGCGGTGATGACGAGGTCGTACGTCCAGCGCCTGCGCATACCGCTCACGCTAGCGGCACCGGGCGCGACGCCGATGCGGCCGAAAGTCGACGGCGGACCGACGGACGAACATCTGCTGAACTCCGGATGGCGCGCGTCCCTTTCGGGCGGTTTCCCGGCCGGAATCCTGGTTCGGCGTTCGTACGATCGCTGGCACGTTCCTTCCCTGCGGATTCGAGGTGGACGGTGACCTCGCCAGTCGGTCAGTACCAGCGGCTCGACCTCATCGGCCGGGGCGGCATGGGCGAGGTCTGGCGGGCTCGCGACCTCGACCGCGGCGGCCGGATCGTGGCGCTGAAGCTGCTCACGCCGGCGGCGCTGGACGACACCGAGCTGCGCGAGCGGTTCGTGCGCGAGATGGAGATCGCCGCCGACATCGAGAACCCGCACGTGGTGGCGGTGTACGACTTCAGCGCGAAGCTGCCCGAGCCGTACATCGCGATGCGCTACATCGACGGGCGCACGCTGGCGGACGAGATCGCGGCCGGCACGCTCACGCCGGAGCGCACGGTGACAATCGTGGCGCAGATCGCGTCCGCGCTCGGTGCGGCGCACGCGCGCGGCCTGCGGCACCGGGACGTGAAGCCGTCCAACATCATGCTGGAGCGCGGCTACCTGGCCGGCACCGATCATGCGTTCCTGATCGACTGGGGCATCGCGCAGCACATCGACACGTCCGACCTGACCCGGGTCGGTCAGATGGTCGGCACCCCGGCGTACGTGGCACCGGAACGCCTGGTCAGCGACCGGGCGGACGGGCGTGCCGACATCTACTCGCTGGCCGTGGTGCTCTACGAGGCGCTGGCCGGGCGGAAGCCGTTCGGCGGCCGGTTCACCATCACCGACCACCGGGACCGCGCGCCGGACCCGCTGCCGGACACGGTGCCATCGGCGCTGCGCGAGGTGGTCATGCGTGGCATGGCGAAACAGCCCGCCGACCGGTACGCGGACGCGCGCGCGTTCGGCGACGCGGTCCACCGGGCCTGGCGGAGCGCGCCGCCGGCCGCCCCGAGCGCCCGGCGTACCCCGGTGGATCGGTCCCTGGCCGCCGGAGGCTGCGCCGGCGTGATCGCCGGGGCGGGCCTGCTGGCCGCGGGCCTGCTCGACACCACCATGGCGATCTGGGCCCTGCCCACGCTGGTGATCGCCGGTGTGACGGCCGGCTGGGCGCTGCGAGAGACACCCGAGGACACCGGAGGCGACGGGCGATGAAGGCGCTGCGGACGATCGCGCTGCTGGTCAGCGTGATACTGGTGGCGGTGGTCGCGTGGGCCGTGGTCCGGCGTGCCACCGCGTCCGGCGACGCACCGGCGGCCGCGGGCTGCGCCGGTGCGCGGACCCGGGTGACCGGCGTGATCGGGTCGGAGAAGACGCCGTACCTGAACGATCCCCGCGTCCTGTCCCGGCTGTCCTGCCTGGGGCTGACGCTGGTGGTCGACGCCAAGGGCTCGCGCGACATGGTGAACACGCTGTCCGACGACGCACACCCGTACGACTTCGCGTTCCCGTCCAGCGCGTCCACCGCGGAGCGGATCCAGCAGCTGCGCGGCGTCAACGACACGTACAAGCCGTTCTCGTCCGTGATGGTGGTCGCCACCTGGAAGCCGGTGGTGACCATGCTGAGGGGCGCGGGCGTGGTCACCACCGTGCAGGACCGGCCGGTCGTGGACGTGGACGCGCTGGTCGGGCTGGCCCGCGCCGGCACCCGGTGGAACCAGCTCAAGGGCAACGAGAGCTCGCCGAACAACAAGGTCGTCCTGCTGCGCACCACCGACCCGAAGGACTCCGGCTCCGCGATCCAGTTCGTCTCGCTGGCGTCCGCGGCACTGAACGGGGACCGGCCGGTCTCGTCCGCGGCCGACGTCGCGAAGGTCATGCCGGACATGTGCCGGCTGATGGCGTACCAGGGGACGAAGGAGGAAACCAGCCAGGACCTGTTCGAGCAGTACCTCAGCGACGGACCGGCCCGCTCCCCGCTCGCCCTCGTCTACGAGCAACAGTTCCTGGACACCACGTCCGCGATCACGGTGCCGCGGGACGGCGAGCACGTGATGCTGTTCCCGAACCCGACCGTCTACGCCCGGCACACGGTCGTGCCGTTCACCGACGCCGGCGACCGGCTCGGCCGCGCGCTCGACACCGACGAGAATCTGCAGGCCCTGGCCGCGGAGTACGGCTTCCGCCTGGACGGCCGGGCGCTGACCGACCGGCCGGAGCCGCCGGTGGTGCAGGAGCCGCCGGAGTACGCGCTGCTCGAGTCGATGCTGTCCGAGCTGGAGGCGAACCCCTCGTTCGACGACACCACCGGGAAGTGTGCGAAATGATCCGGCGCGTCCTCACCACCGCCCTGGCCGCCGTCCTGCTCGCCGGCTGCACGCCCGGCGCGGAGAAGCAGCCGCCGGAGGACCTGACCGGCCCGGCGGCCACGCTGCGCGTGCTGGCCGGCAGCGAGCTGGCCGACATGGAGCCGATCCTGGCGGACGCAGCGAAGGCGACCGGCGTCACCGTCGATCTCGAGTTCACCGGCAGCCTGGAGGGGGCCGAGAAGGTGGCGGCCGGTGCCGCGTACGACGCGGTCTGGTTCTCGTCCAACCGTTACCTGGAGATGGAACCGGCCGCGAAGAGCCGGCTCGGCCCGTCCGAGCGGATCATGAGCTCACCGGTCGTGCTCGGCCTGCGCGCCTCCACCGCCGCCCGGCTCGGCTGGGCGAACCGCGCGGTCACCTGGTCCGAGATCGCGGCCGCGGCCTCGCGCCGGGACTTCACGTTCGCGATGACCGACCCGGCCGCGTCGAACACCGGCTTCTCCACGCTGGTCGCGGTCGCGTCCGCGATCGACGGCAGCGGCCGGGCGCTGGACGCGGCCGCGATCGAGCGGGTGTCCGAGCCGGTCAACGGCTTCTTCACGGCGCACGCCCTGACCGCCGGCTCGTCCGACTGGCTGGCCGGCGAGTTCGTCGCCCGTAACCGCGAGCTGGACGGCCTGTTCACCTACGAGTCGTCGCTGGTCGCGCTGAACCGCGCCGGGACGCTGCCGGAACAGCTCACGATCGTCTACCCGGCCGACGGCGTGGTCACCGCGGACTACCCGCTGACCGTGCTGGCAGACGCGCCGGACGCGGCCCGGGACGCACACCGGCGGCTCACCTCCTGGCTGCGCGGCGCGGACGTGCAGCGGCGGATCGGCGAGGACACGGCCCGGCGGCCGGCGCTGCCCGGCGTACCGCTGCCCGCGGGTCTTCCGGAGTCGCCGGTCGAGCTGCCGTTCCCGGAGACACGGGCCTCGCTGAGGGCGTTGCTCACCGCGTACAACGACGAGCTGCGCCGGCCGTCGCGGACCGTCTACGTGCTGGACGTGTCCGGGTCGATGGACGGCGACCGGATCAGGGCACTGAAGGCCGCGTTGTCCGGGCTGACCGGGGTGAACACGTCGCTGACCGGCGAGTTCTGCCGGTTCCGCAGCCGGGAGGACGTGGTGCTGCTGCCGTTCAGCCAGACGCCGCAGGCCGCGCGGTCGTTCACCGTCGACGCCGCGGACGCGCAGCCGTCCCGGGACGCGATCCGGGACGCGATCGGCGCGCTGCAGGCCGGTGGCGACACCGCGGTCTACGACTCGCTGATCGCCGCGTACGACAGCCTGGACGCAGCCGCCGGCCGGGACCGGTTCGTCAGCATCGTGCTGATGACGGACGGCGAGTCGAACCAGGGCCGCGACCTGGCCGCGTTCAAGGACTTCGTCGCGCGGCGGGACGGCGCCGCGGTCCCGGTCTTCCCGATCCTGTTCGGCGAGGCCGCGGAGCAGGAGATGACCGAGGTCGCCGCGATCACCCGGGGCCAGACCTGGGACGCCCGCAATGGCGACCTGACCAGGGCTTTCTGCCAGATCCGCGGCTACCAGTGACCCGCGTGGGCTCGCTCAGGCCCGCGCCGGTGCGGTGGTCAGCAGAGCAGCCACCCGGGGCAGCGCGGTGACCAGGTCCTCGCGGATCACCTCGGCCGCGATGGCGTCGTAGGGCGTCGGATCGCGGTTGATGATCACGAGCTGGGCGCCTCGGTCCACCGCGAGCGCGCACAGCGACGCGACCGGGTTCACGATCAGCGAGCTGCCCGCCGCGATCACCAGCTGCGACGCGGAGACGATCGCGGCCGCGTCGCCGAGCAGCCGCGCGTTCAGCTCCTCGCCGAACAGCACGGTGCCGAGTTTGAGGATGCCGCCGCAGGCCGTGCAGCGCGGGTCGGTCTCCCCCGCCGCGACCCGCACCCGCACTTCCGTGGTCGGCAGGCCGCGCCGGCAGCCGGTGCAGTCCGTGCGGTGCATGGTGCCGTGCAGCTCCAGCACCTTCCGCTCGGCCAGCCCGGCCCGCTGCTGCAGGCCGTCGATGTTCTGGGTGAGCACGCGCAGCGCCAGCCCCGGCCGGTCCAGCGACGCGATCGCGCGGTGTGCCGGGTTCGGCTCCGCGCCCCAGGCCGCGTGGTCCACATAGGTGCGCCAGAACCGCGCGCGGACCTGCGCGTCCGCCATGAATCGGCGGTAGGTGAACGCCTCCGCCGCCGACGGGTCCCGCGTCCACACGCCGTCCGGCCCGCGGTAGTCCGGAATCCCGGACGCGGTGGACACCCCGGCTCCGCTCAACACCGCGACCCGGCTGACGTGCTGTGCCCAGACGGGCGTCGACGCGTTCATGGCCACCGAGGCTAGGGCGCCCGGCGTACCGTGGGCGACGGAATTTCCGGTTATGACGGCCCTTCCCTATTGATGATCCGGGCGGCAGGATGTGCGCATGGGCGAACTCGTGCCGATGCCACGCCGGGGCGATCTCTTCTCCGATGTCCGCGGCGACGGTCGTGTCATGCGGGTCAGTTGCCACGACGAGAGCGGCATGATCGTGCTCTCGCTCTGGGCCGACCGTCATTGCCGCGCATCGTTCCGGCTGGACGGTGCGGACGTCCCGCGCCTGCTCGAGGCGCTCGGCAGCCTGCGTCCGGTCACGCCGTCGCAGCGGCTCGACCCGGCCCGGCAGGACCCGGCCGACCTGCTCTCCTGGGACCCGTCCGGCCTGTCCGTGTCCGCCGAGGCCGAGATCGGCGAGCCGGAGCCGCCACGCCTGCCGCGCACCGGGGCGTACGACGTGGTCGTCCGCCCGATCTCGCCCGCGCCACGCGACCCCGGCCAGTGGCCGCCCGCCGCCGCCGGCTGACCTGAGGGTTACCCTGGGTGATTGTTTCCACCGGTGGCGCGGCGTCCGGCGCGCGCTACTCTGGTGTGGCCGACGTTGGGAGGTCCCCCATGCCGACCCTGATGCTCTGGGTGTCGACGATCGCTCTGCTGGCCGTGGCCGGCCTCGCCTGGCTGTCCGCGCGCCCGCGCACCGGCCGGGTGCCGGTCGTCCGGGTGATCGACCGCGACGGCCGCGAGCGCACCCTCCCGGCCGACGACCCCCGCATCTCCCGCCACCTCTGACCGGGCGACCGGCCTCAGACGCGCCGCATGCCCTGGCCGTGCCCGCGCGTCCAGGCCAGTGGCCGCCCGTCCAGCGCCAGCATGTTGTGGTAACCGGGCGGCGGCCCGGCCGCGCCCGGCGTCAGCACGTCCGGTGCCTCGTTCGAGATCCAGTGCCCGGGTAGCGACCGCACCAGCGACACGAACGCCGCACGCGGCTCCGGCGGCACCAGATAGAGCACGGACGTGTGGAAGACGACCAGCGTCGCACCGGCCGGCGCCCGCGCGGCCAGCGACGGCAGCGCCTCCACCAGGTCACCGCGCACCAGCAGCGGTGGGTCCGCCGCCACGACCGCGGCCGCCTGACGCAGCCGGGTGCGCCGGTGCTCGTGCTCCGGCCAGATCAGCGCGTCCAGCCAGGCCAGATCCGCGGCGGAGCGCACGTCCAGCGGGTTGAGGTCGATGCCGGCCCGCCACACCACCTCCGGTCGCCGGGACGGCAGAAGATCAGATTCACAATGCAGCACCGGTACGCCGTCCCCGAGCGCATGCGGGCCGTACCGGTAGGAGTAGCGGTCCGGATAGAGGCACAGCCCCGCGGACGCGCCCACCTCCAACAGCGCCAGCGGCTGCGGCAGCGACGCCAGCACCGGGAGCAGCAGCGCACACCGCCCGGCCTCGTTCGTCTGCGTGATCCGTGCGCGCATCTCCCGCGCCACCGCGTTCCACCGCTCCACCACGAACGCCCGGAACCCCGCCCACGACTCCACCGGACCACCCAGCAGCCGCACCGTCCCGAACAGCAGGTTCGGCTGCCGCTTGGCCTCCGGCAGCCCGTCGATCAACGCCAGCAGTTCCGCGTCCCCGGCCACAGCGCGCGCCAGTCCCTCATACACCGGCGACACCCCGCACGCCTCCTGGGCGAACGCGGCATATCGAAGATCGGTCATACATAGAGCATCCCCGAGCGCGCGGCGCCCGGGGATGCGGGTGATCTGAGGGTCTGCCTAGCCCGGGCCGATGTAGGTCATGTCGACGTCCCCTCGCAGCGTGTCCCGGCCGCTCCCTCCGGACCGGCCGAGATCTACTCTACGGACGCTCTGAGCTGGGCAGATCACCAAATCGTGCCACCGTGGAAGGTGGCTAGACGGTCACCGGAGCGGTCGGCGAGAGGATGTGCAGGCGCCCCTCGGCGATGTCGAAGTAGCCGCCGCACAGCTCCAGTTCGCCGGCCGCCTCGCGGGCCGCGACCGCCGGGTGGGTGCGCAGGTTGTCCAGTTGCTGCAGCACGTTCTCCCGGCCGAGGCGGTCCAGCCGGCCCGGTCCGTCCGGCCGGGACGAGAGCCGGTCCAGGCTGTGCGAGCCGTGCCGGAGCCAGCCGCTCAGGTACGGCATGTTGCCCGCGCTCCCCGGCGTGAGCAGCGCGTCCATCGCGCCGCAGGCGGAGTGGCCGCAGACCGTGATGGTCCGGATCGGCAGCACCGCCAGCGCGTACTCGATGGCGGCGATCGTGGAGTCGTTCGGGTCGGCCTCGCCGTGGCGCGGCACCAGGTTGCCGACGTTGCGGACGGTGAACAGGTCACCCGGGCCGCTCGACGTGATCATGTTGGGCACCAGGCGCGAGTCGGCGCAGGTGATGAAGAGGTGGGTGGGCCGCTGCCCGTGGGCCAGCTCGCTGAGCAGCGGCTGGACCAGCGGCGCCACCTTCGACTGGTACTCCTCGGTGCCCTCCTCCAGCTGCCGGCGGCCGGAGAGCGTGGTGGCGAGCGGGTGCCAGGCCGCACGGTTGCGGACCGGTGGCGTGCGGCGCACCGGTCGTGGCAGCCCGGACCGGCCCGGCGCGTACCACTGTTCGAGCACCTCGTCGATGCGGACGGTCCCGCCGGCCCGTTCGTACCCGGTGCGCCAGTCGTCGATCGCGGTGACGCCGGCGTGGTCCATGAAATCGATGTTCAAAGAAAGATCAACAACGGCCTTCGCGGGTACGGCCGTGAGCGCGCGGGTCAGCGCCGGCACGCTGAGGAACGTCAGCGACCCGTCCACCGCGACCCGGACCGAGCCGTGCAGCTGCGGCGTGACCTGCACGTGGATGGACGCGAGCCGCCGGATGGTGAGCAGCAGCGCGCAGCCGAGCCCGATCAGCACGCCCTCGAACAGTCCGAGCGCCACCACACCGGCCATGGTCAGCAGGTAGACCGGTAGCTCGCCGTGCCGGTGCACGCCGCGCATGTGGGACAGGTTGACCATCTGCACGCCGATCGCGACCAGCAGCGCGGCCAGCGCGCCGAGCGGGATCAGCTCGATCGCCGGCGCCGCGGCCAGCGCGAGCGCCAGCACCCAGGCGCCGTGCATGACGGTGGAGCGCCGGCTGCGCGCACCGGCCTTCGCGTTCGCGGTGCTGCGCACGATCACACCGGCCACCGGCAGGCCGCCGAGCAGACCGGCGGTCAGGTTCGCGGCGCCCTGTCCGGCCAGTTCCCGGTCCAGGTTGACGCGCGGGCCGTCGTGCAGCCGGTCGACCGCGACCGCGCAGAGCAGCGACTCGACGCTGGCGACCAGCGCGACCGCGACGACCGCGCCGGCGATCGACGTCCAGCTGCCCTCCGGCCACTGTGGCGTGACGAGCGCGCCGAGCGGGTCCGCGGGCAGGTCGACGCGGGCCACGTCCCAGCCGAACACGGCCGCGACGCCGGTACCGGCCGCGATCGCGGCGAGCGGCGCCGGTACGACCCGGAACCGCTCCGGCAGCCGCGGCCAGGCGATCAGCACGGTCAGCGTGAGCAGGCCGGTGGCGACGGTCAGCGAGTGATTGTGAATGAGCTGACCGGGCAGCTCACGAAGGTTGTCCAGCGCGGAGCTCTGCGGCGTACCGCCGAGCACGATGTGCAGCTGGGAGAGTGCGATGACCACGCCGACACCGGCGAGCATGCCGTGGATGACCGCGGGCGAGACCGCGAGCGCGGCGCGGGCCACCCGGAACAGGCCGAGCAGCAGTTGCAGCACGCCGGCCCCGGCGACGATCGCGCAGGTGGCGGCCCATCCGTAGGACTGCACCAGGCCGGCCACGATCACGGTGAGGCCGGCCGCGGGGCCGCTGACCTGCACGGCCGAGCCGCCGATCAGACCACCGACGATGCCGCCGACCACGGCGCTGATCAGGCCGGCGACCAGCGGTGCACCGGACGCGACCGCGATGCCGAGCGAGAGCGGCACGGCGATCAGCACCACGACCAGCGAGGCGCCGAAGTCACCCCGCCAGGTCCAGGCCTTTGTGGAACCGGGTTCGCCGGTAACGGGCGGGCCGTGCGCGCCGTCGGCCGCCGGTGGCGGGTCCGGATCCCCGGCCGGGAGCTTGCCGTCGCCCTGCGCGACAACGCTCCCCGATACCCTTAAATGCTTAAAAATCGCCATACTCCACCTTCTTTACGTACGTAAGGTGCGGTCCTTACGTGCGCACAGAGTAGCGACCAGGGGTTGATGGAGTAGGCGGATCCGCGCCGAATCGTGGCACGTTAACCCGGGATTAATCCCTACGTATCAGCAGAAGCTTGATACAAGCCGCGAACTACCTGATAACTGCCTGAAACCGAAGGTCCGAGCGGGGGCTCTCAAACCCGCCCGGACCTTCGGCGACCCCGGCATCATCAGGTGCCGCTATCAGACCTGCTACCCGCGAACCGCCGGAATATGCGAATCGGAAACCGATTTCTGCGTGGGAGCGCTTCCGGTTTCCAGCAGCGCGGTCAGCAACTGGGTCAGCACGGCCAGGCCGTCCTGGCTGAGCACCGACTCAGGGTGGAACTGCACGCCGGCGAAACCCGGCCCGCGCAGCGCGTGCACCGCGCCGTCCGCCGTGTCCCGGGCCAGCTCGACCGGGCCGTGCGGCGTCGGCAGCAGGTCCACGCCGGACAGAGCGGTGTAGGTGGAGTAGAAGCCGACCCGGCGCATCGTCCCGAAGAGTGAGATGTCACGCTGCATCCCCTGATAGGGCGCGTCCCTGCGGTGCAGGGGCAGACCCAGCATGCTGGACAGCAACTGGTGGGAGAGGCACACGGCCAGCATCGGCCGGCCGCCGGCCAGCCGGTCCGCGATCACCGCGCGCAGCGCCACCGCCGGCGGGAACGCCGGATCCGACGGATCGCCCGGGCCGGGGCCCGGCACCAGCAGGCCGAACGAGTCCAGGTCCGTGCCGGGCGCATGCCAGGGCCGCACGGTCACGTCCAGGCCGAGCGCGCGCAGCTGATGCGCCAGCATGCCGGTGAACGTGTCCTCCCCGTCCACGATCAGCGCGCGCCGTCCCGCGAACAACGGCCGCGGCGCGGCCGAGACCCGGTCCTCGAGCCAGAACCGGGCGAGCCGGTCGTTACGGGCGGCGAGCGCACGCCGTACCGCGGGATGGCCGTGATCGTGGGTCTTGATCTGACCGGTGGCGGCGCGGGGACGGAGGCCGAGCGCGGCCAGCACGCCCGCGGCCTTGGCGTAGGTCTCCGCGACCTCGCCGGCCGGTGTCGAGTGCCGGACCAGCGTGGCGCCGACCGGGACGCGCAGCTCACCCGTGGGCGACAACTCCGCGGTACGGATCAGGATCGGCGCGTCCAGCGACTGACCGCCGTCCGCGTCCCGGCCGAGCAGCGCGAGCACGCCCGCGTAGTAGCGGCGGCCGCGGCGCTCGTGCCGCGCGATCACCCGGGCGGCGTTCTCGATCGGGCTGCCGGTCACGGTCGGCGCGAACATCGTCTCGCGCAGCACGTCCCGCACGTCCAGCGCGGTGCGGCCGGCCAGCAGATACTCGGTGTGGGTGAGGTGCGACATCTCCTTCAGGTACGGGCCCAGCACCTGGCCGCCGGCCTCCGCGACCGCGGCCATCATCTTCAGCTCCTCGTCCAGCACCATGTAGAGCTCGTCGCGCTCCTTCGGGTCGGCCAGGAACGCCCGCAGGTCGCCGCCGCCCGCGTGCCGGAACGTGCCGCTGATCGGGTTCATCATCACCAGACCGCGGTCCACGCTGACGTGCCGTTCCGGCGTCGCGCCGATCAGGTGGCGGGTGCCGGTCCAGACCATGAACGTCCAGTACGCGCCGCGTTCGCCGGTCAGCAGGTTCCGGAACGCGGCGAGCGCGGCCGTGCGCGGCGCGGTCCGGACCGTCGCGGTCCAGGTGCGGTGAATGACGAAGTTCGCGCCCTCACCGCGCCCGATCTCGTCCCGCAGCACCTCCTCGACCTTGCCGGCGTAGGCCTCGTCGCCGACGTCGAAGCCGGCGTCCCCGGTGACGATCGGCGTGTCCGGCAGCGCGCGCAGCACCTCCGCCAGCGGAAGGGCCGCCGACTCCGCGATGCGCAGGCACTCCATCGGCGTGCCGTCGTCGACCGTGTCGAAACCCCGTTCCACGATCTGCCGGTACGGGACGAGTGCCAGTGTCTGCGGCCCGATTCGATCGTCGAGCGGCAGTTGCGCGAGCGAGCCGGCGACGGTCAGCTCGCCGGTGAGGACCTCGACCTCGTCGGCGCCCTCGCGCCGGAGCAGCGCGAACGGCCGCTCGCCAAAGATGATCTCGGTGAACAATGCGGTCTCCCGTGGTTCGGGGCCGTCGCCTCGGCGGACCTCGTCGTGCCACAGGACCTGCATGTGGCGGCCGCCTCGATCGGGCGGCCGCGGTGTGGTTACGCGCGGAGCTGATGGGCCGCCGGGGAGGCGGGCCACCAGAAGTTCGGTCGCGCGGTCATGGTTGAGGAGCGTACCCGGAGAAGTCGCTTGCCGGGGGCGCGGCACGTCGCTACCGTTGATCGCGATGTGATCCGTTGACACCTCCCCGACCCGCGCCCGAGGCCGTTGCCGCCCGGCGGGTTCCCTCTCGTTATCTTCGAGGTGTCCCGGCATGTCCATGCCCGCCCTGCTCGCCCACGACCTCGTCCGTACGCTCGGCAGCCGCCGCGTGCTCGACGGTGTCTCGCTCGTCGCCGCCCCCGGTCAGCGCATCGGCCTGATCGGCGAGAACGGCACCGGCAAGACCACGCTGCTGCGCCTGCTCGCCGGCGCCGACACACCCGACTCGGGCAGCGTGGTCCGGCCGGGGTCACTCGGCTTCCTGCACCAGGAGCTGCCGTTCCCACCGGCCGCGACGCTCACCGACGTGCTCGACGACGCGTTGCGCGAGGCGCGTTCCGCGCTGGCGTCGCTGGACCGGCTGGCTGCCGCGATCGCGGCGGACCCGTCCACGATCGGCACCGCGGAATCCGGCGTGGCCGGGCTCGGCTCGCCGGAGGAGCTGCTGGCCGATTACGGGACCTGGCTGGAACGCGCGGAGGAACTGGCCGCCTGGGACGCGGACCGGCGGGCCACGCTGGTCATGGCCGGGCTCGGGCTCGGGCATCTGGCGCTGGACCGTACCGTCGGGTCGCTGTCCGGCGGCGAACGCGGGCGGCTCGCGCTGGCCGCGCTGCTGGTCCGCCGGCCGGCCGCGCTGCTGCTGGACGAGCCGACCAACCACCTGGACGACGTGGCCGCCGCCTTCCTGGAGGAGGAGCTTCGCGGCCTGCCCGGCACGGTGATCGTGGCCAGTCACGACCGGGCGTTCCTGGACGCGGCCTGCACCGACCTGATCGACCTGGACCCGGCCGCGGACGGCCCGACCCGCTACGGCGGCGGCTACACCGCCTACCAGGCCGCGAAGATCGCCGAACGGGAGCGGTGGCAGCGCCGCTTCGCGGAGGAGCAGGACGAGCTGGCATCGCTGCGCCACGCGGCCTCGGTCACCGCGCAGCAGGTCGCGCACGGCCGGCCGCCGCGGGACAGCGAGAAGATGGGGTACGGCCACACGGCCGGCCGCGTCCAGCAGCAGATCTCCCGCCGGGTCCGCAACGCGTCGCGCCGGCTGGCGGAGCTGGAACGCACCCAGGTCCGCAAGCCGCCGAAGCCGCTGTGCTTCCAGCCGTCCACGCTGGCCGCGACGTCCGCCTCCGGCCTGCTGATCTCGCTGCGCGGCGTGCACGTGCCCGGCCGGCTGTCGCTGGACCGCCTGGACGTCTCCGCCGGTGACCGCCTCCTGATCACCGGCCCGAACGGCGCCGGCAAGTCCACACTCCTCACCCTCCTGGCCGGCCGCCTCCACGACTCCACCGACGCCGCGTCCCGATGCAGCACCGACCCGGGCTTGCCGGCCGAGACCGGCGCTGTGCGCGTGGCCGGCGGTGCGGTCGTCGAGGGTGACGTGCAGCGGCGACGAGGGCTGCGGGTGGCATTGCTGACCCAGGACACGGTCTTCGACCGTCCGGATGTCCTGGCCTGCGATCTCTACGCCGCCACGCTCGGCGCGGAGCGCGCGGAGGCGGTGCCGCTCAGCTCGCTCGGCCTGCTCCCGGCGCGCGCCCGGACGTTGCCGGCCGGCGAGCTGTCGGTCGGCCAGCGCCGGCGCCTCGCGCTCGCGCTGGTGATCGCGGACCCGCCGGAACTGCTGCTGCTCGACGAGCCCACCAACCACCTCTCCCCACGGCTTGCCGACGAGCTGGAGGACGCGCTCGGCACCGCCGGCCCCGGCGCCGTGGTGGTCGCCAGCCACGACCGCTGGCTCCGCTCCCGCTGGCCGGGCCACGAACTGGCCCTGCGGGGCACCGTCTGAGCCGGCCGGGAAGGCCCAGGGCCTTCCCGGCGATCCGGTCTACAGCGTCAGATTACGACCGGTGGCGGCGTCGAACAGGTGCACCTTGTCGAGGTTGAGCCACACCCGGTGCGGCTCGCCGGAGCGGACCCGGGACTCCGCGGAGAAGCGGGTGACCAGGTTGGACGTGCCGGACGGCAGGTCGGCGCCGCCCGCGTCCGCGGCCAGCTCCTCCAGCTCGGCCGAGGTGGCCGTCTCGCCCTCGAGCGTGAAGTAGGCGTACTTGTCCGAGCCCATCGACTCGACCAGGTCGACCGGCGCGGTGAACTCGTGGCCGCGGGCCCGCTGGGCGTCGTCGATCAGCGCGGCGTCCTCGAAGTGCTCCGGCCGGATGCCCAGGATCAGCTCGGACGAGGAGAGCCCGTCCCGTACCCGGGCGGGAATCGTGATCTTTCCGAGCGGCGTCTCCAGTGAGCCGTCCGACACCGCGGCGGGCAGGAAGTTCATCGACGGCGAGCCGATGAAGCCGGCCGTGAACAGGTTGGCCGGGTGGTCGTAGAGCTCCTGCGGGTGGCCGACCTGCTGCACGCGACCGGCTCGCATCACCACCACGCGGTCGCCGAGCGTCATCGCCTCGGTCTGGTCGTGGGTCACGTACACGGTGGTGGTGCCGAGCTGTTTCTGCAGCCGGGAGACCTGGGTGCGCATCTGCACGCGCAGCTTGGCGTCCAGGTTCGACAACGGCTCGTCCATCAGGAACGCCTTCGGGCTGCGGACGATCGCGCGGCCCATCGCGACGCGCTGGCGCTGGCCGCCGGAGAGGTTCGCCGGCTTGCGGTCCAGGTAGGGCGTCAGTTCCAGAACCTTCGCCGCTTCCTCGACCTTCTTCCGGATGACCGCCCTGTCCATCTTGGCCAGCTTGAGCGGGAAGCCCATGTTGTCGCGAACGGTCATGTTCGGGTAGAGCGCGTAGGACTGGAACACCATGGCGATGTCCCGGTCGCGCGGTGCCTTGTCGTTGACCCGCTCACCGCCGATCAGCAGGTCACCGGCGCTGATGTCCTCCAGCCCGGCGATCATGTTGAGCGTGGTGGACTTACCGCAGCCGGACGGGCCGACCAGGATCACGAACTCACCGTCCGCGATTTCCAGGCTCACCTCCTCGACCGCGGTCGTGCCGTCCGGGTACCGCTTACTGATCTTGTCGAGAACGATCTCAGCCATTGACCATCACCCCTTGATCGCGCCGTTCGTCAGACCGGAGACGATGCGACGCTGGAAGAACAGCACGAACAGAATGATCGGGATCGTGATCACCACGGCGGCCGCGGAGATCGCCCCGGTCGGGTCCTCGAACTGGGACTCGCCGGTGAAGAACGACAGCGCGACCGGCACCGTGCGGGACCGCTCGGTGGAGGTCAGCGAGATCGCGAACAGGAAGTCGTTCCAGCAGAAGATGAAGACCAGGATCGCGGTGGTGAACACGCCCGGCGCGGCCAGCGGCGCGATCACCCGGCGGAACGCCTGCCCCTGGGTGGCGCCGTCCATCTTCGCGGCCTTCTCCAGGTCCCACGGGATCTGCTTGAAGAACGCGGAGAGCGTGTAGATCGCCAGCGGCAGCGCGAACGTGATGTACGGCAGGATCAGGCCGGGCCAGGTGTCGAACAGGCCGAGCCGTCGCTCGATCTCGAACAGCGGCGAGACCAGCGAGACCTGCGGGAACATCGCGATCAGCAGCGACACCCCGACCAGCAGCCCCTTGCCGGGGAAGTCCAGCCGGGCGATCGCGTACGCGGCCATCGTACCCAGCACGACCGCGACCGCGGTGGCGATCAGCGCGATGCCGATCGAATTGACCAGCGCGCGGACGAACTGGTCGGTGGTGAAGATGACCCGATAGTTGTCGAGCGTCCACTCCCGTGGGATGAAGTTGCCGTCCGTGAGCGTGCCCGGCGTCTTGAATGACAGCGACGCGATCCACAGCACTGGGAACAGCGCGAACACCACGACGACCACGTCCAGGAGACCCCAGGTGACCTTGGCTCGGGTCTCCTTGCTCAGGCCCGCCCTGGGTTGATCCTGACTGAGCGCGACCATCAGCGCCTCCCGTCGTCGGAGGCACCGGGTGCGGCGGTGCCGAAGAGCTTGACGAAGATGAAGGCGATCAGCGCGACCGCCAGGAAGATCAGCACGGACATGGTGGAGCCGATGCCCAGGTTGAGCCCGCGCAACAGGTTGTTGTAGGCGATCATCGACACCGACGACGTCTCGTTCGCGCCCGCGGTCAGCACATAGATGTTGTCGAAGACCCGGAAGGCATCGAGGGTACGGAAGAGAAGCGCGACCAGGATCGCCGGCTTCATCACCGGCAGCATCACCTTGGTGAACCGCTGCCACCAGGTCGCACCGTCCATCGACGCGGCCCGCAGCAGCTCCTCCGGCACCAGCGCCAGCCCGGCCATCAGCAGCAGCGCCATGAACGGCGTGGTCTTCCAGATCTCCGCCACGATGATGATCGCCAGCGAGCCGGCCCGTTCGGTGAGCGGAGCCCCGTCCGGCGTCAGCAGGTTCGCCAGATAACCGGTGTCCGGCGTCCACGCGTACCGCCAGGAGAACGCGGCCACCACGGTCACGATGCCGTACGGGATCAGCGCAGCGGTCCGCACGATGCCGCGGCCGACCAGCGTCCGGTGCATGACCAGCGCCAGGCCCATGCCGAGCACCAGCTCGATCACCACGGTGACCACGGTGATCAGCATGGTGACGCCGAACGCGGTCCACCAGTAGCCGTTGCTCAGCACGGTCACGTAGTTCTCCAGGCCGACGAACTCGCGCTCGTCCGGGAACTTCAGGTCGAAGCGCTGCAACGACAACCAGACCGAATACAGGATCGGGTACGCCGTGACCGCCACCATCACGAACGCGGCCGGTGCGCAGAGCAGCCAGCCCAGCCGCCGTTCTTGCCTCTTGCCCTCACTCAGGACTTTCGTCACGGCAGCACGCCCTTCGACTCGAGTGCGTCCTGGATCTGCTTCCGGAGTTGCTCCGCGGTCCGCTCCGGGTCGATGTCACCCGGCGGGGACAGCGTCGCCGACATGACCGTGGAGATGTTCTGGTACGCCGGGGAGAGCGGCCGCACCGACGCGTCCTGCAGTTCCGCCAGGATCACGTCCTTCATCGGGTACGCCTCGGCCATCTCCGGCGCGTCGTAGACCG
Organism: Catenuloplanes indicus; assembly: GCF_030813715.1. Lineage (NCBI taxonomy): Bacteria > Bacillati > Actinomycetota > Actinomycetes > Micromonosporales > Micromonosporaceae > Catenuloplanes > Catenuloplanes indicus. The sequence goes on from NZ_JAUSUZ010000001.1 coordinate 2,402,380, forward strand.
ACTCGATGGTCGGCGGCACCCCGTCGTTGATCGCCGCGTACTGCTGGTGCTCCGCGTTCCGCAGGCAGCGCGCCGCCTCGAACGACTCCTCCGGGTACCGCGAGTACGCGCTGACCGCCAGGTTCGTGCCACCGATCGTGACCCGGCTCGGCGTGTTCGCGTCCACGCCCGGGTAGCGCGCCCAGCGCACGTTCCGGGCCAGGTCCGGCGCGGCCTCCTGCATGGCCGGGTAGACGTACGGCCAGTTCAGCTGGAACGCGCCGTTGCCGCCCTGGAACTCCAGCCGAGCCGGGTCCTCCAGCGCGTTCGTGAACGACGGGCTGGTCACCCCGGCCGTGGCGAAGCGCTGGAGCACGTCCAGCGCACGCACCGCGCCGTCGTCCAGCACCGCGGTCCGGCCGTCCTCGCTGAGGATGTTGCCGCCCGCGCTGGCCACCAGCGTGTTGTAGAGGACGACGAGCCCTTCGTACTGGGCGCCCATCGTGATCACCTGGTGCGGCCGGCCGTCGGCCTTCAGCTGCTGGGCCTGGGTGATCATCTCGTCCCAGGTGCGCGGCGGGTTCGGCACCAGGTCGGTGCGGTACCAGAGCAGCTGCACGTTCGTGTTGTTCGGCGCCGCGTACAGCTTGTCCTCGTAGGTCGCGGACTCCAGCGGGCCGGGCAGCGTGCCGTTGCGCACCTCCGCCGCGTCCGCGCCGGTCCACTCCCGGATCCACTCCGCGCCGGCGAACTCCTGCGTCCACGTGACGTCCAGCCCGAGCACGTCCATGCTCTCGTCCTGGGCCGCGAGCCGACGGACCATCTGCACGCGCTGATCGTCCGCACCGCGCGGCAGCACCCGGTAGACGATCTCGTAGCGCCCGTTCGCGGCTGCGTTGCACTCGTCGATCACGGTCTGCATGTTCTCGACCGGCGGGTTGTAAAAGTTGATCGTCGGGGGGCCGCCGCCGTCCTGGCCACCGCAGGCCGCGAGCGGCACGGTCACCAGCACCGTCGCGGCGAGCGCGAACCAGCGTTCCCTCGGGTTGTCTCCCATCCCTGTGCCTCGCCTCCCATGTGGAGATGGCGCGCACCCGCGGTCACCACCGCACGGCACGCGGTCCGGGGGACGACCTCGCGGTCATCCGTACCCCCATCTCCCCCGCCCGGGACACGGCGAAACGCATCGTTAACACGGTGTCCACATCAGGCGGTCTCCGCCGGTGCGGTCAGCGACAGCGCCCGGCCCGACCAGCTGTCCGCCGACTCCACCCGCCGCAGCAGGATCCCCTCCCGCAGTGCCCACGGGCAGATGGTCACCTCGTCCAGCCCGAACATGTCCAACATGGTGTGTGCCACCAGCGCACCGGCCAGCGACTGGCGGGCCCGCGGCGCCGAGATCCCGGGCAGCCGGGCCCGTTTCGCCGCGGTCAGCGCGCTGAGCCGCCCGACCTGCCGGGCCAGCTCGTCCCGGCGCAGCACCCGCGGCACGAACGGGCCCCGGCGCAGCGGCGGGGCGCCACACAACTGCGCGAGCTGCTGAAAGGTACGGGACGTGGCGACCGCGGACCGTGGCGCGTCCCAGTGCATCCGGCTGGCCACCTCGCCCAGCTCGCGGCGCAGGTACCGGCGCACCTTGTCCACCTTCGCACTGCGCGGCGGGTCGCCGCGCAGCCGCTCGCGGGTGATCCGGGCCGCGCCGACCGGCAGCGACACCGCGAACGACGGCGCCAGGTCGTGCCCGTAGGCGATCTCCGCCGAGCCGCCGCCGATGTCGAGCAGCAGCAGCGGGCCGGCCCGCCACCCCATCCAGCGGCGTACGGCGAGAAACGTCAGCTCCGCCTCCTCCGTGCCGGAGAGCGTGCCCAGCCGTACGCCGGTGCGCGCCTCGATCTCGGCGAGCGCGGCGTCGCGGTTCGGGGCGTCGCGGACCACCGCGGTCGCGTAGGCGTACAGTTCCCGCACCTCCCAGCGGCGAGCCTGGGCGACGGCGGCGGCGACGGCCTTCACCAGACGGTCGATCGCCTCCCGGCAGAGCGCGCCGTCCCGGCCGATCACCTCGGCCAGGCGGACCGCCTCCTTGGTGGCGTGGACGGGCAGGGGGACGCCGTCGCCGATGTCGGCCACGACGAGTTGCGCCGTGTTGGAGCCGACGTCGAGCACTCCGATTCGCATGCAGCCAGTTTCCTTGATCATCCGATCCGTCCGCGACGGGTTCCTCGGTTCGACGGCGGTCAAACGGGGGCGAACGGCGGCCAGGCCTCGGTCACCGGTCACCGGTCACCAGTCGTCTTACCGCGCGAAGCGCCCCGGCCGCGCGAAGCGCCCCCGGCCGCACACAACGGTCTCGCCGCCCGAAGCGCACTCACCACGGGAAACGCACTCACCACGCGAAACGCACTCACCAGACGAAGCGCCGTCGCCACGGACAGCGGGTCACGGCGCAAGCCGCTTGGCCGCGCGAGCGCCTCGCCGCGCACGCAGCCATCGGACACGCAAGCGGCATCGCCGCGCCCCACGGGCTTCCCCGCGCCTCGAGGCAGCCTCGCCGCACCTCAAGCCGCCTCGCAGCACAAGCCGCCTCGCAGCACAAGCCGCCTCAGGACACAAAGCCGGATCGGCCCGCAAGCAACCTCGCCGCGCGAAGCCGGCTCACCGCGCAAAGCCGGCTCACCGCGCAAGCCGCATAGCGCCCGCAGGCAACCTCGCCGCGGGAAGCGGCCTCGCCGCACTGGTGTGCCCGCGGCGGGTCCTGGGCCGGTTCGGCTTCGCGGCACGCCGCGGGGCCGAACCGGAAAGATGCCCCAGCGCCGAATCTCCACGTTGATCAGCCGAGGGCCGACCGGAACAGATCGACGTGACCGAGCCCTCACGCCGGCTTCCCGCTGAACGCCGGAACGCGACACCGCGCCGGCGAGGAGCGGCGGACCGTCAGGCCGCGGCGTTGTCCGCGAGGCCGGCGAGGAGGATCGCCGTGGTCTGGGCGATGATCGCGGCGCGGTTGGCCTCGAAGACCGGGTCCGTGATCGCGGTGGCGTTCGCCGGGTCGAAGTCGAGCACCGGCGTGTGGACGTGACCGCCGGGCGGTGCCGACGGCGTCTCGGTGAGGAGCCGGGTCACCCGGTACGCGCTCTCGTTGGACAGATATCCACCGCCGCCCCCGTCGACCGCGATCGACCCGGCCGTCGGGCCGTCCGGCCGGGTGACCGGGATGGTGCTGCCCGCCGGGATCTCCCGGACCGACGTGTTGATGCGCACCGCGAACAGCCCTTCGGCCTGCGACATAGCCTCCATCGGGAGCGTGCTCGGCAGGAACTCCGGCCCCGGGCCGACGTTCGGGAAGACGGCCGGCGCGCTCGGCAGTCCGCCACCCCACAGGTTCAGGTTGTCCGGTACGGCGGTGGACCGGCGGCGGCCGTTGAAGGCCTCCAGGTCGAACGCGCCCGGCCGGCCCTGGCTGATCGTGGTGACCTGATCGGGCCGGCGGGCGAGCGCGGCCCGGTACGCGTCCTCCACGATGCCCTGGTCGAAGTCGGGGTAGCGGACCGGGAAGAGCACGGCCTGGACCTGCACCCGCGTGCCGTCCAGCGCGGTCAGGATCCTGCCGTCGAGCGCCAGCGCGACCGCGCCGGACGGGTTGCCGCGGCGGATCTCCGCGTCCAGCTGGAACGGGTCGAAGCCGGAGATCATCAACTTGCGGACGCCAGGCGCCGGGCGGAACGCGCTGGAGGTGAGGCCGCGCGACGCGTACTCCAGGCGCTTCTCCCAGGCGGCGCGGTCGGACGCGGTGTGGGTGAACGACGGCGTCCACTGCCGGAGCGCACGGGTCAGCGCGAGCCGCGCCCAGTAGAGCGGGCGGTCGTCGTCGGCCGGCAGGGCCGCGCCGATGGTGAGCGAGCGCTGCGCGCGGGCGACCGCGGACTCGAAGAGCAGGCGGCCGATGGCCTCCGCGTACGACCCGGCGATCTGGCCGGACGGCACCGCGCACAGGCCGAGCGTGAACGCGCGGACCAGCCCGTCGAAGCCGCTGTGGTCCAGGATCTCCGCGGGGGCGGAGGCGGTGCCGCCGGGGACCGGGCGGTCGAGCCGCGCCTCCTCGACGGTGAGCGGGACGGTGCCGTCCGCACAGCCGGCCGGGCGTGCCGACGCGGGCGCCGCCACCAGCAGCGAGAACGTGAGAAGCACTCCACAGAGCACGGACAGCGCGCGGGCGAGCCTGGTCACCGATACCTCCTGCAACCGAATGCCTCCTGGGAGCGACGGACCCGACACGAGACTAACGAATATCGACCACCGTGAGGTTGCCGTTCGGCGTCGGATTTTTTCCGGCTCGTGACGTTTGCCGCGCCGTCCGGGATGGGTATCGGGCGCGAGCACGCAGGATGGCGCAATTGGGGGTTCGAACATGTCCGACTTGGACGAGCCGAAGGTCACGCTCGACGTCCGCCAGCTGGGACCGGTGGAGCGGAAGCTGCGCGGCGCGCTGGAGGAGCAGTTGACCTCCGCGCTGCAGGCCGCGACGGAGCGGGTCCGCGACCGGTACGCGGGCGAGCCGGTCGAGGTGGTCCAGCAGCAGTTGCTCGCCGAGACGCGCGCGGGCCTGCATCACGACATCGCGGACGCCTGGCAGCCGGACCCGGCCGAGCTGCATCGGGTCGCGGCGACGATCGCGCGCCAGGACACGATCGCCCACCACGCGGCGCTCTGAGATCAAGCCCCAGCGGGGGTACGCGTACCCCCGCTGGATTCTTCATCGGTAGACGGTCAGGATCAGGTCGCTGACCAGCGCGGTCCAGCCGGTCTGATGCCACGCGCCGAGGCCGGCCCCGTTGTCGCCGTGGAAGTACTCCGGGAAGACGATCCGGTCCTTCCAGTCCGGATGGGTCTGGAACAGTTCGCACTGACCGTAGATCGGCCGCCGCCCGTCCGCGTCCGGCAGGAACAGCGAGATCAGCCGCTGCGACAGATCGTCCGCCACCTCGGTGAGCGTCACCTTCCTACCGGACCGGGTCGGGTACTCCACCAGCAGGTCGTCGCCGTAGAACGTGGCGAACTCGCGGACCGCCTCGATCAGCAGGTAGTTGGTCGGCATCCAGATCGGGCCGCGCCAGTTGGAGTTGCCGCCGAACAGGCCGCTGGTCGACTCGGCCGGCTCGTAGCCGACCGTGAAGTCGGAGCCGCCGAGCCAGATCGTGAACGGCTTCTCCAGGTGGCTACGGGAGAGCGTGCGCAGACCGTACGGTGAGAGGAACTCCTCCTCGTCGAGCATGCGCGCCAGGATCCGCAGCAGCTGCTCCTGACCGACCATGGCGAGCAGCCGCTGCTGCCGTCCGCTGCCGGAGAGCCGCCGGGAGCCGACGATGTCCGCGTACTGCGGCCGGCGGTTCTGGAACCAGCGCACCCGCGCGGCCAGCTCCGGCAGCCGGGACAGCGTGACCGCGGTGAGCGTGCTGGTCGCGGCGAGCGGCAGCAGCCCGACCACGGACCGGACCTTGAGCGGCAGCTTCACGCCGTCCGGCAGCCGCAGCACGTCGTAGAAGAACGAGTCCTCGTCGTTCCACAGGCCCTGCTGGTAGGCGGCCATCCCGATGTACGCGTAGTGCTCGAAGAACTTCGTGGCCACGTCCTCGTAGGTGTGGTCGTGGATGGCCAGCCGGACCGCCATGTCCAGCAGGTTCAGCGCGTACATCGCCATCCAGCCGGTGCCGTCGGACTGCTCCAGCACACCGGCGACCGGCAGCGCCGCGGACCGGTCGAACGGGCCGACGTTGTCCAGTCCGAGGAAGCCGCCCTCGAAGACGTTGTTGCCGTTGACGTCCTTGCGGTTGACCCACCAGGTGAAGTTGAGCAGCAGCTTGTGCAGCACCCGGGCGAGGAAGTCGTGGTCCCAGCCGCCGTCGATCTCGAAGACGCGCAGCGCCGCCCACGCGTGCACCGGCGGGTTCACGTCACCGAACGCCCATTCGTACGCCGGGATCTGGCCGTTGGGGTGCATGTACCACTCGCGGAGCAGGAGCAGCAGCTGCGACTTGGCGAACCCCGGGTCGACGCGTGCGATGGAGACGCAGTGGAACGCCAGGTCCCACGCCGCGTACCAGGGGTACTCCCACGGGTCCGGCATCGAGATGACGTCGAAGCTGTTCATGTGCCACCAGGCGCTGTTGCGCCCGTGCCGGCGCCCGGACGGCGGCGTGGAGCCGGGGTCGCCGGAGAGCCACTGCTCCACGTCGAAGTGGTAGAACTGCTTGCCCCACATCAGGCCGGCGATCGCCTGCCGGGCCACGTTCGCGGCCTCGCGCGGCGCGGCGGCCGGGATCACCTCGGCGAAGAAGTCGTCAGCCTCGGCCGCGCGCAGCCGCATCACGGTGTCGAAGCCCTCGCCGAGATCCAGCGGGGACGCCGGGCCGGGCGCGGTCAGTGAGAGCCGCAGCCGGATCGCGACCTGCGACCGAGCCGGCACGGTCACCGTGTAGTGCAGTGCCGCCTTGGTGCCCTCGCCGTCCGGGTTCACCGTCTCCGCGCCGTCCACCACGTAGTCGTTGATGCCGTCCTTCGGGTACGCGCTGCGTCCCTCCAGCCCCCACAGCCGCTGCGTGTTGGTCTCGTTGTCGCAGGCCAGCGGCTCCGGCTCGCCGGATCCCTCCAGCACGATCTGGCCGAGCCCGCGGTGCTGCCCGATCAGCCGGCTGCCGGAGCCGAGGATGGTCGGCACGTGGTCGCGCCCGGGGATGCCCCACGACCAGGTGTTGCGGAACCACAGCGTGGGGAGCACGTGCAGCGTGGCCTCGTCCGGACCGCGGTTGGCGAGCGTGACCAGCATGCAGTAGTCGGTCGGCGAGGCCTTGGCGTAGTCGACGGTGACGGCCCAGAACCGGTCGTCGTCGAATACGCCGGTGTCGACCAGCTCGTACTCGCTCTCGTCACGGCGCCGGGTGCGGTTCGTCCGGACCAGGTCCTCGTACGGGAACGCGGCCTGCGGGTAGTGGTAGCGCCAGCGCATCCACGAGTGGGTGGGCGTGGAGTCCTCGTACCACCAGTAGTCCTTGACGTCCTCGCCGTGGTTGCCACCGTCGCCGCCGAGCCCGAACATCCGTTCCTTGAGGATGGAGTCCTTGCCGTTCCACAGGCCAAGCGCGAAGCAGAACAGCTGGCGGTCGTCGCAGACGCCGGCCATGCCGTCCTCGTTCCACCGGTAGACGCGCGACCGTGCGTGATCGTGCGGGAAGTAGTCCCAGGCGGTGCCGTGTTCACTGTAGTCCTCGCGGACCGTGCCCCAGGCGCGTTCCGACAGATACGGCCCCCACGCCCGCCACGGCTGCTCACCCGAGTCCGCCTGCGCGAGACGCTCCCGTTCACTCACCGGCGCCCCTCACCTCCTCGTGAATCTTCCATAGGAGAACTTCCCAAGACAAAGTCGATCACACTAAACATTGTCGCCGTGGCGTGTTACCGCCACTCCACCGACGGCGTGAGTGATAGGTGCTGAAATCATGATCCCGATCAGCTTCGGCCCTCAGGTCTGTGGCGCGCTCACCGAGGGCGCCGCGCGCGAGTGGCTGGTCCCGGACGGCCTCGGCGGATACGCCATGGGCACGGTCTCCGGCCTGCGCACCCGCCGCTACCACGGCCTCCTGATGGTCTCCGGCGCGACCGCGGCCGCACGCACGCTCGCGCTGGCCAGCCTGGACCCCGTGCTAACCATCGGCGGTGACGAGGTCCGGCTGGGTGTGCACGAGTGGGCGTCCGGCTCGGTCGCACCGGCCGGGCACGCGTTCCTGGAGCGGTTCTCGCTGATCGACGGTCTCCCCCGGTGGCGCTGGCGGGTCGGCGACGTGGTCCTCGAGCGCGAGCTGGCCATGGTGTACGGGCGCCCCGCGCTCGCCGTGGTGCACCGGCTGCTGGCCGGCGGCCCGGTCCGGCTCGACCTCCAGGCGCTCTGCACCTGGCGGGACGGGCACGGTGAGCGCGGTGCGGGCGGTCCTCCGCTGGACCTACGACCGGCGGCCGGCGGCGTGGTGATCGAGAACGCCTACCGCCTGGACGGCCCGGACTGGCGCGCGGCCGGCACCTGGTGGACCGGCGTGCACCATCGCGAGGAGGCCGTGCGCGGCCTGGCCGCCGACGAAGATCTCTGCCACGCCGGTACGTTCGGCGCCGAGCTGCGCGAGCCCGGCGACGTACTGGAGGTGCGGGCCTGGGCCGGCGCACTGGACGACACGCCGCCGCCGGCCCGCGAGGTGATCTCCGCGGCCCGCCGCCGGAACCGCGCCGTGGTCGCCGCGGCCGCGCCGTCCGACGACGTGGACGCCACGCTCGCGCTCGCGGCGGACGCGTTCGTGGTCCGCACCGGCTCCACACCGGACGTGGTCGCCGGGTACCCCTGGTTCGGCGCCTGGTCCCGGGACACCATGATCGCCTACGAGGGCCTGCTGCTCAGCACGAACCGCGCGGAGGAGGGCCGGCGGCTGCTGCTCGGCTACGCGAGCACGCTCTCCGAGGGCATGCTGGCGAACACCGCGGACACCGGCAGCGTCGAGTACAACACGGTGGACGGCACGCTCTGGTTCCTGCACGCGGTGGCCCGGCACGTGACCGTCACCGGCGACACCGACCTGGCCGAGGAGCTGCTGCCGGCGCTGCGCGACGTGGTGGACGCACACCTGCGCGGCACCCGCTACGGCATCCGCGTCGACCCGGACGACGGCCTGCTCACCCAGGGCGCCGCCGGGGAGGCGCTGACCTGGATGGACGCCCGGGTGCGTGGCGTGCCGGTGACCGCGCGGGCCGGGAAGCCGGTCGAGGTGAACGCCCTCTGGATCAACGGCCTGGCCGGTATCGTGGACCTCGCACGGCGCACCCGGAGTGACGCCGGCGCGGCTCCGGCCGCGCACCGCGCCGCGCTGGCCTCGTTCCGCCGTCGCTTCCCGGCACCCGCCGGGTGGCTCTACGACGTGGTCGACGGCCCGCACGGCGACGACGCGTCGCTTCGCCCCAACCAATTGTTGGCCTGGTCTTTGCCGTACGCACCGATGCGTGCGGATGCACGTGCTCTCCGTGCAATTTCCAAGGGATTGCTGACACCGATCGGCCTCCGCAGCCTGGGCCCTCGAGAAATGGGTTTCCTCGGCGCGCACCGTGGAAATTCCGACGCCAGGGATGGCGCGTATCACATGGGCACGGTGTGGCCGTGGTGGGTGGGGCCATTTATCGATACGTGTGCGAAGTCCGCCGTGTCAGATGGCGAACTACTCTCCAGTATCGAAGGTCATTTGACCGAGTTTGGCCTAGGCTCTGTCACTGAAACAGCGGACGGTGAGCCACCTCACTCGGCTACGGGTTGCCCGTTTCAAGCGTGGTCGGTCGGGGAACTAGTTCGCGTCCGTCGGTGTTGATCAACCTTGGTTACACGACGGCAACCGGGGTGTCTTCGCTGGTTTCCACGGGTAGGGCAAGATAAGGCCATCCCAACGACGCGCTGACACCCTTCTGAACCTGTTTTGAGGGGCGTCCGCTGGCGTGTGCCTAGGGACGAATCTGCGAGGGGGCCGGGCCTATGTCACCAAACGCCGACATCATCGAGATGCGGACCGCGCGTCCGCAACGCGTGCTGATGCTCTCCTGGGAGTACCCCCCGGTGGTGGTGGGTGGCCTCGGCCGGCACGTGCACGCGCTCTCGATCGCGCTCGCCCAGGCCGGTCACGAGGTCACGGTGGTCACCCGGCACGTCGCCGGCGCACCGCTGGAGGAGTACGCGGACGGTGTCCGCATCGTCCGCGCCCCGGAGGACCCGCCGGTCTTCCCGCTCGCCACGCCCTCGCTGCTCGCCTGGACCATGGCCTTCAACCACACGCTCACCCGCGCGGCCCTGCGGGCGGCGGAGTCCGGTGAGTACGACGTGATCCACGCGCACGACTGGCTCGTCACGCACACCGCGGTCACGCTCAAGGAGCACCTCGACATCCCCCTCGTCGCCACGATCCACGCCACCGAGGCCGGCCGTCACCAGGGCTGGCTCCCGGAGGAGATGAACAAGGCGATCCACACCGTCGAGTGGTGGCTCGCGCAGGAGGCGGTCCGCGTCATCGTCTGCTCGGAGTACATGCGGTGGGAGGTGAACCGGCTCCTCGACCTCCCCGCGGCCCGGATGGACGTCGTGCCCAACGGGGTCGACGACACCATGTGGCGTGCCCAGCCCCGCGCCGTCGCCGCCGCCCGCTCCAAGTTCGCCGGTGACGGCCCGCTGATCGGGTTCGCCGGCCGCCTGGTCTACGAGAAGGGCGTGCAGCACCTGGTCAACGCGGTGCCGAAGCTCAAGCACCGGCACCCGGGCCTGCGGGTGGTCATCGCCGGCGACGGTCCGTACCGGTCGGAGTTGCAGGCCGAGGCCGCACGGCTCCAGCTGGACGACACCGTCACGTTCGCCGGCTTCATGAACGAGAAGCAGCTGCCCGCGGTTCTCGCCGCCACCGACGCCACGGTCATCCCGAGCCTCTACGAGCCGTTCGGCATGATCGCGCTGGAGGCCGCCTCGGCCGGCGCGCCGATCGCGGTCTCCTCGACCGGCGGCCTCGCCGAGATCGTCGAGCCCGGCGTCACCGGCGTCACGTTCCCGCACAGCAACCCGGACGCGCTGGCCGACGCGGTCGACTCGCTGCTGGCCGACGAGGTGTTCGCGCGCCGCGTCGCCCGGCAGGCGCGCTCGATGGTCACCGAGCGGTACGGCTGGGGCACGATCGCGGCTCGCACCGCCGCCGCGTACGGCTCGGCGATGCGGGAAGCACCCGCCTTCAACACCAAGCAGGCCGAGGCGCAGCTCGCCGCCGGCCGGCCGAAGGCCGTCGTGCCCGAGGGCAACCTCCTGCACGGCCTGATGAACGCCGCCTCGTCCGCCGTCTAGGATCCCCCCGATCTTCCGGCTCTCTCCGCTGGCCGCCGCCCCTCGCGACGGCCAGCGGAACCTTTTCCGCCATCGAACTCCAGGTTGCGAGGCTTACCGCTCCCGTGTCCGACAGCAACGACAGCAACGACTTCATCGGCGAGATCGACCGCTGGCTGCTCTCCCAGGGGCGGCACGAGAGGCTCTGGACGGTGCTCGGCGCGCACCCCACCGACGACGGCTGCCACTTCGCGGTCTGGGCGCCGAACGCGCGCGAGATCCGGGTGATCGGCGACTTCGCCGGCTGGGGTGCGGACGACGGCATACCCATGCGCAACCTCGGGGACAGCGGCGTCTGGGCCGTCTTCGTGCCGGGCGCGGCCATCGGCCAGCACTACAAGTACAAGATCCACGGCGCGGACGGCTCGTGGATGGACCGGGCCGACCCGCTGGCCGTGGCGACCGAGGTCCCCCCGCGTACCGCGTCCAGGATCTTCCGGTCCGAGCACAAGTGGGACGACGGCGACTGGATGGCCGCACGCGCCGGCCAGACCGAGCACCACCGGCAACCGATGAGCGTGTACGAGGTGCACCTCGGCTCCTGGCGCCCGGGCCTCGGCTACCGCGAGCTCGCCGACCAGCTGACCGAGTACGTGAGCGACCTCGGCTTCACGCACGTCGAGCTGATGCCGGTGATGGAGCATCCGTTCGGCGGCTCCTGGGGCTACCAGGTGACCGGCTACTACGCGCCGACGTCCCGGTTCGGCACGCCGGACGAGTTCCGCTACCTGGTCGACCGGCTGCACCAGGCCGGCGTCGGCGTGCTGCTCGACTGGGTGCCCGCGCACTTCCCCAAGGACGAGTGGGCGCTGGCCAACTTCGACGGCACCGCGCTCTACGAGCACCCGGACCCGCACCGCGGCGAGCACCCGGACTGGGGCAGCCTGATCTTCAACTACGGCCGCTGGGAGGTGCGCAACTTCCTGGTCGCGAACGCGCTGTACTGGCTGGAGGAGTTCCACGTCGACGGCCTGCGGGTGGACGCGGTCGCCTCGATGCTCTACCTCGACTACTCCCGCGAGCACGGCAAGTGGTCGCCGAACGAGCACGGCGGCAACGAGAACCTCGAGGCCATCGCGTTCCTCCGCGAGCTGAACGCGGTCGTCTACCGCGAGCACCCCGGCGCCGTCATGATCGCCGAGGAGTCCACCGCGTTCCCCGGCGTCTCGCGGCCCACCGACTGGGGCGGCCTCGGCTTCGGCCTGAAGTGGAACATGGGCTGGATGCACGACACGCTGGAGTACGTCGAGCGCGACCCGGTCTACCGCAAGCACCACCACGACCAGCTGACCTGGCCGTCCTGTTACGCGTTCGACGAGCAGTTCACGCTGCCGATCAGCCACGACGAGGTGGTGCACGGCAAGAAGTCGCTGATCGCGAAGCTGCCCGGCGACCGCTGGCAGCGCCTGGCCGGGCTGCGCGGCTTCCTCGGCTACATGTGGTCGTTCCCCGGCAAGCAGCTGCTCTTCATGGGCTCCGAGCTGGCCGACGAGCAGGAGTGGGCGGAGCACCGCGGCCTCGACTGGCACGTGCTCGGCGACCCGGCCGTCCAGGGCGTGCACGCGACGCTGCGCGACCTCAACCGGGTCTACCGCGAGTCCCGCGCGCTCTGGTCACAGGACACGGTGCCGCAGGGCTTCCGCTGGATCGCCCACGACGACTGGCAGAACAACGTCATCTCCTACCTGCGTTGGGGCGACGACGGCTCCGTCATGGCGTGCGTCGCCAACTTCTCCGGCGTCCCGCGCACCGGCTACCGCATCGGCCTCCCGCGGGGCGGCCGCTGGGACGAGGTCCTGAACACCGACGCCGCCCACTACGGCGGCACCGGCACCGGCAACTTCGGCGCCGTCCACGCCGACGGCCACGGCTCACACGGCCTGCCGCACTCCACCGAGATCGCGGTCGGCCCGTACGCGGTGGTCTGGTTCCGCCCCGCTGCCTGACGTCTCCGCGGCCCTCACTCGTTCGTGGTGGGGGCCGCGACGCGGATAGGACAGGATCTGTCCGCCTCTGTTCCTACGCTGCATCTCATGACGATGACATCGGAACGAGCCGACCTGATCGCCCTGCTGGACCGGCACCGCGGCTTCCTGCGTTTCACGGTGCGGGGGCTGACCGACGAGCAGGCCGCGTCGCAGCCCATCCCGAGCACCACGCTGTCGCTCGGCGGCCTGATCAAGCACGTGTCCGCGACCGAGCACTCCTGGGTCACGTTCGCGACCGGCGGCGCCGCGGCCATGCAGGCCGAGCCGAACGACTGGGTCAACGGCTTCCGGATGGTCGAGGGCGAGACGCTGGCCGGGCTGCTCGCCGACTACGAGAAGGTCGCCGCGCGCACCGACGACCTGGCCGCGACCGCCGACCTCGACGCCGCCCACGCGCTTCCCGAGGCACCCTGGTTCGAGCCCGGCGCCAGCTGGTCGGTCCGCCGCGTCCTGATGCACATCATCGCGGAGACGTCCCAGCACTCCGGCCACGCGGACCTGCTCCGCGAGGCCATCGACGGCCAGAAGACCATGGGCTGAAAACCTCGCGCCAACTCGGCCCCCGCAGCGGCAACCGGGCGCTCCGCGCCCGAAATATCGTGATATCTCATCCTGGCTGGGGTGTTGCCCGCCAGCGAACGACGCCACTCAGCCCTGTGTGATCAATCAGTGGAGCAAAAGGGATATCAACTTCGCTAAATGACCTCCGTTTCGCTCCACTGATTGATCACACAGGCTTCGCACCCACGGCGGACGCGATCACCAGGTGCGGCGGCCGAGGACTTTATCCGGACATTTCGGGCGCGAAGCGCATTGGCCGGCCACGCAGGCCGGCTCGGCACCGATGGCGCGCTGGCCGCTCCCGCCGAGGCGCAGCCCACCATGCGCGGCCCCGCCATGCGCGGCCCGCGCCTCGGCGCGAGCGGGCAACGGGGTGGATAGTGCTGGGGAAGTGACCGCGCCGGAAACGGAAATATCCGCTTTAATGCAACCAGGTGGGGCGCACCAGCGCGGATTCGTAGGCGAAGACGACCAGCTGGGCGCGGTCGCGCGCGGCGAGCTTGATCATTGCGCGGGAGACGTGGGTCTTGGCGGTGGCGGGGCTGACGTGCAGGCGCTCGGCGATCTCGTCGTTGTTGAGGCCCTCGCCGACCAGCGCGACCACCTCGCGCTCGCGGTCGGTGAGCGGGTCGGCCGAGGGTGGCGGCGGTGCGGGCGTGCTGCGGCCCTTCGTGGCGAACTCCGCGATCAGGCGGCGGGTGACGCCGGGTGACAGCAGGCCGTCGCCGGCCGCGACCGCACGCACGCCGCGCAGCAGGTCGACCGGTTCGGTGTCCTTGACCAGGAAGCCGGACGCGCCGACCCGCAGCGCCTCGAACAGGTACTCGTCCAGCTCGAACGTGGTCAGGATGATGATTCTCGTGTCGGTCAGCGCGGGGTCGGCGACGATCCGGCGGGTGGCCTCCAGCCCGTCGACGCCGGGCATGCGGATGTCCATCAGCACCACGTCCGGCCGGGTGCGCGCGGCCAGCGTGACCGCGGCCAGGCCGTCCGCGGCCTCGCCGACCACCTCGATGCCGGGTTCCGCGTCCAGCAGCGCACGGAACCCGGCCCGGACCAGCGCCTGGTCGTCGGCGAGCAGCACCTTGATCACTTCGTCTCCCCCTCCGGCGCCGGCAATCGCGCGACGACCAGGTATCCGCCGGACGCGGTCGGTGCCGCCTCCAGTGCGCCGCCGAGCGCCTCCGCGCGCGCCCGCATGCCGGGCAGGCCGATGCCCGAGCCCGGCGGCACGGTCGGGTCTGCCTCGCCCGGCTCGTTCTCCACCCGCAGCCCGACGCCGGCCGCGGTGTAGTCGACGGTAACCGTGGTCGCGGCGCCGCCCGCGTGCCGGCGCACGTTGGTCAGCGCCTCCTGCACGATCCGGTACGCGGCACGGTCCACCTCGGCCGGCAGCGGACGTGGCACGCCGCCGACGACGGTACGGCACGGCAGCCCCGCGCCCGCGGTCAGCGCGTCCAGCCGGGCCAGTCCGGGCGCGGGCGTGCGCGGCGCGGACTCGTCCTCCTCGGCCAGCGCGCCCAGCACGGCCCGGACCTCGCGCAGCGCCTCCGAACTGGCCGTCTTGATCGCGGCGAGCGCGGACCGGGCCTGCTCGGGGCGGCTGTCCATCAGGTGCAGACCGACCCCGGCCTGCACGTTGATCAGGGACAGGTGGTGGCCGATCACGTCGTGCAGCTCGCGCGCGATGCTGAGCCGCTCCTCGCTGGCCTGCCGCCGGTTCTGCTCCTCGCGGGCGCGCTCCTCCTCCGCCTCGGCCCGCAGCATCTCCGCGAACTGGATCTCCCGGGTTCGGCCGGCCTCCGCGCCGACCACCATGACTATCGAGATCAACGCGATGATCGCGAGTGCCGCGACCGTGGGCCGGTTGCCCGGCGGGATGCCGAGCGCATCCGCGAAGACCCGGCCGGCCAGCAGGTAGGACAGCCAGGCGGTTCCGGCCACCGCGGCGACCCGGATCGCTCGCTCGGCCCGCACGCCGTGCGCGACCGCGACGATCAGCGCCACGAAGAACGGGCCGCCCGGGTAGCCGGCCAGCGCGTAGACGATCGCGGCCGCGGCCGCCACCACCACCGGCAGCACCGGCAGCGCCCGCCGGAACAGCAGGCTGACCGGCCCGGCGACCAGCAGCGCGACCATCAACGGCGTGAAATCATCCCAGGAGCCGGCCACCAGGCGTACGCCGATCACCTGCACCAGCGCGGCGAAGACCACGATGCCGGCCAGCGAGTCCGGCTTCCGGCGCTCCGGGTCCGTCCAGCGCGGTGGACCGCCGTGGTTGCCGTGCCAGGACGGCTTGCCCGACCGGTGGTGACGGTCGCGCAGGTGGCGCGCTACCTCGCGGCGCATCCGCAGACCGCGTTCGCGGCGGAGGCGCTCGCGCAGTTCCTGACGTTCCCCGACCTCGGCGAGCCGGTCCGCGGCCAGCCCGCGCAGCCGCCCGGCCCTGCCGCGCGGCTCTCCCCCGCTCGCCTCCGCGCCGCGCGGCGCGACACTCGCCGTCTCCCGCGCACCCGGCGTCTCCCGCGCACCCGGCGTTTCCGGCACGTCCGGCGGCGTGTCGGGTCGGGGCGCGTCGGGGCCGGCGTCCGGTGGGCCGGTGGGCGAGTGGGGCACGTTCACGACGGTAGGGCACGGCGGGCCGGACCGGCGTCGGCGGATCGCGGGCTCACCTCGTACCCTCGCGGTCGTATGTCCGCATTTGATCGCTACTCCCGGTGGCGTAGCGGCGGACCACCCCGCCTCCGCCCGGACCGCCGGCGGAGCCTCCCCCGGCCCGACGCGCCGGACCCGGCCCGCGGCGCAGGCTGAACAGCGTCGCCAGCCACAGACCGGGAGGACACCATGGAAGGCACACAGACCGGCCGGATCCGCACGTCCGACGCGGAACGCGAGCAGACCGCCGAGGTGCTGCGCGCCGCGATGGGCGAGGGCCGGCTCCCGCTCGACGAGGGCGAGGCGCGGATGACCGCGGTCTACGCCGCCGTCTACCGCGACGAACTCGCCCCGCTCACCGCGGACCTGCCCGGTCGCGGCCTGCCCGCGCTGGCCCGCACGCCCGAGCGCCGCGCCGCCGCCCGCCGCCGTCTGCGTGCTCACGCGGGCGCGGTCATGCTGGTCAGTGGAGTGCTGATCGCGATCTGGGCGACCACCGGCGCGCACTTCTTCTGGCCGGTCTTCGCCATCGTCCCGCTGCTGCTCAGCGTCTTCAAGCACGCCGCCGTCAACCGCACGGGCGGCACCTGGCACCACCGCGACTGGCACGGCCACGGCCCGTGGGGACCGTACGACCGCTTCCACTGAGTGGTGCCGGACGCGGACTGACGTGCGTTCCGACACGTGTCCCAATTGGACCCGTGGCGGTGTTTGATCACGAAGGGCGGAACTGACATTGTGTGGCGGGCTCGCGCCGACCGTGCGCGCGGGCTCGCACGACCCTGGGGAGGGTACGCACGATGATGGGGCCGCAGCATGCGCTGTCCGGCGCGGCAGCCTGGCTGGCCGGGTGCTGGGCGCTGGACCAGTTCGCGGGCTATGAGCAGACGCCGATCGCGATCGCGGTCGGCACCGCGATGTGCGCGGGCGGTGCGCTGCTGCCGGACATCGACCTCTCCGGGCGGGTGACCAAGAACCGCGGCGGCGCGACCGTGGCCAAGACGTTCGGCGTGTTCTCGCTGTTCGTCGCGGAGGTGGTGGAGAAGTTCTCGCTGGGCGTCTACACCGCGACGCGGCTGAGCAAGGACCCGAAGCGGGACAACGGGCACCGTACGTTCACGCACACGCTCCCGTTCGCGGCGCTGATCGGCTGGGGCACGTCCGCGCTGTGCGACGCGTTCGGCAAGTGGGCGGTCATCGGCATCCTGTTCTTCATGATCGGCCTGGCGCTGCGCGGCCTGTTCGACGAGTGGGCCGAACGCGCCGGCTGGGTCGTGATCACGCTGCTGTCCGCGGCCGCCGCCTGGTTCACGTTCCTGAACCTGCCCGGCGACCGCGGCTACCCGATGCTCGGCGTGGCGATCGGCGTGGGCTGCGTGATGCACCTGTTCGGCGACATGATCACGAAATCCGGCGTCCCGATCCTGTGGCCGATCCCGACCGCCAAGGGCCGCCTGTGGCGCATGATCGGCATCAACGACAAGTGGGCCATCAAGGTCGGCGGCAAGTTCGAGACGATCTGGTTGCGCGGCGCCTTCACCGTGATATCGCTGGCCGCGGCCGCCGCCCTGATGGGCCGCTCCGCACTGCGCTACTTCAACATCGAGATCTAGGAACACCACATCCGGGGGTACGTGGCCGCGCCGCGTACCCCCTTTGTCACTTACACCTCTTTTGTCCGATTTTCGTGATATACGAGGTGCATGAATCGACGCTGCCTGCTAGCCACGCTGCTCATGATTCCCGCGCTAATCCCCTCGCCGGCCGTGGCCGCGCCGGAGACCGGCACCCGTCCGAGCGGCGACTGGACGCACGTGCACGGCGACGCCGGGCGCACCGGTTATCAGCCGGTCACCGGTGGGCTGCACCGGAAGAACGTGGGTGGGCTGCGGGACGGCTGGCGGGTCACCGGGGCGCCGCACGGCACGCTGGTAGCGGCCCGGGGTGCGCTCTACCTGCCGGTGTCCGAGGGCGGCAGCGTACGGATCCGCAAGCTCGACGCCCGTACCGGCCGGGAAATGCCCTTCGGGGTGCGGGCGCGGCAGTGGCTCGGCCGGCCCGCGGCGGTGGACAACACGATCGTGACGGTCGCGTCCGACGCGCCGGACCGGGACGAGGTGCGTGCCTACTCGGCGGACGGCGTGGAGCGGTGGCGGGCACCGGTGCCGGGCGACGAACCCGCGGACGACCTCGCGGTCCACGGTGGACTCGTCTACGTCGGCGGTGGGCACACCTGCCGCTACACCTGTGCGTACACCCGGCTGCGCGCGTACCGGCTGAGCGACGGCGGGCTCGCCTGGGAGCGGGACGTGGTCGGTGACGGGCAGTTCGAGGAGCCGGCCGTGGCGGGCGGCACGCTGGTCTGGCCGATGCGCGACGGGACCGGTGCGCGCACGGTGGCGTTCGACGCGGCGACCGGCTCGCCGCGGTGGGGCGCACCGGCCGGCAGCGTCCAGGACGTGGTGGTCACCGACGACACGGTCTACGCGATCGAGGGCGGCGCGCTGTGCGCCCGGACCGCGGACGGCGGCGGTACGCGCTGGTGCCGGGACGACCTCGACCACGTCAGCCTGGCGCTGGCGCCGCAGCGGGCGGCCGCGCGGGACACCCCAGCCGTGCTGTACGCGGGCGGCGGCGACACGATCCGGGCGCTGGACCCGGCGGACGGCAGCGTGCTCTGGTCGGCCCCGGCCGGTGGCGACCCGCGCCCGCTCGCGGCCGGTGGCGGGCTGGTGTTCGCGCAGGTGTGGAGCCCGCTTGAGACCCGGATCGTGGCACTGGACGCGGCCGACGGGCGGGTGCGCTACGACCGGGTGCTGGCCCGGGAGGGCATCTTCGGCACGGTGGTCCCGGCGTACGGCAGGCTCTTCGCGGTCGACCCGTACGAAGCGGTGCTGGCGCTGGAACCCTGACGGGCCCAGCGCCGGCGGGTCACGTCAGACGAACAGCTCCGCGATCTGCACCGCGTTGAGCGCCGCACCCTTGCGCAGGTTGTCGTTGGAGCAGAAGAACGACAGGCCGTGTGCGACCGTCTCGTCGCCGCGGATCCGGCCCACGTAGGTCGGGTCCTGCCCGGCGGCCTTCAGCGGCGTCGGCACCTCGTCCAGCGCGACGCCGGGCGCGGTGGCCAGCAGCTCGCGCGCGCGATCCGGCGTGATCGGCCGGGCGAAGCGCGCGTTGATCTGGAGCGAGTGGCCGGTGAAGACCGGCACGCGGACGCAGGTGCCGGAGACCTTGAGGCCCGGGATGCCGAGGATCTTGCGGCTCTCGTTGCGGAGCTTCTGCTCCTCGTCCGTCTCGTTGAGCCCGTCGTCCACGATCGACCCGGCCAGTGGCAGCACGTTGAACGCGATGGCCTGGGAGAACTGCCGCGGTGCCGGGAACTCCACCGCGGCGCCGTCGTGGGTCAGCTCGGCGGCCCGGTCCGCGACCTTGACCACCTGGTCGGACAGCTCGGACACGCCGGACAGCCCGGCGCCGGAGACCGCCTGGTAGGTCGCGACGACCAGCGCCTCCAGCCCGGCCTCCTCGTGCAGCGGGCGCAGCACCGGCATCGCGGCCATCGTGGTGCAGTTCGGATTCGCGATGATGCCCTTCGGCCGGTCCTGCGCGGCCTGCGGGTTGACCTCGGCCACGACCAGCGGCACGTCCGGGTCCATCCGCCACGCGGACGAGTTGTCGATCACGATGGCGCCGGCGGCCGCGACCGTCGGCGCCAGCTCCTTGGACGAACCCTTGCCGGCCGAGAAGAGCACGATGTCGAGGCCGGTGAAGTCGGCCGTGGCCGCGTCCTCCACCGTGATCTCGCCGCCCGCCCACGGCAGCGCGCGCCCCGCCGACCGGGCCGACGCGAACAGCCGCAGCTGCTCGACCGGGAAGTTGCGCTCCGCCAGGATGCGCCGCATGACGCCACCGACCTGGCCCGTTGCTCCGACAATGCCAATCCGCATGACGACGAGGTTACCGACCTTTCACCGGTGCTTCGAATCCGGAATCCCACCAGGTGAACGCGGGTGTGCCGGGCGTCGGAGGACTTGTGCGGGGCCGAGCGGCAGGCCGGGTTTTCTGCGGCCGGTGCCGACCCGGGCCGCAGAAAAAATCTGACGCGAATACGCCACATCGGGCTGTCATCATCCGTTCATGGAGTCCGGGATCGCGCTTGCCCACGCGTACCATCGCGAGGTCGTCGGTCCGTTGTTGCGCCGCGAGGCGCCGCGGCTGCCGCACGCGGCCGGCCGGCTCGGGACCGGCTCGGACGTGCTCGGCTTCGACGACGACGTGAGCCGCGACCACGACTGGGGTCTGCGGCTGCAGTTGCTGCTCGACGACGCGGACGCGGACCTGGTGCCCTACCTGGACGAGCTGCTGGAACGGGAGCTGCCGGACCGGTTCCGCGGTCACCCGGTGCGGTTCGCGACCACCTGGGACCCCCGGCCCCGGCACAAGGTCTCGGTGCACACCGTGAACGGCTTCGCGCGGGAGCGCCTCGGCTTCGCCTTCGACCCGGCGGACACAGCCGGCTGGCTGATGCTGACCGGGCAGGCCGTGCTGGAGGTGACGGCCGGGCCGGTCTTCGCGGACAGCACGGCGTGGCTCGGCCCGCTGCGCGCGTCGCTGCGCCACTACCCGGCCGAGGTGGAACGGTACGTGCTGGCCGCGGGCTGGCACCGGCTGTCCCGGCTGCCGCTGCACGCGCGCGCGGCCAGGACCGGTCAGCCACTGCACGCGCGCCGCCTGGCCGGGACGCTCGCCGAGGACGTGATGCGGCAGGCGTTCCGGCTGTGCCGCACCTGGGCGCCGTACGACAAGTGGTTCGAGCGCGCGTTCCAGCGGCTGCCGATCGCGGCCGAGCTGACCGGCCCGCTGACCACGGTGCTGCACAGCGGCGACCCCCGGGTACGCGAGGACGCCCTGGTCACGGCCGTCCGCGTACTGCTTGCCCGGCAGCGTGAGCGGGGACTGCCGACGCCACCGGACGGGGTCGGGCCGTTCTTCACGCGCGCGTCCCGGTCGATCCGGCCGGAGGTACCGGCCGCGCTGCTGGCCGGGCTGACCGACCCGGTGCTGCGCCGGCTGCCGCCGGAGGCCGGCGCGATCGAGCAGTGGCTGGACAACCCGTGGTTGCTGGCCCGGCCCGCGATGCGCGCGCCGCTGGCCACCGCGTATGCGCAGTGGCTGTCCGGGTGACCCGCCGGCGCGGCGCTCCGGCGCGCCGGACGCGGCATCACCGGCGAATGAGGCAAGATCCTCAGGTGCTGTGGGCTGAAGATCTCGACACCTCCGTGCTGGCGCCGCGTCAACGGGCGATCCTGGGCGTCATCCGGGACTGGGTGGTGAAGCACGGTTACGCACCGTCCACCCGGGAGATCGGCGACGCGGTCGGGCTCGCCTCCACGTCGTCGGTCAGCCGGCACCTGCGCACGCTGGAGGACCTGGGCTTCCTGCGCCGGGGCCGGACCGCGACCCGGCCGGTGGACACGCGGATGTTCCTGGACAGCGGCGGCGACCGTACGGCGCGTGACGAGCAGACCGTGGGCGTGCCGCTGGTCGGCACGATCGCGGCCGGCGCGCCGATCCTCGCGGAGGAAGCCGCCGAGGAGACCCTGCAGCTCCCCCGCGACCTGGTCGGCCGCGGCACGCTGTTCAGCCTGCGCGTCCAGGGCGACTCGATGATCGACGCGGCGATCTGCGACGGCGACATCGTGGTGGTCCGCCAGCAGCCGGACGCCTACAACGGCGACATCGTGGCCGCCATGATCGACGAGGAGGCCACGGTCAAGGTCTACCGCCGCCGCGCCGGCCACGTGCTCCTCGAACCCCGCAACCCGGCCTACCAGCCGATCGACGGCGACCACGCCACCGTCCTCGGCAAGGTCGTCTCCGTCCTGCGCCGCGTCTGACACCACAAGAGCCCCGAAGCGGATTTTCCCGCTTCCGGCGTGGTGCGGCCCGCCGGCTCCCGCGGGCACCGGTCCCGCGGTGGCCGGGACGAGCCCGTGCGCTACCGGAAGGCCAGTCGCGCAGACCATAGCGGTGGCCACCGACGGTTTTCTGTCGCACCCGGGGCGCAGAATGAGCGTGTGCTGGTGGCGGCGGTTCCGGGGGAGGACCGCGGCGGGCGACTCGCTCCGCTGCGTGTCTCCGGCGCGCCCGCGGGCCGGGTCACGCCGGTGGCCGACCTGGCCGCGGCTGTCGCCGCGTGGGAGCGGCGTGACCATCCGCGCTGGCTGTGGGCGAGCACCGACGGCATCTATCCGGGGCTGCTGCGCGCCGGGGCCCGCGTCGACCGCTGTCACGACCTGGAGCTGACCGAGACACTGCTGCTCGGCTACGACGGGCGCTGGGGTGAGCCGCGCGCGCTGGCCGCGGCCTGGGCCCGGCTGTCCGGTGGGCCGGTGCCGCGCGACCCGCCGCCCCGGCAGGCCGAGCCGCCCGGCGGTGGGCAGGCCGCGCTCTTCGACACCGGGCCGCCGCCGGCCGAGATCGGCACCGATCCGCTGACCGCAGTCACCGAGGTGTACGCGGACCAGGCCGGCCGGATCGCGCGCACCGCGTACCCCGGCCGGTTCCGCCTGTTGGTCGCGGCCGAGTCGGCCGGTGCGCTGATCGCGGCCGAGATGGGGCGGGACGGGCTGCCGTGGCGGGCCGACGTGCACGACCGGCTGCTGATCGAGCTGCTCGGGCCGCCGTCGCCGGTCGGCGGGCCGCCGCGCCGGCTCGCCGAGCTGGCCGGTGCGATCAACGACGCGTTCGGCGTGCGTGGCCTGCACCCCGAGTCCCCCGCGGAGCTGCTGCGCGCGTTCGCGAAGGCCGGTTTCGACCTGCCCAACACGCGCCGCTGGGTGCTGCGCGACGTCCGCCACCCCGCCGTGCCGTTCCTACTGGAGTACAAGGAGCTCTACCGGATCTGGACCGCGCACGGCTGGGCCTGGCGGGACGCGTGGGTGCAGGACGGCCGGTTCCGCCCCGAGTTCGTGCCCGGCGGCGTCGTGTCCGGGCGCTGGGCCACCCGCGGCGGCGGCGCGCTGCAGATCCCCAAGGTGGTCCGGCGGGCGGTGGTCGCGGACCCGGGCTGGAAGCTGGTCGTCGCGGACGCGGGCCAGCTCGAGCCGCGCGTGCTCGCCGCGGTCTCCGGCGACGCCCGGCTCGCCGCCGCCGGTGCCGCCGGTGACCTCTACGCCGCGCTCGCCACGGACTCGTTCGGCGGCGACCGTGCCAAGGCCAAGATCGCACTGCTCGGCGCCATGTACGGCCAGACCGGCGGCGCCGCGATCCCGGCGCTAGCGGTTCTGCGCCGCAGCTACCCGCGCGCGTTCGACTACGTCGAGGCCGCCGCCCGCACCGGCGAGCAGGGCGGCCTGGTCCGCTCCTGGCTCGGCCGCACCTGCCCGCCCCCGTCCGCCTCGTTCGCCGCGGACGGCACGCTGCTCACCGCGGACTCCGGCGACACCGGCGGCGGCGCCGCACTCGACGACGACATGCCGCGGGCCCGCCCCGATGCCAGGGCCCGCGGCCGCTTCACCCGAAACTTCGTCATCCAGGCCACCGCGGCCGAGTGGGCGCTCGTGCTGCTGGCCTCGCTGCGGACCGCGCTGGCCGGCACCGACGCCCAGCTGGTCTTCTTCCAGCACGACGAGGTCATCATCCACTGCCCCGCCGACCAGGCGGCCGCGGTCGCCACCGCCGCCCAGCACGCCGCGGACCAGGCCGGCCGGCTGCTCTTCGGCGACTCACCGGTTCGCTTCCCGCTCGAGTCGTCCGTCGTGGACTGCTACGCGGACGCGAAACCGTAGCCGGATAGGGTCGCCGCGTGATCGAGCAGAGTTTCGAGTGCGGCCGCTGCGGCCGGCGCCACGACGGCCTTCCGTTCAGCTACGGCGCGGAGGCCCCCGCGTACTGGCGGGAGGACTTCGAGTCGGACGAGCACAGCGTCCTGGACGAGGAGCTGTGCGTGATCCAGGCTGAGCACTACTTCGTACGGGCTCGCCTGATCATCCCGGTGCACGACGCCGCCGACGATTTCGAATGGGGGGTCTGGACCACGCTGAGCCGGCCCAACTTCACCCGCATGGTCGACATGTGGGAGACCGCGGGCCGGGAAGCGGAACCGCCCTACTTCGGCTGGCTCTCCACCGAACTCCCGGCCTACCCGGTCAGCACGCTGAACGTGAAACTCATGGTGCACACCGGCGTTCTCGGCGAACGCCCGCACGTCCTGGTCGAACCGACCGGCCACCCGCTGGCTGTCGAGCAGCGCGACGGGATCACCACGGCCCGGGTACGGGAGATCGCGTCGCTCGTGATGCACGGCGACGCGTGAGTTCCGGAGCGCGTGGCGGGCCATCAGATCGGTTGTGCCGCCGACGGATGCTTCCGGCCGCGTGCGGCGTCCGCCAGCGACACAAGGCCGATGATCTGGCCGGCTTCGCCCGGGCGCCGGCGGACGGGGCAGTCAGGCACACGAGACGAAACCCGTATGACTATGAGGAACGGCCGGGCCGGCGGGACCCGGAACCTTCGCCCTTCCCCCGGTGCCGAGACCCGCCGGAGGCGCTCTGACCCACACCACCGGATGGCGAAAGCCGCCATATAGCGAAATGCCGGGCGCGAAGCGACCGACACTTCCCCTCGCCGAGTTGACGGCGGAAATCGCGTGGTTCTGGGGTTACCCACGACGCGACCGGCTCCGGACGGCGGGCCGGAGCGGAGCCAGCGGAGTCGGAGGGACGCCGGAGGTTTGCCCGCGGGAGCACGCCCGAAGCACCCACGCCGGAAGCCGGAAACGAACTGCAACAAGGAACGGGGACGGCCGAGAGGCCGTCCCCGCAGAACGGAACAACCCGCTTACTTGACCGCCCCCGACGTCAACCCCGACTGGATCTGACGCTGGAAGATGGCGTAGATGACGATCATCGGCAGGATGGCCATCGTGAGGGCCGCGAAGAGCCCGCCCCAGTCCGCGTCGAAGCCCGCGCTGGTCGAGATGTTCGCGATGCCCTGGGTCAGCACCCATTTCTCCTCGGCGCCCTCGCCCTGGAGGAGCGCCAGCGGCAGCAGGTACTGGTTCCACTGGCCGATCACGTTGAAGATCGTGATGCTGATCAGGCCGGATCGCGCCATCGGCATCATCACCTGGAAGAACAGGCGGGTGTGTGATGCGCCGTCCATGACGGCGGCCTCGGCGACCGAGTTCGGCAGCGACTTGAAGAACGCGGCCAGGAAGAACACGGTGAAC
The DNA here is from genome assembly GCF_030813715.1 of Catenuloplanes indicus. Lineage (NCBI taxonomy): Bacteria > Bacillati > Actinomycetota > Actinomycetes > Micromonosporales > Micromonosporaceae > Catenuloplanes > Catenuloplanes indicus. The sequence continues at coordinate 2,427,734 of NZ_JAUSUZ010000001.1, forward strand.
GGCAGCGAGTACGCGATGTAGACCAGGACGAGGCCGACGTACGAGTTGAGCAGGCCCAGGTTGCGGACCACGAAGAACAGCGGCACCAGCGCCAGGAAGACCGGGAAGGCCAGGCCGCTGACGAACAGGTAGTAGATGGCCCGGTTGCCCCAGAAGCTGTAGCGGGCGAGCACGTAGGCGGCCATCGCGCCGAGCAGCATCGTACCGGCGGTGCTCAGGCCGACGACGAACACGCTGTTCAGGAAGTACTGGCCGACGTGTGCCTCGGACCAGGCGCGGGCCCAGTTGTCGAGGCGGAGTGCGCCGGGCATGGTCCAGGCGTCGCCGAAGATCTCCTCGTTGGTCTTGAACGAGGCGAGGAACGTCCAGATCAGTGGCGCGATGATGAGCAGCGCCCAGACCGCGAGGAACAGGTGGCCGAAGCCGGCCAGCACGTTGACCTCGCGCCGGGTCTTCTCCGGGGAGGGGGCGGCGGACTTCACCGGCGGCTTTTCGAGATCGACTGACATGGCCGCCTCACATCTCGACGGATTCACGCCGGCTGACCCGGAGGCTGAGCGCGGCGAACGTGATGGTCAGGAAGAAGAGCGCCACGCCCATCGCGGACGCGTAGCCGTACTTGGAGTAGGTGAACGCGTTGCGGTAGATCTCCATGCCGATCACGGTGGTGGAGCCGTCCGGGCCGCCCTGGTCGACGGTGAGCGTCTGGACGATGGCGAACGCGTCGAACGCGGCGATGCCCAGGTAGACCCAGGCGACCTGGAGCGTGTCCCAGAGCAGCGGCAGCGTGACCCGGAAGAACATGCTCATCCGGGTGGCGCCGTCCAGCATCGCGGCCTCGTAGATGTCCTTCGGGATGTTGGACATGCCGGCCGAGAAGAGCACGACGTAGAAGCCGACGGCCTGCCAGACCAGCACCGCGATGATCGACCAGAGCGCGAGGTCCGGGTTGATCAGGAAGCCGATCGGCTCCAGACCGATCTTGGTGACCAGGCTGTTGATCATGCCGGAGCCGTCCGGGCGGTAGACCGACTGGAACAGCACACCCAGGATCGCGACCGCCAGCACCTGTGGGAGGAAGAAGACGACGCGGTAGAACTTGGAGCCCCAGACGCCGGTCATGATGCCCTGCTTGGAGCCGCCGCCGACGTTGAGCATGAACGCCAGGAAGAGCGCGATGATGATCGTGACCAGCGGCAGGGCGAGCAGCAGGATCCCGTGGTGCTGCAACGCCTTCCAGAACACGTCGTCCTGGAACAGCCGTGTGAAGTTCTCCAGGCCGATGAACTGACCGGGAGACAGCCCTCGCCAGTTCGTCAACGCCATGTAGAACGCCTGCGCGTACGGCGCGATGACGAAGACGACGTAGATCGTCACGGGGGCCGCGAGGAACCCGATGACGAACGGGTACTTGCCGTGCCGCATGTGGACCAGATCCTCAGGAAAGATGGGCGGGACGCCCTGGTGAGACGCCCCGCCCGGCGAACATCAGCGAGTGAACTTCGTGATCGACGAGTCGGCCTTGATCGCGTCGGCCTTCTTCTGCATCCGCTCGCAGAACTGGTCCGCGTTCTCCCGGCCGAACATCAGCGCGTTCGTGGCGGTGCGCAGCTCGGTGTCGAGCTCCTTGTACCAGCTGTCGAAGCGGTACGAGAAGACGCCGGGACCGGCCGCCTTCAGCACCGCGGACGCACTGGTCAGACCGGGCGAGAGCTGGATGCCCTCCTCCGCACCGGCCACCGCGGTCAGCGACTTGTTCAGCTCGATGAAGCCCTTCGCGCCCTTCGACGACAGCATCTGCCGCATGTACTCCATACCGCCGCGCGGGTTCGCACCCTTGGCGGAGACGAAGTACGGCTCACCCGCGGTCGCGTACAGCCCGGTCGGCAGCGTGGCGCCGTCGGCGGCCGGGACCGGCATGACCGCGTAGTTGAAGCCCTCCGGCGTGGAGGCGGACTGCTCGGCCTCCAGCCACGAACCGGACGGGTAGAACGCGACCTTGCCCTGGTTCTGCTTGAGCTGCACCTCGGTGTGGATCAGGCCCTCGTCGGCCTTGTCCATGTACTTCGCACCGATCTCGGCCCACTGCTGCGCGGCGGTCTTGACCGCGGGGGCGGTCCAGGCGCCGTCGGCCAGGTTGTCGATGTTCTTCAGGATGTCCGGCCCACCGATCTTGGCGGCCGAGGTGAGGATCACCAGGTACTGGTAGTACGGCGCGTTCTTGCCGGCGTACGCGTACGGCGTGATGCCCGCGGCCTTGATCGTGTCGAGCAGCTTGGTGAAGTCCGTCCAGGTGGCCGGGACGGTCCAGCCCTTGTCCTTGAACAGCTTCTCCGAGTACCACAGGCCGTAGACGGTGAAGACGTAGTTCAGCACGTACGGCTTGCCGTTGTACGTGCCCGACTCGACGGTGCCGGCGACCAGCGTGTCCGAGACCTTCTTGGCCGCGTCGTCCACGGACGGCGCCGCGAACAGCTCGGTCAGGTCCTGCAGCTGGCCGTCCTGGATCAGCGTGCCGAAGTCCATGTACTTGGTGCCGGAGTTGTTCACGAAGTCCGGCGGGGTGCCACCGGCGAACCGCGGCTGCAGCGTGGTCGCGATCTCCTGGGTGGCGGAGTGCTTGATCTGCGCGTTCGGGAACTTCGCCTTGTACAGCGGCTCGTGCACGTCGGTGGCGTACTTCTCGCCGTACCCGCCGTTGAAGATGACCACCTCGAGCGGGGCGTTGCCGTCCACGCCGAGCGGGTTCTCCGCGTTCTTCTCGCCTTCCGCCTGGTTGGCCGGCTCGTCCTCGCCACCACCGGTGACGCAGGCGGAGAGGAGGCCCATGGCCGGAGTGGCCATCAGGCCCGCGGCCGCGGTCCGGCGGAGCAGTGTCCGGCGGGTGAGGTCGTTGTCAGACATGGTGTCGCAGCTCCTTGATGACGAACTACATACCTGGGGCGGAGGATTTTTACTCTTTGCGGCCCTTGTGCCCGTCGACTGCCCGGGCGGTGCGCTGAAAGGCCGCGTGGGAACGTTCGGTGGTCCGCTGCGCGACCGCGATGTAGAGCAGGTCCAGCACGACCAGTTGCGGGTGCCGCGCGGAGAGCGCGTCCGGCCGGAACGTGGTGGCCTGCGTCGCGGTCAGCAGGACTATGTCGGCCAGCTCCGCCAGTGGTGCGCGCGGGAAACTGGTCAGGGCCACGGTGGTCGCACCGTGACTGCCGGCCTCGGCCAGCATCTCGATCGTCTCGCGGGTCTGACCGCTGTGCGAGATGCCCAGCGCGACGTCGCCGTCCCGCATCAGCGCGGCGCTCGCCAGCCCGTTGTGCACGTCGGTCCAGGCCCAGGCCGGCACGCCGATGCGGTGCAGGCTGAACTGGAACTCCTCGCCGACCAGCGCGCTGCCGCTGGCGCCGAAGATGTTGACCCGGTTCGCGGTGGCGATCGCGGCCGCCGCGCGCTCCACCTCGGCCAGGTCGAGCAGCGCGGCCGTGTCCTGCATGGCCCGGGTGTCCGCGGCCATCAGCTGGTCGAGCACGCGCCCGAGGGGGTCGCCCGGCTGGATCTCGCGCCCGATGTCGACCGTCCAGCCCGCCGCGCGGGCCCGGCCGGTCTCGGCCGCGATGTCCAGCCGCAGGTCCGCGTAGCCCTCGAAGCCGAGGGCCCGGCAGAACCGGGTGATCGTCGCCGGAGAGGTGCCGCTGCGCTCGGCCAGCTCCACGATCGTGGACCGGGCCGCGACGGCGGGGTCGGCCAGCACCTGTTCCGCGACCCGCTGCAGCGCGCCGGTGAACTCCGGCAGCCGCGAGCGCACGCGCACCAGGACGCCGCCCTCCCGCGCGGAGGCATCCGTCACCGCAGGGACCGCGGTGGTGTCCACCTCCGTCATTAACGCTCCTCCGAAAAGAATGTTTACTGTTTGGTGGTAAAACTTCTTACTGACGCCCCCCTTGTGTCAAGACTTCGGTTGAAGTTTTCAAACCGTTACCTCAACCGCGGTCACCGTACGTTCACACCGCCGTGCTAACAGGACCCTAAAGACATGCAGCAAGCTGCATAAACGCTGCTCACGCTCTGATCACTGGGCGTCAGCATGCCGCCGCGAGACTTAACAAGATCGAAATCCATGAGGGTACGGCCGGCAACCCTGGCCTGGTCACTCGCGATCCGTCGCCCCGGTCCCTGAAAATCCGTCTTACCGGAACACGCACACGAAAAAGCCGGCAACCCGTCCTGGGTTGCCGGCTTTTCGCCGCTGTGCCGGAATCACACCGTCGCGGGCGTCTCCTCCGCGATCGCGGTGTCCGCCGGGAGCGTGTCCATGAACGAACTCACCGAGAAGACCGCGTTGCCGGCGCCGGGCGGGCCGTAGCCGGGCGGCGGCAGGATGCCGTTCGCGTCCATCGTCGCGCGGTACCGGTCGAGCAGCCGGATGTGGTACTCCAGCGGCGCGCCCTCCGGGTTCATCTGGCCCAGCGGCGTGGTCGGCTCCGGGCACCAGGTGGTGAAGCGCGGCAGGATGCCCCGGGACATGAAGTACTGCAGGCCCTCACCGGTCGAGTCGATCGCCTGCTCGACGTCCCGGAAACCGCCGGGCGCGGCCATCTCGATGCCGGCCACGAAGTTCGGGATCACGTTCCGCGGGCCGAAGATCTCCGCCGAGTCGAGGATCCGGCGGTGCCATTCCTCACGGCCGACATAACGCTCCTTGCCCGGGCAGTAGAGCTCGAACAAGCGCTTGTCCCACACCTCGTAATTAGGGTGGTAAATGCGCACGCCGTAGTCGTAGAAACGCTGCACGTCCGCCTTCGGAAGCGCCTGCGCGACCACCTTGCCGATCCAGCGGCCGGGGAACCGCTCCTCGATCGCCTTCGCGTACCGGCCGTAGAAGTCCGCCTCGGCCAGCCCGTCCACCTTGGACGTGACCGAGCCACCGGTCAGCGTGTAGGCCTTGGAGGCGCCCAGCGTGTCGTACTTGTCGATGATGTCGAGCGCTTCCAGCACCTCCTGCACCGGCTTCACCCCGGTGTACGGCCGGCCGGCCGCCTTGTGCTGACGCCAGTTGTGGTTGATGTCGCAGTACTGGCATTCTTCCTTGGCGCCGAAATACTGGCAGACCCGGAAAACGGTCAGGTAGATGAGGTAACCCCACTGAATCGTGGGTGCCACCTCCATCACCGACTTACCGTTCCGCAGCGTGTGCCGGTAATAGTCCGGCATCGGCGGCAGGCCCACGTCGGAGATCGCGCGGCCGTCCAGGAACAGTTTCGCGCGCCCCTCCTCGTCCGCCGCGATCTTGTACGGCGACGCCGGGTTGACCCGGACCGAGACCACGGTGCGGCGCAGGTCGTACGGCCCGCCGGTCAGGATGATCTCCTCCGGCGGGCGGCGCAGCGCGGCCTCGCCCAGCTCCGGCAGCGTGCGGTGGTCGAACGAGAAGATGAAGTACGACTTCGGCTTGACCTCGCCCTCGTCGCCGTCCGTCAGCATCGAGCCGTCGAAGGCGACGCCGCCGCGGAGCAGGTCCTCCTTGATGACGGCCTCTTTCGGGATGTGCGGGAACCTTGCCATCAGGTCCTCGATGACGTCGGTACGCCTATCCATCGCCGCGATCTCCGTCCTGCCGTGTCTGACACCCGGCTCCAGTCTCCACCTCATCACTTGTACTCGGCGAACCGCCCGGGGGCACTTACCGCTGTGCCGCCTGTCACCACGCGTCCTCAGTCCGGCAGCAGCGCGATCGCGGCCTCCCGGGACAGCGACCGGCCGCGCGCCCGCGCGTCCGCGAACACGTCCGCGCCCAGCTCCGCGGTCAGGCGCTCGGTGAGCACCGCGTGGTCCAGGCTCAGCCGGTCCGGGCCGCCCCGGATCGACTCGGCCGCGCCCAGCAGCTCCGCCGCCTCGGCCGGGCGGCCCTCCGCGCGGCGCACGAACGCCAGCGCCACCGCCGTCCGGGCCACCACCGGCACGTCCGCGGTGCGCAGCCCGGCCGCCACCGCGCCCGGGATCAGCGCCGCGGCCGCAGCCGCGTCACCGCGCTCCGCCGCGATCACCGCCAGCCCGCAGTCGATCAGCACGTCGACCTGCGGCGGCGCGGTCCGGGCCACGGCCATCAGCGCGCGCGACCGCAGCAGCTGCGACTCGGCCCGGTCCAGGTCGCCGAGCGCGGCGAACGCGCTGCCGAACGTCACGTACGCGAACGACTGCGCCCGCAGCGAGCCGGACAGGTCGCACTCGGCCAGCACCGCCTCGAACTCGGCCCGCGCGTGCTCCGGGCCGCCCTGCCGGGCCGCGATCAGCGCGCGCCAGATGCGCTGGTGCGCCACGTCGTCGGTCACGTTCAGCGTGCGCAGCAGCGTGATCGACTCGTCCAGCACGGCCAGCGCCGCGTCGAACTCACCGCCGAACGCCAGCGCCTCGGACAGCTCGGTCAGCGTCATCGCGAGCCCCATCCGCTCGCCCAGATCACGGAAGATCCCGGCCGCGGTCTCCAGCTCGTGGCGGCGGCCGGCCGGGTCGCCGTCGTTCTCCCGCACGTGCGACCGGATCAGGTGCATCATGGCGCGCAGCCACGGGTCCGGCCCGGCCAGGTGTCGCTCGATCACGGCCAGCGCGGCCGGCATGTCCTCCGCGAAGATCGGCAGGGCGGCCTCGATCAACGCGAAGAACGGATGCCGCCGCTCCGCGTCGCCGAGCGCGTCCAGCCGGGCGCGGATCTCGGCCACCCCGGCCCGCTGGTCGATCTCGGTGAACCGTGGCATCAGGCGGCCGACCAGCACGATCAGGCGCGCACCGGCCGGTGCCGGACCGGGCAGCGCGCTCGCCAGCTCGCACCACTCCAGCGCCTCGGCCTGCTTGCCGGTGATGATCCAGTACATGCCGAGCGCCGCGGTCAGCCGTACCGTCGTGTCCTGGTCTTTGATCTCCGCCGCGAAGCGCAGCGCCGCGATCAGGTCGTCGTGCGCGCCGTCCAGCCTGGCCAGCCACTCCAGCTGCGCGGCACGGCGCAGGTGCGGCTCGGCCTCCTCGGCCAGCGCCAGGAAGTGCCGCGCGTGCACGACCCGGGTGGCGTGCGTCCCGCCGGACGCGTCCAGGCGCTCCGCCGCGTACGCCGCGATGGTGTCCAGCATCCGGTAGCGCGGCTCGGCCGCGTCCGCCGCCGACGCGGTCTGCACCAGCGACCGGTCGACCAGCGACAGCAGCACCTCACCCGGCACGTCGCCGACCGCCTCCGCGTCGGCCAGCGTGAACGCGCCCGGGAACACGGCCAGCCGCGCCGCGAGCAGCGCCTCGGTCTCGTCCAGCAGGTCCCAGCTCCAGGAGACCACCGCGCGCAGCGTGCGGTGCCGGGGCAGCGCGGTGCGGCTGCCGCCGGTCAGCAGCGCGAACCGGTCGTCCAGCCGCCGCACCACCTCCTGGATCGGCAGCGCCCGCAGCCGCGCCGCGGCCAGCTCGATCGCCAGCGGCATCCCGTCCAGCCGGCGGCACACCTCGACCACCGCGTCCACGGTCGTGGCGTCCACCGCGAAGTCCGGCCGCACCGCGACCGCCCGGTCCCGGAACAGCCGCACCGACGCCCAGCCGAGCGCCTCCGCCGCGGTCACGCCCGCCCACGGCGGAGGATCCAGCGGGGGTACGGGACAGAGCGCCTCCCCGGCGATCCCGAGGCGCTCCCGGCTGGTCGCGATGATCCGCAGTCGCGGGCAGCTGCCGAGCAGCTCGTCCGCCAGCCGGGCCGCGCCGGCCACCACATGCTCGCAGTTGTCCAGCACCAGCACCGCGTCGTGCGGCGCCAGCAGCTCCACCAGCCGGTCGACCGTGCCGCCGGGCGCCCGCGCCGCACCGAACGAGGCCACCCGCAGCTTCTGCAGCGCCCCGAGCGCGGCCTGCGCCACGTCCCCGTCCGCGGCCACCGGCGCCAGCTCCACCAGCCAGACCCCGCCCCGCGGGCCGCCGTCCTCCGGCCGCTGATCCCGCGCGGGCTCCCGCGGTGCGACCGCGGTCCCCGGGTGCCCGTCGCGCCCGTCACCGGCTCGCCCGCCGCCGCCCTCCCGTGCGCGCCCGTCGCCGGCCGCGGCCGGCCGCGCGGCGGCCACGGCGGTGAGTGCCGGCGTGGTGGCGCCGGTTCCGGCGTGGATCTCGTGGGCGACCGTGGTGGCCAGCCGGGTCTTGCCGGCGCCGCCGGGGCCGACCAGCGTGACCAGGCGTCCCTCGGTCAGCTGCTTGATCAGCAGCGCGCGCTCGGCCCCCCGGCCGACGAAGCTGGTGATCGGCGCGCGCAGGTTCGTCCCGGCCACCGGCGTGCCGGCCGGCTCCGGCCGCTGACGCAGCGCCGCCAGGTGCACCGCCTGCACCTCCGGCGACGGGTCCACGCCCAGCGTGCCGGCGAGCCGTTCGCGCAGCTCCGCGTAGCCGGTGAGCGCCTCCGCGACCCGGCCGTCCGCGATCAGCGCACGCATGCGCAGCGCGTGGATCCGCTCCCGCAGCGGGTGCGCGGCCTCCAGCTCGCCCAGTTCCGCGATCAGCTCGGCCGGCACGCCCGTGTCACCGGCCGCGGTCAGTTCCGCCTCGGCCCGGTCCTCCGCGGCCGCCAGCCGCAGCTCCTCCAGCCGGGCCGCCGCACCCTGCGCGTAGGGCGCGTCCGCCGCGTCCGCGAGCGCGGCACCGCGCCACAGCCGCAGCGCCTCCCGCAGCACCGCACCGGCCTCCGCCGCCCGTCCGGCGCGCAGCTCCCGCCGCCCCTCCGCGACCAGCCGCTCGAACCGCACCGCGTCCACCGCGTCGGCCGGGAGCTCCAGCACGTACCCAGCCGGCGTCGAGCGCAACACGCCGCCGTCCGGCAGCGCCCGCCGCAGCCGCGACACCAGCTGCTGCACCGCCCCGACCGGATCGCCCGGCGTCTCGTCCCCCCACAGCGCGTCCGCCAGCGTCCCGACCGACACCGCCCGCCCCGGGTCCAGCGCCAGCCTGATCAGCAGCGCGCGCAGCCGCCCACCGGCCACCTCGACGGCCACCCCGTCGGCGGCCACCTCCAGCGACCCCAGAATCCCCACCCGCACCAGGCCACTGTCTCACCCCGGCACCGCGCCCGGCTCCCCCGACGGGAGCAGCCCGCCCTCATCCCCGGGGCGTAGCGGCTCCCCTCGGCGCAGACCACGCCGAAGCGGGAGACAGGTGCTGTCTCCCGCTTCGGCGGATGTGGTGTGCGAGTGGGACGTCAGGTGCGGCGGCGGTAGGCGCGGACCGCGAGCGGAGCGAAGACGATCAGAAGCGCGAAGGACCAGGCCAGGGTCTTGAGAACCGGGGCGGTGGCGTCGGGCGTGCCGAGCATCAGGGCGCGGGCGGCCTCCATCGCGTGGGTGGCAGGGTTGATCTTGACCCAGGCCTGCAGCCAGCCGGGGAGCGTGTCGGTGGGGACCATCATGTTGGTGCCGAAGGTCAGCGGGAACATGACCAGGAAGCCGAGGCCCTGGACCGCGCCGGGCGACCGGACGAGCATGCCGATCAGCACCGAGACCCAGCTCAGGCAGAACCCGAAGGTCATGGTGACGAGCGCGGCGGCGAGCAGCTGGAGCGGGTCGGTGCCGATCCGGAAGCCGATCGCGTAGCCGAAGGCCAGCAGGACCACGATCGCGACCACGAAGCGGATCAGGTCGCCGAGCACGGAGCCGACCAGCGGCGCGGACCGGGCGATCGGGAGGCTGCGGAAGCGGTCGAAGACGCCCTTCTCGATGTCGGTGTTGAGGTTCGTGCCGGTCACCGTGGACGCGAACATGATCGTCTGCACCATGATCGCCGGCAGCAGGAACTGCAGGTAGTCGTGCGTGGATCCGGCGATCGCGCCGCCCAGCAGGTAGACGAAGATGACGACGAACAGGATCGGCTGCAGCGTGACGTCCAGCAGTTGCTCGGGCGTGCGGAGCGTCTTCAGCAGGCTGCGCCGCGCCAGTTGCAGGCTGTGCCGGGCCAGGCCGAACGGGCGCGGCTGGGGCCGGGCCGGTACCGCGGGCGCGCCGACCAGGGTGGAGGTGCTCACGCCGCCACCTCCGCGAGCTCGTGCCGGCCGGTCAGGCTGAAGAAGACCTCGTCCAGGCTGGGCAGGCGCAGTGCCAGTTCCAGCACCGGGATGCCGGCGGACTCCAGTTGCCGGACCACGTGGCCGAGCGCGGCGTCGCCGTCGACCGGCACGGTGAGCACGCCGCGGCTGGGCGACTCCGGCGTCACACCCGCGATGCCGTGCAGGATGTCCGCGACCGCGGGCACGTGCTCCGGGTCGAGCGGCCGGACCACCACGGTCTGTCCGCCCACGATGTGCTTGAGCTGCGCGGGCGTGCCGTGCGCGATCACCCTGCCGTGATCGATCACGGAGATCTCGTCCGCGAGCGCGTCCGCCTCCTCAAGGTACTGCGTGGTGAGCAGCACGGTCACGCCCTCGGTGACCAGCCGGCGGACCATCGCCCAGACGTCGTCGCGCTTGGCCGGGTCGAGGCCGGTGGTGGGCTCGTCCAAGTAGATCACGTCCGGCCGGCCGACCAGGCTCGCGGCCAGGTCGAGGCGGCGGCGCATGCCGCCGGAGTACGTCTTGACCGGCCGTCCTCCGGCGCCGGTCAGGTCGAACTGCGCCAGCAGCTCGACCGCGCGGGCCTTCCCCTCGGCGGCACCGTAGTCGAGCAGCGCCGCGATCAGCTGCAGGTTCTGCAGGCCGGTCAGGTCCTCGTCGACGGACGCGTACTGACCGGTGAGCCCGATCAGGCGGCGCACCTTCACCGCGTCCTTGACCACGTCGAAGCCACCGACGGTGGCGCGGCCGCCGTCCGGGCGGAGCAGCGTGGCCAGGATCCGGACCGCCGTCGTCTTGCCGGCGCCGTTCGGCCCGAGCACGCCGAGCACGGTGCCCGGCTTGCCGATCAGGTCGACGCCGTCCAGCGCGGTCGTCTCTCCGTAGCGTTTCACCAGGCCCTCGGCCTGGAATGCGGCGGTCATGGTCACCCCTCGGGTCGTCTTGGCGGTGTTGCTCACCGAAGACTCCGGGACGCCGCTGACAGCGCGGGCACAGATCCCTGACACGACCCGGGCGGATCGTGTCAGGGAGGGCTCGGCCAGCGTCAGGTCTGGGTGGGGAAGCCCAGGTTGAGGCCGCCGTGCGACGGGTCGAGCCAGCGGCTGGTGACGACCTTGCCGCGGGTGAAGAAGTGCACGCCCTCCAGCCCGTGCGCGTGCGTGTCGCCGAACAGCGAGGCCTTCCAGCCGCCGAACGAGTAGTACGCCATCGGCACCGGGATCGGCACGTTCACGCCGACCATGCCGGCCTCGACCTCGTGCTGGAAGCGCCGGGCCGCGCCGCCGTCGTTCGTGAAGATCGCGGTGCCGTTGCCGTACGGCGAGTCGTTGACGAGCTTCAGCGCCTCGTCGTACGACGGGACCCGGACCACGCACAGTACCGGGCCGAAGATCTCGTCCGTGTAGATCGACATGTCCGGCGTGACGTGGTCGAAGAGCGTCGGGCCGAGCCAGAAGCCGCCGGCCTCGCCGTCCACCATCGGGTCGCGGCCGTCCACCACCGCGGTCGCGCCGGCCTCGACGCCCGCCGCGACGTAGGAGGCCACCCGGTCGCGGTGCGCGCCGGTGACGAGCGGGCCCATGTCGCAGTTGCGCCGTCCGTCGCCGGTGCGGATGCCGGACATCCGGGAGGCGATCCCGGCGACCAGTGAGTCGCCGACCGGGTCGACGGCCACCACCACGGAGATCGCCATGCAGCGCTCACCGGCCGAGCCGAAACCGGCGTTCACCGCGGCGTCCGCGGCCAGGTCCAGGTCCGCGTCCGGGAGCACCACCATGTGGTTCTTCGCGCCGCCGAGCGCCTGCACCCGCTTGCCGTTCGCGGTGCCGCGCTCGTACACGTACCGTGCGATCGGGGTTGATCCGACGAACGAGATCGCCTTGACCGTGGGGTGGTCGAGCAGCGCGTCGACCGCCTCCCGGTCGCCGTGCACCACGTTGAGGACGCCGTCCGGCAGGCCGGCCTCGGCGAACCACTCGGCCATCAGCACGGCCGCGCCCGGGTCCTTCTCGGACGGCTTGAGCACGACCGCGTTGCCGGCCGCGATCGCGATCGGCACGAACCAGAGCGGCACCATCGCCGGGAAGTTGAACGGCGAGATGACCGCGACCACGCCGAGCGGCTGGCGGATCGCGTACGAGTCGACGCCGGTGGAGACGTTCTCGCTGAAGCCGGCGCGCAGCAGCGTGGGGATACCGCACGCGTACTCGATCACCTCGATGCCGCGCTGCACCTCACCGGCCGCGTCGGAGAGCACCTTGCCGTGCTGCGCGGTGATCACGGCGGCCAGTTCGTCCCGGCGCGCGTTCACGATCTCCCGGAACGCGAACAGCACGGCGGACCGCTTCGTCAGCGACGCGTCCTTCCAGCTCGTCGCGGCGGCCGCGGCCACACCGACCGCCTGATCGACATCAGCGGCGGAGGCGAGGAGGACCCGGTCGGCGACCGTGCCGGTCGCCGGGTCGAAGACGTCGCCGGTACGGGTGGAGGCGCCTTCCCAGCGCTTGCCGCCCACGAAATGGGAGATCATCGGATCACCGCCTCCGCGTCGACCGTCGCGATCGCGTTCACCAGGATCCCGAGTCCTTCGCGGGCCTCGTCCTCGGTGAGCGTGAGCGGCGGGCCCATCCGGAGCACGTTGTTGTAGAGGCCGCCCTTGCCGACCAGCAGCCCGTTGCGGCGGCACTCGTCGAAGACCCGGACGGTCGCGGGCGCGTCCGGCTCGCGCGTGCCGGGCCGGACGAACTCCAGGCCGATCATCAGCCCGCGTCCGCGTACCTCGGCCAGGATCTTGAACCTGGGTTGCGCGGCGCGGAGGCCGTCGAGCAGGATCGCGCCGGTGCGGGCCGCGTTCGCTTGCAGGTCGTGGTCGAGCAGGTAGTCGAGGACCGCATTGCCGGCCGCCGTGGAGATCGGGTTGCCGCCGAACGTGGAGAAGCTGACCGCCGGCACCGCGTTGATCACCTCGGCGCGGCCGACCACACCGGCCAGCGCGAACCCGTTGCCGATGCCCTTCGCGAAGGTGAGCAGGTCGGGCACCACACCGTGCGCCTGGTAACCCCAGAAGTGCTCACCGGTACGGCCCCAGCCGGTCTGCACCTCGTCGGAGATGAGCAGGATGCCGGTCTCGTCCAGCACCTTCTTCAGCGCGCCGAGCGTGCCGTCCGGCGCGTGCACGAAGCCGCCGACGCCCTGGATCGGCTCCGCGATCAACGCGGCCACGTCACCCGCTGTCTGCGTGGCGAGCACCTCGCGCAGGTCCTCGACCGCCGCGTCGATGTGATCGGAATCGGACAGCCCCGCCAGCAGACCGCGCACCCGGTCGCCGGAGTGCAGCCAGGAGACGCTCAGCGGGTTGAGCGAGCTGGCCGACCAGCCGCGGTGCCCGGTGACGCCCATGGTGGCGAGCGTGCGCCCGTGATAGCTGTTCCGGATCGCCAGGATCTGGTGGGAGCGGCGCAGGTTCGAGGCCATCAGCAGCGCGGTCTCGTTCGCCTCCGAGCCGGAGTTGGTGAAGAACACGCGCGCGTCCGGGATGCCGGAGACGCGGGCGATCTTCTCCGCCAGCTCCACCTGCTGCCGGATGAGGTATAGCGTCGAGGTGTGCACGACGCCGGTGGCCAGCTGGCGCTCCACCGCCTCGCGGACCTCCGCGACGTCGTACCCGATCATGTTGGTCAGCACGCCGCCGAAGAAGTCCAGGTAGCCGCGGCCGGCCTGATCCACGACCCGGCGGCCGGAGCCGGAGACGATCTCGATCGGATCGTCCGGGTAGTAGATCGGCACCCACGACGGCAGCACCGCACGGTGGCGGGCCAGGAGGTCATCGCCCATGACCTGCACGCTTCCACCGCTCGGGCACGAAGACAACTGGCACGCTGTCATCCAGCGGGACCGGTCACCTGACACATCGCCAATGAGATCAAAATCGGTCACCGGGTACGGCGTGAGCACCCACCCACCGGACAGAGGAGGCGTCGCACAGCCGGGGCGGCTACCGTTACGCCATGTCAGAAGTGGTGTACCCGCCCGTCATCGCAGCGTCGAAGCTGATGTTCAAGGTTCTGGACCTCAAGATCCGGGTCGAGGGCGCGGACAACGTGCCCCGCGAGGGTGGCGCGGTGCTGGCCAGCAACCACATCGGCTACCTCGACTTCATCTTCGCCGGTTTCGGCGCACACCCGTCCCGGCGCCTGGTCCGTTTCATGGCCAAGCAGGAGGTCTTCAAGCACCGGATCTCCGGCCCGCTGATGCGCGGCATGAAGCACATCCCGGTCGACCGCGACTCCGGCATCCAGTCGTTCCGGGACGCGCTCACCGCGCTGAAGAGCGGCGAGGTGGTCGGCATCTTCCCGGAGGCGACGATCAGCCGCTCGTTCACCGTCAAGGAGGTCAAGTCCGGCGCGACCCGGCTGGCCATGTCCGCCGGCGTGCCGCTGATCCCGGTCGCACTCTGGGGCACGCACCGGCTGTGGACCAAGGGCCGGCCGCGCACGCTCACCCGCCGGCACACGCCGATCACGATCCTGGTCGGCGAGCCGATGGAGGTGAACCGCAAGGACGACATGAACGCCGCCACCGCGGAGCTGCGCCGCCGGATGACCGTGCTGGTCGAGAAGGCGCAGCGGGAGTACCCGGACAAGCCGAAGGACGACGCGGACCGCTGGTGGCAGCCGGCGTATCTGGGCGGCTCCGCGCCGCAGCCGGTGATCGCGCCCGCCAGCTGATCTTCCGCAGGGCATCGGTCCTGGTTACCGGCCGGTTTTCCGGCTTCCCGGGTGGTGTCGAAGCCGCGAACCTACGGTACCGTAACCGTAGGTTCGCCATCCCCTCTGGAGGTCCTGTGACCGTCGACGAAGCAACCACGCGAGCACTGCTGCTCGATCTTGAGCCCGTGGTGGAGACCAACCTGAACCGGCACATCGGCCTGGCCAAGGAGTGGTTCCCGCACGAGTACGTCCCGTGGTCCGACGGCACGAACTTCGACGGCCCGCTCGGCGGCACCGCCTGGGAGCCGGAGCAGTCCAAGCTCTCCGAGGTCGCCCGCACCTCGCTGATCGTCAACCTGCTCACCGAGGACAACCTGCCCAGCTACCACCACGCGATCGCGTCCATGTTCGGCCGCGACCGGGCCTGGGGTGACTGGGTGCACCGGTGGACCGCGGAGGAGGGCCGGCACGGCATCGCGATCCGCGACTACCTGCTGACCACGCGCGCGGTCGACCCGATCGAGCTGGAGCGGCTGCGCATGTCGCACATGTCGGTCGGCTTCGAGAACGAGCACGACCAGAGCATCCTGCACTCGATCGCGTACGTGTCGTTCCAGGAGCTGGCCACCCGCGTCTCGCACCGCAACACCGGCAAGTTCTCCGGCGACCCGGTCTGCGACGCCATGCTGGCCCGGATCGCCACCGACGAGAACCTGCACATGGTCTTCTACCGCAACCTGCTCGAGGCGTCGCTGAAGCTCTCCCCGAACCTGGCGATGCGCGCGATCACCGACGTGGTCAGCTCGTTCCAGATGCCCGGCCACACCATCGAGAACTTCTCCCGCAAGTCCGTGCAGATCGCCATGGCCGGCATCTACGACCTGCGCATCCACCACGACGAGGTGCTGATGCCGGTGCTGCGCAAGCTCAGGGTGCTGGAGACCGACGGCCTCACCGACGACGGCGCCAAGGCCCGCGACGAGCTCGGCGAGTTCCTGGAGAACCTGGACAAGCAGGCCACCCGCTTCACCGAGCGCCGCGACGCCAACCGCGCCCGCCAGGCCGCCCGCCAGCAGTCCTGACCCCTTCCCCGGAGCCCGCCGCAGCCGCCCACCGCCGCTCGGCGGGGCTTCCACCCGCGGCCGGTTCCCGCCCACGGCGAGGTACCAGCCCACGGCGGGCTTCTACCCGCCGAGGGTTTCCCGCCCGCGGCGGGCGTCCGGCCGAGTAGCACGAAACGCGCCGCCCGCCCGGCCGCGCGACCCGCCGGGCGGCGAGGTGCGCTCGGCGGTGGCGTGAGGGCTCGGGTGGCGTTGGTGAGCGTGGGAGGGCGGGCGGGGCTACCATTGCGGCCGGCCGGGGGACGGCCGGAGGCACAGCGAAGGGCTGAATCGGTGGCGTTGAGCGCGGATGAGATCCGGGACCGGGATCTGTTCACGGCCGAGGGGTACGACCTCGACGTGGAGACCGGTGTCGTGGCGCTGCGCTACGCGCTGACCGGGCCGGGGGTGGAGCCGCTGCGGTTCACCGAGACCGTGACGCTGCCGGTGCCGGAGCGCGCGCCGGGTGCGGACGCGCTGGTGCGCACGCACCGGGTGCTGGAGCTGCTGCTGATCGCGGCCGGTGTCTCCTACTACAAGGTGGCGGCGCCGGCCGCGATCGTGCTGCCGCACCGGCTGGGTGACCGCGCCCGGGAGTTCGCCGCCGCGGTCTACACCAAGGGGATGGGCGAGTTCGCCTATCGCAACGGGCTGCCGCACGTGCTGACCGTGGCGATCACGTCGCCGGACGGCGTGCCCGAGCCCGTACCGGCGCATGCCCTTGATCTTGATCTGCGGCCGCTGTCCGCGGTCGGCGGCGGCAAGGACTCGATCGTCACGCTCGAAGCGCTGCGCGCCGCCGGGCGGGAGCCGGTGCCGTTCTCGGTCAACCCGAACGGTGTGATCAAGGCGGTCAACGCGGCCTCCGGGCTCGAGGCACGGGCCGCCCGGAGAAAGATCGACCCGCTGCTGTTCGAGGTGAACAAGGCGGGCGCGCTGAACGGGCACGTGCCGGTCACGGCCGTGAACTCGCTGATCGCGGTGGCCACGGCCGCGTTCAACGGGCTGGGCCCGGTGGTGATGTCGAACGAGCGGTCCGCGTCCGATCCGAACCTGGTCTGGCACGGCGTGGAGATCAACCACCAATGGTCCAAGGGCGTGGAGGCCGAAGGGCTGCTGCGCGACGCGCTGGCCGAGCACGCCGGGCTGACCAACGCGTACTTCTCGCTGCTGCGCCGGCTCTCCGAGCTGCACATCGCCCGGCTGTACGCAGAGACCGACCGCTACGACGACGTGGTGACCAGCTGCAACCGGGCGTTCCTGCTGCACGGCGCGACCGCGCGGTGGTGCGGCGACTGTCCGAAGTGCCGGTTCGTGTTCCTGGCGATGGCGCCGTCGATGAGCCGCGACCGGCTGCGCCGCATCTTCGGCACCGACCTGCTGGCCGACGAGGCACAGATCCCGGGCTTCCTGGAGTTGCTCGGCGTGGACGCGCACAAGCCGTGGGAGTGCGTCGGCGAGGTCGAGGAGTGCACGGTCGCGCTCGACCTGCTGCGGAAGAGCCCGGAGTGGCAGGACGAGCCGGTGGTGAAGGCGCTGGCGGACGCGGTGCCGGCCGCCGCGTGGCAGACCGCGTCGCACTCGAGCGTGTTCACGCCCGGCGGGCCCGCGTTCGTGCCGGACAGCTACCCGCGCGTCGGCGAGTAGAGCCGCTCGAATACGCCGGACAGCGCGGCGACCAGCGCGGGTGGGCCGTCCACGTAGACGTCCCAGTCCGCCCAGTCGGCGGCACCGGCCACCACGTGCGCCAGGCTGCCGCCGAGGAACCGGCCCTGCGGGCCGGCGGCGACCACCACCTGCACCTGCGCGTCCAGGCACTCGGCCGCGATCGCACGCAGCGGCTCCAGGTCGTAGATCTCCGCAACCGTGCGCACGCCCACGAACAGCCGCACGGCCCGGCGCTGCCGCCGCCACGCGACCTCGGTCAGCAGCGCCTTCATGGTGGCGACGCCGGTGCCCTCAGCGATCAGCAGCAGGTCCCGGCCGGACGCGCGGTCGACCGGCAGGTGCTCCACGGCCGGGTGCAGCCGGACCCGCTCCCCCGGCTCGGCCTCGCGCAGCAGCGCGGTGCCGGTGTAATCGGCCGGCCGCGCCTCCACGTGCACCTCGATGGTGTGGTCCGGCGTGGGTGGGTTGCCGATCGGATAGCTGCCGGTGCCGCCGTCCGCCTCCAGCACCGCGCGCTGCCCGGCCCGGTGCGGGTACGGCAGGTAGGTACGGATCCACAGGATGGACAGGTCGTCGCGCCAGTCCTGCCGGGCGACCACGGTGCCGAGCCAGGTCAGTGGCGCGTACCCGGCGTCCTCCTCGCCCTGCTGCAGCCACTGCGCGGCCAGCTTCCAGGTGGACCGCCAGGCCACGTCGTGCTCCGGGCGCCAGGCACCGGCCATGCTGGCGCGCAGCGCGTCCAGCATGGCCATCCCGAACGCGTCTATGTGCGGCCGTTGCACGCCGAACTCGCGGAGCACCGGGCCGAGCTGGCCGCAGCCGGCCGCCAGTACCTGCGGGTTGTCCAGGTTGTCGACCAGCCAGCCGAGCGCGTCCCGGAGCTGCTGCTTGTGCACCTCGGCGCTGGGCGGGAAGAGCGGTCGCAGCTCCGGGCGGGCGGTGAACAGGTGCTCGTCCAGCAGCTGCACGGCCTCGTCGACGGAACCGACCAGCTGAAGCGACTCGCGGAGCCGGGTCTGCAGCGCGTGCAGCGCGGACTCCTCGCCGGGGCGGAAGCCGTCGACCAGCACGCCCCGGGCCGCGGTGGGGCGGCTCTGCGGGCCTACCCGGATCGGCACGACCGCTTCCCACGCGGGCATGCCCCCGGCGGGGGCATAGGGCAACGACGCCGCGGGGGTACGGGTGTCAGCGCCCGGATACGGGCAGGCGGGGGCGTTGACGGGCGGGCCGGGGATGTGCGGGGCGGGGATCGTGGTGCCGGGGACGACCGCCGGCGGCATGCCGGGGATCACGGGCGGCGGGGTACCCGGGGGTGGCGGGGCCGCGGTGGTGGGTGGTCCGGGGATCGTGGGCAGGGCCGGGTTGCCGGGGGTGGGCCGGCCCGCCTGACCGCCCGGGTCGCCCGGCGTTCCCGGCATGGGCCGGCCCGGCTGGCCGCCCGGGCTACCCGGCGTCTCGGGCACGGGCTGGCCGGGCTGGCCGCCGGAGCCCCCCGGCATGCCGGGCACGGGCCGGCCGGGGTGGCCGACCGGGCCGGGCACCGGGGGAAACGGCACGGCCGGGCCGGCCGGGAACCCACCGGTTCCGGGCGCACCTCCGGGGGCCGCACCGGGAGCCCCCGCCGGGGGTGACCCGCTTCCCGTACCCGTGGTGTATCGCCCCTGGGGTGCCGCGTTCCGGGGTGCGGTCCCGCCGCGCGAGAGGCTCGGCGGCGGGCCGGCCGCGCTCTGCTGCGTACCCGCCTGCTGGGTCGCGGTCTGCTGCGCCGCCTGCTGGGCCGCGCCGCCCCCGCCCATCGGTACCCAGCCCTGCGCGGCCGGCTGCGGCGGCGTGTGGGTGGCCGGTGCGGGCGGGCTGACATTACTGTGTGCGTTCGGCAGCTGCTCGACGACCTTGCCGACCCGTAACGCGTGCAGCAGCGCCTGCAGGTCCCGGTGTCCGGCTCCGCCAACGCTGATCACCCTGTGCATTCTCCCGAAAGCGAGCCCTCCTCGGGAGTGATCTAGCCCGTTAGCACCCGGTTTGCACCGCTTACTCGGAGGCGACGAGCCACCGAGGTGTCGGTTCTCTCCATGTAGAGTTGTCGGGTTCCGACAAATTGGGACCGTGTCCAGTGGCGGGTCCAACGGTTCCATACCGCCCGGTAACGACGAAGCTTGTTGACGGGGCCGATCGAGGGCTCCGCAACGTTGTGTACGCACTTTGGGAGGCTCGGTCGGTGTTCAACCGCATCGCCATCGTCAACCGCGGAGAGGCCGCCATGCGGCTCATCCACGCCGTCCGCGAACTGAACGCCGAGACGGGAACATCGCCGATCGAGACGGTCGCGCTCTACACGGACGGTGAGCGCGGCGCCACGTTCGTCCGCGAGGCCGACCGGTCCTACAACCTCGGGCCCGCCTCCGCCCGGCCGTACCTGGACCACGCGGTGCTGGAGCGCGCGCTGGTCGCGACCGGTGCGGACGCGGCCTGGGTGGGCTGGGGCTTCGTCGCGGAGGACCCGGCGTTCGCCGAGCTGTGCGAGAAGATCGGCGTTACGTTCATCGGCCCGAGCGCGGACGCGATGCGCAAGCTCGGCGACAAGATCGGCGCGAAGCTGATCGCCGAGGAGGTCGGCGTCCCGGTCGCGCCGTGGAGCCGCGGCGCGGTGGAGAGCCTGGAGGCGGCGAAGGAGGCCGCGGCCGGGATCGGCTACCCGCTGATGCTCAAGGCGACCGCGGGCGGCGGCGGGCGCGGCATCCGCGTGGTGCGCAGCGACGACGAGCTGACCGACGCGTACGAGCGGACCAGCCTGGAGGCCGCGCGCGCGTTCGGCAGCGGCATCGTGTTCCTGGAGCGCCTGGTCACCGGCGCCCGGCACGTCGAGGTCCAGGTGATCGCGGACGGTCAGGGCAGCGCATGGGCGCTCGGCGTCCGCGACTGCTCCGTGCAGCGCCGCAACCAGAAGGTGATCGAGGAGTCCGCCTCCCCGGTGCTGGACCGCGCGCAGGCCCGCGAGCTGAAGGAGGCGGCCGAGCGTCTCGCGCTGGCGGTCGACTACAAGGGCGCGGGCACGGTCGAGTTCCTCTACCACCCGGGCGAGCGGCTGTTCGCGTTCCTTGAGGTCAACACGCGTCTCCAGGTGGAACACCCGATCACCGAGGTGACCACGGACTTCGACCTGGTCAAGGCGCAGATCCACGTGGCGTCCGGCGGGCGCCTGGGCGAGCTGATGCCGGCCGAGGGCGGGCACGCGGTCGAGGCCCGGCTGAACGCGGAGGACCCGGACCGCGACTTCGCGCCGTCGCCGGGCCGGATCGTGCGGCTGGCGCTGCCGAGCGGCCCGGGCATCCGGGTGGACACCGGCGTCAGCGAGGGCGACGTCATCCCGGCCGACTTCGACTCCATGATCGCGAAGATCATCGCGTACGGCCGTACCCGGGACGAGGCTCTCGGCCGGCTGCGGCGCGCGGTGTCCGAGACGATGGTGATCATCGAGGGCGGCGCCACCAACAAGAGCTTCATCCTGGACCTGCTGGACCAGCCCGAGGTGATCGACGGCAGCGCCGACACCGGCTGGATCGACCGGGTCCGTGCGGAGGGCCGGTTGGTCTCCGCGCAGCACTCCGGCATCGCGCTGGCCGCGGCCGCGATCGAGGCGTACGAGGACGAGGCGCGGGTCGAGCGGCAGCGCCTGCTGTCCACCGCGCACGGCGGCCGCCCGCAGGTGCAGCACAAGAGCGGCCGGCCGATCGACCTGAAGCTGCGCGGCGCGACCTACCGGGTGACGGTGGCGCAGACCGGGCCGCGCCGCTTCCGGGTCGGCATCGGCGAGGAGGCGGTGCTCGACGCGGAGCTGGACCGCTTCGACGAGCACACCGGCCGGATACTGGTCAACGGTGAGCGCTTCCGGCTGGTCACCGCCACGCACGGCCCGACGCACCTGGTCGAGGTGGACGGCGTCACGCACCGGGTCAGCCGGGACGAGGGCGGCGTGCTGCGCTCCCCCGCGCCCGCGCTGGTCGTCGCGACGCCGCTCGCGGTCGGCGACGAGGTCGAGGCCGGTGCGCCGGTGCTGGTGCTGGAGAGCATGAAGATGGAGACGGTGCTGCGCGCACCGTTCAAGGCCAAGCTGCGCGAGTGCCTGGTCACGGTCGGCAGCCAGGTGGAGACCGGTGCGCCGCTGCTGCGCCTGGAGCCGGTCGGCGACGCTGCCGCCGCGGAGGCGGTCTCCGAGGCCGTCGATCTGGACCTGCCCGCCTCGCAGGACGGCCTGTCGGCCGAGGAGCGCGTGGCGCGCGGCATCGCGGAGTTGCGCAGCCTGCTGCTCGGCTACGACGTGGACCCGCTGGACGAGAAGCGGGCGCTGGCGTCCTACCTGGCGGCACGGGCCGAGCTGAGCCACCGGCCGCTGGAGGAGGAGGTCGGGCTGCTGCAGGTCTTCGCGGACCTGTCCGAGCTCAGCCGCAACCGGCCGGCCGGCGAGGAGCACGCGGCGGACACCCGGGTGCACAGCTCGCGGGAGTACTTCCACGCGTACCTGCAGTCGCTGGACGTGGACCGGGCCGGGCTGTCCGACACGTTCCGCGGGCGGCTCGCGCGGGTGCTCGCGCACTACGGCGTCACCGGCTTCGAGCGCACGCCGGAGCTGGAGGAGGCGGTCTTCCGGATCTTCCTGGCCCAGCAGCGCGCGTCCGCGGACGTCTCGGTCATCGTCACGTTCCTGCAGCGCTGGCTGACCGAGCCGCTGCCCGGCGACGAGCTGCGCGAGCTGGTCAGCGGCGCGCTGGAGCACCTGATCGCGGCCACCCAGCTGCGCTACCCGGTGATCGGCGACCTGGCCCGGTCGATCGTGTTCCGCTGGGCCGCCCAGCCGATGCTGCGCCGCAAGCGCGCGGAGGTGTACGCGGAGGTCCGCGGCCACCTGCGTTTCCTGGACCAGAACCCGGACGCGCCGGACCGCGGCGAGCGGATCGCGGCGATGGTCTCCTCGTCCGAGCCGCTGGTCCGGATCCTCGGGCAGCGGATCGGCCGGCCCGGTGTGGATCACGGGCCCATGCTGGAGGTGCTGAGCCGTCGCTACTACGGCAACCGGGGCGCGTCGGACACCCGTACCGTCGAGGTCTCCGGGGTCTGTTTCTTCACCGCCGCCTATCAGCGCGGTGACGAGCGGTTCCGGCTGGTCGCGACCGCCTCGGACTTCGGTTCGCTGCCGTCCGTGCTAGCCGCCGCGACCGGCCTGGTCTCCGCGGACTCGGTCGCGGACGTGTACCTGACCTGGGACGACCAGCCGTCGCCGGACGAGATGGCGGACGCGCTCGGTTCCGTGCTCGCGTCGTCCGGGCTGCTCGACTCCGCGCAGCGGGTGACGTTCTCGGTCGCCGGGATCAGCGGTGGCGCGATGCACCACCACTTCACGTTCCGGCCGGGCCTCGGCGAGGAGCGGGTGATCCGCGGGCTGCACCCGCTGATCGCGGAGCGCCTCCAGGTGCCGCGCTGGCGCGACTTCGACCTGACCCGGCTGCCCACCGCGGACGAGGACGTCTACCTGTTCCGCTGCGTGGCGCCGGAGAACCCGGCCGACGAGCGGCTGGCCGCGATGGCGCAGATCCGCGACCTGACGCCGCTGCGCGACACGGACGGCCGGATCGTGGCGCTGCCCGCGGTCGAGGGCGCGCTCGACGCCTGCCTGGACGCGATCCGCAAGGTCCAGGCGCAGCGCCCGGTCAAGAAGCGGTTCGACACCAACCGGATCACGCTGTACGTGTGGCCGCAGGTCGAGCTGTCGATGGAGGAGCTGAACGCGGTCGCGCAGCGGGTGCTGCCGGTGACCGCCGGCGCGGGCCTGGAGGAGGTGCAGTTCATCGGCCGGCAGCGGGACGCGGCCACCGGTGAACTGGTCGAGATCGCGGTCAACCTGGGCTTCGAGGCCGGCATGAACGTGTCGTTCACGACGCCGTCCACGGACCCGATCGAGCCGCTGGACGACTACCGCTCCAAGGTCATCTCGGCGCGGCGGCGGGGCACGACGTACCCGTACGAGCTGACCGCCCTGCTGGGCAGTTTCGTCGAGTACGACCTGGTCGGCTCCGTCCTCGAGCCGGTCGACCGGCCCCGGGGCCGGAACACGGCGGGCATCGTGGCCGGCGTGGTCAGCACGCCCACCACGCGGTACCCGGAGGGCATCAAGCGCGTCGTGTTGCTCGGCGACCCCACCAAGGCGCTGGGCGCGCTGGCCGAGGCGGAGTGCGCGCGGGTGATCGCGGCGCTCGACCTGGCCACGTCGCTCGGCGTTCCGGTCGAGTGGTACGCGCTGTCCGCGGGCGCCCGGATCTCGATGACGTCCGGCACGGAGAACATGGACTGGGTCGCGGCCGCGCTCAAGCGGATCGTGGAGTTCACCCAGGCCGGTGGCGAGATCAACATCGTGGTCGCGGGCATCACGGTCGGCGCGCAGCCGTACTGGAACGCCGAGGCCACGATGCTGATGCACACCCGCGGTGTGCTGATCATGACGCCGGACTCCGCGATGGTACTGACCGGCAAGCAGTCCCTGGACTTCTCCGGCGGCGTCTCGGCCGAGGACAACTTCGGCATCGGCGGGTACGACCGGGTGATGGGGCCGAACGGGCAGGCGCAGTACTGGGCGCCGGACCTGTCGGCCGCGCGGGACTTGCTGATGACGTACTACGACCACTCGTACGTGCTGCCGGGCGAGTCCCGGCCGCGGCGGGCGGCCACGTCGGATGCCTTCGACCGGGACATCTCGGACTTCCCGCACTCGGCGCCGGACAGCGACTTCACCACGGTCGGGCAGATCTTCTCGGCCACGCACAACCCGGACCGGAAGAAGCCGTTCGACATCCGTACGGTGATGCGCGCGGTCTCCGACCAGGACCACGTGGTGCTGGAGCGGTGGGCCGGCATGGCCGACGCGGAGACCGCGGTGGTGCAGGACGTGCACCTGGGCGGCATCCCGGTCACGCTGCTCGGCATCGAGTCCCGCTCGGTGCCGCGCCGGGGCTTCCCGCCCACCGACGGCCCGGACACGTACACGGCCGGCACGCTCTTCCCGCGCTCCGCGGCGAAGGCGGCCCGCGCGATCAACGCGGCCAGCGGCAACCGCCCGCTGGTCGTGCTGGCGAACCTGTCCGGCTTCGACGGCTCGCCCGAGTCCATGCGGCGGCTCCAGCTGGAGTACGGCGCCGAGATCGGCCGGGCGATCGTCAACTTCCGCGGCCCGATCGTGTTCTGCGTGATCTCCCGCTACCACGGTGGCGCGTTCGTGGTCTTCTCCAAGGCCCTGAACCCGAACATGACGGCGCTGGCCGTCGAGGGCTCGTTCGCCTCCGTCCTCGGCGGCGCCCCGGCCGCCGCGGTCGTCTTCGCCGGCGAGGTGAACGCGCGCACCGCCAAGGACCCGCGCGTCACCGGCCTGGAGACCCGGATCGCCGCCGAGTCCGGCGCCGCCCGGGCCGCGCTGGTCGCGGAGCTGGCAGAGACCCGGTCCTCCGTGCGCGCGGAGAAACTGGGCGAGGTGGCGGCCGAGTTCGACGGCATCCACAGCATCAAGCGGGCGGTCGAGGTCGGCTCGGTCGACGCCATCATCAAGGCGTCCGAACTCCGCCCCCAGATCATCGCGGCTATCGAAAAAGGCCTGAACGCCTGATCCGTATGCGATCTGAGGGGGCCGGCCGGGTGGTCGGCCCCCTCACGTCGTTCGTGGTGGGCCCGTTCGCCGTCGTGGCCGAGGTGGATCCGCCGGCGCGGAGCATGGACACGCCGTCAGACCGCTGCCTGACGCCGACCACTCTCGCCCTCTCGGCCTCGATCCGCTTCGGCTCGGAGATCGCGGAGTTCGGCCGGCGGCTCAGATCCATCGGGTTCCCGGGCCAGCGACGACCACAATCTCGCGGCTTTGACATTCCGGAGCGTCCGCTGCTGTCCCGGACGACGAGGGGCATGATCCTGGAGTCCCTGCGAGAATCCGACGACAGCAATCGCCTGAGGACCCGCTGATCGGCGCGGGCGGCGTCATGACGTCCATATTGGACCTGCTGCGCTACGCCGACCTGGACATCGACGACGTCGAAGTCGTTGAGAATCCCCGAGCAGACGCCCCACGCTCCCTACGCCGGTCGATCAGACTGGTCCACAGCGTGGGAGGCGAGCGGCTGTCCTTCGACATGTTCGACGAGTCCGAGGGCACCCAGACGTGGTACCGGCTCATCGGACCGGTACTGACCGCACTGCGCAGTGGTCAGATCCTGCTCTTCGACGAGATCGACGCAAGCCTCCACCCTCGGCTCTCGGCCAACATCGGATCCCGATACATGCCTCAGCGTCTGGACGCCGCCCGGCGGGCCGCCAGACTGGCGGTGTCTCACCGCGAGAATGGCGCCACCACCCCACACGACAACCCGTCGAGCGGAATGTATCGCCTGATCGAGGCCACGCTCCCGAGCGGCCGCCAGCTGTTCTGACCCGCACCCGCTCGGTCAGCCGCCGCGGATCGAGTCGAACGCGAGGAGGGCGACGTGCAGGGAGAGGCACGCGTCGACGGAGTCGAGGTCGGTGTCGAGGATGTGAGCGATGCGAGCCAGCCGCTCGTAGAAGGCGGGACGGGACAGGTGGGCGGCAGCGGCGGCAGCCGACTTGTTGCGGCCGCTGTCCAGGTAGGTGCGGAGGGTGGCGAGAAGCTGGTCGCGGGCGTCGTGGGCGAGCAAGGGGCCTAGTTCGCGTTCGACGAAGGTCTGCAGGCGGGGCTCGTCGCGGAGCAGGTGAAGGAGGCCGGGCAGGCCGACGTCGGGGAGGCGGAAGACCGGGACGTCGCGGCGGTCGTGGCGGGCGGCGTCGGCGACCTGGCGGGCCTCGGTGAGCGAGCGGCGGGCGTCGCGGAGCGTGGGGGCGCCGGTGCCGGCGGCGATGATGACCGGTGCGGGGTCGGCGCCGCGGGCACGGTGCAGGGCGGCGGCGAAGACGAGCAGGGCGCGCTCCTCGCCGGCCGGGGACGACAGCGCCAGCAGCGCGCCGACCGTGGTGTCGTCGATGGCGCTGCTCAAGCCCTCGATCGTGGCGTCGCGGAGCGCGGCGCTGACGGCCTCGGCGAGGTCACGGAGACGGCCCGGGCCGTCATCGGCGAGGCCGGCCGGTCCGGTCGGCCCCCACCGCACCGGCGAAACACCCGCGTCGGCCGATTCCCGTCCGGTGGACTCGTCGCCCGGGCCGGCCGGCTCGCGACCGGCGGATCGGCCGGCGCCACGGAACCGGCCGTCCGCATCGCCCGGCCGGCGTCCGGCGGAGTGTTCGCCGCCTCTCAACCGGTCACCCGCATCGCCCGGCCGGCGTCCGGCGGAGTGGTCGCCGCCGCGGAAGCGGACCACCACGCCGACCAGGTGTCGTCGCTCCAGCGGCACGCCCAGCGCCTTCGCGCGCAGCGCCACCTCGCCGACCGGATGGGTGTGGTCCAGGAGTGCGGTGAGGAGCGTGCGGTGCAGCTGGCGTTCCAGGCCCTCGGCGTCACGGCGGATCAGGCGGCCCAGCGCCAGTGTGGAGGCGGCGCGTTCGAGCAGGATGGTGAGGCGGGACGGTGGGTCAGCGGGGGCGGGCCAGCGCAGCAGCAGGCGGCCCCAGTCCTGGCCGCGGGCGCCGACCGTGGTGACCAGCCAGCCGGCCGCGTGGAACGTGCGGGACGGGTGCTGAAGGCGGCGGGAGTGCTGTTCCCAGTCGTCCAGCAGCAGCTCCGGGCGTTCGCCGGCGGCGTCGAAGGCGAGCACCCGGCGGGACAGGTTCTCCAGGATCACCGGGGCGCCGGCGAGCAGCGCGGCCTGGTGCACCACCTCGGCGGGCTCGGCGCCGTCCACGGACAGCTCGGTGAAGCGCTGGTGGATCTCCTCGGTCGCGCGCAGCTCGGTGAGCTGCGCGTCGACGATCAGCGCGTGCACGGCCTCGGTGATCCGCACGAACCGGACGGTGCGCCGCAGCTCGATCAGCGGCAGGTCACGCGACTGCGCCTCGGCGATCATGGCGCGTGGCAGCGACGACGCGAAGCGGCCCCGGCCCAGCTCGATGACCAGGCCGGCGGCGCCGACACCGGCGAGCGCGGCGACGAAGGCCCGCAGCGCGTCGTCGGACGGTGGCAGTCCGATGCCGGTGCTGAGCACGAGTTCACCACCGCGCAGCAGCGGCGCGATGTCCGGTATCTCGGCCACGTGCACCCAGCGGACCGGCCGGTCGAGCACGCCGGAGCCGGCCAGCACGCGAGGGAGGCCGTGGCGGACCGGGTCCAGGGCCAGGATCTCGCTCACGGTGGGGAACACGGGACGAGGCTATCCCGCTAGAGTCTTGCCGCTGAACCAACGAAAGGCGGGGCTACGGATGGCCAGGGTGCTGATAACCGGCTCGTCGACCGGCATCGGGCAGGCGGCGGCGATCGCGCTGATCGGGCAGGGCCACCAGGTGGTGCTGCACGCGCGCAACGAGAAGCGGGCCGAGGAGGCGCTGGCGGCCGTGCCGGGCGCCGACGGCGTGGTGGTCGGCGACCTCTCCTCACTCGCGGAGGTGCACCAGCTGGCCGCGCAGGCGGAGAAGGCCGGGCCGTACGACACGGTGGTGCTGAACGCGGGCATCGGCCGGCTGCACGACCCGGAGCGGCTGCTGACGGTGGACGGCAACGAGATCACGTTCCAGGTGAACACGCTGTCGGCGTACCTGCTGACCGCGCTTCTCCCCCGCCCGAAGCGGCTGATCTTCACGTCGTCCGCGCTGGCCGGCTCCGGCGTGCTGGATCTGGACGACCCGAACTACGACCGCCGTCCGTACCACGGGCGCGAGGCGTACGGCTCGACGAAGCTGCACCTGGTGCTGCTCGCGCTGGCGTTCGGCCGGCGCTGGCCGGAGGTGGACAGCCTGGCGTTCGACCCGAACTTCGTGGCGACGCAGATGACGGTGCGCAACGGCGACGTCGCGCCGCTGGACTCCGCGCACGCGGGCGAGCGCCTGGCCCGGCTCGCGGCCCCGCAGCCCGGCGCCCCGCTGCCGCCGAACTCGTACGACTCCGAGCGCGCCTGGCGGCCGGGGGCACAGGAGAACGATCCGGCGAACCAGGACGGCCTGCTCGCCCTGTGCGCACGGCTCACCGGCGTCATCGTCGGCTGAATTCGTCTCAGGTCGCCCTGCCGGTCGCCGATCGGCAGGGCGTGCGCAGTGGTGTGCGAGTTCGTCCGACCGGGGTGGAGCGCTCGTTCGGGGTGGACGAGGTCATCGTGACCAAGACCGATCCACAGGGCCGGATCACGTATGCCAACGACGTGTTCCTCCGGGTGTCCGCGCTGGCCGAGGCGGACGCGCTCGGCCAGCCGCACAACCTGATCCGGCACCCGGACATGCCGGCCGCGGTCTTCAAGCTGCTCTGGGACACGATCAAGAGCGGCCAGGAGATCTTCGCGTACGTGCTGAACCTCGCGGCCGACGGCGCCCACTACTGGGTGTTCGCCCACGTCACGCCGTCGCTGGACGACGCGGGCCGGTGCGTCGGCTACCACTCGAACCGGCGGCTGCCGGACCGTACCGCGGTGGGTGAGTTGTCCGCGCTGTACGAGCGTCTGCGGGCCGAGGAGCGACGGCACCCGCACACGCCGGACGCACTGGCCGCCGCCACCGCGCTGCTGGAGTCGGAGCTGGCGTCGCGCGGGCTGACGTACCCCGAGTTCGTCTGGGACGTGACGAACCGGACGATGTCGTGACCAGCCCCGAGCGCGCGGCGCTGCTGGCGATCACCGAGGTGTGCCGGCGCGCGGCCACCGGCGACCTGGAGGCGCGCGTGCCCGCGCTCGGCACCGACCCGGAGATCATCGCGGCGCGCACCGAGCTGAACCGGCTGCTGGACGTGACGGACGCGTACGTACGTGAGTCCGGCGCGTCGCTGTCCGCCGCCGCCGATGGCCGTTTCTACCGCCGGTTCCTGTATCGCGGGCTGCACGGCGCGTTCCGGAACGGCGCCCGGATGATCAGCAACGCGAGCGCGGCCATGCACGATTCCGCGGACCGGCTCGCGGACGCGGCCCGGAGCCGGCTCGCGCTCGCGGACGAGCTGGAGTCGGCCGTGCTCAGCGTCTGCGAGCAGATCTCGTCCGTGGCCGCGGGCATGGGCTCGGCCGCCACCGGGCTGTCCGCCTCGGCCGGGCAGGCGGTCGCGAACGCGGAGAGCGGCCTGTCCACGGTGAGCTCGCTGAAGACCGCCTCGGACGAGATCCGCGGCGCGGTCAACCTGATCAACAAGGTGGCGTCGCAGACCCGGCTGCTCGCGCTGAACGCCACCATCGAGGCGGCGCGCGCCGGGGAGGCCGGCAAGGGCTTCAGCGTGGTCGCCGGTGAGGTGAAGACCCTGGCGAACGAGACCAGCGGTTCCAGCGACGAGATCCTGGCACAGGTCACCACCGTACAGTCCGCCACGGCCGGCGCGATCGACGTGCTGGAGACGGTGACCGAGAGCATCCGGGAGATGGGCGGCCTGGCAACCGGGATCGCCGGCCGGGTCGACGGCAGCGATCACGCGCTGACCGGCGAGGACGGGCTCACCCAGCTCGCCGAGCGGCTGCGCGGCGAGGTGCAGCGCTTCGTCGGCACGATCCGGGCCAGCTGACATGATCTGGTAACCCGCCCCGTCTTCCCTGGTCGCGCTCCGCGTGGCAGGATTGGATCCAATCTTGCAGGCATGGGATGCCGAACAAGACGTAAGTGATCCAAGGAGAGAGAGGCCCGCACGGTGCTCAAGCGCGAGGACAACGAACGCGTCACCCGGAGCGGGCCCGGCACGCCGCTCGGCAAACTGCTGCGCGCCTACTGGCAGCCCGCCGCCCTGGTCTCCGAGATGACGCCGGACCGCCAGGTCAAGCCGGTCCGGCTGCTCGGCGAGGACCTCGTCCTGTTCCGGAAGCCGGACGGCGGCTGGGCGCTGGTCGGGCGGTTCTGCGCGCACCGCGGCGTGGACCTGGCGTTCGCCCGGCACGAGGAGGGCGGCCTGCGCTGTCTCTATCACGGCTGGCTCTACGGCGCGGACGGCCAGTGCAAGGAGCAGCCGGCCGAGCCCGCGCACAGCCGGTTCGCCGAGCGGATCCGGATCCCGGCGTACCCGTGCGTGGAGAGGAACGGCATCGTCTTCGCCTACCTCGGCGAGGGCGACCCGCCGCCGTTGCCGTACTACGACGCGTTCCAGGCGCCGGACGAGTACACGTTCGCGTTCAAGGGCCTGTGGGAGTGCAACTGGCTGCAGGGCCTGGAGGGCGGCATCGATCCGAGTCACGTCAGCTTCCTGCACCGGTTCATCGACGAGGATCCGCGCGAGGTCTACGGCCAGCAGTTCAGCGAGATCGTCGAGGGCACCGGGCAGAAGCTGTCCAAGCTGGTCGGCGACTCGTACCGGCCGGACATCGAGGTGGAGGAGGCCGATCACGGGCTGCGCGTCTACGCGCTGCGGCAGCTCACCGAGGGCGTCAAGCACGTCCGGATCACGAACCTGGTGTTCCCGAACGCGTTCGTGGTGCCGTTCGGCACCAGCAAGGTCTTCATCCAGTGGCACGTACCGATCGACGACCACCACCACTACTGGTACATGATCTGGTACGACTTCGCGGAGCGGACCGACAGGGACACGCTGCTCCAGCAGCGCCTGGGCGAGGTCACGCTGCCCGACTACCGGCCGCTGCGGAACAGGACCAACAACTGGGGGTACGACCCGGCCGAGCAGCGCGATCTCACGTACACCGGCATGGGTCTGGACATCAACGTCCACGACCAGTGGGCGGTGGAGAGCATGGGCGCGATCCAGGACCGCACCACCGAGCGCCTCGGCGTCTCGGACCGCGCGGTCACCGCGAACCGCCGCATGCTGCTGCGCGCGATCGACGCGTTCGAGCAGGGCGGCACGGTACCGGCCCGGCCGGCCGGTGAGGCGGACGCGGCCCGGCTGACCGGCCCGCTCGCGGTCGACACGATCGCGCCGAACGACGGCTGGGAGGAGACCTGGCGGCGGCGCGAGGCCGAGCGCCGGGAAGCCTCCCCGTGGGCGTCCCCGCGGACGGACCACGCGGATGCCTAGCGTCGACGAGCGGCCGGTCGCGGAGGGCGGTGGCGGCTGGGACGCGCGCCCGATGCTGGCCGCGGACCGCGGCGGTTTCGTCGACCGGCACGAGCTGTGGACGCAGGCGCAGTACGCCGCGGCCGGCCAGCTCCGCCGGGTGATCGACGAGCTGGGCCTGGAGCTGGTCCGGTTCTCGTTCGCGGACCAGCACGGCGTGCTGCACGGCAAGACGCTGACCCGGGCGGCCGTGCCGGGCGCGCTCCGCTCCGGGGTCACCGCGCCCAGCTCGCTGCTGCTCAAGGACTCGTCCGGCCGGTCCGCGTTCCCGGTCTTCACGCCGGACGCGCGGGCGGGCTTCGCCGGTGCCGGTGACGTGGTCCTGGTGCCGGACCCGACCACGTTCCGGGTGCTGCCGTGGGCGGAGAAGACCGGCTGGGTCCTCTGCGACCTGCGTTTCCCGGACGGCTCCCCGGTCCCGTTCTGCACGCGCTCGATGCTCAGGAGCCAGATCGGCAAGCTCGGCGACCACGGGTACGACATGACGGTCGGCGTCGAGCTGGAGTTCCACGTGTTCCGCGCCGAGGAGGCCGCGTTCGCCGCCGACCGGGTCGGCGGACCGGGCGCGCCCGGACGCCCGCCGCGGGTCGGCCCGGTCAGCGGCGGCGCGCAGCTGCTGCACGAGGAGGGCCTGGACCGCGTGGACGAGGTGGTCCAGCTGTTGCAGCGTGGGCTGACCACGCTGGATCTGCCGCTGCGCTCGATCGAGCTGGAGTTCGGCCCGAGCCAGCTGGAGATCACCATGCAGGCCGGGAGCGCGCGGGACGCCGCGGACCAGGTGGTGCTGGCGCGCAGCGCGATCCGGCAGATCTGCCGCCGCGCCGGATACCACGCCACGTTCATGTCCCGGCCGGCCGGCGCCGCGACCGCGTCCACCGGCTGGCACCTGCACCAGTCGCTGCGTGAGCGGGCGACCGGGCGGCCCGCGTTCGACCCCGGGCCGGACGAGACGCTGATGTCCGGCACGGCCCGGCACTGGCTGGGCGGGCTGCTGGCGCACGCACCGGCCGCGGCCGCGTTCACCACGCCGACCGTCAACGGCTACAAGCGCTACCTGCCGTTCTCCCTCGCGCCGGACCGGGTGCTGTGGGGCGCGGACAACAAGGGCGCGATGGTCCGCGTGGTGGGCGGCGGCACGGACACGGGCGCGCGGCTGGAGAACCGGTCCGGCGAACCCGCGGCCAGCCCGTACCTCTACATCGCGTCACAGATCGTGAGCGGCCTGGACGGGCTGAAGCACGCGATCGACCCGGGCCCCCCGACCGAGAACCCGTACGCCGCGGACGCGGTCCGGCTGCCGCAGTCGCTCGGCGCCGCGGTGGACGCGCTGGAGGCGGACCCGCTCTTCGCGGACGCGTTCGGCGCCCGCACCGTCGACTGGTACGCGAAGCTCAAGCGTGACGAGTTCGCCCGCTACCTGGCGCACGTCTCCGACTGGGAGCAGCGCGAATACTTCGACCTGTTCTGAGAGGACGTGTCCCGACATGCGCGAGCTCGAACCCTTCCTGATCGACGGCGAGTGGATCCCCCCGGGCGACCGGGAGACGTGGCCGGTGATCGACCCTTCGAACGGCGAGGTGCTGACCCGCGTCGCCCAGGCCACCGACGAGGACGTGGACGCGGCCGTGGCTGCGGCCGCGCGGGCGCATGCAGACCGCCGCTGGTCCGGGTTGCCGCCGCTGGAACGCACCCGGATCCTGAGCCGGCTCGCTGACCTGATCGAGGAGAACCTGGAGGAGCTGGCCGTCCTGGAGACCCGGGACAACGGCAAGCCGATCGAGCGTTCCCGGGCCGACACCGCGTTCGCCGCCAAGGACTTCCGGCACTTCGCGGGCGCGCCCGGCCGGCTCACCGGCACGGTCGTCCCGATCGACGGCGGCGCACACCACGTCTACACCGTGCGGGAGCCGGTCGGCGTGGCCGCGCTGATCCTGCCGTGGAACTTTCCGATCATGACGGCCGCGCACAAGCTGGCCCCGGCGCTCGCGGCCGGCTGCACGGTCGTGGTCAAGCCGGCCGAGCAGACGCCGCTGACCATGCTCCGGCTGGCCGCGCTCGGCGAGCGGGCCGGGCTGCCCGCGGGCGTGCTGAACGTGCTGACCGGAGACGGCCGCACCGGCGCCGCACTGGTCGCGCACCCGGGTGTGGCGAAGGTGTCGTTCACCGGCTCGACCGAGGTGGGCCGGCGGGTGATGGTCTCGGCCGCGGCCACCACCAAGCGGCTCACGCTGGAGCTGGGCGGCAAGAGCCCGAACATCGTGTTCGCGGACGCGGACCTGGACGCCGCGACCACCACCGCCATGCGCGCGTCGTTCGGGCACTCCGGGCAGATGTGCACGGCCGGCAGCCGGCTGCTGGTGCAGCGCTCGATCCTGGACGAGATGGTGGAGCGCCTGACCGCGGCGACGCACGAGGTGCCGGTCGGCAACGGGCTGGACGGCGGGATCTCGGTCGGGCCGCTGGTCTCCGAGGAACAGCGGCAGATCGTGCTGTCCTACATCGAGAAGGGGCGTGCCGAGGGCGCCACCGTCGTCGCCGGCGGTGGCGTCCCGGACCGGCCGGGTTTCTTCGTCGAGCCGACGCTGTTCACCGGCGTCACGAACGACATGACGATCGCGCGTGAGGAGATCTTCGGACCGGTCGCCGGCGTGATCGCGTTCGAGGACGAGGAGGAGGCGCTGGCGATCGCGAACGACACCGGCTACGGCCTCGCCGCCGGCGTCTGGACGCGCGATCTGTCCCGCGCCCACCGGATGGCCTCGCGCCTGCACGCCGGCACGGTGTGGGTGAACACCTACAACATCTTCGACCCGGCGCTGTCCTTCGGCGGCGTCGGCGACTCCGGCCTCGGCCGCGACCTCGGCGACGAGGCCCTGCACGCCTTCACCGAATCGAAAGGCGTCGTCATCGCGCTGTGATCCCGGCCGTCGCTCCGCTCCTCCGGCTCGGCGCCGTTCCCGCCGAGGACAGACGAGATCCAGACGAAGTGCGTGTCCGGATCTCGCGCCTCACGTGGGTGGCGGCGTTCCCGACGGGGCGCGCCCCGCTCGTACCCGCTGGCGTTTTGATCTTGATTGGATCCAATATGAGGGCTTTGACATCCAGGGACGTGCCGTGACGCGGTTGGACCCGGCGGCGTTGCGTGCCGGGACGCCGGGGATGCGGTATGCGCGGCACTTCAACGCGGCCGGGTCGGCGCTGCCGAGCGCGGCCGTGCTGGAGACCGTGATCGAGCACCTGCGGCTCGAGGCGACGATCGGCGGGTACGAGGCGGCGGAGGTCGCGCGGGAACGGCACGAGCAGGTGTACGCGCTCGCGGCCCGGCTGGTCGGCGGCACCGCGGACGACATCGCGCTGACCGAGAGCGCGACCGTGGCCTGGCACGCCGCGATGGACGCGGTCCCGTTCGCGCCCGGCGACCGGATCCTGGCGTCCGCGTCGAGCTACGTCAGCTCCGCGATCCACCTGTTCCGGCTGCGCGAGACGTACGGCGTGATCATCGAGGTGCTGCCCTGCGCACCGGACGGCACGGTCGACCTGGAGGCACTGGAGAAGGCGCTGCGCGCACCGGTCCGGCTGGTCACGATCGCGCACGTGCCGACGTCGTCCGGGCTGGTCGAGCCGGTGGCGGAGGTGGCGGCGCTGGCGAACGCGGCCGGCGTGCCGCTGCTGCTGGACGCGGTGCAGTCGCTCGGCCAGCTGCCGGTCGACCTGGCCGCGCTGGGCGTCGATCTCGCGGTCGGCACCGGGCGGAAGTTCCTGCGCGGGCCGCGCGGCACCGGGCTGCTCTACGCGTCGCCGCGCATCCGCGAGCTGCTGCGCCCGGCCCGCCCGGACGTCCGCGGCGCGGTCTGGAGCAGCCCGGACGGCTACCGGGTGAAGGACGGCGCGCGGCGCTTCGAGACCTGGGAGACCGCGCACGCGCTGCGGCTCGGTCTGGGCACCGCGCTCCGCGAGGCGCTGGACCCGGGCGTGGACGCGATCCACTCCTACACGGCCGGGCTCGCCGGCCGCCTGAAGGACGCGCTGGCCACGGTGCCCGGCGTGACGCTGACGGACCCGCCGGCGGCCGGTGGCGCGATCGTGACGTTCGTGGTGGACCGGGAGGAACCCGCGGACACGGTACGGCGGCTGCGCGCCGCCGGCGTCCACGTCACCTCGGTGCCGGACCACCACGGCCGGTGGGATCTCGGGCGCCGCGGGCTGAGGTCAGTCGTACGCGCGTCGGTGCACGTCTACAACGACGAGTCGGACGTCTCGGCGCTGACGGCGGCACTGGGGAGATCCGGGTCCGCACCGGCGTTCGTTCCATCGGGGTCCCGCGCGGACGTGATCGTGGTCGGCGCGGGCGTGCACGGTGGCGCGGCCTCCTGGCACCTCGCCCGGCGCGGCGCCTCGGTGATCCAGCTTGAGCGGTTCGCGGACGGGCATCACCAGGGCTCGTCGCACGGACACATCCGGATGATCCGCCGCGCCTACCCGAACCCGGTCTGGGACGAGCTGGTCGACCACGCCTATCTCGCCTGGTCGGAACTGTCCGAGGCGGCCGGCGAGACGCTGCTGACCACGACCGGCGGGCTCTACGCGCGCCCGGCCGCGGACGGCACGCCCGGGCTGCGCGGGCCCGCCTGCGAGACGGTGGACGCGGCCCGGGCCGCGCAGATCTTCCCGGGGCTGCGGCTCGGCGACGAGTTCACCGCCGTGTACGACCCGGCGGCCGGCGTGCTGGACGCGGCCGCCGCCATGCGCGCGCTGCGGTCGCTGGCGGTCGCGGCCGGCGCCGACCGGCGTACCGGCGTGCGGGTCCTGGGCTGGGAGCCGGACGGCGACGGCGTCACGGTACGCACCCCGGACGGCGTGCTGCGCGCGGACCGCCTGGTCGTCGCGGCCGGGCCGTGGACCGGCGCGCTGGTGCCGTCGCTGCGGGACCTGCTGCGCGTGGTGCGGATCGTCAACATCCACGTCGGCGCGTCGGACGTGGCGCGGGTGTCCGCGCCGGCGCTCGGGCCGTTCTCCGTCGACGTGCCGGGCGTGGGGCTGCTCTACGGACTGCCCGCGTTCGACGGCGCGGCACTCAAGATCGGGCTGGACCACGGCCCGGCCGACGACCCGGATCGCCCGCAGACGCCGGTGACCGCGGCCGAGGCCGCCGAGCTGCTGGTGCTTGCTCGCCGATTCCTGCCCGCGGCCGACGGCGACGTGGTCGACTCGGTGTCATGCCGGTACACGATGGCGCCACGGAACCGGTTCGCGGTGGGCGCGCTGCCGGACGTGCCGCAGGTGCTGGTCGCGGCCGCGTGCTCCGGGCACGGCTTCAAGTTCGGCCCGGCGATCGGCGCGGCGCTGGCCGATCTCGCGCTCGGCAAGCAGCGCCCGGACCTGGACTTCCTGGCACCGGGCGCGCTCGGAACCGCGCCGTGAACGCCGGCGGTCAGCCCTTGAAGACGGTGGCGGAGCGGCGCTCGTACCAGCGGGCCAGCTGCTCGCCCGCGCTGAGCACGTGCGCCAGCATCTCCCGGCGTGCGGTCTCGGCGTCGTCCGCGGCCAATGCGGCCAGGATGCGCTCGTGCTCGGCGAAGTTGTCGTCCCGGTGACGCGGGTGCTCCTGCAGCACCAGCGCGGAGACGTTGCGCGGGAACGCCTCGTTTATCTCCTTGATCACCTTGGCCAGGCGCTCGTTGCCGGCGATCTGGTGGATGAGCGTGTGGAACCGGTCGTTCGCCGCGTGCGAGGCCGCGTTCGGCGGCGCGTCACCCGGTCGCAGCAGCTCGTTCGTGGCGCGCAGCTCCGCCAGCGAGTCGCGGGTCAGCCGGCGCACCGCGCGCTCGCAGGCCAGGCCCTCCAGCTCGGCACGCACCTCGTACGCCTCGCGCACCTCCCACGGCGCCGGCACCCGGACGACCGCGCCACGGTTCGGCACCACCTCGATCAGGCCGCCGGTCTGCAGCTGGCGCAGCGCCTCGCGGACCGGCGTGCGGCTGACGCCGAGCGTCTTGGCGAGCTCGGCCTGCCGCAGCTGCGCGCCGATCGGGATCTCGCCGGACATGATCCGCGCGCGGATGGCGGCGGCGGTCTCGTCGACGAGCGCGGTGCTGCTGGAGGAGTCGTCCATTGTGGCCTCTTCGTGAAGACAAACGCCTTCAGTCGTTTTTGGGGGCGGGGGTCGGGGCGGCAGCCGGGGCGCCCCACCATAGCAAGTCCACAGCATGAGTGGATGCGGTCTATCCCAAGTTTGGATCCAAAAACTCTATCGTCGTATCCCGGATTCTCGTATGGTCACCACACGACAGCGCACAGACAGGAGCCGCCGATGAGCGCCTGCCACACCACCTCCGACGACGGCGGACGGACCGCTCGCTCGCACCCGCTCGACCCGCCGACCGCGGACGAGATCTCGCGTGCGGTCGCGGCCGCCCGCGCGGACGGCCGGCTCGGCGACCCGGCCCGGTTCTGGGGTGCCACGCTCGACGAGGCGCACGCCCGCCGGGTGCTCGCGGGTGCGGCTACCGGGGTACGGATCGGCCTGGTCGGCATGCGGATCGACGGCGAAGGCGCCTGGGAGATCGACATCCTGCTGGGCGAGGCCGGGGACGAGGTCACGGACTGGCGCCCGATCGACCCGCGCCGCCCCGGAATCACCTCGGACGAGGCCCGGGCCGCCGCGCGCGCCTGCCGGGAGAGCCCGCTGTTCCAGGAGGTCATGGCGCGGCGCGGCATTCACGACGTGTCGCTCTGCATGATCGACGCGGAGTCGATGGGCGGTTTCGAGCCGGAGAAGTACCGGGGCCGAAGGATCACCTGGGGCACGGTCTGGCACCGCACCACCGAGGACGACAACGGCTACGCCCGGCCGGTCCAGGGCGTGGTGCCGATCATCGACATGCACACCATGGAGGTGCTGGAGGTCGAGGACCACGGGATCATCCCGGTCTCCGCCGAGGCCGGCCCGCTCACCACCGGCGGCTTCGGCCCGGACCGGCCCGGCCTGAAGACGCTGGAGGTCACGCAGCCCGACGGCCCTAGCTTCAGCGTCGACGGCTGGAAGGTCGGCTGGCAGGGCTGGACGTTCCGGGTCGGCTTCACCCACCGCGAGGGCCTGGTCCTCTACGACCTGGAGTTCCTCGGCCGGTCCGTGCTCAAACGCGCGGCCTGCAACGAGATGTACGTGCCGTACCTGGACTCGAACTCCACGCAGTACCGGAAGAACTTCTTCGACTGGGGCGAGTACGGCGCCGGCCCGCTGACCAACTCGCTCGCGCTCGGCTGCGACTGCCTCGGCGTCATCCACTACTTCGACGGCACCCACCTCGGCGGGTACGGCGACCCGGTGACGATCAAGAACGCGATCTGCATGCACGAGGAGGACGACAGCATCCTCTGGAAGCACAACGATCTGCGCCGCGGCGTCAG
Source organism: Catenuloplanes indicus (assembly GCF_030813715.1). Lineage (NCBI taxonomy): Bacteria > Bacillati > Actinomycetota > Actinomycetes > Micromonosporales > Micromonosporaceae > Catenuloplanes > Catenuloplanes indicus. The sequence goes on from NZ_JAUSUZ010000001.1 coordinate 2,466,782, forward strand.
CGAGGTCCGCCGCTCACGCCGCCTGATCATCTCGAACTTCCAGACCGTGGCGAACTACGACTACGGCTTCTACTGGTCGCTCTACCAGGACGGCCGGATCGAGCTGGAGGTGAAGCTGACCGGCATCCTCTCCGCCTCCGGCATCAACTCCGGCGACGAGGTGCCGTACGGCCGGCAGGTCTCCGAGCTGGTCCAGGCGCCGATCCACCAGCACTACTTCGGCATCCGGCTGGACACCGCGGTCGACGGCGCGCGCAACCGGCTGGCCGAGGTGCACGCGGCGGCGGAGCCGGACCCGGCGCTCAACCCGTACGGCAACGCGGTCCGCTTCGTGCGCGAGCCGCTGACCGTGGAGACCGGGCAGCGCAACGACCCGGCGACCGCGCGGCACTGGCGGATCGAGTCGGCGGACCGGACCAACCGGTACGGCGAGCCGACCGCGTACCAGCTGCGGATACCGGACACCACGCGTAGCTTCGGCCGGCCGGACTCGGTGATGGCGACCCGCGCGCCGTTCATCCACCAGCACCTGTGGGCCACGCCGTACGCGGAGGACGAGAACTTCATCGGCGGGCAGTACCCGAACCACGCGGAGCCGGGCGAGGACGGCGTGCACGTCTGGCAGCGCCAGCAGCGCTCGATCGACGGCGTGCCGCTGGTGCTCTGGCCGGTGCTCGGCACGCACCACCTGCCGCGGCCGGAGCAGTGGCCGGTGATGCCGGTCGAGGCGATCCACCTGACGCTGGCGCCGGACGGCTTCTTCGACCGCAACCCGGCGCTCGACATCCCCGACCCGGCGGCGGCGCGCGCCTCCGAGCCGGATTCCTGCTGCTCATGACGGATGCGTTCCGGACCGGACGACCGGGTCGGCGACACATCTTGTTCACGAACCCGATACGCCACCGCAGCGGTCGGGTCGCAGGATTGGATCCAATCCCAACGGAATGAAATCCCAAATAGCCAAACTTTGATACCGATGCTTGTTTCCTGAAGGAGCCCCCACATGACGGACCTCGGCAAGCACGCAGTCTCCCGCCGGAACATACTCCGCGGCGCGGCCATTCTGGGCATGGGCGCCGGTTTCACCAGCCTGCTCGCGGCCTGTGGCATCGCCGCCGAGGAGGGCGAGAACGGCGGCAAGACCGGCGGCACGCTGACGCTGGCGATCGACGGCACCAGCGCGGTCAACGACCCGGCGTTCTACACCACGCTCGGCGACTGGATGGTCGTCGACTGCGTCTGCCGCGGCCTCACGTTCATCGACTACGAGACCACCGAGCCGAAGCCGGACATGGCGGAGAGCTGGACGGTCTCCGAGGACGCGCTGACCTACACGTTCACGCTGCGCCAGGGCATCACGTTCCACGACGGTACGACGCTCACCTCCGCGGACGTGCTGGCCAGCCTGAACCGGCAGTTCAACAAGGACGACCCGAGCCTGCCGGAGGGCGCGTCGCGGCCGCTGAACAGCCTCGGCACCAACGTCGCGTCGCTGACCGGCCCGGACGCGAGCACCGTGGTCATCGTGCTGAAGAAGCCGGACCGTACGCTGCTCGGCCGGCTCTCCGACATCGGCGCGCGGATCATCTCCAAGGCCGCGCTGGACAAGCACGGCAAGGACATCGGCAAGAACCTGGTCGGCACCGGGCCGTTCAAGCTCGTCTCGGCCACGTCCGGGCAGAACGTCACGCTGGAGGCGTTCGACGGCTGGTACAAGGGCAAGGCGCCGATCGACCGGCTGGTCATGCAGCAGGTCACCGACCCGTCCACGATCGTCAGCTCGCTGCTCTCCGGCGACATCGGCGCCACCCAGTTCACGCCGTACTCCGCACTGGACCAGCTGCGCGGCGACGCGTCGGTGACGGTCTACGACACGCCGAAGAGCTTCGACGCGTTCATGATGATGGACGTCCGCCGCATCCCCGAGCTGGAGGTGCGCCAGGCGATCAACATGGCGGTGGACCGGCAGGCACTGATCGCGCAGGCGTTCTTCGGCGCGGCCGTGCTGCCGGACGGCTACACGATCCCGCCGGGCCAGGACACGCACGACCCGAGCCTGGCCGACCTCAGCGCCACCGACGTCGAGGAGGCGAAGCGGCTGATCGCGGCTGCCGGTGCGACCGGCCGCACGGTGCGCCTGATGGCCGCGAGCGACAGCTGGCACCCGAAGGCCGCGCAGATCATCGCGCAGAACCTGACGGACATCGGGCTCAAGGTGGAGAGCGACTCGGTCGACCCGGCCGCGTACTTCAACCGGCTGCTGGACCCGGCCGACCGGTTCCACGACATCATGATCTGGGAGCGGAACGGCTACTACCCGGACGCGGACGACATGATCGGCTCGCTGGCCCGCCCGTCCGGCGTCTACGGCGACTTCATCTCCGGCTTCAAGACGCTGGACGGCGCCGCCGAGTACGCCGACAAGCTCTTCGAGGCGAAGAACATCGCGGACGTCGCCGCCCGCAAGGCCCGCTACACCGAGATCCAGCGCGAGTGGGCAGAAAAGTACATGACGCTGTCGATGCTGGTCACCGGCGCGAACCCGGTGGTCAGCGGCAAGAACGTCGAGGGCATGAACTGGAAGGCCCTCGGCAGCCACCGCTGCTACATGGAAAACGCGAGTGTCTAGTCTCGCCGCCCCGGCCCGCCTCCGCTCCGCGCTCGCGGGGCGGAGGCTCGGGCGTGGCCCGCTCGCGGCCGGCTCGTGGGTGATCGTGGTGCTGTTCGTCCTCGTCGCCACGGTCGGCCCGCTGCTGGTCGGCGCGGACCCGGCCCGCGGGACCAACGACACGCTGCTGCCGCTCGGCACGCCCGGGCACCCGCTGGGTACCGACGACCTCGGCCGCGACGAACTGGCCCGGATGGTCCACGGCGCCCGGCCGCTGCTGATGGTCGCGTTCCTCTCCACCGGCCTGGCCGCGCTGCTGGGCATCGGCGTCGGGCTGCTGGCCGGGTACGCCGGTGGGTGGATCGAGTGGGGCCTGATGCGGCTGATGGACCTGGCGCTGGCGTTCCCGTCGATGCTGCTGATCATCCTGATCGTGTCCGCGTGGCGGCCCGGCGTGGGCAGCATGGTGGTCGGCATCGCGCTCGCGCTCGCGCCCGGCCTGGCCCGGCTCGCCCGCGCGCTGGCCGCCCGCGAGGCCCGCCGCGACTACGTGCTCGCGGCCAAGCTCGGCGGCACCCGCGGCCCGCGCATCCTGGTGCAGGAGATCCTGCCGAACATCGCCGGCCCGATGCTCGCCCAGGTGGTCATGACGCTCTCCGTCGCCGCCGGGTTCGCCGCCGGTCTCTCCTACCTCGGGCTGGGCATCCAGCCCCCGACTCCGGACTGGGGATACATGGTGCAGGCCGGCCAGGAGTTCCTCTACACCGCGCCGCGGCTCGTGGTGCTGCCGGCGGCGGCGACGCTGCTGTTCGTGGTGGCCTGCAACTTCGTCGGCGACGACCTGCGCGACGCGCTCGATCCGCGGGGGTCCCGATGAGGCTGCGCGACTCCCTCCGTACCCCCTGGATGGTTCTGAAACGGCTCTCCGCGGTGCCGCTCGTGCTGCTCGTGCTGGCCACCATGGTCTTCGTCGCGATGCGCATGCTGCCCGGATCACCCGCCACGTCGCTGGCGGTCGGCGGCGGCGCCGCGAGCCAGTCCTCGGCCGAGGAGATCGCGGCGAGCGAGCAGCGGATCAACGAGGCGCTCGGCCTGAACGACTCGCTGGCCGACCAGTACACGACGTTCCTCCGCGACGTGCTCACGCTCGACCTGGGCCGGTCGTTCTTCGGCGGCAACGACGTGACCGGCCTGCTCGGCGACTCGCTGCCGGCCACGATCGAGCTGACCGTCGCCGCGATGCTGATCGCGGTGCTGATCGGCATGGTCACCGGCGTGCTCGCGGCGCTGCGCAAGGACACCTGGATCGACACCACCACCCGCACGATCGGCACGGTCAGCTTCTCGCTGCCCTGGTTCGCGCTCGGCGTGCTCTCCATCGTCGTCTTCGGCGTGTGGCTGCGCTGGCTGCCGGTCATCGGCCGGCTGCCGAACGCGCTGGACTACGACCCGTTCACCAACTTCGTGCTGCTGGACGCGATCCTGCAGGACCGGCCGGAGCTGATCTGGCCGTGGATCCGGCACCTGATCCTGCCGGCCACCACGCTGGCGCTGTCGATGGCCGGGTTCATCACCCGGATCGTGCGCGCGTCCGTGCTCGAGGTGCTCAGCGACGACTTCGTGCGGACCGCGCGGATGAAGGGCCTGTCCGGCGCCACGATCATGCGCCGGCACGTCCTGCGCAACTCGTCGCTGCCGATCGTCACCGTGCTCGGCCTGCAGTTCGGCTCGCTGCTCGGCGGCTCGGTGATCACCGAGACCGTCTTCTCCTATCCCGGCGTCGGCAACCTGCTGGTGAACGGCATCCTGCAGCGCGACTACCCGATCGTGCAGGGCGCCGCGCTCGCCATCGCGCTGCTGTTCACGCTGGTCAACGTCGTCGTGGACCTGCTCTACCTGGCACTCGACCCCCGGCTCCGGAAGGCCTGACACATGCACATCGTCCTCGTCCACGGCGCCGGCGGGACCCCGACCACCTGGTCCGAGGTCACGCCGCTGCTGGCCGCCGCCGGCCACCCGCACACGCTCGTCACCAACCCGATGACGTCCCTGGAGGACGATGTCGCGCACACCCGCGCCGTGGCCGAGGGCGTCGGCGGGCCGGTGCTGCTGGTCGGTCACTCCTACGGCGGCGCGGTGATAACCAACGTGGGCCGCTCCGACGTGGTGAAGGGACTCGTCTACGTGGCCGCGTTCGCACCGGACGAGGGCGAGACCGTGAACGGCATCGTGGAGCGCTACCCCCCGGCCGAGGTCTCCAAGTTCATGCGGCGCGGCCCGAACGGCGAGTGGAAGTCCGAACACACCGACGAGTACTGGGCCGAGATCGGCTGGGACGTGCCGGTCGAGCAGCGGGTCATCTGGGACACCGAGTCCCGGCAGAGCGACAACCGGATCTTCACCCAGCCGACCGGCGAGCCCGCGTGGCGGACCAAGCCGGCCTGGTACCTGGTCGCGGCCGAGGACAGGACGCTCAGCACGGTCGTCCAGCGGGACATGGCCGCGCGCGCGAACGCGATCACCGAGGAGGTGCCGGGCAGCCACTTCACGCCGCGCGTCCGGCCGGCCGAGGTGGTCGCGTTCATCGAGAAGGCCCTGGCCGCGCTGTGACCGCGCTGCTGGAGATCCGCGACCTGCGGGTGGAGTTCGACGTGCCGGCCGGGCGGCTGCCCGCGGTCGCCGGCATCGACCTCGACCTGCGCGCCGGTGAGCTGCTCGCGCTGGTCGGCGAGTCCGGCTCCGGCAAGTCCGCGCTCTCGATGAGCCTGGTCGGGCTGAACCGCGGGCCGGCCGCGCACATCAGCGGCGCGGTGCGCTTCGGCGGCCGGGACCTGGTGGCCGCGACCGAGAAGGAGCTGCGCGGCGTGCGCGGCAAGGACATCTCCGTGGTGTTCCAGGACGCGCTCGCCGCGCTCAACCCGACGCAGAAGGTCGGTGACCAGGTCGCCGAGATGATCCGCACGCACCGGCGGATCGGCCGCCGGGACGCCTGGAGGCGCGCGGAGGAGCTGCTCGGCGAGGTCGGCATCGCGAACCCGGCGCAGGCCGCGCGCGCCTACCCGCACCAGCTCTCCGGCGGCATGCGGCAACGCGTCATGATCGCGATCGGGCTGGCGAACGACCCGGCCGTGCTGATCGCGGACGAGCCGACCACCGCGCTGGACGTGACCATCCAGGCGCAGGTACTCAAGCTGCTCAAACGCCTCCAGGCCGAGCACGGCACGTCGATCGTGCTGATCACGCACGACCTCGGCGTGGTCGCGGAGGTCGCGGACCGGGTCGCGGTGATGTACGCGGGCCGGGTCATCGAGCAGGGCACCCGGGACGAGGTGCTGTTCGATCCGCAGCACCCGTACACGATGGCGCTGCTCGGCTCCGTCCCCCGCGTCGACGGGCCGCACGCGGACCGCCTCCCGGCGATCGCCGGCAGCCCGCTCACCGGCGTCACCCGGCCGCCCGGCTGCGCGTTCGCGCCCCGCTGCGCGTTCGCTTCGGACGGCTGCACGGATCACGTGCCAGAACTGCGGCAGCGGTACGGCGGCCCCGGTCACCTGGACCGCTGCCTGCTGGACGAGCCGGCCCGGGTGCGGGCCCGAGCCGGCTCCGATCCCGAGGTGGTGACGCCGTGACGCCGAAACCCACGCCACTGCTGGAGCTGTCCGGGCTCCGCGTCGAGTTCAACGGCTCGGCCGGCCGGAAGGTACGCGCGGTCCGGGACGTCGACCTCGCCATCTACGAGGGGGAGACGCTCGGGCTGGTCGGCGAGTCCGGCTGCGGCAAGTCCACGCTCGGCCGGGCCATGCTGCGGATCACCGAGCCGACCGCGGGCTCGATCAACTATCTCGGGCTGGACATCACCCGGCTGCGGGGCACGGTGTTCCGGCGTACCCGCGCGGATCTTCAGATGGTCTTCCAGGACCCGTTCGGGTCGCTCAACCCGCGCCGGACCATCGCGGACATCGTGGCCGAGCCGATGCTGCGGGCCCGCGGCATGGACCGCGCCTCCGCGCGGCAGGCCGTGGACGCGCTGCTGGAGCAGGTCGGCCTGGGCCGGGAGGCGGGCGCGCGGCGGCCGCACGAGTTCTCCGGCGGGCAGCGGCAGCGGATCGGGATCGCCCGCGCGCTGGCGCCGTCACCGCGGTTCGTGGTCGCGGACGAGCCGGTCTCCGCGCTGGACGTGTCCATCCAGGCCCAGGTGATCAACCTACTCACCGACCTGATCCGCGAGCGCGGCCTGACGATGCTGTTCATCTCGCACGACCTGGGCGTGGTCCGGCACATCGCGGACCGGATCGCGGTCATGTACCTCGGGCAGATCATCGAGATCGCGTCCAGGGACGACTTCTTCGCCGGGCCGGCCCACCCGTACGGCGAGGCGCTGCTGTCGTCCGTGCCGTCGCTCGGCTCGACCGCTCGCGAGCGGATCGAGCTGGCCGGTGAGCTGCCCGATCCCGCCGATCCGCCGCCGGGGTGCACGTTCCACACCCGCTGCCGGTACGCGATCGACCGCTGCACGACCGAGGCGCCCGAGCTGCGTGAGATCGCGCCCGGTCGGCAGGTCCGCTGCCACCTCCCGCTCGTCGCCCTGTCCACCGCGCCGCCGCCGTCCCCGGCCGCGCCCGTCTCGAAAGGCTCCATCGCATGATCATTGACGCGTACAACACCACGCAGGACGTTCGCGGGCGCTCCGACTACCTGACCGGCGCGCGAAAGGGGCAGGCGCCGCCGCCGTACACGCCGTTCGACCCGCGCCGGATCCTGGACCGGATGGACGCCGCGGGCGTGGACCTGGCCATGGTCTGCTCGCTCGCCCAGCGGATCGAGAACGACTTCATCGCCGGACTGGTCAAGGCGCACCCGGACCGGCTCTTCGGCTTCGGCCAGGTGATGCCGCAGGCGGACGACGCGCTGGACGAGATCGCCCGCATGCGCGACCTCGGCATCGTCGGCCTGAAGCTGCACCCGTCGCTGCACGGCTACCACGTCGCGGACCACGGCCTGCTCGACCCGGTCTTCGAGCGGTGCGCCGAGCTGGGCATGCCGATCCTGATCAACGCGCTGGACGACGCGTTCTGTGCACCGCTGGCGATCGAGGAGATCGCCAAGGACCACCCGGACGTGCCGACGATCATCGCGCACATGGGCGCGGTCTGGAACGTGCCCGAGGCGATCATCGTGGCCGAGCGGAACCCGCACATCTACCTGGAGACCTCGGCGACGCTGATAGCGGACGTCAAGCGCGCGTACGCCCGGCTCGGCCCGGACCAGATCCTGCTCGGCAGCGAGTGGCCGGGATCCGACTTCGACCTGGAACGCATGAAGATCGCCAAGGCCGTGCCGGACGAGGCGGACCGCGCGAAGGTCGAGGGCGGCAACATGGCTCGGATCCTGGGCCTGTGACCGTCCTCGTCACGCCGCCCGCGGCCATGTCCGGTCCGGATGCCGAGCTCCTGGAGAAAGCCCAGGAGCTGCTGGAACGCGTCTGGGTGGACGGGCGGCACGAGGTGGCGACCGCGCTCCGGGTCGCGTCCGGCGAGGTCTTCACCGGCGTGCACCTGGAGGGGTCCTGTCGGCGCAGCTCGATCTGCGCGGAGGGGATCGCGCTCGGTGCCGCGCGCACGGCCGGGGTGTCGCTGGCCGGCGTGCAGGCCGTGGTGTCCGTGCAGATCAAGCCGGCCGGCCGGTTCCGGATCATCGCGCCGTGCGGCGTGTGCCGCGAGCTGATCAGCGACTACGCGCCGTCGGCCGTCATCTGGCTGACGTCCCCGGACGACGACGCCATCGTCTCGTACCGCGCGCTGGATCTGCTGCCCTCGAAGTCCCGACGAAAGTGGTGACGAACCCATGACTGACAACCTCGGCGGTACGGGTCAGCCGGTGCGCTGGGACACGCTGACCTGGCCGGAGTCCGGCGCGCTCGCGTCCGAGACGAACGCGGTGATCATCCCGGTCGGCGCGATCGAGCAGCACGGGCCGCACCTGCCGCTCAACGTCGACTCGGTGATCTGCGAGGAGGTCGCGCTCGGCGTCTCCGCACTGACCGGCGTCCCGGTGGTGCCCACGCTGAACTACGGCGTGTCCGGCTCGCACGGCGACTTCGCCGGCACGCTCGCGCTGCGCCCGGAGACGCTGATCGCCCTGGTCGAGGACGTGATCGACTCGCTGCACGCGAGCGGCATCCGGCAGTTCGTCCTGCTCAACGGCCACATCTGGAACAGCGGCTCGCTGGACGTCTCCGCCGAGAAGCTGCGCGTGCGGCACCGGGACTCGCGGGTGCGCTCGATCGCGTACGTGACCATGTATCCCGGGCCGGAGGTGAACGGCCGGGTCCAGTACGGCCGCGGCCTGATGCACGCGAACTTCTTCGAGACGTCCGTGATGCTGCACCTGCGCCCCGACCTGGTACGCATGGACCGGGCCACCTCGCACATCGACGTCGACTCGTTCTGGGACTACCGGATGGACCAGGTCAGCGACACCGGCGTCTGGGGCCGCGACGTGGCCGAGGCCTCCGCCGGCCACGGCAGGTCCGAGTTCGAGCGCTGCGTCCGCACCACGGCTCGCGCGATCTCCGCCGCGGTCCGCGAGCCCTGGCCGTCCTCGGCCCACCGCCCCTCGCTCTGAAAGGGATCTTCATGGAGATCTACGACATCACGCTGCCGATCCACCCGGAGATGCTGCACTGGGGCCGCAAGCCCGAGGTGGAGATCGTCGAGTCACTGGCCAACGGCGACGCGTCGAACGTGACCCGCTGGCGGCTCGGCGCGCACACCGGCACGCACGTGGACGCGCCCGCGCACTTCGTCGACGGCGCCACCCCGGTCGACAAGCTCGACCTGCACGCGCTGATCGGTCCCGCGCTGGTCGTCGACGCGACCGCGGTCACCGGCGACATCTCGATCGACGACCTCGCCGCCGCCGGCGTGGCCGGCCACCAGCGGGTACTGCTCAAGACGTCCAACTCGGCCGGCGCGCTGAAGCTCCCGGACCGCGCGGAGAGCTGGGTCGGCCTCTCCCCCGAGGCCGCGCGGTGGCTGATCGGCCAGGGTGTGCAGCTGATCGGCATCGACTACCTGACGATCGAGAGTCACACCCGCACCGACACCTGGGACGCCCACCACGTCCTGCTCGGCGCCGGCCTGATCATTCTGGAGAACGCGGACCTCGACGCCGTCCCACCCGGCGAGTACGAGCTCGTCGCCCTCCCCGCCAAGCTGGTCGACGCCGACGGCTCCTTCACCCGCGCCGTCCTGATCAAGCGAGACGCCTGATGCCCCCGGCCGCCCCCGCCGTTCCGCACCCCGACCCCGCCGGTACGCCGAGCACACCCGCCACCGGCGGCAGCCCGGAGTTCCGCGGCGTGGCGGTCGCGGCGCCGCATCCGGCCGCGATCGAGGCCGCGCGTGCGGTCGTCGCGGCCGGCGGCAACGCGTTCGACGCGGCGCTCGCGGCCGCGGCGGCGCTGACCGTGGCGTACCCGCACCAGTGCTCGGCCGGCGGCGACCTGGTCGCCATCGTGCGCCCGGCCGGCGGCGACGCGCAGGCCGTGCTGTCGATCGGCGCGGCCGCCGCGGCCGTGGACGTGGACGCGCTGCGCGCGGCCGGCGAGCGCATGCCGTTCGGCGGACCGCAGACGGTGACCGTGCCCGGCGTGGTCGCGGGCTGGGCCTCGATCGCCGCACTCGGCGCGTCACTGCCGCTCGCCGCGCTGCTGGAGCCCGCGGTCACGCTGGCCGATGGCGGCGTGCCGGTCAGTCCCGGCCTGCACCGGGCGATTCTCGGCCGGCTCGACGGGGTGCGAGCCGACCCCGGCCTGTCCGCGCTGCTGCTGGACCCGGAGACCGGCGAGCCGGTCACCGTGCTGGTCCAGCCCGCGCTGGCCCGGACGCTGCGCCAGATCGGCGCGAACTGGCGCTCCTTCTACCGGGGACACCTCGCACACCGCCTCGCGGACGGGCTGGCCGCGCTCGGCAGCCCGCTCACCGCCGCCGACCTCGCCGCCCACCGGGCCGAGGTGACCACGCCGCTCACCAGCACGATCGGCGACGTGACCTGGTCCGCCGCTCCCCCACCGGTCCAGGGCCCCACCTTCCTCGCCATCGCCGGCTCAGCGGTCACCGACGCTTCCGGCATCGCGCTGCTCACCGATGCGCGGCGGGCGCAGCTGGCGCGGGACGCGCTACTCGGGGATCCGCGGACGGGGCCGATCGATCTCGACGGACTGCTGCTGCGCACCGGGGAGTCGTTCGCCGGGGCGGACGGCGGGCCGAAGCCGGCCGGGGACACGGTCGCGGTCACCGCGGTCGACGTGGACGGGAACGCGGTCACGCTGATCCAGAGCGTGTTCCAGAGCTTCGGCTCCGGGCTGCTCGAACCCGGCACCGGCCTGGTGCTGCACAACCGGGGCTCGTCGTTCAGCCTGGACCCGGCGCACCCGGCCCGGATCGCGCCGGGTGCCCGGCCGCCGCACACGCTCTGCCCGACGCTCGCCACCACCCCGCACGGCGACGTCGCGGCGCTCGGCTGCCAGGGCGGCCGGTCCCAGGCCTGGATCCTGGCCCAGGTCGCCCCGGCCGTGCTGGACGCCACCGATCTGGCCGGCCTGCTCGCCCGCCCCCGCTGGATCATCGGCGCCCGGGAGATCGGCCGCGAGGTGCCGACGCTGCTGCTGGAGCCCGGTACGCCCGGCGCGGACGCGCTCACCCGTACCGCCGAGGGCCTTGATCTGGTCGTCGACACCACGGCCGGGCCGCACGACGACGCCGGGCACATCCAGGTCGCCCGGCTCGCCGGCGACACGCTCGCGGCCGCGAGCGACCCCCGGGCGGACGGACTGGCCGCGGTCGTCTGATGGACGCCCGCATCATGCCCCGCACCGCAGGGCCGCGCCGCGCCGCCGACCCCAGCGGCCGGCCCCGCGGCGCGGCCCACTCGCCACATCGCATCTCCCCTGCTCATCGCACCGTTCCCCGCCGCCTTTGCTCTGCTTACCGGTAGGAGGCACACCCGTCGGGCCGCGCGGACAGCGACCCGCTGAATGCCGAGATTCCGGGCGCGTAGCGCCCGGCCGCAAACCTGCCGCAGCTCGGCCGCCGCGCAGGTAAGCAGAGCAAAGGCGCGGGGGAACGAAACGGATCGGAGCGATCGCATGATCAGCTTGGTGATCGTCGGGGACGTGCTGACGATGGATCCGGCCCGGCCGCGGGCCGGGGCGGTGGCGGTCGTGGACGGGGTGGTCGCGGCGACCGGAGAGGTGGACGAGGTGCGGCGGGCGGTGCCGGGCGGGACCCGGGAGATCCGGGTGTCCGGCACCGTGGTGCCCGGCTTCGTGGACAGTCACGTGCATCTGCTCTGGGCCGGCCGCCGCGCCGCGCGCGTGTCGCTGACCGGCGCCACCTCGATCGCGGAGATCCAGCGGCGGATCCGGGCGCACGCGGCCGCGCACCCGGGCGACGGCTGGATCGAGGCGGACGACGACCTGGACCCGTGGGATCTCGCCGAGAACCGGCTGCCGACCGCGGCCGAGCTGGAGGACGCCGCGCCCGGCCGGGGCGTGCTGCTGGACCGGCGCGGGCACGACGCGCTGGCCGGTACGACCGCGCTGCGGCGGGCCGGGATCACCGCGGCCACGCCGGACCCGCCCGGCGGGCGTATCGACCGGGACGCGCGCGGCGACGCGACCGGCCTGCTGGTCGAGCATCCCGCGGTGGCGCTGGTCCGCGCCGTGCTCCCGCCGCCGTCCGGCGCGGACCGGCGCGCGTGGATCGAGGCGGGACAGCGCGAACTGCTCGCGCACGGGATCACCACCGCGATGGATCCGGCCGTGGCCGTGCCGGAGCTGGCCGCCTACGCGGACGCGGCCCGGGACGGCGCGCTGCGGCTGCGGGTGACCGCGATGCCGCTCGGCACGGAGACCACCGGCTTCGCCGCGCTGGACCGGGCCGTGACGGACTGCGGCCTGGAGCGCGCGGACCCGCGCATGCTGCGCCGCGGCCCCACCAAGCTGTTCCTGGACGGTGGCGGTTCGCTCGGCACCGCGCTGCTGTCCGCGCCGTGGCCGGGGACCGGCGGCTACCACGGCAACCAGACGCTGAGCCGGGACGTGCTGCTCGCGCACTGCCGGGACGCCGCGCGGGCGGGCCGGGGCGCCGGCGTGCACGCGGTCGGCGACGCCGCGATCGACCTGGTGCTGGACGTGCTGTCCGAGGTGGACGCGGAGACGCCGGTCGCCGGCCTCGGCTTCCACCTGATCCACGCCTACCTCGGCCCCGGCGCGGACGCGATGCGACACGCCGAGGCGCTGGGCGTACGGGTGTCCGCGCACCCGGCGCTGCAGTGGGACTTCGGCGCCGGGCTGATCGACCGGCTCGGCGAGGAGCGCGCGGCCGCCGCGAACCCGCTGCGGGCCTGGCTGGACGCGGGCGTCGAGGTCGGCGGCGGCTCGGACGGTCCCGGGCCGCCGATGGCGCCGCTGCACGGCATGTGGCAGGCGCGCACCCGCCGGGTGCGCGGCCGGGCGGAACCGCTCGGCCCGCAGCACGCGGTCACCGCGACCGAGGCGCTGGCGCTGTTCACCACGGGCGCGGCCGCGATCACCGGCGGGCCCGGCACCGGCCGGCTGCGGCCGGGCGATCCGGCCGACCTGGCGGTCCTGGACGGCGATCCGCTCGCCACCGACCCGGACGCGCTGCGCGACATCCGGGTGACCGCGACGATCGTCGGAGGTGCGGTGGTGTCCGGCGATGCGGGCGAGGCCGCGGACGGCGTACCGTGGCGGGATTTTGATCGTGATGGGTGAGGATGGGGTGCGATGGGGCTGATGGAAGCGGCGCTGCTGCTGGTGGCCGGTCTGGCGGCCGGGATCGTGAACGCGATCGCCGGTGGTGGCTCACTGATCACGTTCCCGAGCATGCTGGCGATCGGGATCCCGCCGGTGTCCGCGAACGTGAGCAACGCGCTGTCGGTCGCGCCCGGCTATGCGTCCAGCGTGGTCGGCAGCCGCGCGGACCTGAGGGGGCAGGGCCGCCGGGTCCTCCGGGTGGTGCCGACCGCGCTGGCCGGTGCCGCCTGCGGGTGTGTGCTGCTGCTGAGCACGCCGCGGGACCTGTTCGACTACGTGGTGCCGTTCCTGGTGCTGGGCGCCACGATGACGCTGGCGTTCCAGGCGCGGCTGCGGGCGCTGGTCGGGCATCCGCGCGAGGTGCCGCCGCGGCGGGGCGTGGTCATGCTGCACGTCGCGGTGTTCCTGTGCGCGCTGTACGGCGGCTACTTCAACGCCGCGCTGGGCGTGCTGCTGGTGGCCGGCCTGGCGCTGGTGCTGGACGAGACGCTGGCCCGGGTGAGCGCGCTGAAGAACCTGCTCTCCGCCGTGGTCGGCGTGGTGACCGTGCTGGTCTACAGCATCTTCGGCCCGGTCGACTGGCTAGCGGTCGCGGTGGTCGCCCCGGCCACGGTGATCGGCGGCTACCTGGGGGCGCGGGTGGCCCGCCGGCTGCCCGCGACGGTCCTCCGCGTGGTGATCGTGACGTTCGGGACCGCGGTGGGTCTCTGGCTGCTGATCCGCGCGCTGTTCCTGGGCTGAGACGCGCGCGCGGCGGAACTCCTGCGGGCTGACCCGGTGCAGGCGCTTGAACGCGGCGCTGAACGCGTACGGCGTCGCGTAGCCGACCCGGCGTGCCACGGACGCGACCGTGGCACCCGGCTCGCGCAGCAGGTCGGCACCGACGGACAGCCGCCAGTTGGTCAGGAACGTCACCGGTGGCTCGCCGACCAGCTCGTGGAAGCGCCGGGCGAACGCGGCCCGGGACAGGCCGGTCTCCGCGCCGAGCCGGGCGACCGTCCACGGCGCGGCCGGGTTCTCCTGCATCAGCCGCATGGCGCGGGCGATCGCGGGGTCGGCGTAGGACCGGTACCAGCCGTGCTCGTGCCCGTCGGCGAGCCACCGGCGCAACACCGCGATCAGGATCAGGTCCAGCAGCCGTTCCAGCATCGCGTCCTGACCGGGCAGGTCCAGCGCGATCTGCGCGGCCAGCAGGTCGACGAGCGCGGCCGGGACGTCGCCGCGGGACGCGGTGATCAGCGACGGCAGGCCGGCCAGCAGGCGCTGCCCGACCATGGTCTGCGACTCGTACGTGCCGTTGAGCATCAGCGTGCCGCCGTCGATCGCGTTTCCCCAGGTCCGAACGCCCACGTCGCTCATCGGTGGGCCGTCCGCCAGGTTCACGCACACCTGACCCGGCCGGATCAGCACCTGCGGCGTGGTGGTGGGACCGTCCGCCACGGTGTAGCGCTGCGGCCCCTTGACCACGGCGATGTCACCGGCCCGCAGCAGCACCGGCTCGCGCTCGTCCGGCCGCAGCAGCGCCTGACCCCGGACCGGCACGATCACGGTGAGCGGCGCCTCGTCCTCGATTCGCATCGCCCACGGCGGGTCGAGTGAGGATCGCAGGATGAACGCGCCGCGCGCGTTCGGGCCGCGGAGCGCCAGGGAAAGCGGATCCATCTCGCCACCGTAGACGATTGCGTATGCAAAGACGACTTTGAGCGATTCTCTGTCGATGAGAGAACCGGTTTGCTGGACGCATGACAGTTTTCGTCACAGGTGGGACCGGCAAGACCGGTCGTCGGGTCGTGGCACGTCTCGCCGAGCGGGGCGTCGAGGTGCGGGCCGGGTCGCGCCGTTCCGCCGTCCCGTTCGACTGGGCCGACGCCAGTACGTGGGCGGCCGCGCTGGCCGGGGCGTCGCTGGCCTATGTGGCCTACGCGCCCGACCTCGCCGTGCCGCAGGCACCACGGCAGATCGCGGACTTCACCCGGACCGCGCTGGACGCCGGCGTGCAACGGTTCGTGCTGCTCTCCGGTCGTGGCGAGCCGGAGGCGGAGGAGGCCGAGCAGGCCCTGCTCACGCTCGCGCCGGCGTCGACCGTGCTGCGGGCCGCCTGGTTGATCCAGAACTTCACCGAGGGCGCGTTCGCGGAGCCGCTGCGGGCCGGCGAGCTGGCGCTGCCGGTCGGCCCGGCGGTGGTGGAACCGTTCGTGGACGCGGCCGACGTGGCCGAGGCGGCGGTCGCGGTGCTGACCGGGACCGGCCACGAGGGGCGCGTGTACGAGCTGACCGGCCCGCGGCCGCTGACGTTCGCCGAGGCGGTCGCGGAGATCGGCGGGAGCGGCTTCCGGAGCGTGCCGATGGCCGGCTTCGAGGCGGGGCTGCGGGCGGCGGGCGAGCCGGAGGAGGCGATCGCGCTGCTGCGATACCTGTTCGGCACGCTCTTCGACGGCCGCAACGCCGCGGTCGGCGACGGCGTGCGGACGCTGCTCGGCCGCGCGCCACGCGACATCCGGGAGCGTTCATTCGTCAACTGAAATCCATCTTCCCGACATGATCGCGATGTGTGAGGATGCGTCCACTGTCGAACGCGATCATGGGGGAAACGCATGCGTTTCACGCGTCTTGTGGCAGCGGCCGTCCTTGCGGCGGCCGCTGCCCTGCTACCGGCGTCCGCGGCCTCGGCCGCCGTCAACCAGACCTTCAACGTGTGGCACTGGAACGTCGCGGGTCTGAAGTTTCACGACGGCGGGACCGGGACCGGTCTGATCACGGTGCTGTCCAACTCGATCCGCAACCGCGGGTCGCACCTGGTCTCGCTGAACGAGCTGTGCTGGAGCCAGTACAAGGCGATCCAGTCGAACCTGCGCGGCTCCGGCTGGCCGCAGGACGTGGAGAACTTCTCCCGGTTCGAGTCGACCAACGACACCGGCTGCGACGGCGAGGAGGCCGGCATCGCGCTGTTCAGCAAGGCGCCGATGGGTACGGCGAACCGGGTGACGCTGCCGGAGGACGGTCGCACGGAGAAGCGCAAGCTGCTGTGCGCGCCGCTGGAGGCCCGGCCGCACCTGCGCTTCTGCACCACGCACATCACCACGCTGAGCACCGAGATCAACGGTTCGCCGATCAACGAGCAGCAGCTCGACGCGGTCCGCGCGCGGGTGGAGTCGTGGAACACGGCCGGCGACACCGTGATCATCGCGGGCGACTTCAACGCGCAGCCGAACTACA
The DNA here is from genome assembly GCF_030813715.1 of Catenuloplanes indicus. Taxonomy (NCBI): domain Bacteria; kingdom Bacillati; phylum Actinomycetota; class Actinomycetes; order Micromonosporales; family Micromonosporaceae; genus Catenuloplanes; species Catenuloplanes indicus. Next base: position 2,483,446 of record NZ_JAUSUZ010000001.1, read on the forward strand.
AGCGGCTGGACGGGTGGTACGCGCCGAGCGTGAACACGACCGCCAACCGCGGCAACAGCGGCGCGTACCGGGAGCTGGACGACCTGGACTCGCGCTGCCCCGGGTACGGCGAGAACACCGAGGACGACGGCACACCGGCCGGACCGTGCGGCCCGGGCAAGAAGATCGACCTGATCTTCGTGCGGGAGAGCCGGATCGCCGGCGCCTACGACGGCGACTCGCTCAGCATCTCGAACGACTGCGGCGGCCCGTGCTCCGACCACCGCATCGTGATCGGCACGGTCACCGTCTCGATCACGACCTGAAGCGGGCCGCCAGCTCCGCGGTGAGCGCCGGCCACGCGATCGGGTCGTGGCCGGGGACCACCGGGTAGCCGTACCGGGCCCCGATCCCCTTCAGCCGGCGGATCGGGGCCACGGTCTGCTCCGCGGTGACGCCCCGGAACGACCCGATCGCCCGCTCGTGCGCGATGTTCTCGGTCAGGTCGGCGGCGTCGCAGGCGAAGACGTACCCGCCGCCGCCGTCCAGGTGCACCAGGAAGCTCTGGTGGCCGGGCGTGTGCCCGGCGGTGAGCAGCGCGGTCACGCCGGGCACGATCTCGGTGTCGCCGTCCGCGAGCCGCCAGTCGATGCGCGGGTCGTCGTAGTCCACGCGCGCCATCGCGTACCGCTCCGGCTCCGGATGGTTGCTCAGCCCGTAGTCCAGCTCGGCGCGCTGCGCGTGCACCGGCACCCGGCCGGCGAAGTGCTTGAGCCCGCCCGCGTGGTCGACGTGCAGGTGGCTGAGCGCGACCCGGGTGACGTCGCGCAGGTCGATCCCGGCCGCGGCGAACGTCTCCTCGATCGGCTCACCCGGCCCGGGCAGCTCCGGCTGGTAGTTCGGGCTCGGGTAGAAGCGGCGGCGCAGCGCGGGGTCGCGCAGCAGCGCGGTGTTGAAGCCGGTGTCGATCAGCAGCCAGCCGTCGTCGTGCTCGAGCAGCAGGCCGGGTACGGGTTCGCGGACCCGCTCGGTCCGGGACGCGCCGTGCACGGACGCCGCGCGAGGCAGGTCCTCCCAGCCCAGCGTGAGCGCGATGATCCGCGTGACTCCCATGGATCCTAAGGTAGCTCATGTGGATCCAGATCCAGGCCTGGAAGAATGCCACACCGTGCAGATCACCGATGCTGACGACGACCGGATCGCGGACTACCGCGCGCTCACCGACGTGGAGCTGCGCACCAAGTGGGAGCCGCCGAACGGGTTGTTCATCGCGGAGGGCGAGCTGGTCATCCGGCGCGCGGTCCGGGCCGGCTACCGGCTGCGCAGCGTGCTGGTCGACGAGAAGCGGGTCGAGCAGCTCGCCGGCCTGCCCGGCGACGCGCCGTGCTACGCGGCCACGCCCGCGGTGCTGGAGTCGATCACCGGCTTCCACGTGCACCGCGGTGTGCTGGCGTCGTTCCACCGCAAGCCGCCCCGGTCGCTCGCCGAGGTGCTGGCCCCGGCCCGGCGGATCGCCGTGCTGGAGGGCCTGAACACGCACACGAACCTGGGCGCGCTGTTCCGCAGCGCGGCCGCGTTCGGGATGGACGCGGTGGTGCTGTCCCCGGACTGCGCGGACCCGCTCTACCGCCGCGCCGTGCGGGTGAGCATGGGCGAGGTGTTCGCGATCCCGTACGCGAAGGCGGAGGACTGGCCGGGCGCGCTGGACGAGATCCGCGCGGCCGGGTTCACGCTGCTGGCCATGACACCGGCGGCGGACTCCGTACCGTTGCAGGCGCTGACGGACGCGCAGCGGGCGCGACCGGCCGTGCTGCTCGGCGCGGAGGGCCCGGGACTGACCCGGCGGGCGCTGGCCGCGTCCGACGCGCGGGTGGCGATCCCGATGCACCGCGGCGTCGACTCGCTCAACGTGGCTACGGCGGCGGCGGTGGCGTTCTGGGAGCTGTCCCGGGCGGACTGACGCCGTTGCCGTCCGGGCGCGGCCGCAGCAGCGCGGCGGAGAAGAACAGGTAGACCGGGACGACCGCGGCCACCACGGAGATGATGGTGTCGGTCTGGTCGAGGCCGAGAATCCACACCATCACGCCGATCCCGGCCACGCACAGGATTCCGATGCCTGCCGTGAGCATCTGCCGCACCGACCCGGACCGCTGACGGAGCCAGCGCAGCAGGTAGAACACGAACGTCTCGACCGCGATGATCGCGGCGGCCACGCCGATCGCCACCCAGTGCGCCGCGATCATGACAGCGCCCGGTGCATCGCGTCGACGAACTCCCGGTCGACCTGCTGGTTGTCCCGCAGCGCCGCCAGCGCGTACCGCTTCACCACGCCGGCGAACGTGCGGTAGCCGGGGTGGATCGGGCGTAGCCGCGAATCCTCGACCAGGTCGCGCAGCAGGCCCAGGTGCGGGACGACCCGTACCACGCCGGCGTTGTCGTCGTAGGCACGCCGGTGCGTCGGCACGAACCCGTGCAGCGCCAGCACCTTCTGCGACTCCGGCGCGGTCAGGAACTCGATCAGCCGCCATGCCTGCTCCCGGTGCGGGCCGCCGCGTACCAGCGCCAGGTTCTGCCCGCCGAGCATGCCCTTCGGCAGCGGCAACAGGTCCAGCCGGTCGCCGGACGACGTGCTCGCCCGGCGGTTCGCCTCCAGCTGCGGCCACGCGGTCGGCCAGTTGCGCATGTAGCCGGTCGTGCCCTTGTTGAACTGGTCCGTGGCCTCCTGCTCGGAACCGGTCGTGCGCAGCCGCCCGGCCAGCACCGAGTTGCGGATCGTGTGCAGCACGGTCCGCCAGCGCAGCACCGCCTCGTCCGGTGGCAGCTGGGACAGCAGACCGTCCTCCTCCCGGATCAGGCCGGGGTCGAGCGTGGAGACCAGCTCCAGCACGTTGACCACGAACGCCTCCTCGGCCGACGAGTTCGCCGGGGCAAGCTGGGTCAGCAGCGTGCCCGGCGCCCGGTCGGTGAGGAAGTCGGCGAGCCGGGGCACCGCCTGGTCGTCGTCGCCGGGGACGCGCCGGAACATCACGCCGACGTCGGAGTTGAACGGCACCGCGTAGTCCCGGTCCTGCCACCGGCAGGTCTCCAGCGGCTTGGAGAGGTACGCGCGGTTGTGCGGGATCTCGATCGGCTCGATCAGCCCCTCCTTCGCGAACTCCGGCACGTCGACCAGGTCCAGGTTCACGATGTCGACGCTGTGCGTGCGGGCCGCGTTCTGCAACTCGATGCGCTGGTCCGAGCTGGTCGACCCGTAGGGGACGATGGCCGCCTCGGCCTCCGGATGCGCCACGTTCCACTGCCGGATCAGCGTCTCCCGGCCGCCCGAGGAGTCGGACCCGCTGCCGATGCGCAGCGTCACGTTTCGGGCAGGTGACGACAGCAGATAGGTGAGCGAGGCGGTGATCGATCCACAGGTGAGCACGCCGATGAGAAATGACCGGCGAGAGTACGGCTGCGCCATGGACACCCCCTGGTGACCTGCGTTAACGGCCTCCGAGCATAGAGTACGGTTACCAGCTCAACACCTTCGGTGGACGAATCCGAAAAGGATCTCCTGCGCCGCCGGCGGCACCTCGATCAGCGTGTAGACCGCCGGGGCGTCACCCACAGCGAGCCAGACCGGGAACTCGTACGGCTTCTTCACCTCGCCGAGCGCGTGCGGATCGCACCGGTTCGCGTCGATCGTGAGCGGCACGTCCAGCGTGGCCGCGCCGGCCGCGAGCGTGTGCGTGCCCGGTGCCGCGGTGAGCGTGTAGAGCACGCTGCCCCTGATCTCCGTCATCCGGACCGGTTCGGTGCCGCCGGTACGGGTCAGCCGGACCGTCGCGTCCAGCGCGCCGTCCGGCCGTTCGGCCAGGCCGGTCAGGGTCGCGGTGGCGACCCGCGCCACCTCGGCCTGCTCGCAGTCGGCGCGCAGGAGCGAGGTCAACAGCTCACTCGGGTGCGGCAGGGGCAGCGCGACCTCCCGGACACCGTCGCCGTTCCGGACGCCCAGCACGGCCGTGGCCGGCTCCGCGGTCAGCGTGCGCGCCGGGCCGGTGCAGACGCCCCGGCCGTACCCGATCCGGATGTCGGTGCGCACGTCGCCGGTAAGCACCAGCGTGTCCGTGTCGATCGGCCCGGCGCCGGTGAACGACGGCGACCGCAGCTCGGCGCGGACCACCTGGACCGGCGCGTCACCGCGGTTGCTCAGCTGGATCTTGACGGTGCGCGCGACCTGATCGGTGCGGTGCTGCACCAGTTCCGCGCTCAGCGGAACCTCGGGTACGTCGCTCGGGGCGGCCGCGCACGCCGCGGCCGCCCCGAGGACGACGACACCGATCAGGACAGGTCTACGCCGCACCCGGTCAAGCCTGGTCCACCCGGGACGGCTGGTAAAGACCCGAGATCGGGGACGGCGGGGACGCGGGCAGGCTCTTCGGCGTGTCCGGGTCGGCCGGCGCGCTCACCTCGGCCTCCGCGGCCCTGGCGGCGTCCGCGACCTCGCGGGCGGCCGCGGCGGCCTCCTCGGCGGCACGGGCCGCTTCCTCCTCGACCTCGGTCGCGACGCCGGCCGCGGCCGGTGCTGGTGTGTCGTTCGCGGTGCCGGCCAGCCCGCCGAGCGCACCGCCGAGGCCCTCGAGCGCCTTGGTCAGCTCCGCCGGGACCACCCACACCTTGTTCGCCGAGCCCTGCGCGATCTGCGGCAGCGCCTGCAGGTACTGGTAGGCCAGCACCTTCTGGCTCGGGTTCGCGGTGTGGATCGCGTCGAAGACCGTCTTGATCGCCTTGGCCTGGCCCTCCGCCTCCAGGATCCGGGACTGACGGTCACCGTCGGCCTTGAGGATCCGGGCCTGCTTGTCACCCTCGGCGGTGAGGATCGCGGACTGCTTGTGGCCCTCCGCGTTCAGGATCGCGGCCCGCCGGTCCCGCTCCGCGCGCATCTGCTTCTCCATCGAGTCGCGGATGCTGGACGGCGGCTCGATCGCCTTGATCTCCACGCGGGTGACCTTGATGCCCCAGCGGCCGGTGGTCTCGTCCAGCACGCCGGAGAGGTGCCGGTTGATCTCCTCACGGCTGGTCAGCGCACGCTCCAGGTCGAACGAGCCGATCACGTTGCGCAGCGTGGTCACGGTCAGCTGCTCGATCGCCTGCAGGAAGTTCGCGATCTGGTACGTCGCGTCCGACGAGTTCACGACCTTGAAGTAGAGCACCGTGTCGATCGAGACGCTCAGGTTGTCCGAGGTGATCATCCCCTGCGGCGGGAAGCTGACCACCTGCTCGCGCACGTCCACCTTGGTGCGGACCTGGTCGATGAACGGGACCAGCAGGTTCAGTCCCGGCGTCAGGGTGCGGTGGTAGCGGCCGAGCCGCTCCACGATGTACTCCCGCTGCTGCGGCACGATCTTCAGGGCCGAGGCGAGCGTGACCACCACGATCAGGGCGATGGCGCCGATCAGCACGCCGATGATTGTCTCCACCTATTCCTCCAGTTCCGACCGGGCCGCCGGGCCGATCCCCTCGCGCCAGACGTAGACGGTCGCTCCCCGCACTTTGATCACTCGCACGCGCTCGCCGGCCTCGTACGACTCCGTGTCGTCGAACGGCCGCGCGGTCCACAGCTCGCCGCCGATCTTCACCTGGCCGTGCTCGCCGTCGACCCGGTCGAGCACCAGCGCGGTCTCACCCTCCAGGCCCTGCGCGTCGAAATGGTGCGGGTCGCCGCCGTCCGCGCCGCCGAGCCGGTGCCGGCGGACGAGCGGCCAGAACGCGGCGACCGTGGCGGCGGAGACGCCGGCGAACACGGCGAGCTGCACGGCCACGCCGAAACCGAGCGCGGCGGCACCGGCCGCGGCGAACGCGCCGACCGCGAACATGATCAGGAAGAGCGACACCGTGAAGATCTCGGCGACGGCCAGAACGGCGCCGAGTGCGATCCACAGAAAGGGCTCCACGAACTGATCGTGTCACGCTCGCGCACGTACCGCGAACGCTGCGGATCTTGAATGATTCATGGCATCTACATACTGGGCCGCGCGGCAACATCCCGGTCGCCGGAAATGCGTTAGATTGGCGGGAATATACCGCACTGAGGGCGGTCGAATATGACGAATGCCTAACGAAAGAAATCCGACCGCCGGGCCCGAAACGGAGTTCACGTGTCGCTGTTGCCGGAAACCAGTCGGCGGGTCACCGAGATCGTCACGTCGGCGCAGTCGGCCGGCCGGGTGCCGTCACTGGTCCTCGGCGTGGTCCGGGACCGGGCGCTGGCCTGCTTCACCGGTGCCGGCGAGGCACCCCGCCCGGACGCCAAGACGCAGTACCGGATCGGCGCGATCACCAAGACGATGACCGCCGCCATGGTCATGCAGCTGCGCGACGAGGGCGCGTTCAACCTCGACGACCTGGTCTACCGGCACCTGCCCGGCACCTCGATCGGCGGCGTCACGCTGCGGCAGCTGCTCGCGCACGTGGCCGGCCTGCAACGGGAGCCGGACGGCGACTGGTGGGCACGCACCACCGGCGGCGACACGGACCGGCTGATCGAGGGCCTGTCGTTCGAGAAGATCTCCTGGCCGCCGTACCGGGCGTACCACTACTCCAACCTGGCGTACGGCGTGCTCGGCGCGGTGCTCCAGCGGGTCACCGGTGAGACCTGGCCGTCGCTGCTGGCCAAGCGCGTGATCGACCCGCTCGGCATGAAGCGCACCACCTACCACCCGGTCGAGCCGTTCGCTCGCGGCCACGTGGTGCACCCGTGGCAGCACACGCTCACCGAGGAGCCACGGCTCGACGCCGGCGCGATGGCCCCCGCCGGGCAGCTCTGGTCCACCATCACCGACCTGGCCAAGTGGGCCGGTTTCCTGGCCGACCCGGTGCCCACCGTGCTGTCCCGGGACACGGTCGCGGAGATGTGCGCGCCGGTCGCGATCAGCGACCTCGAGTCCTGGACGCACGGCCATGGGCTCGGCGTCGAACTGTTCCGGGTCGGGGAACGCGTCTTCACCGGCCACGGCGGCTCGATGCCCGGGTACGCCGCGCAGCTCACCGTGCACCGCCCGACCCGCACCGGCGTGGTCGCGTTCGCCAACGCCCACACCATGCCCACGCCCGGCGGCCTGCGCGCGGTCACCACGGACGCGCTCACCGCGGTCCTCGACCTGGAACCGCCGCTTCCCCGCCCGTGGCGCGGCGCCGGCACACCACCGCCGGCCGAGGCACTGCGGCTGTGCGGCCGCTGGTGGTGGATGGGCCGCGAGTACGAGATCACCTGGGCCGCGGAGGCGGCCGAGCTGCGCATGACGTGCGTGACGCTGCCGGACCGGGACGCCTGGCACTTCCGCCAGGAATCGCCGACCCGCTGGCGCGGCCACACCGGCTCCAACGCCGGCGAATTCCTTCAGCCGATCCTCGACGACTCCGGCTCGGTGACCTCATTGGACATCGCCACCGCGATCTTCACCCGCACTCCGGCCTGACGGCGACCGCGACATCGCGCGCCCGATGCGCTTTCCCGCCGCGCGTGGCGCACACGGGATTCACTGGCGCCGGGGCCTCCCGGCCGATGGCATCGCGCGCGTGAGATCACCGCCGAAGGCCGGAGGATCTCCGCTCCGCCTCGCCGAACGATCACGTCGACGGCGGTCTTACTCGCGGGTGACGCGTCACCCGTCCCCAGGCGACGCCGCGCCCCCTCCTAAGTGATCAATCGGGTGAGCAAAAGACGGATCGAGCATCGGAGTCGACCTACTTTTCGCACACCTGATTGACCACTCAGGCCTGCCGCGACGCTTTTCCCGCCTCGCAGCGGGCGACCGCGACTTCCCCGCCGCTCTGACCACGCATCCAACCGCCGGCACCCCTCGCGGCCAGGCCGCCACGGCATACCCCGCTGACCTCGTTGCCCGCTGTCGCACGACCCCCGCGCGAAGATTCGCCGCCCCGCGGCCCTGCCGCCGACGCACGCTCGGCCTGCCGCCACTCGCGTCCCGGCGGCCCCGCCGGGACGCGGGCGCGGCACCTTACGAACCCCCGACGGGAGTGGCGTGGTTTCACGCAACCACCCACGCAACCGGCAGGGAGGAGCGCCAGCGACGACCGGTGCCCGCGGGAGCATGCGGAAGGAGCCCACGCCGGAAGCGGGAAAGAGGTCCCTACAGCGCCAGAGGCGCGTTACAGGCCGCCACGAGAGCCCGGCGGCACGCGGTGGTCAACGGCCGGAGGGCCGCGTCGCGCTGCTGGGCCTCAAAGTTGTTCACCGCGCCGCCCGGGGCGGCCGTGGACGCGAGCGCGAGCACCCGGTCGAGCACGGACGCGCGGGCGTAGAGCCGGCGGGCGCGCGGGTCGAACCCGGCCGGGAGGTCGGTGCCGGCGTCCGGTTTGCGGAGTGCGGCCAGCGCGCCGGCCAGCTCCGGCTTCCAGGCGGCGACGTCGAGGCGGGTCAGCGCGTTCGTGGTCTCGGCCAGCGCGAGGGACAGGTCGGACTCGGCCTCGGCCGTGGACGGCTCGGTCAGCGCGGCACGCGGCGCGGTCTCCGGCAGCGGGTGGAAGCGCCACAGCACGGTGGAGAACGTCACGCCGGAGCCGGACGTGTGCGTGCGGACCTCCGGAACCAGGCCGAAGCCGCGGGCGACGATGCCCTCACCGGCCAGCAGCGCCGCGTTCGTGAACTCGCCGGGGCCGGGCAGGCCGCGCGGGTCACCGGGGACCGGCAGCACCAGCCGGATCTCGTCCGGATGGATCTTCGCGAACGCGGGGAGCGCGGCGCTGAGCGCGACCTCGGACCAGGTGCCGGGGGCGTCGGCGGCCAGGTGCTCCTCGTCGGGGGCGAAGCCGCCGATCTCCTCGGCCAGGTCGTCGAACGGGACGAGGCCGGCACGCCAGGCGCGCACCCAGGCCGTGAACCGGGTCGACCGGCGTGCCACCAGCGTCGTGGCGCCTGCGGTGGGGGACATGCAGAGAAGGGTACGGCGTGGGTACGACGATTGTCGCGCGTCGCACTGTCGAGAACGTCACGCGACCGCGGCGTGGGTGATGGTTCCGCAAACGTGAGCGGGTTACCGTCCTGACCATGTATGGGGAGGACGTACTGGCCGGGAACCGGCGCCGCCGCAGGACGATCCCGGTCGTGGAGGCCGAGCTCGACCTGGTCGTCGAGGACGTGTCGTCCGGCTTCTGCGGCGCGGTGGTCGGCTTCGAGTACGGCGCGGTCGTGCTGGAGGACCGCCACGGCCGGCGCCGCAACTTCCCGCTCGACCCGGCCGCGTTCCTGCTCGACGGCGTGCCGGTCACGCTGACCCGCCCGGTCGCGAAGCAGGCCGCGCCGGGCCGCCGGCTGACCGCGTCCGGTTCGATCGCGGTCGCGAACGTGCCCGCGCAGGTCGCCAAGGCCAGCCGCATCTGGGTCGAGGGCATCCACGACGCCACGCTCGTCGAACGCGTCTGGGGCGACGACCTGCGCGTCGAGGGCGTGGTGGTGGAACCGCTGGACGGCATCGACGACCTGGCCGCGGCGGTCGCGCAGTTCCGGCCGTCCGCCGAGCGCCGCCTCGGCGTGCTGGTCGACCACCTGGTCCCGGGCTCCAAGGAGAGCCGCATCGTCGCGTCCGTGACGTCGCCGCACGTGCTGGTGACCGGCCACCCCTACGTGGACGTCTGGCAGGCCGTGAAGCCGGACCGGGTCGGCATCCGCGCCTGGCCGGAGGTGCCGCGCGGCGTGCCGTGGAAGGAGGGCGTGTGCGCCGCGCTCGGCGTCGCCACCCCGCAGGACATGTGGCGCCGCGTGCTGACCTCGGTCAGCAGCTACCGCGACCTGGAGACGCCACTGATCAACTCCATGGAGCGCCTGATCGACTTCGTGACGATCCAGGAATAGATCTTCCCGCTTCCGGCGTGGTCGCGTTCCGCACGCTCCCGCGGGCACCGGTCGTCGCCGGCGCTCCTCCCTGTCCGTTCCGGCGTGTGGCCGGGAAACCCCGGGGTGCGCTGCTAGTCCTGTATCGGAGCGGAGCGTCGTCTGGGTGTGCGGGGCGGAATCCCTCGTACCGGTGTTGTATGTGGGCTTTTGCGACGTGCGGCCAGGCGGCGCCTGGGCCTCGCCGCAGCCCGGCCAGCCACTTCGATACAGGACCTAGAGCAAGGGCTCGACCGGGCGGCGGCGGGCGTGTTCGTAGACCAGGGTGGTGCGCAGGTCCGCCACGGCCCAGTGGGCGGCGAGGCGGTCCAGGACCAGCGAGTCGAGCTCGCCGGTGCCGGGGACGGCCACGTGCACCAGGAAGTCCTCCGCGCCCGCGGTGTGGAACGCCGCGATCGTCTCCGGCAGCGCCAGGGCCAGCACGCGGAACTCGTCGACGGCCGCGCGGGTCTTCGGTTGCAGGCGCACGCCGATGATGGCCTGCACCGGGCGGCCCAGCGCGGGCAGGTCGACCTCGCTGTGGTGGCCGGTGATGACGCCGTCCGCGTGCAGCAGGCGCACGCGTTCCAGGCAGGTGGACTCGGCCGTGCCGATGATCCGGGCCAGCTCGCGGTTCGTCTGCCGCGCGTTGCGCTGCAGCTCGGCGAGCAGGCGCCGGTTCACCGTATCGAAATTCGGCACAAACCAGGACTATACCGACGGAGTGGCCCCGCCGACCTCGATGTCGTCGACCTTCACGTTGACGGCGGACACGGTCAGGCCGTACTTCTCGACCGCCTCGATCACGGCCACGCGCACCGCCTCGGTCACGTCGGACACGACCGCGCCGGCCTCGATCACCAAAACGACGTTGATCTCGGCGGCGGTGCCGGTGATCTTCGCGTTGACGCCGCGGGTGGCGTCGCCGACCGTGTCCAGCCCGACCCGGTCGAACACGGTGTTGAAGAAGCGCGCCACGTCGCCGCCGAGGTCGGTCACGCCGGGCACGGTCCGGGCGGCCGCGGCCGCGATCTTCTCGACGACCTCGTCGTCCACGCTGGTCGTACCGCGCGTGGCGCCGTTGTCCGCAACGTCGGTCATGTCTGCATCTCCCCCACATCTATGAACTGCGGGGGCAGCCTACAAGGATCTCTCAGATCTCGTCGATCAGGTCCGCGACGGAGTTGACCACACGCGACGGCCGGTAGGGATAGCGGTCCGCCTCCACCTCGTCCGAGATGCCGGACAGCACCAGGATCGTGTGCAGCCCCGCCTCCAGTCCGCAGAGGACGTCGGTGTCCATCCGGTCGCCGATCATCGCGGTGGTCTCGGAGTGCGCCTCGATGGTGTTCAGCGCGGAGCGCATCATCATCGGGTTCGGCTTGCCCACGAAGTACGGGTCCACGCCGGTCGCCTTGGAGATCATCGCGGCGACCGAACCGGCGGCCGGCAGCGCGCCCTCGACGGACGGGCCGGTCGGGTCCGGGTTCGTGCAGATGAACTTGGCGCCGTCGTTGATCAGCCGGACCGCCTTGGTGATCGCCTCGAAGCTGTACGTCCGGGTCTCGCCGAGCACCACGTAGTCCGGGTCGTAGTCGGACAGGATGTAGCCGACCGCGTGCATCGCGGTGGTCAGCCCGGCCTCACCGATCACGTACGCGGTGCCGCCCGGCCGCTGGTCGGACAGGAACTGCGCGGTGGCGAGCGCGGCGGTCCAGATCGCCGACTCCGGCACCTCGAAACCCATCCGGGACAGCCGGGCGTGCAGGTCCCGCGGCGTGTAGATGGAGTTGTTCGTCAAGATCAGGAACGGCTTGCCGGACGACCGCAGCCGGTTGATGAACTCGGGCGCGCCCGGCACCGGCTGGCCCTCGTGCACCAGCACGCCGTCCATGTCGGTCAGCCAGCTCTCCACCGGCTTGCGCTCGGCACCCATCGGCCTCTCCCTCGGGAAGATCACACCACGGAAGCTCATCGAGCCGGACGGGCCGGCGGCTTGCAGCAGTCCACCGCACAGTAGTCCCACACCGGGATGCTGCCCAGCCGCCGCCCCGGCGTCGAGACGCAGACCGGCTCGGGCGCGGTGAACGGTGCCCGCACGCCGCCGGTGGCCGGCTCGGACAGCCGCTCCAGCACCAGCTCGCGCACCATGGTCACGTAACGCGGGTCGTGGCCGGGCGTGCCGGCCCGGGCGTAGCCGAGGCCCAGTTCCTCCGCGGTCTCCTTGGCCTCGTTGTCCAGGTCCCAGAGGACCTCGAGGTGGTCGGAGACGAAGCCGATCGGGCTGACCGCGACGTCCGTGACGCCCTTCTCGGCGAGCGCGGCCAGGTGGTCGTTGATGTCCGGCTCCAGCCACGGCACCTGCGGCGGGCCGGAGCGGCTCTGCCAGACCAGGTCCCACTCCAGGCCGGCGCCGGCCCGCTCCGCGACCAGCGCGGCGGTCTCCATCAGCTGGGCCTCGTAGCGCCCGCCGGCCGGTCCCGCGGTCGCGGCCATCGAGTTCGGGATGGAGTGCGCGGTGAACACGATCCGGGTGGTCTCCCGGCGTGCCGGGTCGAGCGTGGCCAGCGCGTCGCGGAGCGCTTCCGCGTGCGGCTCGACGAAGCCCGGGTGGTCCCAGAACTGGCGCAGCTTGTGGATCTCGGGCGCACCCTCGACCGCCGCGTGCGCCTTCTCGATGTCCTCCCAGTACTGCCGGCAGGACGAGTAGCCGCCGTACGCGCTGGTCGCGAAGCCGAGCGCGGTCTTGATGCCGTCCGCCTTCATCTGCGCGAACGTGTCCGCCATCATCGGGTGCCAGTTGCGGTTGCCCCAGTAGATCGGCAGATCCAGCCCGTTCGCGGCGAAGTCGGCCGTCAGCGCGGCGATCAGGTCGCGGCACTGCTGATTGATCGGGGACACGCCGCCGAAGTGCATGTAGTGCTCGGCGACCGCGAGCAGGCGTTCACGCGGCACCCCCCGGCCCCGGACCACGTTCTCCAGGAACGGCATCACGTCATCGGGCCCCTCGGGCCCGCCGAACGACATCACCAGCAACGCGTCGTAACCCACGGCCCCAGTCTGCCCGCTCGACCCGGAACGCGAGGCGTCAGCCCCCTAGAAACGCGACAAACACAACACCATCAGCGGGTACGGACGGAAGCCCGCACCCGCTGATGGCGAAGTTCTTCAGGCGCCGATCACCGCGCAGCTGAATCCCACGTTCCACGCGACCGGCGCGAAGATCATGCGCCGATCACCGCACAGCTGAATCCCACGTTCCACACGACCGGCGCGAAGATCATGCGCCGATCGCGTGGAAGCCACCGTCGACATGCACGATCTCGCCGGTCGTGGCCGGGAACCAGTCGGACAGCAGCGCCAGGATCGCCTTCGCGGCCGGCTCGGTGTCGTAGAGGTCCCACTTGATCGGGGCCCGCTTGGTCCACTCGTCCTCGAACTGCTCGAAGCCGGGGATCGACTTCGCGGCCATCGTGCGCAGCGGGCCGGCCGCGACCAGGTTGCTGCGGATGCCCTGCTTGCCGAGGTGCAGCGCCAGGTAGCGGTTCGCCGACTCCAGACCCGCCTTCGCGACGCCCATCCAGTCGTAGACCGGCCAGGCCACGGTCGCGTCGAAGGTGAGGCCGACGATGCCGGAGCCCGGCGCCATCAGCGGCGCGCACGCCTTGGCCAGCGCCGGGTACGAGTACGTGGAGACCTGCACGGCCGTGGCCACGTCCTCCCACGGCGCGTCCATGAACCCGCCGCCGAGGCAGCTCTGCGGCGCGAAGCCGATCGAGTGCACCACGCCGTCCAGCCCGTCGACGTGCTCGCGCACCTTGTCGGCCAGGCCGTCCAGGTGCTCCTTGCTGGACACGTCCAGCTCGATGACCGGCACCGGCTTGGGCAGGCGCTTCGCGGTGCGCTCGACCAGCGACAGCCGGCCGAAGCCGGTCAGCACGATCTCCGCACCGGCCTCCTGCGCGAGCTTGGCCGTGGAGAACGCGATCGACTGATCGGTGAGCACGCCGGTGATCAGCAGGCGCTTGCCCGCAAGCAATCCAGACACTGTTCGTTTATCCCTTTTCAGTGAGGTGACTCAGTGGCCCATGCCCATGCCGCCGTCGACCGGGATGACCGCGCCGGTGACGTAGACCGCGCCGTCGCTCGCCAGCCACGTGACCACGGACGCGACCTCCTCCGGCGTGGCCATCCGGCCGAGCGGGATCTGCTTCTTGATCTCCGCCTTGCGCTCGTCGGAGAGCACGTCGGTCATCGCGGTGTCGATGAAGCCGGGCGCCACCACGTTCGCCGTGATGTTGCGCGACGCCAGCTCGCGGGTGATCGACCGGGCCACGCCGACCAGGCCCGCCTTGCTGGCCGCGTAGTTGACCTGGCCCGGGTTGCCGGACAGGCCGACCACCGAGGAAATGAAGATCATGCGGCCCCAGCGGGCGCGGACCATCTTCGGCGTGGCGCGCTTGGCCACCCGGAACGCGCCGGTCAGGTTGGTCTCGACCACATCGGTGAACTGCTCGTCCGTCATCCGCAGCAGCAGCGTGTCCGCGGTCATGCCGGCGTTCGCCACCAGCACCTCGACCGGGCCGAGCTTCTCCTCGACCTGAGTGAACGCGGCGTCGATCGAGGCCGGGTCGGTCATGTCGCACTGCACGCCGTACAGGTCGCCGTCGGGTGCACCGGTCCCCCGGTGGGTGATCGCCACCCGGTCGCCCTGCTTGGCGAACGCCTGGGCGATGGACAGCCCGATCCCGCGGTTGCCTCCGGTCACCAGCACCGTGCGCGCCACGGTCACTCCCTCTCTCGGCCTGCCGGTCGGCGGGCGGTCGGGCTGAGCCTAGGTGCTACCGATTGGTAAACGGTAACCGTCGGTGCCGGTGAGCCGGGTCATACCACGGTATGAGCACCCGGGAGGCACGACACCGTGATGTCACCCGCCGTAGCCTGCCGGTGTGCCCTCCGCCTCACCGCTCCGGCGGCCCACTCCGCTGCGCGATCTCGGCCGGCTGATCGCCGGTCCCGACTACCCGTTCCCGCCGCCGCGGCCGGGCTCGCGATGGGCGCGGGCGCGGCGCTGGCTCGTACCGCTGGGGCTGCTGGTGATCGTCGCGCTGACCGCCGCGGGCGCGGCCTATCTGCAGGGGCAGCGCGACCTCTCGGTCGAGGTGGCGACGCTGCTCTCCGCGGCCGGCACGGTACCGCTGCTGTTCGTGTTCTGGCGGCCGCTGATCGCGTGGCGGTTCGCCTACGCCGGGGCGTTCGTCGGCGCGCTGTGGGCCGACCGGGAGACCGCGGACTGGCCGTGGAACCCGGTGCAGATCCTGGTCCTGCTGCTGGTCTTCGGCGTCGTCTCGGCCCGGGCCAAGGGCGGCATGGTGCTCTGGATCGCGCTGCTGATGGCGATCCCCTGCTTCGTCTACACGCCGAACGACAACGCGTACGCGGTCTGGATGCTGTTCCTGGTCGTGATCGTGCTCGGCGACCAGGTGCGCCGGCGCACCCGCGCCCAGCAGAGCCTGGAGGCGCAGGAGGAGATCACCGACCTGGCCCGGGCGCAGCGCGCGGTGCTGGAGGAGCGGGCCCGGATCGCGCGTGAGATGCACGACGTGGTCGCTCACCACATGTCGATGATCGCGGTGCGCGCGGAGACCGCGCCGTACCGGCTGGCCGGGCTGCCCGGGCCGGCCAGCGACGAGTTCGCCGCGATCGCCGGTGCGGCCCGGGAGACGCTGGCCGACATGCGGCGGCTGCTCGGCGTGCTGCGCACCAACCGGGAGGACGATCCGCAGCTGGCGCCGCAGCCGACGCTCGCCGGCCTGCCCGCGCTGATCGGCACCGCGGCCGCCGCGGGCATGCCGGTCACGCTGGAGATGGACGAGATCGCACCGGCACCGCCGGAGCCGGTGTCGCTGGCCGCGTACCGGATCGTGCAGGAGGCGGTGGCGAACGCGGGCCGGCACGCGCCGGGCGCGGTGGTCCGGGTGCGGATCTTCGCGGACGACGGCGTCCTGCGGGTCACGGTGGCGAACGGGCCGGCACCGGCCGGCTCCACGGCGCTGTCGCCGGGCGGGTCCGGGCACGGTTTGATGGGCATGCGGGAGAGGGCGCAGGCTCTCAGCGGCACGTTCGTCGCGATGCCGTCCCGCGGCGGTTTCGAGGTGTCCGCCACGCTTCCCCTGTCACCGGAGCCCGGCATCCGCCCCGGCCGACCGGCCGCCGACCCGACTGAAGGCTGAGAATTCATTGATCAAGGTGTTGATCGCCGACGACCAGGCCATGGTGCGCGAAGGTTTCGGTGCGCTGCTGGCCGCGCAGCCCGACCTGGTGGTGGTCGGTTCCGCCGCGAACGGCGAGCAGGCCGTCACCGAGACCCGCCGCCTCGACCCGGACGTGGTGCTGATGGACGTCCGCATGCCGGTCATGGACGGCCTCGAGGCGACCCGGCGGCTGCTCGCCGACCCCGGCGCGGACCGGCCCAGGGTGCTCATCCTGACCACGTTCGACCTGGACGACTACGTCTTCGAGGCGCTGCGCGCCGGGGCCAGCGGGTTCCTGCTCAAGGACGCACCCGGCGCCGACCTGGTGCAGGCCGTCCGGGTGGTCGCGGCCGGCGAGGCGCTGCTGGCCCCGTCCGTCACCCGCCGGCTGATCGCGGAGTTCACCGCGCGCCCGGCACCGCGGGAACGACCGCGCCCGACCGCGCTGAACGCGCTCACCGCCCGGGAGACCGAGGTGCTGCGGCTGATCGCGCGCGGCCGCTCGAACACCGAGATCGCCGCCGACCTGGTGGTCGCGGAGCAGACCGTGAAGACCCACGTCGGCCGGATCCTCGGCAAGCTCGGCCTGCGCGACCGGGCCCAGGCGGTCGTGCTGGCCTACGAGACCGGGCTGATCTCACCCGGCGAGTAGTGATACCCCGGTGGTGATGAACGGATCACGGTTCGGTCACGTACCTCCGGAAAGCCAGTCGAAAGGCGGCTCTGGAGAGGGACGAGACACCGGCGGCCGGTGCCGCACCGTGTCCTCTCCACCGACGAGAGGACCGCCATGACCGGACGCATGCTGATCACCGCCCTGGTCGCCGTGGTGCTGTGGGCGTACCTGCCGATGCTGCCCGTACACCACCCGGCCCGGGTCCGGCCGCGGCTGGCCGCCACCATCTCCGGCGCCCTGGCCGGCTGCGGCACGCCGCACGAGTGCGCGCTGCGGATCGACCAACTGTACGCGCTCAGCACCGCGTCGATGCGCGCGGCCGGGCCGCCGTACGCGTCGTGGGCCGGCCGCACGTTCCTCGGCTTCGACCCGCGCGGCGACGGGCAGGCCGTCGAGGTGGTCGGCGACCTGGCCACGGCCGAACGGATCACGATCGTCGTCCCCGGCGTCGCGACCACGCTGGACACGTTCACCCGCGGTCTCGGCGACGTCGCGCGGCGCGCGCCCGCGGTTCAGGCCAGGGCGATCCACGAGGCCGCGCTGGCGCACGACCCGCACGCCCGGGTCGCGGTCATCGCCTGGCTCGGCTACGACCCGCCGGACGGCGTCGGTGTCTCCGCCGCGCGCGAGGAGGTCGCCCGCTCCGGCGCCCGCGCCCTCGGCGAGCTGTTGTCCGCGCTCCGCCCCGGCGTACCCGTCACGCTGGTCGGTCACAGCTACGGCGCGATCGTGGCCGGGCTGGCCGTCCGCGTCGGCGCGCCCGCGGTCACCGACCTGGTCGCGCTCGGCGCGCCCGGCATCGGCGCCGCGAAGGCCGCCGACTTGCCGGGGGTACGGGTCTGGGCCGCCCGCGCCGACGCCGACTGGATCGCGCGCGTGCCGGCCGGACGCCTGCTCGGCTTCGGTCTCGGCACGCCGCCGTCCGCACCGTCGTTCGGCGCGCTGCCGCTGCCGACCGCACCGTCCACCGTGCACGACGCGTACCTGACCGACGGCTCCCCCACGCTCCCGGCCGTGGCCGCGCTCGCGCTGCCCACCGTGGCCGCGCACTGACTTGTCACGATCGGGTTGCGGTGACCGTTGTCCATGATCGGACAACGGTCACGCTCGGTGTTGCCCACCTTTCCTGCCGTGCAGCGGAGATCGACAGGTTTGGTGCCCGTCGATCGCGGGAACTCTCCGCCCTGATCAGGTGTTATGCACGTCGGCTGCCGTCCGCTCGGTCCACGCCGTCCACTCGCGACACGATGCTCGTGTTCACCGGATGGTCAAACACGGTCGTGCGTCACGGGTGTAGGGTGGCCCTCGGTTCGGTCCGGAACGACTGCGGGAGGTGATTGCTATGCGAGATAGCGATCCCCCCAGTCATAGCCGGGCCACCCGTCAGTTCCGCTGACGCCGCTCCCGGCGTCTCCGTTCAGCGACTGACCCGGTGACCGCTTCCTGCCTCCACTCCCGCCCCCGCTTTCCCGGGGCCGGGCCTTTCGCCCGTGCGCGTGTCGCGCCGCCGCGGGCGCCGGGAGCGTGTGCGCGTTGATCTCCCCCTGCCGCCGCGGCCCGCCGCGTCGACAGGGCTCGTCACCGGAGACATCACCATGAGCCGTTACGTAGCCCCGCTCGGCCTGATGCTGGCCACCGCCTGGGTGGTCACCCTGTTCGTCCTGGCCAGCGGCACCCCCAGCTGACCGCCCGCCGGAGTCCCGGACCGGTGCACGGTGCCGCGCACCGCTGGCGTTGCCGGAGCACCGGCGGCACCGCACCAGCCCTGGGTTCCCCGAAGGCCGGCTCTATGGCAGGCGGGAGGACCAGAGCAGGCTGCAGACCGCCGCGACCAGGCCGAGCAGGAGCGCGAACCCGGCGTACCACTGGGTCACCTCGCGCGGCTCTATCCGGTAGCCGATCGAGCTGCCCATGTCCTCGTAGACCTGCTTCAGCTCGCTGACCGACGCCGCCTCGTAGAAGAAACCCTTGGTCGCCTCCGCCAGCTGGGCCAGCGAGTACCGGTCGACCGGGACCGGCTGGAGCTCACCGGCGATGTCGACGATGCCGCTGTCCGTGCCGAACGCGATCGTCGACACCGGGACGTTCGCGGCCACGGCGGCGGCACCGGCCTCCTCGATCGACCGGCCGGACGTGCGGTAGCCGTCCGAGAGCAGCACGATCCGGGCCGGCGGGGCCCCCTCGGCGCCGTCGGCCGGGACGGAACGGATCGCGTCGAGCGAGGTGAAGACCGCCTCGCCGGTGGCGGTGGCCTCGGCCAGCGTGAGGCCGTCGATGGCGGCGCGCACGGCGGACCGGTCCTTGGTCGGCGCGACCAGCACGTTCGCCGACTTCGCGAAGGAGACCAGGCCGACATTGAACGTCTCCGGCAGCTCACCGACGAACTGCTTGGCCGCGACCTGCGCCGCCTCCAGCCGGTTCGGTGCCACGTCGTCCGCCTGCATGGACAGCGACACGTCCATGGCCAGGATGATGGTGGCGCGTTCCAGCGGCTCCTCGCGGTCGACGGACGGCCGGCCCATGCCGAGCGCCAGCGTCAGCAGCGCCAGCAGGAACGCGGTCGGGCCGATGTGCTTGCGCCAGCCGAGGCCCTTGGGGGCGAGTGTGCGCAGCAGCTCCACGTTGCTGAAGCGGACCGCGACCGTGCTCTTGCGCAGCTGCCGCCAGACGTAGGCGCCCGCGGTGGCGAGCACCGGTAGCACCAGGAGCAGCCAGAACGGTTCCAGAAAGCGAATCATCGGGTCGTCCCTCGGGTCCGGGCGTGCCGCTGGGCGGCCACGAAGCGAACCATGTCGAGCAGCCAGTCGGAATCGGTGCGCAGGCGCAGGTGGGCCGCGCCGGCACCGCGCAGCGCGGACGCGATGGCCGCACGTTGCGCGGCGGCCCCCTCAGCGTACCGCCGGCGCAGTTTCGGGTCGGAGGTCTGCACCTCGTGCACGGCGCCGGTCTCCGGGTCGACGACCGCGAGCACGCCGACGTCCGGTAGCTCCAGCTCGCGCGGGTCGACGATCTCGATGGCCAGGACGTCGTGCCGGACCGCGAGCTTCTTCACCGGCCGGGTCCAGCCCGCCGGGTCGGACATGAAGTCGGAGATCACCACGGCGACGCCGCGCCGGCGGGGTGGCTTGTTGAGCAGGTCGACGAGCTCGCCCAGGTCAGAGCGGCCGGGCGTGCTGGGCAGCGCGGCGACGTGCCGGAGCAGGCCCTGCGCCTCCTTCCGGCCGGGGCGGGCCGGGCGGCGCTGGGTGCTGCCGCCGGTGCCGATCACCGCGCCGAGCCGGTTGCCGCCGCGCACGGTGAGGTGGCCGATCGCGGCGACCGCGGCGACCGCGAGGTCTCGTTTGAGCCATCGTGCGGTGCCGAAGTCGAGGCTGGCGGAGAGGTCCAGCGCGATCCACGTCTCCAGCTCCCGGTCGGCGACCGTACGGCGCACGTGCGGGACCGTGGTGCGCGCGGTGACCGGCCAGTCCATCCGGCGCACGTCGTCGCCGGGCGAGTACTCCCGGGACTCCCCGGCCTCGGTGCCGGGGCCGGGGAGCAGGCCGGCGTAGTCGCCCTGGAGCAGGCCGTCGAGTTTCCGGGTGACGAGCAGTTGCAGCCGGGAGAGGACCGCCTCGGAGCGGGTCGACTCGGCCGGTGCGAGGCCCCGGATCATCCGATCACCGGGCCCCGGGCCAGCCGGCCGGTGCGGGCTGCGCGCCCGGGGTGGCGCCCTGGCGCGGGGTGACCGAGGGCAGCGGGACGGTCGCCATGATCCGGGCGACGACGTGGTCGGCCGGCACGTCGTCGGCGAGCGCGTCGTAGCTGAGCACCAGCCGGTGGCGCAGGATGTCCGGCGCGATGTCCTGCATGTCCTGCGGCAGCGCGTAGTCCCGGCCGCGGAGCAGCGCGAGCGCGCGGGTGGCGCGGACGATGCCGAGCGACGCACGCGGGCTGGCGCCGTACTGGATCAGCCGGGCCACGTCCTGCATGCCGTGCGCGGCCGGATCGCGGGTGGCGAGCACCACCCGTACCGCGTAGTCGATCAGCGCGTTGTGCACGAATACCTGGTCGGCCTTTTGCTGCAGCTTGATCAGGTCGTGCGGCGTGAAGATCGCCATCGGCTCGGGGGCGCGCACGCCCATCCGGTAGACGATCTCACGTTCCTCCGCGTCCGTCGGGTAGCCGACCACGATCTTCATCAGGAAGCGGTCGCGCTGCGCCTCGGGCAGCGGGTAGACGCCCTCCTGCTCGATCGGGTTCTGCGTGGCCATCACCAGGAACGGGTGCGGGACGCGGTGGCTCTCGCCGCCGATCGACACCTGCTGCTCGGCCATCACCTCGAGCAGCGCCGACTGCACCTTCGCGGGCGCACGGTTGATCTCGTCGGCGAGCAGGAAGTTGACGAAGACCGGGCCGAGTTCCACGTCGAACTTCTCGCTGGACTGCCGGTAGATGCGGGTGCCGACGATGTCGGCGGGAACCAGGTCGGGCGTGAACTGGACCCGGGAGAACGTGCCGCCGACCACCTTGGCCAGCGTCTCGACCGCGAGCGTCTTGGCCACGCCGGGCACGCCCTCGATCAGGCAGTGGCCGCGGGCGAGCAGTGCCACGAACATCCGCTCGACCATCCGGTCCTGGCCGACGATGACGCGTTTGACCTCGAAGAGCGCCCGCTCGACCTGGGTGGCGTCCTGCGCCGGAGTGGTGCCCTGCGGAGCCGGCGGAGCCTCCGGCTCACTGTCGGAAACGGGCACCTCGGGCGTGGTCTCTTCGGCCACCGGTCCTCCACGAAATGGGTGTTGTTCTTGTGATCAAAGGCTAGTCCGCGGAACCCACCAAGCGTGACACGTCCCGATTCCGGCCGCTTCAGACAACCACACTTGCCTGACACCGGGCTGGGAGTACGCCGGGAGTCTCCGGGGACTCGCCGTGGGTGGGTGGACAGGTGCCACGGTCCCGTGTGTACCATTTCAGCCGTCGCCGGGCGGCTTCCCCCGTGGCTGCCCGGCGACCCATCAGCCGCATCGAGAAACCCGGGGTTCGTGCCGATGACCGAGCCCCAGGAGCCGATCTGCTCGGCGAAGGGCTGCAGACAACCGGCATCGTGGCGGCTGCTGTGGAACAATCCCGCGCTGCACACGCCGGACCGGCGCAAGACCTGGCTGGCCTGCGACGATCATCGCGAGCACCTCTCCGGTTTCCTGGACGCCCGCCGGTTCCTGCGCGCGGTCGAGCCGTTCTGAACGCGGCGTTCCCGGCGCACGGCAGAATCCCCCCGCACCGGCCGCACGCTTCACACACGGCGTTCCCGGCGTCCTGCGACTACCGTGGATGCCGTGACTGAGACGCCCGCACCCATGGACAGCGGTGAAGTGCGCATCAACGCGCTGGAGCCATGGCCGGACACGGTCGACTGGCGCCCGGTGTCGCACGACCTGATCTGGGTCGAGCTGGTGCGCCTCGCGATCTGGCTGGTGATCATGCTGGGCGCGATGGTCACCGGCTGGGTGCTGGCCGGCCACTGGCTCTTCGGCTCCGGGCTGGGCCTGGTGCTCCTCTTCGGTCTGTGGCGGGCGATCGTGATCGGCCGGGCCGTGCGCGCCTGGGGTTACGCGGAGCGCGAGCGTGACCTGCTGGTCCGGCACGGTCTGCTGGTGCGCCGGCTGTCCATCGTGCCGTACGCGCGGATGCAGTTCGTGGACGTGACCGCCGGTCCGCTGGAGCGCTCGTTCGACCTGGCCACGGTGCAGCTGCACACGGCCGCGGCGGCCAGCGACGCGAAGGTGCCGGGTCTGCGGCCGGCCGAGGCGTCCCGGCTGCGCGACCGGCTGACCGCGCTGGGCGCGGACCGCGCCGAAGGCCTGTAGAGATGAGGGAGACGGACCGCACGCCTCCGTGGGACCGGCCGGCGGAGGACCAGCCCGAGACGGACCGCACGTCACTCGCCGAAGACGGGTCCGCCGAAGAACCGGAACGGCCCGCGGAGGAGCCGGCGACGCCGCCGCGCAAGCGTCTGCACCCGCTGAGCCCGCTGCTGAACGGCGCCCGTACGTTCGTGGTGATCGTCGGCGCGATCTCGCTGTCCCAGGCGTCCGAGTTCGGCTGGCAGCGGTTCGGCATCATGCTGGCGGTGATCTCGGTCGGCGCCGTGGTCTTCTCGCTGATCAACTGGGCGAACACCGGCTATCACGTGGTCGGCCGCGAGCTGCGCATCCACGAGGGCCTGTTCTGGCGGCGCACCCGGGCGATCCCGCTGGAGCGGCTGCAGACCGTGGAGGTGCGGCGCCCGCTGCTGGCCCAGCTGACCGGCCTGGCCGAGCTGCGGCTGGAGGTGGTCGGCGGCGGCAAGACCGAGGCGCCGCTGGCGTTCCTCACGGTCGCGGACGCGGAGGCGCTGCGCGAACGCCTGGTGCGCCTGTCCGGCCACGCCCACGATCAAGATCTCTTCCCGGGTACGGGTACCGGCGCGGCTCTTGAGGCGGAGCACCCGGGGTCGCCGTCACCCGATGCGCCTCCCGCCGCGTACCCCCGGACGGATCTTGATTTTCCGCTGCACGCGGTGCGGAACGCGGATCTCGTGCTGAGCCAGGTGCTCACGCCACAGACGTTCTTCCTGCCGCTCGGCGTGGCGTCGGTGCTGGTCCAGTTCAGCTTCGCCGGTGACTTCAACCCGGTGGCGATCTTCTCCACGCTCGCGGCGGTCGGCGGTGTCATGCTGGCCCCGGCACGCCGGGTGCTCAACGACTGGAGCTTCCGGCTGTGGGACACCCCGCTGCACGGTGAGGGCCGCGGCCTGCGAATGGCGTACGGCCTGCTGGAGACGCGCAACCAGACCGTACCGCTGCACCGGCTTCAGGCCGTGACCGTCACCTGGCCGCTGCTCTGGCGGGCCAAGTCGTGGCTGCGCGTGCGCTTCTCGGTGGCCGGTGTCGCGGGCCCGAGCGACGGCAACGAGCAGCAGTCCGACCGGCTGCTCCCGGTCGGCGACCCGGAGACCGGGCGGCGGCTGGTCGCGCTGGCCATGCCCGGGCTCGACCTGGCCACGGTACGGGTGCAACCGCCGCCGGACCGGGTGCGCTGGCTGCACCCGTTCGCCTGGTCACGGATGGGCGTCGGGCTGAACGCGCGGGTGTTCACGGTGACCAGGGGCGTGGTCACGCGCGAGCTGGTAGCCGTGCCGTACACCCGGATCCAGAGCGTCCGGGTGGTGCAGGGCCCGGTGCAGCGGCGCCTGCGGCTGGCCACCGTGCACGTCGACACCGCGGGCGGCGCCGGTGCGGAGGCGCCGGACCGGGACATCCACGAGGCGTGGGCACTGGCCGCCGCGCTGACCGCCCGCGCACACGCGGCCCAGGCTGCGACGATGAGACCTTGACGGATCCTGCACGGTACATCGGTGTGCGTTGCGCATAGGCTGTGGCCATGGAAGAGCAGCCGGCCCTCACCCCCGGCCTGACCGCGCGCGTCGAGCTGACGGTCAGTGACTCCGACACCGCCCAGGCGGTCGGCTCCGGCGACGTGCCGGTGCTGGCCACGCCCCGGGTGCTGGCGCTGGCCGAGACCGCCACGGTGGCCGCGACCGCCCGGCAGATGCCGAGCGGCACGACCACGGTCGGCGTCCGGGTGGAGCTGACGCACCTGGCGCCCACGCCGATCGGCCGGGCGGTGGCCGCGCAGGCCACGCTGGCCTCGGTCGACGGCCGCCGGCTGATGTTCGACGTGCACGTCACCGAGGTCGCCGACGTGCCGTACGAGGAGCGCCGGGTGATCGCCGAGGGCCGCGTCGAGCGGATGCTGGTCGACCGGCAGCGCTTCCTGTCCAGAGCGTTCGACTGAAGGGTCATCCGTGAGGTTCGTCGAGGTCGCCGATCGTGTCTACGTGCTCCGCTACCCCGTGCTGGACGTCAACTCGACGCTGATCGTCGGGGACGGCGAGGCGCTGCTCGTCGACACGCTCGCCACCGGCCGGCAGGCCGCCGACCTGGGCGAGGCGGCGCGCGCGATCACCAGCTTCCCGTGGGCGGTGGTGAACACGCACCACCACTTCGACCACGCGTTCGGCAACGCCGCGCTGGCCGACGCGATCCGACCGGTGTGGGCGCACGAGGAGGCGAACCGGCTGCTCCTGGCGACCGCGGAGGAGCAACGCGCCACCTGGATCGCGCGCTGGTCCGAGTCCGACCCGGTGCACGCGGCGGACCTGGCCCGGGTGGAGGTGCGCGGCGCGACCGACACGTTCGCCCAGGAGATCCCGCTCGACCTCGGCGGCCGGCTGGTGCACCTCAAGCACCTCGGCCACGGGCACACCGCCGGCGACATCGTGGTGTACGTGCCGGACGCGGGCGTGGTGGTCGCGGGCGACCTGGTCGAGGAGTCGGCGCCGCCGTCCTACGGCGACGACTCCTACCCGTTGCAGTGGCCGGAGACGGTCGCGGCGCTGCTCCGGCTGGAGCCGCTGACCACGATCGTGCCCGGCCACGGCGCCCCGGTCACGCCGGACTTCGTCAAGGCGCAGCACGAGGAGCTGGCCACGGTCGAGTGGACGCTCCGCGAGGCGTACGGCGACGGCGCCCCGGTCGAGGACGCGGCGCACGCGGTCCTGGCGAAGACCACGCTCGGCCTTACCGAGGAGTCCGCGCTGGCGGCGGCCCGGCGGGCGTACGCGGCGCTGTCCTGACCGTCACTCCGGCAGCGTGATGCAGGCCAGGCGGGTGCCGGCGGTGCCCGCCTTGCCCGGCGCGGTCTTGGTGTGCTCCGCGTGGATGACCAGCGAACGCGGCGGTTTCACCTGGTCGAAGCGCCAGGCGACGGTGGTGGAGACGGACGCGGTGCCGGCCACGTCCGTGGTGAAGTCGAGCCAGACCTCGTTGCTGGGGTTGGCGAACGACGGGTCCACGGACGGCGGCGACGCGGCGGCCTTCGGGTCCGGGTGGTGCTGGTAGTGCGGGCCGGCGTCGTCGCCCTTCGCGCCGCAGACGTCGGTGTGCAGGTGCGCGCCGTACGCGCGGGACGGCAGCAGGCCCTCCACGTCAAGCTGCACCATGGTGTCGACCACCGCGGGTGAGACCGTGACCAGCGCGCTGGCGCCGATCGGCACGAGCGCGGGGTCGTACGTGATCGCGGTCTGATCCGCCGCCCAGGCCGCGAACGTGCCACCCTCGGCGTAGGCGCGCAGCACCGACGCGGTGGACGGCGCCGACGGAAGCGCGGTGTCCCGGTCCTCCGACCCGCAGCCGGTGGCCGCCGTGAGCAGCCCCGCCAGCCCGAGCCCGGCCATCAGTGCTCGTCGCATCCCGCCCACTCCCTCTGAATCCGACAACCTCGAATCCGACAAATCATGATATTTCAGTGCCCATTGTTCCAGGGTTCCACTCGCCGATGGTGCGGATGGCCTGGGAGGATCGGGAGAAAATTGATCCGGGAGGCACTTGATGACCTATGCGGTGGTACTGGGCGAGGCACTGATCGACCTGCTGGAGACCGAGCACGAGGGCTTGCCCGTCTACCGTCAGGTGATCGGCGGCGCACCGCTCAACGTGGCGACCGGCATCGCCCGGCTGGCCGGCCCGGGCCGGTCCGAGTTCGGCGGCGCGCTCGGCGACGACGTGCTCGCCACGCGCATCGAGGCGTTCCTCACCGGCGCGGGCGTCGGCACCCGCGCGGTCGCCCGGGTGGCCGCGCCGACCGCGCTCGCGGTGGCCACGTTCGACGGCGCCGACCCGGACTTCCGGTTCTACGGCGAGCCACCGTCGTACGCGCTCTACACGCCCGCCGACGTTCCCGCCGAGCTGACCGCGCGCGCGGCCGTGCTCTACTGCGGCTCGATCAGCCTGCTGCGCGAGCCGTTCGCGGACGCGGCGCGCGCGGCCTGGGCCACGGACGGCCCGCTGCGGATCTTCGACCCGAACGTACGGCCGCGGCTGCTGCCGGACGACGCCGCCTGGAACCGCCAGCGCGCGCTGGTCACCGAGTTCGCCGCGCGCGCCGGCCTGGTCAAGCTCAGCTCGGTGGACGCCGAAGGGCTCTACGGCGCCACCCCGGCCGAGGCCGCGCGCCGGCTGCACGCGCTCGGCGCACCGGTCGTGGTGGTGACCGCGGGCGCCCGCGGCGCGCTCGTCTCCACCGGGGACGAGGAGTCGTTCGTACCCGCGCCGGCCGTCCAGGCGGTGGACGCGACCGGCGCCGGCGACTCCGTGATGGCCGCGCTCGCGTACCGGCTGCTGAACGACGGCCGGCCCACCGGCCACGCCGTCTGGCAGCAGCACGTCGAGTTCGCACTCTCGGTCGCCGCGCTGGTCTGCGAACGGGTCGGCGGCGCCGTCGCGATGCCCACGCCGGAGGACCTGCGCCGCCGCTGGGAGCCCACCACAAAGATCAATTAGCCCCGGGCGGTACGCCAGGGGGCGTGACGACGCGGTAACGTCGGGAGGATAATCCTCGGCGCGGCAGAACACCCCCTCCTGCGCGCCGTCGCCGGCACTCATCCCCCGGGAGGCAGGTCCCATGGCCGAGAAAGAGGCCCCGAAGACGGAGTCGCACGACCCCGACTTCCCCGAGACGCTGCTGCAGTTCATGCGCTCCGGCTGGCGGGACGACTCGCTCACGGTCGCGACCCGGCCGGAGGCCGAGCGCTACGCGGCCCGCCGCGCCCGGCTGTCCGCCGCGTTCCCGGGCGAGACGCTGGTCATCCCGACCGGGCCGGAGAAGGTCCGGGCGAACGACACCGACCACCCGTTCCGGCCGGGCAGCGACTTCGCGTACCTGACCGGCGACCACGACCCGGACGGCGTCCTCGTCATGACGCCGTCCGGCGACGGTCACGACGCCGTGCTCTACACCCGGCCGCGCTCGTCCCGGGAGACCGACGAGTTCTTCCGCAGCCGCGACGGCGAGCTGTGGGTCGGCCGTCGGCACACGCTCGCGGAGAAGTCCACGCTGCTCGGCATCGAGACCGCCGCGCTGCGCGACTCCGAGGCCGCGCTGGCCGGCTGCGCGCCCGCCCGCGCCCGGGTGCTGCGCCGCCTCGACCCGCGCGTGGACGCCGCGATCCGGCCGTTCGACACGGAGAAGGCAGGTGCCCGCGACCGCGAGCTCGCCTGGACGATCTCCGAGCTGAAGCTCCGCAAGGACGAGTGGGAGGTCGCGCAGCTCCAGGCCGCGATCGACGCCACCGTGCGCGGCTTCGAGGACGCGGTCCGGGTCATCCCGGCCGACCGCGGCGTCTCCGAGCGCCTGATCGAGGGCGTCTTCGGCCTGCGCGCCCGGCACGACGGCAACGACGTCGGCTACGGCTCCATCGTGGGCGCCGGCTCGCACGCCACGATCCTGCACTGGGTCCGCAACAACGGCGTCACCACGCCCGGCGAGCTGCTGCTGATGGACATGGGCGTCGAGGGCGAACACCTCTACACCGCGGACGTCACCCGCACCATCCCGGTGAACGGCACGTTCTCCCCGCTGCAGCGCCAGGTCTACGACATCGTGTACGCGTCCCAGCAGGCCGGCATCGACCTGATCAAGCCGGGCGTCAAGTTCAAGGACGTGCACGAGACCTGCATGCGCGTGCTCGCCGAGGGCCTCTCCGACCTCGGCGTGCTCCCGGTCAGCGCGGACGAGGCGATGGACCCGAAGTCCACCGTCTACCGCCGCTGGACGCTGCACGGCTTCGGCCACATGCTCGGCATCGACGTCCACGACTGCGCCCACGCCCGCAAGGAGCACTACCGCGACGGCGAACTCGGCGAGAACTTCGTCCTCACCGTCGAGCCCGGCCTCTACTTCCAGCCCGAGGACGACCTGGTCCCGGCCGAGCTGCGCGGCATCGGCATCCGCATCGAGGACGACGTCCTGGTCACCGCGGAGGGCGCGGTCAACCTCTCGGCCGGCCTGCCCCGCACGTCCGCCGAGGTCGAGACGTGGCTCGCCGCCCAGCGCGCGGAAGGTCCCCGCTTCCCGGGCGCCTGACGTCCCCCGGAACGGGCGGCCGGCCTCACGGACGCCCGTTCCGGCCCGGTCGTGTCACCGCTGCGCTGGTGCCACTCGCTCCGGTAACACGGCCATCGCGCGCCCGATATTTCAGTATTCAGCGGGCCGCGAGCTCGCGGTGGCAGCTCAAGCGGTGGCCGCGACGCGGGCGGTGGGTGCTCAGCGGGAAGCGGTGGCGAGCAGGGCATGGGCCAGAGGCGTCGGGGCGTGATGAGCGGCATTGCCATGGCGGGCGGTGACGAGCAGTCCGGCCGCGCGCAGGACGGACAGGTGCTGGGAGGCCGAGGGGAGACTGATGCCGACCCGGCGGGCCAGGTCGGACGTGGTACCACCGGGCAGGCCGTTGACGGCACGCAGCAGGGCGGCGCGCGAGCGTCCGAGAAGCGCGGCCAGCGGGTCCTCCAGGGCGGCCCGGGAAGCCGGCCCGGCCGGTGAGGCGCGGGCACCCGGCAACAGCGGCTCCGGCGGGAAAGCCGGAGGGGCCGGGGCCGCCGGGGACTCCGGTCCCGCCGGACAGGTCAGGGCCGCCGGGGGCCCCGATCCCGCCGGGCAAGCCGAGGACCCCGGCGCCGCCGGGAAAGCCGGGGCGGGCCGGGACGCGGCAGACGCCGGGCCGCGGGAGGGCCGGCGAGCCGCGGAGGCGGTGGGTGCGCCGGGGCGGCCGGCCGGGGTGATCGGGTAGGCGATGAAGACGGCGCGGGGGTCGGTGCCGACCCAGGGGCGGGTGGCGGCGACCGACGGGATGAAGGTGACGCCCGCGCCGTTGGGACGTAGGTCGAGGTCGTGGGCGGTGTCGACGATCAGGACCGGGTTGTGCCAGCGGACCCGGGGGTGGATGGTGGCGAACAGGCCCTCGACGCCGGTTGCGGCCAGGTCGCGTGTCTTGGCCCGGATGTCGCGGTGGATCTCGACGGCGGCGCCGGCGGTGGCCGGCGCGGTGTGCCGGTCGTGGTGGCGGCGGACGGCGTCGGCCAAGCGGTCGAACGCGGGCCGGTCGCCGGTGGCGAGGCGATGGTGCCAGGCGTTGAGTACGCCGCCGGTGAATCCGAGGAGTTCGCGGCGGACGCGCGGGCGACCGGTGCTGATCATGCGGTGCAGGGAGTCGTCCAGTGTCTCCGGTGCGGGCGTGTCCGGCAGTGGCGCGAGGAAGTCCGGGAACGCGGCCGGGTGGGCCAGGTCGCGCAGCTCCCGGCCGGGGTGGGCGGTGCGGGCCGCGACGGCGATGAAGACCTCGTGCAGCGGGAGCGGCGCCGGGAGGAGCCGGGTGCGCGCGAGGTCGTCGGGGCCGAGCCAGATGCGGATCATCGGCGTGCCGAGGTCGCCATGCCGACCAGACGCGGCGGCGGGCCGGAAACGTTGTCATGCCTGGCGAGCGCGCGCGACATATAGCATTCTCGATGCGCATTGCCGGGATCGTATTGCGGTCGACGCGCGGCCCGGACGGCGCAGTACGATCAGCGGCGCCGCGGGACAAGGGAGAACTCAAGCCGATGCCGAGTCGCGATTCGGGCCGGGACACCGAGCCCGACATACCTGGTGGACGGCGTACGAACGGTGACGCATCCGAGCCGGTGCGCACCCCTCGTCCCCCGGCTGCGGGCCGGATCGATCACGATTCCACGATAGTGATGCCTCTGATCAAGCCGCGCACCGCCGCACCGGAGGCCGGCACCACCGGGCAGGCCAGCACCACCGGGCAGGCCGGAGCGAACAGCGACGCCGCGCAACAGGCCGATGCATCGGGCGACGCGGCGCAGAAGGGCGACAGCGCGGCCACGCAAGCGCTCCCGGCGATCACACCGAAACCCGGTAACCCGGCGGCGAGCGGAACGGACGCGGCGACGCAGGCGCTTCCGGCGATCACATCGACACCCGGTAACCCCGCAGCGGTGGCCGCCAGCGGAAGTGAGGCGGCGACGCGGACGCTTCCGACGATCACGCGGGGACAGGGCACCGAGGCAGCCACCGCATCGGCACCGAGCGCGGCTCCGAACCCGGAGACCGGGCGAGCGCGGGAGAACCAGCCGGCGCGGGAGGCCGGCGCGGCGGCGCCGGGCAGTGATGACACCGTCATCCTGCCCGCGTTGCGGGGGCGCACCACCGAGCAGGAGCGAGAACGCCCACCCACCGGCCTCCCCCGGCCGGCCGCGGCCCGGCCCGCCGCGGACGCCGCGCCCGGTTCCCCCGCGTCCGACGAGTCACACGCGGCGAACGCGACGGACACCACGAGAGCGCCGAGAACGCCGGCGGTCGCGAGCGTGACGGAGACGCCGCGGCGGCGCGGGCCGTCGCGGGCGATGATCGGGGTCGGGCTCGCCGTGGTGCTGATCGTCGCGGCCGCCTGGTTGCTGGTCAGCCTGCCCGGCGTGCCCGGTGGCGCGGACTGGGCCGGCGGCGGTGACCGCAACTGGCCGCCGGGCGCGCCCGGCGGTACACCGACCAGTGAGCAGCCGCTCAGCGCGCCACCGGCCAGCGCGCCGTTCGCATCCCCGGAGCCCGGCCGGCCCACCGACAACGGCCTGGTGGCGACGCCCCGAAGCCCGGCCGCGGCCGCGGCGGCCAAGCCGGCCGGGACCACACCGGCCGCCGGTACGTCGCCGAGCGACGCGGCCCCGACCACCGGTGCGCCGGTCGCGCCGACGCCGACCGGAAGCCCGCTGAACGGCGGTAACGGCATCGCTCCCGGCCAGGTCGAGGCGGAGTCGTTCGCCTGGCAGTGGGGCGTGACCGCGGCCGCGCTGGACGGCGCCTCCGGCGGCCGCGGCGTCTCCGCGGTGAGCAACGGCGACTGGCTGCGGTTCGACGCGCTGGATCTGGGCGGAGCGCGGACCTTCAAGGTACGCATCGCGAACGGGTCGGGCAGCAGCGGGCGCATCGAGATCCGGTACGACAGCCCGTGGTCGGCGCCGATGGCGTCCGTCTCGGTGGACAACACCGGTGGTTGGTCGCAGTGGCGTACCCGGAGCGTGTCCTGCACGTCCGCCACCGGCAGCCGCACGGTGTACGTCTCGTTCGTCAGCCGCTCCCCCGGCGACTTCGTCTACCTGGACTGGATCTCGTTCTCGTAGCCGGTGGACCGCTGGTGACCGGCGACGGAACCGGCAGGGAGGAGCGCCGGCGACGACCGGGGCCCGCGGGAGCATGCGGCACTCAGCCACGCCGGATGTGGGAATATCTAGGTCTGAAGGGTTTCGAGAAATAGGCCCCAGAAGCTCATAAACGCCCCGCACCGGCCGATGGGACACCGCAGACCCATTCGAGCGGATCGGACCCAGGCGGCGGCGATGGCAGCGCGTGAGGCGAAGGACAGGCACACGGGCACCCGGCGACGGGACGCGGCGCCGGGTGAGGGGCGCTCGGCGGGGCGGCAGCTGACGTTCTACTTCTCGGTGCTGGTGCTGCTGCTGGCGCTGACCGCGGTGGCGCGGGCCGTGGTGATGGAGTACGCGACGCGGCAGATGACCGAGGTCGCGAACCGGTGGGCGCCGGCCGGGGTGACGAATGCGCGGGTGTTGCAGTCGCTGACCGACGTGCAGTCCGGGATCCGCGGCTACCAGCTGACCGGCGACGCCGCGTTCATGGACACCTACTCGTCCGGCACGGCCGGGTTCCTCGCCGCCGTGGACGAGCTGCGCGGCCTGCGCACGTCCGACCCGGATCTCGGCACGCTGCTGGACCGGCAGGAGACGCTCGGCAAGCGGTGGTGGCAGACGTACGCGGAGCCGGTCGCGAACGGCCAGCGGGTCGACCCGGAGGAGGCGGCCACGGCGTTCGCCGCGATCCCGGCCGCGAACGGGGAGACCGGGGCGCGGATCGACATGAACATGACCGCGTCGATGGCGGCCGCGAAGGACCTGATCCAGCTGGTGAACGCGGTCTCCGCGCTGATCACGCTGGTCACCGTCGCGGTCACGGTGTACCTGGCCTATCGCGCGGTCGGCGACATCATCCGGCCGCTGCGCGCGCTCAGCATCACGCTGCGCCGGCTGGAGCGCGGCGACCATCACGAGCGCGCGCCGGTGTTCGGCCCGGCCGAGGTGCAGAACGCGGCGAACGGCGTGAACAAGCTCGCGGTCGAGAACCAGCGGCTGCGGGTACGCCAGGAGCACGAGGGCCACATGCGCGAGGTGGCCCGGACGATCGGCGTGGCGGTCCGTGCGCACCTGGACATCGACACCGTGCTTCAGGAACTGGTCGACAAGCTCGGCCCGGTGATCGGCGCCGACCGGGTGTACGTACAGCTCAGCGGCCTGGCCGGTGGCCTGCGCCTGAAGCAGTGGCACGCGCCCGGCCTGGTGCCGCTGCCGCCGAGCCTGCTCACCCAGGCGCCGGGCCGGATCGACGCGGCCATGTCGGAGCAGGATCCGGACGCGCCGCCCGGCATCCACTTCCGCCAGGGCCGGATCCTGATGGAGATCGGCGGCGACGACGGCGCGAACGGCACGGTCACCATCGCGTTCCCGCGGGAGTACGAGGTACCGGACGGCGAACTGGGCCTGCTCGCGCTGGTCCGCGAGGACATCGACCGGGCGCTGCACCACTCGT
Source organism: Catenuloplanes indicus (assembly GCF_030813715.1). Taxonomy (NCBI): domain Bacteria; kingdom Bacillati; phylum Actinomycetota; class Actinomycetes; order Micromonosporales; family Micromonosporaceae; genus Catenuloplanes; species Catenuloplanes indicus. Next base: position 2,516,738 of record NZ_JAUSUZ010000001.1, read on the forward strand.
CGGTCTACGCGGAGCAGAACCGGCTGCTGGCCGAGGTGAAGGCGCTGGACGAGCACAAGGAGCGGTTCCTGGCCGACGTGACCCGGGAGATCCGCAACCCGCTGAGCAGCATCCAGGGCTACCTGGAACTGATCGACGAGTCACCGGTGGCGCTGCCCGCACCGGCGCAGAAGATGATCGGCGTGATCGACCGCAACGCGCACCGGTTGCGTGCGCTCGTCGACGACATGGTCACGCTCTCCTCGATCCGCCCGCGGATGGCGAAGGCGAACGGCCGCCCGGTCCCGATCGCGGACGTGGTGAACGCGGTCGCGGACGAGTTCCGCCCCCGGTTCGAGTCGCAGGAGGTCACGTTCACGGTCGACTGCCGCGCGGACGAGGCCGAGGTCGGCGGCGACGCGGAACTGCTCGCCCACGCGCTGCGCAACCTGCTCGACAACGCCGCGAAGTTCACCGCCAAGTCCGGCACCGCCACGCTCCGCTGCACGATCCCGCCCCGCAAGGTCGGCGACGCCGGCACGTCCGTACTCACGGTCAGCGACACCGGCATCGGCATCCCGCCGGAGGAGGTCGACCGCGTCTTCGGCGAGTTCTACCGCGCCTCGAACGCGGTCCGCGCGGCCGTCGAGGGCCCCGGCCTGGGCCTGAGCCTGGTCAAGGAGATCATCGAAGCACACACCGGCCGCATCAAGATCACCTCCGACCTCAGCCGGGGCACCCAGGTCACCGCCGAACTCCCCTTGCTCAAAGCCGCGCCGATGACTGCCTGAGGGCAGTCGGTCATCGCTTGAGAACCAACGATTCGGTGGCGATATCGATCGGGAACGGCTCAGCGGACACTAGTGCGTGGATCGGTGACGCTCGGGCGAATGATTCGGCCGGCGCCGATCCGTGACCGGCGCCGGCCCTGTCTGACATCAGGATCCGACGAAGACCGTCACGCTGCGGGGTGGGACCGTGAAGGTACCGGTGGTGGTGTCGAAAGCGGCGGTGCGCACGGACTCGTCGGCGGAGTTCCGCAGCACGGGGTGCAGCGCGGTGGACGTGCCGGCCAGCGTCGCGACCGTCTGGGTGGCCGCGGCCGGGGTGGCGTTGAAGATGACCGTGACGGACTCGCCGGCCGAGGCCAGCAGCATGGTGAGCACGCCGGGGGTCTCGGCCGGGCCGGAGAGCGGGAAGGACAGGTGTTCCTGCACCGCCTCCGCCGTGCCGAGCGAGAACAGCTCGGACGACCGGCGGATCTCCAGCAGCTCGCGGTAGCGCGCGCCGGCCAGGTCGATCGCGTCGCAGCCGGGCACCAGCGCCGGGTCGGCCAGCAACGGGCGCGCATAATCCCACTTGTCCCGGTTGTCCGGCGCGGGTGGCAGGCCGCGGCCGAAGCCGTTGCCGGCCGTGCAGTCCCAGGAGATCGCGTTGAACCAGTCGCCGGAGTTGAACGAGTTCCGGTCCAGCGACTTCGACCGCAACCGTTCCGAACCGGCGGTCACGAAGCCGGCGCCCTGGCCGAGCACCACCGTGGCCAGCCCGAGCGTCTGCATCCGGGCGCGGTCGAGCGCGGACGTGGACTGCGGCAGCTTGAACGCGAGCGCGTCGTAGAGGATCTCGTTGTCGTGCGCGTCCACGTACGTGATCGCCTCGCCCGGCGCCGCGGTATAGCCGGTCGGCGAACCGTTGTACGGGATCTCCGCGCCGGTCTGCGACGCACCGGTCGACGACGCGACGAACCGGTACGACGCCAGATTCCCGGACAGACCGACCTTGATCTGGTCCTGGCGCAACAGCAGCGCGGCCCGCTGCTCGTCCGGCGTTCCGTTCACCGGGTCGCCGTTGGGGTCGGTGAACAGGCCGGACGCGAAGCCCTGCACCCGCGGGTTCGCGTCGAACGGACCGCCGCCGCGCACCGCGTCGCGCAACCGGTCGTTGAACGTGCCGACCCCGGTCCCGGCCATGTTCGCCTGGGTGGCCTGCACGAACCGCGCGTCGCCGGCCACCTCGCCGAAGTTCCAGCCCTCGCCGTACAGATGGATCCCGGATCCGTCGACGCCGTCGCGCTCGAGCGTCAACGCGTCCAGCGCCGACCGTACCGCCATGATGTTGGCCTTGGGGTGGTGGCCCATCAGGTCGAAGCGGAAACCGTCCACCTTGTACTGCCGGGCCCAGGTGACCATGGAGTCGACGACCAGCTTGCCCATCATCGCGTGCTCCGGCGCGGTGTTCGCGCAGCAGGTCGAGTCGGCCACGGTGCCGTCCGCGTGCAGCCGGTGGTAGTAGCCGGGCACGATCTGGTCGAGCACCGAGTGCGGGTGCACACCGTACGCGGCCGTGTGGTTGTAGACCACGTCCAGCACCACGCGCAGCCCGTCCCGGTTCAGCGCGGCCACCATCGACCGGAACTCACGCGTCCGCGCCGCGCCCTCCGGCTCGACCGCGTAGCCGCCCTCCGGCACCGTGTAGTGCAGCGGGTCGTACCCCCAGTTGTAGCCATCGGTGTCCGCCACCTCCGCGACGCAGGCCTGCTGCCGGTCCGAGTCCGGCGGCAGCGACGCCAGGTCGCACGCGGGCTGCGCCTGGTCGGCACGCCGCTCCGGGATCGTGGCGAAATCAAAGGCCGGCAACAGGTGTACGTGCGTCACGCCGGCCGCGGCCAGCTCCCGCAGATGCGTCGCGCCCGCGGAGTCGCGCACGCCGAACGCCCGGTACGTCCCGCGCTCCACGGCCGGCACGGTCCGGTCCGCGATGCTGAAGTCCCGTACCGACAGCTCCTGGATCTGGATCTTCGTCGCGGGCACCGCGGCGGGTTTCGCCAGTTCCGCCCACCCTGCGGGGGCGAGCGCCGGATCGTCGAGGTCGGCGAGCTGGCTGTGCGTGGAGTCGGCCGCGAGCGCGACCGAGTACGGATCCGTCACGGACGCGGTCACCACCTTCCCCGCGGCCGGCTGCCACGCGGTCACCTCGAACCGGTAATACTTCCCGGCCCACTCCCGGCCGGGCGACGCCGACCACACGCCGGTCGCGTCGTCCCGCCGCATGTCCACCGTGGACGCCGGTGCGCCGGACGGCGAGGAGAAGAGCTGCAGCCGCACGGTACGGGCGGTCGGCGCCCAGACCGACACGGACGGCCCGGCCGGCCCGAACACCGGGCCCAGCACGGCCTTGACCGCTTCCGGGTAGACGTCGTCGAGCACGCCCGGGATCTGCACCGCGGTGGCCGCCAGGAGCCGGCCGGTGTGGTCGCGTTCGGTGACGACGACCTGCCCGCGCAGGACGTCCGCGATCCGCGCGCCGCCCGGCACCTCCAGCGCGCCGTACGCCCACAGGTGCGGGAACCGCTGCCGCTGCGCCTCGCTGAGCCCGTTGCGCCGCGCGGTCAGCGGCACGCTGTCGTAGTCGCCGGTCAGCTCGCCGTCCGCCACGCCGATGCCGCCGTCCGGCGACCAGGCCAGCGCGTACGCCTTGCCGTCGGCCGGCCGGCCCTCGCCGGAGGCAGGTGTGGCGAGCCGCTGCCAGGCGACCGTGGACCGGTCCAGCCACTGCGCCTCGGCCGTGCTGAGGTCCACGTCCGGGCTGAGCGTGGTGGTGCCGCCGGGCAGCAGCCGGCCCGGCACACCGGCCTGGAGCCACACCTCCCGCCCGGCCGCGGCGAACTCCAGGCGCTGGTCCTCCGGCAGATCCTTCACGTCCCCACGATGCAGGATGTAGTGGAGCGCGGTGGCGTTTTCGGCCAGCGGCACCTCGAACACCACCCCGTAGGCGTCCCGCCGCACCGGCGTCAGCGGCGCGTCCCAGGCGGTCGGCGTGGCCGCGCCGTCCCAGACGTGCAGCCCCCAGCCGTCGTAATCACCGGCCGGCCGTCGATAGTGGATGATCGCGGTGCCCGGGTCCGGCACCGGGTCGGGTTCCCCGGTCGCGGCCTGCCTGGTCGGATACAGCGTGGCGTCGCCGGATCTCACCCACACCTCGCCGGTCGCGGTCACGTCCACGGTCCGGTCCACGGCCGGGTCCTTGGTCCCGGACGCGTCCACGACCAGGAATCCGGCGCTCTGCGCGCCCGGCTTGAGCTTCACCCAGGCGAACCGGCCGTACGAGTCCTCGCCCGCGAACGGCTGCCCGGCCGGGAACGTGGTGGCCCACGCCGGATCGATGTCCCCCCAGGGGTACAGATGCCAGCCGTCGTAGTCGCCGGCCGGGCGTTGATAGTGCACGACGAGCCAGTCCCGGCCCGGCGTCTGCGGCGGTGTCTCGACGGTCGCGGTCGCGGTGGCGGAGGCGGTACGCCCGTTGCTGTCTTCCACCACTGCCTTGTATGTGATCGGTGCACCTGCGGGCAACCCCTGCGGGTCGTGATGCACCCGGTACGGCGCCCGCGTCGCGGTGCCGAGCAACTCCCACCGCCCGCCCGGCCGCTTCGCCGCGACCGTGACCGTCGCGGCCGGGTCACCGCCGGCCACGGTCGCCTCCACGACCCGGTCGGTGGCGGTCAGGCTGATCCTGGGCTTGGCCGACGGCCCCGGCACCGCCGCCACCGCGCGCCACGCGACCGCGGACATCGGCGGCACCGTGATCGTCACCCGCCGGTCCGCGCCGGACCGGACCGCCGCTCCCCCGCCGTAGACCGGCGCGAACCGGGTGGACGGCGAGAACGTGTCGATCGTGACGGTCTGCGCGGTGGCCGCGTTGTTGACCGCGATCAGGTGCTCGACCCGCTCGTCCGCGAGCAGCCGGGACGCGGCGAACACGCCGGCCGTGCCGGGCGCGTGCCGGGTGGTCTGGGTGCCGTCGGCCAGCGCGGGGTAGCGCTCGCGCAGCGCGCCGAGCGCCGCGATGGTCCGGTAGACCGGGTGCCGGGTGTCGTAGTTGTCGGTCGCGTGCGTGCGGGGGGTGCCGATCAGGTCGTCGTCCAGGTAGTCCGGCGTGCGGCTGGCGAACATGTCCTGCCGCGCGTCCTTGTCCCCGCCCGGGCCGGTGAAGCCCTGCTCGTCCCCGGAGTAGATCACCGGCTGGCCGCGGGTGAGGAACATCAGTTCGTGCGCGAGCTGCGCCTTCCGCAGCTTCTCCTGTTCGGTACCACCGGCCGTCGCGATGAACGACCCGATCCGGCCCATGTCGTGGTTGCCGAGGAACGTCGGCATGCGGCCCGCGTCCGTGTCCCGCGCGGTGTAGAGGTCGTCGGCCGCGTAGACGTCCGCGAGCGCGGCCGGCGTTCCGGTGCCGGTGACGAAGCCCTGCGCCGCGGCCTGGAACGGGAAGTCGAGCGCGGCCGGCAGGCCGCCGCGTCGCACGTACCCGGAGGTGATCTCCGGATCCGCGCTGTAGACCTCGCCGAACATGAAGAAGTCCGGTTTTCCGGACTTCTCGGCCGCGGCGGCGATCCCCCGGCTGAAGCGCGGCCAGAAGTCCATGTTGACGTGCTTGACCGTGTCCATCCGGTAGCCGTCGATGCCCAGCTCGCGGATCCAGTCCGCGTAGATCCTGGTCATGCCGTCGACCACCTCGGGCCGCTCGGTCCACAGGTCGTCCAGCCCGAAGAAGTCTCCGTACTCGCTGTTCTCGCCGGTGAACGTGGAGTCGCCGCGGTGGTGGTACATCGCCGGGTCGTTCAGCCAGCCCGGCACCTTCACGGTCGCGTCGGACGGCTTGCGGAACACCGGCGTGTACGGCCCGGCGTCCCTGGTGACCGTCGGGAACGGCCGCGTCCCGTCCGCGTAGTTGCGGTCCTCGAACGGCCGCCCGGCCGCATCGATGTACGGCGAGGTCTCCTTCGGGACGTAGCCGTACCGGTTCTCCGCATACGCGATCACGTCCGCCGTATGGTTCGTGATGATGTCCAGGTAGATCTTGATGCCCCGCTTGTGCGCGGCCCTGACCAGCCGCTTCAGGTCGTCGTTCGAGCCGAAGTGCGGGTCCAGCCGGGTGAAGTCGGTGATCCAGTAGCCGTGGTAGCCGGCGCTGACGTCCGCACCCGCACCCTGCACCGGCTGGTTCTTGAACACCGGCGCCAGCCAGATCGCGGTCGTCCCCAGCCCTTCGATGTAGTCCAGCCGGTCGATCACGCCCTGCACGTCACCGCCGTGGTAGAACCCCTTGTCCGCCGGGTCGTGCCCGGTGCTCAGCCGGTCCCCGCCGAGCCCGCCCCGGTCGTTGCGCCGATCCCCGTTCGCGAACCGGTCGGGCAGCACGAAGTAGAACTGCTCCGCCTCACGCTCCGGTGCCCGTTGCCCGGCCAGCACCGCGGCCGACGGCTCCGCACCCCACGTCATGGCGCCGGTGGCCGTGCGTTCCGGCGGCGGCGCGGACGGACCGGGCGCACCGGCGACCGCGCCGATCGGCAGCACCACGGTCGCGGCCAGCGCCGTGACCAGCTTTCTCCAGACGGCGTCCATCGACAACCTTCCTCGCCAGCGGTGTCGTCGCACGCTATCCCGTGATGAAAGTCGATGCAAGGTCTTGCAAAAGATCCGCAACTCTTGCGCAAGCCGGTACGCGGTTGCGCGCGGCTGTCACGATCGAGTCACCCTCGGCACAGGAGTTGGTGCATGCCCCGGAGCACGACCGCGCGGCGGATCTCGTTGACCGCCGCGTTTCTCGGCCTCGCGGCGGGTGGCACGGCCGCCTGCGACGCCGACCCACCCCCACGCCGCCCGGCGGTCCCGTACCTCCCCGCGCCGGCCCCGACCGGTCCGCCCCTGGGCGATCCGACCGCCGCGGCGCCGCTCGGCACCAGGAACGCGACGGTGCCGGACGGCGTGGTGCGGACCGGCATCGTCGGCCAGGGCGGCAGGGACGCCGGGTCGAGTGGCGGCTGAGTGCGGCGCGAGAACATGCCGCCCCGCCCGGGCTGGCGGGCGGAGAACACGCGGCTCGGCCTGGTCTACGACGACAGCACGTACTGGCGCGAAGGTGCCCGGTACGTCTTCACCGCGGCCGAGATCGCCGAGCTGGAACACGCGGCCGCGACGCTGCACGAGATGTGCGTGGCGGCCGGCGACCACATCGTCGCCACCTGCCCGCGGCGGGACCGCACGGTGCGCTCGCGGGCCTACCTCGACCCGGTCTGCACGCCGGACGTGTGCCTGCTGGCCCGGTTCGGCGTGCCGGAGTTCGCGCACGCGCAGGTGATCCGCACCTGGCAGGACGGCAGCGCGGAGACCTGGACGCACGCGGACAAGGACCTGGACGGCGGGTACCCGCCGCAGGCCCCGGACTTCTCGCCCAGCGTGTACGGCCGCTTCGACCTGCGCTACGACGGGCAGAGCCCGCCCACGCTGCTGGAGTTCAACGCGCAGACGCCGACCAGCCTGCTGGAGGCCGCGGTGGTGCAGTGGCGCTGGCTCGAACAGACCGGCGGGCCGGACCAGTGGAACGGCATGCACGAGATGCTGGTCGGCGCGTGGCGGCGGAATCTCGCCGCGCTGCGCGAGGCCCGCCCGTGGCTGCCCGAGAAACTGACCGTGCATTTCGCGTACGAGACCGGCGAGACGTCCGGCGAGGACCGGATGAACACCGCGTACCTCCAGGAGACCTGCCGGCAGGCCGGCTACGACACCGAGCTGATCGCGATGTCCCAGATCGGCTGGGACACCCGGGCGGACCGGATGGTGTTCGGCGACCGGCAGCTCGACGTGGTGTTCGCGCTCTATCCGTGGGAGTGGATGTGGCACGAGGAGGGCGGCCGGCCGATCCTGCGCGACCTGGCCGACCCGGCGAAGCGCGGCACGGTCTGGATCGAGCCGCCGTGGCGGGCCGCGCTGTGGGGCAACAAGGGACTGCTGCCGGTGCTCTGGCGACTCTTCGGCGACGACCCGGAGCGCGGCCGGTACCTGCTGCCCGCGTGGTTCGCGGAGGAACGGCCGGCACACGTCACGTCGTACGCGCTGAAGCCGCTGTGGGGTCGCGAGGGCGCGTCCACCAGCCTGGTCCGCGACGGTGTGCCGCTGGCGGAGACCCCGGGGCCGTACGGCGCGGAGGGCTACGTGGTGCAGGCGCTCGCGCCGCTGCCCGCGTTCGGCTCGCCGGACGGCGCGATGCACCCGGTGCTGGGCGTCTGGATGGTCGACGGCGAGCCGGCCGGGATGGGCATCCGCGAGTCCGCCGGGCTGATCACCCGCAACGACGCACACTTCATCCCGCACGTGATCAACGATGGGTGATCGGTGTGTCGGCGCGGTTTGCGGACCTTGCTGGCAGGAAACTCTGCAGAGGTGAGCGCCACGACTGATCTGGACACGCTGAGTGACTTCTTCGACCGCTATGGCGCCGCGCTGACCGCCGGTGACCTCACCGGGATCGCCGGATGCTACGCCCTGCCGGGCATGGTGGTCTCCGGCTCGTACAGCTTCACGTTCACCTCGCCGACCGCGGTCGCGCTGAGCTTCCTCGGCGCCGCGCCGGAGTACCTGGAGCGCGAATTGGTTGCCGCGCACGCGCAGATCCGCGACGTGCAGCGCCTCGCCGAAGGGCTGTCGATGGTGGCGGTGGACTGGGAGTTCCTGGACAGCCACGGCGCGGCCGTGCCGGGTCAGAGTTTTCGCTATCTGCTCCGGGCGACCGCGCACGGCCCGGAGATCTGCACCGTCATCTCGACCGGCTGAGGCCCGCCCCGCCGCTTGCGGCATCCCCCTGTATGCTTCTAGCAAGACGGACGTACGGTTTGGTGGCTAGGACTTAGGCGGGCCTAACCGACACGAACGGGTAACACGTAGGAAAGACTGTTTGAGGACTACTCACGGTCAGCCCGTTTTCCGGGAGCCAGCACGCCGAGCGGCGAGGGCCCCGGGGGCCGAGGGACCGCAGGGACAGCGGGAAGGAGTACGACGTGGCGAGCCTCGACACCTTCGGTGCGAAGAGCGAGCTGCGCGTCGGTGACGCGAGCTACGAGATTTTCAAGATCAACAAGGTGGAAGGTCACGACCGCCTGCCGTACAGCCTGAAGATCCTGCTGGAGAACCTGCTCCGCACGGAGGACGGCGCGAACATCACCGCCGACCACATCCGCGCGCTGGGCGGGTGGGACCAGAACGCCGATCCGAGCGTGGAGATCCAGTTCACGCCGGCCCGCGTGCTGATGCAGGACTTCACCGGCGTGCCCTGCGTCGTCGACCTGGCCACCATGCGCGAGGCGGTCCGCGACCTGGGCGGCGACCCGACCAAGGTCAACCCGCTCGCACCGGCCGAGATGGTCATCGACCACTCGGTCATCGCCGACCTGTTCGGCCGCGAGGACGCGTTCCAGCGCAACGTCGACCTGGAGTACCAGCGCAACCGCGAGCGCTACCAGTTCCTGCGCTGGGGCCAGACCGCGTTCAACGAGTTCAAGGTCGTCCCGCCGGGCACCGGCATCGTGCACCAGGTCAACATCGAATACCTGGCCCGCACGATCATGGAGCGCAACGGCCAGGCGTACCCGGACACGGTCGTCGGCACCGACTCGCACACCACCATGGTCAACGGCCTGGGCGTGCTGGGCTGGGGCGTCGGCGGCATCGAGGCCGAGGCCGCGATGCTGGGCCAGCCGGTCTCCATGCTCATCCCGCGCGTGGTCGGCTTCAAGCTCTCCGGTGAGCTGCCGGCCGGCACCACCGCGACCGACCTGGTGCTGACCATCACCGAGATGCTGCGCAAGCACGGCGTGGTCGGCAAGTTCGTCGAGTTCTACGGCCCGGGCGTCTCCACCGTGCCACTGGCGAACCGCGCCACGATCGGCAACATGTCGCCGGAGTACGGCTCGACCGTGGCGATCTTCCCGATCGACGAGCAGACGATCGACTACCTGCGGCTGACCGGCCGCACCGACGCGCAGGTCGCGCTGGTCGAGGCGTACGCCAAGGAGCAGGGCCTCTGGCTCGACGTGAACGCGGAGCCGGACTACAGCGAGAAGCTGGAGCTGGACCTCTCCACGATCGTCCCGTCGCTGGCCGGCCCGAAGCGCCCGCAGGACCGCGTCGTGCTGAACGCGGCGAAGTCCTCGTTCCGCGAGGCGCTGGGCAACTACGTGCAGGCCGAGGGCCACGCGGACGAAGCCAGCATCGAGTCGTTCCCGGCCAGCGACCCGCCGGCCAACGGCGTGCAGGACGAGGCCGACAAGCCGCACGTGTTCAGCGCGGCCAACGGCTCCACCGGCCGGGTCTCCAAGCCGACCCGGGTGGTCGGCGAGGACGGCACCGAGTTCGAGCTGGACCACGGCGCGGTCGTGATCGCCGCGATCACGTCCTGCACGAACACCTCGAACCCGCAGGTCATGATCGGTGCGGCGCTGCTGGCCAAGAAGGCGGTCGAGCGCGGCCTGACCCGTAAGCCGTGGGTCAAGACCACGCTGGCGCCGGGCTCCAAGGTGGTCATGGACTACTACGAGCGGTCCGGGCTCACGCCGTACCTGGAGAAGGTCGGCTTCCACCTGGTCGGCTACGGCTGCACCACCTGCATCGGCAACTCCGGCCCGCTGCCCGAGGCGATCTCCGCCGCGATCAACGAGGCGGACCTGACCGCGGTCAGCGTGCTCTCCGGCAACCGCAACTTCGAGGGCCGGATCAACCCGGACGTCAAGATGAACTACCTGGCGTCCCCGCCGCTGGTCGTGGCGTACGCCCTCGCGGGCTCGATGGACATCGACATCACCACCGAGCCGCTCGGCACCGGCTCGGACGGCAGCCCGGTCTACCTGAACGACATCTGGCCGTCCGCGCAGGAGATCGACGACGTCATCGCGCAGGCGATCGGCGCGGAGGGCTTCTCCGCCGCGTACTCCGACGTCTTCGCGGGCGACGAGCAGTGGCAGTCGCTGCCCACACCGACCGGCAAGACGTTCGAGTGGTCCGAGGACTCCACGTACGTGCGGAAGCCCCCGTACTTCGAGGGCATGGCCGCGGAGCCGGCCCCGGTCGGCGACATCTCCGGCGCGCGCGTGCTGGCCAAGCTGGGCGACTCGGTCACCACCGACCACATCTCCCCGGCCAGCTCGATCAAGCCGGACTCCCCCGCGGGCAAGTACCTGGCGGAGCACGGCGTGGCCCGGCACGAGTTCAACTCGTACGGCTCCCGGCGCGGCAACCACGAGGTCATGATCCGCGGCACGTTCGCCAACATCCGCCTTCGCAACCAGCTGGTGCCGGGCGTCGAAGGCGGCTTCACGGTCAACCACCTGACCGGCGAGCAGACCACGATCTACGACGCCTCCGTGGCCTACGCCGCCGAGAACGTCCCGCTGGTCATCCTGGCCGGCAAGGAGTACGGTTCCGGCTCCTCCCGGGACTGGGCCGCCAAGGGCACCATGCTCCTCGGCGTCCGCGCCGTCATCGCCGAGTCCTACGAGCGCATCCACCGCTCGAACCTGATCGGCATGGGCGTGCTCCCGCTCCAGTTCCCGCAGGGCGAGAACGCGGAGTCGCTCAAGCTCACCGGCACCGAGACGTTCACCGTCACCGGCGTCACCGAGCTCAACAACGGCACCACGCCCCGCACGGTCAAGGTCACCACCGACACCGGCATCGAGTTCGACGCGGTCGTCCGCATCGACACCCCCGGCGAGGCCGACTACTACCGCCACGGCGGCATCCTGCAGTACGTCCTCCGCAAGATGATCGCCGGTTAACCCTCACTTCACCGCCATCGGGCGGCCGCCCCACCCCGGGACGGCCGCCCGACGCCATTCCGAGAACCCCACAACCTCCTCCCCCGCTTGCGTCACCCATCCCTGCCGCGCCACCCATCCCTGCCGCGCCACCCGACGCAGCTGCACCACCCGACGCAGTGCGGCAACCGACGCCGCTGCGGCAACCGCGCGCTTGGCGCCCGAAATATCGCGATATCTCACCCCGCAAGCTGGCGCCGCCCGCCAGCGAACGACGCCACTCAGCCCTGTGTGATCAATCAGTGGAGCAAAAGCGATATCAACTTCGCTAAATGACCTCCGTTTCGCTCCACTGATTGATCACACAGGCTTCAGACCCACGGCGGACGCGGTCACCAGGCGCAGCGACCGAGGCTTTATCCGGAAATATCGGGCGGCCAGCGCACCTGACCGTGACGCAGGCCGATCCGGCACCGGTGACGTGCGAACCACGGCCCACGCTGGCGGCCATACGCGACCAGCGCCCCGGCGGAAACGGGCAACAGAATCGGCCACGCAAGCGAAAATCAAACCCGGAAGCAGATTTTCCCGCTTCCGGCGTGGTGGCGTTCCCAGTGCTCCCGCGGGCACCGGTCCCGTCGTGGCCAGGACAACCCACGCGGCTCATGCCGCCGCGCCCGTGCGACGGAGACCCCGGCCTACCGCGACCGACCAAGAGCGCACGACGCGCGGCGCTGCGGGTTCTCGGTCGCGTCCCGGCCTCATGCCGCGCTGCGCACAGCGATGCAACGCGGATCCTCCGCCGCACCGCGGACCTGGCGTTGCGAACTTCGCGCTACCCCCGCGCGGATCCTCCGCCGCACCGCCATTTCGACTGGGGAGCAGTGTCCGCACCGCAGACCCACCGATGCGCTGCGGAGCCTGGTCTATGGATCTCGTGTTGATCTTCTGAATTCGCGAAGCGTGAGGTCACGCGCTGCGGGCGGGCGAGGCAAATTCCGTGGATATCCGGCCGGGCATCGGTCGTCGCCGGCGATTTTCGCTGGTCAACCGCCCGGCTGCGCTGCCCAAGGCACGGGGGTGGTGATCCGGTGCCACCACCAGCCGGTGCCGAACGTGGCCGGGCGGGCCCAGGCGAGGCTGGTGATCGGCGAATTCGTGAGGCGGGACCGCAGTGCCGCGCCGCCGTCGTCGACGGTCAGGGATCGGAAGCGGGCGTCCAGCGCCGCCAGCGCGTCGCGGGTCGTGGTGTCGAGCGCGGCGGGGGTGATCGTGTCGCGGGAGGCGAGGAAGGAGGCGTAGAACTCGGCCGGGTACCAGCCGTCGGGGGGCCAGCCGGATTCGATGCGGAGCAGCAGGTGGTCCCAGCTCGTCAGCTCCGGGATGTCGCAGCGGGACGGCAGCGGGTGGGCGTGGATCACCTCGGGCTGGGGCCGGACCGGTACGTGCGGCAGCGCCGGGATCGGGTGTTCGGTGGCGTCGACGGTCAGGTGCGGGGGCTCGTCGTCGGGGCGGAGGTCGTCCGGTTCGGACAGGCGGATCCGGGTGTGGCGGCCGTCCGGCAGCGCCATCCAGTATGCGTCCGGGACGTGTTCGACGGCCGAGTAGGCGACCGGGACGTTGAGTGCCCGGGCCAGCGTCGCGGCGGTGTCCGGCTCGGTGGGCAGGCGGGTGGACGCGGCGAACCAGGCCTCCACGCGCAGCCGCAGGTCGCCGGTGACCGGAGCGAGCGTGCCGAGCACGGGGGCCTGCCAGTTCCGCTCGATGACGCCGTCGTCGGCGAGGTCGACCGCGCGCGCCGGGACGCCGCCCGCATCGGCGAGCGCGGCCGCGATCCGGTCGCGCGGCGGAACGGCCGGCAGATAGAGGTAGTACGGCAGCACGCCGTCATTGTGCGGGCGGGAGGCCACCGGCGAATCGGTGGCCTCCCGGGCACGTCACTGCAGGTAGTTCTCGACCTCCTGCTTGGAGTGGGCCTCCTGCGAGTCCGGGTCCTGCCCGAACTCGCGGGCGGCCCGGCGGCGGCGCAGCAGGTCCCAGCACTGGTCCAGGGACTCCTCGACCGCGCGCAGGCGGTCGTGCTCCTCGCCGGCGGTGATCTCACCGGCGGCGAGCTGCTGGCGGAGCTTGTGCTCCTCGTCGACCAGGCTGTTGATCTGGCTCAGGATCGTCGTGTCTTCCATGTGTCGTTTCTACCGCAGGTTCGCCTCGGCGAGCAGCGTGGTGATCAACGGCTCCGGATCGGCCAGCTCGGCGGGCAGGCCGCGGGACGCGAACCAGGCCGCGACCACCCGGACGTCGCGGGCGAGGAAGTCACGGCCCTGCGGGTTCGCGATCACGTCCACGATCTGCGGCAGGTCGATCAGGACGAGCCGGCCGTCGTGCACCAGGATGTTGTAGGGCGACAGGTCGCCGTGCGCGAGCCCGCACCGGGCCAGCACGGTCAGCGCCTCGACCGCCTGCCGCCACAGGTCCAGCAGCTGGTCCGGGTCCGGGCGGGCCTGGGCCAGGCGCGGTGCGGCCCGGCCGTCGTCGTCGCCGAGGAACTCCAGCATCAGCTCGGTGCCGTACAGCTGCACCGGGTACGGCACGTGGATACCGCCCATGGTCCGGCCGATGTGCCAGAGCCGGGACAGCGCGGCGAACTCCGCGGCCGCCCACTGCCCGGCGATCACCTGCCGGCCGAACGAGGTGCGGTTCTCCATCGCGCGCATCTCGCGGGACCGGCGCACCCGGCGTCCCTCCAGGTAGCCGGCGTCGCGGTGGAACAGGCGGTGGTCGGCGTCCCGGTACCGCTTGACGGCGAGCAGCACCGAGCGGTCCGTGCCGGGTACGCCGCGGCGGACCAGATGGACGTCGGCTTCTTTTCCGGTTTTCAGAATGCCGAGCTCGTCGTCGACGGCCGCGTGCTCGGTGACCACCCACTCGGGGATCGGGTCGGGGCCGTGCTCGGCCGCCTCCCAGGTGGACCAGCGGTCGCCGGTGTCGGGGGTGTCGGCCTCGGCGACCGCTTTCCGGCGGGCGCCGCGGAACTTCAGATCGCGGGGCTCGTCGTCGTCGAACGTGCGACGGCCGCGCGGACGGGAACTATCGAACACTTCAGCGTCTCCTCGGACGAGAAAAGGAAGAAAGGCATGGCGAAGCTCGTGACCATGACAGCCATCACTCGCACCTCCTCCTTCTCTCGCCGAGCGCTGATGTGCGCCCGCTGGACGCCATCGGCGTCCGCGCGACCACTATCGCGGAGCCGGCCGGCCCGCGCAACCTGTTTACGGATGCACCATCCGCCCGCCCGCGAGGACCGCGGACAGGCCCTGGATCAATGACCCGGCCGAGGTGGTCGGCTCGAACCGCGACTCCATCCACCGCCGCCCGCGGTGCAGCCACACGCTGGGCAGGCCCATCGCCGCGGCGGCGCCGATGTCCGCCTCCGGGCTGTCGCCGACGATCCAGGCGCCGTGCAGGTGCATGCGCACCCGCTCGGCCGCGAGCGTGAAGATCCGGGGGTTCGGCTTGCTGACCCCGGCGGCCTCGGAGATCACCCAGTCCGCCACGTAGTGGTCCAGGCCGGTGCGGCGGATGATGCTCTCCTGCCGGTACGCCGGCCCGTTGCTCACCACCACCGGCATCCAGCCCGCGTCGTCCGCGATCCGCAGCGCGCACGCCACCAGCGGGTCAAGCCGGGTGTGTTCCACCAGTCCGAGGTCCAGCTCGTCGACCAGGTCCACGGCGGAGGCCCGCAGGTGGTAGCGCGCCTTGATCGCGTCGGCCAGGTCCCACCGGGAGGTCAGCCCGTCCGCGTCGATGGAGACCAGCCACTCCAGATCGTCCCCGGGTGCGCCGATCTCGGCGAGGAACTTCGCACCCCAGGCACGGAACGCCGCCTCCCGGTCCAGGAGGGTGTTGTCGAGCGCCAGCAACATGAGGGGCACTCGCGCACACTAGTTGAGCAGCCCGGGAACCGACCAGTCCCACCATGTAAACAAGACGTTTAAAGCTACCGGCGACGGCTGAAGGTCCGCCCACCGACCTGGACGAACACCATCCCGGGGGTACGCCGGACCGTCGGGATCCGGCGCGGCCGGGGCTCGTGCACGCCGTCGTAGCGCCACGCCGCCTCACGCCGGGCCAGTTCCTCCTCGGCCGCGGCGCCGCGCACGCCGCGGTCCCGGGCGAAGTCCCAGCCGTCCCGCAGCGCGCCGGTGGTCGGCCGGCCGTCCGCCCACTCCGCGAACGCGGTGGTCCACCCGGGGCCGTAGCCGGCGGCCAGCATCGGCCACGCCCGGGCGACCACACCGGCGCGCTTGCGCAGCAGCGCCGCGCGCGCCACGCCGACCAGCCGGGCGTCGAAGCCGGCCGGGACCGGTGCGCCGGCGGTCAGCGCGGCCACCAGCGCCTCCTGGCCGGCCGCGAGGTCTGGCCGGTCGCTCATCGGGTCGGGTCCGGGTATCCGGCAGCGGCCGCGATCGCGGACAGTTCCGCGGTCAGCTCGGCCGCCGGTGGGTAGTGGCCGTCCCGTTCCAGCATCAGTGCCGGTGGGCGGCAGCGCGCGGTCAGCTCGGTGATCAGGTCCAGCACCGGCTGCGGTGTCGCGGCCGTGTGCGTGTCGTGGTAGATGCCGTCCACGTCGTCGCCGCCGGCCACGTGGCAGTACGCGATCCGCTCCAGTGGCAGCCCGTCCAGCACCGCGACCGGGTCGGTGCCGCGGTTGCGCGCGTTCGCGTAGACGTTCGCGACGTCCAGCAGCAGCATCGCGTCCGACCGCTCGACGATCTCGGTGATGAACTGCGCCTCGGTCAGCTCCTCGTCCGGCCAGTCGAAGATCGCCGCGATCGGTTCCAGCGCGATCGGCACGGCGACGGCCGCGCGCACCCGCCGCACGTTCGCCACCACAGCGTCCACCGCCTCCCGGGTACGCGGCAGCGGCAGCAGGTGACCGGCCTCCACGCCACCGGCCCGGACGAACGCGATGTGCTCGCTGACCAGCGGCGCGTCCAGCGCCTCGGCCGCGGCCGCGAACTGCGCCACCCGCTCCGGTTCGACCGGCGTGGCACCGCCCAGCGACAGCCGCACGCCGTGCGGGATAACGGTCACGCCGCGCTCGCGCAGCGTGGCGAGGCCCGGCGGGAGCGGGCCGGTGGCCGGCACGGTCTCCGCGATCACCTCGGTGAAGCGGAGACCGGGCAGCTCACCGACGAATCCGGAGATCTCCGGGCGCCACCCGATACCCACGCCGTAGAACGTCATCCGCCGCAGCCTCCGCCGCCGCAGCCGCCACCGCCGCAGGAGCTGCCGCCGCCGTCCGAGCCGCCGCCGCTGTCCGAGCCGGACCAGGACGAGCCGGAGTCGCCGGACCAGCCGCTGCTGCCGGCCCCGGAGGCGGCGGCCTGCCGCTGGATCTCCGCCTCGGCGGCGAACGCGGCGTCGTACGTGTAGAGCGACGCGGTGCCCCAGAGCGCCACACCCATCGCGAGGCCGCTCATGCCGTACGTGCCCCAGGCCGGCGACTGCGCCGGCGACAGGTACTGGTACCGCGTGCGCATCCCGGCCAGCGCGTTCTTGCCGGCCCGGCTCATCCACGGCGTGCGCGAGCGGAGCATCAGCGTCGTGATGCCGAGCGCCAGCACGATGATCATGAGGTACCAGACCGCGGCGCCGTTGATCAGGCCGGCCACGAGGCGCACCACGCCCAGCGCGACCAGCGCGGCGAGCAGCAGCGTGGTGTTGCGGTACGCCCGGCGGTCCTCCTCGGCGAGCGCGAGCCCGTACCGTTCCAGGTCGTCGCGCAGCCGGTCCAGCTCGCTCTTGACCTCCGATTTGTTCCGCACGCCGTACACCGTCGACGGGCCGCGCTGCAGCACCCGGTGGATCGCCGCGTCGAGCGGCGGCGCACCGTCCGGGAGCGGGGCGACCGGCACGAGCGTCTTGCCCGGCGCGGTGGCGATCAGGCCACCGGCGCGCAGCGCCGCGATCGAGGAGTAGACGGCGAGGTCCGACCCCCCGGTCAGGTACGCCGCCTGCGCGGCCGTCAGGTGATCCGTGCCGGGCACCTGCTTGCCGGCCGCGATGGTGTGCCGGCGGACCAGAACTGTCACGAGGGCGACGGCGATGGCACCCAGATACAGCGCGAGGAAGGTCGGGCCGGGGATTCCCCAGGTGTAGCCCGATGCCGCAAGCGTGTCCATGCGGTCATTGTGCGCCACGCCCGCCAATGTCGATCTCCCCGGAACGGGCCAGGATTCAGCTGCGCCGGACCGCTTCCTCCACCACGTCCAGCACGCGGCTCAGCGACCCGGCCGGGCGGCCCATCGCCAGGTGCAGCACCAGCCCGTCGTACGCCAGCTCCAGGAACTCGGCCAGCACGTCCAGCGGCACGTCGTCGCGCAGCTTGCCGGCGTCGCGCAGCCGGCCGAGCCGGGTGCGGGTGGCCTCCTCGATCGCGGCCTGCCGCTGCGCCCACCGGGACGCGAAGTCGGGGTCGGTGCGCAGCCGGCGGGAGACCTCCAGCTGGCTGCCCAGCCAGCCGGCCGTGTCCGGCGAGCCCGCGCGGGCCAGCAGATCACGCATCACCTGGACCAGGCCGTTCTCCGCGACCGTGGTGACCATGGCGGCCGCGTCGTCCTCCGCCACCGCGAGGAACAGCGAGTCCTTGTCCCGGAAGTGGTGGAAGATCGCGCCCCGGGACAGCCCGGTGGCCTCCTCCAGGCGACGCACGGTGGCGCCCTCGTAACCGTGCCGGGCGAAGCAGGCCCGCGCGGCCGAGAGAATCTCCTGGCGGCGCGCGTCGAGCTGATCCTGGCTTACCCTTGGCACGCCGTCGATCGTGTCACGCTGCGCAGTAATTCTGCAATCCGTACGTACGGCTTGTAACTCGCCCGGGCGTAGGATCCTCCGCATGGATCTGGGTCTGGACGGACGCGTGTACGTGCTCACCGGTGCCTCCCGCGGTCTCGGCTTCGCCACCGCCGAGGCACTCGTCGCGGACGGCGCACACGTGGTGATCTCCGCCCGTTCCGCGGACGCGGTCACGGACGCGGTGTCCCGGTTGGGCGACCGCGCGCACGGCGTGGTCGCCGACCTCGGCGACCCGGCCGCCGCGCGCCGCCTGGCCGACGCCGCGCGGGACCGGTTCGGCCGGATCGACGGGGCGCTGATCTCGGTCGGCGGCCCACCGCCCGGCTCCTCGCTCGAGGTCATGGACGAGCAGTGGCGGTCCGCGTTCGAGACCGTGTTCCTGGGCGCGGTGCGCACGGCGCGCACGATCGCCGGTGAGCTCGGCGACGGCGGCGCGATCGCGTTCGTGGCGTCCAACTCGGCGAAGTCGCCGATCAGCGGCCTGGGCATCTCCAACGGGCTGCGGCCCGGCCTGGCCATGGTCGCCAAGGAGCTGGCCGACGAGCTGGGCCCGCGCGGCATCCGGGTGCTGAGCCTGCTGCCCGGCCGCTTCCTCACCGACCGGCTGCGCGAGCTGATGGAGGACACCGGCGACGCCGAGGCGGCCGCCGCGGGTTACCGGAAGGCCATTCCGCTGCGCCGCATCGGCGACCCGGCGGAGTTCGGGCGGGTCGCCGCGTTCGCGCTGTCGCCGGCCGCGAGCTTCCTGAGCGGCGTCGCGCTGCCGGTCGACGGCGGCGCGATCCGTACCCTCTGATGGGCTTCACCAGGGCCGAGCTGGCGGCCGCAGCCGACCGGGTGATCCCGGACGTGATCGCGCCCGGCCTGCGCGTGCTGTTCTGCGGCATCAACCCCGGGCTGTACTCGGCCGCGACCGGCCACCATTTCGCGCGGCCCGGCAACCGTTTCTGGCCCGCGCTGCACGGCGCCGGCTTCACGCCCCGGCTGCTCGCCCCCGCGGAGCAGGACGAGCTTCCCGGGTACGGCCTGGGGATCACGAACATCGTGCCGCGCGCGTCGGCCCGCGCCGACGAGCTGTCCCCGGCCGAGCTGACCGCCGGCGGCGCGGCGCTGACCGCGAAGGTCGCCGAGTTCCGCCCCGCCTGGCTGGCCGTGCTCGGCATCGGCGCCTACCGCGCCGCGTTCGCCCGCCCCGGGGCCACCGTCGGCCCCCAGCCCGACCGCCTCGGCGGCACCGGCATCTGGATCCTCCCCAACCCCAGCGGCCTCAACGCCTCCTACCAACTCCCCCGCCTGACCGCCGAGTTCACCCGCCTCCGCACCGAGGCGCCGCCCACGCCCGGCGCCTGACGTCCGGGGCGCCCCCGAGCCGCAGGCGGACCGCCGGCGGAGACGTGCCGGGCGGGGCCGGCCCGCGGGAGCATGCGGGCCGCACCGCGCCGGAAGCGGGGAGATGAACCTATCGAGCGGTAGTGAATTGGGTCTTGTAGAGGTCCGCGTAGAGGCCGCCGGCCGCGAGCAGTGACTCGTGGGTGCCGCGTTCGGTGATACGGCCGTGGTTCATGACCAGGATCTGGTCGGCCGCGCGGATGGTGGAGAGCCGGTGCGCGATGACCAGCGCGGTGCGGCCGGTCAGCGCGGCCGTGAGCGCGGACTGCACCGCGGCCTCGCTCTCCGAGTCCAGGTGGGCGGTGGCCTCGTCCAGGATCACCACGGACGGGGCCTTGAGCAGCAAGCGGGCGATCGCGATCCGCTGCTTCTCGCCGCCGGAGAAGCGGTAGCCGCGCTCGCCGACGACCGTCTCCAGGCCGTCGGGCAGTTCCCGGACCACGTCGGCGACCTGGGCGGCGGTCAGCGCGGCCCACAGCTCGTCGTCGGTGGCGCCGGGCCGTGCGTAGCGGAGGTTCTCCGCGATCGTCTCGTGGAACAGGTGGGCGTCCTGGGTGACCACGCCGACCGTGTCGCGCAGCGAGGCCAGGCGGGCGTCGCGGACGTCGGTGCCGCCGATCGTGATCGCGCCGGACGTGACGTCGTAGACCCGGGAGAGCAGCATCGCGGTGGTGGACTTGCCGGCGCCGGACGGGCCGACCAGCGCGACCATGGTGCCCGGTTCGACGGTGAACGAGAGCCCGTGCAGGACCGGTTCGGTGGCGGCCCGGTCGAGCACCGCGACGTCCTCCAGCGAGGCCAGCGACGTCTCGGCCGCGGTCGGGTAGCGGAACGTGACGTCGTCGAAGACCACCCGGGCGCCGGTGACGTCGGCCGCGCCGGGGCGTTCCTCGATCGCCGGGCGCAGGTCGAGCACCTCGAAGACGCGTTCGAACGAGACCAGCGCGCTCATCACGTCGACGCGCACGTTGGAGAGCGCGGTCAGCGGGCCGTAGAGGCGGGTGAGCAGCAGCGCGAGCGTGACGACCGTGCCCGCGCTGACCGCGCCGGTGACCGCGAGCCAGCCGCCGAGGCCGTAGGTGAGCGCCTGGGCCAGCGACGCGACCAGCAGCATCGCGACGAAGAACGTGCGCGAGTAGATCGCCTGGCGGACGCCGATGTCGCGCACCCGGCGGGCCCGGACCTCGAACTTGCGCGCCTCCTCGGCCGGCGAGCCGAACAGCTTGACCAGCAGCGCACCGGCGACGCCGAACCGTTCGACCATGGTCGCCTGCATGGACGCGCTCAGCTCGTACGACTCCCGGGTGATCTCGGCGAGCCGGCGGCCGACCCGGCGGGCGGGCAGGATGAACAGCGGCAGCATGACCAGCGACAGCAGCGTGATCTGCCAGGAGAGCGTGAACATCACGCCCGCGGTGAGCGCGAGCTGGATCGCGTTGCTGACCACGCCGGAGAGCGTGGACGTGAACGCCTGCTGCGCGCCGATCACGTCGTTGTTGAGCCGGCTGACCAGCGCACCGGTCTGGGTGCGGGTGAAGAACGCCAGCGGCTGCCGCTGCACGTGGTCGAAGACGCGGGTGCGCAGGTCGAGGATGATGCTCTCGCCGACACGCGCGGAGTACCACCGCTGGCCGAGCGAGAGCAGCGCGTCCGCGAGCGCGATGCCGGCGATCGCCACCGCGATCCAGACGATGGTCCGGGCCGCCTCCGGACCGCCCCGGGTGATCTCGTTGACCACGTCGCCGGCCAGCACCGGCGTGGCCACGCCGAGTACCGCGGAGATCACCACGGCGACAAGAAAGATCAAGATATCCCGGCGGTACGGGTACGCGAAGCGCACCACCCGGCCGGTGATCCTCCAGTCGACCTTGCGGCCTTCGAGCTTCTTCTCGTTGTTCAGCGCCCGCAGCGTGGACCAGCCGCCCATGCTCCCGGGCCCGCCCGGCATTCCCCGCATGTTGTTCATCTCGGAGGCAAATCTAGACCGCGGGGCGGGCAACCGCTCGGTCAGCCGCCGGTGCCTCCGAACAGGTCCTTGGCGCGGCGGACCTGGGCCTCGCGTTCGGCACGGTCGGCGTCGGCGTCGGAACGGTCCGCGGCGGCGGAGAGCAACGCCTTGATCTCGATGACCGCGTCCCGGTTGCCCGCCAGCACGGCGGCGGTCAGATCCCGGGTGGCCCGCTCCAGCTCGGCGACCGGCACGACGAGGTTGCCGAGGCCCATCGCGGCGGCCTCGTCCGCGGCGACGCGGCGGCCGGTCACGCAGACCTCCAGCGCGCGGGCGTAACCGATCAGCTCGACCAGGCGCTTCGTGCCGCCCAGGTCGGGGACCAGGCCGAGCGTCACCTCGGCCATCGACAGCTTCGCGTCGTCGGCGAGCAGCCGGAGGTCGCAGGCGAGCGCGAGCTGGAACCCGGCGCCGATCGCGTGGCCCTGCACGGCCGCGATCGTCACCAAATCGGGCCGGCGCAGCCAGGTGAACGCCTCCTGGAACCCGGCGATCCGCTCCGCGGCCTCGTCGTCCGGCAGCGCGGCCAGCTCGGTGAAGTCGCCACCGCCGAACACCGCGCGGTCCAGGCCCGCGGAAAACGCGCGCCCCTCGCCGCGCACCACAACGACCCGGACGTCACCGGTCAGTTCTCGGGAGAAATTGCGCAGAGCGCGCCACATATCCGGCGTCTGCGCATTGAGGACGTCGGGCCGGCACAACGTCACCGTCGCGACCGGCCCGTCGCATTCAAGCCGCACGCCACTATCTGAATTCATCGGGGGGATCCCGGACGCGCGTACTGTTTGCCGGCGATTACCGGGCTCACGCCTTCTTGCGACGGCGGGCGCCGCCGCGCTGGCGCAGTTGAACGCCGCTTTCGGTCAGAACTCGGTGCACGAAACCGTAGGAACGGCCTGTCGAGGCGGCCAAGGCGCGGATACTTTCCCCAGAGGTATACCGCTTTACGAGGTCCTTGGCGAGCGTCTGACGCTCCTGCCCGACAATTCGGCGACCTTTCTCAGTGCTGGTGGCTGTGCCAGTGGCTGCCATGTTGAATCCTCACGTCCCAGACTGTGCGGTTCGATGCGGTCCCACCTATTAGACCGCCTCGAACGATCATGCGCCAGATACCATTCGTTCGCCAACCGACACGCATGCCACTGTCGGGCCACGCGCACGGCGGCCGAGTCGCTTCGCCGGCTGGCTCGTTACCCGCCTATCGGCTCGTACCTGCGCATTCTTGGCGCCGCCCGCACGGTGCGGCATCGTCGGCCGTACATCGGGGGCGGTACGGAGTGTGCCAAGATTTTCACACTCCCGTGTCGCCGCCGACAGGAGAAGCCGTCAATACCTACCGTCACTGAAATTTTCGGCGCCAATTCCACTCACGGGAACTGCAAAACATGGGATTAGCTGCGGCTCAGGCGAGTTCGACGAGCTCGAGCAGGTCGTCGCTCCACGCGTCCTCGTCACCGTCCGGAAGAAGGATGGCGCGGTCCGGCTTCAGCGCCAGCACGCAGCCCGGGTCGTGGGTGACGAGCACGATCGCGCCGGGGTAGTTCGCGATCGCGTCCAGCACCTGCTCGCGGCTGGCCGGGTCGAGGTTGTTCGTCGGCTCGTCGAGGAGCAGCACGTTCGCCCCGGAACAGACCAGCGTGGCGAGCGCGAGCCGGGTCTTCTCCCCGCCGGAGAGCACACCGGCCGGCTTGTTCACGTCGTCGCCGCTGAACAGGAACGCGCCCAGGATCTTCCGCAGGTCGGTGTCCGACTGGTCCGGCGCGGCGCTGCGCATGTGCTCCAGGATCGTGCGGTCCACGTCCAGCGTCTCGTGCTCCTGCGCGTAGTAGCCGAGGCGCAGCCCGTGCCCGGGGTTCACCGACCCGGTGTCCGACTCCAGCAGCCCGCCCAGCATGCGCAGCAGCGTGGTCTTTCCGGCGCCGTTCAGGCCCAGGATCGCCACCCGGGAGCCACGGTCCACCGCCACGCTCACGTCCGTGAAGATCTCCAGCGAGCCGTACGACTTGGAGAGGTTCGACGCGGTCAGCGGCGTCTTGCCGCACGGCGCCGGTGCGGGGAAGCGCACCTTCGCCACCCGGTCCGCGGTGCGCTCCTCCTCCAGGCCGGAGAGCAGCTTCTCGGCGCGCTTCGCCATGTTCTGCGCGGCGACGGTCTTGGTGGCCTTGGCGCGCATCTTGTCGGCCTGCGCCATCAGCGCACCGGCCTTCTTCTCCGCGTTGGCCCGCTCGCGCCGGCGGCGGCGCTCGTCCGTCTCGCGCTGCTCGAGGTACGCCTTCCAGCCCAGGTTGTACTGGTCGACCACGGACCGGGTGGCGTCCAGGTACCACACCTTGTTGACCACGGCCTCCAGCATCGCGCCGTCGTGGGAGATCACCACGAGCCCGCCCTTGTGCGCGGCGAGAAAGCTCTTCAGCCAGTTGATCGAGTCTGCGTCCAAGTGGTTCGTGGGCTCGTCGAGCAACAGGATGCCGCTGTCACCGGCGTCCCGGAACAGGATCCGGGCCAGCTCGATCCGGCGGCGCTGACCACCGGAGAGCGTGCCGATCGTCTGCGCCAGGATGCGGTCCTCGAGACCGAGGTTCGCGCAGATCCGGGCGGCCTCGGCCTCGGCCGCGTAACCGCCGAGCGCGGCGAACCGGTCCTCCAGCGCGCCGTACTTGCGGACCAGGCGGTCGTCCGCGTCGTTCGCCAGTTTGTCCTGCAACTCGTTCATCTCGCGGAGGATCGCGTCCAGCCCGCGGGCGGAGAGCACCCGGTCGCGCGCGGTGACGCCCAGGTCGCCGGTGCGCGGGTCCTGCGGGAGATAACCGGCCTCGCCGCGGCGTTCGACCTTCCCCGCGTACGGCTGGCCCTCGCCGGCGAGCACCTTCAGCGTCGTGGTCTTGCCCGCGCCGTTGCGGCCGACCAGGCCGATCCGGTCGCCCGGCTGGATCCGCAGGTTGGCCTCGGACAGCAGGATGCGGGCTCCGGCGCGAAGCTCCAGGCCGGTGACGGTGATCATTGGGTGACTCGCTCTCAAGAGATCCCGGGCCGGAATCGTCCCGGCACAGAGAAGCTCCGCGCGAGGCGGAGCACCAACCTTCAGTGTACCGATGCGCCAACACGCCTTCTTCCGGATTGATTTCCAAGATCAACGGGTACGTCGGTGGCACCCTTCGTGAACGACTGGAGCCGGACGATGGAGCTCAACGAGAACGCACGGATCGACACCGACCAGATCACCGACCGGCGCGGCAGCGGTGGCGGCGGCGGGCTGTCCGGCATCCCGATCCCGATCGGCGGCGGCAAGGGCGCCTGGATCGGCCTCGCGATCTTCCTGCTGGTCTCGCTGGTCGGCGGCGGCCTCGGGCTGAACGCGATGGGCGGCGACGGGTCCGGCACCGGGTCCGGCTCCGGCGAGTCGCTGGCCCAGGAGTGCGCCGCGGACGACCGGCTGCAGCAGCTGGAGTGCCGGAACGCGCTCTACGTGAACTCGATCCAGGACTACTGGAAGGACGCGCTGCCGCAGCACTTCGGCGAGCAGTACGCCGAGTCCGACACGGTCTTCTTCCAACAGGCGGTCAGCACCGGGTGCGGCAACGCGGACTCCGGCGTAGGCCCGTTCTACTGCCCGGCCGACGACCTGGTGTACATCGACCTCACGTTCTACCGCCAGCTCGCCGACCAGCTCGGCGCGCCCGGCGAGTTCGCCCAGCCGTACGTGCTGGCCCACGAGTACGGCCACCACGTGCAGGACCTGCTCGGCACGGAGGCGGAGATGCGCCGCGCCCAGCAGCGTGACCCGAACGGCGCAAACCAGCTCTCCGTGATGCTGGAGCTGCAGGCCGACTGCTACGCCGGCGCCTGGGCGAAGAACGCGACCGGCACCGACGACGCGAGCGGCCAGAAGATCTTCAAGAGCATCACCGACCGGGACATCCAGGAGGGCCTGGACACCGCGGCCGCGATCGGCGACGACACGCTCCAGCAGAAGTCCGGCAACCCGGTCGACGAGGAGGCGTTCACCCACGGCTCGTCCGCGGACCGGCAGAAGTGGTTCCGCACCGGCTACGACAGCGGCGACCCGAAGTCCTGCGACACGTTCGGCAGCGCGATCTAGAACTGGTCGGGTTGCCGACAGAACGAGATCATCAAAGCTCGCATCACACAGCAGGACGAACCTCCTGTGAAAGGAAGACCGTGATGCGAGCTCTCCCTCTGGTGACCACCGCACTGACCCTCGCGCTCCTGACCGGCTGCGCCGCCTCCCCGGAGGAGGTGGCGGGTCAGGCGGCCCCGGCCGGCGCCCCCAGCGCGGTGCCGGTCACCACTGCACCGGCCACCCCGTCCCGGCCGGCCGCGTCGGTCACTCCGCCGGCCACCGCCTCGGCCGTCCCGCCACCCGCCGCCGCGAAGCCTCCGTCGTCGATCCCCGCTCCGGCCAAGAACACCCCGGCGCCGGTGGCCAGCCCGTTCTTCCCCCAGCCGATCGAATACACCGACTGGCGGAACGCGACGATCCACGGCATGCGGGACGCCGGGGACGCGACCTTCCGCAACGGCACGGCGACGTCCGGCTCGACCACCTGCACCATCAATCCCGGCGGGGTACAGCCCGGCTACGGTCACTTCATCGTCGAGGAGCCGGCCAGCGCCGCGGCAACCGGTGACGCGGCCGTCCTCGTCGAGTGCGGCAGCGACCGGCGGCAGGCGATCGTCCCGGTACAGTTCGGCTACGACCAGACGACGCTGCACGCGCGGGGGTTCATCCAGGCCGACGCGCCCGCCGGATCGAGCCGGATGACCTTCACCCGCCTGCTGATCGACGGCGTCGACATCGTGGCCACGGTCGCACTGCCCGGCGGCGGCACGGAGGAGCGCCGGTACCACCACTGGGGCATGGGCAGCGAATGGCGGCAGGTCTAGGCGGCGGGTGCGAGCGAGTCGCTGGTGCGTACCCCGCGCAGGATTCTCTCGGTGTGGTCGGCGGCGTCGACCTGGCGGATCTGGACGTAGACGCCGTAGTCGCCGGCCGCCGGCGTGATCAGTGCCTCGGTGAAGGAGATCGTGGTGCCACCGCAGCCGGTCCAGCGCTTCACGGTGACGGATCCGTCGCCCAGGCGGCGGATCCGGGCCGGTTCCGCCGCGCAGCCGGAGTGGTCCGGCAGCGCCGGGCGGCCCTCGCGCAACGCCCGGCTCGCACCGGCGAACACGCCGGGGACCGCACTCGCCGGGTCGGACCACGCGGTCAGGTCCGCGCCGACGACCAGGCCGGGCGCGCGGCCGGGCGGCAGGTTGATCGTGGCCGGGTTCCAGCCGGTGGTGCGCACCTGCGTGGCCCAGGCGGCCGGCACCGTGACCGAGACGCCGCCGGAGGCGTCGGTGACCGTGACCCACCGGGGCCGCGGCGGCGACCCGGTGTCCGCGACGGCACCGGTGGCCAGCGCCGCAGCGGCCAGCACGAACCCGGTCGCGACCCGCAGCGCCCGCACCACGGGCCGCACCGGGCGTGGCGCCGCGGCCGTGACCAGCGCGTCGGCGAACGCGGCCGCGGACGGCCACCGCCGCGCCGGATCGGTCTGCACCGCCCGCAGCACCACACCGTCCACCGCGGACGGAACACCCGGCCGGAGCTTCGACGGCCGCACCACCGGCGTCGCGGCAGCGGCCGCGACCGCCTGGACCGACTCGGGAAGACTCGGAGGACGCCCGGTGAGCATGTGGTAGGCCAGCGCGCCGAGCGCGTAGACGTCCGCGCGCGCGTCCAGCCCGGCACCGAGCCGGGCCTGCTCCGGAGCCATGTAGCCGGGCGACCCGGCGATCACGGTGAACGCGGAGCCGTGCGCCAGCGCCTTCGCCAGGCCCAGGTCGCCGACCACCACCCGCTCCGCGCCGGGCTCGCCGGTGAAGAGCACGTTGGACGGTTTCAGGTCCCGGTGCAGGACGCCCAGGTCGTGCAGCACGGCCACCCCCCGGGCGAGGTCGGACGCGACGCGCAGCGCGTCGCGCACCGGCATCGGGCCGCGCTCGAGCCGTTCCGCGAGCGTGCCGCCGGTCGCGTAGGTCATCACCAGGTAAGGGCGGCCGTCGTCCAACTCGCCCACGTCCAGCACGCGGATCAGCCGGTCCGACTCGGCACGGCGCATGATCCGCGCTTCCTCGGTGAACCGGGCCCGCACGTCCGCGTGGTGGGTCCAGTTCTCCGCCAGCACCTTCACCGCGACCGACGACCGCAGGCTCTCGTCGTCGGCGAGCCACACCGTGGCGAACGCACCCGATCCGAGTAAGCGGCGAACGTGGTAACGACCTATCCGGTCGGGCACTGGCACAGCCGTACTATAAGCCTCCTTTCGAGAAATGGATCTCCCCCACATGACACCCGGCCCGGACCTCGACACCCTCGCCCGGAACGCGTCGGCCGGCGACGCCGCGGCGCTGCATGAACTGCTGACCCGCATCCGGCCCGACGTGATCCGCCACTGTGCACGGTTCCTGCCGTGCGCGCAGGACGCGGAGGAGGCGGCGCAGGACGCGCTGCTGCAGGTGACCCGGCACATCAACCGGTTCGAGGGCCGGGCGAAGTTCTCCACCTGGCTGCACACGGTGGTGGCGAACTGCGCGCGGCAGACGTACCGCACGCTGAAACGGCGGGCGGCCGAGCGCGCGGACGCGGACCTGCCGGTGCACCTGCCGGACCCGCGCACCACCAGCGTGATCGCCGGTTCCCGGCTGGACCTGCTGGACGCGCTGGAACGGCTGGAGGCGGACCGGCCGAACCTGGTGGCGGCGCTGGTGCTCCGCGATCTGTCCCAGCTGGACTACGAGGAGATCGCGGAGCAGCTGGCGCTCCCGGTCGGCACCGTCAAGTCCCAGGTGCACCGCGCCCGGCAGCACGTCCGCGCCTCACTGGCCGGAGAGCGTTGAGAGACACTGGCCGGGGCGGCAGCGGGGCGCCCGGTCAGCCGGGTGGGTGGCCACCTTCCAGAATCAGGATCGAGACCGCGCGGGCCTCGGGAAGCGCGGCCTCCAGGACGGCCTGACGGGGCTCGGGCACGTCCAGGAAGCGCTCGGCCCGCAGCTCCAGCAGCGGGGCCAGGCGGCGGTCGGCGAGGATCGCGTCGACCGCGGCCCGGTCGCCGCCCGTCACCAGCGTGGTCAGCTCCGTCGCGCGGGGCAGCAGCAGGCGGACCGCGATGTCGGCGGCGCCACCGGCCGCGGCCTTGGCCTGGTTGTCCCGGCGCCGGGCGAAGCGCTGCTGGGACCAGCCACCGGCCGCGGTCCGGGACTGCACGTAGCTGCGGTCCACCTTCGACTCGCGCAACTCGGCGCCGGCCGCCCAGCCGACCGCGACCGCGGACTTGCGTGCCAGCAGCAGCCCGAGTGGGCGGGGCGCGACCGCGGCGGCCAGGAACGACTCCGGGTCGCCGGTCAACGGCGCACCGGGCGGCGCGTGCAGTTCCGCGATCGCGCCGTCCGGTGCCTCCAGGCGCATCGCGTACCCCCGCATGGTGGTCCGGGGTTGTCCGTGCCGGGCCGTGAAGTTGTCGAGCCAGCGGGTCAGGCGGCCGGGGACGACCTCGACCCGGCGGCCGCCGCCCGCGGCCGGTCGCGCGCGCATGCCCACAGCGTAATGGGCTAGTCGGCCTCCTCCAGCAGCAGCGCGCGGTGGTCGCCGAGGAGCCGGCGCAGGCGTTGCAGGCAGCGCTTGCTCTGCGACTTCACGACCGTGGTGGAGACGCCCATCACCTCGGCGACGGTCTCCACGCTGTGGTCCTCCCAGTAGCGGAGCACGACGATCGCGCGGTCCCGCTCCGGCAGCGTGCCGAGCGCCTCCAGCAGCGTCATCCGCAGCTCCGGGCCGGCGTCCGGGGCCGGTGAGTCGAGGTGGTCGCCGGTCGCGATGCCGACGAACTCGCGGCCGCCCCTGCGCCGGTGGTCGAAGAGCGCGTTCATCAGCACCTTGTGGCTGTACGCCTCGACGTTGACGGTGCCGTGTATCCGGTTCCACGACACGTACATCTTGGTGAGCGTGATCTGCGTCAGGTCCTGGGCGAGGTGCCAGTCGCGGCACATCAGGAACGCGGTACGCCGCAGCCGCTCCGCCATCGCCTGGGCGAACTCGACGTACTCGTCCTCCTGGTCCTGGCGCGCGGCCCGGGCTCGCCCGGTGCGCAGCAGACGCCGCGTGCCGGACTCGGACGACGGCTGGGGCGGAGCGGAGGGGGCCACGGCCGGCGCCGCCAGGGCGTAGTTGCCGGGAACGCTGGTCACTCAGCCTCCAACAATCGTGTCGAGCTTGTTCAGATCGACTTTGCTCGACTTGACCAGTTCGATCGGCATCTCCGGTCCCCACTGCGGGTTCAGCACCACGGTGACCGCCTCCTGCAACGTCAGCGCGACCTGGCCGGGCGGGTTCTGCCGGCCGTCCCACATCAGGCAGTCGCCGAGCATCAGGGACACCACCACGCCGTCCGCGCGGTACAGCGAGACGGTCTGGTAGAGCGTGCACTCGTCCGGGTTGTTCTCCACCACCAGCAGCCCGGTGCCGGGGATGTTGACGCAGGACCGCATGGCCACGCACATCCGCGACGCCAGCCCGGACGTCGTCTTCTCCGGCCCGGCGACGTAGAGACGGATCATGCCGAAGCCGTCGCCGCGGTCCAGGTACATCTGCACGTAGGTGGACCCGGCCGGATCGTCGGGGGTCTCCCGGTAGGCCAGCCCGCCGATCGCGCCCTTCGGGATCAGCGAGGCGAGCAGTTCCAGCGCGGCCGTCGGCGTGGTGCGGACGAGCCCCTGCTCGGTGACGGGCACCCCGGCCGGCGCGGTCAGGTCGATGCCGCGCAGCGCGCCGGTGCAGTCGACCATCCAGAGGCCGCCGCTGCCCCACCCGTCGTCCGCCTGCCCCTGGCCGGTGCCGCCGGTCTGGGCGACGCCGGTGCCGGGGAGCGGGCCGGGGTCGCCGTCCGGCGTGACGGCGCTCGCGGTCGGTGTGGTGCACCGCGCCGGTGCCGCCTGCTCGGGCTCGGCCGCCGGAATCGCCTGCGCCGACGCGGCGGCCCCGGTCAGCGCCGGCGAGGACCCCGCGGAGGGTGGCCGGGTGGAGCCGGTCGGTGTGCCCAGCGCGACGAGTCCCGCGACGGCGAGCACGGCGGCCGCGGTACCGCCGCCGGCACCGGCGAACCACCGGCGCCGGCGGCGGACGCGTCGCCCCGAGTCGACGGACACCCGCACCACGTCGCCGAGCGGTGGTGGCGTCTCGCCGGCGAGCTCCTCCTCGAGGAGCCGGCGTAGTTCATGAGTCACAGCGGTGTTTCCCTCTTCCGGCCGACGCCATGAAGACTCCGCGGACGCCGGTTCGGTGACACAATGCCGCATGGACGTCGTCGATCGGTTGACGATCACCTACCGTGCGGCCGCGGACCCGGTGCGTGCGGAGGCGATGAGCGCGTACATGCGCGGCCGCTTCCCGTTCCTCGGCATTTCCACGCCGCGCCGGCGGGCGCTGGACCGTTCGGTGCTGCCCTCGGTCTCCGCGGCCGACGCGCCGCTGGTCGCCGAGCGGGTCTGGGAGCTGCCGGAGCGGGAGTACCAGCACTTCGGGGCGGACCTGCTGCGCCGGCACGCGCCGCGGTCACCGGTCACGCTGCTGCCGGTGGTGCGGCACCTGATCACCACGAAGTCCTGGTGGGACACGGTCGACACGCTGGCCACCCGGGTCGTCGGCCCGCTCGGCGCCACGCACGCGACGGTCCGCGACGAGATGGACGAGTGGATCACCGACCCGGACGTGTGGGTGATCCGGACCGCGCTGCTGCACCAGCTGCACTACGGCGCGGACACGGTGACCGAGCGGCTGTTCGCGTACTGCCTGCGCCAGGCCGGGCACCCGGACTTCTTCGTCCGCAAGGCGATCGGCTGGGCGCTGCGGCACTACGCCCGGACCGCGCCGGAGGAGGTGCGTGCGTTCGTCACCGCTCACGCGGACGTGCTGTCGCCGCTCTCCGCCCGGGAGGCGCTCAAGAACCTGTGACCCGCCCGCAGGATCAGACGATCAGGACGCACCACGAGGGTACGTCCGGGGCGTACCCATGCGGTCAAGGTCTTCGTCTCGTCCGTGACGTCGGTCGTCAGGTCGATCACCGGCGCGTCCAGCGCCGCCCCGAGCTCCGCCGTGCGCCGCCCCGGTGCCGTGGTGAGGATCGCGAAGCCCGGGCCGAGCACGTCGTCGAGCAGCACGTCGCGGCCCCGGTGACGGACCCGCGGCTGCGGCAGGACACGGCCGGTCGGCGGGCGGCTCCACCACGGGCGCAGCTCGCTCGGCCCGACCAGCGGCGCGATGCCGCGCAGACCGGCCGCGGTGAACCCGGGCACCCGCACGGCCGCGGCCAGCACGGCCCGGCGTACCGCCGCGGCGCCGTCCTGTCCCCCGGTCATCGCGGCGCCGAGCAGCCGGGCCACCTGGATCAGGCGCAGCGCGGGCCGGCGGCGCTCCCGCTGGTACGTGTCGAGCAGCGCCTCACCGGCCCGCCCGGACAAGACCATCTCCAGCTTCCACGCCAGGTTCGCCGCGTCGCGCAGTCCCGCGCCCAGCCCCTGCCCGATGAACGGCGGCGTCTCGTGCGCGGCGTCGCCGAGCAGGAAGACACGGCCGTGCCGCCATCGATCCGCGATCCGCGCCCGGAACGTGTACCCGGTCCGCCGCCGGATCTCCACGGCCGCGCCACCGGTCCACGGCGCGAGCAGCGCGCCGAGATCCGGCCCGTCCGCCGTCTCGCCCGGCAGCAGCCGGAACTCCCATCGGTAGCGGTCCGCGCCGATCTGCATGAACGTGGCCGCGCGACGCGGGTCGCTGACCTGGTGCACGCCGGCCCAATGCCCGAGATCGCGCTCGCTGACCGCGTCCACGACCAGCCAGTCCTCGCTGTAACCGAGATCGGTGCTGCGGGTGCCGAGCAGCGTGCGGACCGTGGAGTTCGCGCCGTCGCAGGCGAGGATGGCGTCCGTTTCGAGGCGGTAAGTGCCTGTGGGCGTGCGGAGGGTGGCGTGCCGGCCCGCCGGGTCGAGCGCGATCAGCTCGGTTCCGGTGCGCAGCTCCGCGTGCGGCAGCGCGGACAGGCGGTCCCGCAGCAGGGCGTCCAGCGCGGGCTGGTCGAACATGTTGGCCTGCGGCCAGCCGTGCAGACCGACCGGCCTGTCCCGCCGGAACTCGGCCAGCGTACGCAGCCGCCCGTCCACGATCCGCAGGCCGAGCGCGGGGCGGCTGATCCCACTGAAGGCGTCGGCGACGCCCGCCCACTGCAGGATCCGGTGCCCCTCGTCGTCGAGGTGGACCGCGCGGGGCAGTGGGTACGGCTCGCGGTGCCGCTCGGCGACGATCACCGGCACGCCGCGCTGGGCGAGCAGAATCGCCGCCGTCAGCCCGGTGGGGCCCGCGCCTACTACCAGCACCGTCACGCTCATATCCAACCGCAGACTCGCCGGGTGCGCTCGCCGCGCGACCTGCGGAACAGTTCGCGGGTCGCGCGGGCGACGATGACGCGGCCGGGAAGCCGGGAGCCGGCGGGAAGCCGCGCCCCGGAGGCAAGCGCGACCCGCCAGCAAGCGCGGCCCTGCGGCAAGCCGCGACCCGCCAGCGAGCCGCGACCCGCCAGCGAGCCGGGAGCCGGCGCGCAACCAAGCGCCGCCGCGGTGCGGCAGTGCGGCGGTGGTCAGGAGGTGACGGTATGGGCGGCCAAGGCCATGATCAGGACGGCGGAGGTCAGCGCGGTCAGCAGGCGGCCACGGCGGCCGGTCAGCACGCGGCCGACCATGGAGCCGCCGGCCGCGATCAGCAGTTGCCAGCTCGCCGACGCCAGGAACGCACCGACCACGAACGCGGCCGCCGCGGCCGGCGGCAGGTCGCCGGAGGCCTGCCGGGCCAGGACGAGCGCGCCGAAGTAGACGACGGTCATCGGGTTCAGCAGGGTCAGCGCGAGAATCCCGCCGTACGCACGGATTGGTGTGGTCATCCCGGTGCCGGCCGCCGCGCGGGCCGGACGGCGGTACCGGCGGATCGCGGCGAACGCGGTTTGCCCGGCGAGCGCGATCAGAACGGTCGCGGCGATCCAGCGCATCGGCGCGGCGACCGGTGCGATGACTCCCGCCAGCGCGGCTCCGCCGGTGACCGCGACCGCCGCGTAGAGACCGTCCGCGGTGGCGACGCCGAGCGCGGCTCCGGCGCCGACCCGCAACGACGTGCGGGCGGTCAGGCCGGCGATGAGGATCGCGATCGCCCCGACCGGTACGGCTACGCCGTAACCGGCGACCACCCCGGCCAGGAAGGCCGCCCTCACGATCGGAGGCGGTACGCCGGGGCGGCCGGGGAGCCGCGCCGCTGTCGCACGGCCCGGTCGGCCGTCGGGACAGTGTGCCGGCTCCGCTTCGCCTCGGTCATGCGCTCCATCGTGGCCGTCGGTACCGTCACCGGGCCACCGGTTTTCCGGCCGCGTGGCCGGCGACATCAATCGTGATCAGGGCTTCCCTCGTGCCGCCGGAACAGCAGAAAGCCCTCATCACCAGAACGCCGGCACGGCCCCGGACGATGACCGTCCACCGCCGCGAAGCCACGCCGGGCGCCTGCCACCGCCCAGCAGCCGCGCCCGCGCCCAGCAGCCGCGCAGGTGAGCCAGATCTGGAACCGTCAGGTCAGGTACGCCTGGAGCAGGGTACGGAGGGCCTCCGCGTCCGCGACGTTCGTGTGGGGCGTGATGGACGGGTGCGGGATCGGCTCCGGGGACATCAGGATGGTGGCACCGACGCCCGCGCGCCGGCCGCAGAGAACGTCGCGGTCCAGTTTGTCGCCGGCGAACCAGGCGTGGGCCAGGTCGACGCCGAGCCGGTCGGCCGCGTGCTTGAGGATGGCCGGGTTGGGTTTACGGACGCCGACCTCGTCGCTGTAGATCTCCGCACCGAACGCCCCGTCCAGCGGGGATGCCGCGATGATCTCGCGGAAGGCGGCGCCGCACAGCGTGTTGCTGACCACCGCCACCGGCAGGCCCGCGTCGACCGCGGTCCGGACCAGGTCGACGACGCCGGGCAGCAGCGTCCAGTCGTTATTGTCGATCAGCCAGAGGCGGCTGAGCACCTCGGCGCTGTCCCGGACCGCGGTGCGCGCGGCGGACGGCCAGTCCGCGGCCACGTACTCGCCCCAGAACTCCTGCTGGGACAGCTCCGGCGGCGCGGACGGGCGGGACATGGCGTCGCGCCACGCGCGGTACGCCGCGCGCGCGGCCGTGTGGTCGGCGCGGACCCGCTCGACGGGCACGGACGGCCCGGCGATGCGCGCGAGGACCTCGATGAACGCGTCCTCGCGGCCGGGGCGGGCCTCCGCGTGGCCGATCACCCCGTGAAAGTCGAGCAGCAGCGCCCGTGGCCTGATCAACACGGCATTGATCCTGACATGTTCGCACCGGGCGGCCGTATCGGGGGATCCCCCGATACGGCCGGTGTCCTGAGCGGCCGGTGGGTCAGACGTTGAAGCCGAGCGAGCGGAGCTGGTCCCGGCCCTCGTCGGTGATCTTGTCGGGGCCCCACGGCGGCAGCCAGACCCAGTTGATCCGCACGTCGTTGACCAGGCCGCCGTCCGGGCCGCTGAGCAGCGCGGTACGCGTCTGGTCCTCGATCACGTCGGTCAGCGGGCAGGCCGCGGACGTCAGCGTCATGTCGAGCGTGGCGACCTTCTCCGCATCCACGTAGACGCCGTAGATCAGGCCGAGGTCGACGACGTTGATGCCGAGTTCGGGGTCGACGACGTCCTTCATCGCCTCCTCGATGTCCGCGACCAGCTTCGGGTCGACGGCCGCCGGGGCGACCGCGACCTCCGAGGCCGGCACGTCCGACGTGGTGGACGCGGGAACGGTCGCGTCGTAGATCGACGCGGGGGTGTCAGGAGAGGTCATTGCAGTGAACCTTTCAGGCAGCGGGTGTGGTCACGGCCACGCCGGCACGCGCCGCCGCGTCCTTGAACGCCATCCAGGGCAGCAGCGCGCACTTCACGCGCGCCGGGTACTTCGCGACGCCGGCGAACGCGACGCCGTCACCGAGCAGTTCCTCGTCCGGCTCGACCGTGCCGCGCCCGCCCATCAGGTGCGCGAACGCCGCGTGCACGCGCGCGGCCTCGTCCGGCCGGCGGCCCTGCAGCAGCTCGTGCAGCACGCTGGCGGACGCCTGGCTGATCGAGCAACCCTGCCCGTCGTACGAGATGTCGGTGAGCACGCCGTCCGGGTCCACCGCGACGCGCATGGTGACCTCGTCGCCGCACGTGGGATTCACGTGGTGCGCCTCCCCGGCGAAGGGGTCACGCAGCCCGCGCCCGTGCGGGTGCTTGTAGTGGTCCAGGATGATCTCCTGGTAGAGCCCGTCAAGCATCGCTCGCGCCCCTCAGCCGAATATCTTCCGCACCTGATCGA
The DNA here is from genome assembly GCF_030813715.1 of Catenuloplanes indicus. Lineage (NCBI taxonomy): Bacteria > Bacillati > Actinomycetota > Actinomycetes > Micromonosporales > Micromonosporaceae > Catenuloplanes > Catenuloplanes indicus. The sequence continues at coordinate 2,552,982 of NZ_JAUSUZ010000001.1, forward strand.
GGCCGCGCACGAGCGCATCGACCTCCTCGGTGGTCGTGTACAGGTAGAACGACGCTCGGGTCATCGCCGGAACGCCGTACCGGGCGCAGACCGGGCGCGCACAGTGGTGGCCGACGCGCACCTCCACGCCGAGCGAGTCGAGCACCTGGCCGACGTCGTGCGGGTGCACGCCGTCGAGCGCGAAGGAGAGCGTGCCGCCGCGGCCGACCGGCGTCTCCGGCCCGAAGATCCGAAGACCCGGAACGGCCAGAAGAGCGTCCAGCGCGTACGCGGTCAGCTCCTTCTCGTGCCAGGCGATGGCCTCCATGCCGATGCCGGTGAGGTAGTCCACGGCCGCGCCGAGGCCTACCACCTCCACGATCGGCGGCGTGCCGGCCTCGAACCGCGCCGGCGGTGCCGCGAACGTGGACCCGCCCATGGACACGGTCTCGATCATCGAGCCGCCACCGAGGAACGGCGGCATCGCGCTGAGCAGCTCGTACCTGCCCCACAGCACGCCCACGCCGGTCGGGCCGCACATCTTGTGCCCGGTGAACGCGATGAAGTCCACGTTCAGGTCCTGCACGTCGACCGGGATGTGCGGCGCGGCCTGGGATGCGTCCAGCATCACCAGCGCGCCGACCTCGCGGGCCCGCGCGGTGATCGCGGACGTCGGGTTGATCGTGCCGAGCGTGTTGGAGACCAGCGCGTACGACACGATCTTGGTGCGCTCGTTGACCAGCTCATCGAGCGTGTCCAGCTGCAGCCGGCCCTGGTCGGTGATGGAGAACCAGCGCAGCGTCGCGCCGGTGCGCTCGCAGAGCAGCTGCCACGGCACGATGTTGCTGTGGTGCTCCATCTCGGAGATGACGATCTCGTCGCCCGGACCGATCCGGAAGCGCGGGTCGTCGGCGCGCTCGGAGAACGAGTACGCCACCAGGTTGATCGACTCGGTGGCGTTCTTGGTGAACACCACCTCGTCGACGCTCGGCGCGTTGATGAAGCCCGCGACCTTCGCGCGGGCCCCCTCGTACGCCTCGGTCGCCTCGGTGCCGACCGTGTGGACGGAACGGGACACGTTGCCGTTGTGCCGCTCCAGGTGCGCCTGCATGACCTCGAGCACCTGGCGGGGTTTCTGCGACGTGTTGCCGCTGTCCAGGTAGACCATGCGGTGACCGTTGACCTCACGGTCGAGGATCGGGAAGTCGGCGCGGACCTTCTCCACGTCGAACCGGGGCTTGTCCTCGTACTGGGGCATGCCCTGCGGAATCGCGGCGGTCGACATCAGGCTCCTCCGGCGATCAGATCGCGGCCGCGCCGGCGCCGGCGACGTACCGCTCGTAGCCCTCGGACTCCAGCTTCTCGGCCAGCTCCGGGCCGCCCTCCTCAACGATCTTGCCGTTGACGAAGACGTGCACGAAGTCCGGCTTGATGTAGCGCAGGATCCGGGTGTAGTGCGTGATCAGCAGCAGGCCGGTGTCGCCGTTCTCGCGGACCCGGTTGACGCCCTCGGAGACCACCCGCAGCGCGTCCACGTCGAGGCCGGAGTCGGTCTCGTCGAGGATGGCGATCTTCGGCTTGAGCAGCTCCAGCTGGACGATCTCGTGGCGCTTCTTCTCACCGCCGGAGAAGCCCTCGTTCACGTTGCGCTGGGCGAACGCCGGGTCCATCTGCAGCCGCTCCATCGCGCCGCGCAGCTCGCCGGCCCAGGTGCGCAGCTTCGGCGCCTCGCCGTCGATCGCGGTCTTCGCGGTGCGCAGGAAGTTCGCCACGGACACGCCGGGGACCTCGACCGGGTACTGCATGGCGAGGAACAGGCCGGCGCGAGCCCGCTCGTCCACGGTCATCTCCAGCACGTCGACGCCGTCCAGCGTGACCGTGCCACCGGTGATCTCGTACCGCGGGTGGCCGGCCAGCGAGTAGGCCAGCGTGGACTTGCCGGAGCCGTTGGGGCCCATGATGGCGTGCGTCTCGCCCGACTTCACGGTCAGGTCGACGCCGCGCAGGATCGGCTTGAGCTCGCCCTCGGGCAGCTTGACCGACACCTGGAGGTCGCGGATCTCGAGGGTGCTCACGGCTTCTTTACTCCATTGCTCGGATTCAGGTCGACGTAGATGTCCCCGTCCCGGATCTCGACGGGGAAGACGGCCACCGGCTCGGTGGCGGGCAGGCCGGTGGGCTCGCCGGTCCGCAGGTCGAAGCGCGAGCCGTGCAGCCAGCACTCGAGCGTGCAGCCGTCGACCTCGCCCTCGGAGAGCGGGATGGTGGCGTGCGAGCACTCGTCGTGGACGGCGTGGAACTCGTCGTCGTCGGTGTGCACGACCGCGAGCGGGACGCCGTCCACCTCCACCGAGATCGCCGTTCCCTTGGCGACCTCGGTGGCGGCTGCCACCCGTACCGTTGCAGGCATTTATGCCCCTGTCTTGGCGAGCCGGGCCTCGATGGCGTCGCCGAGCCGCTCCCGCAGGTCCTCCACCGGGATCTTGTGCAGGATCTCGGCGAAGAAGCCGCGGACCACCAGACGGCGGGCCTCGGCCTCGGGGATGCCCCGGGCCATCAGGTAGAACAGCTGCTCGTCGTCGAAGCGGCCGGTGGTGCTGGCGTGCCCGGCGCCGGCGATCTCACCCGTCTCGATCTCCAGGTTCGGCACCGAGTCGGCGCGGGCGCCGTCCGTGAGCACCAGGTTCCGGTTGATCTCGTACGTGTCGGTGCCGGTCGCCTCGGTCTGGATCAGCACGTCGCCGACCCAGACCGTGTGCGACTCCGCACCCTGCAGCGCGCCGCGGTAGCCGACGTAGCTGCGGCAGTCCGGCACGCTGTGGTCGACGAGCTGGCGGTGCTCCTGGTGCTGGCCGTTGTCCGCGAAGTACAGGCCGTACAGCTCGGCGTCGCCGCCCCGGTCGGTGTACTCCACGCTGGTGAACTGCCGGACCAGGTCGCCGCCGAGCGTGACCTGGGTGTGCACGACGCGCGCGTCCCGGCCGAGGCGGATCTTGAGATGCTGCGCCTGGACCGCGTCGGACGCCCAGTCGGCGACCGTGACGAGGTTGAGCCGGGCGCCGTCCGCGATCACGACCTCGACGTTGTCGGTCAGCGTGACCGAACCCGCCTGCCAGACCACCAGCGAGGCCTCGGCGAACCGGCCGACCGTGATCTGGGTACGTGCCGCGTGCAGCCCCTCGGCGCCGGTGCCGGTGATCGTCACGACGGCCGGCTCCTTGATCACCGCGTCCTTGGCGATCTCGATGAGCGTGACCTCGGTGGCGGCGCCGTAGCCGAGCGCGCTGATCCGGTCGAACGGGGTCAGCACCTTCTCGGCGTCGGTCACCGTCGACAGCGTCACGCCCTCGACCGGGGCCGCCAGCTCGACGGTCACCCCGCCGCTGACCGCCGACGTCGCACCGGCCAGCCCGCGGAGGCGCTTGAGCGGCGTGAACCGCCAGTCCTCCTCCAGGCCGGTCAGCGCCGGGAAGTCGGCAACATCGTAGGAGCGCAGCGCCTGCGACTTGGTCTTCGGCGGCGCTATGGCTTCAGCAGTCATCTCGTCCTAGCTCTTGATCCGGGGAATGTCGGAACTTAACCGACAGCGCCTTCCATCTGCAGCTCGATCAGGCGGTTGAGCTCCAGCGCGTACTCCATCGGAAGCTCCTTGGCGATCGGCTCGATGAACCCGCGCACGATCATCGCCATCGCCTCGTCCTCGCTCAGGCCGCGGCTCATCAGGTAGAAGAGCTGGTCGTCGCTGATCTTCGACACCGTGGCCTCGTGCCCCATCGCCACGTCGTCCTCGCGGATGTCGACGTACGGGTACGTGTCCGACCGGGAGATCGTGTCCACCAGCAGCGCGTCGCACTTCACGGTCGACTTGCTCTGGTTCGAGCCCTCCAGGACCTGGATCAGGCCACGGTACGACGTGCGGCCGCCACCGCGGGCGATCGACTTCGAGATGATGCTGGACGACGTGTTCGGCGCCGCGTGCACCATCTTCGCGCCCGCGTCCTGGTGCTGGCCCTCGCCGGCCATGGCCACGGAGAGCACCTCGCCCTTGGCGTGCGGGCCGGTCATGTAGACCGCCGGGTACTTCATCGTGACCTTGGAGCCGAGGTTGCCGTCGATCCACTCCATGGTCGCGCCCTCGTGGCACACCGCGCGCTTGGTGACCAGGTTGTAGACGTTGTTCGACCAGTTCTGGATCGTCGTGTACCGCACCCGGGCGTTCTTCTTCACGATGATCTCGACGACCGCGGAGTGCAGCGAGTCGGACGAGTAGATCGGCGCGGTGCAGCCCTCGACGTAGTGCACGTACGAGCCCTCGTCCGCGATGATCAGCGTCCGCTCGAACTGGCCCATGTTCTCCGTGTTGATCCGGAAGTAGGCCTGCAGCGGGATCTCCACGTGCACGCCCTTCGGCACGTAGATGAACGAGCCGCCGGACCACACGGACGTGTTCAGCGCCGCGAACTTGTTGTCGCCGACCGGGATGACCGTCCCGAAGTACTCCTTGAACAGCTCCTCGTGCTCCTTGAGCGCGGAGTCGGTGTCGACGAAGATGACACCCTGCTCCTCGAGGTCCTCACGGATCGCGTGGTAGACGACCTCGGACTCGTACTGCGCGGCGACGCCCGCGACGAGGCGCTGCTTCTCCGCCTCCGGGATGCCGAGCTTGTCGTACGTGTTCTTGATGTCCTCGGGCAGGTCCTCCCAGCTGGCGGCCTGCTTCTCGGTGGACCGGACGAAGTACTTGATGTTGTCGAAGTCGATGCCGGTCAGGTCGGCACCCCAGTTCGGCATCGGCTTGCGGCCGAACAGGCGCAGGCCCTTCAGCCGCAGGTCGAGCATCCACTGCGGCTCGCTCTTCTTCGCGGAGATGTCCCGGACGACGGCCTCGGACAAGCCCCGCTGCGCCGCGGCGCCGGCCGCGTCCGAGTCAGCCCAGCCGTACTCGTACTTACCGAGCGCGGCGAGGTGCTCCTCCTGGCTGATCGGCTGCGCGATCTGGTCCGTCATCGATCTGTCCTCACGGTGGAGTTCTTCTTCGTGGTGGTGTTACCTGCGTGCCCGGCCGGAGCCGGGATATGCGTGGTGCAGACCCCGTCGCCGTGCGCGATCGTGGCCAGACGCTGCACGTGGGTGCCGATCAGGCGGGAGATGACCGCCGTCTCCGCCTCGCAGAGCTGGGGGAACTCGGCGGCCACGTGCGCCACCGGGCAGTGGTGCTGACACAGCTGCCCGCCGGTCGCGATCGTGGTCGCGTTGGCAGCGTAGCCCTCCGCGGTCAGCACGGCCGCGAGTGCCTCCGCCCGCGCGAACGGGTCCTCGCCGGCGCCCTCCATGGCCGCCCGGCAGCGCTGCTCCAGTGCGGAGACCTGCGCCTCGGCGAACTCGGTGACCGCGGCCGCGCCGCTGTGCACCGCGATGAAGCGCAGTGCCGCGGAGGCGATGTTGTCGTAGGCGTGCGTGCCGCAGCGCAGCCGGGCCGCGTCGGTGAGCAGGAAGACCTTGGCCGGCCGCCCGCGCCCGCGCGGCGTGCCGGAGGTGTGGTCACGGGTGGTCACGTCGCCGTCGGCGAGCAGCGCGTCCAGATGGCGGCGGATGCCGGCGGCGCTCAGCCCGAGCGCCCGGCCCAGCTCGGCCGCGGTCGCGCCGCCGCGCTCCAGCAGCAGTTGCGTGATCTTGTCCCGGGTGCGGCCGTCCTGCGCGCCGGTGGCCGTGTCGGCCTCCGTCGCGCTCGCGGAGAGCAGCTCCAGGTTTTTCACTACGCCAGTGTTACGTATTTCGGTTCGCACCTGCAAACCACCCCTCCGGTGACCCGCGCCACCGGGGTGAACACGCGTCTACGACGCTGCGTAGGATTGGCGTCCGTGAGCCAATCGTCCGTGATCACGCCCGCGCCGCCCACGTCCGATTCCGGAGCAGCCCGGAACATGGATCGGTGGTTGCGCGGGTTCGGCCTGGCGTCCCTCGTCGCGAACGTCGGCATCGTGGTCACCGGCGGCGCGGTCCGGCTCACCAAGTCCGGCCTCGGCTGCCCCACCTGGCCCCGGTGCACGGACGAGTCCTACACCACCACGCCCGAGATGGGCATCCACGGCATCATCGAGTTCGGCAACCGGCTGCTCACGTTCGTGGTCATCGCGATCGCGATCGCCGCGCTGCTCGCCGCCGTCCTGGAACGCCCCCGCCGTCGCCGCCTGGTCACGCTCGGCCTGGTCACGCTGCTCGGCATCCCGCTGCAGGGCGTGATCGGCGGCATCACCGTGCTGACCAATCTCAACCCGTGGGTGGTCGGCCTGCACTTCCTCGGCTCGATCTTCGTCATCACCACCGCGTACCTCTTCTGGCGCCGCACCGTCGACCGCCCGGTCAGCAGCGCCCCGCCACGCCCGCTGCGCCACCTGGCCTGGATCACCACGCTGGTCAGCCTGGCCGTCGTCATCGTCGGCGTGATCGTCACCGGCGCCGGCCCGCACTCCGGCGACGGCGGCGCCAAGCGCAACCACCTCGACCCCGAGCTGATCTCGCAGCTGCACGTCGACCTGGTCATGCTGCTGATCGGCCTGTCCGTCGCGCTCTATTTCGCCGCCCGGATCGCCGGCGCACCCACCCGCCCGGCGATCATCCTGATCGTGGTGGAGCTCTCCCAGAGCGTCATCGGCTTCGTCCAGTACTTCACGCACCTCCCGGTCCTCCTGGTCGGCGCCCACATGCTCGGCGCCTGCCTCGTCTGGATCGCCACCCTCCACGCCCTGCACGCGACCCGCAGCCCCGACAACGCCTAAGGCCGGATTCCCCGCTTGCGGCGCGGTGCGGCCCGCATGCTCGGAGCGGGCGAACCGCGCGGAGGCCTCCGACTCCGCCGGCGCTCCGCTCCGGCCGCCGCGACGCAGCCGGTCCCGCCGCCGGTCACCGGAAAAACGTCACGCGGGAATCGCCTGCCCTAACGGGTGATGTGCGCGGCCACGGCCGCCGCGAACCGGCCGGCGGCGTCCTGATCGAAACCGAAGAAAAGGGACGGTTCGGTGAGTTCGAGCTCGACCACCACCGGGTCGCCGCCCGGCCCGGGGAGCAGGTCGACGCGGGCATAGAGGAGCCGGCCGGTGCCGCCGGGAATCGCGGCCAGCGCACGCTCCGCGACCGCCCGCTGGGCCTCGGTGGCCACCCGCGGGTCGATCTGCTCCTGCTTGTAGAGCCCCTCGACGCCGGTGTCCGGCCCGGCCAGCATCGGTCCCTTGCGGATCGCGTGGCTGTACGCGAGCGCGCCGGTCGCCGGATCCGTGAAGAAGAGCAGCGCGGTCTCGCCGTCCGTGTCCACCGCGGTCAGGTAGGGCTGCACCATCACCAGCCGGGCCGCCGCGAGCAGCCGCTCCACGTGCAGCTCGGCCAGCTCACGGTGCTCCGGGTCGCTCAGGTCGTAGCGGCCCGCGTCCACGCTGCCGGCGCCGACCGCGGGCTTGACCACCCACTCACCGGCCGCCGGCGGCGTCCACACGTCACCGCCGCCGATCCACTGCGTCTCGGTGACCGGCACGCCGGCCGCCGCCAGGTCGCGCAGGTAGGTCTTCTCGGTGTTCCAGACGACCACGTCGGCCGGGTTGAGCAGGCCCGGGACGGAGGAGACCCAGGCCAGGAAGTCGGCCCGGCGCTCGGTGTAGTCCCACGGCGAGCGGAGCAGGACCCGGTCGTACGCCGTCCAGTCCACGGTGGGGTCGGTCCAGACGACCGGCTCCGCGGTGATCCCGGCGGCGGCCAGCGGCGCGAGGATCAGGCGGTCGTCCGGCTCCAGGTCGGGAAGGGAGGCTGCGGTGACGACAGCGACCCGGGCCGGGGCCCGGGTCGCGGTGTCGTCGAAGGGTCGGGTTGTCACATCAAAGATGGTGCTAGAGGTTGCGGTGCTGCCGCGCGCCGGGGTCAGCGCGCCATCACGCTGCCGGGATCAGCGCGCCATCATGCGACGGCCCATGGACCGCCAGAGGTCGTTGCTGGGCCGCATCTGCTCCATCAGCTCGCGCTCCCACTCGTTCTCCACCGCGACGCCGGCCTTCTCGCAGGCCTGCCGCGCCGTCTTGGTGTCGGAGGCGAACTGGTCCGCCCACTCACCGTCCTCGCCCACGAGAACGATGCGGGCGCCGCGCTTGCCGACGTACTCGACGACCGCTTTCGCACCGCCGTGCCCTGCGGCGAAAGAGCGGATGCTGCCGACCAGAGCGGTCGGCTGCGACTTCTCGTCGATCGTCAGCGTCGTATCGGAACCTTCTGCCATGAGGGGAAGAGTAGGCAGACAGCAGGTGAAACGCAGGCGTTACGTGGAGTTTTTGTGATGCCTCTAACGAGGGGTTTCAACGTCATTTCTGCCTGCTTCGTCCGGCTTTATCCCAGAAAAACCGGACAAAAAATAAGGACGAAACGGGCGTTCGCCACCACACCACCGAGGTAGCACTAAACGATGCCTATTTCAGGGCGTTTCACCGGTAGATCGACCCGTAAGGCACGCCACGCATCAGCCGTTCGGCCGAAGCGACCGAGGTGACAACCGTTACCGGATGGTGATCAGACCAGCGCGTCGATCGCGACCGCGAGGAACACGATCGTGAGGTACGTCGTGGACCAGTGGAACAGCCGCATCGGCTTCACCGGCTCCCCCTTGGACGCCCGCCGCGCCAGCAGGTGCGCCTCCAGCACGAACAGCGCGCCCACGATCGTCGCCGGCACGCCGTAGATCCAGCTCAGACCGAACGGCCAGGCGGCCAGCGAGGAGATCAGCGTGAGCCAGGCGAAGCCGACGATCTCCACGTTGACCCGCTTGACCGACGCCACCACCGGCAGCATCGGGATGCCGGCCCGCGCGTAGTCGTCCTTGTACTTGATGGCGAGCGCGTAGAAGTGCGGCATTTGCCAGAAGAAGACCACGCCGAACAGCGCCCAGGCCGCGGGCGACAGCGAGCCGGTGACCGCGGCCCAGCCGATCAGCACCGGCGCGGAGCCGCAGATGCCGCCCCAGAACGTGTTCCACGCGGTGACGCGCTTCAGCCAGAGTGTGTAGACCACGTCGTAGTAGACGATCGAGCCGAGCGTCATGGCCGTGGCCAGCCAGTTCGTGGCCAGTGCCATGATCGCGACGCTGAGCGCGGAGAGCGTGAGGCCGAAGATCAGCGCGTTGCGCGGCGAGACTGAGTGGGCCGGCAGCGGGCGGCGCTTGGTGCGCCGCATCACCTGGTCGATGTCCCGGTCGATGTAGCAGTTCAGCGCGCTGGCGCCACCGGCGGCGAACGAACCGCCGACCAGAACCGCCGCCATCAGCCACAGCGACGGCAGTCCGTTTGCGGCCAGCATCATCGCGGGTACGGTCGTGACCAGTAGCAGTTCGACGATACGCGGCTTGGTGAGCGCGACGTACGCCTTGATCACATCGCTGGCGCGCGGCGTGGAGCCCGTAGGACGCTTCACCGACCGGGTCTTCCGCCCCTTGACCGAGGGCAGAACCGGGCGTTCGGTGAGTGTGCTCACGGATTGTCACCTTCCGGCTGGGGCGATGGAGTGACCAGGCGACGACGGACCGCGGAACCAAGGTCACGCGCCATGGGCGACAGCCTATCGGCACCGGATTCGCCGCCCCGCCAGACCCGGCGAGGATGCACGGCGTCACACCGGCACACGCGGATGATCAAGGCGTGTGTCCGCTCACAGCTTAGGTTGTTCCCGCGTTCCGCGGGCGCGTGTTCAACAGCGCTCGCTAGGGTCGGACACTGGAGTAGTCGAAAATCTCATTTGCCGGTCACACCCGAGGAGCACACAGATCGTGGCTGCCACCCCATCCGAGGACAGCGCTCTGAGCTGGTCCGATCTCGACCGTAAGGCGGTCGACACCGTCCGCGTCCTGGCCATGGACGCCGTGGAGAAGTCCGGCAACGGTCACCCCGGCACCGCCATGAGCCTGGCACCCGCGGCCTACCTGCTCTTCAACAAGGTCATGACGCACAGCCCGGCGAACTCGGCCTGGCCGGGCCGGGACCGCTTCGTGCTGTCCGCCGGGCACTCCAGCCTCACCCTCTACATCCAGCTCTACCTGTCCGGGTACGGGCTGGGCCTGGACGACCTGAAGTCGCTGCGCCAATGGGGCTCGCTCACCCCGGGCCACCCGGAGCAGGGGCACACCGACGGCGTCGAGACCACCACCGGCCCGCTGGGCCAGGGCATCGGCAACGCGGTCGGCTTCGCGATCGCGGCCCGCCGGGAGCGCGGCCTGTTCGACCCGGAGACGCCGGACGGTGAGTCGATCTTCGACCACAACGTCTGGGCGATCGCCTCGGACGGCGACATCGAGGAGGGCATCAGCCACGAGGCCAGCGCGATCGCCGGCCACCAGAAGCTGGGCAACCTCACGCTGATCTGGGACGACAACGAGATCTCGATCGAGGACGATACGAAGATCGCGAAGTCCGAGGACGTCGCGGCGCGCTACGCGGCGTACGGCTGGCACGTGCAGGTCGTCGACTGGCGCAAGTCCTTCGACGAGGGCGGCGACTACGCCGAGGACGTCGAGGCGCTGTACGCGGCGCTGGTCGCGGCGAAGGCCACCACGGACAAGCCGTCGTTCATCGCGCTGCGTACGGTCATCGGCTACCCGGCGCCGAAGAAGCAGAACACCGGCAAGATCCACGGCTCCGCGCTGGGCAAGGACGAGGTCGCCGCCACCAAGCAGGTGCTCGGCTTCGACCCGGCGCAGGACTTCCAGGTGGACGACAAGGTCCTGCAGCACGCCCGCGAGGTCGTCGAGCGCGGCAAGGCCGCCGAGGCCGCCTGGCGGGAGAAGTTCGACGCGTGGGCCGCGGCGAACCCGGAGCGCAAGGCGCTGTGGGACCGGATGTCCAAGCGTGAGCTGCCGGCCGGCTGGGACGCCGCGCTGCCGGTCTGGGAGGCCGACCCGAAGGGCGTCGCCACCCGCGCCGCCTCCGGCAAGGTGCTCAACGCGCTGGCCCCGGTGCTGCCGGAGCTGTGGGGCGGCTCGGCCGACCTGGCCGAGTCGAACAACACGACGATGGAGGGCGAGCCGTCCTTCATCCCGGAGGAGTACGCCACCAAGGCGTTCCCGGGCCACAAGTACGGCCGCACGCTGCACTTCGGCATCCGCGAGCACGGCATGGGCGCGATCATGAACGGCATCGCGCTGCACGGCGGCACCCGCGTCTACGGCGGCACGTTCGCGGTGTTCTCCGACTACATGCGCCCGTCGGTGCGGCTCGCCGCGCTGATGAAGCTGCCGGTCGTCTACGTGTGGACGCACGACTCGATCGGTCTCGGCGAGGACGGCCCGACGCACCAGCCGATCGAGCACCTGACCGCGCTGCGCGCCATCCCCGGCCTCGACGTGGTCCGCCCGGCGGACGCGAACGAGACCGCCCAGGCGTGGAAGGCGGCGCTGGAGCACACCGACCGGCCGACCGCGCTGATCCTGTCCCGGCAGAACCTGCCGACCATCGACCGGTCCACGCACGCCTCCGCGGAGAACACCGCGAAGGGCGCTTACGTGCTGGTCGACGCGTCGAACTCGCAGCCGTCGGTGATCCTGCTGGCGTCCGGCTCCGAGGTGCAGATCGCGCTGACCGCGCGGGAGCGGCTGGAGGCCGAGGGCACGCCGACGCGCGTCGTCTCCGTGCCGTGCCAGGAGTGGTTCGACGCGCAGGACCAGGCGTACCGCGAGTCGGTGCTGCCGTCGTCGGTCAAGGCGCGGGTCAGCGTCGAGGCCGCCATCGGGATGTCCTGGCGGCACCTGATCGGCGACGCCGGCGAGTCGGTCAGCATTGAACACTACGGAGCCTCCGCGCCGTACACGGTGCTGTTCGAGCAGTTCGGTTTCACGGCCGACAACGTGGTGGCGAAGGCGCACGCCTCGCTCACCAAGGTCGGCGTCATCACCGGCAACAAGACCGGCAACTGACTTCTGATAGGGGTGTGATTCCGATGACCGATCGGCTCAAGGAACTCTCCGACGCCGGCGTGGCGGTGTGGCTGGACGACCTGTCCCGCGTGCGCCTCGCGTCCGGCACGCTGGACAAGCTCCGCACGGAGAAGCACGTTGTGGGCGTGACCACCAACCCGACCATCTTCGCCAAGGCGCTCTCCGACGCGGACGCGTACGACGAGCAGCTGCGCGAGCTGGCCGACCGCGACGTCACCGTGGAGGAGGCGACGCGCGCGCTGACCACGTACGACGTGCGCTGGGCCGCCGACGTGATGAAGCCGGAGTACGACCGCTCGCAGGGTCAGGACGGCCGCGTCTCGATCGAGGTCGACCCGCGCCTGGCGCACGAGACCTCGAAGACGGTCGCCGAGGCCAAGGCACTGTGGTGGCTGGTCGACCGGGACAACGTGCTCATCAAGATCCCGGCGACGCTGGCCGGCCTGCCGGCGATCACCGCCACGCTGGCCGCGGGCATCAGCGTGAACGTGACGCTGATCTTCTCGCTGGACCGGTACGGCAAGGTGATCGACGCGTTCCTGGACGGTCTGGAGCAGGCGAAGGCGAACGGCCACGACCTGTCGAAGATCGCCTCGGTCGCGTCGTTCTTCGTCTCCCGGGTGGACACCGAGATCGACAAGCGGCTCGACAAGATCGGCTCCGACGAGGCGAAGGCGCTGAAGGGCAAGGCCGCGGTGGCCAACGCCCAGCTGGCGTACAAGCTCTACGAGGAGAAGTTCGGCGGCGAGCGGTGGGCCGCGCTCAAGGCGGCCGGCGCGCACCCGCAGCGTCCGCTGTGGGCGTCCACCGGCACGAAGAGCGCGGAGTACAAGGACACGATCTACGTCGAGGAGCTGATCGCGCCCGGCGTCGTCAACACGATGCCGGAGTCGGTCATCGACGCGTACGCCGACCACGGTGACACCCGCGGCGACACCGTCACCGGGTCGTACGCGGCGGCGCAGGAGGTGTTCGACAAGCTCACCGCGGTCGGCATCGACTTCGACGACGTGGTGAAGGTGCTCGAGGAAGAGGGCGTCCAGAAGTTCGAGGCCTCCTGGGGCGAGCTGCTGGAGGGCCTGGCCAAGTCGCTGGACGCGGCCAAGAAGGGCGCGGCCAACCCGAGCGACGCGGCCTGAGATGAGTGATCTGCTCAGCGGTGGCGCCGAGGCAGCCGCCGGACTTGCCGTCCACGGCGCTCGTGCCATCGATGAGCAGTCACCGGCGTCCGTCCGGCGGGCGCTGGTCGCCGACGGTGTGCCCGGCCTGCTGGCCCGCAAGGACCCCACGCTGTGGGGTCCGGAGGCGGAACCGGCGGCCGCGGCACACCTCGGCTGGCTCGACACGTTCCACCGGTCCCGCGAGCTGCTCCCCCAGCTCGCGGAGCTGTGCGCGGAGCTCGGCGACCTGGACCACGTGGTGCTGTGCGGCATGGGCGGCTCCTCGCTGGCACCGGCCGCGATGGCCGCGACGCTCGGCCGGCCGCTGACCGTGCTGGACACCACCGACCCGGGGCAGATCCGGGCCGCGCTCGGCGACCGGCTGGACACGACCGTGGTGGTCGTGTCCAGCAAGTCCGGCAGCACGATCGAGACGGACGCGCAGCGCCGGGCGTACCACCGGGCATTTCTTGATCTTGGCCGGACTCCGGAGGAGGCCGGCCGGCACTTCGTGGTCGTCACCGATCCGGGCTCGCCGCTGGTCGAGACCGGGCTGGAGATGGGTGCGTTCGTCATCGTGGCGGACCCCACGGTCGGCGGGCGGTTCGGCGCACTGACCGCGTTCGGGCTGGTCCCGGCCGCGCTGGCCGGTGTCGACGTGGCCGAGCTGCTGGACCAGGCGGAGGAGTTCGCGGCCTCGCTCGGCGGCGAGGACGGCAATCCGGCGCTGGCTCTCGGCGCCGCGATCGGCGCGGCCGCCACCGCCGGATACTCCGCGGTGGCGCTGGTCCCGGACGGCAGCGGGCTGGACGGGCTCGGCGACTGGGCCGAGCAGCTGCTCGCGGAGTCGCTGGGCAAGGACGGCCTCGGGCTGCTGCCGGTCGTGGTGGACTCGCCGGACGAGCCGGGCGCGACCGGGCTGGGCGTGCTGACCGTGGCGTACGGCGGGTCGCTCGGCGCCGGCGCGGTGCCCGGCGGCGGGATCGGCGCGCAGCTGGCGGTCAACGGTCCGCTCGGCGCGCAGTTCCTGGCCTGGGAGTTCGCGACCGCGCTGGCGGCCCGGGTGCTCGGCGTGGACCCGTTCAGCCAGCCGGACGTGGCGTCCACCAAGGCGCACACGACGCGGCTGCTGGAGGCGTTGCCCGCGGAGCAGCCCGCGTTCACCGACCGCGCGCTCCAGGTCTTCCCCGGCCGCGCGATCCAGGTCGTCCCCGGCGGCACGATCCAGGACGGTGGCCTCGCCGACGTACTGCGGACCGTCCTGGACGCCGGCGACTATCTTGCCGTCATGGCCTATCTGGACCGTCATGACGATGCGGAGATCGCACGTTTGAGGTCCATTCTGGCCGACAAATCCGGTAAGCCGGTTACCTTCGGCTGGGGGCCGCGCCTGCTGCACACCGCCGGACAGTTCCACAAGGGTGGACCGCCATCCGGCGCGTTCCTGCAACTCACCGGCGTGGTCTCGGACGATCTGGCGATTCCCGGCCGGCCGTACACGTTCGGGCGCCTGCAGGCCGCGCAGGCCGCCGGTGACCGGGCCGCGCTGGACGGCCGCCCGCTGCTTCGTCTGCACCTCACCGACCGCACGGCCGGAATCAATCAACTCGTAACGGCCGCGCAGGCACTGTAAACCTGCTCTGCCTGGCAAAAACTGGGAGGATGGCGGCGTGAGAAATCCGCTGCGCGACCCACAGGATCGCCGGCTGCCGAGAATCCCGGAGCCCTGCGCTCTGGTGATCTTCGGCGTCACCGGCGACCTGTCCCGTAAGAAGCTGATCCCCGCGGTCTACGACCTGGCCAACCGTGGCCTGCTCCCGCCCGGTTTCGTGGTGCTCGGCTTCGCCCGGCGCGACTGGGGCGACGGCGACTTCGAGTCGCTGGCGTACGAGGCGGCCAAGAAGGGCGCCCGCACCCCGTGGCGGGAGGACGTCTGGGCCCGGCTGGCGGAGAACATCAAGTTCGTGGCCGGCTCGTTCGACGACGACGCCGCGTTCGACACGCTGGCCTCCTCGCTGGACGAGCTGCGCGCCACGCACGGTATCGCCGGCAACGCCGCGTTCTACTTCTCGATCCCGCCGGTCGCTTTTCCCATCGTGCTCAAGCAGCTGGCCCGCACCGGCATGGCCGACAACGGCAAGTCCGGCGGCTGGCGGCGCGTGGTGGTGGAGAAGCCGTTCGGCTACGACCTGGAGACGGCCAAGGAGCTCAACCGGCTGGTCGACTCCGTCTTCACCGCGGACGACGTGTTCCGCATCGACCACTACCTCGGCAAGGAGACCGTCCAGAACATCCTGGCGCTCCGCTTCGCGAACTCGCTGTTCGAGCCGGTGTGGAACTCGAAGTACGTCGACCACGTGCAGATCACCATGGCCGAGGACGTCGGCATCGGCACCCGTGCCGGGTTCTACGACGGTGCCGGCGCCGCCCGTGACGTGCTGCAGAACCACCTGCTCCAGCTCATGGCGATGTTCGCGATGGAGGAGCCGACCAGCTTCGACCCGTCCGAGATCCGGGCCGAGAAGCTGAAGGTACTCAAGGCGATCACCGTGCCGAAGGACATCCAGGCCGACACGGTACGAGGTCAGTACCTCCAGGGCTGGGTCGCGGGCGAGCGCGCGGTCGGCTACCTGGAGGAGAAGAACATCCCGGCCGAGTCGAGGACCGAGACGTACGTCGCGGTCAAACTCGCCATCCAGAACCGCCGCTGGGCCGGTGTCCCGTTCTACGTGCGCTGCGGCAAGCGGCTCCCGCGCCGGGTCACCGAGATCGCGATCGTCTTCAAGAAGGCGCCGCACCTGCCGTTCGACCCGGCCGACGTGGAGATGCTCGGCCACAACCAGCTGGTCGTGCGCGTCCAGCCGGACGAGGGCATGGTGCTCAAGTTCGGCTCCAAGGTGCCGGGCACCACGATGGAGGTCCGCGACATCGCGATGGACTTCCAGTACGGCGAGGCGTTCACCGAGTCCAGCCCGGAGGCGTACGAGCGGCTGGTCCTGGACGTGCTGGTCGGCGACCGGACGCTGTTCCCGGACGCGGCCGAGGTGGAGCAGAGCTGGCAGGTGATCGACCCGCTCGAGGAGGCGTGGGCGGGCACCACGCCCGAGCCGTACCGGGCCGGCGAGTGGGGACCGCGCGCCGCCGACGAACTGCTGGCCCGTGAGGGCCGGAGCTGGAGGCGAGCATGATCGGCCTGTGGGACACGACCGGCAACGAGGTCGTGAAGGCGCTCGCCGCGGAACGGCGCAGCGCCGGCGGCGTGGCCAGCGGCCTCGCGCTCACCCTGATCGCGGTGGTGGACGAGAAGCGGGTCCGGGAGGCGGAGGCCGCGGCCACGATCGCGGCCTCCGCGCACCCGTGCCGCCTGCTGATCGTGGTCCGCTCCGACGTGGAGAGCCAGCGCAGCCGGCTGGACGCGGAGATCGTGGTGGGCGGCCGGCTCGGCCCGGCCGAGGCCGCGGTGCTGCGCATGTACGGCCGGCTCGCGCTGCACGCCGAGTCCGTGGTGATGCCGCTGCTGGCGCCGGACGTGCCGGTGGTCTCCTGGTGGCACAGCGAGCCGCCGGAGCAGATCGCGAACGACTTCCTCGGCGTGGTAGCGGACCGGCGGATCACCGACTCCGCGCAGGCCCCCGACCCGGTTGCCGCGCTCAAGCAGCGGGCCAAGGACTACGCGCCCGGTGACACCGACCTCACCTGGACCCGGATCACGCTCTGGCGCACGCTCGTGGCCAGCGCGTTCGACACCACGTCCGAGCAGGTCGTCGGCGCCACCATCGTGGCGCCGGAGAAGGACCCGACCGCCGCGCTGATGGGCGGCTGGCTCGCCGCCCGCCTGGGCATCGTGCCGGTCCTGGAGCCGACCACCGAGCACCCGCGCATGCGCTCGGTCGAGCTGCAGTGCGCCAACGGCGACTGCATCAAGGTCACCCGCGACGAGAACACCGCGCTGTTCAGCCGCACCGGCCAGGCCGACCGCGAGATGCCGCTGGTCCGCCGCCCGGTCGGCGACGAACTGGCCGAGGAACTGCGCCGCCTCGACCCGGACCAGGTCTACTCCGAGGCACTCGGCGCGCTCGCCGGCCTGCCGCACCTGGAGAGCCGCCCCGCGCACCGCGTGCACGTCTGGAAGGACCCGGCGCTCGCGCACTGACCGTGTCCCCGTGGTCCGCTCGCGATTCGCCTCGCGGGCGGACCCTTCCATCTCTTCGTGAAGGTGCCCTACCGATGACAGAACCGACCGTGATCGTCCACGCGGACGCGGACATCCAGACCCAGGCCGTCGCGGCCCGTCTGATCGTCAAGATCATTGACACGCAGGCCGCCCGCGGCACCGCCGGCATCGTCCTCACCGGCGGCCGTGGCGCCGCCAAGATCTACCGGGCGATCGCGTCCTCCCCCGCCGCCACCGCCATCGACTGGTCCCGCGTCGACCTGTGGTGGGGCGACGAGCGTTTCCTGCCGCTCGGCCACGCCGACCGCAACGAGACCCAGGCCCGCGAGGCACTGCTCGACGCGCTGCCGCTCGACCCGAAGCGCATCCACCCGATGCCCCCGTCCGACGGCCCGGACGGCGACGACGCCACGGCCGCGGCCGCCCGCTACGCCGCCGAGTGGACCGCCGCCACCCCGCACATCGACGTCATCCTGCTCGGCGTCGGCGAGGACGGCCACGTCGCCTCCCTCTTCCCCGGCCACCCCGGCCTGACCGAGACCGGCATCGCCGCCGGCATCCAGAACAGCCCGAAGCCGCCACCCACCCGCATCACGCTCACGCTCCCCACGATCAACGCCGCCGACGAGGTCTGGCTCATCGTCACCGGCGCCGACAAGGCCGACCCGGTCGCGGCCGCGATCCGCGGCGGCTCTGACCTGCCGTGTGCCCAGGTCCACGGCACCTCCCGCACCCTCTGGCTGATCGACAAGGCAGCCGCCGCGGGCCGATAGCGACCCGGTCCGCGAACGTCTCCCTCACAGACGGTCGCGGACCACGACCCTTTCTTCCCACTTCCGGCGTGGTGCTGCCCGCATGCTCCCGCGGGCCACGGTCGTCGCTGGCGCTCCTCCCTGCCGGTCCCGCGTCGCCCCACACCGCTTCCGTGGGGCTTTCCCAACGAGTTCGTCAGTGCGGCGGGTGTGGCCGGTCGATCGGGTAGGCCCGTGACGTACCGGTGGGCAGTGTGGTGTCCGAGTAGCGCACGAGACGCACATCAGCCGTGGTCAGGGAGATCCGGGTCGGCGGGGAAGCGGCCAGCTCGTTCCTGATCGCGGTCTCGGCGACGGTGACGTGCGCGGGGGCGCTGCCGCCGGGTGTCCGGCCGACGACGAGATAGCAGTCCGGGTCGGTGTCGCCAGGGCATAGGTGGTAGCGGTGCCGGAAGCCGAACGCCTGGCAGGAGCGCCGCAGGTCGTCGAGCGCAGGTGTCGGCTCTCCGCTGCGGCCGTCGACCGGCCAGCCGATCAGCACCACGTTCGCGTCACTGACCAGGAAGGATCGTTCGTGAAGGCCACGGTCGCGGCTGCTGATCGGATACTCACGGTCAGCGAAGCCACCGAACTGGACGCTCATTCCGGGCCGGTGCAGCGCGGCGGTCAGGTGGCGTAGGAGCAGCGGAAGATCCGCGGCGCGGGCCGGGTCTTCCAGGCCGAGGAGCGTGGCGTGGACCTCGGGCATCGGCCGGGGACGGAAACCCGGGAGGTGCGACGCGGCCAGCCCCTGCACTCGGGCGATCAGCGTCTCCAAGGGTTTCGGCTTCGGCCCGTAGAACGCCACGATCGTCGAATTCTGCACGCTGATCAGCGTATTTCGAGGCGACAGCCGGAATCGGTCGATAGATCAGCGGATATCCCGGCCCGGGGCCGCCCCCATACGCTGCGCGCATGACCAGCGCCGAACCTTCCCTGCTGCTGGCCGTCGGCTCGCTCATCCTCGGCCTGGCGGCCTCGGTCCTCTGGACGCTCACGCGCTATCTGATCATTGCTGCGCACGAGGGTGGGCATGCGCTCTTCGGGTCGGTCACCGGCGGCGAAGTGGAAAGCATGCGATTGAATCCGGACAGCTCCGGACTCACCGTCACCATCAACGGGAATGCCTTCCTGACCTCGGTATCCGGCTATCTGGGGCCATCCTTGTTCGGGCTTGTCGGGGCCACGATGCTGGCGCACGGGCTGAGCCCGGACGCGGTGCTGTGGACGTGCGTCGTCCTACTGATCATCACCTTCGTGCAGATGCGCAACTTCTTCGGATTCTTCATCGTCGGGCTCTACGGCACGCTGTTCTTTCTCCTCGCACGCCATGGCTCCCCCGGCGTGCGAGCGCTCTCCGCGTACACCCTGGTGTGGTTCTTGCTTCTCGGCGGCGTGATCCACACGGCGCTCAGCAATCTGAAGGCCGGGGACTCCACCAACCTACGGAAGATGACCATGATCCCGGCCGGCTTCTGGGGCGCCTTCTGGTGGCTGGCCACGCTGGCCGCGCTGGTCTACGGTGCCGGCGTGCTGCTCGGGTTCATCGATCCGGTGTTCCAGCGCGCGCCCGGGTGACCACCTCCTCGGTGGAGAGTGGGCTGGCCGGGTGGTGGGTGAGGCAGAGCGGGGTGCGGAGCTTGCGGGGAGCGGAGCCCTCCGCGGCCAGGTAGAACTCGCCGCTGGTGAGGCGGGCGATGTCCGGGACGTCGCCGCCCTTGGCCTTGGCCATCTCGCGGGCCGTGTCCATCTGGATGGGGCTGTTCAGGCGGCCGTAGAGCTGCGTCGCGGAGTTGCCGGGGATCTGGTTGTGCAGCCCTTTCGGGGACTGGGTGGCGAAGATCAGGCCGAGGCCGTACTTGCGGGCCTGGGACACCAGCGCGAGCGTGCTGCGGGTGCACGGCGTCATGGCGGTGGACGGTGCGAGGTTCTGCGCCTCGTCCATGATGAGCAGGCCGCCGAGCGGGCGGTCGCCGGCCGGGTTGCGCTTGATCCAGGCGAACAGCGCCATCTGCAGCTGGTTGACGAAGCTCTGCCGCATCTCGTCGCTGCCCAGGCCGACCATGCTGATCACCGACACCCGCGCGCGCTTGCCCGGCGGCGGTGTGAGCAGCATGCCCGGGTCCATCGCGGTGCCGGCGCCGCCGAACAGCGGATCGTTGTACTTCGCCGCGGTCAGGGACTGCGCCAGGCCGTTCGCGATCTTCGCGGAGTCGTCCAGCTCGATGATGTCCTCGGGGAAGTCGGTGAGCGTGTCGATCAGCCCCTGCAGCCGGTTGCCGCCCTGCCGCCCGTAGTGCTCGACCGCCTTGCGCAGCACGGCCAGCTGCAGGTTCGACTTCGCGCCGCGCCCGCTCAGCGCGCGCGGCGCCAGCGACGCGACCGCGGACTCGACCGCCTCGTTGAACTCGTCGCGATCGTCGCGGACACCCGCGAAGTCCGGCAGCGCCTGGAACACCAGCGGCCGGCCGCCGTCCCGGCGCGGGGTCCAGATCACCACATCGGTGTACGCGAGGTAGTCGGCCGCCTTGGCTGCGTCGCCGGGCTCCCACGCGGCCGGTTCTTCCGGCCAGGCGTCCCCGAGGCGGGCCAGGTCGTTGTTGACGTCCAGCACGATCGAGGACACGCCGTGCAGCGCGCACTCCTCCACGATCCGCCGGATCAGCACGGTCTTGCCCGACCCCGAACCCGCGAAGATCGACATGTGCTTCCGGAGCGCCTCCAGCCGCAGCGGCACCGCGGCGCCGGTGACGTGGTCGTGCCCGATCACGAACTCGGACACCGCGGCCCGGGTGTCCGGCGGGCCACCGGTCTCCTCGACCGACTGGCGCGGGATCCGGCCGACGACCGGTGTCCGGCGCCGCTCCGCGCCGCCGGAACTGGCATGACCGGGGCGGCCAGCCGGTGGCACGGTGGCGGACGTCTCGGCCGCTCGCACCACGGTCACCCGGCCGCCGTCGCCCACCGGCGCCTCGGACCGGGCGGCCGGCCCGGCATATGCCGCCGGCCCCACCTCGGCGCGGCCCGCCGGCCCGGCCTCGGCCACAGCTCCGGCCAGCGTGGCCGCGGTCCGCGACGCGGCCGTGGCCGGTGCTCCGGAGACGGCGGTCTGGTCCGCCGGGAGCCAGGCGTCCACGTCCGCGAGCGCCTCCTTGAAGACGGCGATGCTGCGGGTCGGGCGGCGGGCGGCCAGCCACGCGCGCAGGTCGGCGGACGGGTCCTGGAGCAGCATGCGCAGCGCGAAGAGGATGCGCAGGTCCTCGTCGTCCAGCGGCAGCCGGGTGCCGTTGTCGCTCTCGAACGCGGCCACCGCCTCCCGCATCTTCGGCCCGCCGGTCAGCCCGGTGTTCCGCAGCACGAACAACTTCCGCTTCGGCACCCGGTGGTCCAGCCCGGCGGCCATGCACGCCTTGCGCAGCCGGGACAGCGCCGCGTTGCCGTGGTGGCCGTCGCTGATCGCCCGGAACGACCAGTGCACCTGGTCCTCCCGGTCCTCGTCGACGATCAGGCGGAGCCGCGCGTGCAGCGACGGGCGTGAGCTGGGCGGCGGGTCCAGCCGGAACCGCTCGCCCGCGGCGCCCCGCTCCGAGATCCAGGCGGTCAGCCCGGCCGTGAGCAGCGACGGGATCTCCGCGTCCTCACGTGCGCCGGTCAGTGGCCCGACCACGTCCGCAACCCGCTTGAACTCGACGAAACGCGCGTCGAACCGATCCAGATCGCCGGTCGCGACCGCCGGCACCGGCACCTCGACGCGGGACGTCGTGCCCTCGCCGAGCCGGGTCAGCTCGCGGACCTCACCGGACAGCAAACACGCCCGTACGTGCGCGTCGATCTCGATCAGCAGCTGCCGCGGCGTGAAGTCGCCGACCTCGGCGAACGCGGTCTCGCTGACCGGCCAGGTCGGGTACGGCGGGCGGAAGCCGATCTCCTCGAACCGCACCGCGAACCGCTTCTCAACGATCTGCCGGCCCAGGTTGTTGTCCTTGATCGTGCTGAGGATCGGGGAGAGCCGGAACCGGTCGTGCACCGACGCCGTCGCGCGCTTCTCGATCAGCGTCCAGGTCGCCGGGATGCACGAGATCACGGTCAGCGTACGGCTGGTGATCTCGCGCAGCGTCATCAGCCCGCCCGCGACCTCCTCCAGCGCGACCAGCTCGGCCGGATCGGACGACTCCCCGCCGGCGGTCCGCCCGGCGTACTGCGCGATCAGGGTGTCGATCTGGTCGACCGCGATCACCGTGGGGCCGGTCAGCGCCAGCAGCCGGGACAGCTCCCGGACGATCTCCTGCGACGTCTTCGGCAGCCGGCGCATGCCCCAGGCGGTCCGCTCCCCGGGCGCACCCTCGTCGAGCAGCGCGAAGTAGCTGTCCGCCAGGTCCTGGTGCGCCACGTCGCCGGAGGCGCTGAGCGCGAGCGCCCGCGCGGTGTCCTGGCTGTACCGCCCGACGTAGGGGTCGTAGGCGGTGAGCCCCTGGATGAACGCGTCCAGCGTCTCGCGGGTCAGCTCGGTGTCGCCCATGAACGCGCGACGGGCCAGCCGGGGTGCGCCGACCTTCGACGAGATCCGGCGCAGCAGCAGGTGCAGCTGGGTCTCGCTGCCCGGGATCGGCCGGGCGAGACCGTCCAGCATGGAGGTCAGCACGCTGTCCCAGAAACCCTTGGAGTCGAGCAGGCTGACCAGGAAGAAGTATCCGCCGATCTGCTGCGTGTGCTGCCGGACGAAGCCGAGCAGGTGGGTCTTGCCGGAGCCGGGCGGCCCTTGCAGCGCCACCCCGATCGGGCTGCGGTCCGTGCTCCGGTCCGCGTCGGCGATGCCCTCCACCACGGTCTGTACGACCGCCGGATGCAACCCGTCGACGTGGAAACGCGACGGGCGCCAGACGTCGTCCGGCACCCGCGCCCAGTCGAAACTGAGCGCCTGCAGGGCGGCCCGCTCCTCCTCGGTCATCACACTCCGATCGCCAGCAGGTGCTTGTCCTGGCCACCGGTCCGGATCGCCGCGTCGACCTCCGCCGCGGTCAGCGACTTCTGGTTGTCCTCCGGTGCCAGGTGGACGTCGTCCTCGCGGCTGAGTTGCCTGAGCGCCGCGTCGAGATCCGCGCGCGGCACGTCGGCGAAGTGCGGCCGCAGGCTGGCCAGGCTCACCCAGGCACCGGCCCGGCTCGCCAGCGACCCGTAGACACCGCGGATCCGCTCCCCGAGATCGTCCTTCACCACCGGCTCCACCTCGGCCTCGACCCGCTGCGCGGGGACGATCGAGCTCTGCGAGAGCGCCTCGCCGAACGTGGTGAACTGGGTCTTCGGCAGCACCCGGTCGCGCATGGCCGCGTGGAACGCGGACAGCGCCGCACCCAGCACCCGTGGCGTGGACCGGGGGAAGTGCAGGTCCTCCTCCATGAGCGCCCAGCCCTTGTCGCCGAGCGCGTGCACGAACGTGCGGCCCTCCTTGCGGCTCTCCAGATAGCCGAGCCGGTTGAGCTTGTCCCGGCTCGGCTTCTTCAGCTCGCCGTACTTCTCGGTCAGCTCGGTATTGGAGATCTCCCGCATCTCGGACATGAGGAGAAGCAGCAGCGCGTTCTCGCTCGCGGTGAGACTGTCGGCCATGATCATCGCCCTCTCGAATGTTCGTGTCGCCGTTGGTGGATCAGGATGCCGATCTGGCGGACGACCGCCTCGACGTCGTGACGTACCCGCGCGTTGGTGAACCTCAGAACGGCGAAGCCGTCGAGCTGGAGACGCACGTCGCGCTGCCGGTCCTCCTCGAAGCGGTCCGCCCGGCAGTGTTCCGGCCCGTCGATCTCCACGACGCAGCGCTCGTCCCGCCACAGCAGATCGAGCCGCACCGGGCTGTCCAGCACACGCGACCGGTAGGTCTGGTTCCACGCCCGCCCGGTCGCCCACGGCTGCCGGGCCAGCGCCGCCTCCAGCGCGACCTCGCACGAGCTGCGCGGATGCGGCCGTCCCGCGGCCGGCTGTGTGCCCGCGAGCGGCGTCTCCGGCACGGCCGGCGGCGCGGCGACGCTCAGGCGGTCGATCGTGGTCAGTGGTGCGCCGCACAGCCAGACGCCGGTGCCGGCCCGGTCCGCGAGCCATTCCGCCCCGGCCGCGACCGTGCGTTCGCCGTCCGCGCTCAGCCCGTCCGGCACCCGGACGAGCAGCACCAGCCGTGTCCGCCCGAGACCGTCCGCCACCGCGCGGGCCAGGCCCCGGGCCCGGATCTCAGGGGCAAAACGACGCCGCGACGGTACGCCGGAGAGCGCGCTCGCGGCCAGGTCGGCGAGAAACGGTCCGAAGTGGGCGGTACGGGTCGCCCGCTCGGCAGCGAGCGCCCGGACCGCGGCCAGCCCGGCGCCGCCCGGGGCGTCGATGTGTTCCGCCTCCGGCAGCCAGGCCGGGAAGAGCTCGATCGCGGCCGTCTCCAGGTCGTCGAGGACCGCCCGCACGAAGTCGGCCACCCGACCGGCCGTGCGGACCCGGTGGCTGAGCACGGCGGGTGACTCCGGGCCACCGCGCGCGGTGAGCAGCGCTATCCGGTCCGGGTCGCCGCGGTGCAGCTGGACGACCCGGTCGGCCGGCGGCATCACGGCGTACCCGCCGCGGGGGTGCCGTCCGCGTTGATGCCGAACGCGCGAAGCAGGTGCAGCGTCTCCGGCGAGGTCTCCTCGCGCGCCGTGAGCAGCGCGAGGTAGCGGTCCACCGCACCGGGCGTGCCCGCGTTGACCTCGTCCAGCAGGGCGTCCGCGACGCCGAGGTCGAAGAGCAGCGTGGTGAGCGTGCGCGCCGCGCTCTCGTCGCCCGCGTCGACCCTGGCCCGCAGCTCCTCGATCTGGCGGGCGGCCGCGTCCCGGCCGGGGGTTCCACCGGCCGTCATCCCGCCGTAGCGCCGGATCGCGGCCGCGTCGCCACGCTCGGCGCGCGCCTTCAGCTCGTCGATCCGGCCGTGCAGTGCGAGAAGGTCGGCCAGCTGCTCCCCGGCGTAGTCGTCGCCACGGTCGGCGCGCTGTCGGAGCCCGTCCAGCTGCCCGCGCTCGGCGAGCAGGTCGACGAGTGCCTCGGCCGCCGTGCGGTCACCGGCGTCCGCGCATTCGCGCAGCATGTCGGCGTCGCCCCAGTCGGCTAGCAGTTCGTCGAGCGCGGTGGCCGCGGTGGGCTGCACCGGAATCCTCGGGCGGATCGCGTCGGCACGGCGGGTGAGGTTCAGCAGCTTCTCGTACCGGTCGCGAAGGTCCTGGGTGGGGTTCTCCGCGAGCCGCGGGAAGAGTGCCATCCGCGCGTCGTGCAGGCGGTCCTGCCGCACCAGCAGGTCGGCGAGGTCGAGGGCGGCCAGGTCGTTGCGCTCGGGCAGCCGGAGCAGCGCGGCCTCGGCGTACCGGTAGCGCATGCGCACCTGCGCACTGACCGAGAGCCGGCGCAGATCGTCCGGGTTGGTGACGTGCGTCAGCAGCGCGTCCCAGAGGCTGGCCGGTGGGCAGGCCGTACGGTGCACGCCGGCGATGTGCTGGGCGAGGAAGTCCGCGATCACGTACCCGTCGAGGGATCCGGCCTTCCGGGCGTGCGGGGCGAGCACGGTGACGCCGCCGCCGAGTTCGTCGGTGAGGTACGGCAGCGCGCGGTCCAGCCACTGCTCGGGCGGGGTGGCCCGGTCCACGGGGCTGAGGTACCCCTCCATCGCCTCGCGTAACAGGATCTCCGGCAGTGGTGAGCCGACGCCGAGGCGGCGGGCGTCCGCGGCCGCGCTGATCACCGCGCGGACGAACGGGCTCGGCGCGTGCACCCAGCTCTCCAGCAGGGCGGACGCGCCGACCAGGGCGCGCGGCAGGCCGGCCGCGCCACCGGTCGCGAGCGCGACGCGAAGCCGCTCGTCCTGCTCGGCCAGGGCCGCCGCCGCTGCCCGCTCACCCGCGGTGAACTCCGCGTCCACCGGGATCCGGCACGCCCGTTTGAGCAGCTCCCGGTCGGCAGCGTACTTGTCGAACCCGTCCGGGCGGCGCAGCGGTGAGCGTGCGTTGTAGTGCTCCGACCACATCGTGCCGACCACGATCATGCCGGTTCGGGTCAGGCCGTCCAGGATCGCCCGGTTGAGCGGCGGGTCGGCCCCGAGAAAGTTCTGCAGCTCGTCGAGCCAGACCACGGTGCGCTCGGTGGGTTCCCGGTACGCGCGGATCACGTCCCGGGTGTCGGCCGGATGCAGCAGCCACCAGTCCGGCACAACATTGAGAATGGCTTCGTAGAGCGATCGCGTCTTCCCGGTCGACGAGTCACCGACCAGCAGTACGAAACAGCCCTCGTCCGCGCCCTTGGCGATCATCTCGCGGAGATCGTCGTCAAAGTGCCGGCTCACATAGGCCGGGAGATCGTCCTTGGAATCGCCGGCCCGAATCGACGCGTGGATGCCGAGCGCATGCGGCGACGCGTCCCGGCATCGCCCGGCGCCCGCGGGGCCGGCACCGGCCCGCACGTCCAGCCGGCGCCACACCTCGCGCACCTGGCTGCGCTGGCCGTCCGGCAGGGACCAGGCACGGAGCAGGCCCTCCAGCAGCGCTTTCCGGATCGGACGGCGCCCGATCAGCGCGTCGCTGACGGCGCCGCGGTCGAGCTCGTGGCCGTCCGTACCGGACTCGGCCGCCTCCAGGTCGGACAGGCTCATGCCGGTCGCCTGGTGGATCAGACTCAGGTACAGCGCGAAATCGGCCCAGTTCCCGATCTCGAACGGATCGTCGGCGAAGGCGGCGGACGTCAGCGTGCTCAACCCCTCCGTCGCGGGCTGCCAATATTCCGGCACAGCCTAAGAGAACGCATGCGGCGGACACCATAGGCGACGCGGGGTGCAACCGATCGGGTGTGGAGACCGCGCCGATCGGCCAATGCGTTCCGGGTGAACGTCGACCGTCCACGTCGCACTCCAGTGGGAGTTCCGTTTCCGGCGAATCGCATTCCGTGCCGGATACGGCAAATATCGGCGCGACCGCGGCGGCACCGGCGCGACTCGCGTTGGCACGGCGGGAACGGTGCGGGATCCGGCCGGTGCTCGGGGGCCAAAGGGCCCTCGATCGAGACCCTCCGGCCCTGATCCACGGCCCGCCCGACGAGACATGCTGATCATGCAGCCGCGGCCGGAGCCACCGGCCGGGAGCCCGAGGGAGAAGCGCGATGTACGTCAGCAGCCAGTCCACCGTTCTCGCACCGGCCCGCCTGCGCGGCGGCTTCGGCGCCTACCGGGGCACGACCAGCGGCACCCGCCGCCACCAGCTGCCCCGGCCCCCGCGCCAGCGCACGTCTCCCGGTAGCGCGATCACCGAGAGCGCGGCCACCGGCGCCCCGGCCACCCGGGTCGAGGACGCGGACCGGGGAGCCGCCACCATCGCGACCGGCGCCACGGCCCCGGCGAGGACGCGGACCGGCACCGCGGCGGTCACCGGCGATGACCCGATTCCCGGCACGCCGGCCCGGGCCGAGGCCGACACCGGCTGGTTCGTCCACCCCTTCGTCGACTGACCCCACAGACCTGTCTCAGCACCCCGGAACCTGAGTGGTCAGCCGGATCCCACCGGCCGGTCCGGAGCCGCAGCCGACCCGCCCCCTCCCGCGAAACGGCTGATCACTCAGGCTTCCCACCGCCCGTACAATGTACGGTATGACGTACACACCCACGAACGACGACGTCGACGGTCTGCTCGCCTGGTTCGCCCGGTACGACGCGCACACGCGCGACAACGACACCGAGGCCATGGCCGACATGGCGCTCTTCCCGCTGATGGTGATGACCGACGATTCGGCCGGTGAGTGCGTCGGCCAGGTCTGGGACCGGCCGACGTTCATCGCGGCGATGAGCATGGCCGGTGCGGACTCCGCCACGGTCGAGTTCGACAACCACCGCAGCCCGACGTTCCTCGACGCCGACCTGGCCGTCGTCACCACGGACTCCACGATGACCATCGACGGCGAGACCACACGCACCCGCTACGTCGACGTCATGGCCAAGCAGAACGGCGAGTGGCGCTTCAAGAGCATGATCCAGTCCGGCTGGGGCGACATGCTGAAGCAGCATCTGGGTGCATAGCGATGCGGGGGTGCTCACCGCACGTGGTGAGCACCCCCGCAGCTACGACGAAACCGACGCCAGACCCGGCTGCCGCCCCCGAAGGTCTCTAACGCTCGCCGCGTCGCGCCCGCACCGCCGCCAGCGCCTCCGCCAGGATCGCCTCGCCGTCCTCAGGGGAGCGGCGCTCCTTCACGTAGGCGAGATGCGTCTTGTACGGCTCCGGCCGGGCCGGGCCGGGCGGGTTGTCGCGGTCGCGGCCGGCGGGCTGACCGCAGCGGGGGCAGTCCCAGGCCTCCGGCGCCGGGGCGTCGGCCGCGAGCCGCAGCTCGGTCGTGTGGCCGTTGCCGCACCAGTAGGTGACGGGGACGCGCGGGGCCGGTTCGCTTCTCTCGGTAGGGCGCATGGGGCTGGAGCCCACGCGGGTGCCCCGGATAGCGCTGCCGTTCGGCACGATTCGCTCCTGTCCGTTGGGGGTTCGGTGGAAGCGGGGGAAGCAAACAAAAACTCTGCGCCCGGCCCCGAGGACGGGGACCAAGCGCAGAGTGTACGACTACGGGTGCCGCTCAGGCACCGTCGACGGCGAGTTTCAGCCAGAAGCCGAGCCCGACGATGCAGGCGAACCACACGATTCCGACCAGAACGGTGTAGCGGTCGAGATTCTTCTCCGCCACGGACGATCCGGCCAGGCTGGAGGTGACGCCGCCGCCGAACATGCTCGACATGCCGCCGCCCTTGCCCCGGTGAAGCAGGATGAGCATGGTCAGGATGGCACTCGTGATGATCAGCAACACGATCAACGTGTAGGCGAACCACATCGGCATGATCGGGTCGTTCCTCTCTTGGGCAGGGCCGTCGCCAAGGATAGCGGGCGGTCGAAGTCACAGTCACGCGGGGCACGCGGAAGGGGGCCCGGTAAAGAGCCCCCTTCGTGCGGAACGCGTCAGCGAGCGACGTGCTCCGGGAAACGCACGATCTGCACGAACTGCTCGGCGTCGATGCTCGCACCGCCAACCAGCGCGCCGTCCACGTCCGGCTGGGCCATGATCTGGGCGACGTTGTTGCCCTTGACCGAGCCGCCGTAGAGCACGCGAACCTTGTCCGCGGTCTCCTGGCCGTACTTCTTGGCGAGGCGGGCGCGGATGTCGCCGCACACCTCCTGCGCGTCCTCCGGCGTCGCGGTCTTGCCGGTGCCGATCGCCCAGACCGGCTCGTACGCGATCACGATCTTCTCGACCTCGGCGGCGGTGAACCCGTCGAGACCGGCCTCGAGCTGGTCGGCGCAGTGGGCGATGTGCCCACCGGCCTCGCGGACGTCCAGGCCCTCGCCGATGCACAGGATCGGCGTGAGCTCGTTCGCCAGCGCGGCCTTGGCCTTCGCGTTGACCAGCGCGTCCGACTCGTTGTGGTACTCGCGGCGCTCGGAGTGCCCGACCACCACGTAGGAGCAGCCGAGCTTCGCGAGCATCGCGCCCGAGATCTCGCCGGTGTAGGCACCCGACTTGTGCGCCGAGATGTCCTGCGCGCCGTAGCCGATCAGCAGCTTGTCACCGTCGACCGCGGTCTGCACCGTGCGGATGTCGGTGAACGGCGGGAGGACCACGGTCTCCACGTCGGTCAGCTGCTTCTCGGTGAGACCCGCGGCCAGCTTCTGGACGAGAAGGTTCGCCTCGAAGTGGTTGAGGTTCATCTTCCAGTTGCCGGCCATCAGCGGCCGGCGCGACGAGGTCGCCATCACTTCTCCAAAGCCTCGATACCGGGGAGGGTCTTGCCCTCGAGGTACTCCAGCGAGGCACCGCCACCGGTGGAGATGTGGCCGAACGCGGACTCGTCCAGGCCGAGCGTACGCACGGCCGCGGCCGAGTCGCCGCCGCCGACCACGGTGAAGCCGTCGACCTTGGTGATGGCCTCCGCGACGCCCCGGGTGCCGGCCGCGAACGGCGCCAGCTCGAAGACGCCCATCGGGCCGTTCCAGAACACGGTCTTGGCACTGCTCACCGCGTCCGCGAAGAGCTTCACCGACTCCGGGCCGATGTCGAGGCCCAGGCGGTCGGCGGGAATCCCGTCCGCGGGAACGACGTCGTGCGGGGCGTCAGCCGAGAACTCGGTCGCCGCCACCACGTCGACCGGCAGGACGATCCGGTCGCCGCCGCGCGCCAGGAGATCGGCGCACGTGGAGATCATCTCTTCCTGGAGCAGCGACTTCCCGACCTCGTGGCCCTGGGCCTTGAGGAACGTGAAGCACATGCCGCCGCCGATGAGCAGCTTGTCCACCTTGGGCAGCAGCGCCTCGATCACGGCCAGCTTGTCGCTGACCTTCGAACCGCCGAGCACCACGACGTACGGCTTCTCCGGCGCGGAGACCTTCTTCAGCACCTCGACCTCGCGGCCGACCAGGCCACCGGCGTAATGCGGGAGCAGGGCCGGCACGTCGTAGACGCTGGCGTGCTTGCGGTGCACCGCACCGAAGCCGTCGCCCACGTAGACATCCGCGAACGCGGCGAGCTTGGCCGCGAAGGCCTCCCGCTCCGCCGCGTCCTTGCTGGTCTCGCCCGCGTTGAAGCGCAGGTTCTCGAGCAGCAGGACGTGACCGTCCTCCAGCGCGGCGACCGCGGTCTCGGCGCCGGGGCCGACCGTGTCCTCCGCGTAGACCACGGCGGATCCGAGCAGCTCACGGAGCCGGTCGGCGACCGGCGCGAGCGTGAACGCCGGGTCCGGCGCACCCTTCGGGCGGCCGAGGTGAGACATGACGATGACGCGGGCACCCGCGTCACGGAGCGCCACGATCGTCGGCAGCACCGCGCGGATGCGGCCGTCGTCGGTGATGACGCGCGGGTCGGAGCCCTTCTCGAACGGGACGTTCAGGTCGGCGCGCACGAGCACGCGCCGACCCGAGACACCCTCGCCGAGCAGGTCGTCGAGAGTCTTCACAGATTGAGTCCCTTACAGGGAGGCGCCGACGTACTTGACCAGGTCGACGAGGCGGTTGGAGTAGCCCCACTCGTTGTCGTACCAGCCGACGACCTTGACCTGCGTGCCACCGATGACCTTGGTCAGCGGCGCGTCGAAGATGCAGGACGACGGGTCGGTGACGATGTCGGCCGACACGATCGGGTCCTCGGAGTAGGTGAGGTAGCCCTTGAGCGCACCCTCGGCGGCGGCCTTGACCGCGGCGTTGATCTCCTCGACCGAGGTCTCGCGGGACGCGACGAACGACAGGTCGGTGGCGGAGCCGGTCGGGATCGGCACGCGGATCGCGAAGCCGTCCAGCTTGCCCTTCAGCTCCGGCAGGACCAGGCCGATCGCCTTGGCGGCACCGGTCGAGGTCGGGACCATGTTCAGCGCGGCGGCGCGGGCACGGCGGAGGTCGCTGTGCGGACCGTCCTGCAGGTTCTGGTCCTGGGTGTACGCGTGGATCGTGGTCATCAGACCGTGCTCGATGCCGATCGCGTCGTTGATCGCCTTGGCCATCGGGGCGAGGCAGTTCGTGGTGCAGGACGCGTTCGAGATCACGGTGTGCGACGCCGGGTCGTACTTGTCGTGGTTCACGCCCATGACGACCGTGACGTCCTCGTTCTTCGCCGGAGCGGAGATGATGACCTTCTTGGCGCCGGCCTCGACGTGCGCCTTGGCCTTGGTGGCGTCGGTGAAGAAGCCGGTCGACTCGATCACGATGTCGGCGCCGACGGCGTCCCACGCGAGCTTGCTCGGGTCGCGCTCGGCGGACGCGCGGAACGTGTTGCCACCGACGGTGATCTCGGTGTCGGTCGCCTTGACCTCCTGGCCGATGCGGCCCAGGATGCTGTCGTACTTCAGCAGGTGGGCAAGCGTCTTGTTGTCGGTCAGGTCGTTGACCCCGACGATCTGCACGTCGGCACCGGACGCGAGCACCGCCCGGAAGAAGTTACGGCCGATCCGGCCGAAGCCGTTGATACCAACCCGGATGGTCACAGGTCCGTCTCCTCGCGATCTGGCCCGCCGTGGGTTTACTCGGCGGACTCACATGCCGACCGTTTTCCGCAGCCGGCCGCCAATTGGTCGTACCGGATTAGCCCCGCCGCGGTTGCGCAAGAGACCCGAACCACGACGAGGGGTGAACCGGTTGCCGGCCCCGTCGCCGTACGCTGCGAACACTATCTGAGTTGTTGCAGCGCCGTTGCGGCGGGGCTAAGGATCCCATCCTGTCCGGTTGCACCGCGGCTCACCAGGGCACTTCGGCCCCCTCCGGCGGATTTCAAAGATCACGAAAACCATCAGAGGGTACGGCCGGCGGCCGTACCCTCTGTGTTCTCCGAGCTAACAGGCGAGCATCTCCGGAGTGACCGCGGCTTCCGTGTCCGGTATTCCCAGATCGCGTGCCCGCTTGTCGGCGAGCGCGAGCAGGCGGCGGATGCGGCCGGCGATCGCGTCCTTGGTCAGCGGCGGATCGGCGAGCGCTCCGAGCTCCTCCAGCGACGCCTGCCGGTGCTGCAACCGCAGGTGACCGGCGGAGGTCAGGTGGTTCGGCGCGTCCTCGGAGAGGATCTCCAGTGCACGGGTGACCCGGGCGGCGGCCGCGACCGCGGCCCGCGCGGACCGGCGCAGGTTCGCGTCGTCGAAGTTCGCCAGCCGGTTCGCGGTGGCCCGGACCTCGCGGCGGACCCGGCGCTCCTCCCAGGACAGCACGCTGGAGTGCGCGCCGATCCGGGTGAGCAGCGCGGCGATCGCGTCGCCGTCCTTGACCACCACCCGGTCCACGCCGCGCACCTCGCGCTGCTTGGCCGTTATCCCGATCCGCCGGGCCGCGCCGACCAGCGCCAGCGCCGACTCCGGGCCGGGGCAGGTGATCTCCAGCGCGCAGGAGCGGCCGGGCTCGGTCAGCGAGCCGTGCGCCATGAACGCGCCGCGCCAGGCCGCGACCGCGCAGCACGCGTTGCCGGAGATCACGTGGTGCGGCAGCCCGCGCACCGGCCAGCCGCGCACGTCGAGCAGGCCGGTCTGCCGGGCCAGCGCCTCGCCGTCCTTGACCACCCGGACTATGAAGTGGCTGCCCTTGCGCAGGCCACCGGAGGCGAGCACGTGCGTCTCGCTGGAGTAGCCGTACACCTCGGCGATCTCCCGCCGGAGGCGGCGGGCCGCGACGCCGGTGTCGAGCTCGGCCTCCACGACCACCCGGCCGGACACGATGTGCAACCCGCCCGAGAAGCGCAGGAGCGCGGTCATCTCGGCCCGCCGGCAGCACGGCTTCGCCACTTCCACGCGGCTCAGCTCGTCCTTGACGGCCGCAGTCATCGCCATATCGTCGTCACCTCGTGCACGCAATCCTTGAGTTGAATGTCTCGGCTCGCCTCGCCCATGGCTTAACGATCGACTTCCAGCACCGGCACCAGCGCGGTGCCGAGTGTGACCGGATCATGCCGCGGGCTGCCGTCCGGCACCGCGACGGGTGCCAGCACCAGCCGGGCACCCAGCGATTCTGCCGCACCCGCGACCGGTTCGGGGTCACCGACCGCCGCGGGATCCGCGAGAACCACGTCCGCGGTCAGGCCCGGCAGGTACCAGGCGAGCGCGGCCAGGTGATCGGCGACGGAGAGCCCGAACGTCTCCTTCTCCGCCGCAAGGTTGAGCAGCACCAGCCGCCGGGCCGGGCTGGCCAGGATCGCGGCGGCCAGCTCCGGCACCAGCAGGTGCGGGATGACACTGGTGTACCAGCTGCCGGGCCCGAAGATCAGCCAGTCCGCCTCGGCCACGGCGGCGAGCGCCTCCGGGCAGGCGGGCGGATCCTTGGGCAGCAGCCGGACCTGCTGCACGGTGCCGCGGGTCACCGCAACCTCGTGCTGGCCGTGCACGGTGCTGATCTCCTCGGGCCGGTCCGGGTCGGCGCCGCGCACGTCCGCCTCCAGCTGCACGCCCTGCTTCGACATCGGCAGCACCCGGCCCTGCGCGCGGACCAGGCCGGCCGCGTGGTCGAGCGCGGCTATCGGGTCGCCGAGCAGCTCCATCAGGCCGCAGAGCAGCAGGTTGCCGACCGCGTGGCCGGTGAGCGGGTCCTCGGCGCCGAAGCCGGCCGCGGTGAACCGGTGCTGGAGCAGCGCGGCGGTACGGGCCGACGTCTCGTCCTCCGCGGACAGCGCGGCGAGCGCCTGGCGCAGGTCGCCGGGCGGGAGGATGCCCCGCTCCGCGCGCAGCCGGCCGCTCGACCCGCCGTTGTCACCCACGGTGACCACCGCGGTCAGCTCGAGGTCCAGCTGGGGGCGGATCCCCCGCAGCGCGCGCAGCGACGCCCCCAGACCGTGTCCCCCGCCGAATGCGACGACCTTCAAGCTCATTCCCGTCCCAGGTCGCGGTGGTGGGCGGTGGCGGAGAGGCGGGCCTCGCGGAGGCGGCTGGCGAGCTCCTCGGTGATCGCGACGCTGCGGTGTTTGCCGCCGGTGCAGCCGATCGCCACGGTCAGGTAGCGCTTGCCCTCGCGCTCGAAGCCGGACGCGGTCGCGGCGATCAGCGACGCGTACGACCCGACGAAGTCGAGCGCGCCGTCCTGACCCAGCACGTACGAGCTGACCGACTCGTCGCGGCCGGTGAACTCGCGCAGCTCCGGCACCCAGTACGGGTTGGGCAGGAACCGGGCGTCGAGCACGAAGTCCGCGTCCGGCGGCAGCCCGTACTTGAAGCCGAACGACAGCACGGTCACCCGCAGCCGGCGCGCGTCCTCGCCGCCGAACAGCTCCTCGACCCGGCGGCGCAGCTGGTTGACGTTCAGGTGGCTGGTGTCGATGATGACGTCGGCCTGGTCGCGGGCCTCCTCGAGCAGCTTCCGCTCGGCCGCGATGCCCTCCTCCAGCCGGCCCTCGCCCTGCAGCGGGTGCGAGCGGCGGACGCTCTCGAAGCGGCGGATCAGCACCTCGTCGTCCGCGTCCACGAACACCACGCGCGGGTGGAAGCCCTTGTCGCGCAGCGCCTGGATCGCACCGGCCAGGTCGGTGGAGAACGCGCGACTGCGCACGTCCAGCACCATCGCGGTCTGCCGGGTCGCACCGCCACCGGCCGCGAACGCCAGCTCGGCCATCTCGACCATGAGGGCCTGTGGCAGGTTGTCCACGACGTAGAAGCCGACGTTCTCCAGTGCCCGGGCCACGGTGCTGCGGCCGCCGCCGGAGACACCGGTGACCACGACGAGGCTGATCTCCTCGCGGGACGACGAGTCGCCCTCCGGTCGCTGCTCGCCGTGCCGGTCGAACCGGTCGGTCACTGTCTCCTCCGGTCGCTCGTCGTCGCGCCGCTCGGTCACGACGGCCCCCTCAAGGTCGAAAGTCTGTCGGCCGCCAATCCTAGAGTTCGGGTGTGGCGGGCCGTGCGCCTGCGTCGGACTCAACATCCCCGGTGGATGCGCTGTTCCCCGGCATATCGGCCGTCTCCGGGGCGGCGGAGCCGGCCGGCTTTTCACCCGTCAGGGCGGTCAGGATGGCCTCGGCCGTGCGCGGCCCGATGCCGGGGACCTCGGCGATCTCCGCGGGTGTGGCCGCGGCCAGCTTCTTCACCGAGCCGAACCGGCGCAGCAACGCCTTGCGGCGCACCTCGCCGAGGCCGGGCACGTCGTCCAGCGCGGAGACCGTCATCCGCTTGGAACGACGCTGCCGGTGGAATGTGATGGCGAACCGGTGCGCCTCGTCGCGGACGCGCTGCAGCAGGTAGAGCGCCTCGGAGTTGCGCGGCAGGATGACCGGGAACTCGTCGTCCGGCAGCCACACCTCCTCCAGCCGCTTGGCCAGGCCGCACAGCGCGACGTCGGTGACGCCCATCTCGGCCATCACCGCGGCCACGGCCGCGACCTGCGGGGCACCGCCGTCCACCACGATCAGGTTCGGCGGGTACGCGAAGCGCCGTGGCCGGCCGGTGGTCGGGTCGATGCCGGGCAGCTCAGCCGGGACCGGTTCGCCGCGCGCGGTCAGCTCCTCGCTCAGCGCCGCGCCGCGGCCCGAGTCCGGCTCACCGCCCGAGGTGAGCGCGCCGTCCGCGCCGACCTCCTCGTTCGCGACCGGCTCGCCGCCCGCCACCTCGTCGCCCGCCTCAAGCCAGCCGCCGGACCGTACCGTGTCGGCCTGGTCCTTGGCCTGCGCGTTCTCCGACTTGAGCCGGGCGAAGCGGCGGCGCATCACCTCGGACATCGCGGACAGGTCGTCCATGCCGCCGCCGTGCCGGTCGCCGCGCACGATGAACCGCCGGTACTCCCCCTTGCGGGGCAGCCCGTCCTCGAAGACGACCATGCTGGCGACCACGTCGGTGCCCTGGATCTGGGAGACGTCGAAGCACTCGATGCGCAGCGGCGCGGTGTCCATGCCGAGCGCGTCCGCGATCTCCTCCAGCGCCTTGCTGCGCGTGGTCAGGTCGCCGGAGCGCTTCAGCTTGTGCCGGGTCAGCGACTCGGCCGCGTTGCGCGCGACCGTCTCCATCAGCGCCTTCTTGTCGCCGCGCTGCGGGATGCGGATCTGCACGCGGCTGCCGCGGTGGTCGGAGAGCCAGTCGGCGAGCGCGTCCGCGTCGTCCGGCAGCGCCGGGACCAGCAGCTCGCGCGGCACGTCGGTCTCGCCGTGCTCGGTGCCGTAGACCTGGGTGCAGAAGTGGTGCACGAGGTCGCCGAGGGACAGCTCCTCGTTCTTCTCCACCACCCAGCCGCGCTGGCCCCGGATCCGCCCGTCGCGCACGTGGAAGACCTGGACCGCGGCTTCGAGCGGGTCGTCGGCGAACGCCACCACGTCCGCGTCGGTGCCGTCGCCGAGCACCACGGCCTGCTTCTCCAGCGCGCGGCGCAGCGCCGCTATGTCGTCCCGCAGGCGCGCGGCGAGCTCGAAGTTGAGCTCGTCGGACGCGGCCATCATCTCCCGCTCCAGCTTCTTGACCATGGTGTCGGTCTTGCCGGCCATGAAGTCGCAGAAGTCGAGCACGATGTCGCGATGCTGCTCCATGCTGACCTGGCCGGTGCACGGCGCGGAGCACTTGCCGATGTAGCCCAGCAGGCACGGGCGGCCGACCTGGGCCGCGCGCTTGAACACGCCGGCCGAGCAGGTGCGTGCCGGGAAGACGCGAAGCAGCAGGTCGAGCGTCTCGCGGATGGCCCACGCGTGCGAGTACGGCCCGAAGTAGCGCACGCCCTTGCGCTTGGCGCCGCGCATCACCTGGAGGCGCGGATAGTCCTCGTCCAGCGTGACGGCGAGGAAAGGGTATGACTTGTCGTCCCGGTACTTCACGTTGAAGCGTGGGTCGAACTGCTTGATCCAGGTGAACTCCAGCTGGAGCGCCTCGACCTCGCTGCCGACGGTCACCCAGTCGACCGAGCCGGCCGTGGTGACCATCTGCTGGGTGCGCGGGTGCAGCGTGAACGTGTCGGCGAAATACGAATTCAGCCGGCTGCGCAGGCTCTTCGCCTTGCCGACGTAGATCACCCGGCCGGTCGGGTCACGGAACCGGTAGACGCCGGGGGACTCGGGGATGGTCCCGGGCGCGGGGCGATAGGTCGACGGATCGGGCACTCACCCAGCCTAATCCGGGGGTGTGACAACCCTCCTCCGGTGGCCGGGCGTGCGGGCGCCCGGCCACCGGGAGGCGGGACTCAGGCGAGCGTGATCGACTCGCCGTCGACGGTGATCTGCTTCTCCTCCAGCGGCTGACGCGCCGGGCCCGAGGTCGGCGAGCCGTCCTCGATGGAGAACAGGCTGTTGTGGCACTTGCAGACGATCGAGCCACCGTCCACGCTGCTCACCGGGCAGCCCTGGTGCGTACAGATGTTGCTGAAGCACTTGAACGTGCCCGCGGCCGGCTGCGTGACGACGACCTGCTGCTCCGCGAGGATCACGCCGCTGCCGACCGGGACGTCCGCGGTCTTGGCGATCGCGTTCGCCGCGGCGTCGCCACCGCCGGCCGACGGCGCGCTGCTCTCCGCGCCGGTCGTCGAGGGGGCACCCGTGGTCGGGCCGGTCCCCGCCCCCGAGCTCGTGCTCGGCGAGTCGGTCTCGGTGCCGCACGCCGCGAGCGCGGCGACCGCACCCACGGAACCGGCGCCGACCAGCAGCATCCGGCGCGACGCGGTCCCGGCCTCGAGCACCTGCTCGTTCTTCATGCTGTAACCCCTCCTGTTAGCCCGCGGTGCGCCGGCCGCTGTGCCGCCGTGCGCGTCCACGTCCATAGACACGGGTGGCGGGCCCGGCCGGTTCGACGAGAACCGGCCGGACCTCCCCACGTCCGTTACTCACGGTAGAGAACACACCTGTGCGTAACAGATGAACCCGGGCACAGTTCGCTGACAGAGGGTTGACCGCTATCGGCTGGCCGTGACCTTGGCTCGACTGGAACGAGCCTTCGTGGCCGCGGCCGGTTTCACCGAGTTGACCTTTTCTCCGTTCGCCTTCGCGGCCCGCGCAACCGCGTCCTTCGCGCCGGCCGGCTCGCCCTCGAGGCCCAGCATCGGGCGCAGGAACCGGCCGGTGTGGCTCTCCGGCACCTCGGCCAGCTCCTCCGGCGTGCCCATGGCGAGCACGGTGCCGCCACGGTGACCGCCCTCCGGGCCCATGTCGATCAGCCAGTCGGACGACTTGATCACGTCGAGGTTGTGCTCGATCACGATCACCGTGTTGCCCTTGTCGACCAGGCCCTGGAGGACCAGCAGCAGCTTGCGGATGTCCTCGAAGTGCAGGCCGGTGGTCGGCTCGTCCAGCACGTACACGCTGCGGCCGTTGGAGCGTTTCTGCAGCTCGGAGGCGAGCTTGACGCGCTGCGCCTCGCCACCGGAGAGCGTCGGCGCGGGCTGGCCCAGCCGGACGTAGCCGAGCCCCACCTCGACCAGCGTCTTCATGTGCCGGTGGATGGAGGTGATCGGCTCGAAGAAGGTCGCGGCCTCCTCGATCGGCATCTCCAGCACCTCGGAGATCGTCTTGCCCTTGTAGTGCACCTCGAGCGTCTCGCGGTTGTACCGCGCGCCCTTGCACACCTCGCACGGGACGTAGACGTCCGGCAGGAAGTTCATCTCGATCTTGATGGTGCCGTCGCCCGCGCAGTTCTCGCAGCGGCCACCCTTGACGTTGAACGAGAACCGGCCCGGGCCGTAGCCGCGCACCTTCGCCTCGGTGGTCTCCGCGAACAGCTTGCGGATGTTGTCGAAGACCCCGGTGTACGTCGCCGGGTTCGACCGCGGGGTGCGGCCGATCGGCGACTGGTCGACGCCGACCACCTTGTCGATCTGGTCGAGCCCGGTCACCCGGGAGTGCCGGCCGGGCACCATCTTCGCGCCGTTGATCTGGTTGGCCAGCACCTTGTAGAGAATGTCGTTGACCAGGCTGGACTTGCCGGAGCCGGACACGCCGGTGACCGAGATCAACTGCCCGAGCGGGAACGGCACGGTCACGCCGCGCAGATTGTTCTCCCGGGCACCCTGGACGACCAGTTCCCGATCGGGGGTACGCGGCCGGCGCACCATCGGCGCCGGGATCGACTTGCGGCCGGAGAGATATGCCCCGGTCGCGGACTCCTTGTTCTTCAGCAGCCCGGCGTACGGCCCGGAGTGCACCACCCGGCCGCCGTGCTCACCGGCGCCCGGGCCGATGTCGACCACCCAGTCGGCCTGGCGGATCGTGTCCTCGTCGTGCTCGACCACGATCAGCGTGTTGCCCAGGTTCTTCAGCCGGACCAGCGTCTCGATCAGCCGGTGGTTGTCCCGCTGGTGCAGGCCGATGGACGGCTCGTCCAGCACGTAGAGCACGCCGACCAGACCGGAGCCGATCTGGGTGGCCAGCCGGATGCGCTGCGCCTCGCCGCCGGACAGCGTGCCGGCCGGCCGGTCCAGCGACAGGTAGTCCAGGCCCACGTCGACCAGGAACCGCAGCCGGGCGTTGATCTCCTTGAGGACCCGCTCGGCGATCATCTTCTGCCGGTCGTTGAGCTCCATCTCGCCGAGGAAGTCCGCGCACTCGCCGATCGAGAGGTTGCAGACCTCCGCGATCGACTTGTCGTTCAGCGTGACGGCCAGCACCTCGGGCTTGAGGCGGGCACCCTTGCACGTGCCGCACGGCACGTCCCGCATGTAGCCCTCGTACTTCTCCCGGGACCAGTCCGACTCGGTGTCCGCGTGGCGCCGCTCGATCCACTGCATGACGCCCTCGAAACCGGTGTAGTACGACCGGTCCCGGCCGTACCGGTTCCGGTACTTGACGTGCACCTGGTCCTCGGAGCCGAACAGGATCGTCTTCTGCGCGCGGGACGACAGCTTGCGCCACGGCGTGTCCAGCGTGAAGTGCTCCTGCTCGCCCAGCGCCTCCAGCAGACGCAGGAAATACTCCTGGGTCTGGCCGCCGGCCCACGGCTGCACCGCGCCGTCACGCAGCGTGCGCTCGGTGTCCGGGATGACCAGCTCGGGGTCGATCTCCTTCTTGGTGCCGAGGCCGGTGCACTCCGGGCAGGCACCGTACGGCGCGTTGAACGAGAAGACCCGGGGCTCCAGGTCCTCGATCGCCAGGGGGTGCTCGTTCGGGCAGGCCAGGTGCTCGGAGAAGAGGCGCTCGCGGTCCGGGTCGTCCTCCGGCTGGTCGACGAACTCGAAGATGACCAGGCCGCCGGAGAGGCCGAGCGCGGCCTCGACCGAGTCGGTGAGCCGCTGCTTGCCGCTCGCCTTCACGCTGAGACGGTCGATGACTACCTCGATCGTGTGCTTCTCCTGCTTCTTCAGCTTCGGCGGGTCGGTCAGCGGGTGGACCACGCCGTCGACCCGGGCGCGCGCGTAACCCTTGGTCTGCAGCTCGGCGAAAAGGTCGACGTACTCGCCCTTGCGGCCGCGGATCACCGGGGAGAGCACCATGAACCGGGTGCCCTCGGGCATCGCGAGGATCCGGTCGACGATCTGCTGCGGGGACTGCTTGGAGATCAGCTCGCCGCAGACCGGACAGTGCGGCACACCGGCGCGGGCGAAGAGCAGGCGCAGGTAGTCGTACACCTCGGTGATCGTGCCGACGGTCGAGCGCGGGTTGCGCGACGTCGACTTCTGGTCGATCGACACCGCGGGCGAGAGGCCCTCGATGAAGTCGACGTCCGGCTTGTCCATCTGGCCGAGGAACTGCCGCGCGTACGAGGAGAGGGACTCCACGTACCGCCGCTGGCCCTCGGCGAAGATCGTGTCGAACGCGAGGCTGGACTTGCCCGACCCGGAGAGGCCGGTGAAGACGATCATCGCGTCGCGTGGCAGATCAAGGGAGACGTCGCGGAGGTTGTGCTCACGCGCGCCACGAATGATCAGTCGGTCGGTCACTGCCCGCCCACTTCCCAGCTCAAAAAATGCCATACCTGTGGTCTGTGTCACATTGGGCCGCTCGACGGCCCGGGATGTTCCAACGCCTCTTACCCCGGTTGAACTCCCGCTTCCCCGATCGGGGTACTAACAGCAGGTCAGACCGCAGAAGAGCGCCGCAGGCGACTCTAATCGGGGGGTACGACATTTTCCGTTCGCGGCGTTCAGACCGGGAGGTCCGACACCGCCCACACCCACGCGCCCCCGACCAGCACAGGCTCCCGGCCGAGCAGGTCGGTCACCGTGGTCCTCAGGATCTCCGCCTGCGCGTGCCGCTCCCCCAGCACGAGCGCACCGGCCTTCCAGTATTTCAGGTCCTCCCGCGCGGCGGCCCGATCGGCCGCGGTGATCACCGGCGCCGTGCCGGACCGGACGATCTCGAACAGGATGTCCGACGTGCGGCGGGCCGGCGCGTTCCAGGTGCCGGTGGTGTCGATCTCACCGTTCGTCGGGCCCATGAAGTAGCCGCGCGGCACCGGCGCGTCCAGCGCGGCGAACGCGGCCATCCGCATACCCTCGCGGCCCACCGTCACCTCGGGCAGCGGGACCGGGACCAGCGAACGGCCGTCCGGCACGAACTCGCGCCACTCGCCGGACGTGATCAACTCGGGCATCGGCGTGGCCGGGACGGTGATCAGCGGCTTCGGCGCGACCGGGAGCAGCGCGACCGCGACCGTCACCCACCAGAGGACCGCGCGCCGGCGTACCGTGGCCGGTGCTTGCTCCTGGTGTGCGTTTTCGATCACCCGATCGGTGGCGAAGGCCAGCAGGAACGCGCACGCCCACACCACGACCATGGTGAAGCGCGTGGTGGTGATCAGGTTGATCAGCGGCAGGTGGCTGACGAAGAACAGCGGCATCGGCACCTCGGTGTCCTTGCCGCCGACCACCAGCGTCGGCCCGGACGCGATGACCACGAAGACCAGCCCGGTGATCACGACCGCGCGCATCGCCTTCGACCGCCAGGTCAGCACCGCGCAGACCACCAGCACCACGACCAGCGGCAGCCCGAAGAAGCTGTTGTCCTCGGTCGCGCTGACGCTCAGCGACTCGGCCAGCCCGGTGTGGCCGGCGATCGACTGGCGGGCGTAGAACACGTACGACGCGAGGTCGGTGACGTAGACGTCCGGCGTGAACGGCAGGCCGCGGTAGTGCTGGCGGCCGAGGAACTGCTGGAACAGCGGGTACGCGA
The DNA here is from genome assembly GCF_030813715.1 of Catenuloplanes indicus. Taxonomy (NCBI): domain Bacteria; kingdom Bacillati; phylum Actinomycetota; class Actinomycetes; order Micromonosporales; family Micromonosporaceae; genus Catenuloplanes; species Catenuloplanes indicus. Next base: position 2,595,579 of record NZ_JAUSUZ010000001.1, read on the forward strand.
GCAGCACGCCGGAGGTGCCGGCCGCGACCGCGAGGCTGATCAACCCGGGCTTCCAGACCGTCTTGATCCGGTCGCGGTGCATCAGCAGCCACGACACCGTGAAGATCGCGCAGGCCAGCGCCACGAAGAGCAGGATCTCCTCGTTGACGAAGACCTGAGCGGTGATCAGCAGGCCGAGGAGGACGCCGTTGCGCACCGGCCTCCCCGGTTCGCGGATCTTGGCAACCCGCCAGAACAGGAACGGCACCAGGATCAGCACGGTGAAGTTGATGTGCCCGTTCGCGTGCGAGATCATCGTCGGCGCGAAGCCGCCCCACAGCCCGGCGACGAACGCGGCGCTCCGGTGACCGACGAAGTGCCGGCCGAGCACCCAGTACCAGGCCGCGGCCGTACCGGCCAGCCCGACCGTGATCAACAGCGCCATCGAGACACCCGGGCCGAACCAGTGCGTGATGGGCGAGACCGGGACGCCCAGCGCCAGGATCGACGTGTTCGCCATCATGTTGATGCCGTCCGGGAAGTTCAGCCGGTCCGTGAAGAACAGCGCCTCCCCGTGGAAGACCGCCCGCTCCGCGTGTGCGAGCACGAACAGGAAGAACCCGTGGTCGTCCTCGTTCGCCGCCAGCACCCGGCCGTTCGGGCCCGCCCAGAGGCGCGAGGTGACCAGCACCGCCAGCGCCGTATAGACCACGCCGGCTATCACGTCCCAGCGGCGGTGGGATCCGGGCCGGCCGTCGGGCTTCGGCGTCGCCTCCTCGGGCGCGCTGTCCAGGACTCGCACCCGCGCATCATGCCAGAACCCGCGCCTGGCGTCCCGGTCGCTACGCTGGGACCTGAATCGATCATCGATGTATGGGGGCGCTCGTGTCGTACACCGGTCATGTCTCTCCGGGCTCCGGCCCGGCCGTGCGCGAGCTGCCCGCGCTGACCATCACGAAGCAGTCCGTCGGCGGCGCCTCCGACAACAACGCCTACCTGCTGCGCTGCACCGCCACCGGCGCCCAGCTGCTGATCGACGCCGCGAACGACGCGTCCGCGCTGCTGTCCCTGGCCGGCTCCGAACTCTCCACCGTCGTCACCACGCACGCGCACGGCGACCACTGGGGTGCCCTGGCCGAGGTGGTCGCCGCCACCGGCGCCGCGTCCGTGGCACACCGCGACGACGCGCCGGAGCTGCCGGTCGTCACCCGAACGGTGGAGGACGGCGACACGATCACGGTCGGCGAGGTCACGCTGGAGGTCATCCACCTCGTCGGCCACACACCCGGCTCGATCGCGCTGCTCTACCGGGACCCCGCCGGCACGCCGCACCTCTGGACCGGCGACTCGCTCTTCCCCGGCGGGGTCGGCAACACCCGCGGCGACCGGACCGCCTTCGAGTCCCTGATCACCGACGTCGAGACCAAGCTCTTCGCCCGACTCCCCGACTCCACCTGGTTCTACCCCGGCCACGGCGACGACTCCACGCTCGGCACCGAACGCCCCGCCCTCCCGGACTGGCACGAACGCGGCTGGTAGGAAGCCTGTACATATTGGGATTACGCTCCGGACATATGGAGATCGGCATGGCCAAGGTTCTCATCGACGTCGATTAAGCGGGACTCGCCGAAGCCGCGAAGCTGCTCAGCAGGCGGACCGAGACGGACCGTCTCGGATACCTTTCGCCGGACGGCTCGGACGCGCCTGGCCGTTCACCGGGCCCGGCGGAAGGGACCGCCGGCAGTCATTAGTCGCCACCGACCTCAGAAGACCGTGCCGGCGTCGGCGGGGATTAGTCGGTCGAGGCAGCGTTCGACCAGGGCGGCGACGGTGAGGGTGGGGTTGCAGGCGGCGCGAGCCGGGGGCTGGCGTACCCGCGACCAGGGTTTGCAGGGTGTCACGGATCGCGGTTCGTGCGGCGGCGTCGGCGGCGGCGGCGGCGGCTGAAGACGTCGCCGTCCGGCTGCAGCATGACGCCGTCGACCAGCGGCAACCCGCCCACACCGGCGCCGGTGATCACATCCATGCCGTCGCCGCGGACACGTTCGAAGAGACCGGCGTACGGGCGGTAGACCACCGGCGGCATGCCGGGGTAGACCGGCGTGGGCGTGAACCAGGACGAGCGGCGGTCGGGCGCGAGGAACGGCGGGAACGTGTCACCGCCCGGCAGCACCGGCCAGCGCCGCCCCCGCTCCAGCACCACGCTCCGCACGCCGGCCTCGGCCAGCCGGTACGCCGCGATCGCGCCGCCGTACCCGGACCCGACGATGACCACCCGGTGGTGTTCCCGCCGCGGGGCGCCCCTTCCCCGCGCGCCGGGCAGGGACGGCAGCATCGCGGCGGCACCCAGCGCCAGCACGTTCCGGCGGGTCAGTTCCACGGCCACGGCAGCTCCTCACCGGATCGGCTGCACGCATTCTGAACCCACCCGGACCTCGACGCATGTCGATCACCACGGCTCGGCCCGTCATCCGGCGAGCCGGCCGGGTCACCGAGGTGAACGACGCCGCCGGGGCACGGGCGGGCAACGAACTCACCGGACTTCCGCAACTGAGGTCCACGGCCTCCGTGATCGACGGCGCGGCCGGCCGCCGCCGGGCCGGTGCGGTACCGCGGGCGTGTGAGCGGTGGCTGGCCGGGAGCGCATAGAGTGGCGCGCGATGGACCCGCGGAAGATCCTTGTGGCGCTGGCGGACCTGGCGCCGGCCAGGTCGGAGCTGGTGCTGGACGTGACCCGGGCCGGGCAGCCGTTCGCGTGGCTGGAGGAACCGGAGCGGGCGCCGGTGGGGCGGGTCGGTGACCGGTTCGCCGGGCTGGACGCGCTGCACCGGGAGGAGCGGGTGCTGCGACGCGGGCTGGGCTGGGTGCTGGGCAGCGCGGAGATCGGCGGGGTGCGGCGGCGGGTGCGGGTGCCGTTGGTGTCGCAGCCGGTGCGGATGGAGCGCGGGCTGCGCGGGCGGCTGCTGCCGGCCGGGGATCTGGAGATCACGCCGCTGCTGGCGGACCGCGGGCTGGCGGCGCGGTTCGAGGAGGCGTCGGGGCTGGGCGGCCCGGGGTGGCTGACCGCGCCCGGCACGAAGGCGTGGATCTCGTCGCTGGCCTGGGCGGCCGAGCTGCCGGTGCGCGACGTGCTGGAGCCGCCGGTCCGGAAGGCGCCGGCGGAACACCTGGTGGCGTACGCGGTGGCGGCGCTCTACGTGGCCCGCGACGTGGCCTCGACCGGCCCGCGCGACACGCTGCTGACCTGGTCCAACCGCACCGGCCTGGAACACACCGCGCTCGACGCCGTCTACCGCGGGACGGACGGCGGCGCGGACCCGCAGGCGGGCGAGGAGACCGGCGAGCGCGTCCGCTCGCCGCTTCCGCTGAACGCGGCGCAGCGGACGGTGGTCGCGCGCAGCCGCCGGGAGCGGCTGGTGGTGGTGTCCGGGCCGCCGGGCAACGGCAAGTCGCACGCGGTCGTCGCGGCCGCGCTGGACACCGTGGACCGCGGCGGCTCGGTGCTGATCGCCACCCAGTCGCGGCACGCGGCCGAGGTGCTCGGCGGCCTGCTGGACCGCTATCCGGGCCCGGTGCCGGTGCTGTTCGGCGACGCGGAGCGGCGCGAGGAGATCGCCACGAAGCTGACCGCCGGTCTCGGCGAGGGCGTACCGCGGAGCCGCCTGGCCGAGGACGCGCGCCGCGCCGACGAGGCCGCCGCGACCGTGGCGCGCACCGAGCGGGAGATCACCGCGGCACTGGACCGGGAGGCGCTGGCCGAGCGGCTGGAGGAGTGGCTCCCGCTGCTGCCCGCGCTGCGTACCGACGTACCCGCGGTCTTCGCCCCTGATTTTGATCTTGATCGGGCCCGGCGGCTGCACGGCGAGGCGACCGCGGAGGCGCACGGCTGGTGGCGGGCCTGGCGGCGGCGCCGCGCCGCGGCGCGACTGCGGGCACTGCACGAGGACCACGACCGCGTGGGTACGGCGTTGCGCGCCGCCGCGAGCGTGCGCGCCGCCGCCGAGCTGGCCGCGTCCGGCGGCACCGACCTGGCCGCGCACTGGGACGCGCTGGCCCGCGCGGACGACGCGCTCGCGGCCGCGACCGGCACCCGGATGCGCCACGACGCGACCAGCGCGGCCCGCTGGGACGCCGCCGCCCGCCGGAGCGCGTCCGCGCTGGCCGCCGCGCTGCGGGCCGGACGCGCGCGGCGCCGCGAGGCCCTGGCCGCGCTGGACGCGCAGGCGCTGGTCCGCGCGCTGCCGCTGTGGGTCGGCACGGTCACCGACGCGGAGGATCTGCTGCCGGCCGTACCGGCGCTGTTCGATCTGGTGATTCTGGACGAGGCCGCGCACATCGACCAGCTCCGGGCCGCGCCGGTGCTGGCCCGGGCCCGGGCCGCGCTGATCGTCGGCGACCCGCGTCAGCTGCGGTTCGTCTCGTTCGTCGGAGACGCGGACGTGGCCGTGACGCTGGCCGCGCACGGCCTCGGCGAGTACGCGGACCGCCTGGACCTGCGCCGGATCAGCGCGTTCGACCTGGCCGCCGGCGCCACCGCGGTGACCGTGCTGGACGAGCACTACCGGTCCGTGCCGCACCTGATCGAGTTCTCCGCGCGGCGCTTCTACGACGACCGGATCGCGCTGGTCACCCGCCATCCGCGGACCGAGGCCACGGACGCTGTCGAGGTGCGCACGGTCACGCCGGAGACCGAGATGGAGGCCGTGGTCGCGGAGGTCCGCGCGCTCGCCGCGGAGACCAGCATCGGGGTGATCACGCCGTTCCGCGCGCACGCGGACGCGCTGGAGGCCGCGCTGCTGGCCGCGTTCGGCGTCGACGAGATCGAGGCGATGGGGCTGCGGGTCGGCACGGTACACGCGTTCCAGGGCGCGGAGGCGGACGTGGTGGTGGCGTCGCTCGGGCTCACCGACGCGGACCCGGCGTCCCGGCACCGGTTCGCCGCGGACCCGAACCTGTTCAACGTGCTGATCACCCGGGCACGCCGCCGGCTGGTCGTGGTGACCGCGCAGCGGGACGCGTCCGGGCTGATCGGCGACTTCCTCCGGTACGCCGCGGAGCCGCCCCGCCCGGCCTGCGCACCGCCGGACGCGGCCAAGGGCTGGGCCGCGCGACTGGGCCGCGAACTGGCCGAGTCCGGCGTGCCGGTCCGGGCCGGCTATCCGGTCGGCCGGTGGAGCGTGGACCTGTGCGCCGGCGAGACCGGCCTGATCTGCCGTGTGCACCCGGACGGCCCGGCCGCGCACATCGAGCGGCAGCGCACGCTGCGGCGCGCGGGCTGGCGGCTGCACGACGCGTTCCCCACCCGCTGGGACGGCGACGCCACCCGCGCCGCCCTGGAGCTGGCCGGCCCGACCGGCGAGTCAGCCGGTGATGTCCCGCGCCCGAGGCATAGCGACATCCAGGCCTAACGATGACTAAGTCAACCCGGGACGAACCGTCCTAGATCTGATAAAGATAGGTCCGGAGGTGGGAACAATGGCGTTCTATCGTTCCGTCGGCGAGGTTCCGCCGAAACGGCACACCCAGCACCGGCGCCCGGACGGTGGCCTCTACTACGAGGAGCTGATGGGCGAGGAGGGCTTCTCCGCCGACTCGTCACTGCTCTACCACCGCGAGATCCCGACCGCGATCGTGGACGCGTCGCCGTGGCAGCCACCCGGCCTCGGCACCACCGCGAACCATCCGCTGCTCCCCCGGCACTTCAAGCTGCACGACCTGTTCAAGGACGCGGACGAGGCCGACGTGGTCACCGGGCGGCGCCTGGTCCTCGGCAACGGCGACGTGCGCATCTCCTACGCGGTGGCCAGCACGCCGTCGCCGCTCTACCGCAACGCAATCGGCGACGAGTGCGTCTACGTCGAGTCCGGCAATGCGATCGTGGAGACCGTGTTCGGCACGCTGACCGCGACCGCCGGCGACTACGTGCTCCTGCCGCGCGCCACCACGCACCGGTGGGTGCCGCAGAGCCGGGAACCACTGCGTGCGTACGTGATCGAGGCGAACAGCCACATCGCGCCGGCCAAGCGCTACCTCTCCCGGTACGGCCAGTTCCTCGAGCACGCGCCGTTCTGCGAGCGGGACCTGCACGGACCGGGCGCACCGCTGCTCGCCGACGGCACCGATGTCCCGGTGCTGGTCAAGCACCGCGGCGGCGCCGGGGGCGTGACCGGCACCCGCTACGTCTACCCGAGGCACCCGTTCGACGTGGTCGGCTGGGACGGCTGCCTCTACCCGTACACGTTCAGCGTCCACGACTTCGAGCCGATCACCGGGCGGGTGCACCAGCCGCCGCCGGTGCACCAAGTGTTCGAGGGCGCCGGGTTCGTGATCTGCAACTTCGTGCCCCGCAAGGTCGACTATCACCCGCTGGCCATCCCGGTGCCGTACTACCACTCCAACGTGGACAGCGACGAGGTCATGTTCTACTGCGGCGGGAACTACGAGGCGCGCAAGGGCTCGGGCATCGGCCAGGGCTCGATCTCCCTGCACCCGGGTGGCCACCCGCACGGCCCGCAACCCGGCGCCTACGAACGCTCGATCGGCGTGACCGAGGTCGACGAGCTGGCCGTCATGGTCGACACGTTCCGCCCGCTGGAGCTGGGCGAGGGCGCCACCGCCTGCGAGGACCCGGCCTACCCGTGGAGCTGGGCCCGGTGAGCCTGGGTGCCGCCGCCTACGGCGTGTTCAGCGTCGGGGACGGGCCACGGCGGCTCGGTGCGCTGGCCGGGGATCGCGTGCTCGACCTGTCCGCGGCCGGGATCTTCGCGGCCACCTCGCTCAACCCGCTGCTGGCCGCCGGACCGGCCGTGTGGCGCGAGGTGCACGACCGGCTCGCCGACGTCGCCCTGGAAGAACACACACACCCCGCCGGCACGGTACGGATGCACCGCCCGTTCGACGTGGCCGACTACGCGGACTTCTACGCGTCCGAGCACCACGCCACCAACGTGGGCCGGATCTTCCGCCCGGACGCGCCGCCGCTGCACCCGAACTGGAAACACCTGCCGATCGGCTACCACGGCCGGGCCGGCACGGTCGTGGTGTCCGGCACGGACATCCGCCGCCCGGCCGGCCCGCTCGGCCCCGGCGAGTTCGGGCCGACGCGCAAGCTCGACTTCGAGGCGGAGGTCGGGTTCGTGGTCGGCGTGCCGTCCCGCGGGCCGGTGCGCTGCGACGACTTCGCGGCGCACGTGTTCGGCGTCTGCCTGGTCAACGACTGGTCGGCCCGGGACGTGCAGCGCTGGGAGGCAACGCCGCTCGGCCCGTTCCTCGGCAAGTCGTTCGCCACGTCGATCGGCGCCTGGGTCGTACCGTTGCATGCTCTGGCTCCGGCCCGGACCGCAGCGCCGCGGCAGGAACCGCTGCCGCTGCCGTATCTCCGGGGTGACCGGCCATGGGCGCTGGACCTGGAGATCGAGATTCGGATCAACGGGTACGTGGTGTCCCGGCCCCGGTTCGCGGACATGTACTGGACGCCGGACCAGATGCTCGCGCACCTGACCGTGAACGGCGCAACGCTGCGCACCGGCGACCTGTTCGCGTCCGGCACGATCAGCGGGCCGGCCCGGGACCGGCGCGGCTGCCTGCTGGAACTCTCCTGGGACGGACGTGACCCACTGCCGCTCCCGGACGGCGGCTCGCGCACCTACCTGGAGGACGGCGACACGGTCTCGATCTCCGCGACCGGTCCGGCCGGCGTCTCGCTCGGCACCGTCACCGGCACCGTCCGCCCTCACTCCTGACGGCGGCCCACGTAGTAGACGGTGGCGGCGGCCGCGGCGACCATCAGCACGGAGACCGCGCCGAGGCCGGAGAGCGGCGTCAGCATGGTCTCCGGCGCGGCCTCGCTGCCGAGCAGCACCATCATCGGGCCGACCGGCGGCACCACGCGCAGCAGCACCATCGCGCCGACCGCGCCGACCGCGGCCAGCACGGCCACGCCGGTACGCCGGATCAGCAGCCGCGAGCAGAGCAGGCCGACCGCGATACCGGCGAACGCCGCGGTCAGCTGCGCCAGCACGCCGACCGCGAGGCCGGGGCCGGTGATCGGGTGCCGGCCCGCGTAGAGCGGATAGATCAGCCCGGTCAGCGTCAGCAGCGCCGCGACGAACGTGGCGGCCAGCACGTTCCCGGCCAGCACGCGGGTCTCGCCACCGGCCGCGGTCGCGGTCATCGCGCGCTGGGTGCGGTCCTCCGTGTTGACCAGCACGACGGTCAGCCAGGTCATGCAGAGGAACAGCACGAGCGCGCAGGCCGAGTACGTCTCGGCCAGCGGTCCGGCGTCGCCGGTGGTGAGCACCATGATCGCGGCGCCGAAGAGCAGGATCGGCGCGATGTACGCCTGGCTGCGCACCAGCATGGAGAGCGAGTAGCGGGCCAGCGCGATCATCGGGCCTCCTCCGCGACGTCGGTGTCCTTCACCAGCGTGAGCTTGGGCCGCGGCCGGGGCTGCGGCTTCCGCGGCGCGGGGGCCGTGCGGGCGGGCGGCGGCTCGTCGGCGGCCGCGCTGTCGGCCCCCGCCGCGCTGTCGGCCCCCGCCGCGCTGTCGGCCGGGGCATGGCGGGAATCGTCGTCCGGCCGGTCACCACCGGAGACACCGTGGCCCTCCGAGTCGCGGCCACCGACACCTGCGACACCCCGATCGCCGCCGGAATCGCGGTCACCGCCACGCTCCCGGTCATCGACAGCACCGCGCTCGTCGCCGCCCCGGGAAGGCGCGACGGCCTCGGCGTCCGGCCTTCCGTCCGCCGCACGCCACGCGTCGCCGGGCCGGACGCCGCCCGACCGGCCGTCGTCCCACCCCGCATCGTCGTCGGGCCGCTGGTCACGCTCGTCCCCGTCCCGATCGCCCCGGGCCCCGGCCGCACGATCGTCGTCGGAGCGAACCCCCGCGCCGAACGCGTCGACCTCGTCCAGGCCCGCGCGTGCCCGCTCACCGGTCACCACCGGCACCGGGGCTGAACGGCGGACCGACTGCACCGACCAGCCGTTGCCGAGCGCCTGGAAGATCAGCTCGTCCGCGTACTTCGCGACGATCTCCAGCGTCACCACCGCGTCGTCGCGGCGCGCATCGAGCACGCCGGGCAGCCGCCACCAGTCCGGCTCGGGCGCGTCCAGCGCCGCGTCGACCAGCTCCACGAACGCGAGCGTCTCGCCGGGCGGTGCGGTGGAGAGCCGGCCGCTCGCGATCCGGTAGATCACCGACGCGCTGGCCGAGACGACTGCCTCGCGGTGGTCGGTGAACACCACGGCGCCGCCCTCGCGCGCGGTCTCCGCGATCAGCTCGGCCAGTACCTCGTGCGCGGCCGCGTCCAGCCCGGACCACGGCTCGTCCAGCACCAGCAGCTGCGGCGGGACCATCAGCGCCTGCGCGACCGCGACCTTCTGCGCGTTGCCCTTGGACAGCCGGCGCAGCTCCGCGTTCGCGCCGCCGACCAGCGCGAGCCGGGTGAGCAGCTCGTCCGCCCGGGCCACCGCGGCGCGCGTGCTCAGGCCCCGGATCCGGCCGATGTGCTTCAGGTAGGAGCGCGCCGAGATGCGCGCCTGGGTGGGGAACCGCTCGGGCACGTAGCCGACCACCCGTGGCCGGGCGATCACCGCGCCGGACGAGACCGGCGAGAGCCCGGCGACGATGCGCAGCAGCGTCGACTTGCCGGAACCGTTGCCGCCGACCACACCGACGACCTCGCCCGGATAGATCACCAGGTCGATGTCGTCCAGCACGGTGCGTGATCGATCGTATCGCTTGCCGACGCCGCGCAGCTCGACGAGGCCAGCCATGACACCTCCATATTCGCAGGCATCCGCCCGTCGCCCGGCCCAGCATACAAACCGAGGAGCATTCGCGGGGGTACGGGAAAGCGCCGTCACCCACCCGAAGACGATTACTCGCAGTGATCATCTCGTCGCGATCAGATCCACCACGATGAGCAGCGCGACCACGTCCCACCCTCGCCAGAGCTGCCGCAGCAGGTCGATCGGGAGCAGCCCGAACGGCGTCTCCACGACCGGCCCGTCGTAGACCAGCGACGGCCGGGTGCCCGAGCGGTACACCGCGCCGCCCACGCCGAGCAGCAGCACCACGGCCAGCCACGGCGGCCGCTCCCCCGCGACCGGCGCGGTGACCATGAAGAACAGTGCGGCGGCGAGCACCGGCACGGCCAGGTGCGCCACCTTCAGCTCGGTGTCGCCGCCGCCGAGCGCGCGCCGCAGCCCGGGCGACCGGGTGATCGCGCGCAGCCCGCCGGCCAGCCGGTCCCCGGCCAGGAACGCGGTGAGCACCAGCGCCGGGCCGGCCAGCCCCGGGACCGCGAGCGCGACCGCGTACTGCACCAGCACCAGCGCGGCCCAGCCGAGCAGCGCGGCCCGCCGCCGGACGGCCCGGCGCAGCTCCGCCTGGGTCAGCGCCCACCAGCGCGGACCGGCCCGGAACCGGCGGCTGCGCACCCGGCCGAGCGCACGCCAGCGGCGCACCTCCAGCAGGTCCGCGATCAGCGTCGGGTCCAGCATCACCGCGGCCGCGGCGGCGCTGCTCGCGAACTGCGCGCCGGTCGTGGTGGTGGACCGGTCCAGCCTCCGCAGCGCCCGGATCGCGAGAACCACGGCTGTTCCGGCCACCACGAACACGGGCGGCGAGACGAGCGGGTGCATCGCGCCGGACGGGCGTGGCAGCGCCGTGCTCAGAAAGTGCAGCGCCACCACCGTGGCCGCGACCAGCGCACCGGCGGCGAGCAACACCCGGCCCGGCAGCTCCGCCACCCACCGCGCCCGCCGCGCGCCCTGCGCCACCACCGCACCGGCGCCGGCCAGCAGCCCGGTCGCGGCGCCGAGCAGCGGCACATGCACGGTGCTCTCGCCGGACAGCGCGCCGAACAGGAACCCGAGCAGCGCCACCGTCGCGGTCGCACCGGCCAGCAGGCCGGCGAACCGGGGCAGCAGCAGCGCCCGCCGGTCGACCGGCGCGCTCGCCACCCAGGACTGCAGCGCCGGCCCGACGAAGACCGGGCCGAGCGCACGCAGCCCGGCCCAGCCGAACCCGGCCGCGGTCAGCACCGCCGCGATCACCAGCCACCGCTGCTCGGCCGGGTCACCCGCGTCGACCAGCGTGGACCCGAGGAAGTCGCGGCCCATGTCGACGAACGCCCAGCCGTAGAGCGCCGCCAGCAGCGCCAGCAGGTAGAGGTCGGTGAGGAAGTCGCCGAACGACGTGCTGTGGTGCCGCCGTCGCAGCCGCCGCATCCGCGCCCGCACCTCGCGGGCACCGGCCGGACCGCTCACGCGCCGATCTCGATCCGCACGTCCGCGACCGCCGCGATCAGCTCCTCGTCGTGCGAGGCCAGCAGCACCGCCACCCCGGCCGCCTTCTCGCGCAGCAGCCGCTCGGCCAGCCACGCCCGCCCGCACACGTCCAGCCGCTGCTCCGGCTCGTCCAGGATCAGCAGCCGCCGCGGTCGCACGAAGCAGGAGGCCAGCGCGAGGCGCCGCCGCTGTCCACTGGAGAGCGTGGCCGGCAGCTGGTCACGCGCCCGGTCCAGCCCCAACTCGGCCAGCACCCCGTCGACCGGGTCACCGCCGCCGTGCGCGGCCGCGAGCAGCTCCAGATGCTCCACCACGGACAGGTCCGCGAAGAAGTCGATGTCGTCCAGCGCCGCCGCCATGATCGACCGCGTCCACGGATCGGCCTCGTCCAGCCGCCGCCCCTCGGACCGCACCTCGCCGTCGTCCGGCCGCTCCGCCCCCACCACGCAGCGCAGCAGCGTCGTCTTCCCCGACCCGTTGGGCCCGGTCACCACCCCGGCCTGCCCCGCCGCCACCTCGAAACTCACGTCGTCGAGCACCAGCAGTTCCCCGAAGCTCCGCCGCAGCCCCCGCACCTCCAGCGCCACCATGGCGCCAACTCTGTCAGATCTGCCGACGACGCCGCGATCGCCCCACCGGCCGCAACGGCCCACCGAAGATAGACAACCTGCAATAAAAATAGATCAAAAAATGAGTGAATGCGATGTTCATCTGATCAATATTGAGAACCACTGGAAGTGTTCGGCGGACCTCCGAACCGGCTACTTGCCTCACCATTAACGACCATGCGAAACTCTTGCCCTGGAGGCGAGGGTCAATTCTCCACGGCGCCATGCATACGATCCGCCAGGGCGAACACACGTTCCATAAATCCCGGCCGCCGAACGTCATATCACTCTCACAGTGTCACGTTCGCGACACCGACACCTGTCGCACAATGCCCGCACCCAGGGGGAACAATGAGCATTGTCGCCGTCATGAATTACAAAGGTGGCGTCGGCAAGACCACCTTGACCGCGAACCTCGGCGGCGAGGTCGCCAAGCGCGGGCATCGAGTTCTTCTGATCGACCTCGATCCACAGGCAAACCTGACCTTCTCGTTCTACAGCCTTCCGCAGTGGCACGAAGGACTCGACCAACGCACGATCAAGCAGTGGTACGAGGGCGACATCCCCGGCCGGGAGGTGCCGCTCTCCGAACTCATCGTCACGCCCGAACAGGCCAATGACGCCATCAGTGACAACGGCGGCCGGCTGGATCTGATCTCTTCCCACCTCGGCCTGATTGACATAGACCTTCATCTGGCCTCGAAGCTCGGCGGCACGACGCTACAGGAGTCGAAGAGGCGTTACCTCACACTCCACGGCTGCCTGAGGCGCGCACTGCAGGACAAGTCGTTCGATGACTACGACCTGGTCCTCATCGACTGCGCCCCCAATTTCGGCCTGGTCACCAAGACCGCAATCGTCGCGAGCGACCACGTTCTCGTACCGGCCAAAGCCGACTACCTTTCCACCCTGGGAATCAGCTATCTGGCGGGCAGCTGCGACAAACTGGTCGAGGAATACAACGACTACGTCGGGCACGGCCCCAATGACGGCACCTCGAAAATCAATCCACGGTTCTTGGGCATCGTCTTCACGATGGTCAAGATCTACGCAGCGCGCCCCATCGGCACCCAGCAGAACTACATCGAAGAGGTTCGCGCGAACGCCGGGCTCCCCGTCCTCTCCACCGTCATGCGCGACAGCCCCCGGCATTACGGGGACGCCGGCGCACGCGGCATTCCGGCGATGCTGACCGCACCGATGAGCGACGACGTGGCGACCGAGTTCCGGCACCTCGCCGAGGAAATCATGCAGCAGATCTCCCTTGAAAAGGGCGGGCAACGATGACCGACCTCGCATCGCTGGTCGTCCAAGTGCAGCGTCGCTTCGCCGACTTCCTGGCGACGCTGTCGAATGACGACATGCTCGCTCTCGCCGAAGGCCGCGCAGGTCTGTCACTCACCGATCCGGCCGGGATCGCCAGAACCGCCACGCCGGTCGACGCGCCCGCCGCGCCGGCCACCAAGCCGAGAGCCGCCCGAAAAGCCACGGGAAGATCCGCGCCCAAGACGACCGGCCCCAAGCGAGGCACGCCCTCCCCGCACATCGACCATGCGGACGTAGCGAACCGGCTTCGGCAGATGGACAGCATCGACGACGGCTCGGCGCTGCTCACCGAGCTGAAACCGAAAGTCGACGACTTGAAGCTCATCGCCGAGCACCTGAGCACGCGAACGACCGGCACCAAGACTGAACTGACCAATCGGATTCTGACGCAGGCCATCGGCGCCCGGCTCAAGTTCGCCGGGCTTCGGACGTGGGATTGAGCCAGGGAGCGGGCGTGGTCGACATCGGGGAACCCACCAGAGTCATGCACCTCCACGGCGGGCGCCGGGTGACGGTCCGGGACCTGGTCGACGCACACTTGCTGACACCGGGTACCGCACTTCGTTTCGTACGTCGTCGCGTCGGCACGCAGCACGACGCCACGGTCACCGAGGACGGGCGCATCAAACTCGCCGACGGCGGTCATGAGGTGCCGTCGCCGTCACAGGCCGCACGTCTCGCCTCCGGCGCACGGGCGGTCGACGGGTGGCGGGTGTGGACGATTCTCGAGACCGGGAGGCCACTCGACGCGTTGCGTCAGGAGTTTCTGGACAACGCCGTTCGCACCGCGGGTGCCCTGGAGACGAAACAACTGGAACAGCGGGTGCACGAGCGTCTCCGGCAGGCGAGGGAACGGGCCGACGCCGATCAACCGGTCGAGTTCTCCGTCCGCGAACTGCTCGCGCTCTGGGGCGCCAAAGACCGAGGCGATCAGATCAGCCGGATCGAGGCCGACCTGGCGAACCATGGTCTGGTCACCTCTCCCAGCTTCCGTGCGGTCACACTCGACGCCTCGGTGCGTCTCGTCACGGCCCCCGCCGAGCCGGAAGAACCCGCACCCGAGGTCCGGGGTGACGACCCGGACCCTACCGACGACGAGCTCTCACCCACGAATGTCGGACTGACGGTGGGCAACCTCCCGTCCGCCCTCGGCGGAGTCGCCTTCGTGGCCCCGGACGCCGGTTTCGACTCGGCGATCACACTGATGCTGCTCAACGACTTCTCGCAACTCGCGGTCTTCAGCAATCCACACAAACTCAGAGGCGCCGTGACCTGGGAGTCCATCGCCAGAGCCCGGCATGCGAACTCTGCTGCCCACTTCACCAGCGGGATCGTGGAGGAAGCTCCAGTGGTCCGGTACGACAAGGAACTGATCGACGTACTGCCGATGCTGCAGCAGTTGGGCTTCGTGTTCGTGAAGAACGAGAAGAACGCCGTGGCGGGGATCGTCACCACCGCGGACGTCGTTTCGGCCTACGGCCAGATGGCCGGGCCGTTCTTCGAGATCGGGGAACTGGATCAGACGCTGCGCCGCATCATCGCACGCAATCTGGAGGTCGACGAGGTCTCCTCGCTCTGCGGCAAGACGTTCCGCTCCTTCGACGAGATGTCCATGGGTGATTACCAACGGGTTCTCAGCAACAACGACGTCTGGTCCCGCCTCGGCTGGCCGCTCGACCGGGTGATGATCACCAGACACCTCGATGCGACTCGCCGCATCCGCAATGCGGTGATGCACTTCAACCCGGACCCGCTACCGGCAGACGCGATGGCCAAGCTGCGAAAACTCAGTGCCCTTCTGAAGCAGTACAGCGACTGAGAGCCCGAATCGGTCATGGCCGACGACGCTCAGAGCGGGAGCACGAAGTCCAGAATGGTGGTCTGGCCGGCTTCGACGGTCGCCTCCGAAGGCTCGCCGACCAGGCTGGCCCCGTACCGGACGCGGAACTCGTAGCGGCCCGGGCTGAGGCCGGGCCAGCGGTATGCCCCAGTGCCGTCGGTGGCGATCACCTCCTCGCGGATGTCCGCGCCGCCGGGGACGTCCAGCGCGCGCGGCAGCAGGGCGGCGCCGGCCAGTGGGGTGCCGTCGGCGGTGGTGACCGTCCCGGCCACGACGCCGGTGTCGCCGGCGTTCGCGGGCGGCGGCGTCATCGAGCTGTCCACCGGCGTGTCCGGCCCGGAGCCGGGTGCGGCATCGCCGCCGCACCCGGCCGTGAGCAGTGCCGTCATCAGGATGATCACTATTCCGTGGCGCATCGTCCCTCCATGATGGAACCCGCGGTCCAGGACGCCACGGTCGCCGGTCCCTACAGACCGTTCCAGTACTGGAAGTTGGTGAACACGGCCTCGGTGATGCGGGTGCCGCGGTTGTGGTTGGAGAACGGCGGCGAGCCGCCGGTCCGCAGCCCGTACGCGTGGACGGCCAGCCCGCACGGGCCGCAGTCGTCACGATACGTGTAGATCGGGCTGCCGCTCTGCCCGCCCACGGTGTCGTTGTGGTAGAACAGCTCCCGGTCCTGGCTCACCCGGATCTGGTCGTAGCTGGCCCACTGCTCACCGTCCGGCTTGTCCCCGGGGTATCCGCGGGTCGACGTGCCGGTGCCGTTCAGGCTCGCGCTCTGCCAGCGGAACCCATACGTGCCCACCGTGTTGCCGACCGTGCAGTCCAGCTTGATCGCGCCGTAGTCGTACTGCGAGTTCCGGTCGTTGATCCAGCCGTTGACCGAGTGCATGCTGATCGACGCGCACGAGCCGTACGGCGCGGCGGTGCCGTTGCGGCCCGGCCAGGCGCGGACGCCCTGCCCGGTCCGCCAGCCACCGTTGTCGTGGCTGAAGACGCAGTGGCCCGCGGTGATCACCGTGTTCGGGCCGATCAGCCAGCCGGTGCAGTAGAAGATCGTCGCGCCGTTCGCGACCCGGGTGAGCTGGACCGTGGCGCTCGCCGGCCACCAGGTGGTGTCCGTCTCGCGGATGCGGTCGTCCGTGCCGATGACGCTCTGCGCGCCCATCAGGTTCTCCGGCCGGCCGGAGAGGTCCGCGGTG
The DNA here is from genome assembly GCF_030813715.1 of Catenuloplanes indicus. Taxonomy (NCBI): domain Bacteria; kingdom Bacillati; phylum Actinomycetota; class Actinomycetes; order Micromonosporales; family Micromonosporaceae; genus Catenuloplanes; species Catenuloplanes indicus. The sequence continues at coordinate 2,611,832 of NZ_JAUSUZ010000001.1, forward strand.
TGCGATGCGCCGTCCGAGCCGGTCACGCCGGTGCCTCGGGTCGCCGGGACCATCGTCACGTCCGGCATCGCGTCGAGCGCGGCCGCGCTCACGGTGGTGCCGTCGCTGGAGACCGGTGTGCTGGGATCCTTCTCGGCTGCGGTGACGGGCGCGGCCGTGACCAGCAGCATCCCGCCGATCGCGGCGCCGGTCAGCGCCAGCCGTGCGCGGTGAGTGAGGTTCATGGTGCGACTTCCTCCTCCGTAACGGTGGGAGGGCAGGACGAAGCGCCCGGAGGCCCCCGTCAGCGGCCGTGTGCCGGCCGCTCACCCCGCAGCGAAACGTATCGGAGAAGTTCGATAAAGAGTAGCCGATCAACGACACTGCGTCAGGCGGGCACCTTGGTGGCCGCGACCATGCGAGCCGACCAGCGCCAGCCGTTTACGTAGGCGCGGACCAGGTCGGTGCCGTGGGCGGAGGGGGCGACCGCGTCCAGGTCGCCGCGGGAGAACGCGTCGACGGTGCGGAGGACGTCGCCGAGGGCGCCGGTGCCGTCGATGAGCGCGTTGGCCACGTCGTCGGCGAGCGGGAGGCGATCGGCGAGCATGGCGGGGGTGAGGCTGAGGACCTCGGCGACGCCGCTGATCAGGCCGGCGGTGAACGCGGCGTCCGGTGCGGCACGCATGCCCTCGGCCAGGCTCTCGCAGAATCGGGCACGCAGCAGCGCGGTGGTGAGCTGCTCGTCGGTGGCCTCGACCGCGTCGCCGAGCGCCATGATCATCGCCCACTGGCGGATCTGGGTGAGGCCGAGCAGCACCACGGCCTGGCGGACCGAGGAGACCTTGTACGCCGCACCGGCGGCCGCGGAGTTGCTGGCCCGCAGCACGCGCAGCGCCAGCGCCGGGTCGCTGACGATCGTGCTGATCACCCGGTCCATGTCCGCCGCCCCGATCGCGGGCACCAGCTGCAGCCGGACCAGCCGGGACGGGGACAGACTGGTCGCGGTCATCACCCGGGGGCGGCTCAGCGCGTAGCCCTGGCGCAGCTCGAAGCCGTACCGGTCGGCCAGCGCGATGTGCTCCGCGGTCTCCAGGCGCTCGGCCACGATCTGGATGCCCGGGTACTCCCGGCAGACCTCGGCCACCTCGTCGAACCGGACGACATCGCTGTCCAGCATGTCGAGCTTCAGGTAGGACGCGAGCGGCAGCAGGCGCTCGTGCCCGGAGCCGTGCACGTAGTCGTCCAGCGCGATCTTGTAGCCGGCCTCGACCAGCGCGGTCACGCCGGCCACCACCTCGTCGTCCGGGTCGACCGTCTCCAGGATCTCCAGCACCACGTTCTCCGGCCCGAACGGCAGCGGCACCCGGCCGACGATGAACTCGCGGGTCAGGTTGATGAAGCAGAGCCGGTCGCCGGCCACCTCCGCGATGCCGAACTCGGTGAACACGTTGAGAATCACCTGACTGGTGGCGTATGCGTCCCGGGCGGACGCGTGCACCGCCTCCATGCTGCCGCGGAACAGCAGCTCATACGCCACGACCGTGCCGCGCGAATCGAAGATCGGCTGACGGCCGACGTGCACGCGCTGGGTGATCGACGGCATAGGGTTCACGCGCCGACGATCGGTGCCGCCGGGTTGCTCCTGAGGAATATTCCGGAGTGAGCAGCGGCACAGGCGCTAGACCAGTTCCGCGGCCGAGAGCGGCGGGGCCGACGGGTGGTAGCGGGCGGTGTGCCGCTGCCAGTCGTAGTTGCCGCGGATCAGCGTGTGCAGCGCAAGCCGGACGTAGCGGTCGACCGTGGCGCGCTCGGCCGCGGTCAGCCCGATCGCGGCCGCCGCGTCCGGCAGCAGCCGCTCCAGGCCGTCCAGCTCCGCGATCATGGCGTGGACCAGCGCGACCGTCTCGCCGACCGCGGCGGACCGGTGCAGGCCCGCGGTGTCCTCGAGCACCAGCACCGCGTTGCGCCGGGTGCCGCGGCGTGCCTCCTTCTCCACCGAGGCGACGTCGTTGCAGAGGCCGGCGACGTCCGCGGCGATCGTGCGCAGCCGGTGCAGCAGCGGCGTGTGGAACACGACGTCCGGCAGTTCGCAGCCCTGCACCCGCTCGGCCAGGTCGAGCACCGGGTACGCGCCCACGGTGGGCCGCCGCAGGCTCAGGTGCTCCGCGACCGTGGTGGGCGGCGCGAGCACCGGCGGCTGCGCCTCGACCAGCACCCCGGCCAGGTATCCGGCCCAGTCCTGCGCGGCCCGGGCCCGCCACGCCGCGGTCATCCCGGCGCAGCCGCGCGCCCACACGTCCACCCAGGCCCGGGTGGCCGGCACGTCGTGCCGCGGCCGGGTGCCGGGCGGTTCGTGCAGCAGCCGCAGCAGTTCCCGGGCGGCGGCGACCGCGGCCGCGCGCGGCCCGCCGGGCGCGTCGTCGAACTGGTCGTCGAAGAGGAACAGGAAGCACTGCAGGTTCGCGGCGAGCAGCAGGTCGTCGCCGCGCGCGGCCGGGTTGAAGCGGGCGGCCAGCTCGGTCAGCCGCCAGCCGGTGAGCCGCTCCGCGGCCGCGGCGCTACGGACCAGGCCGAGGTCGCACGCCCAGTCGAGGGTGGCGTCGGCGGCCTTGTCGATCTCCGCGGCCGTGAGCACGGCTGCCGGGTACGGAATGTCGAAGGCGACGCCCTGTGGCACGGAAACTCCCGGAAACATCGATTTCCTTCGTCCTATCACAGCGCGGTCGAGTTCACCTTACTCAGCGTTGAGCCGGGTGCGCCGGATCAACCCGGCGACCAGCAGGAGAAGCAACAACACGCCGAAGACGACTGTGAGCGGAAGCACACCGAGCCGCTCCACGCCGGACACCAGCGTCTCCTGCACGCCGAGCGCGGCCTCCACCACCGGGTCCGCGCCGGCCCACCGGGCGTCGTACTGGACGCGCAGCTCATACCAGCCGTAGTAGGTGACGTAGAGCCCGGCGGCCGCGAGCAGCACGCCCCCGGCCCGCGGCGCGATCGCGCTCACCCGGCGCACCCGGGACAGCAGCGACGTGCGGACCAGCGCCACCGCGAGCGCGGTCACGCCGACGACCAGGCCCATCCCGGCCGCGTACGCGCCGAACAGCGCGAGCGGGTCACCGTTCGCGGACGCCCCCACGATCGCCAGGAACGGCGCGATCGTGCAGCTCACCGACGCGAGCGCGTACGCGACGCCGAACAGCGCCATGGACGGCACCGACCGGGTGAGCGCGGGCGCGCGCCGGACCGGCGGCAGCGCGGGCAGCCGGCGGCCGGTCGCGAGCAGCACGCCGAGCGCGGCCAGCACGATCCCGGACGCGAGCGTGAGCCACGGCAGCCGGGGTTGCAGCCAGGTCATCACGGGCGCGAGCACGAACCCGAGCGTGCCGAAGACGGCCACGAAGCCGGCGGTCATCGCGAGCGCGGAGGTGAGCGCGCGCCCCACCGGGGCCCAGCGCCCGCCGGGTGCGTCCGCGGCGACCAGCACGGACAGGTACGCGGGCAGCATCGCGAAGCCGCACGGGTTGAGCGCGGCCAGCATGCCCGCGGTGAGCGCGTAGAGCAGCACGGGTTCAGGCCGCCAGCCGGTCGAGCCAGCTGACCAGGTCCTGATCGTCGAGCCAGCCCTTGTGCACGACCGTGCCGCTCGCGTCCAGCATCACGTAGTAGGACTGCCGGGTGACCTCGAACCGGGTCCACAGCTCACCGGCGCCGTCGTTGATCTGCGGCACGCCGCCGACCTCGTAGTCCGCGACGAACTTGTTCATCGCCGCGGTGTCCGTGCTGAGCCCGGCCACGCCGATGATCGGCACCCGGCCCGCGTACCGCGGCGCCTCCTTGGCGACGGTCCAGCCCTGGCTGGCGCAGGTGGCGCACCACGGCGCCCAGAACCACAGCACGGCCGGCCGGTGCGCCAGCGTCGTACCGTCGAAGGACTTCCCGTCCAGCGTGGTGCCGGTGAACTTGAGCAGATCCGGCACCGGGCCGGAGGGCTCGGGACTCTCCGAGGTCGCCACCACCGGGGGCGCGGCCGGCGGAGGGGCCGACGGCGCGGCGGCCTCGACCCAGGACTCCGGTGGTGACACGCACGCGCTCAGCGCCAGCAGCGCGGCTCCCATGACCAACGCCGTCAACCGCCGTGCCCGCATGCCGCCCCCAGATGGTCGTCCGTGAAGAACCCCGTTCGACCTGAGGTACGGCACGCACCGGCACAACGGTTCAGAGGCCGGCGCGCGTACGCACGCCGGCCTCCGAGGGGAGACACCCGTTACCGGGTCGCCATCGCCCGGCCGTGGCCGAGCCGGGCCGCGAGGACCTGCTCGATCAGCGACACCAGGATGCTCTTGACCGACTCGCGGTTCCGGGCGTCGCACTCGACGACCGGCACGTAGTCCGCGACGCCGAGCGCCTCCCGGACCTCCTGGAGGTCGAACCGGTTGATCGAGTCGAACACGTTCACCCCGAGCAGGAACGGGATGTTGTGTTCCTCGAAGTAGTCCAGCGCGGGGAAGCAGTCCTCGATCCGGCGCGTGTCGACCAGCACCACGGCGCCGAGCGCGCCGTCGACCAGGTCGTCCCAGAGGAACGCGAACCGGTCCTGTCCGGGCGTGCCGAACAGGTACAGGACCAGGGACTCGTCGAGGGTGATGCGGCCGAAGTCCAGCGCCACCGTGGTGGTGGTCTTGGCGGCTACCTGCGACGTGTCGTCGATGCCGATGGACCGTTCGGTCATCTCGGCTTCGGTGACCAGAGGCTCGATCTCGGAAATCGCACTCACGAAAGTGGTCTTTCCGACGCCGAACCCACCGCTCACCACGATTTTCACCGAAATCGGTGCTGGGCGGCTAGAGGGCGCGTACACGATCCCGAATCCTCTCGATCAGTTCGATGGAAAGCTCGTTCGTCTGTTCGGACACCTGTAGGTACTTCTCGGCTATCAGGTCCCCGACCAGCACCCGCGTCACGCCGAGGGGCGTGCGCAGCGCGGCGGCGAGGTCCGCGAGGGACATCGGCGCCTGGCAGAGCTGCACGATCCGCTCCGCTTCGAAGCGCAGCGGCGCGGAGAGCGCGGCCGGCTGTGCGAAGAACAGCGTCTCGATGCGGATGTTGTCGGCCAGCGGCCGGGTCCGGCCACCGGTGACCAGGAACGGCCGGACGACCGGGTCCTCCCCCTCGGAGGAGGACCCGCTCGGGGCACGGTGTCCGCCGACGTGCTCGTCCGTCCGCTCCCGGTCCGGCCGCGTCTCCGGCTGCCATTTCGGGAACATCCGCGGATCCGGCATCCGCAGACCGGACTCGGGGTCGGTGCTCACAGGCCCAGGTGACGTCGGGACTCCGCGATCAGCGCCGGCGTGAGCAGCGATCCGAACCGCTCGGTCAGCGTGGAGATCTCGTACCCGATCAGGCCGAGATCGCTGTCGCCGGTGGCGACCACGCCGAGCACGCTGCCGCCGGTGATGACGGAGACCAGCAGGAAGCCCCGCTTCATCTCGATCATGATCAGCTTCAGGCCCTCGAACTCGTACTTCTTCGAGGCGCTGCGGGCCAGGCTGGCCATGCTGGAGACGATCGCCGCCAGGTGGTCGGCCTCGGTCCGGTTCAGTCCGTCCGAGGCGGCGATGAGCAGGCCGTCGGAGGAGACCGCCACGGCGTCCTTGACCCCGTCGGTCTGGTGCACGAAGTTGCCGAGCAGCCAGTTGAACTGGTGCCGATCCGTCTGAGTGTCGACGCTCATGCGCTGGTACCTCCGTCTTCGGTGCCGTACGGGTTGGATCGAACATCGGTGTTGGCGCGCTGCATGCCCGCGCGCAGCGCCGTGAGCCGGTTGCGCACCTCGGCCGGCGAGGAGTCGACCATCGCGGCCCGGGTCTCCGGCGCGCTCGGCGCCGGTGCGGCCTCGGCCTCCGGCCGGCTGGTCCGCGGGGCCCGCTTGCGCAGCCCGTTGCGGGTGCGCTCGACCTCCCCGGTCTCGATCGTCCGGGGACGCGGCGAGACCTGCTCCGCGACCGCCTCGGCGGCGGCCTCCGCGGCCACCACCTCGGGCGACGGCGGCACCGTCAGGTACTCGACCACCCCCGGCTTGACCCGGCCACCGATCGCCAGGTACGGCGCGTCCGGTGCCTGGGTCGGCGCGCCGGAGCTGACCAGAGGCCGGGCGACCTCCGGAGCCGGGGGCGCGGGCGGGGCCGGCGGAGCCGGGGGCGCCGCCATCACCGGGGTGAACGGCGCGGGCGGGATGACCGGCATGGCCGGACGCTCGTCGACGATCTCGCCGTCCCGGATCACGGCCGGCGACGACGAGTTCGCCATCACCGACGCGGGCAGCAGCACGCGGGCGGTGACGCCGGTGACCGGCGAGGACGCCAGCTTCACCTCCGCGCCCATGTCCCGCGCCAGCTGACCGACCACGTAGTGGCCGAGGTAGCGAGCCGGCGCCGTGATGAAGTCGCCCTCACCGCGCAGACGCGCGTTCGCGGCCTCGATCTCGACGTCGTTCATGCCGACGCCCTGGTCCACGATCGCGATCAGGTACTGGTCGCCGACGCGGCGGCCCTGGATCTCCACGTCCGAGTCCGGCGGGGAGAACGTCAGGCCGTTCTCGATCAGTTCGGCGAGCAGGTGCGCCACGCCGCTGACCACGGCACCGGTGATGTTCGCCTCGTCGATCCGGCGGAACGACACCCGGCGGTACTCCTCGACCTCGGAGACCGCGGCCCGGATCACGTCCGCGATCGGGAGCGGTGCCGACCACTGCCGCTGGCTCTGCGAGCCGACGAGCACCAGGAGGCTCTCCGCGTTCCGTCGCATACGGGTGGCCAGGTGGTCCAGCTCGAACAGGTTGGCGAGCGCGGACGGGTCCGTCTCCTCCCGCTCCAGCGTGGTGATGAAGCCCAGCTGGCGGCGGAGCAGGTTCTGGTTGCGGCGGCCGAGGTTGGCCAGCGACTCGGTGGTCGACTTCCGTAGCAGCGCCTGCTCGGTGGCGAGCGCGTACGCGGTGGCCTGGATGTGGTCGAACGCGTCGGCCACGGCCTGCATCTCGGCGGACGCGCCGCGAGCCAGGCGGATCGGGGTCAGCTTCGGCCGCTCCTCGTCCGGCGACAGCTCCTGGGCGAGCGCCACCGCCTGCGGCAGCCGCACCTCGGCGATGTGGTCGGCCTCGGCGGACAGCGCCGCCAGCGGCCGGGTGATCGACCGGGACGCGTAGAAGAGCAGCACGACCGCGGCCGCGATGGAGGCGGCCACGATGACGACCAGGATCAGGATCGCGTTGAGCGCGTCCGTCTGGAGCTGGGAGGCCCGATCCTTGATCTGGTCGGCGACGGTCTCCTGGAGACCCGTGACGCCGTTCAGGTACTGGATCATCGCGTTCGAGTAGAGCCCGGTGTCCGCGAAGATCTCCCGGCCGTCCGCGGACTCGTCCGCGATCTCCCGGAAGCGATCCACGGTACGGGCCGAGCCGGTGTCCAGCACGCGGGCGAACTCGTCGCGCTGCGCCTGGGTCGCGGCGCCGGCGAACGCGGTGAACGCCGCGTCCTGCGTCGCGATGAAACCGGCGTAGTCGACGTACTGGTTCACGCCGTCCACCTCGAACGTGCCGCGCAGGAACACCTCGTTCAGGCGGACGCTCTCCAGCGAGGCGCCCTCCTTGACGGTGTTCAGCGACTCCAGCACGGTCACCATCCGGCGCAGCGCCTGGTCGTCGAGCCGGTCCAGCTCGAAGTCGATGGTGTTGAACGCGGTGATCCGGTCCGTGAAGAACACGACCGAGCTGTTCAGGCTGACGGCACGCTGGTCGACCTGACCGCGGAAGTTCGCCAGCGCGTCCAGCGAGTTCAGCGTGGACTGGGTCCGCGCGTCGAGCTCGTGGCCCGCGTCGTCGTCCCCGGTGATCAGGCCGGCGACGGCCTGCCGCTGCTGGTCGACGGCCTGGCGGGACTCGTCCAGCCGGGCGGCGACCAGCTCGTTACCGGTGAGCAGACCGGCGGTGGCGCCGCGCTCGTCCTGCAGCGCCTGGACCAGGCGTTGCACGCTGAGCGCGAGCGTGATGTCGTGGGTGGTGGCCCGGGCGTTGTTGAACGCCACGACCAGGACCAGCACGACGAGACTCAGAAGAGCAAGAACAGCGGCGAGCGGGACCGCCAGTAGAGCGGCCAGGCGCTGGCGGATCGGGCGGCCCTGCCGGGGCTTCCGCCCCGACGTGGTAGCGCCCGATCCGCGCCCAAGCCTCAGGATCCCGCTCAGCCGCGACTTGCGGTGCACGGCTGCACTCAACACCGACCTCCAAATAGCAGATGCGGACATCGGCCCCTCCCGGTCAGTGACCGGGCCGCATCAGCTGTGGCGGTCTAGGTGGCCTGGGTTGCAGTTCGACCGGAATCGCGCATCTCTTAGGCGATTACGTCAGTGCGCCCCGGAACCACCGGTGAGCCGGCGCTCCACCCACTCGTGGAACTCCGTGATGTGGTGCTCGCTCGGCACGAGCACGCCGCCCCGGGCGTACGCGCGGGACGACATGGCCGGCTGGCACCGCTCGCACGCGTCGAAGTCCTGCCGGTTGACCCGGTCGAACAGCTCCACCGAGCGGCTCACGTCCCGGCCCTCCGCCACCACCCGCGGCAGGTAGAGCCAGTCGCACTCGACGATCGTCCGGTCCACGGCGAGCGGGAACATCCGGTGCAGGATTACATGATCCGGCACCAGGTTGATGAACACCTGCGGTTTGACGGTAATCGCGAAATACCGCCGGTCCTGGTCCTCGTCCACCGTCGGGATCCGGTCCAGCCCGGCGCTGCCGTCGACCGTGAAGCCCTCGATCCGCGGGCCGAACTCGGCGCCGTGCCCGACCGAGGACTGCGCGGCGTACCCCCGGGAGAACTCCGGCAGCACGTCGACCAGCTCCGGGTGGATGGTCGCGCAGTGGTAGCACTCCATGAAGTTCTCGATGATCAACTTCCAGTTCGCGCGTACGTCGTAGCGGATCCGGCGGCCGACCGCGAGGTCCGCGATCTGGTAGTTGCCGATCTTCTCTGCGTCGCCGAGCCGCTCGGTGCACGCGCCGACCACGTCCTCCTCGAACGACGGCGGCTCGCCGGCCAGGCACACCCAGACGTACCCGAGCCACTCCCGGACCGCGACCGGGACCAGCCCGTACTCCGTGCGGTCCACGTCCGGCATCCGCGCCAGGTTGGGCGCGGCCGCGAGGCGGCCGTCAAGATCATAGGACCAGGCGTGGTACGGGCACCGGAACGTCCGTTTCACCTCGCCGGACTCGTCCGTGCACAGCGTCGCGCCGCGGTGCCGGCACACGTTCAGGAACGCGCGCGCCACACCGTCCCGGTCCCGGGTGACCAGCACGCTCTCCCGGCCCACGGTCACCGTCCGGAACCGGCCGGGCCGGTCGACGTCGGCGGACCGCACCGCGCAGAACCACATCGCCTCGAAGACGTCCCGCTGCTCCCGGGCGAAGATCTCCGGATCCGCGTAGAGCCGCCCGGGCAGCGTCGGCCGAAGGCTGGCCGGCCCGCTCATCAGAAGCTCCGCTTCGGGTCGAACAGCGCGATCGGGTGCGCGGTGCCGCCGGTGGTGGCCAGGTCGGCCAGGATCTCGCCGACCACCGGCACGAACTTGAAGCCGTGGCCGGAGAACCCGCACGCCACCGTGACGGTCGCGTGTTCCGGGTGCGCCGCGATCACGAAGTGCTCGTCCGGCGTGTTCGTGTACATACAGGTCTTCGCGCGCAGGAACGACCCGGCCGCGCCGGGCAGCACCCGGCCGAGGTGCGCGCCGATCGCCTCGATCTCGGCCGGGTGCACGTCCCGGTCGATCGTCTCCGGCGTGCAGACCACGCCGCGGCGGAAGAACGCGACCTTCACGCCGCCGTCCGGCCCGTCCAGCGCCGGGAAGCCGTAGATCTGGGTGCCGTCCGGGTCCTCCCAGATCCAGATCGGGTGCCGGTCCGGCGCGAAGTCCGCGATCGGTGCGCGCGGCGCGAACCAGTACTGCACCTGCCGTTCCACCACCAGCGGCACGCCCAGATCGGCGAGCATGCGCGGCGCCCACGCGCCGGGCGCCACCACCAGGTGCCCGGCCGAGTGGACGCCGGACTCCGTGGTCACCTCGACGCCGCTCGCGGTGGCCTTCCACTCGACCGCGGGCTCGCCGAAGCGCAGCTCCGCGCCGGCCGCCGCGGCGAGCCGAAGGTGAGCGGCGACCGTCGCCTCCGGCCGGACCAGCCCGGCCTTGGCCTCGAACAGCGCCACGTCGTCCGGCCGCGGGTGCAGCGTCGGGAAGCGGCGGCGCAGCTCGGCCGCGTCCAGCATCTCGTGCGGCAGGCCCCACTGCTCCGCGCTGCGCCGCGACCCGGCCACGGTGCGGCTGCCCGCCGGGCCGATCATCAGGCCACCGCACAGCGTCATCACGTCCGCACCGGAGTCCGCCGCCAGCCGGTCCCACAGTTCATAGGCCCTGAGCAGCAACGGTACGTACGCCGGGTCCTCGAAGTACGACTGCCGGGTGATCCGGGAGCCACCGTGGCTGGCCCCCTGGTCGTGCGCCGGGCCGAACCGTTCCAGCCCGAGTACCCGCTGGCCGCGCGCGGCCAGGTGGTACGCCGCGGCACTCCCCATTCCACCGAGGCCAAGCACGATCACGTCATAGGCCGGCATGGCACGTCCTCCCATCGATCAGTCCCGGAGACGGGAACCCTTCGGGTCGAAGAGTGGTTCGGCCGTGACCGTGGCCGGCACCCGGGTGCCGAAGTAGCCGATCTCCACGGGCGTGCCGGGCGCGGCCAGTGCGGTGGGCAGCCAGGCGTAGGCGATCGACCGGCCGATCGTGTAGCCCCAGGCCGCGCTGGTCACGTAGCCGGCGACGGCACCGCCCGCGAGCACCGGCTCCTTGCCCATCACGACCTGGTCGCCGTCGATCAGCAGGCAGGTCAGCCGCCGTACCGGCGCCTTCTTGCCGCTTATCGCGGCATGGCCGACATAGTCGCCGGGTTTGACCGCGAAACCGAGCCCGGCCTCGTACGGATCGTGCTCGGTGGTCATGTCCACGCCCCACGCCCGGTAGCCCTTCTCCAGGCGCAGGCTGGTGAACGCGCTGCGCCCGGCCGCGACCAGCCCGTACCGCACGCCGGCCCGCCACAGCACGTCCCACAGCCGCAGCCCGAGGTCCGCGCCGGTGTAGAGCTCCCAGCCCGGCTCGCCGACGTAGGAGACGCGCAGCATCGTGACCGGCACCCCGCCCAGGTGCGCACGCCGCGCCCGGAAGTAGCCGAAGCCCAGGTCGTCGCCGGTGATCGAGGCGGCCAGCTCGCGCGCCCGCGGTCCCCACAGGCCCAGGCAGCAGGTGCCGGGCGTGAGGTCGGCCACCTGCACGCCCGGCGGCGCGTGCCGGGCCAGGTGGTCGAGGTCCAGGTTGCCGTTCGCGCCGACCTGGAACCGGTCCTCGGCCAGCCGCGCCACGGTCAGGTCGCTGCGGATGCCACCGGCCGTGTCCAGCAGCAGCGTGTACGTGACCGTGCCGACCGGCCGGTCCACGTCGTTGCTGGTCATCGCGTTGAGGTAGGCGGCGGCGCCGGGGCCGGTGACCGCGAGCCGCTTCAGCGAGGTCATGTCGAACAGCGCCACGCCCTCCCGGGCCGCGCGCGCCTCACCGGCCGCGATCGGCGACCAGAACCGCGCGGACCACTCGTCGCGCGCCGGCAGCTCCGGGCGAGGCAGGCCGGCGTTCGCCTCGTACCAGAGCGGGCGCTCCCAGCCGGACGCCTCGCCGAACACCGCGCCCAGCTCGCGTTGCCGCTGGTGGAACGGGCTGACCCGGAGCGGGCGGGCGACCGCGGGCGGGTCGAGCGGGTGGATGACGTCGTACACCTCGACGAAGCTGCGGGCGCTGCGCTCGGCCACGAAGTCCGGCGCGAGCTGCGGCTCCTCGAAGCGTTGCAGGTCTGCCTCGTGCAGGTCCACACCGGGCCGGCCGTCGACCAGCCACTCCGCGACCGCGCGGGCCGCACCGGCCGAGTGGGTCACCCAGATCGCCTCGGCCAGCCAGAACCCGCGCAGCTCCCGGGACTCGCCGAGCAGCGGGAAGCCGTCCGCGGTGAACGAGAAGACGCCGTTGAAGCCGTGCGCGATGCCGGGCAGTCCCGGCAGCAGCGCCCGGGCGTCGGCGAACGCGGGTGCGAAGTCGTCCGGCGTGAACGGCAGCATCGACGGCATCGGCCCGGTCGTGGTCTCGGTCTGCGCGAGCGTGACCGGCATCGGGCGATGGCTGTACGAGCCGATCCCGAGGTGGTCGTCGTACCCGCGGACGTAAAGGTCCCGATCCTGATGCCGGAGAATCGGCAGGCGGCCCTCCAGGTGGAGCGGCCCGGTCCGCGCGTACTGGTGGGCCATCGGCAGCAGCGGGACCGGCTGACCAGCCAGCGCTCCGATCGCCGGTCCCCAGAAACCGGCGCAGGAGACCACGACGTCGGCCGGCCACGCGGTGCCGTCCTCGGTGCGCACCCCGGTCACCCGGCCACCCGCCTGATCAATGGCGACAACCCGCTGCCGGGGTACGAACCGGGCGCCGCGGTCGACGGCCAGCCGGGCCTGCGCCTCGCCGGCCGCGACCGCGTGCACCAGGCCGTCGCCGGGCGTGTGCAGCGCACCCAGCACCGTCTCCCGGTCGAGCGGCGGGAACAGGTCCGCCGCACGCTCGCCCGTGACCAGCTGCGCCTCGATGCCGCACGCGGTGGCGAAGCCGTGCCGGCGCCGGATCTCCCCCAGGCGTTCCGGCGTGGTGGCCACCTCCAGCCCGCCGACGCGGTCGAAAACCCCCAGATCCGAATATTTGCGGACCGTGTACGCCGCCAGCGCGGCCATCGTCCGCGACGGGTTCGTCTGGAAGACCAGACCGGGCGCGTGCGAGCTGGAGCCACCGGCCGCGAACAGCGGGCCGCGCTCCAGCACGGTCACGTCCGTCCAGCCGCGCCGGGTCAGCTCCTCGGCCAGCGCGCAGCCGACGATCCCGGCCCCGATGATCACCACCCGCGGCGTGCTCATGCGGCCGGGATCCACGGCTTCCAGACCGACTCGTGCTCGGCGACCCACTTCGCGGCCGCGTCGTCCGCGCTCATCCCCTGGTTCGTGATGTAGTCCGCGACCAGGTTCTGGTCCTCGTTCGTCCAGGAGAAGTTCTTGACCAGCGTGTACGCGTCGCCGCCGGTGTCCTGGAACTTCTTCGACGCGATCTTGTCGAGCACGTAGTCCGGGTAGTCGCAGGCGACCTTGGCCGGGTCCGCGTCGCAGCCCTCGGTCCAGGCCGGCAGCTTCACCCGCACGTACGACTCCTGGGAGAACAGCCACTGCGGCTCGTAGAAGTAGAACAGCAGCGGCTTCCGTTGCGCCGTGGCCGCCTGCGCCGCCTTGATCAGCGCGGCCTCGCTGCCGGAGTAGACCACCTTGTAGTCCAGCTTGAGGTTCGTGACCAGCGCCTCGTCGTTCGTGACGAACGACGGGTCGCCGTCCAGCAGCTGGCCCTTGTCGCCGGACTCGGACGTCTTGAACAGGTCCGCGTACTTGTTCAGGTTGTTCCAGTCCGTGATGTCCGGGTACTGCTCGGCCATCCACTGCGGGACGTACCAGCCGATCACGCCCTGGTTGCCGGTCGGCCCGACCTCGACCGCGACCTTCTTCTCCTCGATGTAGGTCTTCTTCAGGTCCTCGTGGCCCCAGTTCTCCACGATCACGTCCACCTCGCCGGTCTCGAAACCCTGCCAGGCGACCTCCTCCTTGAGGGTCTTCTCCTCGACCTGGTAGCCCATCTCCTCCTCGAGCAGGTGCTTGATCACCGCGGCGTTCGCCTCGTAACCGACCCAGGCGTTGATCGCGATGTTCACCGGCCCCTTGTCCGGATCGTCACCGGCGCCCGATGTGACGCCGCCACATCCAGCGAGCGTGAGCGTGAGCAGTGCCGCCGTATACCTCTTCATGCGGATTTCCTCTCTGTGCCGGCCCCTTGGGTGAGGCGGTCGAGGAGCACGCCGAGCAGCACGATCGCCAGCCCGGCCGCGAAACCCCGGCCGAAGTCGGAGCGCTGTGCGAAGCCCGCGACCACGTCGTATCCGAGCGCGCCGGCGCCGACCAGGCCGCCGACCACCACCATGGCGAGGACCATCACGATCCCCTGGTTCGCGGCCAGCAGGAGGGCCGGGCGGGCCACCGGCAACCGCACCTTCCACAACAGCTGGGTACGGGTGGAGCCGGCCGACAGCGCGGCCTCGACCACGGTGCCCGGCACGTCCCGGAGCCCGCGCTCGACCAGCCGGGCCACCGGCGGCACCGCGTAGATCACCGAGGCCGCGATCGCGGTGAACCGGCTCGCGCCGAACAGCGCGACCGCGGGCAGCAGGTAGACGAACGACGGCATGGTCTGCGCCGCGTCCAGCACCGGCCGCAGGCCTCGGCTGGCCAGATCCGATCCCGCGGTGAGGACGCCGAGTGCGACGCCGGCCAGCAGCGTCAGCACGGTGGCCAGCAGGACCGTCGCGAGCGTCTCCATCGCGTGCTGCCAGAGCCCGAGCGCCGCGATCCCGGCCAGCGCGCCGGCACCGGCCAGCGCGGCGCGCACGCCGCTGACCACGACGCCGAGCCCGAGGACGGCTGCCAGGACGAGCCAGAACGGCGACGTGGTCAGCACGGCCTGGAGCGGGTTCAGCACACCGGCGGTGAGCACGTTCTTGACCGCGTCGGTCACCGGGTACAGCGTCAGCTCGATCCAGCGCACCACGTCGTTCACCACCGGCGCGAACGACCACCGCACCGCCTCGGGAAACTCCGGCCCACCGTTGACCAGCGCACCCACCACCACGGCCAGCACCGCACCGGCCCACGACAGCCGGCGCCGCACGCCCGCCGGCCACGGCCGCCGCCACAGCCGCGGCCACCGCGTGCCGGCACCCGCGTCACCGGGCACCTGGCCGGTCGCCTCCGCGCCGGACGGTGGGCGGCGCGCGGCATCCGCGCCGGACGGTGGGTGGTGGGTGGTGCGGTCGGCGCGGTCGGCCGCGCGGGAGGTGAGGCGGTCCAGCACGATCGCCATCACCACGATCGCGACGCCCGCGTCGAACGCCAGGCCGACGTTGACCCGCTCCAGCGCGCGGATGATCACCTGGCCCAGGCCCGGCGCGTCGATCAGCGCGGTGATCACCACCATGGAGAGCGCCATCATGATCGTCTGGTTGACCGCGAGCACGATCGCTCGCCGGGCCATCGGCAGCCGCACGCCGCACAGCAGCTGCCGGCGCGTCGCGCCGGCGGACGTGGCCGCCTCGACCGTGGTCGCGGAGACGCCGCGGATGCCGAGCGCGCTGATCCGGATCGCGGGCGGGATCGCGTAGATCAGCGTGGCCAGCACGGACGCCGGCTCGCCGATCAGGAACAGCAGCGTCATCGGCGCCAGATAGGCGAACGCCGGCATGATCTGCATGACGTCCAGCACCGGGTCGAGCACGGCCCGGACCCGGTCGCTGCGCGCGGCCAGCACGCCGAGCGGCAGCCCGATCGCCACCGCCAGCAGCACGGCCGAGACGGTCAGCGCCAGCGTGTCGACGCTGGCCGCCCACAGCCCGAGCACGCCGAACGAGAGGAACCCGGCCACGGTCAGCACCGCGATCCGCCACCCCGCCAGCACCGCGGCGAGCGCACCGGCGGTCACCGTCAGCCCGGCCCAGCCGAGCCCGGAGAGCAGCGCCTGCACGCTGCCGACCAGCAGCGCCACGCCCAGCCGCAGGTAGTTGACCACGAACAGGAAGACCGGGTTGACGTCCCGGTTCGCGTCCACCCAGTCGCGCAGATCGGTGAACATCCGGAATGCGGCCGCGTCGTTGTCGTGCGGCAGCGTCGCCCGGCCGCGCAGCAGCAGATATCCGCCGGCCACCACGACGACCAGCACGGCCACCAGCGTCCCCCGCCCGGGCCGCCACCCGCCCCGCAGCGCGGCCGTCGCCGCGGTCACGCCCGCACCTCCGCCGGAGCATCCCCGGCCCGCGCACCGCCGGCCCCGATGGCTCCGGCGCCGGTGGACCGCGGCGTGCCGGTCCCGGCGGTGGATGCGCCGCGACCGGCCGGGCCGGCGCCGGTCAGGACCGGCAGCACGGCGTCGCGGTCGATCACGCCGAGGAGTGTGTCGCCGTCCATCACCCGGATCGGCCGGTCTGCGCGCAGCACGGTCTCCACCGCGTTCCTGATCACGGTCGTGGCGCTGACCGGTGGGCCGTCCAGCGGGTCGGACGCGGTGGGCAGGCGGGTGATCCAGCGGCAGGTGAGTACGTCCGCGCGGGGCACGTCGCGGACGAAGTCGGTCACGTAGTCGTCCGCGGGCGCCCCGACCAGTTCCTCCGGCGTGCCGACCTGCACCAGCGCGCCGTCGCGGAGAACCGCGATCCGGTCGCCGAGCTTCAGCGCCTCGGAGAGGTCGTGCGTGATGAAGAGCATGGTCTTGCCGACCTCGGCGTGCAGGCGGGTCACCTCGGCCTGCATGTCCCGCCGGATCAGCGGGTCGAGCGCGCTGAACGGCTCGTCGAACAGCAGCACGCCGGGGTCG
Source organism: Catenuloplanes indicus (assembly GCF_030813715.1). NCBI lineage: Bacteria > Bacillati > Actinomycetota > Actinomycetes > Micromonosporales > Micromonosporaceae > Catenuloplanes > Catenuloplanes indicus. Next base: position 2,628,398 of record NZ_JAUSUZ010000001.1, read on the forward strand.
GCCGCGAGCGCGCGGGCCAGGCCCACGCGCTGCTGCATGCCGCCGGAGAGCTGGTCGGGGTAGCTGTCCGCGTAGCCGTCCAGCCCGACCAGGCTCAGCATCTCGCCGGCCCGGCGGTGCCGCTCGGCCCGGCCGACGCCCTGGATCTCCAGGCCGTACCCGATGTTGTCGATCACGCGCCGGTGCGGCAGCAGCCCGAAGTGCTGGAACACCATGGCGACCCGGTGCCGGCGCAGGTCGAGCAGCGCGCGGCGGCCCATTCCGGTGACCGACTCGCCGTCGATGCGCACCTCGCCGCGGGTCGGCTCGATCAGCCGGGTGAGGCAACGGACCAGCGTGGACTTGCCGCTGCCGGATAGCCCCATGACCACGAAGACCTCACCGGGCGCGACCGTGAAGCCGACGTCGCGCACCGCCACCAGGCAGCCGTAGCGTGCGCGGATCTCGGCCCGGGACAGCGCGCTGCCGACGTGCCGGCCGGCCTTCGGGCCGAAGATCTTCCACAGATGCTGTACGGATATCGCCGCGTCGCCGGTCATCCAAGCTCCTCTACGAGCGGATCAGGTCGGCCGCGCGCTCGCCGGCCAGCAGCACCATGACCATCGGGTTGACGCTGGTCATGGCCGGGAAGATCGAGGCGTCCGCGACGCGTACGTTGCCGGTGCCGCGCAGCCGCAGGTCCGGGCCGACCACCGCGAGCGGGTCGTCCGGGGCGCCCATCCGGCAGGTGCCGGCCGGGTGGTAGACGGTGTGGTGCACGGCCCGGCCGTACGCGGACAGCTCCTCGTCCGTGGTCAGCGCCGGGCCCGGTGCGATCTCCCGGGCGATCCACTCCTTGAGCGGGCCGGTCGCGGCGACCTCGCGGGCCAGCCGCAGCCCGTCCACGATCGTCCGCTCGTCATGGCCGTCCGGGTCGGTGAAGTAGCGGAAGTCCAGCGCGGGTGCGGTGGCCGGGTCCGCGTCGCGCAGCCACAGCCGCCCCGCCGAGCGCGGGCGCGGCACGTTCGGCGTCATCCCGAAGCCGTGCGCGGGCACGTCGTACCCGAGGCGCTCGGTGTGCAGCGTGAACGGGATCTGGTAGAGGTGGAACATCAGGTCGGGCCGGTCCTCGGCGGGGTCGCGGCGGATGAACAGGCCCGCGTCCGCGTCCATCGCGCTGTTCGGCGGCACCGGACGGGACGCCTCCCAGAGGATCAGCGACTCCGGGTGGTCGAGCAGGTGCTCGCCGACGCCGGGCAGGTCGATCGTCACGTCGATGCCCAGCCTTCGCAGGTCGGCCGCGGGACCGACGCCGGAGAGCAGCAGCAGCCGGGGCGTGTCGATCGCGCCGGCGGCCAGCACGTACTCACGCGTCGCCCGGATCAGGCCGGTCGTGCCGTCGGCGTGGCGTACCCGTACCCCGGTGGCGTTGTGATCGTGAATTTCGATCTTGTAAGCCCACGTGGAGGTGCGGATCGTGAGATTGGGACGGTCCAGATACGGGTGCAGGTAGGCGACGGAGGCGGAGCTGCGCAGCCCGGTGGCCGGGTGGTAGCCGACCGGGAAGAAGCCGGCGCCGTCCGCGAACGGCGCCGCGTTGAGGTCGTCGTGCACCGGTACGCCGGTCGCGATCGCGGCCGACTCGACGAACGCGCGGCTGAGGTCGTTGCGGTCGGCCTCGGCGACCGGCTCCACGTGGATCGCCAGGCGCCGCCAGTAGGGCAGCATCTCCGGGTAGCCCCAGCCGGCCGCACCGGCCGCGACCCAGTCGGCGAAGTCGGCCGGTGGCGGCAGCAGGCTGATCATGGTGTTGTGCGAGGAGCAACCGCCGAGCACCTTCGCGCGCGCGTGCCGGATGTGCGAGTTGCCGCGCGGCTGCGGGACCGTGCGGTAGTCGTAGTCGAACTCGGACTCGAGCAGGTTGATCCAGTTCCGCAGGCGCAGGATGCGCGCGTCGCCGACGTCGCTGGGGCCGCCCTCGATCAGGCACACCCGCAGGTCCGGGTCCTCGCTGAGCCGCCCGGCGAGCACGGACCCGGCCGTGCCACCGCCCACGATGACGATGTCGTATATGTCGGATGAGTCGTCGGAACCGGCCACAAAACACCTCGATCCGAGAGGGTGTCTGTTGCTGATCGCACAACGTCATGCTTCTGTCGCAACAGCTTCGAGGCGCACGGCCGGGAACGTCAACACATATCGACGACTTTTACCGCCTTGAAACGAGGCGACCCCGCGACCGGACGGTCGCGGGGTCGCACACGCGGCAGGTCCTAGCTGTTGACTTTGACGGCCTCGGCCGCCGCGGGCACCTCGAGCTTCTCGCCCAGGTCGAGGCTGGAGCGGAGCTTGGTGGGCCGGAGGAAGATCGCGGCCAGGATGCCGACCACGCCGATCCCGGCCGAGATCAGGAAGATGTGACCGGTCGCGTCGCCGTACGCGGCACGCACGATGTTCTGCACCGCCTCGGGCAGCGCGGCCAGGTTCAGCGCGCTGGTGCCGGAGTCGCCGCCACCGGCCGGGATGCCGGCCGCGGTCAGGTCCCGGGTGATCGAGTCGTTGACCCGGCGGGCCAGCACCGCGCCGAGCACCGAGACGCCGATCGTGCCGCCGAGCGAGCGGAAGAACGTGACCGTGGCGCTGGCCGCGCCGATGTCCTTCAGCGGCACGTCGTTCTGCACGGCCAGGATCAGGTTCTGCATGGAGAGGCCGACACCGGCGCCGACCAGCAGCATCGCGCCACCGACCAGGTAGAGCGACGTCTCGTGGTCGATCGTGGAGAGCACCAGGAAACCGAGGACCAGCACGACCGTACCGGTGAGGATGTAGGGCTTGACGTTGCCGCTCTTCGTGATCATCCGGCCCGCGACGATCGAGGAGATCAGCACGCCGGCCATCATCGGGATGGTCAGCAGGCCGGCCTCGGTCGGGCTGTAGCCGCGGCCGATCTGGAAGTACTGGCCGAGGAAGACCGCGCCGCCGAACATCGCCATGCCGACCGCGAGGCTGGCCAGGATGGAGAGCGCCGGGGTCCGCTGCCGCACGATGTTCAGCGGGACGATCGGCTCCTTCACCCGCGACTCGACCCAGACCGCGATCGCGAGCAGCAGCACGCCGCCGCCGACCATCGCACCGGTCTGCCAGGAGAGCCAGGCGAACGAGTCGTCGACGAACGAGATCCAGATCAGGATGACGCTCACCCCGGCCGCGATCAGCGACGCACCCAGGTAGTCGATCTTCACGTCGTCCCGCTTGACCACCGGCAGCTTCAGCGTCGCCTGCAACAGGAACAGCGAGATCAGCGCGAACGGGATGCCGATGAAGAAGCACCAGCGCCAGCCGAGCCAGTCGGTGTCCACGATCACGCCGCCGATCAGCGGGCCGGCCACCGTGGCCAGTGCCATCACGCCACCGAGGTAGCCGTTGTACCGGCCGCGCTCCCGCGGCGGGATCATCGCGGCGATCGCCACCTGGACCAGCGCCTGGAGGCCGCCGACGCCGATGCCCATGAACGCGCGGGCCGCGATCAGCTGCGGCGTGTCCTGCGCGAAGCCGCTCACCAGCGAGCCGAGCAGGAAGATCACGATGGAGACCTGGATCAGCGTCTTCTTGCTGACCAGGTCGGCGAGCTTGCCCCAGATCGGGGTGGTCACGGTGGAGGTCAGCAGCGTGGCGGTGACGACCCAGGTGTACTGGGTCTGCGACCCGTTCAGCGAGCCGATGATCTGCGGCAGCGCGTTCGAGACGATCGTCGCGCTGAGCATCGACACGAAGAGCGCCAGCAGCAGCCCGCTGAGCGCTTCCAGGATCTGGCGGTGACTCATCGTTTCCGCCGATGGTGCGGTGGTGGCACTCATCGTGCTTCCTCCTTGGACAGGTACGTGGTCATGTCCCGCGAGAAGCGGGCGAGCATGCGGGTGAAGTCGTCGAGTTCCATGGGGGTCCAGCTCTCCAGCGCCTCGGCGGCGACGGTGCCGTACCAGTCGTGCATCTCCGCGATGGCCGCGCGCCCCTTCGGCGTCACGCTGAGCACGCTGGCACGCCGGTCCTCCGGGTCCGGCGTGCGCGCGACGAACCCGAGCGTGACCAGGTGCGCGACCGCGCGGCTGACCGTGGACGGGTCTAGGTAGGTGTGCGCCGCGAGTTCCTTCACGTGGCACTCCTGGCCGCTGAGCCGATCAAGCTCCGCGAGCAGACCCACCAGTCCCGGCGGTACGCCGTCGGCCCGCCGGGCCTGCTTGGCCAGGCGCAGCGCCCGCTGCTGTTCCTGTAGCCGGTGGATCAGTTCGGTCTCCATCTCAGATGCCCCTCATGTGGTTGGCACATGCAAGCATCCTCTCAACTTGCCCACTGTGCAAGTTTGCTCATTGGGAAGCGGGTCACACAGGCCGTACCCTTCAGCCCATGGATTCGCGGGCGATCGGACTCCGGGAGCGCAAGAAGGCCGCCACCCGGCTCGCGCTGCACGAGGCCGCACTACGACTGGTGCTCCGCGACGGCCTGGCCGGCGTGACGGTCGAGGCGATCGCGGACGCGGCCGACGTCTCCCGGCGTACGTTCTCGAACTACTTCTCCGGCAAGGAGGAGGCGCTGCTCTACGGCGACCAGGTGCGGATAGGCACGTTCCTGGACACGATCCGGGCCCGGCCGGCCGGGGAGACGCCGTGGACCGCGCTGCGCGAGACCATCGCGTCACTGCGCGACACGTTCGGGTCGCGCGGCCCCGGCGTCGCCGCCCAGCTGCGCCTGCTCCGCAAACAACCCGCGCTGGTCACCCGTCAGGCCGCGATCTACGCCGAGGTGGAGCAGGAACTCGCCGCCGAGTTCACCGCGCGCGGCGCCGCACCCGGCCTCCCGGCCCGCCTGCTCGCCGCGACCAGCATGGCCGCGGTCCGCGTCGCCACCAGCCAGTGGATCGAGGAGGACGGCGCGACCCCGCTGACCGACCTGGTCGACGCGGCACTGCTCGTGGTCCGCCCCGCGTTCCCCGACTAAGATCTCCCGCTGTGGCGCGGATGACCCGGGCGGAGATGCAGGAGCACAACCGCCGCAAAGTGATCGCCGCCGCGCGCGCCGAATTCCTCACCCGCGGCTTCCGCGAGGCCAAGATCGACGACATCGCGGAACGGGCCGAACTGACCCGCGGCGCGGTCTACTCAAACTTCCCCAGCAAGCGTGCGCTCTACTTCACGGTGCTCGCCCAGGACGCGGCCTCGGCCACGCTCCCGCCGGCCACCGACATGCCCGCCACGGCCGCCGACGCGCTCGCCGCCTTCGCCCGCGCCTGGACCGGGCGGCTCCCGCTGAGCACCGACACCCCCCGGCTGGACGCCGAACTGCTGCCGGAGATCGTCGTCGCCAGATCACTGCACGAGCCGTTCGCCCAGCTCACCAGCCTGGCCGCGATCACACTCGGGATGACCCTGGAACTGCTGGAGGACGCCCGCGACCGCATGGTTCGCACCGCGGAGGTCGCGCTCACCACGCTGTACGGCGCCACCCAGCTGAGCACCGCGGCCCCGCTCTTCACCGACCCGTTCGCGATCGCGGCCTCGGTCGCCCACCTCAGCCGGCTCGACCTCGGCGACGGCTGGCCACCGCCGCACCTGCCGTTCACCACACCGGCGGTCGCCGCGGACGAGCCGTGGGCAGCTCCCCCGGCGACCGACGCGCTCCGCGGCGAGGCGGTGCCGTGGCAGGAGGACGGGATCGTGGCGATCCTGGGACTGCACCGACTCGCCGCGGTCGAGGAGGCACTGCGGGCGGCCGGTGGGCGCCCGGTCACGCTGGCGCTGGTCACCGGCGACCCCGCGGAACTCGGGCCGCTGGCCCGGCTCTGCGTCGCCGACCTGGCCGTGTGCCTGCGGGCCGCGGTTCCGCCGGCGGGCCTGCCCGGGTTGCGAGTGGTTCACGACGAGGACGGGGTGGTCGCGGAGGCGGCGCGGGTCTCGGCGGTCAGCGACGGCACGGAGGTCGCGCTCCGCCTGACGGCCGGACGTGTCACGGCACGCGCGACGGGCTACGGGGCGTGCCATGCGGCAGCTTCACTCGCGGGGCCGGGCTGACGCGGCCCGGCTCGGCCGACCGGCGAGACCCAGCCGACCAGGACCGGCTGGCCCGCGAGGCAAGGCTGACCACGGGGCCCAGCCGACCAGCGGAACCCGGCCGACCGGCGGCACCTGTCGGCGCACGGCTTCCGGTGCACACTCAGGTCTGCCAGATCCGTAGAGGCCAACACGGGTAGCACTCGGGACCGCTGCGACGCCGGCTGCTCCGAAGACACACGTCCGCCACTCACGATGAGTAATCGGCGGCGCCGGCTGCCGCCCGGACCGCGGCAGATCAGCGCACGCGGTACGTCGGCGACCTCATTAACTCTGCGACGTGGCCGGTGATTGTCGTACCCTGTGGCGGTCCTCGCCCAAGGTGTGCTGGCTCCGGATGACCGCACCCGCAGTTGGAGAGGGTGGCAGCCCGTTCAGGCCGGGCCGAGTCCGGGGGTCGCTCTACGGAGCGACCCCAAGCCTGCATCGCGGCTACCATGAGAGCGCGTCGGCGAGCGGGTGAATCATGCGAGTTCGTACGTGAAGCGCTCCTTCAGCTTCCAGGCGGCGTCCTGCTCGACGGTCTCCTGAAGGATCCGTTCGACGCGCTCGAACGACTGGGGGCCCATCGCGGCCCGGCTGGTCCCGGATTCCGTCCACAGAAGATGCACCGGCCGCTCGACGTCGGTACTCAGCCGATCCCACAAAGCATCCAGGTTCGCACTGTAGAAGGGGCCGAAGTCCAGCAGCCTCGCGAGCTCCCGATGCAGATCGGCTTCCGAGCTCACCCGACGACCATCAAGGACTACCCGCACCCCGCGATGCTATCGGGCACACGTCAATGACTCACTACGCCCACCATGTTCGCGGCAGAATAGTACGTCGCCCGTCGCGATGTGCTCTACTCTCCAGAATGACGGGACAGTCCGCAGACCAAGTTCACTGGCAGGGCGAGGTGTACGACGTGACTGCCGTCGACGGAAACGGCCTGTTCGCGGCGGTAGGGGCCAAAGCGATCAGTACGGCGTGCTACCGGGGCTATGTAGCCTCGTACAGGGTTGACGACGACCATCTGGTTCTCGCCGAACTAGTACTCCAGCAGGAGATCCGTTTTACGGTTCTGTGAGTGCTTGTCTGGCGTAGTGGCTGATTTTGGCTGAGTCCTGGTGGCGGCGTCTGAAGATGGACCAAGCGATGACGTCGGTGTTGCGTCGTGCGGGGTCGAGGATCAGGGCGTGGAACAGTCGGCGGAGTTCGTTGACGGTGATGTCGATCAGCCCGTCCGGGCTCGCTGTGCTGACTGCTGCGGCTGCGGCGAGGAAGGCGTGGGCGGCGATGACCAGGGTGGTCCAGCGGTGCCATGCTTTCCAGCGGCGGTGCTGGTGTTGGTCGAGTCCGAGGCCGGTTTTGGTGGCCTGGAACGATTCCTCGATGCTCCAGCGGCGGCCGGCGACGGTGACAAGTTGGCGCAGGGCAACACGTTCAGGGCTCCAACAGCGGTAGAAGGCCAGCTCACCGGTAGTGCGGTTGCGGCGGATCAGCAGCCAGTGGTGACCTGCGTGCTGGTCAGCGGCAAGGGGCAGCGTGATGAACGCCCAGTCGTAGTAGCGCTGTCCTTTCGCGCCCGAGCCGCCGGAGATCCGCTGCCAAGCGTGTCTCGGCAGGCCGGTGGCGATCTGATCGGTGCGGTAGGTGCCGAGGCCGGTGGGGACCCGGTGCGAGCAGGCAACGGCGAGGACATAGCCGATCCGCAGGCCGCGTAACGCCGTGGCGAGGTTCGGGTCGCTGCCGTAGGCTTCGTCGCCGGCAACCCACCGGCAGGGCAGTCCACCAGCCACCGCCGAGGCGACCAGCCGACGCGCCAACTGCGGCTTCGTGGCGAAGCCGACGGTGTCCGGCACGCCCGCTTCGAGGCGCCGCGCGGGGTCTTCGGTCCAGGACCTCGGCAAGTAGAGAGCGACATCGACCAACGTGTGCCCGAACGGTGAGGCGTAGGACAGGTGCACCGCGAGCTGACAGTTCTCGATCTTCCCCGCGGTGCCGGAATACTGCCGCTGGACACCGACGGTGTGGGTGCCCTTCTTCAGATCCCCGGTCTCGTCGATCACCAGGATCCCGTCGGGATGCCCGAGCCGGGCCGCGACGAAATCACGGACGTCGGCACGCACCAGAGCGTCGTCCCAGCTGGCTCGACCGATCAAATCCTGCATACCGCCCGGCCCGGCGTCCCCGGCGTGTTCCGCGATCGTCCAGCAGTTCTTAACCGGCAACGGCGCGAGTAGCCCGGCCACGAAGTCGCGGACCCGGCGTCGCGGTTCCGGCCGGACGAAGCGGGTCTCGATCGTGTCCATCAACGTCTCGAACAGCTCCGACCAACGCCGGGCGTCTACTCTGTAGGCGGCAGCCACCGCCGTGTTCTCAGTAGTCCACACAACCGCTGAGCCTCGACGGTGGCTGCTTGCCGTACACGGACAAAACCACACCAGTCACCCAGCTCAGAACGGATCTCCTGCTGGAGTACTAGAGACTGATCCTGGCTATGACGGCACGCATGTGGGGGTATCGCCGGTGCGCAGCCGCGGTGTGAAAGTGTATCGAGGGCTGGGCGTGCCGGTCCCGTTCAGCGGCAGGCTACTGATCGGCGCCGGCTACGCAGACATCGACTACCTTCATATGGGTTTTCGTCCCGCTTACGGCTTTCAGCGAGTCTGGGAGTTGGTTTTCGACGTCGGTCGGTTGACGGACGTCAGCGAACGCTCCGCCGAACTTGCCGCGGTGCGCGAACGCTTCGCAGGTGTCCGGCCCGGGCCCGTTGGCGGTGAGACGACCAGCGACTGGATCGACAGAACCTTCTCACTGTCATTCTCCTACAGCTGGCCGCAGTTTCCGGGAACCGGATGATCGCGTCAGCGCCAGAGCCTCTGCGACACACTCAACTCGGCACGAGCGCGCGCCAGCCCATCCCCGGTCGCGTCACGCGGCGTGACTGCTCGCCGCTCCTGCCGCGCACGCTTGGCGGCAGAAGCGGACATGCGATCAGGGTGCATGATCATGGTCGGCAACCGGGTAAGCCACTCTGGGTGATGCTGCCCTACTGGGCACGAGCGGCGCGAAGTTGCGTTTCGGTGGATACGGTGTCGGGGTGGTCGTCGCCGAGCACCCGCCGGGAGTCGGTGAGGACCTGCTCGTACAGGGTGATGGCCTCGGCCACCCGCCCCGCCGCCTGGTAGGCGTAGGCGAGGTTGTGGCGGGAGGTCAGGGTGTTGGGGTGCTCGTCGCCGAGCACCCGCCGGTAGTCGGTGAGGACCTGCTCGAACAGGGTGATGGCCTCGGCCACCCGCCCCGCCGCTCGGTAGGCGCCGGCGAGATCGTTGCGGGAGGTCAGGGTGTTGGGGTGCTCGTCGCCGAGCACCCGCCGGTAGTCGGTGAGGACCTGCTCGAACAGGGTGATGGCCTCGGCCACCCGCCCCGCCGCCTGGTAGGCGCCGGCGAGGTTGTGGCGGGAGCTCAGGGTGTTGGGGTGCTCGTCGCCGAGCACCCGTCGCCGGTCGGCGAGGACCTGCTCAAACAGGCTGATCGCCGGTGCGAGCTGGCCCTGGAACTGGCGATAGGTGGCCGCACGATCACCGAGGTAGAGCAAGTCGGGGTTGTCGTGGCCGGGACCGATGTGCGCGGTGACCGCGTCGATATGCGGCAACAGCGCGTTCCAGCGGGGCCAGCCCGCGACGTTAGCAATCGGGTCGTCCGGAATCGCGTCCATCAGAAGCGCGACCGCTTGGTCAGCGGCATGCGTATCACCGTCTGCCGCCCGCGCTAAGGTGTTCTCGCGGGTGACCGCCTGGACCAGCCGATGCACACTCACCGCCCCGCCCTCACGGGCGACCATGTGGTAGGAGCCCAGCAGCGCCAGCGCTTCCCCGAGTTCCAGGTCATCGTCGGCCAGCGGCGTCAGCAGGTCCTCGGGGAGCCGGTCCGGGGCCAGCCACGCCAGTACGCCCAGTACCCGCTCCGCCAACAGCGACCGCCTGGTGATCGCGTCCATCGTGACCTGCCAGATCCCGGCGACCGCCTGGCCCGCCGCACCGCCCTCACCCACATGGCCCGCGACCCGGGCGAAGCTGTCCCGCAGCAGCCGCAGGTAGGCGTCGAAGCTCATACCGGCGTGCTGGCTGACGTACGCTGCTGCCTGCTCCAACGCTAGAGGGAGATCACCCAGCTCGGCCGCCAGCCGGCCCGCACCCTCCCGATCGGCGGAACCGGTCAGCCGCACCAGCAGGTCCACACTCGCCTCCCGCTCCAGTACCTCCAGCCGCAACGGCGCCAAACCCAGCCGCGCCCACCGCGCACTACCGAGATTCCGGCGGGTCGTGACCACCACCGCACCACGACCGGTCACCTGCCCCAGCAGCGGCGCGATATCGGCGACGTCCTCCACGTTGTCCAAGACCAGCAGCCACCGATCATGTGACTGCAACCAGCCCAGCGCCCACTCGGTTGCATCCGCCAGCCCCGCCGCCGGATGCAACCGGCGTGTCAACCCCACCAAACCAAGAGCGATAGCCTCCGGCGAGTCCGCGGTGATCCACCACACCACCCGGAACTGATCCCGGTACTCCCGCGCGAAATGCAGCGCCAGCTCGGTCTTACCGATACCACCCAGACCGTGCACCGCCGCCTGCCCGATCACCACACCACGCGCTGTCACCTCGGCCTGAAGTACATCCGCCAGCAACGCCACATCCTGTCCCGCCCCGGGTTTGATGGAGACATCCAAACCTGGGAGATCATTTAGTTATGCCGGCACCGAAGAAGTACAACGATGAGCTGCGTGAGCGGGCGACCCGATTGGCGGTCGAGGCCCGCCGGGACCCGGCGTCCGCGGTCGGTGCGATCCGGCGGATCGCTGGATCGCTCGGGGTTCATCCGGAGGCGTTGCGGACCTGGGTGAAGAAGGCCGAGACCGACGCCGGTGACCGGCCGGGCACCACCAGCAGCGACGCCGACCGTATCGCCGCTCTCGAACGGGAGAATCGTGAGTTGCGGCGGGCGAACCAGATCTTGAAGTCCGCGGCGAGTTTCTTCGCGGCGGAGCTGGACCGTCCGTCGCGATGAAGGTCGACTTCGTCGACTCCCACCAGGCCGAATACGGTGTCCAGCCGGTCCTGCAGGCTCTTGAAGATACGCCGGCACAGATCGCATCGTCGACCTACTACGCTGCCAAGGCCCGTCCCGCCAGCGCCCGATCACGCCGCGACGCCGAACTGACCGCGATGATCAAGAAGATCCACGCGGAGAACTACGGTGTCTACGGCGCCCGCAAGATCTGGCACGAACTGCTGCGCCGTGGTGTGCGGGTGGCCCGGTGCACGGTCGAGCGGCTGATGCGTGAGGCTGGGTTACGCGGGCTGCTGCGCGACAAGTCACCACGGACCACCAAGCCCGCGGCTGAGACCGACCGGCCTCGCGACCTGGTCAAACGTGATTTCACCGCGGCCGGACCGAACCAGTTGTGGGTCGCCGATCTGACCTACGTGCGCACCGCCGTGGGCTGGGTGTACGCCGCGTTCGTCCTGGACGTGTACTCCCGGATGATCGTCGGCTGGCAGGTGGCCACGAGCCTCTACACCGACCTCGCCCTCGACGCGCTGAAGATGGCGATCTGGCGGCGTCAGAATCAAGGCGCTGACCTGGGCGGACTCGTCCATCACTCGGACCGCGGAGTCCAATATCGAGCCATTCGTTACAGCCAGCGGCTCGCCGAAGCCGGCGCCGTCGCGTCGGTCGGATCTAAGGGCGACTCGTTCGACAACGCGATGGCCGAGGCGTTCAACTCCCTCTACAAGGCCGAACTCGTCCGCAACAAGAACCCGTGGCGAGGCTTGGACGACCTGGAGATGGCCACCGTCGAGTACATCGACTGGTACAACAACCGACGCCTGCACGGCGAACTCGGATACGTCCCACCCGCCGAACACGAGGCACTACACGCGATGACCCGAGCGGTCACCGTACCCCTGAAAACCAGCTAACCAGCTCTCCATCAAACCCGGGGCTTGACATCCCGGCCCACGAACACTCGCGATGCGGTAGGCAGGTTGTCCACCGCCGCCGCATCCACCACGCCTGGCGGCGGCATCACCGGGAGGGCCACCGTGGTGTTGTTGATCTGCACGTTGTGGTCACCGGCCTGCACCCCAGGCGACGCCGACACCGATGTGTGATGGACGCTTCCACCCACTCCCGCCACGGCCCCAGCGCCGCTGGTCTCGCGCTGGCGCCACCGATCAACCAGCGACGGAACAAACGCACCGACCACCGCCGCAACCGACGCGGCCACCACCGTCCACCCCTGCTTGTCATCCGCGACCGCTGCCCACGCCCCAGCACCAGCCACAATCGCGGCACCCACCGCCCACACCAGAGCGGGCCAGACAACGTGCCAAGACCGCGACATCACGCCCACACCGTACTCACCGTGATCGACCCCACACACCGACGATCATCCACAGCAGCATCCGCAATTCGGCAGATCCGGACGCCGACAAGGAGAGGGCACCCATCACGGCGTATAGCCGATGAACTTCTGCCTGCCGGCCGCCTGCTCAGCGGGCGCACCGACGATGAGCATGTGGAACTCGATGGCCGTCGTGTACTCGGTGGCGTACGTGGCTCTGCACTACAAGGGCCGTACGCCGACAGCACCCAGCCGGCCGGAGCGAGCCAGCCGATCTGGACGCACTTCGCCGATCAGCGAGCGCCGACCAATCGGCGGCACCGGGCCGGCCCGGGAGCATTCAGCTGTTCAGCAAATACCAATGAGCCGATGAGCCCTTACCGACCAGCAGCATCCGGCTGGTGAGGCGCCGCTGACCTGCGGGTGCCCGGCTCGGCAGGATCTACCCGACGATCCAAACGGTCGGCGGGTCCAGGGGTGGGCATTCCGCTGGCAGTTCAGCGATCGGGCACTGCGCGCCCGATATTCGGCTTATTGGCGGCGGTAGCATGGTGGGTTGCGTTGCAGGGCGCCGCCTCCGGCGGGTCTCGGGACTCCGGTGCATGGCGGGGCTTCCAGCGGGTGCGGGGTCCGTGGGGCCGGCTGTTTTCTCGTGGGTGGCATGGGTTGCGCCTGCGGGCGCCGCTCTCGTGCTGGCGCACGAAAGCGAAAAACGAAAACCGACACCGCCGCAATTTCGGCGAGATGTGTGCTGTTCGGTAGTCGCATCCAAGTGGTGAGCTGGCACCGCTGGAAATTCCTGCCGAGGCGGGAGGATATCGTATCGCACATTGTGCACAACAGCGTACAGGCCTGCTAGAACGCATGGAAAGGCGGCAATTCCGGCCCTATGGGTAATCTTTCGCCTCGGCTGATCGGCGGTGAATCGTGACCGTATTCGAAGGCATCGAGCACCAACGTGCCCGTCTTCTGCCATCAGCGAAACCGGGACCTGAATAGCGACACGGCGTTCCTCGCGCATCGGTGATGATGACGTCAGCCGAGGTGACCGAGGCGGGTGCTGATCTCGCGGGCGGTGGTGAGGACGTGGCTGGCTATGGAGGGGAAGTCGGCGGTGGTCAGGCGGTAGGAGGGGCCGGAGGTGCTGATCGCGGCGACGACCGTGCCCTCGTGGTCGCGGACGGGGGCGGCGACGGCATTGAGGCCGAGTTCGAGTTCCTCGGCGGTGGCGGCCCAGCCGGTGCGGCGGATGTCGGCCAGGGCCGAGGCCAGTTCGGCGGCGGTGGTGAGCGTGTACGGGGTGAAGCGTTCCAGCGGGGTGGCGAGTGCGCGGTCGCGGGCCTCGGGCGGCTGGAATGCGAGAAGCACCTTGCCGCTGGACGTGGCGTGGGCGGGGGTGCGCTGCCCGACCCAGTTGTAGCTGGAGACGGCCGCGCGGCCGCGGACCTGGCTGATGTTGATCGCGTAGCCGTCGGTGAGGACGGCGACGTTGACCGTCTCGCCGAGGTGGTCGGCGAGCTTCTCGCAGGCGGCGCGGCTGGAGACGGTCAGGTCGAGGCGGGCGGCCGCGGCGCCGGCCAGGCGGACCATGCCGAGGCCGAGCCGGTACTTGCCGCGATCGCTGAGCTGGTCGACGAGACCGCGCTGTTCCAGCGCGCCGACCAGGCGGAACGCGGTGGACTTGTGCACGCCCAGTTCACCGGCGATCTCCGTGACGCCGGCCTCGCCGCGCCGGGCGAGGATCTCCAGCACCGTCACGGCACGGTCGACGGACTGGACGAGCGCCGGACCGCTGTTGCTCATCGCGCAACTGTAGCGAAGGACGCAACGCCTAGTGCAGCGTCAACACATGGGCGTTTATCCTCCGCACCTCGTCGGCGAGGTCGTCCAGATGGACCACCTGGACGCCGCAGGCGGACAGCAGCGCGGCGCCGTCGCCCTCCACGAAGACCGGCGGCTCGCGCAGCGCGTAGACCACCCGGGGAATGCCGGCCTCCAGGATCAACTCGGCGCAGGTCCGCGGGTGGGACGCCCGGCGGCTGCACGGTTCCAGCGAACTGTAGATGGTCGCGCCGGTCAGGTCGGCGCCGCGGAGTTTGCGCAGCGCGGTCTCCTCCGCGTGATCGCGCGGGCCGGTCTCCCGGGAGTAGCCGGTCGCCAGTTCGCGGCCGTCCGCGCCGACCACGACCGCGCCCACGGCGAACGCGGTCTCCGAGACCGGGCACAGCCGGGACAGCTCCACCGCGCGGCGCAGCCACAGCAGGTCCGGCGTCACACCGGCACCTCGAAGCGGTCGGTGAGCAGGTAGCGAAGCAGCACCACGTCGTCGATCTTGCGGACCTCGGCGACGGTCATCCGCCGGTCGGACGGCCAGGGCAGCGCGCCGCCACCGGCGAACCGGGGGGCGGCCGGGTCGCCGACCAGGAACGGCGCGACGACCAGTTGCAGCTCGTCGACGAGCCCGGCGGTGAGGAACTCCGCGTGCACGGCCGCGCCACCCTCGACCATCAGCCGGTGGACGCCGCGGGCGGACAGGTCGGTGAGCACCCAGTCGAGCGCCACGTCGGGGCCGGCGTCGATCACGGTGGCCAGGCCGTCCAGCGACACGGACAGGGCGGCGAACGCGGGCGAGGCGGTGTAGACCAGCTTCGCCGCGTCACCTGCGGTGAAGAAGTGCGAGGCCGGGTCGAGCACGCCGGAGCGGGTCAGCGTGACCTTGACCGGGGACGGCGGCTGGCTGCGCGCCACCCGGTCGCCGCGGCGGGCCTGGGAGCGAACCACGAGCCGCGGGTTGTCCCGCCGGACCGTGCTGGCGCCGACCAGGATCGCGTCGCAGGTGGCGCGGATCGTGTCGACACGGTCCAGGTCGGCGTCGTTGGAGAGGATCAGGCGCTCGGCGGACGCGTCGTCGATGTAGCCGTCGACCGACATCGCGCAGCTGAGCAACGTGTAGGGACGCTGCGACCCCATGGCACAACCCCCCGGCGCCGGACGAACTCGACAGCGCAAGCGTAGTGGCCCGGCCGGGGCGAAAAAGCGCTTATGCCCACGTGACGCGCGTCAAAAAGCTCGCCGGAGGGCTCAGAACGCGTCGACGGCGAACCGGTCCGCCGCCAGCAGGCGCTCCACCGCGTCCGCGGTGATCGGCCGGGAGAAGTGGTAGCCCTGGCCGAGCTGGCAGCCGAGGGTCCGCAGCAGCCGCGCCTGCTCCGCGGTCTCCACGCCCTCGACCACGGTGCCGAGCGCGAGGCTGCGGGCCAGGTCGATGATCGCCCGGATCAGCGAGACCTGCTGCAGGCCCTCGGGCCCGGCCACCGGCACGAACGCCTTGTCGATCTTGATGCTGTCGATCGGCAGGTGCTGCAGATACGCCAGCGAGGAGTAGCCGGTGCCGAAGTCGTCGACCGCCACCTTCACGCCCATCTTGCGCAGCGACGTGAGGTGCGCGATCGCCGCACCGCCGCCGTCCGCGACCAGCACGCTCTCGGTGATCTCCAGGGTGAGCGCGTGCGCGGGCAGCCCGGAGTCCGTCAGCGCCTCGCGGACCACCTGCTCGAAGTCCGGTTCGCGGAGCTGCCGCACGGAGACGTTGACGGAGAGCCGCACGCCGTACCGGTGATGCCAGGCGACCGCGTCCAGGCAGGCGCGGCGCAGCACCCACGCGCCGAGCGGCACGATCAGCCCGGAGTCCTCCGCGACCGAGATGAACTGGTCCGGCGGGATCGGCTTGCCGTCGCTCGGCGTCCAGCGGACCAGCGCCTCGACCGACACGGTGTGCTCGTCGCCCAGGTCGACCAGCGGCTGGTAGTGCACGGCGAAGTCGGCGCGGTCGATCGCGGCGCGCAGGCCGTCGACCGTGCGGGTCCGGTGCAGCTGGTCGGCGCGCAGCCGCTCGTCGAAGCTGACCACCCGGTCCTTGCCGGCCGCCTTCGCCGCGTAGAGCGCGAGGTCCACGTCGCGGAGCATCTCCGACGTGCTGAGCCGGGAATCGAGCGTGCGCAGGCCGACGCTGGCCGTGGTGTGCAGCCGGTGGTCGCCGACCTCGACCGGCTGCCGGACCAGCTGGACCAGCTTCTCGCCGATGGTGACCGCGTCCAGGTCGACCACGTCCTCCAGCAGCACCGCGAACTCGTCACCGCCCAGCCGGGCGAGCGTGTCGCCGGAGCGCAGGCCGGCCTGCAACCGCTCCGCGATCACGGTCAGCAGCGCGTCGCCGGTCGGGTGCCCGAACCGGTCGTTGATGTCCTTGAACCCGTCCAGGTCCAGCATGATCAGCGTGGCCGGCGCCGGTCCGCTCAGCGCGGCCTCGACGCGCTGGCGCAGCAGCAGCCGGTTCGGCAGGGCGGTCAGCGGGTCGTGCAGCGCCTGGTGGCTCAGCTCGTCCTGCAGCGACTCCTGCCGGGCGAGCGCGCGCTCCAGCGCGGCACCGCGGCGGTCCAGCGCACGGGCCCGTGACTCGGCCAGGCTGGCGATCTGCGTCAGCCGCGTCACCAGCAGCAGCAGCGTCACGGCGGTGGCGGCCATCGGCACCACCACGTCGTGGCCGTCGATCGAGCGGGAACGCAGCTCGGTCAGCAGCGAGACCGTGGTGGCGGCCGGCACGATCAGCACCAGCGCGAGGTAACTGGCGAACATCCAGTGCGGGTGGGTGCGGCGCACGTCGGAGAGCCGGCCGCCCGCGGCCATCGCCGGGTGCAGCGCGGCCGCGCCGACCAGCACGGCCGCGGCCAGCCAGCACAGCGACGCGGGCAGCAGGTCGAGCCACCCGTCGCCGCCGTCCACGACGTGGATGAGGACCATGGTGTCGCCGAGCGTCTGCGCGACCGCGGCGCCGACCGCGAGCAGGCTCCAGCCCGGGCGCCCGCTGCCGACGACCGCGAGCCGCGCCGCGCCGCAGAGGATCAGAAGATCCATCAGCGGGTACGACAGGGAGAACAGCCCGGCCGGGGTCAGCCGCGCGTCGTGGCTGTTCAGCAGCGGGTCGACCAGCAGCGTCCAGTAGAGCACCGCGCCCGCGCAGGCGAAGATGCCGGTCTCCAGCATCCCGGTCCGCCAGACGCCACGGCCGCCGCGCTCCGGCAGCGCCACCATGCCCAGGAACAGCAGCGGGTACATCAGGAAGTAGAACCAGTCGAGCGGGCCCGGGTACGCCGGCTGCATCCCGGCCGCGACCAGGGCGAGCCAGCCGAGGTTCGCGATCAGCGGCACCGAGACGCCGGCCAGGATGCACCACCAGGGCAGCATCCGGCGCGGCCGGTGCAGCCGGATCCCGGCCGCGACCGCCAGCACCGCGACGACCTCGCCGCCGAGCAGCGCGAACGGCCGCGCCGCCGGCAGGGCCACGGCCACGGCGGCGAGGGCGCTGCTGCCGAACACGAACCACAGCCACAGATACGGCCGGGTCCGCGCCGGGCGCTCCGCAATCGTCACACCGTCCTCCGGTCCATCAGGTCTGCGCTTCCGGCAGCCACCATCGGTCATTGCGCGGGCGACATATGCGGTTTTCCGGAAAGGGTCGTGGGGTCCGTCACGCTTGGTCACCATGGCCGGGCCCGCTATAGTCGGAGGTCGCGAAGGGGAGTAGCTCCCAATGTCGTGGTCGACATACTGACGTCGTCTCTCGCAGACGGTGTCCGGCCACGCGGCCTCGGTCCTCACCGGCCGGGGCGGGCGAGACCTTCGACTCTGGCTGTCGCACGCCTGTGCGCAGGACACACAGCCGGGTCGAGGTCGCCCGTGCCCTCCGATCCGGCTTGGAAAGACCGGAAGGGCTTCATGGAAGGCTTCGTAGTCGCATTCCTCGTCAGCTTCGGCGTCATCTTCGTCGCGGAACTGGGCGACAAGTCGCAGCTGATGGCGATGACGTTCGCGCTGCGCTACCGTGCGTGGCCGGTGCTGCTCGGCATCACGATCGCCACCGCGGTGGTGCACCTGGCCTCCGTCGGCATCGGCTACGGCCTCGGCGCCGCGCTGCCGACCGGCTGGATCGCGCTGATCTCCGGCATCGCGTTCATCTTCTTCGGTGCCTGGACGCTGCGCGGCGACGCGCTCACCGAGGACGAGAAGACGAAGGCGGAGCGCTCGACCGGTTCCGCGGTGCTGGCGGTCGGCGTCGCGTTCTTCGTCGCGGAGCTGGGCGACAAGACCATGCTGGCCACGATCACGCTGGCCACCCAGTACGGCTGGTTCGGCACCTGGCTCGGCTCCACGCTGGGTATGGTGGCCGCGGACGCGCTGGCGATCGTGGTCGGCCGCCTGCTCGGCCGGCACCTGCCGGAGAAGGCCATCAAGATCGGCGCGGCCGTGCTGTTCGCGCTGTTCGGCGTCTGGATGATCGCGGAGGCGATCGCCGAACTCACCTGACCCATGGCGACCTGGCCGTTTTTCTACCGGAACCGGCTGTAGAACGCGGCCAGGTCGTCGCGCAGCCCGTCGAGCGAGTAGCGGTCCCGGATGTGGTGGTACGCCAGGCGCCCCATCGCCCGTACCCCCGCGGGATCCTGTTCGTAGGTCTGCAACGCCTGCTCGGCGCGCTTGGCGAAGGCGAGCACGTCGTCCTCCGGTACCGGCACGCTGAACATCTCGTCGAAGAACTCGCGCCCGGCCAGCCCGGTGAAGCCGACCACGTACGCGCCGCTGGCCATCGCCTCGGCCGGCGGCAGCCCGAAGCCCTCGCGCTCGCTGAAGCTCAGGAAGACCGGGCAGCCGCGCAGCAGCTCCGCGACCCGTGCCTCCGGCGCACCGTCGATCGGCACCAGTTCCCAGCCGGTGAGCGCGCCGCGCGCCCGCAGCAGGTGCAGGACCTGTTCAGCGTCGGCCCGGCGGCGGCGCGGCAGGTACGCCAGGCGCCGCGGCGGGATCTCGTCGCGGTCGCCGGGGAAGAACAGCTCGGTGTCCACCACCACGCGCGCCCGCCCGACCGGCAGGTGCGGGAACGCGTACCGGAGGAACTCCTCGTTGTCCTCGGAGACCGCGAGCAGCGCCAGCACGTTCGCCACGTCGGCCAGCGGCGCACCCGCCGGCGTGCTCTCGAACGGCTGCTGGTCGAACGTCCGGTACGCGTTCTGGTTGAAGATCACCTTGCGCAGCTCCGCGGGCAGCCGGCCCAGCGCCGGCCCGTACCACTCGGCCACCACCAGCAGGTCGTCCGGTGTGAGCACGGTGTCCGCCGCGGACTCCACGCGCGTGCGGTGCGGGAACCAGTCGCACCGGAACCCGCGCTCGTGGTGCAGCACCGCGGCCGGCGTACCGGATGCGTTGAGCAGGTCCACGTGCCGGTAGATCTGCCGTAGCCCGCCGCTCGGCCGCGGGTTGTCCGGCGTCAGGTAGTAGACGGTCGGTGGCCGGTCACCGGCGGCCGGGGCGGTGCGCAGCGCGGGCGGCTGCCGCACCTTCAGGTCGGACGCGCGCTGCACCGCGTGCGCCACCCGCCGAGCCGCGCCCATCACCATGCCGCCACCCCGTTATCGAAGGTCGAACCGGGTGAGATCGTAGCGGCGCATGATGCCGATGAGGTTGTCCGCGTACGTCGGTGAGGTGGCGTACCCGGCCTTGTGGATCGCCCGGGCGAACCGTTCCGGCGCGTAGTCCCACTGGAACGCCGGCGCGTACCGCGGGTTCACGGTCAGGAAGCGGCCGTGGTCGACCATAGAGCCGGATGCGTTGCGGTACGCCCGGAACGACGCCCGCGTCCGGAAACAGCCCTTCTTGTTGCACTCGCTGGTCTCGTACGACCGGCAACCGACCGCGATCCCGGCGGGCGAGCCGAAGCACTTGATCCCGAAGTAGTTGTGATCGCGCCTGGTCAGTCCGCTGCCGCCCCACCCGGACTCCAGGATCGCCTGCGCGATCGTCACCGACGCGGGCACGTTGTACCGCCGCATGCCCTCCTGCGCCGGGCCGGCGACGCGCGTGATGAATGCCTCCGGCGTGGCCGGTGGCACGGTCGGCGGCGCCTGCCCGCACCACGGCAGCGTCGGCGAGGACGGCCAGACCACGTTCGCGTCCGCCACGTACCCGCCCTCGGCCAGCTTGTTCCAGGCCGCGCTCCGGCGCTGGGTGCCGGACACCGACTCGCCCCAGTCCTGGCAGACCACGTGCAGCGGCTCGCCGTTCTTGATCTTCCGGAGTTCGCGGCCGCCGGTGTTCGAGACGGACCGGACGTTCAGCCCGGGCGCGTCGCCGGGCCGTGCGATCGGCACGGTCGCGGCGGTCGGGCCGCACCAGGCGACGTGCGGCCGCTCCGGTCTCCACCGCACGTAGGCGTCGGAGACGTAGCCGCCGCCGGCCAGGCGCAGCCAGTACGGGCTGTTCCGGACGCCGCCCGCGACCTGCTGGCCGAAGACCTGGCAGCTGACGGTGATCGCGGCGCCGTCGGCGAGTTCGCCGACCTTCTTGTGCACGCTCGACCCGCCGGAGCGGACGTTGAGCGGCGTGCCCGGACTCTGCACGGTGCTGCTGACCGTGGCGCCCAGCGCCTCGACCGGCGCGCCGCCGAGCGCGGCCACCGTACCGGCCACGGCCAGTGCGACCGGGCCGAACGTGCGTATGCTCGCCGCGTTCCGGGCCCGCGCCTTCCTCCGATGCCGCCCGCCACCCGTTCGCAGGTGGCGTGCCGCGGAACCGTTGCGCATGCCGGTTCCCCCCTTCCCGACATAGACGAATCCGCCACCGAGCGTAAGCGCCTATTCGGGTGACATGAGAGGAAATTCCGGAAATCAGCTCTGGATCTCGACGGGCAGATACACCGCGGACCGGCGTGCCGCATCGTGGAAGATCTCGCGCTCCGTGGCCCGCAGCGTGACCGCGGCGCCCAACGGCTCGCCGGTGCCCGGATTACGTGACCAGCGCGGATGCGCACCGCCGCTGACCTGCACACGCAGCCGGTGCCCGGCGCGGAACACGTGCCCGATCGGCCACAGCGGCACGGTCACCCGGGTCACCCCGTCCGCGTCCTCGTCGAAGCGGCCCGGCGCGACCCGGACCAGCCCGTCGCAGACGTTCCGGGACACGCCCGCGCCGTCGACCTCACAGACCCTGACGAACACATCACGGTACGGACCGGAGCTGCGTTCCCAGATCTCCGCGTACACCGGCCCGATCGCGGTCAGGTCGTGCTCCAGCGGCGCACTGGTGTACGTGAGCACGTCCGGGCGTGCCTC
This sequence comes from Catenuloplanes indicus, assembly GCF_030813715.1. Classification (NCBI taxonomy): domain Bacteria; kingdom Bacillati; phylum Actinomycetota; class Actinomycetes; order Micromonosporales; family Micromonosporaceae; genus Catenuloplanes; species Catenuloplanes indicus. The sequence goes on from NZ_JAUSUZ010000001.1 coordinate 2,650,036, forward strand.
CAGCGGCGCGTTGTCCACCGGACCGGACCGGTGCGCCACCAGCACCGGCCCGCCGATCGACGGCGTCGGGGCGGCCGGATCGTAGGTGAACGTGTCCGGCGCACTCTCCCCCACCGGCGCCGCGCCCAGCCCTTGATCCGGCCGCAGGTACCAGGCGGTGGCACGGCCGGCCGGCGGCCAGCTGTCCCGGTGCCCGCCGCGGCCGGTCAGCGTGACGTCGACGGTCCCGGCGGCCGGCGGCGTGCCGGTGCCGGTCAGGTGCCCGGTCAGGAACGACACGCCGACCCGCACCGTGGCCGCGAACAGGCCCGGGCTGCCGTGCGTCCACGGCCCGATCGTGAGGCTCGGCCGGTGCCCGGCCTCGTGCAGCACCGCGAAGTCGTCCAGCTGGGCCGGCAGGAAGATGTCGTGCCAGCCGGCCACCATCATCACCGGCGCGTCGACCTCGGCCAGCCGCTCGCCGAACACCCGGTCCCGCCAGTACTCCGCGCCGGTCGCGTGCTCGGCCAGCCACTGCTGGAAGAACGGCACCGTGCCGCCGGTCGCCACCCGGTCCGCCTCGGCCAGCGGCAGGTGCGCGAACCCGGCGGTCAGACGCGGTTGGCCCCGGCGCAACTCGATCAGCCGGGTCAGCCACGGCTCGGTCTGCGACTCCAGCAGCTCGGTCCAGGTCAGCACCGTGTCCAGCGAGAACGCCTCGCCGGCGTAGGTCAGGTCGCGCATCGCGGCCGTGGTCACCACCGCGACCACGGCGGCCAGGTCCGGCGCCGCGTCGGCCGCGATCGCCCAGTGCGCCGCGCCCTGGTAGCTGACGCCGATCAGGCCGAGGCGGCCCGCGTACCACGGCTGGCGGCGCAGCCAGGCGAGCGTGTCCAGGCCGTCGTCGCGTTCGTGGATCAGCGGCTCGAACCGGCCGCCCGATCCGTACGTGCCGCGGCAGGACTGGACCACCGCGTGCACGCCACGTTCGGCCAGCAGCCGGCCCAGCAGCGCCACCACGGTGCCCCGGCCGTACGGCGAGCGGATCAGCACGGCGGGCCCGTCGTGACCGGGCGAGTAGTGGTCGGTGCGCAGGATGACTCCGTCCCGGGCCCGTACCGACAGATCGCGTTTGACAGTAATTCTGGTTTTTGTCGCTTTCGGCAGGCCCAGTCCCGCCCCCAGCACCGCCGTCGCCACCGACCCGATCACACCGAACCTCCGCTCGTCCCTCAGCGGTCGTTTACCCCGCCAGGTCGGTTTTCCCCACCCGGGCACGCCGACGCGGCGTCCGCACGATCAGCACCAGCGCCACCGCGATCCCGATCAGGACCAGCACCGCGCCGGTCGCACCGCCGAGGACCACGGACATCCGGCGGTACGACTCCCCCGCCAGATAGCCGGCCACGATCGAGACGCCGACCCAGCTGGCCACGCCCGCGAGATTCCAGGGCAGGAAGCGGCGGTACGGCACGCCGCTGCTGCCGGCCAGCCGCGGCGCGAGCGTGCGCACGAACGCCACCCAGCGCACCGGCAGCATCGCCCGCGCGCCGTACCGGGTCATCAGCGCGTCCGCGCGTGCCCACCGCGCCGCGCCGACCCGCCGGCCCAGCGCGCTCGCCCGCAGCCGCGGCCCGTACCGGCGCCCGGACCGAAACGCCAGCGAGTCACCGGTCGCGGCCGCCGTGATCATCACCACCAGCGCGACGCCGAGGTGCAGCCGGCCCTGGAACGCCAGAAACCCGACGAGCAGCAGCGTCGCCTCGGCCGGCACGGTCAGGCCGATCAACGACGCGGTCTCCAGCAGCACCAGCCCGGCGGCGACCAGGTAGATCAGCGTGGACGGCAGCCCGGTCAGCTGCTCTACCAGGCCTTCCATGACACCCCCGAGGTCATCCGGACAGCATCGCAAGGCTCACCCGTCACACTCGCATCGGGATGGACCCCCGATTAGGCAAATAGATCGCAGGTTCGGGACACTAAAGGTATGCAGACCCGCTCCGACCTCCGTAACGTCGCGATCATCGCCCACGTCGACCACGGCAAGACCACGCTGGTCGACGCCATGCTCCGGCAGGGCGGCGCATTCTCCGCAAGGGCCGAGGTCGCCGACCGGGTCATGGACTCCATGGACCTGGAGCGCGAAAAGGGCATCACCATCCTGGCGAAGAACACCGCCGTGCGGTACGTGCCCGAGACCGGCGACCCGATCACCATCAACATCATCGACACCCCCGGCCACGCCGACTTCGGCGGCGAGGTCGAGCGCGGCCTGACCATGGTCGACGGTGTCGTCCTGCTGGTCGACGCGTCCGAGGGGCCGCTGCCGCAGACCCGCTTCGTGCTCCGCAAGGCGCTCAAGGCCCGCATGCCGATCATCCTCGTGATCAACAAGGTGGACCGGCCGGACGCGCGGATCAAGGAGGTCGTGGACGACACCTACGAGCTCTTCCTCGACCTGGACGCGGACGAGGAGCAGATCGACTTCCCGATCGTCTACGCCTGCGCGCGCGACGGCATCGCGTCGCTGACCCAGCCGGCCGACGGCACCGTGCCGGACGACTCCGACTCGCTGCAGCCGCTGTTCACCACGCTGCTGAACACCATCCCGGCCCCGTCGTACACCGAGGGCGCGCCGCTCCAGGCGCACGTGACGAACCTGGACGCGTCGCCGTTCCTCGGCCGTCTCGCGCTGTGCCGCGTGCACGAGGGCACGATCGCCAAGGGCCAGACCGTCACCTGGTGCAAGACCGACGGCACCACCTCCAAGGTGCGCATCTCCGAGCTGCTGATGACCGAGGGCCTGGAGCGCAAGCCGGCCACCTCGGCGGGCCCGGGCGACATCATCGCGGTCGCCGGCATCCCGGAGATCATGATCGGCGAGACGCTGGCGGACGCGGAGAACCCGATCCCGCTGCCGCTGATCACGGTCGACGAGCCGGCCATCTCGATGACCATCGGCACCAACACCTCGCCGCTGGTCGGCAAGGTCAAGGGCGCCAAGGTCACCGCCCGCATGGTGAAGGACCGGCTGGACGCCGAGCTGATCGGTAACGTGTCGCTGCGCGTGCTGCCGACCGAGCGGCCGGACGCGTGGGAGGTGCAGGGCCGTGGCGAGCTGGCGCTGGCCATCCTGGTCGAGCAGATGCGCCGGGAGAACTACGAGCTCACCGTCGGCAAGCCCCAGGTGGTCACGAAGGAGATCGACGGCAAGACCTGCGAGCCGGTCGAGCGCCTCACCATCGACGCGCCGGACGAGTACCTCGGCGCGATCACTCAGCTGCTGGCCACCCGCAAGGGCCGGATGGAGCAGATGGTCAACCACGGCACCGGCTGGATCCGGATGGAGTGGCTGGTCCCGGCGCGCGGCCTGATCGGCTTCCGGACCGAGTTCCTGACCGACACCCGCGGCACCGGCATCCTGCACCACGTCTTCGAGAAGTACGAGCCGTGGTTCGGCGAGCTGCGCACCCGCAACAACGGCTCGCTGGTGGCGGACCGCTCCGGCCCGGTCACCGCGTTCGCGATGACGAACCTCCAGGAGCGCGGCAGCCTCTTCGTGGAGCCGTCGACCGAGGTGTACGAGGGCATGATCGTCGGTGAGAACTCCCGCTCCGACGACATGGACGTCAACATCACCAAGGAGAAGAAGCTCACCAACATGCGGGCTTCCACCTCCGACGAGACCGAGAAGCTGATCCCGCCGCGCAAGCTCTCCCTGGAGCAGGCGCTGGAGTTCTGCCGCGAGGACGAATGCGTCGAGGTCACCCCGGCCGCGGTCCGCATCCGCAAGGTGATCCTCAACCAGCAGGAGCGCGCCCGCGCCGCCGCCCGGCGCAAGCACTCCAACTGATCCAGCACGTCAAAAGCCCCGCTCGCCGGAACGGCGAGCGGGGCTTTTCGCTCTGCGGTGACCACCTCGGGACGTGCAGGGAGGCCCCTCGGGCCGACCGGTGCCCACGGGAGCATGCCGGCCGGACCACGCCGGAAGCGGGTATATATCCGCCTCTTAGGGCTTTCGGCCCGGTTGCCTTCAGGCCTTGAGGACCGGCTCCTCGGTGCCCTCGGCGGCCTTGCGACGGGCCTCCTTGCGGTCGTCGGCCGCGGTCTTGATCAGGCTGGCGACGGTGGCGATGACCAGCGTGCCGAGGATGACCACCAGCGACAGCCAGATCGGGATCGTCGGGGCCCACTCGATGTGCTCGCCGCCGTTGAGGAACGGCAGGTTGTTCTCGTGCAGCGCCTCGAGGATCAGCTTGACGCCGATGAACCCGAGGATGATCGCCAGGCCCTTGGAGAGGTAGACCAGGCGCTCGATCAGGTTGCCGAGCAGGAAGTACAGCTGGACCAGGCCCATCAGCGCGAACACGTTCGCGGTGAAGACCAGGTAGGGCTCCTGCGTGATGCCGAAGATCGCCGGGATCGAGTCGAGCGCGAAGATCAGGTCGGTGGTGCCGATCGCGATCATGACGATCAGCATCGGCGTGAACATCCGCCGGCCGGCGTGCACCGTGGTCAGCCGCGCGCCGTCGAAGCTCGGCGAGATCGGCAGCGCACGGCGGCTCCACCGGATCAGCACGTTCTCCTTGAAGTCCTCGGCCTCCTCCTCGAGCCCCTCCCGCGCGAAGTTGATCGCGGTGTAGATGAGGAACGCGCCGAAGATGTAGAACACCCAGGAGAACTGCGTGATCAGCGCGGCGCCGGCGGCGATGAACGCGCCGCGCATCACCAGCGCCAGGATGATGCCGACGAGCAGCACGGTCTGCTGGTACTGCCGGGGCACCGCGAAGCGGCCCATGATGACCACGAAGACGAACAGGTTGTCCGCGGACAGGCTGTATTCGGTCAGCCAGCCGGTGTAGAACTGCCCGGCGTAGGTGGGACCGGCGAAGAGCCAGACGCCGACGCCGAAGAGCAGCGCGAGGCCGACGTAGATGCTGACCCAGATCCCGGACTCGCGGGGGGAGGGTTCGTGCGGGCGGCGCCCGATGATGACGAGGTCGACGATCAGCACGACGGCCATCGCGGCCAGCGTGACGGCCCAGACCCAGGCGGGTACGTTCAACGGAATCCTCCGGCAGACACAGCACTTCGCCGCAGCGGCCTACCCTTACGCGAAGTAAGAAGGTACCCACTCACGGCTACGTGCACTCGTATGTGACTGTCCGGAGGTCTCTTCCGCCACGGCATGACACGATCCGTGACCGACGGCGCCGGGAGTCCACCCGTGTCCGGGTTTTCGCCGTGCTGACGACACCGCCGTAAGGGGAATACTCCCCTCCTTCGCGCGCAATTGTGCCTCATTCCGGCGACGCCCGGAACGGGACCCCGCAGTGCCGCTCGACACGCTCCTTGCCCGCGGCGCCTAGTTCTTCCTAGGAGGCTAGGTGAATTCCCTCCGTGCGAGACTGCCGGACATGGTTCTTGAGGTTGCGTTGATCGACGTGGTGCCGGGTCACGAGGACGAGTTCGCGGCGGCGTACGCGAAAGGGCACCCGATCCTGGCCGGCACGCCCGGCTGCCGCTCGGTGCGGATGACCCGCGGCATCGAGACGCCGGACCGGTTCGTCCTGCTCGTCGAGTGGGACTCGGTGGCCGCACACGAGGAGAACTTCCGGGCCACCGAGCGCTTCGCCCAGTGGCGCGCGCTGATCGGCCCGTTCTTCGCCGGCCCGCCGCGGGTCGAGCACTTCACCGACGTCCCCGCCTGACCCGCCGGCCGTCTCGCGGGCGGCCGGGCCGGATGCGGAGAGAGCCGGTCCCCCTGCCAGGGGCCCGGCTCTCCGCTGTGCTGGTCAGCCCTTGACACGCTGCACGAACGCCCGCCAGGCCGCTCCCGCGAACCGGAGCCGGGGCCCGGGGTCCTTGGAGTCCCGGACCGCGATCGTCCCCGCGTCCGCCGCGACCTCGACACAGTTGCCGTTCGCGTGGCTACGGCTGCTCTTCACCCAGCCAGTTCGACGTGCTCCCATCGCCCTCCGTATCAGCCACCACCGTTGACCCCGCGCTGAGCGGGGATCGCCCGCGCCTGCTCCGACCGGACGTCGGCCGCCCGGGCCAGGTAGGCGCGCGTCTCCTCCTCCGGCAGCGCCGCCGCCCGCAGCCAGTCCGCGACCAGCAGGTAGCGCGCCACCTCCTCGTCGTCCGTGAGGTGCACGTCCTCGCTCATCGTCTCCAGCACCACCGTGCGCGGGTCGGCCGGATCCGGGAACGAGTAGACGGAGAACGCGGTGTGCGGCACGTACGCGTCCTGCAGCGGCGCGCGGAACGGCAGCATCCGGATCGCCACGTTCGGCAGGTCCGCCATGGCGAGCAGGTGCCGCAGCTGGCCGCGCATCACCTCGGGCGGCGCGACCTGCCGGTGGAACGCGGACTCGTCGATGATCGCCTCGTACCGCGGTGGCTGCTCACGGCGCAGGACCACGTGCCGGGCCGCGCGGGCGCGACTGTCCGCGTCCATGTCCAGGCCCGGGTAGAGCGCGCGACCGGAGCGGACCCGGACCCGGGCGTACTCCGGCGTCTGCAGCAGGCCGGGCACGACGTACTGGTGGAACTCGAAAATGTCAGCGGCGCCGGTTTCCAGCTCCGCATATCTCCGCTGGCGCGGTCCCATGTCACCGAGCGCCTTCCACCAGCCGCGCGCCGCGGCCGCGTCCCGGGCGATGACGATGAGTTTGTCCCGGTTCGGACCGTCCACCTGATAGATGTCCAACAGGTCCATGATGTCGGCCAGATCGGGACGGCTCTGCCCCAGCTCGATCCGGGACAGCTTCGAGGTCGAGGCCCAGCCGAGCCGGTCACAGACCTGCTCCAAGGTGAGGGTCGCGCTGCGCCGCAGCTGTCGCAACTCGGTGCCCAGCCGCAACCGGCGGACCGTAGGACTTTTGGGGGGTGGCATTGGTTCTCCCGGTGCCGACGTTCGTGGCGACAAGGAGATTACAGGCAGCAACGTTGCGGTAGCCATCCGCAATTGGACAGTGCAATTCGCATGTTTACCGTTGCGCACATCCCGGCGCGGCACTTCGCGGGCCCGTGCGATCACCACTGCGCGCGACGCCCACCCCGCGCCCGACCTGCGACGTTAAGCATCGATGAACGCCGCGGACGGGCCGCGCGGGTACGTCACGGAGCGACTCCGCACCCGGCCGGACCGGGCACGGAAAGTTGTTGATCCACATAGTCCGCGCGAAACGGCGAATCGGCGTTAATGACCGTAAACCTAACCACTATCACCCCGCGGGGTGACCTGCGCAAACAAAGTGTCCATCAAGGAATCTGCATTGTCACCTGCGCATGCAGACCCTCCTGCACGTGCAGGAACAGATCCCCGCAAAAAGGACCGGCACCACTGCGCTGAGTGACGCCGGTCCGCTACCCTCGGTTACTTCACGCCTGCGGCGTCCATGCCCCGCAGCTCCTTCTTCAACTCGTTGATCTCGTCGCGGATCCGCGCGGCCAGCTCGAACTGCAACTCGCGCGCGGCGCCGAGCATCTGCTCGTTCAGGTTCTGGATCAGCTCGGCCAGCTCGGCCCGGGCCATCCCGGCGCGGGCCGGCGTGCTCGTGCCCTTGCCGCCCTTCGACCGGGTCTCCGGGACCGGGGCCTTGCCGCGCGACATCTGCCGCCCGGCACCGCCGACGATCGCCTCGGTGTCCTCCGCCTCACGGTAGATGTCGTCCAGAATGTCGTGGATCTTCTTGCGCAGCGGCTGCGGCGAGAGCCCGTGCTCGGTGTTGTACGCCACCTGCTTCGCCCGGCGACGGTCGGTCTCGTCGATCGCCTGCCGCATCGACGGGGTGATCTTGTCCGCGTACATGTGGACCTGGCCGGAGACGTTACGCGCGGCACGGCCGATCGTCTGGATCAACGAGGTGCCGCTGCGCAGGAAGCCCTCCTTGTCCGCGTCAAGGATCGCGACCAGCGACACCTCGGGCAGGTCGAGGCCCTCGCGCAGCAGATTGATGCCGACCAGCACGTCGTAGTCGCCCTTGCGCAGCTCGCTCAGCAGCTCCACCCGGCGCAGCGTGTCCACCTCGGAGTGCAGGTACCGCACCCGGATGCCGTGCTCCAGCAGGTAGTCGGTCAGGTCCTCGGCCATCTTCTTGGTCAGCGTGGTGACCAGGACCCGCTCGTCCCGCTCGGTGCGCAGCTTGATCTCGTGCATCAGGTCGTCGATCTGGCCCTTGGTCGGCTTGATCACGACCTCCGGGTCGACCAGACCGGTCGGGCGGATCACCTGCTCGACGAACTCCCCGCCGGTCTGCTCCAGCTCCCAGTTGCCCGGGGTGGCGGAGAGGAACACCATCTGGCCGACCCGCTCCAGGAACTCGTCGAAGCGCAGCGGCCGGTTGTCCGCCGCGGACGGCAGCCGGAAGCCGTGGTCGATCAGCATGCGCTTGCGCGACGCGTCACCCTCGAACATGCCGCCGATCTGCGGGATCGTCTGGTGCGACTCGTCGATGACGGTGACGAAGTCGTCCGGGAAGTAGTCGAGCAGGCAGTGCGGCGGACTGCCGGGCAGCCGGCCGTCGATGTGCATCGAGTAGTTCTCGATGCCGTTGCAGAAGCCGACCTGTTTCATCATCTCCAGGTCGTACGTGGTGCGCATGCGCAACCGCTGCGCCTCGAGCAGCTTGTTCTGCCGCTCCAGCTCGTCGAGCCGCTCGGCCAGCTCCACCTCGATGTCGCCGATCGCCCGCTCCATCCGCTCCTGGCCGGTGGCGTAGTGGCTGGCCGGGAAGATCAGTGCGGTCGGCACCTCACGCACCACGTCGCCGGTGAGCGGGTGCAGATAGGAGATCTTCTCCACCTCGTCACCGAACAGCTCGATCCGCAGCGCGAGCTCCTCGTACGCCGGGATGATCTCCAGCGTGTCGCCGCGCACCCGGAACGTGCCGCGCTGGAACGCCATGTCGTTCCGGGTGTACTGAATCTCGACCAGGCGGCGCAGCAGCTTGTCGCGGTCGATCTCCTGGCCGACCGTCACCCGGGCGGCGCGTTCGAGGTACTCCTGCGGCGTGCCGAGGCCGTAGATGGCGGAGACGGTCGCCACCACGATCACGTCGCGGCGGGTGAGCAGCGACATGGTTGCGGAGTGCCGCAGCCGCTCCACCTCCTCGTTGACCGAGGAGTCCTTCTCGATGTAGGTGTCCGTCTGCGGGATGTACGCCTCGGGCTGGTAGTAGTCGTAGTACGACACGAAGTATTCGACCGCGTTGTTCGGCAGCAGCTCGCGGAACTCCTTGGCGAGCTGCGCGCAGAGCGTCTTGTTGTGCGCGAGCACCAGCGTGGGCCGCTGCAGGCGCTCCACCAGCCACGCCGTGGTCGCGCTCTTGCCGGTGCCGGTCGCGCCGAGCAGCACGCTGTGGCGCTCACCGTCACGGACGCGGCGCTCCAGCGCGTCGATCGCCGCCGGCTGGTCACCGGAGGGCTTGAAGTCGCTGATGACCTGGAACCGGTTGTCGATCCGGGGAATGTCGAGCGCCATGTCCCCCACGGTACGCCCGGGGTCCGACAAGTTTCCCGGTCACGGGCAGTGCATGATCGCCTTCGATATTACGATTGTGCGGCCGGGCCCCCCGCCGTACCGTTGACGGGTAGGCCGCTCGCGGCGGCCGTCCGGCACCGACGCGGCCCCCACACCGGCCGCTCGACCGGCGCACGGCGGGTTGCAGCCCCGGGCTCATCACCCGGTGAGCGCGCCCCGTGCGGTGGCGCCAACGGCGCAGACCGGTCGCCGCGAGCGCGCCCAGAGCCTGCGTCGCTCGTTTCAACCTCCGTGACTTCCAGCAAACGGCGTGCGATCGCGCTCGCGTCCCTGATCGGCCTGCTCGGCAGCGCCGCGGCCGGGCTCCTCGGTGGCCTCGGCTCGTGCGCGCCCACCGGCGACGGCCCGGCCGCGCGGCCGCTGTCCGCGGCGGAGGCGGATCGGCTGGCCGGCATGCGGGTACGCAACCACACGGACGGCGCGTCCGCGGTGACCGCCACGATCGGCGGCGACCAGCTGCGCGCCGAGGGCTGGGTCGACTGGCGCCGGCAGCTGGCCTACCTGCGGGTCACCCGCCCGGGCGCCGCGTCCGCGCTGGTCCAGGGTGTACCCGGGCTGGTCGCCACGATGACCGAGCCGGGTAGCACCAGCGCGGCCGCGGACCCGGGCGGGGCCTCCGCCGGGCCGCCGCCGACCGACCCGCCGTCCGGTGACTGGCGGGTCCGCGCCGCGGCCGCCGGCACGACCGGCAACTCGGCCGCCACGTCCGTGGACGCGCTGCTCACGCTCCTGTTCGGAGCGTCCGCGACCCGGCCCGACTCGGCGGACACGCTGCGCGACAGCGACTCGCGCTGGCTCAGCACCGACACCGTCGGCGGCGACGTGGTCGACGTGTTCCTCGGCCCCGCGGTCCCGCCCCCGCCACCGTCCACCGCCCCCGCCTCCACCCGCCTCGCCGACATGGGCGGCGCCGTCCGCTACTGGCTCGGCCGCGACGGTGACCTGCGCCGAATGGCGGCCACGCTGCCCGGCAACCTGCCCCTGGAGATCGACCTGCGACGTGGCGGGACGCCCGCGTTCGGTGCCGTGGCCGCGTTCGGCGGCGCGCCGATCGCCCCGCGCGAGGTGACCGCGGACGAGGCACGCCTACTCGCCGGCCTGCGCGTGGCCGACCTGCGCGCCGTCGGCGGCCGGATCTCGGTCACGCTCCCGTCCCTGGACGGTGCGCTCCGCCGCGGCGAGGGCTGGCTCGACTGGACCCGCACCCGTGCCTACCTGCTGCTCCGCACACCCGGCGGCGAGGTACCGGACGAACTGATGATCGCCACCTCGGACGCGGTCGCCACCCGCCCGGTCCCCACCGAGGCCGCCGGCTGGCAGCTGCCGCCGCTGCGGGCACCGCGCGGCGAGTGGACGTCGACGCCCTGGTCCGAACGCTCCGACGAAATGGGCGGCTTCGACCTCGACCTGCTGCTCACCGAGGCGATGGCACTCGGCGGCCCCGGCCGCGGCAAACCCGCCGCGATCCGTGACTCCGCCCGGCACCTGCGCGACGACACCGTGAACGGCGAGGCCGTCGGCGTCTTCGAGATTCCCAAGGCGGCCGAGGGTGACGTGGCCCCGGGCTACGCGCGCATGCGCTACTGGATCGGCACCGACGGCGTCCTGCGCCGCGTCGAACTGCTGACCCGCGCGGCCGGCTACGCCCAACTCGACCTCACCCCGGACGAGAACATCCCCGCTCTGCCGCGCGTGCCGAGATCCGGGTAGCCGTCTCCGAGGTCTCGATCTTCGGTGTTTTCGGCGTGGTGCGGTCCGCATGCTCGGAGTGGGGAAAGCCCGCCGGGTGCTCGGACCTCGCCGGCGCTCCGTTCCGCACGCGGCGCACCATCCGATCGGGTGGATGGACGCATCGCGGGGTGAGGTGCCGCGGGGGTTGTGGTGACCGGCGGCGGGACGTGCAGGGAGGAGCGCCAGCGACGACCGGTGCCCGCGGGAGCATGCGGAACGCCACCGCGCCGGGAGCGGGAAGAAGAACTCCAAGCTTTTGATCTTTGCCTGGCGAAGCCGGGCAGGACGTCAGCCGCGCTGCCGCAGAAGGCGTTCCCACAGCGCGTCGACCGCGGAGATCAGTTCCGCGTGGGTGCCGGCGTTGCTGAGTACGACGTCGGCGACCTCGCGGCGCTGGGCGTCGGTGGCCTGGGCGGCGATGCGGGCACGGGCTGCGTCCTCGGTCATGCCGCGGTCGCGGGTGAGGCGGGCGATCCGGATCGGCTCGGGCGTCTCGACCACGACGACCAGCTGGTAGAGCGGCGCGAGGCCGGACTCGACCAGCAACGGGACGTCGTGCACCACGATCGCGTCGTCCGGGGCTGCCTCGGCCAGTTCGGTGCTGCGGGCGCGGACCCGGGGATGGATGATCGACTCGAGGCGGCGGCGGGCGGTGTCGTCGCCGAAGACCAGGGCGCCGAGGGCGGGGCGGTCGAGCGTGCCGTCCGCGGTCAGGATGCCGTCGCCGAACGTGGCGACCAGCTCGGCCAGTCCGTCGGTGCCGGGTGCGACGACCTCGCGGGCCAGCACGTCGGAGTCGATGACGATCGCGCCGAGTTCGGCGAGGCGGGCGGAGACGGCGGACTTGCCCGCCCCGATGCCGCCGGTCAGACCCACGGAGAGCATGGCCGCGATCTTAGCCGGGAATGCGGGAAGCCCCGGTCACGCGTCCGCGACCGGGGCTTCCTACTGCCTTACCTGCGGCTTACTTGCCGCCGGCGAGCTTCTCGCGCAGAGCGGCGAGCGCCTCGTCGGTGGCCAGCGTGCCGGCCGGCTCCTCGGCCTGACGCGGCGAGGACGAGGAGGACGACGACGAGCTGGTCGCGCCGCCGGCCGCCGGGGTGGAGGTGCTGACGCCGGCAGCCGCGTTCGCGGCGGCCTCGGTGTCGGCGGTGCGGGCGGCCACGACCTGCTTGGTGTGGGCCTCCCAGCGCTGCCGCGCCTCGGCGTACTGCGTCTCCCAGGTCTCGCGCTGCTTGTCGAAACCCTCCATCCACTCGCCGGTCTCCGGGTCGAAGCCCTCCGGGTAGATGTAGTTGCCCTCGTTGTCGTACGTGGCAGCCATGCCGTAGAGGGTCGGGTCGAAGTGCTCCTCGCCCTCGACGAAGCCCTCGTTGGCCTGCTTCAGCGACAGCGAGATGCGGCGACGCTCGAGGTCGATGTCGATGACCTTGACCATGACGTCCGAGCCGACCTGCACGACCTGCTCCGGGATCTCCACGTGGCGCTCGGCCAGCTCGGAGATGTGGACCAGGCCCTCGATGCCGTCGTCGACGCGCACGAACGCACCGAACGGCACGAGCTTGGTGACCTTACCCGGCACGATCTGCTGGATCGCGTGGGTGCGGGCGAACTGACGCCACGGGTCCTCCTGCGTCGCCTTCAGCGACAGGGAGACACGCTCGCGGTCCAGATCGACGTCCAGGACCTCGACCTCGACCTCCTGGCCGACCTCGACGACCTCGGACGGGTGGTCGATGTGCTTCCAGGACAGCTCCGAGACGTGCACCAGGCCGTCGACGCCACCCAGGTCCACGAAGGCACCGAAGTTGACGATCGAGGAGACGACGCCCTTGCGGACCTGTCCCTTCTGCAGCTTGTTGAGGAACTCGGTGCGCACCTCGGACTGGGTCTGCTCGAGCCAGGCGCGGCGGGAAAGAACCACGTTGTTGCGGTTCTTGTCCAGCTCTATGATCTTCGCTTCCAGCTCGCGGCCCACGTAGGGCTGGAGGTCACGGACGCGCCGCATCTCGACGAGCGAGGCCGGGAGGAAGCCCCGGAGCCCGATGTCGAGGATCAGGCCGCCCTTGACCACCTCGATGACGGAGCCGCGAACGACACCGTCCTCGTCCTTGATCTTCTCGATGGTGCCCCAGGCGCGCTCGTACTGCGCCCGCTTCTTCGAGAGGATCAGACGACCCTCCTTGTCCTCCTTCTGGAGAACGAGGGCCTCGATGTGGTCACCGACCGACACCACTTCCGCGGGGTCCACGTCGTGCTTGATCGACAGCTCGCGCGAGGGGATGACGCCCTCGGTCTTGTAGCCGATGTCGAGCAGGACTTCATCCCGGTCGACCTTAACGACGGTGCCTTCGACAATGTCGCCGTCGTTGAAGTACTTGATGGTCTCATCGATCGCGGCGAGGAATGCCTCCTCGCTGCCGAGGTCGTCGATGGTGACCTTGTTGGCGCTCGAGGTGGCCTCGATGCTGCTCGTCATGTGGACAGTTGCTCCGAACGGATGGTGTCGCGACTGGTGCTTGCGCCCACGGCCTGTCGGCGGGCACAGTCTCAACACCCGAGGAGTCATGGTCATGCCGAGTAGTCATGGACATGCTGCAGCGGGGCGACTGAATCAAGCCGACCGCGGACCTGCTCCCTGCCGAGGCACACGATCCGCGAGCGCATCGACTAGCTTACCCTGTGCATTACCACAGCGTGCAAGGCCTCCCGGCAGGTCAACCGAGATGGGCCGGGATTTGGTCGTCAAACGCCCTAGTTGGTCCCGGATGTCACCCCCGTCACAGTCCCCCGGTAGCCTCCCGCAGGTGAGCGAACCCATGGACGGCGTCGAGATCGGCACCGAGGTCACCCGCCGGGACGTGACCGACGACGAGAGCCGCCGGGCCAGCCGCCACTGGTGGGACATCGATGCCGACGACTACCAGGCCGAACACGGGGAGTTCCTGGGCGACGCCGACTTCGTCTGGTGCCCGGAGGGTCTGCGCGAGGCCGACGCCCGGCTGCTCGGTGACGTGACCGGCCGCCGCGTTCTGGAACTCGGCGCCGGTGCCGCCGCCGGTGCGCGGTGGCTCGCCGCGCAGGGCGCGTCCGCGGTCGCGCTCGACCTCTCCGCCGGCATGCTGCGGCACGCCGCCGCCGGGAACGCGCGCACCGGGATCGACGTGCCGCTGGTCCAGGCGGACGCGCTCGCGCTGCCGTTCGCGGACGCCACGTTCGACGTGGTGTGCACCGCGTTCGGCGCGATCCCGTTCGTCGCCGACTCCGCGGCCGCGCACCGCGAGGTGTTCCGGGTGCTCCGCCCCGGCGGCCGCTGGGTCTTCAGCGTCACCCATCCGATGCGCTGGATCTTCCTCGACGATCCGGGCGAGGGCGGTCTGCGCGCGGTCCACTCGTACTTCGACCGCCGCCCGTACGTGGAGGAGAACGTCGACGGCGAGCCCACCTACGTCGAGCAGCACCGTACGCTCGGCGACCGGATCCGCGAGCTGGTCGCGGCCGGCTTCGTCCTCCGCGACCTGATCGAGCCGGAGTGGCCGGACGGGCACGAGGGCATCTGGGGCCAGTGGTCCCCGCTGCGCGGCCGGCTCTTCCCCGGCACCGCCATCTTCGTGACCGGCAAACCGGGGACCACATGATCTAGCCGGTACGCCGTAGGCTTTCCGGGTGAGCGCTGAGCCGATCGGACCCGAGGCCGCCGTGTGGCAGCCGGACCCCGTGCGTCAGGCACTTGCCAACTACACGCTCCAAGACCTGCTCAACCTCCCCCCGGACGCACCGCGCGTGGAGCTCGTTGACGGAGTCATCCACGTGGTCCCCTCAGCCAACACCGGACACCAGACCATCGCCACGATGCTGTGCAACTGGTTCTACGCCCACGCGCCGGAGGAGTTCTTCGCTTATCAGGACGTCGGCGTGGCCCTGGGCCCCGGCCACACCCGGCAGCCGGACGTCCTCGTCTGCTACGACGACGTCGTCGGCGACAACGAGCACTACGTGTTGCCGGCCGACGTGGTCCTCGCCGTGGAGGTGGTGTCGCCGAGCACCAAGACCACGGACCGGTTCGCCAAGCCCGGTGAGTACGCGGCGGCCGGCATCCCCTGCTACTGGCGCATCGAGCGGGACCCGCTGCACGTCTTCGCCTACCAGCTCCGCGAGCCGACGCGCCCGTCCGGCCTGCGGGAGTACGAACTCGTGGCGGACAGCGACACGCTGATCAAGGTCGAGCAGCCCTTCCCGATCGAGTTCCCGCTCTCGGAGATCGTGCGCCGCCCCCGCCCCCGCCCTCGGCGTTAGGCACCGCCCCGGCCGGGTAATGCCTGGTCATGGCTGGGAAGAGTTTGCGCAAGGGCCGGAAGGTCAGCTGGAAGAGCCACGGTGAGACCGTGCACGGCACCGTCCGGGAGAAGATCACCTCCCGGACGACGACCGCGGGCCGCACGGTGGCCGCGTCGAAGGACGAGCCGCAGTACCGGGTGACCAGTGACAAGACCGGTAAGGACGCCGTGCACAAGCCCGGCGCCCTGCACCCCGAATAAGGGCTAGTGGTCGGCGGTGTGCCAGTCTCGGCCGGCGCCGACCGAGACCTCCAGCGGCACCGAGAGCGCGTGGGCGTTGCCCATCTCGCGGCGGACCAGCGCCTCCAGCTGCTCCCGCTCCCCCTCGGCCGCCTCCAGGACCAGTTCGTCGTGCACCTGGAGCAGCATGCGGGAGCGCAGCCCGGCCTCGCGCAGCGCGGTGTCGACGTGCAGCATCGCGACCTTGATGATGTCCGCGGCGGAACCCTGGATGGGGGCGTTGAGCGCCATTCGCTCGGCCATCTCGCGGCGTTGCCGGTTGTCGCTGACCAGGTCGGGCAGGTAGCGGCGGCGGCCCAGGATGGTCTCGGTGTAGCCCTGCTGGCGTGCCTCGGCGACCACCGAATTGAGGTAGTCGCGGACGCCGCCGAACCGGGAGAAGTACTCGTCCATCAGCCCGCGCGCCTCCTCGGTGGAGATGCTGAGCTGGTTGGACAGGCCGAACGCGCTCAGCCCGTACGCCAGGCCGTAGTTCATCGCCTTGATCTTGCGACGCTGGTCGGCGGTGACCTCGGTTATCGGGACGCCGAAGACGTTCGACGCGGTGGCCGCGTGGAAGTCGGCGCCGGAGTTGAACGCGTCGATCAGCGCCTGGTCGCCGGAGAGATGCGCCATGATGCGCATCTCGATCTGGCTGTAGTCCGCGGTCAGCAGCGTGTCGAAGCCGGCGCCGACCACGAACGCGCGCCGGATCCGGCGGCCCTCCTCGGTGCGGATCGGGATGTTCTGCAGGTTCGGGTCGGTGGACGACAGGCGGCCGGTCGCGGCCACGGTCTGGAAGTACGTCGTGTGGATGCGCCCGTCGTCGGAGACGGACTTGAGCAGGCCGTCCACGGTCGTCTTCAGCTTCGCCACGTCCCGGTGCCGCAGCAGGTGGGCCAGCAGCGGGTGCTCGGTCTGCGCGTACAGGCTCTGCAGCGCGTCCGCGTCCGTGGTGTAGCCGGTCTTGATCTTCTTGGTCTTCGGCAGGTTCAGCTCGCCGAACAGGATCTCCTGGAGCTGCTTGGGCGAGCCCAGGTTGAACTCCCGGCCGATCACCTCGTACGCCGCCTGAGCCGCGCCCTTCACCCCGGCCGCGAACTCCGACTCCAGCTCCGACAGGTAGTCGGTGTCGGCCGCGATGCCGGTGCGCTCCATCGTCGCCAGCACCTCGGCCAGCGGCAGCTCCACCTCGGCCAGCAGCCGGCGGGACGGGCCCTCGCCGGACGCGGCGTCCCGGTCGAGCTCGGAGTCGAGCGCGGCGGCCAGATCGAGCGTGGCCCGGGCGCGGAGCATCAGGTTCTGCTCGATCGCGGGCTCCTCCGCGCCGAGCCCGTCCAGCGTCAGCTGACCGGACTCCGGCGCGTCCACCCGCAGCTCCCGCTGGAGGTAGCGCACGGCCAGGTCGGCCAGGTCGTAGGAGCGCTGGTCCGGCCGGGCCAGGTAGGCGGCGAGCGCGGTGTCGTGCGACACGCCGGCCAGCGTCCAGCCGTGCTGGGCGAACGCGAGCCGGGCCGGCTTGCTGTCGTGCAGCACCTTGCGCCGCGCCGGGTCGGCCAGCCACGCCGCGACCGCGGTCTCGTCCGCCGCGTCGAGCCCGGCCGGGTCGAACCAGGCGGCCGGCCCGTCCGCGGTGGCCAGCGCGACGCCGGTCAGCGCGCCGGTGCCGCGGCCGAACGTGCCGGCGACCGCCACGCCCACCTCGGCGCCGTTGGTGTGCGCGGCCAGCCAGGGCGCGACCGCGCCGGTGCCGAGCACCGCGCCGTCCAGGTCGAACCCGGCCTCGGCCTCCGGCTCGACCGCGTCCAGGTACTGGTAGAGCCGGTCGCGGAGCACCCGGAACTGGAGCGCGTCGAAGACCTGGTGAACCGCCTCCCGGTCCCACCCGTGCCAGCGGGCACCCTCCGGCGTGAGCTCGATCTCCAGGTCGCAGACCAGCTTGTTGACGTCATAGTTGCGGATCACGTCGGAGAGGCGCTCGCGCAGGCTGTCGCCGGCCTTGCCCTTGATCGCGTCGGCGTGCGCGATCACGCCGTCCAGCCCGCCGTACTGCGTGATCCACTTGGCGGCCGTCTTCGGGCCGACGCCGGGGATGCCGGGCAGGTTGTCGCTGCTGTCCCCGACCAGCGCGGCCAGGTGCCGGTACTGCTCCGGGCCGACACCGTACTTCTCGGTCACCGCGGCCGAGTCCATCCGTGCCAGGTCGGAGACGCCCTTGCGCGGGTAGAGCACGGTCACGCCGTCGCCGACCAGCTGGAACGAGTCGCGATCGCCGGTGCAGATCAGCACCTCCATGCCCGCGGCGCGGGCCTGGGTGGTGAGCGTGGCGATCAGGTCGTCGGCCTCGTAGTTGACCAGCTCGACGAACGGGATGCGCAGCGCCGACAGCACCTCCTTGACCAGGCTGACCTGGCCGCCGAACTCCTTCGGGCTCTCCGAGCGGCCGCCCTTGTACTCCGGGTAGATGTCGGTGCGGAACGAGCGGCGGGCCACGTCGAACGCGACCGCGATGTGCGTCGGCTTCTCGTCACGCAGCACGTTGATCAGCATCGAGGTGAAGCCGTAGACCGCGTTGGTCGCCTGCCCGGTCGAGGTCGAGAAGTTCTCCACCGGGAGGGCGAAGAACGCGCGATAGGCCAGCGAGTGACCGTCGAGCAGCAACAACCGGGACTTCTCAGCAACCGCAGCATTCACGTCTCAGGACTCTAGTCGCCCCCTCCGACAAGTTTCGGGCGCGCCACATCCTCCGACCCGCGCGAATACGCGATCATGGGGGTTCGTCACCGTCGGCAATCGATCTCGGATTGTCACGACTGCACAACAGCCTTGTACCAGCGTGTTACAAGGCCTGGTGAAGTGGCGGTGTGGTCATTAATTTGTGGCTGCAACAGCGTTCATGCAAGGGCGCTCACCCGCACCCTTACGCTGGACCTAAGGAGACTGGATGATCCGCCCGAACCTCGCATGGCGAAGCGTCGCTGTGCTGAGCGCCGCGTGCCTTGCGCTCACCGCGTGCGCCGACGACGCGGAGGAAACGCCGAACGCCGGCACCTCGTCCGCCGCCACCGCGGTCGGTGACGGCACGCTGAAGCTGGGCACCCTGCTGCCGCAGACCGGCTCGCTGGCCATCCTCGGCCCGCCGGAGATCGCGGGCGTGAATGCCGCCGTCACCGAGATCAACGCCGCCGGTGGCGTGCTCGGCAAGCCGGTCACCGTCAGCCACACCGACTCCGGCGACACCTCGACCGACATCGCGACCCAGTCGGTCAACAAGCTGCTCGCCGAGGGCGTCGACACCATCATCGGTGCCGCTTCCTCGTCCGTCTCGCTCTCCGTCATCGACAAGATCACGGGTGCGGGCGTGGTGCACTTCTCGCCGGCCAACACGTCCGACGAGTTCACCACGTACGCGGACAAGGGCCTCTACTTCCGTACCGCCCCGCCGGACACGCTCCAGGGCCGCGTCCTCGGTGACCTGATCATCCAGGACGGCAACGCCAAGGTCGGCCTGCTGGTCATGCAGGACTCCTACGGCGTCGGCCTCGCCCGCAGCACCCGCGCTGCCGTCGAGGGCGCCGGTGGCCAGATCGTCGCCGAGGCCGTCTACGACCCGAAGGCGCCGGACTTCTCGGCCGAGGTCGACCAGATCAAGACCGCGAACCCGGACGCCATCGTGCTGATCGGCTTCGACGAGGTCCAGAAGATCATCCCCAAGCTCGTCGAGGCCGGGATGACCACGGACAAGAAGAAGTGGTACTTCGTCGACGGCAACCTGTCGAACAAGTACAACTTCCCGGCCGGCACGCTCAAGGGCGCCAAGGGCACGCTGCCGGGTGCGGCCGCGAACCAGGCCTTCAAGGACAAGGTCCTCAAGGAGGACCCGCAGCTGGCCGACTTCTCGTACGCTCCGGAGTCCTACGACGCCGCGATCCTGACCGCGCTCGCCGCCGAGGCCGCCGGTTCGGACGCCCCCGCCGCGATCGCCGCGAACCTCAAGGCGGTCTCCGAGGGTGGCACCAAGTGCACCGACTACGCCGCCTGCCTCGCCCTGATCAAGGCCGGCACGGACCTCGACTACGACGGCATCTCCGGCCCGATCGCGTTCAACGACGCCGGCGACCCGTCCGAGGCCACCATCGGCATCTACCAGTACGGCGACGACAACAAGTACACCAACGTCGACTACAAGTCCGGCAAGATCTGATCTCGCCGCTCACGTAGCGTCTGAAAGGGCCCGGCCTTCTGGCCGGGCCCTTTTCCATGCACCCTCGATATGCTGAAACACCCCCGAAACACATTCACGACAATCTCCAGGCTCCAGAACCGATATTCCCGCTTCCGGCGACACCGGTTCCGCATGCTCCCGCGGGCCCCGGTCGTCGCTGGCGCTCCTCCCTTCCGGATCCGTGGCCACAAGCCCCCACTCCATCTCCCACATCCTGGAATTCGTCCCCCCATTTACGCCGCTCAACCCGCCGCCCCACACACCGGAAATGCCGCCGGCCCAGCCGCGCGCACTTTCTCACCGGAGATGCCGGCCGGTTGCCGGCGCAGCCGTCACAGGAATACCGGTTGCAGGACGCCCGCGCCCAGGGGATTCACGACCGAGGCAACCGCGTCCCGTGGCGAAGCCGCGGTGCTCCGCCCCTCCTCGACCCTCACCTGTCATGCGGCGGCGGTGCGGCCACCGGACGCACGCGAGCCGCTACCGGCCGCGCGCCGCAGGCCGGACCCCTCGGAGCACGGCGCGCACGCGTCCGGCCGTGACGCGAGCACCTACCCGCCGGCCACCGCGTCACGGCCGTTTCTCAACGGGTAGGTGTGCCCCGCCGCAACCCTGCGGCCGGCAACCGCCCCGCCGCAGGACACTCGGCGGAGCGGCCGAACAGCCGTCGTAGGGGACGCAAGCGGCCGCCCACGGCCGCGCGGCGATCCGGCGGCCGCGGCGCCAGCCGCCACGCGCACGGAAGTTGCCGGAAGCCGCGCCACACGCACCGAAGCAGCGGAAAGCCGCCAGGCGCAACAAGATCAGCCGGAAGCCGCCCACGCACGGCAGCAGCGAGAAACGGCGAGCCGCGCCAAGACCAGCCGGAAGCCGCCACCACACACGCAACCAGCGGAAACCGCCACTCGCGACAAGACCAGCCGGAAGCAGCCACCACATACGGAAGCAGCGGGAAACGGCGATCCGTGCCAAGACCAGCCGGAATCGCCATCGGTAACAAGAGCGGAGCCGGAAGCCGCGCCACGGTGGGCAAGCAGCCGTAGACCGCCACGCCGATGGACGAGCGGCAGCCGCCGGCGCGCTCGGGGGATCTCAGCCGCCACGGCAACGTCGCCGAGGCGACAAGCGAGCCGGGCACTTCGCGCCCGAAATCTCGTGATGTATCGGCTCCCGCTCACGTGGGTTCCCTGCCTGACCTCATGTGGTCGCTACCGCTGCCCCACACGCAAGCGCGCCGAACAGAGCCGGCAAGGCCAGGTGCGCTACCCTCCCGACATTTCCGGACAAAGTCCTCGGCCGCGTGATCCCATCCGCCATGGATCCGACGCCTGTGTGATCAATCGGTGGAGCGAAACGGAGGTCATCTAGCGAAGTTGATATCCCTAACGCTCCACTGATTGATCACTCAGGGTCGAGTAGCGTCGATCGTCGGCGGCAGCGCCAACCAGACGAGGCGAGATAATGCGATATTTCGCGCACAGAGTGCGGGACCTCCGGAGCGGCATCAGTTTGCCGCAGCACGGCAGGACCACCGCAGCAGGCCGGGCCACCGCAGCACGGCAGGGCTGCCGCAGCGTGGCGGGGGTGCGGCGGGGAACGGGCAGCAGAGTCGGAGCGTTCGGAGATCGGGCACGCCGGGAGCGGGTATATGAAAGGCCCGGTCGCGAATGAACGCGACCGGGCCCTCGGTGGGTGTTGCTACGCCGTGGCGAGCGTGCCCAGGTAGAGCTCGATGACCTTCGGGTCGTGCATCAGGTCCTGGCCGGAGGCGGTGTAGGCGTTGCGGCCCTGGTCCAGGACGTAGCCGCGGTCGCAGATCTGGAGGCAGCGGCGGGCGTTCTGTTCGACCATGATGACCGTGACGCCGGTGCCGTTGATCTGCTTGGTGCGGCGGAAGACCTCGTCCTGCATGGCCGGGGAGAGACCCGCGGAGGGCTCGTCGAGCAGCAGGACGCTGGGCTCCATCATCAAGGCGCGGCCCATCGCCACCATCTGGCGCTCGCCGCCGGAGAGCGAGCCCGCGCGCTGCTTGCGGCGGGTGCCCAGGGTCGGGAAGAGGCCGGTGACGAAGTCGAACCGCTCCTTGAACTTCTTCGGGCGCAGGAACGTGCCCATCTCGAGGTTCTCCTCGATGGTGAGCGTCCCGAACACGTTGTTCGTCTGCGGCACGAAACCGATGCCGCGGGCGACCAGGTCGTGCGCCTTCAGGTTGGTGATGTTCTGGCCGTCCAGCGTGACCGTGCCGGACCGGATGTTGACCAGGCCGAACAGGGCCTTCAGCAGCGTCGACTTGCCGGCGCCGTTCGGGCCGATGATGCCGACCAGCTCGCCGCGTTTGGCGTACAGGTCGGCGCCGTTGAGGATGTTGACGCCCGGCAGGTAGCCGGCCAGCAGCTCGTCGCAGCGGACGAGCGCGCCCTCGGCGGCGGAGACGTGCTCGGTACGGTCGACGACGTGCACACCGGCGGTGTCGTCGGCGAGCGCCTCGGCCTGGGTGACCTTGTCCGTCATGCCTTCTCCTCCCCGGCCGGCTTGTCGGCGGCGGGTGTGCCGTCGGCCGTGTCCGCAACGGTAGCCGCCGGCGCCTCGGTGGCCGGAGCCGTTGCGACCCCGGGCTCGTCGTGCTGGCTGCCGAGGTACGCGTCGATGACCCGCGGGTCCGCCATGACCTCGTCCGGCGTGCCCTCGGCGATCACCGCGCCCTGGCCCATCACGATCACCCAGTCGCTGATGTCGCGGACCATGTCCATGTCGTGCTCGACGAACAGCACGGTCATGCCGTCCTCGCGCAGCGCCTTGACGTGGCCGAGCAGCGACTGCGTCAGCGCCGGGTTCACGCCGGCCATCGGCTCGTCGAGCATCACCATGTCCGGCCGGACCATGAGCGCCCGGGCCATCTCCAGCAGCTTGCGCTGACCGCCGGAGAGGCTGCCCGCGAAGTCGTTGCGCTTCGCGTCCAGCTTGAAGCGGACCAGCAGCTCCTCGGCCCGCTCGGTGATCTCCTTCTCCTGGGCACGCCAGAGTCCGGGGATCAGCGCGCGGAAGAAGTTCTCACCCTTCTGACCGGTCGCGCCGAGCAGCATGTTGTCCATCACCGTGAGGCGGTTGAGCGCCTTGGTGAGCTGGAACGTGCGAACCATGCCGAGCCGGGCCACCCGGTGCGCGGCGACGCCGCCCAGGTTCTTCCCGTTGAACGTCCACGTGCCCTCGTCGGGCTTGTCGAAGCCGGTCAGCAGGTTGAAGAAGGTGGTCTTGCCGGCGCCGTTCGGGCCGATCAGTGCCGTGATCCGGCCGCGCGGGATCTCGACGTGCTGCACGTTGACCGCGGTCAGGCCGCCGAAGCGGCGCACGACGCCGTCCGCGACCAGGATCGGGTCCGGCTTCTTGGCCCCCGGCTCGCGGGGGACGTCGGCCAGCGACGGGAGCGTCTCAGCGGGCATCGAGCATGACCTCCTTCTTGTCGCCGAAGATTCCCTGCGGACGGAAGATCAGCAGGGCCATCAGGCCGAGGCCGACCAGGATGTACCGGACGGAGCCGGCCTGGGTCGTGTCCATGATCGAGGACGAGATCGCGCCGACGTTGATCAGCTCGATCAGCATCGCGTCGACGAAGACGATCAGGAACCAGAAGATCATCGAGCCGACCACCGGGCCGAAGACCCGTGCCGCGCCACCCAGGATCAGGATGGTGTACGCGAAGAACGTGAACTCGGTGCCGTACGTGTCCGGCTGCACGGCCGCGCGGCTGACCGCGAACATGAAGCCGCCGAGCGAGCCCAGCACGCCACCCAGGATCAGCGACTGGATCTTGTAGGAGAAGACGTTCTTGCCGAGGCTGCGGACCGCGTCCTCGTCCTCCCGGATCGCCTTCAGCACCCGGCCCCACGGGCTGCGCATCAGCAGCCAGACGATGAGGCAGGAGAGCGCCACCAGGATCCAGCCGACCGTCAGCACCCACATCTCGCGCGAGTCGAACGTGATCAGGCCGCCGAGGTTGATGCCCGCGCTGTACGGGTTCATGTCGTAGAAGCCGTCGGAGAAGGCCTGCAGGCCGTCCGAACCGCCGGTCCACTCGCTCAGGCTGACCGAGCGGAACAGCAGGCGAATGATCTCCGCGGCCGCGATCGTGACGATCGCCAGGTAGTCGGCGCGCAACCGCAGCGTCGGGACGCCCAGCAGCAGCGCCAGCAGCACGGCGCCGACCAGGCCGACCGCGATGCCGACCCAGAACGGCAGGCCGTACGTGGCCACCGACATCGCGAGACCGTACGCCGCGACGCCGAGGAACGCGGACTGGCCGAAGTTCAGCAGACCGGTGTAGCCGAAGTGCACGTTCAGGCCGATGGCGGCCAGTGCGTAGATGATCGCGGTGGAGCCGATGATCGACTCGACGGAGACCTGGAAGATCAGTTCCCAGTTCATGGCGCGGCCCCCTTAACCGATCCGCTCTCGGCGGCCCAGGATGCCCTGCGGCCGGAAGAGCAGGATGATGATCAGCGCAGCCAGCGCACCGACGTTCTTCAGCTCGGTCGGCACCCACAGCGTCGAGACCTGCGTGACGATGCCGACCACCATGCTGCCGAGCAGCGCGCCGAACGCCGTGCCCAGACCGCCGAGCGTGACCGCCGCGAACACCAGCAGCAGGATCTGGAAGCCCATCTGGAAGTTCAGGCCCTGGAACATACCGAGCATCACGCCGGCCAGCGCGGCGAGCGCGCCACCGATCGTCCAGATCAGTCGAATGATCTTGTCGACGTCGATGCCGGAAGCGGCCGCCAGCGCCGGGTTCGTCGACACCGCGCGCGTCGCCTTGCCCAGACGCGTCCTCAGCAGCGCGAACGACACCGCGACCAGCACCAGGATGGCCACCGCGTCCATGATCAGGTTCTTCGGCGCGATCAGCAGCGGGCCGATCTCGATACCCGGCTGCGCCGCGTACTCCCGGTACTGCTGCGTGCCACCGCGGAACTGGAACAGGAAGACGTACCGCAGCACCATCGCCAGACCGATCGACACGATCATCATGCCGATCAGGCCGGTGCGGCGCCGGCGCAGCCAGCCCCAGAAGAACTTGTCCTGCAACCAGCCGAACGCACCACCGACCACCACCGCGAGGATCAGCGACAGCCACAGCGGCAGGCCGATCGTCACGTTGAAGAGGAAGCCCATCAGCGCACCGAACGTGATCAGCTCACCGTGAGCGAAGTTCGTCAGGCCCATCGTGCCGAAGATCAGCGAGACGCCCAGCGCGCCCAGCGCCAGGATCAGGCCGATGTGCACGCCGGTGTACACCAGGTTCGGCAGGCGGTCCCAGATGGTCGGCGCGGCCTCCGCCGGCGGCGCGTTCGCGCCCACCGGGCCGAGCGGGTAGAGGACGTTCCGCATCTGGCCCTCGTACACCTCGAGGGTGCGGTTCGGGCCGAGCGTCCCCTGGAGGCCGACCCCCTCGGGGAGCGAGCTCTCGTCGAGGACCACCTCATATGTCCCCGGCGGCACGGAAAGCGTCCACTTCCCGTCCGCTCCCGACACGGCCGATCCGGCCGGCTGGCCATCCTGAGTGACGTTGATCCTGACACCAGCCAGCGGCTGGTTCTGATTGCTCAACGACCCCTGCAGACCCTCACCCTCGGCGGCGTAAGCGCTTGTGGCGTTCACACCGAGAGCGAAGAACAGGGAACCCAGGAGGGCCGTGAACATGATCACGGCTCTACGCAACGGTGCTCCTCGAAAGTCTCTGACGCGGGTCCTGACGGTGTGTCACCTCAGGACTGGCGGATCATAGCCCGCGTCACAGCCCCTCAACGCCGTGTTATCAATCAGTTATCGGCGTTTAACAAAAAGCAACGAGAGACGGCCTCGTCAGGCGCTCGGAGTCTCCGCGAGGATGCGCTCCGCGACCTCTTTCATCGTCATCCGGTGATCCATCGCGGTCCGCTGAATCCACTTGAACGCCTGCGGCTCGGTCATCCCGTACGTGGCCATCAGCGTGCCCTTGGCGCGCTCGACCACCTTCCGCGTCTCCAGCCGGTCCGACAGGCCGGCGACCTCGGACTCCAGCGCGGCGATCTCCGAGTAGCGGGACAGAGCGATCTCGATCGCCGGCACCAGATCGGACTTCTGGAACGGCTTGACCAGATATGCCATCGCGCCGGCCGCGCGGGCGCGCTCGACCAGATCGCGCTGGCTGAACGCGGTCAGGATGATGATCGGCGCGATCCGGTCGCCGGCGATCCGCTCCGCCGCGGCCAGCCCGTCCATGATCGGCATCTTGATGTCCAGGATCACCAGGTCGGGCTTCAGCTCCCCGGCCAGGCGCACGGCCGTCTCGCCGTCGCCGGCCTCACCGACGACCTCGTAACCCTCCTCGACCAGCATCTCGGCGAGATCGAGCCGGATGAGCGCCTCGTCCTCGGCGATCAGCACCCGACGACGCTCCGAACCCGCCTGCATGTCGGCCACGCGAACAACCCCCAACGTTCCTGGATCCCGACACCCGGCCGGTCGGGTGCCGTCGCCCTCAGCGTAGTGGGTAGGCTAGATTCCCTCAGCGCGGCGTAACGAGGTTTTACATGCCGCGTGACGCCGGGGTGGTGGAACGGTATACACAGGGCACTCAAAATGCTCCGCCTGAAAGGGTATGCGGGTTCGAATCCCGCCCTCGGCACTCTCACACAGTCATACGCCGGGACGGCGATGCCCGCCTGCGGCGCTCGCTCGGTGCACCACCGGGCGAGCGCCGGGTGGTGCGCCACGGTCGGCGCGCGGTGGAGCCACTGGGACCCGCCCACCCCCGCAGCACGGCCCCGGGCCGGAGCACGAGCGGCCGATCGCCGGCGCGCACGCCGAGGCGTTCGCGCCCGGACGGATTCACTCCGACGGGTGCCGGTTCGGCAATCGGGCTACCGTGAGGGCGCACACATTCGTACCCGCGATACATGTTCACCAATGAGTCCGCTCACATAATGGACCTGTGCCGACGGTCACTCGAGCGACTCGGCGCCGAGTGGTGGACAAGTCGGCGGAATAGACTTTCGGTGGCCGAACGGGCGCCTGGGCTGCGGCTTGTCGCGTTCGTGGGGCCGAAGTCGGGAAATAGGGTGAGATCGGGATCACTCGGACGAAGCGCTTGGAAACATGATCTTCATCCCTGCGTCACCCGCGACCCCGGAACGAGCGCGTAAGGTTCTTCATGTCGCCGCACGCAGCGCCTGCGGCCAGAGACTTTCCCCCGCTCGGCACGACCGCCACGGGTCGCGCCAGGCGGCGCTCCGGTGCTTCGACGCACCGACGGAGCCGGTGGAGGCAGGTGCCCGCCTCCACCGGCTCCGATGCGCCCCTCATTGGGCGCAAATTCGCATTCCGCGCTCATTTCCGCACGCCGGGTAACCATCGGTGGAATCGCGTCGCGCATATCGATGATTGACGCTCGCCTTATCCGCGGCCACAGTGCGTGAATGGATCTTCACACGGATCACTCCGCGGCACGGGAGTGGGAACACGCGATGATCTCCGGGAACGGCCGTCAGGGGCTGCTGTTCTGGGGTGGGCCCGATGCGATCCAGCTGACGCTGTCGCACGAGCGCCTGTTCCTGCCGGTCTCCGCGCCGCTGCCGCCACCGGACACCGCCGCGATCCTGCCGGAGCTGCGCCGGCTGCTCGCCGAGGGCCGGTTCGCGGCGGCCGCGGACCGGGTCTGCGCGCACGCGGCCGCGGCCGAGCCCGGCTACGCGGACGTGCGCTGGGTCGACCCGCTGATCGGCGCCGCCACGATCACCTTCACCCCCGCACCGAATCCCGCACCGAACCTCACGCCGGACCCCGCGGCCGGCCCGGCCGCGACCCGGACTACGGCGGACGACTACGCCCGCAGCACCGACTTCGCCACCGGCGTGGTCACCCAGACCTGGGGCGGTGTGCGGTGCGAGGCGTTCGTCTCCCGCGCCGATGACGTGGTGGCGCTGCGTGTGATCGGCACGGACGGCACGCTCGCGATCGCCCCGGTCGGCGGCGTGCCGGAATCCCCGGTGCGCACCACCGTCGACGGCCTGTCGCTGGGCGTGCGCTTCCCGGAGGCGGACTGGCCGGGCGCGCTCGCCGGTTACCGGGTGGAGTGCCGGGTGTCCCGCGACGACGGCGGCCTCCTGCTGCTCGCGCGCACGGTCGTGGACGGTTCCGCCGTACCCTCGTGGCCCGGTGGTGGTTTCGAGGAGTTGCTGGCCGCGCACGTCGCGGTGCACGGTGAGCTGTATCGGCGGTTTCGTCTGGAACTGCCCGACGACCGGACCGGGACGCTGGTGAACGCGTGCCGGTATGCGGCGATCTCCGCGTCGGGCGAACTGCCGCCGACGTTGCAGGGCGTGTGGAGCGGTGGTTACCGGCCGCCGTGGCGCAGCGCGTACACGCTGGACGGAAATCTGCCGGCCGCGGTCGCCGGATTCGCGCCGACCGGCACGCCGGAGCTGCTGGAGCCGCTGCTGCGGATGGCCGAGGACCGGCGGCCGGACATGCGGATGAACGCGCGCCGGCTGTACGGCGTAAACGGCCTGCTGGCGCCGGTGCACCAGAGCACGCATGCGCTGGTGAACCATTTCGGGCCGCGCTGGTGCCAGACGTTCTGGACCGCGGGTGCGGCGTGGCTGGCGCGGCTGTTCACCGAGTTCTACGAGCACACCGGCGACGAGACGTTCCTGCGGGAGCGGGCGGTACCGTTCCTGGCCGAGGTCGCGGATTTCCACCTGGGTTTCGTCACGGTGACGGACGGCCGGGCGCGGTTCGCCCCGTCCTACTCGCCGGAGAACGCGCCGTCGAACACCGGCTCGCAGGCGTGCGTGGACGCGACGATGGACGTCGCCGCGACGGCCGGCCTGCTCCGGGACCTGCTGCGATTCGTGCCGGACGATCCGCGGGCGGCGCGCTGGCGGTCGCTGCTGGCCGCGCTGCCGCCGTACCGGATCGGCCCGGACGGCCTGCTGGCCGAGTGGGTGGACGCCGGCCTGGCGGACGCGCCCGCTCACCGGCACGCGAGTCATCTGTATCCGCTCTGGTACGGCGGCGATCCGGCGTTCGGCGATCCGGCGCTGCGGGTCGCGGCCGCGCGGGCGATCCGCGCGCGGCTGGCGTGGTGGGACGGGCAGGAGGCGGACGAGATGGCCTACGGCCTGGCGCAGCTGGGCATCGCGGCGGCCCGTCTGGGGCTGGCGGAGGTGGCGTACGGCGCGCTGACCCGGCTGGCCGGCCGCTATTTCCGGCCGTCGCTGGTGCCGACGCACAACCGCGACGCGATCCTCAACGTGGACATCGCGGGTGCGTTGCCGGCGCTGGTCGCGTCGATGCTGGTCCGGTCCGGCGAGGGACGGGTGGATCTGCTGCCCGCGCTGCCGGCGGCCTGGCCGCATGGTGCGGTGTCCGGCCTGCTGGCCCGCGGGCCGGTCCGGATCGTCCGGATGTCCTGGTCGCCCACCGGCCTGGAGGCGGCGCTGACCGCGCCACGCCGCCTGGCGGCGACCGTCGGGCTGCCGGACGGCACATCCGTACAGGTCGATTTAGTTCCCGACGTCGAAACACTCTTGAAGTGTTGACACTTAGTTTGGACACACGGAAAAATTAGCCGGGCGTGGCGCGCCATGGTGGGGGCGTCCACGCGGGATCGGGGCGTCGGGCAACCGGCGCCCCGATCGCTCTGAATTCTCGGGAGCCGATATTCCCGCTTCTGGCGTGGCCGCTGTCCGCATGCCCCCGCGGGGACCGGCCGCCGCATGAGGAAAGCGTTACTCCGCTCAGGGGTGCCGGTCCGGCCCTTGTGACACGAACGCGGCGAGAACCGTCAGGCGTCGAGGCCGGCCGAGAGGGAGAGGGCCGGACGGGCGGGGGCGGTGCTGGCGCGGGCGGTCAGGCGCGGGTCGAGCAGCGTGGCCTCCGGGACCGACTCCCCCTCCACCTTGCTGATCAGCAGCGACACCGCCTGCCGGCCGACCTCCTCCGCCGGTATCAGCACCGACGACAGCGCCGGGTCGGAACGTTCCGCCAGCTCGTCGGGGCAGATCGCGACCACGGACATGTCGGCGGGCACGTTCCGGCCGAGCGTCGGCAGCGCGGCCAGCACGTGCGCGACCGCGGCCTCGTTGTGCACCACCAGGCCGGTCAGGTCGGGGCGTTCGGCGAGCAGCCGGGCGAGCCCGTCGCGGACCGCCGGATAGGTCTCCTCGCACGGCTGCGCGGTCGCGGCCGCGCCGTGGCGCCGTGCGGCCTCCAGAAAGCCGGAGCGGGTGCGCCGGGCGTACCCGGTGTCGCGTTCGTAGACCACCGCGGGCGCGCCGAGCAGCGCCAGCGACCGGTGACCGAGCGCGACCAGGTGTTCCACGCACGCGGCGCCGGCCCGGTAGAAGTCCAGGTCGACGCAGGTGAGCCCGCCCGCGTCGGCCGGGAAGCCGATCAGCACGCTGGGGCGTTCCAGCTCGTGCAGCAGCGGCACGCGCGGGTCGCGCATCTCCACGTCCATCAGCACGATGCCGTCGACCATGGCGGACGCGGCGATCCGGCGCAGCCCGTGCGCCCCCTCGTCCGCGGTGACCAGAAGGACGTCGTGGTCGTACTGCCGGGCCGTGGTGACGACCGCGGTGGCGAACTGCATCAGCACCGGCAGGTGCATGCCGGTGCGCAGCGGCAGGACCAGCGCGATCACGTTGGAGCGGCGGCTGGCGAGCGCGCGGGCGCCGGCGTGCGGGTGGTACCCGAGCGTGCGGATGCTGGCCAGGACGCGTTCCCGGGTGACCGCGGAGATCGCGCGCTTGCCGCTGAGCACGTAGGACACGGTGCTGACCGCGACGCCCGCGTGCTTGGCCACGTCGGTGATGGTGACCATGTCCGGTCGTTTGCCGCCGCGGGGGCTCATGGTCCGCCGCCCGGGCGCCGGCCGGTCCTCGTCGGACGGTCCGCCCTGCACCGGTACGGGGATCTCAGCCACCGACGCCCCTCTCGGCCACCGTGAACGTCATATCGCTCACCGTAATGCCCGCGCCGTCGTAGACGAGGAAGAGGTCGCGTACACCACTCGCCGGTGACACCGGCGCGGTCACCTCGCCGGAGGACGCGGGCAGGTCGACGGTCGCGAGCACCGGCCCGGCCGGATCGTCGAGCCGCAGCGTGACCGTGCCCGGGCCGGTGCCCCGGACCCGCACCCGCGCATGGTCCTGGAACCTGACGTGCTCGAACGCGGCCCACGCGTCCGCGCGGGTGGACGTCAGCATGTCGTGGTGGCTGGGCAGCACGCCGTCGTAGTCGTCGTTGTCCACGGCGCGCAGCGGCGCGGACGGGTCGCGGGCCGGTATCCGTTCGCCGCGCACGGTGAGCGTGGTCGTCAGCGTGAGGTCGGTACTGGACCGTCCGATCGCGACGGTGTGCCGGGCCGCCTCGATCACCGGCCGGCCGCGGGTGACGTCCCAGAACGCCAGGTCGGCCACGCGCAGCGGGATCGTGACGCGGGTGCTCTCGCCGGGTGCGAGGCGGACCCGGGCGAAGCCGCGCAGTGCCCGCAGCGGCTGCTTGACCCGCGAGCGCTGCTGGTGGGTGTAGAGCTGCACGACGTCCGCACCGGCGCGATCACCGGCGTTGGTCACCTCGGCGGACACCTCGACGGTGCCGTCCGGGCCGGTCGTGGCCGCGCTGAGCCGCAGGTCACGGTAGGCGAACCGGGTGTAGCTGAGCCCGTGCCCGAACGGGAACAGCGGCGTGCCGCGGTAGTAGAGGTAGGTGGCGTCGGTGGCGACGATGTCGTAGTCGAGCAGGTCCGGCAGTTCCGCCTCGGACCGGTACCAGGTCTGGGTGAGGCGGCCCGCCGGGTCCACCGGGTGCCCGTCCGGGTCCGCGCCGAACAGCACGTCCGCGAGCGCGGCGCCGTGTTCCTGCCCGCCGTGCGCGGACCAGAGCACCGCGGGGACGGCGGCCGTGCCGATCGCGTACGGGTAGCTGCTGGTCAGCACGAGGACGGTGCGCGGGTTGGCGGCATGCACCGCGCGCAGCATCGATTCCCCGGGCAGTCCGAGGCCGGGCCGGTCCTCGGTCTCCCGGCCGTTGACCATCGGGTGATTGCCGAGCACGACCACGGCCACGTCCGCGTCCGCGGCGGCGGCCACCGCGACCTCGGTGCCGTCGATGATCAGGTCGACGGTGAGCGGTGCCGCGTCCGCGATGGTCTCCGCGGACGCGCGCAGCAGGCCGTCGCCGCCCAGTGCGATCCACCGGCCGGTCTGCCGGTGCCGCAGGTGCAGCCGTCCGTCGCCCGCGTCCGCGGTCTCGAACGTCTCGTGGACCTCCCAGCCGTTCGGGCCGGGCTGGTCGGCGACGAGCGGCCCGCCGGGCTCGCGCACGGCGGCGAACCGCGCGGTCGCGACGGCGCGGAGCCCGATCACGCCGTACCCGTAGTCGAGCACGTCGAAGTGGCCGGGCGTGTCCGCGTCGCCGCGCAGCGGGCCGCCGTCCGGGCCGGACACGTACCCGGCCGGGGTGCGCAGCGCGATCCGGTCGGCGCCCTCGGTGAACGTGGCCGGCCCGCGGCCCGCGATCGCACGGTACGGCGTGACCTGGTACGGCAGGCTGCCGGCGTACCAGTCCTCGTGCACGGTGTCGCCGAGCGGCCCGATCACCGCGACCCGGGTGCCGGCGCGCAGCGGCAGCAGCGGCCCGCACTCGTTGCGCAGCAGTACCACGGACGCGCGTGCGGCCTCACGGGCGAGCGCCTGGTGCGCGACGCAGTTGACCGAGTCGGCGGTGATCGCCGCGTACGGGTTGCGCTCCGGCGGGTCGAACTCGCCGAGCCGGAACCGCACGGTCAGGATGCGCCGGGCCGCCGCGTCCACGTGCGACTCGTCGATCAGTCCGCGGTCCAGCGCCTCGGTCAGGTGGCGCAGCGTCGGCCCGGGGTCGTCGCCGTCCTCGGTCATGCAGTCCACACCGGCCCGCAGCGCGGCCGCGAAGCCCGCGACGTGGTCCGGCAGCACGCGCTGGTCGCGGGCGAGGTTGGAGACCGCAGCCGCGTCGCCGACCACCAGCACGTCCGCCAGTTCCTGCGCGATCAGCGGGCTGAGATGCGCGGGCACGCCGTTGACCAGGTTGTAGGAGGCCATCACCGCGACCGCGGCACCGGCGTCCAGCGGCGCACGGAACGCGGGCAGCTCGTAGTCGTACAGCACGCGGGGCGGCAGGTTACTGGAGGTGAGCGCGCGGCCGGTCTCGTTGTTGTAGCCGAGGAAGTGCTTCAGCGTAGGGGCGGTGCGCAGGTAGACCGGGTGGTCGCCGCGCAGCCCGCGGGCGTAGGCGGTGCCGATCACGCCGGTCAGCCACGGGTCCTCGGCGTAGCCCTCCTCGTTGCGGCCCCAGCGCGGGTCGCGCAGCGGGTTGACGACCGGCGCCCACACGTTGAGGCCGGCGCGTTCCGGGTCCTTGTGGTGGTAGCCGCGCACCTCGTCGCCGACCGCGGCGCCGACCCGGCGGACCAGGTCCGGGTCCCAACTGCTGGCCAGGCCGACGGCCTGCGGGAACACCGTGGCCGGCCCGAGCCAGGCGACGCCGTGCAGCGCCTCCTGGCCGGTCCGGAACCGTTCCACGCCGAGGCGCGGCACCGGCGCCTGGTACTGGTGCAGCAGCGCGACCTTCTCCGCGAGGGTGAGTCGGCCGAGCAGATCCGCGACGCGGGAGGAAAGCGCTTGCTCGGGGTCGCGGAAGTCGGTGCGCTGAAGTTCGCTCACGGGGCTCATCCTTTGACTGCGCCGTACAGCTCTGGTGGGAGCGCGAGGAGGTTTCTCGAAGCGCTTCGACGAACGTTCGAGAAAAGCTCCGAGGTCACACGGTTTCCAGCGTGTTACACCCGGAGCAAACAGAGGTTTGCACTCCCGGCCAGGCCCGGTCAAGGGGTGAGGAGCATCGATTCGATGTCGTCCCATGCATCGATGGAACCGCTCCCACCGCAGCCTGCGGCTACGCCCAAGATCAATGAAACACACCGCATCAAAAAAAGCCGGTCAGGCGGCGAGCGTGGGCAGCACGCCGGCGTCCAGCGCGTCCAGCACACGGGCCGCGCCACCGGTCGCGGCCGCGCCCGGCCCGATCGCGGAGCCGGTGATCGTCACGCCACCGGGGCCCGCGCCGATCTCCGCGCGCGCCGCCGGGATCAGCCACTCGGCCAGCGGTATGAAGTAGCCGCCGAGCACGATCACCTCCGGGTCGAGCACGTCGGTCAGCAGCGACAGGCCGTGCCCGAGGTGGCGGCCCACGTCGCGCAGCGCCTCCAGCGCGCGGGCGTCACCGGCCCGGGCCGCGGCCGCGACGCGCTCCACCTCCGGCGCGAAGTCGGCGATCGGGCCCTCCGCGTCCGCGTCCGGCAGTGCGCGCTGGATCAGCGACTCGATGCCGGCCAGCTCCTGCAGCGTGCCGCCGTGCAGCTGGAGCCGGCCGATCTCGCCGCTGAAGCCGCGCCCGCCGCGCAGCAGCCGGCCGTCGACGATCAGGCCGGCGCCGAGACCGGTCTCACCGGCCACGTAGATCAGGTTCCGCGCGCCGGTGTGGCCGCCGTAGCGCTGCTCGGCGAGCGCGGCGAGGTTCGCGTCGTTGTCCACCGCGACCTCGTACCCCGGCTTGCGCAGCGCCTTGATCAGGTCACCGCGCAGGTCCACACCGGACCAGCCGAGCGCGTCCGCACGGCGTACCGCGCCGGCCTCGTCGACCAGGCCGGGCACGCCCACGGTCAGCCCGAGCACCCGCCGGCCCTGCGCGACCGCGCGGGAAGCGGCCCGCCCGGCGAGCGCCGCGATCGCGGAGACACCGCGGGCCGCCCCGGCGCGGCCGGTGAACGCGCGCCGCCAGGAGAGCAGCTGCTCGCCGGACAGGTCGACCGCGACCGCGGTCAGATGGTCGCCGGTGACCTCGATGCCGATCGCCGCGTACGCCGAGCCGTCCAGCACCAGCATGGTGGCCGGGCGGCCGATCCGGTTCTCCGCCAGGCCGGTCTCGCGCAGCAGGCGGCGCTCGATCAGGTCAGCGACCAGGCTGGACACCGTGGCCTTGTTCAGCCCGGTGGCGGCGGCGATGCCGGCGCGCGAGACCGGGCCGTGCGCGCGCACGTGACGCAGCACGACGGCCAGGTTCGTCGCCCGCACGTCGGCGAAATCGGCCGGCTGCGGGCCGCTCTGCATGGTGATCAACGTTTAGCCCCGCTCCCCGGTGTCCCGCCCACATCATGCCCCATCCACCGCCCGGCGCCTCCCTTGTGGGCCCCTGCACCGTCGGCTACTTTGTTTAGTCACCAGACGAACTAACTCTAGCCCCTCGGACGTACATCGAGAGGAGCCCGCGGTGACGAACCGCCGGACATTTCTAGGCATGGTCGGCCTGAGCGCCGCGTCCGTGGCCGGCGGCGGCCTGCTCGGTGGTTGCAGCCGGGAGCCCGGCTCGGCCGGCAGCGCCACCAACGCGGAGGCGGCCAGTGCGGTGGTGCCGGACTACCAGCCGGTGCAGCTGGTGCAGCCGGACATCAAGGGCACGCCGCCGGTCGCGGACGGCTACGTGAAGTACCCGGCGCAGACCGTCGCCGCGATCACCGAGAAGCCCGGCACCAGCGGTACGCCGATCTCCGCGACCACGCCGTGGTGGGGCCCGCCGCCGCCCGCGACCGGGCAGAACGCCTACGTGGACGCGGTCAACGCCGCGCTCGGCGTGCCGGTGCGGTTCAGCGTGCAGGACGGCAACACGTACAGCGAGAAGGTCAACGCCATGGTCGGCGCGCGGGACGTGCCGGAGCTGCTGGTGATCCCGGGCTGGGACATCGGGCGCATCGCCCGGTTCTCCGAGGGCGCGCACGTGCTGTTCGAGGACCTCACGCCGTACCTGGCGAAGGAGAAGGGCGCGAACTACCCGATGCTGGCCGGGCTGCCCACCGCGGCGTGGAAGGACTCGGTCTGGGGCGGGAAGCTGATGGGCGTGCCGTTCCCGACGGACAGCCCGTTCCCGTGGGCGCTGTTCCACCGCAAGGACCTGGCGGAGGCGGCCGGGCTGGCCGACCCGACGAACCTGGACGAGCTGTACGCGTACGGCAAGAAGCTCACCGACCCGGGCAAGGGCGTCTGGGCGTTCGGCGACATCGCGGCCGAGGTGCAGCAGGCGCTCGGCGTGCCCGGCTCGCAACAGGGCTGGCGGAAGAACCCGGACGGCACGCTGGTGCACAAGTACGAGACCCCGGAGTACAAGCAGGCGGTCGAGTTCATGATCCGGATCCACCGGGACGGGCTGATGCACCCGGACCTGGCCGGCAGCAGGGGCGGCGACGCGAACGCGCTGCTCCGCGCCGGCAAGGTGGTCTGCTGGCAGGGCGGTCTGGGCGTCTGGCGCGGACTGCAGCGCGACGAGGCCCGGGTGAACCCGGCGTTCAACCTCCAGCCGGTCAAGGTGTTCGGCGCCGCGCCCGGGCAGAAACCGGTCCGCTGGCAGGGCACGCCCGGCATCATCTGGACGTTCGTCAAGAAGGGCCTGGGCCAGGCCCGCGTCGAGGAACTGCTGCGCGTGCTCAACTGGACCGCCGCGCCGTTCGGCACCAAGGAGTACGAGCTGCGCGAGTACGGCGTGGAGGGCACCCACTTCACCCGCGCGGCCGACGGCACCCCGGTCACCAACGACCTCTACACCAAGGAGTTCGCGAACCAGTTCGGCTTCCTCGGCGGGCGGCCGGCGGTCATCGTCGGCGGCGCGGACGTGCCGAACTACGCGCAGGACTTCCTCGCCTGGGCCAACGACGCGATCCAGTACGCCGAGCCGGACCCGTGGACCGGGATCAAGGTGGAGACGCCCACCAAGATCGCCACGATCGCGCAGCCGACCGAGGACAAACTGACCGACATCATGCGCGGCCGCCGCCCGATCTCCGACCTGGAGTCGATCGTCACCGAGTGGCGCAACACCGGCGGCGACGAGGCCCGCGAGTTCTACGCCAAAGTCCTGGCCGACAACGGCCGATGAGCGCACCCACGTTGACGAAGAAGGCCGCCGAGCCGGTCACCCGGCCGGCTCGGCACCCGCGGCGCCTGCGCGACCGGCTGCGCCGCGACTGGCCGCTGCTGCTCATGGTCGTACCGGCGTTCCTGCTGGTCCTGGTTTTTCACTACGTGCCGACGCTGGGCAACGTGGTCGCGTTCCAGGACTACAACCCGTTCGCCGGCGACAGCCCGCTGGAGGCGTTCGTCTACAGCGAATGGATCGGCTTCGGGAACTTCGAGGCGCTGTTCGAGGACCCGTCGTTCTGGGACTCGCTGCGCAACACGCTCGCCATCCTGCTCTTCCAGCTGGTCTTCTACTTCCCGCTGCCGATCGTCCTGGCGCTGCTGCTGCACAGCGTGCTCTCGCCGAGGCTGCGCTCGTTCATCCAGAGCGTCGTCTACCTGCCGCACTTCTTCAGCTGGGTGCTGGTCGTGTCGTTCTTCCAGCTGATGCTGGGCGGCGCCGGCCTGCTCGCCCAGGTCGTCCGGGACGCCGGCTACACGCCGCCGGACATCATGACGAACCCGGACACGTTCCTCATGCTGGTCACGTCGCAGGCGGTCTGGAAGGACGCCGGCTGGGGCATGATCATCTTTCTGGCCGCGCTGGCCGCGATCGACCCGACGCTCTACGAGGCCGCCGCGGCCGACGGCGCCGGACGGTGGCGCCGGCTCTGGCACATCACGCTGCCCGGCCTGCGCTCGGTCATCATCCTGCTGCTCATCCTGCGGCTCGGCGACGCGCTCAACGTGGGCTTCGAACAGTTCATCCTGCAACGCGACGCGGTCGGCCGGCAGGCCGCCGAGGTCCTCGACACCTACGTCTACTACCGAGGCGTGGTCGTCCAGCAGTACGGCATCGGCGCCGCCGCCGGGCTGTTCAAGGCCGCGGTCGGGCTGGTCCTGATCCTGGCCGCCAACAAGATCGCACACCGGTTCGGCGAGCAGGGGATCTACCAGAAATCATGACTACCGCTGTTCCGCGCCGCTCGTCCCGCTCCTCCCGCCGGCCGGTCTGGGAGGAGAGACCCAGCGTCCTCGGCCAGCTCGGCAAGGGCACGATCCTCACGCTGGTCACCGCGGCCGTGCTGGTCCCGCTTTGGGTCGTGCTGGTCACCAGCCTCTCCTCCGCCGAAACCATCAACCAGGCCGGCGGGTACGTGATCGTTCCACGCGAGTTCGACCCGTCCGCGTACGTCGTGATCTTCTCCGGCGGGCTGATCGGCCGCGCGGTCTGGATCAGCACGCTGATCACGTTCATCGGCACCTCGGTCAGCCTCACGCTCACCGTGCTCGCCGCGTACGGCCTGTCCCGCAGCGACTCGGTCGCGCACCGGCCGCTGCTGTTCTACTTCCTGCTCACGTTCCTGATCTACCCCGGCATGATCCCGTCGTACCTGGTGGTCACCGGCCTCGGCCTGAAGAACAACCTGCTCGCGCTCACGCTGCCGACCGCGATCCAGGCGTTCAACCTGGTCGTGCTGCGCGCCTTCTTCATGAACATCCCGTCCGAGCTGATCGACAGCGCCCGGATCGACGGGGCCGGCGAGTTCCGCATCCTCACCCGGATCGTGCTGCCACTGTCCAAGGCGGTGGTCGCCGTGATCGGCCTGTTCTACGCGGTCGGCTACTGGAACGCGTTCTTCAATGCCATCCTGTACATCGACCGCAACGACCTCCAGCCCTTGCAACGCCTGCTCCAGGGCTACATCCTGCTCGGCCAGGCCCCACCCAACGTCGGCGGCGGCGCGGTCGTCCACATCCCCGGCATCGGCTACTCCGCCCCACCGAGCCTCGCCATCAAAATGGCCGTGGTCATCGTGACGGTCGTTCCGGCTCTGATCGTCTACCCGTTCATCCAGCGCCACTTCACCAAGGGCGTCATCATCGGCGCCGTCAAGGGCTGACCCGGCCCCGATCCACTCCGCGGCGCAGGCGCGGTTGCCGGCGCGGGACCCAGCGCAGGCGCGCGCCCGAAATCTCGGCAGATAGCGCCGGACGGCAGCGAGCCGAGGCGGGGTGGGGCGGTGATGCGGCCGCCTTCTTGCGGGCGGGTGTGGGTGGGGGCGCTTCGAGGGCTGGGGTTGCGGATGCGGTGGCGGCGTGGGTTGTGGGAAGTGAGGGGGTGCGGCACCGGGGCCCGCGGGAGCACTGGGACCTGCGGGTCCCGGAAGCGGAAAAATCCGCTTTAGAGGTTTTTGCGTAGTTGTTGGAGGAGAGGGATCGCGGCGATCTTCTCCTCGGTGAGGTGCGGCCAGTGGATGTGGCCGGGAGTGCGTGCGGGGCGGTGCGGGCGGCAGTCGATGACCCGGTCGGGCGTGACGATCAGGTCGAGGGGGACGTCGTGACTTGTGGTGGGAATGTCGCCGATGGGACGCACCTGGGTCTGGTGGACGGTGGTGACGACGAGGGTGTGCGGGGCGATCAGGCCGGCGGCGGAGGCGACCGCGTATTCCAGGTCGGCGAAGCCGCCACCCTTGCCGAGGCGGGCGCCGTCCTCGCCGGCGGCCACGCAGCCGGTGACCACCAGGTCGACCGGGTGCAACTCGGCGACCGGGACGCGGCGGGCGGAGCGGGTCGCGCCGGCGATCGAGGCGGCGCGGCGCGGGGTGTCGGCCAGGTGTTCCGGGTCGAGGAGGAAGAAGGGCTCGGGCTCGGCCAGGCGGGGTACGGCCATGAAGACGGTCTTGCCGTCCTGCAGCGCGCGCTGGCGGACCGGGAGTTGCGCGGAGTCCGGGTTCGCCTTGATCGTGCGGGCGGCGGTCCACTCCGGCAGCGTGCGCAGGCGTTCGGCGGCGGCCTCGGCGCCGATGAAGTTGGAGATGCGGTGCCGGGCGCCGGGGAAGCGGGCGGCCTTCGCCGCGATCAGCGCGTCCCAGACCTGGTCGCGGAGCGCGGCCTTCGCGGCGAGCAGCTCGGCCGGGCCGCCGGCGTCGTGGTCGTGGCGCTTCGGCGGGCGGGGCATCCGCCGATCATCCCAAAAGCATGCGCCGGGTGGCCATCGGCCCGGCTCCAGCAGGACTTAAGAGCCGTTCAGCCAGGTCGTGTCGTCCGGGGGTGGGCACCACACGGGTACCGGCACAGGGCTAGCCTGAGGTATGTGACACGCCGCGCGAAAATCGTCTGCACTCTCGGCCCCGCGACCTCGTCCCCGGAACGTATCCGGGGCCTCGTGGAGGCCGGCATGGATGTGGCCCGGCTGAACTTCAGCCACGGTGACCACTCCGATCACGAGCAGGTCTACCAGCTGGTGCGGGAGGCCGCGAAGGCCTCGGGCCGCGCCGTCGCCGTCCTGGCGGACCTGCAGGGCCCGAAGATCCGGCTCGGCCGGTTCGAGAACGGCCCACACGAGTGGCGCACCGGGGACTCCGTGGTCATCACCGGCGATGACATCATCGGCTCGGCCACCCGCGTCTCGTGCACCTACCGCAAGCTTCCGCAGGAGGTCAAGGTCGGCGACCGCCTCCTGATCGACGACGGCAGGGTCGCCGTCGAGGTCACCAACGTCGAGGACAACGACATCCACGTCCTCGTGGTCGAGGGCGGCAAGGTCTCGAACAACAAGGGCGTCTCGCTGCCCAACGTCGCGGTCAGCGTGCCGGCGCTCTCCGAGAAGGACGCCGAGGACCTGCGATTCGCGCTCCGGATCGGCGCCGACCTGATCGCGCTCTCCTTCGTGCGTACGCCGGAGGACATCAAGCTGGTGCACAGCATCATGGACGAGGAGGGCATCCGCCGCCCCGTCCTGGCCAAGGTGGAGAAGCCGGAAGCGGTCACCCACCTGGAGGCGATCGTCGAGTCGTTCGACGGCGTCATGGTCGCCCGCGGTGATCTCGGCGTGGAGATGCCGCTCGACCAGGTGCCGCTGGTGCAGAAGAAGCTGGTGCAGCTCTGCCGGGAGAACGCGAAGCCGGTCATCGTGGCCACCCAGATGCTCGACTCCATGATCGAGAACTCGCGCCCCACCCGCGCGGAGACCTCCGACGTGGCGAACGCGGTGCTCGACGGCGCGGACGCGGTGATGCTGTCCGGCGAGACCAGCGTGGGCAAGTTCCCGGTGCTGACCGTGAGCACGATGGCCAAAATCATCGAGACCACCGAGTCCGGCGAGTTCGGCGTGCCGCGGCTGCAGCACGACCCGCGTACGCACGGTGGCGCGCTCACCGTGGCCGCGTCCCAGATCGCGCGGAACATCGGGGCGAAGGCGCTGGTCGCGTTCTCGCAGACCGGTGACACCGTGCGCCGCCTGGCCCGGCTGCACTGCGAGCTGCCGCTGCTGGCGTTCACGCCGATCTCGGAGGTCCGCGACCAGCTGGCGCTCAGCTGGGGTGTGCAGACGTTCCAGACCGCGTTCGTGGAGCACACCGACGACATGTTCCGGCAGGTCGACGGCGCGCTGCTGGGCCTCGGCCAGTTCAAGCCCGGCGACTACGTGGTCGTCGTGGCCGGCACCCCGGCCGGCACGCCCGGCTCGACGAACACGCTGCGCGTGCACCAGCTCGGCACGCTGTCCGCGTGAGTGACGTCCCTGCCTCCGGGCAGGCCGCGGTGAACCAGCTGCTGGAGATCCTCGACCTTCAGCAGCTGGGCCCGTCGGTGTTCCGGGGCCACACGCCGCAGGTCTCCCGGCAGCGCATCTTCGGCGGCCAGGTCGCGGCGCAGGCGCTGGTCGCGGCCGGGCGCACCGCGGAACCGGATCGGACCGTGCACTCGCTGCACGGCTACTTCGTGCGGCCGGGCGATCCGGCCGTGCCGATCGAGTTCCGGGTGGAGAACATCCGGGACGGGCGGTCGTTCTCGGTACGGCGTTCCGTGGCGTACCAGCACGACACGGTCATCTTCTTCATGTCCGCCTCGTTCCACGTGGCCGAGGAAGGGCTGGACCACCACGAGCCGTTCCCGGCCGGTATCCCGGCGCCGGAGGACGTGCCGACCGTGTCCGAGCGGATGGCACGCTACCCGGAGCGGCTGGCCGTGCTGGCCGCGAGCGGGCCGCACGCGATCGACGTGCGCTACCTCGGCGAGCCCGGCTGGGTGCCGCCGGGCGACCGGCCGGTCAACGCGGAGCCGCGCGCCTGGATGCGCATCGACGGCAAGCTCCCGGACGACCCACTGGTCCACGCGGCCGCGCTGACGTACGCGTCCGACCTGACCCTGCTGGACGCGGTGCTGGCCACGCACGGCGAGGTGTGGGGCCCGGGCGGCGTGGTCGGCGCGAGCCTGGACCACGCGCTGTGGTTCCACCGGCCGTTCCGGGCCGACGAGTGGTTCCTGTACGACTGCTCCAGCCCGTCCGCGTCCGGGGCGCGCGGGCTGGCGGACGGGCGGATGTTCTCGGCCGACGGGC
Source organism: Catenuloplanes indicus (assembly GCF_030813715.1). NCBI lineage: Bacteria > Bacillati > Actinomycetota > Actinomycetes > Micromonosporales > Micromonosporaceae > Catenuloplanes > Catenuloplanes indicus. The sequence goes on from NZ_JAUSUZ010000001.1 coordinate 2,692,439, forward strand.
GCCTGATCGCCAGCGCGGTGCAGGAGGGTCTGCTGCGACGGGTGGGCGGCTAGAGCCCGGTTTGCACCAGGTTGGGAAAAGGCTCATTCCCGATGCGGATACTCTTCTTTTATGCGTCTGTCCGCACGGGTCGACTATGCGCTGCGCGCGGTCGCCGAACTCGCTCAAGCTGCCGCCGACGCGGTGCCGGACCCTGCCTCGCGGTCGCCGCGCCCGGGTAACCCGCTCACCGCCGAGCGCATCGCGCGGGCGCAGGAGATCCCGCCGAAGTTCCTGGAGAGCATCCTGCTGCAGCTGCGCCGCGGCGGCATCGTGCACGCGCAGCGCGGCCCCGAGGGCGGTTACTGGCTGGCCCGGCCGGCCGGCGAGATCTCGCTGGCGGACGTGATCCGGGTGATCGACGGCCCGCTGGCGAACGTGCGCGGCCAGCGCCCCGAGGACCTGGGCTACTCGGGTGCGGCGGTGGCGCTCCAGGAGGTCTGGATCGCGCTGCGGGCCAGCGAGCGGGAGATCCTGGAGCTGGTCACGCTGGCCGACATCGCCGCCGGCAAGCTGCCCGACCGGGTGCAGGAACTGGCCGCGGACCCGCGCGCCTGGGTCTAGACCTCTCTCACCAGCTGGACGGTGCTCGACCGCGCGGCCAATCTCCACTAATCTGATCGACATTGTCTGACAGATGGGTGGTGTGGGATGCGCAAGCTGGTCGTGCTGGCACTGGTCGGATTCGCAGCGCAGCTCGTCGACGGTGCGCTCGGCATGGGTTACGGCGTCACCTCCACCACGCTGCTGCTGGTGGCGGGCCTGTCCCCGGCGTCGGCGTCCGCGTCCGTGCACCTCGCGGAGATCGGCACCACGCTCGCCGCCGGCACCGCGCACTGGCGCTTCGGCAACGTCGACTGGCGCGTGGTCCGGCGGATCGCGCTGCCCGGCGCGCTCGGCGCGTTCCTCGGCGCCACCGTGCTCAGCAGGCTCTCCACCGAGGCCGCCGAGCCGTGGATGGCCGGCATCCTGCTCGCGCTCGGCATCTACCTCCTGGTCCGCTTCGCCCGCCCGATCGGCCGCGTGATCAACCGTTCCCCGCTGCGCAGCCGCTTCCTGGCCCCGCTCGGGCTGGTCGCCGGCTTCGTCGACGCCACCGGAGGCGGCGGCTGGGGCCCGGTCGCCACGCCGTCCCTGCTGGTCAGCGGCCGGATGGAGCCGCGCAAGGTGATCGGCTCGGTGGACACGTCCGAGTTCGTGGTCGCGATGGCCGCTAGCATCGGTTTCCTGCTCGGTCTCGGTACCTCCGGTTTCGTCTGGGGCACGGTGCTGGCACTGCTGGCCGGCGGCCTGATCGCCGCGCCGATCGCGGCCTGGCTGGTCCGGATCGTGCCGGCGCAGCTGCTCGGCGCGGTGGTCGGCGGCATGATCGTGCTGACCAATGCCCGCACGCTGCTGAAGTCTTTCGACATCACCGGCGGTGCGACCACCGCGGTTTATGCGGTGATCGTCACCGGCTGGCTGGTGGCGGCCGCGCTGGCGGTCCGCGCGCTGCGCCGCTCCCGGCGCACCGAGGCGGCCCCGGCCGAGGACCGGGAACTCATCCCGGCCTGAGCCCGACCGCACCGAGGACCTGCGGCAGCACCGGAGCCGTCGCGCCGAAGATCGGCCGCGACGGTTCTGCGTCGCTGGGCGGGTTCCGCGCCGCTGGGCAGGCCCCACGGCCGCCGGGCAGGTCCCACGGCCGCCGGGCCGGTCCCACGGCCGCCGGGCCGGTCCCACGGCCGCCGGGCGGGTCTCGCCCCGCTGAGCAGGTCCCGCGCCGCCGGGCAGGTCCCGCCCCCGCTGGGCGGGTTCCCCGGCGAGCGGGTTCCGCGCCGCCGGGCAGGTTCCGCGCCGCCGAGAGGATTCCGCGCCGCCGGAAGGGTTCGCCGCCGGGAAGACTGCGCGCCGCCGGGCAGATTCCTCCACCGCCGGGCAGATTCCCCGACCGCCGGCCAGATTCCCCAACCGCCGGGCGGGTTCCCCGCCGGACAGATTCCGCGCGCCGGGCGGGCTAGCGCCCGCGGTGGGGAGTCAAGCCGTCCAGTGCGCGCTTCAGCAGGTCGGTGAGGGCGACCCGGTCGGCAGGGGGCAGTGCGGCGAGCAGGGCGTCCTGAGCGGCGGCGAGGCGGATGTCGAGGCGGGCGAGATGCTCGTAGCCGTCCTCGGTCAGCGTGATGACGTTGCGGCGGCGGTCGGCCGGATCGAGGTCGCGGCGGATGTGGCCGCGGTCGGCCAGCGTGTTGAGCGTGGCGACCAGGTCGCTGAGGTGGATGCCGCTGCGGCGGCCGAGCGTGGCCTGGCTCGCGGGCCCGCCGTCGGCGAGTGAGGCGAGCACCCGGTACTCGTACGGCTTCGTGCCCTCGGCCGCGAACTGCTCGGTGAGCAGCCGATAGCCGTGAATCGAGAGCTGACCGATCATCCAGCTCGGCGTGCGGCGGAACCGCTCGCCGCCCCAGGTCTGCTCGTGCGCGGACATCTCCTCGGCCATGGAGATCAGGATATTTCATTTGCCCTCCCAACGATCCGCCACTATCGTTCGTGCCACTAACGTTAGACCGGCAAACGATTGGCGGCAAGATGCCTCACATCGCCTCGATGCACTACACCGACGCCGGCGAGGGCGGCCGGCCGGTGGTGCTGCTGCACGGCAACCCCACCTCGTCACACATCTGGCGCCACGTGATCCCGCATCTCACCGGCCACGGCCGCGTGCTCGCGCCCGACCTGATCGGCATGGGCCGGTCGGCGAAACCGGCCCTGGCCTACCGGTTCGACGATCACGCCCGCCACCTGGAGGCGTGGTGCGACGCGCTGGGGCTGGACGACGTGACGTTCGTCGGCCACGACTGGGGTGGCGCGCTCGCACTCGACCTCGCCGCGCGACATCCCGGGCGGGTCGCGGGCGTCGCGCTGGTCGAGACGTTCCTGCGGCCGATGAGCTGGGACATCTACGCACCGGCCGCGGTCGAGCTGTTCCAGCGGCTGCGCACACCCGGGACCGGCGAGACCATGGCGCTCGACGACAACTGGTTCATCGAGACGTCGTTGCGGCTGACCGTCCCGGACCTGAGCGACGAGGACCTGGGCGTCTACCGCATGCCGTATCCGGATCGCGAGTCGCGCCGTCCGCTGTTGCAGTGGCCGCGGGAGATCCCGATCGACGGCGAGCCGGCCGACGTGCACGCGCGCATGGTGGCGTACGGGGAGTGGATGGCGACCACGCCGGACGTGCCGAAGCTGTTGATGCTGATCGAGCCGTCGACCGGCCTGGTGCAGCCGGCCACCGAGCGGTGGGCGCGGGAGACGATCGCCGCGCTCGAGGTGGAGAGCATCGGCAAGGCCGGTCACCAGGCCCCGGAGCAGCAGCCCGACGCGATCGGCCGCGCGGTCGCGGCCTGGCTGGAGCGCCATGGGCTCTAATCCGCGACGACCTCGGAGGCAAGTGCGACCAGCGCGGGTACGGACGGGTGCGTCACCGGCTCGGGCCAGGCCAGCACCACCGTGACCGGCGGCGCGTCGGTCAGCGGGACGTAGGCGACGTCCGGGTTCGGGTAGACGGCGACCGTCGCCTCGGTGCTCACGCCGACGGCGCGGCCGGCCGCGATCGCGATCAGCCAGTCGTCGGTGTTGCCCACGTCGATCACCCGGGCCGGTCCGGCGCCGGGCGGCCACAGTCCGCGGGTGGTGCTGCCGGTGATCGGGTTCATCGCGACCGGTTCCGCGGCCAGGTCCGCCAGGCTCAGCTCCGGGCGGGCGGCGAGTGGGCCGTCCGACGGCACCACCGCGAACCGGTGCTCGGTCAGCAGCGTCGCGGTCCGCAACGACGTCAACGTATCCGGCGCGGGGTCGCGCAGGATCGCCACGTCGCTCCGGCCGCGCAGCACACCGGCGGCCCGGTCGTCGTCGATGCGGAGCAGTTCCAGCGGTACGTCCGGGTGGGCGCGGGCCCAGCGGCGCAGCAGCGTGGTGGTGTGCACGCCGAGCGCGGACCAGGCGTGGCCGAGCCGCAGCGGCCAGGTGCCGGCCCGAGCCGGGTCGAGTGCGGCGTCGACGGCCGCGACCGCCGCCTCGGCACGCTGGCGGTACGCCTCCCCCGCCGCGGTCAGCCGCAGATGGTGGGTGGAGCGGTCGACCAGCCGCACGCCGAGGTGCTGCTCCAACTGCCGCAGGGTGCGGGAGAGCGCGGGCTGGGTGACGTGCAACCGCGCCGCGGCCCGAGTGACGGTGCCCTCGGCCGCGATCGCCAGGAACGCACGCAGGTGCCGCAGGTCCGCGGTCATGACCTCAGAGCATAACCATCGCCCGTTCGGCATTTCCGCGGCGTTCCAGCACCGCATAGCGTGATGTCACGTGACGACGAACGTCCTCGCACCCGAGACTCCCACCGCACCCTCCTCGCCCGCCCGCCAAAGACGCGGTGGCCGGCGCGGCGAGCTGGGCGCGGTGGGTCTCGTGCTCGGCGCGGCCGTCTCCGTCCAGTTCGGCTCCGGTCTCGCCACACTGCTGTTCCCGCAGGCCGGCGCGGCCGGCATGGTGGCGCTCCGGCTCGGCGTCGCGGCCGTGCTGATGCTCGCGCTCTGCCGTCCCCGGCTGCGTGGTCACTCGCGGGCCGACTGGCTTGCCGTGGTCGGGCTCGGCGTCGTCTTCGCGGCCATGAACTCGGTGTTCTACCAGGCGATCGCGCGCATCCCGCTGGGTCCCGCGGTCACGCTCGAGGTGCTCGGCCCGCTCGCGCTGTCGATCGTCACCGCGCGCCGCCGCGGCACCTGGCTCTGGGCGTTGCTCGCGCTGGCCGGGGTGGCCCTGCTCGGCACCGGCGGCTACGACCGCCTCAACACCCCCGGCGTGCTGCTGGCGCTCGCCGCGGGCGCGCTGTGGGCAGCGTACATCCTGCTCAGCGCGTCCGTCGGCAACCGGTTCCCGGGCGCGGACGGTCTCGCGCTGGCGCTGGGCGTCGCCGCGCTGCTGACGCTGCCGGTCGGCGTGGTCACCGCCGGACCCGCGCTGCTCCACCCGGTGGTGCTCGGCCTCGGCTTCGCGGTCGCGCTGCTCAGCTCGGTACTCCCCTACACGTTCGAGATGTCCGCGCTGCGCCGCCTGCCGTCGTCGACGTTCGCGGTCATGATGAGTCTCGGCCCGGCACTCGCCTGCCTGGCCGGTTTCACGGTCCTCGGCCAGTCGCTGAACTGGGTCGAGGCGCTGGCGGTGCTGCTGGTGATCGCGGCCAGCGCGGGCGCGGTACGCAGCGGCCGTGACCGCCGAGCGAACATGAAATTGGACGGCAAGGCGTGAATCCGAGCCCGGAGTCAGCTTCTGCCGCCTTTCGAGGGTGATCTCGAGCGGAGCCTCACTTCGCCGTTCGGGCGACGACCGCTTCGATTGCTGCCCTGGTCACCGCCGATATGACAACGATGGCGGATTCGGCGAAGTAGCCGGGGCCGGTCATGGCGTTGCGGCGGCCCGTCGTCCTGTTCGCACGATGGATCAGTCTGCCGTATGCGGCAGTATCCGCCTCCCGCCTTCCCTGATGGTGTCGGTCGGCTCGTGTCGTCGCGTCGCTCAACGAGCTGGGCCGGGCGCGGGCGACCGCGGGCGAGAGCGCGTATTCCGGGGTATCCGCCCCGCGGGGCGATGCAGCACGCCGGGGAGATCGGTGGCGGCCGGGTGGCCGGCATTCGGGACTGGGTCTCCCGTCGAGATCCTTGTGCCGCTAATGGCTGCCTCACGCGGCCGGATGGCGACCCCACCGGAAGCGGGAATCCGCTTCGGGAAGGGCTCAGCCCGCCTTCGGCGTCTTGACCGCGCGCAGTTTGCGGCCGACCTGGCCCTCGCCCAGATCCGGCACCGCGCCGAAGCGGCCCGCCAGGTACGACGTGGGGAGGTCCTCGTGGCGGCCGGGCTGGGCGGCAGTGAGGGGGAAGATGTCGCTGCAGCCGATTTTGTCCTTCTCGACCAGCCAGACCTGGCCGGGTTCGAGGAGACGTTTGCCGCTCGGGGTGCTGAGCACGCTGACGTCGTGGGCGGTGAAGAGGAGCTGCGCGTCGTTCGTGTTGACCTGGGGGTCCTGGAAGAGGCGGACGACCTCGGCGGCGAAGCGGGGGTGGAGGCTGGAGTCGAGTTCGTCGACGAGCAGCACGGCGCCCTCGTCGAGCGCGAGCAGCATCGGGCCGAGCATGGCGAACCAGCTGCGGGTGCCGAAGGACTCGGATTCCCAGGGCATCGGGTACGCGGTGCCGTCCGCGCCGGTGTGGATGAGCTGGACGTCGGTGACGGTGCGGCCGGCGACGCGGGTCTCGACCGGCTCGACGCCCTCGATGCCGAGGTCGGCGGCGCGCAGCAGCGCCTCGATCCGGTCGCGCTGCGGGCCGAGCACGGCCTGGCGGGTGAACTCCTCGCGCTGGTAGCGCTCGTCCTCCGGGGTGAGGAACCAGAGGTTGCGCTCGAACCAGTAGAAGACCGGCGCCAGGTCCGGGTGGTTGTTGGTGGCGGCGACGGTGAGGAACAGCGCGTTCGGCCGGGTCATCTTGACCATCGCGGCGCGGTCCTTGAGCCGGTCGCCGGGGAATTCGAAAGGCTGCCGGCGGGAGGCGTCGCGGTCGAACCAGACCTGGCGGCGGCCGCGTGGATAGGCGTGCAGCCATTCGGCGACGACGCGGTCCGGGCCGAGTTCGAATCCGTACGTGTACCGAATGCCGTCGTTGACGAAATCCAGCTCGTAGAGCGACGTCTCGCGTTCGGCGGCCGGGTCGAGCGCGAACAGCTCGCGGGGCACGCCGCGCTGGGTGGCCCACTGGTAGTACGAGTCGAGCACGGCGGTGCGCATCTCGACCAGGCCTTTGAGGAGGTTGGACTTGCCTGACGCGTTCGGCCCGAAGATGCCGATCAGCGGGTAGACGTCCATGCTGCGGCCACCGGCCACCGGGACCTGGCGTGCGGCATGGGCGGTCTTGCCGGTCGGGACGGCGAATGCCAGCTCCCGCTCTTCGCGGAAGGACCGGACATTGGCGACCCGGAACTTCAGCAGCATCTGATCTCCTCAGCCGCGATCAGCGTTGCCCGCCCTCTGATGTCTGATTCGCTGTCGAAGGCAGCCTCACACCAGGCGTGCTCGTGGCAGCACCCAAAGATGATGCCAGTACGGAAAGAAATCAACAAGATCGTTCGCGTTTTGGTGACGGATAGCCGCATAAAGGTAACGGAATGCTGAAGCCGCACCCCGAAATGAGTAACGGGGTGCGGCTTCCGGCAAAACCGAACGTGATCTGTCAGACGGACAGCGATTGCGCCGCGGAGCCGACCGGCGCGGGCAGTTCGCCCGGTGCGCCGAGGTAGCTGTGCACGGCCGCGGCGGCCGCGCGGCCCTCCGCGATCGCCCACACGATCAGCGACGCGCCGCGGTGCATGTCACCGGCGACGAAGACGCCCTCGCTCGCGGTCTGCCAGCCGGCGTTCGCGTCGATCGCGCCGCGCGCGTTGCGCTCGATGCCGAACTGTTCCAGCAGCGGCTGCCGCTCGGTGCCCTCGAAACCGATCGCCAGCAGCACCAGGTCGGCCGGGAGCTCGCGCTCCGAGCCGGGCTTGACGGTCATCACGCGCCGGCCGTCCACCTTGGTCACCTCGACCTCGGCGATCCGGACGCCCTTGACCTGACCGGTACCGTCGTCGACGAACTCCTGGACCGCGACCGCGAACTCGCGGACGCCGCCCTCCTCGTGCGCCGGGTAGTTGCGCAGCACGTACGGCCAGGTCGGCCACGGGTCGCGGATGCCGGCGCGCTTGGCCGGCGGCTCCGGGTAGATGTCCAGCTGGTAGACCGCGGTGGCGCCCTGCCGGTGTGCGACGCCGAGGCAGTCCGCCGCGGTGTCGCCACCGCCGATGATCACCACGGACTTCCCGGCCGCGTCGATCGGCGTGCTGTCCTGGAGGCCGGCGACCACCCGGTTGGCCGGGACCAGGTGGTCCATGGCCAGGTGGACGCCCTTGAGCGTCCGGCCCGGCGTCTCCGGGGTGTCGCGGCCGGTGAGCGCGCCGGCCGCGAGGACGACCGCGTCGTAATCGGCCTTGATGTCGGCCGCGGACAGATCGACACCCACGTTCACCCCGGTGCGGAACACGACGCCCTCTGCCTCCATCTGGGCCATCCGGCGGTCGATGTGTTCCTTCTCCAGCTTGAAGTCCGGGATGCCGTAGCGCAGCAGGCCACCGATCCGGTCGTCGCGCTCCAGCACGGTCACGTCGTGCCCGGCGCGAGCCAGCTGCTGCGCCGCGGCCAGACCGGCCGGGCCGGACCCGACCACCGCGACGCGCTTGCCGGACTTCGTGGCCGGGACCTGCGGCGTCACGTAGCCCTTCTCGAACGCCCGGTTGATGATCTCGACCTCGACCTGCTTGATCGTGACCGGGTCGTCCGCGATGCCGAGCACGCACGCGCCCTCGCACGGTGCCGGGCACAGCCGCCCGGTGAACTCCGGGAAGTTGTTCGTGGCGTGCAGCGACTCGATCGCCGAGGCCCAGTTGCCGGTCCGGACCAGGTCGTTCCAGTCCGGGATCCGGTTGCCGAGCGGGCAGCCCTCGTGGCAGAACGGGATGCCGCAGTCCATGCAGCGGGTGGCCTGCTGCTGGATGAGCTGGTCGCTCGCCTCCGGGTAGACCTCCCGGTAGTCCATCAGCCGCACCGGCACCGGGCGGCGGGCCGGCAGCTGCCGGCCGTAGCGCAGGAAACCGTTCGGATCAGGCACGTGCGACCTCCATGACCGCTTCGTCGACGTCTCGGCCGGCGGCTTCGGCGGCACGGATCGTTTCGATCACTCGCTTGTAGTCGCGCGGCACCACCGCGACGAACTCCTCGACCGCGTCGGACCAGCGCTTCAGCAGATCCTCCGCGACGGCGGAGCCGGTCTCGGTGAAGTGCCGCTGGACGAGGCCGTGCAGGGTGGCCTGTTCCTCGTCGGAGAGCGTGGACAGCTCGACCAGCTCCGGATTGATCCGGCGCTTGTCCGGGCGCCACAGGAACGCGGTACCGCCGGACATGCCGGCCGCGAAGTTGCGGCCGTGCTTGCCGAGCACCACCACGGTGCCGCCGGTCATGTACTCGCAGCCGTGGTCGCCGATGCCCTCGACGATCGCGGTCGCGCCGGAGTTGCGGACCGCGAACCGCTCGCCGGCCCGGCCGCGGATGAACAGCTCGCCCTGGGTCGCGCCGTAGAGGATGGTGTTGCCCGCGATGATCTGCTCCTCGGCCGCGAACGGCGCGGACGCGTCCGGGCGGATGATCACCCGGCCACCGGCGAGGCCCTTGGCGACGTAGTCGTTCGCGTCGCCGAGGATCCGCAGCGTCACGCCGCGGGGCACGAACGCGGCGAACGACTGACCGGCGGTGCCGCGCAGCGTGACGTCGATCGTGTCGTCCGGCAGACCCGCGCCGCCGTAGCGCCGCGCCACCTCACCGCCGAGCATCGCGCCGACGCTGCGGTGGTCGTTGCGGATGTGCACGTCGAGGGTGACCGGCGTCTTGTCGTCCAGCGCCGGCCGGGCGAGCGCGATCAGCTCGTTGTCCAGCGCGTGCTCCAGGCCGTGGTCCTGGTCGCGGACCTTCACCCGGGCCGCGCCGTCCTCCAGCTTCGGGACGGCGAGCACGGCGCGCAGGTCCAGCCCGCGGGCCTTCCAGTGGTCGATCGCCGGCACCAGGTCGAGCGACTCCGCGTGCCCGATCGCCTCCTGGAGCGTACGGAAGCCCAGCTCGGCCAGGTATTCGCGCACCTCCTCAGCGATGAACATGAAGAAGTTCTCGACGAACTCCGGCTTGCCGTTGAAGCGCTCGCGCAGCACCGGGTTCTGCGTGGCGATGCCGACCGGGCAGGTGTCCAGGTGGCAGACGCGCATCATGATGCAGCCGGACACGATCAGCGGCGCGGTGGCGAAGCCGAACTCCTCCGCGCCGAGCAGCGCGGCCACGATCACGTCCCGGCCGGTCTTCAGCTGGCCGTCGACCTGCACCGTGATCCGGTCGCGGAGCTTGTTGAGCAGCAGCGTCTGCTGCGTCTCGGCCAGGCCCAGCTCCCACGGCGTACCCGCGTGCTTGAGGCTGTTCAGCGGCGAGGCGCCGGTGCCGCCGTCGTGACCGGAGATCAGCACCACGTCGGCCTTCAGCTTCGCCACACCGGCCGCGACCGTGCCGACGCCTGACTCGGAGACCAGCTTCACGTGCACGCGGGACGCCGGGTTGACGTTCTTCAGGTCGTGGACCAGCTGCGCCAGGTCCTCGATCGAGTAGATGTCGTGGTGCGGCGGCGGCGAGATGAGGCCGACGCCGGGCGTGGCGTGCCGGGTCTTGGCCACCCACGGGTAGACCTTGTAGCCGGGCAGCTGGCCGCCCTCGCCGGGCTTCGCGCCCTGCGCCATCTTGATCTGGATGTCGTCCGCGTTGACCAGGTATTCCGTGGTCACGCCGAACCGGCCGGACGCGACCTGCTTCACCGACGAGCGGCGGGCCGGGTCGTAGAGGCGCTCGACGTCCTCGCCGCCCTCGCCGGTGTTCGACTTGCCGCCGAGGTTGTTCATCGCGATCGCGAGCGTCTCGTGCGACTCCGCGGAGATCGAGCCGTACGACATCGCACCGGTGGCGAACCGCTTGACGATCTCGCTGGCCGGCTCGACCTCGTCCAGCGGGATCGGCGTGCCCTTCCGGAGCGCGAACAGGCCGCGCAGGTGACCGCCCTCGGCGGCCAGCGCGTCGACCTTCGCCGTGTAGCGGCGGAACACGTCGTACTGCTTGGAGCGGGTGGCGTGCTGGAGCAGGAACACCGTCTCCGGGTTGAAGAGGTGGATCTCGCCCTCGCGGCGCCACTGGTACTCGCCGCCGACCTCAAGCGCGCGGTGCGTGCGTTCGGCCGGATTCACCGGGTACGCCTTCGCGTGCCGGGCCGCGATCTCCGCGTGGATCTCGCCGAGGCCCGCACCGCCGATCTTGCCGGGCGTGCCCGCGAAGTAGCGCTCGATCAGCCGCCGGTCCAGGCCGACCGCCTCGAAGACCTGCGCGCCGCAGTACGACGAGACCGTCGAGATGCCCATCTTCGACATGATCTTCTGGACGCCCTTGCCGAGCGCCTTCACGTAGTTGCGGACCGCCTTGCCCGGCTCGACACCGGTCAGTGCGCCCGTGGAGATCAGGTCCTCGACCGACTCGAACGCCAGGTACGGGTTGATCGCCGCGGCGCCGTAGCCGATCAGCGCGGCCGCGTGGTGCACCTCGCGCGCGTCGCCGGTCTCCACCACCAGCGCCACCCGGGTACGCGTCTGCTCGCGCACCAGGTGCTGGTGCACCGCGGCGGTGAGCAGCAGCGACGGGATCGGCGCCAGATCGGCGTTGGAATCCCGGTCGGAGAGCACCAGGATCCGCACGCCGTCCTCGATCGCCTCGGACACGTGCCGGCAGATCTGGATCAGGCGGGCCCGGATGCCGGCCGCGCCGTCACGCAGCGGGTAGAGGCCGGAGACCCGGACCGCCTTGAAGCCGGGCAGGTCACCGTCCTCGTCGATCGAGAGGATCTTGGCGAGCTCGTCGTTGTCGATGATCGGGTACGGCAGCACGATCTGCCGGCAGGACGCCGGGCCCGGGTCGAGCAGGTTGCCCTCCGGCCCGATCGTCATCTGCAGGCTGGTGACCAGTTCCTCCCGGATCGCGTCCAGTGGCGGGTTCGTCACCTGCGCGAACAGCTGGTGGAAGTAGTCGTAGAGCAGCCGCGGCCGCTTCGACAGCGGGGAGATCGGCGTGTCCGTGCCCATCGAGCCGAGCGGCTCCGCGCCGCCCTTCGCCATCGGGCCGATGAGGATCTTCAGCTCCTCCTCGGTGTAGCCGAACGTCTGCTGACGCCGCTGCACCGAGTCGTGCGTGTAGACGGTGTGCTCGCGGGCCGGCAGGTCCTCCAGGTTGATCAGCCCGGCGTGCAGCCACTCGTCGTACGGCTGCGCCGCGGCCAGCTCCGCCTTGATCTCGTCGTCCTCGACGATCTTCCCGGCCACCGTGTCGACCAGGAACATCCGTCCGGGCTGCAACCGGCCCTTCGCCACCACGGACGCCGGGTCCAGGTCCAGCACACCGGCCTCGGAGCCGGCCACGACCAGTCCGTCCTCGGTCCGCCACCAGCGGCCCGGGCGCAGGCCGTTGCGGTCCAGCACCGCGCCGACCACGGAACCGTCGGTGAACGCGACCGCGGCCGGGCCGTCCCACGGCTCCATCAGGCTGGCGTGGAAGCGGTAGAAGCTCCGCTTCGCCGGATCCATGTCCGGGTCGTTCTCCCACGCCTCCGGGATCATCATCAGCACCGCGTGCGGGATGCTGCGGCCGGACAGGTGCAGCAGCTCCAGCACCGCGTCGAAGTTCGCGGAGTCGGACGCGTCCGGCGGGCAGACCGGGAACAGCCGCTTGATGTTGCCGGGCAGGTTCTTCGACTGCAGCGCCGCCTCGCGGGCCGCCATCCAGTTCTTGTTGCCCCGGATCGTGTTGATCTCGCCGTTGTGGGCGATCAGCCGGTACGGGTGGGCCAGCGGCCACGACGGGAACGTGTTCGTCGAGAACCTGGAGTGCACCAGCGAGATCGCGCTGGTCATCCGCTCGTCCTCGAGGTCGGGGAAGAACACCGGCAGCTGGTCCGGCGTGAGCATGCCCTTGTACACGAACGTGCGCGAGGACAGCGACGGGAAGTAGGCCGGGATGCCCCGCTCGGCCGTCTCCCGCTCCGCCTGCTTGCGCACGCAGAACGCGACCCGCTCCAGGTCCAGCCCGGTCAGCGGCGTGCCGGCCGGCACGCCGTCGCGCGCGGCGAGCTGCTCGGCCGCGATGAACACCTGGCGGATCTGCGGCCGGGCGGCCTCCGCGGACGCACCGAGGTCGTCGTTGACCACCGGAACGTCGCGCCAGCCCAGCACGTCCGCGCCCTCGACGAGCGCGTACTTCTCGAAGATCTGCACGGCGCGGGCCGCGTCGGCCTCGTCGCGCGGCAGGAAGACCAGACCGGTCGCGTACTGCCCCGCGGGCGGCAGCGCGAAGCCGGCGACCGCGCGGAAGAACTCGTCCGGGACCTGGATCATGATCCCGGCACCGTCGCCGGTGTTGGTCTCGGCGCCGCGTGCGCCGCGGTGGTCAAGGCGGATCAGTGCCGAGACACCCTTGGCGACCACGTCGTGTGAACGACGGCCGTGCAGATCCGCGACGAACGCGAACCCGCAGGCGTCATGCTCGAACGACGGGTCGTACATCAGGCCGGCCGTTGCGGGGAAATCGCCCGTGTGGGCGGCTCCGGCAACGGGGAGATGAACTCCCTGAGGGTGCGAAAAAGCCACCGGGCCTCCTGTCGTCGCTCGCTGGTTGAAGATGTGGGACGACGTCGGCCCTGTGCAGAGTCTCTAGAGTCTACGTGAGTGAACGCCGATTCCCACCAATACAGATAGATCACACGTCCACGATCTGAGACGTGTACGATCCCTCGATGCCTCAGGTCGACGCCGCCCTCTTCGCCCGCCTGGAACGCTTCTACGACGGGGTGCCGCGATTCGCCGCGCGGGTCGAAGACTTTGACACATTGGTGCTCTTCATTGGCAGTAGCGACGCGTACCCGCTTTATGCGCGGCCCGCATTGCGATCGGAAAAAACGCCGTCCGCCGCAGACATTACCGCCGTACGGCAGCGCCAGCGCGACATCGGCGCGCCGGAGGCGTTCGAGTGGGTGCACGAAACCAGCCCGGATCTGCTGGCCGTGGCCCGGTCCGCCGGGCTGAGCGTGCTGGAGGCACCGCTGATGGTGCTCGACCCGGAAGCGCTGCCGTCCATCACCGATGACGAATTCGTTTCGGTGCGGTTAATGGCGCCGGAGGACCCGTCGTTCGCACACGACGTCTCGATCCGCGGCGCGGTCGCGGCGGTCTCCTTCACGCACGCCGGCACCGCGACCGGCCCGGTCGGTGCCTCCGCGCGGGACGCCGCGCTGACCCCGCTGTCCGCCGGATCACTGGCGCTGCACCGCCGCCGGGCCGCGCAGGGACGCGCCGCCTCCGCGCTCGCCGAGGTGAAGAATCCCACTGACCCGGAAGTCAGCGGTGTGGTCGGCAGCGGCATGTTCCAGCGGGAGGGCGACGTCGCCGAGATCGTCGGCGTCGCCACGCTCCCGGCCGCCCGCCACCGCGGCGTGGCCCGCGCGATCACGGCCACGCTGGCCCGGCACGCCCTCGACTCCGGCGCCGGCCTGGTCTTCCTGTCCGCCGCGTCGGACGACGTCGCGCGCATGTACGCCCGCCTCGGCTTCCGCCGGGCCGGCACCGCGTGCATCGCCGAACCGGCGGTCCCGGCACCGCAGGCGCCCTGAGGGCGCCGGGCGCATCAAGATCTTGGAACTTCTTCTCCCGCTTCCGGCGTGGTCGCGTTCCGCACGCTCCCGCGGGCACCGGTCGTCGCCGGCGCTCCTCCCTGCACGTCAGGGGGCGGTTGAGAAAGACCTCGGGCCCGGAGCGGGGAGAGCACCGCGGTGATCTCGATCTTCAGTTCGGCGGTGTCCACTCGCCCGCGGTGGTGGCGAGGCTGCCGAGGAGCCGGGGGGTGATGGTGCCGAGGGCGGCGTCGCGGGCGCGGAGGGCGAGGCGGCCGCGGGCCTGGATGACCGCGGACATCCGGCGGGTCTGGCGGACGATCGTGGCGGTGCGGGGGCGGCGGGCGCGGCTGTACTGCTCGATGGCGGTGGTGAGCGTGCGGCCCGGCACCGCGTCGGCCAGCACGGAGCGGAGCGTGGCCGCGTCCTCGAACGCTAGGCAGGCACCCTGGCCGAGGTGGTGCGGCATCGCGTGTGCGGCGTCGCCGAGGAGGACCACGCCGCCGGGGCCGGAGCCGAAACCGTACTGCCGGGGCAGAGGGCGCAGCTCGCGCACCTCCTGCTGGATCAGGTCCTCGGGCTCGGTGGCGGCGAGCAGCTCGCCGATCGGCGCGTGCCAGTCGGCCAGCCAGCGGCGCAGCAGCTGCAGCTGGACCGCGGGTGACTCCGGGCGGGGTGCGCCGGCCGCGGTGGCGACCCAGTAGATGCCGCCGCGGCTGGAGCCACCGGCCGAGCCGCGTTCGCCGAGCGAGACCGCCACGAACCGGTAGCCGGCGCCGAGCGTCTCGCCGTTCGGTGACATGTCGTCGGGCAGGCGGGGTGCGCGGTACCACGGGATGACCGCGCGCCAGGCGGCGCAGCCGGAGCTGACCACGGTCGCCTCCGGCGCCAGGTGCTTGCGGAGCACGCTGTCGATGCCGTCGGCGGCCACGATCAGGTCGGCCTCGTAGCGCTGCCGGCCATGGCCGACCGACGGCCGGTCGCCGGTGTGCAGCCGGACCGTCTCGACCGGTACGCCGGTGCGGATCTCCACGCCGTCGCCGAGCCCGGCGATCAGCGCGTCGTGCAGGTCCTCGCGGTGCACCACGACCGGCGGCTGCGTGTCCGGCCCGGGCTGGCGCGGCTGGACGAGCCACTGCCCGTCCGGCCGGCGCACCCCGCGGTCACGCAGCGGCGTGGCGATCGCGTGCAGGCCGTCGCCCAGGCCGAGCGAGCGCAGCGCACGCACGCCGTTCGGCCAGAGGATCAGCGCGGCCCGGTCCACCGGGACGCGATCACCCCGTTCCAGGACGGTGACCTGCCAGCCGGACCTCGCGAGGGCGCCCGCCGCGGCGAGACCGCCGATCCCCGCACCCACCACGATCGCCGTGCGCATCACAGGCACCTCCGCAGCACTGCCTTACTTCTTGTCGTCGCCGCCGGGCGCGGCCGGTGCCGCGTCGGCGTCGCTGGCCTGCTCCGCTTCCGGTGCCGGCGTGGTGGCCTCGGGGACGGCACCGGTCTCCCGGTACGCCGTGAACTGCTCCTCGGTCACCACGTGGTAGCTGGACGGCATGACCTGCTTGGCCGGCTTGCCGTCGGCGGGCTCGTCACCGGCGGGCGTCGCGGTCTCCGGCAGCACCGGGATCAGGAACTCGCGCGGGCCGCGGGCCCGGAGGAAGTAGATCAGCGCGCCGGCGAACACGACCACCGAGGTGAACACGTTGAGCCGGATGCCGAAGAACGCGTTCGCCGGGTCGGTGCGCATGATCTCGATCCAGAAGCGGCCGAGCGTGTAGCCCATCGCGTACAGCGCGAACGCCCGGCCGCGGCCGAACTTGAACTTCCGGTCCAGCGCGAGCACCACGCCCGCGACGCCGAGGTTCCAGATCAGCTCGTACAGGAACGTCGGGTGGTAGAGGCCGGGCTCCAGGATCGGGTTGCCGTCGCCGTCGAGCAGCGCGCGGCCGGGGTTCTCGTCGTCCATCTTGTGGATCTCAAGCCCCCAGGGCAGCGTGGTCAGGCCGCCGTAGAGCTCGTTGTTCCACCAGTTGCCGAGCCGGCCGACCGCCTGTGCCACCGGCAGGCCGGGTGCGAGCGCGTCCGCCAGGACGGTCAGCGGGATGCCGTACTGCCGGCAGGCGAACCAGGCGCCGAACGCACCGCCGAGGATGGCGCCCCAGATGCCGAGGCCGCCCTCCCACACGTAGAGCGCCCGGATCGGTTCGCCGCCCTCGCCGAAATACGCCTGCGGGGACGTGATGACGTGGTAGATGCGGGCACCGATGATGCCGGCCGGCACCGCCCAGACCGCGATGTCCAGCGTCACCCACGGCGCGGCGCCACGGCGGCGCAGACGGTACTCCGTGATGAGCACGGCGGCGACGATGCCGGCGACGATGCAGAGAGCGTATGCCCGGACGGGAAAGCCCGCGACGTGCCAGACCGCGACGCTGGGGCTCGGGATAGCGGAAATCACGGTTCCACACGCTACCGGTGACCGATCGCTCCGCGTAGCCCCGGGCTATGCCAAGAGCAAGATCAAAGTCACCGGTGGGTACGCGTACCCACCGGTGACTTTGATCTTCAGCGTTTGACGGACCGGGCGCCCTTCGCCAGGTCGGCACCCAGCTCGCGCAGCGCGGCCAGGCCGGTCTCGCGGTCCGGCGCCTCCAGCACGCGGCGGATGAGCGCGCTGCCCACGATGACCGCGTCCGCGTACTCGCCGACCTCGGCCGCCTGGGCGCCGTCTCGCACGCCGAGGCCGACGCCGACCGGGATCTCCGGGTCGATCGCCCGGATGCGCGCGACCAGGTCCGGTGCCTCCGAGGAGACCGTGTCGCGGGCGCCGGTGACGCCCATCAGCGCGGTCGCGTAGACCCAGCCGCGGCAGGCCTTCAGCGTCATCGCGATCCGTGCGTCGGTCGACGACGGCGAGACCAGGAACGTGCGGTCCAGCCGGTGCGCGTCGGAGGCGGCCAGCCACTCGTCCGCCTCGTCCGGGATCAGGTCCGGCGTGATCATGCCGGTCGCACCGGCCGCGGACAGGTCGCGGGCGAACGCGTCCACGCCGTACCGCTCGACCGGGTTCCAGTAGGTCATCAGGACCACCGTGGCACCGGTCCGCGCGACTGCCTCAATGATCTTGAAGGTGTCCTTGCTCCGAACGCCGTTCGCCAGCGCGATGTCGCTGGCCCGCTGAATGACCGGGCCGTCCATCACCGGATCGGAGTAGGGCAGCTCGACCTCGATCACGTCGATGCCGGACTCGACCATCGCGACCATCGACGCGATGCTCTCGTCCACCGTGGGGAACCCGGCCGGCATGCAGCCGACGATCAGCGGCCGGCCCTCGGCCCGCGCCTTGTCGAACGCGCCGCTGAGGCTCACAGGTTCTCCTCCGGGACGATCGTCTCGTGCTGGTCCAGGATGCCGAAGTACGCCCCCGCGGTGTGCACGTCCTTGTCGCCGCGCCCGGACAGGTTGACGATCACGACCGGCTCGCGGCCGAGCTCCTCGCGCAACGCCGGGATCACCTTCGCGGCACCGGCCAGCGCGTGCGCGCTCTCGATCGCCGGGATGATCCCCTCGGTACGGCAGAGCAGCTGGAACGCGTCCATCGCCTCCCGGTCGGTGACCGGCGTGTAGGACGCGCGCCCGGTGTCGTGCAGCCAGGAGTGCTCCGGGCCGACGCCCGGGTAGTCCAGGCCGGCCGAGATCGAGTGCGACTCGACGGTCTGCCCGTCCTCGTCCTGCAGGATGTAGGTGCGCGCGCCGTGCAGCACACCGGCGGTGCCACCGGTGATCGACGCCGCATGCCGCCCGGTCTCCACGCCGTCGCCGCCGGCCTCGAAGCCGTACAGCCGGACAGAGGAGTCCGGCACGAACGCGTGGAAGATGCCGATCGCGTTCGACCCACCGCCGACGCACGCGGCGACCGCGTCCGGCAGCGCGCCGGTCAGCTCCAGGCACTGCGCGCGCGCCTCGACGCCGATCCCGCCGACGAAGTCGCGGACCAGCTCCGGGAACGGCGCCGGGCCGGCCGCGGTGCCGAGCAGGTAGTGCGTGGTCTGCACGCTGGCGACCCAGTCGCGCAGCGCCTCGTTGAGCGCGTCCTTGAGCGTGCGCGAGCCGTTCGTGACCGGCACGACGGTGGCGCCGAGCATGCGCATGCGGGCCACGTTCAGCGCCTGCCGCTCGGTGTCGACCTCGCCCATGTAGACCACGCACTCGAGGTCGAGCAGCGCGGCCGCGGTGGCCGAGGCGACGCCGTGCTGGCCGGCCCCGGTCTCCGCGATGACCCGCCGCTTGCCCATCCGCTTCGCGAGCAGCGCCTGGCCGAGCACGTTGCGCACCTTGTGCGCGCCGGTGTGGTTCAGGTCCTCGCGCTTGAGCAGGATGCGCGCGCCGAGCCGTTCGGACAGCCGCCGCGCGGAGTAGAGCAGTGACGGCGTGCCCGCGTAGTCGCGCAGCAAGCCGCCGAACTCCGCCTGGAACGCCGGGTCGGTCCTCGCGGACCGGTACGCCGCGTCCAGCTCGTCCAGGGCCGCGATCAGCGCCTCCGGCACGAACCGGCCGCCGAAGCGACCGAAGTGGCCGGCGAGGTCGGGCAGGGCCGGGGCGGTCATCGGGCCGGCCTCGGCGTCGCCGGGTGGTTGCCGGCGTTGACCAGCGCGGCCACCGCGTCCCGCGGGCTGCTCTGGGTCACCAGACCCTCGCCGACCAGCACCGCGTCGGCACCGGCGGACGCGTACCGGATCAGGTCGTGCGGGCCGCGCACGCCCGACTCGGCGATCTTGACCACCTCGTTCGGCAGGCCGGGCGCGATCCGCTCGAACACGGTCCGGTCGACCTCGAGCGTGCGCAGATTGCGCGCGTTCACGCCGATCACCTTCGCGCCGGCTTCCAGCGCGCGGTCCGTCTCGTCCTCGTCGTGCACCTCGACCAGCGCGGTCATGCCCAGCGACTCGATCCGCTCCAGCAGACCGACCAGTGCGTTCTGCTCCAGCGCCGCGACGATCAGCAGCACCAGGTCGGCACCGTGCGCGCGCGCCTCGTGCACCTGGTAGCTGGAGACCACGAAGTCCTTGCGCAGGATCGGCACGTCCACGGCCGCGCGCACGGAGTCGAGATCGGCCAGCGAGCCGCCGAACCAGCGGCCCTCGGTCAGCACGCTGATCACCCGCGCGCCGCCCGCCGCGTAGTCGCTCGCCAGCACCGCCGGGTCGGGGATCTCCGCGAGCGGTCCCTTCGACGGGGACGCGCGCTTGACCTCGGCGATCACGCCGACGCCGGGCTTGCGCAGCGCGGCGTACGCGTCGATCGGCGGCGCCGCCTCGGCGCACATCTCTCTCAGACGCTCCAGCGGTACCTGCTGCTGACGGGTCTCGACGTCCTCGCGCACACCGGCCAGGATCTCGTCGAGCACGCTGCCGCCGCTGTTGTTCGCATTACCATGCTCAGCTGTCACCAAGGACTCCCCTCTCCGGGTGTCATGGGCCGATGCTAGGTCTCCCCGCACCGCAGGCCATGTCCGGGGTATGGCGCGCCTCACCGTATGGGCTCCGGCATAATGCCGGACCGGTCGTGAGTGCCGGGTGACCGTCGGTGTCCGGTTTCCGCCCCGGCACCGGATTCACCAGCATCGTCGTCGCCTCGCGCGCAGCCGATGATCACTTTGCGTGAGGTGGACCGTTAGCCCTACGGTCATTGACCGGAAACACACCTCGGGCAGCATGGGAGCCGGGCACACTTGTCCCGGGCGTCCGGGCGCCCGCCAGCCGAGACCGCACCGTGTGGGGTGACCGATGACTTCCGAACGCGCCAACGGACTCGTCCACATGACGCGCACCGTCTGCTCCGTCGCCGCCGACCTCGCACAGAACGTGGAGCGGGCGGTCGTCGGGCCGGCCCGGGTGCGCACCGCGAGCGGTAACGCCTGGGAGGCGGTCTGCGCCGACCGTGACCGGGCCCGCCAGCGCGACGAGATGCGCCGCCGGCTCGCCGCGCTCACCGCGTCCCGCGGTTGACCGGCCTTTCCAGAATCAGCGCGAGTACGCCAATCAGCGCGGGTACGCCGTACCCGCGCTGATCCTCAGTCCGTCGGGTCCTCGCCCCGGTCCAGCGCATCCCACGCCTGGCGGGTGCCACGCGGGGCGTTGACCGCCGGCGCCCGCTCCGCCGCGGCGACGGCCGGGCGCTCGTAGCGTGCGCCGAGCGACGGCCAGTCCG
Source organism: Catenuloplanes indicus (assembly GCF_030813715.1). Taxonomy (NCBI): domain Bacteria; kingdom Bacillati; phylum Actinomycetota; class Actinomycetes; order Micromonosporales; family Micromonosporaceae; genus Catenuloplanes; species Catenuloplanes indicus. The sequence continues at coordinate 2,713,033 of NZ_JAUSUZ010000001.1, forward strand.
CGCCGCGGGCCGCGGCCCAGGCACCGGCCACCGCCACCGCGGCGCCGCCGAGCAGCGTCAGCGCCGGCCAGAGACCCGCGCCCAGCTCGGTCGCCGCACCGGCCCCGATCGCCACGCCCATTGCGGCCAGCAGGCCGCCGATCGCGCGCCGGACCAGCGCGCGCGTGGCGATCAGCGCGCCCGCGCCGGCCAGCGACACCACCGCCAGCGGCGACAGCCAGACCAGCAGGTCCGAGCCGGTACGTTCGGTGCGCAGCGGCGGCAGCGGGGCCGCCCGGCCGGTCACCTCGACCAGCCACACGCGCGACACCGCGTAGAGCGCCAGACCCGCACCGGCCGCGCAGAGCAGCAGCGCGAGCGTGAACGCGCGCCGGCCGGTGGTGCCGGGCGCGGTCACCTCGGGCGCGGTCGCCTCGGGCACGTCGGCCTCGGCGTCGCCCGTCACCGGGCCGGCCGGAGCGTCTCGGCGGCGGCGATCGCGGCGAGCACGGCCGCGGCCTTGTTGCGCGTCTCCTGCTCCTCCGCGGCCGGGTCCGAGTCGGCCACGATGCCCGCGCCCGCGCCCACGTACGCATGCCCGTCGCGGAGCAGCGCGGTCCGGATCGCGATCGCCATGTCCATGTCGCCGCCGAAGCCGAAGTAGCCCACCGTGCCGCCGTACAGGCCGCGCCGGGTCGGCTCCAGACCCTCGATGATCTCCATGGCCCGGACCTTCGGCGCGCCGGAGAGCGTACCGGCCGGGAACGTGGCGGCCAGCGCGTCGAACGCGGTCCGGTCCTCGCTCAGCTCGCCGGTCACCGTGCTGACGATGTGCATCACGTGGCTGTACCGCTCGATGGTGGCGAACTCCGGCACCTGCACCGTGCCCGGCCGGCACACCCGGCCCAGGTCGTTGCGTCCCAGGTCGACCAGCATGACGTGCTCGGCCCGTTCCTTCGGGTCGGCCAGCAGCTCCGCGGCCAGCGCCGCGTCCTCGGCCGGGGTGGCGCCGCGCGGACGCGTGCCCGCGATCGGGTGCAGCATCGCCCGGCGCCCGTCGACCTTCAGGTGCGCCTCCGGCGACGAACCCACGATGTCGAAGCCGTCGAACCGCAGCAGGTACATGTACGGGCTCGGGTTCGTGGTCCGCAACACCCGGTAGACGTCCAGCGGGTCCGCGGAGGTCGGGCGCTCGAACCGCTGCGCGACCACGATCTGGAAGCACTCGCCGTCCCGGATCGCCTCCTTCGCGATCTCCACGGCCTTCGGGTAACCGCCGTCCGGCGTACGGCTGTGCGGTTGTGGCCTTTCCGCCCGCTCCACGGTCGACACCGTCGGCGGCGTCGGGCGGGACAGCGCGGTCGTCATCGAGTCGAGCCGGCCGATCGCGTGGTGGTACGCGGCGGTGACCTCGGCGTCGTCCGCGTCCGCGGCCACGATCGCGTTCGCCACCAGCGTCGCCGAACCCTCGTAGTGGTCCAGCACCACCAGGTCGGTCGCCAGCATCATGCCGATCTCCGGCAGCCGCAGGTCGTTCTCCGCGATCTCGGGCAGCCGCTCGATCCGGCGGATCACGTCGTACGCGAGGTAGCCGACCATGCCGCCGGTGAGCGGGGGGCCGTCGTCGTTGCCACCGCGCAGCGCCTCGACCGTGGCGCGCAGCACCTCGATCGGCTCGCCGGTCACCGGCACCCCGGCCGGCGGCGTGCCGAGCCATTCCGCGCGGCCGTCCCGCTCGGTCAGCGTGGCGGCGCTGCGCACGCCGATGAACGAGTAGCGCGACCAGGCCGTACCCGCCGAGGCCGCGCCCTGCTCCGCGGACTCCAGCAGGAACGTGCCGGGGCCACCGGCCAGCTTCCGGTAGACGCCGACCGGCGTCTCCGCGTCCGCGAGCAGTTTCCTGGTCACGGGTACGACGCGGTGCTCGCGGACGCGCGCGCGGAACGTGGCCTCGTCGGGCTGGACGGCACCGGTGGTCATGCGTGGGCCCCCTCGTGCACGGGCAGGTCGTCGCTGAAGCAGCTGTGGGTGCCGGTGTGGCAGGCCGGGCCGACCTGCTCGACCGTGAGCAGCAGCGCGTCGCCGTCGCAGTCCAGCGCGGCCGCCCGCACGTACTGCCGGTGGCCGGACGTCTCGCCCTTCACCCAGTACTCGTTCCGGCTGCGCGACCAGTAGGTGGCGTGCCCGGTGGCCAGCGTCCGCCGCAGCGCCTCGTCGTCCATCCAGGCCAGCATCAGCACCTCGCCGGTGCCGTGCTCGCGCACCACGGCGGCGATCAGCCCGTCATCGGTACGGCGCAGCCGCGCGGCGATGGTCGGGTCCAGCATGGGGGGTGCGGAATCAGTGGTGTCGGGCACAGCTCTCGATTCTCTCGCATCGCCCCGCGGGCGCGATGACCCGCCCTGCGGTCGCGACATCGGCTCATGTCGGCGCTTCATCGGAGCGTGATCGCCCGGGCGGGGTGAATCGCCCGGCCGCGCATTAAGTCAGACATTTTACCGGGCGAAAGCACTCCTGGGGTGCTGTGCCGGTGACGCGTGACGGGTACCGTTCGGCTCACCTCACGAGCGGACGGAGATAACGCCATGCCCCCGACGCCCCCTTCCGCGGCCGGCGACGACGGTCCTCCCGGCTGGCAGGCGCACGGGCGGCCGGTCCCGCATCCCCGGCAGGCGGCGGACAGCGCGGCGTTCTTCTCGGACACCGGCGAACAGCCTGAGGTCACCCAGCCGTCCGACGCGCCGCTCCCGCCGTACATGGCGCAGCTGATCGACCACCCGGGTGCCGGGCAGCAGACCGGCGCCGCCAACCCGTGGGCGCCACCCGCCGCCGGCCCGCCACCGGCCGGGCGCGGGGACGGGTTCTACGACTACGACGACGAGTACGGGACGGAGCGCCTCGGCGACCCCCGCGAGCAGCGCGCCGCCCTGGCCGGCTGGTCCGGCCTCGATCCGGCCGACGTGCACCCGAACGTCTCCGGGGCGACGCCGGTGCACCGGCCGGACCCGGAGGACGACCAGCCCAGCCTCGACTTCGGCACCGGCCAGGCGGAGGCGACGCAGGCAATCGATCCGGGCGACGTGCCGCGCGGGACCGGGGTGCCGGGTGGTCCGCCGCCGGTTCCAGAGGTGGCGGGAGACCGGGCGGCATCGCCGATGGCCGAGTTCTCGCCGCTGAGCGCGTGGGAGCAGTCGGTGGACGAGACGCCGCCGGGCGGTGGGCGGCACGTCGGTGGCCTTCAGCCGATCACGCCGGGCGTCCGCCCGGCCGTCCGGCCGTTCGCGCCGAGGCCGGCGGGCCCGGTGCCGGCGGAGGGCGGGCCCGCGGTGCCGGCCGGTGAGACCGGAGGACCGCAGGTCCCGGCGCAGGGCGGTCCGCGTCAGGGCTTCGCGCCCGGCGCCGTGGGTGCACCGGCCGAGCCGGAAGCCGAGCAGGGCGGCACGTTCGCTCCGCTGGCGCCGGCGGGCGACGGCGCTCCACAGCCGCCGCGGACCGGGCAGAACCCGTGGAGCGGGCGGCCGTTCGTGCCCGAGGTGCCGCCGATCCCGGAGACCGCGCGCAGCCCGTGGGTGCCCTTCGGCGGCTCGGCACCGGTGACAGAACCGGCGCCGGAACCCACGCCCGGTGGTCCGGGGAGTGCCACGGGCCCTGCCGATCCGGCCGCGGCCGCCGAGGTCATCAGCTGGCCGTTCGCACCGCGAACCGCACCGGACGACGATCCAGGCGCTGTGACAGCACATCGGCTCGACACAGTCCGTCCGGATGTACCAGGACAGATCGCCGGTGCTGGAACGGCCGGCCGTGCTGACACAGCAGGTCGTGACATCGCGGATGACGACGCGAAGGTCGCTCAGGACCTGAGCGGCGGTCACGTCGCCGGCGGTGCGCGAGCCACCGGCCTGCCGCATGCCGGCGCCGCCGCCGAGGGTGGCGCGACCCCTGACGTGACGGAGACCGAGCCGTCGCCGGCTCGCACGCGACAGCGTTCGTGGCAGCCCATTCCGCCGCAGGTCACGCCCGTCGGCACGACCGCATCCGCCGAAGCCACGGGAGCGGTGGACTCCCGGGGCCACGCGATGCCCTCCGCGGGGCCATCGACGAGCGAGCCGCCCACCGCGCCGCTCCGGACGACCGCGCCGCCCCGGTCCACCGGGCCACTGACCGGGCCACTCCGGCCGACCGCGCCGCCCCCGGCCGATCCGGAGCGGGCCGATCCGGGGGAGGCAGACGCGTCGCGCGCCGCAGAGGCTTCCGCCGATACGGCGGCCGACGAAAGGGTCGATCCGCCTTACTCCGCGGTGGAGGCTCCCACCACGGATGCGGGTGTGCACCCGGCGCCGGTATGGGTCGCGACGACTCGGTTGCGGCCGATGAGTCTTCCGGCCGGCCGGGACGACGACCCGGTGGCCGCACCGGATCCGCGCAACGCCGCGACCGGCTGGAACGCGCGCACCGACGAGCAGCCGATCGTCGACGGCCCGTCCAGCGGCCGGATCGGGACCACGGCCGGCCCGGCACCGGGCGCCATCGATCAGGGCTCGTCCGCGCCGGAGTCCGACGACGACCCGATCACCCACGAGGACTCGGACCGGCCGCGGCACGCCGGCGACGGCCCGGCGGCCACGGACGAGCAGGACGAGACCCCGGCCGGGGTGATCGAGGCCGTCATGGCAGCGCTGCGGGAGCGCACCGGCGAGCAGGTACCGGTGTCCGACGCCGCCCGAGGCTTGACCGGAACGTCGCTGTCCGCCGAGGTCACGGCCGACGCGCTGCGGGCGGCGGCCGGCACGCCACCGGCGGCCGAACAGCTGTCGACAGCCCCGGCCGGCGCCACGGCGCTCGAAGACCTGCCGGTGGCCCGCACCGGTGCACACGAAGACCGGCCGATCACCGCCGTCTCGCTGGAACCGGACACCGCCACGCTGCCGAACGACGCCAGCACCGGTGATCCGAAAGGCGCGGAACCGGCGGCCGATTCCGGCGACGCCCGGGTGGGTCCCGCCGCCACCGGCGCCATCGAAGCCGTCTCCGCGGACGTGCCCGGTACCGGAGTGCCGGCGGCTCCATCCGGCGGCGGCAGGGGCGAGCCCGCGGCGCCGAGCGACAACGACCAGGAGAATCTGGTCCCTTCCGTCCCAGCCTCCCCCGTCGGCGAGGACGGCATGGCGCGGGAAGGCGGCACGACACTCGCCGACGCCGACGCCGGGGAGCTCACCGGCCAAGCGCCGGAACAGGGACCGGGGCAGCCGAGAGATACATCCGACGCGCCGGTGCCGGACGCGCCCGACCCGAGCGCGCCCGATCTCGGCGACGGTCCGCAGCCCGATGTTCGCGCTGCGGACCGCACGGACCCGGCTCCCGGGCAGCCGACACCGGGCGTTCCTGCGGTGAAGAGCGAACCGGGTCTCTCCTTCGAGCGGAGTGCCGAGATCGGTGCGGCGGTCGCCGCCCTGCGATCGGGTGCCCGGAAGGCGGGCAGCATCGTCTACACCCCGGCGGTGGGCGGGCGTCGCCGCGCTCCCGTTCCGCAGCACATGGCCGAGGACCAGCTCACACCGGCCACTGAGGCCGGCACACCCGCCGCCCACCAGCCGTCCGACGTAGAAGAGTCCGCCGCTCCGCCGGCGGACGACCCCACGGTGACCCACCTCCACGCGGCAACCGCCGCGCCAGTCGCAGCGGCAGCCGACACCGCAGAACCCGCTGTCCCCGCCGACGACGACGCGGAATCGACCGGTCGCGCGGAGATCGCGGCACCCGCCGCCCAGGCCGCAACCGGCACGGCAGAGGCCGACGCCGATGCTGATGCTGATGCTGGAACCGGCACCGCGGAGCCTGATCCCGGTCCCACGACCGCCTCCGCGGCCCCCACAGTCCTTGAGCCGGGCGATGCCGTCGACACCGGCATCGCGACGGAGGCGGAGGCGCAGCCATCCGCTGATCAGGCGCCGGACGACCCCGCCGAGGCGGGCGCCGCACGTAAGAGCTGGGCGCGAACGCCCGCCGAGGAAACCGAGTGGATCACACCCTCTGCCGCGGCGGCGCCGCCGGGCACCACCGGATCCGGCGAGCCCGAGGACCGGGCGGACCGGACGAACGCACCCGAGCGTGATGACGAGGATGACGACGTGACTGTGCTGAGCACGAATCTGCAGCCCGACCCCGACCACGACCACGACGACGCGCCGCAGTTGCGGCCCGGTGACGTGGTGGAGACGCCGATCGCGGTGTGGACGGATGAGGCCGCCGCGCCGTTCCGGCAGCAGTGGCACGAGATCAAGGCACAGTTCGTGGACGACCCGGTGGGTGCGCTGGCGCAGGCGCAGACCGTGTGCGCGAACGCCGTGCACGACCTGGCGGACGCGCTGCTGGCGGAGCAGGCGGGCCTGGACCCGCACAAGACGAACGCCACGCCGGACACCGAGAGCATGCGGATCGCGATGCGCCGCTACCGCGAGTTCCTGGACCGAGTTCTCGCGCTCTGACCGGCTTACGACAGGCGCTCTCCCCCACGGGAGGGCGCCTTTCGTTTATCGTTGATTTCATCAACCGGTGAATTCTAGAGGGGGTACGCCCCATGGACCACGCGATCGAGATCAACGGCCTCGTCGTCGAGCGCGGACGACGACGAGTGCTGCACGAGCTGAGCTGCACGGTTCCGCGCGGCCTGGTGACCGGCCTGCTGGGGCCGTCCGGCAGTGGCAAGACCACGCTGCTGCGCGCCGTCGTCGGCGTTCAGGTGGTCACCGGCGGCACGGTCTCCGTGCTCGGGGCACCGGCCGGCAGCGCGCCGCTGCGGCGCCGGATCGGGTACATGACGCAGGCGCCGAGCGTCTACGCCGACCTGACCGTCCGGGAGAACGCGCGCTACTTCGCCGCGCTGCACGGGCTGCCCGCGACCGCGGCCGACGACGCGGTCGGCGCGGTCGGTCTCACGGACGCGCGTGGGCAACTGGTCGGCACGCTCTCCGGCGGTCAGCGCAACCGGGCGTCGCTGGCCTGCGCGATCGTCGGCCGGCCGGACCTGCTGGTGCTGGACGAGCCGACCGTGGGCCTGGACCCGGTGCTGCGCACCGAACTCTGGGCGACATTTCATGACATGGCCAGCAGGGGCACGACGCTGCTGGTCTCCAGCCACGTGATGGACGAGGCCGGACGCTGCGACCGGCTGCTACTGATCCGCGAGGGCCGGCTGATCGCGGACGACACGCCGGACGGGATCCGCGCCGCCACCGCGCAGCACGACCTGGAGGCGGCGTTCCTGGAGCTGATCAGGGAAGGGGCACACGCATGAACCCGCGGATCACACTCGCCACGGCCGGGCGCATCCTGCGTCAGCTGCGGCACGACCGCCGTACCGTGGCATTGCTCGTGGTCGTGCCGACCGCGCTGCTGGCGCTGCTGCACTTCATGTACGAGGACCAACCGCGCGCGTTCGACCGGGTCGCGCTGACCATGTTGGGGATCTTCCCGTTCGTGGTGATGTTCCTGGTGACCAGCATCGCGATGCTGCGCGAGCGCACGTCCGGCACGCTGGAGCGCCTGTTGACCACGCCGCTCGGCCGGCTCGACCTGCTGTTCGGCTACGGTCTCGCGTTCGGCCTGGCCGCGGCCGTGCAGGCCGCGGTGGCCGCCGGCGCGGCGTACCTGTTGCTGGGTCTGGAGACGGCCGGGAGCGCCGCACTGGTCGCGCTGATCGCGGTGGCCGACGCGGTGCTGGGCGTGGCGCTCGGGCTGTTCTGCAGCGCGTTCGCCCGCACCGAGTTCCAGGCGGTGCAGTTCATGCCGGTGGTGGTGGCGCCGCAGCTGCTGCTCTGCGGGCTGTTCGTGGCCCGCGACGACATGGCCGGCTGGCTGGGCGCGGTCAGTGACGCGCTTCCGCTAACCTACGCGGTCGAGGCGCTGCTGGAGGTGGGCGCACACCCGGACGCGACCGGCACGATGTGGCGCGACGTGACCGTGGTGCTGGCCGCGACGCTGCTGGCGCTGGTCCTGGCCGCGACGACGCTACGCCGCCGCACCGCGTGAGACGCCGCCGCACCGCGTGAGACACCGCCGCACCGCGTGAGCGACCCGGACCGCGTGCACGGCCCGGCACCGCATGAACCGGCCCCTGGCACGATGGGTGCGAACCACATCGGCGGAGGGGGCACAGCACATGGCGGGACGGACCGGGCGCAGGCCGGGCAACCCGGACACCCGGGAGGCAATCCTCGGCGCGGCGCGGTCCGTCTTCGCCGACCGCGGCTACGACAAGGCCTCGATCCGCGCGATCGCGTCCGCGGCCGAGGTCGATCCGGCGCTGGTGCACCACTACTTCGGCACCAAGGACCAGCTGTTCCTGGCCGCCATGCAGTCGCCGATCGACCCGGGCCGGCTGCTGCCGGAGGTTCTCGCGGCCGGACCGGACGGCGCCGGCGAGCGCATGATCCGCATGATCGTCCGGGTGTGGGACGGCCCGGCCGGCAAGGCGGGTGTGGCGCTGATCCGGTCCGCGATGACGAACGACTGGACCGCGCGCCTGTTCCGGGAGTTCATCGCCACGCAGGTGCTGCGCCGCGCGATGACCGAGCTGGCGATCGACCCGGCGGAGGCGCCGATCCGGTCGGGCCTGATCGCCAGCCAGATCGGCGGCCTGATCATGATGCGGTACGTGATCAGGCTGGAGCCGATCGCCTCGGCCACACCGGAGACGCTGGTCGCCACGGTGGGGCCGACCCTGCAGCGCTATCTGACGGGTGACCTGCAGACGCTAAGCGGCGTGTGAGGAGTCGGCGGAGCAGCGCGGGCAGAGCACCGGGTGCAGCAGCCGGGAGAGGTCCGCGCGGTCCGCGACCGGGTGTGCGTAGGCGAGCCGGACGGTCTTGGCCGCACCGATGTCGACCAGCATGCCGTACCGGTCCATCCGCACCACCCGGGGCTCGCGCGCGCCGTACGGCATGCCGGCCTTGTCCAGCTGCGCCTTCAGGAACGTGGTGATCTCCGGCTCGTGGTGGTCCGCGAGGTCGCTGAGCAGGTCCCACTCGATCGCGTGCAGCGGGTCCGGCTCGGCCTCGGCGTACTCGTCCGGGTCCACGTCGAGCGTGACGCCGCCGCGCTCCAGCCGCACCTCGGCCACGTCCAGCCGGTGCAGCACGAACTCGCCGTCCACATCGAGCAGGTCACCGGTCGGGTCGACCGCGGCGAACTCGATCGCGGCCTCGCGCGCCTCGTCACCCGAAAGAGCGACGGCCCAGCCGGCGATCCAGGCGCGGCCGAGCGACGGCGCACCCGCGACCGGCGGCACGTCCGTGACGTCCAGGACCATCGCGGTGTCGTCCGCGCCGTCCGTCGGGACCAGCGATTCCGCGAGCGTGCCGTCGCGGCGGCTGAGCATCAGCACCCGTCCGGCGCCGTCGGTGACGTGGCGGACCGGGTGCGGGCCGGGACGGCAGGCGATCGTCGCGCTGCCGGGGAGCCGACCGGCGGCCAGCGTACGGGCGACCTCGGCGGGGCTGGGGTGCATGTTCTGGTCCCTCCGACTTACGTTAGGCTTGCCTTAGTAAGGGAAGGCTAACTTACTCGGCTCGGGAAGCCAATCAAGCCCCCGGGTCCGCGGACAACCACCTCTGGAGCGCTACGACGTGAACCAAACCAGGCCCAAGGTCCGCATTTCCCGTGCCCTCGGCATGCCGCTCACTCGCAAGTGCGTCAAGTACTTCGAGAAGCGGCCGTACCCGCCGGGCGTGCACGGGCGGTCCCGCAAGAAGCCGTCGGACTACCAGGTCCGGCTGCTGGAGAAGCAGCGGCTGCGGCATCAGTACAACATCTCCGAGACCCAGCTCCGGCGCGCGTTCGACGACGCGGTCCGCAAGCAGGGTCGCACCGGCGAGAACCTGCTGCAGATCCTGGAGAGCCGTCTGGACGCCACCGTGCACCGCGCGGGGCTGGCCCGGACCATCTACCAGGCCCGCCAGCTGGTCGCCCACGGTCACTTCACCGTGGACGGCAAGAAGGTCGACCGGCCCTCGTACCGGCTCAAGGAGGGTCAGGTCGTGGAGGTCCGCGAGCGCAGCCGCGTGAAGCCGCCGTTCCAGGTGGCCGCGAGCGGCGCGCACGTGGACGGCCCGACCGCGCCCTACCTGTCGACCGCGCTGGGCGAGCTCAAGACCACCGTCCTGCGCACGCCGGCCCGTACCGAGATCCCGGTGCTCTGCGACGAGCAGCTCGTGGTCGAGTTCTACGCCCGCTGATCCAGCACGGGACACACTTCGCCGGCCGCGGCTTCAGGCCCCGCGGCCGGCGAAGTGCTTCCGAACCCGCACATCAAAGATCCAAAAGCGGATTTTCCCGCTTCCGGCGTGGTCACCTACCCCGTGCTCCCGCGGGCTCCAGTCCCGCCGTGGTCCGGAGAACCCCGGGTCAGCGCGTCTGCTCGAGCCAGCTCGCGTACAGCCGGCCGTACACCGAATCGGGGTCGGAGACCAGCTCGTCGTGTGGGCCGCGTTGCACGATCCGGCCCGCGTCGAAGACCAGCACCTCGTCCGCGGCCTGCGCGGTGGACAGCCGGTGCGCGATCGCGATCGTGGTCCGGCCGCGGGTCACCGTGTCCAGCGCGGCCTGCAACCGGACCTCGGTGGCCGGGTCGACCGCGGACGTCGCCTCGTCCAGCACCAGCAGGTCCGGGTCCGCGACGTACGCCCGGGCCAGCGCCACCAGCTGCCGCTCCCCCACGCTCAGCGCCTCGCCGCGCTCGCCCACCCGGGTCTCGATCCCGGCCGGCAGCGAGCCGAGCCAGTCCGCCAGCCCCAGCTCCGCGAACGCGGCCACCAGTTCGGCGTCGGTCAGCCCTGGCCGGGCGAACCGCACGTTCTCCGCGATCGTGGCGTCGAACAGGAACCCGTCCTGCGGCACCATCACCACCCGGGACCGCAGCGAGTCGAAGCGGACCGTGGTCAGCGGCGTGCCGGACAGCAGCACCCGCCCCGCGGTCGGGTCCATCAGCCGGGTGAGCAGCTTCGCGAACGTGGTCTTGCCGCTCCCGGTCTCGCCGACCACCGCCACCTTGGTCTTCGCCACGATCTCCACGCGCACGTCGGTGAGCACCCGCGGCCCGTCCGGGTAGTGGAAGTTGACCGCGTCGAAGCCCACGTCCAGCGGCCCGGCCGGCAGTTCGACGCCGTGCTCGCCCGGGTCGGCCACGTCCGGCGCGATGTCCAGCACGTCCAGCACGCGGCGCCAGCCCGCGATCGCGTTCTGTGCCTCGTTGAGCATCTCGGTCGCCATCTGCACCGGCTGGATGAACAGCGTGACCAGGAACAGATATGCGGTGAGCTGCCCGATCGTCACGTCGCCGCCGACGCCGAGCGCCACGCCCGCGCACACCACACCGGCCAGCGCCAGCCCGGTCGCGACCTCGCCGGTGGAGAAGCTGGTGACGCTGGTCCGCATCGCGTACTGCTGGCGGGTCCGCACGTCGCCGATCGCCCTGTCCAGCCGGGCCTCGGTACGCCCGGAGATGCCGTACGCCCGGATCACCGCGGCGCCGACCACGCTCTCCGACACCACCGCCAGCATCGCGGCCATCCGCGCGCGGACCTCGCCGTACGCGACCGCGAGCCGCTTCTGGTAGGCCCGGATCACGATCGCGGCCGGCACGAACGCGGCGAACACCACGAGCGTGAGCTGCCACGAGTAGACCGTCATCACCACGGTGGTGACCAGCAGCTGGCCGCCGCTGACGATCAGCTGCACGCCGCCCATCTGCAGGAACGTGGTGATCTGGTCGACGTCGCTGGTCACCCGGGAGACCAGCGACCCACGCCGCTCGGACTGCTGGTGCAGCATGGACAGGTCGTGCACGTGCCGGAACGTGCGCACCCGCAGCCCGGCCAGCGCGGTCTCGCTGACCGTGAACAGCCGGCGCATCATCCAGTAACCGCTGGCCGTGGTCACCACCAGCACCGCGAGCGTGGTGCCCGCGATGATCGCGACGGTGCCGACGTGCGGGCCGCCGGGCGCGGTGATGCCCCGGTCGATGCCCTGCTGGATCGCGATCGGCGCGGCGACCCGGCCGATCATCGACACCAGCGCGAGCGCGAGCGTGCCGGCCAGCCCGCCACGCAGCTCCGGGGACAGCGCCAGCCCGCGTTTGAACGTCGCGAACGCGCCCACCTTGTCAGTCATCGAGCGCTTCCGCCTTCTCGTACGCGGTGACCAGGTCCTTGTAGCCGGGCACGGTGGCCAGCAGTTCGGTGTGCGTGCCGCGCGCCAGGATCCGGCCGCTCTCCAGGTAGACGACCTCGTCGGCGAGCGCGATCGTGGCCCGCCGGTACGCGACGACCAGGATGCTCGCGCCCTCACCCGCGGCGGAGCGCAGCGCGCCCAGGATGGCCGCCTCCACCCGCGGGTCGACCGCGCTGGTGGCGTCGTCCAGGATCAGCAGCCGGGGATAGCCGGCCAGCGCGCGGGCCAGCGTGAGCCGCTGCCGTTGCCCGCCGGACAGCGACGTGCCGCGCTCGCCGACCTCGGTGTCCAGCGAGGCCGGCAGCCCGGCGACGAACGAGTCGATCTGGGCCAGCCGCAGCGCGGCCCACACCTCCGCGTCGTCCGCGGCCGGCCGGTCCAGCGCGATGTTCGCCCGGATCGTGTCGTCGAACACGAACGGCAGCTGCGGGACCAGCGCGATGTTGGCGGCCAGCGCCTCCGCGGTGAGCGTGCGCAGGTCGGCGCCGTCCAGCCGGACCGTGCCGGCGTCCGGGTCGACGAGCCGGACGGCCAGCGACGCGATCGTGGACTTGCCGGACCCGGTCGGCCCGACCAGCGCGACCGTCTTGCCCGCGGGGACGCTCAGCGTCACGTCGCGCAGCACCGGCTCGCCGTCGGCGTAGGAGAACCCGACGTTCTCGAAGTCCAGCCTGGCCGGGGTCGCACTGTTGACATCATCGTTCCCGTACCGGGTGGAGCCCTCGGCCGCGAGCACCGCGTGCACCCGGTCGTACCCGGCGACTCCGCGCGGCATGTCGCCGACCAGCCACGCGATCGCGCGCAGCGGGAACGCCAGCACGGTGAACAGGAACGCGACGCTGACCAGCTGGGACACGGTGATCGCGCCGGTGCTCAGCCGCCACGTGCCGAGCAGCAGCACCGCGACCGTGCCCACGCTCGGCAGCGCGTCCATCACCGGATCGAAGAGCCCGCGCAGCCGGCCGACCCGGATCAGCCCGTCGCGCAGCTCGCCGACCTTCGCGGCGAAGCGCGCGGTCTCCGCGGCCTCCTTGCCCATGGTCTTGATGACCAGTGCGCCGTCGAAGCTCTCGTGCGCGATCTCGGCGACGCCGGCCCGCAGTCGCTGGGCGCGCATCTGCAGCGGCGACATCCGCCGGGAGTAGAAGATGTTCAGCGCGAACAGTGACGGGACCAGCACCAGGCCGACCAGCCCGAGCACCCAGTCGGTCCAGAGCACGCTGCCCAGCGCGCCGACCAGCATCACCACCGTGCCGACCGCGAGCGGCAGCGGCGCGAACGGCTGGACCGCGGCCTCCACGTCGGAGGTGGCGGTGGACAGCAGCGAGCCGGCCGAGTTGCGCTGGTGCCAGGCCAGCGGCAGCTCCAGGTAGCGACGGGTGATCCGTTCCCGGTACCCGGCCTGGAGCCGGAACATCATGGCACCGGCCGCGAGCCGGCGGGCGAACATGGCGGCGACCCGCAGCCCGCTGATGCCGAGCAGCACGGCCGCGGCCAGCGCGAGCGCGCCGGTGTCGATCCGGTTCTCGGCGAACGCGGGCGTGACGACGCGGCCGACGATCTCGCCGACCACGTACGCGTTGCCGACCAGCAGCGCGCCGTGCAGCACGCTGCCGGCCACCGAGATCGAGAACAGTCTCGGCTGCGCCGCGATGCCCTGCCCGAGAATGCCCAGGCCGCGCCGCAGCACCTCACCGCCGGTCCTGGTCATGTCCGCCGTGCTGGTGACACTCACCCCGTATATCCCCCGCCCCGGCCGCACACCCGGCCGGTAAGTGTTACAACCGTTTCAATCCCTTACCAATGTTTACTCCTGCACTCCCTGTGCCCATTGACCGCCCCTCTGTAATGCGGTTCACAGGCACCCGGCTCTAGGATCGTCCACATGACGCGTCATTCGCTGACCGAACGAGCGGCGCTCGCCGATCTTCTGCTCGACGTCGGCCCGGACGCCCCCACGCTCTGCGAGGGCTGGACGGCCCGCGACCTGGCCGCCCACCTGGTGGTCCGGGACCGCGCACCGATCGCCTCACTCGGCAGCTTCCTCAAGCCCCTGCACGGGTACGGCGAACGCACCCGGCTGCGCACCGCGGCGCTCCCCTACCCGGAGCTGATCGCCCGGCTGCGCACAGCGCCCTGGTGGAGCCCGACGGGCAACGTGGTGGCCGACCCGGGCGCGAACACCGGCGAGTTCTTCATCCACCACGAGGACGTGCGGCGCGGCGTGCCGGGCTGGCAGCCCCGCACGCTGGACCCGGACCTGGACGCGAAGCTGTGGGGTAACGCCCGGCTCTTCGGCCGGCTGACGCTGCGGCGGTTCCCGGCCGCGCTGACCATGGTCGCGCCCGGCCACGGCGAGTTCACCGGCGGCGCGGGCGGCGAGCCGGTGCGGCTGATCGGCGCACCCGGCGAACTGGTGCTGTTCATCTCCGGCCGGCAGCGGGCCGCCCGGGTGCAGATCGACGGCCCGCCCGCGCTGGCCGGCCGGCTGCGTACCACCGGATTGAAGCTCTGAGGCCCGCGGCGCAGGTGCGCCGCGGGCCCGCCGAGCAGGACCGGGTCAGTTGACCACGTAGAGCAGGCGGTTCGGGGAGCCGGTGCCGGGGCTGGTCACCACGTTCGGCGTGGCGTTGTTGACCAGGTAGTCGCGCACCTGCGCCGGGGTGTAGGAGGTGTTCGCGGACAACACCAGCGCGGCCGCGCCGGCCACGTGCGGCGCCGCCATCGACGTACCGCTGATGGTGTTGGTGGCCGAGGTGCTGGTGTACCAGGCCGACGTGATCGACGAGCCCGGCGCGAAGATGTCCAGGCAGGTGCCGTAGTTGGAGTAGGACGCGCGGGCGTCCGTGCTCGTGGTGGCGCCGACCGTGATGGCGGCGGCGACCCGGGCCGGCGAGGAGTTGCATGCGTTCGCGTTGCTGTTGCCGGCCGCGAGGCTGAACGTGATGCCGGCCGAGATCGCCGAGTTGACCGCGTTGTCCAGCGTGGTGCTGGCGCCGCCGCCGAGGCTCATGTTCGCCACCGCGGGCTTGACCGCGTTGGTCCGCACCCAGTTGATGCCGTTGACCACGCCGGTGGTGGAGCCGCTGCCGGCGCAGTCCAGCACGCGCACCGCGACCAGCTGCACGCCCTTGGCCACGCCATAGGTCGAGCCGCCGATCGTGCCGGCGACGTGCGTGCCGTGGCCGTTGCAGTCGGTGGCGTTGCTGTCGTTGCTGACGAAGTCGTAGCCGCTGACCGCGCGCCCGCCGAACTGCGAGTGCGTGGTCAGGATGCCGGTGTCCAGGACGTACGCGCGCACGTTGCCGGCCGTGTTCGGGTAGGTGTACGTGGTCGACAGCGGCCGCGCGCGCTGGTCGATCCGGTCGATGCCCCAGGTGGCGTTGGTCTGCGTGGCGTCGATCGAGAGCCGCTGGTCCTGCTCGACGTAGGCGACCGCCGGGTTCGCCGCGAGCCGCTGCGCCTCGACCGCGGACATGCCGGCGTGGAAGCCGCTGACCGCACCGGACCAGGTCTGCCTGACGTCCGCGCCGTACGCCGCGGCCAGGCTCTTCGCGGTGCCGGGCACGCCGGCCCGGGCCTTCGCGGTGCCGGGCGCGCCGGCCGCGGCGTCCTTGAACACCACCAGGTAGCTGCCGTCGATCGCGGCTTCGGCACCGGCGTACCGGACCTCGCCCTTCGGGGCCGCGCTGGCCGGGCTGCCCGCGGTCAGCGAGACGGCCGCGACCGCGGCGAACAGACCCAGAGCCGCGAGGGTACGGCCGGGGGTGCGGGGGGTCGTCATGTAGTCCTCCCAGAGATCCGCACCGATCGGTGATCGGAGTCGGTGCGCAGATCGTAGGGAGCGAATCGGGCACTCCTCCCATCTCGCTCCGGTCATATCGTTTGAACTGGGAGTTACCTCGGAGGGTGTCGATGCAGCTCGGCCGTCGCCCCGCACACGGCTTCCAAGCTGTGGCGATTCGGGTCTCGACGAAACAGCGCCTCGGCAATACCCTTCGGTAACACAGAATTTACGAGACGCCGGTCACATTCGTATACCCACCTGAGGCGGCCCATATGACCCTTGACATTCCTTACCGGTCAATTGCGGACATGTTGCTCCAGCGGGTGGCGAAGACGCCCGACCGGCACGCGTTCGCGTACCCGAGCCCGGACGACTCCGGCCCGGTCTGGCTGAACTGGGCCCAGGTCGGCGAGCGCGCCTCCGCGATCGCGGCCGGCGTGCGGGAGCTCGGCGTCGGCGGCGAGGACCGGGTCGCGATCCTCTCCACCACGCGCCTGGAGTGGGTGCTCGCCGACCTCGGCGTGATGCTCGCCGGCGGCGCCACCACCACGGTCTACCCCACCACCGAGCCGGCCGACGCCACGTTCATCATCGGCGACTCCGGCTCCAAGGTGCTGATCGCGGAGAACCCGGACCAGGCCGACAAGATCGTCGGTGCCGACCTGCCCGCGCTCACCCACGTCGTGCTGATCGACGGCAAGCCCGACCCGGACGCGGCCGTCCCGCAGCTCACGCTCGCCGACCTGGAGGCGAACGGCCGGGCCCTGCTGGCCGCGGACCCGTCGCTGATCGAGCGGGTGGTGGCGGACATCGCGCCGGAGCACCTGGCCACGCTGATCTACACGTCCGGCACCACCGGCCGGCCGAAGGGCGTGGAGCTGCTGCACCGCGGCTGGACCTGGGAGGGGGTGGCACAGGGTCAGCTCGGCCTGCTGCTCGAGACCGACCTGCAGTACCTCTGGCTGCCGCTGTCCCACTCGTTCGGCAAGTCGCTGATCTGCGGCATCATCCACGTCGGCGTACCCACCTACGTGGACGGGCGGGTGGACAAGCTGATCGACATGCTCGCGGTGATCCGCCCGACGCTGATGTGCTCCGCGCCGCGCGTCTACGAGAAGGTCTACAACAAGGCGGTCACCAACGGCACCGGCGCCGGCGGCCTGAAGGCGAAGATCTTCACCTGGGCCGTGTCGGTCGGCAAGGAGAAGGTGGCGCACGAGCAGACCGGCATGCCGGTGCCGGCCGCGCTGCGCGCCAAGTACGCGGTCGCGGAACGGCTGGTCTTCAGCAAGCTCCAGGCCCGGCTCGGCGGCCGCATGCGCGCGCTGGTCTCCGGCTCCGCCGCGCTCAGCCCGCAGATCGCCGAGTTCTTCGCGGCCGCGAACTTGCCGATCCTGGAGGGCTACGGCCTGACCGAGTCCAGCGCCGCGAACTTCGTCAACCGGCCGGACAAGGTCAAGATCGGCACGGTCGGCAAGGCGCTCGGCGACCTGGAGTGCCGCATCGACGCCGACGGCGAGGTGCTGCTGCGCGGCCAGCCGGTGATGCGCGGTTACCACAACCTGCCGGAGGAGACCGCCGCCGCGTTCACCGACGACGGCTTCTTCCGTACCGGCGACATCGGCGAACTGGACAGCGACGGCTTCCTGAAGATCACCGACCGCAAGAAGGACCTGGTCAAGACGTCCGGCGGCAAGTACGTCGCGCCGTCCCACATCGAGGGCCTGTTCAAGGCGATCTGCCCGTACACGTCCCAGGTCGTGGTCATCGGCCAGTCCCGCAACTTCTGCACCATGCTGATCGCGCTCGACCCCGACGCGCTCACCGCCTGGGCCGCCGGCGGCCCGCACGCCGGCAAGCCGTACGCCGACATCGCCGCCTCCCCCGAGGTCAAGGCCATGGTCGACGACTACGTCCGGCAGCTGAACGACCAGCTCAACCGCTGGGAGACGATCAAGAAGTACACCATCCTGCACCGCGACCTGACCATCGAGGACGGCGAGATGACCCCGTCCCTGAAGATCAAGCGCCGCGTCGTCGAGGCCAACTTCTCCGACGAGATCGAAACAATGTACGAGGGCTCCCTGGCCCACCTCTGACGGCCTTTCCGGGGGCCGGCCCACGGCCCGCCCCCGGACTCCCCAGCCCACCCCTCACGCCGGCACCCGCCCACCCGGCTTCCGCGCCCGGTCACCAACACACAGGCCGGCACCAGCGGCCGGCCACGTCTGCGACCGCGCCCATCGTCACCCACCCGGATGACCGGCCCACCGGCGAGCCAGCGGACTCTCTCGACCTCACCGCCCCGCGTGGCCTACCGCGATCGGGCGCTGCGCGCCCGATATTTCGGCATATGACCGCTGAGGTGCAATCGCTCGCGACCACTGACCTCGAAGGCGCGGAGCGGGCGGCGATGGCGGCCGCGCGGGCCGACGTGCGGGAATCCCGGGACCGGTGAATCAGCGACTGTCATCGAGCAGACGGCGGGACCGACCGCCGGCGACGCCGGCCAGGCACCCCCGGGCGACACTGCCGGCCAGAGCCGCTGATCGCTTGACCTATCGGCCGGACCGGAACCGCGACAGCGGCGGCCAGCCGAGGACCGGTGAACTTCCGGCGACCGGAGGAACTGCCTACGACCGGGTGACCGGCGGGCCGGACCAGACGGCGGGCCGGCGCCCAGCGGGGACGGGGCGGCCGGAGGGGCCGGGGTCGGTCAGCCGGGAAGCGGGTGGAATCGGGCTTCGGGCCGGTCGTCGTCGGGAGGGGTGGCTGGGTGTGGGGTCTGTAAGCCCGCGATGACGGTGTCGATGAGGAAGTGGAAGCTGCGGTCGATGTCGCCCGGGAGGCCGAAGCCGCCGGCGGCCTCGAGGGCGGTGAAGCCGTGCAGGGCGGAGCGGAACGCGCGCGCTGCGTCGACCGCGTGGGTGCCGTGCAGGTCGAAGCCGGCCAGGACGTCGTAGAGGAGTTGCAGGAGGTCGTTGGTGACGCGGACGTGTTCCTCGTCGCCGGGGGCGGGGACGCGGTCGCCGGCGGCGTACCGGCCGGGGTGGTCGAGGGCCCAGCGGCGCCAGGCGTCGGCGAGCGCGCGGCCCGCGTCGGCGCCGGAGCGGCCGGCGGTCGCGCGGGCCAGTGCCTGCGTGAGGTCGGCCTTGGCCTGCACGGAGATGCCGCGGTGCAGCGACTCCAGGTTCTCGACGTGCTTGTAGAGCGAGGGGGTACGGACGCCGAGCCGCTCGGCCAGCAGACC
This sequence comes from Catenuloplanes indicus, assembly GCF_030813715.1. Lineage (NCBI taxonomy): Bacteria > Bacillati > Actinomycetota > Actinomycetes > Micromonosporales > Micromonosporaceae > Catenuloplanes > Catenuloplanes indicus. The sequence goes on from NZ_JAUSUZ010000001.1 coordinate 2,732,274, forward strand.
CATGGTGAGGCCGGCCAGGCCGACCTCGTCGGCGAGGGCGGCGCCGGCCGCGATGACCGTGGCGCGGTCCAGGCCGGCCCTAGGCACGGGCGGCGCTCAGGAACGACAGCATCGTGGTGACCACCTCTGCGGGGTACTGGACATGCGGGTAGTGGCCCGCGCCCTCGATCATCTCAAGCCGGCCGAGACCGGCGGGGAGCGCGGCCACGATCGCCTCCCCCTCGGCGCGCGGCGACGCCCAGTCGGGGTCGAGCGTGCCCTGGACGATCAGCACCGGGCAGCGGACGCTGGCCAGCTGGGCGCCGGCGTCCGCAGGCATGGTCCGGCCCATCTTCTGCAGCGCCGTCATCCGGCCGGGCTCGCACAGCATGGCCTCGATCTCGGTCAGGCGCGCGTCCCAGTCGGCCGGGCGGCGGCCCGGGTAGGCGATCTCCAGGTACTTCCGCCACTGCCCGACGCTGCCGAGCAGGGCGGTGCCGAGCAGCGCGGTCATGCCGCGGCGGACGCGGGACACGCCCAGGTCGCGGAGCGCGATCGACTGCGGGCGGGTGAACGGCGTCAGCTCCACCACGGCGGTGACCAGCGATGGGGCGGTGGCGGCCGCGATCGTGGCGGCGCCGCCGGAGATCGAGTGGCCGACCAGCACGGCCGGGCCGCCCAGGTGGGTCATCAGCGCGATCAGGTCACCGGCGATGTCGGTGCGCGAGTAGGACGGCCACTGCGCGCTGGACTCGCCGCTGCCGCGCAAGTCGACGGCGGCGACCCGGTAACCGGCGTCGACCAGGGCCGGCGTGAGAAAACGGTACGCCGCGCGGCTGTCACCCATGCCGTGCGCCAGCACGATCAGCGGGCCGGCCGTGCCGCTCACCTCGTAGGCCAGCGTGCCGCCGTCGACGGTCAGGAATTCGGTCATCTCGACCTCCGGATGGAAAGCTAGCTAATCACTTTAGCTATAAGTTAACGCGATTAGCCGGCCGCGTCCAGCGTCGATCGGCCGGGGTCACGAAAGCCCCAAAATGGACAGTGCGAGCGGGTTTTGTGGTGACCCACGGCGGGTCAGACAGGGAGGAGCGCCAGCGACGACCGGTGCCCGCGGGAGCGTGCGGACAGCGACCACGCCGGAAGCGGGAACATCGGCTGTGGCAAGCGGCTTCGCCGCGGGTTCCAGAACGGAAAGGTCAGCGGCCGCGGGCGGAGAACTCGCGGACCGCGATCGCGTAGTCGCGCGGCTCGAGCGTCCAGGCGTCCGCGGCGCCGGGCGCGCTGTTGCGGTTGAGCTGGGCCTGGAGCGTGTCGACGGCGGCGGAGAGGCCGCTGAACGGCCGCGTCCGCCAGAGATGTTCCCCCGCGGGCGCCACCTGGAAGAGGTCGTCCTCGATCAGGACCAGGCCGGCGCCGGAGAGCCGCTGCAACGCGGTCTCGACCTCGGCGCGCTGCGGGAGGCTGCGGTGCAGGAAGTCGGCGGCGGACAGGACGTCGGCGAGCGTAGCACCGGCCGCGGGCAGGCCGATGGCCGAGGCGCGGTCACGTTCGGTGCGGTCGGCGATGACCACCGCAACGAAGATCCACGCGTCGGTCCAGCTCCAGCCAACGTCCCCCATGACGACATGATGCCTTGATCAACCGAGACTCGTGAAGGAAGTGTGACTCGGCGATCATCCACATGACGATCCCTTGACGAACCGGTGAAGCGCTTCCGGCTGCCTGACCACTCAGGCAGCCGGAAGCGGCATCGAGACGACTGGATCATTCCGAATTGATCACTGCACGGCGGGCGTGTCCCGCACCATCAGCCGCGGCAGGAACCACTGGGTGAGCGGGCCGATCGCGAGCGCGTAGGCGACCGTGCCGAGACCGACCGCGCCGCCGAGCAGCCAGCCGAGCGCGAGGACCGTCACTTCCACCACGGTACGGACGAGCCGGATCGAGCGGTGCGGGTGGCGTGCCACGTAGCCGGTCATCAGGCCGTCGCGCGGGCCGGGGCCGAGCCGCGCGCCGATGTAGAGGCCGGTGGCGAACGCGTTCAGCACGATGCCGCCGCCGAGGAACGCGATCCGCGCCCAGAGCGGCGCCGGCGTGGGCAGCAGCGCCAGCGCGAGGTCGACGACCAGGCCGATCACGATCACGTTGCTGACCGTGCCGATGCCCGGGCGCTGCCGCAGCGGGATCCAGAGCAGCAGCACGATCACGCCGACCACGATCGTGACGGTCCCGAACGACAGACCGGTGCGCAGCGCCAGGCCCTGGTGGAACACGTCCCACGGGTCCAGTCCGAGGTGGGACTCGATCATCAGGGCCATGCTCACGCCGTACGCGATCAGGCCGGCCTGGAGCTGGGTGAAACGGCGGCCGAATCGGTCACGGAGCGCGAGGGACGTGCCGAGCGAGTTGCTCACGGTGGTCATGAGTGCCACTCTGGTGGCCAATACGTCGCGATCAAAGGTCCAATTTCCCGGAGGTGGCTCATGTCGGTGGTGATCCGGGGAAGCCAATTGGCCCGAATGCTCGGCCAATGGCACCCGTTGCCCGGCACCCGGCGCAGCCCGGAGTACGCCGCGCTGGCCCAGGCCGTCCGCGGCCTGCTCTCCGACGGGCGGCTCGCGCTCGGTGTCCGGCTGCCGGCCGAGCGCGAGCTGGCCGAGGCGCTGTCGATCAGCCGCACCACGGTCACCGCGGCCTACCGCGAGCTGCGCGAGACCGGCCATCTGGCCAGCCGCCGCGGCGCCGGCAGCTGGACCACGCTGCCGTCCGGTCACCGGGTCAGCACCACCGGCCTGTGGACACCGACCGACACCATGGGCATGATCGACCTCGGCTGCGCCGCGCTGCCGCCGCCACCGCAACTGGTCCCGGCCGCGCGGGCCGCCGCCGAGGCGCTGCCGTGCTACCTGGGCGACGCCGGCTACCACCCGACCGGCATCATCGAGCTGCGCGAGGCCGTCGCGGAGCGCTTCCGGGCCCGCGGGCTACCCACCAGCCCGGAACAAATCATGATCACCAGCGGTACGCAGCAGGCGCTGGACCTCGTGCTCCGGCACCACCTCGCGGTCGGTGCCGGCGTGCTGGTGGAGTCGCCCACCTACCCGAACGCGCTGGCCGCGCTGGCCGCCCGCCGCGCCCGGATCGGCACGCACGGCCTCGACCCCGCCGCCGGCTGGGACTCCGAGCTGCTGTTCAGCACGCTCCGGCAAACCCGGCCCAAGCTCGCCTACCTGATTCCCGAGTTCCAGAACCCGACCGGCCGGCTGATGCCCCTGGAGCTGCGTGAACGCCTCGCCTCCGTGGCACACGCGACCGGCACGGACGTGGTCTCGGACGAGTCCTTCGTGGAACTCCCGCTGGACGGCACGCCGATGCCGCCGCCGGTCGCCGCGTTCGACCGGCACTCCCGGGTGCTGACCATCGGCGGGATGAGCAAGCCGTACTGGGGCGGCCTGCGGATCGGCTGGGTGCGCGCCTCCGCCCCGGTGGTCCAGCGGCTGGCCGCGGCCCGGGTGGGCGTGGACATGGGCAGTCCGGTGATCGACCAGCTGGTCGCGGTGCAGTTGCTCCGGCAGAGCGACGAGATCGTCGGCGCCCGCCGCCGCCAGCTCGCGGAGCAGCGTGACGCGCTGGTCGCCGCGGTCCGCGCGACGTTCCCGGAGTGGCGCGTGGTGGTGCCGTCCGGCGGGGTGTCACTGTGGGCGGAGCTGGACGGGCCGGTGTCGAGCGCGCTGTCGCACGCGGCCGAGGACGTCGGCGTGCGGCTGGCCCCGGGGCCCCGGTTCGGGCTGGACGGGACGCTGGAGCGGTATCTGCGGCTGCCGTTCGCGCTGCCGGCCGAGGACCTGGTCGAGGCGGTCCGCCGGATAGCGGAGATCCGCTACGACCTGGACCGCATCCGCACCGGGTCCCGCTGGCGCACACCGGAGGTCATCACCTGACCGACCGTGTCGCTGGTTCCCCCGGACGGTCCTCATTGGGCACCATGAGCGGATGGACGTTTCCGGGTCGCAGGGGTTCCAGATCGGCTCGGGCAACAACCAGACCAACAACCACTATTACGGCACCGGCGGCCCACCGCACTCCGCCTACCTCGACCTGGTCAGGCACATCGCGCCGCGGCAACTGCTGAACCGGGACGCCGAGCTCGCGCAGATGGCGAGCTTCTGCCTCGATCCGGAGCGTGAGCCGTACCTGTGGTGGCGTGCTCGCGCCTGGTCGGGCAAGACCGCTCTCCTCGCCTGGTTCGTGCTGCACCCGCCACCCGGTGTGCAAGTGGTCTCGTTCTTCATCGCGGGCCGGGTGGCGCACCAAGCGACCCAGGCGGCCTTCGCCCAGCTGGTCCTGGAACAGCTGGCCGCGCTGCTCAACCAACCGCTGCCGGCCGGACTGACCCCGGTCAACCGGCCGGGCCTGCTCATGCGCATGCTCGCCGACGCCGCCGCGCACTGCCGCGGGCGCAACGAGCGACTGGTGCTCGTGGTCGACGGGCTGGACGAGGATCTGGGCAACGATGCCGCGGGCGAGCCGACCATCGCCGATCTGCTGCCCGCGACGCCGGCCGACGGGCTGCGGATTATCGTCTCCAGTCGCCCCAATCCCCCGGTCGACCAGCTCGTCTCCCGTCGTCACCCGCTGAACTCCCCCGGCGTGGTGCGGGAGCTCGCCCAGTCACCGCACGCGGAGGACATCGAACGGGTCGCGGTACGAGAACTGAACCGGATCGCGTGCGGCGAGCCGCCCGGAGCCGGGATCCTGAGCCTGATAACGGCCGCGCTGGGCGGGCTGGACCCGGACGACCTGGCCGACCTGGCCCAGGTCTCCCGCGCCGAGATCACCACGTTCCTCGACAGCGTGCGCGGACGCACCTTCCTGAGCCGGCCGAGCGTCTGGTTCGCCGGGACCCGTCCCGGCTCCTACGTGCTCGGTCACCAGGAGTTGCAGCGCATGGCGGAGAGACAGCTTCGCGACCGGTTGCCGGGCGACCGCCGCCGGTTGCACGACTGGTTCGACCGCTACCAGGCCCTGGGCTGGCCGGCGGAGACGCCCGAATACCTGCTGCGCGGCTACTTCCAGATGACCAGAGCCGTCGGCGATCACGCGCGGATGCTCGCGTGCGCGATCGATCCGGTGCGCCACGACCGGATGGACAGCGTCAGCGGCGGCGACACGGCCGCGCTGGGCGAGATCGCGGCGGCGCAGGCAGTGCTGCTCGGCCGGCCGGTGCCCGACCTGGCCGCGCTGGTCCGGCTGTCCATCGCCCGCGAGCGCCTGACCAGCCGGAACACCGGCACCCCGACAAAGCTACCGGTGGCCTGGGCGAAAGCCGGGGAGCTGGGTCGGGCGGAGTCGCTCGCCTACGCGATCACCGACGTGGAGGATCGCGCGCAGGCACTGGCTGAACTGGCGGCGCATGCGGAGTCGGTCGGCGACCGGATCCGTGCGGCGCGCATGGGCGGCGAGGCGATCCGGCTGGCAGCCGTACTACCGGCGGGCCGGCTTGCGACGCTGGCCGTGCAAGCGGACACGGCCGGGCTTCTCGACTATGCCGACGCTCTGACCCGGGCCATCGGCAGCGCGCGAGAACGCATTGAGGTCCTGGAAAGGCTGGCACTCAACGGCGCCGAACGGAGCGACGTCAATCGGCACCGCACGCTGATCCTCCAGGCGGTAGCGGCCACCGAGGACGTTGCGCAGGTGCACCCGCGCAGCACCCTGACGCGCAGGCTGGTCCTGGCGGCCGGTCTCGGCTCGAATGACTCTCTGGCAGCGGATGTCAGCCAGCGGATCACCGACCCGGCCGCTCGCGCCGAAGTTCTCGCCGAGCTGGCGGGCACCCTCCACCAAAGTGGGCACACGGACCGTGCCCTCGCCATCGCGTCGGCGCTGGAGCCGGGCTCGCACCAGTCCGATCTCCTGTCCACCATCGCCGAGACCATGGATGAATCCGGTAAGCACGACGACGCGATCAGGACAGCAGAGATGATCGTTGATCCGGAAGGACGGGAGGGTGCCATCGCCAACCTAGCCGAACTGGCTCTCAAGCACGGGGATCGGGTACGCGCGATCGATCTCATCGCCAGGGTCGTCGATCCGGAGCGGCAGGAGCGTGCCGTCCGCCGGATGATGTCTAAGGCCATCAAGCGCCGCACCTTCAACTACGCGCGAAAGTTGGCCCTCGCCGTCTCCGACGCCGACCGTCGCGACGACGCCCTGGCGAGGCTGGTCGAGGAGATGGAGGAACACGGTTGGGTAGAGGAAGCGCTACAGATCGCGTTGACGATCCCCGGTCCGAAAGCTCAGGCCCGCGCGCTTGAGCATCTGATCGACGCCATGCAGCGGGACGGCCACGATGTTGAGGCCGTCGAGCTGGCCGATCGGATCCGCGATGTGAACCTCCGCGCCGACCAGTTGACCAATCTCGCTACGTCGATCGGGTCCCGTGGTGACTACGAACGTGCGCTCGAGATCGTGAACCGGGTCCGCAGCGACGACCATTCGACGCATGCCCTGTCGCAGCTCGCCAGAATCGCGGCAGCCGCACGGGACCATGACCAGGCGATCAGATTCACCGGCGCCATCATAGATGAGGCAACCAGGTCCGAGGCCCTGGCCCGGCTGGTGAGTGCAGAGATCATCCGCCACGACCAAGATCAGGCTCTGGTCTACGCCACGATGATCGACGACGAGTACACCCGCACCGGCGCAATCATCGAGGTGGTCACCGCGCTGGTCCAAGCGGGCGAGTTGGCTCGGGCCGCCACGCTGGCGGGCGGCCTTCCGGCGGGACTGTCGAAGGCGAATGCCTTGGCCATGATCGCAGCGGACCCGGCCGTCGATCCGGAGCTCCGCACAGTCCTTGCCCAAGAGTCCGAAGAATTGGCACGGCTGACGGCACTGCCTTATGCGAACCGCACCGTATTGGCGGCCATGGCGTCGGTGGCGGCGTCACGCGGTGAACGAGAGCGGGCAGCCAGCCTTGTCGCACAGGCCCGGGAGACTCTTGAGCTGGTGGCGGACGTGACAGAACGGGTGGAGACGTTGGAACGGCTCGCTCGTGCCGCCCGCGAGATCCACGACGCGCAACTGGCCGCTGCACTGGTGGCCGAAGCGGAAACCACCGCCCGGAACGCCACAACGCCGGCGGAGCGCCGCGACGCCCTCGTCCATCTCGCCCTCACCGCGTGGGCCGACGGCGAGTGGGAGCGTGCCGGGAAGCTGGTCCAGGCCGTTGATCGGGACTGGCGGGACTTCGCGCTCGATCGGCTGTTCGAGCTGGTTCTGGGCGCGCAGAACGAGGAACGCGCGACCGAGATCGCCAGGTCCATGTCCGATCCGTTTCGACGTGCCGCTGCTTTGAGCCTTCTGGCGAAGACCTCGGTCGACCGCGGCGATGTCGACCATGCCAGAAAGCTGCTGTTCGAGATCGACGCCGAGCGGCGTGACCGCGAGGTCACCGACCTAGCAGAGGCCGTCCTCGATGCCGGCGACGAGGCATCCGCGGCCGCACTGACCAGCCTGATCGAGGACGGGGAGGACCGGGATCGGGCGCTGGACCTGCTCGTCGAACGGGCGATCCGTATTGGTGACTACCGGCGTGCCGACCTGCGTGCGCGAGACATGACCCTCGGCTGGACACGGTCGTCCGCCCGTACGAAGATCGTCAAGGCCGCGATCCGGGCCGTACAGCCCGACATCGCAGCCGAGATCGTCCTCGACCTCTCGCCCGCTGAACGGGAGTTCGAGTTGGACGAGATCGCGGAGCTCGCCGTAGATCATCATCAGACCGCGCTCGCCCAGGCATGCATCGACATGGGCGACTCGAACTACTGGACCACAGCACTGCTCATCAGGCTGAGTCGCGAGGCGGTCGAGGCCGGTGACATCAGGGGGGCGGTCGGCTTCGCGGCGCAGATCACCGACTGGCGGCAGTCGGACGCGCTGAAGGAGGCCGCCGACGCTGCCGTCCACGCCGGCCAGTTCGCGATCGCGATCGAGGCAGCCGAGGCCGTCGACGACGAGTCCGACCGGAACGCCCTGACGCTCAGGCTCGTGCAGGCCGCCGTTGGAGCGGGCCGGGCCGACGAGGTCACCACGTCGGCCGGCTCCCTCTCTGACCCGGAGGAACAGGCTGTGGCCGTCATGCACCTGGTCCGCGCGCTGTCCGAGGCCGGTGAACCGGCCCGCGCGACCGACATGGTCGCGCAGATCCTGGACCCGGCGGAGCAGGCGAAGGCCTACGCATTCCTGGCCGAGAACGCCGGGGATCGCGCCGAGGCGGACCGGCTGCTCGCGCGAGCGCTGGCCGTCGCTCCCTGGACGCTCTGCCTCGACACGCTGACCAGGCTGCGCCCGGACGTGCTGCTGGACGTCTCGGACGACTACCTGGCGTTCGGCAAAGGCTGAGGGCGGCGCTCCCCACCCGTACCCCCGGAAGGGTTTGATCTGGGAGCACCGCCCTCGGCGGCGGTCGGAGCGAGGTCAGCGGCCGGAGACGGCCTTCAGGTAGTCGGCGTTGAGGCGGCCGATCAGGTTGAGCGGGATGCCCTTCGGGCAGACCGTGGTGCACTCGCCGGCGTTGGTGCAGCCGCCGAAGCCGGCCTCGTCCTGGGCCTCGATCATGCTGACCACGCGGGAGGAGCGCTCCGGCTGGCCCTGCGGGAGCAGGCCCAGGTGGGCGACCTTGGCCGCGGTGAACAGCATGGACGAGCCGTTCGGGCAGGCGGCGACGCAGGCGCCGCAGCCGATGCAGGTGGCGGCCTCGAACGCGGCGTCCGCGTCCGCCTTCGGGACCGGCGTGGCGTGTGCGTCCGGCGCGGTGCCGGTCGGCGCGGTGATGTAGCCACCGGCCTGGATGATCGTGTCCAGCGCGCCGCGGTTGACCACCAGGTCCTTGATCACCGGGAACGGTGCGGCCCGCCACGGCTCGATGGTGATCGAGTCACCGTCGTTGAAGTGGCGCATGTGCAGCTGGCAGGTGGTAGTGGCCCGCTCCGGGCCGTGCGCCACGCCGTTGATCATCATGCCGCACATGCCGCAGATGCCCTCGCGGCAGTCGTGGTCGAACGCGATCGGGTCGTCGCCCTCGAGAATCAGGCGCTCGTTGAGGACGTCGAGCATCTCCAGGAAGGAGGCGTCCGGGGAGATGTCGGTGACCTCGTACGTCACCATCCGGCCCTTGTCCTCCGGGCCCTTCTGACGCCAGACGCGCAGCTTGAGGTTCATTACTTGTAGCTCCGCTGGGTGGGGTGGACGTACTCGAAGTTGAGGTCTTCCTTGTGCAGCGTGGGCGCCGAGCCGAAGCCGACGTGCTCCCAGGCCGCGACGTACGCGAACTCGTCGTCGTGCCGCAGCGCCTCGCCGTCCTCGGTCTGGCTCTCCGCCCGGAAGTGACCGCCGCAGGACTCGGCCCGGTGCAGCGCGTCGATGCACATCAGCTCGGCCAGCTCGAAGAAGTCGGCGACGCGGCCGGCCTTCTCCAGGTTCTGGTTCAGCTCGGCCCCGACGCCCGGCACCTTGACCCGGGTCCAGAACTCCTCGCGCAGCGAGCGGATCAGCCCGATCGCCTTGGTCAGGCCCTCCTCGGTGCGCTCCATGCCGCAGTACTCCCACATGATGTGGCCGAGCTCGCGGTGGAAGGAGTCGACGGTCCGGTCGCCGTTGATGGAGAGGAACTTGCTGATCCGCTCCTCGACGTCCCGGCGTGCCTCGACAACGGCCGGGTGATCCGCCGTGACCTTGGGGTACGGCCCCGACGCCAAGTAGTTGCCGAGCGTGTTCGGCAATACGAAGTACCCGTCCGCCAGGCCCTGCATCAGCGCGGACGCGCCGAGCCGGTTCGCACCGTGGTCGGAGAAGTTCGCCTCGCCGATCACGAACAGGCCGGGGATGTTGGACTGCAGGTCGTAGTCGACCCAGAGCCCGCCCATCGTGTAGTGCACCGCCGGGTAGATGCGCATCGGCGTGACGTACGGGTCCTCGCCGGTGATCCGGGAGTACATCTCGAACAGGTTGCCGTACTTCGCCTCGACCGCCGCCCTGCCCAGCCGCTGGATCGCGTCCGCGAAGTCCAGGTAGACGCCGAGCCCGCCGGGGCCGACGCCGCGGCCCTCGTCGCACACGTTCTTCGCGGCCCGGGACGCGATGTCGCGCGGCACCAGGTTGCCGAACGCCGGGTAGATGCGCTCCAGGTAGTAGTCGCGCTCGTCCTCCGGGATGTCCGCGGCCTCACGGTGGTCACCGGCCTTCTTCGGCACCCACACCCGGCCGTCGTTGCGCAGCGACTCCGACATCAGCGTGAGCTTGCTCTGGTGCGAGCCGGACTCCGGGATGCAGGTCGGGTGGATCTGCGTGTAACACGGGTTCGCGAAGTACGCGCCCTTGCGGTGCGCGCGCCAGGTCGCGGTGACGTTGCAGCCCTTGGCGTTGGTGGAGAGGAAGAAGACGTTGCCGTAGCCGCCGGAGGCGAGCACGACCGCGTCCGCGACCTCGGTGGTGATCTCGCCGGTCACCATGTCGCGGACCACGATGCCGCGCGCCTTGCCGTCCACGATGATCAGCTCGAGCATCTCGTGCCGCTCGTGCATCTCCACGTTGCCGGCCGCGATCTGCCGCTCCAGCGCCTGGTACGCACCGAGCAGCAGCTGCTGACCGGTCTGGCCCCGGGCGTAGAACGTGCGGGACACCTGGGTGCCGCCGAACGAGCGGTTGTCCAGCAGGCCGCCGTACTCACGGGCGAACGGCACGCCCTGCGCCACGCACTGGTCGATGATGTTAACGCTGACCTGGGCCAGGCGGTACACGTTCGACTCGCGGGCGCGGAAGTCGCCGCCCTTGACCGTGTCGTAGAACAGGCGGTAGATCGAGTCGCCGTCGTTGCGGTAGTTCTTGGCCGCGTTGATGCCGCCCTGGGCCGCGATCGAGTGCGCGCGCCGCGGGCTGTCCTGGTAGCAGTAGGACTTGACGTGGTAGCCGGCCTCGCCGAGCGTGGCCGCGGCGGAGCCACCGGCCAGGCCGGTGCCGACCACGATCACGGTGAGCTTGCGGCGGTTGGCCGGGTTGACCAGCTTGGCGGAGAACTGGCGCCGCTCCCAGCGGGTCTCGACCGGGCCGTCCGGGGCCGCGGTGTCGGCGATCGGCTCGCCCTGAGTCCAGAAAGTCATCAGCCCACCAGCCCGGTCGTCACGGCGAAGGGTACGGAGAGGAAGCCGGCGGTCAGCACCAGCGCGACCACCAGCGCGACGGCCCGGGCGACACGCTGCCCGCGCGCGGACTGCTGGCCCAGCGTACGGACCGCGCTCCAGATGCCGTGCCGCAGGTGGAAGCCGACCGCGATCACCGAGACCACGTAGAACAGCGTCACGTACCACCGCTCCGGCGCGAAGTCGGCGACCACGTTGTTGTAGACCTCGCCCTCGGCGAAGTCCGGGTGCACCGTGCCGGTGGTCAGGTCCAGGATGTGATAGATCACGAAGAGCAGGATGATCACGCCGCCCCAGCGCATCGTGCGCGCGGCGTAGCTGCCCTGCACCTTGGGCCGGTGCGCGTACTTGACCGGGCGTGCCTTACGGGCCCGGATCGTCAGCAGCGTCGCGGAGACGATGTGCGCGATCACCGCGACCGTCAGGCCGATCCGCACCATCCACAGACCCCACTGGTGGGGCAGCACCGGCGCACCGAGCTCGCGCAGCCAGTGCGCGTAGTGGTCGAAGTCCGCCGCACCCACGAAGATCTTGAGGTTGCCGACCATGTGCGCGAAGAGGTAAAGGACCAGGACGGCACCGCTGACCGCCATGATGATCTTCAACGCCACAGTGGAGCGGGCGCGCGAGCGCCCGGCTGCCGGCTTGCGGGCGCCTGCGGGGCGCCCGGGGCCGGCCTTCTGCCCCGTGGCCTTCTTGGCCGGGGCTGAGGTATCTACCGCCACAAACTCGACCGTAGGAACGGCGTCGGAATTCGTCCAATGCATGGGAACGATCAACTCGATAGACATAGGCTATTCGAGTGCAGCTACAGCAGCTCCGATACTTCGTCGCAGTGGCAGAACTCCGACATTTCACCCATGCGGCTGATCAGTTGGGCGTTTCACAGCCAACGCTCAGTAAGCAGATTCACACGTTGGAAATAGCACTCGGCGCACCGTTGTTCGACCGCCACCCGGGCAACGTCCGCCTCACCACGGTCGGCGAGACGCTGCTGCCGCTGGCTCGCCGCATCGTCACGGACGCGGACGCGGCCCGGCACGCGGTCCAGGAGATCGTCGGCCTGCGGCGCGGCCGGGTCCGGCTCGGCGCCACCCCCAGCCTGTGCACGTCGCTCGTCCCCGGCGTGCTCCGGAACTTCCGGGAGCACCACCCCGAGGTGGAGCTGCACGTCGACGAGGGCGGCTCACAGGACCTGGTCGTCGACCTGATCGCGCACTCGCTGGACCTGGCCCTGATCGTGCTGCCCGACCAGGGCAGCGACCCGGCGCTGCACACCGAGCAGATCCTGCGCGAGTCGCTGGTCGTCGCGTCCGTCGCCAGCGGCCCGCCGCCCACGCTCTCCGGCCGGCTCGCGCTCGCTGAGCTGCGCGACACCCCGCTGGTCATGTTCCGCGTCGGCTACGACCTGCGCACCGCCACCATCGAGGCATGCCGCCGGGCCGGTTTCACCCCCCGCTACGCGGTCGAGGGCGGCGAGATGGACGCGGTGCTCGCGTTCGTCGAGGCCGGCCTCGGCGTCGCCCTGGTCCCCGGCATGGTGCTGGCCAACCGCCCGCTGCTGCGCGCCACGCCGCTGGCCGCGCCGGGCGTGCACCGCACGATCGCGCTCGCCCGCCGCCGCGAGTCGGTCCTCCCGCACGCGGCCACCGCGCTCCGCGAGACGCTGCTCGACTTCATCGCGGCCGGTCCGCTCCCGGCGGGGGTCACGGTCATCCAGTCGCCGCCTGCGGCGCCGAATCCCTGACTCGTCGTCCCGCTTCCGGCGTGGCCGGAGCCCGCATGCTCCCGCGGGCTCCAGCCTCCGTGTGGTCACCACGAACCCCGGGCCCGTCAGCGGCGGCCCCACAGCAAGCGGCAGGTGATCGGAATCCGGTAGCCGCCGTCCGGTTCCGCGTGCACGGCGGCGCGGGCGGTGACGCGGTCCTCCACCGCGGCCCGGTCCGCCGCGCCGAGCGTGCCGACGAAGGGCCCGTACGGACTGGTGTGCAGCACGTCGAGCAGCGCCGCCCGGCCGGCGATCCGGTAGTCGAAGGTGAACGCGGCCTCCTCGACCACCGCGAACCCGGCCTCGCGCAGCAGCCGGGCCCGACGGCCCGGCGTCGCGAGCACGTCGTACGCGAACGGGTCCGGCAGCGCCGCCGCACCCGCCAGGTCACCGACCGCGCCGTGCAGCAGCGCGATCAGTGTGTTCAGCTCGGCCCGGTCCCACACCGCCAGCGAGAACGCGCCGCCGGGCCGCAGCACCCGGGCCGCCTCGGCCAGCGACGGCCGGACGTCCCGGTGCTCCTCGTAGAGGAGCGCGAAGCGGGAGACGAGCACGTCGACGGACGCCGGCCCGGCCCCGGTGTCGCTCATCGGCCGCGTCTCGAAGGAGACGTCGCCGAGCCGCCGGGCCTTCGACCGGGCGAGTGCGATCATCGGCTCGGAGATGTCGACGCCCAGCAGCCGGGACGCCGGATACCGCGCCTTCACCGTGAGGCCGGGCTCGCCGGTGCCGCACCCCATGTCCAGCACCAGCGCGCCGTCCGGTATCCCCGGCAGCCGCTCCATGATCGCCCCGGTCACCGGTTCGCGGAGATACTCGCGGTCGTCCCACTTCCGCGCGATGGTGTCGTAGTCAGGCCGTTCCACCGTCATTGCCGTGTCCTTCCGGAGGGGTCGCGTTGCACCCCCAACCCTTCCGCCGCCCGCGGCGCACGACCATGCCGGATCGGTACGGGAACATACGCGATCAGCCGGGCCGGCCGGCCGCGTTCTGCCGGTACCGCCCCGGCGCGATCCCGAACCGCCGCCGGAACGCGGCGGCGAACGCGAACTCACCGGCGTAGCCGACCTGCCGGGCGATGACCGCGAGCGGTTCCCCGGTCGTGCGCAGCAGACCGGCCGCGTGCCCCAGCCGCTGATGGATCACCCAGGTCATCGGCGGCTCCCCCACCAGTTCGGCGAACCGCCTGGCGAACGCGGCCCGGGGCAGACCCGCGACGGCGCTGAGCCGCCCGACCGTCCACGGCCGGTCCAGCCCTGCCCGCACCGCGCGCAGCACGGCCGCGATCGCCGCGTCCGTGACCGCCGGCACCTCGGGCCGGGCCAGCCGCTCCCGGACCCACTCCAGGCCGTGCACGAGCAACAGGTCGACGACCGCGGGCAGGACCACGGCGGCGGCCCGCCGGTCCCGATGCACGTCCGTACCCACCAGGTCCACCAGCGCGCGCAGCGCCGGATCCCGGTGCAGCTCCGGGGACGACATCACCACGACCTCGGGCAGCGTGCGCAGGTAGGGGTGCACCCGGCCACGGTTCAGCAGGTAGCCGCCGCAGACGAGCTCGACGTCGGCCGGACCGGGCTCACCGGGCTCGTTCGGGTCGGCGACCGGCAGCGAGCCGACCGGCCGCGGCGTGTCGGAGAACCCGTGCTCCGCGCCGTACGGGGAGAAGACGACGTCGCCGGGTCCCACCGGCACCGGGCGCCGGTCCGCCGCGACCAGCCAGCCGGTGCCGTGCCGGACCACGTGGAAGCCGGCGCCGTCGACGGCCGGGAACCGCAGGCCCCACGGTCCCGAACGGCGGAACAGGTGCCCACCGGCGGCGCCGCTCGCCCGCATGGTGCCGACGATGTCGGTGATCACGTCCACCGGTCGTGGGTCCCTGGCTATCGGACCGGGTGGCCGGCCTCGCGGAGCGCGGTCTTGACCTCGGGGATGGAGAGCTCGCCGAAGTGGAAGACGCTGGCGGCGAGCACCGCGTCCGCACCGGCCTCGACCGCGGGCGGGAAGTGGGCCACCGCACCGGCGCCGCCGCTGGCGATCACCGGGATGTCCACCACCTCGCGGACCCGGCCGATCAGCTCCAGGTCGAAGCCGGCCTTCGTACCGTCCGCGTCCATCGAGTTCAGCAGGATCTCGCCGGCGCCCAGCTCGGCCACCCGGCGTGCCCACTCGACCGCGTCCAGGCCGGTGCCGCGGCGGCCGCCGTGCGTGGTCACCTCGAAGCCGAGTTCGGGACTGCGGCGCACGTCCAGCGAGAGCACCAGGACCTGGTTGCCGAAGCGGTGCGCGATCTCGGAGATCAGCTCGGGGCGGGCGATCGCGGCGGTGTTCACGCCGACCTTGTCCGCACCGGCCCGGAGCAGCGTGTCCACGTTCTCCACCGAGCGCACGCCGCCGCCGACGGTCAGCGGGATGAAGACCGATTCGGCGGTCCGGCGCACCACGTCCAGCATCGTGCCGCGGTCGTCGGAGCTGGCCGTCACGTCCAGGAACGTCAGCTCGTCCGCACCGGCCGCGTCGTAGGCGGCGGCCAGCTCGACCGGGTCGCCCGCGTCCCGCAGGTCGGCGAAGTTCACACCCTTGACCACCCGCCCGGCGTCCACGTCCAGACACGGGATCACGCGCACCGCCACAGTCATGCCGACGAGCCTATCGGGGCCGCGGCGACCGTCTTCGCGCGAGGCGTGACCAGGAACGGCAGCAGCACGCCGCCGATCACCAGCAGCCCGCCGAGCACGTCCGCCGGGTGCACCGGCTCGCCGAGGAAGAGCGCGGCCGACCCCATCCCGAAGAACGGCACCAGCATGGAGAACGGCGCGACCGTGGACGCGCCGTACCGCTTGATCAGCGAGCCCCACGCGCCGAAGCCGCCGAGCGTGGCGACGAACGCGATGAACAGCACCGCGCCGATCGCGGGCAGGTCAGCGTCGCGCAGCGCCGCCAGGTCCGCGGCCGGGCCGTCGGCGATCAGCGACAGCGCGAACAGCGGCACCGCGCCGAGCGCGCTCACCCAGACCATGAACCGCAGGCTGTCCGGCGGCGACGCCTTCCGGGTCGCCACGTTGGACAGGCCCCACGCCACGGCCGCGCCGATGACCAGCGCGAACGCGGCCGGTGGCCGGTCCGGGCCGATCCGGGCGGCGACCACCGCGAGCCCGGCCGCCGCGACCGCCAGCCCGGCCAGTTGCACGCCGCGCGGGCGCTCGCGCAGCAGCAGCACCGCGAACAGCGTGGTGAACACGGCCTGGCTCTGCAGCACCAGCGAGGACAGCCCGGCCGGCATGCCCGCCTCGATGCCGAAGAACAGCAGCGAGAACTTGGTGACCGCGAGCGCCAGCGCGACCGCGATCACCCACCGCCACGGCACCCGCGGACGACCCACGAAGAACAGCGCGGGTACGGCCGCGAGCCCGAACCGCAACGCGGAGAAGAGCAGCGGCGGGAAGTGGTCGAGGCCGACCGCGATGACGACGAAGTTGACGCCCCATACCGCGGCCACGGCTACGGCCAGCGCGATGTCGCGAGGTCTCATGCTCCTCATCGTGTGCGGCTCGACGCTTAAGCAACAGCGAATTGTGCTGCATCGACGATGTACCGTCACTTCATGATGGATCTGGGCCGTCTCCGCGCGCTGCACGCCCTGGCCAGCTACGGCAGCGTGCTGGCCGCCAGTTCCGCGCTGCACTGCACGCCGTCCGCGGTCTCCCAGCAGATCGGCAAGCTGGAGCGGGAGACCGGGACCACACTCGTGGAGAAGGACGGCCGCGGCGTGCGGCTCACCGAGGCCGGTCACGTGCTGGCCCGGCACGCCGAGTCGGTGCTGTCCGCGGTCGACGAGGCCGAGGCCGCGCTCGCCGCCCACCGGGACACCGTCACCGGCCGGCTGACCGTGGCATCGTTCGCGACCGCGGCCCGCGCGCTGCTCCCGCACGCGCTGCACCGGCTCGCGGCCGACCACCCCGGCCTGGCCACCGGCATCGTCGAGGGCAACCCGCACGAGGGCCTGGACGCACTGCAACGCGGCCACGTCGACCTGTGCGTGCTGGACGACTGGCCGGAGGTCGCGCTCCGCTACCCGCCCGGCGTCGCGCACCTGGAGCTGGGCCTGGACGTCGCGGACCTGATCGTGCCGAGCGGGCACCGGCTGGCCGGCCGCTCCCGGGTGCGGCTCGCGCAGACCCGCGACGAGCGGTGGATCTCCGCGCCGGCCGGCGCGATCTGCCACCAGTGGCTGCTCCGCGTGCTGCCCGGCGTCCGGCCGGACTTCCTGGTGGGCGAGTTCGAGACGCAGCTGACGCTGGTCGCCGCGGGCCTCGGCGTCGCCATGGTGCCGCGCCTGGCCCGCACCGCACTGCCGGCCGGCGTGCGCGTGGTGACCGTGACGCCGCCGCCGACCCGCCGCGTGGTGCTGGCCTGGCGCGAGGCCTCCGCGGCCCGCCCGGCGATCGGCGCGGCCGTCACGGCGCTGCGCGAGGCCTGGGCCGGGTACGCGTCCCGCACCCCGGCCTGATCGGCCCGGCGTCAGGCGCAAGGGCTGGAGGCGGCGCCGGGGGCGGTGCCGAGGATCAGCGGGTCGCCGGTCAGCCGGAAGTCGAGACGCCAGTTCGTGCAGGTCTCGCCGGGCCGCTCGGGCGGGCCGAAGCCGGGCGCCTGGCTGCTGGTGAACGACACGGTCGCCACGTCACCGTCCACGGCCAGCAGCCACACGTCGAAGTCCTGCGTGGTGGCGGTGTCCGCGTTGAACGTCGCGACGTGGCCGGCGTCGCCCGGGTCGACCACGCCGCCGGGCGCGAAGACCCGGGTGGCGACCGTCGGGTCGTGCGTGTTGATACCGGTGAAGTACGTGTCGAACAGCGTGGCGATCTCCACCACCCGCGCGTCGCCGGCGGCCGCGGGCGCGATCGAGACGAGACCGATCCGGCCGGGCGCCGGCTCCGGGAGCCCTTCGTCGAACGGCACCGGCTCCGCCACCGCGGACGGCTCCGCCACGGAGAACGACTCCGGCTGATGGGAGATCTCCGGCTCGCCGAAGGGCTCGGTGGAGACGGCCTCCGGCGAACTCGTCGTCCCGGCGGCGGGCTCCGCGCCGGTGTCCACCAGCAGGTAGCCGGCTCCGAGCAGCCCGGCCAGCACCACCAGCGCGATCGCGGCCACTCGCCACCGCCCGGCCGGTGCCGCGGCCCGGCGGCGGCGTCCGCCCGGCACGAACGTCAGCACGGCCGGGGCGCTCTCCGCCGTCGCGGGCGCGGCGCCGTCGCAGACCAGGCAGCGCGGCGCGGACGCGTCATTCGCCGTACCGCATTCGGGGCATTGCCATTCGATCATCAATTGCCTCCGGGGACGCGCACTTTTCCCGACCATTTACCAACGCAGTGAATAGCGTGGTGAGGCCGCCGGGCAACGCATTACCCAGCGATTCACCGGACCCGGTACCGAATAGGCCCGGACCGACGGCGACGCGCACCGGTCGCCGCTCCACCCGGGCCGAAGGAACACCCCGGCAAGACGAAAAGCCCATGCCACACCGGGTGCCGCCGCCGTACCGTCGGGCTCCATAAACCACTGTCGGCACTGGTGGGAGCGTATGTACGTCGAGGAAGCCAGCACCGTCACGGCCTCGGTCCCGGCCGCGCGGTTCCATCACGGCGAGCCGGGGGCGGCGGCGCACCGGGGCCCGTTGTCCGCGATCACCCGATGCCTGAGCGGCGCGGTCTATACCGTTCCCGGATTCGCCGACCGGGTGATCACGGAATTGCTCAAGGATCGACATCGCGCTGTTTCTCCGGCCGTCGACTACGACGTGGAACCGGTGCTGCGGCACGCGTTCCGGGCACGCCGGCTGTGGCTCACCCAGCACGCCGCGGTGTGCGCGGTCCTGCTGCTCGCGTTCATCATCGCGCCCGGCCCGGTGCTCGGGCTGGTCTGCTTCGGCCTGCTGCTGACCGGTGCCGCGCGGTGGATCGGCGGCAAGCGCCCGAAGGCCTGGCAGCTGGTGCTGGCCGGCCTGGTCGCGCTGCCGCTGGTCTACGCGGTCATCGGGCCGACGCTCCTCGGCCCGACGGGATACGCGGAGCCGGAGGACGACGGCTCGCCGTACCTGATGATGCTGTTGACCGGTGGTGCGGTTCTGATCGTCACGGTAGCGGTGCGGCACACGATCCTGCGCGCGCTCACGGTCGAGCTGAGTCCCGGCCACGCGGACCGGGGCGCGATCGTGCCGAGCCCGCGGGTGGAGGACCGGATCGCGCGGCTGTCACTGGCCCAGCGCGGCAACATCCTGCTGCACTCCGGCGACAACCCGTTCCTCGGCGCGGGCGGTGTGCTGCGCGCCTGGTCGATGGCGATGGAGCTGAAGCCGGACGGGGACGGGGACGGGGACCGGCCGGTCGCGGTGGACCCGGTCGCGCTGAACCGGTACGTCAAGCGGCGGCTGGCCGCGTTGCGCGCCGGTGACCTGCGCGAGGCGGAACGGATGTCCGGGCTGACGCTGCGCGACCAGATCGTCTCCGCGGGCGTCGGCGGCGAGGGCTGGCCGCTGGTCGACACGGACGCGTTGGTGCCGTACTCGCACGCGACACCGGCCGCGATGGAGTCGGTGATCCGGCATCCGCAGGCCAGCGTGCGGCACTTCCTGCGGGCCACGGTCGGCGCGAACGTGACGCCGGTGCACTCCGCGGACGGGCGCATGCTGATCCCGGGCGAGCACCACAGCATCGCGGTCTCCACGTTCACGCACATCGCGGTGGAGGGCGGCATGCTCTACGTGGAGACGGTGTCGACCGTGCTCGGCCCGCTGGGTCACCGCTACCGCCGGATCGACGGCTACCCGGCCGGTGGCGGTGTCGGCGGACGGGCGGCGCTGGAGAGCCTGCGCGACTTCGGCGAGAACCTCGCGGTGGCACCGTTGCGGATGGCGGTCACGCTCTACCGGATGGCCGTGCTGGCCCGCGGGATGCGCCGGGCGGAGACCGAGGTGACCGAGGAGGAGCTCGGCGATTTCGGCGCGCGGTTCGACCTGCGGCAGGCGACGTCCGCGGCCCACCCGGTCACCTACCTGCAGCGGCTGGACGCGGAGAAGTACACGAAGCTGATCGAGCGCCGGATCAGCGAGGCGGTGATCGGATATCTGCGCGACGCCGGCATCGACACGTCCGAGTACGAGCGGCGGATGAACGTCTACAACAACAGCAGCGTCTTCATCAGCGGCGACAACTACGGTGCCGCGGCCGCCGGCGCGGAGGCACAGGCCACGAAGCACGACGGGGACGGGGCGAAGAAGGGGAAGGACGACTGATGGGCGGCGTGCACATCCACGGCGACAATCACGGTGCCGCCGCGGCCGGTGATCACGCGCGGGCGATCGTCGGCCGGTACCGGCCGGACCCGCTCGCGCCGGTGCTGTCCGCGGCCCGCCGGCTGCACGCCGCGATCGACGCGGTCCCGGAGGCGCTGCCCGACCCGGACGCGGCGCTGCGCGACGTGAACGCGATCGCGGCCGCGACGCAGACCGAGCCACCGGACACCGCGGCCGCGATGGCCGCGGCCCACCGGCTGCTGGACCGGGTCACCGAGGCGGGCGCGTTCGTCACCGCCACCGAGAAGCTGCGCGCCGCGCTGCGGTCCTGACTCGACCACGGCGAAACGCGCAGGGAGGAGCGCCGGCGACGACCGGTGCCCGCTCCGAACATGCGGGCAGCACCACGCCGGAAGCAGGAAAGACCAAGATCTGGATCTTCTTGCCGGTACGGCAACGCGACGGCCCCGAGAGTGGCAACTCTCCGGGGCCGTCGATCGGTGACGTCACTTGAGCCAGGGGGCTTTGCCGACCAGCGGGACCTTGGCCCAGGTGGCGGCCAGGCTGTAGCGGAGGCCGGCGCCGGTGGCCGCGAGGCCCGCGATGACCAGCGCGTAGATCAGGTGATCGTCGAGGAACGGGTTGGTCGCGATCGGCAGGCTGGCCGCCCACATCAGCACCATCATCAGCACACCGGAGACCGCGGCGATCCGCATCCCGATGCCGAGGATCAACGCGACACCGATGCCGGCCAGGCCGGCCATGAACAGCCAGTCGAGCAGCACGTTCCCGGACATCGCGTTGAAGACACCGGCGAACGGCCCCTCGACACCGGCCAGGAAGCCCTTGGTCGGCTGACCACCGTTCAGCCACGCCTTCTCGGCCGGCGTCGACTTGCCGAGGCCGAACAGCTTGTCCAGGAACGCCCACAGGAAGACGAAACCCAGCCCGACGCGGGTGACGGCCCAGGTGACCTCGCCGAACGCGTGGTCGGTGACGGTCTTCGAAGCAACGGCGGTCCTGGTGTGCGCAACGGTCACCACGGTGATCCCCTCCCGGATCAGCTGACGACCGGCGGAACTCCCTCGGCGTTCCCATCCCCTGTCGTCACATTCATGCTCGCCGCCGGGAGGGGGTGCGCAGCAGGGCCGATGGTCCCAAGACCATCGGGTCCCCGGTCAGCTCTCGAACAGGACCCGCAGTGCCTCGGACACCGTGAACGCACCCGCGTAGAGCGCCTTACCGGCGATGACGCCCTCGACGCCGACCGACTCCAGCGTGGCCAGCGCGCGCAGGTCGTCCAGCGTGGACACGCCACCGCTGGCGATCACCGGCGCGGACGTGGCGGCGCAGACCTCGCGGAGCAGGTCCAGGTTCGGCCCGCGCATGGTGCCGTCCTTGGTGATGTCCGTGACGACGTAGCGCGCCGCACCGGCCTTGTCCAGACGGGCCAGCACCTCGTAGAGGTCGCCGCCGTTCCGGGTCCAGCCGCGCGCGGACAGCGTGCGGCCGCGCACGTCCAGACCGATCGCGACGCGGTCGCCGTACTCCGCGGCGACCCGGTCGCACCACTCCGGGTTCTCCAGCGCGGCCGTGCCGATGTTGACCCGGGTGGCGCCGGTGGCCAGCGCGCGCTCCAGCGACTCGTCGTCCCGGATGCCGCCGGACAGCTCCACGTTGACGTCGAGCCGGCCGACCACCTCGGCGAGCAGCTCCGCGTTCGAGCCACGGCCGAACGCGGCGTCCAGATCGACCAGGTGAATCCAGGTGGCGCCGTCGGTCTGCCAGGCCAGCGCGGCCTCGAGCGGGTCGCCGTACGCGGTCTCGCTGCCGGCCGCGCCCTGCACCAGGCGGACGGCCTGACCGTCGGCGACGTCGACGGCGGGAAGCAGTTCGAGGGTCACGGATTCTCCTTGATCATGAGTTTCTTCGGCCCAGCGCGATCACGATCAGCGCTGGTAGGGCGAGGATCAGCACCAGAACGATGATCAGGCGCATCACCAGGTCGTCCACCAGGTACCAGGTCACCATCACGGCGAGCAAGCTGAGCATCACGATCGCGGCACGCTGGGTCGCGGTGCGCCGCGGCTGGAGCCGGCCGGTGCGCCGGTCCGGCAGCTTCGGCACGATCCTGTCCGTGATGTCCTTGCGCCGCTGGCGGCGGGACGCCACGGCCGCGCGGGCGGCGCGTTTCTGCTCCGCCTCCAGCAGCCGGGCGGCCCGCCGGATGGCCCGGTCCTTGCTCACAGCCCGTCGATCCAGTTCCGGAGCAGGCGCGCGCCGGTGTCGCCGGACTTCTCCGGGTGGAACTGCGCGACGGACAACGGGCCGTGCTCGACCACGGCCGCGAACGGCTCGTCGTGCGCGGCCGTGGTCACCACCGCGTCCCGCAGCGC
The DNA here is from genome assembly GCF_030813715.1 of Catenuloplanes indicus. Classification (NCBI taxonomy): domain Bacteria; kingdom Bacillati; phylum Actinomycetota; class Actinomycetes; order Micromonosporales; family Micromonosporaceae; genus Catenuloplanes; species Catenuloplanes indicus. Next base: position 2,754,915 of record NZ_JAUSUZ010000001.1, read on the forward strand.
GTCCAGGCCGCTGGCACCGTAGGAGTGCACGAAGTAGAACCGGGCGTCGTCCGGCATGCCGTCCATCAGGCGGCTCTCCGGCGGCGCGGTCACCGTGTTCCACCCCATGTGCGGGATGCGCTCGGCCGTGAGCCGGGTCACGCCGCCGGGCAGCAGGCCGAGGCCCTTGGTGACGGTGCCGTGCTCGTCACCGTACTCGAAGAAGATCTGCATGCCGACGCAGATGCCGAGCACCGGCCGGCCGGCCGCAACCCGCTCCGCGATCATCGGGCCGGCGTCGATCGCCTCCACCCCGGCCATGCACGCGGCGAACGCGCCGACGCCCGGCACCACCAGGCCGTCCGCGTCCGCGGCCGCGGTCAGGTCCGGCGTGACGGTCACGTCCGCACCGGCCCGCTCCAGCGCGCGCTCGGCGGAGCGCAGGTTGCCGGAGCCGTAGTCCAGGATCACCACACGCTTTGTCATTGATCGCTCCCCTATTCCGGGATGAGCCAGAGGATGCCGCCCGCCGCGGCCAGCGCGGCGAGGAGCCCGGTGACGGCTATCGAGAACGTGCTCGCCTCCTGCCGGTGGAGCGAGAACGCCCCACCGGCCAGCACGCCCGCGAGAGCCAGCAGCAGGATCGAAATCACAGGGTGCCCTTGGTGGACGGGATCGCGCCCGCGTTCCGCGGGTCGATCTCCACCGCCTCGCGCAGCGCCCGGGACACGGCCTTGAACTGCGCCTCCACCACGTGGTGCGCGTCCGGGTGGCCGCCCTCGCGCGCGCCGCGCAGCACCGAGACGTGCAGCGTCATCTTCGCGGTCTGCGCGAACGACTCCCAGATGTGCCGGGTCATGCTGGTCGGGTAGACCGGCCCGATGTACGGCGTGAGCAGTGGCTCGTCGTGCACCATGTACGGCCGGCCGGACAGGTCGAGCGCGGCCCGGACCAGCACCTCGTCCATCGGGATGGTGGCCGAACCGTACCGCCGGATGCCCGCCTTGTCGCCGAGCGCCTCCGCGAACGCGGTGCCCAGCGCGAGCGCGGTGTCCTCCATCGTGTGGTGCGCGTCGATCTCCAGGTCGCCCTCGGTGTGCACGGTCAGGTCGAAGCCGCCGTGCTTGGCGATCTGGTTGAGCATGTGGTCGAAGAAGCCCACGCCGGTGTTGATGTCGCCCTTGCCGGTCCCGTCCAGGTCCAGCTCGATGCGCACCTTGGTCTCGTTCGTGGTGCGGTCGATCCGCGCCCGTCGGCTCATCGGTCAAGCTCCTTCATCGCGTTCAGGAAAGCGTCGGTCTCGTCGGGGGTGCCGGCCGTCACGCGCAGCCAGCCGGGCAGTCCGACGTCCCGGACGAGGACACCACGGTCGAGCAGCGCGCGCCAGGCGGTCTTCTGGTCGCCGCCCACCTCGAAGAGCACGAAGTTGGCGTCGCTGTCGGCGACCGTGAGACCGGCGCCGCGCAGCGTCGACACGATCCGGTCCCGCTCGGTCTTGATCGCCTCGACCGTGCTCAGCAGCGCGGCCCGGTGCGACAGCGCGGCCCGCGCCGCGGCCTGGGTGAGCGCGGACAGGTGGTACGGCAACCGGACCAGCTGCACCGCGTCCACCACGGCCGGGTGCGCGGCCAGGTAGCCCAGGCGGCCACCGGCGAACCCGAACGCCTTGCTCATCGTGCGCGTCACCACCAGCCGCGGGTGGCCGGGCAGCACCTCCAGCGCGCTCGGCGTGCCGGGCCGGGCGAACTCCGCGTACGCCTCGTCCACGATCACCATGCCGGGCGCGGCGTCCAGCACGGCCGCGATCACGGCCGGGTCCAGCGCGGTGCCGGTCGGGTTGTTCGGCGAGCAGAGGAAGACCAGGTCCGGCTGATGCTCCCGGACCTGCGCGACCGCGTGCTCCGCGTCGAGCCCGAAGTCCTCGCCGCGCCGGCCGTCCACCCAGCGGGTGCCGGTACCGACCGCGAGCAGCGGGTGCATCGAGTAGGCCGGGGTGAAGCCGAGCGCGGTCCGCCCCGGGCCCGCGAACACCTGGAGCAACTGCTGCTGGACCTCGTTCGACCCGTTCGCCGCCCAGACGTGCGCGACGGTCAGGCCGTGCCCGAGGTAGTCGGCGAGCGCGGAGCGCAGCGCCACCGCGTCCCGGTCCGGGTACCGGTTGAGGTCGCGCAGCTCGGCCTGGAGCGCCTTGCCGATCGCCTCGACGACCTCGTCCGGCACCGGGTACGAGTTCTCGTTCGTGTTCAGCCGGACCGGCACGTCCAGCTGGGGTGCGCCGTACGGGCTCAGGCCGCGCAGGTCGTCCCGGATCGGAAGGTCGATCACGCCAGGCCCCCCGGGAAACGCGCGGACACGGCCTCGCCGTGCGCGGGCAGGTCCTCCGCCGTGGCGAGCGCGACCACGTGCGCCGCGACCTCGCGCAGCGCGGGCTCGTCGTACTCCACGATGTGCACGTTCTTCAGGAACGACTGCACGGACAGGCCGGACTGGTGCCGGGCGCAGCCGCCGGTCGGCAGCACGTGGTTGGAACCGGCGCAGTAGTCGCCCAGCGACACCGGCGCGAACGCGCCCACGAAGATCGCACCGGCGTTGCGCACCCGCATCGCCCAGCTCCGCGCATCCCGCGTCTGGATCTCCAAGTGCTCGGCCGCGTACGCGTCGACCACGCGCAGGCCCTGCTCCAGGTCCTTGACCAGCACGATGCCGGACTGCTCACCGGTCAGCGACGTGCTGACCCGCTCGGAGTGCTTGGTGGCCGTCACCATCCGGGCCAGCGCGTCCTCGACCGCGTCCGCCAGCTTCTCGGAGGGCGTGACCAGCACGCTCGCGGCCAGCGGGTCGTGCTCGGCCTGGCTGATCAGGTCGGCCGCGACGTGCACCGGGTCGGCGGTGTCATCGGCCAGGATCGCAATCTCGGTCGGCCCGGCCTCCGCGTCGATGCCGACCACGCCGCGCAGCAGCCGCTTCGCCGCGGTCACCCAGATGTTGCCCGGGCCGGTGATCACGTCGACCGGCGCGCAGCCGTCGCCGTCGACCGCGCCGGTCGATCCGTAGCCCAGCATCGCGATCGCCTGTGCCCCGCCTGCGGCGTAGACCTCGTCCACCCCGAGCAGCGCGCACGCGGCGAGAACCCGCGCGTCCGGCAGGCCGCCGTTCTCCTTCTGCGGCGGGCTGGCCACGACCAGCGCGTCCACGCCGGCGATCTGCGCGGGCACCACATTCATCACCACGGTCGACGGGTACACCGCCAGGCCGCCGGGCACGTAGAGACCCACCCGGGACACCGGCAGCCAGCGCTCGGTGACCGTGCCGCCGGCCGTGACCTGCGTGGTCACGTCCCGCCGGCGCTGGTCGGCGTGCACCTTGCGGGTGCGGGCGATCGCCTCCTCCAGCGCGGCACGCACCTCCGGCTCCAGCGCGGACAGCGACGCCGCGATCGCCTCGGCCGGCACCCGCAGCCGCTCCAGACGCACGCCGTCGAACCGCTCGGTCGCCTCGCGGATGGCCGGGAACCCATGCTCCCGGACCGCCTCCACGAGCGGGCGGATGGTCTCGGTCGCGACCGAGACGTCGAGCTGGGCACGGGGCAGCAGGCCACGCGGCACCGCGGCGTCCGCCGCGCTCCGCAGGTCGATCCGGTTCAACACCCTTGGGAGTCTATTCGGCCCGCTCCGGGCGGGCAGGGGCCAGTCCGGCTGCCGGGACGATAACGCAGCGGAACCGGCCCCCGGTGCGCCACGATGACGGGGTGGCCGATGATCGGAAGAGGCGCGGGGCTCACGGGCCAGGGCGGTTCCGCTACGCTCGTGGCGTGGTGACGCGGTTGCCGGTGTTCCCGTTGGGGACGGTGCTCTTCCCCGGCCTGGTGATGCCGCTGCACATCTTCGAGGAGCGCTATCGCGAGCTGGTCCGGGACCTGGTCGCCCGCCCCGAGGAGACGCCGCGCGAGTTCGGCGTCGTCGCGATCCGCAGCGGCTGGGAGGTGCTGCCCGCCGGACCGGGCGGTCCCGACTCCGCCGCCGCCCGGGTCACGCTGCACGAGATCGGCTGCACCGCCGAGGTGCGCCAGGTCACCGAGCTGCCCGACGGGCAGTACGATCTGCTCACCGTCGGCCGCCGCCGCTTCCGGATCACCGAGGTTATGCCGGACCCGGCGCCGTACCTGGTCGCCCAGGTCGAGTGGCTCCCGGAGCCGTCCGGCGCCGAGGACGTGGCCGACCTGCTGGCCCCGCGGGTGCTCGCGACGTTCCGCGAGTACCTACAGCTGATGCGCCCCGAGTCGCCGGATACGCCGGAACAGCTCCCGGACGACCCGACCACGCTCTCCCACCTGGTCGCGGCCACCGGCGCGTTCACGGTCGAGGACCGCCAGGCGCTGCTCGCCGCGACCGACACCGCGGCCCGCCTCCGCGCCGAACTCAAGCTGCTCACCCGCGAGGCCGCACTGTTCCGCACGGTCCGCGCGGTGCCGGTCCCGCTCTCCGAATACGCCACGCCGTCCAGCCAGAACTAGACTTTCGCGCCTGCGGGAATTCATGGTCCCGCTTCCGGCGTGGGCACGTTCCGAGTGCTCCGGCGAGCACCGGTCGGCCGCCGGCGGCCTCCCTGCCGGTCCCGCCGCGGTCCCGCAACCCGCCCGCGCCCCGTCGATGCAGCCCGCGAGCTCCTGAGCGATCAAGGGCTTGTGACGCTCCCGCCCCGCCGGGCGGAGCCGTCGGCTACCTGCCGGCTTCCGGTGGGCCCTCGGTCCCGGTCTCCTCCACGTACGCCGGCCCGGCCGGCAACGGCGTGCCGGCGCCGGACGGAGGAGGGGTGAGGGCGGGGTCGTCCGGCGGATAGGTGGGCAGCGGCTCGGGGCGCAGCGACGGCCACGGGGACCAGCCGGCCAGCAGCGTGTAGGTGGCGGCGGCGGCCAGCGGGCCGGCCAGCAGGTCGCCGCGGATGCCGGGCAGGAAGCCGAGGAACAGGTGCACCTCGCCGGCGCGCAGCTCGGCGGGCTTGGTGAAGTGCTCACCGACTGCCGCGGTGGCCTTGAGCCGCTCGTACTCGCTCAGCCCGACCCGGCTGCCCACCCAGGATGCGAGCAGCGCCGCGCCGATCGTGCCCAGCGTCACCGCGGTCAGCACGATCGCGCCCCGGTAGCGGCGCAGCACGTACCAGGCCGCCACCGTGATCAGGATGCCGAACGCGATGCCCAGAAACGTGAACCACCCGTCAGCGGCCACGAACTGCTCCGGCTGCGCGGACGTGAGCAGCGGCCCGTTCTCACCCTGCACGACCGGCACGTCCGGGGCCAGCACGGCCCACAGCAGCCCGAGCGGGACGCCGAGCGCCGCGATCACCAGCGCCGCACCGGTGGACCAGGCGATCTCCCGGCCGAGCGGCGGACCTGGTGTACCGAGCCGACCCGGCGGATCCTCGGGGGCCGGCAGCTCCGGTACGGACACCGGCGACGGCTCCGGGCCTTGATCCTCGGACGGGACACCGCTGACACCGGGCTGCCGACTGGACGCGCTCACGCCCCGATCCTCTCAGGCGCCGTACGGGCGTGCCGCCGGGACCCGGATCAGCGGGCGAACGGCTCCAGCATCATCGACGTCGCGCGCAGCCACGCGTTCCGCGTCTCCGGCTGGAGCTGGTGGTACTCGATGGACGCCCCGGTCTCCAGGGCCGGGTCGTACGGCACGATCGCGACCGCGCGGGTACGCGTCTTGAAGTGCTTCTCCAGGTCGTCGAGCAGCGGCGACTTGCCCGGCGTGGGACAGGAGATGAGCGTCACCGCGTTCGACACCAGGTCGCCCATGCCGACGTCGTCGAGCAGGTCGAGCATCCAGTCCGCGGTGAACGCGGCGTCCTCCCGCGGGACCGTGGTGACCACCAGCTGGTCCGCGGCCTGCAGTACGGTCTGCCAGTTCACGCTCTCCACGTTGTTGCCGGTGTCCACGCAGATCACGTCGTGGGTACGCCGCAGCAGCTCCAGCACGCGGCGGACCGTGTGCTGGTCGAGACGCTGGGCGAAGCGCGGGTTCTCCTCACCGGCGAGCACGTCGTACGACCCGTCGGAGGCGTGCCGGAGGAAGTCGTCGAGCCGGTCGAGCAGCTCGGCACCGTGCGCGATCTCGATCTGGGCCAGCTCCGCGATCAGATGCCGGACCGTGCGCGCGTGCCGGGCGCTGCCGGCCCGCAGGCCGAGCGTGCCGCGCAGCTCGTTGTCGTCCCAGGCGAGCACGCCCTTGCCGCGCACGCTGCCGACCGCGGCCGAGGCGAGCACGGTCGCGGTGGTCTTGTGCACGCCGCCCTTGGGGTTGGCGAACGCCATCACGCGCGGGCCGCCGAGGTCGCGCTTGAGCACGCTGATCGCGCGCTCGGTCTCCACGTCCGCCGCGGGGCGGGCCGCGGCCTCGGGCGCGGCGTTGCCGAGGAAGCCGACGTTCTTCGACTGGAACCGGCCCGGCGCGGCCTGCGGCGCGGGTGGTTCGGGCGTGGGCGGCGGGGGCGGCGGCACGTACCCGGGCGGGGACAGGATCGAGTAGCGCGACGGCTGCGGGTAGTCGCGCTCGGGCGCGGCGTAGGCCTGCGGCACGCCACCGTAGGCACCGGCCGAGGGCGCCGGAGCGGACGCGGGCGGTACCGGCGGGGCCTGCGGGACCGGTGGCGCCGGCGCGGCGGCCTGCGGCACCGGTGGGGGCGCCGGAGCGGCCGCCGGTGGCGTCGACGGGCCGGACGGGTAGCGACCGGGCTGGACCGGCGAGTAGCGCGGGTCCAGCGCGGCGTAGCGGGACTCGAAGGCGCCCTCGTCCGGCGCGACCGGTGGCGGCTGCACGGACTGCCCGCCGTAGGCACCGGCGGACGGCGGGTACGGCTGGCGGCGGCCCATGCCGGGACCGTCCGGACCGGGCCGCATCGGCGGCTGCTGCGCCGGTGGCGGCTGCACCGGGTCCGGGCGCCCGTTCACGGCCGCGCCGTAGGACGGGGACGCGGGGGTGCGTTGCGGCCGGCGCGGGAGCGGGCTGTCCGGCGGCGGCACGGGGCCGTCGAACGGGTTGCCGCCGGGCGGTGCGGACTCGAGGTAGCCACGGCGGGACGACTCCGCCTCGTACCGGTTTCCGCCCTCGGGGTAGCCGTTCGACTCGGGGTAGCCGTTCGACTCGGGATAGCCGTTCGCACCGGGATGACCGTTATGCCCGTTCGCCGGGTAGCCGGGCTCACCGCGGCCCGCCCGGTCCGCGTTCACCTGGGCATGCTCCCCGGTCCGGCCACCGAGCAGGGCACGGTCAAGAAGCGCGCGCCATCGCGGCGGCGGTTCCTGCGCCCGACCCCAGTCGGTCTCGGTGCCCTCCACGGATGCATCCTCCCAGCGCCAATGGTCTGCCTGACAGGCTACGAAGGAAACCCGCTTCAGGCCACACCCGCATCCTCATCCCAATCGTCCGGCCGTCTACCCGAAACCGGACTCCGCAGACCCTAACGATGCGTGCCTGATCGTGCGGCCACCGCCCCGATCGCCGAACCTGACCGTCGGTACGGGGCTGCCGCGCTGCCGGATGGTTCAACGCGTGGGGCCGCGCCGGGATGCTGCCATTCTCCCCTATCGGCCGCCCGGCGTCACGGGTGTGCCGTTCGGAGCCATGGATTCTGTGAGACCGTCCACAGGTGGTTTGACCACGTCGTCCTGTTCCGGCAGCGGCGGCAGGAGCACGGCCCGGTCGAGGCGGGACAGCTCGCGGGCCGGATCGACGACGCGCACCTCGGGCCGTCCGGCGAGCGCGGACAGCTCCGCCGGCGTGGCCCGAATCACGGCCGCGTAGAGACACGAACACCCGTCGCGGTACGCGGTCGCCTCCGCCGCGGCGACCGTGGCACCGCTGTCGTACACGGTCCGCAACTCCGACTCCGGCGCCGAGTCACCGGTCAGCTTCGCGCTCAGCCGGCGGTAGTCCGCCGCCTCCCGGTCCTTGCGCTCGGCGATCACGCGCATGCCGCCGATCAGGTCGGCCGGCAGCCGCTGCACCGCGATCCGGACGATCTCGGTCTGCGTGCCGGGCAGCGGCACCCGGCCGACCACCACCGCGACGGCACGGCCGTCCAGCGCGGCGGCCAGCCGGTCCGGCGCGAGATACTCGGTGAACGTGACCAGCGCGAACGCGCTGTCGGTGCCGCCGAGCGCGGCCAGCTCGGCGTCGGACTCCGCCGCGTACCCCGGGATCGAACCACCCTCGGCCACGCCGACGCGCACCACGTCACCCACGGTGTCGTCGCCGGCCGGCGGTGGCCGGTCCGCGGCCCAGACCGCGGTCAGCAGCACCGCGGTGGAGGCGGCCACGGCCGCGCCGGTCAGGAACCGCAACCGGCCGGGGGTACGGCCGGCGCGCGCGAGACCCCGGCCGAGCGGCGGCAGCACCCGCTGGTCCAGCCGGCGCAGCAGTCCGGTCAACTCGCGGCGCGCAGCACGTCGAGGGCGTGCTGCAGGTCGTCCGGGTAGGGGCTGACGAACCGCACCTCCTCGTACGTACCCGGGTGCGTGAAGCTCAGCTCGCGCGCGTGCAGCCACTGCCGGTGCAGGCCGGCCCGCTGCGCGAGCGTCGGGTCGGCGCCGTAGGTGAGGTCACCCACGCACGGGTGCCGCATCGCGGACATGTGCACCCGGATCTGGTGGGTGCGCCCGGTCTCCAGCCGGATGTCGACCAGGCTGGCCGAGCGGAACGCCTCGATCGTGTCGTAGTGCGTGACGCTCGGCTTGCCGCCGGTCATCACCGCCCACTTCCAGTCCGAGGACGGGTGCCGGTCGATCGGCGCGTCGATCGTGCCGCGCAGCGGGTCGAGATGCCCCTGCACGACCGCGTGATAGCGCTTCTCCACCTCGCGCTCCTTGAACGCGCGCTTGAGCACCGTGTACGCGTGCTCACTCTTCGCCACCACCATGAGCCCGGTGGTACCCACGTCGAGCCGGTGCACAACCCCCTGACGCTCGGCGGCGCCGCTGGTCGCGATGGTGTGGCCGAGCCCGGCGAGCCCGCCGATCACGGTCGGGCCGGTCCAGCCCGGGCTCGGGTGGGCCGCGACGCCGACCGGCTTGTCGACCACCACGATGTCGTCGTCGGAGTGAACGACCCGCAGGCCCTCCACCGTCTCCGCGACCACGGTGGGCGGCGCGGCCGGTGCGGGCAGCGTCACCTCCAGCCAGGCGCCGCCGGAGACCTTGTCGGACTTGCCGCGGCGGACGCCGTCGACGTACGCGTCACCGGCCTCGACGATCGAGGCGGCCGCGGTGCGGGAGAGCCCGAACAGGCGGGAGACGGCGGCGTCGAGACGCAGGCCGTCCAGGCCGTCGGGTACGGGGAGGGATCGGGTGTCACCGGGGGGTTGCGTCACGCGCTCGTGCTGTCCTTCTCGTCACTGCTGCCGGGGGCGGGCTTCTTGCCGCCGTCCGAGGATATCCGGGAGCCGTCGCGCTGCCGGCCGGTCAGCTCCAGCAGCACCGCCAGCACCACGCCGATGCTGAGCGAGCTGTCCGCCCAGTTGAAGATCGGAAACGCACCGCCGCCGGGCTGGAACACGCTGACGAAGTCCACCACGTGCCCCTGGAACGGGGACGGCTCGCGGAAGACCCGGTCGATCAGGTTGCCGACCGCGCCGCCCAGCACCAGGCCCAGCGAGATCGCCCACGGGATCGACCGCAGCGACCGCGCCATCCAGCCGATCCAGCCGGCCACCAGGATCGCGACGATCGGGAAGATCCAGGTGTAGTCCTCGCCGAGGCTGAACGCGGCGCCGCTGTTCCGGATCAGGCTCCAGTAGAGCACGCCCGGGATCACCGTCACGTCGTCGCGGTAGTTCAGCGTCGCGAGCGCGATCTCCTTGGTCGCGAAGTCCGCCGCGACCATCACCGACGCGACCGCACCGAGGACGGTGACCGCCCGCCGGACACTGCCGGGCCTGCTCGCCCCAGCTTCTGCGGGCGGCTGCTGCGCCTCCACCGTCACCGGTCCGTCCTCCCCGGCGGCGCGGAAGTCAGCGCCGCTCCTCCAGTTGCTTGCACTTCACACACCGGGTGGCGGACGGGAACGCGGCCAGCCGCTCGACCGGGATCGGGTTCCCGCACCGCTCGCACCACCCGTAGTGTCCTTCGTCCAGCCGCTCCAGCGCACGCTCGACCTGGTTGATCCGCTCCAGGAGGTTGTTCGCGAGCGTGATCTCCTGCTCGCGCTCGAACGTCTTGGTGCCGGTGTCCGCCTGGTCGTCGCCCGCCGAGTCCCCCAGCCTCTCGCGCTGCAGGCCGGCGATCTCGATCAGGGTCTGATCGTACTCGTGGCGCAGTTCGTCCCGGCGGCCCGCGAGGGCGGCCCGGATCTTCTCGGTCTCGGCCGCGCTGCGGGCGCCCTTCGCGGGCGCGGTCTTGCGGGTCGGCGTGCTGGTCTCGGCTGCCTTCGCCATGGTCGTCGCTCCCTCGGCCGCGCTCGTCGCGGCGGTCGGCGGTGCTGTGTCTGCCCGCGTCGTGTCGATCCGTGCCGCCCGGGTGGCGGTGGTGCCGGCCCGGTTCGTCGTCGTGTTCCCGGCCGGGGCGGCGCTTCTCCCCGGGGTGGTCTTCGTGGCTTTCCCGGCTCCGGCCCGTACCGTTTCGGTGGCCTTCGCCGTTTTTTCAGCTGGTGCCGTGATCGCGTGCTTCCCGGCCGGCGCGGTTGTGGCCGCGGTCTTCACCGGCGCGGCCTTGGCCGCGGCCCGCCCCGGTGCGGCCTTGGCCGTGGTCTTCACCGGCCCTGCCTTGGCCGCCGTTCGGACCGATGTCGTCCTGCCCGCCGCCGCCCTGGCCGGCGTCACCCTGGCTGCCGCGGCTCTGGCCGCCGCGACCCCGGTCTCCGCCGCACCGGCCACTGCCGTCCCGCCGGGTGCGGTGCCGGCCGACGGCCCGGCCTTGGCCCGCACGGCCGCGGTCCCGGTCGCCGCTGTCCCGGCCGAAGCGGTCCGGGCCGAAGCTACCTTGACCGGCGCTGCCTCGGCCTGGGTGACCTTGGCCGGGCCGGCCTTGACGGAATCCACCTTCGCCGCGTTCACCTTCGCCGTGTCGCCCTTGGCCCGGGTCACCTTGGCTGGAGTGACCTTGGCTTTGACGATCTCGGCCGATGCGGTTCCGGCCGGGGCGGCTTTCGCCGCACCCGCGCGGGTGACGGGCGTCGTCGCGGCGCCGGTGGATCGGCCCGTCGTGCCGGACCGGCCCGTCGTGCCGGATAGGGACGCCGCGCCGGCCGTTGTGCCCGTCGCGGACTTCCCACCGGACGCACCGGTCCCGCCGGTCGTCTTCTTCGCTGTGCTGTTCTTCGGCGCCGCGGGGGTGCTCGACCTCGCCCCGGCCCGGCCGGCGGCCGGACCACGGTTCGGCGAGCTGACCGCCCCCGTCGCGGCGGGTCCGGCCGGTTTCGCCGCGGTACCGGCGCGTCCCCGGTTTCCCGGTTTGGCGGCCGTCGCCGTGGTCGCGGCCGTGCCGGCCCGTCCCGACACCTTACGGCCAGTGCCCTCCTGGTCGCCAGTAGTAACTTTCTTAGCCATGTCCGCCCCGCCTGACCATGGCGCCCCCCACGTGCAAAAAACGGGCGCACGGCGGACGCCGTGCACTCCGGAGGTTCGCAAGAATACGGACCGTGAGCGAATCCGACAACAGGGCGCACCGTGGTGAACCATTTTCACCACATCTGTCCGGGTAATTTATCGCAAATCCGACACAGCCCTCCTAAGATCGATCAGAGCCTGTATCACCGGTCCGGAGCCCCGCCGTCCGCGCCGTACTCGTTGAACCAGCGCGCCAGCCGACCGCGCCGGCTCACCGCGCGCAACCGCCGCTCCGCGACCTCACGGACCTCCGCGGTCGCCACGATGAGCAGACTGTCGCCGGACCGCAGCCGGGTGTCCGGCGCCGGCACGAAACCGGAGCCGTCGCGCACCACCAGCGTCACCGACGCACCGACCGGCAGCCGCAACTCGTCCACGTGCACGCCGCCCAGCCGGGACCCGGCCGGGATCGCCAGCGTCAGCAGGTCCGCGCCCATCCGGTCCAGCGGCGCGGTCTCCACCGACAGTTCGGTGGGCTCCGCGTCGGCCACCACGCCGAGGCGGCGGGCCAGCGGCGCCAGCGTGCCGCCCTGCACCAGCGTGAAGATCACCACGAGCACGAAGACCACGTCGAAGAGCCGCCGCGCACCGGGTACGGACTCGGAGAGCGGGATCGTGGCCAGCACGATCGGCACCGCGCCGCGCAGCCCGGCCCACGACAGGAACGTCTGTTCCCGCCAGCCCAGCCGGATCCGCCGGCGCAACGGCCGGAGCAGCGTGTACGGCAGCGCGGACACCAGCACCGACAGCGGGCGTGCCAGCAGCACCAGCGCGAGACCGGCGACCAGCGCCTCGTCGATCGCGCCCGGCAGCCGGTCCGGCGCCGCTAGCAGGCCGAGCAGCACGAACAGGCCGATCTGCGCGGTCCAGGCCAGCCCGTCCGCGAAGCCGAGGATCGCGGCCCGGTGCGGCAGCCGCGCGTTGCCGAGCAGCACACCGGCGACGTAGACCGCGAGAAAGCCCGACGCGTGCGCGACCGCACCGGCCGCGTACGCCAGCACGGTCAGCGCCACCGCCGCGATCGGGTACAGCCCGGCGGACGGCAGCGCGGCGTGCCGGAGCAGCCAGCGGCCGGAGACGCCCACGGCCCAGCCGATCGCGGCGCCGGCCACCAGCTCGTACCCGACGATCAGCAGCTCGTACCACCAGGGATGGGCGCCGAAGCCGGTGGTGGAGAGCAGCACCACGACTATCACCACCGGTGCGTCGTTCATGCCGGACTCGGCCTCCAGCGTGGCGACCAGCCGCGATGGCAGCCGCAGGCGGCGCAGTGTGGCGAAGACCGCCGCCGCGTCCGTGGAGGAGAGCACCGCGCCGTAGAGCAGTGCGAGCCGCCAGTCCAGGCCGAGCAGCAGGTGCACGACCACGCCGACGGTGACGATGCTGACCGCGACGCCGGCCGTGGAGAGCAGCGCGGCCAGGCCGAGCACCGGGCGCAGCGTGCTGGCCCGCGCGGTCAGGCCGCCCTCCGCGATGATCACGATGAGCGCGCAGAAGCCGAGCACCCGGGTCAGCTCCGCGTCGTCGAACCGGATGCCCAAGCCGTCCTCACCGATCAGCAGACCGATGCCGAGGTAGATCAGCAGGCTGGGGAAGCCGAAGCGGGTGGAGATGCGGACCGCGGCGACCGCGATCAGCACGACGGCGGCGCCGAGCAGCAGTGCCAGGTCTATGTCGCCGCTCACCCGCCGTCCCGCAGCTCGGTCACGGCCGCGGCCAGCGCCTCGGGCGCGTCCGCGACCAGGAAGACCTTGTCGCGGCTGGCGGCGCCGAGCCTGAGCGTGACGGACGCGGGCCGCACGCCGAGCGCGGTCGCGAGGGCCCGGCGCGCGGCCTCGGTGGCGCGGCCGTCGACCGGCGGCGCGTTCACGGCGACGACCAGCGCCGGGCCGTGCGGCCCGTCGTGCCGGCCACCGACCCGCGCGCGCGATGCACCGGGCTTGACCCGGACGGGCACGGAAACGTCCATGCCCCTCATTCTGTCGAACGCAGCTGCGGGGGCCCGGTTACGCGACTGTGAAGATCACACTCGACGAGCGTCGGCGAGCAGCGCGCTGTCCGGCTCGCACAGGCCGCAGGGGGTGAAGCCGAGTTCGGCCGCCTCGTTGACCGGGAGCGGCTCCGCCTCCTTGTCCATCAGGTGGACGCAGCCGGCCAGGTGGTATCGCGGACGGCCGTCCACCACGTAGACGTCGGCGGTCATCCGGGCGACGCGCGCGGCCTCGGCGGCAGAGACCAGCTGCGGTTCCGGCTCGTCCTCCGGGTCGTCGGCCGGCTCGCGCGGCGGCGGGACGGTGGCCTCGCGGTAGGCCGGCGCCTCCGGCTCGGCGGCGCCGTACCCCGGGTAGGCCTCGTCCCGGAACTCGGTGGAGGTGACGGTCGACGGGGTGCCCTCCCGTCGCTGCCGGCGGCCCTCGTAACCGGCGAACTCCTCGTCGAGGTACTCCTCGGCGGGCGCACCGTACTCATCGCTCTTCGAGTCGGCCTCGGCCATCACGTCCGCGTTGTCGACCATCTCGGCGCGCGCGGCGGCCGCCTGCCGCATGCCGACCACCAGGGTCACGGCAGCGAGCAGACTGCCCACGATCGAGCCGATCAGGAGCAGGCTGGACGCGCTCATCAACCCGAGCACGAGCAGCGTGATCGCGACGAGGATGAGCAACAGGCTGATGACGATCATGGCTCACCCCCGTCGCGAGGACTAGCGGCCGGACTCGATCGAGGAGCCGCTGCGACCGCCGCCGTACGACGAGGCGAGACCCGCCGCGGCGAGACCGCCGGACCCGCCCACCGCGCGGTTGCCCTCGCTGCGGGTCAGCTCCGCCTCGAGCCCCTGGCCACGGCCGTCGAGGTCGCGGAGCTGGCTCTCGAGGTACGCCTTCAGGCGGGTGCGGTACTCCCGCTCGAACTGCTTGAGCTCCTCGATGTGCTTCTGCAGCGCCGACCGCTTCGCGTCCAGGCCGCCCATGGCCTCCTGGTGACGCTGGCGGGCGTCGCGCTCCAGCGCGTCCGCCTTGGCCCGCGCCTCGCGGGTGACCTCCTCCGCCTTGGTGCGGGCGTCGGTCAGCAGCTTGTCGGCCTCGCGGCGCGCGTCGGCGACGTGGTCGTCGGCGGTGCGCTGGGCCATCATCAGGACGCGGAGCGCCTGCTGCTCACCGTCCGGGTTGGCACCGGGGCCACCCAGGCCACCGGCCGGGCCACCCTGCGCGCGCACCTGGTCGAGCTCGGCCTGCATGGCGCGAGCGGCCTGGTCGGCGGCGGCCTTGTCCCGCTGGACACGGTCGAGCTGCGCCTTGAGGTCGTTGAGCTCGGCGGCCATCCGCGGGTCGGCGCCCGGACCGGCCGGGGCGACGGGGCGACCGCCACCACGCTCGACCTGAGCGCGGAGCTCGTTGTTCTCTTCGATCAGACGGGCGAGCTCGCGCTCGACCTCGTCAAGGAAGGCGTCGACCTCCTCCTCGTCGTACCCCCGCTTGCCGATGGGGGGTTTTTTGAAGGCGACGTTGTGGACGTCGGCCGGGGTCAGCGGCATCGAAACTCCTCGGGTCAGTTGCGGCCGCGTGGCGCGCTGGTCGTCAGGTTCTCAACCCTTTGCACGTTGTTCACCTGATGATCAACGGCCGTACCACGAGTTCCATCAGCACGATCAGGATAACCAGCAGCACAAGGGAGGCCAGGTCGAAGCTCACGGTACCAATTCGCAGTGGTGGGATCACACGCCTCAACGCCTTGAGGGGTGGATCAGTGACGCTCCACACCGACTCCAGTGCCGCGGCCGCACCCCGGCTCGGCTGCCATCGCCGCCCGTACTGCAGCACCGCGCCCAGCACGAATCGTGCCAGCAGTGTCAGGAAGAACACGTACAGCAGCAGGTAGAGGACTTGCAACACGATCGACAGCACGGCGAGCGGGGCCCCTAGTAGCTCAGGTAGGACAGCGTCGGGTCAGGTCTGACTGAAAAACCCGCCCTCGGCGATCTTGGCCTTGTCCTCCGCGGTGACCTGAACGTTGGCCGGCGAGAGCAGGAAAACCCGGTTGGTCACTCGCTCGATCGTACCCCGAAGACCGAACGCCAGTCCGGCCGCGAAGTCGACGAGACGGCGGGCGTCACCCTCATCCATCTCGGTGAGATTGATGATCACGGGTACGCCGTCCCGGAAGTGCTCGCCGATCGTCCGCGCCTCCCGGTACGTCGTCGGGTGCAGCGTGGTGATCTGGTAGCGCTGCTCCTCCTCCGGCACCGTGACCCGGCTCGGGGTGGGCAGCGGCGGCGCCAGCGCCAGACTCTCCTGCGTGGGGTAGGTGAGCGCGCCGGACACCCCGCCACCCGTTCGGGTGATCGGCCGTACCGTCGCGGTCTGCTGCTCCTGCTGCTCCCGCTCGCGCTCGGCGCGCTCGGCCTCGATGCGCTCCATCTCCTCGCGCACCGAGGAGCGGGACGGCCGCTCGTGCCGCTCCCGGTCGATGCGCGAGGTCCGGTCGCGGAGGTCGGACCGGCCGCGGGTGCGGGGCACCGCGGGCGGCTCGTCGATCTCCTCGTCCTCGTCCTCGAAGTCCTCGGTGTACCGCCGGCGGTCGTGGTCACGCCCGCGGTAGCTGGACCGGTAGCCGTCGTCGCTGTAGCGCGAGTCGTCGTAGCGGGGGTCGTCGTCCTCCTCGACGAGACCGAGCCAGACACCCGCTCGGCGCAGGGCGCTCATCCGATCACCTCCGCGCCACGGAGGCGGACAGCGTGACGCAGCACCGCGAGCCCCTCCCGCGTCCGCCGAGCGTGCTCGCCGAACCCCGTACCGTTACGCCCTCTCATGCCTGCCCCCACCTCGCCTCCGCCGTGACGGCACCGCCCCCTGCCGTGCCGCTGCCCTGCGGTGGAACCTCGACATCAGTCCCTCCCCGGACCGGCGAGGGCCGGTTGATACCCCCGCTGGACCTTCGTGAATCCCCCATCGCGGTTGAATCACACTCATGTAGTTCGGTTCCGCGGTCAGGCTACCGCAGCGGTGCGCGCAAGCCGAGCAACGCGCCGCCCACCCTCACGTGTGTCGCGCCGTGCGCGATCGCGGCCTCCAGATCGCCGCTCATGCCCGCGGAGACGAGCTCCGCGCCCGGGTGCGCGGCCCGCACGCGCGCCGCCACCGCGGCCAGCCGGGCGAACGCGGCGGCCGGTTCCCAGTCCTGCGGCGCCACCGCCATCACACCGCGCAGCGTCAGCTCCGGGCGGGCCGCGATCGCGTCCGCGACCCGCTCGACGTCGTCGTCCACGGCGCCGCCGCGGTGCGCTTCGCCGTCCAGGTTGACCTGGACCAGCGCCTCGATCGGGGTGTCCCGCTGCCGGGCGGCCGCGGTGGCCAGCGCCTCGGCGAGCCGCTCGCTGTCCACCGAGTGCACGACGTCCGCGTACCGGGCGACCGAGCGGGCCTTGTTGCGCTGCAACTGCCCGATGTAGTGCCAGCGGACCGGCGCGGTGACCGCCGCCGCCTTCGGGGCGGCCTCCTGGTCCCGGTTCTCTCCCACGTCCGTGACGCCGAGCGCAGCGAGGTGCTCGACGTCCGACGCCGGGTAGGTCTTGGTCACCGCGATCAGCGTCACGCCGGCCGGGTCCCGCCCGGCCGCCGCGCACGCCGCGTCGATGCGGGCGCGCACCACGGCAAGGTTGCCGGCGATCTCGTCCCGCCGCGCGTCACTCACTATTGTCCTCCGGAGACGAACCGGCCCGGGGAGTCCCCGGGCCGGTCAATGGCACTGCTCAGGAGCCGTTCTTCAGGAAGTCCGGCACGTCGACGTCGTCGAAGAGCACCTTGCGGCGCTCCTGCGGCGGCGGCGGGAGCGGGTTGGCCGGTGCGGTCGGCAGCGGCGCCGGCTGCGGCTTGCGCACCGACTCCACCGGCTTGTACGCCGGAGCGCCGCCGTCGAAGCCGGCCGCGATCACGGTCACCCGGACCTCGTCGCCGAGCGCGTCGTCGATCACCGCGCCGAAGATGATGTTGGCGTCCGGGTGGGCCGCGTCCGTGACCAGCTGCGCCGCGTCGTTGATCTCGAACAGGCCCAGGTCGGAACCGCCGGCGATGGAGAGCAGCACGCCGCGGGCGCCGTCCATGCTCTGCTCCAGCAGCGGGCTGGAGATCGCCGCCTCGGCCGCCTCGACCGCGCGGTTGTCACCGCGGGCGCTGCCGATGCCCATCAGCGCGCTGCCCGCGCCGGACATGACGCTCTTCACGTCCGCGAAGTCGAGGTTGATCAGACCCGGCGTGGTGATCAGGTCGGTGATGCCCTGGACACCGGAGAGCAGGACCTGGTCGGCCTGGCGGAACGCGTCCATCATGCTTATTCCGCGGTCACCGAGCGCGAGCAGCCGGTCGTTCGGGATCACGATCAGCGTGTCGCATTGGTTGCGCAGCTCGTCGATGCCGGACTCGGCCTGCACCTGGCGGCGCTTGCCCTCGAACGAGAACGGCCGGGTCACCACGCCGATGGTGAGCGCGCCGAGCTTGCGCGCGATGTTCGCCACGACGGGCGCGCCACCGGTGCCGGTGCCGCCGCCCTCGCCACAGGTCACGAACACCATGTCCGCGCCCTTGAGGACCTCTTCGATCTCGTCGCGGTGGTCCTCGGCCGCGTTCTTGCCGACGTCGGGATTCGCACCCGCGCCAAGACCGCGGGTCAGCTCGCGCCCCACGTCCAGCTTCACGTCGGCGTCACTCATCAACAGCGCCTGCGCGTCGGTATTGATCGCGATGAACTCGACACCCTTGAGCCCAACCTCGATCATCCGGTTGACGGCGTTGACGCCGCCGCCACCGATACCGACGACCTTGATAACCGCCAGGTAGTTGTGCGGAGGAGTCATCGGTCTGCCTTCCCTTCCCCGAGGTTGACGGGCATCGGCGACAAAGGCCCGGTCAGGCCGTGTCGACTTATGCGCCGGAACGTTGAGGTTGAGGCGGAACCCTCACCCTCTACTAGAGGTCGAGAGTTATGTCAACCACGCAACCTCTCCGGCAACGTATGCGGACGTGAGGCCTCAACCAAGAACCGACACGGCGTGTCGTGTTTCTGGTCGTCGCTCCGCTCCTCCGGCTCGGCGCCTCAGATCCGGCCTGTAGTGGAACATTTGGGGCAAAAGAAGACTGCTTTGTCCCAAATGTTCACTACGGTCGGCGGCGCCTCACACCGCGTGTGTCGAAAGTCGCCCTATCTGAGCGACACGACCTCGGGCGCGCTGACGTCGATCGTCTTCTCCTCGCGGCCCAGCAACGCCGTGGCCACGGAAGACTTGACCGGATTCTGCGAGGAGTCGCCCCAGATGATGGTGCGCTCGTCCGCCAGGTTGAGCCGGATCCGGGCCGGCGCCTCCACCGTGACGGAGATCAACTTTGCCTTCAGCTCGGCACTGAGTGCGGCCAGCACCTCCAGCCCGGCGCGCGTGTTGACGTCGTCGGGGCCGGGCTTCGCGACCTCCAGGCGGGGCAGCTCGGCCGGGCGCTCCGGCAGCGTCCGGAACGCCACGCCCTCGTCGTCCACGACCGCGAAGGCGTCGCCATGCGGCACCGCGGCCACGCCGGTGCGCTCGATCACCTCGATCAGCAGCGTGCCGGGCCAGCGGCGGGAGACCACCGCGCGGTCCACCGGCGCCAGCGCCTCCACCCGGGCCGCGACCGCGCCGGTGTCCACCCGGGCCAGCGGCGTCAGGTCGGCCACCGCGGCTGCGTCGCGCACCCGCGGTGGGTCGAGCAGCACCGCGCCGGTCACCTCGACCCGGCGCACGCCGAGCACGCTGGTGCCGTAGATCATCCAGCCGATGCCGGACGCGACCGCGAGGATCGCCACCGCGACCGCCCAGGGCAGCGCCGCGCGGATCCGGCGCTGGCGGGCCCGGCGCATGAAGCGCCGCACGGACGGCGGGACCGCGTCCCGGTCCGCCCGCACCAGCCGCCAGCGCCGCACACCGCCCTGATCGCTCATTCCGCCGCGGCTCCGAGCGCCGCGATCAGCTCGTCGCCCAGCATCGAACTCGGCGGCGCGCCCATGGTCACCACCACGTCGCCCGGCCGGGCCCGGCGGACCACCTCGGCGGCCACGCCGTCCCAGTCCGGCACGAACACCTTGCGCTCGGCCGGCAGGTCGATCGCGGCGGTCAGCGACACGCCGCCCTCGCCCGGCAGCCTGGTCTCGCCGGGGCCGAAGACCTCCATCACCACGGCCTCGTCGGCCAGCGACAACGCCTCGGCCAGCTCGGTCTGGAAGTCGCGGGTGCGGTAGACCCGGTAGGGCTGGAACACGACGATCAGCCGGCCGGTGCCGGCCACCTCGCGCAGCGTCTCGATCGCGGCCTTGACCGGCACCGGGTGGTACGCGTACTCGTCGTACACCATGATGCCGTTGACCACGCCCTTGCGCTCGAACCGGCGGCGCACCCCCGGGAACGAGGCCAGCGCCTCGACCACCTTCTCGATCGGCAGGCCGAGGCGCAGCGCGGTGAGCACCGCGGCGGAGCTGTTCAGCCCGAGCAGCCGGCCGGGCGTGGGGAGCAGGATCTCGCCGAGCGCGAGCCCGTCCAGTTCGGCGCGGTAGCGCACACCGGCCGCGGACGAGCGGATGTCGAAGATGCGCAGGTCCGCGTCGTCGGCCTCGCCGTACGTGTAGACCGTGTGCCCCTCCGCGCGGAGCTGCGCGGCCATCCGGCGGGTGCCCTCGTTGTCCGCGCAGGCCACCACGAAGCCGTCGCCCCGCCCGTTGACCGGCGAGTCGGCCAGCCGGGCGAACTCGCCGAACGCGGCCTCCAGCCCGGCCAGGTCGCCGTACGTGTTGAGGTGGTCCTCGTCGATGTTGGTGATCAGCGCGACGTGCGGCCGGTAGCGCAGGAACGACCGGTCGCTCTCGTCCGCCTCGACCACGAAGTACGGCCCGGAGCCGTGGTGCGCGTTCGACCCCACCTCGGAGATCTCGCCGCCGATCACGAACGACGGGTCCTCGCCCGCGTGCTGCAGGATCAGCGTGATCATCGACGTGGTAGTGGTCTTGCCGTGCGTGCCGGCCACCGCGATCGCCTGCCGGCCGGTCATCGCGGCGGCCAGCGCCTCGGACCGGTGCAGCACGCGCAGCCCGCGCTTGCGCGCCTCCACCATCTCCAGGTGGTCCTGCGGGATCGCGGTGGAGTAGACGACCGTGTCGACGCCGTCGAGGTTCGACTCGGTGTGCGTCATGTGGATCGTGCCGCCGAGCGCGCGGAGCGCCGCCAGGTACGGCCACTCGCGCAGCTCGCTGCCGCTGGTCTTGATGCCGCGGGTGAGCAGCAGGCGGGCCAGGCCGCTCATGCCGACGCCGCCGACCCCGATCAGGTGGACCGAGCCCAGCTGCTCGGCAGTGAGCTCCGCGGTGTTCATATCTCGATCAACCCTCTCGCGCGCAGCCATGGTCGTCAGGCAGCCTCATCATCCTCTGCGCTCCGGCCCTCCACGCAGCCGGGTGACCCGGTCCCGGGTCGCGGCCCGGGCCAGTCGCGCGGCCTGTCGTTCCTGGCCGGCCGGCACCCTGGTGGTGGCACGCCGGGCGACCGGCGCCTCCGGTTCCCGGGCCGCCGGCGGCAGCGGGGGCAGCGGCGCCCAGAGCAGCCGCACCCAGCGGGCCGGTGGGCGGGCGTTGAGCGCGCGGGCCGCGTCCGGCTCGGCGCGGGCGAACGAGGCCAGCACTCCTATCGCGGCCAGCGTCACCACCAGCGCGGAGCCGCCGTCGGAGATGAACGGCAGCGGCAGGCCGGTGATCGGCAGGAGGCCGACCACGCCGCCCACGTTGACGATGGTCTGGATGACCAGCCAGGTGGTGATGGACGCGGCCGCCAGCCGGCGGAACGGGTCCTGCACGCGGCGGGCGATCCGGTAGCCGGTGTAGGCCAGCACGGCGAACAGCGCCAGCACCACGGCACAGCCGACCACGCCCAGCTCCTCCGCGATGACCGCGAAGATGAAGTCGTTGTGCTCGGACGGCAGCCAGCCCCACTTGAGGCTGCTCTTGCCGAGCCCGGTGCCGAACCAGCCGCCGTCCGCGATCGCGTACCGGGCCTGCATCATCTGGTAGCAGCCGGCCTGCGCGCACTCCTCCGGCGAGGCCAGGAACGAGGTGATCCGGTCCAGCCGGTAGTTGGGCGCACCCGCCTCGCCGGAGCCGGCACCCTGCGACGCGGCCGCGATCAGCAGGCCGATGCCGCCCAGCCCGACCAGGGACAGCGCGGCGAAGACGCGCAGCCGCACGCCGGCCGTCCAGAGCAGGCCGACCACGATGCCGAGCAGCGGCAGCATGGTGCCGGTGTCGTTGTAGCCGACCAGCACGAAGAGCAGGCCGACCGCGGGGCCGAGCGGCATGGACAGCTCGCGCCACCAGCCCATCGCCGCGCCCTTCCGGGCGATCATGTCGGCGCCCCACAGCACCAGGCCGAACTTGGCCAGCTCGGACGGCTGGAACTGGACCGGCCCGATGTACAGCCAGAGCAGGTTCGCGGAGACCGGGCCGATCTTCGGGGACGCGATCACGCCGAAGCCGTCCAGCACCACCAGCAGGTCCAGGATCGCGAGCAGGATCAGCGAGACCACCATCACCGGGAATCCCACCTGGCGCAGGGTGGTGGCCGGCAGGCGCTGCACGGCCCAGAACGCGATCAGGCCGATCAGTGCGAACAGCGCCTGCTTGCTGATCATCGCGAACGCGTTGCCGTTCTCCGCGTAGGCCCGCACGCTGGTCGCCGAGAACACCATGGTCAAGCCGATCACCAGCAGCAGACCGGAGCTGGCCAGCAGCAGGTAGTAGGAGGCCAGCGGCCGGGCCAGCAGCCCGCGCAGCGCGGCCAGCCCGCCGCCGAGGTCCACGCCCGCCCGCGGCGCCGCCGCCTTCGCCTCGCTCACGCCGTCCGCCATGGCCCCATCATGTGCGCCCGGCACGCCGTGGACACGCTGCCCGCCGGGCGTGTCGAGCAGAGAAAAGCTCACAAAAAACATCCGGGGGTACGGGATCAACCCGTACCCCCGGATGGGGTTCAGCAGTTTCTACGACGTGGCCGCGAGGAACTCGCTGTAGAAGATACCCAGGCCGATGGCGACGCCGATGCCCGCGACGATCCAGAAGCGGACCACGATGTTGACCTCGGACCAGCCGGCCAGCTCGAAGTGGTGCTGCAACGGCGACATCCGGAACACGCGCTTACCGGTGGTCTTGAACGAGATGATCTGGATGACGACCGACATGGTGATGATCAGGAACAGGCCGCCCAGGATCAGCACCAGCAGCATGGTCCGGCTCGCCATGGCCAGGCCGCCGATCAGGCCGCCGAGGCCGAGCGCGCCGGTGTCGCCCATGAAGATCCGGGCCGGTGAGGTGTTCCACCACAGGAATCCCACACAGGCCCCGGCGGCGGCTCCGGCGATCATCGAGATCTCCAGTGGGTCGCGCACCGAGTAGCAGTAGTCCATGGTGTAGTTCGGGTCCGCGCACCAGTGCCGGTACTGCCAGAAGCCGATGATCGAGTACGCGCCGAGCACCATCACGGACGCGCCGGTGGCCAGGCCGTCGAGGCCGTCCGTCAGGTTCACCGCGTTCGACATCGACATGATCACGAAGATGAATATGATCACCGAGCCGGCCTTGCCGACCTGCGCCCACTCGATGTCCCGGATGAACGAGATCGTCTCGCTGCCGACCGTCTCGTCGCTGATCCGCTGCCCCTCCAGGCCGACCATCGTGCTCGGGAAGTAGAGCGCGATCACGCCGAAGATGCCGCCGACCAGCATCTGGCCGATCAGCTTGCCGCGGGCGGAGAGGCCGCCGCTGTTGCGCTTGCGGACCTTGATGAAGTCGTCCAGGAAGCCGACCGCGCCGCAGAACACGAACAGGCCGAGCAGCACCAGCGCGGTGATGGTCGGCCGGTCCTGCGCGATCTGCTGGGACGGCAGCGTGGTCAGCACGGCGTGCCCGGCCACGTAGGCGATCACGGTGGCGATGATGAAGACCACGCCGCCCATGGTCGGCGTGCCCTTCTTGCCCAGGTGCGTCTGCGGGCCGATGGTCCGGATCGGCTGCCCGGCCTTCAGCGCCGTGAAGACGCGGATGCCGACCGGCGTGAGGAAGAGCGAGACCAGGAACGCGACGCCGATCGCGACGATGACTGCCCTCATGCGCCGGCATCCCCCATGGTCAACGGCACGCCGTCAGCGTCCGCCGCGCGCAATGCGTCGGCCACCTTCCACGTCCGGTAGCGGGACGCCTTGACGAGCACCACGTCGCCGGGACGGAGATCGTCCCGCAGCGCCGCGATGGCCGCCGACTGGTCGGCTAGGAGCACCGACTCTCCCTTCCACATCTGTTCGGATCGGGCGCCGTCAGCGATCGGCGCGGCTTCGGGGTCGACGACGAGCAGCCGGTCCACGCCCAGCTCGGCCGCGATCCGGCCGACCTCGGCGTGCGCGTCGCGGGAGTGCTCGCCGAGCTCCCGCATCTGGCCGAGCACCGCGATCGACCGGCGGCGGCCGTCACCGGCCAGCGTGGCCAGCGCGCGCAGCGCCGCGGCGGTCGACGACGGGTTCGCGTTGTACGAGTCGTCGATCACGGTCACGCCGTCCGCGCGATCGAAGACGTCCATCCGCCGGGTGGAGACCGTGCGCATCGCGCCGAGCGCCTCGGCCAGCGCGGTGCCGGTCAGGCCCAGCTCGCGCGCGACCGCGGCGGCGGCCAGCGAGTTGGACACCATGTGCCGGCCGGTCATGCCGAGCGACACCGGCACCCGGCCGTCCGGCGTGACCAGCGTGTACGACGCGCGGCCGCGCTCGTCCAGCGACACGTCCTCGGCGCGCACCTCGGCACGGTCGCCCTCGCCGAAGAACACCACGCGCGCCTTGGTCCGGGACGCCATCGCGGCCACCCGGGGGTCGTCCGCGTTCAGCACCGCCACGCCACCGGCCGGGAGATCCTCGACCATCTCGCCCTTGGCCTGCGCGATGCCGTCCACCGAGTCGTACCCGCCGAGGTGCGACATGCTGACGTTGAGCACGACGCCGATCCGCGGCTGCACGATCTCGTTCAGGTACCGGATGTGGCCGTGACCGCTCGCGCCCATCTCCAGCACCAGGTACTTCGTCTCCGCGGTGGCGCGCAGCGCGGTCACCGGGAAGCCCAGCTCGTTGTTGAGCGAGCCGGCCGTGGCCACGGTGGGGCCGAGCGCCGCGGCCAGCTGCGCCACCATGTCCTTGGTGGTGGTCTTGCCGGACGAGCCGGTCAGCCCCACCACGGTCAGCCCGGCCTCGATCAGCCGGCGCCCGACCAGGCGGGCCAGCGGCGCGAGCGCGTCCTGCGCGTCGTCCACCAGGATCGCCGGTACGTCCGGGCCCATGTCCCGGGTCGCCAGCACCGCGGCCGCGCCGGACGCCACCGCGCGCGCGCCGAAGTCGTGGCCGTCCACGTGCTCGCCAGGGAACGCCACGAAGAGTCCACCCGCCACGATCTCGCGGGAGTCGTACTCGGCCGGGCCGGTCACCTGCGCGGCCGGGTCGGCGTGCATCAGCCGCCCGCCCACCGCCTCGGCGATCTCGGCCAGGGTGAGCGGGATCATGCGGCCGCCACCTTTCGCAGCGCGTCGGCCAGCTCGACCCGATCGTCGAACGGCAACACCTCGCCGTTCACCTCCTGACCACGTTCGTGTCCCTTGCCGAGCACCGCGACCACGTCGCCCGGGACGGCCCGCCGGACCGCCTCGTCGATCGCGGCACGCCGCCCGGCCACCTCGATGATCTCCACACCGGCGGCGCCCGCCGCGCACGCCCCGTCCCGGACGTGCGCGCGGATCACCGCCGGATCCTCGCTGCGTGGATTGTCGTCCGTCACCACCACCAGGTCCGCGCCGCGGGCCGCGGCCGCACCCATCAGTGGCCGCTTGCCACGGTCCCGGTCGCCACCGGCACCGAGCACGCAGATCAACCGGCCACCCTGTTCCTCGCTCAGCTCACGCAGCGCGTCCAGCGCCGCCACGATCGCGTCCGTCTTGTGGGCGTAGTCGACCACACCGACGATGCCGCACGGCGCGTCCACCCGCTCCAGCCGGCCGGGCACGCCCGTGCAGGACGCGATGCCGGCCGCCGCTTCCTTCACGTCCACCCCGGCGCCGGCCAGCGCCGCGATCGCGAGCAGCGCGTTCGCCACGTTGTGCCGGCCGGGCAGCGCCACCGTCATCTCGACCGGGCCGCCCGGCCCGACCGCGGTGAAGGACTGCCGGTAGCCGGCCGCGCGCACGCCGTCGGCACGCCAGGTGGCGACCGGGTCGCCGGCCGCGGAGAAGGTCACGGTGGCATCGTGGCGCAGCGGCGCCAGCGCCGGGTCGTCGTGGTTGAGCACGTCGACCGCGCAGCGCCCGTCGAACAGCCGCGCCTTGGCCGCGAAGTAGTCCGCCGCGGTGTCGTGGAAGTCCAGGTGATCGCGGCCGAAGTTGGTGAAGCCACCGGCCGCGAACCGCACGCCGCCGACCCGGCCCAGCGACAGCGCGTGGCTGGACACCTCCATCACCACCGCGGTCACGCCGCGCTCCCGCGCCACGGCCAGTATCGCGTGCAGGTCGGTCGCCTCCGGCGTGGTCCGGGTGCTCGGCAGGGTGAGGTCGCCGAGCCGGGTCTCCACGGTGCCGAACAGCGCGGTGGTGTGCCCGGCGGCCCGCAGCCCGGCCTCGGCCAGGTACGCCGTGGAGGTCTTCCCGGCCGTGCCGGTGATGCCGATGACCAGCATGGCGGCGGACGGGTGCCCGTAGATCGCGGAGGCCAGCGTGCCGAGCACCGCGCGCGGGTCGTCGACGACCAGCGCGGGCAGCCCGGCCTCGGCCACGGCGGCGGCACCGGCCGGGTCGGTCAGCGCGGCGGACGCGCCGGCCGCGGCCGCGCGCGCCGCGAACTCGGCGCCGTGCCGGGCCGCGCCGGGCAGCGCCGCGAAGAGATCACCCGGGTACAGCGCGGAGCTGTCGTGGGTGATCCCGGTGAGAATCGGATCGGACGTGGCACCGGACTGCCGCACCTCGGTCCGCAGCACCGCGGCCAGCGAGGACAGCGTTCGTCCGGTCGGCACGACGGGCCGCGGCGGCGAGGTCGGCGGGGACGTTTTGCCGGGCACGGCGTCAGACCCTACCCGGTCCACGGGACCCGTTTACATCGGCCACAAGATTCACTAATGCCATGACAGCGCGCACACCAGTCATAACTGAAGTGCGGCCATTCGGTGGTCCGCACACTACGGAAAGACCTTGAACTCCGGCGGTTCGGTACTGCTCGGCGGGACCTTGAAGTGCCGCAGCGCGAAGCCCATGATCTCCTTGAAGGCCGGCCCGGCCACGGCGCCGCCGCCGCCCTTCGGCGTGTGCGCGAAGACCGCCACCACGAACCGCGGGTTCTCCGCCGGCGCCATGCCGATGAACGACGCCACCTCACCGGGCAGGTAGGCGCCCTCCGCGAGCCGGCTGGACGTGCCGGTCTTGCCGGCCACCCGGTAGCCATTGACCCGCGCGTCCTTGCCGCTGCCGTCCGGGATCACCATCACGGACTCCAGCAGCGTACGCAGTTCCCGCGCGCTCTTCGCGCTGATCACCTGGTGCGTCTTCACGTCCGTGTTCGGCGTGACCGTGCCGTCCGGCGCGATCGTGTCCTTGATCAGGTGCGGCTGCACGTAGACGCCGTCGTTCGCGATCGCGCCGTACGCGGCCGCCATCTGCAGCAGCGTGGCGTCGACGCTGTGACCGATCGGGACCGAGCCGTAGCCGGACCCGCTCCACTCGCCCGCCTCCAGCACCTTGCCGGACGCCTCACCGGCCACGCCCTCGTTCACCGACTGCCCGAGACCGAACCGCTTCTGGTACTCCACCACCTTCTCCGGCCCGAGCTGGTCCGCGACCTGGATCGCGGCCACGTTGGACGAGTACGCCAGCGCGCCCGCCATGGTGATCCGCGTACCCTCCGGGTGCGGGTGGGTGTCCCGGAACGTGACACCACCCTTTCGGATGGTGGGCCCCACCTGAAGGATGGTGTCCGGCGTGATCACGCCCTCCTCCAGCGCGGCACCGTAGATCAGCGCCTTGTGCACCGAGCCGGGGTCGACCACCACCGCGGACGCCACGTCCTGCCGGTCCTCCGGGTCCGCCTTGGCGAACTCCACCGGGTCGTACGTCGGATAGCTGACCTGCGCGTACACCTCACCGGTCCGCGCGTCCAGGACGACCGCGGCGCCGATGCTGGCGTCCACCTTCGCCATCTGCTCGCCGATTATGCGCTGCGCCTCGTACTGCATGTCGCGGTCGATGGTCAGCGTCAAAGAGCTGCCGTCCTTGGCCGGGGTCTGCTGCGAGTACCCGCCGGGGATCTCCTTGGCCAGGTCCGTGCCGTCCACGTACTTGCCGACCTCGAACCGGCGCTCGCCGTTGACGCCGCGGAGCAGCTCGTCGTACCGAGCCTCGATGCCCTCCAGGCCGTTCATCTCGTTGCCGGTGAAGCCGATCAGGTTCGCGGCCAGGTCGCGGCCCGGCCACTCGCGCTTCTCGTCCCGGCCGATCACGATCTCCGGCAGTTCCAGCGCCTCGACCTTCTTCGCGTCGCTGGTGCTGACCGCGCGGGCCAGCCACTCGAACCGGGACGGCCGCCCGTCCGGCCGGATCCGCTTCTGCATACGGTCCAGCAGCTCGGACTTGGACAGGCCGAGGATCGGGGCGAGCAACGACGCGGTCTGGTTCGCGTCCTTCACCACCTCCGGGTCGACCGCGATGTACCGGGCCTCCACACTGTGCGCCAGCACCGCGCCGTTCTGGTCGTAGATCGCGCCCCGGGCCGCGGGCAGCGTGACCACCTGCAGCCGGTCGTTCAGGCCCTTCCGGGCCCACTCCGGCGTGTCGCCGAACTGCAGCACCACCAGCCGTACGCCGACCGTGGCCAGCATGACCATGGCCAGCAGCGACGCCACCCGCAGCCGCCGGCCCGGATCGCCGAGCTTCGGCGGCCGGCGCGGGTGCCGCGGCTTGCGGATCGGCGCCGGCCGGCTCCGGGCCGCCGCGGTGTTCCGGGCCGCCTTCCGGCGCGGCGCGGGCACGGTGTCCCGCGCGTCGTCCCGGTCCCGCTCGCGCGCGCCGGTCCCGCGCCCCCGGCCCGAGCCGCGCCGCTCGTCCTGGCGGCCGCCGTCGAGCACGCGCAGCGCGGGCCGGTCACCCCTCGATGCGGATCCGGACCCCGCGGGGGTACGCCGTGGGCGCGGCTCGTCGGCCGGACGCTGCGGGCGCGGCATGCCCTCGCGGACCGTGCGCCCGCGCGGCGTGTAGGCCCGCGCCTCGGACATCTTGCTGTGCGCACGCGACGAGGGGGACGACGGCTGCCCGTCGTCCCCCGTGTCCCGCGTCTGACGCCGGTCCCGCGCGCCGCCGCGGCCGGAGTCGCGGTCGTCCCGCGCACCCCGGCCGCGGCGGGCGGAAGGCTGATCCCGTGGCGGCACCGCTTACCGTCCGCTCTCCTGGCTGGTGATCGCGGGCTCGCCGCCGGCCGGCTTCGGCACTCCGATGATCTTGCCGTTCGGCAGCTCGATGAAGGCCGGTTCCTCCGCCTGGACCAGGCCCAGCTTCTTCGCGTGGGCGATCAGGTAGTTCGGGGACTCGTACTCCTCGATCTGCTTCTCCAGCTCCTGCTGCTGCACGTCCAGCGCGGCCTGCTGCTTCTGCAGCTCGTCCAGCCGGAACGCGTTCTGGTTCGTCTGCGTGTTGATCAGAAGGATGCCCACCACGCCGGCCACCACCGTGACCAGGATCCCGGCGATGAACGGCGCGCGCGGCACCGCCACCGGCCGGGGCGGCGTGACGCGCAGCCGGGGCGCCGGCGGCTCCTCGTGCACCGGCTCGGCCGGCTCCACCAGGACGTGGATCTCCTCGGGCTGCAGCGCGGCACTGCCCTCGGTCTCGAACCGGCGGCCCCGCGCCGCCGACAGGTCGACCGGCTCGGACGACGACGTCGCACCGGCGCTCCGGGCCGGCGGACCGGCCTGGACGCGCGGCGACTGACCGCGCGTGGACTGACCGCGCGCACCGGACGTGCGCGGACCGGTGCCACGTGCACCGGCGGCGCGGGAGCCACCCGCGTCCCGGCTCGTGGCCCGCTCTCCACGCGGCTCACGTGCTGCCCGCTCACCCCGTGCGTCACGCTCCGCCCGCTCGTCACGCTCCGCCCGCTCGTCACGCGCCGGACGCTCGCCCCGTGCGGGACGCTCCGCCCGCAGGTCGCGCGCTGCCCGCTCGTCGCGGGCCCGGCGTGCCGGATGGTCGATCGTGGACGGCGCGGCCGCTTCCGCCGCGGCGGCCCGCTCGCGCCGCTCGATGCGCTCCAGTGAGCTCAGACGCTCGATGCGCCGCGGACCCCCCTGGTCCACGGCGTCCCGGTCCGGAACGGACGGTGCGGCGGCCCCCCGGCCGCGTGCCCCGTTGAGGCGCTCCGCGCGTCGCCCGGCCCCGATGCCGCGCACGATCGCCTCCTGGCCGCCGGATCGCGGCGCGCTCTCCGCCGGTGCCCACTGCGCCGCGGTCCGGCCCCCCGACCGCGGTGCGCGCTGCACCGTCTCGCGCCCGGTGCCGAGGTCGCCCCGGTCGCGCTTGTTGACGTTCATGTCCCTCCCCCTTGATGTCTTCGTCCCGTCGTTCCCCTGCGACGGCGGGGGCCCTGCCCGGTCCCCGCCGCCTCCGCCGTCCTAGGACGACTCCGGCGCCCCCGCGCCGGGCCGGCGTGACCTCCTGGACCGTTCGCGGACGGTCCCGGTGTCCCCACCGGCGATGCGTTCCGCGGCGCGGAGCTTGACCGAGGCGGCCCGCGGGTTCTCCGCGACCTCGTCCTCGGTGGGCGGCTCCGCACCCCGGGTGATCAGTCGCAGCGTGGGCCCGGTGCCGGGCAGCTCGACCGGGAGGTCGATCGGTCCGGTGCTCCGGGCTCGCGCCGCGAACGCCTGCTTGACGATGCGGTCCTCGAGCGACTGGTAGGACATGACGACCACGCGTCCGCCCGGTGCCAGCGCGTCGAGAGCCGCCGGTAACGCCGCTTCGAGGGCGGCGAGTTCGCCATTTACCTCGATACGCAGTGCTTGAAACGTTCTTTTGGCTGGGTTTCCGCCGGTTCGTCGGGCTGGTGCCGGAATCGAGTCCCGGACCAGCTCGGCGAGCCGGGCCGTGGACGTGATCCGGGAGCGCCCCCGCTCCCGGACGATCGCGGAGACGATGCGAGTGGCGAACTTCTCCTCGCCGTACACCCGCAGCACCCGTACCAGCGCGCCCGGTTCGTAGTCGTTGACCACGTCCTCCGCGGTGATGCCACGGTCCTGGTCCATCCGCATGTCCAGCGGAGCGTCCTGGGCGTAGGCGAACCCGCGATCGGGCGCGTCGAGCTGCAACGAGGAGACGCCGAGATCGAACAGAGCGCCGTCGATCTGCTCGTATCCGAGCCGCTCGAGCACGTCGGGCAGCTCGCTGGAGACCGCGTGCACCAGGTGGGTGCGATCGGCGAACCGGTCCAGCCGGCGGCGCGAGTGCTCCAGCGCCTCCGTGTCCCGGTCCAGGCCGATCAGCGTCAGCCGTGGGTTCGCGGTCAGGATCGCCTCGGCGTGCCCGCCGAGACCCAGGGTCGTGTCCACATAGACCGGCGCGTCGCCGGTCAGCGCGGGGGCGAGCAGTGCCAGGCACCGCTCCAGCAGCACGGGCACATGTGTGCCCCGTGCCTGCCACTCGCGACCCTCGGCCACGAGCTCCGGCTCGGGCACCCCCATGTCGACCCCCATCACCTGGTGACGATTCGTTTCACGCAATGCCCGCCAGCAGTGCGACGAAGACCGTACCGCCAGATCCCCATCCGCCCTCCTGGCGTCACCACCGTCGCGCCTGACACCGGGGAAGGGGTGCCAGGAGCGCCGAGCGGCTGGAGATCTCGCAGTACGGGTTTCCCGTCGACTACAGCCCGCCGGGCAGCACCCCCTCCCCGATGTCGGCGAAGTCGTCCTCGCTCTCCGCGAGATACGTCTCCCAGGCCTGCTTGTCCCAGATCTCCACCCGGGTGCTGGCGCCGATCACGACGAGCTCCCGGTCGAGCTGCGCGTACTCTCGCAGGAGCACCGGGATGGTGACCCGGCCCTGCCGGTCCGGCACCTCGTCGTGCGCGCTGGCGAAGAAGACCCGGCTGTAGGCCCGCGCCGCCTTGTGCGTCATCGGTGCGGCCCGCAGCTCCTCCGAGATCCGCTGGAACTCGGGCATCGGGAAGACGTAGAGGCAGCGCTCCTGCCCTTTGGTGATCACGACACCTCCCGCCAGCTCGTCCCGGAACTTGGCCGGGAGGATCAGCCGGCCCTTGTCGTCCAGGCGCGGGGTGTGCGTGCCGAGGAACATCGCGGCGTCACCCCCTCGCCCTTGCCGGCGGCATTCGCGGTGCCGCTGATCACTCGGGCCGGCGGGCTCTCCACGACCCCGCCATGTGGCCCCACTTTACTCCACTTCCCTCCACCCGCAACCGGAAACGGCGCCTAGTCAAGGGGTACGGGAGTGCAAAACAGCACGTCACAGACGGTTGCGCGAGGTGGAGGGCTTTGGCCCCGACGGGCCGTCTTCTTTCCGACATCCGTTCGGATCGACACGCATCCCGCACGTTTTATCCGGACATTTCGGGTGGTTTTTCCGGGGTGTGCAGGCGTCTGGACGATTGCGTGGAGGGAAGTGGAGGGATTGGACGCACACATGCGGTCGCCAAACGATCTCCTGCCGTCAGCGCTGTGCGACGGCTGCGAGTGCGCTGCGAAAGCGCGAAAGGGCCCCGCCGGACATCGGCGGGGCCCTTTCCGGCGGAGCGTCAGACGACCCGGCGCACCACATAGGCACGGGACCAGATCTTGTGCTTGCCCACCCGCACGCCGGGACGCGGCGCGTCGTACATGTAGCCGCCGCCCGCGTAGATCGCCGCGTGATAGCCGTGCGCGCCCTTCCGGAAGATCAGCAGATCGCCCGGGCGGGCCTGGGCCTTGGACACGGCCACCCCGGCGCGCTGCTGGCGGTTCGCGTTGTGCGGCAGCTTCTTCCCGGCCGCGGTCCGGTAGACGTACATGGTGAAGCCGGAGCAGTCGAAGCCGCCGCCCGGGCTCGCACCGCCGGCCCGGTAGCGCTTGCCGGACAGGCTCTTGGCGAGCGCGACGACCGCGGCGGCCTTGCCCGGCGCCGGCGCGGCGCCGGCGGGTGCCGGGGTGGCCAGCTGACCGGCGGCGACGCAGATGCCGATCAGGGCGGCCAGGATCGAGGCGCGCGCGGGCAGAGTGGAACGCCTGGCCCGGAGCCGGAGCGTGCTGCCCGGTCTCGGCATCGCGTTCCGGACGTCCGGGTTCTGGCTGAGGTGCTGCACGAAAGGTGTCCTTCCGGCACGCCTGCGGGGTTAGCTGTCGGGTTCGGGCGCCGAGGATGCCCGGCCCGGCACACTGCCGGGCTTCACCCCAAGGCCCGCGAGCGAGCCGTCGTGCGGATTGCGAGTGGTTCCCCCGCCCCTGCCCTCGATTGCCATGTGCTGGGTGGAATGTCGCGTCGCCCGGGACGGGCAGGGTTCGGCGTGTCCCGTGGCCGGCGCGACCGGCGGGCGGATCGCGCACCGGCTCATCGTTTGTAGCGGACCTCGGGAGCACGCCCGCGCCATCGATCGGTCACTCTCCGAGGTTGGCATGCCCGGCCCTCGCCCCCGACGTGTCGGGTGCCCGATATTCCGGCACGGCACGGCCCCGCGCACTCACTCTCCGTATATCGAACCCGGTGAAGCTTCCCACACGGGCCGGCGTCACACCGCGGATAAGACCAGCGTGATCAACACGTACTCCCGGGCAGGCCGCAAGGGGCCGAACGAGCCGATGGTGAAGCGGTACCGGTCCGGTAACCTCGCTCGGGTGACGCAAGGCAACATGCCCCTCCGCGCCAAGGTCGCGACCCAGGTCTCCCGCACCGCCGCCGCGCTCTCCCGCGCGGCTGGGCGGGGCGACGGGTCCGTGATCGGTGGCTGGATCGGTCTCAAGATCGATCCTGACCTGCTCGAGCACCTCGCCGCCGGCCGCGCCATCGCGCTGGTCTCCGGCACCAACGGCAAGACCACGACCACCCGGCTGACCGCGGCCGCGCTGGGCGTGCTCGGCCCGGTGGCGACCAACTCCTTCGGTGCCAACATGCCCACCGGGCACACCTCCGCACTGGCCAAGGCCGGTGACACGCCGTACGCGGTGCTGGAGGTGGACGAGCACTACCTGCCTCAGGTGATCGAGGAGACCCGCCCCCGGGTCATCGCGCTGCTCAACCTCTCCCGGGACCAGCTGGACCGGGCCAAGGAGGTGGCGATGATGGCCCAGCTCTGGCGCACCACGCTGGCCAAGCACCCCGAGGTCGCGATCGTCGGCAACGCGGACGACCCGATGATCGTCTGGGCGGCCGGCAACTCCCCCACGGTCTCCTGGTTCAGCGCCGGTCAGCGCTGGCAGGACGACTCCTGGGTGTGCCCGGAGTGCGGCTCCACCATCGAGCGGCAGGACGGCCAGTGGTGGTGCACCGGCTGCCCGCTGCGCCGCCCCGCGCCGCAGTGGGTGGTCGAGGACGACGGCGTGCTGGATCCGTCCGGCGCCTGGCACCTGATCCGGCTCCAGCTGCCCGGCCGGGTCAACCTGGGCAACGCGGCCACCGCGCTCGCGGTCGCGGCCGCGTTCGGCATCCGCCCGCTGCAGGCCGTGCCGACGCTCTCCTCAGTGGCGTCGGTGGCCGGCCGCTACGCGCAGGTCGACCGGGACGGGCGCAACATCCGGCTGCTCCTGGCGAAGAACCCGGCCAGCTGGCTGGAGGCGTTCGACATGGCGGACAACGCGCCCACGCTGCTCTCGATCAACGCGCGTGACCCCGACGGGCTGGACACGTCCTGGCTCTTCGACGTCGACTTCTCGCCGCTGCGCGGGCGCCAGGTGCTGATCACCGGCGACCGGGCGTACGACCTCGCGGTCCGGCTCGACGTGAACGACGTGCCGTTCCGGCACGTACAGACCTTCGGGGAGGCGATCGCGAGCGTGCCGCCGGGACGCCTGGAGGTCATCGCGAACTACACCGCCTTCCAAGACATCCGAGCGGAGCTTGACCGTGTCAATTAACCCGGAGTGGAGCCAGCAGCCTCCGGCCTACGGACAACCCCAGCAGCCGGGGTACGGGCAGCAGCCGCCCGCGTACGGCCAGCCCCAGCAGCCGCCGGTCTACGGGCAGCCGCAGCCCGGCTACGGCCAGCCCCAGCAGCCGGGGTACGGTCAGCAGGCGCCGGTCTACGGGCAGCCGCAGCCCACGGCGTACCCGCAGCAGGGTCCCGGGGGTTTCGCGCCGGGCGGGCAGCCGGCGCCGCAGGCCGCGGGCGGCGACAGCGTGGTGCGCGTGGTGTGGGTCTACCCGGACCTGCTCTCCACCTACGGCGACCGCGGCAACATGCTGATCCTGGCCAAGCGGGCCCAGCAGCGCGGCATCCCGGTCGAGACCATCGAGGTCCGCTCCGACCAGCCGCTGCCCACGCACGCGGACATCTACCTGATCGGCGGCGGTGAGGACGGCCCGCAGGCGCTCGCGGCCCAGCGGCTGAACACCGACGGCGGCCTGCACCGCGCGGTCAACCAGGGCGCCGCGGTCTTCGCGGTCTGCGCCGGTTACCAATTGCTCGGCACGTCGTTCTTCGCCAAGGGTGCGAAGTGCCAGGGGCTGGAGCTGATCGACATCTACTCGGACCGGGGCGAGAGCCGCGCGGTCGGCGAGCTCGCCGGCGACGTGGACCCGCGCCTCGGCCTGCCGCGCCTGACCGGCTTCGAGAACCACGGCGGCCGCACCCACCTCGGCCCCACCGTCTCGCCGCTGGCCCGGGTCAGCGTCGGCATCGGCAACGACGGCCAGACCGAGGGCGCGTGGCGCGGCAAGATCCTCGGTACCTACTCGCACGGCCCGGCGCTGGCCCGCAACCCGGCCATCGCCGACCTGCTGTTGCGGTGGGCCACCGGTTACGACTCGCTGCCGCCGGTCGACGACAGCTGGCACGACAACCTGCGCAACGAGCGGTTCGCCGCCGCCCGGCCGAACCCGCAGTGACGTGCCGTCCGCCGGTCGCGGTTCCGCTCAGGTACCGCGACCGGCGGACGATGGGTCTGCTTTCCGGCCCCGACGCCCAGCCCAGCCCCCGGATCCACCGATCGGAGACTGCATGACGGACGCCGCCGCTCCACTGCTGATCTGCCCGCAGACCGGCCGACGCCTCACCATGCCGCTCCAGTCCGCCCGCTCACTCCCGGGCGTACCGTCCGGTCCCGCGGCCGGGCACGCGGATGCGCCGGCGTTCGACGCCGGGGTGCCGGTCGCGCCGCGGCGCAGCCGGAAGGCACGCCTCCTGCGAGTGGCCGCGCTGGTCACCGCGGTCGCCGCGCTCGGCACCGCGGCCGCCACGCTGCCGCTGCACGAGATCCAGGACGCCGCGCGCTCGCTCGGCTGGGCCGCCGCGTTGGTGATGGCCGGCGTCGGCGCGCTGCTGCTGGCCGTGCTGGTCCCGCGTACCGCGATCTCGCTGGCCTGCGGCGCGCTCCTCGGCCCCGCGCTCGGCTTCACCGCCGCGATCACCGCCGCGATGCTCGCCGCCACCATCACCTACTTCGCCGGCCGCTGGGCCGGTCACGGCCTCCTCGCCGCCCGCGTCGGCGGCCGCCTGCACCGCCTGGACGGCTGGCTCAGCCAGCGCGGCTTCTCCGCGGTCCTGCTGGTCCGGCTGCTGCCGCTCGCCCCGTTCGGCCTGATGGGCTACGCCTACGGCACCACGTCGGTGCGCCGCCACCACTACCTGCTCGGCACGCTGGTCGCCTCGACCCCGTCCGCCTTCAGCTACTCGATCCTCGGCGCGGCCGTGATGACCCCGGGCGACGTCAACCCGATCACGTTCATCCCCGCGGTCTGCGGCGTGGTCCTCACCTCCACGATCGTCTACCGCTGGCGCCGCGCCTCGCGCCGCACCGCGGCCGACTGACGCGCGGTCCCGCCCGGCCGGAACCCGGCCTCGGCGACTTGACCGTGCTCCAAGGACACGGTTT
Source organism: Catenuloplanes indicus (assembly GCF_030813715.1). NCBI lineage: Bacteria > Bacillati > Actinomycetota > Actinomycetes > Micromonosporales > Micromonosporaceae > Catenuloplanes > Catenuloplanes indicus. The sequence goes on from NZ_JAUSUZ010000001.1 coordinate 2,791,623, forward strand.
CCACTCGGAACAGCCCTGCCGATCCGAGCCCTGAGGAACCTCTCGATGGACGCACCACGCCCCGCCACGACCTCACCACCGGCCGTCGACGCCGCCCGGCCGTTCGGCGCGCATCAACGTCGCCATGCTGGTGCTCGTCCGGCTCCGTGACCGCCGGCGCTCCGCCGCGCGCTGACCAACTGCACAAGAGTTATTGCGCAATGACTATTGCACAATAACTCTTGTGCGTGTCACGGTGGGAACATGACGATCGATGGCGTACGGAGGATCGACGACCCACGGGTCCTCGCCGCGCTCTCCCATCCGCTGCGGCGGCGGCTGATGGACGTGCTGAAGGTGGACGGGCCGGCGACCGCGAGCGTCCTCGCGAGCGCGACGGACCAGGCCGTGGGGAACGTCAGCCACCACCTGAAGGTGCTGCGCGAGTGCGGACTGATCGAGGAGGCGCCGGAGCTGGCCAAGGACCGGCGGGAGCGCTGGTGGCGGCTGGTGAGCCGGGGCCTGCGGTGGAGCACGTCCGACTTCACGGACGACCCGGCCGCCGAGGCGGTCGCGGAGGCCGCGCTGTCGATGAACCTGGACTACCACGTCTCTCGCGTCCGGGCCTGGTACGCGGCCGGTGACGAGGAGCGGGCGCACTGGGGCGAGGCGCCGTTCAGCGGTGACCAGTGGCTGCGGCTGACACCCGCGGAGCTGGCCGAGCTGGAGGCGGACCTGCTCGCGGTGATCGAGCGCTGGCGCACCCGGGAGATCCCGGACGACGGTGCCGAGCGGCGCCCGGTCTACGTCTTCGCGCACGGCGTGCCGGGGCGGCCGGGCCGATGACCAGGGATTTCCGGCTGTACTGGATCGGCCAGACGACGAGCCGCGTCGGCGGTGCGGTGACCACGGTCGCGCTGCCGCTGGCCGCGATCACGGTGCTGCAGGCGAGCACGTTCCAGGTGGCGACGCTGGCGGCCGCGGTGTGGCTGCCGTGGCTGCTGGCCGGGCTGCCGGCCGGCGTGCTGGTCGACCGGTCCCGGTCGCGGCGGCACATCATGATCGCGTGTGACCTGGTGGCGGCCGCACTCTTCATCAGCGTGCCGGTCGCTGCCTGGCTGGGCACGCTCACGATCGCCCACCTGCTGGTCGTGGCGTTGCTGACCGGCCTGGTGTCGGTGTTCGTCGAGACCGCGGGCCAGGTCTACCTGGCCGAGCTGCTGCCCGCCGAGCGACTCGCCGCCGGCAACGCCCGCCTGGTCGGCGCGGACTCCGCCGCGAAGGTGGCCGGCCCCGGCCTCGGCGGCCTGATCGCGCAGGTGTTCGGCGCGGTCGCCGGCCTGCTGGTGGACGCGCTCACGTTCGTGATCTCGGCCGCCTGCATGATCGCGGTCCGCCACCGCGAGACGCCCACGGCGCCCGCCGGGACGGTCCGCAGCCACACGCCGGCCACCTCGGGAACGGACGGCAACCCGGCCACCGGCCACAGCGCGGCCCCGAGCGGTGACTCGGCCACCGGCCGCGGCCCGGGCACCGACCGCGAGGCGGCCACCGGCCACGCACCGGCCGCGGACGGCCAGCCGGCCGCCGGGACCGGCCGGGGACCGGCCGCAGCGCGCACGACGACGGCGGCGGTCGTGGAAGGGCTGCGGTTCGTGGCGCGGGATCCGCTGCTGCGGGTGATGACGCTCTACGGTGCCGCCGCGAACCTCGCGCTGAACGGCTACAGCGCGATCCAGGTGCTGTTCCTGGTCCGGGAGAACGGTGCCGATCCCGGCCTGGCCGGGCTGCTGATGGCGCTGATCGCCGCGGGCGGCATCGCCGGTGCCGCGATCGCCGGGCCGCTCGGCCGCCGATTCGGGACCGCCCGCACGATGCTCGCGGTCCAGCTGCTGACCGCACCGTTCGCGCTGCTGGTGCCACTGGCCCGGCCCGGTGCCGGACTGGCGCTGGTGGTTGCCGGTGGCGTGGTGATGACGACCGGCATCGTGGCGAACAACGTGATCAAGGGAGCGTTCCGGCAGGCGTACGTGCCCCGGCAGCTGCTCGGTCGCGTGATCAACAGCATGCAGCTGCTGAACTACGGCGCGATCCCGGTGGGCGCGCTGATCGGCGGCGCGCTCGGCACCGCGCTCGGCCTGCGCCCCACCATGTGGATCATGTCGATCGCGATCGTCGCCGCGAGCGGCCTGCTCTTCATCGGCCCGCTCAAGCGCCTGCGCGACCTGCCCACGACACCCGGGGCGGGCATGACGTCCGCCGCGAGCGAGCCGATCGCCGCGGCCGAGACGGACGGCGACACCGAGGCCGGCCGCCTCGCCCCGGTCTGAGTGCCGCGCGCCACGCCGCACTTCGGCCGAACGGCCCGCCACCAGCCTTCTCCGCGGCGTGCGCCCCTCGCACGGCCCGCCCGTGACGCCGCGCGGTGCTCGCGCGGGACGGCCCGCCGCTGACGCCGCGCGGCACCCCGGCCGAAGCGGTGCTTGCGCCGGACCGCCCGCCGGTAACGCCGCGCGGCGCCCTCGGCCGAGAACGTAGCGCGGCGCACCGCCGGCAAGAGTTGCGCGGTGCTCGCGCCGGACAGCCCGGCGCGAGCACCGCGAAGAACTACAGCACGACGCTGACCATGCGGCCCTTCACCACGATCACCTTGCGCGGCTCCCGGCCGCCCAGGTTCTCCGCGACCGCGGCCAGCGCGGTCGACCGTACCGTGGCCTCGTCCGCGTCAGCGGCGATCTCGATCTTGCCGCGGACCTTGCCGTTGATCTGGATCGGGTACGTGACCGTCTCCGCCACCAGCAGCGCCGGGTCCGCGACCGGGAAGTCCGCGTACGCCAGCGTGCCCTCGTGCCCCAGCCGGCCCCACAGCTCCTCGGCCATGTGCGGCGCGAACGGCGACATCATCAGCACCAGTGGCTCGACCGCCTCACGGGGCACGACGCTCAGGCCGGTCAGCCCGTTCGTCAGCTCGATCAGCTTGGCGATCGCGGTGTTGAAGCGCAGCTCCTCCATGTCGCCGCGGACGCCGTCGATCACCTTGTGCAGCAGCCGCCGGGTCTTCTCGTCGGCCGGCTCGTCGCCGACCCGGACCGCGCCGGTCTCCTCGTCGATCACCAGGCGCCAGGCGCGCTGCAGGAACCGCTGCGAGCCGACCACCGCGCGGGTCTCCCAGGGACGGGAGACGTCCAGCGGCCCCATCGCCATCTCGTAGACCCGGAACGTGTCGGCGCCGTACGTCTCGCACATCTCGTCCGGCGTGACCACGTTCTTCAGCGACTTGCCCATCTTGCCGTACTCGCGGGTGACCGGCTCGCCGTTGTAGAACCACTTCCCGTCCCGCTCGACGACCTCCTCCGCGGGCACCGCGATGCCGCGGGCGTCCCGGAACGCGTACGCCTGGATGTAGCCCTGGTTGTACAGCTTGCGGAACGGCTCGAACGACGAGACGTGGCCCAGGTCGAACAGCACCTTGTGCCAGAAGCGCGCGTACAGCAGGTGCAGCACCGCGTGCTCGACGCCGCCGACGTAGAGGTCGACTCCCCCCGGGTCGCCGTCGCGCTGCGGACCCATCCAGTACGCCTCGTTGGCCGGGTCGACCAGCGCCTTGTCATTCTTCGGGTCCAGGTAGCGCAGCTCGTACCAGCAGGAACCGGCCCACTGCGGCATGGTGTTGGTCTCGCGCTTGTAGCGCTTCGGGCCGTCGCCCAGGTCCAGCTCGACCTCGACCCACTCCCTGGCGCGGGACAGCGGCGTCTCCGGCTCGGTGTCCGCGTCGTCCGGGTCGAACGTGCGCGGGGAGAAGTCGTCCACGTCCGGCAGCGCGACCGGCAGCATCGACTCGGGCAGCGCCACCGGCAGACCGGTCTCGTCGTAGACGATCGGGAACGGCTCACCCCAGTACCGCTGGCGGCTGAACAGCCAGTCCCGCAGCCGGTACGTGGTGGCGCCGGCGCCGTGGCCGCGCTCCTCCAGCCAGGCGATCATGCGCGTCTTCGCGTCCGCGACACCCAGGCCGTTCAGGTCCAGATCGCCGTCGGTACGCGCGGAGTTGATCGCCGGGCCGTCGCCGGTGAACGCGCCGCCGTCCCAGCCCTCGGTTGGCTGCACGGTCCGGATGATCTCCAGGTCGAACGCCTCGGCGAACTCCCAGTCCCGGGTGTCCTGCGCCGGCACCGCCATGATCGCGCCGGTGCCGTACCCGGCCAGCACGTAGTCCGCGATGAAGACCGGGATCTCCGCGCCGTTCACCGGGTTGATCGCGAAGGAGCCGGTGAACACACCGGTCTTCTCCTTCGCGTCCGCCTGGCGTTCCTCGTCGGTCTTCGCCGCGGCCTTGGCCCGGTAGTCCGCGACCGCCTCGGCCGGGGTGGCGTGCCCGCCGGTCCACGCGTCCTTCGTGCCGGCCGGCCAGGACGCCGCGGTCAGCGCGGGGACCAGCTCGTGCTCCGGCGCCAGCACCATGTAGGTCGCGCCGAACAGCGTGTCCGGCCGGGTGGTGAAGACCGTGATCTCGTCGCCGGCGGGCGTGCCGAACGTGACGTGCGCGCCCTGCGAGCGGCCGATCCAGTTGCGCTGCATCAGCTTGACCGGCTCCGGCCAGTCCAGCGCGTCCAGGTCCTCGATCAGCCGGTCGCCGTACGCGGTGATCCGCATCATCCACTGCTTCAGGCTGCGTTTGAAGACCGGGAAGTTGCCGCGCTCGCTGCGCCCGTCCGGCGTGACCTCCTCGTTGGCCAGCACGGTGCCCAGGCCGGGACACCAGTTGACCGGGGCCTCCGACACGTACGCCAGGCGGTGGTCGTCGATGATCTTCCGCTTTTCGACCGGGCTCAGCGAGGACCAGTCCACCCCGCGCGCACCCGTCTCGAACTCGGTGATCAGCTCGGCGATCGGCCGCGCCTTCCGCTGCGCGGTGTCGTACCACGAGTTGAAGACCTGCAGGAAGATCCACTGCGTCCAGCGGTAGTACTCGACGTCCGTGGTCGCGATCGACCGGCGGTTGTCGTAGGCCAGGCCCAGCCGGCGCAGCTGCGCGCGGTACCGCTCGACGTTCGCCTCGGTGGTGACCCGCGGGTGTGTGCCGGTCTGCACCGCGTACTGCTCCGCGGGCAGGCCGAACGCGTCGAAGCCCATCGGGTGCAGCACGTTGAAGCCGGTCATCCGCTTGTAGCGGGTGTAGCAGTCGGTGCCGATGTAGCCCAGCGGGTGGCCGACGTGCAGGCCGGAGCCGGACGGGTACGGGAACATGTCCTGGACGTGCAGCTTGGGCGCACCGGCGCGCGGGTGCGACGCGTCGGCCAGCTCGCCCACCGGGTTCGGCGCGTCGAACGTGCCGTGCGATTCCCAGAAGTCCTGCCACCGCAGCTCGATCTCGCCGGCCATCGCGGCGGTGTACCGGAACGGGGGGGTATCCGCCGCCGTGGTCTCGGCTGGCTCACTCATCGTCAGTCACCTCAGAAGTCACGAATGTCGGGAGTCATCTTCCTCGGGGCATAAAAAAGCCCCTCACGCAGGAGGGGTGGCCGTGCGATCCGGTGGTCGGATCAGCACGGCTGAGTAAGGAGCAGGAAGGTCCCGGTCATAACCGGCAGTATAGCGCCGCGACTGCCGATAGCACGCTGTAATTACGGTGTCGGCTGGGAGTCCGATAACGGGGAGGTCTCGGCGATCCGCATCGACCGGGCTAGCCTGTGTGTTGCGGGCGGACCATGTCCTCGCTCCCGCGAACCGAAATTCTTCGCGACTGCGAACCAGATTGCGGGTCCGGTGACTCTTAGGGGTCGTACGGGGCCCGTCGTTGAGGAGGATTGCCCGTGTCCGCACCTACCTGGGACGAGCTCGGTGGTCCGCTGCCGAAGAACGAGTTCAAGATTGCCAGCGAGGCGATCGTCTCCAATATCGAGCAGGTGATCGAGGGCAAGACCGCGACCGTCCGGCTCGCCTTCGCCGTGCTGCTCGCCGAGGGTCACCTGCTGATCGAGGACGTCCCCGGTGTCGGCAAGACCAAGCTGGCCAAGACGCTGGCCCGCACGATCGACTCGTCGGTGCGCCGCATCCAGTTCACGCCGGACCTGCTGCCCAGTGACGTCACCGGTGTGAGCATCTACAACCAGGAGACGCACGACTTCGAGTTCAAGCCGGGTGCGGTGTTCGCGAACCTGGTGGTCGGCGACGAGATCAACCGGGCCTCGCCGAAGACGCAGTCCGCGCTGCTGGAGTGCATGGAGGAGCACCAGGTCACGGTCGACGGCGTCACGTACGAGCTGCAGACGCCGTTCATGGTCATCGCGACCCAGAACCCGATCGAGATGGAGGGCACCTACCCCCTCCCGGAGGCGCAGCGCGACCGGTTCACCGCCCGGATCGCGATGGGCTACCCGAACGCCAAGGCCGAGCTGGCCATGCTCGACGGCCACGGCGCCCGCGACCCGCTGACCGGGCTGAAGCCGGTGGCGGACGCGGCCACGATCCGCCGCATGATCGCCACGGTACGGAACATCCACGTGGCCGACGCGGTCAAGCAGTACGCGGTCGACCTGGTCAACGCGACCCGCGAGGCGCCGGACGTGCGCCTCGGCGCCTCCCCGCGCGCCACGCTCCAGCTGCTGCGCACGGCCCGCGCCGTGGCCGCGCTGGACGGCCGCGACTTCGTGCTGCCGGACGATCTGCAGGTGCTGGCCGTGCCGGTGCTCGCGCACCGGATCATCCCGACCGCGGACGCGCAGCTCGCCCGGCGTACCACCGACGCGATCCTGGCCGACCTGGTCCGCCGGCTTCCGCTGCCGCACGACCGGGGCCGCTCGCCGTACGACACGCGTCCCCAGGTCCCCGGCGGCGACGACCGCAGCCGGTACGAACCGCGGGGGCTGTAGCTTATGCGCGAAGCCCTGCGCGGACTGACCACGCGTGGCCGCTCGTTCCTGGCGGCCGGCCTGGCCGCGGCGCTCTCCGCCGTGGTGCTCGGCGAGCGGGACCTGCTGCGGGTGGCGATCCTGCTGATAGCCCTGCCGCTGATCGCGGCCATCTACGTGGGACGCAACCGCTACCGGCTGGCCTGCACCCGCTCGCTGGACCCACAGCGCACCCCGGTCGGCGGCAACGCCCGCGTGGTGCTGCGCCTGCAGAACATGTCCCGGCTGCCCACCGGCACGCTGCTGCTGGAGGACCGGCTGCCGTACGCGCTGGGCAGCCGGCCCCGGGTGGTGCTGGAGCGGCTCGCGGCCGGCCAGGCCAGCTCGGTCGGCTATACCGTGCGCGCCGACCTGCGCGGCCGCTACCAGGTCGGCCCGCTGATCGTGCGGCTCACCGACCCGTTCGGCCTGTGCGAACTGACCCGCGCGTTCCCCAGCACCGACCGGCTCACCGTGATCCCGCAGGTCACCCCGCTGCCCGCGGTGCGCCTGACCGGGGAGTACGCGGGCACCGGCGAGAGCCGCGCCCGGTCCGTCGCGGTGCACGGCGAGGACGACGCGGCCACGCGTGAGTACCGCCGCGGCGACGATCTGCGCCGCGTGCACTGGCGCTCCACCGCGCGCAAGGGCGAGCTGATGGTCCGCCGCGAGGAGCAGCCGTGGGACAGCCGGGCCACCGTCGTGCTGGACACGCGCGCCGGCGCGTACCGGGGCGAGGGCCCGACCGCGAGCTTCGAGTTCGCGGTGTCCGCGGCCGCCAGCATCGCGCTGCACCTGCGTCAGGCCGGCTACAAGCTGCGCCTGGTGACCGGCGCGGGCGCGGACATCGACGCGTCCGAGGCGTCCGGTGACGGCGTGCTGCTCGACCATCTGGCCGAGGTCAAGCCGCAGACCGGCGACATCGCCTCACTGATCGAGAACGTACGCGGCCGCTCCGACGGCGGCCTGGTCATCGCGCTGCTCGGCTCGCTGACCGCCGGTGAGGCGGAGGTGCTGGCCCGGCTCCGGGGCAGCAACGCCACCTGCATCGGCTTCCTGGTGGACAGCTCCACCTGGGTGAACCTGCCGCCGGAGGCACGGGCCGAGGCGGACACGGCGCAGAACTCCGCCGCGCTCAGCCTGACCCGCAGCGGCTGGCGGGTGGTCGGCGTGAACCACGGCGCCAAGCTCGCCGGGCTGTGGCCGCAGATCGGCCGCGGCACGCAGGGCTTCGCCTTCCGGGCGACGATGGCCGAGACCGTGGCGGGAGGACGGCGATGAGCGGTCGGCGACGACTCGGACTGGTGGCCGCGGCGGCGACGATGATGGCCGCCGCACCGATCTCCACCATCTACGCGTCCTGGACCTGGCTGATCCAGTGCATCATCGCGGTCGGCGTGGTGTGCGGCGCGGCCACGGCGGCCCGATCGCTGCGCGCACCGGTCTGGGTGCAGGCGCTGGCGATGGCGGCCGGCCTGCTGCTGGTCACCACGTGGCTGTTCCGCAGCGGCGACGAGTTCCTCGGCCTGCTGCCCTCGCCGGAGACGTTCACGCACTTCGGCGCGCTCAGCACCCAGGCCGTGGAGGACATGCGCGGGTACGGCATCCCGGTGCCGGACCGCGACGGCCTGCTGTTCTTCACCGTGCTCGGCGTCGGCGGCGTCGCGATCGTGGTCGACCTGCTCACGGTCGGTCTGCGCCGGCCGGCGCTGGCCGGTCTGCCGATGCTGGCGATCTACTCGGTGCCGGTCGCGATCTACCCGGAGAGCGTCCCCACGCTGCCGTTCGTGATCGGCGCGGTCGGCTACCTGTGGCTGCTGGTCGCGGACAACGTGGAGCGGGTCCGGCGGTTCGGCCGCCGGTTCACCGGCGACGGCCGGGACGTGGACGTCTGGGCGCCGTCCCCGCTGGCCGCGGCCGGTCGCCGGCTCGCGGTGGTGGGCGTGGTCGCGGCCGTGGCGATCCCGCTGGCCGTACCGACGTTCAGCAGCGGCCTGCTCACCAGACTGACCCAGACCACCGGTGCGGGCCCGGGCGACGGCCTCGGTGGCGCCGGCAGCGCGGGCAAGGTCGACCTGTTCTCCGCGCTCAGCGGCCAGTTGCAGAGCACCGAGACGGTGCCCTACCTGACCGTCACCACGAACGACCCGAACCCGTACTACCTGCGGTTCGGCGTGGCGGACAACCTGACGCCGGAGGGCTTCCGCAACCAGGCGCCGAACGGCCGGCCGGCGAACACGGAGATCCAGGCGCCTCCGGTGGCCGGCTCCCGGCTGCCGCAGAACACGTACTCGGCGAGCGTGCGGGTCACCGACCGGTTCGAGATGCCGATGCTGCCGGTCTACGCGAACACCACGACCATCGCGAACATCGACTCGGCCTGGTTCTACGACCCGTCGCTGCAGATCGTCTACTCCAACCGGCGCACGGCCGAGGAGGCGGAGTACTCGTTCACGTACATCGCGGCGGAGTACACCGCGGACGCGCTGCGCCAGGCGCCCGGCCTCGCGCCGGAGAACACGATCCGGCAGCAGTACACGCAGCGGCCGGATCTCACCGCGGACCAGCAGGCCGCGGTGGAGCGCATCGTCGACGACCGGACCGAGGGCGCGACGAACCAGTACGACGCGGTGCGCGCGCTCTACGAGTACTTCGCCAAGGAGAACGGCTTCTCCTACAGCGTGCAGACCGAGACCGGCTCGACCGGCTCCGACCTGCTGGATTTCCTGAACAACAAGACCGGCTACTGCCAGCAGTACGCCACCGCGCTCGCCTGGCTGGTGCGCGAGGCGGGCATCCCGGCCCGGGTCGCGTTCGGGTTCACCCGGGGCTCGGAGTCGTCCGAGCCGGGCACGTACACGCTGACGAACCAGAACCTGCACGCCTGGACCGAGGTGTACTTCGAGGGCTTCGGCTGGGTGCCGTTCGACGCCACACCCGCCTCCGGCGTGGCCGGAGCGGCGCGCGGCGACTGGGCACCGGACGTGGACGCCACCGAGGCGCCGACCGCGTCCGCCGCGCCGGCCACCAGCACGTCCGCCGGTCCCGCGTCGAGCACCGGGCCGGGCGAGCGCGGCGACCGGGACACCGACGAGCAGGTCCCCGGCGCCGCGCCGATCACGCCGCAGGGCCCGCGCTGGCCCTGGTACACGGCCGCGGCCGTGATCGTGCTGCTGGCGCTGCTCGCGGTGCCGGCGGTACTCCGCTCGTCCACCCGCCGCCGGCGCTCCGCACCGGCGTCCGCGGCCACGGTCGCGGCTGCCACCGCCGGCGAGCCGGAACCGGGCCGGATGTCGATCCTCGGCCCGTCGCCGGAGCTGGAGAAGTCCCGGCAGGACGCGCACGCGGCCTGGGCGGAGATGCTGGACACCATGATCGACTTCCGGGTCGAGGTGAACCCGGCCGAGACACCACGCAACACGGTCGACCGGCTGACCCGCAGCGAGTCGCTGTCCCCGGAGGCCGCCTCGGCCGCCGCCGTGCTCGGCAGCGCGGAGGAACACGCCCGCTACGCCCGGACGCCCCTGACCGGCAGCGATCTGGGCGGCGCACTGGCCCAGCTGCGGCAGGGCCTGTCCGTGCACGCGGGCCGACGGGTACGCCTACAGGCCGTCCTGATGCCACCCTCCGTGCTGCGCCACTGGAAGACCGCGATCGGCGACCGGTACGCCGCCGTGGTCGCGCTCTTCGGCCGCTGGCGCGACGCCGCCCTGCGGCTCAGCCCACGCCGGCTGCTCGTCCGCTCTCGCTGAGCGACCGCGAAAGAGGGCCCGGGTCTGTTCGGCTCGGGCCCTCTTTCGTATCCGGAACTTCAGCCGCCCGTCAGCCGCGATACGCCCCCGTCCGCCACGATGATCCCGACGCCCGGCGCTGGAACCACGAAAATTCCACAGAGGGTACGACAAGGGCTCCTTGGCCACACCCGCACTCGCGACGCGGCCACCACGCGGCACCATTTCGAGCCGCCCGGTGACGGGCGTCCGCTGCGCAAGCGGGCCGCCGCCTGCGAAGCCGGCCGCCGGTCCTGCTTGGTCGGCCCGCATGGGCGCCTGGGTCAGGTGGGCCGCCGGTCTCGCTGGCTGACCTGCGCGGTGGCTCAGCCTGCCAGACCGCCGGTTTCACCGGCTGGCCGGCCACACGCTCTGCCCGGTCGGCCGCCGGCCGCGCTCATCGACCTGCCCGGTCGGCCGCCGGCCGCACCATCATCGGCCGGCCCGCACGGCCATCAACCTGATTGGCCGCCGGTTTGCGGCGCGAGCCAACGATTGTCAGGCTATACGGCAGCATTTCCGATATCGGACGCTGGAGACCGAACACCGGGAGCCTGAGCCCCAGGACCGAAACACCAGGACGCGGAGCACCAGGACGCGGAGCACCAGGACGCGGAGCACCAGGCCCCGAAGCACATAGCCCAGGAGCGCCAGGACCGAAGCACCAGGACCGAAGCACCAGCGGAGCGCCAAGCCCCCGGACACCGAGGCGGCGAACGCCAAGCCCCGGAAACCAACGCGGAGAGCGCCGGGCTCCGGACGCTGGGGCACCGGATATGTCGCGATAGACCAGACGCTTTTATGCCGAAATTTCGGGCGGAACGGCCAAGCAACGCATGCAGGCCGAGCAGGAACAAGGTGCCGCGATCAGCGTGGTTGCAGCGGTTCGGGCGATGCACGCAGCACGACGCCGACACGCGAACATGCCACGATGAACGCGGGCGTGCCGATGCCGAGCGGCCCGCTCACGCCGGCAGACCGCCGGATCCACCCACGCGGAAGCGCCCGGACAGGCGTCCGGGCCGGTTCGCACCGGCCCGGTCTTCGGTCGCCTGTGGGCGTCGTCGGGTGTCGGTCAGCGATGCCCCTCGGGGCGCTGACGCCAGCGCTCCTCCAGCCGGTCGATGAACGACAGGCGTCGTTGTCTGGTGCGCCGGCTGGCGGTGCCGCCGACGACGTGCAGATCGGGCGATTGCGACTTACGGTACGACGTCATGGCGAACGCCGCGGCACCGAGCATGACCACAAAACCGGCCACGCCGAGCAGCGGAACTTTGCTCACCGCACCATAGACAAGCAAAGCGAGCCCGGCGATGATCGCGACAGCGGCGACGATCAGACGACGTCGCGCCTGAAAGCGCGGATCGCTGGCGCGCACCGCCGAGGCGAATTTCGGGTCCTCGGCCAGCGACCGCTCGATCTGATCGAACAGCCGCTGCTCGTGCTCCGAGAGCGGCACGGCACTCCTCCCCGGTCAGCTGTGCCGGCCCGGGGTGGGCCGACAGACCGTGGCAGCCCGGCAGGGCTGCTTACCCGCCAGTCTACGAGGGGTGTCGCGATGCGGAAAGCGGGACGACTCACGGTCGGGAGGGATTTTCCGGCCGTCGCTGATCCGGGCCGCCGAGAAGACTGGCCGGGCGGATCACCGCGCCGCCGAACCGGGCCGCGACCGCATCGATCGCGGTCTCGGCCTCTCGCCACCCGTGCTCGGGTGCACCCAGCTCCGGCTGCCGGGCCGCGGACGCGCCGTCGACCAGGCCTTCGACGCGCACGCCGATCAGCCGGAGCGGCCCGGTATGCGGCATAGCAGCGTAAAGCGCCCATGCGGTATCGAAGATTTCCCGGGCGACGTCCGTCGGTGAGGTGATCGTCCGGGAGCGGCTGAGCGTCTGGAAGTCGGCGCGGCGGATCTTGATGGAGACGGTCCGGCCCGCGTGCCCGGCCGCGCGCAGCCGCGACGCGACCTTGCCGGAGAGTTCCAGCAGCGTCCGCCGGATCCCGTCCGGGTCGACGAGATCAGTGTCGAACGTCACCTCGGCCCCGATCGACTTGTCCACGTGTTCGGGCTGCACGCCGCGCGGGTCCCGCCCCCAGGACAGCTCGTGCAGGTGGGCGGCGGCGGCCTCACCGACCCCGGAGCGGAGCAGCGAGACCGGCGCATGTGCGAGATCCCCGACCGTACGCAGGCCGAGTCTTTGCAGTGTCTCCGCGGACCGCTCCCCCACGCCCCAGAGCGCGGCGACGGGCAGCGGGTGCAGGAACTCCAGCACCAGCGCGGACGGGATGACCATCAGACCGTCCGGCTTGCCCCGGGTGGAGCCGAGCTTGGCCAGGAACTTCGTCGGCGCGACGCCGACCGTGCAGGTCAGCCCGAGCTCACCGGCGACCCGGGCGCGGATCTTCGCGGCGATCTCCGCCGGGCGGCCGAGCAGCCGCCGGGCGCCGCCGACGTCGAGGAACGCCTCGTCCAGCGACAGCGGCTCGACCAGCGGCGTCGTGTCGCGCAGGATCTGCATGACGGCGCGGGAGGCGGCGGTATATGCCTCGAAGTCGGGTGACAGGAACACCGCATGCGGGCAGAGCGCACGCGCGCGGGCCATCGGCATCGCGCTGCGCACGCCGAACTCGCGGGCCTCGTAGCTGGCGGAGCTGACCACGCCGCGGTTGCCGAGGCCGCCGACGATCACCGGCTGGCCGCGCAGCGCGGGACGCCGGCGGATCTCCACGGACGGGTAGAACGCGTCCATGTCGACGTGCAGGATCGGGCAGCCGGTGTCGTCCGCGTCCGCACCGAAACGCGGGTCCCGCTCCCGGCCCACGGCCTGACTTCGCCCCATGGGCGACACGCTATCCCCACCCCCTGACATTCTGCGGCACCGCGGAACGGAGCATGTGCTCCGGTTCACTCAAAAATGCGGAGCGCTTGCTCCGGTAGGCGGCTACCGTTCTCGCGTGACCGTCCCGACCACCCGGCCGCTGCGCCGGGACGCCGTGCGCAACCGCGAGCAGATCCTGTCCGCGGCCTCCGCGGCGTTCGCCGAGCGTGGTGCCAACGTCGACGTGCGGGAGATCGCCCGCGCCGCCGGCGTCGGCATGGGCACGCTCTACCGGCACTTCGCCACGAAGGACCAGCTGCTCGGTGCCGTGATCAAGGCCGACTTCGACGCCTGGATGGACGAGGCGCTACAGGCCGCGCGGGCGAGCGAGCCCTGGGCCGGGCTGGCCGCGTTCCTGGAGGACGCGCTGGCCCGGCAGAACGCGGACCGCGCGCTGATGGACGGCGTGTTCCGCGTGCTGGCCACCACGTCGTTGCTGGACGACTGCCGGTCCCGGATGAGCGAGGTGATCAACCTGCTGCTCGACCGCGCGCACGCGGCCGGGGAGCTGCGGCCGGACGTGGGCGAGGCGGACATCGCGCTCACCATGATGGCGATCGGCAAGATCATCGAACTCACCGAGGCCGGCCGCCCGGGCCTGTGGCGGCGCCAGCTGCGGATCACGCTGGACGGCCTGCGCGCCGCCGGTCACACCCCGATCACCGAACCCCCGATCACCATCGCCGACCTCGACGCCGCGGTCTGCCACTCGATTCCGCCCCTGGAGAATTCATGACCACCGCCCCACCGGGGCCGGTCGCCAAGACCGGCGACGTGCCCGCCCCGCGCATGACGAAGCGCCAGATCAACGAGGCCCTCACCGGCCTGATGATGGGCATCTTCGTCTCGATCCTCGCCTCGACGGTGGTGGCCAACGCGCTGCCGCGGGTCATCTCCGACCTCGGCGGCGGTCAGTCCGTCTACACCTGGGTGGTCACCGCGGAGCTGCTCGCGATGACCGCGACCGTCCCGCTCTGGGGCAAGCTCGCCGACCTCTACAACCAGAAACTGCTGATCCAGGCGAGCCTGGGCCTGTTCGTGGCCGGCTCGCTGCTGGCCGGCTTCGCACCGAACCCCGAGGTGCTGATCGCCAGCCGGGTCGTGCAGGGCATCGGCGCCGGTGGCCTGACCGCGCTGGTCCAGGTCGTGATGGCCGCGATCATCCCGCCGCGTGAGCTGGGCCGCTACTCCGGCATCTTCGGCGCGGTCTTCGCCACCGGCACGGTCGCCGGTCCACTGATCGGCGGCCTGCTGGTCGACACGGACTGGCTGGGCTGGCGCTGGACGTTCTACTTCGGCGTGCCGTTCGCGCTGCTGGCGATCTTCCTGCTGCAGAAGACGCTGCGGCTGCCCACGATCGGCCGCCAGGTCAAGGTCGACTACCTCGGCGCATTCCTGATCATGGCGGGCGTCTCCACGCTGCTCATCTGGGTCACGCTGGCCGGTAACAACTTCGAGTGGCTGTCCGCGTGGACCGCGGGCCTGGTCACCGGCGGCCTGGCGCTGATCGCGCTGGCGCTGGTGGTGGAGGCCAGGGTCGCCGAACCGATCATCCCGCTGGGCATCTTCCGGTCCCGCACGGTCAGCCTGGCCACGCTCGGCAGCCTGCTGGTCGGCGTCGCGATGTTCGGCAGCACGGTCTTCCTGTCGCAGTACTTCCAGCTCTCGCTCGGCAAGTCGCCGACCGAGGCCGGCCTGCTCAGTCTGCCGATGATCTTCGGGCTGATGATCTCGTCCACGATCGCGGGCGCGATGATCACGAAGACCGGCAAGTGGAAGATGTACCTGGTCGCCGGCGCCATCATCATGATCGCCGGCCTCGGGCTGCTCAGCACGATCGGCGCGGACACCAGCCTGTGGGTGCTCGGCGCGGAGATGGCCGTGCTCGGCATCGGCGTCGGCCTGCTCATGCAGAACCTGGTGCTCGCCGCGCAGAACGACGTGCCCGCGCACGAGCTCGGCGCCGCGACGTCGGTGATCTCGTTCTTCCGCAGCCTCGGCGGCTCGGTCGGCGTCAGCGTGCTCGGCGCGATCCTGGCGAACCGGGTGACCGCGAACATGGAGGACGCGCTCGGCCCGGCCGCGGCGGCCGCGCCCGGCGGTGGCGGGCACAGCGCGGTGCCGGACCTCTCCACGCTCCCGCCGCAGCTGGTGACGGTCATCCAGAACGCGTACGGCGACGCGATCGGCGACCTGTTCCTGGTCGCGGTCCCGTTCGCGGTGCTGACGCTGCTCACGGTGATCTTCATCAAGGAGGTGCCGCTGAAGACGACGAGCGGCCTGGACCGCCTGGCCGAGGAGGGCAACACCACGCCCGCCCCGCCGTCGATGACGCACTGACGTCTCTCACCGGGGGCCGGGCGATTCGCCCGGCCCCTACTTCTTCGTGATCACGAAGAGCGGGACGGACATCTCCGCCGCGGTGTTCGCGCCGTGGAACGCGATCAGGTCCGCGATCACGCGCGGCTCATGCGCGGTGGCCAGCACCACGGCGACGTCCCGCATCGTCACCACCACGTCGCCGACCCGGGCCAGGTGCGGCTCGGTCACCGGGCCGAACCACCCGTCCGCGACCGCCTCGGCCCGGGACACCACGTCCGCGTCCGAGCCGAGCACCGCGCGCCAGGCCGCGATCACGTCGGCCGCCGCGCCCGGCTCCACGTGCAGGTAGCGGACGCGGGGCTCACCGGCCACGTATCGCACACCGGCGGACAGGCGCGGGTCGGCGTCCAGGTCGTACCGGCGGTCCGGCGGCACGTCGATCTGGCCGTGGTCCGCGGTGACCAGCAGCGCCGCGTCGTCCGGCAGGCCGTCGGCCAGGCGGGTGATCAGCGCGTCCACGTCCACGGCCGCGGCGGCCCACTCCGGTGACGTCAGCCCGTGCCGGTGACCGGCCTTGTCCAGGTCCGCGAAGTAGCCGGAGACCAGCACCGGCGGCTCGTCGCCGGAGAGCGCGCCGAGGATCTCGGTGACCAGCTCGTCCACCTCAGCCGCGCCGCGGAACACGCCACCCCGGTTCGCGGCCGTGGTCAGGCCCGAGCCCCGGAACTCCGGCCGGGTCACCGACGTCACCCGCACCCCGGCCGCGGCCGCGCGCTCCAGCTGCGTCGGCACCGGCGCGAACGTCGCCGGGTCCGGGTCGTCCTCCCAGCGCAGCACCTGCAACACCCGATCGGTCCCGGGTACGTGCAGCGAGATGCCGAGCACGCCGTGCTCCCCGGGCGGCGTGCCGGTGCCGAGCGTGACCAGGCTGGCCGGGGTCGTCGACGGGAAACCCGAGGTCAGCTGGGTGTGCCGGCCGAGACGCCCGGTGCTCAGGTCCGCGATCGTGCCGCCGATCGCGGACGCGGCCGGGAGCTGGAACGTGCCGAAGCCGTCGACCAGAAGCACGGCGACCCGGCGTACCCCCGGAAGCTGGTCCTGGAGAGCGAGCCGGTCCGGCGTGCCCGGCACGCCCAGCACCGCGAGCGCGGACGGCAGCACGTCCGCGAGGCTGGCCCGGCCGTAGGCGGGCCGGACCACGCCGAGCGGGCCGGTCATTTCCGCGCGAAGAGGTGCAGCTGGGCCGCGAGATCCCGGTACGGCGCGTGCGCGGCCGCGGCCAGCTCCAGGTCGAGCAGCGCCTGCGGGTCCGCCTCCGCGACCGCGGCCGGCAGCAGGTCGGCGAAGACCCGTACCCCGTGGATCTGCTCGACCGTCAGCCCCGCGGCCTCCAGCAGCGCGGTCGCGCTCGCCGCGTCGTACCGCCGGCGCAGTTGGTCCTTGGGGCCGGCGCAGCCGGAAGGGTCGGCCAGCACGCGAGCCGCCGCGTCCAGATGACCGTTGATCGCACGCGCCAGCACGGCCGCGGCCCGGCCCGCGACCAGCAGACTCACCGCGCCACCCGGCCGCAGCGCCGCCGCGACCGCGGCCACCACGTCGGCCGGCTGGTCGACGACCTCCAGCACCGCGTGACAGAGCACCAGGTCGGCGGACTCGTCGGCGATCAGCGACGCCAGCGCGTCACCGTCGCCCTGCACCGCGCGCACCCGGTCGGCCACGCCCGCGTCGGTGGCCCGGCGGACCAGCGTGGCCAGCGCATCCGGGCTCGCGTCCACCACGGTCACCCGGTGGCCCAGCTCGGCCAGCGGCACCGCGAACCCGCCGGTGCCACCGCCCACGTCCAGCACGGTCAGCTCGCGGCCGTCGGCCCGGCCCAGCTCACGGCGCAGCGCCTCCCAGACGGCGGCGGTGCGAGGTGTGATCGTCGGTGTGCGCTCCACCTCACCGAGCCTAGGGCACGAATACTGTGGCCCGATGACCGACCGACAGCCCGTGCGCCAGCTCCGTCTCGTCGTCACCGCATCCGACTACCAGGCGGCGCTCCGCTTCTACCGGGACACGCTGGGCCTGCCCGAACAGGCCGCGTTCTCCTCCCCCGACGGCCACGTGACCATCCTGGACGCGGGCCGCGCCACACTGGAGATCATCGATCCGGGCCACGCGGCGTACATCGACGAGGTCGAGGTCGGCCGGCGGGTGGCCGGCCACATCCGGGTCGCCTTCGAGGTAACCGACACCACCACCACGACCACCACGCTGACCGACGCCGGCGCCGAGCTGATCGCACCACCCACGATCACCCCGTGGAATTCCCTGAACGCCCGTCTCTCCGGCCCCGCCGGCCTCCAGCTGACGCTGTTCGAGGAACTGTCCGAACCCGAAGAGTGATCGTCCCGGCGGCAGGCGGTGCGGCCGGCGACGACGTCCTGGCTAGGCTGGCCCGGTGTCGCTGAAGAACCGTCCGGAGCTGCCGTGACGTCCCCCGTGAGTCCGGTCGGTGCGGTGCTGCGGGAATCGGCGCGGCTGCGGGCGGCGGATGCGGCGTGGGCGTTCGCGTTCCGGGCCGGGCTGGCGGTGGCCGTACCGGTGGTCGTGCTGGTCGCGCTCGGCGAGCCGGCATGGGCGGCGACGGCGGCGTTCGGGTCGTTCGCCGCGCTCTACGCGCGGGACGAGCTGTACCGGCCGCGGGCCCGGCAGCTCGCGCTGATCGCGGCCGGCCTGGTCGCGGCCGTCACCGCCGGGACGGTCGCGGCCGTGCTCGGTGGCGTTGCGCCGATCGTGGTGGTGGCGCTGACCGGCGGCGTCGCGACCTGGCTCTGCACGGCCTACCGGGTCGGGCCGCCGGCCGGACTGATGTTCGCGTTCGCGGCGGCGGTGGCGAGCGCGCTGCCGGCCACCGCCGGTGCGGTCGGGCGCAACGCGGCGCTCGCGGCCGGCGCGGCGGCCTGGGCGTGGCTGGTCGCGATGGCCGGCGCGGTGATCGACCGGGACGCGCCCCGGCGTCTGGCGGTGGCCCGGGCGCTGCGGGCGGTCGCGGCACTGGAGGACGTCGCGCCGCGCACGTCCGGGCTGGTGCTGCGGCATCGCGCGGCGGTCGCGGTGGAACGGGCCTGGCGCGCGCTTCCGGCCCGGCCGCCGGCCGGAGCGCGGGGTGCGCTGATCGCGGACCTGGAGGCACTCGTCGCGCACGCGGAGAGCGCGTTCGGGTCGGTGCACGTGCGGGGCGAGGCCGCCCGCCGCGCACCGTCCTGGGCCCCTGGCGGGGCCGGATCACACACCCGCGCCGAGGGTACGGACCACAGCGGCACCTCCGATAACGCCCGGAACCGGCCGGGCCGGGCCGGAGTGCCGGCGAACCACACGGATCAGGCGGACACCACGGCGAGCCGGCCGGCCCGGGTCGACGCGCCGGCGGATCACGTGGATCCGACAGACCAGCCGGATCCGGCGGACGCGTCGGTGCCGCCGGCCGACAGCGTTCCGGCACCGGTCGACTGGGCCGAACTGCGGGCGCTCGCCGCCCGGGTGGGCCGCACCGGGCCGATCCCGCGGATCCGCCGCAGCCGCGCCGAGATCGCGGAGATCGCCGGGCGGCATCTGGCCGCGGAGCTGAGTCGCCGCCCGCACTTCCTGCGCCCCGACCCGGCCGACCCGGGCAAGACCTGGCTCGGCGGCCCGGCGATCCCGGTCGCCGCGCGGGTGATGCTGGGCGCGCTGCTGGCCGGTGCGCTCGCCGTGCTGCTGACCCGGGACGCCGGGCTCGGCCACGCCTACTGGGCCGCGGTCTCCGCCGTCGCCGTGCTGCAGACGCCGAACCTGCTCGGTTCCGTGCACCGCACCATGCAGCGCGCGGTCGGCACCGTGCTGGGCGTGGTGCTGGCCGCCGGTGCGGTCCTGCTGCTGCCCGGCCAGTGGTCGCTGGTCGCCGCGATCGTGCTGCTGCAGGTGGTGGCCGAGCTGCTGGTGGTCCGCAACTACGGGCTGGCGATGCTGGCGGTCACGCCGCTGGCGGTCCTGGTCGGCGAGCTGGCCCACCCGGCGCCGGCCGGTGCGCCGGTCCGCGACCGGCTGCTGCAGACCGTCCTCGGCGCCGTGATCGGGCTGCTCTGCGCCGTGCTGATCCGCAACCGCGCGGCCGTACGCCATCTGGAGTCCGTCACCGCGGCCTGCCGCACCGCGGTCGGCGAGCTGCGCGACCGCCTGGCCGACCCGGCCACCGACCCGCTGCCGGCCGCGCGCCGGGTGGCCACGCTGCTCACCGCGGTCCGTGAGGCGCACGACGTGGTCTCCGGCGAGCCCGGCCGCACGCCGACGGACGCGGAGATGGTGCTGCGCACGGAGCAGCGCGCCCGGCACGCGCTGACCGCCGCCGCGACCCGGCTCAGCGCTCAGTCGAACGGATAGTCGATCGACGTCCCGCCGCCGAACAGCCGCTTGGCGTGCTCCCGCATGCGCGTGCCGTACACCGGGTCGTTCCGGAACACGTCGTATCCGCGGCCGGCCGGTACCGGCACCAGTTCCGCGGTCGCGGCCAGGTAGACGTCGAACCCCGGGTACATCAGCACCGCGCACGGCAGATCGTCCACGTCGACCGCGAGAACCGGGTACTCACCGGCCGCGTCCGGCTCCGTCACCACCAGCACCCGCCGCGAGTCCGAGCCGCCCGGCAGCAGGAAGCACTCCGGGAACCGGTCCGCGATCGGCGCGAACAGCGAACCCCACGGCTCGCCCAGCTCGTCGCCGGCCAACTCCGCGAGGGTCCGCGGCGCGAGCCCGCCGTCCTCGTCGAACCAGTCGTTGCGCTCCATCAGGCTCGCGTCGAACGCCAGCCACGCCCGCAGGCTCGGCGACAGCGGCCGCCCGGACGGGAACGTCAGCGGATCCGTCACCGGCCGCGGTGCGCCGCCCGCCACCCACGGCACCGTACGGTAGCTCAGCATCGACCGCCCCGGATCCGCCCGGACCGATTCGATGACGCGTCCCACCAGCGCGACACCGTGCGCGTCGCCGATCTGCATCCCACTCATCGCCACATTATGTGATCACGACCGCCCCCGATGGCCTCCTCCCGACGGCTGATCTACCGTGCGTACCACCGTGATCCGGGAAGGCGGCGGTGATGACCCTCTGGATACGCCCCGAGCTGTGGCTGCGTGTGACGATCGTCCTGGCGGCGGCGTACGGCCTGTTCTTCATGGAGAACTCGCTCACCTACTTCACCGTGCAGAGCAACCTGCTCGCGCTCGGCTACTACGTGTGGGCCGTCCACCGCATGATCACCACGCGCACGGTGACGTCACCCGCTCCCCGCCTGCGCGGCCCGGTCGTCTACTGGCTGGCGATCACCGGCCTGGTCGCGCACTTCCTGCTCAACAACGGCGCGAACCCGTTCCCCGCGCTGGTCACCGGCGACGACCTGATCCGCGAGTGGTGCGCCTTCGCGCTGCACTACCTGGTCCCCGCGCTGGCCCTGGCCGACTGGCTGCTGGTCCGCCCGTTCCGCGCCACCCCGTGGTCCCAGCTCCCGCTCTGGCTGCTCTTCCCGCTCGGCTACGGTCTCTTCGCCGAGTTCCGCGCGTTCGTCTACCCCGCCTACCCCACCCCGTACCCGTACTTCTTCCTCGACCCCACGGCCAACGGCTACGGCTGGGTCGCCCAGCAGTTCGGCATCCTCGCGCTCGAGTTCGCGATCCTCGCGGTGCTTCTGCTGGGCCTGGACCGGCTCGTGCACAGAAACGGTTCGACGGTACGCGCAGAATGATCGTGTGATCGAGGAGCTGAAGCGTCGTACGGCCGCCGGGGAGCGGGTGAAGTACGTGTTCTTCTGGGGGCATCAGCCGCGCCGGGACGGGGCCGAGTGCCTGAGTCAGTGGGCGCCGTCGCCGTTCACCGTGGGTGACGTGCGGTTCGCGACGGCCGAGCATTACATGATGTGGCGCAAGGCGATGCTGTTCGGTGACGAGCGGACCGCGGCCCGGGTGCTGGACGCCACGCATCCGAAGCAGGCCAAGGATCTCGGCCGCCAGGTGCGCGGCTTCGCCGAGCAGGCCTGGCTGGACGCGCGCTACGGCATCGTCGTCGACGGGAACCTCGCCAAGTTCCGGCAGCACCCGGCCATGGGCGACTACCTGACCGGCACGAAGGACCGCGTCCTGGTCGAGGCCAGCCCGCTGGACCGGGTCTGGGGCATCGGCCTCGCCGCGGACGACCCGCGCGCACAGGACCCGCACACCTGGCGCGGCCTGAACCTGCTCGGCTTCGCGCTGATGGACGTCCGGCGGCAGCTCTGAACGGCGGGGGAGGGCCGGGCCGGCCCTCCCCCGCACCGGACATCAGCGGATCTCGTACGCCCGGATCATGGTCTGGCTGACCGTGTTACCGGCCTGGTCGACCGCGACCGCCCGAAGCGAGACGAAACCGGCCCGGTCCGGGTGCCGCAGCTGCACGGCGCCGTCCCGCACCGGCACCCGTGCCCACGTCCTCCCGTCGTCGAACGACGCCTCCACGGTCAGCGACCGGTTCGGGGCCGCGGCCGAGCCCTCCTGCCGGTCGACCCGCACCGGCACCGCGAACGCCCGGCCCTTCGGCGCCACGCTCTCGTCGTTCACCGCCGGGGTGAACACCACCGCGGACATGGGCAGCGCCGTGAAGCCGGCCGGGTCCGTGTGCGCGGACGGGAACGTCCAGGTCGCGGCCTGCGACGTGGAGAGCCGGCCCGGCGTGCCGAGCGTGCTGGTGATCTCCACGCGGTAGTCGGCCGCGTCCGGCGGCACCGTGAACGAGCCGCCGGTGTCGTCCACCGAGCCGACCAGCTCACCGTTGCGGTAGAGCGTGGTCTTCGACGCGGTGCGCACGGCCGAGTAGCCCTCGCGGCCCGCGCCGTCGCCGTACATCGGCGGGGCGATGAACATGTCGTCGCCCTGCCTGCCGGTCTGCGGGAACCCCATGTCCGGGAAGGACGGGCCGAACACTGCCTTGTTGAACTGCTCCGTGACGGTACGGCCCGGCCGGTACCCGACCGGCGGTCCGAACTGCAGGTAGTACGGGCTGACGAAGCCGTCCTCCACGACGGCCTCCTGGAAGAACGACCCCCACCGTACGCCGTGGTCCGCGTTGTAGAACTCGGTCCGGGTGAACGGCAGCGTCCGGTATTCCTGGGAGGTGGTGAAGCTGCCGGAGACCGCGTCGTGCCGCGGTGACGCGCCCTTGACCGCCGCGTCCGCGCCGGTGCCGTGCCGCGCGTGCCGGGCCGTGACCGTGGCCAGCTCGGACTGCCGGACCGCGTGCCGGTAGCCGGTGATCATGGTGTCCTCGATCAGGTACTGCACGTCGTAGGAGAACGGGCTGTCCGTGAACGAGCCGTCCGCGTGCCGCTTCGCGAAGCTGCCGTGGACGACCGCGTGGAAGCCGTCGTAGGAGACCTTCGGCGCGATGTTGAAGCTGTACAGCGCCGCGAAGCTGCCCGCGTCCACGGAGGCGCCGTACCCCTCCCGCCATTCCGCCCCGGCCTCGGCCAGCGCGGCCTCGGCCGCCGGGTTCGGCACGGTCACCGACACCGGCTCGGCGGCCCGCGCGTCGATCGTCACCGTCCCTGTCTCGCGCACGTCGAGCAGCGGGTGCGCGCCGAACGTGGTGTCCGCCGCGCCGTTGATCGTCGCGGTGAGCGCGTACCGGCCCTTGGGCAGGCGCACAGGCTCGGTGATCGGCAGGGGGTACTCCTGCGCGGTCCGTTTGTCCAGGTCGGCGAGTGTGAGGTACCCGTCCGCGGCCGGCGCACCGGCCCGGTCACGCACGTCGAGCGTCATGTCGTAGCTCTCCACCTCGCGGTCCACGCCGAACGGCGTGCGCACCACCAGGTCACCGGCCGTGGCCGTGACGTGCCCGGCGTAGAACCGGTCGGCCATCTCCGCGCTGGTGTCCGCGGTGACGGTCACGGTCGCGGTGCCGCCGGCCGGCACGGTCACGGTGGCGGCCGACAGCGTGATCAGCCCGGACGGCGTGTCCGACACGGACAGATCAAGATCAAGAGCCGAGGTGCCCGAATTACGGTACGTGAGCGTCTGTGCGGCCGGCGCGTCGTCGGAGTGCGGCCACCGCTGCCGGCCGTAGTTCAGCGTGGCCGGCGACGCGGACACGGTCTGGGTGATCGCGCGCGCCACGTCCACCCGGCCGGCGCCCTGCGCGCCGACCGGGATCTCCGGGTTCGGCTTCGCGGAGCCGACCAGCGTGGCCTTGAGCCGTTCGGCCGTCCAGTCGTCGTGCTGCCCGGCCAGGATCGCGGCGGCACCGGCCACGTGCGGGGTGGCCATCGACGTGCCGGACATGCCGACGTGCCCGGTCGTCCCGGCCTCGGCCGCGACGATGTCCACGCCCGGCGCGGTGATCTCCGGCTTGATCGCGAAGTCGCCCCGGCGCGGGCCCCGGCTGGAGAAGACCGCGAGGTTCTCCCGCTTGTCCACCGCACCGACGGTCAGCGCCGCGTCCGCGCTGCCCGGGCTCTCCACGGTCTGGTCGCCCAGCTCACCGGAGTTGCCGGCCGCGATCACGAAGAGCGTGCCGTACTCCTCGGTGAGCGTCTGCACGGCCTCCTCGAGCGGGTCGAGGCCGGGTGTGTCCCGGCCTCCGAGGCTCATGTTGACCACGTCCGCGCCCTGCTCGGCCGCCCACTGCATGCCGGCCAGGATCCATGAGTCGCTGCAGCCGAACGTCACGCAGACCTTGCCGCTGAGCAGCGACGCGCCGGGGGCGACGCCCTGCTTGCCGGCGATCGTGGACGCGACGTGGGTGCCGTGGCCGACATGGTCGGCGTCGTCCTCCTCTCCCTCGGTGAAGTTCTGCGCGCCGGCCACCTTCCCGGCCAGGTCCGGGTGGTTGCCGTCGACGCCGGTGTCCAGCACCGCGACGGTGGCACCGGTGCCGTCCAGTCCGGCCTGCCAGGCAGCCGGTGCGCCGATCTGCGGCACGCTCTCGGTCAGCGTGGGCGTGCGGATGCCGTCCAGCCAGATCTCCGGGTTGCCGGCCCGGCGCGCGGCAGCGGCGCCGGTCAGCGACTTCCAGGTGGCGCCGGTGCGGTCGGCCTCGATCGCGGACATCCCGCCGGGCAGTGCGCGCGCGGCCCGCGCGTTGCCGGTGCCGCCGCGCACGATCAGCGGCAGCCCGGCGCGGCGGTCGTCGTAGCCGAACTCGATCAGCGTGGTCACGTCGAACAGCCGCGGGTCGACCCGCCCGGTGCCGAGCAGCGGCGCCGCGTCCGACGGGATGACGGACACGCGCCCGTCGTGCCTGGTGGTGGCGAACCGGACGTGCTCGCGGCCGGGGCCGCGCCGCACCTCCACCGAGCCCTGGTGGACCGTGACCCGGTCACCGGTGATCAGCGTGACAGACCGGCCATTGTGGACCTGGAGAGGAGGCGGGGAGGCCGTCGCCGTGCCCGGGAGCAGGGCGACGGCCGCGGTGGACGCGGACAGCGCGGCGATCGCTCGCCGAATGTGTAGTCTCACGCCCGATAGACGCACCTGCCCGCATTCCGGTGACAAATTCCCATATGAAGATTTCTGCCACGGTACGGGAGGGGGCACGCCCCCTCCCGTACCGCGCGGTGTCAGCGGATCTCGTACGCCCGGATGATCGTCTCGGTCACCGCGTTGCCGGCCCGGTCGACCGCGGTGGCCCGCAGCGAGACGAAACCGGCCCGGTTCGGGTGCCGCAGCTGCGCGGCGCCGTCCCGGACCTGCACCCGCTGCCAGGTGACGCCGTCGTCGAACGACGCCTCCACGGTCAGCGACCGGTTGCGCGCCGCAGCCGACCCCTCCTGCGCGTCCACGGTCACCGGCACGGAGACCGTCCGGCCCTTCGGCGCCACGCTGGTGGCGTCGACCGGCGGCGTGAACACCACCGCGGAGAGCGGCAGCGGCACGATCACGTCCCCGGCCGTGTTCTCCGAGGTGAACGTCCAGCTCGCGACCACGGAGGTGGAGAGCCGGTGCGGCGTGCCGCGGCTGGCCGTGGCGTCCAGGCGGTAGACCGCCTTCTCCGGCGGCACCTGGAACTCGCCGTAGGTGTCGGCGACCTCACCGATCAGCTGCCCGTTCCGGTAGAGCTCGAGCGACACGTCGCCGAGGCCCGCCAGCGTGTACCCCTCGCGGCCGGCGCCGTCGCCGAACAGCGCCGGGCCCGCGAAGAGGATGTCCTGGAACCGGCCGGCGAACGTGAACCCCGAATCCGGGAACGCGGGCCCGAACACGGCCCGGTTCCACTGCTCGCGCACCGTACGGCCCGGCTTGTACATCGTCTGCGTGCCGTACTCCTGGAACGTGGGCGTCTCGCCACCCGCGGTGGACTCGGCGAAGACCGGGATCCACGCCACGCCGCTGTCCGCGTTGTAGTACTCGGTACGGTCGAACGGCAGCGTGGAGTACGGCGTCAGCACGAAGAGGCCGCCGAACGTCGACGGGTGCAGCGGGTACGCCCCCTTCGCACCGACGTCCGCGGTGGCGGCCTGCTTCCCGTGCGAGGCCCGCACGGTGGCCAGCTCACGCTGCCGCACGGTGCGGTCGTACCCGGTGAAGAACCCGCCCTCGGTCAGGTAGAACAGCGAGTAGCTGTACGGGCTGTCCACGAACGTGCCGTTCGCGTCCTTCCGCGCGAACGACGCGGCGATGTGCGAGTTGAAGCCCTCGACCCGCTCGTCCGGCCCGAGGTCCAGCGTGTAGTTGTTCGCGAACGTGTCCGCGCCGAGCCCGAAGCCGTAGGCCGGCCCGGCCACGACGAGTTCCACGCCGGTCTCCGCGGCCTGCCGCTCCGGCACCCGGATCGAGATCGGCTTCGCCTGCCGCGCGTCGATGGTCAGCGTCTCCGCGCCGTCCACCGTGAACCGCGCGTGCGTGGCCATCGTGGTGGCCCCGGTCTCCTCGAACAGCAGCGAGATGACCGAGTAGGTGCCCTTCGGCAGTCGCGCGTCCGTGGCCGGCAGCCCGACCTCGACGCCGGACCGCCCGTCCGCGGCGATGAAGATCAGCACGCCGCTGGTGGCGGCGGCGCCGGTCCGGTCCAGCACGCTCAGGTCGACGTCGTAGCTCTCCACCTCGCGGTCCACGCCGAACGGCGTCTGCACCACCACGTCGCCGGCGGTGGCGGTGATCTCGCCGCCGTGGAACCCGTCCGGCATCTCCCGCGCCGTGTCGACCGTGACGGTCACCGGCGCGGTGCCGCCGGCCGGCACGGTCACGGTGGTGGCGGACAGCGTGACCAGCCCGTCCGGGATCGCGCCGCCGACCGGCGTGACCGCGAGGTTCAGCGTGATCGCCGCGGTGCCGCCGTTGCGGTAGACGAGCGTCTCGGTCCGCACCTCGTCGTCCGCGTGCGGCCACAGCTGGAGGCCGAAGCTGAGCGCGGCCGGCGACGCGGTCACGGTCTGGGTGATCGCGCGGGCCACGTCCACCCGGCCGGCGCCCTGCGCGGTCACCGCGATCTCCGGGTTCGGCTCCGCGGACCCGATCAGCGTGGACTTGAGCAGCTCAGCGGTCCAGTCCGGGTGCTGCCCGGCGAGGATCGCGGCCGCGCCGGCCACGTGCGGCGTGGCCATCGAGGTGCCGGACAGCGACGTGTAACCGGCGACCGGTGCGGGACCGCCGATCGAGCCGTCCGCGCTCTTCGCCGCGATGATGTCCACGCCCGGCGCGGTGATCTCCGGCTTGATCGCGGAGTCGCCGGTGCGCGGCCCACGGCTGGAGAAGTCCGCGAGCGCGTCCGTCTTGTCCACCGCGCCGACCGCGAGCGCGGAGTCCGCGCTGGCCGGGCTGCCGACGGTGCGGTCACCACCGGCGTTGCCGGCCGCGATCACGAAGAGCGTGCCGTACTCCTCGGTGAGCGTCTGCACGGCCTGCTCCAGCGGGTCGACCGCGGTCGTGTCCGTGCCGCCGAGGCTCATGTTGACCACGTCGGCGCCCTGCTCGGCAGCCCACTGCATGCCGGCCAGGATCGACGACTCCGGGCAGCCGAACGTCATGCAGACCTTGCCGTCCAGCAGCTTCGCGCCGGGCGCCACACCCTTGTAGCGGCCGCCCGAGGCCGCGCCGGTGCCGGCGATCGTGGAGGCGACGTGGGTGCCGTGGCCGACCAGGTCCCGGTCGTCCTCGTCCTCGATGAAGTTCTGCGCCGCGGCGACCTGGCCGGACAGGTCCGGGTGGGTCTCGTCGACGCCGGTGTCCAGCACGGCCACGGTGGTGCCGGTGCCGTCCAGGCCCGCCTGCCACGCGGCCGGTGCGCCGATCTGCGGCACGCTCACGTCCAGCGACGGCCGGCGGAGCCCGTCCAGCCAGATCTTGCCGCCACCGCGGCGCGCACCCTGGTCACCCGCGGTGAGCGACTTCCAGGTCTGGCCGGCCCGGTCCGCGCGCACCGCGGACATGCCGCCGGGCAGCGCCCGCGCGGCGCGGGCACCGGCCGGGCTCGCGCCCTCGACGATCAGCGGCAGGTCGGCGCGCCGGTCGTCGTAGCCGAACTCGATCAGCGTGGTGATGTCGAACAGCCGCGGGTCGAGCCGGCCGGCGCCGAGCAGCGGCACCGCGTCGGACGGGATGACGGAGGTGCGCCCGTCGACGGTGCGGGTGGCGAAGCGGATGTGCTCGCGGCCGGCGCCGCGGGTCAGCTCCAGCCGGTCTCCCCGGTGAACGGTGACCCGGTCACCGGTGATGAGCGTGACGGCCGGTGCGGCCTGGCCGGCCGTGGCCCGGACCGGAACTGCGGCTGGCGCGGCCGTCGCCGTGCTGGGTAGCACGGCGACGAACGCGGCGGACACGGACAGCGCGGCGATTACACGTCGCATGCGGTCTCCCCCGGAAGGTGGGTGGATGAGGTGCACTCACCTATATAGACCGCTCAGAGTGCGATTGTGTTGCATGTGTCGATTAACGGAAATCCCGGGATGGCGGTGAGACCGGCGCCTCCACCGCCTCCAGACGGTCCGCGACCAGGTTGATGACGCCCTCGGCCTTCTCCAGGACGCCGCGCACGAGCAGCGCCGAACTGGTCCGTGCCACCTTCCGGTAGCGCACCCACAGCCCCGGCGAGCAGGTGACGTTGAGCATGCCGGTCTCGTCCTCCAGGTTGATGAACGTGACACCACCCGCGGTCGCCGGACGCTGCCGGTGGGTGACGATGCCGCCGGCCAGCACGCGGGTGCCGGCGTCGATCCGCTTGAGCCGCACGATCGGCACCGCACCGGCCGCGGCCAGCCGCTCCCGGATGAACCGCACCGGGTGGCTCTCCGGGGACAGGCCGGTGGCCCAGACGTCCGCGTAGAGCCGGTCGACCGCTTCCATGCCGGGCAGCGGTGGCGCCTCGGGCGCGCCCATCGGCAGCCGGTCCGGCCGGTCCTGCGCAGCGGCACCGGCGGCCCAGAGCGCGGCGCGGCGATCCATCCCGAACCCGGCGAACGCGTCCGCCGTGGCCAGCGCCTCCAGATGCCCGGCGCTGAGGCCCACCCGGCGCGACAGGTCCGCGATATCGAGATAGAGCCCGTTGCGGCGGCGCTCCTCCTCGATCGCGGTGGCCACCTCGGGCGAGATCGACCGCACGCCGGACAGCCCGAGACGTATCGCGGGGCCGCCCAGGCCCCAGGAGTGCGGCGGCGCCCCCGGGCCGCCCCCGCCCCAGACCGTGCGCGGCGTGGACTCCAGCGCCGCCATCGCGCCGCTGTGGTTGATGTCCGGCCGGCGCACCTCCACGCCGTGCCGCCGCGCGTCGTCGACCAGCGACTGCGGCGAGTAGAAGCCCATCGGCTGCGCGTTCAGCAGCGCGGCGCAGAACGCGGCCGGGTGGTACCGCTTCAGCCACGCGCTCGCGTACACCAGATAGGCGAAGCTCATCGCGTGGCTCTCCGGGAAGCCGAAGCTGGCGAACGCGGACAGCTTCACGTAGAGATCGTCGGCCAGTTCGCCACCGATCCCGCGCTCGGCCATCCCCGCGTACAGCCGGGCCTTCAGCCGTTCCATCCGCTCGGCTGAGCGCTTCGAGCCCATTGCGCGCCGCAGCTGGTCGGCCTCGCCGGCGTCGAACCCGGCCACGTCGATCGCCAGCTGCATCAGCTGCTCCTGGAACAGCGGCACGCCGAGCGTCTTCTCCAGCGCGTTCCGCATCAGCGGGTGCGGATACTCGATCTTCTCCCTACCGTTCTTGCGCCGGATGTACGGGTGCACCGACCCGCCCTGGATCGGGCCCGGCCGGATCAGCGCCACCTCGATCACCAGGTCGTAGAACGTGCGCGGCTTGAGCCTGGGCAGCGTGGCCATCTGCGCGCGGCTCTCCACCTGGAACACGCCCACCGAGTCCGCGCGGCACAGCATGTCGTAGACCTCGGGGTCGTCCAGCACCATCGCGCTCAAATCAAGATCAAGTTCGATCATGTCGTACGCGTAGTGCAGCGCGGACAGCATGCCGAGCCCGAGCAGGTCGAACTTGACCAGGCCGACGCTCGCGCAGTCGTCCTTGTCCCACTGGAGCACGCTGCGGCCGGCCATCCGCCCCCACTCGACCGGGCACACCTCGATCACCGGGCGGTCGCAGATGACCATGCCGCCGGAGTGGATGCCGAGGTGCCGGGGAAACGTCTGCAGCGCGTTCGCGTACTCCACGACGTGCTCCGGGATCTCCTCCACGTCCACCGCCGCGACCGAGCCCCACCGGTCGATCTGCCGGCTCCACGCGTCCTGCTGGCCCGGCGAGAACCCGAACGCCTTCGCGACGTCCCGCACCGCGGACCGCGGCCGGTACGAGATCACGTTCGCCACCTGGGCCGCGTGCTCCCGCCCGTACTGCCGGTAGATGTACTGGATGACCTCCTCGCGCCGGTCCGACTCGATGTCCACGTCGATGTCCGGCGGCCCGTCCCGCTCCGGCGCCAGGAACCGCTCGAACAGCAGCTGCCAGCGCACCGCGTCCACGTTCGTCACCCAGAGCGCGTAGCAGACCGCCGAGTTCGCCGCCGACCCGCGCCCCTGGCAGTAGATGCCGTTGCGCCGGCAGAAGTCCACGATGTCCCAGACGATCAGGAAGTAGCCGGGGAAGTCGAGCTGCTCGATCATGTCCAGCTCGCGGTGCAACTGCACGTACGCGTCCGGCGCGGCCTCCGGCGGCCCGTACCGCCGCAGCGCGCCGCGCCAGGTCAGCTCGCGCAGCCAGCTCATCTCCGAGTGCCCGTCCGGCACCGGGAAGTCCGGCAGCTCCGGCGCCACCAGGTTCAGGTCGAACGCGAGATCCCGGGCGAAGTCCACGGTCCGCGCGACCGCACCCGGGAAGTGCCGGAACCGCGCCGCCATCTCCGCGCCGCTGCGCAGGTGCGCGGTCGCGGCCGCGGGCAGCCAGCCGTCCATCTCGTCCAGGCTGCGCCGGGCCCGCACCGCCGCCAGCGCGGTCGCCAGCCGCCGCCGCCCCGGCGTCGCGTAGTGCACGTTGTTCGTCGCCACCGTCGGCAGGCCCATCTCCGCGGCCAGCTTCGCCAGCGCCTCGTTCCGCACGCCGTCGAACGGGTCGCCGTGGTCGATCAGCTCCACCGCCACGGTGTCCGCGCCGAAGTTGCCGACCAGCCGGTCCAGCTCCCGGCGGGCCGCGTCCTCGCCGTCGTACAGCAGCGCGGACGGCACCGTGCCCTTCCGGCACCCGGTCAGCACCAGCACGTTCCCGGCCAGCTCCGCCGCCACCGACTCCAGCGAGCCGTAGTCCGG
This sequence comes from Catenuloplanes indicus, assembly GCF_030813715.1. Taxonomy (NCBI): domain Bacteria; kingdom Bacillati; phylum Actinomycetota; class Actinomycetes; order Micromonosporales; family Micromonosporaceae; genus Catenuloplanes; species Catenuloplanes indicus. The sequence continues at coordinate 2,823,182 of NZ_JAUSUZ010000001.1, forward strand.
CCGCCCCTTCTCGCCGCCGCGCAGGTGCGCCCGGCTGATCGAGGCGGCGAGGCGGGCGTACCCCTCCGGCCCGTGCGCCAGCACCAGCAGGTGCTCACCGGCCGGATCCGCCTCCCCGTTCTGCGGCCCGGGCAGGTCCAGCGACAGCTCCGCACCGAAAATCGTCGGCAGTCCCAGCTCCTTCGCCGCCTCCGCGAATCGCACCACACCGTAGAACCCGTCGTGATCGGTCACCGCGAGGCCGCTCAGCCCGAGCCGTACCGCCTCCTCGGCCAGCTCCTCCGGATGACTGGCCCCGTCCAGAAAACTGAAGTTCGTGTGACAGTGCAGCTCCGCGTACCCGACCTCACCGGCCCCGCGCTCGATCCGCTCCGGCGCCTCGTAACCGGGCCGCTTCCGCGTCCACGCCGGCGAGTCCCCGCCGTCCGGCTCCACGGCCAGCGGATCCACGACGTACCCGCCGGACAACTTCCGTTCCAGCTCCGCCCACGGCACGTCCGGATTACTGAACCCCACCCGCAATTCCCTTCAAGACCGAAACCGTTTTCCCGCTTCCGGCGTGGTCGCGTTCCCAGTGCTCCCGCGGGCACCGGTCGTCGCTGGCGCTCCTCCCTGCACGTTCCGCGGTGGTCCGGAGAACCCACCGCGACGTCCGTCGCCGCCCACCGGGTCCCGCGGCAGCAGGCCTGCCGGGCGCTCCACGCCCGGAATTTCGGCTCATCGCGGTGTTCGGGAAGAGGGGCACCTGCGGAAACTCAGTCATAGCGGGCCTCCACGAACCAGCGGCCGCCGGCCAGCGAGAGAAGTAGTGCGGCGCCACCGGCCAGCGTCACCTGGAAACGGACGCGGCGGTGTGCCTCGGCCGGCGCCCACCAGCGTTCGTCCACCGGCCACGGACCGGCCCAGCCGATGATGTCGGCCGGCTCGTCACCCTCGGCGAGCAACCGGGCCGGCTCGCCGCTGAGTTCCAGCCGCCCGCTGACCCGCACGTCCTCGCCGGCCGCGTCGAGGACCCGCGCCCGCCCGGGCCGCACTGGCACCAACGCCGGCGCCGGTGCCGGCAGACTCCCCGGCCAGCCCGGCCGCGTCCGGTCCCGCACGGCTCGCCGCCGCGGTCCGGCCCCACTCCCGGTACCGGCCGGCACCGCACCGCCTCGGGCACCGGCCGTGCTCACCCCCGACCCTGACTCGGCGTTCTCCGCTCCCGGCCGCACGGCGGTAAGAGCCACCGGCTCGGTGGCGGCAACCGGCTCCGCAGCGGTCCTGCGCCGGAGCGGCACGACCTCAGCCAGGCCCTCGCCGAAAACCGATGCCGTCTCCCGGTAGTTCGGCTGGCCGATGTCGGCGGCCGCCGTCGCGCGCGGCATCGCCGCCGGTTCATCTCCAGCCACCGGCGAGCTCGCGGGCGCGTTCGGGGACGAAAGTGGTGGTGGGTGCTGCGGCAGGAGGGACTCGGGAATCGGCTGGGGTGGTGGTTTGCGGGAGCGGCGGCGGGTCGCGGCCGGTGCGGGGGTGAGCGGGCCGGGGCGGGCCGGGGTACGTTCGTCGCCCCAGGGAATCAGGGTGACGGCGTCGGACGGGGAGCGCCCGCCGGCCAGCACCGGGGTGACGACGGACTCGGGGCCGAGCAGGCCCTGGACGCGGCTGAGCGCACGGTGGGCGCGGCGGCGTTCCTCGCCGGTCTCGCCCCAGAGGCCGGGCTGCAGGCCGGCGTGGGCGAGGATGCCCTCCGGGGTCAGCGTGAGCCGGATGATGCCGGAGGTCGGGCGCGGTGGTGCGGCGCGCAGGCCGGTAGCCGGGCGGCGGCCGGTGCCGGTGAGCCAGCCGTCGAGTTGCCAGCGGACGCGTTCGGCGAGCGCGGCCGTGGTGAGCAGCCCGTCGTGGCGCCAGACCCGGTGCAGGTCCTCGCCGCGTTCGGTGACCGCGGTGATGCCGAGGCGGGTGCAGGCCAGGCCGTGCGCGGCCAGCCGGTCGTGCAGGCGTTCGGCGAGCGTGCGGGCGGCGAACGCGGCCACGTCCACCCGGTCCAGCGGCTCCTCGTAGGTGTCGGTGACCGCCAGGCCGGGCGGCGGCTGCCGGACCGCGAGCGGGCGGTGGTCGCCGCCGGCGGCGAGCCGCTGCGCCAGCGCCGCGTCGAAGCCGAAGCGGGCCAGCACGTCCGAGGCGGGCAACGCGGCGAACGCGCCGAGCGTACGGATGCCGAGCCGGCGCAGCATGTCGGTGAGCTGCGGCCGGTCGAGCGCCTCCACGCCGAGCCCGGCCAGGAACTCCGGGGTGCCGCCGGGCGGGACGATGACGCCGCGCCGGGCCGCGAGACCGGCCGCGAACGTACCGTCGGCGATGCCGGCCTGTGCCTCCACCTCGCAGGACGCGGCGACGTGCTCGACGATGAGTTCCGCGGCCCGCTCCTCACCGCCGAAGTAGCGGGCCGGGCCGCGGGCGGCGAGCGCGGCGGCGCCCGGGCGCAGCACCTCGATCCCGGCCGCCTTCTCCTCGATCGCGGCGACGACCGGCTCGAACGCGCGCGCGTCCCGCGCCGGGTCCCACTCCACCACGGTCAGGCCCGGGCAGCGGCTCTCCGCCTCCCGTTTACGCAGCCCGCGGCGTACGCCGTCGACCCGCGCGGCCTCGCTGCACGCGACCACCCGGTTGGATCTCAGCACCGCCACCCGACCGCCCACGGCCACGCCCTCCGCGATCTCGGCCGCCACCACCGGCCAGTCCGGGCACCACAGCAGCAGTGTCCGGAGCGTGTCGGCGCCGCTCACGCCGGCTCGGCCGCCGGGCCGACCAGCGTGAGCGGCGCGCGGGGTACGGCCGTGTCGGGCGGGTCGACGAGCGTGACGGTGGTGGCGCCGGGGGTGCCGGCGACGACCGCGGTGAACCGGCCGGAGGCGGCGGGGAGCCAGACGCGGATCTCCCGGGGCCGGGTGGCGGCGCCACGGCCGCGGGCGGAGATGGTGAGGCGGCGGCGGGTGAGGCGGCCGTGGCCGGGCCCGAGACCGTCCCAGGCGCCGTCGGTGATCTGCAGCGTCACGTCCGCGCCGGTCCAGGCGCCGTACGGGACGAGCACGCTGCCACGCTGCCGGGCCCGTGCCGCGAGCCGGTCGGTGACCACGGTGGAGACACCGTCCGGCGCGGCCGCGACCACCACGTCGACGCCGTCGATCAGCGCGGCGACCACGGTCGGCCACTCCGCCCCGGGGTACGGCACGAGCGCCAGCCGGTCCAGCGCGATCCCGGCCTCGGCCGCCGCGAGCAGGCCCAGCGCCGGCACGCCGACCACCGCGCACCAGGACCCGGCCCGGGACGCCTCGGCGAGCAGCGCCAGCATCAGTGAGGTACCGCCGCTCGCGGACCGGGACGTGCCGACCGCGACCGTGCTACCCCGCCGCAGCCCACGATTCGGCAGCAATCCGCCCAATTCGGGCGCCACCGGCAACAGGCGGTGCGCGCCGGACCCGTCCATCTCGCTGGCCGGCCGCACCAGCTGCGCCAGGGCAGACCCGAGCACCATCCGGCCCGCCATGTCACCCTCAGCTGTTCTTCCGCGTCGTTCCCGGACCGCACCCCGCCGGCGGCCCGCCCATGTCACCCGTCCGCGCCCGCCGCGGCGGGCGCCACCCGCCCGGCGGCGCGTCAGGCGGCGGCCAGACCGTCGAGCGAGGGCTGGTGCGCGATGCCGAGCGCCGCCTCGATCACGGCCACGAACTGCTCGGCCGAGCGCAGCAGGTCGTCCGCCTCGCGGGCGGTCACCACCCGGGGGATGCCGGCCTCGGCGGCCGCGCGCTTGGACGCGCCGAGCGCGAAGTAGGTGGCCCACTCGCCGAGCTCCGGCGCGACCAGCACCAGCAGCTCCCACACGCTGGTCACCCGGTTGCGCCGGGAGGGTGCGGGGCGGGCGCGAGCCGCGAGCATGGCCGCGGCGGCGCGCAGAGCGGCGAGGTGGGCGGCCGCGTAACGCAAGCCGTCGGGCCGGGTCTGTGCCGCCTCCGCCAGCCCGCGCCGCGCCGTCGCCAGCAGCTGTGCGGGAGTGCGGTGCGGCAGCATGTGCGCCGGGACGGTGGGCACCTGGTCTGCGTTGCTCGCCATGGGTCTGACCTCCGCGTGTAGTGACGCGACCGCTCTGCCTGCTCTCGACTGCGCACTGCCCGGTCCGGCGAGCCGGCCGGACGCGTTGCTTCCCCACACCGCGTCCGGCCGGCACCCGCGTCGGCTGGTCCGCCGCCCGGCACCCGGGGGTCGAGGGTGCTGGGCGGCGGCCCTGCCTGTGCTGCGAACCCGGCTCGCGACTTCCGGGACCGCCGCGGTCTCCGCGGGACCGCGATCGGGATCGGCGCCGCGAATCGCCTCACCCGATCAAGTTAGAACGCTTGTTCTAACTCCTTGAGACAGTACACCCTGGGTCCGACAAAAACGCAACGGTGCGGCGCCGGGCTGTTCCGGGCCGTGATCAGGCGGAAGCGCCGGCGTCCGGCCCGGCTTCGCGGCGGCGGGTGCGGCGCCCGCGGGCCAGCTCGGTGCCGAGCGCGTCCAGCCGCTGCGCCCAGAAACCACGGAAGTGCTCCAGCCACGCGTCCACCTCGCGCAGCGGCGCCGGCTCGACCGCGTAGAGCCGGCGGGTCCCCTCCGAGCGCACCCGGGCGAAGCCGTGCTCGCGCAGCACCTTCAGGTGCTGGGAGACCGCCGGCTGACTGATCCCGAACTCGGCCTGCACCACCGCGCCGATCTCACCGGCGGCCCGCTCGCCGTCCGCGAGCAGCTCCAGGATCCGGCGGCGGACCGGATCACCCAGGATGTCGAACGCGTGCACGTACCGAAAGCTAGCAAAACGCTCTTATATAAGTCCAGGTTGAAACTAAGCGGCGGGCACCGGGCGAGGTGCCAGGGAGAACTAGGCTGTGGGTTCCAGACACCGCACGGCTCGGCCCGCGCGGACCACTGACGCATCGTGGGAGACGAGTCATCGTGATCTTGGGTATCGACATCGGCGGTTCCGGCATCAAGGGTGCGCCGGTCGACATCGAGGCCGGCGCGCTGCTGGCGGACCGTTTCCGGATCGAGACCCCACAGCCCGCCGACGTCCAGCGGGTGGCCGCCACGGTCTCCGAGGTCGCCGCGAAGTTCGGCGACATCGACCGGGTCGGCGTGACGTTCCCCGGCGTGGTGGTCCGCGGCGTCACCAAGACCGCGGCGAACGTGGACAAGTCCTGGATCGGCGCGGACGCGGCCGGGCTGTTCACCGAGGCGGTCGGCCGCCCGGTCACGGTGCTCAACGACGCGGACGCGGCCGGTGTGGCCGAGATGCGCTTCGGCGCCGGCCGCGGCGTGACCGGCACCGTGCTGATGCTGACGTTCGGCACCGGCATCGGCACCGCGCTCTTCGTCGACGGCACGCTGGTGCCGAACACCGAGCTCGGCCACCTGGAGCTGGACGGCGTGGACGCGGAGACCCGCGCCGCCGACCGGGCCCGCGAGGCCGAGGACCTGTCCTGGCCGGACTGGGCCGCCCGGGTCGAGCGCTACCTGCGGCACATCGACATGCTGCTGCAGCCCGGCCTGATCATCATCGGCGGCGGCGTCAGCAAGAAGGCGGAGAAGTTCCTGCCGCTGATCGACCTGCGCACCCCGGTGGTCCCGGCCCAGCTGCTCAACAACGCGGGAATCATCGGCGCGGCCGCGCTGGCCGCCGAGTCGGTCTGACGGCACGCGCGTGCGGGCGGTCGTCTTCGAGGAGTACGGCGCGCGGCCGGCGGTGCGCGAGGTCCCCGACCCCGCGCCCCCGGCCGGCGGCGTGGTGATCCGGGTCGAGGCCACCGGCCTGTGCCGCAGCGACTGGCACGGCTGGCGCGGGCACGACCCGGACGTCCGGCTGCCGCACGTGCCCGGTCACGAGTTCGCCGGCGTGATCGCGCGGACCGGCACCGGCGTGACCGGCTGGGCGCCGGGCGACCGGGTGACCGTGCCGTTCGTCTGCGCGTGCGGCCGGTGCGCGTCCTGCCTCACCGGCGACCAGCAGGTGTGTGAGCGGCAGACACAGCCCGGCTTCACCCACTGGGGCTCGTTCGCGGAGTTCGTCGCGATCGAGAACGCGGCGATCAACCTGATCCGGCTGCCGGACGAGCTGTCCGCGAGCGCGGCCGCGTCGCTGGGCTGCCGGTTCGCCACCGCGTTCCGGGCCGTGGTCGCACAGGGCCGAGTCGCGGCCGGTGAGTGGGTCGCGGTGCACGGCTGCGGCGGCGTGGGCCTGTCCGCCGTGATGATCGCGCACGCCGCGGGCGCGCGGGTGGTGGCCGTGGACACCTCGGCCGGCGCCCGCGACCTTGCCCGGCGGCACGGCGCGGACGTGGTGCTGGAGGCGATGGCCGGTGCGGACGCGGTGGCGGCCGCGATCCGCGACCTGACCGGCGGCGGCGCGCACCTGTCGATCGACGCGGTGGGCAGCGCCGCGACCTGCGCGAGCTCGGTGCGCAGTCTGCGCCGCCGGGGCCGGCACGTGCAGGTGGGACTATTGCCGGCCGCGACCGGCGTGCCCGTCGTACCGATGGATCTGGTCATCGCTCGTGAACTGGAGTTGCGGGGCAGCCACGGGATGGCCGCACACGCCTATCCGGCGCTGCTGGAGCTGGTGACGTCCGGCACGCTGCGGCCGGATCTGCTGGTGGCGGACACGATGGGGCTGGCCGCGGCCGCGGACGCGCTCACCACGATGGATCGCCCCGCGGTGCCCGGCATCCGGTTGATCGATCCGCGATCCTAGATCAACTTTCCTCAGATTACTCACAGCGAAGACCAAGCCGGGGCAGATCCTCCGGGCGCACCGTGAATGACATGACCGACGCGATGCACCGCCCAGAGCAGCAGATCAACATCCCTCAGCGGTACGAGGGGAACGCCCACTCCTACGGCAGCGGGCTCGCCGGCACGCCCGCCTACGCGCCCGCCGCGCTGTCGCCGCTCGGGCTGCCCGCCGTTCCCCCGGCCCCGCCCGCTCCCCCGGCTCCGCCGCTGTACCCGCCGATGGGCGGCGGTCCGATCGGCGGCAACGGGCGTCCGCGCCGGCGCCGGGGCAGGCTGGCCGCCGCCGCGCTCGCGCTGGCCCTGGCGGCCGGCACCACCGGCGGCGTGATCGGCAACGCGCTCGGCACCGACGGCACGCCCACCGGCACGTCCTCGGCCACCGCGGCCACCGTGACGGCCGCGAGCGCCGAAACGATCACCACGCTCAGCGGCGTGGTGCAGGCGGTCTCGCCCAGCATCGTGACGATCAACATCCAGAGCGGGCGCAGCGCCTCGCTCGGCTCCGGCGTGATCATCAGCACCGGCGGGCTGGTGCTGACGAACAACCACGTCGTCGCGGACGGCGGCACGATCACCGTGGACCTGGCGGACGGGCGTACCGTGCCCGCCACGCTGGTCGGCACGGACGCGTCGCACGACCTCGCGGTGATCCAGCTGGCGGACGCCGCCGGCCTGACCGCGGCCGTGCTCGGCGACAGCGACTCGCTGACCGCGGGGCAGACCGTGCTCGCGTTCGGCAGCCCGCTCGGCCTGGAGGGCACGGTCACCTCCGGCATCGTCTCCGCGCTGCACCGGGAGACCAGCGAGGACACCGGCGAGCAGGAGCCGCAGAGCCCGTTCGGTGGCGTGCAGAACCAGCAGCGGACCACCACGCTCTCCGACCTGATCCAGACGGACGCGGCGATCAACTCCGGCAACTCCGGTGGTGCGCTCGTCGACACGGCCGGCCGGGTGATCGGCATCAACGTGGCGATCGCCACCACCGGCGACTCCACCGGCAACATCGGTGTCGGCTTCGCGATCCCGGTGAACACCGCGAAGACCGTGATCGCCGAGATCACCGGCACCGCGGTCTGAGGTCGCCGGATCGTGGGCGGCCCCCTGTTGTGCGGACGCCCGTGGCGCATATCGTGTGCGGGATGAGCACCAGCACCCCTCCGCGCCGTGCCTGGGTGGAAGAGATCATGGGCATGCCCGTGAGCGTCCACCTGCGCGGCCCGGGAGTGGACTCCGACGAGGTCGCCCAGCACGTGGCCGGCGTCTTCGTGGAGCTGCGGGCCGTGGACGCGATGTTCAACCCGGCGCATCCGGACAGCCAGATCGCCCGGCTCAACCGTGGCGAGATCGACTTCTCCGGCTGCCACCCGGCGATCCGGACCGTGCACGGCCTCTGCGAGGAGGCGCACACCCGCACCGACGGTTTCTTCAACCCGTGGCTGCCCGACCCGGAGGCCAAGGGCGGTTACCGGTACGACCCGTCCGGCCTGGTCAAGGGCTGGGCGGTGCAGCGGATCGCGGACCGGCTGGCCGACCTCGACGGGCACGACCTCTGCCTGAACGCCGGCGGTGACGTGGTGCTGACCACGGTGCCGGGTCACCCGGTCTGGCGGGTCGGCATCGAGGACCCGGCCGAGCCGAACCGCATGCTCCGGGTCTGCGCGATCGCCACCGGCGCGGTCGCCACCGCCGGTGCCGCGCACCGGGGCGGGCTGGTGATCAATCCGTACACCGGGCAGGACGCCACCGCGCTGCGGTCGGTGACCGTGGCCGGGCCGTCGCTGCTCTGGGCGGACGTGTTCGCGATCGCGGCGGTCGCCCGCGGCGCCGAGGGCTTCGACTGGCTGATGCGCCTGGAGGAGTACGAGGCGCTGGTCGTGGACGAGGCCGGCGCGCTGCGGACCACCGGCGGCTGGGACCGGCTGGTGCTCTCCACCAGCGACCCGAACCTCTACCCGCAGACGGCCTGAGCCTTGTCCGCGCTGACCACGCTGCACGTCTGGCGGGTGCCCCGGCGGGCGCTCGGCGGCGTGCTGACCCGGATGGCCGTGGACCGGCGCCGGCTGCGCGCGCTGCCCGGCGTCCGCTTCGCGAAGCTGCTCGGCACCGGCACCGGCACCACGTTCGGGCCGGGTGACGCCGATCTCACCCGGTGGGCCGCGGTCACCGTCTGGGACGACCCGGCCGCCGCCGCGGCCTTCGACACGTCCGCGGTCGGCCGCGCGTGGGCCCGGGTGAGCGAGTCCGCGGTCCGGGCCGATCTGCGGCCGCTGCACAGCCGGGGTACGTGGTCCGGCCGTACCCCTTTCGAACCGGAAAATGGCTCTAGAACGGACGGCCCGGTGCTGGCCCTGACCCGCGCCCGGCTCGCCCCGGCCCGCGCGCTCACGTTCTGGCGCGCGATCCCGCCGGTCACCGCCGCGCTGCACGACGCGGACGGCGTGCTCAGCAGATTCGGCATCGGCGAGGCACCGATCGGGTGGCAGGGCACCATCAGCGTGTGGCGGAGCACGGCACATCTCCTGGAATTCGCGTACCGTCACCCGCAGCACCGCGCGGCGATCGCACGGACCCCCGAGGCCCGGTGGTATGCGGAGGAGCTGTTCGCCCGCTTCGCGGTGCTGGACCTGGCCGGCGACCCCGCGGTGCTGGGATGGGCGGACGACGGCGGGAAGGGAAGCGGGGGACGATGAGGCTCGTGCCGTGGACGCCGGACGACCTGCTTCGCCGGATCGACGACGTGATCACCGTGTACGGCGACGCGATGGGCTACCGGGCGGAGCTGCTCGCGGCCCGGCGCGGTTACGTGGCGACGCATGCGCGCCGCCCCGGCTTCCGCGCGGTGGCCACGCTCACCACGGACGGGCACCTCGCCGGATTCGGCTACGGCTACACGTCCGCGTCCGGCCAGTGGTGGCACGACCAGGTGCGCGGCGCGCTCGCCGACACCGACCGCAAGACCTGGCTGGGCGACTGCTTCGAGGTGGTGGAGCTGCACGTCAGCCCGCCCGCGCAGGGCCACGGCATCGGCGCTCGCCAGCTGCGCGCGCTGCTGACCATGGCGGAGGGCGGCACCACGCTGCTCTCCACGCCCGAGGCGCCGGAGGAGGCGTCGCGCGCGTGGCGGCTCTACCGCCGGTTCGGGTACGTGGACGTGCTGCGCGACTTCCACTTCCCCGGCGACGAGCGCGCGTTCGCGGTGCTCGGCCGGGAGCTGCCGCTACCCGCCGACCAGAAGCTGTGACAGCCCGCTGGCTGCCGGTGGCCGTCCTGGTCCTGGCACAGATCTGCTATCCGCTGACGCACGGCGACGCGCGCAACGGCCTGACCATCGCCACCGTGGTGCTCGGCTTCGCGATCTCCGTCGGGCACGCGGCCGCGACCCGGGGCGCGCGGACCGCGGTGGCTCTGATCGTGATCGCGGCCGGTGGCGGGTTCCTGATCGAGGCGACCGGCGTGCACACCGGGTTCCCGTTCGGCGGGTACGACTACTCCGGTCAGCTCGGCCCGAAGGTGCTCGGCGTACCTCTGATCATTCCGCTGGCCTGGGCCTGGATGACCTGGCCGGCGTGGCTGTCCGCGGGCCGGGTGGTCTCCCGGACGGTGCCGCGGGTGCTACTGGCCGCGGCCGGGCTGGCCGCGTGGGACCTGTTCCTCGACCCGCAGATGGTCGCGGAGGGGCACTGGTCCTGGCACGACACGTCACCGGCGCTGCCCGGCGTGCCCGGGATCCCGGTGACGAACTACCTGGGCTGGCTGCTGTTCGCGCTCGTCGTGGCCGCGCTGCTGGCCGTCTCCACCGACCGGCCGGTCACGGTCGCGGACGCGCCGATGTACGCGCTGTACCTGTGGACCTACGGGTCGTCGATCCTGGCGCACGCGGTCTTCCTCGGGCTGCCGGCCTCCGCGGTCTGGGGTGGCGCGGGCATGGCGGTCCTGGCCGTTCCGCTGGCGGTCACGCTGGTTCGCGGCCGGTCCACCGCGCGCGCGACCGGCGACCTGATCGGGGCCGGCGCCGGCCCGCGGCCCCGCCACTGACACCTGCCGTGCCCGACCCGCTGCTCGCGCTCGCCGCCGCACAGGCCGTCACGGCCGGTGCGCTGACGCTGCACACGCTGGTCAACGCGCGCCTCCTGCACCGGCCGGTCCCGGCCGAGACGGCGGCTGAGCCGATCGCCGTCCTGCTCCCGCTGCGGAACGAGGCGGACCGCGTCGAGCCCTGCCTGCGCGCGCTGCTCGCCCAGCGTGGCGTCGCCGAGATCGTGATCCTCGACGACGGTTCCACCGACGGCACCGCCGGCGTGGTCCGCGCGATCGCCGGTGACGACCCCCGCGTCCGCCTGCTCACCGGCGCGCCCCCGCCGCCCGGCTGGCTCGGCAAGCCGCACGCCTGCCACCGGCTCGCCGCCGCCACGGACGCGCCGATCATCGTGTTCATCGACGCGGACGTGGTCCTGGAGCACCCGCACGCGATCACCGGCGTCGCCGCGCTGCTCCGCCGGCTCCGGGTGGACCTGCTCAGCCCGTACCCGCGGCTGGAGGCGGTGAGCCCCGGCGAACGTCTCGTCCAGCCACTGCTGCAGTGGACCTGGCTCACGTTCCTGCCGCTGCGCGCGATGGAGCACTCGCGCCGCCCGTCGCTCGCCGCCGCCGGTGGTCAGCTGCTGGTCGCGGACGCGGCCGGGTACCGCCGGAGCGGCGGCCACGAGGCGGTGCGCGCGGCGATCCTGGAGGACATCGCGCTGGCCCGCGCGGTCAAGCGGGCCGGCGGGCGGATCGCGCTGGCGGACGGCACGCCGGTGGCCCGGTGCCGGATGTACACCGGCTGGCGGGACCTCGCCGACGGGTACGGCAAGTCGCTCTGGGCCTCGCTCGGGCCGCTGCCCACGGCCGTACCGGTGCTGCTGTTCCTGCTGTTCTGCTACACGCTGCCGCCGCTTACCGCGCTCGCGGCCGCGGCCACCGGTCACCTCACCGCCGCCGGGTGCGCGCTGCTCGCCACGCTGGCCGGCGTGGCCGGACGGGTGCGGTCCGCGCACGCGACCGGCGGCCGGGCGTGGCCGGACGCGCTCGCCCACCCGGTCTCGGTCGCGCTGCTGGCCTGGCTGACGCTCCGCTCGCACGCGCTGCGCCGCCGCGGCCGGCTGAGCTGGCGCGGCCGCGCCGTCAGCTGAACGTGTTGTGCTGGGTGTTGTGGTCGCCGACCTGCACGCCGCGCGAGTCGCTGATCCGCACGCCGCCCCCGCCGCCCTCGGTCAGCTCCAGCAGCCGCCGCGCGACGGCCAGGACCGCGGCGTCGGTCGCGGCGCCGCTGCTGACCAGCTCGTCACCGATCAGCGCACGCCAGCGGCCCGGTTCGCTCTCCACCGTCTCCAGCACCTCGGCGGACGCGGACAGATAGCCGCCGAGCAGGCTCTTCAGCGCGACCCCGGCGTGCACCGCGCCGGGCGCGACCGCCGTGGCCCCCGCCGCCAGCGCCGCGGTGATCACCTCTACCCCGGACATGCGTCCATTGTGGCATCGTGTTGCCCGCACACGCGATGATGACCTGATGAGCCGGACAGTCAAGGTGATCGTGGCAGTGGTGCTGCTCGCCGCCGGGATCACCGGCTTGGTGATCGTCCTCGGCGGCGAGGGCCTGGACCGCGCCGAGAAGTGGGTGTCGATCGGCGGCGTGATCGCGTCGGTCGTGCTGAGCGCGCTCGGCGTCGCGGTCTCCTGGCTGGCCTGGCGCCGTCCCGCCGCCGTCGCGCCCGCGCCGGCTCCCGCGCCGCACCCGGGCGTCGACGTGCGCGATGCGAAGGGCGTCCAGATCGGCGACCACAACACCCAGCACAACCGCTTCTAGCCCGATGCCCTATAAAGGGCAGGTGACGGCGGTAGCGGTGATCGGAGCGGGGGTCGGTGGCCTGGCGGCCGCGGCCCGGCTGGCAGCGGCGGGGCACTCCGTCACCGTCTACGAGCGGGCCGGTACGGTCGGCGGGAAGCTGGCCCGGTACTCCCGGGACGGGTTCACGTTCGACACCGGGCCGAGCCTGTTCACGCTTCCCCAGGTCTTCGAGGAGCTGTTCGCGGACGTCGGGGCTGACCTGCACGACCACCTCGACCTGGTGCGGCTCGACCCGATCGTGCGGCACCACTTCCCGGACGGGTCCACGCTGGACTCCTGCGCCGACCCGGCCGAGTTCACGAAGCGGATCGACACCGCGTTCGGCGCGCGGGCCGCCGCGGACTGGTCCCGGCTGTGGTCCCGCGCGGAGCGCGTCTGGCACGCGTCCTGGCGCGACGTGCTGCGCAGTCCGCTCGACGGCCCGGCCGACCTCGCGAGGCTCGCCTGGCATGTCCGCGACCTGGCCGCGATCGCGCCCGGCCGCACGCTGCGCGGGCTGGGCCGGGAATACCTGCACGACGCGCGGCTGCGGATGCTGCTCGACCGGTACGCCACGTACGCCGGTGCCGATCCCCGCCGCGCCCCGGCCGCGCTGGTCGCGGTGCCGTACGCGGAGCTGGCCTTCGGCGGCTGGTACCTGCGCGGCGGTCTGGGCCGGCTGGCCGACGCGCTGCTCACGCTGTGCCTGGACCTCGGCGTGGTGGTGGAGACCGGCGCGACCGTGACCCGGATCGAGGCGACCGGCGGCCGGGTGCAGGCGATCCGGGTACGCGGCGCGCGCGGCACCGCGCACCGGGTGCCGGTGTCCACCGTGGTGGCGAACGTGGACGCGCTCACGCTCTACCGCGACCTGCTGCCGTCGCCGCGCCGGCTGGCCGCGCTGACCGACCGCAGCCTGGCCGGTTTCGTGCTGCTGCTGGGCGTGCGCGGCGAGTCCGGGCTGGCGCACCACACGGTGTTCTTCCCGCGCGACTACGACGCGGAGTTCGACGCGGTCTTCGGTGCGCCGGGCCGCGGCGTGCCGGCCCGGCCACCGGCCGACCCGACCGTGTTCGTGACCGTGGCGGACGACCCGAGCACCCGGCCGGATCGGCACGAGGCATGGTTCGTGCTGGTCAACGCGCCCCGGCACGGACTGGCGGCGGACGCGGTGGACTGGCGGCGGCCCGGGCTGGCGGACGCGTACGCGGACCGGGTCCTGGATCTGCTGGCCGCGCGCGGCGCGGACGTGCGGGACCGGCTGGTGTTCCGGGAGGTCCGCACGCCCGCGGACCTGGCCGTGTCCGCGCACGCGCCGGGCGGCGCGATCTACGGCACCGCGAACCACGCGCTGCTGCGCCCGGCGAACCGCGGTCCGGTGGGCGGCCTGCACCTGGTCGGCGGTTCCGCGCACCCGGGCGGTGGCCTGCCGATGGTCGCGCTCTCCGCCCGGATCGCGGCGGAGCAGATCATTCGGGGCTGACCGGCCGGCCGGACAGCGCCAGCGCGTACTCCGGGAACCAGGCACCGGCGGGCGGGTCGCCGCGGTCGCACTCGCCGTCGGACTCGCCCGGCCGCTTCACCCAGAGCAGCGCGTCCAGCCGCGGCACGCCGGTGTCCGTGGTCGGGTCCGCGCCGATCGCCCGGCCGGGCGGGTTGCACCAGCGCGCGACGCCGGACGCCGCGTTCGGCCCGTTGCCGTTGCGGCTGGTGTCGATCACGAAGTGAGCGCCGCCGAGCGCCTCGGACAGCCGGGTGCCGTACGTGACCGACGCCTCCGTGGTCTCGAAGTTGGAGACGTTCAGCGCGAACCCGGCGGCCCGCGCGATCCCGGCCGCGCGCAGCGCCGACGCGAGCCGGTCGCGGTCGGCGATCCAGCTGGCGTTGCCCGCGTCCAGGTAGACGCGGGCCCGCTCGTTCGCCGCGAACGCGTCCACCGCGGCCGCGAGCAGCGCGTACCGCTCGGCGGGCGGGCCGGCGCAGCCGTCGACGGCCTGGGCGACCGCGTCCGGCTCCAGCACGATCAGCACCGGCTCGCCGGCCAGCGCGGCGGCGAGCGCGCGTACCCACGTCAGGTATTCCTCCCGGCCGGCGGCGCCACCGGCCGAGAACGACCCGCAGTCCCGGCCCGGGACGTTGTAGACGGTGATCACCGGCAGCCGCCCGGCCGTCCGCGCGTCCGCCACCAGCGTGGCCGCGCGGGTCACGGTGTCCGTGGACGCGCCGGTGAACCAGACCGCGGTGGGTTGCTCGCCGATGTGCCGGATCGCGTCCGCGTCCTCGGCACGCCCGGCCGCGGCGTACTCGTCGGCCTGCCGGGTGGCCACGTTCGGCGTGGCGGCGAAGAACCGCGCGCCGGCCAGCGGGTTGACCGGCTCCGGCTCCGGTTCCGCCCCGGACGTGCAGCCGGCCAGCGCGAGCAGGCCGGCCGTGAGCAGGCAGGCTCCGATGCGGCGCATCCGCGCCCTCCGTCCCGTGGGTGGTTCAGGCCAGCGCGCGGCGCACCACGGCCAGCAGCTGGCAGAGGCCGTAACCGGCGAGGAGCACCCAGACCACCATCGCGAGCGTGGCGGTGCCGGCCGCGAGCTCCGTGGTGATCAGCGCTCCCGCGCCGGTGAACAGCAGGCCGACCAGTGCCACCGAGACCCGGCTGGGCCGCTCGCCGACCGTGACCGCGCCGATCTCGCGCATGCCGGCGACGCTGGCCCGGGCCCGGACGTACTCGTGCAGCCAGGAGAGCGCACCGGCGACCACGACGAGCCAGCCGAACGCACCGGCCGCCCAGAACGCGGCCAGCCAGGCGGCCTCGCCGAGCCGGTCGGCGACCGAGTCGTAGAGGTGGCCGATCCGGGACGCGCGCCCGGACGTGACCGCGACCGCGCCGTCCACACTGTCGGCCACACCGGCCAGCAGCACCAGCGCGGCACCGGCGAGCGGGCCCGCGGTCCGGTCGGCGAGCACGACCAGCGGCACGCAGGCGCAGATCAGCAGCCCGACGACGGTGACCGCGGTGGGCGGCACACCGAGCCGGCCGAGCGGACGGCCGAGCACGAACGCCAGCCGCAGCCAGCCGCGCACCAGGAACGAGGCACGTCTCGGGTCGAAGCCTCCGTGCAACGCCGACCAGGCCGTCGCGTACTCGTCCCAGGTCATGTTTCGTCCCAGGTCATGTTTCGTCCCAGGTCATGCGCCCTCACCCCTGCACTTTACCGGCCGCTCAGGCCGCGGCGCCGGTTCAGGCCGGGTGAACCGGCGGTCGGCCACCCGACAACCGCTCCAGCACGCGTGCGGTGCCGCCGAGCCGGTCACGCAGTGCCGGTGAGACGTACAGCGATTCCACCGTGGGCAGCGGGCATCCGTTCAGCGTGGCCTGCGCGGACGTCCCGGCCGGCACGGCCAGGGCAAGAAGATCCAGATCCGGGGGTACGGCCGGACCGTACCGTTTCCCGCCGGTGCTGCCGTCGTAGGAGAGCAGGAACGACACGCCCGCGCCGACCGCGTCCCGGAGCGCGGCGTAGAACTCGTCCCGGTGCAGCCCCCGCATGTACCGATGGTCCTTGCTCGCCGAGACGCCCTGGTAGGGCGGGTCCAGGTAGACCACGTCCGCGGCGGCGGCACCGGTCAGCGGCGCGCGGTAGTCACCGGCCGTGACGTCCGCACCGGCCAGCGCGCGCGAGGTGGCTCGGATCCGGGCCCGCATCAGCGCCGGCCGGGCGCCGAGCCGCCGCCGGTCGGCCGCCTGGTTGAACTCGCCGTGCCGGTTGTAGCGCACCGACGCCTTCACACACCGGGCCAGCAGGTAGAGCAGCAGGTGCGGCGCGTGCCCGGCGTTGAAGTCGTCGCGCGCCCGGCGGTAGAACGCGTCCGGGTCCGGCCGCTGTGCCTCCCAGAGCGCCGCGTAGTCGTCGGCGAGCGCGTCCGGCTCGTCCAGGATCCGCCGCCAGAGCGCGATGAGTGGCTCGTTGACGTCCCGCAGCCGCACCCGGCGCGGGATGCCGAGGTGGCTCGCCGCGATCGAGACCGCGGCCGACCCGGCGAACGGCTCGATCAGGTCGGCGGTCCCCTCCGGCAGCAGCGGCACGATCGCGTGGGCCAGAACCCGCTTGCTCCCCTGGTACGGAATCGCGTGCGGAACACCACGCAGCGCAGCCAACCGGGGAGCAGCCGGTAACGGGTACATGAACGCAGTCTGCCCCACGCCGTCACCCCCGCAGAACCGTCGTACCCCCAGCGTATAAATCACGGTCGAACGCACCCCGTCACCACACGCGTTCCCGCACTGGTCACCGGCCCTCCGCGACGGGCCGGGCCGATGCGGCCGAGCCCGGGCACCCGCCCGGGCGGGGGTCAGCGCCATCGGTTCCGTCCGGCAAGGGAGTGTGCACATGTCCATGTTCGATCCCCCACCCGACACCCGTCCGCTGGGCCCGCTGCTGACCGCGCTGCGCCGCGGCCTCGGCTGGAGCCAGGACCGGGTGGCGGAGCAGCTCTGCGCCGCGTCCGGCCGGCACACGATCACCCGCAATGAGATCAGCCGCTGGGAGCGCGCCGAGCGCGTGCCCAGCGCGTTCTGGCGCCGCTGGCTGGCCACCGTCCTCGGCGCCGACCCGGCCGACCTGGCCCGGTCCGCCGCCGCGGTCCGCCGCGCGCTGCCCGCCCGGCCCGGCCCGGCCGCCGCGCTCCCCGGCCGCGCCGCCGCCCACCCGGCCGGGCCCGCCGCGGCACCGGCCGCGGAGACCGCCCGGCTGCGCCGCGCCGCGCATGCCTGGCTGGCCACGCCGTCCGGCGCGGACGTGCCGGCCGCCCGGGCCGCACCGGCGCTCACCCGGCGGTTGCTGCGGCTGGCCGGCACGGTGGTGACCGCGCCGGGCGCCGCCGGACCCGCCGGGCTGCCCGGCCTGCGCCGGCTGGACGACCTGGTCGGCGGCGCCGACCTGGCCGGCACGCTGGGCCGGCGGCTGATCACCGCGCACGCCGAACCCGGCCCGGCGGGGGTGGCCGGGCTGACGTCGGTCGCCGAGGGGGCACAGCTGCTCGGCTGGGTGGCCGCGGACGCCGGCCGGTGGCGCACCGCGGTCGCGGCGCACCGGGTGGCGCTGCAGGCCGCGCACGCGGCCGGGGCCCGGCCGCTCGCCGGTTACGTGCTGTCCTCCGCGAGCCACCTGCTCACCGAGGCCGGCGATCCGGCCACCGGTCTGCTGCTGGCCCGCACCGCCTGGTCCGGCGCGGCACGCTCCGGCGGCGCGACCGGCCGGGCGCTGCTGCTGCACCGCGCCGCGCTGGCCTGCGCGCTGTCCGGCCGGCACCGCGAGGCCGATGTCGCGCTCGCCGCGGCCCGGCGCGCGGCCGACCGGGCCGACCCCGGGCACGACCCCGCCTGGCTTTACTGGCTGACCCCCGAGGAGCTGGCCGGCATGACCGGTCGCTGCCAGGCCGCGCTGGGCCGGCCGATGCGGGCGGTGGGCCCGCTGCTCCTGGCCGCGCGGGCCGCGCCCGGCCCGCGCACCGCCGCGCTGCACCGCACCTGGCTGGCCCGCGCGCTCGCGGACGGCGGCGACGTGGAGCGCGCCTGCGCGGCCGGATCGGCCGCGCTGCACGATGCGATCCGGGCCGGTTCCGTGCGGGCCGCCATCCAGGTGCGCCGCCTGCAGTCCCGCCTCTGCGCACACGCGCCGCACCCGGCCGCCCGGCGGCACCGCGACGAGTTCGCGGCCGCCCACGACCTCCTCGCGGACGTCCGGCCGGCCGCGTGACGCGCACACCCGGCCACGGTGGGCCGCCCGGCACTCGACCGGGCCGCCCACCGGGCCGGGGCCGCACCCGTGCCGAGGTGAGCGGCCGGGGCGGGGCGAGATCCGGGCGTCACCCGGGCGCGGCGGCGCGGAGGCCGGCGTACCGGTGCCGCGTGCGGTCCGGCGGCGCCGCGGCCCGGCTCCCGTTTCGGCGCAGGCGCTAGCCTCTGGTGGTGACCAGCACCGTTTCCCCGGTCGACCGCCACGGTCTGCGCGCCCGCGTCGACAAGGCCCTCGCCGCTTTCCTCGCGCACCAGCGCACCCGCCTGCACGACATCGACGACGCGCTCGACGACGTGACCGAGGCGCTGGAGGCGTTCGTGCTGCGCGGCGGCAAGCGGCTGCGGCCCGCGTTCGGCTACTGGGGTTACCGCGGCGCCGGCGGCATCGACTCGGACGCGGTGGTCACCGGCCTGTCCGCGCTCGAGCTGGTGCAGGCCAGCGCGCTGATCCACGATGACCTGATCGACCGGTCGGACACCCGGCGCGGCGAGCCGTCGGTGCACCGCCGGTTCGCGGCCCGGCACCGCGCGGCCGGCTGGCACGGCGACCCGAACGACTTCGGCGCGTCCGCCGCGATCCTGCTCGGCGACCTGTGCCTGGCCTGGTCGGACGAGATGCTGCACGGCGCCGGGCTGGACCCGGAGGTGCTGACCCGGGCGCGCGGCGCGTTCGACGAGATGCGTACCGAGGTGATGGCCGGGCAATACCTGGACGTGCTGGCGCAGAACGACGGCGACGCGTCCGCGGAGCGGGCCGCCAAGATTGCCATCTACAAGTCCGCGAAATACACGGTCGAGCGACCGCTGCTGCTCGGCGCCGCGTTGGCCGGTGCGCCCGCGCCGGTGCTGGCCGCCTACTCCGCGTACGGTCTGCCGCTCGGCGAGGCGTTCCAGTTGCGCGACGACGTGCTCGGCGTGTTCGGCGACCCGGCGCAGACCGGCAAGCCGGCCGGCGACGACCTGCGCGAGGGCAAGCGCACGTTCCTGATCGCGGCCGCGCTGCGCGAGGCCGGCCCGGCGGACCGGGCGACGCTGCTGGCCGCGCTCGGCGATCCGGCGCTGGACACGGCCGGCGTGGACCGGCTGCGCACGATCATCACGGAGACCGGAGCGCTGGCCCGGACCGAGGAGCGGATCAGCACACTGACCTCGGCCGCGCTGGCCGCGCTGAGCGCAGTGCCGCTGGAGCCGGAGGCGCAGGACACGCTCACCGCGCTGGCGGCCGCGGCCACCCGCCGCACCATCTGAGTCACCGGTGTGAGGCGTCGTTCCCGGGGCGGGAACGACGCCTCACATCCCGTCAGAAACCGGCTGCCTGGGCACGCCGCTTGACCTCGGTCGCCCGCGGCCCGGCCAGCGCCGCAGCGGGCGAACCGGGCAAAGTGTCATCTTCGGTGTAGAGCCACTCCAAAGCCTCTTGGTCGTTGTACCCAGCGTCGTGCAGCAACGTGAGGACGCCGGGGAGGTGCTTGAGCACGGTGCTATTGGCCACCAGCTCAGCGGGCACCCGCATGATGCCGTCACGACGGACCGCCAGCAGCGCACGATCTCGGATCATCTGGTGCACCTTGCTGATGCCCAGATCCAGGCGCTCGGCGACGTCCGGCAGGGTCAGCCACTCGGCGGGACCCGGGGTTTCACCGGCATTCACATCACGGGGTTCGGTCACCGCCCCACCCTCGCATGCCGCGGTCGCGGCGAGCCAGCGGATCCCCCACCGGATCGGCCGGCCGGCTCGCCCTGCCCCGGCGAAAGGAAGCAACAACACGTGAGCATCTTGCGGATCGTCCGCGACGAGGCGGCGGGCGCTTGGCGATCGCTGCGGTACGACCTCGACCGGCGCGGCACGGAGGCGCCGCGCGCCCACTACGGCTACGGCCACGAGCCGGGCGCCGAGGACCTCTCCGGGTACGGCCGGCCGCCGCGCCGCCTGCTGGCCGCGGGCGCGTTCGGCGTGCTGGCACTGGTCGGCGCCGCGGGCACCTACGTCACCGTGGCGAACAGCCTGGACTCGGTGCTGAACACGGACGCGTCCGCGCAGCGGGACCGGCCGGAGATCCCCGGCCTGCCGGCACCGGCGCCGTCCCCCGGCCCGGGCCTGCTGCCGGCCGCGCCCGCGGCGCCGGACACCGCACAGCCGTGGACCACGTCGGCGAGCCGGCCGGTGCCACCGCCGGAGGCCACCACCGCGACCGCGACCGCGCGCGGCGTCGCACCGGTCACCGCCCGTCCGGGGCGCACGGTCGAAGCCGCGCCGACACCGGACGCACCGCCGCTGACCGGCTTTCCGGGCCTTCCGGGCTCGCCCGGCGTGCCGAGCCTCCCGGGCACGCCGAGCCTGCCGGGGTCGCCGTCGACGACCGGGTCGCCCGACACGCCCGGCCTGCCGGTGCCGACCCCGACCTCGCCCCCGGACGACCGGCCACCGCACTGGGACGGGCACGAACCGGATCAGATTCCCGACTGGCCCGAATGGCCGGAACCGCCGGATTTTCCGAGCGCGCCCACGGAGGTCCCCGAGTCGATGACGCCCGCCCCGGGCGCGGACGGCACCGGGCCGGGGAGCGCGACCACGGACGGGGGCCCGCCCGGCAGTTCCGGAAATATCACGAATCAGCGGGCGAATGTGACGGGCGGCACCGGATACTAGCGGGCCGACACCGGGCATAGCGGGTCATTAATCGGGCACTCTCCGTGCGGAGGGTGCCCGTGACGTATTCGCTATGGCATCCTGGTCTGCCGGTTATACAACGACACTTAGACTTCAGGCCGATGGATACTCAGGTCGCGGACGAACTTCTGGGCTCGCTTGTCGACGGGCGCTACCGCATTCGCGGTCGTGTCGCCCGTGGTGGCATGGCGACCGTGTACACCGCTACCGACGAGCGCCTCGAGCGCACGGTGGCGCTCAAGATCATCCATCCCTCGCAGAGCCGCGACCCGCGCTTCCTGGAGCGGTTCACCGACGAGGCCAAGACGATAGCGCGGCTGACCCACCCCAACGTGGTCGCCGTCTACGACCAGGGCGTCTACCGCGGCCTGCCCTACCTGGTGATGGAGTACGTACGCGGCCGCACGCTGCGCGACATACTCGCTCAGCGGCGCCGCCTGGAGCCGGGCGAGGCGCTCACCGTCCTGGACCAGATGCTGGCCGCGGTCGCCGCCGCGCATCGCGCCGGCCTGGTGCACCGCGACGTCAAGCCGGAGAACGTGCTGGTCGCGGAGCCGCCGAGCGGCGGGCTGATGGACGCGGTGGTCAAGGTCGCCGACTTCGGCCTGGCCCGCGCGGTCGAGGCGAGCGCGGAGGACGAGTCCGGCGGCGGCCAGCTGATGGCAACCGTGGCGTACGTGGCGCCCGAGCTGGTCTCCGAGGGCAAGGCGGACACACGCACCGACGTCTACGCGTCCGGCATCGTGCTGTTCGAGATGCTCACCGGCCGCGTGCCGTACGACGGCGACCAGCCCATCGAGATCGCCTGGGCACACGTCGACAACGACGTCCCGGCACCGTCCTCCCTGGTCCCGGGCCTGCCGGCGTCGGTGGACGCGCTGGTCCGGTCCGCCACCCGGCGCGATCCGGCGGCCCGCCCGCCGGACGCCGGCCGGCTGCTCACCGCGGTGCAGGCGGTGCGCGACGAGCTGGGCAGCACGCCACCCGCGCCACCGGCCACGCCGCACCGCTCCGGCGAGGCACCGACCGCGCGGATGCGCCCGGTCACCGAGCCGACCCAGATGGTCACCCAGGTCCAGCAGCCGGTGGCGGACGACCGCCCGTCCTGGTCCCGCCTGCCCGGTCAGCCGGAGCGGGCCCGGCCGCAGACGTACTCGGCGGGCAGTTATGCGTCCACCGGCACCTACTCCTCCGGCGCCGGTGCGGCGGGCACGCCTGGCGGCAGCGCGTACGGCACGCCGCGGCGCCCGGCGCCGGTCGACAACCAGCGCATGCGCATCGCGCTGATCGCCGGCGGCCTGGTCGTCCTGACCGTGCTGCTGGTCGGCGGCTGGTGGCTCGGCTTCGGCCGGTTCACCACCGTGCCGGACTCGACCAGCCTGACCCAGGCGGACGCGCAGACCAGGCTCACCCAAGCCGGTTTCGTGGTACAGATCGGCGAGGGCCGATACGACGACGCCGTGCCGAAGGACTCCGTGGTCGCCCAGGAGCCGCCGAGCGGCAGCCGGCTGACCCAGGGCTCGGTGGTCACGCTGATCCTCTCGCTCGGCCCGGAGCGGTTCACCGTGCCGGACGTGGTCGGCAAGGACTTCGACGTGGCCAAGCTGGAGCTGGAGAATCGCGGGCTGGCCGTCGACCGCGGCTCGGACAAGTTTGACAACGCGATTCCGGAGGGCTTCGTCGTCGCGATAGACCCGAAGGAGAACGCCGAGGTCAAGCCGGGCGACCGGGTGACGGTCACGGTCAGCAAGGGCCGTGCGCCGATCACCGTGCCCAGCCTGATCGGCAAGAACGTCAACCAGGCGCGCTCCGAGCTGGCCGCGCTCGGGCTGAACCTGCTGGAGGAGCGCAAGGACGACCCGAACCGGGCACGGGACGAGGTCATCGCGCAGGACCCGGCGGACGGCACCGGCGTCGAGGAGGGTGCGGACATCCGGGTAACCGTGAGCAACGGCCCACCGCAGCTCACGCTGCCCCGCGTGGTCGACCAGCCCTGCCCGGCCGCGAAGGCGCAGCTGGAGGCGCTGGGTCTGCGGGTGCGCACCGACGTCAACCCGAACGCGACCGTACGTTTCCAGAACCCGGGCGAGAACACCCCGGTTGATCCGAACACCGAGGTCGTGCTCACGTGCTTCTGACAGACCGCCCGATCGGCGCGCACTCCCCGACCGCCGGCGGGCTGGCCAAGGCCGCGCTGCCGCACCTTGACGCGATCGGCGGCGAGGCCGTCCAGGTCTACGTGTCGAACTCGCGCGGCTGGGCGCTGCCGGCCGGTAACCCGGCGCAGGACGAGCTGTTCCGCCACGGGTGCGCCGAGCGCGGCGTGCCGGTCTTCATCCACGCGGCGCTGCTGGTCAACCTGGGTTCGCCCACGGCCGCGACCGTGGAGAAGTCGGTCGCGACGCTGGATCACGCGCTGCTGCGCGGCCGGGCGATCGGCGCCTCCGGCGTGGTGTTCCACGCCGGCAGCGCGGTCGACGCGGAATACTCCGAGACCGCGCTCAAGCAGGTGCGCGAGTCGCTGCTGCCGCTGCTGGACGCGGCCGCGGAGGTGGGCGGGCCACGGCTGCTGGTCGAGCCGAGCGCGGGCGGCGGGCGCTCGCTCGCGGCCCGGGTGGAGGACCTCGGGCCGTACCTCGCGGCGGTCGACCACCACCCGTGGCTGGGCGTCTGTTTCGACACCTGCCACGCGTGGGCGGCCGGGCACGACGTGGCCGTGCCGGGCGGCATGACCGCGACGCTGGACGCGCTGGTCGCGACCGTGGGCCCAGACCGGCTGCGGCTGGTCCACGCGAACGACTCGAAGGACCCGTGCGGCTCCACCCGCGACCGGCACGAGTCGATCGGCAAGGGCACGATCGGCGAGGAGCCGTTCGCGGAGCTGCTCCGCCACCCGGCCACCGCGGGCGTTCCGGTGGTCGTGGAGACCGCGTCCGAGGGCACCGTCGGGCACGCCGCGGACGTGGCGACGCTCAAGCGCCTGCGTACCCCGGTGTGATCTTCAGGGAATTTGAGCGCTCTCCGGGTGGTGGGCCTTGTCTGGCCTCGGTGTTTAGGGCACCCTAACCAAGGCAAGGCTTACCAGACCGGAGGACGTACGTGTTCGCGTGCATATGTAAGCGGGTTCGCGAGTGCGAGGTCCGGTCCGTGATCCAGGGCGGCGCACGGACGAAGCGCTCCGTGGCCGAGGCGTGTGGTGCTGGCACCAGCTGCGGCACCTGCGTACGCCGGATCGGTCAGCTCATCGACGAGGAGACCGGCGCGCAGGCGCTCAGCCCGGCCTCGTAACCCTGTCCTAACATAGTGTTTCCTAATAAAATGCCCTAATCGGGCATATTGCTAGGCTCCCCTCCACGGCAACGAACGTGGGGGGTATGAAGCCATGCACGGCGACGCACGCGTCATCGAATTCCTGAACGAGCAGCTCACCGCGGAGCTCACCGCGATCAACCAGTACTTCCTGCACGCCAAGATGCAGGAGAACTGGGGCTACACGGTGCTGGCCAAGCACACCAAGGCAGAGTCGATCGACGAGATGCGGCACGCGGAGGTGCTGACCGACCGGATCCTCTTCCTGGAGGGCCTGCCGAACTACCAGAAGCTCTTCGCGCTGCGGATCGGCGAGACCGTCAAGGAGCAGTTCGACTGCGACATGAAGATCGAGCGCGAGGCCGTCGATCGGCTGCGCGAGGGGGCCGCATACATGCGCTCGATCGGCGACATCACGTCCGCCAAGATCTTCGAGGACATCCTCGCGGACGAGGAGCACCACATCGACTACCTCGAGACGCAGCTGCACCTGATCTCGACGTTCGGCGAGGCGCTCTACCTGCAGAACGTCACGGAGCACCCCGAGGCCGGCTGAGACCTCGTCAACGGGTACGGGCGGGGACTCGCGCAGTCCCCGCCCGTTCGCCGTCTACTGTCCCTGCGCGTTCAGCACGTCGACCACGAACCGGAGGTCGCCGGTCGGCCGGCCACTGCCGTCGTCCTTGTCGCCGTAGGCCAGGTCCGGCGGGAGGTCCAGGATGATCCGGCTACCCACCGGCACGTTCATCAGGCCTTGCTCCCAGCCGTCGATCAGCTGGCCCATGCCGATCGTGAACTCGATCGCCTCCTGCCGGCTCCACGACGAGTCGAACTCCTCGCCGGTGCCGTACAGCACGCCCACGTAGTTCGCGGTGATCAGGTCGCCTTCCTTGGTGGCCGGGCCGGTCCCCTTGATCACGTAGGTGATCTTCGGCTTGCCCGCCTCCAGCTTGCCCTGACCCTTCTCCACCACCGGCTTGGTGCTCAGCGCCGGGTCGGCACCGGCCGGGACCGGCGGGAACGGCACGGCCGGCGGCTGCGACGGCTCCTCGGCCGGCGCGGTCGGCGTGGCGGTCGCCTCGGCCACCGGGTCCTCGGAGCGGCTGTCCGCGAAGTAGACCGCGCCGACGATCACCGCGACCACGGCGAGACCGACCACGGCGAGACCGAACGCCTGCCGGCCGGCCTTGCGCGCCCGCGCCCGCTGCGTCTGTATGCGCAGCAGCTCGCGCTTCTCCGCCTTGGTCAGCGGACGCGCCTCCTCGGCCTTCTCCCCGCCGGCGCTCTCGGCCTCGTCACCGTCGGCGGCAGCCTCAGCCTTGCCCTCGGCGTCGTCGGCCTCGCCGCCGTCGACCGCGGAAGCCTCGCCGCCGTCGACCGTAGAAGCCTCGCCGCCGTCGGCCGTAGAAGCCTCGCCGGCGCCGGTCGCGGCCTTCGTCGTACCCTCGGCCTGGTCCTTGGTCTCGTCCTTGCCCGCCGTGTCGATGACGTCCGCCTTCTTCGGCGCCGTCGTCTCGGACTTCTCCGTTCCGACCGGATCGCTCATCTGTCTGTCGACTCCCGATGGACAAGGGCGCGGCTGCGGCCCGTACGGCGAATAGCTTGAATTTCTCGGTACACCGTAATGCCTGAACCTGGACGCGACCTACCCGGGAGCACGCGGATCGGTACGGTTGGTGGCATGAGCGACCAGACCATGGTCGGTTTCGGCGCGAAACAGGCCTGGCTGGCCGTGCGCGACGCCGAAGCCGCCGAGATCATCAATGCGATGGAGCTGCGCGACCTCGGTCCGGTCCCCTGGCGTGACGGCGTCGACCTCGCCTACCTGACGGACGACCGCCTGGTGATCACGCCACCGCTGCCCGGCGCGGACGCGGCCGTCTGGACGCTGGTCACCGGCCGATGGCTGCTCACCCCGGCCGCGCGCGCCGGGCTCGACCTGGCCGACCTGTCCGAGTCGCTGGGCACCGAGGTGCAGTCGTTCGCCACCCACCGGGTCGGCGAGGTGCACTCGTGGCGCCGCGCGGTCAAGGGCACGCTGATCCGCGCGTTCGGCTACATCGGCGAGTCCGGCGACGTCACGGCCTGGCACGGTACGCCGGACGAGGCCGAGCGCGCGGCCGGGCTCCCGGCCGAGCTGGACGACGACACCACCGTGATCGTCTCCGAGCGGGACGTGCTGCGCGTCGCCGCCGCCTGGAGCATCGACCCGACCGGCCTCACCGGCCGCCGCGCCGCCGGCCCGCTCCGCGCCGCCGCCGCACCGTAGCCGCTCCGGCCGTTACCTCAGCAGGTCGTAGAGGACCTCGGCCGCGCGGTCGACGCCGGCCGGGTCCACGTCCAGATGCGTGACCAGCCGCGCCGTGCGCGGCGTGACCTCGGAGATCAGCACGCCGCGGTCGCGCGCCGCCGCGGCGAGCCCGGCCGCGTCCAGCGCGGTCTTGGTCAGGTCCAGCGGCACGATGTTGGTGCGCACCGCGTCCGCGTCGACCACGCCGGCCGGGGCCAGCGCGGTCGCCAGCCGGGCCGCGTGCGCGTGGTCCTCGGCCAGCCGCGGGATGTGGTGGCGCAGCGCGTACAGGCCACCGGCCGCGATGATGCCGGCCTGGCGCATGCCGCCGCCGAGCCGCTTGCGGATGACCCGGCCGCGGGCGATCGCCGCCCGGTTCGACACCAGCACGGAACCGACCGGCGCGCCGAGGCCCTTGGACAGGCAGACCGAGACCGAGTCGAAGAGCCGGCCGTAGACGTCCAGCGGCACGCCGGTGGCGACGTGCGCGTTCCACAGCCGGGCGCCGTCGCAGTGCAGCCCCAGGCCGTAGCGGTCGCACAGCTCGCGCAGCTGCCGGAGCGTGTCCAGCGGGATGACCGTACCCCCGCTGCGATTGTGGGTCTGCTCCACCGCGATCGCGCGGGTCGCGTTCGTGTCGTAGCCGCCCGGCACCCTGATCAGGCTCTCGACCACCGCCGGGTCGAGCGCGCCGCCGACCGCCGGCCAGGTGCGGGACGAGATCCCGCCGTAGGCCGCGGCCGCGCCCATCTCGTAGATCAGCACGTGCGCGTTCGCGTCGGTCAGCAGCTCCTCGCCGGGCGGGACGAGCAGCTGGAGGCCGATCTGGTTGGCCATCGAGCCGGACGGCGTGAACAGCCCGGCCTCGTGCCCGAGCAGCGCGGCCACCTCGTCCTGCAGCGTGTTGACCGTCGGGTCCTCGCCGTAGACGTCGTCGCCGACCTCGGCCGCGGCCATCGCGGCCCGCATCTGGGGCGTGGGCTTGGTGAACGTGTCCGACCTCAGGTCGACGTCAGCCACGCAGCATCTCCGCCACCAGGAACGCCAGCTCCAGCGACTGCTGGGTGTTCAGCCGCGGGTCGCAGGCGGTCTCGTACCGGCTGGGCAGGTCCAGGTCCGCGATGCCCTGCGCGCCGCCGAGGCACTCGGTGACGTCCTCGCCGGTCAGCTCCACGTGGATGCCGCCCGGGTGGGTGCCGAGCTGGCGGTGCACCTCGAAGTAGCCGAGCACCTCGTCGACGATCCGGTCGAACTGCCGGGTCTTGTAGCCGTTCGACGACTCGATCGTGTTGCCGTGCATCGGGTCGCACTGCCAGACGACCTTCGCGCCGGACGCGGTCACCTTGTCCACGATCGCGGGCAGCGCGTCCCGCACCTTGTGGTTGCCCATCCGGCTGATCAGCGTGAGCTTGCCGGGCACGTTGTCCGGGTTGAGCCGCTCGCACAGCTCGATCGCGGTCTCCGGCGAGGTGGTCGGGCCGAGCTTGACGCCGACCGGGTTCGCGATCCGGGAGATGAAGTCGATGTGCGCGTGGTCGAGCTGGCGGGTGCGCTCGCCGACCCAGAGGAAGTGGCCGGAGAGACAGTACGCCTTGCCGTCCGAGACGCGGGTGAGCGCGCGGTCGTACTCCAGTGCCAGCGCCTCGTGCGAACAGGCCAGGTTGACCGTGCGCAGGGCCTCGTCGTCACGCAGGCCGCAGGCGCGGATGAACGACATGGCCCGGTCGATCTCGCGGGCGATCGCCTCGTACCGCTCGCCGGCCGCGGACGACTTGACGAAGTCCTTGTTCCAGTCGTGCACCGCGTGCAGGTCGGCGAGCCCGCCGCTGAGGTAGGCGCGCAACATGTTCATCGCGGCGGCCGAGTTCGCGTACGCCCGGATCATCCGCTGCGGGTCGGCGACGCGCGCCTCCGGCGTCGCCTCCAGTGAGTTGATCATGTCGCCGCGGTAGGCCGGGAGGCCCAGCGAGTCCAGCGCGGCGGAGCGGGGCTTGGTGTACTGCCCGGCGACCCGGGCGACCTTGATCACCGGCAGCGACGCGCCGTAGGTGAGCACGACCGCCATCTGCAGCAGCGTCCGCGCGTTGGCCAGCAGGTGCGCCTCGGTGTTGTCGGAGAACGTCTCCGCGCAGTCGCCACCCTGGAGCAGGAACGCCTTGCCCTCGGCGACCAGCGCGAGCCGGGCGCGCAGGTCGTCCACCTCGTACGGCGCGACGATCGGCGGCACGGTGTCGAGGACCTTGCAGACCTCGGCGACCTCGTCCATGTCCGGCCACGGCGGCATCTGCACGCGCGGCAGCGCGCGCCAGTGGTCGAGGCCCAGCGCCTCGGCCTCCTCCGCGTCGGTGGTGGGGCGGCTGGTCTGCAGGGCGACCGAGCCGACGGCGGGATGACTGAGCTGATGCCACTCCTGGCGCATGACGACCACATTACGGCGGCCGGTTGATCATCGGAAAACGGAGGGCCGCGCTTCCTGTTGACTGGGAAGCGCGGCCCCGGCCCGCTAATCCAGCAGCTCAGTCACGGTCCCCGCGGCCACCGTCCGGTTGCCCTCGCGCACCGCGAAGCCGAGCCCGGTCGCCATCGCGACCGGCCGGTCCAGCACCACGCCGAGCGACACCGTGTCGCCCGGCATGACCATCTGCACGTCGCCGAGGTCCATCGCACCGGCCACGTCCGCGGTCCGGAAGTAGAACTGCGGGCGATAGTTGGCCAGGAACGGCGTGTGCCGTCCACCCTCGGCCGCGGTCAGCGCGTACAGCTCGGCCCGGAACCGCCGGTGCGCCCGCACCGAGCCGGGCACGGTCAGCACCTGGCCGCGGGCGACCTGGTCCCGCTTGACGCCGCGCAGCAGCACGGCCGCGTTGTCCCCGGCCTCGGCTGCGAGCAGGCTCTTTCCGAACGTCTCCATGCCGGTCGCGACCGTCTGGATCGGCTCGCCCAGCCCGACCACCTCGACCGGCTCGCCGAGGCGCAACGTGCCGCGCTCGACCGCGCCGGTGACCACGGTGCCGCGCCCGGAGATGGTGAGCACGTTCTCGATCGGCATCAGGAACGGCTCCGCCAGGTCCCGCGGTGGCTCCGGCACGTAGCCGTCGACCGCGGCCAGCAGGTCCGCGATCGACTGCGTCCAGCGCGGGTCGCCCGCAAGCGCCTGCAGCGCGGAGACGCGGACCACCGGCACCTCGTCGCCCGGGAAGCCGTACTCGGACAGCAGCTCCCGCACCTCCAGCTCGACCAGGTCCAGCAGTTCCTCGTCCTGCACCGCGTCCGCCTTGTTGATGGCGACCACCAGGTGCGGCACGCCGACCCGCCGGGCCAGCAGCACGTGCTCGCGCGTCTGCGGCATCGACCCGTCCTGCGCGGACACCACCAGGATCGCGCCGTCCACCTGCGCCGCCCCCGTGATCATGTTCTTCACGTAGTCGGCGTGGCCCGGCATGTCCACGTGCGCGTAGTGCCGCGTGGCCGTCTCGTACTCCACGTGCGCGATGTTGATGGTGATCCCGCGCTGCACCTCCTCCGGCGCCCGGTCGATCCCGTCGAACGACACGTAGCTGTTGACCTGCGGGTACCGCTCGGCCAGCACCTTCGTGATCGCCGCGGTCAGCGTGGTCTTCCCGTGGTCGACGTGGCCCATCGTCCCGATGTTGAGGTGCGGCTTCGTCCGCACGAACTGGCTCTTCGCCATGACCTTTCCCAATTCATTGGAATGCTTTTCGAAGGCGGACAGCAAAACGCGGGCGGACGCCACTCCGCGGCCATTGTGAAATAGCATGGCTCCGCGCCAGAACCGCGCGACAGAACCCCCAGGGAATCAACACCACACGGGGGTACGACGAGAGCACCCTTCTCCTCCGGTCCTGCTGGAGCGGGAGAAGGGTCAGCTATCCAGTCGTCCGGGCACGGCGGCGAGCGCGCCGGACCGGCAACCGCCGGTGCGCACCTCAAGCCCATTCATGCCGAACATGAGCAACACGATAGCGCGCGGAATCGCGCGCTGCCACCCGATAAAAGGGCCTGCCCTCACCACCGGGTGGACGGTGGTGAGGGCAGGCGTCCTTGCGAAGGGAATACCTAGTTGAGACCGTTCTTCACGGCGGTGATGAGTTCGCCGTTGGTGGTGTCGCCGGACAACTCCCAGAAGAACGCGCCACCGAGACCCTGCTGCTTCGCGTAGGTCATCTTGCCGGTCATCGTGGCCGGGGTGTCGTAGCTCCACCAGTTGCCGCCGCAGTACGCGTAGGCCGTGCCGCCGACCGTGCCCGTCGCCGGGCAGGAGTTCTTCAGCACCTTGTAGTCGTCGATGCCGGGCTCGTACTTGCCGGGCGCCGGGCCGGTCGCGGAGCCGCCGGGTGCGGCCTGGGTCACGCCGGTCCAGCCGCGACCGTAGAAGCCCACGCCGAGCAGCAGCTTGTCGGCCGGGATGCCCTTGGCCTTGAGCTTCTGGATGGCGGCGTCCGAGTTGAAGCCCGCGGTCGGGATGCCGTTGTACGCGGTCAGCGGCGAGTGCGGGGCGGTCGGGCCCTGCGCGTTGAACGCGCCGAAGTAGTCGTACGTCATCGGCATCAGCCAGTTGAGGTTGTTGATCGCGCCGGCGTAGTCGGTGGCGTCGATCTTGCCGCCGTTGCTGCCGTCCGCCGTGATCGCCGAGGTGATCAGCGCGTTCGGGCCGAACTTCGCCCGCAGCGCCGCGATCACGTTCTTGTACGCGTTCGGCCCGCTGGAGTCACAGGTGAGACCGCAGGCGTTCGGGTACTCCCAGTCGATGTCGATGCCGTCGAACACGTCCGCCCAGCGCGGGTCCTCGACCACGTTGTAGCAGGACTCGGCGAACGCGGTGGGGTTCTGCGCGGCCTGGGTGAAG
The DNA here is from genome assembly GCF_030813715.1 of Catenuloplanes indicus. Classification (NCBI taxonomy): domain Bacteria; kingdom Bacillati; phylum Actinomycetota; class Actinomycetes; order Micromonosporales; family Micromonosporaceae; genus Catenuloplanes; species Catenuloplanes indicus. Next base: position 2,854,780 of record NZ_JAUSUZ010000001.1, read on the forward strand.
CCGCCGGACCAGGTCCAGCCGCCGAACGAGTAGATCACCTTGAGGTGCGGGTACTTCGCCTTGAGCTGGCGCAGCTGGTTGAAGCTGCCGCGCAGCGGCTGGTCCCACGTGTCCGCCACGCCGCTGACGCTCTGGTCCGCGGTGTAGGACTTCTCGTACGCCGGGAACGTCTCGCCGACCGAGCAGCGGCCGCCGGTGGTGTTGCCGAACGCGTAGAGGATGTGGGTCAGCTTGGCCGCCGACCCGCTGGTGTCGATGTTCTTCACGTGGTACTGCCGGTCGTACACGCCCCACTCGGCGAAGTACCCGACGACCTTCTTGCCACCCGGGTTCGGCGGTGGCGTCGTGGGCGGCGGGGTGGTCGGCGGCTGCGTGGTCGGCGGCACGGTGGTGGGTGGCGCCGTGGTCGGCGGCGTCGTGCCACCACCGCACGACACGCCGTTGATCGTGCAGCTGGTCGGCGCCGCGAACGTGCCGGTGCCCACGTAACCCCAGGTCACCGATGCGCCGGGGGCAAGACTGCCGGCCCAGCTCTTCTTGACGGCGGTGTAGGTGTTGCCGCTCCGGGTCACGTCCGCGTCCCAGGAGCTGCTGATGGAGGTACTCGCCGGAAGCGTGAACGTGATGCTCCAGGTGGCGACGGCGGCATCGGAGCCGTTCGTCACCTTGACGGCGACCTCGTGGCCGGTCCCCCAGTCGGAGCTGGCGGTGAAGGTGGCGGCAATGCTGCCCGCGGCCATCGCGTTGACGGCCGGGACTGCGGTGGCGGCCAGGGCCGCAACGACCGCACCCGCCAGCAGCCCACGGCGGACGGATCTTCTCATGGCGTCTCCAGATCGATTAGGAAACTTTCCTAAGAGTGAAGGCCGGTGTCAGGTTTCCGTCAAGATGCCGATACATGGATTTATCAATTTCTTAGGGCAACGGACGTTCCGGACGCCTACTCGGCGTAATGTCCAGTTCCATGACCGTCTTCGACGTGGAGATCAACTCGCTCTCCGGCGACCCCGCCAACCTCGCCCGCTTCCGCGGAAGCGCCCTGCTCATCGTCAACGTCGCCTCCAAGTGCGGCTCCACCCCGCAGTACAGCGCCCTGGAGTCCCTCGCCGAGGAGTACGCCAGCCGCGGCCTGGTCGTCCTCGGCGCCCCGTGCAACCAGTTCGGCGGCCAGGAACCCGGCACCGCCGAGGAGATCGCCGAATTCTGCGCCACCACCTACGGCGTCACGTTCCCGATGACGGAGAAGGTCGAGGTCAACGGCCCCCACCGCCACCCCCTCTTCGCCGAGCTGGTCCCGGCCCCCGACCCCGACGGCGAGGCCGGCGACGTCCGCTGGAACTTCGAGAAGTTCCTCGTCACCCCCGACGGCACGGTCGCCGCCCGCTTCCGCACCGCCACCCAGCCGGACGCCCCCGAGGTCCGCGAGGCCATCGAGAAGGCACTCCCTCGCTAGCCCCGGGCGTCACCTGCCGCGCAATCGAGACGTCAGCGGCCCGCGTCGAGAATGGCAACCGCCCTGAATCCACCCTTTCGAGGACCGTTCAGGGCGGCCACGCCACCCCGACATAATGCGATACCGGCCGTCGTGACGCTACTGAAGCATCATGTGGAATTCCGCAAGGCGATCCCACGCCGGGCCCTTCTCGCCTATGACCGCTCTTACGGTAGCACTTCATCACTGCCGATATTCTCCGGCGGCAGATCGTGCCTTTCGGCGAGTTGTCGATCCCGGCGCGGCTGCGAATGGCCGATTCTCGGAATGCCCTCGTTCGGAATCACTTCCGGCAACGACGGCGGCCCGCGAGCCGGAATTACTTTCGGCAGCGGCGGCGGCCTGCGAGCAGGGCCGGGCAGCAGGAATTCCGCGCTGGCGCCGCCGATCAGGATTTGCCGAGGACTCGGCGAAGACACTGGAGGCCTTCCGGCGCCCGGAGGGCATGTGATCGCCGGCGACAAACGCGCGGCCACACGAAGACACCGGCGAAGCAGCAGCCACGCGACCATCCGAAAACACCGGCGACGCCGCCGGTGGGTGATCATCCCGAGATTCTGACGGCGTGGCAGACACGTGATCGTCCCAGGACGCCGGCGGTCTCACGGAAACGCAATCCCCAGGCGGCACCGGCAACGCGGCAAGCAGGTGATCGCTCCGGGACGCCGGCCGTTCCGCAGAAACACGACCACCGGGCGACACCGCCGGTGAGGCGTGATCACCTCGGGACACCGACGGCTTCGTAGGCAGAGGACCGCCCAGCGACACCGGCGGCGCAGGCCGCAGCTGATCCTCCCGGGACACCGGCGGATCCGCACACACACGACCACCCAGCGACACCGGCGGCACGGTCAGCAGAATGTTCCGTGAAGCGTTTCGATCCCGCATCACGGCCAATTCTGCCGACGTGAACAGCTGCATCTGGCGCACAGGGAAAGCTTTCCACGGAATAGCGATCATTGCAGACCCAGATACGGCGTCCGGCCTACATGCGATCGTGCACCATTCGCAATACGAGACCTTCCCGCCTCGCCAGGCATTTCCAGCGGCACCAGCCCGTCACTTCGACAGAATCGTTAGCGACTACAAATAGAACACAACTCACGGAAACGGCGACGGTATCGATTTTCGCTTTCGTGCACCAGCACAGACCGGCACCGCCGGGATGCACCGTCTGCCGTCGACCACCCCTGGGGTGCAGATCTTCGGCAGAGCCGCCGCACACGACGCAGCCGCAACGAAGGCACGGACGGCGCGTAGCGACGACCCTGCCGACCTAGACCAAAGCCGGCGGCCCTGCCGAAGATCTGCTCGGCTTCGCCCGGGCGACGGCAGGCGGTGCATCCCGGCCCACAGACGCAACCCATCCCACCCACGAAAAAACAGCCGGCCCCACGGACCCCGCACCCGCCGAAAGCCCCGCCATGCACCGGAGCCCGAGACCCGCCGGAGGCACCGCACTACAACGCAACCCACCACACCACAGCACCCCACGGACGCCACCGATATACCGAAATATCGGGCGCGCAGCGCCCGATCACGCCCAGCGTGAACGAGACCAAGCCGACCGCCGCTCCGGATCAAGCAATGCTGCGCAACGCACGAGAAGCAGCACGACCAGAGGAACGAGCGACGCGGAAGCAACCAGCGACGCGGAAGCAACCAGCGACGCGGAAGCAACCGGTTGACGCAGCCCGAGCCAGCCGCCGCCAAGACAAGCGGGCCACGTCAGAGAAGCCGGGCACCGCACGGCAGGACGCCCTTGTCGCCTCGGACCCCGCAGGGAGGAGCGCCGGCGACGACCGTTGCCCGCGGGAGCATGCGGAACTCACCCGGCCGGAAGCGGGCACATCACGTCGGCCGGCGGCCGGCGAAGCCGCACTCCAGCCGGTGGTACCAGTCGATGCTGCGGTCGCCTTCGAGCCAGCACCAGAGGATCGGCCGGCCGTCCAGTTCGCCAGGGAAGTCCAGTAGAACCGGGGCCAGGTTCTTGATCTGGATGCCGTGTTGTTCGAGGAGTTCGACCGTGGCGTAGATCCGGGCGTCGAGTGCCTTGATCTCGGCGACGCCGCCGAACGGGCTTTCCAGACCGTCGGCCAGGTCGGCCTTCAGCTCCGCCAGGTCGGCGCGGAGCGTGATCAGTTCGTCGATGCGGGGACGCAGGGTGGCGATCAGCTGCCGGGCCTCGGCCAGTGTGAACACGACCCTCAGTATGGGGCATTCGTTGATCAGGACATGCTCCTGCCCGATCTATCCCTCTTCTCGCCGCATCGTGTCGTGGCGGACGCGGACCTCGACGGCGTGGTCGTGCCGGGTCTGCGGGCCGAGTTTCACCGGCGGGCGGGCGCGGATGGGATCGAGTCGGTCGGCGTCTACAGCTACGCGGGCGAGACGATCTTCATGGCCTGGGGGTTCGTCGGTGAGGCGCACTGCCGGTTCACCGCGCTGCGGGACCGGTCCGGCCGGTGGGGTGTGCCGGCGCCGGGATGTCCGCCGGTTCGGGAGCACCGGGACGGCGGGCGGGTCACTGCCCTCACGGTCGGGGATCACGTGCTCCCCATGGACCTCAGTGACTCGCCCGCCGCCGACCCGTGCGGTTCCGGTCCGGATGTGCCGCCGCCGGCCACAGAGGATGTCGGCCAGTCGATGCCCAGGGACTGGCCGGCCTCCGCAGCCGACAGCGGGGTTCACTCCGGGACCCTCAATCCCGGAATTCGCCGGTGAGTGCCGGTGGCAGCCGGTCACTCACCCACGGGACGGTTCGGTCGCGGCCGCGGGGGAAGGGACGGATCCGCGCACGAACCTGATGGAACCGATGGTGAGGCCGACCGCGACGCCGAACAGCAGCAGGTGTACGGCGGGCGGCACGATCGGCAGGAACGCGATGACGGCGACCGGGATCTGGACCAGGCCGGCCAGGGCCATCAGCAGGCCCCGGCGCCGGGCACCCCAGAGGTACGCCGAGACGACGGGCGAGATCACGACGGCCAGGCTCAGCACGTCCAGCAGTGCGTGGAGGTAGGGGTTCGTGACCTTGTCGTGAGCGAACGCGGAGGCGGGGGTGGCCACCCAGAGCATCGCGGTCGTCGCGCCAAGGGCCGCCCCACCGAGGGTCAGGCTTCGTCCGGTTGCTCGCATGGTGCACCTCCCCGGTCAGCAGTCAATTACTCGCTGTCATTTGACCGTAACGGGGAGGAGTGAGGGTGCGATAGCCCTACCTGGATGAATGAATAAACGGCCCGGTGAATGGCCGTGCATCTTTCCGGTGTGCAGCTTCCACACCTACCTGATCAGGTGTTTTGCTGCGCCAGCGCGGTCGCCCGGTCACGGGCCGCACCAAGAGCATCCAGCACCGCGGCGCGCAGCCCATGGCGTTCCAGCTCGGCCAGCGCGGCGGCCGTGGTGCCGCCCGGCGACGTAACCGCCTCGCGCAGCGTGACCGGATGCTCGCCGGACTCCCGCAGCATGGTGGCGGAGCCGAGCGCGGTCTGCACGGCCAGCTCGCGTGCGGTCGCCCGAGGCAGGCCGAGCAGCACACCGGCCTCGATCATCGCCTCGACGAAGAGGTAGACGTACGCGGGACCGGAGCCGGAGACGGCGGTGACCGCGTCCTGCTGCTTCTCCGGCACCCGGAGCACGGCGCCGAGCGGCCGGAACAGCTCCTCGGCCAGCGCCACGTGCGCGTCGGCCGCATGGACACCCGGCGAGATCGCCGAGATAGCGGCACCGGCCAGCGCGGGGGTGTTGGTCATGACCCGGACCACCGGCGTGCCCTCGGGCAGTCGACGCGCGAAGAACGCGGTGGTCAGACCGGCGCAGAGGGACACGACGAGCGTGCCGGGCCGCACCGCGCCGGCGATCTCGGCCAGCAGCGCGGCCGCGTCCTGCGGTTTCACGCCGATGACCAGGACCTCGGCCTCGGCCGCGGCGGTGGCGTTGTCCACCACCCGGACGCCGTGCCGGGCGCGCAGTTCATCGGCGCGTTCCGGGCGGCGCGCGGTGGCCAGCGCACGATCGGCCGGGTGGCCGCCGCGCAGCAGGCCGGCCAGCACCAGCCCGCCCATCGTCCCGGTGCCCAGCACCGCGATGGTCCGCTCGCTCATCGGTCGCTCCCCGCAGACGGGCGTCCCCCGTGCCGGCGGACGGCACGGGGGACGCCTGAACAGATGGACAATCAGCTGCCGAAGAAGACCTCGGCCTCGGTGTAGCGCTCCAGCGGGACGGTCTTGAGCTCGCCGGTGCCCTCGATCAGCGGGATGCGCACGATGTCGGTGCCGCGCAGCGCGACCATCTTGCCGAAGTCGCCCTCGTTGACCGCGTCGATCGCGGAGAGGCCGAAGCGGGTGGAGAGCACCCGGTCGAACGCGGTCGGCGTGCCACCGCGCTGGATGTGACCGAGCACGACCGTGCGGGCCTCCTTGCCGGTCTTCGCCTCCAGCTGCTCGGCGAGCCACTGGCCGATGCCGCCGAGACGGACATGGCCGAAGCTGTCCAGCTCCTGGTTCTGCAGCACCATCTGGCCCGCGAGCGGCTGGGCGCCCTCGGCGACGACCACGATCGGCGCGTACTCGTGCTGGAAGCGCTTCTCCACGTACGCCGCTACCTGGTCGACGTCGAACTCGCGCTCCGGCAGCAGGATGACGTTGGCGCCACCGGCGAGACCGGCGTGCAGCGCGATCCAGCCCGCGTGGCGGCCCATGACCTCGACGATCAGCGTGCGGTGGTGCGACTCGGCGGTGGTGTGCAGCCGGTCGATCGCCTCCATCGCGATGTTGACCGCGGTGTCGAAGCCGAACGTGTAGTCCGTGCCGTTCAGGTCGTTGTCGATCGTCTTCGGCACGCCGACGACGTTCACGCCCAGGTCGGCCAGCTTGGTGGCGACGCCGAGCGTGTCCTCGCCGCCGATCGCGATCAGCGCGTCCACGCCGAGGTTGGCCAGGTTCTCCTTGACCCGCTCGACACCGTTCTCGATCTTGAACAGGTTGGTCCGGGACGAGCCGAGGATGGTGCCGCCGCGCGGCAGGATGCCACGGACCTGCGGGATGCCGAGCGGCATGGTCAGACCCTCGAGCGGGCCCTTCCAGCCGTCACGGAAACCCACGAACTCGTGGCCGTAGACCGTGACGCCCTTACGGACCACGCCGCGGATGACCGCGTTCAGGCCGGGGCAGTCGCCGCCACCGGTGAGCACGCCGATACGCATATTGGCTCGTCCCTCCACACAACGTGCAAGCTTTTCGGCACCGAACCCCGGAAGCCACGTTGCCGGCCGGGGGCGGGCCGTCATCGCAGACTGTAGTCGGCGTCACTTCGCACCCCCGCAGCAGACCCCGGCTACACCCCGATGTCACGCGCGCTACGCCTTTGCTTCAGCCAAAACCCGGACGCCCGGAACGCGATGCCAAAACCGGGCATCACGTCAGAAACCAAGACCAAAACCCGGACGCCCGGAACGCGATGCCAAAACCGGGCATCACGTTCCGGGCTTGGTCATCGCTCTCCACCGCGCAAGGTTGTGGCGCGCGTCGACCAGGGCGTCGTGGCGGTCGGCCTCGGCGTCGGGCAGCGGTGGGCGGCCCCTGTCGTCCCACAGCTGGCGCAGGTCCTTGGTGAAGCGCGGGATCGCTCGCGGCAGCGCCGGCATCGCGCCCCAGAGCTGGGCCAGGACCACGTGGTCGTACGCGGCGAACCAGGCCCACAGGTCGAGCTGCTCGCCGGTGCGGCCGCGGATCGGCTGGACCAGGAACTCGTAGAGCTCGTCGCGGATCCGTTCGCGTGACTTCCAGGCGGGGTCACCCGGAGAGGGGAGGCGGTCGAGGACGTTGCGGCGCACCCACGGCGTGGCCCGCGTACCGTCGAATTCCGTGGAGATCGCGTAGAACTCCCGGCCGTTCTCGTCCACCACGCCGATCGAGACCAGGTCGATCGTTCGACCATCCTCGATGAATTCACAGTCATAGAAGTAGCGGTATGTCATCGCGCACCATCCTCACCCATGCTGATGGTGGCGCCCCATCCAGGGGGTGCGTGCGGCGACCCATGATCGGGTAAAGAGGGCCAGCGGGTCGCGCACCTTAACCGGCCCGAAACACAGTCGGCATGTGCCCTGGGAACAGTTCCCGAACAGTCGGCACCACGAGGTGGGAACGAGAATGGTCGATACTCCGCAAGACGCCACGACGCTTGCCCTGCCGGACCCGAAACCGGGTTCGAACGCCCTCACGCTCGGGGTCGAGGAGGAGTTCCACGTCATCGACCTGGAGACGCGGGAGTTGGTGCCACGTGCCGGTGAACTGCTGGACCGGCTGCCGTCCGACTCCTTCACGGCCGAGCTGCAGCGCTCCGTGGTGGAGACGAACACCGCGGTCACCGGTACGCTCGACGACCTCCGCGAGGAGATCGTCCGGTTGCGCCGGCTCGCGGTCGGCGTGGCGGACGCGGCCGGCCTGGGCATCGCCGCGGCCGGCACCGTACCGCTGCTGAACGGCGACGACCTGGACATCACGCCCACCGCGCGTTTCCGGCACATGCTCGACGAGTACCAGATGCTCGCCCGCGAGCAACTGATCTGCGGCGCCCAGGTGCACGTCGGCATCGACGACCGCGACCTGGCCGTGGCCGTGGCGCAGCGGGTCCAGCCGGTGCTGCCGTCGCTGCTCGCGCTCTCCGCCAGCTCGCCGTACTGGATGGGTCAGGACAGCGGGTACGCGAGCGTGCGCTCGCTGGTCTGGCAGCGCTGGCCCACGGCCGGCGACCCCGGGCAGGTGACCAGCGCGGCCGACCACGACGCGCTGGTCCGCGAGCTGATCGCGACCGAGACGATCAGCGACCCGGCGATGATCTACTTCGACGTACGGCCGTCCGCGCACGTGCCCACGGTCGAGCTGCGGATCACCGACGCCAGCTCGGACGTGGAGACCGTGGTGCTGCTGGCCGGCCTGTTCCGGGCCGTGGTCCGGCAGGAGATCGACCGGGTGCGCGCGGGTACGCCGTACACGCCGGCCCGGCCGCCGGTGCTGCGCGCCGCGCTCTGGCGGGCCGCGCGCTCCGGCCTGGAGGGCGACCTGATCGACCTGCCGCGCGGACCGAAGCCGGTGCCCGCGGCCGAGGCGCTACGCCGGCTGACCGCCGGTCTGCGGCCCTACCTGGAGGAGACCGGCGACTGGGACCAGGTCACCCATCTGCTGGAGCGCGCGCTGCGGCAGAGCAGCGCGGCGGCCCGGCAGCGGCGCGCGTTCACCCGTCGCGGACGGCTGGCGGACGTGGTCGATCTGGTCCTGGCGGAGACGCGCGGCGGCGAGCCGGTACGCGAGGCCAGCGGCCCGGGCGCCCGGCTGGCCGACTACGCCAGCGCGGCCGACGAGATGTTCCCGGACACCGGGCCGCCCGCGGCGTACCGCGAGATCGTCGGCGCGCTGGACCGGCTCGGCGCGCAGGAGCTGCGGCAGCGCGAACAGCTGCGGGACGAGGAGCAGCGGGCGCGCGGCGTGACGTTCAGCGTGGCCGGTGAGGCCAGCACCCGGCTGTTCCCGTTCGACCTGGTGCCACGGCTGGTCGCCGCGGACGAGTGGGCGACGCTGCGCGCCGGGCTCACCCAGCGCGCCCGCGCGCTGGACGCGTTCCTGCGCGACGTCTACGACGAGCGGTGGGTGGTCAAGGACGGCATCATCCCGGCCTGGGTGGTGGACGGCTCCCCCGGCCTGAAGCCGACCGGCGCGCTGATGCGGCGGCAGTCCACCCGCGTCCAGGTGGCCGGCATGGACCTGGTCAAGGACCGGCAGACCGGCTGGCACGTGCTGGAGGACAACCTGCGGGTGCCGTCCGGCATCGGGTACGCGATCCAGAACCGCCGCCTGACCCTCTCCGTGCTGCCGGAGCTGCCGCTGCCGGACAACCTGCTGCCGGTCGACGACACACCGGCCATGCTGCGCCGCGCGCTGGTCGCGGCCGCGCCACCGGCCGCGGGCAACGACCCGTCGATCGTGGTGCTGAGCCGGGGCCCGGAGGATTCGGCCTGGTTCGAGCACCGGCTGCTGGCGCTGGAGATGGGCGTGCCCGCCGCGGTCAGCACGGACCTCCAGGTCGAGGACGGCGCGGTGTTCCTGGTCCAGCACGGCCGGCGGCAGCGGGTGGACGTGATCTACCTGCGGATGGACGAGGACGAGCTGTTGCACGCGCCCGGCGCGGACGGCATGCCGCTGGGCTGGCCGATCCTCTCCGCGGTGCACACCGGCCGGGTGGCGGTGGCGAACGCGCTGGGCAACGGCGTCGGCGACGACAAGGCGATCTACGCATACGTGCCGAAGTTCATCGAGTATTACCTGAGCGAGAAGCCGCTGCTCGCGGACGTGCCCACCTACCTGGGCGGCGTGCCGGAGCAGTGCGAGGAGATCCTCGGCCGGCTCGGCGAGCTGGTGGTCAAGCCGGTCGACGGATACGGCGGCGACCGCGTCGTGATCGGTCCGTACGCGTCGGACAGCGAGCTCACCGCGCTGCGCCGGCAGATCACGGCCGCGCCGCACCGGTGGATCGCGCAGGAGGTGGTCTCGCTCTCCACGCACCCGGTCTTCGACGGTCACCGGCTCACACCGCGCCACGTGGACCTGCGCGCGTTCGTCTTCCTCGGCGACGGCGCCGAGGTGGGCTCGGCCGCGCTGACCCGGGTGGCGCCGGAGGACAGCCTGATCGTCAACTCGTCCCGCGGCGGCGGCGCGAAGGACACCTGGCTGCTCGGATAACCATCGAGCCGGGGAGGAACAGCTCACACACCGGACTGCCGGAGCCCGGTCACGGGTAGACGAACCGTTCTGAACAGCGACAACGCTGCGCTGCGTGTTCGACCATTTACGGCACCGTCATATTCCGGTAATGCGGTCTACCCAGTCTGAACAGGTCGGCCGCACCATGACGGTGCCCATCGCTCGCATGGGAGGTCTGTCATGTGCGGAATAGGTGGCGAGTTCAGATACGACGGCACCGCGCCGGACCCCGAGGCGGTCCGGCGCATGCTGCCGTGCCTGGAGTCCCGGGGCCCGGACGGGGCGGGCCTCTGGGCCGAGGGCCCCGCCGCGCTCGGCCACCGCCGCCTCGCCATCATCGACCTGTCCGACGAGGGCGCGCAGCCGATGGTCGACGACGAGCTCGGCCTGGCCATGGTGTTCAACGGCTGCGTCTACAACTACCGGCAGCTGCGCACCGAGCTGCAGCAGGCCGGCTACACGTTCCGCTCCACCTCGGACACCGAGGTGATCATGAAGGCGTACCACCGGTGGGGTGTGCGCTGCGTCGAGCGCTTCTACGGCATGTTCGCGTTCGCGATCGTCGAGCGGGAGACCGGCACGCTGGTGCTCGGCCGCGACCGGCTCGGCATCAAGCCGCTCTACTACGCGGAGACCGCGCGCGGCCTGCGGTTCGCCTCCACGCTTCCGGCGCTGCTCGCGGCCGGTGGCGTGGACACCGAGCTGGACCCGGTGGCGCTGCACCACTACATGACGTTCCACTCGGTGGTGCCGGCGCCGATGACCATCCTGCGCGGCGTCCGGAAGCTGCCGCCGGCCACGGTCCGGGTGATCACCTCGGACGGGCGGCGCACGGACACGGTCTACTGGGAGCCGGTGCACGCCCGGACCTCGATCATGACGCCGGACGAGTGGCAGGACGCGCTGATGTCACGCCTGCGCACCGCGGTCGAGCGCCGGATGGTCGCGGACGTGCCGGTCGGCGTGCTGCTCTCCGGCGGCCTCGACTCCAGCCTGATCGTCGCGCTGCTGGCCGAGCAGGGCCAGACCGGGCTGACCACGTTCAGCATCGGCTTCGAATCGGCCGGCGGCGAGAGCGGCGACGAGTTCTTCTACTCCGACCTGATGGCACGCCGGTTCGGCACCACGCACCACAAGATCAAGATAGGTGCGGACCGGTTCCAGCCCGCGGTCCACGACACCATCGCGGCCATGAGCGAGCCGATGGTCAGCCACGACTGCGTCGCGTTCTTCCTGCTCAGCCAGGAGGTCGCGAAGCACATCAAGGTGGTCCAGTCCGGGCAGGGCGCGGACGAGATCCTGGCCGGCTACGACTGGTACCCGCCGCTCGCCGGCGTGCCCCGGGGGCAGGCCGCCGAGGCGTACGCGCGGGTGTTCTTCGACCGGCGGCACACCGAGCTGATGGAACAGCTGTCCCCCGAATGGGCGCTGGGTGCGGACGCCAGCCTGGAGTTCGTACGGTCGCACTTCGCCCGGCCCGGCGCGGAGACCGCGCTGGACGCGGCGTTGCGCCAGGACAGCACGGTCATGCTGGTGGACGATCCGGTCAAACGGGTCGACAACATGACTATGGCGTGGGGGCTGGAGGCCCGCGTACCCTTCCTGGATCACGAGGTGGTCGAACTCGCGGCGGCCATGCCGGGAGAGCTCAAGCTGGCCGACGGCGGCAAGGGCATCCTGAAGGCCGCTGCCCGGGGCGTGGTCCCGGACGAGGTGATCGACCGGCCGAAGGGTTATTTCCCGGTGCCGGCGATCCGCCACCTCTCGGGCCCCCTGCTCGACGACGTGCGGGACGCCCTCTCCGCGCCGGCCGCGCGCCAGCGGGGACTCTTCCGCAAGGAATACGTGACCGAGCTGCTCGACGCGCCGAACGAGACGCGCACGACGCTCGGCTCGAACGCGCTGTGGCAACTGGGATTGCTGGAGCTATGGCTCCAGCGGATCGGGGTGTAGATGACCGCTGAGCTCGGGGGCGCGACCACGCTGCCCGGACCCGTCGTTCCCGCATTGGCAGTGCCGCCGCCCGGCGGTCCCGCGCCGATGCCGCCCGGCTGGTCCCCGACGACCTGTGACAGCTGGTCACCGAGCCCGGCGCCGGACGGCGGCCGGGTGGTGTTCGTCTCCGATCTCAGCGGTGCGCCGCGGGTCTGGGTGCGGGACACCCGGACCGTGGGCGCGGGCCCGACACTCCTGCCCACCGGCGACGAACCCGTCGCCCGGGTCACCTGGTCGCCGGACGGCGCGTGGATCGTCTACGTGTCGAACCCGGGCGGGGCGCCGCGCGCGGAAGCGTGGGCGATCCGCCCGGACGGCAGTGACAACCACCAGATCGCCGGATTCGACGGTACGACCGTGCTGCTCGGCGACTGGGTCCCCGGCTCGTCGCGGCTGGCCGTCACGGAGACCGGCGCCACCGCGTGCGCGATGGTGCTGGACGTGGCCACCGGCGCGCGGCACGAGCTGTGCACCGGCGAGATGCTCTACCTGCTGGACGTGACCGCGGACGGGTCCCGGGCGCTGCTGCGCCGTGGGCCGCGCAGTGCCCGCTGGCTGGAGGTGCTGGACGTCGCGACCGGCAAGGCCGAGCCGCTGCCGCTGACCGGCGGCAACACCGACCGCGGGTGGTTCGCGGACGGCGGCGCGACCGTGCTGGCCCGTACCGACGCGAACTCCGATCTGGCGACGCTGGTCGCGGTGACCGGCGGCGAGGTGGTCGAGCTGGCCCGGCGCCCGGACGCGGAACTGGAGGACTTCGCGGTCACCCAGGACCGGAGCGCGGTCGCGCTCCTCTGGAACCGGTACGGCGGCGTGAGCGAGCTGGCACTGCTGGACCTGGCCACCCGTGAGCAGCGGGCGCTGCCGTCTCCGGCCGGCGACGTCTTCGAGGGCTGCGCGTTCGCCGGGGACGGCCGGCTGCTGGCGCTGGTGGTGCAGAGCGCGATCCAGCCGCGGACGATCTGGCTGCTCGACCCGGCGCTCGGCGAGGGCCACGCGCTCGGCGACGACCCGACCGCACCGGCCACGCCGGTGCCGGGCGAGCCGAGCTGGCCGGTGGTGATCGCGCCGCAGCTGTGCGACCTGCGCTCCGGCGACGGGCTGGCGATCTCCGGGTGGCTCTACCGGCCGGACGGCGACCACGACGGGCCGTGGCCGACCGTGATCAGCCTGCACGGCGGGCCGGAGTGGCAGTGGCGGCCCGGCCACAACCCGCTGTTCCAGGCGCTGCTGGCGCGCGGGCTGGCCGTGTTCGCGCCGAACGTGCGCGGGTCGACCGGGTTCGGGCGCAGCTTCGTGGACGCGGACAACCGGGCCGGCCGGTACGGCGCGATCGCGGACGTCGCGGCCTGTGTGGAGTACCTGGTGAGCAGCGGGATCGCGGACCCGGACCGGATCGGGTGCATCGGCCGGTCGTACGGCGGCTATCTCACGCTGGCCGCGCTGACCACGTTCCCGGAGCTGTTCGCGGCCGGGGTGAGCGAGTGCGGGATGTCCGACTTCGCGTCGTTCTACGAGCGCACCGAGCCGTGGATCGCGGCCGCCGCGGTCAGCAAGTACGGGCACCCGGAGCACGACCGGGAACTGCTGCGCGACCTGTCGCCGCTGCACCGGATGGACCGGCTGCGCGCGCCGCTGCTGCTGGTGCACGGCGCGAACGACACGAACGTCCCGGTGTACGAGTCGGAGCAGGTGCTGGAGGCGCTGCGCGGGCGCGACGACGTGCCGCACGACTACCTGCTGCTGCCCGGTGAGGGCCACGACTTCCTGGCCCGCACGTCCCGGTGGACCGCGATCGACGCGACGGCCCAGTGGCTGTCGACGCACCTCTCATGAGGCGCGGATGACCGGGCGCCGGGCGGCCAGCACGGCCCGGCGCAGCTCGATCAGCACCGGCAGCGCGATCTCGATCTCGTCGCGGTGCACCGGGCCGGCTCGCGCGTACGCATCGATCAGCTCGGCCCTGGCCTCCGGGCCGTCCGCGGAGAGGACCGCGGCGGCCAGGTCGTAGACGAGCGGGCCGGTGCCGGCCGGGCCCCAACCGAGCACGCCGGTCCGGCCGGTCGCCGGGTCGATCAGGAACAGCGGCGCGGACGGGTCCCGGTGCAGCACGCCGTAGGTCAGCCGGTCGGTGACACACAGACGGGTGACGGCCGCGACCGCGCGGGCCACCGCGTCCCGGGTTGCCGGTGGCAGGTGCGGCGCGCCCGGGTCCAGCCCGTGCCAGCCGGCCGGGTGGTGTTGCAGGCCGGGGTGGTCGAAGCCGTCCAGCGCCCGGTGCGCGGCGCCGAGCAGGCCGCCCCACCAGCGAGCGTCGACCGGATCGGCCGGGTGCAGCGGCCGGCCCTCGGCGCGGCGGGCCAACGCCAGCACGGTGATCGCGTTCTCGCTGGTCAGCCCGCCGTGCACGGTGCGCTCGGCCGGCCCGGTGCCGATCCCCCACTCGGCCAGCCGGTCCAGTGCGCCCAGACCGGCCTCCAGCGCGGCGCGGGCGTGCGCCGGTGCGCGGGTCAGCGTGAACCGTTCTCCCCCGGCGGTCACCTCCCAGCGGCTCGCGTGCGCACCGCGGCAGATCGCGCGCATGTCGTCGACCGGGTGGTGCCACGCACGGCGTACCGTCGTGATAAGGACTTTCGGTTTTGGCATTGCCCGCCGATCGTCCGAGGCTGCATTGGAGAATGGCACTGCGCGATTGTGTCGGCGACTGTCCTGGTTTCGACCTGAATCGCCGGGAGGTTCCCACTAAGGGGTCGTTACACACGGCGACGACGAATGCGTATACCATCCGGCGTCGACTGTGACAGCACAGTCACGAACACGGGCACAGGGGTGTACAGAGCGCGACACACAGGCCATGATCTGGGTGGCAGCGCAGCGGAAGCGTTGACCGTTTATGTCACGTCGGTCCGGCCGAGCGCGGGGTGGGCGCGACGCCGGTGCCGACCGGGGAGGGGTTGGACCGTGGAGGTTCGCCTGCCGGATCCCGGCGATGCGCTCACGGGCGTCGAGATGTTCGCCGGCCTGGAGCAGGAGGTACGACAGCGGGTGATCGCCGCGGCGGTCCCACGCACGTACCGTAAGGGTCAGATTCTGTTCGTGGAGAACGACCCCGGAGAGTCACTCATAGTGCTCAAGCGGGGCGCCGTCGCGGTCTTCCGGACCGCACCGACCGGCGAGCGGGCCGTGCTGACCGTGGTGCGGCCGCCCGACGTGCTCGGCGAGCTGTCGCTGCTGGACGGCTCGGGGCGTTCCGCCTCCGCGGAGGCGATCGAGGACTGCACCGCACTGGCGCTGTCCCGGGCCGCGTTCATGGAGCTGGTGCATTCCAATCCACGAATTCTGGACGCGGTGATGCGGGCGCTGGGGGCGTTGATCCGCCGGCTCACCGAGCAGAACGCGGATCACGTCTTCCTCGACCTGCCCGGGCGGGTGGCGAAGACGCTGGTCCGGCTGGCCGGTGAGAGCCAGGCACCGATGATCACGATCGAGCTCAACCAGAGCCAGCTGGCCGAGATGGCCGGCGGGTCGCGGCAGAGCGTGAACCAGGCGATCGGGTCCTTCGCCAGCCGGGGGTGGCTGCGCACCGAGGGGCGCCGGATCGTGGTGACCGACGTGGCCGCGCTGCGCCGCCGCGCCGGGATGGTCGACAAGTAACGCGTACGGCCCCCGTGCCCGAGGAGGGCACGGGGGCCGTAGCGTGCGATGTCACTCCACCTTGCCCGGGCCGATGTAGTCGCCCTGCGTGGCGGGCTGCTCGTCCCTGTCGACCTTGCCGGGACCGATGTAGCCGTCCTCGGCCTTCTCCGTCTTGCCAGGCCCGATGTAGCCGTCCTGCGCGGTCGCGCCCTTGCCGTCCGTCGTCTGCTCCGGGTCCACCATCTGGTGCTCCTCCAGCTCGGCGAGCGTGATCGGGTCGACGTCGACGACGTCGCCGGCACTGTGCCGTACCCCCGCTCGATCGACCCACGCGACCGTCAGCTTCACATCCACCGTCGGTCCTCCCACTCGCGTCCGTATGACTGGCGCCGACTCTAATCGGCCGGCGAGTCCTGTCAGGACAGTTGTCGCCATCTGTACAGGTCGGACAATCCGCTGGTGACGGCGGCGGATGACGGCCGGTCGGGGGTCACGTGAGGCACGGCATCCGCCACGCCCTTGCACCTCCGGACGACCGTCCGTGACGATGGGTTGCGTCGATAGCTGGAAGCATTCACGACTCGGGAGCACCCCATCGGACCCGTATGCCTCGCCTGTGGACGGGCCGCCGCGCCCGACGACCGATTCTGTGGCGGTTGCGGGGCGAGCCTTCAGACCTCCTGCGTGCACTGCGGGCGGGCGCACCAGTCCGGCGTGCTCTACTGCACCGGCTGCGGGCGGCCGCTGACCGACGCGCAGCCGGTCGTGCAGGAGGAGCGACGCCGGATCAGCGTGCTGTTCATCGACCTGGTCGGGTTCACGCCGTACACCGAGCGGATCGACCCGGAACAGGTCCGGATCATGCAGAACGACTACTTCAGCTCCGTGCGGCGGATCGTCCGGCAGTACGGCGGCGTGGTGGAGAAGTACATCGGCGACGCGGTCATGGTGCTGTTCGGCGCGCCGGTCGCCACCGAGGCCGACCCGCTGCGCAGCGTGCGCGCCGGGCTGGAGCTGCAGCGCGTGCTGCCGAAACAGGGCCGCGCCCAGCAGGCCGGCCTGCGCTTCCGGGTCGGCATCACCACCGGCGAGGCGCTGGTCAACCTGACCGCCGCGCACGACGGCGGCCAGGCGATCGTGGCCGGTGACCTGGTCAACACCGCGTCCCGGCTACAGGCCGCCGCGCCGGTCGACGGCGTGCTCACCGACGACGAGACCTACCAGGCCACCAAGAACGAGATCGAGTACGTGTCGCAGCCGACCACCACGCTGCGCGGCCGCTCCCGGCCGAGTGACGTGTGGCTGGCCGTGGCGCCGCGCCCGCCCCGCCCGGCCGGTGCGGAACGCGAGCAGACCCCGATGGTCGACCGAGAGCACGAGCTGGCGCTGCTGGTCAACGCGCTGCGGCGGACCGTGAGCAGCCGTACCCCGCAGCTGGTGACGATTTTCGGCTCGGCCGGGATCGGAAAGTCCCGGCTGCTGCGCGAACTGGCCCGGCACGCCGGGCGGATCACCGGCGAGCAGGTGTGCTGGCGGGTCGGTCAGTGCCGGCCGTTCGGCGAGAACGTCACGTACGCCGCGCTCGCCGACATCGTCAAGGCGCAGGCCGGCATCCTGGACACCGACGACGAGGCGACCGCGCGGCGGCGGCTCGGCGACGCGCTGGCCGGCCTGACCAGCACGGAGGACGCGCAGCGGCTCGCCGACGCACTCGGCCCGCTGCTCGGCCTGCCCGGCACCCGGCTCACGCCCGGCGAGTCCGAGTCCGCGTGGCGGCGGTTCATCGTCCGGTTCAGCTCCGGGCAGGCGACCGTGCTGGTCTTCGAGGACCTGCACTGGGCGGACGCGCCGATGCTCCGGTTCATCGAGTCGCTCGGCGCGGCCACCCGGCGCATCCCGCTGCTGATCGTCTGCACCGCCCGTCCCGAGCTGCGCGAACGGTACCCGCAATGGACCAGCGCGATGACCGGCACCACGTCGATCTCGCTGCCGCCGATGCGGGAGAGCGACATCAGCACGATGTACTCGCTGATGTTCGGCAAGGCCGCGTTCACGCCCGACCTGCTCGCGCCGCTGGTCGAGCTGGCCGACGGCAACCCGCTCTACGCACACGAGTACGTGCGGATGCTGGTCGACCACGGCAGCCTCCGGCCGACCGGCGGCCCCGGCTGGCGGCTCGACGCGCACGAGGCACCGCCGATGCCGGACAACGTGCGCGCCGTCATCGCGAACCGGCTCGACCTCCTCGACCCCGCGGACCGGGCCGTGCTCCAGGCCGCGGCCGTGGTCGGCATGCAGTTCTGGCCCGGCGCGGTCGCCACCGCGGTCGGCCAGCCGGTCGAGGAGGTCGAGCGCACGCTGCTCCGGCTCGAACAGCGCGACCTGGTCGAGGAGCGCGGCAACTCGAGCATGGCCGGGCAGCTGGAGTACGCGTTCCGGCACGTGCTGGTCCGCGACGTCTGCTACCAGCGGCTGCCCCGCGCCGAACGGGTCGCCCGGCACGAGCGCACCGCGGACTGGCTGGAACGCGTCTCGGCCGGCCGGCAGACCGACCTGGCCGAGGTGCTGGCCAACCACCGGTGGGCCGCGCACGAGATCGCCCGCACGCTCGGGCTCGACCCGGCGCCGTACGCCGCACCCGCGCGGGAGGCGCTGCTGCGGGCCGCGCGCCGGGCGTACTCACTGCACGCGCTGGACGCCGCGCAGGAACTGGTCCGGCGTGCCAGCTCGCTGCTGGCCGCGCCGGACCCGGCCGTCGAGCTGTTCGCGTCCGAGCTCGCGTTCTTCCGCGACGCGGACGCGTTCCTGGACGGCGGGGGCGAAGAACGGCTCACCGCCCTCGCACACGTGCTGCAGGACTCCGGCCGGCTGGACGGCGCCGGACGCGCCTGGACGCTGCTCGGCAGCGCCGCGCTGTCCCGCGCCGACCGGCCCGCCTGCCTGGCGTACCTCGCCCGGGCGATCGCGCTGTACGAGAAGCTGCCGCCGAGCGAGGAGGCCGCGCTCGCGCTGCTCGAGTACGCCCGCGTTCACATGATCGACTACGAGACCGCGACCGCGATCGCCGCGGCCGAGACCGCGGCGGAGGCGGCGAACCGGCTCGGGCTGACCGAGGTCCGGGCCAACGCGCTGATCACCTCCGCCGTGGCGCAGTACCTGCAGGGCGAGCAGGAGGGCCTGCGCCGGCTCCAGGAGATCACCCAGCACTGCCGTGAACAGCAGCTGACCAGCCTCCGGCGGGCGATCCACAACCTGGGCTTCGTCATGCAGGAGGAGGGCGACATCACCGGCTCGCAGAAGCTGATCGACGAGTTCACGCCGCTCGAGGCGGCCAGCGGGCTCACGCTCGCCACGAACTTCGTCGACGGCGCGGCCCGGGCGTACTTCGCCGGCGACTGGGCCGCGATGCTGCGCGCCGCGGACGACCACATGCGGCTGCCGACGATCGAGTGGGACCTGCACTGGGTCGCCCAGACCGGGTGGATGGGCGTGCTCCGCGAGGACTCCCCGCCGGTCGAGGACCCGGTGGAGGAGGCGGTCCGCACCGCGCGGCGCAGTGGCTTCCACAAGGTGCTGCGCTCCACGCTGGCGCACGCGGCGCTGTGCCGGGCCGTCCAGGGCCGCACGGCGGAGGCCGGCGCACTGCTGGACGAGCTGGCGGCGGACTACGGTGACTCGCGGACGCTGGCGTTCGCCGAGTGGGTGTTCGCGGCGGCGTACGCGGCGTGGCTGCTCGGCCCGGACCGTTCCCGGCAGATCCGCACACTGCTGGAACGCTCACCACGCCGGACCCCGTGGGTGGACGCCGCCATCCTGACCTGCACCGGCACGTCCGCGGCCCACCGGGCGGCACTGACCGTCCTCGACGGCATCGGCGCGGTCAGCGACCAGGCCCTGTCCCGGGCCGCCCTGGTCCGCGCGCTCCGGGCGGAGGGCGACGCGGACGGGGCCGCGGAGGCAATGGTCGCATTGACCGCTTTCAGCGATCGCAACGGCGCCCCCGGCCTGCTGCGGCTCGCCTCACCACCGTCCTCCGCCACGTGACCGGTGGAAGCCGGTGCCGGGCGCGCAGCGCCCGGTGTGCAGCCACGCCGGAACCGGTGCCCGCGGGAGCACGCCCGACGCGACCACGCCGGAAGCGGGAAGAGGAATTCAGGCTTTGATCTCCGGCGCCGCGGGCTCGGGGGTGGTCTTCAGTTTGGAGGCGTACACGTCGACGTATTCGCGGCCGCTCAGTTCCATGATCCGGTACATGATCTGGTCGGTGATGGCGCGCTCGACGTACCGGTCCCCGGCCATCCCGGCGTAGCGGGAGAACTCCAGCGGCTCGCCCACGTTGATCCTTACCCGGCGGACCTTCCACATCAGTTTGCCGGTCGGCTGGATGTCGTCCGTGTTCAGCATGGCGATCGGGATGACCGGTGCGCCGCTCTCCAGGGCCAGCCGGGCCACGCCGGTCTTGCCGCGGTAGAGGCGGCCGTCCGGGGAGCGCGTGCCCTCCGGGTAGATGCCGGCGATGTTGCCGGCCCGGAGCACGCGCAGCTGGGTGTCGAGCGCGGCACGCGCGGCGCGGCCGCCGGAGCGGTCGACCGGGATGGTGCCGGTGCCGGCGAAGAAGGCCTTCATGAACCAGCCCTTGATGCCCTTGCCGGTGAAGTATTCCGCCTTGGCGACGAACGTCACTTTCCGGCGCATGATCAGTGGCATGAAGATCGAGTCGGAGAAGGACAGGTGATTGCTCGCCAGGATGACCGGGCCGGTGGCGGGCACGTTGGCCAGTCCCTGGACGCGCGGGCGGAACACGACGCGCAGCAGCGGGCCGAGGAAGACCCATTTGAGCAGCCAGTAGAGCACCGAGGTCCTTCCGAGGGGTGCCGGCGCCGACGGTCGGTGCCGGTGCCGAGCCTACGAAGCGCGAGCGGCACGCCACAACGCACTCCCCGAACCGGCCTGCGTCGTGTCACCATTCAGAGCACGGTGAGAACAGGGGGTGAGTCTAATGTCAGCGGGTGGTGCCCGTCGCGGGCGGCGGGACAACGGACTGCACGTGGCGGAGTACGCCGTCGCGGGCGACGTCGACCCTCGGGTCGGTGAGCACCTGCTGGACGTACTCGCCGCCGGTGGCATCGCCGCCTACCTGCAGCCCTCCGCGGATCTTGATCCGGTGACGCGGACCACGAACCTGCCGTCCCGGCCGACGGACCGGCTGTTCGTGGACCGGGCTCACCTGGACCTCGCGCGGGAGTACCTGGCGAAGCTGTCCGCGGAGGCGGGCGGCGAGTCGATCACGCCGGAGGAGCCGGTCCGGAAGAAGGAGCCGGACGTCGACGCGGAGTGGGCGCGGATCGTGGCCGGCTTCGACACCGCGGTGGATCCGGCGTCGACCCCGTGGCCGGAGTCGGAGAACGTCACCGACAAGCCGCAGGAGCACAACCGCCGCAAGACGGACAAGGTGAACGGGCACGACCCGATGGCGCCGCCGCCGGAGAAGCGGCGCGGGCTGGCCTCGGCGACCGAGTTCAGCGGCGTGACCGTGCCGCGGGAGGAACCGTCGCTGCTGGACGGCCTGGACACGTTCGGCGCGGACCTGCCGGTCGACGACGACGAGCGGTACGTGCCGCCGCCCCCACCGCCGATGCCGCGCATCTCGACGCCGGCACTGCTCGGCGTACTGGGGATCTTCGCCGGTTTCGTGCTGTTCGTCTTCCCGGGCGTGCTGCCGATCCAGCGGAACTACGCGATGCTGATCGGCTTCGGCGCGATCATCGCTGGCTTCGTGACGCTGGTCTGGCGGCTGCGGACCGGCGACGACGATGACGCGCCGGGAGACGGCGCCGTCGTCTGAGTGACACAACTCACCGGCCCTTTTGCCCGGGATTCGCCGGATAGACATTGATGTCGATCAGCGTCCGGCAATAGACATGTAACCTTGCGTCAGTAGAAATACTGACACCCCTAGATCCATGCGCACAATCCGCACAGCTCCCGCGACAGTGAACGCGAAACGAGGCTCCCGGATGCGTCAAAGCTCGCTCGTGGTGGTGGCCAACCGGCTGCCGGTCGACGACAACATCGCCCCGGACGGGGCCTGCGAGTGGCGGCGAAGTCCGGGCGGGCTGGTCAGTGCGCTGCACGCGATCCTCGAGCACACGACCGCGACCTGGGTGGGCTGGGCCGGCACGACCGGCCCGGCGCCGGAGCTGCCGGACATCGGCGGTATCAGCATGCGCCCGGTCCCGCTCAGCGAGGACGATTTCGCGCACTTCTACGAGGGCTTCGCGAACTCGACGCTCTGGCCGCTGTTCCACGACGCGGTGGAGCAGCCGACCTACCACCGCAGCTGGTGGGATGCGTACCAGCGGGTCAATCGGCGCTTCGCGGAGGCCGCGGCCGAGGTCGCGGCGGAGAACGCGGTGGTCTGGGTGCAGGACTACCACCTGCAGCTGGTGCCGGCGCTGCTCCGCGAGCTGCGGCCGGACCTGCTGATCGGGTTCTTCATGCACGTGCCGTTCCCGCCGCCGGAGCTGTTCATGCAGCTGCCGCGCCGCGCGGAGCTGCTGCGCGGGCTGCTCGGCGCGGACCTGGTGGGCTTCCAGCGCGCGCAGGCCGCGCACAACTTCGCGCAGCTCTGCACGAAGGTGCTGGGCCTGCCGGCCACCGACCGGCGGATCGCGGTCGGCGAGCGTTTCGTGCGGACCGGCGCGTTCCCGGTCTCGATCGACGTGGCCGAGATGGAGGCGCTGTCCGGCCGGCCGGACGTGCAGGCCCGGGCCCGGCAGATCCGCACCGACCTGGGCGATCCGAAGTACGTGCTGCTCAGCGTGGACCGGCTGGACTACACCAAGGGTATCGAGCACCGGCTCAAGGCGTACAGCGAGCTGCTGGAGGACGGCCTGGTCAAGGTGCGGGACACCGTGATGGTGCAGGTCGCGGTGCCGAGCCGGGAGCGGGTCGAGCACTACGCGATCCTGCGCGACCGGGTGGAGCGCGAGGTCGGCCGGATCAACGGCGAGTTCGGCCGGGTCGGCGAGCCCGCGATCCACTACCTGAACCAGCAGTTCGACCGGTCCGAGCTGGCCGCGCTCTACCAGGCCGCGGACGTGATGGTGGTGACGCCGCTGCGCGACGGGATGAACCTGGTCGCGAAGGAGTACGTGGCCGCCCGGGTGGACGGCGGCGGCGTGCTGGTGCTCTCCGAGTTCGCCGGTGCGGCCGACGAACTGGACCGCGCGTTCCTGGTCAACCCGCACGACCTGGAGGGGTTGAAGCGGTCGCTGATCGACGCGATCGACTGCCCGAAGCCGGAACTGGCCGAGCGGATGAGCGCGATGCGCACCCACCTCCGCGACCACGACATCCGCGACTGGGCGCGCAACTACCTGACCGCGCTGGAGAACACCGGCACGCTGGCCGACCGGCTCACCGCCTGAACTAGTTCTTCTCCAGCCAGTCCAGGATCGCGTCGATCGGCTCGCGCCAGCGGGTGTCCAGCATCAGGTCGTGGCCCATGCCGGGGAAGAGCAGCGGTGCGCCGCCGAAACGCTGGGCGGCGCGGTTCAGCGCGGCCGGGGAGACGATCCCGTCGTGCTGACTGCCGATCACCAGCACCGGCGGCGCACCGGCCGGTGGTTCCGGCGCTCGGTGCGTGATCAGCTGGTACTGCGCGCGGCGGCTGGTGAAGCGCACCCGGGAGGCGTACTCCCGCGCGGTGGCGTCCGGCAGCTCCCGGCCGAACAGCTGGCGGCGGCTGACCCGCAGCCGGGCACCGGCCAGCGCCGGGATCGTGCCGCCCGGATTGCGGCGCAGCGCCTCGCCCAGCGTGCCCCAGCCGCCGAGCACCGGCGCGACCAGCACCGCGGCCCGCGCGGCGTAGCGGGCCAGCGCGTGCGCGACGACCAGCGCACCGGCGCCGTGCCCGATCAGCACGGCCTGGCGCGGCAGCGACGCCGCGACCTGCACCACGTCGTGGGCGTAGGCGCGCAGCCCGGCACCGGGCGCGTCGCCGGACCGGCCGTGCCCGCGCAGGCTGAGCGCGTGCGCGCCGAAGCCGCGACCGGCCGCGTGCTCCAGCCAGTGCTCGGCGAAGAGCCAGGCGCCGTGGCCGTAGCCGGGCACGAAGAGCAGCGGCGGGCGGCCCTCGTCGGTCTCCGGCGTGGCGCTGAGCACCTCGCGCCGTACCGGCGGGATCGGGTCCGCCCAGTCCGCCGAGCGGTCGATCCTCACGCCGGCACCTCCGTCTCGTCCAGCAGCCGTTGCAGGGCCGTCAGGTAGTTGCGGTAGCCGACCTCGAACCAGTGCCGCGGCGAGCCGGTGACCCGGGTCGCGGTGAGCGGCCGGTCCGCCTCGGCCTGCAGGCGCTGCCACACGCGGGCGGCCCGGTCCGGGTCGGCGGCGCGCAACCGGAGCCAGCGCGCGAACGCCACCGCCTGCCAGTGCACCAGTGGGCCCAGGCCGGAGTCCGGCTGGAGCAGCCCGGCCACCGCGAGCGTGGGATGCCGCGGCGCGAACGCGTGCAGCAGCAGGTGCGGGCGGCCGTCCGCGTCCGTGCCGGTCAGCGCCGGGTCCAGGAACTCGAACCGGGGCTGGTAGCCGGTCGCGAACACCACCAGATCCGGGTCGATCGTCCTGCCGTCGGTCAGCTCGACCTCGGTGCGGTGGAACCGGGCCACGTCCGGCACCGGCGTGATGTCGCCGTGCCCGATCGCGGGCAGCAGCTGGCCGTTGAGCACCGGGTGCGACTCGTAGGGCCGGTGGTCCGGCACCGGCAGCCCGAACCGGGCCGGGTCACCGGCCGTCTTCGTGACCAGCAGCCGGTGCAGCCACTGCCGCACCCGCAGCGGCAGGCCCTGGGTGCGCGCGTGCAGCTGGTCGGCCGGGCGGCCGAGCAGGTACTTCGGCGTGTACCAGTACCCGCGCCGGGTCGAGTGCCACGTGCGGGCGGCCTGCGCGCCGGCCTCGACCGCAAGGTCCGCGCCGGTGTTGCCGCCGCCGACCACCAGTACCTTCCGCCCGCGCAGCTCCGCCGGATCCTTGTAGCCGGACGCGTGGATGACCTTGCCGCGGTAGTCGTCCAGGCCGTCGATCCGCGGCATGCGCGGCGCCCAGTTGTGCCCGTTCGCCACCACGACCGCGAGGTAGCGGTGGGTGCGGGTGCCGCCGGCCCGGCCGGTGCTCTGTGTGGTCACGTCCCAGCGGCCGGCCTCGTCGGCGGGCCGTACGGAGACGACCTCGGTGCCGAACCAGACGTGCGGACGCAGGCCGAAGTGGTCGGCGTAGCGCTCCAGATAGGTCAGGTAGCGGGCGTGGTCCGGGTAGTCCGGCCAGTCGTCCGGCATCGGGAAGTCCGGGAACTCCGTGGTCGTCCGGGACGAGATCAGGTGCGTGCTGGCGAACATCGGGCTGCGGTCGTTCCGCCAGTTCCATGCGCCGCCGACGGTGGTCTCCCGCTCGTAGCAGTCGACGCCGAAACCGTGCTCCTTCAGGTTCTTCACGGCCGCGAGACCGCTCAGCCCGGCACCGATCACGCAGACCGTGTCGTCCCCCCGGTCGTAGACGGGACTGGACGCGCTGTCGAACTCGGTGGAGCTGGGCACCGCGAAATCCTCTCGATTTCCGCTATACCTGTCCACCCCAGGAGCAAAAAATCAAAACCATCAGCGGGTACGTCGTGCGCGTCCCTGGATGCACGGGGCGCGGCTTCGCCGCGGTCCGGTGCCTTCTGCTCGGCCGGGCGCGGTGCGGCTCACTCTGGGATGATCAGGTCCGCGATCACCGGGAAGTGGTCGCTCGCGCGCCGGGTGAGCGGCGTGTCCACCACGTCGTAGCGGGCCACCTCGATCCGCGGATCGGTGAAGATCCCGTCGATCCGGCCGGTCGGGCCGTGCAACGGGAACGTGCAGCGGTCCGTCGCGTCCGCCGCCACCGCCGCGTCGGTCAGGCCGTCCGCCAGCGTGCGCCAGGCCGCGCCGCCGGACGTCTCGTTCACGTCCGCACCGATGACGACCGGCGTCTCCACCGCGGCCAGCGCCGCGCGCAGCAGCTCGGCCTGACTGGCCCGCTCCGCCGCGTCCAGCGACAGGTGGGTGCCGGCCACCGTGAACCGCCGCCGGCCCACCGAGCACTCCGCGAACGCGGCGCCGCGCATGTGCCGGCCGGGCACCAGTGGGAACCGTGTCACCCAGGTGCGGTGCACGTGGACGCGCATGTCGGTCAGGATCAGGTTGCCCAGCGACGGCAGACCGCCGACGGCCAGCACCGCGCCGAACGCGCGGGCCAGGTTCGCGGTCCTGTTCCGCCAGCCGAACCGGCGCGGGCCCTCCTGCACGATCACCACGTCCGCGGCGACGGCCCGGACCACCTCGGCCAGCGCGGCCCGGTCGTCCCGCTGCCCGTGCACGTTGTAGGTGAGCACGCGCAGTGCGCCCTCCGTCATCGCCGACCCCTCCCTGCTGCGTTCGCTGCCTGGCACTCCGGTGATCGAGGCGGCACCGACGCCTCGATCATGGTCCGGTGCGCGCTACTCGGCCAGGCGGGCGAGGTCCGCGGCGCCGATCACACCGGCGGTGTTGCCCATCTCGGCCGGGCGCAGCTCCGCGACCGGGAAGCGGCCGCGCTGGCCGAGCGACTCCGCGTACGCCTTGCGGACCGGTGCCATCAGCAGGTCACCGGCGTCGGCCACGCCGCCGCCGACCACCAGCACCTGCGGGTCCAGCATCTGCACCAGGTCGGTCATCACGGTCCCGAGCCAGTAGCCGATCTGGCCGAACGCCTCACCGGCGACCGGGTCACCGGCCTGCGCGGCCCGGGTGACCATCGGGCCGGTGATCCGGTCGGCGTCGCCACCCGCCAGCGCGAGCAGCGCCTCCGCGCGGTGCGGGTCCTGCCGCGCGCCGGACCGGGCGAACCGGACCAGCGCGGTGCCGCTCGCGTACTGCTCGATGCAGCCGAGCCGGCCGCAGCCGCACGGGTGGCCGTCCGGGACCGCGGTCATGTGGCCCAGCTCGGCCGCGATGCCGTGGGTGCCGCGGACCAGCCGGCCGCCGGTGACCAGGCCTCCGCCGATGCCGGTGCCGACCGTGAACATCACCATCGAGGCGTCCGCGTGCCGGGCCGCGCCGAACCGGAACTCGGCCCAGGCCGCCACGTTCGCGTCGTTCTCCACCACCACGGGAAGGCCGGTCGCGTCCGAGATGTACTTCTGCAGCGGCTCGTCCCGCCAGGCCAGGTTCGGCGCGAACAGCACGGTCGAGCGGCCCGCGTCCACGAATCCGGCCGCACCGATCCCGACCGCGGTGATCGCGTGACCGGCGGCCAGCTCGCGCACCACGTCGATGATCACGTCGCGGGTCTTGGCGACGTCGTCCGCCGGCGTGTCCCGGCGCGTCTGGGCCAGCACCTCGCCGTGGGGATCGACGACCCCACCGGCCACCTTCGTGCCGCCGATGTCGACTCCGATGGTCAGCGTCACCGCCGCCGCTCCCCTCATAACCGTCCGTACCGGGTGTATTACCCAGTACGCGCTCGCGCCATCCCGGACACGTGCGACCGGCGGACGCCCCTCGGCGCCCGCTTGATCACTACCTGACCCCATCCTCCGCCGACGCGCGGCGCGCCGGGTTGAGACCGCGTCATCCCGTCAGACGCCGTCGCGGGACTCCCGCTCATGATCGCCGGTGCCCCGCGCGCCACTGCTGCCGGGGTCACCACCGCCGTTGCCCGCGGCTGCGGCGCGGGTCGCGGCGGACCACGGGTCCTCCCCCGGCCAGCCGGTGCCGGAGTCCTCGTGCGGCGCCTTCTCCCCGGACTTCGCCGCGGTCCCCGCGCTGGCGCGGGTCGCGGTACCGGCGGCAGCGGACCGGGCCGGGCCGGACCAGGTGGCGGGGTCGGCCGCGGCGGTGGAGAACGCGCGGAGCAGGCCGGCGACACCGGCGGCGAGGTCACCCGCGCTGGTGGCCAGCTGCTCGGCGAACTCGGGCGTGGGGTTGCGGACCATGGTGATCGCGCGGCAGACCGGGCAGACGCAGCACTCCGCGCTGCCGGTGGCCCACCCGGCGTGCGCGGCACCGCCCTGCGAGTCGCCGGCCGAGAATCCGCGGCCGTCCCGCACGCCGCCGGGCACGAAGTCGCGGTCCGCCCGCGGGCCGCCGTCCGGGAACGCGCGGCCGTCGCCGGCCGGGGAGTCGTGGTCGTCGCCCGGCCGGTCAGTGGCCGATCCCGGGTCGGCCTGAGGCCCGTCGCCGGGCGTGGCGGGCCGCGTGCCGGGCGCGTCGGCCCGAGGAGCTGCCGCGGTCGTGGCCGGGCCGGAGGGGCCGGCGGGTTCCCGCGGTGGCCGGGCCGCGGGGCGGGCGCCGGCCGTACCCTCGGAATGTCTGTGCAGGTCCTCGCTGAAGCCGGAGGCGGTCTTCGCGACGCCGCGCAACGCGTCGCCGAGCAGGCCGAGGCCCGCACCGGTGGTCTCGTGGCCGGAGGCGCGGGCGGCGAACTTCGCGCCCTGCGCCATCCACGCGGCCTGGCTCGCGCCCTGCGACGCGCGGGCGAGCACGGCCGCGACCAGGCGCTCCGCCTCCTCGCGTGCCGAGCCGGTGCCGGACGGGTCCGGAGTCGCCATGATCAAGCCCCCTGTGCGGTGTGTCAGCCGGCCGGCAGGCTCTCCACCCGCCGCTTGAGCTCCTTGAGCGCCGTATCCATGATGCGCTTCTCCGCCTTGCGCCGGATCATGCCGATCGTGGTGATCGACAGATCCACCTCCAGCGTGTACGTCACGGTGGTGCCGCCGTCCGCGTTCGGCGTGATGTCGTAGGAGCCGCGCTGTGCCTTCTGCATCTTCGACGGTGCGACCAGGTGCCACTCGATGCGGGACAGGTCGTCGGCGTACTCGTACTGCAGGGTGTACTCGTCGGCCAGCACGCCCGCGTCGATGACGAACCGGACCTGGCTGGCATATCCGTCCTCGTACTCCTCGAGGACCTCGACCTGCTTGAACGCGTCGGCCCACTCGGGGTAGCTGCCGAAGTCGGAGACGACCTCGGCCACACGCTCGGCCGGCGCGGCGATAACGATCGACTGGGTGGAGGAGTCCGCCATGCGGGCAGGCTACCGCGCGGGTGCGACAGTCCCGGCGGGGGTTGGCGACGGGGACCGGATGTGTCGGCGAACCGTCACGGGCGGTACGTTTCTGCTGTATCAGGGCCGTGACACGGGGCCCCACAGTCCGAGGAGCTGTCAGGTGCGCGAGTTCTCCGTCCCTCCGGTCGTCACGATCGCCGACACCACGACCCTTACCGATGCGATCTGGGACAACGCGCGCATCGCACCGCAGAACGTGTCGTTCCTCCGCCGCACCGACGCCACCACCTGGTCGCCGGTGACCGCGGCCGAGTTCCACGCCGAGGTGGTCGCGGTGGCCCGGGGCCTGATCGGCGCCGGTGTCCAGCCCGGCGACCGGGTCGCCCTGATGAGCCGGACGCGGTACGAGTGGACCCTGATCGACTACGCCATCTGGGCGGCCGGCGCGGTCACCGTGCCGATCTACGAGACGTCCAGCGCGGAGCAGGTCTCCTGGATCCTCTCCGACTCCGGCGCGGTCGCCGTGTTCGTCGAGACGAACGCGCACGCGCTGCTCGTGTCCGGCCTGCGCGAGGACCTGGCGGACCTGCGCGAGCTGTGGCAGATCGACGCCGGCGGCCTGGCCACGGTGACCGCCGCGGGCGAGCCGGTCGGCGCGGAGGCGGTCGAGGAGCGCCGCCGGGCCGCTCGCGCCGCGGACGTCGCCACGATCATCTACACCAGCGGCACCACCGGGCGGCCGAAGGGCTGCTCGCTGACCCACCGCAACCTGCTGGCCGAGGTGCTGAACGCGGTGGTCGCGTTCGACCACATGTTCAAGGGCGAGTCCCGCACGCTGCTGTTCCTGCCGCTGGCGCACGCGTTCGCCCGGCTGATCCAGATCGCGGTGGTGACCACCCGGGCCACGCTGGCGCACTCGCCGGACACCCGCACGCTGCTGCCCGACCTGGCCGCGGTGAAGCCGACGTTCCTGCTCTCCGTGCCGCGCGTGTTCGAGAAGGTCTACACCGGCGCGAAGACGAAGGCGGAGGCCGGCGGCAAGGGCGCGATCTTCACACGCGCCGAGGCGACCGCGATCGCGTACAGCGAGGCGCTCGACAACGGCGGCCCGGGCCTGCTGCTGCGTGCCCGGCACGCGCTGTTCGACCGGCTGGTCTACGGCAAGCTGCGCGCCGCGATGGGCGGCCGGTGCACGGACGCGGTCTCCGGCGGCGCGCCGCTCGGCGCCCGGCTGGCGCACTTCTTCCGCGGCGTCGGCGTGCTGGTGATGGAGGGCTACGGCCTGACCGAGACGTCGCCGGCCGTGGCGGCGAACATCCCGAGCGCGATCCGGATCGGCTCGGTCGGGCGGCCGCTGCCCGGCGTCACGATCCGGATCGCGGACGACGGCGAGATCCTGGTGCAGGGCGACATCGTGTTCGGCGGGTACTGGAACAACCCGGACGCGTCCCGCGAGGTGCTGGAGGACGGCTGGTTCCGCACCGGCGACCTGGGCGCGCTGGACGACGACGGCTACCTGACGATCACCGGCCGGAAGAAGGAGATCATCGTGACCGCGGGCGGCAAGAACGTCGCCCCGGCCGTGCTCGAGGACCGGCTCCGCGCGCACCCGCTGGTCAGCCAGAGCGTGCTGGTCGGCGACCGGCAGCCGTTCATCGCCGCGCTGATCACGATCGACGAGGAGGCCTGGCCGGGCTGGCTCGCGGCGAACGGTCGGGATGCCGACAGCACGGTGGCCGCGCTGGCCGCCGACCCGGCGCTGCGGGCCGAGATCCAGAAGGCGGTGGACGAGGCGAACAAGGCCGTGTCCAGCGCGGAGGCCATCAAGGTGTTCCGGATCCTGGGCCGCGACTTCACCGAGGCGACCGGCGAGCTGACCCCGTCGCTCAAGGTCAAGCGCAACGTGGTGCACAAGACGTACGCGGACGACATCGCTGCCATCTACACCAAGTGACGGCGGGACTCCGGGCAGGCGATAGCATCCCGGAGTGGCCGCCTCACCCCCCGTCGCACCACGTCCGCACCCGTTGGCGGTCGCGGCTCGCTTCGTGATGCTGGCGCTCGTCGCGCTGCTCACGCTCATCGCGACCCGGGACCCGGACCGCCTCTGGTGGATCGTGGTCCTGCTGTTCCTGAGCATCCCGGGCGTGGTCGCGCCCCGGCATCCGGTCCTCGCGCCCGCCGCCCGGTTCGCCGAGGTGGTCGTGGTCGGCCTGGCCGCCAGCGACGTGGCCGCGGCGGCCAGCGCGGTCGGCAGCCTGGGGCTGGGCGTCGGGGCCGAGGTGATCCTGCCGTACCTGGCGGTGCCGCTCACGGTCGCGGCGCTGCAACGGCGGTCCCGCGAGGGCGCGGTGCTGCTCGGCGCGGCCGCGGGCACGCTGCTGGCCAGCGGCGCGGTCACCATGACGTCGGGCGGCCCGCAGATCATGCAGATCGGGTACCTCGCGGTGTGCGCGCAGTGGCTGATCCTGGGCGGGCTCGGCACGTTCGCGGCGGACACGCTGCGGCGATGGATGCTGGTGCGGGAGACGAAACCCCAGCCGTACGCGGAGGCGACGCGCCTGCTCACCCAGCTGCGCAGCGTCGCCCGTCAGCTGCCCGGTGCCACGCTGGACCCGGGCGGCATCGCGGAGCACCTGCTGGAGGAGCTGCGCGCGGTCGCACCGGCGGACCGCGCCGCGGTGCTCACCGCCAGCGGCGGCGGGCGGCTGGTGGTGCTGGCCCAATCCGCGATGGAGCGCGTCGACTGGGAGACCACGCTGGACGCGGACTCCGCGATCGCGGACGCGTGGGCCAGCCAGCAGCCGGCCACGGCCAGCCGCTCGCAGTCCCGTTCGCACCGTGGCGCGGAGGTGTCCGCGCTGGTGGTGCCGCTGGTCGCGGGCGTGCGGTCGATCGGGCTGGTGGTGGTGGAGAGCAACACCAGCCTGGCGTACCCGGCGCCGGTGGTGGCGAAGGTGACCTCGGTGACCGGCCCGGCCGCGCTGCGGCTGGAGGCCGCGCTGCTGTTCGACGAGGTGCGCTCGCTGGCCACCAACGAGGAGCGGCAGCGCCTGGCCCGGGAGATCCACGACGGCGTCGCGCAGGAGCTGGTGATGGTCGGCTACGGCATCGACAATGCGCTGGCCACGCTGCCGGAGGACGCGAAGGAGACCGCGGAGGAGCTGCGCACGCTGCGCGGCGAGGTCACCCGCGTGATCACCGAGCTACGGTTGTCCCTGTTCGAGCTGCGTTCCGAGGTCGACCGGCACGGCGGCCTGGCCGGTGCGATCGCGGAGTACGCGCGGACCGTCGGCTCGGCCGCGGGCCTGCGCGTGCACTACACGCTGGACGAGTCCACGGCCCGGCTGCCGGCCGCGACCGAGGCGGAGCTGCTGCGCATCGCGCAGGAGGCGATCACGAACGCGCGCAAGCACGCCGGCGCCTCGAACCTGTGGGTCACCTGCGAGGTGGACCCCCCTTACGCCCGCATCGAGGTGACGGACGATGGTCAGGGAATGGCGGATAAGCGACCGGATGGCCGTTACGGTCTTGCGATCATGAATGAGAGAGCGGAACGTATCCGTGGCCGCCTGGAGATTAGGCCGCGGAATCCGAGTGGAACGACGGTGGCGGTGGTGCTCGGAGCCTCGCCCCGACGCGATAGCGTGCGCGATAGCGGCAACGCATTAGAAGGGGAGTAAACCGAGCTATGTCGACCAGCCCTGCGCCGACGACGCGCACCAAGGTCCTTCTTGTCGACGATCACGACCTGATCCGAAAGGGACTGCGGCACGCATTCGAGCGCGACCGGCAGTTCGAGGTGGTCGGTGAGGCCGCCACGGCCGCCGAGGCGGTCCGTCAGGCCGGCGCGCTCCAGCCCGACGTGGTGATCATGGATCTTCGCCTGCCGGACGGCAGCGGCCTGGAGGCCACCCGGGCACTGCGGAAGAACAGCTCCACCATGGGCATCGTGGTCCTGACCATGTATGCGGGGGACGACCAGCTGTTCGGCGCGCTGGAGGCGGGCGCCTCCGCGTTCGTGCCGAAGACCGCACCGGCCGACGAGGTGGTGGCCGCCGCGCGGCACGCCGCGTCCGCGCCGAGCGCGTTCACCGCGGCCGATCTGGCCGAGGCGATGAAGCGGCGGCTCGCGCCGTCCGGCCCACAGCTGTCTCCGCGCGAGGGTCAGGTGCTGCGCCTCCTGGCGGACGGCATGAGCGTCGCCGGCATCGCGAAGCAGCTGTTCGTCAGCGAGTCCACGGCCAAGACGCACATTTCCAAGCTGTACGAGAAGCTCGGCGCGGCAAATCGCGCCCAGGCACTGATGACCGCGCTCCGGCTCGGCCTTCTCGAGGCGCCGGACGCACCGAAGTTCTGACCATTCTCTTTCCGGCGGGCGCTCCTTTCCCATGAGGAGCGCTCGCCTTTTTGGTGCCACCTTTCAGCCGATCGGTGGATGTCCTTTGTGTTCACCCGCGCCGACCTGCCCCCGGGCGCACCGTGTTGATCTTCGCTGGAAGGGATATTCCGTACGGTCTGGATAGCCGGGCACGGAACGGGCAGAATAGCAGCGGCCTTGACCCAGCCATCGTCATTGAGGGGCGTGCATGCATCGGCCCGAGTGGGCACCGGAGACCATCGACATCGAACGGCCCAGCGTCGCCCGGATGTACGACTACTACCTCGGCGGGTCGCACAACTTCGCGGTGGACCGCTCCGCCGCGCAGGCGATGATCGCGGCCGTTCCCGAGGCGCCGCTGATGGCCCAGGCGAACCGCGCGTTCATGCGCCGCGCCGTGCGCTACCTGGCCGCCCAGGGCGTGCGGCAGTTCCTGGACATCGGCTCCGGCATCCCGACCGTGGGCAACGTGCACGAGATCGCGCCGGCCGGTGCCCGGGTGGCCTACGTGGACATCGACCCGATCGCGGTGGCGCACGCACGGGAGATCCTGGCCGGCAACGACCGCACCGTGGTCGTCCAGGCCGACCTGCGCGAGCCGGAGAGGATCGTGCACGACCCGGGCATCCGCGCGCTGCTCGACTTCGACGCGCCGATCGCGGTGCTGATCGTCGCGGTCACCCACTTCATCCCGGACACGGACGACCCCGCCGGCCTGATCGCCCGGCTCCGGGACGCACTCGCACCCGGCAGTTACCTGGTGCTCTCCCAGGCCAGCGACGAGGGCCGCACGGACGAGGAGCGGGCCGAGGGCCAGGCGGTCTACCGGCAGACCGACAACCCGCTGAGCGCGCGCGACCGGGCCACGCTGCTGCCCTGGTTCGACGGCTTCGAGCTGATCCACCCGGGGCTGGTCTGGGTGCCGCTGTGGCGCCCCGACCCGACGGACGACATCGAGGACGCGGAGCGCGTGGTCTTCCTCGGCGGCGTGGGCAGACTGGGGCCCGCGTGACCGAGCCGGACAGGGGGGTCGCCGCGTTCGCCCGCGCCTGGGCCAAGGCGATCTCCGGGACGAGTTACATCCCGATGAGCCAGGGCGAGCTGGAGGAGCGCCTCTGCGCGCTCACGCTGGAGCTGCGCGACGCGCTGCTGGCCGAGCCGTTCAGCCTGCGGCGCGGCTACCGGGTCGGCGGCGCGCTGGTCCGCGCGCACGTGGTCTCCGCGGAAGGGCTCGGCCGTACCGTCGAGGTCCTCGAACAGCGCTTCGTGCGCGACCTCGGCCTGACCGACACCGGCGGGCGGCTGGCCCGGCTGCTCGGCACGGTCGCGACCGGCTACGCCCGCGCCCTGCGCGACCGCACACTGGACGAGCAGGAGTCGATACGGCGGGCCGCGATGGTCTCCCGGGAGGAGGCCGAGGCCGCGCTGCGGGAGAGCGAGTCACGGTTCCGGCACCAGGCCACGCACGACTCGCTGACCAGCCTGCCGAACCGGGCGCTGTTCACCGACCGGCTGCACACCGCGTTCGCCGGTGCGCCGCAACGGCTGGCGGTCTGCTTCGTGGACCTGGACGGCTTCAAGATGGTCAACGACTCGCTCGGCCATCACGCCGGCGACCTGCTGCTGGTCGAGGTGGCCCGGCGGTTGCGGCGCAGCGTCGCCGAGCACCTGGTGGCGCGGCTGGGCGGCGACGAGTTCGTCATCCTGGTCGAGGGCACCACCTGCACCGAGGACGCGGTCAAGGTCGCGGACGCGGCGCTGAACGCGATCAACGAGCCGGTCGAGGTGGACGGCCAGCGGCTGGCCGTCTCCGCCAGCATCGGCATCGTGGAACGGGAGACCGGCGGCTCCTCCCCCAGCGACGTGATGCGCGCGGCCGACATCACGCTGCACTGGGCCAAGGAGAGCGGCAAGCGGCGCTGGGCGCTCTACGACGAGGACCGCAACGCCACCGAGATCGCGCGGTACACGCTGGCCGCGTCGATGCCGGCCGCGCTGGAACGCGGCGAGTTCTTCGTCGACTACCAGCCGCTGGTCGCGCTGGACGGCGGCCGGCTGCGTGGCGTGGAGGCGCTGGTCCGGTGGCGGCACCCGAGCCTCGGCGTGCTGCGGCCGGACCGGTTCGTCGGGCTCGCCGAGGAGACCGGGCTGATCGTCCGGCTCGGCGCCTGGGTGCTCGGCGAGGCGTGCGCGCAGGCCCGCCGCTGGCTGGACGCCAGCCCGGACGCGCCGTTCGTCAGCGTCAACCTGGCCGTCCGGCAGGTCGGCGATCCCGGCCTGATCGCCGAGGTGGCCGAGATCCTGGAGCGCACCGGGCTACCGCCGGACCGGTTGCAGCTGGAGATCACCGAGAGCGACGCGATGGCCGGTGTGGACGTCGGCGTGCTCGACGCGCTCGCCTCGATGGGCGTCCGGCTGGCGATCGACGACTTCGGCACCGGCTACTCCAACCTGGCCTACCTGCGGCACCTGCCGGTGCGCGAGCTGAAGGTGGCCGGCGCGTTCGTCGAGGGGCTGCGCACCGGCGACTCCCCGGTCGACGAGAAGATCATGGCGACGCTGGTGACGCTGGCGCACACGCTGGACCTGACCGTCACCGCGGAGAACGTGGAGACCGCCGGTCAGGCCGCCCGGCTGCGCGCGATCGGCTGCGACTCCGCGCAGGGCTGGCACTTCGGCCACCCCGGCCCGCCCTCCGCGATCGACGACCATCTAGGAGCGGCGTGAGTACGCCTCCGCCTGCAGCGTGAACAGCTCCGCGTAACGGCCGGCGCGGGCCATCAGCTCGTCGTGGTCGCCCTGCTCGGCCAGCGCGCCGTGATCGAAGACCAGGATCAGGTCGGCGTTGCGGACGCTGGCCAGGCGGTGGGTGATCAGCACGACCGTGCGCCCCTCGGCCAGCTCGCGCAGCCGCTGATACACGTCGTGTTCCGCGCGCGCGTCCAGGTTCGCCGTGGGCTCGTCGCAGATCAGCAGCGACGCGTCGCGGAAGAACGCGCGGCTCACCGCGAGCCGCTGCCACTGGCCGCCGGACAGATCCACGCCGTCCGTGAAGTGCCGGGACAGCAGCGTCCCGTACTTCCGCGGCAGCTCGACGATGAACTCGTGCGCGTCACCGGCCCGGGCGGCTCGCTCCACGTCCTCCGGGCCGGCCCGCCGGTCGTACCGTCCGATGGTGATGTTCTCCCGCGCGGTCAGCGGCCAGTGCGTCGGCTCCTGCATCACCACCGCGACTCCCTCCCGCACGCTGTCCGTCCGGTAGTCGTCGAGCACCACGCCGTCCCAGCTCACCGTGCCGCTCTCCGGCCGGTAGAGGCCGGCCAGGATCTTCGCCAGCGTGGACTTGCCGGAGCCGTTCTCGCCGACCAGCGCGACCGTCTGGCCGCGCTTGACGGTCAGGCTGACGCGGTCGACCGCGAGCTTGTCCGCGCCCGGGTATCGGAAGCTCACGTTCTCCAGCCGCAATTCCTCGAAGCCGCGCGGCGCCGCCCGGGCGCGCTCCGGCTCCGCGTGCTCCCGGGCCAGCGCGCAGAACGCCTGGTAGTCCGCGAAGTACAGGCCCTCCTCGTAGAGGTGCCGGACGGTGAACGCGACCTGGGAGAGCGCGCCGATCCCGGTGCCGATCGCGTAGGCCGCGGCACCACCGACCGCCAGCTCCATCCGGCCGGTCATCAACAGCCAGATCATCACCGCGTACGTGACACCGGTGGCCGCGGCGCCGAGCGCGGTGCCGAGGAGCGTGGTCCACACCTGCCGTTCCATCACCCGGATGTGCGCCCGGGTCTCCGCGTCGAGTAGCCGCCGCACCTCGGCCAGCAGGAACTCGCGCAGCGTGAACGCGCGCAGCTCCGGCGCCGCGTCCCGGTCGGCGAGCAGGTCGGACAGCATGTACCGGCGACGGTAGAGCGAGGTCAGCCTCAGCCGCTGCCGGTAGCCCAGCCGGGCCGAGCGGACCGCGGCCCACGCGGTCGGCACCACGGCCAGCACCAGCAGCGGCAGCAGCACCGGGTGCAGCACGGCCAGCACACCGGCCGCGGCGACCAGCGAGATCACGTTCGTGCCGAGCGTGATCGCCTGATCCACCAGCGACTGGGACGCGAACGTGCCCCGGTCCCGCGCCCGGTACATGGTGTCCCGCCAGGCCGCGTCGTCGAACACGGCCAGGTCCGCGCGCGTGGTCAGCTCCAGTAAGCGCAGCTCCGCGGCGCGGCTGACCAGCGGCGACAGCCGGCCGTGCGCGGCCGTGGCGGCGGACGACAGCAGCGTGCGGGCCGCGCTCGCGCCCGCGAACACCAGCACGGACGGGATCGCGGCCCGGACCCGTTCCGGGGTCGGGCCGGCCGCCAGCAGCCCGTCCAGCACGCCGACCACGCTGACCAGCCCGACCGCGCCGACCGCGCCGCCGGCGAGCTGGAGGAACACCACGGCCAGCGTGATCCGCGGGCTGCTCTCCCAGGCCAGCCGCCAGGCCTGCGCGAGCAGGCTCGGCAGCCGGCGCAGCATGCGCCAGAAACCGGCGCTGGCCGCCTCGGCGCTGCTCTTCAGCCAGTAGGGGACGTCGAGTTCCGGCTCGGTCTCATCGGAGTCATCGGCGCTCGCCACGCTTACCAGTACGACACATGGACATGCGTCGCGCCATGGCGCTCACCTACCCGTTCACGCAGCCCGCTCGGCCACCGCGACACCGGTGCCCGCTCCGAGCAGCCCGAACGTGACCTCGCCGGACGCGGGAAAGAGAGGGTTTCTAGGGTTCGAGCAGTGCGCTCAGGCGGGCGGCCTGCTGCTCCCAGCGCCACTCCTTCGCCACCCAGTCGCGGCCCGCGGTGCCGAGCCGGCGTGCGAGGTCGCGGTCGGTCAGCAGCGTGACCGCGCGCTCGGTCAGCGCGGTGACGTCCAGGCCGGGCACGACGTAGCCGGTCTCGCCCTGGAGCACCGCGTCCGGCGCGCCCCCGGAGTCACCCGCGATGACCGGCAGGCCGGTGGCGGACGCCTCCAGGTAGACGATGCCGAGGCCCTCCACGTCGAGCCCGCGGTTGCGGGTGCGGCACGGCATGGCGTAGACGTCACCGGCCGCGTAGTGCGCGGGCAGCTCCGCCCAGGACACGCTGCCGGTGAAGACCACGTCCCGCGCGACGCCGTGCTCGCGGGCGAGCCGTTCCAGCACCGGCCGGTACGGCCCGCCGCCGACCAGCAGCAGCGCCGCGTCCGGCACCCGGCGGCGGATCTCGGGGAACGCGCGGATCAGCGTGTCCTGCCCCTTGCGCGCGACCAGCCGGGACACGCAGACCAGCACCGGGCGGCCGGTGAGCCCGTGCCGGGCGCGGATCTCGTCGCCGCCGGCCTCCGGGTGGTAGGCGTCGACGTCGACGCCGGGCGCGAGCCGCTGCAGGTCGGTGAGGCCGTGCAACGCGCGGTTCAGCCGGGTGCGGGTGTACTCCCCCAGATAGGTGATCACGTCGTTGCCGCGGGCGATGCGGCGGAGCAGGCCCCGCGCGCCGGGCAGCGCGGCCCAGCCGACCTCGTGGCCGTGGGTCAGCGCGACCGCGCGGCCGATCCCGGCCCGGCGGCGCAGCCCGTCGGCGAGCAGGCCGAGCGGTGCCGCCGCGCCGAACCAGACCGTGTCGCAGTCGTGCGCGCGGGCCAGCTCGGCGGCGCGGCGCGCGACCGCGGGCGTGGGCAGCAGCACGGACGTGTCCTCGCGGATCACCGGGAACGGCTGGGCGGCGTCGAACTCGGGCGTGCCCTTCCACCGGGACGCGTAGACGACCACGCTGCCGGCCGGCTGGCGGACCGCGAGATTGTGCACGAACGACTGGATGCCGCCCGGCCGGGGCGGGAAGTCGTTCGTGATCAGCAGGGTCCTGGTCAACGCGGTCAGCGCTCCCCTCGTGCGTACGCGCGGGCCGCGGCCATCCGCTCCACGGTGGAAGGATGGGTGGCGCCGTAGAGATATTCCCAGCGTGGCGGGTCCGGGTCGCCGAGGTTGACCGTGGACAGCCGGGCCTGCATGGCCTCGAACGTGGCCGGGTCGCCGGTGAGCGCGAGCGCGTGCGCGTCCGCCCGGGCCTCGATGCGCCGGCTGACGAACGCCTGGAACGGCGACGTGACCAGGCCGGCGACCGCGACCACGGCCAGCACCAGCGCGATCGCGCGCGGCTCACCGATGTCACCGGCACCGGCCGCGCGGAGCAGGCCGGTCCACGCGCCGAGCAGGTAGAGCGCGACGACCGCGGCGGCGGTGCCGAGCGCGCCCAGCGCGGTGCCGATCAGGACGTCGTTGTCCCTGGCGTGACCGAGCTCGTGGGCGACGACGGAGGTGACCTCGCCGGGCGTGGCCTCCTCGAGCAGCGTGTCGTAGACCACGATGCGACGGGTCGGGCCGAGACCGGACACGTACGCGTTCACCGCGCGGGTACGCCGGGATGCGTCCGCGACCAGCACCTCCCGCACCGGGACACCGTCGCGCGCGGCGAGCTGCATCAGCTCGGTGCGCAGCGGGCCGCCGGCCATCGGGGTGAACCGGTTGAAGACCGGCTCGACCAGCACCGGCACCACGAACGAGAGCAGCACGACGAGTGTGGCCGCACCGGCCGCGCCGAACGCCCACCACCACTGCGGCGCGAACCGGGTCAGCGCGTAGAAGCCGAGCAGCACCAGGCCGCCGATCACGGCGCTCACCGCGTACGACCTCGCGAGGTCGGCGGCCCAGCCGGCCCAGCCCTGGGTGGAGAGGCCGTAGCGGACCAGCACGGTGTGCCGCCAGGCCGCGATCGGCAGCGTGAACACGTCGGCGACCAGGACCACGGCGAAGCCGCCGAGCAGCGCCTGCGCGACCCA
Organism: Catenuloplanes indicus; assembly: GCF_030813715.1. Lineage (NCBI taxonomy): Bacteria > Bacillati > Actinomycetota > Actinomycetes > Micromonosporales > Micromonosporaceae > Catenuloplanes > Catenuloplanes indicus. The sequence continues at coordinate 2,894,945 of NZ_JAUSUZ010000001.1, forward strand.
GTGACCGTCGAACGGGCGGCCGCACAGCTCGACCAGGCGGGCGCCGAGCGGGGTCAGGCCGAGCAGCAGCGCCACGACCAGGCCCAGCGCCAGGCCGCCCCAGGTGGCCGGGCGCAGCGTGGACCGGAACTCACGGGCCTGCGCCACCCGGTCCTGGGGCAGCGTGGCGAGCGCGTCGACCTGGTCGGCGCGCGGCGCGGGCGGGCGCTGCCACGGGATCACCAGCAGCGCGACGGCGAGCAGTGCCACGGCGAGGACGCCGAGCGTGAGCACGGCCCACCAGCGAGGGGTCATGGCGACCCATCCTAGGCGGGTGGTCAGGCCACGTCGCGGCGGAGCGGGACCAGGCGCAGCGGCGTGCGTGGGACGACGGCCTCGTCCGGCACCTCGACGACCTCGGGCTCGAGGCCGGCGCGGGCGAACATCTCGATGGCGTTGATCTCGTCGGGGGTGAGCCGCTCGATCTCCGGCGGGGTGTGGAACAGGACGTGGATGGCGCAGTCGGCACAGCCGGTGCCACGGACGGCACAGGTGTCGCAGTCGACGATCATCGCTCCTCCTCACGGATACCACGTACACGCTAGGTGAGGGGTATGACAAAAACCGGCGTCTATGATCTCGAGAGGCGTCGCAGCAGCGAATCCGCAGCCAGCGGGTAGGCGCCGTGCCGCCGGACGCCGTCCGCCACCTCCCGGTCCGAGGAGATGACGATCACCGGGCGTCCGGACGGCTCCGCCCGGACCAGGCGGCGGATCACCTCGTCCGCGGTCTCGCCCTTGCGGGAGAAGAGCACGCGCACGCCGCGCGGCGCCGGTGGCAGCCCGTGCTGCCGCTCCGCGCCGTCGAAGACGCAGGTGACCTCGTCGCCGGTCTGCGCCGCTATCCCGCCGAGGCCGGTGATGAGGCGTTTGCGCTGGTGTTCCAGCGACATCTCGGACCAGCCGCGCTTGGTGACGTTGTAACCGTCCACGATCAGGTGCGCCTTCGGCAGCGCGAGCAGCTGGTCGAGGCGGGCCGGGTCATCGTTGTCGGTGGCGCGCGCGCCGACCCGGTCCGGCGCCTCCGGACGGTCCGCGGTGGCGTCCGCGACCAGGTCGGCCGGGAGCCGGTCGGCCGGGCCGATCGCCAGCTCGCGGCGCAGCCCGTTGGCGGCCTGCCCGATCGTCTCCAGCAGCAGCCAGAGCCGGGCGTCGTCGGCCGTGCGGGAGTCGCGGACCGCGGACCGGGCGCCGCTCGCCGCCGCCTCCGCGTCGGCCAGCTTGGACCGGAGTTTGCGCAGCTCCTGGTCGTGCCGGTCGGCCGCGCTCTTGGCCCGGCCCTTCTCGGTGGCGAGCATCTCCGCCGCCTTCCGCTCGCGGGCCTGCGTCTCGCGCAGTGCGCGGGCCGTGGTGCGGTGCTCCTCGCGGAGCTGGCCGAGCTCCTCACGGACCCGGGCCAGCTCGTCGCGAAGCTTGTCCGCCTCGACGCGGGCGACCGCGCGATCGTGCTCGGCGCGGGCCGCACGCTGCTCGGCCGCGCGCACGGCCTCGCTGACCGCGGCGCTGTCCGCCTCCGCCCGGACCGCCTCGCCGGCGGCCGCGACCAGGTCGAACCAGCCGGCCGGGCGGACCAGGTAGGCCAGCGCGGCCACTTCGACCGGGTCGGCCGCGCCCACGGCCGTGCCCTCGGCGATCGCGGTGCCCAGGTCACCGGCCTCGGCCGAGGCCTTGCGGCCGATCCGCTGGCGGAACAGCGGGTCCGCGGCGAGCTGGGTGGCTATCGCGGTGCCGCCGAGCCGGGCACGCCGGTTCGGCGCGAACCGGGCCACCTTGCGCAGCACGTCGGGGATCTCGTCGTACGGCAGCCCCGGCAGCAGCGCGGCGGTGAGCTGGATCACCCGCTGGCGGACCTGCTCCGGCAGGATCGGCTCGGCCGATTCGCCCAGGTCATGGGACTCGACGGAGTCGGGGAGCCGAATGATCGCAGGGTACGGCGCCGCTTCCCCGGGGGAGCGGTCGTCGGGCGGCGCCGGTACGGACATACGTCAAGTCTCCCACTGTCCGGCCCCCGACCGCGCGACAGCGGCTTTTGATCTCTCCTGGTCCGCCCAGGCTACTCCTGGGTCACCCGGTGCAGAAGTGTCGGACCCTCCGCCTACCGTGCCCTGGTGGCACAAACCGAAAACTTCGTCCAGGGCCTGCTGCTCGACGACGACGACCCCGGGTCCATGCCGCTGTCCGGGGTGACGTTCGTGGTGGTGGACCTGGAGACGACCGGCGGCGCCCCGGCCAAGCCGGACGGCAGCAACGCCATCGGCATCACCGAGATCGGCGCGGTGAAGGTGCGTGGCGGCGAGGAGCTGGGCGTCTTCGGCACGCTGGTCAACCCGGGCGAGGCGATCCCGCCGTTCATCACGGTGCTGACCGGCATCACCGAGGCGATGCTGGCACCGGCGCCGCCGATCGAGGAGGTGCTGCCCGCGTTCCTGGAGTTCGTCCGGGGCGCCGTGCTGGTCGCGCACAACGCGCCGTACGACGTGGGTTTCCTGAAGGCCGCCTGCGCCCGGCTCGGCTACGACTGGCCGCCGGTGAAGGTGCTGGACACGGCCGCACTGGCCCGGCGCGCGCTGACCCGCGACGAGGTGCCGAACCGGAAACTCGGCACGCTGGCCGCGTTCTTCCGTGCGCAGACCACGCCGACGCACCGTGCGCTGGACGACGCACGCGCCACCGTGGAGGTCCTGCACGGCCTGTTCGACCGGATGGGCAGCCACAACGTGTCCACGCTGGGCGAGGCGATCGAGTTCGGGAAGGCGGTGACGCCCACCCAGCGCCGCAAGAAGCATCTGGCCGAGGACCTGCCCAAGGTCCCGGGGGTGTACGTGTTCCGCGCCGCCGACGACCGCCCGCTCTACGTCGGCACCTCGGTGGACATCGCGACCCGGGTGCGCAGCTACTTCACGGCCGCGGAGAAGCGTGCGCGGATGTCCGAGATGCTCAACGCGGCGGTCCGGGTCGAGGCGATCGAGTGCGCGCACGGGCTGGAGGCGGAGGTGCGCGAGCTGCGGCTGATCGCGGCGCACGCCCCGCCGTACAACCGGCGGTCGAAGTTCCCCGAACGGGTGGTCTGGCTGAAGCTGACCACGGAGGTGTTCCCGCGGCTGTCCATGGTCCGCGCGCTGGCCGACGACGGCGGCACCTACCTCGGCCCGTTCTCGTCACGGCGGGCCGCGGAGCTGGCCGCGTCCGGCGTCTACGACGCGATCCCGGTCCGGCAGTGCGGGCACAAGCTCTCGGTGCGCGTCCCGATGCCCGCCTGCGCGCTGGCCGAGCTGGGCAAATGCCCGGCGCCGTGCGAGCACCGGGTCACCGTGGACGAGTACGACGCGATGGCCGCCACGCCGTTCCGGACCGCGGTCACCGGCGACCCCGGCCCGCTGATCACCGCGCTGATGACCAGGATCGAGAATTTCTCCAGCGCCCAGCGGTACGAGGAGGCCGCCGTGCTGCGGGGCCGGATGGCCGCGCTGCTGCGCGCGCTGATCCGCATGCAGCGGCTGTCCGGCCTCACCTCGCAGGCCGAGCTGGTCGCGGCCCGGCCGCACGCCGGCGGCGGCTGGGACCTGGCGATCGTCCGGCACGGACGGCTGGCCGCGGCCGGGGTGTCGCCGCCCCGGGTGCACCCGCGGCCGACGATCGAGTCGTTGCGGCTGACCGCGGAGACGGTGCTGCCCGGCCCGGGGCCGACCCCGGCCGCGACCGCCGAGGAGTCGGAGCGCATCCTTGCGTGGCTGGAACGCCCGGAGACCCGGTTGGTGGAGATGACGGACACGTGGTCGTCTCCGGTACGGGGCGCCGCGCGCTTCGGCGAGCTCCTGGCCAGGGCGGAAGGGGCCTTGTCGGCAAATAACTCAGCCGTTCGGTCATAGGCAAGTAACCATTCGCATGACGAAGCCTCGCATAGGCTGTAGAGCAACACTGTTCCGGGCCGCGCTCGTTTTAGGGCAGAAGCGGCTTATTGAGGAGGTGTCCGGGTGGACGTCGACGCCGGCCACGGCGCCGCACTGGGACGTGCACTGCCCTCCCCCGACGTGCCCTTGACCCGGAGGCTGCGTGCGCTGCTCTCCTGGCAGCCACCGGAGAACGACCCGGTCACCAAGCTGGTCAAGTTGCACAAGTCGGTCCATCCGTCCGGCGACATCGCGGTTCTGCGGCACGCCTACCGGGTCGCGGACAACTGTCACCGGGGGCAGATGCGCAAGAGCGGCGATCCGTACATCACGCATCCGCTCGCGGTCGCGGAGATCCTGGCCGAGATGGGCATGGACACGACCACGCTGATCGCGGCGCTGCTGCACGACACGGTCGAGGACACGTCGTACACGCTGGAGGCGCTGCGGGGTGACTTCGGCGACGAGGTGGCCCATCTGGTCGACGGCGTGACCAAGTTCGACAAGTCGTTCTACGGCAAGGCCGCGGAGTCGGAGACGATCCGCAAGATGATCGTGGCGGCCGGCAAGGACGTCCGGGTGCTGATCATCAAGCTGGCCGACCGGGTGCACAACATGCGCACGCTGGGCGCGCGCTCCAACGCGTCCCGCGAGCGGATCGCCAAGGCCACGCTGGACGTGCTGGTACCGCTCTGCGACAAGCTCGGCATCCAGTGGCTCAAGCGCGAGCTGGACGACGTGGTGCTGCTGCACCTCCAGCCGGACGCGCACGAGCGCATCTCGGCGTACGTGGCCAACCGCCGCGGCTGGGACGACTACCTCGACGACGTGGTCAAGCAGTCCCGGACCGCGCTGCGCCGGCAGCGGGTGACCGCCTCGGTCTCGCCCCGGCCCCGGCATCTCTACTCGATCTGGAAGGACACGGTCCGCGGGGAGTACGCGGAGCCGTTCGACCTGCCCCGGATCGCGATCGTGGTGGACGGCACGGACACCGACTGCTACATGGCGCTCGGCGCGATCCACACGAAGTGGCGCCCGGTGGCCGGCCGGTTCAAGGACTTCATCGCCTCGCCGAAGAACAACCTCTACCGCTCGCTGCACACCACGGTCACCGGGCCGCACGGGCGCACGGTGGAGGTACTGATCCGGACCGAGGCGATGCACCGGCTGGCCGAGTTCGGCGTGGCCGCGCCGTACCGGTTCCCCAAGCTCGTCGCGCACGGCGAGGGGGCGGAGCAGCTGGACTGGCTGCATCGCGTGCTCGACTGGGAGCCCGAGGCGAAGGACGCCGCGGTCTTCCTCGACTCGCTCCGATGTGAGCTGGCCGAGTCACAGATCCAGGTTTTCTGCGAGGGGCGGCCGGTGGTGCTGCCCCTCGGTGCTACCTCCGTCGACCTGGCCTACGAGGTGGGCACGGACGCGGGCGAGCGCTGCGTGGCCGTGACGATCAACGGGCGTACCGCGCCGATGCTCTCCGAGCTGGCCGAGGGCGACGTGGTCGAGCTGTTCCTCGACGACGACGGCGACTCCGACCCGCTGCACCGCGGCCCGCACCGCGACTGGTTGCAGTACGTCAAGACGTCGCACGCGCAGTTGCAGCTCAACCGCCGGTTCGCGGAGAAGGACGCGCCCGGCATGACGATCACGGACAAGGTACGGCTGGGCCGCGCCACGATCGGGCTGACGCTGCTGCGCAAGCACAACCGCGGGCTGGCCAGCGAGCGCCCGCTGCTGCGCCTGGCCGAGCAGCTCGGCTACCCCGACCTGGAGACGCTGCTGGTGGCGGTCTTCGATCGGACGCTCGACCCGGACGACCTCGCACAGAAGCTGGTCGCCTCGGTCGATCATCCTGACTGAGGCTAGCCTTGCAAATGTGAATCTCCGCCACTCCACCGCGCTCCGTGCCGTCGCCTACGGCACGTTCTACCGGCTGCCGCTGGTCCTCCGACGCCGCATCGTGCGCGCGGTCGTGCCGAAGTACGTCGTCGGTTCCGTGGTGTTCGTGCACGACTCCGAGGCGCCCGCACCCGGCCGCCTGCTGCTGCTCCGCCAGCCCCCAGGCGTGAGCTGGACGCTGCCGGCCGGCCTGTTGCAGCGGAGGGAGGCGCCGATCGACGGCGCGCTGCGCGAGCTGCACGAGGAGACCGGCCTGAAGCTCTCCCGTGCCGACCTGGTCCCGGCCACGCCGAACGCGATCGTGCACGCGAAGGGCTGGGTGGACATGTGCTACCACGCGTTCGTGCCCGCCTCGACCGCGCCGGTGCGCGCGGACGGCGCGGAGGTGCTGGAACTGCGCTGGTTCGCGCTGGACGACCTGCCGAAGCTCTCCCCCGCGACCGGCCGGCTGCTCGGCATGTTCGGCATCGGCCCGGCCGCCGCGCCCGGCGCGGTCCCGGCGATCCCGGCCCGCGGATGAGCGACATAGCCGCGGTCATCCTGGCCGCCGGAGAGGGACAGCGCCTGCGCCCGCTGACGCTGAACGTGCCGAAGGCGCTCTGCCCGGTCGGCAACGTCCCGCTGCTGGACCGTGCGCTGGCCCGGGTGGACGCGCTCGGCCTGCCGGCCGCCGTGAACGCCGCATACCTGGGCGAGGCGGTGGCCCGGCACGCGGAGGGCCGCGCACACGTCTCGGTGGAGCCGGACGGCCCGCTCGGCACCGGCGGCGGCCTGGCCCGGCTGCGGTCCTGGGTGGACGGCCGTGGCGTGCTGCTCGGCAACGCGGACGCGTACCTGCACGATCCGGTGCTGGGCCCGGGGCCGGACATCGCCGCGCTGATCGACGGCTGGGACGGCACGTCCGTGCGCATGCTGGGCCGCCCGGCCGCGTCCGGCAAGGGCGAGTTCGGGGACTACGACTTCGCCGGCTTCTCGCTGATCCCGTGGCGGTTCGTGGCGTCGCTGCCGGACGAGAAGCACGAGGTGGTGCGCTCGGTGTGGCGCCCGGCCGAGCGAGAGGGCGCGCTCACCGTGGTGCCCTACGCCGGAACGTACCTGGACACCGGTACGCCGTCGCTCTACCTGGCCGCGAACCTGCACGCGGCCGGCGGCGCGAGCCTCGTCGCACCGGACGCGACCGTGCGCGGCACGGTGGAACGCGCGGTCGTCGGCGCCGGCGCGCGCATCGACGGCGATGTCCGCGACGCCGTGGTCTGGCCGGGCGGGCGGGTGCACGCCGGTGAGACGCTGACGTCCGCGATCCGGGTCGGCGACGACCTCACCGTCCCGGCTAGCATGAGCTGACCCGATTTCCGCTGATCAAGGGAGCCGTCCGGTGATCACCGCGATCGTCCTCATCGACTGTGCCACCGACTCGATCCCGGAGGTGGCCGAGACGCTGGCCGCGCTGCCGGGCGTCAGCGAGGTCTACTCCACCGCCGGCCACGTCGACCTGATCGCGATCATCCGCGTCCGGCAGTTCGAGCAGATCGCCGAGGTGATCGCGGGCGGCATCTCCAAGGTCCCCGGCGTGCTCAACACGGAGTCGCACATCGCCTTCCGGGCCTACTCCCAGCACGACCTCGAGGAGGCGTTCGCGATCGGCCTGCCGGAGACGGACTGAGCACGGGGTGGGCGGCCGGGCCGCCCACCCCGCGGCCCGTCAGCGCGGGGAAGAGAGCGGGTAGGACAGCCGGTCGAGCGTGTCCGCCCGGCGCTGCTGCGACCGCGCGTCCAGCGCCCGCGCACCGGCACCGCAGTGCGTGTCCCGGGGCAGAACACCGCTGATCAGGTACTCGGTGGCCACGGTCAGCGCGCAGGCGTTGTCGCCGTAGACGTAGACGCCGTGGCCGCTGCCGTCCACGGTCAGCAGCGACGAGCGCTTGCCGAAGTCGGACCGGATCATCTCGCCGCCCCGGAGCGGCGTGGCCGGGTCACGCTCGTTCTGAATGACCAGCACGTTGCGCGGGCCGTTACGGTTGATCTTCACGGTCGGCTCGGACTGCTCGTACGGCCAGAACGCGCACGGCGTGATGTTGGCGGACGCGGCGCCGAACAGCGGGTACCGCTTCCGGTCCTGCGCCACCGCCCGCCGGTACGTCGCCACATCCTCGGCCCAGTCGGTGTCGTTGCAGGTCACGGCCAGGAACGCGGAGAAGAAGTTGTCGCTCGGGATCGGTTCCGCGGCGGTGGCCGCCAGCCGGGTGACCGCGGCCTCGTCCGCGTTCTGCAGCGCCTGCCACAGCTGAGCGGCCGCCGCGTAGCGGGCCTCGGTGTAGAGCGTGCCGAAGATGACCGCCCGGAACATCCAGCCGCTGAAGCCGTCCACCGGTGTCGCGTCGAGCCGCTCCGCCAGCGTGACGTAGTTCCGCCGCACCTCCGCCGCGGTCCGCCCGATGCCGTAGGCGCCGTGCCGCGCCGCCGCCCAGGTCGCGAAGTCCGGGAATGTCTGCTCCATGCCCAGGCCGAACCGCCGGAGCGCGTCCCGGTCGATCGCGGTGGTGCCGAGGTTGCTGTCGATGATGATCCGGTCCGTGGTGTGCGGGAACATCGATGCGTACGCCGCGCCCAGTGCGGTGCCGTAGGACAGGCCGAAGAAGCTGGCCTTGGTCTCGCCGAGCGCGGCCCGGATCGAGTCCAGGTCGCGTGACGTGTTCGCGGTGGTCATGTGCGCCATCCGGCCGTCCGGGTCGTTGGCCGCGCACCGCTCCGCGACCGACCGCGCAACCGCGGCGTGTGCGTCGACCGCGGCCTCGTCCACCGCGTACGGCGGGATGTTCGACAGGTAGCCCAGGTCCGCCGTGATCCCGCAGTGCACCGGTGCGGAATGGCCGACGCCACGCGGATCCATGCCGATGATGTCGTACATGTCCAGCAGCGACGACGGGATGCCCAGGTTGGCCAGGTCCGCCGGCATGGACAGCCCGGAGCCGCCCGGACCGCCCGGATTGGTCAGCAGGATGCCGTGCCGCTTCGCCGGGGCCGTGCTGGCCAGGCGGGACACCATGATCTCGATCTGGGTGCCCTCGGGGTCGCGGTAGTCCAGCGGCACCGGCACGGTCCCGCACTCCAGCACGACCGGCGCGGTCACCGCGCCCACGTCGTCCGGGCAGTCCGCCCACGCCACCCGGGACACGGGCGCCGCCACCCCGGCCGGCGCCGCCAGCAGCGACGCGGTCACCGCGGTGACGAGCGACAGGGCCACCAGACCCAGGCTCCGACTTCGATTCATACCGACCCTCCCGGTTGGTGAGTTTCACCCCCATCCCAAACCGTGTGCTTACGGCACAGTCAACCCGGAGGACGAAAAGCCCGCCGGCCTCCACAGAGACCGGCGGGCTTTCGGGACGCGTACGTCAGTGGCTGCTGCCGACTTCCTCGCGCTTGGCGGCGGGGTCGACCGGCGGGTGACCGGGCGAGACCGGGGCCTCGACCGGCTTCTCGATCGGGAAGAAGAAGCCCTTGATCGCCGGCCCGAGCGCGCCGACCCGGTTCATCTTCTTCGGCACGACCCAGCCCGTGTACTCCAGGTGGGTGTGGCCGTGCTCGTCCGGCGCCGCCAGCGGCTGGTGCACCTCGACGAACCGGCCGTCCGGCAGGCGCTTGATGATGCCGGTCTCGACACCGTGCGCCAGCACCTCGCGGTCGTGCTGCTGGAGGCCCAGGCAGATGCGGTACGTCACCCAGTACGCGATCGGCGGGACGATCAGCAGACCGATGCGGCCCACCCAGGTCATCGCGTTCAGGCTGATGTGGAACTTGTCCGCCACCACGTCGTTGCCGCCGGAGATGGTGGCGATGATGTAGAACGAGACCGCCATCATGCCGAGCGCGGTGCGGTGCGGGTTGTCGCGCGGGCGCTCCAGCAGATTGTGGATGCGCTTGTCGCCGGTCAGCCGCGCCTCGATCGCCGGGTACAGCATCGGCAGCACGATCAGCACGCCGAGCAGCACACCGGCCGGCCAGAACATCGGCGGGATGACGTAGCCCTCACCACCGCCGATCTTCAGCGGGATGAAGATGTCCCAGTCCGGCATCAGGCGGACCAGGCCGTCCATGAACATGACGTACCAGTCCGGCTGGGAGGCCGAGGAGACCTCGGACGCCCGGTACGGCCCGAACAGCCAGATCGGGTTGATCTGGAAGGCACCGGCCATGAACGCGATGACACCGAAGACGGCCATGAAGAAGCCGCCCTGCTTCATCGCGTAGCGCGGGAACATCCGCTCGCCGACCACGTTCTCGTTGGTCCGGCCCGGGCCCGGCCACTGCGTGTGCTTCTGCGCGAAGACCAGGCCGAGGTGCGCGGCGATCAGGCCGAGCAGCAGCGCCGGGATGATCAGCACGTGCGCGATGAAGAACCGCGGGATGATCAGCATGCCCGGGAACTCGCCGCCGAACACGGAGCTGGACAGCCACGAGCCGATGACCGGGAAGGACAGCATGATCGCCGAGGCGATGCGGAGACCGGTGCCGGAGAGGCCGTCGTCCGGGAGCGAGTAGCCGGTGAAGCCGGCGAAGAAGCCCAGGAGGAACAGCGTCACGCCGATGACCCAGTTGGTCTCGCGCGGCTTGCGGAACGCACCGGTGAAGAACACCCGGAACATGTGGATGACGATCGCGGCCATGAACATGAGCGCGGCCCAGTGGTGCATCTGCCGCATGATCAGGCCACCGCGGACGTCGAACGAGATGTCCAGCGACGACGCGTACGCCGCGGACATCATCTGCCCGCGCAGGCCCGGGTAGGAGCCGTTGTAGACGACCTCGCGCATCGACGGGTCGAAGAAGAGGGTCAGGAACACGCCGGTCAGCAGCAGGACGACGAACGAGAACAGCGCGATCTCGCCCAGCAGGAACGACCAGTGGTCCGGGAAGACCTTGTTCAGCAGGCCGCGCAGAGGCGTGGAGGCCTGCAGGCGCTCATCGGCACCGCGTGCCACGTTGCCGGGCACGGCGCCGAGGTCAAGCTTCCGGCGTTTCATGGCCGCTCCCAGAAGTCCGGCCCGACGGTCTCCTTGTAGTCCGACTTCGCCACGAAGAAGCCCTCGCTGTCGACGTCGATCGGCAGCATCGCGAGCCGCTTGTGCGCGGGGCCGAACACTGGCCGGGCGTTGTCAATGATAAGGAACTGCGACTGGTGGCAGGGGCACAGCAGCCGATTTGTCTGCTGCTCGTAGAGGCTGGCAGGGCAGCCGGCGTGCGAACAGATCTTGGTAAAAGCGACATAGTTCCCGTAGTACGCACCACGGTTGATCTCGTCGGCGTCGGCCGCGGCCGCCGCCTTCCGCGCGTCGTCCTCACGCAGGTGGATCAGCAGCGTGGGCGAGTCGGCCCACTCGTTCGTGTTGCCGTGCGCGATGCCCGGGAAGACCGTGATCTGACCGCCGGCGCTGACGTCCTCCGGGCGGACCGGCGAGCCGTCCAGCTGGACCAGCCGGACCAGGTTGCCGTCGTTGTAGACCGGGTTGAACCCGGTCTTGTACATCGACTGGCGCTCCTCGCCGTGCGGGTCCTTGATCAGGCCGCCGATCAGCGGCGCGGCCGCGACCACGGCGACCGGTGCGAGACCGAGCCCGATCGCGCCCTTCAGCAGCGGGCGGCGCTTGAGACCCAGCTCGTCGAGCATGTAGAGCGCGGTCTCGCCGGTCAGCTTCTGCGACTCCGGGTCCGTGCCGACGTGCCGGTCCTGCACCGAGATCTCGTGCGGGAGCAGCTTCTTGGCCCAGGTCAGGATGCCGAAGCCGATGCCGAGCAGTGCGATGCCGAGCGTGACGCCGAGCAGCGGCGTGTAGAACTTGCTCAGCGTGTACGCGCCGTGCTCGTACTCCCAGGGCCAGAAGATGAAGACGCCGAGGAACGCGAGCGAGGCGACACCGGTGATCAGGAAGAACGTGGCGACGATCCGGACCATCCGCTTCTCGGCCTTGCTGCCGGGCGGAAACTGCGGCTCGTAGTGCACGATCTCGATGTCGTCCCGCCGTGCACCCTCTCGGATGATCTCGAAGCGGGAGAGCTTCGGGTCGTTGATGTCCACCGCTTCCGTGGACGGAGTCTTAGTGCTCACGACTTACCCGCAATCCAGAGGCACGTGAAGACCAGCGCCGTGATGCCGACCAGGAAGATGGCCAGCCCCTCGGTGATCGGGCCGAAGCGGCCGAGGTTGAAGCCGCCCGGGTCGCCGCCGTCCTGCAGCTGGCCGGTGATGTAGGTGATGATGTCCCGCTTCTCGTCCGGCGTCAGCTGGTTGTCACCGAAGACCGGCATGTTCTGCGGGCCGGAGAGCATGGCCGCGTAGATGTGCCGCTCACTGACGTCGGTGAGCGCCGGCGCGAACTTGCCGGACGAGAGCGCTCCGCCACCGCCGCCGAAGCCGTGGCAGGAGGTGCAGTTGAGCCGGAACAGCTCGCCACCGCGGGAGAGCGCGTCCGGGTCCGCGTCGATGTCGTGGGTCAGCGGGCCGTCCGGGATCTCCGGACCGCCGCCGAGCTCCTGGATGTACTGCGCGAGCTGCTGCGCCTGCTCGTCGTTGAACTGCGGCATCTTCTCCTCGGCCTGCGCCTCCTGGCGGACCATGGGCATGCGCCCGGTCTCCACCTGGAACTCGACGGAGGCGGAGCCGACGCCGATCAGGCTCGGGCCGCGGCCCTCGATGCCCTGGGCGTTGCGGCCGTGGCAGGTGATGCAGCTGTTGTCGAAGATCTCCTTGCCCTGCGCAGCCGCGGTGGAGAGCGCGACGTCCTCCTGCGCCTGGGCGCTCGGCGCGAGAAGCGTGTACACGCCTCCGGCCAGCATCAGCGCGGCGACCATCCGCACCGCGGCACCGGCGCGGCGCCGGAGCTTGCTCGGCGGCGAGTTACGCCCACGGCGCCACCGCGAGCGGAAGCCGCCGCCGCGGCCCGCACGCCGGGCGGGGGAATCAGAAGTCATGGCAAGGAGTCCTTACGCGGTGGTAGACCGTTCGTGCTCAAGGGACGGGGCGGTGGCCCGGAATGTGACGCTGGAGATCTACTGGATCCAGTAGATCATCCCGAACAGGGCGATCCACACGACGTCGACGAAGTGCCAGTAGTAGGACACGACGATCGCGGCGGTGGCCTGCGCGGGGGTGAAGCGGCCCATGGTGGTGCGGATCATGAAGATGATGAACGCGATCAGACCGCCGGTGACGTGCAGGCCGTGGAAGCCCGTGGTCAGGTAGAACATCGAGCCGTACCCGTCAGCGTTGATCTTGATGCCGTGGCCGACGAGCGTGATGTACTCGTTCACCTGGCCGAGCACGAAGACCAGGCCCATCACAAAGGTAATGGTGAACCAGCGCCGCAGCGAGTGCACGTCGCCCCGCTCCGCCGCGAACACGCCCATCTGGCACGTGATCGACGACAGGACCAGGATCACGGTGAACGTCGTCGCGTACGGGATGTTCAGCTCCGCGGTGTGGTGTTCCCACTGCTCGGGCGCCGCGGCCCGGATGGAGAAGTACATCGCGAAGAGGGCCGCGAAGAACATCAGTTCGCTGGAGAGCCACACGATCGTGCCGACGCTGACCATGTTGGGTCGGGTCAGCGAATGGATCCGGCTCTTGTCAATGGCTGCCGCAGTCACGCCGTCATTATTGCCCTATACGTGGGGCGAAGAACGCCGGGGTGGCAATCTTGGGGCGTGTCGACCAGTTCCCCGGGCCGGAGGACGCTGCTCAGAGCGCTGGGCATAGCCTCGATGACGTGCCTGGAGTCGATCGGAATCCCCTCGCCACCTCGGCTTCCCCGATAGCATCGGGTGTGGAGCCGCTGACCGGGAGCAAGTTCTTCACCGAGGCCAGCGTGGACAGCTGGCTCGCCGCGGGCCTGGTCGTGGGCGCGGCGCTCTACCTCTACGGCGTGTACCGGCTGCGCCTGCGCGGCGACCACTGGCCGGCGCTGCGTACGTTCTGCTTCCTCGTGCTCGGCTTCGGCTCGGTCGCGGTGGTGACGCTGAGCGGCCTGCACGCGTACGACACCTCGGTCATCTCGGTCCACATGATTCAGCACATGGTGCTGTCGATGGTGGCGCCGATCTTCCTGGCGCTGGGCGCGCCGGTCACGCTGGCGCTGCGGGTGCTGCCCAAGCGGCCCAAGGCCACGCTGCTGTCCGTGCTGCACAGCCGGTTCGCGAGGGTGGTGACGCACCCGCTCTACGCGTACGCGATCTTCGTGATCAACCCGTTCGTCCTGTACTTCACCGGGCTCTACCGGGTCAGCCTGGAGAACTCGTTCGTCCACGAGCTGGTCCACCTGCACTTCCTGGCGACCGGCTGCCTTTTCTTCTGGCCGCTGCTGGGGCTGGACCCGCTGCCGAACCGCTGGCCGTACCCGGGACGCGCGCTGCTGATGCTGCTCTCCGTGCCGTTCCACACCGTGCTCGGGCTGACGATCATGCAGAGCACCACGCTGCTGGGCGGCGACTGGTACCCGAACCGGGGCCTGACCTGGATCGATCCGTACACGGACCAGAAGACGGCCGGCGGCATCCTGTGGGCCGGCGGCGAGATCGTCAGCGTCACCATGCTCGGCGTGCTGATCCTGCAGTGGATCCGCCAGCAGGAGCGTGAGGCCCGCCGAGTGGACCGGCAGCTCGACCGCGAGGAGGCCGCGGCGGCCCGGGCCGGCCAAGATCAAGATCAGGAACCGGCCGAGGGTACGGGCGAGATCAGGCGTGCCGGGGCATCCCCTTCCGGCGGCTGACGAGTAGCATCCGCACGACGGCTGCGACGCACCTCACAGGCGCCGCCGCCGCAGTGCACCTGCACCCGGACCATGGCACGGAGCGGAGCGGAGCGGATCATGAGTAGTGGCGAGAGCAACCCGCAGGCGGGCACCTACACGGTGCTGCTCTACAGCGACGACCAGAAGGTGCGCGACCACATGCGCCTCGCGATCGGCACCCGCCCCGCGCCCGGCCTGACCGTCGAGTTCGCGGACGCGGCCAGCTGGGAGGAGTGCCGCCGGCTGGTCGACGACTACGAGATCAGCCTGATGGTGCTGGACGGCGAGGCCAGCCCGGCCGGTGGTCTCGGCATCGCCCGGCAGGTCAAGGACGAGTACAAGACTCCCCCGCCGGTGATCGTCGTGATCGCCCGCGCGGCGGACCGATGGCTGGCCGCGTTCGCCGAGGTGGACGCCACCCTGGTGCACCCGCTCGACCCGGTGGAGACCGGCCGGGCCGTGGCGGCGATGCTCCGCTCCGGCAAGGCGCCGCAGGTCACCAGCGCGTAAGAACCGACATAACCCCCTAGATGACCCTCGGGAGGCCCACGATGGGCGAACGGACCTGGCCGAATCTGCTCTCCGCACTGCTGCGAGCCGACGAGCTGTCCACCGAGGACACCTGGTGGGCGATGAACGAGATCGTCACGGGGAACGCGACGCCCGCGCAGGTGGCCGGCTTCGCCGTGGCGCTGCGGGCCAAGGGTGAGACGCCGGCCGAGCTGTCCGGCCTGGTCGACGCGATGCTGGCGAACGCGGTGCCGGTGACGCTGCCGGAGGAGATCAGGACCGGCGCGGTGGATATCGTCGGCACCGGCGGCGACCGCGCGCACACGGTGAACATCTCGACGATGGCCGCGGTCGTGGTGGCCGCGGCCGGTGTGCCGGTGGTCAAGCACGGCAACCGGGCCGCCTCCTCCTCGTGCGGCGCGGCCGACCTGCTGGAACACCTCGGCATCCCGCTCGACCTGGGGCCGGCCGGCGTGGCCCGGACCGTGCGCGAGGCCGGCATCGGCTTCTGCTTCGCGGCCCGGTTCCACCCCGGTTTCCGGTTCGTCGGCCCGCCGCGGCGTGAGCTGGGCGTGCCGACCGCGTTCAACTTCCTCGGCCCGCTGACCAACCCGGCGCGGCCGACCGCGGGCGCGGTGGGCTGCTTCGACACCCGGATGGCGCCGGTGATGGCCGGGGTGTTCGCCGCACGCGGCGACTCGGTGCTGGTCATGCGCGGCGAGGACGGGCTGGACGAGTTCAGCACCGCCGCGCCGACCCGGGTCTGGGTCGCGGCCGGCGGCACCGTCACCGAGCAGGTCATCGACGCGGTGGAGCTGGGCCTGCCCCGCTCCGGCCCGGGCGACCTGCGCGGCGGCGACGTGGCGTTCAACGGTGCGGCCGCGCGGCGCTTCTTCGCCGGTGAGACCGGCCCGGTCAGGGACGCCGTGCTGCTCAACGCGGCCGCGGGCCTGGCCGCCCGCACCGTGGGGGCCGGTGACGTGCGGGAGGCGCTCAGCGAGGGCCTGAAGCGGGCCGCCGAGGCCGTCGACTCCGGCGCCACCGAGTCCTTGCTGGCCAAGTGGGTCGACGCCGCCACCACTGCCAAGGCCGCCGAATAAACCTCACAGAATCAAAATCACACGGGGGTACGGCGTGAGATACGTCGTACCCCCGCCTTTTTGTCCGTTTTGTTGTGACACGCCGGGCGGATGTCCCACTCTTTCGTGACCGGCAGTGGCACTTTGGAATCACATTCGGGTAATTCCCCACCCTTCCCCGAGGAGGTACCCGTGGAGGACCGTGAGATGCACTGCGTCATCTGCCAGCGAGAGATGACGTTCGAGGTCCCGCCGTGCGAGGACGATCACGAGGACTGCCCCGAGCTGGTCTGCACCGGCTGCGGGGCCGCCATCGTGCTCCAGCCGATCACCATGCGGGTCTGGCGGCGGACACCCGGCAACCGGGTCGCGCCCATGCAGCGCCGCGCTGCCTGAGTCAGGAGACAGCGAAGCGCCGCACCCCGGCGGGGTGCGGCGCTCGCTCGTGCGAAACCTAGAACTCGACCGGCCGGCGGGTACCGGAGTAGTACTCGAACAGCAGGCCGCACGCGGAGAAGATCACCGCGATCAGGCCGATGCCGATCAGCCACCACATGAAGAAGACCAGGCCCAGCGCGGTCAGCGCGCAGGAGAGCGCCAGGCCGAACGGCCAGTAGCTGCCCGGGCTGAAGAAGCCGACCTCGCCCGCGCCCTCGGCGATCTCCGCGTCCGCCCGGTCCTCCGGGCGCGGGTCGATGCGCCGCGAGACGAACCAGAAGAAGCCGGCGCACATCGAGCAGAGCAGGCCGGAGAGGATCAGCGCGACCGTGCCGACCCACTCCAGCTGGCCCGCGTCCGAGTCGCCCTGGGTCCAGAACCCGTAGAGCGCGGCCGCGAAGAAGAGGAAGAGGGCGACACCGCCGAACATCCGATATTCAGCCTTCATGGCTTACCCCTACCTTCCTTCGCCCTCGGCCTGCGAGCCGTTGAAGTTGTTGTTGTCGCGCTTGGTCTCGAACGGGAACGTCGTGATCGCGAACCGGTCGTCCCCGGTGAAGCCGATCGTGGCCATCGCCTCGGGCGTCGACTGACCGGCCTGCTTCGCGGCCAGGAACTGCTGGTAGCGCTCGGGCGAGACGGAGACCAGCTCGAAGTTCATCATCGAGTGGTACGTGCCGCACAGCTCGGCGCACCGGCCGACGTACCGGCCCTCGGTGTCGATCGTGACCTCGAAGACGTTGCGCGCGCTGCCCGGGAGCACGTCGCGCTTGAACAGCAGCTCCGGCACCCAGAACGAGTGGATCACGTCGCGGCTGGTCTCCTCGAACCGGATCTTCTGCCCGGTCGGCAGGACCAGCAGCGGGATCTCGTCGGTCGAGCCGATCGTGGAGGCGAGCACCTCGGCGTCCTCACCCGGCTCGGCCAGGTAGTTGAACTGCCAGTTCCACTTGAACGCGACGACCTCGACGGTGACGTCCGGGTCCTTGGAGAGCCGGTCCACATCGGTCTGCACGATGGCGGTGTAGTAGAAGAGCACGCACACCACGAGCACCGGCGTGACCGTGTAGAGCACCTCCATCGGCATGTTGAACCGCGTCTGCGGAGGCAGCTCCTCGCCACGCTTCCGGTAACGAATGACGCACCAGAAGATCAGGCCCCACACGAAGACGCCGACCACCAGGGCCGCGACCACGGAACCGATCCACAGGTCGTACATCCGCTCGCTCTGGGGCGTGATCCCGCCCTGCGGCCAGCCGAAGCCGCCGAAGGCCGCACCGACGTCACAGCCGCTCAGCAGGGCGACCAGCAACACGCCGCCGAAGCCGAGTCCGGCGATCCGCCGGTTGCGGGAGCCGTTGTCCCGTCCCGTGTCCGAGGCGCGCACGCCCGAACCCTTTGCGACCACTGCTCCTGCCTCTCCTTCGCGGTACATGTTGCTCATTCGCGCACCATGCCTCACCGCCGTGTGATACAACCGGCCGCGTCGGTCTGTTAGGCCCCGTGGCCGGTCCCGCATGTCAGGTGCCACCGTTGAGGCCGCACCATCGACCGCAGATTACTCGACCTGGCCTCGGTGCAAGCCCCAGGGGTCCGCGTGTCCGGCGCTTTGTGATCACGGCGAACATCTGGACGATACCGTTTGGCACGTGTCCTCAACCGCGCAACCCGGACCTTCGACGGCATACCTCGACGCCGCCTCCGCGGTTCCCCTGCATCCGGTCGCCAAACAGGCGATGATGGCCGCGCTCGCCGACGGCTGGGCCGACCCCGGCAAGCTCTACAGCCAGTCCCGCAAGGCCCGGCAGCTGGTGGAGGCCGCGCGCGCCACCGTCGCGGAGTGCCTCTCGGTCCGCCGCGAGGAACTCTTCTTCACCTCCAGCGGTACGACCGCGGCGCACGCGGCCGTGCTGGGCGGCCTGGCCGGGCGGCGCCGGGCCGGGCAGACCTTTGTGCACTCCGCGATCGAGCACTCCGCGGTGCTGCACGCCGCGACGTCCGCGGGCGCGCCCACGTCGAGCGTCGGCGTCTCGATGACCGGCCGGCTGGACCTGGCCGCCTGGGAGGCCGCGGTGCGCGCACCGGGCGTGGCGCTGGCCGCGCTGATCAGCGCCTCGCACGAGGCCGGGACCGTGCAGCCGGTCTCCGCGGCCGCGGAGATCTGCGCGGAGTCGGGCGTGCCGCTCTACGTGGACGCGGCGCAGTCGATCGGGCGGATGGGCGTGCCGCCGGGCTGGTCGCTGCTGTCCGGCAGCGCGCGCAAGTGGGGCGGGCCGTCCGGCGTGGGCGTGCTGGCGATCCGGAAGAGCATGCGCTGGGTGTCGCCCTATCCGGAGGACGAGCGGGCCTATGCCCGTACCCCCGGCGCCATTGATCTTCCGGCCATCGTCGGTGCCGCGGCCGCGCTGCGCGCGGTGACCACGGACGCGACCGCGGAGGCGAAGCGGCAGTCCGCGCTGGTCGACCGGATCCGGACCGAGGTGCCGCGGCTGGTGCCGGACGTGGAGGTGGTCGGCGACCCGGTCGAGCGGCTGCCCCACCTGGTCACGTTCTCCTGTCTCTACGTGGACGGTGAGGCGCTGCTGCACGCGCTGGACCGGCGCGGCTTCGCGGTCTCGTCCGGCTCGTCGTGCACCTCGTCCACGCTGCGGCCGAGCCACGTCCTGGAGGCGATGGGCGTGCTGTCGCACGGCAACGTGCGGGTGTCGCTGCACCGCGACACCACCGCGGCGGACGTGGACCGCTTCCTGGCCGAGTTGCCCGGCATCATCGCCGGCCTGCGCGCGGAGACCGGCCTATGACCGCCGGCGACCGGGTCTCCGGTCACCGGCGGTGCGGGCGGGCTCAGCGGAACGCGGCGACCGTGTCGCTGCCGCGGAGCAGGAAGACGCGGCCGACGCCGAGCGCGACCGCGCCGGCGCTGAACTCGCCGAGCGGCAGCCGGCGCAGCTCACGGCCGTCGCCGGCGCGCAGCCCGAGCAGGTACGTGACCGGCATGTCGGTGTTGCTCTGCAGCCAGACGACGCCGTTGCCGACCGTGATCGGGCCGTACGGGTGCGCCCCCGGCGCGGTCCACAGCCGCCGGCCGGTCCGCGCGTCGAACGCCGCGACGCGGTGGTCGTCCGGCACCGTCAGGTCGTCGACGCCCGCGTAGACCCGGCCGTCCACCGCGGTCAGATGGTGGTGACGGTGGGTCTTCGGCGCGCACCAGAGCCGCTTGCCGTCCCGGGTCCGGTAGGCGCAGAACCGCTCACCCGCCACGTGCACCGCCCGCGCGTCCGCGGCCAGGTCGCCGCCGTCCCGGACCGGCTTCTGCCAGACCCGCCGGCCGGCCGGCGTGAGCACGGTGACCAGCGACGGTGAGTCGTCGACGAAGGACGGCGCCTCCTGCCCGGGCGGGACGACGTCGTCGCCGTAGAGGTCGTCGTCGTCCTGCCGGGTGCGGATCGCGATCCGGTTCCCGGCCACGGCCGAGGCCGGGCTGCCGCCGGCGATCTCGCTGGTCCAGGCCGGGCGGCCGGTACCGGCCCGGAACGCGTGCAGCACGGTCCGCTCGCACACGTCACCCTCGTGGTGACCGCACCGGAACTCGGCCGCGGCCAGCACCAGGCCGCCGGTCGCCAGCACCCAGGAGGCGCGCTGGTCTCCGGGGAGCGCCGCGGTCCACCGTGGCCGGCCGTCCGGGCGGTAGGCGCGCACCGTACCGTCGCCCGGCGTGATCGTGAAGACCGAGTCGCCGTCGGTCACCGGTGTGGCGATGTCGAAGCCGGGCACGGCCCGGCCCGCGAACGGCAGCCGCCGGCCGGTGCCGGTGTCCCGGCGGACCAGGCCGACCCGGTCCGCGCCGCCGACCCGCGTCTCCGCGTGGTAGACCGCGCCGGCGAAGTAGAGCGCGTCGCCGGTGACGGTGCCGGCCGGCACGGTCCAGGCGGGCACGAGCCGCGCGGCCTGGGCCACGGTCGGGCCGTCCGTGTCGCTGACCGGCGGCGGCAGCGGCGGCGGCACCGGGTCGACCGGCACGGCGGCCGCGGGACCGGCGGGCAGCACCACGAGCGCGGCTGCGAGCACCATCTTTCGCATTGAGAGCCTTTCGTCGGATTTGCGGCCTCAGTATCCGCCCCTTCGGCCGCCGAATCCGGCCTTCTCGTACACAGAAATTGTGCATAGGTCTTGTGCACATTTACTGTGCAAGGCATGACCGAAGCTTCCTGGACCGGCGTCCGGATCGACGCGCGGCAGCTGAAGGTGCTGGCTCACCCGCTGCGCGCCCGGCTGCTCGCGGCGCTGCGCGTGGACGGCGCCGCGACCGCGACCCGGCTCGCCGAGCGGCTCGGCACGAACACCGGCGCCACCAGCTACCACCTGCGGCAACTCGCCGGGGCCGGGCTGGTGTTCGAGGAGGACCGGCCCGGCTCCGGCAAGCAGCGCTGGTGGCGGGCCGCGCAGGACCGGCACAGCATCATCGCCGGCGACTTCCGGCCGGACGACGCGGACGCACAGGCCGCGCTGGAGTGGCTGGGCGAGTTCTACCGCACCGAGCACGCCCGGTGGACCGCGCGCTGGCGGGCCGAGGAGAAGCAGTGGCCGGCCGCCTGGCGGGACGCGGTCACCACCAACGACTACCTGCTCGAGCTGACGCCGGATCAGGTCCGCGCACTGAACCGTGAGGTCGACGACCTGATGGCGCGATACCGGTCGCTGCCGGCCGAGGCGGGCGCGGAGACCGTGGTCGTCCTCTACGAGAACCACCCGATGCCGCGGGACCGGCGATGACGGTCACCACGCGCTACCTCGTCCTCGGCGCCCTGCGCTGGCTGCCGGCCGGGCTGATGATCCCGGTGACCGTGCTGCTGGCGCAGCAGCGCGGGCTGTCGCTCGCCCAGATCGGCATGGTCACGGCCGTGCAGGGGTTCGTCGTACTGGGGCTGGAACTGCCCACCGGCGGCCTGGCCGACACGGCCGGCCGCCGCCCGGTGCTGCTGGCCGCCGCCGTGCTCCACCTGGCCTCGCTGCTGCTGCTCGTGGGCGCGACCTCATTCTGGATGTTCGCGCTGGTCTTCGCGCTCCAAGGGGTGTTCCGCGCGCTGGACAGCGGCCCGCTCGACTCCTGGTACGTGGACGCCGCGCTGGCCGCGGACCCGGACGCACGCTACGAGGCCGGGCTGAGCCGGTCCGGCGTGGTGGCCGGCTGCGCGATCGGCGGCGGCGCGCTGCTGGCCGGTGGGCTGGTCGCGCTGGACCCGTTCCCGGCGGTGAGCGCGCTCACCGCGCCGCTGGTCACGGCCGCGGCGCTGCAGGCGGTGACCGTGCTCGCCATCGCGGTACTGCTCCGCGAGCCCCGGACGCCCACGGCGCACCGGCCGCGCCTCGCCGCCACGCTCCGCGGCGTACCCGCCGTGATCGCGGACGCGGCCCGCCTGCTGCGCCGTTCCCGCGTGCTGGCCGCGCTGGTCGCGGTCGAACTGTTCTGGGCGTTCGGGATGATGACCTTCGAACTTCTCTTCCCGGTACGGCTGGCCGAGCTGATCGGCTCCCCGGACACGGCCGGCACGATCATGGGGCCGGTGGGCTCGGTCGCCTGGCTCGCGTCCGCGGCCGGGGCCGCGTTGGTGCCGATGCTGGTCCGGCGGCTCGGCCCGGCCCGGTCCGGCGTGACGCTGCAACTCGGGCAGGCGCTCGCGGTGGTGGCGATGGGGCTGTTCGCCGGGCCGGCCGGGGCGGTCATGGCCTTCCTGGTCTGCTACGCGCTGCACGGTGCGGTGAATCCGGTCTACAAGGGCCTGCTGCACCGGCAGTCACACGCCGGCAACCGGACCACGGTGGCGTCGCTCGCGTCGATGGCGGCGCAGCCGGCGGGCGCGGCCGGCAGCATCGTGCTGACCTCGATCGCGGACGCGGCCGGTGTGCGGACCGCGATCCTGGTCGGCGCGATCCCGCTGGCGGTGGCGGCGTTCTTCTACCTGGCGGCCCGCCGTACTCCCCCGGCCACCGCACCGGGTCACTCGGACGAGCCGGCGGGCACCTCCGGCGGGCCGGCGGACACGTCGAGCGAGCCGGAGCGGGCGGTGGGAACGCCGGCGGCAGCCATGCCGTGACAAGCGGAGATGTCGGGCACGGAGTGTCCGGTCAGCGGCCGACCCGCGGCAACGGCTGATTTCGGGGACGGACGGGCCCGGGGGAACGGCCAACCCGCGGGCACGGCCGCCCACACGGAGACGGCCGGTTCCGGAGACGGCCGAGCGCACGAGGCCGGATTCGGCCACGCCTGCTCCGGTCGGCGGTCAGGGGCTCAGGTAGTCGAGCAGCGACTGGAGCGGGTCGCCCGGGACCGTGGTGTCGACCACCACGCGGCGGCCGACGTAGGGCTGGTACTCCGCGCGGCGCTCCAGCACCCGGACCCAGTCGACGTCCGCGTACGCCGGGTCGGCGGTGCGGCGGGCCTCGATCCGGCGGCGGTGTTCCGCCTCGTCCGCGCACCAGACCTCGATCACGCGCAGCGGGACCTTGGCGCGGTCCGCCAGGTCGAGCCACAGCTCGCGGGACTCGGCGACCGGGTTGACCGCGTCCACGATCACCGACAGGCCGAGGTCCAGCTGCAGCTCGGCCAGACCGGCCACGGCCCGGTAGGCCTGCGGGCCGGTGGAGCCGTAGGCGCGCTCGATCGGATCGACCGGAAGGACCGGGGCCGGCAGCGCGGCGCCCACCCGGCGGGCGAGCGTGCTCTTGCCGACCCCCGGCAGCCCGGCGAAGACGATCAGCACCGGGCCGGTGCTCACGGGATCAGGTGCGGGCGCACGTCCTCGGCCGCCGCGTCGCCGTAGGCCTCGCCGAGCGCCTTGACGAACTGGTCGGGACGGATCTCGTACTCCTGGGTGCCGACGGTCTCCAGCACGTACGTCGCGACCAGCGAGCCGATCTGCGCGGACCGCTCCAGGCCGAGACCCCAGGTGAGGCCCGCGAAGAAGCCGGACCGGAACGCGTCGCCGCCGCCGGTCGGGTCGTACGCCGCGACCTCACGGGCGACCGGCACGTGGATCGGCTCGATGTCGCGGCCGGTGATCCGGGCGCCGTCCTTGCCGAGCGTGGTGACCTGGATCGCGACCCGGTCCAGCACCTGCGCCTCGGTCAGCCCGGTCTTGCTCTCCAGCAGCGACTTCTCGTACTCGTTGGTGAACAGGAACTCGGCGCCGTCGATCAGTTTCAGCACGTCGGCACCCTCGACCCGGGCGAGCTGCTGCGACGGGTCCGCGGCGAACCGGATGCCGCGCTCCCGGCACTCCTCGGAGTGACGGACCATGGCGGCCGGGTCGTTCGCGCCGACCAGCACCAGGTCGATGCCGTCGTGGCGCTCCGCGACCGGGGCCAGCTCGATGTTGCGGGCCTCGGCCATCGCGCCCGCGTAGAACGACGCGATCTGGTTCATCTCGGTGTCGGTGGTGCAGACGAAGCGCGCGGTGTGCGCGACCTCGCTGATGTAGACGGAGCCGCAGTCGACGCCGTGCCGCTCCAGCCACGAGCGGTAGTCGGCGAAATCCGCACCGACCGCGCCGACCAGGATCGGGCGCAGGCCCAGCTGGCCCATGCCGAACGCGATGTTGGCGGCCACACCACCGCGGCGCACCACGAGGTCGTCCACCAGGAACGACAGCGACACCTTGTGCAGCTGGTCGGCCAGGAGCTGGTCGGCGAACCGTCCCGGGAAGTGCATCAGATGGTCGGTGGCGATCGAGCCGGTAACGGCGATCTTCATGTCGGCCCTCAGGTGGTCGGCGGCATAAGCGCGAACAGCCTACCGGCAGTCCGGCGGCTGGAAGCTCTCCCGTCAGGTCGGCTTCACCTGACGGTAACGCCGCACCCCCCGGCGCACAAAAACACAGCAGCGGGGGTACGCCGTGCGTACCCCCGCTGCTGTGCAGATCTCTCAGTGGAAGCTGTCGCCGCAGGCGCAGGAACCGCCCGCGTTCGGGTTGTCGATGGTGAAGCCCTGGGCGTCGATGCGGTCGGCGAAGTCGATGGTCGCGCCGGTCAGGTACGGCGCGCTCATCCGGTCGACCACGACCTCGACGCCGCCGAAGTCGTCGACGATGTCACCGTCGAGCGAGCGCTCGTCGAAGAAGAGCTGGTAGCGGAGGCCGGAGCAGCCGCCGGGCTGCACCGCCACGCGCAGCCGCAGGTCGTCACGGCCCTCCTGCTCAAGCAGGTTCTTCACCTTCACGGCAGCCACGTCCGTCAGGAGAATCGTGGTCGCGGCCTTGGCCGGCGCCGACTCGGTGCCGGACTCGTAGCCCTCGTCGACGAAATCGGTGGCGCCCTGCGCTGAAGTCGCGGCCTTGGCCGGCGCCGACTCGGTATCGGACTCGTAGCCCTCGTCGATCAGATCGGTGGCGCCCTGCGCTGAAGTGGTCACTTGGAAGTCTCCCTGCGCTGTGCGGATTTTATTCCGACTGTGGCCAACGCATGTCCGCTGACCGTGCATTCCCACCCAGTCTAAAACTTCTCCCGGTCAGCGGCCGTGCGCCGTTGGTCTCACCGGCTGTACTGCCCGGCCAGCCGCCCGGCGAGCGCGGCCAGCCCGTCCGCCGGCCGGGCCATCGCCGCCTGCTCGTCGCCGTCGAAGAAGTCCACCAGCGAGTACGTCTCGGTGACCCCGGCCGCCGCCGCCTCCCGGCGCCCGGTGCTGACCCGGCCGGCCAGCACCACACACGGCAGGCCGCGGTCGCGGGCACCGGCGGCGACGCCCGCGACCACCTTGCCGCGCAGCGACTGGTGGTCGAACGAGCCCTCGCCGGTGACCACCAGTTCGGCCGCGTCCAGCGCCTCGGGCAGGCCGGTGAGGCGCGTCACCAGCCCGATGCCGGACTCGCAGTGGCCGCCGAGCGCGAGGATCGCGGCGCCGATCCCGCCGGCCGCGCCCGCACCGGGCAACGCGGCCAGGCCCGGCGGCGCGGTGGGCAGGCCCTGGAGCAGCGTGCCGAACCGTTCCAGCGCGCGGTCGAGCAGGAACACGTCCTCGCGGTCGGCGCCCTTCTGCGGGCCGTAGACCGCGGACGCGCCGTGCAGGCCGGTGAGCGGGTTGTCGACGTCGGTGGCCGCGATCAGCTCGGCACCTCGGATCCGGGGCGTGCCGGTGAGGCCCTCGGCCGCGGTGAGCGCGGCGCCGCCGTACGGGAGCGCGTAGCCGGCCGCGTCCAGCGGGGCGGCGTCCAGCGCGGCCAGCATGCCGGCGCCGGCGTCGTTGACGGCGGAGCCGCCGAGGCCGATCACCACGCGGGTGGCGCCGTGCTCGATCGCGGCGAGGATCAACAGGCCGAGACCGTACGAGGTGGTGCGCTTCGGATCACGGTCGGACGGGGCGAGGAGGTGCAGGCCGCACGCGTGCGCGCTCTCCACGTACCCGGTGGAGCCTTTGACGTGGATTGTGGCTTTTGCCGGGCGGCCGAGTGGATCGACCGTGTCGACAATCACGTCGCGGCCGTTCAGGGCGGACGCGAGCACGTCGACGAACCCGGGGCCTCCGTCCGACAGCGGCCGCTCGACCAGGTCGTCCGCCGGGTTCGTGGCCCGCCAGCCGGACGCGATGGCCCGGGCGGCCGGCACCGCGTCGATGCTCCCGGCAAACTTATCCGGACAAATCAGGATTCGCACCGCTGTGTACCTCCCACTATTCCCCTGTCCGGACCATTCTCGGGGATGCATGGATCACATCTGCGGGCCGGTCTCACTGTGAGACAATCTTGCTGTGACATCGACCTGGGTAGAGCCGTCCAACACCGCAACCGCCCTGCTTCTGCTGGGCAGGGGCACCGACCCGGCCTCCGAGGCCGGCGTCGACTGTCCCGGAGATCTTCCGTCGCCGAGCGACCCGGACCTGGTCGCCCGCGCGATGGCCGCCAAGCTCGCGCTGGGCGATCGCGTCTTCGTCCTCGGGCACCACTACCAGCGGGACGAGGTGATCCAGTTCGCCGACGTGACCGGCGACTCGTTCAAGCTCGCCCGCGAGGCCGCGGCCCGGCCGGACGCGGAGTTCATCGTGTTCTGCGGCGTGCACTTCATGGCCGAGAGCGCGGACATCCTCACCACCGACGCGCAGAAGGTCATCCTGCCGGACCTCGCGGCCGGCTGCTCGATGGCGGACATGGCCGTGCTGTCGCAGGTCGAGACCGCGTGGGAGCTGTTCGAGGACCTGGGCATCGCCGGTGACGTGGTACCGGTCACGTACATGAACTCGTCCGCCGACATCAAGGGCTTCGTCGGGCGCAACAAGGGCGTGGTGTGCACCTCGTCCAACGCCAAGCGCGCGCTGGACTGGGCGTTCGAGCAGGGCTCCAAGGTGTTCTTCCTGCCCGACCAGCACCTCGGCCGGAACACGGCGGTGCTGGAGATGGGCTACTCGCTGGACGACTGCGTGCTCTACGACCCGCACAAGCCGCACGGCGGGCTCACCCCGGAGCAGTTGCGGGACGCCAAGATGATCCTCTGGCGCGGGCACTGCTCGGTGCACGGGCGGTTCACGCTGTCCTGTGTGGAGGAGGTTCGCGAGCGGGTTCCCGGGGTAAACGTGCTCGTGCACCCGGAATGCCGGCACGAGGTGGTGACGGCGGCCGACTACGTGGGCTCGACGGAGTACATCATCAAGACCGTCGAGGCCGCTCCGGCCGGGTCCGCGTGGGCGATCGGCACCGAGCTGAACCTCGTGCGCCGGCTCGCGAACGCGCACCCGGACAAGCAGATCATGTTCCTCGACCGTACTGTGTGTTACTGCTCGACTATGAATCGCATCGATCTGCCGCATCTGGTCTGGGCTCTGGAAGAACTTGTCGCCGGCCGGACACCGAACCAGATTACGGTCGATCCGGACACTTCGGCATATGCACGATCCGCGCTCGATCAGATGCTTGCGCTGCCATAACAGGCTTCCGAGGCATCCGTAAGATCCCCGACAGAACCACCGCCGCTCCTCCCGGTTTCGCGCCAGGACGAGCGGTGTGTGGGTTCTTGTCTTGGTAACCGAGCGCTATGCTTCCCCGGCGACAAGCGCCAGCCCCCCGCTCGTTGATTCGCACGAACGAGAACCGGCGCCCATCCCCCTTACGCAAGCGCTGGAGGTTGCGTTGACCGACGACGTGCTGGCCGTACACGGTGGTACACCGCTGAACGGCCGGGTCCGGGTCCGCGGCGCCAAGAACCTCGTCTCCAAGGCGATGGTGGCGTCCCTGCTCGGCGACAGCCCGAGCACGCTCTACGACGTCCCCGCCATCCGCGACGTGGAGGTCGTCACCGGCCTGCTGGAACTGCACGGCGTCCGGGTCAGCCGGGGCGAGTCCGACGGCGAGCTCATCTTCGACCCGTCGAACGTCGAGTCCGCCTCGACCGACGAGATCAACGTGCACGCCGGGTCCAGCCGGATCCCGATCCTGTTCTGCGGCCCGCTGCTCCACCGGCTGGGCCACGCGTTCATCCCCGACCTGGGCGGCTGCCACATCGGCCCGCGCCCGATCGACTTCCACATCCAGGCGCTGCGCCAGTTCGGCGCGATCGTGGACAAGGCGCCCGAGGGCATGCACCTCACCGCGCCGAACGGGCTGCACGGCACGAAGTTCGAGCTGCCGTACCCGAGCGTCGGCGCCACCGAGCAGGTGCTGCTCACCGCGGTGCTGGCCGAGGGCGTCACCGAGCTGCGCAACGCCGCGGTCGAGCCGGAGATCATGGACCTCATCTGCGTGCTGCAGAAGATGGGCGCGATCATCACGGTGCACACCGACCGGGTCATCGAGATCAAGGGCGTGAAGCGGCTCGGCGGCTACTCGCACCGGCCGATCCCGGACCGGATCGAGGCGGCGTCCTGGGCCGCGGCCGCGCTGGCCACCCGCGGCGACATCACGGTGCTCGGCGCGCAGCAGGCCGACATGGGCACGTTCCTGAACGTGTTCCGGTCGATCGGCGGCCAGTTCGAGGTCACCGACACACTCCCGCCGAACGAGACCCGGCCTGGTCGCGAGGGCGGCATCCGGTTCTGGCACCCCGGCACCGAGCTGACCGCGGTCGCGCTGGAGACGGACGTGCACCCGGGCTTCGCCACCGACTGGCAGCAGCCGCTGGTGGTCGCGCTCACCCAGGCGCGCGGCATCTCGATCGTCCACGAGACCGTGTACGAGCAGCGGCTCGGCTACACGGAGGCGCTCAACAGCATGGGTGCGACGATCCAGACGTACCGCGACTGCCTCGGCGGTACGCCGTGCCGCTTCGGCCGGCGTAACTTCCACCACTCCGCGGTCATCGCCGGCCCGTCCAAGCTGCACGCGGCCGACCTGGTCATCCCGGACCTGCGGGCCGGGTTCAGCCACCTGATCGCGGCGCTGGCGGCCGAGGGCACCTCCCGGGTGTACGGCGTGAACCTGATCAAGCGCGGTTACGAGAACTTCGAGACGAAGCTGGCCGAGCTCGGCGCGAACGTCGAGCGCGTCTGATCTCCCGATCGTCCTGCGAGGCCGGAACCTTAACGGTTCCGGCCTCGTTCTTTCGGGTGAGTGTCTTGCGGACGGTGGCCGGTTTCGTCGCGTGTCGTCGTTTGGCTACCCTTGCCACGTGCCGCTGTTTCGTCGTAAGTCCGCCGATCTCGTCGAGGACCAGGTCTCCGAGGTCGAGACGCCCGAGGGCGTGACCACCGCCACCCGGGGTCACACCCCGAGCAAGCGTGAGCTGGGTGTCACCACGCCGAAGCGGCCGAGCACCCAGCGGCGGCCCGGTGGCGCCGCGGTGGTCAGCAAGACGCCGCTGACCAAGCAGGAGGCGAAGGAGCAGCGCCGGCTGGCGCGGCAGCGCGAGTCCGAGCGGTTCCGCCGCGAGGGCGGCCCGCGTGACCGCGGCCCGGAGCGTCAGCTGGTCCGCAACATCATCGACTCCCGGCGTACCGTCGGGTCGTTCTTCCTGGGCGGCGCGTTCGTGGTGCTGATCGGCGCCAGCGTGCCGGACACCCGGGTGCAGGCGATCGCGAACATCCTGTGGCTGGCGCTCGCGCTCGCCGTGATCGTGGACAGCTTCCTGATCAGCCGCCGAATCAGGAAGCTGGTCCAGGAGCGCTTCCCGAAGACGTCGGAGCGGATGGGCTCGCTGTACTTCTACGGCATCTCCCGCTCGCTCAGCTTCCGCCGCATGCGGGTGCCGACGCCCGCGATCGGGGTCGGCGACAAGTTCTGATCATGGGTGCTCCATGATCAGAACAGCCCAGCTGCCGGGCTCCAGCCCCTCGTAGACGTGCGGTGCGTCGCCCGGGTAGGACACGTAGTCGCCCGGGTGCAGCTCCACCGGCTCGTCCGCCGGGCCGATCCGGACCCGGCCGGCCGCCACGATCGCGTGCTCCACCGTGCCGGGCAGGTGCGGTTCCGCCCGCCGGACCGCGCCCGGCTCGGACTCGATGATGTAGACGTCCCGCCGTGCGCGGCCGTCACCGGCCGTGAGCAGCGACCCGGAGTAGAACGCCTGCTCGCTCGTGACGCGCGGGTTCTCCCCCGCCCTAATCACCCGCACCTTCGGCGCCGGCGGCTCGATCAGCCTGCTCAGCGGCACGTCCAGCGCGTTGCCCAGCGACCAGAGCGTCTCCACGCTGGGGTTCCCGCTGCCCGCCTCCAGCTGCGAGAGCGTGGACTTGGCCACGCCGGCGCGGCGGGCCAGCTCGGCCAGGGACAGGCCGGCGCGCTCCCGCTCCCGCTTGAGGGCGGCGGCGATAACGGCGATCGGCGGCTCAGGCGTTCGTTTCATCGGACCCTTCGTTCGATTTGACATACCCGGCGGTACGTTCGATATTCCATGACGTGCGTTCATTAAATCGAACGATCCTGCGGGACGCGTTCGCGATCGCGGTGGCGACCGGTGCCGTCGCGATCTCGTTCGGCGCGATCGCCGCCGGAAGCGGCCTCCCGCCCTGGTCGGTGGTGGTCATGTCGGTCTTCATCTTCGCGGGCGGCGCCCAATTCATGGCGGTAGGGCTGCTCGCCGCCGGAAACCCGCTGGCCGCGCTCCTCGGCGGCCTGCTGATCAACGCCCGCCACCTGCCGTTCGGCCTGGTGGTGTCGGACGCGATCGGCACCCGGTGGTGGCAACGGCTGCTCGGCAGCCACCTGGTGATCGACGAGTCGGTGGCGTTCGCGCTCGCCCGCACCGACCCGCGGGAACGCCGCGAGGCGTTCTGGGCCACCGGCGCGATGCTCTTCGTCTGCTGGAACCTCGGCACGGTGGCCGGCATCGCACTCGGCACCGCGGTCGGTGACCCGGCCGTGCTGGGCCTGGACGCGGCGTTCCCGGCCGGCCTGATCGCGCTGATCCTGCCGTCGCTGACCGACCGCGCAACCCGCGAGGTCACGCTGACCGGCGCCGCCCTGGCCGTCCTCACCACCCCGTTCCTCCCGGCCGGCCTCCCGGTCCTGCTGTCCCTCGCCGGCCTCCTGACCCTGCTCCTCCCCCGCCGCCGGACCCCATCGCCCGGCATCGCCACCGGGGCCACCGGAGACAGCGCGTCGAACATCACCGGCCCCGGCACCACGGACACCGCCGCCGGCAGAGCCGGTGGCGTGGGAAGAGCAGGGGCGGCGCACGCGGGCGACGCCGGCGAGCGGCCGGAGAACGGCCGTCGCTCCGGCCGGACCGAGGAGGCGACATGCTGATCGCGGTGATCGTGGGGCTGGCCATGGGGACCTACGGTTTCCGGGTCGCCGGTGTGGTGCTGCGCGACCGGCTGGAGATGCCGGCAAGCGTCCGCCGGCTCCTGCCGCTTGCCGCGGCGGCGCTGCTCGGCTCGCTCGCAGCCACGGCCGCGCTGACCGAGGGCGGCGCGCTGACCGGCGTGGCACGGCCGGTCGGCGTCCTGGCCGGTGTGCTGCTGGCCTGGCGCCGAGCGCCGTTCATCCTGGTGGTGGTCGCCGCCGCGGCAACCACCGCCCTCCTCCGCCTGCTCGGTGTTCCCTGAGTCCGGGCGGAGCGCGCCGGCTACGCCGGAGTCGGCCGGCCTCGGCGGGCCGGCAACGCCCGCAGCTCGCGCCGCCGCCTCACGGCGACATCTCGGCGCGAAGAGGGCGGCAGGGGTTGTGGTGGCCGGGACCGGCTCCGTCGCGACGGGCGAACGGAGCGCTAGCGGAGTTGAGCCCGGCGGCGCGGTTGGCCCGCGGGAGCACGCCCGGAGTGACCACGCCGGAAGCGGGAATATCCGCCTTTATCGGTTCTTGTAGAGCCTGGCGATCACGTCCTCGATCTCGGGTTCGAGGACGGAGATGTCGCGGATCGCGGCGGTGCGGGCGATCTGGATGACGAGTTCGCCCGCGGTGGCGGTGGTGAGGCGGTAGGTGAGGCGGCGGCCGTCGAGGTCGGTGGCGTCCAGGTCGGCGCCGGTGACGGTGAGCGGTGTGGCCGAGGGTTCGTCGAGGTCGACGACGACGCGGCGGCGGGAGTCGAAGCGGGCGTGCAGCGCGTCGAGGGTGCCGTCGTGGACGACGTGGCCGTGGTCGATGACGACGAGGCGGCGGCAGAGGCGCTCGATGTCGGCGAGGTCGTGCGTGGTGAGCATGACGGTGGTGTCGCCGCGGGCGCCCAGTTCGGTGAGGAACGCACGGACCGCCTGCTTGCTGACCACGTCCAGGCCGATCGTGGGCTCGTCCAGGAACAGGACCTCGGGGCCGTGCAGCAGCGCGGCGGTGAGCTCGCCGCGCATGCGCTGACCGAGCGAGAGCTGGCGGACCGGCGTGTCCACGAACTCGTCGAGCTCCAGCATGGCGCGGCAGCGGGTCAGGCGGGCGCCGTGGTCGGCGGGCGGGACCCGGTAGATGTGCCGGAGCAGGTCGAACGACTCGCGCAGCGGCAGGTCCCACCAGAGCTGGGAACGCTGGCCGAAGACCACGCCGATCCGCAGCGCGAGCCGGATGCGCTGCTTGACCGGGACCAGGCCGCAGACGGTGACCGTACCGCCGGACGGCATCAGTACACCGGTCATCATCTTGAGCGTGGTGGACTTGCCGGCGCCGTTCGGGCCGATGTAACCGACCATCTCGCCGCGCGCCACGGTGAGGTCGACGCCGTCGACCGCGGCGGTCTCCCGGCGCTCTCGGCGGAACCGGCCCTTCTTGACCGAGACCGTGAAGGTCTTGCTGAGATCGCGGGCCTCGATGACGTTCATGATCCGGTGCTCCGGTAGTGGCGGATGCCGGTGCGCCAGATCAGGCCGGCGACGAGCGCGGCCGGGACGCACACGAGCGGGGCGGCCCAGCCGGCCCAGGCGGGCAGGCCGAGCGGGTCGGCGCGGCCGAGCAGGGCCAGCGCCGGCTGGTAGGCGACGAAACCGAAGCCGAGACCGTACGCGAAGAGATGCCGGAACGCGCCGTCGAAGACCGTGATCGGGTACGTGGTGAAGTCGCGCCCGCCGTAGGTGAACGCGTTGCCGATCTCGCCGGACTCGATCCACCAGAACGCCACGGACGCGGTCCCGATGAAGATCGACGCGAAGAACGCGGTGCCGCCGATCAGCGTGGCGGCGACCAGCGCGGCCCGGCCCGGGGTCCAGTCGATGCCGGCCCGGGCCAGCGCGACGGTCAGCACCAGCACGGCGAGCAGGACCCGGGAGAGCTTGCGCAGCGGTACGTCCATGGCGAGCAGCTGGCCGAGCGGCCCGAGCGGCCGGATCAGCACGGTGTCCAGCAGGCCGGTCCGGACGTAGACGCGGATCCGCTCGATGTAGCCGACCAGCATGTCCGCCAGCGTGAACGCGACCTGGGCCAGACCGACCATGACCATCGTCTCGCCGAGCCGGAAGCCACCGATCGCGGTGGTCACGCCGTAGAGCACGAAGACGGTGAGCACGTCCAGCGCGGTGGCGCCGATGTTGCTGACCAGGTCGATCGCGAACGACACCCGGTAGCTGAGCTGGGACCGGGCCTGGGCGCGGAGCAGATGCCCGTACGCGCGGAGCTCACCCACCCTGGATCACCAGCCGCCGTTCGGCGCGGGTCTGCACGTACCGGCAGAGCAGCAGCATGATCACCGTCCAGGCCGCCTGGACGCCGACGATGCCGAGCTGGACCGGCGTGGCGTCCCGCTCGATCAGCACGTCCAGCGGCGCCTGGAACAGGCTGGGCAGCGGCGTGAGCAGCCAGAGCGCCAGCAGCGCGGGCTCGGGCAGGAAACGCAGCGGGAAGTAGAGGCCGGAGATCACGCCGGAGCCGAGCGTCCACAGCATGATCGGGCCGCGGACGTCGAGCAGCCAATAGCCGGTCGCGTTGATCAGGAAGCGGCAGCAGAACGTGATGACGATCGCAAAAAGGACGGAGAGGACGAACAGCGGCCCGGTGTGCCAGCGGACCGGGAGATAGGGCTCAAAGAAGATCAAACCGGTGAGTACGGGAGGAACGCACCTGGTCAGCACCGCGTGCCAGGCACGGCCGAGGTCGGTGGCGAGCATGCTGGTGACCGGGTGGACAGGGCGCAGCAGGTCGGCGACGACCTCGCCGGTGCGGATCCGGTCGGCCAGCTCGGGCGGGCCCCAGAGCAGCACCACGGCGAGCAGACCCTGGGCCACCCAGACGTACGTGACCAGCTGTTCCGGGGTGTAACCGGCCACCGCCGCACCGCCGGCGACGGCCAGGAAGAGGTAGCAGCGGAGGAAGCCGAAAACCGTGTTGGTGAACGCCCCGGCCACGGTCGCCTGGCGGTAGGTGGAGTACCGACGGAAACCTGAAACCGCTATAACCCAGAATGTCGTGATTTGTCCGACGAGTTTTTGTTGCGGCATGGTGTGCACGGTGGCGTCGAACAAGGCCACGCCGTTACCCTCCTTTCCGCGGACTCTGCTGCGCCGAGCCGGGTGACTTTACCCGGGGACCACGGCTGCCCAGCGATAGATTTCCCATGAGGTGAGCCGGCGTGACCATGCGACGCCCGTCAGCGTTTCCGCTGGCACGCGTCACAGTCCGCCGCCGCCGGGCCCAGGGCGGGAGCGCACAGCGAAATGGGGTGAACCGTGGCGCCGGAACGTAGGGATCGACGCGGTTCACAGCTGCCCGCATGGGCGGTGGAGACCACCGACGAGTGGATGGAGGTCCCGGGGCAGGCGTACCCCGGAGACCCCGGCCCGTCCGTGCAGGCGCGCAGCAGCGCGGTGTACCGCTCCTCCGTGCGTCCGGACCCGGACGGGGACGTCGCGCCGACACCGGCCAGCGGGCGCCCGGCCCGGCCGGCCTCCGGGCGTGCCAGGCCACCGGCGCCGGGGCGGCGGGGGAACGACGGGTTCGACTACGAGGAGGACCACTTCCGGGACGACGCCCGGACACGCGGGCGCGAGGTCCGGGTCTACGGGGCCCCGGCGCGCGCGACCGGGGACGATCGCGGGCGTGGGCCGGCGGACGAGTGGGACGACGAGCCGCGCGGGCCGGGGCGGTCGCGGGACGGTGACTTCGACGCGCGGGTGACTCGCGGAGGCGCCACGGCGGGGCGGGGTGGGCAGCGGGCCGACTTCGACTACGAGCCGCGGGGGCGCGGTGGGCGCGATCCGGATCTCGATCTCGATCTCGACCTCGACGAGGGTGAATCGTGGGACGGAGACCCGCGCGGGCGGCGTGGCGGGGATGCGCGCGGCCGGGTGGCGGATCCGCGGGAGCGGGGTGGGCGCGGTAACGGCCTGAATCCGCGCGAGCGGGTGGGGCGTGATGCCGACCCGCGCGACGCCGACCCCCGTGGGCGCGGCGCCGGGTCTCGTGATCTTGACCCGCGTGACCGTGGTGGACGGGGTGCTGATCCGCGTGAGCGGGGCATCGGCCCGCGGGACGCCGGCCCGCGGGACGCCGACCCGCGTGGCACCGGTCCGCGTGACGCGTACGCGCGTGACGCTGCCCCGCGTGAGCGGGGCGGGCGGGGTGCGGGACCGCGCGACGCCGGTCCGCGTGGGCGCGGTGCGGATCCGCGCGACCCGGATTCGCGTGGCTACGACCCGCGCGACGCGGACCAGCGGGAGCGGAACGGGCGCGGAGCTGGCCGGCGCGACTTCGATCCGCGCGACGCGGACCCGCGCGAGCGTGGCGGGCGTGCGGGCGGTCCACGCGACCGTGATCCACGCGACCTGGACCCGCGGAACCTGGATGGGCGTGACAGCGACAGGCGTGCGGCCGGTCCGCGCGATCTGGATCCACGCGAGCGCGGTGGGCGCGACCTCGACCCGCGCGACCTCGACCCGCGCGACCTCGACCCGCGCGACCTCGACCCGCGCGACCTCGACCCGCGCGACGCCGGCTCGCGGGAACGCGGTGGGCGCGGCGGCGATCCGCGGGACTTCGATCCTCGGGACGTGGACCCGCGGGACCGGGTCCGCCGGGGTGCCGATCCGCGCGACGGCGACTTCGACGACGACCCGCGTGCGCGTGGCGACCGTGGCCGCGAGGGTGGCCGCTACGGCGGTGGACGACCCGCGGAGCAGGACTGGCGCACCGGGGATCCCGGCCGTCAGCCGCGCCGGCCGGCACGCCACCCGGACGCCGCCCCCGGCGACGTGCGCCCGGCCGCCCAGGCCGGAGGGCCCGACCGTGGCCGCCGGCCCGGCTGGGACCAGGAGGCCGACTGGCAGCAGGCCCGCACCGGCCGCCGCGACGTGCCGCGCGGCGACCAGCCGTGGCGCCGCCGCGAGGTGGTCCAGGACTGGAGCGAGCCGCTGCCCGCGGACGCCGGCTACGACGACGCCCAGCCCGGCCACCGCGGCGAGCCCGGCCGCGGACCGGCCCGCCCCGGCGACCGCCCGGACCAGCAGGGACGCCCACCGGTACGCGAGAGCGACCCGGCCCGCCGGGAGCAGCCCGACGACGTGCGGAGCGGCGACCCGTGGCGGCCCGCACCGCCCGACCGCCCCGCCGATCCGGCCGCCGGTGGCGATCCGGCACGCCGTGGCGAGCGCACCTGGATCAAGCCCGGCCAGCGCAACGTGCCCCACCCCGACCCGACCCGCCCGGACGAGCCCACCCGCGGCGACGAGGCCGCACGCCGCGGCGAACCGGTCCGCGGGGACGAGCCCGGGCGTACCCGGGAGCCGGTTCGCGGTGACGAGCCGGTACGCCGGGGCGAGCCCGGCCGGGGCGACCAGCCGCCGCTGGCGCCGGTGGTGCCGATCCGCCGTGAGACGGAACGACGCGACGAGCCGCGGCGTGAGCGAGAGCCGGCGGCGGCCTGGGATCCGGACTCCGGCGATGTGGCCCATGGCGAGCCGCGGACGGCGGGCGAGCCCGCGCGCCGCGACGCCGGGCCGGGTCGCCTCACGCCCGTGGCGGCCGGGACGGCCCCCGTGTTCACGGCCGGGACGGCCCCCGGACTCACGGCCGGGACGGCGCCCGGGTTCGACGACGCGGAGCGGTCCGGATATCCGCGTCGCGACGTGCCCGGGGCGGAGCCGCGCCCCGGCTGGGACGGCGACCGTGGACGGACGGCCGGACAGCCGGTGGCGCCCGCCGCGTCGGCGGGCGCGCCGGTGGCACCGCCGCGTCCGGGATACGCGGACGGTCCCGGCAGCTCCGGTGGACACGTGCGTCCCGGCGTGGCGCGCCCGGACGTGCCCGGACGATCCGGTCCGGTCCGGGGCGGCGGTTCGTCACAGCCGCCGTCCGCACCGCCACGTCCCGGTCAGGTACCGTCCGAAGGCCCGTGGGGGCCGCAGGACCGGCCGGTCAGCCCGGCTGCCTCCTACCCGCCGGGGGTGGGCGCTCCGGCGCGTCCAGGGCCGCTGGACCCGGCGTGGGCGGATGCCACGGACCAGACCCGGCAGCTCGGTGACCCGTCCGAGCAGACCCGTCGCCTCGGTGGCGAAGCGCTGGATCCGTCGCGGCCGGTCAGCGCGGCTCCGTTCGACCGGACCCAGCCGGTCAGCGGCGTGCCGTTCGACCGGACCCAGCCGATCGACGGTGGACCCGGCCGGGCGCGGTCCGACGAGGAATTCGATCAGGCGCGGCCGGCCAGTGCCGCCCGCTACGACCAGAACCAGCCGGTCAGCGGCATCCCGACGGACCGCACCCAGCCGATCAACGGTGGCTTCGATCGGGGGCGGCCGGTCAGCGGGGTGCCCTATGGGCACGAGTGGGCGCCGGGGGCGTCCGCGCCGACCAGCGGGGCGCCCTACGGGCCGGCTCGGCCGGGACCGGCGCCGGAGCCGCAGCGGCCGGCGGCCGGGCCTGCCCGTGGGCAGGAGTGGGCGCCGGGGGCGGCACAGCCGGGTGGCCGGGTTCCGCAGGAGCCGTCACGGCCGGACGTGGGCAACGACACGCAGCGACCGGTCAGTGGCGTGCCCTACGGTCACGAATGGGCGCCGGGGGCGAGCGGGCCGGTCAGCGGCGCTCCCACCGACCCGCGGACCGGCACGCCGGTTGACCCGCGCAGCATCGATCCGCGTAGCGGCACGCCGGCTGGACCCCGTGGCATCGATCCGCGGACCGGTGCTCCCGTTGATCCGCGTGGTGGGGTGCCCACGGGCGAGCGGCGTGGCGTGCCGCCGGAGGCGGTCGGGCCGCAGACCAGCGGGGCGTTTCCGCAGGCGCGTCCGGATATTCCGGTCATGCCCGGTCAGGGGCCGGACGAGCGCACCGCGCGGCCGGACCAGCCGGCGGCACGAGACCAGCAGCGGCAGGACACGCGTCCGGTCAGCGGCGTGCCGTATCCCCAGGATCGCCCGGTCAGCGCCGCGCCCTACGCAGCGGACCGCCCGGTCAGCGCCACGCCCTACTCGCACGACCACCCGGTCAGCGCGGCGCCGTACACGCAGGATCAACCGGTCAGCGCGGCGCCCTATCAGGGTGATCATCCTTACCGGGATGCCGATGGTGGGCAGATCGCTGCCACCGCCGACCGGCGTGGACTGGAGGAGGCGGACTCCGCGGACGCCGGTTACCGGCGGCCGGGCGGGTCGGTGCAGCCGCCGCCGGTCGAGCCGGCGCCGTTCGACCTCCGTCCGCAGCAGCCGACGCAGCGGGAGCGGCCGCGCGAAGAGCAACCGGCGCACCCACCGGCAGCGCAGACGCCGGCCGCACAGACGCCGGCAGCACATACACCGGCAGCACAGACACCGGCAGCACAGCCACCGCTTGCGCAGACCCCGGCGGCACAGCCGCCAGCAGCGCAGACGCCCACAGCGCAGTCCGCGCCCCGGACGGCGACGCAGACGCCCGCGGCACAGACGGCGGGGGCCGAGGCGGCGGCGCAGGCGTCGGCGGCGCAGCCGGTCGATGAGCAAGCGCGGCAGGGTGAGCGGCGTGAGGTGGGCGAGGCGGTCGGCGTACCCGCTGATGATCGTCCTTCGCTCGGTGAGCTGCTCAAGGCGAGCGGTGCCGAGACGCGATCGGTGCCGTCGCCCGCCGAGAATCTGGCGGAGAAGCAGGGCGTGCCGTCGCGGCCGGATTCCGGCTGGTTCGGTTCGTCCGCCAAGCCGGCCGCCCCCCAGCCCGCCGAGCCTCAGCCCGCCGAGTCTCAGTCCGCCGAGTCTCAGTCCGCCGAGCCTCAGCCCGCCGAGCCCGGCGCGACCCAGCCCACCGCGGCCGAGCCGAACACAGCCGCACCCACGTCGGCCGCCCGCACGTCGGCCGGCTCCGCGCGGGGCAAGAAGGCGGGCGACGAAGAACTGGGCGACGAAAACCGGACGGACGCAACGGCCTCGGACGAAGAGCCGGCGGACGAGACGCAGCCCTCCGCGCCGGAGCCCACGCCCGGCGACGACACCCCGGCGGAGCCGCCCGTCACGGCCAGCCCGGACACCGTGCTCCCAGGCCCCGCCGGGCCGGCCGCCGGCGCGGCGACCGCGTTGCGCGCGCCCACGATGATCACGCCGATCGTCACCCCCGACGAGGCGGCCGCCGAGGAGCAGCACGCACCCGAGGACGAGCAGCACCCCGACCGGACCGCACCGGTCGAGGAGGAGCCGCAGCGCCCGGCCGATCCGGAGCAGGTGCTCGCCACCTACCACTGGCGGTTCCACCACGAGACGCTGCGTGAGCTGGTCGACGATCCGGACGAGCTGCGGCAGGTGCGCGAGCGCCTGACCGAGAAACTGGCCGGCGCCACCGACAACGCCACCCGCGCCCGCCTGCTGAGCCTCCGCGCGGTCGTCTCCCGGATCCTCGGCGATCTCGGCCCGGCGCTGCACGACGGCCGGATGGGTCTGGAGCACGCGGAGCTGACCGGCCACTTCCGGCGGATCGCGATCGCCCAGGCGCGGCTGGCGCACGTGCTGCAGTGGCGCGGCGACTTCATCGAGGCGGACCGGCTGTTCGCGGAGGCGAACTCGTCGGAGCTGCCGGATCGGCTGCGGGCCACGATGCACGAGCACGCCGGGCGGTCCGCGTACGACCAGGGCCGGTTCATGGAGGCGCTGCACCACTTCGAGCGGGCGCTGGAACTGCGCAAGGTGGAGGACCCGGATCTGATCTCGCGTACCGAGCTCGCGCTGGACGCCGTGTTCGCGAAGGTGGCGGCGAACGGCTGGGGGCCGTACCCGCGGAGCGAGGACGAGATCCGGCAGGTGCACCGCCCGCCGCAGCCGATGTTCTCCGAGCGTGTGCAGCGCTGGGGTTACGAGGACGCCGGGAACGAACCGGTGATCGCGGCCAGCTACGCGGACGTGCAGCCGTTCCGGGACGGTGTGGCGTGGGTGCGGCGGCCGGAGGCGCAGCACTGGGAGCTGATCGACGAGTCCGGTGAGCTGCTGATCCCGGCGGACGCGGGCTACTACGGCGTGGGCTCGTTCTCGGACGGGCTGGCCTGGGTGTCCCGGGACGGCAACGGCGGCTGGGTCGCGATCGACAAGGCCAACAGGGTCGTGATCGGCCAGCCGTACGAGGACGTGCGCCCGTTCCGGCGCGGCATCGCGGCGGTCCGGCGGAAGAGCGGCTGGGGCGCGGTGGACACGTCCGGGACCGTGGTGGTGCCGACGCAGTACAGCGGTTTCGCGACCGCGCTGACCGACGGCCGGTACGTGGACGGTTTCACCGACGAGGGCCTGGCGATCGTGGACCTGAACGGCCGCAAGGGCGTGGTGGACCGGTCCGGCACCGTGGTGGTGGCGCCCACGTACCCGGCGATGGTGATCCACCCGGTGGCGTTCCTGATCGGGGCGGGCGCGGGCACCGGACGGTGGGGTGCGGTGGACCGCCGCGGCGAGCCGCTGATCGACCCGGTGCACGCGTCCCGCGCGGACGTGATGGACGAGATCGACCGCCTGCTCGCGGACACCAAACCGGTGCTGTAGCGGGAAGGACCGGCCCGGAGAAGCGGACGGCAAACCGGGCCGGCTCCCCACACCATAGGCCCCGAACCACAGGGGCAGCTCGGGAAACCGGTTAGGGTCGGCGGATGGAATATCGTCACCTCGGCCGTTCCGGCCTGCTGGTCAGTGAGATCTCCTACGGCAACTGGATCACCCACGGGTCCCAGGTGGAGGAGGACGCCGCGGTCGCCTGTGTGCGCGCCGCGCTGGAGGTGGGGATCAGCACGTTCGACACCGCGGACGCATACGCGGGCGGCCGTGCCGAGGAGGTGCTCGGCCGCGCGCTGAAGGGCGAGCGGCGGGAGAGCGTGGAGATCCTCACCAAGGTCTTCTGGCGCACCGGCCCGGGCCCGAACGAGAGCGGCCTGTCCCGCAAGCACATCCGCGAGTCGATCGACGCCTCACTGCGCCGGTTGCAGACCGACCACGTGGACGTCCTCCAGGCACACCGGTACGACTTCCACACGCCGCTGGAGGAGACCATGTCCGCGTTCGCGGACGTGGTGCACTCCGGCAAGGCGCACTACATCGGCGTCTCCGAGTGGACCGCGGACCAGTTGCGGGCCGGGCACGCGCTGGCCAAGGAGCTGAAGGTCGGCCTGATCTCGAACCAGCCGCAGTACTCGGCTCTGCACCGGATCATCGAGGCCCAGGTGGTGCCGGCCTCGCAGGAGCTCGGGATCAGCCAGATCGTCTTCTCGCCGATCGCGCAGGGCGCGCTGACCGGCAAGTACCTGCCGGGTCAGGCGCCGCCGGCCGGCTCGCGGGCCACGGACGAGTCCGGCTCGAAGACGATCGCGCGGTTCATGAACGACGAGACGCTCACCGCCGTGCAGGGCCTGAAGCCGCTGGCCGAGTCGGCCGGGCTGAGCATGGCGCAGCTCGCGCTGGCGTGGGTGCTGCAGAACCGGAACGTGGCCAGCGCGATCGTCGGCGCGTCCCGGCCGGAGCAGGTGCACGACAACGCGAGGGCCGCCGGTGTGCGGCTGGAGGACGACCTGCTCAAGCAGATCGACGAGGCGCTCGGCGACCTGCCGGAGCGTGACCCGGCGAAGACCCAGTCCCCGGCCGACCGGCCGTAGGGGCAGGCAGAAGCCGCGCGGGTACGGCGTACCCGCGCGGCTTCTCGATCTCAGTTCGTGGTGTAGTTCCAGAAGCGGAGCAGCGCGAAGCCGTCGCCGTAGAGGTAGGACGGCATGCCGATCAGGTCGCCGAGCGTGAAGACCACGTCGAAGAACGCGCCGCCGATCGTCGGGTTCCACAGCAGCGCGAACAGCATGATGAAGCCGAACGGGGCGATCACGTCCCAGGTGCGCTTCCACGAGTACGGCAGCCACGGCCGGGCGATGTTGCCGCCGTCCAGGCCCGGCACCGGGATCAGGTTCAGCACGGCCGCGGTGAGCTGCAGGAACCCGAGCAGCGCGAGACCCGCCCAGAACTCGGTGTGCGTCTCGCCGGTCACGCCGAACACGAACGGCAGCGCCAGCACGATCGCGAACACCAGGTTCGTCGCCGGGCCGGCCAGGCTGACCAGCGACGACCGCAGCCGGCTGCGCAGCGCGCCGTGGTTGACCCAGACCGCGCCGCCGGGCAGGCCGATGCCGCCGAGCACCACCACGATCACCGGCAGCACGATCGACAGCAGCGGGTGGCTGTACTTCAACGGATTCAGCGTCAGGTAGCCGCGGTGCGCCGCGTCGATGTCCCCGGACCGGAACGCGACCAGCGCGTGCGCGTACTCGTGCAGGCACAGCGAGATCAGCCAGCCGGTCACCACCAGCAGGAACACGTCGAACGCGACGTTGCCGAAGCCGTTCCACGCCATCACGCCGGCGGTCACGAACAGCGCGACCAGCCCGAGGAAGATCGGGCTGGGCCGGAACGCCTCCTTCGGCACCCCCATGACGAGGTTGCCGCCACCGATCCGGTCGCTCACTCCCGCGGCGCCAGACTCATGGTGTATTCCACCCGGTCGTCCTCGACCAGCACGACCGAACCGACCCCGTTGCCCTGCAGCTCACGCCAGGTCTGCCCGATCCACGACTCCGCATCGGCCTGGCTGGAGAACGCCTCCGACGGGCCCTCCACCGGCTTGCCGTCCGAGTCCTCGTAGCGCCAGTTCCACGGCATGCGTGTCTCCCCTCCGAAGCCTACGGCCAAGCCTAGTCGCCCGGCCCGGCTGACCGCGCACAGCGGATCGCTCTAAGGTACGGGCTATGTCCGTTGACGGGTGGAACACCCTTCTCGTGCTCGGCGGCATCCGATCCGGCAAGTCGGAGTTCGCCGAGTCCCTCGTGTCCGGCGCGACCAGCCTGCGCTACCTCGCCACGTCCGCATCGCCCGCCGAGGAGGACCCGGAGTGGCAGGAGCGCATCGCCGCACACCGCGACCGCCGGCCCGAGACCTGGGTGACGGAGGAGACGGCCGCGGATCCGGGCCGGCTGATCGCCACCCTGGTCGATGCGAAGCCGGACGAGACGCTGCTCGTCGACGACCTCGGCGGCTGGGTCGGCGTGCTGCTCGACCCGGCACACCAGCCGTCCGACGACGGCAGGACCATTCAAGAACTCGCC
Source organism: Catenuloplanes indicus (assembly GCF_030813715.1). Taxonomy (NCBI): domain Bacteria; kingdom Bacillati; phylum Actinomycetota; class Actinomycetes; order Micromonosporales; family Micromonosporaceae; genus Catenuloplanes; species Catenuloplanes indicus. The sequence continues at coordinate 2,938,414 of NZ_JAUSUZ010000001.1, forward strand.
GCCGCGGTACGGGGATGCGCCGCGCGACTGGTCCTGGTCAGCCCGGAGGTCGGGCTGTCGCTGGTGCCGGCCACCACGCTGGGACGCGCGTTCGCGGACGCGCTCGGCACGGTCAACCAAGCGGTGGCCGCGGCGGTGGACGCGGTGGTGCTGGTGGTGGCCGGCCAGCCGACGTGGCTGAAGGGTGACGCGGCCCGCTCCGCGGCGTCGTCGCTGGTGCCGTCGTCGGCACCGGCCGCGGCCCCGGAGGCGGTGCTGGCGGACGTGCCGGCGCCGATCGTGCTGCCCGAGGTGATCACCCCGGTCGCGGCTCCGCTGGCGCCGTCCGCCGCTGCCGCCGGCGCCACGGCTGCCGCGGGTGCCGGCGCCGGGGATGCGCTGCGTGGGCCGACGCAGGCGTTGCCGATGGTGCGGACCGGCCTGGTCATCCAGCCGAACATGGAACTGCCGCTGCCGGACGAGGAGACCGGCCCGGCCGCGCTCGACCGTCTGGGCACACTGGACATCGCCGGCACCGGCCTCGGCGAGCTGGCCGACGTGGTGCGGTTCGCCGCCGCCACCCAGGGCACCGACACGCCGCGGCCCTGGCAGTCCGTGCGCGTCCTGCTGGTCCAGGGCGACCACGCCGGTGGCGCGTCCGCGGGCACGCCGGCCGGCGAGTCCGCCCGCCGCGCCGCGCAGGCCCGCCTCGGCGTCGGCGCGCTCGCCCAGCTCACCGCGGCCGCCGGCGCCACGCTCCAGATCGTCGACGCACCCGCCGCCGCGGCGGTCGAGGACGGTCCCGCGCTCACGCTCGACGAGGTCGACGACGCGCTCCGGCTCGGCTGGCGGCTCGCCGAGGAGGCCGCGGAGAACGGCTCCGACCTGCTCGTCATCGCCGCCGGTGGATCCGGCACCCCGGCCGCCGCGGCCGCCGTACTGGCCGCGACCGCCGGTGCCGAACCGTCCGCCGTGCTGCCGCCGGTGCGCACGCCGGACGGCGACTACGACGACAACGCCTGGATGGCCCGGTGCGCCGCGGTCCGGGACGCGATGCAGCGCGTACGCAAGGGCTCCCGCGAGGCCAAGGACGTGCTGGCCGCGGTCGGTGGCGGCGACATCGCGGTGGTGACCGGCATCCTGCTCGGTGCCACCGCCCGCCGTACCCCCGTGCTCCTCGACGGCCCGGTCGGCGTGGCCGCCGCCCTGGTCAGCCGCGACCTCGCCGGCCAGGCCCGGCACTGGTGCCTGCTCCCCGACCACGGCGGCGACCCGGGCGTGAAGCTCGCCGCGGACGTCCTCGGCCTCACCCCGGTCCTGAACATGCGCCTCGGCCTGGGCGAGGGCACGACCGCGCTGGCCGCGCTGCCGCTGCTGCGCTCCGCGATCGCGCTCGCCGCCTCCATCCCGCCCCGGACCGACGCGTCGTCCACGCCGGACTCCGCCGCCGGGACGTCCTGGCCGGCGGACGGACTGGACGCCACGGACGCCGCCGGAGCCGCATCGGCCGGCGCCGCCGGTCTGCTGGCCGAGGCCGCCGTCTCCGCCTCCACCACCACGGCCGTCTCCACCACCGACGATCCCGCTCCCGTCCCGGCGACCGGCACCACCGACGACACGGCCGTCGCTCTGGCCAGCGCGGTCGGCGTGGTCGCCGGCGATGCGGCCGGCGGTGTGACCGCTGACCGTGCCGAGGACTCCGGCTCCGGGTTCGGCGCCACCTACACCGGCTCGGGCGACACGACCACGGTCATCACCAGCGTCGGTGACCCGGATGCCGACCGGACGACCGTCATCAGCGGCGCCGGCGGGCCGGATGCCGACCGGACCACGGTCATCACCGGTGCGGGCGGGCCGGATGCGGACACGACGACCGTCATCAGCGGTGCCGGTGACTCGGATGCTGACGCGACCGCTGTCATCCGGCTTCCCGGCGCCGGGACCGCCGGTGGCGCGGGCACGGGCGGCGGCGAGGCCGGCAACACGAGCGCCGCGCCGGTGCCGGATGCCGCGGAGGACGAGGCGGAGCGCACCGCCGTCCTCTCCGTCGTTCCGCCGGCCGGCGATTCTCCGGCCGACACGGTCCGGGCACCGTCCACGGACGACCCGGAGGCCACCACCGTCATCCGCGCCACCGGTACCGAGGCGGACGAGGACTCGCACTCCTGGCTGCCGGGATTCGGCAACCCGCGTCGGTCCGGCGACCCGGACTCCCCGGCCACCCGCTGACCCGTTGCCGGCCCCGCACACCGATCCAGCGCCCAGGCCCGCCGCGGACCCGTCCGCCGGCGGGCCTGCCGCACCCGCGCGCGCGGCGCACGCCACCGGCGAACCGGCCACGGTGGTACCGGCCGGGCGGTGGGCGGTGCTGCGGGACGGGTTGCGGCTTGCGGTGACCACGCTGACGGTCGTACCGATGCGGGTGGGGATCGTGGACCGCCGCACCGCCGCCGTCGCGATGTCGGTCGCACCCGTGGTGGGCATCCCGCTCGGCGCGCTGCTCGCGGCCGTGTTCGTCCTGCTCGGCACGGCCGGCGCACCCACGCTGCTCGCCGCGTCCGTCACGCTTGGCGCCGGCACGCTGCTGACCCGCGCGCTGCACCTGGACGGCCTGGCCGACACCGTCGACGCGCTCGGCTCCTACCGCGCCGGTGAGGCGGGCCTGGCCGTGATGAAGAAGCCGGACATCGGCCCGTTCGGCGTGGCCACGCTGGTCCTCACGCTACTCACCCAGACCGCGGCGCTGACCTCGCTCGCCGGCACCGCACCCACCGCCGCGGCCGCCACCGTGATCACCGCCTGGGTCACCGGCCGTCTGGCGATCTCCTGGGCGTGCCGCCGCGGGATTCCCGCCGCCCGGCCCACCGGCCTCGGAGCGCTGGTGGCCGACTCGGTCCCGCCGCTCCCGTTGGCCGTCACCACCGCCGCCACCGCCGCCGTCTCGGTCGCCGCGGTCCCGGCCCGCCCCTGGCAGGGCCCGCTCGCCGTGCTCCTGGCCCTGACCGCCACCCTGCTGCTGCTACGCCAGTGCCGCCGCCGTTTCGGTGGCATCACCGGCGACATCCTCGGCGCCTGCCTCGAACTCGCCACCACCATCGCCCTGATCACCCTCGCACTCCGCTGAGCCCACACTCAGTCGTACGAGAGGACGGCCCACTCCTCGGCATGGAGCGGCCGCTTCTTCGGGGCGAGTGCCCGGCCCGCGGCTCGACGCCGGGGGCCGGGGCTCGGGTCAGCGCACCGAGGTGGTGACGAACGGGGGCTTGACGATGGTCATCGGGGTGCGGCGGCCGCGGATGTCGACGTGGACGGTGTCGCCGAGCGAGGTGCCGGGGACGGTGTCGAGGAGCGCGAGCGCGATGCCGGTCTTGCGGGTCGGGGAGAACGTGCCGCTGGTGACCTCGCCGACCAGGGCGTCGCCCGCGTAGACCTGCATGTGGGCGCGCGGGATGCCGCGGCCCTGGGCCTCCAGGCCGACCAGGACGCGGCGCGGGCCGGCCTCCTTCTCGGCGAGCAGCACGTCGCGGCCCCAGAACGCGGGCTTGGACCAGCCGACGGCCCAGCCGGAACGGGCCTGGACCGGGGTGATCTCCATGGAGAGGTCCTGGCCGTGCAGCGGGTAGCCCATCTCGGTGCGGAGCGTGTCGCGTGCGCCGAGGCCGCACGGCTTGAGCGTGGGGTCGGCGTCGAAGAGCGCGTCCCAGACCGCGGTGGCGGAGGCCGCCGGTACGACCAGCTCGTAACCGATCTCGCCGGTGTAGCCGGTGCGGCAGACGATGATGTCCGCGCCGGCCAGCGTGGCGGTGGCGAAGCTCATGTACTGGTGACCGGTGTCCAGGCCGAGCTTGGCCAGCAGCGCCGGCGAGGCCGGCCCCTGGACGGCGAGCACCGCGAACGCGTCGTGCTCGTTGGTCACGGTGACGCCGGCCGGTGCCGCCTCGGTGAGCCGGCGCACCACCTCGGTGGTGTTGGCCGCGTTCGGGATCAGGAAGACGTGGTCGTCGCCGTGCAGGTAGGCGATGATGTCGTCGACCACGCCGCCGGTCGCGTCGTCGCAGCACAGCGTGTACTGCGCGCGGCCGGGACCGATCCGGCCCAGGTCGTTGCTCAGGCACGCGTTGACGAACGCGGCGGCCCCGGGGCCGGTGATGCGGGCCTTGCCGAGGTGGGACACGTCGAAGACGCCGACGTTCTCGCGGACCGCGGTGTGCTCCGCGATGACGCCGCCGTCCGCGTACTCCAGAGGCATCTCCCAGCCTCCGAACGGCGCGAACTTCGCACCCCGGGAGACGTGCCGGTCGTGCAGGGGAGATCTCTTCATGGGTGGCAACTTACCGCCAACCGGCCCGCTGGTTAGCATCGGCGGGACATGATGTTGTCCAGCGGGTACACCTCGCAGACGACCACACCGCCGGATGCGCACCAGCATGCGGCCCACAAGTCGGAGTAGCCGAGTGACTCAGCTCAATCCCTCCCTGCACCTGGTGGACAGCGACCCCGCCGAGCTTGCCGTCGACGCCGTCGTGATCGGCGTGCACAGCCGCGACGACGAGCCGTCCGGTCTGCTGATCGCCAGTGGCGCGGAGAGCGTCACGGCCGCGTTCGACGGCCGGCTGGCGGAGACGCTGCGGCTGCTCGGCGCGAGCGGTGCCGCCGGTGAGGTGACCAAGATCGCAACGCTGGGCACGGTGTCCGCGCCGGTCGTCGCGGCCGTCGGCCTGGGCCCGGAGCCGTCCGGCGCCGCGCCGGAGCCGGAGGTGCTGCGCCGCGCGGCCGGTACCGCGGTCCGCGCGCTGGCCGGTGCCGGCACGGTGGCACTGGCGCTGCCGTTGCCGGACGACGCGGACGGCCCGGCCGCGCTGACCGCGGTGGCCGAGGGCGCGGTGCTCGGCTCGTACCGGTTCGCCGGGTACAAGACGAAGCCGCAGCCGGGCCGCCGGGAGCCGGTCGGGACCGTGCAGGTCGTGGTGCCGGACGCGGCCGAGCCCGGCCTGGTCGCGGCGCTGGCGCGGGCGTCCGCGGTGGCGGCCTCGGTGGTGCGCACCCGCGACTGGGTGAACACCGCGCCGAATGAGCTGCGCCCGCCGCGGTTCGCCGAGCAGGTCGCGGCCGCGGGCCGGGAGGCCGGGCTCGAGGTCGAGGTGCTGGACGAGCACGCGCTGGCCGAGGGCGGGTACGGCGGCATCATCGCGGTCGGCCAGGGCTCGGAGGCCCCGCCGCGCCTGGTGAAGCTGAGCTACACGCCGGAGAACCCGGTCGACGGCGCGAAGCGGGTGGCGCTGGTCGGCAAGGGCATCACGTTCGACACCGGCGGCGTCTCGATCAAGCCGGCCGCGGGCATGTGGGAGATGAAGTCGGACATGGCCGGCGCGGCCGCGGTCGCGGCCACGCTGCTGGCGGTGGCGGCGCTGAAGCCGGGCGTGCCGGTGACCGGTTATCTGGCGATCGCGGAGAACATGCCGTCCGGTTCGGCGTACCGCCCGGGTGACGTGATCACGATGTTCAACGGCAAGCGGGTCGAGGTGCTGAACACCGACGCCGAGGGCCGCATGGTGCTCGGCGACGCGATGGCGCGGGCCTGCGCGGACGGCACCGACTACCTGTTCGAGACGTCCACGCTGACCGGTGGCCAGGTGATCGCGCTGGGCAAGCGGATCGCCGGGGTGATGGGCACGCCGGAGCTGCTGGAGCGGGTCAAGGTCGCGGGCGAGCTGGTCGGCGAGCCGGCCTGGCCGATGCCGCTGCCGGACGACGTGCGCAAGGGCATGGACTCCGACGTCGCGGACATCTCGCAGGTCAATGCCGGGATGGACCGGGCCGGGCACATGCTGCAGGGCGGCGTGTTCCTGCGCGAGTTCGTCACCGAGGACGTGGCCTGGGCGCACATCGACATCGCGGGCCCGAGCTACCACACCGGCGAGCCGACCGGTTACTGGACCAAGGGCGGCACCGGCGTGCCGGTGCGCACGCTGGTCGCGCTGATCGACGACGTCGTCGCGAACGGCTAGGAAACGAATCAGCCGGAAAGCGAATCAGGGCGTCCCGTCACCGGGACGCCCTGATCGGCGGTAGATTTTCTATGAGGACGCGCGCTTGCGACGCTCGTTGTAATCGCGCATTCGCTGTGGATAGCCGACCAGCTGGATGTCGTAGACGGGAATCGCCATCCTGTGGGCGAACCGGCGGGCGCCCTCCGGTGAGTCGACGCGCCGGCGGGTCCACTCGCCGTCGTGAGCTATGAGAATGACCGTGGTCTCGGTCACGGTCGTCTTCGGCTCGATGAAGACCTCGACACCGGTTCGCGAGGTCACGAAAGCCGTGAGGTGCTCCAGGGCTTCGTTGTGCGCCGCGCGGGCGACCGAGCCTCCACTCGCCTTCTTCTGCCGCCTGAACCAGGCCACCGTGTTCGTCCCCCATATCCGCAACCGTCACGGCAAGGGTACTGCCACGGGACGTGTTCCTGGGCACCTCCCTACGCGGGCCCCTTCCACAAGTGACAGGATGGGCACGGCACCATGCACGTTACGACAGTGTGACCGTCGTATGCAGCGACGCGACTTGGGAGTTGACTGTGAGCCAGCCGAACGGCGAAACCTTCGACATCGTCATTCTCGGCGCCGGCAGCGGTGGCTACGCCACGGCGCTCCGCGCGGTTCAGCTGGGCCTGACCGTGGCCCTGATCGAGAAGGACAAGCTGGGCGGCACCTGCCTGCACGTCGGCTGCATCCCGACGAAGGCGCTGCTGCACGCGGCCGAGGTCGCGGACGAGACCCGCGAGTCCGAGCAGTTCGGCGTGAAGGCCGAGTTCCACGGCATCGACATGGCCGGGGTGAACTCGTACAAGGACGGTGTCATCTCCCGGCTGTACAAGGGCCTGTCCGGCATGCTGAACGGCAACAAGTCGATCACCGTGGTCGAGGGCGAGGGCAAGCTCGTCGCGCCGAACACGGTCGAGGTGAACGGCAACCGCTACGTCGGCCGCAACGTCGTGCTGGCCTCCGGCTCGTTCTCCCGTAGCCTGCCCGGCCTGGACGTGGACGGCGAGAAGATCATCACCAGCGAGCACGCGCTGAAGCTGGACCGCGTGCCCAAGTCGGTGATCGTGCTCGGCGGCGGCGTGATCGGCGTCGAGTTCGCCAGCGTGTGGAGCTCGTTCGGCGCCGAGGTCACCATCATCGAGGCGCTGCCCCGCCTGGTCGCCGCGGAGGACGCGGAGGTCTCCAAGGCGGTCGAGCGCGCGTTCCGCAAGCGGAAGATCAACTTCAAGGTCGGCAAGCCGTTCGAGAAGGTCGAGAAGACCGAGAACGGGGTACGCGCCACCATCCAGGGCGGCGAGGTCGTCGAGGCCGAGCTGCTGCTGGTCGCGGTCGGCCGCGGCCCGCGCACCCAGGGCCTGGGCTACGAGGAGCAGGGCATCAAGATGGAGCGCGGCTTCGTCCTCACCGACGAGCGCCTGCGCACCAACGTGCCGAACGTGTTCGCGGTCGGCGACATCGTGCCCGGCCTGCAGCTCGCGCACCGCGGCTTCCAGCAGGGCATCTTCGTCGCCGAGGAAATCGCGGGCCAGAACCCGGCGGTCATCGACGAGCTGGGCATCCCGCGGGTCACCTACTCCAACCCGGAGATCGCGTCCGTCGGCCTGACCGAGGCGAAGGCCCGCGAGCAGTACGGCGACAAGGTGAAGACCTACAACTACAACCTGGGCGGCAACGGCAAGAGCCAGATCCTCAAGACCACCGGCTTCATCAAGCTGGTGGGTGTGGAGGACGGCCCGGTCGTCGGCGTCCACATGGTCGGTGCGCGCGTCGGTGAGCTGATCGGCGAGGCGCAGCTGATCTACAACTGGGAGGCGTTCCCGGGCGAGGTGGCTCAGCTCGTCCACGCGCACCCCACCCAGAACGAGGCGCTGGGCGAGGCACACCTGGCCCTGGCGGGCAAGCCGCTGCACGCACACGCCTGATTGTGAACATACCGTTGCGGTTGCTTGTTAAGGAGTCTTGAGACATGCCGGTATCGGTCACCATGCCCCGGCTCGGCGAGAGCGTCACCGAGGGCACCGTCACGCGCTGGCTGAAGCAGGTCGGCGACACGGTCGAGGCGGACGAGCCGCTGCTCGAGGTCTCCACCGACAAGGTCGACACCGAGATCCCGTCCCCCGCGTCCGGCGTGCTGACCAGCATCCTGGTGAACGAGGACGAGACCGCCGAGGTCGGCAGCGAGCTGGCGGTCATCGGTGGCGAGGGTGACGCCCCCGCCGCGGCGCCGGCGCCGGACGCCGGGCAGCAGGACACGGACGACGCGGCCGTCGAGGCGCGCACCGAGCAGTCCACCTCGGAGGACACCCCGGAGAACCTGGAGACCCCGGCGCCGTCGTCGGGCTCCGGCGCGAGCGGGGGCGACGCCGAGGGCACGGTCGTGACCATGCCGGCGCTGGGTGAGAGCGTCACCGAGGGCACGGTCACCCGCTGGCTCAAGGAGGTCGGCGACACGGTCGAGGTCGACGAGCCGCTGCTCGAGGTCTCCACCGACAAGGTCGACACCGAGATCCCGTCGCCGGCCGCCGGCACGCTGCTGGAGATCAAGGTCCAGCAGGACGACACCGCGGAGGTCGGCGCGGCCCTGGCCGTGATCGGCGCCGCCGGTGGTGCCGCGCCGAAGACGGAGAAGGCCCCGGAGCCCGGCCCGGCCGCTCCGGCCCAGCCGGCCGCCGAGTCGTACGCGACGCCGTCCCCGGCCGCCGAGGCCCCCGCCTCCACGCCCGCCGCGGCGCCCAAGGCGGAGGCTCCCAAGCAGGCCGAGGCCCCGAAGGTGGAGTCGAAGCCGGCCCCGGCCGTCTCCGCCAACGGCGCGGTCGAGGAGGGCGAGGCCGCCTACGTGACCCCGCTGGTCCGCAAGCTGGCCGCGGAGCACAACGTCAACCTCGGCTCGCTGACCGGCACCGGCGTCGGTGGCCGCATCCGCAAGCAGGACGTGCTCGACGCCGCCGAGAAGGCGAAGGCGGCGGCCGCCACGCCCGCACCGGCCGCCGCGCCGGCCAAGAGCGAGAGCGGCAAGGCACCGGCCGCGAAGCCGGCGCCGAGCCCGCTGCGTGGCCGCACCGAGAAGATGACCCGCACCCGCGCCACGATCGCGAAGCGCATGGTCGAGTCGCTGCAGATCTCGGCGCAGCTCACCACCGTGGTCGAGGTCGACATGACCAAGGTCGCGAAGCTGCGGGCCCAGGTGAAGGACGCGTTCCAGCAGCGGCACGGCGTGAAGCTGTCGTTCATGCCGTTCCTGGCGCTGGCCACGGTCGAGGCGCTGCAGCAGCACCCGGCCGTGAACTCGCGGATCGACCAGGAGGCCGGCACGGTCACCTACTTCGACGCCGAGCACCTGGCGATCGCGGTGGACACGCCGAAGGGCCTGATCGTCCCGGTGATCAAGGACGCGGGTGACCTGAACCTGGGCGGCCTGGCCAAGCGCATCGCGGACGTGGCCGAGCGCACCCGGAACAACAAGATCGGTCCGGACGAGATCTCCGGCGGCACGTTCACGCTGACCAACACGGGCAGCCGCGGCGCGCTGTTCGACACGCCGATCATCAACCAGCCGCAGGTCGGCATCCTCGGCACCGGCGCGATCGTGAAGCGCGCCGTGGTCGTGGACGACCCGGAGCTGGGCGAGATCATCGTGCCGCGCTCCATGATGTACCTGGCGCTCTCCTACGACCACCGGATCGTGGACGGCGCGGACGCGGCCCGCTTCCTCACCACCATGAAGGAGCGGCTGGAGGCCGGCAACTTCGAGGGCGAACTCGGCCTGTAAAAGATCACATCCGAGGGCGGATCCCGGCCGCGTGCCGGGGTTCGCCCTCGATCTTTTCCGGGAAAGATGTACCCATGAGGATTCTGCTGGCCGGGGCATCAGGCTTCTTGGGTACGGCACTGCGCGAGCACCTGCGGGCGGACGGGCACGATCTACGGCAACTGGTCCGGCGCACACCGGAGAACGGCGATCAGATCCCGTGGAAGCCGTCGTCCGGCCACCTCGACCCGGCCGCGCTGCGCGGCGTGGACGCGGTGATCAACCTGGCCGGTGCCAGCATCGGCGGCCAGCGCTGGACCGCGTCGTACAAGCGCAAGCTGCGCAGCAGCCGGGTGGACACCACAGCCACGCTGGCCCGCGCGATCGCCGGTCTGCCCGAGGGCGAGCGGCCGAAGGTCCTGCTGAACGGTTCCGCGAAGGGCTGGTACGGCGACACCGGCGACACCCCGGTGGAGGAGGACGCACCGCCCGGCGAGGGTTTCCTGTCCGACCTGTGCCGGGTGTGGGAGGCCGCGGCCCGCCCGGCCGAGGACGCCGGTGTCCGGGTCGTCTACCTGCGCTCCGGGCTGCCGCTGGACAAGCGCGGCGGTCTGTTGCAGCCGCTGGTGCTGCTGTTCAAGGCCGGGCTCGGCGGCCGGATCGGCAGCGGACGGCAATACATCCCGTGGATGTCGCTGGCCGACTGGGTGGGCGCGACCGTATTCCTGCTGGAGCGCGACGACATCGCCGGGCCGGTCAACATGAACGGGCCGGCGCCGGCCACGAACGCGGAGTTCACCAGGGAGCTGGCCGCCGCGCTGCACCGCCCGGCGATCGTGCCGGTGCCGGGCTTCGTGATCCAGGCCGCGCTGGGCGAGTTCTCCACCGAGATCCTGACCGGCACCCGGTCGCTGCCCGGCGTGCTGAACCGGACCGGCTACCCGTGGCTGCACCCGACACTGCCGGCCGCGATCAAGGCCGCGCTGTAGCCGTCCAGCAGAACCACGCCACGGGCCGCCAGCAGAACCACGCCACGGGCCGCCAGCAGAACCACGCCGCGGGCGGCCCGTAGAACCGCGCCGCAGGCGGGTCATCAGGCCCCCTGCGGGCCGGCTCAAAGCCGCGCGGCCGCCTCCGCTCCGGACCGCACGCCAGGCCCGGCCTCGGACCGCGCAACCGGCTCCCCCGCAGGACGCGCAACCGGCTGCGGGCGTGCCTCGGGCCGGAGTCGGGAGATCGTGTCGCGGACCGCGTCGAGCGAACCGGCGGCCTCGACGAAGAGCAGCGTGCGGCGTACCCCCGGAATGGGCTCGATCGTCTCGTGGATCCGGCGCAGCCGGGCCGCGTAGGCGTCCAGGTCGCGATGCGCGGGCGGCGAGCCGTCGATGCGCACGTAGTCGCGAGTGCGTTCGAGCAGCGACTCCAGCAGCGGCGCCGGCCCCGGGGCCAGATGCACCGACACGTGGTCGGCGTCCGCCGGGTCGTGGCCGTGCGCGGCCGCCACCGACGCCCAGTGCGCCAGCATGCCGGTCTTCTCCGCGGCATCGGCGTGCATGCCGAGCAGCAGCGGCAGGCCGCGCCGGGCCGCCTCGGCCGCGGTGCCGGGCGAGGTGGCCGCGACCCAGATCGGCATGGTCACCCGCGGCGACACCGTGACCTCGCGAAACCGGAAAAGATCACGATCGGAGCCGACCCGGTACGCACCGGAGAGCCACGATCGGAGCAGGTCCAGCGATTCGGGGAAGCCCTCGTCGCGCCGGGGCAGCCCGGTGCCGAACACCTCCAGGTCCACCCACGGCCCGCCGCGCGCCACGCCGAGCCGGAAGCGCCCGCCGGAGAGCTCGTGCAGCAGCGCCGCCTCCTCCCCCAGCGCCACCGGGTGCCGGGCCGGCAGCACGCACGCGGCCGTGCCGACCTCGATCCGCCGGGTGGCGCCGAGCGCGTGCCCGGCCGCCACGGTCGCGGACGGCAGCGTGCCGTACGCGGTGAAGTGGTGCTCGGCCAGCCACACGTCGTCCAGCCCGGCGTCCTCGGCCGCGCGTGCCAGCACCGGGATGGACGCGGGCCCGTGCGCGCCGAGCAGGAAGAGGCCGAGCCGCCGGCGGACCGGCGACCCGGCATCGGGTGGGACCATCAGCAGTCGCGCAGCTCGGGGCTCTGGTTGGCGATCTGCGCGGTCGGCGAGATGAACCGCTGGTACGTCTCGCCGCCGACCGCCGAGAGCTTGAACGCGGCGACCCGGTGGCAGTTCTGGAACGCGAGCTTCACGCCGAAGTGACGCTCCAGCCCGCCGCGGATCGAGTCGCTGGCGAGCGCGCGCAGCAGCTGGCCGCGCTCCTGCTCGCTGGGCGGCGGCACGGCGTGGTCCTCGAACTCGCCGTCACTCGCGGCGGACCGGGACGCCACCTCGGACACGATCATCCAGGCGTACGGCAGGGACTGGCGCACGACGTCGACGAACTCGGCGTCGTTGACGACCTCGCCACGCTCGACCCGGTCGAGCAGGGCGGTGGGTACGTCGAGGGACATACGGTTCTCCTCACGTGTTGCCCGTGGATCAATTACCCACGGGAGTCTATTAACTCCGGAGAGCTACGTCGATGCCTGCGGGATTGATAATGAAATCCGGATCGATCTGCTCCGTGAGGTCCGCGCCGACCCGGTCACTGGCCCACGCGGCCGCGTTGCGCCGGTGGAACTCCGCGGCCTGCCGCGCATAGGTCGCCCAGTCCTTGCCGCACGCGTCCACCCGGGTCCGCATGTCCGCCAGCACCGCGCGGTTCTCCGGCTCCAGCACGTCGATCGGCTGGAACCGGCCGCGCTCCGCCGCCTTCACGAACGCGGACCGGCCGATCCAGCCGACCAGGTCGTCGCCGACCTCGGCACGCAGGAACTCCACGTCCGACGCGTCGTCGACCTTGTTGCCGATCACCTTCACGCGCACGCCGAAGTCCCGGGCGTAGCCGGTGTACTGCCGGTAGACGCCGACGCTGCGCACGGTCGGCTCGCAGACCAGGAACGTCAGGTCGAAGCGGGTGAACAGGCCGGACGCGAACGAGTCCGCGCCCGCGGTCATGTCCACCACCGCATACTCGCCCGGGCCGTCGGCCATGTGGTTCAGCAGCAGCTCCACCGCGCCGACCTTGGAGTGGTAGCAGGCCACGCCCAGATCCTCGGACGCGAACGGGCCGGTCACCGCGAGCCGTACGCCGTTGACGTCGCGGACCAGCGTGTCGTAGAGCGGGTTCGGCCGGTCCACGCCGATCAGCCGGGAGCCGCGGCCGGGCGGCGTGGTCTTGACCATCGCGGCCGCCGACTCGATGCGCGGGTTGTCGCCGCGCAGGTACTCCTTGATCTCGCCGAGGTGGTCGCCGAGCGCGGGCAGCAGTACCGCCTCGTCGTCCGTGGCGCCGAGCGCGGCGGCCAGGTGCTGGTTGATGTCGGCGTCCAGCGCGAGCACCGGCGCACCGGCGGCGGCCAGGTGGCGCGCGAAGAGCCCGGCGAGCGTGGTCTTACCGCTGCCACCCTTACCGACAAAAGCTACTTTCACGAAATTTCCCCTACACGACGATGTGTACTTGAAAGCGGAGTGCGTGACCTACCTCCAATACTGATAGTCATTTTCAATAGCCACGTCAAGCGCGCCGTCACCCGGCCGTGGCACGACGCGCCACGCGTGCCCCCGGTGCCGTTGCGGTGGGTGGCAGCTCCCGGCCGTACCGTGCGGCCTGCTGACTTTTTCTGTGCGGTTTTATCGGTTTCTGTGCGCTCGTTTTCGGGCCTGCGATGCCGGAACGAAGATTGCCATTGGGTAACCGGTTGTTTGCCGTTTGTGGTGAGCGCCGTCACACGCGATCGGGCGTGAGCCACGTCGCGGTGGACCTGTGAGGGCGCAATGCCCGGCGTAGGCTGAGTTTCGTGACGATCGAGCGCTCCGTGCCGCCGACGGCGACCGCGATTCCCAGCAGCAGCCACCCCGCCCCCGAGGGCCGGCGGATGTTGCGCATCGAAGCGCGCAACGCGAGTACGCCGATCGAACGCAAGCCACCGTGGATCAAGGTCAAGGCCAAGATGGGCCCGGAGTACACGGAGCTGCGCGGCCTCGTCTCGCGCGAGGGCCTGCACACCGTGTGCCAGGAGGCCGGCTGTCCCAACATCTACGAGTGCTGGGAGGACCGCGAGGCCACGTTCCTCATCGGCGGCGACCAGTGCACGCGGCGGTGCGACTTCTGCCAGATCGACACGGGCAAGCCCGCCGAGTTCGACGCGGACGAGCCGCGCCGGGTCGGCGAGTCCGTCGCCACCATGGGCCTGCGCTACGCGACCGTGACCGGCGTGGCGCGCGACGACCTGCCGGACGGCGGTGCCTGGCTGTACGCGGAGACGGTCCGGCAGATCCACAAGCTCCAGCCGGGCTGTGGCGTCGAGCTGCTGATCCCGGACTTCAACGCGAACCCGGAGCAGCTCGCCGAGGTCTTCGACGCCCGGCCCGAGGTGCTCGCGCACAACGTGGAGACCGTGCCGCGCATCTTCAAGCGGATCCGGCCCGCGTTCCGCTACGAGCGCTCGCTCGACGTGATCACCCAGGCCCGCGCGGCCGGGCTGGTCACCAAGTCCAACCTGATCCTGGGTCTGGGCGAGGAGCGTGAGGAGGTCAGCCAGGCACTGCGCGACCTGCACGAGGCCGGCTGCGAGCTGATCACCATCACGCAGTACCTGCGGCCGACGCCGCGGCACCACCCGGTCGAGCGCTGGGTCAAGCCGGAGGAGTTCATCGAGCTGCAGGCCGAGGCCGAGCGGATCGGTTTCGCCGGTGTGATGAGCGGGCCGCTCGTGCGTTCGTCGTACCGGGCCGGCCGGCTCTACAAGCAGGCGCTCGACGCCCGCTCCGCCGCCGTCGCCTGACCGGTCAGCGGGCAATCACCGGGCCGCGGGTGCCGATGACGTAGCCGCTGGTGAGCGCGATCGTGAGGACGCCGACCAGGATGAGCGCGGTGATCGCCAAGCCGCGGCCCTGCGCGCCGGTACGCCGTATCCGGAACAGCGCGATCGGCGCGGTGACCAGCGCGGCCGGTGCGAACACGATGGCCAGCACCAGCGAGACGATGGCCAGGTTGTCGTAGCCGACCGGGCGCGCGGTGGAGACGAAGTCACGGCGTGGGTCGGCCTGGCGCGGCGCTGACCATGCGCCGGACGGTGCCGCGGCCTCGTGGCGCGGCGTCTCCGGCTCGGACTCGAAGCGGTGCTGCGCGGCGTCCTCGGCGTCCCAGCGGTCCCACCCGTCGGGCTCGTCGTCCGGCTCCTGCACCGGCGGTGACCGCCAGGCCTTCGGCGGCCGGTGCGCCGGTGCCTCGGGCGGCGGCTCGGGCGCGGGCGCGGCGCCGACCAGCAGGACCGTGCGCCGGTACCGGTCGTACTCGCCGCGCAGCGCCGGGTCGGAGAGCGTGTCGTAGGCGACGTTCAGCAGGGACTGGACGTTGTCGCTGCCGCCGACGTCCGCGTGGTGCAGCCGGGACATGGCCCGCCAGGCACGCTTGATCTGCTGCGCGTCCGCGCCCTCGTCCAGACCGAGCAACGCGTACGCGTCGCGGCCGCCCAGCTCGCGAAAATCACGGCTCATGCCGGGTCCGGCGGGCTGGCGTACAGGAAGCAGGCAAAGCCCCTCCACGCGGCGTGAACCACTCCTTCCGGCCGAAGGAGTGGGTAACGCGAACGTTACCCAAGGCGATCCTAGATCGCCGCCCATCCACGCGGTCGCTTTCCCGTCGCATTACCCGGCGGCGGCCCCGGGCCGGTCCAGCAGGCCCAGGCGGTGCGCGACCGCAGCGGCCTCCACCCGGTTCGCCACCTCCAGCTTCGCGATGATCCGGGAGACGTGCACGCTGGCCGTCTTCGGCGAGATGTAGAGCTCGGCCGCGATCCGCGCGTTGCTCAGCCCGGCCGCGACCAGGCGCAGCACCTCGCGCTCCCGGTCGGTCAGCGACGCCACACCGGGGGCCGCGATCGCGGTGCTGAGGCCGGCGACGGTGCCGCGCAGCCCGAGCCGGCGCGCGAGCGTGCCGGCCGCGACGGACAGCGGCGTGGCGCCCAGCGCACCGGCCAGCGCCGCGGCCTCCTCCAGCGCGGCGCCCGCGGCCTCCCGCTCACCGGCCGCAGCCGCGGCCTCGGCCAGGTTCACCAGCGCACACCCCAGGTTGTACGGCCGCCCGTCCCGCCGCCAGGCCGCCACCGCGACCCGCCAGGCCGCCGGCGCCGCAGCTGGATCGGCATCCGCCGGCCCGTCCGGCTTCGCGGCCGGATCGGCGCCCGGCTTCGCGGCCGGGCCGGTGGGCTCGCCGGGGAAGCCGTGCGGCGGGAGGCCTGCGGACGCGAGCGGGGAGAACGCGACGCCGGTGCCCGGCGACCGGGACGCCACCGGGGCCAGGCCGGTGAGCAACGCGCGCAGCTCGGCCGCGTAGGCCTGCTGCGGTGGGTAGGTGGCCGGCCAGCCCGCCGTCAGCGACACCACCCGCGCGGCCAGGCCGGCATCGGCGGCGTCACGCGCGGCGGCGGCGATCGCGGCGGCCAGCGGCCAGTCGTAGCGGGGGTAGTCGCCGAGGCGCGGGTCGGCCGCGGCGAGGTGGGCCGCGGCCAGCGACGCACCGGCGTCGCCGCGCACCCGCGGCGCCGTGACGGACAGCTCCAGCAGCGGCAGCCGGAGCTGGTCCTCCAGATAGGGCCGGCCGAGGAAGGCGAGCGCCTTGGCCACCGCGTCGTCCGCGCCGGGCAGGCCGCGGGCCAGCCACAGTTGCGCGCGCAGCGTGGACCAGTGCGCACCCAGGTTCCCGACCGGGTCGAGGCGCGCGGTGTCGGCGCAGCGCGCGTCCGCCTCGTCCCACCGGCCGAGCGCGATCAGCGCCTCCGCCGTGTTCGAGATCAGGTAGAGGCCGACGGAACGGCTGATGCCGGCCCGTTTCGCCTCGGCCATGCCCTCCTCCGCGGTCCGCGCGCTGGCCGCCCAGTCGCCGATCTCGAACAGCGCGTCCGAGTAGTTCAGGATCGCCTTGACCAGGTTGGCCAGGTCACCGGCCGCACGGGCCATGGTGATCGCGCGGCGCTGTTCCGCGATGCCCGCGTCCACCGTGTCGATCCGGCACGCTATGCGGGCCAGCGCGAGCGTGGCGGCGACCTGGGCGGACGGGTCCGTGGTGTCCTCCGCGGCGGCCCGGACCAGTGCGGCGGTCGCGAGTCCCCGCTCCCGCTTGGTCTTGGTCAGGTGGCCGGAGATGTCGGCCAGCAGGTGCACCCGCGCGACCGACGGCGGGCAGCGCATCGCCAGCTCCAGCGCCCGTTCCAGCTCCTCGCCGCCGTCGCCCTTGCCGAGCGTGCGCAGCAGGTGGCTGCGGCGCTCCAGCAGGCGGGCCGCGCGCAGCGGCTCCGCGTCCTGGTCGGCCTCGGCCAGCGCGGCCCGGGTCAGGCTGACGCCGCGGTGGTAGTCACCGGCCGCGACGACCGCGCCCAGCGCCTCCTCCAGCAGGTCGAGGTGGGTCATGCCGAGGCGGGCGGGCGCGTCCGGCACCTGCTCCCAGAGGTCGAGCATGCGCTCCAGCAGTCGGCTCTGCTCCGCGTAGGCGTACCGCTTGCAGGCGGCGTTCGCGGCCGCGTACGCCGTGACCAGCGCGCGCGGGTGGTCGTGCGCGACGAACCAGTGGTGGGCGATCTCGGCCGGCGCGCGGGACGAGCCGACCAGCGACGCCTCCGCCTCGATGATGGCGGCGTAGCGCGCGTGCAGCCGCGCGCGCTCACCGGGCAGCAGGTCGTCGTGCACCGCCTCGCGGACCAGCGCGTGCCGGAACTCGTAGCCGCCGTCCGGGTCCGCGACCATCAGCTGTGCCGCGATCGCGGCGCGCAGCGCGACCTCCAGCTGCTCGGTGGGCAGCTCCGCCGCCTCGACGAGCAGGTCGTGGCCGACCTGGGTGCCACCGGCCGACGCGATGCGCAGCAGCCGCTGCGCCGCGTCCGGCAGCCGGTCGACGCGGGCCAGCAGCAGGTCGCGCAGCGTCTCCGGGATGACCGCGCAGCCGGCCGGGTCACCGGTCGCGGCCAGCTCCTCGATGAAGAACGGGTTGCCCTGCGCGCGGCCGTGGATGTCGTCCACCGCGCGGGCGGTGGGCTCGGCGCCGAACAGGTGGGTGAGGATCCGGGCGGTGGCGTCCCGGTCCAGGCGGTCCAGCTCGCGGCGCTCGACGCCGCGCACCCGGTCGAGCTCGGCCAGATAGGACCGCAGCGGGTGCCCGCGGTGCAGCTCGTCCGACCGGTAGGTGCAGATGAGCAGCACCCGGGCCGCCCGCGCGGACCGGATCAGGAACGCGATCAGGTCGCGAGTGGACCGATCGGCCCAGTGCAGGTCCTCGATCAGCAGCACCAGCGGCCGCTCCGCCGCCAGCCGCGCGAACAGGCCGGCCACCAGGTCGAACAGGTAGCCGCGGCTGGCCTCGGACTCGCCGGGATGGCCCAGCTCGGGCAGCAGCACCCCGAACTCCCGCTCGTGCCCGGCGAACAGCGGCGTGCCGCCCCGGCGCAGCACCTCGCGCAGCACGGCGGCGAACGGCGCGAACGGCAGGCCCTCCTCGCCCAGCTCCAGGCACTGGCCGGTGAGCAGCTGCACGCCGTCGCCGGCCGCCCGGGCGCCGAACTCCTCGCACAGCCGGGTCTTGCCGACACCCGCCTCGCCGCCGATCAGCATCACGGCGGTCTCGCCGCCGCGGGCCCGCTCGAGCGCGTCGCTCAGCGCGGCCAGATCGGCGTCGCGGCCGACGAACGTGCTCGCCGGGTCACTGGGCTCGGCGTGCACCGGGGTCATCGGTGAGCGGCCGGGGCGGTAGCTGGGCACGGCAAGGAGCATGCCACGCGGGTGCGCCGGATTCATCGACGATTTCCGCGGCGGCACCAGGGCCAGCACGGGCCGGGCGGCCGTCTCCGGCGCCCGGCCCGTGTTCCCCCGTGCCGACCCCTCAGCGGTTCCGGGGTGGTCCATCATCCGATACGCCGGTTCACGGCTGCATCGGGGCAGGTCCTGGACGGCGTGGATGCCATCGCGCGACCCTGCGGCGGGCCCGGGCGGCGACCGAGTCCGCGCGTGCGGCGCGGATCAGGTCGGCCTCGCGGGAGCGGTGCAGCGCCAGGATCAGGTCCGAGTTCGAGAACATGGTGTCCGCCTTCCGTCGTGGTGCGCCGGTGTGCTGACGTCCACGTTTCTCGGGAAGGCACCAGCCGCGCATGGGGCGGACGCCGCATTCGTGGGCGATATCGGCGCCTTAGGCATGTCTTAGCCGGGCTGAGTAAGGGCCGTATTCGCTGTAAGGTACTTACGAAGCCGCGGCCCGGACGGGCGCGCGAAGCGCTGGCGCGGCACCGTAGACTCGACCCATGGCAAAGCCCCAGGAGAAGGTCTCGTTCGGCCAGCGGCTGAAGCAGATCGGGATGGTGTTCCAGTTCACCGCGAAGCACGACAAGTGGTTCGCGCCGCTGCTCGCGGCCGCGCTGGTGATCCCGATCGCGCTCGCCGTGCTGGCCATCCTGCTCGGCTGGGGCGTCTTCACGGTCATCCTGCTGTTCCTGCTCGCACCGCTGGCCGCGCTGGTCGTGCTGAGCGTCCGGTCGAACAGCGCGATGATGACCGCGGCCGAGGGCCAGCCCGGCGCCGCCGCGTCGATCCTGGAGCAGATGCGCGGCGACTGGCGGGTGCGCCCGGCGGCCAGCTCCACCACCAGCTTCGACATGGTGCACATCGTGATCGGCCGGCCCGGCGTGATCCTGGTCGGCGAGGGCGACCCGGCCAAGGTCCGCGGCCTGCTCGGCGCGGAGAAGCGGCGCCTGTCGAAGGTGATCGGCAACGCACCGCTGCACGACTACGTCATCGGCACCGGCGAGGGTGAGCTGTCCATCCGCAAGCTGCGGATGACGCTGCTGCGCCTGCCGCGCGACATCTCCGGCGCCGAGGTCAACGCGCTCGACAAGCGGCTCGCGGCGCTGTTCGCCCGCCCGCAGATGCCGAAGGGCGCGATCCCGAAGAACATGCGTCCCAGCAAGGGCCAGTTCCGCCAGACGCGCGGCCGCTGACAGGCATCGGGAGGTTCGCAGTGCCGCTGTTGCGCCGCATCATCGGGTCCGTCCTGCGCCGGCTCCGGCTCGCTCAGGGCCGCACGCTGCAGGACGTGGCTCGCGACGCCGACGTCTCCCTGCCGTACCTCTCGGAGATCGAGCGCGGCCGCAAGGAGGCCTCGTCGGAGATCCTGGCCGCGATCTGCCGTGCGCTCGGCATCGGCCTCGGCGACCTGCTCGACGAGGCCCGCCGCGAGCTGGCCCGCACCGACCCGCGCCGCATCGCGCCCCGCGCCTCGGCCGGTTCCGCGCCCCGTGCGATGGCCTCGGTCCATGGATCCGCCGGTGCGCCGCGCAGTGCCGCTCGGCTCTGCGGCGGCAACGCCGGGCGGCTGCGCGTCTCCGTTGCGCTGGAAGCGATTCTCCGCTCAGGAGAAACCTTCGAGGGTACGGGGATGAGCGCCGCACGCTGAACGAAAGCGACCGGGTGGGCCCGTCCCACCCCCGGACTTTCGGGAGCGTGCCATGCACTCCGTCCATCCCCAGCCGGTCTCCAAGAGCGCCGAGACCACGGGACCGGGCCTGTTCGAGGGCCAGGTCTTCGAGCGCCTCCTGCGCGAGCGGATCATCTTCCTCGGCCGTGAGGTCGACGACGCCATCGCCAACACGATCTGCGCACAGATGCTGCTGCTCTCCGCGGACGACCCGGAGCGCGACATCGTGCTCTACATCAACTCCCCCGGTGGCTCGGTCAGCGCCGGCATGGCCGTCTACGACACCATGCGTTTCATCCGCAACGACGTGGCCACGGTCGCGCTCGGCATGACCGCGTCGATGGGCCAGTTCCTGCTCTGCGCCGGTACGGCCGGCAAGCGCTACGCGCTGCCACACGCGCGGATCATGATGCATCAGGTGGCCGGCGGCATCGGCGGCACCAGCGCGGACATCGCCATCCAGGCACAGAGCATGCTGCACGTCCGCCGCACCCAGCTGGAACTGACCGCGAAGCACACCGGCCAGACCCCGGAGCAGATCGCCCAGGACTGGGACCGCGACCGCTGGTTCACCGCCGAGCAGGCCCGCGAGTACGGCATGGTCGACCACGTCGTCACCACCGCCGACCAGCTCACCGCCGCCGGCCGCTGATCCCTCGCGCCACTCACACGCGCCGCCGCGATCCCGGCCTCCGTCACACCGGCGAACGCTCGACGGAGGCCGGGATCACCGGCCCGCCGCGGTGCACACAGGCACCTCGGCGCACCCGGGCAGCGCAAACAGGCCCGCGCGCCGCGGTGCCCCGAGGGCACGTTCGGGCACCATGGGCATCGCAGCGCCCCGCGCGCGTGCAGCCGCCGCGGACACCTGGGTTTCGTCGGCCACGGCGGGGCCGGCAGGGAGGAGCGCCAGCGACGACCGGTGCCCGCGGGAGCATGCGGGCCGCACCACGCCGGAAGCGGGTATATCCGCCTTTACAGGGTTTTCTTCGGTGCCGGTAGGACGATCGAGCGAGCCAGGCGGTCGTGCAGGCCGCGGCGGCGGTCGTCGAGCACGAGCATCGGCAGGACCAGGCAGATCAGGACGCCGCGGAGCAGGCCGCGGAGCGGGCCGATCGGGCCGCCGCGGTCGACGTCGACCACCGCGATGCGGGTCAGGGCCATGCCGGGGGTCTGTGCGAAGAAGCCGGCGAAGACCGTGTAGATGAAGATCAGTGCGACGACCGGGGACCAGCCGTCGCGGGTCGGTTCACCGTAGAGATTCGCGACGAGAAGACAGAGCGCCCAGTCGATGGCGAGGGCGCCGAATCGACGGCCGAGCGTCGGAAGTTCGATTTCACCGTTCGACGGATCATTCGACTTTCCTTGCTTATTCACAGGGTTCGCGGCCACAACTCCGAGGTTAACCGTCAGTATTCGGGAGCCGTGACACGGGGCGGCGGGTGACCTGTATGGTCCGTTCAGGCCGTGACCGAGCGGCTGTTCGGGCCATAATCCGGCAGTACACGGTCGTAACATGGCAGAAACAATCGAGACATGCTCGGGCAACCCGGTAGCCATACGGTCGCGACCAGCCTAGCCAAAAGTGGACGTGCCAGGAGGACGTGTGTTCGCCAATTCCGAGGAGCTCCTGCGATACCTCAAGGATGAGGACGTTAAGTTCGTCGATATCCGTTTTTGTGACCTGCCGGGCGTGATGCAGCACTTCACGGTCCCGGTGGAGTCCTTCGACGACTCCGTCTTCTCCGACGGCCTCGCCTTCGACGGGTCCTCGATCCGCGGGTTCCAGGCCATCCACGAGTCCGACATGCTGCTGCTGCCGGACGTCGCCTCCGCCTTCATCGACCCGTTCCGGATCGCGAAGACGGTCGCGCTGAACTTCTTCATCCACGACCCGTTCACGCGCGAGCCGTACTCGCGCGACCCGCGCAACGTCGCCAAGAAGGCCGAGGCCTACCTCGCCTCCTCCGGCATCGCGGACACGGCGTACTTCGGCGCCGAGGCGGAGTTCTACATCTTCGACTCGATCCGCCACAGCACCTCCGCGAACGAGGCGTTCTACCACATCGACTCGATCGAGGGTTGGTGGAACTCCGGCAAGGAGGAGCCGGGCGGCAACCGCGGTTACAAGACCGCGTACAAGGGCGGCTACTTCCCGGTCCCGCCGGTCGACCACTACGCCGACCTGCGCGACAAGATGGTCACCAACCTGATCGGCTCGGGCTTCACCATCGAGCGGGCGCACCACGAGGTCGGCACCGCCGGCCAGGCCGAGATCAACTACAAGTTCTCGACGCTGCTGCACTCCGGTGACCAGGTCCAGCTGTTCAAGTACATCGTGAAGAACACGGCGTGGGCCGAGGGCAAGACCGCCACGTTCATGCCGAAGCCGCTGTTCGGCGACAACGGCTCGGGCATGCACACCCACCAGTCGCTGTGGGCGAACGGCGAGCCGCTGTTCTACGACGAGACCGGCTACGGCGGCCTCTCCGACACGGCCCGGTGGTACATCGGCGGTCTGCTGACCCACGCGCCGTCGCTGCTCGCGTTCACCAACCCGACGGTCAACTCGTACCGTCGCCTGGTGCCCGGCTTCGAGGCGCCGGTCAACCTGGTCTACTCGGCGCGTAACCGGTCCGCCTGCACCCGCATCCCGGTCACCGGCACCAACCCGAAGGCCAAGCGCGTCGAGTTCCGCGTGCCGGACCCGTCGAGCAACCCGTACCTGGCGTTCTCCGCCATGCTGCTGGCCGGCCTGGACGGCATCAAGAACAAGATCGAGCCGCCGGCCCCGATCGACAAGGACCTCTACGACCTGCCGCCGGAGGAGGTCGCCAACGTCAAGCAGGTGCCGGGCTCCCTCGACGCCGTGCTCGACAAGCTGGAGTCCGACCACGAGTACCTCACCGCGGGCGGCGTCTTCACCGAGGACCTGATCGAGACCTGGATCGACTACAAGCGCGCCAACGAGGTCGACGCGGTCCGCCTGCGCCCGACCCCGCACGAGTTCGCGATGTACTACGACTGCTGATCCAGGCCACGCCTGAGCAGCTGAACGGTGAAGGCCGAGCCCTGGAGGGCTCGGCCTTCACCCGTTTCGGAGCATGGTCGGCCCATCACTCCCCACCGGGGATTCATTCACGTACGGCAGTATTGCGATCAGCCGGTACCCGCCGGGAGTCAGACGTCCAGGATGCGGGTCTCCGGGACGTACGGCGCGCTGCGGTCGTACGGCCGGTGTGGTGGGTGGCAGGCGAGCAGGCCCCGCAGGCGGGGCTGGCCGGCCGGGTCGACGCCGGCGGCCGTGAAGAACTCGTCCACGTCGGTGAACGGGCCGCCGAGTTCGCGCAGGTCGACGGCGCGGGCCACGCCGGTGGGGGTGAGGCCGGGCAGGACGGTGAGTTCGTCGGCGGTCGCGGCGTTGACGTCCACCCGGTCGACGAACGTGGGCGGGCGGGTGCCGGGCGGCATCGGCGGCAGCACCAGCTGGTCGTCGGCGGCGGGTGAGGACGCGGCGGGCAGCCCGGGCGAGGGCGCGGACGGGGGCGCCGGCACCGGGCGGGCCGGGCGCGGCGCGGCCATCGGCCAGAACGACGGTGACTCGTCATGACGGGGTGGTGGGGCTTCGGACCCGGTAAAACGCTGCCACCAACTCACCGCGACGACCCTCCGAGACGCAGACCGGCCAGAGATCAGAACTCTACGGCGCGGCCGTTGCCGGTGCCCATGTCCCAGTCCTCCGGCGCGGTCGCGGCGACCGCGCGGTCCGCGGCCCAGGAGCGGATCGCGGTTATCCGTTCCGCCTGCGTCACGCTGAGCGGCACCGTGTTGGTGACCGCGCGCACCAGGTCCTCGCGCTCCAGCGGACGTCGCTGCGCGAACGCGTCGTAGAGCGCGGACACCACGGCCTGCTCGATCTCGGCGCCGGAGAAGCCGTCGGTGAGCTTGGTCAGCTCGGTCAGCAGCGCCGGCGTGAGGTCGAGGCGGCCGGCGACGGCCGGGCGGCTGAGGCGGCGGTTCAGGTGGACGGTCCAGATCGCGGTGCGTTCCGGGCCGGTGGGCAGGTCGACGAAGAAGATCTCGTCGAAGCGTCCCTTGCGGAGCAGTTCGGCGGGGAGGCGGGCGATGTCGTTCGCGGTGGCCATCACGAAGACCGGGCGGGTCTTCTCCTGCAGCCAGGTGAGGAACGTGCCGAACACCCGCGCGCCGGTGCCGGTGTTGTCGCCGGAGCCGGAACCCGAGCCGGACGCGGCGAGCCCTTTCTCGATCTCGTCGACCCAGAGCACACACGGCGACGTGGCCTCGGCCGCGCGGATCGCGGTGCGCATGTTCTGCTCGGACGAGCCGACCAGGCCGCTGAACACGCGTCCCATGTCCAGGCGGAGCAGCGGCAGGCCCCAGCCGGCCGCGACCGCCTTCGCGGTGAGCGACTTGCCGCAGCCGGGCACGCCGGTGATCAGCACGCCGCGCGGCGCGGGCAGGCCCCAGGCGGCGGCCTCGTCGAGCCAGGTGCCGTCGCGGCGCAGCAGCCAGCGCTTCAGGTTCTCCAGGCCGCCGACGTCGGCCAGCCCGGTGTGCGGCTCGACGAACTCCAGCAGGCCGGACTTGCGTACCGCCTGGCGCTTCTCCTCGTGGACGACCGCGAGGTCGGCCGGGGCCAGCACCGCGTCGTCCACCATGGCGCGGGCGAACGCGTTCTCCGCCTCGTGCAGCGTGAGGCCGAGCGCGGCCTTCGCGAAGCGCTCCCGGTCGCCGGGGGTGAGCGTGACCGTGATCCGCCCGGTGGCCACGTTGTCGTCGATCATGCGGTCCAGCAGTGCCCGGATCTCGGTCTCGGCCGGGAGCGGGAAGTCCAGGATGGAGACCTCCTTCTCCAGGTCGTGCGGGATGTGCAGGGCCGGGGCCAGGATGATCAGCGTGCGTGGGACCGGGCCGGCCCGGAACGCGACCGCGACGTCGCGGAGCAGCCGGACGACCGCGGGGCCGAGCGTGCCGTGCAGGTCGCAGAAGACGAAGACGCTGGGTTCCTCGGTGCGCAGCGCGGCGACGAGCGCGTCCTCCGGATCGATCGCGCCGCGCCGGGCGGTGCCGTCCGGCTGGATCAGTCCGCTCGTCGGCGACCAGGTCAGCAATGCCCGCGGGGTACGGACCAGTTCCGGGTCCCGGGCGACCGCGGCGATTTCGGCGAGCGCGCGATGTTCCTCGTAGGACTCGACGTAGAGAATCGGGATTCTGGCGCGGAATGCCTGGGAGAGGTCGCCCCTGAATCCGACGGACGCCATCGATTCGCCTCCCCCGCGCATTGCCGACCGGCAGAACATTAGCAATGAGCCGAAGACCTGTTGCCGATGAGCACCCGGTCCCGTTATTGTGCATCGATTTTCCAGGGAACTTTCAGCTAGGAGATACCAGAATCATGTCCACCACCCCCGTCGCCGCCGGTCAGAAGTCCTGGGTCGTCGCCCTGCTGCTCGAGATCTTCCTCGGCACGCTGGGCATCCACCGGTTCTACGTTGGCAAGATCGGCACCGGCATCCTGATGCTGATCACCCTCGGTGGCTTTGGCCTCTGGTGGCTGATCGACCTGATCCTGATCGTCACCGGCAAGTTCACGGACAAGCAGGGCCTCCCGCTCGCCCGCTGAGCCACGCGATCGGCCCCCGGTCATCCCGGGGGCCGATCGGTCTCCGCCGGGGAAGATCGTCGGTACGATGCGGGCAGGGTTCCGGCGCGCGGGCGGAGGCGACGATGGTGTTGGTGAACGGACCGGTGGTCGTCGGGCTCGACAACGGCGGCACCGCGAACAACGCGACCATCCTGACCGCGGCCGGCGAGTTCCTGGTCGACCGGATGGTGGAGATCCCCAGCCGGGTCAAGGAAGGCCCGGAGCAGGCCGTCACCGCGCTCTCCGACGCGCTCGACAACATCCTGGCCGTCACCGGCGTCCAGCGCGAGGCGGTCGTCGCGGTCGGCCTGGACACGCCCGGCCCCGCCACCGCGGACGGCGTGATCTCGCAGAAGGGCTCGACGAACTTCTCCGAGCCCGCCTGGCACGGCTTCGACATCCGCGGCGCGCTCGAGGCCCGGCTCGGCCTGCCGGTCGTCTACAACAACGACGGCAACGCGGCCGCGCTCTACGCCCACCACGTCTACTTCGGCGCCGCCGCCGCGGACACCTCGTCCATCTCCGCGATCGTCGGAACCGGCCTCGGCGGCGGCGTGGTCGAGAACGGCCAGGTCGTCAAGGGCGCCGCGGGCATGGCCGGCGAGCTCGGCCACGTCACGATCCCGCTGCACGGCCTGATCGAGGACGACCAGCCGCTACCGCTCTGCAACTGCGGTTTCACCGGCGACTCGGAGAGCATCGCGTCACTCACCGGCATCGCCCAGAACCTCCTCCCGTACTGGCTGTCCCGCTACCCGGACCATCCGCTGCACGCCGAACCGTCCATCCTGGCCGCCGCGAAGAAGCTGCGCGGCCTGGCCGAGGCCGGCGACGAGATGGCGCTGCGCGTCTTCGCCCAGCAGGCCACCGCGATCGGCCGCCTCTTCACGGTCGCCGCGAACTTCACCGACCCGCACGCCTACTTCGTCGGCGGCGGCGTGGTCGAGACCCAGCCGCACTTCCGCGAGTGGTTCATCAAGACCGTCCGCGAACACACGCTGCTCCGCGCCGAACAGGCCGCGGTCGCGACCTTCGCGCTGGTCCCGGACCTGGACATGGCCGGCGCCCGGGGCGCCGCGATCGCCGCGCTGGAGCGGCACGTACCGGTCCAATAGAACTTCGAAGATTTTCCCGCTTCCGGCGGGGTGCGGCCCGTATGCTCCCGCGGGCCCCGGTCGTCGCTGGCGCTCCTCCCTGCCGGTGCCGATGCCGATTCCGAAGAACCGCACGCCGCTCAGGCGACGGCGGTGCCCTCCAGTTCGACCAGCTGCCCCGGGATCGCCAGCCGAGTCACGCCGAGCATCGTCGTGGCCGGTGCCACCCCGGCGGCGGCCAGCCGTGCCGCCAGCACGCCGTAGTGCGGGAACAGCAGATCGACGTCCGTGGTGTAGACGGTGAGCCGGACCAGGTTCGCCAGCGACATACCGGCCCCGTCCAGCACCGCCTCCAGGTTGTCCAGGCTGAGCGCGAGCTGCGCCGCCATGTCACCGTCGTGCCGCGGCCGGCCGTCGGCGTCCATCGCGGTCTGCCCGGAGCAGTACAGCGTCCGGGTCTGTCCGGAGACCATCTCGCCCTGGTTGAACCCGAGTTCCGCCGACCACGTCACCGGGTTGACCGCCACGCGTTCCACTGCCACATCGACTCCGTCCGTCCATCGGCGCGACATCCGCCGCCGCCGTCCGAAATGCAGCCTGCCGGTAAATCACGCCATCCTCTGTCACATATCTCGGTAGAGTCGCCCGATGCGCGCCGATCGACTCGTCTCGCTGATCCTGCTGCTGCGCCGGCACGGCCGGATGACCGCGGACGCGCTGGCCCGCGAGCTTGAGGTGTCCACCCGCACCGTGCTGCGCGACATCGAGGCACTCTCCACCGCCGGTGTCCCGGTCTACGCCGAGCGCGGCCGGCACGGCGGCTACGCGCTGCTGCCCGGCTTCCGGACCGAGCTGACCGGGCTCAATCACGACGAGACGCTCGCGCTGCTGGCCGCTGGATCAGGCCGCCGCGAGCGAGCGTTCGGCCTCGGCCCGGCGCTCGCCTCGGCCGTGCGCAAGGTGGTCGACGCGCTGCCCGACGGCCACCTGGCCACCGCCGGCGAGGCGGCCCGGCGTTTCCTGGTCGAGCCGGAGACGGACCTGCTCTCCCGCCGCCCGGTCACCGAGGACGTGCCGGACACGGCGATGGCCGAGGTGCGGCGCGCGGTGCTGGCCGGGCGCCGGTTGCGTCTGTGGTACGCGGCCGCCGGCGAGACGCCCCGGTGGCGCACCGTGGACCCTGTCGGCCTGGTCACCGTGCGCGACCGCGCCTACCTGCTGGCCATCAGATCCGGCAACGACCGCACGTACCGGATGTCCCGGGTGCGGGCCGCCGAATGTCTTCCCGAACCGGCGGAACGACCGGAGCACGTCGACCTGGACCGGCTCTGGCGCGACCGCTGCGCCCGGTTCCTCGCCGACGGCCACCTCACCGTGCTGGTCCGCGTCGACCCGGCACACCGCGAGGCCCTGGTGAGCACCGCGGTGGCCGTCCGCGCCGAACAACCCGGCGTCGATGGCTGGCCACACCTCGAACTGACCTACCAGGACTCCTGGCACGCCGAGTGGGCGCTGTGGCAACTCGGCACACACGCCGAAGCCCTGTCCCCGCCGTCGCTGCGCACCGCCCTGCACACCCGCGCCACCACGATCGCCAGCCGGTACGCGTAACGCCGGCGGACCGGTCACGGAGCGGTGAGCTCGGCGGTGTGTGACTCGGCGAGGTCGGGGCGCTCGTGGTACTGGGCGGGTGTGTTCTGGAGCAGCGCGATGCGCCAGCCCGCGGGGTCGTGGACGGCGAGCAGGGACTGGACCGCGTTCAGGGCCGGATGTGGGACCTCCGCGCCCGGGGGCAGCATGCCGGCGATCGCCCGGAGCAGCGCCACCCCACCGGCCAGGGCGTGCACCTCGCGGACCTTCCAGACGTAGGTGGCGGTCGCGTGGCCGGAGAAGACCGGGCGCAGGTGTGCCGCGATCTCCGCGGCCGGGACCTGGCTGCCGTCGAAGCCGATCAGGTGGCCGCCGGATGCGAAGTATGCGGCGAAGGCGGCGGCGTCGCGGTTGTTCCAGGCGGTGAGCACGGCGGTGTGCAGCGCGGTCACGGCCTCCTCGAAAGCCTCCATCTGCCGATGGTGACACCCGCGTACACCGGCCTGCCGCCGAAACCCGGATCGCGGCGACGACCGCGGCGCGCATCGGTCAACGATCCGGCGGCCGCGGCTGCGCGCCACCCGAAGGGTTCGTCGCACGATGTCGGGCGACGACGGCGTGCCGGATTCGCTGCGGGCCGTCCGTAGCCTGGTCACCTTGTGGTGCTGTCTCGGACGCGAAGCGCCCGGCACGGGAGCCGGCCGAGGCGCGAGCCGACGCCAGAGCCTGTATCGAAGTGGGGGTCGAAGCGACGTGCTGCCAGGCGGCGCCTGGGCCTCGCCGGAGCCCGGCATCCCACTTCGACACAGGCTAGGCGGTGGCCGCGGGTGACGCCGGTCCGGTTCCGCCGGTGGGGTCCGGCCGGCGCTCCTCGCGCAGGCGGCGGACGAGCCGGACCACGAACCAGATCGAGAACGCGAGCATCAGCGGCGCACCCGGGATGCGGGTGAAATAGGCCAGTCCGGTGCCGTCCGGCATGATCAGGAACAGGCCGCCGACCGTGACGAACGTGATGCCGAGCAGGCCCCGGCCGGAGGCGGCGGCGATCGCGAGGAGCGCGATCGGCCAGGTCATGTACCAGATGTTGACGACCGGGGAGAGCGCGAGCGTGGCCGCGAGGGCCAGGCCGGCGTGGTGCAGCACCGTCGCGTCGGTCTGGTCCCGGCGGGCTCGCCACCAGATCGCGACCAGCACCGGGACCAGCAGCACCAGCGCGACCACGCGGAAGAAGCCGTAGACCTTGCTCTTGATGCCGACCATCCGGATCAGCCACTCGATGGTCAGCCCGGCCGCGGTCGGCGGGGACTGCCAGACCACCGAGTCGCCGGTGCTGGAGAGCGCGGCCAGCCAGCCGAAGTCGAGGCCGGCCGCGAGCGTGGTGCCGGCCAGCGCGGCCACGGCGCCGCCGGTGAGCACGGCCGCGACCGGCCAGAGCGCGCGCCAGCGGAACGGGGCACCGATCGCCAGCAGCGCGGCGAACGGGAGCACGACCAGCGCGGTGCCCTTGACGCCGACGGACAGGCCGATCAGCGCGCCGGCGGCGGCCAGCCGGAGCCACCACCCGGCGTCGCGGGCGGTCGCGGGGTGCGGCGTGACCGCGAGACCGGCCAGGAACAGGCCGAGCATCAGCGCGTCGTTGTGCGAGCCGGACAGCAGGTGGACGCCGACCAGCGGCGTGGCCAGGCCGAACCAGAGCGTGCGGGCCGGGTCGGCACCGGCGCGGCGGGCCAGCGCGGGCAGGCTGACCGCGGCCAGGACGAGACCGAGCACCGCGGCGGCCCGGAACCCGGCGAGCGAGGCCCAGAGCGTCCCGGTGAGGTGCGCGACCAGGCCGGCGACCGCCATGAAGACCGCACCGTACGGTGCCGGGGTCTCCCGCCACATCGGCGTGACCAGGTCCAGCCACTCGCAGGGCAGCGCGGCGACGCCGTTGCGGTACGGATCGATGCCGGCCGCGAAGATCTCCCCCTGGCACGAGTACGGGTAGACGTCCCGGCTGGCCAGCGGCGGCGCGACGAGCAGCGGCAGCGACCACAGCGCCGCGGTCACCGCGACCCAGCGCACGGTCAGGTCACCGGCCCGGGCCCGCCACCAGGCGAGCAGCACCAGGATCAGGCCGGCGAAGTAGAGGATCACCGAGGCCGGGCCGTTCTCGGACAGCCAGATCGTGCGCGGCGAGACCCAGGCCGGCTGCGGCACCGGCAGCGCGCCGCCGAGGTAGGCCGCGACGCCCAGCATCACCGCACCGGCGAACCCGGACCAGCGTGCCACCGTCAGCAGGGCGAGCGGCTTCTTCACAGCGGGCGGTGCGATGGTCACGGTGAGATCTGCTTCCGGGTCGTCGGCATTGCCGCCAGAAAGGCTAAGCCACCCGCGCCCGGCCCATCGGATCGGATGACGAACGACTCATCTCAGGACTCCATCACGCGCTCGGTCGCGGCCCGCGCCCGCCGCGTGGTGCGCAGATAGTCGTCGACGAACTCCTGCGGGTCGTTCGCGCCGAGCAGCTGGACCACGCCGGCCAGCTCCGGGCCGTGCCGGGGCAGCTGGTCGGTGGGCCGGCCGCGGACGAGCGTGAGCGCGTTGCGCACCTCGGCCGCGAGCGTCCAGCCGGCCCGCAGCGCGGCCGTGTCCGCGGCGTCGACCAGGCCGGCGTCGCGGGCCGCGCCGAGTGCGTCCAGCGTCCGGGTGGAACGCAGCCCCGGCACCGCGTGCGCGTGCCGCAGCTGGAGCAGCTGCACGGCCCACTCGACGTCGGCGAGCCCGCCGCGGCCGAGCTTGGTGTGGGTGGCCGGGTCGGCGCCGCGCGGCAGCCGCTCGTTCTCCACCCGGGCCTTGATCCGGCGGATCTCGGTGACCTGTTCGCGGCTGAGCCCGCCGTCCGGGTAGCGCAGCGTGCCGGCCAGTGCCAGGAACTCGGCGCCGAGGTCCGGATCGCCACAGACGTACCGCGCGCGGAGCAGCGCTTGCGCCTCCCAGACCTTGGACCAGCGGTCGTAGTACGAGCGGTACGCGGCGAGGCTGCGCACCAGCGGGCCCTGCCGGCCCTCCGGGCGCAGGTCCGCGTCGATGCCGAGCGGCGGGTCGTGCGCGGGCATGCCGAGCAGCCGGCGCAGCTCCTCCGCGACCGCGTGCGCGGCGGCGGCCTCGCCGCCGTCGAACACGAACAGCACGTCCGCGTCCGAGGAGTAGCTCATCTCGTCGCCGCCGAGCCGGCCCATGCCGATCACGGTGAATCGCAGCTCGGCCGGGACCTTGTGCACCTCGCGGGCCACCCGCACCGCGGCGGCCAGCGTGGCGTCGGTGACCGCGGAGAGGCCGCGCGCTATGTCGAGCAGGCCGGCCGGCTTGGCCGGGGCCAGGTCGGCCGCGTTGACCAGGATGTCCGCGCAGGCCAGGCGCAGCAGCTCGCGGCGGCGCAGCGCGCGGACCGCGCCGATCGCCTGGGTGGGGTCGGCGGGCGCGAGGTGGCGCGCGGCCGCGGCGGCGAAGCCGGGCTCCAGGACCTCGCGGTCGCGCGGCGTGAGTTCCGCGTCGTCGGCGAGCAGGCGCAGCGCCTCCGGGTCGCGGGCCAGCAGGTCGGCCGCGTACCGGGAGAGGCCGAGCAGCCGGGCCAGGCGGCGCACGACCGGGCCCTCGTCGCGGAGCAGGCGCAGGTACCAGGGGGCGCTGCCGAGCTGGTCGGAGAGCTGACGGTAGCTGAGCAGCCCGCGGTCCGGCTCGGGCGCGTCGGCCAGCTCCTCCAGCAGCACCGGCAGCAGCGTGCGCTGGATCGACGCGGTCCGGGACAGGCCGCCGGTGAGCGCCTCGATGTGCCGGAGCGCACCGGCCGGGTCGGCGTAGCCGAGCACCTGGAGGCGGCGGCGGGCCGACTCCGGGTACATCCGCAGCTCCTCCGCGGGCACCCGGGCGACGGACTCCAGCAGCGGCCGGTAGAGCAGCTTGGCGTGCAGGCGGCGGACACCGGCCGCGTGTGCGACCCAGTCCGCGCGGAACGCCTCGATCACGTCCCGGCCGGGCAGCGGCGCGTAGCCGAGCGACTGGGCCAGCCAGCGCTGCGCGTCCGCGTCGGCCGGCACGGTGTGCGTCCGGCTCAGCTGCTGCAGTTGCAGCCGGTGCTCGACCGCGCGCAGGAACCGGTAGCCGCGCAGCAGCGTCTCGCCGTCCTGCCGGCCGACATAGCCGCCGTTGACCAGCGCGCGCAGCGCCGGGACCGTGCCGCCGACGCGCAGCGACTCGTCCACCCGGCCGTGCACCAGCTGCAGCAGCTGCACCGCGAACTCGATGTCGCGCAGGCCGCCGGGGCCGCGTTTGATCTCCCGGTCCTTCTGCTTCGGTGGGACCTGGTCGATGATCCGGCGGCGCATCTTGCGGATGTCGTCGACCGCCTCCGGCCGCTCGGCCGCGTGCCAGATCAGCGGCCCGAGCTGGGTCAGCCACTCCTCGCCCAGCTCCCGGTCGCCGACCGCGACCCGCGCCTTGAGCAGCGCCTGGAACTCCCAGGTGCGCGCCCAGCGGTGGTAGTAGGCGAGGTGGCTGGCGAGCGTCCGGACCAGCGGGCCGCGGCCGCCCTCCGGCCGCAGCGCGGCGTCGACCTGCCAGGCGACCTGGCCGCAGATCTCGATCAGCCGGGCCGCGACCGTGGTGCCGGCGGACAGGTCCTCGTCGCCGCGGCAGACGAAGATCACGTCGACGTCGGAGACGTAGTTGAGCTCGGTCGCGCCGCACTTGCCCATCGCGATCACGGCGAGCGACGGGTGCGCCGGCACCTCGTCCATGGCCATCTCGTACGCCACGGACATCGTCGCGTCGGCCAACGCGGTGATCGCGGCCATCGTCTGCTCCAGCCCGCGGCCCGCCGTCAGATCCGCGGCGGCGATCCGCAACAGCCCCACCCGGTACGCCCGGCGCAGCGCCGCCACCGTGGGTGCGCCGTCCAGCTCGAGCGTGCCGTCCGCGGCCGGTGCGACGCCGGTCTTCTCCGTGCACAGCACGCGCCACCGGCCCGGGTCCGCGACCAGGTCGTCACCGAGCGGGCTGGACGCGCCGAGCACCGCGAACAGCCGCCGGGCCAGGCCGCGGTCCCGGCGCAGCGTGCCGAGCAGGCTGTCGTCGGCCGGCTCGTCGTGGTGCCGGCGCAGGTGCAGCGTGCGGCGCAGCCGGCCCTCCGCCGGCCGCTCCGGTGGCGGCTCCGCGGGGCTGGCCTCCACCACGCGGTGCAGCTGGCGCAGCGCGAGGTTCGGGTCGGCGGTCCGGGACAGCACGGTGAGCAGCTCACCGGCGACCTCGTCGGCCGGTTCCTGCGCGTCCCGGTTCCACAGGCCGAGGTCGCCGAGCAGGTCGGCCGTCTTCGGGCCGGTGCCGGTCAGCGTGAAGCCGTAGCGCGCCAGGCGCGCGCTGGTGGGGCGGGTCATCTACGGCTCCAGCAGCGGCAGCGAGCGGCCGGCGCCGGAGAGCGTGCCGAGCGCCAGCGCGGCGAACCGGGCCGCGAACGGCTGCCAGATCTCCTCCACGTCGGCGAGCGCGGCCGCGCAGGCGTCGATCACGTCCTGTGGCGCGTAGCCGAGGCCGGCCAGCAGGCCGTCGTCGTTCGCGGCCCAGCGGGCGATCATGTCGGCGTCGCACTCGATGTGGAACTGCACGCCCCAGGCCCGGTCGCCGAGCCGGAACGCCTGGTGCGGGAAGCGGGTGGACGCGGCCAGCAGCACCGCGCCGTGCGGCAGCTCGGTGATCTCGTCGACGTGCCACTGCAGAACATCGGGCAGCAACGGTACGTACCGGAACAGCGGGTCGGCGTCGGCCGCGTCCCGCCGGCCGACCAGCGCCGGGCCGATCTCCGGACCGGACGCGCTGCGGGCCACCGTGCCGTTGTGCGCGGTGGCGAGCAGTTGCGCGCCGAGGCAGACCGCGAGCGTCGGCGTGCGGTGCCGGACGGCCTTGCGGAGCAGGCTCTCCAGCCGGGGGAACCAGGGTGCGCCGGGTGGATAGGCGTGCTGTTCGCCGCCCAGCACCACCAGGGCGGCGTAACCGTCCAGCGTCTCCGGCAGCTCGTCGCCCGCATGGGGGCGACGGATCTCGAGCGTCAGGCCCGCCTCGGTCAGCCACTCGCCGAGTCGCCGGACGTCGTCCGCAGGATCGTTCTCCACCACCAGCGCCGTACCCACGCATCGAGGCTATCTGCTTCTGTGCTTCCGGTCGTCGCTCCGCTCCCCGGCTCGCCGCCGTGTTCATGACCGTCGCTCCGCTCCTCCGGCTCGCCGCCGCTCCCGGCGCTGACGCGGCCACGGCTCACGGCGTTTCGCCATCAAAACGTGTGAAAGGCGCTTGAATTGGGTCATGAGAACCACTCGCCGTCGGGTGCTGGCCGGGTTGGCGGGGCTGACCGTGCTCGGCGCGTGCGGCGATCCCCGGGGTGCGGGGATGCCGAAGATCGCGTATCTGGTGCCGGACACCGCGTCGAACTTCTCGATCGAGCTCGGCCTCGGCTACCAGGCCGGCGCCGCGCGGGTGGCCGGTGTGGAGATGTCGGTCTCCGGCCCGCAGGTGGTCGACGGCGCACGCCAGGCACAGCAGC
Organism: Catenuloplanes indicus; assembly: GCF_030813715.1. NCBI lineage: Bacteria > Bacillati > Actinomycetota > Actinomycetes > Micromonosporales > Micromonosporaceae > Catenuloplanes > Catenuloplanes indicus. Next base: position 2,973,679 of record NZ_JAUSUZ010000001.1, read on the forward strand.
TCGAGGAGCTGGCGGACGACCGGATCGACGGCATCTCGGTCACCACGCTCTCCCCCGAGCTGCTCGCCCGGCCGATGGCCGCGGCCACCAAGGCCGGCATTCAGCTGATCGCGGTCGGCGTGCAGCCACCGCCGTCGTCCGGCGTACCGCTGCTGGTCGGCAACGACAACTACGAACTGGGCCGGATGCTGGCGGACGAGATCATCGCCCGGCTGCCGGCGAACGCGACCGGGACCGTGGTGCTCGGTACGATCGCACCCGGCGTGCCGACCATGGACTTCCGAACCCAGGGCATGCGCGACCGGTTCGTGGAGAAGCTGCCCGGCGTGACGGTCACCGGGCCGTACGACACCGCGCAGGACGTACCGGCGAACCGGGCCGCGTGGGCCCGGCTGGCCGGCGCGAACCCGAACGCGCTGGCGTTCCTCGGCAACGGCGACCCGGACGCGTTCAACCTGGCGTCGGTCCGGGCCGAGCTGGGCGGGCGCTGGCTGACCGGCGCGTTCGACCTGGACGCACAGTCGCTGGCCGGGGTGCGCGACGGGCACCTCACCGCGGTCGTCTCGCCGGAGCACTACCTGAAGGCCGCGGTCGCCGCCTGGATCCAGGCCGAGCACGCGAAGAGCGGCGAGCCGCTGCCGGAGGGCTGGGTCTACGTCCCCGGCCTGCCGGTCACCACGGAGAACGTGGAGTCGGTCATCGTCCGGCAGGCGTCCGCGGAGGCGCGGGCCGCCCAGCTCGGCGCGCAGGTCGAGCAGCTGATGGCGGGCGCCCGGTCGGGTCCCCGGCCGATCACCGATGCCCGCTGAGGCGAACGCCTCAGCCCGTGCCGGGCCGGACCGATCGGACACCCACAGGGCCGCACGAGCCGTACGGGAGGTGGGCCGCATGCCGGCGCGGTTCACCGGCGGGCGCGGCGCCGCCCGGATGGCGATCGCGGGCCTGGCGCTGAGCCTGCTCGCGCTGGCCGCGCTCGCCATGGCCTCGAACCTGGTGATGCAGCGCGCCACGTCCGGCGTCGGCCGGCTCAACCAGATCAGCGACGAGTGGGGCCAGGTCTTCCAGAGCCTGAACGCGGAGCAGGACGCGATGCGCGACTATCTGCGGGCCGGCAGCGACGTCGGGCGCAAGCCGCTCGCCTCGGTGATCGGCGGTGGCGAACCGCACCTGCTCTGGCTGTCCACGCACGCGGACGCGGACGACCGCCAGGCGGTGACGGTCGTGCTGCCCGCGTACCGGTCGTACGGCACGACGCTGCACCGGATGATCGAGCTCGGCGACGGCGAGGCGACCACGGAGCTTCAGCTGCAGGCGGCGCAGGCGGACCTGGCCGAGCAGGCGCTGCGGAAGCAGATCACCGCGCAGATGGATCGCACCCGGCTGGAGACCACCGCGTTCCTGGAGGTGGCGGAGACGCAGAACAACCGGCTGCGTACCGCGTCGCTGGTCATGATCGTCCTGGTGCTGCTGCCGCTGGGCCTGTCGGCCGCCGTGCTGGTCGGCTACCAGCGCCGGATCGAGCGGCAGGCGGAGGCGAGCCGCTACCAGGCGTTGCACGATCCGCTCACCGGCCTGGCGAACCGGCTGCTCCTTCACGAACAGACCGACCGGGCGGTACGCGAGGCCGCGCGCCACGACGACCGGATCGCGCTGCTGCTGATCGACCTCAACCGGTTCAAGGAGGTCAACGACACGCTCGGCCACGCGGTCGGCGACCTGCTGCTGCAACGCGTCGCGGAACGACTCAGGACGGCGGTCCGCGACTCGGACACGGCCGCGCGGCTCGGCGGCGACGAGTTCGCGGTGCTGCTGCCGCGGCTGTCCACGACCGGCGACGCGCTCCTGGTGGCGCGGCGGATCGCGGACGCGTTCGCCGAACCGATCGTGCTGGACGACGGCCAGGTGCTGCGCAGCCACGGCAGCATCGGCATCTCGATCTTCCCGTCCGACGCGTCGGACGCCAGCCAGCTGCTGCAGCACGCGGACATCGCGATGTACGCGGCGAAGCGCGCCGGCCTCGGACCGACGATCTACACGGCCGCGCTCGACGAGGAGCCCGCCGCGCTGTAACACTTTCCCGCCGTCCGGCGCTGGGACATGAGGGGCCTTCGGCCTCCGGTCCGGCAACCGGACACATCAGGCGGGGAGGCGTTGCATGCAGCAACCGGAGGACCTCGACGTCGCGCTGCGCGCCGCGCAGTCCGGCGACGAGGAGGCGTTCCGGCTGCTCTACCGCGTCCAGCAACCAGTCCTGCTGCGCTACCTGCGCGTCCTGGCCGGCGACGACGCCGAGGACGTGGCCTCCGAGGCGTGGCTGCAGATCGCCCGCGACCTGGCCGGCTTCTCCGGCGACTGGGACGGCTTCCGCGGGTGGACCGCGACCATCGCCCGGCACCGCGCCATGGACAGCCTGCGCGCGCAGCGCCGCCGCCCGGTCTCCGCGCTGCCGGTCGAGGCGCTGCCCGAGCCGCGGCTGACCACCGGCGAGGACGCGGCCGACCGGGCGCTCGAACTGCTCGACACGGAGGCCGCGGTCGCGCTGATCGCGGCACTCCCCCGCGACCAGGCCGAGGCTGTGATGCTGCGCGTGGTGATCGGGCTGGACGCGAGGGCGACCGGGCGGATCCTCGGCAAGCGTGCCGGTGCGGTGCGCACGGCGGCGTACCGGGGACTGAAGACGCTGGCCGAACGCCTCGCACCGGCGGCCCGCCCGGTGCACCGGGTGACACATTCGGCGACCCCGGCGCTGAGGGAGGTGAGATGAGCGGAGAGAAGATGGACCTCACAGCGCGATCCCAGCTGGACGCGCTGCTCGCCGCCGCCTCCGCACCCGCGCCGACCGACCGTGAGCTGCCCGGTGAGGCCGCCGCGCTGGCCGCGTTCCGGGCCGCGCGAGGCGCGCCACCGGCGCCGCACGGCCGCCGGTCCGTGCCGCGCGACGTGCTGACCCGCGTGCTGACCGCGAAGATCGCCACGTTCGGGCTGGTCGCCGTGGCGGGTGTGGGCAGCGTCGCGCTGGCCACGGTGGCCGCGCCGGCACCCAACGGCGAGACGAGGCCGGCGGCGCCCGCACCGGCCCGTACGCAGTCCATGCGCGCGCTGCCGTCCGCGACCTCGGCCGGCACCCCGGCCACGGCGCCGGCCGCGCCGCTCGCCGTGCCCTCGCCGCCCGCCGGGCGCCAGTGGCCGGACCGGGACGCGCCCGGCCCCGCCCAGCTCTGCCGCGAGCTCGGCGGCATGGACGACCGGCAGCGCGGCCGGGCGCTGCGCGATGCCCGCTACCGCGATCTGGTCCGCGACGCGGGCGGCAGCGACCGGGTCGGCCGGTTCTGCGACGACCGGCGGCGCGACCGCTGGCAGCCGCCGGCCGGCCCGTCCGGTCACGACGACTACTCCGGCTCCCCGGGCTCTCGCGACAGCGAGGAGAACGGCTACCCCGGCGGCAGGCCGAGCACGCCTCCCAGCGTCTCGCCGGCCCCCAAACCCCCGCCGCGGGGGTAGCTCCGGCGCCGGCGGGGGTGGACCACGGCAGCGTCCACCCCCGCCGGTCGCCGACGACGGCCGTCCCGTGGGCGGTCCTGACCCCGCCCGCGGGCCGGCCGATCCACCGCCGGGACCGGCGGCACCCGATTTGCACCCGGGACCGGCATGCGGCCGCACCCCGGACGGCGTCGACTGGACACATGACCTCGCGCGGACCGATGACGGCGCTGCGGCGCGGCACGCTCGCGGCCGCGGCGCTGCTGGCCACGTTCGCCACCGTGCTCGCGCTCCGGCCCGCCGGGGACACCGGCATGCGGGCGTTCGGGGACCTCGCGCTCACGCTCCCGCCGCTGGCCGCGGCCGTGGCCGGGCTGGTCCGGGCGCGGTTGACCACCGGGCCCGCCCGGTACGGCTGGCTGCTGATCGGTGCCGGCTGCGCCGCGTGGGCCGGTGGACAAATCGTCTGGTGCTGGTACGAACTGGTCACGCACCGCCCGTCCCCGTACCCGTCGATCGCCGATCTGGGTTATCTGGCGTTCCGGCCGCTCGTGCTGGCCGGCGCCGCGATGCTGATCAGCCGGCGTGCCGGGGTGTGGCGGACGCTGCTGGACGCTCTGATCATCTCCGGCAGCGTGCTGGCGACGGCCTGGCCGTTCGTGCTCGGCCCGGCGATCCTCGGCGAGAACATCACCACACTGGAATGGGTGGTCGGCGTCGCGTACCCGGTCGCGAACGTCACGCTGCTCAGCATGGTCGTGCTGCTGCTCGGCCACGTCCGGCCGGATATGCGGCGCAGCGTGGTGCTGCTCGGCTGCGGCGTGCTCGCGCTCTCCGCCGCACACGCGGTCTACGCGCTGCTCGTGGTGACCGGGTCGTACACCGCCGGCGGCTGGGTCGACACCGGCTGGTTCGGCGGCTTCCTGCTGATCGCGCTGGCCGCCGTGGCCGCGCCGCGCCGCCCTCGGCCGGACGCCCGGCAGGACGCGCCCGGCTGGGTGGTGCTGCCGTACGTACCGCTGGGTCTGGCGCTGGTCACGTCCGTCTCGGTGACGGTCCGCGACGGCGAGCCCGGCACGTTCCTCTACTGCCTCACCGTGGCACTGGTCGCGCTGGTCACCGCGCGGCAGCTGATCAGCGCGCGGGACAACCTGGTGCTGAACCGGCGCCTGAACCGCGCGCTCGGCGTGCTCCGCGACCGCGAGGCGCAGCTGGAGCACCAGGCGTTCCACGACCCGCTGACCGGGCTGGCCAACCGCGTGCTGTTCGAGGAGCGGGCCCGGCACGCGATCGCGCACCAGGACCGTTCCGGCGAGGCGATGGCGCTGATCTACATCGACCTGGACGGCTTCAAGGACGTCAACGACGGCCTCGGCCACCAGGCCGGCGACGCGCTGCTGGCCCAGGTGGCCACGCGGCTCACCCAGTGCGTCCGGGCGTCGGACACGGTCGCCCGGCTCGGCGGCGACGAGTTCGCCGTGCTGTGCGAGCGGATGGCCGCGGCCGGGGACGACGAGATCGTGGCGGCCCGGATCGTGGAGCGGCTGTCCGACCCGTTCGACCTCTCCGGCACGCCCGCGGTCATCGGCGCCAGCGTCGGTCTCGCCCGCCGGCAGCCGCACGTGTCCGGCCTGGAGGCGCTGCTGCGGGCCGCGGACGCCGCCATGTACCGCGCGAAGACCACGGGCAAGGGCCGGGTCAGCCTCGCGGAGGCCGGATAGCGCCCGGGCCCCGGACCGTGCGGTCCGGGGCCCGGGCTCAGCGATCTACAGCGCGCCGAGGTAGCGCTGGCGCTCGTACGGCGTGACCTCGCGCCGGTACTGCTCCCACTCGCTGCGCTTGTTGCGCAGGAAGAAGTCGAAGACGTGCTCACCGAGCACCTCCGCGACCAGTTCCGAGCCGGCCATCGCCTCGACCGCCTCGGACAGGTTCTCCGGCAGCGACTCGTAGCCCATCGCCTTGCGCTCGTCGTTGGAGAGCGACCACACGTCGTCCTCCGCGCCCGGTGGCAGCTCGTACCCCTCCTCGATGCCCTTGAGGCCGGCGCCGAGCATGACCGCGAAGCCGAGGTACGGGTTGACCGCGGAGTCCAGCGAACGGATCTCGACGCGGGCCGAGTTCGGCTTGCCGTAGGCGGGCACGCGGACCAGCGCGGAGCGGTTGAGGTGACCCCAGCACACGTACGCCGGGGACTCGGTGATCTGGTTCGGCAGCTGCTGCGGGAAGAGCCGCTTGTACGAGTTGACCCACTGGTTGGTGACCGCGGTGTACTCCCGCGCGTGCACCAGCAGGCCGGCGATGAACGCCTTCGCCACCTTGGAGAGCTTCATCGGGTCGCTGGCGTCGTGAAAGACGTTGCGCTCGCCCTCCATCAGCGACAGGTGCGTGTGCATGCCGCTGCCGGGCTGGTCGGTGAACGGCTTCGGCATGAACGTGGCGCGCACGCCGTGCGAGAGCGCCACCTCCTTGATCACGTGCCGGAACGTCATGATGTTGTCGGCCGTGGTGAGCGCGTCCGCGTACCGCAGGTCGATCTCCTGCTGGCCGGGCGCGACCTCGTGGTGGCTGAACTCGACGGAGATGCCGAGCCGCTCCAGCGCGAGCACGGCCTGGCGGCGGAAGTCCCGCGCGACCGCGTGCGTGGTGTGCTCGAAGTAACCGCCGGTGTCGACCGGCGTGGGCAACGAGCCGTCCAGCGGACCGTTCTCCAGCAGGAAGAACTCGATCTCCGGGTGCGTGTAGAAGGTGAAGCCCTTCTCCGCGGCCTTGGAGAGCATGCGGCGCAGCACGTGGCGCGGGTCGGCCCAGGACGGGCTGCCGTCCGGCAGCAGGATGTCACAGAACATCCGCGCGCTCTCGCCGCTGACGCCGCCCTCGAACGGGAACACCTGGAACGTGGTCGGGTCCGGCATGGCGACCATGTCGGACTCGAAGACGCGGGCGAAGCCCTCGATCGCCGAGCCGTCGAAGCCGATGCCCTCCTCGAAGGCGGACTCCAGCTCGGCCGGCGCGACCGAGACGCTCTTCAGCGTGCCCAGCACATCCGTGAACCAGAGCCGGACGAATCGGATGTCGCGCTCTTCCAACGTACGGAGCACGAACTCCTGCTGTCGGTCCACCTCTTTACCCCTCGCAACGACGTGCCTGTAGTCCCGGACGGCCGCCGGATATGGGGTGCCGACCGCCTGCTGGAGACCTTACGCCCACCTGGGCCGGACGGCCTGGCGCACGGTGCAACCCGCACCGGAGCGCTCAGCGGCGCCAGTGTCCCCCGGTTCGGTTTCGTACGTGTTACGGAGCATTTGGACACGCCGATACCGCCGCCCCGCGCGCAACCTGTCCGCCTCGCAGCCGTTGGTACCAATCGGACGGAGGGAGCGCACATGCGACACCTGAGCGGGCGGCCCCTGACGGTCGCCGGTGGCCTGCTGCTCGGCCTGCTGCTCGCCGCCGTCCTGCTGGCGCTGAACGTGATGGGCGTGCACGTGGACGAACGGCCGCCGCCGCGCGCCGCCGAGTCCGCCCGGCCGGGCACGCCGCTCACCGGCAACCAGCCCGAGCTGACCCGCGCGCTGCTGTCCCGCGCGGACCTGGGCGAGCGCTTCACGCCCGCGCCGACGCCGTCGACGACGGTGACCACGGCCACTCGCCCGCCGGAGCCCGCCGAGCCGCCCACCGCCGTACCGTCCGCCCCGGTCGCGCGCGCGGAGCGCTGCCGCACGCTGTTCGACGCGCCGTGGGAGCTGGTGCCGACCGGCCTCGAGCTCACCGATCAGGCCATGACGGACCTCAGCCCCTCCGGCGGCGGTACGGGTGGGCGCGCGCCGGCCCTGCCGCTGCTGCCCCGGCTGCGGCAGACGCTGTCGATGTTCGCGGACGACGGCGCGGTGGCCGCGTACGACGCGATCCGCACGTCGGTCGCGGACTGCCGGACGTTCGAGACCACGCTGGAGGACGGCACGCCGGCCACGATCTCGCTCCGCGAGCTGGAGGTGGCCAGCGGCGGCGCGGACGGCGCGTACGCGGTCCGGATCACCGCGGTCGGCGGCGACCGGACGCTCACCGGGTATCTCGCGGTCGGCCGGGTCGGTCAGATGCTGTCCGTGTTGCGCACGGTAGGCCCGGAGGGGACGGTCGACTCCGGCGACGCGGATCTCACGCTCGATCTCGCGGTCGACAAGATGGAACTGATCGAGGGCCTGATGGACTCGGACTGAGTCAAACGTGGTCCGGTTAACACTCCCGAATGCGGCGTTACCGGGGTCCGGCAGGGAAAGATGAGCACATGCCCACGTTGCGACTCGCGCTTGCCCAGGTGAACCCGACCGTCGGAGACATTCCGGGAAACGCCGCGCTGGTGCGCCGCTGGACGCGCGCCGCCGCCGACTCCGGCGCCCACCTGGTGGCGTTCCCGGAGATGATGCTGACCGGCTACCCGGTCGAGGACCTGGTCTACCGCGAGTCGTTCGTGGCCGCGTCCCGCGCCGCACTCGACGCGCTCGCCGCCGGCCTGGCCGCGGACGGTCTCGGCGAGCTGCCGGTGGTGGTGGGCTACCTGGACGCGGACGGCCCGGCCCGGATCCGCGCGGACGCCACGCCCGGCCGCGGCCCGCGCAACGCGTCCGCCGTGCTGCACGGCGGCACGGTCGTCACCCGCTACTTCAAGCACCACCTGCCGAACTACGGCGTCTTCGACGAGGACCGCTACTTCGTCTCCGGCGACGACCTGACCGTGGCGCGGATCGCCGGCGTGGACGTGGCGCTCACCATCTGCGAGGACATCTGGCAGGCCGGCGGCCCGTTCGCGGTCGCCCGGGAGGCCGGCGTCGGGCTGGTCGTCAACATCAACGGCTCGCCGTACGAGCTGGACAAGGACGACGTGCGGCTGCCGCTGGTGCAGCGCCGCGCGGCCGAGGCCGGCGCCACCGTGGCCTACGTGAACATGGTCGGCGGCCAGGACGAGCTGGTCTTCGACGGCGACTCGATGATCGTGGCCGCGGACGGCACGCTACTGGCCCGCGCGCCGCAGTTCACCGAGACCATGCTGATCCACGACCTGGAGCTGCCCGCGGCCGGCTCCGCGCCCGCCGCCGCACCCGGGACCGCGCCCCGGCCGGCCGCATCCGGCGAGGCGCCCGGCGGCGAGGTCACCGGCGCCGGCCGCGCCGAGATGGGCATCGTGCGTGCCGTCGTCTCGGACACCGCCCCGCCGCTGGACGGCACCGGCCTGGAGGGCGGCATCGTGGAGCGGTGCGTCGCGGAGGAGGAGATCTGGCGCGCGCTGGTCCTCGGCCTGCGCGACTACGTGGAGAAGAACGGCTTCCCGTCCGTGGTGCTGGGCCTCTCCGGCGGCATCGACTCGGCCGTGGTCGCCACGATCGCGGCCGACGCGCTCGGCGGCCGGCGCGTCACCGGCGTCTCGATGCCCAGCGAGTTCAGCTCCGAGCACTCCCGGGACGACGCGGCCGACCTGGCCAAACGACAGGGCGTGGACTACCGGGTGCAGCCGATCGCGCCGATGGTGGACGCGTTCCTGGCCAACCTCACGCTCTCCGGGCTCGCGGTGGAGAACCTCCAGGCCCGGGTGCGCGGCATCACGCTGATGGCGCTCTCCAACCAGGAGGGCCACCTGGTGCTGACCACCGGCAACAAGAGCGAGCTGGCGGTCGGCTACTCCACGCTCTACGGCGACTCGGTCGGCGGTTTCAACCCGATCAAGGACGTGCCGAAGACGCTGGTCTGGAAGCTGGCCCGCTGGCGCAACGAGGAGGCGCTGCGCCGCGGCGAGACGCCGCCGATCCCGGAGAACTCGATCTCCAAGCCGCCGAGCGCGGAGCTGCGCCCGGGCCAGCTCGACTCCGACTCGCTGCCGGACTACGAGGTGCTGGACGCGATCCTGGCCGGCTACGTGGACGGCGACCTGGGCCGGGACGGCCTGGTCGCGGCCGGCCACGACCCCGCGGTCGTCGATCGCACGCTCCGCCTGGTCGACATCGCGGAGTACAAGCGCCGGCAGTCCGCCCCCGGCACCAAAATCTCAATCAAGGCGTTCGGAAGGGATCGACGCCTGCCGATCACGAACCGATTCAGTGAAAGAAGTTCGTAACTCGTGTGAAATCTTCCACTACCTCTCCGGACCCGGCGCTCCCGGTGGGACGATTCCGCTAGGAGCCCGGGGACCGCGAGCGCGGCCTCGAGGTGAGAGGAGACTTCCGATGACCGAGGACATCCCCACGCTGTACGGCATCGCCGCCAGCCGACGCGTCCGTACGCGGGATCTGATCGCCGCGAAGCAGCGCGGCGAACGCTGGCCCATGCTGACCTCGTACGACCAGTACACCGCCGCCATCTTCGACCAGGCCGGCATCCCGGTGCTGCTGGTCGGCGACTCCGCCGCGAACAACGTCTTCGGGTACGAGACCACCGTCCCGGTCACGGTCGACGACCTCCTCCCGCTGGTCCGGGCCGTGGTCCGTGCGACCAGCGGCGCGCTCGTCGTCGCCGACCTGCCGTTCGGCTCCTACGAGGAGGGACCGACCCAGGCGCTGCGCACCGCGGTGCGGTTCATGAAGGAAGGCGGCGCGCACGCGGTCAAGCTGGAGGGCGGCACCCGCGTCGCCGCGCAGATAGCCGCGATCACCGGTGCCGGCATCCCGGTGATGGCGCACATCGGTTTCACACCGCAGAGCGAGCACGTGATCGGCGGCTACCGCGTCCAGGGCCGCGGCGAGGACGCCGACCGCCTGCTCGCGGACGCGCGGGCGGTCGCCGAGGCGGGCGCGTTCGCGGTCGTGCTGGAGATGGTGCCGGGCGAGGTCGCCAAGCGCGTCACGCACGAGCTGGAGATCCCGACCGTGGGCATCGGCGCCGGCCCCGACACGGACGCACAGGTGCTGGTCTGGCAGGACATGGCCGGCCTGCGCACCGGCAAGGCACCACGCTTCGTCAAGCGCTACGCCGACCTGGCCGGCGAACTGACCCGCGCGACCCGCGCGTTCGCGGACGAGGTCCGCGGCGGCGAGTTCCCGGCCGGCGAGCACACGTTCGACTGACGCGAGCCCGCTCAGGGCCGCCGCGGTGGCGATCCTGAGCGGCGCGTTCGCTCCCGAACCGGTCAGGCCCCGGCCGAACGGCTGCGCTTCACCGGCGCGGCCGCCGCGACGGCCGGTGTCCGCACGATGCCGGAACGGGCCGCTGCGGTGCCGGCCGGTCCGGACTTCGTCGCGGGCTTGCTGGTCGCGGCGCCGCCGGCCGCGGCCGCCGCGGTACGGCCGGTCGCCTTGATACCGGGCGCCGTGCCGGCCGCGGTCTTCCGGGCTTCGGCTTTCCGGGGCGCGGCCGGCCTGGCCGAAGCCGGCTTGGCCGCGGCAGCCGGTCTGGCCGCAGACGGCTTGGCCGCCGGCCGTTGTGTGGCGGAGACAGCCTTGCCCGGCGACGCGGCCACCGCGTTCCGGCCCGCGGCCGCCTTGGCCGGCGTCACCTTGTCTCCGGTCCGGCTCGGTACGGCACCGTCTCCGGACGACCTCACAACCGCCTTCTTCGCGGCAGCCACCGTCCCCGGCGTCACCTTGTCCGCCGCGGCCCTGCCCGGCGAGGTCTCGCTTGCTGTCACCTTGCTCGCCGCGGCCTTGCCCGGCGTGGCCTCGCCAGCCATGTTCCGGCTCGCGGGCGACTTCGCCACCGCGTTCTTCCCGGGTGCGGCCTTACCCGGGGTGGCCTCGGCGGCCGTGTTGCGCTTGACCGGCGACTTCGCCACGGCGTTCTTCGCGGCGGCGGCCTTGGCGGGGGTGACCTTGTCGGCGGTTGTTCCGGTAGCGGCTGACCGACCCGCCGCGGCGCCGGAGGCGGTCGCACGGGTCGCCGTGGTCCGCTTCTTCGCCACCGGACCCGCCGCCGAGATCTTGGTTGCCACCTCGCGAGTCGCCGCGGTCCTGGCGGCGGCCTTCGCTCCCGCGGCCCTGGCCGCCGGAACCGTCACCGCCCGGGACGCCGGAGTCGTGCCCGACTCCGCCGGAACCGCCTTCCGCGACCGTCCGCCGGCGGTCACCTGCTTCGCGGCACCCCGGGTCCCGCCGGTGGTCGTCCTCGCGTTGCCGGTACCCGCCATGGACTCGGTCCGGCCCGTGCCGGCGGCGGCTTTGGCCGCTTTCGTCGCTCTGGTCGCTGCCGTGGTGGCCTTTCCTCCGGTTCGGCCGGCATTCGTCCCGGCCGCCTTGACCGCCTTCGCCGTACCGACCGCCTTCGCCGTACCGACCGCCTTGACCGTTCCCGCGGCGGTGGTGGTCTTGGCCGGTTTCGCGGTTCGGGTGCTCGCCGCGTTGGCGGCCGCCGCTTTCCGTCCCGCCGCGGTTCCGGCACCGGTGCTCTTGACCGCCTTCATTCCCGGCGCGTTGGCCGCCGCGGCGGCCCGGCCCGCGCCGGTTCCGGTCCCGGCGGCCTTACTCGCCTTGGTCACCCGCGCACCGGCCGCGTTGCCAGGCGGCACCGCCTTCCCTGTGCCGCGCGACGTGACCCCGGCCGCGTCACCTGCCGCCGCGGCCCGGCCCGCGCCGATCCCGGCTCCAGCCGACTTCGCCGCCCCACCGGCGGCCCGGCCTGCACCGGCACCCATCCCGGCCGGCTTCGCTGCCCTGGTCATCCCGGCAGCCCGCCCGGTCCCGGCGCCCGGCGCGGCCGACTTCGCCGCCCGAGTCGCCCCCGCAGCAGCCCGTCCGGCGCCAGTACCCGTCGCGGCAGACTTGGCCGCCCCCGCGGCAGCTCGGCCGGTCCCGGCGCCCGTCCCGACAGACTTGATCGCCTTCGTCGTCCCAGCGGCGGCCCGGCCGGTCCCGGTGGCCGGCGCGGCGGACTCGGCCGCCTTCGTCCCCGCCGCGGCCCGGCCGATTCCCGCACCCATCGCTACGGACTTGGTCGTCCCAGCCGTGGCCCGGCCACCGGCGGTCGTGGCGGCCTTCGTGGTGCGGCCGCCGGTCGTTCCGATGGCCGAGCCGGCCCGGAAAGTGCCGCTACCGGCGGCCTTCTCCGACGTCGTCGCCCGGTTACCGGCCGCGTTTCCGGCCGACGCGGTTCGCCCGGTTCCGATACCGGCCGCGGTGCTCCTGCCCGCCTTCGCCGGCCCGTCGGCGGTCGCGGCCGCGCGCCCGGCGGCGGTACCGGCACCGGCTTTTCGCGCCGCGGACCCGGTGGCCGCACTCCGTCCCGCGCCGGTCGCGGTGCTCGTGCGGCCCGCCGTGGCCGCGCCCGAACGGGTCTTCGCGGTCTCCACGTCCCCGGCCGTGAAGGACGCGGCCTTGGCGCCGGACGACCGGGCACCCGACCGCGACGTCGCCGCCGCCGACCGCACATCGCCCGCGTCGAACGCGGCCACCGAGGCCTTGGCACGAGACGTGCGACCGGCGGATCCGCCCGCGGATCGGGAGATCACGCTGTCGAGATCGTCGGCGCTGTCCGCGGCCTTCCGCCCCGCCGACCGCATCTTCGTCGCCGCCGAGCGTGCCTTCGCGGACGCGGCGGTCGCGGTGTCCGCGGCCCGTTCTGCCGCCTTCCGCGCGGTCGCCGTGGCCTTGATCCCGCTCTCGGCCGACTTCCGCGCGGCGCCTACGGCCCCGGTTCCGTTCGTGGCCGGCTTCCGCGCCGCGCCCCCGGAACCGGCCCCGCCGACAGCGGACATCCCCGCCGTGCCCGGCCCGATCCCGTTCGCGGCCGAGCCGCCGGAACCGGTGCGGTTCGCAGCGGACTTCCGCGCGGTGCGCGTGCCGCCGCTTACGGTCTCGACGGCGGAAGACTCGCGAGACTCACCGGCAGACCCAGAAGCATCACGCTTTTTACGGATATTTCGTCCCAGCAACGAAACACCGTTCAGCATCCCGGCACCACCCGGGTCCGGGGTGACGGAGACGCCGGGCGTGTCCGATCCGCTGGGGGCGGCGCTTCGTCCGCGCGATGTCGTCCGGGCGATCGCCGGCACCCGCGTCGCCCGGCCCATCGCCGGTGCCGTCGGCTCGCCCACCGCGGAGACCTCCGGCGACGGCGTCACGGCCGCCTCCGCGATGGACGGCATCGGGGCCAGGCCGGTGGCCGGCGCGTTCCGGTCGTCCGCCGCCATCGCGGCACCCGACTCGCCCGGCTCCATCGGGGCGATCGGCTTTCCCGCCTGCTCCGGTGGCTCGCCGAGCGGTGGCATCGCGGCCGCGGCCGTGCCCGGCCCCATCGAGATCGCGCCCGTCCGCTCCGCTTCCGGCAGGATCGGCGCGCTGTCGTCCGTACCGTCGGAGGGGTTCGACGTCCGTGCGGAGCGGGCCGGACGCGCGCCGGCCGACCCGGACGAGCGTGATCCGGCGGCGCCGCCGGAGGCGGACGTGGCTCCGCCCGCGGGGCGGGAACCGGCGGCACCCGACGACCTGCCCCGCGCGGGCCGGGCCGCGGATCCGCCGTCCGGAGCCGGGGAGTCGGTGGAAGGATCGGTGTCGCGGGCCGATCGCGAAGACGTGGTGGCCGAGGTCCTGGTGGACTTTCTCGCTGCGGCCATGGTCGGTCCTCCCTGGGACTTCTGTGCATGCGCCATCGCGCCCGGTACCACGTACCGGGGCGGTCTTGTTACGGCACGGTTCCGGCTGCCGTTCCGGCCTAACGCTCCCCCGTCCAGCGTGCGTCCTCGGCCTCCCACGCCTCGTTGCGCTCCTGGACCTTCTCCAGGGCGTGCGAGGCGTCGTCCGCGGAGGCGAAGGGGCCGATCCGGTGTTTGGCCGGGCACAGGTCGGGCTCGGTTTCGACCCGGTTGTGCCGTATGCACCAGAAGAAGCGGCCGACACTGTCGCTCATGACATCACTGTGCACCGCAAAGCGGCCATGCGCTACCGATTCGCGCAAATAGCCGGTTCGCCTCCACGGTAGAGGCGGACGGGCCGTCTCGGGCCGAGTCGCGGCAACCGGCGGCGAAGCCACCCCATCGGATGACAGAGTCGACTCCGGGCCCCGGCTTTCGCGATGTGCACCGCGTTGGCGCGAACGGCATGATCTGCGACACAGTGGGGTATCGAGGCCCAACCGTTCCGGCGTCAAGAACGTGTCGGGAAGGTCGGGACGGCGCAACAGGAAGGCGGCCAGCATGCTCAGTCAGGAGGACAACCGCCGGCTCACCGAGATCGAGGAACATCTGGTCCTCACGGATCCGGCCTTCGTGGCGCGGATGCGAGCCACGCGTGGCAATCGCCCGGGCATCGGCGCCCTGGCCGGCATCGCGCTCATGTGGGCGGTCGTGCCGATCATCGGGGTCGCCGGCGGGCTGGTGCCGGCGCTGATCGCGGGTCTGGCGTTCGTCGTGGGCACCACGCTGGTGCTGCGCCGCCCGTTCCGCCGGGCGAAGACCGCTTAAAAAAGACCTACGAATTGCCGAGGGGGTACGGCGCGAGCCGTACCCCCTTCGTCATGCGGTGGATCAGGAGCGCAGGAAGGCGAGCAGCGCCTCGTTCACCTCGTCCGCGTGCGTCCAGAGCAGACCGTGCGGCGCGCCCTCGATCTCGACGTAGGTGGCCTCCGGCAGCCGCTTGCGGAACTCGCGCGCGGTCGCGTCCACCGGCAGGATCCGGTCGCCGGTACCGTGCAGGATGAGCGCCGGAACGTCGATCTTCGGGATGTCGTCGCGGAAGTCGGTGAGCCAGGACGGGACGACCGCGCTGGACGCGAACCAGGACGCGCCCGCCGCCACGTTCCAGCTGTTGCGCAGCGCCTCCTCGGAGAGCCGGGTGCCGAGGTTCTCGTCGGTGTTGTAGAAGTCGCGGTAGAAGTCGGTGAAGTACTTGTACCGGTCCGCCTTCACGGCCGCGAGGATGCCGTCGAAGACCTCGCCGGGCACGCCGGGCTCGTTGTCCTCGGTCTTCAGCAGGAACGGCTCCAGCGACGCGAGGAACGCGGCCTTGGCGACGCGCGCCGAGCCGTACCGACTGAGGTAGCGGCCGACCTCGCCGGTGCCCATCGAGAAGCCGACCAGGACCACGTCGTTCAGGTCGAGCTTCTCCAGCACGGTGTTCAGGTCCGCGGCGAACGTGTCGTAGTCGTAGCCGGTGGTGGGCTGGCTGGACTGGCCGAAGCCGCGGCGGTCGTACGTGATGACCCGGTAACCCGCCTCGAGCAGCACCGCGGACTGCTTCTCCCAGGAGTGGCCGTCGAGCGGGTAGCCGTGGATCAGCACGACCGGCTGCCCGGTGCCGTGGTCCTCGTAGTACAGGTCGACGTCGGTGCTGTTCTCGGAATCGACGGTGATGTACGGCATCGCTCTCTCCGAATCCCTCAGTGCGGAGAACGGTCGTTCTCGGCTCTGTCACGTACTCTAGAGAACGCACGTTCTCACTGCCACCCGAGGCGGAGTGAGACGGACCACACGTAGGAGGGACGATGGCACCGACCGACGACGAAGTGCGCGAACTCGTACTGAACGCCGCCGACCGGCTGTACTACACCCGCGGCATCCAGGCCGTGGGCATGGACGCGTTGCGCACCGAGTCCGGCGTGCCGCTCAAGCGCCTCTACCGGCTGTTCCCAGCGAAGGAGGCGATCGTCGAGGCCGTACTGCGGCGCCGCCACGAGCGGTGGACACGGCGCTTCGACGACGCGGTCAACGGCACGCCGACCACGCGCGGCCGGCTTCTGGCCGTTTACGACGTGCTCGCCCACTGGTTCGACGAGGATGACTTCCGCGGCTGTCTCTTCATCAACGCGTTCGGCGAACTCGGTACGGCCTCGCCGCGCGTCGCGGAGATCGTCCGGGCACACAAGGCCGAGTGCCAGGCGCGTCTCGCGGAGCTGTGCGCGGCGGCCGGCGCACCCGCGTGGCTGGCCCCGCAGCTCGCCATCCTGTCCGAGGGCGCGCAGACCACGGCCGCGATCGCCGGGACGAACGCGGCGGCCGGACACGCCCGCGCGGCCGCGGTGACGCTGATCGACGCCGCATTGGGAGAGGAGGCCGCGTGACGCCCGAGGAGGTCACGTACACCAGCCCGCGTGCCGTCCGGCACTCGATCCTGGTGCAGCGGTGGCACGACCTGTCGTTCCTGCACTGGCCGGTGGACCCGGCCGAGGTCCGGCCGTTCCTGCCGCCGGGCACCGAGCCGGACACGTTCGACGGCGTCGCGTACGTCGGCCTGATCGGTTTCATGATGATCGGGCTCGGCCCGCTGAGCGGCCCCGGCCTGCCGTACCTGGGCACGTTCTGCGAGACGAACGTGCGGCTCTACTCCGTGGACGGGCAGGGCCGCCGCGCCGTGGTGTTCCGCTCGCTGGACGCGGCACGGCTGCTGCCGGTGCTGGTCGCGCGGGCGGTGTTCCGGCTGCCGTACAAGTGGTCGCGGATGTCGCTGCGCCGCGACGGTGACGTGTTCACGTACACCAACCACCGCCGCCGGCCCGGCCCCGGGCGCCCGCGCAGCCGGATGGTGGTGCGGGCCGGCGAGCCGATCGCGGAGCCGACGCCGCTGGAGCACTTCCTGTCCGCGCGCTGGGGCCTGCACGTGGACGCGTTCGGCCGCACGCTCCATCTGCCGAACGTGCATCCGCAGTGGCCACTGCACCGCGCGGAACTACTGGAACTCGACGACGACCTGGTCGCGGCGGCCGGCTTCCCGTCGATCTCCGGAGCGCCGGCCAGCGTGCTCTACTCCCCGGGCGTACCGGTGCGTTTCGGAACTCCCAACGCTGTCGACAGGACGTTCAGCGGTAACTAGTCTGACCGTCATGACTCCTTACACGTTCAACGGCCCGGCCTGGCAGGAGAGCTGGGACCGCCAGCAGGAGGCCTACCTCCCCGACCGTGAGGAGCGGTTCGCCGCGATGCTGGACGCGGTGGAGGCGGTCACCGAGTGGCCGGCGCCGCGCATCCTCGACCTGGCCGGCGGCACCGGTTCCATCTCGCTGCGCGCCCAGCGCCGGTTCCCCCAGGCGAACACGACGTTGCTCGACCTGGACCCGGTGACGCTGACCATCGCGCGCGCCACGCTGGACGAGCGGTCCACCGTCGTCACCGCCGACCTCCTCACGCCGAAGTGGACGGCAGCGTTGCCGCACCGGGACTACGACGCGGTGCTGGCCGCGACCGCGCTGCACTGGCTGACGCCGGAGCGGCTGACCGCGCTGTACGCGGAAATCCGCACCGTGCTGCGGCCGGGCGGCATCCTGGTCAACGCGGACTACATGCCGGACGACGGCCTGCCCGAGCTGTCCAAGCGGCTCGGCGACCGCGCCGACGCCCGCCGCGAGGCGCGCTACGCGGCCGGTGCCGTGCTGTCCTGGAGCGCCTGGTGGGAGCACGCGGGGACGGACCCGACGCTGGCGCCGCTGGTCGAGGAGCGCAACCGGCTCTTCCCGGGCGACCACCACCAGGAGTGGCTGCCGCCGGCGTCCTGGCACGTGCGGGCGCTGCGCGACGCCGGTTTCACCGAGGCCGGGCTGATCTGGCGCGGCGCGCAGGACGCCGCGGTCGCGGGCGTGCGCTGAGCCCAGGGGGTTCTCCCTACCCCAGGTTCGGGTGCCAGCTCCATCGATCTTGCTCGTCGTCGCCCATAGCGTCGACGCCATGCGACAGCGAGACCGATTCATCGACGGGCTGCGCGCCCTGGCCATCCTGGGCGTGGTCGGCGGGCACTGGCTGGTCGGCGCGCTGGTCGCGACGCCGGCCGGTGACCTGCGGATCGACAGCCCACTGCGGCACCTGGAGTGGTTGCAGCCGGCCACCTGGTTCCTGCAGATGCTGGGGCTGTTCTTCCTGGTCGGCGGCTACACGAGCGCGCAGGGGCTGCGCCGTGCACGGGCGGCCGGCGAGACGGACACCGGGTGGGTACGCCGCCGGCTGTGGCGGATCGGCCGGCCGGTCCTCGCCGCCACGGTGATCCTGGCCGTGGCGCTGCCGCCGCTGCGGATGCTCGGCGTGATCGGCGCCGGCACCGCGTGGAACACCGCGGTGCTGTTCGTGCAGCCGCTGTGGTTCATGGCCGTGTACGCGGTGATCACCGCGCTGACGCCGCGGTTGCTCCGGCTCGACCGGCACGCCGGTCTGCGCGCGGTGCTGGCGTTCGCCGCGGCCGTCGCCGTGGTGGACCTGCTCCGCTTCGGCCCGGCCGCCGAACCGGCCGCGGTCGGATACCTCAGCGTGCTGCCGGCCTGGTGCTTCGCGTACCAGCTCGGTATCGCCTGGTCGGCCGGGCGGGTCGACCGGCGCGTCGCGGCCGGTCTGCTGGTGGGCGGCCTGACCGTGTTCGTGGTGCTGATCGCGGTGCTGGACTACCCGGTGAGCATCGTCAGCGTGCCCGGCGCCGTCCGCTCCAACTCCAACCCGCCGTCGCTGCTGGTTCCGGCGCTGGCCGCGATCCAGGCCGGCGCCGCGCTGCTGCTGCGCGACCGGATCGAGCGGTTCCTGCACCGCCCCAGGGTCTGGGCCGCGGTGACCGTGCTGAACCTGAGCGCGATGAGCGTGTTCTGCTGGCACCACGTGGCGCTGGTCGGCGTCTCCGAGCTGGCCCGCCGGCTCGGCACGCTGCCCGGCCTCGGTGACGTGCCCGCGGACGCCGGCTGGGTCCTCTCCCGTCTCGCCTGGTACCCGGTGCTCGCGCTGGTCCTGGCCGGCATCGTGGCGCTGGTCCGCCGGTACGAGCACCCGGTCCCGGCCGCGCTGCCCCGCGCGGCGGCCATCCGTGAGCAGAACATCTAGCGCTACTGCGCGACGTTCTCCAGCCGCTTGCGCCGGGCCACTGGCGCGAGCATGCGCTGGACGATGAAGTACTCCGCGATGATCGCGTTGCCGAACAGCGACGCCCACGCGCTGGACGCGTAGATCTGCGGGTACTCCCAGCCCATCGGGTCCATCAGCTGCAGCCCGATCAGCTGGTAGAGCCGCAGCGTCACCGCGGCGAACGTGAGCGCGTAGTTGCGGACCATCCAGATCCGGTGCAGCTGCACCTCGCCGCGCCGGATCGTGCGGTACGCCATCACGCCGGTGTAGAGCCACGCCGCGATCAGCATGAAGAACGCGACCTGCAGCGTCAGGCCGCTCTCGGTCACCACCGAGGAGTAGACGGCCGCCAGCGACGCGATCAGCACGGAGATCAGGTACACCCGCCCGGCGATCCGGTGCGCCCGCGGGAAGCGCACCCGCAGCGGCGTCACGAACTGGAACGGGCCGATGACCAGCGCGAGCCCGGCCGGCATCGCGTGGATCACCAGGCTGACGTAGTAGCCCGGGATCGACCGGTTGAGGCCCGGCACCGTGGTGCCCCCGACCATGTACGGCGGCACGAAGACGGCGGCGATGGCGAGCGCCGACAGCGTCAGCAGACTCCACAGCACCCACCACCAGCGGCGGCGGACCTCCCGGGACATCGTTACAGCGGACACGCGGACTCCCATATCTTCCCGGCTGATCAACGGGTCGATCCTGCGGCGGCCGCACGTGCCCACGCGTCGGCATCGGCTGCCTAACCCGGCGCTTTCCGTACCGTGAACAGGTCGGCGGGCTGGCAGTCGAGCGCGTCGCAGAGCGCGGTGAGCGTGCTGAACCGGACCGCGCGGGCCCGCCCGTTCTTCAGGATCGACAGGTTCGCCAGCGTGATGCCGACCCGGTCGGCCAGCTCGGTCAGCGTCATGCCGCGCGCCGCGAGCAGCGCGTCGATGTGCACGTCGACCCGGTGTTCCTCCTCCGGCGGCACGGGTCAGACCACCTGGTCCAGCTCGGCCCGGAGCACCGCGCCGCGCCGCAGCACCTCGCCGACCGCGAGAAGACCGAACCCGATCAGGAGCCACCAGAAGTGGTACGTCACGGTCAGTGCCCGGAACTCGCCGTAGACAAGCGTGGACGCGAGCGCGCCGGAGCCCGTCTCCAGCGTGTCCGCGACCAGGCCGCCCACCAGCGTGACCAGGCCCAGCCGGCGCAGCCGTCCCGCGATGCCCGGGACGAACGGGTCGGTGCGCCGGGCCGCCCGCACGATCCGCCACAGCGACACGACGACCAGAAGCCCCAGCAGGTACGACGGGGCGCCCTGGGCCAGGTGCGCGAGCCGCTCGGCCCAGCCCGGGTCCGCGACCGCCACGTCCGCGGCGCCGCCGTCCGCCCGCGTCACGCCGGCCGGCAGTCCGGAGATCGCGGTCTCCCCCGTGGTGACGATGGTCAGCTCGACCGCGTCCGTCACGCCCGCGTAGATCACCGTACCGACGCCGGCCAGCGCGCCGAGTACGGCGCCGGCACCGAGCGCGGTCTGCAGCTCCCCGAGCCAGTCCCGCTGTGCGTTGATCATGATCCGCCTCCCCGCTTATCGAAAAACAATATATTGATAATCGATAAGCGGGCGGCCGTTGTCAAGGGCCGGCCACCCGTGGTGCGCGGTCACACCGCCCGGCTACGCGCTCGGCGACATCCAGATCACGGCCGAGTACGTGGTGCACGCGATCCGGCACGCGTACGCGGTCAGCGGGCGCCGGATCGCGATCGCCGGGCACAGCCAGGGCGGGTTGGACGCCCGCTTCGCGCTGCGGTTCTGGCCGGACACCCGGGCGATGGTCGCCGACCACGTCTCGCTCGGCTCACCGCACCACGGCAGCACGGGCAACGACCGGAACTTCCCGCCGGGTACGCCCGGGCCGGCCGCGCTGCTGCAGATGCGCACGACCGCGGCGCTGATCGAGGCGGTCGACTCCGGCCGTGAGACGTTCCCGGGCATCTCCTAGACCACCATCGCCACCCGCTACGACCAGTACGTCACGCCGGTCTCCACGGCCGCGCTGCGCGGCCGCTCGGTCACGAACGTCGTCGTGCAGGACGTCTGCCCGGCGAACACGGTCGAGCACGTCGGGCTGGGCACGGCGGATCCGGTCGCCTACGCGCTGGTGATGGACGCGGTCCGGCACGACGGACCGGCACGCCCGGGACGGCTGGCGGCGGACGTGTGCATGCGGGCGTTCATGCCCGGGGTGGACCCGGCCACGTACGAGCGGCGGTTCCCGGAGACGAACGCGGCGATCGTCGCCAACCTGAGCACGGCAACACCGGTGACCGAGGAACCACCGCTCAAGCCGTACGTCCTCGCCCGCTGACCCGCCCGAGTGCCGGGGCGCGGCCGGTGCCGCGCCCCGGTACGGGACTGGCGGGTTCGTGGTGACCACTCGGATGCCGGCTCCGACGCGGCGGCCGAGCGGCGGCGGAGGCCGCCGCGGGTTTGCCCGCGGGAGCATGCGGGCCGCACCACGCCGGGAGCGGGAAGAGCGAGTCCTGGATCTCGGGTCTTTCAGTCCTGGTTGGCGACCCGGGCGCGGCCGACCGCGGGGCGGTTGACGGTGGCGCGGCCGGCGGGGCGACCGGTGGACCTCGGCGTGGTGCCGGCCGGGCGGCGGCTCAGCGGCGTGCCGCCGGTAACCACCGTCGGCGGGACGCGGGTGTCAAGCTCGTCCGCCGCCGGGTCAGTGGGCTCGCCCGCCGTCGGCTCGGTGGACGCGGCGGCAGCGGTTGCGACACCGCTCACCGGCGCGACGGCGGCCGCAACCGGCGCCGCGGCCGTCACGGGTGCGGCGCTCGTGGGGAATTCGTCCGGCGTGCCGGCCGGCGCGTCGAGGCCGTCGAGCTCGGGCTGCACCTCGGCCGGGGACTCGCGGAACGGGCGGATCTCGCCGGTGAGCAGGCCGGCGTCGCGGGCGGCCGCGTGCCAGCGGAGGCTCTTCATGCCGGTGGTCGCGGCCGTCGCGGCCTCGACGATGCCGACCGCGAGCGCGGCCACCGCGACCGTGGCCGCGGGCAGGTGACCGGCGAGCGCACCCGCACCGGCGGCCAGCGCGGCCGGCAGGTAGACCGCGGCCCGGGCGCCGACCCGGCTACGGAGACCGCGCCGGGTCGCGGTGGTGACGTCCGCGGCCGCGATCAGCGACAGCACGACGGTGACCGTGATCGCGAGCGGCGTGCCCGCGCCGATCAGTCCACGCAGCACCACCAGCGCGCCGATCAACGCGACCGCGGTGGCCACCCTCGCGGGCAGGCGCCGGGCCGGTGTCGCCGCCCGCGGGTCGGTCAGCAGGTCCGAGACGCGGCAGAACGCGACGCCGAGCAGCCACATGCCGACGAAGACCCCGCCCCAGAGATCCACGGTCGCCGGCCACAGCGCGACGACCAGGCCGAGCGTCGCCGACAGCCCGCCGAAACTGATCCCCATCCACCAGGCGAGGAGTTCGCGGACCTGGCCGCCCAGGTAGGCGGCCTCGTGGCGGGCGTGGGTGACCAGTTCGTGGGGCATGTCCGGACCAACCTCCGTTTCGGCGTGACGGATACTGCTTTACCCACGAGACCGGGCACACACCCGAGGACGCATCAACCCTTCGACTGATGCGACGGATTTCACAGGAAGGTCTCAGGAAGCTCTACGATGGGCTCCGGATTTCGGTGCAGTCAGGATGGGGCGATGGACGACAGCGGCGACGACGTGCTCGGCACCATCGAGACCGAGATCGCGCTGCTCATGCGCATGGGTGAGGCCACCCGCCGGGCCCTCCCGGTGGAGCCGTACCGCGCACTCGACCGCGCCGCCTACGTTATCCTCCGCCAGCTCGCCGAGGCCGGCCCCACGAACGTCTCCGCGCTCGCCGCCCGCCTCAACCTGGACGGCTCCACCATCACCCGCCAGGTCTCCGCCATGCAGCGCGCCGGCCTGGTCACCCGCTCCCCCGACCCGGCCGACGGCCGCGGCACGCTCATCTCCCCCACCGAGCACGGCCTGCACTGCGTCTCCGTCGTCCGCGCCGCCCGCCGCGACCTCTACGGCCAGATCCTCGCCGACTGGAACGCCACCGACCGCGCCACCCTCGCCACCCTCATGCACCGACTGAACGTGTCACTCTCCGCACACAAACCCACCGCGCGCAACTGAGCACCCCCCACGGTTTGTAGGATGCTGCTTGCGATGAGCGAGTCGGCCGGGCGGTCGCGTTGATGACTCCCCGGAGTCATCGCCGAGGAACGTCCGGACTCCACAGGGCAGGGTGGTTGCTAACGGCAACCCGGGGCGACCCGCGGGACAGTGCCACAGAAAACAGACCGCCGCCACGGCACACCATGGCGGTAAGGGTGAAACGGTGGGGTAAGAGCCCACCAGCACCCCGGGCGACCGGGGTGGCTCGGTAAACCCCACCCGGAGCAAGGCCAAAAGGGCTCCCGCCGCAAGGCGGAACCTGCGCAGGCGTTCGAGGGCTGCCCGCCCGAGCCTGCGGGTAGGCCGCTCGAGCCCGCCGGCAACGACGGGCCTAGATGGATGACCGCCACCAGCGGCTGCACGCCGCCGGCTACAGAATCCGGCGTACACGCCGACTCGCTCATCGCCTTCCTGATCAAGCCAGTGGATCAGGCCACTGAGCTGCCGTTTCTCCGGTTGATGTTGGCCAGCCTTGGTCAACAAATGTCGCCATCTGACGGCCCAGGGACGGCCCAGACGACACTCTCACGGCCCAGAGACGGCCCAGGAAGTCCTGAGTGGACAGTCAAGAACAGAGATCTTGACGGAGGTACGTCGGGCACCACGCGGGTAGGTCTGCGGCCCAGATCCGCCATCCGCCGGAGTCCTTCCGAGTCTCGAAGGTCCACGGGTGCGCCTCGCCTCGCATGCGGTTGAAGCCGTTGCCGCCGGCACTCCAGAGCGGGGCCACCCCGGCGGTGACGGCGGCCTGGTCCGCACGCACGTCACGGTCACGGAACGCACCGAAGTCGAACTCAAGCCTTACCGGACGCTCGGGGTGGTTGAGATCGTCGGAGTACGAACGCCACTGGTTCAGCAGTTCGTCACGGTGACGCTCGGTGAGAACGCGGGCAAGGCCGGTCTCGTTGTCTGCCTGGAGCGCGTAGAGGTAGACGTTGACGGCGGCCGTGGGGCTGGCTTCGCCTCGGCCCGCGGCGATCGTCTCGCGTACGAACCAGGTGAGCGGGATTGATCCCGCCGCGCAGATGAGCGCGAGAGGAACGACCAGGAGCAGCCAGCCCGAGCGTCTTGCGCGGCGCTTCTGCGGGAGCGCAATTCCAGGGGCGGAAGTGAGCGGGTATGGGGCTCCTTGACTGCGGCGCAAGCCGCAGCTCGCCCCTGCCTGACTGTCCCGTCCGCCGTCGACCCACCCTCCGGGGTGCAGGCCGGCGCCGGGACCGCCACCACGCTGGAACCGCAAGCGACCCACCCAAGCTGGCGGTCCCGGCGCCGGCCTGCTCGGCTCTGCCTGGGTCGACGGTGGGCGGGGCAGTCAGGCTCCCCCTGGACCAGCCACGGACCGCAGGCCACCCGGCTTTTGCTGCCCCGGAGTCAGAGGCCCCCGCCGGAGGCGCCTTTGACCTCGCCCTTGCCAGACGCCATAGGCGCGGCCCTCCCGGCGGCAGTCGGCGACTTCCCGCCCCGGTGCCGCAGGCAACCGGGGCGGCTTGCCGCCGGCCGGGCTCGCCGCGCCGCGCGCCGCAGGCGCGCCTTGATCCCAAACAGACCAATTCGGCAGTATCGCCCTCTTGATTGCCCGCCCACGTTCCAGGCTAGCCAGACGGTATCGAGCTAAACGAGTGTTCAGGAGAAACTTTACCGCCCTGCCGACATCGACAGATGATAGCCCTTGCCCTCGTAGACCATAATGGAGCCGTGTCGGATCAACATGATGCAGCGGCATCTCAACCTCATGGCGACGACCCTTATTTTCTTGCGCCGATACGTCGACGATGGATTGATTTGCTCGTTCTTCTGCCACTAATGTCAGGCCTGCTTACCGCTCTGCAAGTCTGGCAGTTCGCAGAAGGAGACTCCACAACCGTTCGATTTTTAGTTAAGACCTTAAACATTCAGACCGCACTTTTCATCCACTTGACTCCTGTCGTTCTTGCCATAATTTTCTATTTCTGCCTGGTCTATCAGATAAATTACGCCATCGTGGTCGCCAAGTCGCTATTTCCGAATCGCTTGACCCTCTTGGGGTCCATTAGTCAGCCGCAGTACGCCCGATCGACACTACTTCTACTTCCAACGGTCGCACTATTATTGACTACGGCAATCACGCTTCCAATATTTATAGTTTTGACCTGCTTTGGATACGCGGCAATACAATACGGCGGGCGCATCCTTTTGAGTCGACGCGGTATCAAACCTGGAGCCAGCGACTTCGCGTTGATGGCCTTGCAGCTGGGCATGGTGCTTTTCTTCGCCCATTACATGGAGGCGCAACCATGGCTTCCCGCAGAGACGGCTCTTGTAGGCGTGCCAGCGAAGGGCTCTGTGATCTACGTCCTGGAATCCACCGATGGGCATACCACATTCCTGGATGCTCATAACGGGAAAGTAAGCACACTCCCGAATCTTTTGGTACAAAATCGCGCGGCTTGCGATGACAACCCTAGCAGCTCATGGTGGGAGAAACGTTCGATATCGTTTCTACCTCGCGGCAGCACAGGGGTTGGTCACCAACCAGCATGCCCAGGACTCTAGTCGGTCGAAAGCAAAGAGTAGAGAAGAGAGTCGCGCCACGAGCCATTAGTGAAGACATGATCCCTAAGCCTTCCTTCATATTTCATGCCAACTTTTCGCGCGATAGCCAAAGACGCTGCATTGTTTGGACCTATGGCGGCAGTAATTCGGCGCAGGGCAAGCTGGTCGAAGCCAAAATTGATCAGTATATGAACAGAATCGGTAGCGTAGCCACATCCCCACTGATCCGCATTGACGGCATATCCGATCTTTGCCGCCCTGACGCCTCCGAGCGCAAGTCGGGTAAACCCGATCAGCTTGTCGTCACCGCGAGTTACGGCCAAATAGAATTCATTACGCGCATGATGTCTCGATCGCTCGATAGCGCCAGCCACCATTTCGATGGATTGTTCCATGGTGCGACTGTCGAAGGACAGGTACTGAGTGACCCGATCGTCGCCGACGATGGCGTGCACGTCGGCAGCGTCGTCTTCGCGGAATTCGCGCAGCGTGACAACGCGGCCAGTGAGAGTTACTGGGTGCATGGTTTGATTTTGGCCTATCTAGGCGAAGCTGCCCATAGAAGCCACAGTGCAAGCACGTGACGCCGCCGGCCGTTGAGACGTAGGCTCTACGCCATGATTCGAGCGGCCGTCTTCGATGTTGGTGAGTGCCTGGTTAACGAAGGCCGGGAGTATGGGACCTGGGCTGACTGGCTTGGAGTGCCCCGACATACGTTCTCAGCGGTCTTCGGTGCGGTGGTCGCGCAGGGCCTCGACTATCGCGACACGTTTCAAGTGTTCCGGCCTGGTTTCGACCTAGCGGAGGAACGAGAGAAGCGGACAGCGGCGGGCAAGCCAGAGTGGTTCGGAGAAGATGATCTCTACGCCGATGTTCGGCCCACTCTTAGCACGCTGCGGGCTGATGGGCTCTGGGTCGGCATCGCCGGGAATCAGACGGTTCGTGCTGGCCGGTTGCTGCGTGGCTTGGACCTCCCGAGCGACCTAATCGCGACATCAGATGACTGGGGGGTGTCGAAGCCTGACCCGGCGTTCTTCGAGGCGGTAGCGAAGGAGATGCCCTGCGGGCCGGAGGAGGCGTTGTATGTCGGGGATCGGCTGGACAACGACATCCGGCCCGCGGTGGAGGTGGGGTTCAAGACGGCCTTGATCAAGCGAGGGCCATGGGCGACGATTCAGCAGCTCGATCCGGACGCGGCGCGGTTGCCGACGTTCCGGATCGATTCGCTGGCGGAGCTGCCGGGGCTCATCGCGGAGTTCAACGCCGCAGAGCGCTGAGGGTGGTCTGCCAGCCGTAAAGACGATCGTCCAGGCGGCGAACGGCGTCGGTGTCGGCCCAGGGCTGGAGCGCTTGGCGGACTTCCCGTATGCGCTCCATGCCCGTGGCATACCAGGTGAGAGCGAGTTGATCGAGGGTCTCCTCGGCGCGGGCGCACGCGGCCTCGGGATTCTTCTCGGCGGCTTCGACGGCTGCGAGATCTCCGAGGATGACCGTGCGTTGCTTACCCTCGGCGGCGGGGAGGGCGGCCAGCGCTGCCGTCAGAGTGTTGCGGGCCTGGGCGTACCGCTTGGCCTTGAGTTCGGTGTTGCCCTTGAAGGCGGCGAGACGAACCGGGGAGAACCAGGTGAACCACTCGGGCGACTCGTGGTCGGAGCCGGCGGCGAGGGTCGCTTCAGCGTGGTCGATGGCGCGCAGGCCTTCGATGGGGTGACCGCAGCGGGCCTCGCACTCGGCTTCGACAGCGTCGATCCAGGCCACGAACTCGGCTGACGCGGGGCCACGCCGAGCATAAGCACGGGCGGCGCGGATGCGTTCACTGGCGTCGTCGCGGCGGTTGGACCAGCCGGGGATGAAGGCGGCGTGGGCAAGAATGGCGGCACCAAGGATCGGGTCGTCTGCCTCGCCTGCGGCCTGGAGGGCGCGGACGAAGGAAGCATCTGCCTCTTCCGGCTGACGCAGGTCGAAGAACTCGATGCGGCCGGCCAGAAGCAGCGATTCGCCCAACGCGGTGGCGAGGACCCGGCGGGCGATGCCGTGGGTTTCGGTGAGCAGGTGCAGGCCTAGCCGGGTGTGCTCGACCACAGTGGGGTGCAGGTGGTCCGGCTTCACGCTCCAGTAGAGACGGCGATGCGCGACGGTGATGCTGGCGTAGTCGGCGCCGATGGTCGCCGGCTGGAGCGACGTGGTCGCCTGCGGAAGCGGCATCGCGGGGGCCACCGAGTTGGGCGCAGACTGCGGCGGTGACTCAGAGGCCGGCGCACCCGAGGGCTGCCACGGTGCCGTGAAGCCGAGCTGCTCGATCGGGAGCTGAAGTACGTGCGTCAAGAGGCGCTGGTGGTCGGCGCGCGGCCACGGTGGCGCTGGGGACTCCCAACGGCGGACCTGCCGAACGCTGACCTCCATACGACCGAGCCCAATGCGTGGGGCGGTCTGGGTCAAGGCGTCGGCGAACGCCTGCTGGGAGGCGTAGCCGGCGTGCTGGCGGGCGGCCTTGAGCCGCGTGTTGCCAGTCGGGCGGGTCATGGTTTCCTCCTAGACTCAGCGGTCCTTACGGTCATCCAAGTATGGACATCGGGCGGCCTTCATAACGAGGACCATAGCGAAAGGCCCTTCAAAAGTCCTCTTTAGGTCCTCATCACGTCCTTCGATTAGTCCACCGCTTCGGACAAGCTCGTTCTATGAGCGACGAGGGCGCGGCACCTTCAACCACTGCTGACACAGCATCTTCGGCAGTGCTGCTGGGTGCCCCCGGCAGAGCCGAGGGTTCCGCCGCCCGCCGCAAGTGCGCTGCCTGTGAAGGACGCGGCTGGAAGCTGACCACCAGCCTCCGAGTCCTTCCGGTCGCCGAGCACTCGGTGGCCATGCCCCGCCGCGACTGTCTCGACTGCGGTGGGACAGGCACCGGGCGCACCGAGCGGCGCCTAGCTCATCGCTCATGAACAGCGCCGGGGCAGGTTTGGCAAGAGCCTGTCTCGGCGTCACCCAAGCCGCGACGAGTGGGCGGTGCGGGTGCGAGGCGCTGATCGACCGCCTCGTGATTGGGCGCCGGGGCGGGAAACAGGAGAGCCCGCCCCGGCGCTGCCCAAATCCGCACCCGTAACGGCAGGTGCGGCATCGAAGGTGCGTGTTGAGCGCACCTCGTGATCAGGCGCCGGGACGGCGCCCGTCCCCTCCTGGCTCGCAACAGAAGGGAGAGGGAGAGTTCCTCGCCGTCCCGGTGCCGCCACGCGGAAGAGAGGACGAATCCATGGACGCGTCTCTGCCAGCCGCCGCGGCCGGCGTAGTACCCGAGCCGCCGGAGAGTGTCGCTGACCGACTGATGTGGCAGTTGTCGTGGCGTTTGCTGGCCGACCACGTGCAGGGCGCGGACGGGTTCTGCGTGGTGTGCCGACCGTGGGCTGTCGCGCCGTGCCGTGTCCGGTATCTCGCGCTGGCAGGGCTCCGCGCCAGTACCTCCGGCCGTTGCGGCGACACGCGATCCCGGCGAACGCCGGCGCGCGGACGCGCATCCGTTCCGCGGGCGGGGCGGTCGCGGTGACCGGCGAGGCGGTGCCGCCGCCGCTGGTAGCTGTCGGGGACGTGGTCACCGTTCCCGAGGCGGACTACTGCTACGGCCGTGGCAGGTTGCGTATGCGGGTAACCGGAGTTGACGCCGGGTCGGTGCCGGTTGGCCAACTGGAGTGGGTACGGCTGCTTGGGGTACCGCTGTACGAACGCGGCAACGAAGGACCGGAGCGCGAGGCACTGATACGGGTCGATGCACTCCGCCGGCATCCACCCGAGCGAGCGTAGCTCACGTTGGCGAGCAGCGGCCTTTACCCGCCCGAGTTGGATCCGCTGCACACCGGCTTGTGGGAGGACGGCGACCGGTTGCGCTGCAGCTGCGGGAAAGAGATGCCCTGCCCCGTTGTCACCAAGCTGATGGCGGATGAAGACCACGGATGGAAGGAACTCGGGCGGCCCGGCAAGCGGCCGACCAGAGAGCTGTGACCAGGCGCTCCGTTCTTGGGCTTGCCGGGACGTAAGAAGTTCTGTTTATCTACTCGGTAAGACAAGTGGTCGTCTCTACAGGTCAGGTAGGTGGGTCGGGTGCCGATCGAGGTCACTCCGCCGAAGTACATCCGGATCATCAACGCGCTTCAGGAGCGGATCGAGGATGGCACCTACCCGGTCGGCGCCACACTGCCCAGCGAAACCAAGCTGATCGACGAGTTCGACGTGTCCCGACCGACCGTTGTGCGGGCACTGGAGATCATGCGGCAACAGGGCTGGATCGACGCCCAACATGGCAAGGGCCGCACCGTGCGGGGCAAACCGGCGAGCGGCACCCGGACCCTGCCGGCCCACACGGCAGCACTCCTGGACGCGTCCGAGATCGGCGCAGTCACCGTACTGGAGGCCGGGGCAGTCGTTGTCCCGCCTCGTGCGGCGGCGGCGCTTGGATTGCGCGACGGGTCGGCCGCGATTGCGAGGCGTCGACTGATGCGGGTTGACGGCGTCGGCCCGGTCGAGCTGTCCACGGTCTACGTGCCGGTGGAGCTGGCCTCCGGAACTGGGGTGGGGGAACTTCACCCACTGAGTGAAGGGCTCCTTCCGCATCTGGCAGTCCGAAAGTCGGTCGATTTCGACCACGTGGTGGAGCGGGTGTCCGCGCGTATCTCGACGGCTGGTGAAACCCGCCTGCTGGAACTGCCGAAGAGGGATGCGGTTCTGACGGTGTTGCTGACGATCTTCGATGCGAGCGGAGCGGCCATGCTCGCGATCGACATGGTGCTTCCGGCTAGCCGCCACGAACTTGAGGACGTCTTCCCGCTGCGCTGAGTTGTCGCCGAGTCCCCGTCATCCGGGCGGAACGCGGCAATCACTCGGCGAAGCGCGCCGACGAGGCCGGTCCTCACGGATGCCTCCGATGACCGGTCGGCCGCCGGCTTCCTCCTGGTTGTCGGTGAACTTGCGCCATCGGAGTTCAGCGACAGAAGGGGAGTTGATGGAAGGACCGAGAGGCGCTGCGGGCGGCTTCCGCGTCAACGAGTTCGGTGAGCGCGAGTCGCGCATCTTCGTAGTGCGGCCGGAATACATCGAAGGTACGGCGGTGCGCGGCTGGCTGATGTTGGCGCAGGGCTGCACGTCCCCGTTGGTGATCCTGGAATCGGAGGATCGAGACTCGCGGAACAGGCGTGCGCTGCTGCCGAACCTCGCGCGCGGGACGGTAGAGATCTTGGCGGCGTTGAGCCGGCTGCGCTCAGCCGGCCGCGGGCTGATTGCGGGCGGCGACCATCCCGGCTGGTGTGCGCAGCAGGAACGGGAAGGCGAACCGCACCGGTCGCGCGAGCTGGTGGCAAGCCTTCCGCACAGCGGCAGCACCGTCTCCGCGCGGCTGATACACGGCAGGCATCACACCACGAATCTGCCGTCCACGTTCATCGACTTGAACGACTGCGACGAGGTTCTCGCCTGGCCACCGATCACGGCCGGCCAGCATGACGCGCTCGTTGACGAGTTGTCGGCACTCCTGGACTTCAGAGCGACGTTCGCTGAGCTGGCCGCGTAACCCGATCGGGGCAGGGGGAGCGACACGAACCATCTTGGTCGATTAAGTTTATCCGCGCGGACCGCACGACCGGAAGCGGGCGGTAGGTACTGCGCTCGCTAGTTGGAGCGGTAGCTGAGCGCAAGCACGCTCGGCACTCCTGCGCCCGTCCGTGCCGGAACGCCATGCGGCCCACGCCCGACCTCCTCTAGGGCGTGGGCCGTTCCCCTGTGCGCGTTCGACACCACCACTCCATCGACATACAGTGATTAAGGTCACTCAACCACTCGACAATACGAGTTGCTATGAGCCGCAGGCGAGCGGACACTTACTCATACGAGTTGATGTCTCGATGAGTTAAGGAGATGGGCTTCGTGGTTCCGAACTCGATCAGGATTCCGGCGGCGTTTGAGTACATCTTCCCTGCTGGGGCGCTGTTTCTGAGCGTGGACAAGGTCGTTGACTTCGACCGGATCAGGGAGGAGGACAACCAGGCGCGCGACGAGAACGGCGTGCGGCTGTGGGTGGTGAAGGTGATGGATCAGGACCCGGAGGCCGGGAAGTTCGGCCGGTCGACGGAGGTCAAGGTCAAGATCGCGGCGGATCACCAGCCGGTGCCTCCGCCGGGGATCAAGCTGCCGGGCGGGATCACGGTGACGCCGGTCGGCTTCACGGACATGACGGTGACGCCGTACACGGACGCGATGGGTTGCAAGGGCGAGCGGAAGCCGCACAAGTGCCGGGCGCGTCAGGCCTGGTCGATCCGGGCGGGCGCGCTGGTCGCTCCGGACGCGGTGGAGTCGCCGGCGGCTGTCTCGGCGGCGGCCTGATTGAGCAGTGGGCGGGGCTGACTGGTCTTGGCGGACGCAGCCCCGCCCTCTTCGTCTTCCCCCTTTTCCCTCCTGGCGGAGAGAGGTTCCGACGTGTCCAAGAGTAGGCGGGCCGCGTCCACGGCGCGGCCCCGGTGTCTCGACTGCAAGAACCCGTTCACTCCGGTGGATGACGGCGAGCAGCGCTGCGCTTGCTGCTCCGGCCAGCTTGTCATCCCATTCCCCCGGCCGCGGGACGCGCTGGGCCGGTTCACCGCGACGGGTGGTGCACGGTGATGCAGCCCCGCGGTGAAGTCGTGGTGACCCGGTCCGGGGACGTGATGGTTCTGCGGCGCAACCGACTGACGATCCCGTGGTGGGTGAGCCTGCTCGGCGTGCTCGCTCGCTGGGTCGGTCGGGCGGCGTGGTGGTTCCTTCGCCGTCCCCGGACTGTGGCTGTGGTCGTCGGCGCGGTGTGGGTGCGGTCGGAGTTCGGCTGGTCCGGGCTACTTACACCGGTTGTGCTGGGCCTGGCGGCCTCGGCAGTGTGGCGGTGGCGGCATCCGGCGTCGTGGTGGCTGTGGTGTGGCGGGCCGGTGCTGGGGTGGTGGCGGCAGATCGTCGTCTACCGGCGGGCCTGGCGTGAGGCGATGACGCTGTGCGGACTGGCGAAGACGTTCGATCATCGGCCGGTCGTGCCCGGTCTGTTGTCGGTGCGCTGCGACGAGGCGCTGGACATCGTGACCATCCGGATGCTGCGCGGGCAAAGCCCGTCCGAGTTCCAGAAGGTCACCGAGAAGTTGGCGTACGCGTTCGGCCGGCGGCACGGACGTGTCTACGCCGAGCGCCTGGAGGACCCGCCGAATCGATCCGGTCGGTACGCGTGGGCGTGGCGGCTCGTTGACCGGGTCCGGTTCCGCGACCGGCCGACCGTGGTCTACCTGGTCCTGGTGCGCACGGATGCGCTCCGCTCGATCGTGGCGCCGTTCCCCGCTCCGGAGGTTCCCGACTTCACCGCGCTGCCGCTGGCGCGGCGGGAAGACCTGCGGATCTGGTGCTTGCACCTGCTCGCCACGCACGTGCTGATCGGTGGCGCGACGCGGCGGGGCAAGGGCTCGGTGCTGTGGTCGCTGGTTCGGGCGCTGTCCGGCGGGATCGCGTCCGGGCTGGTGCGGCTGTGGGTGATCGATCCGAAGGGCGGCATGGAGTTCGCCATGGGCCGGCCGCTGTTCGCCCGGTTCGCGAGCGAGTCTTTCGAGGCCATGGCGGACCTGCTCGACGAGGCCGTAGCCGTGATGCGCGAGCGACAGCAGCGGCTCGCCGGCGTCGTCCGAGTCCACACGCCGACCAGCGCGGACCCGCTGGTCGTGGTCGTCATCGACGAGATGGCCGCGCTCACGGCGTACCTCCAGGACGGTGATCTTAAAAAGCGGATCGCGAACTCCCTCGGACTGCTGCTCTCCCAAGGCGCGGGCGTCGGCGTCCTCGTCGTCGCCGCGCTCCAGGACCCACGCAAGGAGGTGCTGCCGTTCCGGGACCTGTTCCCGACCCGGATCGCGCTCGGGCTGACCGAGGACTCACAGGTAGACATGGTCCTCGGAGACGGCGCGCGGGCGCGGGGCGCGCGGGCGGACCAGATGCCGCGGTGGGCCAAGGGCGTCGGCTACGTCATCCTCGACGGCACGCCCGATCCGCTGCGGGTCCGGTTCTCCTTCATCACGGACGACCACATCCGCGAGATGGCGGGGACGCATCCGGCGCCGGTGGAAGCAGCGGACATCCTCGCCCAAGTCGGCCGCGAGACCGCACCGGAACCCCGGCGGCCTTCGCCCCGGCCCCGGTCCAAGCCGCTGCTGCCCAAAGCGCTGCTGGACGCGCTCGACCCGCACCAGCGCCGGGACGGTGAGACCGAGTGAGCATCTTCTATCGACTCCGCACCCCCGCCCAGCAGGGCGGGCGCGGCACGGCCGTCTCGGTCCGCGTGGATGTCGAGCGGCCGGACGACTTCCCGGTCTACCTGGCGGTCGGCTCCGGCCGGCGCCGCATGCACCTCACCACCGACGAGGCCTGGTCGCTGTGGCGCTGCCTGTCGGAGGCGGTGGCGTCTCTCGGGACTCCCCCGGACTACATCCGCACCGACGTACCCGCGCACCGGAGGTAATCATGATGTCCACCAATTTCGAAGAGGCGCGGGCTCGGCTGGAAAAGGTCGCGCCCGATCAGCGATCGGCGTTCGTCGCCGGATTCCTGTGCGGAGCACTCGACTCCATCGCGCCACGCGTCACGGACCCGGTAGACGCTCAGATCGTCGCAGTCGCACGGGCGATTTTCGACGCAGCGTTCACGTTTCACCAGGTGGGCCGATGATCGAGTCTGCCGCGCGGCTGCTCATCCTCCTCGCCATCGGTGGCATGGCCGGCGCTGCCGCGTTCACCCACGTCCACGATCTGACCGTGGCGCACGGACAGCCGGACTGGATCGGCTGGGCCAACGCCGTCGCTATCGAGCTGATGGCGATCTACCTCGGGCTGGAGATCCGCGCCCGGCGTCGCGCCGGCCGGAAGGTCGGCTTCGTCGCGGTGCTCCTAATCGGCTTCGCGCTGCTCTCACTCGCCGCTCAGGTCGCGGAAGCGGAACTCTCGGTCTGGGGCTGGATCGTCGCCGCCGTACCCTCGCTGGCCTTTCTCGCCCTGGTCAAAGTTGTCCTCTCCAGCGCTCCGGCGCTGGCGGCGGGTTCCGATGCCCCGGACGTTGCTGACAAGACGCCGGATGTGGAGATCACGGTGGTGAAGCCGCAGCAGGACGAACCGACTTCACCTGTCCGGCCGCCGCTGCGGCCGGTGCCGCTCGTGCGGATCGACGCTGCGGAGGTGGGCCGGTGACCGTGGCACCGCTGCCCGGTCTCGTCACGCGCCCGGCTGGGAACACCCCTCGGCCGGGCTCGCGGGCGGCCCGGATGCTCCTCCCGCGCTCCGTCGAGGTGCTGCGGGATCTCGCCAACGAGTACGGCGTCTGCACCCGGCCGGTGTCCATGCGCCGGACCGATCTCGCCACCGGCCAGACCGAGGTGATCGACCTGCCGTGCGGCGCGACGCGGGAGGACAAGTGCCAGCCGTGCGCACGCCGCAACCGCAAGCTCCGCCAGGCCCAGATCCGGGAGGGCTGGCACCGGCCGGACGAGCCACTGCCCGGCCCGCAGCCGGCCACCCCGGAGCAGCGCGAACTCGTCCTCCGCCGGGCGCATCTGGAGTTCGAGCGCGACCACGCCTCCCGCACGGTCGATGAGGTCCAGGTCGCCGTACTCGACGAGGCCATCCGGGAGGTGGAGGAACAGCTCACCGTCGAAGGGCTCCGCGGCCGGGTCGCTCCCCCGCACCCCAGCGCCGACGAGGACGGGCTCCCGGTCGTCGACGAGCAGGGCGGCCGGCGGAAGCGCTCGACCCGGCGGCGCCAGGATGCGCCGGATCTGCCCCGGCGCAAGGTTGAACAGCGCACGGTCGGGAAGGTCTACACCGCGCCGGACGGTACGGAGTATCAGCCGTCGATGTGGCTGACGCTCACCCTCGACTCCTACGGCCCGGTCGCCGGCGACGGCACGCCGCTCAACCCGGACCGGTACGACTACGCGCGGGCGGCGTGGGACGCGGTCCACTTCCCCCGGCTGCTGGACCGGTTCTGGCAGAACCTCCGGCGGTGCGTCGGCTGGAACGTCCAGTACGCCGGATGCGTCGAGCCGCAACGGCGCCTCGCTCCGCATGCGCACTTCGCCATCCGCGGCACGATCCCACGCGAGGTGCTGCGCACGGTCGCGGCGGCCACCTACCACCAGGTGTGGTGGCCGGTCCCCCGCGTCCAGCGCTACACCCGCAACCGGCCCCCGCTTTGGGACGACGAGGCGGGCGCTTGGGTCGACCCGGAGACGCGGGTGCCGCTGACCACGTGGGCGGATGCGCTGGATGAGGTCGACAGCGACCCGGACGCTGAGCCGGCGCACGTCATCCGGTTCGGTGCCCAGGTCGACGCGCGCGGCGTGATGCCCGGCACCGAGGACGCGGAACGCACCATCCGCTACATCACGAAGTACATCACCAAGCACGTCGGGGACGTTCACGCGGCGGACACGGACCGGCGGAAGGCGCACCTCGACCGGCTCTGGCAGCAACTCCAGCTCACCCCTTGCACGGACAGGTGCGCAAACTGGCTGATCTACGGCATCCAGCCCAAGGGCGCGCACGGCAAGCTCCGGCCCGGCCGCTGCAAGGGCAAAGTCCACCAGCACGCCACCCTCGGCATCGGCGGCCGGCGCGTGCTCATCTCCCGCAACTGGTCCGGCAAGACCCTCTCCGACCACAAAACGGACACCCGCGAATGGGTACGAGCGCTGCTCGGCGTGACCGATGGCCTCGACCAGGTCGACCCCGGCACGGAGGCGCGGCACGCATGGGACATGGCGCGGCCCACCGACGGCGATGTACCCCCGCTGGCCCATCGCCTCCTCCGCTCGATCTCCGAACGCGCCCGTTGGCGCTCTCAGCTCCTCGCAGCGAAAGACCGCGCGGCACAGGGAAGCGGACCGGGCTCATTAACGGACCAGGCGGCCTGACGGGGAGGGGGAAGCGTTGGCACGGAACGAGTCAGAGCTGTGGACGGTGCAGGAGGTCTCCGAGTACCTGCGGGTGCCGGTGGAGACCCTGTACCGCTGGCGGAAGTTCGGCGCCGGCCCGAAGGCGGGGCGAGTCGGCCGGCACCTCAGGTATGACCCGGCGGACGTACGGGCCTGGTTCCGGGACCGGGTGGCCTGATGGCACACATCGAAGACCGCTGGTTCAACACCATCGACGGTCCGGACGGCAAGCCCAAGCGGGTCAAGTCAAACCGACACGGCGTCGGTCTCCGGTACCGAGTCCGGTACATCGGCCCGAACGGCAGGGAGGCGAGTAAGTCCTTCCCGGACCGGGCGAAGAAGGACGCTGAAGCCTTCCTCGTCACCATCGAGTCGGACAAGTTGCGGGGCTCCTACATCGATCCGAAGGCCGGCCAGATTAAGTTCCAGGACTACGCCGAGGACTGGCTGCGGACCCGCGCGATGGACGAGTCAAGCCGTGAGTCGACAGAACAACGGGTCCGCAAGCACCTCTACCCGTATTTCGGCGATCGGCAGCTCGGCGCGATCAAGCCCGCGCACGTCCGCGAGTGGGACCAGTCGCTCAAGAGCGCCCTTGCCGCCTCCACCCGGTCGGTGATCTTCACTCACTTGAGCAGCATCCTCAGCGCTGCGGTGGACGACCGCCGGCTCGCCGAGAATCCCTGTTCGGCAAAGTCGGTGACCAAGCCACGCGCGACCCCACGCCGGGTGGTGCCCTGGACCGGCAGTCAGGTTTCGGCAATCCGCGACGGGCTACCGGTCCGCTACAAACCGATCGTCGATCTCGGCGGCGGGTGCGGCCTGAGGCAGGGCGAGATCTTCGGCTTCAGCCCGGACAATATCGACTTCGCTGACGGCTGGATCAGCGTTGTGCGACAGGTCAAGAAGGTTCGCTCACGCCTCGTCTTCGGGCTCCCCAAGAACGACAAGGACCGGCGGGTGCCTCTCGCCGGCTCAGTGGCCGACGCCTTGCGCCAGCACATGGACAGCCGGCCGCCGCTGACCGTCACCCTCCCATGGGAGGACCCGAACAGCGCTGACCGCGTTTCTGTGCCGCTGGTGTTCTTCACCGACCGGAAGCACGCGATCGACCGCGCCAACTTCGACCAGAAGATCTGGAGGCCGGCCGTCGCCAGCGCCGGCATCACCCCGTCCAGGGCGACCGGGATGCACGCGCTCCGGCATCTCTTCGCCTCGGCGCTCCTCGACGGCGGCGAAACGATCAAGGCGCTCGCCGAGTACCTCGGCCACGCCGATCCCGGCTTCACCCTGCGGGTCTACACCCACCTGATGCCGGACAGCGAGACCGGGCGCGGAAGGCCATCGACAACATGTTCCAGGCGGCCCGAGACGCCGGGACGGTCCAGCGACGGCCCACGGCCCGGGATTAGCCGTGTATGAGCAGCTCAGAGGCCTGCGGCTCACACAATCCGGCGTACACGCCGGCTCGCTCATCGCCTTCCTGGCTCGCTTCGCCTCGGGCGGTGGCGATCGTCTCGCGCATGAACCAACCGACCGGATCCGATCCGATGACGCACAGGGCCAGGATCGGAACGGCGTTCGCGTGACTATGGGGCGCGGTTCTCCCGGCGTCCGCGTAGCCCGATCGGGTGGGAGGGTCCACGCAAACCGCCTTAATCGATTAGGTTCGGCCACGGGACCGGTTCGGCACCCGGTGAGGATCTGCGTTCGCGGCCGAGCGCAGGATCTCCCGCTCCCTCCTCACGCCAGGCCGGTCCGCGAGACAGCCCGCCCCCGAAACTCCGGGTGCGGGCTGCGGGCCGCTTGCGGTCATCTCGACCGAAGGCCGACTCGTCCCCCGAGTCAAAAGAAGATCTCCATGATCCAGAAACCCGGACGGACCACTCAGCGGATTCGCGGCCGTGTGGTGAGCGGCGGCGGCGAGTTCGCGTCGACGCCATATCGGCGTATGGTGTTTGTATGGCAACGAGGAAGGTAACCGTGACGCTGCCGGAAGAGTTGGTCCAGGAGCTCAACGCCGCGGCGCGGGAGGACGGCGTTCCCCTCTCGCGCCTGATCTCCAGTGCCGCGGAGTGGGAGCTCAGGCGCCGAATCGGCCGGCAGGTCGTCGCCGAGTGGCAGGCCGAGCAGGGGGTCTTCACTCCCGAGGAACTGGCCGCCGCGAGGGCCGAGATGGCGACCGCAGACGCCGAGGCGCTCGCTGCGAACCGATCGACGGCTGCATGATCATTCCTTACATGTACGACGCGGGTGCCCTCATAGCGATGGACGATGACGTGCGACGGATGTGGGCCGTTCATCACCTGGCGCTCGATGACGGTCGCCGGATTCTGGTCCCCGCACCGGTCGTCGCTCAGGCATGGCGCGATTCCCGGCGCCAGGTCCGGCTCGGCCGGGTATTGCAGAGCTGCGACGTCATTCCGATCGGTGTGGAGACCGCTAAGGCCGCTGGCGCGCTGTGTGGAAAGGCGGGGACGAGCGACGTCGTGGATGCCGTGGTCGTGACGGTGGCGCTCACTCACGGGGCCGTCGTCTTCACCAGCGACCCGGACGACATCGGGCATCTCTCCGCCTCCACGGACGCGAAGCCGGGTGTGGTGATCCGGCGCGTCTGAGGCATGCCGGTCCCGCCGCCGCGGGAGCGCGGCGGCGGGAGACGGGGCTACGTCGTCGCGGCCGGGGTGGCGGAAGCCGGTGTGGCCGGGGTGGCGTCGGCGAAGTAGTCCTCGCGGGTGGTGGCGTCCGGGCCCTCGGCGACCCGCATGCTCCGCAGAATCACCGTGGCGACCACCGCCACCAGCAGGTTGACCGCCACCGCGACCAAGCCGACGTAAATCGTCATCGACGTATCGAACCCGAACTCCTTCAGCGGGAACGCCGACCCGCCGAAGTGTGCTCGCCCGGTCGCCGCGTTCGGGATCTGGTAGAGCATCCACATGCCCAGCCCCATGCCGGCCACCCAGCCCGTGATCAGCGCGCCGTGGTGCAGCCAGCGGGTGTAGAGGCCGAGTGCGACGGCGGGCAGCGTCTGGAGGATGATGACGCCGCCGATGAGCTGGAGGTCGATGCTGAACTGCGGGTCGAGGAAGACGATGCAGGCGACCGCGCCGACCTTGACCACCAGCGAGGTGATCTTCGAGACGTTGGCCTCCTGGGCCGGTGTCGCGTCCTTGCGCAGGTACTCCTTGTAGATGTTGCGGGTGAACAGGTTCGCGGCGGCGATCGACATGATGGCCGCGGGGACCAGTGCGCCGATGCCGACGGCGGCGAACGCGACGCCCGCGAACCACGCCGGGAACTTCTCGTCGAACAGCAGCGGCACGACCGTGTTGCTGTCCACCGTGCCCTCGCGCGCGCCGGGCAGCGGCTTGACCTCGGCGGCGATCGCCATGAAACCCAGCAGGGCGATCAGGCCGAGCAGCAGACTGTACGCCGGGAGCGCGGACATGTTCCGTTTGATCACGCCCCGGTCGCGGCTGGCCAGCACGCCGGTGATCGAGTGCGGGTAGAGGAACAGCGCCATCGCGGAGCCGAGCGCCAGCGTGATGTACTGCAGCTGGTTGTTGGCGTTGAGCGTGATCCCGTCGTTGGGTGCGGGCGACGCGGCGAATTTCGCCTCGGCCGCGTCGAAGATGGTCCCCCAGCCGCCGAGTTTCGCGGGCAGGTAGATCACCGCCACGATGATCACTATGTAGATCAGCGTGTCCTTGACGAACGCGATCAGCGCGGGTGCGCGCAGGCCGGACTGATAGGTGTAGGCGGCCAGGATCGCGAACGCCACTATGATCGGCGCGTGCCGGGCCAGCGCGGAGTCGCCGGTCACGCCCATGGTCTTGAGCACCGCCTCGATGCCGACCAGTTGCAGCGCGATGTACGGCATGGTCGCGGCGATGCCGGTGATCGCGACCAGCAGCGCCAGCGTCGGTGAGGCGAACCGGGCGCGCACGAAGTCGGCCGGCGTGACGAAGCCGTGCCGGTGCGACACCGACCAGAGCCGGACCAGCACCAGGAACACCATCGGGTAGACGATGATCGTGTACGGCACCGCGAAGAATCCGGCCGCGCCGGCCCCGAACAGCAGCGCCGGGACCGCGACGAACGTGTACGCGGTGTAGAGGTCGCCGCCGACCAGGAACCAGGTGATCCACCCGCCGAAGTTGCGGCCGCCGAGGCCCCACTCGTCCAGGTGGTTGAGGTCCTGCGGGGCCCGCCACCGGGCCGCGACGAATCCCATCACGCTGACCAGCAGGAACAGCAGCGTGAAGACGACGATCTGGACGATGTGGTCCCTCATCGGCTCGCACCTCCCCCGGTCATCCGGTAGACGATCGTGGTGGTGGTGACGCCGAGGAGAATGAACGCCAGCTGCAGCCAGTAGAACACGGGGAATCCCAGCAGGCGCGGGTCGTCGTGGTTGAACAGTGGCGTGGTCAGCGGGACCAGGATCGGCAGGATCAGCAGCCAGTTCCACGGGCTGCGGTCGCTGCGGGCCTGGACCGGCGCGGACGCCGAGGCCTGATTGTCGGAAATGTCCGGGTCGGGCGTCGGTGGCTCGGCCATGAGTAGCTACCTCCTGCAGATGGCGTGCATCAGGAGGCGACGGGAGCGCGCCGCCTCCCGGTGCAACGATCACGCTCGGGCGCGGGGAGACTACCCAAAGGACAATTACGGCTTGGGAGTGACGCAGCTCACGAAGCGGCCAACGGTCGTGCGCATGCGCCGGACGGCATCGACGAACCTCAAGACGTCCGACGGTACGCCGTACGCCCGCGCCACGGGATTCCCGTGGCGCGGGCCCTCAGCCCAGGTGTGCGGTGTCGTTGACGGTGCGGACCGCGACGTTGCCGTCCGGCCAGGTGTCCACGATGGAGATCCCGGCCGGTTCCAGATAGAGCCGGTGCAGGAACGCGTCCGACGCGGCCAGCGCGTCCTGCAGCAGCATCTTGATCGGGGTCACGTGGCTGACCACCGCGATCGTGGTGCCCTCGTGCGCGGCCAGCACCGCGGCCCGCGCACCCCGGATCCGCTTCGCGACCGTCTTGAACGACTCGCCGCCGGGCGGTGCCACCGCGGTCGAGTCCAGCCAGCGCTGCATCTCGGCCGGCCACCGCTCGCGCACCTCGGCGAACGTGTGGCCCTCCCAGTCGCCGAAGTCGCACTCGATCAGCCCGGCCTCGGTCAGCACCGGTACGCCACCGGCCGCCCGTGCGATCTCCGCGGCCGTCGCGGTGCAGCGGGCCAGCGGCGAGGTGACCACCGCGGCGAGGTCCGGCGCGAGCGCGGCCACCCGGCGCGCGGCCGCGGCCGCCTGGTCCAGCCCGGCCGCGGACAGCGGCACGTCACCGCGCCCGGAGTACCGCTTCTCCGCGGTCATCTCGGTCTCGCCGTGCCGGACCAGGATCATCCGGGTCGCCGCGGTCAACGACGGCGGCACCCAGGACTTCGGCGGCGCCACCGCGACCCGGGCAGGGCCGGCCGCGTTCGCGGCGATCTCCCGGGCGAGCGCCTTGGCGGACGAGTCCGGTGCCGCGACGTCCGCCACCGGCTGCGGTGACACGCTGCGGCCGCCGTCCATCGCCTTGTTGGCCAGCGCGTCCGCGGCCTTGTTCCGCTCCCGGGGGATCCAGGTGAACGACACCGAGTCGAAGCCGTCGATCAGCTGGGCCGCGGTGGCGGCGAGCGGCCGCAGCCCCGGGTTCTTGATCTGCCAGCGGCCCGACATCTGCTCGACCACCAGCTTGGAGTCCATCCGCACGTCGACCTGGGTCGCGCCCAGCTCACCGGCCGCCTCCAGCCCGGCGATCAGCCCGGAATACTC
Source organism: Catenuloplanes indicus (assembly GCF_030813715.1). Lineage (NCBI taxonomy): Bacteria > Bacillati > Actinomycetota > Actinomycetes > Micromonosporales > Micromonosporaceae > Catenuloplanes > Catenuloplanes indicus. The sequence goes on from NZ_JAUSUZ010000001.1 coordinate 3,016,406, forward strand.
CGCGACGTTGTTCGTGGCGACGCCGACCGAATCGAACCGCTCGGCCAGCACCTGACCGGTGGCGGCCTCGATCACCACCGCGCCGTACCCGGCCGGTCCGGGGTTGCCGCGCGAGCCGCCGTCCGCCTCGACGATGACGCGCAGGCTCACAGGCCGGACTCCGCGGTCCGCACCATGATCCGGCCGCACTCCTCGCAGCGCACCACCTCGTCGGCCGGTGCGGACTTGACCCGGTGCAGCTCCTGGCCGTAAAGCTCCAGGCGGCAGCCACCGCAGCGACCGGCCCGGAACAGCGCGGCGCCGAGCCCGGCGTTCGCCTCGCGCAGCCGGTCGTAGAGCGCGACCAGGTCGCCGGGCAGGTCCGCGGCCAGCGGCGCCCGGGACTGCGACTTGAACTCCTCCTCCTTGGCGATGTCGGCCAGCGCGGCGTCGCGGCGGGCCTCCGCCTCGGCGCGGGCCGTACGCGCGGCCTCGCGGCGGCCGGCGATCTCGTCCAGCGTGGCCTGCGCGGTCTCCCGCTGCTCCATCAGCTCGAGCTCCTGGTCCTCCAGCTCGCTCTGCCGGCGGGTCAGGCTGGCCACCTCGTGCTGCAGCGCCTCCAGCTCGCGGGCCGGGCCGGTGCCGGCGGCCAGCCGGTCGTCGTCCTTCTTGCGGCGGAGCCGGACCTGGTCGATGTCCTTCTCGAGCCGGGCGATGTCGCGGTCGATGTCGTCCACCGTGACCTGGGCGCGCACCCGCTCGTCCTCCAGCGCGGAGAGGGTACGGGCCAGCGTGTCGAGCTCGGCGTACTCCGGCAGCGTCCGGCGCTTGTGCGCGAGCTGGGCCAGGGAGGTGTCGACAGCCTGCAGATCCAGCAGACGGCGTTGGGCTTGCGGCGCGGCCTTCACGACGAGGGCTCCTTCTTCTGTTCAGTTGAGAGCGGGGACGCCGCGTGCAGCGTCCAGGGGTCGGTGTCCAGGTCCGAGACGATCACCTCGACCGGGGCCTCGGCGCGCAGCCAGGCGGCCACGTCGTCGCACCAGGGACGCTCGGTGGCCCAGTGCGCGGCGTCGAGCAGCGCCGGGCCGCCCGCGGCGAGGTGTTCACCGGCGGGGTGATGCCGGAGGTCGGCGGTCAAGTATGCATCGGCACCGGCCGCGGACGCCGCCCCCAGGAACGAGTCGCCGGACCCACCGCAGACCGCGAGGGTACGGATCATCCGCTCCGGGTCGCCGGCCGCGCGTACCCCCCAGGCGGTTCTCGGCAGTTGATCCGCGGCCGTCGCGGCCAGCTCGGCGAGCGTCACGGGGGACGGTAGCGTGCCCACCCGGCCGATGCCGAGCGCCGGGTCGTCCGGCCGCGGCGAGAGCGGCCGGAGATCCCGCAGGCCGAAGCGGGCGGCGAGCGCGTCCGACACGCCGGGATTCGCCGTGTCCGCGTTGGTGTGCGCCGTGAACAGCGCGATGTCGCCCTTGATCAGCCGGTGCACGATCCGGCCCTTGAACGTGGTCGGCGCGACCGACGACACGCCCTTGAGCAGCAGCGGGTGGTGCGCCACGATCAGGTCCGCGCCGACGTCGAACGCCTCGTCCACGGTCTCGTCGACCACGTCCACCACGCACAGCACCCGGCGCACGACCGCATCCGGGTCGCCGAGCACCAGGCCGACGCGGTCCCACTGCTCCGCCCAGGCCGGCCGGTAGCGCGCCTCGAGCGCGGCCACCAGCCGGCCGACGGTCGTCTCGCTGGAAGTCACGGCGAGAACTCTATCGGCAGGCAGCCCCTAGGCCAGGCTGCCGTCCGTGGGGAGGCGGACGCGCAGCACGTCCAGGGTCAGCGCCCACGGGAACCGGTCGACGTAGCGGTCACCGGTGCCCGGCGGGTGCAGCTCGACCACGTCGTCGCCGAAGAGCACGCTCACGCCCCAGGACCGCAGCCGTTCGATGTTCTCCCGGAACACCGGGTGCGCGGCCATCGCCTTGTTGGTGTACGGCATCGCAACGATCGGCAGTCCCTTGCCGTACGCCTCCACCAGCAGCCCGAGCGCGAGCGTGTCCGCGATGCCGGCCGCCCACTTGTTGATCGTGTTGACCGTGGCCGGCGCGACCACGATCGCGTCCGGCGGCGGCAGCACGTCCGCGTCGCCCGGGTTCTTGTAGTCGGTGCGGACCGGGTGTCCGGTCTGCGCGGCCAGCGCGGCCGTGTCGACGAACTTGCCCCCGTCCGGCGTCGTGACCACGCAGACGTCCCAGCCGTCGGCCCGCGCCAGGTCCACCAGCACGCCCACCTTCCGGGCGGCCGGCGAGCCGCAGGCCACGACGTAGAGCACACGCGCCGGATAACCGCCGATCATGGCCGGTGAACCTTCATACGCCAACTCCCATGTGCTCAGCCAACTCGGCGATGGCCGGAGACGGCGTACCGCGGGTGCGACGCAACACGTCCGAGATGACCGCGTGCGCGATCGGCCGGCAGCGGATCTCCGACGGCGCCAGCCGATCGCCCTCCAGCAGCATCTCCCCGGCCTTGTCCATCTCGCCCATCTGCGAATACCCGCGGGCGAGGTCGAGGTAGTGGTGCGCACGCCGCTCCGGCAGCAGCGCGTCGAACCCGCCGGTCTGGTTGATCACATCGTGCGTCTCGACCGCCATCCGGCCGTCACCCAGCTCGACCATCGCGGCTGCCCGGTGCAGTTGCACGTTGGTCGGCCCGAACGAGGTCCAGTAGTGGTTCGCGTCGCCGCCGACGTGCTCGGCGACGCGGGTGGCCTCGTTCATCAGGTCGTGCACGGTGGCGGTGTCGCCGAGCCGGGCCGCGGCCATGCCGCCCTGCAGCAGCAGCATGCCGTAGACGCTGAGCCGCTCCGGCGTGCTGTCCGTGTCTCCGGCCGGCGCGATCTGGTTGGCCACGTTCACGTGGATCTCCAGAGCCGGCCGGGCCCGGCCGAGCGCCAGCAGCGAGCTGCCCACCCGGTACGTCGCGACACCGGCCAGCAGCTGGTCGTCGGCGCGCTGGCAGACCGCGATGGACCGGTCGGCCGCGAGCCAGGACAGCTCGTGCTCGCCCAGCTTGCGCAGCGTGGACGAGGCGATCTGGTAGACCTGCCCGAGCAGGTGCGCGGCCTCCGGCCGGTCCGGGTCCGGCGTGGAGGTGTCCAGCGCCTGGCCGTCGCGGAGCAGCTTGGGCAGCGCGCGGGCCAGCACGCCGTACTTCGCGTGCTGGAACGTCAGCCACGCGTGGCTGACCGCCTTGCGCATCTCCGGCAGCGGCGGCGCCTGCGGCGTGGCCGTGAAGAACGCGCTGATCTGGTTGTACCGTTCCAGCGCGGACCGGATCTCCTCGACCTCGACCTGGTCGATGCAGTTGACCGTGTCCGGCCGGCGCTCCGGGTCCTTGCCGAGCAGCAGCTGCACGTCGACCTGCAGCACGTCCGCGATCTCGTAGATCACGGAGAACTTGTCGAGCCGGCGTACCCCGCGCTCGACCTTGTCCACCCAGCTCTTCGACTTGCCCAGCCGGTCCGCGAAGACCTGCTGGGACATCTTGCGCCGTCCCCGCCAGTACGCCACTCGGCGTCCGATCGGCAGCTCGTCCACTGGTCCTCTCCTTCGCTCATCGCGTGCTCGATTGGCGGCACCCCGAGCGGAGAAAAACGTCTTTGAATTTCCGGTGCCGGTGGGATCACTGTTTCGGTGCCGGTCGCACAGCGAGTGTGTTCGCCGTGCGGCCGCCGTTCGTAACTTCATGTGCAAGTTGCAACCGGTACGACACTCGATAACGACACCGAGTGCGTCGGGTGACGGCTTGATCACCCGAGAATCTGGATGAGTCACTGACCTGGGGGGTTTCTAGCCATGCGGTGGAGCGCCCGACCACCATTCGTTTCGACGAGCTTGTCCGGAATGACCAGTGTGTTGCAGCGGCCGCGCCTGCGCCGCGCCGCGCTGCGATATGCCGACCACGAGTGGCCGGTGCTGCCCGGGGCCTGCCTGAGCGCCGGGCGCTTCACCTGCGGGCGCCCCGGCTGCCCGACGCGCGCCTGCCACCCGGCCATGGAGTCCTGGGAGCGTGCGGCGACGACCGACATCGCCCGCGTCGCGGCGTGGTGGCGGTCCCGCCCGCACTCCGTGCTGATCGCCACCGGCCGCGCGTTCGACGTGCTGGAGGTGCCGGCCCACCTGGGCCTGCGCGTGCTGGGCGCGGCCCGGCTGCTGGCCGGCGTGGTCGGACCCGGGCGCGGCCAGGTGCGCGGGCCGGTCGCGGTCACGCCGACCGGGCGCTGGATGCTGCTGGTCGCGCCCGGCGACCCGCTGCGGCCGGAGCTGGACGAGTGCCTGGACGTGGTCCGGCACGGCACCGGCTCCTGGATCCCCGCGCCGCCGACCCGCCTGCCGGAGGGCGCGGTGCGCTGGGCAGTGTCGCCGGAGGAGGTGCAGTGGCGCCTGCCGGACTCGTACGCCGTACAGGCGATGCTGGTCGACGCGCTCGGTCCCTACGGACGGCATGCCGGCCTCCGGCCGCTGCTTCCCCGGCAGTCGACGGGCACGAGGTACGCGGCTTGAACGCCCATCCGACCGCCCTTCGGGTGGCAAACCGGTACGAGTAGGCACTCAACGTAGCGCCCGAGAACGAAGAGGGGCGACCCCCGAATGGCGGACGACCGGTCACGAAATCATCGCACCGCAGAAGTTGCAAGGCGGTTGCCTCGGTTGCAAAAAGCATTCCCCCGTTGATTCCCCGGCCGCCCCTCCCCATCTTGGTGTGAGCAGTCAGCTACGGACTGTGATCGCACGGTGACGGGAGAGCGGCGATGCGCCTCGTTCGCAACCCGGCCCCGCATGCCGACCGGCAGGCGGGGCCGTCCTATGCCCGGGGACCTCAGCTGCCCCCGAGTGACAACCGGGCGATCGGTCAAGGCCCGGACGCAGCCGCCGAAGAGCACGGTGCCACCGAGACGTGGCCGCCGGCACAGCGCGCCGGTGCGCGGGAAACACAACGGGGGAACACGCACATGAAGCAGATCGGCTTCCGCAAGGACGGCGTCGAACTCACGCCGACGCCGGCCGAGCAGACCGCGCCGGCGGACTTCACGGTCCTGGCCAGCTCGGTGGTGCGCTCGCTGCGCTCACTCACCGACCTGGACGCCTGGATGGTGGCCCGCGTGGTCGACAACGAGCAGGTGCTGCTCGCCGCGGACGCGGACGGTCTGCCCGTCGCCCCCGGGTTCCACCAGCCGTGGGAGGAGTCGGTCTGCGGGCTGTTGCTCGGCGGCGGTGCCACCATGCCGCTGGTCGTCGACGACCTCACCACGCTGCCCGGCTACCAGCACTCGGTCGCGGACCGGCTGAACATCGGCTTCTACGCCGGTGCCCCGATGTACGACCGGGCCGGCGCGCTGATCGGCACGCTGTGCGGCCTGGACCGGACGCCGCACGCGGTGGCGATGCCCGCGCTGGCCGACCTGGTCGCCGTGCAGGCCGCGATGCTGGCCAAGCTGCTCGACGCGGAGCTGCTCAACGCCCGCTACCAGCGCACCGTGCAGGGCGAGCTGCTCGGCGTCCACCGGGACGCGCCGACCGGCCTGCCGGACCGCGTCGCCTGGGGCGGCCTGCTCGCCGAGCAGGAGGCCGTCGTCCGCCGGTACGGCACGCCCGCGGGCGTCATCGTCATCGGCGTCGACCCGGTGATCACCGCCGGCGCGCTGCGCCGGATCACCAAGGCGCTGCGCGACGAGGGCCGCCGCCACCATGACGCGATCGCCGTCCGCCTGGACGGCCGGCACTTCGGGCTGCTGACGCTGGACCGTCCGCGGCGCGAGGTGTCCGGCACCGCCACGCGCATCGAGCGCAAGCTCAACGACCTCAAGGTCCACCCGCGGGTGGGCTGGGCGATGCGCGGCGAGGCCGAGAACCTGCAGGAGACCTGGCGGCTCGCGGACCGGCGCAAGTTCGAGCGCCACCGCGACAGCATGTACGTGGGCGGCTGACATGACGACGCTGAACCTTCCCCGCCCGCGCTCGCACCGTGCGGTCTCCGAGGTGACGATCGGACCGGTGCGCATCATGCTCGCGATCGGCGCCGTGCTCGCCATCGCGGCACTGATCTACTGGGACGACGAACTGCGGCACATGGAGGCCTGCACCTCGGCCTGGCTGGCCCGGCGCAACGGTCTCACGGACGCGACCTGCACCGGCTCGACCGTGCTGTTCATGATCGGTGAGTTCCAGAGCGGCGTGACCATCACGCTCGGCTGCACCGTCACGTTCCTGGCCATCCCGTTCCTGCTGGCCACGTCCGGCCTCTTCGTGATCAACCGGGTCTCGCTGGTCAAGTCGTTCCTGGCGCTGCTCGCCGCCGTCGCGTTCATCATGGTCTGCAACCACCTGCGGCTGCTCTCCATCGAGGTGGCGATGCGGATCTGGGGTGCCGAGGACGGCTACTCCGCCACGCACATCCTGGTCGGCACGCTGATCTCCACGCTCGGCGTGATCGGCGGCGGCCTCGCCTACCTCTACGTCCTGCTCTTCGGCGACAAGCCCCAGGGAGCCCGCAATGATGGATAGTTCGAACTGGCTGCTGGCCCTGCTCAACACCGGCGCGTTCCTGCTCTGCGTCGGGTTCCTGGTCTACGTCATCGTGATCATGCGGCCGTACCTCAGCATCAAGGAGCTGCCACCGGGCGACGCCGCGGACAACGACTGGCACCTGATCGTGCCGGCGCTCAACGAGGAAGAGGTCATCGGCGGCACCGTGCTGCACCTGACCTCGACGTTCCCGCAGGCGCACGTCTGGGTCATCGACGACGGCTCGGACGACGCGACCGGCCGGGTCCTCGCCGAGCTGGCACCGCGGCTGCCGAAATTGCACGTCATCACGCGGGTCGCGCCGGACGCGCGTACCGGCAAGGGTGATGTCCTGAACCTGGGCTGGTCGTCGATCGACGAGTGGGTCACCCGCAACGGCGGCGACAAGAAGAAGACCATCGTCGGCGTGGTCGACGCGGACGGCCGCCTGGACCCGCACGCGTTCGACGTCATCTCCGGCGAGGAGATGTTCGCCGACGCGACGGTCGGCGCCGTTCAGGTGCTGGTCCGCGTGGTCGAGGACGTCGAGGCGTTCGTCAGCACGGACGTGCAGACGCTCGCGTCCCGCAGCGCACTGCCGGCCCCCGGCGACGCGTCGATCCTGGTGCAGCTGCAGGACATGGAGTTCACCGGCCCGATCGCGGCCATGCAGGGCCTGCGCCGCCGCACCGGCAGCGTCGGCATGGGCGGCAACGGCCAGTTCACCAGGCTGTCCGTGCTCAACGAGATCTCCAAGAAGTTCGGTACGCCGTGGCACGGCGCGCTGCTGGAGGACTTCGAGCTCGGCCTGCACGTGCTGCTGATGGGATACCGGACCGAGTACTGCCACCACACGTTCGTGGCGCAGGCCGGCCTCGACCGGCTGCGGCCGCTGATCCGCCAGCGCAGCCGCTGGTCGCAGGGCGGCATCCAGTGCCTGAAGTACCTGTGGGCGGTCATGCAGTCCCGCAACGTGTCGCTCTCCGGCGCGCTGGAGATCGCCTACTACCTGTACGTGCCGTGGTCGCAGCTGTCCGGCAGCATCATCTTCCCGGCCGCGATCGGCATCGACATCTGGTACGCGCTGAACACCGGCGGCGGCACCGACCGCTGGTGGATGACCGGCGCCTGGGGCATCGTCCCGCTGGCCCTGCTCTTCGGCGTGTTCCCGCACGCGGTGTGGGGCCTGCTCTACCGCACCCGCTGCGGCAACATGATCACCCGCCGCCGCGCGCTGGCGCTGGCCATGGGCAACCTCCTCTACGGCTACCTGCTGCAGGCGGCCGTGTGGTGGGCGCTCATCCGGATCATCCGCGGCAAGACCGACTGGAAGAAGACCAAGCACCCCGGCACCCGGGTCGGCATGGCGCTGGCCCAGGCCCGGACGCCCGACGAATGGGCGGCCGAGATCGAGCACGCACAGCAGTCCACCTCCCACCACCGTCACTCCACGCCGGCCGGCGTCTGAACCGCAAAGGCACCGACACCATGACTTCTCGACGGAACACCGCTCGCAACGCGGCGCTCGCCGCGGGCGTCTGCCTCGCGACCATCTTCGGCGCGGCCTCGCCGGCCATGGCGGACACCTCCAACGCGTACGCCCAGGCCCTGAGCACCACGCTGGTCGGCGGCGTGCTCGGCGCGCGCACCACGCCCGCCCAGGTGGCCAACGACGGCACCCAGCCGGTGCAGACGTCCACCGGCAACCCGACGCTGATCGGCGGGCAGAGCATCCTCAAGGCCGGTGTGCTCGTGCAGCAGGCGACCGCGTGGCCGGAGGGCCGGGACGCGGCGTGCGCCGGTGTGGCCGGCAACGGCGGCGTCGTCGCCATCGGCAACGACGGCACCTGCACGGTCTCCGGCAGCGGCGGCGTCTCGCTGGAGCTGCTGAACGTGCTCGGCCTCGGCAGCGTCACGCTCAAGGCGGACGCGATCACCAGCGAGTGCTACGCCACGTCGCTCGGCGACCTGCGGGCGAAGTCCACGCTGGCGAACCTGCGGCTGGAGACCAAGACCGCGCTCGGCACCACCACGACCACCAGCCTCGCCGGGCAGACCGGCCCGAACACCGGCGTCAACGTCGGCGGCCTGCTCGGGCTGGGCAACATCGCCACCCTGCTGATCAACGAGCAGCACACCGACGCGACCAACAACAGCGCCAGCGCGACCGCGCTGCGGATCGGCCTGCTCGGCACGACCGGCGTGCTCTCCTCCACGGTCGAGGTCGGCAAGGTCATGTGCGGCGAGACCAAGTACACGCCGGCGCTGCCGGTGCACGGCCTGCCGATCGCTGGTGGCGCGCTCGCCGTCGCCATGTGGTTCGGCCGGCACCGCATCAAGTCGCTCGCGACCTCACTGCGCGGTGCCCGATGACCGCGGTCGCCGTCGTCTTCGGCACCCGCCCGGAGATCATCAAACTCGGACCGGTGATCGCCGCGCTCGGCGCGGCGGCCCGGCCGGTCTTCACCGGCCAGCACTACGACGCCGCGCTGGTCGACACGTTCCTCGCGGTCGCCGGCGTGCCGGACCTGAAGCCGGCCCTGCCCGGCATCGGCGGCACCGGACGCGCCGACCAGGTCAGCCTGATGCTCAGCGGGCTCACCGCACTGTGGCGCGCGGACCGCCCGGACGCGGTCGTCGTGCAGGGCGACACCAACACGGCCAACGCGGCCGCGCAGGCCGCCCACTACCTCGGCATCCCGGTGGTGCACGTGGAGGCCGGGCTGCGCAGTTTCGACCGCAACATGCCCGAGGAGATCAACCGCCTGGTGATCTCCGCGGTCGCGGACGTGCACTGCGCCGCCACCGAGGAGAACGCGGAGTTCCTGCTGCGGGCCGGCACCCCCGCCGAGTCCGTACACCTCACCGGGAACCCGATCGTCGAGGCCACCCGCGCGATCCTGCCGTCCGAGTTCGCGCGGCGCCGCGCGCTCGCCGACGCCGGCGTGACCGGCCCGGACTTCGTGCTCGCCACGATCCACCGCCCGGAGAACGCCGACGACCCGGACCGGCTCGCGCTGATCCTCGCCCAGCTGGCCCTGCTCGGCCGGCCGGTGGTCCTGCCCCTGCACCCCAGGACACGGCAGACCATCAGCCGGTACGAGGTACCGGTCCCGCCGCAGATCACCGTGACCGACCCACTGGACCACGCCCGGTTCCTGGCGCTGGCCACCGCCTGCACGCTGGTCGTCTCCGACTCCGGCGGCGTACAGGAGGAGGTCACGGTGATCGGCAGGCCGCTGGTCGTGGTCCGCAACAGCACCGAGCGCCCGGAGGCCATGCGCGCCGGCTTCGCGCTGCTGGCCCAGCCCGCCGAGATCCTGGACGCCGCCCGGCGCCTGCTGGACCCGGCCCACCTGGCACGCCTGGCCCACACGCCGTCCCCCTTCGGCGACGGCCACGCAGCCGAACGGATCGCCGCGCTCACCCTGGCCGCGATCCACCACACCCCCGCGGCCGCGGAACCCCCCGTGCCCGTTCTGCGGGCCGCCTGACATTCACCCCCGCACGGAGAACCCCCCGAGGCAGGCTGGGCCTCGGGGGGTTCTCTCATTCCCGGCCTCGGTACTCGCTCCTCAGCCGGGCGATCGACCCGGTCTCCGGTGCTGCCCATACCGTGCCGTCCGGGGCGAGCGCGATGCCGTACGGGCTGCCGCCCACCGGAAACTCATCGATCATTTCTCGTCATCCGCTCGATCACGTCCGCCAGCGCGGCCGGGGCGGTCGCCGGCACGTTGTGGTTCGCGTCCAGGTCGACCAGGTGCCGGGCGGGCCGCGCCGACACGATCGTGGCCACCTCGTCCCGGCGGTCCGCGTAGAACCCGCGGGTGGCCAGCACGATCGTCATCGGGCACCGGACCCGCTCGTACACGTCCACGGCCGGGAACACGTCGTCCGCCGGGTCCGGCGCACCAGCGGTCGCGATCTCCGCCACCGTGGGTCGCCGCAGAAAACCGTTCCTCACCGGTACGAACGAGCGCCGTCGCACCTCGCGCACCAGACCGGGCCGGGCGCCCTGCTCCAGCTCGTCCAGCGGCGCGTCCAGCCACGCGTCCCGTTCCGCCGCGGTCGCCTCCCACCCGTACCGGAACGTCTCGCGCATCCACCGCGCGCCCTCGTCCGTCGACCAGTGTGCCAGCGCCGCGGCCGCGGTGGCCCGGTCGTCCAGCACCACGCCGTCGACCACGCAGACGGCGGACGCGTCGATCAGCCCGGCCGCGACCGCGGCCGTCACCGCGTACCCGCCGGTCGAGTGCCCGGCCAGCAGCGGCCGCTCCCAGCCCAGCTCCGCGACGACGTCACCGAGGTCCCGCCAGTACTGCGCGCCGGCCGTGGACCCGAGCGGGTGCTGCCCGTGCCCGCGCAGGTCGACCGCGACGACCCGGTGTCCCCGGCCGGTCAGCCGCTCCGCGACGTCCGTCCAGGCCGCCGCGTTCTGCCCGCTGCCGTGCACCAGCAGGATCGGCACACCGCCGTCCGTACCCCCGAAATCGATGCCACTGATCATCGTCACCACTCTTCAAGTCGGGCCGCCCGGCCGCAACCGGATTCCGGCGCTCAGCGGACGGCCGGGCTGACCGTGGCAAGACAGGCGACCAGGTCGTAGGCGCGGGCGACCGGCAGATCCTGGTAGGTGTCGAGGACGCGGGTGCGGTCCGCGGTGAGCGTGCGGACGTCGGCGAGCACCGGCGCGTCGACGGCCAGCACGGCCTCGACGCTGCGGACGGCCGGCGGAGCCAGGGCGGCCTCGGTGATCTCGACGCCTTCCGGTGCGGTGGCGGAGCGGCGGCGGGTCAGCACACGGCCGGCGGCGGTGGTCAGCGCGATCACCACGAGGTCACCACCGAGGTCGGCCGCGAGGTGGGCGCCGAGCGTGGGCAGCTCGATCCCGGCGGTCGGCAGCGGGATCCGGCTCAGGTGCGAGTTGGCGGCGCCGATGACCAGGCGCTCACCGCGGGCCAGCAGCATGCGCGCGGTCTCGGCCATCGCGGTGTCGCGCGCGTTTACGGCCAGCTCCGCCGTCGTTCCGCCGGCCGTCCGGGCCTGGGCCCGCAGCTGGGCGTCGAGCAGGACCGCGAGCCGCAGCCCGTGCCGCGCCACGGTCCACCCCGCGCCGTAGCCCTGCTCCGGGGCTGCGGCCTGTGCGAACAGCGGGCGCAGCGCGTCCATCCGGGTGGACAGGTCGGCCAGCAATACGGTCTGTGCGTCGCGGTCCGCCGGCGGCATCGCGAGGTAGGCCGCGAACGCGGGCATCGGGTGCGGGCCCGCCCACCGGGTGGCGATCTCGCGCAGGGACGCGAGCGGGCCGGCGGCGCCGGAGTCGAGGAAGGCGTCGAGGCCGTCCAGCGCGGGCAGCATCGACGCCAGATCGCCGGGCAGGTCCAGGCCGGTGTAGCTCGCCTTGCCGTACGCGCGCAGCCACTCGAACGTGCGCCGGGTCTCCGGCGCGTTCCCGAACCGGTACGTCAGCGCGCTCGCCGGGAAACCGCCCGGCGCACCGGCCACCCAGGACGCGAGCGCCCGGCCCTCGCAGAAGCCGGACTCCTGCGCGTACGCCGTGAAGCCCATCCGCTCGACCAGGAACCGCAGCAGCCGGTGCCGGAGCAGCTGATATTCCCGCACGTAGTGCGCGGACTCGCCGATCCCGACCGCGCGTGCGCCACCGATCAGCGCACGCAGCGGTTCCAGGTCGTCGAGCGGGGCATCGGGGTCCACAGTGCTCAGCGCGAGTCTCACGATCGCGCAGGATACCGCTCGGCGCCGGTGCGGACGGGGGCGTGCTCGGGCCGCGGCCCGACGCCGATCATCCGGGCCGGGATGCTCTGCAGCACCGGGAACCGGTCCAGGACACGCAGCGGCAGTGGCGCCCGGACCGGCTTCTCCGTGCGCAGCAGCGGCGCGACCACGGCGCGCTGCATGACCCGCTGCGCGTTCTGCACGATCCGGGTCGGCAGCATGCGGCGGCGCTGCACCGCGGCCAGGTCGGCCCCGGTCAGCCGGCCCTCGCGCAGCGCGGGCGCGAGCAGCCGGGCGGCCGCGACCGCGTCCTGGATAGCAAGGTTGATGCCGACGCCGCCGATCGGCGACATGGCGTGCGCGGCGTCGCCGATCAGCAGCGCGCCCGGCACGTGCCAGCGGCGCAGCCGGTCGACCTGCACGGTGAGCGTGCGCACGTCGTCGAACGAGGTGAGCCCGCCGACCCGGTCGGCCAGCGCCGGGAAGAGCGAGACCACGCGGGTACGGAACGCGTCCAGCCCCTGCGCGACGACCGTGCCGTACGCGCCCTTGGGGATGAGGTACGCGATCTGCCAGTAGCTGCCCCGGTCGATCGAGACCAGCGCTCCGCCGGCCCCGACCAGGCCCTGGATGCCCGCCGGGTCGGTGTCGTGGCGCGGCATGCGGAACCACAGCACGTCCATCGGCGCGCCGAACTCCACCGGGGTCAGGCCGAGCTCGCGCCGTACCGCCGAGGACCGCCCGTCGCAGGCCACGGTCAGCGCGGCGCGGACGTGCAGCGACCCGCCGCCGGACGTGCGCGCCCGCACGCCGCGCACGGTGCCGCCCGGATCACGGTCCAGCGTGGTCATCTCGGCCTCGCGGAGCAGCGTGAACGTGTCGTAGCGCCCGGCCTCGGCGGCGAGCATCTCCAGGAAGTCCCACTGCGGGACGAACATGATGTACGGCGGCCAGCCCTTGAGCCGGCTGAGGTCGCCGATCCGGCGCGTGCCGTCCGCGAACGTGAGCGAGACCCGGTCGACCTTGCGGTGCGGCAGCGCCTCGGCCCGCTCCGCCAGCCCCAGCTCCGCGAGCAGCGCGAGCGTGGACGGGTGGACGGTGTCGCCGCGGAAGTCGCGCAGGAAGTCGGCGTGCTTCTCCAGCACCACCGTGCGCACCCCGGCGCGGGCGAGCAACAGGCCGAGCATCAGCCCGGCGGGACCGCCGCCGACGACACAGACGTCCGTGTTGATCTCATCGGTGCGACTCATAGCGCACCCCCAATCTCATCGACCGTTGAATTATAGGCACGCGCCCGTCGACCACGGGTGTCGAACGCACGACAGCCGCAACGTCTTGGAAATCAGGGTTTGTCGATCAATTGGGCGGATATCACGAGCTGGCGGCCACCCGGCGTCCCAGAAGATGAACAATCCCTAAGGGTTTTCCCTTGTCGTACGCCAAGCCGATCATCCGACACCCCGCAGGTAGAGCGTTTTCGCTGCTCGGGACGCACATACCGCCCAGTACCTCACGTGGGAAATAGGCCTTGTGGGGGACATTGACCGATGGAAGTCTTTCCCGCATCTGGGGCATCAACTCTCCTGATTCGAGTGGAATGTCCGCTGCCGATCCACCCCCTCGGAGGACCACGTGAGATCCACAAGCTCCTCGATCCGGCGTTCAGCGACGATCATCGCGGCGCCCGCCATCCTCGTCGGCGCTCTCATCGCCCCCACCAACGCCCAGGCCGCCCCGACGCTCATGACCGAGGCGCACGCCGACTCGGCCATGACGCTCAGCGACGAGCTCGGCGCGACCCGCACCGCGGGCGCGTACTTCGACGCGGACACCAACCGCATGGTCGTCACCGTGACGGACGCGACCGCCGCCCGCGCGGTCCGGGCCCAGGGCGCGGTCGCCGAGACCGTCACCTTCAGCAACGCGCAGCTCGACGCCGTCATCGCGGACCTCAACAAGACCCCGATCGCGGGTACGGCGTGGGGCACCGACGTCATGGCGAACCAGGTCGTGGTCTCCGTCGACAACACGGTCAGCGCCGCCGACGTGGCCGTCCTCAAGGCCAAGGTGGAGAAGGCCGGCGCCGCGGCCCGCCTCGAGTTCACCGGCAAGCTGTCCACCACGATCACCGGTGGCGACGCCATCTACGCCGGCGGCAGCCGCTGCTCGCTCGGCTTCAACGCCCGGTCCGGCTCCACGTACTACTTCGTGACCGCCGGCCACTGCACCAACATCTCGTCGACCTGGACCAACGGCTCGACGACGCTCGGCACCCGCACCGTGACCAGCTTCCCGGGCAACGACTACGGCATCGTCCGGTACACGAACACCAGCATCGCGCACCCGAGCGCGGTCGGCAGCCAGACGATCTCCTCCGCGGCCACCCCGGCCGTCGGCACCCAGGTCACCCGTCGCGGCAGCACCACCGGCACCCGCTCCGGCCAGGTGACCGCGCTCAACACCACGGTCAACTACGCCGAGGGCTCCGTCTCCGGCATGATCCGCACCACGGTCTGCGCGCAGCCGGGCGACTCCGGCGGCCCGCTGTACCGCGGGTCGGTGGCGTACGGGATCACCTCCGGCGGGTCGGGCAACTGCACCTCCGGCGGCGTGACCTACTTCCAGCCGGTCACCGAGGCTCTCTCGCGTGGCGGTCTGACGGTGGGTGGCTTCTGAGGTTTTCCGCTTCTCGTCCGAGCCGTCGGGGCTGTTTCCCGGCGGCTCGGATTCGTTCTGTCGCTGCCGGTGACGTGGGGGCGGATGGCCTCACGACGGGATCAAGCCCGACCGCCCCGAGTGAGGCCACGCGCCCCCGAACCCCACCCCCACGAAACCGGAGGCTGACAACGATTCAGGCCGCCACCACAGCCGACTTGACCGGGAAAAGATCGTCGAAGACCCGACCACGATCGAACGTCATCGCATGCACCCGCGCCCGAACCTCCAGGTCACGACGCTCCTCCGCGGACATCTCCAGCACCACCCGGTCGACCGCCGCCGCGATCCCCGCGACATCCCCCGCCTCGACGATGACCGCCGCGTCCCCGACCGCCTCGCCGGTCCCGCCCGTCAGCGCCGTGATTATCGGCCCGCCACCGGCCAGCCCCTTCTCGGCCAGCGCGATGCCGAACGTCTCGACGAAGTCCGGCTCCGGCTTGGTCGGCAGGACGTAGGCGGCGCAGCCGTTCATCAGCAAGGGCTTCTCGTCGTCGTCGACGTCGGTCAGAAAGATGATGTTCTCGTCCTCCTTGGCCATGGCCTGGACGTGGTCGAGCGCTGGGCCGGTGCCCGCGACGACCAGCTTGATGCCACGCTCGCGGGCCTCCATCTGGCCGTATGCCATGACCAGGTCGTAGATGCCCTTGGCCCGGGCGACACGGGAGAGGAACAGCACGTAGCCGTCCCGCTTCAGGCCGCGGCGGGCCAGCGCGGCGTCGACCGCGGCCGGGTCCAGATCGAGGTAGGCGGACGAGTCGATCGGCGGGTAGCTGACCGTGACCCGGCGGCGGCACTCCTCGGCGAAGCGCGTGCCGACGGCCGCGTCGACCTCCTCGGCCGACTCGATGATCTCGTCCCGCGTGTAGTCGGAGACGGCGACCACCTCGTCGCTGGCCAGGAACTGGGTGAGCAGTACCGTCGCGGCGCCGAACGCACCCTCGCGCAGGCAGTTGCGGATCACGTTGGTGACGTCCGAGCCGACCGCCTTCGCGATCGTGTAGACGTCCGGCGCGAACCCGGCCGCGCGCGCGGCCGCGACTGCCTCGTTGACCACCTGCGTGTGCGGCACCAGGTACATGGACAGCACGGTGGTCGGCACCGGCTCGGCGAGCAACTCGACCAGCCGGCCGGTCATGCCCGCGATGTGCCGGCCGTCCGGCACCCGGTAGTCGCCGACCGGCTCCGGGCGCTCGACGGTGATGCCGTCGCTGTACGGCAGCAGCCGGTCCAGCGGCTTGAGCGGCAGGCCGGCCGCCTGGAGCGTCGGGATAGTCCAGGTGAGCAGGCGCACGTCGTCGAACCCGCGGGTCAGCGCGACCTCGGCGAGGTTGCGCGCCTCGCCCGAATGGCCGCAGATCACCGGGTCGGCCCGGACCACGATCACGAGACGGCGACGGGGGTATTCCATGGTCTTTCCTTATTGAGCTGCTGCCGCCGAGTCTGACAGGGACGGCGGGCGGATCCCGCGCCCCCACGAGGACGGCTCCGGACCCAGTGTGAGCTGCAATCGGCCGCCGCGGTGAACGTCCGCGGCGCTCAAATGCGTGGCTTCCAGAGGCCTGCCGTTGAGGGTGGCGGCCTGAACGTACTGGACCGGCGGGGTCCGATCAATACCGTCCACCCCGATCGGTGAGTCGCGGTGCCCACTGGTCTCGATGACGAACTCGCCCTCACCGGTCCGGATCATCGCGCTCCGAAACGCGGGCGAATTAATCAGGAAACGATTCTGACCCGCAACGGGGAAAAGCCCGAGCGACGCCCACACGTACCAGGAACTCAGGCCGCCGGAGTCGTCGTTGCCCGGCAGGCCACCACGGCCGGTGCCGAACTGCCAGGTCAGAGCCGCGTGCACGACCTCGGCGGTACGGTCCGGACGGCCCGCGTAGTGGTACGCCCAGGGCGCTTCCATGTCCGGCTCGTTGTTCAGGCCCTCGAACCGGTTGAGTGCGTATCCGGCGGCCATCTCGGACGGTTTCGGGGCCCGGCCGGGTTGGGTCACCGGATCCGCGCCGTACCCGAAGAATTGGTCGAGAATTCGGGTGAAGGCCGCGTCCCCGCCGGCCAATGCGATTCGCGCCCGCATGTCGTGCAGCAGCCGGAAGGAATAGTTCCACTTGCCGCCCTCATAGAACTCGGAGTCGCGCAGCAGCCCGGTCTCCGGGTCGAACGCGTTGCGCCAGCCGCGGCTGCGCTCCTCCAGGTCGTCGGCGAGCCGGCGGTCGTTCAGCGCGCGGGCCACCTTCGCGGTCGCGTGGTGCGCGTACGCCAGATCCAGCGTGTGGCTGATCGGGTGCACGACGCCGTGTTCCCAGAAGTCCTCACCGTACATCCGGCGCAGGTCGTCGACCATGTGCACCAGCGCCCAGTTCCAGTCGATGCCCTCCCGGCCGAGCGCGTGTGCGTCCGCGAGCGCGGTGTGCGCGAGCGCGCTGCCCTGCCGGAAGAACCGGTCCGCGCCGCGCGCCATCCGGTAGCCGATCGGGAAGTTGCCCTCCTCCTCGCACACCCGGATCAGCGACTCCAGCAGGTCGGTGGCCCGGTCCGGGACGATCGCGGCGAGCAGCGGCAGCTGGGTCTTGTAGATGTCCCACATGGTGCAGACGTCGAACGCGTACGGCCCGGAGTCCGGCCAGAACGGTGACTCGTCGTCGCCGAAACACGGCTTGATCAGCGAGTGGTAGAGCGAGGTGGCCAGCACCGTGCGCCGGGCCGGCGTGCCACCCTCGACCTGCACCCGGTCGAGATGATCACCCCAGCGCGCCCGGGTACGCGACCGTACCGTGTCGAACGCGGCGTTCTCGACGCCGCACTCCTTCTCCAGGTTGCGCCGTGCCTGCTCATGGCCGCGCAGCGAGAAGCCCATCCGGATCTCGACGGTCTGCCCGGCCACGGTCGGGCCCATGAAGAGCATGCCGAACGGGCGCAGCGTGGTGTGCCGGATGCTGTCGAAGTCCAGCCGGGTGCCGCCGTTGATCAGGCGACGGTCGTACCAGAGCATCTGCCGCCAGCGTGGCGCGTCGAACTGGACGAAGACGGAGAGCGGCACGCCCTCCATCCACACCGTGCCCTGTGCGAAGCCCTGGCCCATGCTCTCCACCTGGGCGCGCAGCGGGATCGTCCGGCCCAGCTCGATCGCGAGGCCGCCGCAGGACATGTCGATCACCACGCGCGAGCTGCTGGACCGCGGGAACGTGTAGCGGTGCACCGCGACCTTGTCGCCGACCGTGATCTCGGAGCGGATGCCGGTGCCGAGCGTGGCCGCGTAGTAGCCGGGCTCGGCCGTCTCGTCGTGCAGCGGCCAGGCCTGGCCGAGGTCGTCGAGCGGCTGCACCATCGGCGTGACGCGCACGTAGTTGTAGTACTTGCGGATCGCACCGGTGCCGGACTGCTGGAAGTGCGTGAAGCCGGACGCCTGCAGCTGCCCGAACATCTCCTCCGGTACGCCCTCGGTGTTCTTGGCGTACCGGCCGTACCCGGTCGGGTAGGCACCGGAGTAGGCGCAGGCGGAGACCATGCCGAGTGGCGAGGTAGCGCCGGGGTGGGTGTTGCCGACCTGCGGCTTCGGCCACCACCAGGTGGCGGCCAGACCGTCCGCCCGGGGCAGGTCGGTGGCCGCTGTGCCGATGAACGGATCAACGTCGTCTAAGATCCCGAAATTTTACCCGGCGTACGATCTTCGGTCTGTTACGGGCACGTTTCCAGCACGGATTTTTCGGTTGCCCAGTTCGCGGGTGCTTGCGACCCTTACCCCGGCCCCGTGATCTTGCGATGGGCGCCCGCTGATCCGCGAGGAGGGATCGACATGAGCTTCGACGTTCGCGCCACCGACCTGCGTGCCCTGAACTCCATGACCAAGTACCCGTCGATCCCGACGTACCACTCGCTGGACCCCCGCAACGGCGGGCTGCTCGACGAGACGGTCCCGTTCACCGGCACGGTGCTGGCCACCGAGAAGGTCGACGGCACGAACGCGCGGATCGTGCAGCTCCCCGGCGGCGGCTACCTGCTCGGCTCGCGCGAGGAGCTGCTCTACGCGAGCGGCGACCTGATCGGCAACCCGTCCCAGGGCATCGTGGAGAACCTGCGTCCGCTGGCCGACTCGCTGCCCGCGGTGGACCGGTTCCGCGTGCTCTACCTCGAACTGTACGGCGGGAAGATCGGCGGCCAGGCCAAGCAGTACAGCGCGCGCGGCGCGGTCGGCTGGCGCCTGTTCGACGCCGCGCTGATCGACGACCACGCCGGCCTGCTCGCCGCGCCGCCGCAGCAGATCTCGGCCTGGCGGGAGAGCGGCGGCCAGCCGTGGGCGGACGAGGACGCGCTGCACGCGCTCGCGGCCGAGGCCGGTGTCGAGCTGGCGCCGCGACTGTTCACGCTGGACGCGGCGGAACTGCCGACCGGCCTGGAGACGATGCGGGCGCTGCTGGCCGACCGGCTGCCGGCCACGCTGGTCCGGCTGGACGAGTCCGGCAAGGGGGAGGCCGAGGGCATCGTGTTCCGCACCCTCGACCGCTCGGTGATCGCGAAGGCCCGCTTCCAGGACTACGCCCGCACGCTGCGCCGCCGCTGATCCCTCAGAAGAGGTGCACCGGCAGGGACGCCAGGCGCCGGGTCGCCGGGTCGGGCACCCAGGGCAGCTCGGCCGGGTCCACCGCGAGTCGCATGCGGGGGAACCGGTCGAGCAGCGCGGCCAGCACCATCTCGGTCTGCACCCGGGCCAGCTGCGCGCCGAGGCAGAAGTGCGGGCCGTGTCCGTACCCGAGGTGTGCCGCCTCCCGCCGCCGAAGGTCCAGCCGCTCCGGGTCGGTGAAGACGCGCGGGTCCCGGCTTGCGGCCGGCAGCACGGCCGTGACGGGTTCGCCCTTCGGGATGCGTACGCCGCCGATCTCGATCTCCTCGCCGGCGAACCGCGGAATGGTGAGCATCTGCGGCGGCTGCCAGCGGGTCAGCTCCTCCACCGCGCCGGGCAGCAGCGCGGGTTCCGCGTGCAGCGCGCCGATCAGTGCCGGGTCGGCCAGCAGCGTCGCCATCGAGTTGGCGATCAGGTTCGCCGGTACCTGACCGGCCAGGACCAGATGCCAGACCAGCGTGACGAGCTCCTGTTCGGAGAGCCGGTCGCCCTCGGCCGCGGCCAGCATGCCGATCATGCCGGCACCGGCGCGACCGCCGCCGACCGCGCGGATCGCGTCCTCGATCATCTCGGGGACGCGGGCCATCAGCGCGCGTCCGTCGCCGGAGAGGATCACCGCGCCGTGCGTACGCCACCGGTCACGCTCCTCCGCGGGTACGCCGGCCAGCTCGCAGATCACGTCCATCGGCAGCGGCTGCGCGACACCTTTCCGCAGGTCGGTGACGCCGTCCCCGGGCAGCTCGTCGAGCAGCCGGTCGATCAGCGGCGCGATGCGTGGCCGCATCTCCTCCGCGCGGCGCGGCGTGAACGCGGGCCGGACCAGGCCGCGCAGCCGCCGGTGCTCCGGCCCGTCCTGCTCCTGCATGGTGCGCATGTACTGCCGGCAGTGCTCCGGCACGCCCATCCGGATGAAGCTCTCCGGCGACGGCGCGAGGCGCGGATCGGTGAGCACGGCGCGCGCGTCCGCGTGCCGGGTGACGCCCCACATCGCGCCGAACCCGGGCGTGGTCAGCCGCACCACCGGCGACGTCTCCCGCGCGCGGTCGTAGGCGGCGATCGGGTCCCGCAGCAACTCCGGGTCGGTCAGGTCGAACTCCATGACACCCCTCCATCCAGATTTTCTCAACATTCGGATGTTGTCAGTATCTGGATTGAGGCGCAAGATCCCCCGATCGGGTTCGTCCGAGCCGCCACGGTTAAAGTCCGTTAAGGACTGTTTCGCGGCCTGTGTTCCCGATGGCGTGGCAGCTCGGGACCGGGCAGAGTTGCTGGCGTACGGCGGCGATCACCACCGCAACCGGGATCACCGCCGCCGTACCGCCTCGTCGCGCGGACATCGAGCGGTTCCGCGCCGTCCGAGGCTCCTCCGACCGGCGGCGCGGCCGTCGTCCCGGAGTACGCGGTTCCGGCCGAGGGTCACGGCCGGACCGCCCGGGGCGACGACCGTGTTGTCGGCGGGGCGACCACCCTTTGACCACGTTGTGTAATCAGTTGTGGTCACTCTGCACGCGAGGCGGCATTCGCGGCCAAGAACCTTTGGCAAAGGACGAGAAATACGTTAGAAGCCGCAGAACGCGTGAATGCCCCGGGCAACGGATGAAACCGCAGGCCACGACCGTGGAAATCTGGCACGCCGTGGATGCATGATCTGCGCGCATCACCCGTTCGAGCGAGCCGCCGGCAACTCCCCCTTGCGGATCGCTGCTGGTCACCGGCGGTATGGGCCAGAAATACATCGTCGATCACTCGTTCAGGACATGCCGGATGTCCCGGGCAGCACTACCGTCACTTCCGATTGGGCATATTCATCGTCATGGCGACAGTTCGAAAAGGAGGTGCAGCTGGTGGCGCGCAATCCCAACCCGGCCCGGATCACCGATGAGATCTGGTCGCTGTGGGAGCGATTCGACAGATTGGAACCGTCCGCACTGCTCGGCGGCATCTACGCGGCCAAACCGGGGTATCACAACTACCGCAACGCGGTCGCGACCAGCGACTACTCGCGGGCGGACGTCGCCGCCGACCGGCAGGGACCGGGCGACAAGGCGGCGGCCCTCGACCTGACTATGTCCGCGGACGCCATGCGCAGGTACACGTCCCGGCTCGACGTGGCAGCGCGGGCCCGGGACGAGCGGCTCTACATCGGCGGCGTGCCGATCATCCGCGAGTTCATCGGCACCAAGGACAACCGGTCCGTCTACTGCTACGTGCTGACCGGCGGCCGGCCGCTCGGCGTGGGCGCGGACGCCGGTCCGGACCCGGGGCGCGACTCCACGCACCTCTGGCACCTGCACATATCGTTCATCCGCCGCTTCGTGGCCACCAGCGACGCGATGGACCGGATCTACTCCATTCTCGCCGGCGAATCCCTCGCCACCTGGCGGTCACACAGCTCTGAGGAGGGCGACATGGCTGCGGCCGAAGACCTTTGGCGACTGCTCTTCAACGGCGGCTACCCGCCGGGCGTCTCGCCGACCCACAACGGCGGCGTCGACCGCGCGGAGATCTTCCGCCGTCTGCAGGCCATCCAGCGCGACCTCACCGTCCTGCTCTCGTCCAACGCCCAGATGGTCGACTCCGCCCAGATCGTCAAGAGCACACTGTCCGGCCTCTCCGCCGAACAACTCAGCGAGGCCATCCGCGACGCCGACATCTCCCCCCAGGCCCTCGCCGACGCCATCCCCGACGCCACCGCCCAACAGGTCCTCGACGCCCTCGCCGCGCGCGTGGCCGCCCTCACCGCCCCCGCCGCCAACGCCGAACACCCCATCGACCGCCCCTGACCCCCAACAACAGGCCGCCCCCAGCCCACAGGGCGTCAGGAAACCCCGTCCCACACAAACGCAACCGTCAGGAAACCCCGTCCCACACAAACGCAACCGTCAGGAAACCCCGTCCCACACACGCAACCGCCACCGACGCACCCAAGCCGCCCCCCGGCCCGCGGGGCCTCCGGGGGCTCGGCCCCCGGAGCGGAATGACGGCCGCCCCCGGTCCGCGCACACGGCGGACAGGGGGCGGCCAAGGCCGTGGGCGCAGCTGGGTTCGAACCAGCGACCCTTCGCTTGTAAGGCGAATGCTCTTCCGCTGAGCTATGCGCCCGGAGGTGATCCGGTGGCCGACAGCCTACCTTGCGGTGGCGTCAGAAGCCGAGTGAGGCCAGGGCTTCGCGCCACGCGGACTGGTCGCGGGGGCGGGCGCGGTCCTGGCATTCCGCGAAGCGGACGATGCCGTCGCGGTCGATGACGAAGGTGCCGCGTTCGGCGGTGCCGCGCCGCTCGTCCAGCACGCCGTACGCGCGGGCGACCTCGCCGTGCGGCCAGAAGTCGGACAGCAGCGGGAAGGTGAAGCCCTCGCGGTCGGCCCAGACCTTGTGGCTGAAGATCGAGTCGACGCTGACCGTGAGCACCTGCACGGCGGCGTTCTGGTAGTCGCCGAGCCGGGACTGCAGTTCGTGGAACTCGCCCTGGCAGGTGTTGGTGAACGCGAGCGGGTAGAAGACCAGCAGAACCGATCTGTGCCCACGGTACGAGCCGAGCGTGACCTCCTGGTTGTTCTGGTTCCGCAGCAGGAAGCCGGGAGCCTTCTCCCCCACCCCGATCACGGCCGCCTCCTGTCGCTGGACACGCCTCGCCGCGACGGCACGGGCCCGGTGCCGCCGCGACGGTGAAACCATCCGGCCGCCCGGGGCGGGCGACCGGCAAGCTTGTCTACTTCTTGGCGCGGACGGCACGCGGCGTAACGAGCCGCGCCGCGGTCCAGTCCTTGCCCGCGTTCACCGTCGAGGTCTGGGTCAGACCCGCGGTCGGTGCGGATTCGCTGATCTCACTCGGCTCCACGTGGCCGTCCCGGCCCGCCTTGGGCGTCAGCAGCCACACCGTACCGGCGTCGGCCAGCGGGCCGAGCGCGTCGGTGAGCAGCTCGAACAGGTCACCGTCGCCGTCGCGGAACCAGACCAGCGCCACGTCGACGACCTCGTCGGTGTCCTCGTCGACCAGGTCGTTGCCACTACGGTCGGCCAGGGCGTCGCGGAGATCGTGGTCGACGTCCTCGTCGTACCCCATCTCCATGACCACCATGCCCGGTTCGATGCCGAACCGGTCCGCCAGGCTCCGTACGCCGTCGGCGGCCTGACCAGCGGTCGCGCTCACTGTTGAGTGCCTCCTTGTCTCCTGCTCATCCCTCGTCCGCCGGGCGGCGGCTGCGAGGTCTCCCCCAACATTTCCGATGACCGGTAGTCCACACAGTTACCGGCTCCGGCGCAAGTGGCACACCGAGCCTTCCGCTGGTGACTTTCCAGCTCATCGGGATACATAGTGTCACGGGGCGAGCAGGGCCTGGGCACCTTGGGCGATGGAGTCCTCGGAAACGAGTACCTGGCGGGCGGCCGGGCCGAGCGGGATGAACGAGTCGACGGACGCGACACGCCGTGCGGCGCCGACGAATCCGGCGTCGACCAGCGCGGCCAGGATGCCCTCGCCGACGCCGCCGGAGCGCCGGGTCTCGTCCACGATCAGCACCCGGCCGGTGGCGGCGGACTCGCGGATGATGTCGGCGACCGGCAGCGGCGCGAGCCACCGCAGGTCGACCACGCGGACGCCGTACCCGGCGGCGGCCAGGCGGGCGCCGACGCGCAGCGACATCCGTACCCCGTTGCCGAAGGTCAGGATCGTCAGGTCATCGGCGGAGCCGAGCGGATAGACGCGGGCACGCCCGATCGGCACGTGTGCCGCGTTCCAGCCGGCCGGGGCCGAGTAGGGCGCCAGCCACTCGCCGTCGCCGTCCGCGTACAGGTCACGTGTGTGGTAGAGCGCTATCGGCTCGACGATCGCGACCACCGAGCCGTCGGTCTGCGCGGACGCGAGCGCGGTGCGCAGCATCGGCGCCGCGTCCTCCGCGCGCGCCGGCACGGCCACCACCAGGCCGGGGATGTCGCGGAGTACGGCCAGCGAGTTGTCGTTGTGGAAGTGGCCGCCGAAGCCCTCCTGGTAGCCGAGCCCCGCGATCCGTACGACCATCGGGTTGCGGTACGCGCCGCGGCTGAAGAACTGCATGGTGGCGGCCTCGCCGCGCAGCTGGTCCTCCGCATTGTGCAGGTAGGCCAGGTACTGGATCTCCGGCACCGGGAGCAGGCCGGCCAGCCCGGCGCCGAGCCCCAAGCCCAGGATGGACGTCTCGTCCAGCAGCGTGTCCAGCACCCGGTCCGGGCCGAAGCGGTCGGCGAGGCCCTTGGTCACGCCGTAGACGCCGCCCTTGGCGGCCACGTCCTCACCAAAAACGATCATTCCGGGGTACGTGAGCGCGGCGTCGGCCAGCGTCGCGTTGATCGTCTGGGCGAGCGTGAGCGGCCCGCGCGTCTCCGGCAGCCGCTCCAGCGCGGCCGCCCGCGCGGCCGCGCCCGGGCCGCCGGCGAACGACGCGGCCTCGGTGATCGCGTGCGCGGTCCGCACCGGCCGGCGCGGCGCGATCGGCGCCATCACCTCGGCCGCGGTGGCGAGCTTGGACTCGCCCAGCACCTCCTCCGCGACCTTGCGGACCAGCCAGCCGATCTCGTCGTACCGCCCGATCAGCTCGGCCGGACCGGCCAGCCCCGCCTCGACCAGCAGCCGCGCGGTCGTGACCAGCGGGTCGCGGGCGACGTCCGCGGCCAGCTCGGCCGCGGTGCGGTAGCCGATCTCCGCGTCCGCACCGGCGTGGCCCATCAGCCGGACCAGTTCCAGGTGCAGCACGGCCGGCCGGCGCTCGCTCCGCACGTACCCGGCGGCCTCGGCCGCGGCGTCGTAGGTGGCGGCCAGGTCGCAACCGTCCGCGTGGAAGTAGCGGATGCCCGGCCGGGTGGACAGCAGCGCCGCGACCCAGCCCTCCGGCGACGGCACGCTGATGCCGAGCCCGTTGTCCTCGCAGACCAGCAGCAGCGGTACCCGGGCACCGGAGTGGTCGGACCAGCCGGCCGTGTTGAACGCGGCCTGCGCGCTGGCGTGGTTGACCGACGCGTCGCCGAACGAGGCGACCACGATCGCGTCCGCGGGCCACGGCGAGACCGGCGCCGGGCGGGACGGGCCGGGCCGCTCCACGGACGCCAGGTGCCGGCCGTGCTCGATCGCGACCGCGGTGCCGACCGCCCGGGGCAGGTGCGACGCGACCGTGGACGTGGTCGGCACCACGTGCAGCGCCGCGTTGCCGAAGACCTTGTGCCGGCCGCCCGCGATCGGCTCCTGGCTGGACGCGATCAAGCCGCGCAGCACGTCGCGGGCCGCCTCGGCCAGCGAGACGCCGTCGTCGTGCTCGGTCGCGGCGTGCCGGGGCCCGGCGCCGAGCGGCGACTCGCCACCGGCCGCCTGGACCGCGCGCGCACAGTAGAAGCCGCCGGAGCGGTAGTGCAGCAGCGCCGGGTCGGTGTGCCGGACCGCGGACGCGACCGCCGCGTTGCCCTCGTGGCCGGACGAGCCGATCGTGTAGAACCCCTCGCCGAAGCTGCGCAGCCAGCGCGAGGCCAGGTCGAGGTGCCGGCTGGTGAGCTGGGCGTCGAAGAGTTCGAGCGCCCGGGCGCCGGTCAGCCCGCTGCCGTCCCGGACGGGGTCGGCGGACGTCCGCCGCTCGTCCGGCTTGGTCAGCGCGCCGACCGCCTCCCGGAACCGCTCGTCGAGATCTTGAGGGGTGGTCACCCCGAAAGCATTACCGACCCGCGCCGCCCGGGGCCACTCGAACGGTCTGATGGAGACCGTTCACTCACGCCACCCGTCCAGCTCGACGCCCTTGCCGATCTCGGCGCGGAATCCGAACACGACGGTCCGCGTCTCGCCGGGCGGGACCTGCAGCTTCCAGGTCAGCTCGCCCATCTCGGTGCGCTCGGCCGGTGCCGGGTCGAACCGGGTCTCGCGCACCGCGATCGCCTCGTCCCGGGACACCGGCAGCTGGTCCAGCACGGTGATCTGCGCCGCACGGGGCGTGTGGTTGCCGATCGTGATCGTGTACTCCGCCTCGCGGCGGCGGGTGGACGACAACGCGGCCTTGGTCGCGGTGCGCCGGGTCTGCTCGCGCTCCACCCGTACCCGGTCGTCGACGCCGAGCGCCAGCTCCAGTTCCTCGCCCGGGGCCCAGGGCTTCAGCCGGGTACGCCCGACGAAGTCCCCGCCGTGGAACACCGCGGCCGGGCCGGGCAGCAGCGTGTGCTCGCTGGCGTTGGTCACGGTGGCGCGCAGGTACGCGCCGGTGTCCCGGACCGGCGCGGTCACGTGATCGAGCCGGGCCGGCAGCTCCAGCGACGCGACCACGGCCCGGTGCGAGGTGCCGTCCGCCGGGACCGCGACCGGACGGGCCGGGCGGTAGGTGGCCGCGGCCGCGCCCTGTTCCACGGTGGCGACCGCCTCCACGACCTTGGCCCGGGCCATCCTCGCCGCCCCGGCCGCGACCGGCGGCCCGGCCACCGCCACCGGCGCGTCGGCCATGTCGTAGGACGCACCGTAGACGGGCATCGGCGCGGGCGGCGGCGTCG
Organism: Catenuloplanes indicus; assembly: GCF_030813715.1. Lineage (NCBI taxonomy): Bacteria > Bacillati > Actinomycetota > Actinomycetes > Micromonosporales > Micromonosporaceae > Catenuloplanes > Catenuloplanes indicus. The sequence continues at coordinate 3,043,524 of NZ_JAUSUZ010000001.1, forward strand.
GCGGGGCCGGCCGGTGCCGGTCCAGGAACCACGGGTCGAGGTCCGGCACCGTGACCAGGCCGGCCGGGCGCGCGGTGGACAGCCGCAGGTCGGTCTCCGGCCAGTCCTCGCCGGTGTGCTGCGACACCAGCCCGAACCAGGTCAGCGTGAGCGTGTCCCCGTCCGCGTCGAGCCGCACGTCGTAGCTGGACTCCCAGGAGGCGCCGTGCGTCACGTAGGACAGCTCCAGCTCGACGGCGCCGGTGTGCGCCATCTCCAGCGCGACCATCGCCACCAGCCGGTCCGGCGCCGTCTTCCGGTAGAGCGCCTCCAGCTCGCGATGCACCGCGGAGAGCTCGTCGTCCAGCCGTTCCCGGCGCTGAGCCGCCGCGCGCTGCCGGGCCTTGCCGGCCGCGAGCTGCTCGGCCAGCGAGTCGCCGAAGCCCGCGATCGCGCCGGGCGCGGCCGTACCCTCGGCAAGCGCCTTCGCGTAGCTCGTGCCGGCCCGCCGGCCCAGCTCGTGCAGGAACTCCGCGCGCTCCTTCTCGATCGCGGCGTCGTCGTCCAGCTCGCGTTGCGCGTCCTCCAGCGCGCGCCGCCGCTCCTCCAGCGCCACCACCTCGGGGTCCGCGCTGCGCGCCGCGAAGAACGTGGTCACGTCCACGCCGAGCACGGTGGCCGCGCCCCGCCCGCCGACCCGCACCGAGCTTGCGTCGACGGCCGCCGGCAGCGGACCGAGCGGCACGGTGTGATCGCCGGCCGGCAGTCGTACGGTGGCGTGCCGGGTGACGCGGGCGCGGTCCGGGTAGACGATCACGCCGGTGATCGTCGAGTCGACCGGTGCGGCGGGGGTGACGTCGCTCATGCCGGAGAATCTAGCCGGGCAGGAACGAGAAACGGACCTGCCGCTCGGGGTTGTCGCCGTTCGGGTCGACCAGGCAGATGGACTGCCAGGTGCCGAGCGTGATCCGGCCGTTGAGCACCGGCAGCGTGGCGTGCGGTGGCACGAAGGCGGGCATCACATGGTCCCGGCCGTGGCCCGGCGAGCCGTGCCGGTGCCGCCATCGGTCGTCCGTGGGCAGCAGGTCGTCCAGCGCGGTCAGCAGGTCGTCGTCCGAGCCGGCGCCGGTCTCCAGGATCGCCACCCCGGCGGTGGCGTGCGGGACGAAGACGTTGAGCAGGCCGTCGCCCTGACCTGCGACGAAACGGGCCGCTTGGTCCGTGATGTCCGCGACGGCGGGGCGGCCCCCGGTGCGGACGGTGATCACCTCGGTGCGCATGACGCGCAGTCTTCCACCCCGGCCGTCTGCCTCGTTAAGCGAAAGTTACCGTGCGGTATCTGTGTCAAGCATCGCGTCTGACGGTGGTAAGCGTGACGCCCCCCGTCACACGAGGCAGGATGACCGGAGAGACTTATCCCACAGATAGACCGATTCCATCTACCCTGAGGAATGCCCGTGGCCACGGAACGCAAGCGCCCGGTCATCAGCGATGGCCTACCAAGCCAGCTTCCGGACATCGACCCCGAAGAGACGAGCGAGTGGGTCGAGTCGCTTGATGGAGTGATCGACGAGGGCGGCGCCAAGCGTGCGCGCTACGTCATGCTTCGACTGCTGGAGCGGGCGCGGGAGCGTCAGGTGGGTGTGCCGCCGCTGACGTCGACCGACTACATCAACACCATCCCGCCGGAGCAGGAGCCCTGGTTCCCCGGCGACGAGATGATCGAGCGCCGGATCCGCGCCTACATCCGGTGGAACGCCGCGATGACGGTGCACCGCGCGCAGCGGCCGGAGATCGGCGTCGGTGGCCACATCTCGACGTACGCGTCCTCGGCCAGCCTCTACGAGGTGGGCTTCAACCACTTCTTCCGCGGCAAGGACCACCCGGGCGGCGGCGACCAGATCTACTTCCAGGGCCACGCGTCGCCGGGCATGTACGCGCGCGCCTACCTGGAGGGGCGCCTCACCGAGGACAAGCTGGACGGGTTCCGCCAGGAACTGTCGCACCGCGGGGGCGGCCTGCCGTCGTACCCGCACCCGCGTCTGATGCCGGACTTCTGGGAGTTTCCGACCGTGTCCATGGGCCTCGGCCCGATGAACGCGATCTACCAGGCCCGGTTCAACCGCTACCTGCACCACCGCGGCATCAAGGACACGTCCGACCAGCACGTGTGGGCGTTCCTCGGCGACGGTGAGATGGACGAGGTCGAGTCGCTCGGCGCGATCGGCCTGGCCGCGCGTGAGGAGCTGGACAACCTCACCTTCGTGGTCAACTGCAACCTGCAGCGCCTGGACGGTCCGGTGCGCGGCAACGGCAAGGTCATCCAGGAGCTGGAGTCGTTCTTCCGCGGTGCCGGGTGGAACGTCATCAAGGTCGTCTGGGGCCGGGAGTGGGACCCGCTGCTCGCCGCGGACTCGGACGGCGCGCTGGTCAACCTGATGAACACCACGCCGGACGGTGACTACCAGACGTACAAGGCCGAGTCGGGCCTGTACGTCCGGGAGAACTTCTTCGGCCGCGATCCGCGTACCCGCAAGATGGTCGAGGGTCTGTCGGACGACGAGATCTGGGGCCTGAAGCGCGGCGGTCACGACTACCGGAAGCTCTACGCGGCGTACAAGGCGGCGACCGAGCACACCGGTCAGCCGACCGTGATCCTGGCGAAGACGATCAAGGGCTGGACGCTCGGGTCGCACTTCGAGGCGCGCAATGCCACGCACCAGATGAAGAAGCTGACGCTGGACGACCTGAAGAAGTTCCGCGACCGCCTCTATCTGGACATCTCGGACAAGCAGCTCGAGGAGAACCCGTACCTGCCGCCGTACTACAAGCCGGCGGAGGACTCCGAGGAGATGCAGTACCTGCAGGAGCGCCGGCGCGCGCTCGGCGGTTATCTGCCGTCCCGGCGGACCCGGGCGAAGAAGCTGGCGATCCCGGCGACCGAGACGTTCGGCGACATCAAGCGCGGCTCGGGCAAGCAGAAGGTCGCCACCACGATGGCCTTCGTCCGGCTCCTCAAGGACCTGATGAAGGACAAGGAGTTCGGCAAGCGCTGGGTACCGATCATCCCGGACGAGGCGCGCACGTTCGGCTTGGACTCGCTGTTCCCGACGAAGAAGATCTACTCGCCGCACGGCCAGAACTACACGTCCGTGGACCGTGAGCTCTTCCTGTCGTACAAGGAGGCGACGACCGGCCAGATCCTGCACGAGGGCATCAACGAGGCCGGCTCGGTCGCGTCGTTCACGGCCGCGGGCTCGTCCTACGCCACGCACGACGAGCCGATGATCCCGCTCTACATCTTCTACTCGATGTTCGGGTTCCAGCGCACCGGCGACGGCTTCTGGGCCGCGGCCGACCAGATGACGCGCGGCTTCGTGATCGGCGCCACCGCGGGCCGCACCACGCTCAACGGTGAGGGTCTGCAGCACGAGGACGGTCACTCGCTGCTGCTCGCGGCCACGAACCCGGCGGTCGTCGCGTACGACCCGGCGTTCGGGTTCGAGATCGCGCACATCGTCGAGAACGGCCTGCACCGGATGTACGGCGAGAAGCAGGAGAACGTCTTCTACTACCTCACCGTCTACAACGAGCCGATCATCCAGCCGGCCCAGCCGGACGACCTGGACGTGGAGGGCCTGCTCAAGGGCATCTACCGCTACTCCCCCGCCCCGGCGGTGGACGGCGACGCGCCCAAGGCGGCGATCCTGGCCTCCGGCACCGGCATGGGCTGGGCGCTCAAGGCGCAGCAGCAGCTGGCGCAGGACTGGGGCGTGGCCGCGGACGTGTGGTCGGTGACCTCCTGGACCGAGCTGCGCCGCGACGCGGTCGAGGTCGAGGAGTACAACCTGATGCACCCGGGCGACGCGCCGCGCAAGCCGTACGTCCAGGAGAAGCTGTCCGGCGTCGAGGGCCCGGTCGTCGCGGTCAGCGACTTCATGCGCGCGGTGCCGGACCTGATCTCCCGGTGGATCCCGGGGTCGTACACGTCGCTGGGCACGGACGGCTTCGGCATGTCGGACACCCGGCACGCGCTGCGCCGCCACTTCCACGTGGACGCGGAGTCGATCACGGTGGCCACGCTGCGCCAGCTCGCGCTGGACGGCAAGGTACCGGCCGGGGTCCCGGCGGACGCGGCCCGCAAGTACGCGATCGACGACGTGCACGCGGCGCCGGTCGGCGAGACCGGCGGCGATTCCTGATTTAGCCCCACAGATCCCCCGTCGACCGGATATAACCGGTCGGCGGGGGATTTTTCGATTTCGCCTCAGAACCGGACATGATCGGTCGATCTGGTCGGTCATGCGTGCAGGACGGTTGCAGAACGGGTTTCAGCTGCGGCACAAGCTGCTGATGCTGGGCGTCGGCGGGGTTCTGGTCACCGCCACGATCCTGGTCGGCGTCGGCGCCTACGAGTCCGCCTCGTTCCAGGAGACCACCGAGGAGAGCGTGAACTCGCTCACCCAGGAGGATCTCAACCACGTCAGCGCGGGCATCACCCAGCTGGTGAAGGCGTCCGGCGACACGGTGCAGAACCAGGTCAACCGGGACATGGACAGCGCGAACAGGTACCTGGCCCGTCAGGGCGGCATGAGCCTGAACAGTGAGCAGACCGCCACCTGGGAGGCCACCAACCAGGTCACGCAGGCGAAGACCACGGTCTCACTACCGCGCGCCGAGGTCGACGGGCAGTGGCTCGGCCAGAACCGCAACCTCCAGGCCGCCACGCCGCTGGTCGACGACATCACCCAGCTCATCGGCGGCTACGTCACCGTGTTCCAGCGCATGAACGAGGCCGGTGACCTGCTGCGCGTCGCCACGAACGTGAAGGCGGCGAGCGGCAACCGGGCGATCGGCACATATATCCCGGCGAAGAACGCGGACGGCACGGACAACGCGGTCGCGGCCGCGATCAAGTCGGGCAAGTCCTACCGCGGCGTGGCGCAGGTGGTCGGCACCTGGTTCATCACCGCGTACGACCCGATCAAGGACGCCGGCGGCCGCGTGATCGGCTCGCTCTTCTACGGCGTGCCGCAGGCCGAGGCGATCGCGGAGCTCACCGGCACGATCGCGGAGACCGAGGTCGGCCAGAACGGCTGGGTCTCGGTGCTCAGCGCCGCCGCCGCCGACCGTGGCCGGGTGATCGCCTCCGACATCCCGGAGGCGGTCGACCAGACGCTCCTGGACGCCACCGACGCGGACGGCACCCGCTACGTCGAGGAGATCATCACCACGGCGGAGAAGCTAGAAGCCGGGGCCAACAGCACAGCCACGTACCAGCTGGCCGGCACGACCGACACCGCGATCGCGGACACCCGCACCGTGGTCACCTACTACGAGCCGTACAAGTGGGCGATCGCGGTGGGCGGTTACCTGCCGGACTACTCCGCCGCGCTGGACAAGGTCGAGGCGGGCCGCACCGAGATGCTCACCGCGTTCATCGCGGTCGGCCTGATCCTGGCGATCGGCGGCGGCGTGCTCGCCTACGTCCAGGCCCGCCGGATCTCCCGCCGGGTCGGCGACCTGACCGGCGCGCTGGCCGGGCTGGCCGAGCGAGACCTGACGGTCCGGGTGTCGCCCTCCGGCGGCGACGAGATCGCCAACATGGGCCATGCGCTGAACACCGCGGTCACCGGCCTGCGCGAGCTGATGAGCGAGGTCACCGACGCGTCCCACCAGGTCGCGCAGGCCGCGGGCCGGGTGGCGGAGGTCGGCGGCGAGCTGGCCGCCGCGTCGTCCACCGCGGCGGCCGAGGCGGGCGTGGCCGGTGAGACCGCGGCGGACGTGTCCCGCGCGGTCTCCACGGTCGCGGCCGGTGCGGAGGAGATGGGCGCGTCGATCAGCGAGATCTCCAGCAACGCGCAGGAGGCCGCGTCGGCCGGCCGGGACGGCGTTGGCCTGACCAAGAGGGCCGCGGACGTGATCGACGAGTTGCGGGTGTCCAGCGAGAAGATCGCGGACGTGGTGAAGCTGATCGCCAGCATCGCGGAGCAGACGAACCTGCTGGCGCTGAACGCGACCATCGAGGCGGCCCGGGCGGGCGCGGCCGGCAAGGGCTTCGCGGTGGTCGCGGGCGAGGTGAAGGAGCTGGCGCAGGAGACCGCGCGGGCCACCGAGGACGTCACCGCGCGGGTGTCCGCGATCGACGCCGACACCGCGAAGGCGGTCCAGGCGATCGAGGCGATCACCGCGACGATCACCCGGGTCAACGACTTCCAGAACGCGATCGCGGCCGCGGTCGAGGAGCAGGCCGCGACCACGAACGAGATGGCCCGCAACATCGGCGAGGTGGCGCAGGGCAGCGAGCAGATCGCGGCGACCATGACCCGGGTCAACGACACCGTCGAGACGACCCGCGGCGCGGTGGACACCTCGCAGGACGCGGCCACCGCGCTCAGCGGGACCGCGGGCCACCTGCAGACGCTGGTCAGCCGCTTCCGCCTCTAGAGGATCAAATCAGCGCACGGTACGTCGTACGAGCGGCTCGCGCGGTTCCGGCGCATCCGCGCCCGGGTCCCGGTACCGCCGCATCCGCACGGCGAACCCCGCGTCCAGCCGGCGCATCCGGGCCGCGAGGTCCTCGGCCTGCGCCGGGGCGTCCGCGTCGGTGCGGCGCATGCGGCCGGCCGCGAGCACGGCCAGCGAGCGGTCCAGGCGGGCCGCGATCCGGCGCACTCCGAACAGACGCAGCGCCACGCCGCGCCAGAAACCGGCCGGGCGGTGCACCCGGATCAGCCGGATCAGCGTGCCGTCGCCGTCCGGGCGCAGCTCCACGTGCAGTTCCGCGCTGACCCGCGCGAGCGGCACCGGCGGCGGGTCGCCGGGCGCGTCCGCGTCCGCGCACTCCCGCCAGGCGATCAGCGAGGGCTCGCGGTAGGCGATGATCCGGGCCGGTACCACCGTGCCGGTGTCACCGGTCAGGCGCCGGCGGGCACCGTGGCCGTCGCCGTCCTGCTCGCACCGGGCCACGCCGGCCAGCCAGCGCGGCAGGGTCTCCGCGCGCCGGACCACGTCCCACACCGCCTCTGCCGGCGCGTCGACGCGGCCGTGCCGTTCCACCACGACCATCCGGCGTCGCCTTCCCCTGGTCACCTTGCTGGACAACCGGGAGCTTAGGTGCAAGACGGTCATTTCCGGTGGGCTTCCGCACGACGCGCCGAGCGACTACAGTCCGAGCAACTTTCACCTTCTGCCGTCGTGCGGATCATCCGCCCGACGCCGGAGACCGGAGGTGGCTCCTGACCACCGTCGATCCAACACCCACGTCGCTGCCGACCGCGCTGGCCGAGCCCACCGCCCGCGTGCACCGCGGCTGGATCCTGCTGCTGTTCAGCGCGAACCTCGGCCTCTGGATGGCGTTCTTCACCCCGATCCAGGTGCTGCTGCCGCTACAGATCGAGCGCATCGCACCGGCTAGCAAGGAGGCAGCGCTCGCGTGGGTGATGGCGGCCGGCGCGTTCGCCGCGATCATCGCGAACCCGCTGGCCGGTGCGCTCTCCGACCGCACCTGCGTGCGCATCGGCGGCCGCGAGCTGGGCCGGCGGCACGCCTGGACGTTCGGCGGCACCGTGCTCGCCGCGCTCGGCCTGCTGCTGCTGTCCCGGCAGCAGACGCTCCTCGGCGTCGCGCTCTGCTGGACCGCCGTGCAGATCTTCCTGAACGCCATGCTGGCCTCGCTGACCGCGGCCGTGCCGGACCGGGTGCCGGTCGCGCAGCGGGCCGCGGTCTCCGGCTGGGTCGGCATCCCCCAGTCGCTCGGCCTGGTGGTCGGCGCGGTGCTGGTCACCGCGGTCTTCACCGGCACGGTCAGCGGCTACACCGCGGTCGCGGTCGCGCTGCTGCTGCTCGGCCTGCCGTTCGCGCTGCGCACCGCGGACGACCCGCTGCCGCGCGGCCACCGCCCGCCGCTGTCCCCGCGTGCGCTGGTCGCCGAGATGTGGATCAGCCCGCGCCGGCACCCGGACTTCGCCTGGGCCTGGGGCACCCGCTTCCTGGTCCAGCTCGGCAATGCGTTCGGCACGCTCTACCTGCTCTACTTCCTGACCGACGGCGTGCGGCATCCGGACCCGGAGACCGGGCTGCTGATCCTGATCCTGCTCTACACCGCGGGCATGATGGCCACCGCCGTGATCTCCGGCCGCATCTCCGACCGGTCCGGCCGGCGCAAGGCGTTCGTCATCTGGTCCGGCGTCGAGATGGCCGTGGCCGCGCTGATCCTCGCGATCTGGCCGACTTTCCCGGCCGCGATCGTGGCCGCGGTGCTGCTCGGCGGCGGCTACGGCGTCTACCTCGCGGTCGACGCCGCGCTGATCACCGAGGTGCTGCCGGCCGCCGTGAACCGCGCCAAGGACCTCGGCGTCATCAACATCGCGAACGCCGCACCCCAGGTCCTCGGCCCGCTGCTGTCCGCACCGATCGTGGTCCACCTCGGCGGTTACCCCACGCTCTACGTGCTGACCGCGGTGATCACGCTGATCGGCAGCGCGTTCGTCCTCAAGATCCGCTCGGTCCGCTGATCACCTACCCTGGACCGGTGCCGATCCCGCTGCTGATCCTGATCTCGCTGCTCACGGTCGCGGTCGTGGTCGCCGCCACCGCGGTGGTCCGCTACCGCGCCGCCACCGTGCTGCTGCGCACCGGCCGGCGGGTACCCGGCGAGATCATCGACACGCAGCGGGTGCCCCAGGGCACCGGCCCGGACGCGTTCTCGCCGGTCGTCCGCTTCCGTACGGTCAACGACCACGAGGTGATCGCCCGCCCCGGCCGCTGGCAGACCGCGACCGGGGTGTCCGGCAGCCGGGTCACGGTCGTCTACGACGAGTCGCGGCCGACCCGGATCGCGGTGGACGGTGCCGGCTTCTCCGCCACCGACACCCGCGCGCTCGTCCGGCTGACCGTCCACCTGATCACGGCCGCCGTACTCGCGGTGGTGGCGGTGGTGGTCTTCACCGCCGTCCGGTGACGGGCCGCATCGGAAACCGGTGGAGCGCGCGGTTAGGCTGAGCGGGTGACGGTACGTGTGCGATTCGCCCCCTCTCCCACTGGCATGTTCCACGTCGGCGGTGCCCGCTCGGCGCTGCAGAACTGGATCTACGCCAAGCAGCAGGGCGGGGTGTTCGTACTGCGTGTCGAGGACACCGACGCGGCGCGCAACAAGCCGGAGTGGACCGAGGGCATCCTGAACGCGCTCGACTGGATCGGCATCCGGCGCGGCACGTACGAGGGCCCGCACTTCCAGTCGGCGAACGCGGCGCAGCACCGCGAGGCCGCGAAGAAGCTGTTCGACGCCGGCCGCGCCTACTACTGCGACTGCACCCGCGAGGACGTGCAGGCCCGCAACGGCTCGCAGCACCAGGGCTACGACGGCTTCCACCGGGACAAGGGGCTGGAGCCGGGCGAGGGCCGCGCGCTGCGGTTCCGCACGCCGGACGAGGGCGCCACGGTCGTGGTCGACCTGGTCCGCGGCGAGCCCACGTTCGAGAACAAGAACCTGGAGGACTTCGTCATCGCGCGCGGCGACGGCTCGCCGGTGTTCCTGCTGGCGAACGTGGTCGACGACATGATCATGGGCATCACGCACGTGATCCGCGCCGAGGAGCACCTGCCGAACACGCCGAAGCAGCAGCTGCTGTGGGAGGCGCTGGGCGTGAAGCCGCCGGTCTGGGCGCACGTCCCGGTGGTGGTCAACGAGAAGCGGCAGAAGCTGTCCAAGCGCCGCGACAAGGTGGCGCTGGAGCAGTACCGGGACGAGGGCTACCTCGCGGACGCGATGCGCAACTACCTGATGCTGCTCGGCTGGGCACCGTCCGGCGACCGGGAGATCGTGCCGTGGTCGGTCATCGAGGACGAGTTCCGGCTGGAGGAGGTCAACCCCTCCCCCGCGTTCTTCGACGAGAAGAAGCTGCGCGCGTTCAACGGTGAGTACATCCGCGCGCTGAGCCTGGACGACTTCATCGCCGCCGTGCAGCCGTTCCTGGCGAACGGACCGTGGGCCGCCGAGGACTTCGACCCGCTGGTCTTCGCGAAGGTGGCGGAGCTGGCCCAGACCCGGATCGCGCTGCTCAGCGAGATCAACCAGAACGTGGACTTCCTGTTCCTGCCGGAGCCGCCGGTCGACGAGGCCGCCTGGGCGAAGGCGATGAAGGAGGGCGCGGCCGACCTGCTGGCCGCCGCCATCACCGCGTACGAGGCACAGACCGACTGGTCACCGGAGCCGCTCAAGGCCACGCTGGAGGCGGTCGGCGCGGAGCGCGGGCTCAAGCTCGGCAAGGCCCAGGCGCCGGTCCGGGTGGCGGTCACCGGCCGCACGGTCGGCCTGCCGCTCTTCGAGTCGCTGGAGGCCCTCGGCCGCGACCGTACGCTCGCCCGCCTCCGCGCGGCCCACGCCAAGCTCACCGCCTGACCGGCACCCGGCCGCCCGGCCCGATCGCTGCCGCCTGGCACACGCCCTGCCCGGCGCGGGTCACTACGGGCTGCCCGGCGCCGATCGCTGACGCCCGCGGGGTCGATACCGCCCGGAGACTCGGCCGGATTCACGGGCCGGTTCTCCGGGCGGAACAAGGACGGCCGTCCCGGACCACCGGACATGCCGCCTCGCACGGCCAGCCGGCCGGCTGGCCCTCGGCAGCGTCAGGAGGCGGCGGTGCGGCGGCCCCAGGCGAGGGCGCCGCCGGTGATCGCGATGACCAGCAGCGCGCCGCCGACCACCCAGGGCCACCACGGTGTGCCGTCCTCGTCGGCGTTCGACGCGGTGGGATTCAGCACCGGTGCGTCCGTCGCGGGCACGGCCGTGGTCGCGGACGGCGCGGGTGCGGCGGAGGACGGGGCGGTGGACGGCGTCGGAGAGGCCGCGGCCACGGCCGCCTCGGTCAGCGTGAAGGCGAAGTCGCCCTGCACCGGGTGGCCGTCGTCGGACGGGATCTCGTAGGCCACCGTGTACTCACCGGCGCGCTCCGCGGCGAGCGGGGCGAAGACCTTCTTACCGTCGAAGCGCACGGCACCGTCCAGTCCGGACGCGCCGCCCGGTCCGGTAATGGTGATCTTGGTGCCGTTCTCGTCGACCGCGTCCAGGAACCGCAGCTCGATCTCCTTCGGCGCCTTCTCCACGGTCGCGCCGTCCTCCGGGTTGCTGCCCGTGAAGGAGTTGTGGGCGAGCGCGGGCGACGCACCGACGACCGCGCCCAGCAGCCCGGCACAGACCGCGAGTGTCCAGCGTGCGCCCCTGAGACCCATCAGATACCTCCAGCTGGTTACGATGCGGCGACTGATCAAGGATTCACGCCCTTGGTCGGCCGCGAGTGGCAGATGGTTCCAAATTCCGGTCACGACCGGTGCAACGATCGCGTGTTCTGCGAACTCTAGATGGGTACGCAGGGTTGAGGTCTGGATCCGAGGAACGGGCGGGTTTCATGATCCGAGAGAACGTCCGGCGGTTCGTCACCGGCGCCGCGCTCGCGCTGCTGGCCGTGACCGCGCTGCTCACCGGCCCGAGCCCGGCGCTGGCCGACGACGCGAAGCCCACCGCGGTCATCCTGTCCGGCGATGATCTGGACGGCTCGGTCGAGATCACCGAGGAGGACGGCGACGAGCTGTTCGACGCGATGCTCAGCCAGGTCAGCTGGCTGACCGGGGAGAACGGCCGGGCCGCGGTGCCGGACCGGAGCACGCTCGGCCCGAAATACACGGTGATCATCCGGTACGGGGACAAGGACCGCTACGCGTACGACCTCTACCCGCTGGCCGAGGGCGGTCCGCGTGCGTTCCGGCCGGGCGAGCAGCCGGACGGGCGGGCCACCGAGGCGTGGTTCTTCGGCCGGCTCAACATGCCGAACGCCTTGCGCCTGGCCGGCGCGCCGCTGCCGGAGACCACGGACGTGATGACCGGCGGTATCGGCGGCGGCGAGCGGATCAACGAGCAGCAGGCGGTGGACCCGGCCGGTGACCTGTTCGCGGGCATGGGCGGGCTGCGCGGCATGCTGGCGGTCAACGTGGGCGTGCTACTGCTGATCACGGGCGGGCTGGCCGGCATCGCCTTCCTGGCCCGCCGCCGCTGATCCGGCCTACGGCACCCGTACCGTGATCGCGCCCGGGACGACCTTGGCCTTGAGCTTGCGTACCGTGGACCGGTCGCCGCCGTCCAGCTCGTAGAGCGTGGGCTCGGCGAACTTCACCTCGATCCGCTTCGCGCGGGTGATCTGCACGAACGGTGAGCGGTCCGAGCGGCCGAGCGCCATCCGGCCCAGCGTGCGCGCCCACTCGATCGCGTTCTGCGAGGTGGCGACGCCGACCTCGAGCCAGCCGTCGTCCGGCTTCGCGTCGTCGAACGCCTTGATCCCGCCGGTGATCGTGCTGACGTTGCCGAACAGCACGCAGCTGGCCTCGCCCTCGAACCAGGTGTTGCCGTCCACTGTGATCTTCGTGGGCGCCGGATCGTCCTGGATGTGCCGCAGCCCGGTCCAGACGTAGGCGAGCTTGCCCATCTGGTCCTTGGCGCCGCGGTCCGCCTCGCTGATCAGGTGCCCGTCGAAGCCGGCGCCGGCCATCACCGCGAAGTGCTCGCCGTTGATCCGGCCGAGGTCCAGCTTTCGCTCGGTGCCGTGCAGCCCGATCCGGACCGCCTCGGCCAGGTCCTCCGGTATGCCCAGGTTCGTGGCGAACAGGTTCGCGGTGCCGGCCGGGAGGATGGACAGTGTGGCGCCCGTACCGGCCAGCGTGTCCACCGCGCGCTGCACCATGCCGTCGCCACCCCAGACGAAGATTCGCTTCGCGCCCTGGTCGAGCGCCTTGCGGATCTTCTTCGGCGCCTTCTTGCTCTTCGGCACCTGATACCAGATCAGCTCGTCGTGGATCTCATCGGTGAGCAGCTTGCGCAGCTCGTCCAGCCCGCCGCCGAGCACCTTGCGCTCGTGCGCGATCACCGCCACGTCACTCCGTTTCGCCATGCGGATCCCATACCCGGAACGTGGTGGTGGCCAATCCTCGCCGTGTCAGCATATGCTGACAGACATGAGCCGAGAGAGCCTCACCGCGCTGGCCGCCGCGGCCGGCGCGGCCGATCCGGAGACCGGGCTGGCCGCGGTCGCGGCGCTGCGCCGGTTGCTCGACGAGGTCGAGACCGCGCACGTCGCGTCCGCCCGCGCCGCCGGCTGGTCCTGGGAGGCGATCGCGGCCGCACTCGGCGTCCGCCGGCAGACCGCACACCGCAAACACGCCTCGAGGGGGCCCTCATGACCACGCCTGACCGCTCCGACGACGATCCGCACCGCGCCTGGCCGCCGGGCTCGTCCGGGCGCGACGCGCGACGGCTCACCGGCCGGGCCGGGCCACTCGCCCGGTTCCGCACCGGCGCCCGGCGGGCGATCGCCCCGGCCGGGACGCTGATCCGGTTCGACGACGGCGCCCGGCAGGCGATCGTCCGGGCCGGGCTGCTGGCTCGCGAGGCCGGCCGTGCCCGGCTCGACGACGAGACGCTGCTGGTCGCGCTCTCCACCTCCGCGCACGTCACGGCACGGCTCGGCGTCCCGGCCGACGCGGTCCGCGGCGCATGTCCCGGCGCCGCGACCGGACGGGACCGGGAACTGCTCGCCACCCTCGGTATCGACCTGGACGAGATCCGCAGCCGGCTGCCGGCCCGGATCGACGACCCGGCGCGGTGGCGACTGCACCGGCCGGTCCTGCTGCCGCTGCGGCTGCGTCTCAGCGGGCCGGGCATCTCCCTGGTCCTGACCGAGGCGGCCCGCAAGGCCGTGGAGGTGGCACTGAACCTGCGCGGATACGGCACACCGGTGACCGAGGACGGCCTGCTGCGCGGAATCCTGGCCGATCACCGGACACCGTCCGGCCGCGCACTGACCCGGCTGCCCGTCGACCTCCGCCGCCTGTCGGCCACCGTGTTCGCCCGCTAGCGGCACGTTGCGGGAGATGCGCTTTCCGGCACCCCGCCGGAAAGCGGAGACAAGCCTCGACGACGTGGCGCTACGGCGTGCCGGTGCCGATGTCGCGGTGGTCGAAGCCGTAGACCGCCAGCGCGAGCAAGCCCGTGGTGAGCAGCGCCAGCAGCAGTTCGTAGCCGCCGGGCCAGAGCTGGTGCGGCGCCCAGTGGTCGCTCAGGTGGTAGTGGAACGGGGACAGCCAGCGCATCGCGCGGGTCTCCTCGATCGTGTCGGCCAGGGCGCGCAGGCCGTACGCGACCGTGGCGGCGCCGCCGGCCAGTGCGAGTGAGACCGTGCGGTCGCCGGTGAACGCGCCGGCCGCGAACGACATCGAGCCGAAGAGCAGGCCGACCAGGATCAGGCCGGCGCAACCGGCGGCCACGTTCGCGGCCGGGATGCCGAAGCGGCCGACGACGACGAACCACTGCACCACGGCCCAGATGATCAGACCGGTCAGCGCGACCGAGACGGCGAAGCCGGCGTACCGGGTCAGCAGCAGGCGGCGCCGGCCGATCGGTCCGGCGAGCAGCAGCTCCAGCTCGCCGGTCTCCTCGATACCGGCGACCGCCCGCGCGCCCAGGCCGATCGCGCAGAGCGCCACCAGCAGCGGCGGCATCAGGCCGTACACCGTGGTCTCCAGGTAGCCGGCGAGCGGCACGGTCTCGATCATCTCGACCAGCTGCAGCGCGCCTTCGGTGGAGATCGAGATGGTGATGTCGGTGGTCAGGCTCTCGTAGATGACCACGTAGCCGACCGCGAACACGCTGGCCACCACGGCCCAGCCGACCACTCGAGGGCGGAACTCGGCCAGCGTGCGCAGGAAGAGACTCACGGCCGGGCCCCGAACGGGGGCGCGTAGTACCGGTCGATCAGCGCCTCGCTCGGCGTCGGCTCAGTGATGATCATGTCGGTGACCGTGTGCCGCGCGGCCGCCTTGATCAGCGGGTCCAGCGGGCCGTCCACCGCGCACCACAGCACCCGGCCGTCCAGGCCGAGGTCGGTGACCCCGGGCAGGCCGAAGAAGTCCGCACCTGGCACCGGCTCGGCGAAGTGCACCTGCACGCGCCGCGCCGGACGGTGCGCGGCCCGCGCCACCCGCTCCAGACCGACCAGCCGGCCCTCGTGCAGCACGCCGACCCGGTCCGCGACCTGCCAGGCCTCGGTCGCCTGCCGGGCGCAGAGCACGACCGTGCGGCCCCGCTCGCGCGCGTCGCGGATCAGCGTCACCAGTTCGTGGCGGCCCGCCGGATCGAGCCCGGCCGCCGGCTCGTCGAGCAGCAGCAGCTCCGGGTCGTGCATGAACGCGGCGACCAGGCCGAGCCGGCGCCGGTTCGCGGGCGAGAGCGAGCGCACCCGGCGCCCGGTGTCCAGACCCAGACGATCCGCGAGGGTACGCCAGCGCGCCGCGTTCCGCCCGCCGCGCGCCCGGTCCAGCCCGCGCAGCAGCGACGACACGCTCTCCCGGCCCTCGAACAGCACGTCCGCCGGCAGGTAGCCGACCCGCGCCCGCATGCCGGCCGAGCCCGGCGCCGCGCCCAGCACGGTCACTTGGCCGGCCGTGGGCCGGACCAGGTCGAGCAGCAGCCGCAGCGTGGTGCTCTTCCCCGCGCCGGACGGGCCGAGCAGCCCGAACACCTCGCCGGCCGGCACGGTCAGGCACAGGTCGTGCACGCCGCGCCCGTCGGCGAACTGCTTGGTCAGGTGGTCCGCCGCGATCACGGCGGGCGCAGAGGTCCCCATCCTTAGAGGATGCGGCGAGGATCGCCCGCCGGACAGGCCCGGACGCTGGGCGTTTGCTGACAGTTTCGGCTACCCTTCGGGCCCGTGAACGACCTGGTGGAAACGCTGCGCGCGGCTGGTTGCGTGTTCGCGGAGGACGAGGCCCGGGTGCTGCGCGAGGCCGCGGGCACACCGGCCCAGCTGGCCGCGATGACCACCCGCCGGGTCGCCGGTGAGCCGCTGGAGCACGTGGTGGGCGCGGTGGAGTTCGCCGGGCGGCGGTGGGCGGTGGCGCCGGGCGTCTTCGTCCCGCGGCAGCGCAGTGAACTGCTGGTCCGTACCGCGGTGGCGGCCGGCAGGGAAGAAACGCCGGTCGTCCTGGACCTGTGCTGCGGTTGCGGCGCGCTCGGGGCCGCCACCGTGGCCGCGTTACCCGGCGCGCGGCTGGTCGCGGCGGACCTCGACCCGGTCGCGGTGGCCTGCGCCCGGCACAACGTGGAACCGCTCGGCGGCCGCGTGTTCACCGGCGACCTGTTCGCGCCACTCCCCGCGGAGCTGCGCGGCACCGTGACGATCCTGCTGGCGAACGTGCCGTACGTGCCGACGGACGAGGTCGCGCTGATGCCGCCGGAGGCACGCGAGCACGAGCCCCGGTTCGCGCTGGACGGCGGCCCGGACGGCCTGGACCTGCTGCGCCGGGTCGCGGCCGGGGCCGGGGACTGGCTGGCGCCGGGCGGCCTGCTGCTGACCGAGACCGGCGAGCGGCAGGCACCGGCCGCGGCCGCGATCCTCGCCGGCGCCGGACTGCACCCGGAGATCGTCCCGGACGATGATCTTGGGGCTACCGCGGTCGTGGCCCGCCGATAGGCTGGTCCGCATGGAGATCAGGACGGCGACCGACGCGGACTGGCCGGGCATCTGGCCGATCCTGCGCTGGGTCATCTCGACCGGCGAGCACTTCACCTGGGGCCCGGACACCACCGAGGAATGGGCTCGCGGCAAGTGGATGACCGGCCGCACCATCGTCGCGGTCGACCCGGACGGCACGATCGTCGGCACCGCCTACACCATGCCGAACCAGCCCGGCCACGGCGCGCACGTGGCCAACGCCGGCTTCGCGGTCGCGCCGGAGCACGGCGGGCGCGGCATCGGCCGGGCGCTCGGCGAGCGGGCTCTCGCGGACGCGGCCGCGGACGGGTACCGCGCCATGCAGTTCAACGCGGTCGTCTCCACCAACGCGCCGGCCGTCAAGCTGTGGCTCTCGCTCGGCTTCGAGATCCTGGCGACCGTGCCGGAAGCCTTCAAGCACCCCACCGAGGGGTACGTCGGGCTGCACGTCATGCACCGGAGTCTCTAGAAGACTAGGGTTTTACTGGTGACGGAGCTGCCGATCTGCCGCACCTGCGGGGTGCAGTACGGTGCCGCGAGCTTCGACGCGCGGACCTGCGCCATCTGCGCGGACGAGCGGCAATACACGGGCTGGGACGGGCAGCGGTGGACCACGCTGGCCGGGCTCTCCGCCGCCGGGCACCACGGCGTGGTGCGTCCCGAGCCGCCCGGGCTGTGGGGCGTCGGCGTCGAACCGGCCGTGGCCATCGGGCAGCGCGCGCTGATCGTCCCCGGCGAGGGCGGCAACGTGCTCTTCGACTGCGTGCCCTACCTGGACGATCGCACGGTCGCGGCCGTGCACGAGCACGGCGGGCTGGCCTCGATCGCGATCTCTCACCCGCACTTCTACGGCGCGATGATCGAGTGGAGCCGCGCATTCGGCGACATCCCGGTGTACGTGCACGCGGCCGACCGGCAGTGGGTCAAGCGGCACGGCAACGTACGCCTCTGGGACGGCGAGACGCTGGAGATCCTGCCCGGCCGCACCCTGATCAACTGCGGCGTCCACTTCCCCGGCGGCACCGTGCTGCACTGGGCCGCCGGGTCCGCGCTGTGCACCGGCGACATCTTCACGGTCGTGATGGACCGGCGATGGGTGAGCTTCATGTACTCCTACCCGAACCTCATCCCGGAGCGCCCGTCCGTCATCACGCGCGCGTTGTCGCTGGTAGAGCCGTTCGAGTTCGACACGATCTACGGTGGATGGTGGGGTCGCGTGGTGCGCTCCGGCGCGAAGGCGGCACTGACCGCGTCCGCCGAGCGGTACCTGAGCCGGCTCGATTGACGATCCCGGACGCCGGGCCGCATTCGCCTCTGCGACCATGTGGGACGCATTCGTGTTCGCAGGGGGACTCATGAAACCGCTCCTGCCGGGAGACCCGGCCCGGATAGGTCGCTACGAGCTCGAAGCCCGTCTCGGCGCCGGCGGCATGGGCGTGGTCTATCTCGGGCGTACGCCCGGCGGCCGCCCCGCCGCGGTCAAGGTGATCAGCCCCGGCTACCTCGCGCAGCCGGAGGCGCTGACCCGGTTCCGCCGCGAGGCCGCGACGCTCCGCACCGTCCGCAGTGCCTACACGGCCGCGCTGATCGACTCCGAGCTGACCACCGCGCCGTACTGGATGGCCACCGAGTACATCCCCGGCCCCACGCTCGCGGCCGCGGTCGCGGCGGACGGCCCGATGCCCGCGGCCGCCGCGATCCGGATGATGGCCGCGCTCGCCGAGGGCCTGGCCGAGATCCACGCACACGGCATCTGCCACCGCGACCTCAAACCGCAGAACGTCATCCTGTCCGCGACCGGCCCGCAGCTCATCGACTTCGGCGTGGCCCGCGGAGCGGACGACGCCGGCCTGACGCTCAGCGGCACGTTCATGGGCACGCTCGGCTACACCGCGCCGGAACTGATGGACGACGACGAGCTGACCCCGGCCGCGGACGTGTTCGCGCTCGGCGCCACCACCGCGCTCGCCGCAACCGGCCGCCGCCCGTTCGGCGGCGGCGCGGTCGAACGCGTCGCACTCCGCGTCATCCAGGGCGACATCGACCTGGACGGCGTCGACACCGGCCTGGCCACGCTGATCCGCGCGTGCGTCACCCGCGACCCGGCCGGCCGCCCCACCCCGGACGCCATCATCGACCGCTGCCGCGACTGGCTCGGCAGTGGCGGCACCCCGTCACCCACGAACCCACCACCCCGATCCCCGGGTACGCCGTCAGCCGCGCCGGCCGGCCCGACGTTCGCTCCCGGCGGGCCCGGTGCCGCCGGTGCGGGAACTCTCGGAGCCGCCGGCTCTCCCAGCGCCGCCGGTGCGGGGACCTTCGGGGCTGCGGGCGCTGCCGGTTCTTCCGGCAGCTCCGGAGCCGGGTCCCGCGGAGACACCGGTTCCGGCCCCGCCGAGGCGGCGTCCTTCGGGGCTGCCGTGACGCCCGGCGCCGGGGTATCCGGGGCCGCGGGGAACGCCGGCGGAGCCAGCGATGCGGCGGCCTGGGCGGCCGAGTTCAGCCGGGCCACCGGCGCGAACCCACATGCTTGGGCACCGCAGCCACCGCCCACCGCGCCCTCCGCGTCCCCGCCGCCGCCCACGTTCGCCCCGGTCACCGGGATCGGCGGTGCCGGCGCAGCTCGCGGTGCCGACGCAGCTCGCGGTACTGATCGGACCGGCGGTGTCGCGGGCACGGGCAGCCAGCCGGGGACGCGCTCCTCCGCCGACACGGCCGGCGCCGCCGGTGCCGCCGGTGGCGGCGACGCGGACAGCCGAGACGGCTCCGGCAGCGGCCCGGGCAAGGCAACCGACACGGGTGACTTGGCCGGCCCGGCGGAAGTCCACCACCCCGCCGTGCCGCGCGGGGCCGCCGCCAATGCGGGCACGCCATCCGGCGCGGGAGGAACAGCCAGCGCGAAAAGCCCTGACAACGCGGGCGGCGCAAGCATCCTGCGCAGCGCAAGCAACCCGGACGGCGCAAGCAACCCGGACAGCGCAAGCAACCCGGGCAACAGTGGCAGCGCAGCCAGGCAAGGCCACGGCGACAGCACGGCCGGTGCGGGCAACTCGGCCGCACCGGGCCACCCCGCTGGCCCTGGTATCGCCGTCAACAGCGGCGATACGGCCGGGCAGGGCAGCCTGCGCCGCAATGGAATGCCGAACACCGCCGACGACCCAGCCGCACCGGGCAACGCAAGCAGCGCGGGCAACGCAAGCAGCGCGGGCAACGCAAGCAGCGCGGGCAACGTGGCCAACGCGAGTAGCGCGGGCGACGCCGGTGACGCGGACCTCGCCAGCCGCGCACGCGCCGCGGGTGGTGCAGGTAACGCCGGCGGTGCGGGCAACGCGGCCGGCGCAGGCAGCCCGGACAACGCCAGCAGCCCGCACGGCGCAGGTACCGCACGCGGCGCGGGCAGCGCAGGGCGTGGCGCGGGCAATGCGGCCGATGCCGGCAACACAAGGGCCGCGTTCAGCGGGGCGTCGGTGCCCGGGGCTCCGGCGCAGGCTGGTGGGGGTGGCGGCGGTGCCGGGGGGACGGTGGTGGCCCGGCTGCCTCGTGCGGGCGGCGAAGCGGGTGGCGCACGTACCCCTGGAAAGATTTTGATCTTGGTTGGGGTCGCGGTGGTCGCGGTGCTGGTTGCGGTCGGGGGTGCGGTGGCGGTGCTGAGCGGGGGTGACGAGGAAGTCGTGGCCCCGGCGGGGAACGTGGTCGCGGCGTCGCCGATGTGGAGCCTCGGGCTGCCGAACACGGCGCCGCCGGTTCCGACGCTGCCGCCGTCACCGGCTTCGGGAGCCACGACGGCACCGGCCACTTCGCCGCCGAAGCCGCGGCCGACGACGGGTGCGCCGTCCCGGACCGCGAAACCGGCGGTCACCACGCCGACCAGCGCGGACGGCCGCTGCATTCAGATGCCGGCCGACACGAATCCCGGCGTGCAGGTGTCAGTGGCGGCGTGTGACGGGTCGACGGCGCAGCGCTGGACGTTCGATGCGGGCGACCGGCTGCGGCACACGGTCGGCTCCGTCACCCGCTGTCTCGACATCGGTGCGAACGGCGGTGCGGACATCGGCTACGCGGTGCAGCTCTGGGACTGCAATGACGGCGGTGCGCAGCGCTTCGTGCCGCAGCCGAACGGCACGCTCGCGCTGCCGGACACCGACCGCTGTCTGACCATCGTGGACGGCGGTGCGCTCTCCGTGCAGCCGTGCACCGGCAAGATCGGGCAGGTCTGGCGGATGCCGAGCCGGGCCTGATCCACGATCACTCTAGTGATCAACGTCACATCTCAATAAGGTCGTCGATGAATCCCGACGGGAGGAGTCGTCATGACCACGATGCGAACCGGGATCGTCGCCCTCGTCCTCCCCACCGTCCGCCGCCGCCGCGACCGGGTCTTCACCGAGGAGGAGTGAACGGCTTGGTTTGGGGGATCCGGGGCTGCGGGGCAATACTCGGCGAAAGATCACCGATGGGATCCGAAGCCATGCCGACGTCACCGGGAACCGACGCCCACGCCAGCTCGTCCGCCGCCGCGGCGCGGGTGGTGGCGGACATGCCGTGGGACCGGGCGTACCGGCTGGCCGGCACGCTGCCGCATCCGCTGGCCGCGGAGCGGGTGCCGCTGGGGCGCGCACACGGCCGGACGCTGGCAGAGCCGGCGACCTCGGCCGTGCTGCTGCCCGGCACGGACACCTCGGCGATGGACGGCTACGCGATCTCCGGCCCGGCGCCGTGGCGGGTCGTCGGCCGGATCCTGGCCGGCCGGCCCGCGACCGGCGCGCTCGCCGCGGGCGAGGCCGTGGAGATCGCCACCGGCGCGCCGGTGCCGCCCGGAGCGGACGCGGTCATCCCGGTCGAGCGTTGCCGGATCGACGGCGACACGGTCCGGCCGGCCGACGTCGGCCCGGCCCGCACCCACATCCGGTACGCGGGCGAGGACCTGCGGCCCGGCCGGCTGCTCGCACCGGCCGGTGCCCGGGTCACGGCCACGCTGACCGGCCTGGCCGCGCACGCCGGTCTGGACGAACTGGTGGTCCGGCGGAGTCCGCGGGTGCGGCTGACCGCGACCGGCGACGAGATCGTCCACGCCGGTGTGCCCGCGCCCGGCCAGGTCCGGGACGCGCTGACGCCGCTGCTGACCGCGCTGCTCGCGGACTCCGGCGCGACGCCGGCCGGTGCCGCGCACGTGCCGGATCGGGCGGAGCTGCTGGCGGCCGCGATCGACGGCACGGACTGGGACGTGATGGCGGTGACCGGCTCGTCGTCGGTCGGCCGCGCGGATCACCTGCACCGCGTGCTGACCAGGGCCGGCGCGCGCTGGCACGTGGACGGCGTCGCCTGCCGGCCCGGTCATCCGCAGGCGCTGGCGCAGCTGCCCGGCGGCCGGTGGGTCGTCGGCCTCCCCGGCAACCCGTACGCCGCGATGGTCGGCGCCGTGACGCTGCTGCGCCCGCTGCTGGACGCATTGCAGGGCCGGGCGCCGCGCGAGCCGCTGCGCTTGCCGGTGACCGGGAACGCGCACCCGTTCGACGGCGGTACCCGGCTGGTCCCGGTGCATGTGACCGGCGGGCGGGCCGTCGTGGTACCGGGTTCCCGGCCGGCCAGCCTGCTTTCCGCCGCGACCGCGGACGCGCTGGCCGTGATCCCGTCCGGCTGGGCGCAGGGCGACGCGGCCGACCTGCTACCGGTGCAGTGACGCGCCCTTGAGGATCCGGTCGACCGCGTTCTTCGGCGCGTGCAGGCCGATCCCGACCAGGTTCAGGTCATCGCGCTCGACCGCGGCCACCGCCGCCCGGTTCGCCTCGTCGTGGCCGGTGCGGAACAGCTCCTCCGTGAAGATCGTCATCGGTACGTCGCGGGACAGCGCACGTCCGTGCGCGGCGGTGAGCAGCGCGGCGTCGCCCGCGAAGACCAGCACCGGCTGGCCGAACATCGGCAGGTACGCGGTGCCGTCCGCGTCCGCGTAGGGCTCGCCTAGCAGGTGCGGGCGGGTCCCGGCGAGCCCGCTGATCAGGAACGCGGTGACGTTCAGCCGTTGCCAGGTCAGCAGGTCGTCGCGGAGCAGGACGGCAATCTTGGTGTCGAATCGGACCGTACTCATGGCGAACAGCCTCCCGCCGGCCCGCACCCGGCGTCTTGTACGTTTCTCACCATGCGTGAGCTGGTCACGGCCTGGCGGCCGGCGGTCGCGGGCGTGCGGGAGGTGTTCCACGCCCGGTTCGTCGCGCACGCGTACCCGGCGCACACGCACGATGCCTGGACGCTGCTGATCGTCGACGACGGCGCGATCACGTACGACCTGGAGCAGGCGCACCACGGCACGGTCGGCGGGACGGTCACGCTGCTGCCGCCGCACGTGCCGCACGACGGTCGCGCCGCCACCACGCACGGTTTCCGCAAGCGCGTGCTCTACCTCGACCCGCACGTGCTCGGCGAGGATCTGATCGGCGCGGCCGTGGACCGGCCGGGCCTGACCGATCCGCCGCTGCGGCACGCCGTGCACCGGCTGCACACCGCGCTGGAGAGCCCCGGTGACGCGCTGGAGGCGGAGAGCCGGCTGGCGCTGATCCGCGACCGGCTCCGCGCCCACCTGTTGCCGCTGGTCCCGGCCGGGCCGCCGCCTCCGCGGGGCCTGGCCGGCGACCTGCGCGCGCTGCTGGACCGGGACACCGCGGCCGGTCTGACGCTGCGGGACGCGGCCGCGGCGCTGCACGCCCACCCGAGTCACCTGGTCCGCGCGTTCACCCGCGCGTTCGGGCTGCCGCCGCACCGCTATCTGACCGGCCGCCGGGTGGACGCGGCCCGCGGCATGCTGCTGGCCGGTGTGCCGCCGGCCGAGGTCGCGACCGCGGCCGGTTTCCATGACCAGTCGCACCTGAACCGGCACTTCACGAAGGTCCTGGGCGTCACACCCGGCCGCTTCGCGGCACGATCGAGACATTCCGGGGGTACGCCGTGGCGTACCCCCGGATGATCCGGTCAGTTGACGCCGAGTCGCATCGCGGCCGGCAGCAGCGGCAGGTCGCTCGCGGCGGATGCGCGTCGCTGGTCCGCACTCGCGCCGGCCTGCGGCCCGCACGCCGCCGTGTGGACGAGGCCGTTGAGCGCCGCGGCCTGCTCCGGCGTGGCGCCGAAGTTGAGACCGTAGGGGACGCCGGCCGCCACCTGGGTGCGCCCGTCCGCTGAGGTGAGCACCTGGGTGACGTAGCCGATCACGGCGCCGTCGTGGCCGTAGAACGTGCCGCAGGGCAGTTGCATGGCGTAGACACCGAGGCCGTAGCGAACGGCGTCCGGCGCCTCCGGGATCATCGGCAGCGCGCCGGCGAGCAGCGCCCGCTGCTGCACCGGCCGGAGCAGCCGGCCTGTGAACAGCGCGCGGTAGAACGTGTTCAGGTCGTCCATCGTGGACACCATGTCGCCGGCGGTCCAGATCCAGGTCATGTTGTAGACGCTGAAGTCGCGCAGTGTCACCTCACCGGTCCCGGGATCCGGCCAGGGCAGGTAGGCTCCCGCGTGTGGCCCACGGATCCGCGGGTCGCTGCCGGGAAAGTACGTGTCGCGGAGCCCCAGTGGCTCGAGGATCCGCCGGCTGATCTCCTTCGCCACGTCGTTGCCGGTCACCTTCTCGATGATCAGCCCGGCCAGGATGTAGTTGGTGTTCGAGTAGGAGAACCGCTCGCCGGGCGCTCCGGTGGCCGGGAACGACTGCCCGAGCCGGACCAGCTCGTCCGGCGTGAACGTGCGGGTCTGCCACTCCGGCACGGTCTCGTAGGTCAGCGCCGAGGTGTGGTTGCCGATCCCGCTGGTGTGTGCCAGCAGCTGACGTACCGTGATCCTCGGGTCCAGCTCGAAGCGCGGCAGCAGCCGGTCCACGCTGGTGTCCAGTGACAGCCGGCGCTCGCCCACCAACTGCAGCACGGCGGTGGAGACGAAGGACTTCGTCACGCTGCCGATCCGGTGCCGGAAGTCGGCCCGCGCCGGCGTGCCGCTCGCCACGAACGCGACGCCCGAGGCGCCGTCGAACGTCCTCCCGTCCCGCCGGACCTGCACGTATGCGCCGGGAACGCCGGACCCGGTCACCGTGTCCAGGAACGGCTGGATCTCGGCGGCGAGCGGGCCGGGCCGGACCTTCGGTGCGGCGGTCGCGGCCCCCGCGGGGGCCAGCACCGCGATCCCGGCCAGCACCGCCGCCACGACGGCCGGCCACGGTCCCCTGTGACGCCATAGATTCGACATACGTCAATCCTGGCCGGTACGTTCGCCCCGGTCGTCACCGCCGGAGCGGAACCTCGTCTCCACCTCGTGGCGGAGCCGGCCGGCACGATCTCCGCTTGCGGGACGAGGCCGGTGTCCGACATGCGATGAGCGCCCCGGCCGTGACGGCCGAGGCGCTCACCCGTACCCCCGATGGTTCTAGTTCTTGATCTGCACCGCGCTCGGCAGGAGCGGGATCCCCGCGACACCCGCGGCCCGGAGCTGGTCGGCCTTCGCGCCGGCCTGCGGCCCGCACAGGCCGGCGACGATCAGGTTGCTGAACGCCTCCTGTATCGCCGGGTCCGGGTAGAAGTTGAGACCGAAGTTCATCCCGTAGGCGAACTGGGTTCGGCCGTCCGCCGAGGTGAGCACCTGGGTGACCTGGCCGATCACGCCGCCGTCGTGCCCCCAGAACGTGCCGCAGGGCAGCTGCAGCGCGTAGATGCCGAGCCCGTAACGCAGCACGTCCGGCTGCTCCGGGAACCACGGCACGGTCTCCAGCAGTGCCTTCTGCTGCGCCGGCCTGAGCAGCTTGCCGGTGACCAGCGCGCGGTAGAAGTCGTTCAGGTCATCCATCGTGGAGATCATCTCGCCGGCCGTCCAGCCCCAGGTCATGTTGTAGACGCTGAAGTCCCGCAGCGTGATCTCGCCGGTCTGCTCGTCCGGCACGGCCACGTACGCGCCCGCGTGCGGCCCACGGATGTGCGGGTCACGCCCGGGGAAGTACGTGTCGCGCAGCCCCAGCGGCCGGAGGATCCGCCGGCTGATCTCCTTCTCCACGTCGTTGCCGGTCACCTTCTCGATGATCAGCCCGGCCAGGATGTAGTTGGTGTTCGAGTAGGAGAGCAGCTCGCCCGGCGCTCCGGTGTCCGGGAACGACTGCCCGAGCCGGACCAGCTCGTCCGGCGTGAACGTGCGCGTCTGCCACTCCTCGACCACCTGCAGCGAGTTCAGCGCGGACGTGTAGTTGCCGATGCCGCTGGTGTGGTTGAGTAGCTGGCGCACCGTGATCGCCGGGTTCAGATCGAAGCGCGGCAGCAGCTCGTCCACGCTGGTGTCCAGCGACAGCCGGCGCTCCCCCACCAGCTGCAGCACGGTGGTGGAGACGAACGTCTTGGTGACGCTGCCGATCCGGTGCCGCGAGTCCGGCCGCGCCGGTGCCCCGGTGTCCGTGAACGCCACGCCGGACGCGCCGTCGAACGTCTTGCCGTCCCGCCGGACCTGCACGTACGAGCCCGGCACACCGGATTCGGTGACCGCGTCCAGGAACGGCTGGATCTCGGCCGCGAGCGGGTTCTTCGGCCCGGCGAACGCCACCCCCGTGTGGGTCAGCGCCGCGGTGCCGCCCAGCACGGCCGCCATCAGCGCCGCACCGGTCCGGCCCCACAGTCCTCTGTTACGCCATGGTTTCGACATGCGTCCATCCTGGCCGGTGCGCTCCACCCCGGTCGTCGCCCGCGCAGCGGAATCCCGCCTCCGTCTCGCGACGGACCCGCCTCCGCGTACGGGATGAGGACTGCCCCGATCAAGCGGCATCGCCGTCGACCATTCGCGCTGGCGTCGGCACCACGCCGGACTCGCGCGGGCCGGATGCCGCGCAGGCCGCATCCACGATCGCGATGAACTCACGACCTCTTCTCTCCGTCGCCGAGGAAACGTAATACTCGCGTCCGATCTGCCAGCGCAGCCGGGCGTCCGGCTCCTCGAACAATCCCAGACACTCCCTCCGCACCTCATCGGCCGTCATGTAGCCCAGCATGAAGTGACCACGGAAGAGGCCGAGCCAGAGGCCGGTATAGAGCATGCGCGGCGTCATTCCCGACACGAACGGCCCGGCGCTGATCAGCTCAGGGTTGTTGATGCCCAGCGTGACCAGCTCCGCGTACGTCGCGCGTGCGTGCTGCTCCACCTGGACTGCCACGGAGCGCGCCTGCACCCGGAGCGAAAGAATGATTCCGAACAGGGTCAGGGCGGTAAGGAGTGCCGCCACCGCACCGTACGTCTGTCCGACGAGGCTCAGCCGCTCCCATTCTTGTGCCGAGAAAACCCAGGCCACCAGTAGCAGCAGCACTGGGGAGAAGCCGACCAGGACGACGAGCACCGGACTCAAGAGGGCCAGAATCCCACCCGTACGGATCGTGCCGAGGACTTTGGAGGCTTCCTCCCGCTCGCCGCCGCCCGTCAAACCGCCCGGCTTCGGCCGTCGTCGCACCATCTGCGCACCCACCCCTGTCGTCTGCAGCCGGGACGGCAATCCCGGCCATCGACCTTCATCATCCCGCGCACCTCCAAACACGGACGGTCACGCACGAGCGATTCGCGTCGACGGCGGGCCAGGCCGCGATGTGCAAGGTCGCAGATTGATGGTTGGCAGAAGGCTCCTGAGCATGCAAAACTGAATCCACGGTTGGAGTGGCATGCAGATCGGTACTCAACAGCGCGTCCCGCGGGCTCAGCGCACGGCCTCACGGATGCCCGGCAAAAGCGAACGAACGAAGGCACCTGGCGGCAACCGGGTGCCTTCGTGATGTTCAAGACGCCTTCGCCTACTACCAGGGGATTCTCGCGCCCAACCCTTGATCATCCAAAATCAGCCGTCACTCATACGCCTTCGCGTCGGTAGACAGCGGGGCGGGGTTTATGATGGATCGCAAGCTGCGACCTCGCAGATTGGGGCTTGCACGGAGCAACCTTCCTACATAGAGGATCTTGGTACTCGATGGCCACTCCCTCGGGCGAGTCACCGGCAGTCGCCCGGCGCCGGTTGAGGCTCGCACTGCGCCGGGCGCGCGAGATCATCGGCTATACACAGCAGCAGGTCGCCGATGAGATGGAATGGTCGATCTCCAAGGTCATGCGGATCGAGAGCGGCGAGGTCACCATCTCGGTGAACGACACTCGCTCGCTTCTGTCCTATCTCGGTGTCACCGATCGGGACGAGGTGAACCGGCTCATCCAGTCCGCCCGCGACGCCAAGAAGCGCGCCTGGTGGGACGAGGGCCGATTCCGCGAGCAGCTCCCCCTCGCACTACGCCAGCTCATTCAGTTCGAGACCGAGGCGCGCACGATCCGGTATTTCCATCCCATGTTCATTCCCGGGCCGCTGCAGACGCCAGGTTACGTGGAGACCCTTCTAGGGCTCTATCGTGACACGCTGCCGGCCGACTGGGTCGATACCCGCATCGAGGCCCGCCTGCTCCGCCGCAAGGCGTTCCTGGAGCGCACCGACAAGCCACGGGTGATGCTGCTCCTCGACGAGTCCGTGCTGCTGCGCACCATGGGCGACGCCTCCATGCTGGCCACGCAGCTCTTCGACCTCCATTCACTGGCGATCCAGGGGCGGGTGACCGTCCGGGTCATCCCGTTCACCGCGAAGATCGCGCTGCCCGCACTGGGCACTTTCGAGATCCACAATTTCGCCATACACGACGCTTCGGAGCAGCTCCCCGAGGCCGAGGAGTCCACGGATGACGCGATGCTTTACCGCGAGAGTGGCCTGCTGGACGAACTTGCGGACGACCAAGCGACCGTCAGCCGACATCTGACGGTTTTCACGGATCTATGGAACCTGGCACACGACGAGAAGACCTCGATCCACATGCTTGAAAAGGCGGCGCAAAGCCATGCCGCCTCGACGCCCGATACATGAGCAACAGGCGAGTGCAGCTCCAACCACGACACAGGCCACATGCACCCGCCAGAAAAAGGGATAACCGTGCGCACCCACCTTGATCTTCAATGGCAGAAGAGCAGCTTCTGCGGCTCGTCCGCCTGCATCGAGATCGCCACCGCGGACCAGAGCCGTCTCATGCGTGACTCCAAGGACAAGAACAGCCCGATCCTGGCGTTCGACGCCGTGGCCTGGGGTTCGTTCATCGCCGGCGTCAAGGCCGACCGACTTGGATCTCGATAGACAGCTCCAGCCGGGTGCGGTTGCAGTCTGCAACCGCACCCACGCACCGAAGGGGATGAATTTGGCCTAACGTCTACGTTTCAACCGCTACCTATGCCTACTCTCCGGCATCGGTTCCCTACTGTGCGCTCTTACGCCTATGGTGGAGGCAGGAGCAGGAGGGAGCACTATGCAGACCGATCTGCAGCTGCGGTGGCGCAAGAGGTGCGGCACCAGCACATGCGTGGAGGTGGCGACGACGCCGTCCACCACGTACGTACGTGACTCCGAGGAACCTCTGGGCGACCGACTTGCCGTGTCGGCGTCCGCTTGGAGCGCGTTCATCGCCGCCGTCGCCAAGGACGGCATTCCGACCGATCGCTACTAGTGCGCAACAGCGGGGGCGGGGCCCAGGCCGCCCCTGGCCAGCGATGTCAGCCGGGCCGTCGCTCCGCGGTCCGTTCGATCAGCCCCAGCAGGTCCTCCAGGTCCGCCTCGAACTCCGCGGTCCGTTCCTCCGCCGAACCGGCCGTGAAGCGGCCGGTCACCTCCGAGGCGCCGTAGCCGAGCGCGAACGTCGACAGCATCCGTTGCAGCCGCAGGACCTCCGCGCGGGCCACGCCCGCGTCGCGCAGCGCGTCCCGGATGCGCTCCTGCACCCGGTCGGCGTCCTCCGCCTCACCGGCCGCCGGGCGTGCCACCAGCAGCGGATACGCCCCGGGATGCGCATGTGCCAGGTCGCGGGCGGCGCGGGCGATCGCACGCAGCCGGTCCCGCCAGTCGCCGTCCGACTCGGAGGCGTCGTGCAGTTCCTCCAGCAGCTGCCGCACCAGGCCGTCGAGCAGCGCCTCCTTGTTGCCCACGTACGGGTAGAGCGCCATCGAGCTGAGCCCGACCCGCCGGCCGACGGCACGCATCGAGACCGCGTCCAGGCCGGCCTCGTCCGCGAGCGCCATCGCCTGCCGCAGGATCACCCGCTGCTTCTCGTCCACCCCACCGAACGTAGAACGAATTCCGCCGGTATGCGGTGAAATCAGCACCAGCGCCGCGGCGGACGGCCCCGGCCGATCTTGCGGCGGCGAGGCCGGACCGCGCCGTGCAGGTGCGCGCCGGCCCAGCCGTTGAGGCTGGTCTGACAGCCGCCGGGGCTGCCGGAGCCGGCCCGCGGCAGGTCCGTGTTCTCCTCCGGAGAAGCGTGGGAGCGGTGCTGGCGGGGAACCACCCGGCCACCGCAACCGATGTCGTCCGGCTCGGGGAAGTCCGCTGGACCTTCCTCCGCCATGTTGCTCCTCCTTGCTGAGCCCGTTTCGTGCGGTGCGCGCGGTCGATCGTCGCGCGGCCCCCGCGTGCGCACCCGTCGAGAGTAAGCGGTTTCACGCGCCGTGGGGACTTCACACGCTGCGGTGAACATCACTCACGTCCATGCCTTGATCAGGTAATTCATGGTCATCCCGCACGCGCCGAGCCACGCACCGGACCACCCATGGCAGGCTTGGCCGGTGGCGAACGCGGCGAGCGATACGAGGTCCGGCGAACCGGAAGGCGGCGCGACGTCCCGCGAACCGCAGGGCGGCGCGCGGCCCGGCACACCGGCGAACGACGCGCTGGCCGCCACGGTACGGCGGGTCGAGCGAAGCGCCGGCGGCCTGGCCACGGCCGCGATCGCCCGGATGGACGAGACGCTGCCCTGGTTCCGGGAGCTGCCGGCCGACCAGCGGTCCTGGGTGATGCTCGTCGCACAGGCCGGTGTGCGCTCGCTGGTGGAGTGGCTGCGGTCCGGCGGCGGCACCGCCAGCGACACCCAGGAGGTCTCCGACGACGTCTTCGCGACCGCGCCGCGCGCGCTGGCCAGAGCGATCTCGCTGCAACACACGGTCGCGCTGGTCAAGGTGACCATCGACGTGGCCGAGGAGCAGGTGCCGGAGCTGGCCGCGCCGGGCGAGGAGGTGGCGCTGCGGGAGGCGATGCTCAAGTTCTCCCGCGAGATCGCGTTCGCGGCCGCGCGCGTCTACGCACGGGCTGCGGAGTCGCGCGGCACCTGGGACGCGCGCCTGCAGGCGATGCTGGTCGACGCGCTGCTGCGCGGCGACTCCTCGGACGTGCTGGCCAGCCGCGCGGCCGCGCTCGGCTGGGCGGACGCGGCACCGGTGGCGGTCGCGGTGGGCCGGTCCCCGGGCGGTGAGCTGGCCGCGATCCTGCACGGGTTCTACCGGGCCGCGCGCCGGCTCGGCGTGGAGCTGGTGGGCGGCGGGCACGGCGACCGGCTGGTGCTGGTCATCGGCGGCGCGCCGGACCCGGTGGTGACCGTGCAGAAGCTGCTCGACGGGTTCGGCGACGGCCCGGTCGTGGTCGGCCCGGCGGTGCCGAGCCTGGACTCGGCGACCGAGTCGGCGCGCGCGGCGCTGACCGGTTACCGCAGCGCGGCCGCGTGGCCGTCCGCGCCGCGCCCGGTCGCGGCGGACGACCTGCTGCCGGAGCGCGCGCTGGCCGGTGACCCGGAAGCCCGACGTACGCTGCGGGACTCGGTCTACGGCGCGCTGACCCGGGCCGGCGGCGAGCTGATGGAGACGCTGGACGCGTTCTTCGCGGCCGGCGGCGTGCTGGAGAGCGCGGCCCGCGGGTTGTTCGTGCACCCGAACACGGTCCGCTACCGGCTGAAGCGGATCGCGGAGGTCACCACGTTCTCCCCGCTGAATCCGCGGGACGCGTTCGCGCTGCGGATCGCGCTGACGATCGGGCGGCTCGATCCGCCGAACGCGGTGTTGCCTCCGTCACGTGCCACCCCCCGCCAGCCGTGACTTTGTAGGTATCCCACAAAACCGTTAGTGTGGTTTGGTGCCTGTCAGCAGCGCTAGACGGCGGCGGCATCCCGCAGAGTGTCAACCGTGCTAGCCGTTCTCTCCCCAGGGCAAGGTTCACAGAAGCCGGGCTTCCTCGCGCCGTGGCTCCAGCTCCCCGACGCCGAGGCACGCCTCCGCGCGTGGTCCGAGCTGGCCGGCGTCGACCTGGTGCACCTCGGCACCGAGGCGGACGCCGAGGAGATCAAGGACACCGCACGGACCCAGCCGCTGCTGGTCGCGGCCGCGCTGCTGGCGGCGGAGCGGCTGCCGCTGGGGGACGGCACCGTGGTCGCCGGGCACAGCGTCGGTGAGCTCGCCGCGGCCGCGATCGCCGGGGTGCTGACGCCGGAGTCGGCCGTCACGCTGGCCGGTGTGCGCGGCCGGGAGATGGCCGCCGCGTGTGCGCTGGAGCCGACCGGCATGGCCGCGGTGCTCGGCGGCGACCCGGACGAGGTGGTCGCCGCGATCGAGTCGTACGGGCTGCACGCCGCCAACCGCAACGGCGCCGGGCAGATCGTCGCGGCCGGTGCGAAGGAGCCGCTGGAGAAGTTCGCGGCGGATCGGCCCGGTGGCGTCCGGGTGATCCCGCTGGCCGTGGCCGGTGCGTTCCACACGCCGTTCATGGCACCGGCCGAGGCCGCGCTGGGCGTGGTCGCGGCGGACGTGCCGACCGCCGACCCGGCCCGGATCATGCTGTCCGACCTGGACGGCACCGCAGTCGCGGGCGGCGCAGAGATGCTGTCCCGGCTGGTCCGCCAGGTCACCGCGCCGGTCCGCTGGGACCTGGTGATGCGCACGCTCGCCGGCCGCGGCGTCACCGCGGTGATCGAGCTGGCCCCGGCCGGCACGCTCGCCGGCCTGATCAAGCGCGAGCTCAAGGGCCCCGGCCTGCCCGAGATCGTCACCCTGAACACGCCGGACGACCTGCCCGCGGCGCTCGACCTGATCGCACGACACACCGAAGGACGGAACTGACATGGCCGGCAGCCGCATCGTTGCGCTCGGGCACTACCAGCCGGCCCGGGTGGTGACGAACGAGGAGCTCTCGCACACGATCGACACCAACGACGAGTGGATCCGGGACCGGGTCGGCATCGCCGAGCGGCGGATCGCGGACGGCGAGTCGGTCGCGGACATGTCCGTGTTCGCCGCGGAGAAGGCGCTGGCCAACGCGGGGCTGACCGCGGCCGACATCGACCTGGTGATCGTCGCGACCTGCTCGGCCGAGGACCGCTGCCCGAACGTGGCGGCCCGGGTCGCGGCCCGCCTAGGCATCACCGCGCCGGGCGCGTTCGACCTGAACGCGGCCTGCTCCGGCTTCTCCTACGCGCTGGCCACCGCGGACCACGCGATCCAGGCCGGTACGTCGCGCAACGCGCTGGTGATCGGCGCGGAGAAGCTCTCCGACGTGGTCGACTGGACCGACCGCACCACCGCCGTGCTGTTCGGCGACGGCGCGGGCGCGGCCGTGGTCAGCGCCGTGGACGACGGCGAGCCGGCCGGCATCGGCCCGGTGCTCTGGGGCTCCGCGCCCGAGAAGGGCGACGTGCTGACGATCGCGGGCTGGCGGCCGTACATCAAGCAGGAGGGCCAGGCGGTGTTCCGCTGGGCCACCACCGCGATCGCCCCGGTGGCGAAGCAGGCCTGCGAGAAGGCCGGTGTCGCGCCGGAGGAGATCGCCGCGTTCGTCGCGCATCAGGCCAACACCCGGATCATCGACGGCATCGTGAAGCGGCTCGGCCTGCCCAACGCGATCATCGCGAAGGACCTGGTCGAGTCCGGCAACACCTCGGCGGCCAGCATCCCGCTGGCGCTGTCGAAGCTGGTCGAGCGGCGCGAGGTGCCGTCCGGCGCCCCGGTGCTGCTGTTCGGCTTCGGCGGCGGCCTGACGTACGCCGGCCAGGTCATCCGCTGCCCCTGAGTTCTCGTCCGACCCAATCCCCGGACGAGTGGCAAGACCCAACCCGAAAGGATCACCACGCACATGGCTTCCCGCGATGAGATCATCACCGGCCTCGCCGACATCCTGAACGAGCTCGCCGGCGTCGAGCAGTCCGACGTGACCGAGGAGAAGACCTTCACGGACGACCTGGACGTCGACTCGCTCTCCATGGTCGAGGTGATCATGGCGGCCGAGGACAAGTTCGGCGTGAAGATCCCGGACACCGAGATGCAGAACCTCAAGACCGTGGGCGACGCCGTCTCCTACATCGAGGCGAACCAGAAGTGACCTCTGTCGACGTCGTCGTCACAGGGCTCGGCGCCACGTCCCCGCTCGGCGGGGACGTGGCGTCCACCTGGGACGGTATGCTGAACGGTCGCTCCGGGGTCAGTCGGCTGGCCCAGGACTGGGCGGCGGAGCTTCCGGTGCAGATCGCCGCGTCGCTCGCCGTCGACCCCTCCGAGATCATCGACAAGCCCAAGCTGCGCAAGATGGACCGCTCCGAGGCGATAGCGGTCATCGCGGCCCGTCAGGCGTGGGCCGACTCGGGGCTGGCCGGCTCCGGTCTCGACCTGGAGCGGCTCGGCGTGAGCATCGGCTCCGGCATCGGCGGAGCCACCACGCTGCTCGACCAGGACGACATCCTGGAGGAGCGCGGTGCCCGGCGGGTCTCGCCGCACACCATCCCGATGTTGATGCCGAACGGCCCGGCCGCGTTCGTCGGCCTGGAGCTGGGCGCGCAGGCCGGCGTCCACTGCGTGGCCAGCGCCTGCGCCACCGGTGCGGAGGCGATCGCGCTGGGTCTGGACCTGATCCGGGCCGGGCGGGCCGACGTGGTCGTGGCCGGCGGCACCGAGGCCGTGATCCACCCGCTGCCGATCGCCGGTTTCGCGTCGATGCGCGCGATGTCCACGCGCAACGACGACCCGGAGCGGGCCTCCCGCCCGTGGGACAAGGGCCGGGACGGCTTCGTGCTCGGCGAGGGCGCGGGCGTCGTGGTGCTGGAGCGGGCCGAGCACGCGGCCGCGCGCGGTGCCAAGATCTACGCGCGGGTGGCCGGGGCGGGCATCACCTCGGACGGCTTCGACATCGTGCAGCCGCACCCGGAGGGCGCGGGCGCGATCCGGGCGATCACCAAGGCGCTGCGGGACGCGGGCCTGACCGGCGCGGACATCGCGCACGTGAACGCGCACGCCACGTCCACCCCGGTCGGCGACATCGCGGAGATCGCGGCGCTGCGGGCCGCGGTCGGCACCCACCCGGTGGTCACCGCCACCAAGTCGATGACCGGTCACCTGCTGGGCGCGGCCGGCGCGCTCGAGTCGATCGCGACGATCCTGTCGATCCGCGACAGCGTCGTGCCGCCGACCATCAACCTGGACGACCCTGACGACAAGCTCGACCTGGACGTGGCCGCCCACAAGGCCCGTCCGCTGGAGATCCCGGCCGCGCTGAACAACTCGTTCGGCTTCGGCGGGCACAACGTGGCGCTGGTCTTCACCCGCCCGTGACGGCAAGAAGGGGGCGGCTCGATCGAGCCGCCCCCTTAAAAGCCCATCAGCAGGTGGTACGCGGCAGCCCGTCCACCTCGACCGGCGAACTGCCCTGTGGCTTCGCCTTCCCCGCGAGCACCTCGGCCAGCGCGGTCAGCTGCGCCGGCGCGTTCGAGTAGGTGGCCAGCAGCACCGGTGACCGGGACGACGCCAGCAGGTAGGGCAGGTCCATCGACACCGTCACCTGCGCGCCCGGGGACAGCTCGGCGACGCCGTCGCCGTACCCGACCAGGTGCACCGTGGTGCTGCCGCCGGACGCCACCACCTCGAGACCCGCCTTGCGCAGCGCCTCCTCCAGGTTCTTCTTGGAGTCGGTGCGGCCGCTGGCGACCGTGACCGTCACCGGCCCGGCGACCGCCTTGCCGTCGCAGGTGCCGCGCAGCATCGTGATCGACCGGCGGGCCACGTCGCTCAGCGGCTCCGCACCGGCCGGGGCGCCGACCGTGGACATCGGCGGCGCGTCGTCCTGGGCCAGCGTGAACCGCAGCGTGAGCACCCGGGTGGCCGCCTCGGTCAGCCGCTCCCGCTTCAGTGAGCCGTCCTTCAGCGCGGCCAGCAGCCCGGCGTGCGCGGCCGGCAGGTCCGGCGGCATCAGCAGCAGGTCGTTGCCGGCGTTCAGCGCGCGCACCGCGGCCTCGCCCGCCGGCCAGGCCATCGCCGGCTCCATGTTGAGCGCGTCACTGACCACCACGCCCTCGAACTTGAGCTCGCCGCGCAGCAGGTCGGTGAGCACCTTGCCGGAGAACGTGGCCGGCACACCCGGGTCGATCGCCCGCACGTCCAGGTGGCCGGACATGACCAGCTGCGCGCCCGCCTCGATGCCGGCCTTGAACGGCGGCAGGTCACCCGCGTCCAGCGTCTTGCGGTCCTGGCCGAGCACCGGCAGCGCCTCGTGGCTGTCCGTGGTGGTGTGGCCGTGGCCGGGGAAGTGCTTCAGCGCGGCCGCGACGCCACCGGCCCGCAGCCCGCGCACCGCCGCGGAGACCTGCTCCGCCACCGCCTTCGGGTCGTCGCCGTACGAGCGGGAGCCGATCACCAGGCCGCCCGGGCCGCCGAGCACGTCCGCGACCGGTGCGAAGTCGACGTTGACGCCCATCGCGGCCAGCTCGCCGCCGGCCACCGACCACGCCTTCTCGGTCACGCCGACGTCACCGGCCGCGCCGAACGCCATCGCGCCGGGCAGCGCGCTCACGCCGGTGCGGATCCGGGTGACCACGCCGTACTCCTGGTCGGTGCCGATCAGCATCGGCGCGGCACCGGCCGGCAGGTTCGCGTGCGCGGCCTGCAGGCCCTCGGTGAGCGCACGCACCTGGGCCGGGTTGTCGACGTTGGTGGTCGGCTGGTTCTTGCCGGTCGGGTCGTCCGCGCTGAACCCGACCAGGATGAGGCCGCCGAGCCGGTACTTCTCCACCATCTGCGCCGGGGTGTCCACGCCGGCCAGCCCCTGGTTGCCGGCCTTGGAGCCGGCCGAGACGTCGGTCGCGGACGCGCCGTACGCGTACGGCATCAGCACCTGCCCGGCCAGGTCCTCGTCCGCGAGCTGCGCGACCAGCGCGGCGGCCTGTGCGGCCGGATCGGGCGCGGAGGAGGGCACGGCCAGCGGAGCCGGCGAGTTCGGCGGCGCCTCCGGGCTCGCCGGGGGCTCGGTGCCACACCCCGTCAGAACGAGCATCAGAAGCAACGGGGGTACGAGGAGAGGGCGCCACCGGCCGGACCGGTGAACGCCGTGGGGTATGTCCGGCACGCGGGCCATTCGACCAGGCGTGCCGGAATTGAGCAACCCCGCCCGCGACGCGCTACCCGACCCGGGTGAGCACCATGTTCGGAGCGCCATCACCCGCGTACCGATAGGGTTCCAGCTCCGCGTCCCACGCCGTACCCATGGCCTTGTCGAGCGCATGCGCGAGCGCCTCCGGACCGCGGGCCGAGGACATGATCGACCGCAACCGGTCCTCACCCAGCTGGATGTCGCCGGCCGCACCGCAGGTCGCGCGGAACAGACCGCGGCCCGGCACGTACATGAAGCGCTCGCCGTCTGCCCCCGGGCTGGGCTCCTCCGTGATCTCAAAACGGATCATGGGCCACTGCCGGAGGGCAGCCGCCAGCTCCGCCCCGGTGCCTGGCCGCCCGCTCCACCCCGACTCCGCCCGGCGGGCGCCGGGGTCGACGGGCTGCGCGGACCAATGCAGCTTGACCGGCGCGGTGAGGACGCGCGCGATCGCCCACTCGACGTGCGGGCACACGGCGAGCGGGGTCGAGTGGACGTATATGACGCCACGCGTTGGCACGGTGACCTCCCGAAGACACGAGGTGCGTCTTCCCCTACGACCTCGATCTCCACGGTCGGCCGGGTTTCATGATGCCGTCTGTGGCGGATGGTGCGCCAGAGAATCCGGGAAACTATGCATGGCCGCCGGGCGTTTTTCTGCGTACGCCCTGGCTGGTGTAGGCTCTATACGGGCGACCCTGGTCGCCCTCTTCTCTTCTCTGAATGTCGTTCAAGGAGTACCTCCGTGGCGAGCAGTACCTCAAAGACCGCGCGCGCGTCAGTCCGCGCTGGACAAGGCCAGGGTGCCGCCCTGAGCGTGCTGGGCGAGTACAAGTACCTGATCCCGCTCAACAAGGGGAAGCACGCGTACGTGCGGAACCTGACCAACGGCAAGACCACCCACCTGAGCACCTCCTCCGACGCGTTCGTCGAGGAGATCCGCGTGCTGGCCGCCGCCGGTCACGGCGCGAAGATCCGCGCCGAGCTGGCCGCGCTCAACGAGGCGCAGCCGCAGGACGGTTGGGACGCCACCGAGAAGAAGCTCGTCGACGCGGGCGTCTTCGAGGGCTGACACACCTTCGTCACGGGGGGCCGGCACCGCCACGGTGCCGGCCCCCCGTGCGTTTACCTCCTGGAAATTTGCACGTTCACGCGTGATGATTGTTACCCGTGGGTATCCGGTGGTCCGCGGCGAGATTCATTCGCGGAGGTGCCCATGTCGCAGCGTCAGACGCTCCTTCCCACCGGTACGGAGATCGAGCTCCCCGACGGCGTCCGGCTGCACGCCGAGATCGGTGGCGACCCGGACGCGCCCCTGACCGTCGTGCTGCTGCACGGCTGGACGCTGGACGTGCGCTGCTGGCACCGCGTCCTGGCCGAGCTGGGTGAGACCGAGGCCCGGATCGTCGCGTACGACGCGCGCGGCCACGGGCTCTCCGATGCCACGCCGCTCGACTGCGCCACGCTCGGACAGCTCGGCGACGACCTGCGCACCGTGCTCGACGAGCTGGCCCCCACGGGCCGGGTGGTCCTGGCCGGTCACTCCATGGGCGGCATGACGATCATGGAGTACGCGCACCGGCACCCGGAGCACTTCGCGTCGCGGATCGCCGGTCTGGTGCTGGTCTCCACGTCCGCGGAGGGCACCTCGCGCACTCACTACGGCCTGCCCAGCCCGCTCGCCACGCTGTTCCGGCTGGCCGAGACGACCGGCGCCGGCGTGCTGGCCCGCTGCGGCACCTGGCGCCCGCACCGAGCGGTGCTGCCGGTGCTCGGGCCGGCGATCCGCTGGCTGCTCTACGGCGACCGGTGCGACGGCTCCGACCTGCGGCTCACGCTGTCCAGCGTGGGCCGGTGCTCGCTGCGCGCGATCGGCGGCTTCCGCACCTCGATCGGCACCCAGCAGCGCCTGGACACGCTGTCCACGCTCGGTGACGTACCCGCGGCGGTGCTGGCCGGCAGCGACGACCGGCTGACGCCGCCGGCCTGCGCGGAGGCGATCGCGGACGCGCTGCCCGGCACCGAGCTGACGCTCTGCCCCGGCGGCGGCCACATGCTCATGCTGGAGCGGCCGGCCGAGGTGGCCGGCGCGCTCGCCGCGGTCACCCGCCGCGCGGCCGGATCGACGCCGCTGCACGCGCCGGGCCGCCGCCACGCTCGCCGGACCGCACGTCCGGGCACCGCGCGGGCCGCCTGAGACGCACTCCCTACCAGCCGGTAGCGGAAAACGTCGACACGGCCGCGAGCGGAGGGGTAGGTTCGATGGCCGCACCCAAAGCTCAGGAGCACGACACCCGGTGACCGACGCCAATATCCTGCAACAAGAGATCGCCCTCGAGCAGCGCCATGTGGACATTGTCTACGCCCGCCTGGCCCAGCTTCGCCAGGAGGCGGCCAAGGCCGAGAAGGCCGGCTACGGCCTGGCCCGGGTCGGCAACTTCGGCGCGCTCGTCGAGCGGGACGCGATGGTCTTCCACGCGGCCCGCCGGCGGCAGGCGCTGGACACCGAACACGAGGGCCTGGTGTTCGGCCGGCTCGACCTGAAGACCGGCCAGATCTACCACGTGGGCCGGCTCGGCATCCGCGGCGAGGCCTCGGAGTCGCTGGTCATCGACTGGCGCGCACCGGCCGCGGCCGCGTTCTACCAGGCCACCGCGAAGGACCCGCGCGACGTGGTCCGGCGGCGCATGATCCGCTCGACCGGCGAGCGGGTCACCGGCATCGAGGACGACCTGCTCGATCCGGAGGCCGCGCCGGAGGACATGCACATCGTCGGCGACGGCGCGCTGCTGGCCAGCCTGGGCCGGGCGACCGGCACCGGCATGAAGGACATCGTCGCCACCATCCAGCAGGAGCAGGACGAGGCGATCCGCGCACCCTCGTCCGGCGTGACGATCGTGTCCGGCGGCCCCGGCACCGGCAAGACCGCGGTGGCGCTGCACCGCGCCGCGTACCTGCTGTACTCGGACCGCAGCCGGTTCGCCGGCGGCGGCATCCTGGTGGTCGGCCCGTCCGGCGTGTTCGTCAACTACATCGCGACCGTGCTGCCGTCGCTCGGCGAGGACTCCGCGACGCTGCACTCGCTGGGCTCACTGGTGGTCGGCATCAACGCGGTCCGGGTCGACCCGGCCGCGGTCGCGGCCGTCAAGGGCTCGCTGCGCATGCGCACGGTGCTGGAGCGCGCCACCCGCGACGCGGTCCCGTTCGGCCCCACCGAGCTGCGCCTGCTCTACCGCGGCACGCTGCTCCGGCTGACCGCGGAGGACCTGGACCGGGCGCGCGAGCGGGCGTTGCCCAAGGGCACCCGGCGCAACGAGTCGCGGCGGGCCGGCTTCGACAACGTCTTCCAGGCGCTGTGGACGCAGGCTCAGCGACTGCGCGTACCCACGCTGCCGGCCCGGCCGGACTTCGAGGCCGAGCTGGCCGAACGCGACGACTTCCGCGACTTCCTGCGCGCCTGGTGGCCACGGCTGCGCCCGATGACGGTGCTGGAGTGGCTGGCCGACCCGGAGCGGCTCCGCCGGTACGCACACGGCATCCTGTCCAACGCCGAGATCCGGCTGCTCCGCGACGCGTTCGCCACGCTGTCCACGGACGGCCCCACCATCGCGGACGTGGCGCTGCTCGACGAGCTGGACGCGCTGCTCGGCCAGCCACGCAAGCCGCAGCAGCGCAACCGCAACCCGTTCCACGCGGGCGGCGGCGTGCAGGAGGTCAGCACGTACGCGGACCGTCAGCAGGCCGCGCGCGCCGCCGCCACCGAACGCCCGGAGGACTACCGCGACTACGCGCACGTGGTGGTGGACGAAGCACAGGACGTATCGCCGATGCAGTGGCGCATGCTGGGCCGCCGCGCCTCGATCGCGTCCTGGACCATCGTCGGCGACCCGCTGCAGGCGGCCTGGACCGGCGACCCGGCCGAACTGAGCCGCGCCCGGGACCAGGCGCTCGGTGGCAAGAAACGGCACGAGTTCACGCTCAGCACCAACTACCGCAACTCGCGCGAGATCTTCGAGGTCGCCGCGGCCGTCATCCGCCGCGCGTTCCCCGGCGAGGCCCTGCCCACCGCGGTCCGCTCCACCGGCGTCGCCCCGATCGAACG
This sequence comes from Catenuloplanes indicus, assembly GCF_030813715.1. Classification (NCBI taxonomy): domain Bacteria; kingdom Bacillati; phylum Actinomycetota; class Actinomycetes; order Micromonosporales; family Micromonosporaceae; genus Catenuloplanes; species Catenuloplanes indicus. The sequence continues at coordinate 3,084,376 of NZ_JAUSUZ010000001.1, forward strand.
CATCGTCACCCAGGCCGAGCTGCCCGGCGCCGTCCGCGACGCCGTAACCTCACTGCTCGCCCAGGTCGAGGGCACGGTCGGCGTGATCACCCCGGTCCCCCGCCGCGCCGAGATGGCGGCCTGGGTCGCCGGGCTGGCCGACGACCGCGTCCAGGTGGTCACCAGCCTCCAGGCGAAGGGCATGGAATACGACGGCGTCGTCCTCACCGAACCCGAGGACATCCGCACCGACTCCGAGTCCGGCGTCCGCACGCTCTACGTCGCCCTCTCCCGCGCCACCCAGCAACTCATCACGCTCGGCACCCGGCCGTACCACTAGACGGCATTCCATTCACCACCGGATATGCCCGCTTCCGGCGACACCGGTCCCGCACGCTCCCGCGGGCACCGGTCGTCGCTGGCGCTCCTCCCTGCGGGGTCCGTGGCCGCAAGCCCACAACCCCACACCCGAACCAGCCGCCGCCACTCCCGCGGCCGGCCACCGTACAACCGCCGGCACCCCGTCACCGGCGCCCGCCCACCGCCGACCGGCCACCATCCGCCCGGCCATTGCCCGCGAAGCCGAACCGCGTCCAGCCCAGTCCCTGCCCACACCAGCCAGCTCACATCTCCGAGCCCCGCGGCTCCCGCCCGGGCCGGCCCGTTGAGCGCGGCGGCACGCCCCCGACAGCTCCGGCCCCGCAGCTGCGGCCCGGCGGCTCGCGCCCCGCAGCTTTCGCTCGGCGGCTCCGGCCCCGCAGCTGCGGCCCGGCGGCTCGCGCCCCGCAGCTTTCGCTCGGCGGCTCCGGCCCCGCAGCTGCGGCCCGGCGGCTCGCGCCCCGCAGCTTTCGCTCGGCGGCTCCGGCCCGGCAGCTGGCCCGGCGGTTCTGGCCCGGCTGCTCCTTCCTGGCTCCCGGTCCGCAGCTTCCGGCCCAGGCCGCCAGCTCGCGGCTTGTGAACAGCGAGCCGGGCGCCTTGCGCCCGAAATTTCGCGATATCTCGCCCTGCTCGCGGTAGTAGCGTTCGCCGCACGCTGCCACGAGGCCCTGAGTGATCAATCAGTGAGCCTTTTTCATCCTGGCTTTGCAGGTGGCAGCGGGTATGACGACCCCGGAGATCGATAGGTGCGAGGCTCCCGGTAAGACAGCAGTCGACCAAGATCCGATGCCCCGACCAGGGAGCCTCGCCCGTGCTGTCTTACCCCGCCACGATCTCGTTGTCCACCCGCACCCTCAACCACCTCACCGGCCATATCCGCCGCCACCGCCACCAGCAACGATCCCGGTGGCGGCGGCTGACACCCCGCGACCAGGCCCTTCTCGCCCTGGCGCACCTGCGTAACGGGGACACCTACACCCGCCTGGCCGCCGGATTCGGTATCGGGGTCACGACCGCCTGGCGCTACGTCCAGGAAGCCATCGCCCTGCTCGCCGCCGCCGCACCCGATCTGGCCACCGCCATGGACCGGATCCGCCGGTACCCGTACGTCATCCTCGATGGCACCCTGATACCCATCGACCGGGTCGCGGACCAAAAACCGTACTACTCCGGAAAACATCACCGGCACGGCATGAACACCCAAACGATCGCCAGCCCACAAGGCACATGGCTATGGGCCTCACCCGCCCTGCCCGGCGGCGCCCACGACCTCACCGCCGCCCGCACCCACGGCATCATCGACGCCCTGGCCAGCGCGAACATCACCGTTCTCGCGGACAAGGCCTACCTCGGCGCCCCCGACAACGTCCTCGTCCCCTACCGCGGCAGCCGCTGGCGCAAACTATCGACCGGAGAGAAAACCGCCAATAAAGGACACGCCCGCCTACGAGCCATCGGCGAACAAGCTAACGCCACCCTGAAGCAATGGAAGATCCTGACCAAACTCCGCTGCAGCCCGCACTGCACCACCACCATCATCCAAGCCATCCTGGTCCTCGACCACATCGACGCAGGCCACACACCAGGATGAAAAAGGCTCAGTGGAGCAAAAAGGCGATCCACTTCGATATTTGATCTACCTTTTGCTCCACTGATTGATCACTCAGCCGTCGACATCGCGGTGATCGAATCGATTGAAGGACCGATTGGCGCCTTTGTCAGGAAATTTCCGGTGCTGCTTGCCGGACAGTCCACCCGGCGGCATGACGCCCGCGGGCCGGAACGCGAGCAGGCCGGCACGCCGGCACGTCGGCACGCGGGCACGCGAGCAGGCGAGCAGGCGGGCACGCGAGCAGGCGGGCACGCGAGCAGGCGGGCACGCGAGCAGGCGGGCACGCGAGCACGCGGGCAGGACGGCACGTGGGTGCGGCGTCGACGGCGAGATGGGGGTGGAGATGTCGCACGGCCGGTGACGTGGGACGGAGGGAATCAGCCGGCGGGGGTGCGGGGTGGGGGTATGGCGTTGTGGAGGTCGGCGAGCTGGCGGCGGACGTCGGCGAGTTCGTCCTCGATGCGGACGATGCGGACGGCGGCGGTGAGGGGGAGGCCCTCGTCGAGGAGTTCGCGGGCGCGGGCGGCGAGGTCGAGTTGGTGGCGGGAGTAGCGGCGGTGGCCGCCGGCGGAGCGCTGCGGGGTGATCAGGCCGGCCTCGCCGAGGGCCCGGAGGAACGCGGGCGTGGTGCGGACCAGGTCGGCGGCGGTGCCGATGGTGTAGGCGGGGTAGTGCTCGTCGTGGACGTGGCCGGGCCGGGTCACCTCTGGAAAAGCCTTTCGCGCGCGTCAGAAGGCCCCGGGACGCTAGGCGTCCCGGGGCCCGGGCAGACAGTTTCCTGATCGGTCGTCGTCCGCTGTCGGAACCAGGTCCACGATGACGAACGGCGACGTACGAAACAATCCGGCGTGCCGGGTGATCTTCGTGGCGGCGCACTCCCGCGTACGGGACCGGCCGCGACCCGGCGTCGGAAACCTACCCAAATCTCGTGAGCCGACCGAGGTCGGCAAAGGCAGTGCTCGTGGCGACCACCCCTTTGTCGGTTGGGGACGGGATTGCTTCAGAGACCTGAGATATGTCGTCGCCCTCCTTACCAACTCGGTGTCCGGAGCCGGACCGCGTGCCCGCCTCGCCCTCGGCAGCAGCCTCTCGGCGGAAGGCGGCGAATCCGGCGCCTCTTGCCCGATCGTCATGCTCTCGGTCATCACGAGCGAGCTTTCTCACCAAAGACTAGATCCGCCGCCAGCAAATATCTAGTCCCGACACAACAGATTTTTTATTCCGCCGATCAATAGTTTGCAAACCGCACCGTCAGGCGCCGGTCAGTGCGGCGACCACGGACGCACGGGCCGCGCGGCGTGCCGGGAGCACGGCCGCCACCATCGCGGCACCGGACGCGACCGCGGCGAACAGCGCGAGCTGGCCGACCGGCAGCACGGGCAGCCCGGTCCCGTACGCGCTGATCAGGCCGAGTGACGCGGCCCAGCCGGTGGCCGCGCCGAACACCACCCCGGCCAGCGCGCCGACCAGCGCCATCAGCACGGCCTCGGCCAGCAGCGTGGCGCGCAGCTGGCGGCGGGTCAGTCCGAGCGCGCGCAGCGTCGCGGACTCGCGGGTGCGCTCGAAGACGGACAGCGACAGCGTGTTGCCGATGCCGAACAGCGCGATCAGCACGGACATGCCGAGCAGCGCGGCGAAGATGGCCAGCAGCTCGTCCAGCGAGGCGGTCAGCGACTCGGCCGCGTCGGCCGCGCTCTCCACCTGCACCAGCGGATATTCGGCCAGCGCGGCGTCGAGGACGTGGCGCGCGGCCGCGACGGAGGTGCCGTCGGCCACGTCGATCAGCACCCGGTTCGGGGCTCCGGCGCCGTACGCCTCGGTGAATCCGTCCCAGGAGAGCAGCACGGACGCGTCCAGCGGCGCGTCGTCGTACAGTGCGATGATCGTGACCTGCCCGGCTCGCGGCAGCGTGAGCCGATCGCCCAGACCGGCCCCGAGCGTGGCCGCGTAGTCCCGCTGCACCGCCGCGGTCCCGACGGTGAGCGCGCCGAGATCGCCCTCCTTGACCTCGGGCCGGACCGCGCCCGAGGTGGCCCACACCGCGGCGTCGCCGTAGAACCGCGGGTCGGTCTCCCGCGAGACCAGCCGTGCCGGTGCGACCGTGGCCAGTTCAGGCCGGGTCGCGAGCGCGTCGATCGCCGCCTGCGGTACGCCGTCGGGCGCGGTGACCGGCCCGTCCGCGTTCACCCGCTTCGGCGTCAGCACGAAGTCGACCGGGAAGTTCTCGGTCAGCTCCTTCCCGGCCTGGTCGCGCGCGGTGGCCAGGAGCACGCTGAACAGCGACATCAGCGTCACACCGATCATCAGCGCGCTGGTGGTGGCCGCGACGCGGCGCGGGTTCCGGTACGCGTTCAGCGTGGCCAGCCGCACCGGCACGCCAAAGACGCGGGCCGGCAGCGCGCCGACCGCCCGGATCAGCCGCCCGATCACCAGTGGCGTGCCGGTCACCGTGCCGAGGAACATCAGCATCGCGCCGCCCAGCACCAACGGCAGCCCGGCGAAGCCCAGCGTGACGCCGCCCAGCGCGATCAGCAGCCCGGTGCCGGTCAGGACGGCGGAGACGGCCGCGCGGGCACGCCGCCCGGTCTCCCGGTGCTCGATCGTGCCGGCGTCGCGCAGTGCGGTGAGCGGTGGTACCCGGCTCGCCGCGACCGCCGGCACCAGCGCGCCGAGCAGCGTCAGCGCGGTCCCGAAGCCGACCGCGACCAGCACGGTGGGCCAGCGCAGCACCAGCGCGTGGTCCGGGATGGAGGTGGCGACCAGCTCGCGGGACAGCAGCAGGCCCTGGCCGACCACCAGGCTGGCCAGTACGCCGCCGAGCGACGCCAGCACGCCCAGCACGGTGGCCTCGATCAGCACGGTGCCGAGCACCTGCCGCCGGGACGCGCCCACGCAGCGCAGCAGCGCGAGTTCGCGGCCGCGCTGTGCGGCGAGCATCGCGAACGTGTTGTAGATGACGAAGCCGGAGACGGTCAGCGCGACCAGGCCGAAGCCGATCAACACGGAGAGGAAGCCGTCCACGTACTTCGCGGCCTCGGCGGCCAGCTCGTCGGCCAGTTCGTCGCCGGTCATCGTCCAGCCGCCGGGTGCCGCCGCCTGGACGCGCGAGCGCAGCTCCTCCTGGCGCACGCCCGGCGCCGCGGTGGCCACGATCTGCGTGTACCGGTTCGTGTTCGTGATCCGGAGCAGGTCCGCGTCGGTGAGCGCGCCGACGGACGAGCCGCCGAAGAGCTTGTTGACGCCCAGATCGAGCACGCCGACCAGGGTGAAGCCGACCGGTGCGCCGTCCGGGCCGACCAGCCGCACGGTACTGCCGACCGTGAAGCCCTGCTGCTCCACGGTCTGCCGCTCGACCGCGATCTCGCCGGCGCGCTCCGGCACCCGGCCCGCGGCCACGTCGAAACGCGACAGGGACCCCACGGTGGGTACGGAGATCCCGTACCCGACGTGCCCGCTGGTGACCAGGAGCTTGCCGTCCGCGCCGAGCATGCCCATGTTCGCGATCACCCGGCCGTCCGCTGCGGCCACGCCGTCGACCGCGCGAACCCGGTCCAGCGTGCCGCGGTCGAGCAGGCTCCAGCCGGACTGGATCACCACGTCCACGTTCCGGGACGACTTCGCCAGGTCGTCGTAGAACGCGGCACGCGCGGTGTCGCCGTAGACCAGCGACCCGGCGAGGAAGCTCACACCGACCACGATCGCGGCCGCGGTCATCAGCAACCGGACGTAGTGCGCCCGCAGGCCGGCCAGCGCGACACGGAGCAGCGGTTGATCAACTATGCGCACGGCGCCCAGTGTGGCGTCTCAACGTTGAACCGCCAAATAGCCGATCGTCTGCGGGAACCGGCCGGGAGCGGCATGATTCGGTACGGATCAGAGACGTCCATGGATGGAGTTGATCATGCAGCGCCGTACCGTTCTCTCGCTCGCCGCGGCCGTTCCCGCGGCCGCGCTCGCCGCGCCCGGCACCGCCCGGGCCGACGGGAAGCGATCCGTCACCACGATCGACCTGCCGGCCGGCTATCAGCCCGAGGGCATCGCGATCGGCGACCGCCCGATCGCCTACTTCGGCTCCCGGGCCGACGGGGACCTCTACCGCGCCAGTCTGCGTACCGGCGTGGGTGAGGTCTTCAGCCAGGGGCCCGGCACGCCGTCGCTCGGCCTGAAGATCGACGACCGGGACCGGCTCTTCGTCTCCGGCGGCACCGGCGGCGACGCGCGGGTGGTCGACGCCCGATCCGGCCGGGTGCTGCGGTCGTACCGGCTCGCCACCGGGACCGCGTTCGTCAACGACGTGGTGCTGACCGGCGACGGCGCGTGGTTCACCGACTCGTACAACCCGGTGCTGTACCGCCTGTCGTTCGGCCGGCACGGCAGCCTGCCCGCGGCCGCCACGTCACTGCCACTGACCGGCATCCCGTTCACGCCCGGCAGCGTCAACGCGAACGGCATCACGCGCACGCCGGACGGCCGCGCGCTGCTCGTGGTGCACTCCCCCACCGGCGTGCTGTACCGGGTGAGCACCCGGACCGGCGCCGCGGTCCCGGTCGACCTGGGTGGCGAGACGCTGGTCAACGGCGACGGGCTGCTACTGGAGGGACGCACGCTTTACGCGGTGCAGAACCGGCTCAACCAGGTCGCGGTGATCCGGCTGGCCCGCGACGGCGGCTCCGGCCGGGTCGTCACGCGCGTCACGGATCCGAGCTTCGACGTACCGGCCACGGTGGCGTCGTACGGCGACCGGCTCTGGTTCCCGAACGCGCGGTTCGCCACGCCGCCGACACCGGAGACGACCTACACCGCGGTCTCGATCCGGAAGCCGTGACCGGCGGAGGGCACCCCACCGGGGTGCCCTCCGTGTCGGCACCGATTCCCAGTCCCATGTTTGCATACATAGCAATACGAACATATATTGCGTACGTGAGCGCGGGACGACGGAAGGTGTAGCTCGTGGGAGCGGGACACGACCACGGACACTCGCTGGCCGACGCGGGCCAGCGGCATCGCGGCCGGCTCTGGGCCGCCGTCGCACTGCTCGCCGGATTCCTCCTGGTCGAGGCGGTGGTGGCGATCCTCAGCGGTTCGCTCGCGCTGCTCTCCGACGCCGGGCACATGTTCACCGACGTGCTCGGCATCGGCATGGCGCTGGCCGCGATGACCGCGGCCGCGAAGGCCCGCGGCGGCGACCGGCACACGTTCGGGCTGTACCGGCTGGAGGTGCTGGCCGCGCTCGCGAACGCGCTGCTGCTCACCGGCGTGGCGGTCTACGTGCTGATCGAGGCGGTGCGCCGGCTCGGCGAGCCGCACGAGGTGGCCACCGGGCCGATGCTGGTCGTGGCGATCGGCGGCCTGCTGGTCAACCTGGCCGCGTTCGCGCTGCTGAGGTCCGGCGCGAAGGAGAGCATCAACGTGCGCGGCGCCTACCTCGAGGTGCTCGGCGACCTGTTCTCCTCGGTCGGCGTGATCGTCGCCGCGCTGATCATCTCGGCGACCGGCTGGTGGTACGCGGACCCGCTGGTCGCGGTGGCGGTCGCGGTGCTGATCGTGCCGCGCACCTGGAAGCTGGGCATGGCCGCGCTGCGCATCCTGGTCCAGGCCGCGCCCGCCCACCTGGACGTGACCGCGGTCCGCGCCCGGCTGGCCGAGGTGCCGGGCGTGTGCGACGTGCACGACCTGCACGTCTGGACGCTCACCTCGGGCATGGACGTGGCCAGCGCACACCTGCGCCTGGAACCGGCCGCGGAGGCGACGCTGGTGCTGAGCACGGCGCGCGAGGCACTGCACCACGACTTCCACATCGACCACGCCACGCTTCAGCTGGAGCCGCAGACACCGACGCCCTGCGGCCCCAGCTCGTGGTGAGACGTCAGCAGCCGATCCGGGACGCGCCGAGCGCCACGTCGTCGTACCAGAGCGTGTCCGCGCCGTCGCCGTAGCTCTCCCAGCCGAGCCGGAAGTCGGTCGGCGCCGGCCGCCACGTCTTGACCAGCCACTGCCGGTCCACGTCCGGCGTCGGCACGCCGTCGACCCGCAGGCCGGCCACCTCCGCTCCGTCCACCCAGGTGGTGAGCGTGCCGGCGGTGCCGTCGACCTCGAACTCGACGCACGTCCACACGTTCACCGGCAGCGGTCGGCTCAGCGCCACCCCGGCCGGGCTCTGCTCCGGCAGAGTCGCGTCGTCCGACTGCCGGTTCCACTGCAGCGCCGCGTTCTGGCCGCCCATCCGCAGGTCACCGCCGTCGTTCGGGTCGCGCATGGCAAGGAACGTGACGTGCGCGGCCGGCAGCGGCGTGGTGTGCCGCACGTAGAAGCGCCCGAACCGCGCGCCGGGTGCCGCGGTGGTGCGCACGAACACGTGGTTGCAGTAGCCGGCCGCGCCGGTCACCTTGATCGACCGGCTGCCGCTGCGCGCCACGGACGTGTCCACCGTCGCCGTACCGGTGCCGGAGCAGTCCTGCGCCGTGACCGACCAGGCACCGGACGGCGTGCCGCCGGTCTGCGACTCGAAGTCGTCGCAGAGCACCGCGGTCCCGCAGCCGGCACCCGGCGTGGGTGACGGGGTCGGCGAGGGCGACGGGGATGCCGGCGTCCCGGTCGGGGTGGGCACGGGGTCGCCGTTGCACGGCACCCCGTTGAGCGTGAACCCGGTCGGTGCCGCGTTGCCGGTGGAGAACGTGCCCTGCACCCCGAACTCCGCGGTGCCGGACGCCGGGATGCTGCCGTTCCAGCCCACGTTGACCGCGGTCACGGTCCGGCCGGACTGGGTGACCTGTGCGTTCCACGCGCTGGTGATCGTCGAGTCCCCCGGGTAGGTCCAGGTGACGCTCCAGCCGCTGACCGCGGCGGAGCCGGGCGAGACGCGGACGTTCGCGGTGAAACCGCCGGTCCACTGGTTCACGGCGTAGTCGACGCGGCAACCCTCGGCCGCACCGGCCGCGGGCGCGAGCGCCCAGCCGGCCACGACCGCGATCAGGGCCACGGTGAGGCCGGCGAGAAGATGACGTGCTGATGGCAAGGAAGGTTCCTTCCTCGGGGCCCGCCGGGACACGGCGGGACGGTCGGACGACGGCGGCTGCCCGGCTCCCCATCCATCGACGTTCATCATCGTATGTCGGGTCGTCCCCAGGGGCCAGACGGGCCCGCCTTCGCCCGTCGCCGTACGGCCGGCGTCGTCCGCGGGAAGACGCGCGCGGCCGCCGTACCCGGGAATGATCCGGGTCATGGAGCCAAGAGCGCGCAGGACACCGCTGGTCACGCACGAGGCGACGTCGGTGAGCCGGCCCGGCGCCGACCTGGTGCTGCTGGCGCCGGGCGCGGCCGCGATCAACCCGGTGGTGGCGCCGGCCGTCTCCGGCGCGCTGCTGGGCCTGATGATCGCGCTGTCCGCGTTCGCACCGCGCGGGCGGATTGAGCGGACCGGTTCGCGGTGACAATACGGCCATGCGGGTTCTCATCACGAACGACGACGGAATCGGCGCACCCGGGCTCCGGGTGCTGGCGGAGGCAGCGGTGAAGGCCGGTCACGAGGTGGTCGTGGCCGCGCCGCGCACGGAACACAGCGGGTACGGCGCGGCGCTGATCGCCACGCCGGGCGACGACGGCCGGATCCAGGTCGATCCGCACACGTTCGACGGGCTGCCGGGCGTGCGCGCGTACGGTGTGGCCGCCTCGCCCGCGTTCATCGTGGTCCTGGCGCTGCGCGACGCGTTCGGCACGCCACCGGACGTGGTGCTCTCCGGACCGAACCGGGGCGCGAACGCCGGGCACGCGGTGCTGCACTCCGGCACGGTCGGCGCGGCGCTGACCGCGGCGGCCGGCGACCGCAGCGCGATCGCCGTCTCGCTGGACGTGGTCTCGCGGCTGATCGGCGGTGGCTCGCTGCAGGCGCTGAGCGGGATCGGCGACGGGGAGCGGCACTGGGCGACCGCGGCCACGGTGGCGGTGGACCTGCTCGGCACGCTGACCGGGCTGCCGGCCGGATCCGTGCTGAACGTAAACGTGCCGGACGTCCCGGCCGAGGACCTCAAGGGGGTACGCCGGGCCGCGCCGGCCGGCTTCGGCCAGGTGTCGGTGGCGCTGGAGGAGTCCGGCGAGGGATACCTGCGCACCGGCATGCGGATCAGCCAGGAGCGGGCGGCGCCGGGGACGGATCTCGCGCTGCTGGCCGACGGCTACGCCACGGTCACGCCGCTCACGTCCGTCGACGACGACCGCTCGGTGGACCTGCCGCTGCCGTGACCGGCGGCACCGTCACCCCACGCGCCGCAGCCACCGCCACGCCGCAGCCACCGCCGCGCCCGGCCACGCCATGACGTGACCGGCCGTGACGCGGCCCGCCTAACCGTGACCAGCTGCGACGCGGCCGGTCGCGTGACCGCTCCCGTGAGCGGTGCCGTGACCGTTCTCGTGAGCCGCCGCCGTCCTCGGTGCCACGGGCCCGGCACGCGTGCCGGGTCCGGGCCGGCCGCCGCGACCGGCTACCGGCCCGCCGTCGAGGCGGTGGTGCGGCAGCACCGTACGCCACAGTGCGACCGCGAGCTCCGCCGCCGTCGGCCGATCCACCGGACGCTTGCGCATGCCCCACCGGCACGCCTCCGCCACCGTGGCCGGCAGGCCGTCGACCAGCAGCACCGGCGTCGGCGCGAGCCCGTGCATCGGCCCGGCGAGCAGCGCGCCCGGCCGGGCCGCCGGATACGGCGAACGGCCGGTCAGCAGCGCGTAGAGCAGCACCCCGGCCGCGTAGACGTCGTCGGCCGGGGACGGCGGCGGGCCCAGCCGGGTGCGCCGCTCCCCCTCCGGCTCGATCAGCGCGGCCAGGCCGAAATCGACGATCTTGATGCCGCGCGCGGTGAGCATCACGTTCGACGGGTTGAGGTCACGGTGCACCACGCCGCGCCGATGCGCGGCGGCGAGCACGTCGGTCACGGTGGCGGCGATCCGCACCGCCTCGCGCCAGGGCAGCGGGCCACCGGCCACCCGGCCGGCCAGCGAGACGCCGGTGAGCAGCTCCATCGCCACGTACGGCACGGTCCGGCCGTCGGCCAGCCCGGCGTCGCCGTAGTCGTAGACGCGTGGCACGCCGGGATGACGCAGCCGATCGGTGATCCGCGCCTCGCGGCGGGCGCTCTCGCGTACCCACGGGTCATCGGACGAGAGGACCTTGACCGCGGCCGGACGCCCGTGCACCGCGTCGATCGCGTGATAGACCGTGGACAGGCCGCCGCGGGCGACGGGACCGATCAGCACGTACCGGCGGGCGAGCGCGACGCCCATCGGAAGGTTCAGCCCGGCACCGGGCTGCGGGGAGGCCACGCATGGACTCTTCCGCAGCCGCTCGTGCCGGGCAAGAGGGACTTTCAGGCCCCGGCGGGAGCCTCCGGCGCCGCGTCGGCGAAGTAGGGCTCCGGGGCGCCGAACAGGCCGAGCAGGCCGGTCACCCAGAGCTGCCGGTGGACGAACCGGCTGGGTTGCGTGACGGCCAATTTGCAGCCGGTCACCTCAGCAGCCTGGAAACCCGAGACGAGCGCGCTGATGCCGACCGAGTCGATGAAACTGACCAGCCGCATGTTCAGCTCGATGCGGGACGGGCGTCCCTTCGTCAGCACCGCGGAGACCGCTTCGCGGATCTCATGTGCCGTGTCAACATCGATTTCTCCGCGCGGAGCGATCTCGACGACATCATTGGGGAGCATGGTCGTGACGATCGACAGGCTCACGCGAGCACCTCCACCCAACACCCGATCTGACAGGGGTTCTTCAGTACGCGGGCCGCGACTGAGCGTATTCCGCCGCGAACCCCAGTCGCTAGTCCTGCAGCGCATGGCATTTTCACCGGGTCTGCTGCTCAAACCCCGCGCCAAATCAGGAAAAACGCCCATTCTGCCTTCAAAGCATCTTATCCCTGCGGACCTGGCCCCGTCCGGGCCCACAACCCGCACCACCTTAGCGACAGCGAACCAACTCCGCCTGTGCGGAACCTGAGCGGCCGGTCGAAAGAGGGTTTCCAGCGTGACGGACGGTGACAGAGGTTAGCAAGAGGCAGGCGGTGCCCACCGCCCCATTTCGCGGGCGACGCGAATAATCCTCACGCGATCGGCGGTCACCCGTTCGGGTCACGGACCCGCCGCGGGGGCACCCGATCGGGGCGCTCCCCACGCGGCGGCCTCCGGCGGCCTAGGGTGCGGCGACCGGAACCGACCACCAACGTATCCACCCGCATCCCGGCCGCCCACAGAGACCTGGGCATACGTGACGGGGCACACCGGTGGGCCGAATCGGCGCGTACGGGTTTGCCCGCCCCGATCCGGGGGCACCTCAACCCGAGTCGCAGATGTGTTGCACGGACGCCGCTTTCTCTGGTGGCCGGCACGGACCTGGAGGAGGTAGAGCTTCATGGGAACCAACCTGCTTCACCGCAAGACCAAGACCGAGAGGGCGACCCAGCAGGCCTGGGACTACCTCAAGCACACGATGGAGTCGGCCGGTGACCTGGCCGGCAGCACCAAGAGCACGGTCAGCACCTCGGTGAGCTCCGCGGCCGGCACGCTGGGCGCGGTCACCAGCGAGGCGAAGTACCGCGCCCAGGGCGCGCTGGACGCGCTCGCCGGTCGTCGTCCGGCGCTGCCCTGGACGCTGATCGCGGGCGCGGCCGTGCTCGGCGTGGTGGCCGGTTTCGCGGTGAGTGTCGCCGCGCGCCGGTCGCTGGCGGAGCGCCCGGCCGAGGACGAGATCGACGACGCCGACGAGGTCGTCGCGATCTACACCGGCGACCGCACCCCGGTCGGTCTGAACGACTGAACGACGCGCTCGGGGTGCCCCGCCGCGGCGGGGCACCCCGAGTCGTGCTCACGAACGGCGCAGCACCGACTCCCAGCCCGCTACGGTCGGGTTCTCCGCCAGGTCCAGGAAGTCGGCGTGATAGCCGTCCCGCCGCCACTTCTCCACCAGCGTCATGATCCGGATCGAGTCCAGGCCGCGGTCCAGCAGGTTCTCGTCGTCGGTCAGGTCGTCCGGGCTCTCGCCGAGCGACTCGGCCACGTCCGCCCGGATCAGCTCCCGGCTCGGCACGCCCATCACGCGCCCCGGACCAGCGCCAGCGGCTTGGCCGCGCCGATGCGCGGCGTGGCCGCCACCGCGCGCACGATCTCGCCGGACCGGACCGCCACGTTGGACAGCAGCGTGGCCGTGATGCCGTGCGCATGCTCGGTGCCGCCCTGCAGATAGATGCCGGCCCGGACCCCGCCCTCGGTCACCACCCGGTAGTCGCGGTCCACCTGGATCAGCCCCTCACCGGTACGGCGGGCGAGCGGCCCGGCCGTGCCGAGCAGCTTCACCGCGTCCACCGGGCGGTAGCCGGTCGCGTAGATCAGCACGTCCGCGTCCAGCGTCTGCCGCTCGCCGGTCGGCATCGACTCGACCGTGACCGTGACGCCGTCCTCGCGCGGCACCACGTCCGCGACCCGGGACGCGTTCAGCATGCGCAGCCGCTCCCGGCCGAGCACCTTCTCCCGGTAGACGCGCCGGTACAAGTCGTCGATCAGGTCGATGTCGACCACGGAGTAGTTCGTGTTCCGGTGGTAGTCGAAGAGCATGCGCTTCACGTCCGCCGGCGCGCGGTAGTACAGGTCCACCGCCTCCGGGTCGAAGATCCGGTTGGCGAACGAGCTGTCGTCGGCCGGGCTGTAGCCGTACCGGTAGAAGACCGAGCAGACCTCCGCGGACGGGTAGCGCTCGTGCAGGTGGCCGACCACCTCGGCCGCGCTCTGCCCGGCGCCCACCACCACGAACCGGCGCGGTTCCGCGGCCGGCAGCTCGGCCAGCCGGGACAGCAGGTCCAGGTTGTGCCAGACGCGCGCGGAGAGCACCGCCTCCGGCGGCAGGCTCAGCTCCAGGCCGAGCGCGATCACCACGTTGCGGGCACGGCGCACGCCGTCGCGCGCCACCACGTCGAAGCAGACCACCTCGCCGGCCTCGTCGTGCACCGGCAGCACGTCGGTGACCTCCGCGTCGTACGCGACCAGGTGGCTCATCCGCTCCGCGGCCCAGGACAGGTAGTCGTGGAACTCGACGCGCAACGGGAACAGCGTCTTGTGGTTGACGAAGTCGGCCAGCCGGCCGCGCTGGTGCAGGTAGGACACGAAGCTGAAGTCGCTGGCCGGGTTGCGCAGCGTGACCAGGTCCTTGAGGAACGAGACCTGCATGGTGGCGTCCTCGAACAGCATGCCGCGGTGCCAGCCGAACGCGCTCTGCCGTTCCAGGAACACCGCGCGCAGTGCCTCGCCGGCCGGCACGCCGTCGTTGTGCTCCTGAACCGCGACGGCGAGCGCCAGGTTCGACGGGCCAAATCCGATCCCGACCAGGTCGTAGACCGGTACTTCCGGTTCCCTCGCGACGCTCACAGGCGAAAGCCCTTCTCTGGTACGGCCGGGACACCACGGTGAGTACACGATCCCGCTCGTTAGGTTAGGTTAGGTTAGGTTAGGTTAGGCTAACCTAACGAAACATCATGGTAAAGGCCGTCGATGTGACCTATATCTACATAAATATGGCGGGCCGCTCGTGGCGCAGGATCGCGGCCCGCTTGTGCCCGAGGTCGCGCACGCCCCACAGCGCGAAGCCGGCCCCGGCGAACATCCGCCGCGCCATCGCGTGCCGCTCGTCCGGGTCCGCGACCACCACCGCGCACCGCGGATCCGCCGCGAACAGCCCGTCCACGACCGCGCGCACCATCGCCCGGCCCAGCCCGCGCCCGGTGGACGACAGCTCGCCGAGCGCCAGGTGGATGCCCAGGTCGTGGGCGTCCGCGTCGTACTGCAGGCCGACCACGTCGCGCGCCACCCGGTAGATCTCCACATAGGCCAGCGGCGCACCCCGGTGCGACACCAGGTACGGCCGGGAGTAGTCGCCATCGCGCTGGCCGTCGATCGCGGCCCGCCACCGCGCGACCGGCCAGGCCTGCTCCCAGAACAGCTCCACGTGCGGCTCGGCCATCCACCGCGCGACCAGCGCGACGTCGTCGTCCGTGACGACCGGACGCAGCGACCATGGCGCGGACAACAGCGGCGCGGGCGGCGCCCCGGCAGCCACCACCGCCTCCGCCAGACCCTCGGTGACCTCGCGACTCATCCGCCGGACCCCTCTCGCTCCACTCCGGAAGGCGGCCACACGCATCGATCGCCCTCACGCTCGGGTGAGCTTAGGCGACCCTAACCTAAGGGCGCGAGGGGTGACGTGGCAAGCGGCGGCTTTTGATCATGGTTTCCGATCACTACTGTGTGGACCATGGCGACCCGGCAGTCCCCCGAGGAGATCGTCGCGACCCGTCAGGTGTCGGCCGGAGCGGTGCTGGAGGGGCGCGCGGACCTGCGCTTCTACCACTACCGGCACCTGGCCGTGCTGTCCGACGGCACGGTCGAGCCGGAGCGGCTGGCCCGGCTGATCGCCGCGGTCGAGCACCTCGACGCGTACGGCTGGGAGCTGGTCACGCTCTCCCCGTCGACCGACGCCCGGAGGTTGATCGCGATCCTCCGTCGCCGTTCGTTAGGCTAGCCTCACCTGAGTTCGTGTTCCGGGAGGCTGAATCGTGACCAGACTGCGTGCCGAAGGGCTGACGCTGGCGTACGACGCGCGCACGGTCGCCACCGGCCTGAGCGTGGAGATCCCGGACAACTCGTTCACCGTGATCGTCGGCCCGAACGCATGCGGCAAGTCCACGCTGCTCCGCGCGCTCTCCCGGATGCTCAAGCCGCGCGCCGGATCGGTGCTGCTGGACGGCAAGGGCATCGGTTCGTACCCGGCCAAGGAGGTCGCCCGCCGCCTCGGCCTGCTCCCGCAGACCTCGATCGCCCCCGACGGCATCACGGTCGCCGACCTGGTCGGCCGCGGCCGGTTCCCGCACCAGCGCCTGCTTCGCCAGTGGTCCCGCGAGGACGAGCGGGTGGTCGCCGAGGCGATGGCCGCGACCGGCGTCTCCGAGTTGTCCGGCCGCGTGGTCGACGAACTATCCGGCGGCCAGCGGCAGCGCGTGTGGCTGGCGATGGCGCTGGCCCAGCAGACCGACATCCTGCTGCTGGACGAACCGACCACGTTCCTCGACATCACACACCAGATCGAGGTCCTCGACCTCTGCGCCGACCTTCAAGAGACCGGCCGCACCCTGGTCGCCGTACTGCACGACCTCAACCAGGCCTGCCGCTACGCCACCCACCTGATCGCCATGCGCGACGGCGCGATCGTCGCCCAGGGCGCCCCCGCCGACATCATCACCGCCGACCTGGTCCACACCGTCTTCGACCTCCAGTGCCGCGTCGTCCCGGACCCCGAATCCGGCACCCCCCTGGTGGTGCCCGCCGCCCGCCGCCGCCCCGCCCCCGTGCAGATCGCCGCCTGACCCACCGGCCCCGATCCGCTCAGCCCCGACGCCGGAACCCGGATCCGGAAACCGCAACGCCTTCGGAACCGCCGCGCGCTCGGGAACCGCAACACACCGTAACCGCGGCATATCTCGCCCGGCGGGTGCCGCCGGGTGGGGTGGCGTGCCCGATGCCTCCCGGCGGGAGGCATCGGGGCGGCGTGAAGGTCAGGCGGGCAAGGGGGACTTCGGGGAGGTGGGCTCGTCGTCGAGGGACGTAAGGCGGGAGGTTTCCGGGGCGAAGGCGAGGGCGATCAGCGTGAGCAGCAGGGCCGCGGCGACGTAGAGGGAGACCGCGAACGCGCTGCCGGTGGCGCGGACCAGTTGGATGGCGACGATCGGGGCGAGGGCGCCACCGAAGATGCCGGCGATCTGGTAGCCCATGGAGGCGCCGGAGTAACGCAGGCGGGTGGAGAACAGTTCGGCGACGAAGGCGGCCTGGGGCCCGTACATGATGGCGTGGGTGGCCAGGGCGACCACCACGGTAAGCACGATGACCAGCGTGTTGCCGGTGTTCAGCAGCGGGAAGAAGGCGAACGCCCAGGCGGCGGCGAGGATTGCGCCGGCGGCGTAGACCGGGCGGCGGCCGTAGCGGTCGGAGAGTGCGCCGGCCAGCGGGATGAGCAGCAGCTGCAGGCCGGAGGCGACCAGCACGCCGGTCAGCGCGACCGTGCGGGGCAGGCCGACCGTGCCGGTGACGTAGGTGAGCACGTACAGGCTGAAGGTGTAGAACGCGACGTCGGTGCCGATCCGGGCGGCCATCGCGACCAGCAGGCCGCGTGGGTGCCGGCGCAGCACCTCGACCAGCGGCAGCCGCGCCTTGGTGCCGTGCGCCTCGACGGCGGTGAACGCGGGGGACTCGGTGACCGACACCCGGATCCACAGGCCGACCAGCACCAGCAGGCCGGACAGCAGGAACGGGATGCGCCAGCCCCAGTCCAGGAACGCGGCCTCGGACAGCGTCGCGGACAGTACCCAGAGGACGCCGGACGCGAGCAGGTTGCCGGCCGGCACGCCGACCTGTGGCCAGGACGCGGATAGGCCGCGGCGGGCCGGGTCGCCGTGTTCCAGTGACATCACGACCGCGCCGCCCCACTCGCCGCCGAGGCCGAGGCCTTGCAGGAATCGCATGGACACGAGGAGGACCGGCGCGGCGACGCCGATGGTGGCGTAGGTCGGCAGCAGCCCGATGAGAAACGTGGCGCCGCCCATCAGGATGAGCGTGACGACCAGCACCCCCTTCCGGCCGACGCGGTCGCCGAAGTGGCCGAAGACGATGCCGCCGAGCGGGCGGGCGACGAAACCCACCGCGTACGTGGTGAAGGCCAGCAGCGTGCCGGTGAGCGGCTCGAACGTGGGGAAGAACAGCTTGCCGAAGACGAGGGCGGCGGCGGAGGCGTAGAGGAAGAAGTCGTACCACTCCAGCGAGGTACCGACGAGGCTGGCGATGATGACGCGTCGTGCTTCCTTCGGGTTGCGGGTCGTCGTCATGACGGGCTCCTACGGATCGCGGATGCGTTGTGCCGTATGCCACACTGTAAGAAATCGTAGAACGATTGAGCAATTCCTCAATATGAAGATGGTGTAAACCGACAGATGGGGCATCGCCATGCACGCGCGCCGGGCCGGACCGTCGGCCATCCTGATCGAGCTCCCCGGGGACGAGGCGGTCTCCGCCGCATATGAACTGCTCACCGGCCTGCGCGAGCGTGGCGAGCTGACCGCGGCGGAGATCGTGCCGGCCGCTCGGACCGTGCTGCTGGACGGTGTCCCCGACCCGGACCGGGTGTTCCGGCTGCTCCCCGAGGACCTGTCGACCGGCACCGGGACCCCGGCGAAACCCCACCGGATCACGATTCCCACCCGGTACGACGGGGAGGACCTGGACGACGTCGCGCGCCTCTGGGGCACGGACCGGGCCGGGGTGATCGCGATACACACCGGCACCGAGTTCCGCGTGGCGTTCTGCGGGTTCGCGCCCGGCTTCGCCTATCTGACCGGGCTCGGGCCGCGGCATCACGTGCCGCGCCGCGCGTCGCCGCGCACCCGGGTGCCGGCCGGAACCGTGGCGCTGGCCGGGCCGTACAGCGGCGTCTACCCCACCGCGTCGCCCGGTGGCTGGCAGCTGATCGGCCGTACCCGGGAAACGCTCTTCGATCTGGCGAACGACCCACCGGCACTGCTCGCCCCGGGCACGATCGTGCGTTTTGCCGAGGAGACATGAGCCTGGAGATCATCCGGGCGGGCGTCCGGACCACCGTGCAGGACCTGGGCCGGCCCGGTCTCGCGCACCTCGGCGTGCCGCGGTCCGGCGCGCTGGACGCGGGGGCGCTGCGGGCGGCGAACCGGCTGGCCGGCAACCCGCCGGGCGCGGCCGGGCTGGAGATCACGCTCGGCGGGCTGCGGGCCCGCGCGACCCGGGCGATGACGCTCGCGGTCACCGGCACGCCCGCGCCGATCGCGGTCGGCCGCCGGCCGGCCGACCCGGGCCTGCCGCTGGCGGTCCCGGCCGGTGCGGTGATCGACATCGGCCGTCCCGCCGCCGGCCTGCGCGTCTACCTGGCCGTAAACGGCGGCATCGCGGTGCCGCCGGTGCTGGGCAGCCGGTCCACGGACACGCTCTCCGGTCTCGGCCCGGAGCCGGTGCGCGACGGCGACGTGCTGCCGGTCGGCCCGGCTGCCGCGCCGCCGCCGGGCGTGGACGTGGCGCTCTGCCGGCCGCCGGCGGCCGCGCTGCGCCTGCGCGTCTGGCCCGGTCCGCGCGACGACTGGTTCACGGCGGACGCATGGCGCACGCTGCTCGGCGCGGGATACCGGGTGTCGCCGCAGACCGACCGGATCGGCGCCCGGCTGACCGGGCCGGCGCTGACCCGGGCGCGCGACGGCGAGCTGCCGAGCGAGGGTCTGGTGCTCGGCGCGATCCAGGTCCCGGCGGACGGCCAGCCGCTGATCTTCCTCGCCGACCACCCCACCACCGGCGGCTATCCGGTGATCGGCGTGGTCGACCCGTCCGACGTGGACGCGCTCGCCCAGGCCCGGCCCGGCACGGCGATCCGGTTCACCCGGCCTCGCGAAGCAGCAGCGGCTCGGTGAGGCCGCGGAAACGGCCGGGCGGCAGGCCGAACTCGCGGCGGAACGCGCCGGCGAACGCGAACTCCGTGGCGTAGCCGACCCGGCGGGCGATCGCGGACAGCGGCGCGTCCGTCTCGCGCAGCAGCTGGGCGCCCCGGTGCAGGCGGCGGCCGATCAGGTACGTCATCGGCGGCACGCCGACCAGCGCGGTGAACCGGCGGGTGAACGCGGTCCGCGACATCCCGGCCGTGCGGCTGAGCCGCTCCACGGTCCACGGCGCCTCCGGGCTGGCGTGGATCTCGCGCAGCGCGGCCGCGATGCCCCGGTCGGTGAGCGCGTCCCACGGCGGGGCCGCGCCCCGGCACGCCGCCTGCCAGAGCCGCAGCGCGTGCACCAGCACCAGGTCGACCAGCGCGCGGTGGTTGACCAGCATGCCCTCCCGCGGCCGGCCCAGATCCTCGGTGAGCAGTTCGGCCAGCGCGGCCAGCCGGGCGTCCGACGCGATCAGCAGCACGTCCGGCAGCGAGCGGAGGAACGGGTGAACGCTGCCGCCGCGCTCCAGCCGGTAGATGCCGCAGATCATGTCCACCGGCATCGGCTCGGCCGGCGCGGCCGGTATGCCCATCGGCGCGGCCGGCAACTCGGCCAGCGTGCACGGCTGTGGGCCGAACCCGTGTGCGGCGCCGTGCGGGACCACCGCGACGTCACCGGCGCGCATGCGCATCGGCGCGGCCGACCCGGAGATCAGCCAGCCCTCGCCACGCAGCAGCACGTGGAACCCGACGCCCTCGCAGGCCTCGAACCGGCCGGCGAACGTGGCCGGCACCTCGGCCCGGCGCCCGTAGACCTGCCCGATCCGCAGGTCCTCGACCGCCTCGCTGATCACGTCCATCCCGCGAGCGTATCCGGCAACCGCGCGCATCCCGCCCACCGGAGCGCACAGACGCGTATCGCGCCGGTCCGATCACGCATGGCCGCCGCCGTACCGTCGCTGATTGGGTTTGATCGTGAGCAACGAACGCATTGCCGCGCAGGCGGCGGACGGTGAGACACGGGACCGGCTGACCCCGGAGGCGATCGGGGCGCTGCGCGCGAACGGCGACTTCGCGCTCGCGGTGCCGGCCGAGCACGGCGGGCCGGACGCGAGCGCGGAGACGATCCTGCGCCGGCTGATCGACATCGGCCGCGCGGACCCGTCCGCCGCCTGGGTGACCGGCGTGACCGTGACCAGCAAGACGCTGGCGAAGCGGATGTCCGGCGAGACGGTGCGCAAGGAACTGTTCGCGGACCCGGACGCGATCTTCTGCGGCTCCGGCCGGCCGGGCTGCGGCACCGGCACGCGGGACGGGGACACGGTGGTCGTCACCGGCGCCTGGCCGAACGTCTCCGGCTGCGAGGACGCCACCTGGACCGGCGTGCTGCTGACGATCGACGGCGTGCCGCACTTCGCCCACATCCGGCGGGCCGACCTGCGCATCGACCGCACCTGGCAGGTGTCCGGCATGCGCGCGACCGGCAGCCACACCGTGGTCGCGGACGCGGTGGGCGTCCCGGACGGGCAGGTGTTCCCGTTCCGGCCGTTCGCGGTGAACGACCTGCTGCTGTTCGGGCTGTGCGTGCTCGGTCCGGTGATCGGCGGGGCATTCGGCGCGCTGGACACCGTGCGGGCCATGTTCGGGTCCGGCCGCAAGCCGTTCATGACGGCGTACGCGTCGATGGGCGAGTCGCCCGGCGCGCGGCACTGGCTGGCCGAGGCGACGCACCTGATCGAGCGGGCCGAGCGCACCGCGTTCGAGGTCGCCACCGCGGCGGACGGCCCGGAGGTCGCGCAGTCCGGCCTGCCGCGCCTGCACATGGCGGAGGCGACCGCCGCGCGCGACTGCCGGGCCGCCGTGGAGCTGCTGCTCGACCTGCACGGCGCGAGCGGCTTCGGCACGGCGAACCCGTTGCAGCGCTTCTGGCGGGACGTCGCGGTCGGCAGCCGGCACTCGCACCTCAACCCGTACCTGGCGGTGGAGAACCTCGGGAAGGCGCTGGTCTAGAGCCTGTGCCGACGTGGGGCCGGAGCGAGGCGCGGTCCAGGTGTCGTTCGGGTGCGCGGCACGGAAGCCCGCATACCGGTGTTGCATGTGGGCTTGCGCGACGTGCGGCCAGTCGGCGCCCGGGCCTCGCCGTAGCCCGGCATCCCACGTCGGCACAGGCTCTAGAAGTCCTTCTCGTCGTCCGCGACCGGGCCGCCGAGTTCGCCGGTGCCGTACGCGTCGAGCATGCCGGTGACCCGCTTGCCCCACCGCTCGTGCGCGGCCTGCCGGCTGGTGCCGGCCACCTTGGCGATCATCTCCCAGGTGACGCCCCAGCGGCGCAGGCCCATCACGATGAACACCGGATCGAGGTTCGCCGCCAGGCTCAGCCGCAGCTGGAGGAGCTGGTTGGCGACCTCCCACTCGGCCTCGGCGTCGCTGCCGGACCACTGCTCCCAACCCGGGTCGCCGGGCGCCTTGCGGCCACCGAGCAGCGCGTCGGCCTGGCGGGAGACCTCAAGGACGGCGGCCGAGGTGACGGCCGCGGTCGCCGCCGTCAGGTCGACGGACAGCGCCATGTCGGGTGCGTTCCTCATACCGTCAAGGATGCCTTGACGAACATGGCGCGTCAAGGCCGCCTTTACAGCACCTTCGTGACGCGCTCCGACTCCGCGCGCGCGGCCAGCTTCTCCTTGTCCGCGTTCGCCACCAGCACGATCGAGGCACCGGCGGCCAGCGGTGCCAGCAGCCACTGCACCGGCTGCTCGTACCGGCTTGCGTCGATCAGCACGCGGTCACCGGCGGTCAGGCCCATCTCGCCCGCGATGTGCCCGGCGATCGCGCCCCACTGGCCGAACGTGGTGCCGTCCGTGGTCGCCAGCGTGTCCGGCGCGGGCAGCGCGGCCGCGCGGAACACGTCGCCGAACACGCGCACCTCCGCGTTGAAGTCGCGGTAGCCGTCCGGCACCTCGCGCATCGGCATCGCGAACGGGTGCAGGCTCAGCACGAACCGCTCGTCCGCGTCCGGCACGTCCTCCAGCATGCTGCGCACCCGGTCGTGCGCCGCGAATACCACGTCCGGCACGCCGGCCGGTGCGGTGAGGCCCGCGGTCGACCACGGCCGGTACGCCACCGTCAGGCCCGCGGACCAGGACGCCAGCAGGATCGCGGCGGTCTGCCAGTGCGCCGGCAGCAGCAGGTCCGCGCGGTCGCCCGGCCCCAGGCCGAGGCCGTCCACCAGCAGGTTCGCGGTCTTGGACACCCAGTTGCCGAGCGTCAGGCCGGACAGCTCGGTGCGCTCCCCGGTCGCGTCGTCGTAGAACGTGAGCAGCGGGCGGGCCGGATCGGCCGCCACCGCCGCCGCGAAGATCGCCGGAACGTCGGACACTGTGGACTCCCTCTATCGGTTCGCCGCGGCGTAGGCGGCGAGCAGTTGCTTCTCCGCGTCGTCGAAGTACCGCTGCAGCGCCTCCTCGGCCGCGCGCAGGTCGCCCGCGGCCAGCAGTTCGTAGAGCGCGCGGTTGCCGGCCACGTACGGCTCGTGCAGCGCACGCGGATCCGCCACCACCAGGAACACCAGGCGCAGCTCGGCCAGCAGCGCGCGCACCGACTCGGCCACCCGGCGACTGCCGGACAGGTCCGCGATCGCCTGGTGGAAGCGCATGTTCGCGGTGCCGACCGCACCCCAGTCCGCGCGCGCCGCGGCCTCGTCCGCGCTCTCGATCGCGGTCCGGAGCCGGCCGGCCGACTCCGGCGGCAGCGCGTCCAGGTTACGCAGCGCGCCGCACTCCAGGATCCGCCGTATCGCGTACAGGTCCCGGATGTCCGCGCTGGTCAGCAGCCGCACGAAGACGCCGCGGTTGAGCTGGTGCTCCAGCAGCCCCTCGTGCGCCAGAAGCCGGAACGCCTCGCGCAACGTGTTCCGCGAGACGCCGAGCGCCTCGCGCAGGCTCTCCTCGCTCAGCCGGGTCCCGGGCTTGAACACGCCCTCGGTGATCCGCTGCCGCAGGATGTCCGCCACCCGCTCCGCGGTGCTACCGCGATCGAGCAGCGCCCTGTCATCCGCGAGCCGTGCGCCCCACTCTTCCACGCGGAAATCGTAGAACAATCTGTGGATATACCCGCTTCCGGCGTGGTCACCGCCCGCGGGCCGCCGGATCCGAGGGCCGTGGCGATCGAAACCCTACGGGCTCTCGATCTCCGCGTGCCGGGCGCGCAGCCGGTCCTTGATCTCGTCCGGGGTGTACGCGCGGCGGCGGCGCTCCGCGCGGGCGACCACGATGCCGGTCGCGGCCACACCGACCACACCGGCCACACCGAGGATCTTCCAGAAGGGGAGTGCCTTGCCGGTCTGCCGCACCTTTGACCACTGCATCCACATAGAGTAGTTCGATGGCCGAAGGGACGAGCATCACCCTGGACGAAGCAGTCGATCTCGCTCGTACGGGTGACATGTGGGTGTTTCGCGGACGGAGCGCGGCCGACCGTGCCATCCAGACGCTGACCAACAGTCCGGTGAACCACGTGGGCATGTGCGTGGTCATCGACGACATGCCGCCCCTGATGTGGCACGCCGAGCTGGGCCGGTCGCTGCCCGACCTGTGGAGCGGCACGCACCAGCGCGGCGTGCAGCTGCACGACATGCGGCAGGCGGTGACGGTCTGGGGCATGCGGTACGGCCAGCGCGGCTGGCTGCGGCAGCTGGAGCCGGGCGTGACGCGTCAGATGGAGGACGCGGTGCTGAGGACGATCGCGCGCCTGGACGGCACGCCGTTCCCGTCGACCGCGCAGCTGGCCTGGCGGTGGGCGAAGGGCCGGGTGCCGAACATCCGTTTCCGCAAGGAGGAGGCGCAGGACAACGAGCTGGAGAAGGCGTACTGCGCCGAGGTCGTGGCCGTCACTTACGAGGCGATGGGCCTGCTTCCGCCCGGCAAGCGCCCGAACTGGTACGACCCGGGCAGCTTCTGGTCCGGTGACGACCTGGAGCTGCGTCTCGGCTACCGGCTCGGCAAGGAGATCGCGGTCAGCATCCCGCACGGTGAGGACGAGAACTGAGCGGGTGGAGGGGACGCGCGGACGCGTCCCCTCCGGCCCTTCACGACCGGGTGCAGGTCACCGCGGCCGGAATCGCGTTGGCGCCGGTCCAGGAGCCGAGAAAGCCGAACGCGGTGGACGCGCCCGGTGCCAGCGCGCCGTTCCACGACACGTTCCGCACGGACACGGCCGTGCCGCTCTGCGTGGCCGTACCGCCCCAGGCCTGGCTGATCGACTGCCCGTTCGCGAACGTCCAGTTCACGGTCCAGCCGGTGGTGGCCGCGGTGCCGGCGTTCGTCACCGTCACCTCGCCCTGGAACCCGCCGGCCCACTGCCCGGTGATCCGGTAGGCCGCCGTGCAGCCGGCCGGCGCGGGGCTCCCCGTGGGGCTCGGGCTCGCGGTCGGGCTTGACGTCGGGGTGACCGTCGGGGTGGGCGAGGCGGTCGGGGACGACGTGGGCGTGACCGTGGCGGTCGGCGTGGTGGTCAGGGTGCGGTCCGCGTAGAGGATGCCGCGGCCGTTCGTACCCAGGTAGACGCGGCCGAAGATGCGCGGGTCACCGGTCAGCGCGTCGCCCATGTTCCCGTACTGGTGTGCGTCGTCGTTGATCCGCGTCCAGGCGCCGCCCGCGTTGTCCGAGCGGAACACGCCGGTCACGCCGTCGACCGTGCCGACCAGGTAGACCGCCTGGTACGACGCGCCCGGCGCCGCCTTGCCGAAGCCCACGTTGATCGCCGACGTGACCGTCGAGATCCTGGTGAACGACGCACCCGCGTTCGTGGACCGGAACAGCCCTTCGTCCCCGGTGATCCACACATCGCCCGCGGACCCGGCCACCGTCTTCACGTTGACCCGCCCGGTGGCGGGCACGGTCGCGGACGACGCGGTGAACGTGGCGCCGCCGTCCGTGCTGACGTAGAACCGGCCGGCCGACCAGCCGTAGAACGTCTTCGGGTCGGCCCGGTCCGCCTCCACCTTCGCCCCGGCCGGGATGCCGGTGGACTGCGCCCAGGAACTGCCGCGCGTGGTCGAGTAGTGCACGTTCGTGCCGTCCGGCGCCCACACCACCGCGCCGGCGTCCGCGCTGATCGCGACCTTGCCGCCGTTCGTCACGCCGGCCGGCTCCTGGCCCTGGTACCAGGTCTTGCCGCCGTCGGTGGAGATGCCGATCCGGTTGACGTTTGGGTAGTCGGTGCGGTTCACGTTGCCGACCCGGACCATGACGGACGGGTTGCGCTCCGCGAAGTCCAGCCCGGTGCCGCTGCCCAGCGTGGGCGACAGGTGCATGTCGGCCGGCACCGCGTCCAGTGACGCGTGGTGGAAGCCGCCGATGTCGCCGAGCGCGGAGACCAGCGGCGCGCCGGCCGGCGGGCTGACCAGATCGAGCACCGCGGTCTCCTCCAGCCCCTTCACGAACGGCTTGATCGTGAACGTGCCGCCGGTGTCCCAGTTCCGCAGCTGCGTGGTGCCGTAGACGGTGGCCCCGGTGCCGTACAGCATGCGGTCGGGGTCGAACGGGTCGATCTCGATGGACTCGTTCATCCAGCCGAGCTTCGGCGCCTGGGCCGGCGGGCTCGGGTTCTCGCCGAAGTCGAGCCACGGCGCGGACGAGACGTCCATCGTGTACTTGTTGACCCGGTTCGGGTAGCCGGCGTAGTCCCAGATCCGGCTCCAGGTCGCGCCGGCGTCCGTGGACCGCCAGAAGATCGCGTCCGGCCACCAGGAGATCTGCGTGCCGACGATCAGCGTGCTCGGGTTCTGCCGGTCGACGGTCAGGCCGGAGTAGCCGAAATACTGGTCGGCCGAGGTGGCCGGGACCGGGGAGATGTCGGTCCAGAGGCCGGTCGCGGTGCCGTACCTCCAGACCTGGCCGTGCCCGCCGTCGTACGGGCCGCCGGTGTCACTGGTCGCCAGGTAGAGCCGGTCGTTCACGCTGTCCAGCACGCCCTTGTGCGCCAGGTAGCCGGTCGGCGTGCCGGGCAGGCGCTCCCAGCTCGTACCCCCGTCCGTGGTCCGGTAGACCGGGTTCTCCTTGTCGGCGACGCCGACGTAGATCGTCTGGGTGCGGTTGCCGCGGGTGCCGGTGTCCTCGTCGAACGTGACCCAGGTGACGCCCTGGTTGTGGTTCAGGTAGCCGTTCGGGTCGGCCGGGTCCTGCGCGTAGTTGCCCACGTTCGGGAAGTTGGCGACCTCGGCCCAGGTCACGCCCTGGTCGGTGGAGCGCCAGAGGCCGTTGCCGCCCTCCGCGCCGAAGTAGAGCACCCGGTTGTCGTTCGGGTCGATCGCCAGGCGCTCGCCCTGGCCGCGGCCCGGCATGTTGCCGCCGACCTTGAACGGCAGCGGCGTGACCTGCCAGGTGGCGCCGCGGTCGGACGAACGGATGATCGCGCCGTTGTTCGGGTCCCACGAGTTCGTGTACATGCCGACCGCGGCGTACACGCGGTTCGGATCGAGCGCGTCGGTGGCGATGCTGAGCACGCCGTTCCAGCCCCAGTTGCCCTGGCCGACCCAGTCCAGCAGCGGCACCCAGTTCTGCCCGGACTCGTTCCACCGGTACGCGCCGCCGATGTCGGTCCGCGCGTAGATCAGGTTCCGTTCCGTACGGTTGAAGACGATGCCGGGCACGAACCCACCGCCGTCGATCCGGACGTTCTTCCAGGTGTAAGGCTCGGCGACGGCCGCGTTCGCGGTGCCGGTGGCCTGCACGACCACGGCCGTCGTGCCGGCCGTGAGCAGGGCGGCGAGCGCGCCGGCGAGTTTCCTGCGCATGAATGGGTCCTCCCTCACCCGCACCGCGGGTGACTGACGGATGCAGAAGCACGGGGAAAGACACGGCGAGGCCTTGCCCGGGCCCGCCGATGGCTCCCGCACCGGTCAGAAGGAGAGATTCACACGCTCACGAAACGCCTGTCAATAGTTTGCCGAATCAACAAAAGCGTTCGACGGCGTTTCGACTCAGGCGCCGGACGGCACGTCCTCGCTCGGCTCCGGCGAGAACGTCGGCTCCGCGGTGTGCTCGACCGGCGGACTGGCCGGCGGCGGCGTCGCGGTCTTCGACGGGCCCGGCGTGACCAGCGGCTTCCTCGTCGCGGACGGGCTCACGGACGGCGTCGGCGGGACGGACGGGCTCACGGACGGCGACGCGGACGGGACGGCGGCCGGCGGCACCCACGCGTCGGCGATCTCCACGACCTCCGGCTCCGCGGACGGCTCGACCGCGACATAGACCGTGCTGACCGAGACGGACGGGACGGGTCGCGGTGACTCAACCGGCACCGCGTCGGCCTCGGCGGTCGCGAACGTGCCGCCGATCCAGACGGCCGGGCCGAGCCCGAAAGCCACGATGGCTCCGAAGAACATTGCCGGGCCGCGCCTCATGACCCCTCCCCCCACACGCGATCTTCAACAGCGTATGTACCGCGCGCCACGCTCGGCGAAGCATTTTTCAGTGATCTATGCCTGTGACGCGCATCGCGTTTCCTCTGTGTGACACGCACCGCAGGCATCCCCGGTTCGCCCCGGCCGTAAACGAGTCGGGAAAACGCCATGTCCGGCCTATCCTTGACGGCGGTATGCAGACGAATCCCGCCGCCGCACTTGCGCAGCGCCTCCCCCACCTGATGCTCCGCGACGAGCGGCGGCTGCGCCGTCGGCTCGACGGTGTGCGCAAGGTCCGCGACCCGGAGTCCCGGGCGAAGGTCCTGGCCAACATCACCGCGGAGGTCGAGACCGCGGAGGCGCGGATAGCCGCACGCGCCGAGAGCCGGCCGGAGATCACCTACCCGGAGCAGCTGCCGGTCAGCGCGCTGCGCGACGAGATCCGCGACGCGATCCGGGACCATCAGGTGGTGATCGTGGCCGGTGAGACCGGCTCCGGCAAGACCACCCAGCTGCCGAAGATCTGCATGGAGCTGGGCCGGGGCGTGCGCGGGCTGATCGGGCACACCCAGCCGCGCCGGCTCGCCGCCCGCACCGTGGCGGAGCGGATCGCGGAGGAGCTGAAGACCGGGCTCGGGCAGACCGTCGGCTTCAAGGTCCGGTTCACCGACCAGGTCAGCGACGCCTCGATGGTGAAGCTGATGACGGACGGCATCCTGCTGGCCGAGATCCAGAACGACCGGAACCTGACGCAGTACGACACGCTGATCATCGACGAGGCGCACGAGCGCAGCCTCAACATCGACTTCATCCTGGGCTATCTCAAGCAGCTGCTGCCGCGCCGCCCCGACCTGAAGATCGTGATCACCTCCGCCACGATCGACCCGGAGCGCTTCGCCGCGCACTTCGCCGACGCCGCCGGGAAACCCGCGCCGATCGTCGAGGTGTCCGGCCGGACGTTCCCGGTCGAGGTGCGCTATCGCCCGGTCGTCGACCCGGACGACGAGGACTCCGACCCGGACCGCGACCAGACCACCGCGATCCTCGACGCGGTGCGCGAGCTGCAGGGCGAGGGACCGGGCGACATCCTGGTCTTCCTCAGCGGCGAACGGGAGATCCGGGACACCGCGGACGCGCTCACCAAGGCCGAGTTCAAGAACACCGAAATCCTGCCGCTGTACGCCCGGCTCTCCGTCGCCGAGCAGCACCGCGTGTTCGCGCCGCACCCGGGCCGGCGCGTGGTGCTCGCCACGAACGTCGCCGAGACGTCGCTGACCGTGCCCGGCATCAAGTACGTGATCGACCCGGGCACCGCGCGCATCTCCCGGTACAGCCACCGGCTGAAGGTGCAGCGGCTGCCGATCGAGCCGGTCTCGCAGGCCAGCGCGAACCAGCGCAAGGGCCGCTGCGGCCGCGTCTCCGAGGGCATCTGCATCCGGCTCTACACCGAGGAGGACTTCCTCTCCCGGCCCGAGTTCACCGACCCGGAGATCCTGCGCACCAACCTGGCCTCGGTGATCCTGCAGATGACCGCGCTCGGGCTCGGCGACCTGGCCGCGTTCCCGTTCGTGGAGCCGCCGGACAAGCGCAACGTCAAGGACGGCGTCAACCTGCTGGAGGAGCTGGGCGCGCTCGACCCGGTCACGTTCGACCCGGCGAAGCGCCTCACCCCGCTCGGCCGCCGGCTGGCCGCGCTGCCGGTCGACCCGCGCCTGGCCCGGATGGTGCTGGAGGCGGAGAAGAACGGCGTCGTGCACGAGGTCATGGTGATCGCGGCCGCACTGTCCATCCAGGACCCGCGCGAGCGACCGCAGGACGCGCAGCAGCAGGCCCAGCAGCAGCACGCCCGGTTCACCGACAAGGACTCGGACTTCCTGACGTACTGGAACCTGTGGCGTTACCTGCGGGACAAGCAGAAGGAGCTGTCCAGCAGCGCCTTCCGGCGGATGTGCAGGAAGGAGTACCTGAACTACCTGCGGGTGCGCGAATGGCAGGACATCTACGCGCAGCTGCGTGAGGCGATGGGCGTACCCCGTGGGGCTCTCGATGCCGAAGGTCTCGACTCGCAGAAGGTGCACACGTCGCTGCTGACCGGCCTGCTCTCGCAGATCGGGCTCAAGGACGTGGAGAAGCAGCAGGAGTACGTCGGCGCGCGCAACGCCCGGTTCGTGCTCTCGCCCGGCTCCGCGCTGTTCAAGAAGTCGCCGCGCTGGGTGATGGCCGCGGAGCTGGTCGAGACGAACCGGCTGTGGGCCCGGGTCGCCGCCAAGATCGAGCCGGAGTGGGTCGAGCCGCTGGCCGCGCACCTGGTCAAGCGCTCCTACAGCGAGCCGCACTGGGAGAAGAAGCAGGGTGCCGTGATGGCGATGGAGAAGGTCACGCTGTACGGCGTGCCGCTCGTCGCGCAGCGGAAGGTCAACTACGGCCGGATCGACCCGGAGCTGAGCCGCGAGCTGTTCATCCGGCACGCCCTGGTCGAGGGCGACTGGCAGACGCACCACAAGTTCTTCCACGCCAACCGCCGGCTGATCGAGGACGTCGAGGAACTGGAGCAGAAAACCCGCCGCCGGGACATCGTGGTCGACGACGAGACGCTGTTCTCGCTCTACGACGCGCGCATCCCGGCCGACGTGGTCTCCGGGCGGCACTTCGACTCCTGGTGGAAGAAGGAGTCGCGGACCAACCCGTCGCTGCTGACCTTCGACCGGCAGATGCTGATCAACGCGGGCGCCGGCGGCGTGGACGAGGCCGACTACCCGGACGAGTGGGAGGTCGACGGGCTCACGCTGCCGCTCACCTACCAGTTCGAGCCCGGGACCGAGGCGGACGGCGTGACCGTGCGCATCCCGCTGCCGGTGCTCAACCAGGTGCCGGTGGACGCGTTCGACTGGCAGGTGCCGGGGTTGCGCGAGGAGCTGGTGACCGCGCTGATCCGCGGGCTGCCGAAGAACCTGCGCCGCAACTTCGTACCCGTGCCGGATCATGCCCGGGCCGTGCTGGACCGCGTCGGCCCCGGCGACGGCCCGCTGCTCGAGACGCTGGAACGCGAACTGCGCCGGATCACCGGCGTGCTCGTGCCGCCGGACGCGTGGGAGGTCGCGAAGCTCCCCGACCACCTGCGGATGACGTTCCGGATCGTGGACGAGAAGGGCAAGACGGTCGGCGAGGGCAAGGACCTGCTCGCGCTGCGGTCCCGGCTGCGCCCCAGGACGCAGCAGGTGCTCGCCGCGTCCGCCGCCACCGTCGAACGCACCGGGCTCACCACCTGGGACGTCGGCACGGTGCCGAAAACCTTCCAGAAGGAGTCGCGCGGGTACGTCGTGCGCGCGTTCCCGGCCCTGGTGGACGAGGGCGACACGGTCGGCCTGCGGTTGTTCGACACCGAGGCGGAGCAGCTGCGCGCGATGTGGGCCGGCAACCGGCGGCTGCTGCTGCTGGCGCTGCCCGCACCGGCGAAGTTCGTCGCGGACATGCCGAACTCGACGAAGCTCGCGCTGGCCCGCAGCCCGCACGGCAGCTTCGCCGCGCTGCTCGACGACATCATGGCCTGCGCGGTCGACAAGGCGATGGCCGACTTCGGCGGCCCGGCCTGGGACGCGGCCGCGTTCACCACGCTGCTGACCAAGGTCCGGCAGGCCGTCGGCGACGTGGTCGGCGACACGATCTCCTGGGTGCAGCGCGTCCTCGGCGCGGCCTACGCGGCGGAACAGCGGATAGCCGCGACCGGCAAGGCCGCGTCCGGCGGCGGCATGGCCGCGATGGCCGTGGTCCCGGCGCTGAACGACGTCCGCGCGCAGCTGGCCGGCCTGATCCACAAGGGATTCGTCACCGAGACCGGCTGGCAGCGACTGCCCGACCTGGTGCGCTACCTGCAGGGCATCGAGAAACGCCTGGAGAAGTTGCCCGCGGGCGCCCAGCGCGACGGCCAGATGCTGAAGCAGCTGGCCGAGGTGCAGAAGGAATACCAGTGGCTGCTGGCCAACCAGCGCCCGGGCCGGCCCGCGGCCGCGGAGATCGCCGACGTCCGCTGGATGATCGAGGAACTCAGGATCAACTACTACGCCCCGTCCCTCGGCACCCCCTCCCCGGTCTCCGACGTCCGCATCTTCCGCGCCATGGACGCCATCCAGCCCTGACCCCGAGTGGCCATGGCCCGCCCCGCACGCACCGCGGAACGATACTCATTCAGGGTGATGGATGGGCTGGCCGCACTCGGCGCAGTGGTCGCGGTGCCGGGGCGGGCGGGAGCGGTGGCGGCGGGCCCATACGAGGATGAACGAGACGATGGCGAACGGAACCAGGCTGAGCAGCACCATGCTCATGAAATGGACCATGAAGTCGTACGGGATGGTGGCGCTCAGCAGGACGGTCCAGAGCGCGATGAGCGGTAGGCCCACGCCCGCGCCGATCGCGAGCCGACGTGCATTGAACTGCTCGAACACCACGCTGCCCCCTCATGTGCGAGACCACCGCCAGGCTACGGCACCGGCACCCGGCCCCGATCTTCGCGGGTAGGGGAAAAGTCCATTGTGGGCGGATGTTTGTCGCCCGATCGAGGTCCCCAGGACGTCACCGCGACCGGCACGCCGAGCTCGCCGGAGAGCAGGCCGGGCCAGGACCGGCCGGGAGCGGTGAGGTCCGGCGTGGCGGCCAGCGCAAGATCGGTCAGGCGCCGCTGGTGTGCGAGGTCGGCAAACGGGCCGGGGCGGAGGCGGGTGATCCGGGTGCCACCGGCACGCCAGGCGGTGGCCACCTTCAGGCGGTCACCCGCGGCGGCCGCGGTGTCCAGGTGGGTCACCGCGAGCGCGTCCACGCCGCCGCAGACCTCCAGCGCGTAGCGGAGCAGCACCAGGTCCAGGTGGCCGACACGGAACGCGCCCTGCCAGCGCCCGGTGCCGTTGTGCGGTTCCGGCAGCAGCGGCGCCAGCGACGGATCCTCGGACGGGAACGGCCCGGCGCCGTGCCGGGTCGCGTAGGTGCGGGTCACGCCGAGCCGGCACACGTCGCCGGTGTCCACGCCCGCCTCGGTCAGCAGCTCCAGCGCGTTCGCGAACGTGGTGGTCGACCACGTGGTGTGCGGGTGGAAGCCGCGCCACTCGTCGAGCAGCACGCCCTGTGCACCCTCGCAGACCAGCGGCCCGGCGGCGGCCAGCCGCGCGAGTTCGCCCGCACCGGTGAGCCGGACCCGGCGGGCGAACGCCCGATATGCCCGGATCAGCTCGTTGACGTCCGGCAACGGCACGGCACCGCCCGCGCCCGGCAGGCCGGCGCCGGCCAGGGTCTGGATCGTGGTGGCCGCCCACTCGCGCAGTGCGAGCAGGCGGCGGCGCAGGCGGGACGGGGACTCGGTGTCGCCCGCGCGGAGCGCCAGGTCCGGGTGGTCGAGCGCGTAGGACATCGTCTCGCCGATGCCGATTCCGCAGCTGCCGTGCGCGGCGCCGCCGCGGGCCGCCTCGCGGGCGCGGTTGACGGCCGCGTGCAGCGGCGTGGTGAGCAGCGCGGCGCGGTCCACGGAGATCAGGTCGAGCGGGGCCGGGACACCGAGTGCGGCCAGCGCCGCGGCCTCCCGGGCCAGCGCCAGCGGCTCGACCAGCGTGTGCCGGGTGAGCAGCGTCGGCACGCCGGCGAAGGTGCCGGCGCCGAACTGCGCGAACGTGTGCGACGTGCCGTCCGCCCGGACCACCGTGTGCGCGGCCTGCGCTCCCCCGTTGAAGCGCAGAACGGCGGCGGTACGGGCCGGGCGCGCTGTTGCCGCAGCGCGCCCGGCGAGCCAGTCGACGATCGTGCCCTTGCCGGCGTCGCCGAAGCCCAGGTCGGCCACGATCACGTGGCGTGCCTCCGCCGGGCTCATCAGACCCACCGCGCTCCGCGCGTGTTCCCGCGGCGGACCACGCTGCGCCGCGCGACCGGTACCCGGCCACCACGGTCGGCCCCGGAAGCCCGGGGAACCCGCGGGTCACGGGCATCACGCGGGTCACGCGCGTCGCGGGGCCCGCGCGCGACCGGGGCCAGTGCCCGCTCCACCGAGCGGCCGGCCGTGGAGCCCTGCTGCCGCAGGTCGGCGAGGCCGTCGTCGAGGCCGATGGTGCCCTCGCCGATGCCGATGGTGAGCGCGATCGTCTCGCTGACCGCGTCCAGGTCGTCCAGCTCGATGACGTTCTGCCCGAGCAGGTCGCGCCAGTGGTCGAGCACCTGGCGGTCGCCGGCGTACGACGTACCGGACGGCAGGATGTAGTAGACGTCGTACATCTCGCGCAGCTCCGCGTAGATGTCCCGGGTGTCGATGTCGTCCTGGAGGCGGTCGCCGATCACCTCCGCGACGCCCCGGCGGCCGCTCCGGTCGTAGCCGGTGACCGGCGCGTTCCCACCGCGGGCGTAGACCCTCGGGTAGTTCAGCTCGTCGCCGATGATGAACAGGTAGCCCCGCTTGCCGCGCTTCTCCCAGCAGTCGATCGAGGTGTGCCGGGCCATGAAGTACGCCGCGAGCTCGTAGCTCTCCGTCTTCTGCCCGCCGCCACCGCCCTCCAGCAGGATCCGGCCGAGCTGCTCGTCCATCCGGTTGTCGGACTCGAACTGGCCGATCTGCAGCGGCACCCGGTCGCAGGTGGCGTCGCCGATCGCGCCGAACAGCAGCTGCGGGTGGGCTACGTAGCCACGGTCGAGCAGCAGGTCGAACAGCTGGGGCAGCTTCTCCTGCAACCGGCGCGGCACGTAGCCCATCGAGCCGGTCACGTCGAACAGCACCGCGACGGCCAGGCTCTCCGGGTGTTCGGCGGAGTCACGCGACTCGCGGACGTCCACGCCGTACGGGTCGAGGTCGGGGTGTGCGGTCCAGTCCTGCCGGCGACGCGAGGCGCGGATGCCGGCGTCGTAGTCGAAGGCGTCCCGCCCGGTGCGGGCCCGGTAGGCCGCGGCGGCGTCGTAGGCGTCGTGCGACCAGCGTCCACTTCCCATGATTCGTACCCCTTAGCGAATTTGTTCCTCGGTTACGGTCCGGAGCAGTGCCGGGTGCAGCAACGTCGCGTCACCGGCGCGGTAGAGCTGGGAGCGGGGGCCGCCGCGGGCACCGCCGCGCTCGGTGGTGGCGCCCACCGACTCGACGAACCCGGGGACGGAGAGGATCTTGCGGCGGAAGTTCGGCCCGTGCAGCTGCTCGCCCCAGACCGTCTCGTAGACCGCGCGCAGCTCCGCGATGGTGAACGTCTCGCCGACGAACGCGGTGGCCAGCGCCGTGTACTCCAGCTTGGCGCGGGCCCGTTCCAGCCCGTCGAAGAGGATCTGCGCGTGGTCGAACGCGAGCCGGCGGCTGGTGCCGGGCCGCTGCGACACGGTGCGGCCGGGGATCGCGTCCGGCCCCTCGGGCAGGCCGAGCTCCGCGACCGGCACCCAGGCGGCGGCGCGCGCGTCCGACCCGGGCTGCGGGTCGGGCATCTGCGGGCCGAAGCCGAGGTAGGCGACGCTGATCACGCGCATGCGCGGGTCGCGGCCCGGGTCACCGTAGCTGCCGAGCTGCTCCAGGTGCACCCGGTCGAGGCGCTCCGCGTCCAGGCCGGTCTCCTCGGCCAGCTCGCGGCCGGCCGCCTGCTCCAGCGTCTCGGCCCACGGCTCGCCCTCGTCGGTCTCCTGTTTGAGGAAGCCGCCGGGGAGGCTCCAGAAGCCCTCGAACGGCGGTGCGGCGCGCTCCACCAGCAGCACGCAGAGCCGGTCGTCGCGGATGGTCAGCGCCACCACGTCGACGGTCACCGCGACGGCCGGGTAGTCCCGGGGGTCGTACGCGGCGAGGAACTCGGCCTCGGACATCCCATGCTCCAAACTCGCTCTGAGTCTATCTCTTTCTGAGAACAACCATAGCGGCCACCGGGAGCCCACGCAACGCCGATCACACGGCGATGTCCTCAGAAGTCCGCACCGTCACGTCGATACGAAGACCACGGAGACCGACGACCCGGCTGCGACAGGAGGGAGGCCCCGTGCGCCAGGCCCCCGCCGTCGTGCCGTGGCGCGACCCGGTCCTGCTCGGCATGGCCGGGCTCGTGTTGCTGGCGACCATCGGCTTCTACGCGCTGGCCGGGCACGTGGACGCGCAGGTGCAGGTCTTCTGGCTGGCCCAGGTGCCGTTGGACGCCGCGCTCGGCTGGTACGCGTACCGGATGTTCCGGGTCACGTCCGCGCCGCGCCGCCGGTTCTGGGGCGTGGTCGCGTTCGCCGGCGCGCTGTTCACCGTCGCGGACTCGATCCAGGTGGCGCTCAGCGCCGTCGACCCGGACGCGCGGACGCTCAACGGCAGCCCGGTGCAGAGCACGATGTTCGCGCTCGGACTGGGCGGCGTCGTGATCGCGATGCTGATCCACCCGCAGAACACGCGCACCCACAAGGAACGGCTGGCGCTGTGGCTGGACTCCGCGACCGTGCTGGTCGCGGGCGCGGTGCTGACCTGGTGCTTCGTGATCGAACCTGGTGCACCGGTGGACGCATCGCTGATCACCGCGATCGTGGCCGCCAGCGTGGTGATGGTCTCCGCGTTCGCGGCCGTGAAGCTGATCCTGAGTGGCGGCCGGCCGATGAGCAAGCCGGCCGCGTGGCCGATGGCGGTCGCGGGCTGCATCCAGGGCATCGGCATCATGATCACGCCGGAGCCGCTGACCGCGGAGAGCAACCCGGGCCTGCTGGTGCTGCGGCTGCTGCCGTCGCTGCTGATCGCGACCGGCCCGCGCATCCAGGAGTTGCAGACCCGGCACAACCCGGACGTGAACACGCCGCGTCGCCGCAAGCCCTACAGCCTGCTGCCGTACGGGATGGTCGCGCTGACGTTCGGCATCCTGATCACGGTGCTGCCGGCCGGCGCGGACCACCAGCTCTGGGGCGCGGTCGCCGGCGTCGCCATGATCACCGTGCTGGTCGCCGCGCGGCAGCTGATCACGTTCCACGACAACGCGACGCTGATCAACCGGCTGGACACCACGCTCGGCGAGCTGCGGCGGCACGAGTCCCGGCTGCGCGAGGCCGCGTCCGTGGACGGGCTGACCCAGCTGGCGAACCGCACGTACTTCGGCGAGCAGGTGACCGAGACGCTGCGGACCACGACCGATCCGGGCAGCGTGGCGCTGCTGCTGATCGACCTGGACGACTTCAAGACGATCAACGACACGCTCGGCCACCCGGCCGGCGACGCGCTGCTGGTCAGCGTGGCGGACCGGCTGCGCGCCGCGGTGCGCGAGCAGGACGTGGTGGCGCGGCTGGGCGGCGACGAGTTCGCGGTGCTGCTGCGCGACGCCGGCCCGGACGACGCCACGCAGACCGCGCAGCGCATCCTCACGCTGCTCGGCCGCCCGGTCCGGGTGCAGGACAACGACCTGATCGTGCGTGCCAGCATCGGCCTGGCCACCGCGGACGCCGAGGACGACCTGGACTCGCTGCTCCGCGACGCGGACATCGCGATGTACGCGGCGAAGGACCGCGGCAAGAGCAACTGGGTCGCGTACACCCGGGAGATGGGCGTGCGCATCCGGGACGGCGCGGAGCTGGCCGGCCAGCTCCGCGAGGCGATCGACGAGGGCCAGCTGCACCTGGTCTACCAGCCGGTGGTCCGGCTCGGGACCGGGGAGATCGCCGGCTGCGAGGCCCTGGTCCGCTGGCGGCACCCGGTCCGCGGCCAGGTGCACCCGACGGACTTCATCCCGATCGCGGAGTCGAGCGGCCTGATCGTGCCGCTCGGCCGGTTCGTGCTGCGCGAGTCGGTGCGGCAGGCCGCGCGCTGGCGGAAGCACGACCTGCGGATGAACGTGAACGTGGCCGGCCGCCAGCTGCGCGAGCCCGGCTTCGTGAACGAGGTCGCGGCCGTGCTGACCACCTCGCACTACCCGCCGGAACTGCTCACCATCGAGGTGACCGAGACCGCGGTGCTCTCCGACGACGAGGCGATCGAGGCGCTGCACGGGCTGCGCGCGATCGGCGTGAACCTGGCGCTGGACGACTTCGGCACCGCCGCGTCCTCGCTCGGGCTGCTGCTCACCTGCCCGATGACCACGCTCAAGCTGGACCGGTCGTTCGTCGAGGGCGTCACCACGGTCACCCGGCAGGCCGCGGTCGCCACCGCGGTCGCGCAGATGGCGAACGCGCTGGACCTGAACGCGGTCGCGGAGGGCATCGAGACACCGGAGCAGGCGCGGTTGCTGCGCGGCCTCGGCTACGAGTTCGGGCAGGGCTTCCTGTTCTCCCGCCCGCTCACTCCGGCCGACTTCGAGGAATTGCTGCTCAACGGCGTACCCGGGGAATTGATCTTTTCCTGAGGCGTCTTGCCATCGACGCGTGTACGCGGCGAGACTCGGCGGCATGAGCTCACTTTCCCGGCGAAACCTCATGAAGGTCACGGCAGCCACGGCCGTCGCCCCCGGAGCCGCGCACGCGCATGGGAAGACCACGTACGACCTGACTGTACTGGGCACGTCCGACATGCACGGCAACGTCTACAACTGGGACTACTTCAAGGACGCGGAGTACGACGACGCCGCGCACAACGACGTCGGCGTGGCGAAGCTGGCCGCGCTGGTCAACCGGATCCGCGGAGAGCGGCGCGGCCGCGCCACGCTGGTGCTGGACGCGGGCGACACGATCCAGGGCACGCCGCTGGCCTATTACTACGCGGTCCAGGAGCCGATCACCAGCACCGGGCGCACGCACCCGATGGCGAAGGCGATGAACGTGCTGCGGTACGACGCCGTGACGCTGGGCAACCACGAGTTCAACTACGGCCTGCCGCTGCTGGCCACCTGGATCGGCCAGCTCGGCTTCCCGGCGCTGGCCGCGAACGCGGTCAACGCCAAGACCGGAAAACCCGCGTTCGCACCGTACGTGATCAAGCGGGTCTCGCTCGGGCCCGGTGCACCCGTGCTGCGCGTCGGCATCCTCGGCCTGACCAACCCCGGCACCGCGATCTGGGACCGGGCGCACGTCGAGGGCAAGCTGGTCTTCGCGGACCTGGTGGAGACCGCGAACCGGTGGGTGCCGGAGATGAAGCGCAAGGGCGCGGACATCGTGATCGTCTCCGCGCACTCCGGCGACAGCGGCACCTCGTCGTACGGCCCGGAGCTGCCGGTCGAGAACGCGGCCGGCCTGGTCGCCACGAAGGTGCCGGACATCGACGCGGTGCTGTTCGGCCACGCGCACGTGGAGATCGCGCAGAAGTTCTACACCAACGAGGTCACCGGCAAGCAGGTCCTCACCTCGGAGCCGTCCAAATGGGGCCAGCGGCTGACCAGGATGGACTTCACGCTCACCCGCGAGCGCGGAAAATGGGCCGTCTCACAGGCGCGGTCCGCCACGCTCAACACGAACACGGTGGACGCGGACCCGGTCGTGCTGGCGGCCGTCCGGGAGCAGCACCGGACCACGGTCGCGTACGTCAACCAGGTGGTCGCCACGTCCACCGGAGAGCTGTCCGCGGCGGCGTCGCGCTACCGGGACACGCCGATCATCGACTTCATCAACCACGTGCAGACCGAGACGGTCACGGCCGCGCTCGGCACCGCGCTGCCGGTGCTGTCGATCGCGGCACCGTTCAGCCGGACCGCGGTGTTCCCGGCCGGGGACGTCAAGATCAGGGACGTGGCCGGGCTGTACGTCTTCGACAACACGCTCGAGGCGGTCGAGCTGACCGGCGCGGAGGTGCGGGCCTACCTGGAATACTCCGCGAAGTACTTCGTCACGCTAGCGCCCGGCGCACCGGTGGACCCGGCGACGATCAGCGACCCGGCCGTGCCGGACTACAACTACGACATCCTCTCCGGCGTCGGCTACGACATCGACATCGCGCGGCCGGCCGGCTCCCGGATCACCCGCCTCACGCACCCGGACGGCACCGCGGTCGCGGACACCGACCGGTTCGTGGTCGCGGTGAACAACTACCGGCGCTCCGGTGGCGGCAACTTCCCCGGCATCACCCGGGCGCAGGTCTACAACGAGCAGAAGGAGATCCGCCAGCTCCTCATCGACTGGGCCCAGGCCAAGGGCACGATCGACCCGGCGGACTTCTTCACGCCGAACTGGCGGCTGGTGCGCGACGGCGTGCCCGTCTTCTGAGTGACGTCCGTCCCCTGTCCGGGGGACGGACACCACCCGGCCGGAGGAGCGCGTCCGTCCTGCCCGGCGAGAGAGCGGCTACCGTTGCGCGGCCGTTGCCCCCGAGCGTGAGGACGCCATGGCCGCCACCCGCGAGCGCTACTTCGACCTGTTACGGGCCGTCGCCATCGCGCGCGTCGTCACCTACCACATGTTCCCGCTCACCGCGCTGGAGTTGATCTTCCCGTCGATGGGCGTGATGTTCGCGCTCGGCGGGTCGCTGATGGCCCGCTCGCTGGACCGGGCGGCGCGCGACCGCACGGTGATCGTCAGCCGGCTGCGGCGGCTGCTGCCCGCGCTCTGGGTGCTCGGCCTGTTCGCGGTGCCGGCCATGCTGCTGCACGGCTGGGACGACCCGCCGTGGGCGCGGCTGCCGCTCTGGGTGCTGCCGGTCGCGGACCCGCCGGCGAACGAGTTCGGCGCGGAGGCGGCCGGGCCGCTGTGGTACCTGGTCACGTACCTCTGGCTGGTGGTGCTCTCCCCCGGCCTGCTGTGGCTCTACCGGCGCGCGCCGCTGCCCGCGCTGGCCGCGCCGCTGGTGCTGCTCGGCATCCTGCTGGCCGCGCCGGTGTCGCTGCCGGAGACGCCGGAGCGGACGCTGGTCAGCGTGCTCCAGTTCGCGACGGCCTGGATGCTCGGCTTCGCGCACCGGGACGGCGGCCTGCGCCGGGTGCCCGGCCCGGCCACCGTGCTGATCGCGGCGGCGTGCGTGGCCGGTGCACTCGCATTCTGGTGGCGCGCCGGCGAGGACGGCATCTCCGGCCTGCCGCTCGCCTACGCGGTCTTCTCCGCCGGGTTCACGCTGATCCTGCTGCGCTGGACGCCGCCGACCGGCTGGCTGGCCCGCGCGCCGCTCCTGGACGGCGTGGTCACGCTGGTGAACGCGCGGGCGGTGACGATCTACCTGTGGCACAACGTGGCGATCACGGCGGCGCTGGCCGTCAACGAGGTGCTGGAGCTGTGGAACTTCGGCACGGTGGTCGAGGAGGCCGGCACGTTCGCGATCGCGCTGGCGTTGCTGGCCGGTGCGGTACTGGCGCTCGGCTGGGTCGAGGACGTCTCCGCGCGCCGCCCGCCCCGCCTGCTGCCCTGGCCGCGCCGCACGGCACCGGACGGGAATCACCCCGGTCAACGGGAACTGACGCCCGCCCGGTGACGGGTGCTCAGCCGGCCTCGGCGTAGGCGCGGCCACCGTCGGTGAGCGACTTCGTGTTCGGGTCGTACAGGCCGTTGCCGAAGTCCGCCTCGACCGGCAGCGAGAACCACGCGTACCGCTCGACGTACGGCAGGCCCTCCATCATCGCGGTGGATCCGTCGATGAACGCGGCCTGCTGCGCGCCGCTCGGGAACTTCGGCGAGCCGGAGAAGTTGATCAGGCCGTACTCGGTGACCCAGATCGGTAGCTTGTACCGGTTGTACACCGCCTTGATGTAGCCCTCCAGGTGCCCGACCGCGGCCGGGCTGAAGTCCGATCCGTACCAGTGCAGCGTGATGAAGTCGATCTTGTAGCCCTTGGCCTTGGCGCCGGTCATGAACCGGTCCAGCCACCCACCGGCGGTGTCGCCGCCGTAGGCCACGGCCGGGCTGCCCAGCCGCATGCCGGTCGCCTGCAGCTGCGGCCACAGCTCCAGCGCCTGCTCCACGGTCATGTTCGCCTGCTCGCCCAGGTCCGGCTCGTTGAAGCCGAGCAGCGTCCGTCCGTTCGCCTTGGCCTGCGCCAGCGTGCCCGAGTTGACCGAGTCCTTACCCCAGATCATCGGTACGAACTCGATGCCGGACGGCGCCTTGACCTGGTCCGGCCCGGAACCCCAGGTGTAGTACCAGGACGCGCCGACCGCGGTCATCCCCGGCCCGACGCCGGGCACCTGCCAGGTGCTGACGCCCTTCTTCGACGACGCCTCCACCACCGCGGGCGCGGCCGGCTTCGGCGCGGCCGAGGTCGCGACCGGTGTCGGGCTCGCGCTGGGCGACGGTGACGGGCTCGGCGACGCGGACGGCGACGGACTCGGGCTCGCGCTCTCCGACGTCACCGGCACGACCGCGGCGGGCGGCGGTTCCTGCGCGGCGGGCACCGGGTCATCCTGACCGGTCAGCGCGAACACGCCGCCCGCGGTGATCACCGCGGCCGTGGCGATCGCGGCCGCGATCGGCTTCAGGCCCAGAAGACCACCGAGACCAGCCTTCGCCGGTACGACGTGCGCGCCGGCCTGCCCGGCGGAGGCGATCTCGGGGCGGGCCAGCACGTGGGTGGCCGCGTTGCCCGGGTCGGCGCCGACCGCGTTCAGGTGCGCGGTCGTGTCCCCGGCCGGCGTCGCGTCGTAGTGATGCGGCGCGGTGTCGTAGCTTGACGGGGTGTCGTAGCCGGACGCGGCGTCGTAACCGTGTGCGGCCTCGTGCGCCGCGGCCGCGCCGTGCAGCGCCGGCTCCAGCAGGTAGCCCGGGATCGGCACCAGCGCGAGCCCGGCCAGCAGCTTCTCCGCGTCGACCATCTCGTGCCAGGCGCGGGCGCACTGCTCGCACTCGCGGGTGTGCCGAGCGAACCGCTTGCGCCACACCGGCTCCGGCCGGCCGTCCCAGCCGATCGCCAGCAGCGTCAGGTCCGGGCAGGCCGGGTGCGCCCGGAACGCGCGGACCACCACGCGCGCGGCCTCCAGCTGCGCCTTCATCCGCTGCACGCGGACCGCGGTGTGCTGCTTGGTGAGCCCGAGCGCGGCCGAGACGTCGTCCCGGTCCAGCTCGCCGGCGGCCTCCAGCCACCAGAGCGAGAGCAGCTCGCGGTCGTCCGGGTCGAGCCAGCGGGTGGCCTGCGCGACCTCCTGCCGCTGGCCGGAGAGGCCGAGCCGGACGATGGTCAGGTCGACGAAGTCCGCACCCGGGTCGGCCACGTCGTCCGGCGTGGCGTCCGCCGGGTAGCCGCGGGTGAGGTCGCGGTGCCGGTCGCGGACCAGCCGCATCGCGATCGCCACCACCCAGGAACGGAACGCGGCCGGGTCGCGTAGCTCCGGCAGGTTGTGCACGACGCGCAGCATCGTCTCCTGCACCACGTCGTCGACGTCGGCGTGCCCCTGCAGCGCCCGGCCGACGACGTTGTAGACGAGCGGCAGGTAGGCCGCGACCACGCGGTCCAGCGCCGCCGCGTTCCCCGCCCGGGCCGCGTGCACGGTCGCCGGGTCGACGCCGCCCACGGGGCCCCTACCGTCTGGAGTCCACATCCCGCACCCTCTCCTCGGTTGGCCATCCTGACGCAACCCGACGGGTCTGACCAGGGCCGCGCAGACAGGAGACGGGTCACCCGGGCACCGATAACAGGAAACTGCCCGAGATTTTTCCGCGAAGGCCGCCCCGAGCCTAGGGACGGCCTCCTACCAGCGGGTTTTCCCTTACTTCCAGGTTTCGTTCCGCGTCGTCGTGCCGCCCGGGCCGGTGGTGAACGTCCGGTTGCCGCCGGACTCCCACGTGACGGATCCGTTCGCGTCCTTCTTGAGGTACTTGTACTCGATCGCGGTGTTCGGCGGCAGCGACACGGACCCGGACCAGACCGGGTAGCCGGCCGAGGACAGCGGCATCGCCGCGGCCGGGTTCCACGAGCCGAGCGCGGGCACGCTGCCGGCCACGAACACGTTCGTGCCCCAGGTGGTGGTCACGGTCGCGTTGAAGGTCACCGCCACGTTCCCGGTCGGGTTCGGCGTCGGCGTGCCGGTGCCACCGCCGGGCCGGGACCCGGCGTGGATGGCGAACGCGCCGTTCGCCGGGATCGTCACGGTCGCGTTCCCGGCGGAGACAGCCACGGACGCGCCGGTACAGCCGCTGCCGGTCGCGACGCCGGAGATCACGTCGCAGTAGACGCCGTCCGGCAGCCCGGTGCGGTACGTCGCGGTGGACGCGCCGCCGGAGGCGTTCAGCCCGACCCAGCCGAGCGCGCCGCGCCGGAACCCGATCACGTTGCTCGCGGTCGCGGTGAAGTCGGAGACCGTGGTGGCGGCCGCGGTCGCGTTGCGCCAGCCGACCATGCCCCGCACGCCGGTGGACCGGTGCAGGCACTGCCACTGGCCGGTGCCGCAGTTCACGTCCGTGACGAAGCCGTTGGCATCCGCGGGCGGGGACGCGCCGGTGTTCGACGTGCTGAACGCGAACCCGTCGTAGACGAACGGCTGCCCGTACGGGTACGCCAGCATGAAATAGTTCGCCAGCGTGTACCGTGCGCCGTCCTGGTAGCGCAGCGTCGTACCGTCGCGCTCCAGGTCGTGGTTGGTGATCATCGCGGCGGTCTGGTCGCTGGCCGCGTCCAGGTTCCACGACGGGATGCCGGCCAGGTTGCTCAGCGTGCCGTTGACGAACTGGGTGCGCAGTCCCTGCGCGTAGGAGAAGCCGAGCACGTCACCGTTCGAGGTGAACGCGGCCGGTTGCAGCTCCGGGTCGGTCGCACCGGTGAAGATCTCCTGCGCGATGTACGGCGCCCGCCCCTCCGCCGTGGTCGGGTTCAGCAGCGCCCGGATCGCGGCGAAGTCGGCGCGCGCGACGTGCTTGGCCGCGTCCACCCGGAAACCGTCCACGCCCAGCCCGATCAGATCGTTCAGGTAGCCGGCGATCTTCGACCGTACCGTGGCGTCCTGGGTCTTCAGGTCCGACAGCGACAGCAGCATGCAGTTCTGCACCTCGGCGACGTTGTTCCAGTCGTCGATCACCGCGTCGTCGTCCGCGCAGTAGCCGTCGTCGGCGTGGTGGAAGTCGTCGTAGCCGTACGGCACCGCCGGGTACGAGTAGCCGGACGGGTTGACCACGGAGCCGCCGTACGTGGTGGTCAGCGTGTTGTTCGCACCGGCCATGTGGTTGATCACCGCGTCCACGTAGACGCGCACGCCCGCGGTGTGGCAGGCGGTGACCATGGCGGCGAACTCCGCGCGGGTGCCGAGCCGGCTGGTCAGCTTGTACGACACCGGCTGATACACCTCCC
This sequence comes from Catenuloplanes indicus, assembly GCF_030813715.1. NCBI lineage: Bacteria > Bacillati > Actinomycetota > Actinomycetes > Micromonosporales > Micromonosporaceae > Catenuloplanes > Catenuloplanes indicus. The sequence continues at coordinate 3,129,331 of NZ_JAUSUZ010000001.1, forward strand.
ACCACGGGTGCGCGCCGCTGTCGCTGGTCGCCAGGCTGATCGACTCCGCCGGCGGCGCGACCTGGACCGCGCCGTAGCCGGCCGGGCCGAGGTGGTCGCGGCAGGCGGCGCCGATCGACCGCCAGTTCCACTCCCAGAGGTTCGCGGTGACGTCGCTGTTGTTGAGGGAGACGGCGGCCTGGGCGTTGACCGTCACCCCGGCGAGACCAGCCGCGGCCACCGCGACCGGCACGAGTGCTCGTGCGATGAGTTTCTTCATGTCAGGACTTCCTGTCCACGAGACCGTTGAAACTTTTTGCAGCACCTTGCAAGGGTTTCAGCAAGGTATCAAGCTGTTACCGGCTCGTAAAGATGTCCGTCCATGCGAAAGGCCCCGCCGTGGGGGCGGATTCCAGGGGTCGTCGCAACACAGTGGTCAGCTGGTTTCGGCCAGGAGTTTAGCGAAGCGCTCGGCTGGGGTGTCCCAGCCGAGCGTTTTGCGTGGGCGTCCGTTGAGTTCGGCGGCGACAGTGTCGAGATGGTCGCGGTCGTGGACGGACAGGTCGGTGCTTTTCGGGAAGTATTGGCGTAGCAGGCCGTTGGTGTTCTCGTTGCTGCCGCGTTGCCAGGGTGAGTGCGGGTCGCAGAAGTAGACCGGGGTGTCGGTGGCGATGGTGAACTGCTGGTGCAGGCTCATCTCGATGCCTTGATCCCAGGTCAGCGAACGGCGTAGGTGCGTGGGCAGGCGGCCGATGGTGGCGGTCAGGGCGTCACGGACGAGGTCTGCGGTGCGGCCGGCCGGCAGGTGCACGAGCATGACGTAGCGGGTGTGGCGTTCGACCAGGGTGCCGATCGCGGAGCGGTTGTCCTTACCGATGATCAGGTCGCCTTCCCAGTGACCTGGCACGGCTCGATCCTCGATCTCGGCGGGGCGTTCGCTGATCATGACCATCTCGGTGGCCATCCGGGGTGTGCGCTGCTGCGTCTGACGGCGAGGGCGACGCATCGCGCGGCCGGTACGCAGCGCCTTGGTCAGCTCGCGACGCAGTTCACCGCGGCCTTGGACGTAGAGGGCCTGGTAGATCGTCTCGTGCGTCACGTGCAGCTCCGGGCGCTCAGGAAAGTCCCGCCGCAAGCGTCGCACGATCTGTTCAGGGCTCCACCTGAGGTCCAGCCCGTCCTGAACGGCCTGGCGCAGTGCAGGATTAGCAGCGATCTTGCTGATCTTCGGACGCGAACGGCGCGCCTCGGCACGCGCCTGCGCCGCATGGGGCCGGTAGTCCCCACTGACCGGATGCGCGTTACGTCGTAGCTCACGGCTGATCGTCGCCGGGTCACGGTCCAGTTCGACGGCGATCTGCCGGACCGTGACCTGCTCACGATGCCGATCGGCGATATACACACGCTCGTCCTCGTTGAGGAACCGGCCTCGCACCGACGGCGCCGTCACGGCCGTGATCGGCGCCGCGCCGACGTTTCGGCCGGTCGGGTTCCGGCCGTTACGCCACCGCCGGCCGGTCCGGATGTTGATCCCGACGATCCTGCACGCTTCCGCTGTTCCGACACCCTGACCCACGAGCGCAAGATAAACCTCACGCTCGCGGGTCAGACGCCGACGGCCCTGAACAACCGACCGATCCCGGATCTCGAAGTCCATCGCATCCCCTGAACTGGGGTGTTGCGACGACTGCTAGAACCCAAGGGGGTCGGCGGGGCCTTTCTGGGGGGGTGGTGCTAGGAGACGAGCTTGCGGGCCTGAGCCGGGTCCTCCGCGTCGAGCACCGCGGCGGCCAGCCGCTCGCACTCGGCCAGCGTGTGCGCGGCCAGCGACGCGCGGACCGCGGGCAGCGCACGCGCGGACATGCTCAGGCTGGTGACGCCGAGACCGGCCAGCACCGGCGCGAGCGCCGGGTCGGACGCGGCCTCGCCGCAGACGCCGACGGACTTGCCGGTCGCCTTGCCCGCGGCACCGCAGGCCGCGATGAGCTGCAACAGCGCGGGCTGCCACGGGTCGAGCAGCTCGGCGAGCGTGCCCACCTGCCGGTCCGCGGCGAACGTGTACTGGCTCAGGTCGTTCGTGCCGATGCTGAGGAAGTCGACCACGCCGAGCAGCTTCTCGGCCCGCAGCGCCGCGGCCGGCACCTCGATCATCACGCCGGCCTTCGGCAGCCCGGCGGCGTGCACCGCGGCCGCGAACTCCGCGGCCTCGGCGACGGTGGAGACCATCGGGGCCATCACCCACACGTCCGCGTCCGTCTGGATCGCTGCCTGGGCGATCGCGGCCAGCTGCGTGGTGAGCACGTCCGGGCGCTGGCGAGCGATGCGCAGGCCGCGCACGCCGAGCGCCGGGTTCGGCTCGCCGTCCTGGTGCAGGAACGGCAGCGGCTTGTCCGCGCCCGCGTCCAGCGTACGGATCACCACGCGCCGGCCGGCCATCGCGGCGAACACCTCGCGGTACGCCGCGACCTGCTCGTCCAGGCCCGGCTCGCGGGTGCGGTCCAGGAACAGCAGCTCGGTGCGGAACAGGCCGACACCCTCGGCCTCGGTGGCCGCGACCGCGTCCTTGCCACTGCCCACGTTCGCCAGCAGCGCGACCGCGTGGCCGTCGGAGGTCCGGCCCGGACCCGACGAGTCCGCGATCGCCTTCGCGGCCTCGGACGCCTTCGCCCGGACGGCGTCGACCGCCTCGGCGGAGACGCCGGTCTCGATCACGCCGGTGGTGCCGTCCAGCGTGACCAGCGTGCCGTCCTCGACGTCCAGGATGCCCTTGCAGGACACCACGGCCGGCAGACCGAGCGCGCGAGCCAGGATCGCGGTGTGGCTGGTCGGGCCGCCGTCCGCGGTGACCAGGCCGACGACCTGCTCCGGGTCGAGGTCCGCGGTGTCCGCCGGGGCCAGGTCGCGGGCGGCCAGCACGTACGGGTGGCCCGGCTGCGGCACGCCCGGCATCGGCCGGCCGAGGCAGACCGCGACCGCGCGGTCGCGCAGGTCGTCCAGGTCCGCGACGCGCTCGGCGAGGTAGCCGCCGGCCGCCTCGAACGCGGCGCGGTGGGTGGCGAACGCGGCGTCGATCGCGTGCACCGCGTCCGTGCCGCCCTCGATGCCCTCCTGCACGGCCTCGCGCAGCATCGGGTCGTCCGCCATCATCGCCTCGGCGCGCAGCACCTCCGCGACCGTGGCGTCGGTGGCCCGGTCGGCCCGCCGGCCGAGGTCGGCGACGACCTCGGCCAGCGCGGCGAACGCCTTCTCCACCTCGGCCGCGGCGTCCGCGACCGGAGCCGGCTCGGGCAGCGCCGGTACGGCGGCGATCCGCAGCAGCGGACCGCCGGCCAGGCCCGTGCTGACCCCGATGCCGGTCAGCTCAGCCATTGGCCGGCTCCTCGGCGTCGAGGTCGCGGGCGAGCAGGTCGGCGAGGCCGTCCAGCGCCTCGTCGGCGCCGTCGCCCTCGGCCGCGAGGACCACCTCGGTGCCCTTCTTGGCACCGAGCGAGAGGACGGAGAGCATGCTGTTCGCCGGGACGGCGCGCTTCTCCCCCACCTGGATCGTCACCTTGACCGGCGCCGCCGCGGCGGCCTGGACGAAGAGCGCGGCCGGGCGGGCGTGCAGGCCGCTCGCGGACCCGACGGTAACGGTGCGCGTAGGCATCGGTGCCTCCTTATGTGTCTGTGGACGTCAGCCGGTCAGGGCTCGATCGTGACCTTGATGGCCTCGCCGCGCGCGACGATGCCGAACGCGTCGATCGCCGAGTCGAGCGGCAGCCGGTGCGTGATCAGGTCGGCGACCGGGACCGCGCCGGTGGCGATCAGGCGCAGCGCCTCCGCGTTGTGCGCCGGGCTGGAGCCGTTCGCGCCGACGATGGTCAGCTCGCGGTAGTGCACCAGGTTGGAGTCGACCGTGACGGTCGGCTTGTCCTTGGGCAGGCCGCCGAAGAAGCTGACCCGGCCCTGACGGGCGACCATCTGCAGCGCCTGCTCCTGGGCGGCGCCGGAGGCGGCGGCCGTGATGATCACGTCGGCGCCGCGGCCGTCGGTGGCGTCGAGCACGGCCTGGACCACGTCGACCTCCTCACCGGCGATCGCCAGGTCCGGCTTGACCAGGTCGGCGGCCATGTCCAGGCGCTTGCGGTTCAGGTCGACCAGGAAGACGCGGTTCGCGCCGCGCGCCTTGGCCAGCCGGACGTGCAGGCAGCCGATCGGGCCGGAGCCCACGACCACCACGTCGTCGCCCTCGCCCACCCGGGCCAGCTCCTGGCCGTTGAGCACGCAGGCCAGCGGCTCGGCCACGGACGCCTCGGCGAAGCTGACGCCCTCCGGGATCCGGTTCAGGCCGTTCACGGCCAGGACCTTCGCCGGTACGACCATGAACTGCGCGAAGCCACCCTCGTAGTGGTAGCCCATCGACTCCTGGTTCGGGCAGATGGTCATCCGGCCGCGCTTGCACTCGTCGCACGTACCGCACGGGATCGCGGCGATGACCTGCACGCGGTCGCCCTCAACCCAGCCCTCGACGCCCTCACCCAGCGCGACGATCTCACCGGCGATCTCGTGGCCCATCACCCGCGGCGGGTGGATGTGGTGGTGGCCGAACTTGGAGATCTTGACGTCGGTGCCGCAGGTGGAACAGTTGCGCACCCGGATCTTGACCTCGCCCGGGCCGGCCTCCGGCTCCGGCATGTCCTCGAAGCGGACGTCGCCCGGGGCGTGGAAACGCACGACCTTCATTACTGTTCCCCTCCAACCGGCTTGAGCAGCCGGAGCACATCGTCGATTTCGGTGGCCTCGCGCAGTTCGCGGGCCTGGTCCGGGTCGAGCAGGATCTCGGCCAGCGCGGACAGCAGCTCGACGTGCCCGTCGCCCTTGGCCGCGATCGCCACGCAGACGGAGACGGGGTTGCCGTCCCAGTCCACGGCCTCCGGGAAGCGCAGCACGGCCAGCGCGTCCCGGTTCACCAGCTCCTTGCCGCCGAGCGTGCCGTGCGGGATGGCCACGCCCTCGCCGACGTACGTGGAGACGGACTGTTCACGGGCCAGCATCGTGTCGATGTAGCCGGCCTCGGCCGCGCCGATCGCGACCAGTGTCTCGCCGCACAGGCGGATCGCCGCGTCCCGGTCGGCCGCGGCCGCGTCGAGCCGGATGGCCCGCTTCTCCAGCAGCTCAGGCATTGATGTCCTCGCCGGTCTGGATGGCCTTGACGACCTTGGTGACGGCCGGGTCGCCCAGGAACACCTGGAACGGCACGACCGGCTTGCCGGGCGCGCTGGCCCGCGCGCGAGCGGCCAGCCCGTTGTGGCAGACCACCAGGTCGGCGTCGGCGGGGATCGAGTTCACCGGGGTGTGCTCGACGGTCACGCCGTTCTTCACGAGCTGCTTGCGCAGCGTGCTGGCGAGCATGACGCTGCTGCCCATGCCCGCGTCGCAGGCCACGACGAGCTTCTTGACGTCACTGCCGTTGATGGTTGCCATCGGTCAAGCCTTCCGATCGAAGTTCATGGGGGCGCCGGTCCGCTCCCTGCTCCAATGCTCCGTCGCGGGGAGCGGACCGGCGGTGTGAGCTGTCAGGCAGTGCCGGGCTCGGCGGTGCGGGCCACGGCCGGGTTGCTCGCCTTGACCGAGTCGTCCGCGGTCTCGGCGCCCAGCGCCTCGGCCGAGGCCTCGTCGACCTCCTGGTCCTCCTTCAGCCGGCCGAAGCCGAGCAGCACGGAGGCGACCGCGAACGTGACCGCGGCGGCGATCAGGATTCCGGCGATCATGCCGATCCAGTTGCCGGCGCCGCGCGGGGTGACGGCGGCGTAGGCGAAGATCGAGCCCGGCGACGGGCTGGCGACCAGGCCGGCACCAGTGATCATGAAGGTGGTGACGCCGGCCGCGCCGCCCGCGATCATGGCCAGGATCAGGCGCGGCTTCATCAGCACGTACGGGAAGTAGATCTCGTGGATGCCGCCGAAGAAGTGGATGATCATCGCGGCCGGGGTGGACGGGCGCAGCAGCTTCGGGCCGAAGAAGAAGAACGCCAGCAGCAGGCCGAGCCCCGGGCCGGGGTTCGACTCGATCATGAACATGATCGACTTGCCGTTCTCCGTGACCTGCTGGACACCGAGCGGGGTGAACACGCCGTGGTTGATGGCGTTGTTCAGGAACAGGATCTTGGCCGGCTCGACCAGGATCGACACCGCGGGCAGCACGCCCAGGTCGACCAGCCAGTCGACGCCGTTGCCCAGCATTCGCATGATCCACTCGGTGGCCGGGCCGATGCGCCACGCCGCCAGCAGCGCGAACGCGCCACCGACGATGCCGGCCGAGAAGTTGTCGATCAGCATCTCGAAGCCGGGACGGACCTTGCCCTCGATCGCCTGGTCGAACAGCTTGATGATGAAGGCGGCCAGCGGGCCGATGATCATCGCGCCGAGGAACATCGGCATGTCCGCGCCGACGATGACGCCCATGGTCGCGACGGCGCCGACGACGGCACCGCGCTGCCCGTGCACGATCCGGCCACCGGTGTAACCGATGAGGATCGGCAGCAGGAACTTGATCATCGGGTCGACGAGCTTGGCGAAGTCCTCGTTCGGGATCCAGCCCGTCGGGATGAACAGCGCCGTGATCAGGCCCCACGCGATGAACGCGCCGATGTTGGGCATGACCATGCCGGCCAGGTGGCCGCCGAGACGCTGAATGGTGGCTCGTATACCCGAGCCTTCAGCTTGGGGGGTGTATGTGCTCATGGAGGGGGACTCCGTTTCTGGAGGGACCGCGCGGTGCCGCGCGGGGGCGATGCGTTAAGGCGTTTCCCCGTGATGCAGTTGTGTGTGAAGCGGCTGGGGCTGGATGGTGCTGGGGGTCAGCCCCGGGGGTGAAGCCGCCGGCCCAGGTCGGGCCGGGGATCGAGGTGAACGGTCTCCCGTTCCATGTCGGCCGGGCCCGGCATGCGGCTGCCCGGCTGGCGGACCGCCGCCGCGCCCCAGGCCAGGCCCTCCGCCAGTGCGGCCTCGCCGGTCGCGCCCGCGGACAGGAACCCGGCCAGCAGCGCGTCACCGGCGCCGACCGTGCTCCGCGGCGCGCTCACCGGCGACCTGCCGATGACCACGCCTGAGTCCTCGATCAGGACCGCGCCGTCCGCGCCGAGGCTGGCCAGGACCGTACCAGCGCCGGCCTTACGCAGTGCATTGGCCGCTTCGACAACATCGCCGAGCGTCTGCAGCTCGGAGCCGACGGCCTCGGCCAGCTCCTCGCGGTTCGGCTTGACCAGCGCGGCACCGGCCGCGGCCGCGACGCCGAGCGCCGGGCCGCTGGTGTCCACCGCGAGCCGGGCGCCGGCCGCCACGAGCCGGGCGCAGAGCTCGCCGAACGCCTCGACGGACGGGCCGGGCGGGAGACTGCCGCAGAGCACCACCCAGTCCGCGGTGCGCGCGGCGTCCAGCACGGCCTCGATGACCGCGGCGAACTCCGCCGGCGCGAGGACCGGGCCGGTTTCGTTGATCTTCGTAACGGTGCCGTCCGGCTCGGCGATCGTGATGTTGGAGCGGGTGCGGCCGGCGATCGGCACCGCGACCATCGCGACGCCCTCCGCCTCCAGCATCCGCACCAGCTGCGCGCCCTCCTCGCCGCCGCACGGCACCACGGCCGTGGAGGCGACGCCGTTGGCCAGCAGCGCGCGGGAGACGTTGACGCCCTTGCCACCCGGGTCGATGTGCGCGTTCGTGGCGCGCAGCACCTCGCCGCGGGTGAGCGTGTCGATCTCCACGGCCCGGTCCAGGCTCGGGTTCAGCGTGACCGTGAGGATCATGCCCGCACCACCCGGACGCCCGCGGCCTCGACCTCGTCGGCCAGGTCCGCGTCGAGCCCGTTGTCCGTGATCAGCAGGTCGAGGTCGGACATCGACCCGAACCGGGCCAGGTAGTCGTTGCCCACCTTGGTGTGGTCGGCGAGCAGCACGACCCGGCGGGACGCGTTGATCATCGCGCGCTTGACCGCGGCCTCGGCCGGGTCGGGTGTCGTCATTCCGCGCTCCGTGGAGAGCCCGTTTGTGCCCATGAAGGCGACGTCCACGTACATCTCCTCGAGAGGACGTAGCGCCCAGTCGTCGACGGTCGCCAGGGTCTTGCCCCGGAGACGACCGCCGAGCAGCAGCACGCTGAGGTTGGACTTGAGGCCGAGCGAAGCGGCGATGACCGGGGAGTTGACCACGACGGTCAGCTCCCGGTCGGTGGGGAGAAGCTGAGCCAGCCGCGCCGTGGTGGTGCCGGCGTCGAGGATGATCGCGCCCTCGGCGGGCACCTCCGCGAGCGCGGCCTTCGCGATCCGCTCCTTCTCACTGATCAGGACCGAGTCGCGGGTGGCCAGCGCCGGCTCGAAACCGATCCGCTCGACCGGGATGGCCCCGCCGTGCACCCGGCGCAGCACGCCGGCCCGCTCCAGGACCGTGAGGTCGCGCCGGATCGTCTCAGCCGTTACGTTGAGCGCGTCGGCGAGCGCCACGACGTCGACACGCGCGTTGGCGCGTGCGAGCCGCAGGATCTCCTGCTGGCGCTCTTCGGGGTACATCTCGTTACCACCGCCCCGCTTCGTTTTGGCTTTGCTTTTGTTTACGCCCGACTGTGTGGGAAGTCAACACCGCTACGTAACTTCTCTGACATCTACGGGTTGCAGGGCCAGTGATCTCGGACATATAGGTCACCCTTCACCAGCGTGAATCCGCAGCAGGTGGCCGGACTCACGCCGTACCCGCGGATTTTTGAGTCTGTGGTTTTCAGGGCTGGGTGAAGCAGGCCCGCAACATCTCCGCCCGGTCCGCGATCTTCGCTCGGGCACGGCCCCGCAGGATGTCCACCGCGCTCGCCCGCACGGCCGCGCCCTCGCCGGCGCCCGCCGGCACGGCCACGTCGGCCGGGTCGACCAGCAGGTCCACGCCCGGGAGACGGCCGAGGTGGCGCAGCTCCGGCGGGGTGAACCGGACCGCCTCCGGACCGCGGCGGACCACCACGAACACGTCGGTGACGGTGCGGGCCCGCAGCACCGGGACGACGTCGTCCGGCACGTCCGTACGTACCAGTTCGGTCACGTCCTTGACCAGCATGCGCACCACGTCCAGCGCCATGTTGCCGGCGCCGATCACCGCGACCCGGTGCCTGCCGAGGTCGATCGCCGGCGGCCGGTCCGGATTCCCGTTGTACCAGGCGACGAAGTCACCCGCGGGCCGGCTGCCGGGCAGGTCCGCGCCCGGTACGTCCAGCCGCCGGCTCTCCGGCGCACCCGTGGCGACCAGCACCGCGTCGTAGTGGCGGCGCAGCTCCGGCACGGTGAGGTGCACGCCGGCCGAGACGTTGCCGAGGAACCGGACCTCCGGCCGGGCCAGCGTCCGGCCGAGCACCGCGGCCACCGACTTGATCTTCTGGTCCGGTGCGACGCCGTAGCGGACCAGCCCGAACGGTGCCGGCAACGCGTCGAGCACGTCGATCGACAGGTCCACGCCGCTACGGCACAGCGCGTCCGCCGCGTAGATACCGGCCGGTCCCGCGCCCACGATCGCGATGCGTCGCACGTCATTCATGGATCAGTCTCCATGCGAAGGTGACGCTGCCGACCCTAGACGCATTAACCGATGGCGGCGACCGTCCCGGCCAGGTGGGATGTGGTCCATGGAGATTCGCCAGATCAACGCGGACGAGGCCGGCGTCGTCATGCCGGTCCGGGCCTACGCGTTCGAGGCCACACCGCTCACCCCGCAGCGGATCGAGGAACTCACCCGGTTCATGAGCTTCCGGCTGCAGAACACCACGCTGGTCGCGGAGGAGGACGGCGAGGTACTGGCCAGCGTCTCCGGGATCCCGATGCGGCAGAACGTGCGCGGCGTGGTGCACCCGATGCTCGGCGTGGCCGGCGTGGTCAGCAACCCGCTCGCCCGGCGGCGCGGGCACGTCCGCACGCTGATGCTCGACCTGCTGCGCCGCGGCCGCGAGCAGGAACGGCCGGTCAGCGTGCTGCACCCGTTCCGGGCCGCGTTCTACGCCCGGCTCGGCTACCTGGGGCTGCCCGCGCCGAAGACGGTGACGACGCGGCCCGAGGCGCTGTCCTCGCTGCTCGGCCTGGACCTGCCCGGCGAGGTGCGGTTCCGCCGGATCGCGGAGGGCTGGGACGACGTGCTCGCGCTCCAGGACCGGTTCCTCGGCACCCGGCACGGGTTCACCGAGTTCCCGGACTATCGCCGGCACCAGCCGCGGGACGACAACGAGCAGTGGCTGGCCACCGCGCACCGGGACGGCCGGGTGATCGGCGCGCTCCCCTACCGGATCACCGACTACGGCGGCGAGCTGACCGGCGGCGTGCTGCTGCACGACGGCGCGCTCGGGCGCGCGCTGATCCTGCGGTTCCTGGCCGGGCACGCGGACCAGGTCCGGTCGATCACGCTGAGCGCCGCGCCCGCGGACCGCCCGGAGCTGTGGAGCACCGACTTCGCCGGCACGATCACCAGCACCGTGACCGTGCCGCACCCGGCACCGCCGATGGCCCGGGTGGTCGACCTGCCCGCCCTGGCCGGGCTGCCGGCCGGCGAGGCGCGGGCGGCGATCACCGTGGTGGACGACCCGTTCCTCGGCGGCGGCTGGGACCTCGACGGCGCGGGCGGCGCGCTGACCGTCAAGCCCGGCTCGTCCACCGCCGACGTGCGGCTCACCGTGGCCGGGCTGACCGGCCTGGTCTACGGCGTGCTCGGGCCGGACGAGATCGAGGCACGCGGGCTCGGCACCGTACCGGACGCCGCCCGGGACGCGCTGGCCACGCTGTTCCCGCCCGCGGACCCGTGGGTGTACCTGGACTTCTGAGCCGCGAGCAGCGCCCGCATCGACCGGACCGTCGAGCGGATCTCCTGCAGGTACCGGTCGGGTGCGGTCGGCCCGACCGGTGGCAGCGCGGTCGACCGGGTCACGTCGAACCCCACGGTGTCGATCCGGCAGCCGAGCATCCGGATCGCCTCGCAGTGCTGGAACGGCACGTAGATCGGCGAGGTCACGATCAGGACCCGGTCGTCCGGGCGCAGCCTCACCCGCTCGGCCCAGAACCGGTACGTGTCCGCCGTGTTCGCCCGGCGCAGCTCCGGCTCGCTGGACGGCGCGGCCAGCACGTGCACGCCGCGCCCTGCACCGGTGTAGTGATGGACGGCGCCGTCCGGGACCTCCTCCGGCACGCACGCGGTGACACCGAACGCGCGGCGGATGCCGGCGTGCATCGCGTCCATCTCGTCGTGCGCGCCGGCCAGGCCGGGCAGCGCCCGCTCGGCCGCGGTCAGCGGCCGGAAACTGCCGAGCGCGGTGACCTCCGGCGCGGTCACGCCGGTGTCGCGGTCTCCCAGCAGGAAGGCGGCGTAGTGCGTGCGTTGCAGGCAGGCACGGCCCAGCCCGCCCGGGACCAGCACGTGGTCGTACGCCGGCAGCAGCGGCGGGACCGGCGTCACCAGCCGCAGCGCCGTGGCCGCGTCCATCACCAGGCCGGCCGTCGCGTCGTCGAACGCCGGTGGCGGCACCTCGTACCGTTCGGCCCGGCCGCGGCGGAAGTCCCAGTGGACGGCGGAGAAGTCGTCCAGCCAGTCGAGCAGGTCACCGGCACCGGCGTCGGGCAACCGCCCGCCGAACGCGGCGACCAGCGCCCGCATCGGGGCGGACGACACCCAGGCCGCGACGTCCGCAGCGATCCGCCCCGGTTCGCGATCGTCGTGGCATCGAGGAACCGGAACGGGCGCGAAGCGGGCCATGCACGACCTCCACAGTGGTCCGGAGCCGACCTCGACTTTAATACTCATCGATGGCCGGCTGCGGCCCGCGGGGTCAGATGTGCACGGTCGCGAGCGTGAACGGCACGCCCCCGGTCTCCGCCTCCAGCCGCTCCAGCCCGTCCGCCCACGCCGGCACCGCACCGGACGTGTCCACCGTGCGCGCGATCGTCAGCGTCAGCCCGCCCGCCGTGATCACCGTGGGGTCACCGTCCTTGACCGACGGCCGCGCGTGGACCACCGGTGCCTGACTCGCCGTACCGGTCCCCCGCGCCCGGCAGTCCGGCTCACGCCGCACACCCTCGATCACCTCGTCCGCGCTGCGCGCACCGGTCAGGATCGCGTGCGCCAGCGCGGTCGCGTAGACCGGATCCCCGGCCGCGTCGTAGATCCACCGGGTGCCCAGCACCGAGTGCTCGGACGTACCCAGCAGATACTCGTCCGCTCCGGCCAGCGGCGCACCTCGATAGGTCAGTGGCACGTGATGCAGTTGCCGGTCCTCCCGGTGCCGCACCAGCAACGTCTCGACACCCACCACCCCCGCCGGATCATCGAACCGGAAGGCCGCCACCCGCTCGACCCCCGGACTCGGATAACCGGCGAACCAGGACCGCCCCGGCAGCCATTCATTCAACAGCTCGAGCTTCGTCGGTACGAGCTGCGCCTTGTGCAGGATCGCCATACCTAGACCCTAGAGAGAATCGCCCCCCGCGCCAGCACCGCGTCCGCGACCAGTTCCTCGTCCGCCAGCACCGGCTGCATGCCCAGCCCGGTCCGGTACCCGAACACCGGATCATCGGCGTAGCGGCTGATGATCCGTTCCGGCCGGGCCAGGATCGCGTCCAGCGCCGGGAGCGCGGCCGGCGTGGCGATCCGGCCCAGATGGCGGACCGCACGGTGGCCGGTCGCGGACGGCCGGCCGTCCGCGACCGCGCGGAGCGCGTCGAGCAGGACCGGCACGGCCGGCGCCGGATCGCCGGTCAGCCGCCACCACGCGTGAGCGGCCTCCACCCGGCCCCACTCACCCGGGCCGGTCAGCAGCGCACGGACGTCGTCCCGGTGCGCGGCCGCGAGCGGGCCCAGGTCCGCCAGCCGGGCCAGGTCGGCCCGGCCCGGACCGCGGGTCACCGCCCGGCCCAGCACGGCCAGCGCCAGGGCCGGATCGCCGGTGACCCGCCAGTGTGCCCACGCCGCCACCTGCGTGCCGGGCCAGGGCAGTGCGGTGCCGACGCCGCCGACCCGGGTCGGCCGCAGCCCGCCGGTCGCGAGCGCGCGCAGCGTCTCCGCCGCCGGGGCCGCCGCCACGCCGATCCGGCCGAGGACCACGCAGGCGCGGTACGCGTGCTCGGTCGCCAGCAGCGGCAGCAGGTCCGGCAGCGCACCGGCCGCGTCCGGGCCCCACTCGGCCAGCACCGGGAGCACCATGGCGGCTCCGGAGCCGGCCGCCCGGATCGTCGCGCGCACGCTGGGCAGCAGCACCGCCGCGTGCACGCGCATCGGTCCCAGCACGGTCACCGGGGGCATGAAGCTGCCCACGTTCGTCCCGGCCAGCGACCGCTCCCGCAGCACGGGCAGCACCCGCGGGTCGTCGAGCCGGGTGAGCGCGAGCACTGCGCCGTCCGTATCGCGCTCCAGCGCCCGGACCAGCGCGCCGGCGTGCGGGCGGGCCGCCTCACCCGCCACCGCGAGCAGCTCCGCGGCGGCCCGGCGGACCGCATGGTCGGCGTGCTCCAGACCGTCGGCCGCGGTCGCCCAGAGCGCGGTCCAGGACTCGGGCGGCAGCACGACCGGGCCGCCGGGCCGGGGTACCCGGTATCGCCACACGACCGCCACCGCGGCGCCCACCGCGAGCGCAGCGGTTTCCGGCGTACCCGCACGCCGGGCCGCGGCGGCGAATCGCGCGGCCCGCTCCGGGCGCACGCCGAGGCGTCCGGCCAGCCAGTCGAGACGCCCGCTCCGGGGCGACGCGAAGCGCGGCGAGTCCGGCAGCCGCGACAGGCCCGGCACCGCGAGCAGGCCGGCGGCCACGTCGTCGGCCTCATCGGGCCCGCGCGCACCGCCCTCCGCCGGCGGCACGGCATCGGCGGGCGGGACACGCTCGCCGGTCGGACCGGCCGCACCGTCGGCGTTCACCCCGGCACGGCCGGAACGGCGGGCCAGCGCGGCGACCGCGGCGAGCCGGACCGGTGGTTCGGGATGGGACAGCCAGGAGCGGAACCAGCCGGGCAGGGCCGCGGCCAGGTCGTCGAGCGCGTGCAACAGGTCGGCGAGCGCGGCCGGATCGGATTCGGACCGGGTACGGGCCAGCAGCGCCGCCGCCACACCGGGGTCCGTGGGAGCGACCGCGACCAGCGTCTGCATGACGTGCTGGCGGACGCGCGGGCCGGGGTCGTCGAGCAGCACGAGCAGGTCGGGCACCGCGGTCGCCAGCGCCGCCCGGGCCGCGGCCCGCGTGGACGGTGGCCACGCCTCGCCGATGTGCCGGACGCCGGCGGCCAGCAGGTCCGCGACCGCGGTCCGGCGCGGATCATCGGGGGTCAGGTGCCGGCGCAGGCCGGTGACCAGGTCGTGCAGGACCGGTTGCGGCACCGTCCACCACAGCCGCCTGCCGATCTGATCGACGGCGGCCCGCCCGTCGTGCTCGTGCCTCAACCGCTCCAGCAACGCCGCGACCGTCGCATGATCCACGGCCGCTCACGCTACCGCCGCAGATGCCGGACCGAGCGGAACGCCCGCCCCGCGAGGAACGGGGATGGTTTCGACCTGGCGACCACAGACCGGCAGGGAGGAGCGCCAGCGACGACCGGTGCCCGCGCCGAGCATGCGGAACCCGGCCCGCCGGAAGCGGGAACATCCGCTTTTGCGGGGTTCAGGCGGACTCGCGGACGATCAATTCGGTGGGCAGCAGGACCGCGGGGCTGACCGGCTCGCCGGCCAGGATGATGAGCATCTGGCGGGCCAGCTGGCGGCCGAGGTCGACGATGGGCTGGCGGACGGTGGTCAGCGGCGGGTCGGTGAACTGGGCGATCTCGATGTCGTCGAAGCCGACCACGGCGACGTCGTCCGGAACGCGGCGGCCGGAGGCGCGCAGTGTGCGCAGGGCGCCGTGGGCCATCAGGTCGGAGGCGATGAAGACGGCGTCGAGGTCGGGGTCGGCGTCGAGGAGCGTGCGCATGGCGGCGGCGCCGGACTCGCGGGTGAAGTCGCCGTAGGCGATGCGCGGGAGCTGGCCGTCGGCCTCGACGGCGTCGCGGTACGCGGTGAGGCGGTCGACGCCGGCGATCATGTCCTGCGGGCCGGCGATGGTGGCGATCCGCCGGCGTCCGCCGGCGAGCAGGTGACGCATGGCGGAGGAGACGCCGGCGATGTGGTCGACGTCGACGTACGGCACGCCGCCGTGATTCTGCATGGGACGGCCGCTGCACACGACCGGGATGCCGAGCGCGGACAGTGCGGCCGGGAGCGGGTCGGCGCCGTGCATCGAGGCGAACATGACGCCGTCGACGTGGCCGGCCATCGCGTAGCGCTCGACGCGGCTGTGCCCGGCGGTGGAACCGGCCAGCATCAGGACCAGCTGGCGGTCCGCGGCCTCCAGCTCCTGGCTGACGCCGCGGATGATGCCGGGGAAGAACTGGTCGTCGGAGAAGACGCGGTTCGGCATCTCCGGCAGGATCAGCGCGATCGAGTCGGTGCGCTGGGTGACCAGGCTGCGGGCGGCCTGGTTGGGCACGTAGCCCATCTCGCGGACGGCGATCCTGACCTTCTCCTGAATGTCCTCGGCGACCGTGGTCGAGCCGTTGACCACCCGGGACACGGTCGCCCGTGACACGCCCGCCCGGCGGGCGACGGCCTCCAACGTGGGACGCTCCCGAGCCGCCGTCACGTGCGCACCCACTCTCTGCGGAAGGATCGTTGTCAGCGCTGCCCGTGCAGCCTACCGGCCCGGCGCTCGCGCGGAGGTCCCGCCGGGGCGTGCCCGGCGGGACCTCGGGGACAACGTCAGGACAGCGGCAACCGGATGATCGACTGGTTGCCGACGCCGAGCGTGGTGGGGCCGTTGCCGATCGCGCTCCACACCTCGACCCTGATCGTGCCGTTGCGCAGGTTGCCGAGCGTCCCGGTGGACGACGCCAGGCCGGCCGCCTGTGTGTAGTGCTCGTAGCCGCCGACCGGGTCGGTGGCGAAGTACCGGTAGGTCTCCACCCGGTCGAACGAGCCGTCGCCGGTGAGGTCGTAGGAGACCCGCAGCTGCGTGCCGTTGCCGACGTTCGTGCCCGCGTCCAGGAACAGATCAAAAGCGGTGCTGCCGCCGGTGTACGTGTTGGTGACGCCGGTCGCGGTGAACGTGACCGGATTCCGCGGCGTGCCGTCGTGGTTGCCGCCACCGGCCGAGCCGATCGACACCGTGCCCGCGCCCGCGGCCGTGCCGCTGAGCCCGCCGCCGGCCATCAGGTACCGGTTGGCCGCGCCCGTGGGCGGCGGCGTGGTCGGCGGCGGCGTGGTCGGGCCGCCGGTGGTCGGCTGCGGGGTGCCGCCCCCGCCGCTGCCGCCGGTCCACGACCAGGCACCGGTGGTCACGGTCTTGCCGGCCGGCACGGTGATCGTCGTACCGGTGGAGAAGGTGACCGTGACCGGGCTCGAGTTGATGTTCGAGGCCACGTACGTGCGCGCCCCGTTCTTGACGAACGTCGCGGTCAGCGGGTGGTTCGCGGAGACGGACGTGTCCACCGTGCCGAGCGCGGCCAGGCTGCGCAGCCAGTGGAACGTGTGCGCCTTGCTCTCCCCCTCCTCCGAGGTGAAGCCGCTGTTCGCCCGGAAGTTCGCCAGCGCGGTGTCCGGGCTGCCGAGCGCCTGGAACTCCCAGAGGATGTCCTGCCACACGGTCGGCGCACCGCCGTTGTTCCGGACCAGTTCCGCGTAGTTGGTGTTCACGTAGGACGGCTGGTATCCCAGGTAGAGGTGCCCACCGGTGATCGGCAGCATGTTGATGCCCTGGATCATCTCCGGCTCCGCGCTGAACCAGGTGGCGTACGCGCCGCCGCTGCCCCACACCATGCCGACCGTGCTGTGCCCGAACGCGGCCGGGAAGTTCGTGTCCGACGAGTCGAACCAATACTCCTGGATCGCGGCCGCCTGTGTGGTGTAGAGGAACACGCCCGCGTCCCGGACCGCGGTGTTGCCGGTCACCTGGCCCCACTGGATCAGCGCGCTGGCGAAGTTCATGCCCTCGGAGCTGGACTCCTGGTTGTTGCCGGAACCGAACGAGCCGTGCCCGGACGCCCAGTCGTGACCCGCGTAGATGTCGAAATCGCGCAAGTACGGGAAGCGCGTGTCGTTCCGGTCGTAGTTGTTCGCGTCCCGGATCAGCAGGTCGATCATGCCGCCGTACTGCCCGGTGGACGCCCAGGCCGGCTCGAAGCGGGCGAGCGTGGCCGCGGCCGCGACGTAGTAGCCGTAGTGGAAGTGGTGGTCGTTGAGCTCCTGGTCGGAGCCGTACGACGCGGGGTAGCCGATCAGCGTGCCCCAGTTCGCGTTGTAGTAGAAGAGCGACTGCGATTCGCCGGACGACGCGGTCAGCCAGTTCGTCAGCCGAGACTTGATCGCGGCGAGCGCGCTGTTCCGCACGGCCGTGTTGCCCACCTGGTCCGCGATCTCCGCGATCCGGGCCGCGCGGCCGAGGCCCTTGCCGGTCCAGTACGTGTCCGGCCCCCGGTTGTCCTCCGGGTTCGCCTGCGTCGCGTTCAGGTAGCCGGTCAGCGTGGTCAGGTCCGCGCCGGAGTTCGCGACGCCGGGAATCTCCGGCAGCACGCCGCGGAACGTCATCGCGGTCCGGAAGCTCGCCGCACCCGTGATCACCTTCATCGCGCCGCGTGCGGAGACGTAGGTGTCCGTGATCGGCGCCGACCCGCTCAGGTACTTCCACTGGTGCGGGTAGAGCGCGACCACGGTTCCGCTCGCGCTGCCCTCCCGCGCCGTGGTGGTGAACGCGTACGTGGTGCTCAGCGCGTTGTTGCCGGCCGGGCTGTAGGTGTACGAGATCCGGGTGCCGGTCACGTGCGCGTGCGCGTACGTGCCGTAGCTGTTCGCCAGCGCCTGCTTCGCCGCGGTGGACGTGGACGACGTGGTCGGCAGCACCGCCACCGAGAAGTAGCCGCGGCCGGCCAGCGACGACGTGATCGACGTGCCGTTCACCGCCCAGGTCGCGCCGGACGGCGCGTACCCCACGTAGTCGCTGCCACCGGCCGTGAAGCCGAGGACGCCGCCGCTGTTCGACCAGACGCTCGGGGTGCCCGCGGTGGTCAGCTGTGCGTTGCCGCCGGTGACCTGGAAGTACGCGAACGGCAGCCCGTGCCCGATGGTGGCCTTGAGCGTGCGCGCGCCGTCGCTCCAGTACGGAGTGACGGTCCAGTCGCTCCAGCCGTCCACCTTGACGTCCGGCGAGTTGAGCCCGGTCACGCCGACCTGCAGGTCCTGCTGGTAGTGGTAGTGGTATTCGCCCACGCCGGTCGCGGTGCCGCTGATCGACGGCGTGGTGGTGTAGGACAGGCCGAGCCCGCCGGCGAACGTGTCGAACGAGAGCGGGTGCGCGTGCAGCGGCTCGCTGTAGGCGCAGTCGGTGCGCTTGAACAGCAGCGACGACCACCAGTCGTTGGTGGGCACGGCACCGGACGGCGCGTTGCCGGTCACGTACTGCCGGGGGTTGGTGGTGAGCGCGCCGCAGCCGCTGGGCAGCGCCGCACCGGCCGGTGGCGTCTCGGCGTAGCTGCCGGCGCCGACCACCGCGGCGTCCGCGTTCGTCGTGACCACGAACGTGAGCAGGCCGGACATGAGCGCGAGGGCGGCACCGGCGGCGATCGACCGGCGGCGGGGTCTCTTCGGGACGGGCATGGGGCACCTCTTCCTGAGCGGGCGACCGGGGAGCGCCGGTGCCACGCTCTCTGAGAGCGCTTTCACAGGGTGCGCACAAGAGTGACGGTCATCGCTGCCCATGTCAAGAGAGCGCTCTCAATGTTGTGCATCGCCAGACTTCGATATGGTGGACGCTGTCGAAAGGGGGCGCGCGTGCGCAGTCGTACCGTCGCGGGTCTTGCTCTGGCCCTCGTCCTGTCCGGATGTTCCGGCGAGCCGGACCCGGTCGCCACCGAGGACCCCGCCCGGCGGGCCGCGATGACCGCGCTCGCCCGCTCCGACGACCACCTGCAGACCGAGAGCTTCACGGTCGAGGTCACGTCCGGCGACGCGATGCGCACCACGAGCCGGATGGACGTGCCGAACCGGCGCGCCGAGTCCGCGCTGCGCCAGGCGACCGGCGAGGAGCAGTCCATGACGGTACGCACGCGGCTGCTCGGCGACGCGGTCTTCATGCAGATCGACGGCGTGCCGATCCCGGGCGTGGACGCCCGCTGGATGCGCATCGACCCGGCGCGGATCCCACCCGGCCAGGAGGTCAGCTTCGCGCCCGGCCGCAACGACGCGGGCGGCGCCGACCGGGTGCTCGCCGCGATCACGGACGCGAGCCGGCTGCCGGACGGCCGCTACCGGGGCACACTCGACCTCGCCCAGGTGGGCACCGGCACCGGCCTGTCGTTCAGCACGTCCGACATCTCCGGCCTCGGGGACGCGGCCCGCGCGGTCCCGTTCCTGGCCACGCTGGACGAACGCGGCCGCCTGACCCACCTGCAGATAGACCTTCCCGCGATAACCGCCGGCAAGGCACCCATGGTGGAGACCCGCTACTCCGCGTTCGGCGAGCCGTTCACGGTGCAGGCCCCACCCGCGGACGAGGTGGTCACCCCGCCCGACTCGGTCTATCAGCACTTCGGGCGATAGCCGGTCACTCACCCGGGCGACCGGCTTGAACGGCGCCGGACCGCGCTCGAACACTGGACGTGAGTGAACCGGTGAGGGCGTGAGTGAGGGGTGCGGTCATGGAATATGACGTGCCGGGCTGGCTGGGCTGGGTGATCGCGGGCGTGGGGGTGCTGGTGCTGACGGCGAGCGCGATATTGCTGGCGTGAGAAGCTGCAGCAGGCGGTGACGTTCGCCCGCGAGCAGGCGAACACGTTCGAGGTCACCGACGGGAAGGCCGGGGAGGCCGTCTTCGGCTATCTGTTCGCGCGATAACTCGAGGACTCCCCGCTGTGGAGCGGCGGGGTGGGGTGCCCGATGCGGCGCCCGGACAAGCTGAGACCGAACGGATCAGACTGAACGCTCGATGGTGACAGTGAAGGCTCGAGTCCTTCCCCCGCGACCACACCGCGGGGTAGCCCAACCGGCAGAGGCAGCTTTCGGCGACTCAAGGTCAGACTCTCGCTCCAGGCTCAGCATTCGCCACCGATCGCCAGATCGAACGGTCGCGGAGTGACGCCACGTGATACCGGTTCGAGCCCGGTTCGCGCCTCCAACACGGCGCGGTAGCTCAATGGCAGAGCGCGACGGCTTTAGCCTCATCCGCGGTCTTGAACGCCACTGGCGTGCGCAATTGGGTGGTCGACGTGGGGCCCCGGGTAGGGTAACCCGGGGCCCCGCCATCTCTACAGCTGTCCGGCCGTGAAGCCGATCGCGTCGTCCCGGAAGCCGGCGTAGTTGATGTGCGCGGCCAGGCTGGTGCCCGACTGGCAGAACCGGTCGTTGCGGTTGCAGTACGACTGGATCCGGTCGGCGAACCCGTCCAGTGCACCGGCGCCGCGCGGGAACACGCCCTGCCGGGTGCCGTCCGTGACGTTGAAGTCCTCGCCGCGGGTGAATGTGGGGTCCCCGAAGAGCAGCACGGACGCGACGTTGCCGGCCAGGTCGCCGTCGAGCCGGGCCAGCGTGTCGCCGACCACGTCCGCGCCCTGGGAGTAGCCCATCAGCACGAATCGCGTCTCCGGGCACTCGGCCACGGTGTCCGCGATGTCCTCCTGGAGCTGCGTCACACCGGCCCGGACGCTGGCCGCGTAGTTGAAGTTCGCCGGGTAGTCCAGCGCGGTGGTGCGTACCGTCTGTGGCAGCTCCCGGGTCATCTGCTGCGCCAGCGGCGTCAGCACGACGCCGAGTCCGGGCCGTTCCGTGGTGCCGCGGGCGCCGATGATCTCGATGTCGGCGCAGTCGTTCGCCGGTGCGGTGGCGGCGAACGCCATCGGCGCCGCGATCACGCCGCCGCCGACGGCCAGCGCGCCCGCGAGGACCACGGCCAGCTTCTTGCCCTTCATTGCGATCTCCCATCCACCGGAAGTTATGTGAGCGCCGGTGCACAAAGATTCACGCAGCGGAGCCGGGACGCGGTTCACACCGAACGGGTGATACTGCGGTTTTCCGCAGGTCGACTGGGCGGTCCACCCCATTCTGCGCGGGCTGTCGGATACCTACGGTTAGTCACCATGGCCATAACCAACGAACCGCCGATGGACGGAATCGCCGGCTGGGCGGTCTCGATCATGGAGACGCTCGGTGCACCCGGTGCCGGCCTCCTCATCGCGCTGGAGAACCTCTTCCCGCCGCTCCCGAGCGAGGTGATCCTGCCGCTCGCCGGGTTCGCCGCGTCGCGCGGCGACCTCAGTCTCGCCTCGGCGCTGTTCTGGACCACCGCCGGTTCCGTGATCGGCGCCGTGATCCTCTACTGGATCGGCGCGGCGATCGGGCGGGACCGGCTCCGGGCCGTCGCCGACCGGCTCCCGTTGATCAAGCTCTCGGACATCGACCGGACCGAGGCGTGGTTCGCCAAGCACGGCGGCAAGGCGGTCTTCTTCGGCCGCATGATCCCGATCTTCCGCAGCCTGATCTCGGTGCCGGCCGGCGTACAGCGGATGAGCTTCGGCCTGTTCCTGCTCTACACCACGCTCGGCAGCGCGATCTGGAACACCGTGTTCGTGGTCGCCGGTTACGTGCTGGGCGAGAACTGGCAGGTCGTCGAGGAGACCGTCGGCGTCTACTCCAAGGGCGTGCTCGCGGTGTGCGCGGTCGTCGCGGTGGTGTTCGTGCTCTACCGCATCCGTAAGCACTACTCGACCCGGACCCCTACTCGCCCAGGTATCTGAGGACGGCCAGGACGCGGCGGCTGTACCCCTCCGCGTCCGCCAGGCCGAGCTTGTCGAAGATCGACCGGACGTGCTTCTCCACCGCGCTCTGCGACACGTGCAGGCGCGTCGCGATGGACGCGTTGTTGTGCCCCTGCGCCATCGCGTCCAGCACGTCCCTCTCCCGGCCGGTCAGCCGGGTCAGCGGGTCCGCGTGCGTGGTCCGGCGCAGCAGCTGCCGGACCACCTCCGGGTCGAACGCGGTGCCGCCCGCACCCACCCGGGCCAGCGCCTCCAGGAACTCCCCCACGTCCGCCACCCGGTCCTTGAGCAGGTAGCCGACCCGGGTGCCGTGGCCGGTGAGCAGGTCCACGGCGTAGCGCTGCTCGACGTACTGGGACAGCATCAGCACGCCGATCGACGGCCAGCGCCGGCGGATCTCCACGGCCGCGCGCAGCCCTTCGTCCGAGTGCGTCGGTGGCATGCGGACGTCCGCCACCACCAGGTCCGGCAGGTGCCGGGAGACGGACTCCACCAGCGCGGCGCCGTCGCCGACCGCGTCCACCACGGTGTAGCCCTCGTCCACCAGCAGCCGGCGCAGGCCGTCCCGGAGCAGCGCGGAGTCCTCCGCCACGATCACCCGCACGGGAGCACCACCCGCACCTCGGTCGGGCCGCCGACCGGGCTGATCACGGCGAACCGCCCGTCCAGCGCGGCCACCCGCCGGGCCAGGCCGGTCAGCCCCGCACCGGCCGGATCCGCGCCACCGCCGCCGTCGTCCGACACCCGGACCGTCATGGTCTTTCGCTCCCTCGTCACCACGATCTCGATGCGGGACGCGGACGCGTGCTTCACCGCGTTCGTCACCGCCTCGGACACCACGAAGTACGCCGCGGTCACCACCGGGGCCGGCGGCGCGTCCGGCACGTCGTAGCGCACCGTCACCGGGATCGGCGCGCGCTCCGCCACTCCGGCCAGCGCGTCCTTCAGGCCCAGCGTGTCCAGCGCGGCCGGATAGACGCGCCAGGCGACCTCGCGCAGCTCGTCCAGGATCTCCCGCGACTCCGCGTGCGCCTGGGCCAGCAGGTCCGCGGACTTGGCGCCGTCACCGGCCGCGCCGCTGCGCCGGGCCCGCCCGAGCAGCATGCCGAGCGCGACCAGGCGCTGCTGGACGCCGTCGTGCAGGTCCCGCTCAATCCGGCGGCGCTCCGCGTCGACCGCGGCGACCACGTCCGCGCGGGTGGCCGAGAGCTGCTCGATCCGCATGCGCAGCAGGTCGGCCGGGGTCGGGCCGAGGAAGCGGCGGGCGACGTTGCGCTCCAGCCGAACCACGCCGATCAGCCCCTGCACACCGAGAAAGAGCGCGAAACCACAGGCCACCGCGAGGTACGTGATGATCCACGGGCTGGGCGGGATGTTGTCCGGGTAGCGGCCGGTCAGCCAGTACCAGACGAAGAACACGATCGTGCCGGCGCCGTAGAGGAACAGCAGCAGGATGCCGCCGCCGAGCAGTCCGACCGGCCAGCGCACGCCGAGGTACGCCAGCGCGCGCTCCGGGCCGTACCCCCGATAGGTCTTGGCCTCGGTGTCGCCGAACAGGCGGTAGAGCCGGTGCCGCTCGAACTCGGCCAGCCGCAGCACGGTGCGGGCCAGCCGGTGCATGGATGCCTCGCGCGCGGACGGCCAGGCCAGCGCCGGCGCCAGCACGATGCCGCCCGCGGCCAGCCCGGCCAGCGTGGCGACCGCGGTCAGCGCGCCGACCGCCAGGCCCCAGACCAGGCGCGCACTCGCGACGACCGCGCTCCAGATCCGCACTCATACAGGCTAATGGGTGCGGTTTTCCGCAGTTACCGCTTCTTCCCGTCGGCGCTGGGCAGGTCACCGAGTGCCAGCAGCACCTCACGCAACGCGTCCGCCGCGGCACGGGCCGCCTCCGGACTGACCCGGGCCAGCACCGCGTGCTGCGCCTCGGCCTGCGCGCGCACTGCGGCCTCGGCCGTCTCCATGCCCTGCGCGGTGAGCCGGACCCAGGTGGAACGCGCGTCGCGATCGTCCGCCTCCTTGACCACCAGCCCGTCCTCGACCAGGCGGCGCAGCAGGTTGCTGGTGCCGCCGGAGGAGAAGCGCAGCCGGTCGATCAGGTCGACGGGCCGTAGCCGGTAGGGCTCGCCGGCCGCACGCAGCACGGAGAGCACCTCGTGCTCCGCCTTGGTCAGCCCGAGCGCGGCCAGGCTGGCGTTCGTCGCCTCGTGGATCAGGATGCTCAGCCGGGAGGCGCGCTTGCACAGCTCCAGCTCGACGCCGGCGAACGTGGGCAGGTCCGCCCGCCACGCCTCGACGAGCGCGTCGACGGCGTCCCGGCGTGCGGTGGCCTCGTTCACGAGGTCAAGCATACATTTCCTCTTGCATCGCGAAAGCTTTGCCGATAGCTTTTTGAAAAGCTTTCCGGGTTCACCTGAGGGAGGGGTAGCACATGATCGTCCTCCGCAACGGCCACGTCATCACCATGGATCCGCAGCTCGGCGAGCTGCCCGCGACCGACGTGCTCATCTCCGGCGGCCGGATCGAGGCGATCGGTCCCGAGCTTCCCGCCGAGGGCGCCACCGAGATCGACGTCCGCGGTGAGGTGGTGCTCCCCGGCTTCACCGCCGGCCCGGACACGTTCCGCCGCCTCCGCGCCGCCCTGCGCGTCGAACGCGCCGCCCGCACCCCCGACACCGGCACGCCGCCGGTCACCGAGGCCGCCACCGAGACGCTGCGCACGGCCACCTCCGGCTCCCTGAACGTCGGCGAACGCGCCGACATCGTCACACTCGCCGGCCTCGAACACGTCACCGACGTCTCCCGCCTGGCCGGCGCGGTCATCACCTCCCTCGGCCCCGACGACGTCCGCACCGTCCTGATCGGCGGCCGCATCGTCCGCGGTGGTCCGGCCCCGGCGACCACGGCCGCCTGAAGAATCACGGTCAGCCGCCCACTTCGCCATTTCCGTACGGTTTCGCTCGGGCCGGTGATCCGTCGCCCGTTGCCGCGATCGTCCGGAATGGTCGAGCAAGGTCATCGACCGATCGACCGGCGGGCGGGCACCCACCCGCCCACCGCGCCCCCAATCCGTCGGGACAGCACATCTAGGAGCTTTTGACGATGTGGGCGGTGGGGAGGCCGGCGGCGGTGAGCAGCGCGGATTCCAGGCGTGGGTCGACGGCGGCGTGCTGGGCGAGCAGGAGGGCCAGCGTCGCCGGGGGAAGGGTGGAGGCTACGCCGACGAGGCGGCGGATCGTGGACTCCGGCGATTCTGGCGGCCGGGCCGCGCCCCCGGCGGTCGCGGCGGTGCCGGGCGGTGGCGCGGTGACCGGGCCGTCCAGCGTGTCCGGCAGCGTTGCGGTGGGCGACCACGGGAAGGCCTCGTTGAGTGCGGCCACGACGACGGCGACCAAGTGGACGCAGAAGTTCTCCGGGCCGGTGGTGACCGTGCCGCACTCGCAGCGGCCGGTCAGGGTGCCGTCGACGAAGCCGGCCCAGGCGCGCTGCGGGGCCGGGCTGTCCTGGCCGACGGTGCCGAGCGCGCCGCCGGAGTGCGGGCGCAGGTCGTCAACGTCCTCCGCGACCGGGTAGGCCGCGTCCAGGATCTCCGGGGCCACGCTGCCGTGCAGGGAGTCAAAGTCGATCAAGACGGCCATGTGGCCCAACGTACCCGCTCAAACTTGATGTCAAGGCTGCCTGGGCTCGTCGGCGGGCAGGAAGTCCTGGCCGGTCCAGACGAAGCGGGCGGTGGTGACCGCCTCGTCGCCGTCCACGTCGCCCGCGATGAGCTGGTGGATCGCGATGCCGTCGACCTCGGAGTACGTGCACCACTCCTGGTCGGAGGTGAGCATCAGGTCCAGGTCCAGGCCGGTCAGCACCTCCATCAGCTGACCGCGGTTCATCTGGTCCACGCCGACGAAGACCTCGTCCAGCAGGATCAGCCGCGGTGCCTCCGGCGCGGCCCGGTAGTGCGCGGCCGCGGCGGCGAACAGCGGCAGGTGCAGCACGATCGCCTTCTCCCCGCCGGACTTCGCGCCGTGCTGCTTGCGGGTGACCGGCGCCCACTCCTCGCCGCCGGAGCGCATCTGGACCACGAACCGGTGCCAGCGCCGGTAGTCGAGCACCTCGCTGAGCTGCTGGTCCCAGCCGGTCGCGGCGCCGGTGGTACGCAGCTCGTCGATCCGGGCGCGGAAGAAGTCGTGCAGCACCGCGCGCTCGTCGTCGGAGAGCGTGGACGGGTCGGCCAGCAGCAGGTCACGGGCCTGCTTGAGGCCCGGGCCGAGGTCCGGGTTGACCTCCCAGACCAGGCGCACGCCCAGGCCGGAGACGGTGCGCACCTGCTCCAGCTGCGCGCTGACCTGGCGGACCAGGCCGGTCGCCTGCCGGATCCGCTCGGCCACGTGCCGCCGGGTGTCGCCGATCAGCGTGCGGTCGAAGAGCGCGGCCTCCTCCTCGCCGAGGCGGGCGCGGGTCTCGTCGCGTTCGCCCGTGACCCGCGCGGCCAGCTGGCCGGGGCTGATCCGCAGGCCGTCCACGGTGGCCGAGACCACCTGCACGTCGCACTGCTCGTCGGCCTCCATGGCCAGGTCGGCGTACCCGGTCAGCGACTCGCGGATGGTGTGCAGCACGTCGGCCAGCGCGCTCTCGTCCTGGCGCAGGTGCCGCGGGCCGTGCGGCAGCCTGCCGCACTCCTCCGCGATCGCGCGCGCGGCCTGCAGCGTGGCGGTGACCGCGCCGAGCCCGGTCAGTCGCGTCTCCAGCCCGGCGTCCGGGCCGAGCAGCCCGGCCAGCCGGGCCAGCCGGGCTACCGCCTCGTCACGGTCGGCCGTGGCCGCGTCCCGGGCGCGCTCGGCGGCCTCGGCGCGCGCGTTCAGGTCGCTGATCCGGCTGATCAGCTCGTCGTGGCGGGGGCGCAGCGCGCGCTCGTCCCGGCGCAGGCCCTCGGCCCGCGCGCGCAGCACGTCGACCTGGTCCAGGACCGCGCCGAAGTCGCTGCCGACCGCGCCCTCGACCGACTCCAGGCGGGTCTGCGCGGCCTCCACCTTCTCCCGCGCGGCCGTCAGCGTCTCCTCGGCCTCGGTCGCGGCGGCCGTGGACCGGGCCGCCGCCTCCTCCGCGTCGGCCAGCCGGTCGGCCGCGGCGTCCCGGCGGGCGCGGTCGGCCAGCCAGCCCTCGCCGGCCTGGCGTAGTGCGCGCAGCGAGTCCGCGAGCTGGTCCAGGTCACCGGCCGTGGTCGGCAGGCTCTGCCGGGAGCCGGTCAGCGTGAGTTCGCGGAGCGTGGCGCGGGCGGTCTCGTCCGCCGCGGTCAGGTCCGACTCCGCGTCGGTGAGCTGGTCCTGGAGCGCGGCCAGCCGCAGTTCGGCGCGCTGCACCGCCTCGAGTGCGCGGGCGCCGTCGGCCAGGGACGGGCGGGCGGCCGCCTCCGCGTCCAGCGTGGCGCGTTCGGTACGCAGGCCGGCGATCGCGACCGCGACCTTCTCCCGGGCCGCGTCCAGCGTGGCCAGCTCGCCGGCCAGCTCGGCCAGGCGGCGCTGGCGGGCCCGCTCGCGTGCATCCGCGCCGAGGAACTCGGCCTCCGGCTTGGCCCAGCTGCCGTACGCCGGGCCGAGCCGCCAGGTGCCGTCCGCGCCGACGCCGGCGCCGAGCCGGGGCGCGGTCTCGCCGTACCCGATCGCGTTCAGGATCTGCCGGACCACGGTGGGCGCGACCGGTGCCGCCTCGCCGCGTTCGACCGGCGCCACGTCCAACACGGACAGCAGCGAATCACCGGCGGCCGGGACCGCGCCCATCGAGGCGACGAACGAGTCGTGGCCGTCCGCGGCCAGCCCGATCGAGCCGTCCGGGCGGATCCACGCGTCCAGCAGCCCGGACGCCTGTAGCGCGGCCTCCACCGCGGCCTGGGTGGCCGGTGGCACGCCGTCGTGCCAGGCGACCACGCGCCAGAGCGGCGCACCGGGACGGTTCGCGTCGCGGGCCGCGGTGCGCTGCGGCGGCGCGGCCGGGTCGCCGGGCGGGCGGCGGGTCAGCGCGGCGTACTCCGCGGAGAGCGGTGTGCGGGTGGCCAGCAGTTCGCGGTCGCGGGCCATGCCGGCGGTATGGTCGGCCGCGATCCGCTCCCGGACCTCCGCGACCACGTCGCCCATCAGCGCGGCCAGCGCGACCTCGTCGCCGCCCAGGTCGGCCAGGACCGGCGCGACCGGCGCGACCGGGAGCACGGTGCAGGCGGCCGCCCAGGCGGCGATGCTCTCCCGGTGCGCGGCGACTCGCTCCTCGTACGCCCGGCGGGCCGCGGTGAGCGTGGCCTGCACCTCGTCGCGGTCGGCCGCTCGGGCCTCCCGGCGCGCGGCGGCCCGTTCCCGCTCCGCGGCGGCGCGGGCGTGCGCCACGATCGCGGCGCGCACCTCCTCGACCTGGCCCTCGCGGCCGAGCAGCACGCCGCGCAGCAGCGCCCGCGCCTGGTCGATCGGCTCGTCGGCGAGCGGTTCGACCAGCCCGGCCAGGCCCGCGCGCCGGGCGAGCGCGCTGGTCTCGTGCCAGGACCGTTCGACGGCCGCGGACGCGGACGCCAGCTCGGCGCGGCGCGTCTCGGCCCGCTCGGCGTCGCCGGTCGCGTCCGCGCGCCGGGCCTCGCCGGACGCCTCGGCCGCGGTCTCCGCACGCTTCGCCTCGCGCAGCGCGGCCCGGAACCCGTCCAGCTGCTGGCCGTCGCGGTAGGCGGCGCTGTCCCGCAGGCCGCCGATCGCCTCCTCGGTCAGCGCGACGTCGCGCTCCAGCTCCTCGCGCCGCTCGGTCACCTCGGCCAGCTCCGCGACCGCGGCCGCGTGCGCGTCCCGCTGCCGGGCCGCCTCGCCCGCGACCTCGTCCAGCTCCGCGTCCGCGTTGATCAGGTCGGCGGCGCCACGGCGCAACGCGCGGCGGGCGTATTGCTGCTGGCGCTCGGCCAGCCGGGTGGCCGCGTCGACCTCCGCGTCCAGCGCACTGAGCCGTTCCCGGCTGCGGTCCAGCCGCTCGAAGCCCTCGGCGATCTCGGCGAGTCCGGCCGGGTCGAGCGGCGGCAGTGCCCGGGAGAGCACCTCGGAGAGCGCGTCCGGGTTCAGGTGCTCGGAGAGCTTCGGCGTGCGCAGCTGGAGCAGCGTGGCGATCAGCGCCTCGTACTGCGCGTCGGACAGGCCGCGGAAGACCGCCTCGCGGACCGCCCGCCGGTACGGCTCGGCACCGGTGTGCACCGTGCCGTGGCCGTCCAGCGCGGTCGCCAGGTCGGCCTTGGTGAGCGGCACGTTGCCGGCCTTGACCAGCGAGAATCCGCCGGGCACGCCGACCCGGGAGCCGGTGGTGAAGAACGTCGCGTCCACGGTACGGGTGTTCGACGACGCCGCGAGCCGGGCCCCGCAGGTGAACCACTCGGCCGCGCCGTCCGGCCCGGTGCGGCCGAACTCCAGCCACACGTAGCCGACCCGGGTGGTGTGCGGGTAGCCGTCGCCCATCAGGTTCCAGTGCATGGTGCGCTCGGAACCGCCGAACGTGGACAGCCGGGACGGGCGCAGCGACGCGTCGAACAGGAACGGCAGCAGCAGCTCCAGCGCCTTGGACTTGCCGGTCCCGTTCGGCCCGCGCAGCAGCAGCCGCCCGTGGTGGAACGTGAACACCTCGTCGAAGTAGCGCCACACGTTCAGCACGCCGGCCCGGGTCGGCGCCCAGCGGTCCGAGCGCAGCTGGCCGGCCAGCTGCCGCGCGACCGCGACCGCGAACGGGTCGTCGGACGGCTGCTGCTGGGGCAGGGTCAGCAGGGTCATCGCGCCCTCCGGGGCCTCGGGGTCTTCGCGCTCGTGGTGGGCGCCGCGTAGCGTGCGGCGGCCGGGCGGGCGCGGATCACCTCGTCATTAAAGATCAACTTGAACCGCTCCAGCACACCCAGGGCCTCGGTGAGCAGCCGCTGCGGGCCGCCGTCCGAGCGGTAGGTGCGCGCCCACGCGGGCAGCTCCGCGAACCGGGCCGCGATCTGCTCGGCCAGCGCGGCGCGCGGCACCGGCTCCGGGTGCGCGGCCAGGATCGAGTCGAGCAGCAGCAGCGCGGTCTGGCCGGGCACGCTGTTCTCCGCCGGGAAGCGTTCGTCCGTGGCGACCGCGTCCGGGTCTATCGCGAGCAGACCCTCGGCGCGCTCCTCCAGCTGCAGCCCGGCCTCCTCGATCGCGGCCCGGATCGCCCGGCGGCCGGGGACACCGGTCGCGTACGCCCGCTCGGCCTCGGGCAGTTCGTCGAAGTAGACCACCGGGTCGTCGAGCAGGCGGCGGACCAGCGAGTGCCGCAGCCGGTCCGGGTCGTCGTCCGCGCGGTCCTCGCGGACCAGCGCGGACAGGTCCGGTCCGGGCAGCCGGGACGGGGACTGCGGCGCCGCGAGCAGCCGGGCCAGCCGCGTCGCGTCCACCCGGTAGAGCACCTTCGCGTCCGTGTGCTCCAGGTAGGCGTCGGTGCTGCCGTCGGTCGCGGTGAGCACGCCGAACCGCTCGAGCAGCAGCAGCGCGTCCACGTACGCGCGCCGGTCCTCACGGCTGGCGCTGTCGAACGTGGGTATCGCCGGCTCGACCACGGTGGCCTGGGTCAGCCGGCCGGCCAGGATGCCGATCGTGGTGACCTGGCCGGTGAGCAGCTCCGCGGCGAGCACGCAGAACAACGCGTACCGCCGGCGGTCGAACGGGTCCCGGTTGCCGCGCAGGCGGCGGGCCGGCCGGGTGCCGTCCGGGCGCGCGGAGACCTTGGCCAGCCGGGCGTAGCCCTGCCGGGCCTCGACGGACAGCCGCCAGCCGGTGTGCTCGTCGAACCACGGCACCAGCTCGGCCGCGTGCCGCGCGACCAGGAAGAAGTCCTCCGGGTCGGCGGCGCGGGTGAGCAGCGGCCGGGCCAGCAGCGCGCGGATCGCCTGCGCCCGCTCGGTGCCGCGCTGCCGGTCGAGCTCCGATCGCAGATCGGTCACGCGGTCGCCTCGCGGCGGAAGTCGGTGCGCAGTGGAACCGGTGCGGCCTGGCCCGGGCGGGACTCGCTGATCGAGACGATGAAGTCCGGCGCGACCAGCACGCCGCGCGCGGTGCGCAGGTAGGCCAGGTGGTGGTCGGGCGGCGGGAGCAGCACCACCACCAGCCGGCCGTCCGCCGTGGACGCGCGCCGCTCGCCGTCCCGGGCCGGCACGGTCAGCGCGCGGGCCAGCAGCTCCAGCAGACGCGAGAAGCTGCCCTGGTCGAGCCGGGCGAACGCGGACAGCCGCACCGGGCCGGGCGTGGCCAGCCGCGACCACGCCTCCTCCAGCTCCAGCCGCTCGCGCAGCGCACGCTGCCGGCGCTGCTCGCGGATCTCCGTGGTGTCCCGCACCCGCGCGGTACGCGAGACGCGGTCGGACTGCCCGTGCGTGCGCAACAGCGGTGAGACGTGCACGCCGGGCGCACGGAACCAGGACGTGCCCGGCCCGACCGCGGTCGGATCGTCCGGCGCCAGGTGGGTGTGCCGCGCGGACCACAGCCCGGTCGCGGCCGCCCACAGCTCGTGCGCGGCCTCGTCCGTCTCCGCGGCGGAGAACCAGCGGGCCAGCGTGCGGAAGTCCGCGGCCGTGCTGGACCCGCGCCGGCGACTGTCGCTGAACCGCTCCAGCGCGCGCATCAGCGCCACGATCGCGGCGCGCGCGGTGTCGGCCAGCTCCTCCACTCGCGCGCGCCCACCGCCGGCCGGCCGGAACCACTCGCGCAGCGCGGCCCACCGAGCGGCACGCCGCTCCAGGAAGTGCGGTGCCGGGTCCGGCCGGCCGGGCAGCACCGGCAGATCCGCGCCGCGCAGCGCCCGGACGTGCAGCACCTCGACGCCGCGCTCCTCGATCCGGGCCACCGCGTCGGCCACGGTGAGCCGGCGGGTGTCCAGGTCTGTCACGAAGTCCGTCAGGTACGCGATCGTGGCCTGCTTCAGCTCCTGGAACACGGCCGGGTCAGCGCCCTCGTCGCGCAGCAGGCGCTGCAGCCGGCCGTTGAACCGGACCACGCCGGACCGCAGCGCGGTGAGGTGACCCTCCAGCTCGGTCAGTGCGGTGTGGATCCGCCGGTCGTCCGCGCCCTCGTCGCCGAGCAGCGCGTCCAGCTCGCCGAGCCGGGCCGCGATCGCGTCGAGCACCGAGGTCTGCAGCGCGCCGGAGCCGTCCAGCAGGTCGAGCGCGAGCAGCAGGCCCTGGTACGCCGCCTCGCCCTTGCGGCTCAGCGAGTAGTGCAGGTTGCGCCGCTCGTACTCCGCGGCGGAGGCGTAGTGGGCGGCGTGGTTCTGGGCGCGGTCGACCAGGCCGTGCTTGTGCAGCGCGCCGAGCGTGTACTCCAGGGACTCGTCGGAGACCGGCTCGTACCACCCGGTCTCGGGCAGGCCGGCCAGCACCTCGTCGAACGTCAGCGCGGCGCGGAGCCGCTCGGCGGCCTCGCCGAACACCTGCATGACCGCGGTGTGCAGGTCGGCCCGCTCGGTGGTGGTGAAGGCGAACATGTCCGCCGGCACGCGCCGGAAGGCAGGGCGTGCGTCGCTCACCCGCGTCCCCTCCTCCGCCGGTGCCTGGAAAGTGTGCCGGGACCGATCGCGGACCCCATGGCAGGCTACAGGTCCGGCCCGGCTCGCGCTTTTCCCCGCATCACCCGAAACCCGGACATTTCCGGCTTTTCCTAGTCCGGCGGACGGGAGAAACATCCACGACCACGACTTGACCCGCCGCGTACGCTCTGTGACGCCGGTCATAGCCGCGCGGCGCGATCGCGGTGCACGGCCTCAGCGCGGCGCGATCACCCGGTGCGCGGTGAGGTGAGCCAGGATCGAGTGGTTGGCCTCCCAGCCGTCCGGGAACCTGACCGGCACGTTGAGGTGCACCGGATCGGTCGACGGATGCGCGTCCAGCAGGTCCGGGATGCCGGCCCGGGCCACCACGATGCAAGCGTGCCGGTGGCGGGACGTGAGCACGCACAACCGGCCGGACTCCAGGTGGAACGCGGTGGCGTCGCGGCGGCCGGAGAGCGGGTGCAGCACCACGGTCACGTCGTACTCCCGGCCCTGCAGCCGGTTCGCGGTGTCCACCGTGATGGTCTCGCCGGGCGTGCCGCGCAGCAGGTTGCGGATCACCGCGGCCTGGTCGCGGTGCGCGGTGCCGATCGCGATCCGGGTCGCGTCCACCGGGGCGCCGTCCCGGGAGCGTTCGGAGACCGCGACCGCACCGGCCTCCAGCACGCGCAGCGCGAGCGCGGCGCACGCGGCCGCAGCCTCGCCGTCGGTGCGCAGCGTGTGCCGGGCCGGCAGTTCGTAGAGCGCCCAGCCGGTCGCGGCGGCCTGCGCCACGGCCGCGCCGATCGGGTCCGCGCCGGATCCGGTGTCCAGCACCAGCGAGCGGTCACCCGGCGACGTGCCGGCGCGGAAGCCGGTGAACGGGTAGAACGCGGGCGCGACCACCTCGGCCGCGGACGGGGGCAGCCGCCAGGAGACCGGCAGCCGGTGCACCGGCAGGTCCGGGTTGTGGCGGAGCAGCACGGAGACCGCGCTGAGCATCGGGTCCCAGGTCAGGCCGGTCCAGCGGGCCGACTCCACGGTGGAGAACGGGTCGAGCTGGCCGGGGTCGCCGACGAACAGCGCGCGGGAGAACCGGGACGCCACACGCAGCAGCGCGTCCGAGCGCATCTGGTACGCCTCGTCCACGATCGCCCAGCCCCAGGAGCCGTCGCCGACCGTGGCCCACTTCGCGGCCGTGGCGATGATCACCGACCCCTGGCTCACATCGCCGATCTTGGCGCCGACCGTGACCGACCGGTGCTGCGCCACGCGCTCGGACGCCCGGTAGTCACCGGCCGACAGGCGACCGATCGGCAGCTCCGGCGCCGCGGTGGCGAGCCGGTCGATCAGGTCGTCGACCTGCTCGTTAGTCTGCGCGATGACGATCAGCTGCTCACCGGCCCTCGCCAGCACCTGCGCGGCCTTGACCACCAGCGTGGACTTGCCGGCGCCGGGCGGCGAGTCGACCACCACGCCACGGTGCGAGCCGGTGCCGAGGTCGGCCAGGACCGCGTCGACGACCGCGTTGGCGGCCTTGCCCGGCGAGGTCACGACCAGTCCTCCGCGGCCGCGTGGTCGCCCTGGTCCAGCGGGTCGTCCGCGATCGAGTACTGCGGCGGGCCGCCGTGCGTCCACGGCGTCTCCTCGCGCGACGGGAACGTGCCCGGCGGCGCGTATCCGAGGCTGAGGCTGGTGTAGCAGATCCGCTCCCCCACCTCGGGCACGCTGCCGGGCGGCGCGGTCAGCCCGCGGCCCATGCCGCCGGACAGCTCCAGCACCACCTCGGTCTTGTCGCCCTCCTCGACCGGCGTCACGAACACCACGCGGGCCCGCTGCGCCTGCCGGGACGGCGAGACCAGCGTGGTGCCCTCGGTGAACAGCACCGGGTCCGTGGTGACCACCTGGATCCGCGGGCGCAGCACCGGGCGCTTGCCGGTGTCGTCGACCCGGGCCGGCGCGGACAGCGTGACCTCACCGACGAACGCCTCGCCGCCCAGCCGGTGCTCCGCCATGATCAGCGGGTCGTCGAACGCGCGCTCGATCGCGTACGACTGGCCGGCGCGCTCCAGCTTGTGCAGCCGGGTGGCGGCCGCGACCGCACCGTCCCGCCGGGCCTGCGGTGCGCCGCCGCCCTGCACGTAGAGCGAGAAGTCGCTGAACACGTCGCGGTCCTGGGCCCAGCGGCCGTCCACCGACGCGCCGGGCGGCATCGCCCGCATCACCCGCAGCCCGCGCCACATCAGGTCCCAGGTCGACGCGAGTTGGCCACGCAGCAGGTCCTCCAGCTGCCGGTACGCCGCACGCTCCGCCTCCGGATCGTCCGCCTCGGTGGCGGCCCGGTAGACGTCCATCGCGGGGCCGAGCACGTCGTTGTCGAAGCCGGGGTCGGTGGCCGGGCCGGCCGGCGGGCACACCTCCGGGTCCTCGGCCAGCCGCGCGGCCGCGGCGCCGGTGCTGCCGGGCGGTGGTGCGATCCAGTTGACCAGCGACCCGAGGTGCGCGTCCTCGTGCCCGCTCTGGCCGGTGGCCCAGTGCGCGGCGAGCAGGTCGGTCATCGGCAGCAGCATGGACGAGCCGGGCTGCTCGGCCCGGTCCGCGAAGAACGTCAGCCAACGACCCAGCAACGGTACGTCCGGGTGCACCGGATAGTCGCCGTCGGTGCGCCGGAAGCGGGTGGACCGGCCGAACAGCCGGATGAAGCCGATACCGGCCGGCGCGGGCACGAGGATCTGCGGCGCCTCCAGGTAGCGGTAGCGCACGTCCCGCTTACGGTCGGTGGGCACCGCCTCGGTCGCGCCGCAGAAGCCCTCCACGTACGGCAGCAGGATCTCGGCGAGCCGGGCCGCGAACTCGAAGCGCTGCGCGCGGTCCCGGGGCTGCGGCACGATCAGCAGCTCCGGCCGGTCCTCGTCGGTGCCGACCATGGCGGCCAGCGGCGCGTTCGCCTCACCGGCCATGGTCAGCGGGATGAACACCAGCGGCAGGTCCGAGAGGTACGCGTGCCGTACCGTGGCGATCGGTTGTGCTCGGCCCGCCGCGACCGCCTGCGCCTTGGCCAGCGCGGTGAGCGTGCTCA
Organism: Catenuloplanes indicus; assembly: GCF_030813715.1. NCBI lineage: Bacteria > Bacillati > Actinomycetota > Actinomycetes > Micromonosporales > Micromonosporaceae > Catenuloplanes > Catenuloplanes indicus. The sequence continues at coordinate 3,164,720 of NZ_JAUSUZ010000001.1, forward strand.
CGGCACGAGCTCCGCGCGCAGCCGATAGGCGGCCTGGAGCATCGCCGCGGCCTCGGCCTGCTCCGGCTCCGGCTCGATCCGGCCGCTGGCCAGCCCCAGCACGGTCTGCACGTCCTCGATGCCGCCGAGTTCCTCGCGCACCGACCGGCCGAGCACGGCGGTGGACGTGCGCGCCTCGCTGCGGCAGAAGAACGACAGCTCGCAGGTGGCCAGGCAGTCCGGCGCGTACCGGGCGGGCACGGCCGCGACGTCGGCCTTGAGCGCCTCCGGGTCGCGCGCGGGCTCGCCGTCGTCGCCGACGCGCAGGTCGAACGAGATGCCCTCGGGAAGCCGGTCGAGCAGCTGGTCGATGCCGGCCATCCGGGACAGCTGCCGGCGCAGCACGCCGAGCTGGCGGCGCACGTCGATCATGCTGGCGATCGGCTGGTTGGAGAAGTCCTTCGGGCAGACCAGCAGCACCTCGTGGGAGACCGCGTCCCGGTCGCGGCCGGCCTCGGCGAGCGCCTCGCGCAGCGCCAGCACGTAGACCGCGGCCTGGGTGGCGGCGGCCGAGACCTTGCCCGGGTCGGCCTGCTCGTCGATCACCGGGAACGACTTGATCTCCACGATGTGGTAGCGGTCGTCGAGCTGGAACGCGACCAGGTCGGGCTCCAGGTAGACGTGCTTGCCGGCCACGGCGAGCCGCAGCATCGGGTGGTCGAGCAGCGTGTCCGGGTTGTCGCGCAGCGCCTCGAGGGTGCGGGCGTAGCGCTCCTCGTTCGAGGCCTTGGGCCCGCCGGACAGGTCAAGATATTTCGGGACATCGACGCCGAGGAGGCCGACGAGCTCGGCGCCCTCGTTCGCCTTCAGCCGCGCCTCGAAGACGTTGCCGCGGACGATCGCGAACGACGACTGGCCGAAGCGCCCGGGGAAGCCGATGTGCGTGGCGACCTTCATCTTGTCCACGCCCGCGCCGTCCATGACCGCGCGGCGGTCACAGCCCGGGTTCCCGGTGAGCGCCGCGATCGTGCGGGCATTGTGCCGGCGGGGGGCCACCGGGCCGCGGAGCCGGGCGAGCCGCGCGTCTGGCGTGCTGGTCTGCGCCATCCGAGCAAGGTACAACCTCGCGGCGGGAAAACCAGGAAGAGGCGCGGCGTGTCGCACAAATGTACGGCACGCCAAGCCTATAAGGTGATATTTCGGTTTAGAAGGGGCAGGTGCTGCGGTACTCCTCGACGCTGAGGCTCAGGCTGGGACCGGGGCAGAGGAATTGCGTGTACCGAGTGTCGTCGTCCACCCAGCGCTTCAGCCAGGCGATGCTGTACTTCGCGATCGTGGTGTTCGACGAGTTCGGCGTGAAGTGCGTGGCGCCGTTCAGCTCCAGGTAGGCCTTGTCCGCCGACGACGGCAGCCCGCTGTAGAACGGCTCCGAGTGCGTGGCCACCGGCGCGACCGTGTCACCGTCCGCGCCGATGATCAGCGTCGGCACCCGTACCGTCAAGAAGGTCTTGGTGGTGTTCCACCCGGTCAGCGGGATCGCGGCCTGCAGGGCCGGGCGGCTGCGCGCCGCCTCCAGCGAGCCACCGCCACCCATCGAGTGGCCCATCACCGCGACCCGCGACCGGTCGATCCGGCTCCGCACCACGCTGGACCCGGTCAGGTAGTCGGCCGCGGCCAGCAGCTGACGGCCGCGCGAGTCCGGCTGATCCAGCGTGGTGAGCGTGTCGATGGTGAAGACCACGAAGCCCTGCGAGGCGAGTCGCGGCCCGAGCCAGGCGATGCTCGACTGGTACGCGGTGAACCCGGGCGAGATGACCACCGCGCCGAACGTACCCTCGGCCGTGCTGGTCGGGTAGTAGACGGTGCCGCCGCCGAAGCCGCTCACCAGCAGCGAGGACACGCCGATCTCCGCGGTCGCGAACGGCCCGCGGACCGCCTCCACGCTCGCGTTCGTCGGGTCCGGGCCCCGCTCGTACGGACTGTCGGCCGCGGACGCCGGCCCGGCACCGGCGAGCAGCCCGCCGGTCAGCGCGAGCGCGAGGACGGCCGCGCTCAGAAGTCGTGGCTTGTGCACGTCGCTGTACTCCCTGCCTCGATGACTTCGAAGGACATCGATAAGAGTGCGCTCGGTGGCCGGTCCGGCGAATCGGCTAAATCACCTGTCTCTCACCGATCGCCTGTCCTGTTCTAGGTTGTGAACTGCGAAGATCGCCGAATCGAGGGGACGCCGATGGACGAGCGCGAGCGCGAGGTACGCCGGAGGATCGCGAGCCAGGAGCTCTACCGGGACGCCGACCCCGGGCTGGACGGCCTGGCGGAGGAGCGGGTCCGCGGCAAGGAGATCGCGCACGAATTCAACGCCACCCGGCCCCGGGAGACCGCCGAGCGGGACCGGCTGCTGCGCGAACTGCTCGGCAGCGTCGGCGAACGGGTCTGGGTCGAGCCACCGATCCGGGTCGCCTACGGCCGGTACACCCATCTCGGTGACGACGTCTACGTGAACGTCAATCTCACGCTGGTCGACGACGGTGAGATCGTCGTCGGCGACCGGGTGATGTTCGCGCCGAACGTGACGATCACCGCGACCGGTCACCCGGTGCACCCGGAGATCCGCCACGACGGCACCCAGTTCTCCGCGCCGGTCCGGATCGAGGACGACGTGTGGATCGGCGCCGGTGCCGTCATCCTGCCCGGCGTGACCGTCGGGCGTGGCTCGGTCATCGCGGCCGGCGCCGTGGTCACCGCGAACGTGCCGCCGATGGTCGTCGCCGGCGGCGTGCCCGCCCGGGTGCTGCGCCCGATCACCGACGCGGACCGCGACTGGACCTACCGCCCGCCCCGGGATCTTCCCCTGCCGTGACCGGGCCGGGTCCCTTCCCGGCCACGCCGGGACCGGCAGGGAGGAGCGCCAGCGACGACCGGTGCCCGCGGGAGCGTGCGGACCGCACCGCGCCGGAAGCGGGAAAATGGCTTCTGCTCGTCAGACCTTCGCCGCCAGCAGCGGCAACACGTCCGCGGCCGGGACCGGCCGGGACAGCAGGTAGCCCTGGAGGAAGTCGCAGCCGAGGTCGCGCAGCGCGTCCCGCTGGAACGGCTCCTCGACGCCCTCGGCGACCGTGACCATGCCACAGGAGCGGGCCAGCGCGATCAACGCGGTGATCATGTCGCGGCCGCGCGGCGTCCCGAGATCACCGACGAACAGCTTGTCGATCTTCAGGGCTTCGACGTTGAAGCGGCTCAGGCGGGCCAGCGACGAATAGCCGGTGCCGAAGTCGTCGATCGCGAGGTCGATGCCGAGCGACTGGATGCGGCGGATCGCGGCCAGCACGTGGTCCGGGTCGTCGTCCATCAGCGCGGTCTCGGTGATCTCGACGACCAGGTTCTCGCCGGCCAGGTTCGCCCGCGCGAGCGCGTCGACGAGGCGGCCGGGCAGCGACGGGTCGCCCAGCTCGGCCGCGCCGATGTTCACCGTCACCTTGAGCGCGGGCGACGCGCCCGCGTCGATCCACGAGCGCAGGTCGCTCAGCGCGCGGTCGAGCATGAACGACGTGATGCGCCGGCTGAGGTGGGCGCGTTCCGCGATCGCGATGAACCGGTCCGGGCGGATCGGCCCGCGCACCGGATGCGTCCAGCGGGCCAGCGCCTCGAAGCCACGGATCTCGCCGGTCGCCGCGTGACAGATCGGCTGGTACGCCGCGTGCAGCGCGCCGGTGTCCAGCGCGGTGACCAGGTCCGCCCGCAGCTCCAGCTCCTCGGACGTGGTGTGGTGCATGCCCGGGTTGAACAGCTGCACGTTGTTCTTGCCGGCGCGCTTGACCGCGTACATGGCGACGTCCGCGTCCCGGAGCACCTCCATCGCGTCGCGTAGATCGCCGGCGGCCACCTCGACCAGGCCGATCGAGGCGCCGAGCGCGATCCGCCGGCCGTCCAGCTCGAACGGCTCCTGGAACGTCTCCAGCATGCGCCGGGCGAGCGCCCGGGGATCGCCGTCGAAGTCCTCGAGGAGCACCGCGAACTCGTCGCCGCCGAGCCGGACCACGGTGTCGGTACGCCGCAGCACGCCGGTCAGCCGCCGCCCGACCGTGGTCAGCACGGTGTCGCCGGCGACGTGGCCGAGGCTGTCGTTGACCTCCTTGAAGTCGTCCAGGTCCAGGAAGATCAGGCTGATCCGGGCGGGCGGCGCCGGCAGCAGCTCGCGCAGGCGCGCGGTGAGCTTGGCGCGGTTGCCGAGCCCGGTGAGCGAGTCATGGGTGGCCTTGTAGCGCAGCACGCTCTCACTGCCGGCCAGCCGGCGCAGCAACAGCCGGTTCTCGCCGAGCACCACCACCTGACGGACCAGCACGGCGGCGAACAGCACGATGAGACCCATGTTCGCGGCTCCGTCCGGCGTGCGCCCGGCCGCGATCTGGAAGCCGCAGAAGATCGCGGTGGGAACGATCGGCAGGTAGGGACCGTAGATCGCGAAGCGGGAGCCGGCCACCGGCTCCCGGCGGGGCGTGTCACCTCCGCGGTAGACCAGCGCGGCCATCCCGTAGAGCCCGATCGCGAGCGTCCAGACGCCGGGGTTGATCGCACCGAACGGGCGTCCCTCGTGCAGCACCAGGTAGGTGAACGCGGTGTCCGCCAGCATGACGGTGACCAGGGACGCCACCATCAGCAACGGGCCGCGCCGCTCACCGGCCGGGAACTCGGTCAGCACCAGCACGATCCAGAAGATCAGAAGGACCATGTCGCCGAGTACGTAGCAGAGGCCGCACGCGACGTACAGGCGGTCCTGCCCGGCCTGGAGCCAGATCTCCTCGAAGAACGTCCCCCACGCCACGATGAAGACCGCCGCGGCCGCGACCACGCCGTCCAGGGCCATCCGCAGCCGGGCCCGCACCCCGACCGCGCGGGACGTGGTCCAGACCGCCGCGAACAGCAGCGCGAAGAACGTCATCCGGGCGCCGACGACCAGCGGGGACGGCATCGGCGGCGCCTGCTCGACCAGATCCTGCCAGGCCCAGCTGGCCGGGCCGAACGACCAGGCCACGCACGCGGCGCCCTGCAGGCTCCAGGAGGCGCGGCTGCGGCGGTGCCCGGCCCGGCGCGCGGCCCGCGCGCAGAGCACCGTGGCGACGCCCGCCACCGCGAGCGTGACCAGCGACGACAGGCCGGAGCCGAGCGCGCCGGCAGCCGGCAGCAGGCCGGCGGCCAGCACCGCGAACAGCATGGCGCACGCTGCGGCCACCACGGTCCGCGAAACTCGGGTCATGCCCGATCAGGTCGGCACGGTCCCGGCGAGGGTTAGATTTTCGCTGCTCAGGGCAGTCAGAGGGGAGGTACGCGGAGAGGGAGGACGGCGATGTCGCTGTTGCACCGGCATGGTAACGACGCAAAGACGGACAAACACGATGAGCAGGGCACCAAGCCGGCGGACGAATCGCCCGCATCGCCGGAGGAGGGACCGGACAGCCCGGCCCAGCTGAGCGGCAACTCGCTCTGGAACGCGATCAAGCGAACCGTGACCGAGTTCCAGGACGACAACCTGACGGACTGGGCCGCGGCGCTGACCTACTACGGCGTCTTGTCGATCTTCCCGGGCCTGCTGGTGCTCGCCGCGGTGCTCGGCCTGCTCGGCGACGACACGCTCACCCGCGTGGTGGACAGCATCAAGCCGCTGCTGCCGACCGAGACCGGCGACATCCTGGACAGCATGGCGGGACAGCTCAGCGCCGCCGACACGTCGTCCGGGCTGATCGCGCTCCTCGGTCTGGCCGGTGCGTTCTGGTCCGCGTCCGGGTACGTGGGCGCGTTCATGCGCGCGTCCAACTCGATCTACGAGGTGCCGGAGGGCCGCCCGGTCTGGAAGACGCTGCCGATCCGGGTCGGCGTCACCGCACTGGTCGGCATCATGCTGGTCGCCTGCGCGGTGATCGTGGTCTTCACCGGCGGGCTGGCCGAGACCGTGGGCTCCGCGATCGGGCTCGGCGACGCCGCGGTCACCACCTGGAGCATCGTGAAGTGGCCGGTGCTGCTGGTGATCGTGAGCCTGATGTTCGCGGTGCTCTACTGGGCCTCGCCGAACGCGAAGACCGGCGGTTTCCGCTGGGTCACACCGGGCGGCATCATGGCGGTGCTGCTCTGGGTGGTCGCCTCGGCCGCGTTCGGCTTCTACGTGGCGAACTTCGGGTCCTACAACAAGACGTACGGCACGCTGGCCGGCATCATCGTCTTCCTGGTCTGGCTGTGGATCTCCAACATCGCGATCCTGCTCGGCGCGGAGTTCGACGCGGAGCTGGAACGGCGGCGGGCGATCGCGTCCGGGACACCGGCGGACAAGGAGCCGTTCCTGGAGCTGCGCGACGACCGCAAGGTGCGCGACAAGAAGTAGCTTCCCCGCACACGGAGAAGGCCCCCGGTTCGCACCGGGGGCCTTCTCCGTGTCGCGATCAGTAGGTGGAGTTGCTGCTCCGGGAGCCCGCGAACGTGTCGTCGGTCGCGGTGATCGAGGAGGTGGGGGTGCTGGTCGTCGTGCTGCCGGCCGACGTGCTGCCGGTGGTCGACAGCTTCTCGCCGAGCTTGCTGTTGGCCAGCTTGTCCTTGCCCTCGCTGTACAGCCGGTTCGCCTGCGCCTGCGCGACGCCGGCGGCCTCCTGCACGGTCGGGTGGTCCAGAACCTTGCGGGCCTGCACCCGCAGCTCCTCGTACTTCTCCCGGCCGGCGCGGGCGCCCAGGACGAACCCCGCGGCCAGCCCGCCGATGAACAGAAGCTTTCCGCGCATGGTGGCGGCTCCTCTCGTGCCTTGACGCAGCGCTGCCCTCCGGCCGCGCTGTCGCGCCTGTCGTGTGTTGCTGCCGGGGTACGTACCCATCCTGCCCCCGCGCCATGCCCCCGTGTGCGTTAGTCACTGAAATGTCCGAAAACCTGGCACTCCCTCGTCAGGTAACCCGGTGGCAGAACCCCCCAGGAGGTCATGTAAGGTTGTGTCCGTCGCCAGGGAGCGGAGAGATCCGAAGCCCGAGCGGTGCACGATCCCCTGTAGCTCAATTGGCAGAGCAGCCGGCTGTTAACCGGCAGGTTATTGGTTCGAGTCCAATCGGGGGAGCGAGAGTCCAGAGGCCACCCTGCCCGCAGAAAACGCGAGCCGGGTGGCCTCTCTCGTATGCCCCGCTCCGGGGCCGAGCCCCGGAAACCCGACGGCCGGGTGGGCGCGTCGCGTCTGGCGGCGGCGAATTCCGGCCTGTGCGGGCGTTGCGGTGATCGCAGCCCGGCTCCGCCTGCTCCCGTCCGGCCGGAACTCGAACCGCGCGCTCGGCCCGATCTCCGCGGTCGGCGTCGCCGCCACGCTGATCGCGATGATCCCGCTCCTCCCCGCGCTGCTGCTCGGCGGCCGCTGGGCGTTCTGGCCGCGCCGCCCGCCGGCCCGCGGCACCACGGCGGACTCCCGGCTCTGGACACGCGTGGCCGGCGCGGTCGAGAAGCGGCCGCGGGTCACCTGGATCGACACCGCGGTGCTCCGCGGCCCGATCATCACCGGCTGCGTGATCACTTCGGCCGGCGTGGTGCTGGCCGCCACGTTCTCCGCGCTCGCGGTCGTACCGCCGGTCACCCTGGCCGAGCTGGGCACCGCGGTCGCGGTCGGCGTGCCGCTGGACACTGTCGTGGTCCGCTCGCTGCCGGTCCCGGCGCTGGTGCACGACCTCGGCGACCGGGTCCGGTGGCCGGGCCGGCCACCCCGGCGCACACCAGGCCGCTCGGACGGCCCGGACGATTCGGCGAAGAAGGACGGCCGGTTGATCTCCGTTTAACCGATATTCCGCCGATATAGACCTGGTATCGCTTGATCAAAGAAGGCCGGTCCCGGCCGATTGCCGGTGGCCGGGGCACAGGCGTACGGGATACGATCCCCGCGCCGGGGCGGTAGCTCAGCCGGTTAGAGCAGGGGACTCATAATCCCTCGGTCGCGGGTTCGAGTCCCGCCCGCCCCACCGTTTGACCTGCGGAAACGTACATTACGTATCGACGTTAATGGTTTTCGGGTGCGCTCGGCACACACAGCGTGCCACCCGGATCACCATTTGTGATCATCAAACGACGAGATCCACATCGCCACGGGCGGCGGGGAGGCGTGCCTCCCCGCCGCCCGTGCTGTCACGTGACGGAGATCTCAGCGAGATCTGTCGTGCTACACGACCGACTCGGCCGCCGGATCACCGTTGTCCGCCGGCCGGTCCTCAGCCGGCGTCATCTCCGCGGGTCACCGGCCGTCCGCCTGGTCCGCGCGCGTGGAAACGGCGGGGCCGCCGGCCCCGCCGTTTCGTGATTCGGCAGGTCAGCGCAGCACGCCCGGGGCCGCGTCGCCGCCGCCCCACACGTCCTCGTCCTCCTGGAGCCAGGTGCTGCGCTCCTCGTCGCCGCCGAACCCGGCGCCGTGGCCGCCGCCACCGGCCATCCCGGCCATGCCCGCGCGACCGGCGCCGCCCTTGCCCGCGCCGGTGCCCGGGGCCACGCCACCGGAGAGCATCGGCTTGCCGCCCTTGCCGGCGCCGCCCTTGCCCGCACCCCTCGCGCCCGCACCGGCGCCGGCGCCCATGCCGCCCATTCCGGCCATGCCGGCCAGCGCGGCGCCGTTGACCGGCTTGCCGAGCGCGCCGCCGCCGGGAATGCCACCGGCACCGCCCGCGCCGAGGCCACCGGCCGAACCGAGACCGCCACCGGCACCGAGGCCACCGGTGCCGAGACCGCCGGACCCGAGCCCGCTCGGCCCGAGGCCACCGGCGCCGAGACCGCCGCCCGCGCCGGCCAAGCCGGTACCGGCCGGCGTGCCCGGGCTGAAGTCCGAACCGCCGCCGGGCGTGAACCCGGTCCCGGCCTCCGGATCGAAGCCGCTGGTGCCGTCGTTGATCGGCGGCGTGTAGGGGGTGAAGCCGGTGTTCGTGTCGATCGGGCTGCCACCGGTCGGGTCGAAGCCACCGATACCGGACGGCGCACCACCCATCTTGGGCGCCCCTCCACCCATGCCACCACCACCGGGGACACCACCGACGCCACCCCCGGGGCCGGAGCCGCCGAGCGGCACGTCGCCATAGGGGGCTTCACGTTGGGTTCCGACTGGCGTTCCGGTCGGTGTCACGCCGGCGGTGTCGGAGACCTGCCCGTTCAGCCGCTCCCAGTGCTCGCGGGCTTCGTCGCTGCCGTTGGTGAGCGCGTCCTGCACCGCGGTCCAGGCCTTCTGCGCCAACCCGCCGGTGAAGAAGTTGCCGATGTCCCGGTAGACCCCGGCCGCGCCGGCAATGTCGATCTTGATCGCGTTCTCGAACGAACCGAGCGGGATCGCCAGGTGCGCGTCGCGCGCCTGCATCACCTCCGGCTGCATGGCAATCGGGACCGGGATCTTCTCCTGCGCCGCGTGCAGGTCGTCCGCTGTCTTGTTGAGGCTGGTGACGACCCCACCCTGGCCGTCGCCGTTCGCCTCGTCCGCGACGTGCTGGATCTTCTTGGAGATCGTCTCGATGTGCTTCTTGAAGGCCTCGTACGCCTCGCCCTTCCACACCGTGCCCAGCTCCGCGACGTTCTGGTCCAGGCTGGTCTTCACCGTGTTCAGGTTGCGCAGCACCGCCTCCCAGCCGAGCGCCGCGGTCCGGAGGTCGCCTGGCCGGCCGTCGATCACGACCTGGTTGACGATGTTCTCCCAGGACTCCTCGCCCCAGTTCCGTGCCATCGCCTAGCCTCCGTATCCCGAGTCGCCGGACGGGGACGTGCCGCTGCTCGGGTACGAGGCCGGGGTGGTGGCCGGCGGGTATCCGGTGCCGGTGCCGCTGCCGTACTGACCCGTCTGCGCCTCCGAGGCGAACACCTCCTCGAACGCCTTCGCGGACATCTGGTTCGCCCGCTCGGCCGTCTCGTACTGCTCCTTGACCCGCCGCAGCGACTCGGCTGCCTGAAGCAACTCCTCCGCGATCGTCCGCACCGACTGCTCCGCGGTCCGATAGTGGCTGACGTGCCGCTGGGCGATCTCCGTCGCTGCCGGGTAAGTGCCGAACGGCGACTTCCCGCCCGCCGAGGCCGGACCGGTCAGCCAGCTGCCGATGTCGTCACCCATCGCGGGCACCAGGCGATCGCCGAGGTACCGCGCGTGCTCCTCCAGCCAGCGGATCGCACCGTCCAGGCTGTCCGCGTCCCACTCCGTGTTGAGCCCCGGGTCGCCGGCGGTGGCGTTGATCTCGGTCGGCCGGGACGACGCGTTGGCGTCGTCCGACACCCAGAACCCGACCATCGGCGGCAGCGGTGTGCCCGGCAGCGGCGGCGGGATGAAGACCGGAGTCACCTCCTGCCCCGACCCTTGCTTCTCTGCCATCTCGTCTTCCTCCCCGTTGTTCCGTTACTCGTTCCGTGCGGGCGCTCGGTCAGCCGCCGTGCGGTGGGTACTGCGGCCCCGGCGGGTACTGCGGCGGGCCGCCCGGATAGCCCTGCTGGGGCGGATAGCCCTGCTGGGGCGGATACCCCTGCTGGGGCGGATAGCCCGGCGCCTGCGGTGGGTAGCCGCCCTGCTGCGGGTACGGCACTGGCTGTCCCGGGTACGGGCCCGGCTGCTGCGGATACGGTCCCGGCGTGCCGACCGGCATCGGCGGGCCCGGCCGCCGCTTGTTGCGGGACGCGACGATCAGCACGACCACCAGGACCACCACGAGCAGGCAGACACCACCGCCGATCAACGCGACCGTGTTGCCGCCGATCTCGCCGTCGCTGTCCCCCGGCGCCGGCGCGGCCTCGGTGGCGTCGCCGGTCTCGTCCTCGTCCGGCAGGAGCGGGTTGCGGCTCACCGCCGGGACGTCCTCGGTCAGTGCCGCGACCGGGTTGACGATGCCGTCGCCGTACTGCTCGTCCCAGCCCTGCGGACCCTTGTCGTCCGCGGTACGGATCAGCCGTTCGATCACGTTCGCGGCATCCAGGTCGGGGTACTTCGCCCGGACCATGGCCGCTACGCCGGACACGATCGCTGCGGCGGAGCTGGTGCCGTTACCGACGCCGTACCCACTGTCCGAGAGCGCGAGTGGCTGCGGGCCGACGACGTCCTGAGCCGGTGCGGAAAGAACGGTTCCACGGCCCTGCACCGATTGGTCATCCCAGAAGGAGCCGTCCGAGGCGATGCCGGTAACGCCGATCACGCCCCGGATCCGAGCCGGCGAGATGACCTTCGTGTCGCCCTCCGACCGGTTGCCGGCCGCGGCGACGATCACGACGTCCTTGCTGAGCGCGTACTCGACCGCGTCAAGGATGACCTGCGGCGGCTCGACGTCCGCCCCCCACGAGAGATTGACGACCTTGGCGCCGTTGTCCGCGGCCCACCGAAGGCCTTCCGCACCGACGTCCATGTTCTCGACGGTTCCCGTGCCGTACGGCAGGATCTTCACTCCGGGCGCGATCCCGGTCATCCGGTTGGGACCGCCACCGCTGCCCGCGATGACGCCGGCCATACCGGTGCCGTGCCCGTCGACGCGGTCCGAACGGCCATCGGCTGCCTCGCCGCCGATACCCTTGCCCGGCAGGACCTTGCCCTGCAGGTCGGGGTGGGACGCGTCGACGCCGGAGTCCACGACCGCGACCACGACCCCCTCGCCCGTGCTGATCTGCTGCGCCTCAGGAATCTTGAGCAGGTCGAAGTACCACTTCTGCCGCTCCGCGATCGTCGGCGCCGCGACCGCTGCGGACGGCGCCACGAACAACGCGCCGCCGCCGGCCAGCATCGCGGCCAGCGCGGCCGCCGCGAACCGGATCGCGCCGGTACGGCGCCGGGCTCTGGTGGGCCTCACCGCTGACTCCCCCTGTCAATTGCCTGCCGATTCGATCCCGGCCGCGTTCCGGCGGCCGTGATGCTCCAGATGCGCTGCCGAGAATACGGCCATCCGGCACCTCGGAGGCAATCTCTCCCACCCCCTCGGACCAGCACACGCACCGGTAACGGCATTCACCGCCATCAACCGGTGAGGCAAATGCCGGATTCGTGGGTTATCGAACCGGACCCGCCCGTGATCGATCATCGCTGGTCAGCGCAACCCTGCCGTAGGATCACGGACCTATGAACGCCTACCGGTCCCGGGTCCGTGGTTGTCTGCTCGGCGGCGCGGTGGGTGACGCGCTCGGCAACCCGGTCGAGTTCGAGCGCGATCCCGCGGTCACCGACCTGATGCTCTCCCGGGACGGCCTCGCGCTGATCACCGACGACACCCAGATGACGCTGTTCACCGTCGAGGGCCTGCTCCACGCCGCCGGCGGCGACGTACCGAAGTCGGTCTACGAAGCCCATCTCCGCTGGTACGACACGCAACGCCGCCTCGGACCGCCGAAGCACGCGGCCGGACTCGCCGCGCAGCCGTTCCTCTACGCGCAGCGCGCACCCGGCAACGCCTGCCTCGGCGGACTCGCACTCGGCCGGATGGGCACGTTCGCTCACCCGGCGAACCCGAACTCCAAGGGCTGCGGCTCGGTCATGCGCTCCGCGCCGTTCGGCCTGTTCCCGTCGATCAGTGCGGCGGACGCGTTCGCGCTGGCCGCCGAGTGCGCGGTACACACGCACGGCCACCCGACCGGTTACCTGGCCGCCGGCACGTTCGCCGCGATCGTCCGGCACCTGCTGGACGGCGACGACGTGCGGACCGCCACCGAGCGCGCGATCGAGCTGCTGACCGGCCATGACGAGCACGAGGAGACGCTGACCGCGCTGCGCCGGGCCCTGGACACGCCGTACGCTCCGGGTAACACCGGCATCGGGCGGATCGGGCTCGGCTGGATCGCGGAGGAGGCGCTGGCCATGGCGGTCTACGCCGCGCTCGACGCCGAGGAGCCGGAGCGGGTCCGCGACGCGCTGCTCGTCTCCGTCAACCACGCCGGTGACAGCGACTCGACCGGCGCGATCTGCGGCAACCTGCTCGGTGCCCGGCACGGCGAGGAGGCGCTCCCCGCCGCGTGGGTCGCCCGCCTGGAGGGCCTGGACACGATCTCCACGATCGCCGACGACCTGGTGGAGGCCGCCGCATGACGCTCACCAACTGGGCCGGGAACATCACGTTCGGCGCGGCCCGGCTGCACACGCCCGGCACGCTCGACGAGCTGCGCGAGACCGTGGCCGCGAGCACCCGGCTGCGCCCGCTCGGCACCGGCCACTCGTTCAACCGGATCGCGGACACCGACGGTGACCTGATCTCGGTAGCATCGCTGCCCGCGACCGTGCACATCGACTCGGTGGCCGGCGAGGTCACCGCGAGCGCCGGGGTCCGCTACGGCGAACTCGCGTCGCGCCTGCACGCAGCCGGGTACGCGCTGCACAACATGGCCTCACTGCCGCACATCTCGGTAGCCGGCGCGGTCGCCACCGGCACGCACGGCTCCGGCGTGACCAGCCCCGGCCTCGGCGCCGCCGTCACCGGCCTGCGCCTGGTCACCGCGGACGGCGAGCTGCTCGACCTGCGCCACGGCGACCCACGCCTGGCCGGTGCCGTGGTCGGCCTGGGCGCGCTCGGCATCATCGTCGACGTCACGCTGCGCATCCGCCCCACGTTCGACATCGCACAGTACGTCTACGAGCGCCTGCCCTGGTCACACCTTGCCGGTGGCTGGGCGGAGATCATGGGCGCGGGCTACTCGGTCAGCCTGTTCACCGACTGGACCGGACCGGTGATCAACCAGATCTGGGTCAAGCGCGACCCGTCGGACGCACCGCTGCCCACCCGCTGGCACGGCGCCACGCTCGCCACCACACCGCTGCACCCGGTCCCCGGCATGTCCGCGGTCAACTGCACCGAGCAGGGCGGCGTCCCCGGCCCCTGGCACGAGCGCCTTCCCCACTTCCGCCTCGACTTCACCCCGAGCAGCGGCGCCGAACTGCAGACCGAATACCTCCTCCCGGCCACGCACGCGCTGGAGGCCCTGGAGGCGGTCGACGCGATCCGCGACCGGATCGCGCCGGTCCTGCAGATCTCCGAGGTCCGCACGATCGCCGCCGACGACCTCTGGCTCAGCCCGAGCCACGGCCACGACAGCATCGCGATCCACTTCACCTGGCACCCGGACGCCGACGCGGTCGCCCCGGTCGTCACCGCGCTGGAGGAACAGCTGGCCCCGTTCGGCGCCCGCCCGCACTGGGGCAAGGTCTTCTCCACCGACCCGGCCACGCTTCGCGCCCGCTACCCCCGCTTCGACGACTTCCTGGCCCTCCGCGCCGACCTCGACCCTTCCGGCAAGCTGCTCAACCCGATGCTCAGCCGCTACCTCGGCGTCTAGAGACGTTTCTCCCGGCCGCCGGGACATGCTGTGGTGATTCAGCGCAGGACACCGGGGGCAGCGCTGCCGGCGGTGCCCCAGACGTCCTCGTCCTCGGTCAGCCAGGTGGTGTGCTGCTCCTCGTCGCCGAATCCCGCGCCTTGACCTGCGGGAGCCACACCGGCCACGCCGGGGAGACCCGCGCGACCGGCCGCGGCGCCCCCGGCCGCGCCACCCGCGAGAAGTGGTTTGCCGGCCGCACCGGCGCCGCCGCCCTTGCCGCGGCTGGCCCCGGCCGCGGCACCGGCACCCAGTGCGCCCACGCCGGGGATCCCGGCCTGCGTCGGGGAGACCGGTTTGCCGAGCGCGCCGCCGCCGACCAGAGCACCGCCCAGGCCACCGGCCGACGCACCACCGCCGGGAGAACCGAGACCGCCGGCACCGAGGGCTCCGGTGCCGGGGCTACCGATGCCGCCGGCACCGAGACCGCCGGCACCGAGACCGCCGAGGCCACCGGCGCCGAGGCCGGAGCCAGCTCCGGCCAGGCCGGTACCACTCGGCCGGGCATCCAGGGCGCCGGTGCCGAGCGCGCCCGGGTCGATCGAGCCCGTGCCAGGGGCGACGACGTCCGGGTCGAAGCCCGCGGTACTGGTGCCAAGAGACGGCGGTGCACCGTTCGGGCCGGGCTGAGGCACGCCGGCCGTGGCCGGATCGAACGTGCCGGTGCCGGGTGCTGTGACGCTGCCGATCTGCGGCGCCTCGGCACTCAGGGCCGGAGTGGCACCGGCAACCCCGCCACCGCCGGTCAGGGCACTGAGGCCACCGCCGGGTCCAGCCGTGGCGAGCGCGGGTATGCCGGTGTACGGAGACTTCCGATCGGCCTGCACCGGAACGCCGGCCGGGGTGAGAGCGGCCTGGCCCTCGATCTCGAAGTTGAGGCGGTTCCAGATCACCCGGGCCTCGTCGGTCCGATCGTTCAACCAGTCGCTGAGCATGTCGAAGGCGCCGGTGGCGGAGAGCAGCGCCCCGACGCCGGTGGCTGCGGCGAAGCCCATCGGGCCGAGGGGGAGGCCGAGGAGGCCGACCGCGACCGATTCGAAGACGCCCTCGGCGACGCCCTGTTCCTGGTTGCGGAGCGCGGCGATCTCGTCCTCCATGCCGGCCGGGATGGGGATCTCGGACTGGGCGGCCTGGAGGCGGTCCGCGGACTCGTTGAGCGTGCCGACCACGGTGCCCATGCTGTTCGCGTCGTCGAAGACGGTTTGGATGTTGTCCGAGATGCGGCCGATGTGCGCCTTGAACGACTCGTACGCCTCGCCCTTCCACGTGGTTCCGAGATCGTTGACGTTGTCGTCCAGGCTGTTCTTCACGTCGGTCAGGTTCCGCAGCACCAGGTCCCAGCCGGCGGCCGCGGCCCGGACGTTCTCCGGCTTGCCGTGGATCACGATCTGCGTGACCATCTGCTCCCAGGACTGGACTCCGTACTTGTCCGCCATCGGACTCAGCCTCCGTAGGGTGCGGTGTCGGTGACGTGGACGGCGGGGGCCACGCCCGCGGAGCTGACCACGGGCGCACCGGGCGCGGGCAGCGACGGGTCCAGCGGCGACGCGACAGGCGCCGGGGCCGGAGACGGCGAAGCCGCGGGATCGGGCGGGGAACCGCCGCCGGGCCGGGTTCCGCTCTGTTCCACGAAGATCTGGTCGAACGCGGCGGCGCTCAGCTCGTTCGCCTGCTCCGCGGTCTCGTACTGCTCCAGTACCACCCGCAGCGCCTGCGCCGCCTGCCACAGTTCCCGCGCGATCGCGCGGATCGACGCGTCCGCCGTGGTGTAGTGCCCGAGCTGCCGGTCCCCTAGCTGGAGCGCGGTCGGATACGTGCCGAACGGCGAGGTGCCGGAGCCGGTCAGCCAGTTGCGGATGTCGGTCTCCATGCCCGGCACCAGCGACTGGCTGAGGTAGGTCGAGTGAGTCTCCAGCCAGTTGATCGCACCCTCGAGGGTCGACGCGTCCCACTCGGTCTGCGTGCCTACGTCACCCGGTGCCGTCGCCAGGCGGCTGGGCTGGCCCGCCACGGTCACGTACTCGTGGCCGTCCGGCTCGGGGGGAATGACCGCCCCCGGCGGCATGTACACAGGTACAGATCCAGGTCCCGCCATTGTGCTCTCCCTCGCCCCTCGGAAGGATCCACTGCGACCAATACGCCCGTCGCCGCGGAGCGGTTCACGCCTCTCCATGAGCCCGCGCGGAACCCGGGGGCAAGCCCGGAGGAACCACGCCGGCCCACCGCTGCGCCGGGTTGCCACCGCACTGGGACGAGCAGGAGCACCGGGCGAGCGGTCAGTGCCGCGGCCGGCGAGCCGCGCCCAGCGAAGGAGGAGAAGTATCCAACCGGCATACACGCACTCTCGCCGCAGTCGGTGCGGGCGGTCTACGTCCCCGAACAGGTATTCCAGCCGCGCCGGAGCCCCTGAGCGCTCTACTTGCGCAGGCGGCGGCTCATCCGGCGGGAAGCGGCCCACAGGCAGAGGGCGAGCAGGGCGAGGAGGTAGGCGATGTCGAAGGCCTGGAGCCAGCCGGTGGTGCCGGTGGTGAGGGCGCGGATCAGGTCGACGGAGCGGTAGAGCGGTGTGGCTTCGATCAGCCAGCGGAGCGCGGCCGGGTACGCGGTGGCCGGGACGAACGTGCCGGAGAAGAGGAAGAGGGCGAACTGGATGGTGCCGATCAGGTCGAAGTCCTGCCAGCCGCGCATCAGCGTGGCGGTCAGCATGCCGACGGCGCCGAACGTGAAGCCGATCAGCACGGTCGCGGGCAGCGCCAGCAGGGCGCGGAGCGGACTGGTCAGGTCCATGGCGATCATGACGACCAGGAACGACGCGGCGTAGACGGCGCCGCGGGCCATCGCCCAGCACAGCTCGCCGAACGCGATCTCCATCGGGCCGACCGGGGTGGCGAGGACGCTGTCGTACAGCTTCCAGAATTTCATCTTGCCGAAGAAGTTGAACGTGGTCTCGGTGAGCGCGCCGGTCATCGCGGACGCGGCGAGCATCGCGGGGGCCACGAACGCGGCGTAGCTGACCACCGTGCCGTCCGGCAGTGGCATGTCGCCGACCAGCGCGCCGACACCGATGCCGATCGAGAACAGGTAGAGGAACGGCTCGATGGCGCCGGAGATGAACACCAGCCAGCCGGCGCGGCGCAGCGCGACGACGTTGCGGCCGGCGACGGCCAGGACACGGCCGCCGGAGGCGGTGAGGCGGGGCAGTACGAGTGCGGCGATCACGGTCAGACCCCCAGCCGCCGGTGGAAGCGGTATGCGGCCAGCGCGAGGCCGGCACCGGCCCAGAGCGCGAGGTAGAGCAGGTGGCCGGTGAGGGAGAAGTCGGGTGCGCGGCCGAGCGTGGCGGCGCGGCAGAGGTCGACGGCGTGCCAGAGAGGTGTCGCGTACGCCAGCCAGCGGAGCGCGACCGGCATCGCCTCGACCGGGAAGAACACGCCGGCGAAGAGCGTCATCGGGACGATCGCGAACCGGAACAGCACGCTCAGCCACACCTCGCCGGGGACGGAGACGCTGTACGCGAAGACGGGTGCGGCGATCGCGAGGCCGAGCAGCACGCCGATCGGCAGACAGGCCAGCGCCCACATCGACGGCAGCGCGCCGAACACGGCCGCGACCAACAGGAACGCGGTGATGCCGGCGGTCACCCGGAGGAGCGCGAAGAGCAGGTGACCGCCGAGCACGTCGACCGGGCGCAGCGGCGTGGCGGCCTGCGCGGCGTAGGTCTTCATCCACTCCATGTGGGCGAGCACCGGCCAGGTGGACTCGCCGAGCGCGATCTGCAGCGCGGTCGAGGCGAGCAGGCCGGGGACGAGGAACTGCAGGTACGGCACGCCGTCGACACCGCCCTGCACGTAACCGCCGACGCCGACCCCGAAGCCGAGCATGGTGAGCAGCGGGATGACGAACGAGCCGAAGACGGAGCCACGCCAGTTGCGCGCGAACTCGGCCAGGTGCAGTTCGAGAGCGGCGATCATCAGTCGACCAGCGTCCGGCCGGTGAGGTGCAGGAACACGTCCTCCAGCGAGCTGCGGCGGACCAGCGAGCCGGACGGGGTGAGCCCGCGCGCGTGCACCTCGGCCAACGCGGCGTCGCCGTCGGCCGTGTAGAGCAGAATGCGGTCGGGCAGTTCCTCGGTGCGCTCGCCGATGCCGTCCAGCTTGGCCGCGAAGCCGGACTGCGACTCGGCCTGGAAGCGCAGCTCGACGACCTCGCGGGTGGAGTATCGCTCGATCAGCGCGCGCGGCGAGCCCTCGGCGACGATCTTGCCGGCGTCCATCACCACGAGCCGGTCACACAGCTGCTCGGCCTCGTCCATGTAGTGCGTGGTGAGCACGAGCGTGACGCCGCGCTGCTTGAGCCGGAACAGCCGCTCCCAGACGAGGTGACGGGCCTGCGGGTCGAGACCGGTGGTGGGCTCGTCGAGCAGCACCAGGTCGGGCTCGTTGATCAGCGCGCGGGCGATGGTGAGGCGCCGTTTCATGCCGCCGGACAGCGGCTCGACCTCGGCGCCGGCCCGCTCGGTGAGTTGCACGAACTCCAGCAATTCCAGTGCGCGGCGCTTGGCCTCGCGGCGGGAGATGCCGAAATAGCGCGCATATGTCGTCAGGTTCTGCAGGACGGTCAGGTCGGGGGCCAGATTGTCCAGCTGCGGGCAGACGCCGAGCCGGGCGCGGATCGCCGGGCCCTGGCGCACCGGGTCCATGCCGAGGATGCGCAGCAGGCCGCCGGTCGGCGGGGAGACGCACCCGATCATGCGCATGGTGGAACTCTTGCCGGCGCCGTTGGGCCCGAGGAAGCCGAACGCCTCGCCGGGCTGCACCGTGACGTCGATGCCGTCCACGGCGGTGAAGTCGCCGAAGCGCTTGACCAGCCCGGCGGCCTCGATCATCGCAGTCATGAACCGACCCTAGACCGGGGGTACGACAAGTGCCGACGGATTTACCGGGGTGCGGCCGCCTCCGCGTCGGCCCGGGCGCGCGCGACCAGCTCGTCCACGCGCGGCGCGTCGGCCGGGGTGCCCGGGTCGTACCGCGCGGTCCAGCGCAGACCGTCCACACCGCTCACCCGGCGGGCCACCACCCGGACGCCGCCGCCGGGCAGCTCGTGGTGGTGGGTGATCGCGACCGACTTCGTCACCCGGACCTGCACCTGGTGCGGGACGTGGCCGGGCGCGAGCAGCAGCGTGGAGATCGTGGGCTCGTCGACGACCACGGTGTAGCCGTCGCGCTCCTCCGCGACCCGGCCGGCGGTCACGGTCAGCTCGCGGCCGGACCAGACCGCCTTGAGGATCTCGTGCCAGCCGAGCCGGTTCTGGCCGGGCAGCCAGAGGCCCCGGTTCGTCACCACGACCACCCCTTCGGTGGACGTGCTCGCCCAGGTCAGAATGCGCTCGTCGCGGTCCAGGGCCGGGCGTTGCGCGGCCGGCGGCTGGTTCTTCCGGAAGAAGCCGAACACTCGTCACAACCCCCCGACGGCCTGCTCGCGCAGGGCGCGCGCGTGCTGCTCCAGGGAGAGCAGTTCCCCGAAGAGCGCGAAGTACTCGTCCTTGTTGGCCACCGGATTGATCCGCTGCACTTTGGACTTCAGGTCGGCTATCCGCGCGGTCACGGTCGCGGACTGCAACCGGGCCAGCGTGACCGACACGTATTGCGGGTCGGGGTCACGATCGACCCGCAGCGGCTCCACGGCCAGCTCGCTGACCAGTGCCTTCGCGCCGAGGTCGGCGCACAGGTCGCGCACCTTCTCGATCCAGACCACGCCGCCGCCGGCCGCGGACGCGGTGCCGCCCGCGTCCGCCAGGGCGCCGCGCAGCGCCACGTGCACCGGGTCGGTGAAGTGGGTGCCGTCGAGCGCGTCGAACATCGGGCCGGCCAGCACCGGCTCCTGCAGCGCAAGCTTCAGCGCCTCGCGCTCGACCTGCAGCTGCGGCGCGGACGTGGGCCGTGGGCCGGCCTTGCGGCGGTTCTCGTCCGGCGCGCTGCCACCGGCCCGGCGCACCGCGTGCTCCACCTCGGCCATCTCCATGCCCAGGTCGTCGGCGAGCTTGCGGGTGTAGCCGGGGCGCATCGACCGGTCCTTGATCTGCGCGACCAGCGGCGCGGTGGAGCGCAGCGCGGCGACCCGGCCCTCGACGGTGTCCAGATCGTACTGATTCATGATGGACCGCAGCGCGAACGCGATCATCGGCTCGCGCGCGCCGACCAGGTCGCGCACGGCCAGGTCACCGCGGTTGAGCCGCAGCTCGCACGGGTCCATGCCGTTCGGGCTGACCGCGATGAACGTCTGCGCCACGAACCGCTGGTCGTCGGAGAACGCGCGCATCGCCGCCTTCTGCCCGGCCGCGTCGCCGTCGAACGTGAAGATGATCTCGCCACCGAGGTCGTTCGCGTCCATCAGGAGCCGGCGGAGCACCTTGATGTGGTCCTCGCCGAACGCGGTGCCACAGGTCGCGACCGCGGTCGGCACACCGGCCAGGTGACAGGCCATCACGTCGGTGTAGCCCTCGACGATCACCGCCCGGCTCTCCCGCGCTATGTCGCGTTTCGCCTGGTCGATGCCGTACAGCACGTGCGACTTCTTGTATAGCGGCGTCTCCGGCGTATTCAGGTATTTCGGGCCGTCGTCGTCGTCGAACAGCTTCCGCGCGCCGAAACCGATGACGTCGCCGCTGATGTCCTTGATCGGCCAGAGCAGCCGCCGCCGGAACCGGTCGATCAGCGAGCCGGATCGGGCCGGACGGGACAGACCGGCGGTGACCAGCTCGTCCGCCGAGTAACCCTTCTGCCGCAGGTGCCGGGTCAGCGGGTCCCAGCCCTCCGGGGCGAACCCGCAGCCGTACGCCTCCGCGTGCTCGCGGCCGAAACCGCGCTGGGCGAGGAACTCGCGGGCGGCCCGGGCACCCGGCGTGATCAGCTGCGCGCGGTAGAACTCGGCCGCGTCCGCGTGCGCCGCGACCAGCCGTTGCCGCTGGCCGGGCTGCTGCCGCGGGCCGGACGGGCGCCCGCCGGGCTGCTCCTCGTACCGCAACTGGATGCCGGCCCGGCCGGCCAGCCGCTCGACCGACTCGACGAACGTCAGATGATCAGCGTCGATCAGGAACGTGATCGCGTCGCCGCCCTTGCCGCAGCCGTGGCAGAAATACACGTTGCGGGCCGGGGATACGGTGAACGACGGCGTCTTCTCGTCGTGGAACGGGCACAGGCCCTTCAGGTTGCCACCACCGGCCGACTTCAGGGTGACGGTCTCGGAGATCACGTCGGCGATCGCCGTGCGCTCACGCACCAGCGCGATGTCCTCGTCCCGAATCCTGCCGGCCACCCGCGGCTCCTCCCCGATACCAGAAATCCGCCAACACCCACGAACCACAAGAGCGTTCCAAGGGTACGGCGGGAGTCGCGCGCGCCGGAGGGGCCAGGCCGGGTTTCGTTCTCAGGTGAGCACGCGGTGCCAGGACATCGCGGCCGGGTCGGTGAGCGACGCCACCTGGTCGATCACCACGCGCAACCGGGCCGCGTCGTCCGGGGCGGCCCGCCAGATCGGCGCGAACACCGGGTCCAGCCCGTCCGGCGCGCGCACGGCCAGCACGTGCACCAACCGGGTGAGCACCTCGCGCTGCCGTTCCCGCTCGGCCGCGGCGCCGCTGCGGCGCATCACGTACCGCAGCGCCATGCCCTTCAGCAGCGCGCACCGGATCCGCACGTCCGGCGGGACGAGCAGGTCCGCGGCGTACCGACGCAAAGATCTTGATCCGAACGCCGCGACCGTGGCCTCGACCGGCGCCGCGACCAGCCGGCCGGTGAGCACGCTGGTCATCCGCTTGACCGCGCGCTGCGCGCGATGGCTGCCGTCGTAGGCCAGCGCCGGCGCCAGCATCGGCCCGGCCAGCATCGCGGCCAGCTCCGCGCCGAGCACGTCGACCGGCTCCTCCGAGTAGACGCCGGACACGTCGGCGCAGAGCGCGGCCCGCTCGTCCGCGTCCGCCGCCAGCCGCTCCAGATCGATGTAGCCGCCGTGGATGCCGTCCTCCAGGTCGTGCACGGAGTAGGCCACGTCGTCCGCCCAGTCCATCACCTGGGCCTCCAGCGACTGCCGCTCACCGGCCGGCGCGTCCCGGCGCAGCCACTCGAAGACCGGCAGGTCGTCGGCGTAGACGCCCCACTTGCGCCGCACGCCGTCCCGCCGCCACGGATACTTGCAGGTGGCGTCCAGCGAGGCGCGGGTCAGGTTCAGCCCGGCGCCCTCGACCTTCGCCTCCAGCCGGGTCAGCACGCGCAGTGTCTGCGCGTTACCTTCGAAGCCGCCGCAGCCGGCCGCGACCGCGTCCAGCGCGGCCTCGCCGTTGTGCCCGAACGGCGGGTGCCCGAGGTCGTGCGCGAGCCCGGCCACGTCCACCACGTCCGGGTCACAGCCGAGCCGCTCCCCCATCTCGCGGGCGATCTGCGCGACCTCCAGCGAGTGGGTCAGCCGGGTCCGCAGGAAGTCGTCCGACCCGGCCACGTGCACCTGCGTCTTCGACGCCAGCCGCCGGAACCCGGCCGAGTGCAGCACCCGCGCCCGGTCCCGCTGGAACGGCGTCCGCCCGTACCCGGTGTCCTTGGCCTGCTCGTCCGCCCATCGCTCCGCGTCACCGCCCTGGCCGTCCATGATCCGAGCGTAGTGCGGGCGACGGCCTCCCGGCGCGGCCGTCGCCGGGATTTCCGCCGGGGTTCAGCGGAACGTGGGGCCGGGTGGAGGTCGTCCCTGTGCCGAGCCCGGCGATTGCTCAGGTGCGTGGGGCCAGCACGCAGAACTCGTTGCCCTCCGGGTCGGCCAGGACGACCCAGCCGTCGACCGAGCCCTGGCCGACGTCGACGTGGCGGGCGCCCATGTCGACGAGGCGTTCGACCTCGGCCTCCTGGTTGTCGGGGCGCAGGTCGATGTGGAGGCGGTTCTTCACGGTCTTGATCTCGGGGACCGTGACGAAGACGATGCCGGGGGTCTCGTCGGCCTTACGGCGGATCTCGACCTCGCCCGGGCGCTCGTAGGTGATCTGGTAGCGCAGCGCCTCGGCCCACCATCGGGCCAGGCGGCCCGGGTCCTCGGCGTCGACGACCACGTTCTCCCAGTCGCTGCCCATGGTGCTCCTCATCGTGCGGCCTCTGACGGCAAGGTGACGAACACGTTACGCCGGGAAACCGGTCCCGGCATCTTCCGTTCCACCGAGCGCCATAAATCATGCGCCATCGATGCTCACACCATGGTGTGTATCGGGTCGCACACCGTCGTGGGATAGAGAAATTCCATATCCGGTAGTAGCGTGCCGAGAGCACAACGTCACTGGCCGGCCGTCGCCGGTCCCACACCATTTGCCCGGAGTGCGATCGCCGTCCGCTGGCCGGAGCGGGGGCGAGGCTACCGCTGCGGGCCGAGGAGAACGTGTGTCCGGCATCGACGACTGCCTCCGGCAGGCGATGACAGTCCCCGGTGCGATCGGCGCGAGCCTGGTCGACTACACCACCGGCTTCGCGCTGGGTTCCGTGGGCGCCGCACCCGGCGACGACCCGGACGGCACGGCCACCGGTACGGCCGGGATCGTGCACGCCGCGATCAGCCGATCACCGTTCGCCTCGACGCGGCCCGGTGACGGCGTGGAGGACGTCATCATCACCACCGCGGGCGGCTACCACCTGATCCGCTTGCTGCGCACCGGATTCGACAGCCGGCTGGCGCTCTACCTGTGGCTGGACAAGGACCGCGGCAATCTCGCGGTCGGCCGGCGCCGGCTGCAGATGCTCGCCGAGAACCTGGTGACGGCGTAACGCCGCGGGCCACCGGCCCGGTGACGGTACGACACCGCGACCGACCACGGCCGCAACGGCCATCGACGGTCGCGGCACGAGACCGAGAGATCGGTGAGGAGTTCACACGTGAAGCCCGCCCGTGCCGTAACGGCAACCCTCCCCCGCCGGGCGCTCAGCCAGCTGGTCAACGCCGGTGCGACCGGCGCGCTGCACGTCGCCGGCCACCCCGGCGGCGTCATCTATCTGACCGAGGGGCAGGTCAGTCATGCGGAGTCCCCGGCCGCGCCGGGGGTCGGCGAACTGCTGACCGCGTCCGGCCGGATCTCGGCCCGCACGTGGGAAACCACGCTCTCCGCCGGAAAAGACGCACACCGTGTCGGTCGCCTGCTCGTCGAACGGGGGCACCTTACGGACGGCGAACTTGAGCTGTGCGTTCTTGGGGTGATCTATGACGCGGCGTACTTCGTGCTGCAACCGGCGGCCGTGCCCGTCCGGTTCGAGGAGGGCGAGCAACACTGGCTCGGCCCGGTCTGCCGGGTGGATGCCGACGTGCTGTCCAGGGAGACGACGCGCCGGCGGCGGCTCCTCGACGAGGTCTTCGAGTCGTCCACGCTGGACACGGCGCCGGTTCGGCCGGCACCCCGGCCCCCCGTCGAGCGCGTCGTGCTGAGTGCCCTGCAGTTCGAGCTGCTGGTCGCGGCGGACGGTGAGCGCACACCGGCCACGCTGGCCCGGCTCCTCGGCCGGGCCGGTTACGTAACGCTGCAACAGGTCCGCGAGCTGGCGGCGGCCGGTCTGATCATGACGGGGGCGGACAGCCGGGCGGCGGCCACGGCACGGACGGCGGCCACGGAACCGGAGGACCGGGCGACGGCCACCACACGGGAGGACCGGGCGACGGCCGCCGCACGGGAGGACCGGATGACGGCCGCCGCGCGGGACAGGCGGATGACGGCCGCCGCAACCGGCGCACGGACGACGACCGCCGCGTTGGAGGAGCGGACAGATCCGGTCATCGCGCTGGCGGAGGCCGCCATCGCAGCGGCGGAACGCGCCGCAGCCGCCGCGAAGCAGGCAACCTCCGGGCCGGCCACCGCGACGCCGGCCACCGCGACGCCGGCCACCGCCACGCAGGCCACCGCCACGCAGGCCACCGCCACGCAGGCCACCGCCACGCAGGCCATTGCGACGCCGGCCATTGCGACGCCGGCCGGCAGGACGGCGGCCACCGCGACGCCGGCCGGCAAGGCCGCGGCCACCACGACGCCGGCGACTGCCGAGCGGTCCACCGCGGAGCGGAGCGCCCGACCCCGGGCCACCTCGGATCGCAGAGGCCGCAACCAGGCCGCCCCCGAGCTTGATCCGTTCGAACAGACCACCGCGGAGCTGGGCACCCGGGCCCCGGCGACCACGAGACCAGGCCCCCGGAAACCGGCCACCACGGACCCGGCCACCGCCGAACCAACCCCGCGGGACGCGGCCACGACCGGCGCACCTGGGAAGCCCGGCGCCGCCGCTGCCCTCCGCGCGCCCGTCCCGGTGCGTGCGGCCGCACCCGGCCGCGCGACCGCCACCGCGATCGTGGACCCACCCGCCACCGGGCCGGCCGTGGACACGCCGGCCTCGACGGCGGCCACCGAGGACACCGCGATGCTGCCGCCGATCTCCCCGGCCGCGACTGCGGGCAACCGCGCGACCCCGGCGAGCGCACCGACCCCGGCAGACCACGCGGACCCGGCAGACCAGGCGAATTCGGCAGACCACGCGAATTCGGCAGACCACGCGAACCCGGCGGCGAAACCCGCCACCCCTGCCGACCACGCCGACCCGGAGAAGCCGGCCAAACCCGCCCGCCGCGCCCCCGGCGGCCGGCGTCGCGCCGCCGGCCGCTCCGCCGCGGCCCCGGCCGACAGCCTGCCCCGCCGCAGCCCCGGTGAGCAGATGCCGAGCGGCGCCGGTGACGTGGCGTCCGTCGCGGACGGCGGGCCGCTGCGCGCGGACGCGCCGGACGAGGCGCTGCTCACCCGCATCCGGAGCGCGTTGAAGGCGTTGCGGTGAGCGCGCCGCCGGTCCGCGCTCCCCCGGCCGTCGCGTACCGGAGGCGGGCACCGACCTGTTCACCCTCACCCATCCCTGCCCTCTCGCGAAGGAGAACTGCCGTGGAAACCGACCGGGCGGTGCTGGCCGAGCTCGCCAGGCTCCGCAGCCGGCTGCCCGATCTCACGGCCACCGTGATCGCCGGTGTCGACGGGATGCTGCTCGCGTACGACGCCCCGGGCCTGCAACCGGAGACGATCGCCGCGCTGGCTGCGGCGAACCTCGGGCTGACCCAGCGCTTCGCCCAGACCGTGGGCCACGGCGACCTGCGCGAGACCATGATCCAATCGTCCGGCGGGTACGTGGCCATTTACGCCGCCGGGCTCCGCACGCTCCTCGCCGTGCTCGCCCGTCCGAGCGCGAACGTGGCCCGCATTCATCACGAGGCCCGGCGCACCGCGCGCCGCCTCGGTGAGCTGCTCGACCCGGTGGAGGCACGTCCGCCCGCACCGGCACCGCCGCACGTCGTCCCGGTCGAGGGTCAGGTGCCCCTGGCCAAGCGCACCCCGATGGCCGCGCTGCAGTCGAGCGTCCCCGGCCAGCGCGCCGGATAAAACCCCCACAGTACGGAGGATTCTGACATGCCCGACATGGATACCGCGCTCAAGGAAGCGATGAACATCGACGGCGCAGTCGGCGTCGCACTGGTCGACTACACCAGCGGCATGGCACTCGGCGTCGCCGGGGGCACCAAGGAACTGGACCTGACGGTCGCAGCCGCCGGGAACACGGACGTGGTCCGCGCGAAGCTGCGCACGATGGAGATGCTCAACCTCAAGGACGGCATCGAGGACATCCTGATCACGCTCGGCGGCCAGTACCACCTGATCCGGCCGCTGACCGGCCGGTCCGGCAAGGGCCTGTTCCTCTACCTGGCTCTGATGAAGAACCGGGCCAACCTGGCCATGGCACGCCACCAGCTGAAGAAGATCGAGGAGGACCTCGACGTGTGACGCGTGCGGCGGGCCCGCACCACGCGGGCCCGCCGTGGAGCGTCAGATCGCCGCGCGGCCCGCCTCCAGCCGGGCGATCGGCACCCGGAACGGCGAACAGGACACGTAGTCCAGGCCCACCTCGTGGAAGAAGTGCACGGAGTCCGGGTCTCCGCCGTGCTCGCCGCACACGCCCAGCTTCAGGCCCGGACGTGCCGCCCGGCCCTCCTCGGACGCGATCCGGACCAGCCGGCCCACGCCGTCGCGGTCCAGCGACTCGAACGGCGAGATGCCGAAGATGCCCAGTTCCAGGTAGCGCCAGAAGAACGCGCCCTCCACGTCGTCGCGGGAGAAGCCCCAGCCCATCTGGGTGAGGTCGTTGGTGCCGAACGAGAAGAACTCGGCCGCCTCCGCGATCTGACCGGCGGTGAGCGCGGCGCGCGGCACCTCGATCATGGTGCCGATCAGTACCTCGACACCGCTGTCACCGATCACGTCGGCCAGGATCTTCTCGGCCTCCGCCCGTACCGTCTCCAGCTCCTGCACCGCACCGACCAGCGGCACCATGATCTCCGGCCGTGCGCTGCCGCCGGACCGGGCCACCTCGACCGCGGCCTCCGCGATCGCGCGCACCTGCATGGCGAACAGGCCCGGCACGACCAGACCCAGCCGTACGCCGCGCAGCCCCAGCATCGGATTCTGCTCGTGCATGCGCTGCACGGCCGACAGCAACTCCTTCTCCCGGCCCGCGTCCTCGCCGCGCTCACCGGCGACCGCGACACGCACCGCGAGGTCGGTCAGCGACGGCAGGAACTCGTGCAGCGGCGGGTCGATCAGCCGTACCGTGACCGGAAGACCGTCCATGGCGCGGAACAGCTCGACGAAGTCCGCGCGCTGCAACGGCAGCAGCGCGGCGAGCACCGCCTCCCGGGCCGGCGGTCCCTCGGCCAGGATCAGCTTCTCCACCAGCTCGCGGCGGTCGCCGAGGAACATGTGCTCGGTACGGCACAGCCCGATGCCCTCCGCGCCGAAACGCCGGGCCCGGGCCGCGTCCTCGCCGGTGTCCGCATTGGACCGCACGCGCAGCGACCGGCGCGCGTCGGCGTGCCGCATCAGCCGGTCCACCGCGCGGACCAGCGGATCCTCACCCTCGAACGTACCCTCGAAGTACCGCACCACCGAGGACGGCTCGACCGGCACCTCGCCCAGGAAGACGCGCCCGGTCGTACCGTCGATGGAGATCGTGTCGCCCTCGGCGACGCGCGTGCCGCGTACGGTGAACGCGCCGCGTTCGATCTCCAGCTCGTCCGCGCCGCACACGCAGGTCTTGCCCATGCCGCGCGCGACCACGGCCGCGTGGCTGGTCTTGCCGCCGCGCGAGGTGAGGATGCCCTGTGCCGCGATCATGCCGCCCAGGTCGTCCGGGTTCGTCTCGCGGCGGACCAGGATCACCGACTCGCCCTGCCCGGCCAGCTCGATCGCGCGCGCCGCGTCGAAGACCACGGTGCCGACCGCCGCGCCCGGCGACGCGCCGACCGCCCTGGTCAGCTCCTGATGCGCGCCGGACAGGTCGAACCGGGGGAACATCAGCTGGCCGAGCTGCGCGCCGGTGACCCGGCGGATCGCCTCGTCCAGGTCGATCACGCCCTCGTCGACCAGCTGCGCCGCGATCGTGAACGCGGCCGCGGCGGTGCGCTTGCCGACCCGGGTCTGCAGCATCCACAGCTTGCCGCGCTCGATGGTGAACTCGATGTCGCACAGGTCCCGGTAGTGCTCCTCCAGCGTGGCCATGATGCCGAGCAGCTGGTCGTAGGAGGCCTTGTCGATCGACTCCAGCTCCTGCAGCGGCACGGTGTTGCGGATGCCGGCCACCACGTCCTCGCCCTGCGCGTTCGCCAGGTAGTCGCCGTAGACGCCCTGCGCGCCGGTGCCCGGGTCGCGGGTGAACGCCACGCCGGTGCCGGAGTCCGGGCCGAGGTTGCCGAAGACCATCGCCACCACGTTGACCGCGGTGCCGAGGTCCGCCGGGATGCGCTCCTGCCGCCGGTAGAGCGCGGCGCGGTCCGCGTTCCACGAGTCGAAGACCGCGCGGACGGCCAGGTGCAGCTGCTCGCGCGGGTCCTGCGGGAAGCGCCGGCCGGTGTGCTCCTCGAAGATCTTCTTGTACGTGGCGACCAGCGCGCGGAGGTCGTCCGCGTCCAGATCGAGGTCGTTCTTCGTACCCTTGTGATGTTTGGCCTTGTCCAGCGCGTCGCCGAAGTAGCCGGCCGGCACCTCGCAGACGGTGGCGCCGAACATCTGGATCAGCCGGCGGTAGGAATCCCAGGCGAACCGTTCGCCGCCGTGCGTCGCCAGCCCTTCGACGCTCTCGTCGTTCAGGCCGACGTTCAGGACGGTCTCCATCATGCCCGGCATCGAGAACTTCGCACCGGACCGGACGGAGACGAGCAACGGGTCCGCGGCGTCGCCCAGCCGCCGGCCGATCCGCTCCTCCAGCGCGGTCAGCCGCGCCTCGATCTGCTCCGCGAGGCCGTCCGGGAGCCGCTTGTCCCGAAGGTAGGCCCGGCAGGCCTCGGTGGTGATCGTGAAGCCGGGCGGGACCGGGAGGCCCAGGTTGGTCATCTCGGCCAGGTTCGCGCCCTTGCCGCCCAGCAGATCCTTGAGGTCCTTGTTGCCCTCTTCGAAGGCGTAGACGTAGGTCATGGAGGTCTCCCGTCCGTTCCGCGCTGAACGTGGGTCCCGGTCGATGTCCGGGGTGGTGGGCGAAATCTAAGCGAGAACGTCGCGTAGAGCGAGGGGCGCGTGACTATTGGCACATCACACGGTCTGAGCTGCGGCGTTGTCCCGGACCGCATGGAAGCGCTTCCATGCGGTGCACCGCACGACCTCAAAACCCACAACCACGATCATCAGCGGGTACGACGGAGAAGTCCTCAATGTCCGTAAGGTGCACCGTACGGCGGCTGCGGCGGCGGGTACTGGGGCGGCATCCCCTGCGGTGGCATGCCGTGCGGCGGCATCCCCTGCGGCGGCAGGGGGTACGGCAGGTGCGGCGGCGGAAAAGCCTGCTGCGGGAAGCCGGGCGGCGGTGCGAATCCCTGCTGCGGGAACGGCGGCGGCGCATATCCGGGATAAGTCGCCGCCATCATGTTCTTCGGCACGAACATCTTCGACCGGGGATGGCTCACCATCGCGTCCAGGAAGACGAAGAACGCGCCGAACCCCAGCAACAGGTACGCCCACCAGGCCCCGCCACCGAGCCCCACGGACGGGAAGATCTCGCTCATCGCCCGCGAGTCCTCGACCTTGGTCACGATCGACATCGCCGAGCCGGACACCGCACCGGCCGCCATCAGCGCGACCAGCGCCGCGAGCGCGCCCAGCCCCCGCCCGGTCCGGAACGCGGCGAGCGCGGCCGCGCCCAGCGTCAGCATCAGCGCCGCGGTCGCCCAGACCCGCGCGCTGCTGCCGTCCGCGAGCCCGGCCGGTGAGTTCGGCACGTCCGCGGCTGCCTCCGCGAGCCCGGGAATGGACGAGTCGCCGGAGCGCGCGTCCCCCTCGGTGACGATCGCCGGCGGGGTGCCCAGGATCAGGTCGAACCCGGTGGCGGTGATCGTGGTGTGCCGCTGGCCCCAGGACGACTCGTCCGTGTCCAGGACCACGAACGGGCCCGCGAACGCCAGCACCGCGACGAGGAAGATCAGCGCGCTGATCACGCGTCTAGCCACCATAACGAACAAAAGCCTCCCGCCTCGCCGGGCGTGCCCCCGTGGCCGCCGCCTGCCCGACGAATGTACTGGTAGATCCGTAGTTGTGAGATCCCGGGATTTTCCTGTTATCCGCGCCGCACCGTTGCGTCTCCTGATGGGCCACAATCGGCCCGGCACTGCGGAAGGAGACGACCATGGCCGGTCAGCCGCTGATCGCGCTCCCCGGGCGCCACCGCCGGCGCCTCGCGCCGACGACCCGCGCCGCCGTGGTCTCCGTCGCGTGGCTGGCCGTCGTGGTGATCGCGCCCCGGGTCACGCTGTCGCCGGAGATCCGGGCCGGAGCGCTCTTCGTACACCTGATCTCGATGTTGATCGGTTTCGGCGCGGTGCTGTTCGTCGACTGGTCCGGCATCCTGTTCCTGGCCGGCCGGCACAGCTTCGGTGACGTGCTGCGCACCGCGGAGAGCGCGCTGACCCCGACCTGGATCGGCTTCACCGGCCTGCTCGCGTCCGGCGCGCTGCTCAACCCGGAGGTCACCTACCTGACCACGGTCAAACTCCTGGCCGTCCTGGTCGTCGGCCTCAACGGCATCTACGCCGGCACCGTCGCCGACCGGCTCACCCGCCACCGCGGCCACCGCCCGCCCACCGCGCTGCTGGTCCAGGCCGGCCTCGCCACCACGCTCTCCCAGCTTGCCTGGTGGACCGCTGTCATCATCGGCTTCCTCAACAGCCAGACGTGACCGGGCGCCGATCAGCCGCCTGAATTGTCGAGTTCGGCGCCCTCGGGGACGGCGTCGTCCTCGCGGTCGGCGAGCCAGCCCTGGGGGAGAAAGACGTGGGCCGGCGAGTTGGTGCGGCCGCGCGGCTGGCCGAGCGCCTCGGGCGGGAACGGTGCGTCGTGGTCGAGCTTGCCGAGCAGGTCGTCGAGCTCCATCAGCGAGTTCGCCATGGCCATCGAGCGGCGGATCTCCGTACCGACCGGGAAGCCCTTGAGGTACCAGGCGACGTGCTTGCGGAAGTCGGTGACGCCGTCGCGCTCCGATCCGTACCACCCGGAGAGCAGTTCGGCGTGCCGGCGCATGACCGCGGCGACCTCGCCGAGCGACGGCATCACGCGCTCGGGCCGGCCGGCGAACGCGGCGGCCAGGTCGGCGAACAGCCACGGGCGGCCGAGGCAGCCCCGGCCGACCACGACACCGTCGCAGCCGGTCTCACGGATCATGCGGAGCGCGTCGTCGGCCTCCCAGATGTCACCGTTGCCGAGCACCGGGACGTCCAGCGCCTCCTTGAGCCGCGCGATCGCCTCCCAGTCCGCGGTGCCGGAGTAGCGCTGCGCCGCGGTGCGGGCGTGCAGCGCCACCCACTTCGCGCCGGCCTCCTGCGCGATCAGGCCGGCCTCGACGTACGTCAGGTGCTCGTCGTCGATGCCCTTGCGCATCTTCACGGTGACCGGGATCCCGGCCGGAGCGGCCGCGTCCACCGCCGCCTTCACGATCGCGCCGAACAGCTTCCGCTTGTACGGGATAGCCGCCCCGCCACCCTTGCTGGTGATCTTGCGGACGCTGCAGCCGAAGTTCAGGTCGATGTGATCGGCCAGGTTCTCGTCCACGATCCGCCGCACCGCACGCGCCGTGATCGCCGGATCGACGCCGTAGAGCTGCATGCTCCGCGGGTTCTCCTCCGGCCCGAACTCGATCATCCGCTCGGTCTTCGGGTTCCGGTGCGCCAGCGCGATCGTCGTGATCATTTCGCACACGTAGATCCCGGCACCCTGCTCGCGGCAGAGGCGGCGGAAGGCCACGTTCGTGATCCCGGCCATCGGCGCGAGCACGACGGGCGGGTCGACGGGGTAGCGGCCCAGCGTAAGCGTCACCCGTCGAGAATCCCACAGCGCCGGTGCCGCGCCCAAAAGAGTCGGCCACGTTAAAACCGGACATCGACCGTTGACAGCTGACGATCTTCTCAGATCGGATAGCCACGTGCATCGATTCGGACTGAGGACCGTCGTGGCGCTGGTGGTCGCGGCGACGGCGATGACGACCATGCCGAGCCCGGCGAGCGCGGCGCCCCCGGTCTTCGGCTCGGACTGGGACGACCCGGTCACCGCCGCTCCCCCGGTCGAGCGACCGCCCGGCCGGTCCTGCACGACCCGGATCGTGGACACCGAGTTCCGCGACTTCACGCCGTTCACCGGCACGTTCACGCCACCGGCCGCCTGCCGCGGGCCGTGGCGGAAGGTGGTGCTGACGCTGCACGGCGCGGTCGCGGGCCGCCAGTACGACCGGCTCGGCCACCTGGAGATCGGCGGCGTCACGATTTTCAAACACTCGACGCCGCAGCCCAGCCCGGACGGCATCGAGTGGACCGTGGACAAGGACGTGACCGGGTACGCGCCGCTGCTGCGCACGCCGCAGCCGGTCGAGATGCTGATCGGCAACGTGGTCGACGACACGTACACCGGCGTGCTCGACATCACCGTGGACCTGACGTTCTACCCCGGCCGGGCACCGGCGGGCGGCGCCGACCGGGTGATCAGCCTGGCCGGCCAGCACCGAGAGGGTACCGGCCTGGCCGGTGATCTGACCGTGCCCCGCAACACGGAACGGCTGGTCGCGGAGGTGCTGGCGACCGGTTCCGGCGGCGGCTGCGAGGAGTATTGGTACCTGACCACCCCGGCCGGCGCGGACTACTCCTGCCCGGCCGAGGCCGGCCCGTACCGTGAGGTCCAGATCCGGATCGACGGCACGCTCGCCGGCGTGGCCGCGCCGTTCCCACACGTCTACACGGGCGGCTGGTCCAACCCGTTCCTCTGGTACACCGTGCCGGCACCGCGCGCGTTCGACATCCAGCCGGTCCGCTACGACCTGACGCCGTTCATCGGCCTGCTCACCGACGGCCGCCCGCACCGCGTCGAGGTCTCCGTACTCGGCGTGCCGGCCGGCCAGCCCGGCTGGGACGTACCCACGGCGATCCTGGCCTGGCAGGACCCGCTCCGCCGGCAGGTCACCGGCGCGCTCACCACCGCCGTCGAGGGCCCGCTCACGAACACCTCCACCGCGACCGGCCGCACGGTCACCACCACCGGCGGCCACACGCTCACCACCAGCGGATACGTCGACACCTCGCACGGCCGCGTCACCACCACGGTCACCCGCACGGTCACCAGCGACTCCGTGCACACCTGGACCGAGGACGAGTCCTACGACGCGCTCGAGGCCACGTGGACCGACACGGACAGCGTCACCACCCGCACCGGCCGCGGAGAACCCACGACCATCAAGACCCAGCACCGGTACGGCATGGACGGCGCCACCACGCTCGCCTCCGACGCCCGCCTCACCACCGAGATCACCCTCACCGACGCCGCCCTCATCACCGGCACCCCGGCCGGCCCGACCCGCCTCTCCGACACGTACACCGGCACCGCCTCCTATCTCACGAACGTCCCCCGCCCGGAACGCCAGGGCCGCGCCACCACCCGCGAGCACTACCTCCTCACCACCCCCCACACCCGCTACGCCCGCACCATCGCCACCGAACAGGGCGTCGGTGTCGCGCCGTAAAGCTTCTGGCAGCGGCCGTCGAATCGGCCATGCGTCTCTACCGGACCACCGCGCGGCCGGAACTGCTCAACCTCAAGGCTTTCCCGGCCGGTGACACGGAACCACGCTGACCGAAACCCGGCCGACCGGAATGCCGATTGAACCCAGCCGGGTCGCGACGGTCGCCGTCCCCCGTCGGTACGGCGATCGTCGCGGCCTCAGAGCTGGGCGGGTGATGCGGGCTGGTGGTCGGTCAGGTTGCGGAGGTGGCGGAGGGGGGAGCGGAGCAGGGTGGCCGGGATGGCGGTGGCGAAGAGGGCGAAGAGGAGCAGTGTCGGGCGGGTGCCGATCAGGCCGGCCAGGGTACCGGCGGTCAGGCCGCCGAGGGGGATGGCGCCCCAGGAGACGAAGCGGACCGTGGCCATCACCCGGGAGAGCATTCCCGGTGGGCTGGTGACCTGGCGATAGGTGCGGGTGACCACGCTGCTCACCACCACGGCACCGCCGAAGATCAGGTTGCCGAGTGCGAACGCGGCGTAGCCCCAGGGGCCGGTGCCGAGTGGGATGAGCGCGGCTCCGGCAATCATGACGAAGCCGGTCAGCAGCAGGGTCCGCGCGGTGCCGATCGCGTTCGTGATGCGGGTGGTGAGCGCGGCGCCGAGCAGGGTGCCGGCGCCGTCCGCGGCCAGCAGCACGCCGACCAGGCCGGGTGAGGCGTTCAAGTCGCGCACCAGGTAGAGCGCGAAGAGGGCGTGGTAGGCGCCGTTGATCGTGTTGATCACGGTGGCCTCCCACATGCAGGGACCGATGATCGGGTGGCCGGTCACGTACCGCCAGCCCTCGCGGATCTGCGCGACCACCGCGGCCCGGCCGTCCGGCGCCTCGGCCGGGCGGTGCGGCAGCGTGCGCAGCAGGGCGGCGGAGGCGAGATAGCTGGCCGCGTCGACGAGCAGCGTGGGTACGGCGCCGAGCAGCTGCACGATGACGCCACCGGCGGACGGGCCGCCGAGCAGCGTGGCCGCGTGCGTACCGGAGACCAGGCTGTTGCGGCTCTGCAACTGGTCGGCCGGCACGATCGAGACCAGGAACGCCGAGTTCGCCACGTCGAAGATCACGTTGGCGAAGCTGGTCACCAGCGCGACCGCGACCAGCTGGCCGACCGTGAGCACACCGGCCCACCAGGCGAGCGGCACGGACACCACGGCCGCGAACCGGGCCAGGTCCGCGCCGACCTGGGCGGTGCGCAGCGGCAGCCGCCGGACCAGCACCCCGGCGGGCAGGCCGATCACGATCCAGGCGACGTACTGCGCGGCCGCGATCAGCCCCATCTGGAACGGTGTGGCGTCCAGCGCGACCAGCGCGGTCAGCGGCAGCGCCACGGCGCCGATCGCGGTGCCGGTCTGGCTGGTGGTCATCGCGGCGTACCAGCGCGCGAACATGGCGCCCCCGGAATGTAGTTAGTTCCAATTTGGAACTCACTATAGTGGGAGGCGTGAAGCGGGAGGAACTGTCGGATGCCGACTGCGGGATCGCGCAGGCGCTCGGCGTGCTCGGCGACTGGTGGACGTTCCTGCTCGTGCGCGACGTGGCCGGTGGCGTCACCCGGTTCGACGCGCTGCAGCGTGAGTTGGGCATGAGCCGCCGCGCGCTGACCGAACGGCTGGCCGGGCTGGTCGCGCACGGCGTACTGGCGAAGCGGGCCTACTCCGCGCACCCGCCGCGCTTCGACTACCTGCTCACCGCGAAGGGCGAGGCGCTGCTCCCGGTGCTGGTCGCGCTGCAGGACTGGGGCACGCGGCACGTGCTCGGCGACGGCACGCTGACCGCGGACGGCGGCGACGCGGAGGTGCGCCGCGCGGAGGGCCTGGTCGGCCGCCGCCTCCCGGACCTGGAGATCAAGGACCGGAGCGGCGCGGCGGTACGGCCGGCCGAGCCCGGCGAGTGGACCGTGCTGTTCTTCTTCCCGGGCGCGTTCGCACCGGCCGATGCGCACGCGTACCCGCCGGGCTGGGGTGACATCCCGGGTACCCGCGGCTGCACGCTGGAGACGCGCACCTACGCGGACCGGCACGCCGCGTTCGCCACGGCGGGTGTGCGCGTGCACGGCGTCAGCACCCAGCGGCCGGACCAGCTGGCCGCCTACTCCGCCTGGGCGGAGCTGCCCTACCCGCTGCTGTCCGATCCGGACGCGCGGCTCGCGGCCGCGCTCCAGCTGCCCACGTTCCGGGTCGCGGGCGCGGACCGGTTCAAGCGGCTGACGCTGCTGGCCGACCCGAAACTGACCGTCCGGGCCGTGCAGTTCCCGGTGAGCGACCCGGCCGGGTCGGTGGACGAGATGCTGGAGCGGGCCCGCCGTACCCTCTGATGGTCTTTTGTGGACTGTGTCAAGAAAGGCACTATGCTTGCCGGGTCCATCCGGCCCGCACCACTGACCCTGCGAAGGACGCGCACGTGGACACGTCGGCACCCCAGACGGCCAGGATCTGGAACTATCTGCTCGGCGGCACGGACAACTTCGCGGCCGATCGCGCGGTCGGCGACGAGATCCTGGCGAACCTGCCGCAGCTGGCGGAGAACGCGCGGCTGTCCCGTGCCTACCTGGCCCGGGTGACCCGGTGGCTGACCGCGGAGGTGGGCGTCCGCCAGTTCCTGGACATCGGCACCGGCCTGCCCACGGCGGAGAACACGCACACGGTCGCGCAGTCGGTCGCGCCGGACGCACGGATCGTCTACGTCGACCATGACCCGCTGGTGCTGGCGCAGGCGCGCGCGCTGCTGGACAGCACGCCCGAGGGCGCCACGGCGTACGTGCACGCCGACCTCCGCGACCCGGCCACGATCCTGGCCGAGGCCGCGAAGACGCTGGATCTGACGCGGCCGGTCGCGCTGTTCCTGATGGGCATCCTCGGGCACGTGGAGCGCGACGACGAGGCCAAGCAGCTGATCGACACGTACCTGGCGGCGCTGCCGCCGGGGAGCTGGTTCGCGATGTACGACGGCAGCGACACCAGCCCGGAGAACACCGAGGCGGTCCGGATCTGGAACCTCTCGGCGAACCCGAAGTACCACCTGCGCACGCCGGAACGGATCGCCGCGCTCTTCGACGGTCTGGAGCTGGCCGAGCCGGGCGTCGTCCCGGTCACCCGGTGGCGGCCGGAGACCGACGCGCCCGCGATCGACCAGTACGGCGCGGTCGGGCGCAAACCGTAGCACCGTGAGCACACCGTCACGACACACCGGCGGACCGGGCGAGGGCACCGGCCCGACGGTCAGCCGCATGCAGCTCGGCTCCCGGCTGCGCGCGCTGCGGATCGCCGCGGACGTCACACGCGAGGCCGCGGGCTACTCGATCCGCGCGTCCGAGTCGAAGATCAGCCGGATGGAGCTGGGCCGGGTCGGCTTCAAGGAGCGCGACGTCACCGACCTGCTCACGCTCTACGGCGTGGCCGAACCGGACCAGGCCGAGCTGCTCGCGCTGGCCCGGGAGGCGAACCGGCCCGGCTGGTGGCAGGCGTACTCGGACGTGCTGCCGGCCTGGTTCCTCAACTACCTCGACCTGGAGCAGGCCGCGGAGCTGATCCGCAGCTACGAGATCCAGTTCGTGCCGGGCCTGCTGCAGACCGAGGCGTACGCGCGCGCCGTGATCTCGATCGGGCACGGCCGCAGCACCAAGCGGGAGATCGACCGCCGCGTCGAGCTGCGGATGGCCCGGCAGACCATGCTCACCCGGCCCGGCGGGCCGCGGCTGTGGGCGGTGCTGGACGAGGCCGTGCTGCTGCGCCCGATGGGCAACCGCGCGATCCACCGCGAGCAGCTCGAGGCACTGCTGAAGCTGACCGAGGCACCGGCCGTACGGCTGCAGGTGGTGCCGTTCAGCGCGGGCGGTCACGCGGCGGCCGGCGGCGCGTTCAGCATTCTGCGGTTCGCGCTCGAGGAGGTGCCGGACGTGGTGTTCCTGGAGCAGCTGACCGGCAGCCTCTACCTGGACCGCCCGGAGGACGTCGACGAGTACGCGGCCGCCGCCGGCCGCCTCTTCATCGACGCCACCACCCCGGAACGCACCGCCGACGTCATCCACCGGGCGCTGCGCGAGCTCTGAAGCGATCACGAGCCGGTCCCGGTCCCGCCGTGGTCCGGTTCCGCCGCTCCCGCCGGAGACCGGTCGGCCGTGGCCGGCCTCCCTGCCACTTCCGGCCCACGCGCGAAACCCCCGCTCAGTCGCGAACGCCGGCTCAAGACCTGGTCATAGGGTGCGCGGATCCACCGTCTCCACCGGTTCCGGCGCGTCGTCCGGTCCGGCCGGTCGCGTGCCCGGCGGGGTCCGGTCCGGCGTCGGCTCGCCGCTCGGGTGGTCGAAGAGGTAGCGCAACGCCGTGTTCAGCACCGCCAGCACCGGCACCGCGACCAGCGTGCCGACCACACCCGCCAGCACCGCGCCGGACGCGATGGCGAGGATGACGGCCAGCGGGTGCAGCGCCACCGCCCGGCCCATGATCAGCGGCTGCAGGATGTGGCCCTCCAGCTGCTGCACCGCGATCACGATGCCGAGCACGATCAGCGCGCTGAACGGGCCCTGCGCGACCAGCGCCACCAGCACCGCGACCGCACCGGTGACGGTGGCGCCGATCACCGGGACGAACGCGCCGAGGAAGACCAGCGCGGTCAGCGGCAGCGCCAGCGGGATGTGCATGACGGCCAGGCCGACGCCGATGCCGACCGCGTCCACGAACGCGACGAACACGGTGGCACGCACGTACGAGACCAGCGTGTGCCATGAGTAGTGACCGGCGCGCGCGACCGGGAGCCGGGCGCCCTCCGGCAGCAGCCGGCACAGGAACGACCACATCGCGCCGCCGTCGCGGACCATGAAGAACAGCGTGAACAGCACCAGGAAGAAGCCGGTGACCATCTCGCCCACGGTCGCGGCGGTGCTGATCGCACCGGTGGTGAGCGCGCCCTGGTTACCGGAGATCTGCTGTTGCAGCGCCTCCACGTAGCCGTTGAGCTGGCTCTGCGACAGGTGCAGCGGCCCGTCCGTGAGCCACGCCTGCACCTCGTCGATGCCGTCGCCGACCTGGGTGGCGAGGTCGTCGTACTGCGCGATGAACGTCTGGACGATCAGGCCGAGCCCGCCGAACACGCCGACCAGCGCGGCCAGCAGCACCAGCACGGCCGCGAACGACCGGTTGACGCCGCGCCGGCGCAGCCAGGCCGCGATCGGCTCGAACAGCGCGGCCAGCAACAGCGCGACCGCGACCGGGATGATCACCACGCGGAGCAGCCCGATCACCCGGAACAGCAGGTAGGCGGCCGCGACGAAGAGAATGATCCGCCAGGCCCAGGACCCGGCGATCCGCACGCCGCGCGGCACCAGATCGTCCGTGGTCGGCGCCGGTTCCATCACCACGACCGGCGGCAGGTCGGGGGTGGGCTGGGACGGGACGAACGGCGGCGGCGCCGCCTCCCGGACGCGGTCCGCGAGCACGGACCTGGCCCGGCGGCGAACGGTGTTGACCCACGACATGGCGACTCCTTACAGCGCGGTGTGCACTGCGTACCCACGCGATGACGTGCGAAAACACCCGAGTCAGGACTCCGTGGCACGTTCCCGGCGCAGGTATTCGGCGGCGCGGCGAGCGATGTCGCCGCCCTCGGCATCCAGCGCGGCGAACATCGGCGCGATCGTGTCGTCGTCCCGCAGCGGCGGCAGCAGCGGGACGGCCGGGTCGGTGAGCACGTCGAGCACCACCGGGCGGTCGGCCGCGAGCGCCTCGTCCCACGCCGCGTCCAGCGCGTCCGGGTGGCCCACCCGGATGCCGTGCAGGCCGAGCAGTCCGGCCCAGCCGGAGTACGGCACGTCCGGGATGTGCTGCGAGTCCGGGAAGCGCGGCTCGCCCTCGGTCTCCCGCTGCTCCCAGCTGACCTCGGCCAGGTCACGGTTGTTCAGCACGCAGACGACGAAGCGCGGATCGGCCCAGTCCCGCCACCGGGACGCCACCGTGATCAGCTCGGCCAGGCCGCTCATCTGCATGGCGCCGTCACCGGCCAGCGCGATCACCGGGCGGTCCGGGCGGGCCAGCTTGGCGGCCAGGCCGTACGGCAGCGCGGAGCCCATCGAGGCCAGCGTGCTGGACAGGTGCGCGGGCACACCGGCGGGCAGGCGCAGGTGCCGGGCGTACCAGTAGACGACGGAGCCGACGTCCACCGAGACCTGCGCGTTCGCGGGCAGCCGGCCGTTCAGCGCGCGGACCACCCGCTGTGGGTTGATCGGCTCGGCCGGTGCGTCCGCGCGTTCCCCGGCGATCGCGTGCCAGCGGCGTACCCACGTGTGCACCTGATTCTGGAAAGGTTTCGGCGGTGCCTCGGGAAGCGCGGCGATCAGCGCGCGCAGCGTCTCGGCCGCGTCGCCGAGCAGCGGCACCTCGACCGGGTAGCGCACGCCCAGCCGGCGTCCGTCCACATCGATCTGCACCGCGCGGGCCTGCCCCGGCTTCGGGTAGAACTCGGTCCACGGGTCGTTCGTGCCGACCAGCAGCAGCGTGTCGGCCGCGCGCATCAGCTCCGCGCTCGCGGTCGTGCCCAGGTGGCCCATCACGCCGGTGTGGAACGGCAGCGACTCGTCCAGCACCGGCTTGCCCAGCAGCGACGCGGCCACGCCCGCGCCCAGCCGCTCGGCCAGCTCGACCACCTCCGCCGCCGCGCCGGCCGCGCCCTGCCCGACCAGGATCGCCACCCGCTCCCCGGCGGACAGCAGCTTCGCCGCCTCCGCGATGTCCGCCGCGTGCGGGATCAGACGCGCCGGGCGCAGACCCGGGCTGGTGATCAGCACGCCGTGCGACTGCTCCACCGGGTCGGGCGCGGGCGCGGACTGCACGTCGTGCGGCAGCACCACACAGGTCGGGCTGCGGGTGGCGAGCGCGGTCCGGAACGCCTTGTCGATCAGCATCGGCACCTGCTCCGGCGTGTGCGCGGCCTGCACGAACTGCGCGCAGACGTCGCCGAACAACCGGACCAGATCAATTTCCTGCTGGTACGCGCTGCCGAGCACGGTCGACACCTGCTGCCCGACGATCGCCACCACCGGCTTCCCGTCCAGCTTCGCGTCGTAGAGCCCGTTCAGCAGGTGCACCGCCCCCGGGCCCTGGGTGGACAGGCACACTCCCGGCTCCCCGGTGTACTTCGCGTGCCCGGACGCCATGAACGCCGCGGTCTCCTCATGCCGCGCCTGCACGAACTCCGGCCGACCCGCACGCCGGATCGCACCCAGCACCGGATCGATGCCGTCCCCGGGATACCCGAAGACGCGGCTCACCCCCCACGCTTCCAGCCGTTCGACCAGGACATCCGAGACGGTCTTGTCAGCCATACCTCGCGCTTACCCCACACCACACGACATATGTGAGGCCGCCGAGCCTCGCTCGCGCACACAGTCGGGCGCTCCGCACCCGCGGTGACTTCCGGCGGGTGGAGGACCGCACCGGGGCTCGGTGACCACCGCGGAACCGGAAGGGAGGAGCGCCAGCGACGACCGGGGCCCGCGGGAGCATGCGGGAAGCGGCCACGCCGGAAGCGGGAATATCTGCTTCTGAAGGATTATGA
Source organism: Catenuloplanes indicus (assembly GCF_030813715.1). Taxonomy (NCBI): domain Bacteria; kingdom Bacillati; phylum Actinomycetota; class Actinomycetes; order Micromonosporales; family Micromonosporaceae; genus Catenuloplanes; species Catenuloplanes indicus. The sequence continues at coordinate 3,206,660 of NZ_JAUSUZ010000001.1, forward strand.
CAGCGTGGCCCGGTCGGCCGCGGCGCGTCCCTCGCGCCAGCCCTCGTCGCTGTCCACGCGGGTGCCGCGGGCGCGTTCGGTGTGCGGGAAGGCGCGGGTCATCGTCTCGTGGACCTGGAGGTCGCGGGAGCGGAGCACCGGCAGCAGGTCGTCGCCGGACGGGAGCGCGGCGCGGGCCGCCCGGGTCAGGCGTTCGCCGATCCGGCTGGCGAAGGCGACCAGGAAGGACGCGCGGAACGTCTTCAGGCGGGACTTGCCGGCCTTGCCGCCGGGTGGCTCGGTGCGGGACATCGCTCGTTGCGCCTGGATCAGCAGGGATGCGTGCAGCAGGTCGACCGCGTCGATGTCGGCGTCGAAGCCGAAGACGGTGGCGAAGCCGAGGTCGGGGGTCCAGACCGCGTGGCAGCGGTTGGCGCGGGCGACCGCGTGCAGCAGTGCGGCCTTCTCGCTCTCGTAGGGCGCGTCGACCGCGATCCGGCGGGCCAGCGGTACGACGTCGGCGTGGTCCGCGGTGAGCAGCGCCTCGTCCAGGCTGTGCCGGGTGATCATCTCCTGGGCCTTCGCGGTGTACGCCTCGGCCTCGGCCGGGTAGTCGGTGGACTCGGCCTTGGCCAGCAGCGCACGCACGCGCTCCAGCACCCGGTTGTCCGACTTCTCCGGATCACGCCGGGGGACGAACGTGCCCGGCGGCGGCATGAGGATCTCGATCGGCGGTAGCGTGCGCAGCACCGTGAGCGTGGACAGGATCAGGTCCAGCACGGTCACCCGGTCGGCGCGCAGCCGCCGGCCCAGCTCGGACGGGTAGCCGTCGTCGGCCGGCCACCAGCGCTCCGCGCCGATCTCCGCGGCCTGCGCGGTCCAGCGCGGATCCGCGGCCGGGGTCCGGTGCAGTTGGGCCGCGGCCGCGTCGGCCACCAGCCGGGCGGCGTCCGGGCCGGAGCGGCGGGTCACCAGCCGGTGCAGCTCGACCGGCTGCCAGCCGGCGCGGAACAGCCGTTCCGTGGCCTGGCGCAGCGCGGCGGACAGCGCCGGGTCGACCTCCGCGGGCGGCAGCACGGTCAGCTCGTCCAGGCCGGTCTCGTAGCCGTTCGCGCCGCTCAGGATCGCCCTGATCCGGTCCGCGGCCGAGGTCCCCGTCGTCGTCACGCGGGCAAGGTTACGTGGCGGTGACCGTGGACGAGCCGACGGCGTGCGCGGCCGGGTTCAGCGACAGCGTCTGTGTGCCGGACGCGGTGAGCATGACCGGCCCGATCGTGACCAGCACGGCGGCCGTGCCGGAGCGGGTGGCGAGCAGCGTGCCGTCCGGGCCACGCAGCTGGTACGCGGTGGTGCCGGTCCCGGCCTCGACCACGAGCGTGACCGCCTGCCCGGCCACGCCGTCGAACGTGACCGCCGCGTTCTGCCCGGGCACCGTGACCGTGACGGCCGCCGGGCCGCCGCCGACCGTGACGGCCGCGGTTGCGTCCGGCGGCACCGCGTGGATCTGCACCGTCGCGGAGCCGGCCGCGGCGCCGGCCGGGTTGACCAGCACGCTGTAGACACCGGTCACCGGCAGCGTCACGGTGTCGGCGAAGCAGGTCGCGCCGCAGGAGCCGGCCGAGGCGAGCGTGCCGCCGTCCGGGCCGCGCAGCGTCGTCGCGGCCGTGCCGAACGTGCCGCCGGTGAGCCGGACCGAGACGCGCATGCCCGCGGCACCGTGGAACGACACCACCGCGTTCTGGCCGGGCGTGCCGGTCCTCACACCCACGGCGTCGCCGCCGGCCTCCGCGTCCACGGCCGCGTCCAGCACGTCGAAGATCTCCGCGGTGATCCCGCCGACCGCGGCGCCCTGCGGATCGACGACCAGCGTGTAGGTGCCGGACATGTCCGCCGTGACCGCGTCCAGGAAACAGGTGACGCCGCAGAACACCGGGTTGACCAGCCAGCTCCCGTCCGGGCGGCGCAGGCCGGCCGAGGCGGACGAGGAGCCGCCGAACGTACCGCCGCTGAGCCGGGCGGAGAGCCGCTGCCCGGCCACCGCGTCGAACACCACCGTCGCGCCCTGACCCGGCGTGCCGGTGGCGACCTGGACCGGGCCACCGCCGGGCGCGGTGTGCGCGATCGCGTCGGCCGGGACCGCGTACACCGTGACCGTGATGCCGCCGGTGTCCGCGCCCTGCGGGTCCAGCGCGATCCGGTGGACGCCGTCCGTCGCGGCCGCACCGGCGTCGAACGCGCAGCTGCTCGCGCACTGCAACAGCGCCAGGTCGACGCCGGACGGGTCGCGCAGATAGCCCGGCGCGTTGCCGAACGTACCGCCGGTCAGCTGGATGAACGTGCGGTCGCCGCGCTTGACCGCGAAGTCCGCGAACGCGTTCTGGCCCGGGACCGTCGTGGTCAGCGGCACCGGGTCGCCGCCGGGCACCGCGACCACCACCGCGTCGGCCGGTACGTCGTGCACCCGCACCGTGATCGACCCGGTGTTCGCACCGTCCGGGTCGACGTGCAGCGTGTAGCGCCCGTCCGCCGGCAGCGACCGGACGTCCAGGAAGCAGGAGACGGCGCAGGACGCGGACGCCAGCACGGTGCCGCCCGGCGCGCGCAGCGACGCGGTGGCCCGGCCCAGCGAGCCCTTCGAGAGTACGGCCGACACGTGCTGCTTCGCCGCGCCGGTGAAGACCACGGCCGCGTTCTGCCCGGCCTCGGTGACGGTCAGCGTGACCGGGTCACCGCCGGGCACCACGACGGCCAGCACGTCCGGCGCGGAGACCGTGATCGTGACGACCGCGGTGCCGGTCTGCGCGCCGGTCGGGTCGAGCAGCACGGTGTGCGTGCCGGACGTGGTCAGCGGCACGCCGGTCAGCGCGCAGTTGCGGGTGCAGTCGCCGCTCACCAGCATCTCGCCCTTCGGCCCGTGCAGCGAGATGCGCCCGGTGGTGAAGCCGCTCTCGGTGACCGCGACCGTGACCTTGGCGCCGGCGTCCGCGTCGAACAGCACGCGCGCGTTCTGCCCCGGCGCCGTGGTGGTGACCGGCGCCGGCTTGCCGATCCCGGTGACCGCCTCGACATCCGCCGGCACGTCCAGCACCTGCGCGGTCAGCGAACCGGTCCGCACACCGGACGGGCTGAGCAGCAGCCGGTGCTCGCCGTCCGCGCGCAGCACGGTGGCGTCGATGTCGCACGGCACGTCACACACGCCGCCGCCGAGCGAGACACCCGCCGGATCCAGCAGGTACGCAGTGATCGAGCCGACCGTGCCGGCGCTGACCCGGGTGAAGACCCGCTGCCCGGCCCGCCCCCTGAACGCCAGGTACGCGTTCTGGCCCGGCGCGTCCGTGCTGATTGTGGTGGCCGGCCCGCCGATCGTGTAGCCCGCGACCACGTCCGGCGGCACGTCGTGCAGCCGCACCGTGGCCACGCCGTAGGACGACTGCGACGCGTCGAGATACACCGAGTACCGCCCGGACGCGGTCAGATCCGCGGTGTCCAGCACACACTCCACACCGTTGGCGCAGGAGACCTGGCGCAGCGTGGCGCCGGTGGTGTCGCGCAGATAGACCCACATGCCGCCGAGCCGGATGTCGGTGATCTCGACCAGCGCCCGCTGCCCCGCCTCGGCCGGGAACGACACGATCGCGTCCTGCCCCGGCTCCACCGTGCGGACCGTGACCGGATCACCGCCGAGCTTCGCGGTCACCTCGACCGCACCGGCCGCGGCGGACGCGGCCTGGGTACCGAGCCCGAGCAGCACCAGCACGGCCGCGGTCAGCGCGACCCCCCGCCGGCGACGCTGCCGGAGCCTGTGTCTTCCGTGGTGACGCACGTCTACCCCTGACGGCCGAGCAGGTGGATTGCCAGCAAGCTAGTACACCCACCGTCCACACACACCTGCCGGTTTTCGCACCTCCGCGGCCGACCTGCGGCTATGTCCGTCGATGCCGGTCAACTGTGCCGGAACGGCCGCGCGCACCGGGGCGATCGGGGGATCACGGTGGTGGCCGAACGTCGTACCCCGGGCGGTCGCGCGGTCCGCACACCCGCGGTGCCGAACCGGCCTACGTAGCCGGCCAGGTGCGCTACCTGTCCGGAATTTCCGGACAAGGCCCTTGGGCGCCGCGGCTGGTGATCGCATCCGCCGCGGGTCCGAAGGCTGAGCAGCGTCGTTCACTGGCGGCTGCACTCCCCGTGTGGGGCGATATCGCGATATTTCGGGCGTGGAGCGCCCGTTGCCGTAAGCAAAGCCGGACACCGCAGCAGGCCGGGTGCCGCAACCGAGCCGGATGCCGCAGCAGAGCCGGGTGGCCCGATCGGCTTGCGCCGGGAGAGGCCTCTGGGGACATTCCGGACAGGCGCGTCCGGCACCGCCCACGCGATCGCGAGGCGCGTGCCCGGCGGTGGGAGCCGCACGGGTTTTCGGGACGCCGCGGAACCGGCAGGGAGGCCGCCTGCGGCCGACCGGTGCCCGCGGGAGCATGCGGAAACCGGCCACGACGGAAGCGGGAAAATGGCGATTCTCCGCTCCGTAACCCGTCGTGGCCGGCTTTGGCGAGGTCAGCAGCCGGGGAGGCGCTCGATCAGGTAGGTCTCGATCCGGTCGAGGGAGACGCGCTCCTGCTGCATGGTGTCGCGATTGCGGACCGTGACCGCGTTGTCCTGGAGCGTGTCGAAGTCGACCGTGACGCAGAACGGCGTGCCGATCTCGTCCTGGCGGCGGTAGCGGCGGCCGATGGCCTGGGAGTCATCGAACTCGACGACCCAGCGCTTACGCAGCGTGGCGGACAGCTCCTTGGCCTTCGGCGAGAGTTCCGGGTTGCGGGACAGCGGCAGCACCGCGACCTTGACCGGCGCGAGGCGCGGGTCGAAGCGCATGACCGTGCGGGTGTCCATGCCGCCCTTGGTGTTCGGCGCCTGGTCCTCGTCGTACGCCTCGAGCAGGAACGCGAGCACCGCGCGGGTGAGGCCGGCGGCCGGCTCGATCACGTACGGCGTCCAGCGCTCCTTCTTCTCCTGGTCGAAGTAGGAGAGATCGACGCCGGAGTGCTTGCTGTGCGTGGTCAGGTCGAAGTCGGTACGGTTCGCCACGCCCTCGAGCTCGGAGAACTCGGTGCCGCCGAACATGAAGCGGTACTCGATGTCGACCGTGCGCTTCGAGTAGTGGGAGAGCTTCTCCTTCGGGTGCTCGTAGAAGCGCAGGTTCGACTCGGAGAGGCCCAGGTCGAGGTACCAGTTCCAGCGCTCCTGCAGCCAGTACTCGTGCCACTGCTCGTCCTCGCCGGGCTGGCAGAAGAACTCCATCTCCATCTGCTCGAACTCGCGCGTCCGGAAGATGAAGTTGCCCGGCGTGATCTCGTTGCGGAACGACTTGCCGGTCTGCGCGATGCCGAACGGCGGCTTCTTGCGCGCGGCGGTCATCACGTTCGCGAAGTTCACGAAGATGCCCTGCGCGGTCTCCGGGCGCAGGTAGTGCAGGCCCTCGTCCGACTCGACGGCACCGAGGAACGTCTTCATCAGGCCGTTGAACATGCGCGGCGCGCTGAACGTGCCCTTGTTGCCACAGTTCGGGCAGTTGAGCTCGCTCAGGTCGGTGGGCGTACGGCCGTGCTTGGCCTCGAACGCCTCCTCCAGGTGGTCGGCCCGGAAGCGCTTGTGGCAGGACTGGCACTCGGTCAGCGGGTCGACGAACGCCTCCAGGTGGCCGGAGGCGGCCCAGACGTCCTTGGCCAGGATCACCGCGGAGTCGAGGCCGACGACGTCGTCCCGCTGCTGGACCATGGTCTTCCACCACTGGCGGCGGACGTTCTCCTTCAGCTCGACGCCGAGCGGACCGTAGTCCCAGGCCGACCTCGTACCGCCGTAGATCTCGCTGGACGGGAAGACGAAGCCCCGGCGCTTGGCGAGGCTGACAACGGAGTCAATGCGATCGGCGGCCATGATTTCCTTCTACGCCGGCTGGCGGTCGGCGCTTTGAATAGGTGACGTCGGTGCGGAACCGTTAGAGGTTACCCCTGGGTTCCGCAGACTTCGAGCTGAGCCGTGCTCGTGTCCTGTACCAGGATGTACTGCACCGTGACCTGCTGACCACCGGAATACGTCAGCTGCGCCGGCATCAGCAGTTCAGTCTGGTACGGGTCGAGTTCGCCCAGCTCGTACGACGAGATCACCGGCCGGCCGTCCATCGAGTCGATGAACTGGCGACGGGTCTGGCCGGCCTGCTCCTGGTCGCACAGGTAGCTGTAGGCGAGCGAGTAGTCCTCGTCCGCGAGCGCGTCGAGGTACTCCCCCACCTGGGCCTGCGCCTGCTCGGTGAGCGCCTGCGTGGTGGTCAGGCCGATGCCGATCGCCGCGATCGTGCCGCCACCGCAGCAGAGCGCCACGACGGCCGCGACGATGCCGACACCGAGCCAGATGCGGCCGGCCCGGCCCTCGACCGGCGGCGCGGGGAACGGCGGCGCCACACCGGGGCCGGGCGGCGGCGGCGACGCGACGCGCGGTGCCGGCTGGGGAGGTGCCGCCTGGGGCGGTGCTGCCTGGGAAGGCGCCGGCTGGGGCGGTGCCGCCTGGGGCGGTGTCGGCTCACCGGGCGTCGGCACGGCGTCGGGTCCGGCGAGGCTCATGGGGTCAACATTAATCGCTCGATCTAGCGATGCGGGTGCGTGGCCCGATCACTGCCGGCCACCCGCACCTCGCCGCCCGGCTCCGCGGTCGCCAGCTCCTCGAACGCGGACGGCTCGTCGATCGACTCGGCCATCAGCGGCACCGCGGCGATCTTGACGTCGAAGTCGCTCAGCGCACGCCGGTAGGAGCCCACCGACTCCCACTCGGTGACCAGGCTCCAGTGCGCCGGGTCGTCCAGCGCGCGGGTGAGCCGTCCGGCCGTGTAGCCCGGCCGCGCGGCCAGTGCCGCGAGTGCCGCGCGCCCCCGCTCCGCGAAGCGGTCGGCCGCGTCCTCGGCCACGACGAAGCGGTTGATGACTAGCACCGGCGGATCCCCTCGGCCGACAATCGAAACCCCCATACGGTACGACGAGAGCGAGATCCCCGTGTCCCGGCTGAACCCGACCGGCGTGTTCCTCGCCACGCTGCTGGTGGTGCTCCTCGGCCTGCTGATCCCCGGCCCGGCCGGCGGCGTGCTCCTGCTGCTGCTCACGGCCGCCGTGATCGCGCTGGCCGCGGCGGTCTGGCGGGCCACCCCGGCGGCGCTGCGCCCGGTCCGGGTCGTGATGATCGCGCTGCTGCTCGCGGCCGCGATCTGGAAGCTGGTCTGATCTCATGCATCCATGCGTCTTTGACAATGATTTCCACACTCCGGACAGTGGAAATCATGTCAAGCAGCAACACCCCCGGCTTCCGGACATCTAAGATATTTCGCCCGCGTCTGGCCGCCGTCGCCGCCACCGCGCTGCTCGGTGCCACGGCGCTGACCGCGTGCGGCGACGACAGTGGCGCGGCCGCGTCGGCCGGCGACAAGCTCGGCGTGGTCGCCGCGTTCTACCCGCTGCAGTTCGTCGCGGAGCGCGTCGGCGGCGACGCGGTCTCCGTCACCAACCTGGTCAAGCCCGGCGCCGAGCCGCACGACCTGGAGCTGAACCCGCAGCAGGTCGGCCAGCTCACGGACGCACAGCTGGTGGTCTACCTGAAGGGCTTCCAGCCGGCCGTGGACGAGGCGATCACGCAGAACAACGCGGCCCGCTCGTTCGACGCGAGCACCGCCGTGCCGCTGCTGTCCGGTTCCGAGCACGCTCACGAGCACGAGGGTGAGGCCGAGGAGGAGCACGCGGAAGAGGAGGAGCACGCGGAAGAGGAGGAGGGCGGCACCGACCCGCACCTCTGGCTCGACCCGACTCGGCTGGCCACGGTCGCGGACGCGGTCGCGGGCAAGCTCGCCGAGGCCGACCCGGACCACGCCGCGGACTACACCGCACGGGCCGCCGCGCTGCGCACCGAGCTGACCGCGCTGGACACTGAGTTCAGCACCGGCCTGCAGACCTGCGAGCGCCGGGAGATCGTGACCAGCCACACCGCGTTCGCCTACCTGGCCGACCGCTACAAGCTGGAGCAGATCGGCATCTCCGGCATATCCACCGAGGACGAGCCGTCCCCGCAGCGCCTTGCCGAGGTCGCCGCGGAGGCGAAGGAGCACGGCGCCACCACGATCTTCTTCGAGACGCTGGTCAGCCCGAAGCTCGCCGAGACGATCGCGCAGGAGGTCGGCGCGAAGGCCGAGGTGCTGGACCCGCTGGAGGGCCTGGCCGACGGCGCGACCGGGGACTACTTCACCGTCATGAGGACGAATCTGGCGTCGCTGAAGACCGCACTAAGCTGCTCCTGATGGACATCGTCTCGGTTGCGCACGGGGTGGTCGGCTACGACGGCCGCCCCGTGCTCCGTGACGTCTCGCTGACGGTCTCCGCCGGTGAGGTCGTCGCGGTGCTCGGTGCGAACGGCTCCGGCAAGTCAACGTTGATCCGCACGATCCTCGGCCTGGTCCCGCTGTCCGGCGGGACCGTTTCGCTGTTCGGGACGCCGCAGCGGCGCTTCCGGCAGTGGCACCGGGTCGGTTACGTGCCGCAGCGCCTGGACGCCGGTGGCGGCGTGCCCGCGACCGTGGGCGAGGTGGTGGCGTCCGGACGGCTGGCCCGGCGCGGCATCCTCCGGCCGCCGGGTGCGGCCGACCGGGCAGCGGTCGCGGCCGCGCTCGAGTCCGTCGGGCTGACCGGCCGCGCCAAGGACCCGGTGGCCACGCTCTCCGGCGGGCAGCAGCAGCGCACGCTGATCGCCCGGGCGCTGGCCGGCGAGCCGGAACTGCTGGTGCTGGACGAGCCGACCGCGGGCGTGGACTCGGCCAGCCAGGTCGCGTTCGCGGACGCGCTCGCCGGGTTCCTGCACACCGGCGGCACCGTACTGCTGGTCGCGCACGAGCTGGGCCCGCTGCAACCGCTGATCCAGCGCGCGGTGGTGGTACACGACGGGCGGATCGCGTACGACGGGCCGGACCTCCCGGCACCGGCCGGGCACCACGCGGACGCCGGGCACGACCATCAGCACCAGCACTGCGCCGAGGATTCGAGCCTGGCGATCGTCCGGGGAGCGGTGGACGGGTGAACCTGTTCCAGTACGACTTCATGATCCGCGCGCTGATCGGCGCGCTGGTGATCGGTCTGACCGCGCCCGCGCTCGGCATCTACCTGGTGCAGCGCAAGCTGTCCCTGATCGGCGACGGCATCGGGCACGTGGCGCTGACCGGCGTCGGCGTCGGCCTGCTCACCGGCCAGTCGCCGGTGCTCACCGCCGTGCTCGTGGCCGCGATCGGCGCGATCGGCGTCGAGCTGGTCCGCGAGCGCGGCCGCACCTCCGGCGACCTGGCGCTGGCCGTGCTGTTCTACGGCGGCATCGCGGGCGGCGTCGTGCTGGTCGGCCTCTCTCCCACCGGCACCGGGAACAGCCTCACCGCGTACCTGTTCGGCAGCCTGACCACCACCTCGGCGAGCGACCTGACCGTGATCGTGGTGCTCGGCCTAGCGGTGCTGGTCACCATGGTCGCGCTGCGCCCGGCGCTGTTCGCGGTCTGCCACGACGAGGAGTACGCGCGCGTCTCCGGTCTCCCGGTCCGCGCGCTCAACCTGCTGCTCGCCGCGACCACCGCGGTCACCGTCACGATCGCGATGCGCGCGGTCGGGCTGCTGCTGGTCAGCGCGCTGATGGTGGTCCCGGTCGCGGCCGCGCAACAGATCACCCGCGGCTTCCGGGCCACGATGGCGCTCGCCATGCTGATCGGCGTGGCCTCGGCCGGCGCCGGTGTCACCCTCGCGGGGGAGGCGAACACCGCGCTCGGCGCCACGATCGTGCTGCTCACCATCACGGTCTTCCTCGGCCTGGCGATCGGCGCGGGCGTGTGGCGCCTGGTCCGCCGCCGGATGATCCCGGCCGCCCCGGTCAGCACCCCCGAACCTCCGGACGTGGTCCTCAACCACTGAGTTGTACGGTTGCTGGGTGACCAGCGCGACGGGGTACGGAGCCTACGAGGCCGCAAGCGAACTTCTCCGTGCCCTCTCCGCGCCGATCCGCGTCGCGATCGTCACCGAGCTGGCCAAGGGTGAGCAGTGCGTGCACGACCTGGTGGAGACGCTGGGCGCACCACAGCCGCTGGTCTCCCAGCACCTGCGCGTGCTGCGCGGTGCCGGGGTCGTGCGCGGTTCCCGGCGGGGCCGGGAGATCGCCTACGTGCTCGTCGACGAGCACATCGCGCACATCGTGGCGGACGCGGTGAGCCACGCCGGCGAGTCCGGCGCCACCGTGGTCACGAAACGAACCCCCGCTTCCGCTTCGGTGCATGACCACGCCGCGCCCACGCCCGCCGGAGACTCCCGATGATCGCTGATAACGCGGCCCAGGCCGCCGCCGTCCGCAACACCCGCCAGCGCACCGCGGTCAGCTCGCTGCTGGCCGAGGTCGAGGGCTTCCACAGCGCCCAGGACCTGCACGCGATGCTCCGCGACCGCGGCGAGCGGGTCGGCCTGACCACGGTCTACCGCACGCTCCAGGGCCTCGCCGACAGCGGTGAGATCGACGTCATGCGCCCGCCCGGCGGCGAGCACCTCTACCGCCGCTGCAGCTCCGGCCACCACCATCACCTGGTCTGCCGCTCCTGCGGCAGCACCGTCGAGGTCGAGGGCCCGGCCGTCGAGTCCTGGGCCGACCGCGTCGCCGCCCAGCACGGCTTCGTCGACGTCAGCCACACCCTGGAGATCTTCGGCACCTGCAAGGCCTGCGCCGGCGCCTAGGTCCTGTATCCCGCGGAGCTGACAACCGGCTGCAGATCCCGGCGTGCGCGGCCGATGACCGTGCGGGACGCTGGGGTGCGTGAAGATTTATGCGGATCGCATGCCCGTGTTCGTGCGTCAGGTCGTCACGGATCTGCTGGTAATAGCGTGGGTCTACGCGTGGATCAGGCTGGGGCTCTGGCTGCGCGACCTGATCGAGAAGCTCGCGGTGCCCGGTCAGAAGCTGGAGGGCGCCGGCCAGGGGATCGCGGACAACCTCACCGACGCCGGCACCAAGGTGGGCCGGGTGCCGATCGCGGGCGACGAGCTGACCGCGCCGTTCACCCGGGCCGCCGAGGCCGCGCTGGGCCTGGCGAACGCGGGCCGCGACCAGCAGGAGCTGGTCGCGGATCTGGCCTGGGCGCTGCCGCTGGCGCTCGTCGCCGTACCGCTGGGGCTGGTGCTCTTCGCCTGGCTGCCGCTGCGGGTCAGGTGGATGCGCCGGGCCGGGTCCGCGGCGGCCGCGCGCGGCTCGGTCGCGGGCCGGGATCTGCTGGCGTTGCGCGCGCTGACCGGGCAGCCGGTGCGCCGCCTGGCGAAGATCAACCCGGACGTGGCCGGTGCCTGGCGGCGCGGCGACGAGGCGGCGATGGAGGCGCTGGCGCGGCTGGAGCTCAGGTCGCTGGGTCTGAAGTAGGCAGCCGGCGCCGCACGTCCGGGACCGTGGCCGCTCCCGGTTCCCACGGTGCGACCCACTCCCCCGGCCCGCCCGGCGGCACGATGCCGCGCTCCAGGAATGCGTACCGCCCGGCCAGCAGGCGCCGGGCGGCCGCGTTGTCGACCGAGTCGGTGTTGGCCCGGAGCGCGTCGAAGAGCGCGTCCGCGCGCAGCCGGGCCTGGCGGCTGAACAGGTCGGCCAGCTCTATCACCTCGGGGTGCGCGGCGGCCTCGGCGCGGGCGCGCACACAGGCGGCGGAGATCGCGAACAGTTCGGCGCCGATGTCCACGATCCGGGCCAGGAACGCCTGTTTCCGCTCCAGCTTGCCCTGCCATCGGCCCATCGCCCAGAACGTGGACCGGGCCAGTTTCCGCGCGCAGCGCTCGACGTAACGCAGGTGGGTGGCCAGGTGACCGAAGTCCGCGTACGCCCCGGGGTCTGGCCCTTGCCGACGGCCAGCGTGGGCAGCCATTTCGCGTAGAACGCACCGGCCCGGGCGCCGGCGCGGGCCTTGCCGGTCAGGTTGACCTCCGGGTCGATGATGTCGCCGGCGACCTGGAGGTGCGCGTCGACCGCCTCGCGCGCGATCAGCAGGTGCATGATCTCGGTGGAGCCCTCGAAGATCCGGTTGATCCGCAGGTCGCGCAGCTGCTGCTCGGCGGCGAGCGGGCGTTCGCCGCGCGCGGCCAGCGACGCCGCGGTCTCGTAGCCGCGGCCGCCGCGGATCTGCACCAGCTCGTCCGCGATCTGCCAGCCCATCTCGCTGGCGTACAGCTTGGCGAGTGCGGCCTCGATCCGGATGTCGCCGCCTTCCTCGTCCGCGAGCAGGCAGGACAGCTCCAGCATGGACTCCATGCCGTAGGTGGTGGCCGCGATGAACGACAGCTTCTTCGCGATCGCCTCGTGCCGGCCAATCGGCTGTCCCCACTGGACGCGGGCGGCGGACCACTCGCGCGCGGCGGCCAGTGACCACTTCCCGGCGGCCACGCACAGCGCGGGCAGCGACAGGCGGCCGGTGTTCAGCGTCGTCAATGCGATCTTCAATCCACGACCGACGCCGCCGACCACGTTCCGGTCCGGTACGAACACGTCGTGGAAGCGGGTGACGCTGTTCTCCAGGCCGCGCAGGCCGAGGAACTCGTTGCGGCGCTCGACCGTGACGCCCTCGCTGTCGCCCTCGACCACGAACGCGGTGATCCCGGCGTCCGGCACCCGGGCCATCACGACCAGCAGTGACGCGATCGTGCCGTTGGTGGCCCAGAGTTTGACACCGTTGAGCCGGTAGCCGCCGTCGACCGGCGTGGCGGTGGTGCGCAACCGGGCCGGGTCGGAGCCGGAGTCCGGCTCGGTGAGGAGGAACGCGGACACCTCGCCGGCGGCCAGCCGGGGCAGGAACGCGCGGCGCTGCGCCTCCGTGCCGAAGAGCTTCAACGGCTGCGGTACGCCGATCGACTGGTGCGCGGAGAGCAGCGCGCCGAGCGCCGGGCTGACCGACCCGACCAGCGTGAGCGCGCGGCAGTAGTGCAGGTGGGAGAGCCCGAGCCCGCCGTACCGTGGATCGATCGTCATGCCGAACGCGCCGAGCGCGGCCAGGCCGGTGAGCACCTCGTCCGGAATCCGGGCCGCACGCTCGATCAGGGCGCCGTCCACCTCGGACCGCAGGAACGCCTCCAGGCGCCCGAGGAACTCCGCGGCGTCGCCGGCCCGCGCCGGGTCGTCGTCCGGGTACGGATCGATCAGGTCGAGCCGGAACCGGCCGAGGAACAGCTCCTTGGCGAAGCTCGGCCGGTCCCACTCCTGTGTGCGGGCCTCCTCCGCGACGCGGCGGGCCTCCCGCTCGGAGACGTCGGCACGCCGCGTGGCGTCGGAACGGTCTGTGGTCGTCACGGCACAACCCCTGACACGGTACGGACGCACGCCGTACCCTCCTGCCTCAGCACGCTACCCGCTGTCAGCGCGGGTTGGGCAGCACCGGCTCGTTGCTCTCCTCCGCATAGGCGACGTCGTCGTCCTCCTCGTCGTCGTCCGCCCAGTTGCGGCGCGCGAACGGCAGCAGCGCCCAGAACGTGGCGAACCACAGTCCGGTGACGGCGGTGAGCACGATCGCCCAGGTCAGGTTCAGCAGGAAGTCCGTGATCACGAAGACGGAGCTGACCATCGAGATCAGCATGAACGCGAGCCCGCCGGTCGCCATCTTGTGCGCGTACTTGACCAGCTCCGGCTTGCGGCCCTGGCGGAACAGCGCGCGGTGGAACGCGACCGGCGAAATGATCATCGCGGTGGCGAACGCGGCGGAGACCAGCGCGATCAGGTACACGTCCTTCTGCAGCTGCGTGGTCTGGCCGAAGCCGGCCGCGAACGGCAGCGTGAGCAGGAACGCGAAGAGGATCTGGACGCCGGTCTGCGCCACGCGCAACTCCTGGAGCAGGTCCTGGAAGTTGCGGTCCCAGCGTTGCTTCTCGGTCTCCTTGGTGTGCGCCATCGCCTGCCCTCCATATGTGCTTCAGCGGGCCCTCTGATGCCCGGACCGCGTGAAGATCAAACCCGGTGGAGCGGCAGCCAGCGAGCCGCGAAGTCGACCGCGGCCGGCAGTGCGACGCGCGTGCCGGTGCCGGTGCCGACCACTCCGGTGTGGACCGGTACGAACTCGGGCAGATCAGCGCCGATCAGCTCGAAATCGGACGCGTCAAACGCCACGTCCTCCCAGGTCACCCAGGTACGCGCGCCGTCCGGCCCGCGTACCGCGCCGCCCTCGGTGTGCCGGGGCGCCCGGTTCCAGCGGTACTCGGCCAGGTGGAACGACGTGCACGTGTCCCAGCCGGTGCCGAGCATCACGATGTCCGCGCCGAGCCGGTACAGCCGGCCGAGCGGGGACGTCTCGCCCAGCCCGTCGCCGAGCGCGTGCCCCTCGGTGATCTCCGTGGCCTGTGGCCCGAGCGCGGCGAACGACACCTGCGGGTGATCGCTGCGTCGCGCGCCCGGCCAGGTACGCACCTGCTCGGCCACCGCGCCCATGGCCCGGCTGGGCGTGCGCGCGGGGTCGAACGCGGGCGTCTCCGCGCGGATCACGTCCCACCACTCGACCGGCACCGGCGGATTGACCCAGCGGGCCGGGTCCGAATTGACCGGGGTGTGCGCGGGCACCACCAGCGTGCCGTCCGGGCCGAGCACGTCGCGCAGCGCCAGCACCACCGCCTCCGCGCCGCCGCACACCCAGCCGATCGCGCGCAGCGAGCTGTGCACCAGCACGACGCCGCCGGGACGGACGCCGAGGGCGGCCAGGTCCGCGGCCAGCGAGGAACGGGTCGGCGGAAGGAGACTCACCCGGTGACGATACCGGCCCTGGCGATGATCTCGTCGGCCAACAGTTGTGGAACCCGCTCCGGCACCCAGTGGTCGACGCCGTTCACCGCGGCGAACCGGTAATCCGCGGTCACGTACCGCGCGGTGCGCTCCGCACCGGCTCGGCCGAGCGCCGGATCGCCGTCGCTCCAGACCAGCGTGGTGGGCACCTCGATCCGGCCGGTCTGCAGCGAGGCCGGTGCGCGGTACCAGTTCAGCGCCGCGGTCAGCGCGCCGCGCTCGCGCATCCGGGACACGTAGAGATCGGCGCGCGCGCCGATCAGCATCGTCCGCAGCGCCCGGCCGCGGAACGCGAGCAGCACCGCCTCGGCCAGGAACCGCCGCCGGAACAGCAGGATGTACGACGAGCGGCGGCGCTGGTCACGGTCGTTGCGCAGGGCCCAGCCCATCGCGCGCGGGTGCGGCACGGAGACGGCGGTGAGCGACCGCACCCGGTCCGGGTGCGCGCCGGCCAGCGCCCAGGCGACCATCGCGCCCCAGTCGTGCCCGCACACGTGCGCGGACTCCAGGCCGAGCGCGTCCAGCACCGCGACCGCGTCCGCGACCAGTTCCGCGAGCGTGTACGCGGCCGCGCCGGACGGGCGCGCGCCCGCGGAGTAACCGCGCTGGTCCAGCGCGTACGTCCGCAGACCGGCCGCGTGCAGGTGCGGCACCACCAGGTCCCACTCCGCGCTGTGCTGCGGGAAGCCGTGCAGCAGCAAAATCGGCTCGCCGTCCGCCGGCCCGCCGGCGCGGACGTCGAACGTGAACCCGCGGGCGGCTACTCGTACTGCTGCTTCGGCGCCGGGATCTCCTGCCACGTCTCGACCTCCAGGTAGGGAACCGTGGCCTCGTTGACCGGGTCCTTCGCCGTCTGCGCGGTGTAGGAGCCGGTGACCTCGATCCATGTGTCCGAGGGTACGGCGGCCGGCACGTTGCCGCTCAGACCGACCTTGATCGGCCGGCCGTCCGCGGCGCAGCAGCTGAGGATCATGCGAGCCAGCATCGGCTGCCCGTCCGGCCCCTGCGTGACGAAGCCGGTGAGCAGCAGCCGCCGGTCGGTCAGCGACTTCCCCTCGTCGAAGACGGCCCGGGACGCGTAGTCCAGCATGGTCACCTTGACCGGGTCGCCCTCCGGCAGCGCCGGGTAGTCGGACTCGGCCTGCTGGCCGGCGAGCGCGCTGCCGGACTGGCCGGCCGCGTAGGCGCCGAGCGCGGGCGGCGCGACCAACAGCAGGCCGAGCACCGGTAGGATCAGCAGCCAGCCGACGCGCGGCTCGTGATGTTTGTGCCCGTGGCCGTCGTCCTCCTCGTGGTCGTGCGCGACCTCCGGCTTGCGCAGGTCGTACCAGAGCGTCATCACGCCGGCCGCGATGAGCAGCAGCGCGGAGGCGATCAGGAACGGTTGCAGCATCTCCTTGACGTAGCGCAGGTAGAGATCGCCGATGGACGCCTTCAGGATCGCGCCGCCGAACAGCAGCATGATCACCGCTTGGGCCTGACGATTCATCCCCGAACCCCCATCACAGCAGCACCATCCCCACACCGGAGGCCACCAGGACCGCCGCCACGAACGTGGCCGGCGCGAACCGGGTGGCGAAGCGGCGCCCGAAGACGCCGATCTGCATCGAGATCAGTTTCAGGTCGACCATCGGGCCGACGACCAGGAACACCAGCCGCGACGTGAGCGAGAACTGGGAGAGCGAGGCGGCCACGAACGCGTCCGCCTCGGAGCAGATGGAGAGCAGCACCGCGAGCACGGCCAGCGCCAGCACGGCCAGCACCGGCTGCTCGGCGAGGCTCTGCAGCCACGCCTCCGGCACCACCACGTTGATCGTTGCGGCCGCGGCGGCGCCGATCACCAGGAAGCCGCCCGCGTGCACGATGTCGTGCCGGGTGGCGGCCCAGAACGCCTGCATCTTCGAGACGCCGTCGAGGTCGGGCCGGTGCGGCAGCTTGATCCAGTCGGCCTTGCCGAGGCGCAGCCAGAGCCAGCCCATCATCATCGCCACGATCAGGCTGGCGACCGCGCGGCCCACCACCATCTCCGGATTGTTCGGGAACGCGACCGCGGTGGCGGTCAGCACGATCGGGTTGATCGCGGGCGCGGCCAGAAGGAACGCGAGCGCGGCGGCCGGCGTGACACCGCGCCGGATCAGCGAGCCGGCGATCGGCACGGAGCCGCACTCGCAGCCGGGCAGCACCACACCGGCCGCGCTGGCCACCGGGACCGCCAGCGCCGGGTGCCTGGGCAGCGCCTTCGCCCAGAACGAGCGCGGCACGAAGACCGCGATCACGGCGGACAGCAGCACGCCGAAGACCAGGAACGGCACGGCCTGCACCATCACCGAGACGAAGACGGTGGTCCAGGTCTGCAGGACCGGCGCGGAGATCAGGCCGCCGAGCGGGTTGCGGAAGATCACCAGCAGCACCAGCAGCACGGCCAGCACCTCGACCGACCCGACCCGGCCGCCGAGCGGTGTGCGCCGCGGCGGCTTCTGACCGGGTGGCGGCGCGGCCGACCAGTCGATCTCGTCGTCCGAGAAGGTCTGCGTCACGCCCACAACCCTAGCGTCCAACAGCCGGTCACCCTGCGGTAGCGTCAGCGAGACAACTTCACATCCGACAGGGGAGCGCACAGCGCTGAGAGTGCGGCGGAGCACGCCGCAGACCCTCAACCACCTGATCTGGGTAATGCCAGCGCAGGGAGTTCGGTCTTCCACTCCATCGCCGCGCCACGGTTCCGTCCGCCGGAACCGTGGCGCGCGTCTTCCCCCCATCGTGTTCAGGGGGTAATACATCATGAGCAACACCTCAAACAGGTGGCGCACCGTCGACATCGTCGTCGCCTCGGTGATCGCCGCCGCGTTCGGCGTGGTCTTCTGGGCGTGGGGCCTGGTCTGGGGCGGCACCGAGGCCGCGTTCGCGTTCTTCCCGCCCGCGCAGGCGGTGCTCTACGGCGTCTGGCTGATCCCGGGCGTGCTGGCCGGCCTGATCATCCGCAAGCCCGGCGCCGCGCTCTACGCGGAGACGCTGGCCGCGATCATCTCCGCGCTCCTCGGCAACGCCTGGGGCACCACGGTCATCCCGCAGGGCCTGCTCCAGGGTCTGGGCGCGGAGCTGGCGTTCCTGGCGACCGGCTACCGCTCGTTCCGGCTGCCGGTCGCGGTGCTGTCCGGCCTGCTGGCCGGGCTCGCGGCCGCGCTCTGGGACACGTTCGCCTACTACGCCGCGAACGACCTGGTCACGTTCCGGATCCCGATGATCGTGATCACCGCGCTGAGCGCGGCCGTGATCGCGGGCGCGGGCTCGTGGGCGCTGGCCCGCGCGCTGGCCGCGACCGGCGTGCTCGACCGGTTCCCGTCCGGCCGGGAACGGGACCGGGTCTAGATGCGTGCCGACGTCCGGGGCTTCGGGTGGCGGTTCGCCGGCCGGCGGGACTGGGCCGTGCGCGGCCTGGACCTCACCGTCGAGGCCGGCGAACGCGTACTGCTGCTCGGTGCCTCGGGCGCCGGCAAGTCCACGCTGCTGGCCGCGCTCGCCGGGCTGCTGCCGGAAGACTCCGGCGAGTCCGAGGGCGTGATCAAGGCGGAGCACGCCGGGCTGTTGTTCCAGGATCCGCAGAGCCAGCTGGTGATGAGCCGCGCCGGTGACGACGTGGCGTTCGGCCTGGAGAACCTGGGCGTGCCCGGACCGGAGATCTGGCCACGCGTGGATCAGGCCCTCGACCTGGCCGGATTCCGCTACGGCCGGGACCGGCCGACCGCGGCGCTCTCCGGCGGTGAGGCGCAGCGGCTCGCGCTGGCCGGCGTGCTGGCCATGCGTCCCGGGCTGCTGCTGCTCGACGAGCCGACCGCGAACCTGGACCCGGCCGGTGCCGCGCTGATCCGGGACGCGCTGGCCCGCGCGCTCGGCCCGGACACCGCGCTGATCGTGGTCGAGCACCGAGTCGCCGAGGTTCTGCCGCTGATCAACCGAGTGGTGGTGCTGGCCGCGGGCGGCGGCGTGCTCGCGGACGGGCCGCCGGACCGGGTGTTCGCCGAGCACGGCGCCGCGCTGGCCGAGGCCGGCATCTGGGTGCCCGGCCACCCGATCGCACCCCGGCGGGCTACGCACGCGGCCGGCGACGAGGTGCTGCGCGCGGACCGCGCCACGGTGCACGGGCGCCTCGACCCGACCGACCTGGCCGTCCGGGCAGCGCACGTGCACGCGGTGCTCGGCCCGAACGGCGCCGGCAAGTCCACGCTGGCCCGGCTGCTCGGCGGCCTGCTCGCCCCGGACGCCGGCGCGGTCCGGGGCGCCCCCGCGCTGGCCGGGCCGGACGCGTCCCGCCCGCCGCACCGGTGGCGGGCCGCCGCGCTGGCCGGCCGGATCGGCTCGGTCTTCCAGAACCCGGAACACCAGTTCGTCACCGGTACGGTCCGGGAGGAACTCGCGCTCGGCCCGCGCCGCCAGCGGCGTACCCCCGATGAGGTGGAGAAGGTGGTGGACGGCCTGCTGGAGCGGCTGCGGCTGACCCGGCTGGCCGGTGCGAACCCGTTCACGCTGTCCGGCGGCGAGGCCCGGCGGCTGAGCGTGGCGACCGCGCTGGCCGCCGGCCCGGCGGTGCTGGTCCTGGACGAGCCCACGTTCGGCCAGGACCGCCGCACCTGGCTGGAACTGGTCGACCTGCTCGCCGCGCTGCGCGACTCCGACGGCGCCGCGATCGTCGCGGTCACCCACGACCCGGACGTGGTCGCCGCGCTCGCGGACGAGGTGACCACGCTGTGACGCCGGTCCTCGCGCGGCGCAACCCGGCCGCGAAGCTCGCCGCCGCGCTGCTCTTCTCGCTGCCGCTGATCGTGACGCTGGACCCGGTCGCCCCGGCCGTGGCGGTCGCGATCGAACTGGCCGTGTTGCCGCTCTTCGGCGTCCGGCCGCTGACGCTGCTGCGCCGGGCCGCCCCACTGCTGCTCAGCATCGCCGGCCTGCTGGTCACGCTGCTGCTGTTCGCGGCCGACCGGTCCGGCACCGTGCTGCTGGACGCCGGCCCGGTCGTGCTCACCACCGGCGTGCTGTGGACCGCGCTCGGCATGGCGCTGCGCGTGATCGCGATCGCGCTGCCCGGCCTGATCGTGCTGGCCACCACGGACCCGACCGACCTGGCCGACGCGCTGGTCCAGAACGCCCGGTTCTCGCCCCGGTTCGCGATCGGCGCGCTCGCCGCGTTCCGGATGATCCCGCTGCTCACCGACGAGTGGCGGACACTGGCCGCGGCACGCCGGGCCCGTGGCGTGGACGCGGGCCGCAACCCGGCCGCTGCGGTCCGGATCTTCGTCTCGGCCGCGTTCGCGCTGCTGGTCGGCGCGATCCGGCGGGGTGTGCGGCTGGCCACCGCGATGGACGCGCGCGGCTTCGACGCGCGGACACCGCGCACGGTCGCCCGGCGGCAGTCGTTCGGCTACCCGGACGCGCTGCTGATGGCGGCCGCGGCCGCGCTCAGCGCCGGGGCGCTCGCGATCAGCGTGCTGACCGGCGTGTTCCGGCCGATCATCTGACTATCGGATGCGCATGTTCGCATAGGTGACCCTGGCACGTCACCTGGCGTTAGCCATCGACGACGAGCGTGGCCGATGGATCATCGCGAACTCCAGGAGATGCGACATGGGCCACGGCCACCCGCACACCCACGATCACTCCCATGACCACGATCACGACCACGGCTCCACGCCGGACGCGCTCGACCTGTCCATCCCGGACAGCGAGCTCTCCCCCGCCGACGTGAGCCGCCGCGGCTTCCTGCGCAGCGCCGGCCTGCTCGGCGCGGCCGCCGGTCTGACCGGCGCCGGCACCGCCGCCGGGGTCCTCGGCACGCCGGACATCGCGGTCGCGCACGGCGGCTCGTCGCAGACCGGCGGTTTCACCTGGAAGGCCGGCGACCACCACATTCACACCCAGTACAGCAGCGATGCGAAGTACCGGGTCGCCGACCACGTGCAGCACGGCCTCGCGTACGGGCTGGACTGGCTGGTCATCACGGACCACGGCGGCGCCACGCACGCCAAGATCGGCGTCGAGAAGGTCAACCCGGACATCGTCGCGGCGCGCGAGACGTTCCCGGAGGCCCTGGTCTTCCAGGGGCTGGAGTGGAACATCCCGGCCGCGGAGCACGGCACGATCATCGTGCACCCCGGCAAGAAGGAGGTGGAGGTCCTCAAGGAGTTCGAGACCAACTTCGACGGCAGCGTCAAGGGCGCGTCCTCGCAGTCGGCCGCGAACGAGGCGCTCGCCATCGCCGGTCTCAACTTCCTCGCGGCCGCGAAGAAGAACCGCCGGGTCAGCGACGCGATGTTCTTCGCGAACCACCCGTCCCGCAAGGGCCTCGACTCGCCGCACGAGATCCGCGGCTGGCGCGACGCGCAGCCGGAGATCGCGCTCGGCTTCGAGGGCGCGCCCGGCCACCAGGCCGCCGCGATCCCGACCGCGGCGTTCGGCCCGGGTGGCGGCCGCGGCTTCTACGACAGCAGCCCGGGTGCGGACTCGTTCCCGGCGTACCCGCTGGAGAGCTACCGGACCTGGGGCGGCTTCGACTGGATGACCTCCACGGTCGGCGGCCTGTGGGACAGCCTGCTGGCCGAGGGCAAGCCGTGGTGGATCACCGCGAACTCGGACTCGCACAACGTGCTCTGGGACACCTCGATCCGCGGCGCGGGCAGCGACTTCAACGCGAACGGCCGCTACAACGACCCGCAGCACGGCGTGAAGCCGGACGTGACCGCCGGCGACTTCTGGCCCGGTTTCTACAGCCGCACGCACGTCGGCGCGGCCGGTGACGACTACCGCCACGTGATGGACGGCCTGCGCGCCGGCCGGGTCTGGGTGGACCACGGCGGCCTGATCAAGTCGCTGGACGTGCGGGCACGGGTACAGGGCGACCGCAACCGCCGGGGCGGCACCCCGCTCGGCGGCGTGCTGAAGGTCCGCAAGGGCACCGCCGTCGAGGTCACCATCGACGTCGAGCTGGCCGACAAGCCGAACTGGGCACAGCTGCTGCCGGTGCTGGCCCGGGTCGACCTGATCCAGGGCGCGGTCACCGGTGCCGCCGCGGACCGCGACGTGTTCACCGCGCCGCGGACCAAGGTGGTCACGTCGTTCGAGGTCGCGAAGGGCACGAAGCGGGTCTCCTTCACGTACTCGTTCGGCCGGGTCTCGTCGCCGTTCTACTTCCGCGTGCGCGGCACCGACGGCAACTTCACCCAGGCCGGCATCTACGGCGCCGCGGTGGACCCGGTCGGTCCGAAGCTGGACGTGGTCGGCGACGCCGACCCGTGGCTCGACCTCTGGTTCTACGCGAACCCGATCTGGGTCCTGCCCTCCTGATGTCCACCGTCCATCTCGGGCTGAGCCTCGGCCACGCCACCGACGCCGAGGCCGAGCACTGGCTGGCCACGCACCTGCCCGCCGTGCCCGGCCTGGTCGCGTGCACCCACAACGTGCCGGCGCCGCACCCGCACGTTGCGCTGAGCGTCGCGGCGCCGGAACGCGTCGTGCTGCCCGGGACGGACCCGGGCCTGCGGGCGGCGGCCGACGAGGCCGCCGCCCGGCACCGGGACCGCGTCTCCGGCCGCGCCGTCGTCTTCCCCGGCGTCGAGTCCCTGACCGGCGCGCTCACCGCCGCCGACATCCTGGACCGCAGCGCGATCGAGCGCGTCACGGTCCTCGGCGGCACCGACGCCGGGCCGGACGCGCTGATCGAGACCCGCGACTTCGTCCGGCCGCTCTTCCGTGCCGGAAAGCTGGAGCTGGTCCTGGTCCCGGTCGTCGGCGGCCGGTTCGCCCCGTTTGAGGTGCCGAACCCGACGCCGTGCTGCGCCGACCACTGATCACAAGCCTTCAGAAGCGGATGCTCCCGCTTCTGGTGTTTCTCAGACCATCGCCGCGAGGCGTGCCGCGAACGCGTCCGGGTGTTCCGCGCGGGCGTAGTGCCAGCCCTGCACCATGTCGCAGTCCAG
Source organism: Catenuloplanes indicus (assembly GCF_030813715.1). Classification (NCBI taxonomy): domain Bacteria; kingdom Bacillati; phylum Actinomycetota; class Actinomycetes; order Micromonosporales; family Micromonosporaceae; genus Catenuloplanes; species Catenuloplanes indicus. The sequence continues at coordinate 3,229,450 of NZ_JAUSUZ010000001.1, forward strand.
CGTGCGGAGCAGCGCGGCCTGTTCCGCGGTCTCCACGCCCTCGGCGATCACGGTGAGGCCGAGCGCGTGCGCGAGACGGACCAGCGCGGCCAGGATCTCCCGGTCGACCCGGTCCGGGAGGTCGGCGCGGGTCTTGCCGGTGACGAACGTGCCGGCCAGCTTGAGCCCGGTCACCGGCAGGTTGCGCAGGTAGGCGAGATTCGAGTAGCCGGTGCCGAAGTCGTCGATGGCGATCCGGACGCCCAGATCGGCCAGCGTGCGCAGGCGGCGCAGCGGTTCGCCGGTGGTGCCCATCAGCGTGCTCTCGGTCAGCTCCAGCTGGAGCACGGACGGTTCCAGCCCGGTGGTGGTCAGCGCGTCGCGGACCTCGGCCACGAAGCCCGGCTCGCGGAGCTGGCGGACCGCCACGTTCACGCTGACCAGCAGCGGCTTGTCCGGGTGCGCGGCACGCCAGCGGGCGGCCTGGCCGCACGCCTCGCGCAGCACCCAGCGGCCGAGCGACACGATCAAGCCGGTCTCCTCGGCCAGCGGCACGAACAGGTCCGGGCGCAGCAGGCCGAGCTCCGGGTGCTGCCAGCGCACCAGCGCCTCCACGCCGGCCACACCGTCGTCGCCGAGCCGGACCAGCGGCTGGTACTCCACGAAGAACTCGTTCTGGGCCAGCGCGCGCGGCAGCTCGGCGGAGAGCCGGTAGCGGCTGATGTCGGTGGCGTAGCGGTCCTCGTCGAAGAACGCCCACCGGTCCCGGCCGTCGTCCTTCGCCCAGTAGAGCGTGGTGTCCGCGGCCTTCATCAGCTCCGCCGCGGTGGTGTCGCCACCGGCCGGGCGCTCGATCAGCCCGGCGCTGGCCGACACCGTGAGCGAGCGGCCGTCCAGCCGGACCGGGCGGCGCACCGCGGCGAGCGCGGCCTCGGCGACGCCGACCAGTTCCGCGGTGCCGGACGAGCGCGGGACCAGCACCACGAACTCGTCGCCGCCCATCCGCGCGACCATGGTGCCGTTCGCGGCGCCGCCGGAGACCGCGGCCGCGAGCCGGCCCGCGACCGTGCGCAGCAGCTGATCACCGGCCGCGTGGCCGAGCGTGTCGTTGATCGCCTTGAAGCCGTCCAGGTCCAGGTAGCAGAGCCCGACCCGGCCGTGCGGCTCCGGATCGGCCAGCGCCTCCTCCAGCCGGGTGAACAGCAGCGTCCGGTTCGGCAGGTCGGTCAGCGGGTCGTGCAGCGCCTGGTGTTCGAGCTGGAGCTGCAGGCGGTGCCGCTCGGTGATGTCCTCCACCATGGCGACCACGAACCGGGGTGTGCCGTCGTGCGCGCGGACCAGCGACACCACCAGGTCGGTCCAGATGCTGCCGCCGCCGTTGCGCGCGTACGGCTTCTCCAGCCGGAAGTGGTCGAGCTTGCCGTCCACCAGGTCCTGGTACTTGTCCCAGACGCCGGGCGCGTCCTGCGGGTGGATGAACGTCGAGACGTTCTGAGTGAGGAACTCCTCGCGCGCGTAGCCGAACATCTCGCAAATCGCGGCGTTCACGTCGATGATCGAGCCGTCCAGCTCCGCGACGCCGATGCCGATCACCGCCTCCGCGAAGATCGCCCGGAACCGGGCCTCGCTGGTCCAGCGCGCCTCCTCGGCGGCGGACCGGGCGACGAGCGCGGCGTCGCGGATGCTCTCCTGCTCCGCGAGCGTGCGTTCCTTCAGAGCGCGGGCGAACCCGGCCCCGATCGCGCCCAGCACGGCCGCCAGCCGGTGGACGCGGCCGAGCGCGGCCAGTTCCTCACCCAGCACCGCTAGCGTCCGGTCCAGCGACGCCGGCTCGGTGAAGTGGTCCTCGACCAGCGCGAAGCCGATGCCGTACGGGATCAGCGGGTCGAAGCTCTCCGACTCCAGCGCGCGGACGAGCCGTTCCGCGGGCAGCGTGAGGTAGTCGATCAGCTCGCGGTGCGCCATCGACACGTAGCTGGTGCGGCTGATCGCCCGGGCCCACGCCCGGGCGACGCGGGCCGCGAGCGGTTCAGCGGATTCGGGCGACACCCGCGAATCCCGGGTAGGTGGCCGCGTCCGGGCCGACGTCCTCCGGCGAGTCCGGACGCCACAGCGGCATCTGGACCACGCCCGGGTCGACCAGCTCCAGCTCGCCGAAGAGCGCGGCTATCTCGTGCCGGTCGCGCATCCGGAACGGGCTTGCGGTCCGGTTGTAGATCTCCTCCGCCTTGTCCGCCTGATCCGGCTGCCCGGACCGGTCGTTGCTGGCGTGCGAGATCACCACGAAGCTGCCCGGCGCCACGTGCTGTGCCATCGTCGCCACGATCTCCTCCGGCTTCTCGTCGTCCGGCACGAAGTGCAGCACCGACACGATCAGCACGGCGACCGGACGGCTGAGGTCGACGGCCTGGCGCAGTGCCGGATCGTCCAGCAGCTCGGCCGGGCGGCGCAGGTCACCGGCGACCACGGTCGCGTTCGGGTTGTCCGCCAGGATCGCGCGGCTGTGCGCGAGCGCGACCGGGTCCCAGTCCACGTACGCGATCCGGGCATCCGGGTTGAGCGCCTGTGCCACCTCGTGCACGTTGCCGACCGTGGGGATGCCGGAACCGAGGTCGATGAACTGGTCGATGCCCTCGGCGACCAGCGCCCGCACCGCGCGGCGCAGGAACGCACGGTTCTCCTGCGCGTGCTTGGGCAGGTCCGGCATCGCCTCCAGGACCTTGGCGGCGAACGCCCGGTCCACCGCGAAGTTGTGCGAGCCGCCCAGGTAGTAGTCGTAGACGCGGGCGACGCTGGGCTTGGTCAGGTCGACCTCGTCCGGAGCCCAGACGGGACGCTCTGCACCTTCCATGGAAGCACCTTTCCTGCGCGGGAGTCGGTTCGCGCCAGAATAGGGTGCGTCCACCGTGGAGGGTGGGCGTGATGCCCGGTCTTCGGATGGTGCACAAATGAACTGAGTGATCAGTGAGTTTCGTCGTCCGGCTTCGGCGGCGGCACCGGGTTCGGCAGCGCGCCGCCGAACCGGCGGTCCCGCTGGGCGTAGAGCTCGCACGCGTACCACAGGTGACGGCGGTCGAAGTCGGGCCAGAGCGTGTCCAGGTAGACCAGCTCCGCGTAGGCGGACTGCCAGAGCAGGAAGTTCGAGATGCGCTGCTCGCCGGAGGGACGCAGGAACATGTCCACGTCCGGCACCTCGGGGTGGTAGAGGTACTTCGCGATCAGCTTCTCGTTGACCTTCTCCGGGTTCACCTTCCCGGCCGCGACGTCGCGCGCGATCGCCTGCGCCGCGTCCGCGATCTCCGCCTGACCGCCGTAGTTCACGCAGAACTGCAGCGTGAGCGTGGTGTTCTTCTTCGACATCTCCTCGGCGGTGGTCAGCTCGCCGATCACGCTCTTCCACAGCCGCCCGGCCCGGCCGGACCAGACGATCCGGACGCCGAGATCGCGCAGCTCGTCCCGGCGGCGGTGGATGACGTCCCGGTTGAAGCCCATCAGGAAGCGCACCTCGTCCGGCGAGCGACGCCAGTTCTCCGTGGAGAACGCGTACGCCGACAGGTACGGGATGCCGAGCTCGATCGCGCCCTCGATGGTGTCGAAGAGCGAGTGCTCGCCGGCCTCGTGCCCCTTGGTCCGGGCCAGGCCGCGGTCTTTGGCCCACCGCCCGTTGCCGTCCATCACGATCGCCACGTGCTTCGGCAGCGACTCGGCCGGCAGCGACGGCGGCCGGGCACCGGACGGGTGCGGCGTGGGCTGACGGACGGGCGCCGTGCTGCGGCGGGTGAAGGCACGCATATGTCGGTTTTCCTCACTAACTACGGTCGACCAGCGGCAGGGAGCGTAACCCGCGTTCCAGATGCCACTGCAGGTGCGCCGCCGTCAGGCCGCTGCACTCGCGCTGGTGGGCCGGATCCGCGCTGTCCGCCGTCTTCCAGTCACCCTTGGTCAGCGCGCTCATCAGCTCCAGCGTGGCCGGGGCCGGGTGCGCGGCGCCCGGCGGCCGGCAGTCCGGGCAGACGCTGCCGCCGGCCGGCACGGAGAACGCGCGGTGCGTGCCCGGCTCGCCGCAGACCGCGCACTCGGTGATCGCCGGGGCCCAGCCGGCCAGGCCCATGCCGCGCAGCAGGTACGCGTCCAGCACCAGGGTGGCCAGGTGCTCGCCGGCGGCCAGAGCCCGGAGCGCGCCGAGCGTGAGCTGGAACATGCGCAGTGACGGCTCGCGCTCGACCGGGGTCAGCCGTTCCGCGGTCTCCGCCACCGCGGACGCGGCCGTGTAGCGCGGGTAGTCGGCGAGGAAGCGCTTGCCGTACAGCTCGACGGCCTCGACCTGGCTGACCGTGTGCAAGCCGCCGCCGTGGTCCTTCGGGTCACCGGCCAGTTGCAGGTCGACGTGGCCGAACGGCTCCAGCCGCGCACCGAAGCGGGAGTTGGTGCGCCGCACGCCGCGGGCCACCGCGCGCAGCCGCCCGTGGTGCCGGGTCAGCAACGTGATGATCCGGTCCGACTCGCCCAGTTTCTGCACGCGCAGCACGAGTCCGTCGTCGCGGTAGAGCTGCCGGGGTATGCGGGCCACCCTCCCATTGTGCCCGCCCGTCGCTATCAGGGGGTTCTCAGGGGAAAGCTCGGATCCGGGTACGGGAGGGACCGCACTACGGTCGGGGACATGACCGCACGAACCGTGGTGGCGCTGCTCGCCGGGATCGCCGTGCTCGGCGCCGTCGGGTGCGCCGGGCGCAACGCCCGCGAGATGGAGTTCCAGAGCACCGAGCCGGCCGCGATCACCGAGATCCGGCTGGCCGGCGACGGCGGTCAGGTCGTGGTGACCACCGCCGACCGCAAGGACACCCAGATCGACCGCGTGGTGCGGTACAGCAGCGCGAACGCGCCGGAGACCGGCTACCGGATCGAGGGCAGCACGCTGGTGATCGACACCGACTGCGGCCCGATGTGCGACGTCGACTACACGGTCAGCGCGCCGCGCGGTGTGACGGTCAGCGGGCAGAGCGATTCCGGCGACGTACGGCTGACCGCGGTCGGCCCGGTGAACCTGCGGATCGACTCCGGCTCGTTCACCGCGGACGGCGTGGCCGGCCCGCTCCGGCTGCAGGCCGACTCCGGCGACGTGACCGTGTCGCACGTTACCGGACCAGCCGACCTGCGCGTCCACTCCGGGAAGCTGCGGGCCGACGCCATGGGCGGCGCGGTGACCGCGGTCGTCGAGTCCGGCGACGCGGACCTGACGCTCTCCGCACCCGCCTCGGTCACCGCGCGGGTGGACAGCGGCGATCTGACGCTGCGGGTGCCGGACGGCAAGTACCGGGTGCGGACCGACGCCGACTCCGGGAACGTGGACGTGGGCATCGACGACGACCCGGCCGCCACCACCGTGCTGGACCTACACGCGGACAGCGGCGACGTGAACGTCCTGCGGGCCTGAGACCAGGATCTCCTCGGCGAGCGTGCCGCGGGCCGGCTCCGGCGGCGCGGCCGGCCGTGGGCGCACGCGGCCCGGGACCAGTCGGGGGCGCCGCTTGGCCGCGACGTCCTCGACCCAGCCGAACGCGGCGACCGCGACCGCCAGCAGGAGTAGCACGATCACGAGCCGGACCGTGACCGCGAGCGCGCCGGTCTGCGGCCAGCCGTAGCGGGCCGCCACCCAGCCGAGGCCCACGATGATCGGCACATGCCAGAGGTAGATGGTCAGCGCGCGGCTGTTGAGCAACGTGACCAGCCGGTCGAGGCGCGGACGGCGGCTGAGCCAGGGCAGCGCGTCCGGTGCCAGGCCGAGCGCGATCAGCACGAACGCGGTGGACCAGAGCGCGTTGCCGATCCGGATGTCGTTCAGGTCGTAGCCGCGCGGACCCGGATGGGTGAGGAACCAGGCCGCGCCCGCGATCGCCAGCACGGCCGCGATCGGCACCAGCCGGCGCCAGGTGAGGCGGCGCAGCATGCCGTCGTGGTGGGCGAAGCCGAGCAGCCAGGCGCCGAAGTACAGCCCGATGTCGCGCAGCACGTAGTTGTCGATCATGACCAGCTTCAGCTCGGTCGCCACCAGCAGCACGAACGGCGCGGCGATCGTGGGCAGCGGGAACCGGCGGAACAGCGGCAGCGCCAGCGGCGAGAGCGCCACGAACCAGAGGAAGTCGCGCAGGTACCAGTTGGCGGAGAGCGCGGCGAGGCCGAGCCCGCTGGCCGGCGGGTCGATGAACGGCGCGACCCAGAACAGGATGCGCCAGTCCCAGTCCAGCCCGGTGAGCAGCATGGCGGGCAGGAAGAGCGCCATCACGGCCCAGAGCGAGGGCAGCAGGCGGCGCATGCGCCGGCCGATCGCGGAGACACCGAACCGGTCGACCGAGGCGGCCATCAGGGAGCCGCCGAGCGCGAACATCACCGACATGGCGGGCAGCACGATGGTGAGCGCGGCCAGGCCGGTGACGTGATAAACGACCACCCGAAGAACGGCGGCCGCGCGCAAAAGGTCTAGATATCGATTTCTCATCTACCCAAGCCTGGTCGGGCCCGGCGCGCGCTCGCCCCGGACGGGAATTCAGCAACGGGAGCCGGTAGGACCTTTACCCCGAAAGGACGACCGTCGAACTACCGGCCGTGAATGACAAAAGTGGACAAATGCCGTCATTGACGTGCATCACCACAAGCCTACCGGGGTACGGATGGGTAACGTCCGCGAACCGGAGTGGAGAAGAACACGTCGGCTCGCCCGAACCGTTATGAAGATCAGTTCGTACGACAAATCCGCATAGACGCGACTAAAAGCCCAGGCGGCGCAGCTGCTTCGGGTCGCGCTGCCACTCCTTGGCCACGCGAATGTGCAGGTCGAGGTAGATCCGGCGGCCGAGCAGCTTCTCGATCTCGGCGCGGGCGCGGGTGCCGACCTCCTTCAGCCGGCTGCCCTTGTGCCCGATCATGATGGCCTTCTGGCTGGGGCGCTCGACGTACACGTCCGCGTAGACGCGCAGCACCGACTCCTCCTCCACCATCTCCTCGACCAGGACCGCCAGCGAGTGCGGCAGTTCGTCGCGTACGCCCTCCAGCGCGGACTCGCGGATCAGCTCGCCGATCAGCACCCGCTCCGGCTCGTCGGTGAGAATGTCGTCCGGGTAGAGCTGCGGTGACTCCGGCATGTACTTCGCCATCACGTCGGTGAGCATGCCCACCTGGCTGCCGGAAACCGCGCTGACCGGCACGATCTCCGCGAAGTCGGCCAGCTGGGACACGGCCAGCAGCTGCTCGGCCAGCTGCTTCTTGTCCGGCACCAGGTCGGTCTTGGTCACCACGGCCAGCACGGTCGCCTTCAACTCGGCCAGCTCGCCGCTGATGAACCGGTCGCCGCGGCCCACCGGCTCGTTCGCCGGGATGCACAGGCCGATCACGTCGACCTCGCTCCAGGTGGTGCGGACCAGGTCGTTCAGCCGCTCGCCGAGCAGCGTGCGCGGCCGGTGCAGACCGGGCGTGTCGACCAGCACGATCTGGCCGTCCGGCCGGTGCAGCACGCCGCGGATGACGTGCCGGGTGGTCTGCGGCTTGTTCGACGTGATGGCGATCTTCTGGCCGATGATCGCGTTGGTCAGCGTGGACTTGCCCGCGTTGGGCCGGCCCACGAAGCAGGCGAAACCGGCACGGTACGTGGCCCTCATGCGACGACCGTGCCGAACACGACGCCGTCCGGGGCGGCCACGAAGATCGGCGCGTCCGCGGCGAGGTCACGCACGGCCGCGTGCCCGGAGCCGTCCAGCGCCGACGCCTCGGTCACCACGGCCGCGGCCTCCAGCCGGGTCGCACCGGCGGACACCGCGGACGCGACCGCGAGCTGCAGCGCGGTCACGGCCAGGGACGGCAGTGCCACGGTCGCGGCCGCGTAGGTGCGCCCGTCCTGATCCCGCACGGCCGCGCCCTCGACGGCGCCCACCCGGGCCCGGACGCTCCGGGCCAGGGTCACCAGTTTCGCGTCCTCGGCGGCGAGCGTCACCGCCCCGGTCGAGGCCGGCACGGCGGTCACGGTGGGCTCAGGCATCAGCGGGTTGCCTCTCGTCGGCACTCTCGGAACGGTCATCGGCGGCGGGCTCGTCCTCGGGGGCGCGGCGGACCAGGACCGAGTCGATCCGGTTCCGCCGGCCCGTGGTGCCCTCGGCGACCAGGCGCAGCCCGCCCACATTAGCGGTCGCGCCCGGGATCGGAACGCGGCCCAGCGCCTGGGCGAGCAGGCCGCCCACGGTCTCGACCTCGTCCGCGGGCAGCTCGACCGCGAAGATCTCGCCCAGGTCCTCGATCGGCAGCCGGGCGGTGACGCGCACCGCGCCGTCCTCCAGCCGTTCGACCGGCGGGCGCTCGTCCACGTCGTACTCGTCGGTGATCTCGCCGACGATCTCCTCGAGGATGTCCTCGATGGTGACCAGGCCGGCCGTGCCGCCGTACTCGTCGACCACCACGACCAGGTGGGTGCGCGCGGCCTGCATCTCGGAGAGCAGGTCGTCGACCGGCTTGGACTCCGGCACGAACGTGGCCTCGCGCATCAGCTCCGCGACCGGCGTGGCGTCCGCGGCCGGGTCGTCGCCCTGGGTGCGGCGGATCACGTCCTTGAGGAAGATCACGCCGAGTACGTCGTCCACGCTGTCGCCGATCACCGGGATGCGGGAGAAGCCGGAGCGCATGAACAGCACCAGCGACTGCCGCAGGCTCTTGTGCCCCTCGATCCACACCATCTCGGTGCGCGGGACCATCACCTCGCGCGCGATCGTGTCGCCGAGCCCGAAGACCGAATGGATCATCTCGCGCTCGCCGTGCTCCACCACGCCGCGCTGCTCGGCCAGGTCGACCAGCTCGCGCAGCTCCACCTGGGTGGCGAACGGGCCGTCCCGGAAGCCCTTGCCGGGCGTGACCGCGTTACCGATCAGGATGAGCAGCGAGGCCAGCGGGTTCAGCGCGCGGCCCAGCCAGCGCACCAGCGGCGCGGTGGCGCGGCCGACCGCGTAGGCGTGCTGCCGGCCGACCGTGCGCGGCGCCACACCGACCGCGATGAAGCTGACCACGGTCATCGCGCTCGCGGTGATCAGCGCGGCCCGCCAGCCGGCGCCGAACGTGTCCACCGCGACCAGCGCGACCAGCGTGGTCGCGGTCAGCTCGGAGAGCAGCCGGAGCAGCAGGAGCAGGTTGATGTGCCGGGCCGCGTCGGACGCCACGATCTGCAGCGTGCGCGCGCCCCGCATGCCCTCCCGGGCCTGTTCGCCGGCGCGGGCGGGCGAGACCGCCGCCAGCGCCGCCTCGGTCATCGCGAAGACCCCCGCGAGGATCACCAGACCGGCCGCGATGAAGAGCAGCTGGAGGTCGGGTAGCCCCGCGGGGGCGGCCGATGCGGTGGGCATCAGGAGGGTTCTTTCGCCGATCGGCGCTGGGCCTGCCACCCGCTGAGCAGGCGGGCCTGGAGGCCGAACATCTCCCGCTCCTCCTCCGGCTCCGCGTGGTCGTAGCCGAGCAGGTGCAGGGCGCCGTGCACGGTGAGCAGGTGCAGCTCGTCCGCGGCGGTGTGCCCGGCGGTGACCGCCTGCTTGGCCGCCACCTCCGGGCAGAGCACGATGTCGCCGAGGAGCGCGGGCTCGCCGCCGGACGACTCGCCCGGCCCGTGGTCCACGCTCCCCTCGTCCATCGGGAAGGCGAGCACGTCGGTGGGGCCGTCGCCGCCCATCCACCGGTGGTTCAGCTCGGACATGTACTCGATGTCGACGAGCAGGATGGCGAGCTCGGCGAGCGGGTTGACACCCATCTCGTCGAGCGCGTGCCGCGCCACGTCCAGGATGGCGTCGGTGTCGACGTCGACCCCGGACTCGTTGGCGATATCGATGGACACTGCGGTTGTCGTCTCTTTCCCTGTGTTCTAGCGCCGGCGGCCGGCGCGGCCCGGCACGTTCGCGGAGCGGACCTGCCCCTGGTTCTGGTCGGCGTCCCACTTCGCGTACGCGTCGACGATGTCGCCGACCAGCCGGTGACGCACCACGTCGGCGCTGCCGAGCTGCGCGAAGTGAACGTCCTCGACACCGTCCAGGATCTCACGCACCATCCGGAGGCCGCTGACGGTGCCCCCGGGGAGGTCGACCTGGGTGATGTCGCCGGTCACCACGATCTTCGAGCCGAAGCCGAGCCGGGTGAGGAACATCTTCATCTGCTCGGGCGTGGTGTTCTGCGCCTCGTCCAGGATGATGAACGCGTCGTTGAGCGTGCGGCCGCGCATGTACGCCAGCGGCGCGACCTCGATCGTGCCGGCCTGCATCAGGCGCGGGATCGACTCGGGGTCGAGCATGTCGTGCAGCGCGTCGTAGAGCGGCCGCAGGTACGGGTCGATCTTCTCGTTCAGCGTGCCGGGCAGGAAGCCGAGCCGCTCGCCCGCCTCGACCGCCGGCCGGGTCAGGATGATGCGGTTGACCTGCTTGGCCTGGAGCGCCTGGACCGCCTTCGCCATCGCCAGGTACGTCTTGCCGGTACCGGCCGGGCCGATGCCGAAGACGATGGTGTTGGTGTCGATGGAGTCGACGTACCGCTTCTGACCCAGCGTCTTCGGGCGGATCGTCTTCCCGCGCCGGGACAGGATGTTGAGGGTGAGCACGTCGGCCGGGCGCTCGGCGGTGCCCTGCTGGAGCATGCCGACGGTGCGCCGCACCGCGTCGACGGTGAGCGTCTCACCCTTCTCGATCAGCTCGACGAGCTCGGCGAAGAGGCGCTCGGCGAGCGCGTTGTCGGCCGGTGCGCCGGTGATGGTGATCTCGTTCCCACGGACGTGCACGTCACATGCGGGCAGCGAGCGCTCGATGAGCCGGAGGATCTCGTCGCCCGGGCCGAGCAGGTTCACCATGATCTTGGGGTCGGAGACCGTGATCCTGGTCTGCGCCCGGGCGTGCCCCGGGGTTGGTGTGCCGGTCATAGTGCGGCCCGCGGGCCTCCGCCACCTGCTTCCGATCTTGGTGCCGCACCCCGTCGGCGCGGCGGGCGAGTAGTTGCCATCGTATCGGGTCAACGCCGGGCACACCGACGCCATTTCCCGGGGTGACACGGACGACGATCACACTCGGCACCCGCTCGACCACGCTGAAGTACGAGCAAGGGGATGAATGGCTGCATCTTCCATGCATTTCCCGCGTACGGATAACGATTCAGTCGAGATTTCCATCCGGTTACTGCGCGATCACTCAGTCATCGACAGGATTTCGATCGCCGACGGCGCAATTCGATCTTCGTCCCCCGCACGCTCATCGGGCACATCCTTTTCCGAATGGAGTCCGACATGGCCGACGACTTCTATGGCCGGCCGCCATATGCACGATCAACCCGATCCGATCGGTACGCCCGGCACGACGGCCGGCCCGGCCGAGCCGACGGTTCCAGCCCCTGGCACTGGCTGCTCTGGGTACCGATCGTGATCCCGCTGATGCCGGTGCTCTACGACCGGATGGAACCGAGAGTGCTCGGCATCCCGTTCTACTACTGGTCGCAGCTCGCGTTCGCCGGGCTCGCGTCGCTGGTCATCACGGTGGTGCACGTCGCGACGAAGGACCGGTGACCATTCCGATGCCGTCCTTCGCCGACAATCAGGTCCAATTCTGGATCTTCGCGTTCGTGTTCGGTGTAGTAACGATCATGGGCTTCGCCGCGGGCCGGTGGCGCCGGCCCGCGTCCATTCACACGCTGGAGGAATGGGGTCTCGGCGGCCGCGCGTTCGGCAACTGGGTCACGTTCTTCCTGCTGAGCGGCGACGTCTACACGGCGTACACGTTCGTCGCCGTACCCACGCTGGTCTACGGCCTCGGCGCGGCCGGCTTCTTCCCGGCGCCGTTCCTGGTGATCGTCTACCCGATGCTGTTCGTGGTGCTCAGCCGCTTCTGGTCGGTCTGCCACGTGCACGGCTTCGTCACCCCGGCCGAGTTCGTCCGCGCCCGGTTCGGCTCGCGCGGGCTCGGCGCGCTGGTGGCGGTGCTCGGGATCACGGCCACCATGCCGTACATCGCGCTCCAGCTGATCGGCATCGAGGCGGTCTTCACCGTGATGGGGCTGCCCGGCGGCTGGCCGCTGACCGCCGCGTTCGTGGTGCTGGCGCTCTACACGTTCAACTCCGGGTTGCGCGCGCCTGCGCTGATCTCCATCGTGAAGGACGCGCTGGTGATCTGGACCGTGCTGGCCGCGTTCATCATCGTCAGCTCGAACGCGGGCGGCTGGGACGCCGTGTTCCGGGTGGCCGAGGCGCGGTTCGCGTCCACCGCGCGCACCGATGACGGGCTGCTGCTGGACGGACACGACCAGCTCAGCTACGTCACGCTGGCGCTCGGCTCCGCGGTCGCGCTGTTCCTCTACCCGCACACGCTCACCGGCGTGCTGGCGGCCCGCAACCGCGGCGTGCTCCGGCGCAACCTGGCCGCGCTGCCGCTCTACACGCTCACGCTCGGCGTGCTGATGCTGCTCGGCTTCGCGGCGATCTTCAGCGGCATCCAGCCGGTCGGCGGTGACCGCAACACCGTGGTGCCGCTCTGGTTCAACGCGTCGTTCCCGGAGTGGTGCGCGGGCCTGGCGTTCGCCGCGATCGGCGTCGGCGCGATGGTGCCGGCCGCGATCATGTCGATCGCCGCGGCGAACCTGTTCACCCGCAACATCTACCGCGAGTACCTGCGACCGGACGCGTCCGAGGCGGAGGAGACCACGGTCAGCAAGGTGGCGTCGCTGACCGTCAAGTTCGGCGCGGTCCTGGTGATCCTGTTGCTCAACACGCAGTTCGCCGTGGATCTCCAGCTGATCGGCGGTGTTGTCATCATGCAGACACTTCCGGCCGTGGCAATCGGTCTCTACACGAACTGGATGCATCGCTGGGCGCTGGCGGCCGGCATCGGCGCGGGGCTCGCGGCCGGCATCGCGATGCTCTATCAGATCCCGCAACTCGGCGGGCCGGACGGCGTCACCGTGGTCCGGGAACACTTCGGCGGCTCGGCCTGGCCACTGTCCAACCTGGGGCTGGACACGCGCAGCAGCATCTACGTCGGCATCGTGGCGCTCGCCGTGAATCTGCTGGTCACGGCGCTGCTGACGCCGATTCTGCGCGGCCTGGACCGGCGCGGGGACGCCGACCGCACCCGGCCGCGTGACTACATCGCGGACGAGGGCGACCCCACGATCCGGCGGATGAGCGAGCTGGTGGACGGCGGCACGGACACGGAGGACCCGGAACATCCACTGCTGAGCCCCCGCCCCGGACGCTTCACACCGGCCGGCACGTACCGACCGCGATGAATACGTGTCGTGGCGGGCCGTTACGCGGTGCGACGACCCGCCACGACATCGCGTCGACATCCGTCGTTCATTCACTCGCGGCGAGGGCGGTGCCGGCGGCTACAATTCCGGCGCCACCGCCGCCACCCCGGCCGGCGGCGCGACCTGCGGTGACAGGCAGAACACGGGGAGGTAGCGGGATGGAAGGAGCGGGCTGGGCGGGCCTGCTGACCGCGATACACGACGCACTGTTCGCGTGCGACCGGGAGACACGGTTCGCGCTGGCCGGCACGGATCGGCGACTCTGGCTCACCGTGCGTGCCGACACCGTGACGGCGGAGATCCCGGCATACGACCCGGCGATGCTGACCGAACTGGGCTGGCGTGCCCCCCGGGTCGGCCAGGGCGTGTGGTCCTATGAGGCGCCGCGCACGGTCGAGCACGTCGACTGGCTGTGCCGGTTCGCGGTGTACGGCGCAAGCCTGCTGATCACCTCGGACCCGGGCACGCTGTCGTTCCACGAGTCGGATCCGGAGGCCGACCCCGCACCGGCACCGGCGCTGACGGTCGTGCCGGACCCGGCGCCCACGGTCGCTCGTGTGCCGGAACCGAGATCCGCACCGGTTCTCCCGCCGGAGCCGAGACCCGCGCCGGCGCTCACGGTCGTGCCGGAGCCGGAACCCACGGCCCCGCTCGCGATCGTGCCGGAGTGGCAGCCGGAGCCGGAGTGGGAGTGGGAGTCCGAAGCGGAGGCGACGGCCGCGCTGCCGGTGGCGCAGCCCGTACCCCCGGCGCCGTTGACCGTGGTGCCGGAACCGGATGCCGCGCCGCGGACGCCGGAGGAGACGCTGGCCGCGTTGCGCGCGGTGCTCACCGGCGCGGTCGCGGAGCGCGATCTGACCGGTTACGTCCGCGCGCTGCGGAGCGCGGTCGTCTCGATGCCGCTGCTGGACGACCCGTCGCCGGAGACCGGCGTCCGGCCGGCCGTGGTGCGCGGCGCGGACAACGCGATCTTCCTACCGATCTTCACGTCGCCGGACGGGCTGGCCGAGTTCGCCGGCACCGGCGTCCCGTTCCTCGCCCTGTCCTTCGGCGACCTGCTCGACGACTGGCCGGAGCCGGACTGGGGCGTGATCGTCGACCCGCGGACCGAGTGGACGCTCACGCTGACCGCGGACACGCTGGCCGGGCTGCGCGTCGCCACGTTCCCCACCGCCGCCGCCGGCTGATCGGGGCGTCCCCGCGGACGCCCCGATCACTCAGGAGACGCCGTCGAACGTCTCCTGGGCGCGGGTGAACCGGTAGGTCGCCCAGTGCATGCGCACCACCGTGCCGTGCGCGTCGCGGGTCAGCCGCAGCAGCTCGCCGGTCTCCCGGCCGGAGACCGTGCGCAGCACGTCCGGCCGGTCCGGCAGCGGCGCGAACACGGCCGGCGGCCGGTCGGCCGGCGACTCCGGGAAGCGCGCCTGCAACGTGCCGCCGTGCCAGGAGAACACGTGCTGGAAACCCTCGGCGAACCACGGACCGAGCACCGAGCGGTACGCGTCCGGAACCGGCGTGCCGGGACGCCACGGCACGATGTCCGCCGGGTCCGACTCCACCGCCGCGCTCAGCAGCGCGTGCGACAGCTCGTTGGTCACGTCCGCGGTCCCGGACGAGCCGAGCACCGCCACACCCATCGCGCCGGGCGTGCCCGGGCCGCCGCGCCGGCCGTACACGCTGGCCAGGAAACCGGGCATGGCGCCGTCGTGGCCGACGTGCACGATCCGCGGACCGGCCTGGAAGAGGATCAGGCCGAGCCCGAACGCGCGCGTCCAGACCGTCTCGTCGGACGGCGTGACGGGCCAGCGCATCTCGTCCAGCGTGGCCGCGGCCAGCACCCGGCCGGCCGGGTCGAGCGCGGCCGGATCGGCCAGGAACGCGGCCCAGCGGGCCATGTCGGACGCGGTGCTCCACAGTTGCGCGGCCGGTCCGGCCGCGCGCATGTCGAACCGCGGCTCCGGCCGGGCGGTGTCCGAGTACGCGTCCACCAGGTAGCCGACCGCGGCCTGCTCCGGCGGGTCGACCGTGGTGGCGTGCAGGCGCAGCGGGCGCAGCAGCCGGTCGTGCAGCACCTCGGCCCAGGTGCCGCCGCGCAGCCGGGCCACGGCCTGGCCGAGCAGCGCCAGGCCCAGATTGGAGTAGTGGAAGCGGCGGCCAGCCGGCAGCACCCGCTCGGCCTTGGCCAGCTCCGCCAGCAGCGCGTCGGTCTCCGGCGTGACCAGCGTGTCCCACACGTCGCCCCACGGCTCGCGCTGCAGGCCGGAGGTGTGCGACAGCAGCCGGCGGACGGTCAGCTCACCGTGCGCGGGCACGTCCAGGTGCCGGTCCAGCGGATCGTCCAGGTCCAGCAGGCCGTCGTCGCGGGCCTGAAGCACCAGCACCGCGGTCAGCGTCTTGGTGACCGAGCCGATCCGGAACCGGGTGTCGTCGTCCAGCGGGCGGCCGGTGCCGGAGGTGCCGACCGCGGCGGTCCACAGCGGACGATCGGCGCGGTGCAGCGCGACCTGGAGCCCGGGGATGCGGCCGTCGGCCTGCGCCGCCTGCACGTGGCGGAGCAGCGAGGTCACGCCATCCCGCCGAGCGGGTGGCCGCCGAGCACGTGCGCGTGGACGTGGAACACGGTCTGCCCGGCGTCGGGCCCGGTGTTGAACAGCGTCCGGTAGCCGGACCCGGTCAGGCCCTCGGCCTCGGCCACCGCGGCGGCCGTGGCCAGCACTTCGGCGGCCAGGCCGGGGGCGCCGGCCGCCAGCGCGGCCACGTTCGGGTGGTGCGCCCTCGGCACCACCAGCACGTGCACCGGCGCCTTCGGGTCGATGTCGCGGAAGGCCAGCGTGGTCTCCGTCTCGTGAACCACGTCGGCCGGGATCTCCCCGGCCACGATCTTGCAGAAGAGACAGTCAGCGCTCATCCGGGAAATCTTATGGTGCCGGTCAGGTCAGACCGAGGCGATCCAGCCAGCCGCTCTTCGGCGGGCGGACGGTCACCTCGCCGAACCAGACCGTCGCGCGCACCTCGAGCACCGGCGAGCCCGGCGGCACCCCGCCGCGCAGCTTCGACGTCTTCCCGCCGAACACGGCGGCCGGCCCGGTCAGCCGCACGTCGACGCCCTCCGGCACGTAGATCGTCACGCCGCCGAAGATCGCGGTCGCCTCGATCACCGAGTACGGCCGGGTCAGGTGCGCGTCCTGCAGCTCGATCTTGACGTCGCCGAAGTAGGCCGCGGCGGTCATCCGCTCCGGCACCGGGAACGCGCCGCGCCGGACGTCGCTGCCGAAGATCGCCGACAGCCTCTCCGCGGCCGGGACGACCTCGCCGTGCAGCGGTGCGGGCGCCCGCTGCGGCCGGGGTGCGATCTCCTGACCGGTGGGCAGGTCGACGGTGAGCCCGGCCAGGTCGCCCCGGGTCTTCGCCGCGTACGCGGCGGCGGCGCGCTCCGAGTACTCGTCCAGGGTCAGGCGGCCGTCGCTGGTGGCCTGACCGAGGATCTCCACCACCGCCGCACGTTCCGCGTCGGAAACGCGCAACCGATGCTCATCCACGACGCACAGCGTAGTGGCGGCATGCAGCCCGCGGAACTGACAGGATCGGGACGGGCGACCATCACGACGCGAGGGCGGTGCGGGGCATGTCGGGCGACGCGGAACGGGAGGAGGCCGTCGAGCGCGCACTGGCGCGACTCGGCGTCGAGGACAAGGTGCGGCTGCTGTCCGGTCAGGACTTCTGGACGCTCCCCGCGCTGCCGCAGATCGGCCTGGCCTCGCTGGTGATGTCCGACGGCCCGGTCGGCGTGCGTGGCACCGGCTGGGCGCCGGACGACCCGTCCGTCGCGCTGCCCAGCCCGACCGCGCTGGCCGCCACCTGGGACGTCGCGCTGGCCCGGACCGCCGGCCGGATGCTCGGCCAGGAGTGCCGCCGCAAGGGCGTGCACGTGCTGCTGGCGCCGACCGTCAACCTGCACCGGTCGCCGCTCGGCGGGCGGCACTTCGAGTGCTTCTCGGAGGACCCGTTCCTGACCGGTGAGATCGGCGCGGGGTACGTGACGGGCGTACAAGAACAGGGCGTCGGCACCACGGTCAAGCACTTCGTCGGCAACGACTCGGAGACGGACCGGATGACCGTGGACGTCCGCGCCGGCGAGCGCACGCTGCGCGAGCTGTACCTGGCGCCGTTCGCCCGGATCACGGCCGCCGGAGCGTGGGGCGCGATGGCGGCGTACAACACGGTCAACGGGCTGACCATGACCGAACACGGGCCGCTGCAGAACGACGTGCTCAAGCGCGAGTGGGACTGGGACGGCGTGATCGTCTCCGACTGGACCGCGGCGCGCAGCACCGTGCCGAGCGCGCTCGGCGGGCTGGACGTGGTGATGCCCGCGGTCGGCGACCCGTGGGGGCCGGCGCTGCTCGCGGCGGTGCGCTCCGGCGAGGTGCCGGAGAAGGTCCTGGACGACAAGGTACGCCGGGTGCTGCGCCTGGCGGCCCGGGTCGGCGCGCTGGACGGCGCGGTCACCGTGCCGCCGCTGCCGCCGCCTCGGCTCGACGGTTCCGAGGTCGCGCGGGAGATCGCGACCCGGTCGTTCGTGCTGGCCCGGAACGAGCAGGACCTGCTGCCGCTGGACGCCGGGTCGCTGCGGACGGTCGCGCTGCTCGGCGCGCTCGCCGCGGACGCGCGCGTGCTCGGCGGCGGCAGCGCACAGGTCTTCCCGCCGCACGTGATCTCCCCGCGCGACGGCCTCACCGCGGCGCTGCCCGCGGTCGTGTTCGCGCCCGGCGCCGATCCACGGCCGCACCTGCCCGCCGCGGTCGGCGGGTACACCGCCACGCTGCGCTCCGCCGGCTTCCGGGTGCTGTACGCGACGCCGCTGCCGTACGCGACGGTCCGCTGGATGGGCAGCCTGCCGTCCGGCGTCGACCCGGGCGAGCTGTCCACGGTGGAGATCTCCGGCCGGATCACCCCGGCGGTGTCCGGCGTGCACGAGCTGTCGATCATCGGGTTCGGGCAGTTCGTGCTCCGGATCGCCGGCGACGTGATCTTCGAGGGCGAGATCTACGCGGACGACGCCGACCCGGACACGGTCTTCCACGAGCCGGTCGAGCGCCGCTTCCCGGTACCGCTGACGCTCGGCGATCCGGTCGACGTCTCGCTGACGCTGGAGGTGCGGCCGGCGTCCGCCGGCTTCGTCAACGTCAGCCTGGGGTACGCCGCACCCGGCCCCTCCGCCGACGACCTGCTCGATCAGGCCGTCGCCGTCGCCCGGGACGCGGACGTCGCCGTGGTCGTGGTCGGCACCACCGAGGAGGTCGAGTCCGAGGGCTTCGACCGCACCACGCTCGCGCTCCCCGGCCGCCAGGACGAGCTGGTCTTCCGGGTCGCCGCCGCCAACCCGCGTACCGTCGTGGTGGTCAACGCCGGCTCGCCGGTGCTGATGCCCTGGGCCGAGGAGGTGCCGTCGATCCTGCTCACCTGGTTCCCCGGCCAGGAGGCGGGCGCCGCGCTCGCCGACGTCCTGCTCGGCCGCGCCGAACCCGGCGGCCGGCTGCCCACCACCTGGCCGCGCCGCGACGAGGACGCGCTGCCCACCACGCCGGTCGACGGGGTGCTCTCCTACGACGAGGGCGTCTTCATCGGCTACCGGGCCTGGCAGCGCGGCACCGCCACGCCGCTGTTCCCGTTCGGCCACGGCCTGGGCTACACCACCTGGTCGTACGAGTCACTCACGATCGAGCCGGACCCGGCTCACGCCGGCACCGCGGTGGTCCGGCTGCGCAACACCGGCGCCCGCCCGGGCCGCGAGGTGGTCCAGATCTACGCCGGCGCCGTGGTCGGCACCACGATCGACCGTCCGCTGCGCTGGCTGGCCGGCTTCGCCCCGGTCACCGCCGCCCCCGGCGAGACCGTCGAGGCCCGCATCCCGCTCCCGGAGCGTGCGTTCCAGATCTGGGACGACGGCTGGCAGGCGGTCCCGGGCACGTACCGCATCGAGGCCGCAAGATCCGTCGAGGACCGTCCCCTGAGCACGGAGATCCGCATCTGACCGGTCGGCTTCGCCTCGACCGCCAGTCGAGCGGGACACCTGTGCATCCCAATTTCGATCAGCTGGGCCTTGGGCCGAGAGGGCTGATGTCGAGCGAACCATCGCCGACGACCTCGGCATCGCATGACCGAGTCATACCTGCTGGACACGCACATCGTGCTCTGGTGGCTGGCCGGCGACCCGCCCCGTCCGGCGCGATCCGTTCGACCAGATGCTGTGTGGCGCGGGCACGCGTCGAAGGGCTGACGATGATCAGTCGTGATCCGCGGGCCGCACGTAACGACCTACCGCTGACCCAGGCCTGACGCCATCCGGCAGGATGGCCGGATGGCCTTGATCAAACATGCGACCGCCAGCGTCTTCCTGTTCGCGCGACTCGACGGCGGGTGGCGGATCGGCCTGATCCGCCACCCGCGTTTCGCCCGCTGGATGCTGCCCGGCGGCCACGTCGAAGCACACGAGAATCCGGCCGAGGCCGCGCTCCGCGAGGTCCGCGAGGAGACCGGGCTGACGGCCACGCTGATGCTGCCGTACGCGAACGTCGTGCCGGACTACCCGGCGGCCGCGAATGTGCCGATCCCGGTCTGGATCACCGAGCAGATCGTCCCGCCGGAGTCCCGGCTGCCGTCCGACCACGTGCACGTCGATCACCTCTACCTGGCGGTGGCCGAGCGGGCCATTACGGCGGACAACCCGGAGCTTCCCTTCCGCTGGTGCGCCCCCGACGACCTGCCCGCCCTCGACATGTTCCCGGACACCCGCAACGGCGCGAAGCTGGTGCTCCCTCTTCTCGACGGGCTCACGGCACTCTCTGCCGGTACGGCGTGACGCCGTACCGGCACGCGCGGCGGCGCTACCGGACCGTGGGAGCCGGTCGGCCGGCGGCGGGACCCGATGCCACCTCGAAGTCGTAGAAGGCGTTGTAGTCGCTCCACGTGCCGTCGGCACGGACCGCGAAGACCACCAGGGTGTGGTGGCCGGTCCTCTCCGGCGACCAGGTGATGGTGGCGCGGCCGCCGGAACCGGCCGGGACCACGGTCAGGCCGTTCTCCCAGTCGTCGAAGACGTAGTGGTACTCGGCCGTGTCCGTCCAGCCCGGAGGTGGGGAGAACGTGAAGGAGCCGGGCACGCCCACTCCCCCCACGGGTAGTGCGCTGCTGTTGTCGTAGACATCGGAACGGACACCGGGCTCCGGGGCGAAGGAGTAGCTCCAATAGCCCGGCATGGACACGAAGCCGTCGGCTCCGATACCGCGGAACGTGATCTGCTCGCCGTACGCATCGGAGGCGACCAGGCTGTAGCGGGCCGTGCCGGTCGCGTCCGCATCGATGGTCTCGACGGCGTTCTGACCTCGCTCGACCTGGTACCTCACGACGTTCGTAGCGCCGCGGGCCGGGGTGATCTTGAGCTGGACCGGCTGATTCCACTCCGGCGTGCCGCTCTCCAGGGTCACGTCCGGGACGGAGTACGGGATGTTCACGTCGTACCTGGTGGACGCGGAGACGTTGCCGGCCCGGTCGACCGACCGGACGTAGAACGACATCGCGCTGTACGTGTAAGGGTTGATGGAGACCGTGGCGAGGCCGCCGGGCCTGTCCGCCCGCACCCGCTGCGGCGCGTCGAGCGGGTCGGTGCACTCGAGCTGCCCGTACTGAGTGGGCCGGCTCTCCCGCAAGCACGGCCAGGTGTCGTTCGAGTCGAACCAGCCGTACTGGAAGCCGGCGATGTCGGAGTCGCCGTGGCCGTCGAGCACGAAGACCGGCTTCACGCCGGCCGGGCCCGGAGCACCTCCCGGCGGGAAGTTGGGCGACGTGACCGTCGGCGCCGACGGCTTGACGCCGTCGTGGGTGAAGTAGCACGTGTCCGACCAGGCCGAGGTCTCGGTCCCGTCGATCGCCCGCGCCTGCCACCCGTAGGTCTCGTCGTGCACGAGATCGCCGCTCGGCACGGTGACCGTGGCGACCCGGCCGGAGTCCCGCTCGGTCCGGTCCGGGTAGGTCCTCCGGGTGTCCGGGCTGCCCACCGGCCAGACCGCGAACTCGGCCGTGAGGTCCTCCCCCTCGTCGGCGTCGAGCAGCCGGGCTTGCAGGGAGGCTGCGCCCATCACCGGGTACGGCGTGGTCTTGACGCACGACCGGCCGGTGGTGAAGAGGTTGCCGCTGTCGACGGCCGGCACGGTGTTGTACGACAGGCTCAGGGAGACGTTCCGGGAACGGCTGAGCCGCCGGCCGTACGCCGGGTCGGCCTCGTGCACATCAGCGACCCGCAACACGAAGGACACGTGCCGCTCCCCGGCGGCCTTGGCCTCGGCGATCGTGGCGCTGACGTCGAAGCCGAGCCGCGCGCCGGGGCAGTACTCCGGCGTCCGGACCTCGTCCAGCTTCGCCAGCTCGGCGGGCGCCTGATCCCAGGTCGGCAGCTCCGAGAACGGCTCGGTGCGCCAGATCTCGACGGATCGCTTGGTGCAGTCGGCCGCGCTCCACTCCTCGACGAGAACCGTCCCGCCGGTGACCAGACTGTCGTCGTAGCGGGAGAGATCGAACGTCGCGTAGACGCGGGACGTGTGAGTCACCCCGGCGTCGTCCTGCCACGTGCCCAGGGGCAGGTGAGCCTGTTGGTTGCTGGGGAACGCCACGCCGGGTTCGGCCGCGTCGGTCCAGCCGGTCACCACCCGCGGCGCCGAGCCGGAATGCCAGTCGGCCAAGGCGGTGCCGGGCATTCCCAACACCACGCCGAGGCCCGCGGCGCACGCCGCAGCCCATGTTCTCTTCACTGAAGCTCCCCTCCTGACCGATGCGATCTCGCCCGGCCGGAAGATGAGTCAACAATCCGGTGTGGAGAGTGAGCAAGGCCTTTATCGCGATGCCCACGGAGCGTTCACGTGCGCCGGAGCAGGTAGAGGTGAGAATCGACGCCGGCGACGGGGCCGGTGTAGGTACGGGTGAAGCCGGCGCGTTCGAGGGTGCGCCAGGAGGCGACGTTGGCGGTGAACGGGGCGGCGACGATGGCCTCGAGGTGCGGGTCCTGATCGAGCGTGCGGAGCGCGAGCTGGCGGATCGCGGTGGAGGCCAGGCCGCGGCCGGTCAGAGCCGGGTCGCCGATCAGGTAGTCGAGGCCGGCGGCGGGGACGGCGAACGCGCCGGTGGCGAGGAGCGCGTCGGCCCAGTCGGGGTGTTCGGCGATGAGGTAGCGCTGGATCAGGCCGGCCGGGCGGCCCGCGGTCTCGATGATGAAGGCCTCGGTGGGCTCGCGGCCGGCGATCCGGTCTGCGTAGCGGCGGCGGACCGCGGCCGGTTCGGTGGGTGCCTCCCACCAGCGGGCCACGTGCGGCTCGGCGAACCACGCGACGACCGTGTCCAGGTCGTCCGTGGCGAGCGGGCGGAGCGTGACGTCGGGCACGACGGTCACCAGCGGCCGAGGCGGGTGGAGAGCACGGACAGCGCGGCCACGCCGGCGGTGGAGGTTCTCAACACCAGATCACCCAGGCGTACGGGACGGGCGCCGGCCTCGGTGAACGCGTCGACCTCGGCGGGCGTGATGCCGCCCTCCGGGCCGACGATCAGGATGATCTCGCCGGCGGGCGGCAGCGGCACGTGGGTGAGGCGATCGGTGGCCTCCTCGTGCAGCACGAACGCGGCGGCCTCGCCGCGCAGGCGCTCGGCCACGCGAGCAGTGCTGAGCGCGGCCGGTGCGACCGTGGGCAACCAGGCGCGGCGGGCCTGTTTGGCGGCCTCGCGCGCGGTGGCGGCCCACTTGTCGCGGGCCTTGGCGCCGCGGTCGCCCTTCCAGACCGTGATGGAGCGGCCGGCGGACCACGGGACGATCTCGTCGACGCCGGTCTCGGTCATCGCCTGCACGGCCAGCTCGCCACGGTCGCCCTTGGGCAGGCCCTGGACGACGACGAGCCGCGGGTCGGGGCTCTCCACGTACCCCCGGGACGTGATCGTGATGGTGAGCCTGCCCTTGGCGGCGGCGGTCACGACGGCGAGTGCGGTGCCGCCCTGACCGTCGGCGAGAATCAGCTCCTCGCCGGCGGTCAGGCGCTGCACGTCGGCCGCGTGATGCCCCTCGGGCCCGTCCAGGGTCCACCGGTCGGCCGCGGGCAGCGACTCGACCAGGAACAGCGGCGCGGACACCCGCTAGTGCCCGTTGAAGGCGTCGCGCATGCGGGAGAAGAAACCGCCCTGCTTGGAGAGCTCGGCGACGTCCTCACCGCGGGTCTTGGCGAACTCGCGGAGCATGCGCTCCTGGTCGGAGGTCAGCTTGGTGGGGGTGCGCACGTCCAGGTGGACGAAGAGGTCGCCGCGGCCCTGGCCGCGCAGGCGGGGGACGCCCTTGCCGCGGATCCGCATGGTGGCGCCCGGCTGGGTGCCGGACTTGACGTCGATCTGCTCCTCGCTGTCCAGCGTCTTGATGGTCAGCCGGGTGCCGAGCGCGGCCGAGGTCATCGGCACGGTGACCCGGCAGTGCAGGTCGTCGCCGCGGCGGGAGTAGACGTCGTGCGGGCGCTCGTGGATCTCGACGTAGAGGTCGCCGGCGGTGCCGCCGCCGGGGCCGACCTCGCCCTGCTGGGCGAGGCGGATGCGCATGCCGTCCTCGACACCGGCCGGGATCTTGACGGTCAGCGACCGGCGGGTCCGGACGCGGCCCTCGCCGGCGCAGGTCGGGCACGGGCTCGGGATGACCGTGCCGTGGCCCTGGCACACCGTGCACGGGCGGGACGACACGACCTGGCCGAGGAACGTGCGCTGCACGGACTGCACCTCGCCGCGGCCCTGGCAGGTCTCGCAGGTGGCCAGGTGGGTGCCGGCCGCGGTGCCGGCGCCGGAGCAGGTGGTGCAGATGACCGCGGTGTCGACCGTGATCGGCGCCTCGACGCCGAACGCGGTCTCCTGCAGGTCGAGCTCGAGGCGGAGGATCGCGTCGGCGCCCGGACGGGTACGCGGTCGCGGGCCCCGGGTCGCGCCCGCGGCCTGGCCGAAGAACGCGTCCATGATGTCCTGGAACCCGACGAACGGTCCCGCGCCGCCGGGGCCGCCGGGGCCGCCCCCGCCGCCCGGGGCGAGCGGGTCGCCGCCGAGGTCGACCATCTGACGCTTCTGGTCGTCCGAGAGCACCTCGTACGCCGCGTTGATGTCCTTGAACTTCTCGTGCGCCTCGGGATCCGGATTCACGTCCGGGTGGTATTGGCGGGCCAGCTTGCGATAGGCCCGCTTGATGTCGTCGTCGGTCGCGTCCCGGCTCACGCCGAGGATCCCGTAGTAGTCCCTGGCCACTGCGTTCGGTGTCCCCATGTCTGTCTGGATCAGGAATGCCGGCGGTTAGTTCTGTGCCAGCAGTTCACTCACGTAGCGTGCCACGGCTCGCACCGTCGCGATGTTGCCGGGGTAGTCCATCCGGGTCGGGCCGAGCACGCCCAACCCGCCCACGATCGTGCTGTGCGGGCCGTACCCGGTGCTGACCACCGCCGCGGACCGCAGGTTGTCGACCTGGGTCTCGTCGCCGATCATCACTCGGGTGGTGGTCGGCTCGACCTCCCCGAACAGCTTGAGCAGGATCAGATCCTCCTCCAGCGCCTCGAGGATGGGCCGCAGCGAACCGTGGAAGTCCAGGATGCCACCCCGGGTCAGGTTCGCGGTGCCCGCCAGGACAACCCGCTCCTCGCGTCGCTCGACCAGCGTCTCCAGCAGCACGGACGAGAGCACCGCCATGGTCGACCGCTGCTCCGGCCGGATCTCGTCGATCAGCGCCTCGACCAGCATCGGCGTGTCCACCAGACGCTTGCCGCAGAGCTTCTCGTTGATCCGGCTGCGCAGGTCGAGCACCAGGTCCGCGGAGGTCGGTGCGGGCAGCTCCACCAGGCGCTGCTCGACCCGGCCGGTGTCGGCGATCATGACGAGCATCAGCCGGGTGGTGGAGACCTGCACCAGCTCCAGATGGCGCACGGACGACCGCGCCAGGCTGGGGTATTGCACGACCGCGACCTGGCGGGTCAGCTGAGCCAGAAGCCGGACAGTGCGATGCACCACATCGTCGAGGTCGACGGCGCCGACCAGGAACTTCTCGATGGCACGCCGCTCGGCCGGGCTGAGCGGCTTCACCCGGGAGAGCCGGTCCACGAAGAGCCGGTAGCCACGGTCCGTGGGGACGCGGCCGGCGCTCGTGTGCGGCTGCCGGATGTAGCCCTCCTCCTCGAGCACCGCCATGTCGTTGCGCACGGTGGCCGGGGAGACCCCGAGGTTGTGCCGCTCGACCAGGGACTTGCTGCCGACCGGCTCCTGCGTCGCGACGTAGTCCTCGACTATCGCGCGCAGAACGGCGAGCTTGCGATCGTCCAATGGCATCGCCAACCTACCTTCCCGCCGGTCAGAGATCCTCTCGCCGATGCTGCCGTACTTCTGTTACCGCTGCCGTACCGCTGGCACTCGACTGTAGCGAGTGCCAGTCTACGACGCACGTCCACGAGAAGCGATGATCAGTTTGGCCCACATATGCGATATTTCTGATATATCGGTTAATGGGATAGGCACGCCGGAGGCGGGAGCTGGCTTGGTTTGATCGGTCCCTCTACCGTGGCGGGCATGACCGAACCGCCTCGTCCGCCTGGCGAGGGCCACCCGGGTCACAACGACCCGACCGCCCCCATGCCGCCGTCGTACAGCACGCCGCCGACGCCGGACGGCTCCTACCCACCGCCCACCAGCGGCGCGGGCGCCTATCCCCCGCCGCCGACCAGCGGTGCCGGCGCATACCCGCCGCCGCCCACCAGCGGCGCGGGCGCCTATCCCCCGCCGCCCACCAGCGGCGCGGGCGCCTATCCCCCGCCGCCCACCAGCGGTGCCGGCGCATACCCGCCGCCCGGTGGCCAGCCCCCGCCGCCCGGCGGCTACGGCACGCCCCCCGGCGGCTACGGCCCGCCGCCCGGCGGTGGCTACGGACAGCCGGGACCGCAGTTCGGCGGGCCCGGTTACCCCGGCGGTAAGGCGAACTACGCCAACGACGACAAGACCTGGGTGCTCCTGTCCCACATCGGCGGCGTCCTCTTCGGCTTCCTCGCCCCGCTGATCGTGCTGCTGGTCAAGGGCAACGAGTCGCAGGTCGTCCGCGCGCACGCGGTCGAGGCGCTGAACTTCCAGATCACCTGGGGCATCGCCGCGGTCGTCTCGGTGGTGCTGACCGCCTGCTCGTTCGGCTTCCTGTTCTTCCTGCCCTTCATCGTCTGGCTGGTCGTGCTGATCTTCGGCATCATGGCGACCATCAAGGTCAACGACGGGGAGTGGTACACGTACCCGATGACCTGGCGTGTCGTGAAGTAGGGCGTGTCGTGAAGTAGGGCGTGTCGTGAAGTAGACAGCCCCGCGACCTGCCGGCCCGGTCAGGTCAGCAGGTCGCGGACCACGCCGTCGGCGAGCAGCCGGCCGTCCCGCGTGAGCACCACCCGGCCCGCGTCGTAGGCGCCCGGCTCCAGCAGCCCGCGGGCCAGCGCGCCCTTCGCACCGGCACGCCCGGCCTCGTCCAGCGTGGCCAACGGCAGGCCCTCGGCCAGCCGGACGCGCAGCATCACGTCCTCCATGTGCCGGTCGGCCTCGGTCAGCAGTTCCCGGGCGAGCGCGGGCGTCTCGCCGGCGGCCAGGCGCTTCGCGTACGCCGCGGGGTGCTTGACGTTCCACCAGCGGACGCCGCCGACGTGGCTGTGCGCGCCCGGCCCGAGCCCCCACCAGTCGCCGCCGGTCCAGTAGAGCAGGTTGTGCCGGCAGCGGGCCTCGGGCGTGGCGGCCCAGTTGCTCACCTCGTACCAGTGCAGGCCCGCGGCGGTCAGCGCCCGGTCCGCGGCCAGGTAGCGGTCCGCGGCCACGTCGTCGTCCGGGTACGGCAGCTCGCCGCGGCGCATGCGGGCGGCGAGCCGGGTGCCGTCCTCGACGATCAGGGCGTACGCGCTCACGTGGTCGACCCCGGCCGCGATCACCGCGTCCAGCGAGCGGGCGAAGTCGTCCGCGGTCTCCCCCGGCGTACCGTAGATCAGATCCAGGTTGACGTGCGCGAAACCGGCTTCCCGTGCCTCGATTGCGGCGGCCGGCGCGCGGCCCGCGGAGTGCTGGCGCTCCAGGATCCGGAGCACGCCCGGCGCGGTGGACTGCATGCCGAGCGAGACGCGGGTGAAGCCACCGCGGCGCAGCGCCCTCAGGTACCCCAGGTCGACCGACTCGGGGTTCGCCTCCGTGGTGACCTCGGCGTCCGGCGCGAGGCCCCAGGTGTCGTCGATCGCCTCCAGGATGCGCACGAGGTCGTCCGCCGGCAGCAGCGTCGGCGTCCCACCCCCCACGAACACCGTGTCCACTTTTTCCGGTTTTTTCGTCATAACGCGTGACGCCAGGCGCAGTTCGGCCAGCACGGTCTCCGCGTACTCGTCCCGGCTCGCACCGCCACCCAGCTCGGTCGCGGTGTACGTGTTGAAGTCGCAGTACCCGCACCGGCTCGCGCAGAACGGCACGTGCACGTAGACGCCGAAGCCACGCCGGCCGGAGGCCTCGAGCGCGGCCGGGGGCAACGCGCCGTCGATCGGTACGGCCTCGCCGTCGGGAAGTTCGCCTGGCACTCTCGATCTCCTGCGTCCGGTTCGTCGGGCGTGCCCGAGCACCCCCGTCCACTAGTGTGCCCGCATGACGTCCGCGCTCCTGCGGGTGGCGGCCGGCGGCGGGGTGGCGACCCTCACGCTGGACAGCCCGCACAACCGCAACGCCCTGTCCACGTCGCTGATCAACGAGCTGTCCGAGGCGCTGGCCGCGGCCGAGGCCGACCCGTCCGTCCGGGTGATCGTGCTGTCCCACACCGGCCCGGTCTTCTGCGCCGGCGCCGACCTGAAGGAGACCCAGGCCGCGTTCGACGGCGACGGCACGCTCCCGGTGGTGCCACTGGCCGACCTGCTGGCCGCGCTGTGGGAGTCGCCGAAGCCGATCGTGGCCCGGGTCGGCGGCCCGGCCCGCGCGGGCGGCATCGGCCTGATCGCGGCCGCGGACATCGTGGTCTGCGCGACGGCGGCCACGTTCGCGTTCAGCGAGGTCCGGCTGGGCGTGATCCCGGCGGTGATCTCCGTGCCGGTGCGCCGCCGGATCACCGCGCGCGCCGCCACCGAGCTGTTCCTGACCGGTGACGTGTTCGACGCGGCCCGCGCCGTGGAGATCGGCCTCGTCACCCGGGTCACCGACGATCTGGACGAAACGGTGCGCGGTTACTGCGAGTCCCTGGTGAAGGGCGCACCGGCCGCGCTCGCCGGCGCCCGTGGGCTGCTCCAGGACGTGACCGTGCGTGACGAGCTGGCCCGGATGGCCGACGCGTCCGACCACTACTTCAGGTCCCCGGAGGGCCAGGAGGGCATCCGGGCATTCCGGGAAAAACGCGCACCCGGCTGGATCCCGCGACCGCCCCAGTAAGCTTGGCGTACTCGACCTGGGGGTGACGATTGCGGATACGGGGAGTTGCCGCCGTCTGTACGGCACTGGCTCTGGTCGCGGCGCTCGGCGCGCTGGCCGCCCGGCACGACTGGGGCGACACCCTCCCCAAGGTCCCGCTCGTCCTCGCCCGCGCGTGCGCCGTCACCGCGGACGGCCAGGTGAACCTGGACGCGCATCAGATGGCGAACGCGGCCACCATCGCCGCGGTCGGCATCCGGCAGAAGATGCCGGAGTACGCGGTGATCGTGGCGCTCGCCACCGCGTTCCAGGAGTCGAAGCTGGAGAACCTAACCGGCGGTGACCGCGACTCGGTCGGCCTGTTCCAGCAGCGGCCGAGCCAGGGCTGGGGCACGCCGGAGGAGATCCTCGACCCGCGGTACGCGTCCGCGAAG
Source organism: Catenuloplanes indicus (assembly GCF_030813715.1). NCBI lineage: Bacteria > Bacillati > Actinomycetota > Actinomycetes > Micromonosporales > Micromonosporaceae > Catenuloplanes > Catenuloplanes indicus. The sequence goes on from NZ_JAUSUZ010000001.1 coordinate 3,258,606, forward strand.
TTCTACGGCGCGCTCAAGAAGGTGAAGGGCTGGGAGGACATGCGCGTCACGGACGCGGCCCAGCAGGTGCAGCGCAGCGCATACCCGGAGGCGTACGAGAAGTGGGCCGAGGAGTCCGAGGTGCTCACGAAGGCACTGCTCGGCAAGGCCACCGGCGCGGTCTCCTGCACGGTCAGCGGTGAACCGGAGGTGCGCGGCGCCGCGGCCGCGTCCGGCCTGGCCGACGGCATCAACGCGGACTGGGGCACGCTCCGGTCCGCCACCGCGGAGCCGGACGGCCTCACCGTGGACGTCCAGGACGACCGGGACGGCTGGCGCTACGCACACTGGCTCGTGTCGCACGCCACCGACCACGGCGTGGAACGCGTGCTCTTCGGCGGCCTGGAGTGGGAGGCGGAGGACGGCACCTGGTCGCCGATCGCCGGTGTCCCGGCCGCGGGCACCAATCAGGTGGTCGCCAAGGTGTTCCGTTGAAAGACATCACCTACACGGTGTGGGATATGACAGTGAAAAGCCCGGCCGCGTGATGCGGCCGGGCTTTCGGGACCCCGGAGAGGTCAGTAGCGGCTGACGCTGCGGCGACCGGCGAAACCGGTGACCAGCGCCACACCGACGGCGGCGAGAACGACCTGGGTGGCCAGCTCGCGCCAGTCCCAGCCGGCCGTGTCCGCGAAGCCCAGGGCCCGGGCGACAACCGTGCCGAGCAGCGCGGCCGCGACGCCGATGACCAGCGTGAGCCACAGCGGGATGTTCTGCCGGCCGGGCACGACCAGGCGGCCCAGCGCGCCGATGATGAGGCCGACGATGAGAGCGGTGATGATGCCGGTGATGGTCATTGCGACTCCTTCTCCAACCGGGGGGTTATCTCTCGATGCCACGTTGTCTTGTGTGATCGATGGATTCCCGGAGTGCGGAGAAGCCAAACCGCCTAACCCATTAACAATTTTTGGGCGTCGGCGAGCGCACGGTCCATCGTCGTGAACGCCATGACCGGAGGCGCCGCGATCGGGAACCAGGTCATCTCCGCCGACTCCTCCGGGTCGAGCGTGATCGACGCGCCGGGCGCCAGCGACGCCAGATAGACGCAGTCCAGCACGAGCAGCGTCTCGTCCTGGTAGTCGTAGGTTCCCGGATACATGCCGACCAGGTCGCCGAGCACGATCTCCACGCCGAGCTCCTCACGCGCCTCCCGGACCGCGGCGTCGGCCGGGTGCTCCGCGCCGTCGCAGAAGCCGCCGGGCAGCTCCCACCGCCCGGCCTGCGGCTCCCGCGCCCGCAGCAGCCCCAGGAAGCGATCACCGTCCGGGCTCACGATGATCAGCCCGGATGTCGGGCGCGCGTTCACGAACACGTGGTACCCGCAGGCGGCGCAGACGGACGGCGGTGCGGACGGCAGCGCCGTACCGCACCGCGAGCAGTGAACCGTCACTTCTTGGGTGCCTTGCCGCCCGCGTCGCCGCTGTCGGAGGTGTTCAGCGCCGCGATGAAGGCCTCCTGCGGCACCTCGACCCGGCCCACCATCTTCATCCGCTTCTTGCCTTCCTTCTGCTTCTCCAGCAGCTTCCGCTTCCGGGAGATGTCACCGCCGTAGCACTTGGCCAGCACGTCCTTGCGGATCGCGCGGATCGTCTCGCGGGCGATGATCCGGGAGCCGATCGCGGCCTGGATCGGCACCTCGAACTGCTGCCGCGGGATCAGCTTCTGCAGCTTGGAGGCGATCGTGACGCCGTAGTTGTACGCCTTGTCCTTGTGCACGATGGCGCTGAACGCGTCCACCGGGTCGCCGTGCAGCAGGATGTCCACCTTCACCAGGTCGGACTCCTGCTCGCCGGACGGTTCGTAGTCCAGCGACGCGTACCCCTTGGTCCGGCTCTTCAGCTGGTCGAAGAAGTCGTAGATGATCTCGGCGAGCGGAAGGGTGTAGCGGAGCTCGACGCGCTCGCTGGACAGGTAATCCATGCCCTTGAGCTGGCCCCGGCGGCCCTGGCAGAGCTCCATCACCGCGCCCACGTAGTCGTTCGGCGCGAGGATCGTGGCGCGCACGGTCGGCTCCCAGATGGAGGCGATCTTGCCGGCCGGGAACTCGCTCGGGTTCGTGACCGTGACCTCGTCGCCGCCCTCGATCTGCACGCGATAGACCACGTTCGGCGCGGTGGAGATCAGGTCGAGGCCGAACTCGCGCTCCAGCCGCTCCTGGATGATCTCCAGGTGCAGCAGGCCGAGGAAGCCGCAGCGGAAGCCGAAGCCGAGCGCCGCGGACGACTCCGGCTCGTAGACCAGCGCCGCGTCGTTCAGCTTCAGCTTGTCCAGCGCGTCGCGCAGCGCCGGGTAGTCCGAGCCGTCGATCGGGTAGAGCCCGGAGTAGACCATCGGCCGCGGGTCCTTGTAGCCGCCGAGCGCCTCGGTGGCCGGCTTCGCGTTGATCGTGACGGTGTCGCCGACCCGGGACTGCCGCACGTCCTTCACGCCGGTGATCAGGTAGCCGACCTCGCCGACGCCGAGCGCGTTGCCCTTCTGCATCTCCGGCGAGATGACGCCGATCTCCAGCAGCTCGTGCACCGCGCCGGTGGACATCATCTTGATCCGGTCGCGCGCCTCGATCTTGCCGTCCACCACCCGGACGTAGGTGACCACGCCGCGGTAGATGTCGTACACCGAGTCGAAGATCATGGCGCGGGCCGGCGCGTCCGCCTCGCCCTTCGGCGCGGGCAGCTGCCGGACCACCTCGTCGAGCAGGTGCGCCACGCCCATGCCGGTCTTGCCGGAGACCTTCAGGCAGTCCTCCGGCTCGCAGCCGATCAGGTGGGCCAGCTCCTCCGCGTACTTCTCCGGCTGTGCGGCCGGCAGGTCGATCTTGTTCAGCACCGGGATGATCTGAAGGTCGTTCTCCATCGCCAGGTACAGGTTCGCCAGCGTCTGCGCCTCGATCCCCTGCGCCGCGTCGACCAGCAGGATCGCGCCCTCGCAGGCGGCCAGGCTGCGCGACACCTCGTAGGTGAAGTCCACGTGGCCCGGCGTGTCGATCATGTTGAGCACCGCGGTCTCGCCGGCGCGCTCGCCCTCGCGCACGGTCCACGGCATCCGTACCGCCTGGGATTTGATCGTGATGCCGCGCTCGCGCTCGATGTCCATCCGGTCGAGGTACTGCGCCCGCATCTGCCGCGCGTCCACCACGTCGGTGAGCTGCAGCATCCGGTCGGCCAGCGTCGACTTGCCGTGGTCGATGTGGGCGATGATGCAGAAGTTCCGGATGGCGCCGGGATCGGTCGCGCCGGGGTCACGCATGGGTGGCACGTTCGTCCGTTCTTGTCGTCGAGGCCGCTTGGTTCATCGCTCCGAGCCGCCGGATCGCCGAATCGCTCAGAGCCACTGGATCGCACACCATGGTCCCATGCCGCGACGCGGCAGTTCAAAACCCATGAACATCCGAGGGTACGCCCGGGAACTCCCCCGCCTCGATCGCTTCGCGGCCCGGTGCCATCACGCGCTTCGCGCGCTGCCGTAGTCCGGGTGCGCCGTTTTCCGCCGCCGGAGGGCAGGATGGGGCGATGGGTGTGATCTCGCTGCCTGAGGTGCCGTACGGCGCTACCGCTCTGCGGCCGTCCTGGGCGGATCTTCCCGAGGAACTGCGCACCGCGATCGGCGCCCGGCTGGGCTCGCCGGTGACCTGGGCGACCACCGCCGGCGGCGGCTTCACCCGGGGCTTCGCCGGCGTGCTGGACACCGTGTCCGGGCAGCGGTTCTTCGTGAAGGCGGCGTCGCTGGCGCACGAGCGGCACCTCGCGGACTGGCAGTACCGGGAGGTCGCGATCACCGGAGCGCTGCCCGAGACGGTCCCGGCCGCGCGGCCCCGCTGGTCACTGACCGCCGCCGGCTGCTACGCGACCTGCCTGGACGCGGTGGACGGCGCCGTACCCCGGCTGCCCTGGTCACCGGCCGAGCTGACCGCCGCGCTGGACGCCTGGGCCACGGCCGCGGCCGCGCTCGCCACACCACCGGCCGAACTGCTCGCGATGGACCTGCCACCGCTGCCGCACCTGCTGCGCACCGAGCTGTCCTGGTGGACCGAGATCGCCGCAGGCCGGGAACCCACGCCCGTGCTGCCCCCGTTCGCGGCCGACCGGCTGGACGAGCTGGCCGCGCTGGAACGGCTGGCCCCGGACCACTGCGCCGGCGACGGCGTGATCCACGGTGACCTGCGGCTGGACAACATCATGATCGACCGCACCGGCCGCGCGTGGATCTGCGACTGGACCTGGTGCTGCCGCGGCGCCCCGTTCTTCGACACCGCGACGCTGCTGGTCACCGCGCACGCCAGCGGACTGGACGCGAACCGGCTCTTCGCCGCCCACCCGACCGGCCGCGACGTGCCCGCCCAGGCACTGGACGCGGTGCTCGCCGCGCTCGCCGGTTACTGGCTGACCAGGGCCGAGTCCGGGCCGAGCAGCGCCTCACCGTATATTCGTGGGCACCAGCGGTGGAGCGGCGAGATGGCGCTGCACTGGCTGGCCACCCGACGAGGGTGGCCGGCTCCCTGATCAGACGGCCGTTTTGGCCGGCGACGTACAGGGCTGGTACTCTGGTCTTTCGCGTGCTGCGGCACCATGTTGCCTGCGCTCGCACCAGCTTGAAACACCTTTCATCGTCAGTAATCGCAATTTCGTAAGGACGTGGCTGTCGCGTGGCGAACATCAAGTCCCAGATCAAGCGCAACCGGCAGAACGAGAAGCGCCGGCTGCGGAACAAGTCGGTCAAGTCGTCGCTGAAGACGGCCATCCGCAAGTTCCACACCGCTGCTGAGGCCGGCGACTCCGCCGCCGCGACCACGCTCCTGCGGGACGCCAGCAAGCAGCTCGACCAGGCCGTGAGCAAGGGCGTGATCCACAAGAACCAGGCCGCGAACCGCAAGTCGGCCATCGCGAAGCGCCTGCACTCGCTCTCCAGCGCCGCCTGATTCACCGCACGTCGCGTACGGGTATCGCGCCGGCCTCCGCACGAGGCCGCGCGGTGCCCGTACGTGCGTTTGACCCCCCATCATGATCACAACGCCGCTGGATCTGGCCTCCGCCGCGGACCTCGCCGCCGACATCATGTCGGCCGCGTTCGGCCTCACGCCCGCCGAGGAACTCCAGCGCCGCGACATCTTCGCCGAACACGCCCGCCACCCCGGCCTGATCGCCCGCGGCGCGTTCGACGGCTCTCGCCTGGTCGGCTTCTGCTACGGCTTTCCCGCCGGCGACCGCAGCTGGTGGGAACGCCAGGTTCACCCCCGCCTCGCCGCCGTCGGCGCCGCCTCCTGGCTCGCCTCCGACACGCTCGAACTCACCGAACTGCACGTCCACCCGGACCACCAGGGCCACGGCCTCGGCCGCACCCTGATAACCGAGGTCTGCGACGCCAGCCCGGCCACCCGCGTGCTGCTCAGTGTCCGCGTCCAGAGCACCGCCGCCCGCCACCTCTACAGCACGCTCGGCTTCACCGAGCTCACCACGCCCTTCCTCTTCGGCGGCGTACCACCCCACTACCTCCTGATGGGTGCCCCCCAGCCGTTGCGCCGCTGACCGGCCCACCCGGCCCACACCATTGGCCACCCGGCCACCCACCGCGCCACCAGCCCTGCCGCGCCACTTTCCGCACATCAGGCCCCCGCCGCGCCAGGCTCCCCGCGGGTCCCGACCCACCGCCTCGCCGAACCGGACGTGCGCGGCGCCCGGCCGCGCCGAGCGGGCTACGGATCACCGTCGTCCCGGCACCCTCGACATCGTCCCGGCACCCTCGACATCGTCCCGGCACCCTCGACATCGTCCCGGCACCCTCGACATCGTCGGCAACAGGCGGAGCCCGTCGCCCTGGCCCGGTTTCGTCCGATAAAGGTGGTTGGGTACCTCGCCGGAAGAGGTCGCGGTTCTCGGCTACTCGTAGCGGTGGTCGGCCGAGCGGCGGGCGCGCTGTTGCGGCGTGTCCGCGTGACGTCCCCGGTCGGAACGCTGGTCGATCCGCAGGTCACCGCCGAGCGAGCCGTTTCCGCCGGCCATCCGCCGGCCGTGACCAGCCGCGGGCGGAGGCTGTCGATCGGCGCCTCCCGGGAGCTGGCGCTGACCGGCGTCTCCGGGGCCCTGACGATCCCCGGGCTCGCCGGAACGTTGCGAGAACCGATCGGGGAAGTGATGCGTGCCGCCGTCTGCGGAACGCCGGGCGGACGGCGCACCGCCGGCCCTCGACCCGCCACCACCGGGTTGCACCGGCCCGCCGAACGGTAACCGGTACGACTCGTTCGACCGTCGGCCGCTCGGCACGCCGGAACGCCGGCCGAGGTTCGCGGGCTCGTCCCCGCCGTCCGCCCGCCGCGCCACGTCTCCCTGCCGGTGCGACCTGTTCTGCCGGTGCGTCTCGCGATGCCGGTGCGACTCGGCCTGCCAGTCCGGCTCGTTCTGCCGCACCTGATGTCCCTGCCGACCCGGCTCGCCATACCGGTCCGGCTCACTGTGCCGGTCCCGCTCACTGTGCCGGTCCTGCTCACCGCGCCGGTCGCGATCACCAAGCGGATCCCACTCACCACGCCGATCGTGGTCACCAAGCCGGTCGCGGTCACCAAGCCGGTCGCGGTCACCAAGCCGGTCCGGCTCGCCACACCGAATCGAATTGCCAGGCACGCTCTGGCCCAGCCAGTCCAGCTCCGCCCGCCGATCCGCATCATCCGGGCGGACCTGGCCCCGCCGGGCATCGCCGCCGTACCGATACGAGTCGCCCGGCCCGCCGCGCTCCTGATACCCGGACGGCTCGCCTCGCCGGCTGCTCTGCCGGATCGGATTGGCCTGCCAGTCGGTGCCGGACGACCGATCCGAGCCGGCGTACCCGGTGCCGGCCGGCGTATCGGCACACCGCTCACCACGGCCCGCCACGGAGTCCCCCGCCCAGGAGCGGCCGGCTCCCAAGCCGGCTGCGGAGCCTGCCGCCCACAGATCATCCGTGCGGGATCCGCCGGCTTCGGGGTGGGCGGCGTCGAGTTCACCGGGTGCGGCATCCGCCGCCCACCGCCGGCCGCTTCCGAAACCGCCGCTCTCGGCCGTTCCGTGCCCGGCCACCGCGCCGGCGATTTCGTCGTGATCGTTGCGGTTCCCGTAAACGGTTCCCGGCCGGCTCGCCCCGGACACCGGCGTCGCGTCGTCGGCGGCCGGCCGCGCGTCGGCCTTCTGCCCGGCGAACCGGGGTCCGGCCGCGCCGCGAGCGCCCACACCACCCGTCGTCCGGGTGCGCGGCGCGGCATCGCTCCGCACACCGGACAAGCCATGGGCACCGGCGGCGCCCCGAACATCGGCCGCACCCCGCGCGACGGCGATGCCGTAGATCTCGCGATCGTCGTGCGCGGCGGCCATCCCCGCAGTCACCGCCGGACGCGCCGCCGAAAAGGCGCCGGTCACCGGACGATCGCCCGCGGTAGCGCCGGATGCTTCCGCCGGGTGCCAGCCGGCCGCGGACCGGGCAGTGGACGAGGGTGCTCCCGCCGAGAACGCGGCAGCAGACGGGAGCTGGTCGCCGGCCTCGGGCAACGACTGGCCGGCTGAGATTCCGGCGGCGGACAACGAACGGCCGGCCGAGGAACCAGCGGCGGACGGGTGCTGGGCCGGGGCTGTTGCGGTGGCGGTGCGGCGGCGTTCGGCGAGGGTGCGGCGGACGGTGGCACCGGCGGAGGTGCGGGACGGGTTTCGGGCGGACCGGGAGCCGACCGCGGCGACGACGTCGTTGAGCTTGACCATGACGGCGACCGACGCGGGCAGGACCAGGACGCCCCACCAAGTGACCAGCTCGGCCAGGGCGAGCAGGATGCCGAGGCCGAGCGCGCCCTCGAAGTACACGAAGCAGAGCAGGCCGCCGGGGGTGACGTGCCGGAGGCGGAGGATCCGGGCGTAGAGCGGGCGAGCCGTCATCGGCCGCCACCACGGCGTGCGGTCGCCACCGCGACCACGGCCCGTTCGAGCGCGTAGCCGCGGTCCTCGGCGCCGCCCTTGACGGCCGCGTTGCAGTCCGCGGCCGCGCGCATGGCGTCGACCAGGCCCTCTGGACTCCAGCCGCGGGACTGCTTCTGGGCGCGCTCGATCTTCCAGGCGGGCATGCCGAGGCTACTGGCCAGCTGGTACGCGTTGCCCCGGCCGGCGCCGGCGACGCGTGCGACGGTGCGCACGCCGTCCGCCAGCGCGTCCGCTATCGGCACCGGGTCCACGCCGACGTGCAACGCCCAGCGCAGCGCCTCCAGCGCGCCGGGCACGTCGCCGACGATCGCGGCGTCCGCGACCGTGAAGCCGCTGACCTCGGCGCGGCCCTTGTAGTAGCGGGCGACCGTCTCCGCGGTGATCCGGCCGTCGGTGTCCGCCATCAGCTGCGAGCAGGCCGCGGCGAGCTCGCGCAGATCGTTGCCGACCGCGTCGAGCAGGACGGTGGCCGCGTCCTCGCCGCACGAACCGCCGAGCCGGCGGATCTCGTCGCGGACGAACGCGACGCGCTCCCGGGCACCCTTCATCTTGGGCACGGCGACGACCGTGGCACCGGCCGACTTGAGCCCGTCCGCCAGCGCCTTGCCCTTGGCACCGCCGAGGTGGCCGACGATCAGGTTGACCTCGGGGTCCGGGTCCTTCGCGTACGCCAGCAGTGTGGTGATCATGTCTTTGCGCGCGTCCTGCCCGGAGCGGAGCACGAGCACGCGCCGGCCACCGAACAGCGACGGGCTGAGCATCTCCGCGACCTCGCCCGGCACCAGCGCGCCGCCCTCGTACTCCCGCACGTCGGCCCCGGGGTCCACGGCCCGCGCGGCCTGGACGGCCGCCGCGATCGCGCGGGCCGACAGGAGCTCCTCGTCACCCAGGACGAGCGTCAACGCAGGGGGGTTCGCGGCAGTCACGCCGGACATCGTCGCACGCGGGCCACGGGTGACGCCCCCGGTCACACGAACGGGGTCCGCGCCGCTCACGGCACACCCCTGACCACGACCGCGAGCCCGTCGCGGGTGCGGACCGCGGCGAGGTCACCCTGCTCGTCGGTACGCAGCACGCGCGCGCCGTCGCGGCTGAGCCGGGCCAGCAGCGGCAGGTTGGGATGCCCGTATTCGTTGTCCGTGCCGACCGAGACCAGCACCACGGCCGGGTCGACCGCGGCCAGGAACTCCGGGCTCTGGAACGCCGAGCCGTGGTGTGCAAGTTTGAGAACGTCAGTCCGCACCGCCGCCGAGGCCCGGAGCAGCGCGTCCTGTTCCTCGTTCTCCGCGTCGCCCATCAGCAGGATCCGCACCCCGGCCACGGTTGCGCGCAGGACCAGCGAGTTGTTGTTCGGGTCCGACCGGGTGCCGCGCAACTCTGCCGGCGGCCCGATCACCTCGACCGTCACGTCGCGGGCGGACCAGTGCCACCCGGCGGTCGCGGCGAACACCGGCGTGCCGTGCCGGGCCGCCTCCGCGTGCACCAGCTCATGCCCGGCCGCCGGCTCCGGCCAGGCCGTGGTGACCACCGCGTCAACGCGGCGACCGCGGAACACACCGGCGACGCCGCCGACGTGGTCCTGGTGGAAGTGGCTGACCGCGAACATCGGTACGCGGTGGATGCCCAGGTCACGCAGGCACCGGTCGACCGGCGCGGTATCCGGCCCGGCGTCGATCACCACGGCCTGCCCGCCGCCCAGCGGGAGCACGGTCGCGTCGCCCTGCCCGACCGCGCACCCGGCGACCACCCAGCCGGCGGGCGGCCAGCCGGACGCGATCAGGCGCACCGGTAGCGCGCCGAGGACCACGGCCGCGGTGACGGCGGCGACCACCCGGCGCACCGGCGGGCGGCGGAACGCGAGCAGCAGCACGATCGTGAGCGCGGCCAGCAGCAGACCACCGCCGGCGCCGGCCGGCCATGGGACGGTTCCGGACGGCACCCGCGCGCCGATCCGCGCGACCAGCACCAGCCAGCGCGCCGGCCAGCCACCGGCCCACGCGGTCAGCTCGGCCGCGTCCGGCCAGAGCGGCGAGACGACCGCGGTGATCACGCCGAGCACAGTGGCCGGTGCGACCGCGGGCGCGGCGAGCAGGTTGGCCGGGACCGCGACCAGGCTGACCGAGCCGGACAGCCCGGCGATCACCGGGCCGCAGGCAACCTGTGCGGCGGCCGGCACCGCCAGCGCCTCGGCCAGCCCCGCCGGTACGCCCGCGCGGCGCAGCCCGTCCCGCCATCGGCCGGCGAAGACCAGCAGCCCGCCGGTGGCCAGCACGGACAGCGCGAACCCGGCGTCACCGGCCAGCTCCGGGTCCGCGACCACCAGCACCACGACCGTGGTGGCGAGCGCCGGGACCGCGCTGCGCGGCCGCGACGTAGCCAGCGCGATCAGCGCGATCGCGCCCATCACACCGGCCCGGACCACGCTCGGCGACGGCCGGGCCAGGATCACGAAGCCCATCAGCGCCCCCGCGGCCAGCGCGACGGAGAGTCCCGGCCCGGCCCGGACCCGGCGGAGCGCGAACAGGACGCACCCGATGACGATCGCGATGTTCGCACCGCTGACCGCGCACAGGTGGGTCATGCCGGTGGTCCGGAAGTCCTCCTCCACGGCCGGGTCGAGCCGGCTGGTGTCGCCGACGACCAGCCCCGGCAGTAAGCCGCCGGGCTCGGCCGGCAGCGTCGCGCAGGCGCGCTGGAGCCCGGCGCGGAGCGTGCCGGCCGCGCGCTGCGCCCAGGACGCGGTGCCGCGCGGCTGCGGCGCGGAGTCGACGGCGAGCACGGCCGCGGTGAGGTCGCCGCCGCGCGCGGGCATCAGCCGGCCCTCGGCCTCGACGCGCTGACCGGGCAGCAGCCCGCGCCAGCCGTCGCCGGTGCCGAGCACCAGCACGCGCACGTCGACGCGGTGGCCGGACGCCGCGCCCGCCGCCGCGATCCAGGTGAGCCGGGCCGGCACCAGCCAGGTCGGTGCCCGGCCGGTCGCTGCGGAGAGGGGTCGCGGGTCGTCGCGAACGGTCAGCCGCGCGACCACCGCGGCCCGCTCCCGGGTCAGCCCGGCGAGCGGCTCCGCCTCCCGCACCGCCACGCGCGCCGCGGTCACGACCGCCCCGCACGCCACCCCGAGCAACACCCCCGCGACAACCCACCGCGCGCCGCCGGACCTCCCGACCCCGCAACCCCGCCCGGCGCCGCCGAACCGGCCGAGCGCACCGAACCGGCCGGTGCCGCGGAACGGCCCAGCGGACGGCCGGGAGCCGAGAGCACACATCAGCGCGGTCAGCAGCACAGCGACGCCGGCGATCAGCAGGGACAGCCGCACGCTCAGATGCAGCGCGGCCAGCCCGGTCAGCCACGTCCCGGCCGCCACACCGGCCAGCCGCAGGTCGAGCGCGCCGTCATGGGTGGTCATAGCGTGACCAGATCCTTCAGCTGCTCATAGCGGCTGTCCCCGATGCCCTCGACCTCGCGCAGGTCGCTCACCGCCCGGAACCCGCCGATCCGGTCCCGGTGTTCGAGGATGCGCTGTGCCAGCACCGGCCCCACGCCCGGCAACCCGTCCAGATCGGCCAGCGTCGCGGTGTTCAGATTGACCAGCCCGCCGGCCGCGCCGGGCGCGGGTGGCACCACACCCGGCGCGGCCGGCGGGACGCTCGCCCCGATCACGATCAGCTCACCGTCCGTGACTTTCCGGGCCAGGTTGAGCAGCGCGGTATCGACGCCGGGCAGCGCGCCGCCCGCGGCCGCGAGCGCGTCCGCCACCCGCGCGCCGGGCGGCAGCCGCACCATTCCCGGCGACCGGACCTTGCCCGCGACCGCCACCACGACCTCGCCCGCCGGGGAGGCCGAGCCGCCGGGCGCGTCCGCGGAGACCGCGGGTGCAGGTGCGGCGATCACCTCCGCCTGCGGGCGTGCACGCCAGGCGACCACGGCCGCGCCCACCGCCACGACCAGCACCACGACCGCGATGACCCGCACACCGCGAGCGCCCGGGTCCCACCGGCCGAAGCGCGTGCCCGGCCCGAACGGGTCGCCGCCCCGCGCTGCCTCTTCGTCGTCGTCCACGCGGGCACCGTACGACCGGAAGAAGCGTTTGATTTTTATGATCATCGATTTTGTGGAGAGCGATTCCGCCTGTGGACGCCCCCCGAACGGTGGACTCTTGCTGCTACCATCCCGGCCCGGCCGGTGATCACGAGACGTGACCGCCGAGGATCTGACGAGACCGAGGTGAACCCAGGTGTTCTTCTGGCGCCGCGCTACCGGCAACACGCCGCTGACCAGGGAGGACCTGGCCAAGCGGGTGGTCAGGCGACTCCGCCGGCACGGCATCCGGGACGCCCGTTACGACGCGGGCGACTTCGCCGTCCAGTACGACGGCGCGGTCCTCTACCTGGAGAACCTCTGGACCGAGATCGGCACCGCCGCCCCACGCCAGCGGCGGGCCCGGGTCAACGCGTTCGTCGACACGCTGGTCCGCATGCCGGCCACGCCGGACGACTGGCACCGTGCCCGGCGGATGCTGCGCCCGGTGCTGCGCGGCGCCGCTCCGATGGCGGTGACCCGGAACCCACCGCTCGCCCGCCCCGCGCTGCCGTTCCTGGCCGAGATGCTGGTCCTGGACCTGCCCACGTCGATGGCGTACGTGACCGCGGAGCACCTGCGCACCTGGGGCGTCACCGAGGACGAGGCCTACCGCGCCGCCCGGTCGAACCTGCGGGCCGGACCGGTCGCGCCACCGGCGCCGGGTGCGGGCGTGCCCACGATCCTGCACTTCGTGGACGAGGGCGACTCGTACTGTGCGTCGTTCCCGCTGGTCGACGGCTGGCTGGCCGGCCTCGCAGCGCGGCTGGACGGCAAGCGGCCGGTCGCGTTCCTGCCGGACCGGACGACCGTGGTGGTGACCACGGACGACCCGGACACGCTGCTGGCCACGTTCCCGCTGGTGGAGGCGGAGTTCCTGGAGTCGGCGCGGTCGACGTCACCGATGGCGTACGTGAGCGACCACCTGGGCCGCACCGTCCCCTACGAGGCACCGCCCGGCCACCCGCTGCACCACGCGGTCCGGCGCGCGGAACGGCTGCTGGCGCTGCGCGAGTACGACCGGCAGCACCACGCGGCCGCGACGCTGCCCGGCACGCCACTGCCGCTGCGGATGGCGCAGCGACCGGACGGCTCGACGTTCACCTACGCGCTCTGGTCCGGCGAGGCCCCCGCGCTGATGCCGGTCGCGGACCTGGTGGCGATCTCCGACGGCGAGGGCGGCACGTTCTTCGTACCGTGGGCCGAACTGGCGCTACGCGAGCTGTTCACGCCGGTGGACGACATCGCGCCGCCGCGCCACCTGGCACCGGACTTCCCGGACGAGGCCGCGCGCGCGGAGCTGAAGGGCTGCGAGATACAGCCCTGATCAGTTGTGTGCGGGCGACGGCGGCACGTCCGGCACCAGCACCTCGCCGTATGAGGGGTTGTTCGAGGCCGCGAGCGCGAGCATCGCGTGCACGTGCGCGGCCGCGATGTGGTTCGCGTTCGCCTGGAGGTGAGCCGGATTGCCCTCGTCGCCGGGCTTCGCCTGGGTCACCCACGCGGTCCGGTCGGCCTCGTAGCCCGCGCGGCCCAGCAGCTTCTCGGCCACCCGGTAGTGTTCGTCGCCCGTCATGGGAACCATGCTCGCGTCCCCCGGTTGCAGATGCCGCGAAATCCCGCAAATCACCGCCGGTGGATCACCGCACAGATCGCGCCCGGCCCGAGATGCGCACCGACCACCGCGCCGATCTCGGTGCAGTGCCGCGCCCGCAGCCTGGTCCCGACCCGCTCCGCGACGCGGGTCAGCAGCTCGGCCGCGCGCTCCGGCGCGGCCAGATGGTGCAGCGCCAGATCCGCGTCGCCGTCACCGGCCGCCTCCACGGTCAGGTCCGCGAGCCGGGCGAGCGCGCGACCGGCGGTGCGTACCTTGTCTCGCACCACGATCGCGCCGTCCGCGATCCGCAGGATCGGCTTGACCGACAACGCGGTCCCGACCAGCGCGGACGCGGCGCCGATCCGCCCGCCGCGGCGCAGGAAGTCCAGCGTGTCCACGTAGAACAGCGACGTGGTGCGCTCGACCGTGGTCTGCGCGGCCTTGACCGCCTCGTCCAGGTCGGCGCAGGCGGCGGCCGCGAGTGCGGCGAAGCCGGTGGCCATCCCGGCGGACCGGGAGTCGATCACCCGGACCGCGTCGCCGAACGGCGCCGCGGCCAGCTGGGCGGCCTCGACCGTGCCGGACAGACGGGCGGAGAGGTGCACGGAGACGACGCCGGTGGCGCCGCCGTCCAGTAGCCGCCGGTACGCCTCGGCGAAGCGCTCCGGTGCCGGCCGGGACGTGGTGACCGGCACGCGCCGGTCACGCAGCATCCGGGACAGCTCGGCGGAGCTCAGGCCCGGGACCTCCGGCAGCTCACGGTCGCCGACCACGACGTGCAGCGGCACGACCGTGAGCCCGCCCGTGTCCGGCAGGTACGCCGTGGAGTCCGTGACGACCGCGACTGACATGCCGGGCACGGTAACGCATCCTGGCCGGTTCAGCCCGCTCGCACGGATTTCACCTGCAGTGGCGTGCCCTGCTGGCAGGTGCTCATGATGTTCTCGCCGAGCGTGCCGGTGACGGTCACCCGCGCGCCGACCTTGGCCACGTTCACGTCGCCGCCGAGCAGCAGGTAGGACGTACGGCCGTCGGAGATGAGCCGGCAGCCCGGCTCGACACCGGCCGTGACCTGCCCGGTCACCGTGATCTCCAGTGGCTTGTCCGGCTTGCCGGACATGTCCGGAAGCGGGATGCCGGGATCGGACGGCAGCAGCGGGTCCGGCGACGGCGTGACCGCGACGGAGGACGGCGCGGCCGTGACCCCGGGCCCCGACGACGACGGGGACGACGAGGGCGATGAGGACGGCGCCCCGCAGGCGGTCAGCGCGAGACCGGCGACGACGACGGGCAGGAGAAGGAACCGGCGCATGGTCATGATGGCTACGACGCTACCGGCCGGCGCCGGGTTCCGCTCAGACCGGCGCCGGGATCGCCTTCTCCGGCCACGGGCCCACGTTGTGCGCACGCAGCTGCCAGCCGCGCGGCGACTCCACGATCTCGGTCCAGTGGCAGTTCTGCAGCGGCCGGATCGCGGCCATCACGGCCGACGGCCAGCTCAGCATGTCGCCGAAGCCCTGCCGGGCCGCCCCGCCGTGGGTGGCGACCACCACGACCGCACCGGGGTGCCGCTCCGCGATCTCGCGCAGCGCCTCGCCGACCCGCTTGCCGACGTGGTCGTTGCGCTCGACCTCCGCGCCCACGTCCGGGTCGCCGCCGGTCCACCGCGCGTACGCCTCCGGGTGCCGCTCGGCGATCTCCGGGTTGGTCAGGCCCTGGAACTGGCCGTAGTGCCGCTCACGCAACCGCGCGTCCTCGGTCACCGGCAGCTCGGTGAGCGCGGCCAGCGCGTCCGCGGTGTGCCGGGCACGGAGCAGGTCACTGGCGTAGAGCGCGGCCGGCTCCAGCCCGGCCAGCAGCGGCGCGGCGGTGGCCGCCTGCGACCGGCCGAGCGCGTTCAGCGGCACGTCGGTCTGGCCCTGGACGCGGCCCTCCGCGTTCCAGTCCGTGTTGCCGTGCCGCCAGATGATCAGTCTGGTCACGCCGCCGAACCCGCGCCGGCCTCGGCCTCGACCAGGTCGCGGTCGACGAACGGCACGATCGGGCAGTCCTTCCACAGCCGGTCGAGCGCGTAGAACTCGCGTTCCTCCGAGTGCTGGACGTGCACGATGATGTCGTTGTAGTCCAGCAGGACCCAACGACCGGATCGCTCACCCTCCTTGCGGATCGGCTTCGCCTTCTCCGGGAGCTTGAGCAGCTCCTCCTCGATGGCATCGACGATCGCGAGCACCTGGCGCTCGTTCGGCGCGGAGGCGATCACGAAGGCGTCCGTGATGGGAAGCTGGTCGCCGACGTCGATCACGACGACGTCCTCGGCCTTCTTGTCTGCGGCGGCTTGAGCGGCAGCAAGGGCCAGCTCTAGGGCGCGCTCGGGTACCGTCACCCGGGCTCCTTCCGTGGGTACAGCAACAACCGTTCCAGGGTCTCACAACCGAGGACCGATCGTCTCCTCACTTCCGCCCCAGATCGGATACAAGGGGATAAACTACCCAGCGTACAGCCCTCGTTTTGCGATGTACTGCACCACACCGTCCGGCACCAGGTACCAGACCGGCTTCCCGGCCACCACGCGCGCGCGGCAGGCGGTCGACGAGATCGCCATCGCCGGGATCTCGACCAGGCTGACCGCGTCCTCCGGCAGGTGCGCGCTGGACAGCTCGAAACCCGGACGGGTGACGCCGACGAACCGGGCCAGCTCGAACATGCGCTCCGCGTCCTTCCAGGAGAGCATCTTCTCGACCGCGTCCGCGCCGGTGATGAAGAACAGCTCCGCGTCCGGCCCGTAGACCGCGCGAAGGTCACGCAGCGTATCGACGGTGTAGGTGGGTCCCGGACGGTCGATGTCCACCCGGCTCACCGTGAAGCGCGGGTTGGACGCGGTCGCGATCACCGTCATCAGGTACCGGTCCTCGGCCGGCGTGACCGCCTGCCGCCCCTTCTGCCACGGCTGCCCGGTCGGGACGAAAACCACCTCGTCCAGCCCGAACCGATCCGCGACCTCACTGGCCGCGACCAGGTGACCGTTGTGAATCGGATCGAACGTGCCGCCCATGATGCCGATCCGCTGCCCACGCTCACCCACGCCAGTGATCTTCCCTCGCTCGTGCCCGACCGGCAATCCATCGTCAAAAACAAGATCAAAATCCACGGCCACCAGGGGGTACGACCGGGAGCCGCACCCCCTGGCTCCACGGTCAGACGCCGCGGGCCTTGAGCGCCCGGCGCATGTCGTCGTCCGCGTCGGTGACCGCGCGGCGTACCGCCGGATGCAGGTCGTCGCGCGCGAGCAGGCGTGCCGCGGCCGCCCGCGTCTCCGTCGACACCGCGAACGCCGGGAAGGTGAGCGCGGCCAGCCGCTCCGCCGACCACCCGGACCGGAGTCCCGCCGCCGCCGGGATCTCCGCGAAGTACCGCGCGACGAACGGCGCGGTCAGCTCACTCTGCTCCGGATGCCAGAATCCCTGCGCGTACGCCACCAGCGAGCGGTTGGACAGCGTCTCGTCCGTGTAGAGGCGCTGCCAGGCCCGCTCCTTCGCCTCCGGATCGGGCAGCGCGGCCCGGCACGTGCCGGCCCACAGCTCACCGGCCGCGCTGCGGTCCCGCGCGGACTCCGCCTCGATCTCGGCCTCGCCGGCCTCGCCCAGCACCACCAGGCTCGCCAGCAGCCGCCAGCGCAGGTCGGCGTCGACCGCCAGCCCGTCCGGTACGCCGTCACCGGCCAGCCAGCCACGCAGCCGCGCCGTGTCCCGCGTGGTGGCGATCAGCGAGCGGGCCGCGGCCAGCTGCAGCGACTGCCCAGCCGGTGCGGCGGCCAGCAGCCGGTCGGCCGCGGTCGCGATCAGCAGCAGCGCGTCCTCCCGGGCCGCGCCGTCCAGGTACCGGTCGACCAGCCGACCGGTGAGCAGCAGCACGTCCTCCACGATGATCACCTCGCGCTCGACCGGCAGCGCCGCGAGCACCAGCGAGACCAGGTCCGCGACCGGGCGGTCCGCGTCCTGCACCGCGTCGATCATGGAGCCCCAGATCACCGCGCGGGTCAGCGAGTCCTCGATGCCGGGCAGCACCAGCGGCACCGCGGCCACGGACGCGTCGTCCAGCCGGACCTTCGCGTAGGTCAGATCACCGTCGTTGAGCAGCAGCAGGTCGGCCGCGCGCTGCCCGGCGAGCCGGTCCAGCACGGTGCGCCCGCCGTCCTCGGCCGGGGTCAGATCGACCTCGAAGCGCTCCCGGCAGACCATCTCGGCACCGGCTCGGTCGTAGAGCCCGATCCGGATCCGGTGCGGGCGCAGCGTCGGGTGGCTCTCCGGCGCGGTCTGCCGGACCGCGACCTCGGCCCAGGTGCCGTCCGGTCCCGGCGTGACCTCCGGGGTGAGCGTGTTGACCTGTGCCGTACGCAGCCACAGGTCGGCCCAGCCGGTCAGGTCCCGGCCGCTCGACCGGCTGAGCGCGTCGAGCAGGTCGGCGAGCGTGGCGTTGCCGAACGCGTGCGCCCGGAAGTACTCGCGCAGGCCGGTCAGGAACGCCTCGTCGCCGAGGAACGCGACCAGCTGGCGGAGTACGGACGCGCCCTTCGCGTACGAGATGCCGTCGAAGTTGAGCAGCGCGAGCGCGGAGTCCGGAAGCTCCGCCGGTGCGACCGGGTGCGTGGACGGGCGCTGGTCGGCCGCGTAACCCCAGGCCTTGCGCCGCATGCCGAACGTGGTCCAGGTCTTCCGGTCGGTCACCTCGGCGATCACCCGGTAGCCCATGTGCTCGGCGAACGACTCGTTCAGCCACAGGTCGTCCCACCAGCGCATCGTGACCAGGTCCCCGAACCACATGTGCGCCATCTCGTGCGCGATCACGGTGTCCCGCAGCTCGTGCTCGCTCTCGGTGACCGCGGAGCGGAACACATAGTCGTCGCGGAACGTGACCAGGCCCGGGTTCTCCATCGCACCGGCGTTGAACTCCGGCACGAACGCCTGGTCGTACTTGCCGAACGGGTACCGCACCTGGAACAGCTCGTGGAACCGGTCCAGGCAGCGCGCGGTGACGTCCAGGATCGACTCCGCGTCCTTGTCGAGATCGCCGGCGAGCGAACGGCGGCAGTAGAGCCCCAGCGGAATCCCGTCGTGCTCGCCGCTGACCAGGTGGTACGGCCCCGCGATCAGCGAGAAGAAGTAGGTGGCCAGCGGCTGCGTGCGCGCGAACGTCCAGAGCCCGTCCTCGCGAGCGGCCTCCGCACCGTTCGCGGCGACGAGCCAGCCCTCGGGCGCCCGCACGGTGAGCGTGAACGGCGCCTTCAGGTCGGGCTGGTCGAACGAGGCGAAGACCTTCTCCGACTCGTCCAGGAAGGAGGCACCGTAGAGGTACACCTCGCCGTCCGCCGGGTCCACGAACCGGTGAAGCCCGTCGCCCGAATTCGTGTACGCCATCTCCGCGTCGACCACCAGCACGTTCTCCGCGCCGCCGGTGAGCAGCGCGTCGAGCGGCAGCCGGTTGGCGTCGAGCGTGGCGACGTCCAGGTCGGTGCCGTTGAGCCGGGCGGAGATCAGCCGGTGCGGCTTGACCTCCGCGAACGTCGGGCCGGGCGCGGACGCCCGGAATCGGATCGTGGTGCTCGATCGGAACAGCTCCGGACCACCCGTGAGGTCTAGGTGGATCTCATAGCCGTCGACGGTCAGCAGTGCGGCGCGTTCCACGGCCTCCGCACGAGTCAGGCTGCGCATCGGACCATCCTCCCCGTTCCGGTCCCGGCGGCAACCCCGGGTAACCTGTATCCCGCGATGTGACGTGGCGCACTGGTTCGCCCGCGTCGTCGCTCCCCCGATTCCTCGACCACATCCTCCAGGGAGTCCTCATGACCACGCCTCACCCCAAGGGCGACTTCGACCTCTCCCGCGCGGTGTGGCAGTCGGCCGGGCCGGGCGAGGGCGGCGACGGCAGCTCCGTCGAGGTCGCCTTCGTCGACGACCTGATCGGCATGCGCAACGGCGCCGACCCGGACGGTCCCGTCCTGGTCTTCACCCAGGCCGAGTGGGACGCCTTCGTCGAGGGCGCCAAGGACGGCGAGTTCGACCTGGAGTGAGCCCGCTCAGGCGACCCCGCAGACGCCCCCGTTGACGTGGCAGAGCCGGGGCGGCGCGTCCGCACCCGTGCGCTCGAAGTGGAGGCGCAGCGAGACGGACGCGCCCGCGCTCAACGGCACGGTACTGATGAACGTGTAGAGCGCCCCGTCCCGGCTCATCGTGGCCTGCGGCGCCGACTCCACCCAGAACGTGCGCAACTCCCCCACGTTGTCCTCGAACGCTATCTGCAGCGACCAGTGCCGTACCCCCGTGGTGGGGTTGGTTATCAGCACCTCGCCGATGAACGAGTCGCCGTAGGAGTTCAGCACGCGGAAGGTGCCGGAGGCATCGGTCCGCTGCCGGCCCGACGCCTCCGCACCCGCGATCAGTGACCTCTCCCCCACGCCGCTCGGCGTCGGGGCAGCATGGCCCGGCACCCGGGACAGCTCGGGCGTCTTCGGCCCCGGGTCGGCGGCCCGCGCGCTCTCCGTCGCGGGCGCCGCGGCCTGCTGCGCGGCGTCGAACGGCACGAGCGTCAGCGCCGCGACCAGCAGACCGGTCGCCACCCCGGCCACGGCCAGCACCGGCACCCACGGCACGGCGCCCCGGTCCCGCTCGACCGGCACCGACCGCCGCTCACCGTGCCTCGCCGGCATGCGCTCCCCATCCACGTGTTCCGTCACGACCGAGTGAGATTAGCCGGACCGATGCCCGGATGGACATCGCACGTACCGGATTGACCGAATCGACGCTCGATCGTGGACGGTCGCGGGAGCGGGCTCACGGCCGGATGTCGACCAGGCTGAGCAGCTCCGGCAGCCCGTCCACGCCGCGGCCGACCCGGCGCAGGCGCAGCACCAGCGCGGCCGCGGTCAGCACCGGAGGACCGTCCGGCACGCCCGGGTCCAGCCGCTCGCGGGTCCAGACCTCGATGTCGTCCCAGCTGAAGAACCGCTCCCGGCCGGCCGGCCGCATCGACACCGGCACCGGCGCGCCCGGCTCACCGAACGTGCCGGTCAGCCAGGTGCGAAACCACTCCTCGGGCCGGCCGAGCCGGGATGCCGCCTCCGGGATCGTCACCTCGTCGCGCGGTTCCACCCGGATCGGCCGCAGCCCGACCCGCTCCAGATCGTGCGTGGCCGAGACGATCGCGGTGGCGAGCCGTGGCGCCGCCCGGTCGAACCACACCACGCCGACCTGCTCCTCCGGCGCGACCTCGACGCCGGGCGTGTCCGGGAGACCGACCAGCGCGACGGCCTGCGCGTCGGTCGGCGGCGTGTCCACCACCATGCGGAACTGGAAGACCGGCATCATCGGCCGCTCCGTCCGTGCTGACCCGGGCGGGGCCGGTGCGCGACGTGGTTGTCCAGGAAGACCATGAGCCGGCTGCGCTGCCGGGCCGGGTCCTGGGCCCGCACCGGGACCGAGATCCGCCGGGCGCCGGTCGCGCACTCGACCCACCCCCAGAGCGGCCCCTGCCCGGCCCGGATCGTCACCAGCCCGGCATCGCGGCACTCGTGCAGCGCGGCCTCGATGGCGGGGCTCGGGTGTGCCTTCGTGACGTTCACCATGCGCCTCCCTCCGGCGGGTGCGGGCCCGCCTCGTCGCGGTCGGTTCCCGGCCGCTCCGTGCGGTGATCGGCCGGGCCGGGGTGGCTTTCGGCCCCGGCACGCATCACGATCCACCCGCCGCCGGGCCTTCCGGAGGAGCCACCGACCGGGGCCAACGCACCCGCACCGGCGCTGGCCCCCCTTACCGGCCCCGGTCCGGCACCCGCCCGCCCGTCCCGCGGGGTGGCGCCGGCGTCGTCCGGTGGCGGCGCGATCCACCGGGCACGTGCCAGCGGTGTGTCCGGTGGATCGCGGTGTCCCGTGGCCGGAGCCGGTATCGACGTGGGGTGCCGGGCTGCGGCGACGCCCGTACGTCGATACCGGCTCTGCTAGAGCGCGTCGTCGAGCAGGATCTCGCGCAGGTCGGCCGGGGTCACCAGGTAGACGCCGAGCACGCGGACCCGGGCGGCGCGGCACACCTCGTACGTCGCGTGGAACCAGGCGCGGTCGGAGGCGCTCACGGCGCCGGAGCCGGGGCGGGTGAGGACCACCAGCACGCCGCCGCCCGGTGGTTCACGGGTGAGTGAGGCGGCGAACGCGGCGACGGTGCCGCGCGGGCCGTCACCGTCCGCGAACGGTGGGGGCTCGTCGACCGGGCAGTGCACCCGCACCCGGTTGTCCCGGTCGCAGAGCACGAAACGCACGCCGTACCGCGCGCGCTCGGCGCGGGTGAGCACGCGGGTCAGGTGCTCGTCGATCGCCGCCGGCGTGTCCAGGCGCGCCTCGTCCATAGTCGACCATCGTTTCACCGCGGGGCGGCCGTCGCCATCCCCCGATAGCGCGCGATTAAGGCCACCATGTCCGAAATATCAGGCCAGGACGGGCAGGCGCTTCTCGAAGCAGACGCTGTGCGGGCCGGCCAGGTAGTCCCCGTACGGCCCGATCGGCTCGTAGCCCGCGCTGCGGTAGAGCGACATCGCCACCGGCAGGTAGCCGCCGGTCTCCAGGCGCACCACGCGGTAACCGGCGCGGGCGGCCAACTCCTCCAGCTCCGCCAGGATCGCGCGGGAGAACCCCTGACCGCGGAACTCCGGCCGGACGTACATCCGCTTGATCTCGGCCGTGTCCGGATCGAGCGTGACCACCGCGCCGCACGCGACCGCGTGCCCGTTGACGACGCCGACCAGGTACGACGCGCCGGTCCGCACCGTACGGACCGCGCCGGTCACCGAGGCGAGCTCACGCTGCTGCTCAAGGATGAGTGCGTGCAGCTCGGGGTCGGTGGCCGTACGGGGCTCAATCAACATGAATGGAGGTTAGTCACGCCCGTTTTCTACGAGGTTTCGCAGAAATGGCCCGGAGCCGTGGTGATCACGACCACTCGTCCTCGGCGAGCTTCTCCGACTGCAGCGTGGCGAGCCAGGCGGACTCCTCCGGGATGACCGTCCGCTCCCGCCGCGCCTTCCGGGCAGCCAGACGCGCCGCCGCGGTGGGCCGGTGGTTCTTCTCCTCCAGGCGGATGTCGGTGCCGCGCGGGCCGGCCAGGTATTCCCCGGCGTCCGGCTGCCACTCGAACTCCCAGGTGCCGATGCGCACCACGTCGCCGGGCCGCGCACCGGCCTTGCCCAGCGCGTCCTCGACGCCGAGCCGGTTGAGCCGGTCCGCGAGGTAGCCGACCGCCTCGTCGTTGTCGAAGTTCGTCTGCCGCACCCAGCGCTCCGGCCGTGGCCCGCTCAGGACCCAGGCGCTCTGCCGCGCGGCGTCCTCGGCGTCGAGACCGGCGTCACTGTCGGCCGCGAGCGCGGCGGAGGCCGCCTCGTCGCGGGTGATCGTGAAGCCGCTGTCGTCCACCGCGACCGGGCGGATGACGATCCGGGACGGCTCGGCCGGGGCGACCGTGATCCGGTTCTCCTCGACCAGCTTCGACAGCGCGAAGGTCAGCTCGCGCAGGCCCTCCCGGGTCGCGGTGCTCACCTCGAACACGGTGTAGCCGCGCGCCTCCAGGTCCGGCCGGACGATCTCCGCGAGGTCCCGAGCGTCCGGAATGTCGATCTTGTTGAGCACCACCACACGCGGCCGGTCCTCCAGGCCGCCGTACGCCGCGAGCTCCGCCTCCAGCGTCTCGATGTCGCTGACCGGGTCACGCTCGGTCTCCAGCGCAGCGCAGTCGACCACGTGCGCGAGCACGGCGCAGCGCTCGATGTGCCGCAGGAACTCCAGGCCGAGGCCCTTGCCGGTGGCCGCGCCCGGGATCAGGCCCGGCACGTCCGCCATGGTGAACGTCTTCTCGCCCGCCTGCACCACGCCCAGGTTCGGCACCAGCGTGGTGAACGGGTAATCCGCGATCTTCGGTTTGGCCGCGGAGACCACCGAGATCAGCGAGGACTTACCGGCCGAGGGGAATCCCACCAGGCCCACGTCGGCGACGCTCTTCAGCTCCAGCACCACGTCCAGCAGGTCGCCCGGCTCGCCCAGCTCGGCGAAGCCCGGCACCTTCCGCCGCGAGTTGGCCAGCGACGCGTTGCCACGCCCGCCCCGGCCGCCGCGCGCCGCGTCGAAGCTGGCGTCCGCGCCGATCAGGTCGGCCAGGACCTCACCCTCGGGGGTCAGCACGACCGTGCCGTCCGGCACCTTCAGCACCAGGTCACGGCCCTTCGCACCGTCCCGGTTGCCGCCGCCACCACCGGCGCCGTTCTGCGCCTTGATGTGCGGCCGGAAGTGGAAGTCCAGCAGCGTGTGCACCTGCGGGTCGACGACCAGCCGCACGCTGCCGCCGTGCCCGCCGTCGCCGCCGTCCGGGCCGCCGAGCGGCTTGAACTTCTCCCGGAGGACCGACACGCAGCCGTGGCCACCGTTCCCCGCCTGCAGGTGCAGCACCACGCGGTCGACAAACGTTGCCACTTCCAGCCCCTTAAAGATCAAAACCATCCGGGGGTACGCCGAGGGGCGTGCCCGGGTAACTCAAGAGTGCACGACGCCGAATAATTCCGGTTTGTGGGCAAATAAAAAGCGGGCCGGGGCACACAGCCCCAGCCCGCTTCGAAAGACCGAGGATCAGGCCTCGACCGGCACGATGCTGACCGTCTTGCGGCCACGCGCGTTGCCGAACTGGACCGAGCCGTGGGCCAGCGCGAACAGCGTGTCGTCGCCGCCACGGCCGACCAGGTCACCCGGGTGGAACTTGGTGCCGCGCTGGCGGACCAGGATCTCGCCGGCCTTCACGACCTGACCACCGAAGCGCTTGACACCCAGCCGCTGAGCTGCGGAGTCGCGACCGTTGCGCGAGCTGGAAGCACCCTTTTTGTGAGCCATGAGCTAGCCGCCCCTACTTCTTGCCGCTGGAGATGCCGGTCACCTTGATCTTCGTCAGCGGCTGACGGTGCCCCTGGCGCTTGTGGTAGCCGGTCTTGTTCTTGAACTTGTGGATCCGGATCTTCGGGCCCTTGGTGTGCTCGGCGATCTCGCCGGACACCGAGACCTTGGCAAGCTGCGCCGCGTCGGTCACCAGGTCATCGCCGTCAACGAGGAGCAGCGCCGCGAGCTTCACCGCGTCGCCGGGCTCACCCACGAGCTTCTCGACCTCGATCACGTCGCCCTCGGCGACCTTGTACTGCTTGCCGCCGGTCTTGACGATCGCGTACATGAGACGCGGACTCCCTGTCGTTGACAAGCGGCGCGCAAGTGTCACCACGCAACCGCTGGCGGATGGTTCGGTGCTCGCGCCGAGCCTCTCCGGGAGATGAACTCCAGATGGCGCACGCGAACGCGGCGCACGAAGGTGCGCCAAAGGCAAGCGTACGCCATGACCCCCTGACCTCCCAACTCGGGTGCGTCAGCTGCCGCAGAGCTCGTCGAGCATGGCCTGCAACTGCTCCACCTGGCCGCCGCCGATCGCGTTCAGATCCGCGGTCATCGTGCTCACCTGGGCCGCCATGTTCGTCAGCACCGCCTTGAGCCGGGCGTCCGTGGCCGCACCGGCCTGGGTACGCAGCGACGCCTCCCAGCCGTCCAGCGCCTTCTCCGCCGCAGCCTGCGCGGCCTTGCCCTCCGCCGTGTCCGGACCGGCCTGGGCGAGTTTGGAGAGCTGCCCGACGTACTCCATCACGGCGGCCGAGCTGTCCTTGGTCACCGTGTCGCAGACCTGCTGCGCGTTGCCGCCGGCCGGGCCGGTGCCCTGCGGGATCGACACGGTGCCGGACGCCGCGCCGGTCGCGGGCGCGGTGGCGGCCGGACCGGTGGCGGCCGGACCAGTGGCGGCGGGACCGGACGCGGACGCGGCCGTGGACGGCGCCGGGCCCGCCGGCTCCTCCTCGCCGGACGAACACGCGGCGGTGAACAGCAGCGCGGCAGCCAGCGCGAACGCCGCGCTGGCAGAACGGGAGAGGGACCGGGGGCGGGTCATGTGGGTGCTCCTGGGTTGGGGCCGTCGACCGCCGTCGACACTAACCCGAACCGACGCGCGCCGCTCGCGTCGCTCCCGGAACGGCCGAAGGCGCTCCCCCGGTGCTGGAGGAGCGCCTTCGGCCGATCAGCAGGCCCGATCAGGGACGGGTACGGCGGCGGGTGCCACGCCGGGTCCGGCGACGGCCACCGCTGCCGCCCTCGGCGTCATCGGCGTCCTCGTCGTCGCCGAGCGCGTCCGGGTCCTCCGCACCGGCCAGCCGGACCGGCTCGCCGTCGTCGTCGGTCTCGGCGTCCTCGTCGTAGCCGGTGTTCTCGTACCGGGAGAGGTCGTAACCCATGGTGTCGTCGTAGCTCGCGGCCTCGTACGCGGACAGCGACGGCGCCGGGGCCACCTGCTGGAGGATGCCCGACACGCCACCGGTCACCGGCGGGACGACCGGCGCGACCGGCGGCTCCACCTGCGGCTGCGGGCCGGCCTCCGGCTCGATCACCGGCGCCGGCTCCGGCTCGGCCAGCACGGCCTGCGCGGTCGCCGACTCGGCCACCACCAGCTCGGCGGCCTTCCGTCCGCGACGGCGGCCGGACCCCTCGGCACGGTCACCGCGCTCCGGACGGTCGCCGCGCTCCGGACGCTCACTGCGCTCCGTGCGGACCGGCGACGGGACGATGCCGGAAGCCACCGACTTCACCCGGTCGCCCGCGCCGTGACCGTTACCGTTGCCGTTACGCTTGTCGCCGACCGGCTCGGTGTGGATGACCAGGCCGCGGCCCTTGCAGTGGTCACAGGTCTCGCTGAACGCCTCCAGCAGGCCCGCGCCGATCCGCTTGCGTGTCATCTGCACCAGGCCGAGCGAGGTGATCTCGGTGACCTGGTGCTTGGTCCGGTCCCGGCCCAGGCACTCGGTCAGCCGGCGCAGCACCAGCTCGCGGTTGCTCTCCAGCACCATGTCGATGAAGTCGATGACCACGATGCCGCCGAGGTCGCGCAGCCGCAGCTGGCGCACGATCTCCTCGGCCGCCTCCAGGTTGTTCCGGGTGACGGTCTCCTCCAGGTTGCCGCCCGCGCCGGTGTACTTACCGGTGTTGACGTCGACCACGGTCATCGCCTCGGTCCGGTCGATCACCAGGTGACCGCCGGACGGGAGGAAGACCTTGCGGTCCAGGCCCTTGAGGATCTGCTCGTCGATCCGCTTCTCCGCGAAGATGTCGCCGACGCCGGTGTAGCGGTGCAGCCGGTCGACCAGGTCCGGGGAGACGTGCGTGAGGTAGTCCTCCACCATGTGGTAGGCGTCCTCGCCCTGCACCAGGACCTCGCGGAAGTCCTCGTTGAAGAGGTCACGGACCACCCGTACCAGCAGGTCCGGCTCCTCGTAGAGCGCGACCGGTGCGCCGCCCTCGGCGGCCCGGGCCTGGATGTCCTCCCACTGCGCCTGCAGCCGCTTGACGTCGCGGGCCAGCTCGTCCTCGCTGGCGCCCTCGGCCGCGGTCCGCACGATCACGCCGGCGCCGTCCGGGACCAGCTTCTTCAGCACGTCGCGGAGCCGCTTGCGCTCGTTGTCCGGCAGCTTCCGGCTGATGCCGGACGCGTTGCCGTGCGGCACGTAGACCAGGTGCCGGCCGGAGAGCGCGATGTGGCTGGTCAGCCGCGCGCCCTTGTGCCCGATCGGGTCCTTGGTCACCTGCACCAGCACGGAGTCGCCGGAGCGCAGCGCCTGCTCGATCGAGCGGGCACGCCCCTCCAGGCCGGTCGCGTCCCAGTTGACCTCGCCGGCGTAGAGCACGGCGTTGCGGCCGCGCCCGATGTCCACGAACGCCGCCTCCATGCTGGGCAGCACGTTCTGCACCTTGCCGAGGTACACGTTGCCGGCCATGGTCCCGGAGGAACCGCGGCTGACGTAGTGCTCGACCAGGATGCCGTCCTCCAGCACCGCGATCTGCGTACGGTCGCTGGTCTGCCGGACCACCATCGTGCGGTCGACGGCCTCGCGGCGGGCCAGGAACTCCGACTCGGACAGGATCGGCGGGCGGGTCCGGCGCTGCTCACGGCCGTCCCGGCGGCGCTGGCGCTTCGCCTCCAGCCGGGTCGAGCCGGACACGCCCTGCACCTCGTCGGCGACGGCGCGCGGCTCACGGATGCGCACCACCGTGTGGACGCCGGCCTCTTCGGCCTCGTCCGCGTCGCCGGAGCCCTTGCGGCGGCGACGGCGGCGACGGCGGGTCATCGGCTCGCCGCCGTCCTCCTCCTCGTCGTCCTCGGACTCGGCGGCGGGCGCGTCGGCCTCGGACTCCGGCTGGTCGTCGTCGCCGGCCTCGTCGTCCGAGGTGCCGCGGCCGCGGCCACGGCCACGGCGGCCACGGCGGCGGCGACGGCGGCCGGCGGCCTCGTCGTCGTCCGACTCCCCGTCCAGATCGTCCTCGACGTCGTCCGCGCTCTCGTCCGGCTCCTCCAGCGCAGCGTCGGTACCCCGGCCGCGGACCTCGGCGGTCTCGTCCTCGTCCGGCTCCACCAGGTCGGCGGCCGCACCACGGCGGCGGCGACGGCGACGGCCGGTCTCGATCGGCTCCGGCTCCTCGTCCGCGGCGACCGGCTCCGGCACGGACACGGCCTCGGCCGGTGCGACCAGCGCGGCGGCCGGCGGCTCGGCGCGGCGGGTGACCGGCACGACCGGCTCCGGCTCGGGCGCCATGAACAGCACCGGCGGCGGCATCGCGGCGCGGCGGCGCCGGGTGCGCGGCTCGTCCTCGGCCGGCTCGACCGGCGCGGCGACCGGGGTCGCGGCGCCGGACTCGTCCTCGAGCTGGTCGTCCAGCGGGACCACCACGATCGGCAGCTGCTCCTGCGGAGCGCTCTCCGCGGCCGGGGCCGCGGTCTTGCGGGTACGGGTACGTGTGCGGGTCGCCTTGACCGGCGCGGCCGGGGCCTGGTCGCCCTCCAGCGCGATCGGCACCGGGCTGATCTCCGGGTTGACGCCGGCCTGCGTCTCGGGGTGCGACTCCGCTCCGACCGCCGCGTCGGCAGACGTCGCGGCCGGCGACTCCGCGGCCGGTTCGGCGGCGAGCGCCGGTGCGGCGGCCTTGCGGCTCCGGGTGCGGCGCACGGGCGCGGCGGGCGCGTCCTCCGCGGTCTCACCCTCTGCGGCAGGCGCGGCGGCCTTGCGGGTCCGGGTACGCGTGCGTGCGGCCTTGACCGGCAGCACCGGTACCTCGGCCGCGTCCGCGCCGCCGGCCGGCTCCGCGTCACCGGCCACGATCCCGCCGGCCGCCGTGTCCGTGTCGCCGATCGCATTCGCGCCGGCAGCCGGGTCCGCCGCGTCGCCGGCCAGGTCCGCGTTACCGACCACGTCCGCGCCGTCGGCCGCGGCATCGTACTGAGCAGGCGAAACAGCCGAAATGCCGGCAGCGCCTGAATCAGCGGCAGTCTCGGTCGCGTCAGCGTCGGCATCGTTCTGCGCGGCGACCGCACCGGCGCCCGCGCCGGAACCGCCGACCGCGTTGACGCCGAGTTCCGCGGTGGCGTCGAGTTCCACGGCGGCACCCGGCTCAGCGGTGGCACCAGCAGCCGGAACATCGCCGGCCGCGGCATCGGTCACGCCGGCACCCGGCTCAGCCGAGGCAGCAGGCGCGACCGGCGCACCAGCGGCAGCGCTCGCCACGGCCACATCCGCCGCCGCAGGCTCCGCGTGCACCGCAGGCTCCGTGGACTCGCCACCGCCGGCGGGAGCCGCCTCGATCGGCGCCGGACCGGCGTCGACCGGCACGCCCTCGCTCACCGGCCCCGTCTCGCCGGACTCCCGCGCCGGGGTGTCGAACGTCCCGACCGGCACCGACTCCTCGACCGCCGGAGCGATCTCGTCGTCCGCGGCGGCGATGTCGTCCACCGCGGTGGGGACGTCGTCCACCGAGTCGGTCGAGGGCACCGCCTGCACCGGCGTCGTCTCGCCGAGCACGTCAGCGGCGGCGCCGGGAGCGGACGGAGCCGGGGAATCCACCGGGACCGGACGGTCCGGCCCCTGATCTCCCGAGATGTCCCCGTGTGCCGCAGCGTCCGGGGTAGTGCTGTCGACGGTGTTCTCGGCCGGCGTGGAACCGGTCCGCTCACCGCCCTCTGGCTCGTGGTCGAGCATGGGCGTTCTCCAGTTCTGGCGGCCCCGGGCGCGGGTGAGCGCTGCCACGCAGGGTCGCCGCAAAGGTGTTCCGGTGACGCGCCGCGCGGCCGTCCCGCCGCCGTCAGTGATGGCCGGGAAGACCGAGAAGCGCGAAATACCGAAGTCTGCCGACGAGTGCTGGCCGGAAAACCCGGTCAGCTCCCACCGATGGTTGCCCCGTCGCGGTCCGCTGCCAGCGGGTCGACGATCTCCCCCTGCGCGGTCAGCGTGCCCTGCGCCAGCCGTGTCGCCCTCGGCGGCACCGGCGGCTCCAGGTCGGCCACCACGCGGAGGCCGGACAGGACGTCATCGGGTCGCACGGACGGGGTGACCTGCCGCACGACAAGGTCCAGTATCGCACACGGTGCGGCCCCGACCCCGGAAGGTGCGTCCCCCTCCGATTTGACCTCGATGCGGGTGACCGGCGTACGTGCGTCGAGCTGGCGCCGCCCCTGCTTGGTGAGGCGTTCGACACTCACGTCCGGCGCGTCGCGGAACGCGGCGACCGCGCGGCCGAGCGTCTCCGGCGTGATCCCGGGCAGCTCGATCCGCCAGTGCGACGCGTCGATCCGGTCGGCCAGGCTGCCGGGGCCGGCCTCGACCGCCTCCAGCACGTCCAGCCCGGGTGAGAGCGCGGCGTCCAGCGCGGCGCGGACCGTCTCCGGGTCGGTGCGGGTCTGCAGGCCGATCTCCAGGTACTCCGCCTCGCTGGCCACGCCGGTCGGCGCCGCGGACGCGTACGAGATCTTGGGGTGGGGGGTGAATCCCTGGGAGAACGCGATGGGGATGCCCGCGCGGCGCAGAGCCCGCTCGAACGCGCGCGCGAAGTCCCGGTGCGAGGTGAACCGGAGCGGGCCGCGCTTGGCATAGCGGAGGCGAATCCGCTGCACAACGGGCGCCTGGCCCCCCTCTGGCTGTGGCTTCGGAGGAATCGTGGTGCTCCTTTGTCCTCTGGTGGGTCCCGCCCATCTTCCCGTAACCGTCGCGCCGATGCGACTCGCCGTCGCCATTCGCCTACGCAGGCCGTTACACCGGACATGAAGGCTCTGATGCTGGCCGGTGGGCGGGGTACCCGGCTGCGGCCGCTCACGCACACCTCCGCGAAGCAGTTGTTCCCGGTCGCGAACAAGCCGGTGATCTTCTACGGCCTGGAGGCGATGCGCGAGGCGGGCATCACCGAGGTCGGGGTGATCACCGGGGAGACCGGCGCGGAGGTTCGTGCCGCGCTGGGCGACGGGTCCCGGTTCGGGTTGCAGATCACCTACATCCCCCAGGACGCGCCGCGCGGGCTGGCTCACTGCGTGCTGATCGCGCGCGACTTCCTCGGCGACGACGACTTCGTCATGTACCTCGGCGACAACTTCCTGCTCGGTGGCGTTCAGGAGCTGGTCTCGTCGTTCCGGGCCGGCGACTACGAGGCGCAGATCCTGCTCGCGGCCGTGGACGACCCGCGTTCGTACGGCGTGGCCACGCTCGGCCGCAGCGGTGAGATCGTCGGGCTGACCGAGAAGCCGGCCGAGCCGGAGAGCGACCTGGCGATCGTCGGCGTCTACCTGTTCAGTCCCGCGATCCACCGGGCGGTCCGGGAGATCGGTCCGTCCGCGCGCGGCGAGCTGGAGATCACCGACGCGGTGCAGTGGCTGATCGCACACGGCCACCGGGTGCATTCGCACCTGGTCAGCGGCTACTGGAAGGACACCGGGCGGGCGCGGGACATCCTCGAGTGCAACCGGATGGTGCTGGAGTCGGCGGAGCCGCGGCTGGACGGCACGGTCGACGGCCGCACCGAGATCATCGGGCGGGTGGTGCTGGAGGCCGGCGCCGTGGTCGAGGACTCGGTGCTGCGCGGGCCCATCGTGATCGGCACCGGCACCAAGATCGTCCGCTCGTACGTGGGCCCGTTCACCTCGATCGCGGACAACTGCATGCTGGAGGACGCGGAGATCGAGTACTCGATCGTCTTCGACAACGCCTCGATCCGTGGCGTCTCCCGGATCGGTGAGTCGATCATCGGCCGGGACGCCCGGGTGCTGCCCGCGCCGCGCACGCCCGCGGCACACCAGCTGATCGTCGGCGATCACAGCACCGTCCGGCTGCGGGCCTGATGCGCGGCGCCGACATCCGGGACACCACCGCGGTCGAGGACCGGCACTGGTGGTACCGCGAGCGCCGCGCTCTCCTCGCCCGGGAATTGCGGCGGCTGCATGCCCACCCCGGCCGGGAGGCCGTCGAGATCGGCGCGGCCGGTGGCGGGAACTGCCTGGTCATGCGCGACTTCGGCTATCAGGTGCTGGCCACCGAATTCCTGCCGGAGGGCGTGGAGATCGCGCGGGCCCGCGGCCTCGACGCGATCCAGGCGGACGCGCGCGACCTGCCGCTCGAATCGGCGACCCGGGACCTGTTGGTCGCGTTCGACGTGCTGGAGCACATCGAGGAGGACGCGCGCGCAGCCGCCGAGATCCACCGCGTGCTGCGTCCGGGCGGCAGCGCGCTCATCGCCGTACCGGCTGATATGCGGTTATGGTCAGTCTTCGACGAACTCAGCGGACATGTCCGGCGCTATGACCGGGCCGGCCTGACCGCGCTGATCAGCGGCGCGGGCCTGCGCGTCGACGCGCTCTGGAGCTGGAACGTGCTGCTCCGCCCGGCCGTCGCGCTGCGCCGCACCGCCACCACGCGGCAGCCGGAATCGGCCCTGCGGCACGATGTGACGGCCGTCCATCCGCTGCTCAACGCGCTGCTCGGCGGCATCGTCCGGCTCGAACGTGGCCTCCCGGTCGGCCGCCTCCCCGGTGTATCGCTCTTCCTGCGAGCACACAAACCCCTGTAGAAACCGATTTTCCCGCTTCCGGCGGGGTGCCGTCCGCATGCTCCCGCGGGCACCGGTCGTCGCTGGCGCTCCTCCCTGCATGTTTCGCCGTGGCAAGACCACAGGCCCGCCGCGGGGCGGCGGCGCCCGGCGTGGCACGGCCGACCGGGCGCCGCGTCCGGCTATCTCGGCTATGACGACGCGGACGGGCATCGGCACCGCGAACCCGCGCCCGATACCTCGCCCCATGACGGCGCCAGCGGGCACCGGGCACGGCGGACCGGGCGCCCGCGCCGGATATTTCCGCCTGTGCCGGTGCGGGCGGGCATCGCGGCGGGCATCGGCTGGCCGGGAGCGGATCAGTCCGCCGAGGTGACGCGGTAGTTGGCGGCGGACTCGGGCAGCTCGTAGACGTCGCAGGCGCCGGCCGTGAAACGGTGGATCGCGTAGCGCGCGAGTTCCGGTGGTGGCGTGCTGGTGCGGCGGTCGACCAGGAACCAGCGCACCCGGTGGTCGGCCGCGAGCCGGCCGACGCTGACCGCGGACGGCATCTGGAACGCGGCGTCGTTCAGCTTGAGCAGCGTACGGTCCCAGAACTCGACCCGGTTGACGACCGTGCCGGTGCGGGCCGCCTCGGCGTGCGCGGTCACGGTGTATCCCCAGCCGGAGACCAGGACGCGGCGTTCCGTGTAGGCCGACACCCAGAAGTTGCGGTTGTCGCAGACCCACTGGCGCAGCGTGCGGCAGTGCGCGTTCGTCGCGACCAGATCGCCGGGCGTGGAGTGGTCGCGCAGCCAGCGCCCGGCCTCCACCGCGCCCTCCGGGATCGCGGGCCGCACCTCGGCCGGTTCCGCGTCCATCGGGACGTCCCGCCAGCCGTCCCGGACCGCCGCCATGATCGGCGAGGCGTACCCGGCGACCGCGCCCGGCGCGACCATGCCGAGCATCGCCAGCCAGACCGCGAACCAGGCCCGCCGCGCCGGACGCACCCGGCGGCGCAGCCGGGCGAAGCCCCAGACCAGCAGCCAGACCGCGAGCCCGGCACCGGCCAGCACGGCCAGCGGCGCGAGCACCGACCCGAAGCCCTGGTTGTCGCGCGGCTCGCCGATCAGATCGTGCCCGGCCCAGACCGCGCACGCG
Source organism: Catenuloplanes indicus (assembly GCF_030813715.1). Classification (NCBI taxonomy): domain Bacteria; kingdom Bacillati; phylum Actinomycetota; class Actinomycetes; order Micromonosporales; family Micromonosporaceae; genus Catenuloplanes; species Catenuloplanes indicus. Next base: position 3,292,345 of record NZ_JAUSUZ010000001.1, read on the forward strand.
CCGGCCGCCAGCGAGAACAGGCCCAGGAACCAGCCACCGACGGTACGGCGCTGCGCCGTCGCCACGGACAGTCCGGCGACCGCGAGCGCGGCGAGGTACGGCCGCGCCGAGTTCACGAAGTACAGCTGGCTCGCGCCCGGATGCTCGAACGTGAGCGCGGCACCGAACCCGGCCGCGACGATGCCCAGGCAGATGAGCACGCCCGGGTCGACCAGCCGGCGCGGGCGCAGCAGCATCGCCCAGGCACCGCCGACCATGCTCATCCAGAGCAGCAGCACCAGTGTGGCCAGCGCGAACGCGGGCCACCAGCCCAGCTCCGCGACGCGTTCCAGGCCGAGCTGCGCCAGCCCGTCACCGACCACGCCGGGCGCGGTCGCGGCCGCGCCCTCGACCGCGGTGCCGCCGGTCGCGGCGGTGACGCCGATCGGCGCGAGCGCGGCCGGGTCCACGTCCTGACCGCCGAACGGCACACCGTCCATCGCGGAGTACCGGATCGGCGCCGGCGGCCCGCCCTCGGTGCCGGGCGGGAACGTGGCGGTGCCGGCGATGTGTCCGAGCGCGGAGTTCAGTGCGGTGGAGAGCGGCTTGACGCTGAGCCCACCGGCCGAGTCGGAGAAGAGGACGAGCTGCGCGAAGATCAGCGTGACCGCGGTCAGCCCGGTCGCCGCGAGCGCGGCCCAGGGCGGCCGGAACTCGCCGATCCAGCGCACGGTCACGGCCAGCACCAGCCCGGCCAGCAGCAGCGGCTGGTACGTCGCCTTGGCACCGGTGATCACCACGAGCAGCAGGATCAGCATCACCCACCGGCCGGCGCCACCGGCGTCACGGAGCAGCTCGATCAGCAGCAGCACGGCCGCGACCGCCAGCATCGCGCCGAACGTCTGGGTCGGGCTGAGCCAGAGCGCGTCCAGGATCGAGCCCTGCGGCACCGACGCGAGCACCCCCTGGTACGGGTTGACCGGCGCCCCGACCAGCGGCAGCAGTGCCGCGAGCGGGCCGGTCCACCACGGCACGGCGGTGCGGAACTCACCGGCCAGCTTGGTGGCGAGCACCGCGGTGCCGATCACGAAGATCAGCGCCATCGGCAGCAGGCTCAGCCGCAGCAGCAGGACCTGGAGCTCGATGCCGGTCGCCCAGCTGGTCGCGGCCAGGTCCGCGTAGACGAACCAGTGATAGTGCAGCGGCTCGCCGATCACGTACGGGATCTGCGGCGGCGCGTGGTTCTTCAGCTCACCGGCGAGCGCGAGGTGGAACGGCATGTCCACGTACGGCGAGCCGGACGTCGGCCAGGACAGCCCGTGCGACCGGAAGAACTTCGCGGCGGTCCAGCCGAGCACCAGCAGGCAGACCACCGCGACGCCCCACGCCCAGCGGCGCGGCACCGGTGCACCCGAACCGCGCCAGAACCGACGCAGCGGCTTGATCAGCAGGAACGCGGCCAGGATCGCGAGCGGCAGCGCGGGCGCGAGCCGCGGCTGACCGGCCCAGCGCGCGGCCACGTACCCGATGATCTCCAGGGAGTAGCCGATCGCGGCGCCACCGGCCACGTCGGACGGCAGCGCGCCCGGGCCGCGGCGCAGCGCGCGCCAGACCAGGGTGCCGGGCAGCAGCACGGCCAGCAGCAGGTATCCGGCGAACGCGGCGATGTCCCGCGTGCTCACGCCGTACCAGCGAAGGACCATGATCGTGATGACGGCCGTGACCACGGCGGGCAGGAAGCGCACCAGGAAACCGGCACCGCGGGCGAACCGGCCGGGGACCGGCGGCGGGGTGACCGGCCCGGCCGGCTCAGTGCGGGTAAGCGTGGCGGTCACCGGAACGACCAGCCGCGATGCAGCTGATACGTGATCATCGGGGCGACCACGATGATCAGCGCCTGGGCCGGCAGCACCGGCAGGCCGGCCGACTCGACCAGCAGCGGCAGCCCCACCAGCGTGCACGCCAGGCTGCCCAGCGAGACCAGGTAGAACCGGACCAGACCGGCCGCCCAGGAGCCGGTCCCGCCGAAGATCCGGCGGTAGACCGGGTAGGTGAGCACCGCGGTCGCCGCGTTCGCGAGCACCGCCAGCAGCAGGTAGCCGGCCTGAAAGATCAGCCAGCCACCGGAGAAGAGCCCGTAGTAGACGCCCGCGCCCAATGCCCCGGCGAGAACGTAGTGAGCGCGTCGGTCGTTGAGCAAGGGGCGGAGCGATCGCCTCCGCCGGCCGGTCGCGTGCGCGGTGCAAGTCACGCGTGTTCAACGATCCACCGGGGAAGTCGGTGGCCAGGTGGGAAGGTGCGGATGCGGATCTCGGTCGTCGTGCCCTGTTACCGCTCGGCGGACACGCTCCCGGCCCTGGTGTCGCAGCTCAGCGACGTGCTGACCGGCCCTCTCGCCGGCCATGAGGTGGTGCTCGTCGTGGACGACGACGGCGGCATCGAGACCTGGTCGACCGCGTCCGCGCTGGCCGTGGCACACCCGGAGGTGCGCGCGATCCGGCTGGCCCGCAACGCCGGCCAGCACGCCGCGCTGCTGGCCGGGCTGCGCGCGGCCCGGCACGAGGTGATCGTGACCATGGACGACGACCTGCAGCACCCGCCGGCCGAGATTCCGCGGCTGCTGGCCGCGCTGACCGACGACGTGGACCTGGTCTACGGCCTGCCCGAGACCGAGGAGCACGGCTTGCTGCGCAACGCCGCATCCCGCCTGGTCAAGGCCGGGCTGGCCGGTGCGATAGGGGTGCGCAACGCGCGGCTGGTCGGCGCGTTCCGCGCGTTCCGGGCATTCCTGGTGCGGGGTCTGGACGGCGTGCACGGCCCGGGCACCGCGATCGACGTGGGCCTGTCCTGGGGCACCACCCGGGTGACCGGCGTCCCGGTGCGGATCTCGCCGCGCGCGGCCGGCCGGTCCGGCTACACGCTCGGCCGGCTGCTGCGGCACGCCGCGGACATGACGTTCGGCTACTCCACCGCGCCGCTGCGCCTGGTGACGTACGCCGGTTTCCTCGCCGGGCTCGGCGGCTTCGCCCTGGTCGTGCGGCTGATCTGGGCGCACGCGAGCGGCGAGACCAGGATCGCCGGCTTCACCACGATCGCGTCGATGGTCGCGTTCTCCTCGTCCGCCCTGATGATCGCGGTCGGCGTCCTCGGCGAGTACATCGGCCGCATCCACACCACCGGCAGCGGCCGGCCCGGTTACGTGATCCGCGAGCAGGTGGAGGGCCCGGTCCATGCTCCGTCCCGCTGAGCCGCACGATCTGGAGCCGGTGCGCCGCTGGCGCAACCACCCCGAGGTCCGCGCACAGTTCCTGTTCCGCGACGTGATCACGCCGGAGGGCCATCGCACCTGGTGGTCCCGGGTCGCCGCGGACCCGGCGCGGCGCGTGCTGATCTACGAGCACGAGGGGACACCGGCCGGCGCGGTCACGTTCCAGGACCACGACCCGCTCGCGCGTACCGCGGAGTGGGGCTTCTTCCTCGACCTGGACGGCCTGCGGCCGCGCAACGCGCTCTTCGGCGCCTGGATCGGCCTGGAGCAGGCCGCCATCCGCTACGCGCTGGACGACCTGGGGCTGGCCGTCCTCGGCGCCCGCACGCTGGCCACGAACCGGCCGGTCCTCACGCTGCACCGCCGCAACGGTTTCGTCGAGGTACCGTCCCGCCACTACAGAACCGACATCGACGGTACGCCGACCGACGTCCTCTGGCTCGAACTGCACGCCTGACCCGCCTCAGCGGGCCGGCTGGCGGGCGCTCCGCGCCCGGAATCTCATCTTCCGACACCCAGCCGACGTCACCATTTCCCGACACTCACCGGAATTGTCATTGAGCGTTTTCGAACGCATTCCACCAGCCAAGGCGATCATCGTTCATCAACGTCACACGAATGATTGTGAGCCGCGTGCGCCAAATTCCTGCGGGTAGCGAGAATGGAAGTTCCGGGCCGAGCTCCGCCACAGCCCGCACCGGACCATCGCGATCATCCAGTTCCGCTCGTGCCTGCGTGCGAATGCCGCGAACAAGACGAAATATCGGGCGCGCGGCGCTCGACCGCGCCTCGTCGACCGCAGCCGGAGAGCGGCGATCGAAATCGGCACGATATCGCCCAGTAAAGCCACATCAGACCATCCGGCGAAACGGCAGCAGACCAGCCGGCGAAACAGCGGCGGATCGCGACGGTGGAAGGGGGCTGCGGAAGATTCGCCGGGTGTTCGGCCGCGCGGCGCGGAAGGTTTGGTCTTGCGACCGCGGAACGTGCAGGGAGGAGCGCCAGCGACGACCGGTGCCCGCGGGAGCACGCCCGGAGCGAACCCGCCGGAAGCGGGAAGAAAGGTTTAAAGCTCGTGATTTCCCGGGCGGTACGCGGTGACCGCGTCGATGACCTGGTCGAGTTCGGTGGCGGTCATGCCGGCGAAGAGAGGCAGCCGGACCAGGCGGTCGGCGATGTCGTCGGTGACCGGGCAGCCGGCCGGTGCGGTGCGCCCGTAGCGGCGGCCGGCCGGGGCCGCGTGCAGCGGCTGGTAGTGGAAGGTGGCCTGGATGCCGCGGTGGCCGAGGTGCCGGATGAACTCCTGACGGTCGGTGAGGTCGCGCATCAGCAGCTGGTAGAGGTGCGCGGGGTGGTCACGGCCGGCCGGCACGACCGGCCGCTGGACGCCGATGGACGCGGCCCAGGTGGCCAGGCGGGTGTCGTAGGCGGACCAGATCGCGTGCCGGCGGCGTTGGATGTCGTCGAACGCCTCCAGCTGGGCGGTGAGGAACGCGGCCAGCAGGTCCGCGGGCAGGTAGGACGAGCCGACGTCGATCCACCGGTACTTGTCCACCATGCCGCGGAAGAACTGGCTGCGGTTCGTGCCCTTCTCCCGGATGATCTCGGCGCGGGAGAACCAGCTCAGGTCGTTGAAGATGAGCGCGCCACCCTCACCGCACTGCACGTTCTTGGTGACGTGGAAGCTCTGCGTGGCCAGCGCGCCGAGCGAGCCGAGCGGCCGCCCGTGGTAACTGCCGCCCAGCCCGTGCGCGTTGTCCTCGATCACGGTCAGGCCGTGCCGGGCCGCGATCGCGGTGATCTCGGACATCTCGCAGGCCACGCCGCCGTAGTGGACGACCACGATCGCCCGGGTACGGGACGTGATCGCGTCCTCGATCAGCCGCTCGTCCAGATTGAGCGTGTCCGGCCGGCAGTCGGCGAACACCGGGACCGCCCCGCGCAGCGCGAACGCGTTCGCGGTGGAGACGAACGTGAACGACGGCATGATCACTTCGTCGCCGGGCCGGAGGTCGAGCAGGATCGCGGCCATCTCCAGCGCATGCGTGCAGGAGGTGGCGAGCAGCGCCTCCGGCGCGTCGACGAGGCGGGCGAGCAGGCCGGTCGCGCGCGCGGTGAACGGTCCGTCACCGGAGAGCGCGCCGAGCCCGATCGCCTCGCCGACGTACTCCCGTTCCAGGCCGCACAGGTAAGGGCGGTTGAACGGGATTCCGGTCAAAGTGGTCGTCGTCGCGGTCACCCGAACGACATTAATACCCTTTTTCCGGTAATGTCCGATCTAAACAAACAACAACCCGTCAGTGTGCGTGCACGCGCGGCCCGGACGCGTTCAGTGGGGTCAGCGGCAGCAGCTTCTTACCGGTCGGGCCGATCTGGATCTCGGTGTCCATCGAGGGGCACACGCCGCAGTCGAAGCACGGGGTCCACCGGCAGTCGTCCTGCTCGAACTCGCTCAGCGAGTCCTGCCAGTCCTGCCACAGCCAGTCCTTGTCCAGCCCGGAGTCCAGGTGGTCCCAGGGCAGCACCTCGTCCTCGAAGCGCTCCCGGACCGTGAACCAGTCCAGGTCGACGCCGAACGCGGGCAGCGTCTCGCCGGCCGACTCCACCCAGCGCTGGAAGGAGAAGTGCTCGTTCCAGCCGTCGAACCGGCCGCCCTTCTCCCAGACCCGCCGGATCACCGCGCCGACCCGCCGGTCGCCGCGGGACAGCAGGCCCTCGATCAGCGACGGCTCGCCGTCGTGGTAGCGGTACCCGATAGCGCGGCCCAGCGACCGGTCGCTGTTGATCGCCTGCTTGAGCAGCCGGAGCCGGTTGTCGATCACCTCGGGCCGGTCCATCTTCGCCCACTGGAACGGCGTGTGCGGCTTCGGCACGAACCCGCCGATGCTCACCGTGCAGCGGATGTCCTTCGAGCCGGTCGCGGCGCGGCCCGCCTTGATCACCTCGTGCGCGAGCCGGGCGATCTGCAGCACGTCCTCGTCCTGCTCGGTCGGCAGGCCGCACATGAAGTACAGCTTGACCTGCCGCCAGCCGTTCGAATACGCCGTGACCACGGTACGGATCAGGTCTTCCTCGCTGACCATCTTGTTGATCACGCGACGGATCCGCTCCGAGCCGCCCTCCGGCGCGAACGTCAGGCCGGTGCGCCGCCCGTTCTTGGACAACTCCTGCGCCAGCTCGATGTTGAACGCGTCCACCCGGGTGGACGGCAGCGACAGCGAGACGTTCGTCCCGGCGTACTGCTCGGCCAGGCCGGAGCACATGTCGCCGATCTCGGTGTGGTCCGCGCTGGACAGCGACAGCAGGCCGACCTCGGAGTAGCCGGAGAACTCGAGCCCCTCGCGCACCATCTGGCCCACGGTCTCGATCGAGCGCTCGCGGACCGGGCGGGTGATCATGCCGGCCTGGCAGAACCGGCAGCCGCGCGTGCACCCCCGGAAGATCTCCACCGCGTACCGCTCGTGCACCGACTCGGCCAGCGGCACGATCGGCTTCTTCGGGTACGGCCACTGGTCCAGGTCCATGGTCGTGCGCTTGTGGATCCGGGCCGGCACGCCCGCCCGGTTCGGCACGACCCGGTGGATCCGGCCGTCGGGGAGGTAGGTGACGTCGTAGAAGCGCGGCACGTAGACGCTCTCGGTCTTCGCCAGGCGCAGCAGGATCTCGTCCCGGCCGCCGGGCGAGCCCTCGGCCTTCCAGGCGCGGACGATCGCGGTGATCTCGAGGACCGCCTCCTCGCCGTCGCCCAGCACCGCCGCGTCGATGAAGTCCGCGATCGGCTCCGGGTTGAACGCGGCGTGCCCACCGGCCACGACGATCGGGTGCGCCTCCGTGCGGTCCGCCGAGTCCAGCGGGATGCCGGCCAGGTCCAGCGCGGTCAGCAGGTTCGTGTAGCCCAGCTCGGTGGAGAACGAGAGACCGAACAGGTCGAAAGCCCCTACCGGCCGGTGCGAGTCGACGGTGAACTGGGAGACGCCTCGCTCGCGCATCAGCGCCTCGAGGTCCGGCCACACCGCGTAGGTGCGCTCGGCCAGTACGTCCGCCTGCTCGTTGAGCACCTCGTAGAGGATCTGGACGCCCTGGTTGGGCACGCCCACCTCGTAGGCGTCCGGGTACATCAGCGCCCAGCGCACGGCGGCGGCGTCCCAGTCCTTGACGACCGCGCCGAGCTCGCCGCCGACGTACTGGATCGGCTTGCTGACGAGCGGCAGCAGCTGCTCCAGCTGGGGCCACACCGAAATCGCGCTCTTTGGTGCCGCGGTGCTCATGAAACCTCCCGGGATCAACCAACCAGGGTACGCGGCCGCGCCGACCGCCCCGCGACCCGGACCGCCCGGCCAAACCGTCACGGACCGGACTGGCCGGGCGGGGATAACCTCGCTTGTAGGGCCCGGACGCACGGCCCGCACCCTGAAACCGCGAGGAGACTGCAGCGATGGCGGAAGATCGGCCGGACCGCCACCCGGAGCCGGATCCGCCGGCCGCCGCCGGTTCCACCCCCGCCGGATCACACCCCTCCGAGGGTACGGCCGGTGGCCGCGCGCCGGACAGCGACACCACTTCGCCGAACGACACCGAGAAGGTTTCCGGCGGCACCTCTGCAGCGGCCGACCGCACCACTGCGGTGGCCGACCACACCGCGAGGATGGACAGCGGCTCGGCGGAGCCGGCCGACGGCACCGCGAAGCTCGCGGACGGCGCCACGACCGGCGACGGCGGCGTGGCGGCGCTGGACGAGGACGACGCGCCGACCGAGGTGCCGCGGCCGGCGCCGTGGCGGGGTGCGGCCGCGGTGCCGCCGCCCGGGCCGAAGAAGCGCCGCCGGTTCGGCTTCGGCCGGGACCGGGACGAGGAGCAGCCCGCCCCGCGTCCGGAGAAGCCGGTCGACCCGACGCTGGATCTGCCCGCGCCGGTCGACCCGTGGGAAGGCACGGAGGGGTGGGACGACCACGCGCCGGACCACCACTACGACCACCCGGCGCCGCCGCTGCACCCGACCCGGATCGACCGGGCGGACCTGCCGCGCACCACCGTCGAGCCACCGTCCCGGCGGTCCGCCGCGCCGCCCCCTCCCCCGCCGCAGCAGGCCGGCCCGCAGTCACCGCCGCACCGGACGACGCCACAGGAGGGGCAGGGGCAGCGGGGGCAGCAGCCGCGTCCGCCGCACTGGCAGCCGCCGCACGGGCAGCAACCGCCCTACGGTCAGCAGCCGCCGCGGTCGGAGCAGGCGGCGCGCTCGCAGCAGCCGCCACCACCGCCTCCGCCGCAGTACGCGCCGCCGTCCTACCCGCGGTCCCAGCAGCCGCCTCCGCCGCCACCGGCGCAGACGCGGCCCGCACAGAGCCGGCCGCCGGGCCCGCCCGCCGCACCGCCGAAGGAGAAGAAGCGCAAGAAGGACCGCCGGGCCGCCGCCACGCGGCCGCAGCTGCCGCCGGGGTATCCGCCGCCGGGCTACCCGCCGCCGCAGCAGATGCGCCGCCGGCGCCGGCGGAAATGGCCGATGGTGCTGCTCACCATGCTGCTGCTGACCGTGGCGTGCTGCTGCGGGCTGCCCGCCTACTTCGGCGTGCCACTGTGGCAGCAGTACCCGGCGTCGGCCTCGCTGCCGGACGCGATAGCGGACCTGTCGCTGAGCACCGGCCCGGAGGCGGACGAGACGTCGCAGGCGCTGGAGGGCGAGATGCGCGGCGTGCACCTGCTGGCCGAGAGCACGTTCGCGGGCGTCTACGGCGACGCGGCGGGCAAGCAGGTGACGGTGTTCGGCGTGACCGGGTTCCGCTGGTCGCCGGAGTCCGACCTGGAGGCCGAGATGACCCGGCTGACCGAGATCTACGCGTTGTCCGGCGTCGAGCCGGTCGACGCCGGGGACAGCGGTGGCTTCCAGCGCTGCGGCACCGGCGAGGCGGACGGCGCGACCGTGGTGGTGTGCGGCTGGGCCGACCACGGCAGCCTCGGCACCGCGGTCTTCACCCGGCGCTCGGTCGCGGACAGCGCGGCGCTGCTCGACCGCATCCGCGGCGCCGTGATCACCCGGGACCAGATCTCGTTCCAGCAGGCCTGACCCACCACGGGATCGACCCCGGCCACCGTGCAAGTTGCATGTGAGCTGAACCACACACGTAAACGGTGCGTCACCGGGAAGCGCGGCGTGCGACGGGGAAAGAATTCGTCGCATGCGGCGCTGGCTGTTCGGGGATCAACTGGGCCCGCACTTTCTCGACGATCAGCGCCAGACCGCGCTCATCGTCGAGTCGAGGGCGGTCTTCGAGCGCCGCGCCTTCCACCGGCAGAAGGCGCACCTGGTGCTCTCCGCGATGCGGCACCGGGCCGCGGAGCTGGGCGACCGCGTGCTGTACCTGAAGACTCGGACGTATCGGGAGGCGCTGCGGCTGGCCGGTGAGCCGGTCGACGTCTGCGCGCCCACCACGCTGCGTGCCCGCCGGTTCGTCAACGGACTGGACGGCGTCACCGTGCTGCCGCCCCGCGGTTTCGTGACCGGCCACGACGATTTCGTCGGGTGGGCCGACGCACGGCGCGGCACGCTGCGGATGGAGGAGTTCTACCGGTACGCCCGGCACCGGCACGGCGTGCTGATGGAGCCGGACGGGAGTCCCACCGGAGGCAGGTGGAACCTGGACGCGGACAACCGGAACCCGCCGCCGCGCGGGGTGGACCGGCTGGACGTACCGTCGCCGCCGGAGATCGTCGAGGACGAGATCGATGCGGAGGTCCGCGCCGACCTGGACCGGTGGGCGGCCGAGGGCGTCGTGTTCACCGGCCGGGACGGGCCGCGCCTGTTCCCGGCGACCCGGGCCGAGGCGCTGGCCCGGCTGCGGCACTTCGTCCGGTACCGGCTGCCGCACTTCGGCCCGTACGAGGACGCGATGCTCTCCGGCGACCCGTTCATGGCGCACAGCCTGCTCTCCAGCAGCTTCAACCTGGGCCTGCTGGACCCGATGGAGGCGGTCCGCCGCGCGGAGAGGGCGCACCGGGACGGCGACGTGCCGCTGGCCGGTGCGGAGGGCTTCATCCGGCAGCTGATCGGCTGGCGGGACTACGTCTGGCACCTCTACTGGTACTTCGAGGCCGGCTACCGCTCGGTCAACGAGCTCGGTGCGCGCGGCCGGCTGCCGGACTGGTTCGCGAACCTGGACGCGGACGCGGTGGAGGCCGCCTGCCTGTCGGACGTGCTGTCCGGCGTACGAGATCGTGGCTACGTGCACCACATCCCGCGGCTGATGGTGCTGGGCAACTACGCGCTGCAACGCGGCTGGCGGCCGTCCGCGATGGTCGACTGGTTCCACCGGAACTTCGTCGACGGCTTCGAGTGGGTGATGGTGGCGAACGTGGTCGGCATGAGCCAGTACGCCGACCTCGGCCGGATCACCACGAAGCCGTACGCCGGCGGCGGCAACTACATCAACCGGATGAGCGACTACTGCGGCGGCTGCCGCTACGACCCACGCACCCGGTCCGGCGAGAACGCGTGCCCGTTCACCGCCGGCTACTGGGCGTTCCTGCACCGCACGGGCGAGCGCCTGTCCGGCAACGTCCGGATGATGCGCGCGCTCCAGCAGCTCGACCGCATCGACGACATCGCCGCGATCGTCGCCCAGGAGCAGGCCCGCGGCTCGGACGCACCCTGACTACGAGCCCTTGGGCTCCTTCGGCGGCGCGTAGCGGGGTACGTACTCCTGGCCGGTGAGCTTCTGGATCTCGACCATGACCTCGTCGGTCATCGCGCGCAGGCCCAGCGTGTCCGTCTCCCGGCCGGTGAAGTCCATCGGCTTGCCGAAGCGGATGATCGCGTTGCTGCGCCGGAAGCTCGGCAGGCGCTGGCCGATCGGCTGCATCCGGTCCGTGCCGAGCACGCCCATCGGGATGATCGGCACGCCGGCCATGGTGGCCAGCCGGACCGCGCCGGTGCGGCCCTTGTAGAGCCGGCCGTCCGGCGAGCGGGTGCCCTCCGGGTAGATGATCACCTGGCCGCCGCGCTGGAGCACCGGGACGGCCGCGTCGAACGCGGCCAGCGCGGCCCGGCCACCGGCCCGCTCGACCGGGATCGCGCCGAGCGCCTGCAGCAGGTGCTTGACGAACAGGCCCCGGGGGCCGCGGCCCGCGAAGTATTCCGACTTCGCCCAGAACGACAGGTGCCGCGGGACGACCACGCCGGAGAGCACCTCGTCGGCCACGGAGAGGTGGTTGCTGGCGAAGACGACGCCGCCGCTGCTCGGGATGTGCTCGAGGCCCTCGACCGTCGGCTGCCAGATCAGGTTCAGGAGCGGGCCGACCGTGACCTTCCCGAACGAATAGAGCGGTGGCAACCTTCTACCCTCCTGCGAATCATCCCCCGAGCGGGGCGTTCACACGGTAGCCGACCGGCGCCCGAAAGAAACCACCCCGTGCCACTGGTAACAGCGGCACGGGGTGGTATCGCGCCGGTCAGCGGGCGACCCGCACGGTGACCGTCTCGCCCTCGCCGACCTCACCGGCGAAGCCCTCGACGGCCGGGTCGAAGCGGACGTCGTCGGCGAGCACCTCGCCGGCCACGAACTCGCGGTACGCGGTGACCGCGGCGACCACCTCGTCGGAGGCGGCCAGCGTCACCGTGATCCGGTCGGAGACGTTCAGGTCCGCGTCCCGGCGGGCCTGCTGCACCACCCGGACCACGTCGCGGGCCAGGCCCTCCGCGGCCAGCTCCGGCGTCACGGCCGTGTCCAGCACGACCACGCCGCCGTTCGGCAGCGTCGCCGAGTTCTCCACGTCCACCGCGACCAGCTTCAGCTCGAACTCGCCGTCCTGCAGCGTGACGCCGGCCGCGACCGGCGTGCCGTCGACGAGCTCCCAGTTGCCGGTCTTGACCGCCTTGATCACTTGCTGCACCTGGCCGCCGACCCGCGGGCCGAGCGCGCGCGGTACGACCGTGAGCACCTGGCGGCAGTAGTCGGCGACCTGCTCGGTGAAGACGACCTCCTTCACGTTGACCTCGTCCGCGATCAGGTCCTTGAACGCCTCGAGCGAGGAGGCGTCCGGCGTGGCCACGGTCAGCCGGGACAGCGGCAGCCGGACGCGCAGCGCGCGAGCCTTGCGCAGGGACAGCGCGCCGGAGCACACGTCCCGCACCGAGTCCATCGCCGCGACCAGCGCGTGGTCGGCCGGGAACTCCTCCGCGGACGGCCAGTCGGTCAGGTGCACCGAGCGCTCGCCGGTCAGGCCGCGCCAGATCTCCTCGCTGGTCAGCGGCGCGAGCGGCGCCACCACCCGGGCGAGCGTCTCCAGCACGGTGTAGAGCGTGTCGAACGCGTCGGAGTCGCCCGCCCAGAACCGGTCGCGGGACCGGCGCACGTACCAGTTGGTCAGCGCGTCCAGGTAGCCGCGCACGGACGCGCAGGCGCCGGAGATGTCGTAGTCGTCCATCTGGCGCTGCACGGCCGTGACCAGCTCACCGGTCTTGGCCAGGACGTAGCGGTCGAGCACGTTGGTGCTGTCGGTCCGCCGGGTCGCCTCGTAGCCCTCCGCGTTCGCGTAGAGCGAGAAGAAGTACCAGACGTTCCACAGCGGCAGCAGCACCTGACGGACCGCGTCGCGGATGCCCACCTCGGTGACCGCCATGTCGCCGCCGCGCAGCACCGGCGAGGACATCAGCATCCAGCGCATCGCGTCCGACCCGTGCGAGTCGAACACCTTGTACACGTCCGGGTAGTTGCGCAGGCTCTTGGACATCTTGCGGCCGTCCTCGCCGAGCAGGATGCCGTGGCTGAGGCAGTTGCGGAACGCCGGCCGGTCGAACAGCGCGGTGGCCAGCACGTGCATGGTGTAGAACCAGCCGCGGGTCTGGCCGATGTACTCCACGATGAAGTCGCCCGGGTAGTGGTCCTCGAACCACTCCGTGTTCTCGAACGGGTAGTGCACCTGCGCGAACGGCATCGAGCCGGACTCGAACCAGCAGTCCAGCACCTCCGGCACCCGGCGCATGGTGGACTTCCCGGTCGGGTCGTCCGGGTTGGGCCGGGTCAGCTCGTCCACGAACGGCCGGTGCAGGTCCTCGATCTTGACACCGAAGTCCCGCTCCATGTCCGCGTACGAGCCGTACACGTCGACGCGCGGGTAGTTCGGGTCGTCGGACTTCCAGACCGGGATCGGGGAGCCCCAGAACCGGTTCCGGCTGATCGACCAGTCGCGCGCGTTCGCCAGCCACTTGCCGAACGAGCCGTCCTTGATGTGCGACGGCGTCCAGTTGATCTGCTGGTTCAGCTCGACCATCCGGTCCCGGAACGTGGAGACGGCCACGAACCAGGACGAGACCGCCTTGTAGACCAGCGGGGTCTCGCAGCGCCAGCAGTGCGGGTACGAGTGGGTGTAGGTGTCCTGCCGGAGCACCACGCCGCGGTCCTTGAGCAGCCGCATGATCGGCTTGTTGACGTCGAAGACCTGCTCGCCCTGGAAGTCCGGGACCAGCGCGGTGAACCGGGTGTGATCGTCCACGGTCACGATGGTCGGGATGCCGGCCGCGTTGCAGGCGTTCTGGTCGTCCTCACCGAACGCGGGCGCCATGTGCACCACGCCGGTGCCGTCCTCGGTGGTGACGAACTCGGCGCCGAGCACCTGGAACGCGTTCGGCCCGGCCTGCTCGACCAGGTAGTCGAAGAGCGGCGTGTACCGCTTCCCGACCAGCTCGCTGCCCTGCACGGTGCCGACCTGCTCGAACCCCTCCAGCTCCTTGGCGTAGGCCGCGACCCGCGACTCGCCGAGCAGGTAGCGCGCGCCGTCCTTCTCCAGCACGGCATAGGTGATGTCCGGGCCCACGGCCAGCGCCAGGTTCGACGGCAGCGTCCACGGCGTGGTGGTCCAGACGCCGATCTTCTCGCCGGAGTCGAGCTGGAACCAGACCGTGACGGACGGGTCCTGCCGGTCCCGGTAGGTGTCGTCCATCCGCGTCTCGGTGTTCGACAGCGGCGTCTCGCAGCGCCAGCAGTACGCCAGCACCCGGAAGCCCTCGTACACCAGGCCCTTGTCGTGCAGCGTCTTGAAGGCCCACATCACGGACTCCATGTAGTCCGGATCGAGGGTCTTGTAGTCGTTCTCGAAATCGACCCAGCGGGCCTGGCGGGTGACGTACCGCTCCCACTCGTTCGTGTAGCGCAGCACGGAGGTGCGGCAGGCGTCGTTGAACGTCTGCACGCCCAGGTCCAGGATCTCCGCCTTGGTGGAGATGCCGAGCTGCTTCTCCGCCTCTACCTCGGCGGGCAGGCCGTGCGTGTCCCAGCCGAACCGCCGCTCGACGCGCCGGCCACGCATCGTCTGGTAGCGCGGGACCAGGTCCTTCACGTACCCGGTGAAGAGGTGGCCGTAGTGCGGGAGGCCGTTGGCGAAGGGCGGGCCGTCGTAGAAGACGTACTCGTTGTCGGCGGAGCTCGCGGAGCCGTCCGTGGCACTGTCCGTCAGCTCCGGTTTCCGGCCGGCGGCCGGCCTGGCATCGACCGATGCTTCGAAGGTCTTGTCGGACGCCCAGTAGTCCAGGACGCCGCGCTCGACCGCCGGCAGGTCCGGACTGGCCGGCACGCCGGGTGTCGCAGCGTTCTTGGGGTACGCCATCGGTGGTCACTTCCTCGTCGCAGCCTGCACAGGTCTGCGAGGACGAGCCCTTGGACGGGCCCGCGGTACCACCCCGCTTGACGGCCTCGGCAGAGGCCGCCCGCTCATTCGCCGGCTGTGACGGGCCGTCCCGTCCGGTTCTACTCGGCCCCGGAGAGGGCCTTTCTTCCGGAGGCTCCCCGGTGATGGCCGGATCGACGCCTTGCTGCCCTCCAGAGTACCCACCCTCCCCCGCCGGTCTCATCCGAGTTACCGGTGATTCGGCCGAACCCGAATTCGTTTCTCGGCCGGCCGCGTCCGTCCTAGGTTCATCGACATGGAGAACGCGATCGAGGCTGAAGGGCTGCGGCGTACCTACCGCAGCCGCACGGGGTGGCTGAGACCGAGGACCACCGAGGTGCACGCGGTGCGCGGCGTGGACCTGACGGTGGGCCGGGGCGAGCTGTTCGGCCTGCTCGGACCGAACGGCGCCGGCAAGACCACCACCATCAAGATGCTGAACACACTGCTCATCCCGTCCGCCGGGACCGCCCGGATCTGCGGTTTCGACGTCGAGCGGCAGACCCGCGAGGTGCGCCGGCGGATCGGGTACGTGTTCGGCGGCGACCGGGGCCTCTACGAGCGCCTCTCCGCGCTGGACAACCTGCGGTACTTCGCCGAGCTCTACGGCGTGCCCGCGCGCGAGCAGAGGCGCCGGATCGCGGAGCTGCTGGAGCTGGTCCGGCTGACCGGCCGGGAGAACGAGCGGGTCGAGGGCTACTCGCGCGGCATGCGGCAGCGGCTGCACATCGCGCGCGGACTCCTGCACGCCCCCGAGGTGATCTTCCTGGACGAGCCGTCGATCGGCGTGGACCCGGTGGCCGCCCGCGAGCTGCGCGCGACCGTGGCCAACCTGGCCGCGACCGGCACCACCGTGCTGCTGACCACGCACTACATGGCGGAGGCGGACGAGCTCTGCGACCGGATCGCGGTGATCGCGGACGGCGAGATCCAGGCGCTCGGCACCCCCGCGGAGCTGCGCCACCGGGCGGACGGGCGGCGCGTGCTGGAGATCGAGGCCTACGGCGTACCCGCTGATGCCCTCGAAGATCTGCAAAACCTTCCGGGGGTACGGGAGGCGGCCGTCGAGGAGCGCGGACAGGTGCAGGTGGTGACCGTGCAGTCGGACGCGGACGTCGACGTGCAGCAGGACGTGCTGCGCCGGCTGGACGGCGTGCGACTGGGCCGGGTGACGTCCCGCGAGCCCACGCTGGAGGACGCGTACGTCGCGATCATCTCGGCGGCCGGGAAGAAAGAGCCGGTGATCGTGTGAGTTCCCTGCGGATGATCGTCATGGGGATGCTGTTCCACATCAAGCACGTGTCCCGGTCGTCGTTCGAGATCGCGGTGTTCGTGGTGGTCCCGGTGGTGCAGGCATCACTCGCGGTCTACCTGTTCCGCGCGTCCGCGGAACCGCAGAAGCTGCTCCAGGCCGCGGTCGGCGCCGGGATGATGGGCGTCTGGTCGTCCGTGCTGTTCGGCGCGGGCGGCGCAATCCAGTCGCAGCGCTGGCAGGGCACGCTGGAGATGCTGATGCTGGCGCCGCGCCGGCCCGTCATGATCTTCCTGCCGATCACGCTGGCGCAGGGCGTGATCGGCAGCTACGCGCTGCTGGCCACGCTCGTCTGGGGGCGCGTGCTCTACGGCATCCGGCTGGACTTCGCGCGCCCGTGGGCGTTCCTGGTCGCGGCGCCGGTCACCGTGCTGTCGCTGGGCGCGTCCGGGATCCTGCTGGCGTCGCTGTTCGTGCTGCTGCGGCACGCGAACGCGCTGCAGAACGCGCTGGAGTACCCGATCTGGCTGCTCTCCGGCATGCTGCTGCCGATCGCGTCGCTGCCCGGGTGGACCGGTCCGCTCGCGGCCGCGCTGCCGACCACCTGGGGTGCGCGGGCGATGCGCGAGGCGACGGTCGGCGGTGCGGTCTGGCCGTCGCTGGCCTGGTGCACCGGCATCAGCGCGGCCTGCCTGGCGCTCGGCGCGCTGTCCCTGGTCCACGTGGAGCGGCGGGCCCGCGCGGCGGCCACGCTGGCGCTGGCATGAGCGGCCCGTTCCGGCTGCTCGGCATGGGCAGCGTGATCGCGTACCGGGCGCTGTTCAACTGGACGACGCCGGCGGTCTTCGTCGGGTCGCTGCTGGTCGGGCCGCTCTTCCAGCTGATCTTCTTCGCCTACGTGGGCCGGCAGCTCGCGGTCGGCGACGACCGGTTCTACATCGTCGGCAACGCGGTGCTGGCCGCGGCGTGGACGTGCGTGTTCGGCGGCACCATGGCGATCGGCAACGAACGCCGGTTCGGCACGCTCGGGCACGTGCTGCTCTCCCCGCGCAGCCGCACGCTGATCTTCCTGGGCCGGGCCACGCCGTACGCGCTGAACGGGCTGTTCGTCGCCGCGGTGATCCTGGCGACCGGCGCGACGTTGCTCGGGCTGCACATCCCGGCGCCGGCGATCCCGCTGCTGGCGCTGTGCCTGGCCGCGGGCGCGATGGCGTCCGCGTTCTTCGGGCTCACGCTGGGCGCACTCGGGCTGCGGTTCCGCGACATCTGGGTGATCTCGAACGTGACGTCCGCGCTGATGGTGCTGCTCACCGGCGTGAACGTGCCGCTCGATCAGCTGCCGGCCGGGCTGCGCGCGATCGGCTCGGTGCTGCCGATCACGCACGCCGCCGCGGCCGCCCGGGACGCTGCCGCGGGTGCCGGGCTCGCCGAGATCGCGCCGGATCTGCTGACCGAGGCCGGCATCGGGCTGGCGTACGCGGTGCTGACCGCGGTGCTGCTGCGCGTCTTCGAGGCGGAGTCCCGGCGGCGGGCCTCACTGGACACGCTGTGAGACGTAGGCTGCGTCGATGACGTCCCTGGCGGAGGCGGTCGACGCGATCGCCGAGGAGCACGGGTTCTCCGGCGTGGTGTCGGTGGACCGGGGTGGCCGGGCCGAGTTCGCGAAGGCGTACGGCCCGGCCGACCGCGCATACGCGATCCCGAACACGGTGGACACCCGGTTCGCGATCGCCAGCGGCGCGAAGGCGCTGACCGCGCTGACCGTGGTGAGCCTGATCGAGGACGGCGTGCTGCGCCTGGACACGACCGCACGGTCGCTGCTGCGCGACGACCTGCCGCTGATCGACGACCGGGTGACCGTGGAGCAGCTGCTCGCCCACCGGTCCGGGATCGGCGACTACCTGGACGAGGACGACCCCGATCTGGACCTCGACGACTACCTGCTGCCGGTGCCGATGCAGCAGCTCGCCGCGCCGGAGGACTATCTCGGCGTGCTGGACGGGTACGCCGCGAAGTTTCCGCCCGGCGAGCGGTTCAGCTACTGCAACGCCGGTTACGTCGTGCTGGCGCTGCTCGCGGAGCGGGCCAGCGGCGTGGGCTACCACGAGCTGGTCCGCAGCCGGGTCTGCGCACCGGCCGGGATGCGCGACACCGAGTTCCTGCGCTCCGACGAGCTGCCGGACCGGACCGCCCGCGGTTACGTGCCGGCCGGGGACGGGCGGTGGCGCAGCAACGTCTTCCACCTGCCGGTGCGCGGCGTCGGCGACGGCGGTGCGTACACCACGGTGGCCGACATGAGCGCGTTCTGGCGGGCACTGTTCGCCGGGCGGATCGTCCCGGCGCGGTGGGTGACCGAGATGGTCCGGCCGCGGCAGGACGTGCCCGGCGAGCGGCTGCGCGCCGGCCTCGGGTTCTTCCTGCACGAGACGCGTGACCAGGTGACGCTGATCGGGCAGGACGCCGGGGTGTCGTTCATGAGCGTGCACGACCCGGCGTCCGCCCTCACCTACACCGTCATCGGGAACACGTCCGCCGGGGCCTGGCCGGTGCTCCGGCCGCTGCGCGAGCGGTTCTCCGGCTGAGTCACGGGCGCGGCAGCGTCCGGCGGAACAGCGACCGGCCGTCGATGTCGCGCAGGTCCACGGTGAACGCGCCGGTGCGTGCGTCGATGTTGACCTCGCCGAAGTGCTGGAAGCCGGCGGCCGGTGAGGTGTTCGCGGCCGGTGGCGCGTTCACGAACACCGCCTCCGGGCCGAACGTGCCGTCCAGCGCGTTCGGGCCGAACGCGCCCGCGTGCGCCGGGCCGGAGACGAACTCCCAGAACGGCGTGAAGTCCTGCACCGCGGCGCGCGCCGGGTCGTAGTGGTGCGCGGCCGTGTAGTGCACGTCCGCGGTCAGGAACACGATGCCGCTGACCCGCGCCCGGTGTGCCTCCCGGAGCACGGTGTGGATCTCCAGCTCGCGGCCGAGCGGCGCGCCCGGGTCACCCTGGGCCACGCCCTCCTGCGCGGTCCCGCCGTCCGGCACGACGAGGCCGATCGGCAGGTCGTTCGCGATCACCTTCCAGGTGGCCCGGGACCGCTTGAGCCCGTCGATCAGCCACCGCTTCTGCGCGGCGCCGAGCAGGCCGCGGTTCGGGTCGGCGTACGTGTTGCCGTCGTTGACGTCCTTCACCGTGCGCATGTCCAGCACGAACACGTCGAGCATCGGGCCGTACGACAGCTTGCGGTAGATCGGCCCGGACAGGTCCGGGATCGGCAGGTACTCGAAGTACGCCTGCCGTGCACGCCGGGCCAGCACGTCCACCCGCTTCTCGGTGTACCGGGCGTCCTCCAGGATCTCGCCCGGGTACCAGTTGTTCGTGACCTCGTGGTCGTCCCACTGATTGATCTGCGGCACCTCGGCCGCGAACCGGCGGTACGGGTCGTCGAGCAGGTTGTACGCGTACTGGCCGCGGTACTCGTCGAGCGTCTCCGCCACCTTGGACTTCGCGTCGGTCACCACGTTCGTCCACACGGAGCCGTCCGGCAGCGTCACGGACTCGGAGATCGGGCCGTCCGCGTAGACGGTGTCGCCGCTGTGCAGGAAGAAGTCGGGCCGTCGCGCACGCATCGAGTCGAAGATGCGCATGCCGCCGAACGCCGGGTTGATGCCCCAGCCCTGGCCGGCCACGTCCCCGGTCCAGACGAACCGGATGTCGTCCCGGCCGGTGGGCGCGGTGGTCAGCGAGCCGGCCAGCGGCGCGGAGGCCCGGCGGTCGCCCTCCACCCGTACCCGATAGAAGACCTTCTCGCCGGCCGGCAGGTCACGCAGCCGCACCTTGCCGGTGAAGTCCGAGCCCGCGGTCAGAACCGGCCCGCGCACCAGCCGCGCGCCACGGAAGTCGGGCCGCCGGCTGACCTCCACCAGCATCCGCCCGGCCCGGTCGGACCGGGTCCAGACGATCGCGGAGTTCGCGGTCGCGTCGCCGCTCTGCACGCCGTGCGTGAGCACCGGACGGCCGCCCGGGTGGAACGCCGGGCCCGCGCTCGCGGCGCCGGCCAGCAGCTGACCACCGATGATGCCCGCGCCGGCGCCGAGGCCCGCCCGGAAGAGTCCACGCCTGTCAATAGTCATGCCAGTCGGTCTACCGACCGAACCTTGCGCAGCGGCGACGAACCACCAAATCCCACACGAAGCCGGTACGGGTTTTGCGGGACCGCCCACGGATCGGACAGGGAGGAGCGCCAGCGACGACCGGTGCCCGCGGGAGCATGCGGAAGGTGCCCAGGCCGGAAGCGGGAACATCAAGATCTTGATCTCCCCGGCCCCGGCCTGGCCCACAGCTCGCGGCCGCGGAACGACCGGTCACGTGGTCAGCGGAAGGTCAGGCCTTGCCGGGGAACCAGAGGTCGATCTCACGCTTCGCGGACTCCGGGGAGTCGGAGGCGTGCACCAGGTTCTCGCGGTTGGACAGGGAGAAGTCGCCGCGGATGGTGCCGGCCGCGGCCTTGCGGCCGTCGGTCGCGCCGATCAGCGCGCGGGTGACCGTGATCGCCTCGTCGCCGGAGAGGACCAGCGCGACGAGCGGACCGGACGTGACGAACTCGCGGAGCGGCGGGTACCACGGCTGCTCGGTGTGCTCGGCGTAGTGGGCGTCCGCGGCGGCGGCATCGATCGTACGCAGCTCCATCGCGTCGATGGTCAGGCCCTTGCGCTCGAACCGTCCGAGCAGCTCGCCGACGAGGCCGCGGCGGACCGCGTCGGGCTTGAGGAGCACGAGCGTGCGCTCGGCCGGGGTGGTGGTGGACACCGAACTGCCTCCTGGGGTGGATCACCGCGTTCCCGATGGAACCGGCGTGACGTTGGGTACTCAGACTAATAGCCGCAGGTTGCGGGGCAGCCGTCACCCAGCGGATGACCTGGCCCTTCCCATCCCCCTGCGAACCGGCCTAGCCTGGTTTTCAACACTCCCGGGAGGTCCACTGTGGCGAACGGTACCCGACCGATCGCGCCGATCCGCAAGGTGAGCGCCGCCGTCCTCGGCACCATCGCGGTGTTCATCATGCTCTTCGGCGCGGGCATGACGAGCTGGCCGATCGCGGCGCTCGGCATCGCGCTGCTCGTCCTCGCCATCAGCCTGCTGGTGACGAACGTGATGCGCCGCGGCCCGCGCGCGCTGGTCCAGGGCACCGCCGAGGTCCGCAGCATCTCCGAGGCGCCGGTCGGCCAGCAGTACGGCCGGGCCGAGATGCAGGTGCGGATCGACGCGCCCGGCCTGCCGATCGCGGACGTGCGCATCCGCGATCCGCGAGTGCCGGTCAACAAGTGGCCCGACCCGGGCGCGCTGCTGCCCGTCCTGGTCGCGATGGACGACATGCGGTACGCGCGGATCCAGTGGGACGACGTGCTCACCCACGCGGAGGCCGCGGCCGGCATGGGCGAGACCGCGTTCCTCGCACCGGCCGACGAGGACGTGGACGAGATGCTCCGCGAGGCGGAGCAGACACCATGGGACCGGCGCGCGGACGACAACCCCGGCGGTACGCCGCTCTACACCGACGAGGGGTACGCGGCGAGTCCGTACGCGACCGAGTCGTACCCGCCGGAGCCGCCCGCGGGCGGTGGCGGCGGCGCTCCGGCCGGCGGCGACATCCCGCACGGCCGCACACCGCAGGACGACCGGCCGAACCCGGTGGTCATCCGCGAGACGCCCGGCGGCGGGATAGTGCTGGAGGGCAGCTTCGTCGCGAAGGACGACCCCGGCGTCACGCAGCTCCCGCACCGGGCCCGCCGCCCCCGCCCGCACCGCACGGATGCGGCCACGGCCGGGCACCCGACCGGCACCGCGCTCGCCGATCCGCCGCCCGCACCCGGCGCGCGCTCGGTGCCCGACTGGGACGACGACGACCGCGACCCGGAGACCGACGTACCGCTCGACGGCCCGTGGTCGTCCCCACCGGAGGAGACCGCGGACCGGCCGTCCGTGGGCGTGACCGACGCCGGGCGGGCCCGCATCTCCGGGCTGGACGTGCCGGACGGCGACTACTCACCGCGCACCCGGTCGGCGGCCGACCTGGACCCGGAGATGGGCTCGGCGTACTCACCGCGCGGCGCGTCCACGACGGCGCCGCCGGCCGGCTACTCGCCGCGGGTCGCGGGCGACACCGCGGACCGGGGAGCCGGCTATTCGCCGCGGGTGGTGCGCGAGTCGTCCGAGGCCGGCGAGGGTTACTCGCCGCGGCCGGTGCGCGACGTGGAGGGTGAGGCGCGGTCGAATCCGGGGCGGGCACCGCGGAGCGAGGGCCGGTCGGCCGCTCGGCCGCGCAGTACGGACGACGATGCGGAGGATGACACACGGGCCTCGTCCGCCGAGAGCCGCGGGCGGCGGACGGATGAGGACGTAGCGGCACCGAGGCCGTCGCCGTTCGTGGACGACGAGGCTTATGCGGATCATGACTCGCACGTCGAGGACGACGCCGCGGCTGGTTCGGCTGCGGAGACTGAGTCTTTCGCTGAGTCCGGTGCCGCTGCTGCGCCTGGTTCCGGCGACGAGTCCGGTTCCGCCGGTGGGACCGGTTCTGCCGCGGGGGGCGCGTTCCGCACCGCGGCCGCGGCGGCGGCCGGGGCGGCCGTGGGAGCGGCGGCGGCGCGGTTCCGCAATCGCCGGGATCGGGAGCCGGCGGGCGGCGATCATGAGCCGGAGGAGGTCACGGGCGATCGGCCGGCGGCGCGGGACCGCTTCGCGTCCGACGCGGATCTGGATCCACCGTCGCCGTGGGCGCGGCCGGCCAGGGAGCGGGATTCGGCACCGGGTGGTGAGCCGGCCGAGTCCGATGTGGCGCCGGGCGGTGAGCCGGCGAAGGCCGATGCGGCGCTCGGCGGTGAACCGGCCGAGGGCGGTGTGGCGGCGGGCGGGGTCCGGCCGCGAGGTCCGATCACCGGGCCGGCCGATGTCGCGGTGGAGGGGCCTGCGGTCGCGGCGCCGTCGGCGAGCGCGGCACGCAGCCGCCCCGCCGCGATGCCGGCCGCAGGCCCGGCCCCACGTGCCGATGACGATGACCTGGCAGGACGCCGGCCGGGCCGCCGGGGACCGAGCGATGGCGACGGCACCGGCGAGCGTGATGGCGACGCGGGTCCGCGTGGCGGAGATGTCGGCCGGCGTGGCGATGACCCGGCGACGGGTGCCGATCGTGGCGTCGTATCGGATCGAACGTCGGCGGCCGGTGCTGCCGGTCCCCGGCCGGTCGCCGGGCCGGGGCCGGTCGGCGAGCAGCGGCCGGGTGGCAGAGCGGCGGGAAGTGCGCCGGGTGGTCCGGTGAAGGGTCTGATCGCGGGCGTGAAGGGGCTCCTCGGCCGACTGGCCGGGCCGGCATCGCGCGATGATCACGGCCCGGCCGCGCGCAAGCTGGCCACCGCGCCGAGGCCGCCGGCCACCCCGGCCGGGAACGATCTGGGCCTGCCGTTCGAGGAGCAACGTGCGGCACCGAGGCCACGCCCGGCGCCCGGTGAGCACCGCACGGCACCCGGCGAACCGGACACGACGACGGCTCGCACCACCGCGACCCCGGCCGAGCGGCATCCCGGCCGGACACCGTCCGATGAGCTGGACGTCCCGATCGACGACGAGCGGATGACCGCGTCCCGATCGGACGCGGCGGCACCGGGCGGCACGTCAACGGCGGCCGCCGCCGGTGCCGTAGCGGCGGCAGCAGCGGCCGGTGCGGCCGCGGCAGCCGCCGACCGGGAGTCCGGGACTGCATCCGACCTGCGGTCCGACCGTGCCTCCGGCACATCCGCCGACGGTGCCACCTCCACCGGACCGGCCGTCAACCGGGACATCGCCGCGGACGCGGCCACCGGCCGGGACAGTGCCGCGAAAACCGCGGGCAGCGAGGACACGGGCGCGGGGCACGCGGGTTCGCCGGATGCAGCGGCCGGTGCGACGGCTGCGGCCCCGCGGGCGGCAACGCCGGAACCCGCGGATGACGACATCGACATCGCGCTGCACGATGACGTCGATCTTCCGCTCGACGACGGCCCGCAGACGCGGGCACCGAGTCGGGTCGTGCCGGGTGGACGCGTTGCGCCCGCATCGGACCCGGTTCCGCTCACCGATCCGACGATCTCGCCGGCCGGCGACGCCAACCGGTCTGACCTCGACGACGGAGACACCGGCGGCCGCACCACCGCGACGGCCACGTCTGGCGGGGTCAGCGGCGACGCCGAGCCGGTCGCCACCGGTGACCCGGCCGGCACGCCGGACCCGGCTTCTCCGCCGGATCACAAGCGCCGCGCCACGGTCAGCGACAGCACCATCGAGTCTGATGATTCCGCGCCCGGCGAATCCGGCGGGCCCGCGCTTGGTGGCCCTGCGCCCGGGGAACCAGCATCCGCCGGGCCCGCGCCCGGCAAATCCGGCCAGTCCGCGTCCGGCGAGTCGGCGACCGGCGGGTCCGCGGCGACCGGCGCCGTGTCCACGCCGGTGGACGGCGGTGCCCGGAGCATGCCCAGGCGGGAGGCGGACGTTTCGGCGCCACCCGCAGCGGGCGGCATGGTGCGGTTCACCGCTCGCCCCCGGGTTCCGGCGGATCAGGAACACGCCAGCCCGAGCGTGGCCGCGCCTCCTGCCCGTTCTGCGGAGCCGTCGCCTGGCGGCCGTGCCGCATCATCGGCGGCCGCGGGCACACCGGAGCGGGATATCGCCACCCATGAGCGCGGCGGCTCCAGGCACCGCGACGCCGACCGGCACGACGACCGCACCGGCCGGGGCGAATCCGGTATCGGTGCCGATCAGCGCAACGCACGCACCGACCAGCGTGCCGCCGGCACGGACCAGCGCGACGGCGGTGGTGTGGGTGGGCGCGACCGTGGCGGGGTCACCAGGGACCGCGTCTCCTGGGCGAGTACTCCACTGCCCGCGGACGCGCCCGAACTGGCGCCCCGTCGCTATGCCGGTGCCGGCGAAGAGCAGTCCGGTGACGCGCGGGAGGCCAGCCGATCGCGTCCCGGCGGGAGCGGTGGGCACCCGTCCGAGTCCGCGTGGTCCACGCCACCGGGAACCGCCCGGCGCACTCCCCCACCGGTCGGCTCCGGCCGCACGATCTCCGCCAGTCCGACGCCCTCCGACCTCACCGCGCCGGACGCCCGCCAAGACGTGTCCAGCGACCGGAACACGCCCGCCGAGCGGAACCTGTCCAGCGGCCCGAACGCAGCCGCCGGTACGAACGTGTCCACCGCCTCGGGCGCGGACACGACCGGGGAAGCGGCCGCTGCCGGGCAGACCGGGGCCGGCGGCGAAGGTCCGTCCGCGCGTTTCGTCGCCCCGGCCACGGTCGGCCATGACGTGCGGCCTTCGGCGAGCAACGACCCGGAAACCGACCGGACCGGCACCGAACACCCGGCTGGTCCGCGCACCGAACACCCCGCCGGGCCGGGCACCGAACCGGCGGGGGCAACCGCCCCGCCGACCGTTCACCCGGGCCGCCCGGTCGCGCCCACCCATCCGGACACCAGCCGAACCGCCACCGGCCCGGACACCGGTTGGCCGACCGCAAGCCGGGACGCTGACGGACCGGCCACCGGCATCGAGGCCGGCCGGCCGGTGACCGGACCGGCGACCGCGCATCCGACCGCGGGCATGGGAACGACCCGGCCGGCTCCGTTCCGGCCGGACGAGAGGGCCGACGGCGGCGACCCGGGCACCGGTGCGGAGGGCAGCCGGCCGGCACAGCCGAGCGCGACACCGAAGCTGCCGCCGAATCCACGGCTGCAGCGCCCGACCGGCAACAAGATCGGGCCGCCACGGCTGCCGAAGCGGCCCACGACGATCGAGATGACGCTCATCTCACCGCATTCGCTGCCACCGCTGGAGACGGAAGCTCCCACGGCACCCCAGGCGCCCGCACCGCCCCAGGACGATGCGACACCGTCCACCGCCGACAGCCCGGGATCGGACTCCGGCTCCCGGACGACCGCACCGGAGGCAACCGGGCCCACGGCCGTCACACCGGATGCCGCGAACGGGACGAGCTGGCCGGGAGCGCTGGCCGACGACGTCCGCGCGGCAGGTTCCCGCGATGACCACGGAACGGCGACGCCGCCCGAGGACGGCACCGGACCGATGTCCGAGCACGGCGGGCTGGGACCGGTGCTCGGGGCTCAGGTCGTTCCGGGACCGTGGAGCGCGGGCGACGCCCCGCCGGCCGCGCTGCTCGGCTCGGCGACCACCCGCCCCACCACCCACGCGGATCCGGACCCCGAAGCCCGGAAAGCGGCCACCGGCGCAGACACCGACACCGCTCACGACGCGACGGGTACGGCGCCGGAGGCTCCGGGCAGCGGCGCGGCTCCGGGCGTACCCGCGCGGGATGTGCCGGAGTCCGCGGAACCGGCGGCGGACGACGCGGGCGGCACCGGTACGCACGCCGCTCCCGGTCCGCGGGAGCTCGGCGCCGGTCCGCCGGTGTCCGGGATCGGGACCGTCGGGTGGCGGGACGTGGATCCGGCGACCGCGCCGGACCGGCCGCTGAGCCGGGGTGCGCACCGCGCGCCGGAGGAGGTGCCGGCCCGGTCGCGGTTCTCCGACGAGGCGGGCGGCGCGGCGCTGGATGACCTGATCACGGCGTATCCGAGCGCGCGCCCGGGTGCCTCGGGCGGGATTCACGGTGTCGGCATCACGATTCTCGTGACGGAGCTGGACCGCTCGATCGAGTTCTACCGGGACGTGCTCGGCTTCCACGAGATCGACCGCGGCGAGCGGAACGTGTTCCTCGCGTCCGGTGACACGCGCCTGGTGCTGCGCACCGTGTCCGAGTCACTGCCGGCGCACGTGCGGACCGTGCACGTGAATCTGGAGGTCGGCGACGTGCAGGCGGTCTACGACGCGTTGCGTCGGAAGGGTGTCGCGTTCGCGCACGAGCCGCAGCCGCTCAACCGGGGCGAGCGGCTGGAGCTGTGGGCCGCCGCGTTCTCCGACCCGGACGGCAATGGCATTACGGTGTCCCAATGGAGGACCGCTCCACCCGTCTGACCCGGTTCGTCCGGTTCGGCCGCCCCCACCCGGGGGCGGCCGCGCTGTGGGCCGTGTTCGTGGCGACCGCGATCGTCTCGTCCGTGCTGGTGCTGCACCGCGCGCCGGACGACCGGCTGTCCGACCTGCACATCTATTACGGCGCGGCCGAGGCGGTCCGGGCCGGTGACGCGCTGTACGGGTTCGTGGCGGAGAACGGCGGTCCGTTCACCTACCCGCCGTTCGCCGCGGTCCTGTTCCTGCCACTGACCTGGATCCCCGAGCTGACGCTGCGGATCGTCTGGCTCGCGGCGACGGCCGGTGCGGTGGCCGCGATCGGCGCGGCGATGTCCCGCCTGGTGCCCGCGCGGCGCACCGCACTGCTCGCACCACTTCTCGCGTTCGCCGTGCTGATCACCTCGTCCGCGCAGAGCAACCTGCGGTTCGGGCAGGTCAGCGCGTTCCTGGTGCTGCTGGCGCTGGTCGACGCGGCCGGTCTGACGCCCGCCCGTCACCGGGGCGTACTGATCGGTGTGGCGGCCGCTATCAAGCTGATCCCGCTGCTGTTCGTGGTCTTCCTGGTGTGGTCCAGGCAGACCGGCGCCGCGGTACGGGCGGCCGTCACGTTCGCCGGCTGCGCCGTGCTGGGCGCGCTGGCCCTGCCGTCGGACAGCTGGACGTACTGGTCCGGCACGGTGCTGCGCACGTCCCGGATCGGCGACCTGGCCTCGACCGGCAACCAGTCGATCAACGGCATGTTGCTGCGCGCGGGTGTCCCGCAGACCGCGGTGTGGGTCGCGGTGGCCGGCGCGGTCTGCGTCGTGGCGCTCTGGCACGCGCGCCGCGCGCACCTGGCCGGCGAGCCGGGCCGGGCCGCCGTGCTGGCCGGTTGCGCGACCGTGGCCGCGTCGCCGGTCTCCTGGACGCACCACCAGGTGTGGCTGCCGCTGGCGGCGATCATGTTGATCACCGCGGGCGGCGGACGAGCCAGACCCGTCGCCGGTACGGTCCTGCTGTGCGCGGCCGTGCTCTCGCCCAGCACGGTGCTGCGCGCCGCCGGGGCGTACCCCGGCCTGGCATTCCTGGGTGACAACGCGCGGACGCTGGCCACGATCGCGGTGTGCCTGACCGGGCTCGGCCTCGCCCGGGCCGCCGGTTCCCCGCCGGTGCTGCCCCTGCCCCGCTCGGATCCCGGCCGCCGATGGTCGCGGCTAGGACAGGATCGTCTTGCGTACGTGCAGCGCGTAGAGCCAGACCAGACCGAAGATCACCCCGAGCGCGGTCAGTGACCAGTGCAGGAAGCCGCCGGCCAGTAGCACGATCTGCAGCGCGCTGCCACCGTGCCAGGCCCATGGCCGGCGCATCAGGCCGGCCAGCGCGATCGCGGCCACGGTCAGCGTGATGACCAGGCCGATCGCGACCGGTCCCAGTTCGCCGCCGAGCAGCCGGATCGGCTGGATGGCGAGCAGCAGGATCACGGCTTCCATGATCAGGGTGCCGGCGCCGAGGCCGCGCACCGCGCCCTCCGGGTTGCGCAGCCCGGAGGGCTTACGGTCGGGCGTGCTCATCGCTTCAACAGCGCCCGTGCGTCCGCGACCGTCACCATCGAGCCGGTGATCAGCACGCCGACGCCGCTCATGCCGCCCTCGGTGTCCGACTCGGCCAGTTCGACCGCGCGCTCGATCGCATCCGGCATGTTCGGCAGTACGTGCACCCGGTCCTCGCCGAAGATCTCGTCCGCGATCTGGGCCAGTTCCTCCGGCGCCATGCAGCGCGGCGACGAGTTCCGGGTCACGATGATCTCGGAGAGGACCGGTTCGAGCAGCTCGAGCACGCCCTCCACGTCCTTGTCGCCGAGCATCGCGACGATGCCGACCAGGTTGCGGAACATGAACTCGTCCTCGACGGCCTTGACCGTGGCGGCCATGCCGTGCGGGTTGTGCGCGCCGTCGACCAGGATCGTCGGCGCGTGCCGGACCCGCTCCAGGCGGCCGGGCGAGTCGACGTTCGCGAAACCCTCCCGGACGATGTCGATGGACAGCTCCTTGGCGTTGCCGGCGCCGAGGAACGCCTCGACGGCGGCGAGCGCGACGGCCGCGTTCTGCGCCTGGTGCTCGCCGTGCAGCGGCAGGAAGATCTCGTCGTACCGGGCGCCGAGGCCCTGGAGGTTGAGCATCTGGCCGCCGAGCGCGACGGCCCGCTCGATCACCCGGAACTCGCCGCCCTCGCGCGCGATGGTGGCGCCGACCTCGGCGCACCGCTCCAGGATCGGCCGCGCCGCCTCCTCGTCCTGCACCGACGTGATCACGGTGGCGCCGGCGTGGATGATGCCGGCCTTGGCCAGCGCGATGTCCTCGATCGTGTCGCCGAGCCACTCGGTGTGGTCCAGGCCGATCGGGGTGATCACGCAGACGCCGGCCTGGATGACGTTGGTGGCGTCCTCCGCGCCGCCGAGCCCGACCTCGACCACGGCCACGTCGACCGGCGCGTCCGCGAACGTCGCGAACGCCAGCGCCGTGGTCATGTCGAAGTAGGTCAGCGGCTCCGCGTTCCGCGCGTCGATCAGCTCGGCGAGCGGCTCGACCTCGGTGTAGACCGCGGCGAACCGTTCCTCGGAGACCGGTTCGCCGTCCAGGCTGATCCGTTCGCGGACCGACTCCAGGTGCGGGCTGGTGTACCGGCCGGTGTGCAGCCCGTACGCCCGCAGCAGCGAGTCGATCATCCGGGCCGTCGACGTCTTGCCGTTCGTGCCGGTCAGGTGAATCGACGGGTACGCCCGCTGCGGGCTCCCGAGTACGTCGAGCAGGTCCTCGATCTTGCCGAGGTCGAACTCCATGCGGGTGAAGCCGCGCCCGTCGAGCGCGGCCACCGCCTCTTCATAACTGCTCATGCCGACTTCCGGTCTCGTCACGGCTCCGCCGCGCGGGCGCAGCGGAGTGGCTCTGCCACGCGCGTGGCAGAGGACCTCCGCCGCACGCGCGCGGCGGAGGGTGGAGCGTCAGCTCGCGGGCAGCGCCTCGAGCGCCGCCGCGATCCGGGCCAAGTCTGCCTCGGCCGCGGCGAGACGGTCCTTGATCTTCGCCACTACGGCCTCCGGTGCCTTGCCGACGAACGCCTCGTTGCCGAGCTTCGCCTGGCACTGCGCCTGCTCCTTGGCCGCGGCGGCCCGGTCCTTCTCCAGTCGCGCCCGCTCCGCCTTCACGTCGATCGTGCCGCGCGTGTCCAGCTCCACGGTCACCTGGTCGGAGACGGCCAGCGTCGCGGACGCCGCGAAGTCGCCGTCGGCCGCGTCCAGCCGGGCGAGCGAGCGGATCAGCGACTCGTGCGCCGCGATCCCGGCCGTGTCCAGGCCGGTCAGCCGCGCCGTGACCCGCTGGGTCGGCTTCACACCCTGGTCGGAGCGGAACCGGCGGATCTCGGTGACCACCTTCTGCAGCGTGGCCAGCTCGGCCTCGGCCGCGTCGTCGACCAGCTCCGGGACCGCGACCGGCCACGGGGCCCGCACGATCGTCTCGCCGCCGGTCAGCGCCAGCCACAGCTCCTCGGTCACGAACGGCACGATCGGGTGCAGCAGCTTGAGCAGCTTGTCCAGCACCTCGCCGAGCACCCGGCGGGTCGCGTCCGCGGCCGGGCCACCGGCCTGCATGACCGGCTTGGCCAGCTCGACGTACCAGTCGCAGACGTCGTCCCAGGCGAAGTGGTACAGCGCGTCACAGACCTTGGCGAACTCGAACGCCTGGAAGCACTGGTCGACCTCGCCGATCACGTGATGCAGCCGGGACAGGATCCACCGGTCCACCGTGGACAGCTCGGCCGGCAGGTCGCCCTCCACGGTCGCGCCGTTGAGCAGCGCGAACCGGGTCGCGTTCCACAGCTTGTTGTTGAAGTTCCGGGAGCCCTGCGTCCACTCCTCGGAGACCGCGACGTCCGAGCCCGGGTTGGCGCCGCGGGCCAGCGCGAAGCGGGTCGCGTCCGCGCCGAACCGGTCGATCCAGTCCAGCGGGTCGACCACGTTGCCGAACGACTTCGACATCTTCTTGCCGTACTGGTCGCGCACCATGCCGTGCAGCGCCACCACGTCGAACGGCTGCTTCCCGTCCATCGCGTAGAGCCCGAACATCATCATCCGGGCGACCCAGAAGAACAGGATGTCGTAGCCGGTGACCAGCACCGACGTCGGGTAGAACTTCGCCAGCTCCGGCGTCTGCTCCGGCCAGCCGAGCGTGGAGAACGGCCACAGGCCGGACGAGAACCAGGTGTCCAGCACGTCCTCGTCCTGGGTCCAGCCCTCGCCGGACGGCGGCTCCTCGTCCGGGCCGACGCAGACGATCTCACCGGCCGGGCCGTACCAGACCGGGATGCGGTGGCCCCACCACAGCTGACGCGAGATGCACCAGTCGTGCATGTTGTCGACCCAGGCGAAGTAGCGCTTGGCCAGCTCCGGCGGCTCGATCCGGACCCGGCCGTCGCGCACCGCGTCACCGGCGGCCTGCGCGAGCGGCGTCGTGTTCACGAACCACTGCAGCGACAGGCGCGGCTCCACCGTGGTCTTGCAGCGCGAGCAGTGCCCGACCGCATGCACGTACGGCCGCTTCTCCGCGACGATCCGGCCTTCCGCACGCAGAGCGGCCACGATCGCCGGACGAGCCTCGAACCGATCAAGACCTTCGAACGGCCCGGGTACGGTGACGACGCCGCGCTCGTCCATCACGGTCAGGCTCGGCAGGCTGTGCCGTTGGCCGATCTCGAAGTCGTTCGGGTCGTGCGCCGGCGTCACCTTCACCGCGCCGGTGCCGAAGCTCGGGTCGACGTGTTCGTCCGCCACGATCGGGATGCGCCGGCCGGTGAGCGGCAGCTCTACCTCGGTGCCCACGAGGTGCTTGTAGCGCTCGTCGTCCGGGTGGACCGCGACCGCGGTGTCACCGAGCATGGTCTCGGCCCGCGTGGTGGCGACCACGATCGCGTTCTCGCCCTCGCCGTAGCGGATCGAGACCAGCTCGCCGTCGTCGTCGCTGTGCTCGACCTCGATGTCGGAGAGCGCGGTCAGACAGCGCGGGCACCAGTTGATGATCCGGTTCGCGCGATAGATCAGGCCGTCGTCGTACAGCTTCTTGAAGATGGTCTGGACCGCGCGGGACAGGCCCTCGTCCATGGTGAAGCGCTCGCGGCTCCAGTCGACGGAGTCACCGAGCCGGCGCATCTGACCGAGGATCGCGCCACCGGACTCCGCTTTCCACTGCCAGACGCGCTCGACGAAGGCCTCGCGGCCCAGGTCGTGCCGGGACTGGCCGTTCGCGGCGAGCTGGCGCTCCACCACGTTCTGCGTCGCGATGCCGGCGTGGTCCATGCCGGGCAGCCAGAGCGTCTCGAAGCCCTGCATGCGCTTCCGCCGGATGATCGCATCCTGGATCGTGTGGTCCAGCGCGTGGCCGACGTGCAGCGAGCCGGTCACGTTCGGCGGCGGGATGACGATGGTGAACGGCGGCTTGTCACTATGCGCGTCCGCCGTGAAGTACCCGTTGGATACCCACGACTCGTACCGCCGCTGCTCTACCTCAGCCGGCGCGTACTGGCTGGGGAGTTCGGTGGTCGGGTTCGTGCGGGCATCCGTCGTATCGGTCACCCGTCGATTCTACGGACCTGCGGCGGGCTGCCCGTCCCGGGGTTGAAACACATCAGGGCCACCCCGGATGGGGTGGCCCTGATCATGAAGAAGTCCGGCGGCGTCCTACTCTCCCACACCCTCCCGAGTGCAGTACCATCGGCGCTGAAAGGCTTAGCTTCCGGGTTCGGAATGTAACCGGGCGTTTCCCTCTCGCTATAACCGCCGTAACACTATGAACTTAACAAACCGGGGTGTTCACGGTTGTTTGTTCAGATATCACACAGTGGACGCGTAGCAAACTTTGCACGTTTAATGTAGTCAAGTCCTCGGCCTATTAGTACCGGTCAACTCAACACGTTACCGTGCTTACATCTCCGGCCTATCAACCCAGTCATCTACTGGGAGCCTTACCCCACCGAAGTGGGTGGGATACCTCATCTTGAAGCGAGCTTCCCGCTTAGATGCTTTCAGCGGTTATCCCTTCCGAACGTAGCCAACCAGCCATGCCCATGGCAGGACAACTGGCACACCAGAGGTTCGTCCGTCCCGGTCCTCTCGTACTAGGGACAGCCCTTCTCAAGTATCCTACGCGCGCGGCGGATAGGGACCGAACTGTCTCACGACGTTCTAAACCCAGCTCGCGTACCGCTTTAATGGGCGAACAGCCCAACCCTTGGGACCTGCTACAGCCCCAGGATGCGACGAGCCGACATCGAGGTGCCAAACCATCCCGTCGATATGGACTCTTGGGGAAGATCAGCCTGTTATCCCCGGGGTACCTTTTATCCGTTGAGCGACACCGCTTCCACACGCAAGTGCCGGATCACTAGTCCCGACTTTCGTCCCTGCTCGACCCGTCAGTCTCACAGTCAAGCTCCCTTGTGCACTTACACTCAACACCTGATTGCCAACCAGGCTGAGGGAACCTTTGGGCGCCTCCGTTACCCTTTAGGAGGCAACCGCCCCAGTTAAACTACCCACCAGACACTGTCCCTGAACCCGATAAGGGCCCGAAGTTAGATACCCAGATCAACCAGAGTGGTATTTCAAGATTGCCTCCACCCGAACTGGCGTCCGAGCTTCACCGGCTCCCACCTATCCTACACAAGCCAACCCAAATACCAATGTCAAGCTATAGTAAAGGTCCCGGGGTCTTTCCGTCCTGCCGCGCGTAACGAGCATCTTTACTCGTACTGCAATTTCGCCGGGCCTGTGGTTGAGACAGTGGGGAAGTCGTTACGCCATTCGTGCAGGTCGGAACTTACCCGACAAGGAATTTCGCTACCTTAGGATGGTTATAGTTACCACCGCCGTTTACTGGCGCTTAAGTTCTCAGCCTCGCCATCACTGGCTAACCGGTCCCCTTAACGTTCCAGCACCGGGCAGGCGTCAGTCCATATACATCGTCTTACGACTTCGCATGGACCTGTGTTTTTAGTAAACAGTCGCTTCCCCCTGCTCTCTGCGGCCATACCACGCTCCACCAGCAAGTGGCTTCACGCGTCCGGCCCCCCTTCTCCCTAAGTTACGGGGGCAATTTGCCGAGTTCCTTAACCACAGTTCACCCGTCGCCTCGGTATTCTCTACCTGACCACCTGTGTCGGTTTAGGGTACGGGCCGCTCAAAGCTCGCTAGAGGCTTTTCTCGGCAGCATAGGATCACTGACTTCACCTGAATCGGCTCGGCATCACGTCTCAGCCTATATGCGTCACGGATTTGCCTATGACACGGCCTACACGCTTACCCCGGCACAACCACTCACCGGGCTCAGCTACCTTCCTGCGTCACCCCATCGCTTGCCTACTACCCACCAGGATCCCAGACTCCCCTTTATCAGTCCGAAGACGTCAATCAGTTCGCGTGGTTAGCACAGTGAGGTTCGGCAGGGACGCTTCTTCGCGGGTACGGGAATATCAACCCGTTGTCCATCGACTACGCCTCTCGGCCTCGCCTTAGGTCCCGACTCACCCAGGGCGGATTAGCCTGGCCCTGGAACCCTTGGTCATCCGGCGGAAGGGATTCTCACCCTTCATTCGCTACTCATGCCTGCATTCTCACTCGTCCAGCGTCCACCACTCGGTCACCCGGCAGCTTCACCCGCTGAACGACGCTCCCCTACCCATCCACACAAAATGTGAATGCCACAGCTTCGGCGGTGTACTTGAGCCCCGCTACATTGTCGGCGCGGAACCACTTGACCAGTGAGCTATTACGCACTCTTTAAAGGGTGGCTGCTTCTAAGCCAACCTCCTGGTTGTCAATGCGATCCCACATCCTTTTCCACTTAGCACACGCTTAGGGGCCTTAGCTGGCGATCTGGGCTGTTTCCCTCTCGACTACGAAGCTTATCCCCCGCAGTCTCACTGCCACGCTCTCACTTACCGGCATTCGGAGTTTGGCTGACTTCAGTAACCTTGTAGGGCCCCTAGGCCATCCAGTGCTCTACCTCCGGCAAGAAACACGCAACGCTGCACCTAAATGCATTTCGGGGAGAACCAGCTATCACGGAGTTTGATTGGCCTTTCACCCCTAACCACAGGTCATCCCCCAACTTTTCAACGTTGGTGGGTTCGGCCCTCCACACGGTCTTACCCGCGCTTCAGCCTGCCCATGGCTAGATCACCCCGCTTCGGGTCTAGAACATGCGACTCGAACGCCCTCTTCAGACTCGCTTTCGCTACGGCTACCCCACCCGGGTTAACCTCGCCACATGCCACTAACTCGCAGGCTCATTCTTCAAAAGGCACGCCGTCACCCCAAAAGGCTCCGACGGATTGTAGGCGAACGGTTTCAGGTACTATTTCACTCCCCTCCCGGGGTACTTTTCACCATTCCCTCACGGTACTCGTCCGCTATCGGTCACCAGGAAGTATTCAGCCTTACCAGGTGGTCCTGGCAGATTCACAGCAGATTTCAGGAGTCCGCTGCTACTCGGGTGCCATCACGAAAGATCGACTATTTTCACGTACCGGACTTTCACCGTCTACGGCCAGACATTCCAGACTGTTCCGTTAACAATCGACTTTGTAACTTTCGTCCACCATGTCAGTAATGGAAAGATGGTCCCACGACCCCGATAACGCAACCCCTGACAGGTATCACGCGATATCGGTTTAGGCTAGATCCGCTTTCGCTCGCCACTACTCGCGGAATCACATGTTGTTTTCTCTTCCTGCGGGTACTGAGATGTTTCACTTCCCCGCGTTCCCTCCACGTATCCTATGAATTCAGATACGGGTGACGTCACATGACTGACGCCGGGTTCCCCCATTCGGAAATCCTGGGATCACAGCTCGGTTGACAGCTCCCCCAGGCGTATCGTCGCCTCCCACGTCCTTCATCGGCTCCTGGTGCCAAGGCATCCACCGTTCGCCCTTGACAACTTGACCTACAGAAAACAAAGATGCTCGCGTCCACTGTGCAATTCTCAACAAACAACCAACCCACAACCACCACACACAACACCATGCCGGCGTCAAAGCCGAGGTATGCCGCGCAAGGCCATGCTTGGCGTTTCGTTCCTTGAAGTCCAACCCGTGGGTTGTTCCTTCAGGACTCAACAGGGTGCTAATCGAATCGTGCTAGCCGCACCGAACCCTCGCACCGTTCCTTCCCCATCGCTGAGGTGTACTAGGCAGGTCGGCCGTTGCCGGCTCTCATCTCGGCCAGTGTCTCCGCCTATGAGCACCCCGATCCGGCATTCGCGGACCGCGGGCTTCTTGCACCTTTTCAGGTGAAGTTGCTCCTTAGAAAGGAGGTGATCCAGCCGCACCTTCCGGTACGGCTACCTTGTTACGACTTCGTCCCAATCGCCAGCCCCACCTTCGACGGCTCCCTCCCACAAGGGGTTGGGCCACCGGCTTCGGGTGTTGCCGACTTTCGTGACGTGACGGGCGGTGTGTACAAGGCCCGGGAACGTATTCACCGCAGCGTTGCTGATCTGCGATTACTAGCGACTCCGACTTCACGGGGTCGAGTTGCAGACCCCGATCCGAACTGAGACCGGCTTTTTGGGATTCGCTCCACCTCACGGTATCGCAGCCCATTGTACCGGCCATTGTAGCATGCGTGAAGCCCTGGACATAAGGGGCATGATGACTTGACGTCATCCCCACCTTCCTCCGAGTTGACCCCGGCAGTCTCCCATGAGTCCCCACCATAACGTGCTGGCAACATGGAACGAGGGTTGCGCTCGTTGCGGGACTTAACCCAACATCTCACGACACGAGCTGACGACAGCCATGCACCACCTGTCACCGCCCCCGAAGGACCCCCCATCTCTGGAGGATTTGCGGTGATGTCAAACCCAGGTAAGGTTCTTCGCGTCGCATCGAATTAATCCGCATGCTCCGCCGCTTGTGCGGGCCCCCGTCAATTCCTTTGAGTTTTAGCCTTGCGGCCGTACTCCCCAGGCGGGGCGCTTAATGCGTTAGCTGCGGCACAGAGGACCGGAGAGGCCCCCCACACCTAGCGCCCAACGTTTACAGCGTGGACTACCAGGGTATCTAATCCTGTTCGCTCCCCACGCTTTCGCTCCTCAGCGTCAGTATCGGCCCAGAGACCCGCCTTCGCCACCGGTGTTCCTCCTGATATCTGCGCATTTCACCGCTACACCAGGAATTCCAGTCTCCCCTACCGAACTCTAGCCTGCCCGTATCGAATGCAGACCCGCAGTTGAGCCACGGGATTTCACATTCGACGCGACAAGCCGCCTACGAGCTCTTTACGCCCAATAAATCCGGACAACGCTCGCGCCCTACGTCTTACCGCGGCTGCTGGCACGTAGTTGGCCGGCGCTTCTTCTGCAGGTACCGTCACTTGCGCTTCGTCCCTGCTGAAAGAGGTTTACAACCCGAAGGCCGTCATCCCTCACGCGGCGTCGCTGCATCAGGCTTCCGCCCATTGTGCAATATTCCCCACTGCTGCCTCCCGTAGGAGTCTGGGCCGTGTCTCAGTCCCAGTGTGGCCGGTCGCCCTCTCAGGCCGGCTACCCGTCGTCGCCTTGGTAGGCCATTACCCCACCAACAAGCTGATAGGCCGCGAGTCCATCCCAGACCGAAAAACTTTCCCGACTGATCCATGCGAATCTGAAGGAGTATCCGGTATTAGCCCCCGTTTCCGAGGGTTATCCCAAAGTCTGGGGCAGGTTACTCACGTGTTACTCACCCGTTCGCCGCTCGAGTACCCCGAAGGGCCTTTCCGCTCGACTTGCATGTGTTAAGCACGCCGCCAGCGTTCGTCCTGAGCCAGGATCAAACTCTCCAACGAAATCTAGAGAAAATCTGTCCCGACAGTCATCAAACTGCCAAAGGAATCCAACCGAAACCAAAGCTCCGGCCGGGGTATAAATCAATTGGCACTGGCTTTTCAAGCACCCTGTTGAGTTCTCAAAGAACAACCGCACACCACACCGCGACCCGGGTCAACCGGACCCCGCCGTGGGGCATTTCGTCCGTTCCGTACCCTTTGTCTCCGCCGGGCACTTGGTCTATCTTACCGGTCGTTTTCGCTCTGTCAAGTCCGTTCTCCGTGAGGAGATAGCGGATCTTTCCGAGAGCAACGCCCGGGTCTCCCCATGCTGACGCACATCGTCTCCGATGTCTGCCGCTTCGAGGAATCCCGCGGACCGGCCTGCGACCTCAGAACGCGTCAAAGCGCTCGGATCGTTCTTGCCCGGCTCCCGCTGGCTGTCCTACTCTACCCGGCCGGTTTCGCAACTCCAAATCGAGGTCTCCCCGATCCGGTCACACCACCCGGTTGCCCCGATTCCGGCCTCTCAGCGGCTTTCGCCCTGTTCGTCCGGTTCCCCGTGGCGAAGAGAAAGTTACGCGGCCATCGCCCCGGAACACAAATCATGATCCGTCGATGAGACCCGGTGCGCCGGTCCGGCATCGATGTCCGCAAGACACTCCCGGTGCCCGGTTCCGCGTGCCAGAGTTGGCGGCATGGCAACCGATACGCCCGCGACGAGCCCGGCGGCCGACGCGCTGCTCGGCCAGCTCTTTCCGCTGTGGCACCTGGTCATCGGCGGTTTCGTGCTGCTCGTGCTGGTGCTCTCGGTCCGCCGTCTCGCCGCCCGCGGCCAGACCCGGATGACCACCGCGCTGCTCGTCACCGGCACCGCCATCGCGGGTCTCACCGCCCTCGGCATCTTCTTCGACGCCCGCTGACTTGGTCTCGCACCACCCCTCGGTTCCACGCGGCTCCCCGGGCGATACAGAAGACCGGCCGTACGGATGCCGGCACCCGGAACTCCGGATGCCGGCGTGGCGAAGCGGAGTGACGGTCAGCCGCGAAGGTGCTGGACCAGCGACAGGAAGAGGCGCGCGTTGGTCAGCTTGCCGTAGGAGAACCCGACCAGCGTTCGCCCACCCGACTGGATCTTCGCGTCGTCGTAGCTGCGCTCGACACCGGTGATCTGCGACCACGGCGTGAGCGTGCCGGACCAGATCAGCCCGTCCGCTCGTACCGTGAAGTCCTTGAACGGCACTTCACCGCCGGCCGCGAGGGCCTGCTGCGCCGCGGGAAGTTTCGCCCGGGCCACGCCGGTCTCCAGGGCCTCGGCCAGTTCCGTCGTGTCGGTCCAGCCGCTGAGCAGCACGATGTCCGGCCGCCCCGCGCGTTCGACGGTGTAGAGGTGGTCGATCCGCCAGTTGTTCTGGGTGTGGATGTAGGTACGGGTGATCGAGATGTACAGGTCCTGCACCTCCGTCCACGGCACGACGTCCACGGCACCCGGCAGCGCCCGCGCGAAGCCGTTCTCAAAGATCACCATGGCGGTACGTCGTTTGGGCAGCACCAGCATCGCGATGATCGATCCGGCGAGCAGGGCGGCGCCGAGGATCGCGAGCGGCACGCCGACCGACGCCCCGCCGAGGAGGCCGCCGAGTCCGCCGCCGCCGATCAGCACGACGACGCCGCCGAGCAGCGCCGGGTACACGACGATGAACTGCCAGGTCGGCAGCGACGCGTGGTAGTGGGTCCGCAGCTTTTCGCCCAGCCGCCCGCCCGCCTCGGATATCGCGGCCGCTTCGAGTTCCGGTGCGGCCGCGGTGGCGTTGGCCAAGCCGGCTTTCTGATCTCCCCGTGTGGTCATCCGCCGGACCCTACCCGGCGAAGCTCAGGGGCGGTGCACGCGGAAGTGGGACATCGCGGTCTCCACCTCCTCCTCGGTCAGGTGCCGGCCGGGCAGCGGCGTCGGCGCGTCCCGGCGGGCGGCGAGCCCGTCGCGGAGGATGGTCAGGAAGCGCAGCCACACGTCCGGCCCGACCGGCCGACTGTAGTCCGTCACCGCCCCGATCATGACCATCAGCACGGGTACGTCCGAGGGCTGCAGATCCTCGCGGAGGACCCCGGCGGCCTTGGCGCGGTCGAACAGTCGGGTGACCGCCGGGTTGAGCCGCTCGCGGACCAGGGTGACCCGGTCACCGGAGTACCGGCCGCCGAGCATGACCTCGCGCAACCCGCGGTCGCCGGCTTGCAGGTCGGCGACCGCGCGGAGCCAACGGTCCAGCGCCACGGCCGGGTCGGGTTCGTCCGCGGCGTTCTCGGCGATCTGCGCCAGCCGGGCCATCTTCGACTCGAACAGCGCCTCGACCAGCGCGTCCTTGGTGGGAAAGCGCCGGTAGACGGTGCCGACGCCGAGACCAGCGTGGTGGGCGATGTCGTCGAGCGTCACGTCGAGGCCCTGAGCGGCGAACAGCTCACGGGCCGCCTGGAGGATCCGCTGGCGGTTCAGCTCGGCATCCCGGCGCAGCGGTTTGGCGGCCATGTGACGAGTCTAGCAATAAGTGGAGATGGTGCCTCAACTTGTCGTTAAACTGGAGAACGCATCTCCACTTCTCCCGAAGGAATCCCATGACCGAGACGGCCCACGGCCGCCGCTGGCTGATCCTCGCCGTGCTCGGCGTCGCCCAGCTCATGGTGGTACTCGACGCCACCATCGTGAACATCGCGCTACCGACAGCCCAGCAGGACCTCGGCTTCTCCGACGCGGACCGGCAGTGGGTCA
Organism: Catenuloplanes indicus; assembly: GCF_030813715.1. Classification (NCBI taxonomy): domain Bacteria; kingdom Bacillati; phylum Actinomycetota; class Actinomycetes; order Micromonosporales; family Micromonosporaceae; genus Catenuloplanes; species Catenuloplanes indicus. The sequence goes on from NZ_JAUSUZ010000001.1 coordinate 3,333,105, forward strand.
TCACCGCGTACGCGCTGGCGTTCGGCAGTCTGCTACTGCTCGGCGGCCGGATCGCCGACCTGTTCGGCCGCAAGAACACGTTCCTGACCGGCCTCGCCGGCTTCGCCATCGCGTCCGCGCTCGGCGGCGCCGCGCCCAACTTCGAGACCCTGGTGGCTGCCCGCGCGCTGCAGGGCATCTTCGGCGCGCTGCTCGCCCCGGCCGCGCTGTCGCTGCTCACCACCACGTTCACCGATCCCGCCGAGCGCGGCAAAGCGTTCGGCATCTTCGGCGCGCTCGCCGGCGGTGGCGGCGGCATCGGGCTGCTCCTCGGCGGAGTGCTCACCGAGCACCTGTCCTGGCGGTGGTGCCTGTACGTCAACCTGATCTTCGCGGCCGTCGCGTTCGCCGGTGGTGTCGCGTTCCTCAGCCGCCAGCGGCCGGCGCACCGGCCCGCGCTCGACATCCCCGGCGTGATCACCGTGTCGGCCGGCCTGTTCGGCCTGGTCTACGGCTTCGCCAACGCCGAGACCGAGGGCTGGTCCGACCCGATGTGCTGGGGTTTCCTGGCCGCCGGCGTCGTCCTCGTCGCGGTCTTCGTCGTCCTGCAGACCCGCGTGCCGCATCCACTGCTGCCGCTGCGCGTCATCCTCGACCGTGGCCGCGCCGGCTCGTACATCGCGGTGGCGGTCTCCGGTGCGGGCATCTTCGGCGTCTCGCTGTTCCTCACGTACTACCTGCAGGCCGTACGCGGATACAGCCCGGTCGAGACCGGCCTGGCGTTCCTCCCCCAGATCGGCGGCACCATGCTGGCCGCGACCACCGGCAACGCCGTCCTGGTCCGCCGGTTCGGCGCCCGCCCGCTGGTCACGCTCGGCATGGTGCTGTCCGGCCTCGGCATGGTGTGGATGACGCTCCTGGAGGCCGACTCCGCCTACGCCGCCCACGTACTCCCGCCGCTGATCACGCTCGGTCTCGGCTTCGGCCTGATCATCGCCCCGGCGATGAGCACCGCCACGTCCGGCGTCGATCCGGCCGACGCCGGTGTCGCCTCCGCCACGGTGAACACGTCCCAGCAGGTCGGCGGCTCCATCGGCACCGCACTGCTGAACACGCTCGCGGCCTCCGCCGCGGCGGACTACCTGACCGGCCGTCAGCCGACCGCGGACGCGATCATCCAGTCCCAGCTGGCCAGCTACCACACCGCCTTCTGGTGGACGGCCGCGTTCTTCGCGGTCGGCGCGATCACCTGCGGATTGCTGCTGCCGTCCGGCCGCCCGATCCACGACCCGGACGCCGAACCGGCACTGGTCCACTGACCGCAGGCATCATCGGCAAGCAGGATCGCGTAGTGCCGACAGAGTTACGCGGCCCGCGACACGCAAAGCCGTGGCGCGGGCCGCGTGACGCGCACCGTGTGACGCGGGCTGCGTGACGCGGGCTGCGTGAAGCGGGCTGCGGACCCAAGCAGCGCAGCGCCGGCGCGCGACGCAAGCCGCGCAGCAGTACCACCCGCGCGACGCAACGGCGCATCACCAGCGGCACGGCACGAACCGCATCACCGGTCGCATGATTCGGGCTGCGCAGCCGGGGGCCGGGAATCCCGCGAGAGACGAGGCCGTGCGGCGCCTCGGTTGTGCGAACCGAGGTCGGGGCCGGGAGTTGAGTGCCGCCGGACGCGCGGGTTTTTGCGGGACCACGGCGGAACCGGCTCCGATGCCGCGGGCGGAGCGGAGTGCCAGCGGAGTCGGAGGCCTCGGCGAGGTTTGCCCGCGGGAGCGTGCGGGCCGCGCCACGCCGGGAGTGGGAATATCGGTTTGCGCGGTTAGAGGCGGCGGTTGGCCAGGCTGGGGAGTTCCAGACGGATCGTGTCGAGGCGGGGGAGGTCGAGGTCGGCGATGGCGATGGTGGTGGTGTCCGGGGCCTGGGCGAGGACGGTGCCCCACGGGTCGATGATCATGCTGCGGCCGAAGCAGGTGCGGGACGGCTCGTGGTTGCCGATCTGGCCGGCGGCGAGGACGTAGCACTGGTTTTCGATGGCGCGGGCGCGGAGCAGGACTTCCCAGTGGTCGCGGCCGGTGTGTGCCATGAAGGCGGCCGGGACCACCAGCAGTTTGGCCTGGCCGTCGGCGGCGAGGCGGCGGTAGAGCTCGGGGAAGCGCAAGTCGTAGCAGATCGACAGGCCGAGGCCGATGCCCTCGACGTCGACGACGACCGGGGTGGTGCCTGCGGCGACCGTGCGTGACTCGTGGAAGGAGACCTTGCCGGGGATCTCCACGTCGTAGAGGTGGATTTTGCGGTAGGTGGCGGCCAGCTCGCCGGTGCGGTTGAACACGAGGCTGGTGTTGTAGATGTGGTCCGGGTCGGGGCCGGCCTCGTGAAAGGAGCCGGCGTGGACCCAGATGCCGAGGTCGCGGGCGGCGTCGGCGAAGAACGTGGCGTATTCGCCGTCGACCGGCTCGGGTTTCGGGGCACCAGCGGCGGGGCCGAGGTAGTCCGTGTATTCAGGGAGGACCGCGAGGTCGGCACCGGCGTCCGCGGCGCGGGTGAGAAGGTCGCGGGCGACGGCCAGGTTGGCGGCGCGGTCCGCACGGGCGTTGAGCTGGCACACGGCGACTCGCATGCAGCCGAGCCTACGGCGCTCCCGGCGCGTCTACCAGGGGCGTTTGCAGGATCGCCTCGGCACCGACCGGGGTGAAGCCGGCGGCCAGCAGCGTGCGGGTGCTGGCCGCGTTACCCGGGGAGATCTGCGCCCAGACGTGCGCACCGGCGGGGATCAGGTGGCGAGCGGCGGTGACCAGGGCGCGGCCGAGGCCGGCGTTGCGGTGCTCCGGGAGAACCTCCATGGAGAGCTCCCACCGGCCGGCCAGGCCCCGGCCGACGGTGAGCAGTCCCCCGGTGGCGGCGTAGACCCGGACGTGGTCGCGGTAGCCGACCGCGTGGCGTACCCGGGGATGCGTGTGGTCGGTGATCTCAGTCAGTGCGAGCGGGGGCGGGCCGGGCAGCGCGGGGGCGACGAGCATCTGGTCGATGTTGTTGACGCGGCGGCCGAGGTGGCGTTCGAGCGCGTGCAGGAACGGCGGGTTCATCGGCTCGGAGAACTCGTCGCCGGAGTCCGGGAGGTGTGCGGTCACCCAGTCCAGCGTGACCGGGGCGGCGATCACCACGTGCGCCGGGAAGGAGAGCACGGCGAAGTCGCGAGCGGACGGCGGCGGGACGATCTCCAGGAACGGCTCGGTGGGCAGGCGCCCGCCGTGGGCCACGTGGTCCAGCAGCGACGACAAACGCCCCGGCGTGAACGCCGGGGCGTGCGTGTCGTGCGGGGCGGTCAGGCCGACTTCTCCTCGCGCTCGCGGCGGGCACGGCGGCCGGTGAACTCGCGCGGGACGATGGTCGGGTTGACGTTCTCCAGGACGACGCCCTTGGTGATGAGCACGCGGGCGGCGTCCGGGTTCGACGGCACCTCGTACATCACGTTCTGCAGGACCTCTTCCATGATGGCGCGCAGGCCGCGGGCGCCGGTGCCGCGGAGCATGGCCTGGTCCGCGATCGCGTTCAGCGCCTCCTGCTCGAACTCCAGCTCGACGCCGTCGAGCTCGAAGAGCCGCTGGTACTGGCGGACGAGCGCGTTGCGGGGCTCGGTGAGGATGCTGACCAGTGCCTCGCGGTCGAGGTTGCGCACCGTGGTGAAGACCGGCAGACGGCCGATGAACTCGGGGATCAGGCCGAACTTCAGCATGTCCTCCGGCATCACCTTGGACATGATGTCGTCGGTGTCGCGGTCGCGGATGCTGCGCAGATTCGCCCCGAAGCCGACGCCGCCGGCGCCGATCCGGGACTCGACGATCCGGTCCAGGCCGGCGAACGCGCCACCGCAGATGAACAGCACGTTCGTGGTGTCGATCTGGATGAACTCCTGGTGCGGGTGCTTGCGGCCGCCCTGGGGCGGAACGTTCGCCGTGGTGCCCTCGAGGATCTTCAGGAGGGCCTGCTGGACGCCCTCGCCGGAGACGTCGCGCGTGATCGACGGGTTCTCCGACTTGCGGGCGATCTTGTCGACCTCGTCGATGTAGATGATGCCGGTCTCGGCGCGCTTGATGTCGTAGTCAGCGGCCTGGATCAGCTTGAGGAGGATGTTCTCCACGTCCTCGCCGACGTAGCCGGCCTCGGTCAGCGCCGTGGCGTCGGCGATCGCGAACGGGACGTTGAGCATGCGGGCCAGCGTCTGCGCCAGGTGCGTCTTGCCGCAGCCGGTCGGGCCGATCAACATGATGTTCGACTTGGCGAGTTCGATCTGCTCGCTGCCGGAGCCGGGGGCGCCGTTCGCCTCCGCCTGGATCCGTTTGTAGTGGTTGTAGACCGCGACGGCGAGCGCGCGCTTGGCGCTCTCCTGGCCCACCACATATTGATCCAAGAACTGGACGATCTCCATCGGCTTGGGAAGCTCTTCCCACTTCACCTCGCCGGACTCGGCCAGCTCCTCCTCGATGATCTCGTTACAGAGATCGATGCACTCGTCGCAGATGTAGACCCCGGGGCCCGCGATGAGCTTCTTGACCTGCTTCTGCGACTTTCCACAGAAGGAGCACTTCAGTAGGTCGCCGCCGTCACCGATCCGTGCCACCTACGCTCTCCCTGCGCTCATCGGCTGGAAACTCCCAACCCTGGCCTGAGGACGACCTGGTCAAACGGTCTTCGCTCAACGGTATTCGATCGTCCACCGGACCGCGATGTTTAGCGGTGCGGCCTCGACGTTACCCCCTGCGGGGGCGTTTCTCCGACCCCCAAAACTGGCGTGTCAGAGACCAACCAGGCTAGCGGGTCGCCCCCACTGGAGGTTTGACGCCGTTTGCCCGATTTCAGTGCGTATCTTCGAAGCAACCACAGTGAAGACCAGCCACAGTAACCTACCTGCGGCTGGCCTCCGTCGCGGGCGCTGGGTCTAGCTGGAAGCGCCGACCCCGATCAGGCCGCTCTTCTTCCGGTTCGCCAGGACCGTGTCGACGATCCCGTACTCCTTGGCCTCTTCCGCGGTCATGATCTTGTCACGGTCGATGTCCTTGGTGACCAGATCGGCGGACCGGCCGGTGTGCCGGACCAGCATCTCCTCCATCTGCGAACGCATGCGGAGGATCTCCCGGGCCTGGATCTCGATGTCCGAACCCTGACCGTAGCCACCCTCGGTGGCCGGCTGGTGGATTATCACCCGCGAGTGCGGCAGCGCCATGCGCTTGCCCGGGGTGCCCGCCGCCAGCAGGATCGCGGCCGCGGACGCCGCCTGGCCCAGGCAGACCGTGACGATGTCGGGGCGCACGTACTGCATGGTGTCGTAGATCGCCGTCATGGCCGTGAACGAGCCACCGGGCGAGTTGATGTACATCGTGATGTCGCGATCCGGGTCCGTCGACTCCAGCGTCAGCAGCTGGGCCATCACGTCGTTCGCCGAGGCGTCGTCCACCTGGACGCCGAGGAAGATGATCCGGTCCTCGAACATCTTGTTGTACGGGTTGGACTCCTTCACCCCGTACGACGTGCGCTCGACGAAAGAAGGAAGCACGTACCGGTTGTGCACCGGAGCGAACCGCGGGGGAAGTGTCATGTCCGTCATTGTCGCCTTCCTCAGTTCAGCGTTCCGGCGCCCTCGGGGACCTGCGTCGCCCCGGTGATCACCTTGTCGATGAAGCCGTAGTCCTTGGCCTCCGCGGACGTGAACCAGCGGTCCCGGTCCGAGTCGGCCTCGATCGTGCTCTGCGTCTGCCCGGTGTGGAACGCGACGCGCTCCTGGAACATGCGCTTCGTGTAGAGCATCTGCTCCGCCTGGATCGCGATGTCCGCCGCGGTGCCGCCGAGGCCACCGGACGGCTGGTGCATCATGATCCGCGCGTGCGGCAGCGCGTAGCGCTTGCCCTTCGTGCCGGCACAGAGCAGCAGCTGGCCCATGGAGGCCGCCATGCCCATCGCGACGGTCGAGACGTCGTTGTCGATCCACTGCATGGTGTCGTAGATCGCCATGCCGGCGTAGACCGAGCCACCGGGCGAGTTGATCCAGAAGTGGATGTCGCGCTCCGGATCCTCCGCCGCGAGCAGCAGCAGCTGGGCGCAGAGGCGGTTGGCGACCGAGTCGGTCACCTCGCTGCCCAGAAAGATGATCCGCTCCTTCAGCAGCCGGTTGTAGACCGAGTCGTCAAGGCCACCGGCGAGGTCGCCGCCGCCTCTGGCCAGAGGCGACGCATTGAGATGCAAGTCGGTCATGGCAGCCCTTCGCTGTTGTCCGTCGTAGGACCGACCCTAGCCCGTCATTGGGGCACTTCGTCCGTGCATGGGGCACTGTTCGCTGTAAGCGCACGCCTTCTGCCCTCAGAAGAACCAGAGCCGCCGCGGGTACGCGTACCCGCGGCGGCTCTGGGTTTCCGTGCCTTTAGTGCACGTGGTGGTGCTCGTCCTGGATCGCCTCGAGCGTCACCGGGTTGCCCGCGGTGTCCTTGATCGTCACACGCTCCAGCACGATCTGCAGCGCCTTCCCGCGACGCACGTCACCGAAGACGGCCTGCGCCTCACCCGAGCGGGCGAGCTGGTCGTAGTACTGCTGGGGCTGCATGCCGGCCCGCTGCGCGCGGTGCATGATCTCGTGGCCGAACTCGTCGTCGGAGACCTGGACCTGCTCGGCCTCCGCGATCGTGTCGAGCAGCAGCTGAATCTTGACGCCCTCGGTCGCGGCCTCCTGCAGCTCGGTGTCGATCTGCTCCTCGGTCTTCTCCTCCGAGGCGAGGTAGTCCTCCAGCGACGCGCCGATGCGCTCCAGCTGGTCGGTCATCGCGGCCTTGCGCTGCTCCACCGCGTCCTTCACGACGCCCTCCGGCGCCGGGATCTCGGCGGCCTCGACGATCTGCGCCAGCACCTTGTCACGGGCCGCGTAGATCTGCTCGACCTTCTTGACCCGGGTGACCCGCTCACGGACGTCGCCCTTCAGCTCCTCCAGCGTGTCGAACTCGCTGGCCAGCTGCGCGAAGTCGTCGTCGAGCGCGGGCAGCTCCTTCTCCTTCACGGTGCGGACCGTGGTGGAGACCTCCGCGTCCTGACCGGCGAAGTCGCCGCCGACCAGCTTCGTGGTGAACGTGGCGGACTCACCGGCGGACAGGCCAACCAGAACCTCGTCCAGACCCGGGAGCAGCTGCTGCGAGCCGACCTCGTGCGAGATGTTGGACGCGGAACCGCCCGGCACCTCGACGCCGTCGACCGTCGCGTTCAGGTCGAGCTGCACGTAGTCGCCCTCGGCAGCCGGCCGCTCGACCGTCTTCAGCGTGGCGAACCGCTCGCGCAGGTTGCTGACCTGCTCGTCGATCTCGCTGTCACCGATCACCAGCTCGTCGACCTCGACCTCGATGCCGGACAGGTCCGGGATCGTCAGCTCCGGCCGCACGTCCACCTCGGCGGTGAACTTCAGCGGCTCGTTGTCCGCGAACTCGGTCACGTTGACCTCGGGCCGGCCGAGCAGCTTGACGTCGTGCTCCTGCACGGCCGCGAACAGCTGCGCCGGGATCGCCTCGTTGACGGCCTCGTTCAGCACGGTCTCCCGGCCGACCCGCTGGTCGATGACCGCCGCCGGGATCTTGCCGCGGCGGAAGCCGGGGATCTGCACCTGAGACGCGATCTCCCGGTACGCCTTCTTCAGGCTCGGCTCGAGCTCGGCGAACGGCACCTCGATGGCGAGCCGCACCCGAGTCGGGCTCAGAGTCTCGACGGTGCTCTTCACAGGCGTACTCCTTGATGGATCTGGGTGATGTGCGGCGTGTCCGCTGTCCTGGGCGTCTGCGCTCTGTCTGCGGTCTGCCACTGTTTCGTCTGCAGACACGCCGGCGTTACGCGCCGTCGCTCTCGCGAGTTTAGGCCGTCGTCGCGGCACGCTCGCGCCCGGGTTTGAAACCCGGGTCATCCTGTCGTCGGGGTGGCGGGATTTGAACCCACGGCCCCTCGCTCCCAAAGCGAGTGCGCTACCAAGCTGCGCCACACCCCGTGGCGCTTCGAGTGTAAGCGCCGTGCGCACGCATCGGCGCGGCGGGCCGGGGAGGTTCCGGTGTGGCGAGGGGGATACCGGCTTGGGAAGATCGGGGGGAGTGGGTAGTCTAGGGCGGCACCGGCCGTTACGGGCGGGGCGCGCGGACGTAGCTCAATGGTAGAGCCTCAGTCTTCCAAACTGATTACGCGGGTTCGATTCCCGTCGTCCGCTCCACTTGGGGTCACTGTGTCAACGGAGTGCGTTGACCTGGGCGTTCCGCATGCCACCCGGGGGCCGAGCCCCCGGACCCCCACGTTCCGGTTGGTTGCTGTTTCGGCGTGGTTGATCTTGCGTGCCATTCACGTGCCATTGGCGTGCCACTAGGTCTGCTTCTTGGGCTTCTTGGGCTTGGTTGCCCTGGCGATGCGCTTGTCCATGTCGTTGGCGATCTCGCGGTCGCGTTCGTTCGTTGCGTGCTGGTAGATCAGTGCGGCCCGCATGCTGGACTGGCCCATCCGGACCATCAGCTCGCGGGTGCTGGCGCCGGTTGAGGCGGCGAGGGTGTTGCCGGTGTGGCGCAAGTCGTGGAAGTGGAAGCCGTCCGGCATCTTCGCGTTCTTGAGTGCGGTCTCCCACTTCACTGCGCGGCGGAAGTTGCCGGTGCGCAGTAGGGCGCCCTTGTCGCCGGTGAAGATGAGCGCCTCGTCTCCGGCGTCGACGTGCTCCTTCAGGTGTTCTTCGAGGGCGGCTTTGGCGATTGCCGGAAGAGTGACGGCGCGGCGGCCAGCGGCGGACTTGGGTGGACCGAAGATCAGTTCGCCCTTGAGTGCGGCGAGCTTGCGGTGGATTCGGAGCGTGCCGGTCGTTGGGTCGTAGTCCGCGCGTCGCAGCGCGACCAGTTCGCCCCAGCGGGCGCCGGAGAATGCTGCCGTGATGATCAGGGCGCTGAAGCGGTCGGGCATCTGGGCAGCGAGCGCGAGCACCTGGGCGACGGTTGCGGTCGGGCGCTCGGGGGTGTGGTAGCGGTCATAGCCGGGGATGCGGCACGGGTTCTGCCGGATGATCTCGTCTTCCTTGATCGCGGTGTTGAGGATCGCGCGGAGCAGGGAGTAGGCCTTGACCGCCTGGGGCTCGGTGGTGCCGCGCTTGAGGAGCTGGCGACGCCAGGAGCGGATCGCCGCCGGGGTGATGTCGCCGAGCGCGGTGTCGCCGAGGTCGGGCACGACGTGCAGGCGGAAAAGATCTTCATAACCCTCGCGGGTACGAGGTTGAAGCGTGCGTTCCGAGATCCAGCGCCGGCCGTAGGGGGCGAGACGGATCTCCTTCTCCTCGGGTGGCTGCCACTCCCCCTTGATGATTTCCGACTCGACGACTGTCAGCCAGCGGTCCGCGTCACGGCTCGTCTCGAATGTGTGCGGAGCCGTGCGCATGATGCCGTCCGGGCCGCGATAGCGCGCCTGGTAGCGGCCGGACGGAAGCTTGCGGATGCTGCCGAAACGGCGGTGGCCTTCCTTGTTCGCCATCAGGTGGCACCCCTCAGCCAGGCGCGGATCTGCGCGCGGTCGGTCGGCTCGATTCGCTGGTTGCGGATGTAGGTCTCGACGTCGGCCGGGTCGAAGCGGACCAGCCGGCCGACCTTGACGTAGGCGATGCGGCGCTCGGAGACGAGCCGGCGCACGAATCGGGTGGTGGACTTGAGGCGAGCGGCGACCTCGATCGGGGTCAACAGCTCGTCGATCATGCGGGTGCCTCCTTGTGGGTTCATGCGGCTTGGGTCCGGGCGGTGTCGAGCTGTGCGCGCCATCGGATGCGAGCCGAGACAGCGCGCAGGACGCGATGTTCGAGCGGGAGGACATCCGGGTCGTCCGGTCTGGCCAGCTCGAAGCGGAAGCGCTTGGGATCGGTCTGCTCGGTCGCGCTCTGGCCGTCCTCGGTGTCCGCCAGGTCACCGGCCAGGACCGCGCGGACCCAGGCGCGGTTGTCCGCGCGGTGGTCGGCGAGGGTCTTGCCGGACCACTGCCGAGACACCAGGACGCGGCGGCCGGTGAAGCCGAGCGTCGAGCGCTGGTGGACCTTGCCGGAACAGCGGCCCGGCGTGAGGCCGGGTTTCGCGCCGTCCGGCTGGACGTTGTAGAGCAGCCAGTTCGCGCACGTCGGCGAGCACGGAAGCGTGGACAGCTCGGCGTGGAGCCGGTCAAAGTGCGCGCGCTGCGGGTCGGTCTTCGGGGTGGCGTGCTCGGTCAGGTCTTTGGTGACGTACTTCGTCACGTAGCGGATCGCGCGCTCGGCGTCCTTAGTGCCGGACTCGATCCCGCGTGCGTCGATGCGGCCGAGCCGGGCGACGTAGGCGGGGTCTTCGTCGATCGCGTCCAGGGCCTCAGCCCACGTCGGTAGCGGGACGCGGGTCTTCGGGTCGACGTAGGCCGCCTGGTCGGCGTCCCAGACCGGCGGCTTGTCGACCGTGTACGTCGGGCGGTCGAAGGACGGCCACCACACCTGGTGGTAGGTGGCCGCCGCTACCTGCTTGAGCAGCCGCCGCGGAATGGTGCCGCGGATCGCGAAGTGCGCATGCGGAGCGAGACGCCGTTGCAGCTCGACGGCACCGGCATATTGAACGTTCCAACCGGCCGCCCGGCGGAGGTTCTGCCACCAGCGGTCCATCACGCGCGCGAAGTGGATCGCGTCGAGTGCGGCCCGCCGGTAGTCGTAGGTGTCGAGGTCGACCGGTGTGCCGAGTTCCGGGTCGTACTGGCCGTGCCGGGCGCCGCACTCGCACGGGACGACGTAGGCGCCGCGCCGGATGTGCGAGTGGACCGGCCCGTGCGAGTCGAGGGTCAGCGTGACGAGCATCGACGGCCGGTAGGTCTTGCCCTCCCGGCCGGCGAAGGCACGGCCGACTGTGCGGCCGTCGACGGGCAGGCGCGGGAGGTCTGGGGAGTCCTGGCGCCGCTTGGTAGACCGTTTCCGCCGGGGGCGGTCGTCCCGGTCGCGTGGGGTGAGGTGGCCGCGGAGATTTGTCTCGGCCAGCAGCTCGTCAGCCTGGGCGATCTCCTCATCCAGGCCGGTGATCTGCGCGGCCCGCTCGTCCGGGGTCATCGGCTGGTAGTTGACCGCTTCCCGGTCGAACTCCAGATGTGCCCGCCGCGCCACCAGGTCGAGCACATCCGCCGCGGGCGGGTCCGGGTCGATCGCGGGCTCGTCCGCGAGGTGCCAGCCTTCCCGGATCTGCTGGATGCGCAGCCGCCGGCCGCGCTCGGCGCACGGCTTGCACTTCGCGGCGAGAGTCGCGCCGCACGGCACTTCGACGATCTCCGTGACGCCGGTGAACGTGTCGGTGCGGCGCAGGACGACCGGGCGTACGCAGACGCCGTTGTTCTCCGCGAGCTGCTTGAGCGCTTCCTTGGCGAGCGGCTGCCGCATCCGCGCGGCCCGCGAACCCGGACGGGGCATGTCGGTCACCTCAGACATGCCTATTCGCCTCGCCGCCTGTACCTGCTCGTGCGACTCTGCCGCCGTGGACAACTTCGGCACCGAACCCTTCGTGAACGTGGATCTCCCACGCAGCGGCGGACCGTACGCATGTCCGTGCTGCGGCTACCTGACCCTTGGAGAGCGCGGAGGCTTCGAGATTTGCGACGTCTGTTTCTGGGAGGACGACGGGCAGGACGCTCACGACGCCGACGAGGTTCGCGGCGGACCGAACCGTGCCCTGAGCCTCACCGATGGCCGGCGTAACTTCGCTCGATACGGCGCGAGCGACCCCAGGGACTTGAGGCACGTCCGTCCGCCCCTGCCGGAGGAGCACCCGCCTCCTCCTCAAAACGGCACCGCCTGACCGACAACCGGCGCCGACACGCGAGACGCGAACGCCGTTGACGGAACCGGCACGACGCCAGGACGACGCACCGGCATTTCCGGCCCCAGCTCGGTTGCATCCGATGCGGGTTTCTCGGCCGCCGCTTCGACCTGCACCGGCCCCAAGTGCTTGGCCGGCGTCCCGGAGAGGACGAGCTTGGACAGGCCCATGAAGGCCAGCGCCGGTACGGCGGACAGCAGCCAGCCGGAGATGCCCGGCTTGGCGACCGCGAGCTGTGCCGACAGCGACAGCGCGACGCCGCAGATGAGCAGGAACATCGGGTAGCGGGTCGGCTTGTCGGCCCGCCGCCGGGCGCGGATGGTGAGCAGTGCGGCGATCGGGAGGAGTTCGGAGATCGCGGCGTTGGCCCAGCCGAACCAGTCCGGCGTACCGGCGGGGCTGTTGTCCATGGTCCAGTCGTGGACGTGCGTGAACGACGCTGCGCCGGCGAGCGTGCCCACGGTCAGCAGGATGGCGACCAGGACGATGCCTTCGAAGCGTTCGGCTCGGGTCATCGGTCCCCCTCCACGATCTCGCCCTCGACGACCTGCGCGTATCCGTACCGGTGGCAGAGGTCTTGAATGTCGCTGTCGGAGTGGTAGGCGAACCGGACCCGGACCGGCTCACGCACGCCGTCGAGCGCTACGTAGGCGACGCCGGGTGAGGTCTCCGGGATCTCGTCGGCGAGTGCGCCACGGTTGCGGGCGCCGTCGCCGAGGATGAGGTCCACTTGCTCGGCCTCGGTGAGTCGGAGTGCGATCCGGGTCGGGAACAGGTCGCGGAACGGCAGCACCTCCTTGCGCGGGTCCTGGAGTGCGGCGATGACGTGGACGCCGACCGCGCGGCCCTGGGACAGCAGCAGCGACAGGGACTCGCGGATGCGGTCGCGGACCTTGCGGTCGGAGATGTAGGAGGTGAGCGCGGCCAGCTCGTCGATCACGATGACGATCAGCGAGTCGCCGGGGGTCGGGGTGTGCTGGCGGGTGATGCCGCGGAGCCGGTTGGCGCGTGCCCGCATGCGCACCACGGCGTCTTCCAGGGCGCCGGCCATGGTCTCGGCGGTGTCGTAGACGAAGCGGGTGAACAGCGGGAGGCCGCCGGCCAGTTCCATGCCGCCCTTCGGGTCGAAGACCCACAGCTCGACGAGCCGTTGTTGGATGCCGCCGGCGAGCGCGGCGATCAGCGCCCAGATCACCGAGCCCTTGCCTGCGTTCGTCGCCCCGCCGACCAGCACATGCGACCCGGCGAGCCGCAGCGCGTACGCGTCGCCGTTCTCCTGAACGCCGAGCGGCAGCCGGGCGAGGTCGAGGCTCGTGGGAGTCGCAATCGGTGCGATCGTCTCTGCCAGCGGATCGCGGCGCAGGAAGACCAGAACGATCCGGTCGGGACGGCGATGCGTGCGAGCGCGGCCGTCCCGGACGCGGAACGTGTAGGCCAGGCGCGGTGCAGCTTTGCCCCAGTCGTCCGGGTGCTGGCCGGGCAGCATCCGTACGGTCACTTCGTCGCCGAACTCGGTGGCGCGGACGCCGAGGAGCTGCGGGACATACTTGTCCCCGCCGAACGCGGTTGCCAGCCCGCAGGTCGCCATGGCCGGCGCCCAGCTGCGCCGGTAGACGAACAGCCGCCGCCACCGGCCCAGCAGCGGCCACCACACGAACCGTTGCCAAGTCGCCCGATGCCACCGCCACCACGCCGCACCGCCCGCCGCCAGCGTGGCGAGCACCACGAGCAGGGTTTGCCAGCCGAAGTCCACCCAGATCCAGGCGGCCAGCGCGGCCGGGCCGGTCAGCCACCAGTAGCGGACCGCGAGCACGGTCGCGTGGAAGGTGCCGCGGAGCGTCCACCATAGGACGAGGAGCCAGCCGGGCACCCGCCATACGGGTACCCGGACGTTCATCGGCGCGGGCGGGATCTTGTCGCCTGGGATGACGTTGATCAGTGGCATGACGTCGCCCCGGTGTCGGGGAACAGCGCGATCTGATCCGCGTGCTGTGCGGGCTCCGGTGCCGGCTGCCGGCTGTGCTGGCCCGGCTTGGTGTTGGTCTCGGGCACGTGCCGGATCATGGTCGGCAGCCACCGGCCCCGGCCGAGGACCGCGCGCATGTCGCCCGGATCGGAGACGTAGGGCGCGATGCTGGCCGGGTCGAGGTGGTTGAGCTTGACGATGGTCCGGGCGAGGGAGGCGGCGGCAGCGGAGATCTCCACCAGGGCCGCCACCCGCAGCACGTCGACCGGGGACGAGACGTAGACGTGCCGGACGACCGCGATCCCCAGCGCCGCCAGCTTCCGCACGACAACACGACGGACGGTCACAGCGACCACCGCCACACCGGCCGGCCCAGCCGCGCCCGGCAGCGACGGCAGCACATCCGCTTCGGGTCGAACCGGCGCGGCTTCACCCAGGACTCGCAGTACATGCACCACATCGCGGAGACCGTCGACCGGGCACCGCAGTGCAGCCCGACGATCGTGAACAGCGTGGCCGTGGTCATCACGCTACCTCCGAACCGCGCAGCCGGGCCGCGGTCTCCCGCGCCGTGCCCGCCAGCTCGACGGCTTCCACGGTGCCGACGCGCTCCAGCAGGTCAGCCTTCGCGTCGAACCAGGCCGCCCGTTCGTGGTCACTCGCGTTTCGGTCCGGCATGGCACCCAGTAACGCCGACAGCTGCGCGCCGATCGACTGCATCGGGGCAGCCTCGTCTACCGTGGGCTTCACAGCCCCACTCCTTTCGAGGGGTATGGGTTGGCAGCGCGGGGCCGGGCCGAAGTCTTTGGTCGGAGGACGGCCCGCCCCGCGTCAACATCTGTTCAAGTAGCAGCCGCGCCGGGCACGACGCCCGCGGCACGCATCCCGGTAGCGCGCAGCGAATACGCCATCCGCGCCCGGCACTTACTCGACGACCCGCCACAGCGGTTCCCGTCCACATACGGCGTGATCGTCAGCCCGTCGAACTCCACCGCCGGCGGGTAACCCGGCACGCTCGACGCCGGCGGCACCGGCTGATGCGGCGCCACGACCTTCACCTTCACCTCGGTCGTCCGCCCGAACTTCCCGGCCTCCGGGTCCAGGTCCATGACCTTGACGACCCAGACCCGCTCCCCCGTCTCCTTGTCCCGCGCCTGGTTGTCCGCCTCCCCACGCCGGTCAAAGTCGACCTGCGCATCCACCCCCAGGCAGAGCGCCCCGCGCGGAAACACGTACTCGGACGGCACCGGCACCTTCAACGTCAGCGGAACCACGAACCAGCCTCCTTGCTACACAGCCATCCAAGTGATGACCGGTTATGCAAACAAGCTAGGCCGACTTGTGCACACAAGCAAGAAACGAGATTTGGTTTTCAGATCACGCACATCCGGGCGCTTCGATCCCGGCTTGACGAGCGGCTTCCGTCTGCGTGGACGCCGCACGTAGGGTGCCTTAATGATCGACGAGGAGCGGGCGCGGCAGATCGCGGAAGCGATTCTGGCTCACGATGCGACCGAGCCCGGCACACCGCCCTTGGCCATCGTCAACGTCGAGGAACACCCGATCGGCTGGGTGCTCTACTACAACTCCGCGAAGTACGTCCGGACCGGCAACTTCATGGACGCCACCGTGGGAAACGCGCCAATCGTGGTCGAGCGGGCGACTGGCCGTGCACACATCACGGGCACAGCTCGAAGCACCGCCTACTACCTGGCCGAACTCGACGCGGGAACGCACTCATGCACACACTGCCCCTAGCGAGGCGGCAGGGCATGAAGCTGCTGAGCTAGGGCAGCGGATATGCGTCGTCGATCTCGTGCCGCGAACCGGGCATCACCAATTGGGACGACAGCACGGCCTCACCCGACGACTGATACACCGTGATCACGGTGCTGATCACGGACTCGTCGTACGGCACCTCAAGCCAGCCGGCCTCGCTCTCGGTGACGCGGCGAGCGGTCAGCTGCTCGATCACGTAGTCCCCGCGGATGCCGCGTACCCGGTTGATGTGGTCAAGGAGGCTGCCGGCAATCGGGTCCGGCTTGATGATGTCGGTGCCGACCGCCACATCCACCGGAACGTACGTCGACACCATGTCAACCGGCCCGAACTCCGACACCGTGATCCGGTGCCGCACGTAGACCGGCGTCTCGTTCGGGATGTGCAGCGAAGCCGCAATCCGCGGCGGAGCTAGCACCGGCCCGACGTGCACGACGTTTGTGGAAACGGTCTCATCCAGATACAACGCTTCCCGCGCATACTGCGGCGAGACACCGGACGCGGACGGCCGGCCACGCACGAAGTGCCCCTTGCCCTGCTGCGACTCGATCCACCCGTCCTGACGCAGGATGCCCAGCGCCTTCAACACGGTCGGCCGCGCGACCCCGAACTCCTTGGCAAGCGTGTTCTCCGACGGCAGCGAGGTCCCCGGCGGGTACGT
Organism: Catenuloplanes indicus; assembly: GCF_030813715.1. Classification (NCBI taxonomy): domain Bacteria; kingdom Bacillati; phylum Actinomycetota; class Actinomycetes; order Micromonosporales; family Micromonosporaceae; genus Catenuloplanes; species Catenuloplanes indicus. The sequence goes on from NZ_JAUSUZ010000001.1 coordinate 3,349,342, forward strand.
GTCGCTCTCGATGCGCTCACGGATCGTGTTGAGCACCCGCAGGTACTTCGGCGTCGGCACCTCGTACGCGCTCACACACACCCCGTCCGGATCAACAACCCACTTGACAACACAAGACACTAAACCTGATGCACATGAGCAGGCAAGAACCGTCACGCGTCGGAGGGCTCTTCAACCACTTGAACGCCGAACCACTCCGTCCGGACGCCAACTCTGCGAAGCCCGATCAGCTGCGGGCGAGTGGCGCCGGGCCGCCGCGCCGGCAACCGCAAGTAGCGACCGAACACCCGCAACGCCGCGCGCCGCAGCGGACACGGCCCTTCAAGATCGCAGACCGGGCACCGCCCGTCGCTGGCGAGATCGGTATGCCGATCCAACTGGCGCTGCGCCTCCCGCAGTTCGGAGCGCGCCTCAGCGGTCAGGTAGACCGTCATCGCTCAACCTTCCTCATCGGTCGTCGCTCCGGCGCAGCACGTCGTAGACCACCGCGGAGCACGAAGACCTCTCGTCGTACGGTCGCTTCACCAGTTACGGGGTCGACGACGTAGCCGAGAACCCAGGCCCATCCGTCGTAGGTCGCCCGGTCGGACACCGAGATCACCCGCAGAATCAATGCATTGGCGCCGTTGAACTGCACCGACGCTTGCCGATCGACGATCAGAACGTCGCCGACTTTGGGTTCCATCGCACCCTCCACCGAAGCCGGAATGGCGAAGGGCGCCGAGGCGGGCCTTCCTACTCCTGTTGCGAGCCAGGAGAGAGAAGCGGCGCGAGCTTGGCCCGCCTCGACGCCACATCAGGACGCGACTGCTTCCCAGAGCCGCCACAGTCCAGGCACGGCCGACGAAACGACGCGTCGGCCCGTTCGCAGGTGTAGGCCATCACGCGCATGGCCGACCGCCTGACCACGTACTTCCAGCCGAACCCCCGACACGAGGCACAGACCAGAAACTCCACAGCAGCGGCTGGAAGCGGATGCCTGACCTGCTCGTCCCGATCCGGGCACCGCTCGGAGACACCCGTCTCGATCTCGCTCGCCGACATCCGACCTCCCAGCCACCACCATTAGAGCTAGCTCTATTAGAGCCACGGCAGGTCAGCAGTGTCAATAGAGCTACCCCTAAGAAAGAAACTGGCGCTCCGAGGTGCTAGCTTCAGGGCGCTCGATCGAGGAGGAACCATGACCACCGGCTATCGCGAGCTGGCAGCCATCCTGCGGACGGCGATCCTGCAAGGCGAGTACGCCGAGGGCACCACGCTGCCCAAGCAGGACGAGATCGCGACGCTGCACGGCGTCAACATCAAGACCGTCCGCCAAGCGGTACGCATCCTCGAAGCCGAAGGTCTCGTGACCCCGGTGTCGTCCGCCCGCGCCTGCCGATGAAGCGGCTCGGCGCCGACCGCTACGCGAAGAGCAAGTGGAAGGGCACCGGCCTGGTCGCGTTCGCTGCCGACCGCGAGGCCACCGGCCGGCCATGGCAACCCGGAGACCAAACTCAGACGGTACGGATGACGACCGCGGACGCCGATATCGCCGAAGCGCTCGGCCTGGAGGTCGGTGATCCGGTCTACGAGCGGGCACGCCTGGTCAAGGAAGCCAACGTCCCGACGCACACCCTGACCAGCTACTACCGCCCGGAAGACGTCGAGGGCACTCCGCTCGTCGACGCGAAGGCCGGCCCGGCCGGCCGCGGTGGCGGTTTCGCCGTCCTCACCAGCCAGGGCTTGGAGCCGGACAACATGACGGAGACGATCTGCGCCCGGATGCCGTCACCCGACGAGATCGAACAGCTCCAACTACCCGCCGGCGAACCGGTGATGATCCTGCACCGCACCACCTACACGGCCGAGGGACGCCCGATCGAGTTCGCCCGCGGCGTCCACGCAGCTTCCCGCTTCGCCTGGACCTACCACTTCCAGATCCCCGACTGACCCACGCTCGGAGGCCCCGCCATGCCGAACAGCACCGCCGTCATCCCCGCCGAGATTCGCGAGGATGTCGAGACCCTCTGGAACTACCACCAGATGGGCCACGAAGTCCGCCCGACCGACATCGGCATCGGGCTCGGCAGCCACGACATCGGCGTGGCCATGATCGGCACTGACCTCTACCACCGCGGCATGTACCCGATCCTGCTCTTCACCGGCGCGAACGCCCCACCTACGGTCGAGGTCTTCCCACGCGGCGAAGCCGTGCACTACCGCGAATACGCCCTTGCGCACGGCGTCCCCGACGAGGCGATCCTCATCGAGACCAAGGCCCGGCACACCGCCGAGAACATCGTGCTGTCCCGCGAACTGCTGGAAGAGCGGGGCTACAAGGACATCAAGACCATCACCCTCATGTCCCGCCCCTACCAGCAGCGACGCGGCTACTCCATTTGCAAGAAGCACTGGCCCGAGGTCGAGGTCATCTGCGCTTCACACCCCCTGCCGATCGACGACTACTTCGCCTTCATCGGCAACGCCAAAAAGGTCATCGACACCATGGTCGGCGATACCCAGCGCATCGACACCTGGGCGGAAGCCGGGTGGGCAATCCCCCAGCCGATGCCCGACTCAGTCCGGATGGCATACGGCCGCCTCGTGGCAGCCGGCTACACAAGCCGCCTGGTCTGAGGGTTCAAGCTCGAAGCCGGCTTCTCCCGGCCTTTCCCTCTGCTCCCGGAATCGCAAGGAGCACGGGCCGCGCCATTTACCCTGCCCAGGGCGCGCGACATGGACCCGAGCAGCCGGGAGAACCCCTCAAGGTCTTCCTCCACAAGGATCAGCTCCATCACCGGCTCCTCAATGCCGACGGCATACGCCTCGAACTCGACCAAGGTCACGTCCGGCAACAACGTGCACCTGAGCAGGCGGATCCCAACCCGAGTACCCAACGCATCACTCAATTGCATGAATTCCATGCGCGATCGATGCCACGTGCCCGCCGATTCCACCCAGCACTCAGCCGGATCACACCAGAGCGGGTGATCGTCGCTCTTTGTTTCCGTCTCGCCTTCAATAGTTTCCGCAGACATCAACTCTCCTCGGACATAGGTGCCAGTCGCGCCGGCTGCCATGGCCGCCTCGCCACAAGAACTATTTCCGATAGCACCGCTCGATGGAATCGTTCCGACTCCCCATGACCGACAGTCCGAAGCCGTTAGCCAGCAAGGGAATCCGAGATCATTCATGAGGAATGGCTGTGGTACGCCATGATCGGCGACCAATCACGTACCCCACACCCGACCCTGGTCTCCCTGGGCAGAGAACTGCGGATCGCACGCGAATCTCGCGGCATAACCCAACAAGATCTGGGCGCAGAGATCCACTTCTCGGACAGCCAGATTTCCGCCGTTGAGACCGGCCGGCGCCTACCCAGCGACGCCCTCATCCGGCGTGCCGACGAGACACTCGGCACAGCCGGCCTTCTCATCCGCCTCTTGGAAACCGCGCAGGCGACCGCAACCCGAGAGACTCTGCCCGAGTGGTTCCGCCCCTGGGCAGACATCGAGCAGGCCGCCACCACGCTCCGCTCATACCAACCACTCGTCTTGGACGGCCTACTACAGACCCCCGCCTACGCGCACGCCATGTTCAAAACCGGCGACCCAGCAGCCGACAAGGACACGCTCCAGCGCGCAGTAACGGCCCGCATCGACCGGCAACAGATACTCAGCCGCCCGAACCCACCGCGGCTCATCACGATCCTCGAAGAGGCAGTTCTCTACCGCCCCGTCGGCGCCACCCCTGAGCTGATGCGCCATCAACTCGATCACCTGGCCACGGTCGGCCGCACCGGCACCATCGAGATCCACATCCTCCGCACCGAGGTAGGCACACACCGAGGCCTAGCCGGCGCCTTCGCACTCGCCACGGTCCCAGGCCATCCTGAGGTCGCGTACATCGACACTCAGCTCAGCGGCCTGGTCATCGAGGCCACGACAGACGTTGATGCCATCCGCCACATCTGGGAAGGTCTCCTAGGGGAGGCCCTTCCTCAACGCCAGTCGCTCAAGCTGATCCAGGAGGCATCAGAGTCATGGACCACTTGACTTGGAAGAAGTCCACCCGCAGCAGCCCCAACGGCGGCCATTGCGTCGAGGTTGCGACAGCATCGAGCGATCACGTCCTAATACGGGACAGCAAAGCCGTCCGCGGCCCACTCCTCCGGATAAGCAGCCCATCATGGAAAGCATTCATCCAAACACTCACGCACCAGGCCAACACTTGAGATGCTGGTCAAATCGCGCCTCTACAGCAAGACCACACCACACGCCGCCGCAATACACCTACGCCGCAGGTGAGGCCAAAGTCAACCAACGCGTCGCTTCAGCGATTGGGATATCCGGCAAGTTCAGAAGGAGCGCGAAGTGAAGCTCATGTTCGCATCACGAAGGTTACCCAACGTAATACGAGGAAAGCCCAATCTAGTCGACATGGAACTAATTGCCTCCCGAACGTACGGAAACGCTGTAGGCAGAGCTACCTTCTGAGCAAAAACCGCAATTTCCTCACGAGCGCAGCCCTGAACCTCAGTCCAGCTTCCCGACGGAACTTCATACTCGCAGACAATTACGCATTGAAGCCGCGCCAACAAATGCCCGTCGCTGAATTCATCATCGTCCGCATTCTCGTCGTCCATCTCCACATCAAAAAGAGAGCACCGAGCTACAAATCGGCAGAGTATGCCCTCTTCATCATCCTTAAGCGCCCAAGCAGTTCCCAGCGCAAACTGAAGACCTTCCACTTTTGCTAGGCGCTTCAAGGAAGCATTGAAGGACTGAACCACAACTTCCGCAAGCTCAACAGTATCCAACACACTTCGCGCGCTCACCGAAGTATCACCCATCAAGAAACAGCCTCATTAAAGACGATGAAGACGTTACCATCAAGGCGTTGCGACCTACCGCCAGAATGACTTTCCTCGCCAAGCTGATTCCAATTAACGTCGCCCAAATCGGAATTTGCCAAGGAACGAGGCGAATCTTCCCTCACGGCCTTGTGCGTGGTCCAGGCCACCCTCATTCTCCTTACAGCATCTTCCCGGGGGCGCCCCAGAGGCACGGCCTTAATTTCCAGTTCGCATCCGAGCTCATGCAGATACTCGGCTAGAGTCGAAATTCGGACATTTCCATCCCCCCGAAAAACCTGATTAACCGCCGACTTCCGAATGCCGAGACGGCCAGCAAGTTCCGCTTGACTCACACCCGAGCGTCGAAGCGCTGAATGCAAAACCTTAAGGACCCCATACCGTAAGCGTGAGACCGAGAGCGCACGAGCACCTTTAGGCGTTGCTACCAACTGATCATAAAGCGTCATAGCAGCTCATCCTCTCCCCTCACCCGCATTGCCAATCTTTTATACCTAGGAGGACACTCTCTACCATTTTTTAAAAAGCCATTCGTCAAACGAACGGCCCTGCATCGGGAATGGGAATTTGCATAATAGAAAGGCAATCTAACATCCACCGCTTTAATTTCCCAGATATCGTTACCCAAGCTATTCAACTGCAAAGGAACGTCTAGAGTTCCAGTTCGCGCAAACTCCTCGAACCTAATAAGAACATCCGCAATTCTTCCGAAATCTTCTTTTCTTATTAACTCTTCGAGGAAAGCATCGGCAGGAGCTGCTCCGTTCGCCATGCGCGCAGCCTCGATGACCAGCACACCACCTCGCTCGTACCGAATCCTCCCGCAGTCTTCGCAGCTTGAGCGACCGAGTACAGTCAAGACTGTACCTCCATGTCCGGCATTATGCCATGCTGATCACAGGAATGACACTTCAAGATCGCACTAGGTGATCGACACCCGCTCCTGAGAAGTACACGCTCAAGCAGCAGTCGGCAAGCAGCACGTGGCAGGCCAGCAACGGACAAACGGTGCAGATAACGCTAAGAGGCGCGGAATCACCCGAACGGGCCACAGCGAACACCTGGATGGCTGACTTGGATGCCAAATCGGCCCATACATTCCGGAACGGCCGATCAAGGTTCTATATCGCACAAAGTCGATAAAGAATCGCTACGTATTCTACGTTACCCGCCGGGACTTGAAAGGGGCTATCTCACCTCCCGCTAGTTCAGTTTCTCCTCGTGTCGAATCTTGAGAGTCGCTGCCGCGACAATAGCAATCTGCCGAACTACTCTCTTTTGAATCAAGGCGCCGCGCCAGCGCGGCGCAGGGCGTCGTGTCGCCCTGCGGGCGGCCTCCGGCCGTCCTCGGTCACCACGACGCCGGCGACTACCGTGGCTTGGTGGCAGTCGATGAGGTTCTCTCGTTAGCGGGTCTGCGCTTGCTGCACCTACGGCATTCGCCCGGCTCAGGGACGCAGCAGCTCCTACTGATCAGTGGCCGGTCCAAGGCCGCATGGTTGGACTACGACGTGTGTTCGCGTTGTCGACGGGGCCACGTATGGAATCTCACGGTCCATGCTCCACACCAGCGCCAGGGCTTGGGCCTTTACCTGCTCAGCATTTGCCCGGAGCAGAGCCCCCGGCTTTCGTTGGACTACCATCGGGCAGCGAGGAAGCGCGAAGCGGTGGGTGAAGGTGGGCGAGCGGACCGGAGCGGGATACCAGCCCGAGAACCCTTGCCGATGCTTGAAGAACGCCACTCCGTTCTGGCGCCGACAGCTCGATAGCTGGCGATCGAAAAGAGCCACCCGTCGGTAGCGGCCCGACGATCGCTGTGGGTGGCTGGGTGCCGTAGTGGGTTCCGGCGATCGGCTGCCGCGCCGCTACGCGGCTTGCCACCGGTCTTCTTGATCGCGTGCCGCGCGGGGTGCCGGCGCCACGGCAAGCCGCCCCAGACCGCGTACGGTCCGGGGCGGGAAGCCGCCTTGCGGCGCCGGAGCGCCGCGCGGCGGAGGTTGAGCGGCCGTGCCACTAACTCAGGCCGCAAGCGGCCCTGTACGGTCATGATCGGGCAGGACGGCACCCGCGCTGACCAGGCAAAACCGGACGATCATCCCAACGCGGCGAGATCTTCCAAACTGATTACGCGGGTTCGATTCCCGTCGTCCGCTCCACTTCGGGTCACTGTGTCAGCCGAAGGCGCTGACCAGGGCGTTCCGCATCAAACCTGGGGGCCGAGCCCCCAGACCCCCACGGTGCGGGATGGTCGCGTTCCGGCCTGGTTGGCCTTGATAATCCGTCCCATGGGCTCGGCGAAGTCGCGTCAGCTCGGAGTGTCAATGGCTTCCTCTCCCGTAGCAAGGGTGGGGGCAATCAGCTCAGCGGGCGGTGAAGTGTGCATTCCGGCGATGTAGGGCCGCGATGCGACCAGGCCGAACTCCACGAGAGCACGTGTCTGTTGGTCAGCCAGTTCGTAGAGCTTTGCCATGACGATCTTCAACTCGTCCACGTCGGGCTCGTACCGGTACTCGGTGATGTAGGCGCTGATCGCCTCTCTCCGCGGCTCGTCCAGCATCGGGTGGCCGTACCACGGATCGTCCTTCTTGGCGTTGTTGCAGGGGCGGCAGGCAGGCACGATGTTGCCCCATGCATGCAGGCCGACTGATGCCCGATTCATAGGCACGACGTGTTCGTCGACCGGCGAGGCGTCGGCGTCACCGCAGTACGCACAGGCATGGTCGAAGCGGTTCAGCAGCTCCTTGTTCATGCTTCGGAAGGGCGGGAAGCCGCGGTTGATGTCGTACTCGCGTCCGGCTTCCTGGAGGGAACAGCCGCACGACCCGGTTGGGGACATCTGAGTAGCTGCGGATCGCCATGACCTATGACTACCACCCACGCACCGAGCAGCAGTGCGAGGCGGCATCGGTCCGTGACGGTCACCCGGGCAACCGGCTTTCGTGGTGGCGTCCGTTGATCATCTGCCGCGCCGCTGCTCGATTTCACGCCCTATCTCTGGTTGCGGCCCGACGAGGTGGATCGAGAGCAGGCGCCGGTGAGCGGTGGCAGTGCGAAGGAGGGCAGGCTGATCGATAGGTTGGCGGGTATGACCGATCTTCTGCCTGAGACCCGCCGCGCCCTTCGTCACCGTCTCGCCGTGGGGCAGAGCAGCGGGCGGACGCCGTCGGTGGTGGCGGCCGTGGTGCGGGACGGCGGGCTGATCTGGGCCGACGGGTGGGGCACCGTGGACGGGGTGGTTCCGGATGCGGACGTCCAGTACCGGATCGGCTCGATCACCAAGACGCTGACCGCGATCCTCGTGCTCCGCCTCCGCGACGAAGGGCTGCTTGACCTCGACGACCCGCTGGACGCGCACCTGCCGGGGACCGCGGCTGGCAGCTCGACGGTCGGGGCGCTGCTGGCGCACACGGCGGGGCTGGTGGCGGAGCCGCCGGGGCCGTGGTGGGAGCGGACGCCGGGGGCGCTGCGGCCCGAGCTGGCGGACGTGCTGCCGGAAACGCCGTACGTGTATCCGCCGGGCCGCCGCTTCCACTACTCCAACCCTGGTTACGCCCTGCTCGGCGCGCTGATCGAGAAGGTGCGCGGCGTGTCCTGGGCGGAGGTGCTGCGCGCGGAGGTGCTGGAGCCGCTCGGCATGGACCGCACCGGGCCGGAGCCGGTGGCGCCGCACGCGAGCGGCTGGGCCGTGCATCCCTGGGCCGACGTGCTGCTGCCGGAGCCGGCGCAGGATCTCGGCCGGCTGGTGGCGGCCGGGCAGCTCTGGTCGACCGCAGCCGACCTGGCCCGGCTGGCCGGGTTCCTGCTGGACGGCGACGAGCGGGTGCTGCGCCGGGCGTCGGTCGAGGAGATGTGTGCGGCGCGGACCACCGAGTACGGGCTCGGCGTGCAGATTCTTCGTGCGCCGGACGGCCGGGTGCTCACCGGGCACACCGGGTCGCTGCCCGGGTTCGTGTCCACGGTCGCGGTCGATCCGGCGGAAGGGCTCGGTGCGGTCGTGCTCGGCAACGTCACGGCGGGGCTGGAGGTCGGCGTCATCACGGCGGACCTGATCCGGATCGTGGCGGAGCGGGAGCCGCGCATCCCGGAGCCGTGGCGTCCGCTGCGGTCGGTGGATCCGGAGCTGCTCGCGCTGGCCGGGCCGTGGTACTGGGGTCCGAACCCGTACGTGCTGCGCCCGGCGGCGGACGGCTACCTGGAGCTGTCCGCGCTGCGGGGTGGCGGGACCCGCGCGACCCGGCTGCGGCCGGACCCGGACGGTGGCTGGACCGGGCTGAGCGGGTATTTCGACGGTGAGCGCCTGCGGATCGAGCGGGACGCGGCCGGCGCGGTCACGCACCTGGACATCGGCACGTTCGTGTTCACCCGCCAGCCGTACGACCCGGCCTCGCCGATTCCCGGCGGCGTGGATCCGGCGGGGTGGCGCGGGAGCGACTGAGTACGACTTCCGTGTACCGGCCGTCCGCACTTTCCACCGACGCGACGCGGGGGCGCCGGCCGCCACGCTGGAGCGGACACCGGATCACCGAAAAGGGAGTGGGACATGACGTTCTCCGGCTGGTTCACCCGCGTCGCCGCCTACCTGGCCGACACGGCCGTCGCCGCGCCGTTCTTCCTGGCCGCGGGGCTGCTGGACGGCAACCGCGCAGCCTATTACGGCCTGGCCGCGGCCGGGTTCGCGGTGTGGGCGTACAACCGGTGGTGGCGTGCCGGGCGCACCGGGCAGAGCTGGGGGCGGGCGCTGGTCGGGATCCGGCTGGTGGGCGCGGACACCGCACGGCCGATCGGCCCGGTCCGGGCGGCCGTGCGGGACTTCGCCCACCTGCTCGACGACGTGATCCTCTACGTGGGTTACCTGCTGCCGCTCTGGACCGCGAAGCGGCAGACCCTGGCGGACAAGGTGATGCGCACGGTCGTGGTCAGCTGACCGGCCGGCGGCTGCGGACCGCGACCACCGCGGCCAGCGCGACCACCACGGTCGCGAAGCCGGCCAGCGCGATCTCGGTGGACACCACCGCGGTCGCGACGCCGAAGCCGAGGATCGGGATGGACAGGCCGAGGTATCCGGCGAGGAACAGCCCGGCCAGCGCCTCGCCGCGGGTGGCCGGTTCGGCGATGCTGAACACCGTACCGATGGATCCCTTGAACAGCAGGCCGGCGCCGGCACCGGCGGCGGCGCCGCCGATCAGGAACATCGGCAGGCTGGGCAGCCAGACCGCGGCGGTCGCGGTGACCAGGCCGACGCTCAGCGAGGTGAGGCCGCCGAGCACCTGACGGCGCGCGGCCGCCCGGGCGAACACGAGTTGCGCGGTCACCGCGCTGCCGAACGTGAGGAACGCGACCAGCCCGGCCAGCGCCCGGGACGGATGCCCCATGGTGCCGCCGACGAATCCGGGTGCGACGGACGCGAACAGTCCCAGCACGGAGAACGCGGCGAACGCGCCGATCGCCACCGTGACGAACCGGCCGCGGGTGGCGGCGGGCACGGCGACGCGCTGCGGCCGGTACGGCGCGCGGGTGGGTGTCACGGTCTCCGGCACCAGCGCGACGCCGATCGCGACCGCGGCCAGCAACACCAGATAGACCACATAGGGGGTACGCAGCGGCGCGCCGGCCCACTCGGCCAGCAGTCCGGAGGTGAGCGAGCCGACCGCGAAACCGCCCATGTTCGCGGCCGTGCCGACCAGTTCGGCGAGCGCGCGGCCGGCGCCGGGACGGGCGGCCGCGTGCAGCTCGACCAGGTGCGCGGTGGCGGTCGCGGTGATCATGCCGACCGCGACGCCGCTGAGCGCACGGCCGGCCAGCACCAGCGGGAACGCGGTGGACGCGAGCAGCAGCACACCGGAGACGATCTCGACGAGCAGCGCCGGGACCAGGACGCGGCGGCGGCCGAGCCGGTCGGAGAGGTGACCGGCGAGGAACAGGCTGACCGTGACGCCGACCGCGTAGGCGGCGTACGCGACCGTGACCATCAGCGTCGAGTAACCCGCCTCGCGCTGATAGAGCGGCCAGAGCGGCGTGGGTACGACCGTGAACGCCATCGCGATCAGGAACGCGGAGGCGACGACCCAGAAGCCGGCGCCGTGACTGACGGTGCGCCGGGCCACGACGGGCAGGGTCTGAGCGGACATGACGAGCTCCTCACACCGAGAAGGGAACGTCGTCAGCCTTCCGCGCCCGGCCCATCTCCGCCAACGATGGTTCATGCTGGGGTCTAGCATCATCCGTGATGGACCTACGCCACCTTGCGTACTTCGTGGCGGTCGCCGAGGAGCTCAGCTTCACCCGCGCGGCCGCACGCCTGCACGTGGTCCAGTCCGGCGTCTCCGCCACGATCCGCGCGCTGGAGCAGCACCTGCGGGCCGACCTGTTCGAGCGCGGCCCGCAGCGGATCGCGCTGACCGACGCGGGCGCGGCGCTGCTGCCGGAGGCGCGCGCGGTGCTGGACGCGGCGCAGGGCGCCCGGGACGCGGTGGCCCGGGTGCGCGGCGGCCTGCGCGGCACCGTGCACGTCGGCGCGATGACGTCCGTCACCATCCTGGACCTGCCCGGTCTGCTGGGCCGGTTCACGGCCGACCACCCCGGCGTCACCGTGCGGCTGCGCGCGGCGCCGAGCGGCTCGGCCGGGCTGGCCCAGGCGCTGCTGGACGGCGAGTTCGACCTGGCGTTCCTGTCCGACATCGACCGGCCGCCCACCGGCCTCGACATTCAGAACCTGGCCACGGTACGGATGGTCGCGATCGTCCCGGCCGACTGGCCCGGCTCGGCGGTCACGCTGGAGCAGCTGGCCGAGCGGCCGTTCATCGACTCGCCGGCCGGGTTCGGCAACCGGGTCGTGGTCGACCGTGCCTACGCGGCCGCGGGCCTGCAGCGGCGTGTCGCGCTGGAGGTCGTCGAGATCGGCACCGCACCCGAGTACGTGCGGCACGGGCTCGGTGTCTCGATCATGCCGGCGTTCTCCGTACCCGCTGATGATCCTGGGTTGAGAGGCCTGCCGATCGCCGGAGCGGAGTTGTGGTGGACGCTGTCACTGGCGACCGCCACCCGGCGCCGGCCGACCGCGGCCACACGCACGTTCCTGGAGCTGGCGAAGGATTACGTCAGGCGCGGCTGAACGGGCGCAACGCCTCGGTCACCCAGGCCGGCTCGAAGATCGCGCCCGGGTCACCGCCCAGGTCCGGCGCGACCGGGCGCGGACCGGGACGGCCGTTGTGCACGTCCAGCAGCACCGTGCCGGCCGACTCCAGCAGCGCCAGGTTGCGCCGCCAGACCGGGTGGCCCCAGAGCTTCTCGTTCACGGTCGGCACCGCCACCACCGGCACGCCCTCGCCGAGCGCCTCGCAGAGCCGGGCCAGCGCGTACGTGTCCGCGGCACCGCTCGCCGCCTTGTTCAGCGTGTTGAACGTGGCCGGGCAGACCACCACCGCGTCCGGTGGGCCGCCCTGCTTCGGCTGGTCCGGCGTGCGGAACTCGAACTGCGGCGGCGTGCCCAGCACGTCGTGCACCGCGGCCGGGTCCAGCCATGCGCGCGCCGCGGGCGTACCGATCAGGATCGGCGTCCAGCCGTCGCCGAGCAGAGCCTTGAGCAGATCGGGGGTACGCGCGGTGAGCGGCGCCCCGCAGACGATCACTGTGACGTTCCCGGCCATGGCCGCACCGTACCTCTCTACCTTCCGATAGAGACCGACGCCCGTCTCACGGGCGATTCATCACACCCGATCCGCCCATAGATTCAGGTCATGCTGATGAACGAGGAACGGGCGACCCGGCGGGACCGGAAACTCATCGCGGCCGGCGCGGTCACGCTGACGATCGCGGCCGTGCTGATCTGGGCCGGCTGGCAGTTCACCGGCATCACGTACGACTGGTCCGCCACCGATGACCGGATCGGCGTCGCGCTGCGCGGCGCCGGTGCGCTGCTGATCGGCAAGACCGGCCTCAAGATCGGTCTCGTGGTGGTCGGTGCCGCCATCGCGACCGTGATGTGGATGCGCGGGCGCCGCCGCCACCACTGAGAACTACCATGCAGTCCGGCCGAGCTGACGGGACTGCACGAGGATGTCGACTTCGATGGGAGCGGCCTGGGTGGATCTCAGGCCGGGCGCGGACGTGGACGCCGCACTCGACGTGCTCCGCGCGGACGGCCCCGACGTGCTGTACGCCCGCGTCGTGCCGCTGGACGGAGGCTGGCACCGGCTGGAACTCACCACCGGGGACGCCGGGCCGGCACTCGGCCGGTCGGTGGTGGCGCTGCTGGCGTCGGCGGAGCACGCGGTGCGGGCGTTCGTCGCGCTCGACCACGACGCCGACGGTGCCGAGCAGGTGGTGCTGGACGGGCGGTCCGGGACGGTCACGCGCGTGCACCAAGTGCGGATCCACCCGTTCGGGGCGGGCTTCGGCTTCCGGCCGGGTTCCGGCTCCGGGGAGCCGCCGGTGCTGCCCGAGGTGCCGGCCGGGGTGGCGCCGGGCCGCTTCCCGGGTCGCGGGCAGATCCTGAACGGCCCTCAGTCGATCGCCGCGCTGGCCGGCCTCTACGACGTACCCCCGGCTGATCTGAAACGCGCGCGGCGGCGCACCCGCCGCCCGGCCGGCCTGCTGGGCGCCCCCGGTGGCCCGTTCCAGCCCTGGCTCGACGCGCTGCGGATCCCGTGGACCGCCGCGACCGGCGACCGCCCGATCAAGCTGCGCCCCGGCCCGGTCTGGCGCGAGGCCGTAGTCCGCTACGCGCTCCCGTCCCTGCCCGGCCGCTGGCTCGTCTTCGACGAGGAGCTGGTCGCCGAACCGGTCGGCCTGATCGCCCGCGCCATCGTCCAGGGCCAGGCCGTGCTGCACCCGCTCTACCTGCCGCCCGGCCACCCCGGCTGGCGCGTCCACGACGCGCTCGACCTGCGGCTCCCACGCACCACGCTGGCCACCCGGGAAACCGCCGAGCCGGCCATGCAACACCTGGCCGAGGCGATCCGTTCCCGCGCCCTGCCGCACTTCGCCGCATACGGCACGCTGTCCGGTTACGTCGAGCACTGCCGCGCGGTCTCGTCCGATCCGTACCGGTTGCATGCGCAGGCCCTCACCGAGATCGTCCTGGAACGCTTCGACGACGCCTTGACCAGCCTCGACGCCATCACCAGCATGGTCGTCCCCCGCCTCTACGACCGGACCCGCCCGGCCGGCCTCGGCCCCGCCCGCCTCACCGACCTCGCCGCCGAGGCCGATCACTGGCGCCGCCGCCTCGCCGAGGACCCGTTCGGCGCCCAATCCGACCTTCTGGCCAACGTCCCCACCCAGCGCCGGCACCTCGGCCTCCCGGCCTGACCACCATTCGATCGATGGTCCGCCCCGCCCTGGGTGGCGATGCCGAGGACCTCGCCGTGAAGGCAACCACTGCCTCGGAATTGGCTCTCTGGCCGGACCGGGAGCCGGGCGGAGGATCGGGGGATGAGAGCTGAGACCCGTGCGGTGCATCCGCGGCTGCCGGAGCAAGAGGGCAGCCAGCCGATCGTGATGCCGCTGTATCAGGCGTCGACCTGGGCGTTCGAGGATCCGGACGTGTTGGCGGGAGCGTTTCAGAAACCGGATGGGCCGTTTCTGTACTCGCGGATGACGAATCCGACGGTGCGGGTGGTGGAGACGGCGGTGGCGGATCTGGAAGGTGGGGTGGCGGGGATCGCGACCGCGTCCGGGATGGGGGCGGTGAACCTCGTGCTGCAGGCGCTGCTGCGGAGCGGGGATCACATCGTGGCGCAACGGCGGCTCTACGGCGGGGCCGGCACCGCGCTGCGGGGGCTACGGGAGCGGTTCGGGGTCGACGTCGAGTACGCGGACGACGCCGACTCGCTCATCGAGGCGCTGCGGCCGGGACGGACCAAGGTCCTCTACCTGGAGACCATTTCCAACCCGACCGGGTACGTGGCGGATCTGCCGCGGCTCGCGGCTGCGGCGCGGGCGGCGGGGGTGCTGACGGTGGTGGACAGCACGTTCGCGACGCCGGTGCTGTGCCGGCCGATCGCGCACGGGGCGGACGTGGTGCTGCACTCGGTGACGAAATATCTCGCGGGGCATCACGACGTGGTCGGCGGGATCCTGGTGTTCGCGGATCCGGCGCTGCACGAGAAGGTGTGGCATCACAACGTGGAGTTCGGCGTGGCGGCGGATCCGTTCGCGGCGTGGCTGACGGCGCGGTCGCTGCACACGCTGGCGCTGCGGGTCGAGCGGCACTGCGCGAACGCGGCCGTGGTGGCGGAGCGGCTGGTGGCGCATCCGGCGGTGACCGCGGTGCACTACCCGGGGCTGACCACGCATCCGGCGCACGAGGTGGCACGCCGGCTGCTGACCGGCGGGTTCGGCGGGACGTTCGCGTTCGATCTGGCCGGTGGGCGGGACGCCGGGACCGTATTCAGCAAGCGGCTGCGGCTGGCCCGGCTCGCGCCGTCGCTCGGCGGGACGGTGACCACGGTGATGCATCCGGCCAGCACCTCGCACCGGAACCTGGACGAGGGGCAGCTGGCGGCGGTCGGGATCGGTGCGGGGACGATCCGGGTCTCGGTCGGGATCGAGCACGTCGAGGATCTGTGGGCGGACGTGGAGCAGGCGCTGGCGTGACGAATGAGCCGGGTGGACCACGGCGTGGTCCACCCGGCTCTTTCGAAAGGGCTACGGCAGTGCCTTCAGGAACGGTGCATGCGCGTTCTTGAACTCCCATGAGTAGAAGCGGTCCCAGTTGATGGACCACGTCATCAGCCCGCGGAAGTTCGGGTTGGTCCCGCTGCGCGGCGTGTAGGAGCCGCAGGTGACGCCCTTGACCAGGCAGTTGACCGCCTCCTGGATCGCGGCCGGGGCGACGTACCCGTTGCCGGCGCTGACCGACGACGGCGTGCCGAACGCGACCTGGTCCTCGCGCAGCGGAGGGAACACGTTCGCGGTGTTGCCGGCGACCGGGAAGCCGGCCAGCAGCATGTCGGTCATCGCGATGTGGAAGTCCGCGCCACCCATCGTGTGGTAGACGCCGTCCAGGCCGACGATCGGGCCGGAGTTGTAGTCCTGCACGTGCAGCACCGTGAGGTCGTTGCGCAGAGCGTGGATCACCGGGAGGTACGCGCCGGAGCGAGGGTCCTGGCCGCCCCACGGGCCGGAGCCGTAGTGCTGGTGGCCGAGCTGCACGAAGAACGTCTCCGGGGCCATGGTGAGCACGAAGTTCGCGCCGTACCGGGCCTTGAGCGTCTTCACCGCGGAGATCAGGTTGACGATCGCGGGCGTGGTCGGGTTCTTGAAGTCCGTGTCGCCGGCGTTCAGCGGCAGCGAGTGGCCCTCGAAGTCGATGTCCAGCCCGTCCAGACCGTACCGGTCGATGATCGCGGCGACCGAGGTGACGAACGCGTCGCGGGCCGCGGTCGTGGTCAGCTGCACCTGGCCGTTCTGTCCGCCGATCGAGATCAGCACCTTCTTGCCCTGCGCGCGCTTGGCCTGGATCGCGGCCTTGAACGCGGCCTCGGACTCCACGGTCGGGCACTCCGCGACCGGGCAGAGGCTGAACCGGATATCGCCGGAGGTGGCGGTGGTCGGCTCACCGAACGCGAGGTTGATGATGTCCCATTCCGCCGGTACGTCCGCCATGCGCAGATATCCGGACCCGTTCGCGAAGCTGGCGTGCAGGTAGCCGATCAGTGCGCGCTTGGGCAGAACGCCCGGATCGGGGTTGGACGGAGACGGGGACGGAGACGCGGACGGGGACGGGGACGCGGAGGTGGGACCGGTCGTCGGCGTGACCACCCCGCCGCAGGACGCACCGTTGAGCGTGCAGTTGACCGGCGTCCCGGACCCGTTGGCCAGGAAGCCGAACGACACCGACGCGCCCGGCGCCACGGTGCCGTTCCACGACCGGTTGGTGAACGTGAACCGCTGGCCGGAGGAGGTCAGCAGCGCGTCCCAGTAGCTGCCCATGGTGGTGCCGGCCGGCAGGTCGAACGCCACCGACCAGGACGTGATCGCCGCCCCGGTCCCGTTGGTGATCGTGTACTTGCCCTCCCAGCCGGAACCCCAGTCCGAGGTCTTGGCGAACGACGCGGTGACCGTCGCGGCCGAGGCGGGGAGCGCGAACAGCACGGCCGACGCGACGGCCGCACACAGCGAGAAGAGGGTCAGGGCGATAGATCGAGACCGTTTCACGGCAGCCTCCTCCATCGGCGGCGGTGCAGGTCACCGCGGCCGTTGGAGAATTATTAAGATTCTTAACTGATGATGTCCATGCCCGCGGCCCACATTTAGGACAGCGATAACGTTTCGGAACGCCCGGCCCCGTACCCGCCGGTTCTGAGAGTCTGATCTCGTGAACGGGCTGACGATCGGGGTACTGGCGCCGTTCGTCGGCGGCGACTACTACGGTGGCCTGATCGCCGGCGTGACCGAGGCCGCCGCCGCACGCGGTGGCCGGGTGCTGGCCGTGCAGACGCTCGCGCCCGGTGCGCGACGGGCCGACTCGGAGGGCATCCCGGACTGGGACGCGCCGGTCGGCTGGGCGCACGCGGACGCGTTCGTCGTGGTGATCGGCGCGATCGACGACGGGCACCTGACCCGGCTGCACGCCACCGGCAAGCCGGTCGTGCTGATCAGCCACCGGTCCGCGACGCTGCCGCTGCACGCGGTGCTGCCGGACAACCGCGCAGGTGTACGCGACGCGGTCGCGCACCTGCGCGCGCACGGGCACACCCGGATCGCGTTCGCCGGCGCGCTGGACGTGCCGGACATCCGCGAGCGGTACGCCGGCTACCGGGAGGCGCTCGGCGACCTGCCGGAGCTGCTCTTCCCCGCCTCCGACAACCACGAGGGCGGAGGCCGCGACGCGGCGGCGGCGATGCTGGCGGCCGGGCTGCCGTCCACGGCCGTGGTCTGCGGCACCGACCGGAACGCGCTCGGCGTGCTGGAGGCGCTGACCGCGACCGGGCACCGGGTGCCGGAGGCGCAGGCGGTGGTCGGCTTCGACGATATCCCGGCCGCGCTCTACACCGAGCCCACGCTGGCCAGCGTGGCGCAGCCGCTGCGGCGGATCGGCGCGGCCGCGGTCGCGGCGCTGGACCGCGGCGACGGAGCCACGTTCGTACCGACGGTGTTCGTGCCGCGGGAGAGCTGCGGCTGTGACCGGCCGGCGCCGCGGCCGCTGGACACCGCGCTCGCGGCCCGGCTCGCCGACCCGGCCGTGCCGGAGGCCGCGCTCGCCGGTGAGCTGCGCGGATTCACACTCGCGGAGCTGGATCAGGCGCTGCACGGCCTGGTGACGGAGCGCCGGGCCCGCCGGATCCTGCTGCGGGTGGCGCAGGAGCGGGCGCGCGCGCAGTTCGGCGACATCCGCTACCTGCAGGACACGCTGAACGCGCAGTACCAGCTCGGCACCGAGCTGCTGCGCACCGACGAGCAGGACCCGCGCGCGCTCGGCTGGCTGCGCCGGCTCCCGGTCACGGCCGGCTGCCTCGGGCTCTGGCACGGCAGCCCGCGTCGCGGCCCGCGCCCGGAGCAGCACCGCGAGAAGCGCCAGGGCACGCTGGAGATCTCCGGCGCGCTGCACTGCGAGACCGCCAGCGACCGGGTGGACGTGGCGGACTTCCCGCCGGCCGCGCTGTTCGACGCGGCCCGGCCGGACGCCGGTGAGATCGTCTTCGTGGTCTCGGTGCGCAGCAGCGCGCACGACTGGGGACTGCTGGCCACGGTCGCACGCATCCAGGACAAGACACCGCCGGGCCGCGAGCCGATGAACCAGTCCGGCGCGCTGCTCGCGGTCGCGCTGGACCAGGAGTTCATGCTGCGCTCGCTGCGCGACCAGGAGGAGCGGTTGCGCCGGACCGCGCTCTACGACCACCTCACCGGGCTGCCCAACCGCGGGCTGTTCCTGGACCGGCTGCGGCAGGCGGTGGACCGGGCACAGCGCGAGCCGGCGTACGCGTTCGCGGTGCTCTTCCTGGACCTGGACGGCTTCAAGGCGGTGAACGACACGCTCGGGCACGCGGCCGGCGACCAGCTGCTGGTGCAGACGGCCGGCCGGATCACGGCGCTGCTGCGGGACACGGACACGGCCGCGCGGTTCGGCGGCGACGAGTTCCTGGTGCTGCTGGACGACATCGCCGGGCCGAACAGCGCGGCCGCGGTCGCGGAACGGGCCCGGACCGCGCTGGCCCGGCCGTTCGAGCTGGCCGAGGGGACGGCGCGGGTGTCGGCGAGCATCGGCAGCGCGCTTTCCACGGACGGTCACCCGACCGCGGAGGCGCTGCTGCGCGTGGCGGACGCGGCGATGTACCACGCGAAATCCGTCCGGCGGGCCGGCTCCCGTACCCGCTGATGATTCTCGGGGTGCAGCTCGGTTGCCGAATGGTCTCAAGCCCGGGCGAGAACGGCCGACCGTTGAGGGCATGAGCTTCGAAGCCCTCGACGTGGTGATCACCGGCGGCGGCAGCCCCGCGGAGCTGAAGGCCACGCTGGAGGCGCTGAAGCCCGCGCTCGGCGTACGCGACGAGGTGGTGTGCGCGGTGCCGGCCGGCCGGGCCGACCTGGACCGGGTGGTCGCCGCGCTGCCGTGGGTGCGCGCGGTGCCCGGCGGGCGGGCCGAGGCGGTCTCCGCAACCGAACGTGACCTGCTGCTTTTCGTCGACGGCGACATGCTCCTCCCCCGGCACTGGCTGGACGCGGTCCGCGAGGTGCTGGCCGACGAGGCCGTGGTCGCGGCCGGCCCGCGCTGCATCGGTTCGATCGGCCCGCAGCGTGCCGAGCTTCCCCTGCCCGCCGGCGTACGCGAGCTGCGTGACCTGGCCCGGGAATGGCGCGAGCGGCACCGTGGCCAGCGCTACGACGTGGACCGGCTCGGCCCCGTCTGCGTGGCGCTGCGCCGGTCCGCGCTGGTCGCGGCCGGTGGCCCGACCCCGGATCTGCCCTGGGAGCGGCTGCGCGACCTGGGCCGGATCGTGCTGGTCGACGACGCGCTGGTGGCACACGCCGGCGCGTCCGGCTGCGGGCTGCGGGTGGTCACCGAGTCGCCGCTGCTGGTCTCCGCCAGCATGATCGTCCGGGACGAGGCGGCCTCGATCGGTGCCAGCGTCGACGCGGTCACGCCGTTCGTGGACGAGGTGGTCGTCTACGACACCGGCTCGCTGGACGACACCGTCGCGGTGGCCCGCGCGCACGGCGCCCGGGTGATCGACGGCTTCTGGGACGAGCACTTCGGCGACGCCCGCAACCGGGCGATCGCGCACTGCACCGGGCGCTGGGTGCTCTGGGTCGACGCGGACGAGACCGCGGCCGGCGACCCGGACGCGCTGCGGCGCCGGCTGTCCGCGCCCGGCGGCCCGGCCGCGTACCGGGTGCGGCAGGTCAACGAGTACGCGAACGGCACCCAGGTGGTGGTCTTCCCGCGCCTGTTCCAGCGGGACGCGGTGCGGCTGGCCGGCCGGCTGCACGAGCAGGCCGTGGACCGGATCACCGGTGGACCGGCCGCCGGTCCGGAGATCGGCGAGGTGGAGCTACGGCACGCGGGCTACCAGTTCGCCACGTTCGTCACGAAGGACAAGGCCGAGCGCAACCGCCGACTGGCGCTGCGCGCGGTCGAGGACCGGGTGCTGGCCGCGGATGCGCTGGCGAACCTGGCCCGCGCCGAGTTCTCCTCCGGCAACCTCGAGGAGTCGATCGAGGCGGCCCGGCGTGGCCTGGCGACCGACACCCGCCGCCCGGTCCGGATCAAGCTGCTGACCACGCTGATCCGCGCGTGCACCGCGCTGTCGCGGGTGGACGAGGCGGCCCGTGCGCTGGACGAGCTGCGCACGCTCGCGTCCCGGCAGGTCACCGTGGACCACATGGAGGTGCTGGTCCGGTACGCCGCGGGCGACGACGAACGGGTGGTCGAACTGTGCGCGGCCGTACCGGAACTGGCCGAGGACGACGGCGCGGTGCTGGTCACCCGCAGCCAGCTCACCTCGTACGAGATCCACAGCCTGATGCGGCTGGGCCGCACCGCGGACGCGGCCGAGCGGCTGCGCGTGGAGCTGCGCGCCGGCCGGATCCCGATGCCGATCGTCGGCATGGCCGACACCCTGCGCCAGGCCGGTTCGGACGTCGCGGAGATCGCCGCGCACGTGCCGCGGTCCGCGTTGCGCGCGCTGATCCACGAGGTCGGTCAGGCCCCGGTGTCGCTGGCCGAGCCGCTGGCCGACGGCCTGTGGCAGCGCTTCCCCGGCGAACGCACCGTGCTGGCGCTGGCGGCCTGGCTCGGGCCGCGGATGCCGGTGCTGCGCGCGCTGGAGTGGTCGTCCCGGCTGCGCCGGGCCGGGCACGAGTCGCAGTGCCCGCTGCTCGGCGTGGCACGCGGCGCGGACCGCAGCGCGCGGGACCGGTCGCTGGCCGCGGCCGTGGCGTACGAGACGTTCCGCGACCCGGCCGCGATGCCGCTGCTCTCCGCCGCGCTGGACCAGGTGCCGGCGGACGAGGAGGCCGCGATGCTGGACGAGCTGCGCCTGATCGCGCCGGGCATCGCGGCCGCGGTGGAACCCGCGGTCTAGAGCCTGCATCGCCGTGGGATGCCGGGCTACGGCGAGGCCCCCACTTCGACACAGGCTCTAGCCGGCCGCCGGGTAGCGGAGGAAGTGGGCGTAGTCCGCGCTGGTGCCGCCGCGCCGCTGCCGGGGTATCCGGGGCCGCGCGGCCGGCTCGCCGATCGAGATCGCCAGGACCGCGGGATCGTGCGTGTGTGCCGCCCGGCTGGCGGCCGGCCCGGTGAAGCCGGCGCAGGAGTAGAGGACGCCGCGGTCCGCGCCGACGTCCTCCAGCTTGGCCACGAAGTAGTCCACGCAGGAGATGCCGACCGGCCGGTGCTGCTGGCGACACTCGACCGCGACCGTGACCGGCAGGCCGGCCACCGCGCCGTAGATCATCACCTGCACGTGCCGCCGCGCGCCGCTCAGCCGCCCGTCGTGCCGCCGGTTGTAGATCACCCGGGCGTGGTCGAACGCGGCCAGCAGCCGGGTCAGCGACCGCTCGTACCGCTTCAGCTGGAGGTCGGTGGGAGACATCCGTCGACGTTACGAACGTGCTTCATACCGGTGTCGCCCCGGTTGTCCGTCCTTCGCCCGATCAGGGGGTCCACAGGTCCGCGGTGCCGCCCAGGCGCAGGAAGAGCGCGAAGTCCGCCTGGTCGACGTCGGCGGAGTCGTGCGGCGGCAGGCCGTCGCGCACCATCCGGCCGTCGCCGAGCGTGATCGCCATCACCGGCGGGCTCTGCGCGTGCGCGGCGCGGGCCCGGGCGCGGTCGGTGAAGCCGGTGCAGGAGTAGATCACGCCACGGTCCGCGCCGATGTCGAGCAGCTTGCCGACGAACCGGTCGACCGCGCCGACGTCCACCGGCCGGCGCCGCCGCTGCACGCACTCGATCGCGGCGGTCACCCGTACACCCAGCACGGGGCCCCGCACCAGGACGTCGACGCGGCGTAACGACCGGCTGAGCCGGCCCTCCACGCGACGGTTGTATCCGACCTCGACGGGTGGCTCGAAGCCACCGAGCAGCCGGCTGATCGAGGCGTCGAAGAGCGTCAGGCGACGGAGCGAGTCGGGCTCTTCGTCGGGGTCCGGCGGCAGTTCCGCATCCGCTGGGTACACAACTTTGAGCGTACGGGTGGAGCGGGTGGGCTCATCGCCCAAATTGTGCGTCTTTGTCGATAATTTCGGAGAATGTTGTCATCAGTCGGCGCAGCGCCACAGGAACAGCGCGAAGTCCGCCTCGGTGATCTCGTCCACGCCGTGCGGCGGCAGCGGGTCCACCTCGCGCCGTGGCCGCGGGATCCGCGGCCCGCCGCCCAGCGACACCGCCATCACCGCGGGCCAGCGCGCCGCCGCGGCCCGCGCACGGGCACACCGGGTGAAGCCGGATCGCGAGTAGAGCACGCCCCGGTCCGCGTCCACGTCCAGCAGCTTGCCGACGAACCGCTCGACCACACCCACGTCCGCAGCCCTACGGGCCTGCCGGCACTCCACGGCCACCGTCACGCCCGCGCCGAACACCCGTCCACGCACCAGCAGATCGACCTGTCGCGGCGATCCGCTGAGCACGCCCGGCACCCGTCCGTTCACCGCCACCTCGGCGTGGCCGTCGAAGCTGGAGAGAAGCCGCGTGATGGACAATTCGTACCGCTGGAGCGGTGAAACGCACGAAAAGAGGTCGAAGACGGTCACCCTGCGAAACTATGAGCGGGCTTTGGGTGAGCGTCGCCCAGATTGTGCGACAACGCCCACACGGCGGACCCGTAACCCGGCGGTCTACAGCGGCACGAAGAACGGTGAGTTCAGCGCCGGGTGCCGGGCCTGAAGGCGGTCGTACGCCCGCACCAGGTCGTCGCGGCTGAGCCAGACCGGCGGCGTGGTCTCCAGCCGCTTGAGGCGTTCGCCGACGGCGAGTGCGGCCAGGTCCTCGGCGAGGCGATCGAGCGCGATGCCGCAGTCGAAGCCGTGCGGCACGATCCGGACGCGTTCCAGCAGGTGACGGCCCTCGGGCAACTCGACCCAGGCCCAGCCCTCGGCGACGCCGCCCGGCGCGGTGACGTGCAGGCCGCGGATGATCGGGTCGGCCAGGTCGCGGCCGACGTAAGCGTCCACCGCGGCCGCGCGGGCCAGCGCGCTCAGATCGTTGACGAAGCCGTCCCGGCCGTCGGGGAGCCGGCCGACGATGTCCCGGAAACCGGAGCCGGAGGCGTCCCGGAACGCGCGCGCGTCCAGCAGGTACTCGACGACCCGTCGCGCCTGCGTGGCGCCGAGGATCGGCGAGACCACGCGCAGCCATTCCAGGCCGATCGTGCCGCACACGGTGGCCAGCATGCGGTCCAGCCGCTCGTCCGTACCGGCCGGGTCGGCGAACTCGGCCGCGAACACCGGCAGCCGGGTGCCCGGGTCGAGCGCGACGAAGTCGCACCGGGTGCGCAACGCGGTGTTCCACTGGTTCGGGCTGACGCCCTCGGGCCGGCGCGCGACCAGTTGGCTGAGCCTTCGGTCAGGCTGGACGACCCAGCGGCCGCGCGCGAAGAGCTGCTCCTCCGCGGTGGCGACCGGGCGCAGCGGTGACGGGGTGCTCATGACCCACCACTGTAGGGACCCGGACCGGAAACACGGGGTCCGCCGGACGTCGTGTCGCGGGTCACTCACGGGAAGACGGACACGGTGGGCGAGGTTGAGTCGGACAGGCTCAAGATTGGGGTGTCCGATGGCCACACTTCCCGTACTGCCGTTGACCGACGACGTACTGCTCCCCCGCATGGTTACCCCGGTGGAGCTCGACTCCGCCACCCAGGCCGCCGTGGACGCGGCCCGGACCAGCGGTGACAAGCGGGTGCTGGCCGTTCCCCGGATCGACGGCGTCTACGGCCCGGTCGGCACCGTGGCCGTGATCGAACAGGTCGGCCGGCTGCCGAGCGGCGAGCCGGTGGCCGTGATCCGCGGGCTGCACCGCGCGCGCATCGGCTCCGGCGTGTCCGGCCCGGGCGCGGCGCTCTGGGTGGAGTCCACCGAGATCGAGGATTCGCCCGCGACCGGGAAGACCCGGGAGCTGGCCCGGGAATACAAGGCGCTGGTCCGCGCGCAGCTACAGAAGCGCGGCGCGTGGCAGGTGATCGACGCGGTCGAGCGGATGACCGACCTGCACGAGATCGCCGACTCCTCCGGCTACTCGCCGTGGATGTCGGTGGAGCAGAAGCGCAAGCTGCTCGACGAGACCGACCTGACCGCCAGGCTGGAGCTGCTGGTCACCTGGATCAAGGAGCACCAGGCCGAGGAGGAGGTCAGCGAGAAGATCAATTCCGAGGTACGCGAGGGACTGGAGAAGACTCAGCGCGACTTCCTGCTCCGCCAGCAGCTCGCCGCCATCCGCAAGGAGCTGGGCGAGGACGAGCCGGAGGGCGCGGGCGACTACCGGAACCGGGTGGAAGAGGCCACCCTGCCGGAGAAGGTCCGCGAGGCCGCGATGCGCGAGGTGGGCCGCCTGGAGCGGGCCAGCGACGCGTCGCCGGAGTCCGGCTGGATCCGCACCTGGCTGGACACGGTGCTGGAGATGCCGTGGGACGTCACGACGGAGGACAACACCGACCTGACCGAGGCGCGCGCCGTCCTGGACGCGGACCACGCGGGCCTGGACGACGTCAAGGACCGCATCCTCGAATACCTGGCGGTACGGAACCGGCGCGCGGCCCGCGGCCTGCACGTGGTCGGCGGCCGTGGCTCCGGCGCGGTGCTCGCGCTGGCCGGCCCGCCCGGCGTCGGCAAGACCTCGCTGGGCGAGTCCGTCGCCCGCGCGCTCGGCCGGAAGTTCGTCCGCGTCTCGCTCGGCGGCATCCGGGACGAGGCGGAGATCCGCGGCCATCGGCGCACCTACGTGGGCGCGCTGCCCGGCCGGATCGTCCGCGCGATCCGCGAGGCCGGTTCGATGAACCCGGTGGTGCTGCTCGACGAGATCGACAAGATCTCCGCCGGGTACGCCGGTGACCCGGCCGCCGCGCTGCTGGAGGTGCTGGACCCGGCGCAGAACCACACGTTCCGGGATCACTACCTGGAGGTCGACCTGGACCTCTCGGACGTGCTGTTCCTCGCCACCGCGAACGTGGTGGAGTCCATCCCCGGCCCGCTGCTGGACCGGATGGAGCTGGTCACGCTGGACGGCTACACCGAGAGCGAGAAGGTGTCGATCGCCCGCGACCACCTGTGGCCGCGGCAGCTCGACCGCGCGGGCCTGACCACCGACGACGTCACCATCACGGACGATGCACTGTCGAAGATCGCGGTCGAGTACACCCGGGAGGCCGGCGTCCGGCAGCTGGAGCGCGCGCTGGCCAAGGTGCTGCGCAAGGTGGCGGTCCGGAACGACCGGGTCGCGGTGTCCGGTACCAACCTCACGGAGTTCCTCGGCCGGCCGCGGTTCTTCTTCGAGTCGGCGGAGCGCACGGCGGTGCCGGGCGTGGCCACCGGTCTCGCGGTCACCGGTGCCGGTGGCGACGTGCTGTTCATCGAGGCCACCGCGATGCCGGGCGAGGGCGGGCTGACGCTCACCGGCCAGCTCGGCGACGTGATGAAGGAGTCCGCGCAGATCGCACTCTCCTACCTGCGCTCGCACGACCTGGCCGCGCCGCTCGACGGCAGGCGCCTGCACCTGCACGTACCGGCCGGTGCGGTGCCGAAGGACGGGCCGAGCGCGGGCATCACCATGGTCACCGCGCTCGCGTCGCTGGCGTCCGGCCGTCCGGTACGTCCCGAGGTGGGCATGACCGGTGAGGTCACGCTGGCCGGGCGGGTGCTGCCGATCGGCGGCGTCAAGCAGAAGCTGCTGGCCGCGCACCGGGCCGGGCTCACCGAGGTGATCATCCCGGCGCGCAACGAGCCGGATCTGGACGACCTGCCGGCGGAGATCCGCCAGCAGCTGACCATTCACGCGCTCGCCGACGTGGCCGACGTGCTGGAGATCGCGCTGCGACCGGCGGCCGCGGAGGCCGTGCCGGCCGCGGCTTAGCGGAACGGGCGGCCCGGGTGCTTTCTCACGCACCCGGGCCGCACCGTGTCCGCACCCGTTCCGCAACCGGTCACCCGCCTAATTCTCAGCGACAGACCCGCTGAGAACCCCTGGGAAAACCGCATGCAGAACCTTCGCCGCCGGATGCTCACCCCCGTCCTGGCCGCCACCGTCGCCATCGCCCCCGCGCTCGGCATCGCCGCACCGGCCGCGGCCGCGCCCGCCGGCGTGGTCTTCGCGCAGGAGACCGTCGACGAGCCGTCCTGGGACTGGAACCCGGCGAGCGTCAGCGTGACGTCGGTCAAGTTCAGCAAGACCGCGTTCACGCTGAGGTCCACCGAGAAGTGCGCGAACCGCGCGCACATCACCGCCACGCTCAGTGGTCCGCTGCCGACGGAGAACGTGTTCGCGTCCGCGGTCGGCGTGGACATCCGGCGCAACGGCGCGATCTACGACGCCGTGATCCTGACCAACAGCGGCGGCACCACCTGGGAGGGCGACCTGCCGGTCTGCGGCACGGACCCGGCCGGCACGTACCGCACGGAGCTGTACGGCGCCTACGTCACCGGCACCGGCCTGGACGACCCGGACCTCACGTTCTACCGCACCAACGTGGTGAACGGCGCGTACACGGTCAAGCGCCCGGCGTCCGTGACGCTGAACGCCACGCCGGAGCCGGCCCGGAAGGGTGCGACGCTCACCGCGAAGGGCGTCTTCAGCACGGACGGCAAGGCCGCGGCGAACACGAAGGTGCAGATCTGGTTCAAGGCGGACGGCTCGTCAGCCTGGACCCGGAAGGCGACCGTGACCACGAACGCCAAGGGCGCCTACCGCGCCACGATCAAAGCCACCGCATCGGGTACGTGGAAGGCCGTCGTGCCCGCGACCGGCTCGCGCAACGAGGTCGTGGCCTACGACGCCGTGACGGTCCGGAAGTAAATACCATCGTGGCCATGGGCATGGTTCACACCGTCGGGTTGGTGCTGCACCCGCAACGCGACTCGAAAATCGCGATAGACACGATCGTCGAGTGGGCACGCGCCCGCGGTGTGACCGTGCTGGGGCTGCCGGACGAGATAGCGCGCATCGACTGCAGCGCGGTCCCGGCCGGCGAGGTGGAGCTGCTCGACCGGTCCGACCTGCTGGTCAGTCTCGGCGGCGACGGCACCATGCTGCGCAGCATGCGGCTGTCCGCCGGGCGCAGCACGCCGGTGCTCGGCGTGAACCTGGGCCGGCTCGGCTTCCTCGCCGAGATCGACGTTGACGAGCTGCCCGAGACGCTGTCCCGGATCGACGGGCACGACTTCACGGTCGAGTCCCGGATGGCGATCCGCACGCTGCTGCCGGACGGCTCCGAGGTGACCGCGTTCAACGACATCGCGCTGGCCCGGGTGCCCGGCGAGGGCATGGCCGGCGTGGCGATCTCGGTACAGGGCGCGCCGTTCGTGCGGTACGCCGCGGACGCGGTCATCGTGGCCACGTCGACCGGTTCCACCGCGTACAGCTTCGCGGCCGGCGGCCCGATCGTCTCCCCCACCGTCGAGGGTTTCCTGGTCGTGCCGTCGTCCGCGCACTCCAGCTTCAACCGCGCGCTGGTGCTCTCCGCGGACGAGGAGGTCGTGCTCGACCTGCTGCCGAGCAGCGGCGAGCTGGCGCTCGAGGTGGACGGCATCATCTCCGGCCGTCTCAAGCCCGGCGACCAGATCTGCGTCAGCGCCCGCCGGGCCGCCGCCAACGTGGTCCGCCTCGGCCGCACCACGTTCTACGAACGCGCCCGCCGCAAACTCCGCGTCAACGGCTCCGCCGAGGTCGACTGAGAAGCCAACCCTCCAACAGCGGATCTTCCCTCTTCCGCCGTGGTCTCGAGCCGCGCCTGCCGCACGCCGTTCGCGGCCCGACGCCGTTCGCGGCCCGACGGCGTTCGCGGCCGACGGCGTTCGCGGCCGACGGCGTTCGCGGCCCGACGCGTTGACCTTCACGCAGGCGCTGCGGAGCGGCCGCAAAAGCGGAAAGGCTCATTGACCGATGCGTTGTGGCAGTCAACTGGCGACTTTGACCGCCGACCCGAAGTCAGCCAGCGGACGAGTCAGACCGGCCAGCACGGGGACCCACCACCAATACTTACCGCCAGCGGAGTCTTGCCGCCCGGCGAGGTTTGCCCGCGGGAGCACTCGGAACGTGACCACGCCGGAAGCGGGAAGACCAAGAATGCGCATGTGGTCCGGCCCGGGGCCGCCTTCGCAGGGAGAGAGGCACCCGGGCCGGGTGTGTGGTCAGACGCCGGCGAGGCGGCTCGGGGACGGGCGGAGGTAGACGAACCAGGTGACGGCGAGGCAGAGCGCGTAGTAGGCGATGAACGCGAGGTAGGCCGCCTCGGCCGAGCCGGTGGTCAGGAAGGACTGGCGGAACGCGATGTTGACCAGCACGCCGCCGAACGCGCCGATCGCGCCAGCGATGCCGATCAGCGCGCCGGAGAGGCGGCGCGCGCGGGCCTCGGCGATCTCCGGGGGCGCGTCGCTCAGCGTGCTCTTCGCCTTGAAGATCGCCGGGATCATCTTGTACGTGGAGCCGTTCCCGACGCCGGAGAAGACGAACAGCAGCACGAAGCCGACCAGGTAGAGCGGCAGCGAGCGGGCGGTCGACGCGTACAGCACGACGGCCGCACCGGCGCCCATCGCGGCGAAGTTGAGCATGGTCACGAACGCGCCGCCGAACCGGTCCGCGAGCGCGCCGCCGATCGGCCGGATCAGCGAGCCGAGCAGCGGGCCGAGGAACGTCAGGTACGCGGCCTCGACCGGCGTGCTGAACGAGTCCTTGAACTGCACCTGGAGCACCTGGCCGAACGCGAACCCGAAGCCGATGAACGACCCGAACGTGCCGATGTAGAGCACCGACATGATCCAGGTGTGCGGGTCGCGGCTGACCTCGCGCAGCGCGCCCTTCTCGTTCGATGCCACGGTCAGGTTGTCCATGTAGAGCGCGGACGCGACCGCGGCGACCACGATCAGCGGGATGTAGATGCCGGCGATCAGGCCGGGCCGTCCGGCACCGGCCGTGGCCAGCACTGCGAGGCCGACCAGCTGCACCACGGCCACGCCGAGGTTGCCGCCGCCCGCGTTCAGGCCGAGCGCCCAGCCCTTGAGCCGCTGCGGGTAGAACGCGTTGATGTTCGCCATCGAGGACGCGAAGTTGCCGCCGCCGACACCGGCCACGCACGCGATGATCAACAGCGTGGTGTACGAGACGCCCGGCTGGATCAGGAACGCGGCCAGCCCGGCCGGGATCAGCAGCAGCAGCGCGCTGATGATCGTCCAGTTCCGGCCGCCGAACGTGGCGACCGCGAACGTGTAGGGCAGCCGCACCACCGAGCCGAGCGCGGCCGGTGCGGCGGTGAGCAGGAACTTCTGCGCCGGGTCGATGCCGTAGGCGGGACCGAGGAAGAGGACCAGCACGGACCAGAGCGTCCAGATGGAGAAGCCGATGTGCTCGGAGAAGATCGAGAAGATCAGGTTCCGGCGGGCGATCTTCGCGCCGCCGTTCGCCCAGAAGTCCGGGTCCTCCGGCCGCCAGTCGTCGATCCAGCGTCCGTGCCGCCGCGCCGCTGCGGCGATCGTGTCAGTGGGTGCAATCGTCGTCGCGGTGCTCATGATCGACTCCGGTTTCAGCCGTGAAGGATCAGCAACACACCGAAACGTAGGTAGCCGGGATTTCTCCGGAGTTCGAGTCGTGAGTCAGGCCTGCAACGTCGGTCTAACCGGGCCTGACCTGCGGAAGTGAGTTCACCATCGGGTCGGGGCCGCGGTGAGAGCCAGTTGACACGACCGACACGGGAGAGACCCGGACGGGAAATCCCGGGTGGCGACGCTTCCGTACATGACCGATGGCGACCGCGTTGAAACGCACTGTCCGTACTGCGCACTGCAGTGCGGCATGACGCTGCGCCGCGCCGATGATCTCATCTCGGTCGAGCCTCGCGAGTTCCCCACCAACCGGGGCGGCCTCTGCCAGAAGGGCTGGACCGCCGCCGACCTCCTGGACCACCCCGAGCGTCTGCGCACGCCGCTCGTCCGGCGAGACGGCGAACTCCAGCCGGCCACCTGGGACGAAGCGCTCACGCTGGTCGCTTCCACGATCAAGAGCATCCAGCGGCGGTACGACGAGAACGCCGTGGCCGTGTTCGGCGGAGGCGGGCTGACCAACGAGAAGTCGTATGCGCTCGGCAAGTTCGCCCGCGTCGCGCTGCGCACCCGCAACATCGACTACAACGGCCGGTTCTGCATGTCGTCCGCGGCCGCGGCCGGCATCCGCGCGTTCGGCATCGACCGCGGCCTGCCGTTCCCGCTCGAGGACGTGGGCAGCGCGGACACGCTGCTGCTGGTCGGCGCGAACGTGGCCGAGACGATGCCGCCGTTCGGCCGCTGGCTGGCCGACCAGAAGGCGCGCGGCGGCACGCTGATCGTGGTCGACCCGCGTGCCACGCCGACCGCGAAGCAGGCCACGCTGCACCTGCAGCCGACCCCCGGCACCGACCTGGCGATCGCGAACGCGCTGCTGCACATCGCGCTCACCGAGGGCCTGCTGGACAAGGACTACCTGGCGGAGCGCACCACCGGCTTCGACGACGTGCGCCGGACCGTGGCGAACTACTGGCCGGCCCGGGTCGAGCGGCTGACCGGCGTACCCGTGGCTGATCTGGAACGGACCGCGCGGGCACTGGCCGGTGGCGAGCGCGTGATCATCCTGACCGCGCGCGGCGCCGAGCAGCACGCGAAGGGCGTGGACACGGTCACCGCGTTCATCAACCTGGCGCTCGCGCTCGGGCTGCCCGGCCGGCCCGGTTCCGGCTACGGCTGCCTGACCGGGCAGGGCAACGGGCAGGGCGGTCGCGAGCACGGGCAGAAGGCGGACCAGCTCCCCGGCTACCGCAAGATCGACGACCCGGCGGCCCGCGCGCACGTCGGCGGCGTCTGGGGCGTGGACCCGGCGTCGCTGCCCGGTCCGGGCGTCTCCGCCTACGAGCTGCTGGACGCGCTGGGCACCGAGGCCGGGCCGAAGGCGATGCTGCTGTTCGGGTCGAACCCGGTGGTCTCCGCGCCGCGCGCCGGCCGGGTCACCGAGCGGATCAGGAGCCTGGAGTTCCTGGTCGTCGCGGACTTCCTGCTGTCCGAGACGGCCGCGCTGGCGGACGTGGTGCTGCCCACCGCGATGTGGGCCGAGGAGGACGGCACCATGACGAACCTGGAGGGCCGGGTGCTGCGCCGGCACGCGATCCGCCGCCCGCCCGGTCAGGCCCGCACCGACCTGGAGATCCTGCACGACCTGGCGACGCGGCTGGGCACCGAGCGGGGCTTCCCGGCGGACCCGGCCGAGGTCTTCGGCGAGCTGCGCCGGGCCAGCGCGGGCGGCGTCGCGGACTACGCCGGTGTCACCTGGGAGCGGATCGACGCGCACGACGGCGTCTTCTGGCCGTGCCCGGACACCGACGGGCCGGACACACCGCGGATGTTCGCGGAGCGCTTCGGCACGCCGGACGGCCGGGCCCGGATGGTCGCGGTCGAGCACCGGGCCGCGGCCGAGGAGCCGTGCGCGGACTACCCGCTCTACCTGACCACCGGGCGGGTGCTGGCGCAGTACCAGTCCGGCACGCAGACCCGGCGGGTCGGCGCGCTGCGCAGGGCCGCGCCGCACGCGTTCGTCGAGCTGCACCCGGACCTGGCCGCACGTCTCGGCGTCGCGGACGGGGAATCGCTGACCGTCACCTCGCGACGCGGCGAGGTCACGGCACCGGCCCGGCTCAGCGACGCGATCCGGGCGGACACGGTGTTCATGCCGTTCCACTGGGCCGGTGCGGGCCGGGCGAACTCGCTCACCAACGACGCGCTCGACCCGACCTCCCGCATGCCGGAGTTCAAGGTCTGCGCGGTCCGCGTGGAAAGGGCCTTCGGATGAGAGTCACGATCGTCGGGTACGGCATGGCCGGTTCCCGCCTCGCCGCGGAGCTGCGGGCGCGCGAGGCGGACGTGAAGGTCACCGTGCTGGGCGCGGAACAGCACCGCGCCTACAACCGGATCATGCTGTCGAACCTGCTGGCCGGCAAGGTCGGCGAGGCGGACGTGGAGATCACCGAGGCGGCCGGGCACGGCGTGGACGTACGCCCCGGCGCCACCGTGACCGGGATCGACCGCGAGGCGCGGACCGTCACCACCGCGTGCGGCGAGGTGCATCCGTACGACCACCTGGTGCTGGCCACCGGCGGCGAGGCGATCATTCCGGACGTGCCCGGACTGGCCGGGGACGGTGTCCTGCCCGGCCGGATCGCGGTGTTCCGGACGCTGGACGACTGCCGGCGGATCCTGGCCGTGGCGGAGACCGCGCGGACCGCGATCGTGCTCGGCGGTGGGCTGCTCGGGCTGGAGGCGGCACGCGGGCTCACCGCGCGAGGGCTGTCCGTGCGCGTGGTGCACGCGGTGGACCGGCTGATGAACCGGCAGATCGACACCGGGGCGAGCGGCGTGCTCACCCGTACCCTCGAAGGTCTTGGCATCTCCTGCGTCATGGGCGCGGAGACGACCGCGGTGCACAGCGACGCGGACGGCGTGCGGCTGGCCCTGAGCGACGGCCGGGAGCTGGCGGCCGACCTGCTGGTGCTCGCGTGCGGCGTACGCGCCGAGACCGGGCTGGCGCGCGCGGCCGGGCTCGCGGTGCGCCGCGGCGTGCTGGTCGACGACGCGATGCGCACGAGTGACCCGGCGATCAGCGCGATCGGGGACTGCGCGGAGCACGACGGCGTCACCGGCGGGCTGGTCGCACCGGCCTGGGAGCAGGCGCGCGTGGTGGCGGCACGGCTGACCGGCGAGGACCCGGACGCGATCTACCGGCCACCGGCCGTGGTGACCCGGCTCAAGGCGACCGGCATCGACCTGGCCGCGATGGGCGCGCTGGACGGGCCGGAGGAGCTCACGTTCGCGGATCCGGCGCGCGGCACGTACGCGCGGCTGGTGATCGACGGGGACCGGCTGGCCGGGGCGATCATGCTGGGCGACAACCCGGCGATCGGCACCGTCATCCAGCTGTTCGACCGCGGTACGCCGGTGCCGAGCGACCGCCGGGCGCTGCTGCTCGGCCGCGCGCTCGGTGCCGCACCGGTCACGGTGGCCGAGTCACCGGCGCTGATGCCGGACGCGGCCACGGTCTGTCAGTGCAACAACGTCAGCAAGGGCGCGCTGGTGCGCTGCTGGCGGTCCGGTGC
Organism: Catenuloplanes indicus; assembly: GCF_030813715.1. Classification (NCBI taxonomy): domain Bacteria; kingdom Bacillati; phylum Actinomycetota; class Actinomycetes; order Micromonosporales; family Micromonosporaceae; genus Catenuloplanes; species Catenuloplanes indicus. The sequence continues at coordinate 3,382,951 of NZ_JAUSUZ010000001.1, forward strand.
CCGCTCGGTCGGCGACGTGGTCGCCGCGACGCGCGCCACCACCGGCTGCGGGACCTGCAGGGACGCGGTCTGCGGCATCGTCGATTGGCTGTCCGCCGTGGACAGCCCTGCCTCGGAGGTTCTGGCATGAAGCGGCTAGTGATCATCGGCAACGGGATGGTCGGGCAGCGGCTCGTCGAGGCGGTGCGGGCCCGGGACACCGCGGCCGAGTGGTCGGTCACGGTGCTGGCCGAGGAGAGCCGGCCCGCGTACGACCGGGTGAAGCTCTCCGCGTTCTTCGACGGCTCCTCCGCCGAGGACCTGAACCTGCACACCCCGGACTCCGGGGTGGACCTGCGGCTGGGTGAACCGGCGCTGGCGGTGGACACGGCGGCGCGGGTGGTGACCACGGCCGCCGGGACCTACGCCTACGACGCGCTGGTCTTCGCGACCGGTTCGTACCCGTTCGTGCCACCGGTGCCGGGCAAGGACCTGCCGGGCGTGTTCGTCTACCGGACGCTGGACGACCTGGAGGCGATCCGCTCCTACGCGGCCGGCCGCAGCGTCGGCGCGGTGATCGGCGGTGGCCTGCTCGGGCTGGAGGCCGCGAACGCGATGCGGCTGCTCGGGCTGTCCACCCACGTGATCGAGTTCGCGCCGCGGCTGATGCCGGTGCAGGTCGACGAGGCCGGTGGCGCGATGCTCCGCCGCTACGTCGAGGACCTGGGCGTGACCGTCCACACCGGGACCGGGACGACGGCGCTCAACGCCGGCGACGACGGCGCGGTGGCGAGCCTGAGCCTGTCCGACGGCGCGGTGGTCAAGGCGGACATGGTGATCGTGGCGGCCGGCATCCGGCCCCGCGACGACCTGGCGCGCGCGGCCGGCCTGCCCGTCGGCGCCCGGGGCGGCATCCTGGTCGACGCGACCTGCACGACCGAGGTCGCGGACGTCTACGCGGTCGGCGAGTGCGCGGCCGTCGACGGGGTCTGCTACGGCCTGGTCGCCCCCGGGTACGCGCAGGCCGAGGTGGTCGCGGACCGGCTGCTCGGCGGCGCGGCCACGTTCCCGGGCGCGGACATGTCGACCAAGCTGAAGCTGCTCGGCGTGGACGTGGCCTCGTTCGGTGACGCGCACGGCGCGACCGAGGGCTGCCTGGACGTGACGTTCACCGACCCGGCCACCCGGGTCTATGCCAAGCTGGTGCTCTCCGACGACGCGAAGACACTGCTCGGCGGCGTGCTGGTCGGCGACGCGACGTCCTACCCGACGCTGCGCGCCGGTGTGGGGTTGGAGCTGTCCGCTCCCCCGCTGACGCTGCTCGCACCGGCCGGTGCGGACGTCGACCCGGGTGCCGGGCTGGCCGCGCTGCCGGGCGCGGCGCAGGTCTGCTCGTGCAACGCGGTCACCAAGGACCAGATCGTCTCCGCGATCCACGAGCAGGGCTGCGCGGACGTACCGGCGATCAAGGCGTGCACGCGGGCCGGGACGAGCTGCGGGTCCTGCGTACCGATGCTCAAACAGCTCCTGACGCTCGAGGGCGTGGAGCAGTCGAAGGCGCTGTGCGAGCACTTCGACCACTCGCGGCAGGAACTGTTCGACATCGTCCGGGTGCGCAACATCCGGTCGTTCTCCGCGCTGCTCGCCGAGTTCGGCCGGGGCCGGGGCTGCGACATCTGCAAGCCGGCCGTGGCGTCGATCCTGGCCTCGCTGAACACCGGTTACGTACTCGAGGGCGAGCAGGCCTCGCTGCAGGACACCAACGACCACTTCCTCGCCAACATCCAGCGCAACGGTACGTATTCGGTGGTGCCGCGCATCCCGGGCGGTGAGATCACGCCGGAGAAGCTGATCGTGATCGGCGAGGTGGCGCGCGACTTCAACCTGTACACCAAGATCACCGGCGGGCAGCGGATCGACATGTTCGGCGCGCGGGTGGAGCAGCTGCCGCTGATCTGGAAGCGGCTGGTCGACGCCGGGTTCGAGAGCGGGCACGCGTACGGCAAGTCGCTGCGCACCATCAAGTCGTGCGTCGGCTCGACCTGGTGCCGGTACGGCGTGCAGGACTCGGTCGGCCTCGCGGTCGCGCTGGAGCTGCGCTATCGCGGGCTGCGCTCACCGCACAAGCTGAAGTCCGCGGTGTCCGGGTGCGCCCGGGAGTGCGCGGAGGCGCGCAGCAAGGACTTCGGCATCATCGCCACGGACAACGGCTGGAACCTCTACGTCGGCGGCAACGGCGGCTTCCGGCCCCGGCACGCGGACCTGTTCGCCACCGACCTGACCACGGAGGAACTGGTCCGCACGATCGACCGGTTCCTGATCTTCTACATCCGCAGCGCGGACCGGCTGCAGCGAACCGCGGCCTGGATCGAATCGCTGGACGGCGGGCTCGACCACCTGCGCGACGTGATCGTGCACGACTCGCTCGGTCTCTGCGCGGAGCTGGACGAGGCCATGGCACGGCATGTCACGAATTATGCGGACGAGTGGGCGGCGACGCTCGACGACCCGGACCGGCTCGCCCGGTTCGTCTCGTTCGTCAACGCGCCGGACGCGCCCGACCCGTCGATCAGTTTCACGGTCGAGCGCGGGCAGCCGGTCCCCGTCGCCGACGACTCCGCCCATCGCCAGCCGGTGCTGCTCGGCATGCCGGCCGTCACCTCCGAGGGGAGCCTCGCATGATCCTCGACGTACAGACCTTCGTCACGATCTGCCCGGTCGACCGCCTGGAACCGGACCGCGGCATCGCCGCCCTGGTCGACGGCGTGCAGATCGCGCTGTTCCGCACGTCGGACGGCGAGATCTACGCGGTCGGCAACCAGGACCCGATCTCCGGCGCGTACGTGATGTCCCGCGGCATCGTCGGCAGCCGCGGCGACACCCCGACCGTGGCGTCGCCGCTGCACAAGCAGGTCTACGACCTGCGCACCGGCGACTGCCTGGACGTGCCGGGCGTGCACCTGCCGGCCTACCCCGTGCGGGTGACGGACGCCTCGGTTGTCGAGGTGGCGGTGCACTGACCAAGATGGGGCGCATGGACCATGTGTACGGGAACGTGGACGCGCCGGTGACGGTGCTGGAGTACGGCGACTACCAGTGCCCCTACTGCGCGGGCGCGGCTCCGGTCCTGCGCCGGCTCGTGGAGGAGTCCGACGGTCAGATCCGCCTGATCTTCCGGAACTTCCCGCTCTTCGAGATCCACGAGTACGCGCTGACCGCCGCGCTCGCCGCCGAGTCGACCACCGCCGCCGGCGTCTTCTGGGACATGCACCACGTGCTGTTCAAGAAGCAGGACCGGCTGGAGGACGCGTTCCTGCGCCACTACGCCGAGGCGGTCGGCGCCGACCCGGAACTGGCCACCGGCGAGGCCGCCCAGCAGTTCGCCCCGAAGGTCCAGGACGACTACACCACCGGCGTCGCCTCCGGCATCGCCGGCACCCCCAGCCTCCTGATCAACGACACCCCCTACGAGGGCCGCATCGAACTCCCCGACCTCCGCCGCGCCACCACCCTCACCCTCCGCCGCGTCTAAACTCGCCGGCTCAGGGTCTCGCAGCCGTGAGCGCCTCGGTCGGCGGGGGCGTGGCGGGTTTCCGGCCGCGGGAGCCGGCCAGCGTGAGGGCCGCGAGCACGGCCGGGGCCAGCAGGAAGGCGCCGCAGCAGGCCACCGCGAGAGCGGACAGCGCGGTGGCGAGGACGGCCGCGCGGTGTTCGTGGCCGGGCGGTAGCAGGCGCGTGGCAGCGGCGGCGCCGACGAACGTGACCGCGGCGAGGCAGGCGGCGGTGACGCGGAGCAGGAAATCAAGATCGAAATGCAGCAGCACCACCGGTACGGCGCAGGCCGCGCTCATCGTGGCGAGCAGAGCCAGGCTGCGCAACGGGACCGCGCCGGGCTCGCCGCCACGGGCGAACCAGCGCGGCAGCACGCCGTCGCGGGCCAGTGCGGCGCCGAGGCGGGCGGCACCGGCCAGGTAGGTGTTGATGCCGCCGAAGCTGAGCAGCAGCGCCGCCACGGCCAGGATCGGGCGGGCGGCCGGGCCGATGCCGGTCTCCAGCAGCGCGCCGAGCGCGCCGGCCTCGGCGGCGCGCGGGCCGAGCACGCCGACGGTCACCACGGCCAGCGCGAGGTAGAGCACGCCGACGACGGCGAGCGCGCCTTGGGTGGATCGCATCAGGACGCGGCGGCCGTCGCGGTCGGTGGCGCCTGCGGCGAAGTCGGCGGACAGGTGGCTGGCGGCCTCCCAGCCGACGAACGCGAAGAGCAGCACGCCGATCGCGGCGGCCACGCCGCCGACACCGTGCGGCGCGAACGGCATGAAGTGCACGGCCCGCGCCTGGTCACCGGCCGTGACGATCGCGGTGCCGAGCAGGCCGACCAGCAGCGTCAGCAGCCACATCTGCACGCGGCCGGAGGTGCGCAGGCCGGCTGCGTTGACCGCGAACGCGGCGGCCATCAGCAGTACGGCGGCGAGCAGCGCGACGCCATGGCCGAGCCCGAGCGCGGCCGCAGCCGCCTCCGCGCCGACCAGCGCGCCGGCGAACGTGCCGAGCGGGATGACGCCGTAGAACCAGACACCCACCACCGCGGCGGTACGGTCGCCGAACGCGCGCCGGGCGAACGCGGCCACGCCGCCACCGTCCGGGTAGCGCACGCCGAGCACCGCGAACGTGATCGCGACCGGCGCGCTGAGCAGCAGCAGCGCGGCCCAGGCGAGGATCGAGGCCGGGCCGGCGACCGCCGCGCCGAGCTGCGGCAGGACGAGAACGCCGGGGCCGAGTACGCCGCCGAGCAGAATGGCCGTTCCGTACCGAATGTTGAGCCGTTTCATACGGCCGAAGTTAGGCACTCCGAGCGTCGTAGAGCTGGCTCACCGAACGTTCGGCCGAGATCGCCTGCCATAGTCACGGGATGGACGAACTAGATTCGGCGCTGATCCGCCTCCTCCAGTCGGATGCGCGGTTGTCCAATCGGGAACTCGCGCGCCGGCTCGGTATCGCGCCGTCGACGTGCCTGGAGCGGGTCCGGTCGCTGACCCGGCGCGGCGTGATCCGCGGCTATCACGCGGACATCGACCCGATCGCGCTCGGCCGTGGCGTGCAGGCGATGGTGTCGGTGCAGGTCCGGCCGCTGAACCGCGACGTGATCAACGCTTTCAAGGCCGCGGCCAGCGAGATGACCGAGGTGCTGAGCGTGTTCGTGCTGGCCGGTGGCGACGATTTCCTGTTGCACGTGGCGGTTCCGGACCTCGACCACCTGCACGCGTTCCTGCTCGACCGCCTCAGCAAGCGCCGCGAGATCACCGGCTTCCGCACGTCGATGATCTTCCAGCAGATGCAGAACCAGACCCCCGAGCCGCTGACCGCTCCCTGACCGGTCCGCCCCGCTGCGGTTCCTCGGTGACCACGGCCGGACCGCATCCGCCGCGCGTCCGAAGCCTGTGTGATCAATCAGTGGAGCGAAAAGGAGGTCATCTAGCGAAGTTGATATCCCTTTCGCTCCACTGATTGATCACACAGGGCTGAGCGGCGTCGTTCGCTCGCGGTGTCGCCCCCGCATGGGTGAGATATCGCGATATTTCGGGCGCGGAGCGCCCGATTGCCGCAACGCACCCGGGCCGCCGCAAGCGAGCCGACTTGCCGCAACGGAGCGGGTTACCACAACGAAGGCGGATTCCCCGTGGAAAGCGGGCTGCCGTGGAAGGCGCACTGCCACGCGAGCCGCACCGCCACGCGAGCCGCACCGCCACGCGAGCCGCACCGCGCAAGCCGCACCGCCACGCAAGCCGCACCGCCACGCGAGCCGCACCGCCACGCGAGCCGCACCGCCACGCGAGCCGCACCGCGCAAGCCGCACCGCCACGCGAGCCGCACCGCGCAAGCCGCACCGCCACGCGAGCCGCACCGCCACGCGAGCCGCATTACCGCGGAAGGCACCGGTCCACGCCGCTGGGGTTTTTCGGTGACCACGGCGGGACCGGTGCCCGCGGGAGCACTGGGGAAGTGCCCACGCCGGAAGCGGGAAGATAAAGGGTTATTCGGTCTTCTCCCCCGGCTCGCATCGCGCCGCCGCGTCGGCGGGATCGAGCGTCGCCACGGTCGCGGTCAGGTCCGGCGAGGTCGTCGACGGCAGGCTGTCGCGGACGTCCGACGGAATACCGAAGCCGGACGGCGGGCCCGGCCGGTTCGGCGGTACCGGCGCGACCCAGGGCAGCGGCGGCAGCGCGGGCGGGCCGTCGCTGGACGGTGAGCAGAGCGGCGAGCGCTCGCCCATCCACCGGATCACCCAGGCGCCGGCCACGGCCGCGATGAACGACCCGGCCAGGATGCCGATCTTCGCCTGGTCGCGGAGCTGTTCGTTCTCGAACGCGAGTTCCGCGATGAACAGCGAGATGGTGAAGCCCATGCCGGCCAGGACCGCGCCGCCGAGCAGGTGGCTGTAGCGGACCCGGCCGGGCAGCACGCCGAGACCGGTGCGCAGCGCGATCCACGAGGCGCCGAAGATGCCGATCGTGTTGCCGGCCACCAGCGCGATCACGATGCCGATGGTGAGCGGTGACGACACCGCGTCCCGGACCACCTCGCCGGTCAGGTGGACGCCCGCGTTGGCCAGGCCGAACGCGGGCACGACCAGGTACGCCGACCAGGGGTGCAGCCGCCGTTCCATCCGTTCGCTGGCGCTGACCGTCGCGGAGGCCTGGAGGATCGCCTGCTGCACGCGTTCCGCGCTCTGCGACTCCATCAGCGCGCGGCCGTACAGCGGGATGCGCCGGATCTGTTCCTGAGGCGCGGGTTTCGCCGAGATGGAGAGGCCGATCAGCACGCCGGCCAGCGTGGGGTGCACGCCGGACTCGTAGACCGCTATCCACATCGCGATGGTGAGCACCACGTACGGCGCGAGCCGCCACACGCCGAGCCAGCGCAGCAACAGAACCACGCCGAGCAGCACGGCCGCGACCAGCAGCGGGCCGAGCTTCACGGTGTCGGTGTAGAAGACGGCCAGCACGCCGATCGCGCCGATGTCGTCGACCACGGCCAGCGTGAGCAGGAAGACGCGCAGCTGGTCCGGGCAGCGTGGGCCGAAGAGCGCGAGTACGCCGAGCACGAACGCGGTGTCGGTGGACATCACGACGCCCCACCCGTGCGCGGCCTCGCCGGACGGGTTGACAGCCAGGAAGATCGCGATCGGCAGGAGCATGCCGCCGATGGCGCCGAGCGTGGGGACCAGCATGGTGCGCCGGTCGCGCAGCTCGCCGGAGACCGCCTCGCGACTGATCTCCAGGCCGAGGACGAGGAAGAAGACGGCCATCAGCGCGTCGTTGATCACATGGTGCAGGTCCATCTCCAGCGCCCAGCCGCCGACGTGCAGCGACACGTGCGTGTGCCAGAGCGCGAAGTACGACTCCCACCACGGGGAGTTCGCCCAGACGATGGCGAGCACGGTGCCGATGAGCAGCGCGGCGCCGCTGCCGGCCTCGTTGCTCAGGAACGACCGGAGAGCGGGGTTGAGCTGGGGGGTGGGGATGCGCAGTGCGGGCCCGGGACGTGGTGGTGCGGTCACGCCGGACACCCTAGCCAGAAAACCGCGCGACCGGCCGGATGGAGATCCGGCCGGTCCGCGAGGTCACTTCTTCTTCTTGTTCTTCTTGTCCTTCTTCTTCTTGTCCTTCTTCGACTTCTTCGCCATGTGGCTCTCCCTTCCGGCGTCGTGATCGGCGGCAGCATCGGCACCCCGGAGCGGGGCCTTAGCCTTTCCGCACGCGTAACTCCAGTGTTACCTGGAGGGAAGCTTAGCTTCATGATCGCTCCGAGGACAGGCGAACTGAACCGGGAGCCGGGGCGGGACCGTACCGCCGGGTAGCCGTCTCACATGCGATGTGGGACACGGACGACGGCCCCCATTCGTGGCAGAGTCGGACCGGAAGACCGGGCACACACGAGAAGAAGCGAGATCCGATGAGCGAAGAGAAGACCGGCAAGGCGCAGATCGGGGTCACCGGCCTTGCCGTGATGGGGCGCAACCTGGCGCGCAACCTCGCCCGCAACGGCTTCACGGTCGCGGTGCACAACCGCTCGCCCGAGCGCACCCGCACGCTGGTCGCGGACCACGGCGACGAGGGGACGTTCATCCCCGGCGAGACGCTGGAGGAGTTCGTCGCGTCGCTGGAGCGCCCGCGCGCCGTGATCATCATGGTCAAGGCCGGCGGCCCGACCGACGCGGTGATCGACGAGCTGGTCCCGCTGCTCGAAGAGGGCGACATCGTCATCGACTGCGGCAACGCGCACTTCGCCGACACCCGTCGCCGCGAGGAGGCGCTGCGCGCCAAGGGCCTGCACTTCGTGGGTACGGGCGTGTCCGGCGGTGAGGAGGGCGCGCTTCTCGGCCCGAGCATCATGCCCGGCGGCTCCAAGGAGTCGTACGCGAAGCTCGGCCCGATGTTCGAGGCGATCTCCGCCAAGGTGGACGGTACGGCCTGCTGCGTGCACGTCGGCCCGGACGGCGCCGGCCACTTCGTGAAGATGGTCCACAATGGCATCGAGTACGCGGACATGCAGCTCATCGCGGAGGCGTACGACCTGCTCCGCGAGGGCCTGAACGCGACGCCGGCGGAGATCGGCGAGATCTTCGAGACGTGGAACCAGGGCGACCTGGAGTCGTTCCTGATCGAGATCACCGCGCAGGTGCTCAAGCACACCGACGCGGAGACCGGCAAGGGCTTCGTCGACATCGTGCTGGACCAGGCGGAGCAGAAGGGCACCGGCCGCTGGACCGTGCAGTCAGCGCTCGACCTGGGCGTGCCGATCACCGGCATCGCGGAGGCCACGTTCGCCCGGTCGATCTCCGGCCACGCGGACCAGCGCGCGGCCGCGGCGCGTGCGTTCGGCTCCTCGGTCGGCTCGCTCGAGGTGACCGACCGCGAGCAGTTCATCGAGGACGTGCGCGCCGCGCTCTACGCGTCGAAGGTGGTCGCGTACGCGCAGGGCTTCGACCAGGTGATCGCCGGCTCGGAGGAGTACAACTGGGGCATCGACCCGGGCGCGATGGCGACGATCTGGCGCGGCGGCTGCATCATCCGGGCGCGCTTCCTGAACCGCATCCGGGAGGCCTACGACGCCGACCCGAAGCTGCCGTCGCTGCTGGTCGCGCCGTACTTCGCGGAGGCGGTGCAGAGCGGCGTGGAGTCGTGGCGGCGGGTCGTCGCGGCGTCTGCGCGCGCGGGTATCCCGGCACCGGCGTTCTCATCGTCGCTGGCCTACTACGACGCGCTGCGCCGGGACCGGCTGCCGGCCGCGCTGATCCAGGGCCTGCGCGACAACTTCGGCGCGCACACGTACCGGCGGACCGACAAGGACGGCTCGTTCCACACGCAGTGGGCGGGCGACAAGTCGGAGTCCCCGGCCTGACCTATGCGTGATCTCGCATAAGTGACACCGCCTTCATGTCCACGGGTAAGCCTGTGGACATGAAGGCGGTCACCTGGCACGGCCGGCGGGACGTTCGCGTGGAGACGGTCCCGGACCCGGAGATCTACTACCCGACGGACGCGATCATCCGGGTCACCTCGACCGGGATCTGCGGCTCCGACCTGCACCTCTACGAGGTGATGGGGCCGTTCATGGGCGACGGCGACATCCTCGGGCACGAGCCGATGGGCATCGTGGAGGAGGTCGGCCGGGAGGTCTCCTCGCTGCGCGTGGGTGACCGCGTGGTCATCCCGTTCCAGATCTCCTGCGGCGACTGCTTCATGTGCCGGCAGGGCTTGCAGACGCAGTGCGAGATCACCCAGGTGCGTACGCACGGCATGGGCGCGGCGCTGTTCGGCTACACGAAGCTGTACGGCGAGATCCCGGGTGGGCAGGCCGAGTTCCTGCGTGTGCCGCACGCGCACTACGGGCCGATCGTGGTCCCGCCCGACGGCCCGGACGACCGGTTCGTCTACCTCTCGGACGTGCTGCCGACCGCGTGGCAGGCGGTGCGGTACGCGGCCGTCCCACCCGGCGGCACGCTGGCCATCCTGGGCCTGGGCCCGATCGGCGACATGTGCGTCCGGGTGGCGCGGCACCTCGGCGTGGGCCGGGTGATCGCGGTCGACCTGGTCCCGGAACGACTGGCCCGGGCCTCGGCGCACGGCGCGGAGGTGCTCAACCTGGAGGACCACGACGACAAGCTCGGCGACGTGATCCGCGACATGACGGACGGCCGCGGCCCGGACTCGGTGATCGACGCGGTCGGCATGGAGGCGCACGGCGCGCCGCTCGGCAAGTTCGCGCAGCAGGCGGCCGGGCTCCTGCCGGACCGGCTGGCCGCGAAGGTGATGGCGGCCGCCGGCGTCGACCGGCTGGTCGCGCTGCACACCGCGATCGACGTGGTCCGGCGCGGCGGCACGATCTCGCTGATCGGCGTCTACGGCGGGATGGCCGACCCGATGCCGATGCTCACCATGTTCGACAAGCAGATCCAGCTGCGGATGGGCCAGGCCAACGTGAAGCGCTGGGTGCCGGAGATCCTGCCGCTGCTGACCGCCGCGGAGGACGTCCTGGGCGTGGACGAGTTCGCCACCCACCGGGTGCCGCTGGACGAGGCGCCGGCCGCCTACGAGAACTTCCAGCGCAAGACCGACGGCACCATCAAGGTGCTGTTGAAGCCCTGATCAAGGGCATCACCCGGTACGGGATCTGCGTCTTCAGCGCGATCACGCTCGCCGACCGCTCGATCGCCGGGCCGGTCACGATCCGGTCGATGACCCGCTGCAGGTCCGCGTTGCTGCGCGCGACCACGCGCAGGAACAGGTCCGCCGAGCCGGTGACGGTGTGCGCCTCCAGCACCTCGGGAATGCCGTCCAGGTGCGCCGCGACCGCGTCGTGCCCGGCGTCCTGCCGGATCTCCAGCGTCACGAACGCGGTCACCTCGAAGCCCAGCGCGGACGGGGACACGGACGGCGCGAACGACGTGATCACGCCGCGCCGCTCCAGCCGGTCGAGCCGGGCCTGCACCGTGCCGCGGGCCACGCCGAGCCGCCTGGACGCCTCCAGTACGCCGATCCGCGGATCCTCGTCGAAGATCCGCAGGATGCGCGCGTCCAGCTCGTCGATCACACAATTTGTATAGCACTTCTCGCTGCCCGTACGGCAGTGTGGCCAGGTTGTTCAGCTTTCGTTGTGACTGTTGCGTTGTCCGTCCGGGGGCGCTGCGATGGGGGCACACCCCTTTGCTTCTTCGGTTGGAGGCCGCTCGTGACCAGCGCACCGCTCACCGATCAGGAACGCCAGGCCCAGCTCGACGCCGACACCCTCCGGCAGCTCGTCGGGCTCGTGGAGTACGACGCCAGCCGCGACCCGTTCCCGGTCACCGGGTGGGACGCGGTGGTCTTCGTCGTCGGCAACGCCACCCAGACCGCGCACTTCTACCAGTCCGCGTTCGGCATGGAACTCGTCGCCTACTCCGGCCCGGAGACCGGCAACCGCGACCACAAGGCGTACGTACTGAAGTCCGGCTCCTGCCGCTTCGTGATCAAGGGCGGCGTGGCGCCGGACAGCCCGCTGCTGGACCACCACCGCGCACACGGCGACGGCGTCTCCGACATCGCGCTCGAGGTTCCGGACGTGGACCGATGCGTCGCCCAGGCCCGCGCGGCCGGCGCCACCGTACTGGAGGAGCCGCACGACCTCACCGACTCGTTCGGCACGGTCCGGCTGGCCTCGATCGCCGCCTACGGCGACACCCGGCACACGCTGGTCGACCGCTCTGCTTACATCGGCCCCTACCTGCCCGGATACGTGGCCCGCAGCTCTGCTTACCGCAAGCGCGACGGCGCGCCGAAGCGGCTGTTCCAGGCGCTCGACCACGTGGTCGGCAACGTCGAACTGGGCCGGATGGACGAGTGGGTGAACTTCTACCGCCGGGTGATGGGCTTCGTGAACATGGCGGAGTTCATCGGCGACGACATCGCCACCGACTACTCCGCGCTGATGAGCAAGGTGGTGGCCAACGGCAACCACCGGGTGAAGTTCCCGCTCAACGAGCCGGCGGTGGCGAGGAAGAAGTCGCAGATCGACGAGTTCCTGGAGTTCTACGGCGGCCCGGGCGCGCAGCACCTGGCGCTGGCCACGAACGACATCCTGCGTACCGTGGACGCGATGCGCGCCGAGGGCGTGGAGTTCCTGGCCACACCGGATTCCTACTACCAGGACCCGGCTCTTCGTGCGCGGATCGGCGAGGTGCGGGTGCCGGTCGAGGAGCTGCAGAAGCGCGGCATCCTGGTCGACCGGGACGAGGACGGCTACCTGCTGCAGATCTTCACCGCGCCGATCGGCGACCGCCCGACCGTGTTCTTCGAGCTGATCGAGCGGCACGGATCGCTCGGCTTCGGCAAGGGCAACTTCAAGGCGCTGTTCGAGGCGATCGAGCGTGAGCAGGAGCGGCGCGGAAACCTGTAGTATCTTCGCTTTCGGCCCGCCCGGGATGTCACTCAGCGTGACATTTCGGGCGGGCTTTTCTTAGAAGCTGCTTAAGTTCCGCCGGTCATCCCCAAATCCGTCCGCCGGGTCGATCCACGGCGGCGTCCGTTGCGTACTGCCGGTTGAGGTCGTGCACGACCTCGATGCGGGCCGCCCGGCACACCCTTCATCGCCGGGCCGGTCCGGTGACGGACGGAGGGCGGCATGGAACGGGCCACGGCCACCGATTTCGAGGCGGGCCAGGCTCTGGCCTTCGAGGCGGGCCAGGCTTTCCCGGCGGGGCAGACCTTCACCGCGGGGGAGGCATTCCCGGCCGGGCCGGCTCGCACCGCGGGGCAGGCCCCGGCGGCGGGCGTGATGCCCGACGACGCGGTGCCGGCGCAGTCGGCGCCGATGTGGGAGGTGCCGGACCGGCCCGGCGAGCAGCGGGCCGCGATCTTCGGCGGGCCGCCCCCCACGCCGCCACCTCCGGCACCCTCCGTGACGCCACCGCCGATCGCGACGGCTGAGTTCGACCCGGAGGCGGACCTGGAGGACCGGTTCCGCGACGCACCGCGCACGAACCGGGAGGCGTGGCGCGGGATCGAGACGCCGGGCAGCGTGTCCACCCTGAGCAAGCCCGAGGGTTCCGGCATCCCGCCGCAGGAGAGCGAACCGGCCTTCATCGACCTCGGGGAACGCCCGGGCTCCGGCGAGCCGCGCGGCTTACGCGCGATGCTGTCCGGCCTGGTCGGCCGTGCCCGGTCCGCCAAGGCGCCGAAATCATCCAAGCCGCCGAAGCACGACCGGGAGCGCCCGACGGCGCCCGGCACCCCCTGGACCGACCACACCCTCGACGGTACGAACCGATCCTGGCCCGCCGCGGCCGCACCGCACGACACGGCACCCGTCACCCCGGCCACGGCGCCGGACAGCGCGACGGACCCGCGGGCCGCCCATTCCGACGATTCCCGCGACGCCCTCCCGGCGGACTCGCGCGCCGGCAACGGCGCCGATCAGCGCGATGGCGGCACGGCGGGCCGGTCCAACGGCGCGAAGCAGCCGTGGCCGTCGCCGATCCCGCAGGACGGCCTGTCACTGTTGCCACCGGACGACATGACGCCGCACTCCGCCGCGGGCAGCGGTGCGGCGACCGGTCTTCCGGACGGCGGTACCGCGGCCGACAATCCGGAGAGCAGCGGCGGCACGCGGAGCTGGGGCAGCCCGGCCTCCTGGCCGTCCACGCCCACACCGCACGCCGGGGCGCCGGGCGTACCGGCGCCCGCCCCGGTCACCTGGCCCGACGCCGGCGTCTCGGACCCGGCCGCGCCGGATGCGGGACTCGTCCCGCCGGCTGTGGCGACCGCGCCATCGGCCGCGCCGGCCGGCACGACGCCGCAGGCCGCCGCGCCGGCCGGTGCGACGCCGCAGGCTGAGAACGAGCCGGACGCCGGTACGACGCCCACGGCATTCACCGGTGCCGCCGGGCCGGCCGCACCGGCGGCCGGCACCGGTCCGGCCCGGCCGGTATGGAACACCGCCGGATCGGTGGAGGCGGCGTTCGTGCCGGTGGACGCCACCGGTCCCAAGGCCGCCTCCGAGTGGTTCACGCACGTCGAGCCGAAGCTGTCGGACCCGGCGGCGCCGGTGGTCCCGGCCTGGGCGGAAGCGCCGGGCAGCACCGGCGGACTCGCGCTCGCGGACCCGGCAGAGGCCTCCACGCGGTCCGGTCCGGCGGCCGCCGCCACGCCGCCCCGGGAGACCCCGAGTCAGAACGGCTGGGCCGAGCGCCCGCCGGTGGTCGACCTCTGGGCCGACGCCGACGGTACGTCCTGGACCACGACTCCGACCGCTCAGCATCCGGCCACGTCACCGGCGTCGACCACGTCACCGCAGACGAGCGGGACGCCGGGATCCGGCGAGTTCCCGCAGTTCGGCGCGTCGCCGCAAGGCGGTACCTCGCCGCAGCAGACCGCGTTGCCGCAATCCGGCGAATCGACACAGACCGGTGTATCCTCGCGTCCGGACGCCGCACCACAGCTCGGCGGTGGGCCGACGCCGTTCGAGTTCGCGCCGCCGCAGGCCACGGAGGTGCGCACCGACCCGGCCACGGAGGTGCGCACCGACCCGGCCACGCCGGAGACCGGAGCCGGGCCGGCCACGCAACCCACCACGACGCCGGCCGCCGCCCCCGGCTGGGACGAGCCGGCGCCGCGAGACGATCCCTACGCCATGTACCGCCGCCCGGCGACGGGCGCGGACGAGCCGGTTTGGGACACCACGCCGTCCTGGGCCTCGTCCTCGCCGTCCCCGGTCGATCCGGACCGTGGTACCCGCGAACAGCCGCCGCTGCGCAGCCCGGATGCGGCCGGTCCCGGCTGGTCCGGTCGTGCCGAGCGGCTCGTGGACGAAGCCGGCCGGCCGTCCGGCGCGCACGACGACCGCGCGGACGGCACCCTGACCACCGGTCGCGACCAGGTCCCGGGTCGCGACCGGTCCCAGCCCGCCGAGCAGGAGGCCTGGTCCGACGTGCCGGCGCCGCCGGCCCACCTGGCCACGCCGCCATCGCCCGGCCCGGACCGCGCGGCCCCGCCCGGCCGCCGGTTCACCGACCGCCGCACCGCATCCGGCGACCGCCGCACCGCCGACCGCAATCCGGCGGAGCGCGGTGGGCGGCGGCCCGGCCGGCGGGACGCGACGCCGCGGCACGGCGCGGAGAGCGACGTGCGGGTGCTCAGCACCTACACCGGGGACGAGCAGGAGAAGCCGCGCCGCCGGGGCCTCGGCATCATGGTGGCCGTCGCGGTGGCGGCGGTGGCCGTCGCGGGTGGCGGGCTGGCGGCGCTGCGTGGCGTACCCGGGCTGAATCTGGCCGCGGCCGGGAACGGCCCGCACGCGATCTCGGCGCCGCTGGACGGCCGGGAGGCGCTCACGTTCGACCTGGTCTCCGGCGTC
Organism: Catenuloplanes indicus; assembly: GCF_030813715.1. Taxonomy (NCBI): domain Bacteria; kingdom Bacillati; phylum Actinomycetota; class Actinomycetes; order Micromonosporales; family Micromonosporaceae; genus Catenuloplanes; species Catenuloplanes indicus. The sequence goes on from NZ_JAUSUZ010000001.1 coordinate 3,398,320, forward strand.
ACCTCGGTCAGCGTGACCAGCGACGACCTGGACGGCGACCTCTACCGCATCTCGACGCCGCAGGACTCCGGCATGCGGCCGGAAGCGATCGACCAGGGCGACCGGCTGATGCTGCAGATGGCCGAGACCGGTCAGCGCGGCCCGAGCCTGGTGGAGGTGCGGCTGAGTGCGGAGGTGCGCTGGGACGTCCGGCTGACCGGCGGCGCCACCGAACACGTGATCGACTTCAGTGACGGACGGCTGTCCGGCTTCGACGTGCTGGGCGGCGCGACGCGGCTGGAGCTGGACCTGCCGGTGCCGGAGAAGTCCGTACGGCTGAAGGTCAGCTCCGGCATCAGCCAGTTCGTGCTGCGGACGCCCGCGGACGTACCGTCGCGGCTCCGGTTCGGCGCGGGCGCGGACAGCGTCACACTTCTGGGTGACGCGCGCGGGCCGGTGGCGCCGAACTCGCGGTTCACGCCCAAGGCCTGGGAGGACGCGGACGACCGGTACGACATCGCGATCACCGGCGGCGTCGGCACGTTCACGCTGGAGCGGTGACCGGGCGGACCGGGGGCGTGTGACGCCTCCGGTCCGCGGTCGATCAGTAGAAGTTGGCCTTGATCCAGCCCCAGACGTCCATGACCCACCCGGTCTGGGTCAGGTAACCGATGCCGACCGCGATCAGGAACGCGCCGACGATCAGGTACGACCCGCGGGCGCTGTGCCGCACCCGGTGCAGCTGCCGCTCCAGGACCAGCCGGCCGACCAGCCGGGCCAGCGCGAACAGGCCGACCGCGACGACCAGCGTGACCACGTAGGTCAGGAACGAGCCGAGGAACGAACCGCCGTCCGAGAGCGCCCAGATGCCCCAACAGGCGAACGAGAAGCCGAGGCCGAGCACGCCCCACTCGCGGCCGCGGCGCAGCTGGACGCCGAGCGGCACCGCGGGCGGCGGGGGCGGTGAGTCGGGCCACCCGGTGCCGGTCGGCTCGTGCGGCGCGATCTCGTGGTCGTCGTGGTGCCGCGACGCCCGGGGCGCCACGGACGCGCGGCCCCGCTGGAAGTTGAGCCGCGTCGGGTCGTCGTCGTAACCCGGGTCAGACGCCTGCGGATGCATGTCCGGCGGCACCGGAACCGTCCGCTCCGCCCATGACTGCGTCTGATCTGTCATAGCTCCTCCCCCTGTCGGGCCCTGCACCATCGAGCGTAGCGAGCCCGCAAAAAGGCTGGCCCACACCGACGCATGTCCGTTACACACGAGACATGCCGCCCATCCTTCCCGATATCGCCGTACGCCCCGGCACCGAGGCCGATCTCGACGCGATCGTGCCGCTGCTGTTCGCGGCGTTCCATGACGCGCCGGACGCGGAACGGGAGGCCGCGGAGCGGTCCAAGACCGAGCCGGCCCGGTCGGTGGTGGCCGTGGACGGCGGGACGCTGGCCGGGCATCTGGGCTCGTTCGCCCGGGACCTCACCGTGCCGGGCGGCATCGTGCCGGCCGCGCACGTGACGCAGGTGGCGGTGGCGCCGACCCACCGGCGGCGCGGCGTGCTGACCCGGATGATGCACCGGCATCTCGCGGACGCGCCGGAGCCGATCGCGGTGCTGTGGGCCAGCGAGGGACGGATCTATCCACGGTACGGCTACGGCCTGGCCGCGCCGCATCTGACGGTACGGGCGGCCACGCGCGAGGTCCGGTTGCCGGACGGCGTGCCCGGCCGGTTGCGCGCCGGTACCCCGCTGTCGCTGCGCACGGAGATCACCGAGGTCTTCGAGGCCGTCCGCCCCGGCCGGCCCGGCTGGTCGAGCCGGCCGGGCGCGTGGTGGGACCACCGGCTCGACGATGCCGCGTGGATCCGTGGCCGGGACACCGCGCTGCGGGCCGTGGTGCGCGAGGGCGAGCACGGCGTCGACGGGTACGCGCTGTGGCGGGTGACCGACGGCGAGAACCCGGACAACCCGCGGATCTCCGCGACCCTGGTGGTGAAGGAACTGGTGGCCGCGACCGCCGCGGTCCGCCTGGACCTGTGGCGGTTCCTGTTCGGTGTCGACCTGATCGCGCACGTCGCCTACCACCGGGCGCCGGTCGACGAGCCGCTGCTCTACCTGGCCGACGACCCGGGCTGGCTGGGTACGCGCTGGGAGCACGGGCTCTGGCTGCGGGTCCTGGACGTACCGGCCGCGCTGTCCGCCCGGCGCTACCCGCTGCCGGTCGACGTGGTGCTGGAACTGACGGACGCGCTGCTGCCGCGCAACGGGGGCCGCTGGCGCCTGCGCGGCGGCCCGGACGGCGCGACCTGCGAGCGCACCGAGGCCCCGGCCGCGCTCGCGCTGGACGTCCGCGACCTCGGCGCCGCCTACCTCGGCGGTACGCCGCTGGCCGCGCTGGCCGGCGCCGGCCTGATCGAGGAACGGGTCCCGGGCACGCTCGCCCCGGCGAACGCGGCGTTCGGGTGGCACCGCGCGCCCAGCATGCTCGAGACGTTCTGACCGCGCCGCGTCAGCTCTGCTCACCGGTAGCCGCGCGACGCATCGCCACCCGCGGCGCGGCACCGCCAGCCGGCCGGCGCGACGACCGGTAAGCAGAGCTCTGGCCGGGACCCAGCCAGCTGTGTAAATCCGCAAAGCCGCAGGCCAAAACATGGCTACGTGCGGTAGGTAAGCAGAGCAGAGGCCGGGAGGAGCTGTCCGGCGGTCCGGCGCGATACCGTCGGCTGATGGGACAGCCCGAGCGTCGCCGCCGCCGACTTCGCCGTCACCGCTCCGAGGAGCCCACCACGCCGGACCCGGCCGCCGAGGTTGCGCCGGCCCCCGAGGCTGCGCCGGCTGCGGTGATTACGCCGGCCGCTGGAACCGCGCCCGCAGCCGGGGTCGCGCCCGCGGCCGTGAGTGAGCCGGGCCCGGAGATACCGGTGGAAGCGCCGAAGCCGGCACCGCCTCCGTCGGCCCGCCACACGCCGGTGCCACGACCCGGTCCACCGGCCACAGGCCCTCGGCCGACCGCTCCGTCCCCGTCGAATCTCGCCCGGCCCACGCCCGCGGAACCGGGCAGCATCGCGGAACCGGCGAAACCCGTCGAGTCGGCCCGGGACGCAGCGGCAGCCGAACCCGAAAAGCCAGCCGAACCCGCGGAGGCCGGTGCAGCCGGAGAACCAACCGAAGCGACCGCATCCACCAAACCGGCACCGGCCGACCCGCACCGCCCCTCCCCCGCCGACCTCGCGAAGCCGGCTTCACCGCATGGCGCGAAGCCGGGCCAGCCGAAGCCGAGGCCGGCGCCTCCCGCGAAGCCGGGCCCGGCGGACCCCGCCAAACCGGGCGGGACCGACCCGGCCAAGCCGGCCGACGCGCCGAGGCCGACGCCCGCGGACCTGCCGCGGAGCACGCCGGTGCCCACGCCGGGTCCGTCCCCGGTCCCCCCGCCGAAGCCGGTCGCGCCCAGACCGCAGCCGCCGGTTGCCGAGACGTCACCGGTGCACGATCCGGAGGAGGTCGCGCCGCCGCGGAAGCCGGACGGCGTGCGCGCCGCCGGGCCGGGCGACGGGCCGCCGCGTACCCGGGAGAAGGTCAGCGCCGAGGACCGCGAGGCCGAACGTGGTCTGCGCGGCCTGGTCGGCTCCGGCTCGTCGCAGGTGAGCGTGCGGGCCGCGATGCGGGCGCGGGACGCGTCCCGGCCGACTGACGAGGATCTGGCGGAGGCCCAGGAGCGACTGGTGATCGTGCGCCGCAACTGGGTCCCCCGCGAGGAACTGCCGGCCCGCCGCTAGATGAAGGTCAGGGCAGCTCGGGCAGGTCGCCGGACGTCTCGTACGCCGCGACCTGCGCGATCCGCCGGGAGTGCCGCTCGCTGTTGGAGAACGGCGTGGTCAGGAAGGCCTCGACGATCGCGGTCGCCTCGTCCAGCGTGTGCTGCCGGGCGCCGATGCCCATCAGGTTCGCGTCGTTGTGCTCGCGGGTCAGGCGGGCGGTCTCGAGGTTCCAGGCCAGGCCGACGCGGGTGCCCTTGACCTTGTTCGCGGCGATCTGCTCGCCGTTGCCGGACCCGCCGATCACGATGCCGAGGCTGCCCGGGTCGGCCACCACGCGAGCCGCCGTGTGCAGGCAGTAGGCCGGGTAGTCGTCCTCCGGATCGAAGACGTGCGGGCCCACGTCGACCACCTCGTACCCCTGCTTGGACAGGTAGTTGACGAGGTGCACCTTCAGCTCGTAGCCGGCGTGGTCGGCTCCCAGATAAACGCGCATAACGCGCAGTCTGTCAGCCCGCCGGTACGGCCGTGGCGGCGGCCGCCAAGTTTGAGCCCGCCGCCACGGCCGGCACGCTCAGATCTCCGCGACCACCAGTCCGCCGCGTGCCTTCGGGGTGAACCAGGTGCTCTTCCGGGGCATCTTCTGGCGTGCCAGGTTGACCGCGACGAACTCGTCCACGGTCACCGGTGCGATCAGCACGGCCAGGTCGGCGCGGCCCGCGTCGACCTCGGCGCGCAGCCACTCGGCCGGGTAGTCGCCGCCGACGTAGACGATCCGCTTGTCGCCGGCGTCCAGCCCGAGCACCTCGTTGACCAGCACCCGTTCGACGAGCGCGTGGTCCATGGAGCCGACCAGGTCACCGTCGCCGTTCGAGGGCAGCTTCACCGACCAGGTCTCGCCGCCCGCGTACAGCTGGATGGTGCCACCGGCCGGCGGGACCGCCGGGCCGCCGGCGACCGGCTCGGGCTGCAGACCGGCCGCGCGCAACCGGTCACCCAGCTCGGTGACCGCGATCGGCAGCTTGATCAGCCGGTTGTACGGCGCGATCACCAGCGACTGCGGCGTGGTGATCACGGCGAGGAAGCGCCGGTAGCCGCCGGTCTGCGCGGCCAGGCTGCGGTGGTTGCCGTCCGCGACGACCAACTCGCCGCCGCCGGCCAGCGCGCACAGTTCGTCGCGCACCGAGCCGGCCGGCACGGTCCAGATCGCGTGCACGCGACCGGCCGGGTCGATGTCGGTCGCGGCCGGCTCGCCCGCGTGCGCGACCGCGTACTCCAGCTCCTCGTGCAGCCGGTCGCCGGTGCCGGTCTGCAGCAGCAGCACCGGGGAGAGCAGGTTCTTCAGCGTGTTCGCCAGCTCGACCCGCTCGCGGACCTTCTCGATGAACACGTCCTCGTTGCGGATCACCAGGCCGGGCTCGTCCGGGCTGGTGGAGATCTGGTCGGTGTCGACCATGCAGTACATGCCGTAGGCGGCGTTGCCGCCGTCCGGATCCGCGATCCGGTAGAGGACGATCACCTGCTCGGCGGGGGCGTAGCTGCCGGACGCCTTCGCCTCGGCCAGCCGCGCGGCGGCGGCCGGCAGCGAGTCGGCGAAGGAACGGCCCAGCGTCTCTGGCGCGAGGTGCGGCATCTCGACGGCGAGAGCGCTTCGCGGGTTGTCGGCGATGATTGCGGTGATCTCGGCGTCGTCCGCGAACTCGTCATAGTTCTGCGCGCCGGTGCCACCGGTCGTGATCCAGGCCCGGTCGATCGGGTGCACGATCGTCATGTGCAACCACGGTACCGACGCTGGGCACGCCCCGTTTGCGCACCCCAGAACGGTTCCAGGCGGTGGTACGGGTAACCTCCGTAGATCAGCTCGCGCCGACCGGAGCCGCGCCGACGACCACCACCGGCGCCAGCATCGCGGCGTCCTCCGCGGAGAGACCGGGGCACACCTCCGCCCAGTCGTCCGCCCGCTCGGCCCAGTACGCCCGCTCCAGGGACTCATCACCGATGGTGACGATCTGCTCTTCCATGATCACTCCATTTCCCGTTTGCGCGTGCCCTAACCAGCCGTAACGCGGATGTCGCGCAGATCGCAACGACACTGTCGGTGACTTGGCACGCCGACGTCCCCATCCTCGGTCATCCCCGGGTCCGGAACGGTTGCGAAAAGAAGAGTTAACCGGTTGCTGACAAGACGAAAATTCGGGCGGCCGCCGCAAGCCGGACGTAATCCCCGCCACGGGTGGACCGGCACACGCGTGATCGACGTCGACGTGAAACACTTGCTGCGGACTTTTCCGCCCACCGGCGCCCGGCCGTGCGGGCTGGGCACCGGATGGAGAGTGATCGTGGCCGGAGTGCGCAATCTCACCCAGGTCGAGGCGGCCGAGCGTGCCCGCGTGCTGGACGTGACCTCGTACGACATCAGTCTCGACCTGACGGGCGACGTCTCGTTCCGGTCGGTGACCACCGTCGAGTTCACCGCCCGCGAGCCCGGCGCCACCACGTTCATCGAGGTCGCCGCGGAGCGCCTGCACACCGCCACGCTGAACGGCACGCCGGTCGACACGTCCGGCTGGTCCGCCGAGCGCGGGCTCACACTGACCGGCCTCGCGGCGCAGAACACGCTGGTGGTCGAGGCCGAGTTCCCGTTCTCGCACAGCGGCCAGGGCCTGCACCGCAGCGTCGACCCGGTGGACGGCGAGGCGTACCTCTACAGTCAGTTCGAGACCGCGGACGCGCAGCGGGTGTACGCCGCGTTCGACCAGCCCGACCTGAAGAGCGTCTACACCTGGCACGCCACGGTGCCGGCGCACTGGCACGTGGTGTCGAACATGCCGGCCGACCGCGAGGACCCGGCCGGCGAGGGCACCAAGACGGTCCACTTCGCGCAGTCCGCGCGGATGAGCACGTACATCACCGCGCTCTGCGCCGGACCGTTCCACGAGGTGCGGTTCGAGCACGACGGCATCGGCATGGGCTACTTCTGCCGGGCCAGCATGGCGCAGCACTTCGACGTCGACGACCTGCACAGGATCACCGTGCAGGGCTTCGACTTCTTCCACGACAAGTTCGGCATCCGCTACCCGCTGCCCAAGTACGACCAGGTGTGGGTGCCCGAGTTCAACGCCGGCGCGATGGAGAACTTCGGCTGTGTGGTGCACGCCGAGGACCACTACATCTTCCGCTCGCAGGTCACCGACTTCGAGTACGAGCAGCGCGCCAACACGATCCTGCACGAGCTGGCCCACATGTGGTTCGGCGACCTGGTCACCATGCGCTGGTGGAACGACCTGTGGCTGAACGAGTCGTTCGCCGAGTGGGCCAGCCACTGGTGCAACGCCGAGGCCACCCGGTTCAGCGACGCGTGGACCACGTTCCTGTCCGTGCGGAAGAACTGGGGCTACCGCCAGGACCAGCTCTCCTCCACCCACCCGGTCTACTGCGAGATGCCGGACCTGGAGGCGGTCGAGGTCAACTTCGACGGCATCACGTACGCGAAGGGCGCCAGCGTCATCAAGCAGCTGGTGGCGTACGTCGGGCTGGACCCGTTCCTGGCCGGCCTGCGCTCCTACTTCGCGGCGCACGCCTGGGGCAACGCCACCTTCGACGACCTGCTCACCGAGCTGGAGTCGTCGTCCGGGCGCGAGCTGCGCAAGTTCGCCGCGCAGTGGCTGGAGACCGCGCAGGTCAACACGCTGCGCCCGGAGGTGCAGATCGCCGCGGACGGCACCTACGCCTCGGTCGCGGTGCTGCAGGAGGCCCCGGCCGACTACCCGACGCTGCGCACCCACCACATCGGCGTCGGCCTCTACGACGTCACCGACGGCAAGCTGGTCCGGCGGCAGATCATCGAGGTGGACATCGCCGGTGAGCGCACCGAGCTGACCGAGCTGGCCGGCTTGCCCGCCGCCGACGTGCTGCTGCTCAACGACGACGACCACAGCTACGCCAAGCTGCGGCTGGACGAGCGCTCGATGGCCACGGTCGTGCAGCACATCGACGGGCTGGACTCGTCGCTGGCCCGCGCGCTGGTCTGGGCCGCCGCGTGGGACATGGTCCGCGACGCCGAGCTGCCCACCCGGGACTACATCGCGCTGGCCACCTCCGGCCTACCGAACGAGCAGGACATCAACCTGGTCACCGCGACGCTCCGGCAGGCCGCCACGGCCATCGCCAGCTACGCCGACCCGGAGTGGGCGCCGACCGGCTGGGCACGGCTCGCCGCGACCGCCCGGGATGCGCTCGCGGTGGCCGAGCCGGGCAGCGGCTTCCAGCTCGCCTGGGCCCGGGCGTACGCGTCCGCGTCCCGCTCTGCCGAGGACCTGGCCGTGCTGCGCGGCTGGCTGACCGGCCAGGGCGTGCCCGCCGGCCTGACCATCGACACCGAGTTCCGCTGGTCGCTGCTGCAGACGCTGATCGCCAAGGGGGCGGCCGCCGCCGAGGAGATCGACGCGGAGCTGGCGAACGACCGGACCGCCGGCGGCGAGCGCGAGGCCGCGCTGGCCCGCGCGCTGCTGCCGACCGCCGAGAACAAGGCCCGCGTCTGGGACGAGCTGACCGCGGCGCAGGCGCTGCCGAACTGGCGCAACCGGGCACTGCTGCAGGGCTTCCAGCACCCGGCGCAGGCCGAGCTGACCGCGCCGTACGCGGACCGCTTCTTCGCCGAGGCCACCACGGTCTGGGCGAGCCGGGACAGCGAGCCGGCGCAGGACTTCGCGCTCTTCGCGTACCCGTCCTACCAGATCACCGAGGCCACGGTCGCGGCCACCGAGTCCTGGCTGGCCGGCACCGGTCAGCCGGCCGGCCTTCGCCGCCTGGTCGCGGAGGGCCGCGACGGCGTGGTCCGCGCACTGGCCGCCCGCGCCAAGGACCGCGGCTGACCGTCTCCCCCCGCCCCACCGGCCACTCGGCCGGTGGGGCGTTTTTTCTTGCCCAGAGCTACGTGCCAGCACGAAAAAGCACAGAGAGCGCACAACCCGCGTCTGTACGGAGTTTGCTCTGCTTACCGAGCCAGCGCGACAGTGCTTTCGTTCTAGATCAACCGCTTTGGGCTAGTACGAAAATGCCGTTGTGCCAGCAATCTCTATCGCGGCCTCCGGAGCCGAAACATCACTGACCGACGCGATCGAGGTCAACTAGCGGCGTTGACCGCCAGAACGTATCGGTCAGTGATCCTTCCGCCGTCGGCGACGCCCGTGCGTGAGCCCGCCCGACCGACCCGACCGACCTTGTCGTGATATATCGGTCACCACGCGCGGCTTCGCGCCGATGGACGCGGTCCTGTCGGCTGTTCCAGAAGCGTTTCGTCGGACCGTGCCGGAGCCGACGCGGCCGTGCCGGGCGCGCGAAAAAGGCCGGTCCCACCGGGACCGGCCTTCTCAGGGAGTGCGGTCAGGCGCGACCGGCGTGCGTCGCGAGCTGGTCCAGGCCGTGGATGACGCCACCGGCCAGGTCGCCGCCGGCGAAGGCCGCGGCCATGGAGAGGCAGGCCAGCTTCGCGTCCCGGTCCGGGATCCGGCGGCGGGCCTCGGCACCGGTGACGACCTCGAGGATGCGCTGGTTCGGCGAGAAGGCGATCAGCACGGAGCGGTCCGGGTCGGCGAGCTGCCCGTGCAGCTTCTCGGCCGCGGCGCGCTGCGGGTCGGCGAGATCGCCGACGTAGACGCTGAACGTCAGGCCGGTCTCACGGTCGGCGATGCGCAGTGCCTCGTCGATGTGCAGCAGCTGCCGGGTGGAGAACGGGCCGTCGAGCACGTCCGGCTGCTGCGTCTCCGCGGCCAGCGTCTCCCCGCCCGGGTGGTCGAGGTGGGTCAGGGCCTGCTCACCAGCGGTCACTTGCGCCTCCCGTCGGGCCGTGCGGGTTCGCGGCGGCGGCGTCGTCGCCCGCGGGGTTGGAGGAGGTGATCGCGAGCCGCCCGGCCAGCTGGCCCGGCGAGGAGAGGAACCAGACCGGCGCGAACTCGAACGGCCGGCCGGGCCGGTAGCGCTTCTCCTTGGTGCGGCGGTCTCCTCCGCGCAGCGTCAATGCTGCGAGGACACCGACGACGGCGAGCGGCGCGACAACGAAGACGAGTGCGACTTCTAACGGTTGCACGGTGAACGCCCCCAACGTGGCAAGACACTCGGTGTCTGGGCGGTCTGACAGGTACTGATGCTTCTCTCACGGTAGCGGAACGCGAGTCCCCGCAGATCATCGGGGCGTACTCCGGCGGAGTAGGCCCGACTCGCGAAATTTCCGCCGTGGCGTGCGAAAATCGACGTCAGCACTCCCCCACGTCCGATGGGAGGACCATGCGCAGCCTTCTCCGACTCGCGGTGCCGCTCGCGCTGGCCGCCGCGGTGCTGGGCACGCCGAGCGCGGCTCACGCGCGGGCGGACGTCTTCGTCGAGGTGAACCCGAGCACGGTCGCAGCCGGTGGCGAGGTCAGCATCCGCGCCAGCTGCGAGGAGAACATCGTCGACGCACTGGTCCGGTCGGACGCGTTCGGCGAGCTCCGGGTCTCCCCGCAGTACGGTTTCCTCACCGGCCGGACCGAGATCCCGGCGGGCACGGCCGCGGACGAATACCAGGTGGAGCTGGTCTGCACCGGTGGCGGCCGCGCACTCGGGACCCTGCGCGTGGTGGCCGGCACCCGCCCGTCGCGCGGTCCGGCGACCGGCTTCGGCGGCCTGGCCGGCCAAGGACCGGACACCGGCGGGCTGGCGCTGCTCGGCGGCGGGCTGGCCGCGATGGCCGCGGGCGCCACGCTGATCGTGGTCCGGCTGCGCCGCCGCCTGGGCTGACGCATCATGGGCGCGCACCGCTACTCGCCGCTCGCCCGGCACGCGGGCGTGCGATTCCCCCCGGCGGGACCACCGGGCCGGCACCGCACGCCGGAGCCGACCGGCGCGCAGGCGGCTGACGCGCAGGCGGCCGGCCCACAGCCAACCGGCGCGGAATCAGCCGGCCCGAAGCCAGCCCGCCCGCAGCCAAACCGCCCGCAGCCAAACCGCCCGGAATCGGTCGGCCAGCAGCCAGCCCACCCGGAGTCGGCCGGCCCGGAGTCCGCCGCGCTCACAAAGTCCGCGCCCACAGAGATCGCGCCCCCACCGGCCATCGCACGGCCGGCCGCTCCGCCGGCGTACCCCCGGAAGGGTTCAAATCTTGGGTTTGTGGCCGTTGCGCTGCTGGTGGTGGGCGTTTTCGCGGCCGGGGCCGGGCTCGGGCAGCTGACCGGCGTGCGCGCGCCGTCGTGGTTCGACCGCCCCGGCGAGCCGCCGCCGCGCGACTTCCCGGTGCTGGCCGCGAGCCGCCCGACCCGGGTGACCATCCCGGCGATCCGGGTCGAGGCGCCGATCCGGCAGGTCGGGCTGGCCGCGGACGGCTCGATAGACGTGCCGCCGCCGAGCGAGCACGACGTCACCGGCTGGTACGAGGACGGCCCGACGCCCGGTGAGTTCGGCTCCGCCGTGATCGTCGGCCACGTCGACAGCCGCACCGGCCCGTCCGTCTTCGCCGGCCTGCCCGAGCTGCGCGACGGCGACACGATCGAGGTCAGCCGCGAGGACCGGACCACCGCGGTGTTCCGGGTGCTGTCCGTCGAGCTGTTCGACAAGGCTCACCTGCCGGCCGACCGGGTCTACGCCGACTTCACCCGCCCGCACCTGCGCCTGATCACCTGCGGCGGCCGGTGGGCCGGCGGCTCCACCGGCTACCGCGACAACGTGGTCGTCTTCGCCACGCTGGTCGGCACCGCAAATCGCTAGGCCGCGGCCTCGGCCTCCGGCATCGGGATGTCGAGCCAGTCGGCCCAACGGGGGTCGGGGAGGCGGTGGCCGAGCACGCGCCAGGCCTGGCCCTTGGGTGCGGCGGGCACGCCGCCGTGCAGCCGCCAGCCGAGCTCGGCCGGCGTCTTGTCGCCCTTGGTGTGGTTGCACTTGGCACAGGCCGCGACCACGTTCTCCCAGGCGTGCATGCCGCCGCGGCTGCGCGGGAACACGTGGTCGATGGTCTGGGCCGGGCCCCGGCAGTAGGCGCAGCGCCACCCGTCCCGCGCGAAGATCGCGCGGCGGGACAGGCCGACGTGAGTGCGGTAGGGCACACGCACGTAGCGTGTGAGACGAATCACTGATGGTACCGGGATCTCGTCGCGGGCCGAGTGCAGAATGCCGTCCCCGTCCGTGACCAGGGCGGCCTTACCCGAAAGGACGAGAATCGCGGCTCGACGCACTGAGACGACGCACAGCGGCTCGTAGGTCACGTTGAGCACCAACGCTCCGGAGCCCACCGTGGGTCGTATGTCAGGCATCGCGATCACCCTTCTGGTCGGTCTTTCGCACTCCCTGTCGCGTTCCGCCCGCCTCGGGCCGCGCGTCACCGCCCGGCCCCACGCTGGCGGATCACCAACGTCCGTGCGCCAATAGTCCCTGATAGGTGACCAAATTGCACGCCCTAATCGGGGCCGCCGCGTGAAGTTCAGGTGTCCCGTGCGAAGATGCCCGGTTCGATACCACCGCCGGTGACCCCCGGGACGGGCGCGCACAGGCGGATGCGATACCAACGACGTGACACCCCGTACCCGCACCCGTGAGGCCCACGTTCCACCGTGATAGCACCCGTGACACCCAACCCGTCCCCCTCCGAACTCGTGCCGTCCGTGGACGCCAGCTGCGAGACCGACCGGCTGTGCAAGCAGCTGCTCGACCTCGGCGTCAACGGGTGGCTGGCCGAGGGCGGCTACTGGGTGATCATCAAACCGCTGCGGATCCTGGCGATCATCGCAATCGCGATGCTGATCCGTTTCCTGATCGCCCGCGCCATCACCAAGCTGGTCACCACCACGTCCAACACGGCGGTGCCGTCGATCCTGAAGCCGCTGCACGAGAAGGTGCCGACCGCGCTGTTGGACGCGGGCGCGGTGTTCCCGGAGCGGCGGCGGCAGCGGGCCGAGGCGATCGGCTCGGTGCTGCGCAGCTTCGTCACCGCGATCGTGCTCGGCGTCGCCACCCTGATGGTGCTGGGTGAGCTGGGCTTCAACGTGGCGCCGCTGCTGGCCAGCGCCGGCATCGTCGGCGTCGCGCTCGGCTTCGGCGCGCAGAGCCTGGTCAAGGACGTGCTGGCCGGTCTGTTCATGCTGATCGAGGACCAGTACGGCGTGGGCGACACGGTCGACCTGGGCGAGGCGATCGGCGTGGTCGAGTCCGTCGGGCTGCGCGTCACCACGGTCCGCGACGGCCGCGGCGTGCTCTGGTACATCCGCAACGGCGAGGTGATCCGGGTCGGCAACAAGTCGCAGGGCTGGGCGATGGTCGTGATCGACATGCCGATCGGCTTCGTGAACAGCGAGGAGGCCACGGCCGTGCTGCGCGAGGCGGCCGCCGCGGTCGCCGCGGACCCGGAGCTGGCCACCGGCCTGCTGGAGCCGCCGGACGTGATCGGCGTGGAGCAGGTGACCGTGGACGGCGCGGTGATCCGGACGGTAGCGAAGACCACCGCGGACGGGCAGCTGACCGTGTCGCGGGAGCTGCGGCGCAGGCTGACCGAGGCGCTGGAGACCTCCGGCATCGCGGACCGGATCGCGGCGGCCCGGCTCTTCCCCCGGCCGGCCGCACCGCCCGCCGGTGGCGCGGACGCGGGCCGCGGCGGGGCGACGTAACGCCTGCGCCAAAAATTTACCTCGACCGATCACCCTAGCCACCGGTCAGACTATCGGGCAGAATTCATTCAGCCGAATATTCGGTGGGAACGGCGCCGGCTCAGGGGGGTCAGAGCCGGCTCCGGGGGGATGACGTCGGTCGAGTGGGGAGCAGCGATCCGTGAGGGGCCTGGCTGAGGGGTCGTCCGGTGACCTCCGCTGACCAGGACCGCCCCGCGACATACCGTGAGGTCTTCGCGCACTCCGAGTTCCGCGTCGTCTACGGCGCGGTCGCGCTCTCCAATCTCGCCGATCCGATGGCCAAGGCCGCGATCACGCTGCTGGTCTTCCAGAAGACCGGCTCGGTGGCGCTCTCCGCGCTCGCGTTCGCGGTCAGCTATCTGCCCTGGCTGATCGGCGGCCCACTGCTGAGCTCGCTCGCCGACCGCTATCCGTACCGGACGGTCATCGGCGTCACGCTGGTCTTCCGGGCCGCGCTCTTCCTCGTCGTCGCGCTCTTCCACTGGCCGGGCGCGGTGCTGGTCGCGGCGCTGTTCCTGAGCACGCTCTCGGCCGCGCCGGAGCAGGCCGCCCGGTCCGCGCTGCTGCCCCGCGCGCTGCCGAAGGACCGGCTCGTGGTCGGCCTGTCGCTGATCGGCGGTCTCCACCAGATAACCCAGATCGTGGGGTACGTGGTGGGCGCCGCGCTCGCCGGGATCAGCACCCACCTGGTGCTGTTCATCACCGCCGCGCTCTTCGGCGGCGCCGCCGCGATCGTGCTGTTCGGCCTGCGCGGCTGGGCCGCCACCGGCACCGGCGCGCACGACGGCACGCTGCTCGGCGGCATGGGCCAGGGCTTCGGGCTGGTCTTCGGGCGCGCGGAGCTGCGGTCGATCGCGATCCTGCTGTTCTGCGCGATGTTCTTCGTGGCCGTGCCGGAAGGGCTCGCCGCGGCCTGGGCCAGCGAGCTGGTGGCGGACGACGAGCGCGGCATCACCCAGGGCCTGATCATGGCCGCGACGCCGCTCGGTTTCGTGGCCGGCAGCCTGATCGTGGGCCGGCTGATCCGGCCGTCGCGGCGGCGCGCGCTGATCCGGCCGGCCGCGATCGTGGCGCCGTTGACGCTGGTCCCGGCCTTCTTCGAGCCGTCCGTGGTCGTGGTGGTGCTGATGGTGGCGGCCTGCGGCTTCGCGGTCGGTGGCGTGCTGCCGCCCGCGCAGGGCCTGTTCGCCATGGTCGTGCCGGACGGGTTCCGCGCCCGGGCGTACGGTGTGATGCAGACCGGTGTGACGCTCATGCAGGGTGCGGGCGTGGCGCTGACCGGTCTGCTGGCCGACCGTTTCCCGCTGCCCGGCGTGGTCAGCTCCTGGAGCCTGGCCGGTGTGCTGGTGATGGTCGTGGTGAGCCTGCGCTGGCCGAGCGAGCGGCGCTTCGAGGAGGCGATCGCGGCCGCGGCCGAGCGGGAGCCGCAGCCCGGCCGGGTCTGAGACAGTGGCATTCTTGGACTGTGGCTACCGGTGAAGAGACAAGCTTCTACGAGGCGGTCGGCGGCGAGCCGACGTTCCGGAAGCTGGTGGACAGGTTCTACGAGGGCATCGCGACCGACCCGCTGCTGCGCCCGATGTACCCGGAGGACGACCTCGGCCCGGCCTCGGACCGCATGCGGCTGTTCCTGATGCAGTACTGGGGCGGCCCGACCACCTACTCGGACGAGCGCGGCCATCCCCGGCTGCGTATGCGGCACGCGCCGTTCGTGGTGGACGCGGCCGCGCGCGACGCCTGGCTGCGGAACATGCGCGTCGCCGTGGACTCGCTGGACCTGCCGCGGGAGCAGCACGACCAGCTCTGGCAGTACCTGGAGCGGGCCGCGTACTTCATGGTCAACAAGATGGACTAGGACAAGTCGGCCGATCGGCTGGTTTAACCGCGAACCGCACTTCCGGCCTCATACTGCCTCGTTGATCGGGTGAGTCCACGCCACCCTTCGAGAGGTATCCCTCCATGCGACGCCGTCTGCTCGCCGCGCTCGCGCTGGCCGCGTTCACCACGGCCGCCGGCATGATGCCGGCCAGCGCCGACATGGCCCAGCCGTCCGTGGTCTCGGCCGATCCGGTCGACTACACCCCGCACATCAAGGACGGTACGGTCTGGTCGGCCGTGGTGGTCGGCGACACCGTGGTGGTGGGCGGCAACTTCACCTCGGTCACCGACCGCACCGGCAAGCGCGCCTACCCGCGGCGGCACCTGTTCGCGTTCGGCCTGCGCGACGGCGCGGTGCGCGACTTCGCGCCACAGGTCGACGGCCCGGTGTACGCGGTCGCGGCCGGCGCGGACGGCAGCATCTACCTGGGTGGCGCGTTCAAGACCGTCAACGGCGTGGCGCAGCGCGGGCTCGGCAAGGTCGCGCTGGCCACCGGCCGTTCCGTGACCGGCTTCAAGGCCGCCATCAACTGGGGTGACGTACGCACGCTCGGCCTGGCCGGTGGCCGGCTCTACGCGGGCGGCACGTTCTCCGCGATCAACGGCGTGGCGCGGACCGCGCTGGCCCGGATGAGCCCGTCGACCGGCGCGGTCGACCGGGGCTTCGACGCGAAGCTCTCCGCGCCCGGCAAGGACCGGCCGCGGGTCGAGTCCTTCGACATCTCGCCGGACGGGCGCAAGCTGGTCGCGATCGGCGTGATCGGCAGGGCCGGCGTCAAGGACCGCACGCAGCTGGTGATGCTGGACGTGGCCGGCCCGAGCGCGGTCGTCAGCGACTGGTACACGGACGCGTTCAAGCCGAACTGCCGCGAAGGGTTCCAGACCTACATGCGGCAGGTGAAGTTCTCGCCGGACGGCGGCTACTTCGTGGTGGTCACCACCGGCCGGGAGAACCACCGCCAGAAGCTCTGCGACACCGCGAGCCGCTGGGAGACCGCCGGTACCGGCCGCCGCGTGCCCACCTGGCAGAACCACACCGGCGGGGACTCCCTCTACGCGGTCGCGGTGACCGGCAGCGCGGTCTACGTCGGCGGCCACCAGCGCTGGATGAGCAACCCGGGCGGGCACGAGTTCGCCGGGCCGGGCGCGATCAAGCGGGAGGGCATCGCGGCCCTCGACCCGCGCACCGGCCGTACGCTGCCGTGGAATCCGGGCCGGGACCGCGGCGTCGGTGTCCGCTCGTTCGTCTCCACGAGCGCCGGCCTGCTGGTCGGCTCGGACACCACCCGGCTCGGCGGCGAGTACCACGGGCGGATCGGCCTGTTCCCGCGCGCATGATGAAGGCGCCCCGCGGGCCGCGGGACGCCTCCGTCAGGTGCTCAGAGCAGCGCGCCCTCGTCGTGCAGCCAGTCGACGAACGAGGTGGCGACGGCCGCGCCGCAGTCGAGCATCTCGACCAGCAGGGCGTCGTGGGCGCCGGAGCCGAGCGGGACCTGGAGTTCGGCGTAGATCGGGAGCTGGCCACGCTCGGTCGGATCGCCCACGTACGCCTTGCAGAAGCGGCGGGTGTGGTTCCACTCGTTGACCACGCGGTACGCCCGGTCGGCCCAGTCCGGCGGGACGGTGGAGTGCGGGCGGGCGCGCATCACCAGGATCTCGTCCTCCGGCCCCTCCAGCGTGAACAGCACGGCGTGCCGCTCCCACATGGCGAGCAGGCTGCCGTCGCCGTCGGCGAGGTAACGGACGTCGAGCATGTCGAGCGCGTCACCGACCCGGCGCAGCGTCACGGGCGCGACCGCGGGCGCCAGCTCGACGGTGGGGACCGGGGCTAACCGCTCCGGCTCTCGCTGGGCCGGTGCGGTGACACCCACCCGCACCTTGCTTTCCGTCGTCGTTCCACCTCGGGACTCCGGCTCGCCGCCTCCGGCGTGACCGGGGCGCCATGACCACCACGGCATCGCTTGCGCACCTCACTCCCCAGCGGATCCGGCCGCCTACGTTGCGTTGGACCCGAGGCCCGACGCTACCCGGATCGTCGCCTGAGGTCATCCCCCCAACGCCCGCACAAAACCAAACGGACCATCCGGCATCAGCCGAACGTATGAGGAGTGGCCGGTCGGAGGCCGAGCTGATTTCCGGCGGGAAGCCAGGCAGCGCCGTACGGAGCGGCCAATCCGACCCATCGGCCGGCGACCCGAACGTGCACATCGGACGTATCGGACTCTTCGGATGACGGCCGTCCACCCAGGAAGCCCATGCGCGTAACACCCTGGACAAGACGTTGAGATATTTCGATACGCTCCGTGCTGTCCGTTGTGACCACGATTGTCACGTGATCGAGCAATGCGTCGCGCAGCGCCCGCTCGCCCACCGGCTGCCCGCCGACGCCGTGCGCGGTCGCGTCCCGCAGCGTGCCGGCCGCGGCCTCGGCGACCCGGCGCAGCTCCGCCGTGGGCAGCCGCTCCACCGAACGGGCGCCGTCCGGCGGCAGGCCCCAGCGCCAGTCGGAGTCGCGGCGGGGCGGCAGCGAGCGGCCGCCTCGGGCCAGCTGGGCGAGCAGGTCCGCGGCCACGACCGTGGCGTCGCCCGGCCCGTCGCCGTCCACCGAGCGGGAGACCAACACGTTCCACGGCAGGCGGGCCCACAGCTCGGTACGGCCGCGGAACGAGCGGAGACGCACCACCGCGCCCGGGTCCAGCCGGGTCAGCCGGACCAGGAACGCGCCCGCGTCCTGCGCCCCGGTCACGCCGTGGCTGGCCACCGGCGCGCTCACGCGGCCACCTCGTACCGGCTGAGGAAGTCGCGTTCCCACTCCGTCATCCGGCGCGGCCGCTGCCCAGCCAGGTCGAAGAGCACGCACACGGTACGCGCGCGGCTGGCCAGCCGGTCGCCGTCGAACAGCTCGTAGACCACGGTGAACTGGGCGCCGCGGACGTTCTCGATCCACAACTCGACGCGCACGTGCGGCGGCGGTGGCGGCGCCTCGCTCGCGTGCGTGCGGTAGACCACCGGACGCAGGTAGTCGATCTCGTGGCGGGCGATCACCGTGCCGTCGTCGACGAGCGACGGGCCACCCCGCTCCTTCGCCAGGACGTAGATGAACGCGACCCGCGCCTCCTCGTACAGCGTCAGGAAGCGCGTGTTGTTGACGTGGCCGTAGGCGTCCATGTCCGACCAGCGGAGCGCGCAGTGGTGGACGAAGCGCACGCCCAACCCCCGTTCTGATGGTGAGGGCGCCCGGCGGCCGCCGGACGCCCTCGGTACGGCCGGGTCTCAGTCGCGGGTCAGCTTGCGGTAGGTCACCGCGTGCGGACGGGCGGCGTCGGCGCCGAGCCGGTCGATCTTGTTCTTCTCGTACGCGTCGAAGTTGCCCTCGAACCAGAACCACTTCGCCGGGTTCTCGTCGTCGCCCTCCCAGGCCAGGATGTGCGTGGCCACGCGGTCCAGGAACATCCGGTCGTGGGAGATGACCACGGCGCAGCCGGGGAACTCCAGCAGTGCGTTCTCCAGGCTGGAGAGCGTCTCGACGTCGAGGTCGTTGGTCGGCTCGTCGAGCAGGATCACGTTGCCGCCGATCTTCAGCGTCAGCGCGAGGTTCAGCCGGTTCCGCTCACCACCGGAGAGGATCTTCGTCGGCTTCTGCTGGTCCGGGCCCTTGAAGCCGAACGCCGCCACGTACGCCCGGGACGGCATCTCGACCTTGCCGACCATCATGTGGTCCAGGCCGTCGGAGACGACCTCCCACAGCGTCTTGTCGCCGTCCAGGCCGGACCGGTTCTGGTCGACGTAGGACAGCTGGACCGTCTCACCGATCTTCACCGAGCCGGTG
The DNA here is from genome assembly GCF_030813715.1 of Catenuloplanes indicus. Lineage (NCBI taxonomy): Bacteria > Bacillati > Actinomycetota > Actinomycetes > Micromonosporales > Micromonosporaceae > Catenuloplanes > Catenuloplanes indicus. The sequence goes on from NZ_JAUSUZ010000001.1 coordinate 3,417,405, forward strand.
TCCGGCTGCTCGATGCCGACGATCGTCTTGAACAGCGTGGTCTTGCCGACACCGTTCGGCCCGATGATGCCGACGATGCCGTTGCGCGGCAGCGAGAACGACAGGTTGTCGATCAGCGTACGGCCGTCGAAGCCCTTGGTCAGACCGTTGACCTCGATCACCGTGCTGCCCAGGCGCGGGCCCGGCGGGATCTGGATCTCCTCGAAGTCGAGCTTGCGGGTCTTCTCCGCCTCGGCGGCCATCTCCTCGTACCGGTCGAGGCGGGAGCGGGACTTGGTCTGCCGCGCCTTCGCGTTCGACCGGACCCACTCCAGCTCCTCGGAGAGGCGCTTCTTCATCTTGGCGTCCTTGCGGCCCTCGACCGCCAGGCGTGCCGCCTTCTTCTCCAGGTAGGTGGAGTAGTTGCCCTCGTAGCCGATCGCCCGGCCGCGGTCCAGCTCCAGGATCCAGCCGGCCACGTTGTCCAGGAAGTACCGGTCGTGGGTGATCGCCAGGACGGTGCCGGCGTACTTCGCCAGGTGCTGCTCCAGCCACTGCACGCTCTCCGCGTCCAGGTGGTTGGTGGGCTCGTCGAGCAGCAGCAGGTCGGGCGCCTCGAGCAGCAGCTTGCAGAGCGCGACCCGGCGGCGCTCACCACCGGAGAGCTGGGTGACGTCCGCGTCCGGCGGCGGGCAGCGCAGCGCGTCCATCGCGAGCGCGAGCTGGGCGTCGATGTCCCACGCGTCCGCGTGGTCCAGCTCCTCCTGGAGCCGGCCCATCTCCTCCATCAGCTCGTCCGTGTAGTTGGTCGCCATCTCCTCGGCGATCGCGTTGAAGCGGGCGAGCTTCTCCTTGGTCTCCGCGACGGCCTCCTCGATGTTGCCGAGGACGGTCTTCTCGTCGTTCAGCGGCGGCTCCTGCGCCAGCATGCCGACGGTGAAGCCGGGCATCAGGCGGGCCTCGCCGTTGCTCGGCCGGTCCAGACCCGCCATGATCTTGAGAAGGCTGGACTTACCGGCGCCGTTCGGGCCGACCACACCGATCTTGGCACCGGGCAGGAAGCTCAGCGTCACGTTGTCGAGCACGACCTTGTCGCCGTGCGCCTTACGCGCCTTTTCCAGGACGTAGATGTACTGGGCCACGGTGTGCCCTACCTCCGAGTCAGTGATGAACGTTCCGGCGGCCTTGCCGCGGCTCTGCCGAGGGCAGCAGACAACACCGTCAATCCTGACAGGTCCGGTACGCAGCGCGCACACCACCCTGTCGAGGCATTGCTGTCGTCGGTATAACCGAACTAGCCTCTTCGGTATGACCAAGAAGATCGCCATCAGCGTGCCGGACGACGTGGCGGCACACCTGGCGCAGCAGTCGAACGTCTCGGCATACGTCACCGAAGCGGTGCGGGGACGCATGCACCGGGACATAGTTCGCAACTCGCTGCGCGAGCGTGGACATGAGATCACGGAGGCGAGCATCGCGGCGGCCCGCTCGGAGATCGACCGCATCCAGGCGAGCATTACACCCGAGCTGCGCGCTCAGGCCGAAGAGTTCCGAGCAGAGCTCGAGCGCACGAAGGCCAGGTATCGCCGATGACGGAGGCAGGCCTCGTACTGGAGACCTCGGCGGTCGTCGCCTATGCGGAAGGCAACTTCTCGGTCGGCATGAAGATCGCCGAGGTCGCGGATCGCCGGCTTGAGATAATTCTTCCTGCCGTATGCCTCGCCGAGGCATACCAGCAAACCGGGAAGAACAACTCCAACTACCTCGACCTTCTCGCCGAACTCGGCAATGTCACGGTGACACCGGTGGAGCACGACATGTGCAACGTGCTGGGCGGTTGGACCCGGATCATGGAGACCATGGGCACCGCCCAGGCCGCCATGGAGGCGGCGGCCCGGCCCGTCATTCCGATCATGACCAACCGGGGCGAGATGATCCACCAGATCCTGGCAAGGGAGTGGCCGATCATCGAGCTTTGACGCCGTACGCGTGGAAAGATCTTGATGTTGGTCGTGTCACCTCTGCGTTTGGGTGGCCACCCTGTGTGGCATTCCACGGTTTGACCGGCGACACCGGCTGTCAACACACGGACAGTAGGCTCACAGCCGGGACCCGTATTACACCGGAGGTGCACGGAACGTGGCCGAGCGTAGTTCCTTCGTCGTCGTCGCCAACCGCCTGCCCGTGGATGAGGTGACCACCCCGGAGGGGCGCCAATGGCGGCCGAGCCCCGGCGGACTGGTCACCGCGCTGCACCCGGTGCTCGTGCGGGAACGCGGCACCTGGATCGGCTGGGCCGGCGGCACCGGCGACGCCCCCGAGCCCTTCGAGCTGGAGGGCATCAACATCCACCCCGTGCCGCTGAGCGCGCAGGAGCTGGAGCGCTACTACGAGGGCCAGTCGAACGCGACGATCTGGCCGCTCTACCACGACGCGGTCGAGACGCCGGCGTACAAGCGCTCCTGGCGCGAGACCTACCGGGCCGTCAATCAGCGCTTCGCGGAGGCGGCGGCCGAGGTCGCGGCGGAGGGCGCGGTCGTCTGGGTGCAGGACTACCAGCTGCAGCTGGTCCCGGCCATGCTGCGCGAGCTGCGCCCGGACCTGAAGATCGGCTTCTTCCTGCACATCCCGTTCCCGCCGATCGAGCTGTTCATGCAGATGCCGTTCCGCACCGAGATCCTGCGCGGGCTGCTCGGCGCGGACCTGGTCGGTTTCCAGCAGCGGCTCGCCGCGCAGAACTTCGTCCGGCTGGCCCGGCACCTGCTCGGCCTGCGCTACGAGGGCCAGATGATCCAGGTCGACGGCCGGCAGGTGAAGGCCGGCGCGTTCCCGATCTCGATCGACACCGCGCAGATGGAGCAGCTGGCGGCGGACCCGGCGATCCAGGCCCGGGCCAAGGAGATCCGCGGCGAACTCGGAAACCCGAAGACGATCATCCTGGGCGTGGATCGGCTGGACTACACCAAGGGCATCGAGCTGCGGCTCAAGGCGTTCCGCGAACTGCTCGCTGACGGAAAACTGACAGTTCCGGACGCGGTCATGGTGCAGGTGGCCACGCCAAGCCGAGAGCGAGTCGAGCACTACCAGGCGCTACGAGTCAAGGTTGAGCGCGAGGTCGGACGCATCAACGGCGAGTTCGGCCGGGTGGGCGTGCCCGCCGTCCACTATCTCCACCAGTCGTACAGTCGCAGTGAACTGGCCGCGCTCTACAGCGCGGCCGACGTCATGATGGTTACCCCTCTGCGAGACGGAATGAATCTGGTGGCCAAGGAGTACGTCGCATCGCGCGCCGACACCGGCGGCGCGTTGGTGCTCAGCGAGTTCGCGGGTGCCGCGACCGAGCTGCGTCAAGCGTTTCTGTGCAACCCGCACGACCCCGAGGGCGTGAAGGAGGTGCTGCTGCGCGCCGTCAACATCGAGCCGGCCGAGGCCCGTCGCCGGATGCGCGTGATGCAGCGGCACCTGCGTACCCACGACGTCGAGCACTGGGCCCGCTCGTTCCTCAACGAGCTCGGCGTTCCGGAGGCGGCGTGACCTCTCCGCTCGACCTCGACCTCCGGGGTCCTCAGCTCGACCCGGACCTGCGCGCCGCCATCGGCCGCATCGCCCGTGTCCCGCAGCTCCTCGTCGCCTGCGACTACGACGGCACGCTCGCCCCGATCGTGGAGGACCACGCCCGGGCCGTCCCGCTGCCCGAGTCGGTCGCCGCGATCCGCGCGCTCGCCGCGCTGCCGCAGACCACCGTGGCGGTGGTGTCCGGCCGCGCGCTGCGCGACCTGGCCACGCTCTCCCGGTTGCCCAGCGAGGTGCACCTGGTCGGCAGCCACGGCTCCGAGTTCGACATCGGCTTCATCGAGCGGCTCGACCCCGAGCTGATCGAGGTGCGTACCCGGCTGCAGATGGAGATCCGCGCGATCACCGGCGGCCGGGCCGGCGTCCGGCTGGAGGCGAAGCCGGCCAGCATCGCGGTGCACTACCGCGGCGCCGAGCCGATCGTGGCCCGCCAGGTCGTCGACGCGATCGAGGCCGGGCCCGCCACCTGGCCCGGCGTCTACGTCAAGCGCGGCAAGGAGGTGCTGGAGCTCTCCGTGGTCACCACCCACAAGGGCACCGCCATCGACCAGCTGCGCAGCCAGCTCTCCGCCAGCGCGGTGCTCTACATCGGCGACGACGTCACCGACGAGGACGCGTTCGGCACGCTGCACGGACCGGACGTCGGCATCAAGATCGGCAGTGGCGACACCGAGGCCGGTTTCCGGGTCGGCGAGCCGATCGAGGCGGCCCGGCTGCTCGCGCTCGTGCTGCAGACCCGGCGCAACTGGCTGTTCGGCGAGCACGCGGTGCCGATCGAGCGGCACTCGATGCTCTCCAACCGGCGTACGGTCGCGCTGATCACGCCGGAGGCCAAGCTCACCTGGCTGTGCCACCCGCGCCCGGACGCCTCGGCGATCTTCGCGGACCTGCTCGGCGGCAACCCGGCCGGCTACTTCTCGGTCGCGCCGGAGCGCGGCGGCATCCCGCTCGGCCAGCGCTACCGGCCCGGCACGATGACCGTCGAGACCCGCTGGTCCGGCCTCACGGTCACGGACTGGCTGGACACCAGCGTGCACGAGGACGAGACCGGCGAGCTGACCGTCGCCACCGCGGACTCCACGCTGATCCGGCGCGTCACCGGACACGGCCGGGTGCGGCTCGAGTTCGCGCCCCGCCCCGAGTTCGGCCAGGTCGCGGTGCAGCTCCAGCCGTCCGGCGACGGCCTGCTGGTGCTCGGCTCCAACGAGCCGGTCGCGCTGTACTCCCCCGGAGTCACCTGGACCGTCGACTCCGACGGCGGCGACCGGGACACCGCCCGCGCCGTCGTCGACCTCACCCAGGCCGGTGGCGAGGTGACGCTGGAACTGCGGTTCGGCTCGCACGACCTGGGCCACACCGGCATCCCGGCGCTCACCCGCCAGGAGAACGCGGAACGCCCGTGGCGCGACTGGGCGAACACGCTCAACCTGCCCTCGGTCGCCCGCGACCTGGTGCTGCGCAGCGCGCTCACGATGCGCGGCCTCACCCACGAGGCGACCGGCTCGATCCTGGCCGCGGCCACCACGTCGCTGCCCGAGGAGGTCGGCGGCGTCCGCAACTGGGACTACCGGTACTGCTGGCTCCGCGACGCCGCGATGACCGCCCGCGCGCTGGTCGACCTGGGCTCGCTCAGCGAGGCCGAGGCGTTCCTGCGCTGGGTGGACGGCTGCGTCGAGCGCAGCGGCGGCCACCCGGAGCGGCTCCACCCGCTCTACACGGTCGAGGGCTACGAGCTCGGCGCCGAGGCGGTCATCGACACGCTGCCCGGGTACGCCGGCTCCCGTCCGGTCCGCGTCGGCAACCTGGCCAACCACCAGCTCCAGCTGGACATCTTCGGACCGGTCGCGGACCTGATCGCGGCCGTCGCGGACGCCCGCGGCTCGGTCCGGGAGGAGGAGTGGGGCCTGCTGGAGTCGATGGTCCAGGCCGTCGAACGCCGCTGGCACGAGCCCGACCACGGCATCTGGGAGGCCCGCCTGGCCCCCCGCCACCACGTGTTCTCCAAGGTCATGTGCTGGATGACCGTGGACCGCGCGGTCCGCATGGTCGACAACCACGGCGGCACCCCGCGCCCCGAGTGGGCCGACCTGCGCGACCGGATCGGTGCGGACGTGCTGGAGCACGGCTGGCACCCCGGCGTGGGCGCCTACTCGGTGGCGTACGGGGACGAGGACATGGACGCGTCGTCGCTGTGGATCGGCCTGTCCGGGCTGCTTCCCGACGACGACCCGCGCTTCCTGGCCACGGTGCTCAAGATCGAGGCCGACCTGCGCTCCGGGCCGGTGGTCTACCGCTACCGCTGGGACGACGGCCTTCCGGGCCGCGAGGGCGGCTTCCACATCTGCACGGCGTGGCTCATCGAGGCCTACCTCCGCACCGGCCGGCGGGCGGACGCGGAGGAGCTGTTCACGCAGATGCTGGACACGGCCGGTCCGACCGGGCTGCTGCCGGAGCAGTACGACCCGATGGCCGAACGCGGCCTCGGCAACCACCCGCAGGCCTACAGCCACCTCGGCCTGGTGCGGTGCGCGCTGCTGCTCAACAACGTACTGACGCCCGCCGCGGCGTGATCTGACCGACGCACCGGCTGTCGTGGCTTCTCGGGCCGCGGCAGCCGGTGCGTCGGTTCCGGAGTCGGTGAGAGCGAGCCTTGCGCCACGGCGCACAAGACCGATATTTCCTGACACGCGGGTCGTGACGAAGCTGCCGCAGTCCCGCGGAATCCGGGCGCCCGCTCAGGGCAACGGCACCGAGTTCAACGCCTCCACCACGTCGCCCACCACCACGATCGCCGGCGGCCGGATCCCCGCAGCGGCCGTCTTCTCCGTGACGTCGCCGAGCGTCGCCTTCACCACCCGCTGATCGCCGGTCGTCCCCTCCTGCACCACCGCCGCCGGCGTGTCCGCCGACCGCCCGTTAGCCAGCAACGTCGCCGCGATCTTCGGCAGGTTCTTCAGACCCATCAGGATCACCACCGTGCCGCGCATGCCCCCCAGCGACGGCCAGTCGACCAGCGACGACGGATCATCCGGCGCCACATGCCCGGACACCACGGTGAACTCGTGCGCCACCCCCCGGTGCGTCACCGGGATCCCGGCCACCGCCGGTACCGCGATCGAGCTGGTCACACCGGGTACCACGGTGACCGGCACACCGGCCTCCGCACACGCGATCGCCTCTTCGCCGCCGCGCCCGAAGACGTACGGATCGCCACCCTTCAACCGCACCACGAACGACCCGGCGCGGGCCCGGTCCACGATGATCCGGTTGATCTCCTCCTGCGCCTTCGCCGGCCCGTACGGGATCTTGGACGCGTCGACCAGCTCCACCTCCGGCCGCAGCTCGTCCAGCAGCAGCCCGGGCACCAGACGGTCCGCGACCACCACGTCCGCGGCCGCCAGCAGCCGCCGCCCCTTGACCGTGATCAGCTCCGGGTCGCCGGGCCCGGCGCCGACCAGCACCACCCGCCCGGGCGCGGCCGCGGTCTCCGGGCCGGGCCCGCGGAACCCGGCCGGCGTCTCCGGCACGTGGCAGCCGGGCAGCGTGCCGTCGGCCAGCCCGTCCCGGATCGCGTCCCGGACGACCTGCGCGCGATGCGGGTCGCCGCCGGCCGTGACCGCCACCGTGACCTGCCCGTGCCGGGAGACCGCGGGCGTCCACGCGGTCGCCGCCTCCCGGTCGTCCGCCCGGACGCAGAACACCCGGCGTTCCAGCGCGGCCGCGCTGACCGCCGCGGCCGCGAGATTGTCGTCGACCGCGACCTGGACCAGCCAGGCCCCGTCCACGTCCTCGGGCTGGAAGCGGCGGGCGAGCCAGGTGATCCGGCCCGCGTCGACCAGGGACTGGAGTGCGGGCGTCAGGTGCGGTGAGACGAGCAGCACGCGGGCGCCCGCGGAGATCAGCGCGGGGACACGGCGGGTGGCGACCGCGCCGCCACCGACGACGAGGACCTTGCGGCCGGTCAGCCGCAGCGCGAGAGGATAGAGTTCGGTCACTTCTCGGTCACTCCGGCGGAGTCGAAGGTGGCGACGTCGTGCAGCACACGGACGGCGGCGGAGACGATCGGCAGCGCGAGCACCGCGCCGGTGCCCTCCCCGAGCCGCATGCGCAGGTCGACGAGGGGTTCGAGGCCCAGGTGGGCGAGGCCGGCGGTGGCGCCCGGCTCGACGGACCGGTGTCCGGCGACGAGCGCGGCGGTCACGCCGGGGTGCAGCGCCGCGGCGGCGAGCGCGCCCGCGACCGTGTTCACCCCGTCCAGGACCAGCGGTACGCGGTGCGCCGCCGCCCCGAGCGCGAAGCCGGCGATCGCCGCGTGTTCCAGCCCGCCGACCTCGGCCAGCACGCGCAGCGGGCCGGCATCGGCCGGCAGCCGGCGCAGCGCCGTCCGTACCACGGCGATCTTGTGGTGGTGGGTGTGGTCGTCGATGCCGGTGCCCCGCCCGGTCACCTCGCCCGCGTCCCGGCCGGTGAACGCCGCGATCAGCGCGGCCGCGGGCGTGGTGTTCGCGATGCCCATGTCGCCGGCGACCAGGATCCGCGCGCCACCGCCGACGAGCTGCCCGGCGACCCGGATGCCGGTCTCGATCGCGGCCTGCGCCTCGTCGAGCGTCATCGCGGGACCGGTGGCCAGGTCGGCGGTGCCGGGCCGGATCTTCGCCTGGATCAGACCGGGCGCGTCGTCGATGGCGGTGGCCACGCCCACGTCCACCACGTGCACGTCCGCGCCGATCTCCCGGGCGAACGCATTGATCACCGCTCCGCCGGCCAGGTAGTTCGCCACCATCTGCACGGTGACCTCCTGCGGCCACGGCGAGACGCCCTGGGCGTGCACGCCGTGGTCACCGGCGAAGACCGCGACCGCGGCCGGTGCGGGCAGCGGTGGCGGACAGGTGCCGGCCAGCCCGGCGAGGCGGATCGAGAGCTCCTCCAGCGTGCCGAGCGAGCCGGCGGGCTTGGTCAGGCGGTCGTGCCGTGCCCGCGCGGCCGCCATCGCCTCCTCGTCCAGCGGACGGATCGCGTCCAGCGTCTCGCGCATGATCAGGCCTTTCCCTCAGAACCCACGAGGATCTCGTGGAACACCGCTACGAAACGGTCCGTGGTGGCAGTGTCCCGCACCGCAACGCGTACGTAATCCGGCCCCAGCCCCGGGAACGTGTCGCCGCGCCGCACCGCGAAGCCGTTCTCCCGCAGCACCAGCCGGAGTTTGTCCGCCCCGGCCACTCGGACGAGCACGAACGCGCTGGCCGGCTCGCCGATCACGGTCACGCCCGGCAGTGCGCGGAGCCGGCGCACAAGGTATCGCCGATCGCCGGCCAGCCGTGCGGCGATCTCACGTTCGGTGGCGACCGCCACCCGGGACGCGCACGCCTCCGCGGCCGCGAGCGCGGGCGTGGAGACCGGCCAGAGCGGCTGCACGGCCCGGCACCGCGCGATCAGGTCGGCCGGTCCGAGCAGGTAGCCGACGCGCAGCCCGGCGAGGCCCCAGGTCTTGGTGAGGCTGCGGACCACGACGAGCCCGGGCAGGTCGCGCCGCTCGGCCAGCGACTCCGGTTCGCGGTCGAGCCCGGGCCGGTGCGCACTGTCCGCGAACGCCTCGTCCACCACCAGCACCCGGCCGGGCGCGGCCAGCGCGGCGATCCGCTCCGCCGGGTGCAGTACCGAGGTCGGGTTCGTCGGGTTGCCGATGAAGACCAAATCCGCCTCGGGCGGAAGCGCACAATCCGGCGGAAGGGCAAAATCACCGGAGAGTACGACCCGGCGTACGTCATGGCCGGCACCGCGCAGCGCCGCCTCCGGCTCGGTGAACTGCGGGTGCACCACGACCGGGCACCGCGCGCCGCGCAGCGCCTGGGCCAGCAGCACGAAGCCCTGGGCGGCGCCCGCGGTGAGCAGCACCTCGTCCGGCGGGCGGCGGTGCCGGGCGGCGATCGCCGCGGTGGCCGGCCCGGGGTCGGGGTACGCCGCGAGCGTGGACATCGACGCCATGATCGGTGCGGACAGCCAGTCGGGCATCGGGTCGCGGCGCACGTTCACCGCCAGGTCGACCAGCCCGGGCGCCACTTCCGCGTCGCCGTGATGGCCCAGCTCCTCGCCCAACCCGTACCCCCTTCGCCGATGCAGAGTCCACAACAGCATGCGGGACCGGTACGGCGCCCTCACAGACCGCCAGGCGAGATGTGAGGAGCGGTTCACTCCTTTCCGCCCTCACATAAGCGAATATGTCCTACTTTTGGGGTATGGAGCGCACAACCTCCGCGGTCGGCCGTCTCGCAGCCCTGCTTCGTACCGGGATCATCGTCGGGGTGATTCTGGCGGGCATGGCGTACCCGCTGGCCGCCCTCGCGGGCCTCGGGGCCAAGGCCGGCATCGAGAAGGTGCGCGAACTGCCGCACGAGCTGACCGTGCCACCCTCCGCGCAGACCAGCTACGTCTACGCCGCGGACGGCAAGACGCTGATCACGATGTTCTACGAGGAGCATCGCAAGCCGGTCGCGATCGCCGACGTCTCCGAGCACGTCCAGCACGCGATCATCGCGGCCGAGGACACACGCTTCTACGAGCACAACGGCGTCGACATGAAGGGCGCGGCCCGCGCGTTCGTGGCGAACCAGCGCGCCGGCGGCGTCTCCCAGGGCGCCTCCACGCTGACCATGCAGTACGTCCGGATGGCGCTGCGCGACGGCGCCGAGTCCCCGGTCGAGGCGCTCGCCGCCACCGAGCAGACCACCGGCCGCAAACTGCGCGAGATGCGGCTGGCGATGGAGATCGAGAAGCGGATGTCCAAGGAGCAGATCCTGGAGGGCTACCTCAACTCGGCCTATTTCGGGCACCGTGCGTACGGCATCGCGGCCGCGTCCGAGGTCTTCTTCTCCAAGGACGCGAAGTCGCTCACCGTCGCCGAGGCCGCGCTGCTGGCCGGCCTGGTCAAGGCGCCGTCCGCGTACGATCCGGCCGGCCGGGACGCGGAAGCCGCGATCGCCCGCCGGGACTACGTGATCGACCGGATGGCCGAGGCCGGCTTCATCACCGCCCGCGAGGCGGAGAAGGAGAAGAAGACGCCGATCGCTCTGAAGCTGACCGACCCGCCGAACGACTGCGTCTCGGTCGCCGAGGACGTCAACGACTGGGGCTTCTTCTGCGACTACGTCAAGAACTGGTGGATGCAGCAGGACGCGTTCGGCGCGGACCCGGCCGCGCGGCTGGACCGGCTGCGCCGCGGCGGCTACCGCATCGTGACCACGCTCGACCCGGCCGTGCAGGCCAGCGCGCTGAAGAACGTGCTGGACAAGGAGCGCACGCGCAGCCGGTTCGCGCACGGCTCGGTTGCGATCGAGCCGGGCACCGGGCACGTGCGCGCGATGGCGGTCAACCGGGTCTACTCGCTGGACCAGAAGGACAACGGCAGGCACAGCGACCCGCGGCAGCGCCGGGCCGGACTGCTCGGCAACTACCCGAACACGGTCAACCCGCTGCTCGGCGGCGGCGACATGCCCGGATACCAGGCGGGCTCCACGTTCAAGCTGTTCACCATGCTGGCCGCGCTGGACGAGGGCATGCCGCTGAGCACCAGCTACTACGCGCCGCCGCGGCTCAAGACGAAGTACCCGGCGGACTGGGGCGACCCGACCAAGTGCGGCGACCGGTGGTGCGTGCGCAACGCCAGCAGCTCGATGACCGGGCGGAAGAACATGTGGTCCGGCTTCGGCCAGTCGGTGAACACGTACTTCGTGCAGCTGGAACAGAAGGTCGGCGCGCACCGCGCGGTGCGCATGGCGGAGCGTCTCGGGCTGCGCTGGCGTACCGAGATCGACCGGGTCCAGGCCTCGCCGGAGCGGGCGCGCGGCTGGGGCGCGTTCACGCTCGGCGTCGCGGACACCACGCCGCTGGAGATGGCGAACGCGTTCGCGACCGTGGCCGCGGACGGCCGGTACTGCGAGCCGCTGCCGGTGCTGTCCGTGACGAGCCCGGACGGCACCCCGGCACGGCGGACCGTGGACGGTGCCCCGGTCGACGTGGCCGCGCCGCGCTGCCACCAGGCGATCCCGGCCGACGTCGCGCGCGCGGCGACGGACGCGGCCCGGTGCACCACCGGCTCCTCGGACAGCGGCCGGTGCGGCGGCTGGTCGACCGCGCCGGACGTGCGCGGCACCGTCGACCGCCAGGTGGCCGGCAAGTCCGGCACCACGGACAACTACCAGGCGTCCTGGTTCGTCGGGTACGTCCCGCAGCTGGCCGTGGCCGCGTTCCTGGCCGATCCGGACAATCCGCAGCACCGGGTCGGCACCAGCAACGGCTACAAGTCGCGGGTCACGGTCGCGGAGACGCTGCGCGACGCGATGAAGGACCAGCCGGTCGAGAAGTTCACCCCGCCGTCGAAGGAGCTGACCCGCGGTTCCGACTGGGACCGGGATCGCTACCGCTACCGCGACCGGTGGCGTTAGAGCGCTCTAGCGCAGGTCGGCCGCGACCAACGACCACACCTCGAGGTCGGCGCGGTCGCCGAGCACGTGCCCGGCGCTGCGCAGCACGCCCTCGTAGCTGAAGCCGGCCTTCTCCGCGACGCGCCGGGCGGCCACGTTGCCGGGCGGCACCCGGATCTCCAGCCGCGCGAAACCGTGCTCCATGATCAGGGCGAACGACACCGCGATCACCGCCTCCGCGGCCAGCCCGTAGCCACGCGCGGCCGGCTCCAGCGCCACGCTGAGCTCGGTCACCCGGCCGGCCCAGTCGGTGCGCTTCGTCCAGAGGCTGCCGATCAGCCGGTCGTCCTCGCGGCGGACGATGCCGAGGTGATCGCCGGCCCCACTGTCCCGCCGCTCCTGCGCCTCGTCCGTGCACCACTCCAGGCCGTCGATCGACTCCTCGCCGAACGGCAGCCAGCGCCGGGTCAGGCGGTCGCTGAAGACGGCCCCTATCTGCTTCGCGTCGGCGCCGGTCAGTGCGCGGACGAGCAGACGAGGGGTGGAGACGGTCAGCGCCGGGAACGTGCGCACCGCCACAAGGCCAGTCACTCGGAGGACCCTACCGGCCGGGTACGACACTTCTCCCCGAATATTCATGGCTTTTCACCGTAAACAGTCCGCTTTGATCGTGCGAAGAGGCCGAAAACCGACAGATCACCACCGCCAGGAGCGGCCTTATCATCCGCGAGTAGCCTGCGAGGTGTGTACCGCTTCCTGTTCACCCCCCGCTGGCTGGGCTACCTCGCGCTCGCCCTCGCCGCGGCCGCGGTCATGGTGCTGCTCGGCAACTGGCAGCTGAGCCGCTATCAGGAACGCACCGCGATCAACGACCGGATCGACCGGGCGGACAGCGTCGCACCGGTCCCGCTCGGCGAGACCGTGGCCGCACCCACCGCGACCGGCACCCCAGGGCCCGCGCCCGGCCAGGACGCGGAGTGGACCCGCGTCACCGTCACCGGCGTCTACGACCCGGCCCACGAGATCCTGGCCCGCAGCCGTACCGTGGCCGGTCAGGTCGGTTTCGAGGTGGTCACGCCGCTGCGGCTGGCGGACGGCACCGCGGTGCTCGTCGACCGCGGCTGGATCCCGCCGGCTGACGGCGGCGCGCTGGCCCGCCCGGCGATCCCACCGGCGCCGGCCGGCACCGTCACGGTGATCGGCAAGATCCGCCTGTCGGAGAGCAAGGCCGGTGCGGTCGAGCGGCTGGACGGCCGACTGGAGACCCGGCGGATCGGCCTGGCCATGCTCGCACCGGAGCTGCCGTACCCGATCTATGGCACGTTCTTGCAGCTCACCGAGCAGCAGCCGGCCGCCGACCCGATCTTCACGCAGATCGAGGCGCGCCACGAGAACGCCTGGCAGAACGGCGGCTACGCGGTCCAGTGGTGGCTCTTCGCCGCGCTCACGCTGGTCGGCTTCGCCTGGGCCGCCCGCCGCGAGGCCCGTGGCCCGGTCACGCCGGCCGGCAGCCGCCTCGCGGAGGACGCCGAGCACTACGCGAACGTCGCTTCCGAAAAACCCTGAAGTCGCTTTTCCCGCTTCCGGCGTGGTCACCGTCCGTACGCTCCCGCGGGCACCGGTCGGCCGCGGGCGGCCTCCCTGTCAGTTCCGTCGTGGGTCGCCGAAACCCGCGCCACGGTGATCAATACCGGAACAGCGCGAGGTTCCGCTGCAACGCGGTGGCCACCCGGGCCAGATCGGCCGACGCCTGCGCCGTGTCCGCGGCCGCGCCGGTCGTCTCGGCCGCCGCCTCCGCCACGCCGGTCACGTTCGCGCTGATCTCGGACGAGCCGGCGGCGACCTCGTTCACGTTGCGGCTCATCTCCGCCGTGGTCGCGGTCTGCTCCTCGACCGCCGCCGCGATCGCGCTCTGGGTCGCGTTGATTTGCTCGATCACGCCGCTGATGTCGGCGATCGCGGCCACCGCGGCCGCCGCGTCGCTCTGGATCGCCGCGACCCTGGTCGAGATGTCGCCGGTCGCCCGCGCGGTCTCCTGCGCCAGGTCCTTGACCTCGCTGGCCACCACCGCGAAGCCCTTGCCCGCGTCACCGGCCCGGGCCGCCTCGATCGTGGCGTTCAGTGCGAGCAGATTGGTCTGCTCCGCGATCGCGGTGATCAGCTTGACCACGTTGCCGATCTCCGCGGACGACGCGCCGAGCTGGTCGAGGATCTCGCCGGCGCGCGCGGACGCGGTCACCGCGCCGGCCGCGACGTCCGCGGCGCTGGACGTGGACCGGGCGATCTCCGAGATCGACGCGCCGATCTCGTCACTGCCGGCCGCGATCGTGGAGATGTTCACGCTGATCTGCTCCGCCGCGGACGACGCGGCCTGTGCCTGCGCGGAGGAACGCGTGGCCGAGTCGTTGACCCGGCCGGCGACCGCGGACAGCTCCTCGCTGGAGGAACCGAGCGTGCCGACGTTCGTGCCGATCTCCCGCATCGCGCCGGCGATCCGGTCCAGCGCGGTGTTCAGCGACGTGGCCATCCGGCCCACCTCGTCCCGCCCGGTCACGTCCAGCCGCTGGTCGAGACCGCCTTCGGCCAGCTCGGTCAGGACCGACACGGTACGGCCGAGCGGTCCGGCGATCATTCGGCTGATCACGATCACCACCGCCACGCTGAGCGCGATCGCCCCCGCGATCAACCCCCAGATCAGCGTGGCGGCCGCGGACGAGGCGGCGGTCGCGTCGTCCAGCGCGGTCCGCGCGGCGGCATCCTCGATGCCCTGCAGGTCGTCCAGCGCCTCGCTCATCGCGCGCTCCAGCGCCCGGCCCCGCGCGTCGTACGCGGTGAGGAACGCGTCGAAGTCGCTCGACTCGGCGGCCGGGATCAGCTCCTCGGTCCGGGCCTGCCGGAACTCGGTGAGCGCGGCGGCGAACCGGTCCCGCGCCTCCTCCCGGCCGGTCATGTCGGTGGCGGTGTAGAGTGCCCAGTTCTCGTCCAGCTCCTCGTCGGTCGCCGCCATCTCGTTCGCGACCTCGGCCGTCGCGGCCTCGGTCGGCGCCAGCGCGTAGTTGAACAGCTCCCGGCCGATCTCCTGGTTGGCCGTGTCGACCAGGCCGAGCCAGTAGATCGCCTGCAGGCTGTCCCGGTACATGCCCTGCAGCCGGTCCTGCGCCCGGTGCAGCTGCACCATCCCGACCAGGCCGATCACCAGCGACAACAGCAGGACCACCGTGAAGCTGAGCGCCAGCTTGCCCGCGACCCGCAGGTCACGGAACGCGGCCACCGGTCCCCTCATCGCCCCTCCTCAGCACCACCGTTCCGGTTCGAATATGGCATTCGCCGGGATCACGATCCGGAGTTCCGGGCAACTCGCACCGAGGTAGCGGGTGATCGATATCATGAGGAGGCCCACCGTCGCATTTGCCCCGTTTAACGATGTCCACCTATCCGACAACCCGTAAATCCACGGTTAACAGCTCGAAACATCCACGAAATAGGACAATATGGGCGACGGAATTGCTGTGGTCTAATCGGACGAAGAGTCACAGCGATTTCGGGGGTACGCGTAACCATGGCCGACAGCCCGACACGGGAGTGGAATGGCATGGTCATTCCGTCGCCCGGGACATACGAGCTGGACGAGGCGCACAAGCGGGTGGGCTTCACGGCACAGCACATGATGGTCAGTCCGGTGCGCGGCGAGTTCACCCAGGCGCGGGCCACGATTACGGTGGCGGACGACCCGCTGCAATCAACTGTGACGGCCGTCATTCAGGCGAACTCTATCGACACCACCAATCCGGAACGTGACGCGCATCTCTCCGGCACCGATTTCCTCGACGTCGAGACGTTCCCGACGCTCGAATTCCGGAGCACCGGCGTGAAATACGAGGAGCCGGACGACGCCATCTTCTCCTGGGCGAAGATGCGGGCCGGCAACAAGCTCACCCGCCGTTCCATGGCCACCGTGCCCGAGCCGGCCGGCAAGCGGTCCGGCAGGTTCGTGCTCTCCGGCGACCTGCGGATCAAGGACGTGACCCACCCGGTCGAGCTAAAGGTGGAGTTCGGCGGCGCGCGGCGCGATCCGTACGGCCGGGACATCGTGGGTTTCAGCGCGCACACCGAGATCAACCGCGAGGATTACGGCCTGCTCTGGAACGTGGCGCTGGAGAGCGGCGGCGTCCTGGTCGGCAAGAAGGTCCGGATCGAGATAGCCGGCGAGGCCATCCGCGCGGCATGATCCGCCCTAGGGGGAAGCTCAGGGTCGCCAGGCTTGCCGTGCTGGGG
Source organism: Catenuloplanes indicus (assembly GCF_030813715.1). Lineage (NCBI taxonomy): Bacteria > Bacillati > Actinomycetota > Actinomycetes > Micromonosporales > Micromonosporaceae > Catenuloplanes > Catenuloplanes indicus. Next base: position 3,433,652 of record NZ_JAUSUZ010000001.1, read on the forward strand.
CACGATCGCAGGGAGTCCGGCTATCTCGGGAGCGTGACATGACGACCGACCCCACAGGCAACACCCCGGCTCGGCGACGGGTGACGCTCACCGGCATCAGCTCGCGGGCCTGGGAGCACCCGGCCGACCGGGGCGCGCTCACCGCGCTGCGCGAGCTGCGCGGCTTCGACGACGTGGTGAAGGCGTTCTTCGGCATGTGGAACGAGCGCGGTTTCCGCCTGTCGTACCTGGCCGGCGGCATCCGCGTGGACCACCGGCAGTACCCGTCGGTCTACGCGCGCTACGCGGAGGCCGGTGCCGCGCTCGACATCGAGGAGCTGCCCGAGCTGTACGTCGAGCAGAACCCGATGATCGGCGGCAAGGCGATCGGCCTGGACCGCCCGTTCATCGTGATCACCACCGGCGCGGTCCAGCAGCTCGACGACGAGGAGCTGCGCACGCTGCTCGGGCACGAGCTGGGCCACGTGCGCAGCGGCCACGCGGTCTACAAGACGATCCTGATGGTGCTGACCCGCTGGGCGACGAACATCGCCTGGCTGCCGGTCGGCGCGATCGCGATCCGGGCGATCATCGCGGCGATGTACGAGTGGTGGCGCAAGGCCGAGCTCTCCGCGGACCGGGCCGGTCTGCTCGCCGGGCAGGACCCGGCCGCGGCGCTGCGCCTGCTGATGAAGCTGGCCGGCGGCGGCGACCTCAGCCAGATCGACACCACCGCGTTCCTGGAGCAGGCCGCGGAGTACGCCGGCGGCGGCGACGTCCGGGACAGCCTGCACAAGCTGCGGATGACCGCGTGGAGCAGCCACCCGGTGCCGGTCGCGCGCGCGGCCGACCTGCGCCAGTGGACCGACTCCGGGGCGTACGCGCGGATTCTCGGCGGCGACTACCCGCACCGCGACACGGACGGCGACGCCAAGGTCAGCGACGCGGCGAAGGAGGCCGCGGAGTCGTACCGCGAATCCTTCGCGAACTCGACCGATCCGCTGGTCGGCCTGGTCCGGCGGGTCGGCGGCGGCGCGGCCGACATCGGCGAGTGGGCCGGCAGCCAGGCCGGCAAGGCACGCGACTGGGCGAGCACCGCGGCGGACTCCGCGGCCCGCGCGGCCCGGCGCCGCCCGCCGGGCACGAACGGCGGCGCCGACCAGCAATAAGATTGTCCGCATGACGGATTCGATCATGGATGAGGCGGCCCTCCGCGCGGCGATCCTGCGGGAGATGCCGGGCGTGCGCGCCGACCTGGAACGGCTCGTGCGGATTCCCGGAATCGCCTTCGAGGGCTTCGACTTCTCGCACGTGGAGGCCTCTGCCGAGGCGGTCGCCGAACTGCTCCGGGCCGAGGGCCTCCAGACCCGGATCGTGCGGGCCGGTGGTCAGCCCGCCGTGATCGGGACCAAGCCGGCCCCGCCCGGCGCGCCGACCGTGCTGCTCTACGCGCACCACGACGTGCAGCCGATCGGCGACCGGAGCATGTGGCAGAGCGACCCGTTCGAGCCGGTCGAGCGGGACGGCCGGCTCTACGGCCGGGGCGCCGCCGACGACAAGGCCGGCGTGATGGCGCACATCGCGGCGCTCCGGGCGTACGGTGACGCGCTCCCGGTCGGCGTGGTGCTGTTCATCGAGGGCGAGGAGGAGTACGGCTCCGAGTCGCTGGACGCGCTGCTCGAGGCGCACCGTGACGAGCTCTCCGCGGACGTCATCGTGATCGCCGACTCGGCTAACTGGGACGTCGGCGTGCCCGCGCTGACCACCTCGCTGCGCGGCATCGTGAACGCGTTCGTCGAGGTCCGCACGCTGGACAGCGCGGTGCACAGCGGCATGTTCGGCGGCATCGCGCCGGACGCGCTGACCGCGCTGGTCAAGCTGCTCGGCACGCTGCACACCGAGGCCGGCGACGTGGCCGTGGAGGGCCTGTTCGGCCGCGCCGCGTCCGCGCTCGACTACCCCGAGGACCGGCTGCGCGCCGAAGCCGGGATGCTCGACGGCGTGCAGTTCGTCGGCACCGACCGGCTCACCGACCGGATGTGGACCAAGCCGGCGCTGGCGATCCTCGGCATCGACGCGCCGCCGACCGCGGAGGCGCCGAACGCGCTGGTCCCGTCCGCGCGTGCGAAGCTCAACCTGCGCCTCGCGCCCGGCGACGACCCGAAGACCGCGTTCGCCGCGCTCAAGGCCCACCTGGAGAAGCACGCGCCGTGGGGCGCGCAGGTCACGGTCACGCTGGAGCAGGACGGGCACCCCTCGGTGATCGACGCGACCGGCCCGGCGTTCGACGCCGCGCGGGACGCGTTCCGTACCGCGTGGGACGGCGTCGAGCCGGTCGACGTGGGCATCGGCGGATCGATCCCGTTCATCGCCACGTTCCAGCAGCTGTTCCCGGGCGCGGCCATCCTGGTCACCGGCGTGGAGGACCCGCACTCCAAGGCGCACGGCCCGAACGAGAGCCTGCACCTGGGCGAGTTCCAGCGCGCCTGCCTCGCCGAGGCACTGCTCCTGTCGACCGTGGCGAAAGCACTCCACAAAGGGTAGATGCGCTAGCATTCGTACATGAGTACGAATGATGTGATCGCGCGGCTGGACGCCGCCGTGAGCGCGCTGGGGGACGTGGACGTCTCCGGGTGGGACGACACCGTCCTCGCCGAGCACCTCGACGACCTCTCCGCCGCCCTGGTCGCGGTGGACAGTCAGCTCGCCCGCCTCGCCGACGCGGTCCGGGCGCGCGGTCTCCGCGTCGTGGAACCGCCCGTTGCGGCATAAATGTCAGAGGTGGCTGCCAGGATGGACCCGTGAGGTTCATCGACCTGGCAGCCACCTCTTCCGCTGTCGCGGCCACCTCGGCGCGTAAGGCGAAGATCGAGCTGCTCGCCGACGCGCTGCGCCGGCTCGACCCGGGCGAGGTGACGGCCGGTGCCGCCTACCTCGCCGGTGAGCTGCGACAGCGCCAGACCGGTGTGGGCTATGCGAGCCTGCGCGACCTCCCGCCGCCCGCGACCGAGCCGACGCTGACCGTGGCCGGCGTCGACGCCGCGATCGCGGAGCTGTCCGCGGCCTCCGGCACCGGCTCGCAGGCCAAGCGCCGCGCGCTGGTCGGCGCGCTCTTCGCCGCCGCCACCGCGGAGGAGCAGCGGCTGCTCACCGGCCTGTTCAGCGGCGAGCTGCGCCAGGGTGCCCAGGCCGGCATACTCGCGGATGCGATCGCGAAGGCTGCCGACGTGCCCGCGCCCGCCGTTCGCCGCGCGCTGCTGCTCAGCGGCGACCTCAAAACCGTGGCCGCGGCCGCGCTGCACGGCGGCGCACCCGCGCTCGCCGAGTTCTCACTCCAGGTCGGCCGCCCGCTCGCCCCGATGCTGGCGCAGAGCGCACCCACGGTCGAGGCGGCGCTTGCGAGCACCGGCGTGCCCGCGATGGTCGACGTGAAGCTCGACGGCATCCGCATCCAGGTGCACCGGGCCGGCGACGACGTCTCCGTCTTCACCCGCAGCCTGGACGACATCACCGGCCGCATGCCCGAGGTGGTCGCGGCCGTCCGCTCGCTGCCGCCCGGCGACCTGGTGCTGGACGGCGAGGCGATCGCGCTGGACGCGACCGGCCGCCCGCGCCCGTTCCAGGAGACGTCCGCCCGCGCCGCCACCCGCACCGGCGGCACCGTCTCCGCGACCGGCACCGTCCTCACGCCGTACTTCTTCGATCTGCTGCATCTCGACGGCACCGATTTGCTGGACGCGCCCGGCACCACCCGCTGGGCCGCGCTCGCCGACACGCTGCCGCCGGAGCTGATCGTCGGCCGCGAACAGGCTCCTGATGCCGAGCGCGGCACCGAGCTGTTCGCCACCGCGATCCGCGCCGGCCAGGAGGGCGTGGTGATCAAGTCGCTGGACGCGCCGTACGACTCCGGCCGCCGCGGCGGCGCCTGGGTCAAGGTCAAGCCCCGGCACACGCTCGACCTGGTCGTGCTCGCGGTCGAGTGGGGCAGCGGCCGCCGCAAGGGCTGGCTGTCCAACCTGCACCTCGGCGCGCGGGACGAGGAGACCGGCGGCTTCGTCATGCTCGGCAAGACCTTCAAGGGCCTCACCGACGAGCTGCTGCGCTGGCAGACCGAGCGGTTCCTGTCGCTCGCGGTCGACCGCGGCGACTGGGTGGTCACGGTCCGCCCCGAGCAGGTGGTCGAGATCGCGTTCGACGGCGTCCAGACCAGCCCGCGCTACCCCGGCGGCGTCGCGCTGCGCTTCGCCCGCGTGCTGCGCTACCGCGACGACAAGCCCGCCTCCGAGGCCGACACGATCACCACGGTCCGCGCCATCCACGCGGGCCAGCGGTCCGCCTGATCTGCGGGAGGACCGTTCCTCCCGCAGATCAGGCGTCCGTCAGAGGTGCGTCTGTTCCGTGCGCCCGGCCAGCGACTGAACCATCGGCGTGGTCGCGACACCGGCGTATACCCGCACGTCGTCGACCACACCGGCGAAATACTGGCCATACGCGCCGCCGGTCATCGCCCGGCCCACCTGCAGACCGCCACCGGCGGCCCAGTCGGACGAGTGCGGCACAGTGGCCGCGGCGCTCAGCGCGCCATCGACGTAGAGCGAGACCGTGTTCAGGAATGCGTTGTAAACCAGTGCCCGTCCACTGCTGTTGGTGCTCACCGGGACTCCAGTGTCGATCACCGTCTCCGCCGAGCCGGTCGCATCGTCCTGCGCCAGGACCGCCTCCCAGCGGCCGGTGGCACCACACCTGATCACGAACCCACTTGCCTTGGTCCCGGCCCGCGAGATCGCCGCGCGGCCAGAGCCGCATTGCGCCGACGAAGGCAACACCCGCATGGATACGGTGAAGCTGCCGTCGGTCGCGGCGACCGGCCCGGCCGTGTACGCGTGGTCGTCGACGCCGTCCAGCACCAAGTGGCCCGCCCCGACGAGCGCCGGCATCGCGGTCGGGTCTTCATCCGTATCCGGGGCACAGAGCACCGGCCCGCCGGCCAGCGTCAGATCCTGCCCCGGCGTGGTGTCGTCGTCGCTGTAGTACGGCGACGTGTCACCAGCGGCCGAGTTCAGCGTCCAGTAGCCGACCCGGCGAGGCGACAGCTCGGCCAGTTCCCTGATCTGGTCGGGCATCACGATCCGGTCGAAGAGCGCCACATCCGCCACCTCGCCCTTGAAGAAGTCGCGGTAACCGGCCTTGTTGTACCGGCGGCCGATCTGCACCGGCCCGTCCGCGTACCAACTCGCCTTGACCGTGACGTAGCCCTGCACCACGCCATTGACGTAGAACGTCATCTTGCCCGTCGGCGGATTGAGTTCCCCCCGTTTCGACGGAGCGGTGGTTACCTGCTTCCGGTCGGGGCGGGGGTGAGGTTATCTGGCTCGGTCTGGGCGTGCCGGGCCGCCTCGTATTCGTTGGGGCTGAGGTAGCCGAGTTCGCGTTGGATGCGGCGGGTGTTGTACCAGCCGTCGATGTATTCGAAGATCGCGTTCTCGGCCTCGTCGCGGGTCCGCCAGGACGTGCGGTAGACCAGTTCGATCTTCAAGGTCGACCAGAAGTTCTCCATCAGCGCGTTGTCGTAACTGTCGCCGACCGAGCCCATCGAGGGACGGATTCCGTTGTCCTGCAGGCGTTGTGAGAAGCGGAAGCTCGTATAGTTCGACCCGCGGTCGCTGTGATGTATCAGCTCGCCGTCGCGGACGTCACGCGACCAGATACCGTACTCGAGCGCGGCCAGAATTAGATCGGTGTCGCACCGGTCGGAGGTCTTCCATCCGACGATCCGGCGGGAGAACACGTCGCGGACGGCGGCCAGCCAGAACACGCCCTCGCCGGTCGGGATGCGGGTGGCGTCAGCGACCCAGAGCCGGTTCGGACCATCAGCGGTGAACTGGCGGTTGACCAGATCCGGCGCCGGCGTGTGCCGCGGATCCTGCCGGGTTGAGCCGCCGCGCCAGCCACGCCGCAGGAAGGCCCCGTGCCAGCCCTGCCCGGCCATCAGCCGCTCGACCCGCTTGCGGCCCACCCGGATCCCGTCGCGACGCAGTTGCCGATGCACCCGGTCGGCGCCATAGGTGAACCCGGAGGCTTCCCAGATTTCATAGATGTTGGACAGCAGTCCCAGGTCGACCAGGTCCCGGTCACACGGCTGCTCAGCCTGTTTCACCCACTGCTAGTAGGTCGACTCGGCGATGTCCAGGACCCGTAGCAGGAGCGCGACCGCGAAGCGGTCACGGTGTTCGTCGATGAACCTCATGACCGTCGCCGGGTCGGGCCGAGCTCCGACGCGAAATAACTGCTGGCGGCACGCAGGATCTCGTTGACCCGGCGCAGCTCAGCAACCTCTTCACGCAGCCGGCGGTTCTCCTCGGCCATCTCGGTGGTCGGCCGGTCATGACGTTCGCCCGCGTCAGCCTCGGCTTGACGGATCCAGTTCCTGAGCGCTTCGTGATGCACGTTCAACTGCTCGGCCAGACGCCGGATGGTCGGCTTCGGGTCCGACTCGCGATACAGGCGCACAGCCCGCGCCCGTAGTTCGTCGGGGTACTTCTTCGGTGCGGCCACGGATACTTCCTCCCCATGATCAGTCGATCATGTTTGAGAAGCTCCGCCAAACCGGGGGGAACTCAACGCTGGCGCCGCCAGATGGTCGAACACGGGCGCCGACTGCTCGGCGACGCCATCGACCTGCCCTACCACATGCGCGCCCACCTCAAGCGGATCGACGTCATTCACCTAGTCGAGGAGGAACTGCTCGGCACCGAGGCCAGCCACGAACTCGACCCGCCCCACGCTCGACACCATCCGCGTGACACAGTCGCGATAACCGCCTTTGATGCGGTCAGACCAGAACGCCCCTTTCCGGAGCACCCAAGCCTCTATCATGATGCGCACTGCCTCATGCAGTCCAGCTTCGTCCGACAGCTCGCCGAACCGTCTGGCCAGGCCTTCCCCGAGGCAGTTGCCCGAGAGCTCGGCGAAATATCGAAAAGCTCCTCTCAAGGATTGCGTCGACCACCCGGCCCTTCGCCGCATCCTCAAATCCGGAACAGCCGACTCAGGGGCGCCGCATCGTCATAGAGGTCCGTCATATGACCAGTCAAATCTTCGTGAGGATAGCGCGCAAAGATTGCATAGCCGTCGTCGCCCATTTCCGACAGAAGGCCGAGTCTCTTGCCGCCGACTTCTGGAGACCTGCTGCGGCTCGCCGACGCAGACAGGCCGCGCCTGGCATGTCGCAGCGCACAGTGATCCCGTCCGTGCGCCCACGGCGAAATCCCGGGTCTGCGAAGATCCTACGCGACCACTGTTTTGGCTGGTGAATCCCGGTGCGCCCAGCAGGACTCGAACCTGCGACCGGTGGATTAGAAGTCCACTGCTCTATCCAACTGAGCTATGAGCGCGCGATGTCGACGTGTGCAGGTTACCGCCGGTGCCCGGCCCCGCGCGGGAGGGGGCATGGATCACCGTGCAGGGACATACTAGGTTTTCGAGCGTGCAGGTGACGAGTACGACCTATTTCCCGATCCTGATCTCTGCCCGGGAAGCGGAGTTTCACCCGGATTGGGTGCTGGACCGCTTCATCCCCGGCCTGGCCGTCGGGTACAGCTTCGGCCCGCCGTTCGGCGAGACGATGGTGACCTGGCCGGACCTGGAGAAGATGCGGGTCAGCCGGCGTACGGTCAAGCGGCAGGCCGAGGAGACGCTCTACTCCGCCATGTCCCAGCTGCGGATTCACGGTCAGCCGCCGTCGCTGATGCTCTCCTTCGAGGGGCTCGAGTCAACCGTCCTGCTCGTCGAGGAGTTCTGGAACGACCTGGCCGAGCAGGTCCCGGGCGAGCTCGTGATCGGCGTACCCGCGCGGGATGTGGTGATCGTCACCGGCTCCGGGTCGACGGCCGGCCTGGAGAAGACCCGCCGTGCGGTGGAGCGGATGTTCTTCGCCGGTGGCACCCAGTTGCTCATGCACGATCTGCTGGTGTGGCGAGCGGGCGGCTGGGTGCCGCTTCCGCGCCCGGAGGAGGAGACGACTCCGGAGATCCCGCTCCCCGATCTTGATCTTCCGGAGCCCGAGCCGGTACATACACCCGAGCCCATCGATCAACCTCGGTGAAAACGCGTTCCCGCACCTCCGGGCCGGACAGCGTCAGGTCGTGCAGGCCACCGTCGAAGCGCACCAGCGTGAGGTGGCCGCCGAGGTGCGTCGCCCACTGAGCGATGTGCTCGACATTGAGCACCGCGTCGGCCAGCCGGGCCGCCTCGTCCCAGCGCGCGCCCCGGAAGCTGCGGGCCGAGCAGGCCAGCAGGATCGGCGCGTCGACGTCCAGCCCGCGGCGCAACCGGGCCTGGGCATCCCGGATCGCGTTCAGCCAGCCGTACCGCACCGGGAAGCCGGCCAGCGGCTTCCACTCCAGGTTGTAGTTCCACTCGCCGCGGTGGTCGGCGTGGATGCTCTCACCGTAGATCTGGTTCAGGCTCTGCGGCAGCGTCCCGTAGGGGTTGCGCCGCGTCGCCCGGCACACCGCGGACAGCAGCGGCCGGCGCACCACCCAGGGCACGTTCAGGTCGAAGAACGGGCTGTTCAGGAACAGACCGTCGACCCAGCCACGGGTACGTCGTGCGTCCGCCCACAGCGAGGCGATCAGTCCACCGGTGGAGTGCGCCGCGACCAGCATCCGGTCGTGACCGTCCTCCTCGCGGATGATCCGGGCCGCCTCGTCCAGCTCGGGGAAGTACTCGTCCAGGCTGCGGCAGAAGTTCGGGGTCTGGTGCGGCAACAGGCTCCGGCCGTATTTGCGCAGGTCCAGCGCGTAGAAGTCCCATCCGCGGTCGGTGAAGAACTCGGCCAGGTGGGTCTGGAAGAAATAGTCCACGAACCCGTGCACGTAGAGCACGGCCCGGCCGTCCGAATGGTCGCTGCGGCGGCGCACCAGCGTGGCGACGACGGGTCCCTCGTCGTCCTGCCCGAGGTCGATCGTGCGGCGCTCGTAGGGCTCGCCGAGAACGTCAATCTCCACGTCAGCGACCCTACTCGCAGTCCCTCCCCGTAGCAGATCATCCGGTCGGCCGGATGGCTGTCCACAGGCGGTTCCGTCCTCCACAGGCAGCACCACTTCACGACGGTACGGCGGAAGGCTGGACCCCACACATCCGAGCAAGGGGGTCCCATGTTCGACACCTACGTCACCGTGGTCGGCAACGTGCTGACCGCACCCGAGTGGCGGGTCACCCAGAAGACGAAGACCCGAGTCGCCCACTTCAAGATCGCGTCTACGGCCCGCAGGATGGACCGTGAGACCGGCCAGTGGGTCGACGGTAACGCGCTGCGGGTCCGCGTCACGTGCTGGCGCAACCTCGCGGAGGGCGTGGCCGCATGCGTGATGACCGGCGACCCGGTCATCGTCACCGGCCGTCTCTACACGCGCGACTGGATCGACCCGGAGGGCACCCACCGCGTGCAGTACGAGCTGGAGGCCGTCGCGGTCGGTCACGACCTGTCCCGCGGCCAGGGCACGTTCAAGCGCACCCGGGCCGGCAATCTCGCCACCGGCAGCGTCGAGGACGCCACCTCCGACGCCCGGATCGGTGGCGAGACCACCGATCCGCTCACACCCGGCGACGCCGCCGACCTCGGCGACGACCCGCAGGCCGTCCCGGAGGACGACTACGACTACGAGCCGCCCTCCGCACCGCTCGGCCGGCCGGAGGACCCGCTGGCCGACGAGGACCTGGAGACCGCACTGGGGGAGCTGGACGGCGACCGGGCGCTCGCGTCCACCCGCTGACCGGCTCCGGCTCCACCGCCGGCGTTCCCCGCGACGCGGCGGTGGCCACGCCACCCACCGGCCCACGCCCGGGCAGGGCCTCGCCCCCGCCGCCGGGATTCGCGACACCCGGCAGGCATCCGGCCGGGCCGGTGGGTGGCTTCTCCCACATCCGAAGATCAGCCTCCGCCGGAGACCCCACACCCGATCGATAGGCTGCCCGCCGGAGGTGACCAGTGCTCACGACAGCAGGACCCGCCCGCCGGCGGCCCCGGTCCACGACCGCCGGCCCGGCCCTCACGGCGCGGCCCGTCAGCCCGGCTCCCCCGCCGCACAGCCGCCCCGCTCCGGCCCTCGACAACGGCAGCCGCACAACATCCCGCCCCACCCGGCGCGCGGCAGCCAACCGCGATGGTCACCCAGCAGCCGGCCGCGTCGGCCGCTCAGCGACCGGTTGGAGCGGGCGTGCGACAGCCGGCGGGAGCGGGTTTGCGGCGGGCCGCGACGGTCGCCCGGCAGCCGACCGCCTCGGCCGCTCAGCGACCGGCTGGAGCGGGCTCGCGGTAGCCGGCTGGAGCCGGTTGGCGGCGGGCCGCGGCGCGCGTGAGCGGCGGCCGGTGAACGCCGGCCGGCTGCGGGTCGCGGAGGCGGTCGGGATGCTCGCCGGCTACGGGCTGGACGCGGTCTTCGGGGACCCGCGGCGGTGGCATCCCGTGGCCGGATTCGGCACGGCCGCGTCCGCGCTGGAGAAGCGGGTCTACGCGCCCGACCGGGCCGCCGGTGCCTGTTTTGCGGCCGTGGCCGTCGGCACGCCGGTGCTGGCGGGTGCCGCGCTCGCCGGGCTGACCCGGCGGCGCCCGGTAATGCGTGCCGTGGCCGTCGCGGCCGCCACCTGGACCGTGCTCGGCGCCCGCACGCTGCGCGCCGAGGCACACACCATGGCGGGCGCGCTGGACCGCGGCGACATCGAGGCCGCCCGAGGCCGGCTCGGTCACCTGTGCGGCCGGGACCCGTCCGCGCTGGACGAGCCCGAACTGGCCCGCGCCACCGTCGAATCGGTCGCGGAGAACACGTCGGACGCCGTCGTCGCCCCGCTCTTCTGGGGCGCGGTCGCCGGCCTCCCCGGCCTGCTCGGCTACCGCGCGGCGAACACGCTGGACGCGATGGTCGGTCACCGCTCCACGCGCTACGTCCGGTTCGGCACGCCGGCCGCCCGCCTGGACGACGCGCTCAACCTTGCCCCGTCCCGCCTGACCGCCGCGCTCACCGTCGCGCTCGCCCCGCTGGCCGGCGGCGACCCGGCACGGGCGCTGCGCATCTGGCTGCGCGACGGCCACCACCACCCCAGCCCGAACGCGGGCCAGTGCGAATCCTCCATGGCCGGTGCGCTCGGCATCCGCCTCGGCGGCCACAACGTCTACTTCGGCCGCTCCGAGTTCCGCCCGCACCTGGGCGAGGGCACTCCCCCGCTGGCTCCCGACATCGCCCGCGCCGCCCGCCTCTCCGGCGCGGTAGGCCTCGCCGCCGCCACCCTGGCCGCCACCTACCGCCTCACCATCGCGCTCCGCGCCCGCCGCAGCACCACCACGTCCACCGCCAGTGCGACCATGCGCCCTGCCGCCGGCCCGGCCGGGAGGCGTGCGATGAGCGGGCGGCAGTCCGCCACCACGCGGGCCGCGGGCCGGGCGGGAGACGTGCGATGAACCGGTGGTGGTCAGCCGCCCCGGGCGGAAGGCGTGCGATGAGCGGGCGGTGGCCTGCGACCACCCGGGCCGCGAGCCGGCCGGGAGGCGTGCGATGAGCGGGCGGCGGGCCGGCGGGCTGCTGGTGGCCGGGACCACGTCGGATGCCGGGAAGAGTGTGTTGACCGCCGGGATCTGCCGGTGGCTGTGGCGGCAGGGCGTGCGCGTGGCGCCGTTCAAGGCGCAGAACATGTCGAACAACTCGGCCGTGGTGGTCGGGCCGGACGGGCGGGGCGGCGAGATCGGCCGGGCGCAGGCCATGCAGGCCGCGGCGGCCGGGCTGGCGCCGGACATCCGGTTCAACCCGGTGCTGCTGAAGCCCGGCAGCGACCTGCACAGCCAGGTGGTGCTGCTCGGCGAGGCGGTCGACACGGTGAGCGCGGGCAGCTACCGCGCGCTGCGGCCGAAGCTGGCGGAGACCGTGTTCGCGACGCTGGACGAGCTGCGGGCCGAGTTCGACGCGGTGATCTGCGAGGGCGCGGGCAGCCCCGCCGAGATCAACCTGCGGGCCGGAGACTTCGTCAACATGGGTCTCGCACGCGGCGCACGGCTGCCCGCGATCGTGGTCGGCGACATCGACCGGGGCGGGGTGTTCGCGGCGCTGTTCGGCACGCTCGCGCTGCTCTCCCCGGAGGATCAGGCGCTGCTCAGCGGCTTCGTGATCAACAAGTTCCGCGGCGATCTCGGCCTGCTCCGGCCGGGCCTCGACATGATCACCGGCGCGACCGGGCGTCCGGTACACGGCGTACTCCCCTACGACCACGACCTCTGGATCGACGGCGAGGACTCGCTGGCCTACGGCAGCACGCTCGGGCGGCCCGCGCCCCCGGTCGGCCGTGACTGGCTGCGGGTCGCCGTGGTCCGGCTGCCGCGCATCTCCAACGCCACCGACGCGGAGGCGCTGGCCACCGAGCCGGGCGTGCGGGTGCGGCTGACCGGCACACCGGCCGACCTGCTGGACGCGGATCTGGTGGTGCTGCCCGGCTCCAAGTCCACGGTCGCCGACCTGCGCTGGCTCCGGGAGACCGGGCTCGCGGACGCGGTCACGGCGCACGCGGCCGCGGGCAAGCCGGTACTCGGCATCTGCGGCGGCTTCCAGATGCTGTCCCGCGTCATCCACGACGACGTGGAGAGCCGCGACGGCACAGTGCCCGGCCTCGGCCTGCTGCCCACCGAGATCACATTCGCGCCGCGGAAGACGCTCGGTCTGCCGTCCGGCAGCGCGTTCGGCGCCGAGAGCGTCTCCGGCTACGAGATCCACCACGGCGTGGTCTCCGCCGCGGACGAGAACACCCGCCCGTTCCTGCACTACGGGAACGGCCGACCCGAGGGTGCGATCGCCGGCCCGGTGTTCGGCACGCACTGGCACGGCGCCTTCGAGTCCGACGGCTTCCGCCGCCGCTTCCTGACCGAGGCCGCCCGTCTGTCGGGTCGGCACGGGTTCACGGTCGCACCGGACACGTCGTTCGCCACCGCGCGCGCCCGCACGCTGGACCGCCTCGCCGACCTGGTCGAGGAACACCTCGACACCACCGCGCTCCGGCACCTCATCGAGTCCGGACCGCCACCCGGCCTCCCGTTCATTCCCCCCGGCGCCCCAGCCTGACCGCCGTCACCGCCAAGCCACGCTTCCCGACCGGACAACACGGGGCACGCGTCACGGGGCCCCCTGGCGCAACCATCGAGAACGGCAGTCATCACGACGGAAAGCGGGTGACCGAGGGCAACACGTGCGGTCGACACTATGCGTCACCGAGGATTCCCCGCCGTAGGAACGCGTCAGCCATCGCACGTTTGAGGAATCTCAGGGCCGAGTCGGCGCGCATCAGGGAACCCCCGGAGCCGAAATCCCAGGGCCGCGGCCAGGGAAAACCTCCGATCCGCTTCGACCGGTGTCTTTCTAGGCTCGAAGCCGTCAGACCCCGACGAACGGAGCACACACACCATGCACCGACGCATCGGACGCGCCGCCGCGCTGGTCGCGACGGCGACGGCAGCCGCGACGCTGACCACCGCGGTACCCGCGGTCGCGGGCCCGGCCTCCGCGCACTCCGACCGCCGCCTGCTTCAGCAGGCCGTCGACGACCTCGCCGGGTACGGCATCACCGGCGTCCAGGCCCTGATCCGGGACGGCCGCCGCACCGCCGAGGCCCGGGCCGGCGTCGCGGACATCACCACGAACCGGCCGGTGCCGAAGAACGGCTATTTCCGGATGGGCAGCAACACGAAGACGTTCACCTCCGTCATCCTGCTGCAGCTGGTCGGCGAGGGCCGGCTCCGGCTGGACGACACGGTCGAGCGGTGGCTGCCCGGTGTGGTCACCGGGAACGGCAACGACGGCGCCGCGATCACGGTCCGCCAGTTGCTGCGCCACGAGTCCGGCCTGGCCAACTACACCGACTATCTCGCGCTGCAGACGCCGGAGGACTTCGAGGCCCACCGGTACGACCACTGGGAGGACGCGGATCTGGTCCGGCTCGCGCTGGCCCACCCGCCGCTGTTCGCGCCCGGCACGGACTGGAGTTACTCGAATACGAACTACACGGTGGCCGGCATGATCATCGAGCGGGTCACCGGCAAGCCGTGGCACGCCCACCTGCGCCAGCGCATCCTGCAGCCGGCCGGCATGACGCAGACGTCGTTCCCCGGCGACGACCCGGACCTGCCGGACCCGCACGCGCAGGCGTACGAGAGTTTCCCGCCGGACGTGCCGCGCTACGACGCGACCCGGTGGAACACCACGGCGGCGGGCGCGGCCGGTGGCCTGGTGACCACGCCGACCGATCTGAGCCTGTTCTGGCAGGCGCTGCGGCAGGGCCGGCTCCTGCGCCCGGCAGAGTTCCGCGAGATGCACCGGACCGTGCAGATCTCCGAAAACGGCTCCGGGTACGGCCTGGGCGTCTTCCGCATCCCGTCGGAGTGCGGTGAACTGTGGGGCCACGACGGCGGCACGCCCGGTATGTACACGATGGACGCCGTCACCCCGGACGGCGACCGCTCCGTGATCATCTCGATCAGCTCGGCGCCGACCGACCCGGCGAACGCGTCCGCCCGCGCCACGCAACTGATCAACGACGCGCTCTGCCAGGCCCGATAGGACGACGCACCCCGCCGTGACCGGTGGACGGACCACGCTCGACCGACGTGACGCATCCCCCGGATCGCACCACGGAGGAGTCCCACGGCACCGGTGAGACACGAACGGGCCGCAACGCGACGCTGCTCGCGGGCCTCTTTCCCGGGTGCGTGACGGAGACGCGGGATCCGGACGGCTCGGTGCGCATCGCGATCGATCTCGATCGGCTGCGCACCGAGCTGGGCGAGCACCTGGTCGACGGCGCGATGCTCGCCGCTTGGGGCAGCGCGTTCTCGTACCTGAAGCCGGTTTTCCTGATCGAGTTCCTGATCCGCACGTTCAGCGCGCCGCACGACGACGCGCTGATACTGGACTTCTTCGCCGGCTCCGGCACCACCGCGCACGCGGTCTCCGGGCGAACGCGGCCGACGGCGGCAACCGCCGGCTCGTGATCTGCCTGCTCAAGCGCGGCGACAGCACGATTTCCCGCCGCCAGGAGGTCGGCCACGGCCTGCGCCTCGCGGTCGACCCGGACAGCGAACACCTCACCGACCCGGCGCTCAACGAGCTGACCGTGATCACCCTGGAGTCGTACCGCGACTTCGTGGCCGGCCTGCAACGCGAGTTCCCGCGCCCGCCCGCGGTCCGCGACACCGCCCCGCGCCCCACCACCGCACCGGCGCCGCACCGGCCCGCTCGGCACCACCGGCCACGACCTGCTCGCCGACCTGGCCGGGCGCACCGGCCTCACCGGGCGCACGATCGCCGCGATCCTGGCCGCGATCACGCCCGCCGCGTTCGCCGGCTTCGCCCACGACCCGAACGCCTTCCTCGTCGAGACCGCGCGCATCCTGACCGATCAACGCCGGCGTGCCGAGATCACCCCGCGGCCGGAGAAGCACCGGCGGCCGCCCACTCGCAGATCGCGGTCAGCGGCTCCCGCAGCGTCGAGCCCAGTTCGGTCAGCGCGTACTCCACGTGCTGCGGCGCCGCCTCGCGCAGCACCCGGCGTTCGACCAGTCCGTCCGACTCCATGCCGCGCAGCGTCTCGGTCAGCACCTTCTGGGTGATCCCGGCCAGCCGCCGGCGCAGCTCCGCGTGCCGCTGCGGCCCGGCCAGCAGCGCGTAGATCACCAGTACCCGCCACTTCGACGCGAACCGCTCCAGCGCCTGCCGGGTGGCGCAACCCTCGTCGAGCACGTCCGGAACCACCAACGCCATGACCACGACTTCCCCGTCATGGGCACCGAAAAGTGCCTTCTGGTCCACGCCGGACAGTCAGCCTACCGTGACCGGCATGACAGACCCACGGGTGGAAGAGATCACCTTCGACGCGGACGGCGTCCGGCTGGCCGGCGTCCTGCGCATCCCCAACGGCGCGGACGGCCGGGCCGTCGCGCTGACCGGGCCGTTCACCGGCGTCAAGGAGCAGGTCACCGGCGTTTACGCGGACCGCCTCGCCCGCGCCGGTGTGATCACGCTGACGTTCGACCACCGCGGCTTCGGCGGCAGCGATGGCCGCCGTCAGCACGAGGACGCCGCCGGCAAGCTGTCCGACCTGCGGGCCGCGGTCACGGTGCTGGCCGGCCGCGCGGAGGTGGACGCGGACCGGATCGGCCTGGTCGGCATCTGCCTCGGCGGCGGTTACGCGGTGCGCGCCGCCGCCACCGATCCGCGGGTACGCGCGGTGGCCGGCATCGCGGGCGCCTACAACAGTCCCGCGTGGTTCGCCGACCGGTCCGGCATCACGAACTACCGCGCCGCCCTGCGCTCTTTCATCGCGCGCGCCGACGAGATGATCCCCGCGGTCGCGCCGGACGGCGGCGAGGCCGCGATGGGCGGCGACGAACCGTTCGCCTACTACGGCACCGCCCGCGGCGCGGCCCCGAACTGGCGCAACGAGGTGACCCGCGGGTCCCTGCACGCGCTGATGACGCTCGACGCGCTCGGTGCCGCCCCGCTGCTGGCCGAGACGCCGCTGCTGGTCGTGCACGGCACGAACGACGACTACTGCTCCCCCGAGCTGGCCCGCATGCTGCACGAGCGCACGCCGGGTGAGCGCGAGCTCCGCTGGCTGGAGGCGGACCTGCACATCGACCTCTACGACAGCGCGCCGCACGTGGCGGCCGCGACCGAAGCGACCGCGGAGTTCCTGCGCAAGCACCTGTGAACTTTGGTCTACGGCCGGATCGACCAATGCCGGTCGCGGCCGCGGTGCCGGCCGGGGCAGGCTGAGGCCGTGATCACGGTGAAACGGTCGTTCTGGGATCTCGCGCTGGTCGGTGCCGGTTTTCCGGTGCTCGGCACCGGCCTCGGCCTGCTGGTCCACCGGTTCTGGGACTGGCTGAACGGCCTCGCCTGGCTGCCGCTGCACGGCCTGGTCCGCTGGGTCGGCGGCTGGCCGGAACCGTGGGCGCTGGCCGGCTTCACCGGCGGCGGGCTGGCGCTCGGCCTGGCACTGACCGCGTCCGCGTTCTGGGGCTACACCATGATCGGCGTGGACGGCGACGAACTGGTGGTCCGCCGCGGCGACCGGACCAGGCGGGCCCGGCGGGCCGCGATCGGCACCGTCTGGGCCGACGAGTCCGGCGGCCTGACCAGCAAGGAACTGGTCGTGCTGGGCCGGGACGGCATCGAGCTGTGGCGGGTCCGCGGCGATCTCCCGCCGCGCGGCAACATCCGGGACGTGCTGACCGCGCACGGCTTCCCGTGGCGGGACGGCGGTGATCCACACGCGTCGTCGTACCGTCGCTGGGTCGAGGATCTTCCCGAGGACGACGCCCCGGACGGCCTGCCCCGCGGCGCGAACGCGCTGCTCGCGGCGCGACAGCGCGCGCTCGGCCGGGACGATCACGACGACGCGGACGCGCTCCGGCAGGAACTGGCCCGGCTCGGCATCTCGTTGCGGGACGAGAAGAAGCGCCAGTACTGGAGGCGGTAGCTTGATCCGCGATGAACGCGGATGTCCGACTCGGCCGCCCCGCCGGCCGCTGGGTCCTGCTCGCCACCGTGCTCGGCTCCGGCCTGGCCTCCATCGACGCCACCGTGGTCAACATCGCGCTGCCCCGGCTCGGCGAGGAACTCGACGCCGGCGCCGCCGCGCTGCAGTGGACCGTGAACGGGTACACGCTGAGCCTGGCCGCGCTGATCCTGCTCGGCGGCTCGCTCGGTGACCGGTACGGCCGCCGCACGGTCTTCGTGCTCGGCGTCGCCTGGTTCGCGCTCGCGTCGCTGCTCTGCGGCCTCGCGCCGAACGTGGAGACGCTGATCGCCGCGCGCGTACTGCAGGGCGTCGGCGGCGCGCTGCTCACGCCGGGTTCGCTGGCGATCCTGGAGGCCGTGTTCGTCCGCGAGGACCGGGCGAAGGCGATCGGCGCATGGTCCGGGCTCGGTGGCGTGGCCGGTGCGATCGGCCCGTTCCTCGGTGGCTGGCTGGTCGAGGCCGCGAGCTGGCGCTGGGTCTTCCTGATCAACGTGCCGCTCGCGGTGCTGGTGATCGGCGTCGCGCTGCGGCACGTGCCGGAGACCCGGGACGCGGACGCGCCCCGGAGGCTGGACATGACCGGCGCGGTGGCCGGCGCGGCCGGGCTGGGCGGCCTCACCTACGGCTTCACCGCCTGGCCCACGCTCGGCGGCGGTCACTCGGCCGTGCTCGGCACGCTCGCGCTCGGCGTGGCCGGTCTGGCCGCGTTCGTCCTGGCCGAGCGCGTGTCGCCGCATCCGATGCTGCCGCTGACCGTGTTCTCCTCGCGCGCGTTCTCGGCCACCAACCTGTCCACCTTCGCGGTCTACGCGGCGAACGGCGGCGTGTTCCTGCTGGTCGTGCTGAACCTCCAGGTGGTGACCGGGTTCAGCCCGCTGGCCGCGGGCACCGCGATGCTGCCGGTGACCGCGCTGATGCTGGTGCTGTCGTCCCGGGCCGGTGCGCTCGCGGAGCGGATCGGGCCGCGCCTGCCGATGACGATCGGCCCGCTGATCTGCGCGGTCGCGCTGGTGCTGTTCGCCCGGATCGGCCCGGACGCGGACTACCTGCGCGACGTACTGCCGCCGGTGCTGGTGCTCGGCCTCGGCCTGTCCGCGACCGTGGCGCCGCTGACCGCGACCGCGCTCGGCTCGGTCGACGCCCGGTACGCGGGCGTGGCCAGTGGCGTGAACAACGCGGTGGCGCGCGCGGCCGGGCTGCTGTCCGTGGCCGTGCTGCCGCTCGCGGCCGGGATCGGCACCGGCAGCCTGACCGACCCCGCCGCGCTCGCGCCCACGTACCGGTCCTCGATGTGGATCTGTGCGGGCCTGATGGTCGCCGGTGCGCTGATCGCGCTCCTCGGCGTGCCCGGCCGCACCCGCGCGGCGGACACCCCGGTGCGCACCCATTGCGCGGTGGCGGACACGCCGCTGCACCCGTCGGAGCGGCTCTGAGAGGCTTGTCCGACCACGCACAAAAGGAGTTTTCATGGCCAACGGCCTCTTCCTGCGCGAGTTCCTCCGCGCGCCCGCGCGCACCGGGGCGATCGCACCCAGCTCGCGCCGGCTCGGCACCGCGGTCACCGCACCGATCCCGCAGAGCGGTGACCCGGTCGTGGTCGAGCTGGGCCCGGGCACCGGCGCGTTCACCACGGTCATCCAGGAGCGCCTGGCCGGTCGCGGCCGGCACCTCGCGGTCGAGCTGAACCCGGCGCTCGCCACGCACATCGCGGAGCGGCACCCGGCCGTCGAGGTGATCAACGACAACGCGGCGGACCTGCCCCGGCTGCTGGCCGAGCGCGGCGTCGAGCGGGCCGACGTGGTGATCAGCGGGCTGCCGTGGGCGTCGTTCCCACTCTCCGCGCAGCGGTCGATCCTGGACGCGGTGTGCGCGACGCTGAGCCCGGACGGCGCGTTCACCACGTTCGCGTACACGATGGCGGCCCGCACCCCGGCCGCGCGCCGGTTCCGCCGCATGCTGGAGGACGCGTTCGAGGAGGTCGTGCTGGGCCGCACGGTGACCGCGAACCTGCCGCCCGCGTTCGTCTATTACGCGCGACGCGCCCGCTGACCGCTCCTGAGCGTTCCCCACCCGGTACAACCGAATAGCAACCGTCCGCAACCGGTTTCGCACCCGTGCGATTCGAGAGTTCTCCCTGGCCAGCGCGCCACGACTTCCAGGGGGAACGCAGATGAGCACGACCACGACGATCGCGTCCGCACCGATGAGCGACCGGGACCGCGAGGACCTGATCCGCGCGAACATGCCCCTGGTCGGTCATCTGGTGCGCGAGATGCTGGGCCGGGTCCCGGCGCACGTCAACCGTGACGACCTGACCTCGGCCGGACTGGCCGCGCTGGTCACCGCCGCACGCGGTTTCGACCCGGAGCGAGGCATCCCGTTCCACCGGTTCGCCGCCACCCGGATCCGCGGCGCGCTGCTGGACGAGCTGCGCGGGCTGGACTGGGCCTCCCGCTCGGTCCGGCACCGCGCCCGGCAGACCGACCTCGCCCGCCAGCACCTGACCGCGATGCTCGGCCGCACCCCGACCGCGTACGAGCTGGCCGAGCACCTCGGCATCGCGGTCTCGGAGATCACCTCGGTCGAGGACGACGTGCAGCGCGCGGTCGTGCTCAGCCTGCAGGGCTTCACCACCGGCAGCGCCGAGGACATGGTCACCGAGCCGACCATGGGCCCGGAGGAGATGCTGGTGCACCGCGAGAAGATCGGCTATCTGCACCACGCGGTGGAGGCGCTGCCCGAGCGTCTGCGCGTCGTGATCACCCGGTACTTCCTGCACGACGAGCCGATGGCCGTGATCGCGGCCGAACTCGGCGTCACCGAGTCGCGCATCTCCCAGCTCCGCGCGGAGGCGTTGGTGCTGCTCAAGGACGGTCTGAACAGCCACCTCGACCCGGACCAGGTGAAGAGCAACGGCCGCCCGGACGGCTGCGTGGCCCGCCGCCGCGCCGGATACTTCGCGCAGATCGGCGACCGTGGCACGCTCTCCAGCCGGCTGGCCCGCACCAACCACCACGGCCTGCCGGTGCAACGAGTGGCCTGAACCACGTCGCTCCGTCGGGGAAACGAACGAGCCGAGCACCGAACATGTGTAGGGTGCAACCAAATCGATCTCTCCGGGAGCACGCGTGAGCGCCTCTGCCACCACCTCCGCCTCGCCCGCCGCCGAGGGCGACTTCACCCACCGCCAGATCATGACGATCCTGGGCGGGCTGATGATGGGCATGTTCCTGGCCGCGCTGGACCAGACCATCGTCGCCACCGCGATCCGGACCATCGCCGACGACCTGCACGGCTTCTCGGTCCAGGCGTGGGCCACCACGGCGTTCCTGATCACGTCCACGATCTCGACGCCGCTCTACGGCAAGCTCTCCGACATCTACGGCCGCCGCCGGTTCTTCCTGGCCGCGATCGGCATCTTCGTGATCGGCTCCGCGCTCTGCGGGATGGCCGGTGACATGTACCAGCTCGCCGCGTACCGCGCGGTCCAGGGCGTCGGCGCCGGTGGCCTGATGTCACTGGCGCTGGCGATCATCGGGGACATCGTGCCGCCCCGCGAGCGCGCCAAGTACCAGGGCTACTTCCTGGCCGTCTTCGGCAGCGCCAGCGTGCTCGGCCCGGTCCTCGGCGGCCTGTTCGCCGAGGCCGACGACCTGCTCGGCATCGCCGGCTGGCGCTACATCTTCTACATCAACGTGCCGCTCGGCCTGCTCGCCATGGTCGTCGTCGCCCGCGTGCTGCACCTGCCGCACCACCGCACCGACCACCGGATCGACTGGCCGGGCGCGCTCACGCTGATTCTCGGCCTGGTCCCGCTGCTCACCGTGGCCGAGCAGGGCCGCGACTGGGGCTGGAGCTCCGGCCGCGCGATCCTCTGCTACGCGATCGGCGCGATCGGGCTGGTCGCGTTCGTGTTCGCCGAGCGCGCGTACAAGGACGAGGCGCTGCTCCCGCCGCGGCTGTTCCGGATCCGCACGTTCGGCGTCGGCGCGGCCAGCAGCTTCGTGGTCGGCATGGCGATGTTCGGCGGGCTGATGATGGTGCCGCTCTACCTGCAGATCGTGAAGGGCTCGTCGCCGATGGTGGCCGGCCTGCAGATGATCCCGTTCGTGCTCGGCATCATGACCGGCTCGATCGTCTTCGGTCAGATCATCTTCCGCACCGGCCGGTACCGTTTCATCCCGATCGTCGGGTCCGCGCTGATGCTGATCGCGCTGTTCCTGTTCTCGTTGATCACCGCGGACACGCCACTCCCGCTGACGATGGGCATCATGCTGCTGATGGGCCTCGGGCTCGGCGGCAACATGCAGCCGATGGTCACCGCGGTGCAGAATGCGGTCTCCCCGCGCGAGATCGGCACCGCCACGTCCGCGGTCACGTTCTTCCGCCAGATGGGCGGCACGCTCGGCACCGCGGTGTTCCTCTCGGTGCTCTTCGCGGCCGTCCCCGGCAAGATCCGGGACGCGTTCGGCAGCGCACAGGCCGACCCGGAGTTCCAGGCCGCGCTGCGCGACAACCCGGCGCAGGCCCAGGCGCTGCAGGCCGGCCAGTCCGCCGAGGGCCTGAACGACACCTCGTTCATCAACACGCTGGACGACGTCATCGCCCACCCGTTCAAGGTCGGCTTCTCCGAGTCGATGAGCCTGGTCTTCCTGATCGCCGGCATCGTCATGATCGTCGGCCTCGTGGTGGTCCTCTTCCTCCCCGAACTCCCGCTCCAGAACCGCTCCGCCGCCGCGGCCCGCGCCGCCGAGGCCGCCGAAGCCCGGGCCGCCGCCGAAAACAGCTGATCACACCGATTTTTCCGCTTCCGGCGTGGTGCGGCCAGCATGCTCGCAGCGGGCCAACCGCGCGGAGGCCTCCGACTCCGCTGGCTCCGCTCCGGCCGCGCGGCGGAGCCGGTCCCGCCGCCGGTCACCGGAAAACCCCCGGTGGCCGCGTCCCGTCCGGACGCGTATCCCGGAATCGGTTCTAGGCTCTCGGTATGGCTGTTGTGAAGATCAACGCGATTGACGTGCCGGACGGCGCGGGCCCGGAGCTGGAGAAGCGGTTCGCCGCGCGGCAGGGCGCGGTGGAGAACGCCCAGGGCTTCCTGGGGTTCGAGCTGCTGCGCCCGGTGAGCGGCGAGACCCGGTACTTCGTCTACACGAAGTGGGAGACCGAGGAGGACTACCAGGCCTGGGCGCAGGGCTCCGGGCGTGCCGCGCACGCCGGTGAGCGGGCCCGCCCGGTGGCGGGCGGCGCGAGCCTGCTGGAGTTCGAGGTGGTGCAGAGCGCCTGATCAGGGCGCGGAGCGGCGCTGGGCGGTCTCGAGCAGGCGTTCGGCGACCACCCGGGGGCTGACCGCCAGCCGGGTGGCGGTCTCGTCGATGACCTCGAAGGCCTCGGCGGGACCGCACCCACGCTGCGCCATGATCAGGCCGACCGCGTGGTTGACGGTCGCGTCCGAGGGCTCCTGGGCGGACAGCGGCGGCGTGGTCTCCTCGGCCCGGCGCAACACCTCGCCGAGCAGCAGCGCGGCCTGCCCGGCGATGGCCATGGCCGCGACCATCCGGCCGGGCCCGGCCGCGTCCGCCTCGGTGAGGTAGAGCGTGAGCGCGCCGACCGCGTCCCGGTTCACGTCGATCGGGAGCGCTATAGCGGTACGCAGCCCGGTGCCGACCGCGGCTGGCTGGAGCGCGGGCCAGCGCTGGTCCGCGTGCAGATCCGCGCTGACCACGGGCTCGCGGGTGTGGATCGCGTCCAGCGACGGGCCGGCCGCCTCGTCCTGCTGCACGTCGTCGATCTTGCGCCGGCTGGTCTCGGAGGCCGCGGAGACAGCGGGACGCCCCTCGGTGATCAGCAGGGCCGAGCAACGGACGACGCCGGGAACGGCGAAGGCGGCGAACCGGGACAGATCAGCGAGCGCCGACTCGATCTCCGTGGCGCCGAGCAGCATCGCGGTCAACTCGTGCAGCAGCCCCACCAGCTCCACGCTGTGCGGCCCGGAGGACTCGGAGCGTCCGGCTGTATCAGCCCCATCGTCGTCGACGGCGAAAATCACCCGGCAACGTTACCAGCGCGCCCGCCGCGCCGACGTGCGCGTGATCGGCATCTGTGACAAGGTCGCGGGTTTAGGTCCTGTATCGAAGTGGATGGCCGGGCTGCGGCGAGGCCCAGGCGCCGCCTGGCCACACGTCGCAAAAGCCCACATACAACACCGGTACGAGGGCTTCCGCGCCGCACACCCGGACGACACCCGGACCACGCCTCGCTCGACCCCCACTTCGATACAGGATTTAGTGTCCGGCGCTCCCGTACCGCCGGTGGGCCCGCACGCACGGCACCACGCGCGTCGCGGCGAGACAACGGCCGAAGCGATTAATCCGTCCAAGAACCTCCGATTTCAAGATCGCTGTGTTACGGATTGACGGCGAAAATGACAAGACGGAGGAGGGCCGCACCATGAGCCAGACAGTCCGCGGGGTCATCGCCCGCGCCAAGAACGCACCGGTCGAGGTGGTCCCGATCATCGTGCCCGACCCGGGCCCCGGCGAGGCCGTGGTGAAGATCCAGACGTGCGGCGTCTGCCACACCGACCTCCACTACAAGCAGGGCGGCATCAACGACGACTTCCCGTTCCTGCTCGGCCACGAGGCGGCCGGCACGGTCGAGTCGGTCGGCCCGGGCGTGACCGAGGTGGCGCCCGGCGACTTCGTGGTGCTCAACTGGCGCGCGGTCTGCGGCGACTGCCGGGCCTGCCGCCGCGGCCGGCCGCAGTACTGTTTCGCCACCCACAACGCCAAGCAGCCGATGACGCTGGAGGACGGCACCACGCTCTCCCCCGCGCTCGGCATCGGCGCATTCATCGAGAAGACGCTGGTCGCGGCCGGTCAGTGCACCAAGGTCGACCCGGCGGCCCGCCCGGCCGCGGTCGGCCTGCTCGGCTGCGGCGTGATGGCCGGCATCGGCGCCGCGATCAACACCGGTAACGTGCAGCGCGGCGACTCGGTCGCGGTGATCGGCTGCGGCGGCGTCGGTGACGGCGCGATCGCGGGCGCGGCGCTGGCCGGTGCCACCACGATCATCGCGGTGGACACCGACGACCGGAAGTTGGAGTGGGCCAAGGGCTTCGGCGCCACCCACACGGTCAACGCGCGCGAGGGCGACGTGGTCGAGGCGATCCAGGGCCTGACCGGCGGCTTCGGCGCGGACGTGGTGATCGACGCGGTCGGCCGCCCGGAGACCTGGAAGCAGGCGTTCTACGCCCGTGACCTGGCCGGGACCGTGGTGCTGGTCGGCGTGCCCACGCCGGAGATGAAGATCCCGGAGATCCCGCTGCTGGACGTGTTCGGCCGCGGCGGCGCGCTCAAGTCCAGCTGGTACGGCGACTGCCTGCCCACCCGCGACTTCCCGATGCTGACCGAGCTCTACCGCCAGGGCCGGCTGGACCTGGACGCGTTCGTCTCCGAGGAGATCGGCCTGGAGCAGGTCGAGGAGGCGTTCACCAAGATGCACCGCGGCGACGTCCTCCGCTCGGTGGTGGTCCTCTGATGGCCGCGCGCATCGACCACACCGTCACGTCCGGCACGTTCTCGCTGGACGGTCAGACCTTCGACGTCGACAACAACGTCTGGGTGCTCGGCGACGACGCCGAGTGCGTGGTGATCGACGCCCCGCACGACGTCGACGCGATCCTCGAAGCGGTCGGCGGCCGTACCGTGAAGGCGATCCTGGCCACGCACGCACACGACGACCACGTCCGTCAGGCCCCCGCGCTCGCCGAGGCGACCGGCGCCCCGATCTGGCTGCACCCCGGCGACCAGGTCGTCTGGCGGCTCACCCATCCCGAGGTCAAGACTGACGGCGAACTCTCCGACGGCCAGACGATCGACGTCGGCGGGGTCACACTGCACGTGCTGCACACGCCCGGCCACGCCCCCGGCGCGTGCTGCTTCCACGTACCCGCGCTGGGCGTGGTCTTCACCGGCGACACGCTGTTCCAGGGCGGCCCGGGCGCGACCGGCCGCAGCTTCAGCTCCTTCGACACGATCGTCGAGTCGATCAGAACAAAGCTGCTGACCCTCGCACCGGAGACGGTCGTACACACCGGTCACGGCGACAGCACGACGATCGGCGCCGAGGCCCCCCACCTCGACGAATGGATCAAAAGGGGCCATTAACCCATATTCCCGCTTCCGGCGTGCCCACGTTCCCAGTGCTCCCGCGGGCTCAAGATCCGCGGTGGTCCCGCAGATCAGAAACCCGCGGGCGCCCGGCTCGCTGTTCCAGGCGGGACCGCGGGGTCAGTCCGGCGGCTCCTGGCCCGCGCCGGCGGCCTCGACCGACGTGCGGTGCTCGACGAACGAGTCGGGCGCCGCCGTCGTGTCGGCGGTCCGCTCGTCCGACTCCAGCAGGATCTCCTCCGCCTGCGCCTCCACGTCGTCGCTGCCGACGCGGCGCTCCTCGGGCAGCAGCGACGCCGCCCGGCTCTCCACCCGATCAGTCATGCCCGCTCAGTACCCACGATGTGACTCTTCAGTCACCATCACGACCCTGCTGGCAGACGGACGCGGCCGGACGCGGTAAGGTATCCGGCGTGACGACGTCCTTTTATTGGTTTGGGTGGCCGGCCCTGAGCGCCGGTGACTCGGCCTTGGTCTGACGTCACCACAGCCTTCAGAGAGCCGGCAAGGGCAGGGAGCTTCTTCCCTGCCCTTTTCGCATGCGACGAACACGCTGCCCGGCTCTCCAGGTCACCGGCCCTGGGGCGGGCCGGTGAAAGGAAATCTGCAATGACGTCCGCACGACGGGTCACCGACCAGCGGATCGACAAGGTCGTTCCGCTGATGACCCCCGATCTCCTCCACCACCACCTGCCGTTGAGCGAGGAGCTGGCCGACCGCGTGGTCGAGGGCCGCCGCGCGGTCGCCCGCGTCCTCGACGGCGAGGACGACCGCCTGCTCGTCGTGGTCGGCCCGTGCTCGGTGCACGACCCGGCCGCCGCGCTGGACTACGCCCGCCGGCTGCGCCCGGTCGCCGAGCGCCTGGCCGACGACCTGCTGATCGTGATGCGCGTCTACTTCGAGAAGCCGCGCTCCACGGTCGGCTGGAAGGGCCTGATCAACGACCCGGCGCTGGACGGCTCCGGCGACGTCAACACCGGCCTGCGCGTCGCCCGTCAGCTGCTGCTCCAGGTGCTGGAGCTGGGCCTGCCGGTCGGCTGCGAGTTCCTCGACCCGATCACGCCGCAGTTCATCGCGGACACCGTGGCCTGGGGCGCGATCGGCGCGCGCACGGTGGAGAGCCAGGTGCACCGCCAGCTCTCGTCCGGCCTGTCGATGCCGATCGGCATGAAGAACCGCCCGGACGGCGCGATCAGCACCGCGATCGACGCGATCAACGCGGCGGCCGTGCCGCACGTGTTCCCCGGCATCGCGATGTCCGGCACGCCGGCGATCCTGCACACCCGCGGCAACGCGGACTGCCACCTGGTGCTGCGCGGCGGCAACGACGGGCCGAACTACGACGCGGAGTCGGTCGGCGGCGCGCTGGCGCTGCTGCGCAAGGCCGGCCTGCCGGAGCGGCTGATCATCGACTGCAGCCACGCGAACAGCGGCAAGGACCACCGCCGCCAGCCGCTGGTGGCCGCGGACGTGGCCGAGCAGCTCAAGGCCGGCAACCGGGGCATCTCCGGCGTGATGCTGGAGTCGTTCCTGGAACCGGGCCGGCAGGAGCTGGACCCGACGCGCGAGCTGACCTACGGCCAGTCGGTCACGGACGCCTGCCTCGGCTGGGACCAGACCGAGTCGGTGCTCGACGTGCTCGCCACCGCGGCCGCCGCCCGCCGCGCCGCGGTCGCCGTCGCCTGATCGGCCCTCCGTGAGCCACCCGGTGCCGCGACACGACCGCGCTGCCTCGGACACAGCGACGCCCCGCCGGAACGATCCCGGCGGGGCGTGCACTGTAAAGGGTGTCGGTGTGCCGGTCGCCTCTCGGCGAGTGGCGCGACGCGGCTCCTGCCGAACGGTATTCCGCGAAGGCTGTTAGGTGAGGCCCGGGGACACTGCGCACACCGACACCTGACTCAACCATCGGCCATGGGTGCCTGTTCCTGAGGCCGATGTATCGGGAATCACATGATCAGCCGTCCCGCAGCCGCTGCGGGTCGACCTCGCGGCCCGGGTGCCGGGTGAGGTACTCGGTCTCCAGGTCCGCGGTGCGGCGCAGGTGGGTGGCGAGCGCCGCGTCGGACGCGTGCCGCAGCGTGTCCAGCCGGGTGCGGTGCAGGCTGGCCATCTCGCGGGTCAGGTCCTCGTCGGACAGCTCGGCCGGGTCCACCCCGATCTCGTCGGGCGAGGCACCCGCCGGTCCCTTCCGGTGATCGCCGTCCCACTCGTCGACGCGTTGCTCCGGGCTCGCGTCCGGCAGCGTCGTCTGCTCCGGAGTGGGCGGCCCGTCCGGGTTCGGGTGGAACGCGGTGCCCGAGGCCGACGGCGAACCATCGCTGTAACGCACTGAGTCGGTCATCACTGCCCCTCTCCTCAATGAGTCAACGGTTGCCCGATCGGCACCGGCCCAAACCCCTGGCAGCTAGAGGCTGGCCTGGGCGTACACCGTGATCGCATCCCGCAGGAACTCGGCCAGCCGGGCATCCCGCGCGTCGAACCGCGCCCGGAAGTCCGGACTGTCCGTGTAGAGCTGTCCCAGGCCGGTGTACGACTCGCGGTCCGGCGTCCAGTGCCGCGTGATCCACCGGTAGTGGTCTGCGATCACCGCCTGCACCGCCGGTGAATCCGGTGCGGAGTCGAGCAGCGCGACCAGCCGGTCCTCGATCCCGGCCCACTCCGCCTGCAGCTCGGCGCCCTTGCCGGCGGTCCGCGCCTTGCTCTCCGCGATGGCCGTGGCGGCACCGTCGCCGTACCGTTCGATCAGCTCCGCCTCGTAACGGGCCTGCCGGTCCGCGTCGAAGCCCTCGAAGAGCTGTTCCGTGCTCATCCGTGTTCCACCTTCCAGCTGGGCGATGGTGGCCGCGACCGTGTCCGCGAGCCGGCCGAACCGGTCCCGCTCCTCGATCAGCCACCGATGATGACGGCGGAGCTGGTCGACCCGGTCGGCCTCACCCGCGACGACGGCGCCGATCGTCTCCAGGCTCATGCCGAGCTCGCGCAGCAGCATGATCTGCTGCAGCCGCAGCAGCTGCTCCCGCTCGTAGTGCCGCAGCCCGCCCGGGCTCACCCGGGACGGCCGCAGCAGCCCGATGTCGTCGTAATGCCGCAACGTCCGGGACGTGACCCCGGCGATGCGCGCCACCTGTGCCGTCGACCAACTCACCGGAACGACGCTACGAGTTGACGCTGCGTCAAGCGCAAGCCTTTGCGGCACGCGCTACTACGACGCTGTGTCGGAGACACCGGACCACCCCGGTACGCTCGCCTGTATGAAGCGGCTCTGGACACCGCGGTGGATCGCGGTCCACCTCGCCACGGTGCTGCTCGTGATCGCCTTCCTGGCCCTGGGCTGGTGGCAGCTGTCCCGGGCCGAGGCCGGCGGCAACCCGTCCAGCTGGGGCTACATGCTGGAGTGGCCGGTCTTTGCCGCCTTCGTGATCTTCCTGTGGGTCCGCGAGGTCCGCGCGGTCCTGCGCCGCGACGCGCCCCCGGCCGAGCCGCCCACCCCAAAAACCGAAGATCCAAATCAGCTGACGGTACGCCGTCCGGTGCGCACCGAGGCCGTCCGGCGTGCCACCGAGCGGTCCGCCTACGGCCCGGCGCGTCCCCCCGCCGACGACTGACGACACGTGACTACCCCGGCGCTCGCGCCGGACGAAGGGAAGGCCGCGGTGCGCGGAGCACTGACCCGCTATCGGACGATCGCCTACATCGTCGGCGTGGTGCTGATCCTGCTCGTGGTGATCGGCATGCCACTGAAGTACATCTGGGACCAGCCCGCCGTCGTCCAGGGCATCGGCCCGGCCCACGGCTTCCTCTACATGGTCTACCTGATCGCCGCGTTCGACCTCGGCCGACGCGCGAACTGGCCGCTGAAGCGCATGCTGCTGGTCATGCTCGCCGGCACGGTGCCGTTCCTGTCCTTCTACGCGGAGCGCATCGTCACCGCGCGCTGGGTCCCCGCTCCGGCCCGCACGGACCACCAGCCCATGCACTGAGCACCCGCGACCACCCGAAGACGCGACCGCCCGGCCGAGCTGACGGCTCGCCGGGCGGTGTGGTTCGAGGGCGGTGCGACGTCAGAGCTCCCCGTTACGCACGGTGCGCACGAAGGCCTGCCAGGCCGGCCCCTCGAAGCTGATGCGAAGCTCGGGGCGGGTCGAGTTACGGACCGCCATGCGGCCGCCGGGCGCCTCGGCCACCTCGAGGCAGGTGTGCGACTCGCAGCGGCTGCTCTTCCGCCACGCCATCTCACCCGCGGTCGACGTGATCATTTGTCACTCCAGTCCGGCGCGGGCAACGTTGGCCGCGCACGATCGAAAACTATCGCATTAAATGAACAATTGCTGCTTAAAAGCAAGATTTGAGCAAAAAGGACCAACCGCGCGTTGATCACGCGATCGGACAGATGCCCGCGCGAGCGTAGCGTCTAGCCAGGCCCGGGACCAAGACCAGTCCCGCGCCGCCCCCCGTACTCTCCGTGACAAACGGCGCCGCCCTCGCCGGGTTACCGTGAAATACCCGCAGCTCACGCAATCGTGCTCACACCCGTTCGCGTGACCGCCGATCCCGACTCGTCCGGCCTGGAATATGCATCCATGCGCGAGTAACCTCTGTGTCATTGGCTCATTGACAGGAGGCCATCCGCCAGGTGGCAACCGCGCATTGCAGCCAGGTGGCAACCGCGCATTGCAGGCAGGTGGCAACCGCGCATTGCAGGCAGGTGGCAACCGCGCATTGCAGGCAGGTGGCAACCGCGCATTGCAGGCAGGTGGTGACCGGCTTGGACCGGTCGGCTACGTGGCGGATCGACGGCGTAACGCAGGCACATGGCACCTCGCAATATCAGGTCTGCCGGGTGGCACCGACAAGCCGGTGCCCGACAGCGCACCGCCCGGCCGGCCGTAAAGTATCGGCCGTCACAGCGGGCGACGTGCCCGTGAGCGCAAGGAGGCGCCATGTCCACCGCCCACGGCCCTTCGGGCGGCCGGCGGCAGCTCCGAGCCCGGCTGCGCGCGGCGCGCGACGCGGCGGGGCTGACGCAGGAGCAGGCCGCCGAGGCGATGGACTGGTCGCTGTCGAAATTGATCCGGATCGAGGCCGGCACCGTCTCCATCTCGACGAACGACCTCAAGGCGCTGCTCCAGCACTACCGGGTGGACGATCCCGGCACGGTCACGGAGCTGCTCGCCCTGGCCCGGCTGGCCCGCCAGCGCGGCTGGTGGGTGCAGTACCGCGAGATCTTCGAGCGCGAGCGCGCCTACTACGACTACGTCGGCCTGGAGGCGGAGGCGGCCACGCTGCGTGTCTTCCAGCCGATCGGCATGCCCGGCCTGTTGCAGACCGAGTCGTACGCGCGGGCCTACATCAGCGCAGCCGTACCGTCCCAGGTCGAGCCGGACGACGTGACGGTCCGTGTCGGCCTGCGCCTGCGCCGCCAGGAGGAGCTGTTCTCCCGGCCGGTCCCGCCGACGCTGCAGGTGATCCTGGACGAGGCGAACCTGCACCGGCACATCGGCGGCACCGCGGTGCTCCGCGAGCAGCTGGAAAGGCTGCGCACGGAAGGCACGAAAGACCACGTGACGCTCCAGATCCTGCCGTTCACGGCGGAGAGCTACGGCGCCACCGGGCAGTTCAACCTGCTCTCCTTCGAGGCCGGCACGCCGGACGTCGTCTACATCGAGTCGACGCCGACCGTCGCGCTGGTCGACCAGCCCGCCGAGGTCGAGACCTACCGGCAGACCTTCGCCCGACTGCAGAAGCTCGCACTCAACCCCAGCGAGTCCCTCGAAATGATCAACAAGATGGTCACCCAGATGGTCTGACCAACCCTTTGAGTCAGGTGCGGCCCCGCGATGACACACGATCAGAGCGAAGACCCCGGCCACGCGGAACGACCGGCGAAACGGGCGCCGACGGCACGACAGGGCCCTTCGATGGGCAGGCGGCGACTGAGCCAGGCGCTGAAGGTGGCCCGGGAGTCGGCCGGTAAGACGCGGGCGGAGGTGGCGGCCGCGATGGACTGGTCGCTGTCCAAGGTGATCCGGATCGAGGCCGGCACGGTCGGCATCTCCACCATCGACGCCCGCGCACTGACCGGGCTGTACGACATCACCGAGCCGGAGCGGGTGGAGGAGATCCTCTCGCTGGCCCGCAACTCCCGGCTGCGCACCTGGTGGTCGGCGTTGCGGGACCGGGTCAACCCGTCCTACTACGCCTACATCGGGCTGGAGGACGAGAGCGTCGAGGTGCTCTACTTCGCGCCGACCACGCTGCCCACGCTGCTGCAGACCCGGGACTTCGCGGCGGGTGGCACCTCGGTGCGGCCGACCGAGGAGGAGATCACCGTCCGGCTGCGGCGCCAGCAGGAGATCCTGAACAAATCACGCCCGCCGCGGATCACCGCGATCATCGACGAGGCCGTGCTGCACCGCATCGCGCACGCACCGGCGCGGGCACCGGAGCAGCTCAGCCACCTGCTGTCGCTGAGCGCGTCGCCGCACATCACGATCCAGGTGCTGCCGTTCAGCGCGGGCCCGCCACCGGTGGTGGCGCCGTTCGCGATCCTGCAGTTCCCGGATCCGGACGACGCGGACGTGATGTACGTGGAGAACGCGGTCACCGACGAGGTCATCGACCGGCCGGAGGACGTCCGGCCGTATCTGCACGTCTTTCACGAGTTGCGGGACAAGGCGCTGGACCCGGCCGAGTCGCTGGCGATGATCAAGGGAATAGCCGAGGACGGCTGAGGAAATGGATCATGGGCGCGCCCGGGGAAGCGCGCCCATGATTTCCGGTGGAGCTATCTCAAGGGGTCATGTCGTGCCCGCCAGACCCCGGTCCGCAATTGTCATGTGGGCACGGACATCGTGCTTCGACTCACATCCCGTACGGATTGATCGACGATACCGGTGCGCGCACGCCGCCGAGTCTGGCGATCTCCTGTGCGCGCACCAGCGCGCGGGAGATCTGGCCGTACTGCCTCTCGCTGTCACTGACGAAGAGCCGCACCGACATGCCCTGGTAATCGCCCCAGAGTTCGTAGACGCGCGGCCGGGTGCGATTGCCGACCACACCGAGCAGCATCGGCACGAACGCGGCCGCGCCCATCACGACGTACGCGGCCGGGCCGAGCGCGTGCAGGCCGTTGCCGAAGCTGAGCGCCGCGAAGATCGCCAGGAGGCTCACCCCGGACGCGGCGACCGCGCGCACTGTGAGCTGGTCGAACGGGCCACGCACGGTCCGCAGCCCGGCCAGCTCGCTGGTCGGCCAGCGTCGGCCGGCGACCTGGAAGTACTCCGGCGTCACGATGACGTCGGCCGTGTCGAACGCGACCCGGCTGCGCGGCGCGGCACCGGGAGAAGCGTAGCGACGGGTTGAACGCGGCGAGTAACGAGCGCTATTCTCCATCGGAGTCCTCCTGCGGCTCTTTAGGAGTTGGTCTTTTGTTTACGGCGGTCGCGGTGCCGAATTCGGCATGTTGTCGAATTCGGCATGTGGCGTTCCCGGTTGCCGCCGGTCACCACACCGCGTCCGCCGCGATGGCTCCCCCGCCCCCGGGGAAAGACGGTCTCCGGAGTCCCGTGGCGTGGACTCCGAGGACCACGTGATGCTCTGAATACGTCAGCGCGCGCTGCGGAAGGTCGCCAGGGTGAGAAGTGCTTCCCTTGCGGGAGAACCCTGAGACCTCCCTAACAGCCATACTCCCAACCGCACGCCACTAATGGGAAGAGGGCAATCTGCCAGGTGGCAGATTTCCACCCGTCAGAGAAGGCCCGGCACGCGGTTTCCCGACGTATTCCTCCGCATTTGCCCGAGAGGCGCGGCACCAAGCGCCCGCGAAAACACGCAAATAGTTGTTTTCGGGCGTACACCGCCGGCCCGGTGCGGAGCGGTTACTTCAGGAAATCATTCCTTCACTCTGAGCGATCCGGAAATTTGCCTTATTACCGGCGAAAGCGCACAGATGACCGCCATCACCCTTTCGATCCTCCGAGATGGTCGTTACCGTGGGTTCGCCGGACCTGGTCTTCAGTCACTCCCCCCGGAATGACGCCAGCCCGGCGCCGCCGAATCGCCCGGCCCGGCCGCCGGTGCTCCCCCGCACCGTTCGCGCCAGGCCCGCCGATCGCCGGTCGTGCCGGGCCCACCCGACGCGGCCTCCGAGCGGCGTTGCGGCGAACCGGGGACCCATCAGAGTCCCACCGGGGTGAATCCGCGCTCGCGCGGTAGGGCGTCCTTCTCGCCCGAATCCGTCAGCTAACCCGGTAGGCGGCAAGCGAAGAAGGGTCCACCCCGTTGTCAGCTTCGCGTGCGATCCTGCGCGCCGTCGTGCTGGCGGCCGTCGCGGTCGGCGTTCTCGCGCCGACCTCCGCGGCCCTGGCCGAGCCGTCAAGCGCCGAACTCACCAAGCAGATCGACAAGGCCTCCCATGAGCTGGAGGTCGTGATCGAGTCCTACAACAAGATCAATGAAGAGCTGAAGGCCACCCAGGCGGCGGCCAAGGACCTCAGCGAGAAGACCGCCGCGCTGGAGCAGCAGGTCGAGCAGGCCAGCACCAACGTCGGTCAGCTGGCCAGCCGGGCCTACAAGTCCGGCCGGTTCAGTGACGCGAACACGCTGCTCACGCTCAACGACAGCCAGGACCTGATGGCCGGCCTGAGCGTGCTCGAGCAGCTGGCCCAGGCGCGCAACGACGAGGTCGCCGCCTACACGGCCACCGAGGCGAAGTACGCCGAGGAGAAGGCCAAGCTGGACGCCGCCGAGAAGAAGCAGAAGGCGCAGAAGGACGAGGCCGGCAAGCGCAAGGCCGGCATCGAGGGCGAGCTGAAGAACCTGTACTCGCTGCGCAAGGCCGCGTACGGCCGGGAGCAGGAGCAGGCCGCCGCGGCGCCGGTCAGCAACGGTGGCGGCAACAGCGGCGGCGGTGGCAACAGCGGCGGTGGCGGTGCCGCACCGAGCGCGCCCGCCGGGTCGAGCGCCGTGGTGCAGTTCGCCTACGCCCAGCTCGGCAAGCCGTACATCTACGCCTCCGCTGGCCCGACCGGCTTCGACTGCTCCGGTCTGGTGAAGGCGGCGTGGGCGAAGGCCGGCAAGTCGCTGCCGCACAACGCGGCGATGCAGTACAACGCGACCGCGCGGATATCCGCCTCCCAGGTCGTCCCCGGTGACCTGGTCTTCTACAACGGGCTCGCGCACGTCGCGATCGCGATCGGCGGTGACAAGGTGATACACGCGCCCAGACCGGGCGAGGTGCTCACGATCGCACCGCTCAACATGATGTCGATCGTCGGGTACGGCCGGGTCAGGTAGCCGGAACCGGAACGGAGAAGGGCGGGGAGTCTCTCCCCGCCCTTCGTCATGCCGCGGTGGCCTGCGCCGGCACCCGTGGGCGGGTACCCGGTCGCCACGTCCGCCCGTTCGCGTAGACGATCCGGAAGCCCAGGTAGGCCGCCAGCTCGCGCCACGGCCCGGAACCCATCCGCTTCTCCGCCGCGTTCACCAGCGCGCCGTTCGCCAGCACGTCCAGCAGCACGGTCTCGAACGCGGCCGAGTCGACCCAGTCCACCTCCCGGGTGTAGCCGCACACCATCGCGGCCCCGGAGACGTCCAGGAAGTCCAGCAGCGTGGCGTCCGAGGCCTTCAGCACGGAGCAGGAGCCGAAGTAGAGCCGCTTGTCCTGGCAGCGACCGGCCAGCTGCTCGGCTACGTCGTCCAGCTCGACCGTGGCCCGGTCGGTGAGGCAGAGCCGGCCCGGCTCGCCGTGCATCGCGAAGAAGCCCACCCGGTAGTCGCTGTACTGCTTCAGCAGCCATCGGTCCAGGAAGTAGCTCAGCTCCTCCGGCGTGGCCACGTCCCGGTAGATGAACCGGATCCGGCGCAGCCGCTCCAGCAGCTCGAGCGTGGGGATGACGGAGCCTTGCTCGGAGAGGTCCCGGTGCCACTGGCCCTCCACACAGAAGATGCCGCCGCGCGCCACATCGCCTCCCCCGAGCTGTGGTTTCATACCCCGCAGGCGACCATACCCACCCCGCGCCGCCGTGCCCATCGCCGACGCGGGGGCTGACGCGACCGGAAGACGTCACAGTGACGAACGCAACGGCCGGCCCCGGGTATGGGACCGGCCGGTTCGTTCGTACCGCCGAGGGGTGTGTGGGGTTGTGGGTTATGCCGCCTGGAGGCCCTCCGCGCGGGCCAGCTCGCGCAGCCGGCCGAGTGCCTGGATCTCCAGCTGGCGGATCCGCTCGCGGGAGAGCGAGAACCGCGAGGCCACCTCGGTCAGCGAGTGCTCACGGCCGTCCTCCAGCCCGTACCGCGCGCGCATGATGCCGGCGGAGCGGTCGTCCAGGTGGTTGAGCAGGCCCTCGATACGCTGACGCTCCAGCGCGGTGAGGACGATCTCCTCCGGCGACGGCGCGTCCGAGTCGGCGACCAGGTCGCCGAGGTTGGTGTCGCCGTCGTCGCCGACCGGGGTGTCCAGCGACACCGTGTCCTGCGACCAGCGGATCAGCTCGGACACCCGTTCGACGGTCACGCCCAGCGCGGTCGCGATCTGCGCCGGCTCCGGGTCGGAGCCGAGCTCGCGGGTGAGCTGGCGGGTGACGTTGCGCATGCGGTTCACGTCCTCCACCAGGTGGACGGGGAGCCGCACGGTGCGCTCCTGCTGCGCGATGGCCCGGCTGATCGCCTGGCGGATCCACCACGTCGCGTACGTCGAGAACTTGTAGCCGCGCTCGTAGTCGAACTTCTCGACCGCTCGCACCAGGCCGGTGTTGCCCTCCTGGATCAGGTCGAGCATCGGCATGCCGGAGCGGACGTAGCGCCGGGCGATCGAGACCACGAGGCGCAGGTTGGCACGGATGAACTCGTCCTTCGCGCGGTTGCCGTCGACGACGACGCGCTCGAGCTCCTCGCGGCTCACGCCGGCCGGAAGCTGGTCGGCGTCGAGCAGGTGCTCGGCGTAGAGCCCCGCCTCGATCGCCTTGGAAAGATCAACCTCACGCGCCGCGTCGAGCAGAGGTGTCCGGGAGATCTCGTGCAGGTAGACTCCGACGAGGTCGCGCTCCTCGGCGACCTCATCCGTTCGCAACACCATGCTTTTTTCCATGTCGCCCACGGTCCCCTCGTTGACCCCATTTGCCTTCTTGCGGGCCGTCCCTGTATCCATCAGGCCCTCCCCGGTAATCCGCGTCCCCAGCGGTGCCCCTCTAACAACGGCGCACGTCCCCAGCTGATTCCGGCATTCGGATGGAATCTCGTTGTCGTACGATTGAAGCTGTCACGAATGCCTGAAATCTGGCTGTGAGCGCGGTGCGTAGTTCCTGAATCGGCTCGGCTGGCGGGGGATGAAGTGTTACCGGCCGGTCGATGCGCTCAACGGGTGCTTACCCCTGGCCCGTCAAATCACACCATCCGGGACAGTTGAGTCGCAGCGACCCAACTCACTGGTCCCGTGCGATCCCTGTCACCCAAGACTTACGGGAAACGTGATCGGAGGGTTCAGCCCACCAGGGAACCTTCCCGGTCGCCACCGCATTCCCAGCGGACCGGCAGTGCGCCACCACCCCGACGAGGAAAGATCATCCCAGCTCAGCGCGGCTTTCGGCGACCACCGGGCGCGCGCAACGACGCGGTCGCCTCATCGGCCGCGGCGAGTGCCTGCCCGGCCCGTTTCCGGTTACGCACAGCGACGCCGACGAAGATGCAATCGACGACCATCAACTGAACGGCTCGGCTGGCGAACGCGCCCGCCCGGTACGTCGTCTCGCGCGCCGCCGTGGTCAGCACCAGATCGGCCGCGTCCGCGATCGGCGAGCGCGGGAAGTTCGTCACCGCGACCGTGACCGCGCCGCGCCGCCGCGCCTGCGCCAGCACGTCCAGCACGCCGGCGCTGGTGCCGCTGTGCGAGATGCCGATCGCCACGTCGCCCTCGGCCAGCAGCGCGGTGGAGGCCAGGGCGGCCTGCGGGTCCGGCCAGTAGGCGACGCTGCGGCCGATGCGGTGCAGCTTCTGTTGCAGGTCCAGCGCCGCGCACGCGCTGGTGCCGGTGCCGTAGACCTCGATCCGGCCGGCGCCGTCCACGGCCTCCACGACCTGTGCGCAGGCGACCGCGTCGAGCTGAGCCGCGGTCTCCTCCAGTGCCCGCGCCTCGTTGAACGCGATCGTCGCCACGATCCGGGCCAGGTCCGCGTCCGGCGGGATCTCACCGCCGGCCACGTGCGCGTCCGCGGTGCGTGCGCGGCCGGCCGCCCCGGCCGCCTCCGCCGCCAGCCGGAGGCGCAGCTGCGGGTAGCCGGCGATGCCGATCGAACGGCAGAACCGGATGACCGTGGCCTCGGATGTCTCCGCGGCGGTGGCCAGACCGGTGATGGTGTGGCCGGCCGCGTCGGCGGGATCCGACACGACCAGGCGCGCGACACGCTGTTCGGCGGGTGACAGCGAGGGCAGGAGCGCGTTGATGTGCACGAGCAGCCCAGGCGAATTCACCACGGTCCGAGTTTGTTTGCGCACTTCGTACCCGTCAACGAAACCTGCCCCGTGGTGTCTGTTACGGGGAACGACTTCGACGGAACGGGCAGTCCGGCCTGTCCGGAGAGCGGAGGTTACGGGTGGCCGATGTCACCCGTGACCTCCGGTGTCAGGCCGCCGCGACCTCCGCCGGACGGTGCTGGGGGTCCGGCAGCCGCACCACCGTCGGCTCCGGCCGCACGGGCAGCATGTGTGCCAGGATCTCGGCGGCCACCTCGTCCTCGGTGCCGTCGCCGTCGATCAGCACGAACGAGTCGTGCTCCGGAAGCGAGGCGTAGGACGCGGAGGCGCGCGTCAGGTACTCGATCGTCTCGTGGTCGGTGCCGCGCGCCTCGATCCGCCGGTACGCCGCACCCGGGCTGACGACCAGCAGGAACGTGACGTCCGGCGCCGGGAACAGCCGGTACGCGAAACGGGCCAGCCGCTCGGCGGCACGCCCCCGGCCGAGCTGGGTGCGGATGCTGGCGTACTGGCAGTAGCTGTACCGGTCCATCACCGCGATCCGGCCGGAGTGCCGGTTGCGCAGCAACGTGCGGGCGATGGCGAGCCAGCGGAGCACCGACTCCACGACCGGCCAGCCGCGCCGGCCGAACAGGTGCTGCGCGTCGTCCACACCGAGTCGCTGGGCGACCCTGCCGAACCAGGCGCGGCCGCCCGCGTTCTGCAGGTAGTCGGCGGGCAGGCCGGCTGCGGTGAGCGCGTCCGCGAGGCGGTGCGCCTGGGTGGTCTTCCCGGAGCCGTCGACGCCGATCAGCGCGACGATCTTGGGCGGATGTCCGGAGTCGTCGTCACGGGTGGATTCAAAGATCGGCGCCATACTCCGACACGGTAGCGAGTCGAGGCATCTTTTCGCTGAAAGTCATAGTCGGCCATCCGCTATTTTTTCCGGCAAATCACCTTAAAGAAGCCTGGATATCTATCATCCTTTCGGCTGGATTTCCACCGTCCAACCGGACTAAAGTTGTTTGCTGTACGCGAAACGATCCCCGACCCCCTTCAGTGGGGAGGCCGTTCGTGAGCACACCCCCGGAACGCCGGCACCGCGCCGTCCGCCTGCTGGCCACGCTGTCCGAGATGCCGTCGCGGCATCCCGACCGCGCACGCGTCCGCGCGGAGGTGATCGAGGCGTGGCTGCCGCTGGCGCATCACCTGGCGAACCGGTTCGCCGGCCGTGGCGAGCCGCGCGAGGACCTGGACCAGACCGCGATCGTCGGGCTGATCAAAGCGGTCAACCGGTACGACCCGGACCGCGGCGTGGAATTCGCGGCGTACGCGATCCCGACCATCGCCGGCGAGATCAAGCGGCATTTCCGGGACCGGTGCTGGGACGTCCGGGTGCCGCGCCGCCTGCAGGAGCTGCGCGCCGCCACGTCCGAGGCGACCACCACGCTGACCCAGACGCTGGGCCGCTCCCCCACCGTGGCCGAGCTGGCGGAGCACCTGGACCGCGGCGAGGAGGAGATCCTGGAGGGACTGGAGGCGTCCCGGGCGTACAGCGCGATCTCGCTCTCCGCACCGGCGGGCGAGGGCGAGACGCCGCTCGGTGACCTGCTCGGCGCAGAGGACGAGGAGCTGGCGACCGCGGAGCTGCGGGTGGCGCTCGGGCCCGCGCTCGCCGGGCTCGACCCACGCGAGCAGCGCATCCTGACGCTGCGCTTCTACGGCAACCTGACCCAGTCGCAGATCGCGGACCGGATCGGCATCTCCCAGATGCACGTGTCCCGGCTGCTCGCCCGCGCGCTGACCAAGCTGCGGGGACGGCTCGCCGACGACTTCTGAGGCGTCCGAAATGCCGGTTTCCCGGTGTGTGAAGCGGTGTCCCGCCGGGTAGGTGGACAGGACACCGCCACACACGACGGGAGATCGCCATGCCGTACCGGGTGGACGCCGGGCTAGTCAATACGCTCAAGCGCGTCGCCGCCATCTTCAAGCAGGCCGACGTGCCGTTCGCACTGGGCGGGAGCTTCGCGGTCTACGCGCACGGGGGCTACTCCAGCGACCACGACGTGGATTTCATGATCCGCGAGCAAGACGTGGACCGCGCGCTGGAGGAGCTGACCGCCGCGGGCTTCACCAGCGAGCGGCCACCGGAGGACTGGCTGGTCAAGGTCTACGACGACGGGCGGATGGTGGACCTCA
Source organism: Catenuloplanes indicus (assembly GCF_030813715.1). NCBI lineage: Bacteria > Bacillati > Actinomycetota > Actinomycetes > Micromonosporales > Micromonosporaceae > Catenuloplanes > Catenuloplanes indicus. The sequence goes on from NZ_JAUSUZ010000001.1 coordinate 3,474,004, forward strand.
TCTTCCGGCCGGTGGAGACGCCGGTGACGGACGAGACGCTGGCCGACTCCGTGGTCCGGCCGGTCGACGCGATCCAGATGCCGTGCATCTCCGCGACCCAGCTGATGGTGCACAAGCTGCTCAGCTTCTCCCAGCACTACTGCGACTTCGCGCGCGGCCTGCCGGTCGCCCGGTCGCTGCGGGAGCAGATCGACTGGGCGCGCGTGCGCCACGAGACCGCGGACTCGCCGTACGCGGAGGCGTTCCTGGTGCTCCTCGACCGGCTGGACGTGGTCTCCACCGAGGAGTCGGACACGCCGGACGCGGAGGGACACGGTCAGCGCAGCACGCTCCGCCTCGCCGCCACACAGTAAGGAAGGTGACATCACGTGACGACACAGCATCATGCGGACATCGGGACCAACCGCCCGCTGGACGAGTACGCCGAGGCCGAGGTGCAGCGCCTGCTGACCGAGGACGGGCGGGTGGCCGAGCAGGGCCTGACCGTCTCGCGGCGCGAGCACACGCTGATCCTCTGCGGTGACGTGGAGAGCGCCCAGCGGCGCGACGAGATCGTCCGGCTGATCCGGGAGCAGTTCCCCGGCATCGACCTCCAGGTCGACATCGGCCTCACCCGGGCGAACGCGCCGGCCGAGGCGGAGGAGCTGTCGTGATCCGGATCGCGGCCGTCGGCGACGTGCACATCGACAAGGACGTGGTCGGGCGTTACCGGCCCGCGCTGGAGGAACTGCCGGACAAGGCGGACGTGCTGCTGCTGGCCGGCGACCTGACCCGGCACGGCACGGAGGACGAGGCGCGCTGCGTGGCCACGGAGTTCGGCGGGCTCGGCGTACCGGTGATCGCGGTTCTGGGTAATCACGACCACCAGTCGGACCAGCCGGACGCGGTCACCCGGGTGCTCACCGACGTCGGCATCACCGTGCTGGAGGGCACCGGGACCGTGCTGGACTGCGGCGGCACCCGGCTCGGCGTGGCCGGCGTGAAGGGCTTCGGCGGCGGCTTCGCCGGGCGGTGCGCCAGCAACTTCGGCGAGCCGGAGATGAAGGCGTTCGTCGGGACCACCGAGCGGATCGCGGACAGCCTGGCCGACGCGCTGCACGCGCTCGACTGCGACGTGAAGGTGGCGCTCACCCACTACGCGCCGGTGCCGGACACGCTGGCCGGCGAGCCGCTGGAGATCTATCCGTTCCTCGGCTGCTACCAGCTGGGGCGGGCGATCGACTCGGCCGGCACCGCGCTGGCGCTGCACGGGCACGCGCACCATGGCACCGAGCGCGGCACCACGCCGGGCGGCGTCCGGGTGCGGAACGTGGCACACCCGGTGATCAAGCAGGCCTACAGTGTCTACCACCTCCTCCGCGACGAGGCAGACATCGACAGTCATTCATTGGTCCACGCCGGACAGTAGCCGGGCGTGCTACCCGGCAGAGGCGGCCTACGGGCCGCCTTTTCGCTGCTCACAGCGATGTTTTGCGATCCTGGCGGTCGGGTACAGAACAGAACATGGGAGCTTTCGATACTCTTCTGTGGATCCTGGCAGTGGTGCTCGTGGTCGCCGGCGTGGTCTCGCTCGTCCGGCGGCAGATTCTCTGGGGAATCGTCCTGATCGTGGTGGGCCTGCTCGTCGGTCCCGGTGGTGTCAGCATCTTCACGTAGGCCGCCCGCATCCCGCCCCGCCGACCCCCGGGGTCGTCGCACATCGGACCGGAGTCCTCCCCCGACCGGCCGGTCCACCGCGACGACCCCGGCCCCATGTCCGCGATCAGCGCCTCCCCCGTCCGTGCGGGCCGGACGAGATGTGCGACGGACGGCACCCGCGATGTGACTGAATCTTCGACCGAATGACCCTGATGTCCGATCGGGTCTTATTTGTCGAGGTGTCAGCGCGCGATGGCCGAGGTCCACCACTTCACGCACGGGGCGTTCAACCCCATCGTCTCCTTCCTGATGGCGTTTCTCGGCTCACTGCTGGGGCTCGCCTGCACGGTCCGCGCGCGTGAGTCACAGACCCGCGGCCGGCGAGCACGCTGGCTCGGAATCGCCGCGTTCGCGATCGGCGGCGCCGGCATCTGGCTCATGCACTTCATGGCCATGCTCGGCTTCGACGTGCCGGACTCCACGCTCCGCTACGACCTCGGCCTCACGCTGGCCAGCGCGGCCATCGCGGTGGGCACCGTCGGGTTCGGACTGTTCGTGGTCGGCTTCGGCCCCCGGTCCTGGCAGCGCATCCTGACCAGCGGCGTGCTGACCGGCGCCGGTGTGGTGGCGATGCACTACACCGGCATGCGGGCGATGCGCGTGGTCGGCGTGATCCACTACGACCCGGGCCTGGTGGCCGCGTCCTGCGTGATCGCCGTGGTCGCCGCGACCGTCGCGCTCTGGTTCACCGTCACGATCAAGGGCTGGGGCCCGATCATCGTCGCCGCCGCGATCATGGGCGTCGCGGTGACCGGCATGCACTACACCGGCATGGCCGCGATGCGCGTCGAGCTCTGGAACGACGGCCGTGGCCACGTCGAGGGCCTGGCGCCGTACATCCTGCTGGTCCCGATCACGCTGCTGGCCGCCGCCACGCTGATCGGCATGGCGTTCAGCGGCCTCCAGGCGATGACCCAGGAGGAGTTCGCCGCGGGCGCACCGGTCCTGCCGCTCCGCTCGCACGGCGCCCACGCCGAGCAGACCTGGTCCGTCCGCGCGACCGAGCCGGTCATCCCACCGGCGCCCGCGGTCGACCGCCTGGCCACGTCGTCCGCCGCCGCGGCCGCCACCGCCGGGGCCAGCCGCGCCCGCACGTGACCGACGGTGAATCGGGGTGCCGGCCGGACGGCCGGCACCCCGCACCGGACGGAGAAACGACGTCAGTTCATCGACCAGATGGCCGCGTTGAGCGCGGTCGCGTAGGTGACCCACAGCAGGTACGGCACCAGCAGCAGCGCGGCGACGGCGGAGATGCGGCGGAAGAGCGCGATCGTCGCGGCGATGGCGAGCCACAGCAGGACGATCTCGGCCAGCGCGAGGCCGTACTGGCCGGCGCCGAAGAACAGCGGGGTCCAGAGCGCGTTCAGGGCCAGCTGCACCGCGTAGACGGTGAGCGCGGTGGTCCAGCCCGCGCGGCGCCAGGCGAGCCAGCCGGCCAGCGCGATCATGACGTAGAGCACGGTCCAGACCGGACCGAACAGCCAGGACGGCGGCGCCCAGGAGGGCTGGGCCAGGCTGTTGTACTCGGCGGCCGTACCCTGGACGCCGAGGCCGCCGATCGCCGCGGCCGCGAACGCGGCGAGCGCGAAGCCGGCGAGGGCGAGCCATGGGACGGGACCATGATGGTGGCGGGCGCTCAGCGTGGACATGTGCGCATAGTTCCCCGTGGCCGGGCCGTCAATCCAGGATCGCGGCGAACCGCTCCTCGGCCAGATCGAGCTGGTCCATGATGTGCGACCTCGCCTCCGGCGCCAGCGGCGTGTCCGGCCGGGAGATCAACTCCCGGAACGTGGGCACCAGCGGGCGGTACTTCCGGGCGCTGGACTCCAGCTTCGGCCCGGTGGTGTGGATGATGCCGACGCCGTTGTCGGTGAAGTCGCTGACCTTGATCACCCGGGCCCACGGGTCGCGGTCCAGGCTCTCCGCCACGTGTTCCCGGTACTGCTCGTAGCGGTCCCGGCCGGGCTCGTACGCCGGATTGGTGACCGAGCGGACCAGGTCGGCGACGCGCTTGTTGAACCGGCGGGCGACCTCGGCGAGCGCGGCCTCGGTGGCGGCGTCGTGCGGCTGCGGCTCCGGCAACCCGGCCAGCTCGCACGGGTGGTCCTCGACCGCGTCGTGCAGCAGCGCCGCACACAGGACGTCCACGTCCTCGACCCGGTAGTAGCACATGATCCGCAACGCGACCCGGAGCAAATGGTTCAGATACGGCTCGCGCACCCGGCGGTCGTCCCGGTGGAGGTGCGTGGCGAGCGTGAGCGCGTCGGTGAGCGCGTCCCGGTGCGCGCCGGGGAAGCGGGCGATCTCGTCGAGGAAGCGCTGCCGCAGACCGGGCTCGCCGTACACCTCGGTGATGGCGTGCAGCGGCATGGTGCGCAGGATCTCGGATTTCAGCGTCTGGCCGGACATGGCGCCCACATATACCCGATATTGCCTGGTCAGGGTAGCCGCCATATCGCCGTTAACCACCACGAAGACGCACGTTTGAGACGAGAATGGTCCTGTGACGCAGAGCGGTCCACGGTCCTTGCCAGGTTTCTGAATTGTTACCGATCAAGGTCTGCCGACCGCTGGACTAAAGATCCTGCAAGCGCTTACATGTGAGGACGCCCACAGGAACGGGATCCGGCGGACGGGCTTCCATTGCCTCGCGCCGGCTAGGGAAGGAGGACGCCATGGCGGTCAAGTCTCGACCTCGCCAGGCCCTTGCGGTCGCCACCGCTCTCGGACTGGCGCTGACCGCCGCCGCGTGCGGCGGCGGAGACGACAACAGCAGCGCGGGCACCGGCGACTGCTCGACATACGACGCCTACAAGCACGACGGCACCGAGGTCTCCATCTACGCATCGATCCGCGACACCGAGGCAGATCTGCTGGAGGAGTCGTGGTCCGAGTTCAGCGAGTGCACCGGCATCACGATCAACTACGAGGGCAGTGGCGAGTTCGAGGCGCAGTTGCAAGTGCGCGTGGACGGCGGCAACGCGCCGGACATCGCGTTCATCCCGCAGCCGGGCCTGATCAAGCGGTTCGCCGACTCGGGCAAGCTCAAGGCCGTCTCGGCGGACACCAAGACCCAGGCCGAGGCGAACTACTCGGCCGACTGGCTGAAGTACGCCACGGTCAACGGCCAGTTGTACGGCGCCCCGTTCGGCTCGAACGTGAAGTCCTTCGTGTGGTACTCGCCGAAGACGTTCACCGAGAAGGGCTACAAGGTCCCGACCACCTGGGACGAGATGATCGCGCTGAGCGACCAGATCGCGGGCACCGGCGAGAAGCCGTGGTGCGCGGGCATCGAGTCCGGTGACGCGACCGGCTGGCCGGCCACCGACTGGCTCGAGGACGTCATGCTGCGCACGCAGACGCCCGAGGTCTACGACCAGTGGGTCAACCACGAGATCCCGTTCAACGACCCGAAGATCGCGGAGGCGCTCGACCGGGCCGGCACGATCCTGAAGAACGACAAGTACGTCAACGGTGGGTACGGCGACTCCAAGTCCATCTCGACGACCGCGTTCCAGGAGGGTGGCCTGCCGATCCTCGAGGACAAGTGCACGCTGCACCGCCAGGCCTCGTTCTACGCGAACCAGTGGCCCGAGGGCACCAAGGTGGCCGAGGACGGCGACGTATACGCGTTCTACTTCCCGGCGATCGACGCGGCCGGTGGCAAGCCGGTGCTGGGCGCCGGCGAGTTCACCGTGGCGTTCGCGGACCGTCCCGAGGTCCAGGCCGTGCAGACGTACCTGGCCAGCGGCGAGCACGCGAACACCCGCGCCAAGCTCGGCAACTGGGTCTCGGCGAACAAGAAACTGGACATCAACAACGTCCAGAACCCGATCGACAAGCTCTCCGTGGGCATCCTGCAGGACGCCTCGACCGTGTTCCGCTTCGACGGTTCGGACCTGATGCCGGCCTCGGTCGGTACGGGCACGTTCTGGAAGGGCATGGTCGACTGGATCAACGGCGGCAAGGACACCGCGGGCACCCTCAAGTACATCGAGGATTCCTGGCCCAAGTAGGGCACCCGATCCGGGCCGGGCGCTGGGCGCCCGGCCCGGATCTCTTTACCGGTACAAGAACCCGCATGGGTCAGCTCTGGGGAGCGGTGATGAACTTCGACCTCGCCGATCAAGCCGATAAATTCGTGATGTTGCTGGGCGGCCTGATCGCCTTCGTGGTGCTGGTCGGCGGCCTGCTCCTGGTCCTGGACGTGATCCCGACCAAACTGGCCGAGCGCCGGGAAGCCCGGCTGGCAGCCGCGGCCGAAGCCGGTGCGCCGATTCCGGCCGGTGCCGCCCGCGGCCGGGAGGGCTGGCTGGCGTTCGGCTTCCTGGCGCCCGCGCTGCTGCTGCTGTCGATCGGCCTGATCTTTCCGGCGATCCGCACCACGATCCTGTCGTTCATGAACGGCAACAGCACGGAGTGGGTGGGCTTCGACAACTACACCTGGATGTTCGGCCAGCCCGACATCCAGAACGTGCTGCTGAACACGCTGGTCTGGGTGCTCGTGGTGCCGGCGTTGGCGGCCACGATCGGCCTGCTCTACGCGATCATGGTGGACAAGGCGCGCGGCGAGGCCGTGGCCAAAGCCCTGATCTTCCTGCCGATGGCGATCTCGTTCGTCGGCGCCAGCATCATCTGGAAGTTCGTGTACGCGTACCGGTCGGGCGAGCAGGACCAGATCGGCCTGCTCAACCAGATCGTGGTCTGGTTCGGTGGCGAGCCGAAGCAGTGGCTGCTGGAGGAGGGCTTCAAGCTCAACACCCTGCTGCTGATCGTCATCATGATCTGGATCCAGGCCGGTTTCGCCATGGTGATCCTGTCCGCGGCGATCAAGGCGATTCCGGCCGAGATCGTGGAGGCGGCGAGGATCGACGGCACGAACGCGTGGCAGATGTTCTGGCGGATCACGTTGCCGGCGATCCGGCCCGCGCTGATCGTCGTGGTCGTCACGATCACGATCGCCACGCTGAAGGTCTTCGACATCGTCCGCACGATGACGAACGGCAACTACGACACCAGCGTCATCGCGAACGAGATGTACAACCAGTCCTTCAGGTACGGCGAGACCGGTCACGGCTCCGCGCTGGCCGTCTTCCTCTTCGTCCTGGTGATCCCGATCGTGATCTTCCAGATCCGGAACATCCGCAAGCAGCGGTCGGAGGCCTGACATGACGACTACCAATCCTCCCGCCGCAGCGGTCCCGGTCACGAAGGGCGGCGGTGACCGGCCGGGCACGCCCGCCGGGCGCGTCCGGAAGAAGCTGTCCAGCCCGCTGGCGACCGGCATCGCGATCCTCATCGCGGCGTTCTGGAGCGTGCCGACGTTCGGCCTGCTGATCAGCTCCTTCCGCCCGGAGGACGAGATCAAGACCAGCGGCTGGTGGTCGTTCTTCACCGACCCGCAGCTGACCCTGGACAACTACAGCGAGGTGCTGTTCGGCGGCAGCGCCAGTTCCGGGCAGCTGGCCGGCTACTTCATCAACTCGCTGGTGATCACGATCCCGGCCGTGCTGTTCCCGATGGCGATCTGCGCGCTGGCCGCGTACGCGCTGGCCTGGATCGACTTCCGTGGCCGTGACTGGATCTACATCCTGATCTTCGCGCTGCAGATCGTGCCGCTGCAGATGGCGCTGGTCCCGCTGCTGCGCTTCTTCTCCCAGGGCGTGGAGCTGTTCGGTGTGCAGCTGCTGCCGGCCTGGGGGCTGAGCGGCGAGGAGCTGTTCATCCAGGTGTGGTTCGCGCACACCTGCTTCGCCATCCCGTTCGGTGTCTACCTGCTGCACAACTTCATCTCGGAGCTGCCGAAAGACGTGATGGAGGCGGCGCGGGTGGACGGCGCGAACCACCCGAAGATCTTCCGGACCATCGTGCTGCCGCTGATCACGCCGGTGCTCGCCTCGTTCGGCATCTTCCAGTTCCTCTGGGTCTGGAACGACCTGCTGGTCGCGCTGATCTTCGCCAGCGGCGGCGGCCGGGACACCAACCCGATGACGGTACGGCTGGCCGAGCTGGCCGGTACCCGCGGCAACGAGTGGCAGCGGCTCACCTCCGGCGCGTTCGTGTCGATGATCGTCCCCCTGATCGTCTTCCTCTCGCTCCAGCGGTACTTCGTCCGCGGTCTCCTGGCGGGCAGCGTCAAGGGATAGCGTTTCCGTACACGACAAAAGCGACAGGACGGCCGGCCGCGGGCAGAAGCGGCCGGCCGTCGTCCGCAACGCGCCTCGTGAGGGTGGCGACGTGACCAGGATCGATGATGTGGCCCGGGCGGCCGGTGTCTCCACCGCCACCGTCTCCCGGGCGTTACGTGGCTTGCCGATGGTGTCCGAGACGACCCGCCGGCGGGTGCTCGAGGCGGCGACCCGGCTGGGCTACATCGCCTCGCCGAGCGCGTCCCGGCTGGCCGGTGGCCGTACCGGCTGCGTGGGGGTGGTGGTCCCGAGGATCACCCGCTGGTTCTTCTCGACCGTGGTCGAGGCGGCCGAGGAGAGCCTGCACGAGGCCGGGTACGACGTGCTGCTGTTCAACCTCGGCGGCAGCGAGCAGGCGCGGCTGAAACTGCTGCACACCGGCGCGCTGCGGCAGCGGGTTGACGCGGTCATGATGATCTCGATGCCGCTGCTCGCCGAGGACTTCGCGGCCGTCAGCCAGCTGGAACTGCCCGGCGTGACGGTCAGCTCCGGCACGCCGGTGCCCGGCTGGCCGAGCGTCCGGATAGACGACGTGGCCGCGGCGCGGGACGCGGTCGAGCACCTGATCGGGCTCGGCCACACCCGGATAGCGCGGGTGTGCGGCAAGTCCTCGGACGAGCTGGCGTTCACCACGCACGTGGACCGGCAGGACGGCTACCACGCGGCGCTGCGCCGGGCCGGGATCCCGCCGGACCCGGCGCTGGAGGTGGAGGGCCCGCTGGACCTGGCCGGTGGCGTGGCCGCGACCGAGGAGCTGCTGCGCCGCGGCGTACCGTTCTCGGCGATCTACGCCATCTGCGACGAGGCCGCGATGGGCGCGCTCACCGCGTTGCGCCGGCACGGTCTGCGGGTACCCGAGGACGTGAGCCTGATCGGCATCGACGACCACGACCTGGCGCCGGCGATCGGGCTGACCACGGTGGCGCAACCGGCTGCGGAACAGGGCCGGCGCGCGGTCGAGACGCTGCTGTCACCGACCGCGCCGGAGGGCGATGTGCTGCTACCGACACGCCTGATCATTCGCGAGTCGACGGCCGCACCGCGCAGCACACTTGGATGAGCACGGAACAACTCTTCACGGGACGGAGAAGACCCTGAACACGCACAAGGGCAGCGAGTGGTGGCGGCACGCCGTGATCTACCAGGTCTACCCACGGTCCTGGGCGGACAGCGACGGCGACGGCCTCGGTGATCTGCCCGGCATCACCGGCCGGCTGGACCACCTGGTGGAGCTGGGCGTGGACGCGCTCTGGCTGTCTCCGTTCTACCCGTCCCCGCAGGCGGATGCCGGGTACGACGTGGCCGACTACCGCAACGTCGACCCGATCTTCGGGCAGCTGGAGGACGCGGACAAGCTGATCGCCGAGGCGCACGCGCGCGGCCTGAAGCTGATCGTCGACCTGGTGCCGAACCACACGTCCAGTGCGCACGAGTGGTTCCAGGAGGCGCTGGCGTCGGAGCCGGGCAGCCCGGCCCGCGACCGGTACGTCTTCCGGGACGGCAAGGGCGCGAACGGCGACGAGCCGCCGAACGACTGGAGCGCGGTCTTCGGCGGTTCGGCGTGGCAGCGGATCACCGAGCTGGACGGCACGCCCGGCCAGTGGTACCTGCACCTGTTCGATCCCGCTCAGCCGGACCTGAACTGGGACAACCCGGAGATCCGGGCGGACTTCGTGAAGACGCTGCGGTTCTGGCTCGACCGCGGCGTGGACGGGTTCCGGGTGGACGTGGCGCACGGCCTGATCAAGCAGCGCGACCTGGCGAACTGGCACTACCCGATCGGCGGTGCGACCGGCGACGGCGTCGAGGGGCGCCGGGCGCCGATGTGGGACCAGGACGAGGTGCACGAGGTCTACCGCGAGTGGCGTCAGGTGCTCGACTCGTACGAGGGTGAGCGGATCCTGGTCGCGGAGGCGTGGGTGCAGCCGGCCGAGCGGCTCGCCGCCTACGTGCGCCCGGACGAGATGCACCAGGCATTCAACTTCGAGTACCTGGAGGCGCACTGGTCCGCGGACGCGCAGCGATCGGTGATCAGCCGCTCGCTGGCCGCGAACGGCGCGGTGGGCGCGCCGACCACCTGGGTGCTCTCCAACCACGACGTGCTGCGGCACGCGTCCCGGCTGGGCCTGCCGATCGGCACGCCGCGGCCGGACGGCATCGGCATCGGCGACCCGCAGCCGGACCCGGTGCTCGGCCTGCGCCGCGGCCGGGCGGCCACGCTGCTGATGCTGAGCCTGCCCGGCGGCGCCTACCTCTACCAGGGTGAGGAGCTGGGCCTGCCGGAGCACATGACGATGCCGGACGAGGCGCGGCAGGACCCGACGTGGGAGCGGTCCGGGCACGAGCGCCGCGGCCGGGACGGCTGCCGGGTGCCGATCCCGTGGGAGGCGGACGCGCCGTCGTACGGCTTCGGGCCGTCGGACGCCAGCTGGCTGCCGCAGCCGGAGCTGTGGGCGGAGTACGCGCTGGATCGGCAGCGCGACGTGCCGGGGAGCACCTACGAGCTGTACCGGGAGGCGCTGCGCCGACGTCGCGAACTCGGCCTGGGCAGCGGCGACCTGACCTGGGACGCGGACGCGGGCGACGCGGTGCTGTCGTTCGTCAACGGCGGCGTACGGGTGCTGACCAACTTCGGGCCGGACGACGCGGTACTGCCGGACGGCGCGGAGGTCATCCTGACCAGCCATCCGCTGGAGACGCCGGGCCGGGTGCCGTCCGACGTGACGGTCTGGCTGCGCGCGTAACACGCGGACGATGATCGGGGCGCCGGGCATGGCGCCCCGATCATCCGGCCGTGGCGGGACAGCGGGGGCTCAGGCCGAGGCGGCGGCCGTACCCTCGGACGGTTGTTGATCTTTCGGTGTCGCGGCCCGGGCGAGCAGCGTGGCGTGCACGTCCGCGATGTCCCCCGGCGCGGTGCGTGAGGCCAGGTAGTACATGACACCGGTGGGCACGAAGAACAGCTGGAACAGCGCGAGCCCGGCCGCGTAGTTCAGCGGCGGCGGGAACGCGCCGGCCAGCGCCCTCGCGGCCACGCCGATCAGCGCGTTGCCGCCGGCCCGGCCGAGGCTGTTGACCAGGTTGCCGATCGAGTACACCGTGCCCCGGTGCTCCGGCAGGTTGACGTCGCCGATCAACGCGAACCAGTTCGGCGAGTTCGCGGACGTGAACGCGAGCGCGGTGAACGCGGTGACCAGGCTCAGCGCGACGGTCGGCTCGGTGACCACGCTGGACAGCACCGCCGCGACCACCTCGCCGCTGGAGCCGCCGTGCGGCACGGTGATCCGCATCGGTACGTAGAACAGGATCGCGTAGAACGGCAGCGCGCCGAGCACACCCACGGCCGCGACCAGCGCCCGGCCCCGCGGGGTGCGCCGCTGAAGGCGGTCGCCGATCACGCCGCCGATGATCGACAGCGCGCCGCCGAGCTGGAACAGCGTGGTGAAGATCGTGCCGACCACGACCGCGGTGGAGTCGTCGTACCCCTGGTTCCGGGCCCGCTCGGTGAACAGCACCGGCAGCCAGACCAGCGAGCCGAACGCGACCTGCGCGGTGAGCCCCTGCGCGACCAGCCAGACGTTGGACCGGTTGCGCCAGATGCGCGGCAGGTCGGCGCGGGAGATCCGGTAGTCGTAGTCCGCGGTGCCGGCCAGTTCCGGCTCCGACTCGCCGCGCCGGATGTCGTAGGTGAACAGGTACGCCACGGTGGCGACCAGCCCGGCCACGGTCAGCACCGCGAACGGGCGGCGCCAGTCCGCGTTGCCGAGCAGGCCGCCGAGCAGCGTGCCGGTGAGCGAGCCGACGCCCTGGGCCAGCCCGAAGAACGCCATCACCAGGCCGCGGCGGCGCGGCGTGATCAGGTCGGTGACCACGGAGAAGCCGACCGAGGAGACCGCGCCGAGCCCGGCCGCCGCGATCAGCTGGGCGATCACGAACATCGGGAAGTTGCCGGACAGCGCGGAGCCGGCGGTCCCGGCGGCCCAGACCAGCGTGCCGGACATCAGCAGCCGCTTGCGGTCGGTGCGGTCCCCGCTGTACGCCCAGGCGACCGACGCGACCGCGCTGACCAGATAGGTCACCGAGATGACGCCGGCGATCGCGCCGCGGCTGACCTCGAGCCCGTCGCCGATCCGCCCGTAGAGCGGCGGCGCGACGCCGATGACCACGTTGTCCAGCGAGGCGAGCACGACGAAGACCACCACGCTGTACGAGCGGTGCACCCGCCCGCCGCCGCCCCTCATGACACGGGAGGGTAGCTCAGGCGCGGGCCCCGGCGCTGTGGCTCGGCCGCCACATCGGCCAGAACGCGGCGCCGTCCGGCAGCAGGATCGGCGCGGACGACCGGTAGCCGTGCCGGGCGTAGAGGTCGCGCGCGGCGGGATTGCCGGAGACCAGGTAGGCGGGGATGCCGGCCGCGTCCAGCCGTGCGTGGTGCGCGTGGAGCAGCGCGCTGCCCAGTCCCTCACCGCGCCGGTTCGGCTCCACGGCCATGAACAGCAGGTGGTGGTGCGGCTCGGCCGGGTGATGCGCGGCGAGCAGCGTGGCGAGCTGGTGGAAGCGGGCGCCGAACTCCGCGGTGACCGCGTCCATCCGGGCGTCGTACCGCGCCGGCAGCGCGGGCCACGGGTCGCCGTGATGCGGCAGCCAGACCGCGACGCCGGTCCGGTCCGGTGTGCACAGCACCTCGCCGAGCGCCAGCGCCGCGTCCAGCGAGGCGCGGATCGCGGTGGAGAGGACCGCGTGGCGGCGGGCGCGCGGCGGGACCAGCCACACCGCGGGCGCCTGGCTCTCCAGCGAATGGGTTATCAGGTCGGTCGCCCAGAGCACGTCGGACGTATCGGCCTTCGTGACTGTCGGATGCACGCCGACCCCCCTCGTGAGACGCGCCGCTAGCAGATTGGCATCTGTGCACGCGTCCTGCAACTCCCACTATGGAGCAACTTCCAAGGCTGGAACTTCTCCAGAATTCGTGGAGCCGGTTACCCGCTCATGACCTGTATCGGCGACACTCTGCGCTATGGGAACCCATCCGACGGTGCGGCGGCGCCGGCTCGCATCCGAGCTGCGGCGGCTGCGGGAGGCGGCGGACCTGACCATAGAGCAGGCCGCTGCCGAGGCGAAGGTCAGCAAGTCCACGCTGTCCCGGATCGAGACGGCACAGATCCGGGTCCAGCCGCGCACGGTCGGCACGCTGCTGCGCGTCTACGGCGTCTCGTCGGAGGTGCGCGGCGCGCTGATGCAACTGGCCCGGGACGCGCGCGAGCACGGCTGGTGGGTGGACTACTCCGGTTCGATGCCGCCGTGGTTCGCGGGGTACGTGGCGTTCGAGGACGAGGCGTCCGGCTTCCAGATCGTCGACATCCAGCTGGTGACCGGCCTGCTGCAGACGCCGGACTACGCGCGGGCCGTGATAGCGGCGGAGTTCCCGGAGGACTCGCCGGAACGCATCGACGAGCGGGTGGAGTTGCGGCTGGCGCGTCAAGCCGTGCTGCGCCGGGAGACGCCGCCGAAACTGTGGCTGATCCTGGACGAGTCCGTGACGGAGCGCGTCATCGGCGGGCCGGACGTGATGGCGGCCCAGCTTCGGCATCTGGTGGACACCAGCCAGTTACCGAACGTCACCATCCAGGTCCTACCGTTCGGGCAGGGGCCTTATGCCGGGATGGGGGTGGGTTTTACCATTATGGAATTCGCCAACCCCGGCGATCCCACCGTGGTCTACCTGGAAAATCTCTCCGGGGCGTTGCTTTTGGACAGTCCTGAGCACGTGGCCACGCATGCCACCGCATATGACCATATGCGGGCGATTGCGCTCTCCCCGGTGGACAGCGTTAAACTACTAAGCGTGAAGGCGGACGCGTTCGCTCCCAGGTGAAGACTGCCTGGGTTCGGACGACCTCTGTTGATCTCTGTCCGTCCTCACAGCACAACGTCGGCGAGATCAACAGAGTAGGAGGGCGCACTATGGTTGCGCCGAATCCGTCCGAGGTCACGTGGCGCAAGAGCAGCCGCAGTAATGGCCAGGGACAGTGCGTGGAGTTCGCCCGGCTCGGCGACGCCGTCGTCGGGGTGCGCGACTCCAAGGACGTGCAGGGACCGACGCTGACGTTCGCCCCGGCAAGCTGGCGGACCTTCCTGTCCAGCGACCTCATCCAGCGATAACGACTTGCAAGCGGGCCCGCCGTCCATGCTCCGGACGGCGGGCCCTTTTGCTGCCTAGTGACGGTCGACGGTCAGCTCGCGGGCCGCGGCGTACTGCTCGCGGATCGCCGGGACGGGCGTGCCGCCGTACTCCTGGGTGTCCGTGACCGCCCACTCCGGAGCGCGGCCGGTCGCGACCCAGGCGGCCTGGCGGGCGGCGCCGTCCGCGACGTACTCCCCCGGCGGCGGGACCACGACCGGCAGCCCGAAGACCGCGGGCGCGATCCGGCGGACCGCCTCGGACCGGGCACCGCCGCCGACCAGGATCACCCGGTTGACCGTGGCGCCCTGCGCGACCAGCGCGTCCAGCCCGTCCGCGAGCGCGCAGAGCATGCCCTCGACCGCGGCGCGGGCCAGGTGCCCGGGCGTGCCGGTGCGCAGCGTCAGGCCGTGCACCGCGCCGGACGCGTGCGGCTTGTTCGGCGTGCGCTCACCCTCCAGGTAGGGCACCAGCACCAGGCCGTCCGCACCGGCCGGTGCGCCGAGTGCCAGGTCGGAGAGCTTGTCCACGTCGACGCCGAGCATGGTCGCGGCCGTGGTGAGCACCCGGGCCGCGTTCAGCGTGCAGACCAGCGGCAGGAACCGGCCGGTCACGTCCGCGAAGCCGGCGACGATGCCGCTCGGGTCGTTCGCCGGCACGTCCGCCACCGAGAAGACGGTGCCGGACGTGCCGATCGAGACGATCACGTCGCCGGGCTGCGCACCGGCGCCGAACGCCGCCGCCGCGTTGTCCCCGGCGCCGGGTCCGAGCAGCGCGTCCCCCCGGTGGCCGGCCGTTCCGGTGGGGCCAAGGACGGCCGGGACGATCGCCGGCTTGCCGAGCGCGCGCTCCAGCAGGTCCAGCCGGTACTCGTTCGTGGCCGCCGACCAGTAACCGGTGCCGCTGGCGTCGCTGCGGTCGGTGTACAGCGCGTCCAGGCCGGGCGCACCGGCCAGTTTCCAGGTGAGCCAGTCGTGCGGCAGGCAGACCGCGGCGGTGCGGACCGCGTTCTCCGGCTCGTGGCGGGCCAGCCAGCGCACCTTGGTGACGGTGAACGAGGCGACCGGCACCAGGCCGACCGCGTCCGTCCACTGTTGCGCGCCGCCCAGCTCGTCGATCAGGTCGACCGCGGCCTGCGCGGACCGGGTGTCGTTCCAGAGCAGCGCGGGACGGACCACCTCCCCGTGCTCGTCGAGCGCGACCATGCCGTGCTGCTGGCCGCCGACGCTGATGGCCGTGACATCGTCCAGGCCACCGGCCTGCTCCGCCGCCTCGTTCAGCGCGCTCCACCACGCGTCCGGGTGCACCTCGGTGCCGTCCGGGTGGGCCGCACGGCCCTCCCGGACGAGCGCGCCGGTGTCCGCGTCCCGGATCACGACCTTGCATGACTGGGTCGAGGAGTCGACCCCGGCGACGAGAGGCATGGGCTATCGGGCCCCGAGCACGTGCTCGACCGCGAGCTGGTTGAGGCGGACGAAGCCGAAGCCGCGCTGGGCGGCCGCGTCCACGTCGTACTCCTCGAAGCTGCCCCGGTCGGCGAGCAGGTCGGCGAGCGTCTCGCCCTGGCCCAGCGTGGACTGGTTCAGCTCGGCGACGCCGCTGGCCGCGAGCGCCTCCTGCACCTCCGGATCCGCGCGGAACGCGGCGGCACGCTCCTTGAGCAGCAGGTACGTCCGCATGTTCGCGGCCGCGGACGCCCAGACACCGTCGTAGTCCTCGGTGCGGGACGGCTTGTAGTCGAAGTGCCGCGGGCCGGAGTAGGCCTCGCCGCCGCCGGGCGCGCCGTTCTCCAGCAGGTCGACCAGCGCGAACGCGTTGAGCAGGTCGCCGTGACCGAAGACCAGGTCCTGGTCGTACTTGATGCCGCGCTGGCCGTTGAGGTCGATGTGGAACAGCTTGCCGTGCCAGAGCGCCTGCGCGATGCCGTGCGCGAAGTTGAGGCCGGCCATCTGCTCGTGGCCCACCTCGGGGTTGAGGCCGACCAGCTCCGGCTTGTCCAGCTCGCCGATGAACGCGATCGCGTGGCCGACGGTGGGGAGCAGGATGTCGCCGCGGGGCTCGTTCGGCTTCGGCTCGATCGCGAAGCGGATGTCGTAGCCCTTCTCCGTGACGTACTGCGTGAGGAGGTTCAGGCCCTCCTTGTAGCGCTCGAGCGCGGCGCGCACGTCCTTGGCCAGGTCGTACTCCGCACCCTCGCGGCCGCCCCACAGCACGTAGGTGTTCGCGCCCAGCTCGGCGGCGAGGTCGATGTTGCGCAGCACCTTGCGCAGCGCGTAGCGCCGGACCGAGCGGTCGTTGCTGGTGAAGCCGCCGTCCTTGAACACCGGATGGGTGAACAGGTTCGTGGTCACCATGGGGACCTTGAGGCCGGTCTCGTCCAGCGCCTTCTTGAACCGGCTGATCTGCTCGTCGCGCGCCACGGTCTCGGCGCCGAACGGGATCAGATCGTCGTCGTGGAACGTCATGCCGTAGGCACCGAGCTCGGCCAGCTTGTGCACGGCCTCGACCGCGTCGAGCGGGGCCCGGGTGGCGTCGCCGAACGGGTCACGGGCCGTCCAGCCGACCGTCCAGAGGCCGAACGTGAACCTGTCCGCGGGAGTGGGCTGAGCGGCCATGCGATACCTCCACGTAACATCCGCGATTTGTTTATTGGTTGAATTATTTGAGCGACGTGTGGCATTGTCAACCCCGTGATTTCCGGGATCTCCGCGGCCGGCACGCCGGTGCGGCAGGCGAGTCTGCGACAGCACAACCTTCGGCTGGTGCTGGCCCAGATCGCGCTGTCGAGCCCACAGTCGCGCGCCGACGTCGCCGCCGCCACCGGCCTCACTCGCGCCACGGTCTCCACTCTCGTCGACGATCTCGTCTCCGGCAGGCTGTTGCGCGAGGTCTCGCCGGCTCCGCGCAGCGGCGCCGGCCGGCCCGGCGTCGGGCTGGTGCTCAACGACGCGGACGGACCGGCCGGGCTCGGTCTGGAGATCAACGTCGACTACCTGGCCGCGTGCGTACTGGACCTGGCCGGTGCGGTCCGGCACCGGGAGATCCAGCCCGGCGACCGGCGCGGCGACTCGCCCGCCCGGGTGCTGGCCGCGGCCGCCACGCTGGCCGAGCGCGCCCGCCTGGCGGCGGAGGATCAAGGACTGACCATCGCCGGTACGGCCGTGGCCGTGCCCGGCCTGGTCTCGCCGGACGGCACGATCCGCCTCGCGCCGAACCTGGGCTGGCGGGACGTGGACGCGTCCGGCTTCACCCCGGGTCCACTGACCGTGGAGAACGAGGCGAACCTGGCCGCGATCGGCGAGCTGCACCACGGCTCGCCGGCCGGTTCGGCGAGCTTCCTCTACGTCTCCGGCGAGATCGGCATCGGCGCCGGCATCGTGCTGCACGGCAGCCTGTTCCGCGGCGCCCGCGGCTGGAGCGGCGAACTCGGCCACGTCGCGGTCGACCCGGACGGCCCCGCCTGCCGGTGCGGCGCGCACGGCTGCCTGGAGCAGTACGCGGGCCAGGAGGCGCTGCTCCCACCGGGCAGCACGGTCGGCGACCTCGCGGCCCGCGCGTCGTCCGGCGACGCCGCCGCGCTCGACCGGCTGTCGGCCGCCGCGTCCGCGCTCGGCGTCACCATCGCCGGCGTGATCAACCTGCTGGACGTGGACACGGTGGTGCTCGGCGGGATCTACGCACCGCTCGCGCCGTGGCTCTCCCCCGGCATCGAGGCGCAGATCGCGTCCAGGGTGCTGACCGCGGGCTGGTCACCGGTGCACGTCCGGCCCGCCGGGCTCGGCAGCGACGCGGCCGTCGTCGGCGCGGCCGGTGCCATCATCCGCGCCGTGCACGAGGAGCCCGCCGCCTGGCTCGTCGAGACCTCACCCGGTACGCCATAGAGACACGACACACATCGCGGGGGTACTCTCGGCGGACGATGGCCGTACAGCACGGGCCAAACCGGCCGGATCCCATCCTCGCCCCAGCGTCGGCGGTCCCAGCAGCGACCGCCGTCTCGGCCGACGCCGCCGCGATCGACGAGGCAGCCGAGGCACTGCTGGGTGTCTGGGACACCGCCCGGGAAAAGGCCACCAATCGCCTCTCGGGCTCGCAGTTGCGGGCCCTGCTGGTCGTTGAGCAGGACGAGGGCATCAACCTGGGCCGCCTCGCCGGAAGCCTCGGCATGATCCTCTCTTCTGCCAGCCGCCTCTGCGACCGCCTGGTCGCGGCCGGCATGCTGGAGCGCGAGCCGGGCCGCGCGGACCGGCGGGAGATCGCGCTGATCCTCACCTCGGCCGGGCGCGCGCTGCTGGACGAGGTCCGCGCCGAGCGCCGTGCCCAGCTCTCCGGCGTCCTGGCGCGGATGTCGCCGTCCTCGCGCGCCGCGCTGGTGACCGGGCTGCAGGCGTTCAGCGCCGCGACCCGGCCGGCCGCCGAGGAGTCCGCCACCGCTGCGCGCACCGCCTGACCGCGCCGGGTCAGTAGGCTCCGCGCGAGCGCACCACCGCGCCGACCGTCTTCCACAGGATGGTGAGGTCGGCGGCCAGCGACCAGTTCTCGACGTAGAAGAGGTCGAGCCGGACGCCGTCCTCCCAGGACAGGTCGGAGCGGCCACTGACCTGCCAGAGCCCGGTCATGCCGGGCTTGACCAGGAGGCGCCGGGCGAGATCGCCGTCGTACCGGGCCACCTCGGAGGGCAGCGGCGGACGCGGGCCGACCAGGCTCATGTGGCCGAGCAGCACGTTGAACAGCTGCGGCAGCTCGTCCAGCGACCACTTGCGCAGGAACCGGCCGACGCGGGTGACCCGCGGATCATTGCGCATCTTGAACATCAGGCCGTCGGTCTCGTTCTTGGCCGTCAGCTCGGCGAGCAGCGCGTCCGCGTTGGTGACCATGGTGCGGAACTTGTAGACGCCGAACTCGCGCGAGTCCAGGCCGACGCGGGTCTGGCGGAAGATGACCGGGCCGTGGCTGTCGATCTTGATGGCGATCGCGATGGCGGTCATCACCGGTAGCGCGACCAGCGTGAGCACCAGCGCGATGCTGCGGTCGAGCAGCTCCTTGATGAGCTTGCGGCCGCCGCGGAACTCCGGCGACTCGACGTGGATGAGCGGGAGACCGGCGACCGGGCGGGTGTGGATGCGCGGGCCGGCCACGTCGGTCAGCGCGGGCGCCAGCACCAGGTCGACGTCCGTGCCCTCCAGCTGCCAGCCGAGGCGGCGGAGACGGCCGGCGGTCAGTTCGCCGGACGCGGTGACCGCGACCGTGTCCACGCCGGTGGCGGCGACCGCGTCCAGGATGCCACGGAACGACCCGACCACCGGCACGTCGCCGAGACGCTGCGGTACCGGAGCGAGCAGCGCGTCCGGGATGCAGGCGCCGACCACCTGGTATCCGGCGTACGGCTCGCGGCGCAGCGTGTGTACCAGCTCCAGCACGTGCGGGGCGTCGCCGACGACCAGCACCCGGCGGGCCCAGCCGCGGCCGGTGCGGCGCTGGCGGTGCAGGTGCTGGCGGGCCGCCCACCGCGCGGCGATCAGCAGGACCGTGCCGAGCGCGAACGAGATGGCCAGGAAGCCACGGGCGACGCCGATGTCGATGATGTAGCCGGTGATCGCGACGCCGGCGGCCATCCGCCCGCTGGCCGCGAAGATCCGGCGGTACTCGTCCGCGCCGTAGCCGAGCACCCGGTCGTCGTAGCAGTGCGCGGCCTTCAGCGACAGCAGCCAGACCACCGCGAGGACCGGCAGGATCACGTAGTACGGCACGTCCACGCCGATGACCGGGGTGTCGTAGAACCGCCCGACGTAACCGGCCAGGACGGCAAGCGCGACCACGGCAGCGTCGATCACCACGAGGGTACGGACGTAGCGGTGCTGCCGGCGACGGAGCGTGGCCACCGAGGCGTCCCGCTGGGTGTCGTCCGGCTGCGTCGCGGACGACGGCGCGAGCGTCACTGACGTCATCGGACCTCCACACCCGTTGTGCCCGCGGAAGGCGGGAAGCCCATGATCGCTCAGTGGGGCCGGTCGCAGAATATCCGCGACTGATTACCGTCAGTTCCGCCGTACGGTGGAATTTCCGCTGGCCGGACGGGTTGGCGCCGGTAGCCGAGCGTTGGCTCAGCCGACCGGCGCCGGTGCCGTCGCTCAGCCGACCGTCGCGGCGCGGGAGGCGATCGCCTGCAGGAAGATCTCGTCGATCTTCGCCGGGTCCTGCGCGACGAACGCGCCACCGCCACCGGCCGCCGCGATGCTCTCCAGCTCTTCCTTGTTGACCTCGTTGCCGATGCCGATCAGGATCACCCGGACCGGGCGCTTGGCGTCCGACTTCTCCTTCAGCTGCGCGATCAGTTCGTCGCGGCTGATGCTGTTCGCGTCCTCGTTCTGGCCGTCGGTGAAGAGCACCACCGAGTTGACCTTGTCGGCCTGGTAGCCCTCCTGGACCGCGAGGTAGGACGCGAGCACGGTGTCGTAGAGACCGGTGGCGCCGCCCTCGACCGGCTGGACTTCGCCGAGCGAGGCCTGCAACGCGTCCCGCTGCTTGCTGAGCTGGCCGATCGGGACCAGCTCGCGGTAGTCCCGGGAGCCCTGCAACTCGGTGGAGAACACCCAGACGCCGAGCCACCACTCGTTGTCGAGCAGGCCCAGGCCGCGGCCGGCCGCCTCGACCATCACCTCGTTGCGTGTCTTGTCCGCGGCCGTGGGCACCGGGCTGAGCATCGAGCCGGAGACGTCGAAGACCACGAGCATGCGGCCGGGCGACGTGATCGCGGTCCAGCTGGCCAGCGCGCGGCCGATCGCGGCCGCGTCCAGCCCGTTCGCCGCGCCGCCGCCGGTGGCGGGCGCCGACGCGGCGATCGCCTCCGGGCTGGGCGCGCCGGTCGGCGCCGTGAACCCGCCGCCCGCACTGCCGTCGGCGCCGCGCAGGCCGGCCTTGGCCAGCGAGTCACGGTACGCCGGGCTGGACGCCAGCTCCCCGAAGAGCAGGTCTGCCGCGTTGCCCTTGGTCGCGTCCGCCTCCGGCATCACGGCGAACGGGTAGTCCAGCGCGACCGCGGCCGGTTCGACGTAGAGCGCGGCCAGCGAGACCGGGGGCTGCGTCGCGTTGTACGCGATCACGTCCTCCTCGGAGAGCGCGGCCAGGCCGACACCGTTCGCCAGCGCGGCCGGGTCCTCCGACTTCGGGAATTTCGCCATCAGGTCGGCGCGCAGGTTGGACCGGTTCAGCGCGAGCGTGCGCAGCACACCCACGCGGGCCGCGTCGTTGCCGTTGCCGGCCGAGGCCTGCCCGAGCGCGAGCAGACCGGACAGGCCGGACGCGTCCCGCGCCGGGTCGACGATGCCGGCCTTCAGCGGGGAGTCGCTGCTGGTCATCTGCCCGAGCAGCTCGGACCACTGGAGCTTCTTCTCCGGCCAGCCGACCATGGTCTTGGCCAGCGGCTCCGGCATGGCCACGACGACCGGGCTGGTCGCGACGGAGGCGCCGTTCAGCGGCTGGAAGCCGGGCGCGGCCTGCTCGAGGCGCTGCAGCCAGGTCGACGAGTCCGGCACCCAGACGTCGGGCAGCACGGTCGCGCCGCTGCCCTGGCCGACGCCGGTCAGCGTGGTGGCGTGCTTGGTGGCGATCGCGGCCGCGATCTCGACCGGCTCGGCGGCCTGCACGGTCACCTCGAGACAACGGCCGTCCACCCCGGCACCGGCCACGACCTTGGCATCGGCGGCGGCCTTGATCGGCTCGACGATCTCCGGCGACGCCGCGACGACCAGCGGCACCGATCCGGTGCAACTGGGCTGCGATAACTGTCGGTAACCGAGGTAGGAGCCGGAAACGACGGCGACCAGTGCCATCGCCGCGGCGATGGCACCGGCTCCGCGAAAGCTGCTGTTCATTCGATGGCGGCCTGGCACACGCCAATACTCCGCACGATCGTGGCCGAACGCCACAGACGTTCGGACGAAAGTTACGGAGACGAAACCGATCTATACCAGCAGAATCACTGTTAGTAATTGATCAGTTTCCGCGCGTCGGCACATTGGGGAGGACCGGCACAGTAGTTTAGGAAAGCTTTAAGGTTGCCGTCCAGCCCCCATCTCGGTGCTCACCCACCAAATCGGACGTAACGCCGGCGAAATATGTCGTTCAAGCGCGAAGAATGCACGTCGGGGTGCCGAGCTCCAGCACAGGGCCGCCGGCGGCCGGAATTCCGGTCTCCGGGTCCAGGCGGAACGTGATCACGGTGTCCGATCTCTCGTTCGCCACGTACAGGAACTCCGATCCGCCGGGCTCGATGCTCGTCATGATCGAGAAATGGCGCGGCCAGGCGCCGCCGGACGGCACCTCACCGATCAGTGCGGGAATGCCGGAAGTCCCGGGCAACGCGAAAACGGCGATCGTGTCCGGGCCGCGGTTGGCGACATATCCGAATCGTCCGTCCGCGCCGAGACCGATCTCGGACGGCTGCACCGGCCCGTCCGCCTCGCTGGTCCGCGCCCGGCCGCGCTCACTCAGCGTGCCGTCCGCGGCCACGTCGTAACCGGTGATCGAGCCGTCCAGCTCGCCCACCAGATAGAGACGGCCGTCCCCGCGGGCCAGGTGCCGCGGGCCGGTGCCGGGACGGACGTGGAACGGCGCCGGCGGTGGCTCCAGCCGGCCGCTCTCCGGATCGAGCCGGTACGGGAAGAGCCCGTCCACGCCGAGGTCGATCACCCACACCCGGTCGCCGTCCGGGTCCGGCGTGGCCATGTGGGCGTGCGGCCCCTCCTGCCGGTCCTCGACCGGGCCGGCCCCGGCGTGCCGCCGCAGGTCGGTCCGCTCGCCCGGCACGCCGAGCAGGTCCAGCGGGTGCACCGAGACGCTGCCGCTGCCGTAGTTCGCGGTGACCAGGTGCCGGCCGTCCGCGGTGACGGCCAGGTGGCACGGGTGCTCGCCGCCGGTGGGCTGCTCGCCGAGCAGCGTCAGGTCGCCGTCCGCCGCGATCGCCCACGCGGTGACCCGGCCCTCGGCCAGCTCACCGGCCGCGTACAGCACGGGCAGCCGCGGGTGCCGGGCCAGGAACGACGGGGACGGCGTGGTCGCGACCAGGCGCGGCGCGGAGAGCTCGCCGGTGCGCGGGTCGCGGCGGGCCACGGAGATGCCGTCACCGCGGCCGCCCGACTCGGAGGTGTAGCAGCCGATGAATACGAGTTCGCCGTCACTCATGATCCGATGAAACCAGAGTTGCCGGTGGTGCGCGCGGTCAGGTCGGCGTGGGCACGTGGGCGGGCAGCAGACCCTCGGTCCGCAGCGCGGTCCAGAGCTCGGCCGGGATCGGCAGCGCGGTCAGGTCCACGTTGTCGTCGACCTCGGCCGGGGTGCGCGCGCCGCAGACAACGGCCGCCACCGCCGGGTGGCCGAAGGCGAACTGGAGCGCGGCGGCGCGCAGCGGAATCCCGTACCCCCGGCAGATGTCCTTGATCTTGAGGGCCCGGTCGAGCAGCTCGCGCCGGGCCGGTGCGTAGTCGAAGCGGGAGCCGGGTCGCGGGTCGGCCAGCAGGCCGGAGTTGTACGGCGCCGCGGCCAGCACGGAGATGCCGCGGCGGGCGGCGAGCGGCAGCAGGTCGTCCAGGGCGGACTGGTCGAGCAGCGTGTAGCGGCCGGCGACCATGACCGCGTCCGGGCCGGGCGCGCCCATCGCGCGGATGAACGCGGCCGGCATCGACGCCTGGTTCATCCCGATGCTGATCGCGCCGACCGCGCCGGACCTGCGCAGCTCGGCCAGGGCCGGCAGCGCCTCGTGCAGCGCGGGCAGATAGTGGTCGTCCGGGTCGTGCAGGTGCAGCAGATCCACCCGGTCCAGGCCGAGCCGGTCCAGGCTCTCCTCCACCGAGCGGCGGATCCCGGCGGCGGAGAAGTCGAAGACCGCGCGCGACGTCGACTCGGCCCACAGCGGGTCGCGCGCGCCGCCCGGGACGATCAGCCGGCCGGCCTTGGTGGAGAGCACGAGCTGGTGGCGCGGCCGGTCGCGGAGCGCGGCGCCGGCCCGCCGCTCGGAGAGCCCGTGACCGTAGAGCGGCGCGGTGCCGAACAGCCGGATCCCGCGCTCCCAGGCACGGTCGACGACGGCCGTGGCGGTCTCGTCGCCGACCGGGGCATAGAGGCCACCGATCGGGGCAAGACCGAGGCCGAGCCGGGTGACCAGCACGTCGCTGCCGCCGAGCCGGATGCGTGCCGCCGGGTCCATGGCCTTCTCCTTCGCACCGTAGATCCTATAGGATCCGTCTTCCGTGGTCCGCCTCACACAGATTAGGTCCCGATGCGCCCGGTACGGAGACTCACGCTCACCGATGACGTCTACACGTCCGTGCAGACACTGATCATGGATCACGCGGTCGCGCCGGGCGAGAAGATCAACATCGACGCGCTGGCACGCCGTCTGCAGGTCTCCCCCACGCCGGTACGGGAGGCGCTGGCCCGGCTGGAGTCCGACGGGCTGGTCCGCAAGCGCGCGCTGGTCGGCTACACCGCGTCGCCGCTGCTCAGCCGCGCGGAGTTCGAGGATCTGATCGAGATGCGGCTGCTGCTGGAACCGGCCGCGGCGGCGAAGGCGGTCCACGCCGAAGACCTGCGCGCCGAGGCGGACCTGCCGGTGCAGCCGGACGCGCCGGGCTTCCAGGGCATCGCCGGGTTCACCGCGCAGGACGCCCGGTTCCACCACCGGGTCGCGGAGCTGTCCGGCAACGGCATGCTGCACGACGCGATCGTCCGGCTCCGCTCGCACCTGCACCTGTTCCGGCTCAACTTCCCGCAGAGCCACTACGGGACCAGCGCGGCCGAGCACCACCGGATCGTCGACGCGATCGCGGCCGGGGACGGCGCCGCGGCCGGTGCGGCGATGCACGACCACATCACCGCCGCCCGCGAGCGGCACCTGTCCTACTTCGGGAGCTGATGCCGTGCGGATAGCGCTCTTCATCACCTGCGTGAACGACCTGATGTACCCGGACACCGGCAGGGCCGTGGTATCCATTCTGGAGCGCCTCGGGCACACCGTCGACTTCCCGGAGGCGCAGACCTGCTGCGGCCAGATGCACGCGAACAGCGGCTACCGCGCGGAGGCGATGCCGATGGTGCGCGGGTTCGTGGGCACGTTCCGGCGCTACGACGCGGTGGTGGCCCCGTCCGGCTCCTGCGTGGCGATGGTGCGCGACTCGTACCCCCGGCTGGCCCTCGGCGATCCCGATCTGGAGCGGGGTGTGGCGGAGGTGGCGCCGCGCACGTACGAACTCGCGGAACTGCTGGTCGACGTGCTGGGCGTGACGGACCTGGGCGCGGTCTTCCCGCACACGGTGACGTATCACCCGACCTGTCACGGGCTGCGCATGCTGCGCCTCGGCGACAAGCCGCTGGCGCTGCTGCGCGCGGTGCGCGGTCTCCAGCTGCGCGAGCTGGCCGGCGCGGCGGAGTGCTGCGGGTTCGGCGGCACGTTCGCGGTGAAGAACGCCGGGGTCTCGGCCGCGATGCTGGCCGACAAGTGCGGCGCGGTCGACGACACCGGCGCCGAGTACGTCGTCGCGGCGGACAACTCGTGCCTGACGCACATCGGCGGCGGGCTGTCCCGCCGTGCCACGTCGACCGCGAGACCGATCCACTACGCCGAGATCCTCGCCAGCACCGGGAGTGCATCGTGAACGGGACCGGGAACATCGTCGCGCTGAAACCGTTCCCGGACGCGGCGCGGCTGGAGCTGGACGACGCGCAACTGCGGGCGAACCTGCGACGCGCCACGCACACGATCCGGGACAAGCGGCTGCGCGTGGTCGGCGAGGTCGACGACTGGGAGGCACTGCGCCGGGCCGGTGCCGCGATCAAGGACGACGTGCTGGCCCGCCTGCCCGAGCTGCTGGAACAGTTCGAGGCGTCGGTGACCCGGGCCGGCGCGGTGGTGCACTGGGCCCGGGACGCGGACGAGGCGTGCGAGATCGTCACCCGGCTGGTCCAGGAGACCGCGGCGCGCGAGGTGGTCAAGGTCAAGTCGATGGCCACCCAGGAGATCGGGCTCAACGAGGCGCTGGAGGCGGTCGGCATCGAGGCCACCGAGACCGACCTCGCGGAGCTCATCGTGCAGCTCGCCGACGACACGCCGTCACACATCCTGGTCCCGGCGATCCACTACAACCGCAGCCAGATCCGGGACATCTTCCGGTCCCGCATGCCCGGCGCCGCGGCCGACCTGACCGACGACCCGCCCGCGCTGGCCGAGGCCGCGCGCAAGCACCTGCGGGCCAAGTTCCTCAGCGCCACGGTCGGCGTCTCCGGCGCGAACTTCGCGATCGCGGACACCGGCACGCTGGTCGTGGTCGAGTCCGAGGGCAACGGGCGGATGTGCCTGACGCTGCCGCAGACGCTGATCTCCGTGGTCGGCATCGAGAAGATCCTGCCGACGTTCGCCGAGCTGGAGGTGTTCCTGCAGCTGCTGCCGCGCTCGTCGACCGGGGAGCGGATGAACCCGTACACGTCGATGTGGACCGGGGTCACGCCCGGCGACGGGCCGCAGGCCACGCACGTCGTGCTGATCGACAACGGGCGAACCGCGACGCTGGGTGACGAGGTCGGGCGGCAGGCGCTGCGGTGCATCCGCTGTTCCGCGTGCCTGAACGTGTGCCCGGTCTACGAGCGGGTGGGCGGGCACGCGTACGGGTCGGTCTATCCCGGGCCGATCGGCGCGATCCTGTCGCCGCAGATGACCGGCGAGGGTGCGAACAAGACGCTGCCGTACGCGTCGTCGCTCTGCGGCGCCTGTTTCGACGCCTGCCCGGTGCGGATCGACATCCCCCAGGTGCTGGTGCACCTGCGGCAGAAAGGGCCGAAACCCCCGGCGGAACGGGCCGCGTTCCGGTCGCTCGCCTGGATCATGCGGGACCGGCGCCGGTACGCCGCCGCGCTGCGTGCCGCCCGCCGGGGCAGCGCGCCGCTGCGCGGGTTCGGGCGCCTGCGCCGGCTGCCGTGGCCGGCCTCCGCGTGGACGGACAGCCGGGACGTGCCGCTGCCGCCGAAGCAGACCTTCCGGGAATGGTGGGCCAAGCGATGAGCGACGCGCGTACGGAGATCCTGGCCCGGGTCCGGGCCCGCCGCCCAGCCTCGGCGCCGCCGGTGCCCCGCGACTACCGGCGCGACGTGCCCGGCATCGACGTGGTCGAGGTGCTGGTGGACCGGCTGGCCGACTACAAGGCCGGTGTGCACCGGGCGTCCGCGGTGTCGCTGGCGGACGTGCTCGGCGGCCTGCTGACGGCCTCGTCCACCGTGGTGGTGCCGCCCGGTCTGCCGGCCTCGTGGATCCCCGGCCCGGTCCTGCGGGACTCGCCCGGCGCACCGGTCCCGGTCGCCGCGCTCGACGCACCCGGCGTCACCGTGGTCACCGGCGTCGCGGTCGCGATCGCGGTCACCGGCACGCTGATCCTGGACGCCGCTCCGGACCAGGGCCGGCGGGTACTCAGCCTGGTGCCGGACCACCACGTCTGCGTGGTCTGGATGGACCAGATCTGCGGCGGCGTACCGGCCGCGCTCGGCCGGCTCACCGACCCGGCGCGGCCGCTCACGCTCATCTCCGGGCCGTCCGCGACCAGCGACATCGAACTCAACCGGGTGGAGGGCGTGCACGGCCCTCGCCGGCTGGACGTCGTCATCGCCACGCGCTGAAGGGGGCCGCGCGCCCCCGCGGCGCGACCCCCGGCTCATCAGGCGTTGAACAGCTCGTAGAGGATCTCGGGTGTCTCCGCGGTCTCGGCCGCGGCCGGCGGTGCGACCGCGGTGGCGCCGCCGTACGCGTAGGTGACCTCGTAGGAGTACGCCGGCACGGCACCGATCGCCGGGATCTCGACGGTGAGCGCGGTCAGCTGACCGGCCGGGTCCACGGTGGCGGTGAACGGGACGGCCTCGACCGTGTCACCGGCCTTCGCCACGTCGATCTGCTCCCACCCGGTGACGCCGGTCAGGTCGAGCGTGCCGGCGTACGTACCGGTGCCGGTCCCGGTGACGCCGGACGCGGTGGCGAGCAGCGCACCGGCGTTGCCCGGGTCGACGTCGGCCGGCGTGAACGACGTGGGCAGCGCGTCGGCGTCGCCGCCGGTGCGGGCCGGGTCGACCTTCAGCCACCTGTCCGGCAGCTCCGGCAGACCCGGCAGGTCCCGGTCCGCGTCGAACGTGATGCGCACCCAGGACTCCGCGCCGACGACCCGGAACCGCATGTTCATCGTGAATCCGGCCTCCTTCTCCTCGTACGACGTGGCCAGGTCGTAGCTCTTCGCGACCGGACTGGAGACACCCGTCATGTGCTGGGGCGTCCCCTCGGCGTCCAGGCCGGCGACGGTGTAGCCGAACGGTGCCGCGCCCGGGCCCGGCGCGGACGCGGTCAGCACCTCCTCGGGGGTCTTCGCGGCCACGGCCGCGACCTCCTCGGTGAGGCCGCAGCCGGACAGACCCGCGACCATGAGGAGCGCGAGACCGGCGGCACGGGACGCTACTGCAGCAGACATGTCACATAGCTCTCTGTCGAAACGAAGGACGTGCCGGGAACCGTCGCGGACGCCGCTGCCGGATCGCTGCCGAGCCACTGCCGGATCCTGCCGATCGACTGCCACACCAGGGAAATGTGCTGCTAGAGTCGCCCCCGCGAGCCTTGGGGGGAGGAGACGCAGGTGCCGGTCCGCTATGGAATTCTCGGCCCGTTGCGGGCGACGGCCGGCGGCGGCGAGGTCGACCTCGGGCCGGCGAAACAGCGCGCGGTGCTCGCGCTGCTGCTCCTCGAAGCGAACCGCCCGGTCCCGGCCGCCGCGATCGTGGACGCGGTGTGGGCCGACGACCCACCGGAGAACGGCGCGAACGTGGTGCAGAAGCACATCGCCGGGCTGCGCCGGGCGCTGGAGCCGGACCGGTCGCCCCGCGCGCCCAGCAGCGTGCTCACCCTGGACGGTGCCGGCTACCGGCTGCTCGTCGAGCCGGGCGCGCTGGACACCGACACCTTCGACTCGTCGGTACGCGGTGCCCGCGCGCTGCTGGCCGACGGTGACCCGGGTGCCGCTGCCACCGCGCTGCGGTCCGCGCTGCTGCTCTGGCGCGGCCAGGCGCTGGCCGGGTTCGGCGGTCGCGTCTTCGACACCGCGCGCCGGCGGCTGGACGACACCCGCGGCGCGGCCTGGGAGCTGCTGGCCGAGGCGGAGCTGGCGCTGGGCCGGCACGCGTCGCTCGGCGCGGAGCTGGCCCGGGTGGTCGAGGAGTTCCCGGCGCGGGAGGAACTGCGCGGTGCGCTGCTGCTGGCGCTCTACCGGCAGGGGCGGCAGGCCGAGGCGCTGACCGCGTTCCGCGAGGCGCGCGACTATCTGCACGACGAGTTCGGGGTGGAGCCGGGCGAGCGGCTGCAGGACCTGCACCGGCGGATCCTCCGCTCGGACGCGTCGCTGGCGCTCCCGGCGGCGGCGCCCGCGCCCGCGGTGTCACCGGCACCGGCGGTCGTCGTGCCGGTGCCCGCGCAGCCGGCCGCCGTGCCGCCGGTCGTCGTGCACCTGTCCGCTCCGGCCGCCCGGCGGGTGGACCTGTCCGGCCGGGCCTGGATGAAGGCCGTCCTGTTCGGCGGCATCGCGTTCGGGTCGCTCGGCTGGCTGACCTGGCTGGTCATCGGCATCGTGGCCTGGGTGCGGCGCAGCTGGGGGCACGGCGCCGCCGCCGTCCTCTACGCGATGTGCCTGGTCGGCATGATCGTGCTCATCGAGAGCGGCAAGCTCGACCCGGAGAGCGACCTGGTCTCCGTCTGGGACGTCTACATGGCGATCTGCGTGGTGGTCCCGATGCTGGCCGGCGCGCTGCACGGAGTGCTGCTGGCGTTCGTCCCGCGGCCGGCCGGCGGCGCGACCGGCGAGGTCCTCGCGGACGAGGTGCGGGAGGCCAACCGGCAGCAGGCCCGGCAGATCCTCACCTACCGGCCGGACATCGCGGCCGAGCTGGGCATCGGCCGGCCGGACCTGATCCGCTGGTACGACGACGGTGGCCTGCTCGACGTGAACGCCGTGCCGGAGGCGCTGCTGGTGACGCTGCCCGGGGTGACCGCCGAGATGGCCCACGACCTGGCCGCGGAACGCGCGCGCGGCGGGCCGTTCGGCTCACCGGAGGACCTGGTGGCCCGCGGCGCGCTACCCCGGCGCCGCGCCGACGCGCTGCGGCCGTTGCTGATCTTCGGCGCCGGAACGCCTACGACGGCGCTCCGGCGAGACTGAGGCCGCGGCGCTCGGCCACGTACTCCACCAGCGCGATCAGCACGCTCTTGCCGGACCGGCGGTCCCGGGCGTCGCACAGCACGATCGGCACCTCCGGGTCGAGGTCGAGCGCGGTCCGCAGCGCGGCCTCGGTGATCTGCTTGTGCCCCTCGAACATGTTGACCGCGACCACGAACGGCGTGCCGCGCTGCTCGAAGTAGTCGACGGACGGGAAGCAGTCCGCGAGCCGCCGGGTGTCGGCCAGCACGACCGCGCCGAGCGCGCCGAACGCCAGCTCGTCCCAGAGGAACCAGAACCGGTCCTGGCCGGGCGTGCCGAACAGGTAGATCTGCAGGTCCTCGCTGATCGTGATGCGCCCGAAGTCCATCGCGACCGTGGTGGTGCCCTTCTGCTCGACGCCGAACGTGTCGTCCACGTCCAGCCCGAGGCCGGTCAGCACCTCCTCGGTCTGCAGTGGCCGGACCTCGCTGACGGAGCCGACCAGCGTGGTCTTCCCGGCGCCGAAGCCACCCGCGATCAAGATCTTGAGAGCCGTCGGTACGGTGACCGACTGCTCGTCATAGCGCACGGAGCCCATTAACAACCGCCTTGAGGATGTCTTCGTCATGCCGGCGAGCCGCGGGCGGCTCGTACATGGAGATCAGGTCGGCGGCCAGCAGGTCGCCGAGGAGGACCCGGATCACGCCGAGCGCCAGGTTCAGTTTCGCGGCCACCTCGGCCACCGAGAGCGGCTCCCGCGAGGCTGCGAGGATCGCGCGCTGCTCCGGGCTCAGGTGGGCCGGCCACGCGTTCTCCCCGCCCCGGGAGACGACGAACGCCACCAGGTCGAACCCGCCGGCTACCGGGCGCACCCGGCCGCCGGTCACCGCGTAGGCGCGGACGACCGGGCCGGCGTCGTCGTCCATCCAGTGCGTCTCCGGCTCGTCCGGCCGCCGCGGCATGTCCGGTGGTCTATCCCGCATCAGTGTGCACCCCCGGGGTTCGCTGGGTGGCGCTCATGGTCTGCCCCACCCGGGTGACGAGCATGGCCATCTCGTACGCGATCAGCCCGATGTCGGAGTCCGACGCGGCGAGCACGGCGAGGCACGCACCCGCCCCGGCCGCGGTCACGAACAGGTACGCGGACTCCATCTCGACCACGGTCTGCCGAACCGGACCGGCGCCGAAGTGGCGGCTGGCGCCCTTGGCGAGGCTCTGGAAGCCGGCCGCCATCGCGGACATGTGCTCCGCGTCCTCCCGGCTCAGACTCCGCGACGAGCCCATCAGCAGGCCGTCGGAGGAGAGCACCACCGCCTGGTGCGCCGTCGGGACCCGGTCGATCAGGTCGTCGAGCAGCCAGTTGAGGTTGGCGGAGGAGGTCATCTGCTGTGCCACTTATGCGTCCCTGTCTGTCACCTGGTGCGTGCTGTGCTCTGCCGCGTCGTTCTCCACGGCCGCGCTGGACTGCACGGTCGTCGGCGTGCCGACCGTGGGGATCTCGGCGTCCGGGGCCGGCGTCAGCACCGCGCCGGGCGGCGGCGTCGCGGTGGCGCGCACGGCCTCGCTCCGCTGCTGCGGTACCGCCTGGCCGGCGGTCATCGCCTCGGCCGCGCGCCGGCCGCGCTTCGTGCCCGCCTGGAGCGCGGACATCAAACTGCGGACCTGATCAGGGGTACGCGGTGCGGCCTCCGCCGGCGCGGGGGGCGCCGCGGCACGCCCCGGGCGGAGCTGCGGTGCCAGGTTCGCCTGGCGCACGCGCTTGGGCAGGCCGTCCATCGTGGTGGTCTCCTCCGGGTCGTCCCCCGGGTTCGCGTCCGTCGTCTCCCGCCCCGGCTGCGGCATGGCGAGCGTCGGCGCGTCCTCGCCGTCCTCTGTCGTCCTATTCTCCGTGTCCGATGTGATGGCTGCGATCGGGGCCGCCTTGCGGCGTTTCGTCGACCGGCGCCCGGGGAGTTCCATCCCATCGACCACGACCGTGCCGATCGTCTCACCCACCGGCCGGGCGCTGCGCGCGGGTTCGATCTCACGCGGCTGCGCCGGGCGGGCGTCGACCGCCGTGCGGCCGTTCTGCGGCGGGGTGACCGGCTGCGCCACGGCGAACCGGGGCAGCGCCGGCTCGACGACGGTCACCAGCTCGCTCGGGACGAGCACGACCGCGGACACACCGCCGTAGGGCGAGGCGCGCAGGCTGACCTGGATCTGGTGGCGCGCGGCCAGCTGGGCGACCACGAACAGGCCGAGGCGGGCGCTGTTCGCCGGGTCGAACTCCGGTGGCTCGGCGAGCCGGCGGTTCGCGTCGGCCAGTTCCTCGGGTGTCATGCCGAGGCCGCGGTCCTCCACCTCGATCGCGTACCCGTTCGGCACCGGCTGGCCGCCGACCCGGACCCGGGTGTGCGGCGGCGAGAACGACGTCCCGTTCTCGATCAGCTCGGCCAGCAGGTGGATCACGTCGCCGACCGCGCGGCCGACCACCGCGACGTCGTCCGCCACGCCGATGTCGACGCGCGCGTAGTCCTCGACCTCGGAGACCGCGCCACGGACCACGTCGATCATCGGGACCGGGTTGCGCCAGCCCCGGCCCGGGACCGCGCCCGCGAGGATCACCAGGTCCTCCGCGTGGCGCCGCATGCGGGTCGCCATGTGGTCGACGCGGAACAGGTCGGCCAGCTCGTCCGGGTCGGTGACCCGGCGCTCCATCCGGTCCAGCAGCGCGAGCTGGCGGTGCAGCAGCGTCTGGCTGCGCCGCGCGATGTTGAGGAAGACGTCGTTGAGGCCGCGGCGCAGCGCCGCCTCGTCCACCGCTGCCTGCACCGCGGTGCGCTGGACCTCGGTGAACGCGTTGCCGAGCTGGCCGATCTCGTCGGTGCCGAACTCCAGGCTGCGCGTCTCCGCGGTCACGTCGACCTCGTCGCCGCGCCGCAGCCGGGTGACCACCTCGGGCAGCCGGTGACCGGCCAGGTCGGTGGCGGCGGCGCGCAGCTCGGACAGGCGCTTGATCAGGGACCGGCCGACCTTGACGGAGATCACCAGGGACAGCACGATCGCGGCCAGGCCGAGCAGACCGGCGACGGCGAGCAGCCCGAGCGTACGGACCGCGAGCGGGACCGCGTCCTCGGCCGCGCGGTCCGCGGTGAACTGCTCGAAGCCGCGCAGCTGCAACGCGACCTGGTCGTAGGTGCGGGTCCACTGGGTCAGCCCGATCGGCACCGCCTTGCCGTCCGCGCCGGACGTGATGAGCGCGTTCTCCATGTTGTTCATGCGCTCGAAGACCGGCGATTGGATCAACAGGTTGTAGCGCTGCCGCGTCTCCGCGTCGAGATCGGCCACCGCGGTGTCGTACAGGTACCGATACGTACCGATTATCTGCACCATTTGACCGTGCTCGCTGATCTGGAACCGGCCGGCCGTGGAGGCGCCGGCGACCAGCGCGTCCACCTGGCCGAGCACCTCACGGGCCTGGCCGAGCTGCGCCATCGCGTTCGCCCGGCGGCTGAGTACCGGGTCGTCGTACTGGCTGACCAGGTCGAAGACCTTGAACATGTCGCCGATCACCGCACTGTAGAACCGCAGCGCGCCCGGCTTGTCCACCTCGCGCGAGTCGACGAACGCGCGCTGCCGCGGGACCGCGTCCAGCGACGTGTACGCGGTCTCCAGCCGGCGGCCCAGTTCCTCAGCGGCGTCCGCGTGCTCCGCGGACAGCTCCCGGAACGAGGCCATCGCGGCGTCCGTACGCTCCCGCTGCTCGGTCAGCGCCACGCTGTCCTGCCGCGCGGTGGGCGTGCTCGCGGTGCCGGCCAGATAGACCAGGGACAGCCGGCGCTCCTGCTGCAGCTCCGCCACCAGCTCCTCGCCGGGACGGCCCACCCCGTCGAGCACGTCCTGCGACGCCAGCAGGCGCAGCGCCGGGTCGACGGTCAGCACGGTGGCGAAGACCCAGAGGGCCAGCAGCGCCACGAGCGGCACCGACACCAGCGAGATGATCTTCGATCGGATCGACCAGTTCCGGATGTTCATCAGACCTCGTCCGCTGAGGGGTTCGGCAGGGCCGACGCGGCGCCTTCCCCGCTGGGCAGGATACGTAATCGACGGCGCCCGCACTACCTTGCCGGTGGTGCAAGTAGACGGACAGGGAATGCGACACCGCACGCTGACCGGGAGTGAACAGGCATTGATCAATCTTTCGGTCAGGTCACCGCCGGGCGCGGCGAACAAACCCGCGGAAGGTGGATTGGGGATCACGTTCCGCCGGGCATTAGCCCGGGGAAGGAGGAAACCATGTCCGGTACGCAGATCGCCGTCCTCATCGTCGTCGCCGTCATCGTGCTCGCCGTCGCGGCCGCCGCCGTCTTCCTCGGCCGCAACCGCTCCCGCCGGCGGCTCCAGGAACGCTTCGGGCCCGAGTACGACCGCACCGTGGAAGAGTCCGGCAGCCGCGAGGCCGCCGAGAAGGAACTGCTCGAACGCGAGCGCCGGCACGCCGAGCTGACGCTGACGCCACTGAGCGCGGAATCCCGCACCCGGTACACCACCGAGTGGGAACGGGTCCAGGCCATGTTCATCGACTCGCCGGTCGAGGCAGTGGCCGAAGCTGATGAACTTGTGACCCAGTTGATTGCCGAGCGCGGATATCCTACGGAGAACTACGAACAGCAGCTCAGCCACCTCTCGGTCGAGCACGCGAACACGCTCGGCCACTATCGGGACGCGCACGGGATCAGCGTCGCCAGCGCCCGTGGTGAGGCAAGCACCGAGCAGCTGCGCAAGGCCCTCGTTCACTACCGCGCACTCTTCGGCGAGCTGCTCGAAGCCGATCCGGTGCCGCCGGTTTCTCCCGCCAGTTCTACCGAGAACACCCACACCAGCCACCGGTGAGGAGATCCTTCGATGCGTTTCTTCCAGAGCGAGTCCCACTCCAGGCCTGACGACGACAAGAACGACGACACCGCGACCGACGACGGCGCCGCCGGCACCGTCCGCTCCGAGCCGGTGCCGGTCCCGCGCAGCTCCGGCGAGAACGACGTGACCGACCGCGTACCGGACACCGACCGGGACGGTCACGACGACGACAGCGCGCGCCGGACCGGCGAGCCGGTCGACGTAGACGTGATACCGGACCGCCGGGACGACGAGGAGCCGGTGTTCGTCGAGCCGGTGCCGCAGGAGACCGCGTTCGGCGCGGCCACGGTGGGCGGCGCGGTGGCGGCGTCGGAGCTGGCCGCACGCCGCGAGACGGACGACCCGGACACGACGGCGACGGTACGGCCGGCCTCGTCCGACGCGTTCGGCACGCCGGTCACGACGGGCGACCCGGCGGGATTCGACGGCGACGCCCAGGCCCCGCACGACTTCGGCCGCACGGCCGACGCCACCGATGACGACACGACGCCGTCGCCGGACGACACCGGCCACGAGCACGCGGCGCAGTCGCCCCACGAGTACGGGCGGACCGGCGACGACCCGGCGTTCGCGACGGACGACTCCGGCGATACCACCGACGGCGCGGCGCAGTCGCCGCACGAATTCGGCCGCGCCGGTGAGCCGGCCGGCAGCCCGTCGGAGTTCGGCCGCGTCCACGACGACGGCACCGACGCCGACCGGGAGGGCTTCGGCCCCGCGGACGGTCGTGACACGGAGCCGGTCGAGGGCTTCGGCCCGGCCACCGGCGAGGCCGGGACGGACAAGCCGCTCCGGGCCGAGGGCGTGACCGCCGCCGAGGGCCTCGGCACCGCGGACGATCCGAACCGCTCCTCCGAGCGCCTCGCCGACGAGGACCGGCCCGAGGAGGAGCAGACGCGGTCGCACGCCGCGGAGACCGCGGCGCTCGGCGTCGCGGCCGGTGCCGCCGCGGGTGCCGCCGTGGCCGGTGCCGCGATCAGGGACCGGTCGGCCGGGCACCGCGACGGCGACGACCACACCGGCGCCGCGCCCACCGCGAAGGACCGGGACGGCGACGGCTGGCCCGACGCGGAGCCGATCTCGAACGATCGGGACGGCGACGGCCGGATCGACGGGGAGTCTGCCGGTGCGGCCGGGACAGCGGCGGTGCCGATCGAGCCGATCCCGGTGCCGGCCGACGCGCGGGAGACGCCGGCCACCGTGGACGAGCCGGTCGAGTTGCTTCCCGGTGACGTGCCGGAGCAGCCGGCGCTGGCCGCGTTCTTCAGTGCGGGCACGGCCGGCGACTTCCGCGACCGGTGGCGGGAGGTCCAGCTCCGCTTCGTGGACGACCCGGCGCAGGCCGCGTCGGACGCGGGCACGCTGATCGACGAGGTCGTGGCCGCGCTGAACGCGGCGATCACCCAGCAGCGCGAGGCGCTCGGCGGCTCGGCCACCGGTCAGGGCGACACCGAGCAGCTCCGGGTCCTGGTCCGCCGCCAGCGCGACTTCCTGGACCGCATTCTCGGTCTCTGACCGCCCCCGTGCGCGGCCGCCCCGGATCCGGGGCGGCCGCTTCGCATTCCAGGATCACGGCGGGACCGGTGCCCGCGGGAGCACCGAAACGCCACCACGCCGGAAGCGGGCACAGCAGCTTGAAAGGTTTTCGTTCCGCGCCGTCCGGGCCCGATGTCGTCAGTGGCGTGGGCGGCGACGGTCGCGGAGGCCGAGAAGCGCGCCGACCTGGGCGCCGACCACGGCGGCCGCGGCCAGCACCGCGGAGACCGCGAGCGGAAGCGGACCGCGGTCGTTGCCGTCCAGGCCCTTGGCGCCGTTGAGACCGCCGAGCGGGTCCTCGCCGTGATGCGCCGGCGGCGCCGGTGTGGTGTGACCGCCGGGCGCCGGTGTGGTCGCGTTCGACCCGGGAGCCGGCGTGGTGGCGGCCGGGCCGGGCGCCGGCTTTCCGGGCGTGGCGGTGCCGGACGCGGCCGGCTCGGGTGCGGGCGCCGGCTTCTCCGGCGCGGGTTCCGGCTTCTCCGGCGCGGGCCCGCCGGGGCCGGCCACGCCGCCGGGCGCCGGGGCGGTGACCGGTGGCGGCGCGTCGACCAGGCCGGTCGCGTGCTCGCGTACGCCGCGGTCCCGGGCGTTCTCCGGCAGGCGCAGGAAGTCGCCGGCCTCGATCCGGTCCGGGTCGGCGATGCCGTTGAGCTGCGCCAGCTCCGGGTAGCGCTCGAAGTCGCCGAGGTAGCGGTCCGCGATCGTACCCAGGTAGTCGTCCTGCTCGACCCGGTACATCGGGTCGCCCGGCTGTGCCTCCTTGGCCGGTGCCCGATAGGCCTGGCCGCCGCCGGCCTCCCCCGCGGTGCTGTTCCCGGCCGCCGCGTGCATCGGGCCGGCCCCCGGCGTGCCGCTCCAGGGGCCCCGTTCCCACCCGTCCGGGGCGCTGAAACCGGCGCCGGACAGGTCCGGTGTGGCCGGTGCGGGGCCGAACCCGGCGGTGTACGCCGGTGCCGCGCTCTGGTAGCCGACGTGCAGCGGCGTGTCGCCCGGGATGCCGATGCTGGGCGCCGCCGCGGGCGCGAAGCCGGTGGCCGGTGCGTGCGTGGCGCCGAGGCCGAGCGCGGACGCGGAGGCGGCGGCGCCGGTGGAGACGATCAGCGTGACGGACGCCAGCAGCGCGGTCGCCATCCGCTGCTGGGTGCGCAAGCCGGGCAGGTGCGGCGCCGGCACGCGCAGGATCATCGCCACCAGTTCGACCAGCACGGACAGCGCGAACGTGAGCCAGCCGAGCCAGCCGACCAGCGCGAGCGCGCGGAGGAAGAGCTGCCCGTCGTCCGGGCTGGTCAGCGTATTGATCGCCTGGTCGAGCGTGGGCAGCTGGTCCGGGATCGGGTTGCCCGCGACCGCGTAGAGCGCGACCGGCGCGCCGCCCAGCAGGCCGACGAGCAGCACGAGCCCGGCCAGTCCGGTCGCGATCCGCCCGATCCTCCGCGGTACGGAGATCTGTGTGCTGGTCATGCCCCGTCGCCTTCTCTCGTGGGTCAGATGTCCTCGTCGGTCAGGAGTTCCGCGGTGGCGCTGCCGTTGACGGTGACCGTCTCCGGGAAGCCGAAGACCGGCAACATCACCATCTGGTACGTCATCCGCACGTCCACCCGCAGGCAGCGCGCGGTGTCGGCGCAGCCGGCCCCCCGGGTGATCCAGGTGGCGCTGCCGACCACGCCGGCCCGGTCCAGGTAGGCGCGTGCGGCCACCGCGGCCGCGTTCATGTCGACGACCTTCTGGCCGCCGCTCATCGCCGCCTCGACGTCGATCTGCTGGCCGCCGGCGCGGGCCGCCTCCGCCGCCAGGTTGTTGGCGCGTTGCAGCGTGCGCAGCCGCCCGGACGCGTCGAACGACAGGCCGATGATCACGAGTACGGCGAAGAGCGTGATCGCCAGGAAGATGCTCACCCGGCCGCGATCTCGATGATCAAAAATCATGACCGGCTCCGGTACGTGTCCAGCACCGACTCATAGCGGGCCTGCTGCGTCCGGTTACCGGGTACGCCCGGGAAGCCGAGATCCGCGAACGAGATCACGCACGTCACGGTCACCACCACGGACGCGGGCTGGCCGACCGGCGTACCGAACGCGCGGGTCAGCGAGTTCGGCGTACCGTAGTCGATGACGTTGGAATTCACGCAGGTCAGGCCCTGCTGGGCCAGTGCCGCCTGCACCGCGGCCCGGGCGGCCGCGTCCGCGTCGGTCACGTTCCGGGAGATGGACGCGGCCCGGGCCGCGTCGTGCGCGGCGAGGTCCACCGCGTTCGCCGCGGTGGCGGTCCGGCCGACCACGAACGCGGTCACGATCAGCGCGATGAACGCGGGCGTGAGGATCGCGACCTCGACCGAGACCGACCCGCGGTCGGCGCGGCGGATCACGGTGCACCGCCCGGCGCGGTGACGCGCTCGATCGGCCCGCTCGCCGACTGGGTGACCGTGATCGTCCAGCCCGGGACGACGGTGAGCGCGTTGCCGGTGACGTCGCAGCTGACCACGCCGTTCACGTCGTCGACGACGACGGTGACCGTGGGCTTGGTGAGCCAGTCGCCGGCGGTCTGGATGAAGGCGAGCGCGCGGGTCCGGCCGGAGCCCTCGTCCGCGTCGTACAGCCGCTGGGTACCGACCGCGGTCTGGGCGGCGGAGAGCGCGGTCGCCCGGGCCATGTACACCGCGGCGATCTGGATGGCCCCGAACAGCATGAAGAGGATGACCGGCATCAGGATGGCGAGCTCGATCGGAGAGGCGCCGCGCTGCGACCGGAGCCGCTCCCGGGCACGCACCGGCCGCGCGCGGTCCCGAATGGACCGCACGCGGCGGGCAGTGATGCGCCTTGTCATCAGCAGGCGATCAACCGGCTCCGCCCGCCGGCACGGGCGGGATGACACCGGTGTTGTGGTCCATGTAGTCCCTGGCCTTGAGGCCTGCCCAGGTGAGCACGCCGATGGCGAGAACCGCGAGGCCGGCGATGATGATCACTGTGGAGACCGGGCTCTCGCCGCGGTCTCGTTTCTCGGGGCTGTTGAGCTGCGCGAGCCGGGTGGTTACGGCGACGTATGCCTGAATGAGCAGAGGCATTGCGGGCCCTCCCTTCGGGGGTTGTGGTCAGACCCTGGCCATGAACGGGAACAGGACGAAACCGAGCAGGATAAAGACGAGCAGGGCACCGGGGATGTCGAGCCGGCTGGTCACGCCCTCGGCCCGGGCGAGCGCCTCGGTCCGGATCTGGTCACGCAGAGCGTCGGCGCGACTGCGCAAGGTGTCGTGCACCTGAGCGCCCTCGGTGCCGGAGGACTGCATGATCGCGCCGACGTCACCCAGCTCGGGCACGCCGATGCGCTCGGACAGCTCACGCAGTTCCTCCCAGGGAGAGCGCATCTGCAGCTGTGCGATGTGCAGCGCCTCCCGGATGCGTTCGAACACCCAGCCGTCGCAGATCTCGGCGGCCTGTTCGAGGGACTGGACCGGGCCGTGCGCCGCGGAGATCTGCAGCGCGACCAAGTCCAGGTAGGTGCAGACGGCCCGGCTGAACTCGCGGCGTGCGCGTTCGGCCTTGGTCAGCACGTCCTGGTGGGCCAGCCAGGCCGCCGCGGCCGCGCACAGCAGCCCGGCGAAGACCGGCACCACGAACGGCAGCCGGATCCCGGCCGCGGCCATGAAGGTCAGCGAGACGACCGGCGCGACCAGACCGACCAGCGCGGAGACCAGGATGGACAGCGCGTACTGCTCCGGTGTGCGGCCCAGCAGTTCCAGTTCCTGCTGCGGCGGGCGCAGCCAGCGGGCCAGGCCGCCGAGCCAGTCCAGGCGCCGGCGACGACGGATCTCCGCGGCCGGCGCGCGCGTCTCCCGGTGCAGGCGCCGGAGCGCGGGCGCGAGCGCGGGCGTCGCCGGGAGCAGCTCGCGGACTAACAGGAACACGCCGGCGCCGACGGCCGCACCGCCGCTGACCGCGATCGCCAGGTCGGTGTTGAGCACGAGGCCGAACGGGGCGATCATCGGAGCGCCTCCTCGGTCCGCGGTGCGTTCAGGAACCGGGGCACGACCGGCGGCATGCTCATTCCGCGGACCCAGGCCAGCAGCGCCACGAACGCGGCGCCGAGCGAGCCCATGATGACCTGACCGACCACGGTTCCGTACGGCCGCATGTACTCGGGGTTGAGCAGGCCGATCACGAGCACGAGCAGCGTCACGCCGGTCAGGAAGCGGACCGCGAACCGTGGCTGCGTGCGCTTCGCCTCCACCTCGCGCCGGGTGGCGACGTCGGCGGCAGCTCCGGCGGCGATCGAGCTCAGCACGTCGCTGAGGCGCTCGCCGCGGTCCGTCAGGTGCAGGATAAGCGCGGCCACCACCTGGTCCGCGACCGGATCGCCCATCTCGTCCGCGAACAGCAGCAGCGCGTCCCTCGGGTTCTCACCGGCGCGGAGCCGGGCGGCGAGCGTGCGCACCTCGTTGTTGATCGTGTCCGGTGCGGTCGCCGCCGTGCTCACGATCGCCTGCTGGAGGCCCTGGCCGATGTTGGAGACGTCCTTCAGCCGGCGGGTCCACTCGCCGAGCGCCTCGACGCGCGCGATGTTGCGCCGCTCCGCCCGGCCCACGGTGAACAGCCAGGGCGCTCCGGGGATCGCGATGCCGACCAGCACGCCGGCCACCGGCAGCCCGGTGAGCAGCCAGGCCAGCGCACCACCGGCGAACGCGGCCACGATGATCGCGTGATGCCGCCGCCGGCCGGACGCGCTCGGGTCGGCGCCGTTCCACAGCTGCCGCACCCGGACCGTCAGCGGCGAGTCCGGGCCGCGCGGGCCGGGCCGGCCGAAGAGCGCCACCCCGGCCAGGATCAGGCCGCCGACGATCGCGGCACCGGCCAGCGCCGCGATCAGCGAAAGGCTCGCCGTCTGGTTCATGACGCCGGCCTCAGCAGGCTCACCCGGGGGCGGCGCCAGGCGCCGGTCTTCGCGTCGATGTAGCGGCTGAGCAGGCGCGGGTCGTAACCGATCCGCAGCAGCTGGTCACGGACCCGCTCGGGCAGGTGCATCGGGATCGCGCGGCCGTCCCGGCCCGGGCCGAAGACCGTGGTGGTGGAGAGCCGGCCGCCCTCGCCCATGCCGATGACCTCCTCGACGTGCGAGACGAAGCGGTGCTTGCGGCCACCGATCGCGGTCTCGTCCTCGACCGTGACGTAGACGATCAGGTCGAGCGCGTTGCCGGCCATCCGGCGGGCCATCTCGACCGTCATCTCGCGGCCGTGCGACAGCGCCAGCTCGATGATGCGTTCCAGCACGCCGCTCGACGTACGCGCGTGGATCGTGCACATCGAGCCGCGGCTGGTGGTCATCGCCTGCAGCATCGGGACGATCTCCCGGGACCGGACCTCGCCGACGATGATCCGCAGCACGCCCATCCGCAGCGACAGCGGGATCAGGTCGGCGATCGTCACCTCACCGGCCGGGCGGCCGTCCGGGCCGCGCTCGCCGTGACCCTCCCGCGCCTCGAAGCTCATCACGGCCCGGTGGTAGCCGTTCTCGTCCCGCGCGGGCAGCAGCTCGCGGCTCTCCTCCAGCAGCACGAACGGCTCGTCCGGCGCGATCTCCCGCATCAGCGCGCGGATCACCGTGGTCTTACCGGCACCGGCCAGGCCGGCGACCATGATGTTCAGGCCGGCGTGCATGGAGGCGCGGAGGAAGTCGCGCAGCAGCGGGTCGAGCATCTCGTCCAGGTCGGCGCGGCTGCCCGCGATGTCGTCCAGCGTCACGTCCAGCGTGTTGTGCCGCCGGATCACCGCGTACGGGCGGCGGCTGACCAGGTAGACCGCGGCGAGCCGGCTGCCGTCCGGCAGTTGCAGGTCGAGCGTGGGCTTGGAGGTGGACAGCGACCGCTCGGTGGCGCCGGCCCGGCGCGCGGCGGCCTGGATCGTCTCGATCATCTCCTCGTCGCTGTCCGCGATCGGCTCGCCCCAGTCGACGCCGCCACCGCGCCGGGTGATCCGCACCCGGTCGCAGCCGAGCACGTGCACCTCCTCGATGGACGGGTCGGTGAGCAGCCGCTGGAGCCGGCCGAGACCGACCATCTCCGCGGTGACCAGGTCGAGCAGCACGCGCTCCTCGGCCGCGGAGATCGGCGTGCCGGTGCGGCGCTGGCCGTCCGCGTACTCGGCGACGATCCCGATCGCGAGCCGTTCCCGCTCCCGCCGTTCCTCCTCGGGCGTGAGGTTCTGGCCGCGCTCCAGGACGGTGATCCGCTCGCTCAGCCGCCGGCGCAGCTCCTTGACCACGGACCAGTCCCGGCGAGGCGTGCCGGCCGGGGCGGGCGAGACCGGCGGCGCCATGGTGGCACCGGCCGGCTGCGGCGCGATGTTGAACGCCTGCGCCGGGAAC
Organism: Catenuloplanes indicus; assembly: GCF_030813715.1. Taxonomy (NCBI): domain Bacteria; kingdom Bacillati; phylum Actinomycetota; class Actinomycetes; order Micromonosporales; family Micromonosporaceae; genus Catenuloplanes; species Catenuloplanes indicus. The sequence continues at coordinate 3,517,065 of NZ_JAUSUZ010000001.1, forward strand.
GCCGGGTGCCCGCCGTTGGCCGGCGGGTTCCCGTTCGCCGGTGGCGGGACCGGCCGGGGGTCCTGGGACAGTGGCTCAAACCGCACGCGGCAGCTCCTCCGTGATCGGGCCGTCCGGGGCGGGGTGCGACCCGTTCGGGCTTCCGTTCCTGGTGGGCGGCGGCACCGGTTGATCCGGCCGCCGCTGCGTGTGCGGTGTCCGCTGCGCCTGCTGCGGGACCGCCGGCCCCTGCCACAGACTCGACGCCGGCGCCGGTGTGGCTCCTTCCTGCGGCGCGTCCGGAGCCGGTCGCATGCCCGGCACCTGCGGCGACGCCGAGGACGCCGGTGCCGTGGCCTGCGCGGAGGCCGCTGCCGGGGCCGCGGCGGACGGACCTGGCTGCGCCGGGATGCCGGTCCCATGCGCGGGATCTGCGGTCTGATCGGCCGGGTTCGCCGTCTGATAGGCCGGGATCGCCGTCTGGTGGGCCGGCGTCGCGACCTGCTGAGCCGGCGTCGCGGCCTGCTGAGCCGGCGTCGCGGCCTGCTGAGCCGGCGTCGCGACCTGCTGAGCCGGCGTCGCGGCCTGGGGTGCGGGAGCCGGCTCCTGGTGCGTAGCGGCCGGAGGCTGCCGCACCGGCAGCGACGCCGTCGGACCCTGATGCGCCGCCGATTGCGCGTGCGGCGTGTGGTGCGCCGAGGGCTGCGCCTGCGGCGTCTGGTGCGCAGCGGCCTGAGCCGTGAACGCCGGATGAGCCGGGTGCGTCGCCGTCGGCTGCGTCTGGTGTGTCGCCGGGGCGTGCGGTGCCGCCGACTGGGCCGGCTGGGGCATCGATGGCATCGGCGCGACCATGGTGTTCCACGTGGAGCGCGCCCGCCGCCGGTCCACCATGGACCGGACCGGCATCTCAAGCGCCGCCGCCGCGCGCATCAGCGGCCGCCGCCCCCGGACCGTACCGCCGTAGCTGAGCACCTGCGCGGTCTGCCGGTCGATCGGCAGGTGCGCCGCGACCGGCACGCCCAGCGCCCGGCTGATCTCACCCTTGCCGTGTCCGCCGCCGACCACCACGAGCCGCACCGTCCCCGGCGGTACGCCGTTGTCGCGCAGGTCGCGGCCGATCGCCTCGAGCGTGGCCGCCGCGTTCGACAGGTCCGGCAGCCGGGCCGACGTGACCACCAGCACCGCGGACGCGGCGCGCAGAACCGGCCACGGCGGGTTCGCCACGTGCAGCCGGCCGCAGTCGGCCAGCACGTCGAAGCCCGGGTTCTCGTACTCGAGCCGGGTGAAGAAGTCCGCGAACCGGCCCCAGAGCGGCGTCAGGCTGCCGGCCTGTGCCGGGTTCGCCAGGCCGGGCAGCAGCAGGCGCTGCCGCTTCGGCGCGTCCAGGTCGACCAGCTGACCCCAGAAGTCCTGCTCCAGACGGCCGTCCCGCAGCTCGGAGACGGCCAGCTCGCCGATGCCGCGCGGCCCTTCCAGCGCGCCGCCCAGGTATCCCGCCATCAGCGAGCCACCGGCCGGGTCGCACTCGGCCAGCACAACTCGGCTGTGCCAGGAGAGCGTGCAGGCCAGGGCCGTGGTGGTCACGCCGGGCGAGCCCTTCGGCGAGACGAACGCGATGATCGCCACGATCAGGACCCGCTCTGCAGCACGACCGAGATGCGCCGCTGCGCATGCAGCAGCACCACGGCGGCCGCGTCCTTCTCGGCGACGGACACGTAGACCACGGTCATGTTGCCGGAGCCCGGGTTGTTCGCGTCCGGCCGCACGGTGTCGACCACGACGCCCTGGAACCGGGTGGCCTCGGCCGGTGCCGCGTTCTGGTTCGCGGGCGCGCCGACCAGCAGGATCTTGTCGCCGGGCCGCAGCGAGCGGGCCGGCACCTCCTGCGGGGACAGGCCCAGCGCGATCTGCTGCTGACCGGGGCCGAGCAGCTGCTTGTCGGTGATCTGGTCGGGGGTGAGCAGGCTGCCGGGCGAGAGCGCCACGGCGGCCCGTTTGCCGACCACGTTGACCGCGTCCGACGCGGCGATCGGGGTGAGGCCCTGACCGCCGCCGAGCTGCACGATCATCAGGTCCTCCGGCGCGATCTGCGCGCCGACCGCGACCGGCCGGGCGACCCCGAGGTACTCACCGGTCGCCCGCACCGAGTTCACCGCGTACGCGGCGGCGAGACCGCCCAGCGCCACCAGCAGAAGAGCAAGGCCGAGCAGACCCGGACGGGTACGCCGCTGCCGCACCACCTTCGGCGGAGCGATCGGCGCGTCGGCCTGACCTGGGGCGGGACGCGTCTGCGCCATCGTCATCGATTCACCACCTGGAGCTCGTTCACGGTGTAGTCCACGGTCGTGGCCGGGCTCGCGACATCGGCCAGTTCGCCGCTGTCCGACGAGGTGGACCACCTGATGTCGAAGAACGTCTGGACCGTCACCTGGTAGTCACCCGCCTTCTGATAACCGGCCAGACTCGCACCGGCCATCGGGTATCCACAGGTCGTCGAGCGGGCGGTGCCGTTGCCGCTGGTCCAGGCGTCGCCCCGGTGGGTGCAGACGACGGTGGAGCCGTCGCCCATCGTCCAGCGCGCCTCGCTCGGCGTCGCGACCAGCGTCACGGTCAGACCCGCTTCCGTCACCGACGGCGGCGTCTGCGCGGTGAACGCGTCGTTGGTGATCTGCATCCACACCGGCAGCCCCAGCACGCCGGGACTGGCCGGCGAGATCTTCACCGCGGGTGGCGCGATGGTCAGGCCGGCCCGGATGCGGTTGGCGATCTCCACCGGGTCCGGCGGCACCAGAGCCGGCGGATCCGCCAGAAACTCGGAGTCCTGCAGCATGTTGTTGTCGATGCACGACTTCCAGTAGTGCGTCATACCCTCGGGCGTGGCGTTCGACTGCGGATCGGCGACCCGGTAGTAGCAGCCGTCGTTCGCGTTGAACGACCCGGCGCCCTCGATGTAACAGGCGACCGGCTTGTCGCGCCACGAGCAGCCGCCCCCGCCGCCACCGCCGCCGCCGGGGTTGCCGGCGGGGCCTCCGGGCTGCGTGGTGCTGTTGCCGTCGCCGAGGCCGCAGTCCGTGGAATCCGGCGTGTTCTCACAGGTGGGCGGCGCGGCGAGCACCTCGGGACCGCGGATCGTCATGACGCCGGTGGCCGCGAGCACGCCGGCCAGCAGCGTGGCGAGCGCCAGGCGGATGCGGGTCCGGCGGGTCAGCACGGCTGGTCCTCGTGCGACAGGCCCTGGGTGACCAGCCAGCCCTCGTCGAACAGCGTCACGGTGGCGGTGGCGACGTAGCGGACGTTCCGCTTGTCGGGTACCGGCGAACGCGTCGTTTGGTAGACCATTTTGTAATCCGTCCCGTCGACACAGTCCTGGATCTGAACCGTCTTCGGTGTGCTTTCTAGATCAACAACGGTGACCGTCGGATTGATCTTCAACCGCCCCTCCCGAACCGCGCCTTCCCGCTCCAGGAGGCCGATTCCGGCCTGTACCCGCGCATATAGCGGATCGCCCAGGTATTTGCGCAGATCGGGATGACGCGGATCCGGGATCGCCGATGCCTTTTGGGCGGCCTGCATATAACCGTTGTAGGCGGCGAGTGCGGCGTCGGCCGCCTTCGACCGTTCGGTGTCGGCGGTCGCGGCCGGGGACGGCGGGGCGCCGACCGGAACCGGCCGGGGACCCTCCATGCCGCCGCCGCAAGCGCTCGCGGCAGCCAGGATCGCCAGGCTCACAAGGATCGCGAGGACCCTTCTCGTGGTGTGCTGCGGCACCCGGTGCATCGATGAAGGCCCTCCTCCCGTTCATCACAAGCGCGGATGGACGGACATGCTCAGACCGCGCCCGATTTGCGCAAGGCGCGCGTTTTCTTACCTGATCCCGATATCCGGTTGAGTGACTTCGCGCTCCCGTTCCCGCGCGGCCCTCCCCATGGGCCGTTGATCTCCGCACCCCGGCTGCCGGGGCGGGCCGCCGGTGGAGTTGCACCGACAAAGGGGGAGCATAGGCTCAGCGACGCCGATAGAACAGAGGCAATCCAAGTCCGTACTAAGAGTGACGATCTCCAGCTCACGGCCCCGATCTTCCGCTCTCAGTGCCGTCAATGTGCCGGACATCTCGCGCCCGGGTGCGCGTCATTCGCCCGGGGCGGCGCCGAGTACGGCGGGATTCCCGATGGCAGCGCGAAAACGCTGCGGAAGTGCCGGCGCCGACACCCACCGGCAGGCGGGCACGACGACCGCAATCGATCTACCGTCCGACCCGGACCCCGCGTCGCACCGGGCACCGCACCAGCCTCATGGATCACTTCCGCAACATGAAAAATACTCTGCGTAATTAGAACAGCAGACAGGTTCCGTACCCCTTATGGGGTCTTTGTCGGTTTGCCGCCTCAAGTTTCGCTTAAGTGGCGGGTGACCGTCTTTCCATGCCGCGACAAGATCGGCATCATGACAGCCGATCAACCCGAGGCTCGCCTTCACGCGTCGAGCGGGGTCGGCTGCCACCGACTCCGCTCCGCAGCCGTTCACACGGAAACCCGCAGCCAGGAGCCCGGACGGTAAGGGGCGTCCAGTCGTTTGGCGATGACCGCGGGAAGCTCGTGCGCACGCGCCGCGTCCACCGCGTAGGCGCCGCCACCGGAGAAGTACGGCGGCGTCTGCCACGATTCGCCGGACACGTCCAGATCGGCCAGTAGCGAGCGCCGGTCCGCATAGCCCAGGCCCTCCGTGGACCGCCCCTCCAGCCACAGCAGATCGAAGACCAGCAACTGTACGGGCGCCCGCCCGGCCCGCCGCCGTGCCGCGCCCTCGAGCCTGGACCGCAGCGCCGCCCGGCTCACGTGCCCCTCCCGGTCGAACGCGACCACCACGCCGTCCAGCACGCACTCGGTCGGGGCCAGCGCCTCCGCCAGCCCGCGCAGCTCGCCGAACGCGCCGCCGAGGTCGTGCCCGTCCGCGTCCAGCAGGCGCAGCCGGCCACCCTCCACACAGGCCAGCACGCGGGCGCCGTCCCACTCCATCTCGTAGGCCCAATCGGCGTCACCGGCCGGCAGCCGGGCGGCCGGGATCGGGCGGACCGGCAGCAGATGCTCGGGCATCGGCGTCCAGCCCGGGTCCGCCGGGTCCATCCGGTGAATCATCCAGTCCCGGTCCCGGGTCCGGAAGAGCGCGTACCGCCCGTGCACGCGATCGCCGCGGAGCAGCACGACGACCTCGTCGTCACCCCACTTCTGCACCTCGTACCGGCCACGGTCGAAGATCTTCATGGTGCCGCCGCCGTACTCGCCCGGGGGGATCTCGCCGGCGAACGTGGCGTACTCCAGGGGATGATCCTCGGTGTGCACCGCGAGGTGGTTGCGGTGCGGGTCGCGCGGCAGGCCACGCGGCACCGCCCAGCTGACCAGCACGCCGTCCCGCTCCAGCCGCAGATCCCAGTGCAGGCGGCGGGCATGGTGCTGGTGGATCACGAACGAGTCGCCGGCCCCGAACCGGACCCGCCCCGGCATCGGTTCCGGGGTCCGCCGGGCGTCCCGCTTGCCACGATAAGCGTCGAGTCGGTCACCCATAGCCACATTGTGCGGCCGTTTCACCCAGATCGCCCTGTGATGGACGTGAATGAAAGGCTATCGTTACGGCCTCACCAGCGGAAGTGACCGGCGACCTGCACCAGCTCCGCAGCGACCTCGGTCAGCCGGTCCGCCTCCTCGCGGGTCGCCGCCGACTCCTCCAGCGTCACCCGCACCGACCTGGACATCTCGGCCATCGTGCCCGCGATCTCGTCGCCCCGCCCGGACGCCTCCGACATGTTCCGGTTCATCTCGCCGGTCGTCGCGGACTGCTCGTCCACCGCGCCCGCGATCGTGGTCTGGAACTCGTTGATCCGCTCGATGATGCCGGTGATCTGCGCGATCGCCTCGCGCGCGGCCAGCGTGTCCGCCTGGATCTCCTGCACCTGCCCGACGATGCCCTCGGTGGCCCGGGCCGTCTCCTGGGCGAGGTCCTTGACCTCACCGGCCACCACCGCGAAGCCCTTGCCGGCCGCACCGGCCCGGGCCGCCTCGATCGTCGCGTTCAGCGCCAGCAGGTTCGTCTGCGCCGCGATGGCGGTGATGCTGCGGACCACGTTGTCGATCTCCGCGCTGGACGCGCTCAGCTGCGCCATCGTGTCGTTCGTCCGGGCCGCCGCGGTCGCCGCCTCCGCGGCCACCCGGACCGCCTCGTTCGCGCTCTGCGAGATCTCCCGGATCGACGCGCCCATCTCCGTGCTGCCCTGCGCGATCGTGCCGATGTTGGCCGACATCAGCGCGGACGCCTCGGTGGCGGTGCCGGCCCGAGTGCTCGCGCCCTCGGCCGCGGCGGTGATCCGGCCGGACGCGTCCGCCATCCGCCGCGCGGTCTCGCCCACCCGCTGGGCCGAACCGGCCAGCGCCGCGACCGCGGTCCGCACGCTCTCGATCGCGTCGTTCACCGCACCGGCCATCCGGCCGAGCTCGTCCCGGGAGGACACGGTGGCACGACGGGTCAGATCGCCACCGGCGAGCGCGCCGAGCACGTCGCAGACCTCCGCCAGCGGGCGCCGGATCGCCCGCAGCACGAACCAGGCGAGCACGGCCAGCAGCACCGCGCACGCCGCCTGGGACAGCGCGACCCGCCACAGCGCCGCGGACCGCTGGCTCCGGACCGCCGCGGACGCGGCCGCGGCGTCCGCAGCCAGCGCGTCGCTGACCGTCGGCAGCCCGTCCTCCACCGCGCCGAAGCTCTCCAGGAACGCGGCGTAGCCGGGCGGCACCTGACCCGGCGCCGTGATCTCACCGAGCGTCCGGGTCGCCAGGGCCGTGTAGTTCTCGATCTCCGGGAGTACGGCCGCCGCCGCCGTGTGCACGGCGGCGCTCTCCTCCGTTCCGGTCACGAAGTCCGAGACGGCCTGGGTGATGATTTCGATGTGCTCCGCGAGGTCGGTGGCCGCCTCCTGCCGTTCCGCCTCGGTGCCGGCGAGCAGCGCGCGCTGCACGTCGCCGCGGATGGCGTCGTGGGCCATGTCCGCCTCGAGCGCCTGCCGGGTGGAGACGGAGGCCTGTTCCAGCTCTCGGGCCCGCTCCGCCACGCCGTCCAGCGCGGACATCGCCATCCCGCCCGTCACCAGCAGCGCGACGAGTGCGAACGCCACGATAGACCCGATCTTGGTCCCCACCGACCGGTCCCTGATCCCCATAGCCCCATCGTGCTGGGCGATCAGTGCATATCCGGGAAAATCGGCAAATCGGAATCCCGGTCGGTGCGGGCGCGGTCAGGTGAGCGGGACCGAGGCCACCACCGTGTCCGCCATCGCCTGCATGCCGGCGTCGGTCAGGTGCAGGTGATCGGTGTGCGCGTAGGCGGGCAGCAGCGCGGTGGGGTCCGCCGGATCACGCATCGCCGCGTCGAAGTCGATCACCGCATCGAACGCGCCCGAGGTACGGATCCAGCCGTTCAGCGCCGCGCGGGTCGCCTCCCGGGCCGGCGTGTGTATCGCCACGCCGTCGACGGTGAAGCCGGCGTACGGCAAGATCGTCCCGCCGTACACCGCGATGCCGCGGGCATGCGCCTGGTTGATCAGCGTCTGATAGGCCGCCCGCAGGTCCCACGAGGTGACCGGCAGCCCGTTGATCGTGCCGTTGATGTCGTTGACCCCCTCCAGCAGGATCACCGCGCGCACGTTCGGGTGAGCCGACAGCGCGTCGTGCGCGAAGCGGTTGAGCGCGCTGAGCCCACTGCCGGACCCGGAGTCCTGCAGCACCCGGTTGCCCGCGATGCCGGCGTTGACCACGCCGAACCGGGGCGCGCCACCGGTGTCCGCGTGCAGGCGGCGGGCCAGGTAGTCGGGGTACCGGCGGTTGGTCAGCGGGGTCGACGAGAAGCCGTCGGTGAGCGAGTCGCCGAACGCCACGATCGTCCCGGTCGCGCTCGCGCTGGTCACCTCGACACCGGCCAGGTAGTACCACCGGAAGTGCCGCGTGTCATCCTGCGTCGCCGGTGGCGGGAACGCCGTGCTGTCATCGTCGGCGGCGTGATCGCCGGTGGTCGAGATGTACGTCCGCGTCAGCCCGGCCGGATGCCACACCGACGGACCGGGTGCGTTCGCCACGTACATGCTGACCAGCAGGTTGACGCCGGCGGTGACGGTCATGAAGACCGGGTCGCTGAGGATCTCCGCACCGGCCGGCACCACCGCCCGGAACACCCCGCCGAACGTGACCCGGTGATGGGTGCCGGGCTTGGCGGTGCCACCGAGGTTCTGCTCGGCCAGATCCACGTGTCCAAGCACCAGCGTCTCGGTGCCGAACCGGTTGGAGATGCGCAGCCGCGGCCCGGTGCCCCCGCTGGACGCGTAGACGACGTGGCGGATGGTCTGGTTCGCGAAGCTCGGGCCGCCGCCGACGAGCGACGCGCCCCAGATGCCGACGGTGGCCGGTTCCGCGGCGGACGCGGCGAGCGGTGCCGTCACCGTCGCGGCGGCGACCGCCGGGACAGCCGTGAGAAGCGTGCGCCTGGTAATGGATCGAGAGCCCCGGATCATCGGCAGATGATCTCATATCCGCCGATGTCCCGGGGCCCCGTGAGATGATCAGGCAGCCGGTGCCGGGCGCTGGCCGTAGACGTTCTGGTACCGGTCGTAGAGCGAGTCGATGTGGTGCTGCGGCAGCGGCTGGACCGGGCCGCGGAGCGTGGCGAAGTGCACCGTACGCGCCACGTCCTCGCACATCACCGCGGCCTTGACCGCGGCCTTCGCGTTCTTGCCGATGGTGAACGGCCCGTGGCTGCGCATCAGCACGGCCGGCGAGCGATGGCCGGACAGCGTCTCGACGATGCCCTTGCCGATGTCGTCGCTGCCGATCAGCGCGAACGGGCCGATCGGGATCGGGCCGCCGAACTCGTCGGCCATCGCGGTGATCACGCAGGGGATCTCCTCGCCGCGTGCGGCCCAGGCCGTCGCGTACGGGCTGTGCGTGTGCACCACGCCACCGACCTCGGGCATCGCGCGGTAGACGTACGCGTGCGAGTCCGTGTCGCTGGACGGGCCGTGCGTGCCGTCCACCACGGTGCCGTCCAGGTCGCAGACGACCATCGACTCCGGCGTCAGGTCGTCGTAGGACAGGCCGCTCGGCTTGATCACCATAAGGTCGGCACCGGGCACCCGGGCCGAGACGTTGCCGCTGGTCCACGTGACGAGGCCCCAGCGGGTCAGCTCGGAGTGCAGCAGGCACACCTCGGCCCGCAGCTTGGCCACGGTCTCGGTCAGCGAGGTCGGGATGGTCATGAGTTCACCGCCTGGTTACGGATGGCGCGAAGCCGGTGGAGGGACTTGCTGCTCCGGCCGAATTGCTCGTGCAGCTCGGTGTAGATCTCGTAGAGCGCGTCGTACGCGTCCGCGCGCGCGGGGTCCGGCGTGTAGACGTTCCGGCGGATCTTGCCCATCGCGGCGGCCGCGGCGCGGATGTCCGGGTACGCGCCGGCGGCGACCGCGGCGTGGATCGCGGAGCCGAGCGCCGGGCCCTGGTCGGAGTCGATCAGGTGCAGCGGCCGGCGCAGCACGTCGGAGTAGATCTGCATCAGGAACTCGTTCTTCAGCAGCCCGCCCGCCACGATGAACTCGTTCACCGGTACGCCGGAAGCCTCGAACGCGTCGACGATGGTCCGGGTACCGAACGCGGTCGCCTCGATCAGCGCGCGGTAGACGTCCTCCGGCCGGGTGGCCAGCGTCTCGCCGATGATCACGCCGGAGAGGTTGTGGTCGACCAGCACAGACCGGTTGCCGTTGTGCCAGTCCAGCGCGACCAGCCCGTGCTGGCCCACGGCCTGCTGGGAGGCGAGCGACGTCAGGTAGGTGTGCAGCGAGACGCCCTGGGTGGCCGCCTCGGCCGCATAGGACGCGGGCACGAAGTTGTCGACGAACCAGCCGAAGATGTCGCCGACGCCGCTCTGCCCTGCCTCGTAGCCGTACAGGCCGGGGATGATCCCGTCCTGCACCACGCCGCACATACCGGGTACCTCGGCGAGCTGGTCCGAGCTCATGATGTGGCAGGTGCTGGTGCCCATCACGGCGAGCATCTGACCGGGTTCGACCGCGGCGGCGGCCGGCGCGGTGACGTGCGCGTCGACGTTGCCGACCGCGACCGCGATGCCCTCGGGCAGCCCGGTCCAGGCCGCGGCCTCGGCGGAGAGCGTGCCGGCCAGCCCGCCGAGCGGCGACAGGTCCAGCCGGAGCTTGTCCACGAAGCCGGCGAAGCCGGGGTTGAGAGCGGCGAGGAAGGCGGTCGACGGCCACTCGCCGTCCTGGTAGATGCCCTTGTATCCGGCGGTGCAGATGTTGCGCGACTCGACGCCGGTCAGCTGCCAGACGATCCAGTCCGCGGCCTCGATCCAGCGGTCGGCGCGCGCGTAGACCTCCGGGTCCTCCTCCAGCACCTGCAGGCCCTTGGCGAACTCCCACTCCGAGGAGATCTTACCGCCGTACCGGTTGATCCAAGGCTCCTTGCGCTCGTGCGCGAGCGCGTTGATCCGGTCCGCCTGCGGCTGGGCCGCATGGTGCTTCCACAGCTTGACGTACGCGTGCGGCCGGTCGGCGAACCCGTCCACCTCGTTGAGCGGCGTGCCGTCCGCGAGCGTGGGCAGCACGGTGCAGGCGGTGAAGTCGGTGGCGATGCCGATCACCGAGGACGCGGGCACACCGGCCGCGGCCAGCGCCGCCGGCACGGTCACGCGCAGCACCTCGCGGTAGTCCTCCGGCACCTGCAGCGCGGTGTCCGGCGCGAGCCGCACGGCCGAGCCGGGCAGCGTGCGCTCGACGACCGCGTGCGGGTATTCGTGGACGGCGCTGGCCAACTCGGCGCCGTCGGAGACGCGGACCACGACGGCGCGCCCGGATAGCGTGCCGTAGTCGACACCGATCACCACGCGATCGCTGTTAGCGCTCACAACAAGTCCTTCACTGGTCGATGAAACGGGCGGTGCTGGATCGGATCGCCAGCCGCGCGGGCACGATGTCGCGCAGCGCGTCCGGCGGGTGGTCCGGCCGGGCGGAGTCGAGCTGCGCCAGCAGCATACGCATGCTGCGCCGCCCGACCTCGGTGAAATCCTGGGTGACCGTGGTCAGCGGCGGCGGGAAGAACTCCGCCTCCGGTATGTCGTCGAAGCCGACCACGCTGACGTCCTCCGGCACCCGGATGTCGGCCTCGCGCAACGCCCGAAGCGCGCCGAGCGCCATCTGGTCGTTGCCGACGAAGATCGCGGTGATCCGGCCCGGCTCGGTGCGCGCGAGCGTGGCCAGCTCGGCGCCGGCCTGGTAGCCGGAGCGCGGGCTCCAGTCGCCGCGGATCGGCGGCGGCACCGGCCTACCGGCCCCGGTCAGTTCGGACTCCCACCCGCGCACCCGGGCGTCCGCCTCCAGCCAGTCGGCCGGGCCGCCGATGTGCCAGACCGTGCGGTGGCCGAGGTCGAGCAGGTACCGGGTGGCGAGTGCGCCGCCGCCGGCCTGGTCGACCGCGACGATCGGCACGTCGCCCGCGTTCGGCCCCTCGACCGCGACGACCGGCAGCCCGAGCGGCAGGTCGGTGATCGCCTCGATCGCGGCCTGCTGCGGCGCCAGCACGATGTACCCGTCGACGGACTGGGCGGCCAGGTAGTCCAGCGCCTTCCGCACCGTCTCACGGGTGATGCTCTTGAGACTCACGATCGAGACGAAGTATCCGGCCTCGCGCGCCGCCTGCTCGATGCCGTAGAGCGTGCTGGCCGGGCCGAACAGCGTGGTGTCGAACGCGACCACGCCGAGCGTCTGGGTGCGGCTGGTGACCAGCGCGCGGGCCGAGAAGTTGCGCCGGTAGGCCAGCTCCTCGATCGCGGCCAGCACCCGGTCGCGCGTCTCCGGCCGCACGTTCGGGTGCTCGTTGAGCACCCGGGAGACCGTCTGGTGGGAGACACCGGCCAGGCGGGCCACGTCGGCCATGATGGGCGGGCCGGATGTCCGTCTGCGCGGCATGCGCGGCTCACCGCCTCCCGAAATCCGCCGTTCACAGCGCCGTGATGTGGGGAACATTGTTAGCGTTAACATCCGAGGTCGTCAAGGGCTGGTTTTTCCGCCCGGCACCCGCACCCCGGGAAACCAATTCATCAAAAGCCGCCGATGGTACGCACGACGGCCCCCGGCCCGGCTCAGCGCCGGGCCGGGGGCACAACCCCAGCGGAAGGACTACAGGGCCGGGTAGGCGTTGTTCATCAGCTCGGTCAGCTGCGCCGGGAAGAACGCGCCGGAGATCGGGGCGTCCGGCAGCGCGCCGCTCATGCTGTTGCCGTTCCGGGCGTTACCGGTGTAGGTCGGGTCGCACATCCGGTCGAAGCCCTTGCCCTCGGTGTTCGGGATCAGCTCGCTGGAGCCGTCCGACTCACCCGGCGGCTTGACCCAGACGTACGCGTCGATGCCCGGCTCCGGGGCCGCCTTCGGCCGCTCGCCCAGGCCCGCACCGGACTGGTTGCACCAGTTGCCGGAGTGGATGCGACGGTCGACGCGGGACTGGTTGACCCAGGTGTTCACGTCGGTCGAGGTGCTGGCCGCGGTCGGCCGGTTCGGGCCACCCCAGCCGTTGCGGCTGGTGTCGATCAGCATGCCGATGTTCGACTGGAAGCCCTTGGCGATCAGCTCGTTGCGGAACGCCTGCGCGAACGACAGCTCATCGACGTAGAAGTTCCAGTCCACCCACTTCGACTGCCGCACGGACTGGCCGTTGACGGTGCTGCTGGCGGAGAAGAACGGCTCCTTCAGCGCGGAGTAGTTCGCGGTGTTGGTGATGAAGCCGTGTACGTTGGCCACGGTGCTGCCGGAGGCGTTGGCGGCCTGGGCGAACAGCGTCGCGGACGGGGCGAAGTTGGTGTCCCAGCCGATCCAGCCGTGGTGCGCCGCGTCCACGTAGTTGTAGACGTTGCCGATCGCGCCGAGCTTGGCCAGCGCGTAGCCGACACCATCGACGTACCCGTTGTTGGCCTTCATCGTGCGGCACATCTCGGTGCCGGCCGCGCCCTCGACGTTCGTCACCAGGTTCGGCAGCGAGTCGATCTCGACGATGTTGATGATCCGCAGGTTCTTGTACTTCGGGTCCGCCTGGATCGCCGCGATCGGGTCGATGTACTCCGTCTTGTACCGCGGCAGCTCCGTCGGGCCGAGCTCACCGTTGGAGGCGAGCGCGGCACAGTCCCGGCCGGGCAGGTTGTAGATGACGAACTGGATGTAGCCCGCGCCCTGCGCGAGCGCCGCGTCCAGGTGGTCCCGCACGCCCATCGAGCCGTTCGAGCTGCTGCCCTCGGTGCCCTCGATGGCCGCGATCCGGTCGATCCACACCGCGGTCGGGTTGCTGGAGATCCGGTTGCCGCCGGCGACCGACTCCGCCTTCGCCTTCCACTCCGGGTTCACGTAGCCCTGAGCGCCCACGTACGGGTTGTCGACCTTCTGGCCGGGCTGCGTGGACGGGCCGGGCGTGGTCGGGCCCGGCGTCGGCGTGCCGGGGCCACCGGTCGGCGAGGACGTGGGTGTGCCGCCGACCGAGCCGGTGCAGACCGTGCCGTTCAGCGAGAACGAGGTCGGCGCCGTGTTGGTGCCGGAGTAGGTGGCCTGGAAGCCGGGGTTCACCGACGCGTTCGTGCCGAGCGACGCGGCCCAGGACGGGTTCCGCACGGTCACCGACGTGCCGGACTGGCTGATCTCACCGTTCCAGCCCTGGGTGACCTGCTGGTTGCCGGCCCAGCTCCAGGTGACGTTCCACCCGTTGGTGATCGGGTCGCCGAGGTTGGTGACCGTCAGGTTGCCGGTGAAGCCGGTGCTCCACTGGTTCACCGAGTAGGTGACCCGGCAGCCCGCGGCCGCGCTGGCCTGCGAGGCGGCCACGACGATGCCGGTGGTGCCGAGCGCGAGCGCGGTGACGGCGGTCAGGCCGCGACGCCATCGCTGCGAAGAACTCGTCATGCTGATTTTCTCCTAGGTTGTCGCAGATAGCCGAGGGGCGCACTGGTTTCCGCTCGGCACGGCGTGCCGACCGCGGGGTGCGAGAGACCGCGGGAGAGACACCGGTTGACCTGCCCGACCGACCCGGACGGCGAGCAACACACGAAGAGAGGTCCGGCCCGCCTCGCGATCGGTGAAGACACCGCTCGCGTGCCCTTGGCGGCCGTGCGCATCGGCTCCGGATGCGACTGCGGTGAGTTTTGCATGGGAGGGCTCCCATGCACAAGGGATGACGAAACGATTACCGCATCGTTGCACGTCAGTGCATCGAAACAGACAGCTGTCGATTTCAACAGGTCGCGACGCCGTCATCACTGTGGACGGTGGATGTGCCAACCACCCGTGCGCGCTCTTGTGACACTGCGAAACCGTGCACTAGCTTCAATGTCGGCCGGATCGCCGGCACGGCCGCAAGGGAGTGACGTGCTTCCACTCGTGATACCGCCGGGCACCGTGCTGCGGCTGACCAGGGACGAGCAGCGCGCCGGCGTGTGGCCGATCTGGATCCGGATCGACCGGCTGGGCCTGCGGGACGACCGCTGGCAGCTCCTCGAGGGGCATCAGCTCGCGGACGACGGCACGCCGATGGGCAGCGTGCAGGTCTGGGCTGCCCTGGACGCACTCCGGAAGGGACTTGCATGACCACCACGCTGTACGGGCCCGTGTTCCGCGCCGACCCGCACGCCGTCTACCGGGCCATGCGCGAGGAAGGGCCGGTGCACCGCGTCGAACTCGCCGGCGACGTGGAGGCGTGGCTGATCACGCGGTACGACGACGCGAAGGCCGCGCTAACCGACCCGCGCCTGGTCAAGGGCGTGCTGCACCCGCCGAACCGGCTCGGCATCCCGAAGGACGTGCACTCCGCGATCACGCACCACATGCTCTCCGCGGATCCGCCGGACCACACCCGGCTGCGGCGGCTGGTCTCGGCCACGTTCACGCCCCGCCGGATCGAGGCGCTGCGGCCGCGGATCACCGAGCTGACCGTGCAGTTGCTGGACGCGATGCATGGGCTCGGCGAGGCGGACCTGATCGAGACGTTCGCGTTCCCGCTGCCCATCGCGGTGATTTCCGAGCTGCTCGGCGTGCCGGTGGAGGACCGGGACTCGTTCCGCGACTGGTCGAACCTGGTCACCTCGCCCGGCGACCGGCGTACGGAGTCGCCCGGGGCCGTGATCGCGCTGCACGGGTACGTACAGGAGCTGATCGCGCGGAAGCGGAGGGCACCCGGCGACGACCTGCTCTCCGGCATGCTCGCGGTCCGCGACGACGGCGACCGGCTGACCGAGGACGAGCTGGCCTCCACCGTGTTCCTGCTGCTCATCGCGGGGCACGAGACCACGGTCAACCTGATCGGGAACGGCGCCTACCGCCTGCTGGAGGAGCGGGAGCGCTGGGTGGAGCTGCGGGCGCGGCGCGAGCTGCTGCCGTCCGCGATCGAGGAGTTCCTGCGCTTCGACAGCCCGGTGCAGACCAGCACCACCCGGGTCAGCGCGGCACCGCTGACGGTCGGCGGCGTGGACATCCCGGCCGGCGCGATGGTGCTGATCAGCCTGCTCTCCGCGAACATGGACGGCGAGCGCTACCCGGACCCGGAACACCTCCGGCTGTCCCGGACCGGCACGCCGCACCTCGCGTTCGGCCACGGCATCCACTACTGCCTGGGCGCGCCGCTGGCCCGGCTGGAGGCGCAGATCGCGTTCACCGGCCTGCTCGACCGCTTCCCGGACCTGCGGATGGCGGTCTCCCCCGCCGACCTGACCTGGCGGCCCGGCTCGCTCATCCACGGCCTGGAGGCGCTGCCGGTGGCCGGCCTCACCCCGCGGCACAGCTGACCCGGCCGACCTTCGCCGAGTGGCTGGCCGGGCGAGACAAATGACCTAGGGTGGATACGCCGGGCGCGTAACAGGACGGCGACAACCGGTATATCGGGACGACACCTGCCCACGACAGCCTGAATCGCTCATTCCGTGGGCGGTGGGCGGACGGGAGCAGGTCAGGCGTGGATCTGAACACGATCTCCGAGGTCGTCACGGCGCGGGACGTGCCGGACCTCGCCGCGTGGCGCCCCGGCGACGCCTGGCTCGGCGGCGGCACGTGGCTGTTCTCCGAGCCGCAGCCGCACCTGCGCCGGCTGATCGACCTGCCCAGCCTGGGCTGGCCCGCGCTGACCGTCACGGACGAGGGCCTGGAGATCGCAGCGACCTGCACGCTGGCGGAGCTGCACGCGTTCGCCGCGCCGGACGGCTGGCCGGCCGCCCGGCTCTTCCCACGGGCCTGCCGCGCGCTGCTGGGCAGCTTCAAGATCTGGAACGCGGCCACGGTCGGTGGCAACCTGTGCCTGGCCCTGCCGGCCGGGCCGATGATCTCGCTGACCGCCGCGCTGGACGGCGTGTGCACGATCTGGGGTCCGGCCGGGCAGCGCACGCTGGACGTCCGCGAGTTCGTCACCGGCCCGCAGCAAAACGCGCTGCGGGCCGGTGAGCTGCTGCGCTCGGTGTGGTTGCCGGCCGCGGCGCTGCGCGCACCGGCCGCGTTCCGGCAGGTGGCGCTGAGCCCGGTGGGCCGCTCCGCCGCGCTGCTGATCGGGCGGCGCACCGCCGGGCTGGAGCTGACCGTGACCGCGTCCGTGGTCCGGCCGCTGCGTCTGTCGTTCCCGGCGCCACCGGCCGCGGCCGAGCTGCGCGACGCGGTGGCCGCGATCCCGGCCGGGACGTACCACGACGACGTGCACGGCTCGCCCGCCTGGCGGCGGCACATGACGTTCGAGCTGGCCGAGGAGATCCGTCATGAGCTATTCGATTGACGGCACGGGGACCACGGCGACGCCGCGCCCCGGTCAGTGCCTGCGTACGTTCCTGCGCGAGCAGGGCGCGTTCGGCGTGCGCAAGGGCTGCGACACGGGCGACTGCGGCGCCTGCACGGTGTGGCTGGACGGCACACCGGTGCACAGCTGCGTGACGCCCGCGTTCCGGGCCCGGGGCCGCGAGGTGACCACGGTGGCGGGCCTGGCCGACGGCGACGAGCTGCACCCGGTCCAGCGCGGGTTCCTGGCGGCGCAGGGCTTCCAGTGCGGGTTCTGCACCAGCGGCATGATCATGACAGCGGCCGCCCTGGACGACGCGCAGCGCGCGGACCTGCCGCATGCGCTCAAGGGCAACCTGTGCCGGTGCACCGGGTACCGCGCGATCGAGGACTCGATCAACGGCGTACCGCACGTGGCGGACCTGGAGCCGGGCCACGCCGCCGGGCACAACGCGCCGGCGCCGGGCGGGCGCGCGATCGTCACCGGGAAGGCGCTGTTCACCCTGGACCTGCCGCCGGCCGGGCTGCTGCACATGAAGCTGCTGCGTTCGCCGCACGCGCACGCGCGGATCGTGGCCATCGACACCAGCGCGGCGCTGGCCGTACCCGGGGTGCGCCTGGTCCTGACGCACGAGGACGCGCCGAAGCGGCTCTACTCCAGCGCGCGGCACGAGCACATGACGGACAACCCGGACGACACCCGCGTACTGGACGACGTGGTCCGGCACGTCGGGCAGCGAGTGGCGGCCGTGGTCGCGGAGACCGTGGCCGCGGCCGAGGCCGGCGTGCGCGCGCTGGTCGTCGACTACGAGCCGCTGGACGCGGTCTTCGACCCGGAGCTGGCGATGCGGCCGGGGGCGCCGGTGATCCACGACAAGCCGGCCGAGGAGTCGCGGATCGCCTTCCCGGAGCGGAACACGGTCGCGGAGATCCACGGCAACCTGGGTGACGTCGCGGCCGGGTTCGACGAGGCCGACGTGATCTACGAGCAGATCTTCCACACCCAGCGGGTGCAGCACGCGGCGCTGGAGACGCACGGCTGCGTGGCCTGGGTGGACGAGCACGGCGCGCTCACCGTGCGGACCAGCACGCAGGTGCCGTTCCTGACCCGGCAGGCGCTCTGTGCGGTGTTCAACCTGCCGCCGGAGCACGTGCGGGTGCTCACCGTGCGGGTCGGCGGCGGCTTCGGCGGCAAACAGGAGATGCTGGTCGAGGACGTCGCCGCGCTGGCCGCGCTGCGGCTGGGCCGGCCGGTGCAACTGGAGCTGACCCGCGAGGAGCAGTTCACCGGCACGACCAGCCGGCACCCGATGGCCATCTGGGTACGTGCCGGTGCACGCGAGGACGGCACGCTGACCGCGCTGCAGCTGCGCGTGGTGTCGGACACCGGGGCGTACGCGAACCACGCGGTGGGCGTGCTGCACCACGGCTGCGGCGAGTCGGTCGCGGTCTACCGCTGCCCGAACAAGAAGGTCGACGCGTACGCGGTCTACACCAACACGGTCCCGGCCGGTGCGTTCCGCGGGTACGGGCTGAGCCAGACCATCTTCGCGATCGAGTCCGCGATGGACGAGCTGGCCCGGCTGCTGCACCTGGACCCGATCGCGTTCCGGGAGCGCAACGTGGTCCGGCCCGGCGACCCGATGGTCTCGGTCAGCAACGAGCTGGACGACGTGGAGTACGGCAGCTACGGCCTCGACCAGTGCCTGACCCTGGTCCGCGACGCGCTGGCGGACGCGCCCGAACCCGCGCCCGGGCCGGGCTGGCTGACCGGCGACGGCGTGGCGCTCGCGCTGATCAACACGATCCCGCCGCGCGGGCACCACGCGGAGGCGGACCTGCGGCTGCTGGAGGACGGCACGTACCAGCTGATGGTCGGCACCACGGAGTTCGGCAACGGCACCTCGACCGTGCACGTCCAGCTCGCCGCGACCGCGCTGAACACCACGCCGGACCGGGTGGCGATCGCGCAGTCGGACACCGCGCTGGTCGCACACGACACCGGCGCGTACGGCTCGACCGGCATCGTGGTGGCCGGCAAGGCGACGCTGCTGGCCGCTGAGGCGCTGCGCGACCGGCTGCGGGCCGCGGCCGCGGTGCTGACCACGCTGGAGCCGGCGGAGTGCGAGCTGACCGCGGACGGCGTGGTCTGCGGCGACGGGACCATGCTGGGACTGCCGGAGCTGTACCGGCGCGCGGCGGAGGGCGGGCTGCCGGTCGCGGCGCACGCACGCTCCGACGGGACGCCGCGTTCGGTCGCGTTCAACGTGCACGGCTTCCGGGTCGCGGTGCACCCGCGTACCGGCGAGATCAAGATCTTGAAGAGCGTGCAGGCCGCGGACGCCGGCGTGGTGATGAACCCGATGCAACTGGTCGGGCAGATCGAGGGCGGCGTGGCGCAGGCGATCGGCGCGGCGGTCTACGAGGAGATGCGGATCGACGCGGGCGGGCACGTGGTCAACCCGGCGCTGCGCGGCTACCACGTGCCGCAGTTCGCGGACGTGCCGCACACCCAGGTGCTGGTGGCGAAGACCGAGGACGCGCTCGGCCCGCTGGGCGCGAAGTCGATGAGCGAGAGCCCGTTCAACCCGGTCGCGCCCGCGCTGGCGAACGCGCTCCGGGACGCGACCGGCGTACGGCTGACGTCGCTGCCGCTGGGCCGGGACCGGGTGTGGGAGGCGCTCGCGCTGGCCGGCGTGACCGCGGACGACCCGGCCGGTGGACCCGCACACGCGGTCTCGGTACTGGCCGGGCTGCCCGAGGAGACGGCGGTGGAGCGACGATGACGGACCGGCGGTTCCTGGACCAGGCGGTGGCGGCCGCGGTGGCGAACGTCGGCACCGGCGGCGGCCCGTTCGGCGCGCTGGTGGTGCGCGGCGGCGAGGTGGTCGCGACCGGCGTCAACCAGGTCACCATCACGCTCGACCCGACCGCGCACGCGGAGGTGGTGGCGATCCGGGCCGCCTGCCGCGCGCTCGGCACGTTCAAGCTGGACGGGTGCGTGCTGGTCAGCTCGTGCGAGCCGTGCCCGCTGTGCCTGGCCGCCGCGCTGTGGGCCCGGGTGGACCGGGTGGTCTACGCGGCGGACCGGCACGACGCGGCGGACGCGGGCTTCGACGACCGCGCGTTCTACGACCTGTTCGCCCGGCCGCGCGCGGAGTGGCAGGTGCCGGTGGTCCAGGCGGACGCGACCGACCGGGTGGCGCCGTTCACCGCGTGGGCGAACCGGGCGGACCGGGTGGATTACTGACCGGACGGCCCCGTCATGGCTTCGCGACGGTGCCGGACGTCGCCGCCAGCGCGCGGCCGGGCCGGGTCGCGGCGCAGGACCACCACGTACTCGCTGCGGGCCGCGTCGAGCAGGCCCAGGCTGAGCGCGCGGACCAGGCCGCGGACCAGCGCCCAGCGCCGGCCGGTGATGCGCAGCCGCCGGCGGAACCGGGCCTGCTTCTCGTCCTCGAAGTAGCCCTCGAAGACCGGTGCCAGACCGTGCCGGGCGACCAGCGCCGCGATCGCGGCCGGTGCGATGGTGCGGCGCAGCGTGGTCGGGTACGGGCCGTAGCCGGGCTTGCCCGCGTTCGGGAAGCCGAGCACCCGGCGGCGGAACCAGACGTGGAACGCGTGCGGCGTGAGCTTGGTGAACAGCGACTTCGGGCTCCACAGGTGCGGCACCGCGAGCACCACCAGGCCACCCGGCGCGATCATCCGGGCGAACCGGGCGATCAGCTCCTCGGGCCGTTCGACGTGCTCCAGCACGTACCAGCAGGTGATCAGGTCGAACGAGTCCGGCGGCGCCGCGTAGTCGTGCAGGTCGCCGACCACGCGCTCGTGCAGCCGCGGGTTCAGGTGCATCGCGGTGTCGTCGGTGTCCACGCCGACGATGTACGCGTCCTCCGGCACGTCCAGGCGGATGCGCTTGCCGGCACCGGCCTCCAGCGCGCGCAGCGGTGCCCCGGCCGGCGCCCGGAGCAGCGCGGTCACCGTGCGCTGGAGCGCGGCCGTGACCTCACCGGGGGTGCCGAGGACGGGATCGGCACCCCAGCTGACCCGTGGCCTCTTGTCCGATTGTTCCGACATAAAGGCATTATTCAGATTTGGCGAGCAGGGTCCGGTGTGCCGCGCCGGAACGTCAGTCGAGCGGACGCTTGAAGTGGTAGCGGTGGACCTCGGTGGTGCCCTGCAGATTGTTCACGTCCTCGGAGGCGGAGATCATCTCCCACCCGGCTGCGCCCGCCTGGTTGAGCTGCGAGATCACGGCGGTGCCGTACATCGTCACGTCCTGCACCGTGCCGTCCGGCGCGTACCAGGCGAAGCTGATGACCCACTGGCCGCCGTCCGGCACACGGCGGCGGATGAGCAACGCGTACTCCCACTTGACCATGTGGACATTATGCGGACCGAATCACCCGATCGGTGATACCCGGCACGGACCGGACGCACGCGGATGTGCGTGAAACGAAAAGCTGAAGACGACCGGCAGGGTGCCGAATGGGAGCGTGACGGGTGCTTTTCCGCCGCCCGGTTGACGTCCCGCTGGAGGCACGGCCGCGATGGTCCTGGTCGACGAGGTGCTCTACGAGAGTGACCGCACCCTCGTGACGCGCCGGGTCACCGCCGGGGTCGTGGTCAAGCGACTGCGCGGGCCCGGCGCGGAGGCGCGAGCCCGGCACGAGCGCGCGATGCTGACCCGGGCGGCCGGCGTACCGGGCGTGCCGGCGCTGGCCGAGAGCGGCGACGACGACACACTGGTGCTGGTGGACCCGGGCGGCGGCCGGACGCTCGGCGCCGCGCTCGCGGACGGCCCGCTGCCGGTGACGGACGCGCTCCGGCTCGCCACCGGGCTGGCCGGGACGCTGGCCGGACTGCATCGGCGCGGGCTGCTGCACCGCGACATCACACCGGCGAACGTGTTGCTCGGCCCGGACGGCACCACCACGCTGATCGACTTCGGACTGGCCACCGCGCAGGTGGAAGGGCCGGACGCGGGCCGGCTGATCGGCACGCTCGCCTACGTGGCGCCGGAGCAGACCGGGCGCACCGGGCGGGGTGTGGATCAGCGGGCCGACCTGTACGGGCTGGGCGCCACGCTGTATGCCGCGCTGACCGGCCAGGCCCCGTTCCCGGAGGACGACCCGCTGCGGCTGGTGCACGCCATCCTGGTCGCGGTGCCGGAGGAACCGGCCGTACGGAACGAGAACGTGCCGATCGTGCTCTCCGCGATCGTGATGCGCCTGCTGGAGAAGGAGCCGGACCATCGCTACCAGAGCGCGGAAGGGCTGGCGCACGACCTGGACCGGGTCGCGGCCCGCCGGCTCACCGGCTTCACGCTCGGCGAGCGAGACTTCCCGGCGCGACTGGTCGCACCGCCGCGCCCGGTCGGCCGGGCCGCGGAGCTGGCGGCGCTGCGCACGGCCGTGACCACGGGCGTGCCGCTGGTGACGATCGGCGGCCCGCCCGGGATCGGCCGGAGCAGCCTGCTCGCCGAGATCCGGCCGCTGGCCGAGGACGCGGGTGCGCGGTTCGTCAGCGGGCGATGCGATTCGCGGCTGGCCGGCGGCGACGGCGACGGGCTGCGCGAGGCGTTCCGCGCGCTCGGCGGGCTGCTGCTGACCGAGCCGGAGACGGTGCTGGCCGCGACGCGGGACCGGCTGCGGGAGGGAACGGGCGAGAACGCGCCGCTGATCACGACGCTGGTGCCGGAGTTCGGGCTGATCCTGGGCCTCGATCCGGGGCCGGAGCCGGGGGCGGTCGATCCCGCGCAGGTGGAGAACCGGCTGGTGCAGACGACGGCCGCGGTGCTACGGGCGGTGGCCTCCCCCGCGTACCCGCTGGTGCTCGCGCTCGACGACGTCGATCTGGCGCCGCAGATCGCGGCCCGCTCGATCGAGGCGGTGGTGGCCGCGGATCCGGTCCCGGGCGTGACGCTGGTGGTCACGCACCGCGCCGTGGGCCCGGTGTTCGCCGAGGCCGGCGGCGACGCGCTCCGGCTGCGGCTCGGCGGGCTGACGCCGGACGCGGTCACCCGGTTGATCACGGAGGTCCTGCGCGCGCCGGTGGCTGACCCGGCCGGTCTCGCCGCCGCCGTGCACGAACGCACCGGCGGGCACCCCGCGGAGACACTGGCGCTGCTCAACGAGCTGCGGGCGACCGGGACGCTGCGGATCGGCACGGACGGCTGGACCTGGGACGCGGACGCGCTGCGCCGGCACCTCGGCGAGGGCGACGCGGGGGAACGGTTGGCGACCCGGATCCGCGCGCTGCCCGAACCGGCTCAGGAGTTGCTGACCGCGACTGTCTGCCTGGGTGGCGACGCCGCACCGGAGCTGCTCGGCGCCGTGAGCGGGCGGCCGGCCGGCGCGGTGCTGGACGCGCTGGCACCCGCGCTGGACGACGGGCTGGCCGCGTTCGCCGGCGAGTCCGTGCGGATCCCGCACGAACGGGTGCGGGACGCGCTGCGCCACGGCGCGGTCGTGGCCCGAACCGGGATCGCGCGGCGGCTGGCGGCCAGCCCCGCGTACCGGCCGGCGGCAGCCGCGCTGCTGCTCGATGCGGAGCCGCTGACCGGCGCGGACGACCGCGCGCTGGCCGGGCCGCTGTTCGCGGAGGCGGCGGCCGCGCTGCGGATTCTCGACCCGGAACGCACCGAGCGGTTCCTGTCCGCGGCGCTGCGCGTGGACGGCGGCACCGACCGGAACGCGCTGCTGATGCTGCACGTCGAGCGGCACGCCGCGCTCTGCCGGCTGGGACGGTCGACCGAGGCCGACGAGGAGTACCGGTACATCGAGACCAACTGCCCGGACCCGATCGGCCGGGTGCCCAGCGCATGCGTGCAGATCGGCTCACTGAACGGCCGCGTCCGGTTCGCGGACGCGCTGGACCTGGGCAGCGACCTGCTCGGCCGGATCGGGGTGCCGGTCGTGCGCGAGCCCGGGGAGCTGCGCGCGCTGGCCGACACCGGTATGGCGCGGCTGGCCGAGTGGGCGGCGGCACTGCCGGAGACCGGCGACCCCCGCCCGGAGAACCGGGATCGCGCGCATCAGGCCCGGGCCCGGCTGATCAGCGCGCTGCTGCCGAACGCGCTGGTGGCCGGCCCGATGGTGATGGCATGGCTGCAGACGACCGCGCACCGGCTGTGGACCGCCGACGGCCCCGCGGCGTGGCTGGCCGGGCCGGTCGCGGCGAGCGGGTTCGGGCTGATCGCGGCGCGCGGCGACTACCACAGCGGCTACCGCATCGCCCGGCACCTGCTGGCCGAGGCGGAGCGGCGCGGATGGGAGCGGTCCGCGGCGGAACTGCGGTTCATCCTGGTCTCGTGGACCGGGCACTGGCACGAACGGCTGGAGGACGTGCTGCCGGTCGCGCGGGCCGCGTTCACCGGGCTGACCCGCGCGGGTGCGACCACCCAGGCCGGGCTGGCGTGCAGCGGGCTGGCCGCCTACGTGCTCGACTCGGGCTCGCTGGAAGCACTGGAGGAGCAGGTCACCGGCGCGCTGCGGTATGCGCGGCGCACCGGGCACGCGCAGGCCGGGCTGATCCAGACCGCCTACCGGCAGTTCGTACGGGCGATGCAGGGCCGGACCCGCACGCCGGGCGGGTTCACCGACGACGGGTTCGACGAGGTCGCGCACCTGGCCACGGTGGCCGGTAACCCGCCGGCCGCACACACCGCGTACGCGCTGCGCGGGCTCGCCGCGCTGATCGCCGGCGACGACGAGGCGGCCCGGGCCGCGGTCGCGGAGGCCGCGGCACGGATCGACCGGAACCCCGGCTTCTACCTGGTCACCACGACCACCGTGCTGTGCGTACTGACCGGCGTGGACCTCGACCGGGCCGCCGGGTGGCTGGCGGCGCGCGCGGAGAGTGCACCCGGCAACTTCTCCCACCTGGCCTCGCTGGCCGAGGCGGAGCGCGCCCGCCGGGACGGCGACCGGTGGACCGCCACCGTGGCCTACGACCGGGCGCTGCGCGAGGTGAGCCGCCGGCGGCGCCCCTGGCACTACGCGGTCATCGCGGAGCGGGCGAGCGCGTTCCAGCTGGCCGAGGGCAACGAATACGCCGGGAACGGGCTGCTGCGGCTGGCCCGGGACGGGTACGCGGCGTGGGGCGCGACCGCGAAGGTCCGCGCGCTGGAGGCCGCGCACCAGTGGCTGCGCGGCCGGCCGGCCGAGTCGAGCCGGTCGGTGAGCAGCACCGGTGGACTGGACAACTCCGACCTCGACCTGCTCGGCGTGCTGGACGCGGCCCGCACGCTCAGCTCGGAGACCCGCGTCGACGCGCTGCGCGAACGCGTCGACGAGGTGCTGCGCGCGCTGACCGGCGCGACCGACGTGCTGCTGGTCGCCTCCGGCACGGACGCCGGCCCGCGTTCGGTGATCCGGTACGTGCAGCGCACGCACGCGGCCGTGGTGAGCGAGGACGCGGTGCGCGACGATCGGTTCGCGCGCGACGAGTACTTCGCGGGCGTGTCCCAGTGCGCGCTGCTGGCGCTGCCGGTGGTGACGCGCGGCGAGAACCGCGCGGTGCTGATCCTGGAGAACCGCAGCAGCCGCAACGCGTTCACCGCGGACCGGCTGGACGCGGTCCGGCTGGTCACCGGCCAGCTCGCCGTGTCGCTGGAGAACGCACAGCTGTACGCGTCGCTGGAGGCGAAGATCGCGGACCGGACGCGCGAGCTGGAGGAGGCGAACGCGCGGCTGGAGCAGCTCGCGGTGACCGACCCGCTGACCGGGCTGACCAACCGCCGCCGGCTGGACGCGCTGCTGACGGCCGAGTGGCGGCGGGCGGCGCGGCCGCGGCACCCGCTCTCGGTCGCGATGATCGACATCGATCACTTCAAGGGGTACAACGACCACTACGGCCACCAGGGCGGCGACCGCTGCCTGGCCACGGTTGCCGCGACCGTGGCCGCACACGTGCGCTCCACCGACCACGTGGCCCGCTACGGCGGCGAGGAGTTCTGCATCATCCTGCCGGAGACACCGCTCGCCGACGCACTGGTCGTGGCGGAACGGGTACGGTCCGCGGTGGAGGCACTCCACGAGCCGCATGCACTCGCACCGAACGGCATCGTCACGGTCAGCATCGGCGTGGCGGCCGCGCTCCCCCGCCCGGACGGCGACGTGGACACGCTGGTGAAGGCCGCGGACGAATGTCTCTACACCGCCAAACGCGCGGGCCGGAACAGGGTCTCCACGGACTGACAGAGATCCGATAGTGGTGTAAGGGCCGGTAGCGGCCTTGTGTGACGAGGTTTGACGCACCGGGTATCAACTCACTGGTTTCGTCCGGGTACGGTCCACTTCGTGTCCGACACCCCGCAGCGCGAGATCGCCGGCCGCTATCGACTCCTCCGCCCCCTCGGCCAGGGCGCCATGGGCCGTGTCTGGCTGGCACGCGACGAGATGCTGCAACGCGACGTCGCGCTCAAGGAGATCGTGCCCCCGGCCGGGCTGACCGGCGACGAGGTGCAGGAGCTCCGGGAGCGCGCGCTGCGCGAGGCACGCGCGATCGCGAAGGTCAGCCAGAGCAACGTGGTCCGCATCTTCGACGTGCTCCGCACGGGCGAGGAGCCGTGGATCGTGATGGAGTACGTCAACTCCACCTCGCTGCAGAAGGAGATCGCGACGAACGGGCCGATCACGCCGGCCCGCGCGGCGGAGATCGGGCTCCGGGTTCTGGGCGCGCTGCGGGCCGCTCACGCGGTCGGCGTGCTGCACCGCGACATCAAGCCGGCCAACGTGCTGCTCGGCGCGGACGGCCGGGTGGTGCTCACCGACTTCGGCCTGGCCACCGCGACCGACGACCCGGGCATGACGCGCACCGGCGTGGTGATGGGCTCACCGGCGTACCTCGCACCGGAGCGGGCCACCGGCGGGCAGGTCGGCGCGGCCGCGGACCTGTGGTCGCTTGGTGCCTCGCTGTACGCGGCCGTGGAGGGCCGCGCGCCGTACACCCGGCCGTCCTCGATAGCCACGCTGGCGGCGCTCGCCACCGAGCTGCCGCCGATGCCACAGAACGCCGGCCCGCTGCTGCCGGCGCTGGAGGGCCTGCTGCGCCGCGACCCGGCACGCCGGGTGGACGCGTTCGAGGCCGAGCGCCTGCTCCGGCACGCGCTGTCCGGCGCTCCCGCGCACGCCGGTTCCGGCATGCCGTCCGGCACCTGGGCCAACCCGGACGCGGCCGCGTCCGGTGGGAACAGCGCCGCGCACCAGCAGGCCGTGCCGGTCGGCACGCTGTCGCAAGCCCGGCACCGGCACGTGGTCGGCGGTCCGACCACGGTGCTGCCGTCCGCGACCACCCGCCCGGACGGCGGACCGACCGTGGAGATCCCGCCCGCGCCGTCCGTGCCGCTGCCCGGCTTCGGCGGCCCGCCGGCGCGTTCCCGCGGCGAGAACGGCTCGCTCTACCTGCTGATCGGCGCGCTCGTGGTAGTGCTGATCCTCGCGATCGTGCTCGGCATGCGCGTGTTCTACCCGTCGAACAGCGGCGGCAACATCAGGAACGAGCCGGACTTCACGCTGCCCACCCTCGCCACGTCCACGTCGCGGACGCCCACCGCCGCGCCGACGCCCACGCCGTCCCGGACCCGGAGCGCGCCGCCGTCGCCGACCCCGCCCGCGCCCACGTCCGCCGCGCCGCAGGTGATCACGCCGGTCGCCGCGGACCGCTCGCTGGTCAACGTGGGCAGCAACCGGTGCTTCGCGGTCGCCGGCAGCAACCCGGCCGCCACCGAGCCGATCCACATCTGGGACTGCGACGGCACGCCGGGCACCAAGTTCACGCTGCCCGGCACCGGCGCGCTGCAGGTGCTCGGCAACTGCATACAGGCGGACAGCCCGACCGTCGGCAGCCAGCTGCACATCGCGCCGTGCACCGGCGAGCTGTCCCAGACG
The DNA here is from genome assembly GCF_030813715.1 of Catenuloplanes indicus. Lineage (NCBI taxonomy): Bacteria > Bacillati > Actinomycetota > Actinomycetes > Micromonosporales > Micromonosporaceae > Catenuloplanes > Catenuloplanes indicus. The sequence goes on from NZ_JAUSUZ010000001.1 coordinate 3,544,764, forward strand.
TTCGGCCTCAGCGGGGGCGGCGACCTGATCAGCATCCAGAGCGGCAAGTGCCTGGACGTGACCGGCGGCATCTTCGCCAACGGCACGCCGGTACAGCTCTACGAGTGCAACGGCACGCCGGCGCAGAAGTGGTTGCTCAGCTGAGCGGCTCGTCAGCCCGCCACCGCCGCTCGAAGACGATGCGGTGGCGGTCGCCGGGCAGCACGTTGACCGTGCACTGCACCGGGCGGTCGTCCGCGGTGTAACCGGTGTCGTAGTGCAGTGCGACCGGCGTGCCCGGCCCCAGCCCGAGTCGGCGGATCTCGTCCGGCGTGGGCATACGGACGAAGATCTCGTCGACCGCGCGCTCCTGCCGGTGGCCCAGGCCGGCCAGTACCTCGTCGGTGCCGCGCGGGATGTAGGCCGGTGACATGATCTCCGAGTCCTTGACCAGGTCCAGCGGGAAGTGCGAGTCGTTGATGTTGACCGGCTCGCCGTTGATGAACCGCACCCGCCGCCGGATCACGACGGCGGTGCCCACGTCGACCCGTAGCCGCTCCGCCAGGTCCGGTGCGGCCTGCACCAGCGCGACCTCGATGTGCATGCTCGGCACCCGGCCCTCGTCGCTGATCTGCTGCGAGAACCGGTCCATCGTGGACCGGGACGGCATCGGCCGGGACTTCTCCTGCGGGCGGTAGAGCATCCGCTCCCACTCGCGCACGAAGTATCCGTGCGGCCGGCGTGCCACGATCAGCCCCTCGGCGACGAGCACGCCGAGCCCGCTGCGCACGGTCTGCCGTACCACGCCGAACTCCTCGGCGATCTCGTGCTCGGTGGGCAGCCGCACGCCGGGCGCCAGCTCACCGGACGCGATCTTGTCCCGATAGACGGCGGCGATCCGCCGATAGGTCGGCTCCATGCCCCTCCCCACATCGTCCAGACAATCTAAACCACAGCCTCTTTTCCCACGTCCGGCGTGGTGGCGTTCCGAGTGCTCCCGCGAGCACCGGTCCCGCGGTGGTCCCGCACACCTTGACCAGTTGCACTATATTGTCTAGTCAATCTAGTTTTGGAGGTGCACCGTGCACGCAGGAGAGATGACGGACGACCTGGCCACGCTGGTCGCGGTGGAGTCGCCGTCGACGGACGACGAGGCGCTGGCGGTCAGCGCGCGGGTGGTCGCCGCGCTCGGCACCCGGCTACTCGGCACCGCGCCGCAGCGGCACGGCCCCCACCTGGTCTGGCGGCACGGGCCGACCACGGTGCTGGTCGCCGGCCATCACGACACGGTCTGGCCGGTCGGCACGCTGGCCCGGTGGCCGTTCACGATCGACGGCGACCGCGCGACCGGCCCCGGCTGCTTCGACATGAAGGCCGGCCTGGTCCAGCTGTTCCACGGCCTGGCCACGCTGCCGTCGCTGGACGGCGTCACGGTGCTGGTCAACGCGGACGAGGAGATCGGCTCGACCGGCTCGCGCGGGCTGATCGACGAGGCCGTTACCGGCGCCCGGGCCGCGCTGATCTGCGAGCCGAGCGCGACCGGCGGCGCGCTGAAGACCGCGCGCAAGGGGATCGGCCGCTGGCGCGTCGAGGTCACCGGGCGCGCGGCCCACGCCGGGCTGGAGCCGCATCTCGGGGTGAACGCGGCCGTCGAGCTGGCACACCAGACGCTCGCCGTGGCCGCGCTCGGCCGCGGCGACACCACCGTCACACCGACCCTGGCCGACGCCGGGACCAGCGACAACACGGTACCGGCCGGTGCGGCGCTGACGATCGACATGCGCGGGTTCGACCCGGCGGAGTTCACCCGGGTGGAGACGGCGCTGCACGACCTTCGCCCGGTGCTGCCGGGCGCCGCGATCACGGTGACCGGCGGCGTGTCCCGGCCGCCGATGCCGCCGGACGCGTCCGCGGCACTGCACCGGCTGGCACACGTCGCGGCCGCGCGGCTCGGGCAGCCCGCGCTGCCGGGCGTGGCGGTGGGCGGCGCGTCGGACGGCAACCTGACCGCCGCGCGCGGCGTGCCGACGCTGGACGGGCTGGGCGCGGTCGGCGGGAACGCGCACGCGGAGGGCGAGTGGGTCGATCTCGCGGCGATGCCGGGACGGGCCGCGCTGCTGGCCGCGCTGATCACGCAGATCCGGAGCGCCTGACCGTCCGCCCACTATGCAGTGACACAGCGTGCCGTCACGTACGGTGGCGAAAATACTTTTTGGACGCCGATTGAACTAAGGCACACCCGTTTTCGTTTTCCTGGCGGATTCGGCCTAGAGAGGGTTCCCCGCTGTGCCTCAGATGAGCCTCCGGACACTGACCGATGTCGGCCGCGGCGCCACCGGCATCGTCCTCACAGGACTCGCGATCGTCACGTTGGTCGCCGCCACCATCAGCTGGGGCGTCGCGATCGCCGCCGACGACGACCTCACCGGCCGCACGGTCGACGACCGGCAACTCGCCGCCGTCCTCAGCGCCGCGCACTCCTGCCCGATGCTCTCCTCACACCGGCTCGCCGGGCAGCTGATGGCCGAGTCCGGCCTGAACGCGGCCGCGACCGGCACCGAGTCCGGCGGCTCCGGACTGGCCGGGCTGACCGACGAGGACTGGAAGAAGTGGGCGCCGTGGCCTGGCGCCGCCCGCACCGACACGTACGCGTCCGTGCTCGCGATGGCGCACAAGATGTGCTCGCTCAGCGGCGAACTGCGGCAGGCCGGCCTCTCCGGTGACGCGTGGCGGCTGTCGCTCGCCGCGTACCGGTCCGGCTCGGCCGCGGTCGTGGCCGCGAAGGACGTGCCCGAGGCGGCCGCCGGCTACGTCGACCGCGCCAGCGGGTACGCGTCCTACTACGAGAAGCTTCCCCAGTTCGGCCGCGCCGGCGCACCGCTCGCCGAGGACGCCTCGGCCACGCCCGAGGCGAAGCCGCTCCCGGAGGAGTACGTCAGGCTGGTCGCCGCCGCGGGCACGCGCTGCCCGGAGATCTCGGCCGCGACCGTGGCCGCCCAGCTGATGGCCGGCTCCGGGTTCGACCCGAACCACCTCGGCGCCGCCGGCCGGGAGGGCATCGCCCAGTTCCGCAGCGACGTCTGGGAGCGGTACGGCCCGCGCGGCTCCGTGTGGGACCCGGCCATCGCCATCCCCGCGGTCGGCACCGCGCTGTGCATCCTGACGGCCGAGCTGAGCGGCGTCGAGGGCGACCCGTACATGCTGGCGCTCGCCGCGTTCAACTCCGGACCGGACACGGTCCGCCGCGCCGGTGGCATCCCGGACGCGGTGACCCGCGCGCACCTGCAGAAGGTCACCGACTACACGTCCTTCTACGGACTCGACACCCGGATCGGCGGCAAGCCCGCAGCCGCCGGCCCGTCCGCGTCGGCGTCCGCGCCCGCCTCGCCCGGCCCGTCCGGCTCGGCGAGCCCGGGCGCGTCCGGTTCCGCGTCCCCGTCCGCCGGGTCCGCCGCGTCGGCGGCCGCCGCTCCGGGCGCACCCGACGCGGCACCGGCCAAGCCGGTCAGCTTCAGCTACCCGAGCTTCGGTGGCACCAGCGGGCTGCGGCTCAACGGCGCCGCGAAGGTCACCGGCGGCAAGCTGGCCCTGACCAGAGCCACCAGTCAGGTCGGCAGCGCGTACTCGACCACCGCGATCGACCCGGCCAAGTCGTTCAGCACCTCGTTCACCGCGGTGATCAGCCAGCCCACCGACGGCATGGCGTTCCTGCTGCAGAGCGCCGGCGCGGGCGCCATCGCGGCCGGCACCGGCGAGTCGATGGGGTACAGCGGGATCAGCCCGAGCGTCGCGGTCGAGTTCGACACCTGGGACAACAGCGGCAGCGGGCACGGCGACCCGGCCGGGCAGCAGCACATCGGCATCATGTCCAACGGCAACGTCAAGACCCACCTGGCCTGGGCCGACCCGCGCTTCGACATGCGCTTCGGCCAGGCGTTCCACGTGTGGATCGACTACGACGCCGGCGCGAAGCGGCTCTCCGTCTTCGCCAGCCAGAGCACCGGCAAGCCGGGCTCGCCGATGGTCAGCCACACCATCGACCTGGGCAAGAAGTTCGGCGGCGCCACGGTCTACGCCGGGTTCGCCGGCGCGACCGGCAACACCAACCTGACCGACTCCAGCGAGTCGGTCACGAAGTGGACGTTCACCGGAAAGTAGGGCTGTGACCGGCCCGTCGGCGTGCCATCATCGTCGGCGTGCCGGTCACTCGCCGTACCGTCGTCAGATCCGCTCTTCTGGCGGGCGCGGCCGCCGGCTTCGGTGGCTGCGCCCGGCCGGACGCGTCCGCGGCCCCGGGCAGGTGGGTGCACCCGTCCGGCTCCCCCGCCGCGCCTCTCTCCGCCGCCCCCGCCTCGCCCAGCCCCGCGGCCTCCGATCCCGCGTTCGATGCCGAGCTCGAAGCGATTCTGACCACGCACCTGTCGCCGACCCGCGACAACCCCGGCCATCCCGGGTACGCCGGGGCGGTCGCGCTGGCCTGGCGGGACGGGCTGCCGCTGGCGAGCGCCACGGTCGGTGACGCGCTCCGGTACCGCGCCGGGCCGGTCGAGCTGCCGGCCGCCGACCGCGTCCCGATGCGCCCCGACTCGGTCTTCGACCTCGCGTCGATCACCAAGGTCTTCACCGCGGTGCTCACGCTGCGCCTGGCCGACGCCGGCACGCTGGACCTGGACGCACCGCTGACCCGGTTCCTGCCCGAGTTCCCCGCGCCCGGCGTGACCGCCGCGATGCTGCTCACCCACACCGGCGGCATGCCGGTCTCGCCGTCGAGCCCGCGCGGCTTCCTGACCACCCCGCCGGTGGCCGCGCCCGGCACCGTGTTCCGCTACTCCGGCGTGGGCCCGATGGTGCTCGGCCGGCTGATCGAGAAGCAGACCGGGATGCGGCTGGACCGGGCACTGCGCGAACACGTCACCGGCCCGCTCGGCCTCACCGCCACCGGCTACCTGCCCCTGGACTGGGTCACCGACGTGGACCGGATCGCGGCCACCGACGCCCGCTCGTCCCGCGGCCTGCTCCGCGGCGAGGTCCACGACGACATCAGCGCCACCCTCGGCGGCGTAGCCGGGCACGCCGGCATCTTCGCCACCGCCGCCGACGTCGCCGTACTGGGCCAGGTGCTGCTGGACGGCGGCACGTACCGCGGCACCCGGCTGCTCTCCACGTCGATCGTGGCACGCATGCTGACCAACGCGAACGCGGGCGTGCCGCTCGCCCCCGGCGAACGCCCCGGCCGCACCGCGGACTACGGCCTCGGCGTGGTGATGAACCAGCCATGGTTCATGGGCTCGCTGTCGTCACCCGGCGCTTTCGGCCACACCGGCTTCACCGGCACGTCCCTGCTCGTCGACCCGGTCCGGCGCACGGTGGTCGTGCTGCTCACCAACCGCGCCCATCCGAACTGGAACTGGGCCGAGCCCGACCCGTACCGCGTCGCCGTCCACGACGCGGTCGCCGGTTTCATTTCCTGACGCCCGGGTACGAATATCCAGGTAGACAGATGAACGTGACGATGCCGGAGAGGTGAATCATTCGATGGCAGGCAACGAGCACGAGGTCAACCGCAGCACCAAGAGCGGCCGTTTCGTCAAGCAGAGCACGGCCGACCGTTCCCCCGACACCACGGTGACCGAACACGTCGGCGGCGACTCCGACGGCGGCGACCGCGAGGTCAACCGCAGCGCCGCCACCGGCCGCTTCGTCCGCGAGACAACCGCCGAACTGCACCCGGCCACCACCGAGACCCAGCGAGTCTAGCTCCGCTCGGGAGCAGGGCGCGGGCCGAATCTCGGCCCGCGCCCTTTCGCATTCGCATACTTCCCTCGGGTAAGTATGCGATCAGCCATATCGCCGACTCACTTCACCAATGCAGGTGTGTCCTGCACTCCCGTCCCGGGACCAGCGGTTGGAGCTTGCCATTCTCGAGCGCGCCGAGTCGGCGCTGCAACGCAGCGCCGACATCGACTCCGGTGGGGTCGCGAGTCCCTGACCGGCAGGCTGTGGTGCTGGTGATCCGCGTGCTTTGCACGCCACCACGGGCGGGCCGATGCCCGGGATGACCTTCCATCCGGGTGGAATCGAAGATCCAGGTGTCGTCGTGACCGCTTCGCGCGGATCGAAGCAGCCGGCAGCGGCGTGCAGATCTCGCACCGCACCACCGAGCCGGCGACCGCCGCACCCCACGCCCGAAATATCGCGATATCGGGGACGAGGCGTCCGGCGACTCTCCGCCGGCCCGGCGCGAAGGCGGCGCCGCCAGCGCCGAGTGATCAATCAGTGGTACGAAAAGGAGATCAAATATCGAAGTTGATCGCCATTTTGTACCACTGATTGATCACTCAGCCGGGCAGGCGGGATTCCCGCGGACACGGACACCCGAAGGCAGAGCCAGATATGGCGACATTTCGCACGCGGCTTCGCACGCGCTCCGAAGCAGCCACTGCGTGCGCCGCGCTACGCCGTCTGACGCTGCGCTTCGCGCGTTCGTGTGGTGCCCGGCACGCCCGCGCCAGGCCGGGTGTCGTGCCTTCCGGCCGGGTCGCGCCTCCAAGCCGGGTCGGGTATCCGGGCCGGGTCAGGTCCCCGTGGGGGGGCGCGAATCCCTGGCCGGCGCAGATGCCGTCCCATGCGGTTCGGCGGGCAGGGAACAGATGCGGTGGGGCGCTTCGCAGAACCCCGGCCAGAGTCCGTAATCAACTTAAGCTGGGTGTCATTGGACCGGTGCCCGCGGGAGCATGCGGAAATGAAACCGCCGGAAGCGGGTATATCAATGGCCACAAAAGCGAATCCCCTGAGCGATTCACTCAGGGGATTTTCGATGGTGCGCCGCGTAGGACTTGAACCTACAACCCGCGGATTAAGAGTCCGCTGCTCTGCCAGTTGAGCTAGCGGCGCTCGTCGGCAACGGAGAGAACACTAGCACGGGCTTACCGCGGTCTTCCAATCGGTTGGCGGGGTGTGGTCTACGCAACGTGACGGGACGCGGCGGCGATGCGAGGGTGGCGATCGTCGGGCAGGATGGGGCGGGTGTCTCGGCAGGTCAGCGGATCAACCGCCCCGAGACACGCCCATGGCGGGACAAATATGCATAAAGGACGGGTCGGATGAGGCGTACCGCGTTGGTGGCGGCGCTGGCGATCATGATGCCCCTGGCGCTGGCGGCGTGTGGGAGTGACGACGAGACGGCGGCGGAGGCCGCGCTGCCGTCTGCCGCGCCTCCGCCGCCGGTCGCGACGTCGAGCGCGCCGGCGGTGCCGCTGGCACTGGAGATCACGCCGAAGGACAAGGCGAAGAACCAGCCGGCGAGCGTGGAGATCGGGACGGCGGTGGCCGGCGGCACGGTGGAGACGGTGAAGGTCGTCGACGGCGCCGGCAAGGAGGTCGCGGGCGAGATGCGGGCGGACGGCAGCTCCTGGGTGCCGGCGAAGACGCTGGCGTTCAACGCGTCCTACACCGCGACCGTGACCGCGAAGAGCGAGGCCGGTGAGTCGATCACGCGGACCACCAGCTTCTCGACGATGGGCCGGCCCGGCAAGGAGACCGGCACCGGGCTGTACCTGTTCGACGACCGGAAGTACGGCGTGGCGATGCCGGTGGTGGTCGAGTTCATCCCGGGCGTGCCGGAGAGCCACCGGGCCGCGGTGGAGAAGCGGCTGTTCGTGGAGACCGACCCGCCGCAGCCGGGCGTGTGGTCCTGGGTGAAGGGCGGCGACCAGGCGTACTACCGGGCGCCGGAGTTCTGGCAGCCGGGCACGAAGCTGACCGTGCGGATAGGGATCGGCGGGCTGGAGACCGCGCCCGGCACCTACGGCAACGAGGACCGGACCGCGACCGCGGAGATCGGCCGGAAGCTCGAGATGCGGGTCGACAACTCCGACAAGCAGATGAAGGTGTACGAGGACGGCAAGCTCACCCGGACGCTGCCGGTGAGCCTCGGCAAGCCGAAGATGCCGTCGGCCAGCGGCGTGATGGTCGTGATGGAGAAGAAGGAAGCGACCGTCTTCGACACGTACGAGCAGTTCGGCCCGGAGGAGGGCTATCGGGTCGACGTGGAGTTCGCGCAGCGGCTGACCTGGACCGGCCAGATGATCCACGCGGCGCCCTGGTCGAACGCCTCGCAGGGCCGGGAGAACGTCTCGCACGGCTGCGTCAACGTCTCCCAGGAGGGCGGTGAGTGGCTGTTCGGCAAGACGCTGATCGGCGATCCGGTCACCGTCACCGGCACCGGCGTGAAGCTGGACGAGGGCAACGGCTGGACCGCGTGGAACGTCAGCTGGGAGCAGTTCATCAAGGGCTCCGCACTGCCGATTCCGGACAATCTGCGGAACGTCACACCGTCGCCCACGAACAGTCCGTCGTAAGTCTCGGCGAGGCGACCAGCGACCATGACATTGAGTAACTGGTCGCCTCACCATTAAGTTGCGGTTACGACGATCGGTTCGTCCTTTCGGCTCTGTGTGATCATGTCGCCTGCGGGTACCGTTACGGGCCTGGCGGGCAGTGCGACCGTGCACTCCAGCCACCCGAAGGGTCCGGGTGCCTTCACGCGTCTCCTCTGCGCGGGGTGCAACCAGGGCCCGTCGTTCCACGTGTTCAGTGCGGCAGGTGGAGTCGGGATCGAGACCTGGGGTTAGGGGAAAATGCACGCTACCCGTTCCGAGCGGGCACCGTGGGGTGTGCCCGGCTCACGCATACGCCGGCGCGCTTTCGGCGCGCTCGTTCTCGCCGGAGTGATCGGCTTCGGCAGTGCCTGCAGCGGTGGTGACTCGTCGCCCACCTGGCAGAGCAATGACGCCGGCGCCTCCGCGGGCCCGGCCGCCACCACGGAGAGCCCGGCACCGATCGGCGCGACGCTCAAGTCGCCGGCCGAGGGCAGCAAGAACGCACCGATCACCACGGACATCTCGTTCGACCTGGTCAACGCGGTCTCCGGCGCGGTCGTGGTGAAGAACGCGAAGGGCGAGCCGGTCCCGGGCAAGCTGTCCGAGGACGGCAAGACCTGGGCGCCGGACAAGAAGCTGTCGTACGGCACGACGTACACCATCGAATACACCGGCACCGACGCGTCCGGCCGGACCGGGTCGACGACCGGCACGTTCACCACCATGGGCGAGCCGAAGAACACGGTTCGCACGGTCAGCTTCATGGGCGAGGGCGCGACGGTCGGCGTGGGCATGCCGCTGATGCTGTCGTTCAGCCGGGAGATCCCGGAGGAGTACCGCGCCGAGGTGGAGAAGCACCTCACGGTCGTCTCCGACCCGCCGCAGGAGGGCACCTGGGGCTGGCTGAGCGCCGACTCCATCCAGTTCCGCCCGGCGGAGTACTGGAAGGCCGGCACGAAGATCACCTACGGTGTCGACCACGCCGGCGTGGAGATGGGCAAGGGCTGGTACGGCAAGACCGACTACGAGGTCAACGTCACGATCGGCTCCCAGTTCATCATGGAGGTCGACAACAAGACCAAGCACATGACGGTGATCAAGGACGGCAAGAAGGTCAAGGACATCCCGGTCAGCCTCGGCCAGCCGAAGTTCCCCTCGGTCAGCGGCACCATGCTGATCATGGAGAAGCTCCGTAAGACGACCTTCGACACGTACGGCCAGTTCAGCGACGAGGACGCGTACCGCGTCGACGTCGAGTACGCCCAGCGCGTCACCTGGGGCGGCCAGTTCATCCACGCCGCGCCCTGGTCCAACGCGTCGCAGGGCCGGGAGAACGTCTCGCACGGCTGTGTCAACGTCTCCCAGGAAGCCGGCAAGTGGCTGTTCGAGCAGACCAAGCTCGGCGACCCACTGATCGTCAAGAACACCGGCGTCCCGTTGGTCAACGGCGACGGCTGGACCGTCTGGAACATGAGCTACGACGACTTCAAGGGCCTCAGCGCGCTCTGATCCGTCGAGGGGCCCCGCCGCGCATCCGCGGCGGGGCCTTCTCACATCCCGGCATACCCGCTCCTGGGGAGCAGGGTTCCGCCTGCTCCCGCGGGCTACGGTCGTCGCCGGCGCTCCCCCCGCACGATCCGTGGCCGCACGGACCAAACCGATTGGAGCCGCGCCGGGAGGCCGTGCTAACGTTCCCTCCGTTGCCGACGAGCGCCGCTAGCTCAACTGGCAGAGCAGCGGACTCTTAATCCGCGGGTTGTAGGTTCAAGTCCTACGCGGCGCACATAAACGAAAGGCCCCGACCGTCCGGTCGGGGCCTTCTCCGTTCCCGGGGGCTACTTCAGGTAGCCGTAGTTGTCGCAGGTGCGGCGCTGCTCGACGCAGTTCTTCGTGCGCTTGTTCATGGTGTCGACGTCCCACATCACGAACGCGTCGCCGTGCATGGAGGAGGAACTGCGGACGTCCTTGTCGGAGGCGAGGTAGTAGCCGGCCTGGCTGCCCTGGACGCCGTACTGGATGTCGAACGTGATCGCGGGGATCTTCACCGGGTGGCTGGCCGGGCAGGCGTTGTCCCAGCCGTACGCGACGTGGTCCTTGTGGTTCGGGCTGTCCAGGTGCTTGCCGTCCCAGCAGTCCGGGAACTGCAGGATGAAGTGCAGGTAGGCCTGCTTCTCACAGATCGGCCAGTTGCCGTTGGTGCTGCGCGCCACGCCGTCCGCGTCGTGACCTGGCTCCCAGTAGGCGCAGTAGAACTGGCCGGTGGCGCCGCGCGGCGTCGGCACCTTCTTCTTCGCGTCCCCGGCGATCATGCGCAGGCCGTTCGGCATCGGCAGCTGGCCGGCCGAGTCGTTCATCAGCGACCGGTAGTAGACCCGGAACCCGGTCGGTTCGGCCGCCTTGTTCGTCCCGGCGTCGTAGAGCGTCGGCACCCAGTACGACGAGTGGTCCTGCTTCGGCTCGCACGTGGTCGCGGTGAACCGCACCAGATCATCCGCGACGGTCCCGGCGTCGACGCCCTCGTTGCCGAAGAACGAGTGCATGTGCGACGCACCGGGCAGCCCCGGCGCGACGATCGGGTCGTCCGGCAGCGAGTGGCTGTACTCGCAGTCGGCCCGGAACTCCGCCAGGTTGCCGACGCTGGCCGGCGCGGGCTCGTACGACAGCTTCTCGTACGCGGCGACCTGTGCCTTCCACGCCGCCTGATCCACCGCGATCCAGCCGGTCTTCGGCACCACCGGCTCCGGCGCGGCCGCCGCCGCCTTCGACGGCGACGCCGCGGACGGCGACACGGACGCCGAGGCGGATGCGGACACGGACGGCGACGCGCTCGCCGGCCCGGACGGGCCGGCCACGGCCGACGGCGGCACCGCGACCGCCGCACCCGCCGGGTCCGGCTCCGCCGCCGCGTCCGCGAGGGACACGGCCGCGGCCGCGACCGCGATCACGACGACGGCCACCCCGGCACCACCGGCGGCCAGATTCCGCTTGTTCACGGCGAGTCGCCGCAGGAAGCCGGCACGCGGCGCAAGATCAGACACGGATCACTCCCACCGAAGGACAGGACGAGCTGCCGCGGATGGTAGGCGCTCCCGGCCCGTACCCGTTAGGCCTTTGGACCCAGAACCACCCGGGCAAAGAAAACGAGGCCGGTCCGGAAGGACCAGCCTCGATTCATGGGGTGATCGACGGGACTCGAACCCGCGACCCCCGGGACCACAACCCGGTGCTCTACCAGCTGAGCTACGACCACCATGCGTCTCCACCCGGACCGACCGGCCCGTGTGGGGTGCTGACCAATGATAGCCATACCCCTCCGGGGGCGGTCGAGCGGGTTACCTCAAAGCTGTGCGGCGATGGCCTTGGCGGTCTCGACGTCCGGGCCGGGGGCCGGGACGAAGATGGCGCGGCGGTAATACTCCAGCTCGCGGATGCTCTCCCGGATGTCGGCGAGCGCGCGGTGGGACAGGCCCTTGGCGGGCTGACCGAAGTACGTACGCGGGAACCAGCGGCGGGCCAGTTCCTTGATCGAGGAGACGTCGATCATGCGGTAGTGCAGGTGGGCGTCGAGGCGGCGCATGTCGCGGGCGAGGAAGCCGCGGTCGGTCGCGATCGAGTTGCCGCACAGCGGCGCGGAGCGCGGATCCGGCACGAACTGGGTGACGTAGTCCATGATCATGTCTTCGGCCTCGGCCATCGTGACCGTGGAGGCGCGGACCTCCTCGGTGAGGCCGGACTTCGCGTGCATGTCGCGGACCACGTCCGGCATGCTCGCCAGCGCGGCGTCGTCGGCGTGGATCACCACGTCGACGCCCTCGCCGAGCACCTGAAGGTTGGGGTCGGTCACCAGGGCCGCTACCTCGATCAGGGCGTCCTTGCCCAGATCCAGCCCGGTCATCTCGCAGTCCACCCACACCAGAAGATCAGCCACGACGACAGCCTACGCGCAGCACTGCGTCACCGGCGCAGCGTGAGGCAGAGATTCCGGCTTCCCGCACGGCGCACGCGCTATAGCAGATCACCGTCTAGATGGACAGATCTGGTCGGATACCGCCTAAATCACTAAACTGTCTCTTATCCCCGCAATACCGCACCGTTCCCCCGGTGAAGCGGCCCTCCACCCCCGTGGAGGGCCGCTCGACGTGCCGGCCTAGCGCGCCGGACGCACCTCGTCGTCGGCCGCCTTCCGGCGTCGCCCGGCCCGCGGAGCGGGAGCCGCAAGATCAAGGGCACCATCCACCGGTACGGCCGACGCCTCCCCGGGTCCGGCCACCGATCCCCCCGCCGCTCCACCGTCACGATCCGCGGCCGGCCGGGCCGCCGGCGCACCGCCGCTCCCCCGCCGGCCCGCACCCGCGTCCCCGTCGGCCGCCACCGGCTCCACGACCTTGGCCGGCACCTTCCGCCGCGGCTGCCGCTTGACCGGCGCACCGTCCACCGGCGCACCGTCCACCGGCGCCACATCCACCGGCGCCACATCCACTGGTGCCGAACCCGCCGGTGCCGCGGACCGGACCAACGCCGAACCGGCGTTGGTGGCGCGCTTGGCGGGCGTCTTCCCGGCCGACGCAGCCGGCGCCTTCGCCATATTCGCCGCCGACGCCTTCGCGCCACCCGGGTTCCGTGCCTTCCCGGTCTCCGCGGCCGATGCCTTCGCTCGTTTCCGCGGCGCGGCGACGATCTCCGCGGTGTCGGGCTCATCGGGTCCGGCAGCCGCGGTACCCTCAACCGCCGTGGCCGGTCCCGGAACGGCGGCCGGTCCCCCGGCCGGCACCGGCGCGGCAGCCGGCATCGTGGTCGCGGGCCCGGCCGATGCCCCGCCCGAAGCAGCGTCGACCGCGGTCACCACGGATCGTCCGCGCACATCGGGGCAGGGAACGCCGGCCCGGATCGGCGGTTTGGTGTCCCCGGCCGGGTCCCGGGTCAACGGCGGCCAGGTCAACTGCGGCGTGACCGGCGGCCGCGCCGCGGGCCGGGCTTTCGTTCCCGCCATGGCACCGGCGCCGCCCTCTTCGGTCGCCCCCGCGCGCGCCGCATGAGTCACGACCGCTGCCGGCGCGGCCGGCCCCACTCCGCGTTCCGGCCGCGACGCGTCCGCTAGCGTGGCCGGCCGCACGTCAGCCGAACCCTCTCCGGCTCCCGTGTCAGCCGGCGCACCCGCGGACCCCGCGTCAGCCGGCGCATCCCCGGACCGCACGTCAGCCAGCGCACCCGCGGACCCCGCGTCAGCCGACGCACTCGCGGACCGCGCGTCAGCCGACCGGTCCGCGCGGCGGCGGGGCCGGCTGGTGATGCGGGTGACCAGCCGGTCGTCGTCGTTGGCCGCGTGGATGACCGAGGCGTGTGCGCCGAGCCGGGCCGCGACGTCCGGCAGCCGGTCCGGTTCGACGACGTAGACCAGTTCGCGGGGCCGGGACGGCCAGACGAGCGCGATCATCCCGCCGATGATCAGCAGCAGGCCGCCGCCGAGGCCGCCCCACGTCACGGCCATGAGCCAGGTGGGGCGGAGTTCCGCGGTGATCGCGACCGTACCGGCGGGCCGGCCGTTCGGGGTCATGACGACCAGCGCCAGGTCGCGGTTGCGGATCTCGCCGGCGGTCCAGGTCAGGCCGCCGATGCCGGAGCGGGTCCAGAAGTCCTGGCGGGCCGGGTCCGCGACCGGGGTGCGGGAGCCGGCGATCGTGCCGGCCCGGACCGGCAGCGGGCCGCGGGTGAGCGCGATCTGCTCCACCCGGGTGTGGCGGGCGGACCGCAGGTAGGTGGTGACCTCGGCGGCCGGTGCCAGGCCGACGAACGCGGGGCCCTCGTCGGTCGCGGCGGCGATCCGGATCCGGGTGTCGCCGGCCCGGGCGAAGGCGGCGTCGCGCCGGAGCAGGCCGTCGAGGTCCGCGACGAGCAGTGCCTGGCCGGGTACGTCGACCGGCTCGAGGTCGGCCCGGAACGCGCCGTCGGCGTCCCGGTGCTGGCCCACCGTCCACAGCCCGCCGGCGGTGAGCAGGAGCGGCAGTCCCGCGGTGAGCAGCAGTGTCCCGACGATCAGACGGATGATGCGCATCGGCTTCCCCCTTTGCCCGTTATCGGACCATACAGAGCGAAACGTCGGAATAAGTCGTATCGACACGGCTCGGATGTCCGGGAAAACCGGGGAAACGCGGCGGCCCGGCCCCACCACGGGACCGGGCCGCCGGACGTACGAGGAGATCAGGCGCTCTTCGCACCCTCCACGGGCGCTGCCGGGCGCGAGCCGCTCCGGGCGAACGCCAGCCCGCCGAGCACCAGCCCGACCAGGCCGGCGACCAGCCCCGCGATCGCGATGCCCAGTGCCGGCCCGGAGTCCGGCTCCGCGGACGCCACCGGCTCGGCCGCCGGTGCCTCCTCCGCGGCGGCCGCGGCGGTCAGCGTGAGCACCGGCGCGGGACTCTCCGGCTCCTCGCCGCCCGCGACCGGCTCGTCGATCCAGCGGACGACCTCGCCGTCCGAGTACGTCTGCAGCGCCTTGAAGACCAGCTGACCGGTCTCCGGCAGCGGGCCGAGCGAGACCGGGAACTCCTGGAACGTGCCGGGTGTGATCCGCGCGTTCTCGTCCGCGGTCCAGGTGATCTTCTTGACCACCTCGGTGATCTCCGCGCCGTGCGCGGTCACCGGCACCGCGGGCGCGCCCTTCTCGACCGCGACGGTCCAGCCGGGCACCGGCTTGGTCGACACGGAGCCGATCGGCGCGTTCTCCGGCAGGAAGATCTCCACCTTGACGGTGGACTCGGTGTCGCTCTCGTTCGGCACCCGGAAGTCCACCTTGGCGTACCCGCCCTGGGTGGCCTCCCGCGGGTTGACCGTGACGTGCGCGGACGCCGGGCCGGCGAAGGTGAGCACGCCGACGACCGTGGCGCCGAGGCTGAGCAGTGCCGCGCGGGCGGCGGTACGGGGAGACATGGCTGTCCCTTCAGTCAGGAGGCGACGTCAATCGTGACGGTGACGGTGGCCTGATCGATCTCGGTGGTGCGGAGGGTGAACTTGAACTCCCACGCACCGGCCGCCGGCAGCTGGAACTCGCTGATCGCATGGTTGTCGGCGACGCGGAGCATGGGTACGTCGATCGGCTCGATCCCGGCGGCCGGGAGCGCGGCGGTGGTGGTCCACTCCTCCGCCTTGAGCAGGTTCGTGGTGCCGGGTTCGTACGCGTACAGGTGCATCGAGTTGCTGCCGACCTTCGCCGGGTCCAGCTCGACCTGCAGCGTGTAGAGCTGGCTGTCGACCAGCACCGAGAAGTAGCCCTCGTCGGCCAGCACCGCGTTCTCCGACTCCGTGCGCGCGGGTGTCTGCTGGACCAGCACGGAGGTGACGCCGAGCACCACCACGGTGATGGCCAGCTCGGCCCAGACCGCGGTCCGGATCCGCCCCGGGTTCTCCGCGGTGACCCGCTTGCGGACCAGTGACCGGGAGTACGCGGCCACCCCGATCACGGCCGCGAACAGCACGGTCTTGGCGATGATGAACCGGCCGTACGTGGTGCCGGTGAGCGCGGCCGGCGTACCGATCTCGATCAGCGCGTTGACCACGCCCGCCAGTAGCAGCGCGCTGACCGCGAGCGCGGCCCACCGGGACCAGATCGGCAGGATCGCGCCGAGTTCCCGCTCGCTGGCCTGGCGCAGCAGGAAACCGACCAGCATGACCAGGCCGCCGAGCCAGACCGCCATGCTGATCAGGTGGATCGCGTCCACCACGACGGAGACGGCCGCGACCGGGGAGGCGGACGGGTGGCCGGTCAGCGGCCAGGTGAAGATCGCGGCGGTGCCGAGCGCGGCCAGCACGATCAGGTCGACCATGTTCTCGCCGGTGCGCCCGCCGTCGCCCCGGGTGGCCAGGATCGGGCGGAGCATGATCGCGATCGCGATCAGCAGGCCGAGCCGGACCAGCAGCGCGGTGCCGAACGAGCTGGCGACCACGTCACCGAGCCCGCCGGCGTCCAGGATGTTCCCGCCACTGGTGTACGGCGCCTGTAGATAGAGCGCGCCGAGCGTGCTGAACGCGACCAGGCCGAGGCCGGTGCGGACCAGCCGGGCCGGCACCCGGCGGCTGAGCCGGGCCGGCCAGAGGAACAGCAGCACCAGGACCGGGCCGACGATCAGCACGAGTCCGGCGTACCCGATGAACTTGACGACCGGGATGGTGTTCTTGACCACCGGGTCGGTGTCGTCGCCGTCCTCGCCGAGCGCGGGCACCGCGGACGTGGCGCCGACCGAGAACGTGAACGCGCCGCTGACCGGGTGGCTGTCCGCGGAGATCACCCGGTAGCTCACCAGGTACGTGCCACGCTGGTCGGCGGTGACCGGGATGATCAGCGTGGAGCCCTCCGCGCGCGCGTCACCGCCGACCCGGTCGCCGTTCGGCGCGATCACCTGGATCTTGCCGGTGACCGGGCTGACCCCCTCGCTGAACGTGAGCTTCACGTCCCCGGGAGCGGTCTGGACCACGGACTGGGCGGCGGGCGTGGTGCGCTGCAGGACGGCGTGCGCGCTGGCCGGGCTAGCCGGTCCGACGAACACCGTGAGCGCGCCCAGGACGAGCGCGGCGAGCACGGCCCAGCGGCGTCTTCTCTCGGCAGTCATGCCGGACATGCTCTCCCACGGATGTGGCGGTGATCGCCGGTGGTCGGCGTGGCGTGTGCCGCACTTACCGTTTCGACCCCAAATATGGAATCAAAACGGACAAAAAGCGGGGGGCGGGAGGGCATGCCCGGTTGGTCGGGTGGCCGGACCGGAAAGTTCCCGGCGATCACGGGACCTTCGTCCGTACCCGCCGCGTCGCCGTGCCGTCACCGTGGGCACGGAACCGGGCGACGGCCCGGAACGACCAAGGGAGGTGGACTTCTCTGTGCAGGATCGAGCCGGACCGTGGGCCGGACTCGCCGCCCGGCTCGGGCTCGCGGCCGTCTGGCTCTACGCCGGCGGCGCCAAGGTCGGCGATCTCGCCGGGTCGGCGCGCGCCGTCAACGCGTACCAGCTGCTGCCCTTCGACGTCGCCCAGGTGATCGGCGCGATGCTGCCGTTCGTCGAGGTAGCGGTCGGGTTGCTGCTGCTGGCCGGGCTCGCCACCCGGGTCTCGGCCGGGTTCTCCGCGCTGCTGCTGATGGTCTTCATCGCCGGCATCGCCAGCGCATGGGCCCGTGGCCTGCAGATCGATTGCGGTTGCTTCGGCAGCGGCGGGCAGCTCGCCGCCGGGGAGAGCCCCACCTACGGCTGGGAGATCGCACGGGACGTCGGGTTCCTGCTCCTGGCCGGCTACCTGATCGTCCGTCCCGACTCCAGATTCTCCGTCGACCGCTACCTGACGAGGTAATGCACCCATGAGCTCACGCAAAGATCAAAAACAGGCCAATCGCATGGTACGCGAGCAGCTCGCCAAGGAGCGGCGCCGCAGGACCACGCTGTGGACCTCGGTGGCCGCCGCCGCGGTGCTGCTCGTCGCCGCCGTTGCCGGGTACGGCTTCTTCGCCGCCCAGCGCTCCGGGGAGGTGATCACACCGGCCGCCGCGACCGCGGACGGCACCGGCTTCGCGGTCGGCACCGGGTCCGTCACCATCGACGTCTACGAGGACTTCATGTGCCCGGCCTGCGGCCAGTTCGAGAGCGCGGCCGCGTCGACCATCGACCAGCTGGTCAGCGAGGGCAAGGTCACGGTGGTCTACCACCCGATCTCGATCCTGGACCGTTACTCCAACGGCACGAACTACTCCACCCGCGCGTCCAGCGCCTCCGCCTGCGCCGCCGACGGCGGGAAGTTCACCGAATACCACAAGGCGCTCTTCGACAACCGGCCCGAAGAGGGCACGAACGGCCTCGACGACGCCAAGCTCATCTCGCTCGGCACCACGCTGGGTCTGGGGGATGACTTCACGCAGTGCGTCGAGGACGGAAAATACAAGACGTGGAGCGCACAGATCACGGACCGGGCGAGCGAACGCGGGGTCACCGGCACGCCGACCGTCTACGTCGCCGGAACCGTGCTCAAGGACCGTTCCGCGGCCGGCCTGACCAGCGCGGTCGAGGCCGCCGTCAAGTAGGCCGGCTGGCGGCCGCGGCAGGCCGCCTGGTGGCCGCGGTCGTGGCCGGCGCGCTGGTCGCGCCGGTCCCGGCCGGACCCGCGCTCGCGCACGGGGCGGACGCACCGGCCGGCACCAACTACCGCGCCCGGCTCACCGGCGTCTCCTCCGCCGTGCCCGGCCTCCGGCTGCGTGTCATCGAGGCCGGCGCCCGGCTCGAGCTGACCAACACCGGCAGCCGGGAGATCGAGGTGCTCGGCTACGAGCGCGAGCCGTACCTGCGGATCGGGCCGGACGGCGTCTTCGAGAACGTGAACTCCGCGGCCACCTACCTCAACGCCGGCATCTCCACGTCGACGACCGTGCCGGCCGGCACCGGGCCCACCGTGCCGCCGGTGTGGCGGCGGATCGCCGACCGGCCGTCCGTCCGCTGGCACGACCACCGCACGTACTGGATGAGCGAGGACCGGCCACCCGCGGTCGCCGCGGACCCCACCCAGCCCCATCGGGTACGGGACTGGACCGTCGACCTCCGCGACGGTGTCACCCCGATCACCGCCACCGGCACGCTCGACTGGGTGCCGCCGCCGTACGCCGGCGGCTGGTGGGCCACGGTCGTCCTGGTCGCGGCCGCGGTCGCCGCGCTCGGGTTCCTCCGCGGCCGGCTCGCGCTCTGGCCGATGGCCGCGGTGTCCGCGCTCGCCGGCCTGTCCGCGCTCGCCTACACGGCCGGGCGCGAGATCGACGCGGGCAACGACACGCTCGGCACCGCGCTGCCCGCGCTGCTCTCCACGCAACTGTGGCCCGCGCTCACCGGCGCCGGCGCGCTGGCCGCCGCCGCGTTCGCCGCCACCCGCCGGCCGTCCGCGGACTTCGCGCTCGCGCTGGCCGGCGTCTGCACCGGCGTCTTCGTCGGCCTCGCCAACGCGGGCGCCCTGATCAACTCCGTCGTCCCGGCCCCGTGGCCACCCACCGCGGCCCGCATCCTGGACGTGATCGCGCTCGGCGCCGGCTTCGGCCTCACCGCCGCCGCCGTCCTCCGCATGCGCGCCACCGCCCTCGCCGCGTCTTTCCACCTCCCGAACCCGTCACACCCCACCGGCTCGCCGGACTCGACCGGCTTGCCGGACCCCACGGGTTCACCGGGCGCCACCGGATCATCGGCCGCAACCGGATCGTCGGACCCCACGGACTCGTCGGCGGCCGGCGACACTCCGCCCCTCGTCGGCACCCGGCCGCGCGCCGGCCGCCCGCGCCGCGCTCCCCTCACGCTCAAAGCGGCCCTCGAAGATCCTCCCGACAGCGACTGACCAGCGCGGCCACCGGCAGGGAGTCGCGACGTGTGGGGTTCGTGGTGACCGCCCACCCAACCGGAAGGGAGGCCGCCCGCGGCCGACCGGTGCCCGCGGGAGCATGCGGGCAGCACCACGCCGGAAGCGGGAAAATCAGCATTTGATCCTAGATTGCCGGCACCGAGAAGCCGTAGGGCAGTTCGAGGCGGTGGGCGGCCAGGAGCGCGGTGTCGGCGAGGAGTGTGCGGGTCGGGGCGTCCGCGGTGATGCGGCCCGCGTCGAGGATGACGGCACGGTCGCAGAGTTCGAGTGCGTACGGCAGGTCGTGGGTGACCATCAGGACCGTGACCGGCAGGCCGCGCAGGATGTCGGCGAGTTCGCGGCGGGAGGCCGGGTCGAGGTTGGAGCTGGGCTCGTCGAGCACCAGGATCTCCGGGCGCATGGCGAGGACCGTGGCGACCGCGACCCGGCGGCGCTGGCCGAAGCTGAGGTGGCTGGGGATGCGGTCGCGGTGCTCGCGCATGCCGACCGCGTCCAGTGCCTCGTCGACGCGGGCCTGGAGTTCGGCGCCGCGCAGGCCGAGGTTGGCCGGGCCGAACGCGACGTCCTCCGCGACCGTCGGCAGGAACAGCTGGTCGTCCGGGTCCTGGAAGACGATGCCGACGCGGCGGCGGATCTCGGTGAGCGTGGCCCGGTCGCGGGTGACGGTCAGGCCGCCGACCGTGACCGTGCCGGTGCCGCCGCCGAGGATGCCGTTGAGGTGCAGCACCAGCGTGGTCTTCCCGGCGCCGTTCGGGCCGAGCAGCGCGACGCGTTCGCCGCGTGCGACGCGCAGCGTGACGCCGTCCAGCGCACGGTGTCCGTCGGGGTAGGCGAACGTGACGTCACGGACGTCCAGGCTCGGTGCTTCGGTCATATGAGGATGGTCGCGCCGACCGCGATCGTGGCCGTCACCAGGGGTACGGTCGCGGCCGCCGCCCACTCCGCCGCGCTCGCCCCGCCGCCGGCCTGCGGCAGGCTGCCGGTGTACCCGCGGGACAGCATCGCCAGGTAGACGCGCTCGCCGCGCTCGAACGCGCGCAGGAACAGCGCGCCGACGCCGGACGCGAAGCCGCGCAGCTGCCACAGGAACCGTGGGTCGTCGCCGCGGGCCAGCCGGGCGGTACGCATGCGCCGCGCCTCGTCCGCGAGCACGTCCAGGTAGCGGAGCATGAACGTGGCGATCTGGGTCAGCACCGGCGGGCAGTGCAACCGGTCCAGGCCGACGATGATGTCCCGGGTGCTGGTGGTCGCGGCCAGGATCAGCGCGACCAGCACCCCGAGCGTGCCCTTGACCAGCAGGTTGAAGCCGCCGTACAGCCCTTCCACGGACAGCTGCAGGCCGTGCCAGTCGACCTTCTCGCCCGCGACCGCGAACGGCATCAGCAGCGCCAGCAGCACGAACGGCGTCTCCACCAGGCTGCGTTTCGCCAGCCAGCCGGCCGGGACGCGGGCGGTCGCGGCGAGCGCGACGACGATCAGCGTGTGCACCCCGAACGCCCAGACCGCCTCGCGCGGCGTCGCCACCACCGCCACCGTGATCGCGACGGTCGCGGCGATCTTCACCTCGGGTGCGAGGCGGTGGATCGGGCTCATCGCCGGGTACGCCTGAGCAGCCAGAAAACGCCACCGGTGACGGCGAAGACCAGCAGCACGCCCGCGACGCCGGAGAGGCCGGTCGACAGGTACGCGTTGTCGATCCCCGCGACGCCGTAGTCGGCCAGCGGGCTGTCCGCCAGCTCGTGCTCCTTCGCGCCCTGCGCCATGCACGTGCCGCCGGTGATCTCACCGTCCGCGTTCGTCGTGCAGCCCCGCGTCGAGGCGGAGTCGAGACCGTCCGGCGCGGACGACGCGAAGCTGCTCACCACACCGGCCAGCAGCAGCGCGGCCAGCAGACCGGCCAGGACGAACTTCCTCATGCCGGAACTCCGATCCTCGGCTTGACCGAACGCAGCGCGTAGACCAGGTCGGGGCGGACCCGGGCGACCGTCGCGACCGTGGCCGCGCTGATCAGTCCTTCGCCCACGCCGATCAGCACGTGCGTGCCGGCCATCGCCGCCGCCACGCCGGTCAGCCCGACGCCGGTCAGCTCGGTGGAGCCGCCCAGCGCGTACTGCAGCACGAAACTCTGCGACGCCGCCACCACGCTCACCACGGACGCGACGAAAACCGAGATCGACAACCCCGTGGGGGTACGCGGGAGCATGCGCAGCAGCAGCACCGTGACCCCGAACGCGACCGCGGTGGAGACCAGTCCCATGTTCGTGATGTTCGGCCCCAGCGCCGTGATGCCACCGTCCGCGAAGAACAGCGCCTGCGCCGCGATCACGATCGTCACGCACAGCGCGCCGACCCACGGCCCGACCAGGATCGCGGCCAGCGCGCCACCCAGCAGGTGCCCGCTCACCCCCGGCAACACCGGGAAGTTGAGCATCTGCACCGCGAAGATGAACGCGGCGACCAGCCCCGCCATCGGCACCAGCCGGTCCTCGAGATCACGGCGGCCGTTCATCAGACACACCGCGATGGCGACGGCGGCCAGCACGGCATATGCGACGGAGACGGGCCCGTTGAGGACACCGTTCGATATGTGCAGGGCCTCGATGTCCATTGAGCGCCGCTCCCCTCCTCGGGTCGCGCTCAGACTATTCGTCGCTGCGCTCAGTTGCCAAGGAGTTGCAACTGTTGGCTTCGGCACCGCCGGTAGGGTTGCTCCCATGACCGAAGCCATCCGCCTCACCGCCGGTGACCCCGCCCCCACGTTCACCCTGCCGACCGACACCGGCGACCAGCTGTCCCTGGCGGACCTGCGCGGACGCAAGGTCATCCTGTACGTCTACCCCAGCGCCATGACCCCCGGCTGCACCAAGCAGGCCTGCGACTTCCGCGACTCACTGGCCTCACTGACCGCCGCCGGCTACCAGGTGGTCGGCATCTCCCCGGACACCCCCGCCAAACTGGCGAAGTTCCGCGAACACGACGCGCTCACCTTCCCGCTGGTCTCCGACCCGGACAAGTCCGTGCTGACCGCGTACGGCGCGTACGGCGAGAAGAAGCTCTACGGCAAGACCGTCGTCGGCGTCATCCGCTCCACCTTCGTCATCGACGAGGAGGGCACCATCGACCGCGCCCTCTACAACGTCAAGGCCACCGGCCACGTCGCCAAGCTCCGCAAGGACCTCGGTCTGGACTGAGCCGAACTGCCGGAGGGTCCGGCTAGCGTTCCGGCGTGGTCGAATACACGCCGGAGGCGCTGGCCCGCGCCGCGGCAGTCTCCCAGAGCGTCTACGGCGTGCTGCGTGAACTCGGCATCCGGATCAGCGGCGGCTCGCACGCGCACATCAGCCGGCGGCTCAAACAGTTCGGGATAGACACGTCGCATTTCACCGGTCGCGCACACAATCGGGGGAAACGCGATTCCTACCGGCTGACCCCCGACCAGGTCCTGGTGCGACGCCCACCCGACGCGCGCCGCGTCCCCGGCCCCGCCGTCTCGGCCGCGCGCTGCAACAGCGCGGCGTCCCACACGTCTGCGCAGCGTGCGGCGTGGGCGACCGCTGGCAGGGCCGACCGCTCAAGCTGCACGTCGACCACATCGACGGCGACTTCCTGAACAACACGGCAGAGAACCTCCGCTTCCTCTGCCCGAACTGCCACAGCCAGACCGCCACCTACGCCAACCGCAAACGCACCGGTCAACTATGATCCCGGAACAGCGCAGGTCACATCGTCGCTCGTGGGGGCCGTAGCCCAATTGGCAGGAGGCAAACGGTTTAGGTCCGTTCCAGTGCGGGTTCGAGTCCCGCCGGCCCCACTCCTTCGCCGCGCCTACCGGCCGCGGACTTCCCGGGCCCACCAGGGATCTCTCGACAACCGTTAACCGCTCGTCGAGAGCTGGCCCTTCTTCTGCCCTGGCTCAGGTGAACGCTTCGGAACTACTAGTCGCCTTCACCCTCGGAGACTCGGCCCCTCTCGGCAACATCTGGCGCATCACCGCAAAAAAGACAGACTTCTATATTGACCCTCTGGGTGAGGTGGACGCCTTCCACTTGTCTGCTCACGGGCCGAGCGCCAGCAACCCCAGCGGGCATCGGTTCCACGTCAAGGCAGACCGCAAGGCCGTGGCCGCAGTTAGGGGTAGGGGCGACTTCGTCCTTTACAACCTTCCGCGAAACGGCCGCACGTTCGCTGGTCAGCAGCTCGCTCCTGGAGTGTTTCGCGTGGCGCGCATCCGCTGGTCCTGGCATCTGCAACGGCCGCGCTACCGACAAGCCGCCTCGCTACCTGGCCCTTTGCCGGACATCACCAGTTCTCGATCGGGCGCGCGACTCTCCAGAGAACTCGGACTGAACGATGCCGCAGATCTCGACCTCATAGTGTCGTATGGCACGCCTTATTGGCCTGACGAGCACCGGACCTCGCGAGACAACTCCCGGCTCGGGCCGCTGCGGAATGATGCCGGGATGTGGTTGACCGCCACGTCGTACCGGCGGTCACAGATGACTACTCCGGCTCCGGAGGACCTCACGATGCCGCTCCCAAAGCCTGGCGATTCGCCCAATCGAATCATGGGGGCCGCGCCTGGTCGGGACGAGACCGGCGAAATGTACTGGTTCGTGGAGAGCATTACTTCGCGCGAGGTCATCGAAGCGTCCCGACTTGAAGCAGAAGCTTGAAAGACCCGCGGGACGTCAACCCGACCTCACGATGTGGTGGTTGCGCCGGGCAACTCGCCGAGTGGCCGTTGTCGGACGGGCTTGCCCGGCTGTTCGCGATGGGTTCAGGCCCAGGGAACTCCGGGAGATCGGGGCGGTATTGGCGCACCACCTCGCGTTCCGGCTGGCCCGCGAGAAAGTGCCAGTAGTCCTCGACCACCGATCGCACCAGGTCAATCGGATAGCTACCCTCCGCGCCCGGGAGCCAGTTGTTCGACACGGTGAACGCAGTCGGGCTGAACGAGACCTCGTAGTCGGAGCTGCTCCACCGCCGGTCTGTCGCGTGGTAGACCGGTGCGTCGTACTGGTCCATCGAGAAGGTGACAGCAGCCATGACGTGCCTCTCGGATCAGGTGACGGGCACGGGCGAGCCGTGCGTGAAGCCGCCCGAAGCATCGTAAAAACGTTCGATCGTCACGCCCCCGTACGAGCCCGCCACGTGTTGCCGGTCCGGGTGGAGTTCTCGAAGGCACCGGCTATGGCGTTGTCCACCTGAGCCGGTGTCCAGTCGTTCGGGAAGAACGTACTGACCCCCTCGTTACCGGCCTTCGGCTTCCAGCGCCCGGCGGGCGGATCCAATGTCGGATCGAAGAACTCCGGCTCGGCCTCGTAGACACCGTTCGCGCGATCGACCCTGGCGCCCGGGATCAGACGGCGGTCCGCATCAGGCGGCCGCTCGCCTGCCCTCTCCCGGTGGCCACCCACGCAACGTACCGTGATGTTCGTCGACTCGTTGCTCCGCCGGTGGCGGATTGCCTCCGCCACCGGAACGCCGGCGGTCAGGAGCGGCGGATGCGGGTGCGGGACGTGGCCGCGCCCAGTTGTGTGGTGACCGTGTCGCGCAGTTCGTCCCACGAGGTGAAGGCCGCCTCCTCGCGGAACAGCGTGTAACC
Organism: Catenuloplanes indicus; assembly: GCF_030813715.1. Taxonomy (NCBI): domain Bacteria; kingdom Bacillati; phylum Actinomycetota; class Actinomycetes; order Micromonosporales; family Micromonosporaceae; genus Catenuloplanes; species Catenuloplanes indicus. The sequence continues at coordinate 3,570,099 of NZ_JAUSUZ010000001.1, forward strand.
CGCCCACATCAGGTTCGCGCAGACCTGCGGCGGCACCTTGCCGGTGGCCGCGCCCATGCCCACCAGCGCGACCGACCGGACGCTCCCCCGCTGTGCCGCGTTCTGCATGTGGACGGCCTGGAACGCGGCCGCGCAGGCCAAGGCGACGTTGAGCGTCTCCCGCACGTTCTCCGCGGAGTGCTCCATCGTGGGCGTGGAGATCAGGTACGCCGGGTTCGCGGCGCCGGACGGGACGCAGACCGCGCTGCCGATCGGCAGCGCGCCGTCGAAGGCGTCGCGGATGGCGCGCTGGACGCGCATCTGGATGCCGGGCCCGAGGTGGCGTTTGATGACCGCGTCGACGCCGCCGTTCATCGCACCGTGGCTGTTCGTGGGCGTGACCCAGGCGTCCACGCGCTGGTCGAGCAGCGAACCGCGGACGATGGTGACCTCTGGATTCTCGGCGAACGCGGAGCGCCAGGCGTCGACGACGCGCGCGTTGACATCGGTGAGGACCACGGAGAGCTCGGTTGTCATGGCGGGGACCGTAGCGGCGGGGTACGACAAATGTCAGACCCCGCCGCTACGGTCCCCGCCATGACTGACGCGAACGATCTGGCCGCGCTCTTCGAGGGTGGCGGCGAGGGCTGGCTGCCGGTGCTGCGTCCGCTGCTGGAGCGGCCGGGTGCGGAGACGTTCATCGGGCCGGGTCGCGGGCCGTCCGTGGTGCCGGTGCGGGAGCTGACGTTCCAGGCGCTGAAGCCGAATCCGCCGGCGAAGTGGAAGGTGGTCGTCTTCGGGCAGAACCCCTATCCGCGGCCGGAGAGCGCGACCGGCATCGCGATGTTCGACAACACGTTCCATGACTGGGCGGACAGTCAGTTCGGCCGGGTGGTGAGCATCCGCTGCATCATCAAGGCCGCGGCGATGTGGAAGTACGGCATTCCGAAGAAGACCCCGATCGCGGACGTGCGGGCGCTGCTGAAGAAGCACGGGACGGTGCAGCCGCCGGAGTGGTTCCAGGCGATGCTGACCCAGGGCGTGCTGCTGCTCAACGCGTCGTTGACCGCGAGCAGCGACGGCGCGCTGAGCACGGACGCGCACACCGGTTTCTGGCGCCCGGTGGTCGAGCAGATCATCGAGGAGATCCTGCGGGCGAAGCAGGAGTCACCGGACCCGGCCGACCGGGGCGTGGTGTTCGCCTGGTGGGGTGCGCACGCGAGGACCCTGAAGTCCTTCGTCCGCAGCATCGAGCCGCACTTCCCGGACGTCGAGGTGCGGCACATCGACCACCCGAACCCGGCGGCGCAGGGCGACATCTTCTGCGACAACGAGCACTTCGCGGCGGTCAACGCGGCACTGGAGTCGCTGCGGCTGGACCCGGTCGACTGGCTGCCCAGCACCGGCTGGAACGCGTCGCTGGGCAGCCAGGACGCGGATCGGATGGGCGCGTTCATCACCTCCACCATGGAGCTGCACCAGCTCTATCTGGAGCGGCTGGCGAGCGTCAAGGACGAGGGCCTGGCGCTTCCGGCGATCACCGGGGTCGCGGGTACGCCGATGATGGACTTCCTGTCCGCCACCGCGCCGATCGCGGCGGTGTCGTCCGGCCTGGCGAAGCGGTCGCTGGTGTTCGGCGAGAGCACGACGGACGCGCACGGGCTGTCCCCGGACGAGGTGGCCGCGCTGTATCTCTACACGTGCGAGTCCGCGTTCTACCGCGAGATCAACGCGACGCTGCGGCACCCGGACCGATCGCGGATCACGCCGTACCTCGGCTATCTGCGGTTGTTGTTCTCCGCGATGTCACGCCTGCCGGTCCGCACCGGCCCGCTGTGGCGCGGCGTGGCCCTGGACATGCGCGCGCAGTACCCGGTGGGCCGCACCGTGACGTGGTGGGGCGTGTCGTCGTGCACGTCCGAGCTGGGCGTCGCACGGTCGTTCCTGGGCGGCCGCGGCCGGCGAACCCTGTTCGAGGTCCAGCCACGGCGCGCGGTCGGCATCCGCCGCTTCTCCGCCTTCACCGGCGAGGAGGAGTTCATCCTGGCCCCGGGCACGCAACTGACCGTGACCGCGGTCCGGCAGGAGCGCGGCGGCCTGTGCACGGTCCGGCTGACCGAGCTGGAGGGCGAGCGAATGGTCGCCTGACGGCGCCCTCTCCACACTTCCATATTCCCGCTTCCGGCGTGGTCGCGTTCCGAGTGCTCCCGCGGGCACCGGTCGGCCGCAGGCGGCCTCCCTGCCGGTTGGGCGGGCGGCCGGGAAAACCCCGCGGCTCGGGTCCGGCCCGCGTCGCCGGCCTGCACGGATGGCGAGGAGCTACCATATCGATCGATCCGTCGATCGAAGTGGGGACGATGGCGCGACCGAGGGGCCCGCAGGGTGACGGCGACGGCACGTCACCGCGACGCCGCGGATCCGGGGACCCGTCGGCGAGTGTCGCCGAGGGGCAGGACGTCGCCATGGCGCTCGCCTACGACGGGCGCCCGAGCGACCCGAGCGTGTCGGGAGGCCGGTCATCGCCGGCATACGACAGCGACCCGGCCACGAACGAGCTGATGGCGAAGTACTACGGGTACGGCGACACGCCACCGAGGTTCGACATCGACCAGAACGACGGCGCTCACCCGCGGGCACACACCCGAGACCGGCACGGAGCCGACATTCCGCTTGAGCGGGACCCGGGCACGAAGACCATCGAGGGCCGGATCTACGGTGATACCGGCTGGCATGACGCCTCGAACTGGTCGTACCGCTGGACCGACGACTCCACCATGACGCGAACGATCAACGATTACGTCGCCCGGAACTGGGACGCGATCCGCAGCGACCTCGCGCAAGACGACAGGCACAGCGCCTACTTCAACGCGGGCCACAAGGTGGGTGAAGGTTACTTCAACACCGGGATGTACAGCTCCGCGCCGGACCAGTCGCGATTCTCCACGACCAGCCACGTGCGAATCACGATTCTCCCGGACCGCGGCACCGACCCACCCACTCCGTACATCCTGACCGCGTTCCCGGCTCCCAACCCGCCCGAGAAGTGATTGGCTAGGTTTGACTCATGGATATGTCCGCCCTGCCCGAGCCGATGCGGGCGAGACTCGCGGCGAAGAACGCCATGCCTCCGATGGAGGTCCTGCGTGAGTTCCTGATGGGCGACGTGGCCGACTTCAGCCTCGACGAAGTTCGTGACAATCTCGCCGAGATCGCCCGCGGCAGCACCCGCTCGCACGAACGTGCACTGGCCGCCATCGAGGCGGTGCTCACCGACCCGCCGCCGGCCGGAGAGCTGCTGCACCTGGTTAGTTGGTACGCGAACCGGGCACTTCGCGACAAGACGGATGCGGGCGCCGCGGGATTTCTCCGCGAGGTCGCCGACATCCTGCGCGACGTGATCACCGAAGCGACGCCCGGCCGCTGAAGCGCTGTGCGGCCCGGTTGCCGGGCGTGCCTAGCGTGGCGGGGGTGGATCGGGAGGAAATGCGGGCTCATTTCACGGAGCGGCTGCGGACGTGGCGTGAGGAGATCATGACGAAGCCGGACTGGGAGGCGGTCCGAGACTTCATGGGCGAGTTCGTCCACGACTGGGGCGGCGAGGACGAGTTTCGCGCCGAGCTGCACCGGGCGATGCGCCCCGACCCGTGGCGGATGGGCTACCTGCTGCGCTCCTTCGAGGCGTTCATGGCCGACCCGCCCCGCGACGGCACGCTGGCGTGGCTGGTCGAGGGCTACGGCAACTGGGGCGTCGACTACGGCACCGACGAGAAGTACATCGAGATCCTCGGCTACCTCCTGCGAATCCTGCGCGAGGAGTACGCCGCTGTCGAGGCGGAACGGCAGGCCTGCGGCTGACCTCAACCGGCGGGGGTCGGGACGCGGAAAGCCGCGTAGGCAGCGCGACCTACGCGGCTTTCGGTGGTCAGAAGCGGAACCGGTTCACCGTTCCGGGTATGCGGGCGACGTCCGGTTCGCCGTCTCGAATTCTTCAGGCCAGGATGCGCTCGATCTCCGGGGTCAGCAGCTGGGGCTCCGGGCGGGGCGGGAGGACGAGCTTGTAGCCGACCTGGCGGACGGTGCCGATCATGGACTCGTATTCGGAGCCGAGCTTGGCGCGGAGGCGGCGGACGTGGACGTCGACGGTGCGGTGGCCGCCGAAGTAGTCGTAGCCCCAGACCTCGCGGAGCAGCTGGTCGCGGGTGAAGACCCGGCCGGGGTGCTGGGCGAGGAACTTGAGCAGCTCGAACTCCTTGTAGGTGAGGTCGAGCGGCACGCCCTTGAGCTTGGCGGCGTAGGTGGCCGGGTCGATGAGCAGCTCGCCGGCGGTGACCATGCCGTTGGTGCCGGCGGCCTGTGCGGTACGGCGGGCGGTGACCAGGCGGAGGCGGGCTTCGATCTCGGCGGGGCCGGCGGTGACCAGCACCACGTCGTCGACCGCCCACTCGGCCGAGACCGCGGCCAGGCCGGCCTCGTCGACGACGGCGACCAGCGGGCTGGACAGGCCGGTGGCGCGCAGCAGGCGGCAGGTGTCGCGGGCCTCGACGAGGCCGGAGCGGCTGCCGAAGCCGTGTGCGCCGTCGACCAGGACGACGTCCGGGTTCGGACCGGTGATCAGCGCGGACACGTCGCGGGGCGCGATCCGCAGCGTGTGCGGGAGCAGGTCGAGCCCGGGGAGGACGCGCCGGGCGCGCTCGCCGGCGATGGCGGTCATCAGAAGGATCTCCACGGTGCCCCTAACCCCCGATGGTGTGCGGTCGGAAAGGCCAGATTCCAGCAGGTTTGTTTCCGGCTGGATACCGGGTGGGGAACACCACGTTTACCGGCCGAGATCACATCTGACGTGCGGTTAAGTCGTAACCGAACCGATCAAGATCAAAATATTCGGTATGGCCACGACCTGGGGTACGGTCCGGTAGTGAGAGTCGAATGCCACTGGTGGAACGGGAACCGCACCCCGAAGGGTCGTCGCGACGTCTACATCCGGACGGATGGTTCCCGTTGGGAGGTCGAGGCGCAGATCGGCGGCGCTTCCGGCAAATCCAAGGTGCAGGAGTGCCCCAGCCAGGCCTCGGCCGTGATCCTCGCCAACGCCTGGCGGGGCTCCAACCCGAGCTGGTTGGAGGTGCCTCAGCCGCGCACCCCCGCGCACAGCTGAGACACCGGCGCCGTGGCAGCGGCGCCCGGAAGATCCCACACAACCCCTCAGGAAGTCAGGGCGCCATCGACCGCGTCGCAGCGGCGCGGTCGATGGCCTCCGACACCCGGTCCGCGAGCAGCCCGACCGCGCCGACCGCGCGGCCCATCGGGTCGTCCCCGGCCCCGCCCAGCGCGGCCTGCCGGAGGAATGCGGCCTTGACCTCTTCCCAGCGCGCGGCCTGTGCGGGCGTGAGCCGCCCACGCAGGAGAGCCAGCTTCAGCAGGTTCGCCTCCGCGCCGCCGGTGAGCGTCTGCGCCTCGCCGAGGTAGTGGTCGTCGAGCACCAGTTCCAGCTCCGCGTCGTTCATCACCGGCACGATGCGTTCCGCGAGCTTGTTCATGTTCCGGTACGAGCCCTGCAGCTTGAACGGCGGCTCGGTGCGCGACTCCTCCGCCTGCGCCGCGGACGCGATGTAGGCGCGGTTGACGGTGAGCACGACCTCCTGCACCCGCAGCAGCTTGCGCAGCACCGCGAGGATGCCCTCCAGCTCGACCGCGGAGTACGGGTGGGCGAGCTTGTCCGCCTGCGCGGTCTCGTCGCCGCGGGCCAGCCGGACCAGCAGCTCGATGTCGCCGCGTTCCCGGGTGGAGAGCGGCGCCAGCACCGCGTTCGAGGTGAGCGCGTTCTCGATGTAGGACAGCGCGAACAGGTCGTCCCGCCCGGAGAGCACGTCGCCGAGGTTCCACACGTCCGCGCGGTTGGCCAGCATGTCCGGGATCCGGAAGCGCTGGCCGGTCTCGGTGTACGGGTTGCCGGCCATGCACACCGCGAACCGCTTGCCACGCAGGTCGTACGTGCGGGTCTGCCCTTCCCAGACGCCCTCCATCCGCCGCTGCGCGTCGCAGAGCGAGATGAACTTCTGCAGCAGCTCCGGGTTGGTGTGCTGGATGTCGTCCAGGTAGAGCAGCACGTTGTTGCCCATCTCCAGGGCGAACGAGATCTTCTCCACCTCCTGCCGCGCGGTCGCGTTCGGCGCCTCGGCCGGGTCGAGCGAGGTCACGCCGTGCCCGAGCGCGGGCCCGTTGACCTTGACGAACACAAGGCCGAGGCGGCTGGCCACGTACTCCATCAGCGTGGTCTTGCCGTAGCCGGGCGGCGAGATGAGCAGCAGCAGGCCCATCTGGTCGGTGCGTTTCGCGTCACCGGCCGCGCCGAGCTGCCGGGCCAGGTTGTCGCCGATCAGCGGCAGGTAGACCTCGTCGAGCAGCCGGTTGCGGACGAACGCGCTCATCACCCGCGGCGTGAACTCGTCCAGCCGCAGCCGGGCGCGTTCCGCGGCGGCGAGCGCGGTGCGCTGCCGCTGGTACTCGCGGTAGGCGGGCATGCGCTGCTCGCGGAACCGGCGGGTGCGCGGCAGGAACTCGTCCAGCCGTACCGTCAAGGACCGGCCGGCGATCCGCGGGTGCGCGCCGAGCAGGCCGGTGACCTCCAGCGACAGCGCGGCGGACGAGTCGTGCCGGGGCAGGTCCGCGGTCAGCAGCAGCGCGACCGCCTCCGGGAGTTCCGGCGGAAGATCAGCACCGGAGGAGGCCAGGTACGCGCCGAGCCACGCGGACGCCAGCTGATGCCGGGCCGCGAGATCATCGAGGGCGCGCAGGTCCTCGTCGAAGTCGCGTCCCGAGGGCGCCGCGGCGCCGCCGAGCGCACGGCGGAAACGATCCAGCAGCGTACGGGCGTCGGCGCTGGTCACGAACCCGAACGGCTCGCCGCCCAGCTCCTCGACCAGGTACTCCCCCAGCTGCTCCGGCTCGTCCACCGGCAGCCCGGCCGCGCCGAGGAAGACGGTCGCGGCGGCACCCAGCTCGGACGCCAGCGCCACCAGAGCGGGCCCGGCCGTGCCGAACACCGCACGCGCCCGGATCAGGGACGACGCCCGGCGGGTCCACACCGCGCGGTCGTCCTCGGCCACGCCGTATGCCCAGAACAGCTGCGCGGCCGCGCGCACCGCCGCCGGGTAGCGCAGCAGCCCGGCACCGGCGTGCAGGCGCACCAGCGCGTCCAGGATCAGCGCCGCGTCGACGTCGTGAACGCCGCGTTCGTACCCCTCGTCGTACCGTGTCTCGGCTTCTCTGCGGGTCAGGTCGCGCAGGTCGGCGGCCTGAAGGCCGGGGGTGAGCAGCGTGGCCGCGAGGTGCTCCGCGCGGTAGACCTCCGGGGACTCGGAGACCAGCAGCTGCTCCCAGAACGGCTTGGTGGCCGCGAACGCGGGGTCGCGGACCGGCGAGCGGAAGTCGGTCGCGGTGACCGCGAACGTCATCTCGCCGTCGTGCGGGACCATGGTCAGGTCCACGGCCTGCGTGTTGACCGCGAACCGGTGCTTGCCGAGCCGGATCGTGCCGCCGCCGTCCGCGAACAGGTCGAGGCGGTCGCGCAGGGACCGGCCGGCCTCCTGGCGTGCGGCCTTGACCCGGCCGGTCAGCTCCTCCGCGCGGACGCTGTCGCCGAGTTCGCGCAGCTCGTCCGCGACGGAGTGGAGTTTCGCGACCATCGGGTCGGTGGCGAAGTAGGTGTTGACGTCGTCCAGCGTGGCGAGCGTGGCGACCCGGCGGCCGACGCTGCCGAGGATCCGCTCGGCGGAGTCGACGAGCCGGTCCGCACGCCGGGACCGGTCGTCCAGCAGCGCCTGCTTGCGCGACGAGAACGCCTCGTAGACGTCGGTGCGTTTGGTGGACAGCTGCGCCAGGAAGTCGTCGAACTCGGCGAACCGGGACTCCAGGTTCTCCAGCTGCAGCATCAGCCGGCCGAGCTGCTCGTCGCAGCGCGCGGGCGTGTCCGCGACCGCGAGCGCGCCGGTGATCGCCTGGCCGAGCAGCGCGAACTCGGCCGCGAACTCGGCCCGGCCCTCGCGGTCGAGCAGCTGCCGGCGGCGGCCGTCGAGCACGGCGCGGGCCCGGTTGAGCCCGCCGAGCACCTCGCCGACGCGTTCCAGGATGCCGACCCGGATCGTGGCGTCCGCGATGTCCAGCGAGCCGACCACCTCGGTGACCGTCTGCAGCCCGGCGGCCTGCTCGTCGAGCCGGGCGACGACCCCGGCCGCGGACGCCACCGTCTCGATCTTTCCGGCGTCAATTTCAAGATCAGAGACGACCGCGTGGTACGGGACGAACGCGTCCGCGTCGCTGAGGAACGTGACCGCGCGCTGGGCGAACGCGGACGTCTCGGCCTCCAGATCGGCGAGGAGTGCATCGAGCGCGGAGAGGTCCACGTAGCGCAGCTCGCGCAGCGAGACGAGCCGGCCCTGTGCGGCCCGCAGCGCGGCCAGCCGGGTGATCCACTCCGGCGTCGAGGTCGGGGTCTCGCCCCGGGACCGCCGGATCATGGCGGTGATCTCGGACGACGCGGTGGCGAGCGCGGTCGCGGCCTGCGCGGTGAGCGCCTGCACCTTCTCGAACTCGTCCAGCACCTGCGACGCGGTCGCGCGCACCTCGGCCAGCGGCGTGGCCAGGTCGCCCAGCTCCTGCTCGCCGAGCCAGTGGTAGTGGTCGAACGCGCGCGTGCAGGCCGCGATCAGACCCTCGTAGACGGCCTGCGACGGGGACATCTCGCCGACCATCCGGGCCACCGAGACCGCCTCGGAGATGCCGCGGACCAGTTCCGCGTTGCCGATCCGGGCGAGCGTGCCCTCGCCGGCCGGCTGCGCGGCCGCGTACGTGTCGGACAGGAACGGCGTCTGCCACACCTGCACCGGGTGCACCCGGGTCGGCTCGTCCGTCGCGGACCGGAACACCACCAGCGTGCCGTCGTCGAACAGCGAGTACCCGTGGCAGGTGAACGGGTTCGCCACCTCCTTGCGGATCAGGTTGTACGGCAGCAGCAGGTAACGGCCGTCGGCACGGGCGTGGAAGACGTACAGCACGTCCTCGCCGTTCGGTGACCGGATGACCTTCTCGAACTCCAGGTCCGCCGCGTCCGTGTCGAACGTCTTGGTGACGCCGGTGTCCAGGTAGTAGCCGCCCGGGAAGATGATCCCCTGGTCCTCCGGCAGCCGCTGGCAGGCCTGCCCGATGCCGTCCAGCCGCACCACGGTCCGGGTCCGGGTGTTGAACACCAGGTACCGGTGGGCGGTCTCCTTGTACGGCAGGATCTTCAGCAGGATCAGCGTGCCGACCCGGGCGTACGAGATCTCCGCGTCCGCGAGGCTCTGCAGCGGCTCGTCGACCGGCTCGCCGTAGATGCCCTCGCCGTCCTCGGTGTTGTTCTCCACCTTGATGGTGAGCGTGCCGCCGACCGTCTCGACGAAGACCTCGTCCTCGATCGAGACGTGCGGGTGCCGTCCGAGGACGTGCTGGTCGCGGGTGGTCTCGGTCCACTCGAAGTCGTGCGCGGCCGGGAAGACGTGCTCCCGGTCGCCCCGGCCGTCCAGGTAGGAGACCGTGCCGTCCGGCGCGATCTGCCAGCGCAGCACGCGCAGGTCGTCGGCGCGGGCGCCGGTCTGGAAGACGGCCAGCAGCCGCCCCTCCAGCCGGCGCAGCTGCAGCAGGCGTGCCTGCCGGTAATACTTGTACAGCTCCGCGAACTCGCGCTGGAACCGCTCGTCGTCGAGCAGGCCGGGCAGCGGCGCCGACTCGGAGAACTCGAACGCGTCGCCGGTGCGGGCGAAGCCGTGCAGCGCGAACACGTCACCGACCGACGTCTCCGACTTGAGCCCGATGAAGACGTTGTAGCCGAACAGCATCCGCCCGCCCACGGACACGATGTCCCGCGGCACGCAGTTGTTCTCGGTCCGGATCCGCTCGGTGCCGAGCAACCGCAGCTCGGCACCGCCGAACGTCTCCGCGCGCTGTGCGTTGAGACGTTCGGCACGGCGGGCCAGCTCCGCGGCCTGCTCGGCGAGCCGGCCGCGGAGTACCTCGTAGGTGCCGGCGTCCAGGTTTTCGGTCACTTGGCGGCCGGGGTCAGCTCGGCGACGGACTTGTCCGCCACGCCGAGGCGGCGCGCGCTCTCCAGCAACTCACGCAGTTTCGCCTCGTCGGCGCTGCTGGCGGACTTCATCTGCTGGATCAGGAACGCGGACAGCGTCAGGTTCGACACGTCGGCCGTGGAGATCGAGCCGAGCAGCCGGCCGAGGTCCGCCGGGAGGTTGCCGTTGCCGTTCACATAGGGCGCGACGAGCGTCTGGGCGACGTCGGAGTTCGCCACGAACCCGTCCACGCTCTTGCCGAGCGTGATCGAGCCGAGCAGCTTGTCGAAGAAGACACTGTCCCCGCCGACGATGTCGATGTTGGCCTTCTCCAGGCCGGCCGCGACCACCATCGCCTGCGACTCCGCGACCTGCCGGTGCACGTCGATGCCGGCCAGCCGGATCTCCTTCTCCGCCTCCAGGCGCAGCCGGTACTCCTCGTGCTCACGGGACGCGTCGGAGAGCGCGGCCATCGCGGCCGCCTTCTCGGTCAGGCCCTCGGCCTCGCCCTTCAGCTTCTCGCGCAGCGCGTCCGCGCCCGCGAGGGCCTTCTCCCGCTCGACGATCGCCTCGGCGCGGCCGACCTTCTCGATCGCCTCCGCGCTGCGCTCCTTGACCTGGGCCTCGGCGAGACCCGCGGCGGCCGCGGTGGCCTGCTTGGCCTCGGCCAGCCGGATCTCCGCGCGGGTGTCCAGCTCGGCGGCCTGCTGCCGGGCCTCGGCCAGCGTCAGCTCCTCGCGGGCCTTGAACTTGGCGGCCTGCTCCGCGGCCTCGGCGGCCTTGATGTTCTTGACCAGCGTCTCCTGCGCCTCGGCCTCGGCGTTGATGATCACGGCCTGGCGGGTGCGCTCGGCCTCCTCGACCACGCGCAGCCGCTTGATGTTCTCCTCCTGCTCGGCCACGGTCTTCTCGACCGCGATCCGCTCCCGGACGACCTCGGCGATGGCGCGCTTCTCGGCCTCCACCTCCTTGTCCTTGGAGATGGTGGAGAGTTCGGTCTCCCGCTGGCGGGCGATGACCTCCAGCATGCGGTCCTTCTCGATCCGTTCGGTCTCGATCGCGATGACCCGCTCGCGGTTCTTCGCCGCGACCGCGATCTCCCGGGCCTGGTTCTCCGCCTGGATGCCCAGCTGCTCATCGGTGCGCAGGTCGGCCGTGCGGGAGCGCAGGCGCTCCTCCGCGTACACCTTGGAGGTCTCCGCCTCCTCGCGGGCGCGCATGGTCTCGATCTCGCGCTTCTGCCGGATCTCCGCCTCGGCCTGACGGCGCTGCAGCTCGAGGATCGCCTCCCGGGCGTCCACGTTCTGCCGGGTGATCTCCTTCTCCTCGGAACGCTGGAACTCGTTGGTGCGCACGTTCTCGGCCGCGGTGAGCTCGGTGATCTTGCGGATGCCCTGCGCGTCCAGGATGTTCTTCGGGTCCAGCCGGCCGATCGGCGTCTGCTCCAGGAAGTCGATCGCGGCGTCCTCCAGGCTGTAGCCGTTGAGGTCGGTGCCGATCACCGCGATGATCTGGTCGCGGAACTCGTCGCGCTTGGTGTAGAGGTCGACGAAGTCGAGCTGCTTACCGACCGTCTTCAGCGCCTCGGAGAACTTCGCGTTGAACAGCTCCTGCAGCGTGTCCTGGTCGCTGGCGCGCGCGGTGCCGATCGCCTGCGCGACCTTGATGACGTCCTCGATGGTCTTGTTCACCCGCACGAAGAACGTGATCCGGATGTCCGCGCGGATGTTGTCCCGGCAGATCAAACCCTCGTTGCCGGTACGTTCGATCTCGATCGTCTTCACCGAGATGTCCATGACCTCGGCCTTGTGCAGCACCGGCATCACGACGGCACCGGTGAACGTGACGTCCACCTTCTTGACCTTCGAGATGATCAGCGCCTTGCCCTGCTCGACCTTCCGGAATAGCCGGCTGACCAGGAACGCCAGGCCGAGCAGGACGAGCAGGACGACGGCGAGCAGCACGCCGAGACCCGTGGTGAGCACATCCATCGAGAATCCCTTTTTCGTGGGGGGTTTGGGATATGAGAAACGCGCGTCTGTTACGCGGAATGTTCGGAAAGGCCGGGAACCGCGTCCACCGGCATGATCCAGAAGAATTCACCCTGGGCGTCGAAGTCGTAGATGACGGCCCTGGACCCGGCTCGGAACGGTTCGGCACCCGGCTGGCGAACCTGAACGATCGCAGAGGACCCGTCCTTGGCGTGCACCTCGGCCTGACCGAACGTCGCGGTCACCGAACCGGTGCGGACCACGCAGGTGGCGCCCATGAAGTCGCCGCGGGACGGCTGCGGGCCGACCGGCATCAGGCGGGACAGCAGCCCGGCCAGCACCCGGGTGATGCCGAACGCGAGGACCAGGGCCACCAGAATCACCAGCAGCGACAGCACGATCATGACGCCACCGTTCAGATCGGTGGTGCCGAGCACCACGGTCCCGGCCAGGCTCGCGAACCAGGCGAACGCCACCATCAGCGAGATGATCACCGTAACCGGCACGCCACCGAGCCCGAGCCAGGCGAAGAACCCGGTGAGCCCGCCGGCCTCACCCGCATCCCCGTCCAGGCCGTCCACGTCGGCACCGCCGATCAGCACCACGACCCAGTAGCCGACCACGACGACGAGCAGGAAACTGAACAACACCGCCGGGAACCCCAGCGCGGCATCGATGAATCCGCCCATCGTGGCAGCAGCCTCCCCGTGGCCCGTTGTCACGCGCGGTCACCGCCCGGACGGCCATGACCTGCATCTTTTCGACAAAGATGATGATGGCACAGCGGGTCAAGGTCACGATCGACCGTTCAGCCGAGGCCGGTCGGCGGCCTCCGGATGACCGGGACTGCCCGCCGGCCCGCGGCGGCGCCGTCACGTACCCGGGCGGCTTTTATGCGATTTCGTCATGAGATGCCGATCCCAATTCGGGCACGGCGTAGCGAGACAGTGGCTCTCGGCTATGAAAATGATGGGATGAGCGTGACGTGGCAGGTGGATCCGGAGCTGGACGACCGGCTCCGGGAGGAGATCGTCGACCTGTGGCACGCGGCGTCCGAGGCCGGGGGTGCGGTGGGGTTCGTGCCGCCGGTCGAGCGGGATGCGGTGGCGGCGGTGGCGCGGGCGACGTTCGAGTCCCTGGCGGACGGGGAGGATCGGCTGCTGGTCGGGCGGGACGGGGACCGGCTGGTCGGGCTGCTCTTCTTCACCGGGAACCGGTCGGGGCTGCGGATGCACTGGCGCACGCTCAAGCGCGTGATGATCCACCCGGACCGGCAGGGCCGGGGGTACGGCCGGGCGCTGCTCGCCGAGGCCGAGCGGGTGGCGCGTGAGTCCGGTCTGGAGGCGCTGCACCTCACGGTCCGGGCCGGCAATGACACCGAGCGGTTCTACCAGCGCGCCGGCTACAAGGAGGTCGGCCGGGTGCCGGGCGCGATCCGGGTCGGGCCCGGCGACGACCGGGACGAGATCCACATGTGGCTCCCGCTCCGCTGACCGGGCCCGGCCGCGGTCAGCCGCAGGAGGTCTTCTGCACGTCCAGCGTGGCGGCGGCCAGCGGCTGCACGCCGATCTCCGCACCGGCCGTGGCGGACGGGGACGCGGAGGCCGACGGGGACACGGAGGCGGACGCCGAGGCGGAGGGCGACGGGGACGCGGACTTCGGTGCCGCCTTGGCCGGGGCCGGGGCGGCCTGCGCGGCCGGGGCGCCGGCGTCGCCGCCGGAGGCCGAGCCGGTGTTCGCACCGGCGCCGTACATCTTCACACCGCTGGACTGGGTGCTGCCGGGGGCGAGCTTGACGCCGTCCACGGTCGCGGTGTTGCCCTGCGTGTCGGTGGCCCTGATGGTGAACGGCCCGGGGCCGAGGCCGCTGTCCGCCTGCCAGTAGTTGTAGTCGTACTTCTGCAGCGTCACGAAGTTGCCGCCCGCGGTCTTCGCCTGCACCGAGCGCAGCGCGTTGCCGGTGTTGTCGATCCGCACCGAGAACCAGTGCTGCGACGCGCCCTCCTTGACCCGGAACGTGAGCGGGCCGGGCAGCGGCGGGTTCGCGACCGTGGTGTAGGTGACCGGGATGATGCCGTCGACCGGGTTGCCGATCTTGGCGAACGCCTCCTTGCTGAGGTCGATGTGGCCCGCCGCGCACTCCGGGCACTGGTCCACGACCTTGACCCGGACCGAACCCTTCGGGCCGGTCACGTTCAGGTATCCACCGCAGGCGGCCGCGTCCGCGTACTCCCCCGGGCCCATCGCCACGTGCATCAGGTCGGCCGGCGGGCCGTCGTAGGAGCAGTTGCCGCCGCCTCCGGCGATGTCGTAGAACGTGGCCTTGCCGCTCAGCGCGGCCGCGCACGCGGCGGACGAGCCGGTCTGCAGCATCAGCGCCAGCCCGACCACCCCGGCGAGCGCGGCGACACCGGCGGCGGCCAGCCAGGTGACCATCGAGCGCGGCCGGCGGCGCTTGCCGGGAAGCGTGGACAGCAGAGTCGTCTCGTCATGCACGTCCTGGGATGCTTCCGCACGGTACGTAGCGGAGGCCAGATTTCTAATCAGAACCTAAGAGAACGTCACCCGGTGGTTGCTCGTGAATACTTTCATGCATACGATCCTTCCATGAATGAAAAGGGCGCAGATCGGGTGCTCGCGCTCTTCGCCGACGCCCGGCTGACGCCCACCCAGCGGCGGATCGCGCACACGCTGATCCAGCACGCCGGTGCGGCCGCATGGCTGTCCGCGGCCGAGGTGGCCGATCTGGCCGGTGTGAGCCAGCCCTCGGTCACCCGGTTCGCGATGGCGCTCGGCCACGACGGCTACCCGGCACTGCGCCAGCTGCTGCGCGAGGCCGCCACCGCGTCCCCGGCCGAGAACCAGGACCACAAGCCCGACGAAGTGCAGCATGCGGTACGGCGGGAGAGCGCGAACCTCGGCCGCCTCGCCGACGACCTCACCGACCCGAGCCGGCTCACCGAGGCGGGCGCGCTGCTGGCCGGGTCGCGGCCGCTGCCGGTGCTCGGGCTACGGGCCGCCGCGCCACTCGCCGCGTACTTCGGGTTCTTCGCCGCGAAGGTGCTGCCGGACGTGCGGGTGCTCGACTCCGGCGGCACGCTGCTGACCGATCGGCTGGAACAGGCCCGTGCGGCCGGTGCGACCGCCATGCTGGCGATCGTGCTCCCACGGTATCCGCGCGAGGCGCTGGACGCGCTGGGCGAGGCCCGCGCGCTCGGCCTGCGCACCGTGGTGATCACTGACTCGCCGGTCAGCCCGGCGGCGGAACGGGCCGAGTGCGTGCTGACCGCGCCGGTGGGTGCCGGCCTGGTCTTCGACCTGCACACCGCGCCGATGACGCTCGCCATGGTGCTGCTGCAGGCGATCTGCGACGCGGTGCCGGAGGAGACCCAGCGCCGCCTGGAGGAGTTCGAGTCGTCCGCCGTACGCCGGCAGATCTTCGTTCCCTAGCCTGGAGGTTGAGAAGGATGGCGATCAGGGCGCCACGTGGCACCACGCGCACCGCCAAGGGCTGGCCGCAGGAGGCCGCGCTGCGGATGCTGATGAACAACCTCGACCCGGACGTGGCGGAGCGGCCGGACGACCTGGTCGTCTACGGCGGCACCGGGCGGGCCGCGCGGGACTGGCCGTCGTACCACGCGATCGTGCGTGAACTGGGCGACCTGGCCGACGACGAGACGCTGCTGGTGCAGTCCGGGCGGCCGGTCGGCGTGTTCCGTACGCACGAGTGGGCGCCGCGGGTACTGCTGGCCAACTCGAACCTGGTCGGTGACTGGGCGACCTGGCCGGAGTTCCGCCGGCTGGAGAACCTGGGCCTGACCATGTACGGGCAGATGACGGCCGGTTCGTGGATCTACATCGGCACCCAGGGCATCCTCCAGGGCACCTACGAGACGTTCGCGGCCGTGGCGGCGAAGCGGTTCGGCGGCTCCCTCGCGGGCACGCTGACCCTCACCGCGGGCTGCGGCGGGATGGGCGGCGCGCAGCCGCTCGCGGTGACCATGAACGGCGGCGTCTGCCTGATCGTCGACGTGGACCCGGCCCGGCTCCGGCGCCGCGTGCAGACCCGCTACCTCGATCAGGTCGCGTCCGGCCTGGACGAGGCGGTCACGCTGGCGCTGGCCGCGAAGAAGGAGCGCCGGGCCGTCTCGATCGGCGTCGCGGGGAACGCGGCGGCCGTCTTCCCGGAGCTGCTGCGGCGCGGCGTCGAGATCGACGTCGTGACGGATCAGACCTCGGCGCACGACCCGCTCTCCTACGTGCCGCTCGGCGACCCGGCCGGCCTGTCGCCGGAGGAACACACCGAGCGGGCGCGGGCGTCGATGGCCGCGCACGTGGCGGCGATGGTCGGGTTCCAGGACGCGGGCGCGGAGGTCTTCGACTACGGCAACTCGATCCGCGGCGAGGCACAGCTCGGCGGCTACGAGCGCGCGTTCGACTTCCCCGGGTTCGTGCCCGCCTACATCCGGCCGCTGTTCTGCGAGGGCAAGGGCCCGTTCCGGTGGGCCGCGCTCTCCGGCGACCCGGCGGACATCGCGGCCACCGACCGCGCGGTGCTGGACCTGTTCCCGGAGAACGAGTCGCTGGCCCGGTGGATCGCGCTGGCCGGGGAGCGCGTGGCGTTCCAGGGGTTGCCGGCTCGGATCTGCTGGCTCGGGTACGGCGAGCGCGACCGCGCCGGCGTCCGGTTCAACGAGATGGTGGCGTCCGGCGAGGTCAGCGCGCCGATCGTGATCGGCCGCGACCACCTGGACTGCGGTTCGGTGGCGTCGCCCTACCGGGAGACCGAGGCGATGCGCGACGGCTCGGACGCGATCGCGGACTGGCCGCTGCTGAACGCGCTGCTCAACACCGCGAGCGGCGCGTCCTGGGTGTCGCTGCACCACGGCGGCGGTGTCGGGATCGGCCGGTCGCTGCACGCCGGTCAGGTGTGCGTGGCGGACGGGACCGCGCTGGCCGGGGAGAAGATCCGGCGGGTACTGACGAACGACCCGGGGATGGGCGTGATCCGGCACGTGGACGCCGGCTATCCCGAGGCGGCCTCCGTGGCGGCCGAGCGTGGCATCAAGATCCCGATGGCGGCGTCATGAGCGCTTTCACCGACCTCTGGCACGAGATCTCGGACATCGGCGGCACGGCGAAGGACGGATATGTCCGGCTGGCCTGGACGCCGCCCGAGTGGGAGTTGCGCACCTGGTTCGAGGCCGAGGCACGCTACCGGGACCTGGAGTTCGAGGTCGACGGCAACACCACGATGTGGGCCACCTGGAACCCGGCCGGCGCCACCGGGCCGGCCGTCGTCACCGGCAGCCACCTGGACAGCGTGCCGCACGGTGGCGCCTACGACGGGCCGCTCGGCATCGTCTCCGCGTTCCTCGCGATCGAGCTGCTGCGCGCGCGGGGCGTCACGCCGGTCCGGCCGGTCCGGATCGCCGCGTTCGCGGAGGAGGAGGGCTCCCGGTTCGGTGTCGCCTGCCTCGGCTCCCGGCTGATGACCGGCACGTTCGACCCGGAGCGGGCTCGCGCGCTCACCGACGCGGCCGGTGTCACGCTGGCCGAGGCGATGGCCGGCTACGACTTCGACCCGGCGCGGCTCGGTCCGGTGCCGCTGACCGGCATCGCCGCGTTCGTGGAACTGCACGTCGAGCAGGGGCGGGCGCTGACCGTACCGGTGGGGGTCGGTTCGTCGATCTGGCCGCACGGGCGCTGGCGGATGGACTTCACCGGCGAGGGCAACCACGCCGGGACCACGCTGATGGGCGACCGGCGGGACCCGATGCTGACCTACGCGTTCGCGGTGCTGGCCGCGAACAAGGACGCGCGGACGCACGGCGCGCACGCCACGGTCGGCCGGGTCGCGGTGCATCCGAACGCGACGAACGCGATCCCGTCCCGGGTGACCGGCTGGCTGGACGCGCGCGCCGCCACCACGGCCATGCTGGACGAGCTGCTGGCCGGCCTGGGCACCAAGATCGCGACGCGGGCCGCGAAGGACGGCACCACGGTCACGATCACGGCGGAGTCCACCACCGGCGAGGTCGGCTTCTCGGACCGGCTGATCGACCGGTGCGTGACCGTGCTCGGCGAGAAGACACCGGTGCTGCCGACCGGCGCCGGGCACGACGCGGGCGTGCTGTCCGGGTTCGTACCGACCGTGATGCTGTTCGTGCGGAACCCGACCGGTGTCTCGCACGCGCCCGGCGAGCGCGCGGACGACGAGGACTGCGAGGCCGGCGTCGAGGCGCTCGCGGACGTGCTGGCGGAGCTGGCATGCCGATGACCTGGCACGCCGACCTCGCCTGGCTGGGCGACGCTCCGGTCGCGGATGTGCTGATCACCGCGGACGGCGGCCGGTTCACGTCGGTGACGCCGGGCGTGCCGCGGCCACCGGACGCGGAACGGCTGGCCGGGCTGACGCTGCCCGGTCTGGCGAACGCGCACTCGCACGCGTTCCACCGGGCGCTGCGCGGGCGCACACACGCGGGCCGGGGCACGTTCTGGACCTGGCGGGAGCAGATGTACGCGGTCGCGGCGCGGCTCACCCCCGGCTCCTACCTGCGGCTGGCCCGAGCCGTGTTCGCGGAGATGGCGCTGGCCGGGATCACCTGCGTGGGTGAGTTCCACTACCTGCACCACGGTCCGGGCGGGCAGCGCTACGACGACCCGAACGAGATGGGCGCGGCGCTGATCGAGGCGGCGGCGCAGGCCGGGATCCGGATCACGCTGCTGGACACCTGCTACCTGACGGCGTCGGTGTCGGGCGAGCCGCTGAACGGGGCGGCGCTCCGGTTCGGCGACGGGTCGGCGACCGCGTGGGTCGACCGCGTCGAAGTCCTCAAACCGGGGAAGAACGCCCTGGTCGGTGCCGCCATCCACTCCGTTCGTGCCGTCCCGCGTGACCAGCTGCCCGAGGTCGCGGCGTGGGCCGCCGGCCGGGGCGCCCCACTGCACGTCCACCTCTCCGAGCAGCGTGCCGAGAACGACGCGGCCGTCGCCGCGCACGGCCGCACCCCCACCGCCCTGCTGGCCGAGGCCGGTGCGCTCGGGCCGCGGACCACCGTCGTGCACGCCACCCACCTCACCGAGCGCGACGTGGCGACGCTGGGCGGCAGCCGTACCCGCGCATGCCTGTGCCCCACCACGGAACGTGACCTCGGCGACGGGATCGGTCCCGCCGCGGCCCTCGCCGCCGCCGGGTCACCGCTGTGCACCGGCAGCGACAGTCATGCCGTCATCGACCCGCTGGAGGAGGCGCGTGCCGTGGAGCTGCACGAACGCCTGCGTACCGAGCACCGTGGCCATTTCACCGCCGGCGCGCTGATGCAGGCCGCGACCGCGGATGGGCATGCCTCGCTCGGCTGGGACGACGCCGGCACCATCACCGTGGGTGCGCGCGCCGACCTGGTGACGGTCACGCTGGAGTCCGCGCGCACGGCCGGGACCGACCCGGCCGGGATCGTCTTCGCCGCGAGCGCCGCAGACGTCACCGACGTGATCGTGGACGGCGACCGGATCGTCCGGGACGGGCGCCACACCCGCCTGGACGTGCCGCGCGAGCTGCGGGAGGCGATCGCATGGCTCTCCTGATCGACCGGATCGGCGAGCTGGTCACCAACGAGCCCGGCTGCTGCGCACGCGGACACCTGACCACGCTGAAGGACGCGGCGGTGGTCACCGAGGCCGACAAGATCGTGTGGGTCGGCCGGTCCGCGGACGCGCCCGCCGCCGACCACCGCCTCGACGCGGACGGCCGGGCGGTGCTGCCCGGCTTCGTGGACAGCCACTCTCACCTGGTCTTCGCCGGGGACCGGGCGTCGGAGTTCGCGGCCCGGATGGCCGGCGAGCCGTACACCGGCGGCGGCATCCGGACCACGGTCGCGGCCACCCGCGCGGCCACCGACGACCAGCTCCGCGAGGCGGCCGGCCGGCTGCGGGCCGAGGCGCTGCGGCAGGGCACCACCACGATCGAGATCAAGAGTGGGTACGGGCTGTCCGTCGCGGACGAGGCCCGGTCGCTGCGGATCGCCCGCGAGCTGAGCGAGGAGACCACGTTCCTCGGCGCGCACGTGGTCCCGGCGGAATATGCCTCGCGGGTCGACGACTACGTGTCGCTGGTCTGCGGGCCGATGCTGCACGCGGCCACGCCGTACGCCCGGTGGATCGACGTGTTCTGCGAGACCGGCGCGTTCGACGCCGACCACGCGCGGGCGATCCTCACCGTGGGCAAGGCGGCCGGGCTCGGCGTCCGGGTGCACGCGAACCAGCTCGGGCCCGGGCCGGGCGTACAGCTGGCGGTGGAGCTGGACGCGGCCAGCGCGGACCACTGCACCCACCTGACCGACGCGGACGTGGAGGCGCTGGCCGGGATGTGGACGGTGGCGACGCTGCTGCCGGGCGCGGAGTTCTCCACCCGGTCGCCGTACCCGGACGCGCGCCGGCTGCTCGACGCGGGCGCCACGGTCGCGCTGGCCACGGACTGCAACCCGGGGTCGTCGTACACGTCGTCGATGCCGTTCTGCATCGCGCTCGCGGTCCGCGAGATGCGGATGACACCGGCCGAGGCGGTCTGGGCGGCGACCGCCGGTGGCGCCCGCGCGCTGCGCCGCGACGACATCGGCGTGATCGCACCGGGCAAGCGCGCCGACCTGATCGTCCTGGACGCCCCCTCGTACCTGCACCTGGCCTACCGGCCCGGGGTGCCCCTGATCAGCGACGTCGTGCACAACGGAGTGAAGCTATGACCGTCATCGTCACCCCGCTCGGGGTCTCCGCCACCGACGTGATCGCGGTGGCCCGCGACGCCGCCACGGTCACGATCTCGTCGGAGGCGCGGGACAGCATGGCCCGCAGCCGGGACATCGTCGACCGCATCGAGGCGGGTGGCCGGCCGGTCTACGGCGTCTCCACCGGCTTCGGCGCGCTGGCCAGCACGTTCATCGACCCGTCACGGCGGGCGGAGCTGCAGCACGCGCTGATCCGGTCGCACGCCGCGGGCGTCGGCGCGCCGATGCCGCGCGAGGTGGTCCGGGCGATGATGCTGCTGCGCGTACGGTCGCTGGCCCTGGGCCATTCGGGTGTCCGCCCGCTGCTCGCCCAGGCACTGATCGACCTGCTCAACCACGACATCACGCCGTGGGTGCCGGAGCACGGTTCGCTCGGCGCGTCCGGCGACCTGGCACCGCTCGCGCACTGCGCGCTGGTGCTGCTCGGCGAGGGCTGGGTGCTCGGCAAGGACGGCGCCCGGATGGCCGCATCCGAGGCACTCGCCCAGGCCGGCCTCTCCCCCATCGACCTGGGCGCCAAGGAAGGGCTCGCGCTGATCAACGGCACCGACGGCATGCTCGGCATGCTGCTGCTCGCGATCGAGGACGCCCGGCACCTGTTCACCATGGCGGACGTGACCGCGGCGCTCGCGGTCGAGGCGATGCTCGGCTCGGAGCGGCCGTTCCTGCCGGAGCTGCACACCATCCGCCCGCACCCGGGCCAGGCCACGTCCGCGGCGAACATCCACCGGCTGCTGCAGGGCTCGGCGATCATGGACTCGCACCGGGACGACGTGGCGCACGCGGTGCAGGACGCGTACTCGATGCGCTGCGCGCCGCAGGTGGCCGGTGCGGCCCGGGACACGCTCGGGTTCGTCACCACCACCGCGGCCCGCGAGCTGGTCTCCGTGGTGGACAACCCGGTGGTACTGCCGGACGGCCGCGTCGAGTCGACCGGGAACTTCCACGGCGCGCCGCTCGGCTTCGCCGCGGACTTCCTGGCGATCGCGGCCGCGGAGGTGGGTGCGATCGCGGAACGCCGCGTCGACCGGCTGCTGGACGTCACCCGCAACCGCGACCTGCCGCCGTTCCTGTCCCCGGACGCGGGCGTGAACTCCGGCCTGATGATCGCGCAGTACACGGCTGCGGGCATCGTGGCGGAGAACCGCCGGCTGGCCGCACCGGCCTCGGTCGACTCGCTGCCGACCAGCGGCATGCAGGAGGACCACGTCTCGATGGGCTGGGCCGCGACCAAGAAACTGCGCACCGTACTGGACAACCTGACCAGCATCCTCGCGGTCGAGCTGCTCAGCGCGGTCCGCGGCATCCAGCTCCGGGCGCCGCTCACACCGTCCCCGGCCGGGCGGCTCGCGGTCGACGCGGTGGCCGCGTTCGCGGGTGCGCCGGGACCGGACATCTTCCTGGCCCCGGCGATGGAGGCGGCGCGTACCGTGATCGCCGGGCCGGCACTGCGGTCCTCGATCGAGGAGACGGTCGGGCCACTCGCCTGATGCAACCCTTTCGGCGGCGACTCGGTCATGGTGAACGTGAAACAGGACAGGGGCTCGGAATTCCACGCGTTCGTGGCCGCGCGGCGTGGACATCTGCTGCACACCGCGCGGCTGCTGACCGCGGGCGACCCGCATCTGGCCGAGGACCTCGTGCAGACCGCGCTGACCAAGCTCTACGTCTCCTGGGCGGCGTTCCTCCGGGCCGACAACCCGGACGGCTACCTGCGCAGGGTGCTGGTCAACGCGTTCATCACGGAGCGCCGCCGCGCCTGGTGGCGCTTCGAGCGACCGGCCGAGCGCCTGCCGGAGCGCGCCGACTCCGGATCCGTGACGGCCGACACGGATCCGGAACTCGCCCGCGCCCTCGGTGAGCTGCCGGCGCGCATGCGGGCCGCCGTCGTCTTCCGCTACTTCCACGAGCTCAGCGTGGCGGAGACGGCGGCGGCGCTCGGCTGCTCGACCGGCACGGTCAAGAGCCAGACGGCCCGGGCCCTGGACAAGCTGCGGGCCGCGTTGGAGCGGCCCGCGGCGCCTCGTTCCACACCGCCCCAGCACACCGAGGAGTTGGTCCGCTAATGGATCTCCACAGCCGTATGCAGCGGCTCGGCGGCACGATCGAGGAACCGTCGGCCGCCGCGATCGAGGGCGACCTGGCCCGCGGTCGCAAGGCCGTCCGGCGCCGCCGGGCGGCGCGGGTCGCCACCGGATCCGCGGTCGGGGTCGCGGCGATCGCGACCGCGTTCGCGCTGACCGTCACCGGCCCGGCCGGCACCCCGCCGGCCACCGTCCCCGCCCCCGCTCTCGCGGAGGCGAGTGCGTCCGGCGTCCAGCTGGTCGCCTACTCCGGCGAGCAGCCGGAGGGCTTCACCATCGACAAGGTCCCGCAGGGCTACACGGTCCAGACGCAGAACGAGCATGCGCTGGTTCTAGCGCCGGAGCAGCTGCCCAGCGTGCGCTTGAGCGACGTCCCGGACTCGGTCCTGGACAACCCGCAGGCGTTCATTTACAAGATCGCGGTCTACCTGGCGGGCCCCGAGGCCGTGCCCGGCGACAGCGAGAAGATCTCGGTCGGCGGCAAGAACGCCCTCTTCCACCTCGACGCGCCGCGCACGTCGGAGGGCGAGCGCGAGCCGGGCGCGCGGTACTTCATCACCGTGGCGCCGTCGGTCCACATGGTCGTGCAGTTCTGGCCGGACATGAAGCTGACCGAGGTGCAGATGACCGAGATCGCCGGCGGCATCGACGTCGCGCCGGAGACGGTCGCGGCCTACGTGGCCGAGCGCGGCTACTAGCGCCGCCCTCCCGCCCGGCCCGGCGGTTCGCCGGGCCGGGCACCGGCTCCGTAGGGTCGCGGCATGGCTCCGCCTCTGGTCTGGTACACCGCCTACGGCTCGAACATGCACGCCACGCGGCTCGGCTACTACCTCGGCGGGGGCCGGCCACCGGGCGGGCGCCGGACCTATCCGGGCTGCCGGGACTCGTCGCCGCCGCGCCGCACGGTCGGGTCGACGCTGCCCGGCGGCATCTACTTCGCGGGCGAGTCACCCGCGTGGACCGGCGGCGCCGCGTTCTACGACCGGCATCTTCCCGGCACCGCCGCGGCCCGCAGCTATCTGGTCACGCTGTCGCAGTTCTCCGACATCGCGGCCCAGGAGATGTACCGCCCGCCCGGCACCGACCTCGACCTCACGCCGGTCCTGGCCGACGGCCACCTCACCATGGGCGACGGCCGCTACGAGACCCTGGTCCACGCCGGCGACCTGGACGGCCACCCGCTGATCACCTTCACCGCCCCGTGGACCGCTGCGTCGGCCGCGCTCAACGCCCCCGCTCCGCGCTACCTGGAGATGATCTCCAGCGGCCTGCACGAGGCCCACTCCTGGAGCCCCACCCAGATCGCCGTCCACCTCGCCACCCGCCCCGGTGTCACCCAGAGCATCCCGGAGCTGACCATGCTGGCCGAGCGCGGCATCGAGCTGGGCATGCGCCTCGCCGCCCCGGATCCCGACGGCGCCTGAAAACCTTTCGAGCGCGGATTCTCCGCTTCCGGCGTGGTCACGGAGGCTCTGTCCGGAGCGGCTCGGTGCGATTTCTCCCGAGCGGTGGGCACTCCCAGCCGGATGCGTCAGTAGGCGTACGGCCAGGCGGCGTCGTCCCAGGCCCCACCAGCTCCCGTCGCCCGCAATGAACAGGACCGCCCTAAACCAGACCTGAGCCCGCCCTCAGGTCGCGATGCGGTGGATGTGACGCATCTTGTTCATCGCGTCGAGCGCGGCGACCTTGTAGCTCTCGGCCAGCGTCGGATAGTTGAAGACCGCGTCGACCAGGTAGTCGACCGTGCCGTTGCACCCCATCACGGTCTGGCCGATGTGGACCAGCTCGGTGGCGCCGGTACCGAAGACGTGCACGCCGAGCAGCTTGCCGTCGTCCGGCGAGACCAGAAGCTTGAGCATGCCGTACGAGTCGCCGATGATCTGGCCGCGGGCCAGCTCGCGGTAGCGGGCGATGCCCACCTCGAACGGGATGCGCGCCTCGGTCAGCTCGTCCTCGGTGCGGCCGACGAAGCTGATCTCCGGGATCGTGTAGATGCCGATCGGCTGGAGCTGGTGCATGTCCCGCGCGGGCTCGCCGCAGGCGTGGTGCGCGGCCAGCCGGCCCTGCTCCATCGAGGTGGACGCGAGCGCCGGGAAGCCGATGATGTCGCCGACCGCGTAGATGTGGTCGACCGAGGTCTGGTAGTTCTCGTTGACCGAGATGCGGCCGCGGTTGTCCGCCGCCAGCCCGGCGCTCTCCAGGTTCAGGTCGGTGCCGAGACCCTGGCGGCCCGCCGAGTACATCACCGTGTCCGCGCCGATCCGCTTGCCGGACTCCAGCAGCGCGATCGCGCCGCGCGGGTGCCGCTCGACCGACGCCACGGTCTCGCCGAACCGGAACGTGACGGCCAGGTCGCGCAGGTGGTACTTGAGACTCTCGACGATCTCCAGGTCGCAGAACTCGAGCATGCGGTCACGACGCTCGACCACGGTGACCTTGGTGCCGAGCGCGGCGAACATCGACGCGTACTCGATGCCGATCACACCGGCACCGACCACGATCATCGAGTTCGGTACATGCTCGAGGTTGATGATGCCGTCGGAATCTATGATCGTCCGGTCGTCGAAGTCGACGGTGGACGGCCGGGCCGGCTTGGTGCCCACGGCCACGATGATCTTCTCCGCGGTCACCTTGGTCTCGCGGCCGCTCTCGTCGTCGACCGACACCGTGTGCGCGTCGAAGAACGAGCCGGTGCCGGTGAGCAGCCGCACCCGGTTGCGCTGCAACTGGCTGCGGATCACCTCGACCTCGCGGCCGATCACGTGCGACGTGCGCGCGCTCAGGTCGCCGACCGTGATGTCGTCCTTGACACGGTAGTCCCGGCCGTACATCTCTCGCTGGTTGAGGCCGGTCAGGTAGACCACGGCCTCGCGCAGCGTCTTGGACGGAATGGTGCCCGTGTTGATGCACACGCCACCGATCATGTTGCGCCGCTCGACGATGGCGACCCGCCGATCCAGCTTCGCCGCGGCGATCGCGGCCTTCTGCCCGCTCGGGCCCGATCCCAGCACCAGGACGTCGAAGTCGTACACGTCACTCATCATGCCCTGAAACCGTTACGGATCAGGTCAGTTCCTTGGCGATAACTTTGGCCAATGCGCGGAACGCCTTCCCACGGTGGCTGATCGCGTTCTTCTCCTCCGGCGTCAGCTCCGCGTTGGTCTTCTGCTGGCCGTCGGCGATGAAGACCGGGTCGTAGCCGAACCCGCCCTCGCCGCGCGGCGCACGCAGCAGCCGGCCGGTCATCCGGCCGTCCACCAGGTGCTCCTTGCCGCCGGGCAGGACCAGCGCGGCCGCGCAGACGAACGCGGCGCCGCGGTGCTGCTCCGGCACGTCGCCGATCTGGGCGAGCACCAGGTCGGTGTTGGCCCGGTCGTCGCCGTGCCGGCCGGACCAGCGCGCGCTGAACACGCCGGGCATGCCGGAGAGCGCGTCCACGGTCAGGCCGGAGTCGTCCGCGACCGTGGGCAGGCCGGTGTGCCGGACACCCTCACGCGCCTTGATCAACGCGTTCTCGCCGAACGTCAGCCCGGACTCCGGGACCTCCGGGTACTCCGGCACCGAGTCGAGGCCGACCAGCTGGACGCGGCTGGCGCCGAGCGCTGCGTCCAGGATGCTCTGCAGCTCGGTGAGCTTCTTCGCGTTCCGCGTGGCCAGGAGCAGTTTCGTCATGCCGAGAGCGCCTTCCGCTGAGCCTCCGCCAGGTCGGCGCAGCCGGCCACGCCGAGGTCGAGCAGCGCGTCGAGCTGTGCGCGCCCGAAGACGGTCGCCTCGCCGGTGCCCTGAACCTCGACGAAGTCGCCCTCGCCGGTGCAGACGATGTTCATGTCCACATCGGCCGCCACATCCTCGGTGTAGCACAGATCGAGGCGCGGTTCACCGCCGATCAAGCCCACGCTGACCGCGGCCACGGACCGGTGCACGACCTTCTCCACGGTACGGCCGCCGAGCATCTTCTTCCCGGACATCCAGGTGACCGCGTCGTGCAGTGCCACGTAGGCACCGGTGATCGCGGCGGTGCGGGTGCCGCCGTCCGCGTTCAGCACGTCGCAGTCCAGCACGATCGAGTTCTCGCCGAGCGCCTTGAGGTCGACGCAGGCGCGCAGGCTGCGGCCGATCAGCCGGGAGATCTCGTGGGTGCGTCCGCCGATCCGGCCCTTCACGCTCTCCCTGTCGGACCGGGAGTTGGTGGCGCGCGGCAGCATCGCGTACTCCGCGGTCACCCAGCCGAGGCCGGAGCCCTTCCGCCAGCGTGGCACCCCCTCGGTGACGCTGGCGGTGCAGAGCACCCGGGTAGCGCCGAACTCGACCAGCACCGACCCTTCCGGATTGGGACTCCACCGCCGGGCGATGGTCACCGGTCGGAGCTGGTCGGGCGTTCTGCCATCGGGACGAGCCATGGCGGAAGCCTATTCGCTGGCCACCGAGCGCTGTTCGCGGGTGTCCTGGCGCGCGCCGTGCGCCCGCAGGAAGCCCTCGATCGCGGCCGGCCAGCCGAACTGCTCGGCCCGGGCCCGCGCGGCCGTCCGGCGCTCCCGCTCCGGCCGGTCCAGCAGCTCCTTCACGCCGTCCGCGAATGCCGCGCCGGTGCCGGCCACCGCCATGCCGGCGTCGCCGACCACCTCGGGCAGCGCGCTGGCCGCGTTCACCACCACCGGCGTGCCGCAGGCCAGCGCCTCCAGCGCGGCCAGGCCGAACGTCTCCACCGGCCCGGGTGCGATCGCGACGTCCGCGCTGGCCAGCAGCCCGGCGACGGTGGCACGGTCGTTGATGAAGCCGGCGAACCGGACCGGCAGCCGCGCCGCCTTGTAGGCCAGCGCGGCACGCCGCGGGCCGTCACCGACCACCACCAGCGACGCCTTGACGCCGGATGCGAGCAGCGCGCCCAGCGCGTCGATCGCCAGCTCCGGCCGCTTCTCCGGGGAGAGGCGGCTGCAGTGCACGAGCAGCGCCTCGTCGTCCCGGGCGAACCGGGCGCGGATCGCCGGGTCGTGATGCTTCGGGGTGAACCCGTCCAGGTCCACCCCCAGGGGGACCTCGACCAGGTTCGGCGTGCCGATCCGCTTGAACTCCGCGGCGGCCCAGGCGGTGGTGCAGAGGATCGTGTCGAACTGGCGGGCGGTGCGCGCGTTCAGCACGTCCGCCGCGCGCCCGCCGGCGCCGGACGGCACGCCCCACACGTTCAGCAGGCCGGCCAGGCTCTCGTGCGACACCATCATCGACGGTACGCCGTGCGCCTTCGCCCAGTCGCCGGTCCAGCGCAGCGTGCTGCGGTCGGAGACCTCCAGCCGGTCCGGCCGCAGCTCCTCCAGCACCGCGGAGAGCCGGCGGCGGCCGAGCATCAGCCGGTAGCCACCGGTCCGCGGGACCATCGTGCCGGGCAGCGTGATGACGCGCCCGTAGGACGTCATCTCGTCACCGGCCTTCTTGCCGGGCACGACCAGGACCGGCTCGTGCCCGGCGGCCCGGTAGCCCTCGCCGAGGTTGCGCAGCGCGGTGCGCAGTCCCCCGGAGCGGGACATGACGAAGTTCGCCAGCCGGACGATGCGCAGGCCGCTCGGCGGCGTCTTGGGTTCCGACGACGCGCGCTGGCCGGGGATCGGCACCGGGAGAACCTCCTGGTCAAGACTGGCGTGCAGGATGGACACGGCCTCAGGCCGCCATCTGCACGGGCGCCGGCACACCGGGACCGGCGACCACGGCAGCGTAATGCCCGAGCAGTTCGTCGCCAACGGCCGCCCAGCTTCGGCGGGCCACGGTGGCCCGTGCGGCCCGTCCGAACTCGACTCGCCGCTCGTCGTCAGCGACCAGACCGGCGACCGCGTCGGCGAGCGCGGCCGCGTCCTCCGGCGGCACCAGCTCGCCGGTGACGCCGGGCCGGACCAGATCGACCGGGCCGCCGACCGCGGGCGCGACGACCGGCAGACCGGACGCCATCGCCTCCTGCACGGTCTGGCCGAACGTCTCGTGCGGCCCGGTGTGCGCGAAGACGTCCATACTGGCGTACAGCCGGGCCAGTTGCTCGCCGTGACGGGCGCCGAGGAACAGCGCGTCCGGCACCGCCTTCTCCAGCTCCTTGCGCGCGGGCCCGTCGCCGACGATGACGACCTTGACGCCGGGCAGGCGGCTGGTCCGGGCCAGCAGGTCGACGCGCTTCTCCACGGCGAGCCGGCCGACGTAGCCGACGATCAGCTCGCCGTTCGGCGCGAGCGCGCGGCGGACCGCTTCGGAGCGGTGGTCCGGGCGGAACCGCTCGACGTCCACGCCGCGCCGCCACAGCCAGACCCGGGAGACGCCGTGCGCGATCAGCGCCTCGGCGGACGCGGTGGAGGGTGCCAGCGTACGGTCGGCGGTGTTGTGGATCTGTCTGATCCACTTCCAGGCCGTGGCCTCACCCCAGCCGAGCTTGTAGAGGCGCGCGTACGCCGCCACGTCGGTCTGGTAGACCGCGACGGTCGGCAGGCCGCGCTGAGCGGCCAGCACGGAGCCACGGCCGCCCAGGAAGAACGGGCTGGCCAGGTGCACGACGTCGGGCCGGTGCGCATCGAGCGCCTCGGCAATCCTGGGCACCGGGAGCCCGAGGCGGAAATCCTTGTACCCCAGCATCGGGAAGCTGGCCACCCGGACCACCGGGTAGTCGGTGGCCGGCAGCACGCGGCGGGTCGTCATCGCCGGGTTGGGCGCGATGACGAGCGGCTCGTGGCCCCGGCTGACCAGGTGCTCCGCGACGCGCACGACGGAGTGCGCGACGCCGTTGACGTCCGGCAGGAACGACTCCGTGATGATCGCGATACGCATGGGCTCACCGTGCGGTCACGTCCGGTGCGGGAGCTGAAAGCCGGTTGTCCAGACGGCGAACACTGGTGCAAGAAACGCCACCGCGGTCGATGGGTCAGATCTCGTAGCGCGCACCCGGCCGGACGATCTCCACCGGGCCGCTGAACGCGGCCTGCGCCGCGTCCTGGGTGAGCGCCTCGCTGCCCCACGCCGCGACCAGGTGGGTCAGCAGCAGCCGGCCGACCGCGGCCTTGTCCGCGATCTCGCCCGCCTCCCGCCCGGTGAGGTGCAGGTCCGGCGGGTTGTCGACACCGTCGAGGTAGCTCGCCTCGCAGAGGAATACGTCCGCGCCCTGGGCCAGCCGCAGCAGCGAGTCGCACGGTGCGGTGTCCGACGAGTAGGCCAGCACCCGGCCCTCGTGCTCGACGCGCACGCCGTACGTCTCTATCGGGTGGTTGACCCGGTCCACCGTGACCGAGAACGGGCCGATCGGGAACGTGCCGGGCTGCAGGCTGTAGAACGTGTAGACGTCGTCGACCGGGCCCTCGTCGAGGCTGTAGGCGGTCGCGATCCGGTCCGGCGCGCCGTCCGGCGCGTAGACCGGCAGCGGCGGCAGCGGGCCGTCCGGCGCGTACCGCCGGGCCACCACGTAGGTGCAGGCGTCCAGCACGTGGTCGCAGTGCAAGTGGCTGATCAGGATCGCGTTCACCGAGTGCAGGCCGGCGTAGCGCTGCAGCGCGCTCATCGAGCCGGAGCCGAAGTCGATCAGCAGGTTGAAGCCGTCGACCGAGAGCAGGTAAGCGGAACAGGCCGACTCGGGACCGGGGAAACTGCCGGCACAGCCAAGCACGGTCAATCGCATTCTGCTACCCCGTTGTCACGCTGCGCTGTCGACTCACACCGGATCGGACGCACGCCGGAGATCGTCCGCCGAGAATCCACCACGCTGCGCAGCCTACGCCGTGACCAGTGCAGCACATAAAGGTCTGATCGAACTTGTCACGAAGGTGACAACGGATTGCGATAAGCGCTCCGGACGATCCCGGCCCGGCGATCGTTACGCGGCGTGCGCATGCGGCGTTGCACTGGGTGAGGAGTATCCCCCCGGCGCGGCCACAGCTCCATTTCCGAGATCGGAGTAACGACGTGCCCGACGCCCCCACCACCGGCTGGCTCCCGATGTTCACGGAGACCACCGATCTACCTGATCAGCGGCGTGCGCCGGTCACCGGCCCGGCGTTTCGCATGCCCGCGGAGACCGACCCGGAGCCGTCCACCCGCCGCCTGCTCGGCCTCTCCTGCTGGGCCGGCGCGCTCGCGCTGCTCGGCCTCGCGGTCGCGATCCGCGGCCTGGCGGCCCTCTTCGCCGACACGGCCGGTGGCTGGCGCGAACCGGCGATGGCCGGCGCGGGTGTGACCGGGATCGCACTCACGGTGGGCGCCTTCATGTCCGTCCACCGCCGCCGGCTGCCCTGGATCATGCTGGCCATCGCGACGCTCGCGCTCCTGGCGTCCGCGCTGCTGTAACCGATTCCGGGAAGATCAAGAACGAAATTCTTGATCTTTCCGCTTCCGGCGGGACGGCTTCCGCACGCTCCCGCGGGCACCGGTTCCGAGGTCACTCGGCTTATTTGATCTTGACGTAGGCGTGGCGCGATCACACGTTTCGCACCTGCGGGACGGCCTGCGCGTGACCGCCGGAAGCGGGGCGGCGCTCTCGCCGGACGTGCGGTGATCGACTTCAGTCGAGTGGCACGGGCGACGATCACGAGCTGCACCCGCCGCAAACGGTTCCCGGCCGGGCGCGGGACGACAGGCATGAGCCGCGCTCTGCCACAAACCGTCCACGGCCGGACGCGTCGACATCCACGCAACTGCCGCAGGGCGGCCGCAGCAGGAGAGGGCGCATTGGCCAATGAGCGGCTTTCATCATGTTCTTGCAGCTGGAGAAGGGTGCGATCGGCGAGTGAGGCCCCCTGATGACAGCCGTTGACCAAGATCTGACGCCCCGGCCAGAGAGCCTTTCCGCGCTGTTTCAACCCGCCGCGATCTCGTTGCCCGCCGGCGATCAGGCTTGGACTTGCGTAACGGCCGCACCCGCGCCACCTGACCGCACGGGTGCGGGATCCGGCCGTCGGCCGCATGGCGTCACGTCCGGGAAACGCTCGTCCTGCCGGCTCGTTGCGGACGCGCTCGATCTCACTACCACCACGGCTGGAGCCGCCGGCTGACTGATGCATCCCAGACGAGCGACACGCGCCATACCGCCACGGCCCCGGGATCCGCCAGCCGGCTCATGCATCCCGGACGAGCAGCACGCGCTACAACGCATTCCGTCGGCCAGGGCGATCATCATTCATCAACTTCACCCGAATGATCGTGAGCCGCGCAGCGTAAAAAATTTACACTATTCAACCTTTCATTCCGGCTCCGCTGTGGCAGTGACAGCTCCTGGCCAAGCTCCGCCGCAGACCACACCGGGCCACCGCCATCACCTGGCGATCATGGTCCTCGACCCCATCAACGCAGGCCGCCAACCAGGATGAGCAAGGCTCAATGAGCCCGTCGCCCTCGGCGACGCGGGGAAGCGAGGCCGACTCGATCAGCCCGGCCCCTTGTCGTGATGTTTCGGGCACGGCGTGCCCATGTGCCGGCCTTCGCCCGCGTGAGTAACCGAATGTCTGCCGACAGTGCGCCTACCCGCCGGGCGCAGACCGGCCGGATGCCGACCCGCCACATCCCCGATCCGCCGGATGCCGACCAGGCCAGACCGGCCGGGTGCCGACCGGGCGCCGCAGCGGCCCTTTGGCCGCCGCGTCGGCAGGCCGGCCGGTCACCGCACCAGCCAGTCGGCCGGCCGAGCACCAGTCGGTTGGTGCGGCGGCCGTACCGTGATCGCTTGAAGATCGAATAGGCTGAGTGGCAGCGAGCACCGCTCAGGCCCAGAGCTGGCCTTCGAGGGACTCCTCGGCTTCGGCGAGGGTGCCGCCGTATGCGCCGGTGGAGAGGTATTTCCAGCCGCCGTCCGCGACCAGGAACGCCACGTCCGCGCGCCTGCCCGCCTTCACGGCCTCGTGCGCGACGTTGAGCGCCGCGTGCAGCACCGCGCCGGTGGAGAACCCGGCGAACAGCCCCTCGACCTCCACCAGCTGCCGGGTGCGCAGCACCGAGTCGCGGGTGCCGACCGAGAACCGGCGGGTGAGCACGGTGGCGTCGTAGAGCTCCGGCACGTACCCCTCGTCGAGGTTCCGCAGGCCGTAGACCAGCTCGCCGTAGCGCGGCTCGGCGGCCACGATCTCGATGCCCTCGACCTTCTCCCGCAGGTAGCGGCCGGTGCCCATGAGCGTGCCGGTGGTGCCGAGGCCGGCCACGAAGTGCGTGATCGACGGCAGGTCGCGCAGCAGCTCCGGACCGGTGGTCTCGTAGTGGGCGCGGGCGTTCGCCTCGTTGCCGTACTGGTAGAGCATCACCCAGTCGGGGTGCTCGGCCGCGATCTGTTTCGCGGTCGCGACAGCCTGGTTCGAACCGCCGGCCGCGGGCGAGAAGATGATTTCCGCACCGTACATCCGGAGCAGCTGGGTGCGCTCGGCGGAGACGTTCTCCGGCATCACGCAGACCAAGCGGTAGCCGCGCAGCTTCGCCACCATGGCCAGCGAGATGCCGGTGTTGCCGCTCGTCGGCTCCAGGATCGTGTCGCCCGGGCGGATCCGGCCGGCCTCCTCGGCCGCCCGGATCATGAACGCGGCGGCGCGGTCCTTCACGCTGCCGGTGGGGTTGCGATCCTCCAGCTTCGCCCACAGGCGGACCGGTGGCGCCCCGTCGGGCACCACCGGCGACAGGCGAGGCAGTCCGATCAGCGGCGTGTCGCCACCGAGGTCCAGCAGGCTGTCGTACCGCGCCATGATCTTTAGCGGCCGTTGTGGCCGAGCAGCGCGGCCGCGGCGGCGAAGCCGAACGCGCCACCGGCGACGGCCGGCAGCACGGTGACGGACGCGCCGTCGGACAGCTTGGCCTCGAGGCCGCCGAGGAAGCGCACGTCCTCGTCGTTGACGTAGATGTTCACGAAGCGGTGCAGCGTGCCCTCCGGCGTGACCAGGCGGCCACGGATGCCGGAGTGGCGCGAGTCGAGGTCGGTGAGCAGGTCGGCGAGCGTGTCGCCGGAGCCCTCGACGACCTTCGCGCCGCCGGTGTAGGAGCGCAGGATGGTGGGGATGCGAACTTCGATGGCCATGGTGGCGTACTCCTGAAGGAAGAATCGACAGACGACGATAGAAGGAAGGCGATTACGGCTTGTGGGCGCGCAGGATCAGCGCCGACACTCGTAATCGACCGTCGTCGGACTCTGGCCGAACATGTACGTCTGGACGGCGTGGGGATCAGGCACCATGGGGCATCAGCTCCATGGATTCAATGGTGCCATCCCGCACCTCGACCGGCTCCTCGGTCACCTCACCGTCCACGATGCGGAACGACCGGATCTCCTCGGAGTCGGGCTCGCGCGTCGAGACCAGCAGGTAGTGCGCGCCGGGTTCACCGGCGAACGAGATGTCGGTGCGGGACGGGAACGCCTCCGTGGCGGTGTGCGAGTGGTAGATGACCACCGGCTCCTCGTCACGGTCGTCCATCTCGCGCCAGACCCGGAGCTGCTCCATCGAGTCGAACTCGTAGAACGTCATCGACCGGGCCGCGTTGTCCATCGGGATGTGCCGCACCGGCCGGTCGCTGCCGGCCGGGCCGGCGACCACGCCGCAGGCCTCGTCCGGGTGGTCCCGGCGGGCGTGCGCGACGATCGCGTCGAGGATCGCCCGGTCAATGGTCAGCACGACCGCCACTTTACCCCGAGCCACGGACCCCCGGAGGGGCCCGTGGCGCCCGTCACGCCGCGCTCACCCCTCGATCAGCGCGTGCAGCAGCGACTCCTGCAGGTAGCCGAGGTACGCGTAGACCGAGAGCTGGAACACCCGGGTCGACGTGGGGTCGTGCAGGACCGCGTCGTCCAGCTCCTCGCCCAGGTCGGTCTCCGGCTTGATCTCCAGCCGGATGCCCATCGCCAGCCGCGCGTCGTTGATCGCGCGCAGCCACGCCTCGGCCTCCTCCGCGTCCAGCGAGACGTCGCCGCCGCCCTCGGAGGGCAGCCCGGCGAGAATCGCGCCGGCCTGGTCGATCTTCGCGGTCTTGAGGTCGCCCTCGGTGTACCGCCGGACCTCCTCGCTCTCCGCGGGCTGATCCGGGTAGATCGCCGGGAAGAGCCGGCCGACGACCGGGTCGTCGTGGTCGAAGCCGTCCGTGAGCAGGCCCACGACCTCGCTCGCGACCTTGCGCAGCACGCGCACCTCGTCCTGGGCGAAGCTGGCCACGCACTGCGTGCCCTGGCGCCGGAACATGCTCACCGTCCTCCCGTCACTGCCGGTCCACCGTCGCCCACAAACCATAGGCATGCAGTTGGGAGGCGTCGTGCTCCATCCGCTCCCGGGCGCCGGTCGAGACCACCGCCCGGCCCTTGTGGTGGACCGCCAGCATCAGCTCCTCGGCCCTCTCTCGGCTGTATCCGAACAGCTTCTGGAAAACCCAGGTCACATACGTCATGAGATTGACCGGATCATCCCAGACGATCGTCACCCACGGACGGTCCTCGACCGGGAGCTCTTCGATGTCTGGCGTTTCGACCGGTGCGATCTGCGGCGCCGCCATGTCCCCATCGTGCCACCGAGTCCGCTGTGGTGAGGAACCACCCGAACGACGAGTCGCTCAACTCAGCAGAATGCCGTGGTCGACGGCGTCCGTCAGGACCGCGCCGAGTGAGCGCTGCACGGCCTCGAAGCGCCGGCTGATCTCGCGCAGCAACTCCAGTTCGACACCGCGGATGGCCAGCTGGAGCCACGAGCGGGCCCGGTTGTTGTCCCGGTTCGCCGGGTGCCGCCAGTACGTGTAGCAGGCGCCGGACAGCCCGATGCCGAGCTCGGGCAGCGGGCGCGGGATCCCGGGCGTCCGGTATGCCGCCAGCGCCGCGACCGCGCCTTCACCGGCCACGGTGGCGACCCCGCCGGTGTTCGTGACCAGCAGCACCCGCTCCAGATCGCGAGCGGACCGGTCCTCGGCGAACCCGTCCCGGACCGCCGCGATCACCCGGCGGCGTGCCGCCTCGGTGGCCGGCTCCTCCAGGACCAGCTCCAGCAGGTCATCAATGATCTTCTCGGCCGCGGCGTCGCACTCGGTCACCGCGGACAGCGACAGCGCGGCCATCTCGCGGTCGAGAGCGGCGGGCAGCCCGGGACAGCCGCTGCCGAACACGATCTCCTGCACGCAGCGCAGGTGGATGTTGGCGATCTCGATGGCCAGCCGCTGCCGGACCAGCTGCGTGTTCGTCCGGGTCAGGTCCTCCAGGCGCTCGGCCCAGCCGGAGCGTTCCGCGTCCGGGGCAACCCGCACGACGCGACCGGAGCCGGGCGGGACCGGCGGGTTGTAGCTGGCCCGCTCCAGACCCTCCAGTCCGGACCACTCGATCAGCGCCCGGCGCAGGAACGCGGTGTCGGCCACGGCCGGGTCGACCGTGTGCCAGCCGGCGTCCACGGCGGCCGGTACCGCCGCGATCACGGCGTCGCGCGCGTCGTTGATGGCGGTCTCGATCGCGCCGTCGCCCCAGGTGCCGTCCGCGGCCGGAGTGAGCGCGAAGAACAGCTCGACGCCGGCCCGGTGCAGCTCGGTCAGCAGCGCGGCCTCGGCCGGCTCCAGGTCGTGGCCGGCCGAGATCACGTAGAGCACGGCGCCGCCGCGGGTCGCCGCGTCCAGCAGGATCCGGGTGCCGGCGGCGGAGAGGCGCTCCGCGTCCGGCGTGTCGACCAGCGCGAAGTGGCGCAGCAACGGGTTCGGCAGGGTCAGCTCGATCCGGCGCGGCGGCCGGGCGCCGGACTCCTCACCCGGCAGTGGCGGCGTGAACGGCTGCGGCTGGCGGTTGCCGGGCACGTAGGCGCAGATGTCCCGGCTGTGCCCGTACGTCACGACCAGGTAGCTCTCGTCCGGCCGGTCGAGCAGCGGACCGGCCGAGTCGAGCAGCGCGCCCAGCACGCCGCCGCGGCCGCTGTCCCGCGCACCGACGATCATCAGTGCGATCGGCTCGTCCGGGACCGGCTCGGTGTGCGCGGCCCGCAGGCGTGACGACCTGCGCTGCCTCGGCGCCGCCGGCGCGGTGTTCCGCGCCGGGATCGGCCCGTTCTGCTGCGTCGGCCCGCTCTGCTGCATGGTGCGGCTCCTCAACGGATGGTCGCCGGATTCAAGGCCGCGGCACGGTGAGCCTCGCGGCAGGCCGCGGCACGGTGCGCCCCGCGGCTGGGGAAGACGGTACGTGAACACGCGCTTACGCCACAGATCCCGCGGTACTCAATGGACTCGTGGATCATTACTCAATTCCGCCGTTACGGTAACTGTGCGGAGCCGTGCCCGATCTATATGCTGCTCGGGTGCGTCCGTGGAGCTTCGTCGGCCGGACCCAGGAGTTGCAGCGCCTCGTCGCCGCCGCCACCAGCGGAAGCGAACGCGGCCTCATTTTCAGCGGTAGTGCCGGTATTGGCAAGAGTCGACTTCTCCGCGAGGGGGTCGACGTCCTTCCGCGCGACGGTTACGCCACCTGGTACGCGTCGGCCAACATCGCCACCGCGGGCCTGCCGTTCGGCGGCCTGGCCCAGGTGCTCCCCGCCGACCAGCCGGTCGGGCTGTCCCCGGCCGGGCTGCTCCGCTGGGCGATGGACTCGCTGGTCGAGCGCGCGGTCGGCCGCCGGATCGTGCTCGCGATCGATGACGCGCACCTGCTCGATCCCACCTCGGCGGCGCTGGTCTACCTGATCGCACGCTCCGGCCACGCCACCGTGCTGGGCACGCTGCGCAGCGGGGAGCCGGTTCCGCTGCCGATCCGCGCACTGTGGACGGACGACCTGGTGGACCACGCGGAACTGTCGCCGCTGACCATCGCGGACACCACGCACATGCTGGGCGAGATGCTCGGCGGCGAGATCGAGTCCGCGTCCGCGGAGCGGCTGTGGCGGATGTGCCTGGGCAACGCGCTGTTCCTGCGCGAGCTGGTGATCGCGGCGCAGGCCGGCGACGAGATGACGGAGCACTTCGGCGTGTGGCGGTGGACCGGCAAGCTGGAGCTGGCACCGGACCTGACCGACCTGATCGACACCCGGATCGGCCGGCTCAGCCCGGACGTGCGGACCGCGGTGGAACTGGTCGCGCTCGGCGAGCCGCTCGGCCTGGACCTGCTGACGAGGATAGTGCGGCCCGCCGAGGTGGAGGTGGCCGAGGAGCGCGGCCTGATCCGGGTCACGTCCGACGACCGGCGGCACAACGTACGACTGGCCCATCCGCTGTACGGCGAGGTGGTCCGCCGGCGCTGCCCGGTCAGCCGCAGCCGCCGGCTCACCGCGCAGCTCGCGGACGCGGTCGAGGGCGTCGGCGCCCGCCGCCGCGACGACCTGCTCCGGGTCGCGGTGTGGCGGCTGGACTCCGGCAGCGCGAAGGACCCGGCGCTGCTGCTCGGCGCCGGCATGCAGGCGTACAGCCGGTTCGACGTACCGCTCGCGCTGCGCCTGTCCAAGGCCGCGGTGGACGCGGGCGGCGGCTTCCCGGCCGCGGAACTGCTGGCCACGCTGCTGATGTTCGCCGACCAGCCGGAGGACGCGCTGCACGTGATCGAGTCGGTCCGGGACGAGGCGGACACCGACGAGCGGAAGACCCGGTGGTACTCGGCCCACGCGCTGATCTGCTTCTGGGGACTGAGCCGGGAGAAGACGATCACGGAGGTGTCCGAGGCGGTCGGCGGGCTGAAGGACGCCAACCACCGCTCCCGGCTGCGCGCGTTCGAGGCGATGATGCGCTTCCACCAGATGGCGCACGAGGACGCGCTGAACATCGGCCGTGCCGTGCTGGACCGCCCGGCCACCGACGGGATCAGCCGCGCGCTGGTCTACAGCATGCTCACCCACCTGCGGGCCGCGCGCGGCGAGCTGGCGGACAGCGACCGGGCCGCGTCCCGGGTGGTCGCGGACCTGGCGTCCTGGCAGACCGAGATGCCGTACATCAAGGTAGCGATGGAGCTCGGCCGCGGCACCCGGCTGATCCTCGGCGGCGACCTGCGCAGCATCGACGAGATCGTGGCGGACGAGTTCGCCGACCTGGCCGACGCGGGTGAGTTCCGGCTCGGCTCGGGGTACGTCTCGGTGCTCCGCGCCCAGGCGGCCCGGCTGCGCGGCCAGACCGGTGACGCACTGCGGCACAGTCTCCAGGCCTGCGCGATGCTGGCGGCCAGCCGGGTCTTCGCGGGGCTGGCGCACGCGGAACGCGCGATGGCCGCCGCACTGCGCGGCGAGGCGACGCTCGCGGCAGAGGCGATGGCGGACTCCGACCGCACCCACGGCACCAACATGATCGTGCTCTACCCGTGGCGGGAGCAGGCCCGGGCCTGGACGCTCGCGTCCGCCGGCGACCTGGCCGGTGCGGTGGACACGCTGCGCCGGCTGGCCGGGCGGCTGCGCGACGACCGGATGGCCGGTCACGAACTGTACGCGCTGCACGACCTGGTCCGGCTCGGCTTCCCGGCGCTGCCGCTATCCGTGCCGCAAGGCGCCATGGCCACAGCGCCGGAGGTCATCAGCGTCTCGGTCGCGGAACGGCTCGCGGAGCTGGCCCGGCAGGTCGGCGGCCCGATGCCGTCGCTGTTCTCCCGGCACGCGAAGGCCGCGGCCGGCGAGTCCGAGGCAGAACTGCTCTGGGTCGCGGACCAGTTCGTCCGGCAGGACTTCCTGCTCTACGCCGCGGAGGCAACCGCGACCGCGGCACGGCTACTGCGCGACCAGCGCTCGCCGCAGACCCAGTTGATCAACACGAGGCTGGCCGAGCTGAAGCAGCGCTGCCAGCTGATCGACACGCCCGCGCTGCGCGTCGACCGGGTGCGGCTGACCGAGCGCGAACGGCAGGTCGCGGAGCTGGCCGCGATGGGCACGCCGAGCAAGGAGATCGCGGAGCAGCTGTTCCTCTCCGCCCGCACGGTGGATAACCACCTGCAGCGCGTCTACGTGAAGCTCGGCGTCACCGGCCGCGCGGAACTATCGGTCGCGCTTCAATCAATCTCAGAATGAGTTAGACTCCTCACAGCGCTAACCGGGGTCGTTTGGCATACGCTGAACGACGTGACTGATACCACCTCGCTGCTGACCGATCACTACGAGCTGACGATGATCAGCGCGGCCCTGAGCGACGGCACCGCCGATCGTCAGTGCGTGTTCGAGGTCTTCGCGAGGCGGTTACCGACCGGCCGGCGCTACGGCGTGGTCGCCGGCACCACCCGCCTGATCGAGATGATCAAGAACTTCCGCTTCGACCCGGAGGAGATCGCGTTCCTCCGCCGGACGAACGTGGTCGACGAGGCAACCGCCTCGTGGCTCGCGGCCTACGAGTTCAAGGGCGACATCGACGGGTACGCGGAGGGTGAGCTCTTCTTCCCCGGCTCGCCGATCCTGACCGTGGCCGGCACGTTCGCCGAGTGCGTGGTGCTGGAGACGCTGATCCTGTCCGTGCTCAACCACGACTGCGCGATCGCGGCCGCGGCCACCCGCATGGTCACCGCGGCCCGCGGCCGGAGCGTGATCGAGATGGGCTCGCGGCGCACGCACGAGGAGGCGGCCACCGCGGCGGCCCGCGCGGCGTACCTGGCCGGCTTCACCGCCACCTCCAACCTCGCGGCCGGGCTGCGCTACGGCGTGCCGACCGCGGGCACCTCCGCACACGCGTTCACGCTGCTGCACGACGACGAGCCGGCGGCGTTCGCGTCGCAGGTCAAGGCGCTCGGCACCGGCACCACGCTGCTGGTCGACACGTACGACATCAGTCAGGGCATCCGCAACGCGATCCAGGCCGCCGGCACCGAGCTGCGCGCGGTCCGGATCGACTCCGGCGACCTGTCCGTGCTCGCTCAGCAGTCCCGCGAACTGCTCGACTCGCTCGGCGCCACGGAAACCAAGATCGTCGTCTCCGGCGACCTGGACGAGTACGCGATCGCCGCGCTCGCGGCCGAGCCGGTCGACATCTACGGCGCCGGCACCTCCGTCGTCACCGGCTCCGGCGCACCCACCGCCGGCCTGGTCTACAAGCTGGTCGAGGTCGAGGGCCGCCCGGTCGTCAAACGCTCGGAGAACAAGCGCACGGTCGGTGGCCGCAAGACCGCGGTCCGCCGCCACAAGCCCACCGGCACCGCCACCGAGGAGATCGTCGTCTCCCAGGGCGTTCCGGACCACCTGCCCAACGACCGCCTGCTCCAGCACTCCTACGTGGCGAACGGCGAGTTCCTGGACGTACCGTCGCTGACCGACGCGCGCGAGCACCTCCGGCAGTGCCTGATCTCCATCCCCTGGGAGGGCCTCAAGCTCTCCGCCGGCGACCCCGCGATCCCGGTCGTCATGGTCTCGGCCACCTGACCCCACCCGATCCTGAAGATCAAAACCATGAGGCCCTTCTTCCCGCTCCCGGCGTGGCCACTTCCCGCATGCTCCCGCGGGCACCGGTCGTCGCTGGCGCTCCTCCCTGCACGCCAGGTGGGCGGCCGGCCAAAACCCATTTCACGAAAAGGTGTGTCATGTCCCGTGCTCTGATCATCGTCGACGTGCAGAACGACTTCTGCGAGGGCGGCTCGCTCGCCGTGAACGGTGGCGCCGGGGTGGCCGCGGCCATCTCCGAGGCGCTGGCCGGTGGCGGGTGGGATCACGTGGTGGCGACGAAGGACTATCACATCGACCCGGGGGCGCACTTCTCCGCGCAGCCGGACTTCGTCGACTCGTGGCCGGTTCACTGCGTGGTCGGCACGGACGGCTCGGAGTTCCATCCGGCGCTGGACACCTCGCGCGTCGAGGCGGTGTTCCACAAGGGGCAGCGAGCGGCGGCGTACTCCGGGTTCGAGGGGGCCACGCCGGACGGGGCCACGCTCGCCGACTGGCTGCGTGAGCGGGACGTGACCGCGGTGGACGTGGTCGGCATCGCCACCGATCACTGCGTGCGAGCCACGGCGCTGGACGCGGCCGCGGCCGGCTTCGACACGACCGTGCTGCTCGGGCTGACCGCGGGCGTAGCACCCGCAACCACGGAGAGCGCGCTGGCTCAGCTCACCGAGGCGTCCGTCACGCTGAACGGAAAACCAGTGGTAATCCCCGC
The DNA here is from genome assembly GCF_030813715.1 of Catenuloplanes indicus. Classification (NCBI taxonomy): domain Bacteria; kingdom Bacillati; phylum Actinomycetota; class Actinomycetes; order Micromonosporales; family Micromonosporaceae; genus Catenuloplanes; species Catenuloplanes indicus. Next base: position 3,612,008 of record NZ_JAUSUZ010000001.1, read on the forward strand.
GTAACAGGCGCGAGCATGGCCGCATGGGTCTCCGGGCGTACGGCAGTGTGTTGCGGGTGCGCGGCGTGGTCGCGCTGCTGCTGATCGGTTTTCTCGCCCGGATCCCGATCACCGCTACCTCGATGGCGCTGACCCTGCACGTGGTCGACGAGCAGGGCCGGGGGTACGCGGCGGCCGGCCTGGTCGGCGCCGCGATGACCGTGGGCAGCGCGGTCGGTGCGCCGTGGCTCGGCCGCTGGGCCGATCGCGTCGGGATGCGGCCGGTCATCGTGCTGACCGGCGTGGCCGGCAGCGCGTTCTGGCTGTTGTCACCGCGGCTGACGTTCGCCTGGCTGCTGGCCGCCGCGGCGCTCGGTGGTCTGCTCACGCTGCCCGCGTTCTCGATCGTCCGGCAGGCGCTGACCGCGATGGTGCCGGAGGAGCAGCGGCGGCAGGCGTTCTCGCTGGACGCAATGACGGTCGAGCTCTCCTACATGGCCGGGCCGGCCGGCGCGGTGCTGCTCGCCACCACGGTCTCACCGACCGCCGCCATGATCGCGATCGGTGCCGGCCTGGCCGTCTCCGCCGTGCTGCTAGGGCTGCTGAACCCGCCGGTCCGGGCTGCGCACGAGGCCCCGGCCTCGGACGCACCCGCGGTACCGCGCCGCGCGTGGCTGCGTCCGCCGATGCTGATGGCCTATGCGATCGCGGCCGCCTCCACGCTCGTGCTGGCCGGCACGGACGTGGCGACCGTGGCCGTGCTCCGCGACGGCGGCGAGGTCGCCTGGACCGGCCTGGTGCTCGGCGTCTGGGCCGCCGCGTCGCTGGCCGGCGGCTTCGTCTACGGCACGCTCCCCCGTCCCCTGGGCGCGGTCGCGCTGCTCGCCGGGCTCAGCGCGCTCACCGTCCCGGTCGGCCTGGCCGGTGGCAACTGGTGGCTGCTGGCGCTCGCGCTGATCCCGGCCGGTGCGCTCTGCGCCCCCACGCTCACCGCCACCACCGAACAGGTCAGCGCGATCGCCCCGGCCTCCGTCCGCGGCGAGGCGCTCGGCCTGCACGGCTCGTCTCTGACCGTCGGCATGGCGATCGGCGCCCCGCTGACCGGCGCGGTGATCGACGCGTTCGGCGGCGGCTGGGGCTTCGCCGCGGTCGGCTTCGCGGGCCTGCTGATCGCGCTGGCCGCGCTCCCGGTGGTCCGGCGCACCCGCACCGACCCCGCTCTGCCGGTCGAACACGCGGAGACCGCCCCGGCCTCACTGGCCACCAAGGCGTAGCCGCACGCCCGGCTCACCGGGCACCGCCCGGCGCGGCGGCATCGGTCATGTCGGCGACTGTCGCGCTCGGCTTCGGACTTCAACGCGGCAAACCGGACGATCATGCGCAGCGTCATGTACTGGTGCCAGTGCCGACCGCCGCAATACCGCAAGCCGCAACCCGGAGGCCGCAAGCTGCAAGCCGCGGGCAACAAGCCACGAGCCGGGAACCGCAGGCCGGAAGCCGCAGGCCGCAGGCCGGAAGCAGGAAGCCCCAGGCCGGAAGCCGGGTATCTCGTCATTCATGCGTCAGGCACGAGTCACGATCCGTGCCTGCGTGCGGCACGTTCGGACAACATCGATCCCGGGTGGGGAGCATCACCGCAGCTCGGCGGCGCTGGCGAACGCCGTCGGGTCCCCGGCCGCAGGTCTGCGGTGCCGCCCGCCCGGCCGGACCCGCGCCCGACGGTCGCCGCGCCGCATCAGCCGCGTGGCATGGAGGCGGCGACGCGCTCTCGCTCCGGCGCGGCCGGCTGGACCGGCACCGGGTTCTTCGCGCGGACCGGTGTCGGCGCGGTGGTGGCCGGCCGCGTCAGGCGGTAGCGGATCAACAGCCCGGCGGTGCCGAGGACCACGGCCGCGATGACATAGCCACCGATCATCGCGGCCACGTCTCCGGTGAGCGGAGGTAGCGCCACCGCGATCAGCGCACTGGTCCCGGCCACCCGAAGGCGGCTACGGCGGGTACGGGCCGCGGCGGCGAGCGGGAGGACCGCCCACAGCACGTACCATGGCTGGACGACGGCGCCGCAGAGCAACGCGGCCGTGAAGATCAGGCCGAGGCCGCGGATCGGCTCCAGACGGCCGCGGAACATGGCGACCAGCAGGCTGATCACCACGGGGAAACAGACGGCCAGCCCGGCCATGTTGGCCACGGTGACCGCGGTCGGGGTGACGCCGGAGCCGGCGATGGCGCCGATGAGCAGGCCGGTGGCGGTGGTGGGTGCCATCCAGCTGTAGACGGAAAGTGAGCCCAGCGGGGCGGTGATCCAGCCGACGCCGGCGGCCGCGGACAGCACGCCGGTGATCAGGAGCGCGCCGATCACCACGCCGGCCATCAGCGGGACGGGCCGGCGAACGCGGTGCGCGATCGCCACCAGCAGGACGCAGAACGCGGCGCCGGCCACGAACTTGATGTCGGCCGCGAGCGTCAGCAGCAGCACACCGGCCGCGAGGCGCAGGGGGGTGACCAGGCGCTCGGACTCGCCGCCCGCGTGCAGCCGGTCGACCGCGGCCAGCGCCACCTCCAGGCCGGCCAGCATCAGGCCGAGCATCAGCGCGTCGTTGTGCACGCCGGCCACCAGGTGCCAGAGCACCAGCGGGTTGAGCAGGCCGAGCCAGACCGCGACACCAGGGGACGCGCCGGCGCGCACCGCGAGCCGCGGCAGCGCCCACGCGATCAGCACCACGCCGGCCAGCGCGACCGACCGGTACGCGAGCACGCCGGCCTCCAGGTTCTCGCCGGTCAGCAGCGCCACGCCGCGGGACAGCAGCATCCAAGCCGGACCGTACGGCGCGGGCGTGTCCGCCCAGTAGTGGCTCACCTGCGCGGTGAACACGGAGTCGGCGCCGAGCGCCGAGGCGGGGCCCAGCCGGTACGGATCCAGCCCGAGCGCGGCGGTCGCGCCCTGCGCCAGGTAGCTCCACACGTCGCCGCTGAACAGCGGGCGCGCGAGCAGCAGCGGCGCGGCCCAGGCGGCGGCCACCGCGGACAGCACGCGCGGCGGCAGGTGTGCGGCGTGGCGCCCGGCGAGGAGCCAGGCGCCGACCACCGCCCCCATGGCGACCAGCCCAGCCGCTATCGTGATCGCCGACGGCCGGAGAACACCGGCCGTGACGACCGCGAGCGTCGCGGTCGCCGCCGAGCCGGTCACCGCCAGCAGGCCGACCGTGGCCGTGGCCGCCTGCGTGACCCGCGTTGGCGCATCGGGCAGCGACCTCTGCGGGATCGCGTTTTGGCTGCTCATAGCGTTACACCCTCCGTGTATACACGCAGTGTAGTCCTAGACCAGAGGTTGCCAGATCCCGCGTGGGCAAACCTCCGTCCAGGGGAGGGTAAGCGAGCGCCGCTACATCGGCCGAAAGTTATAGGCGGTCACGCAGCGCAGGCGCGAATTGCGTCCTCCAGGATGTCCAGCCCGGCGTGCAGCTCGCTGTCGGTGATGGTCAGCGGCGGAGCGATCCGGAAGATGCCTCCCATACCGGGCAGCTGGACGATGTTCATGTGCAGGCCCCGCTCCAGGCACGCGGACGTGACGGCCGCGCCCAGCGCGTCGGCCGGCTCCTTGCTCAGCTTGTCCGTGACCAGCTCGATGCCCTGCAGCAGCCCACGGCCGCGCACGTCGCCGACCACCTCGTACGCGTCCCGAAGCGCTCGCAACCGCGTGGTCAGCACGCCGCCTAGCTCCGCCGCGCGGGCCACCAGGCCGTCGCGTTCCACCACGTCCAGCACGGTCAGCGCCACCGAGGCGGCGAGCGGGTCGGAGACGTGCGTGGTGTAGAAGAGGAAGCCGCGCTCCCGGCAGACCGCCTCGACCTCGTCTCGGGCGATCACCGCGGCCACCGGCAGACCGGCGCCGAGCGTCTTGGAGAGCGTCAGCAGGTCCGGCACCACGCCGTCCCGCTCGAACGCGTACATCGTGCCGGTCCGCCCGATGCCGGTCTGCGCCTCGTCCAGGATCAGCAGCATGCCGCGCGCGTCGCACAGCTCGCGCAGCCGCCGCAGGTAGCCGGGCGGCAGCTCGATGATCCCGCCGGACGACAGGATCGGCTCGACCAGGCAGGCCGCCAGACTGCCGGCGGACTGCTGGTCGACCAGCGCGAACCCGTAATCCAGCTCGGCCGCCCAGTCGTAGCCGCCGTCCGGGTCGCGGAACGGCGAGCGGTACGCGTTCGGCGTCGGCAGCACCAGGTTGCCGGGCGCGGCCGGACCGTAGCCGCGGCGCCCGGCGGAGAACGTCGCGGACGCGGCGCCGTGCGTCATGCCGTGCCAGGAGCGGTCGAAGGAGACGATCTCGTACCGGCCGGTGGCGAGCTTGGCCATCTTGAGCGCGGCCTCGTTCGCCTCCGCGCCCGTGCTGAGCAGCATCATCCGGTCCAGCCCGGCCGGGAGCGTGCCGAGCAGGCGGGCCGCGAGGTCGACGACCGGGCGGCTGAGCATACCGCTGTACAGGTGGTCCAGCGACGCGACCGCGGCGGAGACGGTGGCCACCACGTCCGGGTGCGCGTGCCCGAGAATCGCGCTCATCTGCCCGGACGTGAAGTCGAGAATCGCCCGGCCCTCGCTGTCGAAGACGTAGGCGCCCGCGGCGCGCTCGATGATTCGCGGCGTGAACGTCGCGCCGTAGCGGATCAGCAGCCGGTCGGCGTCGGCCCAGAAGGTCGTCATTCCTCAGTTTCGATGACCACAACCGCTGCCACAAGCACATGAAAACCGCTGAACGTTCGGTACGGACGTATGGTTCCCTGATGCTCAACCCGCATCGTCTGGTGGTGCTGCGCGCGGTCCTGGAGGCCGGGTCGATCAACGCGGCGGCGCGCAACCTGACCTACTCCCCCGCCACGATCAGCCAGCACATGACCGCGCTGGCCCGGGAGACCGGCCTGGTCCTGTTCGAGAAGCAGGGCCGCGGCATCGTGGCCACGGACGCGGCCCGCCGGCTCGCCGACCACGCGGCCGCGCTGCTCGACGACTTCGGGCGGCTGGAGCGCGCGGTCGCGGACCTCCGGGACGGCCGGACCGAGCGGCTGGCGATCGCGTGCATGGCGTCGGTCGCCGAGAGCTGGATGCCGGACGTGGTGCGCGCGGTGCACCGGCACCGGCCCGGCCTCACCGTTGAGATCAGCCTCAACGAGCCGATGCCGGGCCGCGGGCGCCGCGCGCCGGACCTGGACATCCGCACCGAGCCGGCGGACGGCGTGCAGATCCGGCTGGACGGGTACGACCGGCACGAGCTGGCGGTCGAGGAGCTGGTCGTGGTGCTCCCGGCCGGTCATCCGCTGGCCGCCGCCGGTGCGGTCACGCTGCGGGACCTGGAGGCCGAGCCGTGGATCGACCACGACATCTACGACAGCCCGATCGGCCAGATCGTGCTGAGCGCCTGCCGGACCGCTGGTTTCACGCCCCGCTACGCGGCCCGGCTGGACGATCACCGCGCCGCACTGCGCCTGGTCGCGGCCGGTCTCGGCGTCACCGTCCTGCCGCGGCTGGCCGTCGCCGGACCCGCTACCGACGTGGCCGTACGCCCGCTGCGGAACCCTTCCGTCTCCCGCCGCATCGTCGTGCACGCCCGCCGGGACCCGCGCCGTGCCGCGATCGTCTCGCACGCCGTCAACCAGCTACGGACCACCGCCCGTGCCGAGCCCGGCCATCCGGGATGAACCCCTGCCGCCGTCGACCACGCCGGAACAGACAGGGAGGAGCGCCGGCGACGACCGGTGCCCGCGGGAGCATGCGGACAATGAGCCGCCGGAAGCGGGAAAGAGAAAGCCCCCACCCGCGCGGTACGCGAGTGGGGGCCGGAAGACGCTGTGCGGCTACTTGTCCGAGTCCAGGGTGTGGTCCTTGTTCTCCTGGTACGACGCGCCGCCGTCGGACTCCGCGCTGAGCGGCTTGGCGCCACCCTCCGGCGGGCCGGCCACGGACTGGTGCCCGGCGGCCAGCTCAGGGAACTTCGCGTCGAAGGCCGGCCGCTCGGAGCGGATGCGCGGCATGCGGTCGAAGTTGCGCAGCGGCGGCGGGCTGGACGTGGCCCACTCGAGGCTGTTGCCGTGGCCCCACGGGTCGTCCACCGTGACCACCTTGCCGGCCTTGTAGGACTTCCAGCAGTTGTAGAGGAACGGCAGCGTGGAGAGGCCGGTGATGAACGCGCCGACCGTCGAGATCATGTTGAGCTCGGTCCAGCCGTCGTTGACCTGGTAGTCGGCGTAGCGGCGGGGCATGCCCTCGTTGCCGAGCCAGTGCTGCACCAGGAACGTGGTGTGGAAGCCGACGAAGGTCAGCCAGAAGTGCAGCTTGCCGAGGCGCTCGTCCAGCATCCGGCCGAACATCTTCGGGAACCAGAAGTAGATGCCGCCGTAGACGGCGAACACGATGGTGCCGAAGAGCACGTAGTGGAAGTGGGCGATCACGAAGTACGAGTCGGAGACGTGGAAGTCGATCGGCGGGCTGGCGAGCAGCACGCCGGACAGGCCGCCGAACAGGAACGTCGTGAGGAAGCCGATGGAGAACAGCATCGGGGTCTCGAAGCTGATCTGGCCCCGCCACATGGTGCCGATCCAGTTGAAGAACTTCATGCCGGTCGGGACCGCGATCAGGAAGCTCAGGAAGCTGAAGAAGGGCAGCAGCACCTGGCCGGTGGCGAACATGTGGTGCGCCCACACGGACATCGACAGCGCGGCGATCAGCAGCGTGGCGGCGACGAGGCCCTTGTAACCGAAGATCGGCTTGCGGCTGAAGACCGGGATGATCTCCGAGATGATGCCGAAGAACGGCAGCGCGATGATGTACACCTCGGGGTGGCCGAAGAACCAGAAGAGGTGCTGCCAGAGCATCGGCCCGCCGGTCTCCGGGTTGAAGACCTGGGCGCCGAGGATGCGGTCCGCGGCCAGCGCGAACAGCGCGGCGGCCAGGAACGGGAAGACCATCACCACGAGCAGGCTGGTGACCAGCATGTTCCACGTGAAGATCGGCATGCGGAACATGGTCATGCCGGGCGCGCGGAGCGTCAGGATCGTCGTGATCAGGTTGACCGCGCCGAGGATGGTGCCGAGGCCGGACAGAGCCAGGCCGACGACCCACATGTTCGCGCCGACGCCCGGGCTGTGGATGCCGTCGGACAGCGGCGTGTAGGCGAACCAGCCGAAGTCAGCGGCGCCACCGGGCGTGAAGAACCCGCCCATGGTGATCGAGCCGCCGAACAGGTACAGCCAGTACGCGAACGAGTTCAGCCGCGGGAACGAGACGTCCGGCGCGCCGATCTGGATCGGGACGATGTAGTTGCCGAACGCGAACACGATCGGCGTCGCGAAGAACAGCAGCATGATCGTGCCGTGCATCGTGAACATCTGGTTGTACTGCTCGGGCGACAGGAACTGCAGCCCCGGCGCGGCGAGCTCGGCGCGGATCAGCAGCGCCATCAGACCGCCGAGCAGGAAGAACACGAAGGACGTGATCATGTACATGATCCCGATCTGCTTCGCGTCCGTCGTGCGCAGGACGCGCGCGAACGCCGATCCCTTGACGGGTTTATGCACCGGCCAGGGCCGGGTGACGATCGGCTTCGGTGCGACGGTGGTCACGAGCAGCCTCCGGTCTTCGAGCTCACCACGTGGGCACGACGCACAGTTGATCTGCAGACGTACCTCTGGGGCAGAATAATCCTTCGGGATGCCCCTGTAGGCACGGGGTGACCAAACGCGCCGTTGACGCCGTGTGCTTGGTCTACGCTGGATCGCGCAGGGGAGCGTAGTAGTCGCGGAAGATGCGGTCGCCACGCTTGCGCAGCAATGGGTCGCGCGTGTCGGGCGCGACGTCGCCGGTGCGGTCCCGGTCGCGGGTGCGGTCCAGCACCCAGCGGGTCCGCGGGCGGCGGCGCTTCTCGTACGCGGCGAGCGCGGCCGGCAGGTCACCGGCGTGCGTGCGCAGCACCTCGGCCAGCACGATCGCGTCCTCCAGCGCCATCGCGGCGCCCTGGGCGAGCGTGGGCGAGGTGGAGTGCGCGGCGTCGCCGACCAGTAGCACCCGGCCGCGGGACCAGCCGGCCACCTCGACCTCCTCGGGCGCGGCGAGCTGCACCTTCTCCAGCGCGTCGAGCACCGCGGGGACCGGCCCGCCGTAGCCGCCGAAGACGTCGCGAACCCGGTCGAGCCCGTCGGCCGGCAGCGTGGCGTCCTCCGGGACGGTCTCGTGGGCGTAGCAGTACAGCCGGCGGTCGCCCATCGGCATCACCACGAAGCTGGAGTGCGCGCCGAGCAGGCCGGTCCAGTCCATGACCGGCGGGCCGCCGTACACCACGCTGCGGTAGACGAACTGCCCGGTGCGGCGTGCGGCACCGCCGAGGCCGGCCAGCGCGCGAACCGTGGAGCGGCGGCCGTCGGCGCCGATGACCAGGTCGTACTCCGTGCGGGCGCCGTCCGCGAAGTCCACCTTGACCGGGCCGCCCTCGTCCAGCTCCAGGTTCGTGACCGCGGTGTTGTGACGAACGACTCCGCCGACCGCCGAGACCAGCACCCGCTGGAGGTCGGCGCGGGGCAGCGCACGCGACTCACCGACGCCGTCCCACAGCTCGCCGAGATCGAGTTCGCAGAGCGGCTCACCGGCGGCGTCGCAGATGGACTGACGCCGGATGACCGCGCCGAGCGGGCGCAACGGGCCGGTGAGGCCGAGACCGGCCAGCGCGCGGATGGCGTTGCCGGGAAGGAATATCGCGGCGCCGGGCCCGGCCGAGGGCGGTTCCCGATCGACGACGTCCGGCCGGAGACCGGCCATACGCAAGGCCCGAGCGACGCCCAGACCGGCGATGCCGGCGCCGACGATCAGGATCCGCAGGGTGGTACCGGCCATGTGAGCGACGCCTCCGAGGGGTGGGCACGCGTTGAAGCCAAGAGATTACTCGCCGCGAACGGCACCATGGTAGAGGCGGATGACCGGTCCTGCCGTCGGGTGACCACGGGTTCGCATATTTGCGCAGCTCAACACGAGGCCACCCGACGTGGAAGTTCTATCGCTGGACCCGCGCGCCCTTGCCGCCGACCAGCGCCTCGACCTCACGCAGCGACGCCATCGAGGTGTCGCCGGGCGTGGTCATGGCCAGTGCGCCGTGCGCGGCACCGTACTCCACCGCCTGCTCGATACCGAAGCCCTCGAGCAGCCCGTAGATGAGGCCGGAGGCGAAGCTGTCACCGCCGCCGACCCGGTCCATGATCTCCAGCCCGGGGCGGTGCGTGGCCTCGGCGAACGTGCCGTCCTGCCAGGCGATCGCGCCCCAGTCGTTGACCGTGGCGGTCTTCACCGTGCGCAGCGTGGTCGCGACGACCTGGAAGTTCGGGTAGTCCTTGACCGCGGCCTCGATCATCGCGCGGAACGCGGCGGTCTCCAGGTTGTCGAGGTTCTCCGAGACGCCGTGCACCTCGAAGCCGAGCGACGCGGTGAAGTCCTCCTCATTGCCGATCATCACGTCCACGTACCGGGCCAGGCGGCGGTTGACCTCCTGCGCGCGGTTCTTGCCGCCGATCGCCTGCCAGAGGCTGGGCCGGTAGTTCAGGTCGTAGGAGACGATCGTGCCGTGCCGGTGCGCGGCCTCCATCGCGGCCTCGATCACGTCCGGCGTGGTCTCGGAGAGCGCGGCGTAGATGCCACCGGTGTGCAGCCAGCGCACGCCGAGCGTGCCGAACAGGTGCTCCCAGTCCACGTCGGACGGTGCGAGCTGGGACGCCGCGGTGAGGCCCCGGTCGGAGACGCCGACCGCACCGCGCACGCCGAAGCCGCGCTCGGTGAAGTTCAGTCCGTTGCGCACGGTCCGGCCGATGCCGTCGTACTTGACCCAGTGCACGAAGGACGTGTCCACACCGCCCTGCAGCACCAGGTCCTCAAGCAGCCGGCCGACCTCGTTGTCCGCGAACGCGGTGACCACGGCGGTGCGCTTGCCGAACGCCCGGCGCAGGCCGCGGGCCACGTTGTACTCCCCGCCGCCCTCCCAGGCGCGGAACGAGCGAGCCGTCTTGATCCGGCCCTCGCCCGGGTCGAGACGGAGCATGATCTCGCCGAGGCTCACCGCGTCGAACGCGGCGTTCGCCCTGATCGTCAGCATGTGGCTGCCTCCTTGAGCGCGGCGGCGGTGCGGGCGGTGACCTCGGCCCAGTCCTCGGCGGCGAGCAGATCGGGGGCGACCATCCAGGTGCCGCCGACCGCGAGCACGGACTTCAGGCCGAGGTAGTCGGCGAGGTTCCTGGTGGTCACGCCGCCGGTCGGGATGAACCGGACATTCGCGTACGGCGCGGAGAGTGCCTTGATCATCGGGGCGCCGCCGAGCTGCTCGGCCGGGAAGAACTTGACCGTGGTCAGGCCCGCGTCCAGCGCCATCTGGATCTCGGTGCCGGTGGCGACCCCCGGGAAGACCGGCACGCCCAGGGCCTGGCAGCGCTCCACCACCCGGACGGAGAAGCCGGGGCTGACCACGAACCTCGCGCCGGCCGCCACGGCCTGGTCCACCTGCTCGACGCGGGTCACGGTCCCGGCGCCGACCAGCAGCTCGTCGCGCCGGGCCATGGCCCGGATCGCGTCGGGCGCGGCGTCGGTGCGGAACGTCACCTCGACGCTGCGCAGGCCGCCCGCGAGCAGCGCGCCGGCGAGCCCGTCGGCGGCGGCCGCGTCGGGGAGCACGACCACCGGCAGGATGCGGCCGGCCTCGATCGTCTGTTCAAGATGGCGAACGTCAGTCACATATGTGACCATAGCCCTCGAACCGCGCCGCCTGTCAAGGCTGGGGACAATGGGCCGCGTGCAGGAGGGAAGCACCGTGACAGACGAGTGGCAGCCGGTGAAGTCCGCGGACCGGACGCTGGAGATCCTGGAGCGGCTCGCCGCGCACCCCGGCCGGTCACTGGTCGAGCTGGCCCGCGACCTGGACATCCCGAAGAGCTCGCTGCACGGCATCCTGCGCACCATGGCCCGGCGCGGCTGGGTGGCGACCGACCCGACCGGCACCCGCTTCGGCCTGGGCATGCGCGCGCTCCAGGTGGGTGCGGCCTACATCGAGGCGGACGACGCGGTCGGCATGCTCGCCACCGTGCTGGACCGGCTGTCCGAGGAGCTGGGCGAGACCGTGCACCTGGGCCGACTGGACGGGCCGAACGTGGTCTACATGGCCAAGCGCGAGTCCATCCACCCGCTGCGGCTCTACAGCGCGATCGGCCGGCACCTGCCCGCGCACGCGACCGCGCTCGGCAAGGCGCTGCTCGCCGGGCTGCCGGCCGAGGACGTCGACGCGCTGCTCCCCGGGCCGTTGCCGGCACTGACCGCGCACACGATCACCGATCCGGGCGCGCTGCGCGCGGAGCTGGACGCGATCGCGGCGCGGGGCTGGTCCATGGACCGGCAGGAGAACACGGACGGGATCGTCTGTTTCGCCATGACGGTGCCGCTGCGGATGCCCGCCACGGACGCGATCAGCATCTCCATCCCGGCCGCGCGGGTCACCGCGTCCACCGAGGAGCGGGTGCTGGACGCGCTGCGCCGCGGGCTGGCCGGGGTGCGCGCCGCCCGGGCGCTGCTGTCCTGACGCACGAGCCGTGCGGCGCCGGGCGTCAAGCCGGCGGCGGGGTCTCGACTTAAGAAGAAGAAAAGGCGCCTGCGGGTTGCCTGGCGTTTTCGGGCGTGTAAATCTGTTAACGCCCCTTGGGAGCGCTCCCGGTGCAGGTCGCCCAACCTGAGCCAGGTAGCGCAGCCCGCCCGTGCCGGTTCAGCAGGCGCTGCACCGTTTCAACGGCCGGCATGTCGGCGGCCGCTCGAAACCGGGGGCGTGAACGGACCCCACCATCCGGCTCCACGGACACCTTCGTGAGGACTCTACCCATGAAACGACCGATCCGCGCCATCGCGGCGGCCGCGCTGCTGCTGGCGGGCACCGCCACCGCGTTCGTGGTGAACAGCGCCGCCAACGCCGCCACCGAGATCTGCCAGCAGTACGGCTCGACCACGATCCAGAACCGGTACGTGGTACAGAACAACCGCTGGGGCACCACGGCCGAGCAGTGCATCAACGTGACCGACAGCGGCTTCTCGATCACCCGGCAGCAGGGCGTCGGCAACACCAGCGGCGCACCGGTGTCGTACCCGTCGGTCTTCCTCGGCTGTCACTACACGAACTGCTCGCCGGGCACGAACCTGCCGATCCAGGTCAGCGCGATCACCAACGCGACCAGCTCGATCAACTACTCGTTCGTGAACGGTGCCACGTACAACGCGTCGTACGACATCTGGCTCGACCCGTCGCCGAAGCGGGACGGCGTCAACCAGATGGAGATCATGATCTGGTTCAACCGGCAGGGGAACATCCAGCCGATCGGCTCGCCGGTCGGCACGGCCACGGTCGGCGGCCGGACCTGGGAGGTCTGGCAGGGCAGCAACGGGTCGAACAACGTCATCTCATACCTGGCGCCGTCCGCGATCACGTCCTGGAACTTCAGCGTGCTGGACTTCATCAACGACATCCGCAATCGCGGCGCGATCACCAACTCGTGGTACCTGACCAGCATCCAGGCCGGTTTCGAGCCGTGGATCGGCGGCGCGGGCCTGGCGGTCAACTCGTTCTCGGCCGCGGTCAACGGTCCCGCCACGAATCCGACAACGGTGCCGCCGACCACGTCGTCCCCGACGCCGCCGGCCACCACCTCGCCGCCGCCCGGCCCGGCCGGTGGATGCACGATCACCTATGACACGAACGCCTGGAACAGCGGCTTCACCGCGAACGTGACGGTACGGAACACCGGCAGCACCGCGATCAACGGCTGGGACCTCGGATTCACGCTTCCGTCCGGCCAGCGAATCGGAAATTCTTGGAATGCCACCGTTACCCAGAACGGGCAGACTGTCTCCGCGAAGAACATCGCGTGGAACGGCGTGATCGCCGCTGGAGGCAGCGCGACGTTCGGGTTCCAGGCGAGCTCGACGGGCGCGTTCGCGGAGCCGGGCGCGTTCACCCTGAACGGCACAGCCTGCGCGGTCGCCTGACCCCCGCGCAGTTCCCACAGAGGAGGGGCCGGCCCGCACCGGCCCCTCCTCGCATATCCGGACATTTTTCGGGTAGTCGGGTGCGGTGGATGACGTGACCGTTGTCGTGGCCAGCCGGAACCGGCGCGAGCAGCTGCTTCGCTATCTCCCGCGGCACGAGGCGCCGGTGATCCTGGTGGACAACGCGTCCGAGGACGGCACGGCGGACGCGGTGTCGGAGGCGCTGCCGCACGTGCACGTGGTGCGGTCCGTCGTGAACCTCGGCGCGGCCGGGCGCAACGCCGGCGCGGAACTGGCCGAGACCAGATATGTGGCGTTCGCGGACGACGACTCGTACTGGGAGGCCGGCGCGCTCGGCAAGGCCGCCGCGCTGCTGGACGCGCACCCGCGCGCGGCGCTGCTCACCGGCCAGGTGCTGGTCGGGGCGGACGGCCGTAGCGATCCGATCTCCGCCGCGATGGAGGCGGCGCCGCTCGGCACGCCCACCGACCTGCCCGGCCCCGCGGTCCTCGGTTTCCTGGCGTGTGCGGCGGTGGTCCGGCGGGATGCGTTCCTCGCCGCCGGCGGTTTCAACCCCACGCTGCACGTGTACGGCGAGGAGGCGCTGCTCGCCATGGACCTCGCGGCGGCGGGCTGGGGGCTGGCCTACGTACCGGCGCTGACGGTCCGGCACCTGCCGCTCCCCGCCGGTCGGGACGTCGAGGGCCGGCGACGTCGCCAGGCCCGCAACGACCTGCTCACCTCGTGGCTGCGCCGCCCGCTGCCGATCGCGGCCACGGCCGCCCGGTCGGCCTGGCGGACCGGCGGCGCCACACGGGCCGGCTTGGCCGACGCGGCGCGGCTGCTGCCCTGGGTGCTCCGGCACCGCCGGGCGCTGCCGAAGCACGTCGAGGCCGCGGTCCGTACGCTCACGGCGACGCCGGAACCCGGGAGGGCGTGAGCCGCCGGGCGTGAACGCCGGGCGCGGCCTGGCCGGGCACGAGCCGCCGGGATCGAGCCCGGCTGACGCACTCGGACCAGCCACGGACATCACCGGTCCCGGGTCAATGCATGCAGATCAGCGCGACCGTGGCCCCGGTGGCGATCATCAACGCGACCGTGACCGCCGCATACCGCAGGCGGTGCAGGAGTCTGAGGCGACGGTCGTGCCGACAACGGTCCGGGCACGGTTCCGGCGCCGCGGTGGGCGCGGCGGACGCGTCGGCGGCCGGTGGGGCCGGCGTCGGCGACGGGCGCGGGCCCGGGGTGACGTTGCGCCCGGGGCCGCCGCGGTATCGGCGGGACGCCTGGTTGATCGAGGGGCGCGGGGGTGGATCGGTCGTCACCGAAGCATTTTCGAGTGCGCGAAGCGGCATTGACAACATAAAATGCCGATTCGCACGTGTCCCGTATCGGACGCATTGGGATTGGATTCTCGCGCAATTCCCATGCTGTTCAGCTTCCCGCGACTGAGCGACACTAGCCAATGACTGCGAGTATTTACTATGGTCGGCGGCGGACTGTGGGAGGTGCTGGTGGCTGAGGAGATCGTGCCATTCACCGGCGACCCCGACTCGGTCGTCCACGCAGCCGAGCGGGCGCGCGCCAGTCCGTACCCGCTGATCCTGATCGGGCCGGGCGAGGCCGCGGACGGTCACGCGCGGCGCATCCGGGAGTTGTTCGCCGCGGTCGAGTCGACGGCGACCAGGCCGGTCCGGCTGCACCACGGCATCTACGACGGCGGCACGGCGCCCGCACACGTGCTGCGCGCGCTCACGCTGCCACCGGGTATGGACCCGCCGCCGGACGGCACGGTCAACCCCTACCTGCTGGTCACCGCGGGTGAGGTCGTCCGCCGCGGATTGCGGGCCGGTCTGCCGGCACCGGTGCTCACCCGGACCATCAGCTGCACGCGCGCCCCCTGCCCGTCCACCGCGCACTGCGGGCACTGCCCGGCCTGCCTGACCCGCCGGGCCGGCCTGCTGGCCGCGCTCGGCCGCGACAACACGCCGTACCTGTCCGATCCGTGGAACGTTGTCGATCACGACGACACGCTCCGTGATCAGGAGACGGTCCGCGACTGGCTCCGCCGCGACCTGATCGGCGTTGAGCTGCGGATTCCCGCCACCGCCCCGCCGGGGACATCGGCCGAACGGCTACGCGAGGCGGTCGAACGAGGCCGGAACGAGTTAAGGCGAATGTTCGACACCGGGGGTGGCCGAAGGTCGGAACCGTCGGCCGCATAGCCGATGGTTGCTCACCGAGCCGGTGGGCATGTGAACCGCTCAGCGGAGTCCGGGCGCGGCGAACGCGAGCAGAATTAGCCTTGCGCGGCCGTCCGGCACCATCGGGCACCGTTACCACCGACCGGCAGGACCTGTCCGGCGAGGCGGCCCACCGGCCGGCTCCCGGGGACAAGGGGAGACGCTTCGATGCCCAACCACACCGACCCGCTGGCCGAGCTGCTCGCAGCCGGCGCGGCCACCGTGGAGCGGCCGAGCCTCGGTGCCGGCTACCGGGGATACGACACGCCGAGGCCCAAGGGCGGGACCGTGGATCTGCGCATCGTGCTGAACTGGCGGCACGCCGGGAAGATCACAGTGGACGGCCTGGGGCGGCTCGCCTTCCCGGTGCTGCCGGACCGGCCCGGTCTGTACCGCTTCACCTGGGTCGACGCGATCTGCGGGCACCGCACGTTCGTCGGCGAGACCGGCAACCTGTGGCGGCGGCTGATCGCCTACCGGCACCCGGGCCCGGCGTCGATCACCGATCAGTACGTCAGCGACCTGCTGCTGACCCACCTGAACGCGGGCGGCACCGCCGACGTGGCCATCGCCATGTACGGCGCGCTACACGTCGGCGGTGCCGAACGGGAGCTGGACCTCGCTTCCGTGGCGTCCCGGGAGTTGGCCGCCAATGCCGCGCTCATGCAGTGCGCGGTCACCGGCGACACCGACATCGTCAGCTAGCTCAGTTCGACGGCGGCTCGTCCTTACCGGCCTCCTCCAGCGCGTCCGCCTCCTCCTTGGTGGCGTGCACCGCGCCGTCCGCGTGCTCCGGCGGGCCGTAGACCGTGTAGAGCACGAGCGGGTTCGGCCCCTCGTTGGTGAAGTTGTGCTTCGCGCCGGCCGGGACGATGACCATGTCGCCCTGGCTGACCTTGCGCGTCTGGCCGCTGACCTTGGCCTGGCCGACACCGCTGACGAAGGTGAGGATCTGGTCCACCTCGTGGACCTCCTCACCGATCTCGCCGCCGGCCGGGATCGTCATGATCACGACCTGGGTGTGCTTGCCGGTCCAGAGGACGCGACGGAAATCCGAGTACTGCTCCGCGACGGTGGCGATCGTGTAGTGCTCCATGCTGTCAGTTCTACCCCCGCCGTCGCCTCGCCACTCGGGTCTTTCTACGTGGTCTTCAACGCCCATCGGCCCGGCTGCGCGAGCCCGTCGGCCGGCGGCGTCACCCGGTCGTGGCGGCGGGCCCGGAAGAGCAGCAGGGACAGCCCGGCCGCGCCGAGCGCGAGCGCGCCCGCGACGTACCAGGCCAGGTCGTACTCGCCGAGCCGGTCCCGGACCAGGCCGGCCCCGGTCGCCGCGATCGCGGCACCGACCTGGTGCGACGCGAAGACCCAGCCGAACACGACCGCGCCGTCCGCGCCGAAGTAGGTGCGGCACAGCGCCACGGTCGGCGGCACGGTCGCCACCCAGTCCAGGCCGTAGAACAGGATGAAGACCAGCATGCTCGGGCCGCTGTCCGCCGCGAACAGCGTGGGCAGCACCAGCAGGGACAGGCCGCGCAGCGCGTAGTAGGCGCCGAGCAGGATCCGGCTGTCGAACCGGTCGGTCAGCCAGCCGGACGCGATCGTGCCGACGATGTCGAAGACGCCGATCAGCGCGAGCAGGCCCGCGGCGGTGGTCTCCGCCATGCCGTGGTCGTGCGCGGCCGGGATGAAGTGCGTGCCGACCAGCCCGTTCGTGGTCGCGCCGCAGATCGCGAAGCCACCGGCCAGCAACCAGAACGCACGGGTACGCGAGGCGGCGCCGAACGCGCGCACCGCCCGTACCGCCGCGTTGCCCTGGGGTCTCTGCTCGTCGATCTCGCCGCCGTAGGCGGTGGTGCCCAGGTCGCGCGGGTGATCCCGGAGGAAGAACCAGATCAGCGGCACGACCAGCAGCGCGGCCACGGTGACGGTGAGCGACGCGGTCCGCCAGCCGCTGTCCCGGACCAGCACGGCCAGGAGTGGCAGGAAGATCAGTTGCCCGGCCGCGCCGCCCGCGGTCAGCACGCCGGTGACCAGGCCGCGTCGCCGCACGAACCAGCGCCCGGTCACGGTCGCCACGAAGGACAGCGCCATCGAGCCGCTGCCGAGGCCGACCAGCACGCCCCAGCAGAGCAGCAGCTGCCAGCTCTCGGTCATGAACACGGTGAGCCCGCTGCCGGCCGCGACCAGCAGCAGCGCGACCGCGGCGACCCGGCGGATGCCGAACCGGTCCATCAGCGCGGCCGCGAACGGCGCGGTCAGGCCGTAGAGCAGCAGGTTGACGCTGACGGCCGCGGAGATCACGGCGAGCGGCCAGCCGAACTCGGCGTGCAGCGGATGCAGCATCACGCCGGGCGTGGCGCGGAAACCGGCCGCGCCGACCAGCGCCACGAACGCGACGGCCGCGACGAACCAGGCGGGGTGAATTCGAGGAGAGCGCACGAGAAACGAGTCTCTTCACAGATGACCGTTCGAGCCAGTGGCCCGCAGGCCATCGTGCGCAAGAATTGGGCCATGACCGATCGCCACGTCGTCGCCGTGCTCGCGCTGCCCGGTGTGGTGCCGTTCGACCTCGGTACGGCCGTGCAGCTGTTCCGGTCCGCGCGCGACGCGGCCGGTCACCGGCTCTATCGCACCCGTGTGTGCACGCCGGACGGCCGCGCGGTCCCGACCGGCGCCGGCATCACGATCGCGCCGGAGGACGGCGCCACCCTGGAACTGCTGGCCGAGGCGGACACGGTCGTGGTGCCGGGCGTCGACTCCGGGCCACCGGTCGAGGACGGCACGCTGGACCGCGCGGTCGTCGCCGCGCTGCGGGCCGCGCACGCGCGCGGCGCCCGGATCGTGTCCATCTGCACCGCGTCGATGGTGCTCGCCGCGGCCGGCCTGCTCGACGGCCGCCCGGCCACCACGCACTGGTGGTGGGTGGACACGTTCCGGCGGCTCTACCCCCGCGCCCGGCTGAACCCGGACGTGCTGTTCGTCGACGACGGCTCCGTGCTCACCTCGGCCGGTGTCGCCGCCGGGATCGACCTGTGCCTGCACATCATCCGCACCGACCACGGCAGCGAGGTGGCGAACCGGGCCGCCCGCCGCTGCGTGGTGCCGTCCTGGCGGGAGGGCGGCCAGGCGCAGTTCATCGAGCGGCCGGTCCCGGCCTCACCGGCCGGCGCCGACACGGCCGCGACCCGGGCGTGGGCGCTGGAGCGGCTGGACGCGCCGCTGTCGCTATCGGAGCTGGCCGGGCACGCGCGGATGAGCGTGCGCACGTTCACCCGCCGCTTCCGCGCCGAGACCGGCGTCAGCCCGAACCGCTGGCTGCTGCAACGCCGCCTGGACCTGGCCCGCCAGCTGCTGGAGAGCACGTCGCTGAACGTGGACCAGATCGCCCGGCGCTGTGGCCTCGGCACCGCGGCGTCACTGCGCCAGCACCTGCACACCGCGATCGGGGTGGCGCCGAGCGCGTACCGGCGGTCGTTCAGCGCGGTCGCGCGCCACTGACCGTGAGGCGGATGCCGTAGAGCGACGTGGTCGCCGTGAGGTAGAGGTGGTTGCGCTTCGGGCCGCCGAACGTGAGGTTGGAGACGGTCTCCGGCACGTGCAGCTTGCCGATCAGGGTGCCGTCCGGGTCGAAGCAGTGCACGCCGTCCGAGGCCGCGGCCCAGACCCGGCCGGCCTCGTCCAGGCGCAGCCCGTCGAAGCTGCCGGTGTCGCAGACGCCGAAGACCACGCCGCCGGTCAGCGTGCCCTGGTCGGTGACCTCGAACCGGCGGATGTGCCGCCGCGCGGTGTCCACGATGTAGAGCAGCGACTCGTCGGCGGAGAACGCCAGCCCGTTCGGCCGGTCGAAGTCGCCCGCGACCAGCCGCACCTCTCCGGTGGCCGGATCGGCGCGGTAGACGTTGCAGGCGCCGATCTCGCTCTCCGCCCGGTGCCCCTCGTAGTCGCTGTCGATGCCGTAGCTCGGGTCGGTGAACCAGATCGCGCCGCCGGAGTGCTCCACCAGGTCGTTCGGGCTGTTCAGGCGCGCGCCGCCGAACCGGTCCGCGATCACGGTACGGCTGCCGTCGTGCTCGGTCCGGGTGACGCGGCGGTTGCCGTGCTCGCAGCTGACCAGGCGGCCGGCCCGGTCCATGAGGTGGCCGTTGGCGTACCCGGCCGGTTCGCGGAACACGCCCACCACGCCGGTCGTCTCGTCGTACCGCAGGATCCGGTCGTTCGGGATGTCGCTGAACACCAGGTAGCGGCCGGCCGGGAAGTACGCCGGCCCCTCGGTCCAGCGGCAGCCGGTGTGCAGCCGCTGCATCCACCGATCACCACGGATCTCCCTGAACCGCTCGTCCAGCACCTCGAAGCGCGCGTTCACCAGCTCGGTCATCCCGACAGGCTAAACCGGCGCGCGGGACGTAGCCTGTAGCGCGTGGTGGAGCGGGCGGAAGCGCGGCAGGTGCTGGCCGCGGGACGCCGGCTGCGGGACGCCGCCGAGCGGGTCGCGGACGGCGATCGGCACATCCGGGGCGAGGCGCGCGACGCCTACCTGCGGGAACGCGACCAGTTGCTGGCACGCCACCTGGAGACGCTGCCGGTCTCGGCGCTGCGTGACGCGGCCGGTGCGAAGGTCCGGATCGCGCCGCTGGAGAAGGCCGGGCTGACCACGATCGGCGCGGTCCGCTCCCGGTCCGAGGCCGAGTTGGCGCAGGTGCCCGGCCTGAGCCCGGCGGGCGCACGACAGCTGAAGGCCGTGGCCGAGCAGGTGGCGGAGGCGGCGGCCCGATCGCTGGCCGTCCGGGTCAACTTTGACACCAAGGACCGGGCCGCGACCGCGCTGCTCACCGCGGTGCACCGGGTACTGCGGGCCGAGCCCGCGGTCGGCCCGGCACGCGGACCGGCCCGGCGCCTGGTCGACGAGCTGGAGTCCGCGCTGCGCTCCGCGTCCGTCGCGGGCAGCCTGCTGCGGATGCTGTTCGCCGGCCGGACCCGCCGCGAGCGTGCCGGTGCCGCGGTCGACCAGCTGCGCCGGCTGGTCGAGGACGCGGAGCGGGAGAAGCTGCCCGCGAAACTGGCCAGGGCCGAACGGGCGATCCGGGAGCGGCCGGCGACGCCGCGCACGGTCTGGAAGGACTTCGAGAAGCGGTCCGCGGAGTACTACACCGCGTTCGGCGATCTCGGCGCCGAGCAGCCGGACGTGGACTCGTCGCAGGGCTTCCTGCCGACCGACATCACCGGCCGGGTGCGCCGCCAGGAGCTGGACGACACGTTCCGGACCGTGACGCTGCGCGGCTACCAGTCGTTCGGCGCCCGGTTCGCGCTGGCCCAGGGCCGGGTGATCATCGGCGACGAGATGGGCCTCGGCAAGACCGTCCAGTCGATCTCCGCGATGGCGCACCTGCGGGCCCGCGGCGAGACCCACTTCCTGGTGGTCTGCCCGGCCAGCGTGATGGTCAACTGGACGCGCGAGGTCGCCGACCGCAGCAAGCTCACCGCATACCTGCTGCACGGCGGCCAGCGCGGCGCGAACCTGCGCACCTGGACGGAGGACGGCGGCGTCGCGGTCGCCACCGTCGACTCGCTGCACACGCTCGACGTGCCCGCGCAGACCCGGGTCGCGCTGATGGTGGTGGACGAGGCGCACTACGTGAAGAACCCGGACACCCGCCGGTCCAAGGCGGTGCGGGAATGGACAGACCGGGTGCCCCGGGTGATCTTCCTGTCCGGCACGCCGATGGAGAACAAGCTGGACGAGTTCCGCAACCTGATCGGCTACCTGCAACCGCGCGTGGCCGACGGGCTCGACCTCGCCGGGACGGTGGCCGGGCCGGTCGCGTTCCGGCAGGCGGTCGCCCCGGTCTACCTGCGCCG
This sequence comes from Catenuloplanes indicus, assembly GCF_030813715.1. Classification (NCBI taxonomy): domain Bacteria; kingdom Bacillati; phylum Actinomycetota; class Actinomycetes; order Micromonosporales; family Micromonosporaceae; genus Catenuloplanes; species Catenuloplanes indicus. Next base: position 3,633,130 of record NZ_JAUSUZ010000001.1, read on the forward strand.
CAACCAGGAGGACGTGCTCAGGGAACTGCCCGATCTGGTGCGCGCCGAGGAGTGGTCGGAGTTCAACCGGGCCGAGTTCTCCGCGTACCGGGAGGCGGTCGCGGCCGGGAACTTCATGGCGATGCGGCAGGTCGCGTTCACCGCGGACCCGGGTGGCTCCGGCAAGCTGCACCGCCTCAGAGAACTGGTGATCGAGGCCCGGGAGAACGGCCGCAAGGTCGTCGTCTTCTCCAATTTCCGGTCCGTGCTGACCGAGGTCATCGAGCTGCTCGGCCCGGGCACGTTCGGGCCGCTGACCGGTTCCACGCCGGTCGAGGAACGGCAGAAACTGGTGGACGCGTTCAGCGCGGTCCCCGGCCACTCCGTGTTGATCAGCCAGATCCAGGCCGGCGGCGTCGGCCTGAACATCCAGGCCGCGTCCGTGGTCATCCTCTGCGAGCCGCAGATCAAGCCGACCATCGAGGACCAGGCCGTGGCCCGCGCACACCGGATGGGCCAGGTCCGCTCCGTCCAGGTGCACCGGCTGCTCACCGCTGACGGCCCGGACCAGCGCATCCTGGAGATCCTGCAGCAGAAACGCCAGCTGTTCGACGACTACGCCCGGCACAGCGAGGTGGCCCGCTCCTCCCCCGACGCGGTCGACGTCGACCTGGCCAAGGCCGTCATCGCCGAGGAACAACGCCGTCTCGCGGTCTGACCGAAACCGAATTCCGACTTCCCGCTTCCGGCGTGGTGCGGCCCGCATGCTCCCGCGGGCAAACCCCGCCGTGCGGCAAGACTCCGCTGGCAGTAAGTATTGGCGGGGAACCCCCGCGGTCACCGGCCTGCCGCGCCATCCGCGACGCGACGCGGCCCCCGGCGTGGCGCGGCATCGCGGCGGAACCACATGTCATGACTTCCGGACGCGGAGTGCCGTGCCGTTCCGCACCACTCACGACAGGATTCGCCCGGCCGCCGTCAGGCCGGGATGCCGCGCATCGCGAGCGTGCGCAGGCGACGGGACATCCGGGCCAGAGGCGGGCGGGTACGCGGGTCGAGGTCGAGCGCCGGGAGCAGGATGTCGTCGAGGTACGCCGTGTCCGGCCGGAGCATGCCCGGCGGGACCGGTGGCGTGCCCGGCGGCAGGCCGGTGACCGCCTCGTAGATCAGTGCGGCCAGGTCACGCACGTCCGTGGCCCGTCCGGGCCCGTGGCCGGGCACCGCTGCGAACGCGGCCTGCCCGAGGTCGCGCGGCACGATCCGGCCGTCCACGGTGTACAGCAGCGCGTCCGCGCACAGTGCGCGATGCGCGAAACCACGGGTGTGCAACGCGTCCAGCACCGTGCAGAGCGCGGGCAGGCCGCGCCAGAGCAGGTCGAGAACGTGCCACGGGTACGGCGGGCCGCCGAGCACCTCGGGCAGTGCCCGGGCCTCCGGCAGCGCCACGACCAGCGTCACGCTGCCTGGGCCGGGCACGGTGTCGATCAGGCGCGGCAGGCCGGGCAGCACCCACAACCGTGCCATCAGCAGGCCCTGCGCGGTCACGTCGTCGAGTGCGCGCCGGGCGGCCGGATCGGGCCGGAACGCGTGCGCCTGCACCAGCCGGACGTCACGCGCAACCGGTGTCAACTGCCGCGCGCGGGCGCGGCGCAGCTCGTACCCCGGCCCGGCCCGGTCGAGGACCGGGTCCTGGAGCAGGAACGCGGCGTCGCCGAGCCGGATCTTCGCACCGGCCCGCCAGCCACCGAACGGGCCGGCGATCTCGGTTCCCATGGCAGCCGACCCTAGCGGCGGCCCGGTCCACGATGGGGGTGGCCGGGCCGTTCGTACCCTTTGGTGAGTTGTTTCAGGCCAGGTCTGTGCGGGCCGGTTCGGCGCCGGTGAGGAAATGCTGCGCGACCTCGCGCCGGCGTTTGTCCAGCGGCATGCTCGCGGTGTACGCCCGGGCGTCCCGCCAGAACCGGTCGAAGCCCTGCTGCGCCGTGGCGGGCCAGTCGCTGGTCGTCTCGTACAGCCCGAACGTGACCTCGGTGGCCAGATCGGCCGCGAGGATCGGCAGCCGGGAGACGCGCGCGGCCAGCTCGGCCCGCTCCGGCCAGGTCAGCGTGGGCCGCGCGGCGGCGTCGCCGATCTGCTCGGCGATGCGGTTCGCCAGCTCACCGGCCGCGTCCAGCGCGGCCAGCCAGGTGCCGTACCCGGCGAGCGCGCGGGCGCCGGGTGGGGCGGCACCGGGAGCGCCGCCGCGGCAGTAGCGCATGGCGCCCTCCGCGATGCCGAGGCAGAGGTGGCCGGAGACGGCCTGCACCGCGAGCCCGAGCAGCGAGGAGCGCGGAGTAGCGGTGTCCGGGTCGAGCGAGCAGACCACGTGCTCGGACGGGATCCAGACCCGGTCGTACCGCACGTTCACGCCGTCCGGCCGGGGCACGCCGCTCTCCGGCTCGGGCGTGAACGACACGCCCTTGCTCTCCCGGGGCACGCCGACCAGCAGTGGTTCCGCGGTGCCGGTGTCCGCGGCCGCGACCACGGTCATGTCCGCCGCGGCGACGCCGATCGGCGCGAGCCGGGTGCCGGAGAGCCGGTAGCCGTCACCGTCCGCGGTGAGCTCGAGCGGCGCGGCGCCGGGCACCACCACGTCGCTCCACAGCCACTGGCGCTCCGCGGACGGCCGGCCGAGCAGCGACTGCACGCGCGGGCCGCCGGCCAGCCAGATCGAGGCGTTGCTGACGTAGTGGTCGCCGAGCAGATAGCCGATCCGGCCGTCCGCGCGGGCCAGCACGCGCACGGCCGCCAGCGCGGTCCGCCAGGTGAGTCCGGCGCCGCCGTGCGCGGCCGGGGTGAGCAGCGTGAGCAGGCCGTGCTGGCGGAGCAGCTCGGCCTCGGCCACCGGCGGCGCCGGGTCACGGCCGTCGGTGCGGCGGGCGTGGCCGTCGATCAGCTCGGCGACCCGCTCGGCGCGGGTGACCCAGCGGTGGTGCTCGGCCTGCCGTTGCTCGGGGGTCGGCGGACGTCCAGCTTTCACCGCGCCAAATTAGACGATTGGCGCCGCTTTCGGGGGGACACGACGGGGTTTTTCCACCCGGTACCGGATCGGCCGTTCGGACGAACCCGATCGCGCGTGCGCGTGACCGATACGCTGCCGTGCGTGACCTGGCTTCCCGGCAGCCGGCGGCGTCCGGCACTGTTCCGCCGAGTGCCCTGGGGCCGGGCGGACCCACCGCGGGCGCCGCTGTCCATTGCGGACGAGGCGGCGTACCCGGCACTCACCGCCGAACTGACGCTGCTGCGCGCGGAGCTGGTCCCGGCGCTGTTGCGCGCGCAGCGGGACGCGGAGCGGCACCAGCGGCGGCACCGCCGGCAGCAGGTGCTGCTGCCGGCGCTCTCGGTGCTGACCGCGGTGGGTGGCGCGGCGCAGGCGGCGTGGGCGTCCTCGCCGTGGCCGGGTGTGGTGACCGGCCTGGCCGGTGCCGGTGCGACCGTGTTCACCGGGTACGCGATGCGCCGCCGGTCGCTGCGGGACTTCCAGCACTGCCGGCGCCGAGCCGAGGCGCTGCGCACGATCTACTTCCGGTTCCTGACCGGCACGCCGGCCGGCGAGACGGAGCTGATCTCGGCGATCGCGCGGGCCCGGTCCGGCACGGCGGAGACCGGCCGTGGGTGACCGGGACGAGCAGGTGCTGCGGGCCTACCTGCGGCACCGGTACGCGGACCAGTTCGCCTACTACGAGAGCCGCGCGGACGAGTATGCGTCCGCGCACGGCCAGGCGCTGATCGTGAGCACGCTGCTGCTGTTCGCGGCCGGGGTGTGCGGCGCGCTCGGCGCGGCGGACGCCTGGTCGTTCCGCTCCGGCTGGGGCGTGCTGGCCGTGGCGTGCGCCGGCCTGGCCACGTTCGTCACCGGGTACGACACGCTGCTGGGCTACGAGCCGATCGGTGAGCTCTACCGGGACACCGCGGACCGGCTGTACGCGCTGCGCGTGCTGGAGCCGGACCCGTCCACCGCCGGCCCGGCGGACATCGCGGCGTACGTGGCCGAGGTGGAGGCGGTGCTGGCCCAGGAGCACGCCCGATGGGAGGAGTTGACCGACGACCCGCCGGACAAGCGCTGACGCACGGAGGGGCGCCCGCGATCGTCGCGGGCGCCCCTCTCCCCCTTGGCGCGGTGTGCGAGCTGTGAAGGATCAGCCGGCCGTGTAGAAGCGGTACTCGGCGCGGTACGCGACGCCGAGCCGGGCGCCCTCGGTGCAGGCGCCGGCCGGCGCGGCGCCGCCGCTGGTGGCGAGCCGGTGGATGAACGTGACCTTGCTGAAGACGCCGTTGGAGCCGGCCGCCGGCGTGGCCTTGAGCAGCAGCTGCGCGATCGAGCCGGTGACCGGGGAGGTGGCCTGCACGGTGGCGGTGACCAGCGAACCGTCGTCGATCGACTCCCAGGTCGGGGCCTTGAAGTGGATGGCGGTGACCGGGCGGTTGTTCACCCGGCCGGTGAGCGTGGCGGCCGGCTCGGTGAACACCCAGGCGCCGGCGGTGCAGGTGTAGACCTGCTGGCCGCGGGCCTGCATGGTGCCGATCAGGCGGTTGCCGGCCGGAACCGCGATCTCCTGCGGGATGCGCGGGCCACCGCCGCCGCGCGACTCCGCCGAGACGTCCGCGGCCGCGACCTCGGTGGTGCCGGGGGCCTGCTCCGCCGCGTTGGCGGTGGCGAGCGTGCCGCCGATCAGCGCGCCGGCGACGGCGACCGCGCTGCCGATCTTGAGCATCCGAGACTTGGTCTTGTTCACGTGTCCTCCAAAGGACCGGTTCCGGGTCAGCGCGACGCACCCGCCCTGTCGCCCCGTGGTGCGCCGCCGCCACCGAACACGGAGCGGGGACGGCCGGCGGTTCAGTGCGAAGCGAAATTCGTCAAAGAAATTTTGAGCGTGAACCATTTTCATGTCCGGTTCTGTGCGTCGCATTGCGCCATTCACGGAAAGCTTCAGGCGAACCATTCATCGGTACGCCGACACATCTGCGCGCGCATTTGACGCAGCGTGCACGACGGAGCACATCCTGGTCACCATGTCCGGAAAATGGCCAAAAAGGGTCCGGACAGCCAGCGAAAAGTGTCTGCTGTGAGTAACGGACATCGCGGCACCAGGGGCGGAAACCGACGGCTGGCGACGGGACAACGGACCGATTCGTCAGTCGTCGCATCACGCCGCCGAACGAACGGGTGCGCGCGACACACCGACCGAGAGGTGACACACTCTTGCGCACATTCGTTCGCCGGACCGCGTTCGTCGTACTCGCCCCGGCCGCCGCGTTCGGCATGACGCTCGCCGCGCCAGCGGCCTCCGCGTCCGCGGCACCCCGGACGTCAACGCTCGAATCCCAGGTGGTGTCCCTGACCAACAAGGCCCGGGTCCGGGCCGGCTGCGAGCGGCTGGTGATCAGCCGCACGCTGACCAAGGCCGCGGAACGGCACAGCGCGGACATGGTGCGCAACCGCTTCTTCAGCCACACCGGCGCGAACGGGAGCAGGTTCACCGAGCGCACCAGGCGAGCCGGGTTCACCCGGCGGCCGATGGGCGAGAACATCGCCTGGGGCTACCGCGACGCGCACGGCGTGATGCGCGGCTGGCTGAACAGCCCGGGCCACCGCCGGAACATGCTGAACTGCGAGTCCACCATGATCGGCGTAGGCGCGGTCCGCAACGCGGACGGCGTCCTCTACTGGACGCAGGAGTTCGGCAACTAGAGCCTCTAGGCGGAGACCGCGCCGACCGTGGCGTCGACCCCCGGGAGGCGCAGCACGAAGCTGGCACCGGACGGCTGGTGCGGGCGGTACGTCACGTCGCCGCTGTTCGCGACCGCGAGCTGGCGCACGATGTAGAGGCCCAGCCCGGTGCCCTTCTTGGTCGGGGCCACGCCGCTCTTCGCGCGTGCGAACCGGTCGAACAGGTGCGGCACGAAGTCCTCCGGCACGCCCTCGCCCGAGTCGCTGATCTCGATCTCCACGCCGTCCGCGGTGGACAGCGCGCGGATCAGCATCGGCGGCTCGCCGTACTTGAGCCCGTTGCTGATCAGGTTGACCAGCATCTGGTGCAGCTGGCGCGGGTCGGCGAAGACGCGCAGCCGGTCGTCCACGGTGACCGTGACACCGGCCCGCTGTTGCACCGGCAGGTGGGCCAGCGACTCCGCGATCGCGTCCGCCAGCCGCAGCGGCGCCGGGTGCGCGAACAGCGTGTCCGCGTCGACCTGGGTGAGCGTGAGGATCTCCTCGACGTACCCGCTCATGCTCGCGGCCGTGGCCGCGATCCGGTCGACGTCGCGGCGCTTGGCCCGGTCGTCGGTGTCGTCCCACATGTCGGTGAGCAGTTCGCAGTACCCGGCGATGGTGGCGATCGGCTGCCGCACGTCGTGCGTGAGCATCGCGACCATGTCGGCCACCCGCTGGTTCGCGGCCTGCAGCTCCGCGTTCGCCGACTGCAGCTCACGGGCGCGCGCGGCCAGTTCCTCCCGGTACGCCCGCTGCTCCTCCTGCCGCCGGGCCCGCTCCGAGATGTCCAGCAGCTGCGTGCTGAAGTGCAGCGGCTCGCCGAGCTCGTCGCGGATGATCGTGCTGGTCACCTCGACCGGCACGGAACGCCCGGACGTGTGCCGCAGCCGGACCGTGGCGGTGAAGCCCGGGATGTCACCGGCGAGCGCGCGGGCGGCGAGCGCGGACAGCCCCGCCGCCTCGTCCGGGTGCAGGATCTCCGCCCACCCGCCCGGCGGCGGGATCTCCGGTGGGTGCCCGAGCAGCGCGCCGAACGCGCGGTTGACCCGCTCGATCTCGCCGTCCGTCCGGGTGACCACCATGCCGAGCATGGAGTTGTCGAACAGGCCCCGGAACTCCGCCTCGCTGGCGCGCAGCGCGGCGCGGTTCCGGCCGGCCCGGGCCGCGGTGAGCGCCGCGACCAGGCCCAGCACGCCGAGACCGGCCCCGATCGACTGCACCGCGACGTTCGCGCCGACGACCGGGCCGTAGAGCCCGTTCACCGGCACCGTGGCGACGATCCGGCCGGCGGCTCCCGGAACCGGCTGCGCGTCGAAGTACCGCTCGGTGGCCGCCGAGCCGTAGTGGCCGGAGTCCGCACCGGCCAGCGCCGCGGCGATCAGCGGGTCCTGGCCGGCCAACGGCAATGGCCAGGCTGGCAGGCCGTTACTGCTGGCGATCAGCCGGTCGTCACCGTCGAGCAGGTAGACCTGGGCGCCGTCGATCGCGATCGCGTGCGCCAGATACCGGCCGAGCTGATTCGAGGGCCCATCACCGGCGGTCAGCTCGGAGACCGCGCGGGCGGTGATCCGCACCCGTTCGCCGAAGCGGTCCTGCATCGCGCGCTCACCACGCCCCTCGACCCAGAACACACCCCACGTGCCGATCGCGCACAGCACGGCCCAGACGGCCAGCGGCAGCGCGAGATACCGCCAGTCGGTGCGAACGATTCGGCCCAGCACGCGCGCCGTACCCCCTCAGGCTTTGTCAGAACGCGAGTTCCGCCGCGGCGATCCGATGCAGATCGATGTGCGGCATCATGCGCCCCTGCTCCTCGGTGCCGATCTTGACGAGTGGGCTGTTGCTCAGCGACAGCCCGCTGTACTCGTTCTCCCCACCGGACTCCTCCCAGACCGAGTCCTCGATGGCGTGCAGCGCCGGGACCACGAAGCCGACCGCGCTGGTGCCGCCGCCGTCCTGCTCCACGGCCACGAGCAGCACCCGCGACGTCACCGGATCGATCTCCTGCCAGTGGCCGAGCAGCGTGGGCAGGCAGAGCAGCGGCACCGAGGTGCGCCGATGCGTGAAGACGCCCTTGATCGCGCCGCCCGAGTCCAGCGGGATGATCTCCTCCGGGTACGGCAGGATCTCCCCGATCTGGGACAGCAGCGTCGCCACCTCCACCCCCACGCTGTAGGTGAGGAACTTCCGCACGCTCTGCACCACGCGCCGGCCCTCGTGGGTGCGCTGCGCACCGACGCGCGGCGCCTCGGCCGGTGGGCCCCCGGCGGTCTGCGCGGTGGCGGCCGCGGCCTTGCGCGGGTCGAGCGGCAGGCCGAGCGCGGCGAGCGCGTCCAGCTCCGCGTCCCGGCGCATGGCGGCGCCGTCGACCATCACGTACTGCCGCCCGCCCTCGTACTGCAGCACGCCGGAGAGGAACTCGGACTTCGGCATGCCGAGCGGCGGCAGCGGCAGGACGTCCGCGTTCGGCACGGACGCGATGTGCGCGACATCGTTGACGGTGAGCACGATCAGGCCGCGGGGCAGCGCGAGCACGACGCCGCGCAGTGGGCCGTCGTCGGCCATGCCGCCGAGGCCGAGCAGCCCGAGCGGATCGACCGCCGGCACCGCGTGGCCGTGCAGGTGCACCACGCCGCGGCAAGCCGGGCCGTCCAGCGGGGACGGGCGCACGGTCAGCGTGGGGATCACCGAGTGGACGTCGTTCACTTCCATGGCCAGGCCGATCTCGCCACAGGTGATCAGCATGACGGTACGCCGGGACGCGTCCGCGACCACGCCCTCCGCCTCGACCGGCACGCCGCGCGGCCCGGTGTCCCGGACGACCGGCATGCCGGGCAGCGCCGCGATCGCCTCCGCGTCCAGCAGCGACACCACCGCGTCGTCGTCCGGGCGCTCGAAGCTGTGCGAGAACAGCGACGGCAGGTCACCGCCGACCGTCATCCGCATCAGCGCGTCACCGGCGACCCGGCTGACGCCCTCGATCTCGTCCGCGATCAGCCCGAAGACCCGGCCCTCCTGGGCGACGATCACGATGACCTGGTCCCCGCTGGTCTCCTCGAGGCCCTGCAACTGCCGCATGTCCAGCACCGGGATGACCAGGTGCCGCAGGTTGACCGCGCCGACCAGGCCGGGCGCGCGGGCCGGCAGCGGGCTGAACGCGGGCGGGCACGGGATGACCTCGCGCAGCTCGGTGAGCGGCAGCGCGACCCGGATCCGGTCGATCCGGAAGACGCCGAAGAGCGTGTCGGCGCTGGCGTGCAGGCCGACGAAGTCCGACTGGGCGTCGAACATCGCGGTGGTCACGACGCCTTCCCGGTCTGATCGAGTTGCTGCTCCGCCATGCTGGTCTCGTCGCCGGGCTGGGTCAGCTCGTTGATCAGCCTGGTGACCGTGACGGACGCGGACTGCTGCTTCTGCGTGGAGTCCGCGATCCGCCGGATCGACTCGCCGGTGGAGGCGACGCTCTTCAGGATGTCGGCGAACGCGGCCTGCGCACGGTGCGAGACCTGCGAGCCCTGACCGACCCGGGCGGCCGACTCGTGGATCAGATTGCTGATCTCGCGGGCCGCGTCGGACGAGCGCTCCGCGAGCTTGCGGACCTCACCGGCGACGACGGAGAAGCCGACGCCGTGCTCGCCGGCGCGCGCGGCCTCGATCGAGGCGTTGAACGCGAGCAGGTTCGTCTGGCTGGCGATCTCGCTGATCACCTTGACGATCGCGGCGATCTGGTCGGACGACTTCTCGATCAGGTCGATCGCCTCGATGGACTTGCGCAGCTCCTCGAAGCCCTGCTCAGCGTTGCTCTGCGTCTCACCGGCCAGGCCGCTGGCCTGCTGCGCGTTGATGACGATCTCGTCGATCGAGTCGGCCAGCGCCTTGATCGAGGCGGCCATGTCCCGGGTCTTCGTGGTCAGCCGCTGTTCCAGCTCGACCTGCTCGGTGATGTCGTGCGCGTACTTGACCACCTTGATCGGCTCGCCACGCATGTCGAAGATCGGGTTGTAGCTGGCCTGGATCCAGACGTTACGGCCGTACTTGCCGACCCGGTGGAAGCGGCCGGACAGGTACTCGCCCTTGCGCAGCCGCAGCCAGAAGTCGCGGTACTCGCCGGACGTGATGTAGTCGCTGTCGCAGAGCATGCTGTGGTGCTGGCCGACCAGTTCGCGCAGCGAGTAGCCGAGCGCGCGCTGGAAGTTCTCGTTCGCGGAGAGGATGTTGCCCTCGAGGTCGAACTCGATCACGGCCTGCGCGCGGTTGATCGCCCGGTCCTTGCCGACGAACTCCGCGTTCTGGATCTTCGCGTCCGTCACGTCCACCGCGTACTTGACGATCTTGTACGGCCGGCCGTCCAGGTTGAAGATCGGGTTGTAGGTGGCCTGGATGTAGACGTCCCGGCCGCCCTTGGTGCGGCGGCGGTACTCGCCCGCGTCGAAGTCGCCGCGGGACAGCTTCTCCCAGAACGCGGCGTACTCGGAGGACTTCGCCTCGGCCTCGTCGACGAACATCCGGTGGTGCTTGCCGCGCACCTCCTCCAGCGAGTAGCCGAGCAGGTCCAGGAAGTTCTGGTTGGCGCTCAGCACCCGGCCCTGCAGGTCGAACTCGATCACGGCCTGAGCCCGCCCGATCGCGTTCACCTTGCCCTCGAACTCGACGTTGCGGGTCTTCTGCTCGGTGACGTCGGTGGCGTACTTGACCACCTTGAACGGGTGCCCGGACAGGTCGAAGATCGGGTTGTAGCTGGCCTGCAGCCACACCTCCTTGCCGCCCTTGCCGACCCGCTTGTACTCGCCGGACTCGAACTCGCCGCGGCCGAGCCGCTGCCAGAACTCCCGGTACTCCGCGCTGGCCGAGGTGGCCGCGTCCGCGAACATCCGGTGGTGCTTGCCGACGATCTCCGACTCGGCGTAGCCCATCGTCTCCTGGAACAGCTGGTTGGCCCGCAGGATGTTGCCCTTGAGGTCGAACTCGATCACCGCCTGGGAGCGGTCGATCGCGTTCACCTTGCCCTCGAACTCCGCGTTGCGGATCTTCTGGTCGGTGACGTCGAGCGCGTACTTGACCACCTTCATCGGGCGGCCGTTCAGGTCGAAGATCGGGTTGTACGTGGCCTGCAGCCACACCTCCTTACCACCCTTGCCGACCCGCTTGTACTCGCCGGACTCGAACTCGCCCCGGGCCAGCGCCTGCCAGAAGTTCCGGTATCCGGCGCTACGCCCCTCCTCCTCGTCGACGAACATCTTGTGATGCTGGCCGACCACCTCGGACAGCTCGTAGCCGACCGTGTTGAGGAAGTTCTGGTTCGCGTCCAGGATCACGCCGGAGAGGTCGAACTCGATCACGGCCTGGGCCCGGGAGATCGCCTTGACCTTGCCCTCGAACTCCGCGGTGCGCAGCTTCTGCTCGGTCACGTCGAGCGCGTACTTGACCACCTTGAACGGCCGGCCGTCCAGATCGAAGATCGGGTTGTAGGTCGCCCGGATCCAGATCTCCCGGCCGCCCTTGCCGACGCGCTTGTACTCGCCGGACTCGAACTCACCGGCGCGCAGCCGGTCCCAGAACTTCTCGTACTCCGGCCCCTCCCCGAACGCCGGGTCGCAGAGCACCTTGTGCTGCTTGCCGACCAGTTCACCGAGCGAGTACCCGGTGAGGCTCAGGAAGTTCTCGTTCGCGTGCAGGATGCTGCCGGTCAGGTCGAACTCGATCACGGCCTGCGCCCGGTCGATCGCGGCGTACTTGCCCTTCAGCTCGCCGATCTGCCGCCGGTCCTCGGTGATGTCGTACGCGGTGACCAGCACCGTGTCGGACAGCTTCGCCTCGGCCGGTGCGGCCGCGGACGCGGCACCGGCCGCGGACGCGCTGGTCGCGGTGGCCGCCTCCTTCGCCGCGGCGGCGGCGGCCGCGGCCGTGGTCGCCTTCGCGGGTGCCGGCTTCGCCGGTGCGGCCTTCGCCGTCGCCTCCACCGGGCCGCAGTTCAGTCGCAGCCAGCGCTGCCGGCCGTTGCCGTCGGAGATCGAGGTGACCTGCTCGATGAACTCGCCCCGCGCGGCCGACTCCAGCATCCGGTCGACCAGCGGGCCGGGCATCTTCCAGAGATGTTCGAGCTTGATCCCGACCACCTTGTTGATCGGCATGTCCGCGATGTCCAGCACCCGCTGGTTGACCGCCAGGATCGAACCGGACTTGGCGTGCAGCGTCAGGACCAGGCGCTCCTGCAGCAGCAGGCGCAGCGCCGCGCCCTCGAGCATGGCGCCGCTCTCCGCGTTGATCAGCGAACCGGAATCAGCCACTGTGTTGCTCCCCTTCGGCGCGGCCCCCGCCCTTGCTTCCAGTCACCTGATCGGCACCCGAAACACAACCTTGAGACAACCGGGCCGCAACCGTTCAGAAGTCCGGCCCGGATGTCCGCCCGGTAGGAGCCGTCGCGGCGAATCACTCGAATCCGGAGATTTCCGGCGGACGGCGAGCAATCGCGGTGTGCCCCGGTTGCCGTTCGGTGCCGTACTCAGAGCCGCTCCGGCCTCCCCGATAGGGCTCGTCGCCGCCCCCGAGCGGCTCCCCTCGAAAGCCAGCCCCCTATCGAAGGTTCGATAATGCGCCTCACCCCCCGGCGCGGCACACGACGCACCGTCACGATCGTCGCGCTCGCCGCCGCCACCCTCGCCCTGCCCGCCGCGGTCATCGCGGCGTCCCAGCCCGCCCCGACGCCGTACAATGCCCGTGCGATCACCATGACGTCCGCCGCACCCGCCTCCGCCAGCGCGGAGGGTGTCCTCGACGGCTCCGGCGCCACCACCAGCCCTGGCTGGACCGCCGGGTCCAGCGCCGGCCCGGTCACGGTGCGCCGGATCACCGGCGTGTCCGGCCCGTTCACCGCGAAGACCGCGATGGAGCTGACCCGCACCGCGACCGGCAGCGGCACCGGCGGCGGCTGGGCGCTCGCGCTCGCGCCGCTGCGCAGCCCGCAGACGTTCTTCGTACCCGGCAAGGTCTACCGGATGGAGGCCTGGGTCCGGGACACCCGCGCGTCCGGCTCCTCGATCGGCATGCTGCTGGCCAACGGCAACTACGGCAGCCGGCCGGCGGACGCCGCGGTCTACGGGAAATACTCGGACACGGCCTGGCACCTGATCACCCGTACCTTCGTGGCCACCGCGGCCGGCAAGGCGGACACCTCCGTCTATCTGGCGCTGCCGGCCTCCGGCGCGTTCGCGTTCCAGGTCACCGGCGTCAGCGTCAAGGAGTACGCGGCCGCGCTGCCGGCGCGGACCGACACCATGCCGGAGAAGCTCGTCTCGTTCGCGGGCAAGGCCGGCACCGCGCCGAACGCCGCGCACTGGAACTACGAGACCGGCGGCAACGGCTGGGGCAACGAGGAGGTCCAGACGTACACCAGGAGCCTGGACAACGCGTCGCTGAACGGTGCCGGCAAGCTACAGATCACCGCCCGACAGCAGAGGGTCAAGGGCACCGACGGCATCACCCGCGACTACACCAGCGCCCGCCTGACCACGGAGGGAAAGGTGACGGTCGAGGCCGGCTCGTACGTCGAGGCGGAGATCGTCGCACCGGTCGGCGCGGGCGTGTGGCCGGCGTTCTGGATGGTCGGCACCGCCACCCGTACCCAGGGCTGGCCGGCCGCCGGTGAGATCGACATCCTCGAGGGCTGGGGTGCCACGCCGACGATCGCACACAGCGCGCTGCACATGGCGAAGGCCGGTGCGCCGAAGACCGACATGCCGTACGGCTGGGGCGAGGCCGGTGGCTCCACCGACCTGCGCGAGTCGCTGGACGCCCGGCCGCACAAGTACGGCGTGTACTTCGACCGCAACGTGGTCCGCTTCTACATCGACCGCAAGCCGACGATGACGGTCTGGGCCGCGGACGCGATCTCCTCCGGGCGTACCTGGCCGTTCGGCGGCGACCAGTTCCTGGTGCTGAACGTGGCGGTGGCGAGCGGCACGCCGACCACCCCGATGCCGCGCACCATGACGGTCGGCGACATCGCCGTCTACGAGGGCGGAACGCCCTTCTAGCCGAGACGGAGTTCGGCGTCGATCCGGTCGAGCACCAACGGATCGGCTGACCGGAACTTGCGGGCGAACAGCCGCCGGGTCCCGTGTGGGCCCGGCGGCTGTGCCATTTCCCCAGGGATGAGCGGCGGTGCCCAGCGGGCCGCCTTCAGCTGGTCGGCGTGGGCGGTGGTCAGCCACGGCGGGTGGTGGCCGTCCGGGCTGCCGGCCCAGTCGATGTACCACGGTCCCGCCGCGCACGGCGGCAGCGCGTCCGCACCGGCCAGCGCGGGGCTGGCCAGCATGGTCGGCACGAACGTCTCCTCCGGGATGAGCGTGGTGCGCCAGAACCGCAGCAGGTCCGGCCGGCCGTCGACCAGGTCGAGCAGCAGTCGCGCGTGCGCGCCGGAGTAGATCTTCCAGTGGCCGCCGGCCCGCAGCTCCAGTTCCGCCGGGATCGCCCGGGGCCACGGCCAGCGCAGCGGCACGCCGCGCAGGTGCAGCACCCGGTCGCGGCGGACCAGGTAGCGGCGGTTGAGCCGCCACAGCCCGCCGTCCGGATGCCGGGGCGTGCTCCACCGGTCCAGCGGAAGCGGCAGGTTCGTGATCCACGACCGGCCCCGCCAGACCGCCAGCTCGCGAACCAGGTCGTCGACGCCCATCAGCGGGTAGCAGGCGCCGGAGAGCACCGCGACGTGCCGGGCGTCGACCGCGCGTACCGCGGCGCGCAGCCCGGTCAGCTCGGCCCGGACCAGCGACCAGCTGGCCAGCGCGGTCCGGACCCGGTCGACGACCGTCACGTACGCCGGCAGCCCGGTGGTCATCGCGTGGAACACCGGCGGCGGCGTGCGCGCGTCACAGTGCAGGAACACCGGCACCCCGGCCAGCGTACGGATCAGCCGGTGCACCTGTTCCGGATCCGCGTGGGCCAGCAGCACCACGGCGAGCGGCTCACCCACGGCGGACACCGGTCAGCACCCGGAAGAACCAGACGACCGTGCCGAGCACCAGCGCACCACGTACCGCCAGGAAGAACGGTGTGTCCGGCGCGGCCGCGGCCGCGAGACCGACGGTGACCGACGCGGCGATCAGCGTGCGCAGCCGCACCGGCGATGCCGGGACCGGCGCGGTGGCCGCGGCACCGCGGCGCAGGCCCAGATAAAGCAGTCCGTACCCGGCGACCGTGGCGAGCGCGGCCCCGGCCAGCCCGAGCGGCGGGATCAGCGCCCAGGTGAGCAGCAGATTCGCCCCCGCGGCCAGGCAGACCGCGACCGCGACCACGCCGGTGTGACCGGCCGCGACCAGCGCACGATGCAGCGCCAGCTGCGCGGCGAACGGCACGGCCGCCACCACGACCAGCGAGAACACCCAATACAGATCTTCCGGCCGGTACGACGGAGGCGCCCACACCCGCAGCACGAACGGTGCGCCGATCGCGACGCCGGCCACCAGCGGCACCAGCAGCCGGTAGAGCAGGTCACGGCTCGCCGCCAGCACGGCGGTGCGCTCCCCGTCCTCGGCGAGCGCGAAGAACCGCGGCATCCACGCGGTGTTCAGCACGCCGAGCAGCAGGATCGGCCCGGACGCCACGTTGTAGGCGACCTGGTAGCGGGCGACCGCGTCCGGGCCGAGCGCGGCCTGGATCAGCAGCCGGTCCGCGGTGGACAGCACCAGCATGCCGAGCACGGCGGGGACCAGCGGCAGCGCGTAGGCGAGCGCGCCGCGCAGCATCGGCGCGTCCGCCGGGCGCAGCGCGCGTGGCGGTGCCAGCACGAGCCCGGCCAGCACGGCCACGGCCTGCAGCAGCAGCTGGCCGAGCAGGAAGTTCTCCGCGGTCGGCCGCCCGGCCGCGACCAGGCCCAGGCTCGCGGCCTCGGCCCCCGCCGACTGCAACAGGCTGACCAGCGCGAACGCGGCCAGCCGATCCTGGCTGCGGAGCAGTCCGAGCGACGCGTTGGTGATCGCGGACAGCCCGGCCCAGCCGATCGCGAGCCGCAGCGCGGGCAGCTCACCGGTCAGTCCGAGCGGCCGGGCCCAGCCGGGCGCGGTGACGAGCGCGAGCCCGGTGACCGCGAGCGCCAGCACGATCGCGAGCGTGACGATCCGGCGCGCGCCCTCCGGGCCGCTGAGGCCCGGGCGGGCGTAGGCACGCTGGATCGCGGTCTGCAGCCCGAACCCGCCGACCACGAACAGCACCTGCATGACCGTGTTCGCGGCCGCGACCGTGCCGAACTCGCCGGTGCCGAGGAAGCGGGTGAGCACCGGCGTGAGCAGCGCGGCGCAGCCGAGCTGCACCGCCCAGAGGATCATGTAGAGCGAGTCCCGGCCGAACAGCCGGGACACGTGCGCGTCGACGCTCACGACGCCGGCCGGTAGGAGAAGACCACGGTCTCGCCGGAGCGGAACGCCACCGACCAGCCGGGCGCGGCCGCGAACGCGTCGCGCAGCGCGGCGAAGTCGTCCCGGGTGTGCAGCCCGTACTCCCAGCCGTAGTACGACGTGACCGGCGACCAGAGCGCGTAGAAGTGGTCGGTCCGCCAGTTCGCCTCGCGGTCCGCGTACTCCTCGAGCAGCGCGGTCAGCCGGGGCACCGCGGCCTGCGGCGTCTCGCCCGCGGGCCGGTGCGCGACCGGGTCCAGGATCGGCCGGTAGACGGAGACGTGCGTGCGCTCCCGGGTCGGCGGCACGCTGGGCAGGTCACCGGCGCCGAGGATGAGCATCCAGCTGCCGCGCGGCCGGTCCAGGAAGTACTGGAACGCGGCGCGGTCGCCGGGCCGGCTCACGTTGGACGCGTCCATGCTGAACGCGGCCGTCACGAACGTCGCGGTCAGCGCCGTGGTCAGCGCGAACAGCGCGGGCCGCCGGCGTTCGGTGAACGCGCCGGCCGCGAGCAGCGCCAGCCACGGGATGCCGAACAGCGCGGCGCGGAAGATGCCCTCGTTGCCGTACGCGTTCCCGGCGATGATCACCAGGCCGACCGCCGGGCAGGCCGCCATCGCCCAGGCCCGCTCGTCGCGCAGCCGGGTGGCCAGCACACCGGCCGCTACCAGGCCCAGCAGCACGATCCCGGCGGACAGCGCGACCACGCTGACCGTGACGATCGGCAGCCGTTCCAGGTCGTCGACCGCGGTGGTGCGCGGCGGCCGGAAGTTCGCGGAGTCGCCGACGCCGCGCAGGCTGAGGAACGAGGAGACCGCGGAGAAGTGCGCGAGCGTCCAGGCGATCGCGGGCAGCAGCACGGTCGCGGGCGTCCACCACGGCCGCACCCAGCGGAACGCGGCCAGGACCACCAGGATCCCGCCGGTGATGTACGGACTGAGCTGATGCGTCACCGCGAGCACGCACCCGGTCGCGACCAGCAGCGGCATCCGCCACCGCAGATCGGACAGCGCGAGACCGAACGCCAGCAGCCCGAGCACGAACCCGAGCGACTGCGGCGAGAAGTAGTCCGCGCCGATCGGGTCCGCCAGCACGGCCAGCGCCACCGCGATCCACGCCTGGTACGGCGAGGCCAGCACGCGCCCGGCCAGGTGCCGCAGTGCGACCACCCGGAACACCGCCATCAGCGGCGGCCAGGCGATCGCCAGCCGCATCGGGTCGCGCAGGCCGGCCACGTCGCACAGCCAGGCGACCGCGGCGAAGAACCCGGGCCACGCGTTGTACGCCCGCACCGAGGAGTCGAGCAGGCCGAGCGCGCGGATCTGCTGCACCAGCTCGACGTGCTTGTTCGCGGACTGCGAGCGCGGGCCGTCGTAGACCAGCGCGGGCGTGACCGTGAGCGTCAGCGCGAGGATCAGCACGGAGACGGCCAGCGCGGTCTGCGTACCGGCCCGCGCGGTGGCGAGCCCGATCAGCACGAGCGCGAGCCCGGCGTACCAGACCGGGCCGATCCGCACCAGGAAGCCCCACAGGCCGGGGTCGAGGTGCCGGTGGGTGAGCGCGGCGCCCAGGCAGAGTGCGCCGCCGAGCACCGCGACCAGCCCGGATGCGGCGCCGTCCGGACGCGGCCACACGATCGGCTCGCGCAGCAGCGACAGCCCGTGCGCCACCACGGCCGCGACGGTGAGCGGCACGAACACCGCGATCGGAGACCAGACGCCCATCAGCAGCATGCCGGTGCCGACGATGATCGGCAGCGCGAGCGCGGTGAGCGCGGTGAGTGTCAGCCGGGTGCCGGCCGGCAGGCGCAGCAGCGGCGCCCATGGCGCGGAGCCCAAGCCGAGCAGCGCGAACGCCAGCAGCGCCACGCTGCGCAGCCCGGGCGCACCGGCCAGCTGGAACAGCGCGGCCAGCGGGAGCAGCAGCAGACTCCCGGCGGAGAGCGCCAGCCGCGCGGTGGTGTCCGGGTCGGCGGTGCGGAGGGAAACATGTCTCCTCTCCGGCTTGGGGGTAGGTGGCCGCGGTGTCACCGGATACTCCCGGAGCGGCGGGCCCGCAGGTAGAGCAGCGGACCGGCGAGGTATCCGGCGAACTCGCGCCGCAGCGCGGCCCGGGGAGCGCTCACCCCGTCCAGCCGCCGGTGCGTGTCCGCGCGGATCCGGGCCAGCCGCAGTAACCCGGCCGGGACCCGGCGCAGCAGGTCATGGCGGGTGTCCCGGGTGAGCACCAGCTTGGTCAGGTACGCGGTGAGCCCGGTGCCGTACCCGTACATCTGGCGCAGCAGCGAGCCCGGGTCCGCGCGGTGGTGGTGCCAGACGACCGCGGCCGGCTGATAGGCGATCGCGTGCCCGGCGCGCAGCACCCGGACGAACGCGTCCAGGTCCTCGCCCCCGCGGGTCGGCGAGCCGGCGCCGAGCGCCTCGTCGAAGCCGCCGATCGCGAGCGTCCGCTCCCGGTGGAACGCCACGTTCGCCCCGGTGCCGAAGATCCCCGCGGAGTACGGGTAGAGCGGCCCCCCGTCGGTGTCCCGGTCGAACAGCCGCGCGGTGACCCGGCCGGACCAGCCGGAGTTGCGCGCGTCGAAGTACGCCTCGGACGCGTTGCCGATCGAGGCGGTGCAGACCAGCCCGGTCACGCACGCGACGTCCGGGCGCGTCGCGAAGCCGCGAACCAGCCCGTGCACCCAGCCGGGGTCCACCGAGACGTCGTCGTCGGTGTAGGCGACGTAGGTGCCGCGCGCCGCGATCAGGCCCCGGTTGCGGGCGGCGGACAGGCCGGGCCGCGGCTCCCGTACGTACCGGAGCCGGCTGTCTCTCGTGGATCTCGCCGTGACCAGGCGTTCCGTCGAGTCGTCGGACGGCGCGTTGTCCACGATCACGATCTCCAGCCGCGGGTACGTGAGCGCCGCCAGCCGGTCGAGCGCGGCGCCGAGCTGCCCGGCCCGGTCGCGGGTGCAGACCACCACGGAGACGAGTTCGTCCTCGGCCACCCGGTTCGGGCAGGCCGCGCCGGCCGGTGCGGGCCGCTCGCCGACCGCCGGCTCCGCGCCCTCGACCGCCAGGTGATCGAGCGCGGCCGGGCCGAACGCCCGCCAGGCGGTCGCGACCAGCTCGTCCACCGTGGTCCCGGCCGGCCGGGTGAGGTAGCCGAGCGGCTCGCCGTGCAGCCGGACCAGGACCCGCATCCGCGGCTCACCGCGCGCCGGCACGACCGAGGCGAGCCCGTCCACACCGGAGAGCTCCAGTTCACAGCACCGGACACCGACGCCGGTGGCCGCGGGCGCGGCGGGCAGCACGGCGGTCACAGCACTCCCTCCAGCGCCTCGGACGCCTCGGCCGCGGACCGTGCGAACGTGAGCCCGGGCAACGCGTGCAGGTACGCGTCGTACGCGGCCGAGATCTTCCCGGAGCAGTTGTCCATCGCGATCACCGGAATGCCCATCAGCGCGGCCAGCACCGCGGCGTGCAGCCGGTCGGTGACCACCGCGCGGCCCCGGGAGAGCACGGCGCGGGCCCGGTCGACGTTGTGTGCCGCGAGCGCGGCGAACGAGCGCTCCACCGTGGTCTGCAGCGGCCCGCGCAGCACCGGCAGGTGCCGGGCGACCGCGGACGGCGCGCGCAGCAGGTCCCAGCGGAGCCGGTGCGCGCCCCGGAAACCCCAGTCGGTGCGCAGCGCGCGGGCACCGGCCGGAATCATGACGCGGTGGTCGCCGGTCTGCTCGCCGTCCGTGCGCAGCAGCAGCACCACGTCGTGTGTGGCCGGTGCGGTGCGCGCCTGCGGTCCGGCCCCCGGTGCGAGGTCGGGGCAGAACTCGGCGCGGACGCCGGGGAACGCGTCCCGGGCCCGGGCCAGGCTGCGCTCGTCGCGCAGCAGCAGCGTGAGGTCCGGGTGGGCGTGGAACGCGGCACTGGCCCGCGCGAGCCGCGCCGAGTCGCGGAAGTCCATGGACTGTGGCAGCTGGACGATCGGCCGGTCCGGGTGCTCGCGGAGCAACCGTTCCCGGAAGTCCTGGCGGAGCGGCCAGAGGTCGCCCAGATTTCCCCCGCCCTGAATGAAGATCGGACCCGCCGGATGCCGTTTGCGCAGTACCGTGGGGCTGTAGGTCCGGTCATCGGCGAGATACCGCACCACGAGGCCGAGTCGCCGCAGATGGGCCACCTGTCCAAGGTGGATCAGCGAGTCGCCGGCGTTGTCGTGAGCGGGGAAGTCGAGCAGCGCCACGTGCGGGCCGCCGGGCAGCAGATCCTGGAGGATCGCTCCCGTCCGCGCGGTCAGGGCGCGGACGGGATCGTCGATGCGGGCGTCGGTCACGTGAGAGTCCTCCGGGCGACGGTCATCGGGTGGCCCTCCGGGTTCCGGTCGGGCGGCCGGTCAGGTAGCCGAGCGCGGTCACGGTCAGCCCGGCGAGGATCGCGCCTGCCTGGAGCAGTCCGCTGGGCCGCCGGATCGCACCGGCGAGTCCGCGGGCCACGCCGAGCGGCAGCACCACGCGGACGTACCGGCGTTCGGCCGCGAGCGCGGCACCGGCACCGGCCAGCGCGGCGACCGCACGCTTGGACCGGCCCTCGTGGTAGCAGCGGCTCAGGAAGTAGCGCAGCCGCTGCCGGTCGGCGGGCACCAGGTGGTCCACCCGGGCCCGCGGGTCGAAGACGACGGCGGCACCGGTGTGCCGTCGCGCCAGGCGGATGCAGAACTCGGTCTCCTCGCAGCCGACCGGGAGCGTCCCGACCCGGCCGACCACTTCGGAGAAGCCGCCGACCTCGGCGAAACACGACCGGCGAATCGCCATCGAGGCGCCGATCGGGTTGCGCACCGGCGCCGGCGTGGTGGGCAGGCCGCGGTAACCGCAGCCGACCACCCAGCCGAACTCGGGCGGGAACCAGCACGGCGGCGATCCACCGGCCCAGCGCGGCGCCACCTCGGTGCCGACGACCTGCACGGCCGGGTCGGCGAAACCGGCGCGGACCCGGCCGAGCCAGCCGTCCGCGGCGGTGGCGTCGTCGTCCAGGAACGCGACGACCGGGCAGTGGCTGAGCCGGACGCCGGTGTTGCGGGCGCCGGACAGGCCGGGCGGCCCGGCACTGGCGACCGCGTGCGCGCCGGGGATCTCCCGGTCCACCCGGGACAGCAGCCCCGGGTTGTGGTCCACCACGACGATCAGCTCGTCGTGCGGTGCCAGCTGGGCGATGACGGACGCGCAGGCGGCGACGAGCTCGTCGAAGCGTCGTTCGTGGTAGGTGCAGACGACGACGCTGATCGCGGGCGTGCCCGTATGGTCGCCGGCTCTGGTGGTGTCCTCCGGTGCGAGCAGGGTCACGAGAGCCCTCTCGCGCCCGCGCGGGCGTGCTTGCGGCCGGACGCGGTGCCGCGGATGCGCATGGACGCGGTCACCCGGTGCCGGCGCCCGGCCACGGTCGCGGACGCCGCGGCCATCTCGACCGCGAGGTGCGGAATCGGCTTGCGCGGCCATTCGCGCATGATGGTGCGCAGCACCCGGAGTCCGTCGGTGATCGCGTTCAGGTTGCTCACGCCGTGGATGCGCTCGTGCTCGTAGCTCGGCACCTCCTCGACGCGCAGGCCGGCCCGGGCCACCCGCAGGTTGAGCAGCGTCTCGATCTCGAAGCCGTCGCCCCAGAGCCATTCGCCGTTCGCGGGCCGCGGCGTGGTGTGATCCAGCCCGAAGATCGGCAGGTGCGCGGTCCAGAACGCGTTGTAGCCGTAGCAGAGGTCGCTGTAGCGGGTGCGGAACAGCACGTTCACGAAGAGGCTGAGTGCTTTGTTCCCGAGTCGCCGGATGCCCGTGATGTCCGCGCTGCCCCCGCTGGCTACGAACCGGGATCCCTTGGCGAAGTCGGCACCGCGGCGCAGTGCCTCGACGAAGCGCGGGATCTCACCGGGATCGGTGGACCCGTCCGCGTCGATCATGACGATGATGTCCCCCGTGGCCGCCGCGAATCCGCAGGCCAGGGCGTTTCCCTTGCCCTTGCGGCCCTGCTGGATCACGCGAATGCCGGGCAGCAGGCGCCGCGCGGTCTCGACCGTGTCGTCCACGGAGCCGCCGTCGACGAGGATGACCTCGTCCACGTCCGGCATCGCGCCGAGCACGTGTGGCAGGTTCCGGGCCTCGTTCAGTGCCGGAACGATCACGCTCACCGAAGGAGGCGGCGCGTGATGGTGATATTGCATGGCATCTCCAAACCACCGGTGTTGTGGGTGCATGCCGTCACGCTGTGTGCCGTGACCGTTACAGAGTAGGCGGGGCACATCGGTGGAGAGCGCATGAATCACAGGTAATGCCCGCAAGGTATCTCGGTCCAGGCGAAGTGGACCCTCGCGATAAACCGCTCCAGTTACCCTCATTCGGGCATTTCATACGTGGTCGGCGGAACTTTATCCGTACCGTCGGGACAGTCCGTCAGCAAGCAGTGCGAAGGCGTCCGCGGCGGCCGTGACCGCACCCGGATGGCGCACGTCCGCGCTCTCGCCCGCGGCCAGGTGCCGCCAGTTCTCCCGGGCCAGGATGCGGCGCACGGCCACGACCTGACCGGCCGCAACGAGGTCCGGCGACCCGGGCGTGTCGGACCCGGCCAGCGCCGCGGCCAGCGACTCCTCGTCACCGGCCGCGTGTGCGGCGACGCGCGCGGCCAGCGCCGGCGTCTCGAAGACCATCCGGTGGTACGCCAGCACCTCCGGATGGTCGTTGAGCCCGGTCACCGGGTCGCGCGCGTCCAGCCCGGCACGGAAGTGCGCGTGCAGCGCGCCCAGCGGCGGCACACCGGCCGGGCGGGCGAGCACCACACGGGCCGGCTCGCCCGCATGATCCGCGGCGCGGTGCAGCGCCAGGTCCTCCTTCGAGGCGAAGTACTTGAACAGCGTGGGCTTGGAGACCTCGGCCGCGGCCGCGACCTCGGCGACCGAGACGCGGTCGTACCCGCGCGCCAGGAACAGCGCGATCGCGGCGGCGGAGATCGCATCCCGGGTGCGTTGCTTCTTCCGCTCGCGCAGGCCTCCGTCGATCACGCGCTGAGCGTACCAGTGGAAAGATTTTGACTTGGTAATTTTCTTTACTCGGTTAAGCTTTTGTCATGGCGGTTTCCTCCGACGAACTCGAGTTCCTGGCCGCGGTGCACGCGGCGCTGACCCGCATGCTGGACACCGCGACTCACCGCGTCGCGACCGGCGCGGACGTGGCCGGCGACCGGTGGACGGCCGAGCGGCTCGGCCGCATGCTCAAGAGCCACCTCAAGGAGCTGCGCGAGGAGCCGGACGCGCCGCCCTACTTCGGCGCGCTGCACCTGACGGACGGTGAGCGGTACCGGATCGGCCGGCGCCGCGTCGCCGACGCGCAGGGCACGCCGCTGGTGCTGGACTGGCGTGCGCCGGTGTCCCGCGCGTTCCACCAGGCCCGCGCGGCGGATCCGCAGGGAGTGCGGGCCCGCCGCCGCTACGGCTGGTCCGGCAGCACGCTCACCGGGTACGAGGACGAGACGCTCGCCGCCGGCCTGCCGTCGCTGAGCCGGCTGGTCACCGAGGAGATCGAACGGCCGCGCGTCGGCCCGATGCGGGACATCGTCGCCACCATCCAGCCGGACCAGGACAACCTGGTCCGCGCCGGGATCGGCGACACCGTGTGCGTGCAGGGTGCGCCCGGCACCGGCAAGACCGCGGTCGGGCTGCACCGGGCGGCGTACCTGCTCTACGCGCACCGGCGGCAGCTCGAACGCGCCGGCGTGCTGGTGCTCGGCCCGAGCCGGGTGTTCCTGGACTACGTCTCCGCGGTGCTGCCCGCGCTCGGCGAGGTGCGGGTCGAGCAGCGCACGCTCGCCGGGCTGCTGCCGGTCCCCGCCGTGGCCATCGACTCGCCGGAGGCCGCGCTGGTCAAGCACGACGTACGAATGGCCGGCGTGCTGGAGCGCGCGCTGTGGTCGCACGTGAACCCGCCGGCCGAGCCACTGTCGGTGACGGACGGTTCGTACCGCTGGCGGATCCCGGTTCCCGCGCTGACCGCGCTGCTGCGCGAGGTGCGCGCGGAGAAGCCGCGCTACGGCACCGGCCGGGAGCGGTTCCGGGCCCGGATCGTGGCGCTGTTGCAGAGCCAGGCGGAACGGCGCGGCGAGACACCGGGGTACGCGTGGCAGCAGCGGATGTCACGATCCGCGCCGGTCCGCGAGCTGCTCGACCGCGCCTGGCCCCGGGTCCGCCCGGATGCGCTCGTCGCGGCGTTCCTGAGCGCGCCCGCGGATCCCGCGCTCTCCGGGGCCGAGTGCGCGGCCATCCGGTGGCCCCGGCCCCGGTCGGCGCGCGCGGCCCGGTGGACCGAGGCGGACGCGCTGCTCATCGACGAGGTCGCCGGGATGATCGAGGCGCCGCCCGGGTACGGCCACATCATCGTCGACGAGGCGCAGGACCTCTCGCCCATGCAATGCCGGGCGATCGCGCGCCGCAGCACGCACGGCTCGCTGACCGTGCTCGGCGACCTCGCGCAGGGCACCACGCTGTGGGCACCCGCGTCCTGGTCCCCGCTACTGGCCCACCTCGGCCGGCCCGGCACGCCGGTCACACCGCTGACCGCCGGTTTCCGGGTGCCTGCCGCGGTGCTGGCGATCGCGAACCAGCTGCTCGGCCCGCTCGGCGTGGACGTGCCGCCGGCCCGGTCGGTGCGCTCGGACGGCGTGGTGCGCTTCCTGCCGTCCGGGCACCTGCCGGCGGTGGTCGACGAGGCGCTCGCGCGGGAGGGCTCGGTCGCGGTGATCGCGGCGTCCGTCGACGGGCTGTCGCTGCCGTCCTCACCGCGGCTGACCGTGCTGCCCGCCGCGCTGGCCAAGGGCCTGGAGTTCGACCACGTGATCGTGGTCGAACCGGCGGACATCGTGGCGGCCGAGTCGCGCGGCCTGAACCGGCTCTACGTGGTGCTCACCCGCGCGGTCTCCAGGCTCGACGTGATCCACTCCCGGCCGCTCCCGCCGGCACTGCGCAGCCGCCAGGCACCGCAGTGACAGCGCTCGTAGCGGACCGGTCCGGTGCTGGTGCGGTGACTGGAGACCGTGCGCCAGGTGTGCTGTTCCGTCATGCGGTCAACGATGATGTAATGCCCTTGTGCACATCAACCCTTACGGCGAGGACGCGGTCCTGCTCGCGATAGACCTGCTGCGCCACCCACCGGCGACCGCGGCCGAGCTGGAGGCGCGCTGCCGCGCCGCGGACCTGATGATCGAGCAGCCGGTCACCGACGCGGACCTGGACGCGACGCGCGACTTCCTGCACACCTGGCTCGGCGTGGTGGACGCACCCGACTTCACCACCCGCGCCGACCGGCTCAACGCGCTGCTGGCCGGCTCGTCCGCGCACCCCCGTCTGACCAACCACGCGAACGACGGCTGGCACGTGCACTACCGCGGCACGAATCTGCCGCTCGGCTGGCTGCTGCGCGCACTGATCAGCGTCGGCACCGCGCTGCACCTGGCGGGCCGCGGCATGCACCGCCTCGGCCGCTGCGCCGCCCCGGACTGCGCCGCCCCGTTCGCCGACATCAGCCGCACCGGCCGCCAGCGCTACTGCACCACCACCTGCGCCAACCGCGACGCCGTCCGCCGCCACCGCGCGCGTACCCCCGCGGCCTGATCCTGGTTCGTTCGACGGCCCATCCCCGCCTCGCCGTCCGTCGGCGCGCTCGTTCGCCGAAGGCACCGGCGCGACCGAGGTCCCGGCACAGGCCGCGGGCGGGGTGTGTCGCGGCGACCACTCCTCCGCGGTCCCCGCACCACCGGTATCGACGTGCCTGGAGTCGCGCTCAGCGGCGGCCGCGTGTCGTGGCCAGCGCCCAGGCGATCAGGGCGGGCTGGCCCAGGACCCGCAACGCGCTCCGCTTCATGATCGGCACTCCCCGGGGACGCAGCATGACGACCTTCACGTGATCTCCCGTGCCGCGCCGGCCAATCCTGCTCAGAGCGACGGCTTGATCAGTTCGTCCGCCACCCATCCGGCCACGCCCTCCGGGTAGAACGGCGGCAGGCCGAGGACGACGTGGCCGAAGCCCGCGTCCCGTGCCTCCGCGATCCGGTTCCGCGTCGTGCCGGGGTCGTCGTACGAGACCGGCAGGTGGATCGACCGGGTGATGGTGGCCGGATCGCGGCCGATCTCCGCGCAGTACCGCTCCAGCAGCCGGCTCCGCCGGGCCAGATCCTCGATGTCACCGCCGCCCGCGATGTTCCACAGGTCGGCGTGCGCCGCGACCACGCGCAGCACCGGCGACGACCGTCCGCCGATCATGATGGGCGGATGCGGCCGCTGCACCGGTTTCGGGCTGCCGAACGCGCCGCTCAGCCGGACGTGCTCGCCCGCGAAGTCGAACGGCGCCTCGGACGTCCACAGTCGGCGGATCACGGTCAGCGACTCGCCGAGCGCGTTCACCGACCGGTCGAAGTCGTGGTACGGCAGCCCGTGCGCGTCGTACTCCCGCCGGGCCGGCGGATAGTTCGGCCGGGACCCGGCGCCGATGCCGAAGTCCAGCCGTCCGCCGGAGATCACGTCCACCGTCGTCGCGATCTTGGCGAGCATCGCCGGTGGGCGGAAGCGGTTGCTGGTCACCAGCAGGCCGAGGCGCAGCCGCCGGGTCTGCGCGGCGAGCGCGGAGAGCAGCGTCCAGCCCTCGTAGATCGGGCCGTCCGGATCGCCGCCGAGCGGCAGGAGGTGATCGAACAGCCAAGCGTGCTCGATCTCCTCGATCGCGTCCGCCTCCCGCCAGACGCGCGCGATGTCCGCGTACCCGACCTGCATCGGCGCCGTCATGATCCCGAAGCTCACTTGGACTCGATCCGGCCGAGGTCGTCGCTTCCCGGCAGCGTCTCGCCACGCAGGTACGCCGTGGTCACCCGCTGGATGAACGCGACCCGCTCCGGGTTCTCGTCCGTGGTCTCGGTGACCGCGTAGCCGGCGATCCCACCCAGTGAGTGCTCGCCGCCGTACACCGTGAGCAGGCTCTTCGGCGCCGGGCTGAGGTGGTAGACGTCGGTGAACCACTCCGGGCCGCGCACCGACAGCATCGACTGGTCCTTGTCGCCGGCCACGATCAGCGCCGGCGTGGTCATCCCGGCGAAGTCCGGGCTCATGAACGGGAAGTGCTCGGCCGCGAACGGCGTCAGGTCGTCCCCGCCGGTGCCGGTCGCGGCGAGCAGCACACCGGCCGAGATCCGCGGGTCGCGGGCCGGGACCTCCATGCCGACGACACCGGCACCGAGCAGCACGCCCACGGTCTGCGCACCCCACGAGTGGCCGGCCACCGCGATCCGGTCCCGGTCGAACCGGCCCGGGATCGCGGCCTCCAGCACGTCCAGGTTGTCGAGCACCCGGGTCACGTCGTCGATCCGGGTGCGCCAGATGTCCGGCGTGCGTGGGTCGTCCGGCGCGAGGCCGAGCCGGAGTGAGTCGAGGTGGGTCGGCTGGATCACCGCGAAGCCGTTCGCGGCCCAGTGATCGACGAGCGGCCCGTACCCGATCGCGGACTGGTGGTAACCGTGCGAGAAGACGATGACCGGCAGGTCACCGCCGGTCGCCGGCGCCGAGATCCGCACCTGCAGGTCGTCGCCGCGTTCCGGGGCGGGCAGGATCACCGGGTGGATCGTGAGAACGGTGTTTGGCGTGCTGGTGGTCATGACGTACCTTCCAGTTCCAGACGGCCCAATAATCGGAACCGTGTTCCGCACCAACGTTACGGAACCATGTTCCGTTTGCCAAGAGGAGTGACGGTGGTCACCGACCCCCCCGCGCCACGCAAGCGCGCCGACGCCGAGCGCAACAAGAAGGCGCTGCTGGACGCGGCCGCCGCCGCCTTCGTCGAGTCCGGCGTAGACGTGCCGGTCCGCGACGTCGCCACCCGCGCCGGCGTGGGCGTCGGCACGATCTACCGCCACTTCCCCACGCGCGCCGACCTGATCGTCGCGGTCTACCGGCATCAGGTCGAGGCGTGCGCCGAGGCCGGTCCCGCGTTGCTGGCCGCCGGCCCGACGCCGCACGCCGCGCTCGCCGCCTGGATCAACCTGTTCGCCGACTTCCTGGTCACCAAGCACGGTCTGGCCGAGGCGCTCCAGTCCGACAACGCCGCGTTCGCCACGCTCCACGCGTACTTCCTGGACCGCCTGCTACCGGTCTGCGCCGACCTGCTCGACGCCGGCATCGCGGCCGGCCAGATCATCCCCGGCATCGACCCGCTCACGCTGCTCCGCGGCATCGGCAACCTCTGCATCGGCGCCGGCGACCCGCGCTACGACGCCCGCCTGATGATCACCCTGGTGATCAACGGCCTTCGGCCGGAATAGCGGAGATTCATTTTCCCGCTTCCGGCGTGGTGCTGCCCGTACGCTCCCGCGGGCACCGGTTCCGTCGCCGGTCACCGAAGAGCCCGATCAGCGGATCTCCATCTCGAAGATGCTGAAGCCCCAGATGGTCGCGACCTCCGTCCCGTAGAGCCGCACGTACCGCCCGGTGGTGTTCTTCGGCGCGGTCGCCTTCACCGTGCCGCCCGCACCCGCGGTGGTGCTGTAGATCGACTTCCAGGTACTGCCGTCCCCGGACACCTCGACCCGGTAGGCCCGCCCGTACGCGGTCTCCCAGAACAGCGTGACGCTGCTGATCCGCCACGTCTCCCCCAGATCCACCATGATCCACTCCGGAACCGAGTACGCGCTGCTCCACCGCGTGGCCATGTCTCCGTCCACCACGCTCACCGCCCGCGTCCCGTCCGCCTCCGTGGACGCGAACACCGGCCGCCCACGCGCGATGTTGACCCCGGACGGATTCGTCTTCGGCCCCGCCGGCGTCGGCGCCTTCGTCGACGGCGCCCGGCTGGGCGACGGCGCCGCCACGGAAGTGGAACTTCCCTGACTCGGACCGGCCGTTACCGACGGCGTTCCGGACGGCGACGGCGACGGCGTGCCCGGCGCCACCGTCGACGGCCCCGACGGATACCCCAGCTGCCAGGACAGCGTCGCCACCGCACTCGGCAGTGCCACCGGCCCCGCCTCGCGCTCCTCCCCCAGCACCGGCACCACCGCCGCCGCCAGCCCCACCACCAGCAGAATCCCGGCAGCTACCACCCACGGCACCACCCGCCGCGACCGCGCCCCCGGCACAACGCCACCTTCACCCGGGCCGCGGCCTTCACCAAGTGCGCCGCCTTCGCCGGGAGCGCGGCTTCCGCCCGCCGCACCGGTTGGCGCCGCCAGCCTGGTCGTCGGCCTCCCGGACACCGGCCCGGCCCCCACGCGCCCGGAGGCCGCATCCCCGGCCCGCTCCACGGACGCCGCTTCCGCCGCACGTCGGGACCCCGGCGCCGACCCCGCGCCGCCGGCAGGCCGATCCGGCAGCTCCGCGAACGTCGGACCGGCTGCACCCGACCCGAACTCAGCAACCGCCCCGCCGGCCTCCGGCGCGCGCTCCGCGAACGTAGGCCCGGGCGCACTCGCCCCCGGCACCACGGTGGCCGATGCTCCCGCGGACCGCTCCGCGGGCAGCGTTCCGGCCCCCGACTCCGGCGCGGCCTCACCGCCCTCCGGCGCCCCCGCCATCGACAACCCCCGCAACACGATCGCCCGCTGCGCACGTGGCTGCCCGGACTCCTCGAAGCCACCGAGCCCTCGCTCACCGGCCTCGGCTTGCGTCTCCGGACGCTCCACACCCGACGGGCCGGCGTCCCTGCCGTCCGGCTGGCGCTCGGGCTTCTCCATGTCGGCTCCCCTGCGTGGCGCTGCCTACTGCCGGAGGAGGTTAACCGGATCACGTCGATGCCTCCGCGTCACCCCGCGACAGACCCGGTCAAGGGCACGACGCCCGCGCCCGTTCTCGCCGGCCGGTGCCCGACTTCCGCGAGCACATTTACGGACAACGATTGAATGACGTGTCAACCTGGAGCGCGTACCATGGTGGGGTGACTAGCTGGCTGAGCGATGATGAGCAGCGGGACTGGCGGCGGTTCGTCGTGATGCAGAACCGGTTGATGGCACAGCTGGCGGCGCATCTGCAGGCCGAGGGTGGGCTGTCGATTCCCGACTACGAGGTGCTGGTGCATCTGTCCGAGGCGCCGGACGGGCGCATGCGTTCCACCGACCTGATCGAGCGCATCTGCTGGGAGAAGAGCCGGCTGTCGCACCACCTCACCCGGATGGAGAAGCGCGGTTTCGTCACCCGGGAGACCCGGCCGGACGATCTCCGCTACTCGGACGTGGTGATCACCACGGCCGGGCGGGCCGCGATCGAGGCGGCGGCGCCCATGCACGTGGCGCACGTACGGTCGTGGTTCATCGAGGCGTTGAGCGCGGAGGAGCTCGCCGTGCTGGGCGAGCTGTCCGACAAGGTGACCGCGCGGCTGGACGAGGCGACCCCGGCCTGTCCGGCCTGAGTGCCGGTCAGGCCGGAGGCTCGATCAGGAGCCGAGCAACCGCGCGGTCAGGGCGGCGATGATCTCGCGGCGTTCCGCGTCGGTGAGCGGGTTGCCGCGCGCGGACGGACGGGTCTGCCACGGCCGTGGGCCGTCCGGGCGCCGGTACTCGACGCCGAGCGCGTCCAGCCGGGTCAGGTGCGTGGTCAGCCGGCCGGTGAAGCCGGCGGGGTCGCGGCCCGGGCCGGACCAGACCACCTCGGCCAGCGCGCACAGCCGCGGGAAGGCCATGTAGTCGACCGCGCGTGCGTCCGGCATGTGCTCGGTCCAGATGTTCGCCTGGGCGCCGACGATCCGCTCCGGCGACGTGACGCCGGGCGGCACCGGGTCGAACGCGTAGACGTCCTCGACGGTGAGCCGGGTGCCGACCGGGACCGGCTCGGCCGGGTCGTCGGACTGGCGATAGTCGAGATAGACGTGCATGTCCGGGCAGGAGACCACGTCATGGCCGGCGTTCGCGGCGAACGCGGCCGCGGCCGGGCCACGCCACGCCGCGATCAGCGCGCCCGCCGGTGCACCGCCCTCCAGGATCTCGTCCCAGCCGTACGTCCGGCGGCCGCGCGACTCCAGCACGGCGGCCAACTGGGCGACGAACCAGGCCTGCAGGTCGTCCGGGTCGATGCCGAGGTCGTGGGCGCGCGCGACCGCGGCCGGGCTACGGCGCCACTCGCCGCGGTCGCACTCGTCGCCGCCGATGCCGATCACCGGCGACGGGAACAGATCGCAGACCGTGTGCAGCACCGCGCGGCAGAAGTCCAGCGCCTCGTCCGAGACGTTGAGCGTGTGCGTGGAGATGCCCCACGCCTCGCGGACCGCGGGCGAAGGGCCGTTACCGAGCCGGGGGTACGCCGCGAGCGCCGCCTGCACGTGGCCGGGCAGATCGATCTCCGGCACCACGGTGACGTGCCGGGCCGCCGCGTACGCCACGATCTCCCGCACGTCGTCCGCGGTGTAGTACCCGCCGTGCGGCCGGTCGTCGTACTCCTCGTGCTTCTTGGATCCGCGCATGCTGCGCGGCCGCCAGCCACCGACCGAGGTGAGCAGCGGATAGCCGGGGACCTCCAGGCGCCAGCCCTGGTCGTCCGTGAGGTGCAGGTGCAGCACGTTCAGCTTGTGCAGCGCGAGCAGGTCGATCAGCCGCAGCACACCGGCCACCGGCATGAAGTGCCGGGCCACGTCCAGCATGGCGCCGCGCCAGCGGAACCGGGGGGCGTCGGTGATCTCCACCGCCGGCAGCAGCCATGGGCCGGGCGACACCTCGGCGCGGCGCAGCGCGGCCGGTGGTAGCAGCTGGCGCAGCGTCTGCAGCCCGTAGTGCACCCCGGCGGCGTCCCCGCCGGTGACCGTGACCTGGGACGCGGAGACCGCCAGCCGGTACGCCTCGGCCGCCATTCGCTCGTCGAGGCGCAGCACGATCGCGCCGCTGGGCGCCGGCTCGGCCACGACGGACTGCACCGCCGGCGGCAGGAGGCAGCCGGTCGGTGGCCCGAGCGCGGCGCGCAGCCAGGCCGCGGCCCCGGCCAGCGACTCCGGCGCGATCAGCACGGTGTCCGGGCGCAGCGTGAAGGCGCCGTCGAAGTACGTGGCCGAGGCCGGGCGCGGGATCAATCCTTCACCGCCCCGGCCAGGCCGGACACCAAGCGCCGCTGGACGAGCAGGAAGAAGATCAGCACGGGTACGGTCATCAGCACCGATGCTGCCATGATCCCGCCCCAGTCGTTCTCGTCCGGCTTGAAGAAGACCAACAGCGCCATCGGCAGCGTCTGGTTCTCGGTCGCGCTGATGATGAACGTGCGCGCGAACAGGAAGTCGTTCCACGCGGTGATGAACGAGAAGACGCCGGTGGCCGCGAGCCCGGGCGCGACCAGCGGGAACAGGATGCGCCAGAGGATCTGCCAGCGGGACGCCCCGTCCAGCTGCGCGGCCTCCTCGATCTCGTCCGGGATCGCGGCGACGAACCCGCGCAGCATCCACACCGCGAGCGGCAGCGTGAACGCGAAGTGCACCAGGATCAGCGAGAACAGCGTGTTCAGCGCCCCCAGGTCCCGGACCAGGAAGAACAGCGGGATGGTGAGCGCCTCGATCGGCACCATCTGCGCGATCAGGAACAGCACCAGCAGCGTGGACCGGAACCGGAACCGGAAGCGGGTGAGCGCGACCGCGGCCAGGAACGCTACCAGACCGGACAGAGCGACCACGGCGAGCGCCACGATCAGGCTGTTCACGAAGTACCGGCCGAAGTCGTTGACCCGCAGCACCCGCTGGAAGCTGTCCAGCGTCGGGTGGAGCGTCCACGGCACCGGCGTGGCCGACTGGATCTCCCCGGCCGGCTTCAGCGCGGACAGCACCATCCAGTAGATCGGGAACGCCACGACCAGCGCGACCAGCAGCGCGATCGTGTTCGGGACGATTCGACGGGTCACAGCGGCTCCCCGGAGCGGCGCAGCATGCGCAGGTAGACCAGCGTGACGGCGAGCAGGATCAGCATCATCACGACGCCGATCGCGGAGCCCAGGCCGTACTCGGAGGAGGCGAAGGCCTGCTGGTACGCGTACACGTTGAGGGTGAGGTTCTGCCCGGCGATGCCGCCGCCGTTCGTCATCACGTAGATCTGCGTGAAAATCTTGAAGTCCCAGATGATCGACTGGATGACCACGATCGCGATGACCGGGCGCAGCATCGGCACGGTGATGCTCCAGAACGACCGCCACGGCCCGGCGCCGTCCAGCTGCGCGGCCTCCAGCACCTGCTCCGGCAGCGCCTTGATGCCGGCGTACAGCGTGACCATCACGAACGGGAACGAGTGCCACACCACGACCGCGCCGACCAGCGCGAACGCGGAGAACCGCTCGTACGTCCAGTTGTGTCCCTCCCAGCCGAGCACCCGGTTGACCAGGCCCAGGTTGGTGTCGAAGAGGAACATCCAGACCGTGGAGCCGGTCATCGCGGGCGCGGCCCAGGCGGCCATCGCGGCCAGCGAGAGCGCGATCGCGGCCCACCGGCTGATCTTCGTGAGCAGCACCGCGAGAGCGGCGCCGACCGCGAGCGTGACCACCACGAGCGCGGCCGCGAACACCACGGTCGCCCAGAGCACGGACCAGAACCTCGGCGCGGACATCAGCTCGGCGTAGTTGTCGAAGCCGATGAACCGGGTCGGCTGACCGCCGCTGACCTGCGCCTGCCGGAAGTCCAGCACGGAGAGCAGGCCGAGCTGGTAGATCGGGTAGACGAACAGCGGCAGCAGCACCGCGGCGGCGGGCAGCAGCATCCACAGCGGCGCGAACTGCCGCTTCCGGCGGGAGCGGGCCCGGACGGTGACGGCCGGGCCCGCGTCGATCGCTGTCACTACTACTTCTCCAGCGCCGCGCTCACCGCGGCGGCGGCCTCGTCGGTGGCGGCGTCCACGGTGGCCCGGCCGGTCGCGACGTTCTGCAGCATGGTGGGGATGACGGCCTGGCTGTCGATCGCGCCCCAGCCCGGGTCGACCGGGACGAACTTGGTGCCGGCCGCGATCGTGTCCAGGTACGGCTTGAGCGAGGAGTCCCGCGCCGCCAGCTCGGTGCGCGCCGCGGTCAGCGTCGGCAGGTTGCCCATCGCCTCGTACATCTTCAGCTGGTACGCCTGGCTGCCGAGCAGCTTCAGGAAGTCCGCGGCCAGCGTCCGGCGTTGGGTGTTCGTCATGATGCCGAGGTTGTTGCCACCGGCGAACGCGGGCGCGATCGAGCCGGCGGTGATGCCGGGCAGCGGCACCACCGCGTACTTGCCCTTCGCGGCGCCGGCCTCGACCGCGGCACGGTTGAAGTTGCCCAGGATCGCCATGCCGGCCTTGCCGCCCGCGAACAGCTCCACGGTCTTGCCGCCGGTCAGGTCCGCGCACTGCTGCGGCGGGCAGTTGTCGTCCTTCAGCAGATCGGTGTACGCGGTCACGCCGGCCCGCGACTCGGCCGAGTTCAGCGCCGTGATGTCGCCGCCGTTCGCCCAGACGAACGGCAGCGCGCCGAACGTGTACTTGCCACCGACCGCGACGCCGAACAGCTCCGGCTTCTTCTCGCGGATGGTCTTGGCCGTGCTGGTCAGCTCCGCCATCGTGGTCGGCGGCTCGAGGCCCAGCTCGGTGAAGACGTCGGTGCGGTAGTAGAGCGCCCGCACGCCGACCCACCAGGGCAGGCCGTAGAGCTTGCCGTCGACCGTGGCGCTGGCGCGCAGGTCGGCACCGAGGTCGGCGCCCTCGGCCCAGCCGTCGATGTCCGCGGTGACGTCCGCGAGGCCGCCGGCCGCCACGTACTCGGCGATGTCGGTGTTGCCGAACTCGACCACGTCCGGCGCGCTGGCCGGGTCGTTGAACGCGCCCTTGAAGCGTTCGCCCCGGGTCTCGACCGCGATGTACTGCACGTCGACCGTGACGCCCGAGTGCGTGGCCTGGAACTCGTCGATCGCGGCCTTGATGACCGCTTCCTTCGGCGCGCGGTTCGGCTCGTCGAAGAGCCACACGCGGAGCGTGCCGGTCTTCTCGTCGGCGCCGGACGCCTCCGGCGTGCCGGTGGAGGGGGCGCAGCCGGTCAGCAGCGCGGCGGCGAGCGCGACGCCCGCTATCCGCTTCTTCATCGGACCTCCGTCACAGGGGAAATATTTCGCGCATGGCTCGTAAATGGTTCGTTGATCGTTGGCCACTAGGGTGTGGCCGCGCTCCGGCGCACGTCAAGACTTTCGGAGGTCACAAATAAGGCCGAAGCACACCCGAAACGCGTCCGTCATGATCAACGATCGGGAGCGCGCGCCACTTGTCGAACGCGGTGCACGGGTGCGAGATACCGAACAGGACCAGATCACCGGGTACGACGTGCGCGGCATCGGTCGACAGGTAGGTGTGGTGGTCGTTCATCCTGGTCACACGCAGTCCGGAGGCATCGCGCACCGTGCCGTCGGCGGCGCGGATCCACTGCGGTTCCGGCAGGCCCTCGTCGTACGGGGCGTCGCGCTTGCCCATGCCGGCCAGCGCGAGACCGGGCTCCGGCGTGGACAGCACCTGCGCCCAGACGCCCAGCGCCGCGTGCAGCGCCCCCTCGCCGGCCAGCCGGTTCCACGGGGTCCGCTCCCGGTAGAAGCCGTCGTCGTGGCTGACGTAGGCGCCGGAGCGCAGCAGTGGCACGGTCGTGCGGTCCGGGATCCACTGGCCGGCCAGGCGGTCCGCGACCACGTCGAACCAGGCGCTGCCACCGGCCGAGACCACGATGTCGCCGTCGACCAGCGTGGCCACCGCGTTCGCGGCGTCCCGCAGCCGGTCCAGGAACGCGGCGACCGCGCCGGCGTGCGGCAGCCCGCCCTCGTAGGCCGTGACGCCGGCCAGCCGCAGGCCGGGGCGCGCGCCGATCGCCTCGGCCACTTCGAGCAGGCCGGCGATGGTTCGGGCACCGGTCCGGCCACCGTCGTGGCCCAGCTCCACCAGCACCGGCAGCGTGCCACCCGCCGCGCCCCCGCTTGCCGCGCCACCATCTGCCGGACCGGCCGCCGAGCCGCCGGCGGCTGAGCCGGTGACCGCCTCGCCGGTGACCGCGGCGGCGGCGATCTCCGCGCCCTCGACCGAGTCGACGGTGATCGTGACGTCGTGTGCGGCGGCCCAGCGCAGCGCGGTCGGGTCGAGGACCTGGTTGGCGATCAGGATCCGCGGCACGCCCATCGCATGCGCGGCCAGCGCCTGGTTCGCGGTGGCGACCGTGACGCCCCAGGCGCCGGCGTCGA
Organism: Catenuloplanes indicus; assembly: GCF_030813715.1. Taxonomy (NCBI): domain Bacteria; kingdom Bacillati; phylum Actinomycetota; class Actinomycetes; order Micromonosporales; family Micromonosporaceae; genus Catenuloplanes; species Catenuloplanes indicus. The sequence goes on from NZ_JAUSUZ010000001.1 coordinate 3,669,419, forward strand.
GCTGCGCCCGTACCAGGGTGGGGCTCATGTGGGTCTTGATGTGCGGCGCGAACATGAGACCGCGCCGCGCGCAGAACGCGGCCATTGTGGCCACGTTCGCGTCCAGCGCCGCGCGGCGGGCGAACATCAACGGGTACGTGAACGCACCCCCGAACAGGTCGTGACCTGCGGCGACGAAGTCCTCGTCGGATATCGGCGGCCCCGGGACGAAGAATCCCTTGGTACGCCAGTCGATGACGCTCACTGTGACACCCTTCTCGCAGGACGGGCTTGACCCGCGCGGGCCGAGGCCCCACTCTTAGTCGAGCTTTAGCGCACTATTTTCGAACCTGATCGAATATTGGACCCGATCGTAGGTGAGGAGCGGCCCCGTGGCGATGGTCATCGGACTCGTGATCCACGCGAGTCATCGGGCGCGGTTCGACGCGGCCGTGCGCACGCTGACCGGCGCCACGCTGGAGTGGATCACCTACGAGAACGAGCCGGAGATCCGCCCGCGCGTCGGCGAGCTGCTGCGCCGCAAGCGGGTGGACGGGCTGTTGCTCGGCCCGATGCCGTACGCCCGGGCCCGCGAGGTCATCCCGAGCAGCCTGCCGGTCGCGGTCACCCGCTCCGCCGCGCTCGACCTCGCGCTCGCCTGGGGACGCGCGCTCGCCGCCGGCATCCCCGGCACGCCGGTCAGCATCGACACGTTCGCCCAGGACACGATCGACGAGGTCGCGGACGCGCTCGGCCTGGACCGCACCGCGGTCGCCGGCCTGCCGTTCGACGAGTCGCAGACCGTCCCGGACATCATCGACTTCCATCGCCGGGCCGCCGCGCCGCTGGTGATCAGCGTCCGCACCGGTGTGATCGCGGCCGGCATCGAGGGCGCCACCGTGGTCACCGCGCAGCCGGAGATCGCCACCATCCGCGCGGAGCTGCATCAGCTCGCGCTGCGGGTCAAGTCGAAACAAGCCGACGAGCTGCGGTTCGCGGCCGGCGTGTTCCTGGTCGCGCCGAACTCCCCCGACCCGGACCGCGCCCGAATAGGCCTGATGAACCTGCTGCTCAACACGCCCGAGTTCGCCGACTGCTGGATCGAGAACCGCGACCGGCGCGGCGTCGTCGTCTTCGCGCACCGCGCGCTGTTCGAGGCGGTCACCCACCGCTGGGTCGACCTGGACGTGCTGTCCAGGGCACAGGAGACACTGGGGGTACGGGTGGTGGCCGGCTTCGGCATCGGCGCGTCCGCCCGCACCTGCGTGGCGCTGGCCGAGCGCGCCGCCGCGCGGGCCGAGCAGGAACCGGCGCCGGGGGCGTACCTGATCGAGGACTCCGGGCTGGTCATCGGACCGATGGGCGCGGGCAGCACCGCACTGACGTTCACCTACCGCGCACACGACGCCGGCCTGGAGGATCTGGCCGCGGAGGTCGGGCTGAGCGCGGGCACGCTGTCCCGCCTCGCCGCGATCGAGCGCGGGCTGGCCGGGCGCCCGGTGTCGCCGGGCGAGCTGGCCACGTCGCTGGGCATCACGGACCCGAGCGGGCGGCGGCTGATCCGCAAACTCAGCGAACGCGGCCTGGTCATCGACGAGGGCAGCGCACAGGTGAGCCGCAAGGGCCGGCCGACGCGCCTCTACCGCCTGGCGATCACGGCGGCGGCCACCGGCCCGGCCGCTACGGTCGTCACGGGGACCGGCGCTACCGGACCGGCCACCGGCGCGGGGACCGGCGTGGCCGGAGCGGTGCGGTCGTGAGTGGCGGGGCGGCGGGGGCCGCCGAGGCGTACCCGATGGATCTGGTCTTCGTCGGTGGGCACGTCGTGGACGTCGGCGGCGAGCACGTCGGCACGTTCGACGTGGGCGTGCGGGACGGCAGGATAGCCGCGGTCGCCCCGTCGCTGGACGCCACGGGCGCGCGCGAGATCGTCGACGCACGCGGGAAGATCGTCACGCCCGGCTTGGTCGACCTGCACACGCACGTGCACGCGGGCGGCGGCTACTGGGGCATCGACCCGGACCCGGTCGCCTGGTACTCCGGCGTGACCACCTGGGTGGACGCGGGCTCCGCGGGTGCATTCACGCTCGGCGGGTTCCGCGAGGCGGCCGCGCGCAGCCGGGTGCGGATCGCGTCGTTCCTGAACATCTCCGCGGTCGGGCTGGCCGGCCGGACCGGCGAGGCGCGCGACCTCGCGCACTGCGACGTCGACCTGGCGATCTCCACCATCGCGGCGCACCGCGACCTGGTGCGCGGTATCAAGGTGCGGATGGACCGGGAGACGGTCGGCGGCAACGGCCTGGAGCCGCTGCGCCGCGGCCTCGCCGCCGCGTCCGCGCTCGGCGTGCCGGTGATGGTCCACATCGGTACCTCGCCGCCCGCGCTCGCCGACGTGCTCGCGCTGCTCCGGCCCGGCGACCTGGTCACGCACTGCGCGAGCGCGATAGCCGCCGGTTCCACGCCGGCCCATCCGGCGCTAGCGGAGGCGTACCGGCGTGGGGTGCTTTTTGATCTTGGTCATGGCTCCGGGGGTTTCGCCTTCGACGTGCTGGACGCGCAGCTGCGGGCGGGCCTCGTGCCACACACGCTCAGCTCCGACCTGCACGCGCGCAGTCTCTACGGCCCGGTCTTCGACCTGCCGACCACGCTGACCAAAATGCTCGCGGCCGGTATGCCGCTGCCCGACGTGATCGCGCGCGCCACCGTCGTCCCGGCCCGTGTGCTCGGGCTGGCCGCCGGCACGCTCGCGGTCGGCGCCCCCGCGGACATCGCGGTGTTCACGCTGCGCGACGGCCCGTTCGAGGTGGTCGACGCACACCAGCAGCGCCGTGCCGCGTCACAGCGCCTGGTCAACGAGGCCACCTACGTCGGCGGGCGGCTGCTCCCCGCGCGCCTGCCGGAACCGCCGCCGTCCTGGATCCCGCTCACCCCGGCCCAGCGCCGGGCACTGCACGACCGGACGCTCACGCTGCGGTCACTGCTGGCTGATCCGCTGGTCAGCGCGGATGGTCTGACCGAACAGTTTCCTCGATTTCCCGTTGTGTAGAAAGGCGTTCACCGTGCCCAAGAAGATCATCGCCACCGACAAGGCAGCTCAGCCGGGCGGCCCGTACTCCCAGGCCGTCGTCGCCGGCGACTTCGTCTACCTGGCCGGCGCCTGCCCGGTCCACCCGGACGGCACCTGGATCCGCGACGACTTCGAGGCCGCCGCCCGCCTCGCCTTCACCAACCTGGCCGCGGTCGCCGAGGCCGCCGGCGCGTCCCTCGACCAGGCCGTCCGGGTCGGCGTCTACCTGCGCGACTTCACCGACTTCCCGAAGATGAACGAGATCTACACCGAGTTCCTCGGCACCGAGAACCTCCCGGCCCGCACCACGCTCCCGGTCCCGCTCGAGGGCTTCCAGATCGAGATCGACGCGGTCCTCTACACCGATGCCTGAGCCGTCGTCCCGCCGCTCACCCACCCGGTGAGCGGCGGTTGTCATCCCCGGCTCCGCTCCAGGTCGTCGCGGACCGGGCCGGTGCGGGGCAGCCGGAACCACCACCAGTCGTGCATCGAGTCGGGAAAGTCGGCGGCCCGCTCGACCAGGCCGTCGACGTCGGGTTCGGTGAACCCCCGGAAGCGATCGTCGATCTCCGCGACGGTGCGGTCGTAGCGGTGCCGCAGATCCGACGGGAGCAGCGCGGAAACCTCCGCGATCCAGTCCCGGACGCAGAGCGCCGCGACGAGGTCGTGGGCGCCCCAGACGCGGCGGTCATCCGGAGACAGCAGCAGATCGTCCTCGAACTTCGCCAGATGCGCCCGCCACGCCGCGACCATCGCCACCGCGTTCACCACCCGCCCGGGCGCGACTGCCTTGGTGACCCCGGCCAGAAACGCCAGATCCGCCTCGTCCAGATACCTGCCGCTCATCGGAGGATCTCGGCCAGGATCTGGCCGGCCGTGCCGGTGGCATCGATCGTGCGGACCCGGCCGGTCGCGCGGTAGTGGGCCAGGATCGGCGCGATGCTCAGGTGATGGTGATGCAGCTTGATGGCCACCTCTTCAGATTCATCGCCGCGCCGCCGGATGAACGTGCCGCCGCAGGAACCGACACCGCCGGCGGAGCCGGGGACACCGATGACGGCGATTCGCACCGGTTCGCCGGTCAGTGCTCGGACCAGACGCCGAGTTCGTTGCCGCTGGGGTCGGTGAAGTGGAAGCGGCGGCCGCCGGGGAAGTCGTACGGGCCCTCGGTGACGGTGCCGCCGGCGTCGCGGACCGCGGTGGCGGTGGCGTCGAGGCCGGTGGAGTAGAGGAGGACGAGGGGGCCGCCACGGCGGGGCTCGCCGGTGGCGTTCAGGCCGCCGACCTCGGGGGCGTCGTCGTGCGGGGAGCGGATGCCGGCGTAGGCGGGGCCGTAGTCGTTGAACCGCCAGCCGAACGCGTCACCGTAGAAGCGCTTCGCCGCCTCCACATCGGTGACGGTCAGCTCGACGTAGTCGATCGCGTGGTGTTGGTGGACCATGACGCCCATTCTGCCGTGCGCCGCGGGTGCCGGGCTGGACGAGGTCAACCGGCTGGCCGGCTCGCCGAACGAGCGGCCGGCACCGCTGTTCCGGGACCGGTTTCGCGCGCATCCGGCGGCGGTTCCGGCGTACTCGCGGTTCACGACAGGAACTGGTCGCGGCCGTCGACGACATCGAGGCCCGCACCCACCTCGAGGAACCGGTGATCGATCGGAGCCCGGTGTCCGCGGAGCAGTGAGCGGCAGCCGCGGCGGCGGAAGGCTGCCGCCTGCCGCCGAGAGGGGGATCGGCCGTCCGTGGTTCGTGCTGGGCATGGCCCGCATCCTCGAAAGCACCAGTGGCCGACGAGGGAGTGACACCATGGCACGCATTCAACCGGAGTACGGCGTCCCGGACCTGTCCGGGAAACGCGCGGTCGTGACCGGAGCCAGCGACGGTGTCGGCCGGGAGATCGCCACCCGGCTGGGCGCCGCCGGCGCCGAGGTCGTCATGCCGGTCCGCAACCGGGTCAAGGGTGAGGCCGCGATCGCGCGGATCCGGCAGAAGCATCCGGGGGCGACGCTGTCGCTGCGCGACCTGGACCTGTCGTCGCTCGCGTCGGTCGCGGCGCTCGGTGCCGCGCTGCACGCGGAGGACCGGCCGATCCACATTCTGATCAACAACGCCGGGGTGATGATGCCGCCGCGGCGGAAGAGTACGGCGGACGGCTTCGAGTTGCAGTTCGGCAGCAACCACCTGGGGCACTTCGCGCTGGTCGGGCACCTGCTGCCGCTGTTGCGCGCGGGCCGGGCCCGGGTCACCTCGCAGCTCAGCGTGTCGACCGTCGCGGGCCGCATCAACTGGGACGACCTGAACTGGAAGCGTTCGTACCGGGCCATGGGCGCGTACGGTCAGTCAAAAATCGCGCTCGGGCTGTTCGCGCTGGAGCTGGACCGGCGTAGCCAGGCCGGCGGCTGGGGCGTCACCAGCAACGTCTCGCACCCGGGTATCAGCCCGACGAACCTGATGCGGGCGCGTCCGGAGATCGGCCGGCTCCGGGAGGCCCCGCAACAACGGGGGATCCGCGCGCTCTCGCGCCGCGGCATTCTGGTCGGCACCCCCGGCACGGCAGCACTGCCCGCGCTGATGGCCGCCACCGCCCCGGACGCCGGGGGTGGCCGGTTCTACGGTCCGAGCGGCCCCGGCGGCCTGGGCGGCGCGCCCGCCGAGCGGCGGCTCTACCGCCCGCTGCGCCCGGTGGACGACGCGGGGAAGATCTGGCAGGTCTCCCAGGACCTCACTCACGTCTCCATCCCGGCCTGAGGAGAACAGATGATCATCGCAGCGGTGGTCGCCGGGATAGCGGCGGCAGCGGCCTGGTTCAGGAAGCGGCGCACACGCCAGGAGCGGGAGCCGGGCGCCTGACCAATTACAGGTAGCGGCCGGGCTCCGCGAACGCGGGCCCCGCCTCTATCGCGTGCCGGCCGGTGGGGTCGATCTCCATGATGGCGCGGCGGGCCTCCGCGTGCCGGCCGCGCGCGTAATGCAGGCCGACCAGCAGGTAGAACGCGAGCTTGTCGCCGGCCAGCGCGCGACGGCGCAGCGCGGCGGCCCGGCCCTTGCGGTAGAGCAGCCGGTTCAGCCGGCGGCGCGCGTGCTCGTCGGTGCGGCTCATCTGCTCCAGTTCGGCCAGCCGGCCGGCCCGGCCGAGCAGGTCGACGTGCCACAGATGTGCCTCGTGCCGGTCGAGGTCGTCGCTGAAACACTCGCCGAACGGCCCGACCAGCGCGATCGCCGCGTCGAAGTCACCCCGGTCCTCCGCAACCCGTGCCGCTGCCGCATCGAACCGCGCCGTCTCCACGGCGACATTATGACGATCTTCTAATTCGTGATCGTCGGCGACACGCTCGGCGCGTCGCTACGGCGCGGTGTCGAAAACGGCCCGCACGGCCGTACCGATCCGGCGCTGGATCGGGTCGGGCACGTTCTTCCTGCGGATACGCCAGCAGGCACAGTTCGCCACCGGCATCGTGCGCACCGGGGCCGCGGTCCAGTTCGTCACCGGCCTCGCCCTGGCGGGCGTCCGCCACGCCGCCGATCTGGACGTCAACTACGCCAGGGTGCTCATCAAGCTGGGCATCGGTCTCGCGGTCCTGATCTCCGCCGTGGCCGCCACGCGACGCACGCCGACGTCAAACCCTTGTTCCACACCGCCGGCGGCCTGGCCACCGGCAACGTCCTGATCGCCACGCTCTGGCAGCAGGCCCGCACCCCGGGCACCGCGCCGGCGGTGCGCCGCTACCGCCCCGACGTGTTCATCACGCGCTCGATCCGCCGCGGCTTCGGCGAGTCGTGCCCGATCCGGCCGGCCGAGGTGGAGACCTGACGTATCGATACGTTGCCGCCGCTCCGAGCGGCGGTCGATCGAGCGGCCGCCGATCGTTCACTGGCCGGCCGGGACACCGGCGCCGCTGCCGGCCGATTCCCAGCCCGGGCAGCCGGAAGCCCCGCAAAGTTACCCGGTTCCGGGAGAACACCCGGGCGCTCGGCGCCGAGGCGGCCCGGAGCGCAACCGGAAGACGTATTCTGAAATGAATTCACGGATAAGGTGAATTCGATTATTAGATAGCCGGCCACAGGCTCAGTCAATAGCTTCGCTTGCCATCCGACATTGCGATTAATTGAGGTTACGGAACTGCGGCACGGGTATTGAGACGGTGCGGCCGCAAGCGCAACAAATCCCCCGGAAACGTTCTTCGATCGCAGTGGAGGAAAACAGAATGCGTCGTATCTCCAAGGTTGTCGCCGGTTTCGCCCTCGCCGGTGCGGCGACGTTCGGTGGGCTCACCATCGCCGGCCCGGCCGCCGCGGGCAGCGGCACCCTGGTGGACGTCACGGTGGAGAACGTGCTGACCGGCAACGAGGTCACCGTCCTGCAGAACGTGGCCGTGCCGGTCGCGGCGACGATCTGCGGCCTGGACGTGAACGTGCTGTCGAACGTGCTGAACAACACCGACGTGACCGAGTGCAAGGCGCTCAGCGTCGCCGGCCAGAAGGTCGGCTGGGTCAAGAAGCACTGAGGCATCTCTTCCCCCAGTAAAACAGGGCCCGGCCACCTCGCCCAGGGTGGCCGGGCTCTGCCCCGCCGACGGAAGGAAAAGCGACGGGCGATTCTTTCGCGACCGACGCCGCAATGAGATGCCGAAGTCACCGCCGGCCACAGCGGAATGCGCGCCGGCCCGTGACGACCCGGCCGAGGTGGCGGCCGGGCAGGTCACTCCGCGGGCGACGCGATGCGCCGGTGTGCGGCGACCTCGGCCATGTGCGTCTCCGCCCATTCCCGCAGCACGGCCAGCGGAGCGTCGAGCGACAGACCGAGCGGGGTGAGCCGGTAGTGGACGCGCGGCGGGATAACCGGCTCGACACGACGCATGACCAGGCCGTCACCGGCCAGTGTGCGCAATGTCTGGGCGAGCATCTTGTGCGAGACGCCGGGCATGCGGCGTTCCAGCTCCGCGAAACCGAGCTCGCCGGGGTGTGCCTCGGCCAGCACCTTGACGGCCATCGCCACCCACTTGCCGCCGACCCGGTCCAGCAGCAGGCGGGTCGGGCAGGCGGGATCGAAGATGTCGCCGCGCGTCACCGGAGCCTCCAGGCCGTGGGGTAACCGTTGGTTACCCCACGCTAGCACCGCACCTCGGGGTAACCACCGCGCGGCAAGGTGCGTTCTTCCGGCGCCGCTGATCCGTTCCTACGGTTGCCGGCATGGAGGAATTCCGGGTGCTGGCGAACGGCATCGAGATCAACGTGGCGATCGCCGGGCGCGGGCCCGCGGCGCTGCTGCTGCACGGGTTCCCGCACACCTGGCGGGTGTGGCGGGACGTCATTCCGGCGCTGGCCCGCACGCACCGGGTGATCGCGCCGGACCTGCGCGGGCTGGGCGGGACCACGCGCGCGGACTCCGGCTACGACGTGGCCACGATTGCCGCGGACGCGATCGCGCTGCTGGACGCGCTCGGCGAGCCGGTCGCGGACGTGGCCGGCATCGACCTCGGCACACCACCGGCTTTCCTGCTCGCCATGCGGCATCCCGCGCGGGTACGCCGGCTGGCCGTGATGGAGTCGCTGGCCGGCCCGCTGCCCGGCGCGGAGGCGTTCCTGGCCGGCGGCCCGCCCTGGTGGTTCGGCTTCCATGGCGTACCGGGGCTGGCCGAGCGTGCACTGGCCGGCAACGAGGCGGCCTACCTCGACTTCTTCCTGCGCTCGGGCACCCACTCCGGCGCGGGGGTGGCTCCGGAGGTGCGAGACGCGTTCATCAGCGCCTACACCGGGGAGGAGTCGCTGCGCTGCGCGTTCGCGCACTACCGGGCGCTCGGCGTGAGCGGCGCGCAGATCGCGGACGAGGCCGCGGCCAGGCGGCTGGTCGTGCCGGCCCTGGCGATCGGCGCGCGGCCGGTCGGCGACGCGCTGCACCGCCAGCTCGCTCCGATCGCGGACACGCTGACCGGTCACGTCATCCCGGACTGCGGGCACATCATCCCGCTGGACCGGCCACGGGAGTTGCTCGCGCTGCTGGAACCGTTCTTCTCCGGCGCCTGACCGGTGTCCTACGGCCCGCGGAGGTGCCACGCGTGCCCTACAGCGCGCGCAGGCCGACGAGCACGCGGCGGAGGATCTTCTCGGTGGGTGCGGTGGTGGGCGGCTCCCAGGCCGTGACCAGGCCGGCGGTGACCAGGTCGCCGAGGAGGACGCGGGTGGTGCCGAGCGGGAGGCCGGCGTGGGCGGCGGCCTCGGCGACGGAGTGCGGGCTGTGGCAGAGGCGGAGGATCTCGCGCTGCTCCGGCGGGAGCGCGCGGCCGCTGCGCGCGCCCTTGCCGGTAGTGATCATGAGGGTGACCAGGTCGAGGTCGCCGGTGGCGCGGGTACGACCGCGAGTGACCGCGTACGGACGCACCACCGGCCCGGCCGCGTCGTCATACCAGGCCTCCTCCGCGGCCGAGGCCGGCCCCGCAGCCGGCGCGGCGCGCGAAACCGCGCCCGCCGGCGGCGAGGCCGCATCCGCGGGCGACGCCGCGCCCGCACCCGAAGTCAGGCCCGCGGCCCCAGCCGTGGCCACAGGCCCAGCCATCCTCGCGGGCGAAGCCATGGCCGCCGGCGAAGCCGCACCCGCACGCGACGCCGAGCCCCGCACCGCTCCCGAGGCCGGAGCTGAGGCGGCAGCCGGCCTATAGGGCGGCATCTGCGCCTCGACGCAACCCCGCGCGCGCACCCGGAACGGCGACGGTCCCACCGGCCGGGCCGCCGGCAGGACCGCCGCGGGCGGGCACGGCGGCGGCCGGGGCCGCCGCCAGCAGATCCGCCGGAATCAGGACCGTGGCCGTGCTCCCCTGTGCGCCGGTCTGCAGCGTGACCGTGATCCCTCGCCGCTGCGCCAGCCGTGCCGCGACATGCAGCCCGTGCCCCCGCTGCTGCTCACTGGCGGTAGCCGGCGCACGCAGCAGCTCGTTCGCCGCCGAAAGCGCGGCCGCGTCCATGGCCGGTCCCAGATCCCGCACCGAGATCAGCACTTCGCCGCGCATCGGCGTGCAGACCACCCGCACCTGCTGCCCGGGCGCCGCGGCCAGCGCGTTGTCGATCAGCTCGGCCAGCAGGTGGGTGACGTCGATCAGTGCACGGCCGAGCAGCACCGGCCCGCTGACCGGGGCCACGTCCACCCGGTGATAGTCGGTCGCCTCGGCCGCGGCCGCGCGCAGCACGTCCAGCATCGGCACCGGCTGGCGCCAGCGACGGGCCGGTGTGCTGCCGGAGAGCGTCAGGTGTTTCTCCACGTTGCGGCGCATGCGGGCGGCGAGGTGGTCGATGGTGAACAGCCGGGCCAGCTCGTCCGGGTCGGTCTGCCGGCTCTCCACCTCGTCCAGCATGGTCAGTTGCCGGTGCAGCAGCGTCTGGTTGTCCCGGCCGACGCGCAGCGCGAGCTGCTGCGCGTCCCGGCTGATCGTCTCCGCGGTGACCGCGTCGACCGCGTGGCAGGCGAGCGCGTGCAGTGCCTCGCCGAGCCGCGCGAACGGCCCGCCGTGCGGTGCCGGCAGCGTGGTCGCGGGGTCGACGGGTTCACCGGCGCGGATCCGGCGGGTGAGGTCGGGCACGCGTACCGCGGCGAGGTCCTCGGCGTAGGCCGCGGCCACCCGGACCTGGCGGGCGAGCCAGATCACGACCGCGCTGGCGATCAGCACGAGCACGCCGAGGACGGCCGCGAACACGATCTGGGGGGAGAACGGGGTCTCAGCGGCGCCGGCACGGGCGACCGCGTTGCCGGCGGCGTACGCGATCAGCCCGGCACCGGCCGGGATGAGGATGATCAGGGCGGGCTTCGTCATTCCGGCGCCTTTCGGGAGGCCGTGGCGCGCAGGCGGGCGAGCAGCTCCGCGCGGTTGGGCGCGCCGAGCCGGGCGCGCATGCGGGCCACGTGGTGCTCGACGGTCTTGGGCGTGATGAACAGCCGGTCGCCGATCTCCTTGTAGGTGAGCCCGGCCAGCAGCAGTTCCGCCACTTCCTGCTCGCGCGCGGAGAGCTGACCGGTCGGCGTCGGCTCGGATGCGCTGTCGGTGCGCGGGCCCGGCTGGCGGCCCTGCAGCAGGCGTGCGGTGTCGAGCAGCGTGACCATGGCACGCCGGTCCGCGGTGCGGGCGGCGGCCTGGCCGGCGAGCCGGGCCGCATCCCAGGCCAGGCCGGTGCGGGCCAGGTCGCGGGCGTGCGCGACGACCTCGTCCGGGTCGATGTCGCCGGTCAGCAGCCGGCACCAGCTGCGCGCCGCGGCGGCGAGCACGGCGGTGTGCGCGGTGGCGTCCGCGTCCACGGCGAGCGCGTCCGCGTGCACGGTCGCGGTGCCGGCGTCCTCGCCGACCACGGCCGCCTGGAGCAGGTACCAGTGCAGCGTGGCGTGCCACAGCGCCGGCCGGCCGAGCCGATCCAGAAGATCAAGAGCCTGCCGCACCGGTACGTCGAGCGCCGCGCGCTCGCCGAGCCGTGCCCCCGCGACCGCGAGCTCGCCGAGCGGAAGCAGCGTGAGCAGGTCGACCGGGTGGCGCAGCACGGTCTCCCGGGCGGCGGCCCAGCCGCGGTGCATCTCCGGCAGGTCGCCGGTGCGCCGGGCCAGCCCGATCTGCAGCGCGGTGGCGAACAGCCCGTCGCGCAGCTGGATCGGTGCGCCACCGGTGGTGGCCGCGGTGAGCAGCTCGTGCGCCGCCGCGGTGTCACCGCGGAACATCCGGATCCAGCCGGCCAGCAGCCGATGCCGGCGGGCCATGAGTACCGAGCCCATGCCGGCCGTGACCGCGCGATCGAGCACGGCGTCGGCCGCGTCCAGCTCGCCGTCGTGGAGCGCGACCAGCGCGGCGAGCGCGGCCGGGCTGTCCGGCAGCAGCACCGCGGGTCCGGCCGGCTCGAGCAGCGCCGCGGCCTGCACCAGCGTGGCGAGCGCGGCCGCGGGCGTACCCTCGATGCTCTCCCGGATGCCGTCGGCCATCATCGCGGCCGCGTTTGTCAGCAGCGTGGGCGGCCCGTCCGCGGCGTCCGCACCGTCGATCGCGAAACTGCCGCCGGTGACCTGCGTGGCCAGTGCCGCGAACGACCGGGACGTGGGCGTGCGCGACCAGCGGTACCGCTCCGCGCTGTGCGCCAGCTGGCCGCGGTGCGCGAGCACGGCGGCCGCGACCGCGGCACCGGCGGCCCGGTCGTTCTCCGCGACCGGTCCGGTACCGGGCGCGCCGACCAGCCGGTCCGCGAGGCGCAGCGCGGTGTCCAGGTCGCCGCCGAGCGCGGTCGCGAGCGCGTGCCGGGCGCCGGTGGCCGCGCCACCGGCGGCGGCGGCCGCGAACAGCCGCGCCGCGATCTGCGGTGCCGCGACCAGCGCCTCCTCCGCACCCGCCTGGAACGCCGGGGCGAGCCCGCTGCCACCGATGCCGGCGTCGAGCAGTGAGCGGGCCACGGTGAGCGTGCCGTCGCCGCGGGCCAGTTGCAGCGCGGCGAGACGCTGCCACAGGTCCGCGCGGTGCGCGACCGGGCCGAGCGCGGTGACCGCCTGCCGGGCGGCCGGGACGAGCGTGTCGTCCAGCGCGAGCAGGCCGGTGGCGCGCGCGGCCTCCAGCAGCTCGTCGATCCGGGCCGGGTCCCGGCCGAGCAGCTCGGCGAGCACGCCGATCGGCAGCGCGCCACCGGCCGCGGTGGCCAGCAGCAGCCGGCGTACGTCCGGGTCGAGATGGTCGAGGTCGGCGCGGAACTGGAGCAGCGACGTGTCGGTCAGCTCCGGCCCGGCCGCGAGCACCGCGGTGATCCGGTGTGCGATGCCCGGCACGCCGCCGCTGAGCCGGTGCACCCGGCCGGCCAGGTCACCGGCGGGCGCACCGCCGGTCCAGGCGTGCACGGCGCGCGCGGTCTGGTCCGGCGTGAACGGGCCGAGCAGCACCGGCGGGCGTTCCCGGCGCAGCACGGTCAGCAGCGACGTCAGGCCGGCCGGGCGCGGCCAGGGACGGTAGGCGAGCACGAGCCGGCGGCGGCCGGCGGTCAGCGGGTGCAGCGCGGCCAGACGGCCCTCGTCGAGCAGGTGGGCGTCGTCGATCATCAGCACCGCATCGTCGTCCGCGCCGTCCAGCGGGTCGGTCCAGGCGTCGATCACCGGTACGTCGTGCTCCCGCAGCAGACCGGCCAGGTAGGACAGCAGCGCGGTCTTGCCGTACCCGCCGGGCGCCTGAAGGCTGAGGCGCAGCGGGCCGGCCGGCCCGGCCGCGAGGTCGTCGCAGAGTCGCGCGACCTGCTCGTCGAGCACCAGCCAGGACGGTGTCATGGTGCGGATCGTCACCGTTCTCCTCAACCGATCGGTATGCCGGGCGCGAGTGCCCCGACTGCGAGTACGAGTGCGGCCGCGCCCGCGTTCATGCCCTGCGCCCTGCGGGTACGGCGGCGGCCGGGCAGATCCGGCGTGCTGATCCGCACGGGTGGCCGCGGTGGTGCGTCCGGCAGCTGGATGCGCGGTTCGGAGACCGGTGCGGGCAGCACGGACGGCTCCTGCCCCGGCTCCGGCTCCCACACCCCGCCGCCGCGCCGGCCGGTGTCCGGCGGCGCGTCGTGCAGCCCGGCCGCGAGCTGGGCGGCGACCGCGGCCGCGCCCTCGGCGACGAGCGTGGTGCCGCCCGGCGGGAACGGCGTGACGCCGGGCAGGTGCGCGGCGACCAGCTCGGTCAGCAGCGGCGTGTGCGCGGTGCCGCCGGTGAGCAGCACGCCGCCGAGGTGGTGCGGTGGCACCCCGGCCACCGCCACCAGCCGGGCCAGCGTGGCGGCGGTGTGGTCGAGCAGCGGCCGGAGCAGCGTCTCCAGCGTGGCCCGGGTGACGGTGAGGCGGGTCTCGCCGGGGTGCAGCGGCAGAATGATCTCGGCGTCGTCCGCGTGGCTGAGCTGCTCGCGCGTGTACCGGGCCTCGGCCCGCAGGTCGTGCAGGATCCGCAGGTGGCGGTCCGGGTCGCCGGCGAGCGGCGCGATCTGGAGACGCAGCGCGTCGTACGCGTGCTGGGCCAGCACCTCGTCCAGGTCGGCGCCGCCGAGCTGCTGCGCGCCGGTCCGCGAGGCACGCACCGCGTACGTGATCGGGTTGGTCCGCGTAACGACGGACGCCTCGTAGCTGGTGCCGCCGACCGCGAGCACCGCGAGCGCGCGGGCGTCCGCTCCACCGCGGGCCGCGTGCCCCTCGGCCGCGAGGACCGGCTCGGGCAGCGGTTCGGCGGCCAGGCCGACGTCGGCGAGCGCGGCGCGCAGCGCGGCGACGTGATGTGCCGTGAACGTGGCCGGGTGGGCCAGCACGACGCGGACCGGCGGCTCGCTCTCACGGCCTCGGACCAGGTCGGTGACGCGGCGCGCGACGATCGCGGTGAGCGTCTGCGGTGACCAGCGCTCGCCGCGCAGCAGCACCGGCGCGTCCGCGCCGATCCGGCCGGCGAACTCGCGGGCGACCACGCCGGGGCGCAGCACCGGGCCGCGCTCGGCCGGGTCGCCGACCTGCAGCGCGCCCTCCGGGTCGACGTGCAGGACCGCGGGCGCCTCGTCGGAGTCGCCGCGCAGCCGGACCGGCGTGGGACGTTTCCAGACGCCGTCGCCGAGGACGCTGGCGGCCGCGGTGACGTGGGTGCCGCCGATGTCGATGCCGAGCACGTACGCCATGCCGCCTCCCCCTCGTCTCCTCGCTGGGCGGGCGCCCGCATGAGCCGCGGACGCCCGCCCCATCCCTCGTGCCTTCCCTGGGCACCCCTACCCGGGAGAGACCGAGCCCTCCGTGGTGGCGCGTGGGCACACGCTCACACGGCCGGCCAGGCAGACGGAGTCCGGCCGCGGCCACGGTGGGCTCTGCCCGCCGGCGCCGGAACGGGATGGCTGCCGTACCGGCCGCGTTGATCGGCGGGCTGCACTGTTCGTACCAGAAAGCCACCGGGGGACGGACCCCACAAAAACGGCGGCCTCCGGACCCCCTAATCCCCCATCCCCCACCCCGGGGGTCCCCAGGGGGGTGGGTGCGGAACCCGGTCTCGTCCCCGATGTTCGGCGGGTCGCGCGGCACTAGCTTCGGTGTTCGGCAGCCGCTGCCCGACCACCGCGAATCCCTGAGAGGCTTGGCGCACGATGATTTCGACGCTGCACGACTTCGTACTGAACCTGATCACCGACCCGCAGGCACGGTCGATCTTCGAGCTGGACCCGGAGGCGGCGCTGTGCGCGGCCGGTCTGGGCGACATCACGCCGGCCGACGTGCAGGACGTGGTCCCGCTGGTGGTCGACTACGCGGCCGTGCCGGGCCTGGCCGGCCTGGCGCTGCCGACCGCGGCGGTGGAGGCGGAGGCCGGTGCCACCGTCTCCGCGACCGCGGTGGCGCAGCTGCAGTCGGTGACCGCGCACCTGTCGGCCGGTACGCACGCCCCGGGCGACCTGGGCAACACGGCCGCGGCCGCGGGCCTGGTGATCGACCACAGTGGCGTCGCGGTCGGCGTCGGCGCGCTCTCCGGTCTCGGCCTCGGCACGAGCGCGGAGGCGCTGGTCGAGGTGCCCCTCGGCCCGGACGGTGACCTGTCCGCGACGCTGGACGCGGACGTGACCGGCATCGACGGCGCGGTGAACTCGCCGGTCAACGAGCTGACCGGCACGGTGTACGACGTGGCGGACGGCGCGGGCCTCGGCTCGACCGTGACCGGCGTCGGCAGCACGGTCGGCGGCCTCGACGGCACGGTCGCGGGTCTCGGCGACACCGTTTTCGGCACGGCCGGTCTGGGCCTGGACACCGTGGGCAGCACGCTGCACGGCGTGACCGGCACGGTCGGCGGCGTGACCAGCGGCGTCACCGGCATCACGGACGGGCTGACCGCGGGCACCGGCCTGGACCACACGCTGACCGGCGTCACCTCGACCGTGGACGGGCTGACCGGCTCCACCGGCCTGCACGACGTCACCAGCCCGGTCACCGGCGCGCTCTCCGGGGGTGCGGCCGAGCAGCAGCACGGACCGGACCTGTCGGGCGTGACCGACATTCTGTTCTAATGAGCTTTTTTCAACCCGGCTAGGATCCAGCCAGGTTGATGAGGCTCGACCACCACGCCTCTGCCGCGCGGCCCCGGAGTCTCGGGTGCCGCGCGGCAGGCGTGGGAGCACAGAAACTGCCGGAGGTGACCGTGACGATCGGCTCGGTGGTGGCGCCGATGTGGGTGGACGTGCTCGACGCGTCGGTCCAGGCCTGCCTGGTGCACGGCCGCACGGACCTCGCGGCCCGGCTGCGCGCCCGGCGGGCTCAGCTGCTCGACCCGGCACTGTGGGTGATCGTGCTCGGCGAGTCCGGCCAGGGCAAGAGTCAGCTGATCAACGCGCTGATCAACGCGCCGGTCTGCCCGGTCGGCGACGCCGGCACGACCGGCACGCCGACCGTGGTCCGGCACGCGGAACAGCCGGGCGCGGTGCTGGTGCGGCGGGCCGCCCGCACCGCGCTCACGGTCGCGGAGGCGGCACCGCACATCCGCGGCCACGAGGCGCTGCGCGCGGAGATCGGGGTGCCCCGCGCGCTGCTGGCCGGTGGCATGACGCTGGTCGACACGCCCGCGGCCACGCCGACGACCGGCTGGCCTGCGCTGCTCGGCGGGCTGGGCGAGCATCCGCCGGCCGACACCGTGGTGCTCACGTCCGCCGCGACCGCGGAGCTGACCGTCGCGGAGCTGGACCTGCTGCGGGACGCGGCCGCGACCGTACCCAACGTGATCGTCGCGCTGACCAAGACCGACCTGGCCGCGGACTGGCGCGCGGTCGCGGACCGCAACCGGCAGCGCCTGGCCGCGGCCGGCCTGGCCGCCGCCGTGATCCCGGTGTCCGCGGTGCTGCGCCTGCAGGCCGCCCGCACCGGCGACGCGGAGCTGAACGCGGAGTCCGGCTTCCCGGAGCTGATCGCCCGGCTGACCCGGGACGTGGCCGGCAAGCCGCACGCGCTGGCCCGGACCGCGGCCGCGCAGGCCGCACGCGGCGCGCTGGAACAGGTCGCGGCACCGCTGCGGGCCCGGCTGACGTCCGCGTCCGCGCCGTCCCAGGCGATGGCCCGGCTGAACGAGGCGCAGCGCGCGCTGGACGACGTGCGGCGCCGGCAGGTCCGCTGGCAGAACACGCTCAACGACGACGTCGCCGACCTGGTGTCCAACGTGGAGTTCGACCTGCGCGACCGGACCCGGCAGATCCTGCGGAAGGTCGACGCGGCGTTCGAGACCGCGGACCCGATGACCGCGTGGGACGAGTTCGCGTCCTGGCTGGATCGCGAGCTGAAGGCGGCCGCGGAGGCGAACTTCGGCTGGCTGATCGCCCAGTGCGAGTGGATATCGCACCGGGTCGCGGCGCACTTCGGCGAGTACGGCCAGGACGCGCTGCCGACGTGGCGCATGCACGTGCCGGACGACCTGGACCGGATGGTCCCGCACATCGAGCAGCCCGGCGTGGAGAAGTTCACCATCACACAGAAGGCGCTGACCGGGCTGCGCGGCTCGTACGGCGGGATCCTCATGGTGGGCCTGGCGACCAGCCTGGCCGGCATGCCGCTGATCAACCCGGTGTCGGTCGGCGCCGGTGCGATCCTCGGCGGCAAGACCGTGCACGACGAGAGCAAGACGCTGCTGAAACGGCGGCAGGCCGCGGCCCGGACCCGCACCCAGCGGCACGTCGACGACTTCTTCCTGCTGGTCAGCAAGGAGGGCAAGGACACCGTCCGGCAGGCGCACCGGCTGCTGCGGGACCACTTCCTGGACCTGACGGACCGGTTGCAGGACGCGATCGTGCACTCCGTGCGCACCGCGAAGCTCGCCGCGGACGCGGACGTGGCACAGACCGAACGCCGCCAGCGCGAGATCGAGCTCAGTCTGCGCGAGCTGGCCGGCCTCTACCGCCAGGCCCAGCAGTTGCAGCCCGCATGACCACGGACCTCGCGGGTACGGTGCAGAGCCTGCTCGACGACACGCTGACCGCCTATCCCCGGGTGGTCACGCTGCGGCACCAGCGGCACCGGTGGACCGAGCCACTGCGGGTGGCGGTCGCGGGCCGCGCCGGGACCGGAAAGTCCACCCTGGTCAACGCGCTGATCGGGGACCGGGTCGCGCCGGTGACCGCGCCCGGCGACGACACCACGGTCTGGTACCAGGACGGCGCCGGGCCGCGCGCCACCGCGTACCCCCGGGACGGTGATCCTTTCGAATTGCCGCTGACCATGACGCCGGACGGGCCGCGCACCGGCGAGACGGACGGCGACCTGGTGATCCACTGGCCGAGCCGGGCGCTGCGGCAGATGACGCTGCTCGACACGCCCGCGGACGGCGCGACGCTGGACGACGCGGACGCGGTGCTGCACCTGACCCCGGCCGCCCGGCCCGCGGACCTGGAGCCGCTGCGCGCGCACCTGGACAGCGCGGTCGCCCGAGCCACGCCGATCGCGACCGTGCTGGTGCTGTCCCGGGCGGACGAGGTGAACGGCGGGCGTACCGACGCGTTCGTCACCGCGCGGCAGATCGCCCGGCGGCACGGACGCGACCCGGCCGTGCGCGACGTCTGCCTGCGCGTGCACGCGCTCGGCGGGCTGGCCGCCGCGACCGCGCGGACGCTGACCGACACGGAGTTCTCCACGATCGCGCACCTGGCCGCGCTCCCCCGCGCGGACACCGACGGCGCGCTGCTGAGCACCGACCGGTACCTGCGCGCCGGGCTACCGCCGGACCTGCTGCACCGGCTCGGGCTGCCCGGCGTCCGGCTGGCCACCGTGCTCGCCCGGACCGGGCACGACACCCGGCTCACACTCGCCGGTGAGCTGGCCCGGCGCAGCGGTCTCACGGAGCTGCGGGACACGATCACCCGCGGCCTGATCGCGCGCACCGAGGCACTGAAGGCCCGGGCCACGCTGCTGGCGATCGAGTCGGTGCTGGACGGACAGTGGACGCCGCGCACCGACGCGCTGCGGGTGCGGCTCGGCCGGATCCTGGCGGAGGCCACCGAGTTCCGGGAGATGCGGCTGGTCGCGGCGCTGCCGGAGCTGCCGGTGCGGTTCACCGCCGAACTGGAGGCGGAGGCGCACCGGCTGGCCGGCGGCGACGGCACGGACATCCCGTCCCGCCTCGGCCTGGACGAGCCGGCCGACGCGCCGACCATGCGCCGGTACTGCGAGGAGGCGCTGTTGCGCTGGCAGGTGCTGGCCGAGGGCGGCACCGCGGACCGTCCGCAGCGCCGCGCCGCCGCCGTGGTCGTGGAGAGCTGCGCCGCGATCCTGGACCGCCTCGGCGCCTGACCCGCCGGTCAGGTCTCGGCCGGTGGCGCGCTCATCGCCGCGGACAGGAACGTGATCGCCCAGCGCCGGGCCGCGTCGCCCGTGCCCGGGGACGGTCCGGTGTTGTAGCGGTCGACGCGGTCCACGGCCGTCACGGCGAGCACGCCGCGGATCCGGAACCACAGCTCCTCCGGGGTCAGCGCGGGCAGCGCGCGGGCGAACGCGGCCAGGTAGCGGTCGCGGACGTCGTTCTCGGCCGGGCCGGGCCAGGCGCGTGTCTCCTCGGCCGGGTCGCTGAGGATCGTCACGATCAGCCGGGACCGGCGGGCACCGCCCTCGTCGCCGCTCGGCATCCCGTCGAACATCGGGCCGGCGAACGCCTCCACCAGGTCGGCGACCGACGGATCCGGCGTGCGGGCGAGCAACCGGTCGAGCCCGGCGGCCTGCGCCTCGGTGATCGGCCCGATCGCGCGGCGGGCGACCGCGACCATCAGATCCGCCTTCGAGCCGAAGTGGTAGCCGACCGCGGCCAGGTTCGCCCCGGCGAGGTCGGTGACCGCGCGGATCGAGGTGCCGCGGTAACCGTGCTCGGCGAACAGCCGTTCGGCCGCGTCGAGCAGCTGCGTGCGGGTGTCGGGGGTCGCCACGAACGGCCACTATACGGTCGTATGAAAGAACGAACGTCCGGATGGGAGGCAGCTGCGGGTTTGCCGCGACCACCCGCGGGACCGGTGCCCGCGGGAGCGTACGGAACTCGCGCCGCCGGAAGCGGGAACACATGTCCTCTGGTCGGAAAACGACGGATCGCTCTGCGCGTGTCGCCGCGGCGGGCGGTACGGTTCTCGACCATGCGCATGGTCTTCACGGACGCACCCGAGGACGAGTTCTACCCCGCCCGTGACCGGCTGATCGACGCGTTCGACCGGTGGGCGCGGCAGGCACGCCGGGCGGTGGACTTGTTCGTGGCCGAGGTGCTGGTCGAGCAGCGGTGGAGCGTGGGCGACGGCCGGCTGTGCCGGTGGCAGCCGGAGGACCTGCGGTACGCGCTGATCGAATACTTCCCGCGCGGCGTCTCCACCCGGGAGTGGTCGGCCAC
Organism: Catenuloplanes indicus; assembly: GCF_030813715.1. Classification (NCBI taxonomy): domain Bacteria; kingdom Bacillati; phylum Actinomycetota; class Actinomycetes; order Micromonosporales; family Micromonosporaceae; genus Catenuloplanes; species Catenuloplanes indicus. The sequence goes on from NZ_JAUSUZ010000001.1 coordinate 3,689,794, forward strand.
GATCCCGACGCTGCACGCGTTCGTGGACTTCCTGTTCGACGCGGACCTGGCGGACGCGCGATGCGCGGACGCGGCCGTGCTGCACGCCGCGCTGGACGGGCTGACCGCGGAGTACGACGCCGCGATGGCCGACGAGACCCGGTTCGGCCCGGCGAAGTTCTGGTCGATGCGCATGCTCGACGCGGGCATCGACGTTCAGGACCACGACGCGGTGCAGGCGTTCATCGCGGACGTGCAGGCCGGCAAGGTCCCCTACGACGAGGCCGTGCTGGCGAAGGTGGTGCAGAACCAGCTGACCGAGGACGACGAGCCGCCGCCCGCGCTGCCGCCGGTCGACCCGCCGTCCCGGGAGACGGTCGCGGACGCGGCGGCCGGATCGATCACGCTGACCCGCCTGCTCCGCTTCACCGAATGGGTCGGTGACGGCCGTGCGCTCACGCCGAAGGGCAACCTCAAGCTCGCCGACGCAGCCGAGCTGATCTCGTTGCTCAGCCTGTCCGACGTGCTCGACCCGGCGATCGGTGACCGGACCTTCAAGACCACGAGCAGCGCGGAACTGTACGAGACCGGCCTGCTGTTCGCGTGGGCGAAGGAGGCGCGGTTCGTCCGCGTGGTCAAGGGCCGCCTGCTGCCGGTCAAGTCGGCCGCGAAGACGCTCCGGGACCCGGTGGCCGCCGCGGAGCGCGCGTTCGAGGCGTTCTTCCACATCGGCCGGGCCGTGTGCCCGCCCGCATACTTCAGCTCGATCGTGCCGTTCCGCGCCGACGAGTTCACGTTCGCGCTACTGATGGCGATGTACCTGGCACAGCGGCCGATCGAGCACGACGAGCTCGGTGAGATCGTCGGCGGGCTGGTCGAGGAGTTCCTCGGCTTCGACCCGGACGACAGCGAGACCGGCCTGGCCGCCGGCCTGCGGGTCCACGACCAGGATGTGGAGCGCCTGCTGACCCAGCTGGACCTGCTCGGCGCGGTCCGGCACGACGGCTCCCGCACGGCGCTGACCGCGTTCGGCACCGCGTTGTTCCAGGCGCACCTGCGCGGTATGCACGTCGAGGTGCCCACGATCGACGACCTGCTGGATGAGACGGCCGAGGTGGTGGTCGCGCTGGCCGCGAACACGCCGTCGATCACCGCCGCGCTGCTGACCCGCTGGCGCGACCACCGGCCGGAGGCGGCCCGCGCGGAGCTGCGCGCGCTCGCCGCCCGCACGGACGACCCGGAGCACCGGGCGCTGGCCGAGACGTACGGCGGACGGCGGCTCGCCGGACGGCCGCACGCGGTGTCGGCCCGGCGCCGCCCCACGCGACGCCGGCGCTGATTTTTCTCCGCCGAACCCTTGGCACTCCCCGGTCAGGAGTGCTAGAAAATTAGCTGTAGCCACTGCTCAGAGCAGTGAGCTCCTCGGCAGAATTGGTTGACAGCCGAGCGCCACACGCCTCGCCGGAAGGCCCGGCGGGCGACCTCGAGGAGGTGGGTTCCGTGGTGCTGACTTTCGATCCTTTCCGCGAGTTCGACCGCATGGCCGGTCAGATGTTCGGCGGTGGCACCGCGATGGCGATGCCGATGGACCTGTACCGTTCCGGTGACCACTTCGTCCTGCACTGCGACCTGGCCGGCATCGACCCCGGCTCCGTGCAGGTGGACGTGGACGGGCGCGTGCTGGTGATCCGCGCCGAGCGCTCCCCGCGCACCGACGCCGACGTGCAGTGGATCCGTCGCGAGCGCGCCACCGGCACGTTCGAGCGCCGCCTCACGCTCGGCGACGGCCTCGACCTGGACCGCATCGCCGCGACCTGGCAGGACGGCGTGCTGACGCTGACCATCCCGGTCGCGGAGACCGCCAAGCCGCGCCGCATCGAGATCAACACCGGCGGCCAGGTGCTCGAGGGCTCGTCCAAGAGGACCGCCGCGATCACTCGCTCCTGAACCAGACCCACATCGCAGAAGGCCCGCGGTTCGCGGGCCTTCTCGCTGTGTCGGGGCCGTCCGGCCGAATCGACGCACGCAGATATTGACGGGTATCGGATTATCTGTAAACTTTCTTGACAGAGAGCGCTCTCATCACTCCTCAAAACCGGAGGTATGCGATGAAACGCAGGATGAGTGCGCTCCTCGGCCTGGTGCTCGGCGGGAGCCTGCTCGCCGCCGTGCCCACGGTGCCGGCCTCGGCCGCGGCGGGCGGCCCCGACCCAGGGCAGGCCGGCGCGATCCGGCGGGACCTGCACCTCACCGACGCGCAACTGGCCGCCCGGCTGGTCACCGAGGCGGCGGCCGCGCCGATCGAGAGCCGCCTGGAGAGCACGCTGGGCAGCGCCTACGCCGGCACCTGGGTCTCGGCGGACGGACGTACCGTGATCGGCGGCGTCACCGACCCGGTGTGGGCGGCGGCGGTCCGCGCGGCCGGTGCCACGCCGAAAGTCGTCGGCCGCAGCCTCGCGGCGCTGGAATCGCTGGCCGCGACGCTGGACCGGCGCGCCTCCGCAGCCGGGAAGGACGTCCACTCCTGGTACGTCGACCCGGTCACCAACACCGTCACGATCACGGCGGCCAGCACCGCCGCGGCCGGCGCGTTCGCCCGTACCGCCGGGTTGCCCGCGGACGCGGTCTCGGTCCTCGCGGCGCCCGCGTACGAGCCGGTCTACGACATCCGTGGCGGCGACCAATACGTGATCAACAACAGCGTGCTGTGCTCCGTCGGGTTCGCGGTCGCCGGCGGCTTCGTCACCGCCGGGCACTGCGGCGGCGTGGGTGCGACCACCACCGGCAGCGGCGCCGCGCAGGGCACGTTCCGCGGCTCGTCGTTCCCCGGCGACGATCTCGCCTGGGTGCAGACGAATGCGAACTGGGTGTCCCAGCCGTGGGTGAACAACTACAACGGCGGCGTGGCCACGGTCGCCGGCTCCACCGAGGCCGCGGTCGGCGCGTCCGTCTGCGGCTCCGGCCGGACCACCGGCTGGCGCTGCGGCACGATCACCGGCAAGAACGTGACCGTCAACTACTCCGGCCAGCTCGTCTACGGCCTGGTCTCCAGCAGCGCGTGCGCGCAGCCCGGCGACTCCGGCGGCGCGTTCCTCTCCGGCAATCAGGCGCAGGGCGTCACGTCCGGCGCCGGCGGCGACTGCGCCTCCGGCGGCACCACGGTCTACCAGCCGGTCAACGAGATCCTGTCCCGCTACGGCCTGTCCCTGACCACCACCGGCGGGGGCGGCAACCGGCTGATCGGGCTGGCGAACAAGTGCATCGACGTCCCGAACTCCAACGCGGTCGACGGGCAGTTCCTGCAGCTCTGGACCTGCAACGGCACGGGCGCGCAGAACTGGGCCTGGCCCGGCGACGGCACGGTCCGCGCGCTCGGCCTGTGCATGGACGTCGCCTGGGGTTCCACCGCGAACGGCGCGGTCATCCAGCTCGCCCGCTGCAGCGGCAACCCGGCACAGCAGTGGGTGCTCAGCGGCGCCGGCGACCTCGTCAACCCGCAGGCCAACAAGTGCGTCGACGTCGTCGACTGGAACACCGCCGACGGCGCCCGCCTGATCCTCTTCGACTGCCACGGCGGCGCGAACCAGAAGTGGCGCCGCGGCTGATGCCGGTATGACCGGCGGGACGGCGCACGTCCGCCGTCCCGCCGCCTACGTCAGCGCGAGCTCGCCGCCGACCGATCGCGCGGCGATCCGGTGGCCCCCCTCGAACTCGACCTCCAGACCGAACCGCTCACCGGCCTCGTCGGTCTCCGGCCGCAGCGCGACGATCCGCCGCCCGCCACCGGTGACCGGCTGCCGGGTGTACGACTCCGGCGGCCACAGGTAGTCCGGCAGCGCCGCGTCCGGCCGCCGGTCGGTCCGCAGCGACCAGTCCGTCCACACCGTGCACAGCAGCGCCGAGCCGTCCTCGAGCACGATCTGCAGGGCGGCGAGATCGCCGTCCTCGTCGCGCACCTCGACCACCGCCTCGGCCATCGCCCCGACCAGCCCGAACTCGTCCACCGTCGCTCCTTTTCAGTTCCGCACCACGGTGGCACCGTTGTACCAGCCGTTTCCCGCCGGCCCGAGCGGGAACATGGTCACGAACGATCCGTCACCCTTGGTGATGAGCAGGTCGTTGCCCTGACGATAGAACTGGTAGTCGGTTCCGCCACCGCGCTGCGGGTTCCACGGGCCGACCCGCACCTCGTCCGGGGCGCCGTGCACCGCGTGGATGCGCTCCTCGAACCACCGGCGTGCCTCCGGATCGCTCGGATCCAGGCCGTAGTCCTTGGCGTGCTTGCCCCACTTCTTCCCGAACTGCCGGTCCCCGACGCCGCTCAGCGGCGGGCCGGTCCAATCCGGCGTACCACCCGGTGGTGCGCCGCCGTCGCCCGCGCCGCCTGGCGCCCGGCCGAGACCCGCGTCGTGCGCCGCCCGCTCCTGCCCCTGCGTGACGCTCCGGGGACGGCCGGGCCCGCCGGACCCGTCGCGCGTGCGGTCGCCACCGTCCGGCGGATCGCCACCGTCGCCGGTACCGGAGGGATTTCTAGGCCTGGCCATCGCTGTCCGACCCTAACAACGCCGCGCATCCCAGCCGCTCGCACACGGCGCGCACGATGTCGCCGGGGATCCAGTCCGCCGGGCGGAGATCCGCCAGCACCGCCCGGATCGCGTCGTGGACGGTGACGCCGTGCCGGGCCATCCGCCCGGCGATAACATCGCCGGGCGCGGCGTACGCCTCCGCGAAGTGCGGGCGCAGGCGCTCGGCGCTGCGGGCGTAGTCGGCCGCGATCGCATCCGCGGTGACGCCGGCCAGCGCCAGCAGGAGCAGGGACACCAGCCCGGTACGGTCCCGGCCGATACCGCAGTGCACGACCACGCCACCGGGCCGCGCCCGGGCGACGGCGGCGACCGCGGCCGCGCAACGCTCCGGGTTACGCGCCAGGAAGGGCCGGTAATGAGCGGCGTCCCGTCGATCTCCTCGTCGATGCAGCGATACCAGAACTCGGTGTCCGCGGTGTCGTCCAGCGGCAGGATCAATGAATGCGATGACCTCGCGGCGGGCCTGTTCGCTCAGTGACGGACGTTGCGCCATGCGAACCACCCCATCGCCATCCCCGGAGGCCCACTACAGGGACGTTTGACCAGCTCACGTAGCAGGTAGGTGCATTCGGGGCCGCCGTCGGCGGCCCCGGGCGGGCGCCAGGAGCGGCACACCGCCACCATCAGAGTGGTACCGTATCCGGTACAACCTTGGGAGGCATCGTGACTTCAGCGATCAGCGCCAGCGAGGCACGCAAGTCCCTCTTTCCGCTCATCGAGCGCGTCAACGAGGACCACACCCCGATCGAGATCGTCTCCAAGCGTGGAAACGCGGTCCTGGTGAGTAAAGAGGACTGGGACTCGATCATGGAGACCAACTACCTGCTCCGATCACCCGCCAACGCCAAGCGCCTCGTCGAAAGCGTCGAGCAGTGGCGAGCCGGCCGAGCCACCGAGCGCGAGTTCGGCCCCGAGGAGTGAAACTCAGCTGGACCGACCACGGCTGGGACGACTACCTGTACTGGCAGACCCAGGATCGCAAAACCCTCAAACGCATCAATGCGCTGATCGCCGACATCAAATGCGACCCCGACGGTCAGGGCATCGGCAAACCGGAGATCCTCCGAAACAACCTTGCAGGACTCCGGTCACGGCGCATCGACGACGAGCACCGCATGGTGTACGCCGTCGAGCCCAACGAGATCACCATCATCTCCTGCCGGTACCACTACGAGTAGATCCGGCCCTGTCGTTGCTGCTCAGCGGCGTTTGGCGAGTTCTGCCAAGCGCTCGCTGAGCGGGCTCACCCGTGGGTGCGGTGGCCGGTCGAAATAGCTTGGCTTGATTTCACGCATCAGCGCCTCACCGTCGCGGCCCCAGTCGAACCGTGGCCGTTTCAGCAGTCGCCGGAACACGACACTCGCCTTCTTCGGATCCCTCGCCGCAAGCCGACGCAGGACCATCGGCTCCACGCTGTCGTCCTCGAGATAGGACAGCGTGTGCTCGCGCCACCTGCGACGTCGCAGCAGTTCGGGGTTCACGAACGCTTCCTCCACGAGGCCGAACTCCGCGTAGAAACCGAGCCCGTCCGTCTCGTCGTAGATCAGCGCCACCGTCTCCGCCTCGGTCAGGTCCAGCGGCAACGACATCGACACCGCAGACGGGACGTCCTTCGGGTCCGGCCCGAGAACCGAGTCACGGCAGTACGTGTAGTAGCCGTCGAGCCGCTCCTGCGCCTGCTCCCCCGGGACCACCAGCAGGTCGGTGCCGAAGAACTCGACGAACCGTGCCCGGTCAGCACGCTGATGCTCCCACGCCTGCGCCAGCTTCTCTGGATTCCGGAACACTGCTTGCGGCGTACGCAACGACATGTCCAGCGCGAGCTGATAGGCGATGTCCCGCTCGCTCCCACGCAGGGTCTGTACCGGCCCGCTCAGCATCCACTCGTCACCGACCGCAACCAGCCGGGCGATGATGAACGAGCGGCGCGGCATCTGCTTGAACACTGCCGGGCCCATGTTCGACCGGACCCGATACGTCAAATCGTCAACCAGGCTCTCCACCACTAGCGCTGACCCGTCCTTGCGCTGAACCTCGAACGGGCCCTGCACCACATCGCGCCAGCCGAGCACCATCTCCCGCTCGACCTCCGGCAGGTCCGGCCGGGCATCCACGAACTGCTCCACCACCGTCCGGCCGTTCGCCAGCCGGTGCTCCAGGACGAAACAGTCCCAGAGCAACATCCACCGCTGCTCATCGGCGTCTTCCAGGCCGTTGCCGTACTGGGCCAGAAAACTCGACGCAGCCCGGTCGTAGCGGGGCTGTTGAGAAAACGCCACCAGCTCGCCCTTGAGGTCACCAGCCCGTCGGAGCAGCGCGGCATCAGACATCGACATGTCACCAACCTATGAGCTGTCAGAGCCAGACCGGCGCGGGGTGCCTCGTTCGGGTGATCAATCGATCAGACGCCGAGCGAGGCGCTCGGCGTTGAGTCCCCGCATTGCTCCGTCGACGGCCTCCGGGTCGGTGAGGTCGATACCGCGGGCCGCCAGTTCCGCGGCGATCTGCTTGGCCGGACCCCACGCCGCCGCGTCGTCGAACGCCTCCTCGAACGCGGGAAGGAACGTGTCGACAGCCTCGACCACCGGACCGATCCACTCCGGGTCGACCGCACGACGTTCCAGGGCGTACCGGATCCAGCGCCGCAACACGTCCGGCAGCGCGGCGCGCTGCTCGGCGTCCAGCGCCGCCTTACGCGGCAGCCAGTCGGCCAGGAACAGGCCGACCTGTCCCGGGCTCCAGCACAGGGGACCACTGGTCATGTAGCCGTCTCCGTAGTCCAGGAACAGGTCGGCCAGCGACCTGGCGACCGTGGCGTCGACCGGCGCGAACCCGCCCACCAGGCGCTCCCGTTCCTCATCGCCCATCGGCTGCCAGTCACGGAAGTCCGGCAGGTACGGAAGGCATCGCGACCAGGCCAGCGCCCGCAAGTCGACGAAGTCCTCGTCATCATGGCGGGGCCAGGTCATGTCAGTGGTCCGCAAGGCGTCCGCCAGCTCCGCCAGCGCAACCTCAACCGGGCACTCGACCGCCGGCATCGGCACCTCGCCCGGCTCACGCAGCCGGTCCCACGTCTCCTCGGCCCCGGGCTGCAGCACTGCCAGCTTGTCGACCAGCACACCGCCGGCAAGGGAAATCTGCGCCATCACCGTGTGCGGCGTCTGCCCCGCGAACTCAACGAACAGCACATGCTCGCTGTCCCAGACATCCACCGCCCGCCACGCCCGAACCGGCTCGAAGGCGGGAACCGCGAACCACGGCGGCGCCGACTGGCTCTCCGACAAGATCTCCAGGGTGCCGTCCAGCATCGACCACTCACCAGGAGCGGCGACACGGCGCAGCGCCGCCACCGCGGCCAGCCCATGCGGTGACGGCCGGGTCGACGCCCGGCCCACCACCTCCAGGTGGAACGTCTTTTCCGGCTCACGCTCGCCGAACCCCGCCGCCGACCACGCCGCGCCAAGCCACCCACTGGCCCACCGCTCGACCTTGAGCACACTGTCCTCGGACGCGATCGTGACCGCGTCACGCATCAACCGGTCCGACAACCGCAGCTCACGCACCGGGCGCTGCGGACGCTTCGGCTTACCTCGTCCCGCGGGACGACCACGACTCTTGGGCATGTACCCATCTACCACATACGCCCCGGGGCGACAGGCGAGCGACCCGCGTCGCGCAATGCCACATTTGACCTGTTCGAACACGCAGGTCAGGCGTGAAGTGGGCCGGACGTTGCACCCATGCGAACCACACCACCACCGTCCCCGGCAACCCACTGCCTGGACGTTTGGCCAGCTCACGCGGCAATCACAGCCCGGTGTGAGCGCTGACTCCAAGCGGCAGCGGCTGCGGGCTGCCCGGCTCGCAGCCCTACCAGGAATCCGGACCCGCCATACGGTCGGGCTGGCTCCATCGTTTCCGGCCGGTCAGAACTCGACCACGACGGCCGGATCGGTGAGCGCGCGGCGTAGTTCGCCGAGGTTACCAATGGTGGCGAGCGGGGACATGCGGGCGACATCGACGATCGCGGTGAGCGACGCCTGGATGGTCGCGTTATCGCCGGTTTCGCGGGCTTTGGCGAGGTCCTCGAAGAGCCGGTCATGAATCCTGTCCGCCGCGGCGAAGGCCCGGTCGAAATACTCGCGGACGGTTTGCGCTGCAGTGTCGAGGCGTTTGATTTCGATGTCGCGGCGGGCGCGGATCTCTTCGCGGCGGGTGGCCGCGGTCTCCCGCACTTCGATGCCCTGCTGCCGTGCGTTGATCAAGGTTTGCAAGGCGGAGACGACATCCGTGGAGTTGACCACGAACGTGGTGTTCGTGCCGGCCGGGGTGGACTCGGGCTGGCTAATGTCGTAGTCAGGCATCCGGGGACTCCGTGTCGTCGCTGGCGTGGGTGAGGATGAGCTGTTCGGTGGCCGCATCCAGATTGCCGCGTTCGTCGATGATCGGCGCGGTGATGATCGCGGTGAGGGACGCGACGTAGTCTCGGGCAAGGTCGAGGCGGTCACCGTGGAACTGGTCGTCGTACGGTTCGGATTCGAGCAGGTCGAGGGCTTCGACGGCGGGCCTGGTCAGTCGGGCGAGAATTCTCTCCAGCTGGCCGGCACGGGTGGCGGTGGCGCGCATGAACTCACAGCCGAGGTTCAGCTCGGCGATGTCCTCGTCGATCGTCTTGCACGCCTCGGCGGCCTGCGCGATCGCTTTCACCGTTTGGATCTTGGCGGTCACGCCGATCACGGCTGCGCCGGCTCCAACGGCGGAGGCTTTGAGGACGAACCGGCCGCCAGCCCGACCGAGGCCGCCCAGGCTTTTTGGGCCGCTGCCGAAGAGCGCTTCGACGGCGTTGGTCGCAGGCTGGCCGCGGAGAGTCTTGATCATCCGGCCAGTGCCGGCCTTGCCCCATTTCACGGCGATCCGTTTCAGGATCACCGGAACGGCCCCGGCGACCTGGCCGGCGATGACCACGCCGGGCACGAGGTCGGTGACGTCCAGACCGGGGATGGCTACGTCGAGCGCCTCAGTGCTCATCGCATAGTCGGCTTCATCCAGGAACCGGTAGTCGACTGTTCGAACGTTCACGCCCAGGGCAGCGACGAAATCTCGCAGCCGGAACACCACTTCTTCGCGTGCCTGCTGTTTCGCCTGGGAGAGGGATCGCAGCGCACCGTTGGTCTGGTCTCGTTCGGCGCACAGCCGAACGAGGGTGGCCTCACGACGGGTATCGCAGTCGGCGAGCCTGGCCTGGGCCAGATGCACTTCTCGCCCCCCGGACACCAGCGTCACCGCACTGCCGACGACCAGCGCCCCGCTGGCAGCCAGCAACCCTACCGAGAGTTTCGGTATCGCCAACGCCGCACCTCTCCCCAAGGCCACGCCGGCAGGCCCGGCACACATCGCCTGCGAATGGTATCGACTGTGGGGTAGGTGGGCGAAGGCTCGCGGGTTGACCCGGCATCCGCCTCCGCCGCCTACGACTCGACTACCACGTCGGCAACTTCGCGATGCACGGTGAGCCGAGGAAGCTTTGTTAACGGACCCGGCGGACGTGGCCGAGCCCTCGGCCGGCCGCTGTGAGGGGTTGGCGCCCGTACTTCCGCAGTTGCCCCGTGGTGCGGTTCTCCGATTCGGAGCTACGGGAGTTCCTCACGACCACTGGCGCCGCCATGGTCTGCGGCTATACCCGTAGCGTCGGCTGGGTTGAGGCTGCGGCGTTCGAGACGGTTCTGCTGGATGTCCTGGCAAACAGCCCTCGGCAGGACGGTGCGGAGCAGCGTCTGGTTCCGCCCGCTGGGCCGCACTCTCGGCGGGTCTCGGGTTCAGGGTCGCGTATGCGAGCGGGAAGAGCTGGCGCCCTCGACCTTACGCTTCGGCTCAGGCCGTATGAGGAGCCTGGGTCCTTACAATCGATTAGGTTCCTGCCGTGATCATGCGTGCACAAATCGTACGGATTCGCCGAGAACAGCATCGGCGCCCTCAAGGTCGGACAGTCGGGCGGCCAGCGTGGCCAGCGCGAGCCGTTCCGGCAGCGCTTGGCTGAACTTGAGTCCGTCGAGGGCCTTCTTGTTGACGTCGGGGAGGCAGAGTCGCTGGCTGGCGTCGGCGATGAGTGCCCGCCATTCGGCGGGGGTGACGTTTTCCCGGAGTCGGATGTGCCGGTCGTCGAAGCGCTGGATCGGGTCGACGACCTCCGTTAGGGTCGCGGCGAGGGTGGCGTTCGCTCGGAAACCGGCCCAGGTCCACCACTGGAGGTCGTCGCCGCGGTTGTCGCGCAGAATGACGCTTCCGCCTGGGTGCACAAGCGGGGATTCATCCTCACGCACCTGCGCGAGACGATCGATAGCTCGGCGGGTGAGTTTCACCGGCGGGTTCGCACCGAGCAGGACTTCACGCATGGCACGGCTCAACTCGAAGCCGAGACCCGACCAGCCGCCGGTTGTCCAGCGGGCCTTGCCGCCGCCGTCGGCGGGTTCGACAAAGCAGCGGCGGCGGCGCCAGTCGATGTAGGTGACTCGCCAGCTGCGTCCGTTGAGCAGAAGGCGTCGGTCGTCCTGGACTTCTTCGGTGAGTAGAGCTGGGTCGACGCGGCCGAGTTCTTCGCGGCCGACGAGCACGGTGAATTCGGGTGCGCCGGTGAAGACGGCGGTCATGGTCATGAAGTGCCGGTGTCCGAAGCGCCGTTCGGCTTCGGGCCCGATGAAGAGCATGCCGCCGTCGCTGTCCAGGTAGCCCTGATCGATCAGGTGGCGCAGGATCGGGTCGGCGCTGCGGTCGAACGGGGCGAGTCCATTCCACCACTGCGGCCATGTCTGATCTCCTGCTCGGTGTTCCTGCAGGCAGAGCGCGAGTATCTGCTGGGCAGCGATGTGCCTGGGTTCGGGTGGCGCGATGACAGGCTCCACCCATCCACGCCCCCAGAGCAACAGCAGAGCAGCGGCTTCGAGCAGAGCGTCGCCGTCGCGGGCGAGGAACAGGCAGTTGCGGATGCTGCCGGGCCGGCGGCCGGTACGGCCGAGGCGCTGGAGGAACGATGCCACGGTCGTGGGGGTGTCGATTTGGATGACGCGGTCGAGGTCGCCGACGTCAATGCCGAGTTCCAGGGTGCTGGTGGAGACGATGACGCAGTCACGTGCTTCGGCGAACGCTTCCTCCGAGCGGCGCCGTTCGTCGGCGGAGAGCGAGGCGTGTGACAGAAACGTGGTGATGCCTTTGCCTCGTAGGAGGCTGCCGAGTTCTTCGACCGCTTGCCGGGACTCGCAGAAGACCAGGCGCTTCTCCCCGGCGTGAAGGCTAGCGATGATCTTGGCGGCGTTCTGGAGGGAGCCGACGTAGTCGAGCTCGATCTCTCCGGGCGGCACAGCGGGAGCAGGTTCTCCCGGTACGAGGACGGGCAGGTCTGGCGCGACGACGCGGGCTGGCCGGGTACCGGCGCCCGAACCTTGCAGCCAGGTCAGGAGCCTGTCCGGGTTACCCACAGTCGCGGATAGCCCGACCCGTTGTACTGGTCGGCCGATCAGGTGGGTGAGGCGCTCCAAAACGGCCAGCAGGTGCCAGCCTCGGTCGTCCCCGGCGAAGGCGTGAACCTCGTCCACCACGACGGCCTGCAATCCGGCGAAGAACGCCCGGTGGTCGACTTTCTGGCTGACCAGCATCGCCTCCAGAGATTCCGGGGTGGTCAGCAGCAGGTCAGGGCGTGCGGCCAGGATGGCTTGCCGGCGGGACGCGGTGACGTCGCCGTGCCAGAGGGCGGCCTTGCGGCCGAGCCAGTCGGCGTACCGGTCCAGCCGGGGCTGCAGGTTGTTGAGCAGGGCTTTGAGTGGGCAGAGGTACAGCACCGATGTACCGGACCAGCTCTCCACGGTCATGCGGGAGAGAAGCGGGAAGGCCGCGGCCTCGGTCTTGCCGCCCGCGGTCGGCGCCAGCAGCAGGGCGTCCTCGCCGGCTAGCAGCGGCTCGACTGCCGCTTCCTGCAATGGCCGCAGGCCGGGCCACTGCAGGGAGTTGACGATGTGGTGCAGCAGGACCGGATGCAGTAGGTCGGTGCTGCTCACAGGTCTAGGGCGATCTCGTCGGCGCTGGCGGCGTTGCGCTCTACGTCGGTCATCTCGGCAGTGGTCATCGTGGGCGCGTAGTGCCGACGCGGGTCGAAGTCGGAGAACTGATCGACCCGGTCCAGAACGTCACTGACGAGCTTCTTGAGGTAGAGGCGGGGCACGATGCCGACCTTGCCACCGAGTCCGCCGGCCACGGCCCGCGCGAGCTGATCGAGGTACGTGTCGTCGATGAGATCCCGAACCCGCTCGGCTGCGGATGATCCGTCGGCGTAGAGGTCCCGGACCCGGCCGCCCAACTCGACCAGGGAGTCGATGGTGAAGCCCGGTAACCGGATCTGCACGGCGCGCGGGTTGTCGAACCGAGGGTCGGTGTCGAAGTCGACGGCGAGGCGCTGTGCCAGGGGTGCCAGGCGTTGCACTCCCTGTTGCCCGTCGTAGAAGGCGGGTGTGCCGGTGATGATCAGGTACAGGCCGGGGAAACGGCCGGAGTAGACCTCGTCGATCAGTTGCCGTAGCGCGTTCAGGGCCTTGTCGCGGGCGTCGGAACGGACCCGCTGCAGTGTCTCCACCTCGTCGAGCACGAGCAGCAGGCCGGGATGGCCGCTGTCGCGCAGCACCGCGAGAAGTCCCTGCAGGAAACTCAGTGCGGCGAAATGATCGAGGTTGCCTTTGACACCAGCCACCCGTCGCGCGGCGGCTGCCACGTGCGGTTGGCCGCCCAACCAGGCCAGGACGGCGTCGGCGGTCGCGGCGTCGCCGGACAGGCCGGCGGTCCGGTAGCCGCGGAGGGCGGCAGCGAAGGCGGGGGCGCTGCGGCTGACCTCGGCGAGACGCTGATCCAGGAGGACGCTGACCGCGCGGTCGAGGGCTGCCGCGTCGTCGGGGTCGACATCGCCGGCGGCCAGCACGTCCTCTTCCAGGGCGTAGAACCAGCCGTCGACGACCGGGCGTAACGCGCTGGGCGGGAACGTCGTGGTGGTGAGCCGCTCGGTGAGCCTGCGATAGACCGTTTCCAACTTGTGCAGCGGTGTCTCGTTCTCCGAGATCTGCACCTCGGCCGTGGCGAGGTTGACGCGTTTGGCCCGCTCGGCGATCCAGCGTACGAAGAACGTCTTGCCGGAGCCGTACTCACCGCGGACGGCTTTGAAGACCGAACCGTTGGCGGCGACCGCTTCCAGGTCTTCGTCGATGGCGCGGTGGAACCGGTCGAGACCGACGGCGAGGAGGTCGAGACCTGCCGAGGGTACGGCGCCGCGGCGCAGGGCGTCGATGACTTCGCGTCGTCGCAGCGGGCTGGCACTGGTCACGAGCGCTCCCCAGAGAGCCGGAACTGCTCGCGCAGCAGGCGGATGTCCAGCCGTACGGTGCGCCCGTCGTCGATCAGGGTCAGCACCGGGTAGTTGTCCACATTGAAGACGCGCTGCAACGTGGAGACGAAACCGGTCGCACGTGCGGGGATCTCACCGGCGCGTTCGGCGAGGACGGCCGCCGGCAGCACGCCTTTGGCCTCCACCAGGGCGCGCAGCGCCGCTTCGACCTTCTTGATGTCGAGGCGACGCGGGGTGAGGGCGTGCTGTGCCGCGAACAGTTCGCTGTCCTTCAATTGCTCGACGAGGTTGGCGTCGGCTGTTGGCGGTGTCGTTGTCGGCGTGTCCTGGGGGATGTCGAACAACGTCTCGCCGGCAGCGGGCGTGACCGGCGGCTTGCGGCGTGACTTGGGTGTGGCGGAGGGGAGCTCCGGTGCCGCTGTCGGCGAAGGTGTGGCCTGCTGCCACCAATCCGGGCTGCGCACCTCGACCGCTGACCAGCCCGCCGGTACGTCGGTCACGTGCGGCAGGAGGAAGGCCAGCAGTGGGATGGTGACCTCGGCCAATGACGCTCCGCCGTGGTAACCGGCCTTGCTGGGCCGGTAGCGCAGCCGCGGATCCCACAGCGCGATAATCCGGTTGTCCGGGGCGACGACCCGCGGCCCGGTCAGCTCCACCTCTCCCGGGCCGGCGGGGCCTAGACCGGTCCGATGCCGGGCGGAGGCGGCGTCGGCTGCCCGCACATGGTCACCGCCACGTTCCAAGACGTGCCCGTGGTCGCTGGTGATGACGACGGCCCGGCCGGACGACCGAGCGAGGTCGAGCAGGCTGCGCAGGAACCCGACGTCGCCGATCTGCCAACCGGCCTCGCTGCCCTCCCGGCCGTGGGCGAGCGACTCGTCGACCGTGTTGATCACGACGGCCACCAGGTTGCCCGAGTCTGCCACCGCGTCGGCCAGGTCACCGGCGAAAACTTCACCAGCACCGCCGCGCGCCGGCCCTTTGTGGAAGACCTTGGCGTCCTTGCCCCAGCGACCGTCGGCGATGAAACGCTTCTCGTTGTCCTGGCTGCCGCTGCGCAGAGCACCGGCGAACAGCGACGTTCGAGAGACCGCGGTCAGGGTGGGCAGAGCGGCGACGACACCGCGCCGCCGCGAGGTCCCCGACCCGGCGAGCGGATCGTATTCCACCCAGTGCTGCGACAGCTCATCGGCCAACTGGATGGCGACGGCCGCACTCATCCCGTCGAGTACGACGAGAAGCACCCGCCGATTCGCCCGCAGCAGAGGCTCGACGACACGCGGGAGCAGGTTCTCGACGGTCAGCAGCCCGCCGTCGTTGCCAGGCCCGGCTGTGGCCCATGCCTGTAGCCGGCCCGCGAATGACTCGTCCAGGCCGCGCCGCCGTTGCCGGGCCCGCTCGTAGATTTCGCGGAAAGCCGCCTGCAGTTCGGGATGCACGTCGTCGCCGGCCCAGACGTGGTCGACCGCCACATCCACCCAGCCCCAATCGGCGATCTGCCGGTCCACGCCGTCGGCGACGCTGGCCGGCGGTGGGACCGTTTCGCCGAGCCAGCGGACCAGTCGCTGGGCCATCTGAATCCGGCGGACACGTTCAACCTCGGCGGTGGCCAGGTCATGGTCGGCCAGGCTACTGACCGCCGCGTCGAGTGCCGGGTCGCCCGGTTTGTCGAGGGCGGCCAGCAGCGTGGTGGCGGCGGTGCTGATCCTGCGGGTGAATCCGGTCCGAAGGATCGGGCTGGCGGCCGCACTGGAGACCGCACCGAACTGGAGGAGCAGCTCTTCGGCACGATCCAGCACAGCGTGCCCGTCCCGCCGGACCTCCGACTCCGGCGCGGACAACATCCCGCGGACCACCTGAACGACGGCGTCGGCGAAACCGGTAACGGTCGCGTCGTCGTCCAGTTTGCCGAAGTACTGATCGATACGTCCCCGGGCCCGGATGGCCTCATTGCCACGGGCCTGCCAGACCGCGTGACAGACCAGCCCCAGCGGCAAGGCGTCGTCGCCGTGACCAGCGTCGACGAGCGCGAACAACGCTCGCGCGGGCCGACCGTACTGACCGGTCAGCCACTGTTTGAGGCCTTCTCGTTCAGCGGCTCGCAGCAGCCCGAACGCTTCGACCGCTCCGGGCTCGGAACTCCACCGCAACAGGGCATCGACGTCGAGATCGTCCGGCCCGGCGCCGCGCCGGTCCAAGCCGAGGCGTACGGCGGCGAGGTGCCGCAAAGCGACGTCGCGGGTCAGCACCGGCGTGGTCAGCTTCGGCCAGCCCGCCGGCGGCATCGCATCTACAAGCGCTTCGCCGGCCCACGCCTCCTGCTCCAGAGCGCTGTCCGGTTGCCGGGCACCGAAAGCCTCCACCACCAGGTCCCAGGGTTCCATGGTGATGACTCGATGACGGAAGACGCGGCTGCGGACACCATCACCGAGAGCGGCCTCGGCGAGATCGGTAAGCAGCACCAGCACCTCATCCGGCCGGTCGGTGACCAGTTGGTCCCAGATCGCCAGCGGGGATCCGCACGCCACGACGCGGGCGGTTCGCCCGTCGGGCAGCGAGATCGTCGGGTCGTGCGGCCAGACCGGCTCGGCGCGCAGCAGGATCACCGGGTACGCGTTGCCGTTACGGTGCCGTTCGAGTTGCTGGGCGACCTTCTGCCGCAGGGCGATCGGATTGACCCGCAGCGCCCGAGCCGACGTGGATGCCTGAGTCACGGCACAATTCTCCACGTCACCTCGATGGCGCCGCTGTCGTGCTTGGCGGCGAAGGCACGCACCTGCTCGACGGCCTCGTCCACGGATGCAGCCCTCACGGTGATGCGCCCGGCAGGCGGAACATCATCCCCGCCGCCCGGCTTCGGAGGAACGATGATCGGCGGGTTGACGACGGGCGGTGTCGGCGGTTTGCGGGTTGCACGGCGCAACAGTTCGGTGGCGGCACTTCGCGCACGACCCAGGACGGGTGCCAACGGGGTCGTCAGCTCGTCGGCACGGGCCGCAGCGCGTATCTCCGCGATGATCGACGTGGCCTCGAAGGCGTGTGGTTCCGGCAACCCGGCGATGATCTCGAAGGTGTCCCACGGCGCACCGGCCAGTGCCGAAGCCACCTGAGCCGCGCTCTTGACACTGCGCCCGGTGCGATCGGCCGGGCCGCCGAGGTCGGCACGGGCCAGCCGCTCGATGATCTCCACCACCGGTAGCCCTTCGTCCAGTGCGGTGAGCAGCTCGGATGCGGCACGGGCGGTCGCCAGCCGGCCGGGGCCGGACTCCAGGTCGATCTCCAGCCACTTCGCATGCTGTTCGAGACGGGCGACAAGGTCGTCCGCGGCGGCACGGTGCTGGGCGGCCTGCCGGGCGAGGTCCCGCCCGAAGATCGTCATCAGGCGGCCCCGCCGCAGCGCGTACGTTCGGAACCCGAAGATCGCCATGGCACGGCTCTGGGCTTCCTCCCAGTCCTCCGGGCTGGGCAGCCGCTGCTCCCGCAACGCATAGTCGGTGTTGATCCGCCCGGGTTCCGGTGGTGGGCTCACCTCGCCGCCGTGCAGGAAGAACGCCCGGTCGCTCTGCTCGGCGAACGTCGCCACCACGAGCTGGGCCACGATCGGGTCGAGGCCGCGCGGGTTCGGATCGTCGATCCACCGCAGCAGGTCACCGACCCGGATCTCACCGTCGATGCCCTCGCTGGCGGCCTTCTGCTGGAAATGCTGCGCCCAGCGGCTCTCGATGACGAACGCCGCCTCGTGCATGGTGCCCAACTCAAGAGGGTTCGCGATGCGGCGCATGATCTGCCGGTGCGGCCTCTCCACCTCGACCCGACCCTCGGTGGATTCGACCGCCCGGCGGACGTAGTCGAGGACCGTCTTGACGTCGGCCGCCTTGACCAGGTCGCCCTTGCGGTCGGGGTCGAAGTCCGGGTGAGCCGGGTACTGCTGGGTCAGCATCTGGTCGCCCAGGCTGCGCAGCGCATCAGCGAACGCCGCCCCGATCGGCAACTTCGGCTCCAAGACCCGGGTGAGTGGCTGCAAATGGTCGTCGAACCCGATCCGAACGTCGGTCGGCAGCTTCGAGGCCAAGCCGTACGCCTGGCGCAGCACGTTCTGCATCTTGGTCAGCAGCGCGCTGCGCTGATTGGTCAGAGCGGCGTGGGCACGACGCCGGTCGTCGGGGTTGAGGTGCTCGGCGTGACTGTCGAAGCGCTGACCTTCGAGCAGCTTGTCGATGATCACAAGCTTGCCCAGCTCGTTGAGGCGCTCCACGGTCAGCGCGGCCGGAATCCAGCACACCGTCCGTGCGGTCGTCCTGCTGAGCAGCTCCTGCACACGGTTCCGGTCGTCGGCGGGGCCGTGGCTGCCGTCGTCGAACGGGTAGTCGATGATGATCCGCCAGTTGGACGGGCTGTCGGGGTGGAACGACTCGTCGCGGATGTCGTTCGCGTCGCGCACGTTGCCGTACACCAGCTCGATGGTCCGGCGGCTGCCGCGCCAGGTCAGACCGGCCTCGGCGAAAAACGAGTCGTTCCAGGTCACGCCGAGCTGCTGCCACAACATCCGCTGGACGATGTGTTTGCGGGCGCCCTCGTTGTCGTAGTGCTTGGCGGTGGACAGCACGCTGCCCACGTCCACGCCGACCAGCTCCAGCGAGACGACCGGGTCGTCACCCTCACTGATCCGGATCTCGGGGAACTCGCCGGCCCAGTCGCCGAGCTTGCGAGAAACCTGGGCGACCTCACCGCCGGGAATGGGGCTGGTGATGCTGCCGTGGTTCAGTGCCGACAGCCGCCGGGCCGTCAGGTTCCGCAGTGCTGGCACGCTCGGCGCCAGCGAGGCCAGCAGCAGCGTCTTGATGAGCCGGTCGTCGCCCGTAAACGCCCGCACCCGGCCAGCCACGTCGGGCGGGAGGGTGGCACCGCGGCGGGCCGCGTCCAGGTCGTCGTCGGTCAGGCCGTACTGCCCGAGCAGGTACGGGCGCATCTTGAGCGCGTACAGCTTCTGGGCCATCTCGAACTCGGCCTTGAGCTTCTCGGTGAACGGCTGGTCACCGCCGCTGCTGATCACGTCGTAGAGATCGCCGAGCGGCACCAGTTGGCCGAGGCGCAGCGTGTCCCGGCGGTCGACCAACAGTTGGCGCATCAGTTTCAGGGCGGTGCGGGAACGCTGAAGCGCACTGGAGACGTGGACCAGCGTGGACAGAAAGGCCGGGCTGAACGGGTACGTCTTCCGGAAGGCATCAATGTCGGCCCCGCTGGCCGAGTCCGTGCCGAGCAGTGTGTCGAAGACTTCCCGGCGAACCTTGGTGGTGGCGTCGAACGCACGAGAGATCGCGACGCCGGCCTCGTCGGTCAGGGGTTTGAGGACCCGCTTCCTGGCGATCTCCGGAAGGTTGCGGTCCTCCAGTTGGATCACGTCGAAGCGACCGCTGGCCAGGTTGAGGGTGTCCTGGTAGCTCAGCTCGTTGGCGCCGGTCACCTCCTCGCCGACGAGTTCGCGCAGGTCACGCTGCCGGGCGATGAAGCTGATGATGGGAATCGGCCGGCGGGTGTTGCCGCCCTCGACGAAGTTGGTGATCTTCTGGATCTCGCGAGAGACGAACTGCTGGTCGCCGATCGAGTTGGCCAGCCACAGAATCAGCTCGTCCAGGAAGAGGATCAGCCCGTCGTACCCGAGCTCCTCCTTGGCGTGCCGGCTGATCTCGGTCAGGCCGCGGTCCAGCGAGACGAACGCCTCGGCGTCCTCGCGGGCGTTGCTGAAGAAGCCCTTGTTCCACGTGGTCAGCAGGTCGTTGACCAGCTTGCGGCGCAACTCGTCGGCGTACGCCCCGCCGAACGCCTGATCCAGCAACTCACCGGTCCAGAACTTCTCGGTCTCGCCCCACTCGTCCTCGGTGTCGCCGCCCGGCAGCCCGTCGATGAACTGCGCGTCGCCGATCCGCCGGCGCAGGTCGGTAGCTTGCTCCAGAAGCGCGTCGGTGCGGTGCACCGCCGGAATCGGCTTGTCCGGGTGCAGCGCCCGCACCGTGTCGACGTAGCCACCGAGAACCCGCTGCTCCAACGAACGAGCATCAAGCAGGTGGTACGGGATGAGCAGGAACCTGCGCCCGTCAAGCCAGGCACTGTGCTTGTTCAGCAGCGGCGCGAACTCGTCCCGGCCTCGCGCCGCCTGGTCACCGCGCAACAGTGCGTGCAGGACCGCCATGAAATGCGACTTACCCGAACCAAACGAGCCGTGCAGGTAGGCGGCCTTGGAAGCGTGCCCCTCAATCGCCGACCGGATCAGCCCGAGCGCCTCGTCGAAGTTGCCCAGTAGCCGGTCGGTGACCACATACTCCTTGAGCGTGGCACCGGAGTCGGCGACGCTGTCGGCGAGCTGGAGCACGAAGTCGCTGGTGCTCGTCCGCTCCGGGATATCGATGACCTCACGGAGCAGCGGCATGGCGCTGGGCTGTGACATGCCGCTTACCGTATAACTCCAGCGCTGGAGTTATCACGCCGCTCCGCCGGGTGACCGATAGAACGATCAGCACACCCCACCGAACGGCGGAGCCGGGCCGACTGCTGCCGACCCGGCTCCTTACCTTCTGCTGATCAGTGACTCACGCCTTCGCGCGACGACCGCGGGTCGCCTTCACCGGGCGCCAGGAGGCCATGGCCCCGTCGGTTAGATGCAGCCGCCCAGCGGTTTCGGAGAGGAACCCGGTGTACGTGTCGGCCGGCGACTCGCCCCAGACCGGATCGAACTCGCCATGCCATTGCCGCACCCACGGCAGCACCTCACGCAGGCCCGCGAGCAACGGAAGCAGCCGATCCGCATCCCAGCCATCCTCCTGTTCACGCGCGACGATCAGGGTGGACAGGGCCTGCGCCTGCTCACGGTGATCCCAGCCAGCCCATCCGATCAGCAGTGAAGGGTCACCGTCGCGGCCGCCCCCGGGATAGGAGATGAACCGCTCCTTGGGCACATCGAGCTTGCCGCGGTGTCGCCAATAGCTCGTCTTGAGAAAGTCGGTTGGCTTGTACTTAGGCGGCACCGGGATTTTCTTGCGGAATTCCTTCTTCGCCGCGTCGTCGCGGAGCGCATCCTCCTGCCGCTGCAGAACCCAGACGTTCTCCCAGTCTGCCCGCGTCACCAGCCCGGAGTCCTTGTAGCGCAACGCCGCCAGATGTGGCACATGCTCGTCGGCGACCAGGTCCGCGATCACCTTGCCGAGGTCCTGACCGGGGGCATAAAGACCAGCCACTGACAGTACGTCGTCGTCGCGCCGCAACTCGTCGGCGAGCTGCGCAGTGGTCAGCGGACGCGGCTGCTCCATCCCGTCGACGTGGTGGAACCACAGTTCCCGCGCTTCGCACCGGTCCAGGAGCCAGTCCCGCAGCGCCTTCGCCTGCATCGCCTCCCAGCCCTCGGTGGCCCAGCGGCGCTTGCACTCCGGCCGCTCGATCAGCGCGATGTTGCGATTGTTCTCGATGACCGCGATCCGCTGCTCTACGATCGCCCGATACTCCGCCGTCCAATGCGCGGGCAACTCGGTGATCGGCGTGAACTTATGGTTGTGGTGGACGAACCACGTGGTCTCCAGCTCGCCCGCCTCTATTTGCCGTGCCATAACGATCTCGAATGCCCGTTCCCCCGGATTCAACTCAGGCACCGCATCGTCTGGAGCAATGAGCTCGCCGTCCAGTAGCCCGTATAGTGCGTAGAACCGCCAGTCCAACTCCTCCTGCAGCGCGATCATCCTCGCCCGGACTGAGTGCCACTCGCTCTCAGCGGCATACAGCCTCTCCCGACTAGGCACGCCAGAAGCGGCAATCTCCATGGGTCTTACCGCAGCAAGCCGCAGTGCCAGCTTGTCCATCTCCCGGCACAGTCCCAAGGGGTACCCCGTCGGCAGCGGATACTCCTGCAACTTGGTACCTGTGAACTCGAATCGATGCTCCCAAGGCTCGTCTGCACCAGCTTGCTCTGCTCCCGGTCGCCCCTTGTTGTGGCTGACCTGCTTGAGCCAGAAGCACGCGGTCGAACTGTTGAGCACCCCGAGTAGCCGCAGGTGATCGTCCTCCGTCGCGTCCTCAGGCAACTTAATCACCGGAGCCGACTGCTTGAATACCTTCCCTCCCCGATCCAGCACAAAGTGGTTATGCGTGGCCACAAAAGCAAAAGAAATAGACCACTCATTCGCCTTCTCGTCCCGTGGAATCTGATGCCATTCAAACCAGGGCCTACCGTCGCCGAAATATGTCCCTCGTGAGAATGTAGCTCGATTTCCGAGATCGTTCCTAAAAGGCCACAGGCGTTTTCCGTGCTGCGGCATAACGTCTAGCTGGACGAGCTTCCGGGCCGAGTCATAGGGATGAAAGGCATGGTCTCCGTCAAGAGTTGCCCAGTCGCGCTGCTCGTCACCCACCACGAGCCGGCGATGGTAATCGCCTTCAACTCCTAGGCGCACGAAAGTAGCAGCCGGGGCGGTCATGGCTTCGTCCGCGCCCATAACTCCGTAGAAGCCGATACGAAACAAATTTGATCCAAGATTGACCGCCGAGGCGGTCTCTATCGATTGCAGCACGCCACCTGCGCCGCCACCGGCCAAACTCCACGGAAATTTCGCGAGAGCCGACCGAGACGTTTCGGCGGCGCTAACCCACTGACTTTCGGATCCGGGGGTGTCGACCTGGCCAACGATGGCCTGCCAGACGAGGCCTTTTCGAGGGTCAGCCGGAGCGCTCGGTTCGCCGCGGATACCCATGACCGTTCGGATCGTGCTGGCTCTACCTCGGTTAGTGTTGCGGCCGACCAGAATCACGGTGGGGGTACCGTGGCCTGGGATATAAGCACCAGAAGTGTCGATGACGTGGGTCAGGTTGACATCGAGGGCGAACAGGCTCTCAATCATCTTTTTGCCGAACTCGCGTTTCATGAACGAGTTGGCGGTGATCTGGCCGACGAACCCGGCGCCCTTGCCTTCGCCGTCACCCTGTTTCGCAAGTTGGAAGAAGCGCTGCGCGAACGGGACCGACAGGGCGTACTTGCCGGAGCAGGCGTCGTACATCTCGCGGTAGGCCTCGTTGAGGCCCTTATCCTTGACCGTGATGTATGGCGGGTTCCCTACCACGACGTGGTAGCTGCCGGCGGTCAGGATGCCCGGATGTTCGGCTACGTCCTCAGTCGCGTAGGCGAACTCGGTCATCGGGTCCCCGCCGAAGAGCGTGCCCGCACGATGCTTGATCAGCGAGTCGCCGACCGCCAGGTGCATCGGAAAGACGTAGTCGGCCGCGTCGGCGAGCGTCGCGATTCCGCTCGCGCGTAGAGCCGCCATCAGCAGGCGGAACCGAGCGATGGCCACCGCGAACGGGTTGATGTCGACGCCGTGCACCGCGTCCAGCGCCAGCCGAACTCGCTCGTGGGCGTCCCGGTTGGGGGCATGGCGTTCCCACTGCTTGAACAGCCGATCGAACGCACCGAGCACGAAGTGGCCCGAGCCGCAGGTCGGGTCGATCATCTTGACCTGGTCGTGGCCGAACTCATCGATCGCCGGAGTCAGCGTCAGGTCGAGGATAAACTCCTCGACGAACTCCGGGGTCTGCAGCAGTGCGTACGTCTTCTTGGCGTACTCGGAAAGGTCTTGATAAAGGTCTCCGAGGAAGCGGGTGTCCCACACCTCGTCGCGGAAGCTGTGTACCAGGTCGCCGAATTCGCCGCGGCGGCGCCAGAAGCCGATCAGTTCCTTGGCCGCGTCGTGTGACATCGGGATTTGGTAGAGCGGGTTGTGCCGCTTGTCGAAGAGCGACTTGCCGGCCTGGCTGCGGCCGATCGCGTCGAACCCCTGGTGCAGCCAGTCGCGCAACGTCTTGTCCGGCTGGTCGCGGAAGAACTGCGCCTCCGCCTCCTCGGCCAGCACCAGCCGGTCGCCTGGCCCGGCCAGGAACGGCTCCGGCAGCAGCCCGTTGTCCTCACAGAAGCGGACGAAGACCGTGCCGAGAACCCACGCCACTGCGGCCTGGGTGACCCGCTCGTCGCGCCACACCGTCCAGGTCGCGGAGGTGCGGCCCACCTTGAACGCGTAATCGTATTCACCGCGCAGTCGGAGGCGTACCTCCTCGACCGACTCAGCCTGCTCCTGCAGGTCCTTTTCCAGGGTCTTGACCTGCTTCTGCAGGTCACTCAAGAGCAGTTTGCGGTCGATCACCCGATGACTCTAGCCGCCGACCGGGCCGCTGAAGAGGACCGTCTTGGCCTGGTTGTCGACCGTTTGGCGGAAGAGCACGCCTCTATGCTCGTCCGCGTGATTACCAAGGTGACGATGAAGCAGCTGTCGACGGCGCGTGGCTGCGTTCTTGGCCTTGTGCTCGGCGACGCGATCGGTGCCGCAGGCGTCGAGGTGCCATCCAGCGGCGTGTTGCGAGCGACCAGCGCCGCCCAGCTCGCCTGCTTCACGATCGAGGGCGTCATCCGGGCGCACGTGCGAATGGCCCACAAGGGGATCTGTCACCCGCCGGGCGTGGTCTGGCATGCGTACGCACGGTGGGCCACCATGCAGGGGATTTCTGAGATCACGCCGTGGGAGAAGGAGGGCTGGCCCGACGGCTGGCTCGCTCGGGTGCCGGTGCTGGCCGTTCGGCGTGGCTCGGCGCCGGCCACTGTTACGGCGTTGCAGAGCGGCACGATGGGCCAGTTCGATAAGCCGGCCGGGAGCAGCATCGGCGCGCACGCGCTGACCCATGTCCTTCCGGCCGGGCTCGTGGGTGACTGGGTTCAGGAGCCTGGACGTTTCGCGGCGGAGATCGCGGCGACCACTCACGTCGGTGAGGCGGTGTATGCGGCTGCCCTGGGCGCGAGGATCGTCGCCGAGATCGTCAAGGGTCAGGGCATCGAGGACGCGATACGACAGGTGCAGCCGGAGAGTCTGACCTTCCTGGAACAGCAGCTCGATTCGCCCCTCGCAGATGCCGTGGAGGTTGCACGAGCTCAACCCCGGCAGGCTGCGAGGCTTGCTCAGCTCGCGCCCGATGCCCGAGCGGCTTCCGCGCTGGCCGGAGGCGTCTACGTCGCGCTCTCCTTTCCCAGGCGTGACCAGATCCGCGATGCCTTGCTCTTCGCCGTCTCCAGCGGCAACGGGAGTCACGTCGCTGCGGTCGCCGGTGCTCTGTTGTGCGCTGCCCACGGTGCTGACGCGTTGCCCGTCGACTGGGTGTCCCGGCTGGAGTTGGCGTGGGTCGCCGACGTCCTCGCTCGTGACCTCATCGCAGAGTTCGTCGACCAACCATCGGGCACCGAATACACCCCCGGTGACGATCCGAACTGGAGGGATCGCTATCCGGGCTGGTGAGCAGCCTGTTCGGATCGTGCTGGCTCAACCGCCGCAGCAAGCCATCGGAGTTGTCCGTTCGTGCCGTCGAGGTTGGAGTAGTCGCGCCAGGTGATCGGGTAGCTGCCGGACAGGGTCCGCTCGCTGCCGGCGTGGTAGCTACCTTCCGTGCCCCAGCGCAGCAGACCCGACAGGTTTTTCTGCCCTTCGTGGATCCGGAATGCCTGGTCGCGGGTGAGTTTGGCGGTCGCGGGCGGTTGCCAGAGCCGCTGGTCGTTGGTCAGCATGATCGCGAAGCCGTTCGACGCGCGACCGGAAGCACAGAACTTCTCCAGCCGGGCTATGTCGAAGACAAAGCCCTGCCGTCCGAGGTCGGTGGCCTCGTGGTTGCGCAGATGGAACGATTCCCCGGTGACCGGGTCCGCGCCGACCCATGTCCTGGTGAAGTACTTGAACTCGACAGCTGTCCGGGCCCGCGGCCCGAAGCAGAGCAGTTCGACGTACTCACGGGTGTCCTGCCGGACCTCCAGCCGGATCTGAAGCGAAGGCTCAATCTCGCGCAGCACCCAGGCGAAGGCGTGCTGGAAGTCGGCCTCGGAGTGGAACACCGGCCGCACCGAACTCAGCTTCTCCATGACGGTGCTGACGTCGACGGCTCCTGCGATGAGCGGCGTCGGGTCATCGTGCCGGATCACGCGGTGGCGGCGCTACGGTGCGTGTTCTCGACCCAGGCGTCCGGGAGGGAGATCCATTCGTTGTCGCCGACCCGGACCACCGTGCCGTCGAGTTTGGGCAGCAGGTCCGGGTCTTCGGTCGGGCACAGCAGCCACAGCTCACCACCGCCGCCGCGGGCCGCGTCCGCCAGTTCGTACAGTCGCTCCATCGCCCGATAGCGGGCCAGTATCGCCGCGTCGTGCAGCAGCAGCGGGCCGCCGCCGGTCCGGAGTTCGTCGAGCAGTTGCGGGGCGACTGATGCCCATGCCTGCTCCACGTACTCGCCGAGCTTGATCGCCGAGCGGGTGCCGGGTTCGGCGATGTCAGCGCCGAGCACGGTTTCCCAGGTCGGTTTCGGCCGGGCGTCGACCAGGCTGTGCAACGTGGTCAGGAAGCGAGAGGCGACGTTGAGCGGCCGGGCGGAGAAGCGCCGAACGAGTTCTTCACGGGCCAGGGCGTACCGGGAAAGCCGTACCGTCAAGGCGCGGAAACCGCCGGCGGACGCCGCGCCGGTCAGGCGTTCTTCGGCGCGCAGCGCCGAAGCCAGGATCGGGGAGTCCGCGGTCCACGCGGTGGGTGCCGTCGACGCCGACGACCGACGCCGCACGATGGTCATGGACGAGGACGCGGCGGCCCGGGTGGGGGCGGTGTAGTGGTCGCGGTTCCAGATCAGCTCGAAGCCGGCCTCGGTCAGCAGGCGGTCGAGGCGGGGGTGTCCGGGAAGCGGCGCGAGGTCCGGGAAGCGGGCGGCGACCCGGTCGGCGATCTGCGCGGGGGTGAGGCCGCGCGGTTGACCGGGTAGGCCGGCGGGTGGCAGGACGCCGGCCTGGGCAAGGCGCAGCGCTCGTACGGGGTCGAGGTTGCGTGGGTAGATCTCCAGCCGGGCGGTGGCGGCGGCGTTCTCCGAGGCCACCGCGGCGAGCAGGACCCGCCGCCGTTCGTCGATGGCGTCGGCGGCGCCCCCGGGTGCGGTCACCGTCGCGAGGGTGCGCAACACGGTAGCCGGGCTGGGCAGCACCTCGTTGCCGGCGAGGCGGTCGGCAGCCTTGCCGAGCGCGTCGGCGTAGTCGAGCAGGGCCGGTGCGGCCGGGGTGTCCGGGGCGTCGTCCTCGCCGGCTTCCAGCGCCACGAGCAGCCGGTCGCCGTGGCGGCGCGTCAGCAGGCGCGGTTCGTCGGCGAGGGCGTCGATCTCGACGGCGGCGCGGACCGCGGCGAGCGCGACGGTGTGGCGTAGCTCGTCACCCGTGCGCATGGATCCGCGGCTGGTGAGCAGGGCGGTGGCCAGTTCGTCGACGCCCATCACCCGGCCACCGTCACGCAGCAGGTCGATCAGCTCAGTGCGGACGCTGGACACGACCGGGATGTCATTCCAACGTTTGCGCTGTTTACCGAGGATCTGCGCGACCCGGCCAGAGGTCACGTTCAGGGCCGCAGCAACCTGCGGCTGTTGAGGCCACGGCGTCAGGCCGGGCAGGGCTCCGGTCTCGTCCGGCAGGCGCAGCAACAGCCGGGTGCCATCGACCTCGGTGGCGTTGCGGCCGTTCTTGGCCGGGATGAGCAGGGTGGCGATCGCGTCCAGACCCACCCGGACGAGCTCGGCATCGGCGGGGCCACCGGACAATTCGGCGGACGCCTCGGCGGCGGCGCTGCGGCGGGCGTTCGGTGAGGTCGGCAGGGTTTCCCGCTCGGCCAGTCGGGCACGCCAGTCCTTGACCCGGCGCTGCAGCTCCTGGCGGGTCTTCGCGCCCAGGCCGGGTAGGTGGGCCAGCTTGTTCGCCACGGTGAGCAGGTCACCGACCGTGGCGGCGTCCAGGCGGTGGGCGGCGGAGACCGCCCGGGGCGTCAGGCCGGCGGCTTCCAGGGCGGTGGCCCGGGTTGCCTTGGCGGCAGCCTCGTCGCGGGCGGCCTCGGCGACCTCGACGTCCGGTTCATCCTGCGGCTCGGGGTGCTCGGTACCGACCGGCGCACTGGCGTCGGAACGTCGAAAGACCTGCTGCCAGGCGTCGCGCATGTCCTTGAGCGAGGCGAACCGGGCACGACTGTCACGATGCAGGGCGAGCTGGAAGAAGTCGACCAGGCCGTCGCGGATCGCCGGGTCGAACGCTTCGGCGGCGAGAACCGGTGGGCCCTCGGTGTGCTGAGGTGCGGCGCCGTCGTCGTCCCAGCCGGGCAGCTCTCCGGAGGCCATCTCGTGCAGGGTGACGGCCAGGGCGTACCACTCGGCGTGTTTGTCGTAGACGGGCCGGTTGACCGTTCCCAGGAACGGGTCCAGATACCGCGGTGTGCCCGCGGTGATCTCCTTGACCGACACGCCGGCCAGCGAGAAGTCGAAGAGCACGAGCTGGCGGGTGCGGTTGGGACGGATCCGGATCGCGATGTTGTCCGGCTTGATGTCTCGGTGGTAGACGCCCTCGCCTTCCAGATAGTCCAGGGCGCCGAACAGGTAGTCGCTGTAGGTTTCCAGCTCGTCGACGGTGAGCCGGCCGTCGTCGCGGAGTTTGCGGGCCAGTGTCAGGTCACCGGCGTGTTCCAGCACGATGATGGTGCGGTTGGCGATCCGCAGGGGTTCGGGCCGGGCCAGCCGGATCACCCGGGAGTCGGTCAGCGGGCTGAGAACACGCGCTTCATGGGTGAGGCGGCTGGCTTTCTCGTCGGAGAGGCCGACCTTGAGTACTTCGGCGCGGCCGGTGCGGTCGTTGTCGGCGAGGAAGGCGCGGCAGGTCGAACCGGTGCCGAGCCGCTTTCGGACGGTCCATTCGCCGACCTTGTCGCCGGAGCGTGCCTCGAGCGGGTCGGTCGGCTCGGGTTCCGGCTGGGTGGGATGCACGGATGGGGGCGACGACGGTGTGGTCAGCTCCTCCTCGACAAGCTCGAGCATCTCGAGGAACTCGGCGGCGGTCGTCAGTCGCTGGGCCGGCACCGGCGCTGTCGCGGCCTGCACGAGTTCGTCGGCGAACTCGGAGATGGAGTCGGCGACCGATGAGGCCCGCAGGCCGTTATCGCGGGTGAGGCGAGACAGCAGCTCAGGACGCTTCGCGGCTGGAGGCTGGCCGGTGAGGATCAGGTAGGCCAGCGAACCCAGACCGAAGATGTCCATCGCGACCGGATCCGGCCGCGGAGCGGTCATCTCTGGAGCCAGGTACGCCTCCGCCGATCGTTCGAGGTGGGCCGCCGCGTGTGATGACAGCGCTACCACGCCGCCGCTGCCGTCACTTCCGGCGGAGTCGGTTCCTCGGGTCGCGGCCTGCCAGTCGCTGATCTGCAGCTGCGGGAGCAGCCACGCCTCCTCCTCCGAGCCGCCGCGCCGCTTCGGACGGGGAGTAACGAGAATGCTCCGTGCTGACAATGCCCGGTGATGAAGGTGACGGCGATGCGCGTACGCCACCGTCTCGGCCAATTGCCGGATCATGGTGAGCCGAGCGGGCGCGTCCAGGCGATCCTGGTACTGGGCCATGTAGTGGTCCAGTCGCATGGAACGCGGGTCGTACCGGAAAATTAGTGCTGGGCCGGCCTCGTGGGACTCCATCGAGTCGACCTGGACGATGCCGGGATGGCTGATGCCGTGCAGGACGAGCATCTCCCGTTTGGCCGCCCGCTCGATGCTCGCCCGCTCGGTCTGCACCGCGTTGCGCTCGACCAGGTAGATCCGCACCCGGCGGCGTTCACGTTCCAAGTCACGATGCTTGGCGAGATGGTCCTGCCAAGTGGGACCGACATCGAACGGCCTGGTCTCCAACTCCCACGACCCGATCTGGTAATGCCGCCGGCTCCGCGCGATACCGATCTCGGCAAGCAAGTCGGGAAGCGCCCGGGACGTCTCGACGGTGAGCCGCTGCCGCTCGTCCTGCGGCGGGCGCTGCAGCAGCGCACCGATGGTCGGCAGCCGGTTCGCCGGGTTGGGGCCCACTGGCTCGGGGCCATAGACACCATGCAGGTGGTGGTCCGAGAGCTCAACCTGCAGGCCGGGCTTCGACAGGAACACCGCGGCTTGCACAAACGGAATCCGGACAGGCGAGCCGCGCCGCCGGGAGGCCGCGGTTTGCAGGAGCGACTTGAGCTTCTTCGCCTTGGCATCGGCCAGGTGGAGCGGGTTGTCAAAGGTGCGGGTATGGCTGGGGCCGTGCTGGATCCAGTTCGAGCCGCTGGATACGAGCCGCCCGTTCAGGCTCTTGATCTCGATGAGGTAGAGGCCACTCGGTGCGGCCACGAGCAGGTCGACCTCGTACGGATGTCCGGTTTGCGCGGTGAAGGTGAAGTTCGACCAGGCCCGGTACGGCTCAGTGTCCGGTAGCAGTTGCTGTACGTACGCCAACGCCTCGCGCTCGTGCGCGAACTGCGACGGCGTGATCGTGGTCCACCGGCCCTCCTGCATGACAGAATCCTATTGGTCCCAGGCACCCTGGATACGGACGGTGCGGTGGTGACGACTGCGCCGTCGTCCCAGCACCGGTGCGTTCGGCGCGTCACCAGGAAGGGTTATCCGGAACTGTGGGGAAAACGCCCAGCAGTCGGGCTTCGTTCACCGTCTCCGAGTCATCCTCACCAACCGGCACCTCGAGCACCACTCGCTCGGCGGAACTGGCGCTCTCCCATGCCTTCCGGATACCGGCAGCGTCGTGGCCGATCCGGTGGCCGACCGCGAGGATCTCACCGGCTCCGGTCTCGGCGAGTTGGATCAGCTCCTGCAATGCCTCGTCCCTGACGTCGATCCCGTCAGCTGATCGAAGGTCGATCGTCAGTACACCGGGGCGTGGGCGGAGGAGTGTCCGCAGCGAGCCTGTGCTCTTGAGATCGGAGCCCTCCGCTCGGAATCTGAACCGGCTGACCAAGTCGACGCCTGCCGCCCATTGCGCGAAGGTCGACTTGGTGTCGACCGGGACGACCTCCCACCGGCGGTGTCCGTCGAAGGCTCGCAGCACGATCCTGAGTCCGGACGTGAAGTCTTTCTCCGACATGCCGCCTCTGCGTCGTTCATAGACGACAGCCAGGTCAGCGAGCCGTACAGCGAAGGTGACGGTCCGACCGCGGAGTACCGCCTCGTGCTTGAAGTCCTCGACACCAGGATCGTAGAGATCGGTATCCTCCTCGGTCTCCCAGCCGAGGCGAGCCACGACATGATCGCCGTCCGATCTGACGCGGCCGATTCGCCAGATCCGGCTCTTCGCCAGATGCCTCAGACCGGGCGTGATGATGGTTCGGATCGACTCGGGAGGGGCGGGGAAGAGGAGCGGTGGTTCCGGCGGCATGATCCGCGCCCGAGCAAGCCTGCTGATCGCACCGCTACCCATATATCGAACTTATTCGAACTCATCCCGCATGGTCACTCTCGGAAACTGACAGATCTCGGACTGTAATCTTGGCCCGTACCGCGTCCACGACATGGAAGCCGAGTGGGCGCTGGTAGATACTCGCTGGATGTCGGCAGCATCGAATCGCCACCGGATCCTGGAGGCCTTACGTCTCAGCGGACAGCCGCTGGACGATGATCGGCTTTCGACTGCCGCCGGCGTCTGCCCGAGGCAGCAGGTCAACCAGATCTGTCGAGCGCTGGAGAAAGACGGGATCGTCCGCCGGTATCGGGGCCCTGGCGAGAAGCTGGTCAACGAGCTGATCGGCGCCGACATCGCGGTCGCTCCGATAGAAGGCGATCAGACCGGCGGTCGTGGAATCACCAACACCTCCGAGTCGATCGACATAGCCAGAGACCCGATGCTTGACTCCCCGCCGGGCCATTCCCGCGAGCAGCGCGACGCCGAGCGGGTGATGCTCGACCTTCTCGGTCTTCAGTTGGGAGTGGTGCTTGAGCCGGCCCGCATCGTCGTAACCGACGGCACCCGAGTCGAGGTCGACGGGTCGGACGCCGGACGCTCCGTGCTGGTGGAGTGCTGGGCCCACCAGGGGCCGCCCAAGGTCGCGCAGAAGCACAAGGTTCTCGCCGACACACTGAAATTGACCTGGATCGCCACCAAGATCGAGCCGAGACCTCGGCTGTTCCTATGTCTCGGTGATCCGCTTGCTGCCAAGCCGTTTCTGCCGACGTCGAAGTCATGGGCGGCCCACGCGCTCCAAGACCTTGGCGTGACGATCGCGGTGGTTGACCTCCCTCTTGAGGTGAAAGACAGGGTCCGGGCGGCGCAGCAGCGCCAGTACCGATAGACACAGCGGTGGCCGCCAGAGCGACATAGCGCACCCGCGTTACGCGGAGCCGGACCATGACCGCATTCGATGGCACGTTCACCTGATCGACCCGGTTGCGCGGGCCCCGAACGTCCAGCTGAGAGCTATGGTGGCCGGTGATGCCCGGTTTCGGGTCCGAGGTGGCCGTTCGTCGATTAGTTGGGGTGGCCGATGCCGCGGCGGGCTGTTGTTGCCGATCCTGGCTTCGGCCGCAAGCTCAAGGAGCTTCGTGAGCAGCACGGACTGTCGCTGCGCAGGCTCGGCGGGATGGTCCATTGTTCGCACGGCCACCTGTGGGATCTCGAATCGGGGACCAAACGGCCGAGCCTTTCGGTGGCAGTGCTGCTGGATCAGGCGCTCGAAGCGGGTGGGCAGTTGTCCGCCATGGTGTCCGAGGCGTCAGCCGACACCGATACCCGGCCCGTCGCGCTCGAACATGCGGTGGTGGCCATGCCGTCCGGGCTAGAGTTCGCGCCGGGCTGGCGGCACGGCATAGATGTCGCTGTTGATCTTTGGCCAGGCGATATGCAGCGGTGGAACCTTCTGCGGCAGGTGGGCTTCAGCGCGACGGCCTTCCTGCCTGCGGCGATGCGATGGCTGATGTCGGCGCTCGACGAGCACCCGGCCGGCAACGGTGAGCGGCTGATCGGGGCCGCCGATATCGAGACCGTGCGCCGGATGACCTCGACATACCGGACGCTGGATAACCAGTTCGGCGGCGGCCACATCCGCGACAGCCTAGTCCGCTTCCTCAACGCCGACGTCACCGAGCTGATCAACGGCCGCTACGACGCGGCGACCGGCCGCCAGTTGCAGACCCGAGCCCGCCTGGAACACGTGATCGCCAACGGCGACTCAGCCGAGCGCAAGGCCATCATCGAGGAACTGACGCCGAAATCCGCATCATCGGCGAGGAGATCATCCCCGTGTTGCTGCTGCCGCACGACGAGCACGTCGCCGGTGGACGCGACGACACCCGCTACGTCCACCGGTGACGGCAACGAACCGGATCCGGTTCGCGCAATGTCAAACCTGGTGGAGCTGAGGGGACTCGAACCCCTGACCCCCACACTGCCAGTGTGGTGCGCTACCAGCTGCGCCACAGCCCCTTGCCGTACTGCCTTACCGTGGTACTGCCTTACCGTGATACGGACGTACCGTGATACTGCCTTACTGGTCTTGCTGTGTTTCCCGGGCTCACCCGGGCACGGCAGCAATATTACACACCTCCACGACCCCCACGGCGGAGGGGGTCAGTTGAGGGTGGGGTCGGCGGGGAAGTGGGCGACGGCGGCCATGATGCCGCCCTGGCGCTTGAGGACCATGGCCCAGAGGTCGTCGGGGCGGGAGACGAAAGCGTCGCCGGGGAGGGCGTCGAAGACGAACCAGGAGCCGGCGGAGATCTCCTCCTCCAGCTGGCCCGGGGACCAGCCGGAGTAGCCGGCGAAGACGCGCAGGCCGGCCAGGTTGTCGCCGAGGGATTCCGGGTCGGCGGAGAGGTCGACGGTGCCGACGCCGCCGGAGACCGGGTGGAAGCCGGACGGGCGCTTGACGGAGGGGCGCGTGCGGGCCAGGCAGATGGCGGACTCGGGCGCGACCGGGCCGCCCTCGAAGAGCACGGCGGGGTCGCCGGCGAGGCTGCCCCATTTCCCGAGGACCTCGGCGACCGGGACCTCGGTGGCGCGGTTCAGCACGACGCCGAGCGCGCCGCCGGTCTCGTGCGCGACCAGCAGCACGACCGTACGGTCGAAGTTCGGGTCCTTGAGCGATGGCGTCGCGACCAGGAGCCGGCCGGTCATCGACTCCATGGACCGACCTCCGATGCGCTGACCTTCAGGATGCACGCGACCCCCGTTCCACAGGTCCAGGCACGGCAAGGGGCCCGAAGCCGACCTTGCGCGCAGTCAACGCCATGACTCGCACGATAGCTTGCGCCACAGCCCGCCGATAAGGTCTGCACGTGAGTGAGCGCAACGATTACCCGACAGAGCCGAGGCGGGTTTCGCGGCGTAGCGCCTGCGTCACGCTGACGTCGTAAAGACCGGAAAAGACCTTTATCTGCCCGCTTCCGCACAGATCAGCTTCCGCACGCTCCCGCGGGCACCGGTCGTCGCCGGCGCTCCTCCCTGCACGATCCGTGGGCGCAAGGGCAAACCCGCGGAACCCGGATGGTGGGCGACTCGTCATACCGGTATGCGCCGTTTGCCGTACCTGGGAATTCTTCTCGTTCTGCCGCTCGTCGCGTGTGCCGCGCCGGGTGAGGCACCGTCAGCCGGGGCGCCCTCGGACGAACCGTCGAGTGCGTTCGCCGCCCGGGCCGAGGCCGTCGCGGCGGCGTGGCCGGCCGTGGCGGGCGCGGCGCCGGCGTGGCGGACCGGGTTCGTACCGTTGCAGGATCTGCTCGTCGCCCCGGCAGGGCTGAGTGACGAGCAGCGGCAGGCGTTCGACGCCGGGTGGTTCACGCTGGAGGGATCGCTGCCGGCGAGCGCCGGGTCCGGCGAGATCACCTATGCCTCCGGCGCGGAGAAGGCACCGTTGCTGAGCGCCGCCGACGCCTTCACGCTGATCGACCGGGGTGACCCACCGCCGTGCGAGCCCGCCACCGGCAAGCGGTCCGCGCCGGGGCAGCCGGGTCCGGACTCGCCGGTCAGCGCGGATGACGCGGCCTGCACGAGACTGCCGGTCACCGGCGCCACGCTGGGCACGGTGCCGTTGCGCACCAGTCGCGGCGACGCGACCGTACCGGCGTGGTTGTTCGCTGTGCGTGGGGTTGCGTCCCCGGTGGCGCGGGTCGCGGTGGCGCCCGCGTCGACGGCGCCGGTCCCGTCGCCGTCGCTGGCCCCGCCGAGTTCCGGCGCCGGCACGCTGAAGGCCGCGCAGAGTCTTGCGCGCGTCGCCGGGACCGCGATCGACCTGCGTCTCGGCGTCGGCGCCTGCGACGAGCAGATCACGCCGCTGGTGCACGAGACGGAGACGCTGATCGTGGTCGGTGGCACCGCCGTCTCCACCGCCGAGATGTGCACCGAGCAGCTCGTGATCCATCCGGCCACGGTCACGCTCGCGGCACCGGCCGGTGACCGGCCGATCCTGGACGCGCTGACCGGCCAGCTGCTGCTGCTGCGGCCCTGACGTCAGTCGGAGCCGCCGATGTCGGTCTGATACGCCTCCAGGACCAGGTCGGCGCCGCGCTGGCGGTGGGCGAAGAGCTGGTGGACGAGCAGCCGGGCCCAGGTGCGGATCTCGTCGGCGCGGGGCCGGTCCGCGTCGACGTGCTCCTGCAGCGCGCGGATCCGGTCCAGCACGGCCGCGTGCTCGCGGACCAGGCCGTCGACGCCGGAGGCGAGTCGCGGCGCGTTGTCGACGAGCGCGGCGTAGTGCCCGGCCGGGCCCTCGGTGGCCTGCATGTGCTCGTCGAACGCGCCGCGCAGGCCACGCAGCCGGGACGCGACGTGCTCGCGCCACGCCGGGTCGTCGTGCACGGGGTCGGCGATCGCCCGCGCCAGCTCGTGCGTGCCGTTCAGCAGCGGGTGCCAGCCCGTCGCCGTTTCTTCGCCGAAACCAGTCACCATCGCCGCACCCCCTGGTCGGTCACGCATCAGCCCATGAGTCGATGGTGCGGGAACCGGGGAACGCCTGTCCAGGATCACCATGAGAGCCGGTCACACCGGCAACAACGGTCTCACCGGCCCCACCGTCAGGCCGCGTCGCGCAGCCGGGGAGCGGCGAGTTGCCGGAAGCGGCTGCCGTGGAAGACGAGCGGCGCCACGTCCGGATCGGCGCGGAGCGTGTGCACGCGCAGCAGCACGATGTCGTGGTCACCGGCCGGCACCTGGCGCTCGATCGTGCAGTCCAGCCACGCGGCGGCGCCGCCGAGGAAGACCGCGCCGCCCGGGCCGGCCTCCCAGGCCACGCCCGCGAACCGGTCGCCGGTGCGGGACGCGATCTGCCGGGCGAGTGCGTCGTGGCCCTCGCCGAGCACGCTCACACCGAGCCGGCCGAGGTCCCGCAGCCGCGGCCAGGTGGTGGACGTGTGCTGGACGCAGACGGAGACCAGCGGCGGGCTCATCGACACGGATGTGAACGAGCTGGCGGCGAGCCCGGCCGGTGCGCCGTCGACCAGCGCGCAGACCGCGGTGACGCCGCTGGGGAAGCAGCCGTAGGCCGCGCGGAGCACGGCGGGGTCGTCGCCGACCGGACGGAGCTCGACCATGGCGCTCACGCTCCCTGGGGTATCGGCAGCAGCGGCCGGACCCGGTCCGCGTACGCGGGGAGTTGCGGGTCTTCGGCGAACGTCTTGTCGACCAGGTAGAGACCGCGGGCCGCGGTGATCGCGCCGAGCTCGGCCAGGACCGGCTTGAGCAGCAGTTCCGGCGCGAGCGCGTGGCCGGGCCCGGCGCCGAGCATCAGCGGTAGCGCGTGCACGCCGGCCAGTCCGTCCGCCGGGATCTGGTCGAGGAAAAGCTTGAGGATCCCGGTGTACGTGGCCTTGAACGTCGGGCTCGCGAAGACCACGATGTCGGACTTGACCACGGCGGCGACCGCGTCCGCCACGCCCGGATCACCCCAGGAGAGCAGGCCTGGACCGAGATCGATCACGTCGATGACCAGATCGGGTGCGCTGCCGGTAAGCGTCTCGGCGAGGAGGACTCCGGCGGCGAGGGTGCGGGACTTCGGCTTCGGATTCCCCGCGACGACAGCGATACTCACCAGCGACCCCGAATTCCATTGTTACCCGGTAGGAATTGGAGCCTATCCTGTCCGACCGTCGGCTCTCCCGGGAAGTGCCCCACCTCACCCCAGGTATATCCATCGACAGCGAGAAGTACCGTATCGCCGTGCGCCAGGATCGGGTCACCGTGCTGCAGCTCGCCATGTCCGGGTTGCTCACCGCACTGCTCGCGATCGCCATCAACGTCGCCACCGGCGGCCGGCTACCCGGCCCGTTCGCCGCGCTGGCCTGGCTCGCCTGGCCGATCGTCGCCGTGCTCGCGGTCGCGCTCATCGCGCTCTCCATCCGGCAACACCGGCTCGCCGGCGGTGGACAGACGTCGCACCGGCCGGCCGTCCCGGCGGAGCTGCCCCCGGCCCGCCCGATCCACGGCCGGGCCAGGGAACTCGCGGCGATCCGGAACGCACGCGCCCGTACCCCCGTGGTCGTGATCACCGGTGCGCCCGGCGCCGGCAAGACCGCGCTGGCCGTACGCGCCGCCCACGACCTGCGCCGGCATTACCCGGACGGGCAGCTCTACGCGGACCTGCGCGGCGCCGGGACCGTGGTCACACCGGACGCGGTGCTGGCCGCGTTCCTGCGCGCGCTCGGCGAGCCGGACACCGCCGCGCCACTGCCCGAGATCACCAACCGGTTCCGTACCGTCGTGGCGGGTCTGCGGTTGGTGATCGTGCTCGACGACGCGCTGGAGGAAGACCAGATCCTGCCGCTGCTGCCCGGCGGCACCGGAAGCCTGGTGCTGATCACCAGCCGCCGCCCGCTGACCGCCGGCCACCCGGTGCGGCTCGGCGGGCTCGGCCCCGGCGACGCCCGCGCACTGCTGTCCGCCACGGCCGGCCGTGCGCGGATCACCGCCGACCCGGCCGGTACCGACCGGATCATCGCGGCCTGCGCCGGGCTGCCGCTCGCGGTGCAGCTCGCGGCTGCCCGGCTGCGCGACCGTCCGGCCTGGCGCCCGGGCGATCTCGCGGACCACCTGGACGACGACGCCCGGCGGCTCGGCGAACTGAAGCACGGCGACGCGGCGGTGCGCGCCACCTTCCACAGCGCCTACGACGGGCTGTCCGGCACGGACCGGCTGGTGTTCCGCCGGGCCGGCGCCCACCCCGGCACCGTCTTCGGCACCGGCGCGGCG
Source organism: Catenuloplanes indicus (assembly GCF_030813715.1). Lineage (NCBI taxonomy): Bacteria > Bacillati > Actinomycetota > Actinomycetes > Micromonosporales > Micromonosporaceae > Catenuloplanes > Catenuloplanes indicus. The sequence goes on from NZ_JAUSUZ010000001.1 coordinate 3,727,787, forward strand.
GCAGCACTCACCGGGCTCGACGAGGCCACCGCCGGGGACGCGCTCGACCGGCTCACCGACGCGATGCTCGCGGACAGCCCGGCACCCGGCCGCTACCGGCTGCACGACCTGCTCCGTCTCTACGCCCGGGAGCTGTGCGACGACGACGCGGCCCTCGACCGGCTGCTCGACTGGCTGACCACGACGGCGGCACCGGGGGCATGGCGGGACCTGGAACTGGACAACGCGCTGGCCGCACTCGGCGAAGCGGTGCGCACCGGACGGTACGAGGCCGTGTCTGCGCTGGTGGAGAGGGTGCATCCGCTGCTGGACCGGACCGGCGACCACGTACACCGGCTACCGCTCTGGCAGGCCGGCGCCGCAGCCGCCGCCGCGCTCGGCGACGACCGACGGCGGGTCCGCGCGCTGCGCGAGATCGCGCACTCGCACCACGATCTGGGCCGGCTCGACGCCGCCCTCGGTCCCGCGCGCGAGGCCCTGGACATCGCGGAACGGCTCGATGACCGGCGGGAGATCGCCAGAGCCGCCCGGGAACTCGGTGAGGTACTGCGCGGCCGGCACGACTTCGGGCCGGCGGAGGAACACCTCCGGCGCGCGCTCGCTTTGTTCGAGGAGACCGGAACGCCGGAGGAGGGCATCGAGATCCGGTCGGCTCTCGGCACGCTCTACAACCTCACCGGACGGCCCGGCCTCGCCGTTGACCTGATCTCGGCGTCCGTCGGGCTGTTCGATCCGCCGTTCGGAGACCCCCGCCATGCCTGGGCCGTCCTGGGGCTCGGCACCTCTCACCGTATGCTCGGTGACCTGCCGCGTTCCGCCGGCCTCGTGCGCCTGTCCGCCACCTGGGCCGCGACGGCCGCCGACGACTACGTGCTCGGCTACTGTGCGCAGGAACTCGGGCTGATCGCCCGGGAGGAGCGCCGCTTCGCCGAGGCGGAGCAGGAGTTCCGCCGGATGCGCGACCTGCACCGGCGCATCCGGCACGACACCGGGGTCGCCACCGCCCACCATCACCTTGGCGTCCTCGCCCACCGGCGCGGACGGCACCGGCACGCCCTCAGCGAGCTGACCGTCGCGATGGACCTGTTCGCCAGGCTCGGCAACACCGCCCGCCTCGACCGCAGCCGCGCCGCCCGTGCGGACGTTCTCGACGCGCTCGGCCGGCACGCCGAGGCGGCCGCGGACCGCGCCGCCGCGCGCTGAGCTACCAGGGCACCTCGCCGTCCGCGCCGAGGAAGCGGGCGGTGGAACCGGACCGGACCGCGCGGACCACCACGGCCGCGCCGTCCGTGGCGCTGCGGGTGCCGGTGTGGTGGTTCAGGTCGGTGGCGCAGAGGCCCGGGTCGGCGGCGACGACCGTGATCGGGGTGTCGCGCAGGTCGGCCGCGTATGCCAGGGTCAGGCCGTTCAGCGCGGCCTTGGACGAGCTGTAGGACATCACCGGGATCCCGGCGCCCGGCGCGGACAGCAGCGTGAGCGAGCCGAGGCCGCTGGACACGTTCACGATCCGGCCGGCCGGGGAGCGGCGCAGCAGCGGCAGGAACGCGCGGGTCACCGTCACCACACCGAAGACGTTCACCTCGTACGCGGCCCGCAGGTCCTCGGCCGTCAGGTCGGCCGGACGGCCCCAGCCGGTCAGCACGCCCGCGTTGTTGACCAGCACGTCCAGGCGGCCGTACTCGTCCTCGACCCGGTTCGCCGCAGCGGTCACCGACGCCGCGTCGGTGACGTCCAGCAGCACCGCCACCGCGCCGGCCGCCGTCGCCGCGGCCGCGCCCCGGCCGGCGTCCCGCGCGCCGAGCAGCACCGTCATCCCGGCCTCGGCGAGGCCGCGTGCCGTCTCAAGACCGATTCCCTTGTTGGCCCCGGTGATCAGGGCGATCCGTGCGTCATCCATGCCGGGCAGCCTGGGCCCGGATCGACGGCGGCGGAAGAGGACCGTGCAGTCCCTGGTTCGGCGCGGCCGCGACCGGCACGATGGCGGAATGGACCGCCGTACCCTCGCCGACTTCCTGCGTGCCCGCCGTGCAGCGATCCGGCCGGACGTCATCGGCCCTCGACGGCGGACGCCGGGCCTGCGCCGGGAGGAGGTGGCGCGGCTCGCCGGCATGTCGGCCGACTACTACGTACGGCTGGAGCAGGCGCGCGGTCCGCGGCCGTCGCGGCAGGTGCTGACCGCGCTCGCCCGCGCGCTGCGGCTGACCGGCAGCGAGCGGGCGCACCTGTTCGCACTGGTGGACATGGCGGCGGACGTACCGGAAGGGCCGTCCCAGGACGTACCCGTGGGCATCGTGCATTTGATCGATCGCTTGGACGACACGCCCGCGTTCGTGATCGACGCGGTGCATACGCTGCTGGCCTGGAACCGCATGGCGGTGGCGCTGCTGTGCGACCCGATGATCTGGGCGCCCGAGGACCGGAACCTGATCTGGCAGCTGTTCAGCAGTCCGCTCACCGACTTCGGTGACCCGCAGGTGGACGCGCACGCCCGGCAGTGCCTGGCGGACCTGCGCCGAGCCGCCGCCCGTTACCCGGACAGCCCGGTCGTGACCGGCCTGATCACCCGGCTGCGCGGCACCGGCGACGGGTTCGCGCGGCGGTGGGACGGCTATCCGGTCGACCCGCCGCGCGTCACGTCCATCAAGCGGATCCCGCACCCGGTCGTCGGCGACCTGGACCTGGACTGCCAGACCGTGGACATCACCGACCGCGACCAGCGCCTGATCCTCTACACCGCGGTCCCCGGCAGCTCATCGCACGCGGCACTGCGGGCGCTCAGCGACTCGCCGTGACCCGTGTTGCCGATCTCTGGATTTCGCGACGACCGGAGACACCGGCTCGTCCGGCGAGGAGAGCACGGTGGAGATCGGAGCCGCCGGAACCGATTCCATCGCTACGGCGTCCCCCCGTGGAGCGCATCCTCGGTGGGGCCGGCAGCCACGGCTTACAGCGCGATTCTCGATCACCGTGTCGCTGGACGGCCGCCGATCGACGGCCGGGCTCAGGCCGGTACGTGGCCTCGCCTCGGCCGCCGGCGAATTGTCGTTCGCATTCGGACGAACGTGTCCGCCATCGGAAATGCCAGGTGGATCGCCGCGCGGTAGAGCAGTGGGCCGGCCAGGCGGCGTTGCCAGCGGAGGGCGGGGCGGGCCTCGTCGACGGCGGGTGGGGCGTAGGTGAGCAGGCGAGGCTGGTAGGCGGGAAGGTCGCCGGTGGCGAGATCGTGGGCGAGGTGAGCGGCGTCCAGGATGGCGGTGCCGGCGCCGGCGCCGGCGGTCGGCGGCATCGGGTGGATGGCGTCGCCGAGCAGCGTGACCGGGCCGGGCGGCCAGGGCTGCAGCGCCGCGGGGAAGTAGAACGGGAACGCGGCGACGCTGCCCGGCTCGGCGCGGTCGACCAGCGTGTGGAAGTCGGGGGTCCAGCGGGCGGTCAGTCGGTGCACCAGCTCCGTGAGGTCAGGGCCGGCCGAGGTGAGCGGCGCCGCCACCGACCACACCAGGTAGGGGTCCTCGGCGGCCGGGTCGTCACCGGCGTGGTCGTGCAGCGCGAGGAACGCGCCGATGCCGCCGGGGCCGAGCATGAAGGCGAGGCCGTGCCGGAGGTCGGGCGGGATGCGCTGCGGCAGCCGGGAGCGGCCGGCGATGCCGATGATGCCGGAGCGGACCGCGGTGGGGCGGCCCACCCACCGGGCGGCGATCCGCGATCCGGTGCCGTCCGCGGCGACCAGCAGGCTCACCTCGTCGCCGGTGGACAGCGTGACCGAGTCACCGGCGACGTCGAAGCCGGTTACCGGCGTACCCCAGCGGATCTTGGAGTCGAGACCGCGGGCGAGGACGGTCCGCAGCGGGCGGCGGCCGATCATCAGGATCTCCCGGTCGTGGGTGATCGGGATTCGCAGGCGCGGCCGGCCCCGGTGATCGAGCACGGTGAACCGGCGGAACGAGGACGCGCCGGCACCACAGGCACGCAGCGCGCGCACGGAGGACTCCGGCAGCACGGCCGCGAGCACGGCGAACGCGTCCTCGGTCAGGTGCAGCCGGTATCCGGCGGTGTCGGCCGGGCCGGCGTCGCGGTCGTAGACGACGCAGTCGACGCCCCGGCGGGTCAGCGCGTGCGCGAGCGTCAGCCCGCCGATGCCGGCCCCGACGATGCCCACGCGCTGCGTCATGGTTCCAGCATGCGGCAGCGGGATCAGGGCAGGAAGGCCGCGATGTCGGCGGCGATCTCGGCCGGGTGTTCACCGTTGATCGCGTGTGACGCCTCCGGGTAGATCTTGACGGTGGCGGCCGGGAGCAGGCGCCGGGCGGTGTCCGCCGCGGCGGCCGCGTCGTGCACGCGGGACTTCCCGGCCAACAGCAGCAGCACCGGTGCGGCGACGCCGCGCACCTGGTCGTCGGACGGGCGGACCGGGGCGGACAGCTTGACCGTGTAGGCCTGCAAGCCCGCCTCGATCATGCGGGCGACCGGCTCGTCCTCGACCGGCGCGCCGTTCGCGGTCCAGCTGGCGAAGCCGTCCCGCCAGGCGCGCGGCGCCCACCGGAACGCGACCGGGATCGAGCGCAGCACCACGCCGAACGACAGATCGCCGAAGACCAGGATCGGGTCGAGCAGGATGACGCTCGCGATCTTCTCCGGGTGGTGAACGGCAAGGTTCATCGCGGTCCACCCGCCGAACGACAGGCCGCACAGGTGGATTCGTGGCTCGGGCAGCGCGAGCAGCACCTCGTGCAGCCAGCGTGCGTGGTCGGCGGTGGTGGCGACCGGCCGCTGCTGGACGCTCATGCCGGGCTCGCCGAGCAGGTCGACGGTGTAGACACCGCGCTGCCGCAGCAGGGACGGCAGGTTGCCGGCCCAGACCGGGGACGCGGACGCACGGCCGGGCAGGAGCAGCAGCGGCACGGCGGCCGGGTCAGCGCCGGTGAAGTGGTAGACGCGGACCACGCCGTACCCGGTGCGGATGTCGGCGGTCCGGTCCGGCGCGGGCATGCCGGCCATCGCCTCGCGGTAGGCACCGGTGAAGCGGTCGGCCGCCGCCGCGGAGACGAAGTAGCCGACCGGCGCCGGGTCGCGCAGCGCGTAGGCGACCACGGCCGCGATCACCGCGATGCCGGCGAGGACGGGAACGAGCACCTTCCTAACCATGAGGTCAGATTACTGACCGCCTGGTAGAAAATTCAACCGCAAAGTCAGATCGGGTACGGTGTTCGCGTGCCAGCCAAGAACGCCAGCAAGCCGCTCACCCTCACCGAGCAGGCACGACGCGCACAGTTGATCGGTGTCGCCATCGACGCGGTGGCCGCGCACGGCTACGCCGGGACGTCACTGGCCCGGATCGCCGAGGCGGCCGGCATCTCCAAGGCCGCGGTGCTCTACCACTTCCCGTCCAAGGACGCGGTGGTCCAGGCGGCCTACGCGACGGTGCTGGAGTCACTGATCGCGCACGTCGGCGCCGCGGTCGAGCCGCACACCGGCGGGGACGCGGTCGAGGCCTACATCCGCGCCCTGGTCGGCTACCTGCGCCTGCACCCGGGCCACACCCGCATGATCATCGAGTCGCTGGTCGCGGAGACGGCTCCGCCGGCCGGCCCGAACCGGCACGAGACCGTGGCCGCGCTGCTCACCGCCGCCGCGGAGGCCGGCGACTACCGGCGCGGCATCGACCCGGGGCTCGTGGCCGTGATCGTCAACGGCGCCATCGACGCGATCGTCTCCACCGGCCTGTCCGACCCCGGCTTCGACACCGCCCAGGCCGCGGACGAACTGATCCGCATGCTGAGCCGCACGTTCCGTTAGAGGTTGTGCAGCTCCACGTCACCGAGCATGCCGGTGTCGATCACCGCGGTCATGAACGTGCGGAACGGCTGCCGGCGCCGGTCCGTCGGGCTACCCGGGTTGAGCAGCCGCAGCCCACCCGGCGCGGTCGTGTCCCACGGGATGTGCGAATGCCCGAAGACCAGCACGTCCACGTCCGGATACGCGGCCGCGCACCGTGCCTCGCGGCCTTTCGCGTCCCCGGTCTCGTGCACCACCGCAAACCGCACGCCGTCCAGCTCGGCCCGCGCGACCTCGGGCAGCCGGGCCCGCAGCGCCGCGCCGTCGTTGTTGCCGTAGCACGCGATCAGCCGCCGCGACCGCCCTTCCAGCGCGTTCAGCAGCGGCACGTCCACCCAGTCACCCGCGTGCAGCACCACATCCGCCGCGTCCACCGCCGCCCACACCTCGGGCGGCAGATCCTTGGCCCGCTTCGGCACGTGCGTGTCCGCCAGCAGCACCAGACGCATGGCCTCACCCCCGCATCGACGATCACATCCCGGAAGCGGATTTTCCCGCTTCCGGCGTGGTGCGGCCCGCATGCTCCCGCGGGCACCGGTCCAATGCCGGTCGTGGGACGGCGGGAAGTCGCATGCTTTTCTCCGGCGCCGTGGGGAACCGGCTCCGATGCCGGGCGGCAAGCGGAGCTGCCAGCGGAGTCTTGGCGGGCGGCGAGGTCGGCCCGCTCCGCGCATGCGGGCCGCACCACGCCGGAAGTGGGAAGAGCAGAAGTTGAAAGGTTGTCCTCGCGGGATGTGTCTATGGCAGCGCGGCCTGGACCCGGCCGTCGACCACGCGGGAGCGCAGCAGGGGCTGGTCGTTGGCGGAGGGGCCGCGGACCACGGCGCCGTCGGCGAGGCGGAATGTGCTGCCGTGCCAGGGGCAGACCACGCACGCGGCACCGCCGATCTCGGTGATCTCGCCGTCGCCGAGGGGGCCCGTCTGGTGGGCGCAGCGCTCCATCATCACGGTGACCTTGTCGCCGACGCGTGTGATCAGGACCGGGACCTCGCCGATCCGGGCGACCTCGGGGCGGTTCTCGGTCAGCTCGTCCCAGCCGTAGACGTCGTGCCAACCGTCGTCGATCTGCCGGAGGTACGGCTCGGCCTGGTTGACGGCGGCGGCCTGGCGGAAGCTCAGGTGCCCGCCGACGTAGGCGCCGAGGCCGGCCGCGGCCAGGCCGGTGTACGCGAGCGTGCGCCCGAGCCGGTGATTGCCGGACAGTCGCGCGGCGAACGAGCCGGCGTAGAAGCCGAGCGCGATCATGTTCGCGCCCGCGTGCACCAGGCCGACGCGGCGCTGTTCCCGGGACTGCTCGGACCAGTCGGTGACGCCGGCGGCCGCGGCCGGGAGCGCGGCGGCCGTGCCCACGCCGACCAGGATCGTCGCGGCGCGCTCGGTGCCGGGCAACGCGTCCAGCACGGCCGTGCTCATCCAGGCTCCGACCGGCAGCTGCACGGCGACCGGGTGCAGCGGATGCCCGAGCCCGACGCCGTGCAGCAGATCCTTGAGCCGCCGCGGCAGCGTGGCCCGGACGCCGCGCTGCAGCGGATCACCCGCGCGGTCCAGCTCCCCGGTCTTCTCGACGCGTTCCAGCAGTCTCTGCAGCACCATGTCGCAGGGATGCCCGGCACGGCGGCCCGCAAACACGTGTCCGGCGGCTACTGAACGGCACGGTAGCCCGACACCGCGTAGCAGCGACCCGCGTCGATCGCCATCGCGTCCGGCTCGAAGCCGAACGTGACCGGGTGCCCGTCCGCCGGGTCCCACTCGCGCCGCTCGTCGCCGGTCGCCTGCCGCATCCACACGTCCAGCTCGCCCAGCGTCGGCACGGGGACGTCCGGGTGTGCGGCCGCGGCTTCGTTCAGGCCGGTCGCGGAGACCACCCGGCCGCCCTCGACCCGCACGTCATAACGCGCGTCGACGAAACCGCGGGTGCATCCCGTGGTCAGCACGAACCGATAGCTCTCCGGCTCCGCCCACCGCGGCTGTGCCGCGGAAGATCCCGGCGACGGTACGACCGGCGCCGATGCCGATCCGCCGCCGCTCGCACACCCGGCCGCCAGCAGTACCACGACCAGCCCCGGCCACCAGCGCATCACCGTCACCCGCATCAGCATGCCCTGCCAACGATCCCGGCGGCGTCCGGCCGGGCCCACGGCCCGACATCACCCGGCCGAGCGGCCGGTCAGTGCCGCGCACGGCCGGATGTCGGCGGTCAGGACCGGAGGTCGGCGAGGGAGGCGGGGCGGAGGGTGTCGGCGATGGTGGTGGCGAACGGGCGGCGGTAGGCGCCGGCGCTGACCCGGGCAAGCATCGCCTGGCGGGCGGCCTGTTCGCGGAACAGCGGGTCCTCGACCTGGAAGCCGTGGACGCGGACGGTGGTGGCGTCGACGTCGGCGGGACGGGCCGGGGCGGTGAGGACGAAGCCGAAGAACGCGCGCAGCGCGGCCTCGCCGAGTGCGGCCGGGTCGGCGGCGGGGGTGAGCTCGAAGCTGTACCGGTCGCCGATGTCCTCCAGCACGCGGGTGCCGGACAGGCTCAGCGACCGCACCAGCGCGCCGTGCTCCCACACCCCGTAGGCGAACCGGCCGGCGGCCGCGTCCATGGTGTGCAGCGTGATCCGGCGGTCGGCGCCGGCCCGGAGCACGTGCGCGGGGAGCCGGGACGGCCGGTCGAGCGCGAACCGGCGGTCGCAGAGCAGCACGGCACCGCGCAGCGCGGCCGCGTACGTGACGTCGTCCGGTGGGCAGAGCCGGCCGGCCAGCGTGTCGTCGCCGATCCGGGTGACGTGGCGCGCGGGCAGCAGACCGCGGACCACTTCCTCCGCGTCGTCCACCGGACGGGGTGCGGCACGCAGTGCCGTGCGCAGGTCCGCGTCCCCGATCGCCAGCAGCGCCGTCTTCACGCCCATCACATTCTCCCTGCTCAGCGCCGTTCTGTTGCCGGATCATGATGCACCTCATCGAGGTACCCGGCCTGTCGGCGATCTGTCAGTGCACCCTTGTAGTCCGGTGGCGCGTCGCTCAGACTGCTTCGGAACCAAGGAAACGCACGCAGATTCGACAGTTAGTGAGTGGCGAGTGAGCAGTGATCCGAGTCAGCGTGGCGGGATGCAGTCGAACTCCGGTGCGGCCTTCATCCAGCGCTTCCTCAAGAACCCCGCCCAGGTGGGTGCGATCGCCGCGACGTCGCCGGCGGTGAGCCGCCGGCTGGCCGAGCCGATCCCGGAGACCGGCGACCCGCTCGTGGTCGAGCTCGGTCCGGGCAACGGCGCGGTCACCGAGTGGATCCTGCGGCGGCTCGGCGGTCGCGGGCACCTGCTGGCGATCGAGATCGACCCGGTCTTCGCGGAGATGCTCCAGCGCAACTACCCGACGCTGGACGTGGCCGTCGCGGACGCCGGTGACCTGGCGAAGCTGCTGGCCGACCGCGGCCTCGGCACGGTCGACGCGGTGGTCAGCGCGCTGCCGTGGACCACGTTCCCGGACGAGCAGACCCGGCGGATACTCCGCGCGCTCGCCTCGTCGATGAGCCCGGACGGGGTGTTCACCACGATCACGTACACGACCGCGCGGATGATGCCGCCGTGGCGCCGGGTGCTGGCCGCGCTGAACGACACGTTCGAGACGGTCGAGCCGAGCCGGGCGATCTGGGCGAACCTGCCACCAGCCTTCGTCTACGAGGCCCGGCGCCCGCGCCGCACGGTCTGACCAGGCGCGACGCCGGGGTTGTAACACATCCGGCACCGGCGTCGCGTATTTATTCACTCTTTCGACTGGTCTTCGAGCGGACTCTGAGGCAGCGTTGCGGGATGCAGTCCAGCACCGCCCCCGGGGCCTTCGTTCAGCGCTTCCTCCGCAATCCGGCCCGGGTCGGCACACCGGCCGCCACGTCCGCCGCGGTCAGCCGCCAGATGGCCGCACCGATACCGGAGCACGGCGACCCGCTGGTGGTCGAGCTCGGGGCCGGGACCGGCGCGGTCACCGAGTGGATCCAGCATCGGCTCGGCGGCCGCGGCCACCACCTCGCAATCGAGATAGACCCGGTCTTCGCCGGCCTGCTCCGCCAGCGGTACCCGGCGGTCGACGTGGCCGAGTCCGACGCGGCACAGCTTCCCGCACTGCTGGCCCAGCGTGGGCTCGGCGCGGCCGACGTGGTGGTCAGCGCGCTGCCGTGGACGCTGTTCTCCGACGAGCAGGCGCGCGGCATCCTGGCGGCCGTCGCGGCCTCGATGGCGCCGCACGGCGCGTTCACCACGATCACGCTCAGCATGGGCAGCCGCATGCCGGGTGCCCGGCGGTTCCGCAGCGCGCTCGGCGCCACGTTCGAGGAGGTCACCCAGAGCCGCACGTTCTGGCGCAACCCGCCGCCCGCGTTCGTCTACGAGGCGCACCGCCCGCGCCAGCGCCGGCCTTCCGCGGGCAGCTGAAACCGAAACGTCGCGGGGGTACGTCGGTCAGGTGCCCCCGCATGGGTTTTGCGCGACCACGACGGAAGTGGCAGGGAGGCCGCCCGCGGCCGACCGGTCTCCGGCGGGAGCGGCGGAACGCCACCACCCGCTGACCGGGACCGCATGGTTTTCCGCCTTCGAGTGGGGGTGCGCCGGCGGCCTACGCTCGGAGCGGTGCGATTCCAGGTGTTGGGGCCGGTGCGCGCGGGTGACGCCGTCCTGGCGCCGAAACCGCGGGCGCTGCTGGCCGTGCTGCTCGCCGTGCGCGGACGTCCGGTCACGGTGGACCGGCTGCTGGCCGAGCTGTGGCCGGACGGCACGCCGCCGACCGCGACCGCCACGCTGCAGATGCACGTCTCCGCGCTGCGCAAGGCCGTCGGTGACCGGCTGCGCACGGTGCCCGCCGGCTACCGCCTCGACCTGACCGCGGACGTGCTGGACGCGGCCGAGTTCGAGCGGACCGGCGCGCTGGACCTGTGGCGCGGCGACGCCTACGACGACGTGCCCGCCGGCCCGGCCGTCGCCGCCGACGCGGCCCGGCTCGCGGAGCTGCGCCTCGACGCCCGGCGACGGTGGGCGGAGGCCGCGCTCGCGGACGGCCGGCACGCCGAGGCCGTCACCGAGCTGACCGGCTGGGCCGCCGCGGAACCCACCACCGAACCTCTGGTCCGCCAGCTGATGCTGGCGCTGTACCGGTGCGGGCGGGCCGGTGACGCGCTGATCGCCTACCAGCGGACCGTCGCGGCGCTGGCCGAGCTGGAGACCGTGCCGAGCCCGGCGCTGGACGCGCTGGCCGAGGCGGTACGCCGGCAGGACCCCACGCTCGACGCCCCGGTGCCCGGCGTGCCCGCGCGGCCGAACCGGTTCATCGGCCGCCGCGCCGAACTCGACCGGGCCGCGGGCCTGCTCGGCACCGCGCGGCTGCTCACCGTCGCCGGGCCGGGCGGCGCCGGCAAGACCCGGCTCAGCCTCGAACTCGCCCGCGCGCTCGCGGACGGGCACGACGCGGTGCACGTCGTGGAGCTGGCCGAGCACCGGGACGGTCCGCTCGACACCCGGCTGGCCGCCGCGATCGGCGCGCGCGAGGAGCCGGGCACACCGTTGCTCGCCACGATCACCCGCCGGCTCGACGGCCGTACGCTGCTGATCCTGGACAACTGCGAACACGTCCGGGCGGAGTCGGCCGCGCTCGCCGGTACGCTGCTGGCCGCCGCGCCCGGGCTCCGGATCGTCGCGACCAGCCGGGAACGGCTCGGCCTGGACGGTGAGGTGGTGTTCACGCTGGACGGGCTCGCCGCGCCGGACGCCGTGCGGCTGCTCGCCGACCGGGTCGCCGCGGTCCGCGGTGGCGCCGCGCTGACCGCCGCGGAGCATGCGGTCGCGGACGAGCTGTGCCGCCGCCTGGACGGCCTGCCTCTCGCCATCGAGCTGGCCGCGGCCCGGCTGCGCGCGCTGCCGCTCTCCGAGATCATGTCGCGTCTCGACCGGCGGCTCGACCTGCTCACCGGCACCGCACCGGTCGCCCGGCACCAGACCATGCGGGCCGCCATCGATTGGGGGTACGACCTGCTCGACCTGCCGCAGCAGGAGCTGCTGCGGCGGCTGGGTGTGTTCGGCGGCGGGTTCGACCTGGCCGCCGCCGGTGAGGTGGCCGGCACCGACCCCCTCGACCCGCTCACCCAGCTGGTCGACCGCTCCATGATCGAGTGGCGGGACGGGCGATACCGCCTGATCGAGACCATTCGCGAGTACGCCCGGGACCGCCTCGGCCCGGCCGAGCGCGCGGACGCGTACACCCGGCTCGCCCGGCTCTGCGAGAACCGCCTGGCCACGCCGCCGCCGGTGGACGGGCCCGCGCACACCGCGTGGCTGGCCGGGATCAGCGCGGACCACGACACGATCACGGCCGCGATCGACTGGGCGCTGCGCGACGGCGACGCCGCACAGGGCCTGCGGATCGCGGCCGCGATGTGGTGGTACTGGTGGGTGGCCGGCCGGATGGCCGAGGGACGCGCCTGGCTCGGGCGCGCACTCGGCGCGGGCCCGCCGGAGGCGTCGGCGTCCCGGGCCGCGGCGCTGCGGGCCGCCGCGTCACTCGCCCGCAACTCCGGCGACCTCACGGCGGCCCGGCGGCTCGGCGAGGAGTGCCTGTCGGTGCTCCGGTCGCTCGACGGCGCCGGCCGGAGAGGGCTGCCGGCCGCGCTGAACAACCTGCTGATCACCGCGCAGGCGCAGGAGGACTACCCGGCGTCGCTGGAGTTCGGGTACGAGGCGCTGCGCATCGCGGAGGAGCTGTCCGACGCCCGGATGATCGCGGCCGCGTCCAACAACACCGCGGGCACGCTGCGCTGCCTGGGCCGGCTGGACGAGGCAGAGGAGCTGTTCACGCGCGCGCTCGCCGGGTTCCGCGCGCTGCACGACCGCCGCGGTGAGGCGGCCGCACTGTCCAACCTGTCCACCGCCGCACGGCGGCGCGGACGGTACCCGGACGCGCGGACCGCCATGCGGGAGGCGCTGGCGGTCTACACCGAGCTGGGCATCGTCGAGGGGCAGCTGGACGCGATCGAGGGGCTCGCGCAGCTGGACGTGCTCGACGGTGACCCGGCCGCCGGGCTGCGGCTGCTGGCGGTCGCGGAACGGGAACGGTCGGCGCTGGGTGCGCCGAGCTTCACACCCGACGAGATCGCGGACCGCGCCCGGGCTGAGGAGCTGGCCCGGGCGCGGCTGGGAGCGGCGGCGGTGGGCCGGGTGTACCGGGAGGCGACGGGGACCACGCTCGAGGCGGCGGTGGCGGGTCTGCTGGGCGGGTGAGGCGGCGTCTTTGGCGATTCTTTGGCTGGGTCGCCGATCCTTGCTGACGTGATGCGATCTGCCAGGTCAGCTGTGCTTCTGGTGGTGGGTGTGGCGGCGTTGCCGGGGTGCGCGGTGAGCGTGTCCCCGGGTGGCGGCGCGGCTCCTACCGCGGTGTCGATCACTGCTTCCGCTCTGCCCACCCCGTCAGCCGCTCTGCCCTCGTCCGCTCTGCCCTCGTCCGCTCTGCCGTCTCCAGCTCCGCCGTCCGTTCCGGCTTCTTCCGCGCACGGGTCCGCGGCCGGGCCGCGGGTCGTCTATCTACGCGTCGCCCGGCAGCCCAAGTGTGCGGAGGGCACCGCGGTGTTCCGGGCCGAGCCGGTCCCACTGGTCATCGAGTGGAAGATCTCCGGTGCGACCGGCGGTGCGCTGTCCGTCGACGACCCGACCGGCACACCCGGCACGTACGGCGCGGTCGACCCCGAAGGCTCGCTGGAGTTCTTCTTCTCCTGCGCCGGCGAGGTCGGCAGCACGGAGACGCACACGTACGCGCTCTACACGGTCGGCGGCGGCCCGATGGACTCCGCAACCGTGACCGCCTCCGCCACGGTGCTCGACAAGGGCCTCGGCGCCGACTCCTAGGGAGATCCCCCGTGCAGCTTCGTCTCGCTCTGCCCGCCGTCCTGCTCCTCGCCACCCTCACCAGCGGCTGCGCCGCCATCCCGGTGTCCACCGCACCGCCCTCGTCCATCGCCGACGGTGCCGGCACCGGTCCGGGTCCGGTCGCCGGTGGTGCCGCTTCCGGCGCCGTTTCCGGTGCCTCGGCCGGTGCTGATTCCGGCGCCGCTTCCGGTGCCTCGGCGGAAAGTGGTCTCGGCTCGGTGAAGGACTCCGGTGCCATCCCCGACCCGTGCACGCTGCTCTCCGACGCCGAGGTCACCTCGCTCACCGGCCGCGACATCACCCAGATCGACGAGGACGGCGCCCCCACCGGCGACGTCACCCGCTACTGCCAGTGGCAGCAGAACAGCGGCCAGCTCGCCGTCTTCCTCACCCGTACCACCGCCGGCGACTTCCAGCTCGCCATCGCCGAGGCCGAGCCGGTCGACGGCGTCGGCGAGGACGCGTTCTGGCTCTCCGGCCACCTCTTCGTCCTCTACGGCACCGTCCAGATCGACGTCTACTCCCGCGGCGGCTCCGACGGCGAGAACCTGTCCGACGCGAAAACCATCGCCACCACGCTGATCCCCCGCATCTGACCGGCTACCCCGGTTCGCGCGCGCCGCGAACCGCTGCCCGGACTGACACGCCGGCACCGAAGCCCACCAGAACCCGCAAGCGACCGACGCCACGCCACCACCAGACCGTGGGGGCGTCCGGGGCTCGGCCCAGAGCGGAATACAAAACGGCCCCCCGGTTCGCGCTTTCCGCGAACAGGGGGGCCGCAGGCCGTGGAGGTGCTGTCCGCCTACTCGAACCACACCGCCGGCCGCGACCACCGGAACGCGGGGCCTCCGGGGGCTCGGCCCCCGGAGAGGAATACGAAACGGCCCCCCGGTTCGCGCTTTCCGCGAACAGGGGGGCCGCAGGCCGTGGAGGTGCCGGGAATCGAACCCGGGTCCTTCGGTGAATCAACAGGGCTTCTCCGAGCGCAGCTTGCTGTGCCTCTACTCGGCCCCTCCGATCACGCAAGCGAGTCGGTGTGACGGGCCCAGTCGTGATTGGTCTCGCCGTGCAAGCCTCACGACGGGGCTTGCTTGGCCAGCCTTCTAGATGATGCCGGTGACTAGGCCGAAGGCGTGCCTAGACCGACAGAGCTGCTACTCGCCTCAGGCGGCGAGAGCGAGCTCAGAGCGCTTAGAGTTGGCGCTTATTACTTTCCAACGATCGATTTATGAGACGACGTTGGCTTCCTCAGCTCGCTTCCCCTGCGTCAGCATCCGAAGTCGAAACCAGTCACCCCCTCGTCGAGCGTCGCCGGGTGGACGACGCAACCACACAAGATTAACGCGTCCCCGCGCGAACGTCACATGAGATACCCGGCCGGCGGGTCAGAAGCCGGCGCAGGGGGTGCCGTTGATCGTGCAGGAGACCGGGTTGACCTGGGCGGCGGTGTTCTTGGTGGCCTGGAAACCGGCCTGGATCTCGCCGTTGGCGGCGAGCGGGCCGCCGTCGAGGACGAGCGTGGTGCCGGAGACGGAGGCGGTCGCGTTCCAGAAGCCGGTGACGGCGATCTTGACGTCGGCCGGGTAGGTGAGGCGGACCTGCCAGTTCGTGTTCGCGCCGGTGGCGTTGCCGATGACCACGTTCGACACGAAGCCGTCGTTCCAGGTGCTGCCGAGCACGTACCGCGCGCCGAGCCCGCCGGCGGCGGGCGCGCGGGTGGGTGACGGCGGGGTGGCGGGCGCGGTGGTGCGCGGCGCGGCGGCCGACGGGGACGCGGCCGGCGAGGTGATCACCGGGGACGGTGAGGGCGACTCCTCCTCCAGCGGGTCCGCGGTGATGACGCCTTCCGGCGGCCCGGACAGCGCCGCGGTCGGGATGACGATCAGCGACGGCCGTTCGTCGTCCTCGGAGCGGCTGGTGAGTGCCCACACCGCGCTGCCGATGACCAGCGCGCCGATCACGCCACCGGCGATGGCGAGCCGGGACCGGGTGGGTGAGATGCCGAAGAATCCGCTGGTGGCGACGCCCACGGAGTGCTTGCCGGGCACGGCTGGTCTTCCTCCCGCGTTCCGCGACGAACGCGGTGGTTCGGCGCACCGGACGACGAAGGCTACCGCGGCCGCCCTCGGTCAGTCCATGCCCTTGCCGCGCCGCCCGAGCGCCCGGTTGATCTCCTTGGCCGCGTCCCGCTTGGCCAGGTCCTGCCGCTTGTCGTAGTCGCGCTTACCGCGCGCCAGCCCGAGCTCGACCTTGGCCCAGCCGTCCGAGAAGTACACCTGCAGCGGCACCATGGTCAGCCCGTCCTCGCGGACCTTCCCGGCCAGCTTCAGGATCTCGTTGCGCTTGAGCAGCAGCTTCCGGATCCGCCGCGGCTCGTGGTTGGTCCAGGTGCCCTGCGTGTACTCCGGAATGTGCATGGCGTGCAAAAAGATCTCGCCGTTGCTGACCTGCGCGAACGCGTCGACCAACGACGCCCGCCCGGCCCGCAGCGACTTGACCTCGGTGCCGGTCAGCGCCATCCCGGCCTCGACGGTGTCCAGGATCGTGTAGTCGTGGCGTGCCTTGCGATTCGAGGCCACCACCTTGCGCCCCTTTTCGCGCGGCATCGTGCACCATTCCCTCAGAGCCGGATCCCTCGTGGTCCGAACAACCCCGCAATGCTACAGCGCCACCGAACCCAACCCCCAACGACCAAAAACCCAGAATTCGCTTTTCCCGCTTCCGGCGTGGCTGAGTCCCGAGTGCTCCCGCGGGCACCGGTCGTCGCTGGCGCTCCTCCCTGTCAGTTCCGCCGCTGGTCACCACAACCCCGGGCCGGTGCACGCGACCGGGGTGGGTCTTCCGGGAGTGGCAGCGACGACCGGTCTCCGGCGGGAGCGGCGGGGCGGGACCACGGCGGAACCGGACCCCTCGGTCCTGGGTTCCGGTTTTCAGCAGAGGCAGCTGGGGAGCCAGTTGAGCGGCTGTTTCGGGGTGCCGTCGAGGCGGACCTCGAAGTGAAGGTGGTAGCCGGTGCTGGCGCCCGTGGTGCCGACGCGGCCGATGAGCTGGCCGCGGCGGACGCGCTGGCCGCGGTGGACGAGGATACGGGACTGGTGGCCGTAGCAGGTCGAGACGCCCTGGCCGGCGAGGTCGCCGTGGGCGACGCAGGTGAAGTTGCCGTAGCCGTTGGCCCAGCCCGCGCGGATGACCTCGCCGTCGTCGGCGGCCCAGATGGGCTGGCCGCCGCCGGCTGCGATGTCGACGCCGGTGTGGAGTTGCCAGACCTTGTAGTACGGGTCGAAGCGCCAGCCGAAGTTGCTCGACTTCCAGCCGCGGACCGGCATGAGCAGGCGGGCGTCCGAACGCATCCGGGTGCTGCCGCCGCCGTTGGTGGCGCCGCGGCGGGCGGCACGGCGGCGGTTCTCCCAGGCGCGTACTTCGGCGGCGACCCGGGACTCGGCGGCGCGGGCGTCGCGGTACCGGGCGAGGCTGGCGGAGCGTTCCTGCTGGGCGATGCCGAGCGCGGCGCGGCGCTGGTCGGTGAGACTCTGCACGGCGGCGACCGCGTCCTCGGCGACGCGCTGCGCGGTCCGCGCGTCGGCGAGCTTCGTGGCGGCGTCCGCGTGTGCGGCGTCCGCGGCGCGGCGGGCGGTGGTGGCCGCGTTCTGGGCGTCGCGGGCGGCGCCGCGGGCGTTGACCACCCGGGTGAGCGCGCCGCGCTGGGTGTCCAGGACCCGGTCGACGTAGCCGAGACGGTCCGCGAACGTGGTCGGGTTGGCGTCGATGAGCACGTTGAGCGTGCCGATGTTCCCACCCTTGAAACTGGCGGCGGCGAGGTCACCGAGCTTGTCGCGGGCGGCGGAGACGTCGCGCTCGGCCTGCGCGGAGCGGTTCGTGGCGGCGTCCTGGGCGGCGCGGGCGGTGTCGGCTTTCCGCTTCGCGGTGTCCGCGGCGGCCTGGGCGGCGGCAACGCGGCCGCGGGCCTGTTCCGCGCGGGCCTGGGCGGGCGGGAGCCCGGCGCTGGCGGCGGCGAGGCTGCGGGCGGCGGCGCGAGCGCGGTCGGTGGCGCCCTCCAGGATCGCGGCGGCCTTGGCGACCTCCCGTTCGATCCGGCGCTGGTCGTCACGCGGGTCGGCCGCGGACCTGGCGGCGACGGTCGCGGGTCCGCGCTCGGGCGCGACGTGGGCCGCGGCACGAACGGGTGCCGCCATGACACCAGCGGGTGCCGCCGCGACACCAGCGGGTGCCGCCGCGCTCGGGCCGGTCAGTCCCGCTGCGGCTGCGGCACCGCCCGGCGCTACAGCCCGCGCGGCGCTCGCGGGTGTCATCGCGAGCGCGGCGCCGGCGGGCGTCGCGACTGCGGCGGATGACGCCATCGCGGCAGACGTCGCGGCTGCGGCGGGTGCCATCGCGAGCGCGACACCGGCGGCTTTCGCGGCTACAGCAGATGTCGCGGATGTCGCGGCAGACCTCGCGGCTGCGGTAGACGTCGCGGCTGCGGCGGGTGTGGGCCCGGGTGCGGTGAACGCCAGCGTCAGCAGGGCCGCGAGTGCGCTGCGATAGGACTTCACGGACATATCCCCCGATTCTCCGTGCTCACCACCCTACGCGGGTGAGAACCGGCAGATCGGCAGAAACAAGAATCGCCGTCCGCTCCCGGGACGGACCCGGGTGCGGACGGCGATCCGGCACGGCTCGTGGGGTAACTAGACCCGCAGGTAGAACCGCAGCGTGGTCCATGCGGTCACGGCGCTGACCAGCGCGCCGGCACCGGCCATGAACGGCAGCATGAGCAGCACGTTGTCCCAGTTGAGCGGCGTGAGCAGCTCGGTCAGGTCGCGGAGTGCGCCGTCGATGAGGAAGATCTTGCCGAGGACCAGCGCGCCGAAGCCGAGGAGCGCGCCGAGCACACCGGCCGCGACGGCCTCCAGCACGAACGGCGCCTGGATGAACCAGTTCGACGCGCCGACCAGCTTCATGACCGCGACCTCGCGGCGCTTGCTGTACGCGGCGACCTGGATGGTGTTACCGACCAGCAGCAACGCGGCGATCGCCATGATCGACGAGGCGACCAGCGACATGGTCTGGACCGAGTTGAGGATGCCGAACACCTTCTCCAGCAGCGCGCGCTGGTCGAGGATCTCGTCGACTCCCTCGGCGGAGGCGTACTTGGCCGCGAAGTCCTCGTACTGCTCGGGGTTGTTCAGCTTCACCCGGAACGACTCGGGCAGCTGCTCGGCGCTGACGGAGTTCACGAGGTCGGGCGTGTCGCGCCACAGCGTCTGGAACTTCTCGAGCGCCTTCTCCTTGGTCTCCAGCTCGTACGACTGGACCAGGTCGTCGGACTTCAGCGCGGCGTCGAGGTTCAGCCTCTGCTCATCATTGACGTCGGACTTCAGGAACATCGCCACTTCGATGTTCGCGTAGTAGAAGTCCTTCATCTCGTTGGCCTGCAGGTACAGCAGCGCGCTGGCACCGAGCATGGTCAGCGAGACGGACATCGTGATGATCATGGCGATGGTCATCGTGACGTTGCGCCACAGTCCGACCAGCACTTCGGACAGGACATATTTCAGACGCATCGGTGAGGCTTCCTTCGTGAATCGTCTGCTGCCGGGTCAGGGATCTGGGAGGAGTGCAGTCGGTTACCGACTGTTATCAGCCGTAAACACCGCGCGGCTGGTCACGGACGATCCGGCCGCTCTCGATCTCGATGACCCGTCGGCGCATCTGGTTCACGATGTTGGAGTCGTGGGTCACCATGACGACGGTGGTGCCGGTCCGGTTGATCCGGTCCAGCAGGCGCATGATCTCGATCGAGGTGTCCGGGTCCAGGTTTCCGGTGGGCTCGTCCGCCAGCAGGATCAGGGGGCGGTTGACGAAGGCACGGGCCACCGCGACACGCTGCTGCTCACCGCCGGAGAGCTCGTGCGGGTAACGGTGCTCCTTGCCACCGAGACCGACGAGTTCCAGCACCTCGGGCACGACCCGGCGGGCGACCGCCTTGGTCTTGCCGATCACCTCGAGCGCGAAGGCGACGTTCTCGTAGGCCGTCCGGTTGGGCAGGAGCCGGAAGTCCTGGAAGACGCAGCCGATCGAACGCCGGAAGTGCGGGATCTTCCACGAGCGCATGGAGGTGACGTCCTTGGAGTTGACGATCACCTTGCCCTTGTTCGGGGCGACCTCGTGCAGCAGCAGCTTGATGATCGTGGACTTGCCGGAGCCGGACGGGCCGATGAAGAAGACGAACTCGCCCTTTTCGATCCCGACCGACACATCGTCCAGCGACGGCCGGGACGCCTTCGGATACGTCTTGGTCACGTTCTCAAGCTGAATCACGGGAGCAGAGTCTACGCGGTGTAACGAAAACTCCAAGTCCAGAGCTCGCCCGATCTGTCCCCGATGACCCGATAAAGGATCATCCGAACGGGTGACTTTCCCGGGTCGATCCGCGACACGCCGGGATGGTTACGCGGCGTCGCCACTCAACTGCTGCTGCTTACGCCACTTGATGCCGGCCTCGATGAACGCGTCCAGCTCACCGTCGAAGACCGAGGTCGGATTGCCCGTCTCGTGCTCGGTTCGCAGATCCTTCACCATCTGATATGGGTGCAGCACGTACGACCGCATCTGATCGCCCCACGAGCCGGCCGCGTCGGTCTTCAGGCCCTGCATCTTGGCCTGCTCCTCCTGGCGCTTGCGCTCCAGCAGGCGGGCCTGCAGTACGCGCAGCGCGGACGCCTTGTTCTGCAGCTGCGACTTCTCGTTCTGGCAGGTCACCACGATGCCGGTGGGAATGTGTGTGATCCGCACCGCAGAGTCCGTCGTGTTGACGCTCTGTCCACCGGGGCCGGACGACCGGTAGACGTCGACCCGCATCTCGTTCTCCGGGATGTCGATGTGGTCGGTCTGCTCGACGACCGGCATCACCTCGACACCGGCGAAGCTCGTCTGCCGGCGGCCCTGATTGTCGAACGGGCTGATCCGCACCAGACGGTGCGTACCCGACTCGACACTCAACGTGCCGTACGCGTACGGCGCCTTGACCGTGAAGGTGGCGGACTTGAGGCCCGCCTCCTCCGCGTACGACGTCTCGTAGACCTCCGTCGGGTAGCCGTGCCGCTCCGCCCACCGCAGGTACATCCGCAGCAGCATCTCCGCGAAGTCGGCCGCGTCCACGCCACCGGCGCCGGCACGCACCGCGACCAGCGCCTCGCGCGCGTCGTACTCCCCGGACAGCAGCGTGCGGACCTCGAGCTCGTCGACGGCCTTGGTCAGGCCCTCGATCTCACTGCCCACGTCACCGAGCGCGGAGGCGTCGTCCTCCCCCTCGGAGAGCTCGAGCAGGACGAACGCGTCGTCGAGCCGGGAGCGCAGGTTCTCCAGCTTGGAGATCTCGCCGTTGATGTACGAGAGCTTCGAGGTCACGACCTGCGCACGCGCCTGGTCGTCCCACAGGTTCGGCTCGGCGGCCTGCTCCTCCAGCTCCGCCTTCTCCCGGCGGAGCTTGTCGACGTCGAGGACGCCCTCGATGTTCCGCAGGGTGGCGTCGAGGTGCTTGAGCTGGTCGGAAAAGTCGGCTGCAGTCACAACAGTCAAGAATACGGCGCCCCCGGCCGGTCCGCGCCAAGCGGGCGGATCAGGCGCCCGGTGCCGTCTTCAGCCAGCTCAGCGCCGCCTTGTGATAGGCCACCGCGAACTCCAGCGCGGACGCCCCGAAGTTGTCTCCCGCCTTCTTCGCCTCCTTGGCCTGCTCACGCGCGGATGCCAGTGCGGCCGTGTGGTACTCGTTGGCACCGGCGACCAACGCACTCATCTGACCCTCACTGTGCTGCTCACCAAACGCGACGCGGAGCGCGATCGGGTTGCGAATGGCATCGCGCCCCGGGGTGTCGGTCAGCCAACGGCTGAACGCGCGCTTTCCGGACGCCGTGATCGCGTAGGGCTGGCTCGAGCGGGGGCCCGGCTTACCCAGCCGGACATAACCCATCTCGGCGAGCGCCGGCAATTCCCGGTAAACCTGGCTTCGGGTCATCGACCAGAAGGGGCCAAGGCGGCGCTCCGCCTGACCCATGAGTTGCCCACCCGTCATCGGCCCCTCGTGGAGCAGCCCGAGGAGGGCAGCCGCGGTTGGGTTGATTCCTGTCTCGGCCATGCCCATTACGCTGCCACTTTGTAGCCTCCGCGTCCAGGATTTCGACTTATCCGCACGCGCGCGTCTCCACAGTGCACTGTCTTGCGCGGACTGTCTGGTGCGGACCGGCCACAAATAGTGATCAACTCCGGGAACTATTCGACCGGGAATGCCCTTTGTCCGGTTCGGCGAAGGCAAAGGCTCTCACAAACCCCGGGGGTGCAATGCACCACTCCCGACTCAGCTTTGCAGACTCGGCGGCCCGAATGCCGGGAAACGGGGGTCAACACCCAAAGCAAAACGGGGGTCAGCGGCCGGCCACGGTGGAGGTCCCGGACGGTACCCGGGGCAGTGGCATACCGCTGGAGTCCCCTCCGGAGAGAAGTACCCCACTCAACACCGTGATCAACATAAGGAACGCGGCCACCACACAAACCGCGATCAGACGCCGGCGCCGTGACCGCCCGGCCGAACCGATCTCGGCACCCGCCAGCACGCCGATCTCCGGCATGTGGAGCCGGCCCGCCGCCGCCCTCGGCCACGGGCCACCCGCGCTGTACGCCGCGCCCAGCGCGGCCGCGGCCGGATGGTTCGGCGGCACCGAGACCGGGGCTGCGGAGACCGGCGGCACGGACGTGGGCACGGCCGAGACCGGCGGCGCGGAGACCGGGCCCTGGAACTCCATCACCGGCAGCGCCACCATCCGCCCGCCGGACGCGGGCGACACCGGCGCCACCGCCAGCGGCACCCAGCGCACGCTGGCCTGACCGCGGCTGCGCCCGTCCGGCCGGGGCCACCAGGTCACGTCGCGGTCGGACAGTGCGGGCAGCGGCGGCATGCCGGCCAGCGCGGACTCCACCCGGCGCAGCCGCACACCGATCGCGCGCGCGGCCGGCCGGCGTGCCGGGTCCGGCTCCAGACAGTGCTCGATCACCGGCCACACCTGCGCGGGCAGACCGGCCGGCGGCACCACCGCGCACTGCCGGTGCCGGGCCAGCACGTCCAGCGGCGAGCCGCCCTTGAACGCGCTGCGGCCGCAGAGCAGTTCGAACAGCACCATGCCCATCGCGTACACGTCCGAGGCCGGGCTCGGTGAAGCGCCCTCCACCACCTCGGGCGAGACGTATTCCGGGGTGGCGTGCGTGGCCCGGGCCGCGTCCACCCGGCGCAGCCGCCGCGCCACGCCGAAGTCGACCAGCCGGACCGGGCCGCCGTCCGCCGGGACGACCAGGTTGCCCGGCTTCACGTCGCCGTGCACGATGCCGCGCTCGTGCAGGTACGCCAGCGAGTTCGCCAGCTGGGCCACCAGGTTCGCCGCGACCGCCGGCGGCACCGGGCCGTCCCGTCGCAGGCGCTTGCGCAGGTCCTCGCCGTCGATCAGCTCCATCACGAAGACGTGCTGGTCCGCCTCCCGGCCGAACTCGATCGGCCGCACGATGCACGGGTGCGACAGCCCGGTGAGGATCTCCGCCTCGTCCACGAAGTTGCGCACCAGGTCGGGCTGGGACAGCGCCTCCGGGCGCAGCAGCTTGACCGCCACCGCGCGCCCGGTGCCCGTGTCCAGGCCGGACCAGACCGTGCCGATCGCCCCCCTGGCGATCTCGGCATCGAGCCGGTAGCGGCCGTTCAGCAGACCCGTCATCGTGGTCCTCCTCCCGGGCCCCCCGCCCGGCTGCGCTTCGATGCTACGGCGGCAGAACCGGATTCCGGACCCCTCCGGCTACCAACCGACACCAAACGAACACGGTCCACCAGCGGGAACACCGACCGATCATCGATAAACAGCCATGTCGGGGGACACCGGATTGACCGGCCGGAGGCGATAGGGAACATTTGGCTGCCGTGGCGTCTCCACTCGTACGATGGCTCGCAGGTCGCAGCCCCGAACAGCTCGCCGGGATCCTGCTCCGGCGGCCGGACAGCGTCCACGCGACCACCGGCTCCCGGCCCGCCGCGCCCCCGGCCGACCTGCCCGCGCTCGCCGAGCGTCTCCAGCGCCCGGCCGGTCTGGAGGCCGCGCTGCACACCCAGCCGCAGCCCAGTCACGAGTTGCTCGGCCTGCTGATCCACCTGGGCCGCCGGCGCCGCCCGGTCCCGCGCGCCACGCTCGCCCACCACCTCGGGCTGCCCGCCGCCGACCCCGGGCTCACCGGCGCGCTCGACCGGCTCGCCGCGTTCGCGCTGGCCTGGCCGGACCACGACGGCGCGCTGCACGTACCGGGTGAGCTGATCCGGTGGTTCCCGCACCCGCTCGGCCTCGGCGCGGACGCGGCCCGCCTGTACCGCGAGACACCGGCCGAACGGCTGCGGCAGATCGTGGTCGCGCTCGGCCGGCCCGACCCCGGCCCGCGCCGGGACGACGCACACGCCGCGGTGTGCGCCGCGCTCGGCGACGCGGCCGCGGTCCGCGACCTCGCCGACACCGCGCCGCCGGACACCCGCGACCTGCTGCATGCGATGGCCGCCGGATCGCCGGTCGCCACGCCGGACCCGGCCCGGTCCGCCGCGCAGGACTGGGCGGTCAGCCGGGGTCTGCTCGCGTTCAGCGGCTGGCGGCTGGAGATGCCCGCCGAGGTCGCGACCGCGCTGCGCGGGCCGGACTGGGCGCCGCCGTTCACACCGGAGCCGCCGCTGCCCGCGCCGGTGCCGGTCCCGGCCGGCGCGCTGGCCAGCGAGTCCGCCGCGGCCGCGCACACCGCGGTCCAGTCCGCGAACGCGCTGCTGGACGCGGTCGCGGCCACGCCCGCGGCCACGCTCAAGACCGGCGGCGTCGGCACCCGCGAGCTCACCCGGCTCGGCAAGGCCGCCGGCCTGCCGCCGGCCGAGGCCCGGTTCTGGCTCGTGCTCGCGCACGCGGCCGGGTTGGTCGCGGCCGTCCACGACCGCTCCGTCGGCCACGGCATGGACCCGGTGCACTACGCGGTCACCGGCGCGCACGCCCGCTGGCAGCGGCTCAGCCCGGCCGGCCGGCTCACCGCGCTGCTGCGCCACTGGCCCGCGCTCGCCCCGGCCGCGCTGGCCGCGCACCGCGGCGGCTTCGGGCCGGCCGGCGCCGCGCTGGTGCCGCACCCGGTCGACGCGGTCGCGCCGCGGCTGAAGGCCGGACTGCTGGACCTGCTGGCCGCGCTGCCCGAGGGCGTCGGGCTGCCGGCGCCGTTCGCGGCCGGGCCCGCGGTCGGCTGGCACCGCCCGCTCGACCGCCCGGTCACCGGCGATCGGGACGAGCTGGTGGTGCAGCTGTGGGAGGAGGGCCGGCTGTGCGGCGTCATCGCGCACGGCGCGCTCACGCCGCTGGGCCGGGCGCTGCGCAGCGGCACCGGAGACGACCTCGACCGGATCGCGGGTGAGCTGCTGCCGGACGCGGTCACCACCGCGTTGTTCCAGAACGATCTGACCGTTGTCGTGCCCGGCATCCCGGACGCCGACCTCGCCGCGCTGCTCGACTCGTGTGCCGACCGGGAATCCCGCGGCAGCGCCGGAACGTGGCGGTTCACCGCCGCGTCGGTCCGCCGCGCGCTCGACGACGGGCACCGCGCCGAGGACCTGCGCGCCGCGCTCAGCGCGGTGGGCAGGCTGCCGCAGGCGCTCGACTACCTGATCACCGACGTGGCGCGGCGGCACGGTCACGTGCGGGTGCGGCCGGCCGGGTGCGTGCTGCACACCGACGATCCGGCGCTGGTCACGGAGATCCTCTCCACCCGCGGGCCGGCCGCGCTCGGTCTCACCTCGGTCGCGCCGACCGTCCTGGTCAGCCCGGCCGGGGTCGGGGAGACGCTGGCCGTTCTGCGCGCGGCGGGATTCGCACCAGCCGGTGAGGACGCCACCGGTGGGCCGCTGATCCGCCGTCCCGCACCGGCGGCCGCCGCGGAAGCCGGGCCCGCACCGCGGGTCGTCGCGCCGATTCGGGATCACGGCCTCGGCGCGGACGACGCGCTGCATCTCGCGACGCTGCTGCTCGGCGCGGCGACACCGGCCGACCCGGTCGAGGAGGCCCGGCGGAAGATCGCGGCGCTGCGCCCGCGGAGCCGCCCGGCGGACGAGGAGATCGCGCTGCACGCGGAGCGACTCGACGGGGCGGCCCGGGCCACGCTCGCGGCCTGCGTCCGGGAGCGCCGCTCGGTGTACATCGAGTACGTCAACGCGGGCGGCCGCCGCTACACCAGGCTGGTCGAGCCGGTCGCGGTGGACGGCGAGTTCCTGGTGGGCTGGGTGCCGCCGCTGTCGGAAGAGGTGTCGTTCGCGCTCGGCCGGATCGTCTCGGTGGCACCGGAGTAAGGACCCCATGCGGATATACCCGCTTCCGGCGGGCCGGCTTCCGCATGCTCCCGCGGGCACCGGTCGGCCGCGGCCGGCCTCCCTGCACGATCCGTGGCCGCACGGACGAAAGGCGGACAACGGGCGATCCGCCCGGGTGAACGGCAGAGCCGTCCCGGGTCCCGGCTCGGCCGGCACCGACGGTGGCGGGCGTGAATGCGTCGGATGCATCGTGCCGGCCCGGTCCGCGCGTGCGACAACGGACAGACCGGGGCGAAAGGCGGCGAGTGAGGTCGGGGTGCCGAGGAGTGTCAGGTGGGACGCGTACCCTGAGGCCGCCGGTAGGCAGTTTGCGGCCCGCGGGCCGGGCGAGGAAGACAGAGGATGACCGAGCAGCCACGCACCCCCACGACCGCCGACGCGTCCACGAAGCCGGCGAGGTCCGGCAAGAGCTCCGCCGGGAAGACGGCCGGCGCGGCCGCGGGTGCGCCGGACGCGGAGCGGGCGGGCGCGGGCACCACTCCGCCGAAGCGGGCACGGTTCGCCGTACCGTTGGAATTGATCTTTGCTGTGGTCGCCCTCGGCTGGCTCGGCGTGATGCTGCGGTCGGCGCAGGTCTCCGTGACGACCGCGGCCGAGGGGACGGTGGCGGTCTATCTGGCGGCCTACTCGCTGCCCGGGCTGATCTCCGCGAGCCTGGTGGCCGGTGCCGCGACCGGGCTCACCGCCGTCACGATGATCGGGCCGGTCCGGCGCGCGGGCGCGACCGTGCGGTTCGCCGTGGCGGCCGTGGGCGGGCTGCTGGTCGGCGCGGTCGCGGCGCTGATCGTGCTGAACAGCTACGGGCAGGGTGGCGCGATCACGATCCTGGCGGCGACGTTCGCGGCCTCGGCGACGGCCGGTGGCGCGTTCGCGGGCATCCGGCACGCCGCGCTGGCCGGTGCGGTGGTCAACGCGTCGCTCGGCGTGTTCCTGATCGGCTTCGTGCTCAACCTGTTCCAGGACCCGCTGCTCAACCTGTTCGGCGCCGGCGACACGCAGTCCTCCCAGGCCACCGCGCTGAGCTGGTTCTCACTGACGTCCTCGCTGCTCAGTGCGTTGATCGCGGGCCTGGTGGCGTACCTGACGCTGACCAGCCGGCAGGGCGACGAACGGCCGAAGTGGGTGGTCTACCTGGCCGGCGGCGCGGGCGCGGGCATGGTGCTGCTCGTGTCCGAGGCGATCGCCCGGACCGGCGGCGGGCGCCTGCTCGACCTGGCCGGCCGGCTCAGCGAAGCCGACCAGGCCGCGCAGGAGATCCTGGCCAACTCCCGCTTCAACAACGGCCTGATCGTGCTGTTCATCGGCGCGATCACCGCGATGATCCTGCTCGGCCGCACGCTGAAACCGATCGAGGACGACTAGACACTGGCCGGGCGCTCAGCTGATCCGGTCGACCTCGGTCGCGTCGTACCACTCCAGCTCGTGATCCTCGGCCCCGTCCACGGTGAACTGGGCGTCCTCGTCACCGTCGAGCGCGCCCGGCACTGCCTCCACCGCGGCCGTCACGTCCGCCACCGCGTCCGTGGAGTCGACGTGGATCGCGGCGACCGCGCGGAGCGGCAGCGGACCGCCGAGCGTCATGATCGACGAGCCGAGCTGGTCGTCGCCGCGGGTCAGCGTGCCGCCGGGCAGGTCTGCGGAGATCACCACGCGACGGCGCGGCGCCTGCGGGTCGCGGTGCAGGAGCACGAGCGCGGACTGGGCTGCGCGGGTGAACGCCACGTACTCCAGCTCTTCCTCGTCGCCCTCCGCGTACCACTCGCGCAGGTGCGGCGTGACCGCGTGCACCGGATCGCCGGGCGCACCCAGCTCAC
Organism: Catenuloplanes indicus; assembly: GCF_030813715.1. Lineage (NCBI taxonomy): Bacteria > Bacillati > Actinomycetota > Actinomycetes > Micromonosporales > Micromonosporaceae > Catenuloplanes > Catenuloplanes indicus. Next base: position 3,755,733 of record NZ_JAUSUZ010000001.1, read on the forward strand.
CCTTCTCGCGCAGCGTGGCGAGCAGCGGAAGCGTGGCCGGGACGTACACCCGGACATTCTGATCTGGCACCGCCGTGGTCTCCCCGCATCCGTCCCTGTGGCGCCCTCAATTAGACCGTATCGGTCAGCAGGCGCAGGTCGCACCCTTCAACGGCGCGGTCAGCGGATCCGGCTCGCGCGTCGTCGGCCCACCCGGCGTGCGCACCGTGAACCCCTCCCGGATCCAGTACTCGATGCCGCCGATCATCTCCCGTACCCGGTATCCGAGCTGCGCGAACGCGAGCGCGGCCCGGGTGGCGCCGTCACAGCCGGGCCCCCAGCAGTAGACGACGACCGGGGTCGCCGGGTCGATCAGCGCGGGGCCGCGCTCCGCGATCTCCCGCCGCGGCAGGTGCAGCGCGCCGGGGACGTGCGCCTGCGTCCACGCCTCGGCGGACCTGGAGTCGACCAGGACGAAGCCGGGCGTGCCGGACTCCAGTGCCGCATGCGTGTCGGAGACGTCGATCTGCATCTCGAGCCGCGCGGCGAAAAAGGCAACACCTTCGTTCCACATGCCTTCGACGGTACGGTGATCAGTCCTTCTTCTGGATGGGCATCGCACGGCGCATGTCTTTATCGGCCGTGAATTCCCCGCTATAGTTCCGCCATGGCCGCCGTTTCACCGGAACTCGATCAGACCGACTGGCGAATCCTCGCCGAACTCCAGCGCGACGGCCGGATCAGCTTCGCGGAACTCGCCCGCACGGTCGCGATGTCGGCCAGCGCGGTCACCGAACGGGTCCGCCGGCTGGAGGAACTCGGCGTCATCTCCGGTTACCGCGCCGTGGTGACACCGGAGCGGGTCGGCCTGCACATCATGGCGTTCGTCCGGCTGCGCTACCCGACCGGCAACTACCGCCCGTTCCACGAGATGGTGGCGCGTACCCCCGAGATCATGGAAGCTCATCACGTCACCGGCGAGGACTGCTTCGTCCTGAAGGTGCTGGCCGCGTCGATGCGGCACCTGGAGGAGATCACCGGCCGGATCAGCGCGCTGGGCGGCGTCACCACCAGCGTGGTCTACTCCAGCCACCTGCCGTCCCGCGCAGTGACCGCACCGTCGATGACAGACTGAGGAGGTGACGCCGGTGGAGCCGAGGTTCCTGCTGCTGTCCGACGTCGCCGCCGAGCTGAACGTCTCCGACTCGCAGGTCTACCACATGGTCCGCCGCGGCGAGCTGCCCGCGATCAAGATCGGCGGCCGGGGACAGTGGCGCGTGGAACGCGCCCGGCTCGAGGAGTACATCGCCGCGAAGTACGCGGAAACCGCGGAGTGGGTGGCCCAGAACCCCCTGACCGAACGCGACGAAGAGGCCTGACCAGCGGGTACGTGCGGTCACGCCGTGCGATCTTCAATCGATGTCGATCGTTGACAGGTCGAATCGGTGTGTCGTTGAATGAGGTTTGTCGGAGGCAAACGAAGGCAAACGAAAGCATCCGGAGCGTTCTGATGGCCATGCGACTTGCTGATCCCCGCGGCATCCGGCCCGCCATCCGGGTCACCCGCGTTCCCGCGCTCGACCCACCCTTCGAGGACGAGCCGTTCGCCTGGTCCGACGCCGACCAGCTCACGCTTCCGTGGCGTCCACGAGAGAGCGCCGTCGACGGGCGAGCTGACGTCGCCTCGCCGGACGGCCCTGTGCCGCCGGGCGGCGGCAGCCCGGCGGGCGGCGGCATCACGCCGGGCGGCGGCATCACGCCGGGCGGCGATACCTGGCCAGATGGCGCCCTGCCGCGCACTGGCGGCGCCTCGCCAGCCGCCGACGTGTCAGCCGTCGGTGGAGACTCACCGAGTAGCGATGCCTCACCAGTCGGCAAGCCGTCGCCCATCGGCGGCGTCTCGTCTGGCGGCGGCATCCCGCCAGACGGCGGCGCGGCGCCCGGCAGCGGCGTGCCGGCGCCCGGCAGCGTGTTGCCGGCCGGCAACATGTCGCTGTCCGAATTGGCAGCGCTGGCCGGGGTGCGCGTTCCACCGCCGATCGCGGCCGAGGCGTTGGCCGGCGCGTCCAGCGAGGCACGCGGCGCAGCGCACCGATTCCTGATCCGCTCACTGGAGATCCTCAACGGCTACCGGCCGATCGGGCACCTGCGCGCCGTTTCCGCGCTCATGGCCGCCCCGACGATCCTGACCAGTGCCGACACCGCGCTACGCGCCATTGCCCGCATGCGCCGCGCCGCCGGACTGCCACCGGTCGCCGGCCGTCGTCCTCTCGTGCCAGAGGGGCGGGTCCAACCACGCCGCCTCCGTGTCTGCGAGCCCCGCCCCGGCGTGGCGGAAGCCTCCGCCGTCCTCACCACGGCCGGCCGCACCTGGGCCCTGGCCTACCGCCTCGAACTGCTGCACGGCCGCTGGCTGGCCACCGCCTTCACCGTCGTCTAGTCCGCACCCTCACCACCTCGATCGGAGGCGCCACCGTGCCGAACCACTTGGGAGGCGCCGGGGCGCAGCCGGTGCCGGGGCGCAGCAGGCGCCGGGGCGCAGCCGGTGCCGGGGCGCAGCCGGTGCCGGGGCGCAGTAGGCCAACCGGCGGCGCCACCAGCACAACCGACACGATCGGCGCAACCGGCGCAACCGACGCAACCGGATCCCCAGGGAAAGAAGCGCGGCCAGCGCAGCTGCGTCACCTCGTGGCGAGCCGGCGGCACTGGGCAACCGGCACCACAGCCGAACCGGCACTAGCGCACAAACCGCACTACTGGTGAGCGCGTCACCAGCGAACCGGCACCAACCGGCGAAGCGGCAGCAGCCATCGAAGCCGCACCAAACGGCACAGCGGCGCCAACCAGCGAATCGGCACCGAAGGGCATAGCGGCGCCGACCGGCACAGCCGCACCGAACAGCACAGCGGCGCCGACCAGCGCCGAAGCGGTAGCGCTGGCGAAGTGGAGTCGGCGAAGCGGCAGCAGGGTGGAGCCGCATCATCGGCGGCGCTGGAAGCGGATAAGAAAGCCGGCTCGGCCGTGGGGCCGAGCCGGCTGGTGGAGCAAGGTGGATCAGTCGTTGCCCGGGGCGCCGTGGCAGCGCTTGTACTTCTTGCCCGAGCCGCAGGGGCACGGGGCGTTGCGCGACGGGCCGTTGGAGGCGGCGGCCTGGGCGGAGCCGGTGACCGGGGCGCGGCGGGCGGCCTCGCGCGGGGACGGGGTGCCGGCGCCGGACGGGGTGTCGCCGCCGAGGGCGGGGGCCTGGCGCTGCATCTCGACTGCGCCGGAGCCGGCCGCGCCGTCGATGGTGGGGGCGGTGTACTGGAGGGGCTGGCGCTGGGCGCGGCCGCCACCGAGGCCCTTGGCGCGGACCTCGACCTGCGTCTCCGGCTCGGCCTCGGCGGCCGGGGCGTCGGAGGTGGCGCCGCCGACGCGGGGCAGGGCCTGGGCCTGGGCCGGGTCGACCGTCGGGGTCTCCTCGACCTGAACCTCCAGGTTGAAGAGGAAGCCGACCGCCTCCTCCTTGATGCCCTCCATCATCTGCTGGAACATGTCGAAGCCCTCGCGCTGGTACTCGACCAGCGGGTCGCGCTGTGCGTACGCGCGGAGGCCGACGCCCTCCTGCAGGTAGTCCATCTCGTAGAGGTGCTCGCGCCACTTGCGGTCGATGACCGCGAGCAGCACCTGGCGTTCCAGCTCGCGCAGCGCCTCCGGGCCGAGTTCCTGCTCGCGGCGGTCGTAGGCGTCGTGCACGTCCTCCTTCAGCTGCTGCAGAAGGAAGTCGGGGTCGATGTGGTTGACCTCGCCGCCGGCTTCCTCGGCCAGGTCCTCGATGGTGCGGCCGACCGGGTAGAGCTGCTTGAGGCTGGTCCACAGCTGCTCGAGGTCCCAGTCCTCGGCGTAGCCGTCGCTGGTGGCGCCCTGCACGTACGCCGTGATGGTGTCGTCGAGCATGTGGCGGACCTGGTCGTGCAGGTCCTCGCCGTTCAGCACGCGCTTGCGCTCGGCGTAGATCACCTGGCGCTGCTTGTTCATGACCTCGTCGTACTTGAGGACGTTCTTGCGGATCTCCGCGTTCTGGCCCTCGATCTGGGTCTGCGCGCTCTTGATCTGGCGGCTGACCATCTTCGACTCGATCGGCACGTCCTCGGGGATGTTGAGCCGGTCCATGACCGCCTCGACCGCGCCGGCCCGGAAGCGCCGCATCAGGTCGTCCTGCAGGGACAGGTAGAACCGGGACTCGCCCGGGTCGCCCTGACGGCCGGCGCGACCGCGCAGCTGGTTGTCGATGCGGCGGGAGTCGTGGCGCTCGGTGCCGAGCACGTAGAGGCCGCCGGCCGCGACGACCTGCTCGGCCTCGGCGTCGCACTCCTGCTTCCAGCGCGGGAGGATCTCCTCCATCGCCTTCTCGTACTCGTCGGCGTGCTCGACCGGGTCGAGGCCGCGCTGCCGCAGCTCACCGGTGGCCAGGTGCTCGGGGTTGCCGCCGAGCAGGATGTCGGTTCCTCGACCGGCCATGTTGGTGGCGACCGTGACGCCGCCCCGCCGGCCGGCCTGCGCGATGATCTCCGCCTCCTGGGCGTGGAACTTCGCGTTCAGCACGTGGTGCGGGATGCCGCGGCGGCGCAGCAGCTGGGAGAGGATCTCGGAGTTCTCCACCGAGACGGTGCCGACCAGAACCGGCTGCCCGTTCGCGTGGCGCTCGGCGATGTCCTCGACGACCGCGTGGAACTTGGCCTTCTCGGTCTTGTAGATGACGTCCGGGTGGTCCTCGCGGATCATCGGCCGGTTCGTCGGGATGGTGACCACGCCGACGTTGTAGACCTTGTTGAACTCGGCGGCCTCGGTCTGCGCGGTACCGGTCATGCCGGAGAGCTTGTCGTACAGCCGGAAGAAGTTCTGCAGGGTGACCGTGGCGAGCGTCTGGTTCTCCTGCTTGATCTCGACGCCCTCCTTCGCCTCGATCGCCTGGTGCATGCCCTCGTTGTAGCGGCGACCGTGCAGGACGCGACCGGTGAACTCGTCGACGATCAGGACCTCACCGTCGTTGACGATGTAGTCCTTGTCCTTCTTGTAGAGCTCCTTGGCCTTGATCGCGTTGTTCAGGTAGCCGACCAGCGGCGTGTTCACCGACTCGTAGAGGTTGTCGATGCCGAGCTGGTCCTCGACCCGGGCGACGCCGCGCTCGGTGATCGCGACGGTGCGCTTGGCCTCGTCGACCTCGTAGTCGCCCTCGCCGTCCTTGCCGCGCTGGAGGCGCTTGACGACGCGGGCGAACTCGCCGTACCACCGGGCGGAGTGCTCGGCCGGGCCGGAGATGATCAGCGGGGTACGGGCCTCGTCGATCAGGATCGAGTCGACCTCGTCCACGATCGCGAAGTTGTGGCCGCGCTGCACCAGTTCGGCCGCCGACCACGCCATGTTGTCGCGCAGGTAGTCGAAGCCGAACTCGTTGTTCGTCCCGTAGGTGATGTCGCACTCGTACGCCGCGCGGTGCTCGGCGGCCGGCCGGTTCGGCAGGACCACGCCGACGGTGAGGCCGAGGAACCGGTGGATCCGGCCCATGGTCTCGGCGTCGCGCTGGGCGAGGTAGTCGTTCGTGGTGATGATGTGCACGCCCTTGCCGGACAGTGCGTTGAGGTAGGCCGGCATCACACAGGTCAGGGTCTTGCCCTCACCGGTGCGCATCTCGGCGATGTTGCCGAAGTGCAGCGCGGCGCCGCCCATCAGCTGGACGTCATAAGGCCGCTGGCCGAGCACGCGTTTCGCGGCCTCGCGGACCGTCGCGAACGCCTCGGGGAGCAGGTCGTCGAGCGACTCGCCCTCGGCCAGCCGCTCACGGTATTGCTCGGTCAGGTCGCGCAGCTCGTCATCCGTGAGGTCAACGTACTGATCCTCGATCGAATTGACGGCGTCCGCGATGGCCTTGAGCCGCCGCACCATCCGGCCTTCGCCGGCGCGGAGGACTCTTTCCAGAATCGACACGGGTCAACGCTCCCTACACAGTCTGCCGAACCATCGTAGGGCGCGGAGGCGCAGAAGCGACTACCGCGGCTCCCGATAGTCGCTCGAATCGGACAAAAAACACCTGTGAGTTCGCTGAGGGCAGATTATCTGCCGCATCCCGTACCCGGGAAAGCGGGTTGGGGATCTCGGAGCCATGGGTGAGGATGACCGAATGAAGCCCGTGGAGATCATTTCTGACGGCTTGCTGCTGCGCGACTGGGCACCGGGCGACGTGGACGCGCTGCACCACGCGGTCGTCCATCCCGACGTCCAGCGCTGGCTGCCACTGCCCACCGATCCGGCCGCGAACGCGGACTTCGCGCTGCATCAGGCGCCCGCGCAGCGCGAGGCCGGCAGCGGGCTGCACCTCGGCGTGTTCGACGCCGCGGACGGCGGCCTGCTCGGCTCGGTGACCCTGACCAAAATCGATAAAGGCGCCGGAGCAGGGGGGTACGCCGAGGTCGGCTACTGGGTGACGCCCGGCGCGCGCGGTGCCCGGATCGCCGAGCGGGCCACCCGCGCGCTGCTCCAGTGGGGGTTCACCGAGCTCGGCCTCGGCCTGGTCGGCTGGCGTGCCCGAGTGGGCAACCACGCGTCCCGGATCACCGCGCTGCGTCTCGGCTTCACCATGGAGGGCACCGCCCGGTCGATACGCCTCGGGCCGGAAGGCACCCGCTTCGACCGGTGGGCCGCGTCGTTGCTGCCGGCGGACCTGACCGAGTCCGGCCGGCCGGACTCCCCCGCGATCGCGCTCGAGGCACGCCGCGCCCGGATCTTCGGCGGGCCGCGCCCGGTGCTGGCCGGACCCGGCGGGGTGCGGCTGCGGGCGGCCGAGGAGCGGGATCTGCCGGCCATCGTGGAGACCTGCCGCGACCCGGAGACGCTGCGCTGGACCACGGTGCCGGAGGACTACACGCTGGCGGACGCGGCCGGGTACTCGCTCGGCTACCAGCCCGCGCAGTGGGCGGCCGGCACCGCCGCGATGTTCGTCTTCACCGGCCCGGACGACGCGTACGCCGGGAACATGGACCTGCGGCTGACCAAACCGGGCGACCCGCTCTTCGCGGACGTCGGCTTCTCCGCCGCGCCGCACACCCGGGGCCGGGGGTACACCACGACCGCGTTGCGTACCGTCTGCGAGTGGGGTTTCGAGACGCTGGGACTGGAGCGCATCGAGTGGCTCGCGCACGTCGGCAACGACGCGTCCCGGCGGGTGGCGGAGAAGGCCGGCTTCACCGTCGAGGGCGTGCGCCGCTCGGGACTGGCGCACCGCGGTGAACGCCGCGACGTGTGGGCCGGCGGCCTGGTCCCGGCCGATCTCGAACGGACGGCGAGGTGAGCACCATGGACCGGACGACGATCGAGGACCAGGGGGTACGGCTGCGCCCGCTGCGCCGCACCGACGCCGCGGACGTGGTCGCGGCCTGCTCCGACCCGCTGACCCAGCGCTTCCTGCCGCTGCTGCCCCGGCCGTACACGGAGTCGGACGCGCTGTGGTGGATCGAGGAGGGCGCGGAGGCGGAGTGGCGGCAGGGCGGCGGTGTCTGGGCGATCGCCGACCCGGACACCGACCGACTGCTCGGCACGGTCGGCCTGCACCGAGTGGTACGGGAGCGGGCTCAGGCCGAGGTCGGCTACTGGGTCGGCCCGTGGGCCCGGGGCCGGGGCGTCGCGACCGCCGCGACCGTGGCGCTCGCCGCGCACGCGTTCGCGCACGGCTTCGCCCGTCTGGAGCTGCTCACCGAGCTGGAGAACGTGGCCAGCCAGCGGGTCGCGCTCGCGGCCGGGTTCCAGCGGGAGGCGGTACGCCGCGGCGTCGCTCCGGACCGGGACGGCGCCCGCACCGACCTGCTCGCGTTCGCCCGGCTCGCCGGTGACCCGCCCGGCCCGGTCGTGCGCTGGCTGCCGGACCTGCCCGGCGGTGAGCTGAGCGACGGCGTGGTCACGCTGCGCCCGCTGCTGCCCGGCGACGAGGACTTCCTGTACACGCTGCTCAACCAGCCGGACGTGGTCGCGACCAGCGTGCCGGCGGTCGCGCCGGACCGGCGGGAGATCGCACTGCGGTGCGCCCGGTCGCAGGCGCACTGGCTGGCCGGGGACCGCGCCGACCTGGTCATCCTGGACACCGCGACCGGCCGTCCGACCGGCGACATCGGGCTGTACTACCAGGAGCGCAACACCGGACAGGCGATGATCGGGTACGCGATGCTGCCGGAGTGGCGGGGCCGCGGCTTCCCGACCCGGGCCGTGCAGCTGGTGGCGCTCTGGTCGTTCGCCGAGACGTCGATCGCGCGGCTGACCGCCGGCACGAACCCGCAGAACGCCGGCTCGCAGCGTGTGCTGGAGAAGGCCGGCTTCCAGCGGGAGGGCTACCACCGCTCCCGGCTGCCCGGTGCGAACGGCCGGCGGATCGACGACGTGTCGTTCGCCATGGTGGCGGCCGACCTGCTCAGCCGCGCCACGTCGTAACGCGTGGAGGCCCCGCGCCCTCCCAGGGGCGCGGGGCGGTCGGATCGGGCGGGGACGTCAGGCCTCGAGCGAGAGGACGCCGTAGTCGTAGCCGTGGCGCCGGTAGACGACGCTCGGACGGCCGGTCTCCTTGTCCATGAAGAGATAGAAGTCGTGCCCGACCAGTTCCATCTGGAACAGAGCGTCGTCCACGCTCATCGGGATCGAGGAGTGCTCCTTCTCCCGGACGATGTGCCAGGGCTGATCGTCGTCGAGCTCGGGCTCGGACTCGCGCTCCTGGACCAGAGTGGTGGACCCGCCGCCCAGCGGGGCGAAGCCTTCGGCCGGAAGCCCGGCGGTCGCGGCGGCGACCGAGACCGGGGTACGGCGGCCGCGGTGCACGCGGCGGCGGTCGGCGGACCGGCGGAGTCGCGTCTCGAGCTTGGTGATAGCGCTGTCCAGAGCGCTGTAGAAGTCGGCGGCACATGCCTCGGCGCGGATCACCGGGCCGCGGGAAACGACGGTGATCTCGACTCGCTGGCAGTGATCGGATTGGCGCGGATTGCGCTCGTGAAACAGCTCGACGTCGACGCGGATGAGTTTCTGGTCGTAACGCTCGATCTTCTCGAGCTTCTCGGCGACGTGCACTCGGTAGTGGTCCGGCACCTCAACGTTGCGACCCTTGACGACAATGTCCACGCGTGACCTCCCCCTGATCGATCCTGCGGGACCACCGGGGCTCCGGTGGCCACAGATCTGGGCTTGAACTGGTCTGACGAGGCGGAGGACGGTTCCGGCGCGATCGCGGGCATGCCGGCGGCGCGCTGGGGAAATTCTCGACCGACCTCCGAAAATGCGGCGTAGCCTCCTCTCGGCGGCGGTCTGGCCTGCGCGGCCAGCCGCGGTGCCGGCCGCTGTGGCCGGCGGGGCACGCAGCAGCGGCCCCAGCGGCGGTAGATCTTGGGTCATACCTCCGCTATACAAACGCTAACCCGTGTTCCGCCCGGCGTCACGCTCCGTTCCCAAGACCGTGTCGAGAAGATTCGCGCATCCGGCACGTTCGGGGGACAAAGGCGTGCGTCTCAACGTTGCGGCAAGCACGGCCGCGCCGGTCACGGGCACGCCGGACGCCCGTAGTCGCGCCGCGATCACCGCGAGCGTCGCCCCGGTGGTCACGATGTCGTCGACCAGAATCACCGCCCCGGGCGTGTCGCGCAGCCGGCCCGCCACCCGCGCGCGAACCCGGAACTTGGCCGTGGCCTCGGCCATCCGTCCGGCCGCGGAGAGCCGCGTCGAGTCCGCGGCGGACCGGGCGGTCAGCGGGCGGGCCAGCGTGGTGCGCACACCCGCGGCGCGCAGCCGGGACGCGGCCCAGCCGGTCAGCGCCGCCAGATGGTCGCCCTGCCGCTCCCGGACGGCCCGCGGCGTGGACGGGACCGGCACCAGCACGGCGGCCGGGCCGGGTGCGGCCGCGGCGATCACGTCGCCGAGCAGCAGGCCGAGCGGGCGGGCCAGCGCTCGCCGGCCGCGCTCCTTGTAGTCGAGCAGGGCGGCGCGGAGCACGCCCGCGTACGGCCCGAGCGCGGCGCACGGCGGGAAGCCGGGCGGCGCCGGGTCCGGCCCGGTGGCGAACGGTGTGAGCGCCCGCAGCGTGGCCGCGCAGTCGGCACAGACCGCGCGGCGCAGCGCCCGGCCGGTGGCACCGCAGCCCGCGCAGGCGGACGGCAGCACGAGATCGGTCAGCGTCGCCCAGAGTCCCGCGTGCATGCCCCGCAAGGATAGGGCTTGATCACTGAACGTAGGGGGCGCGTCTCACTCCAGGAAGAACGGCGCGCTGATCCGGCTGGACACCGCGTCCGCCGGCGGCTGCGCCAGCTGTGTGGTCTCGATCCGGTTGGAACTGAACAGCAGGCTGTACGCGATGTTGTTCGCGACGTACGCGGCCTGGCTGCCCCCGCTGCCGTTCGGCCGGATCGGGTTCAGCGGGTACGCCGCGAGGTAGGTGACCTGCGCCGAGCCCAGGTCGGTCACCCGGTCGCGCTCGTCGACACCATCCACCGTGACCTCGGCGATCGCGCTCTGCCCCGACTTCTGGCCGGCCACGATCAGCCAGTCCTCGGCCGCGAAGTCCACCGCGGTGATGCCGGTCAGCGACGTCGGCACCTCGCGGACCACGGTGCCGGCCTTCACGCTGGTCTCCGTGCGGGTCAGCGTCGTGACGAACACCCGGCCGCCGGCGACCAGCGCGATCCGCTGACCGTCGTAGGACACCGCCATCGCCGTGATCCCGGAACCGGGCAGGCTGCTCACCGGCACCGACGTGAGTTCCGGTTCCTGCGTGCCGAACTGCTGCAGCCGCCCGTTGACCAGGATCAGCCCGACCAGGCTCTCCGGCTGCTGGTCCGCGACCGTTCCGGGCGCCCAGAGCCAGGCCGGGCGGCCGGCCTGGTCGTCGCCGAGCGGAATGCGCAGCACCCGGCCGGGGACCTCCGCGTTCACCACCAGCTCGCGGCCCGCGCCGTTGCCGCGGTCGCGCACCCACGCGCCGACCGTGCGCTGGCCGAGCCGGGAGTACGCCGCGAGGCTGACGCCGGAGTTCGTATCCACGGTCGCCAGCGGCACGTCACCGCCCGGTCCCGGGGCCTGGCTGCTGCTCATCCGCACGATCTGCCCGTCGTAGACGGCGAACCGGTTCGGGTCGTCGATCAGCGCGGACGACGGGTTCGCGGCGAGCACCCGGGCGTCCCCGGCGAACGCGGCCCGCGCCTGCCCCTCCACCTTGACCTGCACGCCGCCGCCGGCGAAGTCGCGCAACGTCCAGTAGAGCTGGGCGCCGAGCCGCCAGATCGTGTCGTCGTCCAGCGCACCGGCCTCGGCGCTCAGGTTGACCTCCAGCGGATCGTCGCCGACCACCTTAGGCACGTTGCCCTTCGGCTTGACGTTCGCCGGCAGGCCGTCGGTCGCGGCGCCGAGCAGCGCGGACGGGCCGGCGCCGAGCCACTCCAGCAGCTCGGTCGGGCGGCGCTCGGCGGACACGCTCAGCGACAGCCAGCGCAGGTCCGGGACGAGCGCGGTCCGCTCCTTGTTCCAGAAGTAGACCGGCGTGCTGGTGTACCGCAGCTCCAGCTCGGCGGCGGACAGCAGCAGAAGCGGCGGCGGCTCGAGCACCCACCAACCGGTCTGACCGGCGATCTGGCCGACCGTGAAGGTGTACTTCGTCTCGTCGTTGTTCGGCGGGTCCATCGAGCCGTTCGGGTTGAGCACGCCGAGGTGCTGCACGGTGAGCTCGGCGGTGGAGAACGGCTCCGCCTCCGTGATGACCGCGTCCTTCGGCAGCCGGACGATGTTGATCTCGTTGGACGGCTTCCACTCCGCGCGCTGGGTCGGCGCGATGAACGACCGGGCCCGCTGCACGGCCTGCTCCGGGTCGCCGGCCGCGGCCGCCAGGAAGGACTTGACCAGCGCCTCGGCCGTGCCGGTCGGCGCGGTCTCCCGGGTGACCGGCGTGATCGTGTCGACGCCGCCCGGCGCGTCCGGCGACGGTTTCTCGCCGTGCACCTGCACATCGGTCGAGCCGGGGATGCCGCAACCGGTCACCCCGGCCGCCGCCAGCAGCGCCACCAGGACCGCGGCTGTGACCCTTCTCACGACTGCGCCTCCTCGGTGACCCGGCGCAGCTCGCTCACGGACAGCGGCGACTCGGCCGTGCGCGGCGGCAGGTCGTCCGGGACCAGCCGCAACGGCGCCGCGGTGAGCCGGTCACCGGCACGGCACGGCAGCGTCAGGCGGAACTGGGCACCGGCGCCGGGCGCGCCCCACGCCTCCAGCCAGCCGCCGTGCAGACGCGCGTCCTCCAGGCTGATCGACAGGCCGAGGCCGGTGCCGCCGGTCTGCCGCGCCCGCGACGGGTCGGCCCGCCAGAACCGGTTGAAGACCAGCTTCTCCTCGCCCGGCTTCAGACCCACGCCGTGGTCGCGGACCGTGATCGACACGGCGGACTCGTCCGCGCGCATGCGTACCCGGACCGGTTTGCCCTCGCCGTGCTCGATCGCGTTGCCGACCAGGTTCCGCAGGATCCGCTCGACCCGGCGCGGGTCCACCTCGGCCACCATCGCGGCATCCGGAAGATCCACATCCAGTGGTACGCCGACGCGCTCGGCCAGCCCGGCCAGCCGCTCGGTCACCCGCTCCACGATCGGGACCAGGTCGGTAGGCTCGGAGTCCAGCATCGCGAACCCGGCGTCGAAACGGCTGATCTCCAGCAGGTCGGTGAGCAGGTTCTCGAACCGGTCCAGCTCGTTCTGCAGCAGCTCGGCACTGCGCGCCACCGCGGGGTCGAACTCGTCGCGCTCCGCGAAGATCAGATCGGCTGCCATCCGTACCGTGGTCAGGGGTGTGCGCAGTTCGTGCGAGACGTCCGAGGTGAAGCGGCGCTGCAGCCGGGACATCTCCTCCAGCCGGACGATCTGCCGCTGCAGGTTCGCCGCCATCTGGTTGAACGACGCGCCGAGCAGCGCCAGGTCGTCCTCGCCGTTGACCGCCATCCGCTGGTCGAGCAGGCCGGCCGAGAGGCGCTGCGCGGTGCGGGCCGCGACCCGGACCGGCGTCACCACCAGGCGGGTGACCAGCGCGGTCAGGATGACCAGCAGCACCACCAGCGCGGCGCCGGTGACCAGCACGGTCGTCCGGATCTCATTCGCCGCCTGGTCCTCCGCGGTCAGCGGGACCACGTAGTACAGCTCGACCTGGCCGAAGCCGGTCAGCACCGGCGTGCCGTAGACCAGGTACTTCTGCGGTTCGCCACCGTTCAGCGACGCGGTGCGGATCTGCGACGACGGGCCCTCGGTGGCGACGCTGGTCTCCAGCTCCCGCGTGATCACCTGGGAGACGTCGTCGACCTGCGGCGCCGTGACCGGCTGCAGACCGGGCACGCCGTACGCCCGGAGCGACCAGATCCGGCCGCTGACCTGGCTGGCCTCGCCGCCGACCAGGTAGCCGACCGTGCTCAGCATGGTGCTCTGCAGTTCCGGGTCGAACGCCTGGCTGTGCACGCCGAGCTGCGAGTCGGCCCAGATCTCGCCCGCGTTGAGCTGCGCCTCCGCGTTCGCGGTGGCCTGGTCGAGCAGGATCGTGCTGGCCCGGTTCGCCACCACGAACGCGAACACGCCGACCAGCACGCTGGACGCGATCAGCGTGATGGCGACCATGCGCAGCTGGAGCGAACGGCGCCAGGCCTGGCGCACCACGGCCGCGACCCGGCCGGCCCGCCAGGCGAGCGCGCGCCACCAGCCGCCGACCACCCGGCCCGGGCCGGAGTCGCGCAGCCGGACGAGCGCAGCACGCAGCGCGGCGGCCGCGCGGGAGTCGGCGAGCCGTCGGATCAGCGTCAGCGGAGAGGTACGGGTCACAACGCCGTACAGGCTAGCCGTTCCCCGCCTTGTAGCCCACGCCGCGGACGGTCAAGATGATCTCGGGCCGCTCCGGGTCCGGCTCGATCTTGGCGCGCAGCCGCTGGACGTGCACGTTCACCAGGCGCGTATCGGCCGCGTGCCGGTAACCCCAGACCTGCTCCAGCAGCACCTCGCGGGTGAAGACCTGGCGCGGCTTGCGGGCCAGCGCGACCAGCAGGTCGAACTCCAGCGGCGTGAGCTTGACCTCCTCGCCGTCCCGGCTGACCGTGTGCGCGGGCACGTCGATCGTGATCTGGTTCGTCGGCGGGCCGATCGTCAGCAGCTCCGGCGCCGCGTCCTCGCCCCGGCGCAGCCGCGCCCGCATGCGCGCGACCAGCTCCTTCGGCTTGAACGGCTTCACCACGTAGTCGTCGGCGCCGGACTCCAGGCCGAGGACCACGTCAACGGTGTCGCTCTTCGCGGTCAGCATCACGATCGGCAGGCCGGACTCGGACCGGATCGACCGGCACACGTCGATCCCGCTCATGCCGGGCAGCATCAGGTCGAGCAGGACGATGTCCGGCCTGCTCTCGCGGAACGCGGCGAGCGCACGCTCACCGTCGGACACGAACGACGGAAGGAATCCCTCGCTGCGCAGAACGATGCCGAGCATCTCCGCCAACGCTGGATCGTCGTCGACCACCAGGACCCGGGCTCTCATGGCGTCCAATATCGCACTTCCGCTCCAGGAAGCGCGTGACGCCCGCCGTCGGTTCCTGTCGGCCGCGCGTACCGAATCAGGCGATCTAAGGATTTTTCAGGCCTTTTTCCGTGGACATGGGCACCCGGCGCCCGGGCGTGTGCGGGCGTGCCAGGATTGCCCCAGCATTCCCCGCCCCAGGGAGCCCTCGGTTTGGATCACGCCGGCCCGTCCGCCGCGCTTCCGCAGCGTCCACTCACCGTCGGTGAGCTGCTGGACGCCGCGGTCGGCGTGCTGCGCGACAACGCCCGCGCGCTGCTGCCGGCCGGCCTGCTGCTGGCCGCGACGGAGCAGGTCGCGCTCGCGCCGGTCCGCGCCTGGGCCGGCGCGCGGCCGCCCACGTACGTACCGCAGTGGGAAGATCTTGATCGGTTCTGGGTCCTGCTGGTGGTCGGCGCGGCCACCGAGGCGATCGTGATCATGCTGCTCGGCGGGTTCGCCGCGCGCGCCGCATCGGCCGCGTTGCTCGGCACGCGACTGCCCGCGCGCCGGGTGCTCGCCCCGCGCGGCGCCAGGCTCGGCCCCATCGTGCTGGTCGCGGCGCTGACCGGGCTGCTCACGCTGTTCGCCGGGTCCACGATCGTGATGTGGCCGATCGTCTACGGGCTGACCGGGATGATCATCCCGGTGCTGCTGGTGGACCGGCTGCCGGCCGGGCGCGCGGTCCTGCGTGGCATGTCCATCGCGACCCGGCACGGCGCGCGCGGGCTCTGGGTCCGGCTGCTCGGCGCGGCGGGTTGGCTGGCCATGCGGATCGCGCTCGCGGTCTCCGGCGTCTACACGATGGACCTGCTCGGGCTGACCCACCCGGCCTGGGCCGCGCCGCTCGGCTTCGTGGTCTGGACGCTGGCGAACACGATCGCGTACCCGACGCTGGCCTGCCTGGACGCGGTCGTCTACCTGGAGACCCGGATGCGCACCGAGGGCCTGGACATCCGGCTGGCCCGAGCCCGCGCGCACGGGCCGGTCACCCCGGCCGCGCTGGCACAGGGGGCGTTACCGTGAGCGAGCATGCGAGGCGCCGGCCACGGCGAAACCGTCCCCTCGCCGGGGGCACGGCATGAGTTTCAGCAGGTGGTGGACCGAGACGGTGGGCGCGATCGACGACGCGATCGGAGCCGGCACCGCCATGCTCATCGTGCTGCTCACCGCGTTCGTGATCGCGATCCTCTGGTATGCGTACCCGGCCTGGGTGCCGCGCCGGCTGCCCCGGCCGCGCCTGCCCCGATGGCGGCGACGCCGACGGCGCGCGCCACGCCCGGCACCGGCCGAGGCGGTCGAGACCGTGGAGATCGACACGCTGCCGACCATGCCGTCCGCGTCGCTCAGCACGCTCGCCGACCGGTACGCGGCCGAGGGCCGGTACGCCGAGGCGGTCCGGGAACGGCACCGCGCGATGGTCCGGGAACTGGTCGAGCAGCGGGTCATCGAGCACCACCCGGAGTGGACCGTGACGGAGCTGGCCGGTGCCGCCGCCCGCGCCCGGCCCGCGCTCGGCGCACCGCTGCGCACGGCCGCGACCATCTTCTCCGACATCTGGTACGGCCAGCGCCCGGCCGAACCGGGCCACGACCGGCGCATGCGGGAGCTCACCGCCGAGCTCGGCGCGGCGCTGAAGGGCGGCGGACGGTGAAACGCCGTTACCGGATCCTCGTCCCGGTCGCGATCGCACTGGTCCTGCTGCTGACCACCGGCATCACGTACGCGATCGAGGAGCCGGACCCGTCGGCGGAGGACTATCTGTCCCCCACGGTCACCACCGCGATCGGCGGCAGCGCGCTCGACCGGGCACTGCGCGCCACCGGCGTCGACGTCCGGCACCTGACCAGGACGTCGGACGCGCTGGTCGAGGCGTACCGGGGAAACGCCACGCTGTTCATCCCGGCGCCGGAGGCGATCCACCCGGAATACCTGCGCATGCTCGAACTGCTGCCGCCCACCACCCGGATCGTGCTGGTCGCGCCGGGCGGCCCGGCGCTGCGCGCGGCCGGACTCGGCGTCACCGCGCAGAGCCGGCGGTGGACCACCAAGGCGGTCCCGCCGGACGCGGAACAGGCCGGGCCGTGCCGGATCGACGAGGCACGCGCCGCCGGCATCGCGGCCGCGCTGCGCCAGCGCTACACCGGCACCGGCCCGGCCTGCTACGGCCACGGCCTGGTCCGCGCGCACGACCTCACGGCCGAGACGTACGTGATCGGCGCCGGCGACCCGTTCCGCAACGACCGGATCCGCGAGCACGGCAACGAACGGCTCGCGGTCGGGCTGCTCGGTGCGCGCGGGCGGATGATCTGGCTGGACCGGCACCGGCTGGAACCGCCGCCGCTCTACGCCTCCACCCGGCCGGAGGGCCCGGACGCGCCACCGTCGCTCTACCCGGACGTGCCCGGCGACGGCGACACCAGCGGCCCCGGCGAACAGCCCGCACCGGACGGCAGCCCACAGCCGGGCGGCGGCGCCGGACCGGACGACGGTGACGCCGGTGACTCCGGCGGCGACCAGCGCGCGGACGGCCCGGCCCCGCCGGACGAGAACCCGGTGCTGGACGCGTTTCCGCCCTGGTTCTGGGCCATGCTGGTGCTGCTCGCCGCGGCCGCGCTGGCCACCGCGCTGTGGCGGGCCCGCCGCCTCGGCCCGCCGGTCCTGGAACCGCTGCCGGTCCAGGTCCGCGCGCACGAGACCGTGCTCGGCCGGGGCCGCCTCTACCGGCGGGCCCGCGCCGCCGCGCACAGCGCGGAGATCCTCCGCGAGGCCGCCCGGCAGCGGCTCACCCACCGCCTCCGGCTCGCCCCGGACGCCGACCTGAGCGCCGCCGTCGCCGCGCATCTGCGGTCGGACGAGCGGGAGGTGCGCCACGTGCTGTACGACTTCCAGGTGACCGACGACGGCGAGCTGGTCTGGCTGGCCCGCGCGCTGCACGAGCTGACCACCGCCGTGACACACGAAGGAGACGACCGGTGACCCAGAACGCGCTCGCGGTGGCGACCACCGACGACGCCCGGGAGCCGCTGCACCGGCTGCGCGCCGAGGTGGCCAAGGCGGTGGTGGGACAGGACTCGGTGGTCACCGGCGTGCTCATCGCGCTGCTGTGCCGCGGTCACGTACTCCTCGAAGGCGTGCCGGGCGTGGCGAAGACGCTGCTCATCCGTACCGTGGCGGCGGCACTCGACCTGGACGCGAAGCGTCTGCAGTTCACGCCGGACCTGATGCCCGGCGACGTGACCGGCTCGCTCGTCTACGACCCGCACACCGCGAAGTTCGAGTTCCGCAACGGACCGGTCTTCACGAACCTGCTGCTCGCCGACGAGATCAACCGGACGCCGCCGAAGACCCAGTCCGCGCTGCTCGAGGTGATGGAGGAGCGGCAGGTCTCGGTGGAGGGCGTGCCGCGGCTGCTGCCGGACGTGTTCATCGTGGCCGCCACCCAGAACCCGGTCGAGTACGAGGGCACCTACCCGCTGCCCGAGGCACAGCTCGACCGGTTCCTGCTCAAGCTGACCGTGCCGCTGCCCAACCGCGACGAGGAGCTGGGCGTGCTCCGCGCACACCACGCCGGCTTCGACCCGCGCGACCTCGCCGCCGCCGGGGTCCGGCAGGTCGCCACCGCGGCCGACCTGAACGCCGGGCGTGCCGCCGTCGCCCGGGTCGCGGTCGCCGACCCGGTGCTGGCCTACATGGTCGACATCTGCCGCGCCACCCGCGTGTCACCCGCGTTCGAACTGGGCGCGTCGCCACGCGGCGCGACCGCTCTGCTGTCCACGTCGAAGGCGTGGGGCTGGCTGGCCGGCCGCGACTACGTCACGCCGGACGACGTCAAGCAGGTCGCCCGCGCCACGCTCCGGCACCGCGTCCGGCTGCGCCCGGAGGCCGAGCTGGAGGGCGTGACCACGGACGCGGTACTCGAGTCCGTGCTCGCGTCCGTCCCGGCCCCGCGATGATCACCTGGCGTGCCGCGCTGCTGCTGGCCGCCGGTGCCCTGACCATGCCGCTGTGGCCGTGGCCGTGGATCGGCCTGGCCGTGGTGCTGGCGGCCGTCACGCTGCTGGCCGTGCTCGACGTCCGCGCCGCGGCCGCGCTCCGGCATGTCACGCTCACCCGCGAGGGTGCACGCGCGGTCCGGCTCGGCGACGCGGCCGTGGTGCACCTGCACATCCACAACCGGGGGGTACGGACGCTGCGCGCGGAGATCCGCGACGACTGGGTGCCGTCGGCCGGAGCCGCCCGTGCCGTACACCGGCTGGAGGTCGAGCCCGGGGACACCGGGATCGTCGAGACCCGGCTGCGGCCCACCCGGCGCGGCGACCGGCCGGCGGTCCGCGTCACGGTGCGCTCGCACGGGCCGATGGGGGTCGCGTTCCGGCAGCTCGCGGGCCGTCCGGTGACGCCGGAATGGACGCTGCGGACGCTGCCGCGGTTCGAGTCCCGCCGGTTCCTGGCGGAGAAGGTGTCCCGGCTGCGCATCCTGGACGGTTCCACCGTGACCCGGGGCCGCGGCCAGGGCACGGAGTTCGACGCGCTCCGGGAGTACGTGGCCGGCGACGATGTCCGGTCGATCGACTGGCGGGCGAGCGCGCGGCGCTCTGACGTCCTGGTCCGCACCTGGCGGCCGGAACGGGACCGGCGAGTCCTCTGCGTCATCGACACGGGACGCACGTCCGCGGTCCGGGTCGACCGCACCGCCGCCCCGGGGCGGCGGCCGGACTGGCTGGCCGCAGTGCCTTCCAGCACGGGGTCTTCCGGCGCGGGGCCTTCCAGCACGGGGTCTTCCGGCGGAGGGCTTATCGGCGCCGGAGGGGAGGGGGTGCCGCGGCACGGTGAGCCGCGGCTGGATGCCGCGATCGATGCCGCGCTGCTGCTGGCGGCGCTCGCCGCCCGGGCCGGTGACCGGGTCGACCTGCTGGCGGTGGACACCGCTGTGCGCGCGGCCGTCTCCGGCGCAGGCCGCGAGGCCCTGCTGCCCCGGCTCGTGGACGCGCTCGCGCCGTTGCAGCCGGCGCTGGTCGAGACCGACTTCGAGCTGGTCGTGGGCGAGATCCTGCGCCGGGAACGCAAGCGGGCACTGGTCGTGCTGTTCACCACGCTGGAACCGGGACCGCTCGGCGAAGGCCTGCTCCCGGTCCTACCCAGGCTGGCGGCTCGGCACAAGGTCGTCCTCGCCTCGGTGCACGATCCGGCGCTGGCCGCGTTGACCGGGCAGCCGCCGGACACGCCGGAACAGGCCTATGCGGCGGCGGCCGCCCACCAGGCCTATGCGGAACGCGATCGTGTCCGGGCGGCGCTCACCCGTCATGGGGTTGAGGTGGTCGATGCGCCGCTGGATCAGTTCGCCTCCCGGGTGAGCGACGCTTACCTCACGCTCAAAGCGGCTGGCCGGCTGTGACGGCGATCGGGTGCAGGCGCTGCCGGTAGCTGTTCAGGGCGTCTCCGGCGGGCTCGGACAGCGCCTCTGATCCGGAAGTTCAGCGCCTACGAATCCTCGAGTTGACGAGCCCGGGACCCCAGCACCAGCACATAACCGAGAAACGCGAGCCACACCGCCGCGCCCACCCCGATCCGGAACGCCGTCGGCATCGGCGACGGCGTCACCAGCGCTTCGATCAACGCCGAGACCCCGAACACGCCGATCAACCCGACCGCCGCCACCATTCCCTCCCGCGCCGTTTCCGCGAGCGCCCGGCCCCGGGTCCGGTCCGGACCCGGCGCGATCCACGCCCACCCGATCCGCAGCCCCACCCCGGCCGCGACGAAGATCCCGGTCAGTTCCAGCAGCCCGTGCGGGGTGATCAGACCGAAGAACTGGTCCGCGCTCCCGTGGTCGATCATCACGCCGCCCACCACCCCGATGTTGAGCGCGTTCTGCCAGAGCAGCCAGACGACCGGGACGATCAGCACGCCGGAGGCCAGGCACTGGGCGGCCAGCCAGGCGTTGTGGGTCCAGAGGTGGAACGCGAACGACGCGGGCAGGAACTCCGTGTAGTAACCGGCGAACTCGCTCTCCACCAGGCTCCGGGCCCGCTCCTCGCCGATGAACGCGGCGGCGCTCTCCGGGTGGGTGGAGACCCAGGACATCAGGAACGCGGTGAGCGCGCAGAACGCCACGGCCACGCCGGACCACCAGGGCCAGGCACGGTAGACGGCGCGCGGGAAGCCGTGCGTGACGAACCGGGTGGCGTCGGTGAGGCGCAGGCGGCGGCCGCCGGTGACGGTGGCGCGGGCGGTGAGGACCAGGCGGGAGAGGCGGGCGACCAGGGTCGGGTCGGGTGAGCGGCTGCGGACCACGGACAGGTGGGTGGTGGCGCGCTGGTAGAGCGCGAGCAGCTCGTCGACCTCGGCAGCAGATAGCCGGCGACCGCGGGAGAGCTGCTCCAGCCGGCGCCACTCGCCGTCGTGCTCCGCCACGTACGCATCAAGATCCACTAATCCCCCTGACCACGGCCGTCCGGCATAGTGTTTCACTGTGCGCGTGGCGGACGGGAATGCGGCAGGTGGCGGCCTGGTCTCCGGTGAGGCGGTCGAGGTCGAGATCCGAGTGGCCCGGCCGGGGTCGCGGGTGCTGGCGCTCGCGGTCGACATCGTGGTCCAGATCGGGCTGGCGCTGAGCATCACCACGACGCTGCTGCTGGCGCTGGGCATCTCCGGGCTACTGGGCCGGCTGGACGAGGCCGTGATGAGCGCGCTGACCGTGATCGTGACCGCGCTGGTGCTGGTCGGCTACCCGACGATCACGGAGACGGTGTCCGGCGGGCGGACCGCCGGCAAGTCGCTGGTCGGCATCCGGGTGGTCCGCGACGACGGCGGGCCGATCCAGCTGCGGCACGCGTTCACCCGCGCGCTGGTCGGCGTGGCGCTGGAGTGGCCGGGGCTGGTGCTGCCGCTGGTCACCTGGATCGCGAGCCTGTTCACGATGCTGACCAACCCGCTCGGCAAACGGCTCGGCGATCTCGCGGCCGGCACGATCGTCATCCACGACCGGGCCGCGACCGGGTGGGGGTGGGTGCCGGGCATGCCGCCGGCGCTGGCCGGCTGGGCGCTCACGCTGGACCTGACCGGGCTCGGTGACGATCTGGCGCTCGCGGTCCGGCATTTCCTGTCCCGGGGCAGCACGCTGGTCGAGCCGGACCGCAGCCGCCTCGGGCGTGCACTCGCGGCCGAGGTCGCGTCCGTCACCGCGCCACCGCCGCCACCGGGCGTGCCGGACTGGGCCTATCTGGCCGCGGTGCTGGCGGAACGGCACCGCCGCGCCACGCACCGGCTGGCCCGCAACCGTTCGGTCTCGGCCGCGCTCTGGCCGAGCCTGCCGCAGCCCGGCTTCCGCCCGCCGCTCCCGGTGCCGCCGGATGCGCGCGCGGAGTGGCCGAGTCAGACCTGGCCGCGCCCGCCGTGGCAGGCGGACCGCCAGCTCCCGGACTGGACCGGCATGACTCCCCCGCCGATGGCCAGCACGCTGCGCGCCGCCGCGCCGTCGGAGGACCGGAAAGAATAAGACCCCCAGCGGGTACGTCCGCCGGGGGTGTTTCCGCGTACCGCTAGCGGGCGATACGTCCGTCGGAGACGACACCGATCAGGTGCGTCCAGGCCTCGTGGCCGACCGTGAGCATCGGGCCGTCCGGGTCCTTCGAGTCCCGCACGTGCACCGACCGGGGCATCGCGGCGACCTCGACACAGGCGCCGTTGGAGGAACTCCGACTGCTCTTGCGCCATGGCAGGACATGGCCGTGCGACGCGGCAAGCATCCGCGCCACCATCCTCTCTGAATGGGGTTCCGGGGTTATATCTCGCGCGCCGCCGCCCGGATGAATTCGATCGACTTCTCCGGCGGCAACGCGACGTCACGCAGGCCTTCGAAGCTGGTCGCGTATCCGTCCACTTCCTCGGGTTGCTCGCGGAAGGTTCCGCCGGTCCGAGAATCGGCGTAGACGAGTCGCTGCCCACCGGCGAAGTCCATGATGCAGAACGATCCGGCGAGCCCGGAGTGTGCGCCGGCGTCGAAGGGAACCACCAGAATGGTGACGTTCGGCCGGTCGGAAACCTCGACCAGGCGACCCAGCTGGCGTCGCTGGACCTCGCGGCCGCCCACCCGGCGACGCAGCACGGCCTCGTCGAGCACCCAGAGCAGGTCGGGTGCGGGCTGCCGGCCGATCACGGCCTGCCGGGCCAGCCGCACCGCGGCGCGTTGCTCTATCTCGTCGTCCCGGGCCGGTCGGCCGTCCGGGCGCAGGTCGTCGGTCCGGAAGATCTCCCGCGCGTACTCGTCGGTCTGCAGCAGGCCCGGCACCAGCAGCGCCTCGTACGCGCGGAGCCGGACCACCTCGGCCTCGAAGCCGATGTAGGTCTCGTACGCGTCCGGGAGCACGTCGCCGTACGCCTCCCACCAGGCACGCTGGCGGGACTGGACCGCGACCGCGTGGATGCGGCGGCGGTCGTCGTCCGGCACGGCATAGGTGTCGAGGAGCGCGTCCAGATCGCGGTTGCGGATGCCGGTGTGGGCGGTCTCGATCCGGCTGAGTTTGCTCTCCGACCAGCCCAGCGAGCGCGCCACGTCGGCAACGGTGCGGCGGGTGGCCTCGCGCAGGCGACGTAGTTCGGCGCCGAGCTGCCGTCGTAGGGTGGTGGGGCTGGGCTTCACGGCCATCGGCAACACGTTACTGCAAGATCCGATTAGGACGGTGCAGGCCACGGCGGTGTCGAGTGCAACAAGCCCGCATCGATCTGCACTTGCATCCCCGGTCTGCAAGTGGCCTAATGAGCACTGAGCCAGGACGGGACCCGGGCGGCAACGGCGGTCCCGAGCCCGGCCCACCGAGGGGATCAGCGCTCAGGAGGGGTGGGTTCCGGCGGCGGCAAACGCCGGTCCTCCGCCCCTCCTGTCGTGCATTCCGGGCGCTCGCGCAAACCGGACATCACCGCCGCGACCTGCGACATGGGCGCGACCGTAGTAGAGGATCAGGGGCGCCCCACCGTGGCCGGGCGCCCCTGATCTTTTCCGCCGGAGAATCAGTAGCGGTAGTGGTCCGACTTGTACGGGCCCTCGACCGGCACGTTCAGGTACGCGGCCTGCTCCTTGGTCAGCTCGGTCAGCTTCACGCCGAGCGCGTCCAGGTGCAGGCGGGCGACCTTCTCGTCCAGGTGCTTCGGCAGCACGTAGACGCCGATCGGGTACTCCTCGATCTTCGTGAACAGCTCGATCTGCGCGATCGTCTGGTTCGCGAACGAGTTCGACATGACGAACGACGGGTGGCCGGTCGCGTTGCCGAGGTTCAGCAGGCGGCCCTCGGACAGCACGATGATCGAGTGGCCGTCGGCGAACTTGAACTCGTCCACCTGCGGCTTGATGTTGATCCGCTCGACGTCGGCACGCCGGTACAGCCCGGCCATGTCGATCTCGTTGTCGAAGTGGCCGATGTTGCCGACGATCGCGTTGTGCTTCATCCGCGCCATGTGGTCGGCGGTGATGACGTTGAAGCAGCCGGTCGCGGTCACGAAGATGTCCGCGGTCTCGACCACGTCGTCGATCGTGGCGACCTGGTAGCCGTCCATCGCGGCCTGCAGCGCGCAGATCGGGTCGATCTCGGTGACGATGACGCGGGCACCCTGGCCGCGCAGCGAGTCCGCGCAGCCCTTGCCGACGTCGCCGTAACCGAAGACCACGGCCACCTTGCCACCGATCAGCACGTCGGTGGCGCGGTTGATGCCGTCGATCAGCGAGTGGCGGCAGCCGTACTTGTTGTCGAACTTGCTCTTGGTGACCGAGTCGTTGACGTTGATCGCCGGGAAGAGCAGGTTGCCGGCGGCCTGCATCTCGTAGAGGCGGTGCACGCCGGTGGTGGTCTCCTCGGTCACGCCCTTGATGCCGGCCGCGATGTTCGTCCACCGCTGCTTGTCCTCGGCGAGCGACTTGTGCAGCGTGGCCAGGATGACCGCGTACTCCTCGGAGTCGGCGGTGTCGATGGCCGGGACCGCGCCCAGCTTCTCGAACTCGGCGCCCTTGTGGACCAGGAGCGTGGCGTCACCGCCGTCGTCCAGGATCATGTTCGGGCCCTTGCCGTCCGGCCAGAGCAGGATCTGCTCGGTGCACCACCAGTACTCCTCCAGCGTCTCGCCCTTCCAGGCGTAGACCGGCACGCCGGACGGCGCCTCGGGGGTGCCGTTCGGGCCGACCACGATCGCGGCGGCGGCGTGGTCCTGGGTGGAGAAGATGTTGCAGGACGCCCAGCGGACCTCGGCGCCGAGCGCGGTCAGCGTCTCGATCAGCACGGCGGTCTGGATCGTCATGTGCAGCGAGCCGGTGATCCGCGCGCCGCGCAGGGGCTGCGCGTCCGCGTACTCACGCCGGATCGACATCAGGCCGGGCATCTCGTGCTCGGCGAGCTGGATCTCCTTGCGCCCGAAGGCGGCGAGCGACAGGTCGGCCACCTTGTAGTCGCCCTCAGCGACGGTCTGGGGGCGGACGGGAAGGGTGCTGGTCATGAAAGCTCCTGTCGATACGTCACCGATGACCGACCCACTACTTTACGCGTCGCCGGTTGTAGCCGTGGAATCGCGCTGGTCACCGCCCTCCGGACATGCGCACGGGGCGGTCGGTGACGTGAGTCCCGACCGCCCCGTGCATCCCCCCGGTTTGGCATGTCCGCGCGACCACCCCGTGGCCTTGCGTAGTTATAGCCTCACACTCCGCAACCTAACTGTCAACCAAAAACAGCAAAAATCAGGATTGGTACAGAGAAGCGGATAGCGAAATACGGACATACAGCATCGGGCGCCGTGAAACACGGCGCCCGATGCTGTGGATTCGTCAGAGCCCGACGGCTGCCACGAAGGCCTCGCCGGCGCCGGAGAGGCGCAGCGGGCCCGCGTCCGCGCCGGAGAACGCGGCCGTGCCGGGTGCGATCTCCACCACGGCCTGCCCGTCGTCCGCCCGCACCGGACCGCCCACGGCCAGCACCACGCGCGGCCCGGGCACGTCCAGCGTGACCGTGCGGCCGCCCGGCGTGATCCGGTGCAGCAGGAAGTCCGGCACCGGCACCGGCCAGGCCCGGACACCCTCAGCCGGTTCCACGGCCGGGTGCAGCGGCTCGCTCAGCACCTCGAAACGCAGCACGCCGAGTAGCTCGTCCACGTCCACCTGCTTCGGCGTCATGCCGCCGCGGAGCACGTTGTCACTGGCCGCCATGATCTCGACGCCGGTGCCGCGCAGGTACGCGTGCAGGTTCCCGGCCGGCATCCAGATCGCCTGCCCCGGTTCCAGCCGCACGTGGTTGAGCAGCAGCGCCACCAGCACACCGGTGTCCTCGGGATAGAACCGGGCCAGCTCACCGGCGAGCGGCGCGGTGCCGGCCGCCACCGCGGCCTTCACCAGACCGGCACGCTCCTCGACCGGCCAGGTCAGCAGCGTGCGCACGGCCTCGCGCAGGCCCGCCGGCCCGGTCCGCAGCGCCGCTACCACCGGCGCGAGTTCCGCGATGCCGAGCGACTCCAGCGTGTCCGCCGAGACGGCCGGGTCGGCGAAGCCGCAGAGCGCGTCGAACGGGGTCAGCGCGACCAGCAGCTCCGGCTTGTGGTTCGCGTCGACGTAGCCGTCGTGCCCCTCGGCGAACCGCGCGTTCGCGTGCTCCAGCGTCGGGTGCGCCTGCAACGACAGCGGCGCGTCGGCCGCGAGGACCTTCATCAGGTACGGCAGCCGGGCGCCGAACCGCTCCACCACGGCCGGGCCGAGCAGCCGGTCCGGCTCCGCGGCCAGCAGCGTGTCCAGTCCGGTGCCGCCGACCCGCGACGGGTCCGCCGGGTGCGCGCCGATCCACAGTTCCGCCTCCGGCCCGGCGGTGGGCGTGGGCCGGCCCTGGATCTCGGCGATCGCGGCGCGCGAACCCCACGCGTACGGGCGGATGACGCTGGTCAGAGCCTGCATGTTCAGTTCCCCGTGAGTGTCTCGGAAGCCAGCTGCGTGCCGTCGTACCCGGATTTCGGCGCGGCCGCCGCCTCCGGGTCGTACACGTCCGGCTCCAGGTAGATGATCCGGGCGATCGGCACGGCCGCCCGGATGCGCGCCTCCGCCTCGTTGATGTGCCGGGTCACGTCCGCCGCGGTCTCGGTCGCGTCCACCGCGAACTTCGCTGCGACCAGCAGCTCCTCCGGGCCGAGATGCATGGTGCGCATGTGGATGATCTGCCGGACCGCGGCGCCGTCCAGCAGCGCGCGCTCGATCGCGGCCTGGTCCGGCGCGGACGCGCCCTCGCCGAGCAGCAGGCTCTTCGTCTCGACCGCCAGGATGATCGCGATGCAGACCAGCAGCACGCCGATCGCGCCGGTGCCGAGCGCGTCCCACACGCCGTGGCCGGTGATCAGCGTGAGACCGACGCCGAGGAGCGCCAGGACCAGGCCGATCAGCGCGCCGAAGTCCTCCAGCAGCACGACCGGCAGCTCCGGCGCCTTGGCGCGGCGGATGAACTGCCGCCACGAGGCGTCGCCACGGGTGTGGTTGGACTCCTTGATCGCGGTGCGGAACGAGAAGCCCTCCATGCAGATCGCGGCGACCAGCACCGCGACCGGCACCCAGTGCCACGACGTGATGGCGCCGTGGTTCGGGTCGGTGTGCGCCTCGTGCCACTTGTGGTAGGCCTCGTACAGCGCGAACAGCCCGCCCAGCGAGAACAGCACGATCGAGACGATGAACGCGTAGATGTAGCGCTCCCGGCCGTACCCGAACGGGTGGGCCGGCGTCGCTGCCCGGCGGGCTCGTCGCCCGCCGAGCAGCAGCAGCGCCTGATTACCCGAGTCGGCGACCGAGTGGATCGACTCGGCCAGCATCGACGAGGACTGTGTCAGCAGGAACGCGACGAACTTCGTGGCCGCGATGCCCAGGTTCGCGGCCAGCGCCGCGATGATCGCCTTGCCGCCCTCGCCGGTGCTCATCGGTCAGTTGATCCCTTCGGTGCGGATCGGGTTGGCCAGTTCCTTCATCTCGGAGATCGCCGGCACCGCCATCGGGTCGAGACCGTGCGCCAGCGCCAGGTAGATCGACGCGAAGTCCGGGACCGCGATCAGCGACGCCAGCCGCTCCAGCGTGGAGCCGCCCTCCGCGGTCACCACGTCGCAGCGCACGCCACGTCGTTCCGCGAGCGTCTGCACCGCGTCCGCGCGCCGCTCCTCGACCGCGACCGGCTCGTCGTTCGCCTCCTGCGGGTCGATGCCGCCGTCGCGCAGCAGCACGATCCGCAGCCGGGTCTGGTCTCCCTCGTCCTCCGGGTCGGCGAAGATGTCCCGCTCACCCTCGACCAGGCCGCCGAAGACGCCGTCGAGCAGGCCCACCCGGCCGCGGCCGGCCTCACCGAGACCGCCGGCGACCACCGGGTACCGTGCGTTCGCGGAGAGCGTGTCGGCGAACCGGCGCGCGGCCACGGTGGCCAGCGGCGACGAGCCCCAGACGATCGGCACCGAGCCGGCCAGGCCGAGCGCCAGCGACTTCGCCGGGTTGACGAACGACTCCAGGCCGGGGCGGCAGCGGTCCGCGTCCGTGTCCAGCCGGGTCGCGGTCTCCGCCAGGTCGGCCTCGTTGATCTTCACGAGGTCGAGCTGCCGCGCGGCCAGCAGCACCGGTACGGCCAGCGACCACAGGCTGGCGCGGGCCGGTGCGCGGCGCGGCACGCCGATGAACGGCGCACGGGCCGACTCGGCGATCGACTGCAGCCGGGAGTCCGGCGCGCCGATCGCGACCAGCCGGGCACCGCGCCGGGCCGCGGCCTCGGCGGCGGCCAGCGCCTCCGGGCTACGGCCGGAGGCGGAGACCGCGATCACCACGTCCGCCGCGCCGACCCAGCCGGGCACGCCCGGGCTGCGGTGCGCGATCACCGGCGCCGGGCAGCGCGGCCCGGCGACCGTACGCAGGATGTCCGCGGTGAGCACCGCGGTGCCGGCCCCGGCGATCACGACCGCGCGCGGCCGGCCCTCGTCGGACAGCGCGTTGAGGTTCGCCTCCGCCGCCAGCTGCGCGGACTCACGGACCTGGGCGCCCGCGGACGCGGTGGCCCGGAGCATGCCGCCCGGGTCCCGCGCGGCCATCAGCTCCTCGTCGTCGAGGATGCTCTCGTCGGCGACGCGCCGGCCCTGAATCCCCGCGGTGCCGTCCACCGGGTTGCCCATCAGCGGTCTTCCTCCTGGTCCGTGTGCTGCGGACCCGTCGGAGCCGTTCGTGCCTCGTCCAGCAGCATCACCGGGATGTCGTCCTCGACCCGGAACCGCCGCCCACACTCGGTGCAGGTCAGCGTGCCCGTGGCCGCGTCATGGGCGAGCGGCGCACGGTGCGTGTCCGGGCAAGCGATGATCTCCAGCAACTGCGGATCCAGGGCCACGAACGGCTCCTTTCCAGGGGTCCCGCGGGGGTGTTCCCCGCAACCCCCGAAGCCTAACCGCGAACGATGGCGAGAACGTCGTCGCGCAGCTGCGCCATGCGCTCCGCGGTCGGCGCCTCCACGTTGAGTCGCAGCAGCGGCTCCGTGTTGGACGGGCGGAGGTTGATCCACGCGCCGTCCTCGAACGTGATGGTCAGGCCGTCCAGCTCGTCCGTCGGGCGGCCGGCGAACGCGGCGCGCACCTCCGCGGTCTTCGCGGCCGCGTCGGACACCGTGGAGTTGATCTCACCGGACGCGACGTACCGCTCGTAGGCGGCGCCCAGTTCGGAGAGCGGCCGGTCCTGCTCGCCGAGCGCGGCCAGCACGTGCATCGCGGCCAGCATGCCGGTGTCCGCGCCCCAGAAGTCGCGGAAGTAGTAGTGCGCGGAGTGCTCACCGCCGAACACCGCGTCGGTCTTCGCCATCTCCGCCTTGATGAACGAGTGGCCCACCCGGGTGCGGACCGGCTTGCCGCCGTGCTCGACGACGATCTCCGGCACCGCGGTCGAGGTGATCAGGTTGTGGATGACGATGCCGCCCGGGTGCTTGGCCAGCTCGCGCACCGCGACCAGCGCGGTGATCGCGGACGGGGACACCGGCGCGCCGTTCTCGTCGATGACGAAGCAGCGGTCCGCGTCGCCGTCGAACGCCAGGCCGATGTCCGCGCCGTGCTCGACCACGGCGGCCTGCAGGTCGACCAGGTTGGCCGGCTCCAGCGGGTTGGCCTCGTGGTTCGGGAACGAGCCGTCCAGCTCGAAGTAGAGCGGCACGATCTCCAGCGGCAGGCCGGCCAGCACGGCGTCACCGAGCACGGCCGGTACGGTGTGTCCGCCCATGCCGTTGCCCGCGTCCACGACCACCTTGAGCGGGCGGATGCCGGACAGGTCGACCAGCGAGCGCAGGTGCGCCGCATAGTCGGCCAGCAGATCGCGGCGCTCCACCGGCACCTCGCCGACCGGCGTCAGGCCGTCGTCCAGCAACTGCTGCGCCCGGTCCCGGATCTGCGACAGGCCGCTGTCCTGACCGATCGGTTTGGCACCGGCCTTGCACATCTTGATGCCGTTGTACCGCGCCGGGTTGTGGCTGGCGGTGAACATCGCGCCGGGCAGGCCGAGCACGCCGGACGCGTAGTAGAGCAGGTCGGTCGAGCCGAGACCCGCGTGCACCACCTGGGCACCGGC
The DNA here is from genome assembly GCF_030813715.1 of Catenuloplanes indicus. Classification (NCBI taxonomy): domain Bacteria; kingdom Bacillati; phylum Actinomycetota; class Actinomycetes; order Micromonosporales; family Micromonosporaceae; genus Catenuloplanes; species Catenuloplanes indicus. The sequence goes on from NZ_JAUSUZ010000001.1 coordinate 3,785,860, forward strand.
CGCGATCGCACCGGCCGCGAACGACTCGGCCAGCGCCGGGCCGGACTCACGCATGTCGTGCGCGATCACGATGCGGTCGGCGTCGTCGCCGCGATCACGCAGCGTCTCCACGAACGCCTGGCCCAGCGCGCACGCGGCCGCGGTGTCGAACTCGTCCGGGACCGTACCGCGCACGTCGTACGCCTTCACGATCCGTGACAGCTCAGCCAACTCAACGCTCCTCACGCCTCGTCCTACGCCTGTGTAGCCGACCGGGGAAGCGTATCGGAGCCTTGTTCACCGGACGTGATGAGGCGGGTGACCGGGATGCTGCGGCTCGGTCACGGGCACATGACGAAGAGGATGCGCGGGGGTACTACTCCGTCACTCTAGGCAACCGGGTGGTCGGATCCGGCGGCGTGCTGCGCGCCCGGTTCGCGTTCGGGCCGGACGGCACGCCCGGGTAGCGCTGCGTGGGCAGGTCGACCGGCGGCCGGCCACCCGCCGGCGGCTGTGCGGGCAGCATCTGCGTGGCACCCTCGGTCGCGCCGCTCCAGCCGGCCGTGCGCGGACCGGCGCCGTAGACGCCGCCACCGTCACCGCCGCCACCGCTGCCACCGCCGCCGCGCGGCCACGAGCCGCCGGAGCCGGCGAACGCACCGCCGTCGTCCTCCGCGCGGTTGCGCCGGACCAGCAGCACGATCAGCGCCACGCCGACGCCGACCATGACCACACCGATCGCGATCGGCACGCCGAGCCCACCGAACAGGCTGTCGTTCGACTTCAGCGACACCGGGCCGGCCGGGTCCGGCGGGAGCGACTCGAAGGTGGGCGCGGCCGCGGCCTCCTCGGTCTTCTCCTCCTCCGGCGTGGGAGACGGCGACGGGCTCTTGGACGGGCTCTTCGACGGGCTGGGCTTGGGCGCGGGCTCACCGCCGCGGATCTGCGCCTCGTCGTCGCCGTCGGCCAGGCGGTTGTCGTTCTCGTCGAGCATGAAGCCCTCGAACCGAACCTCGCCGTTCGGCGCGTTCGGCCCGAACGCGACGCGGAACCGGACGGTCTGCTGCCGGTTGCGCCGCTCGCACATCTCCGCCTCGGCCGGCTGCACCAGCTGCGTGACGTAGTCGCCGTCGGCCTGCGCGCTCAGCTGCACCTGCACGGTCTGGCCGCCCGAGTTGACCGCGACCACGACCTGGTCCGGGCTCAGGTCGTCGGCGCGGATGCGCAGCTGGGCGCGGGCCCGGATGCAGCCGTCGTCCTCCCGGCGCAGCCGGATGTCGACGTTCTGCGGCCCGTTGCCCGCGGTGAACGAGCTGGGCGCGCTCACCGCGACCTCGTCCGCGTAAGCAGGCGCGACACCCAGCGTGACGGCACCGAGCAGCCCGGCCACCATCGCCATCAGGGCATGCGCCACCCATCGCCGTACAAGCATGTCTGGGAGGCTACATCGCCGGTGCGACAACGCCGAAGCCGTCGTTCGGTCGATAAGCCAACCCTTTTAAGACCAATTCACCGGGTACGTCCAGCGAGCGCGGCGCGGCACGCATGGTCCGCGGCCCGGGTCGTCTCCGGCAGGCGGAACCGCGGGGCGAGCGCCAGGACCTGCGCGGCCGCGCCGGCCACGGAGATCCGGTGGCCGGGCGAGACGAACACCGGCCGCACCCGGTCCTGGGTGCGCAGCACGGTGCCGACCGTCACCCCATCGAGCGAGATCGGGCTCGCATCGCCGCGCCGCTCCCCCGGCATCGCCCACTCGCCGGTCAGGTGCGTCTTGCCGACGCCCAGCGCGGGCAGGCCGGTGAGCACGCCGAGGTGGCAGGCGAGACCGAAGCGGCGCGGGTGGGCCAGGCCGTGACCGTCGCAGACCAGCAGGTCGGGGCGGGTGCTGAGCCGGTCCAGCGCGGCCAGCAGCGCGGGGATCTCGCGGAACGCGAACAGGCCCGGGACGTACGGGAACGCGGGACGGCCGATGGTGACCGCCTCGTCGACCGGTTCCAGCGTGGCCGCGTCCAGCACCACCACGGCCGCGACCAGCCGCTCGTCGCCGTCCGCGTAGGCGACGTCCAGACCGGCCACGGTCCTCGGCGATACCGGTGCGTCGGTCAGGTCGACCAGCCCGCGGAGGCGGTCCTGCTCGGCCTCGGCCTCGGCGACGGTGGTGGGCCAGGCGGCGGTCACGGTACGGGGCCTCCGGTCGGGCTCGGAGCACGGGCGGGTGGGGTGGCGCCCGTACCGTTGATGGGATTTTCTGGTTCTCAGAGGGTGATGCCGGTGAGCACCAGGACGCGGGGTTCGGTGTAATCCTCCATCGCGGAGCGGACGCCCTCGCGGCCGACACCGCTGCCCTTCACGCCGCCGTAGGGCATCTGGTCCGCGCGGTAGGACGGCACGTCGCCGATGATCACGCCGCCGACCTGCAGCGACTGGTGCGCGGCGAACGCGGTCTGGAGATCGTGGGTGAACACGCCGGCCTGCAGCCCGTAGGCGGAGTCGTTGACGGCGGTGAACGCGGCCTCGTCGCTCACCACCCGCTGCACGGCCAGGACCGGGCCGAACACCTCCTCCGCCAGCACCTTCGCCCCGGCGGGCACGTTCACCAAGATCGTCGGAGGGTACGTGGAGCCCTCGCGCTCGCCGCCGGTCAGCGCCTCCGCGCCGGCGCGCAACGCCTCGTCCACCCACGCCTCGACCCGCTTCGCCGCGTCCTCGCTGATCAGCGGGCCGACGTCGGTCGCCTCGTCGTTCGGGTCGCCGGTCGTGAGCGCCTCGGTCCGGTCCTTCAGTTTCGCCACGAAACGGTCGTAGACGTCCGCGTGTGCGAAGACGCGCTGCACCGCGATGCAACTCTGGCCGGCCTGGTAGTTGGAGAAGGTCGCGATGCGCTGCGCCGCGTGCTCCAGGTCCGCGTCCGAGGACCAGTCCGCGCAGATCACGGCCGCCGCGTTGCCGCCCAGCTCCAGCGTCACGTGCTTGCGCGGCACCGACTCCTGGATCAGGCCGCCGACCGGGCCGGATCCGGTGAACGAGATCACCGGCAGGCGCGGGTCCTCGACCAGCTCGGCGGTGCGGTCGTTCGGCAGCGGCAGCACGGAGAACGCACCCTCCGGCAGCTCCGTCTCGGCCAGCAGCTCGCCCAGCAGCAGTGCGGACAGCGGCGTGGCCGGCGCCGGCTTGAGCACGATCGGCACACCGGCCGCGATCGCCGGCGCCACCTTGTGCGCGACCAGGTTCAGCGGGAAGTTGAACGGCGAGATGCCGAGCACGGCGCCGCGCGGCACGCGCCGGACCAGCGCCAGCCGGCCCTCGCCGGCCGGGTCCGTGTCCAGCCGCTGCATCTCACCGGCGAACCGGCGTGCCTCCTCCGCGGCCCAGCGGAACACCGACACCGCGCGGCCGGCCTCGGCGCGCGCCCACTTCAGCGGCTTGCCGTTCTCCGCGGTGATAAGGCGGGCCACCTCGTCCGCGCGCTCCGCCAGCCGTCGTGAGACGTGATCGAGCGCGGCGGCCCGGACGTGCGCGGGCGTCGGCGTGACCGTCGCCTTCGCCAGCGCCTCGTCCACCTGCGCGGGCGTGGCGAAGCTGGTGCGGCCGACCACGGCGCCGTCGTACGGATGCCGCACGATCACCTCGTCGTCGCCGTGCACCGGGCGGCCGGCGACGTAGAACGGGATCATGTCCATGACGCGAATCCTTCCGTCTCCCCCGAGCCTAGTCCTCTTGCCCGCTACGGTTTTCGTGGCGAGGATGGCTGCGGAGTGACGGATACCGCGGTCCTACGGAGATGACATGCAGGTTCTTCGCAACTTCGTGAACGGTAAGTACGCCGACCCGGCCGACGGCCGGTGGTCCGACCTGATCGACCCGGCCACCGGCGAGGTCTTCGCGCAGGCGCCGGTCTCCGGCGAACGCGACGTGGATGCGGCCATGTCCGCCGCCGCCACCGCGTTCGAGAGCTGGCGGGACACCACACCGGCCGAACGGCAGCGGGCCCTCCTGAAGATCGCCGACGCAGTCGAGTCGCGTGCGGCCGAGCTGGTCGACGCGGAGGTCCGCAACACCGGCAAGCCCCGGCAGCTCACCGCGGACGAGGAACTGCCGCCGTCCGTCGACCAGCTGCGTTTCTTCGCCGGTGCGGCCCGCATGCTGGAGGGCAGGTCGGCCGGCAACTACCTGGCCGGCCACGAGTCGTACGTGCGGCGCGAGCCGATCGGCGTCTGTGCCCAGGTCACGCCGTGGAACTACCCGCTGATGATGGCCATCTGGAAGATCGCGCCGGCGCTCGCGGCCGGCAACACCGTGGTGCTCAAGCCGTCCGACACCACGCCGGTCTCCACGCTGCTGCTCGCCGAGATCGCGGCCGAGTTCCTGCCGCCGGGCGTGTTCAACGTGGTCGCCGGCGACCGGGACACCGGCCGCGCGCTCGTCTCGCACCGCACGCCGCAGTTCGTCTCGATCACCGGCTCCACCCGGGCCGGCCGGGAGGTGCTCGCGTCCGCCGCGCCCGACCTCAAGCGCACCCACCTGGAGCTGGGCGGCAAGGCGCCGGTCGTGCTCTTCGACGACGCGGACGTGGCGGCCGCGGCCGCGGCGATCGCGGGCGGCGGCTACTTCAACGCCGGCCAGGACTGCACCGCCGCGACGCGCGTGCTGGCCGCGCCGGGCGTCTACCCGGACCTGGTGGCGGCGCTGACCTCGGAGGCGCGCGCCACCCGCACCGGGCTGCCGGACGACCCCGGCGTCGCCTACGGACCGCTGAACAACGCGGCGCAGCTGGCCCGCGTCACGGGTTTCGTCGACCGGCTGCCCGCGCACGCGTCCGTCGAGACCGGTGGCGCGCGGGTCGGCGACCGCGGGTTCTTCTACGCGCCGACGGTCGTCTCGGGCGTACGGCAGGACGACGAGGTGATCCAGGACGAGGTGTTCGGGCCGGTGATCACCGTGCAGCGGTTCTCCGACGAGGACGAGGCGGTGTGCTGGGCCAACGGCGTCGACTACGGCCTGGCCGCGTCCGTCTGGACCCGCGACCACGGCCGCGCGATGCGGATGACGCGCCGCCTCGACTTCGGGTGCGTCTGGGTCAACACGCACATCCCGTTCGTGTCCGAGATGCCGCACGGCGGGTTCAAGCACAGCGGGTACGGCAAGGACCTGTCGCTGTACTCGCTGGAGGACTACACCCGGGTCAAGCACGTCATGCACAACATCGAGGTCTGAGGTGTCGCTGCACGAGCGGCGGCTGGCCGCGGTCGCACCCGGCGTCACCAGCGTGCTCAGCTCATACGTCGCGCACGCGTCCGGCGGGACGCTGACCGACGTCGACGGCCGCGAGTGGATCGACTTCGGGTCCGGCATCGCGGTCACCAACGTCGGCAACTCCGCGCCGCGCGTGGTCGAGGCCGTACGTGCCCAGGTGGAGAAGTTCACCCACACCTGCTTCATGGTCGCGCCGTACTCGCTCTACGTCGAGGTGTGCGAGCAGCTGAACGCGCTCACCCCCGGCTCGTTCGGGAAGCGGTCGATGCTGGTCAACTCCGGTGCCGAGGCGGTGGAGAACGCCGTCAAGATCGCCCGCCACGCCACCGGACGGCAGGCGGTCGTGGTGTTCGACCACGCCTACCACGGCCGGACGAACCTGACGATGGCGCTGACCGCGAAGAACATGCCGTACAAGCAGGGCTTCGGGCCGTTCGCGGGTGAGATATACCGGGTGCCGATGTCGTATCCGCTGCGCGACGGCGGCCTCTCCGGCCCGGCCGCGGCCGCGGTGGCGATCGACCTGATCTCGAAGCAGGTCGGCGCGGGGAACGTGGCGGCGCTGCTGATCGAGCCGATCCAGGGGGAGGGCGGGTTCGTCGTACCGGCGCCGGGCTTCCTACCGGCGCTGCGGGCCTGGGCCACGTCCGCCGGTGCGGTGTTCATCGCGGACGAAATCCAGACCGGTTTCTGCCGCACCGGGGACTGGTTCGCCAGCACGTTCGAGGGCGTGGAGCCGGACCTGGTCACCACGGCCAAGGGCATCGCCGGCGGGCTGCCGCTGGCCGGCGTCACCGGGCGAGCCGAGGTGATGGACGCGGTGCACGCCGGAGGGCTCGGTGGTACGTACGGGGGAAATCCGATCGCCTGCGCGGCCGCGCTGGCGAGCATCGAGACGATGCGTGAGCTGTCGCTCACGGAAGCGGCGACATCCATCGAAGCGGTCATGCTGCCGCGCCTGCGGGCGCTGGCGGGGCGGGATTCGAGGATCGCGGAGGTACGCGGGCGGGGCGCGATGCTGGCCGTGGAGATCGTGGCGCCGGGCACGCTCGTCCCGGATCCGGCGGCGACGGCTGCGCTCGCCGCCGCCTGCCATGCGGGCGGGCTGCTCACGCTGACCTGCGGGACGTACGGCAACGTGCTGCGTTTTCTGCCGCCGCTGGTCATCTCGGACACGGAACTCGATCGTGGCCTGGAGATCCTCGATTCGGCGTTTGCCGCGGTGGGTTAGCTGCCTGGTTCCGGCGGAACCTCGGGGGTGGATCTGTCCGGTGGCTGGATCGGGATATCCGAGGTCGGCATGCCGAACTCGCCGGGGCTGATCAAGCCGGGCGTGCCGGCTTGGCGGGCCGGTGGCACCGGCTCGGTGAAAGAGGCGTTCGTGCCGGAGATGACGCCGGGGGCGGGCGACGGCCGGACATCACCGGCGGGCGGTGCGGCCTCCGCCGGAGCCTTCGCCTCCGCCGCCGCCTTCACCGATGCGGGGGCTTGAGCCGGGGGCACCGGCTGTCCCGGGCCGGTGGTGTCGGCGACCGGGCCGGCTACCGCGCCGGTCACGTGCGTCGGGGTGCTTTCGGGCGCGGCCGCCGCGCGTCCACCCGGCGGAATTGCCGCGGTTCCGCCGGACGGAATTGGCACGCTTTCGCTTGGCGGCTCCGGCACGGTTCCGCCGGACGACACCGGCACAGTTCCGCCGGACAGAACCGGCACAGTTCCGCCGGACAGAACCGGCACAGTTCCGCCGGACATAACCGGCACGGTCGCGCCGGGCGGAACCGCCGCACGTCCGATGGACGAGGGGGAGGTGGTCCGGTCCACCGCCGGACGCGTGGGAGTCACCGGCTCCTCGATGCCGAACGACGCGGACCCGAGGATTCCGGGTGCCGGCACGCCGGGCTGCTTGATCGGGTCCTTCTCCGGCCGGAACGGGGCCGGCCCCTGCCTCCCGCCACCCTTCGACGATCCACGGCCGCCGCCACCCGGACCGACACCGCCGATGGGCGGCGCGACGAAGACTCCCGGCGCCGTGCCTTCGGCTCCCGACGCGGCCGCCGCCGACCCGGTCGGAGCCGATTCGCCGCTTTCCGATCCGGTCGTGGCATCGGTGGTCGCGGCCGTGCCGCTCGGTTCACCGGCCGCCCCGCCCATCGTGTGCGCGACGGCCGTCGCCTCACTCGCTCCGATCCCGCCGCCGGCCGCCAGCGGACCGGAGACGGTCTCGCGACCGAGATCGGTCGCGGCCGCCGCCCGGTGGTCGGGGTCAACGGCCCAACCGCCCACGGCACTGGACACGCGTGCCGCCGAGGCCGCACCGATGCCGCCGGTCACCGGGGATCGGTCAGCGGATTCCGGCTCTACTCGCCGGTCAGGGCTCGTCACCCACCCGTCAACCGCCGCGGATGCGGGTGTGTCACCGCCCGGCGTCAGCACCTGTGCGAGACCACCCGCCGGGAATCGGTCGCGCTCTCCAGGAGCGTCACCGGCCGGCGCACTCCCCGGATCAGCGGGGCGGTCGCCAACCGGCGCATGTCCGGTCGCGCGGCCGTCGGCGGCATCGCCCGCCGATGAGGTGCTGGAACCGAGCCCGGCCGCGAGGGGACCGGCGACGGGTGGGTGCGGGAGGGCATCCGTCCAGCCTGCGGCCGCGCGGGCAGCCTCGTTCACCAGCGCCGGGCCGACCCCGCTACCGGCCGCCAGCGGGCCACGGGCGGCGGGTGGATCAGGAGCTGGGTTCAGCCCGTCCGACCAGCGACCGACAGCCGCCGAGGCGGCCGCGGTGTCGGTCTGGGCGATGGCCGCCCCGCCGCCACTTCCGGCGGCGAGTGGCCCGGCGACACCGGCCGCCCTGCCGATCGCGCCTCCGGCGCCGACCGGCGGCGGGGCGACGGTGTTGCCGCCGGATGCGGTGTTGCCCGCGGCAGCGGCGGCCTGCGGTATCTCGGTGGTCAGCTGCGTCGTGGTAGCCGCGTCGTCGTGTGCGTCGCGGTGCGCGCGCGGCGGTTCGCCCGGAGCATCGTCGTCGACTGCGGCGAGCACGGTGACCGACGCCAACCCGGTCCCGGACGTCGTCCCGAATTCCGGCGCCGAAGCGAGTCCCGACCCCGGCCCGGTTCCCCAGGGTGACGCGTTCTGCGACGCTGACGCGATTTCCGATGCTGACGCGGTCTGCGGCGTCGGTGCGGTTTCGGAGCCGGCCGCGAGTCCGGGTGCCGGAGCGGACTCCGACCGCAGTAGCTCACCGACGTCCAGCCGGACGTCTGCCGCCAGCGACGGCTCACCCTTCCGGGCATCGGCCGCATCGGAGTCGTCGCCAGCCGGCGTATCGGCGGCGCCACCCGGGTGCAGCGCGTCGTTGATCGCGTCGGGCGAAGCGGTAGCGAGCATCGGCGCGGGCGCCGATGTCGTCCCCTCCGGGGAGAGCACCGCCTCGAAGGCGACCGCTTGGCCCGTACCCGTGGTAGCCGTGATGCCGTCGAGTTTGGCGGCCAGTTCCGCGTTGAGCACGCCGGTCTCGCCGGAGAGGACAGCCGCCCCCGAACCGGTAGCACCCGCGGCCGCCTCCCCCAGTGCCGCACGCACAGCCTCATCCGCGGCGGCGCCGGTCATCCGGACCGCCGCGACCCCGGCCGGTGCCGAAGCGAGAAACGCGTCCGAATCGACCTCGGCAGGACGCCCGCCGGTCGCACCGGCCATCGGCGAGCCCTGGGATACCGCCAGGTCAGCCCCGTCACCGACGGCAACGGCGAAGCCCGCTGGCGCCGGGTCCCGGTGACCGGCGGCGGTGTGTGGCGCTGACGAGCCGCCGTCGGCCGCGGCCACGTCGTCGTGCGGCCCGCGGCGAGCCGCCGACGGCACCGACGGGACGTTCGTCGCCTCCATTGACGCGGCCAGCTCGCTCGCGATGTGCCGCACCGCCAGGCGGCTGCCGGTCAGCGCCACCGCCGCGGCCGCGACCCCGGCGCCGGGCGTCAGCGCTTCGACCACGCTCAACGAGCGCAGCTCGACCACCAGACCCGTGACCTCGGTCCACATCTTGATCTTCGCGGCCTCAATGCTGGAGGCGCACTCCGAGACCATCCGGCCGACCTCGCCGGTCGCGGCCGGCAGGTCGTCGAGTGCGGCCCGGTCGCCGGCGGTGAGCGCGGTCCACGCCGCCCGGAACGCGTCCGCGGCCGGGCCGTCGTACGAATCCTGGAACGTGCCGGCCGCCTCGGACGCGGTCTCCGCGGGGGCGGCCAGCAGGCCGGCCACGCCGTACCACTCGTCGGCCAGGTCCCAGACCGCTTGTTCGTCGCCGTCGGGCCAGTCGGGGCCGATGATCCATTCGAGGGCGGCGCGGACTCCGACCGGGGCGTCCGGCCAGAGCAGGGCGAGTGGATGCGGAACGGGGCTGGTCAATGCCGTCACGAATCCCCCGATCGTCCCCCGGTCAACGAGCCACCCATTCAAGCAGCCGCCCGCCACCTCAACAGCGACGCAACGTTCGCGCAACGTCGGCGTAACTAGCCTGCGGGCCACGACACCGAGGAGGCCGGCACATGTCTCGATACGCAGCGCCCGGACAGGACGGCGCGATCGTCTCCTACCAGAACCGGTACGACCACTGGATCGGTGGCGAGTACGTCGCACCGGCCAAGGGCGGCTACTTCGACAATCCCAGCCCGGTGAACGGGCAGCCGTTCACCGAGGTGGCCCGCGGGACCGCGGACGACGTGGAGCGGGCGCTGGACGCGGCGCACGGCGCGGCGCCCGGGTGGGGGCGCACGCCGGTCGCGGAACGGGCGAACGTCCTGAACCGGATCGCGGACCGGATGGCGGAGAACCTGGAACGGCTCGCGGTCGCGGAGACCTGGGAGAACGGCAAGCCGGTCCGGGAGACGCTGGCCGCGGACCTGCCGCTGGCGATCGACCACTTCCGGTACTTCGCGGGCGCGATCCGCGCGCAGGAGGGCGGGCTCGCAGAGCTGGACGACGACACGGTGGCGTACCACTTCCACGAGCCGCTCGGCGTGGTCGGGCAGATCATCCCGTGGAACTTCCCGATCCTGATGGCGGTCTGGAAGCTGGCGCCCGCGCTCGCGGCCGGCAACACGGTGGTGCTGAAGCCGGCCGAGCAGACGCCGGCCTCGATCCACCTGCTGATGAGCCTGATCGCGGACCTGCTGCCGCCGGGCGTGGTGAACATCGTGAACGGCTTCGGCGTGGAGGCCGGCAAGCCGCTGGCCAGCAGCGCGCGGGTGGCGAAGGTCGCGTTCACCGGCGAGACCACCACCGGGCGGCTGATCATGCAGTACGCGTCGGAGAACATCAAGCCGGTCACGCTGGAACTGGGCGGCAAGAGCCCGAACCTGTTCTTCGACGACGTGTCCGCACGCAACGACGACTTCTTCGACAAGGCGCTCGAGGGCTTCACCATGTTCGCGCTGAACCAGGGTGAGGTCTGCACCTGCCCGTCGCGCGCGCTGATCCAGGCCGGGCACTACTCGGACTTCCTGGCCGCGGCCGTCGAGCGGACGAACGCTATCAAGCAGGGCCACCCGCTGGACACCGAGACGATGGTCGGCGCGCAGGCGTCCAACGACCAGCTGGAGAAGATCCTGTCGTACCTGGACATCGGCCAGCGCGAGGGCGCGAAGCTGCTCACCGGCGGCGAGCGCGCGGACCTGGGCGGCGAGCTGTCCGGCGGCTACTACGTACAGCCGACGATCTTCCAGGGTGACAACGCGATGCGGATCTTCCAGGAGGAGATCTTCGGGCCGGTGGTCTCGGTCGCGTCGTTCACCCACTTCGCGGACGGCATCAAGATCGCCAACGACACGCTCTACGGGCTCGGTGCCGGCGTCTGGACCCGCGACCTGAACACCGCGTACCGGGCCGGCCGGGCGATCCAGGCCGGGCGCGTCTGGACGAACTGCTACCACGCGTACCCGGCGCACGCGGCGTTCGGCGGCTACAAGCAGTCCGGCATCGGCCGGGAGAACCACCGGATGATGCTCGACCACTACCAGCAGACCAAGAACCTGCTGGTCAGCTACTCCGCCAAGGCCGTCGGACTGTTCTAGGAGGACGCCATGGTCTCCAGGGTCGACGTCACACCGGCCGCGGCGGACCTGATCCGGTCACTGCGGGGTGCGCACGGGCCGCTGATGTTCCACCAGTCCGGCGGCTGCTGCGACGGCAGCGCGCCGATGTGCTACCCCGAGGGCGAGTTCCGCACCGGCAGCTCCGACGTGCTGCTGGAGGAGATCGTCATCGACGGCGTCGCCGAACCGGTCACGTTCTGGATGTCATCGTCGCAGTTCGCACTGTGGCGGCACACCCACCTGACCGTCGACGTGGTCCCCGGCCGCGGCAGCGGCTTCTCCCTCGAAGCCCCCGAGGGCGTCCGCTTCCTGATCCGCTCCCGCCTGCTCACCGACGACGAACTCGCCGCCCTCGGCGATTGAAAGACCAGATCAAATACCGTCACCACGGTACGGGCGGCGGGCAGCCCCAGCGACGACCGTTGAGCGAATCCGTCGCCCGCACTCGCCGCGGTACGCGCGGCCGCACATCGCCGGCCGTGCGTACCGGGCGACCCGCACACCACTGATGCCGAACCGGTCCACGTGCCGGCCAGGTGCGCCACCTGCCCGAATCTCCGAAAAGTCCTCGGCCGCCGCACCCGGTGGCCGTCTCCGCCGCGGGTCCGCCACCTGAGTGATCAATCAGTGGAGCGAAAAGGAGGTCATTTAGCGAAGTTGATATCCTTCTTGCTCCACTGAGCCTTTTTCATCCTGGTGTGTGGCCTGCGTCGATGTGGTCGAGGACCAGGATGGCTTGGATGATGGTGGTGGTGCAGTGCGGGCTGCAGCGGAGTTTGGTCAGGATCTTCCATTGCTTCAGGGTGGCGTTAGCTTGTTCGCCGATGGCTCGTAGGCGGGCGTGTCCTTTATTGGCGGTTTTCTCTCCGGTCGATAGTTTGCGCCAGCGGCTGCCGCGGTAGGGGACGAGGACGTTGTCGGGGGCGCCGAGGTAGGCCTTGTCCGCGAGAACGGTGATGTTCGCGCTGGCCAGGGCGTCGATGATGCCGTGGGTGCGGGCGGCGGTGAGGTCGTGGGCGCCGCCGGGCAGGGCGGGTGAGGCCCATAGCCATGTGCCTTGTGGGCTGGCGATCGTTTGGGTGTTCATGCCGTGCCGGTGATGTTTTCCGGAGTAGTACGGTTTTTGGTCCGCGACCCGGTCGATGGGTATCAGGGTGCCATCGAGGATGACGTACGGGTACCGGCGGATCCGGTCCATGGCGGTGGCCAGATCGGGTGCGGCGGCGGCGAGCAGGGCGATGGCTTCCTGGACGTAGCGCCAGGCGGTCGTGACCCCGATACCGAATCCGGCGGCCAGGCGGGTGTAGGTGTCCCCGTTACGCAGGTGCGCCAGGGCGAGAAGGGCCTGGTCGCGGGGTGTCAGCCGCCGCCACCGGGATCGTTGCTGGTGGCGGTGGCGGCGGATATGGCCGGTGAGGTGGTTGAGGGTGCGGGTGGACAACGAGATCGTGGCGGGGTAAGACAGCACGGGCGAGGCTCCCTGGTCGGGGCATCGGATCTTGGTCGACTGCTGTCTTACCGGGAGCCTCGCACCTATCGATCTCCGGGGTCGTCATACCCGCTGCCACCTGCAAAGCCAGGATGAAAAAGGCTCACTGATTGATCACTCAGGGCTGAGCGGGGCCATTCGTCGGCGGCGATACTCCTACCTGCAGGATGAGATATCGCGCGATATTTCGGGCGCATAGCGCCCGGTTGCCACCGAGGAGCCGGTCGCCGCGGAGCCGGGGTGCCGCCGCGAAGCAAGATGCTGCGGCAGGGTCGGGTATGGCCGGCGCGAGCTGGGAATGGGCGACAGAGTCGGACCGTGCGGAAGGTGACCCCGCCGGGAGCGGGAAGTCCGAGGATCAGGTCTGCCAGGTTTTCTGGATCAGTTCCTCGTTGGTCTCGTCCGTGGCGGCGACCCGCCGGACCGCCACGGTGGCGGACTCGCCGAGCGCCTCCACCTGCGTGCCGGTGCGCTCCGCCGCCGCGAGCAGCCGGGACTCGATCTCGCGGTAGCGCGACTCGAACGCCGCACCGATCCGGCCGGTGCCCCACGGCGGCGCGGTGGACAGGCCCTGTATGCGGGTCGCGGCGGCGCGGGCGCGGGCGCGGAGATCGGCACCGGCGTCCGTCAGATCGCGGGCGGCCTGGGCGGCCCGCGCGGCGTCCAGTTCGAGATCGCTCATGCCCGGCTCACGGGGATCGGCTCGTTGGCGTCCACGGCGGAGACCGACAAGTCGGGCAGGCGGGCGCGCGGCCGGCCGGTCCTGGCCGTGAGCGCGGCGTTCGTCTCCCGGTCGACGTGCTGGGTCACCGGATCCCCCTCCCCTGGCAGGCGCCGCCGACAGTACCGGCCCGCGGCAACCGGCGGGGCCGCGGTTGGCAGGGCGGGGTGAGCTGGGTCACGATAGGCGATAGTCCGCTGCCCGACACAGGGGAAGGACGCCGATGTCCAACCCGTGGCTCGCCCTTCAGATCGGCGTCGATCCGGCCGAACGCATCGGCCAGATCCGCCGCGCACACGACGCGTTCATCAGCGGCGGTACGACCACGCAGGTCCGGAGCGTCGTCGCGGAGTCCTGGCACCGGTCCGCGGTCGCGTCCGTCGACCCGGACACCACCGCGCCCACCGACCTGACCGACGACGAGCTGGACGGATACCGTGCCGCGCATCCGCTGGCCCGCGTACTGCCGCTGTTCCGCGACCTGCTCGGCGGCATCGCGGACGACGGCGAGCACCTGATGGCGGTCTGCGACGCGCGCGGCCGGCTGCTCTGGGTGGAGGGGCACACCGCGGTGCTGCGGCAGGCCGCGGCGATGAACTTCGTGCCCGGCGCGCGCTGGGACGAGACGCACGCGGGCACGAACGCGCCCGGCACGGCGCTCGCGGTCGACCACTCCGTGCAGATCTTCGCGACCGAGCATTTCAGCCGCCCGGTGCAGCGCTGGACCTGTGCGGCCGCGCCGATCCACGACCCGGCGTCCGGCCGGCTGCTCGGCGCGGTCGACCTGACCGGCGGCGACCACCTGGCCAACCCGCACAGCCTGGCGCTCGTCACCGCGACCGCGCGGGCCGCGGAGGCGCTACTGGCCGCGCCGGTGCCCGGCCGGTCCGCGTCGCTGGCCGCGCTGGGCCGGGACGAGGCGGTGCTGACCGTGGCCGGGCGGCGGATCCGGCTGGGCCGGCGGCACAGCGAGCTGCTGGCGCTGCTGCTCCGCCATCCGGAGGGCCGCACCGGCGAGCAGCTGGCGCTGGACCTCTACGGCGAGGACCACCAGGCGCCGGTGACGCTGCGCGCGGAGCTGTCCCGGCTGCGTCGCACGCTCGGCCCGGCGCTGGTCGGTTCCCGCCCGTACCGGGTCGAGCCTGGCGTGACCGCGGACTTCCTGACCGTGACCCGGCTGCTCGACGCGGGCCTGGTCGGCGAGGCGCTGGACGCGTACACCGGCCCGCTGCTCCCCGGCTCGGACGCACCCGGCGTGATCCGTCTCCGCCGCACGCTCGACGACCGGTTGCGCGCCGCCGTCTTCGGCTCCGGTGACCCGGCGCTGCTCGACACCTGGGTCCGCACCGGCTGGGGCGCCGACGACCTCCAGGCCTGGGAAGCGCTGACCGCCGCCCTACCGCGCTCCTCACCCCGCCGCGGCCTCGCCGCCGCGCGTATCCACGACCTGACCCGTGAGTACGGGTTGTAGCCGCGCGTGTCTCTTGGCACGGCTCGGTATGGTCTTCGCAGCCGCTATATCGGGGGAGGTAACGGTGGCCCAGCAAGCGAACCGGGACGCGAACGCCGCGCTGAAGGCACGTTTCGCCGACGTCTACGGACAGTACGAGAAGCTTCGCGACGGCATGGGCGAGATGCAGACCCGCCTGGCGTCGCTGTCCGTCTCGGCCGCCGACGAGGACGAGCTGATCCGGGCGACCGTCGGTCCGCGCGGCCAGCTCACGTCGCTGGAGATCGCGCCCCGGGCGTACCGGGTCTACGAGGCGCACGAGCTCGCCGAGGCGATCACCCGCGTGGTCGCGGAGGCCGCGGCGAACGCGACCGACGCCGTGCAGGAGGTGCTCGGCGACTACCTGCCGGCCGGCACCGGCGCGATGGACTACCTCAAGGACGGTACGTTCGGCTCGCTGCTGCGGCACAGCGACTCCCGGCTGCGGGAGACGGGCGAATGACCGGCCCCGGTAACGAGCTGTTCCTCAACCCGGAGCGCGCGGCCCAGGGCGCCCGCGACCTCACCGACGCCGGCAGCGACTTTCTCAGCCAGCAGAAATCGGTCGGCGCGCAGATCCAGAGCCTGTCCTCCGGCCCGCCGTGGGGCGCGGACGAGATCGGCGCCGCATTCGAGACGAAGTACCGGCAGATCGAGACGCAGGTGCTGCAGGGCTGGGAGAAGCTCGGCACCTACCTGGAGGATCTCGGCGAGTCGGCCACCCACGCCGTGCAGCAGAGCACCGCGACCGAAGAGGCCAACGACGTGATCGTCCGGCAGGCCTGGCGAAGCAGCTAGCGCGGGGCGCGACGTGTGCTGGCTGATCTGCCCCGGGTAGAGCACACCGGCGGCTTCCCGCTGCCCACGCTCGACAGCTCCGCGTTTCCGGTACGCCGTGGCCACGGCACGAGCGCGTCAGCGTGAGGCCGGCGCCGCAGCCACGCGCCGGAGAGCGTCAGCGGCTGATCAGGCCAGGACGAGGGTGAGGGCGAGGGCTGCCATCACGGCGGCGATGAGGCCGTCGACGATGCGCCAGGCCGCGGGGCGGGCCAGGAGCGGGGCGAGGTGGTGGGCGCCGAAGCCGAGGGTGGTGAACCAGACCGCGCTGGCGGTGGCGGCGCCGAGGCCGAAAAGCCACTGGCTCGGGTCCTGGTGGGCGATCGCGCCGAGCAGGACGACGGTGTCCAGGTAGACGTGCGGATTGAGGAACGTGAACGCGAGGCAGGTCAGCAGCGTGGCGCGGAGCGTGGCCGGCGGGTGGTCGAGCGGGTTGAGCGTGCCGGGCCGCAGTGCGCGCCGGGCGGCCAGCGCGGCGTAGGTGAGCAGGAAGGCGGCGCCGCCCCAGCGAATCACGACGAGCGCGGCGGGGGCCTGGTTGAGCAGCGCACCCAGGCCGGCGATACCGGCGGTGATCAGCATGGCGTCGGAGGCGGCGCAGACCGCGACGACCGCGAGGACGTGCTCGCGGCGGAGGCCCTGGCGGAGCACGAACGCGTTCTGGGCGCCGATGGCGACGATCAGCGTGAGCGAGAAGCCGAAGCCGGCCAGCAGTGATGCCATGGGCAGAAGTGTGCGGTCACGGCTGTCTACAGGAAAGCTAAAGATTCTGCAGCACCGTTAGGATCGCTTAATGGCGCTGGACCCGGTGCAGCTGGCGACGTTCCACGCGGTGATCGCGCACGGCAGCTTCGACGCGGCCGCGCGGGCGCTGCATGTCACGCCGTCCGCGGTGAGTCAGCGGATCAAGGCTTTGGAACAGGTGGTCGGCCAGGTGCTGGTGCGGCGGGCGCGGCCGTGCGAGCCGACCGCGGCGGGGGCTTCGCTGGTGCGGCTGGGCGGGCAGATCGCGCTGCTGGAGCGGGAGGCGCTGGACGCGGCGCGCGGCGCGCTGACCGGCCGGGCGCGGGTGGCGGTGGTGGTGAACGCGGACTCGCTGGCGTCCTGGTTCCTGCCGGCGCTGGCGGACGTACCCGATGCGGTCTTCGATCTCCACACGGACGACGAGGGGCACACGGCCGACCTGCTGCGCGCCGGGACCGTGATGGCCGCGGTGACCACGGAGCACACGCCGGTGCAGGGTTGCCGGGTGCTGCCGCTCGGCGTCATGCGGTACCTGCCGGTCGCGGCGCCCGCGGTGCACGCGGCCTGGTTCGCCGGGCGTGCGCTGGCGGACGCGCTGCCGGACGCGCCGATGGTCCGGTTCAACCGGAAGGACGTGCTGCAACATCGTTTCGCGCGGGAGGTGACCGGGCGCGATCTGGATCCGCCCGCGCACTGCGTGCCGGCGTCGTCCGCGTTCGACGCCGCGGTCCGGCTCGGGCTCGGCTGGGGGTTGCTGCCGGAGCACACCGCGGGCACGGCCGACCTGGTCAATCTCGCGCCGGGCCGGTACATGGACGTGCCGCTCTACTGGCAGTACTGGCGGCTGGAGTCGACCGTGCTCGCGGCGCTGACCACGGCCGTCCGGGCCGCCGCCGCCACCGCGCTGCGCTGAAAGCCACAGCTCAGCGCCGCGCTGAAACCCGGGTTATTCCCGGATGAACCCTACCCTCACTCTCTGAGACGGTCGAGGTGCACATCGGTGACTCCGCCCTGATCCGACGGGGCGACCGACGGACGGAGGCACGACCCCGTGCGACATCACAGCAAGCTGATCAGTACCGCGCTCGCCGCGCTCCTGCTCACCGCGGCCTGCGCGACGGCGAACGACGACGGTGGCGAACCGGCCGCCGCACCGGCCGCGAGCGGCGGTCACGGCCATGAGTACCAGGCACCGCCGCCCGCGGCACCGCTGCGCGACGGCGAGCGCTTCCAGGAGCTGACCATGGCCCGGCCGTACACGCCGCAGGCCCCGGACGGCGCCACCGACGAGTACCGCTGCTTCATGATCGATCCGGGCCTGACCGAGGCCGCGTTCCTGACCGGCAGCCAGTTCCTGCCGCAGAACCACGAGATCGTCCATCACGCGATCTTCTTCCGGATGGAACCCGGCCAGGTCGCGGCGGCGGAGAAGCTGGACGCGTCCGAGGACGGCGACGGCTGGCGCTGTTTCGGCAACGCGGGCGTCGGCGACGCGGCCTGGGTCGCGCACTGGGCGCCGGGCGCGGACGAGGTGCTGCTGGACGACACGCTCGGCTACCCGATGCCGCCCGGCAGCCGCCTGGTCATGCAGGTCCACTACAACCTGCTCGCGGCGAGGACCGCGGCGAGCGGCACCGACCAGTCCAGCATCCGGCTGCGGCTGTCCGGCGCGGACCTGACACCGCTGGACACCGCGCTGCTGACCGCGCCGATCGAGCTGCCGTGCGCGCCGGGTGAGTCCGGGCCGCTGTGCGACCGGGCGGCCGCGGTCGCGGACGTGACGAAGCGCTTCGGCGCCGAGGCCGGGCAGACGGTCGAGCGGCTGAACGCGGGCTGCAACGGTGGTCAGGCGCCGCGGCAGGGCACGTCGCAGAGCTGCACGGTGCCGGTGCCGCGGCCGATGACCGTGCACGCGGTCGCCGGGCACATGCACCTGCTGGGCCGCGCGATCTCGGTCGAGCTGAACGCGGGCACGCCGCAGGCGAAGAAACTGCTGGACATCCCGGCGTACGACTTCGACGACCAGGCGATCCGCCCGCTGGACGCGCCGGTCCAGCTCAAGCCGGGCGACTCGCTCACGGTCAGCTGCACGCACGACGCCGGGCTCCGCCGCCAGCTGCCGGCACTGCAGGACCTGCCGCCGCGGTACGTGGTGTGGGGCGAGGGCACCAGCGACGAGATGTGCCTCGGCATCCTGGTGGTGTCCGGCTCCTAACGGGCGCGCAGCCGCGCGAGGAAGGCCTCCAGGACCGCCGGCATGTCGACCCTGTCCCGGTCGAGCAGCCACTGGATCTGGAGGCCGTCCATCAGCGCGATCATCGACACCGTGGTCGCGTCCACGTCCAGATCGGCCGGTACGTCGCCGTCCGCCTTGGCCGCGTGCAGCGCCTCGGCCAGCAGTCCGCGGATCCGCCGGTAGCGGTCGGTGAAGAACCCGTGCGCCGGGTGGTCCTCCGCGACCGCCTCACCGGAGAGCGTGGCGTAGAGCTGCACCAGGCCGGGGACGGTGGCGTTGTGCCGCACCAGATCCGCGATCGCCTCGATGAACGCCCACCCGCGTACGCCGTCGAGCCGGCTCAGGTCCGCACCGTCCCGCTGGTCGAGCACCTCGGCGAGCAGCTGTTCCTTGGACGAGAAGTGGTGCAGCAGCCCGGCCTGGGTGAGCCCGACACCATCCGCGATCTCCTTCAGTGAGCCGCCGCGGTATCCGGACTCGGCGAAGACCACGACCGCGTGCCGCAGGATCTCGGCCCGTTTCGCCCGTCCCTTGGTGTAGCTGCCGCGGACGCGCCGCGCGTTCGACTCGGTCACGGAGACCGAGAGTAGTGGGATCGACAGGCGAACATCGCACTAAAGCATTCTTAGGAGACTCTGAAAGATCTTGACTCCCGTGCGTACGTCGACCAGCTTCGAAAGGCGAGATCCCCTCGAAGTCAGGAGAAAAGGTGCGTTCAGGAGCCTCACGCGTACGGCTGGGACTGCTCACGGCGGCCGCGGTGGTCACCGCCGGCGGCGGGCTGGTGGTCACCGGCAACGCGCTGGCCGAGACCGGGCCCACGACGACCGCCGCGGCATGCGGCCGGTTCTTCGACGACTTCAGTTACGCCACCACCGGCGACGCCGCGTTCGCCGGTCAGGGCTGGCGCGTCCGCAACTACGCGGGCGGGCCCGGCGTCTCCGGTGCGGCCTGGTCCGCGTCGAACGTCTCGTTCGCCGATGTGGACGGTCAGCGCGCCGCCCAGCTGCGGGGTTCCACGGACGGCACCGCGGCCGGCACCACGCAGGCCGAGTTCTACCAGGCGGAGAAGCGGTTCCTGGAGGGCACGTACGCGGCGCGGATCAAGCTGTCCGACACACCGGTCAGCGGCCCGGACGGCGACCACGTCAACCAGACGTTCTTCGCGATGGGCCCGGTGCAGCGGTTCGACTACGACCCGCTCTACTCCGAGCTGGACTTCACCGAGTACCTGCCGAACGGCGGCTGGGGCACGGACGGCCCGACCAACTACCAGACCAGCTACAACGGGTTCCGTGCCGACCCGTGGGACCCGTACAACGCCAGCGACGCGCAGGACGGCAGCCTGGCCGGCTGGCACACGGTCGTCGGGCAGGCGGTGGACGGCCGGGTGACGTACTTCGTGGACGGTGTCCAGGTCGCCGAGCACACCGTGGACTACAAGGACGGCTCGCGCTCGGTCTTCCCGCGGGTGGAGATGGGCCTGAACTTCAACCTGTGGTTCATCGACCTGGCCGGGCACTCCGGCGGCCGGGCCACGTACCAGGAGCACGTGGACTGGGTCTACTACGCCGACGAGGAGGCCGTCTCCCCGGCCGAGCTGGAGGCGCGCACTGCGGCTTACCGCGCCGCCGGCACCGCGCGTGAGGACACGCTCGGCTCCTGCTGAGCCCGCGTGAACGGGAGCGGCGCCGCGATCTATCCGGCGTCGCTCCCGAACGCCAGGTGCGTGGTGATCCGGTAGCGGTCACCGCGATAGATGGACCGGGCGAACTCCACCACCCGGCCGGACGTGTCCCGGGTGGTGCGCTCGAAGAGCAGAGCAGGGGCATGCAGGGGTACGCCGAGCAGCCGCGACTCCTCCGCGTCGGTCACCGTCGGCTCGGTGGTCTGCACCGCGTCCGCCACCACCACCTCGTACCGCATGCGCAGCAGTTGATAGAGCGACCCGGCCTCGACGTCCGCCGGCGCCAGCCCGGGGACCAGCTCGGCCGGGATCCGGATGCGCTCGATCGCCATCGGCGCGCCGTCCACCACGCGTACCCGCTGGATGTATCGCAGTGATTCGCCCGGCGAGAGCTCCATCCGGCGGCCGAGCCGCGCACCGGCCGGTTCGATCCGGAAGTCGATGACCTCGCTGCGCCAGTCACCCTCGGCCGGCGGCACGGTGAAGTTGCCCGCGCTGGCCGGCGCGAGTTCCTGGGAGATCTTCCGCGGTGGCGTGAACGTGCCCCGCCCATGACTGCGGACCAGCAGCCCGTCCCGGGTGAGGTCCTCGATCGCGGCGCGCAGCGTGGGGCGGGAGACGCCGAACCGCTCGCTCAGGTGCCGCTCGGACGGCATCATCTCGCCGGGTTCGCGGCCGTCGATCAACTCGCGGAGCAGTTCCCGGATCTCGGCCCGCTTCATGATCGGGACTATACCAACCCATGGCGCAAATTTTTCCCACTGGTAAACCCCTGAGCGCCGAATAAACGGACATAAACGCCGCTAAGTGAATCCTATAAATCTGTAAAGACTCTTGACTTTAACCACTGGTTGGACCACCGTTCTCCCCAACGCGAGACACCCTCACCCCCTGGGGAGAACATCGTGATAACCACCCTGACCCGCCGCCGCGCGCTCGGCGCCGCGCTCGCGGCCGTCACTCTCGGCGCCACCGCGGCCTGTGGCGGCGCCGCGGCCGAGGACGGACCGATCACGCTCGACGTCTGGCTGATGAAGGACTCCGCACCGGACGCGGTGCTCCAGCAGATCAACGCGGAGTTCCAGGCCGCGCATCCGGGCGTCACGGTCGCGGTCCAGATCCTCGAATGGGACGGCCGCGACGTGAAGTGGAAGACCGCGCTGGCCGGCGACAACCCGCCGGACGTGCTCGAGATGGGCAACACCGACGTGCTGGCGTACGCGGCCTCCGGCGGCCTGACCGACCTGACCGGGCGTGAATTCGAGAACCGGGCGACCTGGCTGCAAGGGCTGCGCGAGGCCGGCAGCTACGAGGACCGGCTGTACGGCGTGCCGTACTACGGCGGCGACCGGGTGGTGATCTACCGCAAGGACCTGTGGGCGAAGGCCGGGCTGAGCGCGCCGCCGACCACGCTCGCGGAACTGCGCACGGCCGGCGAGAAGCTACAGGCCGCGAACGGCGCGGACTTCTCCGGCCTCTACTTCCCCGGTCGCTACCAGTACGCCGCGCTGCCGTTCCTCTACGACACCGGCGGCACGATCGCGGTCAAGGACGGCGAACGCTGGTCCGGCGCGCTCTCCACCCCGCAGGCGCGGGCGGGCCTGACCAACTGGGCCGAGCTGGTCAAGGCCGTCTCCCGGGCACCGGCCGACGCGGACGAGACGAACCTGCCGGACGTGCTGGCCGAGGGCCGGGCCGGCATGATCATCGGCCAGGCCTGGATGGTCGGCTCGATCGGCAGGGACCACCCGGAGCTGGCCGATCAGCTGGCCGCGTTCCCGGTGCCGGGCACGGCCGGGCCGATGCCGGTCTTTCTCGGCGGCTCCAACCTCGCGTCCGCGGCAGCGAGCCCGCACCCGGACCTGGCGTACGACTGGATCAGGTTGATGACCGGCACGAAGTACCAGACGCTGGTGGCCCAGAACGGCCTGCTGCCGAACTCGACCAGCCTGGCCGGCGTGGTCACCGGTATCACGAAGATCCAGATGGACGCGGCCGCGAAGAGCTGGTTCACGCCCACCTCCACCAAGTGGTCCGACGTGGACAACGCTCAGGTGCTGATGGACATGCTGCAGTCGATCGCGGCCGGCGACGCCACCGTGGCCGAGGCCACGGCCAAGGCCGACGCGCAGATCGACCAGATGCTGAACGCGGCCTGACGTGAGCATCACCCTGGCCCCGCCGCCGGTCACCCGCACGCCGGTCACGCCGGCCCGCCGCCGGTGGAGATCGACCCCCTACCTCCTGCTGATCCCGGCCACGGTGGCGGTGTTCGCCACGCTGCTCTACCCGGTCGGGCGCATGATCGCGCTCAGCTTCCAGCGCGGGAACCTCGGTGACCTGGTCACCCGGCGCACGGTGTGGGTAGGCCTGGACAACTACCGGTCCGTGCTCACCGACCCGGTGTTCTGGACCGTGCTTCCCCGTACCGCCGGATTCGCCTCGGTCTGTGTGATCTTGACATTGACCGTCGCCACCGGCGCCGCGCTGCTGCTGCAACATGCGAGCCGGTGGGCGCGGGTGCTGCTCTCGGCCGGCATGGTGATCGCCTGGGCCACGCCCGTGCTGATCGGCGCCGTGGTCTTCAAGTGGCTGTTCGACGCGGAGTTCGGCGTGGTCAACTGGCTGCTCACCGAGTCCGGGCTGTGCGACTGCCGGCATCGCTCCTGGCTGGGCGACCAGTGGTCCGCGTTCGCCGTGCTGGTCTCGATCGTGGTCTGGGGCGCGGTGCCGTTCGCCGCGCTGTCCGTCTACGCCGGGCTGCTGACCGTGCCGCCGGAGCTGGGCGAGGCCGCGCGGGTGGACGGCGCGGGCGGATTCCGGATCTTCTGGCGGATCACGTTCCCGCTGCTGCGGCCGATCTACGCGATCCTCACCGTGCTCTCCGTCATCTGGGACACGAAGGTCTTCCCGCAGGTCTGGCTCACCACCAAGGGCGGCCCGTACCAGGGCACCGTGATGCTGGGCGTCTACATCTACCAGAAGGGCATCGTCGGCTCGCAGTTCGGCGTCGCGTCCACGATCGCGGTGCTGATGACGGTGCTGTTGCTCGGGCTCTCCTGGATCTACATCCGGGCCATGCGGCAGGAGGCCCGATGACCCGCCGCGCGCTGGTGAACGGCGCCTGCGTGGTGCTCGCGGTGCTGTTCGTCTTCCCGGTCTACTGGATGGCGTCCACCGCGCTCAAGCCGGACGCGGACATCGTCAGCTACCCACCGGGCCTGCTGCCGTGGCCGATCGAGTTCGGGCACTTCGCCCGGGTGCTCGGCGACGGCGCGTTCTGGGCCGCGCTGCGCGCCTCGCTCACCGTCACCGTGACCGTGGTGACGGCCGGGACGCTGGTCGCGCTGATGGCCGCGGTCGCGCTGGCCCGGTTCACGTTCCGCGGCCGGACCGGTTTCGTGCTCGGCCTGATCATCGTGCAGATGATCCCGGGCGAGGCGCTGTTCATCCCGTTCTACCTGATGCTCCGCGAGGTCCGGCTGCTCGGTCAGCTGGCCGGGCTGATGCTGGTCTACCTCTCGATCACGGTGCCATTCACCGCGTGGATGCTGCGCGGGTTCGTCGCGTCGATCCCGGTCGACCTGGAGGAGGCCGCGGCGATGGACGGCGCGAGCCGCTGGCAGACGTTCTGGCGGGTGCTCTTCCCGCTGGTCGCACCGGGCCTGCTGGCCACCTCGATCTTCTCGTTCATCACCGCCTGGACCGAGTTCACCTACGCCTACGTGCTGATCAACGATCCGAGGAACTACCCGCTGCCGGTCTACATCCAGTCGTTCATCGGCCGCGACGACGTCGACTACGGGCCGCAGATGGCGGTCGCCTTCCTGTTCACGCTCCCGGTCGTCGTCTTCTTCCTGCTGGTTCAGCGTCGCGCCGTGGCCGGCATGAGCGCCGGTGCGGTCAAGGGCTGAGATCCCCCCTCGTTAGGAGCGAAAACCATGCCAACGGTACGGAAGACAGCGCTCGCCGCGGCCGCCCTGGTCACCGCGGCCGGCGGGCTGATAGCCACCGGCTCCGCATCCGCGGAGGCCGCGGCCGCCTGCGGTGTGCTGTTCGACGACTTCAACTACACGTCCCCGTCCGACAGCGCGTTCACCGGGCACGGCTGGACCGCACGGAACAACGCCGGCGGACCCGGCGTGCCCGGCGCGAGCTGGTCCGCCGCGAACATCTCGTTCCCGACCGTGGACGGGCAGAGGGTCGCACAGCTCCAGGCGTTCACGGACGGCACCGCGGCCGGGACCACGCACGCGGAGTTCCTGCAGACCGAGCGGCGGTTCTTCGAGGGCACGTACGCGGCGCGGATCAAGTTCTCCGACGCGCCGGTCAGCGGGCCGGACGGTGACCACATCAACGAGACGTTCTTCGCGATCGGGCCGGCGCAGCGCTTCGACTACGACCCGCTCTACTCCGAACTGGACTTCTCCGAGTACCTGCCGAACGGCGGCTGGGGCGTCACCGGGTCGATCAACTACCAGACCAGCTGGAACGGCTACCGCGAGGACCCGTGGGACCCGTACAACGCGCACTCCCAGCAGACCGGCAGCCTGGCCGGCTGGCACACCGTGATGGGCCAGGTGGCGAACGGTCACGTGCGGTACTTCATCGACGGCGTGCAGGTCGGCGACCACACGGTGTCGGAGAAGGACCCGGCGTGGAGCGTCTACCCGCGCGCGGCCATGTCGATCAACTTCAACCTGTGGTTCATCGACCTGGCCGCGCACACCGGCGGCCGGGCCACGTACCAGGAGCACGTGGACTGGGTCTACTACGCGAAGAACGAGTCCGTGTCGCCGGCCGACCTGAACGCGCGCACGGCCGCGTACCGCAGCGCGGGCCGGGTGCACGAGGACACGCTGGCCGGTGGCGGCTGCCCGGCCGGCCCGACCGCCACCCCGGGAAACCCGACGACCACCCCGACGGTACGGCCGACCACGCCGCCACCGGTCTCCTGCGCGGGCGCGAGCCCGTGGGCGTGGGGCACGGTCTACCTCGGTGGTGACCGGGTCGCCCACAACGGCCGGCTCTGGCAGGCGAACTGGTGGACGCAGGGCTCCGAGCCCGGCCTCACCGCCCAGTGGCGCGACCTCGGCCCCTGCTGACTGCCGCTTCGCTCCCGCCGCCCTTTCTGCTTACGTAGGGGGAGGGCGGCGTCACACACTCTGGAGGCCTCATGCTGATCCCCCGACCCGTCTCGATCTCGGACAGCTCCGGGTCCTTCGCGCTCACACCCGCGACCACGATCCACGCGCCGGACGCGCCGGAGGTCGCCGCGCTGCTGCGCGAGCTGCTCACCCCGGTCACCGGCCTGCCGCTGCCGGACGCGCCCGGCCCCGGTCCGCAGGTGGTCGCGCTGCTCGTCGACCCCGCCGCGACGGATCTCGGCGCGGAGGGTTACCGGCTGGACGTGGCCCGGACCGGCGTGACCGCGGTCGCGACCGGGCCGGCCGGACTGCGCTGGGCCGTGCAGGCGCTGCGGCAGCTGCTCCCGGCCCCGGTGTTCGCGTCCGGTCCCGTCCCCGACGCGTCCTGGACCGTCACGCCGGTCTCGATCGTGGACACGCCGCGCTATCCCTGGCGCGGGCTGCTGATCGACGTCGCGCGCTGGTACAAGCCGGTCGCCTGGCTGCGCACGGTCGTCGACCTGCTCGCCATGCACCGGATGAACGTGCTGCACCTGCACCTCACCGACGACCAGGGCTGGCGCTTCGAGGTGCGCAAACACCCGCGGCTGACCGAGGTGGGCGCGTTCCGCGCGTCGTCGCCGCGCGGGCACGAGACCGAAGGGCTCTCCGACGGTACGCCGCACGGCGGTTTCTACACCCAGGACGAGCTGCGTGACCTGGTCGCGTACGCGGCCCGGCGCGGCGTCACGATCGTCCCGGAGATCGATCTGCCCGGTCACATGCAGGCCGCGATCGCGGCGTACCCGCGGCTCGGCAACGATCCGGCGAACCCGCCCGAGGTGTGGACCCGGTTCGGCGTCAGCCACCGGGTGCTGAACGTCGCGGACGAGACGGTCGCGTTCGTCACCGACGTGCTGGACGAGCTGATGGACGTCTTCCCGAGCCCGTGGATCCACCTGGGCGGTGACGAGGTGCCGCTGGACGAGTGGCGCGCGTCCCAGGCCGCCGCCGAGCGGATCACGGCCGAGGGCCTGACCGGCGCCGACGACCTGCTCGGCTGGTGGATCCGCCGGGCCGCCGCGCACGTCGCCCGCAACGGCCGGCGTGCCGTGCTCTGGGACGAACTGGTCGGCCAGGCCGCGCCCGCGGCCGCGGTCGTGATGGCCTGGCGCGGCCACGACCGGATCGCCGCGGGCCTGCGCGACGGTCACGACGTGGTCGCCACCCCGCACGAGCACCTTTACCTGGACTATCCCGCCTCGGACGCGCCGGGTGAGCCGCTCTCCATCCGCACCGGCTACGCCGAGGGGCACGGGCCCACCACGCTGGACCACGTCTACGCGTACCGTCCGGAGCCCGCCGGCCTGCCGCAGGACCTTCCGTCCCGGGTGATCGGCGTGCAGGCCAACCTGTGGTCGGAGTACACACCCACCCCGGCCGGTGCCGAGTACAACCTGCTCCCCCGCCTGGCCGCGGTGGCCGAGATCGCCTGGGGCACCCCGTCCGCGACCTTCCACACCCGGCTGCGTGCCCACATCCGCCGCTTCGACGAGGCGGGGCTGAACTATCGCCCTCTGGACTAGCGTGCGCTGCGCCACTCTCGGGCTGTGGTCCCACTGCGCCGGCGCACACCTCAGCGACACCGGATTACCGCTGAGAGGAACACCGTGCTCGTCTCACCTCTCCACGTGCCGCTGACCTGCTGCACGCTGGCGGCCCGCTCAGTAACGCTCCCGGGCCGCCCCGGCGACCGGCCGTGGCGGCCCCGCAGCAAAGCGGGCCCCGCATCGCACTCGCGGCGCTCCGCGGTCACCACTCGGCTGCGGCCGATCTCCCCCGATGGTTACGCGAGGCGCGTGTTTCTCAGCCGCTCACACATGCCGCGCGATCTCGGGCCGTGGCAATCGTCAGATTCCATTCCCGCCGCGGGTCGTGCAGGGAGGAGCGCCAGCGACGACCGGTGCCCGCGGGAGCGTGCGGGACGTGGGCACGCCGGAAGCGGGAATATCGGATGTTGCGGGTTTATGATCCCATTCCGAGGCGCCGCATCGTGCGCAGCCACAGGTCGGGACGGCCCTCGTGGTCGTCGGCGTGGGCGCGGGAGCGGCGGGTCAGGGCGATGCCGAGCGTGCGGGCCGGTTCGGGGGGCCAGGGTAAGGGTTTGCGGCGGACCGTGACCAGGTCGGTGAGTTCGGTGCGGGTGCCGCTGAGCAGGTCGAGGCTGACGCGGGCGGCGAAGCGGGTGGCGGAGACGCCGAGGCCGGTGAAGCCGGCGGCGTAGGCGAGTTTGCCGGCGTAGGCGGTGCCGTGGAAGGCGAAGAGGCGGGTGCTGGCGTCGACCGGGCCGCCCCACCGGTGACTGAAGCGGACGTCGCTGAGCTGTGGGAACGTGGTGGCGAAGTGGCGGGCCAGCGTCTCGAACGACGTCGTGTTCTGTGCGAGCGCCGGTGCGGTCCGGCCGCCGGCGTAGAAGACCGGGTCGTAGCCGCCGAAGAGGATTCGCCGGTCCTGGGTGATCCGGTAGTAATGAAACCGGTTACCCAGGTCGGACACGCCCTGCCGCCGGCGCCAGCCGACGGACGCGAGCTGCGCGCTGGTCAGCGGCTCGGTCATCAGCGCGTAGTCGTAGATCGGCGCCACGAAATGGCGCAGGCGGCGCAGCAACGGCGGGAACGCGTGCGTGGCCAGGATCGCGCGCCCGGACCGGAGGCGGCCGTGCGCGGTGGTCAGCCGGATCGCGGTGCCCTCGTCGGCGAGCGCGGTGACCCTGGTGTGCTCGAAGATCCGCACGCCCAGCTGGAGCGCGACGCGGCGCAGGCCCCAGGCGAGGCGGGCTGGGTCGACCAGCGCGGTGCCGCGGCGGTCCCAGGCGGCGTAGAGGTAGGTCGGCGAGTCGACCTCGGCGCGGACCGCGGCGGAGTCGAGCAGACGCACGGTCCGGCCGTACGCCATGGCCAGCACCGCGCTCTCGGCCAGCTGCGCCACCTGGTACGCCTCGGTCGCCACCTTCAGCTCGCCGGAGCGAACGAAGTCGCAGTCGATGCCGTGCCGGGCCACGAACGACTCGATCGCGTCCAGGTTCTCGGTGCCGAGCCGCTCCAGCTGGGCCAGGGCGTCCGGGAAGCGGGCGTGACCGTTGGCGAGCCCGCCGGTCAGGCTGGTGGCGCAGAACCCGCCGTTGCGGCCGGACGCGGCCCACCCGCACGTGCCGGCCTCCAGCACGGCCACGTCCAGCGCGGGGTCGTCCTGTTTGGCGAGCACCGCGGCCCACAGCCCGGCGTAACCACCGCCGACGATCGCCAGGTCCGCGCGCCGGTCGCCGGACAGCGGCGGCAGCGGGTCGGGGCGGTCCGGACGGTCCAGCCAGTACGGGACCGGTGCGGCGTCCCGCAGCGCCCTCATGACCGGCGCCGGCGGCTGATGATCTCGCCGCCCACCACGAAGCCGACCGCGATCAGGAACATCGCGGTGCCGATCACGTTGACCTGCGGCGGGATGCCGCGCTGGGCCGCGCCCCAGACGTACATCGGGAACGTGACCGTAGTGCCGGAGTTGAAGTTCGTGATGATGAAGTCGTCGAACGAGAGCGAGAACGACAGCAGCGCGGCCGCGACGATGCCGGGCGCGACCAGCGGCAGCGTGATCCGGCGGAACGTCTGCCACTCGCCGGCGTAGAGGTCCATCGCGGCTTCCTCCAGCGCCGGGTCGAGACCGGCCAGCCGCGCCTTCACGGTCACCACCACGAACGACACACAGAACATCACGTGCGCGATCACCACGGTCCAGAAGCCGAGCGAGACGCCACCGGCCACGAACAGCGCCAGCAGCGACGAGCCCATCACCACCTCGGGCGTGGCCATCGGCATGAAGACCAGCAGGTTGATCGCGGAGCGGCCGCGGAACCGGTGCCGGACCAGCGCGAACGCCATCAGCGTGCCGAGCAGCGTGGCGACGAGCGTGGACAGCAGCCCGATCTGGACGCTGCGGCCGACCGCGTCGCACATGTCGCCGGGGCCGCACGGGTTGGCCCAGTTGTCCAGCGTGAACCGGTGGAAGTCGTACGACAGGCGGCTGGCCGGCTCGTTGAACGACAGCCCGGCCACCACGAAGATCGGCAGGAAGAGGTAGAGCAGGACGAGCAGGCCGACGGGCAAGACCCAATTGCGCCTCACAGCACCTCCTCCGTGCCGGAGCGGCGCACGTAGACGAACACGATGGCCAGGACCGCGGCCATCAGCAGGAACGAGAGCGCGGCCGCCTGCGGGTAGTCCAGCCGGACCAGGAACGCCGAGTCGATCACGTTGCCGATCATGTATTGCCGGGGCGTGCCGAGCAGTTCCGCGTTGATGTAGTCGCCGGCCGCCGGGATGAACGTGAGCAGCGTGCCGGCCACCACGCCGGGCATGCTCAGCGGCAGCGTCACCCGCCAGAACGTGCTGACCGGCCCGGCGTAGAGGTCGCTCGCGGCCTCCAGCACGCGCGGGTCGAGCCGTTCCAGGTTCGCGTAGAGCGGCAGCACCATGAACGGCAGGAAGTTGTAGACCAGTCCCATGATCACCGCGGCGGGTGTGGCCAGCAGCCGGCCGTCCGCGCCGAGCAGGTGCACCGCGCGCAGCGCCTCGACGATCACGCCGTTGTCGGACAGGATCGTCTTCCAGGCGAGCGTGCGGACCAGGAAGCTGGTGAAGAACGGCGCGATCACGCCGACCAGCATCAGGTTCTTCCACCGGCCGGCGCGGTGCGCGATCGCGTAGGCCAGCGGGTAACCGAGCAGCAGGCAGATCGCGGTGGCCGCGGCGGCGTAGCCGAGCGACCGGAGGAAGTGCCATTGGTAGGCCTCGAACGCGACCGGGTAGTTGCCGAACTCCCAGGTCATCGCGTACCCGGTGGTCAGTGAGCCGGCCGGGTCGTAGAGGCTGGTCGCGCCGAGCTGGACCAGCGGGATCACGAAGAAGATCAGCAGCCAGAGCCCCGCGGGGAGCAGCAGCAGGTACGGCAGCCACCTGCGCCGTGGGGCGCGGCGGGGCGGGGGCGCCGAGGTCCGGGACCGGAGAGCGGCGACGCTCATACCGCGTCCACCAGCGTGTGGGTCGAGTCGCCCGCGCCGGGTGCGCGGTCGAGCAGGAATGCGTGCGCGGGGTTCCAGGCGACCGTGACCTCGGTGCCGTTCGGCAGCGGGCCGCCCACGCCGACGTTCGGCGCGAAGACGGACAGCTCGGTGTCCCACGCGGTCCGGACCAGGTACTGCGTGCTGACGCCCACGTAGGAGGAGTCGGTGACGGTGCCGGTGACGTGCTGGAACCCGCTCGGTACGGCGCCGTCGGCCAGCAACGTCATCTTCTCCGGCCGGACGCCCAGGTAGACCTCGTCGCCGGTGGCCCGGGACCGGGCGGCCGGCACGCTGAACCGCGCGCCGTGCGCGGTGACCAGCAGGTCGTCGCCGCTGCGCCCGCCGCCGGACGCGGCCAGCAGGTTGGACTGGCCGAGGAAGTTCGCCACGAACGGCGTGGCCGGGAACTCGTAGATCTCGGCCGGCACGCCGAGCTGTTCGATCCGCCCCGCGTTCATCACCGCGACCGTGTCGGCCATCGTCATGGCCTCCTCCTGGTCGTGCGTGACGTGCACGAACGTGATGCCGACCTCGGTCTGGATGCGTTTGAGCTCGATCTGCATCTGCCGGCGCAGCTTCAGGTCCAGCGCGCCGAGCGGTTCGTCGAGCAGCAGCACCTGCGGGTGGTTGATCAGTGCGCGGGCCAGCGCGACGCGCTGCTGCTGGCCGCCCGAGAGCTGGGCCGGGCGGCGGTTGCCGAAACCGGCCAGCTCGACCAGCGACAGCATCGCCTCGACCTGCGGCTTGACGTTCTTCACGCCCTTGCGCCGCAGGCCGAACGCCACGTTCTCGGTGATGTTCAGGTGCGGGAACAGCGCGTAGCTCTGGAACACGGTGTTGACCGGCCGCCGATACGGCCGGAGCCGGGTGATGTCGGTGCCGCCCAGCGTGATCTGCCCGGCCGTGGGCTCCTCCAGCCCGGCCACCATCCGCAGCGTGGTGGTCTTGCCGCAGCCGGACGCGCCGAGCAGCGCGAAGAACGCGCCCTGCGGGATGGTCAGCGTCAGGTCGTCCACCGCGGTGAACTGCCCGAACCGCTTGGTCACGCCGGTCAGGCGCAGACCCTCGCCGTCAACACTCATGAAACGTCGCTCCGCTGCTCTCAAGCGCCGATGACGGCCTGGAACTTCTGCTCGTACGCCTTCTCGGTCGCCTCGTCGAGCGCCATGAAACCCTTCGCCTTGGACGTGACGGACTCGTCCGGGAAGATGAGCGGATTCGCCGCGAGCTCCGGATCGGTCTTCTCCGCCTCGGCCCGCGCGCCCTCCACCGGGCAGATGTAGTTCACATAGGCGGCGACCTCGGCGGCCACGGCCGGGTCGTAGTAATAATTCATCAGCGCCTCGGCGTTCGCCTTGTGCGTCGCCTTGTTCGGCACCATCATGTCGTCCGAATATTGGATGACGCCGGACTCCGGAATGACGAAGCGCACTTTCTCGTCCTCGGCGGAGAGCTGAATGACGTCGCCGGACCACGCCATGCAGGCCGCGATGTCACCGCCGGCCAGCTCGGTGGCGTAATCGTTGCCGGTGAACCGGCGGATCTGCCCGGAGTCGACCGCCTTCTGCAGCTTGGCGAGCGCGTCGTCGAACTGCGCCGCGGTGAAGTTCGACGGGTCGTGCCCGTTGGATTGCAGCAGCAGGCCGATCGTGTCCCGCATCTCGGCGAACGCGGTCACCCGGCCCTTCAGGTCGGGCCGGGTGAGCAGCTCGTCCACGGTGCGGATCTCACCGGTGACCGCCGCGTTGTAGGCCAGGCCGGACAGGCCGCCCTGCCACGGGATCGAGTATTCGCCCGCAGGGTCGAACGCCCGGTTGCGCAGCGACGAGAGCAGATTCGCCTGTACGTTCGGCAGCTTGCTGACATCCAGCTTCTGCAGCCAGCCGAGCCGGATCAGCCGCGCGCCCATCCAGTCGGTGAGCACCACGATGTCGCGATTCGTCGGCTGGCAGCCGGCGAGCTGGTTCTGCACCTTACCGAAGAATTCGTTGTTGTCGTTGATGTCCTCGGTGTAGGTGACCGCGATGCCGGTCTGCGCGGTGAACGCGTCCAGCGTCGGGTGCTTCGACTCGTCCTGGGCGTCGACGTCGAGGTACAGCGGCCAGTTGGAGAAGGAGAGCTTCTTCTCGGTGCCGGAGAGGTCCTCGCTGACGCAGGTGTCCTCGCTCTGCTGCTGCCCCTGGGTGCCGCACGCGGTCAGCGCCAGCGCGGACGAGGCCAGCGCGCCCCGCATCAGCGTGCGCCGGGAGACCGCGAAGGCGGAGAGGACCGCCGACGCCTCCGGCGACAACGGTGCACGGGGTGACTTACGCATTCACGGCTCCTGTGACAAGGGGTCCCGCTGGTGGCGAGAAAAGCGAGGATAAGGGGTCGCCCTAGATTAGACGAACGGGTCTCACATGCAAGACGCCTGCGGCCACAAGGGAATCCGTCGCGTGTCTGTCGCTGCGCAACGAAATACCGCAGACTTTGAGTCGGAACGGTTACGAAGGAGACTTCCGTATGGCCCAGAGCACACCGGCGGGTAACGGCCGGCGCATCACGGTACGCGAGGGGCATTCGTTGCTCGACGACGTGGCCAAGCAGATCATCGAGCAGCTGCAGGAGGACGGGCGCCGGCCGTACGCGGCGATCGGCAAGGCGGTCGGGCTGTCCGAGGCCGCGGTCCGGCAACGGGTGCAGCGCCTGCTCGACGCGGGTGTGATGCAGATCGTCGCGGTCACCGACCCGCTCCAGCTGGGCTTCCCGCGACAGGCCATGATCGGCGTCCGGACCACCGGGGACCTCCAGGCGATCGCGGACCGGCTGGCCGAGCTGGACGAGTGCAGCTACGTGGTGATCACCGCCGGATCGTTCGAGATCATGGCGGAGGTGGTCTGCCGTAACGACGACCATCTGCTGGAGATCCTCCAACGGATCCGGACGGTGGAGGGCGTGCTCTCCACCGAGGCGTTCGTCTACCTCAAACTACGGAAACAGACCTACAGCTGGGGTACGGCATAGTTGCGGAAACCGTAGGCAAATCGGTCAGCCAGCACGGTTTCCGTCGTCACCGCGCCTTGCCCATCACGGAATCGGTGTGCGATAACCGTAGAGACCGCTATGCCGACTTCGATGGGGCTGACCATGGGCACGCCGACCGACCATCTCTGGATGCACTTCACCCGGATGTCCAGCTTCCGCGGCGGCGAGGTGCCCACCATCGTGCGCGGCGAGGGCTCGTACGTGTGGGACTCCCGCGGTCGCCGCTACCTCGACGGCATCGCCGGCCTGTTCACCGTCAACGCCGGTCACGGCCGCACCGAGCTGGCCGAGGCCGCCGCGAAGCAGGCCGCGGAGCTGGCGTACTTCCCGCTCTGGGGCGTCGCCCACCCGACCGCGATCGAGCTTTCCGAGCGGATCGCCGGGCTCGCCCCCGGCGACCTCAACCGCGTGTTCTTCACCACCGGCGGCTCCGAGGCGGTGGAGACCGCGTGGAAGCTGGCCCGGGCGTACTTCCGGAAGACCGGCAAGCCGGCCAAGCACAAGGTGATCAGCCGCTACCTGGCGTACCACGGCACCACGATGGGCGCGCTCTCGATCACCGGCCTGCCCGCGATCAAGACCGACTTCGAGCCGCTGGTCACCGGCGGCGTCAAGACCGCGAACACGAACATCTACCGCGCGCCGGTGTACGGCGACGACCCCGAGGCGTTCGGCATCTGGGCCGCGGACGAGATCGCGCGCGCGATCGAACGGGAGGGCGCGGACACGGTCGCCGCGGTGTTCCTGGAGCCGGTGCAGAACGCGGGCGGTTGCTTCCCGCCGCCGCCCGGCTACTTCCAGCGGGTCCGGGAGATCTGCGACCGGTACGACGTGCTGCTCGTCTCGGACGAGGTGATCAGCGCGTGGGGGCGGCTCGGCGACTGGTTCGGTGCGCTGCGCTACGGCTACCAGCCGGACATCATCACCACCGCGAAGGCGCTGACCTCGGGCTACTCGCCGCTCGGTGCCACGATCGCCAGTGATCGGCTGATCGAGCCGTTCCTGCGTGACGGCGTGGCGTTCCTGCACGGCATCACGTTCGGCGGGCACCCGGTCTCGTCCGCGGTCGCGCTCGCCAACATCGACCTGATGGCCCGGGAGGACCTGAACGGGCACGTCCGGGCGAACGAGGCGGCGTTCCGGGCCA
Organism: Catenuloplanes indicus; assembly: GCF_030813715.1. Taxonomy (NCBI): domain Bacteria; kingdom Bacillati; phylum Actinomycetota; class Actinomycetes; order Micromonosporales; family Micromonosporaceae; genus Catenuloplanes; species Catenuloplanes indicus. The sequence goes on from NZ_JAUSUZ010000001.1 coordinate 3,820,788, forward strand.
CCCTGTCCAAGCTCAACGATCTGCCGATCGTGGGTGACGTGCGCGGCGACGGGTACTTCTACGGCATCGAGCTGGTCAAGGACAAGACGACGCGGGAGACGTTCGACGACGCGGAGTCGGAGCGGCTGCTGCGGGGGTTCCTGTCCGACGCGCTGTTCGAGGCCGGGCTCTACTGCCGCGCCGACGACCGCGGCGACCCGGTGGTCCAGCTCGCGCCGCCGCTGACCGCGGGCCAGGCCGAGTTCGACGAGATGGAGCGCATCCTGCGCGCGGTGCTCACCGAGGCGTACGGCCGGATCTGATGGAGTATCACGACGTCTCGTTCTGGATGTCCGGCGAGCGGCTCGGGGTGACGATCTACGAGCGCACACCGGTCACCGCGCTGACGCCCGGCAGTGGCGAGCGCAGCGGCGGCGCGCATACCGGCGACCGCGGAGGCGGGCACGGGCGGCCGCACGGCGCCCGCGGTGTCGCCGGGACGCCGTTCGGCCGGGTGCGGACGGACGTGCTGGTCCGGGCGACCGAGGGCTACACCGCCACGCTGCCCGGCGCACGACGCACGCTGGCACCGCTCTACTCGCTGATGATCGCCACCGCGCCGCTGCCCGCGTCGTTCTGGGCTGGCCGCGCGCGAGACGTTCAGCGACCACCGCCACCTGATCGTCTACGGTCAGCGAACCGATTCAGACCGCTTGGTGACCTCGTCCATCGCCTCGGGCGAGCAGCACACATGACAAGGCCCCCGAACCGTGACCGGTCCGGGGGCCCTTTTCAGCGGTGCATCAGGAGAGCGGGGCGCCGCCCGGCTGCACGACGCCGTTCACCGTGAGGGTGTAGGGCGCGTACTGCTGGATCTGCTCGGTGGGCTCGTCGTAGGCGACGACCGCGACCACCTTCGGGAAGGCGGCGAGCAGCAGCGTGGAGAGCTGGCCGAGCTTCAGCGAGCTCTTCCCGTCGTACTCGAACTGCCAGGAGATGCCGAGCTTCTCGTCGATGCCGATCAGCTTGACGTTCCAGTTGTCGACCGGGGTCGGGGAGACCTCGGACGGCGAGTCGAACGGGTCGAGGCTGGAGCCGTCGCTGATCAGCGTGCCGCCGACCGCGATGTCGTCGACGAGCAGACCGCCCTCGTTGACGCCACCGTCGGACACGTACCGGATGCTGATCAGCACCGACTGGCCGGCGTAGGCCGACAGGTCGTAGCTGTGCGGCTGATAACCGTCGGTGGTGCCGTTCAGGCCGGGGCCGAGCGGGGCGTCGACCGTCCGGTCACCGGGGATGATCGTGTACGTCTGGCCGCCGTCCGTGGACACGGAGACGTACCCGTAGTCGTAGCCGGCCTCGGCGCCGTACTTGGCGTCGAAGGTCAGCGACGGCGACGCCGCCGGGACGGTCGCCTCGAACACGGCGGCCGCGTCGGTGTTGTTCTCGTTGCCGGAGAAGAGCACCGAGTCGCCGCCGTCGTTGACCAGGGTCCACTCCAGCGGCTGGGTGGGCAGCGTCGTCGCGCCGGTGAACTGCACCGAGCGCAGGTCCTTGCCCTTCAGCGCCTTGCCGTTGCGGTCCTGCAGCAGCACGTAGTCCGCGCCGTTGGGTGCGGCGCCGGGCGTGACGTTCGCGTTCGGGTTCGCCAGGTTGACCGTGGAGTTGAGGCTCTTGCTGGTCACCCGGTTCTTCGGGACGCCGAGCGAGACGCCCCACCGGCCACCGACGATCTTGTCCAGCAGCACCATCGACTGATAGTCGTGGATGAGCTGGTACAGATCCTTGACGCCGCGCTTCTTGACCTCCGCCGCCACGCTGGCCAGGCCCTGCAGCTCCGCGTCGCGGTGCAGCGCGGTGATGATCCCCAGCCCGTACCGGTCGTAGAGGAACTGCATGAACTCGTAGGCGTTGCCGTAGTCGGCGAGCACCGCCGCCGGGTTCGGGTTCTCACCCCACAGGTTGAGCGAGTTCTCCGGGCCGCCGCAGTCGCGCGGGTTGACGTTGTACTGCGTCTGCACGCTGCCGAAGCCCTGGAAGCAGGCCAGGTGCCCGTCGTAGCCGGGCTCGTAGACCGTCGCCGCCGTGTTCGAGTAGCCGACGAGGAACTGCGCGAAGTCGGCCAGGCCCTCGTCGAGCCAGGTGGTCTCGCCCGGGTCGGCGTAGTTCTCCGCGAGGTGCTGCCACTCGTGCGCGAACGTGCCCTCGTAGGAGCGCGGCCGGGCCGGGCGGCTGGTGCAGACGTCGTCGGTCGGCTCGTTCGGCGGGTTGGCACCGGTGCGGTGCGCCCAGTCGAACGCGTCGATCGTCATGACGTTGCGGTCGGTGAGGTCGTTGAACTGCGACGAGTGGAAGCCGGCGATATAGGTGGTGGCCACCGGGAAGTCGTAGAAGTTGTCGTCCCGGACGTTGTCCACCAGCGTCACGGTCTTGTCGCCGTCACCGGTGAACTCAAGGCCCTCGATCTGCGAGTTCGTCCCGTCCCGGTCCGGCGGCGTGCTGAACGCCGCGCTCTCCTTCGGGAACATGTTCGTGTCGAACTCGTTGACCAGGTCCGCGACCTGCGTATCGGTGATCGCGACCGGGTCGGTCGGGTTGCGGCAGTCGCCCTCGGGGAAGGAGCGGTCGTTGGCGACCCAGACCTCGATCTTGTCGCCCACACCGCGAAGTGTGTATTCCTTCAGGTACAGCCGGCCCTGGGCGTCGTCGAGGGCCGGCCAGGCGCGCACCGTGCCGACCGGTGGCGTCGCCGCGGCGGCGGTGGTCGCACTCCTCCTGGCCTGCGTCGAGACCTCGAAGTCGCGCGTGAAGCCCTTCGCCTTCTCCTGATCCAGCGTCCGCATGTCGTTCGCGTAGGGCTCGATCGTCCCGCCGGGCTCGGCCGAGGCCGGCAGCGCCGGAAGCAGGGCAACGAGCGGCAGTGCCGCTATGGCGGCCACCGCTCCTCGGACATGGCTGAGTGCCATGAAGCTCCCTTCGGAGGGGTTCTCGTCCGCCCGGCCAACCGTCCGCATCGATCTGAGCTTGGCAAATGCGTCGATCGCCGGGCCGGACGTGACGTTACGCCGAAGGCACGTCGCAGACCTCTCCCCGAAGGGCTTCAAGGGAAATCCCGGCTAACAGCATCCGAACGAAACCCCAAAAAGGGCAAACAACCCCACGGGTACGTGGTAGAGCGCGCGGAATTGCCGGAAAGAACCGATCAGGCCGGCGGGATGACACGCAGGTGCCCGCGGCGCCCGGTCTGCGGGCCGGGCTGCCCCGGCGCGGGCTTCTGCTCGTACTCCTCCGGCCGCGGCTGCACCGGCCGGGCCGCCTCGCGCACCGCCTCGGCCAGCGCGACCAGATCGTCCGTGGTCGGCGGCGGCGGCGTGAACTCGCCCTCGTGCCGGACCAGCTCCCAGCCGCGCGGCGCGGTCAGGCTGCGGGCATGCGGCTCGCACAGGTCGTACGTATGCGGCTCGGCGAACGCGGAGAGCGGGCCGACCACGGCCGTGGACTCCGTGTAGACATAGGTCAACGTCGCTACGGCCTGCCGGGGGCAGCCGTTCCGGGAGCAACGCCGTGGTGACCTCACGGCAGAACGTTATCTCCCTTACCCGGTCCGCGCCCACGCGCCCGACTGCGACACGCCGACCAGGCGATGATCACGATTCGGCGACACGCGGGAACGCGCGGTACCGGGCCGCGCCACGGGCCGCTCCGGCGGGACTACCCTGGGAGCCGTGACCGAGCGGACCAGCCCTGCCAGTGCAGGCCCGACCAGCGCCGCGGGCCCGACCAGCGCCGGGCCCGGCCGCCGGCCGCGCCGCGACCGCCACGGGCGCGGGCTGCGGGGGCGCCTGGTGCCCGCCACCGTGCCGCTGGCCCGCACCAAGGCGGAGATCTTCGACGACCTCGTACTGGACACGGTCGAAAGCCTGGAGCGGCGGTACGCGAAGGAGCTGGCCGGCGTCGAGTTCGCGGTCGAGGACGTGCCGCCGGACCTGAACGTCTACGACAGCGACGTGCTGGAGGACGGCGAGGTGCCGCTGGCCCGGCTGCTGCCCGGCCGCCCCGGCCGGCAGGAGGTGCCGCCGCGGATCGTCCTCTACCGCCGGCCGCTGGAGTTCCGCGCGATGGACCGCGACGACCTGGCCGACCTGGTACACGACGTGATCATCGAGCAGGTGGCGAACCTGCTCGGTGTCGACCCGGACGAGCTCTCCTCGTAAGAGCGCCCCCCGGCGGCCCGTCGGGCCGACACACCCGCGCGTCAGGCCGCGCGGCGCTTGAGCTTGCGACGCTCCCGCTCGGAGAGTCCACCCCAGATGCCGAACCGCTCGTCGTGGCCGAGCGCGTACTCCAGGCACTCGCCCTTGACCTCGCAGCGGCCACAGATCCGCTTCGCCTCCCGCGTCGATCCCCCCTTCTCGGGGAAGAACGCCTCCGGGTCGGTCTGCGAGCACAGTGCCCGCTCCTGCCACTCCGGCGCATCCCCGAGCAGGTCGGCCACTTCCACTTGGCCGTCCATCAACGTGCCCCCTTCGCCGCCGGTGCACCACCGGCTGATCCCCCACGCGGAAGCGTGTCCAGCTACGTACGTACCACAAGCCCTTGCACCATCTGACAATCTGTGTCCGATTCGCGGCAAGTATGGCCTTCCGTTCGTACAACCCCATCGAAATTACACGCGTGTTATGCGTGCGTCGTCAAGCCGAACCTGATAAATAGGGTCACTTTCCCGGAGCGCCACCGTGAGTGGTCTCGTAACCTGCCCTATCGATTCAGACCCGGCCGGGGTAACGCCCGATCGGCGTGGCGCGCTGGAAAAAGATCAGACGCGACCGTACGCAGTGGTCCGTTGACGCGCGGGGCGACCCGCCTTCGCCGCGATGTCGTGCAGCTGCGCCACGGTACGCGCGGAGCCGTGGTCGGAGCCGGCCATCCGGGAGATGGTCTCCTCCATCAGCGTGCCACCGAGGTCGTTGCAGCCGCCGTTGAGCATCGCGACCGTGCCCTCGTCGCCCAGCTTCACCCAGGAACACTGGATGTTGGAGATCCGGCCGTGCAGCAGGACGCGGGCCATCGCGTGCACCGCCCGGTTCTCCCGCCACGTCGGACCGGCCTTCGCGATGCCGGCCAGGTAGATCGGCGCGTTCGTGTGCACGAACGGCAGCGCGACGAACTCGGTGAAGCCGCCGGTGCGGTCCTGGATACCGGCCAGCACCCGGAAGTGCTGGAGCCACTGCCGCGGGTGGTCGACGTGTCCGTACATCATGGTGCTGCTGGACCGGATGCCCACCTCGTGCGCGGTGGTGACCACGTCGACCCAGGCGGACGCGGGCAGCTTGCCCTTGGTCAGCACCCAGCGCACGTCGTCGTCGAGGATCTCCGCGGCCGTACCCGGGATGGTGTCCAGGCCGGCCTCTTTCAGCTCGGTCAGCCACTCGCGCACGGAGACACCCGCCTTCGCGGCCGCGGTCACGATCTCCATCGGCGAGTACGCGTGCACGTGCATCCCCGGCACCCGGCGCTTGACCGCGCGCACGATGTCCGCGTACGCGCTGACCGGCATCTTCGGGTCGATGCCGCCCTGCATGCAGACCTCGACCGCGCCGAGCTTCCAGGCCTCCTCGGCTCGGTCCGCGACCTGCTCGAGGGACAGCCGGAACGCGTCCGCGTCCCGCTCGCGCTGGGCGAACGCGCAGAACCGGCAGCCCACGTAGCAGACGTTGGTGAAGTTGATGTTCCGGTTCACGATGTACGTGATGTCGTCGCCGACCGCGTCCCGGCGCAGGTCGTCCGCGATCCGGGCGAGCTCGTCCAGCGCGCTGCCGTCCGCGTTGAACAGCGCCATCGCCGCGTCCGTGTGCTCCTCGCGGAGCAGCGCGCCCGGGTCCTCGGCGGCCAGCTTCAGCCCGGCCAGCACGTCGGTCGGCAGCTTCTCCCGCGCCCCGGCCGAGGTGCGCGCGGCGTGCGCGGCCACGTCGTCCCAGTCGCCGTACACCTCGTCGAAGTCGCCGCGCCGGTCCTCGGTGCGGCCCTCCGTGTCGATCTCGGTGTGCAGATCGACCCGCCCGCCCGGGACGAACGCGTCCTCCGGCTCCTGCCACGGCCGGCCCTCCGGCCGCGCGGACTCGACCGCGAGACCGGTCGCCGGGTCGGACAACGCGGCCACGTGCCCGGCCACCCGCGGATCCGTCCACTGCTCGCCGCGCAGCACGTACTCCGGGTAGATCGTCAGCCGCTCGCGCAGCGTGAAGCCGGCCTCGGCGCTGCGCCGGGCCAGCTCGTCGATCTGCGGCCAGGGGCGCTCCGGGTTCACGTGGTCCGGCGTCACCGGGGAGACGCCGCCCCAGTCGTCGATGCCGGCCCGCAGCAGCAGCGCGAACTCGTCGTCGATCAGGTTCGGCGGGGCCTGGATGCGCATCGCCGGGCCGAACAGGATGCGGCCGACCGCGATCGTGGCGGCCAGCTCGTGCAGCTCCGCGTCCGGCATGCCGCGCATCGCGGTGTCCGGCTTCGCGCGGAAGTTCTGGATGATGACTTCCTGCACGTGGTGGTACTCACGCTGGGTGCGGCGGATCGCGAACAGCGAGTCGACCCGCTCCGCGCGCGTCTCGCCGATGCCGATCAGGATGCCGGTGGTGAACGGCACGCCGACCCGGCCCGCGTCGTCCAGCACGCGCAGCCGGACCGCCGGCTCCTTGTCCGGCGAGCCGTAGTGCGGGCCGCCCTTCTCCGACCACAGCCGGGTGGCCGTGGTCTCCAGCATCATGCCCATGCTCGGCGCGACCGGCTTGAGCCTGGTCAGGTCGGCCCAGGACATCACGCCCGGGTTCAGGTGCGGCAGCAGGCCGGTCTCCTCCAGCACCGCGATCGCGCAGGCCCGCACGTAGTCCAGGGTGGAGTCGTAGCCGCGCTCGTCCAGCCACTGCCGGGCCGCGTCCCACCGGTCCTCCGGCGCGTCGCCCAGGGTGAACAGTGCTTCCTTGCAGCCCTGGGCCGCGCCCTCCCGGGCGATCGCCAGCACCTCGTCGCGGTCCAGGAACGGCGCGGGGAGCTTGTGCGGCACGGTGGCGAACGTGCAGTAGTGACAGCGGTCCCGGCAGAGCCGGGTCAGCGGGATGAAGACCTTCTTCGAGAACGTCACCACGCCCGGGCGGCCGGCCTCACGCAGGCCCGCGTCGCGGATGCCACCGGCGATCGCCAGCAGCTCGTCGAGCTGCTCACCACGGGCGGCGAGCAGCGTGGTCGCCTCGTCCGCGTCGAGGGACTTGCCGTCGGCGGCGCGGCGCAGCGCGCGCCGGATGCTCGCCTCGGTCGGCTGCTCTTCCCCGAATGCTGTCTCGGCCATTCGATGAGCCTAGGCCGTGGATCACCCCTTACCGGAGGTCCACCCCCCGGTAATTGTGATCACACGGCCCGTGTTCGACTGAGCGGAATAAATGGGTCAGCGATTGTCCGCGTCTCGCGGCGGCTGCTCGGTCACGGCCGGCGGGTAACCCGCACCCTGCGGCTGGCCCGGGAACGGCTGCCCCGGCATGGGCTGCCCCGGCGTGGGCTGCCCCGGAGCGGACTGATGCGGAGCGGGCTGGTCCGAAGCAGGCTGGACCGGCGGCGCGGACTGCGGTGCGGGCGGGCCGGACTGCGGCGCCGCCGGGTAGTACTGCTGCTGCGGTGCCGGGGGTGCCGACTGCGGGTCCGGGTACTGCGGCACGGCCGGTGAACCGGCGGGCGGCGGCTGCACCGGGTATGCGGCGGTCTGGTCCGCCCCGAAGTTCTGCGGGTCGCCGTACGGCGCACCGTACTGCTGCTGCGGCGGGAACCCGTACTGCACGTGCTGACCCTGCTGCTGCGGCTGGCCGGGGTGCTGTGGCTGGCCTGGGTAGGGCTGGCCGGGGTACGGCTGACCCGGGTAGGGCTGGCCAGGGTACGGCCCCGGCTGCCCGTACATGCCCGGGACCGGCGGCGCCGGCTTCGGCCGCGGCGTGTAGTAGTGCGCCTGGAAGATCGTCCACACGCCGTACGCCACCAGGCCCAGGACCGCGGCCCAGGCCAGGCGTGCCAGCAACGCGGTGAAACCGTTCAGCACCGAGCCGGCCGCGAGGCTGACCACGCCGACCATCAGGCCGAAGAGCAGCCCGAAGAACGCGGACACCGCGAACTCCGCCAGCGCGACCGTGACGATCAGCTTCGCCCGCGACGCCGCAGGTGCGACGAACACCGCCAGCAGCACCGCGATCAGCGGGAAGCCGATGGTGACCAGGTTGATGAAGTCGCCGAACGACGCGGCGGCCCGGTCGGTGAACGCGCTCGCGCCGTAGCCGAACTGCACCGACAGGTTGAGGAACGCGATGAACAGGAAGACCGCGTTCGCGCCGAGCAGGACGAAGGCCGCGATCTCACGCAGCGGCTCGACCAGCTCGCGGACCGGCTTCTTACCGGCCGGCGCCGGGTGCTGTCCGGCTGCTGCCGGGTCGGGTTGGGTGGTCACGGCTCCCCCTGGGAAGTCATGTGCGTCGTTGTGTTCGGCGCGGTTGTCCCGCGCAGCCTAGCGTCCGCCCCGGACCGCCGCGACCGGCCTCCGGCGCGATGAGTAAGGATTGGGGGCATGCGCATCACGGTCTTGGCCGGCGGCATCGGCGGTGCCCGTTTCCTCCAGGGTGTGCGGGCGCACGCCCGTACCCTGCCGGAGAGCGACGTCACCGCGGTGGTGAACGTCGCGGACGACACGCGCATGCACGGTCTGCGGATCTCCCCGGACCTGGACAGCGTCATGTACACGCTGGGTGGCGCGCACGACGCCGAGCGCGGCTGGGGTCAGGCCGGCGAGACCTGGACGGTCAGCGGCGAGCTCAAGGCGTACGGCGCGGAGCCGACCTGGTTCGGCCTCGGCGACAAGGACATAGCCACCCATCTGGTACGCACCACCATGCTCGACGCCGGCTACCCGCTGTCCCAGGTCACCGAGGCGCTCTGCACCCGGTGGAACCCCGGCGTCCGGCTGATCCCGGCCACCGACGACCGCCTGGAGACCCACGTCGTGGTGGACCTGCCCGGCGAGGGCCGGCGCGCGATCCACTTCCAGGAGTGGTGGGTCCGGCACCGCGGCAACGTACCGACCAGCCGGTTCGTCTTCGTCGGCGCGGACGCGGCGAAGCCCGCACCCGGCGTGCTCGACGCGATCGCGGCCGCCGAGGTGATTCTGATCGCGCCCAGCAACCCGGTGGTGAGCATCGCACCGATCCTGGCCGTGCCCGGCTTGCGCGACGCGCTGCTCGCCGCGCCCGCACCGATCGTCGGCGTGTCCGGCATCATCGGCGGCTCCCCGGTGCGCGGCATGGCCGACAAGTGCCTGGCCACCATCGGAGTCGAGTGCACCGCGGCCGGTGTCGGCGGCCTCTACGGGGCGCGCTCCGACGGCGGGCTGCTGGACGGCTGGCTGGTCGACACCACCGACGACGGGATCACCGTCCCCGGCGTCCGGGTCGCGTCCGCGCCGCTCTGGATGACCGACGAGGACGCGACCGCCGCGATCGTGGCCGCCGCCCTCGCGCTGACCGAGTGAAACCCGCCACCACCGATGATCGTTTCCACGGCGTAGGGCTTGCACGGGAACAGCACGTCGCCGCGCAGCGATTCCGGTGATCCGGCGCCGCCGGTTTCCCGGCTTCTCCCGCCTCGCCGCAGCGACGTGCGAGCGGCTACACGTGAATCGGCACCGGCCGCGACGAACCGGCATCGGCGTGGTGAAGAGAAAGAGCGGAGAGAGTCCCGTGACCGACCTGATGGTCCTGCCCGTCGCCGGCATCGGCGAGATCCGGCCCGGCGACGACCTGGCCGCCGCGATCACCGAGGCCGCGCCGTGGCTGCAGGACGGCGACGTCCTGGTGGTCACCTCCAAGATCGTCTCGAAGTCCGAGGGCCGGCTGGTCACCGTGCCCGCCGCGGAGGGACCGGAGCGCGACGCCGCCAAGGCCGAGGTGCTGCGGGCCGAGACCGCCCGGGTGGTCGCCAGCCGCGGCCCGGCCCGGATCGTGCAGACCCACCACGGCTTCGTCATGGCGAACGCCGGCATCGACGCCTCCAACGTCGAGCCGGACCGCCTGGTGCTGCTCCCCGAAGACCCGGACGCCTCGGCCCGCGCACTGCGCACCGCGCTGCACGCGCTCACGTCCCGTACCGTCGCCGTGATCGTCTCCGACACCATGGGCCGCCCCTGGCGCAACGGCCTCACTGACGTCGCACTCGGCGTCGCCGGCCTCGACCCGATCGACGACCACCGCGGCCGCACCGACTCGTTCGGCAACGAACTCCACGTCACCCAGATCGCGGTCGCGGACGAGCTGGCCGCCGCCGCCGACCTGGTCAAGGGCAAGGCCGACGGCGTACCGGTGGCCGTGGTCCGCGGCTACCGTTTCCCGGTGCCGGACGGTGACGGCCCCGGCGCCCGCGTCATGGTCCGCGACGGCGCCACCGACATGTTCGCGCTCGGCACCACCGAGGCGCGCGCCGCCGGCCTGCGCGACGCCGCCGACCTGCCGCCCGCGCCGCTGTTCCACGCGCCCGCGCTCCCCGACGCGGAGGACACCGCCGCCGTCATCCGCGCCATCTCCCACGCGCTGCCCGCCGCCGCCCCCGGCACGCTCTTCACCCACGAGAAAAACCCCGCCACGGTACGCGAGACGCCGCCGCCTGGCGTCGAGATCCCGGCCGCCACCACCGACCTGATCATCTGCACCCCGCCGGCGGACTCCGTCCCCGCACTGATCCGCTTCGGCGCCGACGTCCACCGCCTGCGCGCCTCCCTCGCCGCCGAGGGCCTCGCCTCGGCCACCCTCACCGACGTCCCGCCCATCCTCCTGGCGGTCGGCCCGGCCTGATCGTGCTGGCACAATCAGGACCCGTGCTGCAGCACTACCGGCCGGATCTCGCTCGGCCGGGACGAGCGTTCGGCTGCGAGGCCGTCCACGCTGCCCGTGAACGTCGCCAATGGGCCTGATCCACGAGGGCACCCGGACCGGCGCCCCGGTTCGGGACCCCGTAGCCGGTCAGCAGTTGCCGAGGTTGCCGTCCCGGGTGACCGTGGCCGAGGTCAGCCGATCGCCCGGGACGCTCGGTACGGAATACGGTGTGCCGTCGTGCCCGGCGAGTTCCTCGGCGTACGTGTCGCTGACCAGGTAGAGGTGTAGCTCGAAGCGCTGTCCGGCGGACGTGGCATCACCGATCACGACCCGGTTCGCGCGCCAGCTGCGCCCGTCGGGCGCGAACCGCACCGGCTGCTCGTAGAAGTAGTCCAAGTGTCCTTCCACGCGTACGAAGATCACCGCGGTGCGCCCGGCCGCCGGGCGTTCCCCGGTGCCGGTGACGTCGGAGCAGTTCGGCACCGTCGTCGCGCTGGTGATCGCGAAAGTGACCGGCGGAGGTTCAGGCGTCGGTTGCGGTTCGGGCGGTGGTGCCGGGCCGGTCGTCGCCGGGCCGATCGTCGGCGGGCCGGTCGTCGCCGGCGCGAGCGTCGGGCTCGCAGTGGCGGCTGGGCCGGTGATGCTCGGGGTGGGGGCACCGGATGAGGCGATCGGCGTCGGCCTCATCGGTGGCTCCGCGCCGGTCGACTGGCTCGTCTGCGGCGAGCTTCGGTGCCCGACGATCGCGACATAGGCCGGTACCGCCGCGACGATCCCGACGATCGCCGTCACCAGCACGCCTACCGCCGTGATCCGTTCGGTAGCTCCCAGGGCCCTCCACCAGCGCCGCATCGGCATCCCTTTCCGGCCGCACGCGAGTCCTCAGTGCACACGGTGGGCCAAGCGACACGCCAGCGCCCGTCGCATACCCGACGGGCATGCGACCATCGGATCGCCTCACCGGTCACGCGGACGTGGTGGGGTGGGCGTCAGGCGGTCCAGCGCTGGCGGGTGGCTTCGGTGCGGTTACGGGCGCCGACAACCGGGCCTGCGGCCCAGCAAAATCAAGCCACACTCGCACGGGTACGCCGGGGGCGTGCTTGGCCGCGTTGGTGAGCGCTTCCCGGGCGATGCGCAGCAGCGAGACCTCCGCGCTGGGTTCGAGCGCCCGCGGCGTACCGGTGATAGCGGAGGTGCATGTGGCAATCAACAATAAGGGTGGACTTTGTAGTAATTTGATTAACTGCACTGAGTCAGTTCAGGACATGCTGCCAAAGGGATATACAATGCATGTTTGGTGGGGTGCCGGTGAGGGTGAGCACACCACACTGAAGGGACGTAGGTAGATAATTGTCGGTAAATGACATCAACATCCCACCACGGCCCGCTTGGTCTTACATTCCTTTCGTATGCGTTGGTGGCTTGAATTTCGGTATGCGGCATTCGGAGGTGATTGACGTGGTCGCTTCCGCTGGTGGCGCGACGACTGATGCGATTATCACCTCCAACGGTGGACCTTGGGCGCGATTTGCTGATGTCGGACTTTCTGCATATTATTCCGACTCGCGAATGCTTTCCGGCATTGCGGTTGATGCGATTTCCGGCCCACAGGTTCTGCACGATAGCCGCGAACTTGTCGGGCGTGCCCCTTCAGGTTATGGAGCCTGGATCGAAAATTACACTGAATTATATGATCTGCGCCTCAGGTATTCAGAGGAGGGTATTCCGTCTTCGCCAGATCTTGGCTTTTTGATGCGCGTTCAGCGTGCCGGTGACGTGGTCTTGACAAGGCCGGTGTTCGTCATTGAAGGTTGGCTGGACAGTCCATACGACAGTATTCCCCGGGTGGAGTGGAATACATTTTAGTGTCGCGCGCGTCCCAGGTAATTTGACGTACGGGACATTGAGGTTACCTCGGTAAGGGTTGGGACCGTTTCGGCATGCCACGGGCTGCCGGGTGGCGTAGTCGGCGGCATTGGCGCTCCGCCGATACTCGTGGCGGTGCAGTTCAGATAGGACGAAGGTCAGTATCAGGGCCGGGCAGCCGCCGACGACCTGGACGCCGCGATGCGGTGCATCCGACTGCTGGCGTACGCGATCCTCGACGGCACCCTGATCCCGATCGACCGGGTTGCCGACCAGAAGCCCTACTACTCCGGCAAACACAAGCGTCACGGGGCGAACGTGATGACCTTCGCGGACAAGGGCTACCAGGGCGCCGGTGGCACCGTCCGGACGCCGTTCAAACGGCGCCACATGCGCTCTTAATACAGCAGTCGACCAAGATCCGATGCCCTCACAGGAGCCTCGCTCAGGCTGTTCCACCCCTCCGCGATCTCATCGTCCATCCGCAGTTTTGATCACCTCACTGTCCCGATCCGCCGGCACGGTGAGCAGGAACGCTATCGGTGGCGGCGACGGCCTCGACTCCGGCCGTCAGGCACTGCTCGGTCCGTTATGCGAAATGGCTCACTGAGTACCCCGCCGTGATGGGAGGTGGCGTCAGATCTGGCTGAGATCGACCTCGATGGGGAAGGGCGCGGTCAGCTTCACCGTGCCGGTGAAGACCTCGCCGTCGCGGTAGCGGCCGGCTGCCGGGTCGAGGACGTATGTGTAGACGATGGGTACGCCGGTGGCGGCCTGCTCGACACGCCAGTAGAACTGGATCCCCACTCGCGCATACTGCTCGGCCTTGACGATGCGGTCGGTCGTCTCCGATCCGGGTGAGACCACCTCGACCACGAGAAGCACGTGCTCGGGTCGGGTCGGGGCGACGTCGATGGTGTCCGCCCGGTACACCGTGACATCGGGGCGACGGTTGTTCAGCGGGACGTCATGGAGGCGCACGTCGAAGTCGGTGTCCGCGTTCCAGTCGGGCCCCGCCGCGGCGTCCAGGGAATTCGCCAGCAGCCGGGCCAGACGATTGTGCCGCTTGGATGCGCTCGGACTCACGAGAATCATCCCATCCACGATCTCGATGCCCGCGCATTGCTCAGGTGTCCATGTCGCGTACTGCTCGGCTGTGACCAGCTCGTGCATCCAGTCCGGCGCGACCATCTCGACAGTCATACCCACCTCCTGGAGCGTCCTTGGCTACCGGACTCACGATACCGACGAGCCGCCTAGCCCGGGGGTCCTGGTGCGGTTGGCCGGGCCGCTCGGGGGCTGGGACCAGGGTGACTCTGGGCGGCGCGCGGTCGGCACCTGCGGGTCGTCGGGGGCGGGGCCCTCGGGGGCGGTCGGTGCGGGGCGGCCGGGCGCCGGCCGGCGCGCGGGGTCCCCCGGCTGCGGCTGCGGGACCGGTTGCGGCGTCGGCTGCGGAGGGGCGGGCGGCGTGGCGCTGCCCTTCGCCCGCTTCGTCGCGGGGCTCTCCACGACCGGCCCCGGCACGGACACGCTGGCCAGCGTCAGCGGCGCGGCCGGCTTCGGCGGCGCGGCGACCACCGGAGGTGCCGTCGGCGCGGCCGGGGCCGGCGGCGCTGAGGACACGGCCTGCCCGGGGTGCGTGGGAAGCGCGGCGGGAGCCGGATCGACCGGCCGACCGGCCGGCGACACTGGCCGCAGCTCCTGGGTGACATCGTCGGACTCGGACACATCGGAAGCGCTGGACGCCTCGGAGGCCCCGGATCCGGCGAAGGTCTCGGACGTCGCGGCCGCGTCGCCGGTCTCGTCAGTGTCGGGAGCCTCAGCGGCAGGTGCGGCCGCCGCGACCGGCCACCGGCGCCAGCGCTGGATGCTGAACGGCGCCACCAGCAGCAGCACCCCAAGAACGGCCAGCGTCCCGTTGTTCAGCGGCACGTGCAGCGGGACCGGACGGTCCAGGATCACCCAGTCGTTCGGCAGGACGTCGCGGACCGCCAGCGGGTCGATGAACGTGGCCACGTACCCCGAGATCAGCAGCAGTCCGGCGACCAGCGGGCCCACGGGCGAGATGCGCAGCGTGGCGACGATGCCGAGCAGGACGCCGGCGACGAGCAGGAACGCGGCCGGTTCGATCAGGTCGTGGGTGTCCCACCCGCGACCGGCGGCCACCCAGCCGGCGATCAGCTCGGAGGAGGAGGCCTGGCCGGTGGCGAGCAGGAGCCACGTCAGTGGTGCCGCCACCAACCCGGCTATCAGACTCCAGATGTGTCGCATAGCGCGCACCGTACCGTTTTCCGGCTTTCCGGTCATCTCTGGGACGCACCGCGAAAGTCCACTTACTCCTTAACGCTTATTAGGGCACCATCATGACATGGGCACACCGCTGTGGTCACCACCTGACGACGTCCGCGACACCAGCCGGGTCGGCGCCTATCTGGCCTGGCTGGAACGGGAACGCGGGCTGCGCTTCGCGGACTATCGCGCGCTCTGGGAATGGTCGGTCGCCGATCTCCCGGCGTTCTGGTCGTCGATCTGGGAGCACTTCGGCGTGCACGCCTACGACCCGCCGCGGCAGGTGCTGGCCGATCCGGCGATGCCGGGCGCACGCTGGTTCCCGGGCGCGACGCTCAACTACGCCGAGCACGTTCTGCGGAAAGGCACCGGGGAAGGCCCGGTGGTGCTGGCCCGAAGCCAGACCAGGGCGCCCCAGGATCTGACCGCCGAGGACCTGAAAGACCAGGTCGCGAGGGTACGGGCGGGTCTGCGCGCCCGAGGCGTCCGGCGCGGTGACCGGGTGGTGGCGTACGCGCCGAACATCCCGGAGACGCTGGTCCTGCTGCTGGCCACGGCCAGCCTGGGCGCGATCTTCTCGTCCTGCGCCCCGGAGTTCGGCGTCCGCAGCGTGATCGACCGCTGGCGGCAGATCGCGCCGAAGCTGCTGGTGGCGGTGGACGGCTACCGGTACGGCGAGAAGGCGATCGACCGGCGTGCCGAGGTCGCGGAGATCCGGGCCGCGCTGCCGTCGCTCACCCACGCCGTAATGATCACCTATCTGGGTGACGACGAGGGGGACGCGGAGCCGTGGGCGGAGCTGGCCGCGCCGACCGCCGAGCCGCTGCGCTTCGAGCCGGTGCCGTTCGACCATCCGCTGTACGTGCTCTACTCGTCCGGCACGACCGGGCTGCCGAAGCCGATCGTGCACGGGCACGGCGGCATCCTGCTGGAGCACCTGAAGATGCTGGCGCTGCACCACGACCTGGGCCCGGGCGACCGGTTCCTGTGGTTCACCACCACCGGCTGGATGATGTGGAACTTCCTGGTCTCCGGCCCGGCCGTGGGCGCGTCGATCGTGCTGTTCGACGGCAACCCGGCGCATCCGGACCTGGGCGCGATGTGGCGGCTGGCCGCGGAGACCGGAACGACCTATTTCGGCACGTCCGCGCCGTTCCTGATGGCCTGCCGGAAGGCTGGCGTGCGGCCACCGGAGCTGCCCGGACTCCGCGGCATCGGCTCGACCGGCGCGCCGCTGCCGGCCGAGGGCTTCGACTGGGTCTACGACGCGGTCGGCCGGGACGTGCGGCTGGACTCGCTCTCCGGCGGTACGGACGTGTGCACCGGGTTCGTGGGTGGCTCGCCGCTGCTGCCGGTGCACGCCGGCCGGATCGCCTGCCGGGCGCTCGGCGCGCGGGTGGAGGCGTTCGACCCGGCCGGCAAGCCGGTGCTGGACCAGCTCGGCGAGTTGGTGATCACGGCGCCGATGCCGAGCATGCCGGTCGGGTTCTGGGGCGACGAGGACGGGAGCAGGTACCGGGAGGCGTACTTCGACGTGTTCCCGGGCGTGTGGCGGCACGGCGACTGGATCACGATCGGCGAGGACGGCTCCTGCGTGATCACCGGCCGGTCCGACGCCACGCTGAACCGGGGCGGCGTGCGGCTCGGCACCGCGGAGTTCTACTCGGTGGTGGAGGGCCTGGACGAGGTCGCGGACTCACTGGTCGTGCACCTGGAGGAGAGCGACGAGTTGCTGCTCTTCGTCGTACCGTCGGCGGGTTTTGATCTTGATCTGGACGCACTGCGGCATGCGCTGCGCACCGGGTTGTCGCCGCGGCACGTGCCGGACGAGATCCATCCGGTCGGCGCGGTGCCCCGGACGCTGTCCGGGAAGAAGCTGGAGGTGCCGGTGAAGCGCATCCTCGGCGGGACACCGGCCGGGGCGGCGGCCGCGAAGGGCGCACTGGCGAACCCGGAGTCGCTGACCGCGTTCGAGCAACTCGCCGCACGGCGTCACGCGACGCAGTGATGTGCACATCCTGCGAATTCGGTGCTGGGCGTTGAACCGGACCAGGTCACGGCGTTGCAATCGGTCAAAATCTTCAGAGCAGGACCATCAAGGTGTACGGAGTGTGACCGCTCTTGCTCACGGCGATGAGGGTGAGCGGAAGATCCGACAATGCCGTGTGATCGGTGGATGGAAAGACCCCTTACCGTCGCGTCGTGGACATCGCCGCAGAACCGGATCGGCGTAGGCTTGCTCCGGTCGCCGTGCCCCCGCGCCGCATGTTTTCGCACCCGGATCGATATTCACTGACAGATCGAGGAGTCGCCCTGTGACCGCCGGTCAACCGCCCCGAGTTCTCGTCGACGCCACCAGCGTCCCCGCCGACCGCGGTGGGGTCGGCAGATATGTCGACGGCCTGCTCGGCGCGCTCGGCGGCATGGTCGGCAGCGCGGTCGACCTGGCCGTGGTCGCGCTGCGGACGGACACCGAGCGATACGCGCGCATGCTGCCCGGCGCCGAGATCATCGCCGCACCGGCCGCGGTCGCGCACCGCCCGGCCCGGCTCGCCTGGGAGCAGACCGGCCTGCCGATGCTGGCCCAGCAGGTCGGCGCGCGGGTGTTGCACTCGCCGTTCTACACCTGCCCGCTGCGCGCGATGTGCCCGGTGACCGTGACCGTCCACGACGCCACGTTCTTCACCGAGCCGGAGCACTACGACAAGTCCAAGCGCACGTTCTTCCGCAGCGCGATCAAGACGTCGCTGCGCCGGGCCAACCGGGTGATCGTGCCCAGCAAGGCCACCCGCGACGAGCTGATCCGGCTGCTGGATGCGGACCCGACCATGATCGACGTGGCGTACCACGGCGTCGACCACACCGCGTTCCACGCGCCCACCGACGAGGAGAAGGCGCGCGTCCGGGCCCGGCTCGGCCTCGGCGGCATGCAGTACGTCGCGTTCCTCGGCGCCAAGGAGCCGCGGAAGAACGTGCCGAACCTGATCCGCGGCTGGGCGCGCGCGGTCGCCGAGCGGGACGATCCGCCGGCGCTGGTCATCGCGGGTGGTCAGGGGCACGACGACGACATCGACCGGGCCGTGTCCGAGGTCCCGCCGCACCTGCGCCTGCTGCGCCCGGGTTACCTGCGCTACGCGGACCTGCCCGGCTTCCTCGGCGGCGCGCTCGTCGCGGCGTACCCGTCGTACGGTGAGGGTTTCGGTCTGCCGATCCTGGAGGCGATGGCGTGCGCCGCCCCGGTGCTCACCACGCCGCGGCTGTCGCTGCCGGAGGTCGGTGGCGACGCGGTGGCCTACACGTCCGAGGCGCCCAACCAGATCGCGGCCGACCTGGGTGCGCTGCTGGACGACGAGGCACGCCGGCGGTCGCTGGCGAAGGCCGGCTTCGACCGCGCGAAGGAGTTCACCTGGGAGTCCAGCGCGGACGTGCACGTCGCCGCGTGGACGCGCGCGGCGGCCTGACCCGGAGTAACCGGCAATGCCCGTTTAAGTAATCGGTGCGTAACTGATCGTTACCATCTGTATATGTGTGGCACGCTTGAGCACTCATCTTGACCGGGCATGATGGCGCCCATGTTCTACACCGTCATCCCGGCGGGCGGAAGCGGCACGCGTCTGTGGCCGCTGTCCCGTGCCGGTCACCCCAAGTTCCTGCACCCGCTGACCGGCACCGACGAGTCGTTGCTGCAGGCCACCGTGGCTCGCCTGGCGCCGCTGGCCCCGGCGGAGCGGACGCTCGTGGTGACCGGCGTGTCGCACGCCGCCGCGGTGGCCCGGCAGCTGTCCGGCCTGCCCGAGGGCAACATCCTGGTCGAGCCGTCGCCGCGTGACTCGTGCGCCGCGATCGCGCTGGCCGCGGCCGTGATCGCGCGCCGCGAGCCGGAAGCCGTGATGGGCTCGTTCGCGGCCGACCACCTGATCGCGGACGGCGCCGCGTACGTCGAGGTGCTCAAGGACGCGATCAAGGGTGCCGAGTCCGGCCTGCTGATGACGGTCGGCATCAACCCCACCCACCCCGAGACCGGGTACGGCTACCTGGAGTGCGGTGACGCGATCGACGGCGGCCCGCTGCTGCGCGTCGCGGAGTTCAAGGAGAAGCCGTCCTTCGAGGTCGCCGAGTCGTACGTGACGTCCGGCCGCTACCGGTGGAACGCCGGCATGTTCGTCTGGCGCGTCGACGTCTTCCTCGCCGAGCTGGGCCGCCAGCAGCCGCAGCTCGCGGCCGGCATCTCGCGCATCGCGGCCGCGTGGGACAGCCCGGAGCAGGAGGACGTGCTCGGCGAGGTGTGGCCGACGCTGCCGAAGATCTCCGTCGACTACGCGGTGATGGAGGGCGCGGCCGCGGCCGGCCAGGTCGCCACCGTCTCCGGCGACTTCGGCTGGAACGACGTCGGCGACTTCCACACGCTCGGCGAGGTGCTCAGCACGGACGAGTCCGGCAACATGGTGCTCGGCGGCGACACGTCCGGTGACAAGCCGAAGGTGCTGATCCGCGACGCCAGCAACCTGGTCGTGGTGCCGCACTCCGGCCGCCTCGTCGCCGCGCTCGGCGTCCGCGACCTGATCGTGGTGGACACCGAGGACGCGGTGCTGGTCTGCCCGCGCGACCGCGCGCAGGACGTCAAGCAGCTCGTCGACGAGCTCAAGCAGCGCGGCGAGCACGCGCTCGTCTGAGTCTCAAGTCAGGGCCGGCGCTTCGATTGAGGTTCCGGCCCTGGTCACGACCTCCTACTCTGTGTCGGTGGACCACCTGACATCCGTCGAGCTCGCCGTCGCGGGCAACGAGGCCAGTGACCTGCTACCCGTACACTCGAAGGCTCTGCTGGCCGCGCACGGTGCCCGGCACGGTTTCTGGACCGTGCTGGACGAGGGCCCGGTCGAGGAGTGCCTGGCGCTGCTGCTGGAGAAGGACGACCACCCCGGCCACTGGTTCGCCCATCACCTGAGCGTGCTGCCCGGCCGGGAGGCGGGCCGCACCGAGGACGGCGAGGCGCTGGCCTACAAGGACGGCTGGGTCTACGCGATCGGCTCGCACTTCGGCTCGAAGGCCGGCCCGCTGCGCCCGCGGCGCGCGTTCTTCTCCCGGTTCCGCGAGGCGGACGCGGCGCGCGGCCCGGTGCCGATCCAGATCGTCCGCAATCAGTTCCGGCTGCACCGGGCGTTCAACGACGCGCTGCGTGCCCACGGCATCGACACGCTGCCGCCCGGCGAGCGCTCCCAGGCCCGGTTCATCGTGGAGACCACGCAGCGCGGCACCGCCCGCGGCAAGCGGTGGACCCGGCGGTTGGCCCCGGGCGACCACCCGGTGAACGTCGAGGCCGCCGCGTTCACCCCGGCCGGCACGCTGCTGCTCGGGCTGCGCTTCCCGGTCACCACCGCCGGTGAGCCGATCCTGCTGGAGATCGACGGCGTCGAGGCGATGTTCGACGACGACGCGCGCACCTGGCCCGAGGTGGCCGGCGTGCACGTGCTCACCGGCGTCACGCCGCCGGGCACGCTGACCGGCTTCCGGGCGATCACCGCGCGCCCGGACGGCAGCTTCGACGCGGTGATCGGCTCGATCGACGCGCTGAACAAGGGCTCGATCCTGATCGACGACCACCCGCACGGCGGCGGCGTGGAGTGCCGGCACGTGCGGTTCTCGCTGCCTCATTGTCATGGTGAGGTCGTCGCCGAGCTCGCGCCGTTCCGGAACGTGGAGGGCCTGGCCGAGATCGACGGGCATCCGTACTACGTGACGGATGAAGACCACCGGATCGCGCTCTGGTTCGCCTGAGGCTGTGGCATCATCGCGCAGTGAGCACTCCGCACCTGCGCGATCTCAAGCTGCTGCGCCGCGTCCGCGACCGGATGGACCGCGAGTTCGCGCAGCCGCTGAACGTGGAGGCGCTGGCCCGGGACGTGCACATGTCCGCCGGGCACCTCAGCCGGCAGTTCAAGCTCGCGTACGGTGAGTCGCCGTACTCGTACCTGATGACCCGGCGGATCGAGCGTGCGATGGCGCTGCTGCGGCGCGGCGACCTGAGCGTCACCGACGTCTGCTTCGCGGTCGGCTGCGCCTCGCTGGGCACGTTCACCACCCGGTTCACCGAGCTGGTCGGCGTGTCACCGGGCGTCTACCGGCGGTCTGTCGCCGCCGCTGAGTTGCCGTCGTGCGTGGCGAAGGCGGTCACCCGGCCGGTCCGGAATGCCGTCAGGAATGGAGAAGTCCAGGTCACCGCGGCACGCCTAGGGTGAGCGGCATGGACATCTCCATCAACGCCAGTTTCCTGCCGCAGGACGACCCGGAGGCCGCGCTCGGCTTCTACCGCGACCTGCTCGGTTTCGAGGTGCGCAAGGACGTCGGGTTCGGCGGCATGCGGTGGCTGACCGTCGGCCCGCCCGGCCAGCCCGGCACGTCGATCGTGCTCACCCCGCCCGCGGTCGACCCGGGCATCACCGACGACGAGCGCCGCGTCATCACCGAGATGATGGCGAAGGGCACGTACGCCGGCATCCTGCTCGCCACGAGGGACCTGGAGACCACGTTCGACCGGCTCCAGGCCGCGGACGCGGACATCGTGCAGGAGCCGACCGACCAGCCGTACGGGGTGCGCGACTGCGCGGTGCGCGACCCGGCCGGAAACCTGATCCGCATCCAGCAGGCCTGAGGGGTCTCATGAGTCACGTCGCCGACAGCCACGACCTGATCCGGGTGCACGGCGCCCGGGAGAACAACCTCAAGGACATCAGCGTCGAGCTGCCGAAGCGGCGGCTGACCGTGTTCACCGGCGTGTCCGGCTCCGGCAAGAGCTCGCTGGTCTTCGCCACCATCGCGGCCGAGTCCCAGCGCATGATCAACGAGACGTACAGCGCGTTCGTCCAGGGTTTCATGCCGACGCTGGCGAGGCCGGACGTCGACGTGCTGGACGGGCTGACCACGGCGATCATCGTGGACCAGCAGCGGATGGGCGCGGACCCGCGCTCCACCGTGGGCACCGCGACCGACGCGAACGCGCTGCTGCGCATCCTGTTCAGCCGGATCGGCAAGCCCTATCTGGGGCCGCCCAGCGCGTTCTCGTTCAACACCGCGTCGGTCAGCGGCAGCGGGGCGCTGACCGTCGAACGCGGGGCCGCCACCAAGGCGCAGAAGGCGACGTTCTCCCGGGTCGGTGGGATGTGCGTGCGGTGCGAAGGACGCGGCACCGTCAACGACATCGACCTTTCCGCACTGTACGACGACACGAAGTCGCTGGGCGAGGGCGCGCTGACCATTCCGGGCTACAGCATGGAGGGGTGGTACGGGCGGATCTTCGCGGGGAGCGGCTGGTTCGACATGGACAAGCCGATCAAGAAGTTCACGAAGAAGGAGATGCACGATCTTCTCTATCGGGAACCGACGAAGATCAAGGTGGACGGCATCAACCTGACGTATACGGGGCTGATTCCGTCGATCCAGAAGTCGTATCTGTCGAAGGACGTGGAGGCGATGCAGCCGCACATCCGCGCGTTCGTCGAGCGGGCGGTCACGTTCCAGACCTGCCCGGAGTGCGACGGGACCCGGCTGAGCGAGGGGGCGCGCGCGTGCAAGATCAAGGGGATCAGCATCGCGGACGCGTGCGCGATGCAGATCTCCGATCTGGCGGCGTGGGCTGCGTCGCTGAAGGAGCCGTCGGTGGCGCCGCTGCTGGACACGTTGCGGCACACGCTGGACTCGTTCACCGAGATCGGGCTGGGTTACCTGTCGCTGGAACGGCCGGCGGGCACGCTTTCCGGCGGGGAGGCGCAGCGGGTCAAGATGATCCGGCACCTGGGGTCGCCGCTGACCGATGTCACGTATGTCTTCGATGAGCCGACCACCGGGCTGCACCCGCACGACATCCAGCGGATGAACAACCTGCTGCTCCGGTTGCGGGACAAGGGCAACACGGTGCTGGTGGTCGAGCACAAGCCGGAGACGATCGCGATCGCGGACCACATCGTCGACCTGGGTCCCGGCGCGGGGACCGGGGGTGGTGAGGTGTGTTTCGAGGGGACGGTTGACGGCCTGCGTGGCAGTGGCACCGTTACCGGGCGGCACTTCGACGATCGGGCTTCGTTGAAGCCGTCGGTGCGTACGCCTACTGGCAAAATTGAGATCCGCGGTGCTGAGCTACACAACCTGCGCGGTGTGGACGTGGATGTGCCGCTCGGCGTGCTCGTCGTGGTCACCGGGGTGGCCGGGTCCGGCAAGAGCTCGCTGATCCACGGCTCGGTCGCGCCGCTGGATGGCGTCGTGGCGATCGACCAGGGCGCGATCCGCGGCTCCCGGCGCAGCAACCCGGCCACGTATACCGGCTTGCTGGAGCCCATCCGTAAGGCGTTCGCGAAGGCGAACGGGGTCAAGCCTGCGCTGTTCAGTGCGAACTCCGAGGGTGCCTGCCCGACGTGTAACGGCAACGGGGTGATCTTCACCGATCTCGGCATGATCGCCGGGGTGGCGACCACGTGCGAGGACTGCGAGGGGAAGCGGTTCCAGGCGTCGGTGCTGGAGTATCGCTTCGGCGGGCGGAACATCAGCGAGGTGCTGACCATGCCGGTCGCGGCGGCGGCGGCTTTCTTCGGCGAGGGCGAAGCCCGGACGCCCGCCGCCCACGCGATCCTCACCCGCCTCGTCGATGTCGGGCTGGGCTATCTGACGCTCGGGCAGCCGTTGACCACGCTTTCCGGCGGCGAACGCCAGCGCCTGAAGCTCGCCACCCACATGGGCGAGAAGGGCGGCACTTATGTCCTCGACGAGCCCACCGCCGGCCTCCACCTGGCCGACGTGGAGCAGCTCCTCGGCCTGCTGGACCGGTTGGTCGACTCCGGCAAGTCGGTCATCGTGATCGAGCATCACCAGGCCGTCATGGCCCACGCCGACTGGATCATCGACCTCGGCCCCGGCGCCGGCCATGACGGCGGGAAGATCGTTTTCGAGGGCACGCCCGAGGCTTTGGTCAGGTCACGGTCGACGCTCACCGGCCAGCACCTCGCCGACTACGTCGGCGTGCACAAGCTTTAGGCCCTTTCCTCGCCTACAGCGCGTAGCCACAGCGAGTCACTCCCCGCGCTTTAGAGTCCACTTCCCTACAAATGCGTTCGACCATCGAAAACGGATGTCCGAACAAATTCGAGAATGTCATCGATGCTGAAGAGGCGGCTCAGGTGGCGTGCGGAAAGTCGATTCCGGTGGCGACGGTCAGGGTTTTCGGCGTGCGGATCTTGCGGCGTCCGTGGCCTCGGTCTTCTGCGCGGGTGGCGTCGGAGACGGCCCGCCAGGGCAGACTGGCGAGTTGTTTTCGCAGGAGGGGCCGGTCGTCTTCGACGGTGAGGAGCCAGCGGGCGCGGCGGGTAGCGAGGTAGGCGACGTGGTCTTTCTGGCGGTGCATAGCGTCGCCGGTGATGATCGTCAACGCGGAACGCCAGCCAGGAGGAAAAAATTCATTCGAAGGCAATTTCGGCAATTGAGTGGACCACTACGCTGCCTTCGATTCCATGGCCTTCAACTCGATAGAGGCCTTCCCCTAGGCCAAAGATTCGAACCTCTCGCCCTCCTGTCCGACCCATATCATAGCTCAATCGCAAAACGCCATGCGTCAAAGCCGGATAGAGGGCACGAGCCCGCCTGTCGCCGAAGGCCGATTCCAGCATCGGTCGCTCATTCAGATTGGATTCATCTTCCAGCAGGGATGCCCACTGCGCTGCCGTCAAGTTCAAATCTCCATCAATATCGGCAAGCGGCCCGACGCGGACGAAAGAAAACTCTTCAGCTATCTCAAACGCCCTACGACCATGAAGCCATTGACAAACGACAGAGATAACGACGTCGAAGTCAGGAGATGCACCACTTGCCCACACAATCCTGTAGTTGCGACGATGAATCTCGAAAAAGAATACCCTCTCACGGGCGCCGACATTCAGATAGCAGATTCCTCGGTCAGCCTCGACTCGAGCGGTCCAGGCAGACCCACTATCGGACCCAACTGAGACCAGAAGGCCACGTTCGGCAATCGCCTCTCGAGCAGCATTCGACAGTCCACCCAGTTCAACTATGTCTGGATACAGATTCGCAAGCATTTGATCCACCTGCACTTCACTTCCCTTTGGAGCATCGGCACTCAGTCGGCGGATCAGTCCACCATTTATAGGGCGTGAACTGTGACCAATCTGGTTCAGGAACGGAGACCTCCGTCATAACATCACCCACTTTTCGATAGAAGAGCACCGACTTCCAGCTCCGCTCGCCTCGCATGACGGCCGTAGCTATCCAGGACATCTCAAGGTCCGCGCCTCCGCCGGACCCCAAAAATCCAACGCGGGCCGATTCCGCAAAACTGCCCATTTCCTCTAGATTGACATGAAGGGTTATCTTGGAGTTCCTGATGTCATCCTTGACTGGGCCCATCCACTCATCAGGCGACAGATTGCCATAATGCTCGAAACCTTCTTGCTCTGCCCACTGGTAAGTTCCTGCCTTTTTCTGCCCAAGCGCTACATTACAGTTATGCGCGAGAGCAGGGGTCGACCCGGCGAGCACGTAGTACGTGTGGATGTCGCTGATGGCGAGGTTGTGGACCGTCGCTGACTGGGTAGTCCAGCGGTCGATGGCGGCGATCTGGATCCAGGTGCCGGCGCTGGTTTGGAGCCATTGGCCGGGCTGGAGGTCGGTGGCGTCCAGCCACTGGCCCAGTTCAGGGACCCAGAAGGGGTGGCCGTCGGTTGCGGTGATCGCGGCGGTGTCCGTGCCGCGCTCGCCGTCGGTGTCGATGACGATCTTGACCAGGTGCTTGACGCCGTGACCCGTGATGGTTGCGATCACCGTCTTGGTCTGGGTCTCGCCGGTTTCGGCTTCGGTGGCTTGAACGGCGTCGCCCGTTTTCACCTCCTCGATTGGCTTCGACGTGCCGTCGGCCATGAGGACCCGAGTGCCGGGAACAAAGCTGTTGTCGGGCACTTGGCAGCTACCCCCGCTACTGCCGCCGTCGCTGCGACCGCCGCCGCTGGTGTCATCGCCCTTGGACGCCGGTGCCGCCGGCTTCTTCCCGCCCCCACCCCCGCTGCTGGCGGCGGAGGAGCTGGTCGGGTTTGCCTTGGCTTGGGAGCTCTTCTGTGCGGGGTTGCCGGTCTTCTTCGTCATGTCAGCCGCCTTGGCGCTGGCGGTCTTCGCCAGATCGGCGGCCTTCTTCGCCGCAGCCTGCGCGGCCTTCTTCGCCTTCTCCGCAGCCAGCTTCTTAGCCGCGATGAACGCCGCCTCGGCAGCCTTCGCGGCGGCGATGACGCGTTCGGCGATCTTGCGGGCGGTCTGCCACGCTCTGACGGCGGAGATCGTCAGGTCGATGGCCTTGGCGATCTTCGGGATCTTGGCGATCTTGCCCCACGGAACAGCACCGATGATCAAGGACCCGCACGCCCACATGTCACCGCCGAAGCAGTTGATCGCGTCGTTAATGCCCAGGAACTCGGCCAGAATGTTCCAGGCGGCACCGAGGATGACCGACACCAGCGACGAGTTCATCGCCGCCTGCGCCTGCGCCACCTGCGCCGTCGACAGACCCGCACCCTTGTACGCCGCGTCCATCTCCGACGCCGACAACGCCACCGACAAGCCCGACGGGTCGGACAGGGTCATCGGGTTGTTGTGGGCGTAGGAGTAGCCGTTGTTCTGCACCGGATCCGCCAAGTCCAGCAGCGGGTCGGCGGACAGGAACCGGCCCACCACCGGGTCATACAGACGCGCACCCAGCGGCACGTAACCCGAAGCGTCATCCGGAGTCGCGCCGAGGTAGCCGGCCTTCGTCTCCATCTTTGAGCCGAGGGTGGCGACACCGCGCTGGTTACCGAACGGGTCCTGCTTACGGATTCGGGTCTCCATCCCGTCCGCCAAAGCGACCTCAGCAGACGGCGTGCCCTGCGGGTCAGAGGCGACGGCGACCATGCCGGAACCGGACGCGTTCGTGTAGCGCATCACCCCGCCGCCGGGGGCGGCGTAGTTGCGCTGCACGGAGACCTGCACACCACCGGTCTGCACGGTCAGCGTCGTCTCGCCCAGCATCAGCGTCGCCTGGCGGCCCTGGACGGTGATCAGACGCGAGCCGCCAGGGCCGTAGATGTGACGGGTCTGGTTCTGCGGCTCCCACTTCTGCTCGGCACCAGCACCGCACGTCGCCAACACGACCGGAGTGCCGTTTGCACCAGACGTGTTCTGCACCGCGATGCACAGACCGGACGGCTGGTGGATCAGCTGACCGGAAGTGTTACGGGCCACCTGCTGCGCAGCGGTGCCGTCACACTTCTGCACCTGCAGCGCAGAACCCGCGGTCGAGCCGGCCGGAACGACACACCAATCCTGAAGAATCGACAGTGTGCCCAGGTTCGGGTTCGACTGACCAGGAGCCGGGGTGAAGGTGAACTTCTGGGCCAGGGTGCCGTTGCACGCGGTGTGCTGCAGCGGCACACCCGCCGCCGGCACACCCGACTTCAGGTCCAGACACTTACCGCCCAGACCCACATACTCGGTCTTGCCCGTCCCGCCCTGACCGGTGATCGACTCGATCTGGCCGTCATACGTCCAGGACAGCTCCTGCTTGTCACCGTTCTGGATCGACGTGACCGACTTCGTCTCACCGGTCAACTCGTACAGCCGCGTCGCCTCCGCCGTCACCTGGGCACCCGCCGGCGTCGTGTACTTCTTGCCGACCTTCGTCAACGTCCGCGGCTGGCTACCGTCAGCGGCGCCGTAGGAGTAGGTGGTCGTCGCGTCCTTGGCGGTGTCGCCGGTCAGATCCTTCTCGACCAGCTTCGTACGGTTGCCGAGCAGGTCGTAGGTGTACTCCTGCCAGTAACCCGTCTTGTCCACGCCCGCACCGGCCAGCACCGTGCCGTCCGTGGCGACCGGGCCGGAACCGCACGTCATCACGTTCTTCGACGTCCACGCCTTCGTCAGCTGACCACGCGCGTCATACGTGAAGCACTGCCGCTCCTCGATACCGGTGCTGCGCTCCTGGATGTCGGTGATGTTCCCGGCCGCGTCGTACGCGTAGTCACGCTGAGACACCAGGTTCCCGGACACCAGCAGCTTGTTACCGGTCTGCTCCCGGAACACCTGGCTGCGCTTCAGCTCACCGCTGGCCTCGTCATAATCCGCAAGAGCCCAGACACGGTACGGCTGGGAACCGAGCGTCGACCGAACCACCTGCCCGTACGGCGAGTACACCGTCTCCGTGCCGTACCAGTCCTGGCCGGACACCGACAGCGGCAGGCCGTCGTTGGAATACCGGACCAGCAGCTTCTCCGACGGCAGGCTCCCGACCGCGGGCAACACCGACGACTCCGGCAGACCCGTGTCCGTGTAGGTGTACGAGTACGTGTACGAGGTCTTGAAACCCCACGTGTCCGCCACCGACTGCGGCAACGTCAGCGTCGTCGACGTCGGCTGGTAGTCGTTGGTGTAGCCGCCGACCGTCTGCGTGTACGCCTCGTTGTTCGTGTACCTCGTCACCGACGCCGGCAGTCCGACGCCACCCGGCGCCGTGTCATAGGTGTAACCGGCCAGCAGCTGGCCGGTGGCCGACCCGAGCCGCTGCGCGATCGGCCGGGACAGTTCGTCGTAACCGGTCCACGTCGTGACGCCACGCGCGTTCGTCGTGGTGACCGGGCGATCCCGGTGGTCGTACGTCGTGGTCGACGTGCCCGCGTCCGGGTCGGTCGAGACGATCATGCGGCCGCGCTGGTCGAAGCCCCACGACCACGGCCGGTCCGGGTCCTCCGAGTGCCGGGCCTTGACCATCTGGCCGCGCGTGTCGAACTCGTACCGCATGCTGGTGAACGTCGTCCGCGCCGCGTCCGTGAAGGTGTCGATGCGGGTCGTGCGGCCGTTCGCGTCCGACCAGATCCGGTAGGAGCTGGAACCGGCCGGGTTGATCACGGTCGAGTGGTCCAGGCCGTACTCGTAGCGGGTGGCCCGCTCCGGCTTCGCCGAACCGTTCAGAACAGGCAGTTCCTCAAGAACACGACCCATGCCGTCGTACGTGTAGCGGGTCATGTTCGGGATGGCCGTGTCCGCCAGCGGCGTGAACAGCGAACCCTCGGGCTTACCGGTGGCGAAGTACGCGTTGTTGGACTGCCACACCTCGCCGGAGCTGTTGTACAGCGTGTCGGTGATCAGCCGGCCGCCGCCGACCGCCTCCTCCTGCGACTGCCGCTCCCGGCCGAGGCCGTCGTACAGCGTGACCGACACCTGGGTCTTGTTCTCGTGCCCCCGCGTGTACGTCGTGACGTACGGCGGTGATCCGGCCGGCGTGGTGTAGACGGCCTTGAAGTCCGGCAGCGTCGTCGCGGTCGGCGTGCGGCCCGGCGACCAGGCCTCGACCAGGCGGCCGAGCGCGTCGAAGCGGGCCTCGCTGACGTGACCGTTCAGGTCGGTGGTCTTGAGCGTGGTGGCGCGGCCGGGCTCCACCTCCTGGGTCTGCGTGTGGCCGAGCGAGTTCTTCGTGGTGATCCAGAACGCCTGGCCGGTCGCCGGCCGGTATTCCATCGTGGACTTCTTGCCGTCCACGTCCGTGGTGGCGATGACCCGGCCGATCGCGTCGAACTCGGTGGTGCCGCCGGACTGGAAGCCGGTGCCGTCCGCCTTCAGCGAGAACGTCTCGGTGACCAGGCCGCGCGAGTTGTCCGCCGGGGCGACCCCGAACGCCTTGCCGTCATAGGCGGTGCGTCCGCCGCCGGCCAGCGACTTCAGGTCGGTCCACGTCGCGTTCTCGCACAGCGTCGGGCTGGCGAGCATCTCCTGGGTCAGGCCGATCAGGTTGCGGCCGGTCTGGTGGTAGTAGGTCGTCCTGGTGCACGACTCGTCACCGGACTTGCCGGTGTCGCCGAGCGATTCGATGAAGGTCGGCAGCCCGTACGTACCCTCGAAGGTGGTTTTGGTCTCGACCTCGCGGGTCGTGCGCTTGTCGTCGCCGGTGCCGGACGACCGGGCCCACGACTTCTGCCGTGGCTCGGTGATCCGCCACGCGATCAGCGGGCTGACGCCGTCGGCCCGGTTGCGGCGAGCGAGTTCCGTGGCTTCCGGGTACGTGACGGAGCGGGTCAGCCAGTCGGAGTCCGCGGCGGTCGCGGACGAGTAGGTCAGCTCCTCGGCGACCCGGCCGGCGAACGGCTCGCGGTCCTTGGCGATCTCCACGCCCGCGCTGTCCTCGACCGTGACGTCGTCGCCGAGGCCCTGGAAGTAGCGGGTGACGGCCTTGGTGCGGCGGCTGCCGATGGCCGGGTCGTCGACGCCGGACAGCACGGTGGTCTTGGCGAAGCCGGCGAACTGCGAGTACGTCCGGGTGGACTTCTTGGAGAACTCCGCGTCGGCCAGGCGCCAGGCGGCACCGTCGTACGCGTAGGCGGTCTTCGTGCCGTGCGCGCCGAGCACGTTCGGCAGTTCCTCGACGGACTCGACCACGTACTTGTGGAACCAGTCGATGTCCTCGACGGCCGGGTCCGGGTGCCAGTAGGTCGGGTAGCAGAGCCGGTTGTTGCTCTTCAGCAGCGCGGCCTGGTCCTTGCGCGGCAGATTCTGCCCGGTCTTGCAGTCGCCCTCGGGAAGCTTGTACGTCACGACGGTCTCGCCGCCGTACTCGTTGATGACGCGGGCGATGCGCAGCCGGGAGAAGCTGGGGCGGCTGTCGTCCTTGACCCGGTTCGGCATGTCCTCCGGGTTGGACTCGAACCGGACCGGGTTCAGCGTGATCTTCTGGCCCGCCGCGCCGGCCCGGTCGTAGCCGGTGCGCAGGATGGACTCCAGCCACAGCGCGGTGTTCGGGCCGGTCTTCAGGATCGGGAACGACTGGCGGAGCTGGTACTCGTCGACGGTCTGCCGGGCGGTGCTGTGCTCGTGCCGCTGGGCCGAGGTTGTGATCTTGTCGAGGCGCTTGCGTGAGTAGAACGACGGGTTCGCGTTCCAGCACTGCTTACCGGCCACACAGTTGAGGTCGGCCGGGGTGTCGTACCAGATGCGGTACTTGCCCGGGTCCTTCGACGCGAAGTTCGCGTCGGTGCAGGTGAGGCCGTCCTCGTCGAAGCAGCGCTCGGCGACGGAGAACGCGACGCTGGCCGGGACCGGCGCGGAGAAGATGGTGTCGGCGCGCTGGCCGTAGTCGATCCGGGTGAGGTAGCCGCCGCGGTCGTAGGCGACCGGCTTGTTCCAGCCGAAGTTCCGGGCGTAGTAGCCGCCCTCCTTCTCCCACCAGAAGCTCATCGCGTTGCCGTGCACGTCCTCGACGTAGTCGAGCGACCAGCGCCAGCCCTGGTAGCAGGACGAGTCGGCGAACTTGAGCTGGTAGCAGTCCTCGTTGGAGTGGTTGCCGAAGACCGGGACGTTGAGCACGGAGTTGGTGACCGGCTTGCCCTCGGTCCAGCCGGGCAGCCGGTTCCGGCCGAAGTGGTATTTGGTGCCGTCCCGCGTGGTGACGACCCAGTACTCGCCGCGCCAGGCGCCGTTGCCGCTCGTGTTGTCCTTGACCTGGGTGATCACGGAACCGTCGCCGTTCGCGGTGGTCCACTTGTTGTCGTCCCAGACCAGCTCGGTGGTCGAGCCGCCGAGCGAGAGCGTGGCGTTGTGCGAGCCCCAGCACATGTCGCCGGAGCGGTGGTCCTTGTTGTTGGCGCCCGGGGTCTTGGAGTCCTGCGCGCAGCTGGTGTACGTGCGGGTGATCGAGCCGGCGCTGTAGTCCCAGCCGTCACCGATCCAGGAGGCCTGGTTGTTCGTGGCGGACGTGCGCCCGTCCACGGTCTGCGACGAGTAGCCCAGCGCCACCTTCGGGTTCAGGCCACCGGCGGTCTCCGGCACGTGTACCTGGTACGAGTAGGTGAACGCGCCCGAGGACTGACCCGCGGCCCAGGAGCCGGAGGAGAGCAGCGGCGTGGCGGTGAAGTCGCCGGCGGAGGAGGCGCCGGTGTCCAGCGCACCGACGACACCGGACGACGCCGCGGCGGCGGCGCGGGCGTTCGCGGCGGCGGGCGCGCCGTCGAGCAGCCCGGACAGCGGCACGGCGCCGGTGACCACGCGGCGCTCGCCGACGGCGCTGCGCGCGTTCGCCGGGGGCGGGATCACCTCGACGTCGCTGCGCACCGCCGGGGCGGGGTCCTCGGTGCTGGGCGCGCACTCGCCGCTGGCCGGCGCGTCGTAGACGCAGTCGGGCAGCAGCATCATGCCGAACCGGTCGGCGGCCTGCGGTCCGTACAGGTCGGCGAAGGCGGTGTAGTCGACGCTCAGCGCGACCGAGGCCTCCGGGTCCGCGGCGGCGGGCGGCGTGACCTTCATGATCAGACCGGGTACGCCGGCGGTCTGCGACGCCTCCGGCGCGGCCAGGTCGACCTTCCAGGTGCCGGCCAGGTCCGCCGGATCGCCGCCCTCCGGCACGCCGATCGAGACGGGCGTGCCGGCGATCGGCAGCGACTCGCCGGCCTCGACGCCGGTCAGGTCGGCCGTGCCGGTGCCCGCCTGCCACGGGGTGACCGCGGTGGGCGCGTACGGCTCGATCTCGTTCTCGGGCGCGGTGGTGAGGTCCTTCTCCGCGTCCTCCTTCTCGGCGATCGGCGCGATCTCCGGCAGCTCCGGCAGCTGGACCGCGCTCTGGCCGCGCGCCGGGTTGTCCGGCGGGAGCGCCAGGCCCTGCGAGGCCGTGCCGGTGACGACCAGCGTGGTGGTCAGCACGCCGATGAGGAGGGTGCGGGCGCGACGCCGCCAAAGACCCGTGGAACGCATTGGTGTCGACTCCCGCCGGTAGGCACCACAAGGGACACGCCACTGATGGCGCGCGCTCGGGCACTATGCGCGACGGCGAATGCCAACTCAAGATCACATCGAGTGACGGCACTTCGCCAAACGTGATCTGCGGCACGCCGCATTACACGATCTATCCATGCAAGTTGCTAGATCTTCGCCAATCGGACTTCTCCCGTTGAAGCGAGCTTTTCGCACGGTAAATCGGTCAGACGGCAACGAGGCGTCCGTAACTCACGGTGACTCACCGCATACGTCACGAGTTGATAACACTCGAACACACGATCTAACGTGCGATCGTATGCGCGTTTATCGACGCCTGGCCCTCGGGAGTAGACCGTGCATCGCTTCCTCAGCCCGTTCGTGCGCACGCGTACCCGGTTGGCGTGCACAGCGGGCTTGCTGGTCGCCGCGCTGATCGCCGGCCTGCTCCCGATGTGGTTACCGCGCGGCGACGCGGCACCGGCGACGCCAGTCACCACCGGGCCGCGCACCGAGGCGGACGCGCGCGCCCAGGCAGCCGCCACCGGCGAGGAAGTGCTGGTCGAGACCGCGACGACCGCGCACGAGCAGACCTGGGCCCGGCCCGACGGGCGGATGCGCACCGAGATCCACCCGGTCCCGCAGCGGGCCAGGAACGCGGCCGGTCAGTGGGCGCCGATCGACACCACGCTGGTCCGCGACGACCGCACCGGCACGCTGCGGCCGGCCAATCCGGTCGCGCCGGTCCGGTTCTACGGTGGCGAGAGCGGCACGGCGACCGGCGGCACCGGCGGTGGCACCGGCGTCACGTCCGTGCTGGCCGAGGTGGACTTCGAGGGACACACGATCTCCTACACCTGGCCCGGCCCGCTGCCGGTGCCGGTGGTCGACGGCAACCGTGCGCTCTACTCCGAGGTGCTGGCCGGCGTCGACCTGCTGATGGTCGCCCGGCCCGAAGGCGGCTTCGGGCAGATGCTGATCGTCAAGACACCGCAGGCGGCCACGCTGGACCGGGTGCGGCACCCCGACTTCGGGCTCTACTCGGAGACCGCGACGTTCCACTACCAGGCGGAGACCGGTGGCGTCGTCGTGCGCGACCCGAGCGGCACGGAGATCTCCTCGATCCCCACGCCGTACGCCTGGGACTCGTCCGGCACCAGCACGCTGGCCCCGGGCGAGCCGGTGCGCACCTCCACCGCCACCCCGGCCGACGTGCTGGCGCTGTCCGGGCTTGGCTACGTCGAGCCGAGCGCGCGTCAGGCGATCATGCCGCTGCGGCTGGACGGCGACGGCACCCGCACCGCGCGCATTCACCTCGACGCGGACTCCACCGGGCTGCTCACCGGCGACGTGACCTACCCGGTGTTCCTCGACCCGACGCTCACCTCCGGGCAGCAGGCCTGGACGTTCGCGTACAAGAAGAGCCCCAGCCAGGTCTTCATGAACGGTACGAACTTCGCCGGCGGCACGACGTCGCTGACCCGCGTCGGCTACGAGAGCCAGCAGGGCAACACCGGGCGCGCGTTCTGGCGGATGGGCTTCAACACCAGCATGCACGGGGCGACGATCGACTCCGCCTCGTTCAAGGTGCTCAACACGCACTCCTGGAGCTGCCTGACCCGCCCGATCGAGATGTGGGCCACCGGCGGCATCGACAACACCACCACCTGGAACAAGCAGCCGAGCTGGCTGACCCACCAGCAGACGGTGTGGTTCGCCAACGGATACGGCAGCGGCTGTGCCGACAAGTACGTGGAGTTCAGCGTCAAGAACGCGGTCCAGCAGGCGTCCGACAAGTACTGGCCCAACCTCACGCTCGGCATGCGCGCCAACAACGAGGCCGACACCCAGACCTGGCGGCTCTTCCAGGCCAACACCGCGGTGCTGAGCGCCGTCTGGAACCGCACGCCCAGCGTGCCCACCAGCCTGGTGACCACACCCGGCGGCGGCTGCGTCAACGACACGTCCAAGCCCACGGTCGTGGCGAAGACGAACCTGGTGCTCAGCGCGGTCGGCAACGACGCGGACGGCAACCTCAAGAACCTGCGGTTCCGCTTCTGGAAGACCGGCGGCACCCTGCCGGGCGGCACGGTCGTCACCACGACCACGAACGGCAAGGTCTCGGTGACCATCCCCAGCACGCAGCTGGAGGACAAGACCAACTACTCCTGGGACGTGCGCGGCGAGGACCACATGGGTGCGGTCTCCGCGTTCACCCCGGCCTGCCGGCTCCTGGTCGACGCCAGCGCGCCGCAGCCACCGGACGTGACCAGCGACGACTTCCCGGCCGCGACGGAGGACGGCTCCACCTGGTCCAAGGTGCCGTTCGGCACCGGTGGCCGGTTCACCTTCACCGCGGCCGGTGCGGCCTCGTTCACCTACGCGCTGGACAGCATCAACCCGGTCACGGTCGCGGCGGCCAACGGGACCGTGACCGTCCCGGACATCAAGCCGCGGCACGCGGGGCCGACCACGATCGTGGTCCGCTCCTACGACCCGGCCGGCAACCGCAGCGAACCGACCGTCTACACGTTCTACGTCACGCCGAAGTCGTCCGCGGACGGCCCGGGTGACGTGACCGGTGACGGGCTGCCGGACCTGGTCGCGATCAACCACAACGCGCACCTGCGCACCTACCCGGGCGACGTCAACGGTGAGCTCGACCAGTCACTCGCCGCCTCGTACACCAAGGACAGGACCGCGAACCCCGAGGGCCACTGGTACGACTGGAACTCCGGCAAGGCGGCGCTGATCACCAAGCACTCGGACGTCTATCCGGGTGACGGCATCACGGACCTGTTCGCCCGTACCCCCGATGGTGGTTTCTGGGTCTACCCGGGCGACGGGTACGGCAGCTTCGACGTCGACCGGCGCCTGCGGGTCCTGCTTCCGCCGAACGCGCCGGACCCGTCGACCTGGACCCAGATCAAGGCGGTCGGTGACGTCACCGGCGACCGGCACCCGGACCTGTTCCTGCGCGCCGGGACCTCGTTCTGGGCGCTGACCGGGTACACCGGCGCCAGCTTCCAGCAGGCCGTCCAGCTGGACACCGCCGGCTGGGACCGCCGCGAGATCCTCACCGTCGCCGACATGGACCTGGACGGCACCCCGGACCTGCTCTGGCGCGACCTGAGCGGCGGCGTCGTCTCGCTGCGCCACGGCAAGCCGGGCACCGCGGCCGGCAGCGTCACGCTGGAGTCGATCGCCAAGGCGGCCGGCTCGCGCTCCGGCGACGTGTCGGTCGGCACCGGCTTCACCGAGGCCACCGCCATGATCAGCGTCCCGGACACCAACGGCGACAAGATCCCGGACCTGTGGGTACGCAGCGCGGCCACCGGATACCTGCAGCTCTACCACCCGAGCAAGACCGCGCTCGGCAACCCGGTCGGCGACGTCATCGTGGCGGACTGGCGGCAGTTCAAGGCGTTCGGCTGACGACTCCCGGTGCCGGTCCCGCGGGGCAGCGTGCCCCGCGGGACCGGCGGCGAACGGTCAGGCGGGCTCGGCGCGCATCTGGTGGGCGTCGGTGATGAGCTCGGTCAGGCGGGGGACGTCGACCTCGGGCAGGCGGAGCATGACGAGCGGGAGGTCGTCGTAGCCCGGTGCGGTGAAGAAGAGCGCGGGCTCGCCGAGCAGGAGGGCCTGCTTCTCCGCCTCGTCGCCGACGAACAACACGGCCACATCGGTACGGATGCGGCGCGGCTTGCCGGGGATGCGCTCGGGATAGGACCAGACGAACCCCTTGCCGCCGACCCGGAAGTCGAAGCCCGCACTGTCGATCTCGACGGTGCCGGGCAGCGCGAGCGCGATCCGCCGCACGTCGGACGCGTCAGCCATGGCCGGAATCCCGCATGAGGGGAGCGTACCGGCTAGATTCAGGACCATGGCGGCCAGTAAGTCGCCGGCGGTGGTGGTTGAGGCCGGCGGGTATGAGGTGCGTGTCTCCAACCCGGACCGGGTGTATTTTCCGGTGCTCGGGCTGACCAAGCTGGATCTGGTGCACTACTACCTGGCGGTCGGGGACGGGATCGTGCGGGCGCTGCGGGAGCGGCCCTGCATGCTGCACCGGTTCCCGGACGGGCTGGCGGGAGAGAAGGTGCATCAGAAGCGGGTGCCGCACGGTGCGCCGCCGTGGCTGGAGACGGTGCGGGTGTCGTTTCCGCGGTATAGCCGGCATGCGGACGAGCTCTGCGTGACGAAGACCGCGGACGTGCTGTGGGCGGTGCAGATGTCGACGGTCGAGTTCCATCCGTGGAACTCGAGGCGGGCGGACACGGAGAAGCCGGACGAGTGGCGGATCGACCTGGACCCGATGCCGGACTGCCCGTTCGACCGGGTGCGGCGGGTGGCCGCGGTCGCCCATGAGGTGCTGGACGAGCTGGGGATCACCGGTTATCCGAAGACGTCCGGCGGGCGAGGGCTGCACGTGTACGTGCGGATCGCGCCGCGCTGGGGGTTCGCGGACGTGCGGCGGGCGGCGCTGGCGTTCGCGCGGGAGGTGGAGCGGCGGGCGCCGGCGGACGTGACGACCACCTGGTGGCGGCGGGACCGGGATCCGGCGGCGCTGTTCGTGGACTACAACCAGAACGCGCGGGATCACACGATCGCCAGCGCGTACTCGGTGCGCGGGGTGCCGGAGGCGACCGTGTCCGCGCCGGTGGACTGGGCGGAGATCGCGGATCTGGATCCGCGGGACTTCACGGTGCGGACCGTGCCGGAGCGGTTCGCGGCGCGCGGCGACCTGCACGCGGGCATCGACGACACGGCGCACTCGCTGGAGACGCTGCTGGAGTGGGCAGAACGGGACGGTCTGGACGTTCCGGACGACGCGTCCTGACGAAGAATTTTCCCTGGGGCCCGGTCGGAGACACTCCGGCCGGGCCCTCCGCATTGGACAATGATCGGCGGTAATCAACGGGGAACCCTGAACGACGGAGCTGAGAACGTGCGAACGAAGAGACACCTACTGGCCGGCCTGACCGCCGCGCTGACCGTCACCGTCGGCGTGCTCGTCGCGCCGTCCGCCGCGGCCGCGGGCCGGACCCCGCTGGACGACTTCCTCCGGCGTACCCTCGACGGCCTTGCCTTCGAAGAGGTTCTGGACACGGCGCCGCCGACCACCGCCGCGGCGCGAGCCGCCGTGGTCACGACGGACAAAGAGCTGGCCACGGTACGCCGCGCGCCCGTCTTCGCGCCGATCGTGCAGCACCCGCAGATCGACGCCACCGTGCTGGAGCTGGACGCGGCCGGCCGGATCACCGGGTCCGCGACCGTGCTGATGAGCCCGCAGCACCCGGACGGCGTGATCGTCGACGTGGACCGGAACCTGCACACCACGGACGTACGGTGGCGCCAGTGGGACGACGCCGGCTGGTATGCGAACGCGGCGCAGGGCACGGTCGACATCGTGCCCGGCCGGGAGGACGCGTCGCTGGACTTCATGTCGCCGTACCCGGCCTCGGTGCTGAAGCTGATGGTCGCCTTCGGCGTGCTGCGCCTGGTCGACCAGGGCACCGCAGGGCTGAACGACACGTACCAGTACCGGCCGGCCGAGCCGAGCACGCTGTGCGGGCCGGACTACGACGACACGCTGCGCGGCTACCTCGACCGCATGATCACGCTGTCGTCGAACGAGGCCGCCTGCGCGCTGATCAAGTTCCTCTGGGACAACGACGCGGTCGACGCGCTGAACCGGACGTTCCAGGACCTCGGCCTGGAGACGCTGCGGCTGCAGAACACGCGCCCGTCGAACGGCGGCCGGTGGACCAACGAGGTCACCATGACGTCGCTGGACACCGCGAAGCTGCTGGCGATCGTGAACGGTGGCCCGGGCACGCTGTGGACCGCGCCGAACGGCCACCGCGTCACGAAGAACGAGCTGAGCCGCGCGTCCCGCGAGTTCTTCCAGTCCACGCTGCGCCAGCAGGGCTACAACTGGATGCTGTCCACGCCGAACTTCTGCGGTCGTGACTACCCCGCGGCCGGCATCCCGCAGAAGATCGCGCCGCGCTGGATCGCCGCGGACGGCACCGTGACGCTCGGGACGGACGCGTTCGGCGAGGACGTACGGCCGTGCAACCGGGCGGCCGAGGTCACGTTCGCCCACAAGACCGGCTGGGTGCCGAACAGCGGCGCCGACTCCGGCATCGTCCACTCACTCCCTGGCGAGAACGGCCGCCACTACATCATCTCCGTCTTCTCCAACCTCGGCGACCAGTACGTCGACCCCCACCGCCCGCCGACCCCGGCCGGCACCGTCCCGGTCCAGTACACGGAGAAGTTCGCCCAGCTCGGCGCCATCATCGACCACTACGAGTCCCACCGCCGCTGACCGCAGGCATGCGAAAGGGCCCGGCCGAGCCGGGCCCTTTCCGTTTCAGACCAGAGCGGGTGCGGGGGCCGGGGTGGGCTTCGGGGCCTGGAGGCCGAGGCGGCCGCGGGTGGCGATGATCAGGATGAGGGCGGCGGTGGTGGAGGCGATGAGCTGGCCCCACATGGTGTCGGAGGATTCCAGGGTGGGGAAGACCTCGGGCCAGATCAGGGAGTAGGTGCTGTTGATGCCGGCGTGCAGCAGCATGATCAGCGGGACGCTCTGGCCGGTGCGGTTGAAGACCCAGGTCATGACCAGGCTGAGCGGGACGCAACTGGCGATGAAGATGACCGGCAGCCACCACGGCTTGTCCGGGCCGCCCCACTCGGTGAGGAAGAGCGGCAGGTGCCAGGCGCCCCAGAGCAGGCCCAGGATGGTGGTGCCGAGGACCGGGCCGAAGCGGTCCTGCAGGCGGGGCAGCGCGAAGTCACGCCAGCCGGGCTCCTCGGCCGCGGCGGTGGTGATCAGCTGGCCGATCAGCACCGGGACGTACGCGGCCAGGATGATCAGGCTCGGCATGGTGAGCGTGCCCCAGGTCTTGGGCAGCGCGAGCGGGGCGAGCAGGATCGCGATCGGCACGAGCAGCAGCACCGCGAAGAACCAGCGCCAGCCGACCCGCCAGTGGGTCAGCCGGTGTGCCCAGTGTCGCAGCCCGGCCCGGCCCTCGGCGAGCGCGGTGACGATGAACGCGGCGCCGAGCGGGCCGAGGTACGCGCCGGGCAGCACGCCGATCAGCTGGCCGCCGATCTCGCCACCCGGGAAGCGGATGTCCGGCACCAGGCCCAGGCCGTGCGCGGAGAGAATGTACGGAACCCAGCAGAGCCAGCTGAGCCCGAACGCGAGCGTGAAGAAGCTCAGCACCGGGAATCGTTGTACGAGGCGCCGCATCGTGGTCTCCGATCAGGACTGTCACCGTGTCGCTTACGGGTTCCAGTCCACCGGAACGGGCGCCGGAGGTCATTGAAGAAGCCTGGTCAACCGGGGTACAGCAGGCTGTACCCCGGTTGCCGGACCGGGTCAGGAGACGCTGAACGCCTTCATCTCGCACTCGCCGACGAGCACCATCTTGTCGTCCGGCGGCAGGCTCTCGAACGTCACGAAGCCGTCGCTCTCCCAGGCGTCGATCCCGTGCGAGCGGATGCAGGTGATCCAGTCGCGCAGCTTGTCCGCGTAGTCCGGGTCCAGGCGCTTGGCCCGCTGCCAGGGCGCCTCCGGCTCCAGGTTCTCGCAGGCCTTCTGCGCGGCCGCGTCCTGCGCCTCGGCCGCCGGGTCGGGCGCGGCCGGCGCGGCCGGCCCGGGTGCCGGTGCACCCCGGTCGCCGTCCGGGACCTCCTTCGGCCCGCGTCCCCGACCGCCCTTCTCCTCCAGGCAGTCGAACCACACGTCGTAGAGCCGCTCCTCCTCCACATCCGAGGTGTCCGGGCGCAGCAGCGGGCGTTCCGCCGGGGCGGTGGCGGCGGGAGCGGTGGCGCCGGGTGTCGCGGAGCTGAGCGAGACGACCTGGTCGGCCTCGGCCGTACCCTCGGCGGGGGGTTCGGCGCCGCAGGCGGTCAGCAGGGCGACGAGCGCGATGCCGGTGAGGCCGGCACGCAAGCGGTTCATGTGGGGATCCTTTCAGGCGGAGGCGAGCGCGACGGTCGGCGCCAGCCGGGCCGCGCGGATGGAGGGGTAGACGCCGGCGATCACGCCGACCACGACCGCGCCGCCGAGCGAGCCGGTGACCGCGAGCGCGGGGATCACCACCGGCAGGTCGTGCCAGGTGGCGTAGGCGGCGCTGCCGACGATGCCGAGCACGGTGCCGGCGCCGCCGCCGAGCGCGGACAGCACCACCGACTCGGTGAGGAACTGGATGCGGATCTGGCCACGGTGTGCGCCGAGCGCGCGGCGCAGGCCGATCTCGGAGCGGCGTTCCAGCACCGAGATGACCATCGTGTTGGCCACGCCGATGCCGCCGACCAGCAGCGCGACCGCGGCCAGGCCGACGAAGAGCACGGAGAACGTCTGCTCGGTGGCGCGCTTCGCGAACAGCGCGTCGGACGGCAGCGTGACCCGCACCCGGCTCGGCTCGGCCGGGTGCACGGTCGCGGGCAGCACCGCGCGCACCGACTCGATCGCCGGCTCGCGGGCCCGCAGGTAGAGCACGGTCGGCCGGCCGTCGAAGCCGAGCGTGGCCTGCGCGGCCTCCCAGCCGACCAGCACCGACCGGTCGATCTCCGGGGACAGCGGGGTGGTGGCGAGGATGCCGACCACCGCGAACCAGCTCCGGTCGATCAGGATCTGCGGCGGCGGGCCATTCGACGGTACGGACGGGATGCCGAGCCGGGACGCGGCCACCGACCCGAGCACCACCGTGGGGAACTCGCCGCCGGCCCGGTCCAGGAAGTGCCCGGAGTGCAGGCCGGCCTCGAGCGTGCCGAGCAGGTCCGGGCGGGCGGCGAGCACGGACAGGCCGGAGCCGTCGCGCGGGTCGGTGAGGTCGGACCGGCGTACCACCGCGTGGGTGTTCGCGACCGCGGTCACGCTGGTCACCGGCCCGATCCGGCGGACCATCTCGACCGATTCGGCCGGCAGCCCGAAGTCCTGCTCCGGGTTGTCCGCCGCGTTCACCTGCAGCAGGTTCGGGCCGAGCGCGGCGAGTTCCTCCATCAGCGCGCGCTCGTTCGACTCCGGGATCGCGGTGACCGCGACCATGGTGGCGATGCCCACGGCGATACCGAGCGCGGAGAGGACCGCGCGCATCGGGCGGGTACGCAGGCCGATCGTGCCGAGCGAGAGCACGTCCAGGAGTGCCAGGCGGACCGGTTTCACGCGCGCCCCCGGGCGACGACGCGGTCGGCCACGATGCGGCCGTCGCGGACCTCGATCCGGCGCGGCATGCGGGCCGCGATGTCCCGGTCGTGCGTGATCAGCGCGATCGTCGTGCCCTCCGCGTGCAGCCGGTGGAACAGATCCAGCACCGCCGTGCCGTTCGCGGTGTCCAGCGCACCGGTCGGCTCGTCCGCCAGCAGCAGCGCGGGCTCGTTGACGATCGCGCGGGCGATCGCGACCCGCTGGCGCTCGCCGCCGGAGAGCTGGTGCGGCCGGTGCGTGGTCCGGTGACCGAGGCCGACCCGGTCCAGCGCGGCCAGCGCCATCCCGCGCCGCTTCCGCCGGGGCACGCCCGCGTAGAGCAGCCCGGTCGCCACGTTCTCCACCGCGGTCAGCCCGTCCGTGAGGTGGAACTGCTGGAACACGAAGCCGAGCCACCGGCCGCGCAGCGCGGACAGCCGCCGGTCGGACAGCGTGGCGACGTCGTGGCCGGCCAGCTCGACCGTGCCGGACGTCGGGCGATCCAGCGTGCCCATGATGCTGAGCAGCGTCGACTTGCCGGAGCCGGACGGACCGACGATCGCACACAGCTCGCCGGCGTCGATGTTCAGCGAGACCCGGTCGAGCGCGGTGACACCGCCGGGGTAGACCCGGGCGGCGTCCCGGACGGCGAGCACCCGGGTCATGACGTCGTCACCACCAGCAGGCCCTCGGTCACGCCGTCGCCGCTGACCTCGACCATGCCGCCGGAGAACATGCCGGTCGCGACCGCGAGCAGCCGGCCGTCCACGAGCTGGATCGCGTACCCGCCCTCGCGCAGCGCGAGCAGCGCGGTGACCGGCACGGCCAGCACGTCCTTCCTGGTCTCGCCCTCGACCCGCACCTCGACCGCGCCGCCGTCGAGCCGGCCGGCCGCCTTCGGGTCGTTCATCGTGACCGTGACGTTGACCTGCTGCGCCGAGCCCGGCGGCGCGCCGTCCGGCGTCTGCGCGACCGTGCTGGTCTCGCCGACCTCGCCGGGCGTCTCGGTGCCGTCCGGCATGCGCAGCGTGACCGCGCCGCCGGGCTTCAGCACGTCCGCGTCGGTGACCGGCGCCTGGACGGTGATCACCTTCGTGGTCTGGGTGACGGACATGAGGTCGCCGGTGGCCGGATCGCCGATCTGTGCGGTGAGCGAGTCGACCCGGACCGCGCCGGGCAGCACGGCCAGGTCACCGACCTCGATCACGCCGTCGGCCGGCAGGCCGGTGTCCTGTTGCCAGCGCTTGATCGCGGCGCTGAGCGCGGCGGTCAGCACACCCTCGCCGTCCCGGACGGTCACCCACGCGGTGCGGCTGACCGGGGCGGGCGGGGTGGCCGGTGTGGCCGAGGGCGCGGGTGCCGGTTCCTCCGTGTACGTCTGCTTGACCTGCTGACCGGCGGTGGGCTGGTCGCCGATCGCGTACCCGAGTGCGGCGAGGTTCTTCGCGACCATCGCGACGTCCCGGCCCGTCATGTTCGCGCCGGTGATCGTGCGGTAGAGCGGCGGTGCGCCGATGAACAGCGGGACCGGCTCATCGTTGACCTGGTACAGCGGCTGGCCCCGGTCGACGGTCGCGCCCGCCTCCGGCAGGCCGGTGATGACGCCGTCCCGGCCGGCCCGGACCGCGCGCGGCGTGCCGTAGCCCAGCGTGCCGGGCAGCGTCCGGCTGGTCGACAGGTCGGTGCGCTCGACCGCGACCGTACCCACGCTGATCGTCTCGGCCGGCTCCTCGGTGGCAGCGTCCACGTCGCGCGTCCAGACCAGCGCGACCGCGA
This sequence comes from Catenuloplanes indicus, assembly GCF_030813715.1. Classification (NCBI taxonomy): domain Bacteria; kingdom Bacillati; phylum Actinomycetota; class Actinomycetes; order Micromonosporales; family Micromonosporaceae; genus Catenuloplanes; species Catenuloplanes indicus. The sequence continues at coordinate 3,864,540 of NZ_JAUSUZ010000001.1, forward strand.
TGATCGCCGGCACGGCCACGGCCGCGGCCAGGCCGGCCAGCACGCGACCGCGCCGCCGGCGGTTGTCCTCCTCAGGCATGGCGCCGATGATGCCGAGGCGTTTTCAGGAAGTTGTGAGGATCGCGGCCACTGTGGGAAATGCCTGCTGGCTGCGGAAATACGAGGTCGCGAACCTATAGTCGGCGGCGTGCCCGCACATGTGCTGATCGCCGAGGACGACCCGAAGCACGCCGAGATCCTGCGGCGCTACCTCGAGTCGGCCGGATACCGCACCACGGTCGCGCACGACGGCCGCACCGCGCTGGACCAGGCCCGCCGGCTCCGCCCGGACCTGCTGCTGCTGGACGTGATGATGCCGGAGATGGACGGGCTCGACCTGTGCGCGGTGATCCGCCGCGAGTCGGCCGTGCCGGTGCTCATGCTGACCGCGCGGACCAGCGAGGACGACCTGCTGACCGGCCTGGACTCCGGCGCGGACGACTACCTGACCAAGCCGTACCGGCCGCGTGAGCTGCTCGCCCGGATCCGGACGCTGCTGCGGCGCGCGGACCGGGCCGACCACCGGGACGTGCTGCGGGCCGGGCCGGTCGCGATCGACCTGACCCGGCGTGAGGTGACGGTGGACGGCCGGGTGGTCGGCTGCACGCCGGACGAGTTCGCGATCCTGGCCGCGCTGGTGGAGCAGCCGGAACGCGTCTTCACCCGGGCCCAGCTGCTGGAACGGACGAACGGCTACAGCCGGGACTCCACCGAGCGCACCATCGACACCCACATGTCCAACCTCCGCCGCAAGATCGAGCCGAATCCGCGCCGTCCCGCGTTGCTGCTCACCGTGTACGGCGTCGGCTACCGGATGGCGGCATGACCGGCCGCGCGGTGCCGCTGCACCGCAGCCTGCTGGTGCGGCTGCTGGCCACGTCGATGCTGATCGCGGCGTGCGCGGTCGCGGCCACCGCGTGGCTGACCGTGCAGCTCACCACGCGGGCGGTCACCCAGGAGCAGAGCCGCACGCTCGCCTCGGACACCGACGTCTACGACGCGATCATCGCGTACGCGGCCGAGCACGACCGCTGGGACGGCGTGGACGCGCTGGTCCGGCGGCAGGCCGAGCTGACCGGCACCCGGATCGCGCTGACCACGCCGGACCGGGTGCTGATCGCGGCGTCGTCCCCGGACGCACCGGCCGCGGTCGCCGCGTCCGACGTGCCGACCGCGACCGTCGACCCGCTCCGGCTGGACCGCGGCGTGGTCCGCGCGGACAGCGGGCTGATCGACGCGCGGGCGGTCGGGCCGTACCGGCTGACCGGCGCGGAACGGGACCGGCTGCGCCGCTACGCCGACATCCAGGCCGCGTGCCTGCGCCGGGCCAACCTGATCGCCGAGGTGGTCGAGCTGCCCGGCGGCCGTCCGGTGCTGCGTGAGGTCACCGGTGAGCCACCGCCGATCACGCCGTGCGACCCCACCGCGCTGACCGAGCCGGTCGAGTCGGAGCGGAAGCCGCTTCGCGAGCTCACCACGCTGACCGCCGCCTGCCTGGAGCGCTGGCTGGGCGCGGACGTCCGCTTCACGATCACGCCGGAGTTCACGCCCCGGTACGACGAGGCGCCGCCGGACGCCGACCGGGACCGGCGGGTGCGCGAATGCATCGAGGACGCCCGCCGCGAGCAGCTGCGCCCGTACGTCGCGCCACCCGCGTTGCTCTTCGTCACCGGCCCGTCCGCGCCGGAGACCGCGCCGGTCACCCTCTCCGCCGCGAACACCATGCGTATCGCCGGCACCGCCGCGCTCATCCTGCTGGTCACGCTGGCCGTCACGGTGGTGGCCGGCCGCCGGCTGGTCCGGCCGCTGCGCGCGCTGACCGAGGCAGCCCACCGGCCCGCGGACCGGCAGGAGCCGGTGCCGGTCACCACCCGCGACGAAATCGGCTACCTGGCCGCCGCGTTCAACGACCTGTCCGCGCGGCGGCAGGCATTGGAGCAGCAGCGCAAGGCGATGGTCAACGACATCGCGCACGAGCTGCGCACGCCGCTGACGAACATCCGCACCTGGCTGGAGACCGCCCGGGACGGCGCGGTCGAGGTCGATCAGGAGGTGCTGGACCTGCTGGTCGAGGAGTCCGTGCTGCTCCACCACGTGGTCGACGACCTGCGCGACATCGCCGCGCTGGAGGCCGGCAGCCTGCGCGTGCACCCGGAGCCGACCTACGTCCGGGACCTGCTCGAACAGTTGGTCGAGGCGCACCGGGGCCCGGTCCGGCTGGACGCCGGACCGCACGATCCGGAGATCGACGTGGATCCGGTCCGGCTGCGGCAGATCGTCGGCAACCTGGTGTCCAACGCGATCCGGCACACACCGGCCGGCGGGACGGTCACGGTCCGGCTGGAGATGCGGCCGGGCCGGATGGTCGTCTCGGTCACCGACACCGGCCCGGGCATCGCGGCCGCGGACCTGCACCGGGTGTTCGACCGGTTCTGGCGCGCGGACACCTCGCGGACCCGCGCCACCGGCGGTTCCGGCCTCGGCCTGCCGATCGCCCGTCAGCTGGCCCGCGCGCACGGCGGCGACATCACCGTGACCAGCGTTCCCGGCCACGGTGCCACGTTCACCGTGATCCTGCCCGCCGCCTCAGTTGTTGGGGGCGACGGAACTGATGTCGGCCAGCACTGAGTCCTCGTCCCGGGCCACCGCCAGGTCGCCGAGCGTGACCATGCCGACCACCTGCTCGCCGTCCATCACCGGCAGCCGGCGCACCGAGTGCGTGCGCATCAGCTCGACCGCGGTCGCGGCGTCGTCCTCGGCGGACGTGGCGATCACGTCCGGTCCGGCCAGTTCGCCGGTCGGCAGCGTGCGCGGGTCCAGGTCCTCGGCGACCGCGCGGACCGCGATGTCCCGGTCCGTCACCACGCCGCGCACCTCGGTGCCGTCCACCACGATCACCGCACCGACGTCACCGTCCCGCATGCGCCGCGCGGCCGTGCTCAGCGGCTCGTCCGCCCGTACGGTGATCGGGTTGGCCGTCATCACGTCTCGTACCTTCACGCCCCGCGTATACCCGGGTGCGGACCGGTCATACATGTCTCGGCCGATCGTGGGGTAAGCGGCCCGCATGCGAGGACTCACGGGTGTGGCGGCGGCCGTGCTGCTGCTGGTGACGTCGTGCGGCTGGCCCCGGGACGCGGCCGGCACGCTGGACGATGTGCGCGACGGCGTCCTGCACGCCGGTGTCACGGAGAACCCGCCGTGGACCGTGCTGCCGGACGACGGCGAACCGGCCGGTGCGGAACCCGAGCTGGTCCGCCGGCTCGCGAAGCGGCTCGGCGCCCGCGTCGAATGGCACCCGGGCACCGAGTCGACGCTGATGCCGGAGCTCAAGGAACGCGAACTGGACCTGGTGATCGGCGGCCTGGACGCGACGGCGCCGTGGACCGCGGACGCGTCGCTGACCCGCCCCTACCTGAGCACCGCGGAGGGCGACCGGGTCTGGGCGGTGCCGCCCGGCGAGAACGGCTGGCAGGTCGAGGTCGAGGAGTTCCTGCTGACCCTGCCGGACGAGGAGCTGGCCCGGCTGCTGGAGGCGTCATGAGCGTGGGAGGCCCGGCATGAAGGTCTATGACAACGTCGAACTGCCACCGGACATGGCCGCGCTGCACAAGCGGGCGATCCGGCTGGAGTGGTGGACGATCGCGTTCTTCGTCACCGCGATCGCGCTGCTGGCCGTGACGCTGGGCCAGTCGCAGGCGATGAAGGCCGCCTGGATCGAGGACATGCTCGGCCTGGTGCCACCGGCCGCGTTCCTGATCGCCGCGCGCTTCCGCACCCGCCCGCCGAACGAGCGCTTCCCGTACGGATATCACCGGTCGGTCAGCGTCGCGTTCCTGTCCGGCGCGGTCGCGCTGCTGGTCCTCGGCGGATACGTGGTCTACGACTCGCTGCTCCGGCTGATCGCCGGCGAACGCCCGCCGATCGGCCTGATCGAGCTGTTCGGACAGCGCTTCTGGCTGGGCTGGTTGATGATCGCGGTGCTGTTCGCGACCATGATCCCGGCGATCGTGCTCGGCCACGTGAAGCAGCGCATCGCCCGGCAGCTGCACGACAAGGGCCTCTACGCCGACGCCGAGATGAACCGCGCGGACTGGCTCACCGCCGGTGCCGCGATCCTCGGCATCCTCGGCATCGGCGCCGGCCTGTGGTGGGCGGACGCGGTCGCCGCCCTGATCATCGGCGGCGACATCGTCCGGGACGGTTACCGCACCACCCGCAGCGCGGTCGCGGACCTGATGGACGAACGCCCGCGCGTGGTCGACGGCGCCCGCCCGCACCCACTGCCGGACACGCTGCTCACCGCGGTCCGCGACCACGACTGGATCGCGGACGCGTGGCTGCGGCTGCGCGAGGACGGCCACGTCTTCGTCGGCGAACTGCTGGTCGTGCCGCACCCGGACACGGACGACCTGGTCGCGCGCCTGGAGAAGCTGCAGACGTTCGTCCGCGGCTTCGACTGGCGCATCCAGGACATCGTGGTCGCGCCGGTCTCGCACATCGACAAACCCTAGAAATTCAAGAGCCAGAACCGGTCCCGGTCCCGCCGTGGGCGCGTTCCGCCGCTCCCGCCGGAGACCGGTCGGCCGTGGCCGGCCGCCCTGCCAGTCCCAGCCTCACCTGAACCGTCAGGCCGCGCCGTTGCCGGAGAACTGGGACAGCGCGAACACGAGCGCGGCCAGCTCCGGGTCCTCCTCGTACCGGCGGCGGTGCATCTCGGAGATCTTCGCGCCGAACTCCGGGTCCTCGTCGTCGGAGACGTCGTACGTCTCGATCCGCTCGGTCCGCGGCAGGCCGACCCGGTCGGTGTGCGCGTGCGCCGGGTGAATCAGGTACTCCCAGTAGCCGTCAAGGTCGTCGATGGTGAACACCGCGCCCCACTCGTACTCGCCGCCGTAGTCCCGGCCGACCGTGAACGACCGCACCGACGGGATCACCCGGCCCTGCTCGCGCAGCAGGCCCAGCACCTCCTCGACCTGCTCCGCCGTCACGTCCGCCCTGGCCTTCATGCGCAGGATGTGGTGGATCATCGTGCCTCCCTCGTAGTTGTCCGGCGACGTCGATGCTGGTCCGGCGCGAGGCACACCTCATCGGCACTCCCTGCCTATCGGGCGGCGACCGCGGCGTAGGCAGCGGCGCGGCCCCGGCACATGTAGGCAGCCCGTGCCGACGCGCGCGGTGCCCCGGCACACGCACAGTGAGGCGGTGACAGAACCTTCGACGAGCACCGCCGCACTGGAGATCGTGCTGCCGGGCCCGGTCGCACCGGACGGGCTGCAGACCCGCACCCGGACGCTGCCCGCGCCCGGCCCCGGACAGGCCCTGGTGCGGATGGAGGCGACCGGCGTGTCCTTCGCCGAGCAGCTGATGCGCCTCGGCCGGTACTACGACCAGCCCGCGTTCCCGTTCGTCCCCGGCTATGACGTGGTCGGTACGGTCGTCGAGATCGGGCCGGGCGTGGACGCCGCGATGCGCGGCCAGCGGTACGCCGCGGTCACCAAGACCGGCGGCTGGGCCAGCCATCTGCTGCTGGACGCGGCGGACCTCGTACCCGTGCCGGTGGGTCTTGATCCGGCCGCGGTCGAGACCGTGGTGGTCAACGGCATCACCGCGTGGCAGATGCTGCACGGGCTGGCGAAGACGCCGCGGGGCGGGACGATCGTGGTGCTCGGCGCCAACGGTGGCGTCGGGTCCACGCTGCTGCAGCTCGCCCGGCACGCCGGGATCTCGGTGATCGGCACCGCGGCGGAGCGCCACCACGCGATGGTCCGCGAGTTGGGTGCGACGCCGGTCGACTACCGCGACCCTGGCATGTTCGACACGATCCGGCGGCTCGCGCCGGACGGCGTGCACGCGGTCTTCGACCACGTCGGGGGGTCCGGCCTGAAACGGTCCTGGCAGATGCTGCGCCGCGACGGCACGCTGGTCTCCTACGGCGCCGCGGCCACCAAGAACGACGAGGGCAACGCGCAGCTGCCGTTCATCGCGGCCTACGCCCGGATCAAGCAGTGGCACTACTCGCCCAACCCGCGCAGTGCCTACCAGTACAGCTTCTGGGACGGCTCGCGGAAGAAGGACGAGTTCCGGGCCCACCTCGCCCGGGACCTGACCGAGGTGTTGCGGCTGCTGGCCGACGGCGCGCTCGTCCCGCAGATCGCCGCGCGGTTCCCGCTCTCCCGGGCCGCGGAAGCCCTGACCCTGGCCGAGTCACGCACCGTGACCGGCAAGGTCGTCCTCGTACCCGACGCGAACTGAAAGCCGGCCATGACACTCGCTCTCGTCTCCCACCCCGACACCGACACCCCCGTCCTGGAACGCGTGACGCTGCCCGCACCCGGCCCTGGCGAGCTGCGCGTCCGGGTCATCGCGGCCTCGGTCGACCCGGTCGATCTCTTCCTGGCCGGTGGCTTCGGCCGCCTGGTCTGGGGCCTCACCGGCACGATCGGGCTCGGCTCGTCGTTCACCGGCGTCGTCACCGCGATCGGCGACGGCGTGACCGGCTTCGCGCCGGGCGACCGGATCGCGGCCGCCCACTCCGTGCTCACCGCACCGGCGCGCGGACACGCGGAGGAGACCGTCGTGCCGGCGTCCGCAGCCGCGACGATCCCGGACGGCGTCGACCCGGTGGCCGCCGCGACGCTGCCGCTCAACGGCCTGACCGCGGCCCAGCTCCTCGACCGGCTCGGCCCGGCCGACGGGCGGACGATGCTGGTCACCGGCGCGGCCGGTGGCGTCGGCGGGTTCGCGGTCGCGCTCGCGGCCCGGGCCGGCTGGGCCGTCACCGCGCTGGCCCGCGAATCCGACCGGGACTTCGTGCTGCGGGCCGGCGCGCACGGGCTGACCACCGAGCTGCCCGGTCCGGAGTTCGACGCGGTGGTCGACGCCGCCGTGCTGGAGGCCGTCGCACTCGGCGCGGTCCGTGACGGCGGCGCGTTCGCCGGCTCGACCTCGGCACGGCCGGCGACGCCGGAGCGCGGCATCACGGTCGACCTGGTCGACTCGCAGCCGGACGGCGACCGGCTCGCCGCGCTGCTCCGGCTCGCCGCGGACGGCGTGCTGGAGCTGCGGGTCGCCGGCACCGTTCCGCTGAGTGAGTCCGAGGTCGCGTACGGCAAGGTCGCCGCCGGTGGTGGCCGCGGCAGGTGGCTGTTGCTGGCGGATTGACGCCTGCGACGGCCGCACCCGCCGCGTGGGCCGGTACGGTCGCGACATGTACGCGTATGACCGGGAATCCGCCGTCCTCGTCGGCCGCACCGCGGAGAGCCGGCGCGTCGCCGCGCTGCTCGACGGCGCTCGGGCCGGCCGGGGCGGCGCGCTCGTGCTGACCGGCGAGGCGGGGATCGGCAAGACCGCGCTGCTCGACCAGGCCGCGGAGACCGCCGGCGGTTTCCGGGTGGCGCGCGCGTCCGGCTCGGAGTTCGAGCAGGAACTGCCGTTCGCCGGGCTGCACCAGCTGTGCGTGCCGATCCTCGACTCGCTGGACGTCGTCCCGGAGCCGCACCGCGAGGCGCTCCGCGTCGCGTTCGGCCTGGCCACCGGCGTACCCGACCTGCTGCGCACCGGCCTGGCCGCGCTGGAGCTGGCGACCGCCGCGGCGCGGGACACGCCACTGCTGCTGGTGGTGGACGACGCGCAGTGGCTCGACCCGGCCTCCACCCGGACGCTCGCGTTCCTCGCCCGCCGGGTCGGCGCCGACCCGGTCGCGGTGCTGATCGCGGCTCGTACCCCCGGCTCACCCGGCGAACTGGGCACGCTGCCCGCGCTGGCCGTCGAGGGGATCGGCGACGACAGCGCCGGTGAGCTGCTGACGCTGCGCAGCCCGCTGCCGCTGGACGAACGCGTCCGTGACCGGCTCGTCGCCGAGGCGAACGGCAACCCGCTGGCGCTGCTCGAACTGCCCCGGGCCGGCGGGTTCGCGCCGCCCTCGACGTCCTCGGTGCCGACGCTGATCGAGCGCGGCTTCCAGGCCCGGCTGGCCGCGCTGCCGGAGGACACGCGGCTGCTGCTCACGGTCGCGAGCGCGGACCCGACCGGCGACCCCGGCCTGCTCTGGCCGGCCGCCCGTACCCTCGGCATCGACGTGCCCCGGGCCGGCGCGGAAGCGGCCGCGACCGGGCTCGCCGAGTTCGGCACCCGGGTCCGGTTCTGTCATCCGCTGGCGCGGTCGGCCGTCTACCGCGCCGCACCGGTCGCGGCGGTCCGCGCGGCGCACGGCGCGCTGGCCGAGGCCACCGACCCGGTCGTGGCGGCGGACCGCCGGGCCTGGCACCGCGCGCAGGCCTGCGGCGGCCCGGACGACGACGTCGCCGACGAGCTGGAACGATCCGCCTCCCGAGCGCAGGCCCGCGGCGGTGTGGCGGCGGCCGCGGTGTTCCTGGAACGCGCCGCCGCGCTGACGCTGAACACCGAGCGGCGGATCGCCCGCACGCTGGACGCGGCGCAGGCCCACATCGACGCGGGCGGCACCGACGTAGCCGCGGACCTGCTCGGCACCATCGACACCGCCGTGCTCGACGAGCAGCGCCTGGCCCGCGTCGACGTGCTGCGGGGGCGAATCGCGTTCATGCGGTCCGACGACGACTCCGGCCCGGCGCTGATGGTGCGCGCGGCCCACCGGCTCGCCGCCACCGACCCGGACCGGGCCCGGGAATGCTTCCTGGACGCGGTCGAGATGGGCCTGGTCGTCGGCCGCGCCGGTGGCCTGATCGAGAAAATCATGGCCACGGTACGGGCGGAGGCCCCGCCACCGACGTCACCTGACGTGCTGGACGCGCTGGTCGTGCTGGCCACCGAGGGCCACTACGCGGCTGTTCCGCTGCTGCGCACCGCGCTCGCCACCCCGCTGTGGAGCCACCGGCCCGCGCTCGCCTCGATGATCGCCGGCGAGATCTACGACCTGAACACGCTCGCCGCGCTCGCCGAGTGGCTGGTCGGCACCGGCCGGGAGACCGGCTCACCAGCGCTGCTACGGCTCGGGCTCGGGCAAACCGTCGTCCACGCCACGCTCACCGGCGACATCGGTCAGGCGCTCGCCGCCACCGCCGAGGAGGAGGCGGTCGCCGAGGCCACCGGCGGCGCCCCGCTGCTCTACCACCGGCTGCACCTGGCCGCGCACCGCGGCCGCCGCGACGAGGCACTCTCGCTGATCGAGACGGCCACCCGGGGGCCCGCGCACGTCACCAACGTCAACTGGGCCACCGCACTGCTCCACAACGGACTGGCCGACTACCCCGCCGCGCTGGCCGCGGCCCGGCGCGCGGCCGAGGACGGCGAACTCTTCCTCAGCGGCGCCGTGCTGCCCGAGCTGATCGAGGCCGCGGTCCGGTGCGACGAGCACGACCTGGCGGCCCGCGGCCTGGACGCGCTGACCGTCCGCGCGGAGGCCATCGGCACGCCGTCCGCGCTCGGCCTCGCCGCGTCCGCCCGTGGCCTGCTGACCGGCGTCGAGGACCACCACGTGGAGGCCGTCGGCCTGCTCGCCACCAGCCCGCTCGTCCCGTACCGGGCCCGCGCCCACCTGCTCTACGGCGAATGGCTCCGGCGCCGCAACCGACGCCGCGACTGTCTGACCCACCTGCGTACCGCCCACGAACTGTTCACCACCACCGGCGCCGACGCGTTCGCCCGCCGCGCCGCCACCGAGCTTCGCGCCACCGGCGAACGCGCCGTGACCCGCGCCACCGGCCCCGCCCACGAGACGCTGACCATGCAGGAGATCGCGGTCGCCCGCCTGGTCGCCGCCGGCGCGATGTCCAAGGACGTCGCGGTCCAGCTCTTCATCAGCAAACGCACCGTCGACGCCCACCTCCGCACCATCTTCCGCAAACTCGGCATCACCTCCCGCGCCCAACTCCGCAACCACCCCGACCTCGCCTGACCCGGACGGGCGGTGGTGTTGCACCATCAGTAGCGCCGATCACGAACCATGGGGGGTAAGAATGGCGCGGCCCAGGGGTCCGGGTGGTGGTCACGGCGACGCCGACACGACCACGACGACGGACGGAGACGGCGTATCCTCGTCGCCGTCCACCCGGCGGCAGCCGACCTCCACCAGCGTCCGCAGCGTCTCCGAGGGCCACACCGTCGCGGCGGAGCACGCCGTCCGGGGACGGCCGAAAGCAGGGCCGGGCGGTGGGTCCGATCCCGGCTCTGCCGGTTCTCCCACGTCTCCGGCCTCACCCACGTCCCCGGCGTCTCCTGCTTCTCCCGCGTCTCCGGCCTCACCGGCGTCCCCCGCCACTCCGTCGTCGCCGGCCTCGCCGGAACCCGGCGGTGGCGGTTCCGGCGGGAACGGGCCCGGTGGCGGCGGTGGGGACGACGGCAACAACGGCGGCGGAAACGACGACCGTGGCAACGAAGGCGATGATCCCGACGACAGCGGTGATGGCGACGACGACGCCGATGACACCAACGGTGGCGATACCGGCGACGCCATCACGCAGCCGACCGGTGAGCCGGGCGGGACGCCGACCGGACCGCGCACCACGATCCCCGCGGACGCGAGCGAGCGGAACCGCACCGACCTGGAACTGGAGAACGCGCAGGCCGACGCCTACGCGAACCAGGGGTACCGGACACACCAGAATCCGACACCGCAGGAGATCGCCCAGGCCGCCCAGGCACACGGCGACACGGTCCGCGCCGGCAAGAGGCCGGACTATCTCATCGAGGGCAAGGTTTTCGACGCCTACTCACCGACCGAGAACCGGAGCGAACGCAACATCGCCAGCGCGGTCGAGAAGAAGGTCGACGCCGAGCAGACGCAGCGGGTCGCGCTCAATCTGACACGCTGGAACGGCAGCGTCGACGCCCTCCGCGACCAGTTCAGCCACTGGCCCATCGCCAGGCTGAAAGAGGTCAAGGGTCTCACCGGCGACGGCGACATCATCCAGATCTATCCCTAGCAGCGACGACGGAGCACACTACCGATGGCGATCCAGTACACCCTGACCCTGGCCGCGGCGCTTTCCGTGGCGGAGCTGGCGGCGCGGGCGATGCCGGAGCCGGCCCACCGGCCGATTGGGCGGGACGGTCTGGCGACGGCGGACCTGTATGACAGCCACGGCTTCGCGCTGACCGTGCTGACCGGGAAGACGAACGGTTATGTCGAGGCCGACTCGGACCTGGGCGTCTTCGAGTGGGAGCCGGCGGACTACTCGCTGGTGATGTTCGACCTGGGGAAGGCGGACCGGCTCGCGCGTCCCCTGGCCGCGATGCTCACCGTCGTACGGCGGGTGCTGGACAGTGGGGACGAGGACGCGGTCCTGGTCGAGAACGACGATGTACTGCTGTTCAAGCGGTTCGGTGGCGTGCTGGTCAAGCACGGGCGGCCGGGCTTCTGGGGGCACTACCCGGGCCTTGACGAACTGATCCGCTGAGTGGGCCGGCACTCGATCCGGGGGCCTTCGGCAGGGCCGGTGGCGTGGCGGCGGGTGGGGGCATATCGTAGGCGTGGGTCAAGCCGCGTGCCCGTCATGTTCCATCGACGGGAGAGGTGCGTCCATGACCGACTCGCGCACGGACCATTCGCCCAAATCCGGCTCATCGGCCGGTGCGGTCACCACGGCGACGGTCACCGGCTTCAACGGTGCCGTCATAGCGACCGTCTCGCGGAGCCTGGAGCACGCCGACGGCCGTACGCCGTTGGCCGTAGTGTCCGTGCACGGTGACGTGGACCGGGACACCGCGCCCCTGGTCGAACGGACCCTGCTGCGGGCGATCGACGAGCATCCGGTCACCTGGCTGGACGTACGGCAGGTCGGCTTCTTCGGGGCCGCGGGCGTACACGTGCTGGTCCGGGCACACCAGCGCGCCGCCGCGCTCGGGCGCACATTCGAGCTGCGCGGGGTGCACGGCATCACCGAGCAGGTGCTGACCATCGCCGGCCTGGACCACATGATCGCGGCGATCCGGTGACGGAACGGCCTCCCCGCGACCGTCTCGTCACGCTGGCCGGCCGCGCGGACGGCGGCACGCTCGTCGCGACCGACCTGGCCGACATCGCGGCGGTGACCGCGGTGCGCACCGTCTGCGAGACGGACGCGTCACCGGACCGGCCCCTCGACGAACCCGACACCGTGCAACGAACTCGTCGCCGGGCTGACCAGCGCGTTCGTGGCGCGGGCGCGGAGTCAGCGGGCGCTCGGCCTCCTGATGTCGACGACCGGCGGCGACGCGGACCGGGCGTTCGCACGGGTTGTACCGGCGTGCCGCCGAGACCGGGCCCGCGCTGGAACTCATCGACCGCACGCAGTCGCCAGTGGGACGGACCGGTCAGGAGCTGCGGGGCGCCTGAGCGACCAGTGCGGCGGCCACGTCCCGCAGCTTGCGGTTGGTGTCCTGGGAGATCCTGGTCAGGATCCGGAACGCCTCGTCGGCGGTACACCGGCGGTCGGCCATGATGATGCCCTTCGCCTGCTCGATCACCGCCCGATGCGCCATCGCGGCGCGCATCTGCTCGGCGAGCGTCGTGGTGGTGTCGTAGAGGTGCGCGTTGGCCAGCGCGACCGCCGCGTACTCCGCGAACGACTCGGCCAGCCGCACGGCCGGGTCGTCGAAGGCATCAGCCGTGGTGCTGTAGACGTTCAGCGCGCCGGTGACGGACTCCTGCACCGGCAGGCCGATCGACAGCGAGCTGCCCGCCCCCAGTTCCACCGCCCGCGGCGTCCAGCGCGGCCAGCGCGTCTCCGTCGCGATCCGGGACAACAGCATCACGCCGGCCGTGCCGGCCGCTTCCAGGCAGGGGCCGCTGCCCAACTCGTACTGCGCCTGGTCCAGCCGCAGCGCCATGTCGCTGGTTAAGGCCGCGGTCTGCGGCTTCTGGCCCCGCACAAGGGTCACCGACACCTCGTCCGCGCCGGGGACGGCCCGCCGCGCCAGGTCGGCGATCATGTCCAGCACGCCGCGCAGATCGGTCTCACCCAGCTTGATCCGGGCGAGCCGCGCGAAGGCCGCCTCGGGGTCGATCGGGTCGCTGGTGGCCACGGCGTTCACGTCCTCGCGTCGAGAACCCGGCCGACACGACGCGGTCGACGGCCAAGCGGATCACTGCGGGCCCTCACCGTCGGTGAAACCCGGGACCGCGCCGCTGTTTGACGCCGACTCGCCGATGCCATGGGGCATCCGCCACAGATTGGTGCAGTCTACCGCCGCTCACCTCCGCAACGCGCGGCCCAACGGTGCTCCAGCCGGTTTGTGCCCGGCTCCGGGCGGGTACCCGGCACCCTCGGCGATGGAAGGTGCGCGGGTGGACATGTCGGAGGAGGACCCGGGACCGGAGGCGACGGAGCCCGACCGGGGTCCGGTTACCGTCGCCCAGGACCTGTTCCCTCTCCCCGGGGCATCGCTGGTCGCACGCGAGGTCGTGACCGAGGCCTGCATGCGCTGGGGGCTGCCGGACGCGGTCGCGCCGGCCTCGCTGATCGTCAGCGAACTGGTCGCCAACGTGGTCGACCACGCGCACACGAGCATGACGCTGGAGATCGCCCTCCGCCCGGGCCGGCTCCTCATCTCGATGCGCGACGGCAGCCGCGTCCCGCCGATGCTCCGGCGCGACACCACCGCGCCGTCCGCGCGCGGCCGGGGTCTGCTCCTGATCGAGGCGGTCAGCGCGGACTGGGGTTACCGTCTCGACGCCGCCGGGAAGACCGTCTGGACGGCCCTGGAGATCATTACCTAGCCCGTACGGTAAAAAGGCGGCTCCGACCGGGATCTGTTTACCGGCCGGAGCCTTGGCCCCGACACCTGCGCGCCGGCGACGGAACCCACCCCGAAGAGTGCCCGGTCGACAGCCGGCGTGCCACTTCTGACATCGGACGAGCGCAAAAGAAATGCCGACGGCGGCCCGCTGAACCAGTCGGGCCGCCGTCGGCAGAATCAGATCAGATGACGCGAATGTTCTCCGCCTGCGGGCCCTTCTGGCCCTGGGTGATGTCGAACTCCACCCGCTGGTTCTCCTCAAGGCTGCGGAAACCGCTAGCCGAGATCGCGGAGAAATGGGCGAACACGTCGGCGCCGCCACCCTCGGGGCTGATGAAGCCGAAACCCTTGTCGCCGTTGAACCACTTCACGATGCCTGTAGCCATGTCTGCTTCCTTCGCAGGCTGTTGGAGACCGCACGGTGCGGACTCGCACGCCGCCGCGTTGATCACCCGCGTCGGAACCGACACGAAAAACGAAAAAGCGCCCGAATGAATCAGATAATCCACCAGGCGCCGAGAACGTCTACGGAAATCAAAACTGCAACGGCACCACCGTAGCACAGAAATTTGCGACTATCACAATCGGTAATTCCGCGCCCTCTTCGCGGAGCGCCGATCGCAGGGCGCGTACGGTGGACGGTGACCGCTGGCGCCGCCACCCGGTCGCACGCCTCACCGGCCACGGTGGACCTCGTCCTCGCCCTTCGTCCTCGGGCTGGGCCCCGCGCCCGCAGCGGTCCCGACGACGGGATGACTCCATGCGATCACCGATGCTCTTCCGCGACCGCCCGGCCACGAACGAGTCCCTCCGCCAGGTGGTCACGGCAGCCGGGCGCGCCCCCACGGCCGACGACTCGCAGCCGTGGCGCTGGCGGGTGAGCAACGGCCTGCTCGACCTGTTCGCGGATTACCAGCCGACACCGGCGGCGACCGATCCGGTACGCCGGCGTGCCGTGATCAGTTGCGGGGCGGCGCTGCACCACGCCCGGCTGACGCTGGCCGCGCAGGGCTGGCGCGTGACGGTGACCCGGCGGCCGGACGACGTCGACCCGTCGCACCTGGCCCGCCTGCACATCGACGGGTCCGCACCGGTGAGCCCGGACACCGCCCGTCTGGCCCGCGCCATCGGGCAGCGCGCGCCGGACGCGCCGTCGGCATCCGGCGTGCCGCTCGACCCCGCGCACCTGCGGGCCGTCGTCACCGCGTTCGAGGCACAGCGGGTCAGCGCCGCGATACTCGCCTCGGACCGGATCGGCTCCGGCGAGCCGGACGGGACCTTCGCGGTGCTGCACGGCCCGCACGACCGTGATCTCGACTGGCTGCACGCCGGCGAGGCACTGTCCGCGGGTTCGCTGGTCGCCGCCGGGCTCGGCGTGTCGGTCCGGCCGCTCGGGCACGACCAGCAGGAGGCGCTACGGCCCACGGTCCCCGGCCGCCCGTACCTGGCGATCCGGTTGAGTGCTCGCCCGACCGGGACGGTGACGGCGCTTGACCGCGGCTGACGGACCGCCCGGGCCGCGCGGCCCGAACAGGCGTAGCATGGAGCTGCCCGGAGCCGGCGCCGTCCACCATGAGACGTCGCCGACCGGCGAGCCCCGTGAGGGGGCGACCTACATGTCTTCCAGCACCGAGACCGGTCCGGCCGCCGACATCACCGCGCTTCCGCGGCACCGGGCGGCACCGGGCGACCGTACCGGCGCGATCTGGCTCGGCAGTTGGGTCGCCGCGTTGCTCCTCTTGGTGCTGATCATCTTCATGTGGCAGAACACCGTCCCGGTCGAGGTCAGCTTCCTGGCCTGGCAGGCAACGGTTCCGCTGGCACTGGTGCTGCTCACCGCCGCCGTGGGCACCGCGATCCTGACTCTGGCGGTCGGCACCGCCCGCATCGCCCGACTACGCCGGCTCCACCGGAGTCGCTGACTTCTCCACCCCAATACACCGTCCGTCGCCGTGCGAACCGAGCCGGCGGCGGGCGGGAGGGACCTCTCATGACGAATCCGACCGCACCACGACTGCACACAGAGGACACCGGCGCGTCCCGGACGCTGCTGGACGGCGGCTGGTGGCCGCGCAGCACCGACCCGGCCGCCGAGATCCCCGGTCTCGTACTCGCCATCGATCGCCTGCACGGTCGCGTGCTCCGGCTGGTGCTCGCCGCCGACGGCTGGGACGACCACCCACGCCGGCTCCAAGTCGCACCGGGCCGGACGGTCCGGCTCGGCTACTTCGCCAGCCAACCGGTCAGCCTGCTCACCGCGCTCTGCGAGAACGGTGGCCGGGTAGACCTGCTGGTGGTGCCGCCCGGCGAGGAGCAGAGCCACGCGGACGCGGCGCTGCTGCTCGCCACCGAGATCGGCAATCCGATGCATGCGCCGCAGATCCTGCCGTCGGTCAAGGCGCGGGCGGTACCCGCCCGGTGATCGGCCGTACCTCGTTCCCGCCGCACCTGGGCCGCATCGGCCGCCGCCGGCCCCGGACGCACCCCGATCCGGTGCACACCCGGAGGCCAGGACCCCTGTCCGCGGTCATCGTGAATCCGGCCAAGGTGGCCGATCTCGCGACGCTCCGCCGCACGATCACCGGCACGCTCGCCGCCGCGGGCTGGCCGGCCCCGCTCTGGCTGGAGACGACCGTCGACGACCCCGGGGCCGGACAGGCCACCGCCGCGGTACGGGACGGCGCCGAGATCGTTCTCGTCTGCGGCGGTGACGGCACCGTCATGGCCTGCGTCACCGCGCTCGCCGGGACCGGCGTCGCCATGGCCGTGCTGCCGGCCGGCACCGGCAACCTGCTCGCCGCCAACCTCGGACTCACCGGCGACCTCGCCACCGCCCTCAAGGTCGTACTCCAGGGCGGCCGCCGCCACATCGACGTCGGCACCGCCGGCGACCGGAGCTTCGCCGTCATGGCCGGGATGGGCTTCGACGCCCACATGCTCGACGCGACCAACGCCACCGCGAAGAAGCACATCGGCTGGCTCGCCTACATCGGCGGCGCGCTCCGGCACCTACGCGGCCGTCAGATGCGACTGGAGATCACCCTGGACGACCGGCCACCGTTCCACCGCCGCGCGCGGTCGGTGATCGTCGGCAACGTCGGCCGGCTCCAGGGCGGGATGCGACTGCTGCACGACGCCCGGCCCGACGACGGCCTGCTCGACATCGCGATCCTCAGCCCGAGCACGCTGTGGCACTGGGCCGCGCTCGGCTGGGGCCTGCTCCTGCGCCGGCGGTCCGTACCCCGCATGGAGATCCTGACCGCCGCCCGGATAGACATCCGCGCCAGCCGTACGCAGCCACGCCAGCTCGACGGCGACCTCATCGCACCGGGCCGGCGACTGCTGATCACCGTACGCCCGGACGCCCTTCTGCTCTGTGTGCCGCAGCCCGCGAGCGCCCCGGACCTCGCCCGGGGCATCGGCACGGCCGCCGCCGGGGCCGAAGGGCTCCGCGAACCGGTGCACTCCTGAGGCGCGTGCGTCGCAGCCCGTTTGCCGGACCGGAAGCGTGGTAACCGGGCAGCGCACGGTCAGCCCGCACCTGTGGAAAGGCACCGATATGAACCTCGACTTCCTCCGGCCGCTGCTGGACCATACCGGAGCATGGGTTTCTGTCTATCTGGACGCCACCCGGGCCGGTGCGAACGCCGACCATGAGGTGGGTCTGCGCTGGCGTGCCCTGCGGGAACGGCTGGCGGAGCAGGGTGCCGACGACGCCACGCTGGACGCGGTGCGGACCGCGATCGAGAACCACCCCGTCGAGACCGGACGGTACGGACTTGCCGTCTTCGCGTGCGACGGCGAGGTGGTCATGGTCGAGACGCTGCCCGCTCCCCCGCCCGCCGACGAGGCCTGCCTGGCACCGCTGCCGCACGTCATGCCGCTGATCAGACAGCAGCACGCGCAGATCCCGTACGTCCGGGTCCTCACCGACCGGACCGGCGCCGACCTGGACGCGTTCTCCTCCGGCGGCGTCCCCCGGCACCGCGAGGTGACCGGCAGCGCCACGTTCCCGTTGCGGAAGGTCCAGGTCGGTGGCTGGTCGCACCGGCACTACCAGCAGGCCGTCGAGGAGTCCTGGAAGCGCAACGCCGGCGATGTGGCCGCCGCCGCAGCCGACCTGGCGGACAGCGTCGGCGCAGAGGTGATCGTGGTGGGCGGCGACGTCCGGGCCGTGCAGACCTTCGCGGGACGGCTGCCGAAGCGCTGGCAGGACCGGGTGGTCGCGACCGACGCCGGGTCCCGGCACGCCGGCGCGGACGAGTCGGCCCTGGACGACGTGACCGTTCAGGCCGTCGCCGACTGCGCCGACCGGCACACCCGCGAGATCGTCGACCGCTACCGGGCGCAGGCGGCGGACGGCACCGCGGGCAGCGGCCTGACCGACGTGGTCGCCCGCCTCCAGCGCCGCCAGGTCGACACGGTCCTGCTCGCCGACGACGCGTCCTCCACCGACACCCTGTGGATCACCCCGGACGACCCGGCGCTCATCTCGGTCGACGACCACGTGCTCCGCGAGGCCGGCGTCGAGAACCCGCAGAAGGTCCGGGCGGACGCGGGCCTGGTTCGCGCCATCGCCGGCTCCGGCGCGAGCCTCGTCCTGACCGCCCCGGACGACGGCCCGCTGCCACACGGCATCGGCGCGGTCCTGCGCTACGCGGACGCCACCCCGGCGGGCTGACCGCCCGGTGCCGGCACGTCGGCGTCCGCGGAGGAACGCGGGCCGGCCGGCGCCGGGGTTTCAGGCGCCGGGGTTCCAGTCGGCCGGAAGGCCGGACTGCGCGGCCACGTCGGCGAAGCTGTAGTAGTCGTCATTGCTGGCGATCTTGGATCCGCGAATCTTCAGCACGGTGACCGCCGGAACCTTGAACGCCTTCGGCGCACCCTTGATGTGCCCGCTGAACGTCCACCCGAACACGATCTCGTCGCCGTGCCGCTCCGCCCAGCGCAGATCGCCGTGCACGCCGTCGATACCGCCGTAGGTGTTCGCCACCCACTGCTCGACGCCCGCCGGCCCGACGAAGACCGGCCCGAACGCATGGTCGGTGTAGCGGCCGTCCTTGGTGAACAGCGCGCCGAGCCGCTTACCGTCACCCGCGTTCCACGCCGCCAGCCAGTCCTTGACGATCCGCGGCGCGTGCCGGCCACGCTCCTGGTCGTGTGCGGCGTGCGCGACCGGCGCCGCCGACGCGGTGGACACGGCCGCCGCCGGCACGACGACACCCAACGTGACGACCGTGGCGACACCGGCGACGATGCGCTTGATGTTCATGGCGAGATCCCCCCTAAGACAACGACTGTAAGTTAACGCTTGTTGCCTTAGAAGCTTGGCGGCCGGCCCGGGACACCACGTCGGCAATCACTGCCTATATCACCCGGGCCGATGCCGGCTACGTAGTCGGCATCGGCCCGGAACCCTGCTGAGCGGCGGCGGGCGATCAGCCATTGAGCAGCTGCCGCGACATCACGATCCGCTGGACCTGGGTCGCGACTGCCGGCAGATCCGCGAGGCGCGCGGCAACCGTGGCGTCGGCCAGCCTCTCCGAGACGATCAACCACTATCGGATCCGTCTTCCAGGCCACGCTCGCCGACTTCGAGCGCCTCGAGGCCGAGACCGCCGCGGAAGACGCACCGTGGGGCGGCGACGATCTGGGCATGCTTATCGGCGAGATCTACCAGGGGGCGTACGCGATGGCGTTCAACTGCCTGTACTCGAACCTGGACACGATGGGCGACTACAGCTATCAGCTCTCGGTCGCGTACGACGCGTACGACGCGGTCGAGGAAGAGATCGCGCGGCGGCTGGCCCGGATCGGGTCGGCGCTGGGCTAGCCCGGCGGCACAACTGCGCACGGGGGAGGCACGGAGTGGGTCTGCAGTTGCCGGATGAACTGATCGAGGCACTCGGCATGCTGGGTTTCACTGGAGCTCGACGGCCGCCTGGACGGCAGCGGCACCTGGCGCGATCTGGGCTGGCTGGAGGACGAGTACGGCGAGTACGAGTCGTACGAGCGCTGGGAGTGACAGAGGATCCCACCGGCCGATGGAACCGGGATGTCTCGGCGATCGCGGATTCCCGGTCCCGGCACCTCCCACAGCCGCATGTCTTCGCGCCCCGGCGGGCCGGACGTCGGTCCGGCACCACCGGGGTTCACATTCGGCTTTCAGCCCTTCAGCAGCTGCCTCGACATCACGATCCGCTGGACCTGGTTCGTGCCCTCGTAGATTTGGGTGAACAACGCACACATACCCTCTGAGCTGCTGAAACTCGTCGCTTGATCGGCTTGCCCAGCATTTCCCCAGCATTCCTGCCGCCATGCGGCATGATCGGCAATCGGGGGATGCGGCGGCCCCCGCCAGACACCTCTAGATTCGGCGCCGTGCTCAGCATCAGCCTAATCCATTTCGATGCAACACAGCTCCAGCCGGTCGACCCCGAGCCTGCCTCGCGGCTCACCAACGCTCCCAGACACGGCCACAACCTACAGCCGCCGTACGCTTCCGCAGCAGCGGCACGCACGCCGCTCGACAACAGCACGCCCCAAATCAACCCGTCCCTGATTCAGAAATGCCTCGTGGGATACGTGCCCCAGATCAAGTTTGAATACCTGATCTTGGATACATAGAGAGAGCGGAGACTTGCTCTCGGTAGCCTTTTTCGCTCACCCTCCCTAGACTGCCGTCGTGGTTGACGCCGAAGTTGCACCGCCGACGAGTCGCGAGCAGGACGCCGTGCGAGTCTTGTTGATCATCGCCGCCGCCGGCACTCCGGTCACCCCCGCCACGGCCACGTCGGATGCCGGCCTAGCCGACGCGGTCTCGGTTCTCGAAACGCAAGTAAAGCTTCAGAAGATCGATTTCTGGGTGCGCAATCCAGACTTTTTGGCGCTAACACTGTTGAAGGACTTCGAGACGAGCCGCGAGCCGTACCTGCTGGAACTCGCTGATCAGATCTTGGCGTCCGAGGAGCCTGAGGTCCGCAGGTACCCGATGCTTCGTCATCTATTCGGCGCGTATGAACCGCTCGACCACGCCCTCGGTGTCCTGCGCCTCGCAGGGCTTGTCGTTCGCCGCAAGCGGGGGAATCCGGGACACATCCAACAGCATGACTATTACTTAACTTCGCGAGGCCGCGCAGCGGTCGACAAGATCCTCTTAGAAGCGCCCGCTTTTACCTATTTTGTCGAGCGGGTCAATCTGGTAGCAGCCCTTACTGAGGGTTACGGCGGCACACAGCTTAAAGCCCGCCAGTACCTGCATGAAGAGTATCGCGACACCGCCATCGGGGATCGGATCGGCAGTGTCGCGGCGCGGGCCAGGTCGCGTCTGACTGAGCTGAAGGCCGAAGCGGCCGGAATGGGGTCTTCCCGATGACAAGCGGTGACGCTAGCCAGGACTTGCCGGACCGCATCGCGGCGGCCGCGGGGGTCGCCCGGAAGCGCGTTCTGGAGGTCTTTCAAGAGTTCGGATTTCCCCTGGCAACTTCAGCAGCGCTGCCCCGTCGGCTATCGGTACACCGTCTGCGCATTTCGGGTGAACGGACCGTCGAGCCGCAGGGTCCTTTCGACACGACCCTTACCTTCAACGATGGCCTGACCGCCCTCGTTGCCCATAACCTCAAAGGCAAGACCAGCGTGCTGGAGTTGATCACCTGGTGCCTTCGTGGCACGCATCGCGATGATCTTCAAGGGGTAGTCAAGTCGTGGATCTCCGAGCTCGACTGCGACGCGCTGGTGGCAGGACGAGCGCTAGGGTTCCGGCTCACCATGGACCATGGGGAGATCTATGGCGCTCGCATCTTGTCTGCACCAGCGCTGGACGCGCTGAAGGGTGTTCGGGCTGCCAAGCCGGCCGAGGGTGTCACCGAGGTAGTCGCGGTGCACGATGCGGCTGCATACGGCGACGCGGTAGCTGGGCTGATGCTAGACCTGTTGAACCTCGGACGTCTCGAGAATGCCTCTGCGCAGGCGGCGAGCGGTAAGGCCACGCATGGATGGCCGACGTATTTCGGCGCCCTTTACCTGCCAGCCGGCGGTGACCGAGCCCTGCTCGGCGATGTCGTGATGGGTGGACTCGCTGGCCGACTTCTACAGGTCTTTCTCGACCTGCCAAGCGCCGCCTTGCTGACACGGGTCAAGGCGACTCGTGACGCGCGGGCGGCCAGCACGAAGATGCAGTCGGCCGACTCCGCGCGACTGTGGGCTCAGCAGGCGCATCTGTTCGAGCAGGCGACGAGGCAGTTGGAAGAAGCGCAGACGCGGCTTCGGCAACTGACCGACGACAGAGAACCAGTTGAATCAGTCACGGCTCTGGCCGGGGCTGTCACTCGTCTCGGCTCGGACCTGCTGACGGTTGAGCAGAATCTCAGATCGGCTTCCGAACTTCACGTCACGGTCCGTCAGCAGCGCCAGGCCGATGAGAAGACTGTGAATGACGTCCGGGAGAGCGCCTTCGCGCGCGCCTTCTTTCACTCGCTCGATCTCGTCGCTTGTCCTCGATGCGAGTCGCCGGTAACGAAGGCCCGACAGACCGCGGAACGGGAGACACACGCCTGTGCCGTGTGTACCAGTTCGGTAGCTGTTGACGAGAGCGGAAGTGATCGGGAGCAGGTTGAACGGGAGGCACAGGCCAGGCTAGCCGCAAGTCAGCGAGCCGAGCGGGAGGCTCATGTGCAGTTAGGCATCGCGGCTAGGCAGGCGGATGCCGTGCGTGCAGCGCTCACGGATGCCGAACAGCGCCTCCGGCTCGCAGAACAAGCCGCGGAGGCGGGAGAGCGCGCGGAGCTGACCGGCACTATCGCGCGCCTTGAGGGCGTGCTGAGTGTCGTCCAGCCTCCACCCCGAGTACCGACATCTCTTGATGACGTTGATCGCGTGCTTGATGCCGCGGTCTCACTGCTGGAGGCCGACGGGACCCGGGCTAGCGAGAGCCTGTTCGCCGCCTTGAACAAGGCGATCGTCGAAACGGCGCACCGGTTCGGCATGAGGGACCTTTATGAGGTGAAGATCGACAGGGCGGCTCGCCTGCAAGTTTTCAAGGTTGGCGGCCCCCGGGAGTGGTTTGGCAAGCAGGCGAGCGGTGAACGCCTTCGCCTGCGCATCGCCGTGGTCGTTGCGCTCATCAGGGTAGGTACTGAGTATGGTCTCGCGACCCATCCCGGTCTCCTTCTGATCGACAGTCCGAAGGCGGAGGAGGTACAGGAGACCGACGCGACGGCACTGTTTGCTGAGCTGGAGCAGCTTGCGTCAGAGATTCCTGGCCTTCAGGTCGTCCTCACCACGATCGACGAGGCTCTGGCAGAGAAGGTGTTGACTAGTTCCAACATCATTGCGCCGGGGGCGCCCGGAGGGCCATTGTGGTAAGTAACCAGCCGACATGAACGTCACGGAGCAGACGGAAGTCGACCCGGAGGTCAGCACCAGCAGGGGGTAGCGGTGGTTGCGCTTGACGAACTTCTGGCGCAGACAGCCGCAGACGGGGCGGCTCCGTCGCTTGCCGACCTAGTGCGCGAGCTGCCCGTCGATGAACTCTCGACGACCATTCGAGACAGCGCGGCAGGGCCGCTCGGGCACCTCCTCTGCCGCGCAGCGATTCGCACCCTTGACGGTGATCAGGGAGCAGACAGGGCGGCTATCGATGCAATCCTGCGCGGGATCACCCGCCAACGCAGCCTACTTACACTGAGTGACACCATCGACGTCTTGTTGGACAGCGGGTCGTTTGTAGGCCGATTCGGCAAAGGACTCCACGACGCGCTGATGCAAGGGCACGCTGGGGCCATCGATCGACAACCGCTTCTTGCCGCCGGCCATCTTGAAGGCGCACTTCGCCTGGCCATCGTCGGCGCCGTGCGCCCCTTCCGAGTGCTCGATGCTTTAGATCTCAGCGATGTCACGCAGCTTGATCCGGAATACGCCGAACGACTGCCCCGGTTGATCGGTGCTGCGCTGGACCGATGGGGGGACGATGACAGCGTAGCGACTCCGCTGCGTCATGATCTCGATAATTTGCGCGACGTTCCGGACGCCGCAGCAGACGCGACGTTCGAGTACGGGCTTGATCTGTTGCGACGCGCCGCCAATGAGCAGGCCACGACGGCTCTCGCCCTTCTCATAGAGGCGCGGGGCCAAATGGCCGCAGCAATCGCAGCCGAGGAAGATCGCGATGACGCCGCATTGTATGCCGCGGGACTCGACGCGATTATGGCGTTCACACGCGCAGATAGAGAGATGCTCGCCACCTCCCGCGATACGCTGTCGGATTTACTAAACAAGCGAGAAGCATGGCTCCGAGGACTGCATATTCCCGCCTGGCGCCGACCCCGTCAACAAGCCGAGCGCGCATGGACTCGCCTCCTTCTCATCCTTGACCACGCCGCCGAGCAGCTCGCGGCTCCGGTCTGGCTCAATGTCTGGGAAGCCCTCGCCGCGATCCTCGAAGCATACGAACTCGACCGCGAGGTTATCCCCGTTCCAGGGGCCGGGCAGGCAGCAGGGCTCGAAGTGATGGTTAGGCCACGGATTGAAAAGACGATCGCCCAGCAAGGACAGCTGCTGGCGAACTTACGGCATGCGACCGAAGCAGCAAAGGGATCCGACCATCCGGCAATCAACCCTGCCCAGCTACAAACCCTACTCGATCGGATCGACAGCCTCACCGAACGTCCAGCGGATCAACGGCATACCCGCGAACCCGAATCCTCCTCGGAGGGAGATTCACCAGCGCTCGCCCGGCTGATTGAGAGAGCCCCCTCCGCACTCGCGCGCCTTGGGGCTGAAAAGGCATTACGGCTCGTACAGGGCGTTGCAAGTGACGACATCCTCGACCTGGTCGAAGGAATCGCCTATCGAGATGCATTTGAAGCGGCACCCGGACCACTAGTTAACGTTATCTATCAAACTCTTCAAAAAGATCTGGAGACTTGCATTGATTACACAGGTCGGACCAGACAATACTTCGACCAGCTAAACTGGGAGCTGGCAACATTCTTGGCAGTTCGGCACGACCAGCAGCTGGTTGGTGAATTCGCCTACCTAAAGCCCTTCAAGACCGGAAAGGCTCCCGGCGAGAAAGCCCTCCAGCAGGACTACTTCGATTGGCTTCAGCGTGGCAAGCTCGTCGGTCGCGTTCAACTTGAGGTTTCAAATGTTGCAACAGGACGCGTCGATATTCAAGTCGGCTTTGGTACTACCCGATTCTACATCGAGGTCAAGCGAGAGCTGGATGACGCCACGAATTCAAACCTTGAGAAGTCATACCTAATTCAGGCCGCCGACTACGTCGGAACAAATGCAGCTTTAGGCCAAATGGTTGTTCTTGACCTAACAAATCACAGCGACGGAGTCCGACACCTACGTGAGACTGCATGGGTCACGTCTCATCGCCCAACCGGCAGCAGCGTCGACCGCTACGTCGTCGTTGGCGTAGTAGTCGGAAACCGAGATACACCGCGGTCCTATTCTAATTAGACTCAAGGACTTAGACAGGGGCTACGACCGCACTCCTGAGGGCCAGACGACTCTCGAATTCGACAAGATACGTCGCCCCACCTCACTGCGGCGAGGGCCACGTTCCCTCCACCACCGGCCGCCGTCAAGCCTCCGCCATCCACGGCGCGTAGTGACTACCCATGCGCAGCAGATGGCCTTCCCACTTAATGCGGCGGGGCTATGACTGCGGCCTCCGGCGGAGGAGGATGGCCCTAACGCCGCAGGGGCGGGCCGCATCAGAATTCCGCTCAACCTCGTTCGGCCTACAGCCGGATCGGTCCGCCGTGGATGTCGAGCGGTGCGAGCACGCTGTCGTACCACGAGTCGAGTTCGGCGCGATGAGCGCCGTGGCGTAGTGAACGGTAGGCGGTCCAGGCGACGAGGTCTGCGGCTTGGACCCATTGGCTGGTGCTGGCGTGACGGAAGAACGGGTCTTCGATCAGCCGGCTCGTCGTGATGTTCCGCTGCTGGTGGCTGGTGGCGTAGCCGGCGTTACTCCCATCGCCGTCCATGATCACGCTGCCATAGGTGGCGCTGGCGAGCAGTCGGGCGTCGAGCGCGTCGAGGAGACGCTGGTAGAGGTCTTGCTTGGCGAACTCGAAGGCGCGGCCGCGAGCCGTGGTCCTGCGGTAGACGCTGCCGACGGCGACTCCCGGCAGGGCCGCGATCGTCTCGATGCCGTGGCGGAGAATCTGCCGTCCGTGGTCGGCGGATTTTCCGGCGGTGCCGCGTGTGCGGTAGCCGCGGCCGGCGGCGAGGTCGGTGGCGTGGAGCCGGTCTGCGGCGGGGATGCCGTAGCGCTCGTGCAGCGCGGTTCGGTAGTGGTTCCACCGGTCGGCGGCGTCCGTCCATGTGGAGGGGCTGATCTCGATCCAGCTGAAGGTGGTGCAGCCAGTGGCTTCGCTGCCGGAGTCGTCGATATAGAAGAGGGTGAAGTTGCAGGACGGCCGGGTCGCGATGTTCGGCCGGGCCGGGGCGGAGGTCTTTCGCTGCCGGGCCTGGCTCATTTCGCCGCACACTCCGTTTCGAGCCAGGCGTCGATGTCCGCCTTCCGGTACCTGCGGTACTTGCCGACTTTGTACGACTTCGGGCCTTTGCCCTTGTGATTGATGAAATACAAGGTCTGCTCGCTGAGCCCGAGGTAGGCGGCTGCCTCCTCGTGCGACCACAGCCCTCTCGCTCCGTCCGCCATATGCCCTCACTCACCAAATCAGCAAGTAGATCTAACCGATCTACCTTTTCGGAAAGTGAGGTTGCTCCGCGTCTTGCCAGTTGTCAAGGAGGCGAGTAAAACTTACGAACATGGCAAGTGATCGTGCTGAGGTGCAGGTGGAGACGCCGGGTGAGATTGCCCGTCGGCGGATCCGTGAGGTGCGCAAGGCACGCAAGCTCAGCCCGACAGCGGCGGCGGAGCGCTACGGCGATGCGGCGATGACCGCGACGGTGCTGATGAACATCGAGGCCGGGCGCCGCCAGTCGGTCACGGTCGACGAGCTGGTCCGGCTCGCGTACGTACTGGACGTGCCGGTGGAGGCACTGCTGGTCGGACCGGGTGCGACAGTGGAGGTCGCGCCGGGGGTCTTGGTGGACTCCGTCCGGTTCCTGCGCTGGCTGCGCGGGCAGGAGGCGCTGGACGGCGCGGACGCCGATCACTATCGCGCGGTCGCCGCCGAGGCCCTCGGTGATGCCGGCCGCGGTGTGCCGCAGGAGCTGCGGGACGAGTTCCTGGCCCGGGCGCAGGCGGCCTTCGACGGTTTCTTCGCCGATAGCGAAGAGATCCACCACAAGACCCGGCAGCAGGTCCGCGGCGTGCTCAGCGACGTCCGCGAGGCGGTCTCATCCGGCAAGACGACGGACGAACTGCTCGGGATCATCGACACCTACCTCAACCGGCTCGAGTAAGCCCCAGCCCCACCACCACAAGACTCGGCTGACCGGCCCGTAAGACCCACGCGGTACACGGGCGGCTCAACCATGCCCTGATCACGCCGTTCACGCGGCGCCATACGACCCCATACCGGCATAGATCAACCCTGCGGCGCGGCCGCAGGGCCATCCCTACACGCCCTGAGCCCGATGCCGCGCCGGCAGCCGGGCGGATCCCGCACGCCCTCGCACAGAAACCGGCGCCGTTTCGGCGGCCGCCGGGAGCACATCGCACAGCAAAGGAACACCAGATGGCTCGCGCATGGATCAATCCCCGCTCTGACGGCCCCGGCTACACGGTGTACTGGTACGACGCGAACCAGAAGCAGCGCCAGCGGTCCTTCAAGAAGAAGGTCGACGCCGAGAAGTTCCGGGCCAAGACCGAACGCGACCTCGACACCGGCGTCTACATCGAGGCCGAACACGCCGGGGAGACCATCACCCGGCTCTTCGCCCGGTGGGCGACCACCCGCGGACTGGAGAACTCCAGCGTCCGGCAGTACCGCAGCATGCTCAACCAGGCCATCGCCCCGTACTTCAAGGCGAAAACGATCGGCGCGCTCAGGCAAACCGATGTGCAGGCCTGGGTGCTATGGATGAAGGACACCAAGCGGTACGCGCCCCAGACGATCCAAACGCGATTCGGGTACCTGTCCTCGGCGTTGCAGTGGGCCGTCGTCAACCAGGAACTCGGCCGGAATCCGGCCAAGGGCGTCAAGCTGCCCGGCCGGCGGGCGAACGTGCGACGCATCGCCAAACGCAAAATCATCGTACCGTCTCTGGCAGAGATCGACGCGCTCGCCGCCGCGTTCGACCCGCGGTACGCGGCGATGGTGTGGCTCATGGCCGGATGCGGGATGCGCATCGGCGAGGTCATGGGCCTATGCCGCGATCAGATCGACTTCCGCAAGCAGATCCTGCACGTCGACCGACAGATCACCGAGGACGGCGAAACCGACAGCGGCAAGAACGCCGGCCTCCGGCTGAAGCGCTACACCAAACACCGCGACGAGGACACACCAGGCCGAGACGTTCCACTGCCGGCCATCGTCGCGAGAATCCTGCGCGCGCACCTGCGCGAGTACGGCACCTACGGCCCCGATCAGCTGCTGTTTCCCAACAGCACACGGACTGGCCTGATCTACCAGTACTTCTTCCGCAACCAGCTGTGGCTGCCAGCCCTGAAGAGCGCACGGGTCTCATTCATCAAAACCCACGCGCTGCGGCACTTCTTCGCCTCTTCCCTGCTCAGCCGAGGCGTGCCGATCACCGATGTCAGCGTCTGGCTCGGCCACTCCAACGTCGAGATCACCTACGCGTACTACGGCCACCTGATGCCCGACGCCCCCGAACGCGGCCGATCCGCCATCGACCTCGCCATGCAGCCGCCGACCGATCCTGAGAACGGCGGACTTCCCTCTGAAGCGTCGGAGCGCGTCGCAGATCTCCCTCTCGACGAGGGCACTGATCCACAAGATCCACTCGCCGCATAGACGCATTTCCGCTGGTGGTCTCCCTCTGGACGCCACCAGTTGGTCTCACCGGACGGCCCTGTCACGTTCACCCACGCGATCGGATTCAGCGTCTTTCCGGCTTGCGTACGCGGGTGAGTGGACGAGGCACGATCCTGTCCGGTCACGCCCGGTGT
Source organism: Catenuloplanes indicus (assembly GCF_030813715.1). NCBI lineage: Bacteria > Bacillati > Actinomycetota > Actinomycetes > Micromonosporales > Micromonosporaceae > Catenuloplanes > Catenuloplanes indicus. The sequence continues at coordinate 3,893,341 of NZ_JAUSUZ010000001.1, forward strand.
CAAGCCGACCGGGACGCCCGCCCGTACGGCGCCGGCCGCGTCAGACTCACCCCGCCCGCCGAATCCACTTCGCGACCGTTGCCGCCCGCGCGGGCCGCGCCCGGCTTGACCCCTGGTCGGTGCCGGCCAGGCCGATGCGTGCCGTCCACTCCCCCGCCAGCGCCTCCAGCGCCTCGGCGCGGGTCCTGCCTTACGGCTCGGAGGTACGCACGTGCAAGCCGAAGAAGACATACGCGACGTGGCCGCGGCGCTATCACGGTACGTCGGCGGTCCGCTTCCCGCCGATCTGACCGGCACCGCAGAGGCACATGGCCTGACGATCGGTGGCTGGGTCTATCCGTCGGTGCCCGAGGTCAGCCCGCAGAGTCCGCCGGACCTGCGGGAGCTGGGCCAGCAGTTGCGTCGCGCTGCGGATCGGGCCGGGATCGTGATGTTGATGCGCGGTGATCCGGGCTGGCCGTCCGGCACCGGCGCGGATGAGCTGCCGTGTCTGTGGGTGCGTGGTGATCGTGATGTGGCCGGGCTGTTACGGCGCGCGGTGACGGTCGCCGGTGTCCGGGAGTGCACCGAGTACGGGCAGCATGTAGCGACCGATCTGGCCTTCGATCTCGCGGCCTCGCAGGTCACGGTGGTCTGCGGTGCTGCTCCTGCCGCCGGTGTCGACTACTACGCGTGGCGGGCTGCGCTCGCGCATGCCCCGCAGCAGCCGGTGGCCGTTGCCGCCTCCGGTCTCGATGCGGAGTCCTTCCATGGCCCGCGGGAACTCGTCGAGCGCACGGCACGTCGTGGCGCGGTCGTCAGCGCGTTCCCGCCCGGCTTGCCGGCGACGTGGTCCCGCTGGAGCGTGCGGGATCGTCTTCTGGGCACGTTCACCGCGGCAACGGTGATCGTCGAGGCCGCCGCCGATAGTCGGACGCTGGATGTCGCGACCGCAGCATCGGTGTCGGGTCGGCTGGTCGGTGCGGTGCCGGGCCCGGTGTCCTCGAAGGTGTCCGCCGGCTGCCACCGGCTGCTGGCCTCCGGCGCCATGACGGTCACCGGCGCACAGGACATCCTCCGCGCGCTCGCCGGCCCCGGCACGGCGGTTGAGGCGACGCGGGTATTTCGCGTGTACGGCACTGCCTCCTGGGATGACGGCCACTGGCGTACCCGGCGGGTGCCGGACTTCGCGGTCGAGGCGACCTCGCACCACGAAGCCGCGGACCTCGCCTACGAGGTAGTCTTCGCGGCCCACCCCGGCGCGGCAGGCGCCACGCTCGATGCCGGCATCGTCGACCCGGGCGGTACCTACGAGGCCGTGCAGGTGGCCTCCAGTGACTGAAACCGCCCGAGACGACGTGACGCGGTCACCGGTCGATGGTGTGCCGCCGGTCCTGGTGCAGGATCCGCGTGCGGCACGGGTGCTCGCCGGGGTAGAGCAGACGAGGGCGGTCACGCAGGCGCGGATCGCCGTCGCGGACGCGGACGCGGACCGGCGACTGCGGACCGCCGCGCGCCGTGCGCAGCTGGCCGCCGAACAGCGGGCGACCCGCCGGCAGGAAGCCGCCGCGGCCACGGCTGCCCGCCGGCAGCGGCGGGCCGAAGCCGCAGCGGCGCGGCGTGTGCGGCGCGCCGTGCTCGTCGCCCGCGGGGCGGGCCTGCTGCGGCTGGTGCGTGAACGTGGGGTGGCGGTGTACGCGGCCGTGATGTATCTGCTCGCGGTCGGCGGCGCCGTGTACGGGCAGATCAGCGCGGCGACCGGTCGGGGGTGGCCGCTTCTGGTCGGTGTCGTGATCGCCGCCGCCGTCGAAGGTCTAGCGCTGGTGATGGCGTTGACCGCGCAGCAGCTGCGGCTGCAGGGTGAGGCCGCCCGGCTGCCTCGGGTGCTGACCTGGTTGTGTGCCGGGTTCGCCTCGGCGGTCAACTACGCCGGCCACGCGGATCTTGATCGCACCGGCGCGGTCCTGCTCGCGGCGTTGTCCGCGGCGGGGATCGTGGTGTGGGAAGTCCGCTCCGGTGCCGCGCACCGCGCCGAGCTGCGCCGCCGCGGCCTGCTGCCCGACCCGCCCGCGTCGTTCGGGTGGCGCCGGTGGTGGCGATACTTCCCCTCCACCGCGGCAGCCTGGTCGCTGGACATCCGCAGTCGCGTCAGCCCGCGATCCGCCGCCCTCCTGGCCCAGGTCGCCGCCGAGGACCAAGCCCGGCACATCCGACGTGAGGCCGGACAGGTCCGGCGCCTGGCGCGTCGCGCGGTCCGGCGCGCGCTGCGGCGTGGCGAGTCCGGTGCGGTCCTGGCCGCGCTGGCCTCGCTGGCCGCCCACGGCACCGTCGCGGCGCTCCCGGCCCTGGCCGCCAGTGCGGCGTCACGGATCTCACCGCCCGGTCGATCCGGTTTCCGGCCGACGACGACGGCGGCGCAGACACGTCCGCCTCGACCCGGCGCGGTCCGCAGTGGCGGCCCGTCACGGCAGTCGCAGGCGCAGCGCCACCGGGCAGCTCGTCTCCGGCGGGTTCGCGGGCAGCAGGTCCGAACCGGGCACACGGAGACGGCGCCGACCCCTCGCGTACGTGAGCGAGGCGGATCGCGGTCCGGTCCGCGCATTCCGCAGGCACCCGGATCCGCACCAGCCACGTCCAGCAACGGCACAGGACGCGAGCCGCAAGTGCGAAGCACAGACACGCAAAGTGCGGGGCAGAGCCGGTCGCAGACGACTCCCGCGGCGAGGTCCGAGCCCGACAAGGCGGGCGTCCCGCGAGCGCGTCCTGACGTGTCTGACCTGTTGCCGGTGGGGCGGCAGATCCGGTCCCGGTTCGCCGCTCAAGGACTCGCTCTGTCTCGAACCGCACTCATCGCGCAGCTGCGCGCGGCGGGTGTGCCGGTCTCCACCGACCGCGCCTCCGCGCTCCTTGCCGTCCTGACCACAGAATCGACGCCAACCCACGAAACAGACCCACCGTCACGATGACCCCGCACCGTCCACCGCTGGATCACCGCCGCACGGACCGCTCTCAGCGCTGTGGGTCAGGTGGGTGGTGAGTCGATGAGGCTGACGGTGACGTCGAAGCCGGCTCTTTCCTCGATCCGGACCAGGTGGGACAGCCGGGCGAGGAAGGCACGGAAGCTGGCGCAGCCGTAGTTGGCCTCGTCGAACGACGGGTCGAGGGCGAGCATCCTGTTCTTCACCGCGCTGGCGGTAGGCGCTTCAACACGGCTCTGGCTGATCGCCTGGATGACGAGCCGTTCGGCGTCGGCGAGGTCGAACACGGCGGTGACCGCCGGCCGGGTGGCGGGGTCGACATCGGCGACGATCGTGCCCCAGAACTTGTACTCGGAGCAGACCGCGACCAGCCGCTGGCTGGCGCTGGCCTCGGTGCCGACCCCGACGACGTGTTTACCGAACTCCCGCAGCCGGTGGACCAGCGGTGAGTAGTCGCTGTCGCCGGTGACGAGGATGAACACCTCGATATCCGGGTGAGTGATGAGGACTTCCATGGCGTCGACGGCCATACGAATGTCGGCGGCGTTCTTCCCGCGCGCGGTGCGGGTGATCTGGATCAGGTCGACGCCGTTGTCGACCAGGGCCGGCTGGTAGCGACCGAAGATAGGGCTGGCCCAGTCGGCGTAGGCACGGCGGATGGAGGCATTGCCGTAGAACCCACGGCACAGCTGAGTCAGCGCCGCGGCGGGAATCGGCTCGCTCTGACCCGGCAGCCCGGCTCCGGCCCCGTGGACCAGGTTCTCGAAGTCCACATAGACGGCCACCCGCGCGTCCGGCGAATACCGGAACATCGCATCCGGACCGTGACCTCGCCATGACTCCCCCCGGTCACCGCCCACATCCGCACCTCCTGACGTACAAGACCAACCAGGGACCGCCAGCAACGCCCGGCCGTCGGGCCGGGCGGCAACCCGGACCGCGAGCACCAGCACAGCCCTCGCGCGTGGCTCTGCGGCCACTGCGGTGCCGTCCCCTCCCACAGCGGGCACATGACGGCTGGCGGTCATGTGCCGAGAGACGGCGAGCCCGTGGTTCCCCCACCGCGCGGGTGGAGGAACCACAGGAGGGCGTCCCCGAATCACTGGGAGGTTGTGCAGCTGAGGACGCACCGAGGGAATGCTGGCAGTCTATGCAAACATCGGTAATCGTGCAGCACTTGCGGCAGCGAAGGACATGCGGCTCAGCCTCCCGGCGGCGCCCGACGGCACCGTATGAGACGCCTGTGGTTACCGGATGAAAGATCAGCGACTTCTTGCCATAAACCTGCCCATAAATCGCCACATTATATTGGTGCCAGACTGTCGCACATCCCTTTCGGACGCAGCATTCCGCTCCTTCTCCGCTCGATGCTGCTGGATTTCGGATCCAAGTCGCAGTGCGGACCTTTCGGCACTTATCGACAGTTCGCGCCCAAGGTTCCTCAAGTGCCACTTGATGCTCCACCATGACAAAGCCTGCCCAAAGAAGTGGAGCCACCCCGGGGCGGCGAGGAGTGCAGCGCTGCCGAAACGTTCCGACAAGCCGAGATCAATGAACCCACCTCGACGCAGAGCGAATATCAAAATTGACAGCTCGACGCCGGAAAGCACTATAGATAGCACGAGCAAGAGTCGTCGCTTGACTGATTGCTGATGCCATATCCACCGGAGTGGTGATAGAGCTTCACTGCGCTCGGCCAACCGCGTTCCGACCCTTAGTAGCCGACGTACAGCGGCGAGATCACGCTCCATGTCGGCGAGCGCGACGTTGCCACCCTTGAACATCGAGGAGATTTCGGCCCGCCGAACCTTTTCCCTCATCAGCGCTACGCCCCGCCGCTCGCCCGAGCGTTTCGCGAAGAGAGCTCCGAAACCTACCGTGAACGAAATGCTTGCTAACACCCATACAGCGGCGGCGACGATAGCACGAATGTCTCCACCGTCCGAAATCTTGTTGATCGCGATTCCGCTGATCGCTCCAGTCGTCGAGGCGACCGCCGGACCATAGACCAAGGAGTGGACCGCGTCGGGCGCAAGTCCGTCCAATACACGTATAGCCCTATAAAGCAGTCGGTTCGCAACAAAGTCGATCACGCCTGCACCAAAGACCATCGCACCATAGGCGGCGTGCAGGATAATGACCACCACTAGGGCTAGAACTAGCACATCGCGCATCGCGCCATGATAGTGCAATACAACAAACCGCCCCCAACAATCCACGCGCCAGAAAGGTTGAAGTACCCCAACTCGCCTGCCCCAGCAAAACAGATGAACGTTTCGCAGGATTTGAGCACACCATCAGCAGACATGAATAGAGGTCCACCGGCAGCGCCTTCGATCACCCGTCCAGCATGTCGCGGATGCCTCGTTCTTAGCCGAATCGGACCCTCCCCTAATGAATCAACCGGTTCGGATCGCTGCTGCCCGTCCGCGTGCGTACCGGCCCCGCCCTGCGCCGGCCAGGGCGCGCGAGGTCCGCCGTACCCGCGTAGACGTCCTTGCTGGTGCGCGGACCCGCGATAAGCGGGTGCGGCGGATCGCGTCCCTGGCCTGCGTGCGGCCGTCCTGGCCGGTGCGCGCGGTGGGTCAGCGCGCCGCCGACCCGGTGATCTTCCTTCCGGAGTCGGCCGGCGCTCGTTCGTCCACGCCCTGGAGGCTGTTGGTGCCCGACTCTCCCGTTTCGTTCTCGCTGCGCACGCCGACCGACGTGCTCGGCATGATCCCTTACCTGCTCGGTTTCCATCCCGAAGACAGCCTCGTCGTGGTCCTGATCGGCACCGACCGGCAGCTCCTCGGGACGATGCGCATCGACCTGGCCGCGCCGCCGTCCGTCGCGGTCGAGCGGCTGAAGCCGATCGTCGACCGGCAGGCGAAGGTGTCCGTGGTCGTGGTCGGGTACGGGCCGCTGACCGCCACCGGCCTCACCCGTACGGCGGCGGAGGTGATCGCGCAGACGGTGCCGGTCCTCGGGGTGCATTTCGTGTCGGTCGGCTACCGGTTCTGCCTGACACCTGGCTGCAAGTGCCCGGCCGCCGGCGGGGTGCTGTTCGACGCCCGGGAGACCGCGGTCGCCGCGCAGTCGACGGTGGCCGGTCTGGTCGCGCTGCCGTCACGGAACGCGCTGATCGCGCTCGCCGAACCCGACCAGGCCGCGCAAGCGGCCGTCGCCGCGGCGATCCGGACGCTTCCGCCGCAGGTGGCACCGTCGAAGGCGGCGCTGCGGGACATGCTGGATCAGGCCGCGCTCGACGTCCGGCTGTCGGATGAGCAGGTCGCGCGGCTGGTGGTGATGCTGCGCGACCAGCGTGTCCAGGAGGCGGTGTGGCTGGCCGCGACCAGCGACCGGGTGTGGCAGCGGGACCTGTGGCTGGACATCACCCGCCGCACCCCCGACGACCACGCCGCCGCGCCAGCGTTCCTGGCCGCGTGGTGCGCGTGGCTGCGCGGTGAGGACCCGCTCGCGCACGCCGCCGCCCGGCGGGCGCTGGCCGCGGACCCGGACGCGCAGATGCCGAAGGTCATCATCGCGTCCATCCAGACCGGGATGCCCGCCCGTGACCTCATCGGCGCGTGGCCGCCGGCCACGACCGGCACGACGCCGGTGGTGCCGGCGTGAACGGCCCGGTCCTGCTCGTCACCGCCGACCCGGCACTCGTCACGCTCGTACGCGAGTGCGCCGCCCGGGCCGGGGCGTGGCTGGAGATACGCCACAGCCTGGTCGGAATCCGCAAGCAGTGGCGTGCCGCCCGGCTGGTCCTGCTCGGCGCCGACCTGGCATATCCGGCATACCGCAGGCGCATGCCGGCACTGCGATCACTGATCATCGTCACCGCGAACCCGCCGACTCCCGCGACCACCACAGCCGCCGACCGGCTCCAGGCGACGTTCCTCGCGCACGTCCCGATCGCCCAGGACTGGCTCGTCGACAAGCTCACCGATACCGCAGCCGATGTCATGCAGCAGCTCACCGGACTCGGCTACCGGATCGGGTACGCCGACCCAGCGGTAGCGGCAGAGCATGGGCACATCAGGGGCCGGGACCTTCGTACCCGCCGCACCAGCGACGAGCAGGCCGTCTACGTCAGCTTCGGCCAGGTCGCGTGCGGACCGGATCAGCTCAGCCAGACCAATACGGTGCAGCGCAGCAACTACCGCACCGCGCACCGGCTCTGGCCGACCGTCTGGACGGACCTGGCCTACGCCGACGGCGCAGTCCTCGGCGCATTCGTCGCGGACCTCCCGCCGGACATCCTCGACGCGATGTACCACCTCGCCGAGTACCCGCTGCTCGACGACGACGATCACCGGGCGCTCAGACATGCCGAGATCGCCGCCTCGTGGCGGCAGTGGGCCGCCGCCGACGTCTACAAACGGCTGCGCCGACGTGCTGGGGACGCCATGCTCGCCCTTGACGCCGACGACGTCGAACGCCTGTGGTGGCAGACCATCAACGCCATCGACTACCAGGCCGAACACACCGGCCTCACCGTCCACTGGGACTACGAGGCGATCGTGCCCGCATTCGCCGCCCGGCTCCTCACCGAGATCCGGCGCGGTCCCCGCACCCGCGCCCGATACCGCATCCACCGCCAGCAGGAGGCCCCTACGCCCGGAAGCGGGTGGGTGGTGGAACACCGCGGTCAGCAGGTCGCCACCGCCGACACGCGGTTCGACGCGCAGATCGCCGTCTGGCACCACCACCACGGCACCACCTTCGGTCCGCCAGCAGCCTCGTAAGCGGCCGCCCGGCCCGCAGCAACCAATCCAGGCAGGCCCATCGGGGCCAGCTTGCCGCGCCAGCCGCACCAGCAGGCGGTGCCGCAGGACTATCTCGACCACGCCTCCGCCGCTGGACAACACGGTCATCACCGCCATCACCGTCAAGGACTCGTTCAGCGAGCACGCGGTCGCCCCGGTGCCTCGCAGTCCGGTTCGAGTCCCGCCTCGTGTCGGTGCCGCAGGTCAGCCCGGTGCCGTGTCTCCTCCCGTTCCCGCCCGTGCGCGGGCCGGCGGTGTGTCCGCCCGCCCGCGCACGACCTTGCAATTCACGAAATCGGAGCCGTCTCGTGTCCTCTCTGCCCCTGGACGGGCCCACCCGTGCTGCCCTTCACGGCGCCGTCATCACGGAAAGTCAGTTGCGGCTGCCTGAGTTACTTCCACCGGCGCAGTACGCGACCGTCGGTCAGGTCCTCAGTGCGCTGGACGCGACCTGGAATCCCCGCCAGCGGGCGTTCGAGTTCCCCGCCCACGCCGACCCCGCAGCGCTGATCGCCGGTGTCCTCGACGCCAGCGTGATGCCGGTGCACGAGCGGCGCGGCGAGGGTTACGTGCGCACCCCGGACGACCTCGCCGACGACCTGTGCGAGTACCCGCACACCGACTTGCGCTGGCTTCCCGCCGGCTCCCGCGTGCTGGAGCCGTCCGCCGGCGACGGGTCCCTCGTGGCGGCGATCCTGCGCGCCAACCCGCACGTGCGGGTCACCGCAGTCGAGCCCAACCCCGCGCGGGCGCGGTGGTGCGCGGCGCTCGGCCCGGCCGTTGACGTGCACACCGCCACCTTCGAGACCTACGCCGCCCGCGCGCTTACCACCGGGACGCGGTTCGACGCGGTGATCGCGAACCCACCGTTCGCCACGAGTACCGACCCGAAACTCTGGGCCGAACACCTGCGCATCGCCTGGCACCTGCTGCACCCCGGCGCCCGCATGGTGTGCGTGGTCCCGGCCAGCGCCGCCACCCGCGCGGACACCGTCTACGCCGACGCGCGGGCGTTCATCACCCACCACGGCACCCTCGAACCGCTCCCGCCCGGGGCGTTCGCCGCCTCGGGCACCATGTTCGGCGCCCGCGTCGCCCGGCTCACCAAACCGATCGGCACCCAGCACCCGGACTTCCACCTGAGCATCCCGGACACCGCGCCGGTCCGGGTGCAGGAGCCGCAGTTCACCGGGCCCGCGGCACGCGAGATGCCCGTGCAGGTGTGGTGGGACGGGTGGCGACGCCGAGACCGGGTGCTGCGCTACCGCGGCCGGTGCGTGGTGTGCGGGTGGCTGCTGTGGGGCTTCGACGACGGCGAGAACGACCCCCGCGGCATCCTCGGCGACTTCAGCGCCGGATTCAGCCTCAACCCGGCCGACTTCGACCTCACCGGCCCACAGATCGGGCTGTGCTGCCGGTGCGGCAACGACGCAGACCTCTACCGCGCGGGCCTGCTGCCCGCGCAGGCACAGTGGCACCTGCCGGCCGAAAACCGTCCGCGAGTGCACGCATGAAGTCCAAGACCCCGGCGCGGCATGGCGGTTTTCGGCGCATGGCGGGCTGGTGCGCTTCGCTGTGGCGGCCTGGCAGACCAGCTGCGGCCGACACCGACCGCGGACCACGGCCGATCGCGTTCGACGCCGAACAGATCGCGAGCATGGTCAGGGCCGCCGGCATTCCCTGCTCGGCGCTGCACCATCACGACGGCACCGTCACCATCGCCGCGGGCTGGCCGGACAGCCACCGGACGTACCCGATCCTCTGCCGGCTCGGCAGCATCACGACCGCCCGCCCCGGAGACCTCGCGATCCACCCCGGCCATGCCCTCCACGACTACACACCGCAGGACATCCTCATCGTCGGCTGCATCACGAACCGCGACGTCGCCGACCTCATCCTCGCCTACATCGTCGACCTCGCCGCGCGCCCGCCCGGCACCCCCTGGGAATGCCTCGACCACGACCGTCTGGAGCATCTCGGCTTCGACGGCACCGCCCGCGGCTTCTCCCGCGGACGCCCCGACCCATCGCCCGCAGCCGCATCCGCGGCCCGCACCGCCAGGATCCGACGCTGGAGCCTGCGCCGGCTCTTCTGGCCAACTGGTCGGTTACACCGGTAAAACTCTGGCTCAGACCAGCGTACGGCTATGGGCTAGCCCTGCAACGTTCTCGCGGCGCCATTCACCACGTTCAAGCACTACCGCGGGAGTCTCCAGAGCATCCAAACTTCGCGCTGCGCGGCCGACCAAATTTGCTGGTGCGCCCGCACGTCGAGGTGCCTATTTTGACGGCCCTAAGGTGCCCCACCAAGCCTTCGGTAGGGCATAGAAATATTCGCATTGCATCCCGACTGCACCGAGAACTGGTTCCCCTCAGCCAGGCCAGGCTTATCCCCCTTTTTGAAGCACTCCACTCAATGGAGAATGTCGGACACAAAAGTCCAAACTCTTCATAATCAGCCCTCGGATTGCCTGCGGATCTTTTTCATACCATCGTACCCGCATTTTGAACTGCAGTACTGGCGCCGCTTGTCCCGCGTCTGAAACACCGATGAGCAATTACGGCAGTTAATCGACAGCGGTAAGGGTCGGCTCTTCTCGAGGCAGCGCTTACCGCAGTACAGCTGACGCTGGCTTGTCGCGGTGAATTGCCTGCCACATATCTTGCATGGCGGGCGGTCATAGGTGCGGCCTCGACGCTTGAGATTGTAACAGTCAGCGCTACAGTAAATTTTGCTTCGATCGGCCGACCTGAAGGTGGTCGAGCATGTCGGGCAGGTTGATTCGCGGCTGCGCATCCCCTCGGTCCTGCATTTGTGATCACAGAACCGTCGCCCTTGGCCATATTTGGCCGGCAACGGCGCACCGCAGTTGTCGCAGGTTTTCGACCAAATAATTGGCTCGGCAGTGACTGGACCAAGAATTCCTTCATCTTCCGGATGTACGGCGACGTGCGCGGCCCAGGCGCCAGGATTTACTCGGTAGAAGTCGAGCAGATATCCGATCGCGCTGTCGATCGCAGCAACTGAATCACCAAGTGCGCCTATGCCGGCGTTACATCGAGCACAAATGAAGCCGCGAAAACTATCCGTTTCGTGGCAATGATCGATCGCCCAGCCCTTCTCCAGCATGCTCGGATCCTGACTGCACACCGGGCACAGCCCACCGAGCTGTCGCGTCATTCGGTCAAAGTCCCCAAGGGTAAGGCCGAACTTAGCAAGGGCCTCCGCTCGTTTACGGATGGTCACACACGGTCGGCAGTAGCTCGATTTGGCGCTAAACTCGCTGCTCAGAACTCCGCATCGGGCGCACGTCCTATTCTTCACGGCCACCGCCCTCCAGGTAGCGACGGGCTTTCAGCAGGGTGGTGAGCGAGTCGCCCAGAAGGCCGATGCCGATGTTGTGGGTCCCACAGATTAGACCACGGAATAAACCGGATTCGTGACAGTGGTCCACCACCAACACCCCTCGCGCGGGCGGCCGTCGGCAGATCGCGCAGGCTCCGTTCTGCTCAGCCAGTGCTTCGTTGTATCGCGCGACAGAGATACCGTACTTTCTGGCCGCCTCCCGGACCGGGTCGTATGGTCTTCGCTGCCGCCGGGCACAGTCCCTGCAACGCCGATCCTTCCCGTCTGGCTGGTGCCGATCCCGTCCAAAGCTGGACAGGCCTTTGGATTTTTTGCACGTCATGCAAATCTTGACGGCCGAACTGCTATCCATGTTCTAGTTTACCATCGCGGCCAGCAGACCCTCCCGATCGATTGAGATCCTTAAGAGAAAGGATCGATCGATCTCACGCATTCAGGACATAACGCTCCATAGCCGCCGAAATGGCGGCCAATGGCTGATCTAGCTCGACTCGCCGAGCTGGCCGCCGACGCGGAGACAAAAACTGTTCACGCGGAACCCGCAAGGTTCGGGCCGGTACAACGGACGCCTCCTAGGCCGCGCCCCATGCCAGGGTGCGGCCTTACACTTCATAAATGGAACGAACGGCGTCAAGGATTTTGACGTCTGGTCCTTCTACGCCCAACTTGCCGATTGGCCTTTCCCGTCCCGATGGCGCGGAACCCGAGACTTTGGTCCGTCCAAATTTGGACGACATCCTCACGACCCGCCGCAGTATGCGGGAAGACGCGTTGATCTTCTTGGGCGATCGCTTCCCGCAGCACCGGGCGCCGATCCTGTCGACGGTCTTCGCATCTACCTCACAGGGCGCAAAACTGCCTCCGCCAAGGCGCTCGCGGCCAAAGCTGTCATACTGATCGACCCGCCGCACCGCTCGGGCGAAGTGGCGTGGCCCATCGAGCCGAGCTGACGCACACTCATGGCAGCCGATCAAACAAGAGTTACCTTTTAGGACCGGTCATCATGAATGCTTGGACCTCGGCTCAGCGGCGAAGCGCCCCGCGTGGCCCCTCGATTAGCTTGGTCCCGCCTCTCTCCAGCTAATCTTGTTAATCATGGGCAGGTCATCGAGCCCAAGCTGAACGACGAACTGTGAGCCATGAACGTCGCGGCAGGCAACCGTCCAAGCTCCCGTAATTTTATCTTGGGAGGCAGCAACCAATCGGAGCTCTTCATCAAGTAAAGGCATGGGATCTAGGCTCTCGACATCGTTCGCAAAGTGTGACGTAAGAATCCACTTCGCCCTCTCGACTGCTTCATCTCTATCCATCGGACGCGGCTCCGACTGAGATGAAGTATTGGCGAGGCTTTTCAGCAGATCGTACATAGCATTACCGATGATGCCACTGGCAGCGGACGAGGCAACGAATAGGACTACACGGATAAACTCACCACTATCCGCACCCCAGCTTGTCCTCCCTCGGACCTCACGGTAGACATGCCCCTGCGCCTGCCGGCTGACGATAGTGTTTACCTTCGCGTGCAACCCAGCTAACATCGATTCGGGCACGTCAAGCTCGGCAGTCCATGACTCTACGGGAATGCCGCCAACCCACTCCTTGAAGCCAAACGTGAAGAATGCGCGTACCATATAGGTACCAATACCTTGCGGTCGTCCCAATTCATCTAGAGAAAAACTTTCGTCGGCCATAGCGCGCAAGCATAGGGCATCTAAGCGGAACGGTATTTCCGGGAGCAGCATCTATGCGCGCATGTGGCCGCAGACAACGCGCGCTGCCAACCAAGGGAGCAAGACGCCGCGTCATGACGCGGCGATCGCAGTGACCTCGGCCACCTAAGGTCGTCAGGCGAGGCCACGTCGGGCCGTCAAAACCACTTGTCCCGGACCTGGAGGCCGAGCGCTTCGTTCTCGGCGACCATGGATAGGGCGGAGACCTATTCGGCCGTCTCCTGGCGCAAAAGCAGGTCATGCAAGAGCCGCCGGAGGTGCGGCTCATACGCGCCGCCGGCGCCCGTTGCGACCAGCCGGAACACCGACCGCCCGCCGGGTCCGTCGTCGTGCGGGTCCATCACGAACTTCAGCATGCTCGCGCTTCCCGTCATCCCGCACCCGCCGTCGTAATGCGCAGAATGCGCGGACACGGCGGGACCCGGACCGATCTTTCCTTGCAGCTGCCGTTGGCAGCATGGCGTCAGCGTCGCGAGCAGGTGGAAGTGAAAGTAGCGGGACGGCAGGGCGGATCGGGGCGGGTGCTTGGCCCGTGATCCTGGCCGACCGCGGCGCGGCCGGGCAAGGCCACGCCAGTCGGCCCGGCCGCGAGAGGTCCGCCGCGAGCTCGGGTTGCAGGGGGCCTTGCCGGCCGTCGCCGATCGGCCGGCCCTTGACGGATCGGCCAGCACCGCCTGATCCGCGCCGCACGCAGGACAGGCGGTTCTCCCTCTCGGGAAGGACCTGTAAATCGTGACCATCGACGTGCTGCCCCCGCCGTCTGCTGCTCTCGTGGCCGACGAGGCGATCGAGGGCGAGATCGTCACCGACGCCCCGCCGCACTCCGGCCCGGACACGCTGTTCGCCCCGCTCGCCTACGACGGGGCCGTCCAGCCGCGGGCCGTGTATCTGGACCCAAAGCTGTTGGAGGACAACAGCAGCAACGTGCGCAAGAACCTCCACGACCTCGACGACCTGAAGGCGTCGATGAAGGTCGTCGGAATCCTGTGCCCGCTGGTCGTCGTGCCGCGCGCACCGGAACTCTCCGAGCCCGACGACCTCGAGCGGTACACGATCGTGATCGGGCACCGGCGGAAGTACGCCGCGATCGCCCTCGACATGGCGCAGGTGCCCTGCTGGGTGGCGACCAACCCGGGCGAGGCCGCGTGGCTGGTGGCGCAGCTGGCCGAGAACGGCGACCGGATCGGCCTCACCCCCACCGAGGAAGCCGACGCGTACCACCAGCTGACGCTGCTGGACTGGACGCCGGAGCAGATCGCGGACGTGCGCGCGATCCCGGTGGCCCGGGTGCGGCAGAGCCTGCAGCTGCGCGCGCTGCCGCAGCAGGCCCAGGACGCGGCGGACGCCGGCACCCTGAACCTGGAACACCTCGCCGCCCTGAACGAGTTCGCGGGCGAGCCCGCGGTGATGACCAAGCTGCTGGCGAAGTCCGGCAGTGAGTGGGGCTTCCAGCACGCGATCTCCACCGAGCGGCAGAAGCGCGCCTACACAGCCGCGAAGGAGAAGGCGCGCGCGGAGCTGGTCCTTGCCGGGGTGAAGATCACCGGCAAGCCGAAGGGATTCGGCTACCACAGCGTCGATGCCGACATCGCCCACCTGACCACCACCGACGGCGAGCCGCTGGTCGCCGATCAGGTGCGGACGCTGCCGGGGTTCGCGGCGTTCATCGAGAAGGTCGGCTCCAGCGCGAAGACGACCGTGTACTGCACGGACCCGGAGAAGCTCGGCTACGTGCGGCGGGTCGGCCGGCGCCCGGCGGATGCGAAGACCGAGGCGCAGGAGGCCGCCGAGCGCACCCACGCCGAGTTCGTCGCCGCGCTCGGCGCCGCCACGGAGGTCCGGCGCGCGTTCTACACCCGCGCCTACGGCACCGCGAAGGCGGCAAAGTCGCAGTTCCCGGAGGCGCTGCGGCAGGCGGTGGCCTCCCGGTTCACGCTGCGCCCGGTCCCGGACGACGACGCCGTCTACACCGCGCTCGGCGGCGCCGACGACGACACACTCGCCACGGCCGGAGAGGAGCGGTTGCGGCGCAGCCTGGTCGCGCGGTGGATCGCCGCGCACGAGCGCAACCTCGGCCACACCATCACGCAGACGTGGGCCCTGGACCGGACGGCGGCGCTGTGGTGGCTGGACCGGCTCGTCGCCGACGGCTACACCCTCTCCGACGCCGAAACCCAGCTGCACCAGCAGCTCACCCCCACCCCACCCGCCGTCGACGGTGCCGATGAGGACGACTTCGACGACGAGGACTACCCGGACGACGACATCGAGGACGAGGAGCCCGACGAGCTGGAGGCCGACGACGAACTCGCCGGCGCGGACGCGGGCTCCGATCTCGATCTGGAGCTGACGACCGTGCTGGCCGAGCCCGACCTCGTCGCCGTCTGACCTGCTTTCCCCCTTTCTCGTCTGCTCTTTCACCAGGAGGCGGCGGGAGCCCGCGCACACGCGTGCGGGTTCCCGCCGCCTTTTGTCGTTTCCGGGAGGACTTCGGGTGACCTACACCCTCACCGATCTGTTCTGCGGCGCCGGCGGCTCATCGTCCGGCGCCGAACTCGTTCATGGTGTGAAGACCGTGATGGCCGCGAACCACTGGGCCAAGGCGATCGCCACGCACAACCACAACCTTCCACACGCCGCGCACGACTGCGCCGACATATCCCAGGTCGACCCGCGCCGCTACCCGCCGACCGACCTGCTCTGGGCCTCCCCCGAATGCACCAACCACTCCCAGGCCAAGGGTGTCCGGGACGCGGACAAGATCCCGGACCTGTTCGACGAGACCCTCGAAGACTCCGCCGCGGAACGCTCGCGGGCGACGATGTGGGACGTCATCCGGTTCCTGGAGGCCGGTGTCCTGCGCGGGCGCCCGTATCTGGGGTTCGTGGTCGAGAACGTCGTCGAGGTCAACAAGTGGCTGCCCTACCGGGCGTGGCGGGTCGCGATCGAGTCGCTCGACTACTGCTTCCACCCCGTCTACCTCAACTCCATGTACGCCCAGGCCGGCGGGCCCGGCGCAGCCCAGTCCCGCAACCGCTGGTTCGGGGTCGGGCACCGCAAGTCGCTGGGCCGGTGCCCGGACCTGCGCCGCTGGACGCGACCCGACGCGACCTGTGAGCGGTGCGGGCGGACGGGAAAGCCGGTGCAGGCGTGGAAGCGCCTCGACCGGCAGTGGGGCGTCTACGGCACCCACGGCCAGTACGTGTGGGCGTGCCCGACCCCGGCCTGCCGCGGCCAGCGCCTCTACCCGCGCGTGCTGCCCGCGGCCACGGTCATCGACTTCACCCGCGAAGGCGTCCGGATCCGCGACCGCGCCCAGCCGCTGGCGGACAAGACCATGGCGCGCATCCGCGCCGGGATCGCCGCGAACGCCCGGCCGATGCTCGTACCGACCGGCGGGACGTGGCGGACCCAGCCGACGCCGGTCGATGAGCCGATGCCCACCCGCACCACCCGGGAGAACGACGGCCTCGCCGTCCCACCCCTCCCTGCCGAGCTGGTGGTGCCGCCGATGGTCGTCGCGCTGGAAGGCCGGGCCACCGTCGCGCACGTGCGCCCGGTCGATCAGCCGCTGCGCACGCAGACCGGCCGGCACCAGGACGGGCTCCTCGTGCCGATGCGCAACCACGGCATCGCCCGCCCCATCGCCACCCATCCGCTGCCGACCGTCACGGCGGCCGGGAACCATCACGGGCTGCTGACCTGGCCGCAGCTACTCGTCCCGTACTACCGCACCGGCACCGCCCGCCCCGTCGACCAGCCGACGGGCACCCTGTCCACCATCGACCGATACGGGATCCTCGACCCCGAGACCGGGCCGGTCATCGACGCGCTCGACTGCACCTTCCGGATGCTGGAACCGGACGAGATCGCCGGCGGCATGGCCTTCGCTCCCAGCTACGAGATTCTCGGCACCCGCCGTGAGCGGGTCCGGCAGGCCGGCAACGCGGTCACCCCACCGGCCGCCCGCGATTTGATCGCGGCGCTGGTCGAGGCCATCTCCGGGCAGGAACCGACGTTCCGGCCGCAGCCGCACCGGGCCGAGTTCGAGCTCGCCGCAGGCGCCGCATGAGCACCCCGCTGCCGCCGCAGGAGCGGCATCCGGACACGGTGCTGCTGGACCGGCTCACCGCGTTCATCAACAGCAGCAACCCACCGTCTGGCGCCGACGTCGTCCAGCTGCTGTGCGAACTCCTTGACGGCAGTGGCCGGCCGGTGGTCAGCGAGCCGTGGGAGATGACCGCCGAGGTCGTCGAGGACGCCTACGGCATCCCGGCCGCCGTGGTCACCGCAGGCGGGTACACGGTGCGGCTGTTCCAGCACCCCATCGACCAGCCGGACCTGCGCATCGAGGTGCACAACGACACCCCGATCACCGGGCAGGCCACCGGCCCGGTCGGGATCACCGTCGGCGACCGGCCGGTGCTCACACCGCGGTCGGCGTCTCAGTCGCTGCGCATCGACATCGGGGAGGTCCCGTCGTGAGCCGCTGCACCCAGACCGAGGCGTTGCGCCTCTTCTCCGCGCTGGCCGACGCTGATGCTGGCCGGCTGACCGGCGCGAGCCTGCTCGGCCCGGTCCTACCCGCGATCCGGCCCGGGCAGCTCACCGCGGAGTCGGCCGGGCTGCTCGCGAAGAGCCTGTACCGGCCGCGGGACACCCCGGCCGGCGCGGAAATGATCTGTTACGTCGTGTCCAGCGACGGCACGCCGGTGGCGTGGCTGACCTACGACGCCCACGTGCACGCCCCGCCGTCCGGCGCTCTCACCGGCTATCAGCGCGCGCATCAGCAGCGGGCCGTGACCGCGCTGTCCGGGCTGACGCGGCGGGCGGTCGCCGCGCTGGCCCGGCTGCGCGACCACCGCGACGGCCGGATCCCCGGCGATCCGCCGGATCCGCTGGACACCTCGACCCGGCTGCTGGTCGCACACGCAACCGATCCGACGCTCACCTGGTGGGTGAAGCCCTCCGGCGACCTCGGCGCCCTCCGCAACCATCTGACCGTGCTGACCGGTCAGGACGTGGCCGAGGACGGGCAGGTGCGGGTGCTGGAGGTGGACGGGTTCGGTGACTACGGCCGCCACCGCGAACACCTGGAACTGTCGGTGCTGTGCGCGATCGACGCGCTGTCCGCCACGCACGAGGTGCCGACGTCGGTGATCGGGGACTGGCTGGACGCCGAAGGCGCCACCCGCACCGACGTGACCGCCGCGCAGATCACTCGCGCGTTCACCGAGGCGTTCGCCGGGATCCATCCGGGACGCCGGTCCTTCGCCGAGGCCGAACGTGACCGGCTCGGCTGGACCGCCGCGATGGCCGCCGCCGGGATCCCGCTGCGCTACTTCGACACCCCGCTCTACACCGCCAGCGTCTTCGACCACACGGCTCGCGCGATCCGGATGCCGTCCCCGCTGGCAGGTATCGCGGTATTCCGGCGCGGAAAGCAGCCCGCATGAACAACCTGCTCACCCTGCCGGGCAGACACGGCACGCTCGACATCCACATCGCGGTACGGCCGGCCGGCGAGGTCGCCTTTCAGATCGCGAGCGCGCGGATGGCGGGCACGGTCGTGTTCCGGCCGTGCCCACTGCCCGGCCAAGCCGTTCCGGACGCCGTGGTCGTACGGTTCGGCGACGGAGACAGCGTGCTCGCCGACCAGCTCACCGACCGGCCCGTCCTCGATGGCCTCCGGCTGCTCGGCGGCGGCGTCACCATGCTCGAACGCATGGACTGGCTCGCCACGATCGACCCCGTCCACCGACACGGTGGCCGGCTGACCGCGATACCACGCCGCTCGGCCCGCTACCTCGACGCGGTCCTGAGCGTGCTCGCTGATCAGTACCGGGCCATGAACCCTCACCAGCTCGCCCTGGCCGCCGCCCGGGCGACCGCGAACGACCGGCTCGGCACGCTGGTCCATACCCAGCTCCTGCCGACCGCCCGGCTGGCCGCCACAGCCCGCGGCGAGCTCACCGAGCTGCACAACCTCGCCGGGCGGCTCCAGCAGCTCTCCCCGCTGCGCCTCGCCGGAGTTCCGGCACAGTGCGAGCCGGCATGGCCGCAGGTGCACCCGGACACGGTGATCACCGCCGTGACGACGGTGACTGGCTGACCTGCCACTGCTGCGGGCAGGGCACCGTCATGCTCGCCGCCGGCGACAGCCTCGGCGGGCTGCTGGCCGCCCACGCCGCGCACCGCTGCCCCTGACCCATCCGTTCCCTGCTCGCCCCGGCCACCCGGCGCCCGGTCCGCCTCAGCGGGCCGGGCGCCTTTTTTCATGTCCGCACCACGGAAGAGCACACCCCTTTGATCACGATCACGCACACCCACGAAGACGGCACCATCCTCACCGGCTCTCACCGCGGCGACGGCGTCTACGACATCGTCAAGCAGCACGGCTTCCGCTACTCACGCCAGGTCGGCATCTACATCCGCGGCAGCCGCGACCGCGACGCGCCCACCGCCCGCATCGAGGCCGCCGCAGCCGCGCTGCGCGCCTGCGGGCACCAGGTGTCCATCGAGATCGACGACACGTGGCGGCCTGCCGCCCATCGTGAGGCCGCCCGCAGCGACCGCGCTGCCGAGCGCGCCGATCTGTTCGACGAACGGGCCAGCGCCGCGGCCGGACGGCGTGACCGCCAGCATGACGCCGCCCACGCGATCCTGGACGGGATTCCCGCTGGGCAGCCGATGCTGCCCGGCCACCACTCCTACCCCGCCGACCGCAATCGCCGCGACCGCGCGCTCACCCACCTCGACCAAGCTCGCGACGAGGACCGCACCGCCACCCACTACGCCGACCGGGCCGACGCGGTCCGCGCCCACAACGCGCATCTCGACGATCCGCGGGTGATCATGCGTCGTATCGAGCGCATCGACGCTGATCTGCGCCGGGCGCGCCGGATCCTCGACGACCCGGCCACCACCGGCGCCTACCGCGAGCGGGTGCAGCGCGACGGCGACCGGCTCGCGGAAGACCTCGCGCACCAGCGCGCCACCCTCGCTCAGTTCGCCGCTGACGGCACGTTCGTGGCCTGGGGCCGGGACAACCTCGCCAAGGGCGACCTGGTCAGCGTCAACGGCCACGGCTGGTACCCGGTCACCCGGGTCAACACCAAAACCGTCAGCCTCGACAACGACGGCTGGCCGCACAAGGCCCCGTTCGACAAGATCACTGGCCGGCGCCGCGACGGCCTCCAGCTCGACTCCCCGACCGGCGAGCCGTGGCCGGTCGCGCTCGCCGTCGCCGTCGCCCGCTGGCGGAGGCTCCTGCACGCGGTCGGCCGCGGCGGGTACGACGAGGACGCGCGGCGCCGTGACCGGCACGTGCGCTGGGCGCAACGCCTCGTCCACGGTCTGGACCTGTCCGCGGCCGTCGGCGAGGTCGCCGCGTTCACCCCACCGCCGGATGCGCCGGACGCCGAGGCGGAGCAGCGGCGGCTCGCCGCCGCGTACCTCGCCGTCTACCAGCGCCTCGATGCCGGTGATGCCGTCCCGGACATCGTCGCTGACCTCCCGCC
This sequence comes from Catenuloplanes indicus, assembly GCF_030813715.1. Taxonomy (NCBI): domain Bacteria; kingdom Bacillati; phylum Actinomycetota; class Actinomycetes; order Micromonosporales; family Micromonosporaceae; genus Catenuloplanes; species Catenuloplanes indicus. The sequence goes on from NZ_JAUSUZ010000001.1 coordinate 3,913,671, forward strand.
GGACGGCCGCGAACCCGCGTGGCGGATGCCCGACGGCCAGCCCGTCGACCGGCATCCCGACGCCATCCACGAAGGCGACATCCTCGCCGGCATCTATGACCACCATGGCGGCGGTCTCGTCCTCATCTCGCAGGTGGTCGGCCCGGTCACAGCCGTGTCCGGCATCCGCCACCGCGACCACCGGGACTGGATCACTCTCGCCCTCCACGACGGCAGCACCCATGAACTCGCCACCAGCCGCTGGCTCGCCGTCCACTGCCCCCACCCGCAGCAGCCGTGACCACCACACGTGCGGCCAGGGCGCGGCGTTGTCGTGCGCCCCCGGGTTCAGGCTCTCGCGCTATGAGGCACGGGCCCTCCGTGGGCCCGTAACGATCCGATATCGCTGAAGAAGGGGTCCTTCCTGCCCATGTCAGAGCATCAGTTCCAGCGCGGTGACCGCGTCATCTGCAACCCGGACCACGTCGCCGCCAGGTACCACGGCATCGTGTGGACCATCGACCGGATCGGCCCCGTCAACGCCTTCCTCACCCACCCGCACGGCGGCGTCGGCCTCAAGGTCCCGCCCGCCCTGCTCCTGCCCGCCCCGGACGACACGGACACCACTGCGGCCGCAGCTGAGGTGGTGCCGCTGCCGCTCGAGCTCGGTGCCGTCGTCACCGTCGCCTCCCCGACCTGGCGCGGCGGCACCGATCCGCACGTGGTCCTCAAGGACAACGGCGACACCCTGCGCATCGTCCGGCTCGGCGGCGCCGGCAACCGCTACTGGCCCAAGATCCCCCGCGCCTGGCTGACCGAGGTCAACCCCGACAGAGTCCGCGCCTCCGTCGCCGCCATCGCCCGCGAGTCCCGGTGAACGCCCATGGACGCTCCCACCGACGCCGCGCCGCCGCCGGCACGCTTGCCGACGCTCGCCACGGCCGCGCGCTGGTACGCGGCCGCAGGCATCCCGGTCATGCCGCTGCACACCCCGACCGCCTGCGGGTGCTCCTGCACCGCCGGGCCGGAATGCGGCTCACCCGGCAAACACCCGCGGCTTCAGCACGGCCTGCACGAGGCCTCCGCCGATCTGCGCCGGGTCCGGGAGTGGTGGCGGCGCTGGCCGCAGGCGAACATCGGCCTGGCCACCGGCGGCAGCCTCGACGTCTGCGACATCGACACCACCACCGGCCTCACCCGCGTCCTCGACGTCCTCGACGTCGTACGCCCCGCTGGGCCGCTGGTACGGACCGGGTACGGCTGGCACCTGTGGTTCGCCGCCAACGGACTTCCGTCCCGGATCGGACTGCTGCCCGGCGTCGACTGGCGCGGACGCGGCGGCTACGTCGTCGCGCCACCATCCGTGCACGCCACCGGCAGCCGGTACGCCTTCCAGCAGCCGTGGAGACCGGGCACGCCGCTGCCGGTATGCCCGCCCGCGCTACGGCGGCTCGTACAGCCCGCACCGCCGCCGGCTCCGGCCGGGACGACGGCAGGTGAGGTCGCGGACCTGGACCGATACACGCAGGCCGCGCTCGACGGCGAGGTGGCCCGGATCCGTGCCGCGCCACGGCCGGTGTATACGGGCGGGCGGCGGGTGTCCGGGGGCGGACGAAACAACGCGGTGCATCTGGCTGCGTTCCGCCTCGGGCAGCTCGCCGCCCGCGGCACCCTCGACCAGGCTGAAATCTGGTCGCGGCTGATCACCGTGGCGACGGACGTCGGCCTCGCCACGCGCGAAGCCGAACGCACCATCGCGTCGGGGTGGCGTGCGGGTCTGCGCCGCCCCCGGGCCGTTGTCTCCCGTGCACGGCGGGGACGCGCGTTTATGAGGTAGCACGAGCGGCACATACCGCGAGGTCGGGGCGGCACCGCAGAGTCTTGCGGGGATCATTCCCCGGAGCCGCCCCGACCCGGAATCTACTCGCCAGCGAGGCCGGGCGAGTCGGTCCCGGCTATCCACGGCACCTCGTCAAGCAGGCAGGCGGAACCGCGTGGAGCATTTCGCTCCTCGCGTGTCTGTCCATGCGAGCTCGATCCACTCGGGGTAGTTACCCGTCCGGGGAATCCACGCGTCCGGCGTGGACTCGCCGGGATGCACAAGCTCTTGATGTGTCCCTTCAAGCATAAGTTCACCGCCGTTGCTCTGCGAGAACGTCATGTCCTTGGCCGGGGCATCGCCGCCATTTGTCCACGTTAGGACGAAGGTACCGTGAGACTTCGGCGTGACGTGACAGTCGAATGCCGCTTGCGGCTGTGGCACCTCCTGAAGAAGGTGCCATGAACCGCTGCCAGACCGCACGCACTCGATCTCCAACCGGATCGGTGTCTCGTCGTACCGTGCGGCCCATTCGGCGGAGTTGATCCATCCCGCGGGCACGCTGGGCTCCATTACGAGCGTGCGACGATCGCCGCAGCGCAGGGCAGAGAGGTGCACGCTCCGGCCCTCGCTGTCTGCGCCGTCGACTCCAGGAACGAGCCGGTACGGGGCCCAGACCACGGACCGCAGCTCCTCCTCGCTCGGGTCTCCGGCGAGATGCCGCTGTGGCTGATCACTGCGGATGCGCACCAGAACTTCATCCAGATGCTGCAACCCGGACGGGCCGGACAGCCCCAGCGTAAGCGACACGCGGTCGCTGCCGTGGCCGACGGCCGCAGCAGCGACGGTGACCTGCGGGGTGAGTTCACCGTGACGTCGGTCGGCTTCTACCTCGGCCGTCATGCGCGCCGACTCCGCTGCGTCTTCGGCGGCTTTCGTCGCTCGCCGGGTGAAGTGCACGCTGACGATCAGGGCGATGATGCCCGTGACCGCGCCGATGCCACCACCGATCCAGGAAAACTGTTCGAGGTTCACTAGCAACACCGTAATGTCGGCACCGCGGGGAGCGCCACGCCCACAGGAGATGCAGCGAGCCGGAGACCCGGCGGACCGTCATCTCGAGATGACGGTCCGGCGTGCGCCGATCTAGGGCGTGTTGGTGGATCTCGTCGAGCCGAGGTCCAGGTGTCGTTTGGGTGTGCAGCGCGCGAGTCCGCATACCGGTGTTGCATGTGGGCTTTTGCGACGTACGGCCAGGCGGCGCCTAGGCCATGCCCCAGGTCGGCGAATATCCGCCAAGCACGCCCTAAGGCGAGCTCGGCTCCTTCGTCGTCGATTGCCCGAGAGAAAGCAGCTCTCCGGCGATCAGATAGGTGTGGATGGCGCAGAGCTCAGCTTCCGGTACACCTACCTCGGCGTGCACGCCCTTATTCGCAAGCTTGTCGACAGCGTTGAAACGCTCGATCAAGCCGCCTACCGCTGCATTCACCGTCTCAGCCGTGGTCCCGCTGGGCGTGTTGGTCTTCACGTACTCATACACACGGTTGCGATACGCAGCGTCATTGAGCGCATGCCCAGCGTCGGTCTTGGCGTTCGGAACGCCAGGTAGCACGTGGTCCGCGACCGCCTTGAGGATACGTCGGCACGTGGTAATCGCCTGCGAGAGTTCCTCTGCGACCGGCGAAGACGGGTCGTTGGTCGCCGTCCTCAGCCGACGATATACAGCAGAGAACTGGTCCAGCAGACTCGGTGCACCCTCCGCAAGCAGGGCGTCGACATGCGAACGAAAGCGCTCGAAGATCCGCTCATTTACATTGGCGTAAGTCAGTTGACGTTCCCATGCGCACAGTGCCGCAAATACAGAGTGCCTGACCCTTTCTTTAATATCTCGCATGTGGCTCTGCATGAGAGCGGAGTCATAGTTCGATGGGGTATCCGAGTGCATCCGGATGATGTTCTCCACCGCAGCCAGCCCATGAACAGAACTCTTCCCCTGATCTGGACCCCATGCGATGGAACGCGAGGCCATATAGCGCGTGATGGCGGCTTCGGCTGGCCCCTCAGGATCGCCCCACAACGACGGGTCCGCCATCAAGCGCCGGGTATCCTCAGCATTCGCAGTGGGATGCCCACCAACGGGCTTGAGTTCCAGGCCGAGATAGACAGCGAATTCGGTCTCACCCAGAAGCGAGGCGATTCGGGCAGCCCGCCGAGCCGATACGTCGACCGGCCGGTCATCAAGCTCGTCCAGCGCGCGCTGGACGAGCGTCAGCACATAATCATTGCTCATGTCCGCCACGAAAGGACCATAGCGGTGCCGCACGAAGCCGCAGCGGCCTGACACGGCCGCTCGCAGTTGGAGTCCAAGAACTTCAACTGGCGAGACAGATCCCTCACGGAGGACGACGAGGCGCTCCCTTGAATGGACCGTCTGTGCTGGTGTGGTTATGCAACCACCCGAGTGCTCGTGAGCCCGGCGCCCGGCACCGATCTTCGCTTGCCGAGTGACCGCGCTGAGGTGGTCGTGCAGCTCTGCACCACGGCCGGGCGTGAGGCTCGCGCCGTCTGAGGTGGTCTCAAATGCAGGCGTCGTCCGCAGTCAGCGCGCCGTGCGCGCGTGACCTGGTAGGGGTACGACAAGTGTGAGTGAAAGTCGAGGCGGCGCCGTTGATTCTTGCGGGAGATCAACAATGCCTGGGCGCGCCGCCCCGACCGCCCACCCTACCGCCGCCCGGCACGGACGAAACGCGGTACCGGCATCAGCTAGCAGCGGATACACGGTATGTGTGCCAGGCCGCGGAAGCCTGCACGAGTTTCCGGGTCCACGGGTCAGGATCGTCGCCGCCGATTCCGGCCCACATCGCGGCCTTGCCTGTGGCAAACGCATCGGCGCCGTCGCGGGTAGCGGTGCGCCAGACGGCGACGCCGCCGGCCAGTTGCTCAGCCGCGCGCGGATGATGCCCCGCGGCGATGAGCCAGTACCCGCAGTCCAGCCACGGCGCACCCCGGGTGGCCCACCCCCCCCAGTCGACGATCCGGGCGTGCTGGGCGTGCACGAGGACATTGGCGGATTCAGGTCGGTGTGCAGCAGCGCGGTCCCGGCGAAGTGGTGCAGGTCCTCCGGCGCGGCAAAGGCACGCAGCCGCTGGACGGCATCGCGGACCTTCACGCCTGCCGGACACCGCACGGCACTCATCCGCGACAGCAGCCCGGCCACCGTCGACAGGTCCGGTGACCCGGCCCGGTAGTCGGCGGTCCGGCCCGGCAACGCGTCGAAGACCAGCACAGCCCAGCCGCAGGTGGTCACGCGCGCCCGGAACCTCTCCACAACCAGAGCCACGCAGCGAACTATGCTGCTGACCGAGCGTTCACAGATAAGAGACACCGTCGATGGGTTAGGCTTTCATATGCAAGGCAGAGCTCAACAAACCCGGTTCGGGGTTCATCATTCCGGTATGGCCCAATAGTGAGCGAAGAGTCAATCATCGCCATCGTTGCGGCAGCGGTGTCGGCACTCGCGGCCCTATTAGCGCTCTGGCAGGCGCGCTCGGCACGAGCTCAGGCAGTCTGGGCGGGACGGCAAGCGCGGGCTGCCGAGGAAGCAAACCGGTTGCTGTTAGAGCAGCTTACGCGACAGGACCTCGAGGCCGGCTCGACGGCCAGGGAGCGGGAACGACAAGCGGTCATGCGCCTGGCTCAGAGCGCGAACCTCGTGATGCACGACGAGATCACGTGGGTACAGGATTGGACAGCCGACACGCTGACCGACGCGACCTTGCACGTATTTAGATTACGTTTTGACCGATACCTCGGCGACCTTATGGAAGGGCGGGCGAACGCGACAAGCGATACATCCGTCTCAGCGGTCGATGTTATCGAGGCAGCCGTCGATGAGGTTCAGAGATTACGGAAGTCCGTCACCTCTTCGCACCGCGCCATGCAAACGGGTAGCGACGTGCAGGACAGAGCGCGAATGGTGGCGTCTCAGATCCGCGAACGGCTCGGACATGTGGAACAGATGCAGTGGCTAACCGCACAGCTGGCGGCACCGCACCGCGGCATTCTCGCCGAGGCGATAAGAGAACATCTAAGAAAGAACGATCCGTCTTCGCAGTAGGCAGGCCGGGCCTCGGCTTGATCAGGCGCTCGACTTCACTTCGTTGCATCCCTACGCGCGAGCCCATTTGTCATACTTGTCGTCATGGCCGAGCCGCTGTGGAAAAGCTACGAACGTCAGATTTGCGCCGTACTGCGCAAGTTGGGTGGCGAGGATGCCACGGTGTTGTTCGACCAGCAGATCCCAGGCAGGTTCTCAGGCGTCAACCGGCAGATTGACATCCTAGTCAGAGGAACATTCGCGGGACAGCCCCATGTTCACGACATGGTCGTGGACTGCAAGATGTTCTCGCGTAAGCTCGACGTGACGCATGTGGAGAACTTCGTGGGTCTACTGGAAGACGTGAACTGCGCCCTCGGCCTTCTCGTGACCACGGAAGGATTCACGCCAGCAGCAAAGCGGCGCGCCGAAAGCGTAAGGGGCGTGAACACTGAAGTGATCCGACTCGACGAGATGACGAAATGGCTCCCCCGCTCGGTCATCGTCGCGACGACCACTGGGTCCTCGGCGGCGACCCTGTCATTTCGAGATGACGACGGAGAGCCACAGACCCAGTGGGTGTCGCTCGACTTCGCGCGCCAACTCCTGATCGCCCAGGGCCGTACCGAATTGCCGTGACCGACGCGACAGTGCTCACCGATACCACCGACACAGTGGCGCGGCATACCGAGCTCAGGCGATGATCCAGGATACGAACTGCATCCATCATCTCTTTCGGATGATTCCGGCGCAACACCCAGCGCGCTGACGCAAACGACAGACGATCGGCCTGCAATCGTCTAACCATGGACGGTGCACAGATTGCCACAGTTAGCGCAGCCTCGATCGCAGCACTAGCGGCCATGGCGACATTGGGCGTGAATGTTGAAACAGCGTATCGGAAAGAACGTAGAGAAGCACACCGAAAGTCCTTGGAGCCGATGCTCTATGACATCCAAGACGCATTACATGAAGTAATTGCTACATCACGCACTCAACATAACCGTCTGGTTGACGGGAAGGCGTCGGCATCGTGGCGGGACAAGGGAGACAAAGCGTCCAAGGATCTCGACCGCCTTCGTCGCCGTGTCCGCTATCAGCTACCCGGACTCGAGCGGGGCTTCTACGTGCTGGTACGTGTGCCAAATTGGACCGCCCACCGGCGAGGAAGTCAGGAGGGCCTGCACCTGCTAGACCTCGCTGACGAGCTCGTGCAGCTGCTGCATGATGCGGTAGGGAGTTCTTGGCGAACGGGAAAGACTCCGTCGCGCAGGCAGATCGACCGCATCGATCAGGTTGTCAACGAAATCCTCGCACTGTCACCGACCGGGCCCCGCCCCGCGAAGGACCTGTTCGACATCGATGACAGCGTGCTTTCTGACGCAGATACCGACCCTGCACCCATCGCGGCCTCGTGAGCGGTGCGGCCCGAGGACCGGCACCGCCGGACCGTGCGTGCACTCATCCGGTCAGAGGGATGTCGGCCCAAACGACTTTGCCGTGTGTGCCGACCGCAACCATCTTCGCGCTCAGCACGACGCTCTGGTCCCGTCGACCCTTCAAGTCGCCGAAGGTGCAGGATAGCCCAGACCCCGACGGGATGCTGGTAGCGCCTCCGTCGACTGCACAGGACCGACTCGGCATAGGGAATCCGGGTCAGGGCTATCCATCGGACGGGCGGGCTCGTCACCGTCAGGTGATGCCGTGTCCACGCGGCGCGTACGCAGCCTCGGAAAAACCATCGCGCAGCAGCGGCGCACAGCGCATGAAGTCTTCCAGCAGCCCTTCTCCGTAAGCTGGCCACAGCGTTCGGTCGGCTAAGGGAACGCCGAAGTACGCGATGGTGCCGCCGTCAGCGTCCCAGGTCGGGTCGACCGCGGTGCCGTCGCGGGTAACACACCACGCGTGCGGCAGATGGACCGCCACACCGGGCCGGTGGTAGGCGGCCATACCCCCGGCATAGACCAGGTCGTGCTCGCCGTAGGTGCGTGCGGCGTGGGCGGCGTTGACGCGGCAGGCGCCGTCCGGCATCTTGTCCAGCCCAGGCGGGCGGGGTGCGGGGGTGAAGACGCGGCCGTGGGCGAGCAGGAAGTGGAACACGCTCGGATACCGCCAGCCGGGCGGGCGCGGCCCGCCCGTGTCGATGAGCCGGACGTGGTCGCGGACCACGTCGACAAGCCGCCGTACAGCCGCGTCGTGCGCGGTGCCGGACCGATCGCTGGTGATCACCTGGCCCGCACCCTCCTCATCGACGCCCGCTGAGCTTACGACCCACGCCCGGCCGCCGGTCAAGACCGATCCGCCGGCCCTTTGTGCGACCGAGCACTCCACCGCGGCACCATGCGAGCCGCGACCGCAGGACGGCAGGCGCCCCAGGCGCGGTGATCCGGCAAGGCTCGGGTCACGGCCCCGCCGCGCGAGCCCTTCTGCGCGCCCGTGCGCACTCAAGCGCTGCCCGGATCCGGTGCCCTCGGCGAGCTGAACGCTGGCCAGCCGCCGTGCGCCAGCCGCTCGCGGCGGTACCCGTGCTGGAGAGGTTATTTGTTGTTCCACCGGCGGCCGGTGGCGCCTCTGCTGAACAGGACTCAGGTCAGCCCACCCCAGGCCGGAGCCGCTAAGCCACCGCCAGCAGACGATCTTGGCCATCGGGTCTCGCTGCGCTCGACACCGAGCCCCACGGTCTCGCTGCGCTCGACGCCGAAGATCGTCCGCGCGGGCGGCTTGCACCCCGGCCCCAGGCGGGCTCTGACCGGCCCCGTCAGCGCGGCACACCCGGCGCGGCGGATCACCCGATCCCCTTCGCCGCACGGGATGCCGCACCCGAGCACCACCATTGGGAGCCAGCCATGCTGTTCAACTTCACCTTCGAGGGCAACCTCGCCGACGCGCCCGAGCTGCGCATCACCCCGTCCGGCAAGGCCCTGTGCCGGATGCGGGTCGGGCACAACACCCGCCGCCGCACCACCAGCGGCGAGTGGGTCAACGGGCCGACTATGTGGGTCACCGTCACCGCCTGGGAAACCCTCGCCGAGCGCTGCGCCGACCTGCGCAAGGGCGACACCATCGTCGTCGACGCCCGCGACGACCTGACCGCCTGGCCCTTCCTCGCCCAGGGCAGCGATAAGCCCGGCGCGCAGCTGCAGGTCACCGCCGCCAACATCTCCCTCTCCCTCCGCTTCAACCCCGCCGCGTCCAGCCGGCCCGCCCGCACCAACGAGGCCGGCGACTTCGCCGACGCGTGGGCGCACGCCGAGCCCGCCGACGACCTCCAGCCCGCCCTCTAACCGGCCACCGCGGGGCCGGGCACACCGCCGCCCGGCCCCGCACCACCCACCGCCCATCACCCTTTGCCGCTGGAGACGAACATGCTGTTCACCGTCGTCATCGAAGGCCGCCTCACCTCCACCCCCGAAACCGGCACCACCAGCGCAGGCCGCGACTTCACCCAGTTCACCCTCATCCACCGCGACCGCTACCGCGACCACACCGGCCGCTGGGTCGACGCGAAGGCGATGTTCTTCGACGTCCTCTGCTGGGGCGAACTCGCCACCCGCGTGCGCAACCTCTCCCGCGGCGACCTCGTCATCGTCGAGGCCGGCCAGCTCATGCCGTACCTCAACGACTCCGACCTGCCCACCCTCAAACTCGGCGCCCGCAACGTGTCCGTCTCCATGCGGTTCACCGACGCGCACGCCGGCCCGCCGGTCCGGCAGCGCCACGGTGACGTCGTCACCACCCCGGACGGCGAGCAGTACGCCGCCGACGTCTACCCCGACATCGCCACCGACCGCGAACTCGTCCACCACGCACGCTGACACCCCGCTCCAGGACCGGGTTCGTGCGCCTCGCACGGGCCGGTCCGGGAGCCGCCCGACCGCACGCCGCCCAGGAGATTCCGCGATGCACCGTCACGCCCCGGTCTCGATCGTCGTTCCGCGCATGATCGCCGACGACCTGCTCTACGCCCTCAGTTTTACCGTCGACGCCTACGACCACGACGCCGCCCGGTGCCGCTGCCCCGACAGCACTCCGGCCAGCCCGTGCCCGGACCACCAGCACGACCAAGCCCGCGCCGACCTGCTGCGCCTCGCCCGCTCCTACGTCGCCGCCGCCCTCGACGCCGGCGACACCCTCACCGGCTGCCGCACCAGCAGTAGCTTCGCCGCGAGCTGACGCCGATGGATACGCTCCCCACCGAGGTGCAGCCCAGACCTATCCGCTTCCGCGACGAGCCCGCGATGCACCACGGCGGCGCCTACGTCGCACCCGGGCGCCGCGCCACCGCCGGCGCATGGCTCTACCCGTGCCCGGAGCAGTGCCGCGACGACGGCCCGCTCGGCATCTGGATCGGCCCGGCCGACGAGCCTGGACGCCAGGTGCTGATCTGCCCGTCGTGCGGGCTCGACTGCACCTGAGCCTGATCGGAGGCAGCCACGGCCGGCGAGGCCGTGGCCGCCTCCGTCACGTGCCGGTTACGCGGCGCCGGTTGTCGCGCGGTCGATCAGCGCGCGCAGCTCATTGAGCTTCGGGTCGAGGTGGGACGGGTCGGCCTCGTTGATCGTGCGCAGCAGCGCCGGCCAGGTGAGGATGTTCTCGTCGCGGCGGGTACGCCACCCGGACGGGCCGGGGTTCTCCGCCTGGCTGTTGCCCGAGCGGACCACGATGGACATGTCGTCGCCGCCCATGTTCCGGAGCTCGATCTGGCTCCCGAGGCCGGGGATCCGCTCCACCGTCGTCGCGCCCTCGCGGTGGACGGAGAGCCGGACGTCCCCGGCGAGGTGGCGCGGGCTGAGGGGCTGCTGATCGGACACGAGAAACTCCATTCGGTACGAGACCGAACCCCCGGTCGGGGGCTCAACCTTGCTACCGATTGGCCAGGCTTCGTATTCGCCCGCGTGCTCGAACGGGTGACGGCTCTACAGCCGGTCCGGAGCACGGTCCTATTTTACCGCGGAGGCGACGGTCAGCGTGCCGGCGGTGGTGTCGATCGTCGCGGGCGGGCCGAGGGGGATCGTCGGCGGGTGGAAGCCGTGCCCGGCCGGGATGCCGCCGAGGACGGGCACGTCGAGCCGGGTGAGCCGGTCGCGGAGGATGTCGGTGATGTGCCAGCCGCCCTGGGTCGGGTCGTCGGCGATGTCCTCGAAGCCGAGGAACTGGCCGAGGACCACCCCGTGCAGGCCGTCGAGCTGGCCGGAGCCCATCATCTGGGTCAGGGCCCGGTCGACCTCGCCCAGGCCGGTGCCTTTCTGGTGTTCCAGGAACAGGATCGCCCCGGCCAGGCTCGGCAGTCCGGCGCCGACGGTGGTGCGGATCGCGTCGAGGTTCCCGCCGACCAGCGGCCCCTCCGCGACCCCGTCCACCTGCACGGCCGCGGTCGCCTCGTGTGGATCGCGGTGCAGCACGACCGGGTCGGTCGTCATCAGCGCCCGGCGGAGTGCCTCGGCGCTGTCGGGCCCGGACCAGTCGTCGCTCCAGTTCGCGAACGGCCCGTGCACTCCGGTGACCCGGCACCGCGCCCACAGGGCGAGGTGCAGGTGGGTGACGTCGCTGAACCCGACGACCGGCTTCGGATCGGCCGCGATCGCGTCGAAGTCCAGCCCGCCGATGATCCGATAGGTGCCCTTCCCGCCGCGGCTGGTCACGATCGCCCTCACCTGCGGGTCGCGGAACGCCTCGTTGAGGTCGGCCAGCCGGTCGGCGTCCGTGCCGGCCATGTACCCCCAGGAGTCGAACACGTGCACGCCGACCTCGACCCGAAGCCCCCACGAACGCATCACCTCCACACCACGGTCGATGCCGTCACGGCTCGGCGGGCAGGCCGGGCTGACGATCTTCACCAGATCCCCCGGCCGTAGGCGGGGCGGGTACACCGTCTGCGCGCCGGAGGTCTCCACGCAGCGGATTGTTCCACCGCCGTCGCGCCCGTACTGACCCCGCGACCGCGCCTGCGCCACCGTGTGCTCCAGAGGCTGAGGTCAGCAGGTCTCTCTTCGCGGTGTCGCCCCGGCGATTCACTCTTCGGGTGGAACGGCGACGAGTCGTTCCCGATACGCACGCATCGTCCGGGCGTCGTGTGTCATCGTGTGCGTGGCGCAGCGGGCGCCACGTTGGAGCTGCATCACCCGGTATGCGGTACGTCCGGCCGAAGGCATAGCCACCGACGCGTTCCACCGCACGACACCCAGACACTCGACGTCGTCTTCTGTATTTCGCTGACCGGGAGCGAGACCAGGAGATCGTCATGTCGAAGACTCTCAGTCCGACCGTCCTCGCCCGCCGGTGCCGTCGGCTGACCGGCGAGTCCCACGAGCGGATCATGCGCCGCCTCACCGACGGGTCGCGTCCGGTGATTCCGCACGGGTCCCCGGCGCAGGCCAACCTGGAGCACGAGGTGCTGATGCTCCTCGGGCACCGCGGGGAGACCACGGCACACGGCTGGAAACCCGGCGACGACCCGTTCGGCATCTCCTGGCTCACGCCGTACCTGGACGCCCTGGACATCGGCGTGAAGCAGACCGCGCTGCCCGACGTCCTCGGTGCGCTGATGCCGACCTACCGGCCCGGTGGCGAGCCGCACGGACTCTGGGGGCTGCGGGCCGAGGTATCCGCCGACGGAGTCCAGCTACGGCGGCTCGGGCTGCCCGGCGTCGTCCGCATCCCGGGGATCCGTCGCGCGCAATGGTGGCGCGCCGCAGCCGCCTACCTGGAAACCCGGTGCGACAGCCACGAAATGCAACTGCTCTGGCGCACCCATCCGCACCGGATGCATCCGGAGGAAGAGTCCTTCGCGCACAAGTACGGGGCCGGCTACACCACCGACGCCCGATTCCGGGAAGTCCCACCACTGACATCGGCGCTGCTACGCCGGCACATGATCTTCCGCCACCCCTCGATCGCCGCGGTCGACCTGTGGCGGAACTGGGAACGCATCGAGCTCGAATGGGCTGACGGCCCCGACCACACCACCGTCATCGAGGCCCTTCTCGACGCGGAACTCGGCGCCTCCGGGGCAGTCAGTGCTCGCTGCCGTTGCGCATCCGGTGACGACTGCTTCGCGATCGAGTTGACCATGCAGGCCGCGCCGAACGCGGTACTGCGTCTTCGGCGATGCCGCTACGGCTGGGCCGAAGTCCGTGAGCAGTTCAGCGACGAGGCCCGCGCCAAGCGCTACGCCGCCTTACGCCGCTACACCGGCTGCGGACCCGAGTTCCTGGTCACCGCAACTGCGCCGCGCTGAAAGAGCGCCCGCCGCGTTCTCGCGGCGGCAGACTGCCCGCCGCGCCCCGTGGTGACCGGGATGGCCGGCTGCCGGGCTTCAGTGGAGACCGGCCGCCCGGTGGCCGGCAAGCACCGCCCGGAACCTGCCGTGTCCCGGCTCGCTTCGCGTCGCCGTCGCTGCGCTGACCCGGCAGCTCCCGGGTCTGGCCTACGGCCTGCTTGACCTGCCCCTGGCGACGGGCCGGTCTCTCACCGCCCCGTCAGCACGGCACCCGGCCCCCGTCCGGGGAGCCACCGGGTCGCCGTGCCCGCCACCCGGGAGGGCTTCCGTCATGTTCCACGCGCTCGAGATCGCTGAGGACCACCGCGACCGTAATCGCCGCGGCCGACCCGGCACCCCCGTCACTGTCGGAGAAAGGGACGTCTACGACATCACCAACCCGCACGACCTCGCCGAGTACCACCTCGTCCTGTCCTACACCCGCACCGCATAACCCCCGCCCACCACCGCAAGGGCCAGCCCACACCTTCGCGGGCTGGCCCTTCACCATGATTCATTCCCCGGCCAGCGCGCCGTCCGGCTCCCAATCGCGCAGCTCACCCACATCGGCAGGCCCGGCGCCGAGCCCGGCCACCGGTTCCTGCTCCTCCACGACCTCCACATCCGGTCTCTCGCCTCCCGGCGCCGCCGGCGTGGTCTTCGCGCGGGCGATCGCGGCCTTCACCTCGCTCACCGGAATGTCGACCATCCCGGCTATCTCCACCACCAGCTCCCCGAGCGCGCGCAACTCACGCAGCGCCCCGTCCGCCTCCCCGGCCAACTTCGCCGCGACCGCCTGCGCGTCGTGCACGATCCGCAGCGCCCGCTCGCCAGCGTCCTGCATCACCTGCGACGCCTTCCCGGACCGGTCGAAGTAGATACCGACCTGCGCGGTCACCGCCGCCTCATGCGCCGCCCGACGCGCCTGCCGCAACGCCGCGACCTCCGACGCCCGACGCGCCGCCGAACGATTAACACCAGCACCACTCACACGCTTCGCCATAGCCACAAAAACTAGCCACCAATACGCCTTTCTCTCAAGGTCATGCCGCAAATTCAAGCCACATCAAGCCAACCCCAAACAACCGAATACAACCACAAGTCAAATCATCATAGGAACACCATCTAGCTGCACAAACACCAGACCCAGAGGCCAGCAAGAATTAGCCGACACACCTCTTGCAGATGCTCTTGTCATGGATAAAACCCGGCCGGTAAGCTGGTCCCAAAGATGACACGAATAGCCGACTAACAGGGCCCGCGAATGCACGTCATTCGCGGGCATTGTCGTGCGCGGGGTGAGGGGGTGAGCCGGGATGATGACGTTGCACAAGCTGTCCGTCGGGGACGGCTACACCTACCTGACCCGTCACGTCGCCGGCGGCGACACCACCCGCACCGCCGAGCAGACCGCGGCCGACTACTACACCGCGCGCGGGAACCCGCCCGGCCGATGGGGCGGCCGCGGTCTGGACGCGCTGGGTCTGTCCGGGGCGGTGACCGAGACACAGATGAAGCATCTGTTCGGGCAGGGGATGCACCCGGACGCCGACCGGATCATCGCCGACCACCTGCGCGAGCACGTCCGCGACGGGATGGACGACGACGCGCTGGCGAAGCTGTCGGAGGACGCGATCCGGGCGGCGACGCTCGGGCGTCGCTTCCCGGTCTACACCACCCTCGAACACTTCGACCTCCGCGTGGCGGCGCGGCTGGGTGTGATCCGGGACGAGACCGGGCGGGAGCCGACGCAGGCGGAGATCGGCACGATCCGGGCTGAGGAAGCGCGCCGGGCGCGCGGCGGAGTCGCCGGCTACGACCTGGTCTTCACCCCGGTCAAATCCCTGGTGCTGCTGTGGGCGCTCGATGATCGGGAGTGGGTCCGGGACGCGATCGTCGAGATCCACGCGCAGGCGCGGGACTCCGCGCTCGCCCTCCTCGAAGAGCACGCAGCGTTCACCCGCACCGGCGACGTCGGGCAGGCGCAGCTGGCCACGCGCGGGCTGATCTACGCGGTTTTCGACCACTTCGACTCCCGCGACGGGGATCCAAACCTGCACACGCACGTGCCGATCAGTAACAAGATCCAAGGCGCGGACGGCGTGTGGCGCAGCCTAGACGGGCGCGCGCTGCACCGGATCGCGGTCGCCGCGTCCGAGCACTACAACTCCCAGATCGAAACCCTCGCCACCGCCCGGCTCGGCCTGGAATTCACGGTCCGGCCGGACACCGCCCGGAAACGCCAGCCGGTCCGGGAGGTGGCCGGGGTGCCGGTGGAGTTCATCCCGACGTTCTCCAGCCGGCGCGGGCAGATCGAGGACCGGTACGAGCAGTTGGTCGTGGACTTCCGGCGTTTGCACGGCCGGGACCCGGACAACCAGACCGCATTCCGGCTCGCCGAACGCGCGAACCTCGACACCCGGCGCGGCAAAACCCCGCCACGATCGCTGGCCGAGCAGCGCACGGAATGGCAGGAGCGTCTCGTCGCCGCGCACGGCCGCCCGGCGCTTCGACAGCTGGCCGGTGTGGTCGCTGTCAACAGCCGTGAGCAGCCCGTCACCGCCTCATCCACAGAGTTGTCCACAGCAGACATCGCCACGTTGGCGCAGTTGACCGTCGGCCGGGCGGAACAGTCCCGCTCCACCTGGACGGTCTGGAACCTGCGCGCCGAAGCCGACCGGTTGCTGCGCGAACCACCCGAGTCACTGTTCCCGGACGGGCTGCGTTTCGTCGGCGTGGACGAGCGGACGCGGGTGCTGGAAGCGGTCGTCGCCCGGGCGATCTCCGACGAGTGCGTACCGGTGACCGTCCCGCCGCTGCTGGACGAGCCGGACGCGCTGCGGCGCCCGGACGGGACGTCGGTGTTCGTCGAGCACGGCGCCGCGCGGCACACCAGCCGCACGATCCTCGACGCCGAACAACGCCTCCTCAACGCGGCCCGGACCATCACCGGCCCACCCGGAACGGTCGCCCAGGTGCAGGCGATTCTCGACGGATACGAGGCCGCCGAGGGCAAGACATTGGACGCGGGTCAGCGGGCGATGGTGGCCGCGTTCGCCTGCGACCCACGCCAGATCGTCGTCGGCCTCGGCCCAGCCGGGGCCGGGAAGACGACCACGATGCACGCCTACCAGCACGTCCTCGCCGCCCAACACCGCCGGCTGATACCCCTCGCCACGTCCGCGGCAGCCGCCGCCGTCCTCGGCGAGGACCTCGGTGTCCCGGCCGAGAACGTGCACAAGTTCGTCCTGCACCACCTCGTCCACGGCCAGCCGCAGCCCCGCCGGGACGGCACGCTCTCACCGAAAACCGCGTTCTTCCACGTCCGGGCCGGGGACGTGATCCTGGTCGACGAGGCAGGGCTGGCCGGCACCCGCAACCTCGACACCCTCCGCCAGATCGCCGAACGGCACGGGGCGACGATCCGGCTGCTCGGCGACTACCGGCAACTGTCCGCCGTCGAGTCCGGCGGCGCACTCCGGCTCCTCGCCACCGAGGCCGGCGCCGTCGAACTGAACACCCTGCACCGCTTCACCCACCCGGCCGAGGCCGACACCACCCGCCGGCTGCGCGACGGCGACACGACCGCCCTGGACTACTACCAGCAGCACGATCGGATCCGGGCCGGGTCCGCGGAGGCGATGATCGAACAGGCCTACACCGCCTGGCACACCGACATGACCGCCGGGCTGCACACCCTGATGACCGCCTCCACCACCACCGGCGTCACCGCCCTGTCCGCCCGCGCCCGCGCCGACCGAATCGCCGAAGGACAAGTCGAAACCGACGGCGTAACCCTCCATGACGGGAACCGGGCCGGGCGCGGGGACTGGATCGTCACCCGGGTCAACGACCGCACCATGACCTGCAACCGCGGCAAGGACTGGGTCCGTAACGGCGACGCCTGGACCGTCACCGACCGCCGCCCGGACGGGTCACTGAAGGTCCAGCACATGCGGCACGGCGGCACGATTACCCTGCCCGCAGGGTATGTGGCCGGGAACGTCGAGCTGCTCTACGCCACCACCGTCCACCGCGCCCAAGGCGCCACCGTCGACACCGCACACGCACTGGTCAGCGACGACATGACCCGCGAGACGCTCTACGTCGCCGCCACCCGCGCCCGGCAAAAGACCACCCTCTACGCCATCACCCACCACGTCCTCCCGGTCGATGAGGACGCGCGGCTCGACCGCACCGTGTACGACCGGCACGCCCGCGCCGGCCGGGAAATCCTCGAAACCGTCCTCGCCCGCGAAGGCGCCGAACCCTCCGCCACCGAAGCCATCGCCCGCGCCCACGACGGCGCCCGCTCCCTGGCCACGCTCGCCCCCAGGCTGCGGTTCGCCGTCGAGAAGGCCGACGCGGACCGGCTGCAGACCCTGGTTACCGGGATGCTCGGCGACGACGCCACAGGGGTCACGAAGGATCCGGCGTGGCCGGCGGTCATGCGCGCCCTTCACCGGGCAGAGGCCGACGGGGGGACCTTCCGCAGGTTCTCGCCGGAACCGCACGGCGCGGCCCGCTGACCCGCGGCGAATCCCCGGCCCAACTGCTGGCCTGGCGCATCGACGACCACATCGAAGGCCGCACACCCACCCCGGCGCTCGCCGCGCCGACCGAAGCCGACACCGCCCGGTACGCGGCGCTCATCGGCCTGCACACCCAGCGCGCCGGCAACCTCGACCCCGTGGAGGGGGCTAGAACGCCGTCGGCGCTGCTGACCGATCCGGCCATCGGCCGCACTGATCATCAGCAGTTGCTGGGTCTGGTCCTCGACGAGCCCACCGTCGCGCGGACGCTGGCGGAGCCGTCGTGGCCGGCGCTGCGCACGGCGCTGACCCGGGCCGAGTACGCCGGGTACCAGCCCGCCGACGTCCTCGCCGCCGCTGTGCTGGCCCGGCCGCTGGACACCGCAAGGTCGGTATCGGACGTGCTGGCCTGGCGCGTCGCCCGCCACCTCCACGACAACGCCGCACCCGCCACACCGGGTGGTGAGGACGGCTGGCGGCAGCTGGCCTGGACGCTCAAGGCCGCCGAGCAGGACGGTAAGACCGCCGCGCAGTTGCTGGCCGGCACCCGCCCGGACAGCGGACTCGACGATGTCCGCCGTCTCGTCCACCAGCGCACCCAGCCAGCGCCCGCGCACGGCCCGCTGCCCTGGATGGCCCCGATCCCGCACCAGGTCGCCGATGACTGGAAGCCCTACCTCGACGCCTCGCATCGGCTGGTCAGCGATCGTGCGCAGGTGCTCGCGGCGGCCGCGATCGCCGACCGGCCGGCCTGGCTGGCTGGGCTCGGCGAGCAGCCGATCGACCCGCAGGCAGCCC
Source organism: Catenuloplanes indicus (assembly GCF_030813715.1). Taxonomy (NCBI): domain Bacteria; kingdom Bacillati; phylum Actinomycetota; class Actinomycetes; order Micromonosporales; family Micromonosporaceae; genus Catenuloplanes; species Catenuloplanes indicus. The sequence goes on from NZ_JAUSUZ010000001.1 coordinate 3,932,153, forward strand.
GCCAGTGGCAGCGTCATGTCGAGATGGTCGCCGCGTTCCGCGACGAGTTCCAGGTCCGTACCGACGACCCGCTCCAGCCACTCGGCGCGTACCCGGCCGCCGACAGCGCCGCCCACCGCGCGTTCCTGCACGCCGCCGACGCCGTCCTAGCCACCCGCCACCCGCACGCCTCCACACCCGACGTCATCGACGTGCGGGTCACCGCCGACACCTATCTGGCGCTGCCGGACCTCGAACGCGAAGACGTCACCCACGCCGTCGCCGGACGGCTCGGACCCGACTGGCTCGGACCACGGAACGGCACCGCGGACACCCTCATCACCACACCCACCTACGCCGCGCACCTACGCGTCGAACTCACCCACCGCGGCCACCTAGACCCGGCGGCCGCACACGAACCGGCATCCGCCGAGGCCATCACGACCAGCCAGCCGCCGGCACACACGCACGTCGGTCGTGGCCGGAACGGGCCAGCCCTGCCGATGGATCAGACCGCCGCGCAGCCCGGCATCCAGGTCACCTGGTAGCCCCAGCCCGCGGCCGTTTCCAGGTCGCCACCGCCGACCGGCGCGGCATCGGCACCCGCACCTCTCGTTCAGAACCCTGCGCATGAAAGGATTCCTATGCCTCCGATCAGCAGCTCACCGCCACCTGGCCGGCCGGCTCCGGCTCACGCGGTCCGGCACGTGATCCAGTTCTCCGGCGGGATCGGCTCGTGGGCCGCCGCCATGCGCGTCGCCGCACAACACGGCACCGACAACCTCGTCCTTCTCGCCGCCGACACCAAGGCGGAAGACCCTGGCCTGTGGCGCTTCGTCGACGACGCCGCCGCGCTCCTCGATGTCCAGCCCGTGATCGTCGCGGACGGTCGCACACCCTGGCAGGTCTTCGCCGACCAGCGTTTTCTCGGAAACAGCCGTATCGCCCCGTGCTCGACCTTCTTGAAACAACGGCCCTGTCGAGCCTGGCTGACCACGCACGCCGACCCCGCCGACACGATCCTCTACGTCGGGATCGACTGGAGCAAACAGCACCGCACCCCGGGTATCACCCGCGGCTGGGCGCCGTAGACGGTGCGGTTCCCGATGTGCGAACCACCGTTCCTGACCACGACCGACATGCTCGACTGGGCACGCACGGAAGGACTCCGCCCGCCCCGCGCCTACGCCGAAGGGTTCTCGCACAACTTCTCTCCAGGGTTTGCCGATGTCTCATCTCCATCGATGGCCGTATCCCGCTCCGCACCACACGTCCAAGATCATCCCGCTCGCCTGATAGATCCGAAGACCCCGTCTCGCAGGTCGCGTGCCTCGGATCACCAGCTCATACCCCGCATCCGGCGCCGGCCCCGGCCGTCGTCGTCGCTGTGACGCCGGGAACCCCACCACCCCTTGCCCTATACCCCCGGGGGGTATACCTTCGGCGCATTGGAGGTGGTCGACATGACGACCGGAGACCACGAAGGTCACGCAGCACCCGGGGCCGTGACCACACGCACGCACGCCACGGCGGGCATCGCGAGCACGCACGATCATCACGGGCATCCGGCGGCGCACGCCGGTCACGGTGGCGGACATGACGCGTCCGCGCATGGGGGTGCGGGTCATGGCGGGCACGACAAGCACGCCGGTCACGATCCGGATGCGTTCCGGCGGAAGTTCTGGCTCAGTTTGGTGCTGACGGTCCCGATCGTCGCAACGAGCCACATGATCATGGACTGGTTCGGCTACACCCTCGACTTCCCCGGTATGGCGTGGGTCGGCCCGGTACTCGGTACCGCGGTGTTCCTCTACGGCGGGTGGCCGTTCCTGGCCGGTGCGGTCGCCGAGGTGCGGGACCAGGCACCGGGAATGATGCTGCTGATTGCGATGGCGATCACCGTGGCGTACGTGGCGTCGCTGGCGACCAGTGTCGGGGTGTTCGGACTGGACTTCTGGTGGGAGCTGGCGGCTTTGGTGACGATCATGCTGCTCGGGCACTGGCAGGAGATGAAAGCCATCGGGCAGGCGCAGGGCGCGCTCGCGGCGCTGGCCGCGCTGCTGCCCGACGACGCCGAACGGCTTGCCGCCAACGGTGACACCGAGCGGGTGCCGGTGGCCGCGCTTGCGGTCGGGGATCTGGTGCTGGTGCGCTCGGGTGCGCGGGTGCCGGCTGATGGACGGATCGTCGAGGGCACGGCGGCTCTGGACGAGTCGATGATCACCGGTGAGTCCCGTCCGGTGTCCCGGGGTGCCGGAAATCGGGTGGTGGCCGGGACGGTCGCGACCGACTCGGCGATCCGGGTCCGGGTGGAGGCGGTGGGTGAGGACACGGCGCTGGCGGGGATCGGCCGGCTGGTCGCGCAGGCGCAGGCGGCCAGTGGCCGGGCACAGGTGCTGGCGGACCGGTTCGCGGCGCTGCTGTTCTACATCGCGACCGCCGCCGCGGTCCTGACCTTCGTCGTCTGGTGGCTGCTCGGTGACCTGGATCAGGCGGTGGTGCGGACCGTGACGGTGCTGGTGATCGCGTGCCCGCACGCGCTGGGCCTGGCGATCCCGCTGGTGATCGCGTTGTCGACGGCGCTGTCGGCGCGGGCCGGGATCCTGGTCAAGGACCGGCTGGCGCTGGAGCGGATGCGCACGGTCGAGGCGGTGCTGTTCGACAAGACCGGCACCCTGACCAAGGGTGCGCACACCGTGACCGGCATCGCTGCCACGACCGGGTTCACCGAGGCGCGGGTGCTGGATGTCGCCGGCGCGGTCGAGGCCGACAGCGAGCACCCGCTGGCGCGGGCGCTGACCACGGCCGCCCACGAGCGGGGTCTGCGCGGGCGGGCGACGGGTTTCCGGTCGCTGACCGGCCGGGGCGTGCAGGCGGTCGTGGACGGGCGCACCTACGCCGTCGGCGGGCCCGCTCTGCTGCGGGAGCTCGGCGCGACGGTGCCGGCCGACCTGGAGGCGGCGGCGGGGCAGTGGTCGCGGCGTGGAGCGGCGGTGCTGCACCTGCTGCGCTTGGACGACGCCGGGACACCGGCGGTGATCGGGGCGTTCGGTCTGGAGGACGAGGTGCGGCCGGAAGCGCGCGAGGCGATCGCGCAGTTGCGTCAGGCCGGGATCGGCAAGATCGTGATGATCACCGGTGACGCGCGGCCGGTCGCCGAGGCCGTCGCGGCCGACCTCGGCTTCACCGCCGAGGATGAGGTGTTCGCCGAGGTCCTGCCGGCCGACAAGGACCGGACGGTGGCCGGGTTGCAGGAGCGCGGGCTGCGGGTGGCGATGGTCGGTGACGGGGTCAACGACGCGCCCGCGCTGGCCCGCGCGGATGTCGGCCTGGCGATCGGCGCGGGTACGGACGTGGCGATCGAGTCGGCCGGTGTCGTGCTGGCCTCCTCCGACCCCCGGGCGGTGACCGGCGTGATCCGCCTGTCGCAAGCCTCCTACCGGAAGATGATCCAGAACCTGGCGTGGGCGGCCGGCTACAACGTCGTGGCGATCCCGCTCGCCGCGGGCGTGCTGGCCTGGGCCGGGATCACGCTGAGCCCGGCGGTCGGAGCGGTGCTGATGAGCGCCTCGACGATCGTGGTCGCGCTCAACGCCCAACTGCTGCGCCGGGTGCGTCTGGCGCCCCGGCCGTGACCCGGTCCCGGCCGAACACCCACCAGGCCGCGTGATCGCAGCCCGAGGCAGACCACCGCCCGGGGCTGCGAACGCGTGCCGAGGTGTGTTGCACCATGGCTGCTCCCGGCCGGGACCGCGATCCGGGCGCCGTGGCGGCGATCGTGGTGAGCGTCGGTGGTGGTGCGGTGAAGGGTGGTTGCCCGGGTGGCGGGTTCGCAAGCGGTGACGTATCTGTTGAGCGCGGCCGTGGTGCTCGGGCTGGCGGCCTCGGCCGCCGCCGGTGACGTGCTGGACCTGATGAATACGGCCCCGCCGCCCGCACAGGCCGCGACCGCACAGGCCGCGGCGGACCTCAGCGCGCCGGGCGTGCGGGTGCTGCGCCAGGACCCCGCACCCGCCCGGACCGCACGCGGTGATGCTGCCGTCTCCCGTCCGCCCGCTTCCCGCCCGCAGGCCTCCCGCCCTTCCGCGGCCGCCTCTGCCCCGGCCGCCGCGGCTGCGGTGGCGTGTGCGGGTGGCCGGTGGCAGCGCGACATCGAAGCCGCTCTCGCCCGTCTGGGCGGTTACGGTCCGGTCAGCGTCAACGGCCGGTCCTCGCCGGCCGACTGCGCCGCGATCCGGGCGTTTCAGCAGCGGTTCGGTGTCGAGCCCGCCGTCGGGCAGGCGGACGCCACCACGGCGGATGTCGCCCGGCGCCTCGCGGCCAGCACCGACCCGAAGCGGGTCCGGCAGTGCAAGGCCGGCGCCGGGGTGACCGCCTGCGTCGACTTGACCCTGCAGACGGTGTGGGTGATGCGTGACGGGGACGTGGTGTTCGGGCCGACCGTGGTTCGGACCGGGTTCCGCGGTCACGCCACCCCGGCCGGGACGTACCGGATCAACAAGCGCGCGGTCCGGGAGTGGTCGAACCCGTACGAGGTGTGGCTGCCGTACTGGCAGCGGTTCAACGGCGGGATCGGTTTCCACGAGACGACCACGTACCTGCACGACGCGGCCCGCGGTTCGCACGGCTGCGTCAACCTCCTGCACCGCGACGCGGTGGCGATGTGGAAGCAGCTGAAGACCGGCACCAAGGTCCGCACCTTCGGCCGCCGGCCCGGCACCTGACCCGAGGGGGGTCCTTCACCCGGGCGGGTGACAGGCGGGCATCCGCCCCGGGCGGCACAGGTCCGGGGCGGAGCCGGGCACGGCCCGGGGCCAGGGTCTGTGTCCGGGTGGTGTCGTCATCGGCGGAGGCCGCAGACGCTACGGTGGGGCGGTGAGCGGGGCAGCAGCGATCGTGCCGGGCCGTACGGCCCGGCTGATGCTGCTTTTGGCGACCGTCCTCGGCCTGGCGCTGATGCACACCCTCGGCCATACCGGTGTCCGCACCGACACCCACCACCCGGCGAGTACCGGCACGCACGAGTCGGCGGCCGGCACGCACGCACAGGTCACCGTGGGCGTGACGATGGCGGCGTGGACGGCGTCGACGGTGTGCCCGGACGACCGCTGCGGCGGGCACGGTGGCCACGGCGCGGGTGTCTGGAGCGTGTGTCTGGCGATCCTGACCGGCCTGGTCGTGCTGGTGATGTTGCTGTGGCTGGCTGCCGCCGGCTACGACCGGCAGCGCCTGATGGCGGCGGGGGTGCTGCGGGCGTTGATGCCGCGCGCACCGCCGGACCGGCCTGCAGGTCTGACGCTGGCCTCGGTAGCGGTACTGCGCATATAGGCGACCCACCTCGACGGCGACCGCGATCGGTCGTGGCCGAGGCGCCCGCACGCGTACCCGAATCCTGCCGAAAGGTCACATTCCATCATGATGCGTATTTCCCTGCCCCCGACCACGATGCGGGGCCGTACCCTCCTCGCCGGTGCTGCAGTTACCGCCACGCTGCTGCTGTCGGCCTGCGGCGGTGATCACTCCGCCGACCCGGACGCCGGGGGCATGAACCACATGCCGGCGAGCGCGTCGGCGGCCGCACCGGCGGCGTCGGTGTCGGCTGGATCGTTCAACGACGCCGACGTCAGCTTCGCCGAGGCGATGATCCCGCACCACCAGCAGGCGGTGCAGATGGCCGCCCTCGCCGACGGCCGGGCCGCCGACAGCGAGGTCAAGACTCTCGCCGGCAAGATCGCGCAGGCCCAGCAGCCGGAGATCGACACCATGACCGGCTGGCTGGCCGCCTGGGGCCGGCCAGCACCGGACATGAGCATGGACGCGGGCATGCACCACGGGTCGATGCCCGGCATGATGTCCGACGCCGACATGAGCATGCTCACCGAGGCCACCGGCGCCGCGTTCGACACGCACTTCCTCACCATGATGATCAGCCACCACGAAGGCGCCATCGACATGGCGCAGCAGGAAGTCCAGCAAGGTACTAACGCCGACGCGAAGGCCCTGGCCCAGAAAATCATCACCGATCAGCAGGCCGAGATCACCACGATGAAGGGCATCCTCGCCCGCCTCTGACCGGTGCCCTCGACCGGGTGGGCGGGCGCTGATCGCGTCCCGCCCACCGGGCCTTGCACCTCCGGCCGACCGGGATTCGCGAAGCGCGTTTCGCACACGCCGCCAAAGGTATTTTTGGTACATTTGCCATTCGGTGTGTCAGGGATGCGGGACGGAAAGGTTCATGTTCGGGCTGGTCATGCGGATGACGACCGTGGCGCTGATCGTGTTCTGCGCCGCGATGGCCGATCATGCGCTGCCGCACCCCCACCATGCGCACGTCGCGCACGCCGCGGTCGTCGCGCCACCGGACCCGGCCGGGCCTGGCGCCGGTGATGCCGTCCCGGCGACCGGCGAACGGCCGCACGACGCGCATCCGTGCATCACCGCCGCGCTCCTGCCGCCGGTCAGTACGGGCGTCGTCGATCTGGCCGAGGTCGTTCCGGACGTTCCGGTCCGGGCCGGTGCGGTGCCCGTGACGGTCACCGCCGATGCCGCGCACCCGCCCGGCAGATCCGCGGCCGGCGTGCTCTCGACGACCTGCGTCCACCGCATCTGACAGGCCCCGGCCTGCCGCCTGCCGCCACCCGCTTCGCCCCTCTTCCGCGATGACCGATGCCGCGGGCCCGGGCCGGTGTGACGGCGGCATGCCTTCCGCGACCCTGTTGACCCTGTGCCACCCTTGCTGGCGCCCCTGTTCGTTGGGTGCGCGGGCCGGTGGCGCATGTCCTGAAAGCGGCTTCGCACATGATCGACCTGATGGGGTCCCGGCTCGACCGGCGGCCTTCACCCAGCCAGCTCATCTCCAGCTCCACCTGCCACCACCTCGACCAGCTCGTCGGGAACACGCCGGTGCTGTGGACCCCGGACATCACCGACGCGACCGACCGTGGGTTCTGGGCCAAACTCGAAGGCCACAACCCCGGCGGGATCAAAGACCGGCCCGGTCTGCACCTCATCCAGCGCGCCCGGGAACGCGGCGACCTGCCCGACGGGGCCCCGATCGTGGAGTCGACCTCCGGCACCCTCGGTCTCGGTCTCGCCCTGGCCGGCCTGATTCACGGCCACCCGGTCACCCTGGTCACCGACCCGGGCATGGAAACGTCGATGCGGAACCTGCTGGCCGCCTACGGCGCCCGTATCGACCTGGTCGAGACACCGCACCCGGACGGCGGCTGGCAGCAGGCCCGCCGCGACCGGGTCACCGCGCTGCGCGAGGCGCACGGCGGTTTCTGCCCGGACCAGTACCACAACCCCGACAACGCCGACGCCTACCAGCCCTTGGCCCTGGAACTCGCCGCGCAGCTGGGCCGCGTCGACGTGCTGGTCTGCTCCGTCGGCACCGGCGGGCACTCCGCCGGGACCGCGCGGGTGCTGCGCGAGTTCTTCCCCGGTCTGAAGCTGGTCGGCGTCGACGCGTGCGGGTCCACGATCTTCGGCCAGCCGGCCCGGACTCGGCTTATGCGCGGGCTCGGCAGCAGCATCCTGCCGCGCAACGTCGACTACCCCGCCTTCGACGAGGTCCACTGGGTCGCCGCCGCCGAAGCGGTATGGGCGTGCCGGCGCCTGGCCGCCGGGCACTACATCAGCGGCGGCTGGAGCGTCGGCGCGGTCGCGCTGGTCGCCTCCTGGCTGGCCCGGACCCTGCCCGGCGACACCCGCATCGCCGCGGTCTTCCCCGACGGCCCGCACCGCTACGCAGAAACCGTCTACAGCGACGACTACTGCCACCGCCACGACCTGCTCGGCCACCCGCCCGCACTCGGTCCGCAGCAGCTGGACCATCCCGGCGAGGCCGAGGCGACCCGCTGGACGCGCTGCACCCGCGTCATCGACCCGGCCGGGAACACGCCGTGACCGGCACCCTGACCGCGCTGCGATCCTTCGACCGGCCCGTGCAACTGTTGATGGTCAACCAGCTGACCATCAACATCGGCTTCTACATGCTCATGCCGTACCTCGCCGGGCATCTCGCCGGTGACCTGGCCATGGCCGCCTGGGCGATCGGCCTGATCCTCGGCGTGCGCAACCTCTCCCAGCAGGGCATGTTCCTGCTCGGCGGCGTCCTGGCCGACAGGATCGGCTACAAACCGCTGATCCTGGCCGGCCTCGGCCTGCGCGTCGCCGGGTTCGGCCTGCTCGGCGCCGCCGACACCCTCACCGCGCTGCTCGTCGCCTCGGCGGCGACCGGGCTGGCCGGGGCGTTGTTCAACCCAGCTGTGCGCGCCTACCTCGCCGCCGACGCCGGCGACCGGCACACCGAAGCGTTCGCCCTGTTCAACGTCTTCTACCAGGCCGGAATCCTGACCGGCCCACTGATCGGCCTGGCCCTGCTCACCGCCTCGTTCCAGTGGGTGTGCACCGTGGCCGCGCTGCTGTTCGCGGTGCTGCTGCTCGCGCAGGCGCGGGCTCTGCCGGCCCGCCACGCCCCACCGGCATCACCGGATGAGTCGCATGCCGGGCCCGGGTGGCGGCAGCCGCTGCGCCACCGCGGCTTCCTGCTGTTCGCCACCGCGATGATCACCTCCTACGTACTGAACTTCCAGATCTACCTCGGCCTGCCCATCGAAGTGCGCCGCATCACCGGTACCGACACCGCCGTCGCGGCCCTGTTCGCAGTCTCCGGGCTGCTCACCGTCGCCGGGCAGGTCCGCCTCACCGCCTGGGCGAAAGCCCGCTGGAGCGCCCCGCAGGCCATCACCCGCGGGCTGGCGCTGATGGCCGCCGCGTTCCTGCCGCTCGCCGCCACCGCCACGCTCAGCCCCGCACCCGGCGCCGGCCCCTGGGCGGCCGCGCTCGCCCTGGGGCCGGTCCTGGCCGGCACGGTGCTGCTGACCATCGCCACGATGTTGGTGTACCCATTCGAGATGGCCGCGATCGTCACGTTCGCCGGGCCACGCCTGGTCGGCACGTACTACGGGCTGTACAACACCCTCGCCGGGATCGGCATCGCCGCCGGGAACCTGCTCACCGGCGCCGCGATCGACACCGCCACCCGCCACGGCTGGCCCGCCCTGCCCTGGCTGGCGCTGACTGCCACCGGCCTGCTCGGCGCCGCCGCACTCACCGGCCTGTCCCGCGCCGGGCACCTGCACCCACCGCCGCCGGCGCCCGCAGGCACACCGCATACCGCCCGCAGCCGCGGCGGCTGACCCGCACACCCCGCCGGCGCGCCCGGCGACCGGCGGCGTTCCGCGCGACCACACCGGGTGCCGGGGCGCCTGCGCGTGTCCCGGCACCCGCAAGGCCGAAGACCAGCGGAAAAGACGCCGACAACCATCCGACCGGTCGGTGCCGCCCACGCCCCGCGCGTCGTTACGCTGCCGACCATGACGGCGGCATCGGCCCGGCACGGGATCACACGCGCCCGCGACGGCGCGCGGATGCGCGCCGCCGGACGCCTGTTCATCCTGCTGCTGCTGTGCGCGCTCGCCGGGCAGACACACGCCCTGATCACCTGCTGCGCGCCCGCCCACACCCACACCGCCGCGCCGGCCGCGGACGGGCACGCCCACACCACCGCGCAGCCGGTCGCCGGGCACGCCCACACCGGCGCCGGCACGGCCGTGCCCCATCAGGTGTTCTGTTTCGAGCATCTGTCAGGGGCGCACGAGTGCGCCCCGGCAGCCGAGCTGATACCGGACGCCGCGCTGCCGCAGCCGGACACCGTCGCCCTCCCCGCACCTGCGGTCCAGCACGTCCCGGCACCCGCACGGCGCCCAGCCCTCCCGGCCACGGCCGGCGGGCCAGGGCGTACGCGTACGGAACTGATCTCGCTTCGCATATAGGACGACGGCGCTACACCACGCCCGACCGGCGCACACCTCTCCCACGCCGGCATCGTCCTCGCGGCCCCGCACACCGCGGGTCGGCCTCCGGCCACCCGGTGATGCGCCGCCGCCCCGCGACCTCCGTAAGGCGAACAACGATGACCTCACCCACCACTGCTGGTTCCGTCGTCCTCACGGGCGCCGCTTACGGCCAGACCTGGGCCGCCGACTATGACACCCTCTACGACGACCGCGACGACATCCCCGCCGTCGTAGAGTTCCTGCGCCGTCACGCCCGCCCGGCGTCCGTGCTCGAGCTCGGCGTCGGCACCGGCCGTCTCGCGGTGCCCCTGGCCGCGGCCGGCATGCGTGTCGTCGGCGTCGACAACTCACCCGCCATGCTCGACCGGCTACGCGCCAAGCCCGGCGCCGGCCGCGTCGACGCCCGTCTCGGCGACATGCTCCACCCGCCCGCCGAGGAGATGTTCGGCTGCGTGCTGATCGCGTTCTCGACCCTGTACCTGCTCACCGACCAGGCCGACCAGCGCGCCTGCATCACCGCCGCCGCGGCCCGGCTCGCCCCCGGCGGCAGCCTGGTCGTCGAAGGCTTCATCCCCGACCCGGATCGCTGGCATCACGGCCACTCCCTGCAGGTCGACCGGTGGGATCCCGAACGCCCCGCCGTGTCCGTCGGCCGCCTCGACACCACCGCCCAGACCATCGAGACGCTGCGCATCACTCACACCGACGGACAGCCCCGCGTCATCGCCAACCGGCTGCGCTACGTCCTGCCCGCCGAACTGGACCTGCTCGCCGAATCCGCCGGCCTCACCCTCACCGGCCGCCACCGCGACCTGACCGGCCGGCCCTTCGACCCGCGGGCGCACACCCACGTATCCGTCTACACCAATCCCGCGCCACACTCCGCATCGCCGGCCTGATCGCCACCGGCCGCAGCAGCACGGCACCGTCGCGGCCGAAGGAGGCGGGCCCGCACGACACCCGCGCGCCCGCCTGCCCCAGTACCACCGACGCCCCTGCCGATCTGCTCGCCCGGCTTCGTCACCGCACCGGATCCAGCCGCCCCGGAGCCGGTGCTGGCCGCGACATTCGCCGGATACAGCCCCGGGTGGATCGGTTCAGCGTCAGCGGCTGCGGGCGCGGGACAGCATCGGCTTGGTCGAGACGGGAGTCCGCCGATGACGCGGACCTCGACGGTCACCCTGTTCGCGGCGGGCCGCCGGGACGCGTAGGTCTCGGGGTGAGTGATCGCGATGACGTACCAGGTCAGCCACCTGCTTATCAGCGAACCGATGGCGGGGGCCGCGGGCGCGCAGTCCGTTGCCACCGCGTGGGCTGCGCGGGTGGGTTCACGTCGGTGACGGCCGCGCCGCGTCGACCCCGTGCTGCGCGGCGGTCAGGCCGGCTGACCGGCTACGCGCGGTGCGACGGTGGGTGCCGTGGTGTCCTCGGCGGTTTGCGGATCGATGTGGTCGACGTGATGCAGCGCTTGGGCCAGCAGCCGCCGCACGTGGTCGTCGGCGGCCGAGTAGAACATGAACGTTCCCTGCCTACGTGCGGTGACCAGCCGGGACATGCGCAGTTTCGCCAGGTGCTGGCTGACCGCGCGGTCGGCGAGGCCCCACCCCGACCTGGTCTTCGGCAACGTCAACGACCGCGCCGGCCGGCTCGCGCACCAGCCGCGCACCTCCGGGTTTAGCAGCGGCGCCATCGTCAACAGCTTCATCACCCACGAGCTCTACGACAACCACCACACCGGCCCCACCATCGGCTCAGGCCCGGCCGCCGAACGCCTCGCCAGCACCTTCCGGGAGATCCGCCAGACCGCGCTCGCCCGCCACGGCGACGCCCGCACCGCACACGACCTGCTCCGCAAGGCGCGCATCCCGCTACGGTTCGGCACCCTCAACCACTGCCTGTTCGACGACGCCGACCCCGCCGGCGCGAAATGCCTGGAAAACGCGATCGTGCCACCTGGCCACCGCGGCCCGCTCATCGACCGATGCAGCCCGGCCGCTGCGCCAACAGCCTCATCACCGGCACACACACCGCCATCTGGCGAACCGAGCGCCGCAGCCTGCTCACGCTGCTGGACAACCCCCGCCTCGCACCCGGCCACCACGCCGCACTACAACGGCAACTCGACGACGTCGACCAGGTCATCGCCAAGGCCACCCGATGACCGTGTCCCCTGCCACCGAGCAAGCCCTGCGCGAGGCGATGACCCGCCTGCTACGAGGCCGTGCCCGCCATACCGACGGCAAACTCACCAAGGAAAACGTCTACCGTGAGGCCGGGGTCAGCCGGGCCACCATGAACCGCGCACGCGACCTGCTCACCGCATGGGACCGCGCCGTCGCCGCACACCACGACACTGCGCCGTCCAGCACCAGCGCGGAGGAACTCGACCAGCTACGCGCGCAGCTTGGCCGTAAGACCCGCGAATGCGCTGCCCTTCAGCAGCGCCTCGCCGCCGCAGCGACCACGATCGCCGCACTCCACCACGACAACATCGCGCTCCGCGACGAACTCGCCCAGCACCACTCCTCCATCGTCATCCCGCTTGCCGCACGGCCATAGGCCACGAGGGTGACGCCGACTCGGAGCCTGCGGGCCGGGTATGGCCGCGTTAGCTGCGCAGGTCACGGCGGTGGTAGGCGAGCGTTCCGGCAACGGCCAGCGCGACCGCGATGCTTGTCATCGTCACGGCAGCTGGCCAGGCGACCCCGGTGAGGGGTACCGGTGCCAGATGCGGGAACGGCGACAGTTCTCTCACCCACGTGGGTGCGCCGGTGGCGTCGGCGAGGACCTGGAGCAGGAAGCCACCGGTGGCTGGCAGCGTGCCGGCGAGGACGGTCACGCGTGGTGCCCCGCCGAGAGCCAGGACGGCGGCACCGAGGCTGAGCGCGACGATCGGCAGCGTGTTGAACGTGCCGGCCAGCGCCGCCGGTAACGTCAGCCCGCCTCCGACCGCGGTCACGCCCGCCCAGGTCGCCAGCGCCGCGACGGTGAGCAGGATCAGCGCGCCGCCGGTGGTCGCGGCGGTCTCGGCCGCGAGCAGGCGGGTCCTGGTCAGTGGCGCGGCGGCGAGCGGGGTCAGGCGCCGGTCGGTCTCGGCGGCGGCGAACGCGCCGATCCGGACCGCGGTGAACGCGCCGGCCGGGAGGGCGAGCAGCGCGAAGAGGCTGGCGGTGAAGCCCTCCACGGTGTGCATGCCGGCGAATCCGGCCTGCGCGGCCGCGTCTGCGAAGACCGCGTTGCCGGTCAGGAACTCGGTGACGGAACGGGCGGTCAGTCCGATGAGCAGGAAGTAGGCGCCGATCCCGGCGGTCCAGGCGAGCACCGGCCCGATCGCTCGGCGCACCGCGAACGCCGCCGGGCCGCCCAGCAGCCACCGCCGCGGTGCGCGGCCGGCTGCCGGTGCGGTCAGGCCACCGCCGAGGTCACGCCGGCCAACGGCGGCAAGCGCGGCCGCAGCGATCGCGAGGGCGGCGGCGGTCAGGAGCAGCAGCGGTAGCGGATCGTCGCGGCCGTACGGGGAGCTGAGGGCGAGCAGCCCGAACGGCGACAGCCAGTGCAGCCAGCCGAGCGCGGTGAGCCCGTCGCCGATCATGCGCAGCAGCAGGCCTGCGCCGAGCACGGCGATCGCCGTGCCGGTGGCCGGGGCCCGGGCCGGGAAGATCTGCGCGGAGAGGGCGGCGACCGCGACCGCGAAGAGCCCTGCAGCGGTGACTCCCGCGCCGTGCACGATCGCCCCGGCCAGGTCTGGCCCGGCGGTCCATAGCGCGGCCGTGACCGCGATGCCGGCCGTAACCGGGACGGCCGCGATGACGGCGAGGTGCTGCAGGAAGACGGCACGCGGCGTAGATCGGCCGGCCAGCAGCAGGCTCCAGCGGCCGGCTTCCTCCTCGCCGCGCAGGACGCGGGTGGTGGTGAGCGTGGCCCAGACGGTGAGGATGACGGTCAGGACGGTGCCGATGCGCCAGACGGTGAAGCCGCCGGCGTGGTCGAGCGCGATCGGGGTGCCGAACAGGGTGCGGATGGCCGGGTTCGCCGCGATCCGCGTCAGCCCGGCCGCGGCGGCCGGATCGGCGGTCAGCCCGTCGTAGGTGGCCGTGACCAGGGCCGGCATGCCGGCGGCGAGCAGGAGAACGATCGCGCCGCCACGGCGGATCTGCCGGACGGCGAGCCCGGTGACCGCCGCGCCCGGCCGGGCCGGGAGGGTGAGCGCCGGGGCGGTCATCGTCCGTTCTCCGTGCCGTAGTAGTCGAGGAACATCTCCTCGAGGCTGGGTTCGCGGACAGCGAGCGCGGTCACGTCGGCGGCGGCGAGCACCCTCAGTGCGGGCGCGGGTGGACCGGTGAGCGCGAACCGCAGCCGGCCCTCGCCCGTGGTCTGCACACCATCGACGCCGGGCACCGCGGTCAGCGCGGGCTGCTCGCCGGTGTAGCTGACCGTGACCTCGGCCCGGTGCAGCGCCCGCAGCGCCGGCACGGACGCCACCTCGACGAGCCGGCCGGCGCGCAGGATCCCCACTCGGTCGCAGACCGCCTCGACCTCGGCGAGCTGGTGCGAGCTGAGAAAGACGCTCTGCCCGCGCTCGCGCGCCTCGGCGACCGCGGCCCGGAACTGCTGCTCCATCAGCGGGTCCAGGCCGCTGGTCGGCTCGTCCAGCACGAGCAGCGGAGCGCGGGTGGCGAACGCCGCGATCAGCGCGACCTTCTGCCGGTTGCCGGTGGAGTAGGTACGCGCCGGTCGCGACGGGTCCAGGTCGAACCGCTCGACCAGGGCGTCGCGGTAGGCGATGTCGGTGCCCGGGCCGGTGGAGGCGAGCAGGTGCAGGATCTCCGCGCCGGTCAGCTGCGGCCACAGCGCCACGTCAGCCGGCACGTACGCCAGGTGCCGGTGCGCGTGGGCCACGTCGGCCGCGTCGACGCCGGCGATCAGTGCCCGCCCGGCGGTCGGGCGGGCCAGGCCGAGGATCATGCGGATCGTGGTGGATTTCCCGGCGCCGTTCGGGCCGAGGAAGCCGAAGACCTCACCGGCGCCGACGTCCAGGGTCAGGTCGTCGACGGCGGTCAGCCGGCCGTACCGTTTGGTGAGGTGGATGGTGCGCAGCACGGACTCGTCCATCGGAGGAAGCCCTTCGGTCGCAAACGGATCATGACCGCCGACCAGACTTCCCGGCACACCTATCGGCCACCGTACTCCCGCCCACACCGGCGGAGAAGTGTCAGGACCGCGACTCGCCCTGATACACGTCCGGCACACCGTCCGCGTCGGCGTCGCGCTCCTCGATCTCGCGCAGTCGCCGGTAATGCCGGTTGCGCACACGCAGCACCACGGTTGCCAGCAGCGCCGAGAGGAACGAGCCGGCCAGGATGCCGATCCGGGCGTGCTCGTCCTTCACACTGCCGGCGCCGAACGCCAACTCGCCGATCAGCAGCGACACCGTGAACCCGATCCCGGCCAGCAGCGACAGGCCCAGCACGTCCCACCAGCCGAGCTGGTCGCCGAGCGTGGAGCGGGTGAACCGCTGCACCAGCCAGGTCGCGCCGAGCACGCCCACCGCCTTGCCGGCCACCAGCCCCACGACGATGCCGATAGTGACCGGGTCGGCCATGGTCGCGCCGAGTCCGCCCGCGCCGGCGACCGAGACGCCGGCGGCGAAGAACGCGAAGACCGGCACCGCCACGCCGGCCGAGAGCGGCCGCCAGCGGTGCTCGAAGTGCTCGGCCAGGCCCGGTCCGTCGCCGCCGGCCCGGCGGATGACCGGGACGAGGAAGCCCAGCAGGACGCCGGCGACGGTGGCGTGGACGCCGGAGGCGTGCACCAGCGCCCACGCGGCGGCGGCCAGCGGCAGCAGCAGCCACCAGGAGCGGACCCGGCGCTGCACCAGGAACCCGAACAGCCCCAGCGGAATCAGCGCCGCCGCCAGCGGCAGCAGCTGCAGCGAGCTGGTGTAGAACACCGCGATGATCAGGATGGCGAGCAGGTCGTCGACGACCGCGAGGGTGAGCAGGAACGTGCGCAGCGCGGCTGGCAGATGCGAACCGACGACGGCGAGGACGGCGAGTGCGAAGGCGATGTCGGTTGCGGTCGGCACCGCCCAGCCGGACAGCGCGCCACCATCGGCGGTGGCGTTGATCGCGGTGTAGATGATGGCGGGTACGGCCATGCCGCCGACCGCGGCTGCGATCGGCATGACGGCGCGGCGCGGGTCGCGCAGGTCACCGGCGATGAACTCGCGTTTGAGTTCCAGCCCGGCGACGAAGAAGAAGATCGCCAGCAGACCGTCCGCGGCCCACTGCGCCAGCGTGAGGTCCAGGTGCAGCGCGTGCGGGCCGACTGTCACCTCGCTCAGCGTCCGGTACGCCTCCGACCAGGGCGAGTTCGCCCACAGCAGCGCCAGCACGGCCGCGCCCAGCAGCAGCGCGCCGCCGACGGTCTCCGCGCGCAGGATCTCGGCGATCCGCCGGGCCTCGGGCCAGCTGCGGCGGCCGAACAGGTGACGGGCGGGACGTGGCGGCACACCGGACATGAGACTCCTTAGGAAGGCACGACGAAACCATCGCCGACCAGCCTTCCCGGCACACCTGCACCCAACCTACCGTGACCGGCCGGCCGGTGCAGCGGCACAGATCACCGACGCACGCCCACGACCCGCTCCAATGCGTCGACAGCGTCCGCGGCACCGTTCTCCGCGCGGATCCGCTCGCCGAGCAGCCGCGCCGCCTCCGCCATCCCCGCGTCGCGGGCGGCCTGCCGGATCGCGGCGCCGAGCGCGGCCGCGTCCAGGCGGGTCTGCGGCACCGGTGGCGGGGCGACACCGAGCCGGTGCATGCGCCGGCCCCAGAACGGCTGGTCGGCCACGAACGGGCAGATCACCTGCGGGACACCGGCACGCGCGGCGGCCGCGGTGGTCCCGGCACCGCCGTGATGGACGATCACCGCGCACCGCGGGAACACCACCTCGTGCGGCACATCACCGGCGACGAACGCATGCCGGTCGGAGACGAACCGTTGCAGGCCACCCCAGCCACCGGCCACGACCCCCGGCAGGCCCGCCAGATCGAGGGCCTGCAGCACGGTACGGGTGGCGGCGGCCGGGGCCGGGCCGGCCATGCTGCCGAACCCGACGAACACCGGCGGCTGCCGGCCGTCCAGCAGCGCCCGCACATGCGGTTCGACAGCCCCGCCGGCGGTGGTGGTGGCCGGTGGGGTGAACCAGTAGCCGGTGACCTGCGCCGTGGGGGGCCAGTCCGCCGGGCGCGGCAGGACCGCCGGGCTGATCGCGTGCAGCACCGGCGCCGGCCCGCCGTCGGGGCGCCGCGCCGGATCGTGCCGGCCGCGCCGCCGTGGCAGGCCCAGCCCGGAACGCCACCGGTCGACGGTGCGGCCGAACATCAGCGCCGGCGCCTGCATCCCGGCGTAGGTGGCCCGGTTCAGCCGGCCCGGCAGCCGGTCGGAGACGTCCTGGCCCGGCCACGGGAACTCCCGGGTCGGCACGTACATCGGCAGAGGCAGGCCCAGCACGGCGGGCACGCCGAGTTTCTCGGCCACGTGCTGCCCGGCGATCACCTGACCGTTGTGCACGATCACGTCCGCGCCGGCACCCTCGCCGGTCGAGGCGACCTGCCAGCAGTCGTCGAGGACCCGGCCGAACATCGCCGGCATCCGCCGCATGAGCGCCGCCTTCCCCCGGATCCCGCCCTTGGCGACGTCCTCGACGCCCGAACCGTCGTCTAGCACCCGCAGCGGCCCGTCGTCGAGCACAGCGAAGGGCACGGCGTGGACGGCGGCCAGTGCGGCGAACCGCGCAGGTGCCGCGATGAGCGCTTCGTGACCGCGGTGCCGCAGGTGGTGGGCGAGGGCGATGAACGGCTGCACGTCGCCGCGGGTGCCCAGCGTCAGCATCAGAACCTTCATGGGTGAGCCCTTTCGTCGCACGAAAAAGGTCGCGCCGACCAGACTTCCCGGCTCACCGGCCGTCAGCGTACGCCCACGACGACCTGTCGCGCAGCATGGCGGCGCTGACCCAGCACAGTCCGCACGCCATCGACAGCAGTTCCAGCAGCCCGGCCGGCCCGGTGCCGATGATGTCGCGCTGTACCAGCCGGAACACGATCCCCGCCGCGACCGCCAGCCCCGCCACCGCCCAAGCCACGGCCACACACACGGCCGCCCACCGGAACCGGCCGCGCCGCCGGGCATCTCGACCGGCCACGACGGCTGCGGCGATCATCCCGGCGAACAGCATCGTGCCGCCGACCTGATGCACCGCCCCGGTCGCGGTGATCGCTTCTGGGGCGGCGGGCGGATATCCCAGGGCCGGATCCGTCGGGAACACCCCCGCGACGATCAGCCCCGCCGCCACCACACCCAGCAGGCGCCACTGCCACACCGGCCCCGGCATCGGGCGGCGGCCAGCGATCAGTACCGCCACCAGCAGCAACACCCCACAGACCGCGAACAGCAGCCGGATCAGAACGTTGCCGTCGCCCGAGGTCAGCTGGCTGACGCCGTGACGCACCTGGTCATAGCCGTCCCGCGTCGCACCGCCCCACAGCAGACCGACGAGCAGCAGCACGGGGCAGACCGCACCGCACAAGAAAGTCCATCGCAGCACTCGAGTGGCGCGCATGATGACTCCGACGCCGACCAGACTTCCCGGCACACCATCAGACGACATCGATTGCCGTGCACTGTAGACCGCCTGCCGCTCCTTGTCACGCTGCTGATCGTCGCGCCGGCTGGCCTGCCGCCATGGCGCACGAGCGCCGGCAATTCGACGGGTGAATGAGTGTCCTCGCCAAGGGCCAGCAGAGTTGCGACTGAGAAACCGACTCGACTCCTCGCGGTCGGCCCGACGACGGCGTCATCACGCACGCGGGGCTGACGTCCGGGCAGCCTGTCACTGAGCTGTGTGACAGCGCGGCCGACCGGATTCGTGTCGGGCGGTTCACCGCGCGGCGTCCCCGAGGCCGGTCCCGCCGGCATGCCATGCTGCCCGTCTCGGAGGCGTCCCGCTGATACGCTGCGCGCAGGTGTGCCGGGAAGCCTGGTCGGCGATGTTCGATTCATCGTGCCCACAGGAAGCCCCGCCACCATGTCTCTGCTGCCACCGTGTACGCCGATATCACCGGCACCGGTCTACCGTGACCCCGCCTCGGGCCGACTTGAGCCGCGGTGCGTGCCGGGGCGGGCGAGGCTGCCGTTGCGATCACCACGCCGCACCGGATGCTGACCCGGCGCGGACGCGAGATCCTAGCCGGGCCAGCACGCGCGTGGCGGCGGCGAGCCGACCGGTTCCGGCATCCCGCCCAGGTGATCACGGTCGGGTTCGGTGCGGCGGTCGCGGCCGGCACCGGGTTGCTGAGCCTGCCGTGGGCGACCGCGTCGGATGAACCTGCGTCGCTGGTCGACGCGTTGTTCACGGCGACGTCCGCGGTCTGTGTGACGGGCCTGGCCACGGTCGACACCGGCACCCACTGGTCGCCGTTCGGGCAGGCGGTCATCCTGCTGCTGATCCAGGCCGGGGGCTTGGGGATCATGACGCTGGCTACGATGCTGACCCTGCTGCTGTCCCGCCGGCTCGGGCTGCGTGCGAGGTTTCTGGCGCAGGCGGAGACGAAGAGTCTCAGCCTGCACGACGTGCGTGGGCTGGTGCGCCGCATCGTGCTGTTCAGCCTCGGCACCGAAGCGCTCGTCGCCGCTGTACTGACCATCAGACTGATCACCGGCTACGGGCTCGCACCGGCGGATGCGCTCTACAGCGGTGTGTTCCATGCGATCTCCGCGTTCAACAACGCCGGGTTCTCTCTCCACGCCGACGGCCTGGTCCGCTACGCCGGCGATGCGTGGATCTGCCTGACCGTGGCCGCGGCGGTCATCGTCGGCGGTCTGGGCTTCCCGGTCGTCTTCGAGCTCGCCCGCGGATGGCGGCGCCCGGGCCGCTGGTCGGTGATGACCCGCATCACCGTCACCCTGACTGCGGTCCTGCTCGCCGCGGGCACGGCCGTGTTCACGGCGGCGGAATGGACGAACGCCCGTACCCTCGGCGCCCTTGCCCCGGGTGACCGGCTGCTGGCCGGGTTCTTCGCCTCCGCGATGGCGCGGACCGCCGGGTTCAACAGCGTCGACATCGGCGCGCTGCGGCCGGAGAGCCTGCTCGCCACGGACGTGCTGATGTTCATAGGTGGCGGCAGCGCCGGCACCGCGGGCGGGATCAAGGTCACCACGTTCGGGGTGCTGGCGTTCATGCTCTGGTCGGAGATCCGCGGCCGGGCTCACGTCAACGCCGGGCGCCGCCGTATCCCCGCCACCAACCAGCGCCAGGCTCTCGCGATCGTCCTGCTCAGCGTCGGCACGGTCATCGCCGCCACCTTCACGCTGCTGGCCGTGACCACGCACGCCCTCGACGCGGTGCTGTTCGAGACGATCTCGGCGTTCGCGACCGTCGGCCTGTCCACCGGCATCACCGCGGACCTGCCCGCGCAGGCGCAGCTGCTGCTGGTGGCGCTGATGTTCGCCGGGCGGATCGGCCCGCTGACCCTGGCCTCCGCGCTGGCGCTCCGCGACCGTGACCAGCGCTACGAACTGCCCGAGGAGAGAACCATCGTTGGCTGACACACCCACCGCACCCGTCGTCGTCATCGGACTCGGCCGGTTCGGCACCGCCCTCGCCGTCGAACTCGACCGGCGCGGCACCGAAGTCCTCGCTATCGACGGCAACCCCGCCGTCGTGCAGAAACTCGCCGGACGGCTCCCACATGTGGTCACCGCCGACAGCACCGACGCCGAGGCCCTGCACCAGCTCGACATCACCGCCTTCCACCGCGCGGTCGTCGCGATCGGCACCGACATCCAGGCCAGCATCCTCACCACCGCGCTGCTGTCCGACCTCGGTATCCGCGACATCTGGGCCAAGGCCGTCAACGCCCAGCACGCCGGCATCCTCTCCCGGGTCGGCGCTCACCACGTCGTCTTCCCGGAGAACGACATGGGCGAACGCGTCGCCCACCTGCTCTCCGGCCGGATCCTCGACTACGTCGAAGTCGACGCCGACTTCGCCGTCATCAAGACCACGCCACCCCGTGACGTCGTCGGCGTCCCGCTGCGCGAATCGAAGCTGCGCAGCCGCTGGGGCGTCACCGTCGTCGCCGTCAAACCCCAGGCACCGGCCCCCGGTGCACCACGCGGCTTCACCTACGCCACCCCGGACACTGTGCTCGCCTACGGCGACATCGTCCTGGTCGTCGGCGCCATCGACAAAGTCGAACGCTTCGCCGAAACCGACTGACCCGCACCTCCTCACCCCGCACCGTGAAGGAGCGCATCCATGGCGCCACGCAATACCGCCGCGCAGACCGCGTACGGCCCGATGGTCATCGCCGCCGCCGAACACGCGCGGCCGCCTGGTCAGCGCCTGTACGACGATCCGCTCGCGGTCCGCATGCTGCCCACCGCTCAGCGCTGGATCGCCCGAAGCTGCCGGTGGGAGTCGGTCTACCGGATGCTGGTCGCCGCCACCGACGCCCGCGCACACGGGCTGTGGGCCGGTGTGCTGTGCCGCAAACGGTATGCCACCGACCAGATCAAAGCGGCGCTCGACGCCGGCATCGGGCAGTACGTCATCCTCGGTGCCGGTCTCGACAGCAGCCCGTACCGGCTCATCGCCCCGGCCGGCGCCCACGCCTGGGAACTCGACCTGCCCGCGAACATCGCCGTCAAACGCCGGCGGACCCGGTCTCTGCCGGCTGGGCTGGTCGCCGGCACCACGCTCGTGCCGATCGACTTCGCCACCGACGACCTGACCGGCACGCTGCGTGCGGCCGGATTCGCGCCCGCGGAGCCGGCGATGTTCGTCTGGGAGGCGGTGACTCAGTACCTCACCGAGGACGCCGTTCTCGGGACGCTGGCCTTCCTCGGTACCGCCGCACCCGGCAGCCGGCTGATCTTCACCTATCTGCGCGCCGACTACCTCGACGGCACCAGCGACTACGACGCCGCACCCGCCCGGCGCGACTTCGTCGACCGGCAGCACATCTGGCGGTTCGGTCTCGACCCCGTCGAGATCACCACACTTCTGCGACCCTACGGATGGATCGTGCGTGAGCACGTCGGCGCGCAGGAGTACACGAGCCGGTATCTCGCACCGATCGGGCGTGACCTGCCGGTCTCCGGCATCGAACGCTTCGTCCTCGCCGAGCGCCAGGACGCGACCGCCGGGGACTCCCGATGATCGGGCCGGGCCGGTTGTCGCCGTCGGCGGTCGTGCGGATGGACCGGGCGGCGCGCCCTCGGCCCTACCTGGATCATGTGATCGCCGCGGTCGCCGCGTCGATCTTTCTGATCACCGTGTTCACCGTGCCCGAGCAGCCGTGCACCGCGGCCGACCCGTGCGGGCCGGAACCCGTGACGGCGACCGCGGTCGGTGCGTTGTGCGCTGCCGCGGTGATGGTCTACCTTCACCGGCCGGCCGCGGTCTGGGTTGCAGCGGCCAGCGCCGTCCTGTGGCCGCTCAGCATCATCACCGACGACAGCGGCCTCGGCTGGCGGGCCGCGCTGCCGCTCGCGCTGGTCGCCATCACCGCGGGCGTCGCCCGGCTGCGCCCGGCACCGGCAACCGGCACTGCGCTCCGGCACCGCACACCACCACGGCCGGCACAGCTGCCCCAGCTACACGCGCTGACGGCGCTGGCCGGAACCCTGCTCCTCATCGCGGGCGTCGCCCTCGGAGGCTGGACCTTCTGGCGGCAGCACGCGGCCACCGCCCGGGAAAACAGCGCCGAGACCGTCACCGCCGTGGTGCGCGCCCAGGTGGCGGAGGACGCCATTGAAGTAGAGCTGCCTGGTGGCCAGCTGTGGAACGCCGAGGTCCTGGCCGCTACCGATTATCCGGTCGGCGCTACGGTGCCGGTCCTCGTCGATGCGGCCGGGCTGCGGCAGCTTCGCACCGAGCCGTACGACATCACGCTCCTGTTCGTCGTCGCGACCGTAGCGGCCGGTGCCGGAGCTGCGTTGCTGTCACTGGCCCGTGCATGGGACCGCGGCCTGCACGCACTGTTCACCACGGCCCAGCCGGTCCGCGAAGCCCGCCTCGTCGACGACGGCGACTGCCTCACCATCCTCGTTCCAGGACCGGCCCGCACCGCCGACGAACTCATCCTTCCCCTCACCGAAACGGAGGACACCGCGCACGACTGCAACCGGGTACCCAGCAGCACCCGGGCAACCCTCTACGGCGAGCCCCGGCCCGGCGCCTGGTGCACGGTGCAGATCGACGAGACGATTCGTACGCCGTTGGGCCCTGTACTCGCCGTGGAAACGATCCCCTACGACCCGATCCGAGCCCTGCCGGCTGATCTCTACCCGGGCTGATCCACGGTCCCGGGCAGGGATGTCGTCACGGCAGGCACCCCGGCCCAGCGGTACCCGGACCAGCTGCGGTGGGGCTCACGGTGGGCCGCACCGCCGTCTCCCTAGCTCCACCACCTGCCCGGCCTGCATCGCCGCCGCAGCCGAAGTGGCTACTGACGCGATCCACCACGGTGTTCGCGTCAGCTCTGCCGTGAATCGGCGCCGGTCTGCACGGCAACGCATGCGGGCCGGCATCCACCCGCGTCACCCCGGCGCATCGGATGCCGCCGCGTTCGCACGAGCCAGCAGGCCCTGCAGAGCGGCGATGTGACTCCGGATCGCAGTCCGGCCGGCATCGGTCAGCGACAGCCAAGTCCGCGGACGCCGCCCGATACTGCCCTTACGCACCTTCAGATATCCCGCCCTCTCCAGGGCGGTAGCCTGCTTGGACAGCACCGAGTCACTAATACCGGCCGCCTGCCGGGCGACGCCGAACTCTATCTCCTCCGCACCCGCCAGCACGGCCATGATGGCGAGCCGGGTGGTGGTGTTGATGACCGGATTCAGCTCCCACTCATTGCTCATCGAGGCTCCCTGGCCAGGCGATCGGCATAGCGGCCCGCGAGACGGCGCGCGGCGAAACCCACGATCGTCATCATCAGCACGGCATAGATCAGTCCCGCGATCGCGAACGGCACCGGGACGCCCGCATCACGCAACGCCATGCCGACAACGCCCGCAACGGCGAAAACCGCCACGTGCAAGACGATGAGCGCGACGACGACCGCACTCCCATAACCCGCCCACCGAGGCCGGGCCAGCCACTCCCACCGGGTGTACACCGTCCAGACCGCACAGACCACCAGAGGCAGCGGGAAACGCAGGATCGCACCCACTCCCCACAGCGAGGCCGGGATATCGAAGCACGCCCCCAACGCAGCTGCCAGCAATCCGGTTATCAGGACATAGCGGGTCGGACTACGAGGACCGACGACAGCGGCCCCCGTTCGCACACCCCGGCCTACCACCTGCAGGGCCTCCGCAGCTTCTCCACTCGTCATTCCGCTCATGTGGCAGCCTCCCCAATGTTTTCCACATGGAAAGTACATGCGAAGCGGCAAGTGCTGCAAGCGCCGACGCGCACAGGTGCTGGCATACCTATCGCGAGCCACCTAGGCCGAGGGGGAACAGCGCGAGGTGATCCGCGCCCGGTCGACGCGAGGATGCACGCAGATGGTCGTAGAAGCGACACCAACCGCGTCGATCGCCGACTGTTGATCGTGAACGGCGGCGCAAATCGCACGCGCAGACTGCAAGCTCAACCGGCTCATGAGACAGCTGGATTCTGGAGAACACAACAACTGCTTCGGCATGTGCGTGCGCGCCGGCCAGAAGCAGTGGAAGCATCTGCTGGCTGTCGCCCCGGAGCGCTTCGCCGCCGCGGAAGCCCACGAAGAGCAGCTTCGCGCGGTCCTCGGAGACGTCGCGATCCTGCGCGAACGACGCGCCGGCACCAGCTACCCCTTACCCCTGCGGGAACTCCGCCGACGCGCCACCTCCAGCAGCAACCGGTCAGCTTCCGGCACCGGAGAGGCCGGTGCAGGTTGTGGCGGGAGTCCTGCGCAGGTGCCCCCACCGGACCGCGACCGTGTGGCAATCTCGGCGATCGATGTCTGATTCACTCCGAGACGACGCGGGCGCGGTGCTGTACGCGCTGCTGTGCCTGTTGCCTCCCGCACTGGCGCTTCTGGCCGCGATCCTCTCCACGCGCGGATCGCGGCGCCGACGCCGCGAGCAGGCCGCAGCGGCCTGGCAACAGCTGCTGACCATCGAGGCTCAGTCGCCCAGCGCGCACCGTTGCCATGTCGCGCACGTCTACCAGCGGGCACGCCGCGGCGCGAAAGTCGTCATCGTCTGGACCGCCACCGGCGCCCGACAAGACACCTGGTTCTGGGGCTTCTGGCCCGCACCCGGCAGCACCCTGCTCATCCACGGCAGCAACGGGTACGGGCCGCACAATAAAAATCCGAACGTCTTCTACGTTCAGCCCGGCGGAGTGATTGCGGATGCACCGCCCGGTGCTTACCAGGCGTGGGCCGAACCCCGGTCCCGCCCCGGCACCGCCTGAAGCGCCACGGCGCAGGGTAGGCGACGTCGTTTCTAAACTGCCATATCTCACCCACGGTCGAACTCCGGGACGGCCGCCTCGTCGAGCAGCTCGAAGAACGTGGCGATACGGCCGGTCCGTGCATGTGGGCTTGTGGTCGTGAGGATAACCCGTTGGGCCGCTCGGGACACTCCGACGAAGAAAGTCGACGTCGACTCGACGGGATCGCGTCCATGCGCCCACCATTGGTCATCGTCAAGGCCCATGAAAAACACTGTGTGGTATTCCAGGCCCTTGCTGCGGTGGGCGGTGAGAAGTACGACCGCATCAGCGCACTCGAACTTCTCCAGTACATCTGCCCAGCTCGCACTGTTCGGCAGGACCTTGTCCAGTCGCGCCCAAAATGCACGTATAACGGTGCGAAGCGCTTCGTCGGGCATCGTCGTTCGGACGTACCGGTGCAACGCGCCAACGTCGAGGAGGCTGAGGAGTTGTTCCAGGATTTCCCGGGCTGAGGTGGAGGTGGACGGGTTCGACGCGAGCCAGGATCGCATAGCGGTGGTCACCGCAGTCAGGTCGTCACCGACTCGCCGCTGTGCTACCTCATCGCCGGCAGCACCGTGCACACGGTAGAGGGTGTTCAAGACTTCTTGCCACACAGTCGGCAGGCCCCGCGGCTGGTCCGCCAGTCGCAAGAGTCCCAGGATGAGACGCGCGACCTCGTGTTTGAGTAGATCCTGCAAGCGGATGGTGTCAACGAGTTCGTCGTCGTTGCGCACCTGGATGCCGTAGCGTGCGAGTTCGATCCGGAAGCGGGCTTCGAACGTGGCGATCTTCTGCCGCGCCAATAGGGCGAAGTCGGCTGGCCTACGGCCGGACTTGGCGATGTCCGTGGCGATCCATTCAGCGATGAAGGCGGCTTCCCGATTCACGCTGGAGAACGTCCACACCTCGGCGGGGTTGCCATCGAGGTCCGCGTCGGTCTTCGAGATTGCCGGCGCCGTGCTGGGTTCGAGGTGGGTTGCGATGACGTGCTGCATCTGAACCAGCCCGGCACTGGAGCGGAAGTTCCACATCAGCGGAAAGGACGTCGCGTCGAACTTTTGGGCGAACCGTTTGAGTGCATGGGGTAGGGCCCCGGCCCAGCCCATGATTCTCTGCTTGCTGTCACCGACGGCCGTGACCATCGGCCCGTCAGCGAAAACGGAGGCGAGAAAGGAGAATTGAGCGCTTGTTGTGTCCTGAAACTCGTCAACAAAGATATACGGGTATGTGATCCGGAGAGCGCGCCGCAGCTGCGGTGCGGAGCGGACCAGCAGCTCAGCCAGCCTGTTGATCATCACGAAGTCCAGCTCCGCTGGAGCGCGGCCAAGATAACGAGCGCGCCACCACTGCAACGCCGCATATTCGGTGGCATCGCCCGCTTCGCTGTCCGGCATCTCGATCGGCAGGTCCCACCCGCCGACGGTGCTGGCGATGAACTTCGTCGCCCGGATCCGCATGACGTCCGCACGGATGTCCAGCGGTGCGGCTGGTCCGATGTTGGCGAGGAAGCCCTCGACGTTTCGTTCAGTCGGAAAGTCAATCTTGTAGCCGTCGTGCATCGCCCAGCTCGCGGGTAGGGCCGACGCGAATCGGTCGACCAAGCTCTTCGTGAACGCGTCGAACGTCATCGAGACGAACCGGCTGGCGTGCTCCGGGACGCGACTGGTGACGCGTCGCCCGAGGTTCGCAGCAGCATCTCGCTTGAACGAGATCGCCAGAATGCGTTGTGGCCACGGGCAGATGCCGGTTTGCAGGAGGTAGGCGGCTCTCTGGGCGAGGAGTTCGGTCTTGCCAGCCCCGGGGCCGGCAACGACTGCGGCGTTCCCCTCGTGCATGAGAGCAGCCGAGGCGTTCGGCTCGAGACCGTCGATGCCGACCGGCTGCCAGCTCTCAGGCATGATCAACGTGACCAACGGCCGCCTGCGCTCGCCCAGCTCGCCGAAGGTGTCGAGCTGACTCACGATCCGACCTTCTGACTGATGTGCTTGATCAGCGCGACGAGCACCTTCGGTGCCCCTTCTCGCAATTCGTCATCAGTGAGCCGACTTAGGGCCCGCAGGTGACTGCTCGGCTTGGAACGGCCCAGAAACAAGTAGCGGTACCACCGAAGGCGCCTGGCGCGCCCCGGAGTCGTCCAGAAATCCTCGTCGCTGCTCTCATCCCCGATTACAGCAGCCAAAGCATCTGTCTTGCGCGGCCCGATCTCCCCCTTCTTCCGTCTCGTGTACGCCGCGGTGAAGCGAGACAACATGATGTAGTCAAGATCGAGCGGCGCGGCGAAGAAGATCCGAACGATCGCAGGTGCCGGATGATCGGCCACAGCTCGTCGAGCTTCAGCTCGTCGTGGATGTCGTCAGGTCCGGCGTAGCCGTGCAGGCCGTCGAAAGGATCTACACCGTTGTCGAGGAGTCGCTTGCACGCATCGCGCAGGCGGGCAGGACCAGCTCCCGCGCGCCCGTAGTCGAGGTCCAGCAAGGTCGCGTGTGGGATGCCCAGGTCGTTTAGCAGCTTCCACATATGGTTGGTGTGCCGGCCCCCGAGCGGTACCACGGCGACGAATGACGGGTCGAGGTCAACACCTCGGGCCTGAGCGATTCGGGGGATGACGAGTTGTTCGGTGTCGCCTTCGCCAAGGACGACGAACTTGGCGAAGTACAGCTCGGGGTGTGCACGTACAGCCTCACGGATGTACTTGCCCGCATCAGTGCGGTTCGCAGGCAGGGTGATCGCGTGCACCGAAGCGGTTGCCGGTGCCGGGTCGAGGCGGAAGTAGCGCAGGTCCTCGGGTGCGATGCGGTTCAGCACGCTGGCAGAGTGGCTGGACAGTACGGCCTGCGTCGCACGGGTGACCGCGAGGTTCTGGAGCTGGGTGACGATGCGGGACAGGAAGAATGGTGACAGGTTGTTCTCCGGCTCCTCGACCGCGATAAGGGTCAGGTTCGGCAGTTGGGCGGCGTCCAACGCGAAGTCCGTGGTGTGTCGTCGGTCGCGAACAGCTCCTTCCACGTCCAGCACCGCTGCGGTCAGGGCGAGATGCAGCAGGGATCTCTGCCCGTCGCTGAGCAGCCGGGCCGGTCGCGCCTTCCCGGTCGGGTCGGGCTCGAAGACCAGCTCTGTGTTACGGACCAGCTGATCGAAGTCGCCGTCAAGGAGCCGGAACTTCGGCGCTGCGTGGGTACCCGCGTCGTGGAGTTCCTGCCAGCGTTGCCCTAATGCACCTTCGACTGCGTCGACGACCGGCTCCTCGTCGAATTGCTCGGCCACCTTGCCCGCGTGCTCGCCCACCATGTCGCGAAGGTCTGCCGACCACTGCGCGGCTCGCCATAGCCGACCACGCAGGAAGGCGTTCACCTGGCGGGCGCCGTCTCGCGATGCCGGAATGTAGATCATCTGGATCCGGCTACGTTCCGATGCCGGCAGCGGTGCATAGTCCTGCTCGCCATACTCTTCCGCCATCGTGCTCACCACGATCCGGTTTTCCGTGACCGTGCCGTCCACGGTTCCGTCGTCTTCCCATCTCGCCTCTAGGACGATGCGGACCTTGAAGTCGCCGTCGTCGTTGGCCACCATCCGCGAGAAAAAGTCCGGGACTGCCTGGTGGCTCTCTACTCGCTGCCCAGAAGGGTGGTCTACGCCGTCTTGGTCGAGGTCGTCCTCATCGAGCTCTTCCTCGTCGCCAGCGTCCGCGCCCTCGGTGTCGTCGTCAATGTCGTCGGTGTCCTCTCCGCCGTCGTCATCACCGCCCGAATCATGGTCATCGCCAAGCTCCGGGAAGGCGAGCACTGCCTCGATCGTCAGCTCGCGTACGTCCGGGGTGCCCTCTTCGTTGACCGGGACGTGGAAGTCGTCGATACGAACATCGCGGTCTTGACTGGTGATGCCGAAGAGCCGCAGCAGCGCCTCGCAGGCAGCGGTCTTGCCCGTTCCGTTCGTGCCGATGAACGCGGTGAGGTCGGCACCGAGGTCAATCGTATTCCGGGTCGGCCCGAAGCATTGGAAATTCTTCAGTACCAACGTCTCGATGAACATCTCTCCTCTTTCCAATATCGCATTAGTATGAGGGCGTTGTGCGTCGCGTCGTGTGTAAAAACCCCCGTTCCAGGCAGACGTGAGCTGGGGCAGACACACCGGAGCCAGAAAACCGTCCAGGAAACATTTCCGCGCGATGGCGACCATCGCACGGCGATGCAGATAAGCGGGAACCGCTCGATTCGAACGCTCGCGCCAGCTTCGGCTAAGGAAGGCGCTAGACCGCCTTACGATGGTGGTCCGCAGACGACCTTGGCGTCTCAGTTTGACGGCGAGGTGACTGTTCAGCGGTCTCACCGGTCGGCACGCTGACGACCTGGAGGCTTAGGTCTACATACGGGTTTCGGTGTCGGCGCGTAGCCACAGGCTGCGGTCGTCCGATGTGGTACCCCTGGGCGAAGTCGACGCCGTACTGACGCAGCAACGTGAGGGCGGCGTCGTCTTGGACGTACTCGGCGGCGGTCCGAATACCGAGGGTGCGGCAGAGGTCGACGATGGTGCGAACGATCTCTTGGTCAGCGGCCGAGTTCGGTAGGTCTCGGATGAAGTCTCCATCGATCTTGAGCAGGTCGACGGGAAGGTATTTGAGGTAGGCCAGCGAGGTATACCCGGTGCCGAAGTCGTCGAGGGCGATCTGGCATCCGAGTTCTCGAAGTCCGTTGACGAGTTTGCGGGCTTCAGTGAGGTTAGCGGCGAGCGCGGTCTCTGTTATCTCGAAGGTGATCTGCTCAGGGTTGACGCTGTGACGGGCGATGGCGTCGCGGATGTGGCCGAGCATGCCCGGGTCGGCGAGAGATCGGCCTGACAGATTGAGCTGGTAATGGGTAGTTTGAGGCGTCTGACCGATGAGCCTCATCGCATTGGCGACGACCCACCTGTCCACAGCGATGATTTCGTCGACGTGTTCGGCGAGACTCAGCAGTGCCGTCGGCGGGTGAGGGTCGCCGGCGTTGTCCAGGGTCCGGAGCAGGATCTCGTGGCGTACGACCTGGTTGAGGTTGAGGTCGAGAATCGGCTGGGCATGCAGAGTGAACCGGTCTCCAGCGACGGCGGCTCGCACCCGAGCGCGGACGGTTTCGTGGCGCTGTTCGGCCGAAGGCGTGTCGGTGAGCACGTACAGGGGCTGGTCAGTACGAGTGGCCTGGCGCCACGCGGTCTCTGCGTCGATGAGCAGGTCGGTGGTGGTGATGGGTACGCGGTGGTCGTAGCGAACGAGCCCGCCGTAGGCGTCGAGGCGGACGGCGCCGGCCATGAACCAGCGGTTGCGGAGCCCGTCCAGGATTTCATCGGCGACCGGTCGCGCGACATCGAGAGGGGCATAGGGCATGACGACGCCGTATTCGTGTGGGCCGAGGCGGCCGCAGATGTCTGCGGGGCGAGCGATCTTGGTGATCGTGGCCGCGATGGCTGCAGCCACGTCGCGGTCATGGCCGTCGTGCTCGCCGGAGTTCTGAGTTCGGGTGAGCGGTGGCGCGGTGATGACAAGTAGTGCGCCAGTGCCGGCACGGTGGGCGCGGTCGAGTTCGTCGGCGAACGGCGACGCATCAAGTAAGCCGGTTTCGGCGTCGTGCGAGATGTGACTAACTTCAATGGTGCGGTTACGCCTGGTGATCCGGTCGCGTTCCTGGCGGGCGAGTTCGAGGCGGGTGGCGTCGCGGGTGGTGGCGATGAGCCCATACGGGCTGCCGTCAGCTGTGGTGAGAATTTCTACGAGGCTGTGGGCGTAGATGGTGTTGTTGGCGCGGACTATGCGGAAGGTAAGTTCTACCGCGGTGCCTTGCCGCCACGCGTCGATGACCTGCTTCAGGGTCGCGTCGCGGTCGTCTTCGTGCAGGTGGGAGAGTAGCCGCCATCCAGACGGCTGCCTCTCTCCGGGGGCGTAGCCGAGCAGGATCGACATTTCACCGGACCAGTCCAGATGATGGCGTCGGGCGTCCCAGACGACCACGCCGGTCTTGGCGAGTTGCGCGGCTCGGGAGATCCGTACCACGTCGTCGACCTCTGTGGCGTACGGATCGCGCAGGTCGACATCAGTGGTGATCTCCGGACCTTCGGCAAGACGCCGGGCGTACTCCCGCTGAATTTCATGAACGGCGCGGCGGGCCCGCACCTGCTCCAGCTGGGGCGGGGGCATCTGCGCCGCGCGGCGGATCAGGGCGTCGAGGTTCATGACTTTTCTCCACGGTCCGACCGGGATCCGTCGTCGAGCCCCATCTCTCGCAGAGTGCTGTGGGCCTTGCTCTTGTACTGCTGGACAGTGCTCACTTGCAGGTCCAGTTCCAGGGCGATCTCACGATCGGTGTACTGGTCGAAAACGAGCGCCATCACCTCTCGCTGCCGGAGAGGCAACCGCTGAAGCGCCTGGATGATCAGCTCCTCGACCTCAAGGTCAGTCGACGGTTCGACGCGCAGTTGCTCGTGCGCCTCCTCGAGATCCACCTCGATCCGATTACCGCGTTGCTCGATTACCGTGTTGAGGTGGCGGCGGGCGACCTTGCGGACCCAGGCCATCGGCACGTCGTACTCGCGGACCTGCGCCCATTTACGGAGCGCGACGATGAACGCCTCGTGCACGGCGTCCTCGATCAGCCCGCGATCGGGATGAACTCTCAGCAGGTGCCTGATGATGACCGGACAAGCTTCCCGATAGAAGACCTCATAAGACGTCGAGAGCTCGGCCTCCCATGCTGCGCCGCCGTCGTCGGAGACGACGGCGAGTCCCATGCGGCTCACGCGGGCTCTCCGCCCTGCGCTTCGTAGGCGCCGACCTCGATCACACGCTCACCGTCGAAGTCACGTACATGCGCGCGCACCGGCTGGTTGCTGCCCGCGTGCGCGAGCCGGACCATATCGGTAGACCAGGCAGCGGCGCGGGCTGAGCGCTGCCGCTCCACCCGCAACCGCGTGCGGTGGCCGATGAAGGCACGCAACAGCCGCCCACCGTGCGCCATGGCGAGTGCGGCCAGCACCAGACCACCCGTGGTGGCCGGCCACCCTCCAAGTTCGATCATTCCCCCAGCCCTTCCTGATTCGGTCTCATATAAGACTGGGCTGGCGAGCACTATCCGTGAGTGCCCTCCTCAACACGAATTTTTGCCATGATCAGCTACGAGCCGACCACCAGCAGATATCGGCGAAATTTTGTTCGAAAACTGTTCGAAGACTCAGCCATCCCGACAAACAAAAACTACCTAGAGTTATCATTTGGCGACCCCGTGTCTTGCTCTGCATCGCTGATCTCCGAAGTCAACGAAGGCAAGAGCCTGCCGGGCGTATCCGAGCCCGCGAACAACCCGGTGGAAAGCCGAAACCGACGGCTCAGTCGAAGTCGCCGAGCCGTCGGACTCCAGCCCTGCAAGACATTCCGTCTGCCTGCAAGGCCCATTAGGTCCAGAGTGCACCCTCCGTGAGCCGTACGTGCCAGCGGTCGAGCTTCGTGTTCTGCGCGCTGCTGGTGATCTCGTGGTATCCGTCGCGGTCGCGGACCCACCAGCTGCCGTCATGCCGGACGAAGCCGCGTTCCCGTAGTGACGGCAGGGGCTCTGCGGTGTTGCTCTCGATGTCACGCATCTGGTCGTGGGTGATGAATCGTGGGGTGGTGGTCGGGCCGTCGCCGCTGGTGTGTTCGGGGGTTGTGGCGTTCATGATGGTTCCCCCGTTCAGCGTTCGATCTGCGGCTGGTCGACGGTCGGCGCGATCGGCATCGGTGGCTCGACACCGACCTGCTGTGCGGTCGGCACGACCCGGGCCTGGGCGCTGATCGTGGTGGTGCTCGCGTGAATTTCCGTCTGGACATGGGCGATGAGCAGTTCCCGGCCGACCACGACGGCGGTGCCGCGGGTGACGGTGGTGCGTTCCAGGCGGGTCACGTACGCGAAGTCCGCCTCGACGTCGGGCCCGTCCACCGCCCAGCCGGCACCGGGATCACGTTCCTGGGTGCGTTCGCCCCACAGGTGGGCGGTCTGCCGTTCGCGGTCGACTTGCCAGGCGATGATGACCGCGTCGATCGGGTCGCCGTCGTAGCCGGTACTGGCGGTGATCTCGAAGACGAGCCGACGCTGCTCGCTGGTGAAAACCGCGCTGTCGAGCCATGCGGCGACCTCGCGTGCCTGGTCGGGGTGCTGGAGCAGGTCCGCGATCACGAGGTCTTCGCGGCCGAGCTCGGACGTGATCTCCACGGTGGCCCGGCCGCTGGTGGTGAGGTCGACCGTGCGCTCGTGATCGATCGCGGCGGTCGGCAGAAACACTTCGGTCTGGGCGTCGAGCGCGTCGCTGACCCGCAGCAGGTGCTCGCGGCCGACCGGATCGGTGGTCGTGGCCGCGGCGTCGCGATACGGCGCGGCCCAGTCCGCGGTCTCGCGGGTGAACGCCGCGTCGATGACGATGCGGGTGTAGGTCTGGGCCCGGTAGTGGTCGGGTGCACGCTCGGCGAGTTCGGTCAGCCACTGTTCGCTGACCTCCGGCAGCTCCAGCGTGCTCGCGACGACGGCACGCAGGCGCTCCGGTGGGAGGTCGGCGCCTTCGAGGTCGCGCAGCGCGCTGTAAACGGCGGCGTGGACAGGGTGGCCGAAGTCGCTGCTGGTGAGGTGGTCGCGGATCGAGGGTTGGTCGCCGCCGGCGAGCATGACGCCGAGGACGCCTTGTTCAGCCCGCATGATCAGCTCGGACATCAGGCATTCCCCTTCTTCTGCTCAGCACCTGCGGTACGCACGCCATCGGTCTCTTCCTTGGCGCGGTGTCGGCCGACGGCGGCGTCCGCCAGGCGCATCCTCACGCTGGACTCGTCGAGGCGGGCGTGCTGGACCGGGTCGGTGGCGCGGAGCCAGAGGCCGGGGTCGAACTGCCGGATCCACCAGCCTCCGTCGTGCTTCACGAACTGCGGCAGCCCGTCGCTGTGCGGGACCGCGCGGCCGTCGGCGAGCGCGGCGTCCATGTCCGCCAGGCTCATCTGCAGCCCAGCGACCACGCTCGCGCCGGCGGCTTTCGGCGCCGGTGCGGGGGCCGTGCCGGGTTGTGGTGGTCCGGTCTCGAGCCACCGCTGGCGCAGGCCGGGGTCGGTGTCGGTGAGCTGGCTGGTGGGTTTGTGGCCTACCCGGCAGCCGGGTGCCCAGAAGCTGATCGCGGCCGCGATCGTCTGCCGCAGCTCCCCGTGCCACGACCGGGCAGAGTGCGCAGCACCGTTGTCCGGGGCGTCGTAGACGTGCTCGCGCCACACCTTCAGCGACCGCAGCTCTTCGACGAGCCCGGGGTGCTGCGGCCAGCACAGCGGCAGACGTTCCTCACGGGACAGTTCGTACTGGTCGTACAGCCAGGCGACCCAGGCGACGAGCGCGGCCCATTCGGTGGCCTGGTCGTCGGCGGTCATGTTGTGCCACTCTCGGATCAGCGGCGGCATCTCATCCGTTCCGGGTGGCGTGCTGGTGGAAGCGGGTAGTGCGGGAAGGGTCATCGGGGATCTCCGTCGGTCAAGCCGCCCATCAAATGGCGGGCATCACGGCTGGCTTGGGCATATTCCTTGCGGTGCGGGCTTTCGTAGTGGCGGACCATGCGGGTGCGCACCGGCGGTGTGGTCGCGTGGATGATCAGCGCTTCGCGGCGGGCTTCGTCGAGGGTCCGGATCGCCTCGGGGGGCATGGCTTTGCGGTCGGTGACGGTGGCTTGGACGCTGTGGCCTTGCCGGTTGTGCTGCGGGATGAGCAGGGTTTCGCGGTAGGTGCCGGCGAGGTCGGAGAACGCGGTGAGGTCTTCGCCGGCGAGGCCGCCGAGGGCGATCTTGATGGTGGAGTTCGCCCAGAGCATGCGGCGCCCGACCTGGCCCCAGCGTTCTTCGGCGGCGGCGAGGTTCTGCAGCACGCCGGCGACGAAGATCCCGAACCCGGCCGCGGTCGAGGCGAGTTTCGGCATCCGCGGCAGCGGCACCACGTTGGTCAGCTCGTCGAGGATCAGCCCGAGCGGCGGGTCGAGGCGCCCGTTCGGCGACCGCAACGCGATCCGGCGGGCGGTGGTGATGAGGTGGTCGACGAACGCGGTCACCAGCGGGGCCAGGGATTCGGCTTGGTCTTCGTCGACGAGCAGGTAGATGGTGTCGGTCCCGGAGGCCAGGAATCCCTCCACGTCGAAGGACGTGTGGGCGGGTCCGCAGAACACCGCGCGCGCTGCCTCGCCGAGCAGGCAGCTGGTGCCGGTCTGCACCGTCGTCCACAGGTTCTTCCTGGTCACGTCCGGCTGCCGGTAGAAGCTGTCGAGCATCTCCAGCACCCCAGCTCGCGTCCCCGATGCGTCGCGGAGAAGCTTCAGCGGCTGGTCGTTGGTGTCGTCCAGCGACCAGGCGAGCACGTCGGCCATCGTGCGGCCGGTCAGCGCGGCGGTGTGCAGCCAGGCGGCCATGAGGTTGGTGGCGGTGAGGCCGAAGAATCCGGCGTTGGAGCTGTCGGAGCCGTCGCTGGTCTTTCCGACCTGGATCATGACGTCGGCGCGTTTACGGGCGAGGTCGTAGGAGTCGCAGCCGGCGACCGGTGACCAGGTGAGACGGTGCGGCCATGCGAGTTCTCCGGTCAGCTCCATCACCCACGACCGCCCTCTGCGCAGTGTCGCGGTCGCTTCTAGAACGTCGTGGCGCACGGACGTGACCAGCGCGCAGCCGGGGAACGTGCGCAGCCACGGGATGATCACCTGCGACGTTTTTCCCTGCCGGGGTGCGGCCAGCAGCAGCACCGACGTCTCCAGGCTGGCGAACAACTCCATCCCGCCGTCGGCGCGGCCGAGTTCGACGGCGACGTCCGGCCAGCGCGGTGTGCCGGCCAGGCCGGGCCGCAGCCGGGACGCCCGGCCGAGGACCGCGTTACGGGACATCGTCTTGTCCAGCTGGGCGCGGGAGGCCATCCCGCGCCGCTGCTGCCCGCCCGCGAACATCCGCCACCCGACCGCAGCCAGCACGCCGAGGACGGCGAAGACCATCACGGCGGTGGCGTAGAGACCGGCTGGGCCGGGGAGGAGGTTCCGCGCCGGTGCCGGCCAGGCCTGGCGCGGGTCCTGCCAGGTGCCGGGGATCGCGAAGGCAATGTCGACCGCATCACCGACCGTCACCGCCGGCCACACCCCGGCGAAGACCAGCCCGGCGACCTGGCCGGACAGCCAGGTTCCCACGACCAGCACTCCGATGGCCGCGGCGGCGATGCCGAGGGCGCGGTCGGTGCCGCTGGTCCAGCCGGCGCCGGACATGCGGGTGGTGTTGCCGCTCACCGGCCTACACCGCCATGCGTTCGTTGGTGTAGTACAGCTGCCGCTCGGTCGGGTGGAGGACGACTTGGACGATGCGGGAGTCGGCGCGGCCGATCTTCCACACCGCCCGGCCGATCTGCTCTCCGGACCAGGAGGCGATGTGCGCGCATTCGGTGTCGGTCAGCCCGATCGCGTCCCGGGTCATCGCGAGGGGTGCGGTGTCTTGGGCGAGGCAGATCCGCACGTCGCAGGAGCCGATGAGGTTGCGGGCGATGGCGACTTCGGCGGAGCCTTCGGCGCCGACGGCCTCGAAGTCCGCGAGCCGGTGTGAGGCGAGGAGCTGGATCGTGCCCTGTGCCCGCGACAACCGCAGATCCGAGTCGATCTTCCGGACCATCGCCGGGATCCGCATCGCCCGCCACAGCTCATCCCGGATGACGAGCCGGACGGGGCCGCCGGGGGCGTCGATCGCGGCTTGGCCCCAGGAGGAGACGCAGGCGAGGGTCATGGCCACGGTGTCGTCGCCGCGGTTGTCCAGCCGGGACAGGTCGACGGTCTGGATGTAGGCGTCGAAGTCCATCCGCACCGTCGTGGCCCGGTCGAACAGTCCGGCGAGGGAGCCCTGGACCATGTTCCCGAGCGCGTCGGCGGCCGGGCGGATCATCTCCCGCAGCTCCGCCACGTCCCCCTCCCGGACACGGAGTTCGCCGGCCATCTCGGGGGTGGGGTCGCGCAGCAGCGCCCACACCTGCGGAATGGTCGGGTCGGTGAGGTGGGTGTTGCCCGTGGCCTGCCCGGAGGCGTACTGGATCGCCAGAGACAGCGCGGCCTCTTCCGTGGGGTCGAGGGCGCGGCCGAGCCGCACCACCAGCAGCGACCCGAGCAGGGTCAGGCGCCGGCGGTGGATTTCGGCGAGGCGCTCGCGCAGCTCGTCACCGCCTGCCGGGAGGTTCTGGCCGAGCGGTCCGGCATCGAGGGGGTTGAGCCGGGCCGGGAGGCCAGGGCCGAGTTCGACCGGCTCGACGCCGAGCGCCCGCGCGAGGGGCGCGTATTCGTTCTTCAGGTCGCCGACGACGAACGCTTTGACGCCGTAGCGCATCAGCCGGTGCGCGATCGCCTTGATCGTCGCGGACTTCCCGGAGCCGGGGACGCCGGTGATGAGCATGTTCGGGTTGGAGATCAGGCCGCGGCGCAGCCACTCGATCGGATGCACACTGAACGCCCCACCGGACAGGCAGTCGACCCCGAGGTACGCGCCGACCGGCGGCATCGACGCCCCATACAGCCACGGATACAAGCCCTGCACCTGCCCGGACGAGCCCCGGAACGTCGGCACAGCCGGGACGATCGGTGCCCGGCCGCCGAACGGGCGGGCCCAGCCGCGCTGCGGCGGGACCGGCTCGGCCGAGACCCGCTCCCCGCGCCGGGCGCGCCGGCGCGGGGCCGCCGGTGTGGCCTGGTCGGGGGTGGTGAACACGTCGGACAGGTCGGCGATCGGCAGGGCGGTGTTCTTGCGGCGTAGACGCATGGCGCTACCACCGCTTCCGAGGGAGACCCATGCCGACGGGCAGAGCGGACATCGCGAAGCCGACATCCTGTGCCATCCACATCCGGCGTAGCTCGATGCGCGCGGCTGCGGCGTCGGCTTCGAGTTCGGCGCAGGCGTCTTCGAGCAGGTGCGGGTCGGTGACGGTGACGGTGACGTAGCCGGTGAACCGGACCAAGCCGTGCCCGGCGGCGCGTTCGGCGTCCTGATGGCGGGCGCGGTCGAGAGCCTGCTGCTCATGCTCCGGAACGATCTGGCCGGTCTTCTGCCGCATCCGCACCGCAACGTTCCGCGCGGTCCGCTCCCTCATCACCTCGCGCTCGGCGTCGCGCGGGCCGAGCGGCTCGAAGTGCAGGGAGAACGCGCGCCGGTGCGCGCCTTCACCGAGCAGCGGCGCGAGGGCGGTGGCATAGACCTCGGTGCGAGGCCAGTCATGCACCCAGAACGTCGCCGAGACCGCGCCGTCGTGGACGTAACTACCCGCGTTCGCGATCGCCGCCGCCGGACCCGCCAGCGCCGGATCGGCACCGGCGGGCAGGCCGTCGTCGAGATCGGCGGTGGTGGCGCGACGCTCCGCGAGCGCCCGGACGGAGTGCGGGTCGTAGGCGACCCGGATGACCTCGGCCATCTCCCGCGGAGCCAGCCACGCCTCGATCTGCAGGTCAGCGCCCGAGATTGAAGACGCCAGCGCCCGGACCTGCCGGGCCAGCACTGCGGCGGCGCCGACGGTGCCGCCGCCGGCCTGGCGGATCGCCCGGCTCGCGCGCCGGTGGTCCATGGTGAACGCGAGGAACGCCTCCCGGTGGGAGGTCGCCAGGATCGCGGAGCCGAGCAGCCCGCCGGTGATCTCCGCGGTCACCGCCGGGGCGTGCGGGTCGGAGTGTTCGGTGTGCCAGCGGCGCAGCGCCGCCCCGGACTCCGGCAGCAGCCGCTGCAACGCCTGGATCCGCACGATCGGCCCGCCCTCGGTACACAGGCCGGCCAGCAGGCTCCCCCAGCCGGAAACGCGCTGGTCACGGCGGGCGGTGTCCACCAGGCCGATCCCGGGATACCGGACCCGGGCGACCGCGGTGTAGGTGCGCTCGTGCCGGTGATGGATCACCGCGAACGGCTCCCCGCCCGGCATCTGCCCTTCCAGGATTTGGACCGGGGCGAGGATGCCGGGCAGGTCCTGCGGGCGCGGCGCGGTGGGGGCGGTGCGGGCGGGTGGGGTGAACGCGGCGGAGGCGAACTTGTGCTGGCCTTGGATGCGGATCGTGGTGTAGGAGACGGCGGCGGTCGCCCATTCGTCCATGGTTCGGCCGCCGACGCGCAGGAACGCCAGGATCGCGCACACGGCGGCGATCGGCCAGGTGATCGCGCCGAGGCTGGCGTCGGCGACGGCTAGGGGCCAGATCGCGCCGAGGACCGCGACGGCGAGCATCGTGAACCGCTGCCCGGACATCCCGTACAGGAACGCGACCCGCTCGGGCTGCCAGCCGAAGAACGTCCGGGCGCGCACCGCCTGCGGCCGTGAAGAAGATGTGGTTGTCACAGCGGGCCTTTCTGATCGTCAACAGCAGGAGTCGGCGGGCGCACCGGCCTGATCGGCGGCGCGACCGGCGCCGGCGTGTCGGCTTCCGGAGTACGCGGCGCCGGGATGCGAGGTGGCTCCGGCGGAGCGCTTTCCGGCAGCACCGTCCCGGCCGTGGGTGCTGCCGCTGGCGCAGCCGACGCCGGTGCCGATCCGGGTGCCGGCGATGCAGCAGCCGGAGAATCTGCTGCCGGGGCGGGCTCGGACGGCGCCGGTATCGCGGATGCGGGCGTGTCGCTCGGGCTGGGCGCCGGGACGGAGGCCGGTGGAAGCGGTGTGTCCGCGGCCGGCGTGGCGGTTGCGGAACTCGCCGGAGCCGTCTGCTCGGGCACCGCAGCAGGCTGTGCGGATGCGCTCCCTGTCTCGGGCGCCGGCTCCGGTGCGCTCGGCACGTGGCCGGATGGCGTCTGCGGGTCTGCGGGTGTCGAGGACGCCGATGCTCCAGCCGCGCTGGCAGGCAAGGGTGCCGGGGCCGGGCTGGTCGGCGCAGGACCGGCGGGAACCGGAGGCGGCCCTGATGGTCCGCCCGGCCGGGCAGGCGCGGTGCGGGTCGGGATCGGGCCGCGCGAGTAGCCCGCGGGGTGCGGGTATGGGGAGACGCCGCCGAGGCCGGCGTGCCCGGCGGTCTGCTCCATGCGGCCCATCAGGCTGTTCGCCGCTTTCTGCGCCAGCGCCAGCCCGGCCGCCGCGACCGTCAACGCACCCGCCCCAGCAGCAGCCGGACCACCAGCCGCCGCACCGCCCGCACTGGTCGCGCCCGCGCCGGCACCGGCGGCGGTGCGGCTGGACACGGCGGACATGGTGCGTTCGGCTGCGGCTTGCCCGAACTGGTCTGGGTCGACTCCGGCTGGGCCGGCCGCGCGGGCTCCGGCGGCGTCGGCGGCGCGGTTGGCGCCCGCGCCGAGCATCGACGCCAGGCCGGTCGGTCCGCCGGTGTGGATCGTCATGAAGGTGAAGAATCGGCCGATCGCGGGCCAGGCCAGCACGGCGAGGAGCAGGATGAGCAGGCCGGCCAGGACGGTGACGAGGTCGTCGCCGTCGTTCGTCTCGGTCGCGCCGGCGATGGAGAAGCCGAGCATCATCACCAGCGCGATCGCCGGTTTCAGCAGGATCAGCCGGATTGTCGCCGAGACGAGGGTGGGCCACCAGCCGCGGGTCGCGTCTGACATCTGCCCGACCGCGGAGATCGGGGAGGTGGCGATCAGGACGGCGACTGCGGCGTTGCGCAGCAGCAGCTCGAACCACAGCACCCCGGTCAGCACGATCCCGATCAGCGCCAGGATCAGCAGCAGCGCCCCCGTCATCGACGTCGACGCCGAGGAATACTCGAAGACCCCGGTGAGCTTGTCCCGCAGCCCTTCGGTGGAGCCGAAACCGCGTTCGATGATGAACACCGTGATCTCGTCGGCCGCGACCAGCGCGGTCCCGGCGACGGTGAGCGTGGCCATGAACGCGACCACTGCTTTGCCGATTCCGAGCAGCCCTTGGGCCAGGCCGGAGCCGTCGTGGGTGATCGCGGTCCGGGCGATCTGGAACAGCAGCAGCATCGCGGCGACCAGCGCGGCGATCCCGAGGGAGATCCCGTAGACCTGCTGCACACCGGCCGAGGACAGATCGACCGGCGGGAACGCGACGAACGCTTTGGCGAACCCTTCGAGCATCGCTACGGCCGCGTCGGCGAATGACCGGCACACCGTCTCCCACGCCGAGGCTGCAGCACCGCCGACGACGTCCTCGACCGCGTCTTCGACGCAGGTGGTCGGAGCGGTGATGACGCAGTCCAGAAGCACGGCTTGGATGCGGCCGCTCATTGGGTGAAGTCCAGCCAGCCGGCCGCTTTCGCCTGCGCGCTGCCGGGCTGGACCCGCAGCTCGGTGTACTCCGGGGCGCCGTCCGGGCGGGCGGTGACCTTCCAGTCCCCGTCGTGCCAGACCATGTCGGCCGGGATCAACGCGAGCCGGCTTTGCGTGCCCGCCACCGGCGTGCTGGTCACCATGTAGCCGAGGGTCAGCACCGTCACCCGGTCCGCGGAGACGTCCCGTAGCTGGTAGGCGTTGATGCCCAGGGTCGCCGATACGCCTTGCGGCACAGGGCCGGACAGCGGAGCTCCGAGCAACTCGCGCAGGCCTATCGCACCGTCGCGGAACACCTGATCGCTGCCGAGCGAGCCGTCACTCATCACCCGGCCGATCTCCACCGCCCGGTCCAGATCGAGGTTGGAGGAGAACAGCGTCGTGTACTCGATCGCCGCCGACACCGCCCCGGCCAGCTCGTGCGGATAGCCCACCGGCACGTCGTCCACCCGCCGGCCTGCCGGCACCAGCCGCAGCGGCCCGCCGCCCGGCGCAGGGTCCTCGACCACGCCGTCCTCGTGGGCCGGCTCGGAGGCCGACGCCGATGATGCGGTCGGCGGGGCTTCGGCCGCCGGGCCGCCGGCCGGAGTGCCACCGGCCAGGGCGGCGCCGGCGACCGCGGCCGTGGCGGCGACCGCGATCAGCACCCCGGCCGCCACCCACCACCGCCCTGGGCCGGGAGCGGTCAGGAACGTGTTGTGCCCGGTCATGGGTCAGCCGACCGCGCTGAAGACGTTGTTGACCATCGGGATCGCGATCGCCGCCGCGACGGTCGCGGCGCCGGATATCAGGAACGCGCGCTTGCCTTTCTGGTTCTCCTCCGGCCGGTGCGACAGCGCACCCCAGGCCATGTAGCCGGCCGAGGCGAGCGCGATCGCGCCGCAGATACCGAGCACGCCCCACTTCAGGTAGGCGAACAGCAGCTCGACCCCCTGTGCGCCGCCGGTCGGGTCGATCGGGGCGGGGTTCGGCACGTCCAGCGGGACCAGCGCGACCAATTCAGGCAGAAGGATCATGGGGAACACCTCGCGATCAAGGCGCAGCAGACCTACCCGAAACGGCACGCCACCTGCGGTTTTCGCTACAGCGAACGCTGTGGGTCGACAGCGTACGTTCCTTGATCACTTTCCTGTCAACTGTGGCGAACAAAAATGTTGTCGCGCCTGTTTGCGTTCGCTGCAGCGAAACGGCAAGCTCACAGCGATGAACGGGCAGCCGGACGGCGCCGCCGCATCGCCGGACGACGGCGCCCGCGGCTTACTCGCCGCGCGCCTGAACAAGCTGTTCGCCGAAAAGAAGCGCCCGGACGGCCAGGAGTACAGCTACCGCGAGGTCTCTGAGGCGATCAACGCCGCCGCCGGCGAGAAGGCCATATCCGGCAACTACATCTGGCAGCTGCGCAAAGGCGAGCGCCGCGAGCCGTCCGCGCGCCGGCTGAAGCTGCTCGCCGACTTCTTCAACGTCGAGATCGGCTACTTCACCGGCCCGGAACCCGGCGCCGATGGGCGCGATGAGGACACGCGGTTCGTGACCGCGCTGCGCGACGCGGGCGTGCGGGATATCGCGCTGCGCGCGCACGGGCTGTCGGACGCGAGCAAGGCGACGATCCTGCAGATGATCGAGATGGCGCGTAAGGCCGAAGGGCTCGGGTCGCCGCCTGAAGCGTGATCAGGCTGCGCGTTGTAGCAGGTCAGGGTTGCTGTTCGGGTGCAACGTCGAAGATTTCACAGCGCACCCTATTTCGCTTGGCCGCCCGGTTCGGCGCGTTTTAGGCTGCCCCGCGCGATCGGACTCGATCGCGGATGAAACGTGGCGAAATCTCCCGGCGGCCGGTCGCAGACCGCCGGGACGCGTGGCAGGAGCACTCACGGGGATGCGGCACGACAACCGGATACGGCGGCGGTGCGCACGCGTCCTCGCGGACCT
Source organism: Catenuloplanes indicus (assembly GCF_030813715.1). NCBI lineage: Bacteria > Bacillati > Actinomycetota > Actinomycetes > Micromonosporales > Micromonosporaceae > Catenuloplanes > Catenuloplanes indicus. The sequence continues at coordinate 3,975,636 of NZ_JAUSUZ010000001.1, forward strand.
CGACATCCCTCAGCCGTTCGACTTCGACGTCTTCTGCGCGCACGTGGCTCACACGCGTGACCGGCCGCTGTATGTCCATCCGCTGCCGAAGCCACTCACCCCGGCACACCCCTACGGTGCGACCCTGCGCACGAGGACCGCCGATCACATCTTCGTCGAGCAGGCCACCAGCGCCTGGCACCGGACCGTGATCGGCTGCCACGAGGTCTCTCACCTACTCCTCGGCCACCATGGCGTGCTGACCGATCTCGTCTCCGCGCTCGCACCGAGCCTCGACCCGACCACCATCGACGCCCTCCTCGCCCGGCAGAGCTACGACACGGTGCACGAGCAGGAAGCCGAGACGTTGGCCGGCATGATCCTCAACCTCGCCTACCCGCTGCCGGTACAGCCGCGTCAGCCGGTCGGTGAGCACGTGCTGACGCACCGGCTTGCCGACACGCTCGGCCTGCCGGACGAGCGGGTCACATGAACGCCCTCGACGCCGTCGTCCTGGTCTTCCTCTGGGCCGCGGTGCTGGTCCGGCTGCCGGGTGCGGCACATGACCGGCGGCGGCGGATCCTGTGGCTGGCGTTCACCGCGATGGCGATCGCGGTCAGCGCCCGCACGCCCACTGTCGCCGGACTCATCGACCAGCACACCGGCTGGCCCGGCACGTCCGTGCTAGTCGGCCACGCCTTCACGGTGCTCGCCGCGACCGGGGCGTTCGAGTTCGTCACCGACCTGCGCGAAACCGTCCGCATCCGCCTGCCCCGCCTGGACATCTGGCTGCTGATCGCCGCGATCACCGTCCTCGCCCTCACCGTGCTCTTCTTCCAAATCCCTCCACCACCCGAAGGCCTGTTCATCGACCGGGCACCCGGCCAGGTCCTGCCGACGCTGTATCTGGTGCTGTTCACCACGCACCTCGGCTTCGCCATGGGCGCCATCGGCACCCTCCACGCCGGCGCCCTCATCACCTCCCGCCGCACCGCACCGCCCTGGATCCGCACCGGATTCGCCCTCAATGCGGCCGGCGGCATCACCGGCATCGCCTACGCCACCAGCGTCGACAGCTATCTGCTCTACCGGCTCACCGCACCCGGCCTCGGCCTCGGCCTCGGCGACACCACCGTCCTCGCCCTGCTCGACCCCCTCGAAGCCGTCGCGATCCTGCTCATCGCCGCCGGTCACGGCGTCCCCGCGATCCCCGCCGCACTCGGCACCGCCCGGCAATGGCTCACCCTCCTCCAGCTCCGGCCGCTCTGGGCGGCGCTGACCAAAGCCCACCCGGACGTCGTGTTCGGCGAGCGCCCGTCGCTGCTCGACGACCTCACCGACCGGCACGCCCTGCGCTACCGGCTCATCCGCCGCACGATCGAGATCCGCGACGCCACCCTGCACCTGCGCGGGCATGTCGACGACGACACCCGTCGACGCCTCACCGCGGCGTTCGCCACCATCGGCTGCCCTCGCCGCCGCGCCGCGGCGACCGAAGCCGCGTTCATCCGCCTCGCCCTGCACACCCACCACCTCGGCCGCGCCCCGGCACCCCGCCCGGACTACGTCCCGCCCGGTGGCCACGACCCTGACACCGAGGCTGCCTGGCTGCGCACCGTCAGCGCCGCCTACCTCCGCCCCGCCACCCGCCGCACCGCTACCGCCCACGCCTCACAGCGGCGCGCCACACCGCGCATCCCCACCCAGCGCCGTTCGCTGTAGTTGACAGCCGAGCATGATCATCCCGTAGAGTCCCGCCACGCCAGCCTGTTCGCTACAGCGAACAGCGGATGGATGCGGGAGGCGATATGGCGGGCGCGATCATAAAACGGCTCGTCGTCGCGGCCGCGTCCCTGCCGATGATCGCGGCCCTCGGCATCGCCGTCGCCAGCTCCGGCGCCGGCGTACTCGACCCACAGGCCGCCGCGTGCGTCATCACGCCATCCGATTCGGCCAGCACCGGCGGATCGCCGATCAGCCTCGCGGATCTCACCGGCACCCAGCTGGCCAACGCGAAGATCATCTACACAGTCGGGGCCGAGCGGAACCTGCCCCACCGGGCTGGCGTCATCGCGCTCGCCACGGCCATGCAGGAGTCGAAGCTCTACAACCTCGCCGTCGCCGTCGACCACGACAGCCTCGGCCTGTTCCAGCAACGCCCCAGCTCCGGATGGGGCACACCCGCGCAGATCCTCGACCCGGTCTACGCGACGAACAAGTTCTACGACAAACTCATCACCATCGAGAACTGGCAGACGCTACCGGTCACCGTCGCCGCCCAGCGCGTCCAGCGCAGCGCCTACCCGGACGCTTACGCGCAGTGGGAAGCTCTCGCCACCGACCTGGCCGCGAGCCTCGCCGCCGGGCTCGGCCGGGACACCACCTGCGCCCCGGCCGTTACCGGCGAATGGGTCCGGCCGGTCAACGCGCCGGTCGGCTCGGGTTTCCGCACCGACAGCCGGCCCGACCACGACGGCGTCGACCTCTCCGGGGCCCGCGGCACCGTCATCGTCGCCGCTTCCGCCGGTACCGTCCTCGTCGTCACCTGCAACATCGTCCCCGCCAGCCACGGCTGCAATCAAGACGGCTACCCCGGCCTCATCGGCTGCGGCTGGTACACCGACATCCAACATGCAGGCGGCATCATCACCCGCTACTGCCACATGCTCACCCGCCCCAACGTCACCGCCGGCCAACACGTCACCGCGGGCCAGCCGATCGGTCTCATGGGCAGCAGCGGGAACTCCTCCGGCCCTCACCTGCACTTCGAGATCCACCTCAACAGCGACCGCTCGTCACAATCAGCAGTCGACCCCGTGCCGTTCATGCGATCCGTCGGTGTCGAACTCTGAGTGACCGACCGAGCGGCTGGAGCGCGATGGCGGGCAGCAGACCCGCTGCGGCGACGACGGCGACAGCGACCGGATCCAGGGTCACTGGGGCGGTGGCCAGCGGTGATGCGGTCACCACGATCCTGTCGCCCATCGCCGCAGCCGCCGCGGTCGTATACAGCGCCGCGCCGGGTGGCACGGGGCGTCGCGATGCGCGCGCAGCTGGCCGCGGCGCCGGGCTGGAGGCGGTCACCAGCCACCGGCCAAGGTGGCGTTGAAGGCGGCGGCAGCCGCGAGGATCGAGAGCCCGAAGAAGTCCTGTGCACGGTTGTACCTGGCGAACTTCTTTGCGTTGGCCTGCGACAGGTGTGCGGTCTCGGTGACCGCTTCCTCCAGCTGCCGCTCCAGGTCACCGGCGATCTCGATCGTCCGGCGCATCAGGTCCTCGGCCGGTATGGCGTCGGCGAGGAAGCCGGTTCGGGTGTTCACGGTGGCCTGCATGACGGCTTTGAGGTGCCACATCGTCCAGCCGATCAGCATCGTCCACCCGGCGGTGAGTACGCGGGTACCCGGCTGGGTGGGTAGGCCCTGCAGCATCATGAGAGGCACCGCAGCGGTTAGCGCGGCCGCGACGAAGCCGCCGAGCACGGCGGCTTTGAGCTCCGGACGCGCGCTGAGCGCCCGGGCGGCGACGAGCCGCGGCGTGATCCACGCCAGCCGCAGCACCGCAGGGGCAGGCGCGCTGTCTCCTGTCACCGGAACGTGGAGCGCGGTGCCAGTGCGGGCCGGGACGTGAGCCGGCGAGCGGCGGGCCGTGGTGTGCAAGACCGCGGCCGCGATGCACCCTCCGGCCACCGCGCCGGCCAGAAGGAGCCATGGCTCGGCGGCTGCACCGCGGCGTCCGGCGGCCGGTGGCGCGGGCGAATATTGCTGATGCGGGATGGGCACGCGTGTGATCTCCGGACGGAATGCGCTGCCGGTCACCGGTGTGGGCACGACCGGCAGCGTGAGCGGGGTGGTGGCGGGATGCGGCCGGGTCAGGCCCCGGCGGAGATGTCGTCGAGCAGGAACTGCACGGCGGTCTCCGCGCGGTCGCACAAGCCGGCGTAGATGTCGGCGGCCTCGTGCAAGAAAGCGCGGGCCTGGTCCAGGTCGTCGCAGGTGATGGCGAGGTCGCCCAGGTAGTGCAGGGCCAGAGCGCGGCCGCGCGGACGGTCGAGTTTCGTCATCTCACGCAGGGCGGTGACGAGCACGATCCGGGCATGGGTGTGATCGCCGAGCTCGGCCAGGGCACGGCCAGTCTCTACCCCGACCAGGGCGGCGCGGTAGGGGTCGGTGCCGGCGCGGGCCAGCATGTCGCTGGCGGCGGCGAGGGCGTCCAGCGCCTCGCCCGGCTGGCGGGCGTTGATCAGCGTGACGGCGCGGTTGAGCGCGGACAGGCCCTCACTGCGGTAGTCACCGTGCGCCGCGTACACGCCGCGGTTGACCCGCAGCAGCTGCAGCGCGTGAGTGACATTGTTCTCGGCCTGTTCAAGCATGGCCAGGCCCTCGCTAGCAGAGGCGGTGGCGATCACCCGCGTACGGTCGTGGGGGATGCCGGCGGCGGCCTTGATCGCCTGCTTGAACGCGTCTGCGGCATGCGGGTGATTGCCGAAGTCGAAGGCGCGCCAGCCGTAACGGCGCCAGGCGTGGCTGAGCCAGGCCGGGTCGCCGACCCGTTCGGCGCAGTCGAGGGCGAGTGCGTCGGCGTCGCGCCGGTCGTCGGGGAAACCGCGGGCCTCGAACAGCGGCCGGATCGCGTCCAGCAGCGCCCACACCATGTGCGGGTCGTCGGTGCTGCGGGTGCCAGCGAGCGTGAGCAGGTTGACCCGCTCGGCGTCGAGCCAGTCCAGCGCCGCACCAGGCGTAGCGAACTCGATCGCGTCCGGGCCGCAGTGGGTCAGGGCCGCCGGGGGCGGGGTCCGGTACGGGGCGGCGGCCGTGCTGGCGGCACGGGCGCGGGCCAGATACCACTCGTTGATCCGTGCGGTGAACAGCTGCTGCGTGGGGTCGGCGGCGAGGTCCGTAGCGGCGCGGGTGCGGGCCTGGCTGTATATCCGCCATCTGCTGCCGGGCGCAGGGCGTACGAGGTCGGCCCGCACGAGCTGGTCGATGTGTGCGGCGGCGACGTGGTCGGTGGTGGCGAGCGCGGCGGCTAGCACCGGCAGGGTCGGCTCAGGGCCGGGGTGGGCGGCGAACGCCCGCGCGCAGGCGCGCAGCGGGGCGGGCAGGGTGTGGTACCGGTCGGCAAAACAGCCGGTCATGGCATTCCTCGAAAATGGTGGGAGACCGAAGGCGGCGCGCTGGCGGAGGTGTCGGACAGCGGTATGGAGGTGCGGATCGGGATCAGCTGGCGGGCTGGCTCGCGTGAGGGGAAGCGTCAGCGGGCGGGGTTTCCGCGTCAGCGCCGGGCCGCCGTGTGGCGGCGGCGGGTTCGGGCGGCGCCCAGGCCGGCGGGCCGCTGTGATCGCGCCACTGGTGGAGGGCATGGGTCATCATGGCGACGACCGCCACGTAGAAGACGGTGGATGTGATCCATGCGGTGGGCGCGATCCAGTTGCCGGCGTCGGCCGCGGACAGTGAGGGGTCCAGCGGTGTCAGCCCGCCGATGAGGATTTGCAGGGTAAGCAGGGTGCAGTTGTGCACGACGTGCTTGACGATCGCGGCTTCGAGTCCGCCCGTGTGGACGGTCAGCCAGCCGATCAGCAGCCCATAGACGAGCAGCCCTGCGCTGCCCGGTCCGGGGCCGGTGCCGTGCAGCGCGGTCCAGATGATCGCCTGGACGACGATGCCCGGCCACGGGGACAGGAATCTGACCGCTTGCAGCAGCCAGCCGCGCGTCAGGTACTCCTCGGCCGCGGACTGGAACACGGTCAGGACCAGGATGATCAGGCCCCCGGCCAGCACATACGTCCACGGCTCGGCACGGTGCGGCAGCGCGGGCTCGGCACCGGCCGGCACGTCGGGCGGGAAGATCAGCGCCAGCACGATCAGCTCGATAAAGAGCACGATCTGCGAGGCGAGCGCGGCGGCCAGGCAGAGGCCGAGCCACGGCCACCGTAACCGGCCGGCGACCGAGGACACGTTTCCCGGCCGGCGCCGCTCGATGAACCGCGCGGCCAGCAGCACTGCGGGGGCGAGCATGGCGATCGCGCACAAGCTGACCGCCATCGCGGTCCCGCCGCCGAGGACCGGGATCTGCTGCTCGGGCAGCGCGCGGACGACCAGGCGGAGCAGGCGCGGGACGGCGAGGTAGACGGCGGCGATCGCCGCGGTCGCGGCGAGCGTGCGCCACCACCGCACCGGGAAGCTGATCCGGTGATACGGCATCAGCATCACTCCGGGAAAGTGCCGGAACGGGCTCGCGGGCGCGAACAGATACGGCCGTAGCAGGTCCATTCCGAGCCGGGTGGTAGCGCGCCGAGACCCGGCGGGCGCAGATACGCCGGGCGAAGGCGCGGAGACGACGTCGTTGTCGATCATGATGAGGGGTGTGACTCCTGAAGGGGCACCCGGGAGTTCCCGGGTGACGGGTGAGTGGTTGCACGCGCCGTGCGAGGCGGTGCGGGATGGTCACATCGCTGGTCAGCAGGACCGGCGGGCGTCGGGCTGTCGGGGTGGTGGCGACAGGCAGCCGGTCCGGGCCGGTCTCACCGTGGGTGGAGTCGCAGCCCGGCGGTGGGAGGCAGTAGGCAGGACAGCACCAGCGGGCTGACCGCGGCGGTCGTTGCCGTCGCGGCCGGCGCCCGGACGGCGTGCCACAGCACGGAGATCGGCGAGTCCGCGGAGAGCACGACGGCGGCCAGGCGCACGCGCTGGTGCATCCAGCTGGACCGCACGGCGCCGGCGGGCCAACACGGCACGCGTGACGCCGGCCAGGAAGCACCGGTCGCCTCCGGTCGGGTGGCCGCCGTAGGCACGCGCACGGTGGAGAACACCACGGTCCGCGGCACCGGCAAAGCGGGATCGGGGTCCGGCGGTATGGCGGCGCACTGTATGCCGGCCGAGGTCAGCACCGTGATCAGCAGGCGGGTGCCTGCCGTCGCAGGGGAAAACATGAGGGGAGATGTCCAATCAGCACGACCGGGTCCGGCCGGGTGGGCAGGCGGATGGCCCGGTCGGTCAGGCGTCGTCGAGGGTGGCGAGCGCGGTGCGGACGGTGTGCTCCTCGTGGTCGCCGAGATCGCCGTAGAGCGCGGCGGCGATTTCCAGCCGGGTGCGGGCGCCGTCGCGGTCGCCGCGTGCCTGGGCGAGCTCGCCCAGGTAGTGCTGGGCGAGGGCGCGGCCGCGGGGACGGTCGAGGGCGGTCATCTCCTGCAGCGCGGCGTCCAGCCAGGTCTGGGCGGCGTCGTGGCGGCCGAGACCGGTCAGCGCGCGCCCGTACTCGAGACCGATCCGGGCGGTGTTGAAGGGATCAGTACCCGCGGTGCGAAAAAACAGGTGCCGGGCGTCGTCGAGCACGGGCAGCGCTTCCTCGGGCCGGCCGGCGCCGATCAGCGCGATCGCGTGGTTGAGCGCGGACAGCCCTTCCCGGCGAAAGTCGCCTCGGGCGAGGTACTGGCCGCGCTGGGCTTCGATCAGCTCCAGGGCGCGGGCGTAATCGCCGTAGGCCTGCGCGACCGCGGCGAGGCCTTCACGGGCGGTGGCGGTGCCGAACACGCGGGTGTTGTCGTCGGTGATGTCGGCGGCCGCGTCCACGGCGTTGGCGAAGGCTGCGGCGGCGCCGTCGAGGTTGCCGAGGTCGTAGCAGTTCCAGGCCAGCCGCCGCCAAGCGTGCGCGATCCAGGTCGGGTTCTTGACGCGCTGCGCGCAGTCCAGGGCGAGCGCGTCGGCGTGCGCACGGTCGTCGTGCCGACGCCGGAAGATGAACAACGCCCACATCGAGTCGATGAGCAGCCACACCAGCCGCGGATCGTCCGCCGCCCGGACCTCCGCGAGTGCGAGGAGGTTCTCCCGCTCGATCTCCAGCCACTCCAGCGCCGCCGCCGGGTCGGGAAACTCCACCTCGTGCTCGGGCGAGAAGTGGACGAACTCCGCCGCGTACGGCTCCCGGTACGGCGTCGCGACGGCGTCGGCGGCCCGGACCGCGGCGAGGTACCACTCGCTGATCCGGCCGAGCAACTGGTGCCGCTGCTGGGGGTCGCGGCCGGCCTGGACGACGGCGTGCCGGCGGATCTGGTCGTGCATCCGGTACCGGCCGGCCGGTTCCTCCTCGACCAGGCTCGCCTGGACCAGCCGCCGCAGATGCCGTTCCGCGACAAGCAGTGAGGTGTCGAGAGCGGCGGCGATGACCGGCAGCCCGACGTCCGGGCCGGGATGCAGGCCGAGGGCCTGGTAGCAGATACGGGCGCCTTCGGGCAGGCCGGCATAGCTGGCGGCGAACGCGTTCATGATCGCGTCTTTCTGGTCGGCGAGCACGTCGGCGTGCCCGTGGTGGACGGTGGTAAAGGTGGTGGTGGCGTCGCGCGGGAGGGTGGCGAGGCCGGCGCCGGTGACGGTGAGCGCGAGCGGCAGGCCCGCGCAGAAGTCCAGCAGCCGCCCGGTGGCGGCGTGGTGGGCGTGCGCGCCAGCGACCTGGTGCAGCAGCAGGGCGGCCGCGTCGTCCGGTAGCGGCGGGACGGCCAGAAGCCGGACGCCGGTGGTGATGAGCCCGGGGCGCCGGTCGCGGATGGTAATCAGCACGAGGCTGGCCGGCCCGGCGGGGATCAGCGGCTCGATCTGGTCCGGGCCGGCCGCGTTATCCAGCAGCAGCAGCAGGATCCGCCGGTCGGCGGTGATCGTGCGCCACAACCCCGCCTGCTCGTCCACCCTGGCCGGGATCCGGCCGTCGGGAACGCCGACGGCGCGCAGCATCGCGCTCAACGCGTCCCCGGGCGTGCGAGGGCCCGCGGGGTCGTGCGCGCCGAGACGGACGAAGATCTGCCCGTCCGGGAACCGATCTGCGGCGTGGTGCGCCCAGCGCACGGCCAACGCGGTCTTGCCGATGCCGCCCATCCCGACCAAGCCCACCAGCGGTGACGAGTGCCGCTCACCGTCGGCGAACCCGTCCAGCGCCGTCAGCAGGTGCTCGCGGTCGACCCAGTCCGCGGCGGTCCGGGGCAGTTGCCGCGGCATATGTCTACACATGTGGTCTACGTCAGTCCCTTCGTCTGGTCGGATGCCGCCGGGTCCGGGACGCGGCGGCGATCAGCGCGTTGACGGCGCCGGCCTCGTGGTGGCTTCCGTGCGCGGTGAACAGCCGTACGGCGGCGTGCAGCCGGGTCAGGGCCAGCGCGGTGTCGCCTTGGGCAAGAGCGAGCTCGCCCAGGTGGCGCAGGGCCTGTGCCTGCCCGGACAGCGCGTGCAGAGTCGTCGTCGTGACCAGCGCGCCTACCAGCAGCTCCCGCGCCGTGTCGTGGTCTCCGCGCGCGATGAGGATCTCGCCGTGCGCGATCTGGACCAGCGCCCGCGCGTACGGATCGGCTGGCGTGCCCGGGGCGTCCAGCAGCGTCTCGGCGGCGGTAAGCGCGGCGAGAGCCTGGTCGAGTTCGCCGCGCGCGCGGTGGACCGCCGCGAGGTGCAGCTCGGTCAGCGCGGCCCGGCGCAGATCGTGCAGGGACCTGAACACCAGGCGCTGGGGTGTGAGCAGGTAGTACGCCTCGTCGTGCGCGCCCATGCTGTTCGCGGTCATCGCCATCGCCTCGGTGGCCGCGGCGATGCCCCACATGTCGTGGCTGCGGGTGGCGGCGTCCCGGCTGGCGCGCAGCAGCGCGAGCGCCTGGGTCTGCTCGCCCTGCGCGTGCAGGGTCTCGCCGTAGCGCAGCAGCGCCTGCGCGATCCGCCTCGGGTCTGCGAGCTGTTCCGCGCAGTCCAGCGCGGTCTGCTCCAGCCGACGCCGCAGCACGGGCGTCCCGCGCAGCAGGTACAGCGGCCACATGGCGTCAGCGATCTGCCAGGCCAGCAGCGGCTGCCGGCCGGCGAGGCCGGTGACGACGGCGGCGAGGCTGTCCTGTTCGGCCTCCAGCCATTCCAGGGCCGCGTCGTAGCTCGGCAGCCGGACAACATCGGCGGGCAGGCCGGTGATCCGGATCCGGTCGCGGCGCCGCCACGGGGTGAGGACCGTGTCGGCGGTATGGGCGCCAGCGAGGTACCACTGCGCGAGCCGCGCCCGAAGCTCGTCCCGGTCAGCCGCGGTGTCGGCAATAGCGCACGCCTGCTGACCGATCTCGGCGGGCACGCCATAGCGGGCAGGCATACCGTCCCCGGCCGGGGCAGCGGCGGCCAGGCCCGCCGCCACGAGCTGCGCGCATCGCCGGGCGGCGGTGCGCGGGGTGCAGCCCACGATCGCGGCGGCGGCGTCCACGGACAGGTCCGGGCCGGGGTGACAGACCAGCAGCCGGAAGCACCGCGCGGTCTCCCGGTCCAGCCCTTCGTATCCGGGCAGCGCGAGATCCGCCATCACCGGCGCCACCTCCCGCACCCGGCCGGCCGTGCCTTCGGCCCCTGGTATCGCGCGTGCCGGGCCTGCGCCGTGCCCGGCGGCCGGTGCCCGGGGCGGGCGGCGTGCAGCAGCCGGGTCATCGCGTCGTGCCTCGTTCACCGGGCGCGAGCGCCACCGCCGGGTCCGGGCAGCGGCAGTAGTCCAGCGCCAGGTCCAGCGTTGAGGTGTGCACGACCTCGCCTGCGCCGGACCGGTCGGGGCAGGGCGTGGCAGTGCACAGGTGCACCGCCGGCCAGCCGCCGTGTGCCGCGAGCCCGAGGTCGTGGACCGCGCTGTCGCCGACGACCATGCACACCCGCCGCCGTGTGGCGTCGAGTGCCGCGGTCAGTGCTGCCGCGAACCCCGGATCCGATTTCGGTGCGCCGACCACCTCGGAGACGAAGATGGCGTCGAAGTAGCCGCGCAACCCCGCGGCGTCGATCTTGCGGTATTGGTGCGCGGCCAGGCCGTTGGTCGCCAGCCACACCACGTGACCGGCTCCGCGCAGGGTGTCAAGGAACTCCCGTACGCCGGGAAGCGGCCGCAGTAGCCCGGCACGGATCCGCCGGAAGCTTGCTGCCGCTTCCGGCGCGAGGCGCGCATCGGCGCGCAACGCGGTCAGCGCCACCGACCAGACCCGCTCGTCATGCCCGCTCAGGGACGCCGCGACCGGCTCCAGCAGACCGGCCGTGGCCGGCAGCCACAGCGCCTCCCATGAGCTGACGTAGGTCAGCGCCCCGGTGCGGCGGTGCGGATGTGCGCTCCACGCCCGCTGAGCGTGCTCCAGCACGATGCTGGTCGACATCGCATCGGCGGGCAGGCCGAGCCCGGCAAGGGTGAAGCTGACGGCCAGCCGGGCGGCAGGCACGTCGTGAATGAGCGTGTCGTCAAGGTCGACGACCACCACATGACCGCCACCGGTCCGCACGCCGGCCTGCTGGGCGGCGCGTAGCAGCGTCAGGTATTCGCGGCGGACCGTGGCGGCCGGGCCGACCCGGCGAGAGACCGCCGGCGGCAGCACCTTCTCGACCGCGAGCCACCACCACATCGACATCCACGCACGCGTCTGCTGCCAGCGCAGGATCGCGTCGGCCGTCACCGGCTTCCCGCGGTGACGGCGGATTCGGGGATGGTTCATGGCCGACGTCCGAGAGCGGCCCAGGCCAGCGGCATCTGCGTGGCGTGGTGGGTGCTCGTCCAGCGCCGTACGGGCAGCACACCGGGCGGAAGCAGATCGAGGCCGTCGAACAGCCGCTCAACCTGCGCGTACGAGTACCAGTGCGGCGACGCCCCCACAGCCTCCCGCGCACGCCGCTCGGCACGGGGCATCGCATCGGCGGTCGCGGCCGCCAGCGCCAGCAGCGACCCGGCCGGTAGCCCGGCGACCAGTTTCCGCACCGCCTCATACCCTTGCGGGCCGCGCTGCCCGGCGCGCGGGGGGACGATCACCGCGACCGGCTGACGCGGGTCGAGGACGGCACGGACATCGTCGAGCGCACTCGAGCCAGCCGTGGTCAGGTCGACGTGCAGGAACCGCACCCGGCCGCAGCCGCCGGCGGGAAGCTGCCGGGCTCCGGCGGCGGCGACGCGAGGATCGTGGTCGGTGTAGACGACCCGCGGGTCGCGCACGACGACGTCGGCGAGGTTGTGCACGGCGGGCGCGGCCGGCCGGCCCGCGTCGATGTGGAGGAACTGCCGGATCTGCAGACCGCGGCCGGCCAGGAGCACGGCGCACTCGATCCACCCGTCGATCGCGGACGCCAGCGTCGCGCCGCCGTCGAACCGGCGCGTATCCCGTTGCGCGCTTGGAATGGAGGGCGCCGCCATGGTCGGTGCGCCGGCCGCGGGCACGATGTCGTAGAGCATCCGGTCACGCACCCGGCTCGTGGCCGGCACGATCGCGGCGTCCCGGCACGCGGCGCAGCGCCCACGCTGGCCGGCATGCGGCGCCGACCTCATCGGCAGGGCTCAGCAGACGCAGTTCCTGCCAGCCCCGCGCCAGGAGCATGTTGCGTCCGGCCGCGCGGTGCACGACCGCGTAGGCGGCCAGGTCGGCGGCGTCGAGCCGGTCATGGTGTACGCCCAGCAGCCGCGGCACCACCCCTGCCCGGCCAGCGAGCGTGGGGGCGAGCACCAGGTGCAGCAGGTCGTGGTGCCGGCCGACGGGATGCTCGACATCGAGCAGCAGCCCGAGCCCGGCCGCACGGGCCAGCGCGGGTGTGATCCCGTCGGCCGGACGGAGCAGGGCCGGGGTAGTGGCCGCTGCCTCGGTGTGGTCGGACCACACGGCGACCCCGTCCACCCGGCCGGGGCCGAGGTAGGCGATGTCGATCGTGCCTCGGGAGCGTGCTTCGGTGATCGCTTGCCGGGCGGCGGCCGTGGCGGCGTCGGCGAGCTGCTGGGCGCTGGCGTCTGGGTGCAGCCATGCCAGGACGGGGTCGCCACGCAGGGTCGCCGACAGCAACGTGACGATGGCGGGTTCGTCGGCGGTGCTCGAGCGGATCGGGACGGTGCCGGGGTCGGGCATGGCAGGCTCCCTCGGTGGATGGCCCCGGTCGGGGCGATCGGACAGCGAGGGGTGAGATCGACGCAGGGCGCAGGGTGGGTGGCTGGCACGGCGAGCGTGGGGGTGATCGCTCGTCGTGGCGGGGACGGGCGCCGGAACACGCGTCGCGGTGCCGGCCGTGCCGCGATCGCGGGCGTCGGCAAGGCGGGTGCGCGGCACGACGATGTCCTCCTTGAGTCTGTGGTTGTGCACGTGAGGCGGGGTGGGGCAGAGCCGGTGCGGCGGCTGGTCCGCGTCGGCTCTGCCCCGAGGGCGGCGAGCCGGTGTCCCGGTAATCGGCTCGCCAAGCGGTCTGCCCGCCGTCACCGGCGCGGACGGCGCCAGGCGAGCGGTCGCAGCCAGCACCGTGATCCGGCCAAGGCAGGCGGAAGGGCGGCGCACGGGAATTCCCTATCGACGCGCAACGGGCAGGGGCGGGGTGGTGCGCCCGCCGCCCGGGGGTCTGACGGGGCGCACCACCCCTGTGGGGCTGCCTCGCCGAGATGATCGGGGGGGCCGGCGGGCAGCCCGGCACCGGTGCCGGTCAGCGCCCGTCCGGCGAGACGGGGGTGATGTCCGGCCAGTGCACGTAGGTGACCTCGGCCGTCGGCACGAGCGTGGCCAGGTGGGTACTGCTGTCCGGTGCCGGCTGGCCGGGGTGGTGCAGCAGGACCGCGGCACCAGGGACTCGCCAGCGGGTGAGGTCCGGCGGGTGGTGAATGACCGGCAGCGTGGTCTCGGCGATGCGGCGCAGCAGCTTGAACGCGGTGCTGGCCGGCATGGTGACGCTGCAGGTGCGCATCGCGACCACGAGGTCGGTGCCGAACAGCACCCACCGCCAGTCGCGTATCGGGTCCGGGATCAGCGTCTGCGCGCGTGCGATGGCCGGGTCTGCGGGTTTGCCGAGTTCGTCGCGCACTTCTTCGAGCGCCTGCCCGACTTCGTTACCGTCGGTGATGGCATCGGTGACGAGCAGGGGGCGCCGGCCAGTGGCGCGCAGCGTCGCGGCGAGCCCGGGATGCTGGATCATCCTCGCCCGATGCACCCGGCGGATCACGTCGCGGCCGGTCTGCGGCCAGTCGGGGCGCACCGTCGATGGCCGGGCGAGTTTCCTCGCCTCACGCGGATTGGGAGCCATCCGGATCCGTGCGGCGAGCGCGGGATCGGTGACCTTCGCGGCCGTGATGGCGTGTGCCGCAGTGAGGTAGTCCTCGCCGGCGAACACGACCGGGCGCCGGGCGCCGGAGGTGAAGATCCCGTACGGGCCGTAGATGCGGCGGATCTCCAGCGGCTCGTCCGGGCCGCGTTGTACGTCGGTGGATGGCACGGCGGTCCTCGTCTTCGTGTCGGGCGGGCGGTATGCCGAAAGGCTCGCGGGGGATGCGCCGGCACACCGCCCGGCTATTGGCGCTGGCCAGACGGTTATCTGACCAGCGAAATTGGGGTGTCTTACGTGCGCGGATCCCGCCACATCGGGTACAGGAACGGTCCGCCGAGCCCGACTGGGAACGGATCGCCGTAGTCCTCGAAGCCGTGCCGTAGATACAGCTGCCGGTTCCGCGAGCCAGTCGCTTCGAGATAGGCCGGGAGTCCGATCGCGTCGAGGTGCTCGTGCACGTGATCCAGCAACGCCGAGCCGAGCCCTTGCCCCTGCGCGGACGGTGTGACGGCAAGGAAGGCGAGGTAGGCGTGCGGGCGCATGGTCGGGTGGTTACGGATGATCGCCGAGTCGAGGTCTGCGAACCGCTGCACCTGCGGACCACACATCTGCCGCAACCGCGTCTCGTAGTCACGTGGCTCCGGCGGCAGCAATTCCTCGACCCGGATCCAAAGGGCGACCGCATCGTTGCCGATCATGTTCGCGGAACCATGCTCCAACAGCGGCTCTGCGAGCATCCCGAGGTAACCGGGGTAGATCGTGGACCGTCTGACCCGGTCCGCCGCCAGCCACGGTGCCAGGTCGCCGTCCAGCAGCGCGTCGACCAGCACAGCGGTCACCGACCGGAGTTCGGCGGCACCGACACTGCGGATCGCCGGCGCGGCGCTGGCGCTCATCGCGCGCTCCCGACCGCCAGGCCGACGGGCTGGGCGAGATGGGAGTCGACGCGGATGCCGCGGCCGATCCGGTAGTACACCTCGGGCCGCGCCCGGCGCAGCACCGTCGCCCACACCACACCGAGTACGGCCGCGCTCAGGAACGCGACCGGCGCCGCCCAGGTGAGTGGATCCCCCGGTTCGAGGCCGAGCATGATGTGGATGTTGAGCATGGTCTGCACGAGAATCCAGGTCAGCGGGACCAGCGCGACCAGCGGTGCGACGACGCCGCGCAGGAGGCTGGCTGCTTCACCGCTACGGCGCCGGATCCAGGTGTAGGCGGGGATCGCCGCAGACGTGAGCGTCATCAGGATGAGCACGCCAAGCCCGCCGATGCACGTGCCCCAGAAGAACAGGTAAAGCTCGGGATCCCAGCTCATGGCCGCGTACAGCATGACGACGCTGAACCCGATCGCGGACTGCAGCCACGAGCCGGCCATCGGGGCACCGGTGCGGGCGCTGATCCGGCCGAGCCAGCTGGGCAGGACGCCTTCACGGCCGAGGGAGTAGTGGTAGCGGGCCGCGGTGTTGTGGAAGGCGAGGTAGCCGGCCAGCAGCGACGTCACGAACAGGATGTGCCCAAGGATGTTGACGAACGCCGGGATGTACGGGCCGGCCAGGACGAAGGTGAGTTCGGTGCCGTGCTCGGTGGCCATCGCAACGATGTTGTCCGGGCCTGCGGCCACCGACATCGCCCAAGACGCGAACGCGTACAGGCCGCCGATCAGCGCCAACGACAGAAACGTCGCCTGCCGGACGGTGCGTTCCGGGCGCTTGGCCTCCTCGGCGTAGACCACCGTCTGCTCGAAACCGACGAACCCGGTGACACCGATGACCATCAGCACCGCACCGCTGCCGGTAAACAATGACCAGGGATTCAGCGCGTCGAACGTCAGCACCCCACCCGCCGGATGCGCGACGTGGACCGCGGCCAGACCCGCCGCGACAAGAATTTCCCCGCCGAGCAGGAACAGCAGGAAACGGCCGTTCAGGTCGATTCTCAACACGCCGAACAGCGTCACCAGCGCCCAGAAGCTCAGCCCGCAGATCCACCACGGCACAGACACGTCGAACTGGTCGGCCAGCCAGGATGAGGCGATCGCGCCAGCACCACCGAGCATGCCGACCGCCATGGCGTTATAGGCCAGCACCGCGATGAAGGAACCACCAACGCCGAGGTGTCTGCCGAGACCGTGAGTGATGTAGGCATAGAAGGCGCCCGCGTTGGTGATGTGGCTACTCATGTCGACCAGGCCTACCGCGAACACGGTCAAGATCGCCGCGACCGCCAGGTACGCGATCGGGATACCGAGCTGACCGGTGACCGCCCACTGCAACGTGGCACCGGCAGCGATGACCGTCATCGGCGCGGCGGCCGAGGTCACCATCACCACCAGGTCGGCTATCCCTAGCCGGGCACCGGCAAGCGTGTCCGCCACACTGACCGGCCGTTTGCTATGCGTACGCATACGTGTGACTCCAGACATCAAGAGAATGCGAGAGGGGATGGTGGTGGCCGTCACCGACGGACCGTGACGGCCTTCGCGACCGCGGCCTCGGTGCACACGTACAGGGTTTGCAGGACCTGATCGCCGCGGCGTACCTCGCGGCGGGCTTGGGCGACGGCCTGCGCGTGATCGTCGTAGAACACGTACTCGTCCAGACCACAGGCGAGGACAAGCGCGACCAGGATCAGGTCGTCGTCCTCGAACTGCCCGTGGAGGCGGAAGCTGCTCATCAGTCGCCCGGCGGGCCAGGCTGCTCTGGTCGGGTCCGCGCCCACGTACGGGTACCGCTTCCGGGGCCAGCCGACCGCTTTGACCTGGCCGGCATTGATCAGGCGCCGTGCGGTCTGGTCATAAATCCCGTCCGCAGCGACGACGTCGAGCCACGTACCCGGCGGGTGAGCAGTGCCCTCGGCCACCAGACGGCTTAAGAGCCCTTGTTCCGTCGGCTCGGCGGACACCCGTTCGTCGATGACCGCGATCCCGTCAGCGGTAATGAACAACTGGTCCCGCATGTCCCACAGCAGCGCCGCAGCCAAGCCGATCGAGGTGATCGATCGGTGAAGCACTGAGGCGCCGGTACCGTCCCGATGCGCGAGCCACCAGAAGTCGACGGCGGCCTGCTTGTGGGCACCTCGACTGCCAACGGCAGGGATCAGCACCGTTGGCTGATCACGAGCGCTCGAAGAGCTCGCTACGCGAGGTGTTCCGTCAGCTTGCTGCCCGGCATGGCGTCCGTATGGCCGGCTCATGCCGTCTCCAGCTGTGGGTCGATGGCCTCTTCCGCAGTTCGGTGCATGACGCGGTCCGCAATGAAGTCATCAACACCGGTCGCGCTCGCTCCGACGAGGTGGCGCACGCGAACAGACCCGGTGGAGGCGGCTTCGACCGCCCCGGGGAGCCATCTGCGCTGGAAGACCCACACTTTCTGGTCTCGTTCGTACGAGATCGATGGTCGAACTTCTGGTGCCTTGCGATCCGCAGGGCTGATGGTCGGCGCCGGCATGGCAACCCTCCGCGCTTGTTACATTCCGGGCATCGGAGACGCTTGAGCAGGCGAGGGTTAGAGCCCGAAGCCGGATAGCTCGGCCCTCCGGCAGGGCCAGTTTCTCCCTGCGCCTTAACCTGCGGTCAATAGCGTGGCAATCTCAGTACCGCAGGCAAAGACATCCGCTGTCAGCCGCTTGTCGGCCGACCAGCACCGCAGTGTCGGTCTGTCGGCTGCCAAGCTAGGGTTTGCCCATGAGTACGCAGCCAAAGCGCGCTAGCGAGTGGACCATTCACGGCGAGCGCGTCGTGGACGACAGCCGGCGCTCCATCTTAAGCGTTGCCGACGTGGAACTCCCAGACGGCGTTCGATTTGAGCAATACGTTCTACGGGTACCGAACGCTGCAATGGTCGTCATCCTTGACGACGATGATCGCGTATTGATGCTCTGGCGCCACCGCTTCATCGCCAATCGATGGGTGTGGGAGCTTCCTGGCGGGTATCTCGATCCGGCCGAAAGTGCCATTGATTGCGCCATGCGTGAAGTCGAGGAAGAAACCGGATGGCGACCACGGAGCCTGGAGAAGCTGATCGATTTCCAGCCCATGATTGGAACCATTGATCAGCTAAATACGATTTATCTAGCTCGTGGTGCGGATTACACCGGCGGGCCACTGGATGAGAACGAGGCCGAAAAAGTCGCCTGGATCAGACTCGCAGACATACAAGACCTCATCGCATCTGGATCTATTATTGGAGCCGGATCGGTGTCCGGCCTCCTTGCGACCCTTCTATTGCAAGCATCAGGCAAACTCTAGAGCCGCTCGACGATCGGGCGAACCCGCTCCATGTAGTCCCGAACCGAGGGAAGGCCGACGTGTTTTGAGAGCTTATTGGCAATATCCAGCAGGTAGTCTCGTGACCGCATCGAAGTGAGCCCATCTGCGGCGTCCGCTGCCTGCATGCCGATATGCGCAGACTGTTCAATTTCCCCGACTTGAGCATGAGCAATTGCCGACAACGCAAGATTGAACTGCCGACCGCGCGCGTACTCACCACCATCCATGTCTAGTGAACGAGCGGCGAAGCGTTGTGCGATTTCGCCACGACCAAGCGCCGCGAAACACTGCCCGAATTTGGCCGCGAGATACGCTTCGTCGAAATAACCAATCCATTGCGGATCGCTGGCCCGGTCAGCCTTATCGAATATAACCTCAGCCCTACTCAGTGCCGACGCGCATGACGCGCTGTCGCCACCAACCGCATAGCCCTGGGCTTCAAGAACCGCTGATTCTGCTTGAATTGCAGCGACGCCGGCCTCAACTGCCGCTCGACCCGCCGCTCGGGCCAGGTCGACGGCCTCAACGTGAGCACCGTTATATGCCGCTTGATGGCTCATCGCTGCCAAAATTTCGGCGCCCAGCGCTCGGTCACCCGCTCCCGCCGCAAGCCTTAGTGCCTGGATCATGTATCGCTGCGCGAGGCCATGCATTCCAGCATCGTAGGATGACCATGCCGCAAGTTGCGTCGCTTCCGCAGCCGCAGACAGTAGTTGTCGTCCCGTACTGATGTCATATTTACCGCCAATACGCACGGCGACTTCGTCACTCAGGAAGCGAACGATTCCCTCACGGACATGACCTCCGCCGAAACGATTGTCGAGCCGTCTGTACGTTGCAGTGATCTGCTGGACCGTCTCAACGTCCGGCATACCTACTAGCATTTCCCCACCACCAGCCGGTCGCTCATCTAGTGGCGACATAAGCCACCTCATAGCAGGTGACAGAAAAACTGCCGCCTCAAAAGATGCCGCTCGCAGGAAGCCACGCCTATTCAAGTCGCCTCGCCAAAGTTCGACAGCGTTTTCTATTCCATCTTGCCACTCGGGCACAAAATCTAGCCCGACCCGAACTCCGATGGTCTCAGATTTGTCTACCGCAGTCCGTCGGCTGACATCAGCCGACGCTTCGCCCAGTAGAGCAGAAAGCTCGCCGCCCGCCTTCAGAACATCATCGAGCAGTCTGGCGACCGCCGCACTCGGGCGCTTGGTCCCGTTCTCAAGATCCCAAAGAAATCCGTGAGAACAGTGGACTTCCTTGCCCAATCGCCGTAGCGACATCCCTGCCTCTTCACGCAACTGCTTGAGTCGGCTCCCGAAGTTCAGAGCGGCTGACGTCATCCGCTTCGGCATGATTCTCCTCCCGAGCGAGAGTGCGGCACGCTGGGACCGGCCTTCCGGACATCCGGCCACTCCCATCGAACGTTACATGAAATGATCGACTCAACTACGAGGCGTGTCCACTGTCAGCCGACAAGGCTGACAGTGGACGGCGGCGAAACTCGGGCTGCATCTACCTTAAGCTTTCAGCCAACGCAGCAAGCCGCACGCTCGCGATCATGATCGTTTCGGTTGATCGCGTTCGGAACGCTGGAAGGGTCGACGCCCCGGCTAGCCAGCGAGCGGAAACGAACGCTACAACAATGGAGTGCCGAGTGACTCAGGCGCAAAGCATGCAAAGCGATAGCGAACGAGCTTACGAACTTCGTACAGCCTTGGTGGACCAGCTGGTTACGGATGGCTTGATCGTCAGTCCCGCTGTCGCGGACGCATTCCGAACCGTACCGCGCCACCTCTTCGTACCAGCTGATACTCCTTTAGAAGTGGTGTACGCGATCGACAGGTCTGTGATCACGAAGACGGGCGAACACGGGGAGCATCTGTCGTCGGTGAGCGCCACGTACATCCAGGCCCGAGAGATCGAGCAGGCAGGCGTTACCGCAGGTATGCGGGTCCTTGAGGTCGGTTCCGGCGGCTACAACGCCGCGCTGCTGGCGGAGGTGGTCGGCGCTGACGGCGCCGTGGTGACCGTTGACATCGACCCGGACATCACGTCCCGCGCCACGGCGCTACTGGCCGAAACCGGGTATGGCGACCGGGTCCGGGTGGTGCAGCTCGACGCCGCGCATGTCGTACCAGGCGAGGAGATGTTCGACGCGATCATCGTGACGGTCGGCGTATGGGACGTTCTGCCGGCGTGGCTGTCGCAACTCACGTCGGAGGGCGTGATTGTGGTGCCGCTACGGATGAACGGGGTGACTCGCACGATCGCGTTCCGCCGTGACGGTGATCGCCTCGTAAGCACGTCCACGGAGGTGGCGGGGTTCGTACCGATGCAGGGCGACAGCGCCCGGCCCGAAAGGATCCTCCGGCTGCCTGACCCGCAGGGCGGCGCCGTGAGCCTGCGATTCGATCTCGGCGTGCCCGACGATCCGCGCTTGCTCGACGGTGTGCTGGCGACCGGGCGCAGCGAGGCGTGGTCGCAGGTCGAAGTGGCCGGCAGCGAGTCCTTCGCGGACCTCTACCTGTGGATGGCGGGTTTCCTGCCCGGGTTCTGTCTGCTTCACGCGGAGGAGGGCACGGCGCTTTCGGCGGAGCGCGGTTGGTTCCCGTTCGGGGTCGTGCGCGGTAACTCGTTCGCCTACTTCGCGTTCCGGCCGGCCGCGGGCGGCTCCGGTTCCGAACTCGGTGCGCGGGCCTACGGGCCGCACGGCGAGGAGGCCGCTGCGGCGATGGCCGCGCAGATCCGGGCGTGGGACCGGCACGCCCGCCGCGGACCGGCGCCCACGTTCGCGTACTGGCCGGCTGGATCCGGCGGTCCGGGTGAGGCTGCCGGCAACGTCGCCGTGCTGGAGAAGACGCACGGCGTGCTCACGATCTCCTGGCCGGAGGTGAGCTAGCCACCGCAGCCAGGTGTACCACCCCTACTGTCCCACCGATACGAGGAGTGAGAAGGGATGCTCGAGGTACTCGATCGTCTGAGCGTCAGCACCGGAAGCGGCGTTGCTGACACACACGACCTGCACAACGCATCACCGACCGCGCTCGCCGAGGGTGACGCGCTCACGGACGACGACTTCGTGCTCGACATGACGGTCGTGGAGTCCACCACCCCGCTGGTAACGCTGATGTGCAGCACGAGCGACGGCTGCGGCAACAGTTGCAGCACCAGCGCGTGCACGACCAAGGCGAGCGAACCGCTCTGATCCTATCCGGCACGGTGCCCTATCCATCGGGCACCGTGCCGGAGCCCTCGCAAGCCACCGTTGCCCGGCCCATGTCGAGGAGGCGACTCGTGACCGTCACGCCCATCTTCCGGTGCAGCGATGCCATCATCGTCCGCGCCACCACCGCCCCGGCAGACCTAGACGCACCCTCCGAGCTCCGCATGGCCGACGACGCCGCGGTACGTCGAGAAGGCGCCGAATGGCTGAAGAGCGCGTGGTCGCGTGCCGACGTGCGAGACGCAATCATGCTGGCCAGCCCGAGCCTCGCCGCTCACCTCGATCGTGTCACGCATGCAGATGGCGACGCCCCGGTCAAAGATCTACGTCGTGCGGTCTTGTCGCTCGCCGGGTATGTGCTGAGGTGGCAGCGTCGCGTCACACCGTTCGGCGTGTTCGCCGGTGTGGCGCTGGCGGATGGCGGAGCGGCGAGCGCGTCGGTCGGGCTGCGGCATCGGGCGATCGCACGCGCCGACAGCGAGTGGCTCTTGGCCGTCATCAGTGTGCTCGAACGTCATGTTGCGTTGCGTCAGCGGTTGTACGTGGTTGCCGATAGCACGAGCGTAGTTCGCGATGGCCGTTTGATTACTGCGCTGCGGGCTGAGCGCGGCGGCGGTAAGGCGGTACCGCTGCGTGAGGCGTCCGTGCGCTTCACCCGGCCGGTGCAGGCCGCGATGAGGTTCGCCGTGGTCCCTCGGCGGTTTGATGACCTTGTGGCCGCCCTAGGCGAGACGTTCCCGGCTGCGCGAACCGAGCAGATGGTGGCGGTCGTCGAAGGGCTGCTACATCAGGGATTTCTGCTCACGAACATGCGACCGCCGATGACCGTCGCTGATGCCCTGCCGCATCTCATCGGCACCGTGATCACTGCCGGTGGACGGGACCTCAACGACGTCGCTCCGATACTCGAAGAGCTGGAAGCGATCCGGGACCTCCTCCAGGAACACAACATGGCTGACGATCCGGTCCGCGCGGCCGAGCTGCGCGGAATGCTGGCACCGCGAATGCGCGGGCTGGTATCCGACGCCTCACAGGTGCTGGCCGTGGATACCCGGCTCGATGCTCACATCCGGATCCCGCGGCAGGTACTGATCGAGGCGAGCCAGGCGGCGGACGTGCTGCTGCGCGTGTCAACGAAGCCGTTCGGGTCTACGGCGTGGCAGGACTACCGGTCGCGTTTCCGGGCCCGTTACGGTCAGGGTGCGCTCGTGCCGGTACGCGAGCTGGTCTCCGACTCCAGCCTCGGATTCCCCGCTGGGTACCTCGGTGCGCCGCGCGCCCATCCGAGCTGGCGCGGCGTGACGGAGCGCGATGCGGTGTTCTTGGCGCTGGTGCAGCGGGCCGCTTTGGACAGCCTCGACGAGATCGTCCTGACAGACGCTG
Source organism: Catenuloplanes indicus (assembly GCF_030813715.1). Classification (NCBI taxonomy): domain Bacteria; kingdom Bacillati; phylum Actinomycetota; class Actinomycetes; order Micromonosporales; family Micromonosporaceae; genus Catenuloplanes; species Catenuloplanes indicus. The sequence continues at coordinate 3,998,521 of NZ_JAUSUZ010000001.1, forward strand.
ACGTGGACGCCCTGAGCGTTGGGGAGTCCGCGGACGTGATTCCGCCATCCAGGATCGAACTGGGCGTGGCCGTTCACGCCCGATCGCTCGCAGCACTCGATCAAGGTCATTTCCGAGTGAGATTCGCGGCCGCGCCAGGCACACCGACGAGCATGGCCGGCCGCTTCATACATCTATTCGCCGGGCCGGATCGTGCGCGGCTCACCGCCGCCTGCGCCGCTTCCTCGCCGGACGACGACGCGGTGGCGGTGCAGCTGTCGTTTCCGCCTCGCCGGCCGTACAACGAGAACGTGGCCCGCGTTCCGCAGGTGTTACCCGATGTCGTACCACTCGCCGAGCACCCCACCGGGCGGGCGATCGCACTTGACGATCTCGCGGTCACCGCCGACGCGGACCAGATGTATCTAGTCCAGATATCCACTGGCCGTCGGGTCATTCCCAACATTCCACATGCCCTGGACACGGTCGTACAAAGTCCGCCACTAGCGCGGTTCCTCGCCGAAGTCGCTGACGCCCGCACCGCCGTGTTCGGCCCTTTCGATGTCGGCGCCGCGCGTACCCTGCCGTACCTGCCGCGTGTGCGGTACCGGCGCACGATTCTGGCTCCGGCACGGTGGCTGCTGAACAGCACCGATGTACCCGCCGATCAGGCGGATCGGTGGGAGGCGAGGCTACAGACCTGGCGGGAGCGGTGGCGGGTGCCGGCCCGTATCGTGCTCTGCCACGGTGAGCTGCGACAGCCCTTGGACCTTGACCATCACCTTGACCAGGCGCTGCTGCGCTACCGGCTCGTGCAAGCGGGACGGGTCGAGCTGTATGAAGACGCGGATGTTGAGGACCACGGCTGGATCGGACGCCCGGCGGAACTGCTGATCCCGATGACCGCTGTCTCGCCGCCGAGGCGCTCGCTGCCCGATCTCTCGCCGCCCGGCGAACAGTTCCTGCCGGGAGGCTCCACCATCATTCAGGCACGGCTCGCAGGCAATCCGGCCCGTTTCGACGACATCATCCGCCGCCTTCCCGCGTTCACCACCTCGTTGACGGGTGTCGTTGGCCGCTGGTGGATCCTGCGCCAGCGCGACCTCGTGCGGGTCGACGCAGACCAGCACCTCATCCTGGTCCTCCGCCTACACGCGCTGGACCAGCATCCTGCCGCCGCAGCAGCCCTCGCGGAATTCGCTGCCGGCCTGATGGCCCAGGGCCTCCCCGGCCAGTTGTCGTTCGTGCCTTACCAAGATCAGCCCGGACGGTACGGCCGGGGCGAGGCCCTCACCGCCGCCGAGAGCGTGTTCGGCGCGGACACCACTTGCGCCGTTGCCCAGATCGGCGTCGCCGCAACGACAGGTATTCCCGCGCAGGCGCTGGCTGCCGTGTCCATGACCCGGATCGCGGCGGCCTTCGCCCCCGATGCCGCGACCGGCTACCAGAACATCGCACGTCACGTTCCTCGGCAGACCGGTCCATCAGATCGCGCCCTTAACCAGCACACACTCACTCTCGTCGACACCACCCGCACCACGCCGGCACCACCATGGGCAGCGGAACTCATCTCGGCATGGGAAGCGCGAGATGCCGCACTCGGACGCTACTTCAGGCTTCTGGCCCGCCAGCGCAACCCGGCCGGCGTGCTGCCGACGCTGCTCCGCGACCACCACGTGCGCGCGCTCGGTCTCGATCCCGCGTTCGAGAAGGTCACACACCGGCTGGCCCGCGCCGCCGCTCAGCGAGCCCTCGCCCGAGGCCAGCGATGATCAAGAATTCCGACGTACCGGCCGTCAACTTGGACACGCCAGCAGCGATCCGGCAATCGCTCGCCGACGGGCCCGCCGGGCTCGCCCTCCTCCAGCTCGTGCGGGCACACGCCGGTACCGGAACCTGGGCAGACGCCCGCGCGGGAGTCCACGCCGTGGCCACCGGTCCGGTAGATGCCGGCCCGCACGCCAGCCTGTACTACGGCGCTCCCGCCATCGGGCTCCTTCTTCACTGCGCCGCACAAGCAGACGACCGCTACCGACCCGCGGCCATGAACCTCGATCCGTACCTTCTGCGGCTCACCCGGGCGCGGCTGACCACCGCCCGCGCACGCATCGCCTACAGCACCGCCGCCACACACCGCGAGTACGACCTGTTCCACGGGCTCACCGGCATCGGCGCCCTGCTGCTGCACCGGGCCCCCGGCAGCGACGAATTCACCGACCTACTGCGCTACCTGACCCAGATGATCCTGCCCCGCGCACGCGCGCAGGACCCGCTGCCGGGATGGTGGGTCACGCATGACCCCGACCCCACGCTGCCGACCCCGGGCGGGCACGCAAACCTAGGCATGGCCCACGGCGCCGCCGGCATTCTCGCCCTGCTAGCCCTCGCCATGCACCACGGGCACCTCGTCGACGGCCACGCCGAAGCCATCAACGACCTCACCAGCTGGTTCGCCCGATGGCAGCAAACCGATACCAACGGCGCGACGTGGTGGCCGCAGTGGCTGACCCTCGACGAACTCCACACCGGCCGCATCTCGGCTGTGGCGCCGGGACGGCCCTCATGGTGCTACGGCACCCCGGGAATCGCCCGCGCGCTCCAGCTCGCCGCCATCACCACCCGCAACCGGGCCCTGCGCAGCATCGCCGAACAAGCCCTCACCGACTGCCTCACCGACCGGCACCTCAGCCGACTCACCGATCTCGGCCTATGCCACGGCCTCGCGGGGCTCACCCTCACCATGCACCGAGCCGCCGCCGACAGCGACCACCCCACACTCGCTCAGCACCTGCCCGTCCTGACGTCCGCCCTTCACTCTGCCATCGAGCGAACCCCTACGGCGCCCAACACCGGGCTCCTGACCGGGAACGCCGGCATCCTCCTAGCCGCCGAGACGATCCGCCACGGTGCCGCCTCCATCGGATGGGACACATGTCTACTGATCACCTGACCGCCACACCGCTGGCCGACACCGTCCAACGCGTCCTCGCCGGCACCCCACTGCCAGAGGCCGCCGCCTCAACCGGAGTCAGCACGGCCGAGCTCGCCGACGCCGTCGACATCTACCAGGCAGCCGGACGTGCCGCGCTCCAGCACCACACCGACCACCACTGGTATCAGGTACGCATCGCATTCCCCGACTGGGCCGCCGCAGAACACGCCGTAGCCCACCAACTCGGGCCACGCCTAGACGAGCTGTACCACCAGGATGCGATCGGCGGATGGTGGTTCCTGCGCAAACACCCGCAATGGCGCCTCCGGTTCGCCGACCCCGACATCACCACCGTCCACCGCATCCTCGACGGCTTCACCGCCACCGGCGGCGCGAGCCGCTGGTGGCCTGCCGTCTACGAACCAGAGACCACCGCGTTCGGCGGCCCTACCGGCATCGCCATCGCCCACGAACTCTTCTGCGCCGACAGCCGAGGTGTCCTGCACTACCTCCGTCAACCACGGCAACCCCTGGGCCGCCGGGAGCTGTCGCTTCTCCTGCTCGGTGGATTCCTACACGCCGCCGGCCTGGACTGGTTCGAACGCGGTGACGTCTTCGCGAGAGTCGCCCAGCTACGTCCGACAGCGGGAGCCGACGACAGCAGGCTCAACATGCTGGCCGACAACGTACGCGCGCTGCTCGCCGTCCCCGACACCGCCCACGCCCTGTTCCAACCCGGGGGCGCCGCGCACCACGCCGCACCCTGGCATACCGCGCACACCAACGCCGGCCAGCAGCTCGCTGCCGCAGCGGCGAACGGCACTCTCCACCGTGGGATACGCGCCGTCACCGCCCACATCGTCATCTTTCACTGGAACCGACTCGGGCTCTCCGCCGCCACACAAGGCATCCTCGCGCGCGCGGCCACCACAGCGTTCCTCCCTCGGAGTTAGCCATGGACATCGCCACCATCCCCAGGCATGTCCGCGCCGCGATGCGCTACTTCCCGCTCGTCGGACGGCCACGCCCCGCCTGCCCCGCTCTTACCGAACGCGTCACCGCAGTCGCCCAAGCTGCCACCGCCGCACACGCCGGCGCCGACATGAAGGAGGCCGCGAACGTCCTCAACATGGCGGCGCTGATCGCCAGCGACTGCGGACTGCCCGACCTGGCCACACTGTGGTGCTGGCAGCACATCGACGTCTACCTGCGACCCGGTCCGCTTACCACACTGCACGCCGGCTATCTCCTCGAGCCCGTGCTCAACCTGGTCCGCCTGCGCATCCGCGCCGACGCCGGCCGACCCGCCCTCGCACTGCTGCACGCGATGTATCAGGCGATCACCACCAGCACCAACCTGGCAATCGGAACCCGGACCCTGCCGCTGGCAGTACTCACCGGATCAACGGCAGGTCGTCGTGATCTCGTCCGATGGACGTGGCTGCAGTACCTCAACGAAGGGATCCGCATCCACGCCCTGGCCGGCAGATGGAACGAGGCCGCACAGCACGCAAAGAACCTCAACGGTGTCGGACTGCACCTGCTCGAAGGCCGCCAAGCCGCCACGATCGGACACCTCTTACACGACGGCATCACGACGGCTCGGAGCTTCCTCGCCGACAGCACGCTCACCGAACCCTGGGAACATCAGGTTGGCTCATGCCTCGCGGTCATGTGCGCCACACCCGACACTCGCCCCGACGCGGTACACGCGATGCACGACAGCTACTACGCGCATCACCCCGTACCCGGATACGAGCACTATCGGGCTCGCTGGGCCCTTAGCGCAGCCACCCTCACCGGCGAGTGCCACGGACGCGAGGCTCAGCGTCTCATCGATCAGGTGACGGCCGAGACCCTCGACGCGCCTGATGGATATGCGGCGCGCGAAATTCTTCGCCACCCCAACGCCCAGCTGTCGCCGCCACAACGCGAAGAGCTCGGCCGCATCGTGGCATCGGCTGGCCTGGGCGCGATGACGGTGCCCGACACGCTGCTGTCGACGTTGACCACAGCGGTGCACCTCGCAGAACGCACGCTGGCGGCGACAATCAACTGAGCACCAGTTTCCGGTCTAACCCGTGCGAGCTCGGAGAACGGCAGTGACTTCACTCGATGACGCCTTCGATGCCGTACCTGCGCTCGCCTACACCCACCATCCGAAGTGGGGTGAGACGGTACACCGCTCGGACCCTGCGGCCATCCGCCGCGACATCACCTCCTTGGCGGTACGGCCCGGGGACCGGGTCCTGGAGATCGGCACGGGCTCCGGGTACAGCAGCGCCATCCTCGCGAGCCTCTGCGGACCGCACGGCCGGGTCACCAGCATCGACATCAGCGACGAGCTCGTCGCCCGCGCCACGGCGATCCACCGGGAGCACGACATCCGCGGCGTCGACCTCCACGTCGCCGACGGCCTCGCCGACTACCCGTCTGCCGCGAGTTACCACCGCATGGTGGCCTGGTGCGCGCCGCCCCGACTACCCCGGACGTGGGTAGATCAGGTGGAGGATGATGGACGGATCGTCGCCTGCTTGCCAATCGCCGCGCTGCCGTCCACCACGCTGATCGCCACCATCACCGTTCGGGATGGCCGGCCCCAGCTGTTGGACGTCACTGGGGGCGGCTACGCGCAGAGTACCGCGACCGCGGTCGACGACGCGCTGACCATCCCCGGCCGCTGGGTCGATTACTGCGACCACCAGCCGGACCCGTCCTGGATCTCCATCGCCTGGCGCGACGACGACCCCCTGCGCACCGGCGCCCGCGCAGCCCTCGACCGACTTCTCCACGCCGGGCACACCGCGGCCCATCACGACATGTCGACGGCATGGCGATCGTGGACCGCATACACGGCCGCCCTCGGGGACAGGCACGTCAGCCTCGTGTCGCTACGGAATCGCGTCCGCGGGATAGGGCACACCACCCCGGATACCGCCGCCGTGATCCTGGCCGACGGCACCATCATCGCCGACACCCCGCACTCGCCGTCCCTGACGATCCTGCGGACCTGGCTAGACCGGTGGGAGACGGCCGGCCGCCCTGACGCCGGCTCCTTCCCGACCACGCTCGTGCCGTACCGCGGAACCGGACTCGCCGGTTGGGACCTGCGCGTCCGCATGCCCAAGCCCGACGGCCGGCAATGACCGGCCTTTCGCATCGGCACGGCCACCGTCCGGGCCTGAACGCCGTTCACCCGCCAGTGCCGGCAACTCGTCTGCGCGCCAGCCTCGAACCGTTTCGGCCTGACGCCCGCGCCGCAGAACAAGGCAGTGAGCCGCCTTCGAACAACTACCGTAAGACCACGACCCATCCAGACATGTCGCTAAGTGACCACACTATGGCGTATCGTGATGTCCGGTCGTTCAGTTGCCAGCGGTCCGCATCTCGACCGCGGGCGTAGCTGTCGCACCGCACGGGTCGCCGAGTCCCGTCGTGAGCGACTGGTTGTACGAGGGCGGATGAACAGGAACGACGTCGCGGTGATCCGGGCGGATCAAACGGAGTTCTACCGGGCCAACGTGAGTCGGTTGCTGCAGTACGCGTACGTGAGGTGCGGTGACCGGCAGTGGGCTGAAGATCTTGTCCATGAGACTTTTGTCCGCCTCTTCAGAGCATGGTCAACTGAGCGCGCGGCGGTCGCGGATCGCCGCGGCTACGCGGCACGTACGCTGCTGAACTGCTTCCGCGATGACCTGCGCCGGCGCAGTGCCCGTCCTCCGACGGACCTGGTTGCCGATCATGAGGATCGACCATCCTCCGTGCCGGTTGCCGAGGGAGAAGTGGATGTGGCGGATCAGGTTCGTGCCGCCGTGCGCGGGCTGGCGCCGCAGCAACGGGAGGTCATCTACCATTTCTATTACGAAGACCTGTCGCTAGCCGAGACCGCTCGGGTGATGGGTATAGGCCCGGCTAGCGTGCACAACTATCATTCCCTAGCCAAGAAGCGGTTACGGACGGAGCTGGCCCATCTGGCGCCTCCCGCGAAGGAGCGGCGCAATGAACGTTGAAGAACTCCTACGTAGCGACGCTGCGCGTGTCGCCACAGCAGTCGAACAAGTCGATACCGATGCCCTGCTCCGGCGCATCATCAGCGCGACGACGGCCTCAGCGCCGGATGATCTCGAAAACCCGGACATCGAAGACTGTACGCCGTCTGCCGACCTGCGGTTGAGCCCGCTTGAAGAGGTGCGTCACCACCTCCGCCATGCGCTATCCAGCCCATCTTGCGCCCGGCGCGCGGCCGAGCTTTTCGAGCTGCTCGGCCATGATAAGGAGGCAGCGGTCTGCTGGCGCAGTGCCGCCGACGGCGGCGATCGAGATGCCCAGGAGTACGTCGCCGAGTTCATCGCTCTGCCCACGCGGCCCGAGGCGGCGGAACACGACCGTAGGCAGATGCAGGAGCTTGTCGAAGCGTTCTGACGGGCCTGACTATCGCGGCAACCACTGTCTGACCTGCGGCAGCAGCAGACTCCGCGGCCGGGGTAAAGGCAGGAGCGGCATGGTAGCGGCTGCACGCCAAGATTCTCTGAATTTCTTGCCGGGAGGCAGTTAGGTTTGCCGACATCGATGCGTCGTTAGGGGTTGAACAGCTTCTGACGACAGCGGAAGGCTCCCCGTGGACGCGGCCCAACTCCTTATCGCACCCGAGGTTCGACGCCATCTTGGCGAGCGGGCGACCAGCGATCTTGCAAATCGGATCCAGCCCAGTGGCGACTGCCCCGTTTGCCACACGACGCTCACCGACTCCCAAGTCAGCATCACCGTGCACACCGCCGCCACCGACCCGCTCCTGGTCATGCCGGCACACGCGTCATGCCAGCCGTCGTCACTGATCATTCATCCCGCAGGGCGGCGGCCCGCCGCGCCACCCACTGAGTATCACTTCACGGTCTTCGTACTACCCGTTGTCCCTGCTGGCGAGGAAGCTTCTTCGAACCCGCAGGTCTGGGGAGTGCCGGCGATCCTGCTCAACCCGGAAGTCGACGTCCAGGTCGGCGATGTTGTTGACGGCCGCTGGCAGGCGTGGTGGGAGAAAACCGCCGAGCTGGTCGGGCTCACGCAACTCACCCCGGATCATCCGATGCCCGAGGCCGATGTCACGACCTGGGCGGCGCAGGTATCAACCACGCGTGGCCGCGGCCGGATAACGCTGCACGGCCCGGCGCTGCAATACCAGCTGGTTGACGTCCAGGCCGACCTCCTGGACCGAATGCGCTATGCCGGCCGGTGCCTGCTCCTGTTCTGCGGCTCAGTTCCAGCAGCTCCGGTTATCGATATGTCGCTGCTCGCGGCGGCGATGCGATCGGGATCGGTGTACGGCGCCTGGGCCAAGCTCGGCGGGCAGCCGACATCGGCGGTGTTCCCCCACCCCGATGAGCGCGAGATGGCCGACCGTGTCGCACCGCCAGGAGCGCAGATCATGCGGTCCACGGCGGACTTGGAACGCCAGCTGGACGACCGCGACGTCTGCGCCAAGGTCACCTTCAGCGATGATCCAGCACTGCGCCTGTCGTGGACGATCCCGGATCAGCCAAGGCAACCATTTCCGGTACTGCTGCTGGAACCTCGCAGGATGATCGGCATGGCTCGCGGCGATAGCGGAGTCAAGACCGAGGCCCGTGTCGAAATGGTGATCGGATCCGGCATGCACCGGCTGACCACAGCCGACACCGCGCCGGACGTGGCCCGCGACTGGCATGCGCGCCCCACCAGCAGCGGGGTGGAATTGACCAACCCTTTCGGTCAGGTCATCGCCACAGGTGCGGTATCGATACCAAACCGGTGGCGAGAGCAAGCCAGCGCCACCGGAAACGTCATCGTGATCTTCGGTCCCATGATCGGTGTGCGATCACCAGAAGGCCGACCGTATGACGACCTCGACCGGCATGCCGAACTTCAGAACTCGCGACGGCTCGGCTTCGCCGCCGCCGGCCAAGTGACCTGGGCCGACCCAGGGCTGCACGGCCACTCTCACCTCGACAGCGCAAGCACCGTGGAAGACGGACATCACGACCCCGACCTCGACGCCCTCGCCACCGAAAAACTCCAGCGAATCAGCTCCTACAGCATCACGGTAGCCGACAGCCTGGCCACCACGATCGCCCCGGAACAGCTTCAGCCCTGGCTGACCAGGCTCTGGCCGGTCAACTGCCAGACATGCGGCTTCGCCTTAGGTACCAAAGCCGAGGTCAACATCGACCACGTCAAGGGTCGCGACGAGGTCATCGTTTCGATGCACCACGCGACCTGCCGCCCGTCCGGGACGCCACCGGTCAACCTGACCAGCCCCACCTGCTCACTGACGGCCGGCTGCCTCGGCGAGGGACAGGGAGGCGAGCCCTCCGACACGGATCTGCCGGTCGCCGTGGTCAACCCCTCATGCGAGCACCTCGTCCTACGCCACGAGAAAGGAGGCGACTGGCAGGACGTCACGCTCAGCCAGTTCCGCCATCTGCGATTCACCGCGCCGAACGGACAATTTCCCCGGCAGGCCCGCCACACCTCGGCACGGGTCACCGGGCAGCGACTGACGATCACGACGACCAGCCGCCGCTCCGCCCGCACCAGCTGGTCGCTGGACGGGTGCCCCGAACATGTTCTCCGGCAGATCGTCCGGGCCGGTGGTATAGCCGTCGCCTTGACCACCACGGCACTTCCCGCCCGGCTGGGCCACGACGACCTACCCATCACCTTCAACGACCCGGCATCGCTGATCGCCTGGGTCCGGCTGCGCACGTCATGACGCCATCCCACATCGGAGGACGCTGTTGGTCGTAGACGTATCACTAAGCCCTGTGGAGATGCAGCACGCCGCCATGGTCGGAGCGCTCCGGCAGATCGAATCCATCCGGCTCCGCCTACAAGACCAGTACGGAGCCGACCCGGACAACGCCTGGAGCATCCACATCGAGGGCGCCGCCGGCGAAATGGCCGCCGCGAAAGCCATCGGCCGCTACTGGACCATGCCGGTCAACACCTTCAAAGACGGCGGCGACGTCGGCGAACTACAAATCCGCACCAGGCCAAGGCACTACAACGAACTCATCGTCCGGCCAGGCGATCGAGACACCGACACCTTCATCCTCGTCACCGGCCGTTCCCCACAATTCCGCGTCCACGGCTATATCACCGGCAGACAGGCTAAACGCCGCTGCTGGCTACACGGCTACGGCGGACGCCCACCGGCGTACTTCGTACCCCAGTCGGCACTCCGCCCGTTGGAGCTGCCAGCGCGCTGGTCCGCGGACCCAGCGCCAGGTACCTCACCTGCCTTCGGACAAGCATCTTAAAGAACCCGCAGCTTCAGCCGCAGGCCCGTCCCCAACACGCATCAACATCACACCCCAGAAGGCGAAAAGGTGATCACGCACACTGAGCTCGACACAAACACCGAGACCTGGCAGCAACTCCTCAACGACAAACACACCGCAGAACGCGACCTCGACACGCTGGCCACCAGAGTCATGCGCGATCACGACGACAACCACGTCGGCAACCTCCGCTGGTGCCCGTCCGAAGCCTGCCGAATGGTCGCCGAACGCCTGGGATAACCGGGTTCTCGGTCGAAGGGCGTCGATCCGCGGAGACCGCAGGACCGGCGGCGCGTGGCAGAAATCACCTCTACAGGTGACGAACGAGCCCTTTCTGACAGCTCGTGATGTGCGGTGCTCCCCAATTCTGCCCAAACTATGCCCGGACGGAGATCAAAAACGCGGCCCCCGGAAACCGGGGACCGCGTCCTGACCTGCAACTTCGTTTGTAGGGGGGACAGGATTTGAACCTGCGACCTCTGGTTATGAGCCCAGCCAAACATCACAGCTGAACCGTTAATTTGGCGAAGCCAAGTAAATTTAAATAGTCAAGCGGGCCACATGGGCAGCTATGTAGCGCTTCCACTCAGCTTGCGACCAAGTTGATCGACCAGTTGGTTTACTAGCCTAAGGTCTGCGTGCGCTACGCGACCCGACAGCCGACTTCGAATGCAGCCATTCTTATCTCTAACTGTTAGGTCAATATCCACTCCGCCAGCAGTTGCGGGCGTTGATGCAGCGCGGGCTCTTCCATACTCTACAACCGTTTCTGAGCCCAGTTCCGCATTATCTATAGATTGCTCCAAAGGCTCATCTTCAACCGAGAAAAGCCTGATACGTAGATGTCTGATAATTGCATTGACATCATCTTCAAATCGACGAAGGCGCAGCTGCATATATTGCCTACCAGCGAGGCTAGCGATATCATCCGGAAGGTCCGCTTCAGCTATCGGCCCACACCGGTCGAGGAACACAGGAACGACATCAAGCCCACCACGGAATGCCTCTCTGATTTCATGGCGAACCCAGTCATCCGCTCTATCGACAAGCCTCTCACCAGACAGGCCGGATCCATTCGTCAACCAGTGCGGTCCAATGACGACTAACATAGCCTTGCACTGCTTCAACGCAAGATTGATGCTGTCTTTATAGCGCCGACCTGGCTCAATAGAGCGACTAGCCATGAAGACAGCGTCTTCACCAAAGGCGCGAGCAAGTCTCGTATCAAGATTGACTGCGGCATGATCGCCGTCCGCCTTCCGATACGATACGAAGATTTTTGGCTCGACCACCAGCCACCCCCTTGGCAAGCGCGAAAGCCGCAGCACCTAGATGAGGATGCTGCTCATTCTCGTCGGACATAGGCGTGTGGATATTACACGTCCGCCTACATGCCCCGCACGACCACCGGCGACATACCTTGACAGCAGCCAATATGGCCGAAAGTGTCGCCTTAGGTACGTTGCGTATCCGACTCAAACGCGCGCGTCTTTCAGCTCAACGGGCGCCCTCAACCCTCGATCGATGCACTTGGCATAAGAGCCGCCGACAGGATCGGACTCACTCGTAGCACACTTTCGTCGCCATGCCATCGGTTGAGAATTCGATTAACAGATTTCAGGTCGGCACGAATTGTCGCCGACTCTATAGTTCGAACGCCGGAAAGAATGTCCTCTAAAACTTCCGCAGCCTTATCAAGCTTATGCGAGGCAGCGAGGGCGAGAGCAAGTCGAGCTCCAATTCTCGCGCGCGCCCGCCTATTCGACGCATGCGTCGCATCATACTCGTCCCGCAGGAACGGAACCGCGTCCTCACTCAAGCCAAGATCATGCAGTGACCAACCCTTAGCAAGGCGCAAAGGATTACTCATACGCTGGGATCCGAGTTGCACTCGCTGCGGTTCATCGTCGGGCTCATTCGCTAGCAACCCTTCGGCGCGCGCCATCGCCTTGATGTAGCTATGACGATCTCCGGCGAGAGCGTAACCTTGTGCCTCTCGTTGACATGCCAGGCGCTGAACATAGCTACCACATTGAGTTTTCTGTGCCAGCACAGCAAAATTTACCGTCATTCGTGCATCATGCTGATACAAGGCAATATTTGCGCGTCGTACATAGGCATACGCCACAGCATCATTGTCGCCGGCCAGCCTCGCAAAAATCACCGCTTGATCCGTCCACCGCGAAGCCGTCTCGTCGCTACCCATCTCTTGGGCCATCCACCCGGCATAATCGGCAAAACGAGAGGCCATCCGCCATACCTTCGGAGCAATTCGGTCGTCCGCCCGTTGAGCAAGCTTAACCAAAATCACGACTTGCGGCACTAGCATTGGCATGACATTCGAGGGAGCCAGCACTTGCCCAAGACTCTTAAGCCTATCGAGGAGATCCGCAAAGCTTTCGATCGCTTGATCTTGGACGTCGGGACGTACTAGCGCATCTGAGACGTATGAACGCCGCGAGGCCGTATCAGCGTGAAATGATTCAATCCATGAAAGATCAAACGTAGCGTCCGGATTCGGGAAGGGCTCACGCGCCTGGCTAATCATGACCGCTTGAGGTTCAAGCATAAGAGCCAAGACGCCTTCAGCGCCAAGAGCGGCATCGAGTCGACGGGCGAACTCCACACTCGGCTCTCGATCGCCAGTTTCGATACGGCTGATATAGCCTCGACTGTAGTGAGTCCTAGAGCTAAGCTCGCTTAAGCTCAAACCAGCCGCCAAGCGTCGACGTCGCAGTTCGGCTCCGAAAGACGATGCGTCGCTCGCGGGCGTCGTCATTAGGCCCCCCACATGCTACGAGATAGACACCGATCTAATGATAGGATAGCCAATCTTTACTTAATTCCCAAGCCTCCGGATGTGCCAGTTCCGCATCAGCCGCTTGACGGACCCCCCGCGAGTACTGTACCGCGTCGCCCCCGAGCAAGCGATCATGGATTCGGCCTGGTGGGAGGGATCGCGCCCGGGCTATCTCTGATCAACTCCTTGAAATTCCTCGTCACTCGGACCGGCATGGCTGTTCACTCCGCTTGTCCACATGTGCCGAGGTACGCCCAACCGACCGGGGTGGCGGCGACGACCTGCCAATCGAAACCTAGCCATCTGCATCTTCTCGGCCGCTCCTGTCACCACATGATGGCGACAGTTGGGTCTGCCTGCATCGATAGGTGTCAGGTCAAGCCACGCGGCCCGACTGGCCGGTGGGGCCAAGTCTCTCGTACTCGATAGGGGTCAACCGGCACAGGCCTCGTCGGCGGCGGTGGCAGGTCCGTTCGACCCAGGTCACGATCGCGGCGCTCAGCGCTTGTCGGGTAGTCCAGGCCCGGCGGTCGAGGACGTTGTTCTGGGCAGCAGGCCGAAGAACGACTCCATGGCGGCGTTGTCACCGGCGGCGTCGACTCTGCCCATCGACCTGAGCATCCGGTGCTGATCCACGGCACCAACGAATTTCCGGCTGCGGAGCTGCGATCCTCGGTCAGTGTGCAGCACGCAGCCGGCCCTTTCACCGCGCCGGGCGACGGCGCGGTGCAGGGCATTGACGGCCAACCTCGACCTCATACGTGAGTTGATGGAGTAGCCGACGATCCTGTTCGACTAGACATCCTTGATCGCGCAGAGATGGAGCTTGCCCTCACCGGCGCGGTGCTCAGTGATGTCGGCCAGCCATGACCGATTCGGGCCGCCAGCGGTGAAGTCGCGCTTGACGAGGTCGTCGTGGACCGGCGGTCCCGGCCTGGAGCCCTTGCCCCGGCGCCGCTTGCGGCTGACCACGCTCCACCAGCCCATCCCGGAACAGATTTTCCAGGCGGTGCGTTCGGCCATCGGCTGTCCAGCAGCACGGGCCTCGTCGTTCAGGAATCGGTAGCCGAATTCCGGATCATCACGATGGGCATCACACAGCGCGTTCGCCCTATACGCCGCGGCCAGTGCAGCGTCGGCGACCGGGCGGGCGGACCACCGGTAGTAGGGCTGGCGAGCAAGTGGAGCACCCGGCACGTGACCGCGACAGCAATCCCGTCTGCGCGGCAAGCTCGTCTACGAGCGGGGGAGAGCCTTTCCCGGCAGATTCGCCTGCGACAGATACGCCGCGGCCCGGTGCAGGACCTCGTTCTCCTGCTCGATCAGCTTGATCCGTTTGCGGGCCTCGCGCAGCTCGACCTCATCAGTGCGGCTCACGCCGGGCTCGGCACCGGCGTCAATGCCGGCTTGGCACAGCCATTCGAACATCGTCATCGGGTGGACTCCGAACCCCTTCGCGATTTGCTCGACCGTCACGCCGGGGTCCGGTCACGAACGACCCGCACGGAACTCACGAGGGTAGGGCCCTTCCCAGCTCAAGCTGCCCACTCGTTACGAAGTACATCCCAGGCTCGCACGACAAGACGCTGAAGGTCACGCGCTGCGGCAGCCTGCTGAATAGCCTTCGATTGCGCCTCAGCGATCGGAAGAGGTGACGGTGATGAGGCTCCAGGCTCGGCGCCGTCAAGGCACTTTCGAAGCACAGCAGCGCCATCCGGTACATCGATTCCAAGGAGGACATCTGCAGCGTCGGCTAGCTCCCGCATAGTCTCGGCTAGACCGGCGATACCGCGGTCCGCTAGTTGCCGTGCGTCCGTGCGAAAAGCACACAGACCGATCTGGCGAAGCTGCTCCTGCGTACATGGGGGACCTTCCAGGACCGCCGATGCGACGTCCTCGCCCTGCCGAAGAAGGGCGCAGCACTCGCTGTGCTCCTCCTTCCAAAGTTCCCACCTGGCACGCTGGTCTGCGCGTGCGTCCGCCTCCATTTGCCTCTCCCGGTCGTCCCGGGCCTGCATCAGGCGATCCATTATCTGATCTTGACGTTGCGTCCACGCGATTCCGACAGCCACGAGCATGGCAGAAATGCCGACCACTATCCCGACCAGCACAGCCAGCCAGTCACCGGGCGTTATGCCGGAGAGCAGCACACCTAAAAACTCCGGATACCCGATCGAGATAGATGTAGGTGCGAGGTGCGAGTACATTGCCATGACCCGGCCTTTCCGATCTTGAAGGTGCGGCAGTTCCATGGGACCCTGTCGGCGGCGAGCCTGGCGCTGGCTGTCAACCTGCCCTCCATCATCTGTTGCCTGTTTTCTGGGTGCAACCCGAGGACAACAGTTGGCATGCATTGTGGCCTACCTGCGATTCCACGTTGAAGCGGCCAAGCTGCTCGAGCGGCGCTAGGTGCGCTCGGCCTCCTCGACCACGCGCAGCCGCTTGATGTTCTCCTCCTGCTCGGCCACGGTCTTCTCGACCGCGATCCGCTCCCGGACGACCTCGGCGATCGCCCGCTTCTCGGCCTCCACCTCCTTGTCCTTGGAGATGGTGGAGAGCTCGGTCTCGCGCTGCCGGCCGATGACCTCCAGCATGCGGTCCTTCTCGATCCGCTCGGTCTCGATCGCGATGACCCGCTCACGGTTCTTCGCCGCGACCGCGATCTCCCGGGCCTGGTTCTCCGCCTGGATGCCCAGCTGCTCCTCGGTGCGCAGGTCGGCGGTGCGCGAGCGCAGGCGCTCCTCCGCGTACACCTTGGCGGTCTCGGCCTCTTCCCGGGCACGCATGGTCTCGATCTCGCGCTTCTGCCGGATCTCCGCCTCGGCCTGGCGGCGCTGCAGCTCGAGGATCGCCTCCCGGGCGTCCATCTCCTCGGAACGCTGGAACTCGTTGGTCCGCACGTTCTCGGCCGCGGTCAGCTCGGTGATCTTCCGGATGCCCTGCGCGTCCAGGATGTTCTTCGGGTCCAGCCGGCCGATCGGCGTCTGCTCCAGGAAGTCGATCGCCGCGTCCTCCAGGCTGTAGCCGTTGAGGTCGGTACCGATCACCGCGATGATCTGGTCGCGGAACTCGTCGCGCTTGGTGTAGAGGTCGACGAAGTCCAGCTGCTTGCCGACCGTCTTCAGCGCCTCGGAGAACTTCGCGTTGAACAGCTCCTGGAGCGTGTCCTGGTCGCTGGCGCGCGCCCGGCCAGACCGCCCCGGCCGAGACCGACCCTCCCAGGCGCGGGAGCGATCGACACCCATACCCCAGGCGCTGATCTTGTCGCGGCTCGGGAGCCCACCGGCCCCGCGAACGAAGTCCATCGACCAACACGTCATGTCCACTCTGGATGGCCAGCATTTGGCCAGCATGACGATCGAAAACAACTACAGCGGACCAATGCCAACCAACCAGTTGGCATTGGTCCGGCATTCGCGCTGAGCTGCTGAAATGCTGGCTCATCAGCCCTTGAGCAGCTGCCTCGACATCACGATCCGCTGGACTTGATTCGTGCCCTCGTAAATCTGGGTGATCTTCGCGTCGCGCATCATGCGTTCGACGGGGTAGTCGTGGGTGTAGCCGTAGCCGCCGAGGAGCTGGACGGCGTCGGTGGTGATCTCCATGGCGGCGTCGGAGGCGAAGCACTTGGCGGCGGCGCCGAAGTAGGTGAGGTCGGCGTCGCCGCGTTCGGACTTGCCGGCGGCCACGTAGGTGAGCTGACGGGCGGCCTCCAGCTTCATGCCCATGTCGGCGAGCATGAACTGCAGGCCCTGGAAGTCGGCGATCGGGCGGCCGAACTGCTGGCGCTCCTTGACGTAGCCGAGCGCGAAGTCGAGTGCGCCCTGCGCGATGCCGACAGCCTGGGCCGCGATCGTCACTCGGGTGTGGTCGAGCGTGCGCATGGCGGTGCCGAAGCCGGTGCCGGGCTCGCCGATCATGCGGTCGGCGGGAATGCGCACGTTGTCGAAGTAAACCTCGCGGGTCGGTGAGCCCTTGATGCCGAGCTTTTTCTCCGGCGCACCGAAAGAAACCCCATTGTCCGATTTTTCCACGACAAAAGCGGAGATGCCGCGGGAACGGGCGGCCGGGTCGGTCACGGCGAAGACCGTGTAGAACTCGGAGACGCCGGCATTCGTGATCCACCGCTTCGCACCGTTGAGCACATAGTGATCGCCGTCACGTTCGGCGCGCGTGGTCATCGACGCGGCGTCGCTGCCCGCCTCCGGTTCGGAGAGGCAGTAGCTGAACATCGCCTCGCCGGCGGCGACCGGGCGGAGGTACCTCTCCTGCAGCGACAGCGACGCTGCCAGCAACAGCGGCATGGTGCCGAGCTTGTTGACCGCCGGGATCAGCGAGGACGAGGCGCAGGCGCGGGCCACCTCCTCGATCACGATGGCGGTCGCGAGCGCGTCCGCCCCGGCGCCGCCGAACCGCTCCGGGATGTGAGGTGCATGAAAATCCGCAGCCCGCAGAGCGTCATAGGAAGCCACCGGAAACTCGGCCTTTTCGTCCGCTTCAGCCGCATTTGGTGCGACCTTGGCGTCACACACCGCGCGAACGGCTTCACGTACCGCATCATGATCTTCAGGCAGCTGATACGCATCGAACGATGGGATTGTCGACATTGCGGCCCTTCCCTTTGCTAGCGACCTGCGCGGATGCGAGGATACCGACCGTCATTCAGATCCTTGTTACCGACGCGTAGGAACCCTGACTATTGTCGCCTGCGCCCAAGGCCGAAACATGCTGTGAGCGGAGAAAAGGCGTGACGATCCCCTACCCCACCAGCCAGTCCGTGCAGGCGATTGCCCCGGTGACCCCGCCGTCCGGCGCGCCGCGACCGAGGCTGACGTTCCTCGGCACTGGCTACCTCGGTGCCACCTACGCGATCTGCTTCGCGGAGCTGGGCTACGAGGTGGTGGGCTTCGATGTGGACGAGGCCAAGATCGCGAAGCTGTCCGCCGGTTCGGTGCCGTTCCACGAGCCCGGCCTGGACGAGCTGCTGCGTCGCAACCTCGCCTCCGGCCGGCTGCGGTTCACCACCGACTACGCCGAGACCGCCGAGCACGGCGACGTGCACTTCATCTGCGTGGGCACCCCGCAGCGCGCCGACGGAATGGGCGCGGACCTCTCCTACGTCGAGGCGGCGGTGAGCGGCCTCTCCCAGCACATCACGCGCAAGGCGCTGATCGTCGGCAAGTCGACCGTCCCGGTCGGCACCGCCGAGTGGATCGAGCAGCTGGTCGGCAAGCACGCCGACCCGGAGCTGGGCATCGAGGTCGCCTGGAGCCCCGAGTTCCTCCAGGAGGGCTTCGCGGTCGAGGACGTGCTGCGCCCGAACCGCATCGTGGTCGGCGTCAAGACCGACTGGGCGAACGGCATGCTCTTCGCCGCCCACAAGGGCGTCTTCGACCTGGCCGCCACGGAGGACCGCGAGGTCCCGATGGTGGTCACCGACTTCGCCACCGCGGAACTGGTCAAGGTCGCGGCGAACGCGTTCCTGGCCACCAAGATCTCGTTCATCAACGCGATGTCCGAGGTCTGCGAGGTCGCCGGCGCCGACGTCACCCAGCTGTCCAAGGCGATCGGCTACGACCCGCGCATCGGCAACCGCTTCCTCCAGGCCGGTGTCGGCTTCGGCGGCGGCTGCCTGCCGAAGGACATCCGCGCGTTCCAGGCGCGCGCCCAGGAGCTCGGCGCCGGTGAGGCGCTGCGCTTCCTGCACGAGGTCGACCTGATCAACCTGCGCCGCCGCACCAAGGTGCTGCAGGTCGCCGCGGACCTGCTCGGCCGCCGCTTCGGCCCGGCCGGCCCGGACCTGTCCGGCACCAAGATCGCGGTGCTCGGTGCCACCTTCAAGCCGAACTCCGACGACGTGCGGGACGCTCCGGCGCTCGCGGTCGCGGCGCTGCTGCGCAAGGCCGGTGCGGACGTGCACACCTACGACCCGCAGGGCAACGAGAACGCCGCCCGCGCGCTGCCCACGGTGACCTACGAGGACAGCATGAACGCGGCCGTGCAGGACGCCGACCTGGTCTGCGTGCTGACCGAGTGGGCCGAGTTCCGCAACGCCGACCCGGTCGCGCTCGGCGAGATCGCCAAGGGCAAGAAGGTCATCGACGGCCGGAACTGCCTGGACAACACGGCCTGGGTCGCCGCCGGCTGGGAGTACCGGGGCATGGGCCGCCCGTAACGGTTCAACGCTTCACGACGGCCGGGGTTCCGCACGGGACCCCGGCCGTTTCCATGCCCGCCCGCGTGGAAATAGATCGCCAGGGCTACCCAACACAAGGGTCGTTTCGGCATGCTTCCTATGAGGGCGATTGCGGAAGTGAACGTGGAGGGTGACGCATGGCAACCTATCCCTGCGCTTCCTGCGGCCGGCAGATCAATCCGGCGGTGCGCTGCCCCTACTGCGGACACGTGAACACGTTCCAGGAGGAGATCTCGCGGATAGACGCGGCCATGGCCGAGCTGAAGCAGCGCGACATGAAGCTCGCCAAGGAGCGCGCGCAGCTCGCGGCGGATCTGAACACCGCGATGTTCCAGCGGGACACACTGCGCGCCGCGAACACGGTGCGAGAGAAAGCGCAGGAGAAGGCCCGCACGCAGAGCCGCCGCACCCGCCGCCGCACGGTCCGGCCCGCCGCGTCGCCGCGGCCCGGCGCGGGCTCCACCGCGGTGATGGACGAGCCGCCGCTGCCCCCGCCACCGCCCGGCAGCCGCCCGCGGGTCGCGCCGCTGGACGACGACACGCCCCGGCCGGAGCACGCGGAGACCTCGTCGCGCTCCGTGCAGAACCTGATCCTCGGCCTCGCCTGGCTGGTGCTCGGCACCGCGGCCGTGGTGTTCGTCGCGGTCGCGATCGGCAACGTCGACTCGGTCGCGCGCGTCGTGGTCCTGCTGATCGCGGCGCTGGCCATGCTCGCGCTGGCGCCGGTGGTGGAGCGCCGCGGCCTCAGCTCCACCGCCGAGACGATCTCCGCGATCGGCATCGTGCTGGTCCCGCTGGGCGGCTATGCGATCCACGAGGTCCAGGCGTTCGGCGGCAGTGCCGTACCCGATGAGATCTTCCTGGGCCTGACGTTCGCGGTGACCGCCGGCGTCGCCGCGTTCTACGCCGGCATGACGTCGCTGGCCACCCCGCGGTACGCGATGGTTCTCGCGCTGCAACCGGTGCTGCCGCTGCTGCTCTCCCAGGCCGCCGGCAACAGCGCGACCGGCTGGGCGCTGATCTTCACGCTGGTCGCGCTGCTCGACCTCGCGCTGACCAGGGTGCTGCTCCGCTACGGCACGCTCGCCCCCAGCTGGCCCCGGGGCCGCACGGTGACCGTGCCCCCGCCACGCCGGCCCGGCGAGCGGCCCGAGGGGGCCGACGAGGAGCCGGACGCGGTGCTGTACGCGGAGACGCCCCGACGGACCACGGCGCCGCCGTCCGGTCGCTACCTGACCGAGCTGATCTGGGCGCTGTTCGGCGTGGCGGTCGTGGTCGCGCTGCTCTTCGCCACGGTCGCGGTGCTCCGCGCGGGCACGCCGTCCGCGGCGTACCGGTCCGCGCTGGTCCTCCTGCTCGCGGCCGGTGCCGGCCTGGCGGGTGCCACGCTGCTGCGCCGCCCGGGACTGCGCGACCTCGCGGCCGGTGCGATGACACTCGCGGTGATCGGCGCGATCGCCCGGATCGCCGCGGTCGCGGTGCCCGGCCGCGCACTCGTCGCGATCGCGGCCGCGGTCGCGCTGACCGGCGTCGGCGTCCGGATGCTCCCCGCGCACCTGCGGCGTGGCCCGCAGCTGGCGTCCGCGGTCGCGCTGACCGTGCTCACGCTCGTGGTGGCGATCGCCGCGATCCCGGCCGCGATCGCGCCGGTCCGTGCCGCGCTGCCGCCATGGGGCACGGACCTGACCGCGTACGCGGCCGACCTGGCCCGGTTCGCGAACTACCCGGACTGGCAGCTCGCGCTGAGCGCGCTGTTCATCACGATCGCGGCCGCGCTCGCGCTGCCCGCGGAGGTCCGCTACGAGAGCGCGGTCGCCGGGGTGGCCGTGACCTCGCTGACCGTACCCGCGTCACTGCACCTGCCCTGGTCGGAGGCGCCCTGGCCGCTGGTGGCCGGTGCGGTCGGCATCGGCCTGGCCGGGCTGGCCGCGCGCACCCGGAACGGCGCCTACGCGCACGTCATCGCGGCCGCCGTGGTCGGCATCGCCGGTGCCGGTGCCGCGGTGTCCCGGCCGTGGCTGACCGCGGCCGTGCTGACCGCGCTGGCCGGTGCGGGCGTGATGATCGCGGTCGGTTCGCAGCTGATCCCGCGGGAGCGGCTCTTCGCCTGGGTGATCGGCGACTGGGCCCGAGGCGGTGCCGCGTTCGCGTTCCCCGGCGCGGTCGCGTCCGCCGTGGCCGCGATGTCCGCGACCGACGCCCCGAGTGACACGCTGCCGATCCTGGCCGCGAGCTTCCTCGCCGTGTCGATCACGCTCGGCTACGCCGCGATCAACCAGGTCGCACAGCGGGCGATCAGCCTGCCGGTGACGGTCGGCGCCGGGCTGGGCGCGCTCGCGGTCGCCGCCGCGTCGTTCGGCGCCGAGCACACCTCGCCGGCGGACGTGCTGGTCGGCGCGCTGCTGCTGGTCGCGGCCGTGCTGCTGTTCCTCACCCCGCAGATAGACTCCGGCCGCCGGGCGGACATGGTGCTGGACGGCGCGGACGTGGCCGCGGCCGCCGCCACCGTCGCGGTGATCGGCGCGCTCGCCCGGGTCGGCGCGATCGCGTTCCCGGACTCGCAGCTCGCGGTGGCCGCGCTGATGGTGCTGATCATCGCGGCCGGTGCCTGGCTGCTGCCGGCCGACTGGCGGCGCGGCCCGACCGCCGGTGTCACGGTGGCCGGCGCGGTCGTCGCCGCGATCGCCGGTTACCTCGCGATCGGCGCCGGCCTGCGCGCGCTTGCGGTCTCCGGCTCGCTGTGGGACGCCGATCTCTCCTCGTGGACCACGTCGCCGTCCACCGGCGGCGCCGAGGTGCCGATCGCGCTGCTCATGCTCGCCGGTGCGGCCGCGCTCGCGCTGAACCGGCCGCTGGCCTACAACGCGGCCGCCGGTTGCGTCGCGCTCGCCACCGTCGCCACGCCGGCCGCGCTCGGCTGGCCCTGGTGGTCGCCGATCGTGGTGGGCGGTCTCGTCGCGCTCGTCTACGGCGTCGCGTCCGTGCTGACCACCGTGCCGTCCGCCGGGTACGCCCGGTTCGCCGCCGCGGTCGTGGTCTCGCTGCACGCGGCGGCCGTCAGCGTGGTCCGCCCGTGGACCACCGCGGCCGCGCTCGCCATGATCGCCACGATAGGGCTGCTGGTCGCCCTGCTCGCCGGGGACCAGGGCCCGCTCGCCCGGCGGGTCCGGGCCGCCCGGGCCACCGTGGGTGACCTGGAGGCCGGGCGGATCGAGCTGCCCCGGCACCTGGCTTTGATCGGCGGCGCCGGGGCCGGTGGCGCGCTGCTGGCGGCGCCGGGCGTGTTCGCCTCGATCGCCGCGCACCTCGGCCGGAACGCGGACGTGGTGCTGCTCTCCGCGCTGGCCGGGTCCGCGCTCGGGCTGGCCGTGCTGGCCACGATCGCGCGCGACGTACCGCAGTACCTGCCGTACACCTCGATCGGCATCACCGGTGGCGCCACGCTGACCGCGCTGGCCTCGCTGCCGACGGATCACCCGGCCGCGCTCTACGCGGCCGCGGCGGCGCTGCTCGGCGTGCTCGCGGAACTGCTGCGCGGCGGCACCAACCCGCCCGCGCGCGTGGTCACCACAGCGCAACGGTGGTCGCCGAGCGCGAGTGGCCGGTTCCAGGACATCTTCAGCCGGGCGATGACGGTCAGCCGGCGGTGGACGGTCAGCCCGGCGATGGGCGCGCTCTACGCGGGCGCGATCCCGGCGATCATCGCGCTGGTCCTGATCACGCCGTATCTGGTGGCCGCGCTGGTCACGCCGTACCAGCAGCTGCAGCTGATCTGGGGCGGGCCGGTGGACGCGCTGCTCGACCCGCTGCCGGACCGGCCGCTGGACGGCACCAGCGTGCTGGCCGCGCTGCTGCTCACCGGCGTCGCCACGCTCGCGGCGCTCGGCTTCAGCGGCAACCGGCCGCTGCTGTCCGTACCGGTTATCCTGCCCGGACTGGCGGCCACGATCCTGATCACGCCGATCGCGCTGGACTACAACTGGCCGACCGCGACCACGGCCGCGCTCGCGGTCTTCACCATCTCGATGCTCGGTCTGGCGCTCACGCCGACGCTCTACACGGCCGCGGCACGCCCACTGCGCGCGTCCCGGATCCTGGTGTTCGTGATCGGCATGCTGGCCGGTGGCGCCGGGCTCGCCGGTGCGCTCGCCACCCGGCCGCTCACGCTGTTCACGCTGGGCGCCGCGGTCGGCGTCGGCCTCGTTGCCGCGCTCGGCGGGCGGATCGAGATCTCCCGTATTCTCGGCTGGCTGTTCGCCGCGATCATGGCGCAGCTGTTCGTGGTGACGCTGGTGCTCACCGCGGGCCGAGACCGCTACTGGGCCGCGTTCGGCGTGCTCGCGGTCGGCGCCGGCCTGCTGATCGCCAGCTCGATGCTGCCGCGGCTGCGCGAGCCCGAGGCGGTGCGCGAGGCGTACGCGGTGGAATGGGCCGGCTATGCCGCCGCGGTGCTGGCACTCGCGCTCGCGTTCGACTCCGCGCCGCACGTCGCCGCGCTGCTGGCCGCATGGGGCGCGGTGCTCGGCCTGGCGTCCAGCCGGCCGCGCGCCGAGTCCGAACGGCGCATGCTGTTCTGGATCTCGGTCGGCCTTGAGGTCGGCGCGTGGCTGCTGCTCATGGTGGTCGCGGACGTGGCGCTCCCGGAGGCCTACACGCTGCCGTTCGCCGCGCTCGCGCTGCTCATCGGCTGGCTGGAATCGCGTCGGCGGGAGGATCTGAGCAGCTGGTACGCGTACGGGCCGGCGCTGATCGCCGCGTTCCTGCCCACGCTGGTGCTGGTCATCTCGCGGGAGACGACCGGTGTACGACAGGTCGGGCTGCTGCTCGGCGCGCTGGTCTGCCTGGTCATCGGCTCCCGTTACCAGCAGCAGGCGCCGCTGATCATCGGCGCGGTGGTCACCACGATCGCCACGCTGCACTTCGTCATCACGCTGGTCAGCGCGTGGCTCGTGCTGCTGCCGGTCGGCGTGCTGCTGCTCGTGCTCGGCGCCACGAACGAGAACCGGCGCCGGGCGCTCGCCTTCCGCGGGAACATCGGCCGCATGCGGTAGAGCGCGCCGCGGCAGGCAAAATTGAAGATCAAATTCATGTTCCCGCTTCCGGCGCGGCTGCGTCCCCAGTGCTCCCGCGGGCACCGGTCGTCGCTGGCGCTCCTCCCTGCCGGCTCCGCGGCGGTCACGAAAATGCCCCGATGGTGTACCCGATCGGTGGTCGAAATGGCGCCGGTGAGACGGCGGGAGGATTAGGGTCGGATGACCCACCCACGGGTGCCGGCGCGAAGGAGAGAGGCGCGATGCTCGACCAGCTCAGCGCGGATCAGGACCTCGACGCGCGCGCGGAACAGTACGTGCGTGCCCGGGCGGCCGCGGGCGAGGCCGAGCGCGCACGCCTGCGCGACGACTTCATCCGCTCCTCCCTGGCCTTCGCCGGCCGCCTGGCCAGCCGCTACTACGGCCGCGGCGAACCGGCCGAGGACCTCGACCAGGTCGCCCGGATCGGCCTCATCAAGACCATTAACCGGTACGACGCGAGCCGCGGCTCGTTCACCGCGTTCGCCGTGGTGACGATCCGGGGCGAGCTGCGCCGGCACTTCCGCGACCACACCTGGGGCGTGCACGTGCCGCGCCGCATGCAGGACCTCGGCCTGGACCTGAACCGCGCGACCGGCACGCTCGCCGCCCGGTTCGCGCGCGTGCCCACCGACGACGAGTTGGCCGGCTTCCTCGGCGTCGGCGAGGCGGACGTGCGGGCCGCCCGCGCGTCGCTCGCCGCGTACCTGCCGGTCTCGCTCAACCGGCAGCTCGACGTGGTCGAGGAGGCCGAGTTCGGCGACCTGTTCGGCGCGGCCGACCCGTCGCTCGCCGCGGTCGACGACCGCGCCGCGATGACCCGGCTGCTGCTGCGCATGCCGCAGCGGGACCGCCGGCTGCTGGCGCTGCGCTACTGGGGCAACCTGACCCAGACCGAGATCGCCGAGCAGTTCGGCGTCTCGCAGATGCAGATCTCCCGGCTCCTCGCCCGCGCGCTCGCCTGGCTGCGGACCGCGCTCCTCACCGACACGGTGCCGCCGTGGCCGGGCGCGACCGACGAGCCGGAGGTCCGGGTGGTGCTGTACAGCGGGCCTGGCCGGCTGCGGCACGCCCGCGTCTACGGCGAGATCGACCGGGACAACGCGGCCGAGCTGCGCGCCCGCCTGCTCGCCGCGCTGTGCGCGGGCCGGCCGACCACGATGGTGGTGGACCTGACCGGCGTGCCGTCGATGGACGCGGCCGGCCTGAGCGCGCTGGTCGCGGTGCACACCGCCGCACACGGCCGCGGCGTACGGCTGCGCGTCGTCGGCGCCGCACCGCACCTGGCCGGCCTGATGGGCGCGATCGGGCTCGGCTTCCTCCTCCGGCCCACCGGGCAGTGACCGCGTTCAGCGCAGCGCGCCGGGCAGTGACCGCGTTCAGCGCAGCGCGCCGGGCAGTGACCGCGTTCAGCGCGGCGCGCGAACCCTCCAAGCCGTGACCGGGCTCATCGCGGCGTGCCGGGCCGCGCCGCCGGCCAGTGACCGGCACGGCGGTTGTCGCGGCGCGCTCGGCCGGCCGGCGGTGAGCGGCGCGGCGGTCATCGGAGCGCGAGCGCGGCCCAGACGACCTTGCCGCCCGCGGCCGGCATCCAGCCCCAGTGGGTCGCGGACGCGTTGATCAGCGCGAGGCCGGACCCGGGGCGGAACGGCGGCCGCAACGGCTCCGGTGGCTCCGGCGAGCCGTCCCGCACCGCCACGTAGAGGAAGCGCGGCCGGAGCGTGACGCGCAGCGTCATCATCGTCCCGGCATGATCGATCGCGTTCGCCACCATCTCGCCCGCGACGACCGAGGCCGGCGCGACCAACTGGGGCAGCGTCCATCGGGTGCACGCATCGGTGATCACGTCGCGCGCGTGCCGGGACGCTCCCCGGATCGGCAGCAGATCGTCCGTGACCATCAGCATCCCCGAATCGCCGGCGTCGAGCAGGGTCCGGGCCTCGTTCAGGTCGGCCACCACGGTGAGCTTGCCGAACCCGCCGCCGGCCAGCAGCTCGGCCGTGGCCGGCGTCGGTGCGCAAAGCAACACCGGCGTGCCCGGCCAGGTCGCCGACTGCCGGACCACCGCGGTGAAGACACTCAGCGCGTGCGGCTCCGGAGCGTGCATCCCGGACAGGTCGACCAGCAGCGCCTCCGGCTGTTCCGCGAGGCATTTCAGCAGCGCGGTCCGCAGCCGGCCGGCGTCGCTCGTCATCAGGTCGCCGCACACCGTCACCACGGTGCGGCTGTCACCCGAATCGACGGTCCAAGTCAGCACGGCCGTACCTTCCGTGTGGGCTGACCGCTGAATACCCCGGTCGGGAGGCATCCAACGTCCCTATTCCTCCATGACGAGGATGGCACCGACCGGCACCCCTTCGTCGAGCATGGGACTGCACGCTACTCGCACCGTGATGGCCCGTCCACGCCGGTTCACCGCGTCCAGCCGCATCTCGCCCGGCTCCGGCTCGCCGCCGAGCGCCTGCCGGATCAGCGGCCGCAGCCGGTCGACCGGCAGCCCGATGTCAAGGTTGAGAAGGTGTTCGCCGACCGCCTCGTTCGCGCGCAGGCCCCACAGGTTTTCCGCCTGCCGGTTCCAGGCGCGGATCTGCAGGCTCTGGTCGACCACCACGATGCCGGCCCGCAGATGCGTGAGGATCGCGTCCAGGAACGCGTTGGCGCCGTCCAGTTCCGCGGTGCTGCGCCGCAGCCGCTCGTTGCTGTTCTGCAGCTCGTCGTTGGTGGACTGGAGCTCCTCGTTCGTGGTCTCCAGCTCCTCGTTCGTGGACTGCAGCTCCTCGTTCGTGGTCTCCAGCTCCTCGACCGTCGACTGCAACTCCTCGTTCGTCGTCTCCAGTTCCTCGTTCGTCGACTGCAGCTCCTCGTACGCGGTCTCCAGCTCCCGGTTCGCGGTCTCCAGGTCGTCGCGCAGCCGCCGGGCCGCGGTCACGTCCTGGAAGACCAGCGCCACGCCGAGCGGCTCCGCGTCCCCCTCCTGCAGCGGCGTGATCTGCACCTCCAGGTACGTCGAGTGGTGCCGCACGTCCTCCAGGTGGACGGTCCGGCGCTCGGACAGCGCCTTCTCGATGTAGGTGCGCAGCTCCACCGGCCGGTACGACACGTCCAGGTCCTGGAACGGCCGGCCCACGTCCCGCGCGGACACGCCGAACAGCCGCTCCGCCTGCTGGTTGCTGAGCGCGACCAGCCCGTCCGAGGTGACCACGATCTGCGCGATCGGGCTGGCCAGCATCGCCGCGTTGCGCATCCGGTCGACCCGGACCGGCCCGTCCGTGCCGCGCGCGAGCTGGTGCTGCGTGCTCTCCGGCGGCGCGTACCCGCCGGCCACCGCGCGGGGCAGCCGGCGGAAGATCCGGTGCTTGCCGTCGGTGGGCAGGAACCTCGCGCTGTGGTGGCGCAGTGTCTCGGCCCGGCCGAGGAACAGCGTGCCGCCGTCGGCCAGCGCGAAGTGGAACCGGGCCAGAATCCGCGCCTGCGTCTCCGGTGTGAAGTACATCAGCGTGTTGCGGCAGGTCAGCACGTCGATCCGGGAGATCGGCGCGTCCTGGACCAGGTCGTTACGCCCGAAGATCACCGAACGCCGCAGGTCCGGCCGGAACTGGTACCGCTGCCCGGCCGCCTCGAAGTACTTCGTGGCCAGCTCCGGCGGCACCGCCGCGATCGTGGTCGCATCGTAGGTCGCGTGCCGGGCGTCGTTGAGCTGCTCCTCGTCCACGTCGGTGGCGTAGATCTTCACCCGCTGACGCAGCGCGTCGACGCCGAGCACCTCGCCGAGCAGCATCGCCAGCGTGTACGCCTCCTCGCCGGACGCACACCCGGCGCTCCACAGCCGGACCGGCGCGTCCGGCGCCTTCGCGGACGCCAGCGGCTCCAGCACCGACCGGCGCAGGCTGTCCCACGCGCCCGGGTCACGGAAGAACGAGGTCACGTTGATCAGGATGGTGTTGAACAGCGCGGTGAACTCGTCCGGATGCACCTGGAGATGGTCGACGTAGTCCCCGTAGTCGGCGATCTGCAGCGCCGCCATCCGCCGCCTGACCCGGCGCATCAGACTCGACCGTTTGTATCCGGTGAAGTCGAATCCGCGAGCTTCCTTCAGATGGATCAGCAGCTCCTCGAACTGCCGGTCGGCCTGGTCCATGGCTCGCCTCCACTACCCGATGCGCAAAGTTACCGCACCTGGCGCGGGTCAGCTCGCGCGCCGTAGCGTCCAGGACGGGGTCACGCCGTACACCGCCCGGTAGTGCGCGGTGAACCGGCTGTGGTCGGTGAAGCCGCAGCGGGCCGCGATCGCCATCACCGTCGTGCCGCGCGGGTCGGCGGCGAGCAGGTCCCGGTGCGCGTGCGCGAGCCGGACCCGGCGCAGGTAGCCACGCGGCGTGATGTCCAGGTGGCGGCGGAACGCCATCTGCATGGCGCGGATCGAGACGTGCGCGACGGAGGCGATGTCGGCCGGGCTGATGTCCCGGTGCGCATTGTCGTCGATGAACGCGACCGCGCGGCGCAGCGAGGCCGGGTGCGCGTCGCGCCGGTCCTCGATGGTCGGCTCGGTCAGCCCGTCGTGCGGGAACACGGAGAGCGCGGTCGACGCGAGCAGCCGGGCCATGCTGCCGGCCACCAGCGGCTCGGCGACCGCCTCCGGGGTGGCGTTGAGGCAGTCGAACACGTAGTCGTACGTGGTGTCCCACAACCAGGCCGACCGGGCCGGGACCGGGACGTGCGCGGCGAACCGGATCGGGCGTGCCGCGCGGCCGGGTGGGCCGTCCGCGACCTCCGCGACCAACCCGGGATCGAGCACGGCCAGCTCCAGATGCGCGTTGTCCAGCGCGGCGCGGTGTGGCTCGCCGGGCTGGACCGCGACGAACGCCTCGCCCGGCGTGCCGTACACCCGGGCCGCGCCGCCGGCCCGGAGCGCGATGCGCCCCCCGGCGATCCGGCCGACGATGAGCGCCTGCTGCGGCACGCTGTCCACGTCGAGGCTCATCCGGAATGAGTTGCGGTGCAGCTGCGCGGCACCGACCGGGTAGTGGCCGAACCGTACGTGGTGCTCGCCGGCGGTGGCCCGCAGGCGCAGCCGGCCGTACGCCCGGCAGAGGAACTCGTGCACGGCGTCGATGTCGGTGGTCTCGAACACGGTCGCCATGGCTCTCCGGCTTCTCCCACCGCACTGCTCGGTTATCCGATAAACGAGCAGGACAGCCGCCGAACACTCCAACGGGAGCGCCGACATCCGTTCGGGTGAGCGGAGAACTTCGTTTTCGGCCCAGCCGGCGCCCCGGCGGTCGTTTCGCGCGCTAGCACCGCAGGCCGTGGCCGGACAGCATCACAGGGTGACCGGAACACGCATCCTCGTGCACGAACCCGCCCGGATGGTCGCGATCGGCGAGTTCGACCGCGACAACCGGCACCGCATCGTCGTCGCCGTGCAGCACGCGATCGCCGACGGGCACCCGAACATCACGATCGACTTCGCCGGCGTCACGCTGATCGACGCCGGCACGATCCGGGCGCTGCTGGCCTGCCGCACGCTGGCGCTTGCGCACGGTGGCGACCTGCGCATCCTCCGCGCGAACGGGGTGGTGGAGTTCGCACTGGAGGTGACCGGCGCCACCGCCCTGCTCGGCTAGCCCAGCGACGCGCGCAGCTTCGCGTCCTTC
Organism: Catenuloplanes indicus; assembly: GCF_030813715.1. Classification (NCBI taxonomy): domain Bacteria; kingdom Bacillati; phylum Actinomycetota; class Actinomycetes; order Micromonosporales; family Micromonosporaceae; genus Catenuloplanes; species Catenuloplanes indicus. The sequence goes on from NZ_JAUSUZ010000001.1 coordinate 4,028,464, forward strand.
TCCGCCACCATCTCGGTCAGCGCGGCCTGGAACTCCGTCACCTTCGCCTGCAGCGCCGGGTCGGTGGCGGCCAGGATGCGCACCGCGAGCAGGCCGGCGTTGCGCGCGCCGGCGATCGACACGGTGGCGACCGGGATGCCGGCCGGCATCTGCACGATCGACATCAGCGAGTCCATGCCGTCCAGGTACTTCAGCGGCACCGGCACCCCGATCACCGGCAGCGGCGTCGCGGACGCGACCATGCCGGGCAGGTGGGCGGCGCCGCCCGCACCCGCGATGATCACCTTGAGGCCGCGACCGGCCGCGCCGGTGGCGTAGTCGAGCATGCCCTGCGGCGTGCGGTGCGCGGAGATCACCCGGACCTCGTGCGCGACACCGAACTCGTCCAGCGCCTCGGCCGCCGCCTTCATGGTCGGCCAGTCCGAGTCCGAACCCATGATCACACCGACCTGCACGGTCACCACTGTCCCTCGTGAAGCCACTTGGCGGCGCGGACGGCCCGCGCCCGTACCGATGTCATGTCCGTGCCCAGCGCGGTCACGTGCCCGATCTTGCGGCCCGGGCGGACCTGCTTGCCGTACAGGTGGACCTTGATCCCCGGGTCCTCGGCGAACAGGTGGTGCAGCCGCTCGTCGATGCTCATGCCACCGGGCTCGCCACCGAGCAGGTTCGCCATCACCACGGCCGGTGCGGCGAGCGCGGTCTCGCCCAGCGGGTAGTCCAGCACCGCGCGCAGGTGCTGCTCGAACTGCGACGTGCGCGCGCCCTCGATCGTCCAGTGACCGGAGTTGTGCGGGCGCATCGCCAGCTCGTTGACCAGCAGCCCGGCCTCGGTCTGGAACAGCTCGACCGCGAGCAGGCCAACCACGCCCAGCTGCTTCGCGACGCCGATCGCCAGCTCCTGCGCGGCCACGGCCAGGTCCTCGGCGAGGTCCGGCGCCGGGGCCAGCACCTCCACGCAGATGCCGTCCCGCTGCACGGTCTCGACCACCGGGTACGCCGCGACCTGCCCGAACGGCGAGCGCGCAACCAGCGCGGCCAGCTCGCGGACCAGCCGCACCCGCTCCTCGACGATCAGCGGCGTGCCGGTCGCGACCAGCGCCGCGGCCTCGTCCGCGTCGGACAGCGGGAAGACGCCGCGGCCGTCGTACCCGCCGCGGGTGGCCTTGGCGATGACCGGCCAGCCGACCTCGTCGCCGAACCCAACAAGATCATCGAGACCCTCGACGGTACGCCAGCGCGGCGCCGGAAAGCCCAGCTCCGTCAGCCGGGTACGCATCAGCAGCTTGTCCTGCGCGAACTGCAGCGCGTCGGCACCCGGATGCACGGTGAACCCCTCCGCGGCCAGCGCGCGGATGTGCGCGGACGGCACGTGCTCATGGTCGAACGTGACCACGTCGCACAACTTCGCGAACTCGCGCAGCGCCTCCAGGTCGGTGTGTTCACCGATCTGGACGTCCGCGGCGACCAGCGCGGCGCCGTCGTCAGGGGACTGTGCCAGCACGCGCAGTGACTGGCCGAGGGCGATCGCGGCCTGGTGGGTCATCCGGGCCAGCTGGCCACCGCCCACCATGCCGACAACGGGCAGACCGGTTCGGGTATCCATCTCGCCGATCAGCGTAGCCTGGCCGCCAGCTCCTCCGCCGAGGTGACCGGGCGGTCGCAGACGAAGCCGCGACAGACATAGGCGGCCGGCTTTCCGTCGATCATCGGCCGGTCCGCGAGCAGCGGCACGCCCGGCTGGTCCGGACGACCCGCGACCACCACCGCACCGGGCGGCGCCAGCCTGACCGCGGCCGCGACCAGCGGGTCGGTCTCCGGCGACTCGGTGACGACCGCGATCTCGTACGGCCCGGAGAGCAACGCCTCCGCCGCGGCCAGCGAGTAGCCGGTGAACCGCGGGTGCTTGTCCGCGATCGGCGCGATCGTGCGCAGCGCGGCCTCGGCTGCGTCCCGGTAGCGCGGCTCGCCGGTCAGCGCGGAGTACGCGATCAGCGCGTTCGCCATCGCGGACAGCCCGGACGGGGTGGCGTTGTCGGTCGGGTCCGCCGGCCGGGTGACCAGCTTCTCCGCGTCGTCCGCGGTGTCGAAGAAGCCGCCGGCGCCGTTGCCGAACCGGGCCAGCGCGGTGTCCAGCAGCCGCCCGGCCCGCTCCAGCCACTCGCCCTTGCCGGTCAGCTCGTGCATCGCGCAGAACGCCTCGGCCACGCAGCCGTAGTCCTCCAGCACACCGGCCGGGGTACCGGCCACGCCGTCCCGCGAGACGCGCCGCAGCCGGTCGCCGGCCAGGTGCCGGTCGGCGAGCACCTGCGCGGTCATCAGCGCGCCGCCGTACGCCACCGCGCGCTCGCCCTGGGTCTCCGGGTGCCCCTCGGCGGGCTGCTCGGTGCCGTCCAGCGCCATCGCGTAGCGCGCCAGCGCGGTCACCGCGAGCCCGTTCCAGGCCGCCACGATCTTGTCGTCGCGGGCCGGCTGCGGACGGCCGGCGCGCGCCGCGAGCAGACGTTTGCGCACGTCCCGCCAGCGCTCGGTGATCTCCGGGGCCGCGTCGTCGATGTCCCGGCCCAGCACCAGCGTGCTGGTGCCGTGCTCGAACGTACCGCCCGGCGTCACCTGGAACAGGTCCGCGGCCCAGGCGCCGTCCTCGTCGCCGAGCACCTCGCGCAGCTGGTCCGGCGTCCAGGCGTAGGTCAGCCCCTCCACGCCGTCGGTGTCCGCGTCCAGCGCGGACGCGTACCCGCCGTCGTCGGTCAGCAGGTCGCGGGCCAGGAACGAGACGATCTCGTCCGCGATCCGGCGGGCCAGCGGGTCGCCGGTCAGCCGCCACAGATCCGCGTAGACCCGGAGCAGCAGCGCGTTGTCGTACAGCATCTTCTCGAAGTGCGGCACGGTCCAGTGCGCGTCCACCGAGTACCGCGCGAACCCGCCGGCCAGCTGGTCGTAGATCCCGCCGCGGGCCATCGCCTCCGCGGTATGCCGGACGATCTCCAGCGAGCGCGCGTCGCCGGTGCGCTGCCAATGGCGCAGCAGGAACAGCAGGTTCATGTGCGGCGGGAACTTCGGCGCGCCACCGAACCCACCGGCGCGCTCGTCGTGCTCGGTCGCCAGCTGCGCCGCGGCCGCGTCGAGCAGGTCCGCGGAGATCGGCGCGGTCGGCCCACCGGCCAGCTGTGCGCCGCCGATCGCGGTGACCACGGCCGCCCCCTGCTTGACCACGTCGTCGCGCTGCGTCCGCCAGGCCCGGTCCACCGATTGCAGCAGTCCGGCGAACGTGGCCTTCGGGTAGTACGTACCGCAGAAGAACGGCTCCCCGGACGGCGTGGCAAAAACCGTCATCGGCCATCCGCCCTGCCCGGTCATCGCCTGCGTGGCGGTCATGTAGACCGCGTCGACGTCCGGCCGCTCCTCCCGGTCGACCTTGATCGCCACGAACCCCTCGTTGACCAGGTGCGCGATCGCCTCGTCCTCGAACGATTCGTGCGCCATCACGTGGCACCAGTGGCAGGCCGCGTAGCCGACGGAGATCAGCACCGGCACGTCCCGGCGCCGCGCCTCGGCGAACGCCTCCTCGCCCCACGGCCACCAGTCGACCGGATTGTCCTTGTGCTGCAGCAGATAGGGGGAAGTGGCGTCCTCGAGCCGATTCATACCCTCACCCTTCCACACCGCCGGAGCATCAAACCCCACATCATCAGCGGGTACGCCGTGTGACGCGCTTCACCCGGGCGCGGATCTCTCGGACCGGCCCGGCCGCTGCCGATAACTGGGGACATGCACCTCTCGCCCCTGCTCGCGACGGACGGGCCGACTCCCGCGGCCGCCGTCACGGACGCGCTGCAGCAGGTGCTCCAGGTGGTCCGCCGGCGCCTCGGCATGGACGTCGCGTTCATCTCCGAGTTCGTCGGCGATCAGCGCGTCTTCCGCTGGGTGGACGCCGTGTCACCGATCTCGGGCCTGAGCCCCGGGCTGGGCGACCCGCTGGAGGAGACCTACTGCCAGCGGATCGTGGACGGCCGGCTGGACCCGATCGTGCCGGACACCGCCGCGAACCCGGTGACGGGCGCGCTCGCGGTGACCGACGCGCTCGGCATCGGCAACTACCTGGGCACGCCACTGCGGCTGAGCAGCGGCGAGATCTACGGCACGCTGTGCTGCTTCTCCGCCACGCCGGACCGCACGCTGAACGCCCGCGACCTGGATTACCTCAACGACGTGGCGGAGATCGTCACGGTCACGCTGAGCGCGGCGGACGCGGCCCGCCGGGAGTACGCGCGGATCCGCGGGTGCCTGGCCGACCTGGAACGCGGCGGCGGGCCGGTCGTGGTGGTCCAGCCGATCGTCGACCTGACCAGCGGCAAGATCGCGGGTTCGGAGGCGCTCAGCCGGTTCCCCACCGGGTCGCCGCTGACCTGGTTCGAGGAGGCCAGCCGGGTCGGCGAGGGCATCGCGCTGGAGCGATCCGCGATCCGCAACGCGCTGGCCGCGAGCCGGGACACACCGGGCTTCATGTCGCTGAACCTCTCCCCCACCACGATCGTGGCGCCGGGCACGCTGGAGCTCTTCGACGGCGCACCGCTGGACCGGCTCATCGTCGAACTGACCGAGCAGGAGAAGGTCGACGACCTGACCGACGTGCGGGACGCGCTGGCGCCGCTGCGGCAACAGGGCCTGCGGGTGGCGATCGACGACGTCGGCGCCGGCTACGCCGGGCTGAACCGCGTAGTGCAGTTGCGCCCCGACATCATCAAGCTGGACATCGGACTGGTCCGCGGCATCGAGGGCGACGAGATCCGGCAGGCGCTGAGCCGCGCGCTGATCTCCTTCGCCCAGGGCAGCGGCTCCAAGGTCATTGCCGAGGGCGTGGAGACGCCGGCCGAACTGCGCATCCTGCGCGCGCTCGGCGCGGATTACGGCCAGGGCTGGATCTTCTCCCGCCCGTGCCCACCGGCCCAGCTCACCGACTCGGTCGTCTTCGACCTGGACGCGCTCTAGGCGGGGCGGCGGGGCACGGCCTCCATGCCCCGCCGCCGGTTCACTCAGGGATTGCGGCCCCGTAGGTCGTGATCAGATCACGACCACTCGCTGCCGTTGTGCGTGGCGAGAACCTTGTGCACCATGACGGCCCCTTCTTTCTCGAACGTTTGTTCTAGTCTACGGCGCCGGTATGACATTTTTCCGGCGCCGACGATCGAGAGACGGCACGCTTTCCCGGGTGCGCACCATCCCGTGACGACTATGGACCGGACCGATCCCGACCTCTTCAGATGGTGACTCATCGCGGCAAGCCACCGAAGACGCCCGCGTGCCGCGATAGCCGGATAAATCCCGCCAACTCGCGAGGCCTGCCACAACTGTGCGCGATTGCGCCCAGCCCGGGCAACGCATTTACCATGGCCACCGCGTGCGCCAGATCCACCCAGTTCAGATCGCCGCGGAATGGCACCAGAACCCGGCCGCGGCGTCGCATTCGGAGTCCCGCGGAAAACGCGGCGCCCGAATGCGAAACCGGGTCCGCCGCGGCGGCCGGAGCAGAGCGGAGCCGGCGGAGTCGGAGGCCTCCGCGCGGTCGGCCCGCGTTGAGCGGGCGGATCGCACCACGCCGGACACGGGAAGATTGGTCCGGGGTGTGAAATCGGCGGTCAGGAGGCGTCGTCGGCGGCGCGGAGCGGGACCACGGTGGCGCGCGTGGCGGAGTCGCGCAGCGTGCGGAGCAGCGGGACGATCTTGTCGCGGCGGACCGGGCGGCAGAAGTGGTAGCCCTGGCCGGAGTCGCAGCCCAGGCTGACCAGCGCGGCGCGCTGGTCAGCGGTCTCGACGCCCTCGGCCACGACGCGCGCGTTGATCCGGCGGCCGAGTTCGACGGTGGCGCGGATGACGGCGGTGGCGCGGGTGGAGCCGGCCATGTCGCGGACGAACGAACGGTCCACCTTGAGCTCGTCGACCGGGATGCGGGTGATGAAGCTGAGCGACGAGAAGCCGGTGCCGAAGTCGTCCAGCGAGAGCTGCACGCCCAGCTCGCGCAGGCCGTCGATGACCTCGTCGACCGCGCCGGTGCGGCTCATCGCCACGGTCTCGGTGATCTCCAGGACCAGCAGGTGCGGCGGTACGTGATGGCGGCGCAGCAGCGCGCCGACCTCGCCCGGCAGGCGCGGATCGAGCAGGTTGCGCGCGGACAGGTTCACCGAGATCGGCACGTCCAGCCCTTGCGCACGCCACTCGCCCGCGGTGGCGAGCGCCTGGTCCAGCACGTAGCCGGTGAACCGGGCCAGCAGCTCGCTCTCCTCCACCGCGCGGACGAAGTCGCCGGGCGTGAGCAGGCCGCGGCGCGGGTGCTCCCAGCGGATCAGCGCCTCGACGCCGGTCGGCACGCCGGTCGCCAGGTCGACCGCGGGCTGCATGTCGAGGACCAGCTGGTCGTCCGCGGCGAGCGCGGCGCGCATCTCGGCCAGCAGCGACAGATGGTCGACCGTGGCCGAGTCGGCGGCGCTGTCGTACGCCGCGATCCGCGCGTTCGCCGCCTTGGCCCGGTACATCGCGTGCTCGGCCTGCCGGACCCGTTCGGCCATGTCCGCCGCACCGGCCGGGCTGACCGCGACGCCGACCGTGACCTCGACGGACATCGGCACGTCGCACACCTCGATCGGCTCGGACAACCGCTCCGCGATCTGCCGGGCGCGGCGCAGCAGTGGCGGCTCGGCCGGCGGCGGCGGTGCCTCGTGCGGCGTCTCCGGCGCGACCGCGATCATCGGTCGCGGCGGCGGGACCGCACCGTACGCCCGGGGCCCGTCCGCCGCGGTCAGCAGCAGTGCGAACTCGTCGCCGTCCAGCCGGGCCAGCAGCTCGCCGGGCCGGGCCAGCGAGGTCAGCCGGTCGGACAGCGCGCGGAGCAGCGCGTCACCGGCCGCATGACCCATCGCCTCGTTGACGCGCTTGAGCCGGTCCACGTCGAACAGCAGCAGCGCGGCCGGCGCGTCCCGGTCCAGTTCGCCCAGTGCGGCGTCGCCCTCGACCAGCAGCGCGACCCGGTTGGTCAGCTCCGTCAGCGGGTCGTGCGCGGCCTGGTAGACGGCCTGTTCGGTGAGTTCGTGAACCTGGGCGCTGATCGCCGCGTTCCCCAGAGCGAGAGCGAGCGCGTCACCGTACGCGGCGAGCACCGCCTCGTTCGCGGACGCCGCTTGGGTCGACGCCGGGAAGTGCACGCGGATCTCGCCGAGCAGGTGCTCGGCCGCGACCAGCGAGCGGGCGACGAGCGTGTCGGGATCGGAGGGTTCGTTGGCCGGAGGAGCGGCGACCACCAGGCCGTCGTGGTCGGCGGTGTACCGGTTGACGCCGGTCGGCGTCACCACGTCGACCTCGACCCGCTCCGCCCCGAACAGGTCCAGCGCACCCTCCGCGCCCGCGGTCGCGACCGCGCGCTGGTCCGGGCCGGCGAGCGCGCCGGTCGCCGAGGCGAATGTGATCCAGGTGCGCCGGTCCGCCTCGTGGCGCAGCCGCGCCCCGTACGACCGGTGGATGAACCACAACGCGGGCACCAGGAAGAACAGCCAGCGCGGGTCCACCTCGATCACCGCGACGGCACCGATCCCGACCAGCACGTTGCCGGCGAAGAGCGGCAGCTTGGCGCGGAGCGCGGGCCAGGCCGGCACCGTCACCGGCAGGCCCTGGCGGACCGCGAGCGTGAGCACGGCCAGACCCACGGAGACCACCAGGTACGCGGTCGCGGCCGCGGTCAGCTGCAGCGCTCCGGCGAAGGTGAGCGCGGTGCCGGGCGCCGGGCCGATCGCGAGCGCCAGCGCGGCGGCCACCGCCGTGCCGGCCACCAGGGACGCTCCGGCGTGCACGGTGTCCGCGGTCGCGCGGTGCGGGCGGCCGGCGGAGAGCACGGTCCAGGCCAGCACGGCACCGGCCGCGGTGGCCGCGGGCAGCCACTGCGCGGGCAGCAGGTGCAGGCCGACGATGAGCGCGGCCTCGCCCCAGGTGACACTGACCGCGCCGGTGGCGACCTGGACCCGGACGCGAGCGAGTTGCCCGCACGCGACGAGACCGGCCACGACGGCCCAGCGGATCGGTGCGGGCAGCTCGCCGGCGAGCGCGCCGGAGGCCGGCAGCAACAGGCCCAGCAACGCCGCCGCGAGCGCGACCGCGAGGACGGAGGCGTGCACCGCGCGGACCGCACCACCCACTGTGGAGTGGCTGGCGGTGCGTCGGCGATCACTTGTCGTAGACATCGGCGACCGCCCCCTTTCCGCGCAGGGTCCGGGGATGATTACACCCCCCGGCGGAAGGCTAAGCCAATCGCGGACCGCGCAACAGGGGTTGACGCCCCGGCCACAGTGCTGATCCGGCCACAGAGGCTGGTCAGCGTCGCGTGCTCAATTCTTGGGAGTGCTTCCGCTCTCTTCCCGCGCCTCGGCCTCGGCCGCCGGGTCTGTCGGATCGAGGACTTTCTCCTCGCCGCCCTTCTCCGGCTTCGCCGGGCCGGCCGCGGGCGGCGGGAACGAGTCGGGCAGCCGGCGCAGCCGCTTGTTCATGCTCCGGATCAGGAACACGGTCGCGATCGCCAGCAGCACGATGATGAGCAGGCCCAGCGGCCCGGTCAGACCACCCGTGCGCGTGTCACCGAAGTTGTTCTGCGCGAGCAGGTCCAGCCCAGTCGGGGTCACCATCCCGCCACCTCCACGTTCTCACCGCCCACGGTACGCCGGTCGGTTCAGCGCACGGTCACCGAGTCTCGGATCCCGGCGAACAGGTCCGTCTCCGGCGCGGTGCTGTCGACCAGCGACCGGGCCAGCTCGAAGTCCTCGGTCGGCCACACCTTGAGCTGGAGTTCGAGCGGCACCTGGAACCAGAAGCCGTCCGGGTCGACCTGGGTGGCGTGTGCCCGGAGCGCGTCGTCCCGGACGTGGAAGTACTCGCCGCACGGCACCCGCGTGGTGATCTTGGCGCCGCGGTCACGGCTCTCGTCCCACTTCTCGATCCACTCGGTGTACGGCGAGGTCAGGCCCGCGGCCAACATCGCCTCGTGCAGCGCGAGCACGCGGTCCTTGGAGAAGCCGGAGTTGTAGTACAGCTTCAGCGGCTGCCACGGCTCACCGGCGGTCGGGAACCGGTCCGGGTCGCCGGCCGCCTCGAACGCGGCCACCGACACCTTGTGCGTCATGATGTGGTCCGGGTGCGGGTAACCGCCGTTCTCGTCGTACGTGGTGATCACATGCGGGCGGAACTCGCGGATCAGCTTGACCAGCGGCTCCGCGGCCACCTCCGGGTCCATCAGGCCGAAGCAGCCGTCCGGCAGCGGCGGCAGTGGGTCACCCTCGGGCAGACCGGAGTCGACGTAGCCCAGCCAGGCCTGCCGCACGCCGAGGATCTCGCGCGCCGCGTCCATCTCCCGGCGCCGGATGTTCGCGATGTCCGCCCACACCTCCGGCCGGTCCAGCTTGGGGTTCAGCACGCTGCCGCGCTCCCCGCCGGTACAGGTGACCACCAGCACGGAGACGCCTTCCGCGACGTACTTCGCACTCGACGCGGCGCCCTTGCTTGACTCGTCGTCGGGGTGTGCGTGCACCGCCATCAGACGCAACTGCTCAGCCAACGCTGACTCTCCCTCGTGACCTGCCGGTACGTTCATCCCCGCGTGCTGCGAGAATGGACCGGACACATTCTGGCCGACCGGCCCCGACGTACCCAACCGCAGGAGTGTGGCACCGGTGACCGAGACGCCCGCGACAACACCTGCGGCGGCCCCGGTGTTCCCCCCGGGCCGCTACGGCCGGCGGCGCGAGCAGCGCCGGCGCCGTCCGTTGCTGGTCGTGGCCGCGTTGACGGTGGTGCTGGTGATCGGCGTCATGATCGCGTACAGCGAGTACCAGAAGTACGGCGATCCGGCCTACGACGCCGAGGTGATCAGCTACACGGACATCACGGACACCGGCCTGGTGGTGCACTTCCGGGTGAACGTGCCGGCGGACGGTTCCGCCACGTGCGGCGTCCGCGCGCGCAACCGCGCCGGCGCCACCGTGGGTGCGGAGGAGGTCCGGGTGAACGGCACTGCCGGTGGCGAACCGGTCACCGTCGATCATCGGCTGACCACCACCGAACGGCCGTTCATCGGCGAGGTGCTCCGCTGCCGCGCTAACTCGTAAGCGGCCTCGCGATCACTGCCGGTGAAACTCGGTAGTGAAATGGGTTGTCTCCCACTGGTAAGTTGGTAGTTCGACCCTGTTCGCCGCAAGCCATATGAGGAGATCGTCTGTGTCCACGACCTGGCTTTCCCAGGACGCGTACGACCGGCTGCAGGCCGAGCTCGACGAGCTGATCGCGGCGCGCCCCGTCATCGCAGCGGAGATCAACGAGCGGCGCGAGGAAGGTGACCTGCGGGAGAACGGCGGTTACCACGCCGCCCGCGAGGAGCAGGCCAAGCAGGAGCACCGCATCTCGTACCTCAAGGAGCTGCTCCGCGACGCGCAGGTGGGCGAGGCCCCCTCCGCGGACAAGGTCTCGCCCGGCATGGTCGTCACCATCTACTTCGACGACGACAAGGACGACACCGAGACGTTCCTGCTCGGCTCCCGCGAGATCTCCGCGACGACGGATTACACCGTCTACAGTCCGGAGTCCGCGCTCGGCAAGTCGATCCTCGGCGCGTCCGGCGGCCAGACCTGCACCTACACGGCTCCCAGCGGCGCCGACATAAAGGTCACGGTCGTCGCGTTCGAGCCCTTCGCCGGCTAGAGCCTGTATCGACGTGGGGGGCGGAGCGAGGCACGGCCAGGCGGCGCCTGGGCCTCGCCGTAGCCCGGCATCCCACGTCGATACAGGCTCTAGGACTCGATGCCCGGTGTGAGGCGGAGGGAGTAACCCGCCTCACGCAGGGCACTGAGCACCTCCTTGCTGTGCCCGGTGCCGCGCGTCTCGACGGAGAGCGCCACCTCGACCTCGCCGATCCGCAGCATCGGGCTGTGCCGCAGGTGCTCGACGTCCACGATGTTCGCCTGCAGCTCGGCCAGCCGGGACAACAGCACGGCGAGCTGACCCGGCCGGTCGCTGCACCGGACCGCGAACCGCAGGTACCGCCCGGCCGCGGACAGGCCGTGCTCGATCATCCGCAGCAGCAGCAGCGGGTCGATGTTCCCGCCGGACAGCACCGCCACCACCGGGCCGTCGCCGACCTCGATCCGGCCGGCCAGCAGCGCGGCGACGCCGACCGCACCGGCCGGCTCCACCACCATCTTGCCGCGCTCCAGCAGCATCACCAGCGCCCGCGAGATGTCCTCGTCGGACACCGTGACCACGTCGTCGGCCAGCTTGGACACGTGCCGGAACGTCACGTCGCCGGGGCAGCCGACCGCGATGCCGTCCGCGATCGTGCTGATGCCGGGCAACCGCACCGGCGAGCCCGCGGCCAGTGACGGCGGGAACGCGGCGGCACCGGCGGCCTGCACGCCGATCACCCGCACGTCCGGCCGGAGCGCCTTCGCCGCGACCGCCAGCCCGGAGATCAGGCCGCCGCCGCCCACGCCGGTGACGATCGTGCCGACGTCCGGGCACTGCTCCAGGATCTCCAGCGCCACCGTGCCCTGCCCGGCGATCACGTGCCGGTGGTCGAACGGGTGGATGAACACCGCGCCGGTCCGGTCCGCGAACTCCCGAGCCGCGACCAGCGCCTCATCCACGGTCGCGCCGCGGAACTCGACCGCCGCGCCGTAGTTGCGGGTCGCCGCGACCTTCGGCAGCGGCGCACCGACCGGCATGAACACGGTCGCCGAGATGCCCAGCAGGCCGGCCGCGAGCGCCACGCCCTGCGCGTGGTTGCCGGCGCTGGCCGCGACCACGCCGCGGGCGCGCTCCGCCGCGGACAGCCGGGAGAGGCGCACGTACGCGCCGCGCACCTTGTACGACCCGGCGCGCTGCAGGTTCTCGCACTTCAGCCACGTCGGTACGCCGAGCAGCGCGGAGAGCGGCCGGGACGGCTCCAGCGGCGTGGTCCGCACCACGCCGCTGATCAGCTCTCGGGCCGCCTCGACGTCCGGCAGCGAAACGAGATCATCCATGCTCGCATGGTCCCACCCGCGGGGACCCGGACGCCGGACCGGGAGATGCGGCTACCGCACCGCGGGAAAAACCGACGGCGCGTGCCGCTGCCAGGGCGCGGCCAGCTCGAACTGCCCGGCGACCGCCAGCAGCGTCATCTCCGAGCCGGGCGGGCCGACGAGCTGCACCGCCAGCGGCAGCCCGTCCGGGCGTACACCGACCGGCACCACCAGCGCGGGCAGCGCGGCCAGGTTCCACGGCGCGGCGAACGGGGCGTACCGCATGCTGGCCAGCATGTTCGCCGACCACGACCGGCCGGACCAGCCGTCGGCCGCGGGCGGCGTGGCGGCCAGCGCCGGGGTGAGCAGCAGGTCGACGCCGTTGTCCGCGAAGAACGCGATCGAGCGGTCGCGCCAGGCCTCGCGGTCGGCCTCCCGTGCGTACCCACGCCGGGTTGCGATCTTCCCGAGCCGGATGTGCCGGCGGTTGCGCCGCTGCAGCGCCCCGATCTCGAGCCCGCGGTTGCTCACCTCGGTCCAGCTCGCGCCGAACCAGGTGGCCAGCCCACGCAGGCCGAGCGAGACCGGGTAGACCGGGTCCTTGGCGACCGCGGTGTGCCCACCGGCGATCAGCAACCGGGAGGCGGCGGTGACCGCGTCCCGGTTCGGCGCGTCGGCCGCGATGCCGGACACCGGCGAACGGGTGGACACCGCGACGCGCAGCCCGCTGGGCTCGGTCAGCTTCGCCGAGTCGCGGCCGGCCAGCACCGCGAACCCGATCGCCGCGTCCGCCACCGTGGTGGACAGCAGGCCGTGCTCGGCCATGCCGAACCAGCCGTCGCTCTCCGGTGGCGGCGGCACCACGCCCCGGCCCGGCTTGAGCCCGACCAGGCCGCAGCACGCGGCCGGGATGCGCAGCGAGCCGAACCCGTCGTTGCCGTGCGCGAGCGGCACCAGACCGGCCGACACCGCGGCCGCGGCGCCACCGGACGAGCCGCCGGGCGTACGGGTGAGGTCCCACGGGTTGCGCGTCGGGCCGTCCTCGTCGTCGGTGACCGCCCAGAGTCCCAGCTCCGGCATCCGCGAGGTGGCGACCACGACCGCGCCCGCGCCGCGCAGCCGGCGGACCACCTCGTGGTCGGCCTCCGCGATCGGGCCGCGTGCCGCCGCCGATCCGTTCCAGGTGGGCAGGCCCGCGATCGCGGTGTTCTCCTTCACCGCGACCGGCACGCCGGCCAGCGGGAGCCGGGTGAGGTCGTGCTGCTCGTCGACCTTCTCCGCCTCGGTCGCGGCCTCGCCGCCGCGCACGACGCGGAACGCGCCGATCAGCGGGTCCCGGCTGCCGATGTGTTCGAGGTGGTCGGCGACGACCTGGGTGGCGGACGTGTCCCCGCGGCGGACGCCGCGGGCGATCTGCTTCGCCGTGGCACCCACCCAGTTGGGCACCGGCTCCGTCATGACCCCTCCCGGAGTGTGTGGGGCCCTGTGCGCCAGGGCCCCGGTGTCGATCAGCGCAGTGCCGCCTCGAGATCCGCGAGAAGATCGTCGACGGTTTCGATGCCGACCGACAGTCGCACGAGATCGGCGGGAACTTCAAGCGGGGATCCGGCCGTGCTCGCGTGGGTCATCCGGCCGGGGTGCTCGATCAGCGACTCCACGCCGCCCAGCGACTCGGCGAGCACGAACAGCTTGGTGCTGTTGCAGATCCGCTCCGCCGCCTCCGGGCCGCCGGCCGCGCGGAACGAGATCATCCCGCCGTACCGGCGCATCTGCTTCGCGGCCACGTCGTGACCGGGGTGCGACTCCAGACCGGGGTAGATGACCTGGGACACCGCCGACTGCCGGGTGAGGTACTCGGCGATCTTCTCCGCGTTGTCGCAGTGCCGGTCCATCCGGACGCCGAGCGTCTTGACGCCGCGCAGCGTCAGCCACGCGTCGAACGGGCCGTTGATCGCGCCCATCGCGTTCTGGTGGAAGCCGATCTGCTCGATCAGCTCCGCGTCGCTGGCGATCAGCGCGCCGCCGACCACGTCGGAGTGTCCGCCGAGGTACTTGGTGGTGGAGTGGACCACCACGTCCGCGCCGAGCGCGAGCGGCTGCTGCAGGTACGGCGAGGCGAACGTGTTGTCCACGACCAGCAGCGCCTCCCGCTCGTGCGCGACGGCCGCGAGCACCGCGATGTCCGCGATCGACAGCAGCGGGTTCGTCGGCGTCTCCACCCAGATCATCCGGGTGTGCGGCGTCATCGCGGTGCGGACCATGTCCACGTCCGTGAGGTCGACCGCGGACCAGCTCAGGCCCCACCGCTCCGCCACCTTCGCGAAGAGCCGGAACGTGCCGCCGTACGCGTCGTCCGGGATGATCACGTGGTCGCCGGGCCGGAGCACGGCGCGGAGCAGCGTGTCCTCGGCCGCGAGGCCGCTGGCGAACGCGAACGCCCGGCGCCCGCCCTCGATTGCGGCCAGGCACTCCTGCAGCGCGTCCCGCGTCGGGTTGCCGGACCGCGAGTATTCGTAGCCGAGCCGGGGTGAGCCGACGGCGTCCTGTGCATACGTGCTGGTCTGGAAGATCGGGGGCACCACCGCACCGGTGCGTGCCTCCGGGTCCTGGCCCGCGTGGATCGCGAGCGTTTCGAAGCCGTGCGTCATTTCGCTAACGCTAGTCTGCCCGGATGGCGGAGTGCGTGTTCTGTGCGATCGTGGCGGGCAGCACGCCCGCGACCGTGGTGGCGGACACACCGGACGGGCTGGCGTTCCTGGACACCCGCCCGGTCTTCAAGGGGCACGTGCTGGTGGTGCCGCGCCCGCACGTACCGGCGCTGCCTGATCTTGATCTTTCGCTGCTCGGCCCGTTCTTCGCGCTCGTGCAGCGGCTGTCCGTGGCCGTCGAGGCGGGACTGGGCGCGGGCGGCACGTTCGTGGCGATGAACAACCGGGTCTCACAGTCGGTACCGCACCTGCACGCGCACGTGGTGCCGCGCACCAAGGGCGACGGCCTGCGCGGCTTCTTCTGGCCCCGGACCCGCTACACCTCACCCGACGAGGCCGCGGCTTACGCCGACAAGATCAGAAACGCTCTGTGACGGTACGTCCCGCGGGTAAGGATCGTGCAAGCCCCGGTGTTGGATGCTGGTGGAAGCATGAGAGGAGCTCACCGTGTTCTTGCGGTTCAAGAAGCTTGACCTGGTCACCGAGGAGCAGGCGATCCCCGGTCGCTCGGTGTCGATGCCGGTGGCCGACCGCCACACCGTCCTGGGCACCTCGCTGACCGGCCCCTGGCCGTCCGGCGCGGAGGTCGCGGTGTTCGGCATGGGCTGTTTCTGGGGTGCCGAGCGCATCTTCTGGCGGCTCCCCGGCGTGATCTCGACGTCCGCCGGCTACGCCGGAGGCTTCACCGAGAACCCCACCTACGAGGAGGTGTGCTCGGGCCTGACCGGTCACACCGAGGTCGTCCAGGTGGTCTACGACCCCGCCAAGATCTCCTTCGAGGCGATCCTGAAGGCCTTCTGGGAGAACCACGACCCGACCCAGGGCATGCGCCAGGGCAACGACGTCGGCACCCAGTACCGCTCCGCCATCTACACCACCACCGACGCCCAGCTGAAGACCGCCCTCGCGTCCCGCGACGTCTTCGCCCCGGTCGTCGCCAAGGCCGGCCTCGGCGACATCACCACCGAGATCGCGCCGCTGAAGCACTACTACTTCGCCGAGGACTACCACCAGCAGTACCTGTCCGACGCCAAGAACCCCAACGGTTACTGCAACCACGGCCCCAACGGCCTGAGCTGCCCCATCGGCATCGGCAACATGCCCGCCCAGACCTCCATCGAGGCCCCGGGCACCCGCTGACCGGTTGTCGCGGCCACCGCCGACTCGGCGGTTGCGCCACCCAATTCGTTGCCGACGAACCTCCTGTGTACGTACACTCGTCCGTACACAGGAGGGAACATGACGATGACCATCGCCGCGTCCGCCCGCTTCGAGTTTCGCCTTCGGCCCGAAGCGAAGAAACGCATCGAACAGGCGGCCGAACTAGTACACGAGAGCACGTCCGACTTCGCGCGAACCGCCGCAGAGGAACGCGCCGACCAGATTCTGCACGAGCACTCAGCCGGCACCATCGTGCCGGCCGACTTCTTCGAGGAACTTCTGCGAGCGCTCGACGCTCCGGCACGACCGAACGCCGCGCTGCAGAAGGCCGCGGAACGCGCTCGCGGCATTGTGGAACGGCGCTGACGCTCGTGGCCTTCATCAGCGAAGCACTGAACGAACGCCACGAGACCGAAGACTTTGACAGCGGCAAGACCGACCTCGACATCTGGTTGCGCGAGCACGCTCTGACCACCGAGGCTCGCCGCACCGGCCGGACCTTCGTCTGGCAGGACGAAGGTCGGGTTGCCGCCTACTACACGATCGCCGCCCATCTGATCACGCGTGAAGACCTCCCGCGATCCCTAGGGCGAGGAAACCCTGGCCAGATCCCAGCCGTGCTGCTGGCCCGACTGGCCCTCGACAAGACCCTGCACGGCCAAGGGCTCGGCGGAGCCCTCCTCG
Source organism: Catenuloplanes indicus (assembly GCF_030813715.1). Taxonomy (NCBI): domain Bacteria; kingdom Bacillati; phylum Actinomycetota; class Actinomycetes; order Micromonosporales; family Micromonosporaceae; genus Catenuloplanes; species Catenuloplanes indicus. Next base: position 4,045,046 of record NZ_JAUSUZ010000001.1, read on the forward strand.
CGGACGCCCTACAGCGCATCGTGGTCGCCACCGAGGTGGTCGCCGCCCGCTTCGTGGTCGTCGACGCGATCGACCAGGGTGCGCACGGCTTCTATCTTCACCACGGCTTCCGCGAGATCCCCGGCTTCATGCGCCTGGTGCAGAAGATCAGCGACATCGCCGCAGCAGTCCGCCAGTGAACCAGCGAGGGGCACATATCGTCAGCCTCGTTCCAACGGCCTGAGCTGCCCCATCGGCATCGGCAACATGCCCGCCCAGACCTCCATCGAGGCCCCGGGCACCCGCTGACCGGTCGTCACGGCCACCGCCCTCCGGCGGTGGCCGTATTCTTGCCTGGGAGGTGAGTGCATGCGCCGCTACGCCAAGCCGATCGTGACTGCCGACAGTTTGGCCGACCTGCACGGTCCCGCAGCCGGGGCGATCATGCTCCCGCCGCACCTCGACTGGTCCGGTGCACCGGAATACGACCTCGATGATCCCGCGCGACTGGTCGACTATTACCGCACCGTGTTGATCGAGGCGACCAAGCCGGCCGATCTGCATGACTACCTCGATCGAGCGACTTTATTTCGCCTTTGGCCCACTCTGTGGCTGTCACCGGAAATCCGCAGCACGTGGGAGCAGCGCTTTCCCGAGTTGCCCCGGCCGGAGGACACACGCTCCGCCGCGTAGCCTCCGCCGCATGGATCAGCGGCACCGGCACCTCACTGAAATCGCACTGGCCGCCGCAGGCGAGCAGTACGGACTCGCGTTGGCCGGCGGCTATGCCGTGCGTGTACACGGCATAGGCGAACGACCGAGCAGCGATATCGACCTTTTCACGGACTGGCAACGCCGTGCCGATTTCCCTGCCGTAGTCGATCTCGTCGCCGCAGCACTTGAACGAGCGGGATTCACCGTCACCACCGATGCCCGGGCAGAGACGTTCGCGCGCCTGCTCGTCAACCGCACCGATGATCCCGGCGGACGAACGGACAAGATCGAGATGGCAGCGGACTGGCGATCACACCCACCTGTACAGCTGGATATCGGCCCGGTTCTACACCCCGACGACGCGGTCGCGAACAAGATGGCCGCGCTCTACGCACGTGCCGTGGCACGTGATTTCCTCGACGTCCATGCCATTCTCGACAGCGGCCGCTACAGCCGTGAGCAACTTCTCCACCTCGCGGTGAGCGCCGATCCCGGCTTTGACCGGACCATGTTCGCGCGGGCGCTCGGTATGGCGAATGAGATCAGCGAAAAGACGTTCGCCGCCTATGGCACCGATGGGAAGACGATCGCCTCGTTACGGCAGGCATTCGCCGAATGGCGGCGGGAGTTGGTGGGGGACGGGTGATCAGGCGGCTGGGGAGTCGGGGCTCTGGCCGCCGAGGAAGCGGACGCGGAGGCCCATGCGGTGGCCGAGGTTGATGATGTCCTCGCGGCGGGACAGGCCGAGGACGTAGACGCCCAGGTCGAGGACGACCTCGTCGTCCTTGATCTCGGCGGGGAGGACGCGAGCGTTGACCTCGCCCGCGATCCGGGTGGCCTCGCGGAGCAGGTCGCGGACGTGCGAGGGGGCGTTGGCGATCGCGGCCTCGTCCTGGGCGGCCTGTTCGGCGACGACGGCGGGGTCGGCGACCGGCCGGGAGGCGCCGGGGGCGGTGCCGTCGTGCTGCTGCTTGACCAGGGAGTCGACCTGGCTGGCGAGCAGTTCGAACTTGGCCTGCCAAGGGTCCTTCTCCTCGACCTGCTCGACCGGGGACTCGGCGCGGAGCGTGAGGCCGAAGTAGCGCCAGAGCGGGTTGATGTTCTCCGGGTTGCTGTTGCGGGTGGCCTGGATGTGCGCGGACAGCGCCTCCACCTCGCCGCGCAGCGACCACGGGTTGAGGCTGCTGGAGTACTCGTACGTATTGATGATCGACATGTCGAACGGCAGCTGGGTGGTCAGATTGTCGCGGATCAGGCAGATCGACCGGTTCAGCGCGATGCGGATGCCGAGCTCGAGCATGACGTTCGCGTTGAGCGTGGAGACGTCACAGAGCACCAGGTCGGACTGTACCAGATTCTTCACGATCTCCGCCTGGATCACCGTGGAGCCGCTCGCGGCCGGTGGGATCACCTGGTAGCCGACCTCGCGCAGTGCGGGCGAGATGAGGTACTCAAGGACGTGTCCGAAGTGGTCGGCGTCACCCTCGTAGTCGGCGACGCGGTCGGCCGGCGTGCTGATGGGCATCGCGACGAAGCACTTCCGGGTGGTCGTCGACAAACCGGCCTCCAGGGCGGAAACGGTACGGAAGACCATGTCACGGTAGCGGCCGGGCGCCACCCGGGCATCCCTCGCGCGGCCGACGCGTTCCGGCTCCCGGCCGTACCCGGGAATATTGATCTTGATTTGCGGGCAACCGGCCATGAGCACGGTCGGCGGGCGTGTACTACGGTAGGCGCGATCAGCTCGGTTACGGCAAGGACGGTGTGGCGATGTCGGACTTATCCCCCGTCCTGCGCACCTGCCTGTCATGTCACGGCTCCGGTGCCCGCAACCGCCTCCCCTGCATGGCGTGCAAGGGTTCCGGCCTGGTCTGGTGCGAGCCCGCGGAGGACGACCTCGTCGACGGCGAACACCACGCGGGGCCGGACGAGCGGCGGCTCGACCCACCCCGCTGAGCGACCGCGTCGTACCAGAAGAGTGAAAGTTCGCCGCCCGTTCACATGGGCGGCGCCATGCGGGGGTAGCACTGAGAGATGGTCACCGCGACGCGCTTCCGGCGTAAGTTCGAGGTCATCGACACTGCGGCCGTGGCCGGGTCTCCCTTGCCGGCGCCTCCGGCCACCCCGAGCGAGGATGACCGGATGCCCACCAACCTGGTGCTGCAGTACCTGCGCGCCCAGCGGGACACGATCCGATGGACCGAGGCCGGCGCCCGGCGCGGCGACGCCGAGGCCGTGCACGACATGCGCGTGGCGATCCGCCGGCTGCGCAGCACGCTCCGCACGTTCCGCGGCCTGTGGGACGCCGAGCGCGCCGAGTGGCTGCGCACCGAACTGAAGTGGCTGGCCGACCAGCTCGGCCCGGTGCGGGACGGGCAGGTCATGTCCGAGCGGCTGGCCGCCGCGGTCGAGGCCGAGCCGGACCGGCTGGTCCACGGCCCGGTCGCGGACCGGCTGCGTGAGGGCCTCGGCGACCGCATCGCGGAGGGCCGCTCCGGGCTGCGCGGCGCGCTGGACGGCGAGCGCTACCGGGTGCTGCTCGGCCGGCTGAACGCACTGGTCGTGAGCACCGACGGCGGCTCCTCGTCGTGGCTGCGCAAGCGCACCCGCAAGGCCGTGCGCCGCGCCGACCGCATGCTGGCCGACGCGGTCCGCGACCGGCGGTCCGCGCCCGGCCCGGAGGCTGACGCGCACCTGCACGACGCGCGGAAGGCCTACAAGCGCGCACGGTACGCGGTGGAGGTCACCCGCCCCGCCGCCGGCCGCCCGGCCCGGCGGCTGGCCAAGCGGCTCACCGCGCTGCAGGACGTGCTCGGCGCCCACCAGGACTCGGTGATCACCGGGTCGGTGCTGCTGGAAGCGGCCGGTGCGGCCGCGGCCCGGGGCGAGGAGACGTTCACCTACGGCCTGCTGCACGCGCGTCAGGCCGACGCGGGCGAGCGCGCGCTGGACGCGCTGCCGGCCGCCCGCCGGAAGGCAGGCAAGTCCGCCGCCCGTGCCTGGCTGAAGTAGGTATCCGCTGGTCAGAGGGCGTGATTCAGGTCGCCGGAAAACCGTTGCCGATCACCCCCGGAAGTGGATAACGTTGCCGTACACGTGAGAGGAGGTGGTCCTAGCTTTGTGTAGCAATCGGACTCGTGAGGTGGCTGTCCGCTAGCCGCTGTCCTTGACAGTCGTATGACGTCGAGACCGTGTGGCAGCGGTGCGGCGAATACCAGACAGCCACCCAGCCCCCGGGGTTCCGGCCGAGTCCAGCCGGTTCGCGTTCGCGCGAGTGCCCCGGGGGCTGTTTACTATCTCGGGTGAGCGCACGCGAGCTGGTCATCCTCGGTACGGCCAGTCAGGTCCCGACCCGGCACCGCAACCACAATGGTTACCTGCTCCGCTGGGACGAGCACGGGATCCTCTTCGACCCGGGTGAGGGCACCCAGCGGCAGATGCAGGGCGCCGGCGTCGCGGCCAGCGCGATCACCGGGGTCTGCGTCACCCACTTCCACGGCGACCACTGCCTCGGCCTGCCCGGCGTGATCCAGCGGCTCTCGCTCGACCGGGTGCCGCATCCGGTGCCGGTGCACTTCCCGGCCGGGGGTGCCGAATACTTCGACCGCCTGCGGTACGCCAGCTCGTTCTACGAGACCGCGACCGTGGTGCCGGCGCCGGTGACCGACGGCTGGACCGCGGATCTCGGCGCGTTCACGCTGACCGCGCGCCGCCTCGTGCACTCCGTGGAGACCTGCGGCTACCGGCTCACCGAGCCGGACTCGCGGCGGATCGTCCCGGAGCTGCTGGCCGCGCACGGCGTCACCGGCCCGGCCGTCGGGGTGCTGCAGCGGACCGGCCGCCTCACGCTCGACGGCGGCCGCGTGCTCACGCTCGACGAGGTCAGCGCGCCGCGCCCGGGTCAGCGGTTCGCGTTCGTGATGGACACCGGGCTCTGCGACGCGGTGTTCGCGCTGGCCGACCGCGCGGATCTGCTGGTCATCGAGGCCACGTTCCTGAACGAGGACGCCGCGCTCGCCGCCGAGGTCGGGCACCTGACGGCCGCGCAGGCCGCGCGCGTGGCCCGGGAGAGCGGCGTGCGCCGGCTGGTGCTCACCCACTTCTCCCAGCGGTACGGCCAGGACGAGTACGAGCCGGGCGGCCGCTTCCTGACCGAGGCGCGGGCCGAGTTCGACGGCGAGATCGTGCTGGCCCGGGACCTCATGCGGGTGGACGTGCCGTCGCGGGTGCGAGTGAACGCATGAGCGTGCTGCTGCGGGCGGTCACGGACGCGGACCTCGCGGCGGTCGGCGCGCTGCACCTCGCGTCCCGGACGACCGCCTACGCCGGGATCATCTCCGCCGAGGCGCTGGCCGACATCACGCCGGACGCGATGGCCGAGTGGTGGCGGGAACGGTTCCGGTGGGAGCGGGACACGCATCGTTTCACGGTCGCGGAGGACGGCGGCACGATCGCCGGCTTCACCTACGCCGGGCCGGACGAGGCGCCGGACGCCGCGATCCTGCACGCGATCCACGTGGCGCCGGACCGGGTCGGGTCCGGGCTCGGCCGGCTGCTTCTGACCGACGTGCAGGACTGGTTCGCCGCCCAGCCGGGCTGGACCAGCGCGTCGCTGTGGGTGCTGGAGGGCAACGCGCGGGCCCGTGGCTTCTACGAGCATCACGGCTGGCGGTCCGACGGGACCACCACGCTCGACGCGATCGGCGCCGCGATGGTGCCGATGGTCCGCTACCGTCGATCATGGAGCCCTCCCCCGGTAACGGCCGGTTAGCGGGAGACGACTCCATCATCGGCGGTGCGCGGAGTGTGGCAGGCGAGGGCACGTGACCGTTCGTTGCGGGGGAACCGGTTTCCCACGCACCCTCGCCCGCCGTCCCCATCTCGCCCGGACCGAACGCCTGGCCGGAGGCGTTCGACGATCGGCGGAGGCCTGCCGGTCGCCGGGCCCGATGGGTTCTGTGCGGGACGCCTCGAAGCTGGCGGGGCGACAAGACGTCAACCGCGGAAGGATGCCACTGGCTTTGCTCGCCGGGGGACGGTCAAGCTCTGGAGCGTGGCATCCAGAAAAGTCGCTATGCAGCTGGGTCCTCGGTGGATCGTCGCCGGGGGCGGGCTCGGCGACGGTCATTTCCTTCTCTCAGTCTTGCCCTCCTGAGCCGGAGGTAATCCATATCGAATGCTCGGCCCTTCCGTACGACGAAGTCAACCGTCACGACGAGTCCCAGCGCCGCACACGGTGTGCGATTGCGTTATGTGGACGGCTTACTTGCGCTTAGCGGATAACGTGCACTTAACCTGCATCGATGACACATCAACGTCGTGCCGATCCGCGCCCGTCCACACGATCGGGAAGCCCTTCTCCCGGACATCGAACATCGTGTGAATGCCCTTGTTCGCGCCCGGCGAAACGGCCAAAGGCATTAGACGGTACGCCTCGACGTTGCCGCTGTCATGGACGCCGACCGGATCGACGCAGATGATGAAGCTCTCGACGCGTACAGCCGGGTGGTCACGCGCGTGGCCGCCGACATCCTGCCCAGCGTGGCCGCGCTCGCGGTCCGGACCGGCCGGGGCGCCGGGGCCGGCTCCGCCGTCGCGTTCGCGGCCGACGGCTTCCTGCTCACCAGCGCGCACGTGGTCGCCGGGGCACGCTCCGGCACCGCCACGTTCGCCGACGGTGCGCAGTCCCGCTTCGACGTGGTCGGCGCCGACCCGCTTTCCGACCTGGCCGTGCTGCGCGCCGGCGGCGCGGTCCCACCGGCCACGCTCGGCGACGCGGACCGGCTGCGCGTCGGTCAGCTGGTCGTCGCGGTGGGCAACCCGATGGGCCTGGCCGGCTCCGTCACCGCCGGCGTCGTCTCCGGCCTCGGCCGGTCCATCCCGGCCCGGGACGGCCGCCGGGTCCGCCCGATCGACGACGTGATCCAGACCGACGCCGCACTCAATCCCGGCAACTCCGGTGGCGCGCTCGCCGCGTCCGACGGCACCGTGGTCGGCATCAACACCGCGGTGGCCGGTTACGGCCTCGGCCTGGCCGTGCCGATCAACGCGACCACCCGGCAGATCATCGGCGAGCTCGTCTCCACCGGCCGGGTGCGACGCGCCTGGCTCGGCGTCGCCAGCGTCCCGGTCCCGCTCCCACCGCCGCTCGCCGCGCGCCTCGGCCAGCGCAACGGGCTGCGCGTCGTCGAGGTCGTCCCCGGCTCACCCGCCGGCGTCGCCGGCATCTTCCTCGACGACATCATCGTCTCCGCCGGCACCGAGCCCACCGAGACCGTCCAGACGCTGCTCAAGCTGATGCTCGGCCCGGCGATCGGCTCCCGTCTGCCGCTCACGCTCTACCGCCGCGAGGCCATGGTCGACGTCGTGACGATACCGGCGGAATTGACCTGACAACCGCCGTCACGACGGCCGGCTCCGTCCTCACCGGGCGAAGCCGGAACCGTTCGTGAAATTGCTCGCGCGCCGATTCGGCTGCTTGAAACATTTCAGGTCGGTAGCTCGCCGGAGAATCGCGTCGGACACGAATCGCGGCCGGCACGGGAATTGCCGATCACGCCAATATCGCCGTTGCGCAATCAGCACTGGCGAAGGCACGCCGGCAGCCGAGGCGATCCCCGCTTCGCGTGCTGGGTGAGCCCGGCGGAAATCGGCTACACGCGGCTGTCGGTTTCGTTTGCCGGCCGTATCGCGTCGTCGTGTCGATCACCGCAGAACCGGCTCCGGGAGCCGGACCACATCACGCACCGCGGCAGGCACCGCGAAACCGGCTCCGCGGCCGGTGGCCGGGCCACCGGCCGCGGCGCGTGGGTTGTGGTGAGTGTCGCGGGACCGGCTCCGGCGCGGCGGCCGGAGCGGAGCGCCAGCGGAGTCGGAGGCCTCCGCGCGGTTGGCCCGCGGGAGCATGCGGGCCGCACCGCGCCGGAAGCGGGAATATCCGCTTTTATGGGTTTGTCGGCGCCAGGTGGGCGAGAAGGTCCTGGCGGGTGAGCACGCCGGCCGGCTTGCCGTCGATCAGGACCATTGCGGCGTCGGACTGTTCGAGCAGCTTGACGGCCTCGCTGACCGGCTGGCCGCCGCCGATCATGGGCAGCGGGTCGGCCATGTGGCGCTCGATGGTGTCGTGCAGGTGGGCCTTGCCGGAGAAGAGCGCGTCGAGCAGCTCGCGCTCGGCGACCGAGCCGGCCACCTCGCCGGTGACCACCGGGGGCTCGGCCTTGAGCACCGGGAGCTGACTGACGCCGTACTCGCGCATGTAGTCGATGGCGTCGCGCACGGTCTCGGTGGGGTGCAGGTGGACCATGGGCGGGATCTGGCCGCCCTTGCTCTCCAGCGCCTCGGCGACGGTCGACTCGGTGCCGGACGTCTCCAGGAAGCCGTACCGGGCCATCCAGTCGTCGTTGAAGATCTTGGAGAGGTAGCCGCGGCCACCGTCCGGCAGCAGCACCACGATGACGTCGTCCGGCTGGGCGCGGCGGGCGACGTCGAGCGCGGCCACCACGGCCATCCCGCAGGAGCCGCCGACCAGCAGGCCCTCCTCGCGGGCCAGGCGGCGGGTCATCGCGAACGACGCCTTGTCGGAGACCTCGACGATCTCGTCCGCGACGGTACGGTCGTAGCAGTCCGGCCAGAAGTCCTCGCCGACGCCCTCGACGAGGTACGGCCGGCCGGTGCCGCCGGAGTAGACCGAGCCCTCCGGGTCCGCGCCGATTATCCGGACCCGGCCCGCGGACGCGTCCTTCAGGTAGCGGCCGGTGCCGGAGATCGTGCCGCCGGTGCCGACGCCGGTCACGAAGTGCGTGATCCGCCCGTCGGTCTGCTCCCACAGCTCCGGGCCGGTGGTCTCGTAGTGCGAGCGCGGGTTGGCCTTGTTGGAGTACTGGTCCGGCTTCCATGCGCCGGGGATCTCCGCGGCCAGCCGGTTGGAGACGTTGTAGTAGGAGCGCGGGTCCTCGGGCGCGACCGCGGTCGGGCAGACCACGACCTCGGCGCCGTACGCCCGGAGCACGTTGCGCTTGTCCTCGGAGACCTTGTCCGGGCAGACGAAGACGCACCGGTAGCCGCGCTGCTGCGCCACCAGGGCCAGGCCCACTCCGGTGTTTCCGCTGGTCGGTTCCACGATGGTGCCGCCCGGCTTCAGCAGCCCGGCGGCCTCCGCATCGTCGACCATCCGAATGGCGATCCGGTCCTTCACCGAGCCGCCGGGGTTCATGTATTCCACCTTGGCGAGCACGGTGGCCTCGATGCCCTCGGTGACCCGGTTCAGGCGGACCAGGGGCGTGTTGCCGATCAGGTCGACGACGGTGTCGTAGTAGCGCACGCCCACAGACTACGTCCCGCACTTCGGGAAGTTAGTGCGCCTTCCCGATGAGAATGCGATCACGGTCCTTCTCCCACTCGATGAACCGCTGCGTCTCGGAGAGCACCGAGCCGGCCAGCCAGGTGATGACCACGGCGTCGTCGGCCAGGCCGACCAGCAGCAGCATCGCCTCCGGCACCAGGTCGATCGGGGAGACGAGGTAGGCCAGCGCACCGGCCATCAGCAGCAGTGACTTGCCGCCGTCGTACTCACCTTTGACGATCGCCTTGATCATTCGCGGGACGGCCGCGATCCGTTGCCCGATCGACGGGCCGCCCTTCCGGCTCGCCGTCAGCGCCTGCCACAGAGCCTTGAACGCCGCCACACGCCGCAGATTGTTCGCCATCTCTCCCCAGCTCCTCGATCCCGCATCCCAATGGTGACCGTTCTCGGCAACCCGTATGTACCCAGCCCGGTGATCCACACCACCTGCCCCCGGGCACCGGGTTGAACTCCGTGCGAACTCACCGGAAAGCACCCAGGGCGCACCGGGAGACCGTCGCGGAGAAGCGTTAATCTCGAAATCCGTCGCTCGCGTGAAAGAGGAAGGCGGGGGCGCTGATGAACGGGCGGACAGCACAACGCATCGCCAGGACCGCGGTGTTCACGGCCGGCGCACTGACCGGCATGACACTCGCGTCCGCGGGTCTGCTGGCCTCACAGGCCGAGGCGGCCCGCCGGACCATTCCGCTGGCCGAGGGGCCACCGCCGCGCGCGGACGGCGTGTTCGGCGCGAAGTTCGGCGGCAGGCCACTGGTTCTCGCCGTGCTCGGGGATTCCACCGCGGCCGGGTACGGCGTGCTGCGCACCCGGGAGACGCCGGGCGCGCTGCTGGCCACCGGCCTGTCCCGCCGGTTGCGCCGTCCGGTCCGGCTGCACCGGTTCGCGGTGGTCGGCGCGATCACCGACGGCCTGCGCCACCAGGTGCAGGACGCGCTGGAGGTCCGGCCCGACCTGGCCGTGATTCTGATCGGCGCGAACGATGTGACCAAACGCACGCCGGTGACGGTCGCGGCGCGGCAGCTCGCCGACACGGTGGGCGCGCTGCGCGGCGTCGGCGCCGAGGTGGTCGTCGGCACCTGCCCCGACCTGGGCACGATCCGGCCGATCAAGCCGCCGCTGCGCTGGCTCGCCCGGCGGTGGAGCCGGCAGCTGGCCGAGGCGCAGACGATCGCGGTGGTCGAGGCCGGCGGGCGCACGGTGTCGCTCGGCGACCTGCTCGGGCCCCGCTTCTTCGCGGAGCCGACCCGGATGTTCGCGTGGGACCACTTTCACCCCTCCGCCGACGGGTACGCGGTGGCAGCGGCCGCGATGCTGCCGACCGCGGTCGCGGCGCTCGGCGTGCCGTCCGCGCAGGCGTCGACGCTGAGCCTGGACCAGGGCGTGCGCTCGCTCTCCGACGCAGCGCAGGAGGCGGTCAAGCACGCGGGCACCGAGGTGTCGGCCGAGCGGGTGGCCGGGCGCGACCGCGGGCCGCTGGGCCGCTGGGTGCGGCTGCGACGACTGGCCGTGATGCCGCGTCAGCAGACTCCCGATCAGGACACGGCGGCCGTACCCTTGGATAAGGCTTTGTCGGGAAAAGGGGATATGACCCCGCAGGAGTCGACGGACGGCCGCGGCCACGACGGCATGATGTGATGTCAACCATGCACGGAGGAGGACGGTGATGGGCATGACTCCGGAGGCTCGCCAGATCGGCCGGACCGCGGCCATGACGCTGCTCGCCGGCACGGTGAGCGGCGCCGCGCTGCTCGCCGGCGAGATCGTCGCCGCGCGCAGCCGCCGCTACGCCAAGCCGTCCATGGGCCTCGGCCTGCGCACCTCGATGGGCCCGGCCGGTGCCCCGTCGCTGCGCCTGGTACTGCTCGGCGACTCCAGCGCGCTCGGCGTGGGCGTCGAGTTCCTGGCCGACACGGTCGGTGGCCACCTGGCCCGGCTGCTCTCCGAGGGCGCGGCCGGGCACGGCGAGCGGCACGTGCACCTGTCCAGCGTCGGCGTGGCCGGCTCCCGCTCGACCGACCTGGCCACTCAGGTCGCCCGCGCGCTGCTCGGCGAGCGTCCGGACGTGGCCGTCATCCTGATCGGCGCGAACGACGCCACCTCGCTGCGCCGCCCGGCCGAGGCTGCCGCGCACCTGAGCGCGGCCGTCCGCCGGCTGCGCGGCGCGGGCGTCGAGGTCGTCGTCGGCACCTGCCCTGACCTGGGCGCGGCGCGCGCACTGGCGCAGCCGCTACGGCAGATCGTCGGGCTGCTCGGCCGTCAGATGGCGCACGCGCAGGCCAAGGCGGTGCGCGACGCCGGCGGCACGGTCGTCGACCTGGCCGTCGAGACCGGCGCGGTGTTCCGGGCCGACTCCGGCACGCTTTGCTACGACGGCTACCACCCGTCCGCGGACGGCTATCGGGTGTGGGCGCACGCGCTGCTGCCCGCGGTCTCGCACGCGGCGACGATGCCGAACCCGCGTACCCAGTGAGCGTGTGTGCGGCGCGGCAATCTCTGCCGCGCCACACGTTTCTCATCGACATGATGTTACCGGTGGGTTAACGTTCGTTCATGCCGGAAGCTGTCATCGTCGCCACTGCCCGCTCCCCCATCGGACGGGCCGTCAAGGGCTCGCTGCGCGAACTGCGCCCCGATGATCTGGCCGCCACGATCATTCAGGCGGCGCTCGACAAGGTCCCCCAGCTCGACCCGGCCACGGTCGAGGACCTCTACCTCGGGTGCGGTCTGCCCGGCGGCGAGCAGGGCTTCAACATGGCCCGTGTGGTCGCCACGCTGCTCGGGCAGGACGGCCTGCCCGGTGCCACCCTCACCCGCTACTGCGCGTCCTCGCTGCAGACCACCCGGATGGCGCTGCACGCGATCCGGGCCGGCGAGGGCGACGTGTTCATCTCGGCCGGCGTCGAGATGGTCTCCCGCTACGCCCGCGGCAACTCCGACGGCCTGCCGCCCGAGGCGCAGGCGCTGGTCGGCGGCGGCTGGGAGAACCCGCGCTTCGCCGCCGCGCGGGAGCGCAACGCGGCTCGCGCCCAGGGCGGCGCCCCGGTCTGGCACGACCCGCGCACCGACGGCGAGCTACCGGACATCTACCTCACGATGGGCCAGACCGCCGAAAATCTGGCCCAGGTGTACGACGTGTCCCGCGAGGAGATGGACGAGTTCGGCGTCCGCAGTCAGAACCTCGCGGAGAAGGCCATCGCGAACGGCTTCTGGTCCCGCGAGATCACCCCGGTCACCACGCCGGACGGCACCGTCGTCACGGCCGACGACGGCCCGCGCGCCGGCGTCACCATGGAGGGCGTGGCCGGCCTCAAGCCCGTCTTCCGCCCCGACGGCCGGATCACCGCGGGCAACTGCTGCCCGCTCAACGACGGCGCGGCCGCGGTCATCGTGATGAGCGACGTACGGGCGCGCGAGCTGGGCATCACGCCGCTGGCCCGGATCGTCTCGACCGGGGTCACGGCGCTGTCACCGGAGATCATGGGGCTCGGGCCGGTGGAGGCGTCCCGGCAGGCGCTGGCGCGCGCCGGGATGACCATCGACGACGTGGATCTCGTGGAGATCAACGAGGCGTTCGCGGCACAGGTCATTCCGTCGTACCAGCAGCTGGGCATTCCGATCGACAAGCTGAACGTGAACGGCGGGGCGATCGCGGTGGGGCATCCCTTCGGGATGACCGGCGCCCGGATCACGGGGACGCTGCTGAACTCGCTGTCCTGGCACGACAAGTCCGTGGGGCTGGAGACCATGTGCGTCGGCGGTGGCCAGGGGATGGCCATGATCGTTGAGCGGCTGAGCTGATTCTCGCTCTCCCGCGGGGAGGTCGTTGTGTCGCTGGGGCTGCTTCGGGGTGGGGTGAAGCAGCCTTAGTGACTCAACGATCCTTACTCTCCAGGCTCATCGCCCGAGGCGCCCTCGCCGCCCCGCGGCGGCGGTGGCACGCGACTACCCATGTGACCGAAGCCGGCGGCCCTGCCGATGATCTGCTCGGCTCGCCTGGGCGGCAGCAGGCGAGGCGGGCAGGCACACGAGACAAAACCGGGAACCCAGGCCCGCTGGAACTCTTGGCCTTCCCCGGAGCCGAGACGCCTTTGGTGCAACCACAGGGTCAGGAGCCGGGCGGCCCGCACGGCAACGTGTCAGAACACCTGGCGCAAGGTGCTGAGACGGTCTGCGGCCTCGGCGAGCACGGCTTCCGCCGGATTCGCGGCCCGCAGGTCGGCGATGACGACGCGGAGCTGGTCGACCAGCGCGGGATCGTGGGGCAGGCGCGGAACCGCCCGGTGCGGCTCGCCCTCCGCATCAGCGGCGGCATCCGCGATCCAGGCGACGAGAGCGTGCAGGGCGTCGCCACGGCTGCCGTCGGTACCGTCGAGGTGCGCGGCCCAGCGCGGCGCCTCCCAGTGGCCCACCTGACGGATGAATCGCTCCAGAGCCTGGTCGAGGGTCGCGGTACGCACATCGCGAGGCTACCCGGGCACGCCGGCCACCCCCGCGAGGCCGTGCGGCAGGCCGGTACGAGCCGGCGACGCGATCGGTTCTCCGGACAGGCCTGAGCGCGGCTTCCGGCCGCACGAGGGCCGGCGGGAAGGGCACGGCCGGCCCCGGCCGGGAAGAGGCGAGATCCGCTCCGGGCGGGGAGAACGAAGCGCCCGCCCCGGGCCGGGGAACACCGTGCGTGCCCTCAGGCCGGGAAAGGCGAAACCCGCCCGGGCCGGGGAGGGCTCGGGCGGGCTTCGGCGGAAGGGGTGGGGTGCGCGGCGGCGGGCGCCGCGCGGGTCAGTCGTCTTGGAGGAAGCTCAACAGGCGCAGGATCTCCAGGTAGAGCCAGATCAGGCCGACCAGGATGCCGAACGCGGCGGTCCAGGCGTACTTCTGGGGAAGGCCCATGCGCACGCCCTCCTCGATCTCGCCGAAGTTGAGCACGAAGCTCAGCGAGGCGACGACGATGCAGACCAGGCTGAAGCCGATGGCCAGCGGGCTGCCGTCGCGGAGGCCGGTGTTGACGCCGAACAGGGCGAACACCAGGTTGATCATCATGACCGCGAACAGGCCGACCATGATCGAGATCATGATGCGGGCGAACTTCGGGGTCGCGCGGATCACGCGGGCGCGGTAGAGGATCGCCATCAGGAAGAACACGCCGAACGTGGCGGTGGTGGCCTGCAGGACGATGCCGTCGTAGAAACCCTCGAACACGCGGCTGACCAGGCCGAGGAGCACGCCCTGGACGACCGCGTAGACGCCGGTCAGGACCGGGTTGGCCATCCGCATGAAGGAGAGGACCAGGCCGAGCACGAGGCCGACGACGGCGGCCGCGACCAGCACCGGCATCGCGACCGGGGCGGGGACCAGGATCCACGCGGCGGCGGCGGAGAGGGCGGTGATCGCAAGCAGCGCGACCGTACGGACGACGACGTCGTCGATGGTCATCGGGCGGACGGCCGGCGGAGCCGCCGGGTACGCCTGGGACGGGTAGGGCTGGTCGTAACCCGCCGGACCGTAACCGGGCGCGCCACCGGGACCGTAGGCGCCGTACGCGCCGGCCCGCTCGCGCTCGGCAGCCCGGCCGAGCTGGCTCAGCACCGGGTTGCTTGTCTTCACGTCTATGGCCTCCTGCCGGTAATGACACTCCTGCCAAGAGTAAGGGGTGGCCACCAGGCTGGGCGACCCGCTGGCCTGTGAACTTCCTGAACAGAAAGTCCTACACCTTGTGGGAGAGGACGGGAAGGTAGTAAAGGGGTGCCCGGGGCGGGGGTCGAACCCGCATGCCTCTCGGCAGCCGCTTTTAAGGCGGCCGTGTATGCCATTCCACCACCCGGGCGAGTGCGTGCGTGCAGATGTCACGGTAATGGGTAGGGGCGCACCGAGCGCGCCGACAACCCTGCGGCGCACTACTGTCGTTGCCGTGACGAGCCCCACACCCACCGAAGTGGACCGGGAGACGAACGTCAGCGAGAAGCGTCTGGACGTCGCTGACCTGGCATTTTGCGTCTTCTACCTATTCCTGGCGGCCTGGTTGACGGCCTACCTGTGGCCGGACCCGGGCGCCAAGGTGATGGCGCTGAACGCGGCCGATCAGGCGCTGTACGAGTGGTTCTTGGCCTACGACACCCGGATAGCCACCGGCGATGTCGGTTTGATCACCGACCGGCTGAACGTGCCGGACGGCGTGAACCTGCTCGCCAACACGTCCGTGATCGCGCTCGGCGTACTGATGACGCCGGTGACCCTGATCTTCGGGGTGCCGGTGACGTTCGCGCTGCTGGTGGCGCTGAACCTGGCCGGCACCGCGATCGCCTGGCACGTGCTGCTGCGCCGGGTGCTGCGCGTGGAGCCGGTCGCGGCCGGGCTCGGCGCGGTGTTCGCCGGGTTCGCGCCCGGCATGGTGTCGCAGTCGGTCAGCCACCTGCACATGACCGCGCAGTGGCTGGTACCGGTGATGGTCTGGCTGGTGATCCGGATGTACCGGACCCGGAACCCGAGAACGATCGTCATCTCCGCGCTGGGCCTGGCCGCGGCCGTGACCGTGCAGGTCTTCATCGGCGAGGAGGTGCTCTTCCTCACCGCGTTCACGCTGCTGCTGTTCACGCTCGGATTCGCGGCGCTGCGCCCGCGGGCGGCGCTGCGCGCGGCCGGTCCGTTCCTCGGGGGGATGCTGCTCACCGCGGTCGTGGCCGGTGCGCTGCTGGCGTACCCGCTGTGGGTGCAGTTCGGTGGGCCACAGTCGGTGAACGGGACGCTGTTCCTGCCCGGTTACTTCGTGACCGACCTGGCCAGCTTCACCGCCTTCTCGCCGCTGTCGGTGGCCGGGGAGCCGGAGGCGGCGGAGCTGAGCACCGGTGCCAGCGAGTACAACACGTTCCTCGGCTGGCCGTTGCTGCTGCTCGCGGCAGGGTTCGTGGGGTGGCTGCGGCGGGACCGCGCGGTGCTGGCCGCCGCGTTCGCCGGTCTGACGATGGCGGTGCTGTCCCTCGGTCCGTCGCTCGTCCACAACCGGGAGCAGCTGGAGATCTGGGGGCCGTTCGCGCTGCTGGAGAGCGTGCCGGTGATCGACGCGGCGCTGCCGATGCGGTTCTCGCTGGCGCTGATCCCGGTGATCGCGGTGATCCTGGCACGCGGCGTCCAGGCCGGTCTGGCTCGGCCGGACCTCACCCGGTACGTGGCACCGGCGCTGGTGGTCGTCGCTCTGGCCCCGCTCACCCCGGCGCCGCTGCCGGCCGCGGCGCGCGAGCCGCTGCCGGAGTTCATCGCGGGCGGGCACTGGCGGGAGTGCGTACCGGAGGGCGGCGTGCTGGTGCCGGTGCCGCTGCCCACGCCGCAGGACCCGTGGCCGATGCGCTGGGCGGCGGCGACGAACGCCGCGTTCGGCATCCCGGAGGGATTCTTCATCGCGTCGTACGGCGCGGACGGCGCGCCGTCGATGGGCACCTACCAGCGGACGCTGTCGAGCGTGACGGCCGAGGTGGCGAAGACCGGCGTGGTGCCGGAGATCGACGAGCAGAAGCGCCGGGACGCGCGGGCCGACCTTGTGCACTGGGGCGCGTCGTGCGTGGCGGTGGCGGACTCGGCGCCGAACGCGGTGGCGCTGCGCGTCACGCTGGAGCGCCTGCTCGGCACGACCGGCACCCGCTCGGCCGACGTCTGGTACTGGCGGGCATGACGTGAGGCAGGGGCGAGCCGTTCGGCTCGCCCCTGCCTCAGAAAGAAACGATCAGGCCTTACCGGCGGCCACCGGCTCGGCGGGAGCGGCCGGCTTCGGCTCCAGCGGCGGCGTGACCTCGGTGAACTCCTCGCGCGGCGCGTGCAGCTGACCGAGCGCGACCACCTCACGCTTGAGGAAGAACGCCAGCGTCCAGTCCGCCACGACCCGCACCTTGCGGTTGAACGACGGGATCTGGCTGACGTGGTAGAAGCGGTGCATCAGCCATGCCGTGACGCCCGGCACCTTGACGCCGTAGACCTTCGCGGCGCCCTTGTAGAGGCCGAGGCCGGCGACCGAGCCCAGGTACTTGTGCCGGTACACCTTCGGCTCGCGCCCGTGGATGACGCGCGCGATGTTGTCGGCCACCACGACCGCCTGCCGGACCGCGTGCTGTGCGCTCGGCGAGCACCACGCGCCGACGCCGCCGGTCAGGTCCGGGACCTGCGAGCAGTCGCCCGCGGCCCAGGCGCCCTCGACGACCGTCTCCCCGTCCGCCACCTGCAGCGTGGGCAGGCAGTTGACGTGGCCGCGCGGGCCGAGCGGGAGGTCGGTGTTGGCCAGCATCGGGGACGGCTTCACACCGGCGGTCCAGACGACCGTGTCGGTGGTGAACTGCTCACCGTCGGAGAGCTTGACGTTGCCGTCGACGCACGACTCCAGGAACGTGCCGAGCCGCATGTCGATGCCGCGCTTGCGCAGCTGACGGGCGGCGTAGGCACCCATGTCCGGCCCGATCTCGGGCAGGATCCGCTGGGTCGCCTCGACCAGCACGAACCGGACCTCGTCCTGCTTGAGCTCCGGGTAGTACTTGAGCGCGGAGCGGACCATGTCCTCCATCTCGGCCAGCGCCTCGATGCCCGCGTAGCCACCGCCGACGAAGCAGAACGTGAGTGCCCGCTTCTTGGTCTCGGCGTCGGTGGTGGTGGCGGCGACGTCCAGCCGGTCGAGGAAGTGGTTCCTCAGGTAGATGGCCTCGCCGATGGTCTTGAAGCCGATGCCCTGCTCGCGTAGGCCCGGGATGGGCAGCGTGCGGGACACGGAGCCGGGCGCGACCACGATGTGGTCGTACTCGACCTCGCGGGCCGGCCCGGAGATGGTCTCGACCAGGACCTTCTTGTTCGCGTGGTCGATGCGAGTGACCTCACCGGAGATGATCGTGCAGCGGCGCAGCTCCCGGCGCAGCGGCACAACGGCGTGCCGCGGGGAGATGTTGCCGGCCGACGCCTCGGGGAGGAACGGCTGATAGGTCATGTGCGGCTGAGGATCGACGACGATTACCTCTGCCTCGCGCGCGCTGAGCTTCTTGGAGAGGCGCAGCGCGGCGAAAAGGCCGACGTGCCCAGCTCCAACCACAAGGATCCGCTGAGGACTCACGAGGGTTATCTTTCTCCTAACCTCTTGACCTTGCGCGGGGGATGACGACTTATGTGATCCACGACGCGTTCCCGACCAGGTAAAAAGCATGTTACGTCAGCAAAAGCGCTGGTCAGCAGCGTTTATCGGGAGAGCCTGGCGAGGAGGCCGGCAGCCGTGATTGCTGCCACTAAGCCACCGATCGCAAACGCTACGTGACTGCCGAGCGTCAGGCGGCCGACCGCGGCGAGCGCCATGACGAGCACGACCGCCGATCCGATCACCACCGCGACCAGCCGAATCACCCATCCGGTGACAGCCTCGGAGCGGATCGCGCCGTCGAACGGCAGGCAGGCCGCCAGCGCGGCCAGGCCGTGGCCCGCGTAGAGCAGGCTGCCGAGCGCGAGCACCCGCCAGATCGAGACCGACTCACCATACGCGGCGGTGCCGATCAGCCAGAGCGCGATGACCGCGAGCGCCAGGATCACCGGCATGGTGCCGCGCGGCCGCAGCGCCGGGAGGATCGCCAGCACGATCATCGCGCCGGCCACGCGCAGATCGAGGAAATCGGCCGGCAGTGCCACCAGCAGCGCGGCCAGGCCGGCGGCGGCCACCGCAAGACGGACCAGGATCGGCGTGGGTCCGGCACGCCGGACCGCGTTGCGCAGCGCGAGGTAGCGGGCCCTCACCGCAGGCCCGCCCGGGGGGCGCCGGCGAACCGGGCGATGTCCCGCAGCACCAGGTCCAGGCTGCCGGCGCCGGCCCAGCTCACCACCGGCACACCGTGCTCTCGCAGTCGGCCCAGCGTGTTCTCCCGCTCCAGCCGCCACAGGCGCAGCGCCTGCTCGACCCACGGGCTGCCGCCGGGCAGCGACAGTCCGGCGCTCGGCAGCGTGTCGACCGCGACCACGTACCGGCCGGAGCGGGCCAGCCGGGCCAGCATCTCGGCCGCGCCCGGTTCCAGCAGCGGCGTCAGCACCACGACCAGCGCGTTCGACGAGACCAGGTGTGCGGCGACCGGGTCGGCGCCGTTACCGGCGCTGCCCTGCTGCCGCACCTCCAGCAGCCACTCCAGCACGGTCAGGTACTGCCGGCGGCCCGCCGCGGCGCGGGGTCGGCGGGCGGCCGGGCCGTACTCCAGCAGCGAGACCCGGTCGCCGCGGTGCAAGTAGTGCTCCGCGATCGCGGCTGCGGCCCGGACCGTGGTGTCGAGTACGGAGGCACCGCCGTCCACGCCGCCGGAGTTGCCGGTCTCGGCCGTCACGTCGAGCAGCAGCGCCACCTCGGCGTCCCGGTCGGAGAGCGTGGCGGCCACGTGCAGCTCACCGGCGCGCAGCGACACCCGCCAGTCGATGCGCCGCAGCCGGTCGCCGGGCCCGAACTTGCGGACACCGGCCAGCTCGCCGCTCTGGCCGGGGCGCCGGGAACGGTGGCCGCCGACCAGGCCGGCCGCGTTCGGCATCGCGTCGACCGCCTGGAACGGCTCGGTACGCGGGTAGACCGCGATCCGGGCCGGGCGCAGCACCACCGGCGCGGACGTGAACAGCCCGTCGCAGGCGGCCGCGGCGGCCGCGATCGGGCCGAGGTCGTGGCGGCCCCAGCGCAACCCGCGGCCCTCCAGCGCGATCAGGCCGGTCCGGCCCGCGTCCACGGCCAGGCCCTGCGGCCGGTCCGCCGCGTCCAGGCGCAGCCACCGCGACCGGCGCACCCGGACCAGCACCAGGTCGTAGCGGACGTGATCCCGGTTGATCACTTCGAGCTCGGCGAGGACGTCGCCGCCCTCCACCCGGTTGACCGCCTCCAGCGTGAGCGCCAGGTCCGGCGCCGCGGCCGGGCGGCGGCGCAGCGAGACCGCGGTCCCGATCACGAACGGCGTGGCCAGCAACACCACATCGGTACGGCCGAGCACCACGCCGATCACCAGCAGCAGACCGGCCAGCGTGATCGCGCGGCTGAGCGCCCGGGTCGGCACCCACACCGGCGGGGCCTCCGCCTCGGGAAGCACCGGTTCCGCGACCGCCGCCAGCGGCGGCACCGCGGGACGCAGAGAGCTCATGCCGCCTCCTCCGCTTCGCTCCCCCGGCGACATTCGTCGAGCACTGAGCCAGCAGATTCGCTCGCAAGCTCGCTCATGCCGCCTCCTCCGCTTCGCTCCCCCGGCGACATTCGTCGAGCACTGAGCCAGCAGATTCGCTCGCAAGCTCGCTCATGCCGCGTACGTCGGCAGCGCGCCGCTGGCCGGGGCCGGGACCGCGTCGAGCACCTCGGAGACCACGAACGCCGGGTCGACCCGGCGCAGCCACATCTCCGGCCGCAGCGTGATCCGGTGGGTCAGCGCCGGTGCCGCGACCTCCTTGACGTCCTCCGGGACCACGAAGTCGCGGCCGGCCAGCGCGGCCCGCGCGCGGGACAGCAGCAGCAGCGCCAGCGAGCCGCGCGGGGACGCACCGACCAGCACGGACGGGTGCTCCCGGGTGGCCGCGGCGAGCGCCACGATGTACCGGCCGATCGAGTCCTCGACCGTGACCTGCTCCAGGCCGGCCTGCATGCGCAGCAGCGTCTCCGCGTTCACCACCGGGGCGATCTCGGCCTCCTCACGGCGGCGGTGGATGCGGCGGCGCAGCACCTCCCACTCCTCCTCGTGGCTGGGGTAGCCGAACGAGACGCGCAGCAGGAACCGGTCCAGCTGCGCCTCGGGGAGCGGGTACGTGCCCTCGTACTCGATCGGGTTCGCGGTGGCGAGCACGTGGAACGGCGCGTCCAGCCGGTACGTGACGCCCTCCACCGACACCTGCTTCTCCTGCATCGCCTCCAGCAGTGCGGCCTGCGTCTTCGGTGGCGTCCGGTTGATCTCGTCGGCGAGCAGCAGGTTCGTGAAGATCGGGCCGGACCGGAAGGTGAAGTCGTGCCGGCTCTGGTCGTAGAGGAACGAGCCGGTCACGTCCGCGGGCAGCAGGTCCGGCGTGAACTGGAGGCGGCGGAAGTCCAGCCCGAGCGCCTGCGCGAAGCTGCGCGCGGTCAGCGTCTTGCCCAACCCGGGCAGGTCCTCCAGCAGCACGTGCCCACCGGCCAGAATGCCGGCCAGCACCAGCTCCAGCGGCTCCCGCTTGCCGACCACCACCGTGCCGACCGCGTCCAGCACGGTCCGCGCGAGCGCACCCACCTCGTACGGCGGGAGGGGCTCCGGCATGTCAGTCATAGTTCCTCCAGGCGGGTGACCAGCGACGCGAACTGTCGTGGTTTCGGTGCGCGCTTCGGCGGCGCGGTCAGCAGCGTCCACAGCGGGTCGCCGAGCAGCTCGCGCGCCCGCCGCTGATCAGACGCGATGGTGACGCCGTGGCGTTGCCGCAGCCGCTCGTCGGCCAGCTCGCGCAGCGCCGGCACGGTCAGCCGGTGGAACCGGGCCGCGTCCTCGGTGCTCCAGTTGAGCACGCGTTCCCAGCGCCCGACCGCATGGCGCAGCCCGTCACCGCCGGTGAAGTTGTAGGTGCCGGGCTCCTCGCCGCGGACCACGTGCCGGGCCGGGCGCTCGCCGCGGCCGGGCACGCCGACGGACGCGATCACGCGCCGCAGCGTCACCAGGGCCAGGAACGACAGGAAAAGCACCGGTACGGAGACGGTCAGCTCCTCGACGCGCAGCAGCACGTAGACGATGCCGGTGCCCAGCCCGGCCAGCAGCGCACCGGTCACCCAGCGCCACCGGCTCTTCCGGGCCGGCCGCTCCTCGGCACCGGCGAACAGGTCGTCGATGCTCACGGCGCACCCCCGGCCGGCGTGGTCAGGTCGTCGCGCACCCGGTGCAGCGCGGCCACGGCGTCGGCGCGCATGCGCTCGTCGACCGTGTGCGTGGCGTACCGCGCGGTGCGGTAGACCTCGGCGAACCCGGCCAGCACGGCGCGGTCCACCCGGTGCTCGCGCAGCAGACGGGTGACCAGCTCGGACGGGGTGTCACCGGGGCGGCGCGGCGTGCCGGCGTCCGCCGCGGCCTGCTCCAGCCGCACCCAGCAGGTGATCACGGCGCCACGCGGATCGCCGTCGCCGGCCAGCTCGTGCAGGCCGGCGTCGAGCGCGGCCACCATCTCCTCGGTGGCGGCGGCGCGGCGGCGCGGCGCGGCGTACCCGGCGGTCCGTTTTCGCAGCTGGTCGCGGACCGCGATCACCACCACGGTGCCGAGCACACCGGCCACCACCAGCACGGCCAGCACGATCAGCGCGGTGATCAGCCACGGCGGCAGCGCGAAGCCGGAGTCCTCGATCTCGATCAGCTCATTACCGCCGCCGGCCGGCGGTGGCGGATTCTCCAGCGTCGGCGGTGGTTCGCTCGGCAGGTCGAAGCGCGCGAGCGGCGGCGCCTGGCGCAGGCCGATCGAGGAGTTCTGTGCCGCGACCGCGATCAGGCCGATGAGCAGCACCGCGGCGGCGACCGGCCACCACACGCGCAACGACTTCAGCGTCATGCGGCGGCCAGCGCGCGGGCTCGGGCGAACACGTCGTCCAGCATCGCGGGTGTGAGCCGCCCGGTAAAGGTGTTCTGCTGGCTCACGTGATAACAACCCAGCAGCGCCGGTACGCCGTCCCCGGTCCACAGTGCACCATGGCCGAACGCCGGGCGGGGACTCGGCGGGCGCACGCCCCACACCTCGCGCATCGCGGGCCACCACGCGGCCCAGGCGAACGCACCGAGCGCGATCACCACCCGCAGCGTGGGCCGGATCAGCGCGAGTTCGCGGTGCAGGAACGGCGCACAGCGATCCCGCTCGTCCGGCGCCGGCTTGTTGTCCGGCGGCGCGCAGCGTACCGCCGCGAAGATCCTGGTGTCCTTGATCTGCAGACCGTCGTCGGCGGAGACGCTGGTCGGCTGGTTGGCCAGGCCGGCCCGGTGCATGGCCGCGAACAGCACGTCGCCGGAGCGGTCGCCGGTGAAGATCCGGCCGGTGCGGTTGCCGCCGTGCGCGGCCGGTGCCAGGCCGAGGATGCCGATCCGGGCGTCGGCCACGCCGAAGCCGGGCACCGGGCGACCCCAGTAGGTCTGGTCCCGGAACGCCGCGCGCTTCACGGCGGCGACCTCCTCCCGCCACGCGACCAGGCGCGGGCAGGCGAAGCAGTCGCTGATCTCGGCGTCGAGGTGCTGCAGCGCGTCCCCCATGATCCTTAGAGAATCACGGGGGACGCGCCTCGGCTACAGCCGGGTCCGGAACAACTCGAGCGTGCGCGCCCACGCGGTGGCGGCGGCGGCCGGGTCGTAGGTCTTCGGGTGGTCGTCGTTGAAGAACGCGTGCGACGTGCCCGGGTAGTCGTACAGCGTGACCTCGCCACCGGCCAGCTCGATGCCGGCCCGGGCGCGCTGCGGCCCCTCCGCGGCGGACAGCCCGTCCTCCTCCGCGCAGTGCACGATCGCGGTCTTCCCGGCGTAGTTGTCCCACTTCGGCGCCATCCGCTCCCACGGGACCGCCGGGTAGAAGCCGGCCGTGGCGACGATCCGGTCGGAGAGCGTAGCGGACCAGAGCGCCAGGCTGCCGCCCATGCAGAAGCCGACCGCGCCGATCTTCCCGCTGGTCTCCGGCAGCTCCGCGAGGTAGTCGGCCGCGCCCGCGATGTCCTTGCCGGCCTGGTCGATCGCCAGGCCCATGAGCAGTTTGACGGCCTCGTTCGGGTACGTGGTCTGCTTGCCGTGGTAGAGATCCGGCGCCAGTGCGACGAAGCCGGCCTCGGCGAAGCGGTCGGTGAGCGCGGTGATGTGCTCGACCAGGCCCCACCACTCCTGGATGACGATCACGCCCGGTCCGGTCCCCGACGCGGGTCTCGCGAGGTAGCCCTCGCTCGTACCCCCGTTGCTGCGATAGCTCACCATCGAGCCCATTGGCCGCCTCCAGTCACCGTTGGCTGGTCACACAGAGTCACTACTCAAGTCAGCTGAGTAGTGCTGGCCAGCCTGCCATGACGACCGCGTCGACGGGAAGAGTGGAGAACAGCACACGGCGCCGCCCCGCGCGATGCGGGACGGCGCCGTGGTGGCGGGTGCTACTTGTCGGTCAGGCAGAGAACGTAGTACTCGTTCTCCGGGGCTTCCATCGGCCAGATCATCGAGCCGGACTGGCCCTCCTGGATGAAGTCCATGCAGCGCTCCTCCTCCTGGGCCTGGAGCAGCGTCAGGTTGTCCACCCGGCCGACGATCAGCGACTGCGCGTCGGCGCTGTTGCAGTCCACGATGCCGACGTCGACCTGACGGTCCGTCTCGCCCTCGGCCAGCTCCGGGAGCTTGCCGACGCACTCGCCGACCTTCGCGTCCTTGGTCGGGTCGGTCGCCAGCGCGTTCGCCGCCGCACCCACGCCCAGGCCGAGCACAACCTTGATCAGGATGCCGACCGCGACCACGCCGACCACGCCGAGGATGCCGGCGAGCTTGCCCTTGCCGCCGCTCTTCTGCGGCTCCTGCGGCGGCGGGGCGTAGCCCGGCGCGCCGAACGCCGGCGGCTGGCCGGGAGCGCCGAACGCCGGCGGCTGGCCCGGGGCGGCACCGAAGCCGGCCTGGCCGTCCGAAGCGGCACCGAAGCCCTGCTGCGGCTGGCCCTGCGGCACGCCGGGCGCGGCCGGGGCGCCGAACGCGGGCGCGCCCGGAGTGGAGGGCTGCTGCGGCGGCGGGAAGCCGGCAGGCTGATCAGTCACGATTCCGATCCCCGTTTCGATCTGGCATGCCGGCCGGAACCGGCACGAATGCAAGTGCATCGACACGGTACGGGTCCGGAGTCCGCCGTCCCGCCCCTCGACCGGATGATCGTCGCGGCCGAAGGGGCAGGATCGGGTGACTGAAAGTCGTACAGCCAACGATCAGATCACTTTCAGGAGGCGGACGGTGACGGCTCCCCGGACAGGCTCGCCGACGGCGCCGCATCCGGCTCGGCCGGCACCGCGCCGGGCACGGCCGGGACCACCGCGGCCGGCTCCGAGGACGCCGAGGGCGTCGGGAAGGCCGGGACCTGGAACGGCGCCTGCCCTGGGCAGTGCGGGTAGAGCGTCTGGCCGGTGAACGCCCGCTCCGGGCCGCACCGATTCCAGCCCAGCTCGATCGGCCGGCCGTTCTGGTCGAACAGGCGCACGTCGGTGAGCAGCCGACCGTTCCGGTCGTAGACGTAGACGTCCTCGACCTCCGCGCCCGCCGGTGCGTAGCTGGTGCCGTACGAGTCGATCATCTGCTCCGTCGTGGACCGGCTGTCCACCTGCCAGAGCAGCACGAACGCCCAGACCGCCAGCATGCCGCTAGCGGCCCGCAGCAACCGCCGCGGGTTGCGGGGCAGCCCGGCCGACTCGCGCCGGCCCACCCAGACCGAGCCGAGCACGAACGCGAACAGCAGGAACACCGCCATCGGGAAGCTGCCGTTGACCCGCGGCAGCACGCCGGGCGGGTCGTTGCTGACCAGCACGGCGACGAACATCGCGATCAGGTAGCCACGCAGCAACCACCACGCCGGGCGCAGCAGCCGCAGGAAGTCGCTGCCCTGCTCGTACCCGAGGAGCGTGCCGGCCCGCCGGTTCACGTCCGCGCCGCGGTCGCGCAACCGGTGCGCCACCGTGTCCAGCCGCGCCCGCAGCGGCACCCGGCCGCCGTTGACCATGCCCATCGCCACCCGCAGCTCGGCCGCGTAGACCTCCGGTGGCCCGAGCCGCCGCACCAGCGGCTCGCCGCTCTCCGCGCGCACCTCCGCCAGGTGGCTCGGCAGGTCCTCCAGCAGGTCGTCACGCTGCCGCGACGGCAGGTCGGAGAGCGCGGCGCGGACCGCCTCCACGTAGTGCCTGATCTCCAGGTCCTCGGTGACGCTCATCGGTGCGCCAAACCCCCGCTCAGCAGATCGTCCATGGTGGAGGCGAAACCTTCCCATACCTTCGCCGAGCGGGCCAGCTGGTCGCGCCCGGCCTCGTTGAGGGCGTAGTACTTGCGGTGCGGCCCCTCCTCGCTCGGCACCACATAGGCCGTGAGGAGCCCGGCCTGGAAGAGGCGCCGGAGCGTCCCGTAGACGGACGCGTCACCGACCTCCTCCAGCCCGGCCGCCCGCAGGCGGCGGAGGATGTCGTAGCCGTAGCCGTCCCCGTCCCGCAGCACTGCCAGCACGGCCAGCTCCAGCACTCCCTTGAGCAACTGGGTCGTTTCCATGCACCGCAGAGTATTCCGCAATGCGTAATAGATGAAGCGCCGTGGCATCCTCGGTGTGTGGCCGACCTTGATCTGCGACACCTCAGGTACCTCATCGCCGTGGCGGAGACCGGAAGCATCACCCGCGCCGCGCAGCGGCTGATGCTGACGCAGCCGGCGCTGTCCCGCGCGCTGCGCGCGCTGGAGCGGATGGTCGGCACGCCGCTGCTGGTGCGCGGCTCGCACGCCACCACGCTCACCGCGGCCGGGTCGGAGCTGCTGATGGACGCGTACGACCTGGTGGAACGCTCCCGGGTCGCGCTCGCGCGAGCTCGCGGGACGGAGACGCTGACCGTCACCGCGCCCGCCTGCGACGTGCTGGACGTGGCCGCGGCGAGCCGGGCCTTCGAGGAGAAGCACCCGGACATCCAGGTGCACATCGAGCCGCGCGACTGGCTCGCGCCGGAGGTGCTGCGCGCCGGGGCTACGGACGTCTCGATCCTGCGCGACTCCTTCGACCGGCACGGGCTGGACGTCGAGCCGCTCGCGGCCGAACCGCGGATGGTCATCCTGAACGCGGGCCATCCGCTCGGCGGCCGCGACCGGCTCACGCTCGCCGACCTGCGCGACGAGACGTTCACCTACTGGCCCGGTATGTCCGATGCGGAGGCGGCGCACTGGACCGGCGCCGACGTCGACGGGCACCCACGCCGGCAGAGTCTCCGGATCGGTTCCGTGACCGACGTGCTCGCCGCGGTCGCGCTCGGCCGCGCCGTGGTCTACGCGCACGGCTCGACGCTGTCGGAGCGGCTGCCGGGCATGCGGGCACTGCCGGTCGAGGATCTGTCCCCGAGCCGCCTGGAGATCGGCACGCCGGCCCGGCACGCCGGGCCGGCCGGCAAGCTGTTCGTGGAGCACATGCTGGAGTGGGCTGCCCGGCCGGCATGATCGGCCCTGCCCGATCGGCATTACCGGCCACGCCGCGCCGCTGCTGGAATGAGTACATGCAAGATCATGAAGTAGTAGTCGTCACCGGCGCCAGCTCCGGTATCGGGCTCGCCGCGGCCGAGCAGGCGGCGGTGCGCGGGTCCCGGGTGGTGCTGATCGGCCGCACCGAGCGGCGGCTGGCGGCGGCGGTGGACCGGGTACGGGCGGCCGGGCACGGGCGTGAGCCGGGACGGTTCCTGGCCGACTTCGAGCGGCTCACCGAGGTGCGGAACCTGGCGGCACACCTGCTGGACACGTACCCGAGGATCGATGTGCTGGTCAACAACGCGGGCATGCACGTGCCGTCGCACCGGCTCACCGAGGACGGGAACGAGGCGACGGTCCAGGCGAACCACCTGGCGCACTTCCTGCTCAGCAACCTGCTGCGGGAGCGGCTGCGCGGTGGCCGGATCATCAACACCTCGGTACGGCCGGCGCTCAACGCCCGGATCGACCCGGACGACCTGAACACGCCGGCCGCGCGCTACCACGGCGTGCCGGTATACCAGATGACGAAGGCCGCGAACATCCTGTTCGCCATGGAGGCGGCGCGGCGCTGGCCGGACATTCTCAGCGTGAGCTTCCACCCCGGCCTGGTCCGCACGAACGTAGGCGAGGGCACGCCGTTCGCGTACGTCTTCCGGTACGCGCCGTTCCTGATCAGCCCGGAGCGGTCCGCCGCCGGCATGGCTCCGCTGATCACCACTCCGGTGGCCGATCTGCGCAACGGCAGCCTCTATGCCGGCGGGAAACCGCAGCGGCTGCGCGGCACGACGTTCAACCCGGACATCGCCGCACGGCTCTGGACCACCTCGGAGAACGCGGTCCGACGGCTCAGTTGAGACTCCACGCGATGCCGTCGAGAATGTCGTGCTCGCTGGCGACGACGGAGGAGATCTCGGCGCGTTCCATGATGGTGCGGAGCACCATGGCACCGGCGCCGATCACGTCCGCGCGGCCCGGGTGCATGACCGGAATCGCCAGGCGCTCCGCGCGGGTGGCGGCGAGCATGTCCGCGGTGACCTTGGCGACCTCGTCGTAGGTGAGGCGCGCGTGGTGGATCCGGGCCGGGTCGTACTCGGTGAGACCGCGCGCGATCGCGACCACGGTGGTGACCGAACCGGCCAGGCCGACCAGCGTCTTCGCGTCCCGGCCGGGCACGGCGGCGAGCGCGCGGTCGACCTGGGCCGTGATGTCCGCCTGGGCCGCCTCGATCTCCGCGGCCGTGGGCGGGTCGCCGTGCAGGTGGCGCTCGGTCATCCGGACGCAGCCGATGTCCACCGAGATGGCCGCGTCCACCTGGCGGCCGCCGACCACGAACTCGGTGGAGCCGCCGCCGATGTCCACCACCAGGTACGGTGCGTGCGCGCCGGGCGGCAGGCCGTGCACCGCGCCGGTGAAGGAGAGGTGCGCCTCCTCGTCTCCGGTGACCACCTCGGGCGGCGTGCCGAGCGTCTCGGTGACCATGGCGCGGAACTCGTCCGCGTTCTCCGCGTCGCGGCTGGCGGACGTGGCGACCATCCGCACCCGGTCCGCGCCGAACTCCGCGATCGCGGCCGCGTAACCGGCCAGCGCGACCCGGGTGCGCTCGATCGCGGCGGGCGAGAGGCGGCCGGTCCGGTCGACGCCCTCGCCGAGCCGGACGATCTCCATCCGCCGGGTGACGTCGAGCAGCTGGGCGCCGGGGCCCGCGTACGACGCCGGAAGGTCGGCGATCAGGAGACGGATGCTGTTGGTACCGCAGTCGATCGCGGCTACGCGTGCCATGGGCTCAGCCTACGTCGGACAGGTGCACCAGCATCCGGGTGTTGCCCAGGGTGTTCGGCTTGACCCGCTCCAGGCCGAGGAACTCCGCGACACCCTCGTCGTAGGAGCTCAGCAGCTGCTCGTAGACCGGGGACGGCACCGGCGCGCCGTCGATCGCCCGGAACCCGAACGAGGCGAAGAACCCGGTCTCGAACGTCAGGCAGAAGACCCGGGAGACGCCCAGGTCGCGCGCGGTGTTGAGCAGCTCGGTGACGATCCGGTGGCCGATCTTCTGGCCGCGGCACGCCGGGTCGACCGCGAGCGTGCGGATCTCGGCCAGGTCCTCCCACATCACGTGCAGCGCACCGCAGCCGACGATCGCGCCGTCGGCCAGCCGCTCCGCGACCCAGAACTCCTGTACGTCCTCGTACAGCGTGACCGTGGGCTTGCTGAGGAGGCGCCGCTCGCCGCTGTACGTGTCGATCAAGGCCCGGATGCGGCGTACGTCGGCGGTCCGGGCGCGGCGTACCGCAACATCCATACGGCCAACCCTACTGGCTCCGTCCGACCGACCCGGCGACCGGCACCGATACCGCATCCTCGTAGACATGACCCGCGCCCCGGCCGTCGCCGCCGTCGCCGTGCTGGCACTGACCGGCTGCGCCGCGCAGGCCACCGGCGCCGGTGGCCGCGGACTGACCGAGGTGCTCGACCGGCTCGGTCAGGCGTCCGCGGAGACGTACACCGCGGTCTACGCGCTCGGCACCGGTGAGATGGCCACCGTGGTGAGCGCGCCGCCGCGGACGGCCACGATCAGTGGCGACGACCGCCTGGTGGTCGGGCCGGACGGCGTGACGCTGTGCGAGGACGGCACCTGCTCGCGGCCGCCGGGCGCGGCGGACGCACCCGGCGGCACCGGGATAGTGACGACGGAGCAGGTGCGCGCGATGGTCTCCGCGGCGGCCCACCTGCCGGGCGTGGACGTGGCCGTCTCGACCGCGACGTTCGCCGGGCGGGAGACGCTCTGCGCGGACGTGCACGGCATGTCGGACTTCACCGTCTGCGTCACCGAGGACGGCATACTGGCGTCGTTCCGCGGCGACGGTGAGATCACTCTGGAGCTGACCCGGCTGGCCGAGTCGGCGGACGCGTCACTCGTCGCTCTGTGACGGCGCCACGCACGGCCCGTCGGTCCACCACGGGCCGATCATCTCGGCGGCCTCGTCGCCGAACGGGTTGACGCCCGGGCCGGCACCGAGCGCGTGGCCGAGGTGCACGTGCAGGCACTTGACCCGGCCGGGCATGCCACCGGCCGAGACACCGGCGATCTCCGGCACGTCGCCGATCGCCTCGCGCCGCTTCAGGTAGTCCTCGTGCGCGGCCCGGTAGCGCGCGGCCAGGTCCTCGTCCTCGGCCAGGCGCGCGGACATCTCCTTCATCACGCCGGCCGACTCCAGCCGGCTGATCGCGCTGGTCGCGCGCGGGCAGGTCAGGTAGAAGAGCGTCGGGAACGGCGTGCCGTCCGCGAGCCGGGGCGTGGTCTCCACGACGTCCGGGTTGCCGCACGGGCAGCGGTGCGCGACCGCGCGGGTGCCGCGGGGCGTGCGGCCGAGCTGGGCGGCGACGGCCGCGAGATCCGCCTCGGTGGCTTCTTCCCGATGAGGCGGGTGGATTTCCTGCGTCACTTATTTATTGGCTTCCTGGATGCTGGACCACAACGTGTCGTACCACTTGTCGGGCGTCTCGGACGGCGCGGACGGGATCCCGCCCCCACCCGGGGCGGCACCGGCATCCTGGTTCATCACGATCAGCAGCGTCTCGTCGGGGTGGGCGTAGTAGAAACGATTCCGGACCTGGGTCCGCACGTACTCGTCGTCCTGCCACTTGTCCACCAGCTCGCTGAGTTCCCGGATCCGTTCGCGCTGCTCGGCCTGGGACGCCTCCATCGCGGCGATGTCCGCCTCCTGCGACAGATAGAGCCGCACCGGGTACGTGTACGCCAGCGCGAGCGCGATCAGCACCACGATCAGCACCGCGGCCCGGCCGGTGTAGCGCCGGGGCTGGGTGGCGGTGGTGCGCTTCGCGGCACCGGCCGCCGCCGCGCGCCGGGCGGCCGCGGGACGGCTGGCGGAACGCCCGGTCTCGGTCGGCCGGGGCTCGCGGACGATGCTGGCGTCGCGGATCGCGGTGCGGGCGCCACGCGCGCTCCGGGCGGGCGAACCGGCCCGGCGCGTCGGCCGCGTGCCGTGCCCGCCGCGGGCAGGCCCCTGACCGCCCGGCGATCGCCGTTGCGTCACGACACCCGCTCCATCGCTACATCAGCTCCCACTGCCCCCGCCGTACCCATTCTCACGCTAAGCAACCATGACGGGCGCGAGGGCCGGAGGCAAATCCACGGGATTTTTGATCAGATACTGCAAACCCCTGGCGGAAAGTGCCCCCGGCCCTTGCGACCTACGTGGGTACCGCGTGACTCTGAGTTACTTGGCGGCCTTGTAACGCGGGAACGCGCCGGCACCGGCGTAGCGCGCGGCGTCCGCCAGCTCCTCCTCGATACGCAGCAGCTGGTTGTACTTCGCGACGCGCTCGGAGCGGGCCGGGGCACCGGTCTTGATCTGGCCGGAACCGACCGCGACCGCGAGGTCCGCGATCGTGGTGTCCTCGGTCTCGCCGGAGCGGTGGCTCATCATCGACTTGAAACCGTTGCGGTGGGCCAGCTCGACCGCGTCGAACGTCTCGGTCAGCGAGCCGATCTGGTTCACCTTCACCAGCAGCGCGTTCGCGGCCTTCTCGGCCACGCCGCGGCCCAGGCGCGTCGGGTTCGTGACGAACAGGTCGTCGCCGACGATCTGGATCTTGTCACCGAGTGCCGCGGTCATCGCGGTCCAGCCGGCCCAGTCCTCCTCGTTCAGCGGGTCCTCGATGGAGACGATCGGGTACGTCTCGACCAGCTTCGCGTAGTAGTTGATCATCTCGTCGGAGGACTTGGAGCCACCCTCGAACGTGTACGCCCCGTCCTTGTAGAACTCGGTCGCGGCCACGTCCAGCGCCAGCGCGAAGTCGGTGCCGAGCGAGTAGCCCGCCTTCTCGATCGCCTCGGCGATCAGGTCCAGCGCGGCGGCGTTGGTCGGCAGGCTCGGCGCGAAGCCGCCCTCGTCGCCCAGGCCGGTCGCCAGGCCCTTCTTCTTCAGCACGGACTTGAGCGCGTGGTAGACCTCCGCACCCGAGCGCAGCGCCTCACGGAACGTGGACGCGCCGATCGGGGCGATCATGAACTCCTGGACGTCGACGTTCGAGTCCGCGTGCGCGCCGCCGTTCAGGATGTTCATCATCGGCACCGGCAGCAGGTGCGCGTTCGGCCCGCCGAGGTAGCGGAACAGGCTCAGCTCGGCCGAGGCCGCCGCGGCCTTGGCGACCGCCAGCGAGACGCCGAGGATCGCGTTCGCGCCCAGCTCGGACTTGTCCGCGGTGCCGTCGATGTCCAGCATCTTCTGGTCGATCAGGCGCTGCTCACTGGCCTCGTAGCCGAGCAGCTGGTCGACGATGCGGTCCTCGATGTTCGCGACCGCCTTCTCGACGCCCTTGCCCAGGTAGCGGCCGGCGTCGCCGTCACGCAGCTCGAGCGCCTCGAACGCGCCGGTGGAGGCGCCGGACGGGACAGCGGCGCGCGCGATCGTGCCGTCGTCCAGACCGACCTCGACCTCGACGGTCGGGTTGCCCCGCGAGTCGAGAATCTCCCTGGCGACAATTCCCTCGATGGTGGCCATTTTGTCGTGTCGCTCCTTGAGTTGTGATTGCCGGCCCGCGTACAGGCTGTGTCTGCCGGCCCGCCGGCGGGACCTGTGAGCCGAACCCCCGATCGCCGCCACCCTGCGGCCGACCACGACGCTGAGCCTATCCATCCGGGCGGGGGCGCCGCGTGCGAGGCCGGGGAAAACCCTCAGGGTGCCGCGCGGGAGACCGATGGGTGAACGTGAGTTTTCCCTCCCCCGGCATCAACGAGCGGGTCGAGATCACGGTGAAGCGCGGCGGCACGTACCGCTCCCGCGTGGAGGATCTCGACGGCGCGCTCCTCTCGCTGGCCGCGCCGCTGGACCTGCTGGTCACCGACGTACCCGACCCCGGCATGGAGCTGACGGTCCGCTGGATCGCGGGTGAACGCGGCCGCTACGCCGCCGACGCCGTGATCACCCGGATCGTGCACGGTCACGTCAGCACCTGGGTCGTCGAGATCACCGGCCGCCCGGCGATCGAGCAGAACCGCGAGTACGTCCGCGGCGGCGGCGGCGAACCGGTCGAGCTGACCGTCGGCGAGGACGGCGAGCCGCACCGCGGCGAGGTCATCGACGTCAGCGAGCGCAGCATCAAGGCGGTCTTCAAACGCCTGGACATCGCCGCGGGCGCCGAGGTCTCGCTGCGCGTTCTGCTCGAGTCCGAGCAGATGACGCTGCACGGCACTGTCTACCGCGTCGTCGACCAGGCCGCCACCTCCGAGGTCCAGGTCGTCCTGATGCTCGACGCCGACGAGTCCCAGGCCCAGGCCATCCGCCGGCACGTGATGAACCTCCAGCGCCTGGCCCGCGCCCGCGCCCGCGACCACGCCTGACCCCTTCGTCCGATATGCCGCGCCGCGGGTGTGGAGCGCGGTGGTGGACTGGTGAAGGGGTGTTGCGTCGCGTCGGGATGGGGAGCGCGGCGACGGTTGCATGGTTTGTCCGGTGTTGTGCGGGACCGGCTCCGGGGCGGGCGGGAAGCGGAGTGCCAGCGGAGTCTTCGCGCCCGGCGGGGTTTGCCCGCGGGAGCATGCGGGCCGCACCACGCCGGGAGCGGGAAACCGGAATGGGATGACTCAGCGCCGTGGGAGCAGGCGGGCCGCACGGTGCCGGGAGTGCGGCTCAGACGCCCAGCAGCGTACGGAGGTGGCGCGGGGACGGTGAGCCGTGCGCGAGCATGGCGTCGTGCCAGGTGCCGAGCGGGACGGACGGTGGGCGGGCGGCGGCGATCGCGGAGACCTCGGTGTAGCCGACGAAGTAGGTGGAGAGCTGGGTCGAGGTGAGCAGCAGGCGGCGCCACTTGCCGGCGGCCTCGCCCTCCTCCTGGAACGCGCGGCCGGTCATCATCCGCATCGCGTCCGTCTCGGACAGGTCCTCGCAGTGGACGAGCTGGTCGAGCACCGCGTTCATGGTCATTCGGAGTTGCATCTTGAGCTGCTGCATGCGGACCGGCAGGCCGCCGAAGCCGTGGTCGGCCAGGGACTCCTCCGCGTGCACGGCCCAGCCCTCGACGAACGGGTCGGACCAGCCGAGCGAGCGAACCCGGGTGTTGCCGCGGTAGCGGCGGGCGTGCGCGAGCTGGACGAAGTGGCCGGGCATCGCCTCGTGCACGGTCAGGTTGCGGACCATGTGGTGGTTGTACTCGCGGTAGAGCGACTCGACCCGCTCCGGCGACCAGTCCGCGGGCGCCGGTGCGATGCAGTAGAACGTGGGCACGTCCGCGGTCTCCATCGGGCCGGGCGGGTCGCAGTAGGCGACGCTGACGCCGCGCGCGAACTCCGGCATCGCCTCGATCACGCACTCGTCGTCCGGGATGGTGACGATCCCGTGCGTGCGGACGAAGTCCGTGGTCTCGGCCATGGTGACCCGGGCGAAGTCCACTATCGTGTCGTTGTCCGGCCGTTCCTCGGCCAGCTGGGCCAGCGCGCGGCGCACGGTCTCGTCGGTGGCCGGCCCGCCGGTCAGCTCCGCCGCGGTCTCGCGGATCCGCTCGCCGATCCGCTCCAGGTTGTCCTCGGCGCGGCGTAGCACCTCGGACGCGGACAGCTCGGTGTCCAGCGTGTGCCAGAGCCGCGCCTCCCACTGCCGCCGGCCGAGCCGCGGCGAGCGGCCGTCCGCGTCCAGGCCGCGCAGGTGGGCGGCGAACCCGTCCAGTTCCTCGGCCGCACGGGCGGCCAGCGGCGTGATCCGGCCGGCCAGCGACGGTTCCTCGGCCAGCAGCGTGGGCAGCTCGTCGCGGATCAGGCCGGCCGCACCGGCGAACTGCCCGGCCGCGGTCTCGACGTGCACCCGCGGGCAGTCGTGCAGCACCGCACGCGCGGTGGCGACCGCGTCCGGCACCGCGGCGAGCCGGCCGGCCAGCGACTCCAGCCGCGCCGCGACCGGCGCGAACCGGCGGGCCATCAGGCCGTGCAGCAACGGGCCGGGGTTGTGCAGCAGCGGGTTCCACTCGTGCTCGCGGATCTCGGTCAGTTCCAGCAGCCGCCGCTCGACCATGGTGGTCAGGATCGCGTGGTCGACCTGGTCCTCCGGGTCGAGCCCGTCCACGTCCAGCTGGGCCAGCGCGTTGCCCGCGTCGATCAGCATCGCGGTGCGTTCGGTGACCGCACCGGCCGAATGGTCCGGCAGGCGGTCGTCGTGGGTGTGGTCCCCGGCGTAGAAGGCGGTGACCGGCTCACTCGCGAGGATCGCGTCGACGATGCGCTCGGCCACGGGCACGAAATCCGACATGACGATCAATCTAACCGCCGGACCCCGGC
Source organism: Catenuloplanes indicus (assembly GCF_030813715.1). Lineage (NCBI taxonomy): Bacteria > Bacillati > Actinomycetota > Actinomycetes > Micromonosporales > Micromonosporaceae > Catenuloplanes > Catenuloplanes indicus. Next base: position 4,080,549 of record NZ_JAUSUZ010000001.1, read on the forward strand.
TCATGCGGTATCCCGGGCAGAGGGGCAGGCCTCGTGCGACGCACCACCCGTCGCACGAGGCCTGCCGGAGAGGCCGGCCTGACCGGTACCGGCCGGCCTCGGGTCTTCGGGTCAGCCGGCCTGCGCGGGCACGGCCGGGCGCACCGACTGCGGCGTGTCCGGGGCGGACGAGCGCGGCCGTACGTGCGAGCGGTTCTTCCCCTGGTTCTGGGTGCCCGGTGGCGGCGGCGGGACCGGCCGTTTCGCGTTACCGGCCGAGCCGTTCGAGCCGGCCGGGAGGGCCTCGGTGAGCGTTCCGGGCAGCAGCCGGGCCGGCGTGCCGGTCGGACGGACCTTGTGGACGAACGCGTGCCGCGCCGCCGCGAACCCGGACCGGTCGTCGAAGATGTCGTGGCTCATCTCGGCCAGCTCGCGCACCTCGTGCACGCCGAGCGGCCGGCCGGACGTGAGCGCCCGCGCCTTCCGGTGGCGCATCCGGCGGTTGAGCTGCGGTTCGGCGTATCGGGCGGCGAGCTCGGCGAGCCAGTCCGCGAACGCGTCCGGGTGCCGCGGCCCGACCTCGTCCAGCAGGCCGATCGCGCGTGCCTGGCCGGCGTTGACCGGTAGCTTCTCGGTGAGCAGCCGTTCCGCGCGGACCACTCCGACCCGGCGCGGCAGCGTCCAGGTGTGCAGCTCCGATCCGTACAGGCCGATGTCGTAATAGGGGTTGAGCACGATGTCCTCGCGCCCGGCGACGACGTCCGCGCCCAGGCCGAGCATCACGCCGCCGGCGCCCGCGTTGCCGGGGTAGGCCGCGATCACCACCTGCCGGGTGCACTCGATGATCTCCGTACAGACCGCGTTGATCGCCTTGATATTGGCCCAGGCGGCACCGGCCGGGTCGGTCGCGGCCGTGATCTGGTTCAGGTGGATGCCGTTGCTGAACGCCTCCGTGCTGCCGCGCAGCACCAGCACCCGGGTGTCCTGGCCGGCCGCGTGCCGGAACGCGCCGAGCAGCCGGCGGCACTGCCCGGTGGACATCGCACCGTTGTAGAAGTCGAACGTGAGCCAGCCGACGTCCGCGGTCCGCCGATATTTGATCTGCCGGTAGGCACCGGGCACCTCCGCCTCCGAACCCAACGGCAACGGCGCGTGCGGTACGCCGTGCAGCCGCCGGCCGAGGACCACCGCGGCCGGCAGCTTGATGCCCCGGGGCCAGGTGCCGGCCGGGCCCGCCGCGTCCGTGCGCGGCTCCGGGTCGGCCTGGCGCAGGTGGCCGAGCCACACGCTGCCGTCGCCGGTCGCCACCATGACCGCGCCCTGCCGGCGGCACAGCACGGTGCCCGGCGGCGCACCGGCCGCGGTGCCCGGATGCACGTCGTACGCGAAGACCGGCAGGCCCAGCACCTCGGTGCGTACGCCCGGTGCGCCGTCCGCGGCCCGGATCCGCCGGATGATGCGCTCGCTGCCCTCGTCCCATCCGAACGCGCGGTCGGACTGGCGCATCAGCGGACGCGGACGCGCGTTCGGCACCTCGTGCGGCATCCGCTCGGCCGGTACCGGCCGGAACGCCGGGTCGGCGGCCTTCGCCATCACCTCCTGCACGCAGGCGACGGCCGCGTCCGCGACCGGGCCGTTGTACAGCGCGGACTTGCGCGGCGCGGCGCTGGCCAGCCGGAAGATCCGGGTGGCCCAGATCGGCCCGGCGTCCATCTCGGCCACCGCCTGCAGCGCGGTGACGCCCCAGTACGGCTCCGCCTCGGTGATCGCCCAGTCGAGCGAGGACGGTCCACGGTCGCCGACCGGGCCGGGGTGAATGATGATCGTGCGCCACTCGGACCAGATCTCGGCCGGCACCCGGTGCGTCAGGAACGGGCAGAGGATCACGTCCGGGCGCGCGCCGCGGACGCCCTCGATCATGTCCCGTTCGCCGGTCGCGAGCAGCACACCGACCTCGTGTCCCGCCTCCCGGAGCGTGCACCAGACGCGCTGGCTGAGTCCGTTGAAGGCGGAGACGAGCAGCAGTACCCGCACCGTGTGGTCCTCCTTGCGTGGTGGGGTGGGTTGTGCAGCCGGTGATCCCCCTCGAGACGAAGTCTCCCGGGTGATCGGGGCCCGGCCCGAGAGACCTTGCAAGGGCTCCGAGCTGCCGGGCCGCACACCCGGTGCGACGGGTGGGACACCGCCACCAACGGATTCAGCCGAACTCCGGACCCGCGCTCGGACGCCCGTCCCACCGCTGATCCACGGGACGGGCCGGGGATCGGCGTAGTCTGGATGTCGTACCCCCCGTCCAGACTGGGCGCGGGGTAAACGCCGTGCTGTCTTACGGGGGATGTGCAATGAAGCTCGCCGGCCTTCTTCCCGCCGCGCTCGCCGACGGTGGCCTGGCCCGCGCCCGCGATCTCGCCCGCACCGGCGGGCCGGAGGCGGCCGAGCTGGGGCTGACCGCGCCGGCGCCGCTGCGGCCGTTCATCGTGGCGACCGTCGCGGCCGCGGTGAAGTCCGGCGGTGCCGGGCGCCCGGTCCTGGCCGTGACCGCCACCTCGCGCGAGGCGGACGACCTGGTCGACGCGCTCGGCTGCCTGATCCCGGCGGAGCAGGTGGTGGCGTTCCCGGCCTGGGAGACGCTGCCGCACGAGCGCCTCTCCCCCCGGTCGGACACGGTCGGCAAGCGGCTGGCCGTGCTGCGCCGGCTCGCGCACCCGGGCGAGGCCGGCCCGGTCCGGGTCGTGGTCGCGCCGGTCCGGTCGGTGCTCCAGCCGCAGCTCAAGGGCCTCGGCGATCTGGAGCCGGTGGTGCTGCGGCCGGGCGGCGAGGCCGGTCTGGAGGAGACCGTCGAGCGGCTGGTCGACCTGGCGTACGCGCGGGTCGACCTGGTCACCAAGCGCGGCGAGTTCGCGGTGCGCGGCGGCATCCTGGACGTGTTCCCGCCGACCGACGAGCACCCGTCACGCGTGGAGTTCTGGGGCGACGAGGTCGAGGAGATCCGCACGTTCGCGGTGGCCGACCAGCGCACCATCGAGCCGGCCGCCGAGCTGTTCGCGCCGCCGTGCCGGGAGCTGCTGCTCACGCCGCACGTGCGGGAGCGCGCCGCCGCGCTGGCCGCCGCCCACCCGGAGCTGGGCGAGATCCTGTCCAAGCTGGCCGAGGGCATCCCGGTGGAGGGCATGGAGTCGCTGGCCCCGGCGCTGCTGGACGGCACGGACAGCATGGAGCTGCTGCTGGACTGCATGCCGCGGGACACGCACGTGCTGCTCTGCGACCCGGAGCGCATCCGCACCCGGGCGCATGACCTGGTCCGTACCAGCGAGGAGTTCTTGCAGGCCAGCTGGGCTGCGGCCGCGGTCGGTGGCGAGGCTCCGGTCGACGTCGGCGCGGCGGCCTTCCGCAGCCTGTCCGAGGTGCGCGCGGAAGCGGCGCGGCTCGGTCAGCCGTGGTGGTCGGTGTCGCCGTTCGGGCTCGACTCCACGACGGCGGAGACCGCGCCCTGGGAAGACGAGGTGCGGACCGAGGTCACGCCGGACGCCGGCGACGACATCGCGCTGGCCGCGCAGGCCGCGCCGCTCTATCACGGCGAGACCGGTCGGCTGGTCGACGACCTGAAGCGCTGGTCCGGCGACGGCTGGTCGGTGGTGCTGGTCTTCGAGGCGAACGGCCCGGCCAACCGCGCGGCCGAGGTGCTGCGCGACGCCGGCCTCGGCACGATCATGGCCGACGGGCTGGAGACCGCGCCGGCCGCCGGGCAGATCACCATCGTCTGCGGCGGACTGAACCACGGCTTCGTCGACGAGCGCGCCCGGATCGCGGTGGTGACCGGCAACGACGTGACCGGTGGCCGGGGCGCGACCACCAAGGCGATGGGCAAGATGCCGTCCCGCCGCCGCAACACGATCGATCCGCTGGAGCTGAAGGCCGGCGACCACGTGGTGCACGAGCAGCACGGCATCGGGCGGTACGTGGAGCTGGTCCAGCGGAAGGTCAACGGCGCCGACCGCGAGTACCTCGTGATCGAGTACGCCCCGGCCAAGAAGGGGCAGCCCGGCGACCGGCTGTTCGTGCCGACCGACCAGCTCGATCAGCTGTCCCGCTACGTCGGCGGCGAGGCGCCCACGCTGCACAAGATGGGCGGCAGTGACTGGCAGAAGGCGAAGGCGCGGGCGAAGAAGGCGGTCAAGGAGATCGCCGCGTCGCTGATCCAGCTGTACGCGGCCCGCCAGGCGCAGCGCGGCCACGCGTTCGGGCCGGACACGCCCTGGCAGCGCGAGCTGGAGGACGCGTTCCCGTACCAGGAGACGCCGGACCAGCTGGCCGCGATCGAAGAGGTCAAGCACGACATGATGCAGCAGGTCCCGATGGACCGGCTGATCTGCGGCGACGTCGGCTACGGCAAGACCGAGATCGCGGTTCGGGCCGCGTTCAAGGCGGTGCAGGACGGCAAGCAGGTGGCCGTGCTGGTGCCGACCACGCTGCTGGCCCAGCAGCACTACAACACGTTCGCGGAGCGGATGTCGCAGTTCCCGGTGGAGATCCGGCAGCTGTCCCGGTTCCAGACGCCGAAGGAAGCGGAGCAGACGCTGAGCATGGCCGCGGAGGGCACCGCGGACATCGTGATCGGTACCCACCGGCTGCTCTCCGCCGCGGCCCGGTTCAAGCAGCTCGGCCTGGTCATCGTGGACGAGGAGCAGCGTTTCGGCGTCGAGCACAAGGAGCACCTGAAGACGCTGCGGGCCAGCGTGGACGTGCTGACCATGTCGGCCACGCCGATCCCGCGCACGCTGGAGATGGCGATCACCGGCATCCGGGAGATGTCCACCATCGCCACGCCGCCGGAGGAGCGGCATCCGGTGCTCACGTTCGTCGGCCCGTCCGACGAGAAGCAGATCGCCGCCACCATCCACCGTGAGCTGCTGCGCGACGGCCAGGTGTTCTACCTGCACAACCGGGTCGAGTCGATCGACCGGGCCGCGCGGAAGCTGCGCGAGCTGGTGCCGGAGGCACGGGTCGCGGTGGCGCACGGGCAGATGTCCGAGGAGGCGCTGGAGCGGGTCATGGTCGGCTTCTGGGAGAAGGAGTTCGACGTCCTGGTCTGCACCACGATCGTCGAGTCCGGCATCGACATCCCGAACGCGAACACGTTGATCGTGGAGCGCGCCGACCTGCTCGGCCTGGCCCAGCTGCACCAGATCCGCGGCCGGGTGGGCCGCGGCCGGGAGCGGGCGTACGCGTACTTCCTCTACCCGCGGGAGAAGCCACTGACCGAGCACGCGCACGAGCGGCTGGCCACCATCGCGCAGCACACCGAGCTGGGCGCCGGCATGTACGTGGCGATGAAGGACCTGGAGATCCGCGGCGCCGGCAATCTGCTCGGCGGCGAGCAGTCCGGGCACATCGAGGGCGTCGGCTTCGACCTCTACGTGCGGATGGTCGGCGAGGCGGTACAGCAGTTCAAGGGCGAGCGGCCGGAGGAGGTCCAGGAGGTCAAGATCGACCTGCCGGTGGACGCGCACCTGCCGCACGACTACATCGGCGTGGAGCGGCTCCGCCTGGAGATGTACCGCAAGCTGGCCGAGGCGCGGGACGAGGCGGCGCTCAAGGAGATCGTCGCGGAGATGACCGACCGGTACGGCGAGCCGCCGGCCCCGGTGCAGAACCTGCTGGCGGTGGCGCGGTTCCGGCTGGTCGCGAAGGCGTACGGGCTGACCGAGGTGACGTTGCAGGGCAAGCATGTGCGGTTCGCGCCGCTGTCGCTGCCGGACTCGAAGCAGATGCGGCTCAAGCGATACCACCCGGACTCGGTCTACAAGCACGCGACCGACCAGGTGAGCGTGCCGCGGCCGATGACCCGGCGGATCGGTGGCGAGCCGGTCCGCGACCAGGCGCTGCTGGACTGGTGCGCGCAGCTGCTCAAGGACGTGCTGGGCGAGCCGGTCACCGTCGGCGCGTCGTAGAGTGATCGGCTCGTCACATGATAGAGTGATCTCTATGCGACCTGCCCGTTATGTGGCTTTCGTCGGAGCGGTGGCGCTCGCCCTCACCGGCTGCGCCCAGCAGAGCCCGGCCGTGGCCGCCTACGTCGGCGACACGACGTTCACCCAGCGCACCGTGGACGCGATCTTCGAGGACGCGCGCGCCGCGTTCGACGCCGACCAGGCCACGCTGGTCGCGGGCGCGTCCGTCGCGCCCGGCGAACCCGGCGAGCAGCTGGAACGGCCCAGCCTGCCGATCACCCGGCGGCACGTGGTCGACCTGCTGCTCACGCTCGACCTCGGCCGCCGCGCCGCGGAGGCACGCGACCTGACCCCCACCGGCCCCGAGGTGCCGGCCGAGCTGGTCGAGTCCGTGCTCGGCGTGCCGGCCGAGACGCGCTACGTCACGCTCTACAGCGAGTGGTACCAGCTCTACGGCGCGCTCCAGGACGACGTCACGCCCGCCGAGGTCACCGACGAGCGGATGATGACCGTGTACGACGCGCTGGTCGACGCGCACGCGATCGACCCCGGGCTGTCCGTGCCGGTGGTCCGTGAGCAGTTCGGCGGCGGCGAGTTCGCCAGCCTCCCGCTGTCCGTCGCGGACCTGCTGCGCGACGAGGCGGAGAAGGCCGGCGCGGTGGTCAACCCTAAGTACCTGCCGGTCGGCGTGCCCATGATCGCGTCGGCCAACAACCAGTCGTTCCCGTACCGGATGCCGTACCTGTCCGGCCGGACCGTCGTCACGACCGGCTGATCCCCTGCGGCATGCTGGTCGGCATGCCGCAGATCGTCCTGCTCGTCACCTCACCGCGCCTGCCCGCGGGCCTGCTGACCGCCGACGCCTGGGACCTCGTCCGCAACCACCCGGTGCTCGCCTCCGAGGAGAACGCCCAGGTCCACGCACTGCGCACGGCCGGCGCGAACGTCACCGTGCTGGCACCGGACGCCGCCGTCACGCCGGAACCGGCCAGCACGCCGGGGCCCACCGGCGCACTGGAGGCCGGCACCACGCCCGGAGCCGCTGACCCGCCGGGGGCAGCTGGTGCCGCGGCGGTCACCGCCGGACGGGACTTCGCCGCCACGCCGGGACCAGCCGGGACGCCGGTGTCCGCCGCCGCGCCGGAACTCTCGGCCGCGCCCGGCCGTCATGCCGTGCCGGTCGCGGAGGCCGTGCTGGCCGCCGCGGTCGAGCACGGCACCGTGGTGTGGCTGGCCGGGCCGGCCGGTGACCAGGACATGGCACGCACGCTGGGACTGCGGCTGGCGCGCGAGCCCGGCCTGGCCGAGCTGGAGCTGCGCTACGGCTCGTGGGACCCACCGGGCGCGCGGCTGCTGGACGCGGTGACCGTGATCGACCGGCTGGTCTCCCCCGGCGGCGACCCGTGGAAGCGCCAGCAGACGCACGCCACGCTCGCGCAGTACCTGCTGGAGGAAGCCTACGAGGCCTACGACGCGATCGAGACCGGTGACCTGGAGACGCTGCGCGAGGAACTCGGCGACGTGCTGCTCCAGGTGGTGCTGCACGCACGCCTGGCCGAGGAGCTGCCCGACGACGCACGCTGGACCGTCGACGACGTGGCCGGCACGCTGGTCGAGAAGATGATCCGCCGCAACCCGCACGTGTTCGCGGACACCGAGGTCAGCGGCGTCGACGAGATCATCGAGAACTGGGAGCAGATCAAGCGCGCGGAGAAGTCCCGCGACTCCGCGATGGACGGCATCGCACTCTCCCAGCCCGCGCTCTCGCTCGCCGCCAAGATCCTCCAGCGGGCCGAGCGCGCGGGCGTCGCCGTACCGGTGCCGGACGCCTCTGATGATCTTGGTGTTGAGCTGCTGCGGCGGGTCGCCGCGGCCCGCGCGGACGGTCTCGACGCCGAGGCCGCGCTGCGCCGCGCCGCCCTGACCCACGCCGAGGCCATCCGCGCCGCAGAGCAAGAACGGAGATGAACCGATATTTCCGCTTCCGGCCACAATGCCGCTCGGACTAAGTCGATCATGCGCTCCGGCCCGGGCCCGCAGGAACGTCCGCCCGCGCCCTACCCGCCCGAGCCAGTCAGGAAGGCATCCGTGCCGGCCAGCGGGCGCGCGAGCCGGCCGGGTTCAGTTCCCCGGCCGAGTGGCCCAGGGCACCGGTCGCCGCCGGCGCTCCTCCGCGCCTGATCCGGGGCCCGCTCGACACCCCGCCCAGTGACGGGCAGAGCTCCCCACGCGGCGCACCGCCGACGCCCGCCGCGACAGCGCAGCCGGGCGCGGTGAGCTGCACGCCGCAGTGGAGAGAATCTCGGGCGTGGAACGCCCGGAGCGGGCACCCACGCACTGAGCGGGAGCGCACGTCGAGGCCCTCGACGAGGGACGATGCCGATATAGGAAAACTAGTCTTGATATGCGCGACACGGGCGGCCGAGCGGCGATCGCGAGCGAGGTGACGCTGATCGAGGGGCAGGAACGCCACGACGCCGCCACGGCCTCGCATAGGGTGGTCGTCGGGACCACAGCTTGAGACAAGGCTCACCACGGTGACCACAGCGCTACGCGTCGCCGATACGATCGCGCACAAGTCGGACAGCGCTGTCCTTCGTTCGCAGGGAAGGAGCGCTTTCTGTGACCGAACAGCTTTCCGGTGCAGGGCACAGCGACCACGACGGTCCGGACGCCGCACTCCGCGCCGATATCCGCCGGCTCGGCATGCTGCTGGGGCAGACCCTGGCGCGGCAGGAGGGCAAGCCGCTGCTCGACCTGGTCGAGGAGATCCGCGCGCAGGTGCGCACGGACGCGGACGCGGCGGCCGCCCGGCTGGCCGCCATGGAGGTCACCACCGGCACCCAGCTGGCCCGCGCGTTCTCCACCTACTTCCACCTGGCGAACATCACCGAGCAGGTGCACCGCTCGCGTGACCTGCGCCGCCAGCGCGCCACCCAGGGCGGCTGGCTGGACCAGGCGGCGAAGCTGATCGCGGAGGCCGGTGTCCCAGCGGACGAGATCGCCACCGCGGCCCGCCGGCTCGCGATCCGGCCGGTGTTCACCGCACACCCGACCGAGGCGTCCCGCCGGTCCGTGCTGACCAAGCTGCGCGCGCTCGCCGACCAGCTGGACGCGGAGCAGGCCGCCGCGGTGCTCTACGGCGCGACGGACAACGGTCCCGCGTCCCGCCGGCTGGCCGAGCTGATCGACCTGATCTGGCAGACCGACGAGCTGCGCCTGGACCGGCCGGACCCGACGGACGAGGCGCGCAACGCGGTCTTCTACCTGAAGGACCTCTACGCGGACGCGGCGCCGCAGGTGCTCGACGACCTGGCCGAGACGCTGCGCTCACTGGGCGTGGAGACGTCGCCGACCGCACGGCCGATCACGTTCGGCACCTGGATCGGCGGCGACCGGGACGGCAACCCGTTCGTCACGCCCGCCGTCACCCGGGACGTGCTGATCATCCAGCACGAGCACGGCATCCAGGCCACCGAGGCCGCGATGGACAAGCTGATCACCGAGATCTCGGTCTCCCGCCGGCTGCGCGGCGTCTCGCTCGACCTCTCCGCCAGCCTGGCCAAGGACCTGGACGCGCTGCCCGAGGTGGCGCCGCGGTTCCGCCGGGTGAACGCGGAGGAGCCGTACCGGCTGAAGATCCGCTGCATCAAGGCGAAGCTGGCGAACACCCGGAAGCGCCTGTCGCAGAGCACGCCGCACGTGCCGGGCCGCGACTACCTCGGCACCGAGGAGCTGATCGCCGACCTGGAGCTGATCCGCGCGTCGCTGGCCCGCAACTCCGGCCAGCTCACCGCGGTCGGCCGGCTGTCCTCCACGATCCGCAGCGTGTCCGCGTTCGGCATGCACCTGGCCACGATGGACGTGCGCGAGCACGCGGAGGCGCACCACGCGGTGCTGGCCCAGATGTACGGGCAGGTCGGCGAGGTCGGCGACTACACCACGCTGACCCGCGCGCAGCGCACCGAGCTGTTGGCCCAGGAGCTGACCGGGCGGCGGCCGCTGTCCAGCGCGGACACGCCGCTGACCGACGCGGCACGCAAGACGTTCGACGTGTTCGGCACGATCCGGGCCGCGCAGGAGCGGTTCGGCGACGACGTGGTCGAGACGTACATCATCTCGATGACGCTCGGGCCGGACGACGTGCTCGCAGCCGCGGTTCTGGCCCGCGAGGCCGGCCTGATCGACGTGCACTCCAAGCGCGCCCGGATCAACATCGTGCCGCTGCTGGAGACGCCCGCCGAGCTGAGCTCCGGCGGCCGGATGCTGGACGAGCTGCTGTCGCTGCCGGCCTACCGGGCGATCGTGAAGGCGCGCGGCGACGTGCAGGAGATCATGCTCGGCTACTCGGACTCCAACAAGGAGGGCGGGATCACCACCTCGCAGTGGGAGATCCACAAGGCGCAGCGCGCGCTGCGCGACGTGGCCGCGCGGCACGGTGTCCGGCTGCGGCTCTTCCACGGCCGCGGCGGCACGGTCGGCCGCGGCGGCGGCCCCACGCACGAGGCGATCCTGGCCCAGCCGTACGGCACGCTGGACGGCGCGATCAAGGTGACCGAGCAGGGCGAGGTCATCTCCGACAAGTACACGCTGCCCGCGCTGGCCCGGGAGAACCTGGAGCTGACCGTGGCCGCGGTGCTCCAGGCCACGCTGCTGCACACCAAGCCGCGGGTGCCGGACGAGAGCCTGGAGCGCTGGGACGGCGCGATGGACACCGCCTCGGCCGCCGCGTTCGCCGCGTACCGGCGGCTGGTGGAGAACCCGGACCTGCCCGCGTACTTCTGGGCGTCCACGCCGACCGAGCTGCTCGGCGCGCTGAACATCGGCTCCCGCCCGGCCAAGCGGCCGAACGCGGACGCCGGCCTCGGCGGGCTGCGGGCGATCCCGTGGGTCTTCGGCTGGACGCAGAGCCGGCAGATCGTCCCCGGCTGGTTCGGCGTCGGCACCGGTCTGGCCGCGGCGCGCGAGGCCGGGCTCGGCGACGTGCTCGACGAGATGTGGTCGGACTGGCAGTTCTTCCGGACGTTCCTGTCCAACGTCGAGATGATGTTGACCAAGACCGACCTGAAGATCGCCCGGCGGTACGTGGAGACGCTGGTCCCGGAGGAGCTGCAGCCGATATTCGCCACGATCGAGGAGGAGTACGCGCGGACCGTGCGCGAGGTCCTCGCGATCACCGGCGAGACCGGGCTGCTGGAGGGCAACCCGGTGCTGGCCCGCACGCTCGGGGTGCGCGACACCTACCTTGAGCCGCTGCACCACCTCCAGGTCGCGCTGCTCCGGCAGTACCGTGACGCCGGCTCGGGTCAGGCCGTGCCCGGTGCGCGCCGCGGCTACAGCGACGCCACCACGCTGGAGCGCGCGCTGCTGACCACGGTCAACGGCATCGCGGCCGGCATGCGCAACACCGGCTGACAAGATCAGGATCATCCGGGGGTACGGGGCCGAGCCTCGTACCCCCGGATGCTTCTCAGGGTATTGATCTTGCTTTTGCGGGTGGGTCCAGGGTTGATACCTGATCCCGGGGGTGCGCGGCGGGCCTAGGCTCATCACCGTGACATTGATCGCGACCCAATCCCTGACGAAGGTCTACGGCGGACGCGTCACCGCGCTGTCGGACCTGACGCTGAGCGTGGGGCCGGGCGTCGTAGGCCTGGTCGGTGCGAACGGGGCCGGCAAGTCCACCCTGATCAAGCTGCTGCTCGGACTGCTGGCACCGACCAGCGGATCCCTGCGCGTGCTCGGGCTGGACCCGACGACCCAGGCTGCTGACGTGCGTCGACGCGTCGGATACATGCCGGAGAACGACTGCCTGCCGCCGGAGCTGTCCGCGGCCGAGTTCGTGACCCACCTCGGCCGGATAAGCGGGCTGCCGCGCACGGCCGCACGCGAGCGGGCCTCCGAGGCGCTGCGCCACGTCGGGCTGTACGAGGAGCGCTACCGGCAGATCGGCGGCTACTCGACCGGCATGAAGCAGCGGGTGAAGCTGGCCCAGGCGCTGGTGCACGACCCCGACCTGCTGCTGCTGGACGAGCCGACGAACGGCCTGGACCCGGCCGGCCGCGACGCGATGCTGAACCTGATCGCCCGGATCGGCTCCGAGTTCGGCATCTCCGTGGTGGTCTGCTCGCACCTGCTCGGCGAGGTCGAGCGGATCTGCGACTCGCTGATCGCCATCGACGGCGGCAAGCTGCTCCGCTCGGCGGAGATCTCCACCATGACCACCAGCACGGACGTGCTCGCGGTCGAGGTCAGCGAGGGCACCGACGAGCTGGGCCACCGGCTGGCCGCGGCCGGACTGCCGCCGACCCGCGAGGGCCGGCTGCTGCTGGTGCCGCTCGGCGCGGAGCCGGACTCCGCCTACGACACGATCCTGGCCGCGGTCGCCGACCTGGACCTGCCGCTGCACCGTCTGGAGCAGCGCCGCCACCGGGTGGCCGAGCTGTTCGCCGCGAGGGAGGACGCCTGATGTCCGTCATCCACGACATCGGTTATCGCCGCTACCAGGGCCCGCGGCTGGGCCGGGGTGCGGTGTTCGCCGCGCTCTACGTGCACGGCATGCGGGCCGCGTTCGGGCTGGGCCGCACGTTCAAGGCGAAGATCTTCCCGTGGTCGGTGGCCGGCATCATGCTGGTCGTCGGCGTGGTCGCGGCCGCGGTCAAGTCGCAGACCGGCATGGAGCTGCTCACCTACGAGACGTTCCCGGACCAGATGAGCATGCTGCTCATCCTGTTCTGCGCGGTGGTCGCGCCGGAGCTGGTCTCCCGGGACCTGCGCAGCGGCGTGCTGCCGCTCTACTTCTCCCGGCCGCTGAGCCGCGCCGACTACCCACTGGCCAAGCTGGGCGCGATGATCAGCTCGGCGTTCGCGGTACTCGCCGTCCCGATGCTGATCATGTTTCTGACCGCGGCGTTCAGCGGCGACGGGATGGGCGCGGTCTGGGACGAGACCGTGGCGTTCGCGCCGGGCCTGGCGTACGCGCTGCTGTTCGCCCTGGTCTACAGCTCGATCGCACTGCTCGTCTCATCGTTCGTCAGCCGGCGCGCGGTGGCGGCCGGTGCAACGGTCGCGGTGTTCCTGGTGACCGCGCCGGTCGTCGGCGTGCTCGCGTTCTCCACCACGCAGACCGGCCAGCAGCTCTCGCAGCTGGCCAGCCCGTCCACGCTGGTCGGCGGCGTCGGCCAGTGGTTCTTCGGCCGCCCGGAGGGCATGCCGGAGGAGTTCGGCATCGGGTCGTTCGGCCCGCTCTACGGCGCGGTCACGCTGGCCCTGCTCGCGCTCTGTGTCTCGCTTCTGCTGGTCCGATACCGGAAGGTGGCCTCGTGACCACGGTGACCATGGACGGCGTGTCCCGCTGGTTCGGGAACGTGGTGGCCGTCAACGACGTGACGATGACGCTCGAACCGGGCGTGACCGGCCTGCTCGGCCCGAACGGCGCCGGCAAGACCACGCTGCTGCACATGATGGCCGGGTTCCTCGCGCCGTCCCGGGGCACGGTCACGGTCGGCGACCAGCCCGCGTGGCGCAACCCGGCCGTCTACCGGCACCTGGGCCTGGTCAGCGAGCGCGAGGCGGTGCACGGCTTCCTCACCGCGCACGAGTTCGTGCTGGCCAGCGCGCGCCTGCACAAGCTGCCGAAACCGGAGGAGGCGGCCGCGGCCGCGCTCGATCTGGTGGAGATGACCCAGTTCAAGGACCGGCGGATCGACACGTACTCCAAGGGCATGCGGCAGCGCACCCGGGTGGCCGCGTCGCTGGTGCACGAGCCGCAGGTGCTGCTGCTGGACGAGCCGTTCAACGGCATGGACCCGCGGCAGCGCATGCACATGATGGAGCTGCTGCACCGGCTCGGCGCCGCCGGGCGCACCATTCTGTTCAGCTCGCACATCCTGGAGGAGGTCGAGCAGCTCTCCGGCACCGTCCAGGTGATGGTCGCCGGCCGGCTGGCCGCGTCCGGCGACTATCGCGAGATCCGGCGGCTGATGTCGAACCGGCCGCACGTCTTCGCGGTCGCCTCCACCGACGACCGGCGGCTCGCGGTCGCGCTGATGGCGCAGCCGTCCGTGGCCGGTGTGGAGCTGGCCGCCACCGGGCTGACCGTGCGCGCGAGTGACTACGGCGGCTTCACCCGGGCGCTGCCCAAGATCGCGCTCAAGGAGGGGATCCGGGTCAGCCGGCTCACCCCGTCCGACGAGTCCCTGGAGAGCGTCTTCTCCTACCTGGTGGAGGCCTGACCATGCTGTTCAACCCGACCATCGCCTGGATGACCGCGCGCGGGCTGTTCGGCCGCCGCCGGTTCCTGCTGCTGTTCCCGCTGCCGCTGCTGCTGGTCGCGCTGGCCGTCTTCGCCCGCGTCACCGGCATCAACAACGGCGACTGGGGACCGCTGGTGATCAACGGCCTGGGCATCGCGGTGCTGCTGCCGGTGACCGCGCTCATCGTCGGCACCGGCGTGCTCGGCTCCGAGATCGACGACGGAACGATCGTGCACATCCTCACCAAGCCGCTGTCCCGCGCGGAGATCGTCTGGGCGAAGTTCCTGGTCGCGTCCGGCGTCACCGCGCTCACCGCCGCGATCCCGCTCTACGTGGCCGGCGTGCTGGTCCAGGACTTCCGGTTCGGCCTCGCGCTGGCCGGTGCGGTCGCGATCGGCGCGGTCATCTATTCCGCCGTGTTCGTGCTGCTCAGCCTGCTCAGCCGGCGCCCGGTCCTGGTCGGCCTGCTCTACGTGCTGATCTGGGAGGGCCTGCTGGGCAACCTGGTGAGCGGCACCCGGGTGCTGTCCATCGGCCAGTACACGGTGACCTACGCGGACCGCTTCCTCCCGACCGAGTATCTGACCGGGAACGTCTCGCTGCCCGTCACCATCGTGATGAGCGTGATCGTCACGGCGCTCTGCCTTGCGTACGCGGTGTTCCGTCTCCGCTCCTTCACGGCCAGCTCCGAGACCAGCTGACCTGGCGCGGCCCCGCCGTCCCCGGCGGGGCCGCCTCAGCGGACGTCGACCTGGAAGATGGGGAGGCGGCCGAGGTCTCGGTAGGCGGCCAGGCCGTCCGACGTGCGTTCCGGGCGGGAGTCGCGGCCGCGCTGGTCGTGGGGCGTGTCGAAGTGCAGCAACGCCTTGATCCGCGGGAAGTCCCCGATCTGCCGCCCCACGCTGCGGTAGAACTCCGCCTGGTGGCCCGGGTTGGCATGGCTGGCCCAGACGCCCCACTCCGCGACCATCAGCGGTTTCGACGGGTGCCGGGCCACCGCCCAGTTGTAGAAGCCCGGCCAGTCCGGTTCCTCGCCGGAGACCCGGTTCATCAGCTCCGCGAAGTCGCCGTGGCCGTACTCGCCGCGCTCGCTGTAGGCGTAGGTGTCCCAGGCCACCCAGTCGACCACGTCGTCGCCCGGGTACAGGCCGGCGAACCACGGTGCCGCGGTGTACGGCACGTAGGCCATGTGGACCATGACGGTGACCAGGTTGTCCACGCCGCGGGCCCGCAGCCGCTGAACCACGTGCCGGAACATGTCCCGGTAGTCGTGCTCGGTGTACTCCGACCCGCGGCGCGGCCGCACCTCCTCCTCCGGTTCGTGGTGGACGGTGAAGAAGAACGGCTGGGTGTACGTGTCCCGGATGTGGGCGGCCAGCCGGTCCAGGTACTCGTCGGCGGCACCGTCCGCGATCTCCGCCCAGCTGGCGTCCCACGGCTTCCAGTTCAGGAACAGGATCCGCGGCCGGGCCGGGTCACCGGCGATGGCCAGCTCCTCCGCTGTCGGAAAGAGACCGTTCATCCCCCGGTGGTACGCGTGGTAGACCGCCTGCGTGCGCCCGGTCTTCTCCTCGTACTCGGCCAGCGCCCGCGCACCGCGCGCGGCGGTGAACGCGCCGGGTGCCGCTCCCCAGAGGACGTTGCAGGTCGGCACCAGCTTCGGCCCGACCCGGCAGCCGGCCGGGCCCGGCGCGGACGTGACCGGTGCCGGGCCGAGACCGGTCGACGCGGAGGGCGGCGGCGGCTCGTCCGGTACCGGCCGCGTCGGGCGGCCCGGCTCCGCGCGTGGCGGTGGCGTGCTGCCCGGCGCGGACGGTGGCGCGTCGTTGTCCTCGCGCAGGCCGGACCAGAGCAGACCGGCGCCGGCCACCAGCAACACGACCGCCGCCAGGGCCAGTAACAGGTGTATCCGGCGGCGCATGCGCTGGCGACCTCCCCTGCGGTGACGACCTCCTCCGCACAACGAGCCGGGGTACTGATTTGTCGCTCGGCCCCCCTCCGACTTTCACGATCGGGCGTTCTGCTGAGAGACTGTCTGCCTTACTTGGTCTTGGGGGTGGGATGAACAGCGGTGGGTGGTTGCTGCCCGAGGACGTGCTGCGGGACGCGCCGGCTTATACGCCCCGGGCGTATGAGCTCGCCGACCTGGAGCTGCTGCTCTCCGGCGCCTATGCCCCGCTGACCGGCTTCCTCGGCCGCGCGGATCTGAGCAGCCTGCAGCGCCGGGGCCGGCTCGCGGACGACCGGTCCTGGCCGGCGCCGGTGACGCTGGAGGTGCCGGCCTCGATCGCGGAGGGCCTGGACCTGACGAACCCGGTCGGGCGCGCGATCGTGCTGACCGACCCGGAGGGTGCGCCGGTCGCGGCGATGGAGGTCGCGGACGCGTGGCCGACCAAGAACGGCATGTACGGCGTCGGCGGCGACGTGCGGCGGCTCGGCGACGGTACGCACGGCCCGTTCCAGCGCCTGCGCCGGACGCCGGAGGAGATCAAGGCGCTGCTGCCCCCGGGCCGGGTGCTCGGCGTGATCGCGGACAAGCCGCTGCACCGCCCGCAGCTCGCCCAGATCGCGCACGCGGCGAAGCAGCTCAGCGCACACCTGCTGGTGCTCATCCCGATCGCCGAGGCCAGCCCGGACGGCATGCCGCCGGAGGCGCTGGTCCGCGCGATCTTCGCGGCGCGCGACCGCATGCCCCCGGCGACGCTGGTCGCGGTGTCGCTGACCCGGCGCGGCCAGGAGATCGCGGACGCGCTGCTGCGGGCACGGGTGGCCGCGGCGTACGGCGTGACCCACCTGCTCTCCACCGGGGAGTCACTCTCCGGTGGTGGTCCGCGCGTGCTGGTGCCGCGCGAGCTGGCCTACGACAACCGGGACGGTCAGTGGCGCTGGCGGGAGGAGATCCCGCCGCGCAACCGCAAGCTGGCGCTGTCCCAACTGGAGATCAACGATCTCCTTGACCGGGGCTTCCCGCTGCCCGAGTGGCACACGCCGCCGGCCGTGGCCAAGGAGCTGGTCCGGGCACGCCCGCCGCGCCGGCACCGGGGCCTGGTGGTGTTCCTGACCGGGCTGTCCGGTTCGGGCAAGTCCACCGTGGCCCGGCACGTGGCGGACACCGTACGCGAGTCCGGCGAGCGGTCGGTCACGCTGCTGGACGGCGACGTGGTGCGCCGTGAGTTGTCCGCCGGCCTGACGTTCAGCAAGGCGGACCGGGACCGCAACGTGCGCCGGATCGGCTGGGTCGCGGCCGAGGTGGCCCGGCACCGCGGGCTGGCGATCTGCTGTCCGATCGCGCCGTACGCGGACGCCCGCGCCGAGGCCCGGAAGATGGCGACCCAGGCTGGTGCCGGTTTCGTGCTGGTGCACGTGTCGACGCCGCTGGAGGTCTGCGAGCAGCGCGACCGCAAGGGCCTCTACGCGAAGGCGCGGGCCGGCGAGCTGACCGGGATGACCGGCATCGACGATCCGTACGAGACGCCGACGGACGCGGAACTGACCATCGACACCAGCGAGCTGTCGCTGGCCGACTCGGTCAAGCTGGTGATGGACCACCTGACCGAGCACGGCTGGTTCGAGCCGCACCGCTGACCGGCGCACCTGTGATCGAGGCGTCCGCCGCGTCCTGGCGGGCGCCTCGATCATGTCTCGATCGGGTCGGTGCGCGGCCGATAGTTACGTAGCCGAGAGACGGGCGTTGAACCCCGGGGGGCGATTCGCCGCTCTCGGCCGCTTCATGGTGATTTTCCCGGCGGCCCCGCCTTCGACCGTACGGTCGGCACCCCGTGGAAAGGGCCGCCACACCCATGGACGCGTCTCCTCCGCCGTCCCACGACATGTCCCACTATTTCGGGATACTACGGCGGCACTGGTGGGTACTGGCGGGCCTGGCGCTGCTCGGGCTCGGCATCGCGGCCGGCGTGACCGCGCGAATGCCGAAGACCTACGAATCCGCGACCAGCGTGCTGGTCACCCCGGCCGGTCAGGACACCAACGTCTCCGGCGGCCGGACCAAGGGTGAGGTCAACCTCGACACCGAGGCGCAGCTGGTGCGCTCCACCGCGGTCGCGGCCGGTGCGGCCGAGCTGCTGCGCAGCCCGCTGGCGCCGGACGAGCTGGCGAAGAGCCTCCGGGTGGAGGTGCCCGCGAACACGTCCGTGCTGGTCATCACGTACGCCGCGACCGAGCCCGCGGCCGCGCAGGCCGGGTCGCACGCGTTCGCCGAGGCGTACCTGCGCAACCGGGAGCGGACCGCCACCGCCAGCACCGAGGCCGCGATCAAGGCGCTCTCCGACAAGACCAAGCAGCTCAGTGCCACGCTCACCGAGGTCAACAACCAGCTGGCCCGGGTGGACCGGGAGAGCCCGCAGCGGCCCAACCTGGAGAGTCAGCGGCAGACCACGCAGAACCAGCTGAACTCGCTGAACGGCAAGCTGAACGAGCTGACCACGACCACGGTCAGCGTCGGCTCGATCATCAGCGAGGCGCGGCTGCCGTCCATGCCGAGCAGCCCGAACACCATGCTGAACCTGGCCACCGGCGGCATGATCGGGCTGCTGCTCGGCCTGCTGGCCGCCACGCTGTGGGAGCGCCTGGACCGCCGGGTGCGGTCCGCGGCCGACGTCTCCGGCGCCGGGGTGCCGGTGCTGGCCACGCTCAACGGCCGCAGCGCGCCCCGGTTCGACGACGTGCTCCAGCCGTACGGCCCGGGCGGCCGCACGTTCAACCGGCTGCGCAACGAGGTGCTGGCCAGCCTCGGCCGGGACGACCAGGTCGTGGTGGTCACCGGCGCCAGCCGCGGGTCGGCCACCACGCTGGTCGCCGCGAACCTGGCCACCGCGCTGGCCCGGACCGGCAGCGAGGTGGTGCTGATCGGCGCGCACCTGCCGGAGAGCATGGTGGAGATCGCGCCGATCGCCCGGATCTTCGGCATCGCGGCCAAGCCCGGACTGTCCGAGGTGCTGGCCGGGCGCGCGCCGCTGGCCGACGCGGTCCAGCAGGCGCCGCGGGTGCCGTCGCTGCGCGTGGTCACCACCGGGGGCACCGCGGCCGCGGGCGGGCTGATGCAATCGCAGGCGCTCTCCGACATGCTGAGCACGCTGCGCCGGCAGGCCGCGTACGTGGTGATCGAGGCGCCGTCCACGTCCAGCAGCGCGGACGCGCAGAGCCTGGCCAGTCTCGCGGACGCGGCGATCCTCTCGGTGGAGACGCGGCGGGCCCGGCGGCCGGAGGTGGCGGACGCGGCCGAACAGCTGCGCCGGGTCGGTACGCCGCTGCTCGGCGCCGTGGTGTTGCCACGCATCGAGCCGAAGGCGGCCGAGGAGCTGCCACCGCCGCGGCCGACGCTCGCGCCACCGCAGCCGAAGAAGCCCACCAGCCGCACGTACGGGTCGGAGGCCGCGAAGAAGCCGAGTCCGTCGAAGGCCGCCGAGCCGAAGATGCCGGGCTGGCTGGGCGAGTCCGACGCGGAGACCCGGGTGATCGACATCTCCGCCGTGGCCGCCGCGACCCGGGACGACAAGCGCCCGGACCCCGACGGACCGGCGAGGTGACGTCCGCGCACCTCGCGGAGCGGGCCTCCCCCTCGTACCCCCGCGAAGGTTTTGATCTTCCGGCTTGGCCGGTCGCGGGTCTGTTGCTGCTCTATCCGCTGTGGTGGGCGCTCGGACTGGGCGTGCTGATCTTCCCGATCCTGGCCGTGCCGATGGCGGTACTGCTGATCCGCGGTGCCGCGCGCGGCCGCCCGGTCCGGATGCCGCCCGGTTTCGCCTGGTGGCTGCTGTTCCTCGCGGTCGTGGTGGTCAGCATCGGCGCGCTCGGCGCGGACCCGGCCGGCACGGTGCCGGAGCGGGCGAGCGCGCGGATCGTCGGCGTCGCGTTCCGGCTCGCGCAGTACGCGTCGCTGACCGTGCTGCTCGTCTACGCGGGGAATCTCACCGAGCGCGAACTCCCTCGCCGCCGGATCGCCGGGCTGCTCGGCTGGCTGTTCGTGGTGACCGTGGCCGGTGGGCTGCTGGGCGTGTTCGCCGGGCACTTCGCGTTCACGTCGCCGGTGGAGATGGCACTGCCGGCCGGCATCCGCAACAAGGGCTTCGTGCAGTCGATGGTGCACCCGTACGCCGCGCAGATCATGGACGTGGTCGGCGAGACCCGTCCGCGCCCGGCCGCGCCGTGGGGCTACACGAACACCTGGGGCAACAATTTCTGCCTCTTAGTAGGATTTTTCATTGTTTCCAGTAGCAAACACCGACTGCTCGCCACGCTCTGCTTACTCGTCGCGCTGGTGCCGGTGGTGGAGTCGCTCAACCGGGGACTGTGGATCGGGCTCGGCGTCTCCGCGCTCTACGTGGCGCTGCGGTCCGGCCGGATCACGCTGCTGCTCGGCGTGCTCGCCGCGAGCGCGCTGCTGGTGCTGGTCGTGCTGGTCAGCCCGCTCGGGAGCACGGTCACCGCGCGGCTGGACAACGGCAAGTCGGACGGCGTCCGCTCGTTCCTGGTCGGCCGCGCACTGGACGGCGTGGTGCACTCACCGGTGATCGGCTACGGCTCCACCCGCACCACGATCGGCGGCCGTAACTCGATCGCGGTCGGCGAGAGCGCCGCGTGCGAGCGGTGCGGCAACTTCACGGTCGGCGGCAACGGCCAGCTCTGGCAGCTGCTCTACGCGCACGGCCTGACCGGGACGATCGCCTATTTCGGTTTCTTCGCACACGGGCTGTGGCGGTTCCGGCGCGACCGCAGTCCCACCGGCCTCGCCGCGAGCTGCGCGATCGTCGCGTCGTTCGTCGCCACGCTCTGGTACAACGCGCTGGTCACCCCTCTGGCGTTCCTGTTCCTCGCCTACGCGCTGCTGTGGCGGAACCAATCATCCGAGGGAGACCCCACGTGACGGTAAAGACCGCGCCGGTACGCCTGACGGCGAACGACGCCGCGCTGCGGGCGCAGTACCTGGACGAGGTGCTGACCGTGCTCTACCCGCCGCCGATGTTCACCACGGACGGGCCCGGCGCGATCGAGTTCGTGGTGGTGCCGGACCGCGCCCGTGCCCGCCTGCTGGTCCCGGCCAGCCCGCGCCGGATCGCCGCCGCCGCGGTCCGCCGCTACGCCGAGCCGCAGTCCCGCGGCGCGAAGCTCAAGCGCGAGGCCGTGGTGGCGGCGCTGCAGACCGGCGCGTCCGGCCTGCTGTTGCGCGACCGGATCCGGATCGACGGCCCGCGGGACGCCTCGATCGACGCGTACCTGGAGCGCGCGCTCGGCCGCCGCACCGCGCTCAGCATCCACATCGGACCGGCGCGGGCCAACCGCAAGCCGGTGCTCCAGCTGCTCGACGACGCGGGCAGCACCTGCGGTTTCGTCAAGCTCGGCACCGGGCCGCTGACCCGGGAGCTGGTCGAGGCGGAGACGGCCGCGCTGCGCACGCTGGACGGCGTGCCGCTGCCGCACCTGACCGTGCCACAGGTGCTGCACGCCGGGCGGTGGGGCGCGCACCAGGTGCTGGTCCAGTCCGCGCTGCCGGTATGGCGGCCGCGCGCGTCGCTGTCGCCGCGCCGGCTCGCCGCCGCGATGCGCGACGTGGCCGGCTGCCTCGGCTACACGTACGGGCCGCTCACCGCGAGCCCGTACTGGAAGAGCCTGACCGACCGGCTGGCCGAGGTGGCGGACCGGGAGGAGGGCGCGCAGCTCGGCCGCGCGGCCCGGCTGCTGGCGGACCGGGCCGGGCAGATCAGCCTGCGGTACGGCGCCTGGCACGGCGACTGGGCACCGTGGAACATGGCCGCGCTGGACGACACGGTGCTGCTCTGGGACTGGGAGCGGTTCACGCCCGGCGTACCGGCCGGGTTCGACGCGATCCACCACGAGCTGCAACGCCGCGTGCAGTTCGACCCGGACGCGACCGGTGCGCTGGAGGCCACCATGCAGCGCGCCGGTGAGCTGCTGCACCCGTTCGAGGTGGCGCCCGGCGCGCGCGAGCTGACCGCGCTGCTCTACCTGGTCGACCTGGCCGTCCGCTACCTGATCGACCGGCAGGCCGAGGCCGGTGCGCGGCTCGGCGTCCTGGGCAGCTGGCTGCTGCCGGTTCTCATCCGTCGTGTGGAGGGCAATCGGAAATGATCACTTCGTCGCGGGTGCCGGGTGCGGTCAAGCACATCGTGCATCTCGGGTCCCGGTCGTACGGGCGGCTGACCGCGGGCTCGCGCATGCTGCCGTCGTTCCTGATCGCGGGCGGGCAGCGCTGCGGGACCACGTCGCTCTACCGTGCGCTGGCCGCACATCCCGTGGTGCTCAAGGCGGTGCTGCACAAGGGCGTGCACTACTTCGACACGTCGTACGGCCGGGGCATCAACTGGTACCGCGGGCACTTCCCCCGGCAGAGCACCGGGCACCGGGTCGGCGAGCGGCACGGCGCACCGGCGCAGACGTTCGAGTCCAGCCCGTACTACCTCTACCACCCGCAGGCCGCGGCCCGGATCGCCCGGGACCTGCCGGACGTACGGCTGATCGCGCTGGTCCGGGACCCGGTCGAGCGCGCGTACTCGCAGCACGCGCACGAGGTGGCCCGCGGGTTCGAGAAGGAGCCGTCGTTCGCGCGGGCGCTGGCGCTGGAGCCGGCCCGGCTGCACCGGCAGGAGGAGAAGCTGGCCGCGGACCCGGACTACTACTCGTTCTCGCACCAGCACCACGCCTACCGCGCGCGCGGCGAATACGCCCGCTACCTGGACGCGGTCGCGGAGCACATCCCGCGCGAGCGGATCCTGGTGGTGGAGAGCGAGCGGTTCTTCGCCGAGCCGGAGTCGGTCTACGACCGGGTGCTCAACTTCCTGGACCTGCCGCACCTCGCGCTGCCGGCCTTCGAGAAGCACAACGCGCGCCCGCGCGGCACCGCGATGGACGACGCCGTGCGCGCGGACCTGACCGCGCACTTCGCGCCGCATGACCGTGCGCTGACCGCCTGGCTCGGGCACACCCCGGTCTGGCGAGCCTGATGGGGGCGCCCACGCGCGCCCTGCCCCGCACCGTCGACCACTCCATCTGCGGCAGCGTGCCGGGCATGCTGTGCGCGCACGCGTCACCGCGGCCGGCCGCCGCGGAGAAGAGCGTCGGCGGCGCCGCCCGCGGCGGGCTGGCGAGCCTGATCGGCGTCGGCTTCACCGGGCTCACCGGCCTGGCCGTGACCTGGCTGGTCGCGCGCGGGCTGGGCACCGATCACGCGGGCGCGTTCTTCGCCGCGACCGCGCTGTTCGCGCTGGCCACCGGGCTGGCCCGGCTCGGCACGCAGACGTCGCTGGTCTACTGGCCGGCCCGGCTGCGCGCCCGGGGCAACGCGAACCTGCTCGGCGAGTGCCTGCGCACCGGGCTGACGCCGGTCGGCGCGGTCGCGCTGGTGATGGCCGTGCTGCTCTGGACGTTCGCGCCCGCGCTGGCCGGGCTGACCGCGCCGGACGCCGCGCCGGCCGTGGTTGCGGACCACGCCGGTCAGCTGCGCATGCTCGCGGTGTTCCTGCCGCTGGCCGCGATCGCGGACGCGGTGCTCACCGCGACCCGCGGCTACCGCATGCTCCGGCCGACGATCATGCTGGAGCGGATCGTCCGGCCCGGCCTGCAACTGGCCGGCATCGGCGGGCTGGCGCTGGCCGCGGCCTGGGTCGTGCTGCCGCCGCACTGGTACGCGCTGGCCTGGGCCGGCCCGTACCTGCCGGTGGCACTGCTCGGCGGGTACGCGCTGCGCCGCGTCTACCTGTCCGGCCCGGCACCGGCCGAGGCGCCCACCTCGCGCGCCCGCCGGCTGCTGCGCCGGCGCTTCTGGCGGTTCACCGGCCCGCGCGCGGTCGCCAGCGTCGCGCAGCTGGCGTTGCAGCGCCTGGACGTGCTGCTGGTCGCCGCGTTCGGCGGACTGGCCGCGGCCGCGCTCTACGCGGTGGCCGGGCGCTTCGTGGTGCTCGGCCAGTTCGCCAACCAGGGCATCGGCCAGGCGGTGCAGCCCCGGCTGGCCGAGGCCCTGGCCACCGGCGACCGGGACCGGGCGAACGCGCTCTACCAGGCCGCGACCGGCTGGCTGGTGCTGGCGGCCTGGCCGCTCTACCTGCTGGTGATCACGTTCGCGCCGGTCTACCTGGGCGCGTTCGGCGCGGACTACCGCGGCGGCGGCACGATCGTGGTGGTGCTGGGCAGCGCGATGCTCTTCTCCACCGGCTGCGGAATGGTCGACTCGGTGCTGACCATGGCCGGGCGCACCACCTGGAACCTGTGGAACGTGCTGCTCGCGCTGGTCGTGACGATCTCGCTGAACCTGCTGCTGATCCCGTCGATGGGCGCGCTGGGCGCGGCGATCGGGCTCGCGGTGGCCGTGCTGATCAACAACCTGGTGCCGTTGTTGCAGGTCGGGTTGGTGCTCGGGCTGCACCCGTTCGGCCGGGGCACGATGGCGGCGGGTGCGCTCGCGCTCGCGTGTTTCGGCGGCGTGGGCGCGCTCGCCGTGCGCGCGCTCGGCCCGACCGTGCCGGGCCTGCTGGCCGCGCTGGCCGGTGGCGGCGCGTTCTACGCGCTCGGCATCCTGCGGCTGCGGACCCTGCTCGCCCTCGACGACTTCGCGCGCCTGCGCCGTACCAATTAGAAAGGATTTTTCGTGACAAATTATGCTTCGGTGTTTCAGAACGCGGATGCGGTCGAGAAGTACGAGACCGTCACGTACGCGCCGGACAGCTACGGCTCCGCGATCAACGAGCGGCAGCGCGCGTACCTCCGGCATCTGATCAAGCGGTCGTTCCCGGTGCGGCGCCCGGTGCAGCACGACTTCGCCTGCGGCACCGGCCGGGCGATCCGGCTGCTGCACGGCGCGGTGCGCGGCGCGCACGGCTACGACACGTCCGCGGAGATGCTGGCGAAGGCGGCCGAGGTGGGCACGGCCGCGCGCCTGCACCGGATCGCGGAGGACGGCCCGGTCCCGGCGCCCGCGCACGAGGAGGGTCCGGCGCTGGTCACGTCGTTCCGGCTGCTGCTCAACGTGGACGAGTCGGTTCGGCACCGGCTGATCGGCTTCGCCGCGCAGGCGCTGCCGGACCGGGACGCCGGCCTGCTGGTGGTGGAGAACCACGGCAACCGGCACTCGCTGCGGCACCTGGCCGCCCGCCGTCGCTCCGGCAGGCGGTGGTTCGCGGAGTTGTCGCACGCCGAGGTGAGCGCGCTGCTCGCACAGCACGACTTCGAGATCGTGGAGCGACGCGGGTTCAGCATGTTCCCGCAGTCGGCCTACGCACGGCGCTGGGCCCGGCCGGTCGCGCGGCTGGTGGACCGGATCGCCGCACGCGTCCCGCTGCTGTCCGCGGTGGCGGTGAACGTGCTCTACGTGGCCCGGCGGCACACGTGACCCGCCGCTGGCTCCTGGCGCTGGTGACGTCGCTGGCCGTGGCCGGGTGCACCGGCGGCGATCCGTCGCCCGCGCCCGTCCCGTCGCCGGACCTGGACGGGCCGCCACCGGCGATCGCGGTGAACCCGGGGCCGTTCGACGCCGGGCCGATCGCGCTGCCCGCGCGCGGCGCCTACCTGGGCGCGTGGGTGAAGCCGGCGGTGATCAGCCAGCCCGGCCGGCTGGAGGCGACCCGCGGGCTGGAGGAGCGCCTCGGGCGCGACCTGGACATCGTGCACACGTACCGGAAGTGGGACGAGAAGTTCGGCACCGCGTCGGACCGGGAGTACCTGGACGCCGGCGCAACGCTGCTGTTCAGCTGGGCCTCCGGCGACACCCGGTCGATCACGTCCGGCGAGCACGACGAGCTGATCCGGGCACAGGCCAGGCGCGTCGCCAAGGACGGGCGGCCGGTGCTGATGCGGTTCCGGTGGGAGATGGACCGGCCCAACCTGCGCCCCTCGATGTGGTCCGGCGACGACTACGTGGCCGCCTGGCGGCACGTGCGGCGGATCTTCGACGCGGAACGCGCCCGCAACGCGTCCTGGGTGTGGTGCCCGACCGCGGAGGGCTTCGAGAACGGCGAGGCGCCCGCGTTCTATCCCGGCGACGACGTGGTCGACTGGACCTGCGTCGACGTCTACGCGGGCGAGGACTTCCGCTCGCTCGGTGATCTGCTCACGCCGTTCCTGCGCTGGGCCGCCGAGCGGCCGAAACCCATCCTGATCGGCGAGTACGGCGTGGCCGCGGCCTGGGGCTCGGAGCGCCGGGCCGCCTGGCTGCGCGACGCGACCCGCCTGTTCAAGGCGAATCCGCAGATCAAGGGTGTCTGCTACTTCGACTCCAACCCGGACGGGAACCCGCCCGCCAAACAGTTCCAGATCTCCGGGGATGCACCGGCGTTCGCCGCGTTCACCGAGCTGACCCGCGACCCCTGGTTCAACCCGGAAGTGCAGCCGGAGCCGTAGGGCATGTCCGGCGGATCCCGACGGCCTGCGGCGAGATCCACCGAACGCGCCCTAGCGCACCCGGCCGACCATGGCGCCGAGCAGCAGGCGCATCGCGTACGGGGCGTCGTGGCCGAGGTAGCGGCGGGCCATCCGGCGTGGCTCGCCGGCCAGCCGGTGCACCCACTCCAGGCCGGACCGCTGCATCCAGGCCGGGGCGCGGCGCGCGTCACCGGCCACGAAGTTGATCGCGGCGCCGCAGCCGAGGAACCAGGTGAACGGCAGGTACTCGGCGAGCGCGGAGATCACCCACTCCTGCTTCGGGAAGCCGAGGCCGACGTAGACCAGGTCCGGCTTGGCCTCGACCACCTCGCGGCAGACCGCCTCCAGCTCCTTCGGGCGGCGCTCGAAGCCGTACGCCGGGCTCAGGCAGCCGGCGATGCGCAGGCCCGGGCAGGCCACCGCGAGCCTGGACGCGGCGCGCTCGGCACCGTTCGCGCCCTCGTCCGGTTCGCCGCCGATCAGGAACACGGACCGGCCGTCATCCGCGACGCCGGAGGAGAGCGACCAGATCAGGCTGGACCCGGCGACCCGTTCCGGCACCGGCGTGCGGGCCAGCCGGCTGGCCCACACCAGCGGCATGCCGTCGGCCACCACCAGGTCGGCGCCGCAGAGCAGGTCGCGTACGGCCGCGGAGTCGCGGGCCTGGCGCAGGATGTCGACGTTCGGGGTGACGATCCGGCCGCCCTCGCCGCGTTCGAGCGCGCGCCGGACGTGCCCGACCACCTGCGACTCCGTCACCGGGTCGAACCCTGTCCCGTCAAGGACGACGCGCACCGCAAGCACTCCCCCACGCTCGATCACTCGTTACTTAACGAAACGACCGAAAGTGGTGAAAGTGGCACGGGTACTCTTTCTCGGTGGTTTGGGGCGAAGTGGGACAACCCTCGTAGAGCGCCTGCTCGGTGAGCTGCCGGGGGTCTGCGCGCTCGGCGAGGTGGTGCACCTCTGGCAGCGCGACGTGCGCGACGACGAGCGCTGTGGCTGCGGCGCCCGCTTCTCCGAGTGCGCGTTCTGGCGCGCGATCGGCGAGGCCGCGTTCAACGGTTGGCAGAACGTCGACGTGGACCGGATCATCGCGCTGCGCGCCACGGTGGAACGCACCCGGTTCATCCCGCGCCTGGCCGCCCGGACGCTGCCGCGCGCGCTGCACGACGCCGTGCTCGAGTACGCCGCGTTCTACACCTCGGTCTACGAGGCGGCCGCGCTGACCGCGGGCGCCGAGGTGGTCGTCGACTCGTCCAAGCACAGCGCGCTCGCGCACTGCCTGCGCTGGTCTCCCGCGCTGGACCTGCGCGTGGTGCACGTGGTCCGGGACCCGCGCGGCGTCGCGTACTCCTGGACGAAGTCGGTGGCCCGGCCGGAAACCGACGGCACCGAGGAGATGACCCGTTACTCGGCCGGGCGCTCGGCGCTGCTGTGGACCGGGCACAACGCGGCGTTCGGGCTGCTCGCCCGCCGCGGCGTGCCCACGATCCGGCTCCGGTACGAGCAGCTGCTCGCCGACCCGCGCGGCGAGCTGGCCCGGATCGCCGCGCACGCGGGCCTGCCGCTGCGCGCAAACGACCTGGCGTTCGTCGACCGCAGCGCCGCCGAGCTGCGCACCGGCCACAGCGCCGCCGGGAACCCGATGCGCTTCACCACCGGCCGGGTGGAGCTGCGCCGGGACGACGCCTGGCGCGACGCGCTCCCACCCCGGCAGCGTGCCCTGGTCGGCGCGGTCTGCGCCCCGATGCTGCACGCCTACGGCTACGCAACCCCGCAGAAGGAGATCTCGTGACCAGCTGGCCCACGGTCGGCGTGGTGATCCCGACCCGCAGTCGCCCCGAGCTGGTGCGCAAGGCCGTCGACTCGGTCCGCGCCCAGGACTACCCCGGCAAGATCCGGATCATCGTGGTGTTCGACGGCACCGAGCCGGACTTCTCGCTGGCCGCGCCGGGCGGCCCGCCGGTGCTGATGCTGGCGAACTGGCGTACCCCCGGGCTGGCCGGCACCCGCAACACCGGCATCACCGCGCTGGACACCGAGCTGGTCGCGTTCCTGGACGACGACGACCAGTGGCTGCCGGCGAAGCTGCGCAAGCAGGTCGCGGCGCTGCTGACCGAGCCGCAGGCGGAGTTCGTCACGTGCGGCATGCAGGTGGAGTTCGACGGCCGGCGCAACGCGCGGCTGGCCGGGCGCGACCGGGTGACCGTGCAGGAGCTGGCCCGGTCCCGGATGGCGATGCTGCACTCGTCGAGCTTCCTGATCCGGCGCGAGGCGCTGATCGGCAAGCACGGCTTCGGCCTGGTCGCCGAGGACGCGCCGGGCAGCCAGAACGAGGACTGGGACCTGCTGCTGCGCGCGGCCCGCCGGTCGCCGATCGTGCACGTGGACGAGCCGCTGGTCCAGGTGCTGTGGGGGCGCAGCTCGCACTACGCCTACGAGTACGGCACGAAGATCTCGTCGTTGCGGTGGATGATGGCCCGGCACCCGGAGATCGCCGGATGCGCGCCCGGCGCGGCCCGCGTCTATGGTCAGCTAGCTTGCTGGTCCGCCGCGACCGGCAACCGGCCGGACGCGTGGCGCTGGACGAAGGAGGCGGTCCGGGCGAACTGGCGCGAACCGCGCGCCGCGATCGCGCTGGCCGCGATGACCGGCGCGGTCAAGGTGGAGAACGTGCTGGCCACGCTGCACCGGCACGGCAGGGGTATTTAAAGGAGAAGACCCTTCTCGTTCGCCACCGTACCGGGGTATGTTCGTTTCTGTTGGTTTTAGTGCGGAAGCGTTGACCTACCCCAGGAGGTCGTGTGACGAAGCGGCTGGTGCCGAAGGTCCGTGGGCTGAGCTACGGCGGGGACTACAACCCCGAGCAGTGGCCGGAGAGCGTCTGGGCGGAGGACGTCGCGCTGATGCGCGAGGCCGGCGTCACCGTGGTCAGCCTCGGCATCTTCGCCTGGGCGTGGCTGGAGCCGGCCGACGGGCGGTACGAGTTCCACCGCCTCGACCGTCTCATGGACATGCTGCACGACGGCGGCATCGCCGTCGACCTGGCCACCGCCACCGCGTCGCCGCCGGCCTGGTTCTCGGCCGCGCACCCGGAGGCAATGGTGGTCGACGCGGACGGCCGCACGCTCACCTACGGCAGCCGCCAGGCCTTCTGCCCGAGCTCCCCGGCGTACCGGCAGAAGGCTCTGGATCTGGTGACCAGGCTGGCCGAGCGCTACGGCGACCACCCGGCGCTGGCCATGTGGCACGTGCACAACGAATATGCGTGCCACAACCCGCACTGCTACTGCGAGCTCTCCGCGGAGGCGTTCCGCGACTGGCTGCGCGCCCGCTACGGCGACCTGGACGGGCTGAACGCGGCCTGGGGCACCGCGTTCTGGTCGCAGACCTACACGGAGTGGGAGCAGGTGCAGCCGCCGCGCGCCACCGTCACCTCGGCGAACCCGACGCAGCTGCTGGACTTCAGGCGCTTCTCCTCGGACGCGCACCTGGCCAACTTCACCGCGGAGCGGGACGCGCTGACCGCGATCACGCCGGACGTGCCGATCACCACGAACCTGATGACGTCCAGCTGCTACGCGCTGGACTACTGGGTGTGGGCGCGCGAGATGCCGGTGATCTCCAACGACCACTACGTGCTGGCGGAGAGCCCGGTCCCGCCGGCCGCGCAGACCGCGTACGCGGCGGACGCCACCCGAAGCCTGGCCGGCGGCGGGTCGTGGCTGCTGATGGAGCACTCCACCAGCGCGGTCAACTGGCAGCCGCGCAACCTGGCCAAGGCGCCCGGCGCGCTGCTGCGGGAGAGCCTGGGCAACGTGGCGCGCGGCTCCGAGGGCGCGATGTTCTTCCAGTGGCGGGCCAGCCGGGCCGGCTCGGAGAAGTGGCACTCCGCGATGCTGCCGCACACCGGCACCGGGTCGAAGGTGTGGCGCGAGGTGGTCGCGCTCGGCGACGCGCTGCGCGACCTGGCCGAGATCGAGGGCTCGCGGGTCGAGGCGCCGGTCGCGATCGTGCTCGACTACCCGTCCGGCTGGGCGCAGGAGGCGCCGAACCAGCCGAGCGTCGACATGCGCGCGTTCGACGAGGTCAAGCGCTGGCACGCGGCGCTCTGGCGGGCCGGCGTCACGGCCGACCTGGTGCACCCGTCCGCGGACCTCAGCGGCTACCGCGCGGTGCTGGTGCCGTCGCTCTATCTGGTCGACGACGACGCGGCAGCCAACCTGACGGGCTACACCGGCACGCTGATCGTGGGTCCCTACAGCGGGCTCGCGGACCGCAACGACCACATCCGCCCGGCACCGCTGCCAGGAGCATTCCACGACCTTCTGGGGATACGGGTGGAGGAGCACTTCCCGCTGCCGGCCGGCGCGAGCGTGGCGCTGGACGACGGCTCCTCGGCCGGCGTCTGGACCGAGCAGCTGTCCGCGACCTCGGCCACGGTTCTCGCCTCCTACCTGGACGGCCCGGTGGCCGGGTCCCCGGCGATCACCCGGAACGGCCACGTGCGGTACCTGGGCACCCGGCTGGCCGACGACGCGCTGGAGGCGCTGCTCGCCACCGTCGCGCCCGCCACGCACCGCGTCCCGGCGCAGGTCGAGGCCGTGCGCCGGCGGCACACGGACGGGCGGTCGTACCTGTTCCTGCTCAACCACGGCGACGGACCGGCCGCGGTCGACGCGCGTGGCACCGATCTGCTGACCGGCACCGCGTGGACCGGCCCGGCCGAGGTGCCCGGCCGCGGCGTCGTCGTACTCCGGGAGGCGTGATGCTGGCTCAGCAACGACAGGCCGCGATCCTGGAACGGGTGCGCACCGCGGGCGGCGCCCGGGTCAGCGAGCTGGCCGCCGAGTTCGGCGTCTCGGACATGACCATCCGTCGCGACCTGGACCTGCTCTCCGACCGCGGGCTGCTGGCCAAGGTGCACGGCGGCGCCACGCCCGGCCTGCCCGGCTCCGCGCACGAGCCCGGGTTCGCCGCCAAGTCCGCGCAGCAGCGCCGGGAGAAGGCGCTGATCGCGGCGGAGGCGGCCACGCTGGTCGGCCCGGGCACCGCGATAGCGCTGTCCGCCGGCACCACCACGGTCGAGCTGGCCAGCCGGCTGGTCGACGTGCCCGGCCTGACCGTGGTGACGAACTCGATCCCCGTCGCGGACGTGTTCTACCGCGGCGGCCGGCCGGACTCCACCGTGGTGCTCACCGGCGGCGTGCGCACCCCGTCGGACGCGCTGGTCGGCCCGGTCGCGGTGGCCGCGATCCGCTCGCTGCACCTGGACCTGGTCTTCCTCGGCGTGCACGGGATGAGCGAGCGGGCCGGTTTCACCACGCCGAACCTGACCGAGTCGGAGACCAACCGCGCGCTGGTCGAGGCCGCGGAACGGCTGGTGGTGCTGGCCGACAGCACGAAGTGGGACACGGTCGGCATCTCGTCCTTCGCCACGCTCGGCGAGGCACACACCCTGATCACCGACGCCGGTCTCCCCGACCCGGCGCGGGCCGTACTCGCAGATTACGTAACGGACCTACGACTGGTGGAAGCATGAAGCGCACCCCGATCACGCTGGCGGACGGCCGCGAGCTGATCTACTTCGACGAGAACGACGACGCGGTCCGGGAGACCGTGGACCGGCGCGAGCTGCCCCCGCCGCCGGCCGCGTCGCAGCTGCGGTACGACCCGCTGACCGACGAGTGGGTGGCGGTCGCGGCGCACCGGCAGACCCGCACGTTCCTGCCGCCGGCGAACGAGTGCCCGCTGGACCCGTCCACGGACGCGTTCCAGACCGAGATCCCGGGCGACTACGACGTGGTGGTGTTCGAGAACCGGTTCCCGTCGTTCAGCGCGCGGACCGTCGACTCGCCGGGCGACTCGATCACGGACCTGGTGCCGATCAAGCCGGGCTTCGGGCGGTGCGAGGTCGTCTGCTTCACCTCGGACCACAACACGGCGTTCACCGCGCTGCCGCCGTCCCGGGTGCGCCTGGTCGTGGACGCGTGGGCGGACCGAACCGCGGAGCTGTCCGGCACGCCCGGGATCGAACAGGTCTTCTGCTTCGAGAACCGGGGCGTGGAGATCGGCGTGACGCTGCACCACCCGCACGGGCAGATCTACGCGTACCCGTTCCTGCCGCCGAAGACCGTGGCCATGCAGGCGGCGGCGCGGAAGCACTTCGACGCGACCGGGCGGAACCTCTACGCGGACGTGCTGGCCGCGGAGATCAAGGCCGGTGACCGGGTGGTGGCGTCGAACGAGTTCTGGACCGCGTACGTGCCGGCCGCGGCGCGCTGGCCGTTCGAGGTGCATCTGGCCCCGCACCGGCAGGTCGCGGACATACCGGCGCTGACCTCGGACGAGCGGGACGCGTTCGCGCTCATCTACCTGGAGATCCTGAAGCGCTTCGACGGGTTGTTCGACGGGCCGATGCCGTACATCTCGGCGTGGCACCAGGCGCCGGTGAACGCCGGGCGCGAGCTGGGCTACCTGCACCTGCAGCTGTTCAGCATCCGGCGCGCGCCGGGCAAGCTGAAGTACCTGGCCGGTTCCGAGTCCGCGATGGGCGTCTTCATCAACGACGTGACGCCGGAACAGGCCGCCGGCATGCTCCGGGACGTGCGGCTCTAGGGGGTGTGCGGGAGGCCCGGGACAGAGCCTCCCGCACGAGGGAAGGGACGACTTGAGGTCGTTCTGCCCAAAATAACGGCATATGTTCCCGGGAGTTACGGCCGGAACATCCGAAAAACGAACGAAGGCCCGCACCCCGGCAGGGTGCGGGCCTTCGTTTTGTGGATCAGGCGCCGAGGCGCTTCGCCAGGTTCTGGTCCAGCGTGGTCATGAACTCGTCCGTGGTCTGCCACGGCGCGTCCCGGCCGATCAGCGCGGCCAGGTCCTTCGTCATCTGGCCGCCCTGGACGGTGTCGATGATGACCTGCTCCAGCGTGTCCGCGAACTCCGAGACGGCCGGCGTGCCGTCCAGCTTGCCGCGGTGCGACAGGCCCCGGGTCCAGGCGAAGATCGAGGCGATCGGGTTGGTGCTGGTCTTCTCGCCCTTCTGCCACTGCCGGTAGTGCCGGGTGACCGTGCCGTGCGCGGCCTCGGCCTCGACGGTCTGGCCGTCCGGCGTCATCAGCACGGAGGTCATCAGGCCCAGCGAGCCGAAGCCCTGCGCCACGGTGTCGGACTGCACGTCACCGTCGTAGTTCTTGGCGGCCCAGACGAAGCCACCCTCCCACTTCAGCGCCGCGGCGACCATGTCGTCGATCAGGCGGTGCTCGTAGGTGATGCCGGCCGCTGCGAACTCGTCCTTGAACTCGGCCTCGAAGACCTCGGCGAACAGGTCCTTGAACCGGCCGTCGTACGCCTTGAGGATCGTGTTCTTGGTCGACAGGTAGACCGGGTAGTTGCGGGACAGGCCGTAGCGGAACGAGGCCCGCGCGAAGTCCCGGATCGAGTCGTCGTAGTTGTACATCGCCATGCCGACGCCGCCGCCGGGGAACTTGGCGACCTCGAACTCCATCGGCGCGGAGCCGTCGTCCGGCGTGAACGTGACGGTCATGGTGCCCGGGCCGGGCGCCACGAAGTCGGTCGCCTTGTACTGGTCGCCGTGGGCGTGCCGGCCGATGATGATCGGCTTGGTCCAGCCCGGCACCAGGCGCGGCACGTTGGACATGATGATCGGCTCGCGGAACACGACGCCGCCGAGGATGTTGCGGATCGTGCCGTTCGGCGAGCGCCACATCTTCTTCAGGCCGAACTCCTCGACCCGCGCCTCGTCCGGCGTGATGGTGGCGCACTTGACGCCGACGCCGTGCGTCTTGATGGCGTTCGCCGCATCGATCGTGATCTGGTCGTTCGTCTCGTCGCGCTTCTCGACGGACAGGTCGTAGTACTCCAGCTCGACGTCGAGGTACGGCAGGATCAGCTGCTCACGGATCTGCTTCCAGATGATCCGGGTCATCTCGTCGCCGTCGAGCTCCACGACCGGCTTGTTTACCTTGATCTTCGCCATCCGCCGGCGCTCCTCTCGGGGGCAGGTGCCCTTTCGCGAACTGTGGATTCTCAAGCAGTACGAGCGTACTGCAACGGCCTCGTGCCTGCCCTGCGGGCCCCCATCAGTCAAGCACCAGGCCCGACACGCCCGGTGGACAAACGGACTTTCCCGAAATGTCGCCTAGGTTGGAAGGTGTCGCCCGTTCACCGACCTCCAGCCACGATCTCGGCGCGGGGACGCGAGACCACCGGGCCTCATACGTTCCAGCTGGGGGCAGCACGCCATGTCGCTACCGTTCGCGCGTCCGGTCCGCCGGCGTGGTGTGCTCGCCGGGCTGGCTACCGGACCGCTGCTGCTCCGGCCCGGGCGTGCTCGCGGCGCCGGCGGACCGCTGCCGGACGGGCTCTTCGCGCTCGGCGTTGCCTCCGGCGACCCGCTGCCGGACGGCGTGGTGATCTGGACCCGGCTCGCGCCCGTCGCCGGCGGCATGCCGGACCGGGCCGTCGAGGTCGACTGGGAGATCGCCGAGGACGACCTGTTCCAGCGGGTGCGCCGGCGCGGCACCGCCTACGCCGAGCCGGAACTCGGCCACTCCGTGCACGTGGACGTGCGCGGCTTGCGCGCGGCCGCGGACTACCACTACCGGTTCCGGGCCGGCGCGGAGATCTCGCCGGCCGGCCGTACCCGCACCGCGCCGGACCCGCGCGCCTCACCGGACCGGCTGCGGTTAGCGTTCGCCAGCTGCCAGGACTACCAGGCCGGCCAGTACACCGCGTACCGGCACCTGGCGGCCGAGGACCTGGACTTCGTGGCGTTCCTCGGCGACTACGTCTACGAGACGCCGCCGGACCCGGGGGCGTACCGGATGCACGAGGGTATCGGGGAGCCGTACACGCTGGACGAGTACCGCGGCCGGTACGCCCGGTACCGCGGCGACCCGGACCTGCGGGCGGCGCACGCGGCGTTCCCGTGGATCGTCACGCTCGACGATCACGAGGTGGACGGCAACTGGGCGGACGAGGTGCCGAAGGACCCGGGTGCGCAGCCACCGGAGGTGTTCCGCGCGCGCCGGATCGCGGCGTTCCAGGCGTTCTACGAGCACATGCCGCTGCGCCGGGCGTCGCTGCCGCGCGGGCTGGACATGCGGGTCTACCGGCGGCTGCGATTCGGCGATCTGGCCGGCGTGCACGTGCTCGACACCCGGCAGTACCGCAGTGACCAGCCGGCCACGCTCGCGGCCGCGGAGGACCCGGCGCTGAGCATGACCGGGCCCACCCAGGAGCGCTGGCTGATCGACGGCCTGGCCACGTCCGGCACCCGATGGAATCTGCTGGCCAACCAGGTGATGTGGGCGTCCAACGACCGCCGGGCCGGGCCGGAGCGGCGGTACTCGTTCGACAACTGGGACGGCTACCGGGTGCAGCGACGCCGGCTGCTCGAGTTCCTCGGCTCGGACCGGGTGGCCAACCCGGTCGTGCTGACCGGCGACCGGCACTGCACCTGGGTCTGCGACCTGCGGCCGGACTTCGACGACCCGGCGTCACCGGCGGTCGCGGCCGAGCTCACCGGCACCTCGATCAGCTCCGGCGGGGACCCGGACACGGTCGCGTTCCACGCCGCCTACGACCCGGTCATGGCGGAGAGCCCGCACTGGAAATACATCGACAACCGGCGAGGGTACGTGGTGAGCGAGCTGACGCCCGAGCGGATGCGCTCCCGGCTGCGCGTGGTGGACAGCGTCTGGGCCGACGACAGCCCGATCCGCACGGCGGCCGAGTTCGTGACGGAGGCCGGGCGGCCCGGCGTCTCGGTCGCCTGGCAGGAGCCGGCGACCTACGCGCGGGCCCGCGCACACGACGGCCCGGTCTTCAGCGTCCACGACGACCGGGACGCGTTCCCGCTCCGCCGCTGACCGGGCGGCTCGGCGCCGGGTCTTCGGTGACCAGCGGCGGAACCGGAAGGGAGGCCGCCCGCGGCCGACCGGTGCCCGCGGGAGCATACGGGCAGCACCACGCCGGAAGCGGGAAGATCAAAGCTCTTGATCTTCGGTCTCCGGAACGGCGAAGCCGGGCCCGCTCGTCGCAGGCCCGGCTTCCGCACGGTGGATCAGAGGTTGGCGACGTCGGCCTGCTTGGTGCGGACCGCCTCGGCCGCGGTCTTGAGGTCGGCCAGCTCGGCGTCGGTCAGCGTGGTCTCGACGACCTTCTTGACGCCCTCGGCGCCGATCTCGGCCTCGACGCCGAGGTAGACGCCGGAGATGCCGAACTCGCCGTCGACCCAGGCGCAGACCGGCATGACCGCGCCGGAGTCCTCGGCGACCGCCTTGGCCATCCGGGCGGCGGCGGCGGACGGCGCGTAGTAGGCCGAACCGGTCTTGAGCAGCGCGACCACCTCGGCGCCGCCGTTGCGGGTGCGGACCACCAGCTCCTCGATCTTGTCGGCCGGGAGCAGGTCGGCCAGCGGCTTGCCGTCGACCGTGCAGCGCGACGGGACCGGGACCATGGTGTCGCCGTGCGAGCCGAGCGTGAGCGTCTTGACGCTGCTCACCGGCACGTTGAGCGTCTCGGCCACGTTGTTGGTGAAGCGCGCGGTGTCCAGCATCCCGGCCTGGCCGAGCACCCGGCTCTTCGGGAAGTTGGTGGCGATCTGGGCGAGCGCGGTCATCTCGTCGAGCGGGTTGGAGACCACGATGATCACGGCGTTCGGCGCGTGCTTGGCCACGTTCTCCGCGACGCCGCGGACGATGCCGGCGTTCACCTCGAGCAGGTCCATCCGGCTCATGCCGGGCTTGCGCGGCAGGCCGGCGGTGATCACGACGACGTCGGAGCCCGCGATGGCCTCGTAGCCCTCGCCGCCCTTGCCGGTGGTCTGGCCGACGACCTTCGTCTCGAAGCCCTCGATGGCGCGGGACTGGTTCATGTCCAGCGCGAGACCCTCCGGCTTGCCCTCGACGATGTCCGTGAGGACGACGGTCTCGAAGATGTCGTACTCGGCGAGGCGTTGCGCGGTCGTCGAACCGTAGAACCCGGCGCCGACGACGGTGACCTTCTTGCCCATGTCGCGTCACTCTTCTCTGGACGAGGCGGTTTTCCCGACCGTATCAATCGGGTTACGTGTTACCTCCGCCGGTCCAATGATCGTTAAGTAAGCCACCGGACACCGCCCGTATGTGACGCTGCGTCCACTTCCCGCCTCTAACGCTCCGTAACCCAGACTGTGTCACTTCCCACACTGTGAGCTTTGCAGCGGTCACAAAACAGTCAGTCGGGCATCAACCTCGCGTTGATCCAACCCTCCGAGACCTGGCCGTTTAGTCCAAATAATGGTGCATAATGCCTATTAACCACTTGGGTGATTGTCGCGGCCCGCTACCAGGGTGAGCAGGGATAACGCAAGTCGATGGAGGCGTGCTAGGGCATGTCGCCGTAAAGCACCGATTTGTGGGAGGGACGGACCCGCCCTACCTTTGCCCGGGCGTTGCTCAGCGTTACTCACACAGGGGCGAAGCTGCGCAGCGTAAGGAAACAAGGAGGCACCATGCAGGTCCGCAGATTCGCGGCCTTGGCCGCTCTCCCCGTCGTCACGTCCCTCGGCCTGGTCGCGTGCGGCCAGAGCGGCGACGATGCGAGCGAGAGCAACCCGTCCGCGATCGTCTCGATCGAGATCGCCGAACCTCAGCACCTGGTTCCGACCAACACCAACGAGACCTCCGGGTCGCAGGTGCTGGCGGCACTGTTCACGCCTCTCGTGAGCTACGACGAGGCGAACAAGCCGGTCGAGGACGCGGCCGAGTCGATCACCTCGACCGACAACACGGTCTGGACGATCAAGCTCAAGGACGGCTACACCTTCCACAACGGCGAGAAGGTCACGGCCGACAGCTACATCAACGCCTGGAACTACGGCGCGTACGCGCCGAACGCCCAGGGCAACTCATACTTCTTCGAGAAGATCGCGGGCTACGCGGACCTGCAGTCGACGGACCCGGACGACGACGGCCCGCAGAAGGCGCCGGCGCCGAAGGCGAACAAGCTGTCCGGCCTGGCCAAGGTCGACGAGCTGACCTTCACCGTGACGCTCGGTGCGCCGTACGTCGACTTCAAGACGATGCTCGGCTACACCGCGTTCTACCCACTGCCGGCCGCCGCGTTCTCGTCCGAGGGCGTCCTCGCCGAGGGCTACGAGGAGGCGCCGATCGGCAACGGCGCGTTCAAGATGAACGGCACCTGGCAGCACGACGCGAAGATCGAGGTCGCGGTCTACGACGCGTTCCCGGGCGAGAAGCCGAAGATCGCGGGCGTGGAGTTCCGGATCTACCAGCAGCTCACCGCGGCCTACGCGGACGTGCAGTCGGACAACCTGGACGTGCTCCGGACGATCCCGACCGAGAACATCACCACCGCGCCGACCGACCTGGGTGACCGCTACGCGACCAGCCCGGCGTCGACGTTCCAGTTCCTGGCGTTCCCGACGTTCCAGCCGGACTTCGCGAAGCCGGAGGTCCGCAAGGCGATCTCGATGGCAATCGACCGCGACGAGATCATCAAGTCGGTCTTCAAGAACTCGCAGCAGTCCGCCCGCTCGTTCGTGTCGCCGGTCGTCGGCGGCTACCGCGAGGACACCTGCGGCGCCTCCTGCCAGTTCAACGCGGCGAACGCGAAGACGGCGTACACCGCGGCCGGTGGCCCGGCGACGATCAAGATCTCGTACAACGGCGACGGCGGCCACAAGGACTGGGTCGACGCGACCTGCAACCAGCTCAAGACCAACCTGGGCATCCAGTGCACCGGTGTGGCCGAGCCGAAGTTCGCCGACCTGCTCAGCAAGGTCGAGAAGAAGCAGGACGTCGGCATGTTCCGGATGGGCTGGGTCATGGACTACCCGTCCATGGAGAACTACCTCGGCCCGATCTTCACCACCAAGGGTTCCTCGAACTACTACGGGTACAGCAACCCGGAGTTCGACGCGCTGGTCGCCGAGGGCACCAAGGCGGCGGACGAGGACGCGGCCATCGCGAAGTACCAGGCGGCCGAGGACATTCTCGCCGTCGACATGCCGGTGATCCCGCTGCGCTTCGGGCAGAACAACTTCGGTTACTCGACGAAGGTGCGCAACGTGGAGCTCGACCTGTTCCAGCGGATCGACCTGCACAAGATCGAAGCGGTCAGCTGACCAGCTGGGCGTGACGGTGGCGGCGTCACCGGCCCATCAGGCCGGGACGCCGCCACACCTCTATCTTCCCGGCGCGTGTCCTCCCCCTGACCCAGGGGACGCGTCGCCCTCTCTTGGGGGTTCCCTCACGTGATTCGCTACCTCGTGCGGCGCCTGCTTCAGGGCGTACTCACGTTTTTCGGGGCCACGTTCGTGGTCTACGCGCTCATGTTCGCCAACCAGAACGACCCGCTGCAGGCGCTCGCCGGTGAGCGCCCGATCTCGGACAGCGTCCGGCAGACGCTGACCGAGCGTTACCACCTGAACGAGCCGTTCATCGTCCAGTACGGCTACTACATGCGCGGCATCTTCCAGGGCGACTTCGGCACGTCGCTGACCAACCGGCCGATCTCCGAACTCCTGGAGAACGCCTGGCCGAACACCGCCCGGCTCGCGGTGATGGCCGTGATCTTCGCGGCGCTGATCGGCATCGTGGCCGGTGTCGTCGCGGGTATCCGGCGGACGGGCATCTTCGACCACACCACGCTGATCGTCACACTCGTGCTGATCTCGATCCCGATCGTGGTGCTGGCCCCGTTGATGCAGCTGTTCTTCGGTGTCGAACTGCGGTGGTTCCCCGCCACCGCGGGAGCCGACCCGGACTTCTACGCGCTGATGCTCCCGGCGATGGTGCTGGGCGCCGGCTCACTGGCCACGTATTCGCGGCTCACTCGTACCTCGGTGGTGGAGAACCTCCGGGCCGACTACGTGCGGACCGCGAAGGCGAAGGGTCTGACCCGGAACCGGGTGATCGGTGTGCACGTGCTGCGGAACTCGCTGATCCCGGTGATCACCTATATCGGTGTCGACCTGGGTGGTCTGATGGCCGGCGCGATCGTGACTGAGGGTGTGTTCAACATCCCGGGTGTCGGTTCGCAGCTGTTCCGGGGGATCACCACGGAGGACGGCCCGCTGGTGGTCGGCTTCGTCAGCATCCTGGTGATCATCTTTATCTTGGCCAACCTGATCGTCGACCTGCTCTACGCGGTCCTGGACCCGAGGATCCGGTATGAGTGACATGCAATCGGTGGCCGCCACCGAGGTTCCGTCCGCGGAACGGGCCCGCAGTCTGGGTCAGGACGCGTGGCGGGATCTGCGGCACAATTGGATTTTCTGGTTCGCCTCGGCGATCGCGTTGGTCGTGATTTTGATGGCGATCGTGCCGTCGTTGTTCACGCCGAACGATCCGGCCGATTGTGCGTTGTCGCGGCAGCACGCGCCGGGTAGTGGGTGGGCGTTGTTCGGGTACGACTTCCAGGGTTGTGACATCTATGCCCGTACGGTCTACGGTGCGCGTGCCTCGATCTGGGTGGGTGTGCTGTCCACGGCGCTGGCCTCGACGGTGGGTTTGATCTTCGGGCTGTCGTCGGGGTTTTTCGGTGGCTGGCTGGACGCGATCCTGTCCCGGATCACCGACATCGTGCTCGGCATTCCGCTGCTGCTGGCCGCGATCGTCCTCGGCAAGCGCCTGGCCTCGGCCGACACCGGTGGTTCGTCCGGCCTGATGGCGGTCGTGGTCGTGCTCGGCATCCTGGGCTGGACCACCGCCGCGCGCGTGATGCGGTCCTCGGTGATCTCGGCGAAGAACCAGGACTACGTCGCGGCCGCCCGGATGCTCGGCGCGGGGAACTTCCGGATCATGTTCCGGCACATCCTGCCGAACGCGATCGCACCGTTCATCGTGGTGCTCACGATCGCGCTCGGGCAGTTCATCGCCACCGAGGCCACGCTGTCGTTCCTCGGCATCGGCCTCAAGGGCAACGCCATCTCGTGGGGCATCGACATCTCGACCGCGTCGAAGCACGTTCGTGAGTCCGCTCCGCCGCTGGTCGCGCCGTCGATGTTCCTGGCGATGACCGTGCTGGCGTTCATCATGCTCGGCGACGCCATCCGCGACGCCTTCGACCCGAAGCTGCGGTGACCCCCATGCCTCCTGCTGCAAAACACCTGCTCGAGGTCAAGGACCTCTTCGTCGAGTTCAAGAGCCGGGACGGCGTCGCCAAGGTGATCAACGGCGTCTCGTACCACCTGGACGCCGGTGAGACGCTCGCGGTGCTCGGCGAGTCCGGCTCCGGCAAGTCGGTCACCGCCCAGGCGATCATGGGCATCCTGGAGATGCCGCCGGCCCGGATCCCGTCCGGCCAGATCCTCTACAACGGCGTCGACCTGCTCAAGCTGCCCGAGGACAAGCGGCGGGAGGTGCGCGGCAAGGAGATCTCGATGATCTTCCAGGACGCGCTCTCCGCGCTGAACCCCGTCTTCCCGGTCGGCTGGCAGATCGGCGAGGTGCTCCGCAAGCGCGAGGGCAAGTCCCGGGCCGACGCGCGCAAGCGGGCGATCGAGCTGATGGACCTGGTCAAGATCCCGGCCGCGAAGCAGCGCGTCGGGGACTACCCGCACCAGTTCTCCGGCGGTATGCGGCAACGCGTCATGATCGCGATGTCGCTGGCGCAGGACCCGAAGGTGCTGATCGCGGACGAGCCGACCACCGCGCTCGACGTCACCGTGCAGGCCCAGATCATGGACCTGCTCGGCGACCTTCGCCGGGACCTCAACATGGGGCTGATCCTGATCACGCACGACCTGGGCGTGGTCGCGGACGTGGCGGACCGGATCGCGGTCATGTACGCCGGCCGGATCATCGAGGAGGCGCCGGTCTACGACATCTACGAGGCACCGGCGCACCCGTACACCAAGGGTCTGCTCGCCTCGATCCCCCGGCTCGACCAGCGCGGGCAGAAGCTGGCGACGATCAAGGGCCTGCCGCCGAA
Source organism: Catenuloplanes indicus (assembly GCF_030813715.1). Taxonomy (NCBI): domain Bacteria; kingdom Bacillati; phylum Actinomycetota; class Actinomycetes; order Micromonosporales; family Micromonosporaceae; genus Catenuloplanes; species Catenuloplanes indicus. The sequence goes on from NZ_JAUSUZ010000001.1 coordinate 4,123,090, forward strand.
CCTGGCGAACATCCCGTCCGGCTGCCCGTTCCACCCCCGCTGCCCGTACGCCCAGCCGGTCTGCCGGGAGCTGGTCCCGGCCAAGCACGTGCTCGGCCCGCGGTACAGCGCCTGCCACTTCGCCCAGGAGGTAGTCAGTGACCAGCGCTAGGGGGACCGCAGCCATGGGTTCGGCCAAGCCGGCGCCGCAGCATCACCCGCGGCACGGTGAGGTGCTGCTCGACGTGCAAGGCCTGGTCAAGCACTTCCCGATCAGCCAGGGCGTGGTGTTCAAGCGCAAGGTCGGCGCGGTGCAGGCGGTCGACGGCGTCAGCTTCCAGCTGCGCCGCGGCGAGACGCTCGGCGTGGTCGGCGAGTCCGGCTGCGGCAAGTCCACGCTGGCCAAGCTGCTCATGCGGCTGGAGACGCCGACCGCGGGCAAGGCGCTGCTGGAGGGGCGGGACATCTACTCGCTCGGCGGCACCGAACTGCGCAAGCTCCGCCGCAACGTGCAGATGGTCATGCAGGACCCGTACACGTCGCTGAACCCGCGGATGACGGTCGGCGACATCATCGGCGAGCCGTTCGAGATCCACCCGGACGCGGCGCCGCGCGGTGACCGCCGCCGGCGCGTCCAGGAACTGCTCGAGGTGGTCGGCCTCAACCCGGAGCACGTCAACCGGTACCCGCACCAGTTCTCCGGCGGTCAGCGCCAGCGCATCGGCATCGCCCGCGCGCTCGCGCTCCGCCCGCAGATCATCGTCTGCGACGAGCCGGTGTCCGCGCTGGACGTGTCCATCCAGGCGCAGGTGATCAACCTGCTGGAGCAGCTGCAGGACGAGTTCGGGCTGTCGTACATCTTCATCGCGCACGACCTGTCCGTGGTCCGGCACATCGCGGACCGGGTCGCGGTCATGTACCTCGGCAAGATCGTCGAGCTGGGCTCCGAGTCGGAGATCTACGAGCGGCCGACGCACCCGTACACCCAGGCGCTGCTCTCCGCGGTGCCGGTGCCCGACCCCCGGGCGCGCAACCACCGCGAGATCATCCGCCTGGACGGCGACGTGCCCTCACCGGCCAACCCGCCGTCCGGTTGCCACTTCCGCACGCGCTGCTGGAAGGCGCAGGACATCTGCGCCGCGCAGGAGCCGCCGCTCACCATCCGGCCGGCCGACCCGCACCCGTCCGCCTGCCACTTCCCGGAGCTGCGCCACCCGGTGGCGTAATTCGGTTGCTCTCCCCGAACCGGGCGGGTGGTCTGTCCACCATGACCATCCGCCCGGCTCATCCCGACGACGCGCCCGCGCTGGTCGCGCTGCGCCGTATCGTCTTCCCCTACCTGGTCCGCGGCGAGGCCGCGACCCGGCGCACGCTGGTCTCCCCGCCGCCCGGCTCGTCCATGGCCTCGTTCGTCGCGGTCTCCCCGGCCGGCGAGATCGTCGGCTTCGCCGCCGCGTTCCGCAACACCAGCACCACCTCGCGGCACGCGGGCCAGATCTCGCTGCTGCACGTCCACCCGTCGTTCCGCGGTCGCGGGTACGGATCCGCGCTGCTGCGCGCGTCGATCGAGCATCTGCGGGCGGCCGGGCTGCGCGACCTGCGGGGCTACGTGCTGCCGTCGTCGCTGCCGTTCGCGACCGCGCGCGGGTTCACGGCCGGCCGCGAGATGCGCTACTCCGCGCTCGACCTGACCGCGCCGCTGCCGGCCGCGCCGGAGCCGCCGCCCGGCTACACGCTCGCGCCGGTCTCCGCGCTCCCCGCCCGCGCGCTCTACACGGCCGAGGTCGCCGGTGCGGCGGACGAACCCTCCGACGTCGCGCCGGACGCGCTCACGTTCGAGAACTGGCGCTACGACGTGTGGGAGGACCCTGGGCTGGACAAGGACGTGAGCTTCGTGGTGCTCGCGCCGGGCGGTGAGGTGGCGTCGCTCTCGCTGCTGCAGCGCGACGGCGACCGGTGCTGGTCGGACATGACGGCCACGCTCCCGGCCCACCGAGGCCGGGGCCTGGCCCGGCTGGCGAAGACGGTGGCGCTGTCCCACGCCGCCGCCACGGGCGCCACCACGGCGTACACCTCGAACGACGTGTCGAACGCCCCGATGCTCGCGATCAACACCCGCCTCGGCTACCGCCCCACCGCCTCCACCTGGTCCGCCCTCACCACCCTCCCCGCGTAACCCACCCGCAAGCCCACGCCGGACCCGGGCGCCGCGCGCCCGAAATCTCACGCTATGGACAACCCCGCTCCACTAGCGAGGAGGAGGAGTGCGGCGAGCGGGGCAGCGGAAATCGGGCCGGGTGGATCGCGCTGAGGTTCACGGTGGACGACATGTGCAAACGGCCACGGACGATCGTCGAGGACGTGCGAAGGGCCGTGGCCGAGGCCACGGCCCTTCGTGGAACACGACCTAGTGGAAGAAGTGCCGGGCCCCGGTGAAGTACATCGTGATGCCGGCCTTCTCCGCGGCCGCGATGACCTCCTCGTCGCGGACCGAGCCGCCGGGCTGCACCACCGCGCGGACACCCGCCTCGGTGAGCACCTCCAGGCCGTCCGCGAACGGGAAGAACGCGTCCGACGCTGCGACCGAGCCGCGGGCCCGGTCGGCACCGGCGCGGGAGACCGCGAGACGCGCCGAGTCGACGCGGTTGACCTGGCCCATGCCGACGCCGACCGTGGCGCCGTCCGCGGCCAGCAGGATCGCGTTGCTCTTCACGGCGCGGACCGCACGCCAGGCGAAGGCCAGCTCGTCCAGCAGCTCCGCGGACGCGGACTCACCCGCGACCAGCCGCCACGCGGACGGCGCGTCGCCGGGCGCGTCGATGCCGTCCCGGGTCTGTGCCAGCAGACCGCCGCTGACCTGCCGGAACTCGACCGAGGCCGGGGCCCACGCGGGAGCGACCAGGATGCGCAGGTTCTTCTTGGCCCGCAGCACCTCGACCGCGCCGTCCTCGTAGCCGGGCGCGACCAGGACCTCGGTGAAGATCTCGGTGACCTGCCGGGCCATCTCGACCGTGACCGGCCGGTTGACCGCGATGACGCCGCCGAACGCGGAGACCGGGTCGCAGGCGTGCGCCTTGCGGTGCGCCTCCGCGACGTCACCGGCGAACGAGACCGCGATGCCGCACGGGTTCGCGTGCTTGATGATCGCGACCGCGGCGTCGGCCATGTCGTTCGCGGCGCGCCAGGCGGCGTCCGCGTCGACGTAGTTGTTGTAGGACATCTCCTTGCCGTGCAGCTGCTCGGCCTGGGCGAGACCGGCCGGGGCGGCCGGGTCGGCGTAGAGCGCGGCCTTCTGGTGCGGGTTCTCGCCGTATCGCAGCACGGCGGAGCGGCGCAGCGCGAGACCGGCGAACTCGGGCCACCACGCCTCGGACGGGTTCAGCTCCTGCGCGACCCACTCGGCGACGGCCGTGTCGTACTCCGCGATGTCCGCGAACGCGCGGGCCGCGAGCGCCCGGCGCTGCGGCAGCGTGAAGCCGCCGTCGGCGAGGGCCGACTCGATCAGGGGGTACGCCCGGGGGTCGGTCACCACGGCCAGCGACGCGTGATTCTTCGCGGCCGCGCGGACCATGGCCGGCCCGCCGATGTCGATCTGCTCGATGGTCTCCTCGACACCGGCCCCGGACGCGACCGTCTCCTGGAACGGGTAGAGGTTGGAGACCAGCAGGTCGAACCCGGCGATGCCGAGGTCGGCGAGCTGCGTGCGGTGCGACTCCAGCCGGGTGTCCGCGAGCAGGCCCGCGTGCACCTTCGGGTGCAGCGTCTTGACCCGCCCGTCCAGGCACTCGGGGAAACCGGTCAGCTCCTCCACCCGGGTCACCGGCACGCCGGTCGCGGCGATGGTCGAGGCGGTCGAGCCGGTGGAGACGATCTCGACACCGGCCGCGTGCAGCGCCGCGGCCAGCTCGACCAGGCCGGTCTTGTCGTAGACGCTGACCAGCGCGCGGCGCAGCGGCCGGCGGAACGACTCGTCCGCGGCGGCCAGCGTGTCGCCCGCGACGACCGCCTCGCCCGAGGTGGCGGCGCCGACCGCGCCGGTGGCGGACACCGCGGCCGTCACGACCGAGGCCTCACCTGGGGTGAGTGTCATGGAATGGTGACCTTTCTTCCCGTGATGGTCCAGCCTTCCCGGACCAGGCGCCCGACCTGCTCGACGAGCTGGCGGCGTTCGGCTTCCTTGATGCGCTCGGTGAGGTCGGCCTCGGTGTCGCCGTCTAGCACCGGTACGACGGTCTGCGCCACGATCGGCCCGGTGTCGACGCCCGCGTCCACGAAGAACAGCGTGGCGCCGGTGACCTTCACGCCGTACTCCAGGGCGTCGCGCGGGCCGTGGATGCCGGGGAACGACGGCAGCAGCGCGTTGTGCGTGTTGAGGTAGCGGTCGCCGAACGCGGCCAGGAACTCCGCGCCGACCAGCTTGAGGAACCCGGCGGAGATGATCAGGTCAGGCTTGTGCTCGGCGACGTGCGCGGTGAGCGCCGCGTCCCACTCGCCGCGGGTGGCGAAGTCCTTCACCCGGTCGACGAACGTGGGCACACCGGCCTCGGCCGCGATGTCGAGCCCGGCGATGCCGTCCCGGTCGGCGCCGACGGCCACCACGGTCGCGCCGTAGCCGGGGTCGGCGGACGCGTCGAGCAGCGCCTTCAGGTTGCTGCCCGAGCCGGAGATCAACACCACCAGTCGTGCGGGGGTATTCACCCGAGCACCCTACCGAGGCGGCCGGAGCGGCCCAAACGTCGGGTGTCCCAGGTGTGACAGACGATGTCCCGCCCGCGACGCGAAGCGACGCTCAGCTCGCCGGCGGCGTACCCGTGCGGGATTTTCCGGATTTTGCTCCGGCCACGAACATGCGGGAGGCGACCGCACCGGCCAGCGCGCCCACGGTGACCACGCCGGCGCCGATCAGCCCGACCTGCCACGCGGACGTGCCGAGCTCGGAGAGGCGCCCGCCGCCGAGCGGGCCACCGGAGGCGAACGCGGCCACGAACAGCACCACGCCCGCGACGGGCCCGGACATGGCCGCGGCCGCAGTGAGGCGGCGCCACGGCACCACCCGCGGTGGCCGGGACGGGTCACGACCGGCCCGCCGCAGCCGCCGGTGCAGCAGCCAGCCGGCCAGCATCGCGGCGATCAACGGCACCGCGGGCAGTGCGGCGCCGAGCCCGCCGAGCGGCCCGGACGGAAGACCGGCCACCAACGGTACGGTCGGCAGCGCGCCCACGCTCACCTGCGTTATCTGCACCGTGGTGTGGGTGCCGAGCGAGAAGCCCGGCCCGAGCAGGTAGCCGACCGCCCAGATCGCGGCGTTCGGCGCGTAGGCCAGGCTGACCAGTGTGATCCCGGCCTGCCCGGCCACCCCGGTCCGGTAGGCGCTGATCATGTCGCTGGCGTCGCCGCCGTTGAGCGCGATCGCGAGCCCGGTGCTCCCGGCCCCGGTGGCCAGGATCAGAAGACCGCCCACCACGCCGGTACGGACGGCGTCGCGCAGGTATCGCGGCAGGCGCGACGCCAGCTCGCCGAGCGCGCCGGTGGTCCGCAGCGCACCGGTGAGCGAGGCCAGCCCACCGGCCGCGAAGAGCGTGCCGAACGCACGCAACGCGTTGATCTCCGGCCCGCCGCCCGCGCCGACCAGCAGCGCCGCGAGCAGACCCAGCCCGCCCCAGGCAACCCCGATCGCACCGGCGACGGAGAACGCCTGCCGCATCGTGCCGTCGTCCCGCGCGCCGATCGCGCGGGTGACGTGCACGCCGGCCCGGGCCAGCCGCCAGGCGATCAGCACGGCCAGGCCGAGCGGCGCCAGGCCGACCGGGCCGAGTGAGGTGCCCAGCGGTACGCCGTGCCCGAGCAACCACGCGCCGAGCCCGATGATCACGGAGCCGCCGAGCGAGCCGGCGCCCTCGACCAGCTGCGCCAGCCACATGACCAGCGCGACCGGCAGGTAGGAGACCAGGAACGCCCAGCCGGCCGCGACGGTGGCGGCCACGGCGAGCGGCGCACGACCGGCCTTGGCCTGCGCGCGGGCTCGTTGCAGCGGCAACCGCACGGTGTCCCGGGTGCGCAGATCGCGGCCACCGGACGCGTCGATGGGGACCGTGTCGCGGGCAGCGAGATAGGCGGCCTCGGCGTCGGTCAGCGTCTCGTCCGGCTGGGCGCCTGAGGCCGGACGGTCCGGGGTGCTCGGCATCGGTGCCTACTTTTCCACGTCAGCCCTGTTCTGGCTAAGGAAAACCCCCGCCGAGTGTCCTCACTCGACGGGGGTTGTGACCTAAAACGCAGTCAGCTCATGATCTCGCGCATCAGGCGCGCGGTCTCGGACGGCGTCTTGCCCACCTTGACGCCGGCCGCCTCGAGCGCGACCTTCTTCGCGTCCGCGGTGCCGGCCGAGCCGGAGATGATCGCACCGGCGTGGCCCATGGTCTTGCCGGGCGGGGCGGTGAAGCCCGCGATGTAGCCGACGACCGGCTTCGTCACGTTCGCCTTGATGAAGTCGGCGGCCCGCTCCTCGGCGTCGCCACCGATCTCACCGATCATGACGATCGCGTCGGTGTCCGGGTCCTCCTGGAACGCCTTGAGCGCGTCGATGTGCGTGGTGCCGATGACCGGGTCACCGCCGATGCCGACCGCGGTGGAGAAGCCGATGTCCCGCAGCTCGTACATCAGCTGGTAGGTCAGCGTGCCGCTCTTGGAGACCAGGCCGATCCGGCCGGCGCCGGTGATGTCACCGGGGATGATGCCGGCGTTGGACTGGCCGGGCGACGCGATGCCGGGGCAGTTCGGGCCGATGATCCGGGTCTTCTGACCCTTCGCCACGTTGTGCGCCCAGAACGCGGCGCTGTCGTGCACCGGGATGCCCTCGGTGATCACGATGGCCAGGCCGATCTCGGCGTCGATCGCCTCGATCACCGCGGCCTTGGAGAACGCCGGCGGCACGAAGATGACGGTGACGTCCGCACCGGTCTTCTCCATGGCCTCCTTGACCGTGCCGAAGACCGGCAGCTCGGTACCGTCGAAGTCGAGCGTCTGCCCGGCCTTCTTCGGGTTGGTGCCGCCGACCACGTTCGTGCCCGCGGCGAGCATGCGCTTGGTGTGCTTGGTGCCCTCGGACCCGGTGATGCCCTGGACGATGACCTTGGAGTCCTTGGTGAGCCAGATAGCCATTGTCGTCAGACCCCCGCAGCCGCGAGCTCGGCGGCACGCGCGGCCGCACCGTCCATGGTGTCGACCCGCTCGACGAGCGGGTTCGCGGCCGAGTCGAGGATCGCGCGGCCGGCCTCCGCGTTGTTGCCGTCCAGGCGGACGACCAGCGGCTTGGTGACCTGCTCGCCCCGGTCGGCCAGCAGCTGCAGCGCCTGCAGGATGCCGTTCGCGACCGCGTCGCAGGCGGTGATGCCGCCGAAGACGTTGACGAAGACGGACTTCACGGCCGGGTCGGAGAGAACGATCTCTAGGCCGTTCGCCATCACGGTCGCGCTCGCGCCGCCGCCGATGTCGAGGAAGTTCGCCGGCTTCACGCCGCCGTGGTTCTCGCCCGCGTAGGCGACCACGTCGAGCGTGGACATGACCAGGCCCGCGCCGTTGCCGATGATGCCGACCGAGCCGTCGAGCTTGACGTAGTTGAGGTTCTTCTCCTTGGCCGCCTGCTCCAGCGGGTCGACCGACGCGGCGTCGACGAAGCCCTCCTGGTCCGGGTGCCGGAAGTGCGAGTTCTCGTCCAGCGTCACCTTGGCGTCCAGGCAGAGGACCTTGCCCTCCGGCGTCTTGGCCAGCGGGTTGACCTCGACCAGCGTGGCGTCCTCCTTGATGAAGGCGACCCACAGCTTCTGCGCGATGTCGACGATCTGCTCGGACACGTCGGCCGGGAACTTGGCGGCCGCGACGATCTCGCGCGCCTTCGCCTCGTCCACGCCCTGGATCGCGTCGATCGCGATCTTGGCGACCTTGTCCGGGTCGGTCTCGGCGACCGTCTCGATCTCCATGCCGCCCGCGACGGAGGCGATGCACAGGAACGTGCGGTTCGCCCGGTCGAGCAGGTAGGAGAGGTAGTACTCCTCGGCGATGTCAGCGGTGACGGTCAGCATGACCTTGTGCACCGTGTGACCCTTGATGTCCATCCCGAGGATGTCCGTCGCGCGCGCGGTCGCCTCGTCGACGCCCTCGGCCAGCTTGACGCCGCCGGCCTTACCGCGGCCACCGACCTTCACCTGGGCCTTGACGACGACCCGGCCGCCGAGACGGTCGGCGATCGCGCGGGCCTCCTCGGGGGTCGTGGCGACGCCACCGCTCAGCACGGGCAGGCCGTGCCGCTCGAATAGCTCGCGCCCCTGGTACTCATACAGGTCCACTTGCGCGTCCCGATTCACTCCGCGGCACCCCGGCGCCGCTGCCAGCGTGGATGTGCACCGCTCATCCGGTGATGAGAAGGTGCCTTTCCCGTCACCCTAGCGACCTGGGCACTCCGTGCCGTCAGGCGGGTACATGGTGTGCGGTACTGCACATTCCGCCCGCTCCGCGGTTCTCGGTACAGGTGGTGGCGATGGGACACCAGTTACGCCAAAAATCGCGCATCCGGTTCCGTAACCCCTGTTCAGAGGGCGTCGTTGAGTCAGATGTCAGCGCACGCACGGCGGGCGCGGCACGAGAAAGCGGCCGATGCCCTGTCGGTCGAGGGGTGGCGGCGGGGCATCGCGCATAGAGGGGCCGGACGTGTGAGGGGTGCGTCCGGCCCTTCCCTATTTCCGCATTTCACGGCAATTCCCGGCTATTTACTGTCGGCCGGGATTCCCGCCACATTCGCGCGGACCCAGTCGACGATCGACTGCATGGTGGCGCCGGGGCCGAAAATCTTCGAGACGCCGATCCGCTCCAGTTCCGGGATGTCCGCGTCCGGGATGATGCCGCCGCCGAACACCACGATGTCGTCGACGCCGCGCTCGGCCAGCAGGTCGACCACCCGCCGGAACAGCGTCATGTGCGCACCGGAGAGCACGGAGAGCCCGACCGCGTCCGCGTCCTCCTGGATCGCGGTCTCCACGATCTGCTCCGGCGTCTGGTGCAGACCGGTGTAGACGACCTCCATGCCGGCGTCCCGGAGCGCCCGTGCGACTACCTTCGCGCCGCGATCGTGCCCGTCCAGGCCCGGCTTCGCGACCACAACCCGAATTCGCGGTTCCATAGCTGCCGCACCTCTATTCAGTCATGAGAGATGTCCACAGAGCCACCTTAACGATCGTGCAGCCCCTAGGGGACGAGCGGCTCGCAATCGTGTCGTCACTCGATGAAGTAGCCGCGATCACATCACGTTAGGTATCGGCAAAAATTACGCAGCGCCACTAACGACGGGGGGTACAAATGGTTACGAATTCCGGCATTATGCGTCATGACGTCGCACACCCAGTCAGCAAATCGGCCGCAGAACTTGTGACCGGCCCACCGCTTGGCTACCGTGTCCAACGGCTGTCAACCGGGATACCCCGGAACGGTCGCCCAAACCAGCCAGTGTTCACCCACGGTCAGCGCCCGGCAGTCCGGAGCGCGTCAGCGCCGGGGAGTGAACAGATATCGGAGGGTGTACGTGCGTCAGCGGCTTTCATCCGAGCCCGACCGCTATCGCGGTCGACGTCGCGTACCTACCGTTCCCGGAAGCCGCTACGCGGCGGTGGTGACCACCGCGCTGGTCGGCGCCGGCGTGGTGGCCCTCGGCGCGGGCGCCGCGCTGGACGACGCCAAGGGCGTCGACACCACCGCGCTGAAGAACTCGCTCGACAGCACGACCACCGCGGAGGAGCTGGCCGAGCGCGAGGCGAGCGCCGAGCGCTCCACGCGTGACAGCGAGCGCACCGAGTCCGCGGACGCGGGTGGCCTGGCCACGTCGCTGGCCGAGTCTCCCGATGCCTGGCTCCTTCCGCTGCACGGATACGACTTCACCGCGCCGTACGGCATCCGGTGGAACGAGGTCCACCAGGGCATCGACCTGGCCGCCCAGGAGGGCACGCCGTACAAGGCCGTTCACGGTGGCACCGTGAAGCTGGCCGGGTGGTACGGCGGGTACGGCTACGCAGTCATTGTCGACCACGGCGACGGCGTCGAGACCATATATGGACACTCTTCGCAGCTCATGGTCGAGGCGGGCCAGCAGGTCAAGGCCGGCGACACGCTCGGCCTGGTCGGCGACACGGGCCACTCGTACGGCGCGCACCTCCACCTGGAGATCCACGTCGACGGCGAGCCCCGCGACCCGGTGCCGCTGCTCCGCGAGAAGGGCGTCGACATCCAGCTTGAGGTCGAGCAGGTCTACGGTGCTGTGACGGCTCCCTGACGCTCCGCTTTTCGTTACCGCCCTTCCCGTACCGGGAAGGGCGGTTTTTCGTCTACCCCAGGTTTTCGCTGTTCATCATGTCACTGGCGAAGTTGTGTGCCAGCACACACTTAGCAAGATCAACTTTCCGGACGTTACGGCATTCCGGCGGACAAATCAGCCGTGATCATGACTGATCAGGGTCGATCAGGACCAGGCCGGTGTGGTCCGGCATAGCGGGACCGATCAGCATTCTTCGTCATTGCTGCTGTTCAGCCGACGGAGGTGCGCCCGTGTACCACCACGCGGAGACCGCCACGACGACGGCCGCGGAGGATCGGGTGACCCCCGACGCCCCGGCCGTCCCCGTTCCCCGGGAGATCCTCGAGGCACTGGTCATCCCGAGTCCCCGGAAAAGCCCGGAAGCGCTGGCCGTCCCGCGTCCTCGGGTGAGCCCGGAAACTCCGGTCGCCGCTGGTTCGCAGGCCTTCCCCGGCCTCCCGGGCATCCGTGGTCCTCGGGAAAGCCCCGCAGCCACGGATGACGCCGTCGCTGCCGTCGCTTCAGGCGCCGGTGGCGCCTTCGGTCGCCCGGACACGCCCCGCCTCGCGGCGGACGCCGGTGGCAGCACGACTGCTCCAAGCGGTCGTGGACGGCCCGGCACACCCCGCCACTCGGCCGCGCCGGCCGACGGTGACCTGAACACCCTCGGTGCCGGCGAGCAGCCACCCGCAACCCGGCACTCGGCCGGGGAAGCCGGGGGCAGCGTGAACGCCGCCGGCGATGACAAGCAGCCACCCGAAACCCACGCCCCGGCCGCGGAGGCCGGCGGCAGCGTGGACGCCCCAGGCGATGACGAACGACCAGCCACGTCCCACGCCCGGGCCGTGCAGGACGGCAGCGGCCTCCGGGCTCGTGGTGGGCGGCCGGCGGAGCACGGCGGGCGGCACCGGCGGCTGCCCGGGCGGCACCGGCATCGGTACTACGTGCGGCTTGCGGCGCTGACGGCCGGTGCGCACCGGCGGCCGGAGCAGAAAGCCGCTCATCTTCGCCAGGCCGCCGCGGCCACGCTCGCCGTCACCGGACTGGCGCTCACCGGCGGCGCGACGCTCCACGACGCCGTCACCGGCCCGGACGGGGCCGAGCAGGCCGTACCGACCCCGGCCGCGCTCGCGAACGCGGAAGCGCTGGCGGAGCGCGCCGAAGCCGCGTCCGCCGCCGGCCGGTCCGCCCAGCGGACCGCGGCGGCGAGCCCGGCCGCGGCCCCCTCTGCGCCGACCGCAAGTCCCACGCCGGACAAGCCGAGCCCGAGTCCGTCGCCGGGTAAGAGCGCCGGAACGGCCACACCCACGAGCAGGCCCGCGGCCAAGGCCTGGGTGGATCCGATGCCGGAGGGGCGCACCACGTCCTGCTTCGGCCGCCGCTGGGGCAAGCTGCACGCCGGCATCGACCTGGCCGCGGCGAGCGGCACCCGGGTCCGCGCCGCCGGTGCCGGGACCGTGGTCACGGCCGGCGCGAACTACAGCGGCTACGGCCTGTCGGTGCTGATCGACCACGGCAACGGCTTCTACACGCACTACGCGCACCTGTCGCGCGTCTCGGTCGAGCCCGGTGACCGGGTCACGCCCGGGCAGACCGTGGGCGCGGAGGGCTCGACCGGCAACTCCACCGGGCCGCACCTGCACTTCGAGGTGCACGACGGCATGTGGAACCAGGTCGACCCGGCCGCCTGGATGGCGGCCCGCGGCGTCGACCTGGGGTGCTGACCTACATCTTCTCGATCGGCGCGTGCCGCAGCACCAGCCACACCTTCTGGTCGCCGAAGTCGATCTGGGCGCGTGCGCCCGCACCCTGGCCCTCGACCACCAGCACCCGGCCCAGCCCGTACCGCTGGTGGTTGACCCGGTCCCCGGGTGACACGGACGGCGCCTGGGTGCGCAGGTCACTGGCGGTGGCGAGCTTACTGGCGTCGATGCCCAGCCCTTGCGCGATCTTCTGCGCCTTGCTCGTCCCCCCGACGAACGTGGAATTTCGCGAAGCGCCGCGGCCGCCGACGCCGCCGGCCGAGCCGGACCACGTCGTGTACGACCCCTCGGTGCGCTCCCACCGGACCAGCTCACTCGGCAGTTCGTCGGTGAACCGCGAGGCCGGGTTGTACTGCGGTGCGCCCCAGGCGGACCGGGTGACCGCGCGGGAGAGGTAGAGCCGCTGCCGCGCCCGGGTGATCCCCACGTACGCCAGCCGCCGCTCCTCCTCCAGCTCCTTGGTGTCGGACATGGCTCGCATGTGCGGGAACACGCCCTCCTCCATGCCGGTGAGGAACACGACCGGGAACTCCAGGCCCTTCGCGGTGTGCAGCGTCATCAGCGTGACCACGCCCTGGTGGTCGGCGTCCGGCTCGTCCGGGATCTGGTCCGCGTCCGCGACAAGTGCGACCTGCTCCAAAAAGCCGGCGACGGACGACTCCGGCCCGTCCGCCGCCTCGGTGCGTTCGGTGTACTCCCGGGCGACGCTGACCAGCTCCTGCAGGTTCTCCACCCGGCCCGCGTCCTGCGGGTCGATACTCTCCTCGAGGCCGGTCAGGTAGCCGGAGCGGGTGATCAGCGCCTCCAGCACCTCCTCCGGCGGCGCGGTCCGGGCCAGCTCGCGCACGTCGTCGAGCATCGCGACGAACTCGTTGATGCCGTTGACCGCGCGGGTCGAGATGCCCGGCGCCTCCGCCGCCCGGCGCAGCGCGGCGCCGAACGAGATGCGCTCGCGGTTGGCCAGCGCCTCCACGCACGCCTCGGCGCGCTCGCCGATGCCGCGTTTCGGCGTGTTCAGAATCCGCCGGATGCTCACGGTGTCGTCGTCGTTGACCACGGCGCGCAGGTACGCCAGCGCGTCCCGCACCTCCTTGCGCTCGTAGAAGCGCACGCCGCCGACCACCTTGTACGGCAGGCCGACGCGGATGAACACCTCCTCGAACACCCGGGACTGCGCGTTCGTCCGGTAGAAGACGGCCACGTCGCCCGGCTTGGCCAGACCGTTGTCGCCGAGCCGGTCGATCTCCCGGGCCACCCAGTCGGCCTCGGCGTGCTCGGTGTCGGCCACGTACCCGACGATCCGCTCGCCCTCGCCCTGGTCGCTCCAGAGCCGCTTAGGCTTGCGGGACGTGTTGCGGTCGATCACCGCGTTAGCCGCGTTCAGGATGGTCTGGGTGGAGCGGTAGTTCTGCTCCAGCAGGATCGTGCGCGCGTCCGGGTAGTCGCGCTCGAACTCCAGAATGTTCCGGATCGTCGCGCCGCGGAACGCGTAGATCGACTGGTCCGCGTCGCCGACCACGCACAGCTCGGCCGGTGGCAGCCCGGCGTCTGGCACACCGTTGCCGACCAGCTCGCGAATCAACGTGTACTGCGCGTGGTTGGTGTCCTGGTACTCATCGACCAGCACGTGCCGGAAACGGCGCCGGTACGACTCCGCGACCAGCGGGTGCGACTGGAAGAGGTGCACGGTCGCCATGATCAGATCGTCGAAGTCCAGCGCGTGCGCCTCCCGTAGGCGGCGCTGGTAGAGCTGGTAGGCCTCGGCGACGGCCCGCTCGTTCGGCCCGGACGCCTTCGCCGCGAACTCCTCCGGGTCGGTCAGCTCGTTCTTCAGATTCGACACCTGGGTGGCCAGGCCGCGCGGCGGGTAACGCTTCGGGTCGAGGTCGAGCTCGCGCGCGACCAGCGTCATCAGGCGGCGCGAATCGTCCGCGTCGTAGATCGAGAAGGTCGACTTCAGCCCGGCGTGCTCGTGCTCGGCGCGCAGGATGCGCACGCACGCGGAGTGGAACGTGGAGACCCACATCATCCGCGCGCGGTTGCCGACCAGCGCGGCGACGCGCTCCTTCATCTCACCGGCGGCCTTGTTGGTGAACGTGATCGCCATGATCTCGCCGGGGTGCACGTCGCGCGCGGCCAGCAGATAGGCGATGCGGTTCGTCAGCACCCGGGTCTTGCCCGAACCGGCGCCGGCCACGATCAGCAGCGGCCCGCCGGCGTGCGTCACCGCATCGCGCTGCGGACCGTTGAGCCCGGCGAGCAGCGCCTCCGTGTCGCGGCGGGGCGGCGCGGGGCGGGTCGGCGGCGTGGGCTGGACCGGGGGGACATCAAACAGCGATTGCATCGCGGGCAAGTCTAGGCCCCCGGTATGACAGGCAACCTCGCCGATGCCAAGACGACACTCAAGCACTCTGGCGGGGGACCCACCGATGGACAAGCATGCGTGCATGGATCAATCTCGCAAGCGTCTCTGGCCGGTGCTGCGGGCGCTGGCGACGCCGGCCGCCGCACTGGCCGTCGCCATGGCTCTCGTCCCCGGGAGCGCACCGGTCGCCTCGCCGGCCGACGCCCTCACACCGGTCGCCGTCACGTTCAACGGGGGCGGGAAGACGGTCAAGGGCAACTTCCTCAGCTACAACGACTTCCACGGCGCCATCGACCCGCCGGCCGGCAGCGGCGGCCTGGTCACCGGCGTTCCGGCCGGTGGCGTCGAATACCTCGCCACCTGGCTGACGAAGCTGCGCGCGGAGGCCCGGGCGGAGGGTCGCGGCCGCAGCATCACGGTCGGCGCGGGCGACCTGATCGGCGCGTCGCCGCTGGTCAGCGCCGCGTTCCATGACGAGCCGACGATCGAGCTGATGGACCAGGTCGGGCTGGAGATCAGCTCGGTCGGCAACCACGAGTTCGACGAGGGCGTCAGCGAGTTGATCCGCCTCAACCGCGGCGGCTGCCACCCGGTCGACGGCTGCCAGGACGGCGACGGGTTCGCCGGCGCACGCTTCACCTACCTCGCCGCGAACACCGTCTACAAGCGGTCCGGCCTGCCGATCCTGCCGCCGGTCGAGGTGCGGCTGGTCGACGGCGTCCCGGTCGGCTTCGTCGGCATGACGCTGGAGGCCACGCCGAGCATCGTCAACCCGGCCGGCATCGCGGACGTCACGTTCCTCGACGAGATCGAGACCGCGAACAAGTGGGGTGGCCTGCTCCGCGCGTTCGGCGTGAAGTCGCTGGTCCTGCTGCTGCACGAGGGTGGCCAGCAGAACTCGCCACCGGCCACACCCGGCCTCTCCGACTG
Source organism: Catenuloplanes indicus (assembly GCF_030813715.1). NCBI lineage: Bacteria > Bacillati > Actinomycetota > Actinomycetes > Micromonosporales > Micromonosporaceae > Catenuloplanes > Catenuloplanes indicus. The sequence goes on from NZ_JAUSUZ010000001.1 coordinate 4,138,463, forward strand.
CGCGAATTTCTCCGGCCCGGTCGTGGACGTCGTCAACGGCCTGCGCCCCGAGTTCGGCCTGGTCGTCTCCGGTCACACGCACCGCTACTACACCTGCGCGCTGCCGAACGCGCACGGCGCGCAGACCGTGGTGACCAGCGCCGGCAGCAACGGCACGCTGATCACCGACATCGACTACGCGCTGGACCGGCGTACCGGGAAATTCGCCGAGATCACCGCGCGCAACGTGATCGTGGAGAACGGCGTGCGCAACGCGGACGGCACCTGGCAGACCGACCCGGCCACCGGCACGCCGGTCCGCAACCCGGCGCTGCGCGACCCGGCCGCGAAGCGGATCGCGGACAAGTACCGCACCGCGGTCGCGCCGATCGCGAACCGGGTCGTCGGCTCGATCACCGCGACCATCAGCCGCGACGTCGGCGCCAACCAGGAGAGCCCGCTCGGCGACGTGATCGCGGACGCGCAGCTGGCGTACACGCAGGGGGACGGCGCGCAGATCGCGCTGATGAACCCGGGCGGCATCCGCGCGTCCCTGCCGTACGACGCGCAGTCCGGCGGTGAGGCGCCCGGGCAGATCACCTACGGCGAGACGTTCACGGTGCAGCCGTTCAACAACCTGGTGGTCACCCAGACCTTCACCGGCGCGCAGCTCAAGAACGTGCTGGAGCAGCAGTTCGCCGGTTTCGGCGGGCAGACCACCCAGCGCGTGCTGCAGGTCTCGGCCGGCTTCACGTACAGCTACGACAGCACCGCCGCGGCCGGCAGCCGGGTCAGCGCGCTCGCGCTGAACGGCACCCCGATCGATCCGGCCGGGACGTACCGGGTGACGACGAACGACTTCCTGGCGAACGGTGGCGACGGCTTCACGAACCTGACGCTCGGCACCGGCCGCACCACCGCGCCCGGCTTCGACATCGACGCGCTCGTCACGTACCTGGAGGCGAACAGCCCGGTCGCGCCCGGCCCGGCGAATCGGATCACCCGCGTCGCCTGACGGAAAGGCCGGCCAGCCGCCGGATGTGTCCGATAAGTGGGCAAACGCTTGCGCGGTCACATCCGGCCTGGGCATACTCGACGGCGTGTTCCCGCAGGCGCGATTTTATGGCTACGGCTCCGGAGTCCCGGCAGCCGTGGGTCGCGCCTGAACGACAGACCTACGAAAAAGCCCCGGGCTCGGCAGCCCGGGGCTTTTTCGCGTCCCGGAACCGACCCAGCGTGATCAGGAGACCAGAATGGCCACGGTAGTGGAACAGCCCCAGGACGCCGGTCAGCCCAGCCAGGACACCGGTACGGCCGAGGCGACGGCGTCAGCCGCGATCGTCGAGATCCGCTCCCGGATCAACGAGATCGACGATGCGATCATCGCGCTGTGGAAGGAGCGGTCGGCGCTCTCGCAGCAGGTCGGGAAGACACGGGTGGCGTCCGGCGGGACGCGGCTCGTGCTGAGCCGGGAGCGCGAGATCATGGAGAAGTTCCGCGAGGCGCTGGGCGCGGACGGCACACAGGTCGCGCTCCTCCTGCTGCGTGCCGGGCGCGGGCCGCTCTGAACCGGAGGACATGGGAAACGGGGTCCAGCTCCATCGGGAGCCGGGCCCCGTTCCGGGCGGATCAGTCGACCGCGTGCACCACGTCGCGTACCTCGGCGAAGTGGCAAGCGCTCGGGTGCGCCGACTTCGGCCGCAGCGTCAGCATCGGGTCCTCGTCGGCGCACTTCTGCTGCGCCTTCCAGCAGCGCGTCCGGAACCGGCAGCCCGAGGGCGGGTTGGCCGGGGAGGGGACGTCGCCTTCGAGGACGATCTGGTCGCGGTGGCCGCGCAGGGTCGGGTCGGGGACCGGTACCGCCGACAGCAGGGCCTGCGTGTACGGGTGCGTCGGCTGCTCGTAGATCTCCAGGTCGCGACCGGTCTCGACGACCCGGCCGAGGTACATGACCGAGACGCGGTCCGCGATGTGCCGGACCACGGACAGGTCGTGCGCGATGAAGATGTACGACAGGCCCAGCTCGTCCTGCAGCTGCTCCAGCAGGTTGATCACCTGCGCCTGGATGGACACGTCCAGCGCGGATACCGGCTCGTCGCAGACGATGATCTCCGGACGGAGCGCCAGGGCGCGGGCGATGCCGATGCGCTGGCGCTGCCCGCCGGAGAACTGGTGCGGGTAGCGGTTGATGTGGTCGGGGTTCAGGCCGACCAGATCAAGCAGGTCACGGACCCGGCGCTTGCGGTCGCTCTTCGGCGCGACATCCGTGTGGATCTCGAACGGCTCGCCGATGATGTCGCCGACCGTCATCCGCGGGTTCAACGACGTGTACGGGTCCTGCAGCACCATCTGGATGTTGCGGCGGGCTCGGCGCAGCTCGCTGCCGCGGAGCTTGGTCATGTCCTGACCGCGCACGTTGATCGAGCCGGACGTCGGCGTCTCCAGCCCGACGAGCAGGCGGGCCAGCGTGGACTTCCCACAGCCGGACTCGCCCACGATGCCGAGCGTCTCGCCGCGCTTGAGCTCCAGGTCGACGCCGTCGACCGCCTGCACGGCGCCGACCTTCGACTGGAAGACGATGCCCCGGGTGATCGGGAAGTGCTTCTTCAGACCCTTCGTCTGCAGCACGATGTCGTCACTCAACGCCGGTCACCTCCTTCCAGAAGTGGCACCGGGCGGTGCGGTTGTGGGTGACCTGGTACGCGGGCGGCGGCGGGTCCTGACGGCAGACGTCACGGGCGAACCGGCACCGGGCCGCGAACGGGCAGCCCGGCGGGATGTTCGTCAGCGTCGGCGGGAGGCCCTTGATCACGCTGAGCTGCTGGCCCTTGAGGTCGACCCGGGGGATCGACTCGAGCAGGGCCTTCGTGTACGGGTGGGCCGGCTTCGCGTAGATGTCGTAGACCGGCGCCTCCTCCACCACGCGACCGGCGTACATGACCGAGATCCGGTCCGCCACGTCCGCCACCACGCCCATGTCGTGCGTGATCAGGATGAGGCCCATGTTCCGCTCGCGCTGCACCTCGGCCAGCAGGTTCATGATCTGGGCCTGCACGGTCACGTCGAGCGCCGTGGTGGGCTCGTCCGCGATCAGCACCTCCGGGTCGAGCGCCAGCGCCATGGCGATCATGACGCGCTGCCGCATACCGCCGGAGAACTGGTGCGGGTACTCGCCGACGCGCTGCCGCGCCGCCGGGATCTTCACCTGGTCGAGCAGCTCGATCGCGCGCTTCTTCGAGTCCGCCCGGGACATGCCGCGATGCTTGCGGAAGAGCTCGCCGAGCTGGAAGCCGACCGTGAAGACCGGGTTCAGCGCGGAGAGCGCGTCCTGGAAGATCATCGCGATCCGGTTGGCCCGGACCTGGCGGCGCTGGTCCTCCTTGAGCTTCAGCAGGTCGACGCCGCGGTAGCGGACCTCGCCGCCGGTGATGAAACCGGGCGGCGTGTCCAGGATGCCCATGATCGCCTGCGCGGTCACGGACTTGCCGCAGCCGGACTCGCCGAGGATCGCCAGCGTCTCACCCTCGGACAGCCGGAAGTTCGCGCCGTTGACGGCCTTGGCCACACCGTTCGCGGTGCGGAACTCGACCTTGAGGTCCTCCACGGCGAGCAGCGGTGCCGCCGCGTCGATCGGGAGGGTTTCGGTGTTCACCTTGATGTCGGTCATTGTCGTGCTCACCGCAGCTTCGGGTCGAAGGCGTCGCGGATGGCGTCGCCGAGCATGATGAACGCCAGCACGGTCATCGCCAGGAACATCGACGGCGCGACCAGCGGCGGAGCGGACTCACGAACGTGCTTCGACGCCGTGGAGATGTCGATACCCCACGAGATGGCGTTGCCCTTGAGGCCGATGCCGAGGAACGACAGCGTGGCCTCGGTGGCGATGAACTGCCCGAGCGCGATCGTGAGCACCACGATGAACGGTGCGATCGCGTTCGGCAGGATGTGCCGGAACATGATCCGGAAGTTCCCCGCGCCGAGCATCCGGGCGGCCGCGACGTAGTCCTGGTTCTTCGCCGAGATCACTGACGAGCGCATCACGCGCGCGGCGGTGGTCCAGCCCAGGATGCCGAGCACGACCACGACCGCCATCAGGCCGGACGAACCACCGGTGTCGGCCGAGGCCAGGCGCTTGCCGAGGACGATCGCGGCCAGCAGCAGCGGAATGCCGAGCACGATGTCGGTGATCCGGGACAGGATCGCGTCCAGCCAGCCACCGAAAAACCCCGACGACAGCCCGAAGATCAAACCCACCGTCGAGGCCAGCGCCGTGGACAGCACACCCACCCAGATCGAGGCACGCGCACCGTAGACCGTACGGGCATAGATGTCACAACCCTGGAAGTCGTACCCGAACAACGCCCACCCACTACCCGGCGCGTGCTGCCGCGACAACGCACAATCGGCCGGATCGTTCGGCGTGAACAACGACGGCACGATCGCCATCAAAATCACGACCAACGCGATCGCCGAGGCGAACCAGAAAATCCAATTGTGCCGCAGATCCCGCCACGCGTCCTGACCCAGGCTGCGGGCCTTCTCCTCGCCGGTGCCCTTGACGGGGGTGCCGCCCGGCGCCTCCGTCGCGGCAATCGATTGCAGATCACTCATGACACTTCGCCTCGTTCCGGTCCGCCCCGTCCGTTTTCTGCCGTGTGCTCACTCATACCGGATCCTCGGGTCCAGAACCGCGTAGAGCAGATCAACGATCAGGTTGGCCAGAATGAAGATGATCACCAGGATGCTGACGAAGCCGACCACCAGCGGGCCGTCCTCCGTGGTGATACCCCGGAACAGCTGCGAACCCACGCCCGGGATGTTGAAGACGCCCTCGGTCACGATCGCGCCGGCCATCAGGCCACCGAGGTCGACACCGATGTACGTGATCACCGGGATCAGCGAGTTGCGCAGCACGTGCACACCGATCACCCGGTTCCGGGTCAGACCCTTCGCCTTCGCGGTCCGCACATAGTCGGCGCGCAGATTCTCCACCACCGAGGTACGGGTCAACCGCGAATACGTGGCCAGTGAACCGGCACCCAGCACCATCGCGGGCAGCATCAGCGCGTAGAACGTCGGATTGGCACCGGCCGTGGCCGGGAACCAGCGCAGCTCCACGCCGAAGAACAGCTGCATGAGCGGGGCCAGCACCACGATCGGAATCGAGATCAGGACCAGCGTGATGATCAGCGTGGTGTGGTCGAAGATGCCCGCCCGCCGGATACCCGCCACGACACCGGCCACGATGCCGATCAGCGCCGCGAAGACGACCGCCATGACGGCGAGGCGGAACGTGTTGGGCCAGGCCTGGTCGAGCAGAACGGTGATCTCCCGGCCGGTCAGCGACGTGCCGAAGTCGCCCTGGAAGATGCCCTGCATGTAGTAGCCGTACTGGATGATGAACGGCTCGTCCAGGTGGTAGCGCTCGGTCAGCGCCTGCCGGACGTTGTCCGTGATCGGCCGCTCCCCCGCGAGCGCCTGCAACGGGTCGTTTTGGTTGGCGAACATGAGCGCGTAGACGACGAACGTGGCCCCGAAGAACGTGAGCACGCCCTGAAGCAGGCGCCGGATGATGTAACGAAGCATTTCTCAGGCCTTCTCCGCGAGGGATCGCGGTGCAAACTGCCTCGTGAGCAGCGACGGCGTGACACGGCGGTGGCGCCGCGCGTCCGATTGGACCCGCGGCGCCACCCCCGTCATGACGCGGCCTTGACTCAGGCGGCCTCGATCTTGATCAGGTTCACGCGGTTGAAGAGGTCCATCTCGACGTTCTTCACCTTGGTGGAGTGACCGAAGTTGTTCTGGCCGAAGCGCAGCGGGATCACCGGCATGTCCTGCACCAGAAGGTCCTCGGCGGCCTGGTACTTCGCGATGGCCTCCTCCGGCGTGGCGGCGGAGACACCCTCCTTGTACAGGGCGTCGAACTGCTTGTTCGAGTAGCCGTAGTAGTTGGAGGAGCCGTCGGTGGTGTAGATCGGGCCCAGGTAGTTCTCCATGGACGGGTAGTCCATGACCCAGCCCATGCGGAACATGCCGATCGGCTGCTTGTCGTCCAGCTTGGTCAGCAGGTCCGCGAACTTCGGCTCGGCGACACCGGTGCACTCGATGCCCAGGTTCGTCTTGAGCTGGTTGCAGGTCGCGTCGACCCAGTCCTTGTGGCCACCGTCACCGTTGTAGGTGATGGTGATCTGCTTCGGACCACCGGCGGCGTCGTACTCCGACTTGGCCTTGGCGGCGTCGAACGCGCAGTACTGGCCGCAGGTGTCCTCGCGGTAGCCGGCCACGACCGGGGAGACGAAGGAGCGGGCGGCGGTCTGCGAGCCCTTGAAGACGCTCGTGATGATCTCGTCGCGGTTGATCGCCTGAGAGATCGCGCGCCGCACCTCGGGCTTGCTGAACTCCTGCTGGTACGTCGGGAACGCGACGAACTGGAACGTGGAGGCCGGGCTCTTCTTGAACCGGTCGCCCAGGTCGGCCTCGGCGCTCGAGATGTTCTCGGTCGGGATCTGCTTCAGCACGTCCAGGTTGTCCGCGGCCAGGTCGGCGTAGGCCGCCGGCAGCGCCTGGTAAATCTTGAAGATGACGCCCTGGACCTTCGGCTTCTCGCCCGGGTACTCGGCGTACTGCTCGACCTCGATCTGCGAGTCGTGCTGCCAGGTGCCCTTCATCTTGAACGGGCCGTTGCCGATGATGGCTTCCTGGAAGTCTTCCTTGACGACACCCTCGGAGGCGAACGCGGCGGCCGGCAGCGGGTAGAACGCGGTGTAGCCGAGCATCGTCTTGAACTCGGAGAACGCCGCGGCCAGCTTGACCGTGAAGGTCAGTTCGTCGACCTTCGCGAGACCGGTCAGCGTCTTCGCCTTCGGCTCGGGCGCCTTCTGCGGGCCCTCCTCACCGTCCGGGTCCTCGGACTGCATGTCGGCCCAGCCCTCGATCTTCTCCCAGAAGTAGGAGTTGTTCTGGCCGTTCGGACCGTACGCGCCGTAGTTCCACGCGTTGATGTAGCTGTCGGCGACGACCTTCTCACCGTTGTGGAAGGTGTAGCCGTCCTTCAGCTTGATGGTCCAGGTGACGTTGTCCGTCGTGGTGATGGACTCCGCGGCCACCTCGACCGGCTTGTTGTCAACGTCGTAGTCCACGAGCGGCGTGAACAGAGCGGCGAGCACCTGCGAGCCGCTGGTCTCGTTCGTGTTGGACGGGAGCAGGTACTGCGGCTCCGCGACCTCGATGGAGACGACAGCGTTGCTGGCACCGGACTCGTCGTCGCCGCCGCCACCGCAAGCGGTGACGAGCAGGGCGGTCGCGGCAAGACCAGCCGAGATCTTTATTGCGGTTTTCCCGCGCATGGGAAGGGCCTCCTCAGGGCACTCACGAGGGGTATGTGAGGTGAGGAACACTGTGACACCGCAGGGACTCACAGGTGAAGGTGCTGTTATCAAGCCGATACTTGCCAGGCGGGGCGACATGGCCTGTTACCTGCATGTTTCGGGCCCCAAGCCGTCCCATCTGATCAGGTATTTCATTCCTTCGACTGCACACCGCCGTCGTTTGCGCAGGCAGCGGCTGTGATGTTCCCCGCGCCTGGTGTAACCCCCTGATTAACAAAATCCTATGTGGAGGCGCAAGGGATTTATACGGACAGACCGGATTGCGGGACCTAGACGAGGCGCCGGTCGGCCGCCCAGCGGGACAGCTCGTAGCGATTGCTCATCTGCAGTTTCCGGAGCACGTTCGACACGTGCGTCTCGACCGTCTTGATCGAGATGAACAGCTCCTTGGCGATCTCCTTGTACGCGTACCCCCGGGCGAGCAGCCGCAGCACCTCGCGCTCGCGGTTGGTGAGCTGGTCCAGCTCCGGGTCGGCGACCGGCGCGTCCGGCCGGGCCGCGAACGCGTCCAGCACGAAGCCGGCCAGCCGCGGGCTGAACACCGCGTCCCCCTCGGCCACCCGCCGGATCGCGGCGGCCAGCTCGTCCGGCGAGATCGTCTTCGTGACGTAGCCACGCGCACCGGCCCGGATCAGGCCGATCACGTCCTCGGCCGCGTCCGAGACGGAGAGCGCCAGGAACCGCACCTGTGGGTGCGACTTGCGCATCGCCTCCAGCACCGCGCGGCCGCCGCCGTCCGGCATGTGCACGTCCAGCAGCACCACGTCCGGCGTGGTCGCGGCGATCCGGCTGACCGCCTCCGCCACCGTGCTGGCCTCGCCCACCACGTCCACGTGCGCGCCCAACTCGGCACGGACACCGGCGCGGAACATCGCGTGATCGTCGACGAGGAAGACTCTGAGACTCATGCTGGCTACCTTTCCCTACCGGAGGTCACCGCGTCACGTTCCATCGGCAGGAACAGTCTGACCTCGGTGCCGTCCCCGATCTCACTACGGATCTCCGCGCGCCCGCCGTGCCGGCTCATCCGGCCCAGGATCGAACCGCGCACGCCGTGCCGGTTCTCCTCCACCGACTCCATGTCGAAGCCTGCGCCGCGGTCCCGGACGAACACGCTGAGCTGGTCCTCCTCCACCTCGGCGTAGAGCGACACGGTGGCCACCCCGGCGTGCCGGGCCGCGTTCACCAGCGCCTCCCGGGCGGCCATCACCAGCGCGGCGACCCGGTCGTCCGTCGCCCGGTCGCCGACCACCACGACCTCGACCGCTATCGCGTACGTGTCCTCGACCTCGGCGGCCGCCTCCTCCAGCGCGGCCGCGAACCGCTCGGTCGGCGACGCGGTCGGCTTGTAGAGCCAGTTGCGCAGGCTGCGCTCCTGACCGCGGGCCAGCCGCTGCACCGCCTTCACGTCGTCCGCGTTGCGCTGGATCAGGGCGAGCGTGTGCAGCACCTGGTCGTGCACCATCGCGGCCAGCTCCGCGCGCTCGGTCTCCCGGATCCGGCCCTCCCGCTCCGCGCGCAGCTGGCTCATCGTCCGCCACAGCACCGGCGCCGCCACCACGGACACCCCGGCCAGGCCGAGCCCGGCGAACAGCATGCCGTTCACCACGGCCTCGGAGTTCTCCGCCGGGACGTACACCGCGACCATGCCGATCACGCCGACCGCGACCAGCAGGCCGCCGCCGATGAACCGGAACAGGAACAGCCGCCGGTCGCTCTCCTCCAGGAACGTTCCCAGCCAGGGGAAACGCGGCAGTGCCTCGGTCCACTGACGGCGCCGCTCCGGCGTGGACTCGTGCCAGATGATGCCGGCGCCGACCGCCACGATCGCGACCAGCCAGCCGGCCGTGCTGGTGACGCTCGCGTTCTGGCCGAGCACCAGCACCTGCAGCAGGATCAGGCCGGCGCCGATCGCGATGAACGGCACCAGCTGCGCCACGTCCCGGCGGCGCGGCTCGCCGGTGACCCGCTCGTACGGCAGGACCGCCCAGAAGCCCGCGTAGAGCATCAGGCCCAGCCCGTTGAAACCCAGCAGGATCACGAACGCGGCCCGCACGGCCAGCGGCGACACCCGCAGGTGCCGGGCCAGGCCGGACGCGACACCGGCGACCACGCGATGATCGCGTGCCCGGAAGAGGCGGCGGGGCTGTCTGGCGGTGTCGATCATGGCTCCTCATGCGGTGCGGCGCTTACCGCATCGATCGTCACACGCGCGCGAGGCGCTGACCACGGGTTACCACCCGGACATGCGGCACCCGGCAAACTCAGGGTGGGGTCAGGGTCGGTGCCTGAGGCGATCCGGCCGCCCGAGGGCCGACCATCGAATGCATGAACACGCAGCACGACCCGGCCGAGCCGGGACCCTCTGCCCCGCCGCCCCCGCCGGGCCCCGGGCCTGCGGCCGCGCCGGGTGCCGGGGAGTTCCCCGGCGGCGCCGCGGCACCGCGCCTGTTCGGGCTCGTCCGCCCCCAGCAGGGCCGGTACGTCGCCGGCGTCTGCGCGGGCATCGGCCGCGCCACCAACACCGACCCCGTGCTCTGGCGGGTACTGCTCGCCGTGCTGGCCGTCTTCGGCGGCACGGGACTGCTGATCTACCTAGCCGCCTGGCTGATCATCCCGGCCGAGGGCGACACCGGCTCACCGCTGGAAGGGGTGCTCGGCAAGGGCGACTCCGGCACGTCACCGCTCACGGTCGTCGGACTGGCGATCCTCGCGATGGTCACGTTCGCCTACATCATGTCCGACACCTGGCGGGCGATGCTGCTGGTCGCGTGCGCCGCGATCGTCGGCGCGCTGATCGTCAACCGCGGGCGGCTCTCACCACCGGGGTACGCCGCACCGCCACCGCCACCGCCACCGCCCACCTCGGCGACCCCGGCCGCCGAGCCCGCTCCAGGAGTTCAGCCCGTGCCACCGAACGATCAGTACCAGCCCCAGCCCGGCTACGCACCGGCACCGCCGACCTGGCAGACGCCGCCGGCCGGGGGCTACCGGCCGCCGTTCGCGCCGCACGGGCCTTACGGGCCGTACACGGCCACGAACCCGCCGCCACCGGCACCGCCCCGCCAGCGGCCACCGAAGCCCCCCAAGGAGCGCTCGCCGCTGTTCGGCGCCACGCTCTCGGTGGTCCTGGTCGCGATCGGCGTGCTGTCGATCATCGACCTGAGCAACCTCGCCGGCCCGACCGCCGGCGCGTACTTCGCGGTCGTGCTCGGCATCGTCGGCGTCGGCATGCTGATCGGCACGAAGTGGGGCCGCGGCCGTGGCCTCATCGTCCCCGGGCTGGTCGCGGCCGTCGCGCTGGGCATCTCCGTGGCCGCCGAGGCGGACGGCTACGACGAGGGCTCCACCACCACGGTGTGGAAGCCGCGGACCATGAACGAGCTGTCCACCCGGCAGAGCGCCTCGTTCGGTGAAGCCACGCTCGATCTGCGGGCGCTCGACTTCACCGGCCTGGACAAGACCACCCGCGTCGAGCTCGGCGCCGGCGACCTCACCGTGCTGCTCCCGCCGAACGTGGACGTGATCGTCGACGTCGAGCTCGGCGCCGGCAGCGCCGAGGTGTTCGGCCGGACGATGGACGGCGTGGGCGCGAACGAGCGGTTCGAGGACCTCGGCGCGGACGGCGCGGGCGGCGGCGAACTCGCGCTGACGGTCTCGAACGGCGCCGGAGACGTGGAGGTCACCCGATGATGAAGGCACACCGCACCGACGGCGTCTCGCTGGGTTTCGGCATCGTCTTCCTGTTCCTCACCGGCTGGTGGGTGCTCGCCCAGTTCGTCACGCTGGCGCTGCCCGCGATCGGCTGGATGGTCGCCATCTCCCTGATCATCTTCGGGCTGGCCGGGCTGGTCGGCGCGTTCCGCTCCGGCCGGGGCGCGGTGCCGGCCCCGACCAGCGGCGCACCGGTCAGCGCGGTGCCGGTCAGCGGGCTGCCGACCGGCATGCACGCGGACATCGTGCGCGAGCTGATGGAGAACCAGCGCACGTCCGGCCGGGACACGGCGATCGGCATCGACGACACCCGGGTGGACGTGCGGCCCAACCCGGCCGCCGCGTTCGCGCCGGTCCAGCCCTCCCCCTACGCCACCGACCACCTGACCGCCCCGGACACCTCGCCCACCGGCGAGCCACACCCGTCCGACGGCGAGACACGGCCCGCCGACGGCGACCGGACCGAGGTGATCGAGGAGAAGACCGAGGTCATCGACGAGACACCGACGACGGAGATCCGGGCGGAGGGCGACGGCGGACGCCGCTAGCCGCGCGCCATATGCTTGGCGGGCGGAGGGTCACCCTCCGCCCGCCGGCCGCGTCCCCGACGGCCGCGACAGCTCAGCCTGCTGCGAGGAGCACACGCGCATGTCCCAGACCCCCGCGTCCGTCGAGGTCGGAGAGCGGGCCGCCCGCACGCTCACCGCCGAACTGGCCCGCCACTCCGGGCCGAAGACCGCGCTGGTGGTCGGCGCGCACGCCGGCTCCCCCGTGCTGCCCGCCGCGTTCGACGCGCTGCTGCCCGGCGACACGCTCACGCTCGTACCGGCGGAGAGCTCGTCTGTTCTTGATCTTCGGGACCACGTCGAGGCGCAGGGCGCGTGGATCGCCGAGCGCGTCACCGTGGCCGGCTCGCCGGAGGAGGCCGACCCGGCCGACGTGGTCATCGTCGCGGAGCCGCTGACCGGCGGCGCCACCCAGACCCGCGCGGTCATCGACGGCCTCACCAAGCTGCTCGCCGACGGTGGCGTGCTCAGCGTCGCCGCGGTCGCGCTGCCCGGCCTGGCCGGTGAGGCGAGCGCCGAGCTCGACCGCCAGTCCGCGCTGTTCGGCGCCGGCACCGACCTGGTGCTGCGCAACCGCCCGCCGCTGCGCGTGCACCGGCTGCGCTTCACGCCCGCGCCCGCGTCGCTGGCCGCCCGGCTGGCCCCGGCGTACCGGCCGTCCAGCGTGCCGATGACCCGCACGATGCACATGGACTCCAACGGTGTGGCCGCCGCCGGCATCGCGCTCGGCCTGGCCGCGCTCGCCCGCGCCGCCCGGCCCAAGTCAAAGCTGTGGTGGATCCCCGCGCTCGCCGCCGCACCGGCCGCCGCGTTCTTCCGCGACCCGCAGCGCGACGTGCCGGACGACGCGTCCGCGATCGTCGCCGCCAGCGACGGCAAGGTGCTCGCGGTCGAGCGCATCCGGGACGACCGGTTCGGCGACACCGAGTTCCTGCGCATCGCGGTCTTCCTGTCGATCCTGGACGTGCACGTCAACCGCAGCCCGGTGCCCGGCCGCGTCGCGGACTACTTCGTCACCGACGGCGGTTTCGCCGCCGCGATGAAGCCGGAGGCGGAGCACAACGTCGCCGCCTACACGGTTCTGGACACCGAGCGTGGCACCGTCGTCGTCGCCCAGCGCACCGGCCTGATCGCGCGCCGCATCGTGCAGCGCGCCCCCGTCGGGTCCGTCCTGGCCCGCGGCGAACGGCTCGGCCTGATCCGCTTCGGGTCGCGCACCGACGTCTACCTTCCGGCCGACTCGGTCGAGCCGCTGGTCGGCATCGGCGACCGGGTGGCCGGCGGCGCCAGCGTCATCGCCCGCTGGCTCTAGAGGCCTTTTGCCTTTCCCGCTTCCGGCGTGGTGACGTGCCGAGTGCTCCCGCGGGCACCGGTTCCGTCGTGGGCCGGGGGTGCCCTCGATCGGGACGGGAAGGCTGAGCGAAAAACGAAGCCGGGCGCTGGGGAGCCAGCGCCCGGCTTCGTTTCGCACGCCGCCGGGGCGACGTGCGGGTGTCAGGCGACGCGGTGCGGTGCCCGGCGGTTGCGCACCCACAGGACCGGGCCGCTGAGCAGGTACGCGACCACGATCAGCGCGAACGTCAGCCGCAGGTCCAGCAGTGCGCCCGCGATCGGGATGACCGCCAGCCACGGGGGCAGCCTCAGCAGCCGGGCCAGCTTCGCGTACGGGAAGCTGGAGACCATCGCGACCGCCAGCAGCGCGACGCCGGCCACCTGCACCTCACCGGGGATCGGCAGGCCGATCAGCACGGCGATGGCGAGCACCGCCGCGGCCATGGTGGTGGGCACGCCGCAGAAGAAGCGCCCGTCCTTCGGTGACACGTTGAACCGGGCCAGCCGGATGGCCGCGCACCCGGCGACCAGCGCGCAGGCGAGCCCGGCCGCGACCGTGGAGACGCTGCCGGCCAGGCTGGCGTAGACCACGATCGGTGCGGCCAGGCCGAACGAGCACATGTCGGCCAGCGAGTCCATCTGGGCGCCGAACGGGCTGGAGACGCCGAGCTTGCGGGCCAGCGCGCCGTCCAGCCCGTCGAACAGCACGCAGGCGATCAGGCACAGCGCCGCGGTCTGCACGTCGTCCCGCATGGCCAGGAAGACCGCGCTGAGCCCGAGGAAGATGCTGGCCAGCGTGCACGCGTTGACGACCGCGAAGGCGATCCGGCGGCTCATCGTATGTGCCCCCGGTAGGAGAGAGGTGTCGGCGGGGGCGGGCTCGGCGATCGGGGTGGCCTCGGCGATCGAACGGAGTTCGGCGAGGGTCGGCACGTCCGACGACGCGGGTAGCGCCTCGGGGAGTGGGTAGGCCACCGGCTGGGGGTGGCTGTCGGAGACGACCAGCGGGCGTTGGTTGGGTCGTCGAAGACCCGCTCGCACCTGCAGCACCTGCCGGGCGAACGATCCGCTCCGGCGTAGCCCGGCCCACCGGCGGCCGGCCGGGCGGGGGCTGTCTGCGGTACGACGCCGACGCCAGGGGGCTCTCGGCACTGTCCCTCCATCGCCGGCACTCTGTGCAGTTCGTGCCGGCTTGTCCCTAGGGTCGGCCCAGTGCGCCCGGACCGACGTGTGTCGTCGCCGGTCGCCGTGGTGCGCGGCCAGCGAAAATGGTCGCCGGCCTCGGGTCGTGGGCCGGTGGAGCCGTCACGGCCGTGTCCCGGTGCGGGCGTCGGCCGTTATGCGGCCTACACCATTGCACATGACCCAGCCGTCTGGCGATAGCCAGCAGTTAAACTTTGAGCCGCTTAACGCCCGAAATAACCCAATTGAGCTGCTGTACCATCTAGCACGGTTTGTCGCTAATTTAAGGTTCGTCGCTGACGCCTGCATTGAGCTGACTCCGAAGTTTACCGGACGACATGGCGCCGTTCAGAAGCACGGGAGCGTCAGCGGCGCGGGGCGGGCGCGGTGCGGCTCTGCCCGCGCAGCCACTCCAGTGCGGCCTGCGCGACGTCGGAGAGCGCCAGCGCGCGTGCCTCCGCCGGGTCGAACCAGCGCGCCTCGGCCGTCGACCCACCGGCCGCCTCGGTCACCACCGGCGTCGTCGGCTCGTCCACCGCCGCGGTGAACGTGACCCGCACGGAGTGCCAGTCGATCGGATACCCCTCCGGCCCGCGTGCGGCCGGGTTGCGCCGGTGCGAGACGCGCAGCAGGCCGGTGATGCGCCCGTGCTGACCCGCCTCCTCGACCAGCTCACGGAGAAATCCGGTGTCCGGCTGTTCACCGAAGTCCGTGCCGCCGCCCGGCAGGTGCCAGCGGCCGGCGCCCGGGTACGCACCCGCGATCTTCGTCAGCAGCACCCGCCCCGCCGGATCGGTCACCAGGCCGTACGCGGCGAACCGCTGCCCCCTAGGCCCACCGGCCGGCGTCGCCACCGCTGCCGGCAGCTCGACCCGCGGCGCGGTCCGCAGCGTCTCCTCGACCAGCCCCGGATCCGCCGGCACGCCGAGCAGCCGCGCGGTGAACGGCATCAGCGGCAGCGCGCCCAGCTCGTCCCGCGCCACCCAGCGGACCTGGTCGGTCGCGCCACCCGTTTCGTGCCGCAACTCGCCGGCCGCCGCCACGTCGAAGATCACCCGATCGTGGTGCAACAGGACCTCGCGGAACGGCAGCGGCCCGACGTCGGCGAGCACGGTGTGCAGACCGGCGACGCGGACCTCCAGGCCGGTCTCCTCGGCGAACGCGCGCACCACCGCCCACTCGGGGTGCTCTCCGTGCTTGAGGTCGCCGCCCGGGATCTGCCACAGCCCCGGCATGTCGGTGAACGCGGACGACCGGGTCAGCAGCACCCGGCCGTCCCCGTCGCGGCATATGCCGTACGCGGCGATCCTTCTTGTCTGGTCCACGGACCAAGATTAAGTGGATCAGGAGAGTTTGGCCGCCCGCATCGCTTCGATGGTGACCTCGGTCAGCTCCGACTCGCTCAGCGCGGCCACCTCGGCCATGGTGAACCAGCGCACGTCGTCCGTGGACCCGCCCACGTCGTGGATGGTCGGCGGGCACGGCCGGTCGACCGCGACCCGGTAGAACGCGCGCACGCCGTGCCAGTCGATCGGATAGCCCTCCGGGCCGAGCGAGGCCGGATCGCGGTGGCTGGCCACGCCGAGCAGCTCGACGATCTCGCCGGGCTGGCCGGTCTCCTCCAGCAGCTCGCGCAGCAGCGCGGTGCCGGGCTGCTCGCCGTAGTCGGTGCCGCCGCCGGGCAGGTGCCAGCAGCCGCCGCCCGGGTAGTTGGCCGCGATCCGGGTGAGCAGGATCCGGCCGTCCGGGTCGGTGGCGACCGCATAGGCCGCGAACCGCTGCGCCCGGTGCAGGCCGTCCGGGCCCGGGTACGCGTAGAACGACGGGAAGTCCGGCGCCTCGTCCGGCCGCAGGTCGACAGCGGCCGAGGCCAGCCCGAGCGCGGTGGCCGCGAACGGGCGCAGCGGCAGCGCCGCCGCCTCGTCGCGGGTGAACCAGCGCGCCAGGTCGGTGGGCTGGCCGACCCGGTCGATCAGCGAGCCGCCCCGGATCGAGACGGTATAGATCAGCCGGTCCGTGTGGATCGTGATGCCCCGGTGCGGCAGCGCACGCATGTCCGCCACCACGTCGTGCAGGCCGGAGACCGCGACGGACAGCCCGGTCTCGGCGGCGGTCTCGCGGACCACCGTGTCGTTCGGGTTCTCGCCGTGGTCGACGGCACCGCCGGGCAGGGACCAGGCGCCGGGTGTGCCGGAGCGCGGGCTCGCCCGGACCAGCAGGACGCGGCCGTCGGGGTCGGTACAGAGTGCGTATGCCGCGATCCTGCGAAGCGGCTCGAGCGCGGGTGTCACGCCGTCACATTGTTCTCGCGCTTTGTAACCCGCCCGTGAACACTGTCGGATGGGTGACAGTTGAACCGGTCAAAAGCACACGGGAGGAGGACATTGCCCCATTTGCCCGCCGAACATCAGCGGACGAATTACTCCCACTCGATCGTGCCCGGCGGCTTGCTCGTCACGTCCAGGACCACTCGGTTGATCTCCGCGACCTCGTTCGTGATCCGGTTGGAGATCTTGGCGAGCAGGTCGAACGGCAGCCGGGACCAGTCCGCGGTCATCGCGTCCTCGCTGGAGACCGGGCGCAGTACGACCGGGTGCCCGTACGTCCGGCCGTCGCCCTGCACACCCACGCTGCGCACGTCGGCCAGCAGCACCACCGGGAACTGCCACACGCTCCGGTCCAGGCCGGCCGCGGTCAGCTCCTCGCGCGCGATCAGGTCGGCCTGGCGCAGCACGTCCAGCCGCTCCCGGGAGACCGCGCCGATGATCCGGATCGCCAGGCCGGGGCCCGGGAAGGGGTGCCGCTGGACCATCTCCTCCGGCAGGCCGAGCTGGGCGCCGAGTGCGCGCACCTCGTCCTTGAACAGCGTGCGCAGCGGCTCGATCAGCGAGAACCGGAGGTCGTCCGGGAGGCCGCCGACGTTGTGGTGACTCTTGATGTTCGCGGTGCCGGTGCCGCCGCCGGACTCGACCACGTCCGGGTAGAGCGTGCCCTGCACCAGGAACTCGACGTCCCGCTCCGCGTCGACCTCGCGCGCCGCGGCCTCGAAGACCCGGATGAACTCGCGGCCGATGATCTTGCGCTTCTGTTCCGGGTCGGTCACGCCGTCCAGCGCGCCGAGGAAGCGCTCGGACGCGTCGACCACCTTGAGCCTGATGCCGGTGGCGGCGACGTAGTCCTTCTCCACCTGCTCCGCCTCGCCGGACCGCAGCAGGCCGTGGTCGACGAAGATGCAGGTCAGCTGGTCACCGACGGCCTTGTGCACGAGCGCCGCGGCCACCGCGGAGTCGACGCCGCCGGAGAGGCCGCAGATCACCTGCTTGTCGCCGACCTGCTCACGGATCAGCGCGACCTGCTCGTCGATGATGTTCGACGAGGTCCAAGTGGGCTCGATGCCGGCGATGTCGTACAGAAACCGCGTCAG
This sequence comes from Catenuloplanes indicus, assembly GCF_030813715.1. Classification (NCBI taxonomy): domain Bacteria; kingdom Bacillati; phylum Actinomycetota; class Actinomycetes; order Micromonosporales; family Micromonosporaceae; genus Catenuloplanes; species Catenuloplanes indicus. The sequence continues at coordinate 4,156,048 of NZ_JAUSUZ010000001.1, forward strand.
CATGGTCTGGCCCTGCTCGGTGTGCAGCACCTCCGGGTGGAACTGCACGCCGGCCCGCTTGGCCAGCAGGTTCTCGAACGCGGCGACCGGCGCACCGGGCGAGGACGCGGTGACCGAGAAGCCGGCCGGCGCCTCGACGACCGAGTCGCCGTGGCTCATCCAGACCGGGAGGTCGGCGGGCAGCTCGCGGAGCAGCACACCCGGGTCGGTGGCCGGCGTCAGCGAGGTGCGGCCGTACTCCCGGGCGCCGGTGTGCGCGACCGTGCCGCCGAGCGTCTGGGCCATCGCCTGGAAGCCGTAGCAGATGCCGAAGACCGGGACGTCCGTGTCCAGCACGCCCGCGTCGAGCTGCGGGGCGCCGGGCTCGTAGACGCTGGACGGGCCGCCGGACAGGATGATCGCGGCCGGGTTCTTCGCCAGCATCTCGGTGACCGGCATGGAGTGCGGGACGATCTCGGAGTAGACGTTCGCCTCGCGCACCCGGCGGGCGATCAGCTGGGCGTACTGGGCCCCGAAGTCGACGACCAGGACCGGGCGCGGTGTGCTCATGTTCCGGAAGAATACCGAGGGGCCCGGACGCGTCCGCGCCCGAGCCCCCAGGACCTCATCGCCTGTAGGTGTACGTCGGCGAGTAGGACACGTTGCCGAGCTTGTCGTACGCCCGGATCCGGACCGTGAACCTCTTGCCGTACTTCGTTGCGTTGATCTTGAAGGACGTCCCGGTGCCGGTCACCTTGCCGTTGATCAGCAGCGCAACGGTGGCGACACCGTGCTTGTCGGACGCGGCCACCTGCACGGCGACGCTCTTCCTCACCCGTGAGCCGCTCTTCGGCGCGGTGACGGTCAGCGCCGGCCCGCGGTTGTCCGCCTCGAACCGCCGGGTCGCGGTGCTGACCCGCCCGGTCCAGTCGACCGCGCGGACCGCCACGTTCACGATCCCGTGGTACGCGGCGGAGTTCCACCGGAACGTGTACGGCGCGGCCCGGTCCACCCCGGCGACCGTGCCGTTCACGACCAGCTCCACCCGGTCCAGCCCGGTGTTGTCGGTCGCGGACGCGGTCACGGTCGTGGTGCCGTGCACCAGCGTGCCGGCCACCGGCACGCCGAGCGAGACGGCCGGTGCCGCGGTGTCGGTGACGGCCCAGACCGCGCGGCCCGCGTTGATCCGGCCGTACCGCACCCAGCCCAGCTTCGAGGAGCTGAGCGACAGCACTGTGCCCAGGTACGCGCCGCTGACCTGCGGCGCGCGCGACTGCATCAGCGCGGCCACACCGGCCACCAGCGGCGTCGCGGACGATGTGCCGCAGAACTCGACGTAGCCGCGGTCCAGGTGGTCCTGCGCCACGTTGCAGCCCGGCGCCGCGATGTCCACCCAGCCGGTGCCGTAGTTGGACCAGGAGTAGCGGCCGTCGCCGGTGGTCGAGCCACCGACCGAGAGCACCTGCGGGATCGCGGCCGGGTACTGGCGGACGGCCGTGTTCTCGTTGCCGGCCGCCGCGATGACCAGCGAGCCCTTGTCCGTGGCGTACTGCACGGCCGTGTTCAGCAGCGGTGACGACGCGCTGCCGGCCAGCGACATGTTGATCACCTTTGCGCCCCGGTCGGCCGCGTACCGGATGCCCTTGGCGATCGAGAGGTAGTCGCCGGAGCCCTTCGCGTCGAGCACCTTCACCGGGAGGATCGTGCAGTCCCAGCAGACGCCGGCCATCCCGCTGCCGTCGTCGCCGCGTCCGGCGATCACGCTGGCCACCGCGGTGCCGTGCCCCTCGTCGTCGGCCGGGTTCGCGTCGTCGTTGATGAAGTCGTAGCCGGGCAGCACCCGGCCGGCCAGGTCGCTGACCGCGTTGACGCCGGTGTCCAGTACCGCGACCGTGACCGGGTCGCCGGTCGTCATGCCCCAGGCACCGGGCACGTTGACCTTCCGCAGACCCCACTGCTCGGGCCAGAACGGGTCGTTCGGCGTCACGTCGGCCTTGGTGGCGACGTGGTTGCGGTCCACGAAGGCGACGCCGGGGTCACGGCGCAGCAGCGCGACGGCCTGGTCCGCGTTCCGGGCGGACACCTCGGCGACCACCGCACCGGCCGCGCGAGCGGCGTCGTCGACCACCCGCACGCCCCCGGCGTCGTCCGCCGCGGCCAGCGCGTCGTCCGCCGAGGCGCCGGGGGCGAGGCCGACCACCAGCTCGACCGGATTGCCGGGATCGGCGGACGCGGGCGCGGACAGGCCCACGCCGGCGGCGACCGCCATCACCAGCGCGACGGTCATCCGCCGCTGATTGACAAGCTTGCGCACCTGGATTTCACCGTTCCTCGGGGACACGCGACGCCGAGAACCGTAAAAATCCGGAATATGAGGATTAGGTCGTGCTCGGGTGCGGTTCGGGTGCGATCCGCTCATACGGCTGACCGAGCGGCGGCCGACGATCCGGTTCGCCCTTGCGCGGCCAGAACGCGCAGGCCCGTTCCGCCTGCGCGGTGATGGTCAGCGACGGGTTCACGCCCAGGTTCGCGGTGACCGCGGCACCGTCCAGCACGTGCAGCCCGGGGTGGCCGAAGACCCGCTGGTAGCCGTCGATCACGCCGTCCTCCGGCGTGGCGCCGATCGTGGCGCCGCCCAGGATGTGCGCGGTCATCGGCACGTTGAACGCCTCGGTCACCGCACCGCCCGGCACCCCGCCGATCTCCTCGGCCAGCGCCCGCGCCGCCGTATTGCCGGCCGGGATCCAGGTCGGGTTCGGCGCGCCGTGCCCCGGCCGGCTGCGCAACGACCATAAACCCAGCCGACGACGGTACGTCGTGGTGATCGAGTTGTCCGCCGACTGCATGACGAGCGTGATGATGGTCCGCTCCGACCACCGCCGCACCGACAGCATGCGCAGGTAGAGCAGCGGGCGGCGGGCGATCGTGCCGGCCCAGCGCAGCGGGCGCCGAGGGCCACCGTCGGTGAGCGCGGATTGCAGCAGGCCCATCAGGTTCGCACCCCGGCCGTACCGCACGCCCTCGATGTGGGTGTGCTCGTCCGGGTGGAACGAGCTGGTGATCGCCACGCCGTCGGTGAAGCCGAGGTCACGGTCCGGCCGCAGCACGGACGCGCCGAGGATCGACTCGGAGTTGGTCCGGGTGAGCGCGCCGACCCGCGCGGACAGGTGCGGGAGCGCGCCGGTCGCGCGGGCCCGGTGCAGCAGCCGCTGGGTGCCGAGCGCACCGGCCGCGAACACCACCTGGTCCGCCACGAACGTCTGCCGCCGTCGGTGCAGGCGCGCTCCGGTCCGTACCGTGTCGATCCGGTATCGGTCCTGGTCCGCCCGCACCGCGGTGACCGTGGTCATCGGCAGGACCGTCACACCGGCCCGCTCCGCGAGGTACAGATAGTTCTTGACCAGCGTGTTCTTCGCGCCCTGACGGCAGCCGGTCATGCAACTGCCGCAGTGCGTGCAGCCGGTGCGCGCCGGACCGGCCCCGCCGAAGTAGGGATCGGGCACGGTGCGGCCCGGCTCGCCGAGGAAGACGCCGACCGGCGTGGCGTGCACCGTGTCCGCCACGCCCATCCGCGCCGCGACCGCGCGCATCGCCCGGTCCGCCGCGGTCACCCGGGAGTAGGTCGTGACGCCCAGCATGCGCTTGGCGACGGCGTAGTGCGGTGCCAGCTCGGCGTGCCAGTCCGTGATGTCCCGCCAGGCCGGGTCCCGGTAGAACGCGGGCAGCGGCTCGTAGAGCGTGTTCGCGTAGACCAGGCTGCCGCCACCCACGCCGGCGCCGGACATCACCAGCACGCCGGACCGGGAGCTGCGCTCGCCGCGCAGCAACGTCATCCGCTGCAGGCCGAAGCAGCCCAGCGCGGGCGCCCAGAGGAAGCGCCGCAGCCGCCAGGACGTCTCCGGGAACTCGTCATCGGCGAACCGGCGACCGGCCTCCAGCACGGCGACCCGGTAACCCTTCTCGGCCAGACGCAGCGCCGCGACGCTGCCGCCGAAGCCGGAGCCGATCACGACGACGTCGAATTGCATGAATGCATGATTAGCGATCGGTAACAAGAACGCCAGGGCGCCGGCCGCGCTTGTGCGCGTACATCGCCGCGTCCGCCGCGCCCAGCAGCTCGTCCGCGGTCGGGTGGTCGCCGCTGTTCGCGTGGCCGATGCTCAGCTCCGGCACCAGCACGGCGGACGGCAGCGAGATCGGCCGGCAGACCGCGCTGGTCAGCCGGGACACGATGGTGCTGACGTCCTCCGGCTTGGCCTGGTCGTCGCAGAGGATCACGAACTCGTCGCCGCCGAGCCGGGCCACCGTGTCCGACGGGCGCACGCTCTGCCGCAGCCGGCTCGCGACCGTGGTCAGCAGCGCGTCGCCGATCGCGTGCCCGAGCGTGTCGTTGACCTCCTTGAACCGGTCCAGGTCCAGGTAGAGCAGCGTGACGGTCTTGCCGGTACGCCGGGTCCGGTTCAGCGCCATGGTCAGGCGGTCCATCAGCAGCGCGCGGTTCGGCAGGTCGGTGAGCGTGTCGTGGGTGGCCATGTGCGCCAGCCGGGCCTCGTACCGGCTGCGCTCCGCCTCCATCTGCTGCTGCGCCGTGATGTCCCGGAGGAACGCGTTCGCCTCCATCCGGCCGTTGTGCTCGGTGATCCAGAGCTTCATCTCCACCGGCACGTCCCGGCCGTCCCGGTGCCGGGCCACCACCCGGATCGGGTCGCCGGTGGCCAGCGTCGGCACCCGGGTGCGCAGCAGGCGCGCGAACCCGGTGTCGTGCGCGGCCCGGTCCTGCGGCTGGATCAGCACGTCCCGCAGCGGACGGCCGATCACCCGCGCTGCCGGCCAGCCGAACGTGCGCTCCGCGGCCGCGTTCCACTCCGTGATCGCGCCGTCCTCGTCCATGCTGACCAGCGCGTCCCCCGCGGTCTCGATGATCCGGGACAGGCGTTGCCGCTGTTCCTTCAGCAGTCGGTGTTCCGCGGCCTGCGCGGTGATGTCCCGGCCGACCACGGCCACGCCGACGATCTCCCCGGTGCGGTCCCGGACCGGCGACACGGACGCGGACATCTCGATCGCCCGGCCGTCCTTGCGCACGTAGGTGTGCTCGTGATTGAGGAAGACCTCGCCGTCCGCGATCCGCGGCAGCAGCCCGAGCGCGCGCTCGGGGTCGTCCTCCGCCAGCAGCAGGCTGCCGTGCCGACCGATGATCTCCTCGGCACGGTAGCCGAAGATGCGCTCGGCCGCCGGGTTCCAGCTGTCGATCATGCCGTTCAGGCCGAGGCCGATCACCGCGTCGTCGCACCACTCCACGATCGCGGCCAGCCGGGCGGACGCGGACACCGTCCGGCGCTGCCGCCAGTAGTGCAGCGCGAGCAGGACGATCGCGGTGCCACCGACCGCCACGATGCCCGCGAAGGCCACCTCCGGCGGTGTGATCGGCCCGTCCGTGAACATCCACACCACGTCGAACGTGGCCAGTACCACCAGCGTCAGCAGCACGGAGAGAAACAGCCAGGCGCGGTCGAACGGCCGGATCACCGTTGCCCCCTTTCGCCGGGTTCAGCCTGCTCCCACACCATCGGCACAGGTGACACGAATCGCAGAAAACCCGCTGAGTGTCGTGGGGCGGCAACGCGCGGCGGGGCGTCCTGCGTCTTCCCACTGCAGGAAGGATGTCGATATGCCACGGCGGCGCCTGATCATCGTCTCACTCACGGCCGCGCTCGCGGTGCTGATCGCGGGAGGCGCGTACGCGGTCGCACGCCCCCGGCCGGCCGCACCGGTCTCGGTCCCGTCGCCGGCCCCGGCCGCGTCACCGTCCGCGTCGCCCTCGCCGCCACCCGGCGCGGACATCACCGGCGGACCGCTGAACCTGCTGATCGTCGGCGTGGACACGCGGATCGACGAGCCCGGCTGGCAGCCGCACTCGGACGCGCTGATGATCCTGCACATCACCCGGGACCTGCGCGCGGCCTACCTCACGTCGCTGCCGCGGGACCTGGTGGTGGACGTGCCCGCGTTCCCGCCGGCCGGCTTCCGGGGCGGCACCCACAAGATCACCGAGGCGATGGCGTACGGCAGCGCGGTGCCCGGCGGGCGGCCGGACCCGGCGCAGGGCGTCCGGCTGCTGGCCACCACGGTCGGTAACTACACCGGAATCAAGCGCTTCGACGCGACCGCGGTGATCAGTATGGAGGGCTACGACGACCTGATCGACGCGCTCGGCGGGGTCCGGATCCACGTGGACGTCCAGACGCCGTCGATCCACCGCAAACCGGACGGCACCCGGCGGGCCGGGGACGGCGACCCACAGCAGGTGTACCGGGTCGGCACGATGACGATGACGGGCTGGCAGGCCATCGACTACGCCCGCCAGCGCTACCTGACCGGCGGCGACTACACCCGCCAGCGCCACCACCGGCAGCTGCTCAAGGCCATGCTGACCGCGGCCACCGACGAGGGCCTGCTGCGCGACGTCACGCGGATGGAGTCGGTGCTGGCCGCGGTCGCCGGCACACTGGTCTTCGACGGTGGCGCACACACCGCGGTGGACCTCGCGTTCGCGCTGAGCCACCTCCGCCCCGCGGACCTCACGCTGGTCGGCCTGCCGGGCGACGCGGTCTACGAGTCCGGCGCGTACGTCGGCGAGGCGCTGAATCCCCCTTCCGCCGACTACTTCAAATGCCTCCGCGCCGGCACGCTCCCCGCCTTCACCCACGACCACCCGGACCTCGTCGACCGCGCTTGAGACCTTGCCCGGTGTCGCCCCGTAGTGGCTGCCCGCTCACCCGACGGAGACTTGATCCGACCCTAGGTAGATCAAGCTCAACTTCCTGATCTCCCCGCTTCCCGGTGGCGGCATATCCTGCCGCTTCCCGACGGTGGCGTATCTTCCCGGTTCCCGGCGGCGGCATATCCTGCCGCTTCCCGACGGTGGCGTATCTTCCCGGTTCCCGGCGGCGGCATATCCTGCCGCTTCCCGACGGTGGCGTATCTTCCCGGTTCCCGGCGGTGGCGTATCTTCCCGCTTCCCGGCGGTGGCGTATCTTCCCGGTTCCCGGCGGTGGCGTATCTTCCCGGTTCCCGGCGGTGGCGTATCTTCCCGCTTCCCGGTGAGCGGCGTACCTTCCCGCTTCCCGGGGCGGCATTCCGAGTTCTCCCGCCTATGTTGCCGATTCCCCGGCTGATGCTCGCCACCGGCGCGGCTGCGGCAATCGGGCGCTCCGCGCCCGAAATATCGCGATATCTCGCCCTGCATCGGGGGGTGCTGCCGCCAGCGAACGACGCCACTCAGCCTGTGTGATCAATCAGTGGAGCATTTGGGATATCAACTTCGCTAGATGACCTCCTTTTTGCTCCACTGATTGATCACACAGGCTTCGGACCTGCGGCGGATGCGGTCACCGGGCGCGGCCGGAGACTTATCCGGAAATTTCGGGCGGGTGGCGCACTGGCCGGCTGCGTAGGCCGGTTCGGCACGGGGTGGCGTGCGGGCCGCCGGCGCCTCGGCGGGAATGGGCAACAGAGTCGCTCCCGCGTGCGATTCTCGCCGCCCGGCAAACCGCCGCTGGCGCTCCGCCTACTGCCGGCATCGGAGCCGGTCCCGAGGAACACCGTCCAGAATCACGCGCCCGGCACGCCACAGAACCCACAACCCGCAACCCGCAACCCGCAGTACAGCGCGACACCCCAGCGCGAGACCACCGCGTGGCACAGGACCGGCACAGTGCATCGGGCCGCGATGTGGCACCGGATTGCTGGGTGGTGGCGTGGGCCGGCGTCGGCGGGGGGAGCTGCGTGGTTTTCGGCCACGGCGGGACTTGCAGGGAGGAGCGCCAGCGACGACCGGTGCCCGCGGGAGCACTCGGAACGTCACCACCCGGGAAGCGGGAATATCCACTTTAGGTTCTTGATCTTCGTTTTGGCCGGGTGCTTCGCGGCCGAAATATCGCTCTATCTCATTCGCTCAGGGCTTCGGGGGCGGGGTCGCGGCGAACAGCCAGGTGTCGAAGAGGGCGCGCAGCGGGCGGCCGGAGACCCGTTCGGCGAGGGCGATGAAGTCGGCGGTGACCGCGTTGCCGTTGCGGCGCTCGCTGGTCCAGGTCTTGAGGATTCGGAAGAACGCGTCGTCGCCGACGGTCAGTCGCAGCGTGTGGACGGTGAGTGCGCCGCGGTGGTAGACGGCGTTGCTGAAGATGTTGGCGCGGCCGGGGTCGCCGGTCGGGATGGTCCAGTCCGTGCCGTCATAGGTCGAGTCGAACACGTCCTGGACCCGGACGCCACGGTTGTGTTCGTCCCACAGCCACTGCGCGTACGTGGCGAAGCCCTCGTTCAGCCAGATGTGCTGCCAGCCACCGATCGACACGCTGTTGCCGAACCACTGGTGCGCCAGCTCGTGTGCGACGAGCCAGGTGCCGTCGTCCTGGCGCCGGAAGTAGTCCGGGCCGTAGACCGGACGGGACTGGTTCTCCAGCGCGAACTTCACGCTCTCGTCCGCGACGATCACGCCCCCGTAGGCCTCCATCGGGTACGGGCCGAAGCGCTCGGCCAGGAAGTCCGCGATCTCGCCGGTGCGCGCCATCGCCGCGTCCTCGACGCCACCGGCCGGGATCGACGCGGCGACGGCCGTGACGATCGGACGGCCGCGGTGGTGCCCGGACCAGACCCGGAAGTCGCCGACCACCATGGTCGCGAGGTAGCTGGCCATCGGCACCCGCTCGGCCCACCGCCAGGTGGTCCAGCCGTCCGCGGTGGCCACGCCGTCCGGCACGCCGTTGCTGAGCGCCGTACGCCCGGCCGGAACCGTGATCTCCACGGCGTAGGTGGCCTTGTCCAGCGGATGGTCGTTGGCCGGGAACCACGATCCGGCGGACTCCGGCTGGCCGATCACCACCGCGCCGTCCCGTGTGTGCCGGAAGCCGCCCCGGCCGAGCGCGGAGTCGTCGATCATCGTGGGCACACCGGCGTACTCGATCTCCACGGTGAACCCGCCGGTGATCTCCTGGTCCGGCGTGACCACCAGCTCGCCGCCGTCCTGCCGGGTCGCCGCGGGCCGGCCGCCGACCGTGGCCCGGCTGACCGGCAGCCCGGCGAAGTCCAGGTTGAACCGGCGCAGCGGCGCGAGCGCGGTCGCGGTGATGACCGCGGTGCCGGTCAGCCGGTCGGTGCCCGGGTCGTAGCGGACCTTCAGCGCGTAGTGGCCGACGTCGTAGCCGCCGTTGCCATAGCGCGGGAAGTACGGATCGCCCAGGCCGTTCGCGCCGTGGCCGGGCCCGGCGTCGATCCCGGCCTCGGTCACCAGGCCGGGCGCGGTCTCGACCACGGTGCCGCAGCCCGCCAGCGTGGCGGCGACGAGCACGAGCGCTGCTGTGGACCTCACATCCTGGATGACACCGGAACACCCGGAAAGGTTGCAGCGGTTACGGTTTCGGCAGCGGCGGCTGGGTGGTGCCGAACAGCCAGGCGTCGAAGAGCGGGCGCAGCGACTTGCCGGAGACCCGCTCGGACAGCGAGACGAAGTCGGCGGTGACCGCGTTGCCGTTGCGGCGCTCACCGGTCCACGCCTTGAGGATCTTGAAGAACGCATCGTCGCCGACGGTCAGCCGCAGCGCGTGCACGGTGAGCGCGCCGCGCCGGTAGACCGCGCCGCTGAAGATGTTCGCCGGTCCGGGGTCACCGGTCGGCACGGTCCAGTCCATCAGGCGGTAGACGTCGTCGAACTGGGACTGGACGCTGATCTTCCGGTCCTTCTCGGCCCAGAGCCACTCGGCGTAGGACGCGAAGCCCTCGTTCAGCCAGATGTGCTGCCAGCCGCCGATCGACACGCTGTCGCCGAACCACTGGTGGGCCAGCTCGTGCGCGACCACCCAGGTGCTGTCCGACCCGGCGCGGAAGAACGACGGGCCGTACACCGGGCGGGACTGGGTCTCCAGCGCGTAACTGATCCGCGGGTCCGCGACCACCACGCCGCCGTAGGACTCGAACGGGTACGGCCCGAACTGCGTCTCCAGGAAGTCCGCGACCTCGGCGGTGCGGGCCATGGCCGCGTCCGCGTCACCGCCCTCCGGGAACGACGCGGCGACCGCGGTCAGGATCGGCCGGTTCCGGTGACTGCCCGAGGTGATCCGGTAGTCGCCGATCACCAGCGTGGTCAGGTACGGCGCCATCGGCGCGCGCTCGGCCCACCGCCACGTGGTCCAGCCGTCCGCGGTGGAGGTGCCCTCCGGCGTGCCGTTGCTGAGCGCGGCCAGGCCCTCCGGGACCGAGATCGCCAGGTCGTAGGTGGCCTTGTCGAGCGGGTGGTCGTTGACCGGGAACCAGGAGCTGGCCGATTCCGGCTGGCCGAGCGCGATCGCGCCGTCGTCCGTGTGCAGCCAGCCGCCGTCGCCGAGGATCGCCTTGATCGGCTGCGGCACACCGGCGTAGTCGATCTCCACCGTGAAGTCGCCGGTCACCTCCGCCGCCGGCGTGATGACCAGCTCGGACTCCTGCTGCTGCGCGGTGGCCGGCTGCCCGTTCACCGTCACCTTGCTGGTCGGCAGGCCGGTGAAGTCGAGATTGAACCGCCGCAGCGGCGCGGCCGCCACCGCGGTGATCGCGACGCGGCCGGTCAGCTGATCCGTGGCCGGGTCGTAGCGGACCTGGATGCCGTAGTGACCGACGTCGTAGCCGCCGTTGCCGTACCGCGGGAAATAGGGGTCGCCGATGCCCTCGGCGCCGATGCCGTCCGCGCCGGACGGGGACACCGACGGGGTCCGCGGCGGCGACGTGCACGCCGTGGTCAGCAGGCCGGCGGCCACCACCGCCGCGATGCTCTTCCGGACGCTCTTGGGCAGGCTCACGGCGGAAACGGTAACCGACTTTGCTGAGGGGACCGCGTAACCGCGGCCCCCTCACACGTCAGTCCAGGACGAGCGAGACCTTCTGGAACTCCTTGAGGTCCCGGTAGCCGCACTTGGCCATCGCCCGGCGCAGGCCGCCGAACAGGTTCAGCTGGCCGCTCGGGTCCGCGGCCGGGCCGTAGAGCAGCGTCTCCAGCGAGCCGAGCGGCTCGTTGGCCGGGCCGAACGAACCACGCGGCAGATTCGGGTGGGACGCGGCGGAGTGCCACCACGCGCCGGACGCCGGTGCGCCCTCGGCCAGCGACAGCGGCTCGCCGAGCATCACCGCGTCCGCGCCGCAGCCGAGCGCCTTCGCGATGTCGCCGGAGGTGGAGATGCCGCCGTCCGCGATCAGGTGCACGTACCGGCCGCCGGTCTCGTCCAGGTAGTCCCGGCGGGCCGCGGCCGCGTCCGCGATCGCGGTCGCCATCGGCACCCGGATGCCGAGCACGGTGTCGGTGGTGGCCCACTCGTCCGCGCCGATGCCCACGATCACGCCGGCCGCGCCGGTGCGCATCAGGTGCAGCGCGGTCTTGTAGTCCGTGCAGCCGCCGACGATGACCGGCAGGTCCAGGTCGGCGATGAACTCCTTGAGGTTCAGCGGCTCGTCCGTGGTGGACACGTGCTCCGCGGAGACCAGCGTGCCCTGGATGACGAGCAGGTCGACGCCCGCGTCCAGGATCACCGGGGCCAGCGCCAGCGTGTGCTGCGGCGACACGCGCACCGCGACGGTCACGCCGCCCTCGCGCATCTGCCGGACCCGCTCGGCGATCAGCTCCGGCTTGATCGGCTCGGAGTAGATCTCCTGCAGCCGGGGCGTGGCCGACTCGTCGTCGGCCAGGCCGGCCAGCTCCGCAAGGACCTTGGACGGGTCCTCGTAGCGGGTCCAGAGGCCCTCCACGTTGAGCACGCCGAGACCGCCGAGGCGGCCGAGCGCGATGGCGGTGTCCGGGCTCATGGTGGCGTCCGACGGGTGCGCCACGCAGGGGATCTTGAACGGGTACGCGTCCAGCTGCCACACCGTGGAGACGTCGTCGACGTCCCGGGTGCGGCGGCTCGGCACGATCGCTATGTCGGACAGGTGGTAACCGCGCTGCGCGGTCTTGCCCAGCCCGATCTCGACGACGTCACGCACGGGGTAGCTCCAGCCTTCTTCGAATCAGCGACTGTGGTAGTTCGGGGCCTCGACGGTCATCTGGATGTCGTGCGGGTGGCTCTCCTTGAGGCCCGCCGCCGTGATCCGGACGAGCTGCCCACGCTTGTGCAGCTCGGCCACGTTCTCCGCGCCGACGTAGAACATCGCCTGCCGGAGACCGCCGACCAGCTGGTGCGAGACCTGGGCCACCGTGCCCTTGTAGGGGACCTGGCCCTCGACGCCCTCCGGGATCAGCTTGTCGTCGCTGGTCACGTCGGCCTGGAAGTAACGGTCCTTGGAGTATGACTTGGCCTCCGGGCCACGGCCCTTCATGGCGCCCAGCGATCCCATACCCCGGTACGTCTTGAACTGCTTGCCGTTGATGAAGAGCAGGTCGCCCGGGCTCTCCTCGCAGCCGGCCAGCAGGCTGCCGAGCATCACCGTGTCCGCACCGGCCACCAGCGCCTTGGCGATGTCGCCGGAGTACTGGATGCCGCCGTCGCCGATCACCGGCACGCCGGCCGGGCGGGCGGCGCGGGCCGCCTCCATGATCGCGGTGATCTGCGGGACACCGACGCCGGCGACGATCCGGGTGGTGCAGATCGCGCCCGGGCCGACACCGACCTTCACCGCGTCCGCGCCCGCCTCGACCAGTGCCTTGGCGCCCGCGTACGTCGCGATGTTGCCGCCCACGATGTCGATCGTGGTGTCCTTCTTCAGCTGCCGGACCATGTCGGCGACCGCGCGGTTGTGACCGTGCGCGGTGTCCACCATCAGCACGTCGACGCCAGCGTCGACCAGCAGGCGTGCCCGCTTGTACGCATCTTCGCCGACGCCGATCGCGGCCGCGACGCGCAGCCGGCCCGCCTCGTCCTTGGTCGCGTGCGGGAACTGCTCGGACTTGGTGAAGTCCTTCACCGTGATCAGGCCACGCAGCACGCCGGCGTCGTCGACGATCGGCAGCTTCTCGATCTTGTGCTTGCGCAGCAGGTCGAGCGCCTGCTCCTTGGTCACGCCGACCGGCGCGGTGATCAGCGGCAGCTTCGTCATCATCTCCCTCACCGGCGTGGCCGGGTCGGTGACGAAGCGCATGTCACGGTTGGTGACGATGCCGACCAGCTTGCCGCTCGCGTCCGCGACCGGGACGCCGGAGATCCGGAACCGGCCGCAGAGCTTGTCCACCTCGGCGAACGTGTCCTCCGGGCTGCAGGTGACCGGGTTGGTGACCATGCCCGATTCGGAGCGCTTGACCAGGTCGACCTGGCTGGCCTGCTCCTCCAGTGAGAGGTTGCGGTGCAGCACGCCGATGCCGCCCTGGCGGGCCATGGCGATCGCCATCCGCGCCTCGGTGACGGTGTCCATCGCGCTGGAGACCAGCGGGATGTTGAGCGTCACGTTCCTGGTGAGCTGCGTGACCGTGCGCAGCTGGCTCGGCAGCAGGTCCGACTCACCCGGCTGCAAGAGCACGTCGTCGAAGGTGAGGCCCAACGGCACGGTCTGCTCTACGGACGACGAAAGGTCCACGATGAAAATCCCCTGAGCTTGGACGGCGGCGCGATAGTTCATCGTACCCAGACCCCTGATCGAGACCGTTTCCTCGTGGCCGGAAACGACGCAGGTCACCCGCCTGAGCCCCATCGATGGCGCCCGGATCACCTTCAGGGGGCGGCGGGCCGACGAAGAGGGCGGGTCTGCCGCTACGGTGGAGGCGTGCACGACGAGCCGATCGACCCCTTCAGCGGCGACCCTGTCGACCCGTCTGCGGGCCTGGACGACCTCACCGATGGGGACAACCTGGATCCGCTGACCGAGGCTGAGCGCCAGGACGTGCTGGAAGATCTGGCCGATCTTGAGATCTACCAGGCGCTTCTGGGCCCGATCGGGGTGCGTGGCCTCGTCATCGAGTGCGAGGACTGTCACGAGCCGCACTACTTCGACTGGGACCTGCTGCGCGGAAACCTGCGTCACCTGCTCAGCTCCGGGCGCCCGCGGGTGCACGAGCCGGCCTACGACCCGGACCCGGATCACTACGTGACGTGGGAGTACGCACGGGGTTACGCCGACGGGGTCCACGACACCCTCACCGAAGGAACCGACGAGAACGAGTGAGGGCCGGGCGCTTTGTAGCGCCCGGCCCCTTTCGTCCGCTTTGTCAGTCCACTAGTCCAGCGCGGAACCCGGCAGCCACCGCGTGCGCCCGGTCCCGCGCGCCCAGCTTGCGGAAGAGCCGCCGGGCGTGGGTCTTCACCGTGTCCTCCGAGACGAACAGCTCGCGGCCGATCTCCGCGTTGCTCTTCCCGTCCGACATACCGCGCAACACCTGCAACTCGCGTTCGGTGAGCGCGATCCGCCGGGCGGCCGGCTCCGGCTCCCGGCCGAGCTCGCTCTCCCCCGGCCGGCTCGCCGGCCAGCCGCCGCGACCGAGGTCACCCAGGCCGTCGCCCGGGTCCCCGAAGTCGCCGCGCTGCGACGGCACCACCTGGGTCGGCACCCGGCCGGGCATCATGCCGAGCGCGGACGCGGCGCCCTGCTCGGCGACGGCACCGGCGGTGGCCCGCACCTGACCGGCGACGGCCGCCGGCGCGGCACCGGCACCGGCGGGACGGGCCCCGGCCGGCGGCCGGGCGGGCAGGCAGAGCAGGAGCACCGCCTTGGCCACCACGCTGACCATGTCCTGCTCGGCACCGCGGATGACGCCCCGGGCGCCCGCGGCGACCGTGGCCGCCGCCGCACGGGGGTCTTCAGCGCCGAAGAGCACGATCACCGCCCCGGGGGATCTCGCCAGCACTCTCCGTGTAAATCCGACGCTGTCGGGCCGGGTGACCGCGGTGTCCGCCAGGACCACGTCGGCGGGCCTCTCGGCCAGCCGCAGCATCGCCTCCGGCTCGGTCACCGCAGTTCGGACGGCTCCGGCCACTCCCAGCCGGGCCGCCGTGGTCGCTACGGCTTGAGCCGCCAGCGGCGTCCGGACGCAAACGAGGACGGTACGCACAGTGATCCTCCTCTCCTCATAGGAGGAGACCACGAACCTGGGGCAGTATTACGCGCTTTCGACGGATAGAAGAGGAAACTTCCGGACACCTCGCCACGCCGGGGAACTGCGTGCGAATAACGATTCGATCTGTCATGTGTGAGCACTCCTCCCCCTGGGTAGAACGGCGTCAGGTCGGATCGGATGCGCCTGCTTTGGTCGCCGCCATCATCCGGCTCTTCCGGTTGAGCCACATGAGCCGTCGCGCGGCGCCGCGAGGGAGGGTGTCGATGTCCAACGTACGCAGACTGCCCGGTCCCATCTCCGACCTCTGGGAATGGCAGCGACTCGGCCTGTGCCGAGGACGCGACAGCGCACAGTTCTTCCACCCGGACGGCGAGCGCGGCTCGTCCCGCAACCGCCGGGAGACCAAGGCCAAGCAGGTCTGCGGCGCCTGCCCGGTGCGGGCCCAGTGCGCGGCGCACGCGCTCTCCGTCCGCGAGCCGTACGGCGTGTGGGGCGGCTTCAGCGAGTCCGAGCGACTGCGCCTGCTGGCCGTCGGCTGGGAGGACCTCGCCGACCGGAGGCACAGCGCGGTCGACGTGGCACGCCTGGAGGCCCGCCTCGGCGCACCCCACAAGAGCGCGGTTCCGGCGCAGCGGCGGCCCACCGCGGCCTGAACCCCCCGTCACTTCCCAGTGAATCTTCACACCCCCGGATACGTCGCGGCGGCGCCCAATGGTTCAGCGGGCGCCGCTCTCGCGTTCCTACGGGGTCCTGACCTCGACCTTCACGGTGTGCCAACCGGTGGCGCCGTCCGGTGCGACCGGCGCATCGTCCTCGGTCTGCACCGCGCCGGTCGCGTCCGTGGCCCGCACCCGGAGCGTGTGCTCGCCCGGCGTCGCGGTCCACGGGAGGGTCCACTGGCACCAGGTGTCCGCCGAGACGCTCGGGTGCAGCGTCGCGGCGACCCACGGGCCGCCGTCCACGCTCACCTCGACCGAGGCGACGCCGACGTGCTGCGCCCAGGCGACACCGGCGATCACGACCGGGCCGGCCGTCGCCGTCCGCCGGGGCGTGTCGATGCGTGACTGGGTCTTGATCGGCCCGCGGGCGGACCAGCCGCGCGGCACCCAGTAGGCGTCGAAGTCGGCGAAGCTGCTCAGCTCGATCTCGGTGATCCACTTGCAGGCGCTGACGTAGCCGTACAGACCAGGCACCACCATCCGCACCGGGAAGCCGTGCTCGACCGGCAGCGGCTCCCCGTTCATGCCGATCGCGAGCAGCGCGTCCCGTCCGTCCAGCAGGACGTCGGTCGGCGTGCCACAGGTCCAGCCGTCGACCGAACGGCTGACCACCTGGTCGGCACCGGGCAGCGGCCCCGCTTCCGCAAGAAGATCCCGCACGGGTACGCCGAGCCAGCGCGCGTTCCCGATCAGCTCGCCGCCGACCTCGTTCGAGACGCAGGCGAGCGTGACGTAGCGCTCGACCATCGGGCGCGCGAGCAGGTCGGCCCAGGTGATCGTGATCTCCCGCTGAACCCGGCCGTGAATCCGCAACTGCCAGCTCTCCGGGTCGACCTGCGGGACGCTCAGCGCGGTGTCGATCCGATAGAAATTCTCATTCTTCGTGACATAAGTGGCTAGATCGGGCGCCGGGTCGAGGCCGCCGGGCAGCGCCGGCGCCGGATCGGCCGGCTGCGGCAACGTCACGGTCGCCCGGATCTCCGCCACGCTCAGCCGCGTCGACAGCCACCGCCCGGCCGCGCCCGCCACCGCGGCCCCCGCCACGACCAGCCCGGCCACCTTGAGAAACCGCCTCCGCCCCACGGAATCGCCCCGGCCCGCCACGGCTCCCCCACCGAACGCCGCCGCTTCTCCCTGCTTCTCCGCCCCCGGCACAGCAGCTCCCGGCGCCGCCGCCACCGGCTTCACCACATCCGGCGGCGCCTCGCCTACCGCCGCCCTGGTGCGCGGCACGGCCGCCGCGCCCGGCCCCGCCGCGACGGTCGCCGGGATCATGCGCAGCAGGAACCAGCCCGCCGTCAGCGCGCCGGCCACCGCCGCCAGGGACGGCAGCGCCCACGCCGCGTTCACCCCCGGCCGGGTCAGCGCCGCCGCCACCCCGATGACGCCGAACAGCGCGGTGCCGCCCACCGCATAGGCCAGCGACCGCACCGCCAGCGCCCCCACCCCGGCCGCCGCGGCCGCGAGCAGCAGCACGGTTCCCACGATCAGCGCGGTCTTGTCGTGCACGCCGAACACCGCGATCGCCGCGTCCTTCACCGCCGCCGGCACGTGATCGACCACCACGCCACCGACCGCCACCACCGGCGCCGACCGCGGCCCGGTCAGCACCGCCACCAGCTCCGCCAGCCCCAGCCCCGCCGCAGCCGACGCCACCCCGGCCACCGCACCCCACCGCGCCGCGCCGGCACTCGCCGGCGCCGATGTCTCCGTCGTCATCGCCACGCTCCCCAGTCTGCCGCGCAGCGGCCCGGCGTCCCCGGTTCGAATCCTTACGGCTTACGAACACGCCTCAAAGTCGAGACTTCGGGAATCCACTTACTGTCACTCTGACAATAAGCTAGCCTTCAGTCATGCCGACCGATGAATGGGAACCTCCGGCCGTGCTACTGACCGTCGATCTGGTGATCCTCACGCTGCGCGACGCACGGTTGCGGCTACTGCTGATCGAGCGTGGCGTCGCGCCGTTCCGGGGTGCTCACGCACTCCCCGGCGGCTTTCTCGGCCATCTCGACGAAGACATCGAGGCGGCCGCGCGACGCGAGCTCGCCGAGGAGGCCGGGCTCGATGGCGGGGCGCTGCACCTGGAACAACTGGGCGTCTACGGCAAACCCGGCCGCGACCCCCGCGGGCGGGTGGTCTCCGTGGCCTACCTGGCCATCTCGCCCCGCCTGCCGGACCCGGTCGCGGGCACGGACGCGGCCGGGGCGAGCTGGCACGCGGTCGACGACGTCCTCGGCGGCGCGGTCCCGCTCGCGTTCGACCACCACCGCATCGTCGCCGATGGCGTCGAGCGGGCACGGGCGAAGCTCGAGCACTCCGCGCTCGCCACCGCGTTCTGCGCGGACACGTTCACGATCTCCGATCTCCAGGAGGTCTACGAGGCCGTCTGGGGCACCCGCCTCGACCCACGCAACTTCTATCGCAAGGTCCAGCGCACCGAGGGCTTCATCGTCGCCGCGGGTCCCACCAGGAAGACGGAGACCGGCCGCCCCGCCCGTCTCTTCCGCGCCGGCCCCCGCCAGGTGCTCCACCCGCCCATGGTCCGCACCGCCCTCACGAAGGGAACCGACGAATGATCGTGATCCTGACCGCGCTCAACCTGGAGTATCAGGCGGTCCGCCGGCACCTCACCGGCCTGGAGACCCAGGCGCACGCGGCCGGCACGCTGTTCGAGGTGGGCCGCCTACCCAGTGGCGGCCGCGTCGCACTCTGCCTGGCCGGCAAGGGCAACCAGTCCGCAGCCGTGCTCACCGAGCGCGCCATCGCCCGGTTTACGCCGTCCGCTGTGCTCTTCGTCGGCGTCGCGGGCGGCCTCTACCCCAGCATCAAGCTCGGCGACGTGGTCGTCGCCTCGAAGGTGTACGCGTACCACGGCGGCACCGCCGAGGACGACGGCATGAAGGCCCGCCCGCGCGCCTGGGACATCCCGCACGCCGCAGACCAACTCGCCCAGCACCTGGACCGGACCGGCGAGTGGACGCGGCACCTGCCGCCCGGTGTGGACGTGCCCGCCGTGCGGTTCGCCCCGATCGCGGCCGGCGAGGTGGTGCAGGACTCCGCCACGTCCGCCCACGCACGATGGGTCCGCGACCACTTCAACGACGCGCTGGCGATTGAAATGGAGGGCGCCGGCGTCGTCCACGCCGCGTTCCTCAACAGCGCACTGCCCGGCGTCGTGGTCCGCGGCATCAGCGACCGCGCGGACGGCACCAAGCAGCACACCGACGGCCAGAACTGGCAGCCCCACGCCGCGGCGAACGCAGCCGCGTTCGCGATCGCACTCGCGGACGAGCTGGCCCGGGCCGCCCACATCCGCACCGTCGAGCATCCGGGGAGCAGCGCCATGCTGGGATCGAACGAGAACGTGGCCAAGGGCAACGCGCGGGTCGGCGTGCAAGCCGGCATCGTGTTCGGCGGCATCCAGCAGTCGCCCGGCGCGGGCGAGCCGGGCGATGTGCTGGCCCGGATCGACGAGTTGCGCACCCAGCTGCGCCGCGCCCAGGCCGACGATCGGCTGGACGAGCACACCTACAAGGCGGCCGAGGCGGAGCTGACAATCGCCGCCGATTCACTGGCCACGGGCGCGGCCGGCGAGCGCGGCACCGGCTTGGTAGCCCTGAAGCGGCTCCGCGGCCTGGTGATCGATCTGTCCGACCTGGCGGCCGGGGTCGCCGCGGTAATAGCGCTGGTCCAGGGCCTGTCGTGACCGCGTTCGAGTCCAATACGAACAGCGCGGACGGCAACGCGACCGTCGGCGCCCAGATCGGATATCTGCAGCTCACCGTCGTTCATGAGGCACCCACCTACCACCTCCCGCCCGGCGCGTCCCCGGAGGAGCGCTTCACGTTCGGCTTGCGTTATCTGGCGGGCGGCGTGCCATCGACCGCGCTGGCGCAGATCGAGAAGGCGATGGCGGCCGGCTACACGAACAGCCGGGTGCGCTTCTACTGGGTGCTGTCGATCCTCAGCGGCCGGACACTGAGCCAGCTGACCGACGAGGACGAACACCGCCTGCGGAGCGCACTCGACTGGCCCCGGCTGCGCGCCGACGACGAATGGGTGGAGGGGCTGCGCGTCATCGAGCGCTTCCTCACCGCGCTGGACACCCCCAAGGACGACCCGCAGACCGCGATCAAGGCATTCGACGAACTGCCGGCGCTTCAGCGCCGGGAGATCCTGCGCCACTTGGAGCTGTTCCTCAAGGACAAGGTGCAGGACGCGATGTGGAAGCGCGCCCTGGAGCAGGCCCGGGCGGATCAGAACCGCGGCGACCGGCAGAACCGGGTGTGGATGTACTTCCAGCCCGACCCACGGGCACCGCGGGCCGCCACGCCGGCGCCCGTCTCCACCACGGTGCGTGATCGGGCTCTCGCCTGGGCGGCGAGCGCGGTCGCAGTCACTGCCCTCGTCCTGCTCACGGTGCTGTCCGGTGTCGGCTGGCCGCTTCTCGCGTGGTTCACGGGCGTGGCCGGCGCGATCCTGACCGCTCGGCCCGCCCTTGAGTGGCACTACCGGCTCATCCGCCTCCGGGCCGAGGAACGGGCACATGAGGTCTTCATCCAGCCGCAGGCCGCGCCGGAGGGCGGCTTCGCCGATGACGTCGACCGGTTGTTCCGCCGGTACATCGGCCGCTACCGCCCGCCGGACATCACCAAGGACGACTGGATCATGCAGACCTCGGGCATCCATCGCACCGTTCGCAACGAGATCGTCACCTCGTTCCGGGACACGGCGACGCGGGCCGAAGAGATCGCCTGGCTGGTCCGGCACCGCGTCGGCGACGTGCGGACCCGCTGGCAGAACGGCACGCTATGGTCCTACCGCGAGCGGCTCCGGATGCCGGTCCGTGAGCGTCTGCTGGTGGTGCTCGGGCTGAGCGTCCTGGCCGGCAGCGGCGTGTGGATGCTGTCGGCCGCGCTCCGGCAGGAGCCGTTGCGGGCGTCGGTCACGGTCGTGATCGCGGTGATCGCCTGCCGGGTCGCCGTCACCGGATGGCTTCGGATCACAGCCGAGGAGCGCCGGTACGCCGC
Source organism: Catenuloplanes indicus (assembly GCF_030813715.1). Classification (NCBI taxonomy): domain Bacteria; kingdom Bacillati; phylum Actinomycetota; class Actinomycetes; order Micromonosporales; family Micromonosporaceae; genus Catenuloplanes; species Catenuloplanes indicus. The sequence goes on from NZ_JAUSUZ010000001.1 coordinate 4,176,780, forward strand.
GGATCTGGCCGAGTCCGAGGCACGTCTGGCGGGCGACACCCGGGCCTTCGAAAGGTGGACCACCAAGCTGTCCCGCCGGCCCAGTGACCGGGAGATGGCGACGTGGCTGGACTGCGACCGCCGGATCCTGATGGACCGGGCGATGCAGCACTACAACCTGGCTCCGCGGCACGTCATAGCGAGCGCCTTCATCACCGGGCCGGGCCGCCTCACCCAGCGCGCCCGCGTACGCCGGGGCCCGTGGCGGTTCTCGCAGTACCAGGTCCGGGTGTTCCTGCTGACCCAGGATGGCGTGCGTCAGATGACCGCGAACCTCGACTTCTCGACCGGCGAGTTCCAGATCCGCAACCGCACCAACTACCGCTACGAGGCGGTCGCATCGGTGCACGTCACCGAGGTGCACCGGTCCCGGCCGCGGTTCCGGCTGACACTGCTGAACGGCGAGCCGATCGACGTGGAGGTGACCGGCGACGATCTGCTGCCACCGGAGGCACAGCCCGACTCGGACGTCGCGGAGGTGGTGTCACTGGACTCCAGCGGCCTGCGAAACACGTTGCATGTTCTTGAGGGCATCGCGGCGGAAGGGAAGCAGTGGGTGCGCCTCGACCGGCAGCGCCGGGGCAACCGAGTCTCGATGCTGAAGAAGACCATCGACTCCCTGATGCACTGACGCGAAACGCCCCGGAGCCGGCGGGCTCCGGGGCGTTCAGACACGTCGGGTCAGAAGCCCGGGCCGTGCTGGTGGCCGTGGCCGTGCGAGTGGCCGTGGCCGCCGGCGGCGGCGGGCTCGGGCTCGGCGGGCTTCTCGGCGACCAGGGTCTCGGTCGTGAGGAGCAGGCCGGCGATCGAGACGGCGTTGGCGACGGCGGAGCGCGTCACCTTGACCGGGTCGATGATGCCGGCGGCGGCCAGGTCGACGTACTCGTCGGTGGCCGCGTTCAGGCCGGTGCCCCAGGGGGAATCGGTGACCTTGTTGACCACGACGTAGCCGTCGTGGCCGGCGTTCTGGGCGATCCAGCGCAGCGGCTCGACGAGCGCCTTGCGGAGGATCCGGACGCCGGTGGCCTCGTCGCCGGTCTTGCCGAGGTCGCCGTCGAGCACGGAGGCGACCTGGACCAGCGCGGCGCCGCCGCCCGGGACGGTGCCCTCCTCGACCGCGGCCTTGGTGGCGGCGATCGCGTCCTCGATGCGGTGCTTGCGCTCCTTCATCTCGACCTCGGTCGCGCCGCCGGCCTTGATGACCGCGATGCCGCTGCCGAGCTTCGCGAGACGCTCGGAGAGCTTCTCCCGGTCCCAGTCGGAGTCGGTCGCCTCGATCTCCTTCTTGATCTGGGCGACCCGGTCGGCGACCTCGGCGGAGTTGCCGCCGCCGTCGACGATCGTGGTGTTCTCCTTGTCGACGACCACGCGGCGGGCGGTGCCCAGCTGGGAGATCGTCGTCTGGTCCAGCTTGTAGCCGAGCTCGGGGGCGATGAGCTCCGCGCCGGTGGAGATCGCGATGTCCTGCAGCATGGCCTTGCGGCGGTCGCCGAAGCCCGGCGCCTTCACCGCGGCGACCTTGAAGGTCTTGCGGATCGCGTTCACCACGAGCGTCGCGAGCGCCTGGCCCTCGACGTCCTCGGCGATGATCAGCAGCGGCTTGCTGTCCTGCAGCACCTTCTCCAGGAGCGGCAGGATCTCCTCGACCGTGGAGATCTTCGAGGTGGTGATCAGGATGTACGGGTCCTCCAGCACCACCTCCTGCGCCTCGGCGTCGGTCACGAAGTTCGGTGAGATGAAGCCCTTGTCGAACTGCAGACCCTCGGTGATGTCCAGCTCGGTGGCGAGCGTGGAGCCCTCCTCGACGGTGATGACGCCGTCGCGGCCGACCCGGTCCATCGCCTCGGCGATCAGCTCGCCGATCGTGGCGTCCTGCGCGGAGACGGTCGCGACGTGCGCGATCGCCTTGTGGTCCGCGACCTCGACCGCCTTCTCGATCAGCGCGTTCGACACGGCCTCGACGCCCGCGTCCAGGCCGCGCTTGATGCCGGCCGGGTTCGCGCCGGCGGTCAGGTTGCGGATGCCCTCCCGGACCAGCGCCTGAGCCAGCACGGTCGCGGTGGTGGTCCCGTCACCGGCGACGTCGTTGGTCTTCGTCGCCACCTCCTTGACGAGCTGAGCGCCAAGGTTCTCGTACGGGTTGGTGAGCTCGATCTCCTTGGCGATGGTGACGCCGTCGTTGGTGATCGTCGGAGCGCCGAACTTCTTGTCCAGCACGACGTTGCGGCCGCGCGGCCCGAGGGTGACCTTTACGGTGTCCGCGAGCGCGTTGACGCCGTGCTCGAGCAGGTGGCGGGCGTCATCCGAGAAGCTCAGGATCTTCGCCATTGTTGTCCCTTCACGGACTTGAGAAACCTGCGGTCACGCCGTCGGGCGCGAAACCGCTGGAGAACCGCCTATGAGCGCAGACAGCCCCGGCCCCCGCGAAACGGGTTCCGGGGCTGACCGCAGAGAATTACTTAGAAAGTCACTTCTCGATGACGGCGAGCACGTCGCGCGCGGAGAGCACGAGGTACTCGGCGCCGGCGTACTTGACCTCGGTGCCGCCGTACTTCGAGTAGATGACGGTGTCGCCGACCTTCACGTCAACCGGGATGCGGTTGCCCTTGTCGTCGACGCGGCCGGGTCCGACGGCGACGACGGTCCCCTCCTGCGGCTTCTCCTTGGCGGTGTCGGGGATCACGATGCCCGACGCCGTGGTGGTCTCGGCCTCGTTCGCCTGGACGAGGATGCGGTCCTCGAGCGGCTTGATCGCAACCTGGGTCGCGGTAGTCACGGGCATACCCTCCTGGGGTACTGGTGTCGTTACCGACCATGCGTGCGCGAACGCGCGCTGGACGGCGTCAATCTGCCTCATGCCACCGGGCGGGCCGTCGTCGCGGGTGCCGGACCGCCAGGCGTTGCTCCCGGGACGGGCCCGGGAAGCTTGGTGCTCCCGGGATGCCCCGGAAGGCTGGCACCCACCCATGGCGAGTGCTAACGGAAGGTTATTCCGGTGGCTAGCACTCCGTCAAGGAGAGTGCCAACACCCCGCGCGCCGCGGCGAACCGGGCCGCCCGGGAGGATGACAGGGTGGAGCTGGATCTGCTGCGTACCCCCGAGGGAGAGGCCGCGCTCGCCGCGGCCGCGGCGACGGACGGCGGTGACGCGCTGGCCGCGGCTGCCGGGCTGCGGCGTGCCGGTTTTCCGCCGGAGCTGGCCTCGGCCGCGCTGACCCAGGCCGAGCTGCGCCGGCGCGCGGTCGCGAAGTTCGGCGCGGACGCGGACGTCATGTTCTTCACCCGCGCCGGGCTGGAGCAGGCCACCCGCGCCACGGTGGCGGCACGCCGGGCGGCCAGGCTGCACGCCGCGGGCGTACGCGTGCTGGCCGATCTGGGTTGTGGTCTCGGCGCGGACGCGATCGCGGCGGCCCGGACGGGCATCCGCGTGCGGGCCGTGGAGGCCGACCCGCACACCGCGGCGCTGACCACGGCCAACGCGGCCGCGCTGGGACTGACCGGCCTGATCACGGTGACCACCGGAGACGCCACCGAGGCCGACCTGACCGGCGTGGACGCGGTGTTCTGCGACCCCGCCCGGCGTGCCTCGAAGACCGGCCGGCGCGTCTTCGACCCGGCGTCGTTCTCCCCGCCCTGGGACTTCGTGGCCGGGCTGGCCGCACGCGTGCCGCGTACCGTGCTGAAGCTCTCCCCCGGCATCGATCACGAGCTGATCCCGGACGGCGCGGAGGCGGAGTGGGTGAGCGTGGGCGGCGACGTGGTGGAGGCCGCGTTCTGGTGCGGGCCGCTGGCCGGTGTGCCGCGCCGCGCCGCGGTGCTGCCGGACGGCGGCGAGCTGACCGGCGAGCCGGACGTGCCCGCCGGGGTCGGCGGCGTGCGGCGGTACGTCTACGACCCGGACGGCGCGGTCGTGCGGGCACACCTGGTGGCCGCGTTCGCGGATCGGGTCGGCGGCGTCCTGGCCGACCCGCAGATCGCCTACGTCTATGCGGACACGCCGGTGGCGACCGGTTTCGGCCGCTGCCTGGAGGTACTGGACACGATGCCGTTCTCGCTGAAGCGACTGCGCGCCGAGCTGCGGCGGCGCGAGGTGGGCCGGGTCGAGATCCTCAAGCGCGGTTCCGCGCTCGACGTCGCCCAGTTGCGTCGTGACCTGCGACTCAGCGGTCCGGAGGAGTTGTCGCTGGTGCTCACCCGGGTGGCCGACGCCCCCGTAACGTTGCTCTGTCGGCCCGTACCGTCGAGGAATATGTCTTGATCTGCCGAAATGCGGGCCTCAGCCGGGCATAGTGGGATTTGTCCTCTGAAGCGGATGAAAGGTCCACGTATGCGCCGCGGTCTCGCCACCCTCACCGCCGCCATCGTCGCGGCCGGCTCGATCGCCGCCTGCGGAGGTGACGACGCGGCCGACGACGCGATCCCGAAGATTGCCGTGATCCTTCCGGACAGCTCGTCGTCCGACCGCTGGGAGACGGCGGACCGCAAGTTCCTGGAGAGCGCGTTCCAGAACGCCGGCATCTCGTTCGACATCCAGAACGCGCAGGGCGACAAGACCGCGTTCCAGTCCATCGCCGACCAGCAGATCACCAACGGCGCCACGGTGCTGATGATCGCCAACCTGGACTCCGGCACCGGCAAGGCGGTCCTGGACAAGGCACGGGCCAAGGGCGTCGCCACGATCGACTACGACCGGCTCACGCTCGGCGGCGGCGCCGAATACTACGTCTCGTTCGACAACGTGGCCGTCGGCAAGCTCCAGGGCGAGGGCCTGCAGCAGTGCCTGACCGCACTGAAGGCCACCAAGCCGGTGATCGCGGAGCTGCACGGCTCCCCCACCGACAACAACGCCACGCTGTTCAAGGAGGGCTACCAGTCCGTGCTGAACCCGCTCTACCAGAGCGGCGCCGCCGTGAAGGGCCCGGAGCAGGCCGTCCCGGACTGGAGCAACACGGAGGCCGGCAAGATCTTCGAGCAGATGCTCACGCAGAGCCCGAACATCCGCGGCGTGCTGGCCGCGAACGACGGCATGGGCAACGCGGTCATCCAGGTGCTGAAGCGGAACAACCTGAACGGCAAGGTGCCGGTCACCGGCCAGGACGCGGACGTGCAGGGCCTGCAGAACATCCTCGCGGGCGACCAGTGCATGACCGTCTACAAGGCGATCAGGGAAGAGGCCAACGCGGCCGCGAAGCTCGCCATCTCACTGGCCAAGGGCGAACGCCAGGAGGTCACCGGCAAGGTCGCCGACCCGGAGAGCGGCCGCGAGGTCCCGTCCGTGCTGCTCACTCCGAAGGCGATCTTCCGGCAGGACGTGAAATCCGTGGTCGTCGACGGCTACGTCACCCGCAGCGAGCTGTGCACCGACGCGTTCGCCGCGGCCTGCCAGGAGCTCGGCATCTACTGACCGATACCCTTGGGCTCGTGGCGAAGTCTGCGAGCAAGGCCGGCGGCACCCCGGCGACGACGCTGCTCACCCGGCAGAAGATCGCGTTCACCGCGCACACGTACGAGGTCGACCCCAAGGCCACCTCCTACGGCGAGGCGGCCGCGTCCGCGCTCGGCGTCGCACCGACGCGCCTGTTCAAGACGCTGGTCGCAACCGTTGACGGCCAACTCGCGGTCGGCGTGGTCCCGGTCTCGGCCTCCCTGGACCTGAAGGCGCTGGCGGCCGCGCTCGGCGGCAAACGCGCCACGATGGCCGACCCGGCCGCCGCCGAACGCGCCACCGGCTACGTGACCGGCGGCATTTCTCCGTTCGGCCAGCGCTCCCGCCTCCGAATCGTGGTCGACTCGTCCGCGGAGGGCCAGGAGACCGTCTTCGTCTCCGGCGGGCGTCGCGGACTCCAGGTCGAGGTCCCGCCGTCCGCCTTTCCGGACGCCGCCGGTGCGATCTTCGCACCTATCGCCACTGGTTGAGGGCTGCGTTTCGCGTAAATACTGATGGGTCCGCTCGCGGCGTGGTGCGGTCCGCTCGCTCCGGCCCTGTTGCCCATTCCCCGGGCTTGCGCCCGCCGCACCCAGTCCTGCTTCGGCACTCGACCCTGGAGCGGCACGCGACCCCACAGCGGCATTCAGGTCGCGCTCACTCGGCCTTGCTTCGGCAATCTGGCTCTGTCGACGCTCTGCGCCCGATATGTCGTTATATGTCGCCCCACATGGAGTGCGCTGACCGTCGGTGATCGACGCTGCCGCGCCCTGGGTGATCAATCAGTGGAGCGTCAGGTATATCAACTTCGCTAGATGACCTCCGTTTTGCTCCACTGATTGATCACACAGGCTTCGGTCCCACGGCGGATGTGATCACCAGGCGCGGCGAGCGAGGGTACGGAAGGCATCGGCGAGCAAGCCGCTTGGGGCGGCAAGCCGGGTGCCAAGGAGCGAGCCCCTCCAGAGCACACCGGGGAGCAAGCTGCAGCGGGCTGCAAATCACGCGGAAGCGCACACCACGCTGAACCGCACCGCACGGAAACGCGCACCGCACGGAACCGCACACCGCACGGAACCGCACACCGCACGGAACCGCACACCGCACGGAACCGCACGCCACGCGGAAGCGCACGCCACGGAAGCGGCAGCAGCCCAAGCAGGTGGATCCGCGAACCCGCGGTCACACAAGCCGCACGGAAGGCAAGCAGCGCCGGGCAGAAGCCGCGCGGAGACGTGACCACGCCGCGCCGCAAGCCGCGCGAGCAGGTAAGCCGTACACGGCAAGCCGCGCCGGGGAGCCCTCCGCACCCGGGGGCGCGGGGGCGTACCACGGCGTTAGTTGATCTTGCATTTTGGGCGTGTGTCGGGCGTGTTGCGAAATTGTTATGCCACTAAACAAAAGAGGGGGTTGTGCCACGCGCCACAGGCGAAATACGTTGCCGGACACAACAAATCTTCGATATCGCAGGGAGCTTCACCACACGAAAGGACCATGCACAATGCGCAGAGTCCTGACCACGCTGGCCGCGGCCGGCCTTGCTGCGGGCACGCTCGTCGCGTGCGGCGACGACTCGGGCACCGGGGACGCGCGACCCGCCAAGATCGGCGTCATTCTGCCGGACAGTGCCTCGTCGAACCGCTGGGAGACGGCGGATCGGAAGTATCTTGAGGCGGCGTTCAAGGCGGCTGGCGTCGAGTATGACATTCAGAACGCGCAGGGCGACAAAAACGCGTTCCAGACCATCGCGGACCAGATGATCACGAACGGCACCACGGTTCTGATGATCACCAACCTCGATTCCGGCACCGGTAAGGCCGTGCTCGACAAGGCGAAGAGCCAGGGTGTGGCCACGATCGACTACGACCGGCTCACGCTCGGCGGCAGCGCGGAGTACTACGTGAGCTTCGACAACGTGCAGGTGGGCAAGCTGCAGGGCGAAGGTCTGCAGAAGTGCCTGACCGACCTGAAGGTGACCAAGCCGGTCGTCGCGGAGCTGCACGGCTCGCCCACCGACAACAATGCCACGCTGTTCCAGCAGGGCTACGAGTCGGTGCTGAACCCGCTGTACGAGAACGGCACCTACATCAAGGGGCCGCAGGAGCCGGTGCCGCAGTGGAACAACACCACGGCCGGCACGATCTTCGAGCAGATGCTCACCCAGACGAACAACAAGATCGACGGCGTGCTGGCCGCGAACGACGGGCTCGGCAACGCGGTCGTGACCGTGCTGAAGCGGAACGGCCTGAACGGCAAGGTGCCGGTCACCGGCCAGGACGCGGACGTGCAGGCGCTGCAGAACATTCTCGTCGGCGACCAGTGCATGACCGTCTACAAGGCGGTCAAGCAGGAGGCGGACGCGGCGGCCGAGCTGGCCATCGCGCTGTCGAAGGGCGAGCGGAAGGACGTGCCGGGCAAGGTCACCGATCCGGAGACCGGCCGGGAGGTTCCGTCCGTGCTGCTCACCCCGAAGGCGATCTTCTTCGATAGCGTCAAGGACGTGGTCGCGGACGGTTACTGGACCGCGGCGCAGCTGTGCACCGGTGTGTACGCGGTCAAGTGCACCGAGGCCGGCGTCAGCTAGAGCCGGAGAGAACCGCGCCGCCCGGGACGACGTTCCGGGCGGCGCGCGAATCGCTAGGAGAGATGTGTCCGGGACACCCCTGCTGGAACTGCGCGGGATCGACAAGGGCTTCGGCCCGGTCCAGGTCCTGCGCGACGTGAACTTCGCGGTCCACCCCGGCGAGGTCACCGCGCTGGTCGGTGACAACGGCGCCGGCAAGTCCACGCTGGTCAAGTGCGTCAGTGGCATCTACCCCATCGACTCCGGGCAGATCTTCTTCGAGGGCCGGCCGGTCTCGATCAACAGCCCGCGGGACGCGGCCTCGCTCGGGCTGGAGGTCGTCTACCAGGACCTCGCGCTCTGCGACAACCTCGACATCGTGCAGAACATGTTCCTCGGCCGGGAGAAGCGCAGCGGTCTGGTGCTGGACGAGCCGACCATGGAACAGCTTGCGTCGGAGACGCTGGCCAGCCTGTCCGTGCGCACGGTGAAGTCGCTGCGCCAGCACGCGTCCAGCCTCTCCGGCGGTCAGCGGCAGACCGTCGCGATCGCCAAGGCCGTGCTCTGGAACAGCAAGGTCGTCATCCTGGACGAGCCGACGGCCGCGCTCGGCGTGGCACAGACCGCGCAGGTGCTGGAGCTGGTCCGCCGGCTCGCGGACCGCGGGCTGGCGGTCGTGCTGATCTCGCACAACATGAACGACGTCTTCGCCATCTCGGACCGGATCGCCACGCTCTACCTCGGGCGAATGGCCGCGCAGGTGAAGACCACGGACGTGACGCACTCGCAGATCGTCGAACTGATCACGGCGGGGCGCAGTGGCGAGCTCGGCCTGGCGGAGAACGGGGGGCCGAGGTGACCACGGAGCCGACGGTGGGCGGGCACGTCCGCGACTACCTGCGCCGGGTGCGCGGCGGCGACATCGGCTCACTGCCGGCGGTACTCGGGCTGATCGCGCTCTGTGTGTTCTTCGGCGTGATGCGGCCGGCCTTCTTCAGCGCCGGCAACTTCGCGAACCTCTTCACCCAGGGCGCCGCGGTCACCATCATCGCGATGGGCCTGGTCTTCGTGCTGCTGCTCGGTGAGATCGACCTCTCCGCCGGGTACGCCAGCGGCGTCTGCGCGTCCGTGCTCGCGGTGCTGCTGACCTACCAGGGCTGGCCGTGGTACGCGGCGACGCTGGCCGCGCTGGCCACCGGCGCGGTGATCGGCGTGTCCATCGGGTTCATGGTGGCGAAGGTCGGCATCCCGTCGTTCGTGGTCACGCTGGCCGCGTTCCTGGCGTTCCAGGGCGTGGCGCTGATCCTGATCAAGGGTGGCACCAACGTGCCGGTCCGGGACGACGTGTTGCTCTCGGTCTCGAACCGGAACGTACCACCGGCGCTCGGCTGGGCGCTGTTCGCGCTCGGCGTGCTGATCTACGCCGGCATCCAGCTCTGGCAGTGGCGCAACCGGCATCGGCGCGGGCTGATCACCGATCCGCTCGGCGTGGTGCTGGCCCGGATCGGCGCGCTGGTCGCGGTGGTCGGTACCGCGGTCTACGTGCTCAACCTGGAGCGCAGCCGGAACGTGCTGATCACCTCGCTGAAGGGCGTGCCGGTGGTGGTGCCGCTGATCGTGCTGCTGCTGGTGATCCTGACGTTCGTGCTGCACCGCACCGCGTACGGCCGCCACGTCTACGCGGTCGGCGGCAACCGGGAGGCCGCGCGCCGGGCCGGCATCAACGTCGACCGGATCCGCATCTCGGTCTTCGTCATCTGCTCCTTCATGGCCGCGATCGGCGGCGTGGTGGCGGCCAGCCGGGCCGCCTCGGTCGACGCGAACACCGGCGGCAGCAACGTGCTGCTCTACGCGGTCGGCGCCGCGGTGATCGGCGGGACCAGCCTGTTCGGTGGCAAGGGCCGGATCATCGACGCGGTGATCGGCGGCGCGGTGGTGGCGGTGATCGACAACGGCATGGGCCTGATGAACGCGAGCGCGGGTGCGAAATTCGCGTGGACCGGTGGCGTGCTACTCGCCGCCGCTAGCATCGATGCGCTGTCCCGGCGTCGCGCGGCGGCCACCGGTCTCCGTTAAGCCCAGGTCCACCATGGAGAGTTCACACTGATGCGCGCCGGACCCAGCCAGGACGAGGTCCGCCGGCAGAACCTCGGGGCGCTGCTGCGCTATGTGCACGTGCACGGGCCGATCTCCCGCGCGGAGCTGACCACCCGGCTCGGGCTCAACCGCAGCACGATCGGGGCGCTGACCGCGGATCTGACGGCGGCCGGGCTGGTGCGCGAGGAGGCGCCACGCGGTTCCCGCCGGGCCGGCCGGCCGTCGCTGGTGGTGCTGCCGGAGTCCAGCCGGGTGTACGCGTACGCGCTCAGCATCGAGGTCGACCGGCTGCGCGCGGCCCGGGTCGGGCTGGGCGGTGAGGTGCTGGACGAGCGCGTCTACGACCGTCCCCGGGACCTGCGCGTCTCCGAGGTGGTCGGCCCGCTGGCCGCGTTCGTGAAGGAGATGCAGCACGCGGCGCCGGAGGGCGGCCGGTACGTGGGCGTGGGCGTGGCCGTGGCGGGCATGGTCCGCCGGCACGACGGCCTGGTCCGGCTCACCCCCAAGGCCGGCTGGGTGGACGAGCCGCTCGCCGAACCGCTGGCCGAGGCGCTCGGCGGCGACCACACGGTCCGGGTCGGCAACCACGCGGACCTGGCGCTGCTGGCCGAGCACCTGCGCGGCGTGGCGGTGGACACCGAGGACGTCATCTACCTGCACGGTGAGGTCGGGATCGGCGCCGGGATCATCGCGCACGGCACGCTGATCACCGGCCACGGCGGGTACGCCGGCGAGGTCGGCCACATGATCGTGCACCCGGGCGGCCGTACCTGCAGCAGCTGTGGCGCGCGCGGCTGCTGGGAGTCGGAGATCGGCGAGGAGGCGCTGCTGCACGCGCTGGGCACGGACGGCAGCGGCCGGATCCCCGCGCACCAGCTGATCGCCGCGATGCGCGGGGACCCGGGCAGCCACGAGGCGCTGCGTCAGATCGGAGAGTGGCTCGGCCTCGGCGTCGCCAACCTGGTCAACATCTTCAACCCGGAGATGGTCATTTTCGGCGGTACGCTACGGAACCTCTACCTGACCACGGCCGCCCAGGTGCGGTCGCGGCTCAACTCGCTCGCGTTGCCGGCCAGCCGCGAGCTGCTGCGCCTGCGGACGCCGAAGCTGGGTGAGGACGCGGCGCTGATCGGTGCCGCCGAGCTCGCATTCACTCAGCTTCTCGCGGACCCGCTGAGTGAAGCCCCCGTAGTGCCTCGTCCACCAGCCGGTCGGTGAACTCCGCGCCGACCGGGTCGCCGGTGACCAGCACCCGGTAGTAGATCGGCCCGACCAGCGTGTCGACGAGCAGGTCCAGGTCGAGGCCGGCCGGCAGGTCACCGCGCGTCACCGCGCGTTCCAGCGGCGCCCGGTCCAGCTCGCGCTGCCGGTTCAGGTGTTCGGCGCGCAGCCGGGCGGCCAGCGTGGCGTCGTGCTGCGCCTCGCCGTGCAGCGCGCGGAACACCGCACCGGCGTCGTGCTCGGTCAGGAACGTCGCCAGGCCGCGCAGATGCAGCCGCAGGTCGGTGCCGAGCTCACCGGTGTCCGGTGGGCTCAGCGCCTCGCGGGCGTCCGTGCTGAACGCCTCCAGCAGCACGTCGGCCTTGGACTGCCACCACCGGTAGATGGTCTGTTTGGCCACGCCCGCGCGGGCCGCGATCCCCTCGATCGTGAGGCGCGCGTAGCCGCGCTCGACCAGCAGATCGTCGGCCGCTTCCAGGATGCTGAGTCGCGCCTCTTCGCTGCGGCCGTGGCGGTTGCCTCGATGCGCCGTCACGCCCGTTTTCTCCTTTTTTTCTTCATGCTTTTTCATGCCCGACAATAATCGCGCTTGACTAGACGCAACGTTGCGTCCACTCTACCCGGATGAACTGTCTGTCAACGCCTCGTGTGCGTACCGTTCTCGACCGTCTGCACGCCGCCGCCGACCTCGACGAGGACCGGCCGCACCCCCGCCCCGACGCCGGCGCCTCCGCGCAGGAGCGCGCCGACCTGCTGGCCGACGCCTACATGCCGATCTCCGCGCGCGGCGGTGATCTGCTCTACGCGCTGGTCCGGGCGTCCCGGCCGGCGCGCGTGGTGGAGTTCGGCACGTCGTTCGGCATCTCCACGCTCTACCTGGCCGCGGCCGTGGCCGACAACGGCGCCGGGCACGTGGTGACCACGGAGCTGAGCGCCGCGAAGGTGACCGCGGCCCGGGCCAACCTCACCGAGGCCGGCCTGGCGGACGCGGTCACGGTGCTGGCCGGCGACGCGCTGGCCACGCTCGCCGGCGAGCCCGGCCCGATCGGCCTGCTGCTGCTCGACGGCTGGAAGGAGCTGTGCCTGCCGGTGCTGCGCCTGCTGGAGGACCGGCTGGCCCCGGGCGCGCTGGTCGTCGCGGACGACGTCAGCTTCCCGACCATGGCGCCATACCTGGAGTACGTGCGCGACCCCGCGGCCGGCTACGTGAGCGTGGAGTTCCCGGTCGGCGACGGCATGGAGATCAGCTGCCGGGCGTAATTAATTCGGTGGATCCCGACCCGCTCCGCACAGTAGCTTTTCGTAACTATGCGTGACTTGCCGCGGCCGGATCCGGGAGTCGCCGACCACCGGTCGGCGGGCCGCCTGCTGTGGTGGATGGTCCTTCGGGTGCGGCACAAGCTGGCCGTCTCGGTCGGCCTCGGCGTGCTGTGGATGTGCTCGATGGCGCTGGCACCGGCGCTGATCGGCATCGCGGTCGACCGCGGCGTGGCCGGCCGGGACGCGGGTGAGCTCGCCGGCTGGGCCGGTGCCGTACTCGCGCTCGGCGTGGTGCAGGCCGTGGCCGGGATCCTCCGGCACCGGTTCGGCGCACACAACTGGCTCGACACCGCGTACGGAACCGTGCAGCTCACCGTGCGGCAGTCCGCCCGGGTCGGCGCCGCGCTCCCCCGCCGGATGTCCAGCGGCGAGGTGGTCAGCATCGGCGTCTCGGACATCGAGCAGCTGGGCAGCGCGATCGAGATCGTCGACCGGGCGATCGGCGCGGTCGCCGCGGTCGTGGTCGTCACCGCGATCATGCTGGGCACGTCCACCCAGCTCGGCCTGGTGGTGCTGATCGGCGTGCCGCTGCTGCTAGCCGCGGTCGCGCTGCTGCTCCGCCCGTTGCAGGCCCGGCAGGAGGCGTACCGGACGCGCCAGGGCAAGCTCACCACCCGGGCCGCGGACATCGTCACCGGGCTGCGCGTGTTGCGCGGCGTCGGCGGCGAGCACCTGTTCGCGGCCGGTTACCGCAGCGAGTCGCAGGAGCTGCGCGCCGCCGGCGTACGGGTGGGCCGCGTCGGCGCCGTGCTGGAGGCGACACAGGTGCTGCTACCCGGGCTGTTCCTGGCGCTGGTCGTCTGGCTCGGCGCGCGGCTGGTGCTGGCCGGCGACCTCACCGCCGGCCAGCTCGTCGCGTTCTACGGCTACACCGCGTTCCTGGTCCCGCCGCTGCGCACGCTCACCGAGGCGGCCGACAAGATCGCGGTCGCGCTGGTCTCCGCGCGCCGCCTGGTCCGGCTGCTGGACCTGGAACCGGACCCGGCGTCGCCGGCACACCCGGTGCCGATGCCGCGGGAGCCGGCGGCGCTGGCCGATCCGCGCTCCGGGCTGCTGGTGCGCCCGGGCGTGCTGACCGCGATCGCGGCGGCCGACCCGGCGGACGGGGCCGCGATCGCGGAGCGGCTGGCGCGGTTCACCGACTCGGAGGCGCGGCTGGGCGACGTACCGCTGCGGGATTTTGATCTTAATGAGTTGCGGTTCCGGGTGCTGCTCGCGGAGAACGAGGCGCGGCTGTTCGCCGGCCCGCTGCGCGATGCGCTGGGCGGTGGCCCGGTCGAGGACGCGCTGCGCACGGCCGCGGCGGAGGACATCGTGAACGCGCTGCCGGACCGGCTGGAGACCGAGATCGCGGCGCGCGGGCGGGAGTTCTCCGGCGGGCAGCAGCAACGGCTGCGGCTGGCCCGGGCGCTGTGCGCGGACCCGGAGACCCTGATCCTGGTGGAGCCGACCAGCGCGGTCGACGCGCACACCGAGGCGCGAATCGCGAGCCGGCTCGGCCCGGCGCGCACCGGGCGCACCACCGTGGTCTGCACGACCAGCCCGCTGGTGCTGACGCACGCGGACCGCGTCTGCTACGTCGAGGACGGCAAGGTCATCGCGGAGGGTACGCATCGCGAGCTGCTCACCGGCGAACCGCGCTACGCCGCGACGGTCACCCGCCAGGAGGCGTCATGACGCAGCTGCCGATCGCCGACGGCGGCGAGGTCCGGCGGTACGTGCTGGGCCTGTTCCGCCGCCACCCGCGCGAACTCGGCGTCATGCTCGGCCTGCACGGGCTCGGCGCGCTCTGCGGCCTGGCCTCCCCCTGGCTGCTCGGCGAGCTGGTCGAGATCATCCGGGCCGGCGGCACAGCCGGCACGCTGGACCGGGTCGGTCTGGCGCTGGCCGGGTTCGTCATCGTGCAGAGCGTGCTGGTGTACTTCGCGCGGTACGCGTCCGCGCGGCTCGGCGAGCGGGTGCTGGCCGAGCTGCGCGAGGAGTTCGTCGACCGGGTGCTGTCCGTGCCGATCGGGACCGTGGAGCGGGCCGGCACCGGCGACCTGCTCACCCGGACCACCCGGGACGTCTCCTCGCTGGCCTACAGCGTGCAGTGGGCCGCGCCGGAGATCCTCACCGCGCTGATCACCATCGTGCTGCTGATCGGTGCGCTGGCGCTGGTGTCGCCGCTGTTCCTGCTGGTCCCGCTGATCGCGGTGCCGACGCTGTGGCCGGCGACCCGGTGGTACCTGCGCCGTGCCGCCGGTGGCTATCTGCGCGAGCGGGCCGCGTACGCGCGGATCACCGAGGGACTGGCCGAGACCGTCGAGGGCGCGCGAACCGTGGAGGCGCTGCGGCTGCACGAGCGCCGCCGCCGGCAGACGGACGCGGACATCAGCGGCTCCTACTGGGCCGAGCGCTACACGCTGTTCCTGCGCACGGTCTGGTACCCGCTGGCGGACACGTCCTACGTGCTGCCGATCGCCGGGACGCTGCTGCTCGGCGGGCTGTACTACGCGAACGGCTGGATGACACTGGGCACCGTGATCGCGGCCGTGCTCTACATGCAGCAGCTGGTCAACCCGATCGACCAGGTGCTCTCCTGGCTGGAGGACCTGCAGGAGGGACAGGCCGCGCTGGCCCGGGTGATAGGCGTCGGGAACGTCCGCACGGCCGGCGGCGAGTCCACCGACGTGCCGCGCGGGAACGGCATCCGGCTCGACGACGTGACGTTCGCCTATGTGCCCGGCCGTCCGGTGCTGCGTGGCGTCTCGCTGGACATCGCGCCCGGCGAGCGGCTCGCCGTGGTCGGGCCGTCCGGCGCGGGCAAGTCCACGCTGGGCCGGCTGCTGGCCGGGGTGCACCGGCCGGGGTCCGGCGCGCTCACGGTCGGCGGCGTGCCGGTGTCCGCGCTCCCGCCGGAACGGCTGCGCGGCGAGGTCGCGCTGGTCACCCAGGAACACCACGTGTTCGCCGGTACGCTGCGCTTCAACGTGGTGCTGGCCCGGCCCGGCGCCGGTGCCGACGAGATCACGGACGCGCTGGCCGCGGTGGACGCGCTCGGCTGGGCGACCGAACTGCCGGACGGGCTGGAGACGGTGGTCGGCGAGGGTGGACACCCGCTCACCCCGGCGCAGGCGCAGCAGGTGGCGCTGGCCCGGCTGGTGCTCGCGGACCCGCACACGCTGGTGCTCGACGAGGCGACGTCGCTGCTCGACCCGCGCGCGGCCCGGTCGCTGGAACGCTCGCTGGCGGCGGTGCTGGCCGGCCGGACCGTGGTGGCGATCGCGCACCGGCTCTTCTCCGCGCACGACGCGGACCGGGTCGCGGTGGTGGAGGACGGCCGGATCGTGGAGTGTGGATCACACGACGAACTGCTGGCCGCGAACGGCTCCTACGCCGCGCTCTGGCGATCCTGGCAGAGCTAGAGCCGGTATGCCGGGGCGCGGTCCGCACGTCGATACCGGCTCTAGAGATCCCAGACCGAGACCCCGCCGGTACGGCTGGGAGCGCGCCCGGTCAGGCCGGTGAGCAGCGCCTCCACGGCCGCACGGTACGGCTGGTCATTCGGCAGCACGATCACGGACGTCTGCCAGTAGGCCAGGTCCGCGGCGAACGCGGCCCGGTCCACCGCGGTCAGCGGCGGGACGAACCCGGTCGCACTGACCGACACGATCAACGCGTGCGTCGGCCGCCGCCACGGGCCGAACATGGCCCGGCCGTCCGCGGACGGGTCCGGACCGAGGAAGTAGCCGAGCGCCAGCGGGAAGTCCAGGCCGGTCCGGGCGGCCCAGCGCATGCCTGTGGTGTCCGTCCACACCCGCGGCGTGACCAGCATGCTGCCACCGTCCGCGAGATGTGCGCGGTAGCCGCGCTCCGCGATGTAGGCCGGCACCGCGGCGACCCGCTCGGTGGTCAGCGGCATCGGCACGATCGGCACCAGCGCGGCCACGACCAGCGCCACCCCGGCCCGGGACCGGTCCACCGCGAGCGCCAGCAGCAGGCCGACGCACGGGATCGCGATCAGCGACAGCCGGGTCGGCACCACGGAGTCGAACAGCGGCAGGTGCGCGAACGGCTCCCACGGGCCGGGGCGGGTCACGTCGCCGTACCCGTTGACGATCACGTCCCGGCCGACCGAGAGGACCGCGAAGACCACGGCGGTGCAGGCGGCGGCGAGCGCGGCGGCCCGGCGCCGGAACAGCACCGCGAGCACCACGAACGTGATCACCAGCGGGATGCCGAACGCCGCGTTCTGCTCGGTCTCGTTCGGCGTCAGGTGGCCGAACGGGGAGATCGGCCCAGCCAGCGAGTGCGTGGCGAACGAGACGAACGCGGTCACGTCGTTGCCGTAGCTGGTGGTGAACTCCGGTACGCCGCGGTAGCTGCCCGGGCCGGTGAACTGCACCCACAGCGGGTACGCGACCAACGGGACCACCACCGCCAGCGCGACGCCGAGGCTGGTCAGGAACCGCCGCTTGTCCACCTCGTGCGGGCGCAGCGCCAGGAACAGCAGGCCGAAGACCGCGCAGCCCAGGCCGGTGAAGAACAGCGCCTCCTCGTTGATGAACACCTGCCACGCCATGATCAGGCCGAGCGTCAGGCCGTTCCTCCGGCTCGGGCTGAAGAGCAGGTGAACGACGAACGGGAGCAGGAACTGGGCGGTCCAGTTCGGGTGCCCCTGCGCGTGCGTGTAGACGCCGGGCGCGAAGCCGCAGAACGCGCCGCCGACCCAGGCCGCGACCGGTGACACGCGCAGCCGGCGCAGGAACACCCAGAACCAGCCGTACGCGGTGAGCGCCAGACCGAGCAGCACCAGCAGCGCGATCGTGGCGGCCGGACCGGCGAGCAGCGTGACCGGCGCCAGCGGGATGCCGAGGCCGAGCACGGACGTGTTCGCCATCAGGTTCACGCCGAGCGGCACGTTGAGCTGATCGGTGACGAACGGGTCGCTGACGTCGCCGGTCACCAGTGCGGCGGCCCGGGCCAGCACGTACTCGAAGAACGCGTGGTCACCTTCGTTGGCCGCCGGCACGGCCCGGTCCGGATCCCGCCACAGCGGCAAGGTCACGATCAAGCCCATCAGCAGGTACGCGATGAGCGCCGTGAGGTGCCTCCCGGTCCGGGTCACCGATGCATGATAGGGCTTCCCCAGCCGGACTTATCGGACTTATCGGTCGACTTGGGTGAACTCCCAGACGTGCGGTGACCGTGCGACCAGGTGCTCCGGCGGCTCCGGCAGGTCGACCGGGCCGCTGCGCCACTTGGAGATCACCACGAGCCGGTTGTCCGTCGAGGAGAACACCTCGGTGGACATGTGCAGCGGGTAGACCTCGATCGACGGGACCGCGGCGTCGCACACCCAGGTGAGCAACTCCGCGTGACCCGCGGGCCGGGCCTTGACCTCCCACATGCGAACGATCACGTCCGGCATCGCCCCCTCCTCCCCTGGCGGTGAAACTCTTTCATCCGGGGGGATGACACCGGAGGCTACCGGTCCCGCTCCATGATCAGGGCATCGGTGTTGCTCGGCTGGTAGTAGCCCTTGCGGACGCCGATCCCCTCGAAACCGTAGCTGCCGTACAGCCGCTGCGCGGGCACGTTGTCCACCGCGACCTCCAGCAGCACCCGCTCCGCACCGTGTCGCTCCGCCTCGGCCAGGAGCGTCTCCAGCAGCGCGCGGCCGACGCCGTGCCGCTGCCGGTCGCGGCGGACCGCGATGTTCTGCACCCAGGCGTCCGGTTCCTGCATCGCCAGCCCGGCGTAACCGTCCACGCGGCCGGCGTCGTCCAGTGACACCACGTAGTAGTGACCGTTCGCCAGCTCGTTCCAGAACATGCCGGCGGTCCACTTCTCGGCGCCGAACAGGTCGGCCTCGATCGGCAGCAACTCGTCGATATGCCACCAGCGCAGCGGCCGGATCGCGTCACTCATCGCCGGAACCATAGCGCCTTGCCACGTCACAAGGGGTGCGCGGCTCTGTGACCGGTCAGTAGGCTGGGGCCATGTGGCAGGCCGAAGTTCGAGTTGATCTCGACGCGATCCGGGCGAACGTGGCCCATCTCGTCGCCGGGACCAGCGCCGAGGTCATGGCGGTGGTCAAGAGCGACGGGTACGGGCACGGCATGGTCGCCTCCGCACGGGCGGCTCTGGACGGCGGCGCCACCTGGCTCGGCGTCGCCACCCTGACCGAGGCGCTCACGCTGCGTGAGGCCGGGCTGACCGCGCCACTGCTCTCCTGGCTGATCGCCCCCGGCCTGCCGCTGCACGACGCGGTCGCGGGCGACATCGACCTGAGCGTCGCCACGCTCGGCCTGCTGGACGAGGTGGCCACCGCGGCCGAGCGCGCCGAGCGCGTCGCCCGCGTGCACCTGAAGATCGACACCGGGATGAGCCGCGGCGGCGCCACGCCCGCGGAGTGGCCGGTGCTGCTGGAGGCGGCCGCCAAGGCACAGTCGGACGGGCTGATCGACGTGGTCGGCGTCTGGTCCCACCTCGGGTGCGCGGACGAGCCCGGCCACCCCAGCGTCGACGCGCAGCTGACCGCGTTCCGGGACGGGCTGGAGGTCGCCGCCCGGTTCGGTGTCCGGCCGCGCTACCGGCACATCGCCAACTCGGCCGCGCTGCTCACCCGCCCGGACGCGCACTTCGACCTGGTCCGCCCCGGGCTCGCCATCTACGGCCTGTCGCCGATGGGCGGACGCGCCGACGGGCTCCGGCCCGCGATGACCGCACGCGCCCGGGTGATGCTGGCCAAGCGGGTACCGGCCGGCTCCGGCGTCTCCTACGGCCACACCTACGTCACACCGGTCGAGTCCACCATCGCGGTGATCCCGATCGGCTATGCCGACGGCGTCCCCCGGCATGCCTCCAACGGCGGCCCGGTGCAGATCGGCGGCCGGGTCCGCCCGATCGCCGGCCGCGTCTGCATGGACCAGTTCATGGTCGACTGCGGCGACGATCCGATTCAGGCCGGTGACCTGGTCACCCTCTTCGGCCCCGGCGACGCCGGCGAGCCCACCGTCGACGACTGGGCCGCCGCCTCCGGCACCATCAACTACGAGATCGTCGCCCGCTTCGGCAGCGCCAGGGTAGCCCGCGTCTTCGACGGCCTCCCCCCGGAGCCCACCTCATGACTCCACCCCGGACCGCCACCGCTCGCTCGCGACCGCAACCGCGGCCCTCCGGCACGCCCGGCACCGGCGCCCCGATGCCAGCCGGCGCGGCACCCGGTACCGGCGGGCCCAGCGACCCGACGCCGGTCAGCTCAGCGCCGGCCAGCAGGGTCCCAGCCAGCCCGGCGCGCGCCGACGCGGCGCCGCAGCGGTTGCGGGTGGCCGGCGGGAGTGGCGTGGTGGCTCGATTCGTCCGACAGCGTTATCGCAGCCTGGAGGAAGGGCAAGCATGAGTTCGGCGTCATCGTCCTCGTCGTCTCTGGTTTCGTCGGTCTTCACCCCCAAGGTCGGGAAACGCGCCGGGATCATCGGCGCCGTGGTCGGGCTCGCCGCCGCCGGCATCGCGGCCGGGGTCGCCGCCGAGCGGACCATCGTGCGCCGCACCAAGCGGGGCACGATCGATCCGTACGCGGATGAGAAGTTCGGCGAGCAGCCCTACGACGAGTCCTTCATGATCACCGCGCCGGACGGCACCGACCTGCACGTCGAGGTGCTCGACCCGGTCGACGGGCTGGAGGTCGAACCGGACTTTCCCGGTGCGCCCGGTGCTGACCTGGAGGCCGAGCCCACGATCGTCTTCGTGCACGGCTTCTGCCTGGACATGGGCACGTTCTACTTCCAGCGCAAGGAGCTGGTACGGCGCGGCGACTACCGGATGGTCTTCTACGACCAGCCGGGGCACGGCCGCTCCGGCAAGCTGGAGTCCGGCGACTACCACCTGGAAGCGCTGGCCGAGTCGCTGAACGCGGTCATCGAGGCCACCGTGCCGACCGGCCCGATCGTGCTGGTCGGCCACTCCATGGGCGGCATGACGATCATGGCGCTGGCCGAGCGGTACCCGGACCTGCTGCGCACCCGGGTGTCCGGCGTCGTGCTGATGGCCACGTCCGGCGGCAAGCTGGAGGAGGCCCGGCTGTCGCTGCCGTCGCTGGCCGCGCGGGCCGGTGCGCCGTTCCTGCCGGTCGTCACCCGGACCACCCGGCTCACCGGCAGCGTCATCGACCGAGCCCGGCTCGCCTCCTCCGACCTGGCCTGGCTGCTCACCCGCCAGTTCGGCTTCGGCGGCAGCGCGCCCAGCCCGGCGCTGGTCACGTTCGTCGAGTCGATGAACTCGCACACCACGGCAGACACGGTCACGCGCTATCTGCGGACGATCTACACGCATGACCGGTTCCCCGCGCTGGACACGCTGCAGGACATCCCGACGCTCGTGATCGCGGGCGACAAGGACCAGATCCTGCCGGTCACCCACTCGCGTGAGATCGCCCGCCACCTGCCGAACGCGGAGTTCATCGAAATCCCGGACAGCGGGCACGTGGTCATGCTGGAGCACGCTGACGAGGTGAACGCCGCGCTCATCTCCTTCCTGGAGAAGCTGTGACGGTTCTGTCGCACCCGTCCGATACGGTGCGACCGCACGTCCCGTAGTTCCCCTGTGGAGGAGTCGCCAGCATGTCCCTCGACCTCGTCAGCCTGCTGCCCGCGCCGTGGCAGGCCGTCCTCGCCCCGCACCTGGACGCGGAGCGGACCCGCAAGCTGGGCGAGTTCGTCGCGGGGGAATATGCGTCGCAGACCGTCTACCCCCCGGTCGAGGACCTGTTCACGGCATACCGGCTGTGCCCGCCGGAGCGGGTGCGCGTGCTGCTGCTCGGCCAGGACCCGTACTTCAAGGCCGGCCAGGCACACGGCATGAGCTTCAGCGTCCGCGAGGGCGTCCGGGTGCCCCCGTCGCTGCGCAACGTCTTCAAGGAGATCGCGGCCGACGTCGGCGCGGGCATGCCCACCACCGGCGACCTGACTCCGTGGGCCGAGCAGGGCGTCCTGCTGCTCAACTCGATCATGACGGTTCGCGAGGGGAAGGCCGGTTCGCACGCGAAGAAAGGCTGGGAGGAGTTCACGGACGCCACCATCAGCGCCGTGAACGAGCTGGACACGCGCGTGGTCTTCATGCTGTGGGGCAGCTACGCCCGGAAGAAGGCCGCACTGGTCACCAACCCGCAGCACGTGGTGCTGGAGGCCGGCCACCCGAGCCCGATGAACCCGGCCGGTTTCCTCGGCACCCGCCCGTTCAGCGCCTGCAACAAGGCCCTCGCGGACGCCGGCCTCACCCCGATCGACTGGTCGCTCACCCCGGCCTGATCTGCCCGTCCAGCACCGCCACCCGGCCGTCACGGGGCCACTCCGGCAAGTGGTAGTCCGAGCGTGATGCGGGACAGCGCGTCCAGCGCCGTCCCGCCACGATCCCAGTAGCCGAGGTGCCCGGCGTCGGCCTGGCTGGGGAAGACGCGGGCGCCGAAATCCGGGTCCGCGGGGTTGTGCCCGTGCCACAGGTCGTCCTCCGGCCGGCCGTAGGCGAGGGCCGCGCCCGCGCCCGGCACCGCGGCCGCGAGCGCGGCATCCGTCACCGCGGCGACCGGTGACACCGGCGCGTGCTGGATCGGGTCGGTGATCGAGGTACTGGCCCAGACCTCGGACACGCGCAGCTGTGTCGCGTGCTCCACCCCGGCACCGGGTGAGGCGAGCAGCACCAGTGCGTCGGCGTCCAGCCCGTGATCGCGGGCGGTCACGCCGGTGACCAGGGTGCCGTAGCTGTGGCCCAGCACCACCTGCCGGGCCGGGTCGCCCTCGTGCGACGCCCGCAACCCTTCCTGGAACTGGTGCAGCGCGGGCGCCGCATCCCGCGCCGGTGCGGCGGACACGGCCTCGTCCAGGAAGTCCGGTGCGTCGTAGTCCAGCCAGAGCACGGCCGCGGTACGTCGCGCCGGGTCCAGCTCGGTCGCGGCCTCGGCAACCCGCGCGGCCCGGTCCAGCTCACCACCGGCCGAGGCGAGATCGCTGGTCATGCCGGGCACGTAGGTCACCACGGCCGCGCTGCGGTCCGGATCGCCGACCGCCACGATCGCCCGGCCGTCCCGCGACGGGTCGAAGCGCACCAGGTAACGCGGCGGATCCGCGTCCGCGGACACCCGCTCGGCCAGCCGCTCCAGCGACCCGATGAGCGCGGTGTCCCGCGCGTAGGCTGCGTCGCCCGGGATCACGCCACGCAGGTCGGCACCGGTCAGGCTGACGCCGCCGGACGCCGCGCCGCTGCGCAGCCCGTCCACCGGGAGGCCGAGGCGGGCCGCCTCCAGCGCCAGGTCCAGCAGCGCGCGGTTGGCCAGGTCACGAGCGGTGATCGGCACCCCGTCCAGCCCACCGACCAGCGTCGGCTCGTGCCGGATCAGCCACCGCCGCTGCGCCGGGGTGAGCGAGTCCCACCACGCGCGCGTGGTGGCCGGCGACGCGTCCGGCCCGGGCCGGTGCCCCGGCGGCACGCTCTCCCACCCGTGACCGGCCGCACCGCTCAGCTCCGCGAGCCGGACCGCCGCCTCCGCGTCCGCGACCGCCGCCGCACGCAGCGCCGCCTCGATCTCAGCCGCCACGGCCACCGACGGCCCACCACCCACCGGCACCGCACCGCCCGGGGTGAACGCGCCGACCACCCGGCCCGTGATCTCGACCGCCAGGCCCGCTGCCTCGGCCGCGCGGACCGCCGCAGCCAGACGAGCCTTTGCCGCCTGGACGGCCGCCGCGTATTCCGTCAGAACCGTGGCGGTCTCGAGCTGCGCGAGCCGGCCGGCCTCCAGATCGTCCCGCAGCCGGCGGAGGCGGCCGATGGCCGCGTCGGCGCCGGCACCCGACCAGACGCGGGTCACCGCGACCGCACCGGCGGCCAGCTCCAGCGCACGCCGGGCACCGGATGCCGCGAGGTCGCGCCAGGCCGCCGCGGACGCCCGCCACGCGGGCGGGCTCGCCTGCCACAGCTGTTCATACGTCACGGCCATGCGCGTTTCACCCCCGGTGCGCCGGTCAGGTGGCGGAGGCGGGTGGCGGCCGACCGGTCGACCGCCTCATAAGCCGTGGCCGCACGAGCGAGCCCCGCCGCCGCTGCCGCCACGCCGGTGCCGCACCGATCCAGCGCGGACCAGGCCGCATCCGCCAGCTCGGCCGACGCGCCGGACGCCGCCCAGCCGGGCGCGGTGACGGACAGGCGGCCCGGTGGCATGCCGAGCAGCCGGCGGGCCACAGCCGCGAGCCGGTCAGCGCAGGCCCGCAGCGCCGGAGTGGTGACGTCGATGACTTCCATGCCGACCACCGTCCCACTCGGACACCGGGCCGGATAAGCCCTGTGGACGACGTCCGGCGCGCGTACCGCATGGTTGTCCACAGGGGTTGCCGACTCCCCCACTAGGCTCTACAGCGTGATCGTTTCCGTCGGCATGGACGTGGTGCTCGTCGAGCGGTTCGTCCGCGCGCTGGAACGGACGCCGCAGCTCGCGGACCGGCTGTTCACCGAGGGCGAGCGGCATACCGCGTCCGGGAATCCGCGGCCCGCCGAGTCGCTGGCCGCCCGGTTCGCCGCGAAAGAGGCGGTCGCGAAGGCGCTCGGTGCGCCGTCGGGGTTGCGCTGGCACGACTGCGAGGTGGTCTCGGACGCGGCCGGGCGGCCGTGGCTGACCGTGTCCGGCACGGTCGCGGCCGCCGCCGCCGAGTGCGGGATCACGCGCTGGCACCTGTCCCTGTCGCACGACGGCGGCATCGCGTCCGCCATGGTGGTAGCCGAGAGCTAGGAGTTCGCATGCGGGGCGTGTGGCGGGTCGCCGACGTGAGGTCGGCGGAAGAGACGCTGATGCGCGAGGTCCCGGACGGCACGCTCATGCAGCGCGCCGCGGCCGGGCTCGCCCGCCGGTGCGCGCTGCTGCTGGACCGGGTCTACGGGGCCCGGGTGCTGCTGCTGGTCGGCGCCGGGAACAACGGCGGTGACGCGCTCTTCGCGGGCGCGCTGCTGGCCCGCCGCGGCGCGCACGTCACCGCGCTGCTGCTGAGCCCGGACCGGGCACATCCGGCCGGTCTGACCGCGCTGCGCCGGTCCGGCGGCCGGGTTCGCACCCGATGGGACGAACGGCTTCCCGCGGACCTGGTGATGGACGGCATCGTCGGCATCGGCGCCACCGGCGGCCTGCGCGAGCCCGCCATCGGCATCGTCGAGGCGCTGGCCGTGCGCGCCCCGCGCCCGATCATGGTCGCGGTCGACGTGCCGAGCGGCGTCGACGTGGACACCGGCGCGGTGCCGGGCGCGGCCGTCACGGCGGACGTGACGGTCACGTTCGGCTGTCTCAAACCGGCACTGGTCGCCGGTCCGGCCGCGCCGCTGGCCGGTCACGTCGAGCTGGTCGACATCGGCATCGCGCCACAGGCCGCGCCCGCGCTGCGGATCGCCGGTGCCGCGGACGTCGCCGAGTGGTGGCCCCGGCTGACCGCCGGCTCGGAGAAGTACACCCGGGGCGTCGTCGGGATCGCCACCGGCTCGCACACGTACCCGGGTGCGGCCGTGCTGTCCACCGCCGGTGCGCTGGCCGGCCCGACCGGCATGGTGCGATATGCCGGAACCGCCCGCGCCGAGGTGCTCCGGGCGCATCCGTCCGTCGTCGCGGCGGACTCCGTCGCCGGCACCGGGCGTGTGCAGGCCTGGCTCTGCGGCTCCGGCATCGGCACCGACGAGGACGCGCGCACGGCGCTGCACGACGTGCTCGGCACGGATCTGCCGGTCGTGCTGGACGCGGACGCGCTCACCATGCTGGTCGACGGCTCATCGGCGGACCGGCTCCGGGACCGCGACGCACCCCTGGTGATCACGCCGCACGACCGCGAGTTCGCCCGGCTGGCCGGTGGCGGGCCGGGATCGGACCGGGTGGGCGCCGCGCTCGCCCTGGCCGCGCGGATGCACGCGGTGGTGCTGCTCAAGGGCGACCGCACGATCGTCGCGGCGCCGGACGGTACGGCCTGGGTCAACCCGACCGGCACCGCCGCGCTGGCCACCGGCGGCACCGGCGACGTGCTGGCCGGCCTGCTGGCGTCCCTGCTGGCCGCGGGCGTCGATCCGGTCCGGTCCGCGGTCACCGCCGCCTACCTGCACGGCCTCGCCGGTCGCGTCGCCGCGGAACACGGGCCGGTCACGGCGCCGGACGTGGCCGTCGCGCTGCGCGAGGCGGTCGCCTCGATCATTCCTTGAGATTTTCCCGCTTCCGGCGTGCCCACTTCCCCAGTGCTCCCGCGGGCACCGGTTCCGTCGCCGGTCACCGAAACCCCGGAGCGTCAGGCGACGAGGCGAACGCGCGCGAAGCCGCGGCGAGACGCGGCCGGGACGTGACCGGCGACACCGACCGCGGCTCGTGGTGACCACCCGCGGAACTGACAGGGAGGAGCGCCGGCGACGACCGGTGCCCGCGGGAGCATGCGGACAGCACCACCCGGGGAGCGGGTATATCGATCTGCACGGAAAGGCCGGCCCGCGAGCGAACGCGGGCCGGCCTTCAGCGGAGATCCGGCTCTACTCGACGGTGACCGACTTGGCCAGGTTGCGCGGCTGGTCGACGTCGTGGCCGCGGGAGCTGGCGATCTCGCAGGAGAGGACCTGGAGCGGCACCGTGGTGACCAGCGGCGCCAGCAGCGTGGGCGTACGCGGCACGCGGATCAGCTCGTCGGCGTAGGGGACGACCGCGTCGTCGCCCTCCTCCGCGATCACGATGGTGCGGGCACCACGCGCGCGGACCTCCTGGATGTTCGACACGATCTTGTCGTGCAGGACGCCGCGGCCGGCCGGCGACGGGACGATGCAGACGACCGGCGTGCCCTGGTCGATCAGCGCGATCGGGCCGTGCTTGAGCTCGCCCGCCGCGAAGCCCTCGGCGTGCATGTACGCCAGCTCCTTGAGCTTGAGCGCGCCCTCCAGCGCCACCGGGTAGCCGACGTGCCGCCCGATGAACAGCACCTGCTGCGCGGACGCGAGGTCACGCGCGAGCTTGCGGACCGGCTCCATCGACTCGAGCACGGTGCGCAGCTTGTCCGGCATCTCCTGGAGCTGCTTGACGACCGCGCCGACCTCGTCCGCGTACTTGATCCCGCGGACCTGTGCCAGGTGCAGGCCGATCAGGTAGCAGGCGACGAGCTGGGTGAGGAACGCCTTGGTGGACGCGACCGCGACCTCGGGACCGCCGTGCGTGTAGAGCACCGCGTCGGACTCGCGCGGGATGGTGGACCCGTTGGTGTTGCAGATCGCGAGCACGCGCGCCTTCTGCTCCTTGGCGTGCCGGAGCGCCATCAGCGTGTCCATCGTCTCGCCGGACTGGGAGATCGCGATGACCAGCGTGGAGCGGTCCAGCACCGGGTCGCGGTAGCGGAACTCGCTGGCCGTCTCGACCTCGCACGGGATGCGCGTCCAGTGCTCGATCGCATACTTCGCGACCAGACCCGAGTGGTACGCCGTACCGCACGCCACGATGAAGACCTTGTCCACGTCGCGCAGGTCCTGCTCGGTGAGGCGGACCTCGTCGAGCACGATCTCGCCGGTCTCGGTGAGCCGGCCGAGCAGCGTGTCCGCCACCGCCTGCGGCTGCTCGGCGATCTCCTTGAGCATGAAGTAGTCGTAGCCGCCCTTCTCGGCGGCGGACGCGTCCCAGTCGATGTGGAACGGACGGCCCTCGACCGGCGTGCCGTCGAAGCCGGTGATCTCGATGCCCTCCGGCGTGATCAGCACGACCTGGTCCTGGCCCAGCTCGACCGCCTCGCGGGTGTGCTCGATGAACGCGGAGACGTCGCTGGCCAGGTAGTTCTCTCCCTCGCCACGGCCGACCACGAGCGGCGAGTTGCGGCGGGCGCCGACGACCGCGCCGGGGATCGCGGTGTCCACGGCGAGCAGCGTGAACGCGCCCTCCAGCCGGCGGGAGACGCGGCGCATCGCCTCGGCGAGCGCCTGCGGGCCGGTCACGCCCTCGGAGTTGACCTCGGTGAGCGCGATGGCGAGCAGGTGCGCCGCAACCTCGGTGTCGGTCTCGCTGCTGAACTCGACGCCGAGCGCCTCGAGCTCGACGCGGAGGCGGGCGAAGTTCTCGATGATGCCGTTGTGGATGACCGCGACACGACCGTCCTGCGAGACGTGCGGGTGGGCGTTGCGGTCGGTCGGGCCGCCGTGCGTGGCCCAGCGGGTGTGCCCGATGCCGGTGGTGCCGGCCGTGATGCCGCCGGCCTGGCCCTCGCCGAGCGCCTTCTCCAGGTTGGCGAGCTTGCCCGCCTTCTTCTCGGTGTGCAGCGCGCCGTCACCGACGACGGCGACGCCCGCCGAGTCGTAACCCCGGTACTCGAGCCGCCGCAGCCCGTCCAACACGATGCTCAGTGCCGGCCGGTTGCCGACGTAACCCACGATTCCGCACATGGCAGCCAGAGTAGCGGAGTTTTGCTCAACCCGCGTGCGCGAAGGCCGGGTATTCGCTCACGGACATTGCGCGATTGGGGGATTTATGCGGGACCTATACGGACAGAACATCCCAGGTACCTGTCGGTAAGCCGATTGCCGGGATAGGGCAGGCTGGTGCACGGTGTATCGCCCCGCACGTCTGGAGCCCCGAGGCCATGACCGAGCCCCACCCGCCGTCCCCGCAGCCCGAGCAGCCCAACCCGTGGGCACGCCCCCCGGAGGGCGTGCCGGAGCAGCCGGTGCAGTACGGCCCGCCGCAGTACGGCCAGCCGCAGTACGCCCCGCCGCCCACCGCGCACTGGGCCTACGACCCGCAGCAGGCACCACCGCCGCAGCAGCGCTCGGTGAAGCCGATCATCGCGATCATCGCGGCCGCCGTGGTGCTGCTCTGCGCGGGCACGGTCGTGGCCGGTGTGCTGGTCTTCAACCAGGCGCGGAACGCGGCGCAGGACGTCCTGCCCTCGCTGCCCCCGCTGCCGACCGGGGCGCCGGAGCCGACCCGCCCGGCGCCCACCGGGTCCGCGCCGGCGACCGAGGACCCGTTCCAGATCCCCGGCCTGCCGGATCTGGACGACCTGCTCCCGACCGGCGCCGGCGTCACCGCGAGCCCGGACGCGACGGTCGTCTACGAGGTCACCGGCCCGGACGACGCCGCGGTCACGTACACGGAGGCGGGCACCACGCCGAAGTCGGAGCGGGACGTGCGGCTGCCGTGGCGGAAGGAGTTCACGCTCGGCTCCGAGACACCCCTGCTCAGCGTGACCGGCATCCACTTCGGCACCGAGAACTCGGAGCTCACCTGCCGGATCACGCTGGACGGCAAGGAGATCGTGAAGCGCACCGCGTCCGGCAACGCCTCCACCGCTACCTGTATGCAGTTCGTCGTGGTTTCGTAGACCGGTGACTGATCCACTGGTGGCGCGCATGCGCCCGTTCGGCACCACGATCTTCGCGGAGATGTCCGCGCTCGCGGTCCGGACGGGCGCGGTCAACCTCGGCCAGGGCTTCCCGGACACGGACGGGCCGCCGGAGATGCTGGCCGCCGCGGAGGCGGCGCTGCGCGGCGGCCGGAACCAGTACCCGCCCGGCCCGGGCATTCCGGAGCTGCGCGCCGCGGTCGCGCGCCACCAACGGCGGTTCTGGGATCTCCGGTACGACCCGGACGGCGAGATCCTGATCACGGCGGGCGCGACCGAGGTGATCGCGGCGACGATCATGGCGCTCTGCGAGCCGGGCGACGAGGTGGTCTGCTTCGAACCGTTCTACGACTCGTACGCCGCGTCGATCGCGCTGGCCGGTGCGGTGCGGCGCCCGGTCACGCTCTACCCCGACGGGCGTTTCGCCTTCGACCCGGGGCAGCTGCGCGCGGCGTTCTCCGACCGCACCCGGCTGGTGCTGCTGAACTCGCCGCACAACCCGACCGGCAAGGTGTTCACCCGGGACGAGCTGGACCTGATCGCCCGGCTGTGCCGGGACCATGACGTCTACGCGGTCACCGACGAGGTCTACGAGCACCTGGTCTTCACGGACAGCGCGGCGCCGCACGTGCCGCTGGCCACGCTGGACGGCATGCGGGAACGCACGCTGCGCATCTCCTCGGCCGGCAAGACGTTCTCCTGCACCGGCTGGAAGATCGGCTGGGTCAGCGGCCCGCGCGAGCTGATCAGCGCGGTCACCCGGGTCAAGCAGTTCCTGACGTACGTCAACGGCGCGCCGTTCCAGCCCGCGATCGCGGTCGCGCTCGACCTGCCGGACGCGTACTACCGCGACTTCCGGGACGGCCTGCAGGCCCGCCGGGACCGGCTCGCGGACGGGCTCGCCCGGGCCGGCCTGCGCGTGCTGCCGTCCGAGGGCACCTACTTCATCACGGCCGACATCTCCGGCGTCTCGGACGGCGACGGCATCGCGTTCTGCCGGGAGCTGCCCGAGCGGCTCGGTGTCGCGGCGATCCCGACGCAGGTCTTCTACGACAACGCGGAGCCGGCGCGGACGCTGGTCCGGTTCGCGTTCTGCAAACGCGAGGAGGTCATCGACGAGGCGGTCAGGCGCCTGGCCGGGCCGTAGTCGCGGCCGACCCGGTGGGCAGCCGCGCGCCCATCAGCGCCTCCAGCCCGCGGCTACGGCGCGGCGCGCGACGGCCGTGGCGGGAGGCCGCGACCAGCATCGGGTACGTCAGCGGCCGCCGGACGACCTCGGTCCACGAGCCGCCGAGCAGTTGCAGCGCGAGCGCGCCGAGCCAGATCGCCGCGGTCCGCACCGGGTCGTCGAAGAGCAGGCCGTAGATCAGGTACAGGTCGATCAGCGGCGCCAGCAACGGCAGCAGCGTGTGGAACAGCAGCAGCGCGAGCAGCGCCCGCCGTCCGTAGCGGCCGCCGGGACCGGACTCGACGAGCACGCGCCGGTGCTTCCACATCGCCTGCATGTCGCCGTAGAGCGCGGTGTACGGGCGTGGCCGGGCCGGGATGCGGGCGTCCGGCGCACCGACCACGCGCCATCCGGCCCGGACCACCGCGACGGTCAGGTCGGTGTCCTCGGCCAGCGTGTCGTCGGAGAGGCCGTCGACCTGGCGCAGCGCCTCCCGCCGGTACGCACCCGCCGCGGCCGGGACCGTGGGCAGGCAGCGCAGCGCGTCGTATGCCCGCTGTCGCGCCCCGGCGCCGGTATCGGCGGCGACCGCGCCGACCGCCGGGTCCGCGAACGGGCCGATCAGCGCCGGTACGGTGCCCGGCCGGAAGATCGTCTCGCCGTCCGTCAGCACGATCACGTCCGTGGTGGCGTGCGCGATGCCGGTGTTCAGCGCGGCGGCCCGGCCCGCGTGCCGCTGGCGCAGCACCGTGACGCCCGGGTACGCCTCGGCCAGCTCCGCCGTGCGGTCCGTGGACCCGTCGTCGACCACGATGACGTCGGCCGGCCCCAGCGAGCCGAGCACGTCCGTGATGCGCTCGGCCGCGTTGTGTACCGGTACGACCACGGTGACCCGGCGGTCATAGCCGGCCCCCGGGCCGGTCCGCCGCCGGACCAGCGACAGCGCGCATCGCGCCAGCAGTAACGCCCCGAGCAGCAGCAACGCGACCGTGAACCAGCTCGCCACGGTCCATCCGGCCTGCACCAGGCCGACCAGTGCGAGCCCGAGCGCCCGCTCCGCGCCGTCCGGGGGCGGGTTCGCCGGGGCGCCCCGCAGCATGGTGATCGTGTAGCCGGCCCGCTTGAGCTCCGGGATCACCGCGTCCAGCGCGGCCGCGGTCCGCTCACCGCCGGCGAAGCGCACCACCGCCCCCTCGCCGCCGGGCGGCATGACCGCGCGCCGGATGTCGGTCAGCGTCGCCGCCGGGTCGCCGTCCCGGGCCTCGCGCGTGGTGCCGGTGGCGCGGAGCAGCGTGCTGGACACGTTCGCGGCACCGGCCAGCGCGTACCGGGTGGTGGCGGTGTCGATGCCGATCTCGTGGCCGGCGGCCCGGACGTCGCGCACGATGCCGGGGTACCGGGCGATGCGCGCGCCGGTCATGAAGAAGACCGCGGGCACGTCGTGCTCGGCCAGCACGCCCAGAATCCCGGGCGTGAACGCCGGGTCCGGGCCGCCGTCGAACGCGAGCACGATGTGCCGCTCCGGCGGTGCGGCGGTGCCCGTGACCGGCGCGTCCGGCACGCCGAGCCGGCTCGTCACCGCGCCGTTGACCAGCAGCAGACCGATGATCAGCCCGAGCGTTCCGAGCAGTAGGAACCAGCGCCTCACTATCTTCCCTCGGCCGGCTCCCGGCGCTCCTTACAATTTGTGACCGCGCTCACAGCTACCGGGCCGCGGACCGGTTCGTTGAGCAGGGGCGTGCTGTGGAAACGCCTCGCCGTTCTCGTGCCGGTCCTGCTCGCCGCCGGGTGCACCAGCGCCGACGATCCCCGGCCGCCGCTGCGGGTGGCACCCTACGTCGACATCGCCAGCGGCTCGCTGGACATCGCGGAAGCCGTACGCGCATCCGGCCAGACCGACTTCACGCTCGCGTTCGTGGTCGCGAACCGGTCGAAGGCCTGCGCGCCGACCTGGGGTGGCACGGTGCCGCTGGACTCGCCGCGGGTGCAGGCCGACCTGGACGCGATCGCCCGGCTGGGCGGCGAGGTGACCGTGTCGACCGGCGGCGCGACCGGCACGTACCTGGAGAGCGTGTGTTCCCGCGCGGAGCTGACCGCCGCCTACCGGGCGGCGCTGGACGCGGCCGGCAGCAACGACCTGGACGTGGACATCGAGCGCCCGGTCACGCCGGATACGGTCACCGGCGCGCTCGCCGACCTGCAGCGGGAGCGCGGCACCTCGGTCACGCTGACCGTGCCGGTCGCCGGCCCGGATCGAGGGCTGACGAAGGAGAGCACGGCGCTGTTGCGGAGCGCGGCGGCGGCCGGCGTCGAGCTGTCCGTGAACGCGATGACGATGAACTTCGACCCGGCCGGTGCGGGCTGGGCAGACGCGATGGTCGCGGCCACCGACGCGGTCGCGGCGGACCTGGCCGCGATCTGGCCGGACCGGGACGTGCACCGGATGCTCGGCGTGACCCCGATGATCGGCGTCAACGACACCGGCCCGGTCACCACGCTCTCCGACGCACAGACCGTCCTGCGGTACGCGGAGGCGCGCGGCCTGGGCTTCGTGCGCTTCTGGTCCGTCAACCGGGACAACGACGGCTGCTCCGGCACGGTCTCCCCGTCGTGCAGCGGCATCGCGCAGTCCCGGTTCGAGTTCCTGCGGCTGTTCGGCGGGGGCCACTGAGCGTGGCCCCCGCCGGTGCGTCACACCGCGCGGACCACGTCCGCGACGCGCTCGGCCACGCGCTGCGCGGTCTCCGCGGTCGCCGCCTCGATCATGACGCGGACCAGCTGCTCCGTGCCGGACGGGCGGAGCAGCACCCGGCCGGTGTCGCCCAGCTCCACCTCGGCCTCGGCCACCGCGGCCTTGACCGCCGGTGCGGACGCGACCGCGGCCCGGTCCGAGACCGGCACGTTGATCAGCACCTGCGGCAGCTTCGTCATGATCGACGCCAGCTCCGCCAGGGACTTGCCGGTCGCGGCCATCCGCGCCATCAGGTGCAGGCCGGTCAGCGTGCCGTCGCCGGTGGTGGCGTACGCGGGCATCACCACGTGGCCGCTCTGCTCGCCGCCCAGCGCCAGGTCGGACGCGCGCAGCTCGTCCAGCACGTACCGGTCGCCGACCTTGGTCTCGCGCAGTTTGATGCCGGCCTCGCGCATCGCGATCCGCAGCCCGAGGTTGCTCATCACGGTGGTGACCAGCGTGTCGTCGGTGAGCGCGCCGGCCTCGTGCATGGCCACGGCCAGGATGCCCATGATCTCGTCGCCGTCGACCACCTCGCCGGCCGCGGAGACCGCCAGGCAGCGATCCGCATCGCCGTCCAGGCCGATGCCCAGGTGTGCGCCGTGCTCGACCACCGCGGCCTGCAGGCTCTCCAGGTGGGTGGCGCCGCACTCGTCGTTGATGTTCAGCCCGTCCGGCTCCGCGTTGATCACGACGACCTCCGCGCCGGCCTCGCTGAACGCGGCCGGGGCCACGTCCGCGGGCGCGCCGTTCGCGCAGTCGACCACGACCTTGATGCCGGCCAGCGGGTGCGGCGTGGAAGCGACCAGGTGCTTCACGTAGTGGTCCGCGCCGTCCAGCAGGTCGTGCACGCGGCCGATCGCGGCGCCGACCGGCCGGGTCCAGCCGCCGTTGTTCGCCTCGATGGCAGCCTCGATCTTCGCCTCGATGTCGTCGGGCAGCTTGTGCCCGCCGGCGGCGAAGAGCTTGATGCCGTTGTCCGGCATCGGGTTGTGCGAGGCGGAGACCATCACGCCGAAGTCCGCCTTCGTCTCGCCCACCAGGTATGCCACGCCCGGCGTGGGCAGCACGCCCACCCGCAGCACGGTCGCCCCGGCACTGGCCAGGCCCGCGACCACGGCCGCCTCCAGCATCTCGCCGCTGGCCCGGGGGTCACGGCCCACGATCGCCAGCGGCGGGTGGCTGCGGTCCGCCTCGGCGAGCACGTGCGCGGCCGCGACCGCCACGGACATCGCCAACTCCGGCGTCAGATCCGCGTTCGCCTTGCCGCGCACGCCGTCGGTGCCAAAGAGCCGCCCCATTGCCGTCCTTCCCTCGCCTGATCTCGGTGGTACGTCGTCGACCGCCGCATCCTCGTTCATGACACGGCGGTGGTGCGACCTTTCAGTCGCGTATTACATGCGGGGAGACTTCGTACAACAGCAAACGGCCAGGCGAACCACCCGTCGAGGGCGGTCTGCCTGGCCGTCAGCGTGCGACCGGCAAGGTCAGCGCTTCGAGTACTGCGGCGCCTTGCGAGCCTTCTTGAGACCGTACTTCTTGCTCTCCTTGACCCGGGCGTCCCGGGTGAGGAAACCGGCCTTCTTCAGCGCCGGACGGTCGTCGCCGTCGTTGGAGATGAGGGCACGGGCGATCGCGAGGCGCAGCGCACCGGCCTGGCCGGTGATGCCGCCGCCGCGCAGGTTCGCGATGACGTCGAAGATCTCGGTCTTCTCCGCGGTCACCAGCGGCTCACGAATGAGCTGCTGGTGCACCTTGCTCGGGAAGTAGGCCTCGATGTCACGGCCGTTGCAGGTGACCTTGCCGGTGCCCGGAACGAGGCGAACCCGGACGATGGCCTCCTTGCGGCGGCCGACGGTCTGGATCGGGCGCTCGCCGCGCGGCACGCGGCTCAGCGTCGCGACCGCGGGGGCCTCCTCGACGGTCTCCTCGGCCACCTCGGCCTCGGCGACGGCCACGGTGGCGTCGGTGTCGATGTCGGTCGCCGGCGCGTCAGCGGCAGGCGTCTGCTCGTCGATGTCAGTCATGCTTCTTCTCTCGCCTGCGCTACTACTGCGCGATCTGCGTGATCTCGAACGGGACCGGCTTCTGCGCCTCGTGCGGGTGCTCAGCGCCGGCGTAGACCTTCAGCTTCTTGATCAGCTGACGGCCGAGCTTGTTGTGGGGCAGCATGCCCTTGACCGCGAGCTCGATCGCGCGCTCGGGGCGCTTGGTCAGCAGCTCGTCGTAGCCGACCTGCTTGAGACCACCCGGGTAACCGGAGTGGCGGTACGCCACCTTGGTCTGCCGCTTGTTGCCGGTCAGAGCCACCTTGCCCGCGTTGATGATCACGACAAAGTCGCCCGTGTCGACGTGCGGCGCGAAAGTCGGCTTGTGCTTACCGCGGAGCAGAGTCGCGGTGTGGGTGGCCAGTCGGCCCAGCACGACGTCAGACGCGTCGATGACGTGCCACTGACGCTCGATTTCACCCGGCTTCGGGCTGTACGTACGCACAGGTCTACCTTGTCTCGTCGTCGGTCTGAAGTCGCGCGCTTGGCGTCGATCCAGCACGCACGCGAAACACCAGATTACCCCGACCTTCTTTTCCACGTCGCAGCGGGACGGAGAAGCTCTGCGCCCGTCCGACATCGGCGCAGACACAAGGCCGGATCGGTGCAAGCACAGGGGCTGGTGACGGTGACGTGACCGGCATATCGCTAGCCATCGCACAACAGCAGGCAACGATACCCGGTCTCCCTACCCAGGGTCAAAACGGCAGCTCCCGGCTCCCTGACCGGCGGGCATCGGGGAGCGTGAGCGGCTCTTAACAGGCTCAAAACAATCAAGACGTGTGAGCGAAACCGCTCCCCGGCACTCTTCCGACATGGCGGGTGCAAAGGCGTACAGGCGACATGACGGGGTGTCATCACCCCAGCTTCGCCGCGCGTGCACCGGCCACACCGAGCCACCGCCAGGCTTGAGGACGGACCTGGCGGTGACGCCGAGCCGGTTCCCCGGTTCGGCACCCGGCGAGCGCGGTTCTCTGCCGAACCGCTCCGCCGGCACAGAGGAGCCGCGGCGCGGACCGGCCGGAGGCACGGTCGATCAGCGCAGGCGTGACGTGGGAGCGGGTCGACGCCGAGGACGGCGTGTTCGTCGCGTGCCCGTCGGTGGACCGGCCGGACCCGCCGCGGCTCCTCGCCCACTGCTCACCCAGGGAGTGCGCCCGTGACCCCCTCCGCAGATGTCTGACGAGCTGAGCGGCTTCACGATCGGGGTCACCGCCGACCGGCGCCGGGACGAGCTGGCCTCCCTGCTGGAGCGGCGCGGTGCCCGCATCGTGCTCGCGCCCGCGCTGCGCATCGTGCCGATCGCCGACGACACCGAGCTCCGCGCCGCGACCCGCGCCTGCCTGGAGAACCCGCCGGACATCGTGATGGCGAACACGGGCATCGGCATGCGCGGCTGGCTGGAGGCGGCCGAGGGCTGGGGACTGGGCGAGCCGCTCCGGGCCGTGCTGGCCGGGGCGTACACGGTCGCCCGCGGCCCGAAGGCCCGCGGTGCCATCCGCGCCGCCGGCCTGCAGGACCAGTGGTCGCCCGACTCGGAGAGCTGCGAGGAGGTGGTCGAGCACCTCAAGGCGTACGGCGTCGCCGGCAAGACCATCGCGATGCAGCTGCACGGCGACCGCCAGCCCGAGTGCTCCGACGCCCTGGAGGCGGCCGGGGCCCGGGTGATCGAGGTCCCGGTCTACCGCTGGGCCCCGCCGACCGACCCGGCCCCGCTGCACCGCCTGGTGGACCTGATCACCGGCCGCCTCGTCGACGCGGTCACGTTCACCTCCGCACCGGCCGTCAGCGCGCTGCTGCGCGCCGCCGGGCCGTCCGCCGACTCGGTGCTCGACGCGCTGCGCAACGACGTGCTGGCGGCGTGCGTGGGCCCGGTCACGGCCGCGCCGCTGCGCCGGCACAACGTGCCGGTCATCTCGCCCGCCCGGGCCCGCCTCGGCGCGATGGTCCGCACGCTGGTCGACGAGCTGCCGCAGCGCGCGCTCAACCTCAAGATCGCCGGGCATGTACTCACGCTGCGTGGTCACGCCGCGGTGATCGACGGCGAGCTCAAGCCGCTGGCCCCGGCGCCGATGGCGGTGCTCCGCGCGCTGGCCGCCACGCCCGGCCGGGTGCTGTCCCGCGCCGCGCTGCTGCGCACGCTCCCGCGCGGGGCGGACGAGCACGCGGTCGAGATGGCGGTGGCCCGGCTGCGCGCCGGCCTGGGCACGCCCGGGGTGGTGCAGACGGTGGTCAAACGCGGTTACCGCCTCCCGGTCGACTGACCGGGGTACAGCCTGCTGTACCCGGATCGACCAGCTGACGGGATCGTCGCCGCCCGGTGCCGCCCATAGCGTCGAATGCATGACTACTGGGTGGAAGTACCGCAAGCTGACCGTCGCGCTCACCGCCACCGCGGTGCTCGCCGGAGGGGTGGGCGTCGCCGGCGCGGACGTCCTGGACGGTGCGCCGGCGGCCACCGCCGCGGCCGCGCAGTCCGGCTGGAACGGCATCACTCGCGAGCAGGTCCGGATCGACTTCGGCGAGGGCTGGGTCACGAACGCCGAGCTGACCTACCCGAGCCGGGCCAAGGGCCGGCTGCCGCTGGTCGTGATGCTGCACGGCAGCGGGCACAACGACATGAACCAGACGCTGCCGGACGGCGGGGGCTCGACGTTCGTGCCGCTCGCCCAGGGTGCGAGCCGGGAGGGCTTCGCGACGCTGCGCTTCAACAAGCGCGGGGTCACCGGCATCGGCCCGGTGGAGAGCACCGACCCGGCGCAGCTGAACCCGAAGAACCCGTACGAGCAGATCCAGCAGGACGCGGCCGCCGCGATCCGGTTCGGCGCCGCGTCGAAGCGGATCGACCCGAACAAGATCTTCCTGCTCGGCCACAGCGAGGGTACGAACGTGGCCGCCAACCTCGCGGCCGACCCGAAGGCGTTCGGCATCCCGACGCCGGCCGGGGTGATCGCGATGGGCGTGGTCGGCAAGGACATCCGCACGCTGCTCACGCTCCAGCTCTTCGGCCGACAGCTGCTCCAGTTGCACGACGAGTTCGACGTGGACGGCGACGGGCAGCTGACCGCGCCGGAGGCGTCCGACGGGCTGGCCGGCCAGCCCGCCGAGGTGGCCGACCAGTTCCGCGCGGTACTGCTCGACGGCGACAAGGTGCTGGCCAGCACCGACCGCAACGGTGACGGGCAGATCGCGATCGACGCGGAGGCCGGTGCGGTGCTGCGCGCGGCCACCCGGATCGACGACTACCCGAACGTGCCGGGCCTGGAGGAGCTGCAGGAGTACGTCGCCGACATCGCGCGCTTCCCGACCGTGACGCAGGCGCTGCCGCGGTTCGCCGGCCCGACGCTGCTGCTCAACGGCGAGAACGACCTGCAGACTCCGGCCCGCGCCGCGATCGCCGCGGACACCGCGGTCGCCGCGGCCGGCAACCGGGACCACACGCTGATCATCTACCCGGGCATGGCGCACACCATGAACATCACGCCGAAGTTCACCCCGGAGTTCCGCGAGCCGGACGCGCAGGTCGTCACGGACGTCCGCGCGTGGCTCAGGTCCCACCGCTGATCGGCATCACATCCGCGAGGGCGGCCACCGCACCGGTGGCCGCCCACGCTGTCGGCCCGCCGGGCCGGTTCCGTCCTTTCGTGCCCACACGGATCTGGAGCCCGCGGGAGCATGCGGCCCGGCCCCAACCCTAGGCAGGCCTAAACACTGAGCCTCCGCCGAAAGCGGGAAGATGAAAAAGGAAAGCGGCGGCGCGGATCAGATCCACGCCGCCGCCCTGTATAGGAAGCTCAGCCGACGAGTTGCCCCTGATCGCGCTGCGCCCGCAGCATGATCATGGCGTGCTCGACGACCGTGACCAGCACATTCTTGGTTGATTCCCGCTCGCGCGCGTCGCACAGCACCAGAGGGACGTGGTTCGGGATGGCCAGCGCCTCCCGAACCTCGTCGATCTCGTACATCGGCGCGCCGTCGAAGCGGTTGAGCGCCACGACGTACGGGAGTTTGCGGTTCTCGAAGTAGTCCAGCGGGGCGAACGCATCGGAGATGCGGCGGGTGTCGACCAGGACGGCCGCGCCGACCGCGCCCTTGATGATCTCGTCCCACATGAACCAGAAACGGGTCTGCCCGGGCGTGCCGAACAGGTACAGGATCAGGTCGTCGGCCATGGTGATACGGCCGAAGTCCATGGCGACGGTAGTGGTGCCCTTGCCGGGCACCTTCGACGGGTCGTCGATACCGACGCCCGCCGCCGTCATGACGGCCTCCGTGGTCAGCGGAGTGATCTCTGAGACGGCGCCGACAAGCGTGGTCTTGCCGACGCCGAAGCCGCCGGCGATCACGATCTTGGCGGAGGTTATTTCTTTGCGCCGCTCCGGGCCCCCCGCTCGGTCAAAGCCTG
Source organism: Catenuloplanes indicus (assembly GCF_030813715.1). Taxonomy (NCBI): domain Bacteria; kingdom Bacillati; phylum Actinomycetota; class Actinomycetes; order Micromonosporales; family Micromonosporaceae; genus Catenuloplanes; species Catenuloplanes indicus. Next base: position 4,216,160 of record NZ_JAUSUZ010000001.1, read on the forward strand.
CGAAGTCCACTTAGCACCCTTTCAAGGAGATCCATCCGCTCCTCATACGCTTCAACGGGAGCGGCACTGTGCAGGGTCAGCAGACCGTCGACAACCATGTCGGCGACGATGACGCGTGCGACGCCGAGCGGCAGGCGAGCATACGCGGCGATCTCCGCCAGGGACATCGCACGACCCTCGCAGAGGGATGCGATGCGGTGCTTGTCGTGTCCGGCGAAGCGCGCCTCCTGCACATTGGCGACGCTTGCCGTAAGGATCGCCTCGACGGCGATGTCTCGGCGCGCCTCTGTGCGGCCACGAGTGACCGCGTAAGGACGGACCAGTGACCCACGGGGGTCTTCCGGCTGCACCATGACGGTCACCTCCTAGTAGCGCACTGCCCCGTTGTCAGAACCATCGATGATATTAACTGCTGTCCGGCTTCGCCGGGGGGTCATACGGTGTGACCCACGGCCTCGCGCGGAAGCGGGCGCAGAGCCGCACCGACCCGCTCCACGAGAAGCGCCATCTCGTAGCCGACCTGGCCCACGTCGCAGCTGCGCGCGGCCAGCACGGCCATCGAGCTTCCGTCCGAGATGGACATGAGGAAGAGGTACCCGCTGTCCATCTCGATGATGGTCTGCTGGACGCCGCCGCCGTGGAACATCCGGGCGGCGCCCTCGGTCAGGCTGACCACACCGGAGGTGATGGCCGCCAGCTGGTCCGCCCGGTCGTGCGGGAGGTCCCGCGACGACGCGAGCAACAGGCCATCCGCCGACACGGCCACCACGTGGGCGATGCCGGCGACGCTGTCGGCGAAGTTGCTCAAAAGCCAACCCATGTCCTGCATCGCAGCTTGGCGGGTCATCCGTTGGTCTCCTTGGGGTTGGACTCGGCGTCGCCGGCTTCGGCACCGGCGCTCCGGCCGCGGTGCACACCACGGTGGTACGCGGACAGCAGGCCACGCACCTCATCGGGGGTGCGACGGGTTCGTTCCGCGGGCTTCGTCTCGACGCCGCCGGGGACCAGCTGCGCCTGCGGGGTCCGCTTCGGCAGGCCGGACCGGGTGGTGCCGCTGGTGGCCGGCTTGGCCGCCTCCTGCGCGCGCTTCCAGCCGTCGTCGGCCGCGGTGCGCCAGGTGGCCTCGTCCGGCGTCACCGACGGAGACGTCGCCGGGGCCGGTACCGGAGCCGGTGCGGGCGCCGCGGCCGGAGCGCCGAAACCGGAACTCACCGGCGTGCTGGTCTCCGCGCCGTACGACGTCGCACGGCTCTCGGACCGCCGCGGCGCGGCCGGCTCGGGAGCGCGCACCGGCAGCGCCGTGGTCTCGGCCGTCATCGCGGACGACGCCGACGGGGACGGCGCGCTGGTGCCACCGACCGGCGGCGGCGCGTACCCGGCCGTCGGCATCGACCAGACCGCGGTGTCGGCCTGGCCGTGGGTGCGGAACCAGACCGCCTCCATCTGCCGGAAGATCGGCGCCTCGCCCTGCTCCGCCGGTGCACCGCCACGCTCGAACGGGGCCGTGCTGACCCCGCCCGGGGAGGCGGACATCGGGTGGACGGTGGCGGAGATCGTCTGCGCTTCGGGCGCCGAGGCGACCGGGGGCACGATCGGCGTCTGCACCGACGGCGGGGCCGGCGGTGCGACCGGTGGGGCTACCGGCGGCGGCGCGACCGGAGCCGGAGCGATCGCCGCGGGCTGCGTCTGCCGCTGGCTCGGGAACGCGGACCCGCCGATGGTCGGCAGCTGCTGCGTGGCGTCCTGCCGGGGGCGCAGCGGGTTCTGCCCGGCGACCGGCAGCGCCTGCGTCGGAGTGCCCGCGTTGACCTGGAAGTCACGCGGCTGCTGCGGTGCGGGCTGCTGCCACTGCTCGGCCGGCTCGCGCGGCGGGGTGAGCGTGGCGGTACGCGACGGGGTGAGCGACTCGCCCCACGCGGGTGGGGAGCTGACCGGTGCCGACGGGCCCTGCTCGACGGCGAGCGGGCTGCGCGGACGCGGCAGAGCAGGCTCGCGCCCACGGGTGCGCGGTAGCACAACCACCCCGTGCGGCAATGTCACTTGCGCGACAGTACCACCCTCCACATTGGGCCGAAGCTCCACTCGGATGCCGTAACGGGAGGCGAGCCGGCCGACGACCGCGAGACCCATCAGGCGGAACGCGCCGACGTCCACGGTGGGCGGTGTCTCGAGCCGCTGGTTCAGCGACTCCATCTGCTCCTCGGTCATGCCGAGGCCACGGTCCTCCACCTGGATCAGCACGTAGTCCCGGACGCGGCGGGCGTCCGCGACCACCACCGTGTTCGGCGGCGAGAACCGGGTCGCGTTGTCGAGCAGCTCGGCGACGAGCCGCACGACGTCGTTGACCGCGTGCGCGGAGACCGAGATGTCGGTGTCCACCGTGCCGAACTCGATGCGGTTGTAGAGCTCGACCTCGGACTGCGAGGCCCGGAGCACGTCGATCAGAAGCGCGTCCTCGCGCCGCGGCGGCGCGGAGTCCGCGCCCGCGAGAACCAGCAGGTTCTCGTCGTTGCGGCGCATTCGGGTGGCGAGGTGGTCGAGCTGGAAGAGCTGGGCGAGGCGCTTGGGGTCCTCCTCACCTCGCTCGATCTTGTCGAGCTCACCGATCATGCGGTCGACCAGCGCCTGCGAGCGGCGGGCCAGGTTGAGGAACATCGCGGAGACGGAGGTACGGAGGGCGGCCTGCTCGGCCGCGATCCGGACCGCCTCGCGGTGCACCACGTTGAAGGCCTGCGCGACCTCACCGACCTCGTCCCGCGTGTTGAGGCGGATCGGGTCGCGCAGCTCCTTGACGATCTCGTCCGCGCCGCCCTCACCGAGGCTGCGCACGTCACGGAGCCGGGCGACCGCGTCCGGGAGGTCGTGGTTGGCCACCGTCATGGCGCCCTCACGCAGTCGCCGGAGCGACGCGTTGAGCGAGCGGGCGAGCAGGAACGCGAGAGCGACGGCGACCGCGAGCGCGATGAGGACCAGCGCGATCTCGATGATCACCTGCTGGACGACCGCGTTCTGCTCCGCCTCCGCGTACGCGACGAGCTGCTGCTCGATGCCGATCTCGGCGTGCCGCATCAGGTTCGCGACCGCGCCGATGGCGGCGGAGGCGGCGTCCGCGGTGATCTCCGGCTGCGCGGTCGAGCCGGCGGTGGTGATGATGGTGTTCGCCACGCGCTCGGCGAACGTGACCGCGTCACCGGTGATCGTGCTGTTGACGACGTTGCGCAGCGCCTCGTCGTTCGAGGCCGCGACCGCGACCTGCGCCTCCTGCTGTTCGGCCAGCGTGGCGAGGAACGAGGCGAGCTGCTCCTGCCCGAGGTTCCGGTTGCCCAGCAGCGCGACGTACGCGACGGCCTGCTCCTCCGCGGTGGCGTTCTTCGCGTTCGAGAACGCGAAGGCGGTCCGCAGCGAGTCGGCGAGGTCACCCTCACCGGCGGTCTGACTGATCACCTCCAGGTACGCCATCAGGTCGTCCATCACCACGCCGTAGCGCAGGATCGCGGCCTGCGGGGTGGTCCTCTCCCCCGCCAGCACGTCCTGCCGGGTGGTGTCCAGCCGCTCGTCGATGTTGCTGTCGATGGTCAGCAGCCGGGTCTCGACGTTCTCCGGCAGACCGGAGAGTGCCCGCCGGGACTCCTGGTAGGACGCGATGCGCTGATCGGTCGCCGCGGTCGCGGCCGTGAACGCGTTCGACAGGTTGGCGTTGCTCCCACCCGCGAGCAGGCGAGCGGCTGCCATCCGCTCACCGTGCAGATCATGGGAGAGCGCCGACACGTCGAGGCTGAGCGCGGTCAGCGACCGCACGAGGCCTGCGTCCGCGGCCCGGTTGGTGCTCTCCCAGAGCCGCAGGCTTGCGAGCACGAGGATGGCTGCCACCGGGACCACGAGGATCATGGCGAGCTTTGTACGGATCCGGGCGTCGCGAAGGCGCGGCAGACCGGATCGACGCGCGGGACGCGCGAAGTTGCCCAAATTCGCTTTGGGGTGCGTGCTCACGAGACCTCCGTCGTTCTCGTCCACGCGCAACCCGCCTTCATGACGGCATGGGGGGTGGGGTTGTCACACGCGGCACGATCCGCGATTTCACCAGAAGCGGCCGCGAATGGGAAGCCTCAGGGAGGCAGGAATCGGTCTCGGCGGACCGATCATCCAAGAACAGTCAGCCGGTGTGGAGTCGGTCTCACCGCGTTGAACTGCACGAATGACTCGGCGCGTGCTATTAATCACCGCAAAGTTATGCCAAATGCACACCGGACCCGCCCGCATCGTGGGACGAAGTGTCCACGAACGAGCATCCACCTCCAGCTTGACCAGTAGACCGAACGGTTGGCACAGTTCTCGCGTTTGCCGTCTCGTACGCGGGACGGCAGTGAGCGCCGCGCAGCCGTCGCTGCGCCGCGAAGAGGAGGACTGACCCTTGAGGCCAACCCGCGCCATGCTCGCGGTGGTCACCTCGGCCGCTCTGCTGGCAACGGCCGCCGGATGCGATTCAGCGACCACTGAGGACACCGCAGCAACCATTCTGATCGCCGCCGATCTGGAGCTGTCCGGTTCCGGCGCCTCGGTGGGCACCGCCTACAAGAACGCGCTGGAGCTGAAGAGAGATCAGCTCAACGCGGTGCCCGGTGGCCCGAGGATCGAGCTGGACATCAAAGACAACCGGTCGGACAGCAAACTGTCGGCCCAGAACATCACCCAGTTCGCCAACAACTCGAATGTTGCGGCGCTCATCACAGGCGCTTGCGCGCAGTGTGTGACGGAGTCACTGGAGACGATCACGGCGCGCAAGCTTCCGACGATCTCTCTGTCGCCGTCGTCCGATGTGGTGCTTCCGGTCACAGAACGTCAATTCATCTTCAAGCTTGCGTCCAATCCGGATCACAACGCGTCCGCACTGGTGTCCGAAATTGCGTCGTCCGATATTGATCGCTTCGCGTTGGTGACGACGACCGACCCGTACGGCGAGAACATGCGGGAGACGATCACCAACGAGGCGCGCAACGCGGATATGACCAAGGTCGGCGACCGGCCGATCGCGCCGGGCGACGCGGAGGTCGACACCGCCGTCGCGCAGCTGGTCGCGCTGGCCCCGGACGCGCTGGTGGTGGGCGCGCTGCCGGACCGCGCGCAGGAGGTCGCGGTCAGCGCCCGCAAGGCCGGCTTCGACGGCCCCATCTTCTTCGACGCGGCCGCGGCCGGTGACCTGTTCCTGTCCGGCGAGGCGCAGAAGGCGTCGGACGGCGCGACCATGGTCTTCTCGCAGACGCTGACGATCGACGAGGTCATCGCGAACACGCCGGCCAAGGCTTCGCGAGCCGCGTGGTTCAGCGACTACACGTCCCGGTTCGGCACGTACTACGGGCCGTCCTCGTTCGCCGCGGACGCGGTGCAGCTGATCGTGAACGGCGTGCAGCGGGCCGGCGGCACGAACGGCGACGCGCTGCGCGGCGCGATCGAGACCAGCCAGATGGACGGGATCACCGGCCCGATCCGCCTGACCCCGACGAACCACTCGGGTCTGATGCCGCAGACGCTGGTGGTGCTGGTCGCGGACAGCGGTCGCTGGCACCTGAAGGCCTGATCCACCACGGTACGACGAAGGGGGCCCGCCGACCGGTGGGCCCCCTTCGCGTTGCCGTCTACCGGGAGGTCTCCCGGGCCCACGGCAGCAGCAGGCGCTCCGCCCAGACGATCAGGTAGTACGACAGCACGCTCATCAGGCCGAGCAGGAAGATGCCGGCGAACGCGAGCGGCGTGTTCAGCTGCGACCGGGACGACGCGATCACGTAGCCGATGCCGTCGCCGCCACCACCGATGAACTCACCCACCACCGCGCCGACGAACGCCAGCGAGATGCCGAGCTTGAGGCCGGTGAAGAACTGCGGCAGCGCCCACGGCACGCGGACCTTGAGGAACGTCTTCAGCTTCGACGCGTCCATCGACTGGGTCAGCTCGATCAGGTCGGCCGGCACCGACTTCAGGCCGGCCATCGTGGACAGCACGATCGGGAAGAACGAGAGCAGCACCACGACCAGCACCTTCGGCTCGTAGCCGAAGCCGAACCACATCACCAGCATCGGGCCGATGGCGATCTTCGGGATGGCGTTGAAGGCCACCAGGATCGGGGAGATGGCCTGGTCCAGCACGCGCGAACCGGCAAGCGACAGCGCCAGCAGCACCCCGATGACGATCGCGATGGCAAAGCCCAGCCAAACCTCGAACAGGGTGAACAGCGACTGGTCGATCAGGTACTCGGCACGTGAGCCGACGATCACCTCGAGCGCGAGCTCGGGCGACGGGACCACGGACGTCGGCACGTCCCAGACGCGTACCGCGGCGTACCAGGCGGCCAGGATCAACACGAAAGCGAACAACGGCAGAAGCACGCCGCCGACCTGCGGGCGTCGGAAACGCCCCACGGCCTGCGTGGTCATAGGAACTCCCTTGTGGACCTGAGGGGTGGGAATCTCGCGATAGCGGCAAATCATGAGATTTGACGCTATGTACGGACCAATGATGCAGGGGCTAGCCTGTGCGCGCAGGGTGCTCGCCGATCGCACAGGAGAGGGCAAATGATCCAGCTCAACAACGTCTCCCGGACGTTCCACGGACGCCGCGGCACCGTGGAGGCGCTGCGGGGCATCAACTTGCACATCCGCGAGGGCGAGTTCGTCGCGATCGTGGGCCGGTCCGGTTGCGGCAAGTCCACACTGCTCCGCCTGATCGCCGGGCTGCTCCCGGTGACCGACGGCAACATCGTGGTCGGCGGCACCGCCGTCACCAAGGCGCGGCGGGAGACCGCAATGCAGTTCCAGCGTCCGGCACTGCTGCCGTGGCGTACCGTGCTGGGCAACGTGCTGTTCCCGGTGGAGATCTTCGGCTGGAAGAAGCGCCAGCACGTCGAGCGCGCCCGACAGCTGCTCGCCACCGTCGGCCTCGAGGGGTTCGAGGACCGCATGCCGCACGAGCTCTCCGGTGGCATGCAGCAGCGTGTCTCGCTGTGCCGGTCGCTGATCCAGTCGCCCAAGGTGATGCTGATGGACGAGCCGTTCTCCGCGCTCGACGCGCTCACCCGCGAGGAGATGAGCGTCGAACTGCAGCGCATCCACATGGAGGAGCGGACCACCACGGTCTTCGTCACCCACTCGATCGACGAGGCGGTGCTGCTGGCCGACCGGGTGATCGTGCTCAGCCCGCGGCCGGGCCGGATCAAGGAGATCGTCGATATCGACGTCCCCCGCCCGCGGTCGCTCGGCCCCAGCGCGCACCTGGAGACGCTGGCCGGGCACCAGGCCCGCCTGCACGAGCTGCTGATGCACCGGGACGAGCCGATCGCTGCCTGACCTTTGTGGACAGACATTCGGCCGTGCCCCGCGAGGGACACGGCCGAATGTCGTTGCGGCATCGTGCGATCAGGCCTTGGGAGCCAGATCGATCTTCACGAAGTCCGCCGGGGTCTTGCCGGCCGGGATCGAGCCGGCGCCCTCGAGGATCGCGATGACCTTGGCGACCCGGTCCGCGTCGACGACGCCCAGCTTCGGCGCGTCACCGATGGTGTAGGTCTTCATGATGACCATCTCGGCCGCGGCGACCTCGACGTCCGTCTCCGGGACGGCCTTGGCGAGGATGTCCGCGGACTCCTTCGGGTTGTTGATCGAGTAGTCCATGCCCTTGAGCAGCGCGGTCGCGAACTTCTGCGCCATCTCCGGGTTCTCGTTCGCGATCTTGTCCGAGGTGAGCAGGAAGTGACCGTAGAGGTCGGTGATCACGTCGGAGAACGGCAGCGAGACCGCCTTGCGGGTGCCGCCGCCGGCCGCCTTCTCGATCAGCGGCTGACCCACGACGAACTGGCCGATCGCGTCGACCCTGCCCTGGCCGAGCGCCGGGCCGAGCGCGCCCGCCTCGGTCGGGACGATCGTGACCTTCTTGTCGTCGAAGCCGGCGAGCTTCGCGTACAGCGGGAAGAGGATCGAGGTGGTGGCGCCGTTCTGGTCGCCGAGCTTCTTGCCCTCGAGGTCCTTCGGCGTGGTGATGCCCTTGTCGTCGAGGGTCATGATGCCGACCATCGAGCGCTGCTGCACGGCCGCGACCGCGGTGATGCCCTCGGTCTTGCCGTTCGCCTTGGTCAGCATGTAGCCGGTCGAGTCCACCGGCGCGAAGTCGGCGGCGCCGGACTGCAGCGCGGCCATGTTCTCGCCGGAGCCGGTGCCGACCTGGATGTCGACGTCGAGGCCGACCTCCTCGAAGAAGCCCTTCTCCTTCGCGACGTACGCGTAGCCCTCACGGCCGAACGTATTGAACGCTGTTAGGTACGTCACCTTGGTGAGCTCGCCGGAGGCGCTGTCGCCTCCGGAGTCACCCGAATCGGTGCATCCGGCCACTGCCACCACTGCCATGGCAGCAACAGCCGCCGCGAGTCCGCGGAACGTCCTCATGGGATTCTTGCCCTTCCTCCAGCCACCCTGGCTAGGCCATCTAGGTCAGGTGTGAGCGGGCCGGGCGGTGGCGGCATCACTATCGATCCCCCTGCCGACAACCCCCGGCGTAGCGGGCAACAGAGTACGAGACCACGCGTTACCGGTCACCCCGCCCTCGCATTGCGAGACGGCAACGAAATGGACAGTGTTGGCTTAACCACTTCTTAGGTGCGAGAACGCCGAGATGGGGGCTAACCTCTGCGCCCATGCGAGTCTGCGTGTTCACCGAGCCACACCGTGGCGCCACATTCGACGAGATGGTGCGCGCGGCGCGGCACGCCGAGGCAGCCGGTTACGACGGCTTCTTCCGCGCGGACCACTTCATGCCGGTGAACAGGTCGGACGGCTTCCCGGGCCCGTCCGACGCGTGGGTGACGCTCGGCGCGATCGCGCGTGAGACGCGCACTATCCGGCTCGGCACACTGCTGACTTCAGCGACTTTCCGTCACCCCGCGATCACGGCGGTAACCGTCGCGCAGGTGGACGAGATGAGCAACGGACGCATCGACTTCGGTCTCGGCGCGGGGTGGCTCGGCGCGGAACACACAGCGCTCGGTATTCCTTTCTTCACACCGCGTGAAAGGTTCGAGCGTCTCGACGAACAGCTCCAGATCATCACCGGGCTGTGGGCGACTCCGCGCGGCGAGCGCTTCTCGTTCAGTGGCAAGCATTTCACGCTCGTCGACGCACTCGCGTTGCCGAAGCCGGTGCAGACGCCCGGCCCGCCGGTGATCGTCGGCGGCCGCGGTCCGAAGAGCACGCCGCGGCTGGCCGCGCTGTACGCGGACGAGTACAACGTGCCGCCGTCGTCCGCCAAGAAGTGCGCCGAGCAGTACGAGCTGGTCCGCGCCGCGAGCGAGAAGTACGGCCGGACCAAGGCACCCCTGGTGTTCTCCGCGAGCGTCGCGGTCGCATGCGGGCGCACCGACGCGGAGATCGCCGAGCGCCTGGCGCTGCTGGAGGAGCCGTCCATCCTGCCGCCCGAGCCGGTCGTCGCCGGCACGCCAGCCCAGGTGGTCGAGGAGCTCGCCGCGTACGCCGAGGCCGGCGCCACCCGGCTCTACGTGCGGCTGCGCGACCAGTCCGACCTGGACCTGCTGGATCTCCTCGCGGCCGAGGTCATTCCGCACCTTCCGTAACGTTTCCGCCACCCGTAACGTGCCCCACATGGCCATTCGGACCTGGGGCAGGGTGCTGCTGACCTCGCTCGGCGTGAGTCTCCTGGTGGGCGCCGGTCAGCTCGGCGTCGCCTACGGGTTCGGCCTCGTCCGCTTCGGGCGCGCGTTCGCCGACGGCATCGAGAACCAGTGGCACGCGCAGCTCACCTGGGTGGCCTGGTTCGCGATCGTCGCGGCCGTCACCGGCGCGCTGGCCGCGGACCGCGCCGCCCGCCGGCTCGGCTACGACGGCGGCCTCCGCATGCTGGCCGGTCTGGCGGTCTCCGCCTCGATCGGCGCGGCCGGGGTAGCCCTGATCACCATGCCGGCCGCGCACGCCGCGCGGCTCACCGACGGCACCGATCCGGCCGGCGCGGTCGGCACCGCGGTCCTCGCCGGTGCGGCCGCCGGCCTGCCGCTCGCCGCGCTCGCCCTCTGGCAGCGCGCGTACGCCTGGGCACTGATCGCCGTCGCGGCCGCGGCCTGGCTGCTCGCCGTCGCCTCGGCGGTGCCGTCGTTCGGGCCGGGCCAGGAGATGCCGGCCGTCCGGCTGGGTGTGCTCGACCCGGCCGCGTTCAGCACCGGCACCGTTCAGCGCCTCGCGGTCGTGGTGATGCCGTCGCTCGCGCTGATCGCCGGTGCCGCGGTCGGCGCGGTCGCCCGCCGCCGGGAGTGGCACACCGCGGTCATCGCCACGTCCGGGCTGCTCGGGGCGGCGCCGCTGGCCGTCGCGTACCTCGCAGCCGGCCCCGGTGGCCCGGCCGACGCCTACCAGGCGGCGCCGTTCTGGGGCTCGCTGGTGGCGCTGGCCGCGGGCGCGCTGGGCTCGCTGCTCGCGGTCGTCACGCACCGCACCGACGTCAAAGACCCAGATCAGAACCCTCCGCCGGTACGGGGTGAGCCCGGCGACCCGGACTCCTCCCCCGGCGGTCCCGGTTCCTCGTCCGAGGCTGGTTCTCCGGCCGCGAGCGGGGTATCCGTACCCGATGTGACCCTTGATCCGGCCGCGCCCGGCGCGGTCGACCCGCGACACGGACCGGACCTCGGCGAATCCGCTCGATCCCGGCACTCCGATAAGCTCCATCGGCTCGACCAGCACGGACGAACCAGTCAGTACAGACATACCGGCCACAACGGGGAAGTCAGACCACCCAGGAACGAAGGACGATGATCCGCCCGGCAGGGAATCTCACATCTCCCGTGATTCCGTGCCGAACGCTTTGATCTCTCCGACACTGGATGACGTGTTGTCTCCCAAGGAACGCGAGACGCAGGAAGAGGGCGGGAGCGACATGTTCACCCCCGAGACGGACGGCGGCGACCGCGACCAGACGCGCCCGCGGGGCGACGCCGACCCGGCCCAGGAGCACCCGCTCCCGGACGACGCTGCCTGGACCAGCCCGGCATCCCTCCGCCAGGGCAGTCGCAGCGGCTTCGGCGAGATCGAGGAGCCGCCCCCGGCCCTGGACGCACTCCGCCAGCCGACCGGCGCGTTCCGCCAGGCCAACTGGTCCGCCGCCTTCGGCGCCAACCAACCCTGGGAACTCGACCAGTCCGAACGCGAGCCCACCCCCTTCGAACTCGCCGAACGCGCCCGCCGCGCCGAAGCCGACCGTCTCCTCGCCACCGGCGACCACGACTTCGGCGCCCCGGCCGACGCGCCTTCGACGCCCACCGGGAACAGCGACGCCACCGTCCCGGCGGACAGCGGCGCGGCCTTCCCGGCGCCCGCTGATGGTGGTGACGCGGTGCAAGACGGTGGGATCGATCACGATCGCGACGTCGGCACGAGCACGAGCACGAGCGCCGAACGAATCCCGGCCGCACAGGACCGATCGAGCGTCGGTGACCGCGCCGCTGACACCGGCCACTCGGTCACCCTGGACTTCGGAGCGTCGGCGGAGCCGCCACCGGAAGCGCCGCAGAGCGGCAGCCTGAACACGCGGATCGGCCTCGCAAGCCTGCGCGCCGACTTCGCGGCCGGCATCCGCGCCGGCTCGGAGGACGCCACCGAGTTGCCCGGCGGCCCGGCCATCCCGCCGCCTCCCGCTCCCGGCCCGCCTCCCCCGCTCCCGACGCACTCCCAGCGCCCCGCGTCCACGTCCGCCGCACAGCCGGACGACCCGGCCGGTGCGGTCACGCGTCCAGGCGGCCCGGCCGCCGCCATGCAACCAGACAGCCCGATCGACGCCACCACGCAACCGGGCGACACCATCGCTACGCCGCCGGACACCCTGACCGGCGCCACCACGCAGTCGGGTGTCCCGGCTGCGGCGGCGTTCCAGCCGGGGGCCTCGGCCGGCGCAGGTTCCTCCGCCACGCCGCCGGGTGGCGAGCCCGGCACCGCCGCGCAGCCGGGTGGCGGGGTCGCGGCCGACTCCGTCCCACAGGAGGCCGGGGCGGTACCGGTCGCTGGTGCGGCCACCGCATCCGGCGGGACCGATCCGGCCGAGACGTTCGCACCGGCGCCGACGTCCACGCCGGAGGCGACGCCGCCGGCCCCGGACACCACGCGGCCAGCGCCGGAGGCGACGTTCGCGCCGGAGGCGACGCGGATGGCGCCGCCGGTGATCGAGCCGGAGTTCCGGGTCGTTCCGCCGGACCCGCCCGCCGACGACTCCCTCACGGTCGCGTCGCCGGTGCAGGCCGTCCCGGTCCCGGGCCCGGCCCCGGCCCGCACACTCGGCGAGCGCCTGGTCGAGGCCGGCCTCTTCGACAAGGACTACTTCACACCGCGCCGGGAGACCGAAACCCCCGCCGCCGACCAGCCACCGGCGCACGGCGACGTGTGGACCCCGCGTCAGGAGCCGACCCAGACGGAGGCACCCGCCGCCGACCAGCCAGCAGCACACGGCGACGTGTGGAGTGCGCACCAGGAGCCGGCCCGGGCCGAGGCCCAGGCAGCCGCCGGCCTGCCCGCGGCACACGACGACGTACGGGGCACACGCCAGGAGCCGGTTCAGGACGATCCGGCGCGCAGCCCTTCCCCGGCGACCGCTCACGGGGACGTCCCGGCCGCGCCCGCGGAGCAGAGCCGCCCGGCCGGTGACGCGGCCGAGCCGGCGTACCCGGCGCGGGTCTTCCCCCGGATCTTCGATCCGATAGAGCCTCCCGCGGAGATGCCCGGTCTCTTCGAGTCGGCCGGTTCCCGCGCCGCTCCGGCGCCGTCGCTCTTCGAGCCGGTCCGGCAGAAGCTCAGTGAGCCGCCCGCCGAGCAGCCCGCAGCCACCCCTGCCGCGCTGCGTCCCACCGGCACCGCCCCGCAGTGGCCCGCGGACACGCCGCCGGCCGGTCCCGGCACGCCATGGGGCACGCCCGCGGACGTCGCGTCGGCCGCCCCGGGTGCACAGTGGGCCGCCGCCTCGCAGCCACAGGACACCACCTCACGGCAGGCCGAGCCGGGCGGGATGGATGAGGAGCACTCGCAGCGACGCGAGGCCGCCCCGCCGGCCTTCGCCGACCGGCCAGCCGGTGCCGCCGACTCGGCGGCGGCGCACGGCGCCACGCCTGCCTCAGCGGCGCATGGCGCGACTCCGCCTTCGGCGGCGCCGCGGCCGCCGGAGCGTTCAGGGCTGCCCCGGTTCGCCGTCAGCCGCCCGGAGAACAGCACGCTGCCGGATGTGCCGGCTCCGTCCCGGTTCGGCACGGGGCCGGCGCCCGCCGGGCCCAGCCCGCGCGTCAACCCGGCACCGAACGCGACGGGCGATAACGCCGCGCGACCGCAGCTACGGTTCCCCGGTGGTGCCGGTGATGCCCGGGATGCCGGTGCGCACCCGGCAGCCCCGGCGGCGCAGTTCGGTGACCCGGCGGTGACCGGACCGACCGCGCAGCCGGATTCGTGGCCGGTCGCCGGTACCGGACGGCCGGGCTTCCCCGCGCCGGAGACCACCGGGCCGGCTCAGCAGATCCCACCCGGACCGGCTCAGCAACCCCCAGCGGGCCCGGCCGTCCGTCCGCCGAACATCCGGACGGCGAACGACATCGTCGCTCAGGCGGACCTGCGGTTCCCGGCCGCGTCCGCGCAGCCGGACGCACCGGCATCGCGGCCCACCAGCCCGGCGGCGACCGGACTCAGCGCATCGCCGGCCCCGAACGACGCCGCGACGTGGCAGGATGCCGCCGCCTCACACTCGGGCGCCACCAGCACACCGCCGACGCTGCGTTTCCCGGCGGACACCGGCGCACGGCCGGACTTCCCGGCCACCGGCACGGCCACAGCGGATGCCGCCGCCCCGGGCGACCCGCGGCTCTCCGCCGGCGACGCCACCCACCCCGATGCCCAGACGTCGCCGGCCACCGGCCCGACTGCGGCGGACGCCGTCCAGGCTGGCCCGCCGCTATCCGGCGACTCCTCCGCTGACCAGCGCGGTGTGCCGGCCGAAGACAACCGCACCGAGCCGCACCCCGGCTTCCCGGCCGCCGAAGCCGCGCGACCGCTCTCCCCGGCGCCGCGGCCTGTCAGCCCAGCGGCACCCGGCGTCTTTGATCAGCCCGTCCCGGCGCCCCGGCCCGTCGGCCAGGCAGCGCCCGACCTCGCCGACCGGCCAGGTCCAGCACCACGACCCATCAGCCCGGCAACGCCCGGCCCGGTCGGTCAGCCGGGCCCGGTGTCGCGTCTCCCCGAGGCCGACATCACGCGGCCGGCCTCACCCGAGCCGTGGGAAACGGACCCTGCGACGACGGACCTGCGCGCGCCAGAAGCCGCGACCGGCCGCCCGCACTCGCCCACACCGTGGAACGCCGACCCGGCGACGACCGGTCTCCGCGCACAGCCGGACCGTTTCCCGGCCGGGCCGGAGGCGGATGCACCGCGACCGCACTCCCCGTCTTCGTGGGACACCGAACCGGCGACCATGGACCTCCGCGCACAAGCGGCCCGCTTCGCCACCGGACCAGAGGCCGAGGCGGCCCGGCCACACTCCCCGTCCCCGTGGGGAACCGACCCGGCGACCACGAACCTCGGTTCGGCGTCGCCGCGCCGGCCCGCGGAGGGCACGGCCGGCCGGAATGAATCCGGCGGGCGGGCGGAGACGGTGCACGAAGGGGTGCTGTTGCCGCCGGAGGAGCCGCGGGCGGCGCGGAACACCTGGTCGATGCCGGATTCGTGGGGCGCGGACGACGCCTGGTCGGTGACGGATGACTGGGCGCCGACCGCGCCGACTTCCGGTGGCCGTACGGTGCGGCCGGCCCGGGACGACGTGTGGCCCGCGCCGGACGAGCCGGCCGGTGCCTGGGGTTCCGGGTCCGCGTACGAGGCCGGTGCCCCGACCGGCGCCCGGCCGGCGCCCGAGCCCTGGCAGTCCCCGGCCCCGGACGCACCGGCCGCCGCACCGGAGGACGTGGATGTGCCGGCCGCGAAGCCGGAGAAGCGCCGCCGCGGTCTCTTCCGGCGCCGTAACCAGCCCGCTCAGCCGCCGGTGGCGGAGGCGGTCCCGCTGCGGGACGAGGAGTACGTCGACTGGGTCAGCGGCCTCGGCGACCGCTCCGACGAGGACTGACGTGCGAACGGGGGGTCCCGCACCCGGGACCCCCGTCCGGTCAGGACGTCAGCGGCAGGTACACCCGGCCACCCGAGGCGAGGAACTCCTCGCTCTTCTCGTGCATGCCCCGCTCCGCGTACCCGCGCAGCTCTTGGCTGATCTTCATGCTGCAGAACTTCGGGCCGCACATCGAGCAGAAGTGCGCGGTCTTCGCGGGTGCGGCGGGGAGCGTCGCGTCGTGGTACGACCGGGCCGTCTCCGGGTCGAGCGACAGGTTGAACTGGTCCTCCCAGCGGAACTCGAACCGTGCCTTGGACAGCGCGTCGTCCCACGCCTGCGCGCCCGGATGCCCCTTGGCCAGGTCCGCCGCGTGCGCCGCGATCTTGTACGCGATCACGCCCGCTTTCACGTCGTCCCGGTCCGGCAGCCCGAGGTGTTCCTTGGGCGTGACATAGCAGAGCATCGCCGTGCCGAACATGCCGATCATCGCGGCGCCGATCGCGGACGTGATGTGGTCGTACGCCGGCGCGATGTCCGTGGTCAGCGGCCCGAGCGTGTAGAACGGCGCCTCGTGGCACAGCTCCTGCTGCAGATCCACGTTCTCCTTGATCTTGTGCATCGGCACGTGGCCCGGGCCCTCGATCATCACCTGGACGTCGTACTCCCAGGCGATCCGGGTCAGTTCGCCGAGCGTGCGCAGCTCCGCGAACTGCGCCTCGTCGTTCGCGTCCGCGATCGACCCCGGCCGCAGCCCGTCCCCGAGCGAGAACGTCACGTCGTAGCGCGCCAGGATGGCGCACAACTCCGCGAAGTGCGTGTAGAGGAAGTTCTCCTCGTGGTGTGCCAGGCACCAGGCCGCCATGATCGACCCGCCGCGGGAGACGATGCCGGTCACCCGGTTCACCGCGAGCGGTACGTACGCCAGCCGCACCCCGGCGTGCACGGTCATGTAGTCCACGCCCTGCTCGGCCTGCTCGATCACGGTGTCCCGGAAGATCTCCCAGCTCAGCGCGGCCGGGTCACCGTTCACCTTCTCCAGCGCCTGGTAGAGCGGGACGGTGCCGATCGGCACCGGCGAGTTCCGGACGATCGCCTCGCGCGTCTCGTGGATGCGTTTGCCGGTGGACAGGTCCATCACCGTGTCCGCGCCCCAGCGCGTCGCCCAGCTCATCTTCTCCACCTCCTCCGCGATCGAGGAGCTGACCGCGGACGTGCCGATGTTCGCGTTGACCTTCACCAGGAACGCCTTCCCGATGATCATCGGCTCGATCTCCGGGTGGTTGACGTTGGCCGGCAGCACCGCGCGCCCGGCCGCGATCTCGTCCCGGACCAGCTCCGGCGCGACGCCCTCGCGGATCGCCACGAACTCCATCTCCGGCGTGATCACCCCGGCGCGGGCGTACGCGAGCTGGGTCGGCCGCTCACCCGCGAGCGGGGTGCCGGGTCCGCGCACCGGGGCCACGTCGCCGCGCTCGGCGATCCACGGCCCGCGCAGCGGCGGCAGCCCGGCGGCGGGGTCGCTGCCCGGCCCGGACGTGTCGTAGAGCCGCACCGGCTCGCTGCCGTCGGTCAGGTCGACCTCGGCGAACGGCACCCGGACGCCCGGCCGGACACCGTCCACATAGGACTTACGGCGGACAGAAGTCACCACACACCTCCGTGAGAAGAGATCTAGAAAGAGAAGTGGTCCAGCGGTCCTCGGCCGCCGCCCACCTTCCACAGCCGCGCCCCGGCCAGGGCCGCGGCCACATATCGTTTGGCGGTCTCCAGCGCGGCGAACAGGTCGTCGCCGTGCGCGAGCCGGGCCGCGACCGCGGCGGAGAACGTGCAGCCGGTGCCGTGGTCGTTGTCGGTAGGCACCCACGGCGAGCGCAGCAGGCGCACCTCCTCGCCGGTCCAGAGCACGTCGACCGCGTCGCCGTCCTCCTCGCCGCCGGTCACCACCACGCACCGCGCGCCGCTGTCGGCGATCACGCGCGCGGCCGCGGCCATCTCCGCGACCGTCTCCACCGGCGTACCCGCCAGCGCGGCGGCCTCGTCCCGGTTCGGCGTGACCAGCAGCGCGTACGGCAGCACCCGCTCGACCACCGCGAGCGCGCCGAGCCGATGGCCGGACGTGGCGTACAGCACCGGGTCCAGCACCAGGTTGGGCAGCAGCCCGTCGCGGGCCCGCGCGGCCACCTCGTCCGCCACGTCGGCGCCGCCCAGCATCCCGATCTTGACGGCCGCGACCGGCATGTCGTCCAGCACCGCGTCGATCTGCGTGCCGACCACCGCCGCGGGCAGCGGGTGCACGTCCGCGACGCCGCGCGTGTTCTGCGCCGTGATCGCGGTGATCGCCGACGTGCCGTAGACGTGCTGCGCCGCGAACACCTTCAGGTCCGCCTGGATGCCCGCGCCCGCGCCCGAGTCGGAGCCCGCGACGGTCAGCGCGACCGGCGGCGTACTCATGCCGTCACCAGCTCGGCGACCAGCGCCGCGGGATCGGGCGCGCGCATCACGGCACCCATCACGGCCACACCGGCCGCGCCCGCCGCCACACAGGCCCGCGCGGCCGCGCGGGTCTCGATCCCGCCGAGGGCAAAAACCTTCGCCACGGTACGGCCGGCGAGCGCGCGCAGTCCGGACAGGCCCAGCGCCCGGTCGTACGCCGGCTTGGATCTGGTCCGGAAGACCGGCGAGATCGTGACGTAGTCCTCGGTGGTCAGCCGCGCCAGCTCGGCCTCGTCGTGGCAGGAGCGCCCGACCAGCGGCAACCCGGCCGGCGGGACGGGATCAGATGCGCTGAGGTGCACCGCGTCACCGCCGAGCGGGTCCGGCCCGGCCACGATCAGCCGCCCGCCGGCCGGCGCCAGGATAGCCCGCAGCTCGTCGGCCAACCCCCGTCTGCTGGCGGCGGGCAGGTCCTTCTCGCGGAGCAGCACGCAGCGTGCGCCGCCGTCGACCGCCGCTTCGATCGTCGCGGTCAGGCCGTGCGACGCCTGCGCCCGGTCCGTCACCACGATGAGGTTCACAGGTCCGGCCGCCCCTCGTCCGGCGTGGACGCGAGCGCGTGGAAGCGCCGCGGGATGCGGCCGGCGTGCGCGGCCAGGAAACCGGCCTCGACCGCGAGGCGCATCGCGGTCGCCATCCGCTCCGGGTCCTCCGCCCGGGTCACGGCCGTGGCCAGCAGCACCGCGTCGCAGCCGAGCTCCATCGCCAGCGCCGCGTCCGACGCGGTGCCGACGCCGGCGTCCAGGATCACCGGCACGTCCACGGCCTGGCGCAGCAGCCGCAGGTGGTGCGGGTTGCCGATGCCGAGGCCGGAGCCGATCGGCGAGCCGGCCGGCATCACCGCGGCACAGCCGGCGTCCGCGAGGCGACGGGCCAGGATCGGATCGTCGTTCGTGTACGGCAGGACCGTGAACCCGTCCGCGACCAGGCGTTCCGCGGCCGGCACCAGCTCGACGCCGTCCGGCAGCAGCGTGCGCTCGTCGCCGATCACCTCCAGCTTGATCCACGCGGTGCCGAACGCCTCGCGGGCCAGGTGCGCCAGCTTCACCGCTTCCGCCGCGGTCCGGCAGCCGGCCGTGTTCGGCAGCAGCCGCACGCCGGTCCGGCCCACCACGTCCAGCAGCCCGTCCGATGATTTCTGCGCATTTATCCGGCGTAGTGCGACCGTCACCATCTCGGTGCCGGACGCCTTGATCGCCCGTTCCAGCACGTCCAGGTTCGCCGCGCCGCCGGTTCCCAGGATCAGCCGCGAGCCGAATCGCTCGCCGCCGATGATCAGATCGTCCATCTCCTCACCCGCCCTGTGCCGCGCTGAGCACCTCGATGCGGTCCCCGTCGGACAGCGGCGTCTCCGCCCACCGCCCGCGTGGCACCACCTCACCGTTGACCGCGACCGCCACGCCCCGATGCGCGCCGGTCAACTCCGCCACCGCGTCCGCGACCGTGCCCGTCAGGTCGCGCTCGTCACCGTTCACCGTCACGCGCACGCCGTCCTCCGTTCCGTGAGTCACGCCGCCGGTCCGCGAATCGCGCCGCCGCGAACGCGTCCGGTGGCGCCGTGCCGTCCAGCAGCAACGTCGTGATCAGATCCGCGGTGACCGGGGTCAGCAGGATCCCGTGCCGGTAGTGACCGGCCGCCACCACGACCTCGCGACTCCCCGCGGTCCAGTGCCCGAGGACCGGCCGGTTGTCCGGCGAACCCGGTCGCGCGCCGGACTGCGCCTCGACCAGCGCGTACTCCTCGATCTCCGGGATCAGGCCGGCCGCCGCGCGGAGCAGCTCCAGCACCGCGCCCGCGGTCACGTCGTCGTCCGCCCGTTCGTGCGCGGTCGCGCCGACCACCACCTCGCCGTCCCGCCGCGGCACCAGGTAGACCTCGCGGCCGTCCGCGTACCCCCTGATCACGTGCGTGAAGCCGGGCTCCCGGTGCGGTGCGCGCAGCCGCAGCACCTCGCCGCGCACCGGCCGCACCGGCAGGCCGGTCAGCGCCGCCGTACCGCATCCGGCCGCGACCACCACCCGGTCGGCGTACACCTCGGACACGTCCGCGACCCGCCGTCGAACGAACCGCACGCCGGCACGCGCGGCCGCGATCCGCAGCGCCGCGGTCATCCGGCGCGGGTCCACCTGGTGATCACCGGAGATCAGCGCGCCGCCGCGCACCCGCGGGCTCAGCACCGGCTCGTGGGCACGCATCGCCGACGGCGTCAGCGGCTCGACGGCAAGACCCAGATCCCGCTGGTACGTGATGAGGCGCGTCGCGGCGGCCAGGTCGTCCGCGGTCAGTGCCACCGCGAGCGTGCCCTCGGAGCGGTATCCGACGCCGGTCCCGGCGGCGGCCGCCAGCTCCGCGGCGAAGGCGGGCCAGCGCGCGGCCGAGTCGACCAGCAGCGCGGTCAGTTCGGTCTCGCCGAAGTAGGCCTCGCCGATCGGCGCCAGCATCCCGGCCGCCACCTCCCAGGCCCCGTGCACCCCGCCGACCGCCGCCCGCCCGCCGCCGGCCGCCGCCGGTACGTGATCCCGGCCGGTCCACGGCGTGTCCCGGGCACCGGCCGCCACCGGCCCGGCGTGGCCGTCCACCGCCGGCGTGGCGTCGTCGTAGACCGCGACGTCGAATCCGCGCCGGGCGCAGGACCAGGCGATCGACAGTCCGATGGGGCCGCCGCCCACGATGCCGATCTCGGCCCGGCCGGAACGCCGATGGGTGGTCACCGCACACCTCCCCGGGCCGGCTCGGCGTCGTCCTGCCGATCCCGGCCGTGCTGGTCCCGATCGCGCTGATCGTGGTCGACCGCCGCGCGGGCCAGTTCCCGCAGCAGCTCACTCACCGCGCGCCCGGGATCGGCGGCGCCGCTGACCGCGCCGACCACCGCCACGCCGTGTGCGCCGGCCGCGAGCAGCTCCGCCACCCGGGCCGCGGTGACGCCCGCGATCGCGACCACCGGCACCGGCACCGCGCCGGTGACCGCGGCCAGCCCGGCCGGCCCGAGCGGCGACGGCAGCCCGTCCTTCGTGCTGGTCGCGTAGCAGGGCCCCACGCCTAGATAGGACGCGCCGCCCGCGATCGCGGCCCGTCCTACGCCGGAGGTCCGCGCGGTGGCGCCGAGGATCGCGCCCGGCCCGAGCACCCGCCGCGCCGCCGCGACCGGAAGGTCCAGCGCGCCCACGTGCCCGCCGTCCGCGCCCACCGCGAGCGCCACGTGCAGCCGGTCGTTGATCAGGCAGGTCGCGCCGGCCGCGGCGCACAGCTCGCGCACCCGTACCGCCAGCTGGTAGGCGTCCAGGTCGGTGGCGTCGTCCTCGACGCGCACCTGCACGACGAGCGGCCCGGTGGCGGCCCGGACCGCGTCCCCGGCCGCCGCGTGTGCCGCCAGCGCGGCCCGCACGGTGCCGACCGGGTCCCGGCCGGGGCGTGCGTCGGTGATGAGATGCAGTCGTCCTAGGGTCGCGTCCACATCGTCCACATCCTCCCTGCGCCGGCATGATCCGGATCAGGTTCGACGGTCGGGGGCTGCACAGCCCCCCTCTCAGCCCGGTGCACCGGACTCCCGTGGGGTTGTTGTGTTCGTGGCCGACCATACGCCGACGATTACGCAGACGTAAAGCCCCGTGACACAGCGCTCATTGACCTTGTCTCACCGCGCGCGCTGGTCCATGATCGCGCGCGCGGGCGCCCGCTCCGGAGTGTCCGGTCAGGCCACGTCCCAGACCGGCTCCGGCGTCTCGACGACCTCGCCGTCACCCTGGAAGAGCACGAACCGGTCGAACGACCGGGTGAACCAGCGGTCGTGGGTGACGGCCAGGACCGTACCGTCGAAGGCCTTCAAGCCCTCCTCCAGTGCCTCGGCCGAGGCCAGGTCGAGATTGTCGGTCGGCTCGTCGAGCAGCAACAGCGTGGCGCCGGACAGCTCCAGCAGCAGCACCAGGAACCGTGCCTGCTGACCGCCGGAGAGCGTGCCGAAGACCTGGTCGCCCTGCGCTGCCAGCTCGTACCGGTTCAGCACCCGCATCGCGCCGTGCCGGTCCAGCCCGAAGCGGTGCTCGTCGCCGCGCCAGAGGATCTCGACCAGCGTACGGTCGCGCAGCTCGGGCCGGTCGTGCGTCTGCGAGAAGTGACCGGGGCGCACGCGCGCGCCGAGCCGGGCCACGCCGTCGTGCGGTACCGGCTCCAGGACCACGCCGGAGATCGGTTCGGCGTCCGGCTCAGGGTCGGTGCCGCCGCGCGCGAGCAGGCGCAGGAAGTGCGACTTCCCGGTGCCGTTCGCGCCGAGCACGGCCACCCGGTCGCCGTACCAGACCTCCAGATCGAACGGGTACGTCAGCCCGTCCATCTCCAGCTGCTCGCAGACGATCGCCCGCTTGCCGGTGCGCCCACCGCCGAGCCGCATCGCGATCTCCTGGTCCTTCGGCGGCAGCGGCGGTGCCCCGGCCTCCTCAAACTTGCGCAGCCGGGTCTGCGCGGCCTGGTAGCGCGACGCCAGCCCGTCGTTGAACGCGGCCTTGTTCTTCAGCGTGAGGACCAGTTCGCGCAGCTTGACGTGCTCCTCGTCCCAGCGCCGGCGTGCCTCCTCCATCCGCTCGTGCCGGGCGCCGCGCGCGGCGTGCCAGCTGGCGAACCCGCCCGGGTGCGTCCACGCGCCGCCGCCCTCGACCGCCACCACCCGGTCCGCGGTCTGGGCGAGCAGCTCCCGGTCGTGCGACACGTAGAGCACGGACTTGCCGGACTCGCGCAGCCGCGCCTCCAGCCAGCGCTTGCCGGGCACGTCCAGGAAGTTGTCCGGCTCGTCCAGCAGCAGCACCTCGTCGGTGCCGCGGAGCAACAGCTCCAGTGCGAACCGCTTCTGCTGGCCGCCGGAGAGCGTGGCCACCGGCCGGTCGCGGACGCGGTCCCACGGGAGCTTGAGCGCGGCGACGCTGGCGGTGTCGAACGTGACCTCCGCGTCGTACCCGCCGGCCTCGCCCCAGGCGGCGAGCGCGGACGCGTACCCCATCTGGGTCTTCTCGCTCTCCGCCCGGTGCATCGCGGCCTCGGCCGCGGTCAGCCGCGCACCGGCGTCGCGCAGCGCGGGCGGGGAGAGCGACAGCGCGAGGCCGCCGAGCGTGGTCTCGTCCGCGATCATGCCGATGAACTGCCGCATCACTCCCAGGCCACCGACCCGCGCGATGCTGCCCTGCTGCACGGCCAGATCGCCGGCGATCATGCGCAGCAACGTCGTCTTACCGGCGCCGTTCGGCCCGACCAGCGCGATCTTGGCGCCCTCGCCGACGCGGAACGAGACGTCCTCGAACAGCACCCGCCCGTCCGCCAGCGTATGCCCCGCTCCGGCCACGTCCACATATCCCACGGCCGGATGATGGCCGATCCGGTGCCCCGCCGACCAGCCCTTTTCCGCGTCAGGGGCGACTGACCCGCAGGACCCGGTACCCCTTCTGGCTGGCGTGCCGCTC
This sequence comes from Catenuloplanes indicus, assembly GCF_030813715.1. Taxonomy (NCBI): domain Bacteria; kingdom Bacillati; phylum Actinomycetota; class Actinomycetes; order Micromonosporales; family Micromonosporaceae; genus Catenuloplanes; species Catenuloplanes indicus. Next base: position 4,239,209 of record NZ_JAUSUZ010000001.1, read on the forward strand.
GACGGCCCAACCGCGGTCGGTCAGCCACTGGTGCAGCGAGTCGCCGCCGAGGTGCCGCGCGATGACCAGCCACGCGACGCCGTCCGGCGCGAGCCGCGGCAGCCAGCGGTCGAGCAGGTCGTGCAGCTCCGCCTTACCGATCCGGATCGGCGGATTGCTCCAGATCTGATCGAAGACCACATCAGCGGGTACGTCGTCCGGCGCGTTCACCACGACGCGGCGCGCGGCACCCAGCCGCTCCGCGTTCTCCGCGGTGAGCTCGCGGGCACGCGCGTTGACGTCCACCGCATGGACGGTCGCGGCCGGCGCCTCGGTCGCCAGTACGGCCGTGATCGGGCCGAAGCCACACCCGAGATCGAGGAAGGATCCCTTAACTCCCGGTTCGGGGAGGTTTGCCTTTTTGAGCAGAACGGCCGTACCAGGGTCGAGACGCGCCGCCGAGAAGACGCCACGGGCCGCGACGAGCACGTAGTCCCGTCCCTGAACGGTGAACGACACCTCGTGCCGCCCTGCGGGGGCAGCCGGTTCAGCGCTGAAGTAGTGCTCGGCGGTCACGCCCCGCATTCTTCCTCCCCGCCCGCACGCCGCAGAACCGGGGTTCCAACGCCCGGAACAAGCAAAATGTCTAATCTGTCGACTCGCGCGCTATGTGGATAGAGGCGAACCGGCCAGGATGTCCATTACCCTGTGCGACATGGCGTACGGGCAGCACGGCGAAGCGGACGACGGTCGCCCAGCCGCAGAACACGAACCGCGCTCACGCCGCACCGCCACCCCACCCAGCGGCGCCTGGCCCGCCCTCGAAGTGCCGGGCCCCGACGTCATGCTCTGGGACACCGACCGCACCACCCCGCCCCGCCGCAGCCGCGCCGACTCCACCGCTTCCGGCGGCCGCCGGCGCGCTCCAGAGCCACCGGCCGGCCACCGCCACACCACACCAGCCACGCCGGACCCGTCCGCCCCGGCCCCCGGCGGCCGCGCCACACCGGCCACGGCCAACCCGGCACCCACGGCCCCCGGCCGCTGGGCAGCACCTGACCCGTCGGCGCCCGCGAACCCGGCCGGCGGTGGCCGGGCCGCGGCGGGCATGACGGATCCGGCGGCACCCGCCACCGGCCGCCGGGCAGCACCCGGACCGGCGACGCCCGCGAAAACGGCCGGCGGCGGCCGGGCTGCGGCAGGCATGACAACCCCGGCAGGTCCTGTGGTGCCCGCCCCCGGGCGCCGGGCGGCGGCTGGCGCGCTCAGCAGCCCAGACACCGCAACCGACCTGGCGGGGACCACGAGCCCGGCAACCGCCGGGCGTCGGGCTGCGCCGGATGCGCCGACCGGGTGGCGTGCCGCGCCTGAGGGCACCGGTCCTGTCGAACCGGGGCGGCCGGGCGCCGTGTTCGGTGATCCCCACCCCACCGAGGACGATGCGGCGGCGCTGATCCGCCGCACTACCGGGGAACATTCGACCGGACGACGCGCGGCCCCGGGCGAACCTGCTCCCACCGGTCGCCGGGCGGCCCTGGACGAACCGGTTTCCGCTGGTCGCCGAGCCCGGGTCGACGATCTCGCGATGCCGGGCCACCGCGTCGCCGAGGAGCCGCCCGACCCGCTGCGCCAGGCCGCGCCGGGCGGCAACCCGGCCGGACGCCGGGCGGCGGCGGAGGGCACGGCGTGGTCCGCGCCTCCGGCCGGACGACGTGCGGCGCCCGAGCCCGCCGAACACCCCGCGCCGCGCGGCCGTCGCGCGGCGCCGGAGCTGGCGCCGGAGCCGCCGGCCACCGGCGGCTCACCCGCCGCCGGCGACGGGACGGCTGGGCGGCGCCATGCCGCGACCGACGAACCGGGTGGGCGGCGGCGTGCCGACGGCGAAAGCTCCGGCGGGTTCCGCATCGAGGCCGGACCGGCGGGAACCCCTGCCGCAGGCGGGCGACGGCGTGCGGTCGAGGGAGCGGAAAGTTCCGGATCCTGGCGGCTTCCCGCCCAGCCGGAGCGAACGGCCGAGCCGCAGGCGGGTATCGCCTCAGCCGAGGCGACCGGTGGGCGCCGACGAGCAGCCGACGAGCCCTCCGGCGGCGCGGCGGAACGCTCCGGCGGACATCGGTTCGACCCGGCCGCGGTCACCCCACCGGAACAGCCGACCGGCCGCCGCACGACACAACCCGGTCCAGCCACCGCCGCCGCACCCGGCCAGCCGACCGGCCGCCGCGCGACGCTCGATCCGGCCGCCACCGCCGCGCCCGGCCAGCCGGCCGGGCGTCGCGCGAGGCTCGACCCGCCGGCCGCGTCAGGCGCGCGAGAAGCGCACGAGGCGGGCATGAGTGGCTCTCATGCGCTTCCCGAGGCCGCTGCGGGCCGCCGGGCCGTCCCCGAGCCCGAGAGCGGCCGACGGCCCCCGTCCCCGGACGACGACCGCGCCATCACCGACACGGGCAGCCTCCGGCGACGCCGGGCCGCCGAGGGCAACGCGGTACCGGACGACGACCGGGCCCTCACCGACACCGGCAGCATCCGGCAACGCGGCACCGCAGCGGGCCGCCCGGTACCGGACGACGACCGGGCCCTCACCGACACCGGCAGCCTCCGGCGACGCCGGGCCGCCGAGGGACACGCCGTCCCGGGCGCCGAACCACAACCGGCCGGGCTGCCGCCCGCATGGTCGGCGCCACCGGGGCGGGCCGGGTCGGCGCAGGCGCCACGCGACCGGTTCGCGGCCGACAGGGAGCCGCGTGACCGCGACCCGTCCGGCGACGTGACGGCCGGGCGCGGCCGAAGCCCATGGAGCAGCCTGCCCGAGACCGGCCCCACCGGATCGCCGGGCGACCGGAACGCTCCTGGCGCGGTGCGCCCCCGGGGCGCCTCGACGGCCCCGGGAGCGGAGGTCCGCGGTGCGGCGCCGCACGACGACCCCCAGCGTGGCCGGACCGGGATCCCGGTTCAGGTCCCGCACGAGCCCGCCCGCGCCGCCGTGCCCCCGCCACATGCCGACACACCCGCCGCCGGCCCACGAACGCCGCACACCGACGCTCCGGTGGCACCGCACGACGGCCGCAGAACGCCGCAGGCCAGCGCTCCGGGAGTGCACGCCACCGGACCACGCGCATCGCACCCCGGCGTCGCCGGTGCCGCGCGGCCGGTGCCTCCGGCCGGTCAGGATCCGGCTCAGGGTTCGGCCCGTCCGCCGCGGGTTCCGGCGGACCGCCCGCCACCCGGCGCGGGCCCGTCCGGCGGCAATCCCACGCTCTCCGGCTCGGCCAGGGTGCCGGTCCCCGGCACCGTCCCACCTGCCGGCAGCGCGCCCGCCGCCCCCGTCGCCGGCGGCGTGCCCGTCTCACCCGCACGCGGCGGCGCCTCGGTCCCCGGCCGCGCCCAGCCACCGGGCCAGGCCCAGCCGCCCGGCCAGGCCCAGCCGCCCGGCCAGGCCCAGCGCCCCGGACAAGTCCAGCCACCCCGCCAAGCCCAGCCACCCGGCCAAGGCGCAGCTCCGGATCAAGGACCCACCCCGGCCCAGGGGGCAACCCACGGCCAGATCCAGCCACTCGGCCAAGCGCAACTGCCCGGCCAAGCCCCGCTACCCGGCCGTGCACCCGCCGTCCGGGGTCAGGACCACACCGCCGCCGGCCCGCGCCGGAGCGGCCGCTTCGACAAGCCACGGGACCCGGTCCAGCACCCGGAGGCCTCCGGTCCGCACTACCGGCACGACACGTCCAAGGCCATCCGGCTGAGTTCCGACAGCTCCGGCATCTACCGACCGGCCCAGGACGCCGGCCAGGACCCCGCGGACTCCGGCGGTCACCGCCTGGAATCCGCGTCCGACGTCTCCGGGACCTCCCTCGCCACCCGCCCGCCGAGCACGGTCGCCCGGATCACGCCGACGCCGCCCGAGAACGACAAGAAGCCGGCGGACGACAAGAAACCCGCACCGGAGCCGCGCAAGCCCTGGCAGGTCCTGGTCGGCGCGCTCGCCGTACTGGTGCTGGTGGCCGTGTGCGGTCTGAGTTCGTTCTTCATCCTGGCGGACGAGCAGAGCGGCCGGGACGCCCGCGCGTCCGGCGGGAACGCGCAGGCGACCGCGGAGGCACGCGACATCAGCTCGCGCGGCGTCGACGGCGAGCCGCTGAGCACGAACGAGGTCTTCCCCGCCGCCACCATCGCGATCACGCCGCAGGAACCGCCGTACACGGTGCTGAAGACGGAGCAGCTCGACGACTGCGGCAAGGCCGCGTCCGGCGAGATTCCGCAGCTGCTGAAGGACCTGGGCTGCAACCAGGTGGTCCGCGGCACGATGCGCTCGCCCGACTCCGGCTACCTGGTCACCGCGGGCGTCTTCAACCTGGAGGACGAGACCGGCGCGAAGTGGGCGCACGAGCAGATCAAGGGCATGGTCGACGGCCAGAGGGGCCGGTTCGCCGGGATGAACGCGGGCGCCGGCACCGAGGTGGTGGAGGAGTCGTCCGCGCAGGTCGGCTGGAACATCCGCGGTCATTACCTGGCGTACTGCGTGATCGCCCGCGCGGACGGCGAGAAGATCATTGACGGTGATCCGAAGGCCCGGCAGATCCTCTACGACATGGTCGAGCTGCACCTGCGCAACGGCGTGCTGGAGAAGCGCGCCACCCAGCCGGCTAAGAACTGAGCGTACGGATCCGCCGGGTGGCCTCGGCCCGCGCCGCGAACTCGTCCGCGGCCGGGTAGCCGACCGCGACCAGCGTCAGCCCATGCGCCGGTGCGACCGTTACCTCGCTGGACCGTGCGGTGAGCCGCAGCAGCGAGCCCGGCCACTCCGGCGGCCGGCGCCCGTCGCCGACGTGCAGCATCGCGCCGACCAGGCTGCGCACCATGGCCTGGCAGAACGCGTCCGCCTGCACGGTCGCGACCAGCACCCCGTCGGCGTCGCGATCCCACTCCAGCCGGTTGATCGCCCGTACCGTGGTGGCGTTGTCCTTGCGACGGCAGAACGCGGCGAAGTCGTGCTCGCCGACCAGCCCGGCCGCGGCCGCGTTCAGCAGCGCCGGGTCGAGCCTGCGCGGCCAGGCGAGCGTGTCGTGACGGCGCAGCGGCTCGGCGCCGTGCACCGCGTCCGTGACCCGGTAGTGGTAGCGCCGGAACGTGGCCGAGAACCGCGCGTCGAACGTGTCCGGCACCTCGGTGGCCGCGTGCACCCGCACGTCGCCGGGGAGCAGCGCCGCGAGCCGCCGCAGCAGCGTCGGCGCGGTCGTCTCCCACGCGTCGGCCGGCAGCTCGATGTGACACACCTGCCCGGTCGCGTGCACGCCCGCGTCCGTCCGCCCGGCGACGACCATGCCGAACGCCGTGTCCGCCCCGAAGAGCCGGCCCAGGGCCTCCAGCAGCACCCCCGCGACGGTACGGCGGGTAGGCTGCACCGCCCAGCCGGAGAAGTCGGTGCCGTCGTAGGCGACGTCCAGGCGTACCCGTGGCATGAAAGCTCCTGATCCACGAGCAGGGCCCGGTCCCCAGAAGGAGACCGGGCCCTGCCAGAAAACGGACTTACTTGTCGTCGCCCTCGGCCTGCGTACCGGGACCGTCCGCGTCCTTGTCACCGGAGGCGGAGATCGGCGCGTCGGCGTCCTGGTCGGCGTCGGTGTCCGCGGCGGCCGGAGCGGAGGTCGTGGCCGGAGCCTCGTCCTCGCGGGCCAGCGCCTCGACCTTGTCCTGCTGGCGAGCGGCCTTCTTGGCGGCCTTGGACGGGCCGGTGACGGCCGCGACCTCGAGCGCCTCGACCAGCTCGATGATCGCCATCGGAGCGGCGTCACCGCGGCGCGGCCCGGTCTTCACGATCCGGGTGTAGCCGCCGGGACGGTTCTCGAACCGCGGTGCGATCTTGTCGAACAGCTCGAACACCACGTCCTTGTCGCGGACGACGGTGAGCACCCGCCGGCGCGAGTGCAGGTCGCCGCGCTTGGCCTTGGTGATCAGCTGCTCGGCCAGCGGACGAACCCGCCGCGCCTTGGCTTCCGTGGTCTTGATCTTCCCGTGCCGGAACAGCTCGGTGGCCAGGTTGGCCAGGATGAGCTTCTCGTGCGCGGGTCCGCCGCCGAGGCGGGCTCCCTTGGTGGGCGTAGGCATTTCGGTGCTCCTGAATACGCTTCAGCCGGAGAGAACCCGGCGGGGAAAGTTACAGCTGCTCGGTCTCGCGGTAGTCGTCGCTGTCGTAGTCGACCTCGCCGAACGAGTCCACGACGTTGGTCGGGTCGAAGGAGGGCGCGGAGTCCTTCAGGCCCAGGCCCATGCCGGCCAGCTTCATCTTGACCTCGTCGATGCTCTTCTGCCCGAAATTCCTTATATCGAGGAGATCAGCTTCCGTGCGCCCGATGAGCTCGCCCACGGTGTTGATGCCCTCGCGCTTGAGGCAGTTGTAGGACCGGACCGTGAGGTCCAGCTCCTCGATCGGGAGCGCCAGGTCGGCGGCCAGCTGCGCGTCCTGCGGAGACGGCCCGATGTCGATGCCCTCGGCGGTCTCGTCCAGCTCGCGGCAGAGACCGAACAGCTCGACCAGGGTCGAACCGGCGGACGCCAGCGCGGTACGCGGGGAGATGGACGCCTTGGTCTCGACGTCGATGATCAGCCGGTCGAAGTCCGTGCGCTGCTCGACACGGGTGGCCTCGACGCGGTAGGTCACCTTCATCACCGGCGTGTAGATCGAGTCGACGGGGATCCGCCCGATCTCCGCACCGGCCTGCTTGTTCTGCGCGGCGGTGACGTAGCCACGACCCCGCTCGACGGTCAGCTCCATGTCGAGCCGGCCCTTACCGTTCAGCGTGGCCAGCTTCAGGTCGGGGTTGTGCACGGAGACGCCGGCCGGGGGCTGGATGTCCCCCGCGGTGACGTCGCCCGGGCCCGCCTTGCGCAGGTACATGCTGACCGGCTCGTCGTGCTCGGAGCTGACGCACAGCTCCTTCACGTTCATGACGAGCTCGACCACGTCCTCCTTGACGCCCGGGATCGTGGTGAACTCGTGCAGAACGCCGTCGACCTTGATGCTGGTGACGGCCGCACCCGGGATCGAGGAGAGCAGGGTACGACGGAGCGAGTTGCCGAGCGTGTAGCCGAAGCCGGGCTCGAGCGGCTCGATGATGAACTTCGAGCGGGTCTCGCTGATCGGCTCCTCGGAGAGGGCCGGCCGCTGGGTGATAAGCACAGAACTTCTTCTTTCGTTCGGGGCAGCCGCTATTTGCTGCCCAAACTTGACGACCGGCGGCGCCTCCGCGAGGCGCCGCCGGACAACAGCCTTACTTGGAGTAAAGCTCGACGATCAGCTGCTCCTGGACCTGCGTGTCGATGACCTGCCGGCTCGGGAGCGAGTGGACCAGAACCTTGAACTGGCTCGGGATCGACTCCAGCCACGCCGGAATGGTGCGACCGCCGGCCTGGGCCGACGCGACGACGAACGGGGTCATCTCGCGAGACTTCTCGCGGACCTCGACGATGTCGTGCTCCTTGATCCGGTACGACGGGATGTCGACCTTCTTGCCGTTCACCAGGAAGTGGCCGTGCTTGACCAGCTGCCGCGCCATGTCGCGCGACGAGGCCCAGCCGGACCGGTAGACGACGTTGTCGAGACGGGTCTCCAGGATCTGGAGCAGGACCTCACCGGTCTTGCCCTTCTTGGAGACGGCCTCGTCGTAGTAACCGCGGAACTGCTTCTCCAGCACGCCGTAGACGCGACGGGCCTTCTGCTTCTCGCGGTGCTGGAGCAGGTACTCCGACTCCTTGGTCCGGCCGCGGCCGTGCTGGCCGGGCGGGAACGGACGGGACTCGAAGGGGCACTTCGGTCCGTCGCACTTGCTGCCCTTGAGGAACAGCTTCATCTTCTCGCGCCGGCAACGGCGGCAGTCGGCACCCGTGTAGCGAGCCATTTTCTTCCTCTACCTCTCAGACCCGGCGACGCTTCGGCGGACGGCACCCGTTGTGCGGCTGCGGCGTGACGTCGGAGATCTGCCCGACCTCGAGACCGACGGCCTGCAGCGAACGGATGGCGGTCTCCCGGCCGGAGCCGGGGCCCTTGACGAACACGTCGACCTTGCGCATGCCGTGCTCCATGGCGCGACGCGCGGCGGCCTCGGCGGCCATCTGCGCGGCGAACGGAGTCGACTTGCGGGAGCCCTTGAAGCCCACCTGGCCGGCGGAGGCCCAGGAGATGACAGCACCGGTCGGGTCCGTGATGGACACGATGGTGTTGTTGAAGGTGCTCTTGATGTGCGCCTGCCCGTGGGCGACGTTCTTGCGTTCCTTGCGCCGGACCTTCTTGACTGCGGCCCCAGCGCGTGCCTTGGGTGGCATAAGCTCTCTGCGCTCCTATATGGGTGAGATCGGGACTTACTACTTCTTGCCGGGCTTCTTCTTGCCGGCGACGGTGCGCTTCGGACCCTTGCGGGTACGAGCGTTCGTCCGGGTCCGCTGACCGCGGACCGGAAGACCCCGACGGTGCCGGATGCCGGCGTAGCAGCCGATCTCGACCTTGCGGCGAATATCCGCGGCGACCTCGCGGCGCAGGTCGCCCTCTACCTTGAAGTTCCCCTCGATGTAGTCGCGCAGCTGCACGACTTCCTCATCGGTGAGGTCCTTGGCGCGCTTGTTCGGATCGATGCCGGTCGCGGCCAGCGCCTCGACGGCGCGGGTCCGTCCGACCCCGAAGATGTAGGTGAGCGCGATCTCCATCCGCTTCTCGCGGGGGAGGTCGACGCCGACTAGACGTGCCATGTGCGGGCGTACTCCTCAACTTCTTCTCACGGAGGTCTGCGCCGTCCCCTCCCCCGCACTGGCGCGCGTGCGCCTGCCCGGCGGGGCCCCGGCCTCCGACCGGGGGTGCACCGCGACGAATCGCGGCGGGAACGAACTCAGCTGTCGGGGGCGCGTCGGACCCCGGTCGCCAGAATCAGCCCTGGCGCTGCTTGTGGCGCGGGTCCTCACAAATGATCATGACCCGGCCGTGCCGGCGGATGACGCGGCACTTGTTGCAGATCTTCTTGACGCTCGGCTTGACCTTCACGGTGCGCCTTTGCTGTTCATCCGTGTCACCGGCACGGCACGATAGCCGCCCGGCTGGCACGGGTGACGGACACAGGAAATCCCGCCCCGTCGATCAAATAGCGGTGGGCTTACTTGTACCGATAGACGATGCGCCCACGGGTGAGGTCGTACGGAGAGAGTTCCACGACGACCCGGTCCTCGGGCAGAATGCGGATGTAGTGCTGCCGCATTTTGCCGCTGATGTGAGCCAGCACCTTGTGACCGTTGGCGAGCTCCACCCTGAACATTGCGTTCGGCAGTGGCTCGATCACTCGGCCTTCGATCTCGATGGCTCCGTCTTTCTTCGGCATGTCCTCCGCTACCTGACAATCGGTTATGGGACGAGCACACAACGCCACTCGCGAGACAGAATCGCCTCACGCCAGCCGCGGCCCCGCCACCCACCGAAGCGCTGGTGGACATGACGGAAGGGACGCTGTGCGCCAATCAACGAGTGTACGCCGCGCATTACATCGACACCAAACCGAGGTCACGCATCCCGCGGTCGGGTGTGTCGCGGGCCGCCGATAACCGGACGTAAGGGCCTAAATCACTCGTCGGAGTCACCGTCCTCGGCCGCCTTCAACCGCTTCCGGGCCTGCTTCGCCGCCCACCGCTGCGGCTCACCGTTCGCCAGACCGGCCATCGTCGCGATCACCAGGAAGATCCCCCACGGCCCGGCCACCCAACCCGGCCAGAACGCACCGATGCCGTCGTCACTCTGCACCGCCTGCAGCGCCCAGATCGCCACCACCATCCCGACGACACCCAGATAGGGCGCCCAGTTCTCGATCAGCCAGCGACGCGTCGCATCCAGATACCGCCCGTCCGCCCCGACCGGCCACTCCGGCACCACCACCGCGCCCTGCACCGCACCGGCCGCCGGCACCGCCAGCCGCTGCCGCTCCGCGGGCGCGACATCCGGCAGGTCGGTCAGCAGGGGATCGAGATCGCCGTAGGTCTTGGCCGCGTAGGCCCGGCCGAGCCGCTCATCGAACTCGGCAAGGTCCAGCCGCCCCTCGTTGAGCGCGACGCGCAGCCGCTCCGCGACCGCCTCGCGATCAGCGTCGGCCGCACGCATCTCCTCACGCCCCATGCGTACCAGCATGGCACCGCCCGACAAACCAAATCAAGATCATCAGTGGGTACGGGCGCGGCCCTCCCCGGCCTCTCCTGAGCACCCGGCGCCCACCCGCCCAGACCCGCCGGCGGCGGCCTCCGTCGCCGGTCACCCCCGCGGCGTGCCGCCGGTTCATGCACCCGGTCACCCCCCGCGGCGTACCGCCGGACTACGCACACCGTCAGCTCCGCCGCCCGCCGCCCGCCGCCGGCTCATGCACCCGGTCACCGTCGCGCACTTCGCGCACCGACGCCGGGGCACTACGGAACTCGCGACCGCGCCGGGATATGCCTCAGGCGTCACCCATGTCGCTCCAGCGACGCGGGTGACGCCTGATCAGCTGTGGCCCGCCCGCCCACCGACCTGAGCGGGTGAGCGCGTCAGTTCGTGGCGGGCTGGCGCGCGGTGACCAGATCGCCGAGGCGCTCGCGGCCGCCGTCGACCGCGGTCAGCACCCAGATGCCGTCCTCCAGCAGCGCCATCGAGTGCTCCACGTGCGCCGCCACGGACCGGTCCTTGGTGATCACCGTCCAGCCGTCGGACAGCTCAATCGACTTCGGCGAGCCCAGCGTGATCATCGGCTCGATCGCCAGGCACAGCCCGTTCGTCAGCGAGACGCCCCGCCCCGGCCGGCCGTAGTTCAGCACGTGCGGGTCCTGGTGCATCTCCGTACCGATGCCGTGCCCGCCGTACCCCTCGACGATCCCGTAGCGGCCGCCCGCGCGCACCGCCTGCTCCACCGCGTGCGAGATGTCGGACAGCTTGCCCCGGCCCGACGCCGCACCGCGTGCCGCCGCCGCCAGCCCGGCCCACATCGCGTCCTCCGCGACCGCGGCCATCTTCAGCAGCTCCGGACGCACCTCGCCGACGCCGACCGTGATCGCCGAGTCGCCGTGCCAGCCGTCCAGCACCGCGCCGCAGTCGATCGAGATCAGGTCGCCCTCCTGGAGCACCTGCTTCTCGGACGGGATCGCGTGCACGATCTGCTCGTTCACCGAGGAGCAGATCGACGCCGGGTAGCCGTGGTAGCCCTTGAACGACGGCACCGCGCCGGCGTCCCGGATGACCTTCTCGGCGATCCGGTCCAGGTCCGCGGTGGATACGCCCGGCGCGACCGCCGCACGCATCTGTTCCAGGGCCTCGGCCACGACGAGCCCGGCGGCCCGCATCTTGACTATCTGGTCCGTGGTCTTCAGCTGAATCTTCAGCTGCTGGCGGCGCATGCGTACCCTCTGACTCTCGTGCACGTGTCGGCGCCGCTCAGCGACGCCCTGAACGGCCAGAGCCGGCTCAACCGCGTGTATGCGGCTGGCCGGCTCTCCCCGCTTCGATGGCGGCCGGTTCAGCCGCCGTAGGACCGCAGTGCGTCGATCGCGCGGACCGTGACGTCCTCGACCGGGCCGGTGGCGTCGATGCCGACCAGCTTGCCCTGTGCCCCGTAGTAGTCGACCAGCGGTGCGGTGTCGCGGGCGTAGACCCGCAGCCGCTCCGCGATCGTCTCGGCCTTGTCGTCGTCGCGCTGGAACAGCTCGCCGCCGCACCGGTCGCAGATGTCCTCCCGGGACGGCGCGTCGAACTCGACGTGCCAGATCTTCCCGCAACCACGGCAGGTGCGCCGGCCGGACAGGCGCCGGATCACCTCGTCGTCGTCGACGACGAGCTCCAGCACGATGTCCAGCGCGGTGCCCAGGTCGGCCAGCAGCTTGTCCAGCGCGTTCGCCTGGGGCGTGGTACGCGGGAAGCCGTCCAGCAGGAAGCCGTCCGCGGAGTCCGGCTCGGCCAGCCGCTCCCGGACCATGTTGATCGTGACCTCGTCCGGGACCAGCTGGCCCGCGTCCATGTAGCGCTTGGCCTCGACACCGAGCGGCGTCCCCTGAGCCACGTTCGCCCGGAAGATGTCACCGGTCGAGATCTTCGGCACGGCCAGGTGGGCGGCGATGAACTCGGCCTGGGTCCCTTTGCCCGCCCCCGGGGGACCAACCAGTACGAGTCTCACCTATGCGCCCCCCTGGCTCGCTCGCTCCGCCCGCCCACTAGCGCAGGAACCCTTCGTAGTTCCGCTGCATGAGCTGGCTCTCGATCTGCTTCACCGTCTCCAAGCCCACACCAACCATGATGAGCACCGCGGTGCCACCGAACGGGAAGTTCTGGAACTGGTTGTTGTCGAGCCAGATGAAGAAGAAGTTGGGCAGAATCGAGATCACACCAAGGTACAGCGAACCGGGCAGCGTGATGCGACTAAGGATGAAGTCAAGATAGTCCGCCGTCGGCTTCCCCGGGCGGATACCCGGGACGAAACCACCGTACTTCTTCATGTTCTCCGCAACCTCGGTCGGGTTGAACGTGATGGAGACGTAGAAGTAGGTGAAGAAGATGATCAACAAGAAGTAGATCACGATGTGCATCCACGACGCGGGATCCACGATGTTGTTCTGCACCCAGGTCTGCACCGGCCCCGGGTCGTTCTGGTCGAAGAACTGCAGGATCAGCTGCGGCAGGTAGAGCAGCGAGGACGCGAAGATCACCGGGATGACACCGGCCTGGTTGACCTTCAGCGGGATGTACGTCGAGGTGCCGCCGTACATCTTCCGGCCGATCATGCGCTTCGCGTACTGCACCGGGATGCGACGCTGTGCCTGCTCGATGAAGACGACCAGCGTGATGACCAGCAGGACCATCACGAGAACCGCGATGAACCAGCCCCAGCCGCGGGACTCCTTGATCGCCCAGCCCTCGCTGGGGAGGCGAGCCGCGATCGAGGTGAAGATCAGGACCGACATGCCGTTGCCGACGCCGCGGTCGGTGATCAGCTCGCCGAGCCACATCACCACACCGGTGCCGGCGGTCATCGTGATGACCAGCGCGACCAGGGTGATCCACATCGGCAGCCCGGTGTTCTCCGGGACGATCGGGAACTGGTCGCACTGGTTGCTGAACAGCTGGCCGGACCGCGCCAGGGCCACGAAGGCCGAGGACTGCAGGACCGCGAGGCCGAGCGTCAGGTACCGCGTGTACTGGGTGATCTTCGCCTGGCCGGACTGGCCCTCCTTGCGGAGCTGTTCGAGGCGCGGGATCACCACCGTCAGGAGCTGCAGGATGATCGACGCGGTGATGTAGGGCATGATGCCCAGCGCGAAGACCGACAGGGACAACAGCGCGCCGCCGGAGAACAGGTTCAGCAGCGAGAAGACCCCGCTGGTGGCACCGGACTCCATGACGTCGATGCACTTCTGCACGTTGCTGAACGAGACGCCAGGGCTTGGGAGTGTCGCTCCGAGCCGGTAGACCGCGATGATGGCGACTGTAAACAGCAGCTTTTTGCGCAGGTCAGGCGTGCGGAACGCACTGAGAAAGGCGGAGAGCAACTTCTTCCTCCTGCGCGAGGTAGCCGCCACGATGGCGGTCGGAGCGGGTCCCGGTTGCGACACCCGCGTATCCATGGGCTGGAAACGGACTCTAACAGTCGGCGACGTGCCCGGTCAGCATGGCCGGGCACATACACCGGCCCCGATATTAACGGCACGGCGTAGTCGGTTCGACACCGCGCCTCCCCTTTTAACGGTGCGATGCCTCACCAGACACTACGACGAGGGTGCTGATCCGCCCACCAACGGCAGGCGAATTCAGCACCCTCGTACGCATGTCGTGCTTACAGCTCGGTCGCCGAGCCGCCGGCCGCCGCGATCTTCTCCTTGGCCGACGCGCTGAACGCATCCGCCTTGACCTGGATCGCAACGCCGTTCAGGTCGCCCGTGCCGAGCACCTTGATCGCGTGACCGCGGCGAACCGCGCCCTTCGCGACCAGCTCGTCCGGTCCGACCTCGCCGCCGTTCGGGAACAGCTCGGCGAGCCGGTCCAGGTTCACGACCTGGAAGACGACCTTGTTCTTGTTCTTGAAGCCCTTCATCTTCGGCAGGCGCATGTGGATGGGCATCTGACCACCCTCGAACGCCGCCGAGATGTTCTTGCGGGCCTTGGAACCCTTGGTACCGCGACCGGCGGTCTTGCCCTTGGAGCCCTCACCGCGACCCACGCGGGTCTTGGCCTTCTTGGCTCCGGGCGCCGGCCGGAGGTCATGAATCCGGATGGTCATTAGTCGACCTCCTCCACCTTCACGAGGTGGTTCACCGCGAAGATCATGCCGCGAATCTCCGGCCGATCCTCCTTGACCACCACATCGTTGATCCGCTTCAGGCCGAGCGAACGCAGCGACTCACGCTGGTTGTGCTTGGCGCCGATGGTGGATCGCAGCTGCGTCACCTTCAGGCGAGCCATCTCAGACCCCCGCCCCTGCACGCGCCGCGAGCATGGCGGCCGGAGCGACGTCCTCGACCGGCAGGCCACGACGGGCCGCGACAGCCTCGGGCGACTCGAGCTTCTTGAGAGCCGCGACCGTGGCGTGCACGATGTTGATCGGGTTGGACGAGCCCAGCGACTTCGACAGGATGTCGTGGATGCCCGCGCACTCCAGCACGGCACGCACCGGGCCACCGGCGATGACGCCGGTACCGGCGGAGGCCGGCTTCAGGAGCACGACACCGGCGGCGTCCTCACCCTGCACCGGGTGCGGGATGGACGCGGCGATGCGCGGCACCTTGAAGAAGTGCTTCTTGGCCTCCTCGACACCCTTGGCGATCGCCGCGGGCACCTCCTTGGCCTTGCCGTAGCCGACGCCGACGGTTCCGTCGCCGTCGCCCACGATCACGAGCGCGGTGAAGCTGAAGCGACGACCGCCCTTGACGACCTTCGCGACACGGTTGATCGCGACGACCCGCTCGAGGTGCGGGGTCTTCTCGGCCGGAGCGTTACCCCGGCCACCGTCGCGGCCGCGGCCCTCGCGACGGCCGCCGCCACCTTCAGAACCGCCGGACCCGCCGCCTCGGCGCTGTTGACCTGGCATTGGTCTTCCTTCCTAGAACTCGAGTCCGGCTTCGCGGGCGGCCGTCGCCAGGGCGGCGATGCGCCCCGCGTACCGGTTGCCGCCGCGGTCGAAGACGACCTTGCTGACGCCAGCGGCCTTGGCCCGCTCGGCGAGGAGCGTGCCGACCTTGCCGGCCAGGGCGCTCTTGTCGCCCTCGCCGCCACGGATGGTGGCGTCCATCGTCGAGGCCGACGCGAGGGTGTGCCCCTTGCCGTCGTCCACGACCTGGGCCGTGATGTGCCGCAGGGACCGGGTGACGACCAGGCGAGGACGCTCCTCCGTGCCACGCACGACGGTGCGCAGCCGGAAGTGACGACGCGCGCGGCCGACGGCCCGCTTCGCGGCGATCCCGCCGCCGTTGCGGCGCTTGAGCAGCGTGGCGCTCACTTCTTGCCTGCCTTTCCAGCCTTACGGCGGATGACCTCGCCCTGGTACTTCACGCCCTTGCCCTTGTAGGGCTCCGGCGGACGGATCTTGCGAATGTTCGCGGAGACCTCGCCCACCAGCTGCTTGTCGATGCCGGCCACGTGGAACAGGGTCGGGCGCTCGACGGTGAACGTGATGCCCGCCGGAGGCTGGATCACCACGGGGTGCGAGAAGCCGAGGGCGAACTCGAGGTCGTTGCCCTTGGCGGTGACCCGGTAACCGGTGCCGTTGATCTCCAGCGACTTCCGGTAACCCTCGGTCACGCCGACGATCATGTTGGCGACGAGCGTCCGGCTGAGGCCGTGCAGCTCCTTCGCCTTCCGCTCGTCGTTGGGGCGGCTGACCTGAATGGTGCCGTCCTCAGCGCGCTCAGCGGTGATCGGCTCCGCCAGGGTGTGCGACAGCTCGCCCTTGGGGCCCTTCACCGTGACAACGGCACCGTCGATCTTGACATCGACGTTGGCCGGCACGGCAATAGACTTACGTCCGATTCGCGACATTAGAGCTCTTCCTCACCAGACGTAGGCGAGGACTTCCCCGCCCACCCCTCGCTTGCGGGCCTGCCGGTCGGTGAGCAGCCCCTGGGACGTCGAGATGATCGCCACGCCGAGGCCGCCGAGCACGCGCGGCAGCTCCGGGGACTTGGCGTACACCCGCAGACCGGGCTTGGACACCCGGCGGATGCCGGCGAGGCTGCGCTCGCGGCTCGAGCCGTACTTCAGCTCGACCACCAGCTTCTTGCCGACGACGTCCTCTTCCGGGTCCTCGACCGACCAGCTGGCGATGTAACCCTCGGCCTTGAGGACCTCGGCGATGTTCGCCTTGATCTTCGAGTAGGGCATCGCCACCCGGTCGTGATACGCCTGGTTGGCGTTACGCAGACGCGTGAGCATGTCTGCGATCGGGTCAGTCATGGTCATTGGTTTGTCAGCCTTTCTCGCCGGGGTTCCCAGGCGACGTGCCGGGGCCTACGGCGAAGAGGTGCCACTGTCTTCTCTGTGAAAAGCGCAGCGTGGCGGATGGTTACCAGGAAGCCTTCGACACACCGGGCAGCTCGCCGCGGTGGGCCATCTCCCGGATGCAGACGCGGCACAGACCGAACTTGCGGTAGACGGCCTTCGGCCGGCCGCACCGCTGGCAACGGGTGTACGCGCGCACCGCGAACTTGGGCTTCGCGGCCGCCTTCAGGATCAGCGCCTTCTTGGCCATGTCTCGCTCACTGCTCCTTGAACGGGAAGCCCAGGAGCTTCAGCAGCGCCCGGCCCTCATCGTCGGTCTTCGCCGAGGTCACCACGGTGATGTCCATGCCCCGGGTACGGTCGATCCGGTCCTGGTCGATCTCGTGGAACACCGACTGCTCGGTCAGACCGAACGTGTAGTTGCCGTTGCCGTCGAGCTTGCGCCCGTCGAGACCGCGGAAGTCGCGGATACGCGGGAGCGCGATCGACAGCAGCCGGTCCAGGAACTCCCACATCCGGTCGCCGCGAAGGGTGACCTTCGCGCCGATCGGCATGCCCTCGCGCAGCTTGAACTGCGCGATGGACTTGCGGGCCCGGCGGACCAGCGGCTTCTGACCGGTGATGGTGGCCAGATCACGCACAGCACCGTCGATGAGCTTGGCGTCACGCGCGGCCTCACCGACACCCATGTTGACCACGATCTTCACCAGACCGGGGACCTGCATGGCGTTCGAGTACTCGTACTGCTCACGCAGCTGCGCGATGATCTCGTTGCGGTACCGCGCCTTGAGGCGCGGCAGCGTCTTGGTTTCGGTAGCTGCCGTCATCACAGTTCCTTACCGCTGCGGCGCGAGATACGGATCTTGGTGCCGTTCTCGTCGATCCGGTAGCCCACCCGGGTCCGGTTGCCGTCGGAGTCGACCACCATCACGTTCGAGACGTGAATGGGAGCCTCCTGCGTCACGATGCCACCGGTCTTGGCGCCACGCTGGGTGGTCTGGATGCGCTGGTGCTTCTTGACTCGGTTCACGCCCTCGACCAGGACCTTGTCCAGGCGGGGGTAGGCCGCGATGACCTTACCCCGAACGCCCTTGTCCTTCCCGGCGATGACCTCGACCGTGTCGCCCTTCTTGACCTTCACGGTCACAACACCTCCGGGGCGAGCGAAATGATCTTCATGAACCGCTTGTCCCGCAGCTCGCGGCCCACCGGGCCGAAGATACGGGTGCCACGGGGGTCACCGCCGTCCTTGATGATCACGGCGGCGTTCTCGTCGAAGCGGATGTACGACCCGTCGGGCCGGCGCCGCTCCTTCGCGGTACGGACGACGACCGCCTTGACGACGTCGCCCTTCTTGACACCGGCGCCCGGGATCGCGTCCTTGACGGTGGCCACGATGACGTCGCCGATGCTCGCGTAGCGCCGACCCGAGCCGCCGAGCACCCGGATGCACAGGATCTCCCTGGCACCCGTGTTGTCGGCGACACGCAGTCGCGACTCCTGCTGGATCACGTCTATCTCCTATGTCTGCCAGTTCTCCGCCCGGGAGGGGGCGGAGCTTGGCGGAACCTGGTCCGCGCTAGGCGCGGGCTGATTTCCCGCACCGACACGTGCCGGGGCCGAAGCCCCGGAACCTGTCGGGCTACTTCGCCTTCTCGAGGATCTCGACGATCCGCCACCGCTTGGTGGCGGACAGCGGCCGGGTCTCCATCAGGGAGACGCGGTCGCCGACGCCGGCGGCGTTCTGCTCGTCGTGCACCTTCAGCTTGCGGGTACGACGGATGACCTTGCCGTACAGCGCGTGCTTGACCCGGTCCTCGACCTCGACGACGACGGTCTTGTCCATCTTGTCGCTCACGACAAGGCCCTCACGGACCTTGCGCTGGCGGCGAGCGGCCGTGGCGTTCTCTTCACTCATCACGCAGTCACCTCAGACGGCGCGGACGAGAGACCGAGCTCCCGCTCACGCAGAATCGTGTAGATCCGGGCAATCTCCCGGCGGACGACAGGCAGCCGCCGGTTGTTGTCGAGCTGCCCCGTGGCGCCCTGCACTCGGAGGTTGAACAGCTCCGCCTTGGCCTCCTTGAGCTTCGCGGTCAGCTCCTCATCGGAGAGCTCACGGAACTCGGTGGCCTTGGTACCGGCTGCCATCACGCCTCACCCACTTCGCGCTTCACGATGCGGCACTTCATCGGCAGCTTGTGAATCGCGCGGCGCATCGCCTCACGCGCGATCGCCTCGTTCGGGAAGGACATCTCGAACAGGACGCGGCCCGGCTTGATGTTCGCGACCCACCACTCGGGCGAGCCCTTACCGGAACCCATGCGGGTCTCAGCCGGCTTCTTGGTCAGCGCCTGGTCCGGGAAGACCGTGATCCAGACCTTACCGCCACGCTTGATGTGGCGGGTCATCGCGATACGGGCCGACTCGATCTGCCGGTTGGTGACGTAGGCCGGCTCCAGAGCCTGGATACCGAACTCACCGAACACCACTCGGTTGCCGCCCTTACTCGCACCGTGACGGTCCGGGTGGTGCGGCTTGCGGAAGCCCTTCGGGGGCTTGCGCGGGATCAGCATGTGTCAGCCCTCCTGCTGCGTTTCTGCGACAGCCGGCGCGGCCGCGACGGCCGCGTTGCTGACGGACTCACCGGTCGGCGTGTCCGACTGCTGCTGCGCGGCAGCCGCCGCGCGCCCGGCCTCGGTGCCGCCCGCGGTGGTGCCGGACGAACCGGACCGGCCACGACGCGGCCGCTCGGGCCGGTCGCCACGCTCACGGCGCGGACGGGACGGGGCCGTGTCCTGCGGAGCCTCGCGGCCCGGCACGGCGTCACCCTTGTAGATCCACACCTTCACGCCGATCCGGCCGAAGGTGGTACGGGCCTCGAAGAAGCCGTACTCGATGTTGGCCCGCAGCGTGTGCAGCGGGACGCGACCCTCACGGTAGAACTCCGTGCGGCTCATCTCGGCGCCGCCGAGGCGGCCCGAGACCTGCACCCGGATGCCCTTGCAGACCGGGTTCTTCATCGCGGACTGCATCGCCTTGCGCATGGCACGACGGAAGCTGACCCGGCTGGAGAGCTGCTCGGCAACGCCCTGGGCGACCAGCTGCGCGTCCGACTCGGGGTTCTTGACCTCGAGGATGTTCAGCTGCACCTGCTTGCCGGTGAGCTTCTCCAGCTCGCCACGGATCCGGTCCGCCTCCGCGCCCTTACGGCCGATGACGATGCCCGGACGGGCGGTGTGGATGTCGACGCGGACCCGGTCCCGGGTGCGCTCGATGTCCACCTTGGAGATGCCGGCGCGCTCCAGGCCCCGGGACATCATCCGGCGGATCTTGACATCCTCGCCGATGTAGTCCTTGTAGAGCTTGTCCGCGAACCAGCGGGACTTCCAGTCGGTCGAGATGCCGAGTCGGAACCCGTGCGGGTGAACCTTCTGACCCATTACTCGGCCGCCTCCGTCTCGTTCTTGGGCTGCTCGGCCGCGGGAGCGGCCTTCTTGGCAGCGGCCTTCTTGGCCGGCCGCGCCTTCGGCGCCACAGCCTCGACGGCGATCGTGATGTGGCAGGTGCGCTTGCGGATGCGGTAAGCCCGACCCTGAGCGCGCGGCCGGAACCGCTTGAGCGTCGGGCCCTCGTCCACAAACGCCTCGGCGACCAGCAGCGCGTCAGGATCCAGCCGCTCGTTGTTCTCAGCGTTCGCGATCGCGCTGGCCAGCACCTTGTAGACCGGCTCGCTCGCCGACTGCGGTGCGAACTGCAGCACCGTGAGTGCCTCCTTCGCGGGCAGACCACGAACGAGGTCGACCACCCGACGCGCCTTCATCGGCGAGACGCGCACGTGCCGCGCCACCGCCCGCGCGCCCGGCAGCACCGGAGCGTCGCCTTTTCCTGGCATCGCTGTAACCCCTTGATCCTCTAATCCGTGACTTCTGCTCAGCGCCGGCGGCTCTTGCGGTCGTCCTTCTCGTGACCCTTGAACGTGCGGGTCAGAGCGAACTCACCGAGCTTGTGGCCGACCATCGCCTCGGTGACGAACACCGGGACGTGCTTGCGCCCGTCGTGCACGGCGATCGTGTGCCCGAGCATCTCGGGGATGATCGTCGAGCGACGCGACCAGGTCTTGATGACGTTCTTGGAGCCCTTGTCGTTCTGGACTTCCACCTTCTTGAGCAGGTGGTCGTCGACGAACGGGCCCTTCTTCAGGCTGCGAGGCATGTCAGTTCTCCAGTCCAGCTGTCTCTATCAGCCGCGCTTGCGGGTCGCGTAGCGGCGGCGGACGATCAGCTTGTCGCTCGCCTGGCCCTTGCGGCGGGTACGGCCCTCGGGCTTACCAGCCGGGTTGACCGGGTGGCGACCACCGGAGGTCTTGCCCTCACCACCACCGTGCGGGTGGTCGACCGGGTTCATGGCGACACCACGGACGGTCGGGCGCTTGCCCTTCCACCGCATACGGCCGGCCTTGCCCCAGTTGATGTTCGACTGGTCGGCGTTGCCGATCTCGCCGACGGTGGCGCGGCAGCGCACGTCGACGCGCCGGATCTCACCGGACGGCATACGCAGCGTCGCGTACTGGTCCTCGCGGCCCAGCAGCTGGATGCCGACGCCGGCCGAGCGGGCCAGCTTGGCACCGCCGCCCGGGCGCAGCTCCACCGCGTGCACCTGAGTGCCCACCGGGATGTTGCGCAGCGGCAGGTTGTTGCCGGGCTTGATGTCGGCGCCGACGCCGGCCTCGACCTTGTCGCCCTGCTTCAGGTCCTTCGGAGCGAGGATGTAGCGCTTCTCGCCGTCCAGGTAGTGCAGCAGCGCGATCCGGGCGGTGCGGTTCGGGTCGTACTCGATGTGCGCGACCTTGGCCGGGATGCCGTCCTTGTCCGCCCGCTTGAAGTCGATCAGGCGGTACTGACGCTTGTGGCCACCACCCTGGTGACGGGTCGTGATCCGGCCGTGCGCGTTGCGGCCACCCTTCTTGGGCAGCGGCACGAGCAGCGACTTCTCCGGGGTGGAGCGCGTGATCTCGGCGAAGTCCGCGACGGAGCCACCACGGCGGCCCGGCGTCGTCGGCTTGTACTTACGAATAGGCATGTCCTACACCCCTCAGCTGACCGGGCCGCCGAAGGCCTCGATGCGGTCGCCGTCGGCCAGCTTGACCAGAGCGCGCTTCGTAGCCTTGCGCTGGCCGAAACCGGTCCGCGTCCGCTTCCGCTTGCCCTCGCGGTTCGCAGTGTTCACGGTCAGTACGCGCACGTTGAAGATCTGCTGGATAGCGATCTTGATGGCGGTCTTGTTCGCGTCCGGGTGGACCAGGAACGTGTACCAGTTCTGGTCGAGAACGCTGTAGCTCTTCTCGGAGACCACCGGCGCGATGATGATGTCGCGCGGGTCCGCGATGGTGGTCACTTGTCGCCCTCCTCGGCCTTGCCGGCGCCCGTGAACTCGTCGTAGGCGTCCTTGGTGAAGATCACCGCGGAGGAGTTCAACACGTCGTACGTGTTGAGCTGCCCGACCTCGAGCAGGTGCACGGTCGGCTCGTTGCGCAGCGAGAGCCAGTTCAGCTCGTCCACGCCGGTCAGCACGACCAGGACCTTGGTCTCCTCGGTGACCTTGCGCAGCGTCGCCAGCGCGGCCTTCGTCGACGGCGTCTCGCCGGAGACGAACGCCTCGACCACGAACACCGCGTTGTCGCGGGCCCGGTCCGAGAGGGCGCCCCGCAGCGCGGCGGCCTTCATCTTCTTCGGGGTCCGCTGCGAGTAGTCGCGCGGCACGGGGCCGTGCACGACGCCACCGCCGGCGAACTGCGGCGCACGGGTCGAGCCCTGACGGGCGCGGCCGGTGCCCTTCTGCTTGTACGGCTTCTTGCCGCCGCCGGAGACCTCACCGCGGGTCTTCGCCTTGTGCGTGCCCTGCCGGGCGGCCGCCAGCTGAGCCACCACGACCTGGTGCATCAGCGGGATGTTGGCCTGCACGTCGAAGATCGCCGCGGGCAGCTCGACGGAGCCGGCCTTCGCGCCCTCGGTGTTCAGCACGTCAACGGAGCTCACTTGGCAGCACCCTTCTTGACGGGGGCCTTCGCCGCGGAGCGAACCAGGATCAGCGCGCCCTTGGGGCCGGGAATGGCACCGCGGACGAGCAGCAGGTTGTTCTCCACGTCGACCGCCTGAACGGTCAGGTTCTGCACGGTGTAGCGCGCGCTGCCCATCCGGCCCGCCATGCGGACGCCCTTGAACACGCGACCGGGGGTCGCGCAGGCGCCGATCGAGCCCGGGGAGCGGTGCTTGCGCTCGACACCGTGGCTCGCGCGGAGGCCGTGGAAGCCGTGCCGCTTCATGACACCGGCGAAGCCCTTGCCCTTGGTCCGGCCGGTCACGTCGACCGGGGAACCCACCGGGAACGAGTCGACGGTGACCTCCTGGCCGAGCGAGTACTCGCTGGCGTCGGTCGTCCGCAGCTCGACGATGTGGCGACGCGGCGCGACATCGGCCTTGGCGAAGTGCCCGGCCCGCGGCTTGTTGGCCTTGCGGGGGTCGATCGCACCGAACGCCAGCTGGATCGCGGAGTAGCCGTCCGTGTCAGCGGTGCGGACCTGGGTCACGACGCACGGGCCGGCCTGCACCACGGTCACCGGGACAACCTTGTTGTTGTCCCAGACCTGGGTCATGCCGAGCTTGGCGCCCAGGATGCCCTTCACTTGCCTGTCCATGAGTTCGCAGTCCCTACAGCTTGATCTCGATGTCGACGCCGGCCGGCAGGTCGAGACGCATGAGCGAGTCGACCGTCTTCGGAGTCGGGTCGATGATGTCGATCAGACGCTTGTGCGTACGCATCTCGAAGTGCTCGCGCGAGTCCTTGTACTTGTGCGGCGAACGGATCACGCAGAAACGGTTGATCTCCGTGGGCAGCGGCACCGGGCCCGCGACCTGCGCCCCGGTGCGCGTCACCGTCTCGACGATCTTCCGCGCCGAGGAATCGACGACCTCGTGGTCGTAGGCCTTGAGCCGGATGCGGATCTTCTGTCCCGCCATGGTGGCTTCTGTTTCCTTCTCTCGATGCCGCTACCTGCCGAGTAGAACTCCTCGGCATGCCCCCGGATCAGACTCGGCCGGGTGTTTCACCGGCCGGATTTGACCCGGGGCACAGGGCCCTCGACCCTGTGCTGTCCGACCCCCGCGGTCGGGCGTGTCGCGTTTTAACTTCACGCCCCGCCCCGGAATCCGGAGCAGATTGCCCGTCAGCCCTCGGTGAGGACTTCGTCCGCCGGGATCGGGGCGCCCTGGGCGATCAACCAACTATTCATTGATCAACAAACCCCAGACGCCGGGCGAGGGCGACCGGACATGACACATCCAGCCGCCCCGCGCGGACGCAACCTGACTAGTATGCCGTATTACCGAACGGCAACGCTAATCGGGGTACCTGTTTACTTACTTGATGATCTTCGTGACCGTGCCGGCGCCGACGGTGCGGCCACCCTCACGGATCGCGAACTTCAGGCCCTGCTCCATGGCGATGGGCTGGATCAGCTTGACCGCCATCGAGGTGGAGTCGCCCGGCATGACCATCTCGGTGCCCTCGGGGAGGGTCACGACGCCGGTCACGTCGGTGGTCCGGAAGTAGAACTGCGGACGGTAGTTCTGGAAGAACGGCGTGTGCCGGCCACCCTCCTCCTTGGAGAGGATGTAGACCTGGCCCTCGAACTCCGTGTGCGGAGTCGTGGTGCCCGGCTTGATGACGACCATGCCGCGCTCGACGTCCTCGCGCTTGATGCCGCGGAGGAGCAGACCGACGTTCTCGCCGGCACGCGCCTCGTCCAGCACCTTGCGGAACATCTCGATACCGGTGCAGATCGTCTTGGTCGACTTCTCGCGGATGCCGACGATCTCCACCTCCTCGTTCGGCTTGAGGATACCGCGCTCGGCGCGGCCGGTGACGACCGTTCCACGACCGGTGATCGTGAAGACGTCCTCGATCGGCATGAGGAACGGCTTCTCGGTCTCACGGTCCGGCTGCGGGATCGCGGTGTCGACCGCGTCCATCAGCTCGAGCAGCTTGCCGGTCCACTCCGGGTCGCCCTCCAGCGCCTTGAGCGCCGAGACACGCACGACCGGCAGGTCGTCGCCCGGGAACTCGTAGGTGCTGAGCAGCTCGCGAACCTCGAGCTCAACGAGCTCCAGGAGCTCCTCGTCGTCGACCATGTCGCTCTTGTTGAGCGCCACGACGATGTACGGAACGCCGACCTGGCGGGCCAGGAGCACGTGCTCCTTGGTCTGCGGCATCGGGCCGTCGGTCGCCGCGACCACCAGGATCGCGCCGTCCATCTGCGCGGCACCGGTGATCATGTTCTTGATGTAGTCCGCGTGGCCGGGGCAGTCGACGTGGGCGTAGTGCCGCTTGTCGGTCTGGTACTCGACGTGCGCGATGGAGATCGTGATACCGCGGGCCTTCTCCTCCGGCGCCTTGTCGATCTCGTCGAACGGCGTGTAGGGGTTCAGGTCCGGGTACTTGTCGTGCAGGACCTTGGTGATGGCCGCAGTCAGCGTCGTCTTACCGTGGTCGATGTGACCAATGGTGCCGATGTTGACGTGCGGCTTAGTCCGCTCGAACTTCGCCTTCGCCACTGGGTCCTCCTGTGGACTGTCTGGTTCGTTTGCGCACGGCGCCGGCTGGGGCGCCGCGAACATTGTCGACTGTGCGCCACGGGCCGGATTGGCATCCGGCCCGTGACACTGCGGTCTTTGAGGCCGCTTCGGCCGTCAGGCCAGGTCTCACACAGCCCGCCGAGACGGGCCCGGGGTGGAATTACTCCCCGGTCGCCTTGGCGATGATCTCCTTGGCCACGGACGCGGGGACCTCGGCGTAGGAGTCGAACTGCATGCTGTAGCTCGCCCGGCCCTGGGTCTTCGACCGCAGGTCGCCGACGTAGCCGAACATCTCCGACAGCGGCACCTGAGCGCGGACGACGCGAGCGCCACTCCGCTCCTCCATGGCCTGGATGATGCCGCGGCGGGAGTTGAGGTCACCGATGACGTCACCCATGTTCTCCTCAGGAGTGGTGACCTCAACGGCCATCATCGGCTCGAGCAGCGCCGGGTCGGCCTTGCGGGCCGCCTCCTTCAGCGCCATCGAGCCGGCGATCTTGAACGCCATCTCGGACGAGTCGACCTCGTGGTACTGGCCGTCGACCAGCGTCAGCTTGACGCCGACCAGCGGGTAGCCAGCGAGGATGCCGTACTGCATGGCGTCCTGTGCACCGGCGTCGACCGAAGGGATGAACTCCTTCGGGATGCGACCACCGGTGACCGCGTTCACGAACTCGTACGTCGCGGCGTCGTTGTCCAGCGGCAGCGGCTCAAGGCTGACGATGACGCGGGCGTACTGACCCGAACCACCGGTCTGCTTCTTGTGCGTGAACTCGACCTTCTCCACCTTGCGGCGGATGGTCTCGCGGTACGCCACCTGCGGCTTGCCGACGTTCGCCTCGACGTTGAACTCACGGCGCATGCGGTCCACCAGGATGTCCAGGTGGAGCTCGCCCATGCCGGAGATGACCGTCTGGCCCGTCTCCTCGTCGTTGCGGACGCGGAAGGTCGGGTCCTCCTCGGCCAGGCGCTGGATCGCGGTGCCCAGCTTCTCCTGGTCCGACTTGGTCTTCGGCTCGATCGCCACCGAGATGACCGGCTCCGGGAACGTCATCGACTCGAGGATGACCGGGTTCGCCGGGTCGGACAGCGTGTCACCGGTGGTGGTCTGCTTCAGACCCTGGACCGCGATGATGTCACCGGCCTGCGCCTGGGGGCGCTCCTCACGCTTGTTCGCGTGCATCTGGTAGATCTTGCCGATCCGCTCCTTGCGGTCCTTGGTGGAGTTGACCACCTGAGAACCGGAGTCGAGCGTGCCGGAGTAGACCCGCACGTAGGTGAGCTTGCCCAGGTGCTTGTCCGTCTGGATCTTGAAAGCCAGGCCGGAGAAGGGCTCGTCGTTCGACGGCTTGCGGAACAGCGGCGTCTCGCCGTCGGTCTTGGTGCCCTCGATGGCCGGGATGTCCAGCGGCGACGGCAGGTAGTCCACCACGGCGTCGAGCATGGGCTGGACGCCCTTGTTCTTGAACGCCGAACCGGTGAGCACCGGGTTCGCCTTGCCGGCGATCGTGGCGCGGCGGATGCCGGCCTTGATCTCCTCGATCGAGAGCTCCTCGCCCTCCAGGTACTTCTCCATGATCTCGTCATCGTTCTCGGCGAGCGTCTCGAGAAGCAGCGAGCGCCAGGTCTCGGCGTCCGCCTGGAGGTCCGCCGGGATCTCCTCGATCGCGTAGTCCTCACCCTTCTGGGTCTCACCACGCCAGGTGAGAGCCTTCATGGTGATGAGGTCCACGACACCGATGAAGTCCGACTCGTTGCCGATCGGAATCTGCAGGACCAGGGTGGTGGCGTTGAGCCGGTCCTTCATCATCTGCACGCAGCGGTAGAAGTCCGCGCCGGTCCGGTCGAGCTTGTTGACGAAGCACATACGCGGGACGTTGTACTTGTCGGCCTGCCGCCAGACATTCTCGGTCTGCGGCTCTACGCCGGCGACGCCGTCGTAGACCGCCACCGCGCCGTCCAGCACGCGCAGCGACCGCTCGACCTCGACCGTGAAGTCGACGTGGCCGGGCGTGTCGATGATCTGGATCGTGTGGCCCTTCCACTCGCACTTCGTGGCGGCGGAGGTGATGGTGATGCCACGCTCCTGCTCCTGCTCCATCCAGTCCATGGTGGCCGCGCCATCGTGGACCTCACCGATCTTGTACGTGATACCGGTGTAGAACAGGATTCGCTCAGTAGTCGTGGTCTTACCGGCATCGATGTGCGCCATGATGCCGATGTTGCGTACGTTGGCGAGCGCGTCTGCGGCGGCCACTGTAATCCCTACTTCGTCGTCTCGTCGGGTTGCTGAATCACCCGGCAGGCACCGGATGAGGGTTGCGCCGGGTAATCCAGCGGTGTGCCCGGCGGCCGGCCGAGACCGGCGCCGGGCGGCTGGATTACCAGCGGTAGTGCGCGAAGGCCTTGTTGGACTCGGCCATCTTGTGCGTGTCCTCGCGCCGCTTGACGGCGGCACCGAGGCCATTGCTCGCGTCGAGCAGCTCGTTCTGCAGCCGCTCGATCATGGTCTTCTCGCGACGGGCCTTGGAGTACGTGGTCAGCCAGCGCAGGCCCAGCGTCAGAGCGCGGGACGGGCGGACCTCGACCGGCACCTGGTAGGTCGCGCCACCGACACGGCGGCTGCGGACCTCGAGGGTCGGCTTGACGTTGTCCATGGCGCGCTTGAGCGTCACGACCGGGTCAGTGCCGGTCTTCTCCCGGCAGCCCTCGAGGGCGCCGTAGACGATGCGCTCGGCGAGCGCGCGCTTGCCGTCCATCAGGATCTTGTTCACCAGCTGGGTGACCAGCGGCGAGTTGTAAACCGGGTCCGGCGTCAGCGGCCGACGGGGAGCGGGGCCCTTACGCGGCATGTCAGCTCTTCTCCTTCTTCGCGCCGTAGCGGCTGCGCGCCTGCTTGCGGTTACGCACACCCTGGGTGTCGAGCGAACCGCGGATGATCTTGTAGCGAACGCCCGGCAGGTCCTTCACGCGACCGCCACGCACGAGCACGATCGAGTGCTCCTGCAGGTTGTGACCCACACCCGGGATGTACGCGGTCACCTCGATCTGGCTGCTGAGCTTGACACGAGCGACCTTGCGCAGCGCCGAGTTGGGCTTCTTCGGGGTGGTGGTGTAGACGCGCGTGCAGACTCCGCGACGCTGGGGACTCCCCTTCAGCGCCGGCGTCTTGGTCTTACTCGTCTTCGCCTGGCGGCCCTTGCGGACCAGCTGCTGGATCGTGGGCACCGGGTACTCCGCTCCCTGTCCTGTCCGGGCCCGTGGGCCCGTTAACTTCCGTGGCGGCCGCCCTTGTGGCGACCGGACCGTCTGTCTTACCTACCCGGCTGCGCCGGTCTTGCCTCTTGCTGCCGATCGGGGGGCCTGCTGGGAGTAGGCCTCTCGACCCCCGCGGTCGGGCGTGTCGCCCGGCGCTACGGTCGCGCGGTGAAGACTCGCGCTGGTCTGCCATTGTCGTGGTGCGCATCGCTCATCCGGACTCTGAAATCCGGACCGAACGGCGCACGCACAAGTTGCCCGGGCTAGCCCGGGCACGAAGGGAAAGAGTACCCACCGTGAGGGCGCTGGTCAAAACCGGACGGTAAGGAGAGCTATCTCCCCACTACACGACTCCCAACGGATCTCCGGCTTCGGACCTCACACCCGGCGATCCGGCACCGGGAAACCCGGGATCCAGAACTCCTGATGCTGACACCTTCAGCGACGAACCACTCTGCAAAGCCAAGTGTACCCGGTCCCCAGGGACGCCATTCACTGACTCCCTACATGCCGACGGGCCGCCGGGCAAGTACCTACGACAGGCTCAGCACCACCACGATCAGCAGGGAGAGCAGCGCCACCACGGCCCCGCCACCGCCGAGCGACAGGCCGGCGATCGCCAGCCCGCGGCCGCTGAACCGGATCGACGACGCCTCGGCCGGCCGGCGCACCTGCCGCAGCGCGCCGGTGCCCTGCACCACCGCTCCGACGCCCGCGATCACCGCCAGCAACGCGAACGCACCGGCGACCAGGCCGCCCCAGCCACCCTGCGCGCCGAGCAGCCCGAAGCACGCCACGGCGAACGACACCAGCAGCGCCGCACTCCCGGTGATCAGCGACCCGATCGCGAGCCCGGACACCACCGCGGGCACCTCCAGGTGCACCACCGCGAACGGCGTCTCCGGCACCGGCTCCACCCGCTCCGCGTTCCCCCAGCCCTCCCGCGGCGGCGGCGGAAACCCGTGCAGACCCGTCCGGGGGTACGCCGCGGCCCGCGGCCCGGCCGGCAGCGGCGCACCGGCCATCGCGTACCCCGGGTGCGCCATCACCGCGACCAGCTGCTGCGCCGGCACCGCCGGATATCCCGGGTACGCCGCCGGCGGCGGGCCACCCGGCCCGGGGTGGGCCACCGGCTGCCCGGGGTAACCAGAACCGGCCTGCCCCGGATACGCCGCCGGCTGCCCGGGATACCCGGAACCGAGCGCCACCGGATTCGCCGCCGGCTGGCCGGAATACCCGGAGCCGGGCGCTACCGGATACGCCGCAGGTTGCCCGTAATACCCAGGACCGGCCTGCCCCGGATGCCCGTAGCCCGGATACATCTGCTCGCCGAACGACTGCGCCGGATACCCCTGGCCGGCATGCGGCTGCCCGGAATATGCCTGGGCCCACGAGGCCTGCCCCGGATACGGCTGCCCCGGATACGGCTGCCCCGGATACGGCTGCCCGGGATACGGCTGAGCCGGGGACGCCGACCCGGGATAGGGCTGCCCCGGATACGGCGGATGACCGGGATAGGCCGCGGGGCGCACCGGTCCCGGCGCCGCGTGTGGCGGCATTCCCGCTCCCGGTCCGTTGACGAGCGGCCCGGCTCCCACAGTGGACGGCCCCGGCTGCGCGGCCGCCGCCCCGGAAGCTGCCGGGGTAGGCGCCGGAACCTCCGTGACCGCCGGCCCTGGCTCGGCCGCACCCGCCGGCTCGGCCGCACGCGGCGGCTCGGCCGCATGCACCGGCTCGGGCGCGGACAGCGGCTCGGCCGCGGACGGCGGATCGGGCGCGCGCGACGGCTCGGATCCGGCCGCCGGTCGTTGCCACACGGAATCGGGGTGCCCGCCCTGCGGCTGTTCGGTCACGCCTGTGTTCTCCTCCCACTGTCCCCGCGGCCTCGCGGGGCCTCGCGTGCGTCGAGGGCGTCCGCCGAGCATGGCACAGCGGAGCACGCCCGTGTCAGTCGATGCCGGGCGCGAAGTCCTGCAGCGGTGCGTTGGCGTAGTTGAAGATTCCGACGACCAGCGCCAGCACCAGCGCGCAGGCCGCGAGCGTGATCCCGGACCAGGCGAGCACGGTGCCGCGGCGGATCCACGCGGCCCCGGTCAGGTAACCGCCGGACGCGTACGCCTCGCGCTCCGCCTGCCGGGCCAGCAGCAGCGCGATCGTGGCCGGCACCAGGCCGCCGACCAGCGGCCCGGCGAGGAACGCGATCAGCCCGAGCGCGAATACGGCCGGCGCCTTGGTGGACCGCACCGGCTCCGGATCGAGCGGATGCCGCCCCGGCCCGACCACCGCCTGAGGAAAGCTCATGCACCCATCATCCCTCGCGAAACACCGGAGGCGGGGACGCATCCCGCGTCCCCGCCTCCGGCGGTGGTTCAGAAAACTAGATCAAGCAGCTCAGCGGTACGACCCGAAGTCGAAGTCGTCGAGCGGCACGGCCTGCCCGCTGGCCGGCCCGAAACCGTAGTCGGTCTCCGGGTACCCGGTCATCGAGTAGACCTTGGCCTTCGCCTCCTCGGTCGGCTCGACCCGGACGTTGCGGTACTTGGAGATACCGGTACCGGCCGGGATGAGCTTACCGATGATCACGTTCTCCTTCAGGCCCACGAGCGAGTCGCTGCGCGAGTTGATCGCCGCGTCGGTGAGGACGCGGGTCGTCTCCTGGAAGGAGGCCGCCGACAACCACGAGTCCGTGGCCAGCGACGCCTTCGTGATGCCCATGAGCTGGGGACGGCCGGCGGCCGGCTCCCCGCCCTCGGCGACCAGGCGGCGGTTCTCCGACTCGAAGAGCGCGCGGTCGACCAGCAGGCCCGGCAGGAACTCGGTGGAGCCCGAGTCGATGACGGTGACCCGCTTGAGCATCTGGCGAATGATGATCTCGATGTGCTTGTCGTGGATCAGCACACCCTGCGAGCGGTAGACCTCCTGGACCTCCTGGGTCAGGTGGACCTGGACCGCGCGCGGGCCGAGGATGCGGAGCAGCTCGTGCGGGTCGATGGTGCCCTCGGTGAGCTTCTCGCCGACCTGCACGTGCTCGCCGTCCTGGCGACGGAGCTTGGCGCGCTTCGAGATCTTGTCGTACACGATCTCGTCGCTGCCGTCGTCCGGCACCACAATGATCTTGCGAACCCGCTCGCCGTCCTCGATCCGGACGCGTCCGGGAGTGTCTGCGATCGGCGCCTTGCCCTTGGGCACGCGCGCCTCGAAGATCTCCTGGACACGCGGCAGACCCTGGGTGATGTCCTCACCCGCGACACCACCGGTGTGGAAGGTACGCATCGTCAGCTGCGTACCCGGCTCACCGATGGACTGGGCCGCGATGATGCCGACCGCCTCGCCGACGTCCACGGTCTTACCGGTCGGCAGCGAACGGCCGTAGCACGCCGCGCAGACGCCCAGCTTCGACTCGCAGGTCAGCACGGACCGGACCCGGACGTTCTCGACGCCGGCCGCGTGCAGCTTGTCGACCAGGATCGAGTTGATGTCGGTGCCGCGCTCCGCGACCACCTGGCCGTCCGGCCCGGTGATCGTGTCGGCCAGCGTCCGCGCGTGCACACCGGTCTCGGCGTGCTCGTGGATCTGGAGCACACCGGCCGCGTCCCGCTCGAGCACCTGCATCGGGATCGCGCGCTCGGTGCCGCAGTCCTCCTCACGGATGATCACGTCCTGCGACACGTCCACCAGACGACGGGTCAGGTAACCCGAGTCGGCGGTACGCAGCGCGGTGTCCGCGAGACCCTTGCGGGCACCGTGCGTGGAGATGAAGTACTCCAGCACGGACAGACCCTCCCGGTACGAGGCCTTGATCGGCCGCGGGATGATCTCGCCCTTCGGGTTGGCCACCAGACCACGGATCGCCGCGATCTGACGGAGCTGCAGCAGGTTACCGCGAGCACCCGAGTTGATCATGACCCAGAGCGGGTTGTTCTGCGGCAGCGCGGTGTCCATCTCCTTGGCGACCTCGTTGGTCGCCTTGGTCCAGATCTCGATCAGCTCGCCGCGGCGCTCCTCGGCCGTCATCAGACCGCGCTGGTACTGCTTGTCGATCTGCGCGGCCTCCTTCTCGTACCGCTCGAGGATCGCCGGCTTGCCGGGCGGCGCGACGACGTCGCCCATACCGATGGTCACGCCGGACCAGGTCGCCCAGTGGAAACCGGACTCCTTCAGGGCGTCCAGCGTCGCCGCCAGCGTCACCTTCGGGAAGCGCTCCGCGAGGTCGTTGACGATCGCGGAGAGCTGACCCTTGCGAATCTCGTAGTTGACGTAGCGGTACCCGACCGGCAGCGTCTCGTTGAAGAGCACGCGGCCCAGCGTGGTGTCGACCAGCAGCTGCTGACCCGGCTCCCAGCCCTCCGGCGCGTCCCACTTCTCGCCCTTGGCGCCGTTGTCGACGCTGACCACGTCCCGCAGCCGGATCTTGACCGGGGCACCGAGGGCCAGCTCGCCGTTGTCGAACGCCATCCGCGCCTCGGCGTCCGAGCTGAACACCCGGCCCGCACCCTTGCCCTCGGGCTTGAGGTGGGTCAGGTGGTACAGGCCGATGACCATGTCCTGGGTCGGCATGGTGACCGGCTTGCCGTCGGACGGCTTGAGGATGTTGTTCGAGGACAGCATCAGGATCCGCGCCTCGGCCTGGGCCTCGGCGGACAGCGGCACGTGCACCGCCATCTGGTCGCCGTCGAAGTCCGCGTTGAACGCGGTGCAGACGAGCGGGTGGATCTGGATGGCCTTGCCCTCGACCAGCCGCGGCTCGAAGGCCTGGATGCCGAGACGGTGCAGCGTCGGCGCACGGTTCAGCAGAACCGGGTGCTCCGTGATGACCTCGTCCAGCACGTCCCACACGACCGGGCGCTGACGCTCGACCATGCGCTTGGCCGACTTGATGTTCTGCGCGTGGTTCAGGTCGACCAGGCGCTTCATCACGAACGGCTTGAACAGCTCCAGCGCCATCATGCGAGGCAGGCCGCACTGGTGCAGCTTGAGCTGCGGGCCCACCACGATGACGGAACGGCCGGAGTAGTCCACGCGCTTGCCGAGCAGGTTCTGACGGAACCGGCCCTGCTTGCCCTTGAGCATGTCGGACAGCGACTTCAGCGGGCGGTTACCCGGGCCGGTGACCGGCCGGCCGCGGCGGCCGTTGTCGAACAGCGCGTCGACGGCCTCCTGCAGCATCCGCTTCTCGTTGTTGACGATGATCTCCGGGGCGCCCAGGTCGATCAGGCGCTTGAGCCGGTTGTTCCGGTTGATCACGCGGCGGTACAGGTCGTTCAGGTCGGAGGTCGCGAAGCGGCCACCGTCCAGCTGCACCATCGGGCGCAGGTCCGGCGGGATGACCGGGACGCAGTCCAGGACCATGCCGAGCGGCGAGTTCCGGGTGTTCAGGAACGCCGCCACGACCTTGAGCCGCTTGAGCGCACGGATCTTCCGCTGGCCCTTGCCGGACCGGATGATCTCGCGGAGGTTCTCCGCCTCGGCGTCGAGGTCGAGACCCTCCAGCAGCGCCTTGATCGCCTCGGCGCCCATGCCGCCGGTGAAGTAGTCACCGAAGCGGTCACGGAGCTCGCGGTACAGCAGCTCGTCCGTGACCAGCTGCTTCTTGTCCAGCTTGCGGAAGGTGTCGAGCACCTCGTCAAGCCGGTCGATCTCACGCTGCGCGCGGTCGCGGATCTGGCGCATCTCGCGCTCGCCGGACTCCTTGACCTTGCGGCGCACGTCGGCCTTCGCGCCCTCGGCCTCCAGCTCGGCGAGGTCCTGCTCCAGCTTGGCGGCGCGCTTCTCGATCTCCGAGTCGCGGCTGTTCTCCGACTGGCGCTTCTCCGCGAAGATCTCGTTCTCGATCGTCGAGAGGTCGCGGTGGCGAGCCTCGGTGTCGACGCTCGTCACGACGTACGACGCGAAGTAAATGATCTTTTCGAGGTCCTTCGGCGCCAGGTCCAGCAGGTAGCCGAGCCGGCTCGGGACGCCCTTGAAGTACCAGATGTGGGTCACCGAGGCGGCGAGCTCGATGTGGCCCATCCGCTCACGGCGGACCTTGGAGCGGGTCACCTCGACGCCGCAGCGCTCACAGATGATGCCCTTGAACCGGACCCGCTTGTACTTGCCGCAGTAGCACTCCCAGTCCCGCTGCGGACCGAAGATCTTCTCGCAGAAGAGTCCGTCCTTCTCGGGCTTCAGGGTGCGGTAGTTGATCGTCTCAGGCTTCTTGACCTCACCGTGCGACCACTGCCGGATGTCGTCGGCGGTGGCCAGCCCGATGCGGAGCTCGTCGAAGAAGTTGACGTCGAGCACGTTATATATCCCTCGTGTCGTGTCTTTAAGGCTAGTTGGGCTCCGGGGCAGGTGAGGGGCGGGCGGACCCGCCCCTCACCTGGAACCTCAGACTTCTTCGACGCTGCTCGGCTCGCGCCGGGACAGGTCGATACCCAGCTCCTCCGCGGCCCGGAAGACCTCGTCGTCCGTCTCGCGCATCTCAAGAGCAACGCCGTCGCTGGAGAGCACCTCGACGTTCAGGCACAGCGACTGCAGCTCCTTGAGGAGCACCTTGAAGGACTCCGGGATACCCGGCTCCGGAATGTTCTCGCCCTTGACGATGGCCTCGTACACCTTCACGCGGCCCAGAACGTCGTCGGACTTGATCGTCAGCAGCTCCTGCAGCGCGTAGGCGGCGCCGTAGGCCTGCATGGCCCAGCACTCCATCTCGCCGAAACGCTGACCACCGAACTGCGCCTTACCACCCAGCGGCTGCTGCGTGATCATCGAGTACGGACCGGTCGAGCGAGCGTGGATCTTGTCGTCGACCAGGTGGTTCAGCTTCAGGATGTAGACGTACCCGACCGAGATGGCGTCCGGGATCGGCTCACCCGAGCGGCCGTCGAACAGCTTCGCCTTGCCGGAGCTGCCGATCAGCTGCGTGCCGTCGCGGTTCGGCAGCGTGCTCGCGAGGAGACCGTGAATCTCGTCCTCCCGCGCGCCGTCGAAGACCGGCGTCGCCACGTTCGTGTTCGGCTCGCTGGTGTGCGCGTTGATCGAGCGGAGCTGGCGCTTCCACTCCTCGTCGTCACCCTCGACGTTCCACCCGGTCTTGGCCACCCAACCGAGGTGGGTCTCCAGGACCTGGCCGATGTTCATTCGCGAGGGCACACCCAGCGGGTTGAGCACGATGTCGACCGGCGTGCCGTCCTCCAGGAACGGCATGTCCTCGACCGGCAGGATCTTGGAGATGACGCCCTTGTTGCCGTGCCGGCCCGCGAGCTTGTCACCGTCCTGGATCTTGCGCTTCTGGGCCACGTACACCCGGACCAGCTCGTTCACGCCCGGGGGCAGCTCGTCGCCGTCCTCACGCGAGAACGTCCGGACGCCGATGACCGTGCCGGTCTCGCCGTGCGGCACCTTCAGCGAGGTGTCCCGGACCTCCCGGGCCTTCTCACCGAAGATCGCGCGGAGCAGCCGCTCCTCCGGGGTCAGCTCGGTCTCGCCCTTCGGCGTGACCTTGCCGACCAGGATGTCGCCGGGGACGACCTCGGCGCCGATCCGGATGATGCCCCGCTCGTCCAGGTCCGCCAGCATTTCCTCGCTGACGTTCGGGATGTCGCGGGTGATCTCCTCCGGGCCGAGCTTGGTGTCCCGCGCGTCGACCTCGTGCTCCTCGATGTGGATCGAGGTGAGCACGTCCTGCTGCACGAGGCGCTGCGACAGGATGATCGCGTCCTCGTAGTTGTGGCCCTCCCAGGTCATGAACGCGACCAGGAGGTTCCGGCCGAGGGCCATCTCGCCCTCGTCGGTGCACGGACCGTCCGCGATGACCTGGCCGGCCTCGACCCGGTCACCCTCGAACACGGTCGGCTTCTGGTTGACGCAGGAGCCGGCGTTCGAGCGGCGGAACTTGTGCAGCAGGTAGGTACGACGGTGACCGTCGTCCTGGTGGACCGTGATGTAGTCGGCGCAGAGGTCCTCGACCAGACCGCCGACCTCGGCCACCACCACGTCACCGGCGTCGACCGCGGCACGGTACTCCATGCCGGTGCCGACCAGCGGGGCCTCCGCCTTGACCAGCGGCACGGCCTGACGCTGCATGTTCGCGCCCATGAGCGCGCGGTTCGCGTCGTCGTGCTCGAGGAACGGGATCATCGCGGTGGCGACCGAGGTCATCTGCCGCGGCGAGACGTCCATGTAGTCGACGGACGTGCCGGGCACGAAGTCGACCTCACCGCCCTTACGGCGGACCAGGACCCGCTCCTCCGCGAAGGTGCCGTCGCTCGACAGCGGCGCGTTTGCCTGCGCCTTGACGAACCGGTCCTCCTCGTCGGCGGTCAGGTAGTCGATCTCGTCGGTGACCCGGCCGTCGACCACCTTCCGGTACGGCGTCTCGATGAAGCCGAACGGGTTGACCCGCGCGAACGTCGAGAGCGCACCGATCAGGCCGATGTTCGGGCCTTCCGGCGTCTCGATCGGGCACATCCGGCCGTAGTGGGACGGGTGCACGTCACGGACCTCGAAGCCGGCCCGCTCCCGGGACAGACCACCCGGGCCCAGCGCGGAGAGGCGCCGGCGGTGGGTCAGACCCGCCAGGGGGTTGGTCTGGTCCATGAACTGGGACAGCTGCGACGTACCGAAGAACTCCTTGATCGCCGCCACGACGGGACGGATGTTGATCAGGGTCTGCGGCGTGATCGCCTCGACGTCCTGCGTGGTCATCCGCTCGCGGACGACGCGCTCCATCCGGGACAGGCCCACGCGGACCTGGTTCTGGATGAGCTCGCCGACCGTACGCAGACGACGGTTGCCGAAGTGGTCGATGTCGTCGGCCTCGTAGCCCTCCTCACCCGCGTGCAGGCGAGCGAGGTATTCCACGGTGGCGACGATGTCGTCCTCGGTCAGCACGCCCGTGGTGATCGGGACGTCGATCTCGAGCTTCTTGTTGAACTTGTAACGGCCGACCTTTGCCACGTCGTACCTCTTCGGGTTGAAGAAGAGGTTGTCGAGCAGGGTCTGCGCGTTCTCCCGGGTCGGCGGCTCGCCGGGACGGAGCTTGCGGTAGATGTCGAGCAGGGCCTCGTCCTGCCCGGCGATGTGGTCCTTCTCCAGCGTCGTCATGAGCAGCTCGGACCAGCCGAACTTCTCGCGGATCTGGTCGGCGGACCACCCGATCGCCTTGAGCAGAACCGTGACGGCCTGCCGGCGCTTGCGGTCGATGCGGACACCGACGGTGTCGCGCTTGTCGATGTCGAACTCCAGCCAGGCACCCCGACTCGGGATCACCTTGACGCTGGAGAGATCGCGGTCGGACGTCTTGTCCGGCTGCTTGTCGAAGTAGACGCCGGGCGAGCGGACCAGCTGGCTGACCACGACGCGCTCGGTGCCGTTGATGATGAACGTGCCCTTGGGGGTCATCATCGGGAAGTCACCCATGAACACCGTCTGGCTCTTGATCTCGCCAGTGGTGTTGTTGGTGAACTCCGCGGTCACGAACAGCGGGGCACAGTAGGTCAGGTCCTTCTCCTTGCACTCCTCGATCGAGGCCTTGACCTCGTCGAAGCGCGGTGCGGAGAAGGAGAGGGACATGGTGCCGGAGAAGTCCTCGATGGGACTGATCTCGTCGAGAATCTCCGCAAGGCCCGAACGTGCGTTCGGGTCGTCAGCCGATCGGTTCTGCCAAGCGTCGTTGCCGACAAGCCAGTCAAAGGACTCGTTCTGGATTGCCAGGAGGTTCGGGACCTCAAGATGCTCGGTGATCCTGCCGAAGGAGATTCGGCGGGGAGCGAATGCGCTCGACGTACGACTGGTCTTCGCAGGGCGGGAAGCTGCCAAGATGCGTCCTTCCGAGGACCGGTGCTGCAAAACGGCCGTTATGCGCGCACCCCAACTGACCCCGCATGGGCGGAATGACCGGTCTGAGCATTCCAGGGCAGGGCTGTAGTGAGAAGGCAGCGCAAACTAGCAGTGTAGCCGCACGGCTAACCGCTGTCCAGCCCCCCACCACAGGTCGTCGCGGAACAGGCCGGGCGCACCTGATCGGTGCTCGCCGGGCCGCTCGGAACGCGGCGTGACTCTGTCGGTTCGCCCCCGGTATTACCCGGGTCGGGGCCGTCGCAAGCGCGGAAGGTCTTGCTGCCGTTTAGCGTGCCTGCCCCCACAGCCCACGTCAAGGGCTGCGAGGCGGGTCGGAGCCCGGTGATCGACGACAAGCGTCCGAAACGGGCCACATAAGCCGTAAATCCGGCAATATGCCTGGCGAATCAGAAGGTTTAGTGATCACCTAATACGGTCCGCAATCGGACGATGCCGAACAGCATCCCCCAGCGGCGGTACGGCCGACCTGCCCGACTACGCCGGCCGGCTAAACCGGGCAGCGCCGTACCGATGCCCGGAGCGACCCCGCGAGTGACGAATGCCACTGCGGAACGCCGGAAGGCGGGCGCCCCGGCCGGGACGCCCGCCTTCCGCGGAAACGCAGGACTTACTTGAGGGTGACCTTGGCGCCTTCGCCCTCGAGCTTCTCCTTGGCCTTCTCGGCCGTCTCCTTGTTGACCTTCTCGAGGATGGCCTTCGGCGCCGACTCGACGACGTCCTTGGCCTCCTTCAGGCCCAGGCCGGTCAGCTCGCGCACGACCTTGATGACCTGGATCTTCTTGCCACCGTCGGCCTCGAGGACGACGTCGAACTCGTCCTTCTCCTCCTCCTGCGGCGCGGCGGCGGCCGGGCCGGCCGGGCCCGCGACGGCGACCGGGGCGGCGGCGGTGACGTCGAAGGTCTCCTCGAACTGCTTCACGAACTCGGAGAGCTCGATCAGCGTCATCTCCTTGAACGCGTCGAGCAGCTCGTCGGTGCTGAGCTTCGCCATGTCGGCGGTCCTTCCTCTTGCTTCTGCAACACGCGAGCGGGCTCGCGGGTCAGGTCTGTGGTTGGGGTCTTACCGAGCGCAGAGGGCCTCAGGCGGCCTCCGCGCCCTCCTTCTCACGCTTTTCCTGCAGCGCGGCCGCCGTGCGGACGGCCTTGGACAGCGGCGCCTGGAAGAGCGCAGCGGCCTTGCTGAGGCTGGCCTTCATGCCGCCGGCCAGCTTGGCCAGCAGCACCTCACGGGACTCGAGGTCGGCGAGCTTGTTGACCTCGGCGGCCGAGATGGCCTTGCCCTCGAAAACGCCGCCCTTGATGACGAGCGCGGGGTTGGCCTTCGAGAAATCACGAAGGCTCTTCGCCGCCTCGACGGGGTCGCCGGAAACGAAGGCGAGCGCGGTAGGACCGGTGAACAGCGTGTCGAGGCCCGAGATGCCCGCGTCCGTCGCGGCGCGCTTCGCGAGCGTGTTCTTCGCGACCGCGTAGGTGGTCTCGCGACCCAGCGAGCGCCGCAGCTTGGTCAGCTGCGCGACCGTCAGGCCCCGGTACTCGGTGAGCACGGTGGCGCCCGAGTTACGGAAGTGCTCCGTCAGCTCGGCGACGGCAGTGGCCTTGTCGGCCCGAACCGGCTTGTCCGCCATGTCCCTCCCTTCTCGTTGCTTGCGGCTGGTCTGCCCCGGACAACGAGAAAGCCCCGGCGCAGGACAGCGCACGGGGCCGGGCGCGGCTCGGGAGCCGCGGCGGATCCAACGTTCTAGCGCTCGCCCTGCGCGGGTCGCCCGTCGGACGGGACCTTCGGCCACACCATGAGGCGCGGCGACCAGCGGTCTATGGGTGAAACTCCGACCAAGACTAGCGGCCCGTCCGGTCATCGCCAAATCCGGGGGCGGGCGGGCCCCGTCAGGTTAAATCTTGAGAACTTTTCGCCCCGAAGTCGGACATCCGCTTGCCCTGCGTGCCGACGCGCTCCATGATCAGCCGCCGTGCCCGCAGAGACACCCACCCAGCGTACGGTCGAGAACGGCGATCATGCCGACGCTCCGAAGGCCGGCTCGAACCCGGCTACCCGGCCCGCCGCCCCGCCGGCGTCCGAGGGCCCCGGGAAGTCCTGGTGGCCCGCGATCCGGATCGGCGGTGCGGTCTGGGCCTCCTCCTATCTGGCCTGGATCACCGTCACGCTCTTCACGCAGTACGGCCGGCCGCACGGCAACCCGATCGCGTTCGTGGACCTCATGCGCAGCTGGTGGCGCTACGACGCGATGGTCTTCACCCGGCTCGCCGAGAACGGCTACGGCACCCATCCGGTCGACCCGGCTTTCTTCCCGCTCTACCCGATGCTGGTCCGCGGCGCCGACATGCTGCTGCCCGGCAGCGCGAAGTTCACCGCGATCGCCGTCGCCGCGGTTGCCATGTTCGCCATGTACACGCTGCTCTACCGCCTGACGGAGGTCGAGTTCAGCCCGGCGGTGGCGGTGCGGACCTGCTGGGCGATGGCGGCCTGGCCGGTCGCCTTCTTCCTCGGCATCGGGTACAACGCCTCGTTGTTCATCGCGCTGATGCTGGGCGCGGTCTACGCGATGCGCCGCGGGCACTGGTGGGTGGCCGGCGTGCTCGGCGGGTTCGCGTCCGCGACCCGCTCGGTCGGCGTGCTGCTCGCGCTCGCGTTCGCGTACGAGTACCTGCGCCAGAACGGCTTCCGGTGGCGCTGGAACGTGCTCGCGGTCGGCCTGATGCCGGGCGGCCTGGTCGCGTACGCCGGCTGGTTGTGGTGGCGGTTCGGCGATCCGCTGCTGTTCCTGGAGGCGCAGAAGCCGTGGGGCCGCGAGCTGGACTGGCCGTGGACCGGCATCGTGGACGCGGCCGAGGTGGTCGCCACCGCGCCGCTGGCGCAGAACGGTACGCTGCACAACTTGCTCGACCTTGCCTCGGTGCTGGCGCTGATCGGGCTGCTGACGCTCTGCTTCGCCGGGCCCTGGCGGATGCGCCGCGACCAGTGGATGCTGCCGCTGCTCGGCATCGCGCTGCTGCTCTTCGCGATCTCGTTCCCCGCGGGTGAGAACCGCAACCAGTCGCTGATGTCCGCGCCGCGCTTCGCTCTGGAGGTGTTCCCGGCGTTCATCATCCTGGGTCACCTGAAGCTGCCGACGCAGGTCTACGCGACGGCCGCGCTGATGCTCCAGGGCGTCCTGCTGGCGCACTTCACCGCGGGCGGCTGGGTCGGCTGACCACGCATGCGAAAACGCCCCCGGCCGTCGCGGCCGGGGGCGTTTCTCGTCGAGCGGTACTACTCGGCGTTCTCCACGTTCTTCACGATGTTCGGGTCGACCGGGATACCCGGGCCCATCGTGGTGGTGAAGGTGATCTTCTTCAGGAACTTGCCCTTGGCCGCGGACGGCTTGGCCCGGAGGACCTCGTCCAGCGCGGCGGCGTAGTTCTCCACCAGCTGCGCCTCGGAGAACGAGGCCTTGCCGATGATCAGGTGGAGGTTGGAGTGCTTGTCCACCCGGAAGGTGATCTTGCCGCCCTTGATCTCCGAGACGGCCTTGGTGACGTCCATGGTCACGGTGCCGGTCTTCGGGTTCGGCATCAGGCCGCGCGGGCCCAGGATCCGCGCGATCCGGCCGATCTTGGCCATCTGGTCGGGCGTCGCGATAGCGGCGTCGAAGTCCAGCCAACCACCCTGGATGCGAGCGACGAGCTCGTCGCTGCCGACGGCGTCGGCACCGGCGGCCTCCGCCTCCTCGGCCTTGGCGCCGGCGGCGAACACGATCACGCGGACCGTCTTGCCCGTGCCGTGCGGGAGGTTGACCGTGCCGCGGACCATCTGGTCCGCCTTGCGCGGGTCGACGCCGAGGCGCATCGCGACCTCGACGGTGGGGTCGAACTTCGTGGCGGTCGTCTCCTTGGCGAGCTTGACCGCCTCGGCCGGGGTGTAGAGCTTCGACTTGTCGATCTGCTCCGAGGCCTTCTTGTATGCCTTGCTCAGTGCCATGTTCGGCGTACTCCTGTGGTCATTGGCGGGTCACGCCCGTCTGGCGTGCCCTCCCACGATGGGTGTTACGAGGGAAAGTCAGTCCTTGACCGTGATGCCCATCGACCGGGCGGTGCCGGCGATGATCTTCTCGGCCTGCTCGACGTCGTTCGCGTTCAGGTCGGACATCTTCTTTTCGGCGATCTCGCGCAGCTGGGCGCGGCTGACCGAACCGACCTTGGTGGCCTGCGGGACGCCCGAGCCCTTCTGGACACCGGCGGCCTTGAGCAGCAGACGCGCGGCCGGCGGGGTCTTCAGGACGAACGTGAACGACCGGTCCTCGTAGACACTGATCTCGGCCGGGACGATGTCGCCACGGCTCGACTCGGTCTGCGCGTTGTAGGCCTTGACGAACTCCATGATGTTCACGCCGTGCTGACCCAGCGCGGGGCCGACCGGCGGCGCCGGGGTGGCCTGGCCCGCCGGCAGCTGCAGCGTGAACGTCTTGACCAGCTTCTTCTTGGGAGGCATGTCTCTTCCTGGGCTTCGAAAGGTGCGGCTTTGTCTTCTGACTTCGGCGCATCTGCCGCCGGGAATGCGCCGCTGCCACCTCGCCTAAGGCGGCACAGTCAAACAACCTGATCATCGGACAAGCGGACACGCCGAAGCGTGCCCGCGGGCCGACGTTCAAGACTAGCGCAGTCGACGACGCGCCAGTGTGGGACGGGTCAGATCTTGGAGACCTGGTTGAAGTTCAGCTCGACCGGCGTCTCGCGACCGAAGATCGAAACCAGCACCTTGAGCTTCTGCTGGTCGGCGTTGATCTCGCTGATCGTCGCGGGCAGCGAGGCGAAGGCACCGTCGGTGACCGTGACGGAGTCGCCCTCCTCGAAGTCGAGGACCTTGACCTCCACCTTGGCCTTCTTCTCCTCCTTCTCCACCGCGGGCGCCAGCCACTTCAGCACCTCGTCGAGGGAGAGCGGGGCGGGCCGGTCGGCCCGGTCGGTCGCGCCGACGAAGCCGGTGACGCCCGGAGTGTTCCGGACGCAGGAGTACGACTCCGGCGTGAGCTCCAGCCGGACCAGGATGTAGCCGGGGAAGACCTTGGCGCTGACCTGCTGACGCTTGCCGTTCTTGACCTCGACCTCCTCGCGGACCGGGACCTCCACCTGGTAGATGTAGTCCTCCATGTCCAGCGAGGTGATGCGGGTCTCGAGGTTCGTCTTGACCTTGTTCTCGTAACCGGCGTACGAGTGCACCACGTACCAGTCGCCGGGCGCGTAGCGCAGCTTCTGCCGCAGCTCCGCGACCGGGTCGTAGTCCTCGTCGTCCTCCGCCGGGGCGGCCGCGACCGGCGCGGTCTCGACCTCCGGCTCGCTGGCGGCCTCGGCCGACTCGTCGTCGGCCGCGGCGAGCTCGCCATTGGCCGTGGCGATCGACGACTGCTCGTCGACGCCGTCGGTCTCGTCGTACTCAGGCACGCTTGCTCACTTCCATAAACAAATCGAACTCGGCCGGAACCGGGCGCGGCTCAGCCGAAGATGGCCAGAATGCCCTTGGCGAAGCCGAAGTCCAGCAGGGCCACGATCGTCATCATGACCGCGACGAACACGATCACGACGGCGGTGTAGGTCAGCAGCTCGTTCCGCGTCGGCCAGATGACCTTACGAAGCTCGGCCACGACCTCGCGGAAGAACCGGCCGAGTCGCGCGAACGGGCCGCGGCGGGGCTTCTTCTCCTTGGAGGGGCTGTCGGCCGCCTCGGTCTTGGCCTTGGACAGCGTGGCGGTGCCGCCACGCGAGACCGGCTCGTCCGCGACGTCATCCTCGTCCTCGACGGCGTCCTCGAACGTCTCGTCGTTCAGGTTGTCGTCGGCGGGGTCCTCGCCGCGTCGCTTCCTCTCGGCCACTTCGCCCTCTTCCATCGCGGGGTCGTTGGTCAGACGCAAACGCATGAACGTCGACGCCCTTACACGCCCGCCGCCCGACGGTCCGGGTTGCGGCGGCGGATCCGGCTGACACCGCCCGGGCTCACACCGCGGCCGATCCTCGGCGAAGCTGCCGCAGCCGATCCTCGGCGAAGTTGCCGCACACCACCACCACGGGATCAACGCCGTCTACCAGCGCAATCCCCCGGGCCGGTTAGGCCTTAGGCGCAGGGGTGACAGGACTTGAACCTGCAGCCTGCGGTTTTGGAGACCGCTGCTCTGCCAATTGAGCTACACCCCTTTGAGGAAGTCACGAGTAGTGACTACCCCACGGCGCACCAGTGTACGGGTAGCCGGCGGACTTTCCCAACCGGCCACCCCCATAACTGGCGCACGGCCCCCTCAGGGCCGCTTGATCACGGCCTTGGCCTGGGCCAACACCTTCACTCCGGCGCAGGTCGCGGTCAGGTCGAGCCGCACCAGGCCCGGGTCGTCCGTGTCCTTCGCCACCGCGGAGACCTGAACCTCGGTCCCGTCCTCGGTGTCCGGCACCTCGACCGGACGGGTGAAGCGCACGCCGTACTCGACGATCGCGTCCGGGCGGCCGGCCCACGTGGTGACCGCGCGGCCGACCAGCGCCATGGTGAGCATGCCGTGCGCGATCACGCCCGGTAGGCCGACCTTGGCCGCGAAGCTCTCGCTCCAGTGGA
The DNA here is from genome assembly GCF_030813715.1 of Catenuloplanes indicus. Lineage (NCBI taxonomy): Bacteria > Bacillati > Actinomycetota > Actinomycetes > Micromonosporales > Micromonosporaceae > Catenuloplanes > Catenuloplanes indicus. Next base: position 4,283,982 of record NZ_JAUSUZ010000001.1, read on the forward strand.
TCGGGTTGAAGTCGCCGGAGGCGCCCGCGTACCGCACGAGGTCGGCCCGGGTGACCCGGTAGCGCTGGGTGGGAAGCTCCATGGTGCTCAGCCCTCCTCGCCGCGGACCACGAACATGGTCCAGACCGTGACGACCGCCTCGCCGGCACTGGTGCCGATCTCGCTGCGTGTGGTCAGGAAGTCGTGCCCGCCACGCGCGTTGATGCTCTCGATCGAGTTCACGCACACCAACTCGTCCCCGGCGGTCACCGGACGGCGGTAGGCGAAGCGCTGATCGCCGTGGACGACCCGGCTGTAGTCGACGCCGAGCGCCGGGTCCTCGACGATCTGGCGGCTCGTGGCCATGCTCAGCACCATCGGGAACGTCGGCGGCGCGATCACGTCCGGGTAGCCGAGCGCCCGCGCGGCCTCCGGGTCGTGATAGGCCGGGTCCTCGGCGCCGATCGCGGTCGCGAACTCACGGATCTTCTCGCGCCCCACCTGGTAGGGCGCGCTGGGCGGGTAGCTGCGCCCGGTAAACGACTGGTCCAACCCCATGGGCGGACACCCTACCGGCCGCCTGGACGCACTCAGGGCGCCCCCGGATCAACCGGGGACGCCCTGAGGATGCGTGTGTCTACCGCGACCGGATCAGCGGGTCTCGCGGTGGAGCGTGTGCTTGCCGTCCCGGGGGCAGAACTTCTTCAGCTCGACGCGGTCCGGGTCGTTACGGCGGTTCTTACGCGTGATGTAGTTGCGCTCCTTGCACTCCACACACGCCAAGGTGATCTTGGGACGGACGTCGGTCGCCTTAGCCACGGCGGGGTGCCTTCCTCGAAACGCGGGGTAAAAATCCCTACGACCTGAATACTACGACGTACCAGCGTAGGAGATTGACCACGCGGTACGCAAAGTGGGGGCCGACGTGGTGCACCCCCGGACCGGGGATCAGGACCCCGGACGTAAGTAGCGGTGGCCGGACTTGAACCGGCGACACAGCGATTATGAGCCGCTTGCTCTGCCATCTGAGCTACACCGCCGCGATCCAGGCCGCGTGCCCGCATGGGCGAGCGAAGCCTGAGGGTCGGTTGTCACTCCGACCGAAGAGCCCCCTTACGGAATCGAACCGTAGACCTTCTCCTTACCATGGAGACGCTCTGCCGACTGAGCTAAGGGGGCCTACTCGCCTGGGAGTTTGTCGCTCCCGTGACGTGCAGGCATAAGCGTACACGGCCCCTCTCGCCAGGCGAAATCGGATACCCCCCGGCGCGTCGTGCGGTGCGAACACCCAGCTCAGCGCGGGTTTCAGGGCACCGCTCGGAGCCGGCGGAACTCGCCGGACGGTGTCGCCTCCACCTCGGTCTGCGCCCAGTACCAAGCCTCCAGGCGCTCGTACGGCAGCGGCCGGCTGAACAGGAAGCCCTGGCCGATCTCGCACCCCATGTCGGTGAGCAGATCCAGCGCCAGCTCGCTCTCCACGCCCTCGGCCACCGCACCGAGCCCGAACTGCCGGGCCAGCATCACGGCCGCCCGCACCACCGCCAGGTCGCCCGGGTCCGTCGCCATGCCCTGCACGAAACGCCGATCCACCTTCAGCTCCACGATCGGTAGCTGCCGCAGGTAGCCGAACGAGGACGCGCCCACGCCGAAGTCGTCCACGGAGATCCGGACGCCGAGGTCGCGCAACCGGCGCAGCACCGGCAGCGGCCGCTCGTTCTCCACGGTCAGCGCGGGTTGGCCGATCTCGAACGTGACCCGGCCGGCCGCCACGCCGTAGTGCTCCAGCAGCGCCTTGACCTGCGCCGGGAACTCCGGCTCGTCGAGCAGCCGGGCGGAGATGTTGACCGCGATGGAGAGCGGGTCGTCGGCGTCCGGCCAGTCCCGGCAGCGCTGCAGCCCGGCGCGGAGCACCGCCTCGGTGAGCGCGCCGATCTGCCCGGTGTTCTCCGCCACCGCCACGAAGTCCTCCGGCGAGACCGTGCCGAGCACCGGGTGTTCCCACCGGGCCAGGCACTCCACGCCGACCAGGCGCCGGTCCGCGAGCGTCACCTTGGGCTGGAAGTAGACCTCGATCTCGTCCCGCTCCAGCGCCTGACGCAGGTCGTCCGCGAGGCCGAGCCGGCGGGTGACCCGCGACTCCAGGCCGGCGTGGAAGCGCTGCACGCCGGACGGTGACGTGCGGGCCGTGGCGCAGGCCAGCTTGGCCCGTTGCAGCAGCCGGTCCGCCTTGTCCGCGTGGCCGAACTCGCCGCGGCTGTCGTCCGGGTACACGGCCACGCCGACCGCGACGTCCACCACCAGCGTCAGGTCGTCGATCCGCACCGAGCCGCGGATCTCGTCGCGCAGCCGGGTGGCCAGCTGCGTCGCGGCCTCGACGGACGGCTTGCGCAGCGTGACCACGAACTCGTCACCGGCGGCCCGGCCGACCAGCGCGGCCGGTGGCGCGGCCGCGCGCAGCCGCTCCGCGATCTCGGCCACCAGGCGGTCACCGGCGACCTGGCCGAGCGACTCGTTCACCTCGTGCAGCCGCTCCAGCCGCAGCAGCAGCACCGCGACCACCTCGTCCGGCGCGTTCACCGTGACCGACTCGGCGAGCGCCTCGGTGATCCGCCGGCGGTTCGGCAGCTTCGTGAGCCCGTCGTGGTACGCGTCGTACCGCAACCGATCGACCAGCCGGGAGTTCTCCACCGCGACCGCCGCGTGCGCCGCCACCGTCTCCATCAGCGCGACCGTGGCGGAGTCGAAGTGCGCGTGCCGGTTGCGCTCGCCCGCCACCTCCAGCGTGCCGATCGGCACCTCGCCGGAGAACAGCGGCACGATCATGACCTCCCGCGGGCCGGCCGCGGGCAGCAGCTCGCGCAGCGCCGGGTCGCCGGCCCGGCCGGTGAGCAGGATGCTCTCGCCGGTCTCCAGCGCGCGGCGGCGCAGCGCGGCCGGGGTGACCACGGTGTCCAGCAGACCGTTGGCGTTGTGCCGCGCGCTGAGCAGCACCTCCAGGTGCCGGGAGGAGGCGGGCAGCCAGAGCGTGGACCAGTCCGCGTGGGTGAGCGCCAGCACGCGGCGCAGCAGCACGTCCGGCAGCGCCCGGTCGTGCACCGTGCCCTTCAGGTCGCGGACCAGGTCGTACAGCTCGGAGAGTTTGCGGTGTTGCTCGGTGAACTGCGAGTACGACCGGTAGGCGAAGACGCCGAAGACGACCAGTGCGCCGATGATCGTGAGCGCCCAGGGCGTCTGGTCGATGAGCAGCAGCACGGCCAGGCCGAGCATGATGTTGCCGCAGGTGACGAAGAAGCCGGGCACCGCGATGCGCAGCACCGTGGAGCCGGACAGGTTCCCCTCGACCAGCCCGAGCACCAGCACCACCGCGACCAGGCCGAAGTGGGTGGCGGCCAGCACTCCCGCGATCAGCACGAGCCAGGTGCGCGGCGTGACGTCGGTGCCGACCGAGCCGAGCGCGCGGATCACCACGTACCCGAAGGCCGCGGAGGACGTCGCCAATGTCACGTTGAACCAGAGCCTGGCCGGTATCTCCCGGCGGTACACCCCGATCGCGATCCGCTCGACGCAGCGCAGCACCACCATGGTGAGCGGCGAGATGAAGAAGAACGCGAGGACGATCGCGACCTCGTTGAGCGTGACGTTCAGTCCCTGCCGGCGCGAGGTGGTCCACAGCGTGGTCGCGTCCGTGATCAGGAACAGCGCGAAGAAGATCGGAATGAGCAGCAGGTCGGACTGCGGGATATCCCGGTCGATCTGCGCGACGACGGTGAGAACCACCGTGAGGACGGCGAGCGGGCCGGACACGTACCAGGCGCGCTGCGGGGAGGGTCGTCTGACGGCTTCAGGCACGAACCCTCCTCGCGCGCCAAGATCTCAAGCGAGACCGGCCGGACGGCCGGCTGCGTGATCGGGCGTCACCACTCCCAGCCGTCGCCGGCCACCACGACGACGTCGGACTCGCCGGAGGCGTGGACACCGGCCTCGGAACCCGTCGTCTGCGCCAGGAAGAGGCCCGTAGCGACCGCGGCCACCAGGAGGAGGGCAACAAGGATGAGCTGCTGAGCCTTGGTTCCGACAACACCTGCGGACATCGGGGGACTCCATTTCGCACCGTTTGAGCAGACCCCGTCGGAGCCGGGGTTTTTAGATCGTCCCACACGGTCAGAGGGCCACAAAACCCGCAACCATTGGTCGGACGTTAGTACCGGTAATTCTGTCCGTAAGTACGAGGATGCGCGACCGAATGGCGCTACAAATCCGCAACGACGCTCGCCGGGTCCACCATGCGTGCGCACTACCCACATTGTCCGTTGCCAAGTCCAGCCGCGTGACCATAATGCCTCCAGATCGCACGGCATGGGGCCAAAGCGACAAAGGTTAGAAGCAGGAGGAAAAGCGAATGAAGCTCACCTTCATCCGCAAAACGGTGCTGTCGGGCAACACGAACTGCCCGTCGCTCTACCGCACCGACCGCGACACGTTCGTCGTGCAGGGCTGGCGGGTGACCGACCCGGACGCGCTCGCCCAACTGCAGATCCCGTCACACGAGACGGTGGTCGAAGTGCCGGTGGACGTACTGGCGGAGGTGCTGGCCGCCAAGGTCGGCTGACCTCGCGCGCCTTCTCCCCCACGGTCCGGCCGCTCGCCGGTACGCCACGCGGCCGCAACAGCCCAGTGAGCCGGATCGTTCACGCCGAGGAGCAACGGATTTCACCTCGGCCCCTGACCGATGCCTTTCGGTCAGGGGCCGGCGAGAAATTCGTACCCTCGTCGAAATGATTGTGCATTTGCACGTGCGCACCATTGCATTGGGCCCGGCAAATCGTCAGCACGGCAGCGAACATAGGCTGGGCACTCCACCCCGCCCTGGAGCCGCACGTTGACCGAGAAGCCGCTGCACGCCGACGCAGCCCACAACCGCGCCCGCATCCTCGCGACCGCGACCGAGGTCTTCGCCGCGAAGGGCCCGGCTGCCAGCACCGAGGAGATCGCCGCCCACACCGTCGTCACACTGCTCTCCAGGGACGTCACCGCCGCACCCGCGCTGGCCGGCCCCAACGACGCCGTCGCCACGCTCCTGGAGAACGACCAAACCCGCGCACGGGTACGTCCGGAGATCCACCTCGACGAGGTCACGGCGCTGCTCACCGCGGCCAGCCAGGGCGCACTCACCGCCGCCTGGCCCGCCGGCCTCCAGGCCCGCACGCTCGCCGCCATCTTCACCGGCCTGCGCCCATGACCGCCCGCACCCGGGTCCGCCGCCGGCTCCGCTCGCTCGCCACGCTCGAACTGATCAACATCCCGCTCTGGGCCTGGGTCACGTTCGGCGTCCTCGACATCGCGCCCACCGCCCCCGCGTTGACCGGTTTCGCGCTGTTCGCCCTCCTGCTGCTGCAGGGCGCCGCCTACTGGCTGGCCAAGCTACGACAAACCGGCCGTACCGTTCCCGGCCTGTGGTTCTTCCGCGCCGCCCGCCTGATCAACCCGGCCCTGCTGCTGGCCGGCCTGCTGCTCACCGCGCTGACGCAGTCGTGGCCGGGCTTGTTTTTCACCGCGTTCGCCACCCTCGAACACATCAACTACTTCCACACCCAGCTGATGCACGACACCCGCGCCGACCTCCACCGCCTCACCCGCGTCGGCCTCCGCCGCTCCCACCTGGCCCGCGACCTGGCGGCGTAGCTGCGGCCCAGCGTCTTCACCGCACCGCTACTCGACCCGCCACCACCCGGACGCGCAGGTCACGCCGGATCTTGCGCCCAACCGAAGTCCATCCGCGCGGGGAAGGCCGAGTTCAGCCATGCGGCCACCGCCGCCGGGTTGCCGTAGCCCTTGGCGCGGAGCAGATCGACGATGTCGCGCCCACAGATAACGACAATGGGATGCGCGTCCTCCCGAATTTCCCGATATGCCTGATCGTGGACGAACGACGTCGTCACAAGCACGCCGAACATCCGATGCCGGATCCGGGAGATCAGACGGGACGTCTCTCGCACCCCGACGGACTTGTCCGGCGCGTAGCACTTGGCTTCGAGGGCGAAGTCCAACGGGATCCGGTCAGCGACGGGTCCGAGGTGATAGATCCCAACGGCATCCCGGCCAAAATCCCGGCTCGCACGGGTCACCATCGTCGTACCGGTGTTCGGAGCCATCATCCGCCATAGCTCGACCGCGCAGGCCTCGAAGTCGGTCCAGCGACCCTCGAAGTGCTGCCTCATTGTGGCCAGCATCTGCCGTCCCGTCTCATCCGCCGGCGTCTGGTCAGCACGGCTCCGAACGACTTGGGTCGCTGGCGCTACCAGCGCGTCATATGCGCGACCACGAACCCACTCCGACCACGCCCGCGGGCACGAGTCGGCAAGCGGCTCACCGGCGAGGACCCGATCGATCCAGTGCCGGTCGATCACCGGCACGTTCAAGACGGTGAAGTGCGCACGGTAGTTCTGGAAACGCTTCCCGCCGGTACTGCGCCAGATCGCCTGCAGGTCATCGTCGGCAGCCAGGTTCGCTGCGCCCGGAGCCAGCAGGCCTCGGAAGCTGACCGTGCGCCCTTTCGCTCCTGCCTTGGCGAAGAGCAGAAAAGGTGGAACCTCCCGGCGAGCCGTGTCGTCGGCATGGGTTGCTTCGAACGCGCGCTGGAGAATCAGGTTCCCGGACCGTGGCGTCCGGTGCAGCAGTCCGCCGGGCGTCCGGTTGTCGCCGTAGTAGGTGAAGAGCCCGGTCTTCTCATCCAGAGCATCGGGCCAGTCCGGGTTGCCCCCAGACGTGTAGAGCACCACGAGCTTGACACTTCCCCGGGCCGGCGACCCGCTATACCGAAAGCCACCCTGATTACCGACCGGCAGCAGCCGCTGTAGCGGATCATCGGAAGCGTTGCCGGCTCTGCCGCCTGCGTACTCGGCATCGATGACCAGATCCGCCCTGCTCAGCGCCTCGAAGGGCACCGGACTCCCCGGCAGTGTCATCCCCGCACGATACGACACGATCATCAAGGCATACGCCGATGCTGACCGTCTACCTGTAGCACTCATGGCGCCTCATCAAGCGGGGCGTTGTTCGCGGACGATTCATGTTGATTACCGTCAATCGAGCATGGGTGAGCGCTGTGTTCGAGAAGACGTTATAGATCATCGGCTGGGAGCGGGCCTACCAGGGGAACCTTCCCGGCGACTCCGATCTCTGAGGCCCGGAAGATCTATTACGAGTGTGCTCGCATGAGGACGGTCGAGAGGGCAGGATGAGGCGCATGGCTGTGCCTGGCGAAGGGTTGGCGAAAGGGCTTGCCGTCACCCTCAAGACGATGACCCGCCGGTCGACCACGCAGCAGTACCCGGATGTGCAGCCGGAGCTGCCGCCGCGGTCGCGGGGGGTGATCGCGCTCCTGGAGGAGAACTGCACGGTCTGCATGCTGTGTGCCCGGGAGTGCCCGGACTGGTGCATCTACATCGACTCGCACAAGGAGGAGGTGGTGGTGCCGGGGGCGGCCCGGGCGCGGCAGCGGAACGTGCTGGATCGGTTCGACATCGACTTCTCGCTCTGCATGTACTGCGGGATCTGCATCGAGGCGTGCCCGTTCGACGCGCTGTACTGGACGCCGGAGTTCGAGTACGCGGAGCATGACCTGAGGGATCTGCTGCACGACAAGACGCGGCTGGGTGAGTGGATGGCGACGGTGCCGCCGCCGCCCGCGCACGACCCGAACGGTGAGCCCTCCAAGGAGGAGAAGGCGGCGGGCGCGTGACCGGCGCGGACGTGCTGCTGCTGGCGCTGGGCGCCGTTGCGGTGGGATCGGGCGCGCTGGTGGTGCTGACCGATCATCTGGTCCGGGCCGGGCTCTACCTGGTGGTGTGCCTGGGCGCGGTGGCCGGCCTCTACCTGGTGCTGGCGGCCGAGCTGGTCGCCTGGGTGCAGGTGCTGATCTACGTGGGCGCGGTCGTGGTGCTGTTGCTCTTCGCGGTGATGCTGACCCGCGCGCCGATCGGCCGCTCCGACGACCTGAACCGGCCCGCCTGGCCGGCCGCGATCATCGGCGCCGGCGCGGGGCTGGGGCTGGCGGCGCTGCTGACGGACGCGTTCCGCTGGACCCGCGTCGACATGGAAACCCCGGGCACCGCCGAGCGCATCGGTGAGGCGGTGTTCCAGACCTGGGTGCTGCCGTTCGAGGTGCTGTCGATCCTGCTGCTGTCCGCACTGGTCGGCGCGATCGTGGTGAGCCGGCGCTGATGCATCCCACGATTCCGTACGTGACCGCCGCACTGCTGTTCGGCCTCGGCGTGTTCGGCGTGCTGCGCCGGCGGAACGCGATCCTGCTGCTGATGGCCGTCGAGCTGATGCTGAACGCGGTCAATCTCGTGCTGGTCACCGCCGGCACGGTCACCGGGCAGGTCTTCGCGCTCTTCGTGATCGTGCTGGCCGCGGCCGAGGTCGGCGTGGGGCTGGCGCTGGTTCTGCGGCTCTACCGGCTGCGGACCACCGTGGCCGTGGACGAGATCGACCTGGCGGAGAAGCACTGATGGCGCTGGTCACCTTCATGATCGCTGCTCCGCTGCTGGTCGGTCTGGGCTGCCTGCTGCTGCCGTCGACCAGGCGGGGGCGCTTCCCGGCCGCCGCGTTCGGCATCACCGCGGCCGCGCTCTCGCTGGCGGCCGCGCTCACGCTGCTGGCCACGGCCGGTGAGCCGGTCAGCGGGACGGTGGAGTGGGTCCGGATCGGCGATCTCACGGTCACGCTCGGGCTGCGCGCGGACCTGACCGCGATCCAGGTGTCGGTGGCGGTGACCGCGGTGGCGCTGGCCGTGCAGGTCTACTCGCTCGGCTACCTGCACCACGACGAGCGGTACGCGCCGTACGCCGCCCAGGTCAGCCTGTTCACGGCCGCGATGCTGCTGGTGGTGACCGCGGACGACCTGATCCTGTTGCTGATCGGCTGGGAGGTGATGGGCGCCTGCTCGTACCTGCTGATCGGCCACGACCGCTCGCTGCCGGAGGCGCCGGCCGCGGCCGTGAAGGCGTTCCTGGTCACCCGGGTCGGCGACGTCGGCTTCCTGCTCGGCATCGCGTTCCTGGCCGCGCACGCGGGCACCTTCAAGATCCCGGAAATCCTCGCGGGTACGTACCCGGGCTGGATCGCTCTGCTCCTGCTCGCCGGCGTGGCCGGCAAGAGCGCGCAGTTCCCGCTGCACACCTGGCTGCCGGACGCGATGGCCGGCCCGACGCCGGTCTCCGCGCTGATCCACGCCGCGACCATGGTGGCGTCCGGCGTGTACGTGGTGGCCCGCCTCTACCCGGTCTTCACCCAGACGCCGCTCGCGATGAGCGTGCTGGGCCTGATCGCGGCCGTGACGCTGCTGCTCGGCGCGCTCGCCGCGACCGCGCAGGAGGACATCAAACGCGTGCTGGCCTGGTCGACCGTGTCGCAGATCGGCTACATGACGGCCGCGCTCGCGGTCGGCGCGCCCGGCGCCGCGATCTTCCATCTGCTCACCCACGCCGCGTTCAAGGCACTGCTCTTCCTGGCCGCCGGTTGCGTGATCCACGCGGTCGGCAGCAACCTGATGTCCCGGATGGGCGGCCTGCGGCGGAACATGCCGGACGTCTTCTGGTGCACCGTGATCGGGCTGGGCGCGCTGGCCGGGCTGCCGCCGCTGGCCGGGTTCTGGAGCAAGGAGAGCGTGATCGGCGCCGCGGCCGAGGCGAGCGACGGGCACGGTCAGGTGCCGGCCTGGATCGCGCTGGTCGTCTGGGTCGCCGCGCTGCTCGGCGTGGCACTGACCGCGTGGTACTCGACGCGCCTGCTGCTGCGCGTCTTCTTCGGTCCGGTCCCGGCTGCCCGCGCGGAGGAGCCGGAGCGGCCGGCCACGCCGGAGCCGTCGGTCCGGCCCGCGTTCGTCGGCAAGCCCACCTACCTGGAGCTGGAGGCAGCGCGGAAGGCGAAGGCGCTGGCCCGCAAGGAGGTGCAGGAGGCGGCGGAGACCGCGGAGCCTCCGCCGCCACCGGCGCCACGACCGCTGGACCCGCCCGCGCTGCTGCACTGGCCGGTGATGGCGCTGGCCGTACCGAGCGCGCTGCTGGGACTGGTCGCGCTGCTGCCGGACGCGCGCGCCGGCCTCGGGCTCGCCGCGCCGCACGTCTCGCCGTCGCTGATCCTGGCGCTCGCGCTGCTGGCCGCGGGCGCGGCGACCGCGTGGTGGCTCTGGCGCCGCCGGCCGGACGCGGACCCGGCCGGCGTGCTCGGCCACTTCCGGCCGCTACTCGCCGACGCGTTCCATCTAGATCAAATTCAAGATCTTTCCATGGTACGGCCGACCCGTGAGCTGTCCGCTGTGCTGCTACGCGTCGACGAGTCGGTGGTGGACGGCGCGGTCGAGGGCGCCGGGCGCGGCACCAGCGGTCTCGGCGGACTGCTCGCCCGCGCGCACCGAGCGCCGCTGCCCCGCGCGGCCACCGCACTGCTGGCCGGTGTGGTGCTGATCGGCCTCGCGGCCGCGATCCTCGGCGGTGCCGCATGAACCCGGACGTCTCCGCCGTACTGCTGGTCGCGGTGCTGGCCGTGCCCGGGCTCGGCGCGCTCGCGGTGGCGCTGCTGCCGGCCGCGCGCGACCGTCAGGCCCGGGTGCTCGGCACCGTGATCGCCGCGGTGACGCTGGCCGTTGCCGTGCCGCTGCGGTGGGGTAGCGCGGAGTTCGGCTGGTTCGCGTACACCCCGTCCCAGGCGCCGCCACTGGTGCCGTGGGCGCTGGTCGACCTGCCCTGGGTACCCGCGCTGGATCTGCGGTTCCAGCTCGGGGTGGACGCGATCTCGTACCCGCTGGTGGTGCTGACCGCGCTGCTCACGTTGCTCTGCTGCGGCTACACGGTCTGGCGCGTGCCGCCGGGCGGACCGGGACGGCTGCTCACCGCGCTGCTGCTGGCGATCGAGGTCGGCATTCTCGGCACGTTCCTCGCATTCGACCTGCTCCTGTTCTTCGTGTTCTTCGAGGTCGTGCTGCTGCCGATGTACGCGGTGATCGCGGTCTGGGGCGGCGCGCACTACGGCCCGGACTCGGCCGGCCGCGCACCGCAGCGCGCGGCGGCCCGGAAGTTCGCGCTCTACACGCTCTTCGGTTCGGTGCTGCTGCTGGTCGGCGTGCTGCTCGTGGTGACGTCCGCCGGGACGTCGTCCATGTTCGCGTTCCCGCTGCCGCTGGACCGGGGGACGCAGGTCTTCGCGTTCACGCTGCTGGCGATCGCGTTCGCGGTGAAGAGCCCGCTTTGGCCGCTGCACACCTGGCTGCCGGACGCGCACACGCAGGCGCCGACCGTGGGCAGCGTGATCCTGGCCGGGGTGCTGCTCAAGATGGGTACGTACGGTCTGATCCGGGTCGGGCTCGGCGCCGCACCGGAGGGCGCGCAGGCGGCGTCCGGCGTGCTCGGCGTGCTGGCGGTCGCGGCGATCATCATCGGGTCGCTGGTCTGCCTGGCACAGACCGAGCTGAAGCGGTTGATCGCGTACTCGTCGATCGGGCACATGGGCTTCGTGCTGCTCGGCATCGCCACGCTCACCGCCACCGGGATCCAGGCCGCGCTGCTCGGCAACATCGCCCACGGCGTCATCACCGGGCTCCTGTTCTTCCTGGCCGGGGCCGTGAAGGACCGCGCGCACACCGGCCGGCTGGACGAGTTGGGCGGCCTGCGGGAGAACGCGCCCCGGCTGGCCGGGCTGCTCGGCTTCGCCGCGATCGCGTCGCTCGGGCTGCCCGGGCTGGCCGGGTTCTGGGGCGAGGCGTTCGCGGTGGTCGCGGCCGTGCAGCGGGGCGGCGGGCTGTGGATCACGCTGGCCGTGCTGGCCGCGGCCGGTGGCGCGCTGACCGCGGCGTACCTGCTGCGGCTGCTGCGCCGGGTGACCCACGGACCGGCCTCGCCGGCGGTGTCGCTGCTGGTCCCGTCGTGGTCGGTGGCGGGCGCGCTCGCCGCGGCGGTCGCCTCCCGCACCGGCGGCGACGGCCCTTCCGGGAGCGGCAGCAGCGGCGACGAGGAGGAGCCGGTGGTGGCCGGGCTGCCGGAGCGGCTGGCGCCCGGGTGGCCGACCGCGGCCGAGCTGCTGGCCTGGTCGCCGCTGGTGATCCTGGTGCTGCTGCTCGGCGTGTATCCCGCGCTGGTGCTCTCCGGCACGGACGTGCCGATCGGTGACCTCCTGGAGGCGGTACGCCCGTGACCATCGACCAGATGGCGCTGCTCCCGGCGTACGTCGCCGCCGTGACCGCCGTGCTCGTGCTGCTGATCGACCTGTTCGGGCCGCCGCGCGCGGTCCTCGCCGGTACCGCGGCCGGTGCGGTGCTGACCGCGGCCGCGGCGGTGGTCACCGGCACCGGGCCGGACCGGGGCTCGTTCTGTGCCGGTGACGCCTGCTCGTACCTGGCGACGAACCGCGCCGCGCTGGTCGGCGCGCTGTTCGCGCTGCTGGCCCTGGCGGTGCTGGCGCTCTCCACGCCGATGCTGCGCGCCGGTGCGGTGCCGGTCGGCGAGCACTGCTTCCTGCTCGCCTGCTCGATGACCGGCGGCGTGGTGCTCGGCGCGGCCGGCGACCTGATCACGCTGATCGTGGCGCTGGAGACGCTGACGCTGCCGCTCTACCTGCTGGTCGGGCTGCGCCGCAGCGCCTCGCCGCAGGCGGTCTTCACCGGCGCGGGCGCACCGGCCTACCCGGAGCCGGACCCGGAGGACGGCGACGTGCGGCTGCACGCGGAGGAGGAGGTGGCGGCGGAACAGCTGCGCATGCAGCGCGCCGGTGCGGACTCCGCGGTGACGTTCTTCGTGGTCAGCGTGGTGGCGACGTCGATCACGCTGCTCGGTGCCGCGCTGCTCTACGCCGCGACCGGCGCGCTGCACCTGTCCACGCTGTCGGCCGCGCTCGTCTCCGGCCCGGCCGGCGACGGCGCGCTCGGTTCGGGTCCGGCCGGCGCGCTCGGGGCCGGTGCGCCTGGATCCGCCGGGGTGCCGCCGGGATCCGCCGCGGCACTGGTCGGGGCCGGGTGTGCGCTGCTGGTGGCCGGGCTCGCGTTCAAGGTCGCGGCCGTGCCGTTCCACGCGTGGGCGCCGGCCACCTACGACGGCGCGCCGCTGCCGGTCGCCGCTTACCTCTCCACCGCGTCCAAGCTCGGCGGCGTGGTGGCGCTGCTCGCGGTCGCCGGTGTGCTGCCGGTCGCGGACACCGGCCGGGTGCTGGCCGTGCTCGCGGTGCTGACCATGACGGTCGGCAACGTGGTGGCGCTGCGCCAGACCCGTACCGTCCGCCTGCTGGCCTGGTCGTCCGTCGCGCAGGCCGGATACATCCTGGCGCCGCTCGGCGCGCTCGCGAGCGGGTCCCCGCTTTCGATCGTGGCTGCGTCGCTCGCCTATGCCGCGTTCTTCGTGCTGCTGGAACTGGCCGCGTTCGCCGCCGTGGTGGCACTGCGCCCGGTCGCGGCGGACGGTGGCGACCTGGCCGACTTCCACGGCGTGGCCCGGCGGGCGCCGTGGACCGGCGGGATGCTGGCGTTCGCGCTGATCGGCCTGACCGGGCTGCCACCGGCGCTGGCCGGCCTGTTCGCCAAGGTGACCGTGGTCCGCGCGCTGGTCGACGGCGACGCCGCGTGGCTGGCCCTGGTCGTGGCGCTCAACGCGGTGATCGGCCTGGCCTACTACGTGCGCGTCGCCGCGCTGCTCTACGGCACCCCGACCCGCGACGGATCGGCCGGCACCGGCTGGTCTCACGTCCCGTGGCCGGTCGGCACCGTCCTGGTCATCGCGACCGTGCTCGCCGTCCTGCTCGGCTTCGCCCCGGAGCCCCTGCTGCGCCTCACCGCCCTCTGACCGCGCCCGTCGTTGCGGCGCACGCCGCGGTTCTCGGTGACCAGCGGCGGAACCGGAAGGGAGGCCGCCCGCGGCCGACCGGTGCCCGCGGGAGCGTGCGGGCAGCACCACGCCGGAAGCGGGAAGATCGAGCTTTTGATCTTCGGCCCTTTCAGCCCGTGCTGAGTGATTGCTCAGCCAAGTCACAGCGCGGCGCGGACTATCGAGAAGCACGAACCGGTTTCACCTTGCGTGGGCCACCAGCCCACTCGATGGAGGAGTCACCGTGCACAGTCACCACAACGGACTCAAGACGGCCGCCCTGTTGGGCCTGCTCACGGCCATGATCCTGGGCGTGGGGTACTGGTTCGGCGGCAGCGGCGGCCTGGTCGCCGCCGTCCTGCTCTCGCTCGGCATGAACGCGGCCGGCTACTTCTGGAGCGACCGGATCGCGCTGCGGTCGATGAACGCACGGCCGGTCAGCGAGGCCGAGTTCCCGGCGCTCTACCGGATGGTCCGCGAGCTCGCGACCGAGGCCGGCCAGCCGATGCCGCGGCTCTATGTGAGCCCGACGATGCAGCCGAACGCGTTCGCGACCGGCCGCAACCCGGCGCACGCGGCCGTCGCGGTCACCACCGGCATCACTCAGCTGCTCGACTACCGCGAGCTGCGCGCCGTCATCGGCCATGAACTCTCGCACGTCTACAACCGCGACATCTTGATCTCCAGCGTCGCGGCCGGCCTCGCCGGAATCATCACGATGCTGGCGAACCTGGCGTTCTTCATTCCGCTCGGCGACGACGAGGACGCGCCGAACCCGGCCGTGCTGCTACTCATGATCGTCCTGGGCCCGATCGCGGCCGGCATCATTCAGCTCGCGATCAGCCGCAACCGCGAGTTCGAGGCGGACGCATCCGGCGCCCGGCTCACCCGCGACCCGCTCGCACTGGCCGAGGCCCTCCGCAAGATCTCCTACGGTACGCAGCGCCTCCCGCTGCCGGCCGACGCGAAGATCGCCACGTCCGCGCACCTCATGATCGCCAACCCGCTGTCCGGCGGCGGCCTGTCCGCGCTGTTCTCCACGCACCCACCGATGGAGGAGCGCATCCGCCGCCTCCACGCGATGGCCTGATCCTCACTCCCGCGGCCCCCGCCTTCCCCCGTGGCGGGGGCCGCTTCACGTCCACGGCCCGGCGGCCGGACCTCATCAGCGGCGCCGACACGCCAGCGGCGGCGTCATGGCGACTGACAGCTGGGAGCGCTGGCGTCGGCCGCGGTGTCGTGGCGGCCGGCGGTTGCTGTCGGTGGCGGCGTTCTGTTGGCCAGCGGGGCTGGCACGCGGGCTGCGGTGTCCTGGCTGCCGGCGGTGCTGTCGGCGGCGGCGTTCTGTTAGCCAGCGGCGCTGGCGCGGGGGCGCGGCGTCGTGGTGGTCGGCGGCATCCATGCCCGGTAGCTGCCGCATACGCAGCGTCGCGGCTGGTGAAGCGCCGCGCCCGCGGGACGCTCCGTGCCCGGTGGCTGCCGCGCGCAGTGTCGCGACTGCAAACGCCGCGTCCCGCGGCCGGGGGCCGGGGGCCGGTGAGCATGCCGCCTCGCCACGGAGGGCTCCGGTGTGACCGCGGTGTGACCGAGCCCTCCGTGCGTCAGCGGACGCCCTCGCTCAGCGGTAGTTGGTGAACTGCAGCGCCACGCCGAAGTCCTCCGACTTCAGCAGCGCGATGACCGCCTGCAGGTCGTCCTTCTTCTTGCCGGTCACCCGCAGCGAGTCACCCTGGATCTGCGCCTGCACACCCTTCGGCCCCTCGTCCCGGATCTTCTTGCTGATCTGCTTCGCCTTGTCCGTCGCGATGCCCTGGATGATCTTGCAGTCGATCTTGTGCGTCTTGCCCGACGACCGCGGCTCACCCGCCTCCAGCGACTTCAGCGAGATGTTCCGCTTGATCAGCTTCTCCTTGAAGACCTCCAGGGCAGCATTCACCCGATCCTCGGTCTCCGCCGTGATCGTGACGCCGTCCTCACCCGCCCAGTCGATCTCCGCACCCGTGCCACGGAAGTCGAAGCGCTGACTCAGCTCCTTCGCGGTCTGGCGAAGGGCGTTGTCCACCTCCTGGTGCTCCACCTTGCTGACGATGTCGAACGACGGGTTGGCTGCCATGCCTCTGCTCCTGCTGTTCCTGCTGGGACCTATGAGATTGTCTCGGTCGGGCTCGTTTCCGACCCCGCCCACCCTGCCGACCGTACCCGGTTGCAGACCCCCCGAGGGCTCCCGCTATTCTGGCTCTCGCCAGCGCGTCACGTACGCGGTGGTGCGCCTTGGCGGGTTGCCCGAGCGGCCAATGGGAGCGGACTGTAAATCCGTCGCGAAAGCTACAGAGGTTCGAATCCTCTACCCGCCACCACAGGCAAAGAAAGGCCCCTCACCTGCTGAAACAGCGGGGAGGGGCCTTCTTCGTGGGTCTTACTCGATCGCACGTGATCTGATTCGTCGCGGCGAATGAGCGGCGAGCTTCGAGCAATGTTCAGCCTGTTTCAGTAGCAGCCCATGCCGCAGGTGGTATGGCACGACCACCACGCCGGCCTGGATCTCCTCAGCGGTAGGCCCGCTCGCGCTTCCAGGCGGTCAAACGCGCGTTGCCGGTCACCGCCCGCCCGGGGCGCCGCCTCGTACCGGCAGGTGGATTCGACCCATGGCCGTAAATGAGCGGGCCGGGTTTGCAGGTGGTCGTAGAGCGGCCCGCCGCCAGCCACGCTCAGCAGAGCCGCCCTTGACCGCAGCGGTGTGACCGATGACACCAAAGCCGCCCGGAAGCGTTCTGCCCAAGGCAGGCCGAGCTTGTGGAGTATCGGCTGGCGTCGGAGTCTGGTCTTGGCGATGCGGAACCGGGTCCCGCGGGAGCGTGCGGAGAGCGGCCACGCCGGAAGTAGGAGAGGCTGCTTCTGGTCTGTTGCTAGATCGCCAGCCGGACCGCGGCTGTCAGGACCAGCTGGGCCAGGGCAACCGGGACGAGGATGAGCCAGCAGAGGCGTTGGAGTTGGTCCTCGCGGAGGCGGGGGTAGGAGACGCGGAGCCAGATGATGAGGAAGGCGACCGCGAAGATCTTGGTTAGGGTCCAGAGCCAGCCGAGGGTGTCGTCGGCGAACGGGCCGCGCCAGCCGCCGAGGAAGAGGACGGTGGTGAGGGCGGAGATGACGACGATGCCGACGTATTCGGCAAGCAGGAAGAAGGCGAAGCGGAGCCCGGTGTATTCGGTCAGGTAGCCGAAGACCAGCTCGGAGTCGGCGATCGGCATGTCGAACGGGGGGCGGCGGATCTCGGCGAGTGCGGCGATGAAGAAGACCGCGAGTGCGGGGGCCTGCCAGAGCAGCCACCAGGGGTGCCAGGCCTCGACGATGCCGGGGAGGGACAGCGTGCCGGCGGCCATGGCGACGCTGGCGGCGGCCAGGACCAGCGGGAGTTCGTAGCCGAGCAGCTGTGCGGCGCCGCGGAGGCCGCCGAGCAGGGCGTACTTGTTCGCGGAGGCCCAGGCGGACATCAGGACGGCGACCACGCCGACGCCGACCACGGCGAGGACGAAGAAGAGGCCGATGTCCAGCGGCTGGGCGACCAGGTCGCCGGGGCCGAGCGGGATGACCAGCAGGACCAGCAGGTACGGGACGAGCGCGATCAGCGGGGCGAGTTTGAAGACCGGGGCGTCGGCGGCTCGCGGGGTGACGTCCTCCTTCTGCACGAACTTGACGCCGTCCGCGACGAGCTGGGCCCAGCCGTGGAACGCACCGGCGTACATCGGGCCGAGACGGCCCTGCATGTGCGCCATCACCTTGTGTTCGACCTGGCCGACGATGAGCGGCAGGGTGAGGAACGCGACCACCACGCCGGCGATCCGGATCAGCAGTTCCAGCCAGAGCGGCATGTCAGGCACCGGTCCCGTCGGTTTCCGCGGCCGGCGGCGGTTCCGGCACCGGCATGGTCCCGGGCATGTCCGCGGCCGGTCGCGCGGGTCGCGCGGGTCGCGCAGGTCGCGCGGGGCGGGCCGGGCGCTCCGGGAGCTGGCCGGCCTGCGGTCCCCACTCGTTCGGGTCGGGTACGCCGGGTGGCCGCATCGGTGCGCGTTTGCCACCGCCGGCCGCGGCCTCGCCGGGCTCCTTCGCGCCCGGCCACGGCTTCGCCACCCGGGCGGCCAGCACGAAGTCCTTGCGCAGCGGGTGGCCCTCGAACTCCGGCGGCAGCAGCAGCGGTTTCAGGTCGTGGTGCCCGGTGAACCCGATCCCGAACATCTCGAACGTCTCGCGCTCGTGCCACGCCGCGCCGGGGTAGAGCCCGACGATCGACTCCAGCTCCGGCGCGTCCCGCGGCACCCGGGTGCGGATCAGCACGCCGTCGCGGCGGCGGGTCGACCACAGGTGCGCCACCACCGCGAACCCGCCGTCGAGTTCGTCCACCGCGGAGAGCCAGTCGAAGAAGTCGCAGGCCAGTCCGGCCGGGGACGCGGCCGCCTGACACGCGGCCCACCAGCGCCCGGGCGGCACGTCCACGGTGGCCCGCGCGAACGCGTCACCGGCCGAGACCGACGCCTCGGCGTCGCCGAGGCGGCTGATCAGACGGGTACCGACCTCTTCGGGCGTCATAGACCAGATCCTAGGGACATCGACGGTACGTGTCAGAGCATCGACGACCAGGTTTCTTCGACGAGGTCGCGGCCGTGCGCCCGAACCGGCACCGCATCGTCCAACGCAAATCCCGCTCGGGTGTAGATCCGGCGGGCGGCGGCCATCGCGCTGTACGTGCCGAGCACCATCCGGGTGTAGCCGGCCGCGCGCGCGAACCGGACGCACTCGCCGACCAGCCGCCCGCCCACGCCGAGCCCGCGCGCGGGCGCCTCGACCAGCAGCACACGCAGCTTGGCGGTGGCGTCGTCGGCCCGGACGCACATGATCGACCCGACCGGTTCGCCGGCCACCTCCGCGATCCAGACCGCCTCGCGCGCGGGGTCGTGCGCGGTGGCGAAGTCGGCGACGATCCGCGCCACCCACGCCTCGAACGTCACGTCGAAGCCGTGCTCGGCAGCGTAGACCGCGCCGTGCCGCTGCACGATCCAGCCGAGTTCGCCGGGCCGCGGCCCGCGGAGCGTCACGTCGGCCATGGCCCGAAGAATAGAGCGCCGCCGACGGGGAACATCGGTGGACATGCGGGGACTGACCATCACACCGGGTACGGCCGGATCGCTGCGGCTCGCCGAGGATCTGCCGGAGCCGCCGGAGGACGAGGGCCAGGTGCTCGTCGAGGCGGTCGCGGTCGGCGTCTGCGGCACCGACCGGGAGATCATCGACGGCGACTACGGCGAGGCGCCCGGCGACGGCGACCTGGTGATCGGGCACGAGTCGCTGGGCCGGGTGCTGGCCGACCCGACCGGCGCGTTCCAGGCCGGCGATCTGGTGGCCGGCATCGTCCGCCACCCCGACCCGGTACCGTGCCCGAACTGCGCGGCCGGCGAGTGGGACATGTGCCGCAACGGGCGGTACACCGAGCACGGCATCAAGGGCCGGCACGGGTTCGCACGCGAGCGCTACCGGCTCGAGCCGGACTTCGCGGTACGGCTCGAGCCCGGGCTCGGGCTGGCCGGTGTTCTGCTGGAGCCGGCCAGCGTGCTGGCGAAGGCGTGGGAGCACATCGAGCGGATCGGCGCCCGCTCGGTCTGGCGGCCGGAGACCGTGCTGGTCACCGGCGCCGGCCCGATCGGGCTGCTGGCCGCGCTGCTCGGCACCCAGCGCGGGCTGGACGTGCACGTGCTCGACCACAACACCGAGGGGCACAAGCCGGCGCTGGCCCGCGCGCTGGGCGTGACGTACCACTCCGAGCCGGTCAGCGAGATCGACTTCGAGCCGGACGTGATCATCGAGTGCACAGCGGTGCCGTCGATCGTGCTGGACGTGATGGCGAAGGTCGGCCCGAACGGCATGGCCTGCCTGACCGGCGTCTCCGATCCGGGCCGGCGCAACCAGGTGGACGCGGGCGCGCTCAACCGCGAGCTGGTGCTGGAGAACAACGTGGTCTTCGGCACCGTGAACGCCAACCGCCGGCACTGGGAGGCCGCGGCGGACGCGCTGGCCCGTGCGGACCGCTCCTGGCTGACCGGGCTGATCACCAAGCGGGTGCCGGTCGCGTCCTTCGAGGATGCCTACGGCGACGGCAAGGGCGAGGTGAAGATCGTGGTGGAGTTCTAGAGGCCGGGAAGCTTGCCGTTGCGGAAGAGGTCGACGAACTCCCGGTGGTCCTCGCGCGCCCGGGCGCCGTAGACGTGGGCGAACTCGACCAGGTGCGCGACGAAGCCGGCCTCGTCCCGGTCGACCTCGGCCACGATCTCCTCCTCGGTGGAGAAATCGACCAGGTCGTGGGCGGACTCGTCGTCCGCGACCGAGTGCATGCGGGCCACCGCGCGCCCCAGGTCCGCGACCACGCCGGTCAGTTCCTCGCGCTCGTTGACGTCGGACCAGTCCAGGTCGGCCGCGTACGGCGAGACCTCCGCGACCAGCTGGCCGACGCCGTCGATCTCGGTGTAGCCGAGCCACGGGTCCGCGTGCGCCTGCAGGGCCCGCTGGGACTCCGACGTACGGTGGCCCTGGTGTGTGAAGTAGCCGTGGACGGCGCGGTCGCCGATGTGCCGTGCGACCGCGGGGACCTGCGCCTGCTTCATGTAGATGATCACGTCGTTCTCCAGCGCCTGGGTGTGCCCCTCCAGCAGGATGTTGTACGACGGAAGCCCGGCCGACCCGATGCCCACACCCTTGCGCAGCACGATGTCCTTGATGTGCGCCTCGACCGAACGCCGGCGCGGCAGCGTGCCCAGGTAGTGCTGGAACGCCGCGGTCACGGTCTCCCGGACGACGTCGTCGATCTCGTAGACGCCGTCCGCGAGCGTGAACCGCCGCTCGTAGTTGTCGATCGTGGTCTGCGCGGCCAGCAAGTCCACCCGCGTGTTGAGCCGGGCCTGCTGCAACACCTTGAGCAGTACGCCGTCCGCGTTCGCCAGCGTGATCGAGCCGATCGCGTCGTCGCCGCCGCGCGCGATGGCCCCCAGCTCCGTCAGGTACGCGCGGGCGAACACGGTGACCAGCCCGCCGATCACGTCGTCGGAGAGCGCCTTGGCGTACCCGATCAGCGCCACGCTGGCCGCGAAGCGCTTGAGGTCCCAGGAGAACGGCCCCACGTACGCCTCGTCGAAGTCGTTGACGTTGAAGACCAGCTCGCCGGAGCCGTTCATGTACGTCCCGAAGTTCTCCGCGTGCAGGTCACCGTGGATCCAGACCCGGCTGGTGCGCGCGTTCAGGAACCGCTCGTCCGCGAAGTCACCGGTCATGTCCGCGTAGAACAGCGCCGCGCTGCCCCGGTAGAACGCGAACGGCGACGCCGCCATCTTCCGGAACTTCCGGCGGAACGCGGCCGGGTCCACCGCGATCAGTTCCCCGAACTCCCGCATGAGCACGTCGACGATGTGCACGGCACGCTGATCACTTCCCATGGTCGCGAGGCTAGACCGACCACGCCAACGACAAGCTGTAATGCCCGAATCCGGCCGGTCCGTCCGGCCACCGCGACGTCAGGACGGCGGCGGGACGATCGGGGCGGTGAGCGCGCGGGGGTCCGGGCGGGAGACGCCGCCGAAGCCGGACTGCTCCGCGGCGATCTTCTCCTGGAGGCGGAGGATGCCGTGCAGCAGGGCCTCGGGGCGGGGTGGGCAGCCGGGGACGTAGACGTCGACCGGGATGAGCTGGTCGACGCCCTTGGTGACGGAGTAGGAGTCCCAGTACGGGCCGCCGCAGTTGGCGCAGGAGCCGAACGAGATGACGTACTTCGGCTCGGGCATCTGGTCGTAGAGGCGTTTGATGGCCGGCGCCATCTTGTCCGTCACGGTGCCGGAGACGACCATCAGGTCGGCCTGCCGGGGGCTGTGCGCGAACGGGATGACGCCGAGCCGCATGAAGTCGTGCCGGCCCATGCTGGCCGCGATGAACTCGATCGCGCAGCAGGCCAGGCCGAAGTTGAACACCCAGAGTGAGTAGCGCCGCCCCCAGTTCAGCACGAACTTGATGGGCTCGCCGAGGACCTGCGGGAAACCGGTCACACAGGCACTCTAGACCGGTCAGCGGGCGACGAGCGCGGCTTCTTCCTCCTCGACCCGCCGGTTCCACTCGGCCTTGGACGACTGCCAGCCGTCCTCGTCCGCGCCGCGGCGCCAGTAACCCGAGATGGAGAGCCGGTTCATGGGTACGCCCAGCTCAAGCTTGAGAAGCCGACGGAACTCCTTCACGAAGTTCGCCTCGCCGTGCACGAACGCCTGCAGGTCGCCGGCCGGGAACGCCGGGACGGCCGCGCGCACGGTCTCGATCAGCTTCGCGCCGACCACGGCGTCGCCGCGGTGCACCCAGATGATCTCGGCGAGCCCGTCGGTGGGCAGCTTCTGCTCCTCCTCAAGGCCGCTGACCTCGATGAACACGCGAGCCTGGGCGCCGAGCGGGAGCCGTTCCAGCGACGCGCCGATGGCCGGCAGCGCGCTCTCGTCGCCGATCAGCAGGTGCCAGCCGGCGGCCGGGTCGGGCAGGTAGGCGCCGCCAGGGCCGAGCATGGTGAGCGTGTCGCCGGGGCGTGCGCGGTCGGCCCACGGGCCGGCGATGCCCTCGTCACCGTGGTGCACGAAGTCGATCGCCAGTTCCAGCGTGGCCGGGTTCCAGGAGCGCACCGTGTACGTCCGGACGCGGGGCCACAGCTCGCGGGGCATGTCACGGCGGACCGCGGCCATGTCCAGCGGGTCCGGGTAGTCGACGCCGTCCTGCGGGAAGCACAGCTTCACGTAGTGGTCGGAGAACTCACCGGCACCGAAACCGGCCAGCTCGTCGCCGGTGAGCCAGACGCGGATCATGTGCGGTGTGATCCGCTCGGTGCGGGTCACGCGCGCGGTCCGCGCCTGCGGCGTGCGCCGGGGCTCAGGCATGCCAGGCCTCCCGAATCGAAGAATGGAACTAAGGCTAGCCTAACCACAACTCGCCCTTTGTGCGCCAGCCCCCGATGCCGCAATTTTCTGTGACGCGTGTTCCCATCCGCGCAGCCCAGAGGAGAATTCCCGGCGCGAGGCGCAATACACCTCAGAATGGCAAGATCAATTCTTCGCCGGTACGGCGGGACGCTGCAACAGACTCAGGAATTCGATCAAGAACTGTTCCCGGAGTCGCGGTGGTGCCACGTTCAGCAGCGTGTTCACCGTCGCGCCGGGCGCTCCCCCGCCGGTCACGCCGAGCGACTCGGCCAGGCCAGCGACCAGCTCCGGCGTGAGCGTCTCCGGCGTCAGCGCGGCCGCCGTCGCGGCCAGGCCGTCCGGGAGCACCACCGGGCCGTGCGCGCGGGCCGCCGCGGCCGCCGCGGCGAGCGCGGGCCCGAACTCCCCGGCGGTCGGCGCGACCGCGGCGGTGACCGTCAGGTGCAGCGTCGGCGGGAGGTGGCCGTACGCCATCTGGGGCTGGGTGTGCCAGCCGCGTGTGGCCAGCTCGTCCGCCAGCACGAACACGTCCAGGCCGGGGTCGTCCGAGGTCAAACAGACCACGGTGGTCTCCGGCGGGACGAGCGGGCGCAGTCCGTCGACCGCGTCCACGGCTGCGGCCAGCGTGCGGACCGCGCCGAGCGTGCGGGCGGTCAGCCGGCGGTAACCGGACTCGCCGAGATGCCGCAGCGTGGCGTACGCGGCCGCGATCGGGCCGCCGGAGCGGGTGGAGGCGAGGCCGGCGTTCAGCATCGTGTAGCCGGGCCAGTCCGCGGACGCGAAATACTGCGGGCGGCGCAGCGCAGCGTCCGCGTGCAGCAGCACGGAGACACCCTTCGGCGCGTACGCGTACTTGTGCAGGTCCACCGAGATCGACGTGACTCCCGGAACGGAGAGGTCGAACGGCGGGACCGGCAGGCCCAGCCGGCGCAGGTAGGGCAGCGTCCAGCCACCGAAGCAGGCGTCCACGTGGCACCGTGTGCCGGCCGCCGCCGCGATCGCCGCGATCTCGCTCACCGGGTCGACCACGCCGTGCGCGTAGGACGGCGCCGAGCACGCCACCAGTACCGTGTCGGGTCCTATCGCTTTTGTCGTGGCTTTCGGATCGGCCTTCAGCGTGACCGGATCGACCGGCACCCGGTCCACCGCCACCCGCAGCAGGTGCGCGGCCTTCAGGAACGCGGCGTGCGCGGTCTCCGGCACCACCAGCCGCGGGTGCGCGACGTCCGGGCGCGCGTCCCGGGCCGCCTGCACGGCCAGGATCAGCGACTCGGTGCCGCCGCCGGTGACCGTGCCGACCGTGGCCGGGCCGCCGCCGAGCAGCCGGGCGGCGGCACCGGTCAGCGCGTTCTCCACGGCCAGCAGCGACGGGAACGCGGTCGGGTCGAGGCCGTTGACGTGCGCCGCGAGCGCGTGCGCGCTCGCGGTCAGCGCGTCCAGGCCTTCGATCGCGGGGTCGTAGACGTACGCGAACAGCCGCCCGCCGTGCGTCGGCAGGTCACCCGCACGCAGCGCACCCAACTCGGCCAGGATCGTCTCGGCCGGAACCCCGTCCTCCGGCAGCGCATCAAGGGACACGAGATCAGCTTCGCAGGTGCGCGGCGCTTATCAAGAGCGCAAATGCGCATCGCCGGTGACGACATACTTCGTCGACGTCAGCTCCGGCAACCCCATCGGGCCGCGCGCGTGCAGCTTCTGGGTGGAGATGCCGATCTCCGCGCCGAAGCCGAACTCGCCGCCGTCGGTGAACCGGGTCGACGCGTTGACCATGATCGCGGCCGCGTCGACCCGCGCCACGAACTCCCGCGACGCGACCACCGAGTCGGTCACGATCGCCTCGGTGTGCCCGGTCGAGTAACGCCCGATGTGCGCGATCGCCGCGTCCAGCGACTCCACCACGGCCACCGCGATGTCCGCGGACAGGTACTCCGTGGCGTAGTCCTCCTCGGTCGCGGGCACCACGCGCTCGTCGTACGCCTGCACCCGCGGGTCGCCGTGCACGGTCACGCCCGCCTCCGCGAACGCGGCCAGCGCGGACGGCAGGAACGTGTCCGCCACGGCCGCGTGCACCAGCAGCGACTCGGCCGTGTTGCAGGTGGAGAGCCGCTGGGTCTTCGAGTTGAGCGCGATCGCCAGCGCCTTGGCCAGGTCCGCGTGCGCGTCCACGTACACGTGGCAGTTGCCGACGCCGGTCTCGATCACCGGGACCGTGGACTCCTCCACCACCGTCTTGATCAGCGAGGCGCCGCCGCGCGGGATCAGCACGTCGACCAGGCCGCGCGCCCGCATCAGCTCCTTGACCGAGTCGCGGGTGGCGGCGTCGAGCAGCTGCACCGCGTCGGCCGGCAGTCCCTGGCCCTGGACCGCGTCGCGCAGCACGGCGACGATCGCGGCGTTCGAGTGCGCGGCCGAGCCGGAGCCGCGCAGCAGCGCCGCGTTGCCGGACTTCAGACAGATGCCGGCCGCGTCCGCGGTCACGTTCGGCCGGCCCTCGTAGATGATGCCGACCACGCCGAACGGCACCCGGATCTGGCGCAGCTCCAGCCCGTTCGGCAGCGTGGAGCCGCGGACCACCTCGCCGACCGGGTCGGGCAGGCCGGCCATGTGCCGCAGCCCGTCCGCCATGCCCGCCACCCGCGCCGGGTTCAGCGACAGCCGGTCGATGATCGCGTCGGAGAGGCCGGCCGCGCGGCCCACCTCGACGTCCTTCGCATTCGCCTCGACGATCTCGGCGGTGCGCGCCACCAGCGCGTCCGCCATCGCGACCAGCGCCGCGTCCTTGACCGTGCGGGACGCGGTGGCCAGCGCGGCGGCGGCCGTGCGCGCCCGTCCCGCCTGCTCGATCACGCTCGACATCTTCTGGGAGGCCCTTCCTAGAGCAGTACCAGGTCGTCGCGGTGGACGACCTCGCGTCGGTAATCGGGGTCGAGATCCTTCGTGGACCGGCCGAGCAGCACCGGCAGCTCCACCGCGTCATAGTTGACCAGCCCGCGGGCCACCGGGACCCCGGAACCGGCGTCGACCAGGTCGACCGGCTCACCGGCCGTGAACGAGCCGTCCACCGCCGTGATCCCGGCCGGGAGCAGCGACTTGCGGCGCACCACGATCGCCTGCACCGCGCCCGGGTCCAGGTGCAGCCGGCCGCGCGGCGTGGTCGCGTGCGCCAGCCAGAACAGCCGGGCCGCGGGCTTGCTCGGCTCGCGGTGGAAGAACGTGCCGACCGGCTCGCCGGTCAGCGCCGCGGTGGCCAGCGGTGCGGCGGTGAGCACCACCGGGATGCCGGCGCCGGTGGCGATCCGGGCGGCCTCCACCTTGGTGACCATCCCGCCCGTACCCACGCCGGCCTTTCCGGTTTTTCCGATCGTGACGCCGGCCAGGTCGTCGTCGCCGCGCACCTCGTCGATCCGCCGGGACTCCGGCCTGGCCGGGTCGCCGGTGTAGAGCGCGTCCACGTCCGACAACAGCACCAGCAGATCCGCCTCGACCAGCGCGGCGACCAGCGCGGCCAGCCGGTCGTTGTCGCCGAAGCGGATCTCGTCGGTGGCGACCGTGTCGTTCTCGTTCACGATCGGCACGGCCTCAAGATCCAGAAGCTTCCGGAGCGTGCGGTACGCGTTGCGGTAGTGCGCGCGGCGGGTCACGTCGTCCGCGGTCAGCAGCACCTGCCCGACCGTGCGGCCGAACCGGGCGAAGCTCGCCGCGTAGTGCCCGATCAGCAGGCCCTGGCCCACGCTCGCCGCGGCCTGCTGGGTGGCCAGGTCACGCGGCCGGCGGCGCAGGCCGAGCGGGGCGAGCCCGGCCGCGATCGCGCCGGACGAGACGAGCACCACCTCCCGCCCGTCGTCGATCAGCTTCGCCAGCGCGTCGACCAGCGACGACACCCGCTCCCCGTCGATCCCGCCGGCGGCCGTGGTGAGCGAGGACGACCCCACCTTGACCACGATCCGCTTCGCTCCGGTCACCGCTTCGCGCACCCGCCCATTCTGCGCGCCCTCGGCCGGTACACCTTTCGCAGATCCCATATCGTGGTGCGACATGACACCGGAGGAGTACGTCGAGGCCGTGCTCACGCTGGTCGAGAGCATCCCACCGGGCCGGGTCATGTCGTACGGCGCGATCGCGGACGCGCTCTACGACCGCTCCGGACGCGCCTCCGCCCGGCTGGTCGGCACGATCATGTCGCGGCACGGCGGCGCGGTGCCCTGGTACCGGGTGGTGAACAGCGCCGGCCGCCTCCCGCCCGGCCACGAGCAGCGCGCGCGGGAGCTGCTGGCCGCGGAAGGGCTGATCTTCACGGGCGAGCGGGTGCCGATGCGGGAGTTCGGGTGGAACCCGCCCACATGAGCGAGCGAATCCGCTGGCTCAGGCCCGGCGAAAGCCATCGGCGGAGCGAAGCGAAGGAGATGGCATAAGCGGCAACGGCAGCGCCACCAGCAGCGCGGGCAGCACGGTGAACCCGAGCAGCACGCCCAGCTTCGCGGTGCCGGTTTGCGCCGCGGCCTGCCCGGTGTCCGAGGAGACGTAGCCGAACAGCGCCAGCACCAGCGCGAACACGCCCGGCCCGAGCGCCAGGCCGAACGTCTCGCCGGCCGTCCACAGTCCGGTGAACACACCCGCCTGGCGCTTGCCGGTGCGCGCCTCGTCGTCCGCGATCCGGTCCGGCAGCAGCGCCATCGCGAAAACCTGCTCGCCCGCGTACCCGGCGCCCATCACGGCCACGATCAGGTAGACCGCGACCGGCGGCAGCACCGGCGCCGCCAGCAGGGCCAGCGCACCGGCCGCGAACAGCAGCGACGCGATCATGAACGCGCGCGTCTTCCCGGCCTGCGCGCCCACCCGCCGCCAGAGCGGCATGACCAGCAGCGCCGGGCCGACGAACGCGGCGAACAGCAGCGTCGGTCCGTCGTCCGGGCGGTCCAGGATCTGCGCCGCGAAGTAGTTGACGCCGGCCAGCACGGTGGCGATGCCGACCGCCTGCACCACGAAGACGATCAGCAACCGGGTGAACGCGCGGTTCCCGGCCGCCACCCGCAGCTGCGCGCGGAGGCTGGGCTCGCTCTCCCGCGCCCGGCCGACCGGCGCGCCCGCGGTGCCGAGGAACGCGCCGACCGCACCGGCCGCGATCAGCGCGCCGACGAAAACCCCCATCCAGCGGTGCCCGGGGACCCCGCCGCCGCCCGCGGCCACCACCAGCGGGGCCAGCGCACCGGAGACCAGGATGGCCAACGCCAGCACCGCGACCCGCCAGGTCATCAACCGGGTCCGTTCGGCGGGGTCGGTGGTCAGCTCGGCCGGCATCGCCACGTAGGGGACCTGGAAGAACGCGTACGCGGTGGCGGTCGCCAGGAACGCGACGGCCACGTAGGCGCCTCTGTGCTGGCCGAACGGCGCCGCGAAGATCGAGGCGAAGAGCAGAGCCACACCCAACCCCGCCACCAGAAGGTACGGGCGCCGCGCGCCCCACCGCGTACGGGTCCGGTCGGATATTCGCCCGGCGAGCGGATTGATCACCACGTCCCAGGCCTTGGGCAGCAGCACCAGCAGGCCGGCCATGCCCGCGGCCACGCCCAGCGTGTCGGTCAGATAGGGCAGGAGCAGCAGGCCGGGTACGGTGCCGAACGCGCCGGTGGCCAGCGACCCCAGCGCGTAGCCCCCGTGCACCCGGCGGGACAGAGACTCATCCGTACGCTGACTCATGCCGTCTCCTCTGCTCCGCTCCCCCGGCGACACTCGCCAGATTCACTCGCAAGCTCGCTCATCGGGCGCGGATGTCAGCCATCAGCACCCGATCACGGATGGACCCGTTTACGCTGCCGCCGGTGACGACTACGCAAAGCGCCCGAACGTCCGTACCGCCCGCCGTCGCCGCCGGGCACCCGGCCACCGCCGAGGCCGGTCTGCGCGCGCTCGCCGCCGGCGGTACCGCGGCCGACGCAGCGGTCGCGGCCGTGCTGGCCAGCGCCGCGACCGAGAGTATCTTCACCGGCCTGTGCGGCGGTGGGTTCGCGATCTGGTACGACGCCGCCACCCGCGCCGTGACCTGCCTCGATTTCTTCTGCGCCGTACCCGGCCTGGACGGCGACGTCACACCCGGCGCGATGATGCCGGCCGAGGTCGCGTTCGGCGCGGTTCCGGTCACGTACTCGATCGGCGGTGCCAGCGTCGCGGTCCCCGGCGTCCCCGCCGGTGCCGGCGAGGTGCACCGCCGCTGGGGCACGCTGCCCTGGTCCCGCGTGGTCGAACCGGCGATGCTGCTGGCCCGCACCGGCGTGCTGCTGCCCGCGGAGCACGCGCAGACGCTGATCGGCATCGGCCCCGCGCTGTCCTACGGGGACGGTGCGGCCGTCTACCGTCCCGGGGGCCGCTACCTGGCCGCCGGTGAACGCCTCTTCCACCCCGGCTTGGAGGCCGCGATGACCGAACTCGCCGACGAGGGCCCGGCCGGCTTCTACACCGGCCGGCTCGCCAAGCTGATGGTCGACGCGGTCCGCGCCACCGGCGGTGCACTCGGCCCGGCCGACCTCGCCGCCTACCGGGTACGGGAACTGCCGGTCCACGAGGCACCCCTGGCCGGCCGTCGGGTGCTGGCCCGCCAGGACCTGAACGCGCTGATCGCCACGATCGGCACGCTCCCCGCCGACCTCGCCGCGCTGCCCCGCCCCGCCCGCTCCGTGGCCGTCGCCCGCGCCCTGGCCGACCGCACCCCGCAGCGCCTCGGCGACACCACGAACGTCGCCGCCGTCGACGCACACGGCAACGCCTGCGTCATCACCACCACACTCGGCCTCGGCGCCGGCGTCTGGCTCCCCGGCCTCGGCGTCCACCTCAACTCCATGCTCGGCGAAGCCGAACTGATCACCGCGGACCCGGCCCCCGGCGACCGGATGTCCTCGATGATGTGCCCGCTGGTGGTCCTGGACGACGACGGCGCCCTGGTGCTGGCCGGCGGCTCCGCCGGCGCCTCCCGAATCCGCACCGCGCTGATCCACACACTGATCGCCACCCTGATCGACGGCCTGGACATGCCGGCCGCGATCGCCCGCCCGCGCTTCCACGTGGTCGGCGACGAGGTCCACGCCGAGGGCGGCGTCCCGGACGACGAACTGACCGCGATGGAGGCCGCCGGCTTCCCGGTCACCCGATGGGACCAGATCAGCCACTACTTCGGCGGCGCCTCCGCCATCGGCCGATCCGGCGCCGCCGCCGACCCCCGCCGCGGCGGCACCGCCGCGTTCCTCTGACCTTTGCTCTGCTTACCCGGACAGATCACCCACCGGGCCACCCTCGTTCGGCGCCGCTTTGCTCTGCTTACCTCGACAAATCGCCCACCGGGCCGCCCTCGTCCCGCGACGCCCTCGTCCCGCGAAGCCTTGCTCTGCTTACCTCGACAAATCGCCCAACACGCCCCATCGTTCCGCACCGCTTTGCTCTGCTTATCTGGATAAATCGCCCACCTTAGCTCTGCTTACCCGAACGGAAAGAGCATCGACGCCGGCATCGCCCGGCTACGCGGGCTTGTCTGCTTGGGGTTCGTCGGAGATCGGCCCGCCGGACGCGAAGCTTCGCCGTGACATGGCACTGCCTGTCGCAACCGGTGTCAGCCGAAGCGATCGAGGCGCAGACCCGGGCACCCCGTGCCCGAAATTTCGCCATAAGGCCGTCGGGTATGGCGCCCGCTTTCCTGCGCGGCCACTCAGCGGGCTATGCGTGGCCGGCAGCACCTGACAGCGACAGCAACAGCGGCGAGCGCGATTCATGTTGCTCTCGACGAAATATCGTGAATTCCGGGCACGAAGTTCCCGGACGGCCATCTCGACAACCACGGCCCCCGCCGACTGCCGCATGCGGACAACGCACGCAGGGTCCGGGCGGCGACACGACGTCTGCAGATCGGGAGGCGAGGCGCAAAGACCGCCAGCCAGTCGCGTCCCGAAAGGCGCGGAGTGCCCGACCGATGTCGCGTCATGGGCCTGCCGGCCGCAGTAGCCGCGAATTCCTCGCCACCAACGACGCGACCGGCCGCGACGCTCGCGAAATCGCCGCCACCAACGGCGCCACCGGCCGCGACGCGGCGGCTGCGGATTTGCCGCCACCAACAACGGAACCGGCTGCGACGCGGCATATAGGCCGCTCCGAACGGCGGACCCGGCTGCGACGCGGCGGCCGGGGATTCGTGGTTGGCAACGGCGGGGCCGGCTGCGACGCGGCGGCTGGAGCGGAGCGCCGGCGGGGCCGGAGGCCTCCGCGCGGTTTGCCCGCTCCGAGCATGCGGGCCGTGCCACGCCGGAAGCGGGAAGATCGGGGTCTGGGTGGGCCGGGTCAGGGGTGGGTGGCGCGGATGGCGAGGAGGGTGGTGTGGACGTCGAAGGCGTTGCCGTCGTCGCTGGGCCAGCCGCCGTCGGGGCGCTGCGTTTCGCCGAGGCGCTGGCGGGCGGCCTTGGGCAGGGGATCGTTGCCGGGGACGCCGGCGCGGCGAAGCGAGGCGGCGAGGTAGGCGGTGTCGCCGGGGCTGAGTTTCGGCAGGCGATCGGCGAGGATGAGCTGCATGCGGGCGGACTCGTAGAACATGTCCTGCCGGTAGAGGACGGCGGCGCCGAGGGCGCCGGTGATCAGGTAGGAGGGCCAGCTGCCGTCGGGGCGTAGGGAGCCGGCGATGGCCTGGGCGGCGGAGCGGGCGACACCGGCGTAGGCGCCGCCGAGGCGGGGGTCGAAGTGGCCGCTCTCGGCGGAGGCCTGGCCGCCGCCGATGATCAGCCAGTAGGCGGCCAGCGCGGTCAGGTGCAACCGTGCCTCGGGGTCGCCGGGGCGGGCCCAGGGCGGGGCGGTGTGCGCGTAGGAGGCGTCCTCCTCCCAGGTGCCGTCCGGGCGCTGGCGGCCGGCGAGCCAGTCGAGCGCCTTGCGGCCCGCGGGGCGGCCGAGCGCGCCGAGGTCGTCGAGTTCGGTGAGGCGGAAGCAGGTGGCGTCGATGGACGCGATCTCGCCGCCCCACTGGGCCGGCCAGCCGCCGTCGGGGGCCTGGCCCATCTCGGTACGGGAGATCGCGTCATCGGGCGCGGCTGCACCGGTGCGCAGGTAGGAGAGCCGGGCTCGATCCACCTGATCGCCTCGGGCAACCACGAAGCCTATCGCGGCATCCATGTCGACCACCGCGCCAGGCTACCCCCGGAAACCGGGTTCTGCTCTCGGCGAGTCAGGCTAGATCAACTATCCGTGAGGGGGATCTCGTCTTAAGGGCAAGCAAAATGCCCGCCTCCGGGAGGAAGCGGGCATTTTGCGTGAAGGCCTAGTACTCCGGCAGCGACGGGTCGATGTTCTTGACCCAGGACACCACGCCGCCCTGCACGTGCACCGCGTCCGTGAAGCCGGCCGCCTTGACCGCGGCCAGCGCCTCGGCCGAGCGCACGCCGGACTTGCAGTGCAGCACGATCTGCTTGTCCTGCGGCAGCTTGGACAGCGCCTCGCCGTTCAGGATGTCGCCCTTGGGGATGAGCGTGGAGCCGGGGATGCGGACGATCTCGTACTCCGCGGGCTCACGCACGTCGACCAGGAAGAAGTCCTTGCCGGCGTCCTGCCACTCCTTGAGCTCGTTGACCGTGATGGTGGAGCCGAGCGTGGCCTCCTGCGCCTCCTCGGAGACCGCGCCGCAGAAGTCGTCGTAGTCGATCAGGCCGGTGATCGGCTCCGCGTTCGGGTCCTTGCGGATCTTGATGGTGCGGTACGACATCTCCAGCGCGTCGTAGACCATCAGGCGGCCGAGCAGCGGGTCGCCGATGCCGGTGATCAGCTTGATCGCCTCGGTGACCTGGACCGCGCCGATCGACGCGCAGAGCACGCCGAGCACGCCGCCCTCGGCGCAGGACGGGACCATGCCGGGCGGCGGGGGCTCCGGGTAGAGGTCGCGGTAGTTGGGCCCGTACTGGTCCCAGAACACGCTGACCTGGCCGTCGAAGCGGTAGATCGAACCCCACACGTACGGCTTGCCGAGCAGCACGCACGCGTCGTTCACCAGGTAACGGGTGGCGAAGTTGTCGGTGCCGTCGACGATCAGGTCGTACTGCCCGAAGATCTCGAACACGTTGTCGTTGTCCAGCGACGTGTTGTGGATCTGCACGTTCACGTACGGGTTGATCTCGCGCACGGACGCGGCCGCGGACTCCGCCTTCGGCCTACCGATGTCGGACTGGCCGTGGATGATCTGGCGCTGCAGATTGGACTCGTCCACCGTGTCGAAGTCGACGATGCCCAGCGTGCCGACGCCGGCGGCGGCGAGGTACATCAGCGCCGGGGAGCCCAGGCCGCCCGCGCCCACACAGAGGACCTTGGCGTTCTTGAGCCGCTTCTGCCCCTCGACCCCGACGTCCGGGATGATCAGGTGGCGGGAATAGCGACGGATCTCGTCGACGGTCAGCTCGGCGGCGGGCTCGACGAGCGGGGGTAGGGCCACGATATGACTCCCCGGATCGATTGGGTATACGGACGCCATTGTTGCTCGGCCGTAACGGGACACGCCATGAGAAGCGACACGCGCCCGCACTGCGGGACAAGGGAATAGTTCATCTCACTGCCTTGCCCTGGTAACGGCGGCCGGCGAGATACGGCCAGGCGTTGGCGAGGCAACCGCGCAGGCCGTACGTCTGCTGCTGCATCACCGGCGCCGGCGAGCCCGGCCCGGGACAGGCCTCGTGCCCGTGCCCGAACTGGTGACCGGTCTCATGGTTGATCGCGTACGCCCGATAGTCGGCGATCGGCGCGTCGTAGTCCGGGATCGCGGTGTGCCAGCGCGCGGCGTTGATGATGACCTTGCCGGACAGCCGACAGGACGTGTAGGCGGACGTGGCCAGCCCGCCCGCCGCGCACATCTTCTCGCTGGTCTTCGGCGTGGCGAGGTAGATGACGAACTCCGCGTTCTGGCCCTGCGCCACCCGCTGCAGGCGGAACTGCCCGGACGCGGTCCAACTGCGCCGGTCGCCGAGGATCCGGTCCACCTCGGTCGCGAACGCGTCCACCGGTACGCCGGTGCCGCCCTCCGCCGCCACGCGGAACCGGCGCAGCATCCCGGCCCGGCCGAGCACCGGACCGGGCCCGGTGGCGTGGCCGAACGTGCCGGTGCCCTGCTGCGCGAACGTGGTGGCCTTCTCCGGCATCACCGTCTCGCCACCGGGCGGCGGCGGGGCGACCGACCGGGTCGCCACCGGCGTCTTCGGCACGATCGGCGTCTTCACGGACGGAGTCGGCCTCGGAGCGGGCGACGCGGGGCGGGGCGGGTCGACCGAGCGGGTCGGCGGCTCCCCCGACGCGACCGGCCCGGCCTCGCCGCCGGGCGCGCTGACCGGGCGGTAGTCCGGCCCTCGTGC
Source organism: Catenuloplanes indicus (assembly GCF_030813715.1). Classification (NCBI taxonomy): domain Bacteria; kingdom Bacillati; phylum Actinomycetota; class Actinomycetes; order Micromonosporales; family Micromonosporaceae; genus Catenuloplanes; species Catenuloplanes indicus. The sequence continues at coordinate 4,318,152 of NZ_JAUSUZ010000001.1, forward strand.
GAGGTCCACCCCGACCAGCGCGGCCGCGGCCAGCAACAGGGCGACCACGCCGGTACGCCGCCGTTTGCGCCGCAACCGGCGGATCGGCTCGGCCGGAGCCGGTGCCCGGGCCGGGCCCGGTATGCGGACCGAGCCGGCGTCGCGGCGCGGCCGCCCGGACCGGCCCTCGGCACGGGTGACGGCCAGCGACCGGGACATCGGCGCGGCGGGCAGCCCGAAGTTCGCCCGCCGCTGGCGCCGGCGCTCGTCCGGGTCGAGGCGGACACGCCGGATCGCCGCCGCGGCGGCCGCGCGTTCCTCGGCGGTACGGCCACTGGCGGCACTCAGGGGATAGAGTCGGTTACCCGGAGTAGCCATCGCCCTTCAAGATTGCCACCAACCGCGGCCGGAAACGGCGTAACCCGCCCGAGAAGGTGGTTTCGCACCGTCCGTCCGGCCGGGTCAGGACGGCAGCAGGCCCTCCAGCCGGCGGTTGACGGCCGCGAGCGTGGCGCGCACCACGGCCTGCCGCCGGTCGTTGCCGACCACGGCCGAGCCGCTGAGCTGCTCCACCCAGCCGTCGCAGGCCAGCAGCAGCACGACCAGCGCGACCTCGGTGGTGCCGAACGGGACCACCGCTGCGTGCTCGACGTAACAGCGGCCGGGCTCCTCGCCCTTCTCGTCGGAGCGCAGGAGCTCGTCCACGGCGGAGGCGGCCGCGACCGCGCAGAGGCGCAGCACGTAGCCGTCGACGGCCGGGCCCGTGGCGACGCCGGTAGCGACCTGCTCGCCGACCGCCAGCTCCACCTCCACGGTCACGTCCAGGCCGAACGTGCGGGTCTGCACGTGCTCGATCAGCACGCGCGGGCCGGGACGGCCACCCGGGTCGAGCGCGGGCGGGCCGACCACGGCCGCGGTCGGCTGGCCGGGCAGGTAACCGGTCGCCAGCTGCTCACCGGTCTCGTCGGTGGCGGCGGCCGGCTCGATCGGCAGGCTTTCCGCGGGCGGTGCCACCCGGCGTCGCCGGGCCGGCTCGTCCACCGGCGCGGGCTGCGCCGGCACCGCGGGTGCGGGCTGGCTCGGCACCGGCCGGACGCCCGGCTGGATCGGCACGTGCGCGGACGCGGCGGACGGTTCGGGCTTCGGCGCGGCGGCCGGCCGCGGCAGGTAGCTGACGCCGCTGCGGCTCTGCGGCCGGGACGGCGCCTCGGCCGGTGGCTCCGCGGCCGGGCGGATCGGCGTGACCGACGCCGGGATCGGCGCCTCCGCGCCGATCGGCAGGCCCTCCTGGGAGGACGCGGCCAGGCCCATGCGCTCCTGCAGCAGCCGCGCCACCATCCGGGAGACCTCGGCCGGGTCGGCACCGTCCGTCAGGTCCAGCCGCAGCTTGTGCGCGCCGCTCTCGGTGATGTGCACGGTCGCGTGCCGTACGCCGGCCACCTCGCGCACCGCGGCCTGGATCGCGTCCACGTCGAACCCGTCCGGCCGGTCCCGCTCCGGTGCCGGGTCCTCCCGGCGCAGGCTGTCCCGGATCCGGGCCAGGTCGGGCGTGTCGGCGGCGGGCGGGCCGGCTATCGGCGCCGCGGGTATCTGGGGCACGTCGTCGGACGGCACGCGCTTGGGCAGCGCCTCCGGCGCCCGGCCGAAGTCGTCGAACTCGTCGCGGCCCGGCGGCAGCAGGCCGGGGGGCGGCGGCGGGTACGACGGGAAGCCCCCGGCGTACCCGGACTGGCGGAACGTCGGCTCGTCCGCCGGGTCGGGTATCGCGCGCCGGCGGCCCTCCTCGGGCGCGTCGGCACGCCTGCTGTCCAGGTCCAGCGGACGGAACTCGCGCCGGCCGGCCACGCGCGGCTCCGGCCCCTCCTCGCCCGCGCGGGACGAGCGGCGCGGCGGCAGCTCGTCGTCCGTCTCCGGCGAACGGCTCTCGCTGGACCGGCGCGGCTCGTAGGCCGGCGGGGCCGGCGGCTCCTCCGGCGCGGCGGGCGCGTCGGCCGGTGACTCGGCGCGGTCCCGGCCGAACCCGCGGCCGAACTCCGGCGAGCGGCGGCGCAGACCCTCCAGCAGGCGGCCACCGGCCTCGCTGATCCGGTCGCGCCCCTGGCGGGTGGGCAGCCCCTCCGGCGAGTCGATCAGGCGCGGCCCGTTCACCTCGGTGTCCGTCAGATCGGCCCGGGACGGCTCGCGACCCTCACGGGACAGACCGCCGTCGATCGCGCGCAGTCCGCCGGCCGGGCTGTCGCCACGACGGCCGGTGCGCGGCTCGTCCGCGCGCGGCGCACCCATCGGGCGCAGCGGCTCGACCGGCCGCGGCCCGCTCACCGGGCGGGGCCCGCTGTACCGCCCCGGCGGGGTCTCCGGCTCGCGATTCCACGCGGGCTCGCCCGGCGAGTGCCACGAGTCACGCGGTGTGATCTCGGACTCGGTCGGCTCGCCCGGGTAGGTCGGGCGCGGGAGGAGACCTGCGTCCTCCAGGTCACCTTCGTACGGGTACGGGGGCGCGCTGGCCGGCACCTGAGCGGCTGGCAGCGGAGATTGCGGCTCTACCGGGTGCTCCTCGTGATCATGGCCGTTGACCGGCCGACGCTGGGACCGGCCGGTGGCGGCCGGCGGGGACGGCGACAGTTGCGCCATCAGGTCTGCATATCGGGCCTGCGGGTCGATCCATGAGGACGCGTCGCGGTCGTTCGGCCGACGCCAGGCCGGGGGCATGGGCTCCGGCTCGTGCGAGGGACCAGCGTTCGACCATGCGGAATCGACCGGCGCCCAGCCGTTCGGCCGGGCGCGGTCGTCACGCGGAGCCGCACCGTTATGGTTTTCACCCGGCGTGGCGTCGTCCGCTTCCCTCGATTCGTCCACCGTGCGCTCCTCCGTCGCCCCCGCTGAGGCTACCGTGTGCTGACAGCAGCGATAAGTTGCTACGTCGGGCTAATTCGGCGACCGGGCGGGGGACGGTGGTGGAAACCACGTCGCGTCGGATACTTGAGCCCATGGCGCGAGCGGTGCACAGTCCGCCCGCAGCGAGGAGGTAGATCCATGACCGCAGCGTCGGGGGGCGCTCAAACGGCGGGACGGCCGACGCGTCTGCCGCGCTCCGCGCGCCGCAAGCAGTTGCTCGCCGCGGCGCAGCAGGTCTTCGTCGCGCAGGGTTACCACGCGGCCGCGATGGATGACATCGCGGAGCGTGCCGGCGTCTCCAAGCCGGTTCTCTACCAGCACTTCCCGGGCAAGCTCGAGCTCTACCTGGCACTGCTGGACACGCACTGCGAGGCGATCGTCGCAAAGGTCCAGGCCGCGATGCAGGCCACGCCGGACAACAAGGAGCGCGTCCGCGGTGCCGTCACCGCGTACTTCGACTTCGTCGACCACGAGAGCGAGGCGTTCCGCCTGGTCTTCGCGTCGGACCTGCGCAACGAACCGGCCGTGCGGGAGCGGGTGGAACGGGTCGAGAAGGGCTGCATCGCGGCGTTGACCGACACCATCATCTCGGACACCGGTGTCGACCGGGCGCACGCCGAGCTGCTCGCCTCCGGCCTGGTCGGCGCCGCGGAGACCGCCGCGCAGTTCTGGCTGGCCAACGGCCGTCAGATCCCCAAGCAGGAGGCCGAGTCGCTGCTGACCGCGCTGCTCTGGCGCGGGATCGCGAGCTTCCCACTGCAAGGTGACTAATTCAGCTGTGCGCGAGCACGGCGGTTGAGCTGCCGATCGGCGCCCCGGATCGGCTAGCCTTCGAAACGGAACATCTTCGTCCCATGAGGAGGACCCGTGGAGGTCAAGATCGGCGTCCAGTACGCGCCGCGCGAGCTCGTGCTGGAGAGCGGACAGACGCCGGACGAGGTCGAAAAGGTCGTGACCGAGGCGATCAACGGCGACGGCGTCCTCACCCTCACCGACGAGAAGGGCCGCAAGGTCATTGTCCCGGTGACGAAGGTCGCCTACGTGGAGATCGCGGAGGCGAGCCAGCGCTCGGTCGGCTTCACCGCCCGCTGAGCCACGACGGATGTGACCGGGCCGCCGGGGCCGTGAGACCCCGGCGGCTCAGTTGTTCAGGTCGAGCGCGTTCATCCGGGCCGAGTGCGCCGTGGTGAGCCGCTGGAAGAGCTTCTGCACGCCGTCCTCGCGCCCGGCGCCGGTGACGATCAGCTCGGTCAGCGACGCCCGCTCGGCCGCGACCCGCTGCGCGTGCGAGAGCGTCTCGCCGACCAGCCGCCGCGCCCACATGGAGAGCCGGTTCGCGACCTTGGGGTCCGCCTCGATCGCGGCCCGCAGCTCCGCCTCGGCGAACGCGGCATACCGGCCGTCGTGCAGCACCTGCCGCACCAGGTCGCCGTCGGGCGCGTCGAGCAGCGCGGCCACCTCGGCCAGGAAGTCGTCCGCGATGCCGTCGCCGACGTAGACCTTGGTCAGCGCCTCCAGCCAGTCCTTCGGCTCGGTGGCGTCGTGGTATTCCTCGACCGGGCGCACGTACGGCGCCATCGCGGCCTGCGGGTCCACGCCGTGCGCCGCGAGCCGGGCCGCGACCCGCTGGTAGCCGTCCACCTCCACCGCGGCCATCTCGCCGAGCACCGCGCGCCGCCGCAGGTCGGGGGCGAGCGCGGCGTCCCGCGCCATCCGCTCGAACGCGATCAGCTCGCCGAACGCGACCAGGCCGAGCAGCTCCACCACGGGAGCGCGGAGATCTTGCGATCGTGAATCGTCACCGGACACGAGCGCAGGCTACCGCTCAACGCTGAACGCGGCAGTGCACCGCGGTGACCAGCGGAGCCGATGCCAGTTGTGACCCACGCCACTCACGCGCACCCCAGCCGAATCGAGATATTCCAGCTGAGGTGCCGTTCATGCTGGTCGGGTATGCTGGCACCAGATCAGGCGCAGGTATCGATTTCATCGCTCCGCACGTGATGCCGCACGAGACGTGAGGCTCTCGCCGCCACAACGGCCCGAGCCCCGTGTCGTACGAGACACGTCGGCTGATGAACCCAAGCCCTGCGACGGCGTGCGGGCCCGCGGCCGTCTCCGGACGACCGCGCGCGGCCCGCGCCTCGACCCACACGCGCCCTCGAACGAAGCGGGGCGCACCACGAGAGGGCACCCCCAAAACTTTATGAACGACATCGAAGAGCAGGAGAACGCTCCCACCCGAGCCCCGGCCGTCAGCGACAAGCCCACCTTCGCCGAGCTCGGCGTGCGCGACGAGACCGTCGCCGCGTTGGCCGCCGCCGGCATCGAGCGCGCGTTCGCCATCCAGGAGTACGCGCTGCCCATCGCGCTGCGCGGCTCCGACATGATCGGCCAGGCGCCGACCGGCACCGGCAAGACCTTCGCGTTCGGCCTCCCACTGGTCGACCGCGTGTTCGCACCGGCCGAGGGCGGCGACGGGCTGCCGCAGGCGCTCGTCGTGGTCCCGACCCGCGAGCTGGGCCTCCAGGTGGCGAAGGACCTGGCGATGGCCGGCAAGACCCGCGGCGTGCGGGTGCTGCCGATCTACGGCGGCGTGGCCTACGAGCAGCAGACCGACGCGCTGAAGACCGGCGTGGAGATCCTGGTCGGCACGCCGGGCCGCCTGATGGACCTGGCGAAGCAGAAGAAGCTGCGGCTGGACCGGATCCGCGCGCTGGTGCTGGACGAGGCCGACCGCATGCTCGACCTCGGCTTCCTGGACGACGTGGAGAAGATCCTCGCCATGCTGCCGGAGGACCGGCAGACCATGCTGTTCTCCGCCACCATGCCGGACCCGATCGTCACGCTCGCCCGCCGCTTCCTGCGACACCCGGTGACCGTGCACGCGGGCCACACCGTGGAGACCGGGCCGTCGCCGCAGACGTTGCAGGTAGCGTACCGAACGCACCCGATGAACAAGATCGAGATGGTGGCCCGCATCCTCCAGGCGCGCGGCCGCGGTCTCACGATGATCTTCACGCGTACCAAGCGAGCGGCCGACCGGCTCTCCGAGGACCTCGACTTCCGCGGCTTCGCGGTCGCGGCGGTCCACGGTGACCTGGGCCAGGGCGCGCGCGAGCGGGCGCTGCGGGCGTTCCGGGCGGGCAAGATCGACGTGCTGGTCGCCACCGACGTCGCGGCCCGCGGGCTGGACGTCTCCGGCGTCACCCACGTGATCAACTACGACTGCCCGGAGGACCCGGACACGTACACGCACCGCATCGGCCGGACCGGCCGGGCCGGCGCAACCGGCGTCGCGGTCACGTTCGTGGACTGGGAGGACATGCCGCGCTGGCACCTGATCGACAAGTCGATCGGGCTGGACATGCGGGAACCCCCGGAGACCTACCACACCTCGCCGTACCTCTACACGGACCTGGACATCCCGACCGACGTAGCGGCCGCGCTGCCGTCCGCGGACCGCACCCGGGCCGGGCTCGCCGCCGAGATCGAGGAGGACCTGGGCAGCACCCGCCCGCGTCGTTCCGGCCGCCGCGGCGAAGGTCGCGGCGCTGACCGGGCAGCCGCTCCGGCGCAGCGCACGCCGCGCACCCGCAAGCGCACACGGCGCGTCGAGCCGGTCGACGGTGGCGACACCGAGACGCCGACCGTGACCGAGACCGCGGAGGGCGAGGCACCGGCGAAGCCGCGTCGCCGCCGCCGGCGGGCCGGCGAGGCCGTGTCCGGCGAGGGCGCCGCGGTGGCCGCCGAGGTCACCACGGCCGAGGTGCCCGAGTCCCGGGAGAGTGACGGCGATCCCGCCGAGGCGTCCGGCGACGGGCCCAAGCGCCGGCGTCGCCGCCGGGGTGGCCGGGGCGGTCGCGGTGCCGGTGCCGAGGGCGCTGAGAGCACCGAGGACTGAGCGCACGAAACGCGATGAAAGGCGGGTCTCCGGCGACGGAGGTCCGCCTTTTCGCTGCGGTTCTCATTCTTGATATGCCCGCTTCCGGCGGCGCGGGTTCCGCATGCTCCCGCGGGCACCGATCGTCGCTGGCGCTCCTCCCTGCACGATCCGTGGCCGCAAGACCAGAACCAGGTGGTTCCGCCGCACCCGTGGCGCGACGCACGAGCCGCACGCTCCCCGGCACCACGGGTCGCCGGTGACCGCGGCGGTCGCGGGTCGCGGCCGCGGCCGTACCGCTGCTTGATCTTGGTTTTTGATCTCAGGGTCGGTGGGCCGGCGCCGATTCTGTGACCTGCGAGCCACGGATGGCCTCGCACCCGCGAGAGACGGACCTCTCGCGTGCGCCATGGACGGTGAAGGGCGGGTGTACCGATGGATCGGCAGGCGATGGGGCTCACCCTCACCGCCAACGGCTTCGTGCCCGCGGTACGGCCGGGTGCACTGGCCACGGCGGCCACGCGGCCGGTGGTGCGCGGGCACGTCGCGCTCACGTTCGACGACGGGCCGAGCGCGGGGACCGGGGTGGTGCTCAACATCCTGGCCGAGGCGCACGCGCGGGCCACGTTCTTCTTCGTGGGCGGCGGCGTGGAGACGGACTGGCGGTACGCGAGCCGGGCCGCGCTGGCCGGGCACGCGATCGGCAACCACAGCTACAGCCACCCCGACCTGGCCGCGATCCCGCTCAAGGACGCGGCGGTCGAACTCGGGCGTACCCAAGCCGCGATCACCCGGTACACCGGCGCGGTCCCGGTCATCGGCCGGCCGCCGTTCGGCAGCGCGAACGAGGACGTGGTCATGCTGTTCCGCGAGTACGGCGTGGAGCCGGTGCTGTGGGCGTTCAACCCGGACGACGGCGCCGGTCAGGCCGCGGCCGCGATCGGCGCGGCGATCCTCGGCACCGTCCGGGACGGCGACATCGTGCTGCTGCACTGCGCGCAGCGGGAGACCCAGCGGATGCTGCCGGAGCTGATCACCGGACTGCGGGCCCGCGGCCTGGAACCCGGCCGGATCGAGATCACCGGCGAGTACCAGGAGCGCAACCACTCCTACGCACGCGCCGTCGCCTGGTGATCCTCGCCTGGTGCCGGGTTACTCGTTGGAGTGCGGAGGCAGGTACGGCTGATTCAGTGATCCGACTTACGGCAGATACCGCCTGGTCGTGGACCGATCCAGCATGACACTGTGAATCTGCAAACCGAGGTTCCGGCTCTTCCGGTTCTCGTCCCACTGGTCCTGATCCTGATTACTGCCGGCGTCTTTCGCCTGCACCGCACGGGCCGGCTGACCGCGATGCGAACGTTCACGGTGGTGGCCGCAACAATCTATCTAGCGGCCGTCCTACGCCTGACGACGCTGCCGTTGCAAATCTCGCTGGGCAAGTACGCCAACACAGTCTCCTGGTACGAGAAGCTCAACTGGATCCCGCTGTTCATCGACCCGCGGACATTCGTGCTCAACATCATCATGACCGTGCCGCTGGGCATCATGCTGCCACTGCTGACCCCGATCCGCGGCGTCCGGCAGGTCGCGATGGCCGGCCTTGCCTTCAGCGCCGCGATCGAGGTCGTCCAGCTCTGCACCAACCTGCTCCTGAGCAGCGGCGACCTGGCCGACGTGAACGACCTGCTGGCCAACACCCTGGGCACGGTAATCGGCTTCCTGCTCCTCCGACGCCTGACGCGGATCGGCGCCATGGCGGACCTGGCCGCCCGGTTCCGCACCTTCGACGAGCCTGCAGCGTGGGAGGACGGGTTGTCATCGCGGCCGGGTCACTGGCAGCCGAGCAGGTAGAACCGTCTGGCGCCCAGCAGCGCGGCGAGACGCTCGCCGTCCACGCCCACTCGAGTCGCGTGCTATCACGCTCAGCGGGGGCGGTCATAGGCTCGCGGCAGGACCGGTGGCGCAGGTCGTACTCGGGGCTGTCGTTGGTGCCACAGCATGCGGGAATGCTCAAGCGCCCGCCGAGCTGCGCCAGCACCGGTGCCCGGTCTGTGGCGTGCGGCTGCCGAGCCAGGTGCGAGCGTCCAGGGTGTTCTGCGCGGCGGAATGCCGGGGGGCACAGGCGTGCGGTCGTGCACGGCCGCGCCGGGTCACGGCCGAAGCGCTGGTCGAGTTAGCCCGCGGATCACCGTGATGGCCACGGCATTCTGGCCAGGGACCGCCGGCGCACATCCAGCCACCGCTGCTCATCCAACGTCCCCCCATCGCCGGCCGCCACCTGGAATAACAGAGCCGCCCCTTCGCGCGCTGCAATCGCGAAAGGGGCGGCTCCGGCTACTCACCCGTCAGCGTCAGGACACCGTGCAAGGCGCGAGGTTCGCGACGTCGAGCTGCGGCTTGTCGGTGTGCCGGCCGATCGCGGTCGCGATCCGGTTGATCGCGGCGACGCGCTTGTCCTCCAGCGGGCCGTTGATCGCGTTCTGCACGAAGTTCGCGCCGCCCTGACCGGCCGAGTTGGCCAGCCGGGTCTCCGCCTCCTGGATCTGCTTCTCCAGCTGTGCCAGGTTGCTCTCCACCTCGGCCAGCGCCTGGTTCGGGATGGCCGGCAGCTGGTCCGCGACGGTCGGGCAGGAGAACGCGCCGTCCGAGCCGCCGTCGTTGCCCTCGTTGATCACCAGCTGGGTGAAGCCGGCGCCGGCGTTGCCGCCGTTGTTGTTGCCGTTGTTGCCGTTACCGCCTTCGACCGGGTCGACGACCGGCACCTCGTCCTCGTTCAGCTCGCACGGCGCCAGCGTCGCGACGTCCAGGTTCGGGCGCTCGGCGTTCCGGCCGATCGCGGTCGCGATGCGGTTGATCGTGGCGACGCGCTTGTCCTCCAGCGGGCCGAGGATCGCGTTCTGCACGAAGTTCGCCCCGCCCTGGCCGACCGTATCCACCAGGCGCTGGTTGGCCTCGGCGATCTGCGTGTCCAACAGCTCCAGGTTGCGGTCCACCTCGGCCTGCGCCTGCGCCGGGATCGCGGGCAGCTCACCGGCCACGTCCGGGCAGGAGATCGCGCCGGTGCCGGTGTTGCCGCCACCCTCGTTGCCGCCGGCGTTCTCGCCCTCGCCACCGGCCTGCTCGTCGCCGCCGGCCTCGGCGCCGCCACCGCCGCCCGCGCTCAGCGAGCACTCCGCGAGGCCGCCCAGGTTCGTCGGCTTCTCCGCGGTCCGCCCGATGGAGATCGCGATCCGGTCGATGGTGGAGGCGCGCTTGTCAGCCAGCGGACCGAGGATCGCGTTCTGCACGAAATTCGCCCCGCCCTCGCCGGCGGACGTGGCCAGGCGGTTGTTCGCCTCCTGGATCTGCGTCTCCAGCAGCGCCAGGTTGCGGTCCACCTCGGCCTGCGCGCTGGCCGGAATGGCGGGGAGCTTGTCCTCCACCGTGGGGCACACGATGGTCTGCCCGCTCGCGCTCGACGACCCGGTGCCGGCCATCGCCACACCGAGACCGCCGCCGAGCAGCGTGAGCGTACCCACGGCGATCATGCCGGGGACCTTGTAACGACGCCAGTCGCGCCAGCCAGTCTTCTCGTCATCCCAGCTCGGTGCCATCCGCCTGAACCCAACCCTTCGCGCAGAGTCTGTGGCCGATAGCCTGCGTCGCTCGTCGCGGGCGTACCGGTGAGCCTTGTTCGCTCTGGCTCCGCCGGCCCGTCCGAGCGAGGACGGGTGCGGCAGAGCCCCGGAGTGATCGAGGCTTACCGCCTCGCCCGGTCCTACGGGGTTGGACAGCGCTGGGGTTCAACGAATTTCGGGGAGTTTCCGGTCTTCTTTAGGGAAGCTTTAAGGGAGCCTGGGGCATCGATTAGATTCGCCGTTTCGACGATCATTTCGACGGCCGGAACGGGTCAGGCCCGCGGTGTGACGCCCAGCACAGCGCAGGCCTCGTGGTACATCCGGGCCGCCTCGCCGCGGACCTGACGCCGCTCGGTGAGCCGCTCCGCGAACGGGATCCGCACCGGGACCTCCGCGCCGTCCACGGTCGCCACGAAGTCCATGCCGTCCGCATCCATCCCGGACATGCGCGCCGCGGTGGTGGTGTCCGGCTGCCCGCCGAGACCGCGGACGATGAGGACGTTGTCGTCCGCGTGGTCGTCGTTCATGTGCCGCATGATCTGCGCCACCACGTCCGGGGTGAAGACGGTGTCTGCCATGGCTGGCAGCGTAGGACATGCACCCGGCCGGGCACGGCGTCGTGGGCCACACCTCGGGCCCGGCTGCCCGGCGCGAACCCGCCCTAGACTGGACGGATGCCCGAATCGCTTCCCGACGCCCTCGCCGAGGTGCGCGACCTGCTGCTCCGCCCCGACCTGACCCGCGCGGTGGCCGCCGGGCGCCGCAAGGGGCAGACGCCGTCGGTGGTCCGGGCCGAGCTGCGCCCGGTCTCGCTGAAGGGCGGCACCAGGCTGCAGATCGTGACGAACGACGGCGCCCGGCCGTTCACCCGCAACGTCGCGTTCGGCGACGAGGCGGCCTCGGCCGTGGACGAGCTGCTGGCCGAGCCGTTCGGCAACTGGCACGTGGAGTCGCCGGGCGGCACCGTGCAGCTGCGGGTGACCAAGAAGGGCGAGGCGCAGGTGCATCGCGCCGCCGCCGCGCGCCCCGGCCCGGCGGCCTCCGGCGGCCCGGTTGCGGCCCTGCCGGACGATGCGGGAGCGGCGGTCCCCGCGGTGCCGGTCGCGCACGATCGGGTCAAGGAGCACCTGCTTGACCCGGGTGACCCGCTGTTCACGGAGATCGGCGGCGGTGCGGCGAAGCGGCGGCAGGTCGACGCGTTCCTCCGCGCGCTCGCCGCCACGCTGCCGGCCGAGCTGCCCGCGCGGCTGCGCGTGGTGGACCTGGGCTGCGGTAACGCCTACCTGACATTCGCGGCCTACCGATACCTGTCCGGACGCGGCGTGGCGCTCGACGTGGTCGGCGTGGACGTGCGCGAGGACCAGCGAGTCCGCAACACCGCGCTGGCCGAGCGGCTGGGCTGCGCCGAGGAGGTCCGGTTCGTGGCCGGCACCATCCTGGACGCGGACGTCGAGGCCGCGGACGTGGTGCTGGCGCTGCACGCGTGCGACACCGCCACCGACGAGGCGCTGGCCCGCGCGGTCGAGTGGCAGGCGCGCTGGGTGCTGGCCGCGCCCTGCTGCCACCACGATCTGGCCGCCCAGCTGCGCAAGGCACCCGCACCGACGCCGTTCGAGGGGCTCGGCCGGCACGGCATCCTGCGCGAACGGTTCGCGGACGTGCTCACCGACACGGTCCGGGCGTCACTGCTGCGGCTGCACGGGTACCGCGTCGAGGTGGTGGAGTTCATCGACTCCGCGCACACGCCGCGCAACCTGCTGATCCGCGCGCGCCGCACCGGCGCGGCGCCGACCGAGGCCGCACGCGCCGAGTACACGGCACTGACCGGCGGATTCCACATCGAACCGGCGCTGGAACGGCTGCTCAGCCGAGCGTGATCGTGTACGCCGCGGTGTGCACCACACCGTCCACCTGGAAGTCGAAGAACGCGCGGTAACGGCCCTCGCTCGGCGCGGCAAGCCAGAACTTCACCGCACCGTCCACGGTGAGCTGGTCCTCCGGGTGCACGTGGACATAGCCGAGGTCGCCCTCGCGCAGCACCACCAGGTGCCCGTACGCCCCGAGGTACCGCTCCGGCCGCACCACGGCACCGTCCCGCCGGAGCGTGAAGATCATCGGCTGGACCGAGCCGAGCGCGGGCGTTCCGGCCATGTCCACCTCGAAGCCGCCGGTGGACACCGTCGGCGCGGGCGCGGGCAGCGCGGCGGCCGCGTAGTCGCCGCCGACCGACAGGTCCACGCCGAGCGTGGTGGCGACCTGCGCGCCGGTCGCGGTGGTGGCGGTGAAGTCGGCGAACACCCGCCACGCGCCCGCGGTGGGCAGCGCCAGCTCGGTGCTCCAGGTGCCGTCCGGCGCCAGCTCCGGATGCAGGTGCTGGTAGCCGGACAGGTCGCGGCGCACCACGATCAGGTGCAGCCGCTTGTCGTGCACCACCGCGAAGTCGGTCACCGGTGTGCCGTCCGACGCCTGGATGACGAACCGGAACGGCGCCCGCTCGGCCGGCGCCGGAAACGCGGTCTCGGCCGGCACCAGCCGGAAGTCGGCCGACCCGACCACCAGCCCGCTCACGTCGCCCGCGGCCGGGCTACCGCCGACCGTCACGCCGGTACCGCCACCGCCGCTGCTGCCGCCGTGCGTGTGCGGCGCCACGCCGGGCGCGTCCGTGTGTACCGCGTTCACGCCGGTCGCGGCCGGCAGCGGCGCGGGCTCGGCGACGCCGCCCGAGGTGATCCGCCCCAGGCCGAAGCCGGCGAGCACGGCCAGCACCAGACCGCCGACCACCCCGAGCAGGCGCATCGAGGTGCGCTCGTCCGGCCTGGCAAAGCCGGTCTCGCCGCCATCGCCGGTCCCAGCCCCGGCCACGCCGGCCTTGCCATCGCCAGTCACTGCCCCGTCGGCACGAACCTCCGCTGAGCCGTCCTCAGCCTGGCCGGCCATGGCCGCGCCAGCGCCGGCCTTACCGGCTAGGGCAGAGCCAGCGTCGACCTCAGTGGCGACGACCGGGCCGACTTCCGCCTTACCGGCGAGGGCCGAGCGATCCTCGGCCTCAGTGGCCACAGCCGAGCCGGCCTCAGTGGCGACAGCCGAGCCGGCCCCAGGGGCGACAGCCGAGCCGGCCCCAGGGGCGACAGCCGAGCCGGCCTTATCGGCGAGGGCTGGGCGGGCCTTACCGGCGAGGGCCGGGCCAGCGTCGGCCTCGGTGGCGACAGGCGAGCCAGCCTCAGCCTTACCCGCGAGGGCCGGGCCAGCGTCGGCTGGTGCGGCGCCGGCCGAGGCTGCTGAAGCCGGGCCGGCCGGGGCGCCGGTTATCTCCGGGTCGGGGCTGTGGCCGGGCGTCGTGGCGGGGGTCGGGTCGGGCATGGGCGTCAGGCGCCGGCCGAGGCGAGCTCGTAGCCGGCCTCGTCGACGGCCGTGCGGACCTCGTCGATCGGGAGTGGGCCGTCGCTGGTGACGGTCACGGTGCCGGTCGGCAGGTCGACGCTGACCTCGTGCACGCCGGGCAGCTGCCCGAGCTCACCGCTGACCGCCTGCACGCAGTGCGCGCAGGTCATCCCGCTGACGGCGTAGGTGTTGGTGACGGACATGGTTCACACTCCCCTTCGACTCGACGCCACCGACTATACCCCCGGGTGGTATGCGCGCCTCCGGCCGCGGGAGCCTCGTTGACCCGGTGTGCTCTCTTCCATCGTCGCGCGAGCGCTCGTCGTGGCCGCCCTGGTCGGGATCGCGCCGTCGCCCGCCCAAGCCGACCCGGACGCGCCGCCCTCGGTCCAGGAGCTGCGGCAACGGCTCGCCGCCGCGGCGCACGAGCTGGAGGTGGTCGTCGAGGAGCACAACGCGCTCCGCGAGGACCTGGCCGGCACGGAACGGCGCCGGCGCGAGATCGGCACCGAGAAGGCCCCGGTCGAGTTCGCCATGGTGCAGCACCAGGAGCGGATCGGTGAGCTGGCCGCCGCCGCGTACCGCTCCTCGGGCAACGCCCGCGCGCTGATGATCGCTGCCGGTGGTGGCTCCGACATGGTCGAACGTCTGCTCACGCTGGACGTCCTGGCCCGGGACCAGCACCGGAAGCTGGACGACCTGGCCGCGGCCCAGGCCCGCTATGCCGAGATGGAGCGCGAGGCGGACGCGCTGGCGGAGAAGCAGCGCGACCAGCAGGTGGAGCTGGCACTGCGCAAGAAGGAGATCGAGCGGGAGATCGAACGTCTGCACCGCATGCGTCTGGCCTCCGGCGACCGGGTCCGCCCGCTGGACCTGGCTCCCCCACCGCCACCGTCCGGGCTGGCCGGTGACGCGATCCGCTTCGCCTACGAGCAGCTCGGCAAGCCCTATCGCTGGGGCGCGGACGGCCCCGGCTCCTACGACTGCTCCGGTCTCACCATGGCCGCGTGGCATCGCGCGGGCAATCGCCTGCCGCACAACGCGGCCCGGCAGTGGCGGACCGTCCGGCGGATCAGCCGCGATGATCTGCGGCCGGGCGACCTGGTCTTCTACTACGGCCGGATCAGCCACGTCGCGCTCTACGTCGGCGACGGCAAGATGATCCACGCGCCGAGCTTCGGGGAGAACGTCCGGATCGACGCGGTGGGCTACCAGCCGGTGCACGGTTACGGCCGGGTCGTCGACGGGCGCTGAGGTCACCGCGACGGGCGCTGACGTCGCTCAGCCCGCCACGGCCAGCGCGAGCGGCAGCACCGCGGACGCGCCGGACCGGCGCAGCAGCCGGGCCGCGAGCGTCATCGTCCAGCCGGAGTCGACCAGGTCGTCGACGAGCAGCACCGGACCGGACACCGACCCGTCCAGCTCGAACGCGTCGTGCAGCAGCCGGACGCGCTGCGCGCTGTTGCTGCGGGACGGCGTGAAGCCGTCGTCGTCGCGGCGGGTGATCGTGCCGAGCACCGGCAGGCGGCCGACCGTGGCGATCAGGTCGGCCAGGCTGCGGGTGAGGACCGGCCGGCGGCGGGACAGGATCGGCACGATGCCGACCGGGCGGGACTCCCACTGCTCGGGACCGTGCGACCAGTCCTTGAGCACCTCGACCACGGCGCCGAGCAGGTCGTCGGGCAGCGGGACGTCGGGCGCACCGTCGGCGAGCAGCGCGCGCAGCCGATCGCCCCAGCCCAGGTCGGAGAGGCGGCCGACGGCACGGCCGGTCGCGGCCTGCTCGGTCGCCGGGATGCGGCCCTTGAGCGGCACGCCGACCGACTCCATGCCGGTCGGCCACATCGCCTTCGGCGGGAGGTCGAGGCCCGGGCGGCCGAGGAAGGCCTTGGCGGCCGCGAGCGCCTGTGCGGAGACGTCGGCCGGCAGCACCGGGCCCGCGCACAGGTCGCAGCGCCCGCAGGCGGTGGCCCCGGCGTCGTCGAGGCGCTCGCGGAGGAAGAGCATGCGGCAACCGGTGGTCATCGCGCCGTACTCCCGCATGGCGCGCTGCTCGGCCTCGCGGGCCTCGGCGACCCGGCGCAGGCGAGGGGCGTCGTAGGTCCACGGCTGGCCGGTGCTGATCCAGCCGCCCTTGACCCGGCGAACGGCACCGTCCACGTCCAGCACCTTCAGCATCAGTTCCAGGCGGCTGCGGCGCAGGTCGACGCGGGGCTCCAGTGCGGGCACCGAGATCGGGCGGTCGGAGAGCGCGGCCAGCACGGTGTGCACCTGTTCCTCCGGCGGGAACGCCATGGAGGCGAAGTATCGCCAGATGGCCGCGTCCTCCGGGCCGGGGAGCAGCAGCACCTCGGCGTGGTCGACGCCGCGCCCCGCCCGCCCGACCTGCTGGTAGTACGCAATGGGCGACGGCGGTGCGCCGAGGTGCACGACGAAGCCGAGGTCGGGCTTGTCGAAGCCCATGCCGAGCGCGGACGTGGCGATCAGCGCTTTGATCTTGTTGTCCAGCAGGTCCTGCTCGGCGGCGCGGCGCTCCGCGTCCTCCGTCTGGCCGGAGTAGGACGCGACCGCGAACCCTCGCGAGCGCAGGAACTCGGTGGCCTCGGTCGCGGCGGCCACGGTCAGCGTGTAGACGATGCCGGAGCCGGGCAGCGCGTCGAGGTGGTCGGCGAGCCAGGCGAGCCGGTGCGCGGCCGACGGCAGCCGGTGCACGGCCAGCCGCAGCGACTCCCGGTCGAGCGGACCGCGCAGCACCAGCGCACCGGCACCGAGCTGCTCGGCCACGTCGGCCGTGACGCGCGCGTTGGCGGTGGCGGTGGTGGCGAGCACCGGCGTGTGCTCGGGCAACCCGGCCAGGAACGTGCGCAGCCGCCGGTAGTCCGGCCGGAAGTCGTGGCCCCAGTCGGAGACGCAGTGCGCCTCGTCCACCACCAGCAGGCCGGTGGTGGCGGCGAGCTCGGGCAGCACATTGTCGCGGAAGTCGGGGTTGTTCAGCCGCTCCGGACTGATCAGCAGCACGTCGACCGCGCCGGACGCGACCTCCGCGGTGATCTGACCCCACTCCTCCAGATTCGCCGAGTTGATGGTGCGGGCGTGGATGCCGGCCCGGGCCGCGGCCTCGACCTGGTTGCGCATCAGCGCCAGCAGCGGCGAGACGATCACGGTGGGCCCGGCACCCAGCTCGCGGAGCAGCGCGGTCGCCACGAAGTAGACCGCGGACTTGCCCCAGCCGGTGCGCTGCACGCAGAGCACCCGCTGGAACGAGACCACCAGCGCCTCGATCGCCCGCCACTGGTCCTCACGGAGGCGGGCGTGCTCGCCCGCCAGCCGCCGCAGCACAGCTTCCGCCCGCTCCCGCACCTCAGTCACCCGACCTGTCTACCACCGGGCACCGACACCGAAGGGGCAGCCTGTGGATAACTAGCCTGCCTGTGGAAGACCCGCGCGCGCCGCCACCGCGGTGTCCGGGTGGTCGGCGAAGACGCCGTCCACGCCGAGCGAGTAGAACAGCTCGTACTCCGCGGTGATGTCGCCGCGCGCGTTCGGGTCCGTGCCGATCCGGAAGTCGGCCGGCAGGAACTGGTTCTCCGCCCGGAACGTCCACGCGTGCACGACCATCCCGAGCCGGTGCGCGTCCCGCACCACGGCCGTCGGCGCCAGCAGTTTCCCGGACGCGTCCCGCGGCACGATCAGGTTCTTGTTCGCGCCGACGCCGGACGCGTACCCGCTGACCCACCTGAGCCCGTCGGAAGACGCCAGATCGGCATAGGTCCGCGGGTCACCGGCGACGACGAAGTCGTAGGGCCGCCCCGCCGCGTCCATCAGCTGCGCCAGCCGCACCCCGGTCAGCCGGCGCAACCGCCGCAGGTTCGCGGTCTCGAACGACTGGATGATCACCGGCGACCGGCGGTCCCGCCACCCGGCCGCGTGCAGCGTCCGGACCAGCGGCTCCTCCAGCGGCAGCCCGATCGACTGGAAGTACGTCGGGTGCTTCGTCTCCGGGTACACCCCGATCGTCCGCCCGCGGCTCCGCGACTCCGCCTTCGCCAGGTCGACGACCTCCTGGAACGTGGGGATCTGGAACCGGCCGTCGAACGCCGTGTTCGCCGTCCGGACCAGCGGCAGCCGCTCCTCGGCCCGCAGCGTCCGCAGCTCCGCCAGCGTGAAGTCCTCGGTGAACCAGCCGCTCACGGCCGTACCGTCGATGGTCTTGGTGGTCTTCCGCGACGCGAACTCGGCGCGGGTGGCCACGTCGGTGGTCCCGGAGATCTCGTTCTCGTGTCGCGCGACCAGCACGCCGTCGCGCGTCGACACCAGGTCCGGCTCGATGAAGTCGGCGCCCATCCGGATCGCCAGCCGGTAGGCCTCCAGCGTGTGTTCCGGCCGGTAGCCGCTGGCCCCGCGGTGCGCGATCACCAGCGGCTTCGTGCGGGCGGCGGGGGCGGCGGAGGCGGGGGCGGCGGGGGCAACGGCCAGCCCGATTCCGGCCAGCCCGAGGGAAGTGGTCACGGCACGACGTCTCATCACCGCATCCAATCGACAGGAAACGAAATATTCACGACCCTGAGGTGAACCGCGCGAGAGTGTCAAGTGGCCCGGATCGCACCCGGGTGATAGACAGTCCCACGCCATGCGTCGTCAACTGCAGCACCCCGCCCGCATCGTGCCCGCGGCGTTCCTCGCCCTGGTGGTGGTCGGGACGGTGCTCATGATGCTGCCCGTCTCGCGCGCCGAGCCGGGCTTCGCGCCGTTCGTCACGGCCCTGTTCACCGCCACCTCCGCGGTCTGCGTGACCGGCCTGGCGGTGGTGGACACCGGCACCTACTGGTCCCCGTTCGGCCTCGGCATGATCACCGTGCTGACCCAGATCGGCGGCCTCGGCATCATGGTGATGGCCACGCTGCTCGGCGTGCTCATCTCGCAGCGCCTCGGCCTGCGTGGCCGCCTGATGGCGCAGACCGAGAGCCGTACGCTGGAGACCGCGGACATCGGCCGGATGGTGCTGCGGATCGTGGCCGTCTCGTTCGTCTGCGAGGCGGTGATCGCGGCCGTGGTCGGGCTGCGGTTCTGGCTCGGCTACGACTACTCGTTCGGCCGCGCGGTGTGGGAGGGCGTCTTCCACTCGATCCAGGCGTTCAACAACGGCGGCTTCGCGCTCTACCCGGACAGCCTGATGCGGTTCGTCGGCGACGACTGGATCTGCATACCGCTGGTGCTGGGCGTGATGCTCGGCAGCATCGGCTTCCCGGTCATCTTCGAGCTGGCCCGCGAGTGGCGCACGCCCGCGAGATGGTCGACGCACACCCGGCTGACCGTGTGGGGCTCGATCGTGCTGGGCGTCTTCGGCTTCATCTTCGTGCTGGCGTTCGAGTGGAACAACCCGTCCACGTTCGGCCCGCTGAGCTGGGGTGACAAGGTGCTGGCCGCGTTCACCCAGGACGTGATGACCCGGTCCGGCGGCTTCAACAGCGTCGACTTCGGCGCGATGCACCAGGAGACGCTGACCATCAGCACCGCGCTGATGTTCATCGGCGGCGGCAGCGGCTCCACCTCCGGCGGCATCAAGCTGACCACGTTCTTCCTGCTGGCGTTCGTGATCCTGGCGGAGATCCGGGGCGAGCCGGACGTGGTGATCGGCCGCCGCCGGATCGCGGAGACCACGCAGCGGCAGGCGATGACCGTGGCGCTGCTCGGCGTCGCGCTGGTCGGCACCGGCACGCTCGCGCTGCTCGCCATCGACCGGGACATCACGCTGGACCGGGCGATCTTCGAGGCCACGTCCGCGTTCGCCACGGTCGGCCTGTCCACCGGCATCACGCCGACCCTGCCGGAGAGCGGGCAGGTGGTACTCGTCATCCTGATGTACGTGGGGCGGGTCGGCACCATCGCCGTCGGCTCCGCGATCGCCCTGAACACCCGCCAGCGGCTCTACCGCTATCCCGAGGAGCGACCCATCGTTGGCTAGCAACGGCAGAAGCAACCTCGACGACAACGTGGTGGTGATCGGGCTCGGCCGGTTCGGCGGCCAGGTCGCCGACTCGCTGCTGCGCCTGGGGCATGAGGTGCTCGGCATCGACGAGAGCCCGAAGATCGTCCAGCAGTGGTCGGACCGGCTCACCCACGTGGCGCAGGCCGACTCGACCGACAACGACGCGCTGCGACAGCTCGGCGTGCACGAGTTCCAGCGTGCGGTGGTCGGCATCGGCACCGACATCGAGGCCAGCGTGCTCACCGTGCTCGCGCTGACCGAGATCGGCATCACCGAGATCTGGGCCAAGGCGATCTCCGCGAAGCACGGCAAGATCCTGTCCTCGGTCGGCGCGAACCACGTGATCTATCCCGAGGCGGTGATGGGCGACCGCGTGGCACACCTGATCACCAGCAAGATGATCGACTTCATCGAGTTCGACCAGGGCTTCGCGATCGCGAAGGTGCGCGCGCCGCAGGACACCGCCGGCCGCTCGCTCGCCGACATCGGGCTGCGGAAGCGGCACGGCATCACGGTGATCGCGGTCCGGCCCCCGGACGGCAGCTTCATCTTCGCGGAGGCGGCGACGCTGGTGCCGGCCGGCAGCAAACTGATCGTGGCCGGCACCCCGAAACAGGTCCAGGCGTTCGCCGCGACGACCTGAAAACGTTTCCACGGTACGGCCGAGAGCGCCGGGCTACCGGGAGAGCAGCTGGTCGACCGGCGCGTAGTCGTCGGTCAGCACCCGGGCGTCGTCGACGAACGCGGCCAGCTCCGCGCCGTCCAGCATGGTCACCGGGCCCGGCACGGTCTGCGCCATCCGCGCCCGGATCGCGTCCAGCGGCAGCGGCGCGGCGGACGCCACGATCACGAAGTTCGCGCCCTCCTTCCCGGCCAGCCCGTCCGGCGGCCCGATCAGCGCCACGTGCGGGAACACGTCCTGCACGGTCGCGGTCTGCGCGCGGATGAAGTGCAGCGGCGGGTAGTCGATGACGTTCTGGGCGTAGATCGCGCCGTCCTTCATCGCGCCCCGGACCTGCACCGCCATCTCCCGCGTCGACAGGTGCCACGGCACCACCAGGTCGCCGAACGCGTCGCCGACCACGAAGTCCGCGGCACCGGCCGGCTGCCCGGCCAGCGACACCCGCGCGTCGCCGACCACCACGCGCAGGTCCGGGCCGGTCTCCAGGCCCAGTTCGGCCTTGTCCAGCTCGACCAGTTCGCCGTCCAGCTCCAGCACGGTCTGCGCGCTGCCCGGCCGGACCGCGGCCAGGTACTGCGGCAGCGTGAAACCGCCGCCGCCGACGTGCAGCGCGGTCACCGGCGCACCGGCCGGTGCGGCCACGTCGGAGACCGCCGCGATCCACTGCACGTACTCGAACTCCAGGTGCCGCGGGTCGTTCAGGTCCACGTAGGAGTGGTCGCCGGCGTTCAGCACCAGCGTGCGGCCGCCCGGCCGGTTCTGGTCCGCGACCACGGAGGCGCAGCTGTACTCCGTCTCCACGTCGCACGGCGTCGGCGCGATCGCGGTCAGCCCCGCGGCGACGAGCCCCACCACCGCGGCCGTGACCCGGGCCTTCGGCGTACCGGCCGCGTCCAGCCGACGCAGGTACCAGCCGAGCGCCAGGCCGCTCACGCCGAGCAGCACCGCCAGGCTCAGCATGATCACCCGGCTGGGCAGCGCCGCCACCAGCACGAACCCGGTGCCGAGCGTGGCCGTGATGCCGCCGAGCGTGCCCAGGCCGGAGAGCCGGCCCACCACCTGCCCGGTCCGGCGCAGGTCGGACAGCTGCAACTTCACCACCATCGGCGAGATCGCGGAGAGCAGCCCGGCCGGGACCACCACGGCGAGCGCGGTCAGCAGCAGCACGCCCCCGGCCGCGTTGCCGCGCAGGATCTCACCGGCGTAACGGATCAGCGGGAAGGTGAGCGCGGTCGCGATGCCGGCCAGGATCAGCGCCGGTGCCAGCATGGTGCGCGGGTCCCGGCGGTCGGCCAGCCAGCCACCGGCCCAGGCGCCGTACGCGATCGCGGCCAGCGCCATCCCGATCACCGAGCTGGTGGTCTGCAACGTGAGCCCGACGTACGGCCCGATCAGCCGCTGCGCCACGATCTCCAGCACCAGCACCGCGCCGCTGGACCCGAAGACCAGCGTGGCGGCGAGCGCGTCGGGCAGGGCTTTCGGCTGGTCTTCCACGGCTTTGGATTCGTCGTCCACCCGGCAAGTAAACACGGGCTTCAGTAGAGCGACACGTGTACGTGGTTCGTGTGCGTCGCGGACGGTGATCCTCGCCCGCTGTACGAGCGCCAGCCGTTGCCCGGCATCCAGATCTGCCGGTACCAGATCACGTAGAGCACGCCGAGCGAGTCCGCGTTGTGCACCAGGTAGGCGGCCAGCCGGTCGCCGTACTCCCGGTCGCCGCCGCGCGCGTTCACGTCCTCGAAGCCGTCCGCAGCGGCCGCGAAGTCGCAGGCCCGGCCGCGCGGATGCTCACCGCCGCCGCCCGGGCGGTAGCAGGAGACGAACCGCCGGAACCCGTCCGCCCGCGCCTGCCGCATCGCGTGCAGCGTGCGTGGCGTGACGCAGCCGCGCGTGGTCGGGTCCGCGACCGTGCACGACTCGTCCGGCCAGGCGCCGCCCGCGCTGCGCGGGGCCGGTTCCGCGGCGGCCGAGTCCGCGTCGACGAAACCGCCGGGGCCGCCGCCACCGGCCGCGGCCAGCGCGCGTTCGGCATCCTTGCGCCGCTTGGCCTGGATCTCCACCTGGCGTGCCTGCTCGCGCACCTCGTCGTCGATCGCGGTGCGCGCCCGTCGCGCCTCCGCCCGGGCCGTCCGCAGGTCACGCAGCCGCGCGTCGTCCAGCACCGCGATCGTCTCCAGCCCGGTGGTCCGCTCCAGGAACTCCAGCCGGTCGCGCGCGGCGAGCAGGAGCATCGGGCCGGAGATGCGGCCGCGCCGGTACGCCTCCCCCGCGACCACGCCGACCCGCGCGGTCAGCGTCACGATGTCCGCCTCGGCCTGCTTCAGCCGCAGCACCAGCGCGACCTGCCGCTTCTTCGACGCGTCCAGCCGCGCCTGCGCGTCGATGTGCGCCTTCGCGGCCTCCTCCAGCGCCTTCCGCAGCGTCCGGGTGCCACCCTCGTCGTCGCCGCGGTCCGGTTCCCGTCGCCCGGCCACCGCCACCGCCCCGGCCGGCGGCACCGCCACCGCCCCGGCCGGCGGCACCGCCGCCGCACCACCGCCCGGAACCGCCGCTGCGGCGTCCGGAGGTGAGAGCGGCGGAACCGCGCGCGCCGGCGGGACTGTGCTGAGAAGGACGAGCGTCGCCCCGACGACCGGAAGAATCCTCCTCATGGCGCGCGCCCGCCTCCTCGGTAGACCTGGATCGCGCGCCAGCCTATCTAGACTTACCCAGGTCAGAGCCCATACCGCGCGTACGGGGGACAACATGTTCCGAGAGCTCTACCCGATCCTGAGCACCACCCGCATGACCGATATGATCCATTTCTACGGCGACCTGCTCGGCGCACGCCAGACCTACCGGTTCCCGGACGACGGCCCGCCCGCCTACGTCGGCCTCACGCTCGGCACCGTCTCGGAGTTCGGCCTCGCCGCCACCGAGACCCCGCCGCCCGCGCGACGCCACATCGACCTGTGCGTCTACGCCGACGACTGCGACGCGGCCGTCGCCCACCTGCGCGACCACGGCGTCACGATCACCGAGGAGCCCGCCGATCAGCCGTGGGGGGAGCGCACAGCCCGCGTCACCGACCCCGACGGCAACCCGCTGGTCATCCTCTCCCGGCTCTGACCCCACGCCCGACGGCCCAGATCGCCAGTCCCGCCCCGGCCATCGCACCGGCCGCGGCCGCCACCCGGCGTCGCGTCGTCCGCGCTCGGGCACGCGCCTGACGCGCCTGGAAGGCCGCTCGTTCATTCGCCTTCGGAAATGGTTCGTCCGGCACCGGGACACCGAGGAACGCGCAGAGCGGCTCCCACCCGTCCCGGACCTCGAACACCAGCAGGCGTTCGGCCGCGACATGCGTCCGTACCGCATCGGTATGTCCCCGAAACGCGGCGACGGCACGGTCCCGGTCGGCGAACCGGCCGCCTTCGCGATCGCGCACCAGGTGCTGGACCTCGTCGAGCGCCGCCGCCCGACGCCATGGGAGCCGGAATCGCGGCGCCGAGGTCAGCGCCCGACCGATCGTCCCGGCCGCGCTCTCGTACCAGGTTTCCGGCTCACGCACGGTGAGGATGACCTTCGCCGCCGGGTAGGCGTCGACGAGATGCCGCCAGAAGGCGGTGCCCGGCGAGCCGACACTGGACCGGTAGCCAGCGAAGATCCGCTCCCATTCGGCGGCCTCCGGGTTACGCGCCGCCTCCGCCCAGTCCTCGGCACGCCACGGTTCGCCGTTGAGCACCCGCATGTGGTAGCACGGTCCGTAGCCGAGCCGCTCCAACGCCAGCATGAGCGAGGTGGTGCCGGTGCGCAGGAAACCCACGCCGATCACGTCGAGACTCACCGCAGACTTCCCTCCTCGGCGGCCTGCCCGGTGGTGGCCGGCACACGCCAGGCCAGCCAGCCCGCACAGGCGGTGGTGATGACAATCATCAGGATGAGCAGCGCCCGGTAGCCGAGGACGAGCGACAGTCCGGCGCCGAGCGCGATGGACACGGTCTGCGGCAGGCTCACCGCGCCCATCGCCGTGCCGAGCGCCCGGCCGCGCAGGTCAGCCGGCGTGCGACGTTGCACGGTGGTGATCAGACCGGCCGTCGTCCAGCAGATCGCGGCGCCGAACAGCAGCGCGCCCGCGGCCACGCCGGCCAGGTGCGGCACGAGGTAGAGCAGCGCGGCGGCGGCGATACCGGCGATCCCGGCCGTGACCAGGCGGATGTCGCCGAACCGCCGGGTGAACCAACCGGTGACGAGACCCGCGACGATAGTGCCGGCACCCTGGACACTGCTGAGCACGCCGACGAACGCGGCCGGTCGGTGCAGACCCTGGTCCACGATGGCGAAGATCAACGTCTGGGAGAAGCCCATCACCAGCAGTGCGAGGCCGAGCGCGAGTACCACGTCCCGCAGCACCGGCGTACCGAAGACGTGGCGCAGGCCCTGCGCCGTCTCCGCCGCCCAGCCGGCCGGCGCGGTGGACCGGCCCGGCCGGGCCGGCACGCGGACACCGAGCACGCAGAGCGCGGCGACCACGAACGTGAGCGCGTCGATCATGGCGACCACATGCCCACCGACCAGCGTGAACAGGCCCGCCCCGACCAGTGGCGCGAGCAACCGGACACCGCCGGACACGGTCTGCATCAGGCCGTTGGCGTCCGCCAGTTCGTCCTCCCGCGCGATCGTCGCCACGATCGTCGCCTGCGTCGGTCCGATCACGATGCCGGACAGTCCGTAGCAGAGAATGACCAGGTACAGCAGCCAGATCTGCTCCGGGCCGCGTACCAGCAGGGTCAGCAGCATGACGGCGGCCATGGAGAGGTTGGTGACGAGGAAGACACCGCGCGCGGAAAATCGGTCGATCAGCGCCCCGGCGAACGGTGCCAGCAGGTACGGGAATGCGACGAAGAAGAACGCCACACCGGCGGCCGCGTCGCTGCCAGTCAGCTCCTTGGCCCAGATCCCGAACGCGATGATCAGTGCGCGGTCGCCCAGCTGAGACAGCGTCTGCCCGATCAGCAGCAACCGGAAGCCCGGGTTACCCAGCAGCGCGCGCACCGACTCACACTCCTTCCGTCCGGGCCGCGGCAAGCACGTCGTCGACCTCCATGGCGAAACGGCCCACCTCCCAGCCGACCGCGCGTGCGTTACGGTCGTACTCAGCCATGTCGATGTTCGCGAGCCGGTCGCACGGCTGGTGATAGCAGGGGTCGAAGAGCCTCCCGACCTCTCCGCCGTAAAGTTTTACCTGCTCAGCGGTCTTCACCGCGTTCGCCCCACCGTCGTATCCACCGATCGGTATCCCCGCGTCGGCGAACGGCTCGTGGTCGGAGCCGAGGGCGGAGGCCGGCACCAGCTCATGCGCCAGCGTTCGATCCGCGTAGTGCTCCGAGATGACCGCGGAGACGACCGCCGACCCGGGCGGCACGCCCACACCGTCCACCACGAACCGTCCGAAGTTCGGCGATCCGAGCAGCTCCCAGTTCAGGTACAGTGCGATCTGTGACCGCTGTTCCGCGGTCAGCGTCGCCACGTAGTGGGTGGACCCCACGACGATCAGCTCCTCCGCGCCCCACCAGGCGAAGCGCACCCGGTTACGAACCCGGTGGCCGTCCGGAGCCAGGCGTAGCGCGGTCTCCAGCAGCGCCGCAGCGCTACTCGCGTTGTCGTTGATGCCGGGGCTCTCGGTCACGCTGTCCAGGTGCGCACCGGCCATAACCGTGCGATCCGCCCGGCCACCGGTCGTCTCGGCCAGGATGTTCTCGGTGACGCCGGACACCACATGCCCACGCAGGTCCAGGTGCAGCCGTACCGGTGCCGGCGCGGCGGCGAGTTGCTCAGCCCGGCGTTGCGTGATCGTGGCGACCGGCAACCTGGCGGCCGAGGTGTAACCGGCGTGCAGTGCCACCCGCAGCGTGGTGGCGAGCACGGCAGGCGCAACGCCGTAGGAGTCGGCACGTCGCGCGACGAAGCCGACCAGTCCGCCCGGCTCGGGGTCGGCGAGCCAGCGGGCGGTGAGCGAGGCCAGTTCGGTCCGCGCCGCGGTCGCCGTCGGCAGCTTCTCCGGGTAGAGGTGACCATCCATGCCGTCGGAGATGCTGTCGGCCAGCGGGACGAACCACGCTGGATCCGGTGCCGGTACTCCGAGCAGGCGGGAGATGGTCGACAGGGCGAGGGGCGCGGCAAAGTCCGTGACGAAGTCGAACGAATCGCGCCGCGCGAGAACGGCGAGACGGCTCGCCGCCTGCTGGGTCACCTCCTGCCGTACGCCGTCGTCGAACGCACCTCGCATGGCCTCGACGAACAGACGGCGCACCGGGGTCTGCTCCGGCGGATCGAGCGACTGGATGCTGCGGCCCGCCGGCGGAACGGTCTCGCCCACCCGCGACCAGTCCGCACTGAAGGATTCACCGTCGCGCAGCACCGCGACGCAGTCGTCGTAGCGACACAGCACCCAGGACTTCAGTGGCTCGTACCAGAAGGTCGGCTGCTCGCGGTGCAACACCGCGTACCAGCTGTTCGGATCATGCTGTGCGGCCGGTTCGGCCAGCGCGCGAAGCGGATCGAGCCGCGTGCGTGTATCACCGGCTGCCGTCATGACCGTCGCCCCGTCCCGTATGCCGGCCGAGACCGCGGCCGGTAGAGCATTTCGACGCTCGCCATTGTGTGGATCTTCGGCACAGCGTCGTCACAGGTTTTTCACCGGTCGCACGTGTTGACTGTTGTTA
This sequence comes from Catenuloplanes indicus, assembly GCF_030813715.1. Lineage (NCBI taxonomy): Bacteria > Bacillati > Actinomycetota > Actinomycetes > Micromonosporales > Micromonosporaceae > Catenuloplanes > Catenuloplanes indicus. The sequence continues at coordinate 4,345,282 of NZ_JAUSUZ010000001.1, forward strand.
ATTGGTGTTAACAATGCGTTCGATTCCCGCGCACCGTCGGTACACTGTGGACCTTGAGCCGTATAGGGGATCTCGGATGAAGTACGCCGTCTTGGGGCCGCTGCTCGTGTCGGCCAGCGGGCGGGAGGTCGCGATCGGCGGACCTCGATCGCAGCGCATCCTCGCCATGCTCCTGCTGCACGCCGAGCAGGTGGTCTCGGTTGATCAACTCGCCGAGGCCGGGTGGGACGACCGGTTGCCGAAGACGGTCCGGCGGCAGGTGCAGAACCGGGTGGCCGCGTTGCGTACCTGCCTGACCCGCGTCGGTGGCGTGATCGAGACTCATCCGGGCGGCTACCGGTTGCGGCTGACCGGCGACGAGCTGGACCTGCGGGTCTTCGACCGGCTTGTCGTACAGGCGCAGGAGGAGACCGATCCGTCGCGGGCCGCACCGGCCTTGCGGGCCGCGCTGGCGCTCTGGCGCGGGCCCGCCCTCGCCGGCCTCACCGGCTACGTCGTGGAAACGCTGGCCGGCGGGTTGAACGAGCGCCGGCTGACCGCGTACCTGGCATGCGTCGATGCCGAGCTGGCCGGTGGCGGCCATGCCCGGCTCGTGCCCGAGCTGCGCGAACTGGTCCGCCGGCATCCGCTGCGCGAGCGGTTCGCCGGCCAGCTCATGCAGGCGCTGGCCCGGTCCGGGCGCCGCACCGAAGCCCTGGAAACGTACCGTGACCTGCGGGATCGGCTGGTGGGTGAGCTGGGCGTCGAGCCGTCGGAGCCGGTGCGCGCCGTGCACCGGGCGGTGCTGTCCGGCGACGCCGAGATGACCGGTCCGGTGGCCGCGTTGCCGGTGCCACGTCAGCTTCCCGCCGACGTACCGGCGCTGGTCGGCCGGGCGGACGAGCTGGCCAAGGTGCGGGAAGCGCTCACCGCCGGCGCGGGCACGCCGCTCGTGGTGATCGAGGGAGTCGGCGGCGTCGGCAAGTCCGCGCTCGGCATCCGGGCCGCCCACCGGTCCGCCGAGGCGTTTCCCGACGGGCAGCTGTACGTCGATCTTCAGGGCTCCAGCGACGTCCTGCCGGCGCTGTCACCGCTGGACGTCCTCGGCCGTTTCCTCCGTGCGATCGGCGTCCGGCACGACGCGATCCCGGTCCAGCTGGCCGAGGCCGCCGCGCTGTTCCGTTCCGAGCTCGCGCGCCGCCGGCTGCTCGTGGTGCTGGACAACGCCCGCGACGCGACCCAGGTGCTGCCGTTGCTCCCCGGTGCGCCGGGCTGCGCGGTACTGATCACCGCGCGTCGCACCGTGGCGAACCTGCCGGGCGCGTATCACCTGCGCCTCGACGTCCTGACCGCGGCCGCGGCCGCCGAGCAGCTGGCGTTGCAGGCACGCCCGGCCCGGATCGACGCCGATCCGGCCGCGGTCGCGGAGGTGGCGCGGTGGTGCGGCTACCTGCCGCTGGCGCTCCGGGTCGCCGGGGCCCGGCTGGCGGCACGCCCGCACTGGACGGTCCGGGACCTGGCCGACCGGCTAGCCGACGCGCACCGCCGGCTCGACGAGCTGGAACTGCCCGACCTGGGGGTACGCACGAGTTTCGCCGCCTCGCACCGGGAGCTGGCCACCGGCGGCGACCGGGACCGGGCCGCGGCGGACGCCTTCGTGGCGCTCAGCCTGCTCGACGGGCCCGACGTACCGGTCATCCTGGCGGCGTGGCTGATCGACCGGCCGGTGCGGAAGACGGAACAGCTGGTCGAACGTCTGGTGGACGAGAGTCTGGTCGAGACGTCGGCGCCCGGCCGCTACCGGCTGCACGACCTACTCCGGCTGTACGGACGCGAACTGGCCGCGTCGTACCCGCCGGATCGGATCGCGGACGCTGTGGTCCGGGCGGTCCGTGGGTGCACGGCGACGGCCTGGACCGCGGTGGAGCTGATCGCCCCCGGGGACCGGCTGCTCGTCCACGCCGGGACGCGGGCGGACGGCGGCGTGCGTTTCGCCGGCACCCGCGCGGCGCTGGACTGGCTGGAGTCCGAACGGCACAACCTGACCGCCCTGGTCGTCCAGGCGGCCGCCACACCCGGCGTGCCCGGCGTCCTCGCCGCCCACCTGGCTCAGGCGCTGTACCCGTTCTTCCGGCTGCGGGGTCACTGGGGTGATGCCGCAGCGGCGAACCGGGTCGCCGTCGCGGTCGCTGAACGCGCCGGTGACCGCGACGCGCTGGCCGAGGCCCGGGTCTCACTCGGCGCCGCGCTCCGGCACCTGAACCGGCCGGCCGAGGCCGAGGCCGAGTTGCGGGCCGCCCTCGCCGCCCATCGCGAGTCGGGCAACGACGCCGGCCGGGCGCACGCGCTCCAGGTGCTGGGTCTGCTCCGGCACGACCTCGGCGACCGTGACCGGGCCGAGGAGTGCTACCGGGAGAGCCTGCTGCTCTACGACAGGGCCGGCAACATCCGCGGTCAGGCGACGGTGCTGGACAACCTCGGCACGGTCCATCGCGATCTGGGCCGGCATCGCCAGGCCCGCGACTGCCACGACCGGGCGTTGAGGATCTTCGAACAGCTCGGCGACCAGTACGGCATGAGCACGACGCGCCTGCTGCTCGGCATCCTGCTGCGGGAGAGCGGCTCGTCCGGCGCGGCGCTGGTGCACATGGACGCGTGCCTGGCCGGGTACCGGCGGCTGAGCGACCGACACGGAGAGATGGAGGCTCTGCATCATCGCGCGCTCCTGCATCGCGACGAGGGCCGGTTCTCCGCGGCGATGCGGGACCACGAGGCGGCGCTGTCCGCCTGCCGCGATCTGCAACGCCGCGACGCGGAGGCGCGGGAGCTGCGGGAGATGAGCCGGACCCTGGCCACCCGGGGGTACGCGGAGCGCGCTGATGCCACGCGGCGCCGAGCGGCCGCCCTGGCCGGCACCGGGCCGGCCATCGCCGACATGGTGCGCGACGTGGCCCGGCCGGGCGAATGAGCTAGCGGGTGCCCAGCAGGGTCGCGCGGACGTCCGCCCAGATGTCGTCGTTGGCCGCGACCAGCAGGCCCTTCTGCGGGTCGGTGACCTGGAACTCGGTGCCGTCGAGGCGGCGTGCGACGCCGCCAGCCTCGCGGGTGAAGAGGACGCCCGGCGCGTGGTCCCAGGGCAGCGTCTTCCAGAACAGCACGAAGTCCTGGACACCGCTGACCACGTCCGGATATTCCGCGCCCGCGCAGTGCTGGCTGGGCAGGATCGCCGCGATGTCGCCCGCGCGCATGCTGATCTCCGCGGCCATCTCCTCGGGCAGGTATTTCAGCATCACCGCGCCGCGCAGCGTGCTGACCGGCGCGGGACCGCCGCGGGTGGTCACGCGGACGCCGTCGACCCAGGCGCCGGAGCCGCGCTCGGCGACCGCCATCCGGTCGCGGGTCACGTCCAGGATCCAGCCGGCGCAGAGTTCGCCGTCCGCGATCAGCGCGGCCATCACCGCGAACGGCGTCCGGCCGAAGGCGAAGTTGCCGGTGCCGTCGAGCGGGTCGACGAGCCAGACCGGGCCGGTCTCGCAGATGCGGCGCAGCAGGCCCGGGTCCTCCGCGACGCTCTCCTCGCCGACCACGGTGGAACCGGGCAGCAGCCGCAGCAGGCCCTCGGTGAGCAGCTTCTCGGAGCGCTGGTCGGCGACGGTGACCAGGTCACCCGGTGCCTTCTCGCGCACGTCGGACGCGTCGAGCTTCTTGAAGAGCGGGAGCACGACGGTCTGGGCGGCCTCGCGGACGAGGTCGCCGACCCGATCGATCAGCTCACTCAAGGCCGCGGCGGCAGCTTCACGACGCTGACGAAGAACTCGTCGATCTGACGGACCACCGCGATGAAGCGGTCGAAGTCGACCGGCTTCGTCACGTACGCGTTCGCGTGGAGCTGGTAGCTGCGGAGGATGTCCTCGTCGGCCTGGGAGGTGGTGAGGATGACGACCGGGATGCGGCGCAGCTTCTCGTCCCGCTTGATCTCCTCCAGCACCTCGCGGCCGTCCCGCCGGGGCAGGTTGAGGTCGAGCAGGATCAGGTCGGGCAGCACCACGCCCTCGTACTTGCCCTCCTGGCGGAGGTAGGCCAGCGCCTCCGCACCGTCGGACACGACCGTGAGCCGATTGCGCAGCTTGTGCTCGTCGAACGCCTCCTGTGTCATGAGCACGTCGCCGGGATCGTCCTCGACGAGGAGCACCTCGATCGGGCTCTTGCCATCGGCCGGCGCGGTCATGCGGTCTCCTCCTGAAGCTGCGGGGTGCCCTGATCGGAGGGCAGTTCGGCCGCCTCGGAGGCGATCACCGGGAGCGTGAACCTGATGGCCGTGCCCCCGCTGTAGTCCGAATCGATCCAAATCCGGCCACCATGGTACTCGACGATCTTCTTGGCGATGGCCAGTCCGATCCCGGTACCGGGGTAGGCGTCCTTGGCATGCAGCCGCTGGAAGATCACGAAGACCTTGTCCGCGAACTCGGCCTCGATGCCGATGCCGTTGTCCTCGCAACTGATCTCCCACTGGTCGCCGACCTGGCGGGACTTGATCTCGACGCGCGGCGGCACCTCCGGCTTGCGGAACTTCAGCGCGTTGTTGACCAGGTTGGCCAGCAGGTTGGTGAGCAGCGGCTCCTCGCCCCGGATGGTGGGCAGGTCATGGAAGACGATCTCGCCGTCCGCGTACTCGCGGGCCGCGTCGAGCTGGCCGCTGACCTCGTCCATCACCTTGTTCAGGTCGACCTCGGTGAAGCCGGATGTGATCCGGCCGATCCGGGAGAACGCCAGCAGGTCGTTGATCAGGCGCTGCATGCGCTGGGCGCCGTCGACCGCGAAGTAGATGTACTGGTCGGCGCGTTCGTCCAGCTTGCCGCCGTACCGCCGCTGGAGCAGCTGGCAGAAGCTGGCCACCTTGCGCAGCGGCTCCTGAAGGTCGTGCGAGGCGACGTAGGCGAACTGCTCCAGGTCGCGGTTGGACCGGGTGAGCTCCTCGTGCTGCTCCTCCAGCCGCTTGTTGGTGGCCTCGATCGCAACGCGCGCCGCGATCACCTCGGCCAGGTCTTCGGCGATCTTGCGGCGCATACCGTCGATGTCGTCGGCGAGCGCGGCCAGCTCCGGCACGCCGGAGGCGGAGATCCGGTGCTGGTAGTCGCCGGCCGCGACCAGGCGGGCCTCGGCCGCGAGGTCGGTGACCGGCTTGATGACGAATCGCTCCAGCAGCAGGAGCAGCGCGGCACCGGCCACGATGATCACCACGGCCGCGAGGATCAACAGGAAGATCAGCAGGTTGGCGGTGGCCTCTGTCTGGTCGGCGAAGAGGTTGCGCAGCGCGAGGATGTCGCCCTGCAGCGTGGCGACGTCCGCCCGCAGCACGTCGAACCGTTGCCGGCTGCCCTGGTCGATGATCTCCTGGGCACGACGGCTGTCACCGTCCTGCACCGCCTTGATCACCGGCTCCGCGATCACGGCTCGCCACTCCCGGGAACCGGAGGTCACCGCTTCGAGCTGATCGGCCACGGCCCGGTCGTGGGAGCTGTCGCCGAGCAGGTCGGACATCTCCGCGATGAGCTGCTGCTCAGCGGCGAGACCGCTCCGGTACGGCGCGAGGTCCTCCTCGTCCGCGGTGAGCACGTACCCGCGGATCGCGGTCTCCTGGTCCAGCAACGCGCTCTGCAGGCTCTGACCGGCGACCCGCATCGGCCCGGTCTTCTCCAGGATGACCCGCAGCCCTTCGCGGTTCTCCGCCGCGGTGATCGCCGCGACCACGGCGAGCGCGCCGAGGATCACCGCCACCACGACCGTCAGCGCGATCGCCCGCGTCCGCAGCGTCCAGCCCTTACCGGCCGCCATCAGCGACCCCTCCCCCGCGAGATCAACAGCATGGCGACGTCATCGGCGAGCGCGCCGCCGTTCAGCTCCTCCGCGCGCCCGACCAGCCACGGCGGCAGTTCGGCGAGCGGTATGTCGGTGGCCGGCGGCTCGGCGAGCAGCCGGCAGAGGCCGGAGACGTCCAGCCGCTCGGTGCCCTGGCCGACGTGGCCCTCGATCAGGCCGTCCGTGTACATCAGGATCGACCAGTCCTCGGACGGGAACTCGATGTCGAACGACCGGACCGGGCGCGGGCTGACGCCGAGCAGCAACCCGTTCGGCGCCGGGATCGGCTTCACCTCGCCACCGGCGAGCAGCAGCGGCTGCGGGTGCCCGGCGAGGCGGACCGTGGCCCGGTTCGCGTCCAGGTCCAGCTTGATCGCGGCGACCGTGGTGAAGATCTCCGGCAGCCGGCGCTCGCTGATCAGCACCTGCTCCAGCGCGGGCAGGATCTCGTCGTCCGGCACACCGGCCACCACCAGAGCGCGCCACGCGACCCGCAGCTCGACGCCGAGCGCGGCCTCGTCCACGCCGTGCCCGCAGACGTCGCCGACGATCAGCTGCAGGTGCCCCTCCGCGGTCTGCACCACGTCGTAGAAGTCGCCGCCGATCAGGCCCCGGCTGCGGCCCGGCCGGTAGAACATGTGCACGGCCGCCTGCTTGGTGTCGCGCAGCAGCGGCTGGGGCAGCAGGCCACGCTCCAGGCGGGCGGACTCGGCCTGGCGCAGCTCCGCCTCGCGCAGACGCAGCGCGTTCTCGTCGGCGCGCTTGCGCTCGACCGCGTAGCGCAGCGCCCGGGTCAGCAGCACGCCGTCGACCTGGCCCTTGACCAGGTAGTCCTGGGCGCCCTCGGCGACCGCGTCCACGCCGAGGTGCTCGTCCTGCCGGCCGGTGAGCACGCAGACCGCGGACCGGCCGGCCATGGTCAGCACGCGGCGGAGACCGTCCAGGCCCTGCGCGTCGGGCAGACCCAGATCGAGCAGGATGCAGTCGACACCGGCGATCCGGCTCTGCGCCTCGGTGAGGCTGCGCGCCACCTGCAGCTCCACCGACGCGTTCGCCTCGGCCAGCAGCTCGCTGACCAGGAACGCGTCACCCTCGTCGTCCTCGATGAGGAGCACATGAAGGCGCCCGGCCACCGTGGGCAGGGCGCCGTCGCGGGGCAGCCCCCGCGTCGCGGGCGGGATGCTCATGCCCCGACCTCACTGTTATGGGTCACCGCTACTCGTTCCGGGTGATGGGCGGGAGAAGCATCGCTGATCGTGGCCCAAACGGAGCGGACGCACAACACGTCTATCCGTTTCATGAGGGAGGCGACGCTCCCCAGGACCGGATGTGTTCGGCGCGGGCCGCGAGTGTCGCACCGAAGATGCCGCCCACCGTCCCGCAGTCGTAGCAGGTCAGTGACGTGTCCAGTCGGCGTGAGCCGCAGGAGGGGCATTGCCCGCGGTCGCCGGGGTCGGTGTAGGCGTCCAGCGCGGCGGCGAGTGCCCGCGCGGTGTACCCGGTCAGGTCGGCCCGCAGCCCCGCCACCTGCACCGTGGCAACCGGCCCGTCGCCGGGCGCGGTGTCGTACGGCTCGACCCGTTCGAGGAATCGCTCGAGCGCGGCCGCGAGGTCGGGGATGCGCGACATGTGTCCACGCTAGGGCACTCGCCGTAGCGGCCCCCAGCGGGGCGTCCCGGGAGCGGTCGGCATACCGCCCCCGGAACGCGTCCTTCACCCGCAGACGGTGCCGTTCAGCCGGAAGAGGCCGGGCGCCGGTGCCGCGCCGTCACCGGTGAACCCGAAGGTCACGGTGGCGCCGGGCTTGATGACCGCGTTCCACGGGTACGCCGCGGCGGTGACGCCGGTCCCCTTCTGGGTGATCTGGGCGCTCCACCCGCGGGCGATGCTCGCGCCGGCCGGGAGTTCCCAGCCGAGCCGCCAGCCGTCGATCGCGGTACTGCCGGTGTTCCGCACGCTGACCTGCGCGGTGAAGCCGCCCGGCCAGCTGCCGTGGTTGCGGTACGTGACGTCGCAGCTCTGGGTCGAGCCCGCGAACGCCGCCATCCAGGCCAGCGGCGCGTTCCAGTTGATGGTCAGCTCGTTCGTGGCCCAGCTCTCGATGTCGTCGACGTAGCAGAACTGTGCGGCGCACCCGGTGAGCAGCCGCTGCGCGACCGGGTCCTGGATGTCCGAGTTCGGCCCGCCGGCCAGCGTGCCGGGCGGCGGATTCGGCAGATCCGGGTTGAGCTGCCGGGCATACCAGCGGCTGTGCTGGTTCTTCGAGTCCTGCTCGCCGTACCCGGTCACGTAGGACTGGCCGAGCGCGTTGCGGCCGAGCACGTAGTCGAAGCCCTGCAGCGCGCCGTCCCGGAACCGCGCGTCGCCGCTCAGGTCGTACGCGACGGCCAGCACGATCGCGTTGTTCAGGACGCTGCTGTTCGAGCCCCAGTCGAAGCGGTGGTTCGCCGGGTCGTAGGTCAGCCCGAACGCGGAGCCGGCCTGGATCGCCAGGTACTTCTCCGCACCGGCCAGCACGGACGCCCGGACCCGGTCCCGGTCCGGCAGCGCGTTCGGCACCGTGGCCAGGTCGAGCCGGCCGAGCTGCGCGACGCTGCCCCAGCTGAAGCCGCGCTCGTCCCAGATGTCCGCGGTGTGCAGCGGCGACGCGGTCAGGTAATCCTGGAACGCCCGCTCGCCGGTGGTGATGTAGAGCTCGGCCGCGGCCCAGTAGAACTCGTCCGTGACGTTGTCGTCGTTGTACGCGCCGCCGCCGATGCCGTCCGACGCCGGGGCGTAGATCGCCGGGTTCGCCAGCGCGGCCGCCCAGGCCGTGCGCGCGGCGGCGAGGTTGCGAGCCGCGAAGTCCGCGTCGTATCCGGCGAACACGCGGGCCGCCTGCGCCGCCGTGGCGGCCAGGTTCAGCGTGGCCGCGGTGGACGGCGCGTGCAGCTCGCGCGGCTGCGGGTCGAGGTGCGGCAGCAGCGGCAGACCGGTCCAGGCCGCGTCGTGGATCTTGTGGTGCGCCATGCCGGCCCGCTCCTCACCGGCCGGGACCTGCATGCTGAGCAGGAACTCCTGCTCCCAGCGGGCCTCGTCGAGCAGGTCCGGCACGCCGTTGCCGCTCTCCGGGATCGCCAGCGCACCGTCGCGGTGCAACGCGGGGGCACGCTCGAACTCGCTCATCAGCTGATACACCGAGATGCCGCCGTTCACCACGTACTTTCCGTGGTCGCCGGCGTCGTACCAGCCGCCGGAGACGTCCAGCGTGTAGTCGCACACGCCGGGCTGGCACGGCACCTCGATGTCACCCTGATTCGGCGCGACCTGCACGTGGCCGGCCGGGCGGCCATAGCCGGGGCGCAGCTCGTCGGAGATCTCGATGCCGCTGCGCTGCGTGTAGTAGAACTTCAGCGCGTCCGTGGCCAGCGTGCCGTAGAGGTCGGCGGCGATGTCGAACGGATGGCTCGTCTCACCGTCCGCGACCAGCGTGAATCCACGGCCGGTGGCCCGCGCGGCGCTGAAGTCGATGCTGTGCGTGGTCAGCCCGGAGCTGGCGTCCGCGCCGCGTGGCACGGTCCGCCCACTCGCCTCCTCGGTGCCGTCGGCCGCGCGGAGCGACCACTCCACCGGCTCGGTCGCGTCCGTGACCAGCGTGGCGTTCTTCGGGCCGGACGGCAGGTAGCCGACCTGGTTGACCTTGACGCGCGGGCCGGTCTCCGGCTCGTACGGCTCCTCCTCGGCGCCGCCGGTCAGCGACACGTCGTCCAGGCACAGCCGCCACGGGTTCGCGCTGCCGCCGATCTGGAACGCGACCTGCGCGTTCGGCAGGTCGACCGGCGCGGTGAACGTGTACGAGTAGACGTCACCGGAGACGTTCACCACCGGCACCTGCGCGAGGTACTGCGTCCACGGGTCCACCGGCAGCTGAACCAGCGCGCGAACCGGCGTGGCCGGCGTGGCGATGCCGAAGAACGAGAACGCGTACGTCTCGCCCGCGGCCAGCGGAATGTCATCCTGCCCGATGATCACGTCCCACGGGTTGACGGTGCCGCCGGGCACGTCCACGCAGAATCGCCCGTCCACCACCGCCGGTGTCAGGTTCGGGGTGGTCCACCAGGGCGCGGTGAGCCCGTTGTCGAAGGTGCCATTGACGATCTGCTCCGGGCCGGGGTCGGCCTGCGCGGGCGCGGGGCCGGTGGTGATCGCGACGGTGGCGACGAGCGCCGCTGCGATCGTGCGTAGCGGTCTATTCACGCGATGTCACTCCTTCTGATATTGGGAGCGCTCCCACATGTCAGGCATCGTGACAATTTGTTTCGCACATGTCAATGGATCGATGTTACGGCGCGCAGTGCGGCCGCGAGTCGCGCCACGCCCTCGGCCAGCTGTGCCGGGGCCGCCAACGCGAACGTGAGCCGCAGATGTGGCCCCTCCGGCTCGGCCGCGAACCAGGGGCGGCCGGGCGAGACCACCACGTCCCGGGCCAGTGCCTCGGCCGCCAGCGCGGTGTCGTCCACGCCGTCCGGCAGTCGCCACCACAGATGCAGACCACCCGCCGGTACGGACAGCGTGCGCGCCTCGGCCGGCAGCTCCCGGTGCAGCGCCGCGACCAGCGCGTCCCGCCGCTGCCGCAGGTGCAGCCGCAACGTGCGCCGGTGCCGGGCCCAGGCCGGCGACGTGACGAAGTCCAGCGCGGCCTCCTGCAGCGGGCCGGCCACGAAGAAGTCGTCCAGCACGCGCACCGCACGCAGCCGGGCACCGGCCGCACCGCGCGCGCCGATCGCGGCCACCCGCAGCCCGGCCGCGGCCGCCTTGGTCAGTGAGCGCAGGTAGACCACGTGCCCGGCGGTGTCCGCCGCGGCCAGCGGGGGCGGCGGGTCGCCGTCGATGGCCAGGTCGCGGGCATAGTCGTCCTCGATCAAGAAAGCACCGGCCCGGCGCACCGCGGACAGCACGTCCGCGCGCCGCCGCGGCGCCAGCGTGGCGCCATGCGGGTTCGCGTACAGCGGCTGGCAGTAGTAGAGCCGGGCGCCGGTCCGGTCGAACGCGGCCGCCAGCAACTCCGGGCGCACGCCCCGCGCGTCCGACGGGACCGGCACCACGCGCAGCCCGGCCGCGCGGGCGGCCGCGATCGCACCGAGGTAGGTGGGCGCGTCGACCAGCACGGTGTCGCCCGGCACCGTGAGCGCGCGGAACGCGGTGGCCAGCGCGGACTGGCCGCCCGGGCAGATGCTCATGTCCTCGGCGCGCAGCGCGGACCCGGTCTGGCGGGCGAACCAGGCGCGCAGGTCAGCCCGCCCCTCGACCGGTCCGTGCTCCCAGGAGGCGGGCCGCCGGGCCGCGCGGGCCAGCGCGGCGCCGAGCGCGGCCGTCGGGGCCAGCTCGCCGTCCAGATAGCCGCCGGAGAGCGGTATCGCTCCCGGTCGCGGAAGCGATAACAGTGCCTGCATCGACTCCTCGCCACCGGGACGTTCGCCGAGCGCGACGGCCTGCCAGCCGAGATCGTCGACGTCGGCACCGACCGGCTGCGGCAGCACGAACGTCCCGCTGCCGGGCCGCGACTCGACCAGCCCTTCCGAGATCAGGCGCCGGATCGCGGCCTGCACGGTGAGCGGGGAGACGCGGTGCCGGGCGATCAGCTCACGCACCGAGGGCAGCCGGGTGCCGGGCGGTGCGGCGGCCACCCGATCCCGGAGATCTTGGATAACGCGCGCCGCTGCGTTATCGTCCTTCATGAAGGACGAGAGTAACGGTATCGCCCACAACCCGATAACGGGTGTCGGGCTCGGACTGCTCGGCGTGGCCGGTTTCAGCTTCTCGCTGCCGGCCACCGCGCTCGCGCTCGACGGCTTCGACCCGTGGCTGGTCGGCGTGGGCCGGGCCGCCGGTGCGGGCCTGCTCGCGGTCGTCTACCTGCTCGCGGTGCGCGCGCCCCGGCCGGCGCGCGGGCACTGGCCGCGGCTCGCGCTGGTCGCGCTCGGCGTGGTCTTCGGCTTCCCGGTCTGCACCACGCTCGCGCTGCTCACGTCCACGTCCGCGCACGGTGCCGTGGTGATCGCGCTGCTCCCGGCGATGACCGCGGTCTTCGCGGTGCTGCGCGGCGGCGAGCGTCCGCCGCCCGCGTTCTGGGGCGCGAGCCTGGCCGGGCTGGTCGCGGTACTCGGGTTCCTGCTCGCCGGTGGCGGCGTCGGCGGCGGGTTGCACCCGGCCGACCTGCTGCTGATCGGCGCGGTGCTGCTGGCCGCGCTCGGCTACGCCGAGGGCGGTGCGCTGGCCCGCGAGCTCGGCGGCGCGCGCACGATCTGCTGGGCGCTGGTGCTGTCGCTGCCGGTCACGATCCCGGTCGCCGGCGTCTCGCTGGCGCTGCACCCGGTCGCCGCGCCGTCCGGCACCGCCTGGTTCGGCCTCGGCTACGTCACCGTGGTGTCGATGTTCCTCGGCTTCTTCGCCTGGTACGCCGGCCTGGCCGCGGGCGGCGTCGCGCGGGTCGGGCAGGTGCAGCTGATCCAGCCGGTGCTCACCCTCGGCTGGTCCGCGCTGCTGCTCGGCGAGCAGGTCAGCGGCCTGACGATGGCCGCGGCCGCGCTGGTCTTCGGCTGTGTGCTGCTGACCCAGCGCACCCGGTCCGCGGCGAGGCGCCCCACCCGGGACACCCCGCCCGCGGCACCGGTCAGCCAGCCGCGCGCCGGTCGGCCCGCTCGTGAATGTTGACCAGGCCCTCGACGCGGCGCAGCGCGTCCTCGTACTCCGGCTGCTGGTGCATGGCCAGCGCCAGCCGCAGGTACGGCAGCGCCTCGGTCAGCCGGCCGCCGCGCTCCAGCGTGCGCCCCAGGACGTGGTGCGCGTAGTGGTCGGTCGGGTCGAGCTCGATCAGCGCCCGCAACTGCTTCTCGGCGCCCTTGAGCTGGGCGGACATAAAATAGGCCCGGGCCAGGAGCTGCCGCACCGAGGCATTGTGCGGCTCGGCCTCCACGATCGGCTCCAGCAGCCGGGCCGCCCCCAGGGGGTCGCCCGTCTCGAAGTACATCGTCGCCCGCCGGTACTCAGCCAGAAGATCCACAGCCGCCTCCTCCAACCGGGTGTCACGTCAACGCTTCCACAACAACGGTCAAACGGCGACTGTTCCGCGTAACGCTCAGGTGTCGTCACCCACGGCCGATGGGACGAGGAGCGACTCTCTACCACCCGGAGGAGGGCCCCTTGGGTCTGCCCACGACGCCCTCGGCCGAGACGAGACGCCTGCGCGCGATCGTCGCGATCGCCCGCGCGGTCAACGACGCCGTGATCGACGAGCGCCGGTTCGGTGACCTGGTCGCGCGCACGGTCGCCACCCACGTGGGGGACGGCGCCACGCTCTGGCTCTACTCGCCGGACAACTCCTCGCTGGTCCGGGTGGGCGCCGGCCACCGCGACGCGATCTCCGCGATGCTGCTGCGCGAGGGCGCGGCCAGCGTGCTGCGCGGGCGTGGCGACGCGGTGGTGGACGCGGTGCTGGATTCCGGCGCGGCAGCCGTGCTGAACCAGGAGGAGATGGGCCGGCACATCGCGGAGTTCGACCCGCAGCTCGCGCCCTGGCTCGCGGTCTGCGGCGTGAGCAGCGTCGCCGTGCTGCCGCTCGGCGACGGCGCCTGGCCGTGCGGCGTGCTGATCGCCACCCGGGACGCCGACCGCCCCTCGTACACCGACGACGAATTTGCCTTTCTGCAGGCGATCGCGGAGACCGCGGCCTCGACCGTGAACACCGCGTCGCTGCTGACCGGCTCCGCCGCCGCGGTCGAGGAACTGCGCCGCCAGGCCACCGCGCTGGACCAGCTCTCCGACGTGGTGGTGGCCTGGGACAACGAGGGCAAGGTGATCGGCTGGAACGCGGCGGCCGAGCGGGTCTACGGCTACAGCGCGATCGAGGCGCTCGGCTGCGACGCGTTCACGCTGCTGGACACGCACGTCATCGACCCGGAGACCGGGCAGCGCAACCCGGCCGACCGCGCGTACACGGACCTGCTGGACGGGCTGACCGGCGCCGGGTCCGTGACGCTCGACCTGACCCAGCGGCGCGCGGACGGTGAGACGGTCGCGGTCACCCGCACGCTCACCGGCCTCGCCGACCGGCAGGGACGGCTCATCGGCGTCATCGCGATCGACCACGACCTCGGCGACCGCGGGCCGCGCGAGCGGACCGCGCTGCACGACGCGGTCACCGGGCTGCCGAATGCGCGGTTCCTCCGCGACCACCTGGATCGTGTGCTGATCTCGTGGGCCGGCGGCGCCGGGCTCGCGGCCGCGCTGGTGATCCAGCTCGGCGACCTCAACACGCTGCTCAAGGGCCTGCCGACGGACGTGGCCGGGCAACTGGTCAAGGTGCTGGCCGGCCGGCTCGCCGCGTCGCTGCGCCGCGGTGACGTGATCGCCCGGACCGGCCAGGACGAGTTCGTGGTGATCGCGGAGAGCGTCGGCGACGTGGCGAACGTGGAGCGGCTGGCGAAGCGGCTGGTCACCGCGGCCCGGCAGCCGCTCGCCGCGGGCGGCCAGACCATGCTGCTGCACCCGGCCGTCGGCGTGTCCATGCTGGACGACCGCCAGCCGGTACAGATCACACCGGAGGAGCTGATCGGGCAGGCGGCCGACGCGCTCCCGGCCGCCCGCGCCGATCCCACTCACATCTCGTTCGCGCCACTCACGTCGTGACGGTGCCGATCAGGCCGTCGCCGCGGCCTCGGCGAGCTGCTCCGCGTCCGGGGTGACCTGCGGGGTGGACAACGAGACCGCGATGTTCACCACCGCGAACGCGGCCGCGACCAGGATGCCCCGGTGGAAACCGTCGACCAACGCCTGCTGCGGCCCGGCGCCCGCGGCGAGCTGATCGGTGACGAACGTCAGCGACAGCGTGGTCACGACCGCGAGCCCGAGCGCGCCGCCGATCTGGTAAACCGCGGAGACCAGGCCGGACGCGGCACCGGCCTCGTGGTTCGCCACCTCGGAGACCGCGGCGATCTGGGCCGGCACGCTGACCGCGATGATCCCGGCGCCGAACAGCAGCAGGCCGGGGAGCAGGCCGGTGGTGTACGCGTCGTCCGTGCCGACCAGCGTCAGCATCAGCAGGCCGGCCACGCTGAGCACGGCGCCGCCGAGCTGGACCGGGCGGGTGCCGACGCGGGTGACCAGCTGGCTGGCCACCACGGCCGCGAGGATCGCCGCGCCGCCCATCGGCAGGAAGTGCAGCCCGGCCTCGAGCGCGGAGTCGCCGCGCACCTGCTGCAGGTAGATCGCGGTCAGGAAGAACATGGACAGGAACGCGGCCCCGTTCAGGCCGAGCGCCACGCCGGACGTGGCCAGCGACCGGGACCGGAACAGCCGCATGGGTACGAGCGGGTCCGCCGACCGCCGCTCGACCAGTACGAACGCGGCGAGCAGCGCCACGCCGCCGATCAGGAAGCCGAGCACCTCGGCCGAGCCCCAGCCGCTGTGCTCCGCGCGCACCACGCCGTAGACCACCGCGAGCAGCCCGGCCGTGCTCAGCACCGCACCGGCCAGGTCGAACGTGCGCCGGCCGGGCGCGGCGTGCCGCACGTCCCGGACGAAGAACGGCGTGATCGCGACCAGCGCCACCACCAGCGGCACGTTGACCAGGAAGACCCAGCGCCAGTCCAGCGCGTCGACCAGCAGGCCACCCGCGACCACGCCGAGCGTGCCGCCGAGGCCGGCCAGACCGCCCCAGACGCCCATCGCGATGTTGCGGTCCCGGCCGGGCGGGAACGTGACGGTGAGCAGCGCGAGCGCGGCCGGGGAGAGCAGCGCGCCGCCGAGCCCCTGCACCGCGCGCGCCGCGATCAGGCTCTCCGAGTTCGGCGCCAGGCCCGCGCCCAGCGAGGTCACGCCGAAGAGCAGCAGGCCGCCGATGAACAGCCGGCGCGGGCCGAGCAGGTCGGCCGCGCGCCCACCGAGCAGCAGGAAACCACCGAAGAGCAGGGTGTACGCGCTGATCACCCACTGCAGGCCGTCCGGTGTGAAGTCCAGGTCGGACTGGATGTTCGGCAGCGCCACATTCACGATCGTCACGTCCAGGACGACGATGAACTGTGCCAGGGACAGCACGACGAGCGTGGCCCAGGGACTCCGTCTCATTCCGGAAAGCCTCTCTTTGTCTACGGCATACGTATACGTCGTACACGTACGCCGTAGACGCTAGGTCTACGGCGTACACTTGTCAACGTGACCGCACCCGCCACCTCCGCCCGCGAACGCCTCGACCCGGAAAAGATCGTGGTCAGCGCGCTCGCCATCGCCGACGCCGAAGGCCTGTCCGCCATCACGATCCGGCGGCTGGCGCAGGAGCACGGGGTCACCCCGATGGCGCTCTACCGGCACTTCCGCGACAAGGACGAGCTGATCAACGCGCTCGCCGACCACGTGCTGCTCACCGTGGCCGTGCCGGAGCCGTCCGGCGAGCCGTGGCACGTACAGTTGCGCGCGGTCTTCGCCGCACTGCTGGAGTCGCTCTCCGCACACCCGGTGATCGCGCCGCTGATCATGCCGCGCCTGCTGGTCTCCCCCGGCGGTCTCGCGCTGGCCGAACGCGCGCTGGACCTGCTGGCCCAGGCCGGCTTCGACACCGACCGGGCCGCCACGGCCGGCACCCAGGTGGTCTGCACTGTGATCAACCTGATCCCGTACCACCCGGGCGCCCCCGCTATCCAGGACGAGGAGCAGCGCGAGGACCGCATCCGCGCCAAGCGCGCCGCGCTCGCCACCCTCTCCCCCCGCCGCTACCCCCGCGTCACCGCCGCCGCCGACCCGCTCACCGGCTGCGTCGTCAAGGAGAACTACATCGAGCTGGGCCTCGACCTGGTCATCGCCGGCCTCCGCGGCCTCCCCACCAGCCGCACCGCGCCGGCGGTGGAGACCGTCGACGCCTGAGGTCAGGATGATTGGAGGGCGCGCAGCACCTCCTCCAAGCGCAACTCACCCTCGCGGGTCTGCACGCCCGCCTCGAGTTGCCGGTGCGCGAAGGCGGCCACGTCCGGGAAGGAGAACCGGGCGGCCAGCGCGCCCTCGGTAGCCACGTCGTAGACGTTGGTGTCGGCCGCGTTCACCGCGGTCTTGACCACGTCGATGATGACCGGCCCGAGCGCCGCGATTCGCCGGGCCAGATCGGTGACGAAGCCGTCCAGCTCGTCCGCGGGCAGCGCGCGGTTGATCAGGCCGTAGCGCTCGGCCAGTTCCGCGCCGGCCAGCTCGCCGCCGAGGATCAGTTCCAGAGCGCGGGCGCGGCCGATCAGCGCGGTCATGTACTGCGTACCGCCACCGCCGGGGTAGATGCCCTGCAGCGTCTCCGGCTGCGCCTGGCCGGACCGCCCGATCGCGGCGAACCGCATGTCCAGCGCCATCAGCAGCTCGTTGCCGCCGCCGCGGGCGTGACCGGCCAGCTTGCCGATGGTCACCTGCGGCAGCGACCGGACCGCCTCGTTCACCGCCTGAACGATGTTGGTGCCGGGCGGAAGGTCGGCGGGGAACGCGTGCTCTTCCGGTTCGGTGAGGAAGCGCATGTCACCGTGGGCGATGAAGAAGTCGGGGTCGGCGCTCTCGAAGACGATCACCCGGACCGTCCGGTCCTCCCGGACCCGGGCGACGAACCGGTGCAGGTCCGCGATGAGGGTCGCGTCAAGCAGATTGAGCGGGGGGTTGTCGATGGTCACGGTAGCGACGCCGTGCTGCACGTCGACGTGGAGCGCCGACAGGTCGGTGTAGGTCATGGGCGTACGCTAAATCCTCACATCCATGTGAGTTTCAACTGTCTGTGACCATCGACACGGAGGCTCGGCGTGCGGATCGGGGAGCTGGCGGACCGGACCGGAGTGAGCGTCCGGTCGCTCCGCTACTACGAGGAACAGGGCCTGCTGGAGAGCCGGCGCAGCGCGGGTGGCCACCGGCACTACGGCGAGGACAGCGTGGAACGGGTCGCCCACCTGCGGCAGCTGTATGCGGCCGGCCTGTCCAGCGCCACCATCGTCAGCATGCTGCCCTGCTGGAACTCGCCGAGCGTGGCCACGTCCGACGCCGCGTTCGCCCGTCTCGTCAAGGAGCGGGACAAGCTGATCGCGCACATCGCGGAGCTCACTCACACGCTGGATTCCCTGAACGGCATCATCGACCGCAACCGGGCCGCCCGCCCCTGACGGCCGCGCCCCCGGCGAGACGGTGACCCGATCGCCGGCGGTTCTACGACTCGGCTTTCCGGCGGGCGGCGGCGCGGCGTTTGCCCTCGTGCATGGCGGCTACCCGGGCGACCGGGATGGTACGGCCCTCGTCGATCAGGTCTTGTGGGATCGGCTGCGGGCCGGGGAGCGCGCCGGTCCACGGGTCGGTGGTGGTGAGCAGCGCCGGGGCGGTGTGGATGGTGAAGTCGGCCGGGGTGATGTCGCTGAGGTCGTCCCAGGCGACCGGGAACGAGACCGGGACACCGGGGCGCAAGCGCGGGCTGTAGGCGGCGGCGACGGTGGCGCCGCCGGCCCGGGTGGCGTCCAGGAAGACCTTGCCGTGGCGGTCCTCGCGGATGAACGCGGTGGTGGCCAGCGCCGGGTCGACGCGTTCCGCGCGGGCGGCGAGCGCGCGGGTGGCGGCGGCGACCTCTTCGGTGTCCGCGTCCCGGATCGGTACGAAGACGTGCAGGCCCTTGGCGCCGCTGGTCTTCACGGCGCCGGTCAGCCCGGAGGCGGTCAGCGCCTCGCGGACCAGCGCGGCGGCGCGGACGGCCAGGCCGAACGAGCCGTCCTCCTCGGGCGGGTCCAGGTCGATGATCAGGTGGGTCTGCCGGTCCGGCGCGTCCGCGCGGGCCAGCGCGGGGTGGTACTCGACGGCGCGCTGGTTGCCGAACCAGAGCAGCGTGCGGCGGTCGTCGCAGAGTGCGTAGCGGATCGCGCGGTGCGACGCCTCGGCCCACACCTCGGTGGTGCGCACCCAGGACGGCGTGTACTTCGGGACGTTCTTCTGCATGAACGCGTCCTGGCCGCGGAGCACCCGGATGACGGAGAGCGGGCGGCCGGCGAGCTGCGGCAGGAAATGGCCGGAGACCGCGTCGAAGTAGTCGATCAGGTCGCGCTTGGTCGCCCCGGCACCGTCGAAGAGTGGTGCGTCGAGGTTGGTCAGGTCCACCCCGTCCCGCGTCTCGCCCATCGTGTCACCTTCCCACGCGGTGGCCTATCCGGCGAGGCGAAGCGCGGCCCAGACCGCCTTTCCCTGCGGCAGTGCGGCGCAGCCCCAGCGGTGCGCCTCGGCCTCGACGACGCGCAGGCCACGGCCGCGTTCGGCGAGCGGTGCGCGCGGGTCACCGGCGCTGACCGGGCGGAGCCGGGGCGGTGCCGGGTTGCCGTCCGCCACCACCAGATAGAGGTACGGCCGGCGCAGCGTCACGGTCACGTCTATCGGTGTGCCGCCGTGCTCGACCGCGTTGTTGACCAGCTCGGAGATGACCGCACGAGCCGAGTAGAGCAGCTCGTGCACGTCCCAGCCGGTGCACGCGTCACCGACGATCGAGCGCGCGAACGAGGCCGCCAGCGGGCCGGCGTCCAGCCGCAGATGCTCCCAGCGGCTGGACGCGCGCAGGTCACCGGCGGCGGCCAGCGCCTTGTCCAGCGTGGGATGCACGCGTACGCCGCGGTTCAGCACGCGCAGCCGCGCGGCCACCGCGGGCCGGGCCACCAGCAGCAGCGGCGCCTCGGGTGAGTGACCGGCCCGCCAGCGCGGGGCGACGAAGACCGCGAGCGCGCCGTCGTGCGCGATCCGCACCCGGTCCAGCGAGACGATCACCACGACCGGGCACTCGGCCAGCGCCTTGGTGATCACGGATCGGGCGCGGGCGGCGCTGCGCAGCGTCAGCTCGCCCTCGAACGCGATGAGAACGGCACCGCGGCTGTCGTCGCGTGCCACTATCGCGGACAGCTGTCTGGTTCCGCTCACTCCGGGCCCACCCCGTCCGGTCGGGAACGTTGCCGGGTTCGTCATCGGACCGAGTCTCCAAGCCTGCCACCTCTGACAACAGACCGGAAGTGCGTCGTTCCCCCGGACGGGCGGCCGGGTCACCGGCCGCCCGTGGAACCTGAGGTGGCGGACGCGGGCCGGAGCGGCGCGCAGGCCTCGATCGCGGCCGCGGTGGTGGCGTCCGCGGTGTTCAGCGCGGCGGTGTCGGTCACGCCGTTCTCGGTGAGGCAGTTGTCGTACGCGGCCGCGGCACCGCCGTCATCCCCGGTGCCACCCGGAGCCTGATCGCCGCCGGGGCCGCCCTGGCCGCCGTTGCCCATCTGCGGCAGCGAGTCCGCGCATGCCTCGGTCGCGGTCGCCCAGGCCGCCTCGTCGACGCCGTCCGGCTTGAGCATGTTCGCGAAGCCACCGCCGCCCCGCTGCCCACCGTCACCGGGGCCGCCGGACGGGAACGCGGTCGGCCGCCCCGAGCCCTGCGGGCCGGGCCGGCCGGAGGAACCGGGCTGGCCGGACGGGCCCGGCCGACCGGAACCCTGCGGGAACGCTCCGCCGGACGGGCGGGTGCCGCGCTCCGGGTTGGCGGTCGGGATCGTCACCTCGATGCCCTGCTCCTTGAGGCAGGCCGCGTAGGCGGCGAGCGCGTTCTGGCCGTCCCCGCCGGAGCCACCCGCGGTGTCGGACGAACCGGAACCGTCACAGCCCGCGGCCAGCAGCAGCACCGCGGACCCGGCCAGCGCGACGGCCGCGAGCCGCCGGTGGACGTGAGAACTCACAGCTTCCTCCTAGGTCGGAAGAGCCCATGCAACCGGGCGGACCTCCGGGCCAGGTCGGACCGCACTCGGAGCGGGCTCGAAGACGTACCCTCGGAGGATTTTGATCTTCTGGGTCTCCCGCACGTCCACAGGTGTTACACAGGGTCGGTAAAGGTGCTGCTCAGATGGCGGGCACACGATCGGACCATGACGATGACGACGCACTCCGACACACGCCAGGACCTGCGCCGCGCGGACGGCAGCCCGGTCCGGGTGCTGGTGGTCGACGACGAGTCCACGCTGGCGGAGCTGCTGTCGATGGCGCTTCGCTACGAGGGCTGGGACGTGCGCTCGGCCGGTGACGGCGGCGGCGCGGTGCGGGCCGCGCGCGAGTTCCGGCCGGACGCGGTGATCCTGGACGTGATGCTGCCGGACATGGACGGGCTGGAGGTGCTGCGCCGGCTGCGTGGCGAGGCGCCCGAGGTGCCGGTGCTGTTCCTCACCGCGAAGGACTCGGTGGAGGACCGGATCGCGGGCCTGACCGCGGGCGGCGACGACTACGTGACGAAGCCGTTCAGCCTGGAGGAGGTGGTGGCGCGGCTGCGCGGGCTGATGCGCCGGGCCGGCCGGGCCGCGATGCGCTCGGACGCGGAGCTGGTGGTCGGTGACCTCACGCTGGACGAGGACAGCCACGAGGTGCGCCGCGGCGGCGACCAGATCACTCTGACCGCGACCGAGTTCGAGCTGCTCCGCTACCTGATGCGCAACCCGCGCCGGGTGCTCTCCAAGGCGCAGATCCTGGACCGGGTGTGGAACTACGACTTCGGCGGCCAGGCGAACGTGGTGGAGCTGTACATCTCGTACCTGCGCAAGAAGATCGACGCCGGCCGGAAACCGATGATCCACACCATGCGCGGGGCCGGCTATGTCCTCAAGCCCGCGGACTGACCTGCCGCGCGGTCCGAAGGGCTGGCCGCTGCGCACCCGGCTGGTCGCCACCATGCTGGCGCTGCTGGCCACGGCCTGCCTGCTGATCTCCGTGGTCACCGAGCTGGCACTGCACAAGAACCTCCAGGACCAGCTGGACCGGCAGCTGGACACGACCGCGGAACGCGCCGAGACCTTCGGACCACCGCCGGACGACGCGCCGATGCCGGGGAACGACAACCGGCCGGACGAGTGGATCGGGCGCGGCCAGCCGGCCGGCACGCTCGTCGCCTACCTGAACAGTGACCACCGGACCGGCGTCCGCATCCTCAGCGACGACCTGGCGGAGATCGACGCCACCGCGGCGCTCTCCGACGTCCTGGTCACCGTTCCGGTGGACGGCCGTCCGCGCACCTTCCACCTGCCGGGGTACGGCGACTACCGGCTGAAGGCGCAGTGGACCCGCAACGGCGACCTGGTCGTCACCGGTCTGCCCACCGCGCAGGTGGAGAACACGCAGGTGCAGGTCGCGGTGATACTGGCCGCGGTCACGGTCGGCGCGCTGATCGTCGCCGGGTTCGCCGGGGTGGTCATCATCCGGCGTACGCTGCGCCCGCTGCGCCGCGTCGCCGCCACCGCGGGCCGGGTCGCGGAGCTGGAACTGGACCGCGGCGAGGTGGCGCTGGCCGATCGGCTGCCGGACGAGTTCACCGACCCGCGCACCGAGGTCGGCCAGGTCGGTGCCGCGCTCAACCGCATGCTCGGCAACATCGAGGCCGCGCTGGCCGCCCGGCACGCCAGCGAGACGCAGGTGCGCCAGTTCGTCGCGGACGCGAGCCACGAGCTGCGCACGCCGCTGGCCGCGATCCGTGGGTACGCCGAACTGACCCGCCGCAGCCGCGCGGAGGTCGCGCCCGAGGTGGCGCACGTGCTGAACCGGGTCGAGTCCGAGGCGAAGCGGATGACGCTGCTGGTCGAGGACATGCTGCTGCTGGCCCGGCTGGACGCGGGACGCCCGCTGGAGCACGAACCGGTCGACCTGGCGATGCTCGCGGTCGACACGGTCAGCGACGCGCACGCGGCCGGCCCGCACCACGTCTGGCGACTCGACCTGCCACCCGAGGGTACGGACGTGGAGGTGCTCGGCGATCGGGCCCGGCTGCATCAGGTGCTGGCGAATCTGCTGGCCAACGCGCGCACGCACACGCCACCCGGCACCGAGGTGACGGTCTCCGTGCAGCGCCGCAACGACCGGGCCGCGGTGCTGGTGGCCGACACCGGGCCGGGCATCCCGGCGGAGCTGCTGCCGCACGTCTTCGAGCGGTTCGCGCGCGGCGACAGCTCCCGCTCGCGCGCCGCGGGCAGCACGGGGCTGGGGCTGGCCATCGTGCACGCGGTGGTCACCGCGCACGGCGGACGCATCGACGTGCGCAGCCGGCCGGGCCGGACGGAGTTCCTGGTGTCGATGCCGCTCGCGGTGGGCGCGGTCCCCGCGGGGGCGTAACCTCACGGCCGTCGTCCCATCGGCGAGCGCGTATTCCCAGCTTCTTTACAGCTTCGCCAGAGCGCACGGTGAGATGTCCGGTCGATCCTGGTTACCAGGGCTGAGGTCTGACCGAATGGCCCGTCTTGTCGTGATTCCACATGCCCGCCGCACCGATCTCGCTGAGCGAAGGACGAAGCTCATGACCTCGACGTTGCCCACCTCGCCTCCGCCACCCCCGGAGGCGCCGGCCACCGCGGAGGTACCGGCCACCGCGGAGGCACCGGCCACCGCGGAGGCACCGGCCACCGCGGAGGCACCGGCCACCGCGGAGGCACCGGCCACCGCGGAGGCACCGGCCACCGCGGAGGCACCGGCCACCGCGGAGGCACCGCTGGATGCGCCCGCGGCGGCGCCGGCCGTGCCGCGGTCGCGGCGGGAGCGGATCCTCCGCGGGCCGGATGACGACCCGGCCTGGGCCCGTCCCGCGCTCTACGCGCTGCTGATCGCGACCGGCGTCCTCTACATCTGGGGCCTCAGCGCCTCCGGCTGGGCGAACTCGTTCTACGCGGCCGCGGTGCAGGCCGGCTCGGAGAGCTGGAAGGCGTTCTTCTTCGGCTCCTCGGACGCGGCGAATTTCATCACCGTCGACAAGACGCCGCTCTCGCTGTGGCCGATGGCACTCACCGCCCGGATCTTCGGCATGAGTTCGTGGAGCATGCTGGTCCCGCAGGCGCTGATGGGCGTCGGCTCGGTCGCGCTGCTCTACGCCACGGTCCGGCGCTGGTTCCCGCCCGCGGCCGCGCTGCTGGCCGGCGCGGTGCTGGCCACCACCCCGGTCGCGGCGCTGATGTTCCGCTTCAACAACCCGGACGCGCTGCTCGTACTGCTGATGATCGCGGCGTGCTGGGCGATGGTCCGCGCGCTGGAGACGGGCGCGACCACCTGGCTGCTGCTCTGCGGCGCCTTCATGGGCCTCGGCTACCTGGCCAAGATGCTCCAGGTGCTGCTGATCCTGCCCGCGCTCGGCCTGGTCTACCTGATCGCCGGCCCACCGCGGCTCGGCAGGCGGATCCTGCAGTTGCTCGGCGCGGCCGGCGCGATGATCGTCGCGGCCGGCTGGTGGATCCTCGCGGTCGAGCTGTGGCCGGAGGACTCCCGGCCGTACATCGGCGGTTCGCAGAACAACAGCATCCTGGAGCTCACACTCGGCTACAACGGGCTCGGGCGGCTCAACGGCAACGAGACCGGCAGCGTCGGCGGTGGCGGCACCGGCGGTCCTGGCGGCATGGCCGGGCCGGGCGGCGGCGGTGGCATGTGGGGCGAGTCCGGCATCCTGCGGATGTTCGACTCCGCACAGGGCGGTCAGATCGCCTGGCTGCTGCCGGCCGCGCTGCTGCTGATGATCGCCGGACTGGTGATCACCGCGCGCCGGGCGCGCACCGACCGTACCCGTGCGGCTTTTGTGCTCTGGGGTGGCTGGCTCGTCGTCACCGCGCTCACGTTCAGCTTCATGCAGGGCATCTTTCACGCGTACTACACGGTCGCGCTGGCGCCGGCGATCGGCGCGCTGACCGGCATGGGCGGAACGCTGCTCTGGTCCCGGCGGCGCAGGCCGTGGGCGATCGCGCTGCTGGCCGTGACGGTCGCGGGCACCGCGGTCTGGGCCTGGGTGCTGCTCGGGCGCAGCGCGGACTGGCTGCCCTGGCTGCGCTGGACCGTGCTGATCGGCGGGATCGCGGCCGCGGTGGCGCTGGCGGCGACCAGCCGGCTGGCCGCGCGGATCGCGGTGCCGGTCGGCGTGGTCGCGGCCGCGATCACGCTGGCGGCACCCGCTGCCTACGCCATCGACACCGCGGGTACGCCGCACACCGGCTCGATCCCGTCGGCCGGGCCGATGACGGCCGGTGGCTTCGGCGGCGGTCCGGGCGGCGGCGGACGCGGCGGCCGAGGCGGTTTCCCCGGCGGCTTCCCGGGCGGCGGCCAGGCCATCCCCGGTGGAGGGCAGACCATGCCCGGCGGCGGCCAGGCCATGCCGAACGGCGTTTTTCCCGGCGGCGCGCAGGGGCAGCCGTTCTACGGCTTCGGTGGCCGGGGCAACGCCGGAGGCATGGGTGGGCTGCTCAACGGCTCCGCGCCGAGCGACGAGATGATCGCGCTGCTGGAGAAGGACGCGGATCGATACACCTGGATCGCGGCCGCGGTGGGCTCGAACCGCGCCTCCGGGTATCAGCTGGCCACCGGTGACCCGGTGATGGCGATCGGCGGCTTCAACGGCACCGATCCGGCACCCTCGCTCGCGCAGTTCCAGGAGTACGTCGAAGAAGGAAAGATCCACTACTTCATCGGGGACGGCGGCTTCGGCGGCGGCGGACGCGACGGCAGCAGCCAGGTCAGCGCGGAGATCGCCACGTGGGTCCAGGCCAACTTCGCGTCGCAGACCGTGGACGACACAACCGTCTACGACCTGACCGTGCCCGCCTCCGCGTCGCAGGAGAGCTGAGCCATGCCGATCACCGCCGGAGAGAGCGCACCGCCGGCGACCGCACCGGTCACCGCCGCGCTCGACGTGGTCATCCCGGTCTACAACGAGGAGCGCGACCTGGAGCCGTGCGTGCGCCGGCTGCACGAGCACCTCAGCGCGTCCTTCCCGTACCCGTTCCGGATCACCGTCGCGGACAACGCCAGCACGGACGGCACGCTCGAGGTCGCGCGGCGGCTCGCGGCGGCGCTACCCGGCGTGTCGGTCACCCACCTGCCGCGCAAGGGCCGCGGCCATGCGCTGAAGGAGGTGTGGTCCGCGTCCGGCGCGCCGGTGCTGGCGTACATGGACGTGGACCTCTCCACCGACCTGGCCGCGCTGCTGCCGCTGGTCGCGCCGCTGATCTCCGGGCACAGCGACGTGGCGATCGGGTCCCGGCTGTCCCGCAACGCGCGGGTGGTCCGCGGCGCCAAGCGCGAGATCATCTCCCGCGGCTACAACCTGATCCTGCGCGGCACGTTGCAGGCCAGCTTCTCCGACGCGCAGTGCGGCTTCAAGGCGATCCGCAAGGACGTGGCCGACCGGCTGCTGCCGCTGGTCGAGGACACCGGCTGGTTCTTCGACACCGAACTGCTGGTCCTGGCGCAGCGCGCCGGCCTGCGGATCCACGAGGTGCCGGTGGACTGGGTCGACGACCCGGACAGCCGCGTCGACATCGTGTCGACCGCGGTCGCGGATCTGAAGGGCATCGCCCGCCTCGGCCGCGCGCTCGCCACCGGCCGGCTGCCCGTGGCCGAGCTGCGCACCCAGCTCGGCCGCGCGCCGCTCGCCCCGGTCCCTGGCGTACCGGTGGGGATGACCGGCCAGCTGCTGCGGTTCGCCGCGGTCGGCGTGGCCAGCACGCTCGCATACCTGGTGATCTATGCACTCCTCCGGCTCGGTCTCGGAGCGCAGGCCGCGAACCTGCTGGCGTTGCTGATTACCGCGGTCGGCAACACGGCCGCGAACCGGCGCTTCACGTTCGGCGTGCAGGGCACCGAGGGCGCGGCGCGGCACCACCTCCAGGGATTGATGATCTTCGGTCTAGGCCTCGGCTTGACCAGCGGATCACTGGCCGCGTTGCACGCAGTCACAGAGACCCCACACAGGGTCATTGAGCTGCTGATACTCGTCGGCGCCAACCTGATGGCCACCTTGCTGCGGTTCCTCCTGATGCGGGCCTGGGTCTTCACGAAGGCGTGACGAAACACCCCCGTTCCGACGCCGTCCGGCTCCCCGGAAACGACTAGAGTGGTCGCTCCGGGGAGCGCTGGAAGCAGATTCGAAGACGGGGTGAGTCCTGCCGTGGGCGATTCGTTCGTGCACCTCCACGTGCACACGGAGTATTCGATGCTCGACGGAGCGGCCCGGTTGAAGGATCTCTTCAAGGAGGCGAAGCGGCTCGGCATGCCGGCCGTGGCGATCAGTGACCACGGCAACATGCACGGGGCGTACGACTTCTACAAGCAGGCCAAGGCCGCGGAGATCACGCCGATCATCGGCGTCGAGGCGTACGTCGCACCCGAGTCCCGCTTCCACAAGCAGCGCGTGAAGTGGGGTCGGCCGGAGCAGAAGTCGGACGACGTCTCCGGTAACGGCGCGATCACCCACATGACCATGTGGGCGCAGTCCGCGGAGGGCCTGAAGAACCTCTTCAAGCTGAACTCGCGCGCCTCGTTCGAGGGCCACTACGTCAAGTGGCCGCGGATGGACATGGAGCTGATCTCCGAGCACGCCAAGGGGATCATGGCGACCACCGGCTGCCCGTCCGGCGCGGTGCAGACCCGCCTGCGCCTGGGCCAGCCCGAGGAGGCGCTCAAGGTCGCCGGGCAGTACCAGGACATCTTCGGGAAGGACAACTACTTCCTGGAAATCATGGATCACGGGCTGGAGATCGAGCGCCGGGTCCGCGACGGCCTGCTGGAGATCAGCCGGAAGCTGAACATCAAGCCGGTGGTCACCAACGACTCGCACTACACCTACGAGGAGCAGTCCGCCGCGCACGACGTGCTGCTCTGCGTGCAGACAGGCGCGAACGTGGACGACCCGAACCGGTTCCGGTTCGACGGCAACGGCTACTTCGTGAAGTCCGCGGACCAGATGCGGGCGATCGACTCCTCCGACGCCTGGCAGGAGGGGTGTAAAAACACGCTGCTGGTGGCCGAGAAGGTCGACACCACCGGCATGTTCACGTTCAAGAACCTGATGCCGCGCTTCCCGGTGCCGGAGGGCCACACGGAGGAGTCGTACTTCCGGCAGGAGGCGTTCGAGGGGCTCAAGCGGCGCTTCCCGAACGGCATCCCGGAGACGCACGTCGCGCAGGCGGAGTACGAGCTCGGGATCATCATCCAGATGGGCTTCCCGTCATACTTCCTGGTGGTCGCGGACTTCATCCAGTGGTCGAAGCGGAACGGCATCGCGGTCGGCCCGGGTCGTGGCTCCGCGGCCGGCTCGCTGGTGGCGTACGCGCTGGGCATCACCGACCTGGACCCGCTGCCGCACGGCCTGATCTTCGAGCGGTTCCTGAACCCGGACCGCGTCTCGATGCCCGACGTCGACATCGACTTCGACGAGCGCCGGCGTGCCGAGGTGATCCGCTACGTGACGGACAAGTGGGGCGAGGACCGGGTCGCCCAGATCGCCACGTTCGGCACGATCAAGGCGAAGGCCGCGATCAAGGACTCCGCCCGCGTGCTCGGCTACCCGTACGCGGTCGGCGACCGGATCACCAAGGCCATGCCGCCGGCCGTGATGGGCAAGGACATCCCGCTCTCCGGCATCTTCGACTCGAACCACCCGCGGTACTCCGAGGCGACCGAGATCCGCGCGCTCTACGAGGCGGAGCACGACGTCAAGAAGGTGATCGACACCGCGCGCGGGATCGAGGGCCTGATCCGGCAGACCGGCGTGCACGCCGCCGGCGTCATCATGTCCGCCGAGCCGATCATCGAGCACATCCCGCTGATGCGCCGGGACGCGGACGGCGCGATCATCACGCAGTTCGACTACCCGACCTGCGAGACGCTCGGCCTGCTGAAGATGGACTTCCTCGGCCTGCGCAACCTGACGATCATCGACGACGCGGTCAAGAACATCGAGATCAACCACGGTCTCAAGCTGGACCTGCTCGCGCTGGAGCTGGACGACAAGGCCACCTACGAGCTGCTGGCCCGCGGTGACACGCTCGGCGTGTTCCAGCTCGACGGCGGCCCGATGCGCTCGCTGCTGCGCCTGATGAAACCGGACAACTTCGAGGACATCTCGGCGGTGCTGGCGCTCTACCGGCCCGGCCCGATGGGTGCGGACTCGCACACCAACTATGCGCTGCGCAAGAACGGCCTGCAGGACATCATCCCGATCCACCCGGAGCTGGAGGAGCCGCTCAAGGAGATCCTCGGCCCGACCTACGGGCTGATCGTCTACCAGGAGCAGGTGCAGCGCGCCGCACAGAAGCTGGCCGGTTACTCGCTCGGCCAGGCCGACCTGCTGCGCCGCGCGATGGGCAAGAAGAAGAAAGAGGTGCTGGAGAAGGAGTTCGTCCCGTTCCGCGACGGCATGCGCGGCAACGGCTACTCCGACGAGGCGATCCAGAAGCTCTGGGACGTGCTGGTCCCGTTCGCGGACTACGCGTTCAACAAGGCACACACCGCCGGCTACGGGCTGGTCTCCTACTGGACCGGCTACCTCAAGGCCAACTACCCCGCGGAGTACATGGCCGGCCTGCTCACCTCGGTCGGCGACGACAAGGACAAGATGGCGCTCTACCTCGCCGAGTGCCGGCGGATGGGGATCAGCGTGCTCCCGCCGGACGTCAACGAGTCGGCCGGCCCGTTCACCCCGGTCGGCAAGGACATCCGGTTCGGTCTCGCCGCGGTCCGCAACGTCGGCACGAACGTGGTGGAGGCGATCCGCCGCTGCCGGGACGAGAAGGGCAAGTACACCGACTTCTACGACTTCCTGTCCAAGGTCGACGCGGTCGCCTGCAACAAGAAGACGATCGAATCGCTGATCAAGGCCGGCGCGTTCGACTCGATGGGCCACACCCGCAAGGGCCTGCTCGCCGTGCACGCGGAGGCGATCGACGCGTACTCCGGCGTCAAGAAGAACGAGGCGGTCGGCCAGTTCGACCTGTTCGGCGCCGGCTTCGGCGACGCGGCCCCGTCCGCCACCGTGGCCATGCCGACCATCCCCGACTCGGAGTGGGACAAGCGCGACAAGCTGGCGTTCGAGCGCGAGATGCTCGGCCTCTACGTCTCCGACCACCCGCTCTTCGGCCTCGAGCACGTCCTCCAGCAGCACGCCGACACCAGCATCGCCGCGCTCGCCGAGGAGGGCACCGTCCCGGACGGCGCCGTCGTCACGCTGGCCGGCATCCTCTCCGGCGTCCAGCGCCGCGTCACCAAGCAGGGCAAGGCCTGGGCCTCCGCCACGCTGGAGGGCCTGGCCGGCGGCGTCGAGGCACTGTTCTTCCCGAACACCTACGAGATGGTCGGCCAGTACATCGCCGAGGACGCGATCGTCGTCGTCAAGGGCCGCATCGACCGCCGCGACGACACCCCGCGCATCATGGCGATGGACATGATGATGCCCGACGTCACCGCCAACCCCGACGCCAAGCCCGTCGTGCTCACCATGCCG
Organism: Catenuloplanes indicus; assembly: GCF_030813715.1. NCBI lineage: Bacteria > Bacillati > Actinomycetota > Actinomycetes > Micromonosporales > Micromonosporaceae > Catenuloplanes > Catenuloplanes indicus. The sequence continues at coordinate 4,375,397 of NZ_JAUSUZ010000001.1, forward strand.
ATCACCCGCTGCACCCCACCCCTGGTCGAACGCCTGAAGGAGGTGCTGATGCTGCACCCCGGCGACAACGAGATCCACGTCAAACTCGTCAACGGCGGCCGCACCACCGTCCTCCGCCTCGGCACCCGCGTCGCTCCGACCACCGCCCTGATGGGCGACCTGAAGAGCGTCCTCGGCCCCGCAGCCGTCGGCTGAACCCTCGAAGTGATCTACCGGTTCCCACCGTTCATAGCCGCGTCCCACCGTGCGGCAGGCGCCATTTGTCACGGTCAGGCGCGGCAGAGGAGTTCGCCGTGGAGGATGGTGAACCAGCCGTCGGGCGCGTCGGACCAGCGGCGCCATGCGGTGGCGAGGCGTTGGAGGTCGTGCTCGGTGGCGGTGCCGGCGGCCAGGATCTGGTGGGCCATGGCGGACTGGGTGATCCGGTCGGCCCAGAGGGCGCCCCACCAGCGGCGGTCGTCGGGGGTGGCGTAGCACCAGACGGCGGCGCCAGGTGTGATGTCGGTGTAGCCGGCGGCCAGGGCCCAGGAGAGCAGGCGGCGGCCGGCGTCGGGCTCGCCGCCGTTGGCGCGGGCGGTGGCGCGGTAGAGCGCGAGCCACTCGTCCAGTTCCGGGACTGCGGGGTGCCAGGCGAAGCGGTCATAGTCGCTGTCGCGGACCGCGACCACGCCGCCGGGCCGGCAGACGCGGCGCATCTCGGTGAGTGCGCGGACCGGGTCGGTGACGTGCTGGAGCACCTGGTGGGCGTGGACCACGTCGAACGTGTCGTCGGGGAACGGCAGCGTGTGCACGTCGGCCACCGTGAAATCGACGGTGGTGATGCCGCGGGTGGCGGCCTCGGCCCGGGACAGTGCCAGCGCGTCCTCGCTGATCTCGGTGGCGGTGACCCGGCCCGGTGCGACCAGCGCGGCCAGGTCCATGGTGATCGTTCCGGGGCCGGCGCCGATGTCCAGCAGTGACTGGCCGGGGCGCAGGTGCGGCAGCAGGTGGGCGGCCGAGTTCTCCGCGGTGCGCCAGCGGTGCGAGCGCAGCACCGACTCATGATGACCGTGCGTGTACATACCCCGACGGTAGACCCGACATCCCGTACAGCGGGATAGACCTCTCATATAATAAGATTCGCGCATGCGCATCCTCTTCTCCTTCATCGGGGGGTTCGGGCACTTCCTGCCGCTCGTCCCGATCGCCCGCGCGGCGCAGCGGGCCGGCCACACCGTCGCGGTGCTGGGCGGGCCGCAGATGGCCGGCGCGATCCGGGACGCCGGGTTCGTGCCGCTGTCCGACGGCGGGCCGCCGCCGGCGGAGCCGCGGCCCGAGCGCGAACCGCTCGCTCCGCTGGACCTGGAGCGCGAGCGGCGGGTCATCACGGATCACTTCATCCGCAAGTCGGGACGGGAGCGCGCGGCGCAAATCCTGGAACTGGCGGACCGGTGGCGGCCGGATCTGATCGTCTGCGACGAGGTGAACGTGGGCGCGATGATCGCGGCGGAGAAGCTGGGCCTGCCGTATGCGACCGTGGTGGTGCTGGTGGCCGGCTCGTTCATGCAGGCCGGATACACGGCGGAGGCGATCGGCGAGGTGCGCGCCGAGTTCGGCCTGCCGCCGGACCGGGAGCTGGCCATGCTCGGGCGGCACCTGATGCTGGAGCCGGCCCCGCCCGGCTTCCGCGACCCGGCGTTCCCGCTGCCGCCCACGGCCCGCGCGATCCGGCCGGCCTCGGCGTTGCCCGTGCCGGCGGAACGCGGCGAACGCCCGCTGATCTACTTCACGCTCGGCACCGCGTTCAACACCGAGTCCGGCGACCTGTTCGAGCGGATGCTCGCGGGCCTGCGTGAGCTGCCCGCCGACCTGGTGATGACCGTGGGCCGGCACATCGATCCGGCGGTCTTCGGCCCGCAGCCGCCGCACGTGCGGATCGAACGGTTCGTGCCGCAGGACGAGCTGCTGCACCGCTGCGATCTGGTCATCTCGCACGGTGGCTCGGGCAGCGTGCTCGGCGCGATCGCGCATGGCCTGCCGATGCTGCTGACCCCGCTCGGTGCGGACCAGCCGGACAACGGCGCCCGGGTGGAGGCGCTGGGCCTCGGCCGGGTGCTGCACGCGGAGACGGTCAAGCCGGAGCGGGCCGCGGCCGAGGTCGCCGCGGTGCTGGCCGACGACGGTTATCGTCAGCGGGTACGCGACCTGCGCGCGGGATGGGAGTCGCTGCCCGGCCCGGACGAGGCGGTCGCGATGCTGGCGAGCATCGGGCTCAGCTGATCGTTTCCGGTCGCGGACTCTCCGCGTACGCTGGCCGCGGTTTTATGGGTTTTGGTCTGTTTTCTGACGTGGGAATCGGTTGCCGTCAAGACGTCTTGACGGGCACGCTGGAGACATGCCTGCGCCGGATGATCTCGAGTACGAGTACACCCTGTTGACTGCCGTGGCCCGCTACGACATTCTGCGCACCCGCGATGCCCTGGCCTCGGCATCGTCGTCCCCGGACGAGACCCCGCTCGACCCCGGTCTGGCCCCGCTGTCCAAGGAGGAGGCGCTGGAGCTGCTGGCCCTCGGCGAACTGATCGCCCGCAAGGCGACCTACGGCCGGCAGCTCGACGTGCGCACCGCTCGCAAGGCCGGCGCGTCGTGGGCCCAAATCGGACAGTCGCTCGGTTGCACCAAGCAGTCCGCGTGGGAGACCCACGCGAAGTGGCTGGACGAGCAGGTCTGGACCCAGCAGCAGTAGCACCGTCGCAACAACTCATTCAAAGGTGGCAATTAGCCTCGGGTGGCGCCGCAGCGGCGCTCGGCACAACCCTAAAGTTGCGCCATGAGACGGTCGATCGCGGCTGCCACCGCGCTCGGGGTGATCGCAAGCCTGCCGGCCGCGGCACCCGCGAGCGCCGGTGGCGGCCATGGAGACCCGCCCGGTGACGCCAGCGATTGAATTAAGTGGATATTAGTCAGATCCACCGGTTTGCTACCGAAATGCACCTCGGAAGCAACACCGGAACGGAGAGCTGATGTCCACCCGACTCGCGCGGGCCTGCTTCGGCGTGTGGATGGTCGCGCTGACCGGCGCCTACTACGCGGTTCCGGCGTACGAGGGCGCGGTGTGGGCCGCGCTCGGCTTCTCCGCCTCGATCGCGGTGCTGGCCGGGGTGCTCCTCAACCGGCCGGGACGGGCGCTGCCCTGGTTCCTGCTGTGCGGCGTGCTGGTGACGTTCACGCTCGGCGATGCGATCTACAACCTGCTCGGCGGCGGTGCCCGGTTCCCGTCCGTGGCGGACGCGTTCTACCTGCTGTCCTATCCGCTGCTGGCCGCCGCACTGCTGATCTTCATCCGGTTCCGGTCCGGCGCGGCGGATCGGGCCGCGCTGCTCGACGCGCTGGTCCCGACGGCCGCTATCGCGCTGCTGGTCTGGGTGTTCTGGATCGGCCCGTTCGTCCGGGACACGGACCTGAGCACGGCGGAGAAGCTCACCGCGATCGGCTATCCGATCGGCGACGTGCTCGCGCTCGCCATGCTGGTGCGGCTGCTCGGCGCGCCCGGCACCCGGCACACCTCGATCACCGCGCTCACCGCCGGCGTGACCGCGCTGCTCGGCACCGACATGCTCTACGGCCTGCACCGGCTCAACCGGGACTGGCACACCGGCAGCTCGATCGACCTGGGTTGGGTCGTCTTCTACACGCTGCTCGGGTACGCGGCGCTGGACCCGTCGATGACCCGGCTCACCGCGCACACGCAGGCGGGAGCCCTGCCGCGGGCCGCCGGGTGGCGCCGGCTCGCCACGCTGGTCGCGGCCGCGCTGGTCGCGCCGGCCGTGCTGGTCTACGAGAACCTGGACGGCGCGGTCTCCGACGCGCCGGTCATCGCGGCGTTCTCCGCGCTGATGTTCCTGCTGGTCATCGGCCGGCTCGCCGGGCTGCTCGCGGACCACCGGCAGATCAGCCACCGGGAGCGGGTGCTGCGCGAGGCCGGTGCGCAACTCGTCTCCGCGGCCACCCCGGCCGAGGTCGCGGCCGCGGTCCGGGCCGCGGTCGCGGAGCTGATGCCGCCGGACGAGCCGTACGTGCTGGAGAGCGCCGGCATCTTCACCGGCATGACCCGGGAGGAGTTCTTCGCGGACGGCGTCACGCTGCAACCGGTCGAGGCGCTACCGCCGACGCACGGCGAACCGCTGGACGGCTTCACGGTCGCGCTGCGCGCACCGGGACCGCTACTGCCCGAGGAGGGCTCGTCCACGCTGCAGTTCACCTGGATCTGCCTGGCCGCGCGCGAGCCGGTGCTGTGGCGGCTGCGACCGGTGTTCGAGGCGCTGGTGTCGCAGGGCACGATGGCGATCGACCGGATAGCGCTCGGCGCGGAGATCAGCCGGCGGAAGCACGAGTCCTACTTCCGGACGCTGATCCAGAACACGTCCGACGTGATCCTGATCGTCGGCGACGACGACCGGATCGGGTACGCCAGCCCGTCCGCCGCGAACGTCTTCGGCACGGCCGCGCCCACGCTGGCCGGCACGCCGGTCACCGACCTGATCGTGGGCGAGCAGCACGAACGGCTGCGCGAGGCACTGCAGCGACTGCGCGCCGGCCGGGGGCAGGCGACCGCGTTCGACCTGGTCGGGCTGGGCGCGGACGGCCGCACCGTGCAGGTCGAGTGCACGATCCAGGACATGCGCGACGAGCCGACCGTACGCGGCGCCGTGTTGACCATGCGCGACGTCACCGAGCGCCGCCGACTGGAGAGCGACCTCGCCCACCAGGCCTTCCACGACACGCTGACCGGCCTGGCGAACCGGCTGCTGCTGCAGAACCGGCTGGAGCACGCGCTCACGCTGGCCCAGCGCGACCGGTCCGTGGTCGGCTTGCTGTTCATCGACATCGACGACTTCAAGGTGGTCAACGACACGCTCGGCCTGGTCGTCGGCGATCGGCTGCTGGCCGCGGTCGGCGCCCGGATCGCCGGCGTGGTCGGCCCGCAGGAGACCGTGGCCCGGATGGGCGGCGACGAGTTCGCGGTGCTGATCGAGCAGTCGCACGGCCCGGCCGAGGCGGACGACGTGGCCGCCCGGATCGTCGAGGCGTGCGCGGAACCGTTCGAGCTGCGCTACGACAGCGGCGGCTCCGCGATGGTCGGCGGTGCGGTCAGCATCGGCGTCACCACCAGCGTGGAGGCGCACGACGCGGCCGAGATGCAACGCCAGGCCGACCTCGCGCTGTACGTCTCGAAGGGCGACGGGAAAGGTCGCTACCAGCGCTACCAGACCGACCTGCACACCGCGATGGTGGAGCGGCTGGAGATGCGGGCCGCGCTCAGCACCGCGGTCGAGGACCAGCAACTGGTCCTGCAGTACCAGCCGATCGTGGACCTGGCCACCGAGGACATCGTCGGGCTGGAGGCGCTGGTCCGCTGGCAGCACCCGACCCGCGGCCTGATCGGGCCGGGCGAGTTCATCGAGGTCGCGGAGGAGAACGGCGCGATCGTGCCGATCGGCGCCTGGGTGCTGCGCGAGGCGCTGCTGGCCATCGCGAGCTGGCGGCAACTCGTCCCGGCCGCGCCGCTGCGCTACGTCTCGGTGAACGTCTCCGCGCGGCAGTTCCGCAGCCCCGGATTCGTCGACGAGGTGGCCAAGGTGATCACGGAGAGCGGCGTGGCACCGTGGCGCCTGCTGTTGGAGATCACCGAGAGCCTGCTGCTGCGCGACGACGAGTCGGTCTGGCAGGACCTGGCCCGGCTGCGCGAGATGGGCGTGCGGATCGCGATCGACGACTTCGGCACCGGCTACTCCTCGCTCAGCTACCTCCGCCAGATGCCGGTCGACATCCTGAAGATCGACAAATCGTTCATCGACGACATCTCCAGCAGCCGGCAGCAGCGCGCGCTGGTCGCCGCGATCGTCAGCATCGCCGACAACCTCAACCTCGGCGTGGTCGCGGAGGGCGTCGAGGACCCGGCGCACAGGCAGATGCTGCTGGACATGGGCTGCCCGTTCGGCCAGGGCTATCTCTTCTCACCCCCGGCCTGGCCGGACGCGGTCCTCTCCTGGCTCAACACCGGCATCCGCGACCAGATCGCCGCCTGAAAACCTTTCAAAACGCGGATACACCCGCTTCCGGCGTGGCCGCGATCCGTATGCTCCCGCGGGCACCGGTCGTCGCTGGCGCTCCTCCCTTCCACTCCCGTCGCGGGTGGCGGACGGCCGCCGGGCGCACCGAAACGCCATGGCGATCTGCTTCATGCCGAAATTTCGGCACGAAGTGCCCCGTTGAGGTGGCGGGCGGCGCAACGCCTCAACGCGGCAACGGGCACGTGCGCGGCGAGCGCGGGTAACGCGGCAAGCAGGAACTGCGGCAAGCACGGGCAACGCGGCAAGCGCGGGCAACGCGGCAAGCGGGGGACGTGGCAGGTGCGGCAAGGGTTGCGGGCGCGATTTTGGGTGGTGGGGTGGGCGGGACCGGTGCCCGCGGGAGCACCGTGACCCGGCCACGCCGGAAGCGGGAATATCGACTTCTGAAGGAATTTCGGTTCTTAGCACATCATGTCGTCTCTTGGCCGGTAAGACCGATTAACGTTATACAGGGCTTCGATCGGTCTTACGCTGCCGGTGTGGCGGTGTCGGCGCAGCGGTGGCCGGAGCGCGCCCTCCTCTGTGAACGGACCGTCGCCGGCTGGCATGAACTTGCTCCCGCCGAGCTGCAGACCCGGATCAGCAAGCGGGCGGGCGGGCTGCTCGCGGCCGGGCTCGGCGCGGGGGACCGGATCGCGATCCTGGGCCCGCCGGGGTACGAGTGGGCGGTCACGGACCTGGCGGCCTGGTGGATCGGGGCGATTCCGGTCGCGTTGCAGGAGGAGGTGCCCGGTGAGCAGCTGGACTGGATGCTGCGGTGCTGCGGCGCGGCTGCCTGCGTGGTCACCGTCGACGATCCGGCGCTGACCACGCGGGTGGCGGCGGCCGGTCTGCCGCACGCCTGGCAGGCCGGTGTGGGCGGGCCGCTGACGCCGCTGTCCGCGCTGGACGTGCCGACGCTCGGCACGATTCCGCCGGCCGCGATGCCGTCCGGTGCGGTCGCCACCGTCGTCTACACGTCCGGCGTCGGTGGGCGGCCCGCGGCCTGCCGGCTCACCCACGCGAATCTCGACACGGCCGCGCGCGCGATCCGGGAGGCGCTGCCGCAGCTGTTCGGCGGCGAGCCGCGCACGGTGCTGTCCGCGCTGCCGCTGTCGCACATTTTCGGGCGGATCGTGCACCTGGCGGCGCTGATCGGCGGCGCGCGGGTCGCGCACACCGGTCCGGAGCGGATCCTGGCCGATCTCGCCGAGCTGCGGCCCGCGGTGCTGGCCGCGCCGCCGCGCTTCTTCGAGCACCTGTGGGGCCGGCACCTGGGCGGCGACGACGCGGCCGAGCGGGCCGCGCTGGCCGGGACCGGCGGGCTGCGCGGACGGCTGCGGCGCGGGCGGCACGAGCGGGCGTTCGCGGCGCTGCGGGAGGCGCTCGGCGGCCGGACCGAGTACCTGATCACGGGTGGCGCACCGGTCAGCGACCGGCTCGGCCGGCTGTACCACGGTGCGGGCCTGCCGCTGCTCACCGGCTACGGGCTGACCGAGGCCACCGCCGCGGTCACGCTGAACACGCCGGCGCTGCACCGGCCCGGCACGGTCGGCACGCCGCTGCCCGGCGTCGAGGTGCGAGTCAGCCCGGACGGTGAGGTCTTCGTGCGCGGCCCGGGCGTCTTCCCCGGCTACGACGGACCGTCCGAGGTCGACCGGGAGCCGGTGGTGGACGCGTCCGGCTGGCTGCACACCGGTGACCTCGGCGCGCTGGATGACGACGGCTACCTGCGGATCGCCGGCAGCGTCGAGGACATGATCACGCTGCAGTCCGGGCGGCGCGTCGCCGCGGTCGCGCTGGAGGAGGCGGTACGCGCACACCCGCTGGTCGCGCACTGCCTGGCGGTCGGCGAGCGACGGCCGTACGTCGCGGGGCTGATCGCACTGGAGGAGAGCGCCGTCCGGCGCGCGTTCCCGGACGCGGAGAGCCCGGCCGCGGACCCACGGGTGATCGAGGCGATCCGGGTGGCGATCGACGCGGCCAACGCGCGGACGTCGGCGGCCGAGCAGATCCGCCGGTTCGAGATCCTGCCCGGCGGCCTGTCCCGGCGGTCCGGCCACCTCACGCCCACGCTCCGGCCGCGCCGCCGGCTGCTCTCCGCGCTGTTCGCCACGGAGATCGAGCGACTGTACGCGGTGGAGACCCAGCCGCAGGTGCTGCTGGAGGAACCGGTCGAGGCGGTGGCGATCGAGGCCCGCGCGGTCACCGCGAAAGGGCCGCACGGGCTGCTGCTGCGGCCGACCAGCGTCGGCGTGGTCGCGGGCCGCCGGGTCGCGGTCGCCGGGCCGCCCGGCCACGGCCACACCGCGCTCGCGCTGGCGCTCGGCGGCCGGCTGGAACCGGGCGCCGGCGACGTCACGCTGGACGGCCGGCACTCCGGGAAGCGGCTGCGCGAGGCGGTGGCACTGGTCGACGTGCCCGGTATCAGCGAACCGGACGAGATGCTGCCGCTCGCGGCCGTGGTCGGCGAGGAACTGTCGATGGCGCGAGCCCGGGCCGGCCGGCGGGCGGTCCGGGAGTGGCTGGACCGGCACGGCGCGCTGGTCTACGCGGAGACCCGCACCGAGCACGTGCCGGGCCCGGTGCGCACCCGCGTGCTCGCCGAACTGGCCGCGCTCCGGCCCGGTGTCGGCGTGCTCGTGCTGACCCTCCCGGACCGGCACGGCGGCGGGCCCGGCGCCTGGTGGGACCTGGCCGGCGTGCTCGCGGCGCGCGGCTACGGCGTGATCGTGCAGTGCACGGACACCTCGGCGGAGCTGCTCGGACTGCGCGCGGTCCGGCTCGGCAACGCCGACCCGGACGCACCGGCGGCCGGTGGCTTCACCATCGGCACGGTCCGCCGCCGGGAGCTGGGCACGTCCGGCCTGACCCGGGACACCGCATCGATGGGCCGACACACCGAGGAGATTTCGTGAGTGCTGTCCGGTTGGCCGTCTCGGAGCTGCGCAGGCTCACCGCCGGCCGTACCCCGAGGCTGGTGGTACTGGCGCTGGCCGCGGTCCCGCTGCTCTACGGCGGTCTGTACCTCTACGCGAACTCCGACCCGTACGCGCGGCTGGACCGGGTGCCGGCCGCGCTGGTGATCGACGACGTCGGCGCCACCCAGCGGGACGGCTCGCTGATGCAGGCCGGTGCGCAGGTCGGCACGGAACTCGTCGAGGACGGCGCGTTCGACTGGCGGCGCACCACCGCGGACGCGGCGGAGGCCGGTGTCCGGGACGGCGAGTTCGACTTCGCACTGCGCATCCCGGCCGACTTCTCCGCCGCGCTGATCTCCACCACCGAGGCGGTCGAGGGCGGCGGTCCGCCGCGTGCCGGCACGATCGTGCTGACCACCAACGACGCGAACAACTATGTGGTGCACACGATCGCGGCGCAGGTCGCCACGAAGATCCAGGACTCGCTGTCCCGCCAGATCGGCACGCGCGCGGCCGAGCGGTTCCTGCTCGGTTTCCAGCACATCTACGAGCGGACGTCCGAGGCGGCGGACGGTGCGGACAAGCTCGCCGAGGGCGCGGGCAAGGCGCACGACGGCGCGGAGAAGATCGCGAACAGCAGCGCCAAACTGGCCGGCGGCGACCACGACCTGCTCGGCAGCGCTCGTGACCTGGCCGCGGCGGCGCAGGCCGGTGGCGCCGGCGCGCGCACGCTGGCCACCGGCGCGGACGACCTCGCCGGTGGGCTGAGCACGCTGCGCACGTCGTCGGCCGCGCTGCCCGGGTCGGCACGCACGCTCGCGGACGGCGCCGCGTCGGTCGCGGCCGGCGCGCGCGAGGCTGCCACCGCGGCCGGTGGGTTCGCCGATCCTGATGTGCCGGCCGGTGCCGCCGTGAGCAGCCCCGACGCCGAGTTGACCGGGCGGCTGGCCGCGCTCGGGGTGCCCGAGGGGGAGGTGGCCGCGCTCGGCGCCAGGCTGGACGAGATCCGCGCCGCGCTGGCCACCTCACGGGCGAACATGGCCGCGCTCGCCACCCGGCTCGACTCGCTCGCGCTCGGCGCGGAACAGGTCGACGCGGGCGCGACCGCGCTGGCCCGTACCGTGCCCGGGTTCACCGCCGGCATCAACGACGCCGCGGTCGGCGCGGCCGCGCTGAACACCGGCGCCACCCGGCTCGCGGACGGTAGCGACACGATCAGCAAGGGCGCGATCGCGCTCCGGGACGGTCTCGCCGCGTCCGCCAGCGGTTCCGCGAAGCTCGCGGACGGTTCGGCGGATCTGGAGCAGGGCCTCGGCACGCTCGCCACGAACGCCCGCGACCTGGCCACCGGCCTGCGCGGCGGACTGGCCGAGATCCCGAGGCTGGACGACAGCACGCGCGCCGCCACCGCCGGCACCATCGCCGACCCGGTCGACGTGCAGACCGTGCGCCAGAACGAGGCCGCCAACTACGGCGCCGGCCTAGCGCCGTTCTTCCTCTCGCTGGCCGCGTGGATCGGCGGGTACGTGCTGTTCCTGCTGGTCCGTCCGCTCTCGACGCGTGCGATGGCGGCCAACCAGTCCGGCCTGCGGGTCGCGGTCGGCGGCTGGCTCGCGCCCGCGCTGCTCGGTGCCGCGCAGATGGGCCTGCTCTTCGCGGTCGTGCTGTTCCCGCTGCGGTTCGATCCGGTGCACCCGGCCGGCATGGCCGCGTTCATGATGCTGGCGTCCGCCACGTTCATCGCGATCATCCACATGCTCAACGCCTGGCTCGGCGCGGTCGGCCAGTTCCTCGGCCTGGTGCTGATGGTCCTGCAGCTGGTCAGCGCGGGCGGTACGTTCCCGTGGCAGACCATCCCGGCACCGCTGCACGGGCTGCACCACGTGCTGCCGATGAGCTACTCGGTCGAGGGCCTGCGCCATCTGATGTACGGCGGCGACCTGATGGCGGTCGGCCGCGCGGTCTCCATCCTGGTCGCGTACCTGCTGGGCGCGTTGCTGCTCACGGCGCTCGGCGCGCGCCGCCACCGAGTGTGGACGGTGGCCCGGATCAAACCCGAGGTGGTGCTCTGAGGACACGCGGCTGCCGGGCCCGAACCGGACCCGGCAGCCGCCGCACCCCCCGGAGCGTCAGTTCACCTCACGGCGCATGATCCGGATCGTGCCGAGGACGAGCGGGACCGCCACCCAGAACAGCGCGGACACGCCGAACCGGGCCCACTCGCCGGACGTCACATCCGCGTTGCCGATCGGCAGCGAGGTGGTGTTCATGTCCAGCCACGCGGCCACGTCGCGGAGCCGGGAGATCATCGCGCCGAGCGTGCTCCACAGCGTCGGGACCACGAAGTAGAGCACGATCGCCAGCGGCGAGTTGAGCAGCAGCGCGCCGAACGCGGAACCCATCAGGACGTACGCGATCTCCAGTGCGACGAAGCCGAGCAGTGCCTCCGGCTGGAGCGTCCAGGAGCCGTCGCCGTCCACCGCGATCGCGACCAGATTCGCCAGCGCGGACGTGCCCGCGGTCACCGCCGTGGTGATCAGCGCGATCACGATTGCGGCCAGCAGCTTCGCGGCGATCACCCGGCCCCGCGCCGGGACCAGCGCGAACGTGGTCAGCGCGGTCCGCTGCGACCATTCGCCGGTCATCGCCAGGATGCCCAGCACCGGCAGCAGGATGCTGACCGGGATCTGCGCGAAGCCCATCAGCTCGGCGAAGTTCGCGGCGCTCCGCGGCTCCTCGGTGGCCAGCATGACCACGTGCGTCAGCACCACGCAAAGCGCGATCACGATCAGCAGCCAGAGGCCGGCCCGGGTGTCCGCGAGCTTGCGCAGCTCCACGCCGGTCAGCGTGAGCAGCGAGGCCCGCCTGTGGCCGCGTCCCTCGTGCGAGGCCGGCAGCGTGGCCGGCCTCTCCAGCTCCACGGTCCCGGTCATCGCGCGCCCTCCTTGACAGCGTCGCCCGCGGCGGCCGGTGCGGCCGTCAGGCTCAGGAACATCTGCTCCAGGCCGCCGCCGTCGGCGGGCCGGAGTTCCAGCAGCACCACGTTGTTCTCGGCCGCGGCCCACCCGATCGCGCCCGGTTCCGCGCTGACCAGCAGCGCGCCGTCCTGGGTCCGGGTGTGGGACAGCCCGGCGCGGTCCAGCGCGGTGACCAGCGCGGCCGGGTCCACCGCGCGGACCAGCGTCCCGCCGCCGGCCAGCAGCTCGGCCTTGTCACCCTGCGCCACGATCCGGCCGCCGCCGATCATCACCAGCCGGTCCGCGACCGCGTCCACCTCGCGCAGCAGGTGCGAGGAGAGCAGCACGGTGCCGCCCCGGTCGGCGAAGTCACGCAGCAGGCCGCGCATCCAGAAGATGCCCTCCGGGTCGAGGCCGTTCGCCGGCTCGTCCAGGATCAGGATGCCGGGCTCGCCGAGCAGCGCGTGAGCCAGGCCGAGCCGCTGTCGCATGCCGAGCGAGTACTGGCGTACCCGCTTGCGCGCGGCCTTGCCGTCCAGCCCGACCAGGTCCAGCACGGCCGACACCCGGGATCGCGGCACGCCCATGGTCATCGCGGACAGCGACAACACCTCCCGGCCGGTACGGCCGCCGTGCTGCGCGGACGCGTCCAGCAGCACACCGATCCGGCGGCCCGGGTTGTCGAGGCGCCGGAACGGCACGCCCGCCACGGTCGCGCTGCCCGCCGAGGGTGCGGTGAGTCCACAGATCATGCGCATGGTGGTGGACTTGCCCGCGCCGTTCGGGCCGAGGAAGCCGGTGACCGTGCCGGGCTCGCAGGTGAACGAGACATCGTCGACGGCGGTGTGCGCGCCGTACCGTTTCGTCAGGTGGTCAGCCGTAATCATGTCGACAAGCCTGGCCGAGCCACCCGGTCGCCCGCGTCGGCCCGCGGTTGACGTCGCGGTCACCAAAGTCGCGTTTCCGCTTCGACTTTGGTCGGTACCGGCCCCCGGCGCCCGGTCCGTAGCCTGAGAATCATGGTGGCGACCTCACTGCTCGGTGCGCTGGACGCGCTGGACGACGACGAGCCGGTCCGCCCGCGCACCACCCGGGACTGGGTGGTCGACTCGCTGACGTTCCTCTTCGCGACGGGCTTCGCGATCGCGGTGACCGCGCAGGAGTTCTACGGCTGGGGCGCGGACGGCGTCCGCCGCGGCCCGGCCTGGCTGCTCTGCGTGGATCTCGCGCTCAGCCTGGTGCTCTGCGTCGCGCTCTGGTGGCGCCGCCGCCGTCCGGTGTCGCTGGCGCTGCTCGGCGTGCTCTTCGGCGTCTTCTCCGCGGCCAGCGGCGGCGCCGCGTTGATCATCCTGTTCAGCGTGGCCGTGCACCGCCGCTTCCCGGTCGCGGCCGCGCTGACCGCGCTCAACGTCGCGCCCACGCTGGTCTACGCGGCGGTACGGCCGGACCCGGCGATCGGCTACTGGGCGACCATCGCCTGGACCGCGGTCTTCGCGTCGATCAACCTGCTCTGGGGTTCACTGATCCGGTCCCGCCGGCAGCTGGTCCGCTCGCTGCGGGACCGGGCCGAGCGCGCCGAGGCCGAGCAGCAGCTGCGCGTGGCACAGGCCCGGCAGCTGGAACGGACCCGAATCGCGCGCGAGATGCACGACGTGCTCGCGCACCGGATCTCGCTGCTCAGCCTGCACGCGGGCGCGCTGGAGATCCGGCCGGACGCCCCGGCCGCCGAGGTGGCCAAGGCCGCCGGCGTGATCCGGGCCAGCGCGCACCAGGCGTTGCAGGACCTGCGCGAGGTGATCGGCGTGCTGCGCGAGCCCGCGCCCACCGGTGAGCCGGAGCGGCCGCAGCCGACGCTGGCGGACCTGACCGCGCTGGTCGAGGAGTCGCGCGCGGCCGGCACCCGGGTCACGCTGGAGCTGCCGGACGGTCCGGAGAACCCGCCGGACGCGGTGGGGCGCACGGCGTACCGGATGGTCCAGGAGGGTTTGACGAACGCCCGCAAGCACGCGCCCGGCGCGCTGGTCACGGTGTCGGTCGCGGGCGTGCCCGGCTCCGGCCTGACGATCCGGGTGCGCAACCCCGGCCCGCTCACGGTCGGAGCGCCGGTGCTGCCCGGCGCGGGGACCGGCCTGGTCGGGCTGACCGAGCGTGCCACACTGGCCGGTGGACGACTCGATCATCGCCGCGAGCCCGGCGGCGGCTTCACGCTGGAGGCATGGCTGCCGTGGCCGAAGACCTGACCCCGCCGGTACGCGTGCTGATCGTCGACGACGACGCGCTGGTCCGGACCGGGCTCTCGATGATCCTCGGCGCCGCGCCGGAGATCACCGTGGTCGGCGAGGCCGCGGACGGCGCGGAGGTGGCCGCCGCGATCGAGGCGTACCGCCCGGACGTGGTGCTGATGGACATCCGGATGCCGCGGGTGGACGGCCTGGCCGCGACGGAGGCGGTCCGCACCCGCCCGGACGCGCCCGAGGTGATCGTGCTGACCACGTTCGACCTGGACGAGTACGTGCTGCGTGCGCTGCGCGCCGGCGCCAGTGGTTTCCTGCTCAAGGACACGCCGCCCACCGAGATCATCCACGCGGTCCGCCGCGTCGCGTCCGGCGAGGCCACGCTCTCCCCGACCGTCACCCGCCAGCTGATCGCGCACGTCGCCGCGCCCGCACCCGCACCGGCCCGCAACCGGCCGCTGGCACTGCTCGGCACGCTCAGCGAGCGGGAACGCGAGGTCGCGATCGCGGTCGGTCAGGGCAAGTCCAACGCGGAGATCGCCGGCGAATTGTTCATGAGCGTCGCCACGGTCAAGGCACACGTCTCCCGCCTGCTGACCAAGCTCGGCCTGAACAACCGCGTCCAGATCGCCATCCTGGTCCACGACGCGGGCCTGGTTTGACCCTATTGTGCGGTATTTTCTACCGCAATGGGACGGCCGGAAAAGACGATCACCACCGGGGTACGGGAGCTGGCCGCGCTGGCCGAGCACCTGCGCCGGCTGCGGAGCGCGTCCGGCAAGACATACCCCGAGCTGGAACGCACCGGCGGCTACTCCGCCTCGGTCTTCAGCCGCGCCGCATCCGGCGACGCGCTGCCCACCTGGCAGGTCACCCACGCGTACGGCACCGCGTGCGGTGCGGACGAACGCGCGCTCCGGCTCACCTGGGAACGGGCCCGCGACGCATTGACCCGGCAGCGAGTGTCGCCGGCCGCGGACGACCCGGTCACCCCCACCGACTTCAACCAGCGGCTACGCGACCTGATCCGCCGCCGCGGCACCCAGCGCGCGATCGCCGCCCGCGCCAACTACTCACCCAGCACGGTCAGTGCCGCTCTCAACGCCGCCCGCGTCCCCTCCGCCGACTTCGTCGACCGCATCCTGACCTCCCTCGACCTGCCGGCCGACGAACACGACCGCTGGCACACGTGGCGTACCGCGCTCGCCACCCCGGATCCGCGGCCCACGCCGACCGTCGCCGTCACGCCCGCCGAGCCCCAGATCCCCGCGGCACGCGCGTCCGAACCCGGGCTGGCGGTGCCGCCGGCGCCACCGGCCGCCGCGGTGCTGCCGATCGTGCTGGCCGCCCTCGTCCTGGCCGCGCTCTTCACTCTGCTTCCGGCGCTCATCGACTGGTGGATCCCGGCTTGCTGAGACCCGCCCCTCCTGTGGCGGGCCGCAGGCCGGAGGCGGAAAGACCGCAGTGCCGAGTGCGGAGACCCACAGCGCGGCTGTGCGGTCCGTACCATCGATTCGGCCAGCGGTGATCAATAGCGTTCCGGGACGGCCGTGGAGATCCAGTCGGCCGTCAGGGTGCGGCCGGGCTCGCCACGTTCGGCCGGGTGCAGAGCATGATGGCGACACTGCCGGGCACCGAACCGACCGGCACGCTGCTGCTCTCCGCGCACTACCACTCGGCCGCGGCCGGGGCCCGGCGCCTCCGACGACGCGCGGCCGTGGCCACGATCCTGGAGACGGTACGGGCGCTGCTGGACGTGCCGGCGGCCTGATCCGTCCAGCCCGGCGGGGTTGTGCGGACCACCGCGAAACCGGCAGGGAGGCCGCCCGCGGCCGAGCGGTGCCCGCGGGAGCATGCGGAACTCGGCCACGCCGGAAGCGGGAATATCCGCGTCTTCGCCCATGAGAAGGCCCGCCCCGGCGAACCGGAGGCGGGCCCTGGGAAGCGTTACAGCGTGACGGAGCCGTAGAGCGGGAACGGCGCGAGCAGCTCGGTGGCCTGCTTGGAGACGCGGTCGGAGACGGCCGGGTCGAGGTGGAACTTGGCCTTGGAGCCGGCGTCCGGCGTGGTCTGGGTGAGGACCGTGTGCATCAGGTCGGCGATCTGATCCATCTCGTCGATGCCGAGGCCGCGGGTGGTCAGGGCCGGGGTTCCGACGCGGATGCCGGACGTGTACCAGGCGCCGTTCGGGTCGTTCGGGATGCTGTTGCGGTTGGTGACGACGCCGGAGTCGAGCAGGGCCTGCTCGGCCTGGCGGCCGGTGATGCCGTACTTGTCGACGTCGATCAGCACGAGGTGGTTGTCGGTGCCGCCGGAGACGACGGTGGCACCGCGCTTGATCAGGCCCTCGGCCAGCGCCTGGCTGTTGGCGACGATGCGCTGCGCGTAGTCGGCGAACTCGGGGCGGCGGGCCTCGGCGAGCGCAACCGCCTTCGCGCCCATGACATGCGCCAGCGGGCCGCCGAGGACCATCGGGCACCCGCGGTCGACCTGGTCGGCGAGCTCGGGCTGGCAGAGCACCATGCCGCCGCGCGGACCGCGGAGCGACTTGTGCGTGGTGGTGGTGACGATGTGCGCATGCGGGATCGGGTCGAAGTCGCCGGTGAAGACCTTGCCGGCGACGAGACCGGCGAAGTGCGCCATGTCGACCATGAACGTGGCGCCGACCTCGTCGGCGATCTCCCGCATGATGCGGAAATTCACCTTCCGGGGGTATGCGGAGTAGCCGCCGACGATCACGGCCGGCTTGAACTCCTTCGCGCTCTCCCGCAGGCCGTCGTAGTCGATCTGGCCGGTGGCCGGGTCGACGCCGTAGGAGCGCTGGTCGAACATCTTGCCGGAGATGTTCGGCCGGAAGCCGTGGGTGAGGTGGCCACCGGCGTCCAGCGACATGCCCATCAGGCGCTGGTTGCCGAACGCGGCGCGCATCTCGGCCCACTCGGCGTCGGTCAGGTCGTTGATCTGCCGCTTCTCGAACTTCTGCAGCATCGGCTTCTCGACCCGGTCGGCGAGAATCGCCCAGTAGGCGACCAGGTTGGCGTCGATGCCGGAGTGCGGCTGGACGTAGGCGTGCGGCGCGCCGAACAGCGCCTTCGCGTGCTCGGCCGCGACCGACTCGACGGTGTCGACGTTCTGGCAGCCGGCGTAGAAGCGGCGGCCGATCGTGCCCTCCGCGTACTTGTCGGAGAACCAGTTGCCCATGGCCAGCAGCACGGCGGGCGAGGCGTAGTTCTCGGACGCGATCAGCTTCAGCGACTCGCGCTGGTCGGTCAGCTCGGACGCGATCGCGTCGGCGACCCGGGGCTCGACGGAGCGGATGACATCGAGCGCGGCGCGGAAAGCGGTCGACTCGGCGTTCAGTTCGGACATTGGACCTCCCTATCACAGGTGGAAGAGGCCCAGGCGCGCGGCAGACGCCCGGTGCGGGCGGGACCGCTCCCCGATGGTTGCTCCATCTGACAGCGCCAGTCACGGTCCGCTTCGCAGCATACCCGCTTGGCCGCGGTTCTCGGCGAGGCTGAATGATGAATTCATGCGTGAGGTCACCATCAGCGACGACATGATCCGGCTCGGGCAGTTCCTCAAGCTCGCGGACGTGATCGAGGCCGGCTCGGACGTGAAGTATCTGCTCAACACCGAGGACGTAACGGTCAACGGCGAGCCGGAGGACCGCCGCGGCCGGCAGCTCTTCAAGGGTGATGTAGTCACGGTCGGTGACGACATCACGCTAGTGGTCGCCTAGCCGCGCCACCGCCACGGCCAGCGGCTCCCGCTGGCTCGGGTCCCTGTCGACGGTCCAGCCGCGGATCCCGTCCGGCGCCGGCAGCCGCCGGCCGGGCAGCAGGCTCCGCAGCCGCCGGGACAGCCGCACATCGTCCGGCTCGGCCAGCAGCGCGGCGTCGTAGAGGTCCGTGCCCGCGGACACGCCCGGCGTCGCCTGGTCGGTGACCAGCCACTTGAGTTTCCAGGCCAGCGACAGCGCACGCGACGCGGTCCAGATCACGGTCGGCCGGCGGCGGGAGGCCGGGGCGGGATCAGCACCGGGACCGGCGGCTCCGGCAGCGGCTCGTCGTAGGCGAAGTCCAGTTGCAGCGTGCCGGTGGGCAGGCCGGGCGCGTGCCACGGCACCGCGATCCGCAGGCCGGCGATCCCGGCGTACCGGTATTCGTCGCCGTCCCCGAGTCGTGCGCAGTCCGCCCCCGCCGGGTCGAGCCGGATGTCGCCGCCGGCCCGGGGCGACTCCTCATCGGGGTACGGGTCGCGCTCGTCCCGGGGCACGCCGTCCACCGGGCGCACCACCCAGTCCAGGTCGCCCGGCTCGCGGGCCCGGTCGCCGGCCCACGCGCCCATCGACGCGCTGCCGCGCAGCACCAGCCGGTCCGCGCACGGCGCCTCGCTGATCAGGTGCAACACGTGATCGAGCGTGAGCCGGTGCGCGATCGTCCTCGCGTCCGCCATCGCCGGACAGGCTAGTAGTTTCGGGCCATGGGCACCTACATCGGCAACGCCACGTTGTTCGCCGCGGACGGCACCGCGCAGACCGTGAAGCACACCAGCATCCGGACCCGGCGGGACACGGACACCGGCGTGGTCACCTGGACCGGCACGGTCGACCTGAGCGACGGTGAGATCGCGGATCTGCTACTGCCGTCCGGCGAGGGCACGCTGCGGCTGCCGGACGGTGCGGAGGCGGCCGTGCGGTTCACGCCGGGTGGCGCGTTCACCGGCACGGCAGTGTCCGCATAGACGAGAAGGGCACGCCGACCGTCACCGGTCGACGCGCCCTTCCGTGTACATCGTCAGGCCGTGAAGTTCAGCTTCCGGCGACGGGCCATGAAGAACAGACCGCCACCGATGGCGAGCAGCAGGACCGCGGCACCCGCGATGGTGCCGACGGCCGCACCGGTCAGCGGCAGCTCCGGCTCGTCACCCGGGGTGTACGCGACCGGCGTGGTCGACGGCTCCGGGGTGCCCGGCGTGGCCGGCGTGGTCACGCTCGGGCTCGGGCTCGGGGTGCCCCCGGCCGGCGGGGTCGGCTCACCGGCGCAGTTCTCCGGCGCGGTCCAGGCGACCTCGCCGTTCAGCACGGCCAGGTCACCCTCGACCTTGACGGTGAGGCCCTCGGAACCGGGGAACGGCACCGTCTTGTCCTCGCCCGCCTTGACCGTGACGGTCTGCGCCGTACCCGTGTTCGGGGTGAAGGTCGCGGTCAGGTCCTTGCCGTTGGCCGGGTTCTTGATCGTGAAGGTCAGCCCCTCACAGGTCTGAGTCACGGACGCGTCCGGCGTGCCGACCTCGGGAACCTGGCAGTCCTGCGGCTGGGCCCAGCCGCCGCGGTAGATCTCCTTGCCGCGGGACGTGACCACGATGTTCTTCGCGTTCGCCGGCACCAGGTTCACCGTCACCGGCTCCTGGCGTGCCTTCAGCGTCTCGGTCTTGGAGAAGCCGCCGTCCGCGGTGATCGTGAACGTCTCGCTGAACGTGCTGCGGTTGATCAGCTTGACCGCGACGTTGCCCTCGCAGTCCGGCAGCGCCTCGACGGCCGGCTCGGCCTTGCAGGTGCCCTGACCGCCGTTGTAGAACGCGGTCTTCGGCTGGCCCGGGGCCGGCTTCGACCGGTTGCCCGGCGCCGCGTTCTCGCCGACCTTGCGGCTGTTGTAGCGGTCGCTGGTGTCGGTCAGCGGGTTGATGATCTGGTCACCGAAGACGAAGTCGACCTGGGTGAAGCACTCCGGCACCTCGACCTTGAAGTCCAGCTTGTTCACCGTCAGCTCGCCGCGCTTGGCCGGGACGAACTTCTGCACCGAGCTGTCCAGCACGTGCTGCGGGGTGGCGAACGTGGCCGACGGCGCGGTGTAGGAGACCAGCGCGAACGACTGGTCCGCGCAGAGCGGCTTGTTGCCGAGCAGCTTGATGCTGGCGGTGCCGGCCGGGCCGTTGAACCAGTGCTGGTACTTCGCGTCCTGCGGCTGGACGCACTGCGGGCCACCGTGGTTGCCGGGGGTGGCGCTCGCCGGGGAGCCGAGAGTGGCCAGCCCGGTCAGTCCGAGGAGGACGCCGGCCGCGAGAGCGACGACACGGCGGATGCGGGGGACGGATCTCATGGGTGCGACGCTCCAAAAGAGGGGAACGAACGGAACACGCCGATTCGCGGATCGGCGTGCTCCGGGTGATGCCGTTTTCGATGAAGCCTCAGGAACCAGCGGCGGACGTCACTCTCCGAAAGCACTTAAGTACAAAGAGGACGTTCACGACGCAGAGTCACGCGTTCTCCTACAGAGGAAATCCAAGGGGGGTGGGGAATCATCCGGCTGTCTCCACGACAGCGGCTCCCGCAACGCGGCCTGACGATATCCATTTCTCGGACATCAAAGAAATCTTTTAGGATGCACTTAATCTCTTGATATAAGTCCGTGATCTTCGGTAGACCCACCGAGACGGTGTGGTCGCCCACCGTACCGGCGCCGGGCGGAAAGTTCCCGCGAATGTCACTTCACGCCGGTCGTCCGCCGCACGGCGCCGCACACCGCCCGGTCGGGTAACATGACCATCCGCGCCCTCGTAGCTCAGGGGATAGAGCAACGGTTTCCTAAACCGTGTGTCGCAGGTTCGAATCCTGCCGGGGGCACCGATCACCCGCGCCGGACCCGGTTGCGTGACCGGGTCCAGGAGCGGCGGCCCGCCAGGTGCCACAGCAGCCGTACCGGTGGTGGCAGTTCGGTCATGAAACGGCGCTGTTCCTCCGCGGTCGCGTCCTCCACCATCGCGCCGAGTGCGGCGAACGCGGAGCGCAGGTCCTTCGGGCGGCTGCCGCGGGCCCGCGCGTTGAGCGCGTCCCACTCCTGCTGTGACACGTGTGGAGGGACCAGCGGCAGCAGGTCCCGTTCCTCGTCGTCCAGGTGTTCGTCGAGCACCGGGGACGCCTGGGCCAGTACGTCCGCGAGCTCGTCCCGGACGGTGGCGGCGGCGGACGCGCGCCAGGCGTCGTTCAGCTCGCCGAGGCGGTGCAGCAGGCGGTAGAGCCGGTGCGCCATGACCATTTCCCAGGTGTCCACGCCGGCCGTCGATGTCGTCGTCATGGTGACACCGCGCCGGGGTGGCCTTGCAGGATTCTTGCAATCTATCCTTGCCGATCGTGGTGTTCTGCCGGGTGCTCGGGCCACTGGAGATCACGGACGGTGGCAGCCGCGTGGACCCGGGTGGCCCGCAGCCACGCCGGCTGACCGAGGCGCTGGTCGCGGCGCACGGCGTGCCAGTCTCCGAGGGCCGGCTGGCCGAGGCTGTCTGGGGCGGCAGGCCGCCGGCGAACCCGTCCGCGTCGCTGCAGGCGTACGTGCCCCGGCTGCGCAAGGCATTCGGCGCGGGCGCGCTGACCCGGGGCCCGGGCGGGTACGCGCTGGCCGCCGGCTCGGACGCGGCCGACTTCCGGTCCGGTGTGGAGCGTGGGCTGGCGGCGGCCCGGCCGCGGCACGCGCTGCACGCGTTCGCCACGGTCTTCCCGGTGTACGCCGTGAGCATGCACCAATACCTGCCGCGCCCGCTGTGCCCGGGAACGCGCGCTCGCCGCGGAGCGCGGACGCGTGCTGATCGAGTCGCTGCGCGGCCGGGAGACCGTGTACGCGTACGACATGCCGGACCTGCAGACCGGCCGGGTCGAGGCCGCGTCCGGTGCGGCGCTCGACGTCGGTCTGCGGGCGCTGCGCCTCTACGTGTGGTTCAGCAAGTCGATGAACGCGACCGACGATCGGCCTGGCCGCGATCCTGCTCGCCGGGTGGTGGCTGGTGCGCACCGACCTGATCACGGTCGGTGCCCGCCGCGGCAGCGCTGCTGTTCCACCGCCTGTTCACGCCGCTCGGCACGCTGCTGCTGTCGTTCGGCGAGGTGCAGCGCGCCGGGGCCGCGCCCGTTTGCACCGTCGGCGTGCTGCTCGTGCCGCCCGCACCGGCCGGCCTCGACCCCAAACCCCGGGGCACGGTACGGGTGACCGTGGCCGGGTTGCGCCACACATACGACCCGGAGGTTCTGAAAGGTGTTGATCTGGCCGTCGAGGCGGGGACGTCGCTCGCGCTGGTCGGCGTCAGCGGGGCCGGCAAGGCCACGCTGGCCGGTATCGTGGCCGGGGTCCTCACGCCCTCAGCCGGCCGGGTGACGCTGACCGACGCGGACGGCTCCGAGACCGTATCCACGCTCGACGCCGGCGTGCTCCGCGACTGGGTGTGCCTGGTGTCGCAGGAGACCCACGTGTTCGCCGGCACGATCCGCGACGACCTCGCGCTCGCCGCGCTGGACGCGGTCGGCTGTGACCGTGAGCTGGACGCGGACGCCACGCTCCCGCCCGCGGAGGCGCAGCGGCTGGCGGTGGCCCGCCTGCTGCTGCGCGACCCGCCGGTGGTGATCCTGGACGAGGCGACCGCGGAGGCCGGCAGCGCGGGCGCCCGCCAACTCGACCGCGCCGCCGAGGCCGTGGCCCGGGGACGGACCGCGATCGTGGTCGCACACCGGCTGAGTCAGGCCCGCGCGTGTGACCGCATCGCGGTGCTCGACGACGGCCGCGTCGTCGAGCACGCAGCCATGAGGAATTGGTCGCGGCCGGCGGGGTGTACGCCCGGCTCTGGGCGGCCTGGTCCTGACACGGTTTGTCCGGCGTCGCGCCCGGTGTCCGGTGGCGGCACCGGAGAATTACCGGGTCGGCCGGTGCAACAACGGCTGAAATGGCTGGTCAGAGCGGGTTCCCGGGTCGGTACGCTCCGCGGAATGGAACGTTCGGGGGGCCTCGTGGACGAGGACGCGACCCAGGTCATCGAGGCGGTCCGGCCGGCTCGCAAACGCGCCCGCTGGGCACGCGTCCTGATCTTCGCGGTGGTGACCGGGCTGGTGATCGCGGGTGGGGCGACCGCGGCCACCGCGCTCTACGTCAGCTCGGTCGAGCGCAGCATCGAGAAGGTGGACGCGTTCACCGAGGTCCCGGAGGAGTCCCGGCCGGTCAAGGTGGAGGTCGCCGCGAACGCGCTCAACCTGCTGCTGCTCGGCAGCGACTCGCGTGACCCGGAGAACACCACCGGCTCCCGCAGCGACACGATCATCGTCGCGCATCTGCCGGCCGACCGGTCCGGCGCGCAGCTGATCTCGATACCGCGCGACACCTGGGTGCACGTGCCACGCTCGCCGGACGGCCGCAACGGCGACACGGAAGCGAAGATCAATGCGGCGTACGCGTGGGGCGGCGTGCCGCTGATGGTGCAGACCGTGGAGGACTTCACCAAGGTCCGGATGGACCACGTGGTGCTGGTCGACTTCGGCGGCTTCCAGCAGATCGTGGACGCGCTCGGCGGCATCGACATCCAGGTCGAGCAGGACTTCACGTCGATCCACGAGCCGTTCCGCGAGTTCACCGAGGGCAGCATGCACATGGACGGCGCCACCGCGCTCGACTACGCGCGGCAGCGCTACCAGTTCCAGGACGGCGACTTCGCCCGCATCCGGCACCAACAGCAGGTGATCAAGGCGATCCTGGACCGGGCCGCGTCCGGCGGCATGCTCTCCAGCCCGGCCGCGGTCAACGACTTCGTCAAGGCCACGGCGGACGCGGTCTCGGTCGACCAGACGCTGTCGATCCTCGACCTGGCCACCCAGATGCGCAACGTCCGCGGCGGCAACCTGACGTTCCTGACCACTCCCACCACCGGCACCGGCCGGGTCGGCGACGAGAGCGTCGTCCTCGCCGACACCCAGGCCGCGACCGCACTGTACGACGCGGTCCGCACCGACTCGGTCCCGGACATCCTGGCCGCGGCGGAGAAGTAGCGGCGCCGCCGCGCTCAGCGCCGGCGGCGGTTCCCCGGGCGCCGGGTACTACGCGCCCTGCCCTGGGGACGGCGAGCCTTGTTCTCCGCCTGACCGGCGCCGGCCACCGCCTCGGGTTCCGCTGCCGTCTCCGGTGTCGCGGCCACCGCCGCGGACTCCGCGGCCGTTTCCGGCTCGGCGGCCGCCGCTGGCTCGGCCGTCGCCGCGATCGGGTTCTCAAGCTCAGCCGTCGCCGCGACCTGCTTCTCAAGCTCGGACCTCTCGGCCGGCTTTTCGGGTTCGACCGGCGCCTCGATCGGCTCTTCGAGGTCGATCCCGCCCTCGATCCGATCCTCAGGAACGGCCGTCCCCTCGACCGGCTCCTCACGCTCATCCGCGATCTCGACGGCCTTGATCGGCGCGTTCGGCTCGACCGGCTCGACCGGCTCGGCCGGCTCGACCGGCTCGGCCGGCTCGGCCGGCTCGATTGCCATGATCGGTTCCGCCGGCTCGACCGGCTCGACGGGCGCGGTTGGCTCGGGATCGGCCGCGGGCACAGGCTGATCAGCGGGAATGGCCACCGAGACCAGCTTCGCAGGTGTCGCGTCAGCCGTGCCGGCCTCTGGATACGGCCTGGACGTAGGTTCCGCCTCCGCGAGGGAATCGGCCGCGAAGTCGTCCACGCCTGAAGCCACATCATCATTCGCCGCAGAACCAGGGACGTCCCGAGGCTCCCGAGCAAAACCGGCGACTGCGGTCTCGCCGACAACGGAACCGGCGGCCACGCCATTGATGTAATCAGCATCGCGGACGGCCGCATCACCGCCCGAACCAGCCGCGCGGACGGCCGCATCGTCGATGGAATCGGCATCGACGGCGGCGGGGTCGTCGCCGGTGGCAGGAGCGCGGCCGAAGACATCGCTGCCGTCGCCGCCGGAGGCGGCGGCGGAGGCGGGCGGCGGGGGTGTGGCGGCGCGAGGGATGGCGGTGAAGGGGTTGGGGGCGGCGATGTCGATCTGGGCGCCGAAGTAGCCGGCGAGCAGCGTGAGGGCGAGCGGATACGGATCCCAGCCGGTCACTCCGGCGAGCGGCAACCCGGGCGCGACGCTGATCAGCAGCCGGGACGGCAGGTCGCCGCCGCGGGTCACCCAGGCGCGGCACGCCGCGGCGATCAGCACCAGCGCCACCGGCGCCCAGAACAGCAGCGCGCCCGGCAGACCGAGTTCCGTCACGCCGCGCAGCACGACGTTGTGCACGTCGCCGGTGGCGGCCAGCTCTCCCGCACCGGCGCCGGCCAACGGATCGAGACCGGACACCGAGGCCGCCGGAGCCGCCGCGGTGATCAACCATGGCAGCGCGGCCGCGGTGAGCGCACCGGCCAGCGCCAGGATCGCCACGCGTCCGCGCCGCCGGTCGCCGGACAGCCGTTCCAGCAGCACGAACAGCGCGACCAGCAGGAGCGTGCCGGCCAGCAGGCCCCAGCTGCGGGCCAGCCAGACGCCGAGGAACGCGGCGGTCAGCGTGGCCCAGCTCCACCACCGGTCGCGCGGCAGCGTGAGCGCGCACAGCGCGGACAGCAGGAACAGCCCGCCGGGCGTGCCGGTGAACGCGACGACCGGCAGCTGCACCACGGCGATCAACGCGACGGCCCAGGCCAGCACCGGTGGCCGGGGATCGCCGTCGGTGTGCAGCAGCCGGACCTGCGCGGCGGCCCAGCCGACCGCGAAGCTGAGGCCGGCCAGGCCGGTGTACAGCACGCCGGTGACCGCGAAGCGACCGTGCAGGAGCAGGCCGACGGCCAGCCAGGCGACCAGCGGGAGCCAGGGCAGCAGGCCGCCGACCAGGCGGCGCGGCATGCGCACGGCCATCACCGCGGCCGCGGCGAGCAGCGCGGCCGCGTGCGGGTAGACCGCGCCCGGCATCGACGGTGGGACGAGGCCGAGCGCGAGGACGACCGCGCCGAGCACGACCGTGGAGGGGCGGTCGAGCACGCGGCCGGTCAGTGCGCTCAGACGTACCGTGGCCATGTCTGTGTCGTTGTTCCGTTCTTCCGCTCATCGAAGACGCCGACGACGGCCACAGTATCCGCCCGTCAGAGCCCGGCGGTGTCGCGGATGCCGGCCGCGATCCGCCGGAACTCGTTGTTCCAGGCGACGTCGGCGGTCATCCGCATCACGACCTGGCGATCCACCGAGCCGCTGCGGTAGTAGCCGATCATCACGATGCCGTACCCGGTGCTGCCGTTGAGTTTCTCGGTCTCCGCGATGGTGATGTCGTCGCCGGCGAATCGCCAGTGTGCGCCGAACGCGTCCTCGGTGGCGCGCAGCGCGGTGCGGCGGGCCTCGTCGCAGGGCGAGCCGCAGTCCCGGGCAATGATCTCACCCCCCGCGATCAGCGTGCCGTTCTCCACGTAGCCGCAGACGTGCCCGGCGCCGCTCTGCTTGCATTTCCAGTTCGACGGCATCCGTACGCCGAAGCCGAGGCCGGGCAGCGTGTAGACCTTCGTCGGGTCGCCGCTGCGGTACTCCGGCCAGCCGGCCGGCCAGGTGCCGGTGTACGGCGGTTCGATGCCGGGCCGGACCGAGCGGGCCGGCACGGTGAAGTCCGTGGCCGGTGCCGGTGCGTTCCCGGCCGGTGCGGGAGCGGCCTCACCCGCGGCCGGTGCGGTGGGAGCGGCGGCGGAGGAGGACGCGACGGCAGATGGCGTGACCGAACCCGACGACGGGGTCGCGTTCATCGCGCCCGGCGACGGGGACGTGGCACCGGCCGGCGCGCTCGCCGGCGCCGGAGCGGCCACCGCATCCGCCGGCGGGGTGCCGCCCGCGTCGTCACCGCCGAACCGGGTGATGCCGACGACCACGCCGACGCCGACGAGCAGGACCGCGGCACCGGCGGCGACGCCGATCCAGAGCCGGTTGCCGTGCTTGCGGGCTGCGGGTGTGCCACCGAACGGGTCCTCGGCGCCCTCGCCGAAGTACGGGCGCCGGGGTGCGGCGCCGCCGAGCCCGAACGGGTCGTCGCCCATCTCCATGTTCGCGGCCGACACCGAGCCGGAGACCGGCGTGCCGAACGCGCGGGCCGGCGTGTACGTCCGGCCGAGTGAGGCGAAGACGCGCTCCGCGCCGGGCTCCTCGGCGCCGTCGAACGCGACCCAGGGCACCGCGGCGGTGAAGTCGGCGCCGGCGTGCGCGGTGCCGGCGTGCGCCGCGAACGCGTCCCGCCAGCGCGGGTCGGCCGCGGCCGCGGCGTTCAGCACCGCCACGGTGACCGGGAGCCCGCGCTGCTCGTCGACGGCCGACCAGACCGTGCCGACGTCGCACGAACCGAGCTCACCGACCACCCGGTACGGAATCTCCGGCGTCATCGACTGCCTCCCCGCTACGAACGACCTGCGGAGTCTAGCGGCCGATGCCAACTCCGCCGGCCGCTCCGAGCTGCGGTGATCTCAGCCGGCGTACCACTTCTGGTGCGGGCCGCCGTTGCACTGCCAGATCTGGAGCGGCACGCCGTTCGCGGTATCGCCGTCCACCACGTCCACGCACCGGTCGACCCGGACGTTGACGAGGTCACCGGCCGCATTGAGCGTGAAGACCTGCTCCCAGCCGCCGTCGCAGGCGGCCGTGCGCAGCCGGCTGCCGTCGTCCTCGCCGGTGACCTCCAGGCAGCGGCCGAGCGTACGCAGCCGGCCGTCCGCCGCCAGCTCGAACGTCTGGCCGGCCGTGCCGTTGCAGTCCCACATCTGGATCGCGCGGCCGGCGGACGTGTCGCCGCCCGGCACGTCGACGCACTTGCCGCTGCCGGCGTTGACGATCGCGCGGCCGGTGAAGACCGGCGGCGGCCCGTCCACCGCGGCCGCACCGGTCGCCGGCGCCGGTTTGCTGGTCGCGGGCGCCGCGATCTCCGTCGTCTGCGGCCGCGGAGCGCCCGCACCGGCGCCGTCGGTGGCCGGGACCGGCGACGCGGACCCGACCGCGGTGCCGGTGGCGGCCGGTGTCGGCGCCGGCCTGGAGCCGCCGGGACCGGCCCAGACCGGAGCGCCGACCGCCGGCTCCTCCGCACCGCCGTCGTCGCCGGTGCTCTCCCCGGCCAGCAGCGGGCGGGCCAGCAGGCACCCGATCAGCACCAGCAGCAGCGGGATCAGGATCAGGATGGTCAGCCGGCCACGGCCGGCATGCGGGCCGATCAGCCAGTCGGCCAGGCCACGACCAGCGGCCGGTGCGGCCGGCGCCTGCTCGAAGCGGGACCGGGCGGGCCGGGCGGCAGGCCCGGCGGACGTGCCGGCACCAGCGGTGGTGGACGAGCCGGTGCCGCCCGTGTCCAGGCCGCGGAAGCCGAAGCTGCCCTCGACACCGGGGATGGCCGACCCCGGCGCAGCCGTCGCGGGTGCGGACGCGCTCGCCTCCGCGCCGCGGTAACCGAACCGCGCGTCCACCGTGCCCGCGGCCGGGGCGGCACCGGTGGCCTCGATGCGCTCGTCGCGGCGCTGCTTCGGGATCGCCGGCGCCGCCATCGAAGCGGTCAGCTCGTCCCCCGATGACGCCGCGGCGGTGAGCAGCGCCTCCGTCTCGGCCGCGTCGATCCGCCGGGCCGGATCCTTGCGCAGCAGGCCCTCCAGCACCGGGAACAACGCACCGGCGCGCTGCGGCGGCGCGGGCAGCTCGGTGGCGAGCGCGGCCAGCGTGGCGATGGAGGACGACCGCGCGTACGGCGAGCGACCCTCCACGGCCGCGTAGAGCGTGGCGCCGAGCGACCACAGGTCGGACGCGGGCCCGGCCGGCTCGCCGATCGCCCGCTCCGGCGCCAGGTATGCCGGGGAGCCGAGCACGATGCCGGTGCGGGTCATGCCCGGATCGTCCTCGACCGTGGCGAGCCCGAAGTCGGTGAGCATGATGCGGCCGTCCGTGCCGAGCAGCACGTTCGCCGGTTTGACGTCGCGGTGCAGCACACCGACGCGGTGTGCGGCGCGGAGCGCGGCGAGCACCGAGAGGCCGATGCGGGCGGCGCGGGCCGGTGTCATCGGCCCCTCGGCGCGCAGCACGCTGTGCAGCGGCTGGGACGGGATGAACTCCATGACGATCCACGGGTCGCCCCCGTCGATCAGGACGTCGAAGATCCGGACGGCGTTGGAGTGGCTGAGCTGTGCGATCGCGCGCGCCTCGCGCAGTGAACGCTCGCGGAGCTGGGCCGTCTCCTCCTCGCTGAGGCCGGGCGGCGGCACGAGCTCCTTGACGGCGACGTCGCGCCGGAGCATCTCGTCACGGGCGAGCCAGACCCGCCCCATGGCGCCCTGCCCGAGCGCGCGAATGAGGGTGTAACGACCGGCGAGCGACCGCTCCGAGGTTTCGGGCACCACCGAACCGTACCGGCTTGAATATTGCGGGATCATATCGACGTGGTCGGCAATCGGCCACAGTCGGGAAACTCACAATGGACGACGCAGCAGGTACCTGGCGATGACAAATATCTGTTGACCTGCAACGGCTTGAGGATTCTCCGACGCTACTTACAGGTAATCGGCTTCGCTATTTCCATCTCGCGCCGAAATCATTTAACTGACCGTGGCGGAAACCGTGTGCGAGAGCGCGTTCTGTGACTGTTAGTGAAACTTTAGGGTCCAAGGCTTGATCTTCCCGGCCGTCCCCGCCCGTAGGAACCGGTGCCGCAACGACGCAGGGCGAACGGACGGAGAAGATCATGAATTGGCGCCAGCTCCTCATCGGCCGCAATCGGAAGATCATCATCGGAGTGACCGCG
Source organism: Catenuloplanes indicus (assembly GCF_030813715.1). Lineage (NCBI taxonomy): Bacteria > Bacillati > Actinomycetota > Actinomycetes > Micromonosporales > Micromonosporaceae > Catenuloplanes > Catenuloplanes indicus. The sequence goes on from NZ_JAUSUZ010000001.1 coordinate 4,405,139, forward strand.
GTCGCGCTCGCCGGCGGGGCCTTCGCGGTCGGCACCGGCATCAGCGGTGCGGCCGAGGGGCCGTGCACCGGCATCGAGGCGGCCCGGCAGCGGAACCTCGACTTCATCGCGGAGCAGCGGGCCAACCCGGACGCGCTGTCCGAGGCCCGGATCAAGAACCGGCAGGACGTCATCGCCGTGATCGATCAGCAGCTCGCGGCGGCCGGTTGCGCCCCGGGCCAGGGAGGCGACGACGTGATCGCGCAGCCACCGGTCGCGGACGCGCCGCCGGCCGAGGAAGCGCCGCCGGCCGAGGAAGCGCCGCCGGCCGAGGAAGCGCCGGCCGAGGAGGCCGACGGCGACCAGGGCGCCGGAGACGTGGTCTGCGACGGCTCGACGGTTACGCTCTCCGGAGAGGCCGGCGCGCCCGCCGCGTCGAGCAGCGAGTTTCCGGCCGGCACCCGGCTGCGGGTGACGAACCTGGACAACGACAAGAGCATCACGGTGGAGGTGACCGGCGTGTCCGGCAGCTGCATCCTGCTGAACGACGCCGCCTTCGAGCAGGTCCGCGAGCCCGGCAAGTTCCTGATCCGGCGCGCGGTCATCGAACTCGTCGGCTGATCTGCTCGTAGCTGACTGCGTCACTCCGGTTCGGAGTGGGTGGTCGGGGCGCGGCCGGGACCTGACCTGGAGAAGAGCAACCGAGGGGTTTGGTGTGCCGGAAGAGCAGGCAGAAGAGCAGGCAGAAGAGCAGGCTGAGCGGACGGAACAGCACCCGGTACGACGGCCCGCCGCGGCGGCGATCACCGTGCTGGCCGGTTTGCTGGTCCTGGCCGCGTTACTGCTGCCCAACCAGCTGACCGGCCTCACCGCCGCCACGTTCCTCCGCGTCCCGGTCGAGGCGCTGGCCGTCACCGCGCTCCTACTGCTCCTGCCGGGCCGTGCGCGGATCGCCGGCGCGATCGCCGCCGGTCTGGTCCTCGGCCTGCTGACCCTGATCAAGCTGGCCGACATGGGCTTCTTCACCGTCTACGCCCGCCAGTTCGACCTGGTGCTGGACTGGAGCCTGGCGGACGACGGCATCACGTTCCTGACCGGCTCGATCGGCCGGGCCGGCGCGATCGCCGCGGTGGTTCTCGCGGTGGCGCTGCTGCTCGCCGTACCGGTGCTGATGTCGCTGTCTCTGATCCGGCTCGGCCGGGTCTTGGCGCGGCACCGCACCGGGAGCACCCGCGCCGTCGCGCTGCTGACCACCGCGTGGCTGGTGCTGGCGCTGGCCGGCAGCCCGGTCGCGGACCGCGGCGCGACCGCGTTCCTCACCCAGCGCGCCGAGCTGGTGAACGCCGCGCTGCACGATCAGGAGACCTTCGCGGCCGCGGCCGGGGTGGACGCGTTCCGGGACGTGCCGCCGAACGGGCTGCTGACCGGCCTGCGCGGCAAGGACGTGCTGCTCACGTTCGTGGAGAGCTACGGTCGCAGCGCGGTCGAGGACGAGTCGATGTCCGAGCGGGTCGGTGCGGTTCTCGCGGACGGCCGGCAGCGCCTCGACGCGGCCGGGTTCGCGGCACGCAGCGGCTGGCTGACCTCGTCCACGTTCGGCGGCTACAGCTGGCTCGCGCACTCCACGTTCCAGTCCGGCCTACGCGTCGACAACCAGCAGCGGTACCGCACGATCGTGGCGAGCGACCGGCTCACGCTCTCCGAGTCGTTCCGCCGGGCCGGCTGGTCCACGGTCTGCGTCGCGCCCGCGAACACGTACGCCTGGCCGGAGGGCGACTGGTACGGCTTCGACACCGTCTACGACTCCCGCAACCTGGGGTACGCCGGGCCGAAATTCGGCTGGACCACCATGCCGGACCAGTACACGCTGACCGCGTTCGAGCGGCTGGAGCACGGTCGCGCGGACCGTGGGCCGATCATGGCGGAGCTGGACCTGCTCTCCAGCCACTTCCCGTGGGACTCGATCCCCGAGATGATCGACTGGGACGCGGTCGGTGACGGCGCGGCCTTCGCGGGCATGCCGGAGCGGGTCGACGTGCCGGACGAGCCGCGGGACGCGTACCGGATGTCCATCGAGTACTCGCTGACCGCGCTGTTCACGTATCTGGAGCGGCACGGCACCGACGACACCGTCGTGATCTACCTCGGCGATCACCAGCCGGCCACCACCGTCACCGGCCCGGACGCCAGCCACGACGTGCCGGTCACGATCGTCGCCAAGGACCCGGCGGTGCTGGACCGGATCGACGCCTGGCAGTGGACGGACGGCCTCAAGCCGGCGCCGGACGCCCCGGTCTGGCCGATGGAGTCGTTCCGCGACCGGTTCCTCACCGCGTACGGCCCGAACGGCTCCTGATCCTGACGAGCGGTGAGGACTTCGACACGGAACCGCAACATTGAATCGCTAGATCGAGATACATGACATTTTAAGCTGTCCATCCAGCCGATCTGGAGGACATCAATGAGAAGGCAAGTCAGCGTGGTCGCGGCCGGCACCCTGGTCGCGGCTTTGATGGCGGCCCCGGCGCAGGCCGCGCCGAGCGCACTCACCCCGGACGTGGAACCCACGGCCGTGCTGGGCGAGGACAACCTGCCGCACCCGCTCGCCGACGTGCGCGAGGCCGAGCGGACCGAGGCGCTGGACCGGCTGATCGCGGGCACCACGACCACGGAGAAGCGCAACGGCTCCGAGGTCATCCGGCTGGGCGGCAACCGGTTCGTCGAGTACAAGAAGCGGGAGACGAAGACCGACCCGGTCCTGACCTTCCTGGTCGAGTTCGGCGACCAGATCTACCCGCGGGCCGGGGGCACGCCGGGACCGCTGCACAACGCGATCCCGGAGCCGGACCGGGTGTGGGACGGTGGCGCCACCGACGACAACACCACCATCTGGGAGCCGGACTTCAGCCCGGAGCACTACGAGGAGCTGCTGTTCGCCAAGAACAAGGAGTCGATGGCGAACTTCTACGCCAAGCAGTCCGGTGGGCGCTACACGGTCGGCGGTGACGTCTCCGACTGGGTGAAGGTGCCGTACAACGAGGCGCGGTACGGCAGCAACTCCGTACCGCAGAACGACGGCTACTGGAACTTCATCAAGGACAGCGCCACCGCTTGGTACGACGCGCAGCTCGCCGCCGGGAAGACGCCGGAGCAGGTCAAGGCGCAGCTGAAGACGTTCGACATCTGGGACCGGGACGACTTCGACGACGACGGCGACTTCAACGAGCCGGACGGCTACGTCGACCACTTCCAGGCCGTGCACGCCGGTGCGGGCGAGGAGGCCGGCGGTGGCGCCGAGGGCACGGACGCGATCTGGGCGCACCGCTGGTACGCGTTCTCCAACCTGCGCGGTACCGCGGGCCCGGCCGGCAACCTGGCCGGCGGCGTGCAGATCGGCGACACCGGCATCTGGATCGGCGACTACACCACCGAGCCGGAGAACGGCGGACTCGGCGTCTTCGTCCACGAGTACGGCCACGACCTGGGCCTGCCCGACCTGTACGACACGGCCGGCGGGGAGAACGGCACCGGCTTCTGGTCCGTGATGTCCTCCGGTTCGTGGCTGGGCCGCGGCAACCCGACGATCGGCTCGACGCCCGGCTACATGGGCGCCTGGGAGAAGATCTGGCTCGGCTGGTCCGACTTCGTCACGATCAACCCGGGGAAGTCGAAGTACGTGACGCTGGGCAGCGCGGCGTACGGTGACGGGATCCTGCCGGAGGCGGTGGTGATCCCCCTCGGCGACGGCTCCTACTACGCGGCCGAGTACCGCAGCTACACCGGCTACGACGAGACGCTCAAGCTCGGGCCGTACAACTGGGGCTGGGCCAACTCCAAGCCGGACTGGGCCGAGCGCTTCCCCTACCAGGACGGCCTGCTGGTCTGGTACGTCAACCCGGCCGTGGGCAACAACAACACCAGCGTCCACCCGGGCACCGGCCTGACGCTGCCGGTCGACGCGCGCCCCGCACCGATCTCGTTCGCGGACGGCGTGCTGCTCGGCAACCGGCGCCAGCCGTTCGACGCCACGTTCGGCCTGCAGTCGACGGACCCGGTGACGTTCCACCGCAACGGCGTGCCGGTATCGGTGCCGCGCCAGCCGGCCATCCCGGTCTTCGACGACTCCGACCCGCTGCGCTACTGGAATGCGGCGAACCCGCAGAGCTCGGTCAAGGTGGCCGGCGCGGGCGTCAAGATCGAGGTCAAGACGCAGATCGGCGGTCTGATCCCGCTGATGACGCTGAAGGTGACGCCGCCAGTGAAGTAGGTGGTGCGCAAGGGCCCGGCGCTCCCCCGCCGGGCCCTTGCGCCATCAACGACCGAGGAGAGCACCGCCGTTGACCTGCACGATCTGCGCGGTCACGTGGCTCGCACCGGGCGAGGCCAGCCAGTGCACGGTATCCGCGACGTCCAGCGGAGTGCCGGCACGACCGTTGTGCGTCTGCGTCCGCAGCTGCTCCCGCCGCTCCTCCGTCATAGTGTCGCCGAAGAACTCGGTCTCCTCGACATAACCGGGCGCGACCACGTTCACCGTGATACCGCGCGCGCCGAGCGTGGTGGACAGATCGAACGCGTACGGGTGCAGCGCCGCCTTGGCCGCGCCGTACGAGCCGTTGCCCGAGCCCCGGTACGCCGCGATCGAGCTGAGCAGGACGACCCGGCCGTGGTCCGCGAGCACGTCCGCCAGCGCCTCGACCAGCAGGACCGCGGTGAGCACGTTGGACTCGAAGTTGCCCTGCCAGTGCTCGCGCACGGTGAGCAGCCGGTCCAGCTCAGGGCGGTCCGCGCCGGTCACGCTCGGTGGGCGCTTCCGGGTGACGTTGCCGCCCGCGTTCGCCACCACCACGTCGGCGCGGCCGTGCCGTTCGACCACCTCGTCGCGGACCCGCAGCGCCTGATCCGCGTCGGTGAGGTCGGCCGTGATCGCGTGCACCGAGCCGGCCCCGTGCGCCTCGATCCCCTCGGCGGCGCGGGCCAGCGCGTCCGCACGCCGGCCGACGATCACCACGTCCGCGCCGTCCCGCGCGAACCGGGCGGCCGTCGCCTGCCCGATGCCGGTCCCGCCGCCACTGATCACCACGACACGACCCATACGTTCCTCCCGAGGAATATCGATCAGCCGAAAATCATTGTCAGAACCGGAAAGAAAGGGGTACGACCATGAAGGTTCGCAGCTCGCTCCGGTCCCTGGCCCGCAAGCCCGGTTCGCAGGTGGTCCGCCGCCACGGCCGGGTCACGGTCGTCAACCGCACCAACCCGCGCTGGAACGGCCGCCAGGGCTGATCCCCGTTTCCGGCGTCGTTCAACCACGAGGCGTCTCCCATTCCCGGGAGGCGCCTCATTCACGATCTGAACCCGTGCCGCACCGTGCGGAATGAGCGTCACCGGCCCGGTCAGCCCGTAGGCCCGCCGGGCCGTGCGACCCGCGACCTCGATCGTGTTCGGCCGCGGCGCGGGCGCCGCCCGCCGGATCGCCCGGTGCGGCGGCGCGTCGTGGCCGACGAGAGAAGGCGCGTCCGCTGTGGCCAATACCTCAGGAAACTCGCGCGACATGGACGCCGCGCGCGTGATCGCATGGTGGGCATGCTGGTCTTCGACGCGGACGACACGCTCTGGGAGAACAACGTCCTGTTCATCCGCGTGGTCGACGACTTCCTCGCCTGGCTCGCTCACCCGACGCTCGACCATGCTGCGATCCGCGCCGTACTCAACGACGTCGAGCGCGCCAACGCCGCCACCCACGGCTACGGCAGCCGCGTGTTCCTGCGCAATCTGCACGAGTGCTTCGAGAAGCTGAGTGAACGCCCGGCCACCGACGCCGAGCGCCGCGAGATCGAAGAGCTGGCCGCCGCACTCGTCTTCGACGAGGTCGAGCTGATGCCGGAGGTCGCGGAAACGCTCGCCGACCTCGGCACCCGCCACGAGTTGGCGCTGCTGACCAAGGGCGACGACACGGAACAGCGTCGCAAACTGGCCGCATCCGGCCTGGCCGGGCATTTCGGTAGCGTGCACGTGGTTCGCGAGAAGGATCTGCCGACATACCTGGCACTGACCGAGTCGCTGTCACTCGACCCGGCCACCACGTGGATGATCGGCAACTCCCCGAAATCCGACATCATCCCGGCCCGCCGAGCAGGCTGGAACGCGGTCTTCATCCCGCATCCACACACGTGGGAACTTGAGCACGCCGCCCTCGACCCAGCCGACACGGGCGTACTGGAACTCCCCTCCTTCACCACCCTGCGCAACCACTTCTGACCACACCCGCAGTTAACGGGCAGCGGCCGGCGGCGACAGCGGCCACTGGAACGGCGGTGGGGTTCGGGGTGATCGCCGGCGAACCGGCGGGGAGGAGCCGCTGGGCGACGACCGGTGCCCGCGGGAGCAAGCCCAGCGCGACCACGCCGGATGCGGGAAGAGAGTCGGGAATTTCGCTTCGGTGGAAACGAAGGAGCCCGCGGTGGGCGGCCGCGGGCTCCGTTGCGTCAGATGATCGACAGATGGACGTGGTTCGTATGGTCGCCGGAGGGTGTGCCGCCGCCGGCGTACGATTGCCAGCCGCTCGACGGTAGCCAGATCTGGCTCCACCAGATCACGTAGAGCACGCCGAGCCGGTCCGCGTTCTTGATGTAGAAGTTGGCCAGGTTGTCGCCGTAGGCCTTGTCCGCGCCGACGGCGACGCCGCCGAAGCCGCTGGCCTGGGCGGACCAGTCGCAGGCGCGGCCGCGGGGGTGCTCGCCGCCGTCCTCGGCGCTGCGGTAGCAGGAGACGAAATGGTCGAAGCCGGCCGACTTGGTCTGCTTGTAGGCGTGCAGCGTGCGGGGCGTGATGCAGCCGCCGGTCGTCGGGTCGTCCACGGTGCAGCTCTCGGACGGGAACGACCCGTCGGCAGCCCGCTCGACCGCGACCGCGACCGCCGCGGAGCCGCTGCCGGACTCGACGTTCGCCGCGGCGCCGCCGCCGGCGGCCTTCAGCGCGTTCTCGGCCTGCTTCTTCCGCTTGTCCATGGTCTCGACCTGCTTCTTCTGCTCACCGATCTCCTTGTCGATGGCAGATTTCGCACGGGAGGCCTCGTCCTTGGCCACGACCAGCTCGCGGACCTGCTTCTCCTGGTTGATCGCCATGGTCTCGAGCAGCGTGGCCCGGTCCATGAAGCCCTCGCCCTCGGAGGCGTTGAGGATCGCGACCATCGGGCCGAGGCGCCCGTTGCGGTAGGTGCGGCCGGCGAGCTCGCCGACGGTCGCCTCACGCGTCTTGAGGTCGGCCTCGATCGTCTTGAGTTCCTCGGTCAGCTCCTTCTGGCGCTTCTCCGAGGCCGCGAGCTTGTTCTTCGCCTCGACGAAACCCTTGCTGGCCGCGTCGAGCTGTTCCCTGAGCTGTTCCGTGCCGCCCTCGTCGATCGCGTAGGCGGGCGTTGCGAGCGCGGCCGTGGCCACAGTCGCCAGCAGCACCGAAAGCGCTGCCATTCGCCGTAGGCGCATCATGTTCCTCTCTCGGACCGCCGGCCGGGTTAGCTGACGGGTTCGGGATGGGAACGACACCCCTACCGCTGACGCGGATTCACCCCACAAACGTGGTTCCCCGACTCGCTGAGCGATTTGGCGGTGGTCGCCACGGGCACCGGGCGTGCCCGCCGATGACAACCGGCGGCAAGACTACCCAGTCGCGCCAAGGACGACCGCTCAAGATCCGTAAAATTAAGAATTCCCTATAGTGACGCAAAGTGCCCGCTCAATGACCGGAAAACATAGAGAAACATCGACGCGATACGGGAAAGGCCGCCCCGGCGAACCGAGACGGCCTTCCTTGCACTAATCGTCGAGCAGGCAATTACAGAGAGCTTGCGCGACGAGCCGGGGCGCGGCCCGCGGGCTGATGCGGCTCCGGTCCCACGCCCGTCCGCTCCGGGATTCCCATCGTCACCGGCTTGTCCGCCGACACCGTCACCAGCTCGCCGTGGTGCACGAGTGTGACGCTCTTCTCACCCGTGCCGTTGCGCAGCGAGTAGGTGACCTCGTCGCTGCGCACGTCCACCCGCAGCCGCAGCCCGCGCCAGAGCAGCGCGAACTCCATCCGGGTGATCCGCTCCGGCAACCGTGGGTTGAAGGTCAGCTGACCGCCGTGGTCGCGCATGCCGCCGAGGCCCATCACCAGCGAGATCCACGAACCGCCCAGCGACGCCACGTGCAGGCCCTCGCGCGCGTTGTTGTGCAGGTCGTGCAGGTCCATCAGCGCGGCCTCACCCAGGTAGTCGTGGGCGAGTTCCAGGTGACCGGTCTCCGCGGCCAGCACCGCCTGGGTGCAGGCGGACAGCGACGAGTCGCGGACCGTGCGGGCCTCGTAGTAGGCGAAGTTACGCTGCTTCTCCTCGTCGCTGAACGCGTCGCCGCGCCACAGCATCGCCAGCACCAGGTCCGCCTGCTTCACCACCTGCTTGCGGTACAGGTCGAAGTACGGGTAGTTGAGCAGCAGCGGGTAGTTCTCCTGCGGCGTGCCCTCGAAGTCCCACTCCTGCAGCCGGGTGAAGCCCTCGGACTGCTGGTGCACACCCAGCTCGTGGTCGTACGGCAGGTGCACGGCCGCGCCCGCGTCCCGCCAGCCGGCGATCTCCTCGTCGTCGACGCCGGCCGCGCGCGCCTTGTCCGGGTACTTCAGCGCCACGTCCGCCGCGGCGTAGAAGTTCAGCTGGGCCATCAGGTTCGTGTAGATGTTGTCGTCGACCACGGCGGTGTACTCGTCCGGGCCGGTCACACCGTCGATGTGGAAGCGGCCGTGCCGATCGTGGTGGCCGAGCGAACGCCACAGCCGCGCCGTCTCGATCAGCAGGTCGAACCCGTAGTCGTGCTCGAAGTCCTCGTCACCGGTGGCCAGCACGTAGCGGCGGGCCGCGTCCGCGATGTCCGCCGCGATGTGGAACGCCGCGGTGCCGGCCGGCCAGTACGCGGAGCACTCGTGCCCGCGGATGGTCCGCCACGGGAACGCGGCACCGCGCAGGCCGAGCGTCTCGGCCCGTTCCTTGGCCAGGTCGAGCGTGGCGTGCCGCCAGCGCAGCACGTCCTTGGCCGCGTCCGGCTGGGTGTAGGTCAGCACCGGCAGCACGAACGTCTCGGAGTCCCAGAACGTGTGGCCGTCGTACCCGGGACCGGTCAGTCCCTTCGACGCGATCGGCCGCATCTCCGCGCGGGCGCCGGCCTGGAGGACGTGGAAGAGCGCGAAGCGAACCGCCTGCTGCACCTCCGGGTCGCCCTCGACCCGTACGTCCGAGTGGTCCCAGAACGCGTCCATGTACTCCCGCTGCGCCTGGACCAGCCCGTCCCAGCCGGTGAGCCGGGCGCTGGCCAGCGCGGCGCCGACCTGGTCGCGCAGCGCGGGCACGGAACGGCGGGAGGACCAGCCGTACGCGATGAACTTGATGATCCGCAGCTTCTGGCCCGGCTCGAGCATGCACGCGACCGTGGTCCGCAGCCAGTCCGGGTTGCCCTCGGTCTTGACCATGTGCCGGCCCTCGGTCTCCACCACGTGCTCCATCGCGGCGGCCATCCGGAGCTTGCTGGTCTTGGTGCTGTGGATCAGCAGCCCGCCCAGATCCTGGGTCAGGTATTCCTCGCTCTCCAGCGGGGACTCCAGCAGCGCCGCGACCCGGGGGTCACGCTTGGTCGGCGGCAGCTGCTCGTTCGCCACCAGCTCGGACTGCAGGATCACCCGGGCCGGGCCGTTGATCGGCTCGACCTCGTAGGAGATGGCGGCGATGGCGCGCTGGGTGAACGACACCAGACGGGTCGAGCGCACCCGCACCGACCGGCCGGCCGGCGAGCACCACTCGACCTCGCGCTCCAGCGTGCCGGACTGCATGTCCAGCACCCGCTCGTGCGAGACGAGGTCGCCGTAGCGCACGTCGAACGGCTCGTCGTCGACCAGCAGCCGGATCGGCTTGCCGTTCGTCACGTTCACGATGGTCTGGCCCGACTCCGGGAAGCCGTAACCGGCCTCCGCGTACGGCAGCGGCCGCAGCTCGTAGAAGGAGTTCAGGTACGTACCCGGCAGACCGTGCGGCTCGCCCTCGTCCAGGTTGGCCCGGAGGCCGATGTGCCCGTTGGAGAGCGCGAACACCGACTCCGACTGTGCCAGGACGTCCAGGTCGAGCCGCGTCTCGCGGACATGCCAGGGCTCGACCGGATAAGCCCGCTCTCGGATCACAGCGATCCCTTTCAGTGTTGATCTGAGCCCGTCGGTGAACCACCGGCGGGTTGCCGTCCCTATCGGGGCTCGCCGCCGTCCAGGAGTTCGGCGAGATCCGATACGACGATGTCGGCGCCGTGTGCGCGCAGCGCGTCCGCGTGCCCGACCCGGTCCACTCCGACCACAAACCCGAAGCCGCCGGCCCTGCCGGCCTCGACGCCCGCCAGTGCGTCCTCGAACACCGCCGCGTTGGCCGGGTCGACGCCCAGTCTCTTCGCGGCGGCCAGGAACGTGTCCGGCGCGGGCTTGCCGGGCAGTCCCTCGGCCCGGGCGACCACACCGTCGACCCGTTCCTCCAGTAGATCCTCGATGCCGGCCGCGCGCAGCACGTCCTGGCAGTTGGCGCTCGCGGAGACGACCGCGGTCCGCATCCCCGCGTCCCGCACCGCGTGCAGATAGGTGACCGAGCCGGGGTACACCTGCACCTTGCCCTCGGCGATGTATGTCAACACCAGCACGTTCTTCCGGTTGCCGATGCCGTTCACCGTCTCGGCGTCGACGTCGTCGTCGGGCGTGCCCTCCGGCAGCACGATGCCCCGGGACGCCAGGAACGTACGTACGCCGTCGGCACGCTGACGGCCGTCCACGTACTTCAGATAGTCGGAGCCGGAGTCGAACGGGACGAAGGGCGTGCCCTCCGCTGCGGCACGCCTGCTCAGGTACGCGTCGAAGGTCTCCTTCCAGGCCGCGTTGTGAACGAGCGCGGTCTGGGTGAGGACACCGTCCAGATCGAACAGGCAGGTAGTCACGTGAGGTGGAAGACCAAGCACCCGCTCAATTTAACCGTGAAACGGAAAGTTAACCGGATTTCGGCGGTGTCGAACCCCGGGCGCGGCGTCTCGTATGGTGTGCCGATTCTGAGGTTATCGCCGGTCAGCACGCCTCCGCGGGAAAACGTTGAACCTTTCGGGTCGCCCGGACGGCACAAGAGATCGCACAAAGGGTCCGTCGCACCCCGGCCATTCGACCCAGTATGTTGATCTTTATCTCCATCCGACGTCGATCCGGTCACCTCGCTCGTCGAAGAAGTGCAGCGCGTCCATCCGCACGCCGATCGCCAGCGCGCTGCCGGCCCGGATCGCCGGGTAGGGCGCCAGGCGGACCGCCAGCTCGGCCGGGCGCCGGTGATGCCGGCCCGGGTCGCTGAGCACGCTGGTCCGGCCGCCACCGCCGGCCGGCTCCCCCTCGGACCGGTCGCCGAACCGTCCGGTGAGCCGCTGCACCGCCTGCCCGAGCCGCTGGAACGGCGAAACCGGCTCCTCCTCCACCTCGACCGCGGCCGCGCCGAGTTCGTCGACGATCACCGCGGTCGCGCCCACGTCGACGAAGGCCAGCGACTCGTGGCCGTGATGCTCGAGGTATCGGATGCGGCCCTGCAGCACATCGCCGGGCGCGTCCGGCGCCACCGGGGTCAGCGCCTCCGCGCGCATGCCGATCACGATGCGCTCACCGTGGTAGTGCGAGATGACCCGCGCCCGGATGTCGTCCCACGGCAGGTAGAGCGCCTGCTCGCCGAGGTTGAGCGCGACGTACCGGTCCAGGTGCACGTAGACCGAGGCCTCGATCAGGTTCATCCGCGGGCTGCCCAGGAACGCGGCCACGTAGAGCGTGGCCGGGCGGCCGTAGACCTCAGTGGGCGTGCCGACGTCCTGCAGCACGCCCTTGCGCATGATCGCCACGCGGTCCGCCATGGTCAGCGCCTCGGCCTGGTCGTGCGTGACGTACATGCAGCTGACGCCGAGCTCGCGGACCAGACCGGAGATCTCGGCGCGCAGCTCGGCGCGGAGACCGCTGTCGAGGTTCGACAGCGGCTCGTCCATCAGGAACAGGCCGGGGCGGCGCACGATCGCGCGGCCCATCGCGACCCGCTGCCGTTGCCCGCCGGAGAGCTGACCCGGCCGCCGGCCGAGCAACTCGCCGATGCCGAGCGCACCGGCCACGTCCGCCACCCGCTCCGCGCGCGGTGCCGGCTCGACGCCGGAGAGCCGGAGCGGGAACGAGATGTTCTCGTTCACCGTCATGTGCGGATAGAGCGCGAAATCCTGGAAGACCATCGCTATGCGCCGATCACGCGGCGGGATCTCGTTCGCCACCTCACCGTCGAGCAGCACGACTCCGCTGCTCGGATCCTCCAGGCCCGCGACCATTCGCAGGACCGTGGACTTGCCGCAGCCGGACGGCCCGAGCAGGACCAGGAATTCGCCGTCCTCCACGTCGAGATTGACCCTGTCCACCGCCACGGTGCCATCGGGGAACACCTTTGTGACGTCTTTGAGCGCGACGGTAGTCACCGCCACCTCCCCGCAACTTCGTCGGCCGGCCCCCAGGTTCTGTCCACTGTGACGGTCATCATCGCAATTACCCCATCGGGTAAACGTGCCATGTTCGGGCAGTAACCATCCCGTTACAGAATTCACCCGACGGCCGCTTTGACCCTTTAATGGGCAATTTATCGGCACGAATCCAAAAACTTGATCTTGTGATTGATCGCGGTGAACGTCCGTCGCAGGCGGGACGGCCCGGCCCGGTAGAGCCGGCGCGGCAGATACGGCAGCCCGGCGTCCAGGTAGGGCAGCGCCCGATAGCGCCGCAACCCGCGCCGGACCACCGGCACGCCGCCGTCCCGGCTGGCCCGGATCACCTCCAGCAGCTCCGGCACGCGCCGCTGCCGCACCAGGTGCCACTGCACCCGGGTCGCGGCGGGCAGCCGGTCCAGCACGCGTGGCGGCACCCGGTCCAGGAACTCATTGCACCGGTCCAGGAACACGTGGATGTACTCGTCCGGGGCCTCGGGCAGGACGCGCAGGTAGAAGGCGAGGTCGGAGCGGACCGCGGAGGCGTCGTACCAGCGGCGCAGGTCCGCCCAGCCGCCCTCGCCGAGGAACCGGCTGACGCCGTCGACGCCGTCGAACCGGTCCACGAAGTTCCGCGTCTCCTCCCGGCGCTGGGTGATCGACCGGTCGCCGCCCTCCCGCCGCCGCCAGTGGTAGACCGGCGTGTGCACCACGTCCACCGACCGCGCCAGCACGTGTGCCGGCACCATCACCGGCGTGTCCTCGTAGAGCACGCCCTCCGGGAACGCGAACCCGTGCCGGTCCCAGAACGCCCGGCGGAAGACCTTGTTCCAGGCGGTGCGGTCGCCGAGCAGCTCCGGATCGCGGGTGACGTGCGTGCGCAGCCGGGTGTGCGTGAAGATCCGCGCGTGCATCCGGGACGGCCGCAGCCCGCGCGAGTCCAGCCGCAGCGTGTTGCCGGTGGCGAAGTCGGAGCCGGTGCACGCGATCGCGGCGGCCAGCGTGCGGGCCGCGTCCGGCGGGAGCACGTCGTCGCTGTCCACGAACTGCAGCAGCTCGCCGCGCGCGGCCCGGACCCCGGTGTTGCGGGCCGCGCCGAGCCCCGCGTTCGGCTGGCTGACCAGCCGGAACCGCTCGTCCCGCGCGGCGAACCCGGCCGCGATCCGCGCACTGTCATCGGTGGAACCGTCGTCGACCAGCACGACGTCGAGGTCGCGGTAGGTCTGCGCCGCGATCGACTCCAGGCACTCGGCGAGGTAGGGCGCGACGTTGTAGACCGGCACGACGACGCTGAGCAGTGCCATCAGCGGGTCACCACGCGAATCGCCAGCATGCACAGCGTGTAGGCGGCGACCACCGGGAACGCCGCGCCGCCACCGGCCGCGACCGCGATCGACCGGCCGTCCCAGCCCGGCTCCCAGCGCCGCCGGTATCCCGCACCACACCGAGCGATCAGGTCGTAATGATGCATCGAGAGCGCGAAGAGCAGCACGAACGTCAGCCACGGCGGCACCTCGCGGAGCACGGCGACGCAGATCACGACCGCGAACTCGGTCAGTCGCAGGCCGGCCGGGACGAGCCAGTCGAGCGGCCCGGTGACGGCCGGCAGCCGGCGTGCGCACCACCCGTCGTCGCGCAGCGTCACCGCGTCCACGGTCGCCAGCACGCTCACCCGCATCGCTCGCGACCGCAGCCCGCGCAACGTCAACGTGTAGATCATCGCGGCGCCGCCCCAGGCCAGCACGGCCAGCAGCGCGGTACGGCCGTTCGTGCACGCGGCCAGCACACCGATCAGCGCCCACCGCTCGCCGATCGGGAAGACCACGATCCGTTTCAGCCAGTAGACCGGGGAACGGCCGTCCGCGATCACCCGGTCGGAGAGCCGGCCGAGCGCGCCGCCGGTCCGGCCCAGTGGCGCGGCCGTGTCCTGCAGCGCGCCGTACCAGGAGTCGGTCGCGTGCCGCACGGTCTGCAGCGCCATCGCCGCGATCGCCAGCCACCAGACCCCGTCGTGCCCGAGCCGGGCCGCACCGGCCGCGAGCCCGGCGTAGACCGTGTATTCCTTGGCGCGGTCCGCCATCGTGTCCAGCCAGCCGCCGAGCGGCGTGAACCGCCGGGTGAACCGGGCCAGCTGCCCGTCCACGCAGTCCAGCACGAAGCCCAGGTAGAGCAGCACCGCACCGGCGATCATGGCGGGCCGGCCGGCCTGCGCGAAGCCGAGCGCGGCCGCGACGGCGCAGAGCACGGAGAGCGCGGTCACCGCGGTCGGCGTCAGCCCGAGCCGGGCGCAGGCCCGGGTGATCATCGGGGACCAGGAGCTGACGAAGACCGTGGTGAAGAAGTCGTCGTGCTCCTTGACCGCGATCCGCAGCCGCGCCCGCTCCTCGTCGACCCCGGCGATCTCCGTCTCCGCTTCGGCCACCGCGGCGCCGCTCCGGCAACGCCGGGCTTTCAGATTCCGCAACGGGTACGTGGTGAGCTGCACTCCGCCCGCCAGCAGACCGATGAGCAGCGCGTCCGGATCCGTCCGGACCCCGCCCGGCACCGCGCTCGCAACGGCCGGCATCCCGCTGTTCGCGGCCGTAGGTCCCATCGGCGACGTCGCCTGCCGCCCGGCAGGCGCCGCTGCCGGCATCACGTGTTCCGCGGTGGGAACCACCTGTTCCGCGGCGGGTACCGCGTGCTCCACGGCCGAGGCCGCGTGCGGGCGGTCGGGGCCGGCCAGCCGCAGCGCGCCGAGAAAGGTGACACCGTCGTCCACCTCGGTCACGCCGGTGATCACGCCCCGCGCGGTCCGGAGCCGTGGCCCGTGCGCGGCCGCGCTCTCCGGGCCGGTCAGTGCCACGCTGCGGGTGCCGGGCTCGGTGATCAGGTGGTGGAGCACCGCGTCGTGGGCGACCAGGTCGGCCGCGACCAGCAGCACCGGGCCGGTGCCGGTGCGCAGCAGGTGGGCCAGGTCGTGGGGGGTATCGGGCTCGGCGACCGCGGTGGCACCGGCCCGGCGTAGTTGGTCTCTCAACCGGTCGCGCCGGTCGGTTCCGGCCAGCAGCACTGCGAGCGTCACGCTCCGGTAAACCCGGAATCGGCCGCTTAGTGGCGACTCCCTACGGGAATCACAGAGAAGATCCCCTTCAAGACGGAGGGCGGAGATGGCACCCGTTTCCTACCGTTGAGTTATCGGCACACCACACAGTGCCACGAGCTGAGGAGTTGAAGCACCATGGCCTCGTCGCCTCGCCGCCTTTCCCGGCCGCGCGACAACCGTTGGATCGCCGGTGTCTGCTCCGGCCTGGGCCGCCGTTTCGGGCTCGGTGCCGGCATGGTCCGGCTTCTCTTCGTGCTGTCGTGCCTGCTGCCCGGTCCACAGGTGCTGCTCTACATCGCCCTGTGGATCCTGCTGCCGAACGAGGAGCGGTACTCCGCCGCCTACTGACGTCCCCACCCACACGGAAGGCCGCCGGGATTCCCGGCGGCCTTCGCCTTGCTCAGGGCTCAGGGCGCGGTGTAGGTGACCGTCACCTGCTCGTAGCCGAGAGACTTGAGCAGGCCCTGCAGCATCTTCGTGGTGTTCTCCTGGGCGCGCTGCGGCAGCTCGCTCTCCCGTGCGGCCGCCTCGATGCGCTCCTCGGAGAGCACGTAGATCGCCTGCTGCTTGTTCGGGTCCTGGCCGAACATGTCGCCGATCCGGTTGAGCAGCCCCTTCTCCTCGGAGAAGACGTAGCTCTTCTCCTGGTCCAGGTTGGCCTCGCCGAGCTGCGGCGCGGGCAGCGTGATGGTGGCGCTCTTCCCGTCCTCCGAGACCACGATCGCGTCCTCGGAGATCGTGCTGAAGTCGACGTAGGACTCGACCGAGCCGGCCGCGACGAACAGCGTGCGCTCGTTGAGCAGGAAATCGGGCACGTTCTCCCGGTTGCGCTGGGTGTCCACCACCACCTGGAAGTTGCCCTCGGCCGCGACGTATCGACTCAGGTCCTGGATCGACTCCAGCAGCGGGGGCTGACTGCGGTCGGTCTGCTGCTCCGCGAACGGGTTGGTCAGACGGTCCAGCAGACCGGTCGTCGTGCGCAGCACGAACAGGCCGGCCAGCAGTGCCACCAGTAGGATCGCGACCAGCCAGAACAGGCCGCGCCGACGGCGTGCCGGCTCCGGCTCGGGGGTCTCGGCGAGACCCGGCGCCGGCATCTCCGTGGTCGGCTGATCGATTCCCTTGTTGCCGCCCATCGCGGCTCACCCGCCCTTTTTCAGCGCTGCTACTACCTACCTCAAACGGTACGGGTGGGGTACGACAGTTGCGAATCGAGCGCGAAGCGTACCCTTATGGTCGGTTTTGTGTCTTCTGGTGTTAACCGTCCCGAAGGATCACGATCTTGCACAGCTTCACGACCGGGCAGGTCCGCGCCACGCTCAAAGACCGCGACGCCTGGTGGACGGTGCTCCTGGTCGATCCGGTCGCGACGCCGGTCGTGCGGCGGGTGGCGCGCTACCGCTGGGTGACGCCGAACCGGATCACGTTCGCCGCGTTCCTGCTCGGCCTCGCCGCCGCGGCCGCGTTCTGGCAGGCCACCTGGGGTGCGCTGGCGCTCGGCGCGCTGCTGTTCCACCTGAGCTTCGTGCTCGACTGCATGGACGGCAAGGTCGCCCGGCTGCGCGGCAACGGCTCCGCGTTCGGCGCCTGGCTCGACTTCATCGGCGACCGGATCAAGGACCTGACCTGCACTGCCGGCCTGTTCGGCGGGCAGTGGGCGGCGACCGGCGACGACCGCTGGCTGACGCTCGGCGCGCTGGTGCTGTTCGTCAACATGTTCCGCTATCTGAACGGCGCCCAGATGACCAAGGTGCGCGCGGACATGCGGGAGAAGATGGCGGCGGCGCGGCGCGCGGCCGGGCTGTCCCAGGACGGCGAGCTGCGCTGGGTCGAGGAGACGATGGACCAGATCCC
This sequence comes from Catenuloplanes indicus, assembly GCF_030813715.1. Taxonomy (NCBI): domain Bacteria; kingdom Bacillati; phylum Actinomycetota; class Actinomycetes; order Micromonosporales; family Micromonosporaceae; genus Catenuloplanes; species Catenuloplanes indicus. The sequence goes on from NZ_JAUSUZ010000001.1 coordinate 4,422,590, forward strand.
GGCGGGTGCGGTGCCCGCCGGCGTCGCGGACATCAACGGCGACTTCCGGGCCCGGTACGGCCGGTTCATCGGCCTGCGGAACGCGCTGCGCCGGTACCGGATCCGGCCGCACCTGGTCAGCGGCATCGAGTTCCAGATGTTCGTCTTCATCGTCGGCCCGCTGACGAACCAGGTCGCGATCGTCACGCTGGTCACCGGCGCGCTGCTGCTGGTCTTCGAGGCCGGCCTGATCTACAAGCTGTGGCTGTCCACCCGGTCGTTCGAACGGCAGATGGCGACGCTGCGGGAGTCCGTCACCGTGGGGTGACGGACTCCGGCTCAGCCCTCCGGCAGTTCGCTGAACAGGAACACCCGAGCGTGGATCTGGTTACGCTGCTGAAGCGCCGCACGCAGCGCCCGGTGCAGGCCGTCCTCCAGGTACATGCCGCCGTTCCACTGCACGACGTGCGGGAACAGGTCGCCGTAGAACGTCGAGTCCTCCGCCAGCAGCTTGTCCAGCGCCAGCTCACGCTTGGTAGTGATCAGCTGATTCAGCTGAATGGGTCTCGGCGGGATCTCCGCCCACTGCTTCAGTGTGAGCCCGTGCTCCGGGTAGGGCCGACCGTCCCGAACCCCCTTGAAGATCACGACGGCACGCTCCCCTCCCATGTCGCCGTTCCGTGCGCGGCCGTAGTCAGCCTAGCGACCCCGGCCGGCGGTTGATTCGTCCCCGTTCGCCGTGTGCTCACCCGGACCAGCGACCACGATGAATGACCTCGGTCTGCGGCCGGCGGCCCCGTTTCAGCGACGGCGAGCGACGATCTGGTGCACGGTATCCGATCGTCAGCGCGCCCACGGGGACGAACTCCCCGGGCACGCCGAACTCCTCCCGGTACGCCGCGGTGCGCTCCGGCGGGATGCCGAAGAAGCACGCGCCGAGCCCCTCGTCCACCGCGGTCAGCAGCATCATCAGCGCGGCCATGCCCGCGTCCACGTCCCAGTACGGCACCGGCCAGCGCGCGGCGTCCCGGTCGGTCCAGCCCTTGTCCGGCTCCGCGTACCGGTCCAGGTAGGCCGAGCGGTTCGAGTGCGGCACCACGATCAGCGGCGCCCGGCTCATCCCGGCCAGCCAGTTGGTCATCGCCTGCTCCGCGCCGTCCGGGCTGGTCGCGGCCCAGAACCGCGCCCGGTCGGCCGCGTCCTCCAGCACCAGGAAGCCCCAGCCCTGGGAGAACCCCGCCGAGGGGGCGCGCACCGCGTGCTCCAGCAGCCGGTCCACCACCTCGGGCGGCACCGGCCGGTCCGGGTCGTAGTTGCGGACCATCCGGCGCCTGCGCACCACCTCGGCGAACTCCATGCCGCCGCCTCAGGAGGCCGGGACCGGCGTGATGCCCCAGGTGCCGCGCCACACGTCACCCGGATCGATCACGATCAGGCCGCGGCCGGACCGGAACGCGTCCGGCGGGCAGGTCATCGGCTCGACCGCGACCGCCGTCCGGTACCGGTCGCCGCTCAGCGTGTCCGACGTGAACACCTGCCACCACCCGAACGAGTCGTCGCCCCAGATCCGCACCTCGGCGCCGCCACCGGCCAGCACGACCGTGGACGTGCCGTCCGCCGCGTGCTCCACGTCACCGAACGCGGTGTCCAGCACCGCGGAGCCGATCCGCCGGCCCTCGGTGTAGTCGAACTCGGTGCCGGCCACCTTTGCCGCGCCGACCGGCAGCAGCCGCGAGTCGACCAGCAGGCGGTTGCGCGCCGGCAGCGTCAGCGTCAGCTCGTCCACCGGCACGCCGGGGATCTTCAGGTACGGGTGGACGCTGAAGCCGAACGGGACCGGCTGCGCCGCCAGGTTCGTCACCTCGTGCGTCGCGGTCAGCCCGGCCGCACTCACCCGCCAGACCGTGCGCAGCCGCAGCGGCCACGGGTAACCGGGCTGGGCCGGCATCAGGTACTCCAATGTCACCGAGTCGGCCGACTGCTCCACCGCGTGCCAGCGGGAGTAGTTGACCAGGCCGTGCAGTGCGTTGTGCCGGGCCGGCTCGGTGAGGAAGAGCTGGTGCTGGGTGCCCTGGAAGGTGTACTGCCCGTCGCGGATCCGGTTCGGCCAGGGCGCGAGGATCTGGCCCGCGCAGCCGGCCGCGAGCTCGTCGTCGGCGTACCCCGCCACGTAGTCCACGCCGTTCACCCGGTAGGACCGCAGGCCACCGCCCACCTCGACGACGACGGCCTGATGGCCGTCCGCGGCGATGGTCCACTGTGCTCCGGAGAGCGGCTCGGCGGCGTCCCCGGACTGGTGCGCGACAGATGTCATGGACGAACTTTAGCCAGGTGAGGGGTTAACGCGGGCTCAGGGAGCCAGCCGTTCGAGCACCCATTCCGCCGCTACGCGCCGGTAACGCAACCGGTCGTGCAGCCGGCTCGGCCGGCCCTGCCAGAACTCCACGCTCTCCGGCACCACGCGCAGTCCGCCCCAGTGCGGCGGGGGCGGGATCTCCGCGTCCGGGCCGAACCGCGCGGCGACGTCCTCGAACGCGGCGTCCAGCTGCTCGCGGCCGGTCAGCACGCGCGACTGCGGGCTGGCCCAGGCGCCCAGCCGCGAGCCGCGCGGGCGGGAGGCGAAGTAGGCCTCGGTCTCCGCCCGGTCGACGCGCTCGATCGCGCCGGTCACCAGCACCTGACGGTGCATCGGGTGCCAGGGGAAGAGCAGCGCGGCGTACGGGTTCGCGGCCGCCTCCGTACCCTTGCGGCTCTCGTAGTTGGTGAACAGCGTGAAGCCGCGCGCGTCCACGTCCTTGAGCAGCACGGTACGGCTGCTGGGCCGGCCGTGCGCGTCCGCGGTGGAGAGGACCATCGCGTTCGGCTCCGGCAGCGGGAACGCCTGGGCCTCCGCGAACCACCGGGTGAACTGCGTGTGCCAGTCGGCGGCCAGGTCGGCGCGACGCAGGCCACGATCGGGTTGATATTCGCGGCGCATGCCGGCGAGCTCGGACATGTCGTGCACGGTAGTCGGCGTACCACCGGATGGTTTTGACTTTTGGTCCGCCGCGGCGATGTGGGATCGTCGTCATCGCACGAGAGACCCCCGGAAGGAAGACCCGTGGCTGACATTCGCATCCCAGACTCCCTGCTACCCGAGGACGGCCGGTTCGGCTGCGGCCCGTCCAAGGTGCGGCCGGAGGCGGTGGAGGCGCTGTCCCGCGTGTCCCGCAGCTACCTCGGCACGTCCCACCGGCAGAAGACGGTGAAGGACGAGGTCGCGCGCCTGCGCCGGAGCCTGGCCGAGTTCTTCTCGCTGCCGGACGGCTACGAGGTGATCTTGTCCAACGGCGGCGCGACCGCGTTCTGGGACACCGCGGTGTTCGGGCTGATCCGCGACCGCGCGCAGCTCGCCACGCACGGTGAGTTCAGTGCCAAATTCGCCGCCGCGGTACGCAGCGCGCCGTTCCTCGGCGACCCGACGGTGATCTCCTCGGCGCCCGGCACGGCCGCCTCCCTGATCGCGGAGGCCGGCGTGGACGTCTACGGCATTCCGCACAACGAGACCTCCACCGGTGTGTCGGTGCCGGTGCGGCGGGTGGCCGGGGCCGACCCCGACGCGCTGCTGCTGATCGACGCGACGTCCGGCGCGGGCGGACTGGACGTCGACGTGGCCGAGTCCGACGTCTACTACTTCGCGCCGCAGAAGTGCTTCGGCTCGGACGGCGGCATCTGGATCGGGCTGTTCTCGCCGGCCGCGATCGAGCGCGCGCAGCAGATCAAGTCGTCCGGGCGGTACATTCCGGCGTTTCTCGATCTGGTCACCGCGATCGAGCAGTCCCGGCTGGAGCAGACGTACAACACGCCCGCGCTGTCGACGATCTTCCTGGCCGCGGAGCAGACCGACTGGATGCTGTCGCAGGGCGGGCTGGGCTGGGCCGCGAAGCGTACGGCGGAGAGCGCGTCGATCATCTACGGCTGGGCCTCGCGATCGTCGGTCGCAACCCCGTTCGTGCCGGACCCGGAGATCCGGTCGAACGTGGTGGCCACCATCGACCTGGACGCCTCGGTGTCCGCGGACGCGGTCAACGCCGTGCTCCGGGCGAACGGCATCGTGGACACCGACTCGTACCGCAAGCTGGGCCGCAACCAGCTGCGGGTGGCGCTGTTCCCGGCGGTCGAGCCGTCGGACGTGGAGCGGCTGACGCAGTCGATCGACTACGTGATCGAGCGGCTTTAGTGGGCTTTTGTCCGCTTTAAGCGTAATCGGTCGCTTAGCGAGATCAATTCCGGCTGGTCAGCGACACGCGGTGTGGCTTACTCCCATCGTGGGAAGATTGCGCGTACCGTGTCCGGGAAGGCCCCGAGTGAATCATGTGGTAAGGCTGAAGTCAGCCAGCTCAGGGGTCAGGCCAGCCCAGCGACACCGACGGGACGGAGGCAACGCATGCGGCCGGTTCGCTTCGTCGCCCTTTCCGAAGACGGCCAGGCCCTGGTGCTCGCCGACGAGGTCGGGCGGCTCCTGGCACTCCCCATCGACGAGCGCATCGCCGGTGCGCTGCACACCGAGCCCGGTGGTGGCGGCGTCGCCCTCGCCGTGGCCGGCACCGCCACCGAGATCAAGGCCACGCTGGCCCCGCGGGACATTCAGGCCCGCATCCGGGCCGGCGAGTCCGCCGACGACGTGGCGCGGGTCGCCGGCGTCCCGGTCGACCGCGTGCTCCGCTACGCGGGCCCGGTGCTCCAGGAGCGGGCCATGCTCGCCCAGCACGCCCGGCGCACCCGACTGAAGACGTCCGAGCGCGGCGCGCCGCTGGCCGAGGTGGTCGACGGCCGGCTGGCCCAGCACGGCATCGACACCGAGAAGATCTCGTGGGATGCGTACCGCCGCGAGGACGGCACCTGGCGGATCATCGCCACCTGGCCGTCCGGCAAGGCCACCGCGCAGGCCTCGTGGGACCTCGACAAGTCCCGTCAGGTGGTCTCGCCGCACGACGACATGGCGCAGTACCTGTGCGCCGAGCGGCCCACGCCGATCCTCGGCCAGGAGCCCGCGCCGGAGCGCAGCGGCCACGGCCTGCCGACGCCTGCCCGCACCGAGCCCGGTCGCGGCGGCCACGGCCTGCCCGGCGCCGCGCCGGAGAAGCCGCGGTCCGGCCGTGACCTCGGCCGCGACCCGATCCGCGCGGGCCGGGACGCGCTGCTCGCCTCGCTCGACCGCCCGCTCGGCCAGAGCTCCGGGCGCTCGCTCGACCCGGCCGCGCTGACCGAGTCGGTCCGGCCGCGGTCCGCGCCCACCGTGGGCGGCGCGGCCTCGCTGCTCGGCGGCGGCGCCGGCTCCGCCTTCGACGACGACGCCGACCTTCCCAAGGAGGTCCCGGCGGTCCCGTCGCTGGCCGTGCTCCGCCCCCGCCGCACCACGGCGAACCAGGGCCCGGGCGAGTCCACCGACGCCTCCGGCAAGCCGCGCAAGCGCTTGCCCAGCTGGGACGACGTCCTCTTCGGCGGCGGGCCGGCGGCCCGCGAGACCAGCTGACCCATACTCGTACGAAACGGCGGCGCGGACCTCGGATCGCGTCGCCGTTCCGGTCTCCACCCTCGTTGCCCGCGGCATGCGCGGCATGACACGCCGGCGGCTCGGCGCCGGCGTGTCCGGTCCACTTACGGCGGCCACGGGGTCAAGCGGTGAACCTTGCGGGCGGATTCAGCAGCGGCAGGCCGAAGTGGGCGATCACCCGGGTGGCGACGTCGGCCGCCTCCAGGTGGGTGTTGTCCAGGCGCAGGTAGTCGGCCCGGCCGTCGAAGCGGCCGCCGGAGTCCAGCTGGTATTGCGCGTCCAGCTCCACCAGCTGGCGTCGGGCCGTCTCCAGGTCGCGGCGGGACGGTTTCTCAGCCAGCCGGGACTCGCCGGCACTGCGGCGCAGCCGCTCCTCCTGGCTGGCTTGCAGCTCGACGTAGTGCACACGTCCGCCGCGCCGGAGGAACGGCTCCGCGAAGTCGCGCACCGCCTGCTCGTCCTCGGGCAGATCGTATGCCCATACGAAAGTGAAGATGAGCCCCGGAAGGTCACTCGCGGCGACCTCCTCGATCAGGTCGCGGCGGAAGCGACCGACCAGCCGGCCGAACGGCGGGCTGCCGAACGGGAAGAAGCGCAGCACCGGCTCGATCGCAAGGTGGTTGTGAAACAACCGCAGACCGGTGCGGGCCGCGATCTCCGCGCCGACGGTCATCTTGCCGGCCGCGGGCGGGCCGAGAATGAACAGCAGCGTTCCGCTCATCCGGCGACGCTAGCCAATCCGCCGCGGTGACGGCGACCCGTTTTCACCGGCTTCCGCCGGCTTCGGACGACCCGCGATCGCGAGCGAAAAACCTGGCCACGACGTTCGCCGCGAAGGCCTGTCCGGTCGCGGCGGCAACGCCGGCCGTGGTAGCCACGTCGACACATTTCGGGCACAGCGCGTCCGGGCTGCCCGGCCTTCCGCACGCGTGACCGGCCCGATACGGTGCGGCCGGCGAGGCGGCCGCACCGCGCCCAATTCAAGATCAATAAGGGCTGGCGGCCATGGACCGGCGCTCGCGCCGGGCACTCGGAACGCGACCACGACGGAAGCGGGAAAGGATCTCCGTCGATACAGGCGCTAGATGTCGTAGCGGCCCATCTCGGTGTAGACCGGGGACGGGCCGAGCCGGCTGCGCATCAGGCGCAGGGTGCCGGCCGGCCACTCCGGGCCCCGATAGGCGTCCAGGGCCGCGTGGTCGGCCGCTACCAGCGACCGGTCGATTCGGTCGCCGGGGCGGGCCAGTGTGAGGTGCGGCCGGAACGGCTTGTCGTCGAACGGCAGTCGGGCTCGTTTCAGCGACTGCCGCACGTCGCGGGCCAGCGACGTCAGGCGGTCCACCTCGCCGGACAGGCCGGCCCAGAGGATGGTGAAGCGGCCGCGGCCGAACCGCCCGCCGCCGGCGACGCGGAGCCGGGCGGACGGCGTACCGCCGGGCGGTGTCGCCTCCCGGAGAGCGGTGTCGACGTCGGGCAGCCGGTCGTCCGGGACCTCGCCGAGGAAGACGAGCGTGACGTGCCACTGGGCGCGCGGCGCGAGGCGGGTGTTCACCGCCGCGGTGCTCACGTGCAGCGTCCGGACGTACGCCGCCAGGTGGGCGCACGCCTCCTCGGGCGGGTAGATGCCGGCGAACAGGCGCACCCGCCGACGTTAACGCGGTGCGCGCAGCACCAGGCCGGCGGCCTCCAGCTCGGACTCGATGCGCAGGCGCTCGATCTCCAGGTCCATGCCGGAAACCGTGTCCAGGTGCTCGGGGACGCCGAGGCAGCGGCTGGCCAGGCGCAGACGTGCGTCGTACGCCCGGAGGACCGCGATGTGCCAGACCAGCGACTGGGTGGCGATGCCCAGCCGGTGTCGGTACAGCCGACGGAGGTCGGCCGCGAGGAATTCGATCGCGGGGGTCGGCGGGCTCGGGTCGGCCGGGGTGCCGTCCCAGCGCCGGTCGAGGCGCCGCAACAGCATTCGGTTACGCATTGTCATGCGCCGGTCACTCCGGAGACCTGCCTCGCCGGAGCCCCGCGCGCACCTGATCGTGATGACGGGCAGGCACAACATCGCCAGGAGCAGGAGTGCCAGCACCACCATGTGCTTCTCGCCCACGCACTGACGGTAGGCGCCGAATGTCAATGATCACTACCGATAAACGGATTGCCGACAAGAATCAGCCACCTGGCTGACTGCGATTCTGCCGATCGGGTGATGGACGACCGCAACCATGCATTCGTGGAACCGGCAGTCATGAAACTGGCGCCTTGGCCTCGGCCGGCGCGACCACCGAGAACCGCGGCAGCGGGCGGAGCGTGAGCCGCAGCCGCTCGCCGGACCGGCGCAACTGCCAGACCAGCGCGGCCAGCGCCGCCAGCAGCGAGATGCCACCGCTCAGCGCGATGCTCACCGCCGGGCCGAACAGCTCCGCCCACCAGCCCGCGATCGGCGCGCCGATCGGCGTGGTACCGAGGAAGACCAGTACGTACAGCGCCATCACGCGGCCGCGGTAGGCGGCGTCCGTGCCCAGCTGCACGCGCTGGTTCGCGGCCTGCGCGAAGAAGATCATGAAGAACCCGGTGGGCACGAGCAGCAGCGCGGCGGCCCAGAACGCGGGCGCGAAGCCGACCAGCACCTCCAGCGCCGCGAACGCCACGCCGGGCAGCAGCACGGTGTAGACCGACGGCCGCGCGGTACGGCCGCTACCGGCCAGTGCGCCGCCCAGCGCGCCGAGCGCGAGCGCGGTGGTGAGCAGGCCGAACGAGGCCGGGCCGGCGTTGAACGAGACCTTGGCCAGCACGGCCAGCGTCACCGGGAAGTTGAACCCGATCATGGCGACCACGGACATCACCACGATCACCAGCAGCAGGTCGCCGCGGGCGCGGACGTAGCGCAGGCCGTCCAGCACGCCGGAGCTCTTCCGGGAGGCCGCGGACACCGCGGCGCGGATCAGGTCCGGCACGTGCATGCGCAGGTACGCGAAGACCGGTGCGATCGCGAGCACGGTGCTGATCAGGAAGACCGGGCCGATGCCGAGCGTCGCGATCGCCACGCCGGCCAGCGCGGGACCGCTGACCCGGGCCACGTTGAACGTGGCGGCGGAGAGCGAGAGCGCGTTCGGCAGCAGCGTCATGCCGACCAGCTCGGAGACGAACGACTGGCGCACCGGCGTCTCGATCGCGTTCGCGACGCCCAGCAGCCCGGCGAAGACGAAGACGTGCCACAACTCGACCGCACCGGCCGCGACCAGCACCGCGAACGCGATGGCGAGCAGCGCGTAGGCCACGTTGGCGGCGATCAGGATGTGGCGCTTGTCGTACCGGTCGGCGAGCGTGCCGGCGTAGAGCGTGAGCAGCAGCACCGGCAGGAACTGCAGCGCGGTGACGATGCCGAGCGCGGATCCGGAGTTGCCGGACAGGTCCAGGACGAGCCAGTCCTGGGCCGTGAACATCATCCAGACGCCGACCAGCTTCACCAGCTGACCGGTGGCGAACAGCCGGTAGTTGCGTACGGTCAGGGATCGGAACGTGGTGCTCAGCGTGGCCCGCACGGGATCGTGCGCCTCCCTCGTCTCGGCGTGTTGAGCTGCCGTGTGACGAGGCGTGTCAGGCGGCCCGGGCAACCCTCCGCATGATCTCGGCGGCCCGGTGGAGGGTCTCCAGATCCTCCGCGGACAGGTCGGCGAGATGGTCGGCGAGCCACTCGTTGTGTGCCCGCTGCACCTGCTCGTACTCCTGCCGCCCCTGCGCGGTGGTGCGCAGGATGACCTGCCGGCCGTCGGTCGGATGCGGCTCGCGGAGCACCATGCCCCGCTCCTCCAGCTTCGCGATGATCTTGGTCATCGTCGGCGGCTGGACGCGCTCGACGTCCGCCAGTTCACGCGGACTGAGCGAACCGGCCAGTTCCAGGCTGGTCAGCGCGGACAGCTGCGCCATGGTCAGGTCGCCGACCGGCCGCGCCTGGCGCAGTCGTCGGTTGAGCCGGGTGATCGCTTCGCGCAGCCCCAGGGCGAGCTGCAGCGCTGTCGTGCGCTCCGCCATCACCGTCCCGCTCCGTCACATTCCTTAGCCTAGCTAATAAGCCTGGCTAACTACCACCGATATGACCGCTCTCACCGGCGATGCCGGTCGCCGGGGAGCTCGGAAAACCGTACCCCCCGGCGCCGCCGTTCCTACAGAAGCGCGGCCTCGATCGGACCGCGCAGGAAATAGAGGACGAAGAAGAACGCCACGCCGTACAGCAGCGGGTGCACCTGACGGGCCTTGCCGGAAACCGCCTTGAGCAGCACGTACGTGATCACACCGGCGCCGATGCCGTTCGAGATCGAGTAGGTGAACGGCATCAGCACGATGGTCAGGAACGCCGGGATCGCGATCTCCCAGTCACTCCAGTCGATCGTCCGGACCGCGGTCATCATCAGGAAGCCGACCACGACCAGCGCCGCGGACGCCGCCTCGAACGGCACGATCTGCACCAGCGGCGACACCAGCACCGCGACCAGGAACAGCGCGCCGGTGACCAGGTTCGCCACGCCGGTCCGGGCGCCCTCGCCGACACCGGCCGCGCTCTCGATGTAGGACGTGTTGCTGGACGTGCTCGCCGCACCACCGGCGGCCGCCGCGATCGAGTCGACGAGCAGGATCTCCCGGGTACGCGGCGGGTTCCCCTCGGCATCGAGCAGACCGCCCTCCTGACCGACCGCGACCATCGTGCCCATCGTGTCGAAGAAGTCCGTCAGCAGCAGCGTGAAGACGAACATCACGCAGACCAGCACGCCGGCCCGTTCCCACGAGCCGAACAGGCTGAAGTTGCCGAGCAGCGACAGGTCCGGCGTGACCGACCAGTCCTTGTCCAGGCTCGGCACGTTCAGCGACCAGCCGTGCGGGTTACCGGCCGGGCCGCCCGCCGGGCCGACCTTCGCGATCGCCTCCACGATCAGCGCCAGCACGGTCGAGGCGAGGATGCCGATCAGGATGGCGCCCTTCACCTTGCGCACCATCAGGACCAGCGTGAGCAGCAGGCCGAGCACGAAGACCAGCACCGGCCAGGTGACCAGCTGTCCGCCGATGCCGAGCAGCAGCGGCGGCGAACCGGCCGAGCCCCGGGCAAAGCCGGCGTCGACGAATCCGATCAGCGCCAGGAACAGGCCGATGCCGACGCCGATCGCGGTCTTCAACTCCGTGGGTACGGCGTGGAACACCGCCTGCCGGAAGCCGGTCAGCACCAGCAGCGCGATGATCACGCCCTCGATGACGACCAGGCCCATCGCGTCGGCCCAGGTCATCTGCGGCGCGATCTCGTACGCGACCAGCGCGTTGACGCCCAGACCGGCGGCCAGCGCGAGGGGGAAGCGCGCCACCACACCCATCAGGATCGTCATCAGGCCGGCGACCAGCGCAGTCGCGGCCGCGATCGCCGGGATCGCCAGGGACGCGCCGGCGCCGTCCACCGCGGCGCCGAGGATGAGCGGGTTGAGCACCACGATGTAGGCCATCGTGAAGAAGGTGGCGAAACCACCGCGCACCTCGCGGCTCAGCGTCGAGCCGCGCGCGGAGATCTCGAAGAATCGGTCGAAGGCGTTGCGGGGCGTCGTTGCCTCTGCCGGTGAACCGGCCATGGGCACCTCACTGGGAATGATCGAGACGTACGGAAGGCGTCATGGTCCCAAACACAGTGCGTCCGCAAAAGCTCACAAATGTTTCGGATACGTACCGCTGACCTGGCGTGGTGCGTCGTGGCCGTACCCTTGGGTAGTGGCCCGATCCTCAGTTCCGCTGCCGACGTCCGACATGACGCCGGATGATCGGCCCTCCGATGCGCCCGGGCCGCGTCCGCGCCCCAGGCCGCTCGACCCGCCGATGGTCCCGTTCGCGGTCGGCGGCACCATCGCCTGGGCCGTCGCCGGGCTGGTCCTGTTCCTCTTCTTCCGCGACTGGCTGGAGTCCACCGGCCGTACCGACTGGCTGTGGATCTGCCTGACCGGTTTGCTGCTCGGCTTCCCGGGCACCGCCACGATGATGCGTCACGACGCGCACCGGCGTCGGCGGCGTGCGGGCTCCGCTCAGCCGTGACCGTACGGCTCGGCGGGCTCGTCGCCCTCGACCGAGCCGGACGCGCGGCTGACCGCCACGGCCTCGACCTCACTGTCGTCGTAGATCGTCGGTAGCTCGTCGACGTGCGCCTCCGGCTCCTGCAGCGTCTCGGAGTGCGCGCCGCAGCCGTGGTCGATGCTGACCGCGCGGCCGTCGTCCGGCGCGTAGAGGTTGCCGCAGACGCCGAATGCCTGCCGCAGCGCACCGGCCAGCGGCAGGTAGAAGCCGCACGAGCCGCACCGGGCCGCGCGCGGCGCGGCGACCGAGATCGGCGCCTCCGGGCCGGCGTCGCCGTCGTACCACCGCTGGGCCGTGTCCTGCCGGCCGAACCGGGACATCACCCGCGGCCGGCTCAGGCCCAGCTCCCAGTTGGCCTCCTCGACCGCCGGGTCGTCCGACTCCAGGTAGCCGGGGGCCAGCCGCTCGTCGTCCGGCGCGGTCGGCAGCAGGTCGCCCACGCCGAGGTCACCTGGCTGCAACCGCTCGTTCCACGGCAGCCAGCCGGGCGCCAGCAGCGCGTCCGGCCCGGGCAGCAGCACGGTCTCGCAGACCGTCACGTGCTTGCTGCGTGAGACGCGCGTCACCGTGACCGCCCACCGCCAGCCGCGGTAGCCGGCGAGGTGACAGTCGAAGAGGTGCGTGACCAGGCGATCCCCCTCGGCGATCACCTCTAGGTGCTCGCCCACCTCCGACGCGTCCACATCCGTGATGGCGTCGCGCGCGATGTCGACGGCATCGGCGCAGACCTGGTCGAGTTTTGCGGGCCGGGCGGCGATCCTGCTCACCCGTCCATTCTTCCCTACGCATCGGCCGCTCTCCCACTTGACCCCGATCGGGCGCGGCCGGGTAGGGCGAATGTGGCCCGGATGGGCGAGGATGGACGGCATGGACTTCCTGGCGCTGTTGATCCGGGGTGTCCGGCTCCTCCTCCGCGGTGCGGTCTCCAGCACCAGGTGGGCCGGGCGGCATGCCGGAGTGGTTCGCGCCAAGGGCGCCGGCGGTGAGACCGGCATGATCCGCCTGATGGACCTGCACGCCGCGTCCGTCGCCGGCGACACGCTCATCACGCTCGGTCTGGCCGGCACGATCTTCTTCGCGGTGCCGCTCGGTGAGGCGCGCGGCAAGGTCGCGCTCTACCTGCTGATCACCATGGTGCCGTTCGCGCTGCTCGCCCCGGTCGTCGGCCCGCTGCTCGACCACTTCCGGCACGGCCGGCGGTACGCGCTGGCCGTCACTATGCTCGGCCGCGCGTTCCTGGCCTGGCTGATCTCCGACAACCTGGACGGGTTCGCGCTCTACCCGGCCGCGTTCGGCGTGCTGGCGCTGTCCCGGGCGTACGGCGTGGCCCGCGCCGCCGCGGTGCCCCGGTTGCTGCCCGCCGGGCTCAGCCTCTCCCAGGCCGGTGCGCGCGGCAGCGTCTACGGCACCATCGCCGGCACGATCGTGCTGCCGCTCGGCCTCGCCGCGGTCTGGGTCGGCCCGCAGTGGCCACTGCGCGTCGCGGCGATCATTTTCCTGGCCGGCATGGTGATCGCGCTGCGGCTGCCACCCAAGGCCGACTCCGAGCCGCCGGAGGCGGTCCCCCGTCCGATCATCGCGATCTTCGGGATGCGGCGCGGCGGACCGCGCGCGCTGGACGGCCCACTGGTCCTCGCGGCCGTGGTCGGCGCGTCCTCGCTGCGTGCGGTCTACGGCTTCCTGCTGCTCTTCTCCGCGTTCGCGATCAAGGGCGACGACCTGGCGCCGATGCTGTTCGGCCGGACCATCGGCGACCAGGCCGCACTCGGCGTGGTCGGCGCCGCACTCGGCATCGGCACGTTCCTGGCCACCGCGGCCGGCACCCGGCTGCGCATCCACCGGCCACTCTGGTTGCAGTCCACCGGCCTGGTCATCGTGGCCGGCCTGGCCGTACTCACGGTCATCCGCCCCACGCTCGCGATGCTGGCGCTGCTCGCGCTGGTCACCGCGGCGATGTCCGGTCTGGCGAAGCTCACCGTGGACGCCACCATCCAGGAACGCATCTCGGAGCGCCTCCGGGCCAGCGCTTTCGCCCACTCCGAGACGCTGCTGATGCTGGCCTGGGTGGCCGGCGGCGCGGTCGCGCTGATCCCGCTCGGCATCCGTCCCGGCCTCGCGGTCCCGGCGATCTTCGCGGTCCTGGCCGCGATCCGGGCCGGCTGGACCGTCACCCGGCTACGCGGCGAACGCCTCACCGGCCTCCCGGCCGCGCCCCTCGGCACACCGGAACTCACCGCAGGCCCTTCCGCCGGTACGCCTGACGCCGGCGCCTCTGAGGCCGGTGGGCCGCAAGCCGGCGCTTCCCACGCCGGTGGGCGGCAGGCCGGCGCGTCAGGAGCCGGCTCGCCGCAGGTCGGTGCTTCCCCGGCGCCGCCGCGCGCACCCGAGGACGTGACCCCGGCGGATCCCTGGGCGCTGCCACCGCGCCGGCCGTCGCCGTACCGCAGCGGCGGGACCGACACCCGCATCGACCCGGCGGGCGCGATCCGCGCCGACGCCGGATCGCGTCCACTCGGTCCGCCCGGCGTCCCGGCCGGTGGCAGCGGCACCGGTCGCCCCGCTGAAGCGGCCGGCTCGGGCGCGGAGGCCAGTGGCGGAAAGACACGATGGTGGCAGCGCTGGAGGCGCGGTCACGAGAGCGCGCCGGCGAACGCCCCCACGGTGCCGGACCTGCGGCGCGAACCGCAGCCGCACCGCGACGCGGGCCGACGGCCGGATGCGGACCCGCCACGCGACGCGGACCGGCCACGCAACCAGCAGCCGCGGGATGCGGACCGGCCGTGGGATCACGACCTGCCGCCCACCCTGATCGACAATCCGCCGACGGCGGTCGACGACCGGGGGGCGCCGCCACCGGGTTTCCATGTCTACCGGCCGTCGTCGTCCGGCCGGAACCGCCCGGAGAAGCCGGACGATTCCGGCCAGGCATGATCGGACGGTGACCACTGAGCCGACAGCCGCCGCCGGGACAGCGAGATTTCAGCCGATGCTGGTGGTGACCGCCGTCGAGCCGGAAGCCGCGGCGGTACGGGCCGGGCTCCCCGCCGGCGGTGCGGCGGTGGTCGAGGTGGCCACGGTGGGTGTCGGCTCGGCCGAGGCGGCGGCCGCGACCGCGCGGTTGCTGGCGCTCGCGGAGGCCGCGGGCCGCCCCTACGCCGCGGTGATCTCCGCGGGTATCGGCGGCGGGCTACCCGGGCGAGCCGTCATCGGTGACACCGTGATCGCGACCCGGAGCGTCGCCGCGGACCTGGGCGCCGACTCGCCCGACGGCTACCTGCCGATCGAACGGCTCGGCTTCGGCACCAGCGTCGCGTACGCGGACGCCGCCCTGGTCGCGCTGCTCCGCGAAGCGTTACCGGCCGCCCTCGCCGGCGACGTGCTCACCGTCAACACGGTGACCGGCACCGCAGTCCGCGCCGGGGAGCTGGCCGGGCGGCATCCGTCCGCGTCGGCCGAGGCGATGGAGGGATTCGGCGTCGCCGTGGCCGCCCGCGCGGCCGGCATCCCCTTCGCCGAGCTGCGCACCATCTCGAACCCGGTCGGCCCGCGCGATCGTGCGGCCTGGAACCTCCCCGCCGCCTTCACCGCCCTGACCATCGCCTTCACCGCCCTGACCGCGGCGCACGCCGCCGCTTTCGCACCGACGACTCCGCCGGACCGACCATCGTCGTGAGCCCCACGCCGCGACGGCCGGGCGGGTGTTTCGGGTGACCGCGGCGGGACCGGCAGGGAGGCCGCCCGCGGCCGACCGGGGCCCGCGGGAGCACTCGGGGCTCAGCCAGGCCGGAAGCGGGACAGCATGAATTTGATCTTGGGTTTTGGCCGGCGTGGGGGTGGACTGGTTACGGTGGCGGGATGGAACCGCTGTCTGTGGCGTATTCGCCGTGTCCGAACGATACGTTCGTCTTCCATGCGCTGGCGCATGGGCTGGTGCCGGGGGCGCCGCCGCTGGACGTGACGTTCGCGGACGTGGACGTGACCAACACGGCGGCGGAACATGGCGAGTTCGATCTGGTGAAGGTGTCCTACGCGGCGCTGCCGTGGCTGCTGGACAAATACGAGTTGCTGCCGTGCGGCGGTGCGCTGGGGCGGGGCTGCGGGCCGCTGCTGCTGGTGAACGACGACCGGCAGGACCTAACCGGTGCGACCGTGGCGGTGCCGGGCGACCGGACCACGGCCTACCTGCTGTTTCGGCTGTGGGCCGGTGAGCGGCAGCCGGCGCGCGTGGAGGTCGTGCCGTTCCACGAGATCATGCCTGGGGTGGCCGCGGGGCGCTGGGACGCGGGGCTGGTGATCCACGAGGCGCGGTTCACGTATCAGGACCACGGGCTGCGGTCACTGGTCGATCTCGGCGAGTGGTGGGAGTCGGACACCGGGCTGCCGATTCCGCTGGGTGCGATCCTGGCGCGGCGCGGGAAGGTCGACCCGGTGGCCGCGACCGGGTGGATCCGGGAGTCGGTGCGGGCCGCGTGGGCGGATCCGGCGGCGAGCCGGTCTTACGTAATGGCGCACGCGCAGGAGATGGACCCGGCGGTGCAGGAGCAACACATCGCGCTGTACGTCAACGAGTTCACCGCGGAGCTGGGCGACGAGGGCTACCGGGCGGTCGACGCGCTGCTCGGGCGGGCGGCGAAGGCCGGGTTCGCGCCGGAGGTGCCGTCGCTGCGGCCATGAGAAAAGGGGCCCGAGGGCCCCTTTTCCTAGATCTCCAGTTCGCGGGCGACCGCGTGCACGACTTGGGCGACCTTCTGCGCGCTCCGCTTGTCCGGGAAACGGCCGCGGCGCAGGTCGGGCTGGATCTTCGCCTCCAGCACCTTGATCATGTCTTCGATGAGGCCGTGCAGCTCCTCGGCGGGACGCCGGCGCAGCTCGGAGACGGAGGGCGGGGCCTCCAGCAGCTTGACGCCCATCGCCTGGGCGCCCTTGCGGCTGTCGACGACGCCGAACTCGATCTTCTGCCCGCCCTTGAGCTCGGTGACACCCGCGGGGAGCGCGCCCTTGGGCAGGAATACGTCGCCGCCTTCATCACTGGTGACGAAACCGTAGCCCTTCTGCGCGTCGTACCACTTCACTCGACCCGTAGGCACCGCGGACCTCAACTCCGTTGGACATGCGGGCGGCCGGAGTGCCGCCCTGTGCCCACAAGGCTACTGACCGCGCCGGTGCGGACCAACCGCAATCCCGGCCGCCTCAGCCGGCTCCGCGGCCGAGGTACTGATCCAACCAGCCGGGGAACTCCGCGAGATCGGTGAGCACCGCGGTCGCGCCGGCCTCGGACAGCTCGGCGGCGCTGCACGGGCCGGTGGTGACGCCCACGCCAGGGACGCCGGCCGTGCGCGCGGCGATCATGTCGGCGGTGTGGTCGCCGACGTAGAGGCCGACGCCGTGCTCCAGGATCGCGGTCGCCTTGCCCTCGGCGAACAGGTCACCGGCGATCTCGTCGACCGGCAGGCCGAGGTGCTCGGCGTGCAGCCGAGCCAGGCGGCCGAGCTTTGACGTGACGACCACCACACGCCCGCCCCGGGAGTGCACCGCACGCAGCGCGTCAAGCGCGCCGGGCATCGGCAGGCTCGGCGCGACCGCGTGGTCCGGGTAGAGCGCGCGGAACAGCGTGACCGCGTCCTCCACCGCCTCCGGCGGGAACCAGTGCGCCAGCTCGGTGCGCAGCGGTGGGCCGAGCCGGCTGACCGCGAGGTCGGCGTCGACCGGGACACCGGTGCGTGCGGTCAGCTCCCGGTAGTTCGCGGCGATGCCGGGCCGGGAGTCGATCAGCGTCATGTCCAGGTCGAAGCCGACCGATATCACGTCAGTGCCCGGAGTCGCTGCGGTGGTACGTCAGACGGTCGACCGGCAGCGGGAACGTCTGGTCGTCGCCGAACGGCGAGGGTGCGCCCGGGCGGTCCGCCGCGAGCTCCGAGATCGGCATGTGACCGGGCTTCGGCTCCCGGGACCGCACCTTCTCCTGGGCGGCGGGCTTCTCCGTCCGTGCCATGCTGCTGCTCCCTAGCTGTCGGTGATGCTTCCGATGAGAATGTTCCCACCGGGTCCTCGTCCGGGGATCATCGTCCCATGGATCTCCAGCGCCGGGCGCGGCCGGATAGCGTTGAAGGACGATGACCACCTCACTCGCGGATCACCTGCGTTCCCGTACCGACGACGAGCTGAGCGATCTGCTCCGCCGTCGCCCGGACCTGACCGTGCCCGTACCCGTGGACGTCTCCGCGCTCGCCGCCCGCGCGCAGTCGCGCGTGTCGACCGCGCGGGCGCTGGAAGGGCTCACCCAGTTCTCGTTGCTGATCCTGGACGCGGCCCGGCTGACCCGGGACGCGGACGGGCACACCTCGGTCGCGGCGATCCTGAGCATGGCACCGAGCGAGGCGGCGGAAGCGCGCGAGGCGCTGGCCGAGCTGCGCGCGCTGTTCCTGATCTACGGCGACGACGACACGCTCGAACTGACGCCCGCGCTGGACGACGTGTCCTCGCCGTACCCGGCGGGTCTGGGCCGGCCGGCCGCGGACCTGAACGCGCGCACCGAGGCGCTCTGCGCAGACCCGGCGAGGCTGCGCCGGGCCGTGCTGGCCGTGTCCCCGTCCGGCCGCGCGGTGCTGGACCGGCTGGCCGCCGGCCCGCCGGTGGGCACGGTCTCCGCGGCCGCGCTGGCCGGGGTGACGCCGGGTTCCGCGATCGGCATGGCGGATGCCGGCCCGGGCGACGACGACGCGGACGAGCCGGGCGGCCCGGTGCGCCGGCTGGTCGAGGCCGGGCTGCTGGTGCCGGTCTCGGCCGAGACGGTGGAGCTGCCCCGGGAGATCGGCCTGCTGCTGCGCCGGGACACCGGCCCGCTCGGCGTGCTGCGCCCGCAGCCGCCGGTGATCACGCCGCTCGGCCGCGACCCGAAGGCCGCGGACTCCGCGGGCGCGGGCCAGGCGATGGAGACGGTACGGCGGGTGGAGGCGCTGCTGGAGGCGGTCGCGGCCGAACCCCCGGGCGTGCTGCGCGCCGGCGGCCTGGGCGTGCGTGAGATCCGCCGGCTGGCGCGGTCGGCCGGGCTGGACGAGGGCACGTCGATCCTGCTGCTGGAGGTGGCGTACGCGGCCGGGCTGCTCGGCGACGCGGAGGCGGCCACCGCGAAGAGCCGCCGGGTGGGCGGCCCGCCCGGCGAGATGATCTGGCTGCCGACCGCGGCCTACGACATCTGGCGTGCCACGTCGCTGGCCCGGCGCTGGACCGACTTGGCCGGTGCCTGGCTGGCGATGCCACGTCAGGTGATCCAGCCGGGCCAGCGCGACGAGAAGGACAAGCCGCTCAACGCGCTCTCCACGGACGGCGAGCGCCCGGGCGCACCGGCGAACCGGCGGGTGGTGCTGGAGGTGCTGGCCGGGCTGGAGCCGGGCGCGGCGCCGACCGGCGAGGAGATCCTGTCGATCATGGTGTGGCGAGCGCCGCGGCGCACCCGTGGCTGGGAGGGCGCGACGCACCTGACGCTGGCCGAGGCCGCGGCGCTGGGCGTGACCGGGCTGGGCGCGCTGACCTCGTTCGGCCGGCTGCTGGTCGAGGAGGAGGCGTCCACCGCCGCACGGGACGCCGCGATGGCCGGTGACCCGCTGGGCCTGCGCGCGGAGGCGGACCGGGAGCCCGGCGACCCGGAGGTGGTACGCGCGCTGGACAACCTGCTGCCCGCGCCGGTCGACCACGTGCTGATCCAAGCCGACCTGTCCGTGGTGGTGCCCGGCCCGCCGGAGCCGGAGCTGGCCGCGGAGCTGGAGACGGTGGCCGAGCACGAGTCCGCGGGCGGTGCGAGCGTGCACCGGCTGACCACGGCGAGCATCCGGCGCGCGCTGGACACCGGCTACTCCGCGGACGAGCTGCACCGGCTGTTCAAACGGCGGTCCCGCACACCGGTGCCGCAGGCGCTGACGTACCTCGTGGACGACGTGGCGCGCAAACACGGCGGGCTGCGCGTGGGTACGGCCGGGGCGTATCTGCGCAGCGACGACGAGTCGCTGCTGACCGAGGCGCTGGCGGACCGGCGGCTGGCCGCGCTGGCGTTGCGCCGGCTGGCACCGACCGTGCTGTGCAGCCCGTACGCGCCGGGCCGGCTGCTGCCCGCGCTGCGCGAGGCCGGGTACGCGCCGGTGCCGGAGGATGCGTCCGGCGCCACCGTGCTGAACCGGCCGAAGGCGAAGCGGGCGGCCGCGCGCGGCTCGCTGGCGGCGGCCGCGTCGGACTCGCTGATCGCGTCTCGGCTGACCCGGCCCCGGCTGCTCGGCATCGTGGAGCAGATCCGGCGCGGCGACGCGGCGGCCCGGGCCGCACGGCGGGCACCGGCCACGGTCCGGGACGCGGAGGGGCAGGCGCACACGCAGGCACTGGCCGTGCTGCAACAGGCGGTCCGGGACAAGGCGCTGGTCTGGGTCGGTTACGTGGACGCGCACGGCGCGACCGCGACGCGCCTGGTCCGGCCGGTGTCGATCGGTGCCGGCTACCTGCGCGCGGAGGACGAGCGCACCGAGATGCTGCACACCATGGCGCTGCACCGGATCACGGCGGCGGTCCTTCCCTCCTGAAGGAAGCGACGATCGAGACGATCAGCAGCGCGGTGACGGCGGAGCCGAGGGACTCGCCCATCGAGTCGACGAGTCCCTGGCGTTCGATGAACAGGCCGTGCAGAAACCAGCCGAACAGCACGACGCCGAGCGTCGCGTAGCCCGCCACGGTCGTCCAGGACACCGGAGTCCGGTCGTCTGCGTCCATGTCCACCCCCGCATAGGTGACCACCCATATCGAGAGTGACATCCGCGCGCCGGCCGGAACAGTGGGAAGACGCGCGCTCGCCCCCGTTGATCACACGAACGCGCGTCACCCCTTTTGAGCAGACGCCTTCGGCAGGTGACCGGTTGCACGCGAATTCCACGGTCGGCCCGATCGCGTGACAGACTGGAGGGTCGCGTGCGGAGGGAGTCACAGCTGTGGCCGATGGACCACTGATCGTGCAATCGGACAAGACGCTGCTGCTGGAGGTCGATCACAAGGACGCACAGGCGTGCCGGATCGCGATCGCGCCGTTCGCGGAGTTGGAGCGTTCGCCGGAGCACGTGCACACGTACCGGCTGACGCCGCTGGGCCTGTGGAACGCGCGGGCCGCCGGGCACGACGCGGAGGCGGTGGTGGACGCGCTGATCCGCTTCTCGCGCTACCCGGTGCCGCACGCGCTGCTGGTGGACGTGGCCGAGACGATGGACCGGTACGGTCGGCTCCAGCTGGTCAACCACCCGCAGCACGGCCTGACGCTGCACGCGCTGGACCGGATGGTGCTGATCGAGGTCGCGAAGTCGAAGAAGCTGGCCGGCATGCTCGGCGCGAGGATCGACGAGGACACCATCGTGGTGCACCCGTCGGAGCGCGGCCGGTTGAAGCAGGCGCTGCTCAAGCTGGGCTGGCCGGCCGAGGACCTGGCCGGTTACGTGGACGGCGAGGCGCACCAGATCGACCTGGCGCAGGACGGCTGGACGCTGCGGGCGTACCAGCGGGAGGCGGTGGACACGTTCTGGGCCGGCGGCTCCGGCGTGGTGGTGCTGCCCTGCGGCGCCGGCAAGACGCTGGTCGGCGCGGCCGCGATGGCGGAGGCGAAGGCGACCACGCTGATCCTGGTGACGAACACGGTCGCGGGCCGGCAGTGGAAGCGGGAGCTGATCGCGCGCACGTCGCTGACCGAGGAGGAGATCGGGGAGTACTCCGGCGAACGCAAGGAGATCCGGCCGGTCACCATCGCGACGTACCAGGTGCTCACGTCCCGGCGGAACGGCGCGTTCACCCACCTGGACCTGTTTTCCGCGCGGGACTGGGGCCTGGTCGTCTACGACGAGGTGCACCTGCTCCCGGCGCCCATCTTCCGGTTCACCGCGGACCTCCAGGCCCGCCGCCGGCTCGGGCTGACCGCCACGCTGGTGCGCGAGGACGGCCGGGAGGGCGACGTGTTCTCGCTGATCGGCCCGAAGCGGTACGACGCGCCGTGGAAGGACATCGAGGCGCAGGGCTGGATCGCACCGGCCGAGTGCATGGAGGTCCGGGTCACGCTGACCGACGCGGAGCGGATGAGCTACGCGACCGCGGAGGCGGAGGAGCGCTACCGGATGGCCGCGACCGCGCGGACCAAGCTGCCGGTGGTGAAGGCGCTGCTGGAGCGCCACCCGGACGACCAGAAGCTGGTGATCGGCGGGTACATCGACCAGCTGCACCAGCTGGGCGAGTTCCTGGACGCGCCGATCGTGCAGGGGTCGACGACGAACAAGGAGCGCGAGCGGCTGTTCGACGCGTTCCGGGCCGGCGAGATCTCCACGCTGGTCATCTCGAAGGTCGGCAACTTCTCGATCGACCTGCCGGAGGCGGCGGTGGCGATCCAGGTGTCCGGCACGTTCGGATCGCGGCAGGAGGAGGCGCAGCGGCTGGGCCGGGTGCTGCGGCCGAAGGCGGACGGGCGGCAGGCGCACTTCTACACCGTGGTCTCCCGGGACACGATCGACACCGAGTACGCGGCGCACCGGCAGCGGTTCCTGGCCGAGCAGGGG
Source organism: Catenuloplanes indicus (assembly GCF_030813715.1). Classification (NCBI taxonomy): domain Bacteria; kingdom Bacillati; phylum Actinomycetota; class Actinomycetes; order Micromonosporales; family Micromonosporaceae; genus Catenuloplanes; species Catenuloplanes indicus. The sequence continues at coordinate 4,444,769 of NZ_JAUSUZ010000001.1, forward strand.
TACGCCTACACGATCACGGACGCGGACGACATCCTCGGCCCGAAGCTGCCGGAGTTCTAGGGGACCTCGGGACCGGGCCGCAGCAACGAAGCCAGCAGGTCCCCGTCGGAGTCCAGGCGTGCCAGGACCTCCGCCGGGGACAGCTGGCGGGCCTCGGCGTCCCCGCACGCGATCGACTCCACCTCGTCCCAGGTCAGCGGCGCGGAGGCGGTAGGGTGCGGGAGTGCCCGCAACGAATAGGGCGCCACGGTCGTCTTGAACGCGTTGTTCTGACTCCAGTCGATGAAGACCTTGCCGGGGCGCAGCTGCTTCGCCATCTTCGCCGTGATGCCGGCCGGGACCGCGCGCGCCAGTTCCTCGGCGACGCGCTTCGCGTACCCGCTGATGATCTCGGCGTTTTGAGTTCCCGCGACCGGGCAGCACAGCTGCATGCCTTTCTTGCCGGACGTCTTCGGGTAGCACGCGATGCCGTCCCGGCCGAGCCGGTCGCGCATCAGCACCGCGACCGCGCAGCACTCCTGCAGCCCGGCCGGTGCGCCCGGGTCCAGGTCGACGACCAGCAGGTCCGGGTCGGCGCCGACCCGCCACTGCGGCGTGTGCAGCTCCAGCGACGCGATGTTCGCGCACCAGACCAGCGTGGGCAGGTCGTCCACCACCACGAAGTCGATCTTCTCCCGGCCGTGCGTGGAGTTCGGCACCGGCAGCGTCTCGGTGTGCACCCAGTCGGGCTTGCCGGGCGGTGCGTTCTTCTCGAAGAAGAACGGGCCGGCCACGCCGTTCGGGTAGCGGATCCGGGTGAGCGGGCGGCCGCGCAGGTGCGGCAGTAGCGCGGGCGCGACCCGGGTGTAGTAGTCGATCACCTCGGCCTTGGTGAAGCCGGCGTCCGGGTAGAGCACCTTGTCGAGGTTCGACAGCTCGACCTCGCGGCCGTCCACCTCGACCAGCATCCGGCTACGCATCGTCGGTCACTTCCTCAGGCGATTTATCCGGACGAAGACGTAAAAATCGAGGAAAACGCAGGCGGGCGTCGAGTGTGCGCTGGCCGTACTTGACCTCGACCACCTGAGTGGGGTGTACCCAGATCGCGCCGCGCGCATCCTCCCGGGGCACCTCGGCGAACGGCGACGAGTCGACCACCAGCGGCTCCAGCAGCGCCAGCAGGGACCGTTCGGTCGCCGCGCCGATCCCGCCACCGACCCGGCCGCGGAACAGCAGCCGGCCGTCCGGCCCGGGCACGCCGACCAGCAGGCCGCCGATCCGGCGCACGCCCGGCCGCCAGCCGCCGATCACGAAGTCGCCGGTCAGATCCATCTTGACCTTGATCCAGTCCGGCGACCGGGTGCCCGGCAGGTAGACCGAGCGGAGACGCTTCGCGACCACGCCCTCCAGCCGGTTCTCCTCCGCCACCGCCTGTGTGACCGGGCCGTCCGGGAACGTCGGCGGCACCGCCCAGCGCGGCCCGTCCGAGACCAGCGCCTCCAGCCGCGCGCGCCGCTCCGCGTACGGCAGGCCGGTCAGGTCCACGCCGTCCTGGCGGAGCAGGTCAAAGATCATGTAGGTGATCGGCCGGGTCACCGCGAGGCGCGCGGCACGGGCCGGATCGCGCACGTGCATCCGCTCCGCGAGCAGCTGGAACGACGGACGGCCCTGGTGCAGCACCACGATCTCGCCGTCCAGCAGCGCGTCGCCGAGCAGGCCGCCGAGCGGTGCCAGCTCCGGATAGGCGACCGTGATGTCCGCGCCGGACCGGGCCGCGAGACGCAGTGCGCCACCGGCGGCGTCGGCGAGCGCGCGAACGCCGTCCCACTTGAACTCGAACGCCCAGCCGGCACCCGCGGGCAGCTCACCCGACGTGGCCAGCATCGGGCGTGGCCCGGCCGCCATGCGTCGAGCCTAGGCCCAAAACCTCGCGGGATGTGCCGATCGGTGCGATCCTCGTAGATACCGGGCCAAACGTCGGGCGGGGGTTCCGGCCGGTCAGCAGCGGTTTGGAGCGACAATGCGGGCTATCTGGAAGGGTGCCGTCTCGTTCGGCCTGGTGTCGATCGCGGTACGGCTCTTCTCGGCCACCGAGGAGAAGGACATCCGGTTCCACCAGGTGCACCGGGAGGACGGTGGCCGGATCAAGTACAAACGGGTCTGCTCCGTCGACGGCGAGGAGGTCAAGTACGACGACATCGCCAAGGGGTACGACATCGGCGGCGGCGAGATGGTGGTGCTGACCGACGACGACTTCGCGGACCTGCCGCTCTCCACCTCGCGGGCGATCGAGGTGCTGGAGTTCGTGCCGGCCGACCAGGTCGACCCGATCCTCTACAACAAGGCGTACTACCTGGAGCCGGACGGCGCCGCGACCAAGCCCTACGTGCTGCTGCGCGAGGCGCTCGGCGACGCGGACCGGGTGGCGATCGTCAAGGTCGCGCTGCGCCAGCGCGAGCAGCTCGCCACGCTGCGCGTCCACGACGACGTGCTGCTGCTCAACACGATGCTCTGGCCGGACGAGGTGCGCGCGCCCGACTTCGGCTTCCTCGACGACGACATCGAGGTCCGCCCGGCCGAGCTCGCGATGGCCTCGTCGCTGATCGACTCGATGGCCGCGAACTTCGATCCGGACGCCTACAGCGACAACTATCGTGCGGCGCTGCAGGAGGTCATCGACGCGAAGGTCGAGGGCCGGGAGATCGTCACGCCGGAGGAGGAAGAGGAAGCCGCGCCGGCCGCGACCGACCTGATGGCCGCGTTGCGCGCCTCGGTGGAACGGGCTCGCGCGGCGCGCGGTGAAACCACGAGCGGCGGCAACGGTACGAAGAAGGCCGCCTCGGGCTCCGGCGCGAAGAAGACGGCCGCGAAGAAGTCCGGCGACGGGGCGGCCCCGGCCAAGAAGGCGGCCCCCGCCAAGAAGGCCGCCGCGGCGAAGAAGACCACGGCGGCGAAGAAGACCACAGCGGCGGCGAAGAAGACCGGCGCCGCCAAGAAGGCCTCCTGAACGCCGTGCCCGCGGATGGTCGTCAGGTGTGGCGGCCGGGGAAGGTGATGCGGATGTCCGTGCCCTTCCCCGACTCGCTCTGCAGCGCGATCGTCGCCGCGTGCGCGTCCAGGATGACCTTCGTGACGGACAGGCCCAGGCCCGCACCGGCCGACTCGCTGTCCCGCGCCGCCGCGCCCCGGAAGAACCGCTCGAACAGCATCGGCTGCTCGTCCGCGGGGATGCCGATGCCGGTGTCCCGGATCCAAATCTCCGGCGTCGCGCCGTCGCACACCTCGACCGTCACCTCGCCGCCGGCCGGCGTGAACTTGACCGCGTTGGAGAGCAGGTGACCGAGCGCCTCGCCGAGCCGCGCGCCGTCCGCGCTGACCCGGGCCTCGTCGCGCCGGGTGACGTTGATCGTCACGCCCTTCGCGGCCGCGGCGCCGGTGGCGGACTCGATCGCCGACTCCGCCACGGAGATCAGCGTGACGTCGTCGCGGCGCAGGTCCAGCGCGCGCCCACCGGCGTCGCCGACCTGGGACAGCAGCATCACGTCGTCGACCATGCGCAGCAGCCGGCGGGAGTTGCGGTCGATCGCGCCGAGGAAGCGGTCCATCTGGCTGCGGGACAGGCCGTCGCTGTCGATCAGCACCTCGAGATAGCCGCGGACCGAGGAGAGTGGCGTGCGGACCTCGTGCGTCATCATCGTCACGAAGTCGTCCCTCATCCGGTCCGCCAGCGCCAGTCGCTGCCGGGCCCGATCAAGTTCGCGCAGCTCACGGCGCATGGCCAGCTGCCAGGCCGCCTGCCGGCCGAGCGTCTCCAGCATCTCCAGCTGGTCGTCGCCGAGCATGCGCGGGTGATCGTCCAGCACGCAGAGCGCGCCGAGCACGTGACCGTCCACGATCAGCGGTACGCCCGCGTAGAAGCGCAGGTACGGCACGCCGGCCACCAGCGGGTGCGCGGCGAAGCGCGGGTCGCGGGCGGCGTCCGGCACGATCACCGGCTTGGCGTACGCGACCACGGGGTGGCAGAGGGACGTGCCGGGCGGCAGTGCGCCGAACGTGGCCACGGCCCGCTCACGGTCCGCGTCGACCAGCGTCAGCGAGCTCATCGGCACGCCACAGACGTGCGCGGCGACCCGGACCAGATCGTCGAAGGCCGGTGCCGCCTCGTCCCCGGGCGCGTGTACAGCAGCCTGCATCTGTCGGTGATCCCGTCCGTGGGCGTTGCCGGCGGCGCCGCGGTTCCGTCCGGGCGCCCTGGTCGACCCTCCCATCGGCCGTTCGGTCAGGTGGTTGAGCGCTCTGCCCACTCCCGGTCGGCCGCGCGCTTGCGTTCGAGGCCGTCGCGCCCGTCGTACCGGAGGAAGGACGGCAGCGCGGCCGCGAGCGCGACCGTGCCGAGCACGCACAGGATGCCGCCGGTGACGATCGAGCCGCTCACGCCGGTGACCCGGGCGACCAGGCCGGCGCGCGTACCGCCGAGCAGCGGCCCGACCGAATACGAGATCATCTCGATGCCGGCCAGGCGCCCGCGCAGATGGTCCGGGATGGTCTGGCCCCAGATCGTCATCCGGAACACGCCGGAGATCATGTCCGCCGCACCGGCGAACGCCAGGCACGCCACCACCAGCCACAGCTCGCCGGCCAGGCCGGCACCGATGATGCCGACGCCCCAGGCACCGGCCGCCAGCACCACCATCAGGCCGTGCCGGTGGATCCGCCCGGTCCAGCTCGACGTGAGCGAGGCCAGCATCGACCCGATCGCGGGCGCGGCGTAGAGCAGGCCCAGCACCTCGGGGCCGCCGAGGTCGTCGGCCAGGAACGGGTAGAGCGCGGACGGCATGGCGAAGAACATCGCGTTGATGTCGACCAGGTACGTGCCGAGCAGCTCCGGACGGCTGCGCGCGTACCGGATTCCGGTGACCACGGACCGCACCGACGGGCGCTCCGCGGCCGGCGGCGGAGGCACCGCCCGCACCAGCCACAGGCAGCACAGCGACACCACGAACGTGAGCAGGTCGAATGCGTACACCCAATGCAGGTCCACGGTCGCCATCAGCACACCGGCCAGGCCCGGGCCGGCCAGCTGCCGAACCTGGCCGCTGAGCGAGTTCAGCGCGATCGCGGCGGGGAGCTTCTCCAGCGGCACCACGCGCGGGATCGTGCCCTCCAGCGCCGGGCGCTGGATGCCCTCGAACGCGGCGGCCAGCCCGGCAACCAGGAAGAGCACCCACAGGTGCGCTTCCGCCAGCAGCGAGTTGAGCAGCAGGACCAGCGCCAGCATCGCGAGCGCGGCCTCGCTGATCAGCACCAGCCGGCGGCGGTCCACGTAGTCGGCGAGCGCGCCGCCGACGAACGACATGAAGATCAGCGGCACCAGCTCGGCCACGCCCAGCAGACCGACCATCAGCGGGTCGTCGGTCATCTGCGCGACCTGGTACGGGATCGTGATGAGGCTGATGTACGAGCCGAGGCCGGAGACCGTGGACGCCGAGAAGATCAGCCGGAAGTCACGCGAGATCCGAAGCGGCGAGAGGTCCATCACGTACCGGAATCATTCCGGATCTTGAGGGGCCGGGCTACTTCATTACGAGCCTTCCGGTCCGCTCGAACTCCGCCAGGTCGTCAAGCGTGCGCTGCACCGTGCCCGGGATCGGGAACGGTGGGTCGGCGGGGTCGAACCACATCGCGTCCAGGCTCTCGTCCGTCACGCGCTGTAGTTCACCGTCCCACTCGTCGACCCGGAAACCGGTGACGAAGTGCTGGTAGGTATGACCCCACATGTTCGTGTACGTGTAGTCCGCGCCGGAGTACATCGCGTACGGCGTGACGCGGTGCGCGTTCAGCCCGGTCTCCTCCTGCACCTCGCGGATCGCGCACTGGGTGATCGACTCGCCCAATTCCATCGCACCGGCCGGCAGCGCCCAGTGCCCGTTGTCGGAGCGCTGGATCAGCAGCACCCGACCTCGGTCGTCGCGCAGCACCGCGCGCGCGGCGATGAACATCAGGACCCGATCGCCGGCCAGCTCGCGAATCTGGCCCATGTACGAGTCCGCCCACGGAATGCTGACCATGTCCGCAGTTTTTCACAGCGCCGGAACCCTTCCGCACTGTGACCCCGGTCACCTAACGTTGGTGCGCATGCGTAGCACGATGATGGCGAATCCGTTGCTCGTCTCCCGGCTGCTCGAACACGGCAGCACCGTGCACGGCCGGGCGCACGTGAGCACCTGGACCGGCGCCGGCGCACGCCGAACCACGTACGCACAGGTGGGGGCGGACGCCGCGCGACTCGCCCACGCGCTGCGCGACGAACTGGGCGTCACCGGCGACCAGCGCGTCGCCACGTTCATGTGGAACAACGCCGAGCACCTGACCGCCTACTTCGCGGTGCCGAGCATGGGCGCGGTGCTGCACACGCTCAACCTGCGGCTGTTCCCCGAGCAGCTGACCTACATCGCGAACCACGCCGAGGACCGGGTGATCCTGGTCGACGAGACGCTGGTCCCGCTGCTGGCCAAGGCGCTGCCCTCGCTGAAGACGGTCGAGCACGTGGTGGTGAACGGCTCGGCCGCCGCGGTCCCGGCCGGGCCCTGGCAGGTGCACTCCTGGTCCGAGCTGGTGGCCGGGCGGCCCGCCGTCTACGACTGGCCGGAGCTGGACGAGCAGGACGCGGCCGCGCTCTGCTACACGTCCGGGACCACCGGCAACCCGAAGGGCGTGGCCTACTCGCACCGCTCGATCTGGCTGCACTCGATGCAGGTGTGCACGCCGGAGTCGTTCGGGCTCAGCACGCACGACACCATGCTCGCGATCGTGCCGATGTTCCACGCCATGTCCTGGGGCCTGCCGTACGCGTGCTTCATGTCCGGCGCGTCGCTGGTGCTGCCGGACCGGTTCATGGCCGGTGCCGCGATCGTGCCGATGATCACGGCCGAGCGCCCGACCAAGGCCGCGGCCGTACCGACCATCTGGACCGACCTGCTCGCTAACCTGGACGCCGCGCCGGCGGACGTCTCGTCGATGACCGAGGTGATCGTCGGCGGCTCGGCCTGCCCGCCCGCACTGATGCACGCGTTCCAGGAGCGGTACGGGATCACGATCGTGCACGCCTGGGGGATGACCGAGACGTCCCCACTCGGCTCCGTGTCCCGCCCGCCGGCCGGTGTCGACCCGTGGCCCTACCGGTATACGCAGGGCCGGGTGCCGGCCGGCGTGGCCGCGCGGATCGTCGGCCCGCTCGGCGACGTGGTGCCGTCCGACGGCGAGTCGGTCGGCGAATTGGAGGTCCGCGGCCCCTGGGTCACCGCCGGCTACCTCGGCGAGGACCGGCCGGACCCGGAGAAGTTCCGGGACGGCTGGCTGCGTACCGGCGACGTCGGCACGCTCTCCCCCGAAGGCTTCCTCACGCTCACCGACCGCGCCAAGGACGTGATCAAATCCGGTGGAGAGTGGATCTCCTCGGTCGAGCTGGAGAACCACCTGATGGCGCACCCCGCCGTCCAGGAGGCGTGCGTGGTGGGTGTGCCCGACGACCGCTGGGGCGAGCGCCCGTTCGCCACCGTCGTGCTCCGCGAAGGGCTGTCCGCCACCGCCGCGGAACTCCAGGAATTCCTGTCCTCCCGGGTGGCGAAGTGGCAGCTGCCGGAGCGGTGGGCGTTCATCCCCGCGGTCCCGAAGACGTCGGTCGGCAAGTTCGACAAGAAGCAGGTGCGCTCGTCGTACGCCGAGGGCTCGTTGCCCGTCTCCACACTGTCCTGATCAGGCGTGCTGGCGGACGTGTGGCCCCTCGGCGATCGTCTCGACCATCTTCTCGCAGAAGGCCGGCAGGTCGTCCGGGTTGCGGCTGGTCACCAGTCCGTTGTCGACGTAGACCTCCTCGTCGACCCAGGTCGCACCCGCGTTCGCCAGGTCGGTGCGCAGGCTCGGCCAGGACGTCAGCGTGCGCCCGTCCACCACGCCCGCCTCGACCAGCGTCCACGGCCCGTGACAGATCGCCGCGACCGGCTTGTGCGCGTCGAAGAACGACCGCACGAACCGCACCGCGTCCGGGTCCGCGCGCAGGAAGTCCGGGTTCGCCACGCCGCCGGGCAGCACCAGCGCGTCGTACTCCTGCTCGCTGGCGTCGCCCACCACCTTGTCCACCGGGTACGTCTTCGACTTGTCCATGTGCTCCATCGCCTGGATCTCACCGGACTTGATCGACACCAGCTCCACCGTGCCGCCCGCGTCGATCACCGCCTGCCGCGGCCGGGTGTACTCGACCTCCTCCACCCCGTCCGTCGCCAGGAACGCGATCCGCTTGCCCTCCAGCACCGCACTCATCTCGGTCATCCCTTCCGTTCGGTTTCGCCCCCGGCATTCCCGCCCGCCCCGCGCCGAAACCCACCCCCGCTGTGACCTGCCCCGACGACCTTCCGACGCGCGGAGGGGGATCTCCGTGTCGGTCACCTCCCGGCGTGACGTATATTGAGTGGGCGTTGCCGCCTTAGCTCAGTCGGTAGAGCGTGTTACTCGTAATAACAAGGTCGACGGTTCGATTCCGTCAGGCGGCTCAGCAGCACGAAGCCCCTGGTCACTCCGGTGACCAGGGGCTTCGTCGTGTCAGCGTCAGAGCAGGGCGTTCTCGTAGGCGTAGATGACGGCCTGGATGCGGTCGCGCAGGCCGAGCTTGGTGAGCACGTGCGAGACGTGGGTCTTGACGGTCTGCTCGCCGACGTAGAGGCGGGCGGCGATCTCGGCGTTGGAGTAGCCGCGGGCCACCTCCAGCAGGATCTCGCGCTCTCGTGCGGTCAGCCGGCCGAGGTCACGAGATGCGCCGGCAGTTGCGGGAGCCAGGCCGTCGGCGAAGCGGGTGACCAGGCGGCGGGTCACGGACGGATCGATCAGGGCGTCACCGCGCGCCACGATCCGGATGGCACCGAGCAGTTCCTCGACGGGCATGCTCTTGAGGCAGAAGCCGCTGGTTCCGGCGCGCAGGCCGCGGTAGAGCGCCACGGCCGCCGCGGAACCGGTCCTGGCGAGGGCAGGCTGAACGTCTCCGGCCGGCCCGACGCCCCGTCATGACGGCCGGAACTGTCATCATCTGTGCGTGTCGTGTCACTCCGGGTCAGCGTTTTGGTATATGTAGGCCCGGGTACCGCACTTCGCGATGGCGCGCTGGGCGATGTGGGAGCGGGTGACGATCGTGGAGAGCCGGCTCAAGGTTTCGGGGCACTCGGTCCACCTGATGCTCTTCATGCTGCCGATGGGCCTGTTCGTGACCGGGATCATCTTCGATCTCTTCCATCTGATGGGTGGGCCGTCGCTGCTCGCGTTGGCGGGATACTGGCAGGTGGTCGGCGGGTTGCTGGCCGCGGGAATCGCTGGGCTGGCCGGTTTTGTCGACCTGCTGTTCCTGCGGGCGGGGACGCGGGCGCGGCGGGTCGCGATCGCGCACGGGCTGATCAACGGTGGCGTGCTGGCGATGTTCGCGGTGATCTGGCTGATCCGGGTCGGCGATCCGGAACGGGCGGCCGGGGCGATGCTGGTGGCGGTCGAGGTGCTGGTGCTGCTGTTCGGCGCGGTCGCGGCGTGGCTGGCGGGCGAATTGGTGGAGGAGGCGCCGGCCGGGGAGGATACGCGGCCGGTGACGCTGCGGCGGCGCGCGGTGCAGGCGATCGGCGCCTTCGTCGGCGCACGCTGAAGCGCCGCGGGTGGACCGCACGGCGAACCCGCGAATCGACCGGCGTCGACCGCGTGTCAAGTGATCGGCAACAATCCCGGATAGATTGTCCAGGGTGACCGTCGATCCCACCGAGGTGCCGGCGGAGGCGCAGCCCCGCGTCCGGCGTCGTCCCGCGTCCCTCGATCCGCGCGAGCTGGGCTTCACCCCGCAGGGGCCGGTGCCCTGGCTGGCGCCGCTGCTGCTGATCAACGCGGGCCTGCGTACCGTGCTGGCGCATCTGTTCGGGGCCTACCTGGACAAGCGCGAGATGCAGGGCGCGCTCGGCCCGGCCCCGGACCACGACCACAGCGACACCGACGAGCTGTGGATCGACTACGTGGCCGACCTGGGCGACGGGTTCGACGCGACGTACTCGATCGCCTATCTGCTGGCGCAGCCGCAGCTGCGGCCGGACGGTGTGGACCGGCCGCTGCCGCGCGGCCGGCTGCTGGTGATGGGCGGCGACCAGGTCTATCCGACCGCGAGCGGCGAGGCGTACGAGAACCGGTCGAAGGGGCCCTACGAGGCCGCGCTGCCGGTCGCGCCGCCGGACGGCGTCCAGCCGACGCTGTTCGCGGTGCCGGGCAACCATGACTGGTACGACGGGCTCACCGCGTTCCTCCGGCTGTTCGCACGGCGGCGGGACGCGCAGTTCGGCGGCTGGCGCACCGAGCAGCGACGCTCGTACTTCGCGATCAAGCTGCCGCACGGCTGGTGGCTGCTGGGCCTGGACGAGCAGGCCGGGTCGTACATCGACGATCCGCAGTTGGATTACTTTCAGGACGTGGCGGACCGGATCCGGCCGGAGGACCGGATCATCCTCGCGGTCCCGGCACCGACCTGGGTAAAGGCCGCGGACCGGCCGGGCGCGTACGACTCCGTCGACTATTTCGTGCGCAAGGTGCTGGCGCCGACCGGCGCACCGGTGCGCCTGATGGTCAGCGGCGACCTGCACCATTACGCGCGTTACTCCGGCCCGGGCCGGGAGCTGATCACCTGCGGTGGCGGCGGTGCGTACCTGGTCGCGACACACTCGCTGCCCGAGACGATCACGGTGCCGCCGCGCGACACCCTGGTCCGGAACGCCAGCACGCCCCGCGACTACCAGATCAAGGGCCGGTTCCCCACGGTACGGGAATCCCGCAGCTATCTACCGGGGATCTTCTGGCGCCTGCCGCGCAACAATCCGGGGTTCGCCACGTTCATCGGCATCGTGCACACGATGCTGATGCTCACCATGAGCGGCGCCGTGCGCGGCGAGGAGTCGTCGCCGCAGCTGCTGACGCTGCCGCTGGGCCTGATGCTCTTCTTCGTGCTCGGCGCCACGATCGCGTTCGCCAAACCACCGAGGATCGGCCAGAAGGGGTACGCCAAACACTGGCTGATCGGCATAGCCCACGGCCTGGCACACCTGTCGGCGGGCGCGCTCGGCACCTGGGCCTGGCTGAGCAGCCCGCTGTCCACCTGGGAGTGGCAGGTCGTCACGGCCGCGATCATCTACGGACCGATCGCCGGTTTCCTCGGCACCGAACTGCTCGCGCTCTACCTGGTGATCGCGAACTTCTTCACGGTCAACGTCAACGAGGTCTTCGCCGGCCAGGGCATCGACGACGCGAAGTCGTTCCTCCGCATGCACCTCGCCGCGGACGGCACGCTCACCGTCTATCCGATCGCGCTGCGCAAGGTCAACCGCCGCTGGGCCGCCGCACCGGACGCCCCCGAGCACTCCCCGTGGATCGTCCCGGTCACCCCGCTGCGCCCGCACCTCGCCGAGGACGAGCCGATCAGGATCTGAGACCGGCCGCGCGCCGGTCAGCCCTGCGGGTACGCCGCGTCGTGCGCCTGGCGCGGGCCGCAGACCGAGGCGCGCGAGCAGGAACAGCGGGAGCCGTCCGCGTCGAGGCGCACGATGACCTCGTCACGGGGCACGCTGTGCCCGACGACCTTGCCGTCGCCGTGCTCGGTGGTGACGCGGGAGCCGACGGCCGGCGCGGTGGCCTGAAATTTCTGGTACAGGGGATGTTCGTATTTCAGGCAACACATGAGGCGGCCACAGGCACCGGAGATGCGCAGCGGGTTGAGCGGGAGTTCCTGGTCCTTGGCCATCCGGATGGTGACCGGCTCGAAGTCGGTGAGGAACGTGGCGCAGCACAGGTCCCGGCCGCAGGAACCGATGCCGCCCTGCACGCGGGCGGAGTCGCGGGCGGAGAGCTGACGCAGCTCGACGCGGCAGCGCAGGGTGGCGCCCAGGTCGCGGACCAGCGAGCGGAAGTCGACACGGTGCGGCGCGGTGAAGTAGATGGTGGTGCGGGCACCGCCGTTGCCGCCGGTGGACTCCAGCACATGGTCGATCGCGACCACCTTCATCGGCAGGTCGTGCTCGCGGATCAGGCGCTTCGCGGCCACCTTCGCCTCGGCCTTGCGGCGGCGCTGGGCCTCGTCACGCTTGAGGTCCTGCTCCGTCGCCAGGCCGGCCAGCCGGGGGAAGCCGTCGGTGTCCTCGCTGACCCACTGGGCGGCCCAGACGCACTCGGCGACCTCGGGCCCGTCATCGGTGGGCACCAGCACCTTGTCACCCACGGCGGGGCGCAAATCGCCTGGATCCAGGTAATACAGGCGCCCATAACGGTTGAAACTCACCGCACACAGCATCCCCATCCCTTCACCCTACGTCGTGGGGCGACTATCGGGGAGTGGTGCATGGCACGCTCATTTGTCCTCATACAAGCGATTCAAGCCCGTCGGTCAATGCCCTCCGTCCGTCCAGTCAGGACAGTTGGGGAGACCGTGTCGAAACCGGGCCGGCGCAGTTGCGCAGGTATCCACAGAACCTGCGGGGGGTACAGGAAACGGCGGCGGCACCGCGGCCGGAGTGGCTCTGGCACCGGCCACCCCGCCCCGCGGCGCCGCCGCCACCCCCGTGGGGAGTTCATGCCCCGGACGTCAGGGTCCGCCCGTTGACGTAGGTGAACGCGCCCGCGACAAGTTCGCGCAGCGCCTCGCCGTCCACGTCCGCGAGCCGTTTGACGTAGAGGCAGGACTTGCCGAGCGAGTGCGGGCCAAGCCGCGCCAGAATCTCGTCATAATCGGCGAAACCGGGCATCAGGTAGAACGTCAGCGCCGCGCGCCGGGGTGCGAAGCCGACCGCCGGCCAGTCGCCGCTGCGGCCGGACGCGTACTCGTAGCGGTACGCACCGAAGCCGACGATGCTGGTCCCCCACAGGACCGGCTCGGCGCCGGTGACGTCGGCCATCAGCGCGCACGCGTTCTCCGCGTCCTCCCGCCGGCGGGCGTCGGTGACGGTCGCGAGGAAGCCAGGCACGCTCGCCGCGGTCCGCTGGGTCTTCGGCTCAGCCATGCCGCCCACCGTAGGCCGGGCACCCCACCGCTGTCGCACAGACTCGCACAGCGATCAGTAACGGGTCCGCAGCACACCGCTGTCCGGCCGGGGCAGCGGTTCGTCGGCCGGTTCCCGGTAGCCGATGTCGGCCAGCCGTTCCGTCCACTCCGCGTGCAGCGTCTCACCGGTCTCGACGATCTCCGCGACCACGCCCAGCACGCGCGCCGCGATCTCCGCGGCGGCGGTCGCGGTGGTCATCTCGTCGTCCGGGGCGCCGGCTACCAGCGTGACCGCCTCCGCGGAGGCCAGCGACGCGGCCAGCACCGAGGCGAGCGCGGTCCGGGACGACGAGATCCACGCGTCCAGCGCGGCCGTGTAGTCCGCGGTGGCCGCCAGGTGGCCGGCCAAACTGGCGCTGTCACCGGCCAGATGGCCGGCAAGCCCGGCCCGGTACCGCTCGAACGCCTCCGCGCCCGCGCCCGCCCAGTCCTGCGGCGTGCCGATGGTGTCGCGCGCCTCCGCGTACTCCCGGCCGACCTGGCGCAGTGACGCACCGGCGGCGAGCAACGGGGCGGGCCGCAGCGCGGTGATCGCCTCGACGGACGGGAGCGTGAGCGCGCCGAGGCGGCGCAGCAGCGGCCAGAGGTGGTGCTCGGTGGGGGCGCCATGGGCGTGCAGCGCGCCGTCGACCCGGTGCAGCAGGTCGGCGGCGGGCTCAGCGAGCGCGTCCAGCTGGTCCATCTCAGGAGATGCCTCGATGAATCGGTTAGCGGTCGCGGAATCGGGCGGCGGCGGCGTGGTCGGTCTCGGCGTACGCGGCCGCCGCGATGCGCAACGACTCGGCCGCACCGGCGAGCCGGGCCGCGGTGGACGCGGCCTCCCGTGCGTGTCCCTCGACCGCGCGGGTCCACTGGGTGCGCAGCGCGCGATGCAGTTCGCCGAGGCGGCCCGGCGCGTCCGCGCCGATCCAGGCGGGAGTCTCCAGATCGACGAGCTTCCGGTACGCCGAGTCCAGGGTCGACGCGGCGCCGTCGAGTCGATCGGCGGCCTCACGCATGCTCTCCATCCGTGGCTCCCTGAAGTGAGTCAGTCCGCGAGGGACGGGTAGTCCGCGAGGGCCTCGGCGCGCAGCTTCTCCCGGGCCCAGCGCGCGGCCTCGGTCGCGGCGGTCACGGCGGCGGTCACCGCCGCGGACAGCTCCCGGCCGGTGCGGCCGTGCAGCGAGCCGAGAATCCGCACATCCGTGATCACGCCGGTCGCGGTGACGTCGACCTCCACGGTGCCGTCCGAGGAGCGGACGGTGACCGCCATGATCGCCGCGGCCCGGTCGAATTCGGCCTGCGCGCTCTCGATCCGGCGATAGCGCGCGATGGCCTCGTCGACCCACGCCTCGTCGATTTCGCGGGGCATTCCCGGCTCCCTCACCGATGAGCCTTTCCCACCCGGCCAGGCCGGAAATGGCTCAGTGTGCGCCCTCCGTTACGGCTGAGCACACTACCGGTCAACGGCCGCCGATGTAATCCCCGCGCGCACGAACCTATCGAAGAATGAAAATCCCGTGGGCGGGAATCAGCCCTTCCAGAGCGACAGCATCATCGCCTCGACCGCGATGCGCGGCTTGACGTTCAGCGTGATCGCCTCGCGGCAGCCGAGCACCGCCTCCAGCCGGCGCAGCGTGCTCTCCGCCGACCACTTCCCGGCCGCGGCCCGCGCGCCCGCCGCGGTGTCGCCGTGCACCGGCCGGACCGGCGCACCGAACTGCGCGGTGAGCACGTCGCGGTAGAAGCCGGCCAGGTCGACCAGCGCGCGGTCCAGCGCGTCCCGCTGTGCGCGGGTGGCCCGCGACTTCTGCCGCTTCTCCAGCTCCTTGAGCTGGCCCGCGGCGCCCCGGATCGCGCCGGACGCACCGCGGCCGGTGCCGCCCGCGCCCAGTGCCCGCTCCAGGTCCGAGCGCTCGGTCGCGTCCAGCTCCGCGACCAGCGCGGCCGCCTCCGCCTCCGCGGCCTCGATCAGCGCGGACGCCGCGTCGAACGCCGCGCCCACGCTGGTCAGCTTGCGCGGCACCGCGAGCACCGCCTCGCGCCGCTTGCGCACCTCCGGGTCCGCGGCCAGCCGCCGCGCCAGTTCCACGTCGCCCTGCGCGGCCGAGGCGGCCCACTCCGCCACGTCCGCCGGCACGCCCTGTTGCGCGGCCAGCGCCGCCGCCAGCGCCTCCGGGCGTGCCTGCACCAGCGGTACCACGCGGCAACGGGAGCGGATCGTCACCGAGATGTCGTCCGGGTGGGTGGACGGCGTACAGAGCAGAAAGACGGTACGCGGCGAGGGCTCCTCGATCGCCTTCAGCAGCGCGTTTCCGGCGCCCTCGGTGAGCCGGTCCGCGTCCGACACCACCACGACCTGCCAGCGCCCGCCGGACGGCGCGGTGGCGGCGCGCATCACCAGCGCGCGCATGTCCTTGACCGCGATCGAGAGCCCGTCCGGGACCACCATCCGCACGTCCGCATGGGTGCCGGTCAGCGTGGTGTGGCAGCCGTCGCACTCACCGCAGCCGGTGCCGGTGCGGCACTGCAGCGCCGCCGCGAACGCGCGCGCGGCCTCCAGCCGGCCGGAGCCGGGCGGGCCGGTGACGATCCAGGCGTGCGTCATCGCGCCGGTACGGGTGCCACCGCTCTCGGCCTTCTCCTCGTTACCGAGGCCGCGGCCGGCCGTGACCAGCGCGTGCGCCTCGGCGGCCGCGCGCCGGAACGTGGTGGTGGCCGCGTCCTGGCCGATCAGGGCCGCGAAGACGTCCATCAGGCCGCACTCCTCTCCGTGACCGCGGGATCGTCGTGCTCCTGGGTCATGCCCAGCACCCGCTCCATGATCGCGCCGGACAGCTCCTCCGGCGAACGGGACGCGTCCAGCACCAGGTAGCGGCGCGGGTCGGCGGCGGCGAGATCGAGGAACGCGTACCGCACCCGCTCGTGGAACGCGGTGGCCTCGCTCTCCAGCCGGTCGGTGCCCTCGCCGCGGCCGGAGACCCGGCTCAGTCCCACGCTCGGGTCCACGTCCAGCAGCACCACCAGGTCCGGCTTGAGCCCGCCGGTCGCCCAGGAGGACAGCCAGGAGATCTCCTCGACCGGCAGCGTCCGGCCGGCGCCCTGATAGGCCAGCGACGAGTCGATGTACCGGTCGCTGATCACCACCTCGCCCCGGCCCAGCGCCGGCCGAACCACGGTGGCGACGTGGTGGGCGCGGTCGGCCGCGTAGAGCAGCGCCTCCGCGCGCGGTGACGGCGGCGAGCCGTGCAGCACCAGGTTACGGATCTCCGCGCCGATCTCGGTGGCGCCCGGCTCGCGCGTGACCACCACGGTCCGGCCGTGCTCGCGCAGCGCGTCGGCGAGCGCCTTGACCTGCGTGGACTTCCCCGCGCCCTCGCCGCCCTCGAACACCACGAACAGACCGGCCGCGTGCCGTGGCTCGGCCGCGGAGAGCGGGCGCCCGCGCATCGAGCCCCACAGGTCGGCCAGCACCGGCACGCCGCGCTTGTCGTCCATCTGGCGGAACGCGCTTATCCCGGCAACGATCCCGACCGCGCCCGCGACCAGCAGCAGCGCGCGGGTGGACGAGAACGAGATGCTCAACCCGGCGATCTCCACGCGCCGGGAGCCACCGGCGCCGACGATCACACCGGAGAGCGCGATCGCGATCATCAGGATCATCCGGGTGCCGGTGTTGACCACCGCGAAGACCCGGCCGCGCACGTCGTCGCCGATCTCGCCGCCGAGCAGCGTGGTGCCGGCCAGGAACGCCATACCCGCGCCCGCGCCGACCATCAGCGCACCCAGGATTGCCATGGCCAGGTGGATCGCGAACGCCAGGAACATCACCGAACCGGCGGCCAGCACGATGCTCATGCCGAACCAGCGGCGCCGGGACAGATCGCGGATGATCACCGGGCCGAGCCCGATGCCGGCGCCGAGACCGATGAAGAGCGTGCCGAAGAGCAGGTAGAACGCGGCGTCGCCGGCGCCGAGCGAGGCGGTGAAGAACCTCGCGGTGCCGATCACGATGCCGCCGCCGCCGAACGCACCGAGGATGCCGAGCACCAGCCCGCGGACCATCGGGGTCTTGCCGACGTACTTCCAGCCCTCGGCGAACTGCCGGAGCATGCCCTGGTCCTGCTGCTCACGCCGGTCGCCGCGGCCGCTGATCTCCTTGATCCCGAAGAACACCACGGCCGCGAGCGCGAGCCGGGAGAACGCGTTGAAGTACAGCGCCAGCTGCGCGGGCTCGCCCCACTCCGGTGGCTGTGGCACCACGCCGGAGCGGACGATCGCGTCCAGCGCGGAGAGGCTGAGCGCCGCGATCACCGGCGTGATCCCGTACGTGGTGATCAGCGACAGCTGGTTGGAGATCTCCAGCCGGGCGCGCGGGATCAGGTTCGGGACCGCGGCCTCCTTGGCCGGGATCCAGATCAGCGTGATCGCCTCGATCAGGAACGTGGCGATCGCGGCCCAGGTGACGATGAGGCCCGGGTTGTCCACCGCCAGCGCGGTCAGCGGGATGGACAGGAACAGCAGGAAGCGGAGGATGTCGCAGACGACCATGGTGAGCCGGCGGTCGAACCGGTCGGCCAGCACACCGGCCACCGGGCCGAGCACCAGCGCCGGGAGCAGCCGCACCGCGATCGTCGAGCCGAACACCAGGCCCTTCGCGGCCGAGCCGGTGACCTGGGCGGACGCGAAGATGGCGGTGGCCAGCAGGCCGAGCCAGTCGCCGAGCGACGCGACACCGAGCACGATCCAGAGACGCCGGAACGGCCTGATCCGCATGACCGACCGCAGCGCCTTCATGCCGGACAGGTCGACCTGTCCGCTCGCCTGAGTCTCGATGGCCGTACCTCCGCGTGCCGGCCCCTCGCTGGGCGCCCCCGGCAGAACACTCTAGCGGCGGCATCCACCCACGGTTTCCCCTGATCGCGCCCGGACGGGGGTCAGCCGTACGTGAAGGAGGCTCGCGTTGCCCGGCCTGCCCCGATACGGTACGCACGTGCCCCCCACGGACCGCGAGGCGTTGCGCGCGCGACTGGACCGCGCCACCGCCCACCTCGACCCGCCGATCGGCGTAGTCGACCTGGCCGCGTTCGACGCGAACGCGGACGCGCTGACCACCCGTGCGGCCGGCAAACCGATCCGGGTCGCCGCGAAGTCCGTGCGCTGCCGGGCACTGCTGGAACGGGTGCTGGCCCGCCCCGGCTGGGCCGGCGTGATGGCGTACACGCTGCCCGAGGCGATCTGGCTGGTCCGCTCCGGCGTCAGCGACGACGTGCTGGTCGCCTACCCGACGGTCAGCCGCGCCGCACTCGCCGAGCTGAGCACCGACCCGCGACTCGCCGCCGCGATCTCGCTCATGGCGGACAGCCCCGCACAGCTGGACCTGGTCGACGCGGTCACCGCACCCGGCCGGCGCGAACGGATCCGCGTCTGCCTCGACCTGGACGCATCCTGGCGGCCGCTCGGCGGGCGGCTGCACCTGGGCGTCCGCCGCTCGCCGGTGCACTCCGCCGCGCAGGCCGGCCGCCTCGCCGAGCACGTGCTGCGTCGCACGGGCTTCCGGCTGGTCGGACTGATGGCCTACGAGGCACAGATCGCCGGCCTCGGCGACGCACCACCCCGGCAGGCCGCCCGCGGCCTGATCATCCGCGCCGTCCAGAAGCGCTCCGGCGCCGAGTTGCTCCCCCGGCGGATGGCCGCGGTCGCGGCCGTGCGCGAACTGGCTGACCTGGAGTTCGTCAACGGCGGCGGCACCGGCAGCGTGGCCGCCACCGCACAGGACCCGTCCGTCACCGAGGTGACCGCCGGCTCCGGGCTCTACGGCCCCGCACTCTTCGACAGCTACCGGGCATGGCGCCCCGTACCGGCCGCGTTCTTCGGCCTCTCGGTCGTCCGCCGCCCCGCCGACGGCTTCGCCACCGTGCTCGGCGGCGGATGGATCGCGTCCGGCCCCGCGGAGAAGAGCCGCCTCCCACTGCCCTGGCTGCCCGAAGGCCTGGACTACGTCGGCGGCGAGGGACCCGGCGAGGTCCAGACCCCGCTCTCCGGCCCGGCCGCCGACTCGCTGCGCCCCGGCGACCGCGTCTGGTTCCGCCATGCCAAGGCCGGCGAGCTCTGCGAACACGTCAACGAACTTCACCTGATCGAGAATGACCACATCACCGACACCGTCCCGACCTACCGCGGCGAGGGCCACGCGTTCCTGGGCTGATGCGGGCAGGGGCGACGACCTCGATCTTCCCGCTTCCGGCGTGAAGATCGGTTGGGGGATCTCGGGTGCGAGAGGGCTCGGTGGCGGGGGCGCGGGGCGGCGTGGTCGAACCCCCGCCGGGGTTCGGATGTCAGACGCCGACGTGGGACTGGAGTGTCAGACGCCGACGTGGGACTGGAGGTAGTCGCGGATCAGCGTCTTGGACTCCTGGATGATCCGGGCGTCGCCGTCCGAGTCGCGGCGGAACGCGAGCTTGATCAAGGAGTCCGCCGTGGTCACCGCGATCTCCAGGGCGAACCGCAGCGTGGGTGTGTCCGCGACCGCGAACTGCTCGTGCAGCACCTCGGCGATCCGGTTGGCGATGACCACGTTGTTGTCGCGTTCCTCGTCCAGCAGGTGCACGTCGACGACGTCGCCGAAGTGCAGCGTGCGGAAGCCGGCGACGGTGCGGTGCATGCCGATGAACTCGTCTATCGCGGCGTCGACCCCGTCCCACCAGTGGGCGAGGTTGCCGGCGGCGAACCGGGCGGACAGTCGCTCGAGGTAGGCCTCCATGTTGCGCAGGGCGAGTGCCTGCACGATGGCCCGCTTGTCCGGGAAGAACTGATAGACCGAGCCGATCGCCACTTCGGCGCGTTCGGCGAGCAGGGTCGTGGTCAGTCCCTCGTATCCGACCTCGTCGACAAGCTCAGCGCAGGCGTCGAGCATGCGCTGGACCCGCGCTACGCTGCGCCCCTGAACGGGGACACGACGTAGGGGTCCGGCGGTGACAGCTGTTGTCGACACGCGTCGCAACTCCCTTTCGGCAGAGAGAAAACAAAGGTTACTCGGCTTAACGAGCGAGACGCCGCAAAGTGTTTACTCTCCGTCTCCGTGCTGATATGAATTCAATTCACGTCAGGTGTGACCTTGGGGGACTGGGATGGCCCGCACAGCACCGGCACCGATCTCCACCTGGTCCAACTGGTCCGGGAACCAGCAGGTCAGACCCGCGCGTGTGGCGATGCCGGCCAGCACCGACGAGCTGTCCGCCCTCCTTCAGGATGCCGCCGCGACTGGGCGTGGCGTCAAGCCCGTGGGTAGCGGTCACTCGTTCACGTCGGCCGCCGTCGCGGACGACATCCAGGTCGACATGAGCGGAATGTCCCGGATCGTGGCCGTGGATCGGGCGGCCCGGCTCGTCACCACGCAGGCCGGTGCGCGGCTGTCCGCGCTCAACGAAACCCTTTCCGGGTATGGTCTAGCGCTCCCCAACCTCGGCGACGTCGACGTGCAGACCATCTCCGGAGCGATCTCCACCGGTACGCACGGGACCGGCGCCACGTTGGGGTGTCTTTCCACGTTCGTGGAACGGCTGACGCTGGTCACCGCCACCGGGGAGGTGCTGCACTG
Organism: Catenuloplanes indicus; assembly: GCF_030813715.1. NCBI lineage: Bacteria > Bacillati > Actinomycetota > Actinomycetes > Micromonosporales > Micromonosporaceae > Catenuloplanes > Catenuloplanes indicus. The sequence continues at coordinate 4,465,426 of NZ_JAUSUZ010000001.1, forward strand.
CTCCGCCGGCCGGCACCCGGACGTGTTCGCCGCCGCCCGCGTCGGCCTCGGCGCACTCGGCGTCATCACCGAGGTCACGCTGCGCTGCGTGGACGCGTTCGTGCTCCGCGCGCACGAGACGCCCGCGCGGCTCGCCGACCTGCTGGCCGGGGTGGAGGACCGGATCGCGGAGAACGACCACTTCGAGTTCTTCTGGTACCCGTACACCGACCGGGGCCAGGCGAAGACCAACAACCGGGTGCCGCTGGACGACGCGCCACTGCCCCGGTTCCGGGCCTGGCTCGACGACGAGTTCCTGTCCAACACGGTCTACGGCGGGCTCTGCCGCCTCGGCCGGGCCGTTCCCGCGCTGGTGCCGAGCGTGCACGAGGTCGCCGCCCGCGCGCTCACCGAGCGCACCTACACGGCCCGCTCCGACCGCGTCTTCTGCACGCCCCGCCGGGTCAAGTTCACCGAGATGGAGTACGCGGTGCCGCGTGCCGCGCTGCCGGAGGCGCTGGCCGCCCTGGAGCGCATCCTCGCCGCGCTGCCGTTCCGGGTGCAGTTCCCGGTCGAGGTCCGGTTCACCGCGGCGGACGACATCTGGCTCTCCCACGGCTACGGTCGCGACTCCGCGTATCTCGCGCTGCACCAGTTCCTGGGCACGCCGCACGAGCCGTACTTCCGCGCGTTCGAGCAGGTGGCGGCGTCGCTGGGCGGCCGGCCGCACTGGGGCAAGCTGCACTACCGCGACGCGGAGTCACTCCGCCCCGCCTACCCGCGCTTCGACGACTTCCTCGCGGTCCGCGACCGCCTCGACCCGCACCGCCTCTTCCGGAACGCCTACACCACCCAGGTCCTCGGCAGCTGACCCACCGGCGTCCCTCAGGAGGCGTCGGTGGTGGCCTTGGCGGGGGCTGCCTTCTTCGCGGGAGCCTTCTTCGCGGCGGTGGCAGTGGTGGTCTTGGCGGCGGTGGCCTTCTTGGCCGGGGCGGCCTTCTTCGTGGCGGTCTTCTTGGCGGTGGTCTTCTTGGCGGTGGTCTTCTTCGTGGTCGCCTTCTTCGCCGGGGTGGCGTCGCCGGTGGCCGCCTTCTTCGCCGGGGCCTTCTTCGCGGCACGCTTCTTGGCCGGGGCCGGGCCCTTGGCGCGCTTCTCGGCGAGCATCTCGGAGGCCTCCTCCAGCGTCAGGGCCTCCACCGTCTGGCTGCGGCGCAGCGACGCGTTGAACTCGCCGTCCGTCACGTACGGCCCAAACCGGCCGTCCTTGATGACCAGCGGCTTCTCGGTGGCCGGGTCGACGCCCATCTCGCGCAGCGGTGGGGCGGCGGCGCGGCGGGCACCGCGGGTCTTGGGCGCGGCGAGGCGGGCCAGCGCGTCGTCCAGCGTGACCGTGAAGATCTGGTCCTCGCTGTCCAGCGAGCGGGACTCGTCGCCCTTCTTCACGTACGGCCCGTAGCGGCCGGAGAGCGCGAAGACCTCGGCGCCGTCCGGGGCCACGCCGACCAGGCGCGGCAGCGAGAGCAGGCGGAGCGCGTCGGCCAGCGTCAGCTCATCCGGCTTCTGGCTGTTCAGCAGCGAGGAGTTCTTGTCGCCGCTGGACACGTACGGCCCGAACCGGCCGGACTTGAGCAGCACCGGCTCGCCGGTCTCCGGGTGCTCGCCGAGCTTGCGCTCGCCGCTGCCACCGCCGAGGAACAGCTCGTCGACCTTCTCCGGCGTCAGCTCGTCCGGCGCCAGCGACTCGGGGATGGAGACGCGGCCGTCCTCGGACGCCTCCGTGGCCGGGTCGTCGGTGTGGTGAGTGCGCTGAATGTACGGCCCGTAGCGGCCGACCCGAACCACGACGTCGCGGTCCTCGTCGTCGCGGAACAGCGGGATCGAGTTGACGCTGCGCGCGTCGATCTCCGCCAGATTCTCCGTGACCAGCTTCTTCAGGCCGCCGGCGCGGGCGATCGACGCCTCGGCACCGGCGCCGCTGCCGAAGTAGAACGCGGTGAGGAAGTCGGCGGACCGGGCGTCGCCGCCGGCGATCTCGTCGAGCTGGTTCTCCATCGCGGCGGTGAAGTTGTAGTCGACCAGGCCGGGGTAGTGCCGCTCGAGCAGGCCGACCACCGCGAACGCCAGGAACGACGGGATCATCGTCTGGCCGCGCTTCGTCACGTACCCACGGTCCTGGATGGTCTGCATGATCGACGCGTACGTGGAGGGGCGGCCGATGCCCAGCTCCTCCAGCGCCTTGACCAGCGACGCCTCGGTGTACCGCGCGGGCGGCTGGGTGGTGTGACCGACCGCGTCCAGCTGCTCCGCGGTCAGCGGCTGGTCCTTGACCAGGTTCGGCAAGCGGCGCTCCGCGTCCTCCGCCTCCGCGTTCTCGTCGTCGGAGGACTCGACGTAGGCGCGCAGGAAGCCGGGGTCGGTGATGGTCTTGCCGGTGGCGCCGAAGTCGGCCTCCTCACCGGCGGTGGAGACCGCGCGGATGCGCACCGAGACGGACGAGCCGACCGCGTCGGTCATCTGGGACGCGATGGTGCGCCGCCAGATCAGCTCGTAGAGCTTGAACTCGTCGCCGGACAGCTCGTTCGCCACCTCGCCGGGCGTGCGGAACACGTCGCCGGCCGGGCGGATCGCCTCGTGCGCCTCCTGCGCGTTCTTCACCTTGCCGGTGTAGCGGCGCGGCTGCGGCGGCACGTTGGCCGGGCCGTAGAGCTCCGCGATCTGGGTACGCGCGGCGGACAGCGCGGACTCGGAGAGGTTCACCGAGTCGGTACGCATGTAGGTGATGTAGCCGTTCTCGTACAGCCGCTGGGCCGTGCGCATCGTCTGCTGGGAACTGGAGCGCAGCTTGCGGGCCGCCTCCTGCTGGAGCGTGGACGTGATGAACGGCGCGTACGGCCGGCGCCGGTACGGCTTCTCCTCGACGCGGGTGACCTGGAACGGCCGCCCGTCGAGGCGGGCGGCCAGGCCACGGGCACCGTCACCGTCGAGGTGGATCACCCCGGCGCCGGGCCGCACCTGCCCGGTGGTCGGCTCGAAGTCCTTGCCGGTGGCGACCCGGTCCCCGTTCAGCGCGATCAGCGTGGCGTTGAACGTGCGCGGGCCCTCGACCTGGCCGGACACGGCGAGGCGGGCCAGGATGTCCCAGTAGTCGGCGGTGCGGAACGCCATCCGCTGCCGCTCGCGCTCGACCACGATGCGGGTGGCGACGGACTGCACGCGGCCCGCGGAGAGGCCGGTGCGCACCTTCTTCCACAGCACCGGGGAGACCTCGTAGCCGTACAGACGGTCGAGGATGCGACGCGCCTCCTGCGCGTCGACCAGGTCGCGGTCGAGTTCGCGTGGGTTGGCGACGGCGGCCTGGATGGCCGGCTTGGTGATCTCGTGGAAGACCATCCGCCGGACCGGGACCTTGGGCTTCAGCGTCTCGATCAGGTGCCAGGCGATCGCCTCGCCCTCGCGGTCCTCATCCGTCGCGAGCAGGACCTCGTCGACGTCCTTGACCAGCGACCGGAGCTTGGTGACCTGCTTCTTCCGGTCGGGTGAGACGACGTAGAGCGCGGTGAAGCCGTTGTCCACGTCGACGCCGAGCCGGGCCCACGGCTTGTCCTCGTAGCCGGACGGGACCTCGGCGGCGTTGCGGGGCAGGTCGCGCACGTGCCCGAAGCTGGCCTCGACGACGTAGCCCGGGCCAAGGTAGCCCGAGATCGTCTTAGCCTTCGCCGGTGACTCGACGATGACCAGACGGGTGCTCTTGGCGTTGCTCGGCACGTTACTCCTGACCTCGGTGGATCCCTTACGACGTGGATCGCCTGATCTATTGGCGGCTGGCAGCGCGTGACTGGGATCGGCCACGGCTGATCATGCGCGCCGCTGCGCCAACCGATCCACGGTAACGCGGTCTGTGGCCGGCGGGTCGCGCGGGACCGTCGGCGACCCCACGCTACCGGGCCGCCGGCGCCACGGATCGGCAACGCCGTCCGAGCGACCGCTGTTCCCCCCAACGGTGTCCGCTGCCGGAAAACATCGGCACGGACCAGCACCATCGTGCCGGTCTATGTCTCGGTCATCCAGTCGCCGTAACTGTCGGAGATTAGACAGTACACCGGCGGTCAGGATGGCCACGCGGACTCCGGCGCCGCGTCCGGGCGTGGCCCGACCAGGCCTGCGAGGCGGGCGATCCGGCGGCGTCCGGAGATGCGCAGCCCGGGGTCGCCGTCACGCGGCGTGGTGAGGCGGCTCGGCAGGCCGGCGGCGTGCAGCGCGGCCCGGACCGTGTCCCAGATCGGCTCGTCGTCCCGGCCCAGCCGGAGGACATATCCGGACGGGTCGGGCGCACCGGCGGCCGCGACCCAGAGCCGGAGGCGAAAGCCGTTGAGGAAGAACGCGCGGGGTGGGCGCTTCGGATCGCCGGGTTCGCGCAGCCAGGCACGGCCGAGCGGCATCAGCGTGGTGGCGTAGGCGGTGCGCACCTCAAGGCGCTCGTCCTCGGTGCGTGACCAGGTCGCCTGCAGGCCACGACGGGTGATCTCCGGGACCAGCACGTGCACCCGCCACGATTCGGCGACGGTCACCGAGACGCGCGCGGTGCCACCCATCCGGACGATCTCCCCGGGGCCGGCGAGCAGCCCGGCCAGGTCCGCGACGCCGGGATCGTGGGCTTCCACACCGAAGAGCGACGGCTCCTCGGCGGCCTGCTCCTGGTTCTTGGGAACGCGCCGCCGCCCCTTTTCAAGATCAAGATCTTGCGGGGGTACGTCCGGGAGGCCCGGGATCGGCGGGTTGACCGACACGTCAACGGCACTCCGGCACCTGGTCGAACGCCTCGCGGAGCTCCTCCGACTGAAGCGACGACGTGTCCAGCGCGGTCCTGTCGTACTCCGTGTCGAGCGTGCTGACCACCTGCTCGACGCCGGTGTAGAACGCGTCCGCCTGGGTGGTGTCCAGCGCGATGATCGCCCGGTGCGCGTTGTCGTAGGCGGCGCGCACGCCGTCGAGCGAGGTCAGGAAGCCCTGCGCCACGCTCTCGCCGTTCTCCACGTCCGGCACGCCGGCCCGCTCCACGCCCTGGCGTGCGGCCTCGCTGGCGTCCCGCGCGCCCTGGAACAGACGGGCCAGGTTCTCCTGCGCGGCGCTCGGTGTGGTCTCCGCGCTCATCTGCTGATTCGTGCGGTCGGCCAACGTGCTGATCTCGGTGCGCCACGGGCCCAGCGCCTGGCAGACCGCGGACGCCCACGCGCTCGGCGAGGCGCCACCGCCACAGCCGGCGGCGAGCAGCAGAAGGGAGGTGAGGACCGCGGTGATGGACACCATGCGGGGGGTGCGCATGGAGAGCAGCGTACGACTGCGGGTCATCGTCGCGCGATGCCGCCGGGGAGCGTACCGATCTCCCCGGCGGCATCTCCCGCTACGCGCTCACGGCCTCCTGCTTGGGCGGGACCGGCGTGCCGGACGCACCGGCCGGCGGCTCGTCGCCCATGGAGATCGGCTTCCGCTTGCTCCAGACCACGGCCGCGACGATGACCAGCGTGGCCACCGCGGCGAGCGCGATCCGGACCGGCGTGTTCGCGTCCTCGCCGACGCTGAGCATCACGACGCCGGGCGCGATCAGGAGGCTGACCAGGTTCATCACCTTGATCAGCGGGTTGATGGCCGGGCCCGCGGTGTCCTTGAACGGGTCACCGACCGTGTCGCCGATGACCGTGGCCGCGTGCGCCTCCGAGCCCTTGCCGCCGTGCGCGCCGTCCTCGACCAGCTTCTTCGAGTTGTCCCACGCGCCGCCGGAGTTGGACAGGAACACCGCCATCAGCGTGCCGGTGCCGATCGCACCGGCCAGGTACGACGCGAGCGCGCCCGCGCCCAGGCCGAAGCCGACCGCGATCGGCGCCAGGACCGCCAGCAGTCCGGGGGTGAGCAGCTCACGCTGCGCGTCCCGGGTGCAGATGTCGACCACGCGGCCGTACTCGGGACGGGTGGTGCCGGCCATGATGCCCGGGTTCTCCCGGAACTGGCGGCGGACCTCGACCACGACCGCACCGGCCGACCGGGAGACCGCGTTGATCGCCAGGCCGGAGAAGAGGAAGACCACCGCGGCGCCGATCAGCAGGCCGACCAGGTTACGCGGGTCCGACACGTTGAGCAGCGCGTCGATCGACAGGTCCTCGCCCGCGTCGGTGATCGCGGTCGCGATCGTGTCCCGGTACGAGCCGAACAGTGCGGTCGCGGCGAGCACCGCGGTCGCGATCGCGATGCCCTTGGTGATCGCCTTGGTGGTGTTGCCGACCGCGTCCAGTTCGGTGAGCGTGCGCGCACCGGCCTCGCCCACGTCGCCGGACATCTCCGCGATGCCCTGCGCGTTGTCCGAGATGGGGCCGAACGTGTCCATCGCGACGATCACGCCGACCGTGGTCAGCAGGCCGATACCGGCCATCGCGACCGCGAACAGGGACAGGATGATCGAGCCACCGCCGAGCAGGTACGCACCGAACACACCGGCGCCGATCACCAGCGCGGAGTAGACCGCGGACTCCAGGCCGACGCTGATACCGGCCAGGATGACGGTCGCCGGACCGGTCAGCGAGGACTTGCCGATGTCCTGCACCGGCTTCTTGTTCGTCTCGGTGAAGTAGCCGGTCAGCGCCTGGATCGCGGCCGCCAGCACGATGCCGATCACGACCGCGCCGATCGCCAGGATCTGCGGGTTACCGGTGAAGTCGGCGCTCACGTTCGGGTCCTCGAAGCCGGCGAACGTGTTCGGCAGGTAGAGGAACGTGACCACGGCGACCAGCACCGCGGAGAGCGCCGCGGAGATGTAGAACGCCCGGTTGATCGCGGTCAGGCCGCTGCGGTCCGACGCGCGCAGCCGGGTGATGAACACGCCGACGATCGCGATCAGCACGCCGACCGCGGACACGATCAGCGGGTAGACCAGGCCGTCCTCGCCGAACGCGGCCCGGCCGAGGATCAGCGCGGCGACCAGCGTCACCGCGTACGACTCGAACAGGTCGGCGGCCATGCCGGCGCAGTCGCCGACGTTGTCGCCCACGTTGTCCGCGATGGTGGCGGCGTTGCGCGGGTCGTCCTCCGGGATGCCCTGCTCGACCTTGCCGACCAGGTCCGCGCCGACGTCCGCGGCCTTGGTGAAGATGCCGCCGCCGACCCGCATGAACATGGCCAGCAGCGCCGCGCCGAAGCCGAAGCCCTCGAGCACGGTGGGCGCGTCACCCTTGTAGAGCAGCACCACCAGCGAGGCGCCGACCAGGCCGAGACCGACGGTGAGGAAGCCGACCACGCCGCCGGTGCGGAACGCGATCTGCATCGCCTTCTCCCGGCCGCCGGTCGCCTCGTTCGCCGCGGCGGCGACGCGCAGGTTAGCGCGGGTGGCCAGCGCCATGCCGGCGCCGCCGATGAACGCGGAGAAGACGGCGCCGACCACGAAGAACGCGGACCGGCCGATCTTGACCAGCGTCTCGTTGCCGTCGGTGTCGTGCACCGGCAGCAGGAAGAGCAGGACGAGGGCGATCACCACGAAGATGCCGAGCGTCTTGAACTGGCGGAAGAGATAGGCCGACGCGCCCTCCTGCACGGCGCCGGCAATCTCCTGCATGTTGGTCGTTCCCTTACCGGCTGCCAGCACACCGCGCACGAGCGCGAGTGCGAAGCCCAGCGCCACCAGCGCGATGACCGCGGCGACGACGACGTACGTGAGATTCGTACCGGTAAGGGACAGGCCGTCGCCGGCGGCGACAGGGCTGAACCCGGACATCGATGTCCTCCTCAATTCCTAACCGTGCGCGCACCAGCCGGCGGACGAACCGGTGGTTGCGGCCACGCGGCCGTGGCAGCGTCCGGCCCGCACCCGAACGGGCGAAGCCGGAAACAGTACGTAATGACCCGCGTACTGTAGCGGTCACTCGTGTCGAGGGTCACAGCCGGAGCCGTCGTGTCGTGATGATGTTGGCAACTGTGTTAGCCCCAGGCCTTCATCGGGGCTTGTCTGTAGGCACAGTCAAGGTCATCAGGTCGTCGCGCGCAACCGGGCGCTGCAAGATCAAACCCTGACCAGGGAGTACGTGGCCGGGCGTGCACCGGGCGCATCAACCGGCGTTTATCGACTCAAGACGGCCTTTGCGGTGATGGCCGGAGGGGTGCGGCGATCGACGCCGCGCGTCGACCACGAGGTGTGATCTGCGTCTCGCCCGGACGGGGCGAGACACCCGGCGTGCACCTCACTACGCCGGGCGCGGTGGAGCGTGCCGGCCGGCGGCACTACGGGCACGGCACCGGAGGGGGCGCACGTACCGTGGGATCTTCTGTTTTTGATCTTGATGGTGGTTTGTGGCGTGCTCGGGCGCGCGCCCGTGACGTCAGGCGGCGTGAGTGGGCCAGGCCATGCGGACCTCGGTGCCCACGCCCTCCTCGACCGGGCGCACCTGGAGATCATCCACAAATCCGGCCAACAGGGCAAATCCGACACCCGTGGTCAGCTCGTCGTCGGAGAGCGACTCATTGGCCAGCTCGTCCGGCGGGATCGACGGGATGCCGAGACCGGCCTCGATCGGCGCACGGTCGATCACCCGCACGGTGTACGAATCCTCGTCGGACATCACGACCTGGACCGGCTGGAACACGCCGTACTGCCGGTGCAGCGCGACCGCGCGGGCACACGCCTCGCCGATCGCCAGCCGCACCTCGTCGAGAAGTTCCTCGGCCACCCCGGCACGACGGGCAACGGCCACGCCGACCAGGCGGGCGGTGCGCACGTGCACGGGCGCCGGAGAGAACGCCAGCCGGACAGTCGCCATCACGCGGTCGGACCGGAGTCCGCACCCGTCCCGCCCGCGGCCTGCACGGCGGCGTCGACCGACGGGTAGATCGGGAAGACCTGATCCAGCGCGGTGATCCGGAAGATCTTGAGCAATGGCTCCTTCGCGCAGACCAGGCCGAACGTGCCGCCGACCGGACGCAGCCGCTTCAACGCGCCGACCAGCACCCCGAGCCCGGTGGAGTCGAGGAACTCGACGCCGCCCAGGTCCACGATCACGCCGCGCACGCCGCCGTCGATCAGCTCGACCAGCCGCTCCCGCAGCCGGGGGGCCGTGTAGACGTCGACCTCGCCACCGACCTCCAGGACCGTGTGCCCGGCGACGGTGCGGGTCGCCAGCTGCAGCTCCATCAGTCCTCCTCGGTAGCTTCGGCGGTTACGCCCAATCGAATCTAACCATCGGGCGGCTGGGGTCGCATCGCGCGGCCCCGTGCTTCCGCGTTCTTGTTTGGGTTTTCCGCACACCAGTGCGAGAGTCAGGACGTGAGCAACACCGCGGTCGCCTCCGCCGAACTGCTGCGGCGCCTGCACACCTCCCCCTCCGTGACACACGTGGAGATCGTGCCGCCCGCCGCCGGTGACCCCGTCGAATGGCCTTCCTGGGTACCGTCCGCCCTGCGCACCGCACTGGCCACCCGCGGCGTCACACGCCCATGGCGGCATCAGGCCACGGCCGCGACGCTCGCCCGGAACGGCCGGCATGTGGTGGTCGCCACGGGAACCGCGTCGGGCAAGTCACTGGCCTATCTACTGCCCGCGCTGTCCGCGCTCGCCGAGGACCCGAAGGCCACCGTGCTCTACCTGGCCCCGACGAAGGCGCTGGCCGCCGACCAGCTGCGCGCGGTGACCGCGCTGGCTCCGGAGGTGCGGCCGGCGTGCTACGACGGGGACACGCCGTCGGAGGAACGGGAGTGGATCCGCGCGAACTCGCGGTTCATCCTGACGAACCCGGACATGCTGCACCACAGCATCCTGCCGAACCATCATCTGTGGTCCACGTTCCTGCGCCGGCTGCGGTACGTGGTCGTCGACGAATGCCACGTTTACCGCGGGTTGTTCGGGTCACATGTGGCCCACGTGCTGCGCCGGCTACGCCGGATGGCCGACCGGTATGCACCGGTGCCGTTCGGGCCGGACGGCGTGGACACAATTCCGCCGGAAACAGCCATCCCGGCGCAAGGCACCGGTGGTAGCAAGAACCGTGCGTCGAACGCGGCCGGCGTTCGGATAACGGGCACCACGGGGTCAGCCGGCGATGCCGGATCGCTGGACTACGCCGGCACAGCGGGCGACGGCGGCACGGTGCCGGGAGCCGAAGGCGCCGGGCCGGGGGCGGCGCTGTCGGCGTGGGTGGATGTGCGCGTCGGGACGCGGCGAGGCGGCGGCACGCCGAGGGGCGGGCGGGTGGCGCGGCGCAGCCAGGCCGTGTTCGTGCTGGCGTCGGCGACGTCCGGGGACCCGGCCGCGGCAGCGGAACGGCTGACCGGGCTGCCGGTGACCGCGGTGACCGCAGACGGGTCGCCTCGCGGCGGTGTCACATTCGCGCTGTGGGAACCGCCGCTGCTGCCGCCCGGCCTGTCCGGCGACCCCGCGGAACTGGACCCGGACGACGACTCGCTCGCCGCGCCGTCCGTCCGGCGGTCCGCGCTGCGCGAGACCGCGGACCTGCTCACCGACGCAATCGTGCACGGCGTGCGGACGCTGGCGTTCGTCCGTTCCCGGCGCGGCGCCGAGGTGGTCGCGTCCATCGCGCGCCGATCGCTCGACGAGGCCGTGCCCGGCCTCGGCGCGCGGGTCGCCGCCTACCGCGCCGGGTACCTGCGCGAGGAACGGCGCACGCTGGAACGAGCGCTGCTCACCGGCGAACTGCTCGGCATGGCCTCTACTAACGCGCTGGAGCTCGGCGTCGACCTGGTCGGCCTGGACGCCGTGCTGATCTGCGGCTACCCCGGCACGCGTGCGTCGCTGTGGCAGCAGGCCGGCCGCGCGGGCCGCTCCGGCCGGGAGGCGCTGGCCGTGCTGGTCGCCCGGGACGACCCGCTGGACACCTATCTCGTGCATCACCCGGACGCGCTGTTCGGTCGCCCGGTGGAGGCGACGGTGCTGGACCCGGCCAACCCGTACGTGCTCGGCCCGCAACTCTGCTGCGCCGCGAACGAGGCCCCGCTCACCGCCGACGACCTGGCGCTCTTCGGCGGCGCACCGGCCGAGGCGACCGTGGCCGCGCTGGTCCGGTCCGGCTCGCTGCGGCGGCGTCCGACCGGCTACTTCTGGACCCACCGCACCCGTCCCGATGTGGACCTGCGCGGCGAGGGCGGCTCGCCGGTCGACGTCGTCGAGTCCGCCACCGGCCGCCTGCTCGGCACCGTGGACCCCGCGTCGTCGCACTTCATCGTGCATCCCGGCGCCGTCTACCTGCACCAGGGCAGTTCGTTCGTGGTCGAGGAACTGCACCTCGACGACGCGGTCGCGCTGGTCCGCGCGGAAGAGCCGGACTGGACCACTCACCCCCGCGACGTCACGTCGCTGGCCGTGACGTCCGTCCGCGAACGGTTCGACGCCGGCCCGATCGGCCTCTTCCTCGGCGAGGTCGACGTCCACGGTCAGGTCGTTTCCTACCAGCGTCGCCGGATCGGCTCCGGCGAGGTCATCGACACCCGGCCGCTCGACCTGCCCGTTCGCGAGCTGCACACGGTCGCGGTCTGGTTCACCATCACCCCCGAGGCGCTGGACGCCGCGGGGGTCGAGCCCGCCGACGTCCCCGGCGCCCTGCACGCCGCCGAACATGCCGCCATCGGCCTCCTTCCGCTCGTGGCCACCTGCGACCGTTGGGACATCGGCGGCATCTCCACCGCCGTGCATCCGGACACCGGTCTGCCGACCGTGTTCGTCTACGACGGCCATCCCGGCGGTGCCGGCTTCGCCGAACGCGCGCACGCGGTGGCCGCCGACTGGCTCCGCGCCACCCGCGAGGCCATCCACTCCTGCGCCTGCGAGATCGGTTGCCCCGCCTGTGTCCAGTCGCCGAAGTGCGGAAACGGCAACAACCCACTGGCCAAGGACGCCGCCGTACGGGTCCTGGACGCCGTCTTGGCCGCGCTGCCCACCACTGCCGATTGACCCACACTCGTCCCAAATCGCGGGATGCGCCGAGCAACACCGTTCAACATGGGCATCTATCTATGGGAGCGCTACCATGCGTCTCCCGACACTGCGCGTCCCGCCCGAGCCCCGAGGGAGCCCTTCCGTGGCGAACACCATGTCCGACACCGTCGAGCTCGTCTACAGCATCGATCCCGACACGCTCACGGTCGACCAGCAGATCGCCCTGGCCCAGGCCTACGCCGCCCTTGCCCAGGCCGAACGCCTCGACTGGATCTTCCAGCGCCTCGACAAGATCCATCAGCTCCTGATCGCCATCAACGTCCGCACTCCCGCTCCATCCCCCACGTCCCACGCCGCTTGACACCGGCTCGGCCGGGCCGAAGACGCGGGCGTGCCGGTAACCGATGGCGCCGGATCCGCAAGGTCGCCGGGTTCGGCGGGAGCCGTAGCCGGGCCGGCCCGGGCCTCGGCGTGGATAGTCGCCCGGAGACCGGGCCAGGGCTCGGCGTCGAGTTCCACACGGACGATCAGCGTCAGGCCTTCCGCATCGCATGACGCGGTGCGTGCGCCGTTCGCCGTGATGACGCGGGCGGCGCGTTCGCAGGCCATCGACTCGCCACGAGGTATGAGCGGTGCACCCGCGAGCACGCCGAGATCCGCCGCGATCCGGACCCTCCGGGCTGCGGCCTCAGCGCCGATGATGGCAGCGCCAGCCATCCCGGCACACACCAGAAACAGCCCCACCACCGCGACCAGCAGCGACGCGCCCCCTCGATCCGGCGCCGCCGCTCTCCGCACCACAGGTCTCCGCGAAACCACCCACCGCACGCCTCGCCGGCGCGTCACACGCAGTGCCGGCGCCGCTTGCCGAGGCATCAGAGTTGCAGGCGGCGCCGTGGCCTGAGACCCCGTGTCCCGAGCCGGCCAGACCGGAGGCCGCACGCCGCGGAGCGGCGCGTTCGGAGATGGAGCGGTGCACGGCGTTATGCCCCGGCCTGTGGGGCCGCGGACGGCCAGCAGCGGCCACGGTGACGCGTCCTGGGTGTGCCACGTGCTCTTCGGTGGCGTCGTTCGGGATCGGCTCATTCGGTGGTCACCGTGACGCCCGGTTCGATGGCGGCGATGGCCTCGCCGGTCGCGGTGATCTCGGGGATCTTCAGGCCCAGCGCACGGACCGGGACGGTCACCACGGCCCGGACGTGCTCGCCCTCCGGGACCAGCGTGACGGTCGCGCCCGGTGGTGCCGCGGCCGTGCCGGCGTCCATACCGGACTCGCCCCGGGCGGCGGCGAGCGCCGCGTCCCGGGCGGCGTCGTAGCACCTGCCTCGATCTGTCACGGCCGTCACGGCGGTGAGGCCCGCCCCTAGAAGCAGCACCAGCGCCGGGAGCGCCGCCGCGAATTCCGCGGTGAACGCGCCGCGATCCATCGGCTGCTCGTTGGTGCGCGCGGATGCGGCGTTTTCGGTGCCGAGCACGCCGGGGGCGGCCGTAGCGATGGTCGAGCTCGCGACCCGTGCGCCTACCGCGGACTCGGTCGACGGCGGGCTTGCACCGGTCGGAGTGACGGGCGTGCCTGATCTGTTGAGGCGCACCGCCGACGTGACGGCATCAAGCAGGTGAGCGATGCGGCTGCGGCGATGGTGGCGCCCTCGGTAGCGAAGGGCGGCAACGTCACGCGTGATCATTTCAAAGCTCTTTCGATGATCTCCGCGAGCGATTTCTGGATGTTAGGGCTGGTCAGGACCTTCAGTAGGACCGCGGCAAAGGCGACCGCAGCGAGTGTGCCGACGGCGTACTCGGCGGTGTTCATCCCGGCGTCGCCTCGCAGGCGGCGGAGGAGCGTGCGGATGCGGGCACCGATCGGGCCAAGCGGTGAATTGATCATGGATGTTCCCCTCTTCTGGCTGGTTACAGCAGGTCGTCGAGGACGGCGATGATCACCGGCGCGAGGCCGGCGAGGACGAAGGCGGGCAGGAAGCAAAGGCCCAGTGGCAGCACCACGAGCACGCCGGCACGGTGGGCGGCCATCTGCGCGGCAATGGCACGATCGGCCCGCACATCGTCGGCGAGCCGGGTGAGCGCGCCCGCCAGCGCGGCACCACTCGTGCTCGACCTGATCGCGGCCGAGACCAGACGCTCCGCGCCCGGCACCGGTGACAGGTAGGCCCAGGCTTCCTCGGCCGGTGCGCCGAGTCGCAGCGATCGCGCCACCCGCCCGAGGTGAAGGGCGAGCGGCCCACCGAGCGCCTCGGCGACCGCATCGGCGGCCCGGTCGACCGGCGCTCCCGCGCGGAGCGTGGCCGACAGCAGATCCGCGGCGAGCGGCAGGTCGGCGATCGCCTGAAGTCGCAGCGCGCGGGCGGAGGCCGATTCCAGGCGACGCAGGACCAGAAACGTCCCGACGGCAGCAACCACGCCGAACCCGATCCCGGCCGGCCCGCCCACCAGCACCGCCGCCGCAGATCCACCGCCGAGCGCACCAGCGATCAGCAACATCGGCCGCGGCCGGTCTTGCCCGCCGGATTCCGAAGCGGGCTGCCCGCCACCACCGAACGGCACGGATCGCCGGCCACCGATCGGAACCGCACGACGGACACCAAGGCTGGGAACGGTCTGCCCACCCCAACCGGCCGGCACCGCCCGCCCGCCACCACGGCTCGGAACGGGCTGCCCGCTACGGCTGGCCGGCGTCGGCCGTCGGCTAACTCGCTCTCGCAAGCCGGACTGTGTGTCAGCCACGCCCGGAACGGGGATCCGGCTGACCGGATCCTCATCGCTGTGCGCGGCAAAGGACCGATCGCGGGCTGCGGTCCCCGTCGCCGAGGCGGAGGTATCCGGCGGATCGTCGGCCTCGGCCGGCATCGGGAGACTCGCCGCCACAGAGACTTCCGCCGGTGCCGGAATTTCGGCCGGCGCCAGAATTTCAGCCGACGCCGGGATTTCAGCGGCAGCAGAAAACTCGGCCGTCCCGGGAACCCCGGCCGAGGCCGGAACCACAGCCGCAGCAGAAAGCCGTGCTGTCGCAGGAACTCCGGCTGCCGCAGGCAGTCGGGCCGCCGCACTGTCGCGAAGTGTGTCGGGCCGACGCTCGAAGCCCGCGCAGAACGCCGCCCGCAAAGTGCCAGGAGCAGTATCAAGGCGCCAGGAATGTCGAGTCAGCCCGGTGAAGAACTGACTCGGGGGCGACACGTGGGTGCTGACCGCCGTCCCTCCCACGGCCGCCGCCTGATGCGGCGATGCATCGTCGCCTGCGGCGGCGTGTGGTGCCGCGGGGCGGCTGATGTTCGGATCCCGGCCCGTCCGCAGGAAGGCAATCGGCAGGTCATGGGTTTCAGCGGCCGCGCGCCTCCGAATCGCTGCCCCGCGCGGGGCCACATCGGGCGGGCGCGGGCCGCCGGCGTACTCGGCGGAGATCGGCTCGGCCCGTGCGACGCCGCGCGGGGCGCGGAAAAGTCCTCTGTGCTGGAGCAACTCCGGTGCCCAGACACCGGCCAGCAATGCCGCTCCCACCACGGCTGACAGCGTGACCACCCAGCTCACGACGCCGGTCTCGCAATCGCCACCATGCGGGCGACCACCGCCGTGCGCAAGGCCGCAGCTCGCCGGGCCGGACCGAAGCGCCGGAAGGCACCGGGCGGTGAAGCCTGTCCGCCGCGTCGTCCCAGCAGCGCGGCGACGAGCGACAGCAACACGTCGCAACGGGGCCGGCCGGCACCGGGAACCGGCAGGCCGCCGATGCAGTCGACGACCGCGCGGCCTGGCAAAGGCATCGGCGTGCCACACACCACGGGTCGCTTCGAGGTCAGCGACCCCGACGCCACCGGCGTCAGGCGCGGCCGGGCCTGAGCAAGCGACGTCAGGCGCGGCCAGGCCGGCGCAAGCGACGTCAGTTCCGGCCACATTCGCGCAAGCGGCGCCCAGTCCCGCCAGGCCGGCGCAAGCGGCGTCAAATCCAGCTGAGCAGGCCTGAGCGGCGCGAGGTCGTGCCAGTCCAGCGTGAGGGGTGCCAGATCCGGCAAGGCCGGCGCGAGCGGTGTCGGGGACAAAGTCATCATGGTGTGCTCCCTGAAGTAGCGAGCCGGTTCGCCCACGCGAGCCCGGCCGACTGGAGGATCACGGCGCCGATGGCGCAGGCGGCGCCGATGGGGGTGTGGAGCAGGACGTGCAGTGGGTCGACGCCCATGAAGGCGCCCAGGACCAGGCCGCCGGCCGGCAGCGCCGCGAGCAGCCAGGCGGTGGCACGTGCGCCGGCGGCCTCGGCGTCCGCGGCGGCCTGGCCGCGCGCCATCGCGCGGGTGTCGGACTCGATGCGTTCGACGAGGTCGGCCACGGGTGCGCCGGTGCGTTCCGCGAGTCGCCAGGCTGCCGTGGTGAGGCGCCCGATGCGCGGGTCCGGCAGGGTGGGCGGGTCGGTGTGCGGCAGACCGGCCCGTAGGTCCGCGGCGAGTGTGCAGAGCATGTCCAGCGTCCGGGTGCGTGCTCGTGCGGCGGACCGTGCCGCCTGCCTGCGCAGTGCACCGCGCACGCCGAGGCGGCAGTAGACGGCCACCAGCATGCCCACCGGTCCGGCCACCACAAGTCCGGCCAGCGCGGACGATCCGGCGACGACCGCGACCAGCAAACGTTGACCGCCGGTCGTGCGCGGCAGCCGTACCGGCATACGACGAGCCGCCCGGCGCCGGCCGTTCTCCTCGCCGGGCGCACCCGGCGCCGATACCGGCTCTCGGTCGTCATCCGGCGACGTGCTGCCGGTATCGACCACCGGCCCGGCGGCGCTCGACCGGAGCGGCTGGTCGCCGAGGCCGGACGGCTTCGGCACCAGCGGGGCGGGACCCGGTTCCTCGATCGGCGTGAACCGCCCGCTGGCCCCGTCGAAACGGAAAACAGCCGGCCGCCCACCCGCAGCGGCCGTTTCCGCCAGCAATCCGACCTCGGCGGCTTTCCTTTGCGTCGCCGCCTGCGCGAAGAGGCCCGCCCGCGCCGGCACCGCGTACCGTTCGGGACCTGTGTGGGAGCGGAACCGGAACGCCGCCATCCCGGCCAGCACCGCCACCGTCGCGGCCAGCACCGAGACCGCAGCCCAGAACGTGCTCACGACGCACCACCGCGCTCCGGGCGGGGCCGGGGCCGCAGTGGAGTCACCCCGCCCGCACCGGACGTGACCGGCGCGGACACCGGCACCCGCAGCAGGTGCGGCACCGGCACCTGCCGGTCGTCGAGCAGCCGGGCCAGGTCCGCGGCCGCCGGGCCTGGGCCGCGCTCGCGTTGCCACACCGTGCGGGTGGTCAGCAGCCGATCCGGCCCGTCCGCGGCGAGCAGGGAGATCGAGTCGAGCATCCGGCCGCGGGTGATGCGACGGAGGTGGATCACCACCTGGAGCGCGGCTGCCACCTGTGCGTGCAGCGCCGCCCGTGGCAGGCCACCGACGATGCCGAGTGCCTCCAGGCGGGCGGGTACGTCGGCCGGCGCGTTCGCGTGAAGTGTCCCGGCGCCGCCGTCGTGGCCGGTGTTGAGCGCGGCGAGCAGGTCGACGACCTCGGCGCCCCGGCACTCGCCGACGATCAGCCGATCCGGACGCATCCGCAGGGCCTGACGAACCAGTGTCCGGAGGTCGACCGCGCCGGCGCCCTCCACGTTGGACGTGCGAGCCTGGAGCGCGACGACGTGCGGGTGCCGGGGCCGCAGCTCGGCGGCGTCCTCGACGATCACGATGCGCTCGGTGGGCGGCACCAGGCCGAGCAGTGTGTTCAGCATGGTGGTCTTGCCGGAGCCGGTGCCGCCGACCACCAGGTAGGCGAGCCGGGCGGAGACCACGGCGCGGAGGACCTCCCCGACCGGCCCGGGCACGGTGCCCGCGTTCACGAGATCCGCGAGCCGATAGGGGCGTTGCCGGAACGTGCGCAACGACAGGTACGGCCCAGTGGTGGCGACCGGGGGCAGCACGGCGTGGACGCGGGTGCCGTCGGGCAGCCGGGCGTCGACGAACGGCTGCCCGTCGTCGAGCCGGCGACCGCAGCCGGCGGCCAGGCGCTGCGCGAGGCGGCGCACGTCGTCGGCACCGCCCATCCGCACCGGTGCGCGGACCAGGCCGTGACCGCGGTCGACCCACACGTCGGTCGCGTTGACCAGGATGTCGGTGATCGTCTCGTCGGCCAGCAGCGGAGTGAGCGGCCCGGCGCCCACCAGGTCGCCCCGGACCCGCTCGGCGAGGCGCAGCACCGCGCCGGCGCCGAGCCGGGCCGCGCCCGGGTCGGTGCGCACGGCCGCGACCACGGCGTCCTCGGTCGCATCCGCCCCGACCACGGTGAACCGCGATCGGACCCGGGCGGAGAGCCCGGCCGTGCCGCTCATGCCGCCGCCCCCTCGGTGCCGCGGCCCGGGGGAACCGCGAGGAGGCGGCGGCAGAGGTCCGCCAGCGGGCCGTGCCCGTCGGCGGACGGCACTTCGCCGCGGGCCAGTAACGCGCGGAGCGCGGGATCACTCCGGTAGGCCCCGGCGACCGAGAGGTGCGTGGTGCGTGCCACGTCGTCCTCGGTGAGCGTGTCGGCGGAGGCGTCGCGGACGACGGCGGAGAGACGCCGGCTGTGCGGCCGGGCGAGCGCCGCGACCCGGGTCGCGGCGAGGCAGGCGCCCAGCTCCGCGGGGACGACCACGAACGTCCGGTCGGCGCCGCGCAGCGCGGCCGCACCGGCCGTGCCGAGGTGCCGGGGCAAGTCCACGATCACCAGGTCGCGCTCGCGCCGGCCGGTGTCGAGGCCGGTGCCGACCGCACCGGCGGGCGGTCCGCCGCACGGGTCGGTGCGGTCGAACTCGAGCAGCACCAGCTCACCCGGGCCGGGATGGTCGAACTGATGCCGGCCGAGCATGAGGCCGAGCCGGCCGCCGAGTGGGTCGGCGTCGAGCAGCAGCACGCGTTGACCGGCGCGGGCCGCGGTGACCGCGAGGGTGACCGCCAGCGTGCTGGCGCCGGCACCGCCGCGTGCGCCGACGAATGCGAGGACGCGGCCGGCTGGCGGGGACGGCGGTGCGCCGAGCCGGTCGACGAGCCAGCGCTCCGCGGCCGGCAGCACCGCGATGTGTTCGACGCCGAGCCGCTCGATCAGGTCGGACGGTGGATCCGCGACGGCGGTGCGGCCGACCAGCACGACGGCGCGCCGGCGCAGGCGCGCGCGGTCGATCGGGACGGTCTGGTCGGGGCCGATCAAGACGACCGGCGCGTGCGCGTAGTGCGGACGGGCGGCGACCGGGTCGGTGGCGACCTGGAGCTCCGTGCCGGCCACCGCGGCGAGCCGCAGCAGATCGTCGAGCAGTGCCTCGTCGGCCGTGACGAGGAGCGGCCGGAAGCCGGTGCGAGCCATCGAGAACCCCCATGGACCGGGAAGGACGTCCAGGGAAGGTTCGCCGCTCGCGTACCCGGTCAGGGCCTGCCTGTGGATGGGCAACCGGCCTGTGGACAACGCCCGGAACCGCGCTTCGATCTGCTACGGACCAGCCAGACCCACTGAGCGAACGTGAATGATGTTGGGTATGTTGATCGCCAGTTCGGCGTTGGAGTGGTGCCCATGGAGATTGCAAGCGAGCTTTCCCCGGAGCCGGTCCCGGGCGGGCCTCTCGTCGTGGTCACCATCGAGGGCGACATCGACTACACCAACTCCGACGAGATGGCCGGCGAGATCTGGAACGTGCTGGCGCGGCACGCCCCGGCCGCGATCCGGGTCGATCTCGCGGAGGCCACGTTCATCGACTCGACCGGCCTGGGCGCACTGATCGCCGCCTACCGCGCGGCGGCGGACGCGGGCTGCGTGTTCACGGTCGCGGCGCCGAGCCCCGCGTTTCGCCGGGTCCTGTCGATCACCGGCCTGAGCGATCTCTTCGGGGTCGAGGACCCGCGGGAGCCGGCGGCGCCACAAAGGACGGTGGAAAGGTGACGACCCCCGTCGGGGGGTGACGGGGGCCGTCCGGGGGTCCGACTCCGGGGGGGCGAGCCGAACCCGCTCGGCAGTCACGGGGGGTGCAACCGCCGAGGGTCTTCGGGCGACACCTGGATTGGACATGAATCGGCGTCGCAAACTAAGGATGCCTGAAGTCGACCGCACACGTCGAGTGGCGATCGCCTTATGACGCGCGACACGCCGGTTTGCGTACAAGATCACAGGCAATCCACAGCGCCGTGCCGGACCGGTCGCACGGTCACGTTAAACTCTGCTGCCGTGGGCCGAAGCGCCGCGTTTTTCGATCTCGACAAGACGGTCATCGCCAAGTCAAGCGCCTTGGCGTTCGGCCGTCCGTTCTACCGTGATGGGCTGATCACCCGGCGGGACGTCGTGAAGTCGGCGTACGCCCAGCTCATGTTCCGCCTCGGCGGCACCGACGAGCAGACCATGGCGCGCACCCGGGACTACCTGGCGCAGCTCTGCAAGGGCTGGTCCGTGGAGCAGGTCGGCCAGATCGTCACGGAGACGCTGCACGAGCTCATCCATCCGTACGTGTATGCCGAGGCCACCGCGCTGATCGCGGAACACCAGTCGGCCGGGCGGGACGTCGTGCTGGTCTCCGCGTCCGGCGACGAGATGGTCCGCCCGATCGGCGAGCTGCTCGGCATCACCGACGTGATCGCCACCCGGATGGAGATCGTCGACGGGCGGTACAGCGGGCGGGTCGAGTTCTACGCGGCCGGGCCGGCCAAGGTCGAGGGCGTGAACCGGCTGGTCGAGGAGCGTGGCTACGACCTGTCCGAGTGCTACGCGTACTCGGACTCCAGCAGCGACCTGCCGCTGCTGGAGTGCGTCGGCCACCCGAGCGCGGTCAACCCGTCCCGCACGCTGCGCCGCGTCGCGATCGAGCGCGGCTGGCCGGTGCTCGAGTTCCGGCACCCGATCGCGATCGGCCGCCGGCTGCGCACCCAACCGGCCGTCCCGATCACGGCCGCCGCGCTCAGCGTGGGGGTCGGCGTCGCCATCGGCATCGCCTGGTACGGGCGGATGCGCAAGTCCCGCGCCGCCACCGCGTGATCTCCTACAGCCTGTCTGAGCTGGGCAAACCAATCCCGTCCCACCGGTAACACGATCCGCGAAGGCCCTGGCGATCAAGCCGGGGGCGGCGTAGAAAAAGGGAGCGGGCACGGGAGACCAGCCCCGCTCACGGCCACCGGGCACCCACGCGCGGCCCGCCGCGATAGGCACGTGGCATCGGCTCCTCCGGGACCGGTGCAGACGATATACGGACACGCTTGATAACCCGGACCGGACGTGTGGTGACGGCGCCTCGTGATCGAGGCGCCGTCCACGTGCAGCCACCCGAGCGTCCGATCAGTGCTGTGACATAAAGGCATACTTGCGCAAATGAAGACACACTGGACTCGGCCCTACCCGCCGGGCAGTGGCCGGTGGCTCGTGATCGCCTGGGAGGCCGCGAGCATCACCGCCCTCGGCTGGACCAGCGACCGGCTCTTCGGGTTCGGCACCACCGCAACGGTCATCTTCTCGCTGATCCTGGCCGCGGCCTGGACGATCGGCGCGGTGCGGATCGCGCGGATGGGCGTCTACGTCGGCGATCCCGGCGTCCGGATCCGCGGCCTGTTCTGGACCCGCACGGTCCCCTGGTCCGACATCCATCGGTTCCGCATGCAGGACGTGACGTACCGGGTGGGCGCGTTCCGGATCCCGAGCGGCCTGACCGTGCTGATCGACCGGCACGACGGCACCGAGATCAAGACCGAGCTGTGGGCGCAGGGCGTCGACTTCCACTCCCGACCCGGTCTGTTCCGCCAGGTCTTCCACGAGCTGCGCGAACGCCACGTGCTGCACCTCGCGATGCACAACGCCTGAAAGCCACGAAGACGGATATACCCGCTTCCGGCGGGTCGAGTTCCGCACGCTCCCGCGGGCACCGGCCGGCCGCGGGCGGCCGTCCTTCCGGATCCGAGGGTGGCCGAGAAAAAGATCAGGTCGCCGCCAGCACCGCGTCGCCGATCGCGGCGATCTCGTCCGCGCCCGCCTCGACCGCGGCCGTGTAGTGGCGCAGCCAGGAGCGCAGTCCGTCCGGCGTGCCGGTGGCGAACGCGCCGGCCGCACCGACGTACTCGGGCTGACGCCGCTGATGCCCGACCTCGACCGCGACCAGGCCGCGCGGATCGAAGCCGGTGGACAGCAGCGTCAGCCGGGCGGCCGCGCGCGCGACCACGCCGGACGGTCCCTCGAACGGCCGCAGGTTCAGCAGCTCACCGTGCACGATCGCGGCCAGGACCAGCGGCGGCGCCTTCGTGCCGCCCGCGACCAGGCCCATCAGCGTGTCCAGGCGGGCCGCGACCACCGGGTCCGCGACCGGCCGGCCCAGCCCGGCGTCCGGGACCACGCCGCGGGCCGCCAGCACGTGCAGCCGGGCCAGCACCTGGCGGGGCGCGGTCTGCCAGCGTGGCGCGAGCCCGTCCAGCGCGCCGGTCACCCGCAGCGCGCCCTGCACGACCGGGTCGGTGACGGCGCCCCGCCGTACCGTCTCCAGGTCTTGATCTGCGCCCTCCAGGGCGGCGCTGGCGACCGCGGCGCGCAGACCGACCTCCGCGGCGACCTGACCGCCCTTGCGGCGCAGCGCGCGGTGCCGCATCGCGGCGTCCACGTGGTCACGCGCGGCGGTCACCGCCGATGCGACATCGGCCAGGTCGAGCAGGGGGGCGAGAGGGTCCACGGGAGGAGACGCTACCGCCCTGGTGGGAGGCGATTAGGAAAGACTTAGGGGAAATCGACTTGTAACAGTCCCTTCACGGCGGCCGGGGGCGGTGCAAAGATCAACCGGTGGGCGCTCACCGTGCGCCATTCGGCGCGTACGGTGACCGCTTCTGGCTGCTCACCAGGACCGACGCTAGTCTCGGCGGAGACCTGGATCACACGGACGTCTGACGAGGAGTTCATCGATGAGTGAGACCTTGGCGAACCTTCTCAAGGAGGAGCGGACGTTCCCGCCGCCGGCCGCGCTCGCCGCGGAGGCCAACGTCACCGACGCCGCGTATCAGGAGGCCGCGGACGACCGGCTGGCGTTCTGGGAGACGCAGGCCCGCCGCCTGGAGTGGTCGAAGCCGTGGGACCAGGTGCTCGACTGGTCCAACCCGCCGTTCGCGAAGTGGTTCGTCGGCGGCGAGCTGAACGTGGCCTACAACTGCCTGGACCGGCACGTGGCGGCCGGTAACGGCGGCAAGGTCGCGATCCACTGGGAGGGCGAGCCCGGCGACACCCGCACGATCACGTACGACGACCTGCTGACGTCGGTCTGCCAGGCGGCGAACTACCTGACCGAGCTGGGCATCACCGCCGGCGACCGGGTGGCGATCTACCTGCCGATGATCCCGGAGGCCGCGGTCGCGATGCTGGCCTGCGCGCGGCTCGGCGCCACGCACAGCGTGGTCTTCGGCGGCTTCTCGGCCGACTCGCTGAGCAACCGGATCAACGACGCCACCGCGAAGCTGGTGATCACCGCGGACGGCGGCTACCGGCGCGGCAAGCCGTCCGGGCTCAAGTCGATCGTGGACGAGGCGCTGCAGAGCACGCCGAGCGTGGAGCACGTGCTGGTCGTCCGCCGCACCGGGCAGGAGGTCGCCTGGGGCGAGAAGGACCTGTGGTGGCACGAGACCGTGGAACAGGCCTCGACCGAGCACACCGCGCAGGCCTTCGACGCGGAGCACCCGCTGTTCATCCTCTACACGTCCGGCACCACGGCGAAGCCGAAGGGCATCCTGCACACCAGCGGCGGCTACCTCACCCAGGCCGCGTTCACGCACCACGCGGTGTTCGACCTGAAGCCGGAGACCGACGTCTACTGGTGCACCGCGGACATCGGCTGGGTGACCGGCCACTCCTACATCGTGTACGGCCCGCTGGCCAACGGCGCGACCCAGGTGATGTACGAGGGGACGCCGGACACGCCGAGCAAGGCCCGGTTCTGGGAGATCGTCGACCGGTACAGGGTGACGATCCTCTACACCGCGCCCACGCTGATCCGCACCATGATGAAGTGGGGCGCGGACATCCCGGCCGGGCACGACCTGTCCTCGCTGCGCATCCTCGGCAGCGTCGGCGAGCCGATCAACCCGGAGGCCTGGATCTGGTACCGGGAGACGATCGGGCACGGCAACACCCCGGTCGTGGACACCTGGTGGCAGACCGAGACCGGCGCCATCATGATCTCCCCGCTGCCCGGCGTGACCGCGACCAAGCCCGGCTCGGCCATGACGCCGCTGCCCGGTATCTCCGCGGACGTCGTCGACGACCAGGGCAAGTCCGTGCCGAACGGCGGCGGTGGCTACCTGGTGCTGCGCGAGCCGTGGCCGTCGATGCTGCGCACGATCTGGGGCGACGACAACCGGTTCGTGGAGACGTACTGGTCCCGGTTCGACGGCATGTACTTCGCCGGTGACGGCGCGAAGAAGGACGACGACGGGCACATCTGGCTGCTCGGCCGGGTGGACGACGTGATGCTGGTGTCCGGGCACAACATCTCCACCACCGAGGTCGAGTCCGCGCTGGTCTCGCACCCGTCGGTCGCGGAGGCCGCGGTGGTCGGCGCCACCGACCCGACCACCGGGCAGGCGATCGTCGCGTTCACCATCCCGCGCGGCAACGTCGACACGTCCGGCGAGGCCGGCGAGGCGCTGATCCAGGAGCTGCGCAACCACGTGGCGAAGACGCTCGGCCCGATCGCCAAGCCGCGTCAGATCATGCTGGTCGCGGAGCTGCCGAAGACCCGCTCCGGCAAGATCATGCGCCGCCTGCTGCGCGACGTGGCCGAGCACCGCTCGCTCGGCGACGTCACCACGCTCCAGGACTCCACGGTCATGGACCTGATCGCCAGCGGCATGAAGGACAGCAAGTCGGACGATTAAGTGCAGACCATTCGGGGGTACGGCGGACAATCCGTACCCCCGGAATGTCTTTCAGGGTTCTTCTGCAGAACACCCCGGATGCGCTTTTGGGTTCCGGCCCTACTCTTAGCCCATGACTGACGACGCTAGCGTGCTGATCGAAGGGCCGTGGACACACCGGTTCGTCGGCGCCAACGGCAGCAGGTTCCACGTCGTCGAGGCCGGCACCGGTCCG
Organism: Catenuloplanes indicus; assembly: GCF_030813715.1. NCBI lineage: Bacteria > Bacillati > Actinomycetota > Actinomycetes > Micromonosporales > Micromonosporaceae > Catenuloplanes > Catenuloplanes indicus. Next base: position 4,490,413 of record NZ_JAUSUZ010000001.1, read on the forward strand.
CTCGTGCTGTTCCTGCACGGTTTCCCGGAGTTCTGGTGGGCCTGGCACCGGATCCTGCCGATGGTCGCGGACGCCGGGTTCCGCGCGGTCGCGATGGACCTGCGCGGTTACGGCGCCAGCGACAAACCACCGCGCGGGTACGACGGATACACGCTCGCGGCGGACGTCGCCGGTACCATCCGCGCGCTCGGTGAGCGGTCCGCGGTCGTGGTCGGTGCCGGAGCCGGCGGCATGATCGGCTGGACCACTGCGTCATTCCACCCGCAGATGGTCAGCCGGCTGATCGTGATGGGCGCCGCGCACCCGCTGCGCCTGCGCGCCGCTCTCTTCTCCGACCCGCGCGGCCAGGTCGCCGCCGCCACCCACACGCTCAAATACCAGCTGCCGCGGTACGAGCACGTGCTGGCCCGGGACAACGGCGCCGAGGTGGGCAACCTGCTGCGCCGCTGGGGTGGCCGCGAGTGGGTGAACGGCCCGGACTTCGCCGACTACGAGGCACGCTGCCGCGAGGCGATCACCATCCCGCAGGCCGCGTTCTGCGCGATGGAGGGCTACCGGTGGGCGTTCCGGGCCGGGCTGCGCCTGCACGGCTACCGGTTCGTCAAGCTGATGCAGAAGCCGCTGGTCACGCCGACGCTGCAGCTGCACGGCACGCAGGACCAGGCGATCCTGCCCCGGACCGCGCAGGGCTCCAGCCGGTATGTGAAGTCCTCCTACGAGTGGCTTCCGCTGCGCGGCGTCGGCCACTTCCCGCACCAGGAGGTCCCGGAGCTGGTCACCTCGGAGATCCTGCGCTGGGCTAAGTGACTGACGGTCAGATCCGGTTCTCGCGCAGGTCGGTGACCGCGGACAGCGGTGCCCAGCCCTGGTAGACGCCGAAGTCGAACTCCTCCAGGCCGAGCGCCCGCGCGGTCGGGGCCTTACCGCCGGTGTACTCCACGCGCAGCCAGCCGTCCGCCTCGCCGAGCACGATGAACGGCTCGCCCTGCCAGGTGCAGGTGGTGCGCACGTACATCAGGTCGTCGACCTCGGACGCGTTCAGCACCCGCACGTACCGGCCCGGGCGCACCTCGGAGAAACCGTCGCCGGCCTGCGGCTGGTAGATGCGCACGTTGTCGCCGTCCGGGCTGGCCTCGTACTCGCGGCCCTGGTAGCGGGCCACGTAGCCGTCGCGCATCAGTTCTCGCCGACCTTTCGCCAGGTCATCGCGTCCGTGTCGAGCAGGGCGAGCAGCGTCTGCCGGCCGGACCGGTCCATGATCCACAGCTCGGAGCCGTGCGGCAGGCGCACGCTGTCGACCTTGAACTCGGCGATCACGTCGGAGCTGTCGCCGGGCGCGAACCCGTTGCCCCGGAACGGCGGGCGCTCGATCACCCAGCCCTCCATCGCGCGCATCGCGTTCTCGTTCTGGCCGCCGTACGGAATCCGGTACAGCGTCGGCCGGTACGCCGGCCAGCGCAGCACGTGCACCGAGTCCGCGTCCGACCGGAATGGCGAACCCGGGTAGAGCAGGCCCAGCGCGGCCAGCAGCTGACCGGGCGTGGTCAGGTGCTCGACCTCGTTCGCCCGGTGCAGGAAGCCGGACACCCGGTCGTACCCCCGGTTGAGGAAGTAGTCGACCTGCTCCGGTGAGACCGCCTTCTGCATCACGGTCGGCGCGTTCGGGTCCGGCGGGCGGGACACCGGCGCGGGCGTCTCCGCCACGCGCACCGGCTCCGGCGTCGGCTCGGCGAACTCCTCCGCCTCGCCCTCCTCGCCCAGACCGACCTCCTTGGCCCAGCTGGCCAGCGCCACGATCTGGCTGCCCGGCAGCGTCGCGCCGACCGGGCTGCCCGGGTTGACCGCGAACGACAGGCCCGGGTCCGGCCAGTGCCGGATCAGGTGGGCGAACTTCACCGAGACGGTCTCTATCGCCTCGCCGCCGAACAGGTGCTCGGCCAGGCGGTCCGCGGAGGTGTAGACCACCACGTACCGCTCGCCGTCGAGCATGTCGGTGCGCCACGCGAAGTCCGGGTCGCCGGGGCGCCCGCCGGACGCGGACGTGCCCGGCTTGAGCGGCAGCAGGACGCGGGCCAGCAGCAGCGTGGACAGGAACGAGTCGGTGCTGCCGTCACCGGCGGCCGCGAGCAGCTCCTCCTCGACCTCGTTCGCGGGCACGAAACCGGCCAGGTCCGGCGGCGGCGCGCTCTGCGACTCCGGCCGGTAGGTGGGCGTCGGCGCCGGCGAGAACGGTCGGTCCGGATCCGGGGTGTAACCGGCGTCCGGCTGCGCCGAGGCGTAGGACGGCACGCCGGCACCGTACGCGGGCGCCTCACCGGGCGCGGCCCAGACGTGCGGCGCGCGCTGTTCCGTCGCGGGCGGGCTCGCGTGGGTGGAACCCCGCAGGTAGTCGGTGGCCTCCTCGACCGGGACCGCACCGCCGTAGACGGTCGGCGTGCTACTCGCCTGCCGACGCGGCAGACCACCGGGACCGACCGCGGGCGCCTCCTCGGCGGCCGGCGCGGCGGCGGCATCGGCCGCCGGAGCAGCGGGCGACATCGGCCGGGACGGCAACGGCTCCGCACCGGGCCGGGCGTCCGCACCCGGGAGGGCATCCGCACCCGGACGCGACGGAAGCGCATCCGCGCCGGGGCGCAACGGGAAAGCGGGCCCGGTGGCCGGCGCGTCGTCACCCGAGCGGCCGGGCAGCGCGCCGCGTCCGGGCCGGGTGGGCAGCGAATCGGTGCCCGGGCGGGACAGCGGCGAGTCGAAACCGGGGCGGGACGACGCATCCGGCCCCGGGCCGGCCGGCGACGTGGGGGCGGGACGCGACGGCAGCCCGCCGGAGGCGGCCGCACCGGTCGTCGGCGGCTCGGCGGCCGGACGGGCTTGCAGCGAATCTGCGGACGGGCCGGGCCCGAAGGACGGGCGTGCCCCGAGCGCATCCGCAGCCGCCGAACGGGAACCGAGCGCATCGGCAGCCCCCGAGCGGGAACCGAGCGCATCCGCGGCCGCCGAACGCGACCCCAGCGCATCCGCAGCCGCCGAACGAGAGCCGAGCGCATCGGCTGCGGACGGACGCTTCGGCAGCGACTCACCGTTCGGCGGCCGCTTGGGCAGCGGCTCCGGGCCACTGTCCGCACCGGGTCGCGCCGGAAGTCCACTGTTGTCCGGCAGCGCCCGAAGTCCACTGTTGTCCGGCAGCGCCGGGAGTCCGTTGGCATCCGGTCGTGCCGAGATGTCGCCAGCGTCCGGCCGCGCCGAGACCCCATTGGTGTCCGGCAGCGCCGGCAGACCGCCCGCGCCGGGACGCTGCGGCAGTCCGCCGAACTCCGGGCGCTGCGAAAGACCGCCGGTCTCGCGGCCGCCGAATCCTCCGGATTCGGCACGCTGCGAAAAGCCACCGCCCTCCGAAGCCCCCGCAAATCCACCGGACTCCGGCCGCTGCGGCAGGCCACCGGGTTCCGGCCGGGACGAGAACCCACCCGCGTCCGGGCGCGGCGAGAAGCCGCCCGGCGCCGGACGCTGCGGAAGACCGTTGCTGTCCGGGCGCTGCGGCGCATCCGCCCGGTTCGCCGGCGGCTCATACCCCGCCGGGCGGAACGGCGCCGGAGCACCGCCTTCCGGACGCTGCGGCGACTCGCGACCACCGGGCCGTACCGAGAATCCGCCGCTCGACGCCGGATCCGGCGACGACGGACCGGACGGCAGCGCACCCGCGGGCGGCAGCGGTGCGAATCCCGGCGGGCGCGTGTCCGCGCCCGGCAGGGGCCGCCGCGGCAGCCCGTCCCCTTCGGTCCGGGGCGGGAACGCGTCCGTCGCGCCGGAGCGTGCGCCGTACCGTGGTGGGGCGCCGTCCCCAGCCGGCTCGAACGTGTCCGTCGGACGCGTCGGCAGCGGCTCGGCACCGCCGGGCCGGGACGCGAACGTGCCCTCCTCCGCGGTCGGCGGGATACCGCCGGGCAGCACCGGGAACCCGCCGCTGGAGGCGGGGGAACCGGGCGGAGCGAGTGGCGCCAGCGGCGCCGGACGGGCGGGCGTGCCCTCGCCGGGCTTGGTGTCGCCGCCGGCCGGCCGGCGCGGCAAGCCGTCCGGCCCGACCGCCGGTGCGAGCAGCCCGGCCGGCGTCTCCGGTTCCGGCGCCGCGGCCCAGCGGGACGGCCCGGAGTAGTCGGCCGCCCGATTCGCCGGCTCCGGTTCGCTGCTGGTGATCAGCCCGTTGCCGCTGAGCGTGCCGGGCGAGTGGCTCGCGCCGGGCGCGGCCAGCGCGGCCGCCACCTCGTCCTCGCTCGGCCGGGTCATGCCGGGCACCGATGCGGTGGCGCGGGCGCGGTTCGCGCTGTCCGCCTTCATCAGGCGGGCGCGGGCGCCCATGGTCCGGCCGGGCAGGCGCACGTCACCGCTGGCGAGCTGCGCCACGAACCAGGCCGGTAGGTAGCCCTCGATGGACAGGCCGGGGTTGACCGCCAGCCACCAGTCCTCATTGGGCCAGCCGGCGGCGAGGTCGCGATAGGCCACGTGACGCGTGGACCCGGCGTGCTGCGCGAGACAGGCGGCGAGCGCCGCGGCCGAGGTGAAGGCGAGCACGTGCGTGCGGCCGCCGGTGGTCCACGTGCCCCAGCTGAGCGGCCCGCCGGCCGGCGCGTCGCCGGAGACCGGCAGCAGCAGCTCCGTGCGCGCGAGCACCTGGAAATAGGCTTCCTGGTCCTCCTTCCGGAGGGCCTCCCGCATGGCCGCTTCGGCCTCGGTGGCCGGCTCCCACTCGGTCACGGCCACCTCCCTTCACCCATCAGGCCAGACGCATTCGCGTACAACCTACAAGGTTGATCCAAGATCACAACGCGCGGCCGCACAGGGTCACAGAGTCAGCGTCCCCGCGGATACCATCGCCCAGGCGAAGGAGGCGGGATGCGTGGCCGAGCTGGCATCGCCGCAGTCACCGTGCTGTGGGCTTTGACCGGATTTATCCCCTCAGAACCCACCATGCCACAGAAAACCGTGACGCACCTGGCGGGCATCAGAACACAACTCTCCGCTTCCGCGCCAGTACCCCTTAGGCCAGTCTCAACGACCGGTTTGTCCTGCGGAAGCACCGCTGCGCCATCCGGCACCGTCCGAGAAGAGCCATGGGCACAGCAACGGTACGGCCTGGACCGTCTCGCCCCGATCGCGGACGGCACCGGCACGGTGGTCGCCGTGATCGATTCCGGTGTCGACCCCACCCATCCGCAGCTGGCCGGCCGCGTGCTGCACGGCACCGACTTCCTCGGCGACGGCGGTGAGGGCGCGGTCGACTGCGTCGGTCACGGCACCGCGGTCGCCAGCCTGATCGCGGCCGGTCCCACGCCCGGCGTCGCGTTCCGGGGCGTCGCGCCGGAAACCCAGATCCTGCCGGTACGGGTGAGCGAGCAGCAGATCGTGGACGGCGCGCAGACCGGCCGCACCGTCCCGCCCGACCGGCTCGCCGCCGCGGTCCGGTGGGCCGTGGACAACGACGCCGACGTGCTCAACATGTCCGTCGTCCTCTACCTCGACGACCCGGCGGTCCGGTCCGCGATCGGCTACGCGGTCGCGAACGACGTGATCGTGGTCGCCGCGGTCGGCAACCAGCACCGAACGCCCGGGCCGGCCGCGGACCCCACGCCGTACCCGGCCGCCTACGCCGGTGTGCTCGGCATCGGCGCGATCACCGAGGACGGCCGGGCCGCCGGTTTCTCGCAGACCGGCGGCTACGTGGACCTGGTCGCGCCGGGCGGTCACGTGCTGACCGCGGTGCCCGGCGGCGGCCACGCCTATGCGGACGGCACCAGTTATGCCGCGCCGTTCGGCGCCGCGACCGCCGCGCTGGTCCGGCAGCGCTGGCCGGACCTGACCGCCACCGAGGTGACCGCGCGCCTGGTCGCCACCGCCGACCCGGCGCCGGGCGGACCGGCCAGCGACGCGTACGGCTACGGCGTCCTCAACCCGTACCGCGCGGTCACCGACACCCGGCCCGCGGCGCCGCCCGCGCGGTCCGGCCCGTCCGCGACCCCGGCCATCCCGGCCGCCGAGGCGATCGCCGCCGGCCACCCGAACACGCCACGCGCGCTCACGCTCGCCGCGACCGGCCTGGCCGCCGCCGTGGTGACGCTCGTGCTCGCGACGGTCCTCCCCCGCGCCCGCCGCCGCGGCTGGCGCCCACCCACCGGCAGCGACCAGCAATAGTCCCGCCACCCTGCTGACCGCGCCTCAGCGCGAATCGGCCACGGCCGGGCCGGCGGCCGGTCGCGTCCGGTCGGCGCGACCCGCTGACCCGCACCTCAGCGCCGCCCCGTGCGGTTGCCGGGCTACGGGCCGAAAAGCGCCCGGTTTCCGGTCTCGGCCGCCTGGTAGTCGGCTGCGGCGTCGTCGACCGCGCGGCCGGTCTCGCGCAGCAGCGCGGTCAGGTCATCGGCCGCGCGACGCCAGTTCTCCCGGCGCTCGGTGAAGGCATGGCGTGCCTCGCCGCTCCACGCCTCCTCCGCCAGGCGGGACCGCGTGTCCAGCTCGTCGAGCGTGGATCGCAGAGCGGCAGCGGTCGTGGCGATGTCCGCGCCCGTCCGGCGAAGCGCCGCGAGATCGACGATCATGAACGGCCCCACGCGCCGAACAGGCCCGCCAGTGCGACCGCCGCGTCGTCGTCGGCCGCGACATAGGCCGCCGCGGTGGACCGCAGCATGACCGCCGCATCGGTCAGCGCGGCCAGCAGCGTCTCCTGATCCTCCGCCCAGGTCGCGCGCAGCTCCTCGAACGCGGTGCCGCCGTCGCCCTGCCAGGCCGCTCGACCGGCGTCCAGCCGGTCGAGCAGGCCGCCCAGCAACGTCCGCAGCTCGGCCGCCGCGTCGTCGCACCTCGCCGCCGCGCCGGCCAGCGCCGCCGGGTCCACCGTGGTCGTCTCCGTCATCTGCCACCCCTTCCCGTGCCGTTCAGGGGTCGCACGCTATCCAGCGCCGCCGATCTTCGCGGGTTCCGCGGATCAATAGCGGCATGCCGGGAGCGCCCCGGCGTTTCCCGACATTGACCGCATCCGTCGCACGGCCACGACCAGCACAAAGGCAATAATCAAGGACACCATGGGTACGCCGGACCGCACGATCCGACACGGCAACAGGTCACCTTGACTACCGCGGCAGACAGGGAACTACCGCGGTGGACAGAAGGCCGCCGCGCCGCACGGCAACGGAGACGACACGTGCCGCCTACAGCAGGGCGGGGCGGGTGGCCGCCGCCGGGTCGAGGGCCGCGCCCTCCGGGATCAGGTCGACCACAGCGGCCGGCAGGCGCAGCGGCGTCACGTCCCGGTAGCCGAGCACGGGCAGCAGGTCGGGCGACGCCAGCGCGTGCCGCCGCCCCGCGGCCGTGATCAGGCTGATCGTGCCGCCTCGGGCGCCCGGCGCGGCCGCCGCCTCGACCAGCGCCCCGCTCCCGGGCGCGACCCGCACCGCGGCCGACGCGTAGCCGTCCGCCGCCGGTAACCGCACGCCGGCCCGCAGCCCGCTCAGCCCGGTGTCCGATTCCGCGACGCCGCAGAGCGCGCCGTCGTCGGCCGGCATCAGCGCGGGCGTCGTCGCCGGCCCGTCCGGCGGGCGGAGGTCACCGGCGCGGGATGCGGCCGCGTACGCCGCCTGGGACAGCTCGACCGGCCCCGACTGTCCGATCCGTGGGTCGCCGAGCAGCAGATCGGCCTGCACCTGGCTGATCGTGGCCAGGCCGCCGGCCAGCGCGACCGCGTACTCCCGGGCGCCGCCCTGCGTCGCCACCACGAAGACGCTCCCGGCGAGCGCGCCGGGGACGGCCGACGGTCCGCCGAGGCCCGGCACCTGCGGCGCGGCCAGCGCGGAGCCGAGCGGCACCGTGTCCAGCATCGTCGAGCTGACCATGGTGGGCCGCACCGCGCCCCAGCCGAGCGCGGACAGCACCGCCTCGGACGTGACCGGATGCCGCCGGTCGTGCCAGAGCAGATGCGTCTCACCGGCCGCGGTGACCAGCGCGCCGGACTCGTCCAGCCGGGTTCCGCCGGGCGCGGCCGGCCCGGCCAGCAGCACCGGCGAGCCGGCGTCGGAGCACAGCGACCACGGCGTCCCGGCCAGCCGGCCGGCCGGCGGCAGCGAGTCCGGCGCGTCCACGATGCCCAGCGGTACGCCGCGCGGCACCCCGTCGATCGACCGCCGCGACACCAGAACCGTGGCCGGTTCCGGCGCGGCCGCGATGAGCAGCGCGGACGCGTAGTTGACCACCGGGTGCAGCCGGGCATCCCGGTAGACGTACCGCGCGCCGGTCTCCTTCTCCACCACGACCGCGCGCTCGTTCCGCCAGTTCGTGGCGCCGCCGCCGGTGAACAGGTCGTGGATCAGCACCGCACCGGCGGCGAGCGCGGCGACGAGCAGGCCGGCCAGCACCGCGCCGCCGGTCCGGGAGAAGGGCATGCGCGCCGGGTCGGCCTCCCGCATGATCAGCGCCGCGACCGTCCGGTGCACCGCGAACCGGTACGCCTGAAGCTGGTCCTGCCGCGACGGCACCACACCTCCATCGATCATCATGGGTACGCATTCGGTTACCGCAGCAGGTTAGCGCGACCGCGGCCGCCGCGCGGACAGCGAGCACCCGATCGCGCAGCGACGTAGCCGCTGGTGGCGCTGTGCAAAGATCGGATCGTGGGCATCCTCATTCGGCTCGGCATCAGCGCGCTGGCGCTCTGGATCGCCACGCTGATCGTCCCGGGCATCTCGCTGGAGACCGCGTCGCTCGGCGGCGCGATCGGCACGCTGGTAGCGGTGGCAGTGATCTTCGGCGTGGTGAACGCGGTGCTGCGGCCGCTGATCAAGGTGGTCGGCTGCGGCTTCTACCTGCTGACGCTGGGCCTGATCGCGCTGGTGGTGAACGGCTTGCTGTTCATGCTGACCGGCTGGATCGCGGGCGAGCTGAACCTGCCGTTCGTGGTGGACGGCTTCTGGCCGGCCGTGTTCGGCGCGCTGCTGGTCTCGATCGTGAGCTGGGCGCTGAACCTGTTCGTGCCGGACGGCGACGACTAGCTCACACGCAAGGACCGGCAGCGGTAACGGGCCTTACGGTGAGGCCATGGACGAGACACGCCGCGGACTCGCGTACGGACTGACCGCGTACGCCATCTGGGGTTTCTTCCCGCTCTACATCCGGCTGCTGGAGCCGGCCGGACCGGTGGAGATCCTGGCGCACCGGGTGGTCTGGTCCGTCGTGTTCGTCGCCGCGCTGCTGACGCTGCTCCGCGGCTGGTCGTTCCTGCGGTCGCTGCGCGGGCAGCCGAAACGGCTCGGCGGCATCGCGCTGGCCGCCGTGCTGATCGGCATCAACTGGGGCGGCTACATCTACGGCGTGCACACCGAGCGAGTGGTCGAGACCGCGCTCGGCTACTTCATCACGCCGCTGGTCGTGGTGCTGCTCGGCGTGCTGGTGCTGCGCGAGCGGCTGCGCCCGGCGCAGTGGGCCGCGCTCGGCGTGAGTGCGCTGGCGGTACTGGTGCTGACCGTCGACTACGGCCGGCTGCCGTACATCGCGCTCACGCTGGCCGCGAGCTTCGGCACGTACGGCCTGGTCAAGAAGAATCTGGCGCTGCCGCCGTCCGGCGGCCTGTTCGTCGAGTCGGCCGTGCTGGCGCTGCCCGCGCTGGCCTATCTGGCCTGGCTGACCGCGACGGGTGGCTCCACGTTCGGCACCGAGGGCGCGGGCCACCTGGCGCTGATGGTGTTGTCCGGTGCCGCGACCGCGATCCCGCTGATCATGTTCGCCGGCGCGGCGAACCGGCTCACGCTGACCGCGGTCGGCATCCTGCAGTACGTCGCCCCGGTCCTGCAGCTCGTGGTCGCGGTGTTCATCTTCCACGAGCCGATGCCGCCGGCCCGGCTGGCCGGTTTCGCGCTGGTCTGGGTCGCACTGATCATCTTCACCGTGGACGGTATCCGGTCCAGCCGCGCCGCCCGGAAGGCCGCCGTCGCGACGGCGGCCTAGGCCCAGTATCGAAGTGGGGGTCGGAGCGAGGCGTGGTCCAGGCGCCGTCTGGGTGTGCGGCGCGGAAGCCCTCGTACCGGTGTTGTATGTGGGCTTTTGCGACGTGCGGCCAGGCGGCGCCTGGGCGTCGCCGCAGCCCGGCCATCCGCTTCGATACAGGACCTAGGGAACGACGTACGTCAGCAGCGTCGTGTCGTCGGACCGGACCAGCTCGAACCGGTCCAGCTCATCCCCCGTGTAGTGCGTCAAGCCGGTCAGCTCGACCTTGTCCCCCGGTGCCGCCCACCACGAACCGATCTGGTCCTCGGTCCCGTCCGCGCCCTTGGCGATCAGCCGGAACAGGATCGCCTTGCCCTCCTTGCCGGTCGGCTCGTAGGCGCACTCCATCGCGACCGCGGTGCCGTACTCCTTGCTCGTCATCCCCACCGCGGCGGAGACCGGCACGGTGTCGGCGACCGGCTTCATCTCCTTCAGCTCCGGTGGTGGCTCGGACGAGGAGCTCGGCGAGCCGATCGCGACCGGTGGTGCCGAGGAACCGCCGCCGCGCAGCGCGTCCGCGCCGAAGCCGACCACGAGTGCGAGCGCGGCCGCGGCGGCGAGCGTTCCGGCGTACCGCCATCGGCTCGTGCGCCGGCTGCGGCGGCGTTCCGTGGTGGCGGCCGTGATGACGCGGGGCAGCCGGGACCGCTCCGCCGGGACGGCGAGCTCGGCGAAGTCCGCCGGGTCGAGCCGTCCGAGCAGGCCGGGCAGGACCGCGATCTCCGCGACCGCCTCCCGGCAGAACGAACAGGTGGACAGGTGCCGCTCGTAGGCGGCGCGTTCTCCGGGGGACAGTGCGCCGAGGACGTAAGCGCCGTCGTCGTACGCGTAATCGCACCTCATCGCATCACCCCCATTTCTTCCAGCGCCATGCGCAGAGCTCGCAACGCGTAGTGGGTCCGGGACTTGATCGTGCCGGGCGGTACGCCCAGCCGTTGTGCCGCCTCCGACACCGAACGCCCCTGGTAGAAGCACTCCACCAGGACCTCACGGTGTGCGGGGGAGAGCCGGGACAGAGCCTCGGCGACGGTCCACGCCTCCACTGCGCGGTCAGCCTCGTCTTCCGTCGGTGGTGGTTCCGGCAGCACGTCGGTGATCACTTCACCGGGTCGTGCGGACCGCCGTCGCCACGCGTCGATCGCCAGGTTCCGTGCGGTCGTGAACAGCCACGCCCGTACCGAACCCCGCTGTGGGTCCAGCGCCTCCGGATGCCGCCACGCACGAAGCAACGTCTCCTGACAGAGATCCTCGGCGCGCTGACGGTCTCCTCCGGCCAGCCGGAGCGCGTGTGCGAACAGCGCGTCCCCGTGCTCGTCGTGCAAAACCCGCAGCAGTGCGGTGCCCTCGTCCGTCAACGCCACCCCCCTTTCCTGGCTCTAGGTACGCGGCCCGGCCCGGAAACGGTTCAAAGGCCAGTTCACGCGCTGCAATTCACCTTGGGTTCATCCATCGGCCACCGTCGGTGCTCAGAAGAGATCACGACTTCTGGCAGCGTGCGGCACGCACGGCCGGTAACAGGGAGGCCGCGCTCGTCCACGCCCCCTGCCTTCGGACGTGGAGAACCGATATGTCTGATCCGACGAGGAGGCTTCACCACATGTCCGAACGCCCCCGCCTGCTGCCGCTGCTCGGCCAGTCCGGCCACAGCGGCCGTAGCGCGATGACGTGCCTCTACCGCTGTGGCAACGCGTGCGACCACCCGGTTCCGAACGAGTCCGAGAACGAGTATTTCGGCGACCTGGTCTCCGGTGAGGTCTCTCGTCGCGGTGTGATGCGCGCCGGCGCGATCGGTGCCATGGTGCTCGGGTTCAGCGGTGCCGCCGCGGCCGCCGCCACGCCGGCGATGGCCGCCCCGGTCGCCGAGGGCTTCGTGCCCGGGGCCACCCGCAAGCCGGGCAACGGCGGTACGAAGGGCAAGCTGGACTTCAAGCCGATCCCGCCGAACACGCTGGACAGCTTCGTGGTCCCGAACGGCTACGACCACTCCGTGGTGATCAAGTGGGGCGACGAGGTCGTCCCCGGCGCGCCCGGCTTCGACCTGAACAAGCAGACCGCCAAGGCGCAGTCGAAGCAGTTCGGCTACAACAACGACTTCGTCGGCGTGATCCCGCTGGGCCGCGGCGGCGACAAGGCGCTGCTCGTGGTCAACCACGAGTACACCAACGAGAACCTGATGTTCCCGGGCTTCACCACGCTGGACGCGCTGAGCACGGAGCAGATCAAGGTCGCCATGGCCGCACACGGCCTGTCGGTGGTCGAGATCGAGCGTGTCGAGAAGACCGGCGAGTGGGTCGTGGTCGACCGCGGCCGCCGGGCGTACAACCGCCGGATCACCGCGTCCGAGACCGCGTTCCAGTTCACCGGCCCGGCCGCCGGTTCGGCCTGGCTGAAGACCGCGGCGGACCCGCGCGGCACCACGCCGATCGGCACGCTGAACAACTGCGCCGGTGGCGTCACGCCGTGGGGCACCGTGCTCTCCGGCGAGGAGAACTTCAACCAGTACTTCGTGGGCGGCGACGCGGTCGCGGCCGAGCTGAAGCCGCGCTACGCCCGCTACGGCATCTCCACCAGCGCGCGCTACCCCAGCGACAGCCGCAAGTGGGACCGGGTGCAGGAGCGCTTCGACCTGGCCAAGCACCCGAACGAGGCGAACCGGTTCGGCTGGATCGTCGAGGTGGACCCGTTCGACCCGGAGTCCAAGCCCCGCAAGCACACCGCGCTGGGCCGCTTCAAGCACGAGGGCGCGAACGTCATCGTGGCGAAGAACGGCAAGGTCGTGGCGTACATGGGCGACGACGAGCGGTTCGACTACCTCTACAAGTTCGTCTCGGACAAGAAGTACATCGCCGGGGACTCGTCCTACGCGCGGAAGAACAACCTGTCGCTGCTCGAGTCCGGCACGCTCTACGTGGCGAAGCTCAGCTACACCAGCGCCGCCGAGATCGACGGCACCGGCAAGCTGCCGAGCGACGGCGCGTTCAACGGCACCGGTACGTGGGTCAAGCTGGTCAGTGGCAACAAGTCGTTCGTCGACGGCATGACCGCGGCGGACGTGCTGGTCTTCACGCGCCTGGCCGGCGACAAGGTCGGCGCGACCAAGATGGACCGTCCCGAGGACGTCCAGCCCAGCCTCATCAGCGGCAAGATCTACGCGGCGATGACCAACAACAGCAACCGCGGCGTGGGTACGAACGCGGCCGCGGACGAGGCGAACCCGCGCAACGCCAACAAGCACGGCCACATCTTCGAGATCACCGAGGACAAGGGCGACCACACCGGCGAGTCGTTCTCCTGGGCGCTCCCGATCGTCTGCGGTGACCCGGCGGACTCGTCGACGTACTTCTCCGGCTACGACAAGACCAAGGTCTCGCCGATCTCCTGCCCGGACAACGTCGCGTTCGACTCGACCGGCAACCTCTGGATCTCCACCGACGGCAACGCGCTGGGCGGCAACGACGGCCTGTTCGCCACGCCGATCGAGGGCCCGGAGAAGGGGCACCTCAAGCAGTTCCTCACCGTGCCGCGCGGTGCGGAGACCTGCGGCCCGTTCATCACGGAGGACGACCGGTCGGTCTTCGTGGCGGTGCAGCACCCGGGTGAGATCAACGGCGCCTCGGTGGAGAACCCGGCCTCGAACTGGCCGGACGGCGACATCGCCAAGCCGGGCGTCGTGGTGACCTGGCGCCGCGACGGCGGCTACATCGGCGCCTGACGCGTCAAGAGACAAAAGGCCGGCGGGGGTACGCGTACCCCCGCCGGCCTTCAGGTCGTGCCGTTGGGCTCGCCCGTGGCGAGCGCCTCCGCCACCACGCGAGCGGTGGCCTGGAGCCGGGTGCGCAGCACGCGTGCCGACGTCATCAGCTCCGCGGCCGGCAGCGCGCAGGCGATCACCACGCGCCGTTCCAGGTCTCGGTCCGGCGTGACGATCAGGCCGGCGCACGCGACGCCCTGCCGGAACTGACCCATCTCGATCTGCATGCCGCGCCGCTCACCGGCGGCCAGGTCGTTCTCCAGCTGCTCGACCGAGATCAGCGTCTGCGCGGTGAACTGCCGCATGCCGAAGTCCCGCAGGTATCGCACGCGCTGGTCGGGCGTGAGCGTGGCCAGCAGCGCCTTGCCGAGCGCGGTCGCGTGGGCCCCCTCGTCGAAGCCGGGGACCAGATCCTCCACATAGGGCGAACGGGGGCCCTCCGCCACCGCCGTGATCGCCACCTTGTTGCCGACGAAGCGGCCCAGGTAGTGGCTGTAGCCACTGTCCGCCGCGGCCCGGCGTAACGCGTCGCCCACCGCGGGCGGCCCGCGGAACGCGGCGACCAGCTCACGGTAGCGGTCGGCGATCTCGAGCCCGACGATGTAGGTGCCGTCCTCCCGCCTGATCACGTAGCCCTCGTAGGCGAGGGTCCGGACCAGGTGGTACGTCGTCGCCACCGTCAGCTCGCACCGCCGTGCGATCTGCTTCACCGTCAGTCCACGCGGTGCCCGCCCGACCGATTCCAAGACACGTAGCGCACGCGAGACGCTACGAATCAGGTCGGACGGCTCCGCTAAGGGGTCGCGCACACCCACCTCCGTAGCCATGGACTTACACCATATGAAAAAGGCTTCGATGAGGGAATGCCCGAATGGATTGAGAGACCCAGATATCTCGTGACCTTGGGTGGCCGAGATAACACTTTGGGTGGTACGCCCGTTTCCAGTAGCATTTGCCGAGATGGCCAAGATCCGCTTCACCCCCGGTCCGGTGGGCGGCGTGCTCGCCACCACGATCGCGGTCGTCCTACCCGGATTCCTGGTCGGCGGGCTCGCGGTCCAGATCGGTGAGTCCTTCCCGCTGTCACCGGCCCAGCTCGGCATCGCCATCTCCGTCTACTTCGGCGTCAGCGCGGTCGCCTCCGTCCCGGCCGGACACCTGGTCGAGCGGTACGGCTCCGGCCCCACCGCCCGCGCCGCGATCCTGCTCTCCGCCGGGTCGCTGCTCGCGATCGCGCTGCTGGCGAGCTCCGCGCTCACACTCACGCTGCTGCTAGCGGCCGGCGCCGGCGCCAACGCGCTCGGTCAGATCGCCGGCAACGCCGCCCTGGCCCGGCACGCGCGCCCGGGACGGCAGGGCCTGTCGTTCGGCACCAAGCAGGCCGCGATCCCGCTCTCCACGCTGCTGGCCGGCGCGGCCGTACCGACCGTAGCGCTGACGCTCGGCTGGCGGTGGGCGTTCGTGCTGGCGGCGCTGCTGGCGCTGAGCGCGCTGCCGGCCGCACCGGCCGCGCCCGCCGTGCACCGGGACCGGGCCGGCGCGTCCGGCCGGGCCACGGCCGGGCTCGTCGTCGTGGCGGTCGCGGCCACGCTCGCGTCCGGGTCCGCGAACTCGCTCGGCACGTTCCTGGTCGACGCGACCGTGGCGCGCGGCGTCGACCCCGGCCCGGCCGGGCTCGCGCTCACGCTGGGCGGCGCGGTCTGCGTGGTCGCCCGGGTGCTCGGCGGCTACCTCGCGGACCGGCTGCCGGACCGGCAGCTCACCGTGATCTCCGCCCAGCTGATCATCGGTGCGGGCGGGCTGGCGCTGCTCACGCGCGGCGGCGGCCCGGTGCTGATCACCGGCGTGGTACTCGGCTTCGGCCTCGGCTGGGCCTGGCCCGGCCTGATGAACTTCGCGGTGGTGCGCCTGCACCCACAGGCACCGGCCGCCGCCACCTCGGTCACCCAGACCGGGGTCTACGCGGGCGGCTGCCTGGGCCCGCTGACGCTCGGATTCGTCGCCACCCACTTCGGATACACCACCATGTGGCTCACGGCCGCCAGCGCCATGCTGGGGGCCGCGCTCTGCATGGCGCTCGGCGCCGCCCTCCTCCGCCGCGCCCACACCGCGACGTGAACGAGGCGCCGCCCGCAAACGGGGCGGCGCCTCGGACGAACGGCGCCGGATCAGGCGGACAGCAGGCGGCGGACCCGGTCGGCACCGGCCGCGAGCAGCAGCGTGGGCAGGCGCGGGCCGGTGTCCCGGCCGACCAGCAGGTGGTAGAGCAGCGCGAAGAACGTCCGCTGCGCCACCTTCAGCTCCGGTGTCGGCTTGGTGTCCGGCGGCAGCCCGGCCAGCACCTTCGGCACGCCGTAGACCAGCGTGGTCAGGCCCTCCAGCGACCAGTGCTCGTCCAGCCCGGCCACCAGCAGCCGCAGCGACTCCCGCTGCGTGTCGTCCAGGC
Source organism: Catenuloplanes indicus (assembly GCF_030813715.1). Classification (NCBI taxonomy): domain Bacteria; kingdom Bacillati; phylum Actinomycetota; class Actinomycetes; order Micromonosporales; family Micromonosporaceae; genus Catenuloplanes; species Catenuloplanes indicus. The sequence goes on from NZ_JAUSUZ010000001.1 coordinate 4,506,630, forward strand.
TCTTGATCAGATCCAGGTCCGGCTCGTCCCGCAGCCGGGTCCGCTGCTCGGCCGGCACCTGGGTGGCCACCCAGGTGGCCGCGCGGTCGAGCCGCGGCCGCACCTCGGCCAGGCTCCGCACCGGCGACTCCGGGTCCAGGTCGTGCAGGATCCGCAGCATCTGCGTCTCGTCGCCGGTGGTGATGTCCGCGACGCTGGCCAGCATGCGGTACGCCACCGGCCGCGGCGTGACCGGCAGCGGCCCGGCAGCGGTGGTCGCCGAGCGCGCGTGCACGGCCGCGTCCACCTCGTTCGCGGTGCCGGCCGCGATCCGCTTCTCCAGCGCGTCCCACTCGTCGTAGAGGCGCTGGATCTCCTGGTCGAACGCGACCTTGAACGACTGGTTCGGCCGGCGACGCGCGTACAGCCAGCGCAGCAGCGCCGGCTCCATGATCCCCAGCGCGTCGCCCGGCGTCGGCACACCCCCCTTGGAGCTGGACATCTTCGCCTGCCCGGAGATGCCGACGAACGCGTACATCGGGCCGATCGGCCGCTCGCCGCCGAAGATCTCGGCCACGATCTGCCCGCCGACCACGAACGAACTGCCCGGCGACTGGTGGTCCACGCCGGAGGGCTCGAAGACGACACCCTCGTAGGCCCAGCGCATCGGCCAGTCGACCTTCCAGACCAGCTTGCCGTCCGTGAACTCGTTCAGCAGCACGGTCGCGGTGTGCCCGCAGACGCAGGTGTAGGTCAGTTCGGTGCTCTCGTCGTCGTACGCGACGACGGTGGTGAAGTCCTTGCCGCAGTCCGCGCAGAACGGCTTGAACGGGTAGTAGCCGCCCGCGGTCGCGCCGTCGTCCTCGTCGGCCGCGCCGGAGCCCTCGGCGGCCTCCGCGGCGGCGGCCTCGTCGGCCTCGTCCAGCTTCGGCCCCTGCTGCTTCGGGCCCTTCTTCGGCGCGGCGGCGTCGCGGTCCTTGGTCCGATAGCGGTCCAGGATCGCGTCGATCCGGCCGCGCTCCCGCATCGCCAGCAGGACCTGATCACGGTACGCGCCGGAGGTGTACATCTCGGTCTGGCTGATGCCGCGGTACTCCACGCCCAGCTCCGCCAGCGACTCGATCATCGCGGCCTTGAAGTGGGCGGCCCAGCTGGAGTGCTCGCTGCCGGGCGGCGCCGGGACACGGGTCAGCGGCTTGCCGATGTGCGCCTGCCAGGCCGGGTCCTCGGGGTCGATGCCGGCGATCCCCTTCGGCACCTTCCGGTACCGGTCGAAGTCGTCCCAGGAGATGATGTGCACGACGTCGTGGCCGCGCCGGCGGATCTCGTCCGCGACCAGGTGCGGCGTCATCACCTCGCGCAGGTTGCCGAGGTGGATCGGGCCGGACGGGCTGAGCCCGCTCGCACAGACGATCGGCTTGCCCGGCGCACGGCGCTCCGCTTCCGCGATCACCTCGTCCGCGAACCGATTGACCCAGTCAACATCGCTGCCAGCAGCCACGACCTGTTACACCCTCCCGGAGAACCGACACCGCCATTGTCCCCGATCACATCGCCCGGCCCGCAGCTGGGCGACGCCGGGCGGGGTTTCGGTGACCAACGACGACACCGCCGGCCCGCGGGAGCATGCGGGCCGGGCCACGCCGGAAGCGGGAATATCCGCTTTGAAGGCTTTTAAGAGGTTCTGTCGGAGATGAAGTCGCAGAGGCCCTCGAGCGTGCGGCGCGTCGGGCCGTCCGGCAGCACCGCTATCCGGCTGCGGGCCTCCTCCGCGTACGAGCGGACCGTCTCCCGGGCGCGTTTCATCGCCGGTGACTCGCGCAGCAGGCCGAGCGCCTCCGCGTGCAGCGCGTCGTCGACCAGCGGGCCCATGGACAGCAGCTCGCGCAGCCGGACCGAGGCGGCGTCCGCGTCGTCCGAGGCGAGCGCGTAGAGCACCGGCAGCGTCGGTACGCCCTCACGGAGGTCGGTGCCGGGCGTCTTGCCGGACTGGATCGACTCGGACGCGATGTCCAGCAGGTCGTCGGAGAGCTGGAACGCGATGCCCATCGATATCCCGTACCCGGCGAGCGCGTCGACCTGGTCGGCCGGTGCACCGGCGAAGAGACCCCCGAACCGGGCGGACGTGGCGATCAGCGAGGCGGTCTTGTCCTCGATGACCTTCAGGTGGTGCGCGATCGGGTCGCCGTCGCGCGGACCCACGGTCTCGGCCAGCTGGCCCTGCACCAGCTGCGAGAACGTGCGCGCCTGCAGCCGAACCGCCTCGGTGCCGAGATCGGCCGATATGTCCGCGGCGCGGGCGAACAGGTAGTCGCCGACCAGGATCGCGACCGAGTTCGTCCAGCGGCTGTTGGCGCTGGGCGCACCCCGCCGGACGGCGGCCTCGTCCATGACGTCGTCGTGGTAGAGCGTGGCGAGGTGGGTCATCTCCATGACCACCGCGGCCTGGGTCACGCGCGACTCGGTCGGGTCGCCGAGGTGGGCGCCGACCGCGACCAGCAGCGGCCGGAAGCGCTTGCCGCCGGCCGAGACGAGGTGCATCGACGCCTCGCGGACCAGCGGATCCGCACTGTCGACGCTGTCCCGGAGACTGGCCTCGACCTCCTCGAGGATCGCCGACACCGACGCCTCGATGGCGGGGTCGACGAAGTCGATCCCGCTCGCATGCTCTGCACCTGGGGTAAGGCCTGCCACGACTCTACGATGCCATATGCGTGGCAGGCCAGCCCTGTGGGGGAACACGGCGCTACTGGACGAACTCGGCGGCGCCGCTGGTCAGGTCCAGGAGCAGGGACGGGGCCACGCCGAGGAGCAGCGTCATCGCCACGCCGATGGTCAGCGCGGCCGTGGTGAACACGCCGGGGACGGAGACGGTCGGCGTGGCCTCGCTCGGGTCGGAGAGCCACATCATGACCACGACCCGCAGGTACGGGAACGCGAGCACGATGCTGCTGATCACGCCGGCGATCACCAGCCAGGTCTGCCCACCCTCGATCGCGGCTCCGAAGACCGCGAACTTGCTGATGAACCCGCTGGTCATCGGGATTCCGGCGAACGCCAGCAGGATGAACGTGAACAGCCCGGCGATCAGCGGCGACCGGCGGCCGAGCCCGGCCCAGCGGGACAGGTGACCGGCCTCGCCGTCCGCGTCCCGGACCAGCATCACCACGGCGAACGCGCCGATCACCGTGAACCCGTACGCGACCAGGTAGAACATGGTGCTGGCGAGCCCGGCCTCACCGCTGGCCAGCACGCCGACCAGCAGATATCCGGCGTTCGCGATGGACGAGTAGGCCAGCAGCCGCTTGATGTCGGTCTGGGTCACGGCCAGCACCGCACCAATGATCATGGTGAGCACCGCGACGACGCCCAGGATCGGCGTGAAGTCCCAGCTCAGGCCGTTGAAGCCGACGTAGAGCACGCGCAGCAGCGCGCCGAACGCGGCAACCTTGGTGCACGCGGCCATGAACGCGGTGACCGGTGTCGGCGCGCCCTGGTAGACGTCCGGCGTCCAGACGTGGAACGGCACCGCCGCGGTCTTGAACAGCAGGCCGATGGAGAGCATCGCCAGGCCCGCATAGAGCAGCAGCGGGTCGCGGTCGGACTCGGCGGCCGCGGCACGGACGCTGCCGAGGTCGACCGCGCCGGCGAAGCCATAGATGAGCGCCACGCCGAACAGGAAGAACGCGGACGCGTACGACCCGAGCAGGAAGTACTTCAGCGCGGCCTCCTGGCTGAGCAGCCGCCGGCGACGGGCGAGCGCGCAGAGCAGGTAGAGCGGCAGCGAGAAGACCTCGAGCGCGATGAACATGGTGAGCAGGTCGTTCGCGGCGACGAAGAGCAGCATGCCGGCGATCGCGAAGAGCGAGATCGGGTAGACCTCGGTCAGGCCGGGCGTGCGGGCCGCCTGCCGGACGTCCGCGTCGGAGCCGACCGTGATCGCGGCCTGCGGCACGAACGCGCCACCGGCCTCCAGCTTCCGCTCGCCCATCAGCAGCAGCGACACCAGCGCGAGCGCCAGGATCGCGCCCTGGAGGAATACCGCTGGGCCGTCGATGGCAACCGCACCGGCGGCCGTGGTGACCCGGGTGGACGCCTGGGTGATCACCATGGCGAGGCCGGCGACCGTGGCCAGCAGCGCCAGGCTCAGCTGCACCGCGTGCCGGGCCCGCCGGGGCACGAACGCCTCGGTGACCACGCCGAGGCAGGCCGCGCCGAACAGGATGAGGATCGGCGCGACGGCCGCGTAGTCGATGGAGGGTGCCTTGAGTTCGTCCATGGTCACTTCGCCGCCTCGGTGATCGCCGTGGGTGCGGGGTCCGTCGCGCCGACGTCCTGCATGGTGGCCTGCACGGCCGGGTTGATGACGTCGGTGATCGGCTTCGGGTAGAAGCCGAACACGATGATCATCGCGATCAGCGGCGCGACCACGACCTTCTCGCGCAGCGTGATGTCCCGCCGCATGCCCTCGACCTCGGCCAGCGCCGGGTTCGGGGTGCCCTGCACGGTGCGCTGGACCATCCAGAGCACGTACGCGGCCGCGAGCACGATGCCGAGCGTCGCGATGATCGCGATCGGCTTGTTCACCGTGAACGTGCCGATCAGCACCAGGAACTCGGAGACGAACGGCGCGGTGCCGGGCATGGCCAGCGACGCCAGACCGGCGAAGAACAGCACGCCGGCCAGCAGCGGCACGTACTTCCCGGCGCCGCCGAAGTCGCTGATCAGCGCGGAGCCGCGCCGGGCCACGAGCATGCCGACGACCAGGAACAGCAGGCCGGTGGCGAGGCCGTGGTTGACCATGTAGAGCACCGCGCCGGTGCCGGCCTGAGTGGTGAACGCGAAGATGCCGACGCCGATGAAGCCGAAGTGCGCGATCGACGTGTACGACACCAGCCGCTTGAGGTCGTTCTGCCCGACCGCGAGCAGCGCCGCGTAGATGATGCCGATCACGCCGAGCACCAGTGCGAGCGGCGCGAAGTAGCGGGACGCGTCCGGGAAGAGCGGCAGGCAGTAACGCAGGATGCCGAACGTGCCGACCTTGTCGAGTATCCCGACCAGCAGCGCGCCCGCACCGGCCGGTGCCACGCCACCGGCGTCCGGCAGCCAGGTGTGGAACGGGAAGAACGGCGCCTTGATCGCGAACGCGAGGAAGAAGCCGAGGAACAGCCAGCGCTCGGTCCCGGCCGACATGTCGATCTGGGTCAGTGCCGCCCAGTCGAACGTCTTGCCGCCGGCCACCCACAGCCCGATCACGGCGGCGAGCATGAACAAGCCGCCGACCAGCGAGTAAAGGAAGAACTTGACCGCCGCGTACTGCCGCTTGGCGCCGCCGTAGGAGCCGATGAGGAAGTACATCGGCACCAGCATGACCTCGAAGAAGACGTAGAAGAGGAAGACGTCGGCGGCCGCGAAGACGCCGATCATCGTCGACTCCAGCGCCAGCAGCAGCGCGAAGTAGACCGGCACCGACCGTCCGCTGGCGTCCGCCTCGTGCCAGGCCGCCAGGATGACGATCGGCACCAGCACCGCGATCAGCATCAGCATGACGAGCGCGATGCCGTCCACCGCGAACGTGAAGTTCACGCCCCAGCCGGGGATCCACGGGTACGACTCGCGCAGCTGGAGCCGCTCGCCACCGGCGTCGAACGCCAGCCAGAGCGCCACGGTCAGCGCCAGGATGCCGAGCGACCAGGCGAGCGTGAGCCACTTGGCCAGTTCGGGCCGGCTGCGTGGCAGGAACGCCACGACCAGCGCGCCGACCAGCGGCGCCACGGTCAGCACCGACAGGTAGGGAAAGGAGCTCACACCAACCACCCCAACTGCAGCGCGACGAACGCCGCCGTGACCACCAGCGCGCCGGTGAGGATCGACATGGCATAGGAGCGGACGAAGCCGGTCTGCATCCGCCGCAACCGGCTGGATCCGCCGCCGACCGCGGCCGCGAGCCCGTTGACCACGCCGTCGACGCCTCGGTTGTCGAGGAACACCAGCGCACGGGTCAGGTACAGGCCGGGACGCTCGAACACCCACTCGTTGAACGTGTCCGCGTAGAGGTTCCGGCGGGCCGCGGTGACGAGCACGCCCGCGGGCTCCTCCCGCTCGGCCGTGCCGTTACGGAACAGCATCCAGGCGAGGCCGGCGCCGAGCACGGTGACGCCGAGCGACAGGATCGTGATGACCGTGTGCGACAGGACCGCGTGGTGCTCGCCCTCGTGCGTGCCGAGCGTCGGGGTGAGCCAGTCCGGCACGCTCGTGGAGAGCAGGAAACCGGACGCGACCGAGCCGACCGCCAGCAGGATCAGCGGGACCGTCATCAGCGCGGGCGACTCGTGCGGGTGCACGTCATCCGTCCAGCGCTTCGGGCCGTGGAAGGTCAGCACGAACAGCCGCGTCATGTAGAACGCGGTCAGCCCGGCACCGAGCAGCGCGGCGCCGCCGAAGAGCCAGGCGGTCCAGTCCTCCCGTTCGAACGCGGCCGCGATGATCGGCTCCTTGGAGAAGAAGCCGGAGAACGGGAACATGCCGATGATCGCGAGCCAGCCCAGGCCGAACGTGGCCCAGGTGATCCGCATGTGCTTGGCCAGCCCGCCGAACCGCCGGATGTCGGTCTGGTCGTTCATCCCGTGCATCACCGAGCCGGCGCCGAGGAACAGGCCCGCCTTGAAGAAGCCGTGCGCCAGCAGATGCACGATGGCCAGCGCGTACGCCCCGCCGCCGAGCCCGACGCCAAGGAACATGTAGCCGATCTGCGAGACCGTCGACCAGGCCAGCACGCGCTTGATGTCGTCCTTGGCGCAGCCGATGATGCAGCCGATCACCAACGTCAGCGCGCCGATCGCGACCACCGTGGTCTGCAGCGTGGTGTTCGCGGAGAAGACCGGGTTGGAGCGGGCGATCAGGTAGACGCCCGCGGTGACCATGGTGGCCGCGTGGATGAGCGCGGAGACCGGGGTCGGGCCCTCCATCGCGTCCGGCAACCACGCCTGCAGCGGGAACTGGCCGGACTTGCCGGTCGCGCCGAGCAGCAGCAGGAGGCCGATGGCCAGCACCAGGCCGGCGCTCAACGCGCCGACGTTGCTGAAGACCTCGTCGTACTGCGTGGTGCCGAGCGTGGCGAACATCAGGAAGATGGCGATCGCGAAGCCGGCGTCGCCGACCCGGTTCATCAGGAATGCCTTCTTGCCCGCGGTCGCGGCGGCCGGCCTGGTGTACCAGAACGAGATCAGCAGGTACGACGCGAGACCGACGCCCTCCCAGCCGACGTAGAGCATCACGTAGTTGTTGCCGAGCACCAGCAGCAGCATGGCCGCGACGAAGAGGTTGAAGTAGCCGAAGAACCGGCGACGCCCCTCGTCGTGACGCATGTACTCCACCGCGTACAGGTGGATCAGCGAGCCGACGCCGGTGATCAGCAGCACGAACACCGCGGAGAGCGGGTCGTACAGCAGGCCGAAGTCGACCTGGAACGCGAAGACGTCGATGAACTGCCACAGCGACAGCTCGACGGATTTGTTCTCCAGCCCGCTGAGCTGGGCGAAGAGGGTCAGCCCGAGGACGAACGACGCCGCCGGGGCCAGCACGCCGAGCCAGTGACCCCAGCGGTCGGCGCGGCGGCCGAGCAGCAGGAGCAGCGCGGCGCTGGCCAGCGGGATCGCCACCAGTAGCCACATCTGCCCCAGCAGTCCCGTGGCCTGGGCGTACTCCACCGTGTGTTGTTCCACAGTCGGCCCCTTAGTACTTCAGGAGGTTGGCGTCGTCGACGCTCGCGGAACGCCGGGTCCGGAAGATCGACATGATGATCGCCAGGCCGACCACCACCTCGGCGGCCGCGACGACCATGACGAAGAACGCCATGATCTGGCCGTCGAGGTTTCCGTTGATCCGGCTGAAGGTGACCAGCGCGAGATTCGCGGCGTTGAGCATCAGCTCGATGCACATGAACAGCACGATCGCGTTGCGGCGGATCAGCACGCCGGACGCGCCGATCGTGAACAGGATCGCGGACAGCACGATGTAGGCGGAGGGTGACATCTACTTCTCCGTCCCCTTGGGCGCCGACTCCTGGGAGGTCAGCTCGCGAACCGGGAGGATCTTCGAGATGCTGCGCTCGGCGAACGTCCCGTCCGGCAGCCGGGCCGGTGTGGCGACCGAGTCGGACGTGGCGAAGACGCCGGGACCGGCCTTCGGCCCGGGGTAGCTGCCCGGCGCGAACCGGGCCTTCATCCGCTCCACCTGCGTCGGCTTCTCGCCCTTGGCCCGCTCGACGTGGGCCAGGATCATCGCACCGACCGCGGCGCTGATCAGCAGCCCGGAGGTGACCTCGAACGCGAGGACGTACCTGGTGAACAGCAGACTCGCGATGCCCTCCAGGTTGCCGCCCTCGTTCGCCGCGGCCAGCCCGATCGCGCCGGTGCCGGCCAGCGCGCGGGACAGGCCCGCACCGACCAGGCCGGCGAAGCCGAGGCCGAGCACGATCGCGGCGACCCGCTGGCCGCGCAACGTCTCGATCAGCGAGTCGGACGCGTCCCGGCCGACCAGCATCAGTACGAACAGGAACAGCATCATGATCGCGCCGGTGTAGACGATGATCTGGGCCATGCCGATGAACGGGCCGGCCTGGGCGACGTAGAAGACGCCGAGGCAGAGCATGGTGACGACGAGCCAGAGCGCGGAGTGCACCGCGTTGCGGGCCAGCACCATGCCGAGCGCCCCGATCACCGCGAGCGGCGCCAGGATCCAGAACAGCGCGGTCTCACCGCCGGATAGTTCAGTGATCATGCCGGCCTCACCGCCGCGTCGGTGGTCGAAGCGTCGCTCCAGGGCGCCTTCTCCGCGCCGGCGGACGTACCCGGGTTCTCCAGCGCGCCGACGTAGTAGTCCTTCTCGCTGTCACCCAGGAACATCGCGTGCGGCGGCTTGCTCATCCCCTCCAGCAGCGGCGCGAGCAGCTGTTCCTTGGTGAAGATGAGGTCCTGCCGGGAGTCGCGGGCCAGCTCGTACTCGTTCGACATGGTCAGCGAACGGGTCGGGCAGGCCTCGATGCAGAGCCCGCAGAAGATGCAGCGCGCGTAGTTGATCTGGTAATTCTTCGCGTACCGCTCGCCGGGCGAGTAGCGCTCGTCCTCGGTGTTGTCCCCGCCCTCGACGAAGATCGCGTCGGCCGGGCAGGCCCAGGCGCACAGCTCGCAGCCGATGCACTTCTCCAGACCGTCCGGGTGCCGGTTGAGGATGTGCCGGCCGTGGTAGCGCGGCGCGGACACCGGCGGCTTGAACGGGTAGTCGGTGGTGATGACCTTCCGGAACATGTGGGAGAAGGTCACGCCGAAGCCCTTGAAGGGATCCATCACGCCCATGTCACACCTCACTCTTCTCTGAAGCAGAGCTGGCATCCGCCGGCTGACGCTGGGCGACCTGGCGGACCGCGCGCGGGCTCGGCGGCACCTGCAGGTCGAGCGGCGGCAGCGGGAAGCTGCCCTGCGGCCGGGCCGCGACCTGGTCGGCCAGGCTCGGTCCGGCCGCGGCCTTCTTGCCGGACGGCCAGAGCACCGCGACCAGCACCACCACGAGGACGGCGGCGCCGATCAGCGTCCAGCGGGTCTGCGAGCCCAGGTCCGAGGTCTGCAGCACGCGCACGGTGGCGAGCAGCAGGATCCACACCAGGTTGACCGGGATCAGGACCTTCCACCCGAACCGCATGAACTGGTCGTAGCGCATCCGCGGCAGCGTGGCCCGCAGCCAGATGAAGACGAACAGGCAGAGCAGCACCTTCGACAGGAACCAGATCATCGGCCACCACCCGGTGTTCGCACCGGACCAGAGCGTGATCGGCCAGGTCGCCCGCCAGCCGCCCAGGAAGAGCGTGGTGCAGAGCGCCGAGACGGTGATCATGTTGATGTACTCGGCCAGGAAGAACAGCGCGAACTTGAACGACGAGTACTCCGTGTGGAAGCCGCCGACCAGCTCGGACTCGGCCTCGGGCAGGTCGAACGGCGCCCGGTTCGTCTCACCGACCGCGGAGATTGCGTAGATGACGAAGCTCGGCGCGAGCAGGATCGCGTACCAGCCGGGCGCGGTGAACTCGAGCCCGAACAGCGAGACCTCGCGGCCGTTAGCCTGCGCGGCCACGATCTGCGAGGTCGACATCGAGCCGGCCATCATGAAGACCGCCACGATCGACAGACCCATCGCGACCTCGTACGAGATCATCTGGGCGCTCGACCGGAGGCCGCCGAGCAGCGGGTACGTCGACCCGGACGCCCAGCCGGCCAGCACCACGCCGTAGATGCCGATCGACGCGCAGGCCAGCACGACCAGCACCGAGACCGGCACGTCGGTGACCTGCAACGCGGTCTGCTGCCCGAAGATCGAGACCACCGGGCCGAACGGGATGACCGAGAACGCGGTGAACGCACAGGTCGCGGAGATGACCGGGGCGATGAAGTAGATCACCTTGTCCGCCGTACGCGGGATGATCTCCTCCTTGAACGGCAGCTTCAGGCCATCCGTGAGGCTCTGCAGCCAGCCCTTCGGCCCGACCTGGTTCGGCCCGGGCCGGACCGCCATCCGGGCCACGACCTTGCGCTCGTAGTTGATGGTGAACAGCGTCAGCAGCAGGAGCAGGACGAAGACGCCGAGCACCTTGATCAGCGCGATCCACCAGACGTCGTTCTCGAAGGTCTGGAGCGTGGGATCCATTACGAGTCACCTCCCGCGGTGCGTTGGGCCAGGAGCGGGCCGGCCCCGTTCGGTGATGCCGCCGCGGACAGCCGGACGATCGACCCGGCCGCGCCGAGCGAGCGCCGCACGGTCGAGCCGGGCGAGTTGGTCGGCAGCCAGACGACGCCGTCGGCCATCTCGGTGATCAGCGCGGGCAGCGTGACCGCGCCACGCTCCGCACCGACCGTGACCGGTGCGCCGTCGCGCACGCCGAGCGCGGCGGCCGTGGTGCGGGACAGCCGGACCACCGGCGGCCGGGCCGTACCGTTGAGGTGTTCGTCGCCGTCGGTCAGCGAGCCCAGGTCGATCAGCTGGTGCCAGGTGGCCAGAACCGCCTCGTGCGTGCCCGGCTGTGCCGGAGCCACCGGGTCCACCGCCGGGGCCATCGGGCGCCGGGCCCGGGTGGCCGGCAGGCTGCCCAGCTCGCGGCGGACCTCGTTGACGTCGCCGGTGTTCAGCGCGGTGCCGAGCTGCGCGGCGAGCGCGTCGAGCACCCGCGCGTCGGTCATCGCGGTGGTGCGCAGGACGGCCTCGAACGTGCGCAGCCGCCCCTCCCAGTCCACGAACGACCCGGCCTTCTCCACCACCGGCGCGATCGGGAAGATCACGTCCGCGCGGCGGGTGACCGCGGTCGCCCGCAGTTCCAGGCTGACCAGGAACGGCACCGCGTCCAGCGCGGCCTCGGCCTGCCGGGGGTCGGCGAGGTCGGCCGGGTCGACACCGGCTACCACCAGCGCGCCGATCCGGCCGGTGGCGGCCGCCGCGATGATGTCGTCGGTGCTCCGGCCCGGGCTCGACGGGATCACGCCGGGCTCGACGTCCCACGCCGCGGAGAGTTCCGCGCGCGCGGCCGCCTCGGTGACCAGCCGGCCGCCGGGCAGCAGGTGCGGCAGGCACCCGGCGTCGATCGCGCCCCGGTCGCCGGCCCGCCTGGGAACCCAGGCCAGCTTCGCACCGGTACGGGAGGCGAGCGCGGCCGCCGCGGAGAGCGCACCCGGCACGGTGGCCAGCCGCTCGCCGACGAACAGGATCGCGCCCGGCTGGGACAGCGCGGAGGCGATCGACGCATCCTCGCCGAGCAGCCGCGCCTCGTCGCCCGGCACCGCGCCGACCAGCACCGCGCCCAGCTTCTCGAAGCCGCGGGACAGGAACGGCGCGAGCGCCAGCACCGGCAGCCGGCGCTTGGTGAACGCCTTGCGGACCCGCAGGAAGAGGATCGGGCACTCCTCCTCCGGCTCCAGCCCGGCGAACACCACGGCGGGCGCGGTGTCCACGTCGCTGTACTGCACGTCGGTCCGGCCGACCACGGACGAGGCCAGGAAGTCCGTCTCCTCCGCGGAGACCGGCCGGGCCCGGAAATCGATGTCATTGGTCCGCAGCGCGACCCGGGCGAACTTCGCGTACGCGTACGCGTCCTCGACCGTGAGCCGGCCGCCGGTCAGCACGCCGACGCCCGATCCGCCGTCCCGGGCCGCGCGCAGCCCGTCGGCCGCGACCGCGAACGCCTCGCTCCACGACGCCTCGCGCAGCTCGCCGTTCTCCCGGATCAGCGGGTTGGTGAGCCGGTCGGACGCGGTCGCGTACCGGAAGCCCCACCGGCCCTTGTCGCAGTTCCACTCCTCGTTGACCGCCGGATCGTCGCCGGCCAGCCGCCGCATCACCTTGCCGCGCCGCCAGTCCGTGCGCATCGCGCAGCCGGCCGAGCAGTGCTCGCACACGCTCGGCGTGCTGACCAGGTCGAACGGCCGGGCCCGGAAGCGATATTGCGCCCCGGTGAGCGCGCCGACCGGGCAGATCTGCACGGTGTTGCCGGAGAAGTACGAGTTGAACAGCACGTCACCCTCGGACGCGACGTCACCGGTCTTGGTGCCGCCGAAGAAGTCGTCCCGGTACGTGTTGATCTGCTCCCCGGACGACCGGTCCATCAGGTCGATGAACTTGTCACCGGCGATCTCCTCGGAGAACCGGGTGCACCGCTGGCAGAGCACGCACCGCTCGCGGTCCAGCAGCACCTGACTGGAGATGTTGATCGGCTTCTGATATTCGCGCTTCTGTTCGACGAAGCGCGAGTCGGCCCGGCCGGTCGACATCGCCTGATTCTGCAGCGGGCACTCGCCGCCCTTGTCGCACATCGGGCAGTCGAGCGGGTGGTTGATCAGCAGCAGCTCCATCACGCCGCCCTGCGCCTTCGCGGCGACCGGCGAGGTGAGCTGTGTCTTGACGACCATGCCGTCCGCGACCGTCTGCGTGCACGAGGCGACCGGCTTGCGCTGCCCCTCCACCTCGACCAGGCACTGGCGGCAGGCGCCGGCCGGGGCGAGCAGCGGGTGGTCGCAGAAGCGCGGGATGGCGATCCCGAGCTGCTCCGCGACCCGGATCAGCAGCGCACCCTTCGGCGCGGTCACCTCGATGCCGTCGATCGTCAGTGTGACGGTGTCGGCCTTCTTCGCTACGTCCGTCATCAGTGGGCCCCCACCAGCTGCTTGGCGGAGAGCCGGGGTGCCTTCCGGCCCTCGATGTAGTCCAGGTAGTCCTGCTTGAAGTACTTCAGCGAGGACGTCACCGAGCTGGTCGCACCGTCACCGAGGCCGCAGAATGAGCGGCCGAGCACGTTGTCGCAGGTGTCCAGCAGCGTGTCCAGGTCGGCGTGGGTGCCCTCGCCGGCCAGGATCCGGCGGAACACCCGGACCATCCAGTAGTTGCCCTCGCGGCACGGGGTGCACTTGCCGCACGACTCGTGGTGGTAGAACTCCAGCCACCGGTACGTCGCGTAGACCGGGCAGTCCTGGTCGCTGAAGATCTGGGTGGCCGTGGTGCCCAGGATCGACCCGGCCGCGGCCACGCCCTCGAAGTCCATCGGGGTGTCGATGTGCTCCGCGGCCAGCAGCGGCGTGGACGAGCCGCCCGGCGTCCAGAACTTCAGCTCGTGGCCCGGCTGCATGCCGCCGGCCAGCTCGATCAGCTCGCGCAGCGTGATGCCGAGCCCGCACTCGTACTGGCCGGGGTTGTTGATCCGGCCGGAGAGCGAGTAGATCATCGGGCCGGCCGACTTCTCCGTGCCCATGCTCTTCCACCAGGCCGCGCCGCCCAGCACGATGTACGGCACGCTGGCGATCGTCCCGACGTTGTTGACCACGGTCGGGCTGGCGTAGAGCCCGTGCGTGGCCGGGAACGGCGGCCGCAGCCGGGGCTGGCCGCGGAAGCCCTCGAGCGAGTCGAGCAGCGCGGTCTCCTCGCCGCAGATGTAGGCACCGGCACCGCTGTGCACGACCAGGTCGAGGTTCAGACCGCTACCCAGGATGTTTTGTCCCAGATATCCCTTCGCGTAGGCCTGGTCGACCGCGTTCCGCAGACGCCGCGCGGCGTGAACTGCCTCACCTCTGATGTAGATGTAGGCGCGCTCGGCTCGAATCGCATAGGAGGCGATGATTGCGCCCTCGACCAGCGCGTGCGGGTCGTGCGTCATCAGCGGCAGGTCCTTGCAGGTCCCCGGCTCGCCTTCATCGGCGTTGATCACCAGGTAGTGCGGCTTGCCGTCGCCCTGCGGGATGAAGCCCCATTTGAGCCCGGTCGGAAAGCCCGCACCACCTCGTCCGCGCAGTCCCGAATCCTTGATCAATTGGATAAGATCATCTGGGTGGACGCCGAGCGCCTTGCGCAGGGCCGCGTAGCCGTCCAGCCGCTCATAGACGTCGATGTCCCATGCGTCCGGCGAGAGCCAGCGCTTGGTCAGCACCGGAGTCAGCTTCTCCAGCACTTCACGCCGAGGAGAGGTCACCGTTCCTCCCGAGAGTCCGAAAAGCTCATTGGGCGTCCTTGAGGTTCTGCTGCTGCGGGCCCGGGTCGTCACCGGCCGGTTTGGCGTCGCCGGCCGCGTCGCCGGTGCCTCCCGGTGCGGTACGGCCGGACGCGTCCGGCTCGGGCGTCTTCGCGTCGGGATTGCGGGCCTCGGCCGCGCGGATCTCCGGATCCTTGACGTCGCCACCGGAGCTGTCGCTGGGTTTGCGGTGCGTGACCGCGTCCTTGGCGGTCGAGACGGCCGACTTGACCGCCGCCGCCACCTTCGCCGGTGCCGACTTCGCCGGAGCGGAGGAACCGTCCGCCTCCTTGCGCGGGATCGGCGTGTCCAGGTTGAACCCGGCCACCGAGATGCCGTGCTGCTGGGCGAGCGTGACACCGCGCAGCGTCGGCGCACCGGCGACACCCTCGCCCACCGCGCCCTCGCGCGGGTCGGAGAAGCCGGCCAGCTGCACCGCCATCTCCTTGAGCGTGCAGAGCCGCGGCGCCCGGCTGGGCTTCGGCAGGTCGCCACTGCGCAGGCCCTCGACGACCGCTACCGCCGAATCCGGCGTGACGTTGTCGAAGAAGTCGTAGTTGACGGTCATCACCGGCCCGTAGTCGCAGGCCGCGAGGCACTCCGCGTGCTCCAGCGTGATCGTGCCGTCCGCCGTGGTCTCGTCGTGCCTGACGCCGAGTGTCTCGGAGAGCGTGTCGTAGACCTCCTGACCGCCGAGCACGTTGCACATGGTGTTCGTGCAGACGCTGACCAGCCAGTCGCCGGTGGGCCGGCGCTTGTACATCGTGTAGAACGTGGCGACCGCGCCGACCTGAGCCTTGTTGATGCCCAGCACCTCGGCGCAGAACGCCACACCGGCCGGGCTGACGTACCCCTCCTCGCTCTGCACCAGGTGCAGCAGCGGGAGCAGCGCCGACCGTTCGCGCCCCTCGGGGTAGCGGGCCAGGATCGCCCGTGCCCGCTCGTAGACCGTTTCCGTGAAGACCGTCGTCGTCATCTAGCGATCACATCCACCCATGACCGGATCCAGCGATGCGCCGCCGGCGATGACGTCCGCCAGCAGTGCGCCCTCGGCCATCGCGGGAATGGCCTGCAGGTTGACGAAGCTCGGCTCGCGGTAGTGCACCCGGTACGGGCGCGTGCCACCGTCGGAGACCGCGTGCACGCCGAGCTCGCCGCGCGGCGCCTCGATCTGCACGTAGACCTGGCCGGCCGGGACCCGGAAGCCCTCGGTGACCAGCTTGAAGTGGTGGATCAGCGACTCCATCGACTGACCCATGATCTTGGCGACGTGCTCCAGCGAGTTGCCCATGCCGTCCACGCCGATGGCCAGCTGCGCGGGCCAGCCGATCTTCTTGTCCTGGATCATCACCGGGCCGGGCCGGAGCCGGTCCAGCGCCTGTTCGACGATCTTCATGGACTCGCGGATCTCGGCGAGCCGGACCTGGTAGCGGCCCCACACGTCGGCCGTGGTCGCGGTCGGGACGTCGAACTCGTACGTCTCGTACCCGCAGTAGGGCATGGTCTTCCGCAGGTCCCAGGCCAGGCCGGCGGAGCGCAGCACCGGGCCGGTGATGCCGAGCGCCACGCACCCGGTCACGTCCAGCACCGCGACGCCCTTGGTCCGCTCGTGCCAGATCGGCTGGCCGCTGAGCATGTCCTCGTACTCTTTGAGCTTCTTCGGCAGGTACTTCAGGAACTCGCGCGTCTTCTTCACCGCGGACTCCGGGAAGTCCTGCGCGACGCCGCCCGGCCGGATGTACGCGTGGTTCATCCGCAGGCCGGACGCCTCCTCGAAGATGTCCAGGATGTACTCCCGCTCGCGGAAGCCGTAGAGCATCATCGAGATCGCGCCGAGCTCCATGCCGGTGGTGGCCAGCCAGACCAGGTGCGAACTGATCCGGTTCAGCTCCATCATCAGCACCCGGATCGTGGTGGCGCGCTCGGTGATCTGCTCCTCGACGCCGAGCAGCTTCTCCACGGCCAGCGCGTACCCGGTCTCGTTGTGCAGCGGCGCCAGGTAGTCCATCCGCGTCACGAACGTCGAGCCCTGCACCCAGTTGCGGTATTCGAGGTTCTTCTCGATGCCGGTGTGCAGGTAGCCGACGACCGGCCGCGCCTCGGTGACCGTCTCGCCCTCCAGCTCCAGCACCAGGCGGAGCACGCCGTGCGTGGACGGGTGCTGCGGCCCCATGTTGACCACGATCCGCTCGTCGGTGAGCGGGTCGATGCCGGAGACGACCTGGTCCCAGTCCCCGCCGGTGACGGTGAAGACCTTGCCCTCGGTGGTGTCACGCTCGGTGGCGTATCCAGACTGCGTCACTGGTAGGTCCTCCGCGAGTCCGGCGGCGGGATCTCGGCGCCCTTGTACTCCACCGGGACCCCGCCGAGCGGGTAGTCCTTGCGTTGCGGGTGGCCCTCCCAGTCGTCCGGCATCATGATCCGGGTCAGGTTGGGATGGCCGACGAAGATCACGCCGAACATGTCGTACGTCTCCCGCTCCTGCCAGTCGGCCGTCGGGTAGACGCCGGTCACGCTCGGCACCTGCGGCGCGGCCGGGCTGACCGCCACCTCCAGCCGCACCCGGCGGCGGAAGGTCATCGACGTCAGCTGGTACGCCACGTGCAGCCGCCGCTCGTCCTGACCGAGGTAGTCGACCCCGTTCACCGACGAGCACAGCTCGAAGCGCAGCGCCGGGTCGTCGCGCATCACCCGGCACACCTCGGCGATCCGCTCCGGCGCGATGTGCAGCGTCAGCTCGCCGCGGTGCACGACGACCTTCTCGACCGCGTCGCCGAACTGCGGGTACGCCTCCTGCAGCGCGTCGTGCACCTCGTCCAGGTAGCCGCCGAACGGGCGCGGCGGCGTGTCCGTGACCGGCCGCTGCCGGACCAGCCCGCCGAAGCCGGACGTGTCACCGGTGCCGGCCACGCCGAACAGGCCCTTGCCGGCCCGGGTGGACGGCGGATAGTCCGCCGGTGCGGTGGTGGTGGCCCCGGCCGGCGTGGCCGCGGTCGAGCTCGGGTTCTGCGGCGCCGTCATCGCGCCCCCTCCCGCAGGTGGTTCTGCGCCTTCATCCAGTTCTCGATGCGCAGCTGCTCCTCGCGGCCCTCGCGCACGGCCTGCTCCCACTCGGCGCGGCGCTTCGGGTCGGCCCGGTAGGACGACGGCATCGCGCCCGGCGCGACCAGCGGCAGCTTGCCCTCGGCGGTGCGCTGCTCAAGCATCTTGCGCCCGTTCGGCCCGAGCGGCGCGGCCATCACCTTCTCGCGCATCTTCAGGATCGCGTCGATCAGCATCTCCGGCCGTGGAGGACACCCGGGCAGGTAGATGTCGACCGGCACGATGTGGTCGACGCCCTGGACGATCGCGTAGTTGTTGAACATGCCGCCGGACGAGGCGCACACGCCCATCGAGATGACCGAGCGCGGCTCCGGCATCTGGTCGTAGATCTGCCGGACGACCGGCGCCATCTTCTGGCTCACCCGGCCCGCGACGATCATCAGGTCGGCCTGCCGGGGCGAGGCGCGGAACACCTCCATCCCCCACCGGCCCAGGTCGTAGTGGGGTCCGCCGGCCGCCATCATCTCGATGGCGCAGCATGCCAGGCCAAAGGTGGCGCCCCAGAACGACGACTTGCGCGCCCAGTTGGACAGCTTCTCCACACTGGTCAGCAGAATCCCGCTCGGCAGCTTCTCCTCGATACCCATTGCCCGGCCCTCCTTCCCAATCCGTTCATGTGCGGGTTGTGCAGGGGTTGTGCGGGGTGAGGCTCAGTCCCAGTTGAGACCGCCGCGACGCCAGACGTAGGCGTACGCGATGAAGACGGTGCCGATGAAGAGAACCATCTCGACCAGGCCGAACAGGCCGAGCGCGTCGAACCTGACGGCCCACGGGTAGAGGAAGATGATCTCGATGTCGAAGATGATGAAGAGCATCGCGGTCAGATAGAACTTGACCGGGAAACGCCCACCCCCGACCGGCTGCGGTGTCGGCTCGATGCCGCACTCGTAGGCGTCGAGCTTGGCCCGGTTGTACCGGTGCGGGCCCACGATCGGCGCGATCGACACGGAGAACAGCGCGAACAGCGCGCCGAGGACGAACAGCAGAACGATGGGCACGTACGGCGAGAACGACATGTCGTCTCCTGGGTCCGGACGGGGGTGGGGGATGGTTCGTGTTGTTACCTATGTGATCTCTGTGACAGTGACACTATTAGCGCTCTGAAATCGGCTTGCTACCGGGGGTGGTCAAACGGCCGGGGCGACCCGCGTCATCGCATTGATGACCCTGTCCATGGCGTCGCCGCCGCGCGGATCGGTCAGGTTGGCCAGCAGCTTCAGCACGAACCGCATGAGCAGCGGCTGGGGCATGCCGTACCGGGTCGCCATCTTCATGATCTCGGGCCGGCCGATCAGCTTCACGAAGACGCCGCCGAGCCGGTAGTAGCCGCCGTAGCGCAGCTTCAGCTCCGCCGGGTAGGCGTGCAGCGCGCGCTCCCGCTCGGCGCCCTCCGCGCGCGCCAGCGCCTGCGTGATGATCTCCGCGGCCAGCTCGCCGGACTCCATCGCGTACGCGATGCCCTCGCCGTTGAACGGGTTCACCATGCCGCCCGAATCACCGACCAGCAGCATGCCGCGGGAGTAGTGCGGCGTGCGGTTGAAGCCCATCGGCAGCGCTGCGCCGAGGATCGGGCCGTCCGCGTTCTCCTCGTCCGCGGTGCCCCACTCGGCCGGCGTGGTGGCCAGCCAGTCCAGCAGCATGTGCCGGTAGTTGGTCTTGCCGTAGCCGGTGGAGGAGTTGAGCACGCCGAGGCCCACGTTGACCCGGCCGTCACCCATGCCGAAGATCCATCCGTACCCGGGCAGCAGCTTGTCCGGATTTTCCCGGGAACGAAGCTCCAGCCAGGACTCCAGGTAGTCGTCGTCGTGCTTGACCGGCGAGTTGTAGTAGCGCCGGACCGCGACACCCATCGGCCGGTCGTCGCGCTTGCGGATGTTCAGCGCGAGCGGGAATCGGCCGGAGACACCGTCCGCCGCGACCACCAGCGGCGCGCGGAACTCGACCGGCTCCTTGCCAGGCCCGGACTCGGCCGTCACGCCGATGATCCGGCCGTCCTCGGCGAACACCGGCCCGGTCACGTTCGTGCTGGTCCGCACGATGGCACCGGCCTCGGCCGCGCGCTTGGCGAGCATCTGGTCGAAGTCGAGCCGGGTGCGGGTCAGACCGTAGTTCGGAAAGCTGGCCAGCTCCGGCCAGTCCAGCTCCAGGCGGACGCCGCCGCCGATCACCCGCAGGCCCTTGTTGCGCAGCCAGCCGGCCTCTTCGGAGGTGTCGACGCCCATCTTGATCAGCTGCTTGGTCGCGCGCGGCGTGAGCCCGTCGCCGCAGACCTTCTCCCGAGGGAACTCGGTCTTCTCGAGCAGTAGAACCCGAACACCGTGCTGGGCAAGGTGATATGAGGTCGCGGAGCCACCCGGGCCCGCGCCCACGACGATCACGTCGGCCTGTTCGGCCACAACCTGGGTCACGGCCATACCTCCTCGCATGTGCTAGTGAAAGACTTCACAAGCATGTGCGAGGGCAGTGTATGCCTACGGCTGATCTTTGTGTGGCTTAGGCCACCCTTATTGTTTCCAACCCGTTAAAGAGATTTAGATAGATCACCCTTACGGGTGACAAAATCGGCCAATCCGGCCGCAGTGCGTCCGGTTTAGACCAATTAGCGAGGCCTCGGCCACTCTCCGGCTCTTCCCGCGAATATTCCGCCATCCATCCGACAGACCAACTTCAAGATCGTCGAGCGGTACGGCCGACAACCGACCCGCCGCGCCCGGCGTCCCGCCCTCGTGCCGCCCCGACCGGGGCGAGTCACCACCGACCGGGCTCGGCAGGGCCGATGTCCGAACGCGGCAACCACCGCCCGCGAAGACGAGCGCGCCAGGCCGCTGATCGCCACGCCGGGCGTCCGATCCGCGGCCACCCGCCGCCTGCCAGGCTCGGCCATGGCGACATCCCGTCCCCGCCGCACCGCCGCCGAATTCGGCCACACCGGCGCCGAGCCCGCAGGATCCGGCCACACCGGCATCCGAGCCCGCAGGACCCGGCCACACCGGCATCCGAGCCCGCAGGACCCGGCCACACCGGCATTCGACCCCGCGGCACATCGCCGCTGGGATCCGGGCTTGCCCGCGGCGATACCAGCGCGACCAGAGGCGTGCTCGGAAGCCGGCCCGCGACGCATCCACATTTCGCTGACGCCATGGAATCCCGCCTTCGACCGCGTTGAGCACGCGAACGCACACAGGCCAGCGATTCGGCCGACCGCGGAGGAGACTATGTCCGGAAATATCCAGTCCCGACGTCCTCCCTGTGTCGTGGGGCCGCTTCGGGAGCGAGGCGGATGGGATCAGATCGGCGGGTACGGCAGCGGGAACAGCGACGCGGGCGTCATGTTCTCCCGCTCGCCGAGGCCACGCGGGATGCGGGGGCGGAACCGGCGCCGGGCGGGCGGTACCGCGCCGGGAGCGGCAGCATCCGCCCGCTCAGGGCTTGACGGCACGGTGCAGCGCGACGACGCCGCCGGTGAGGTTGCGCCAGGCCACCCTCGACCAGCCGGCCCGGCCGATCCGGTCGGCGAGCGCGGCCTGGTCCGGCCAGGCGCGGATCGACTCGGCGAGGTAGACGTACGCCTCCGGGTTGCTGGAGACAGCGCGGGCCACCGTCGGCAGGGAGCGCATCAGGTACTGCATGTAGACGCTCCGGAACGGGCCGTTGACCGGGTGGCTGAACTCGCAGACCACCAGGCGGCCGCCGGGGCGCACCACGCGGGCCAGCTCGGCCAGCGCGCGGTCCACGTCGACCACGTTGCGCAGCGCGAACGAGATGGTGGCCGCGTCGAACGTCTCGTCCGCGAACGGCAGCGCCAGTGCGTCGCCGGCCAGCAGCGGCACGTCCGGGCGTACCCGGCGGCCGGCACGCAGCATGCCGAGCGAGAGATCCAGGCCGACCGCGAACGCGCCGGACCGGCCCAGCTCCAGCGTGGAGACGCCGGTGCCGGCGCCCACGTCGAGCACTCGCTGACCCAGCTTGAGTTGCAGCGCGTCCCGCGTGGCGCGGCGCCAGCCACGGTCCTGCCCGAACGAGAGCACCGTGTTGGTCACGTCGTAGTTACGCGCCACGCCGTCGAACATCGAGGCGACCTCGTGGGGCTGCTTGTCCAAGTCTGCGCGGCTCACGGGTCCCACTCTGCCAGAGGGCACGAAAAAGCCGCAGACCAGGCTCGCGCGTGGTCTGCGGCGTTCAATCTCTATATCAACGCCTCATTGGCGGGTCAGAGCATTATCTTCGGGGCCTCCGGTAACGATGCGGACTCGGCGGGACCCCGAAATCATGACGCTCATGCGACATTTCCCGGCGGTGATACCGCAGGTAGCGGTGCAATCCGCCCACTTGCGACACTACGTCGTCGGCCGATGACCGGAAAGCGACAAACGCCGCGAACCCGAGGGCCCGCGGCGTTGTCTTTCTGTTGCCTCAGCGGTGACTCAAAGCCACCTTGTCACGACCTCAGAGCGCGGAGTTGCCGTCGCCCGGAGTAATCGTCACGACCTTACGACGGCGCGCCATCATGAAGACCACGGCGCCACCGACGAGCACGGCGGCACCCACGCCACCGATGATGGCGGTCTGCGGGCCGGTGACCGGCAGGCCGGGCTCGCCGCCACCGTTGCCGCCCGGCACGCTGACCAGCGCCACGAACGCGTCCTCGTGCTGGATCGTCGTCGGCAGCTGCGGCGACGGGGAGGCCGGAGGCGTGGTTGCCGGCGGGGTGGTGGCCGGCGGGGTCGTCGCCGGCGGCGTGGTGGCCGGAGGCGTGGTCGCGGGCGGGGTCGTCGCCGGCGGCGTCGTGGCCGGAGGCGTCGTGGCCGGAGGCGTCGTGGCCGGAGGCGTGGTCACCGGCGGAGTCGTCGCCGGCGGCGTGGTGGCCGGCGGGGTCGGCTTCGGGGGCTTCGGCGGGTGACCACAGTTGTGGCCGCCGGCCCACTTGTCGTTCTGCTTGAAGCGGTCCTTGCCCTTGTCGCCGTGGCGACCGGGCGTCTTGGCGTTCGCGGCCGTCTTGTAGGAGACCGTGGTGAAGGTGCCGGCACCGGACGCGGAGAACGCGGCCGGCTGGAACTGGGTGCCGGTGACCGCGCCCGTGTCGGCGTCCTTCTCGACACCGGTCTCGAGGTCCGCGTAGTAGGAGATCTCACCGGAGGACTTACCGCCGTCGAGCACCGGGCCCTTGGCGTCGGCCGCGATGGTGACCTCGAAGGGCACCTCCCACGCCGAGTAGATGTCGTTCTCCGGGTCCTCCTCGCCCGCCGGGACGAGCGCCCAGCCGTCGTCGAAGGTGCAGGTGACCGTCTGACCCTCGTAGGAGCAGAACTCGGCCGCGACCTGGTTCTTGAAGGACACGCTCTCCGGCAGCGTCACCGAGAGCTTGAAGCCCGTGATGACCTCGTCACCGACGTTGGTGATCGTGGTGATCACCTCGGAGGACGCGCCCGGGGCGAGCGGAGCGCCGTCCGGCCCGGTGATGTCCTCGGTGACGATGCTGAAATCGGTGCCGCTCGGGGCGGCAAGGGCCGGGGCCGCGAAGAACCCGGTAGCGCCCGCAGCCAGCGCAGTGGCGGCACAGAGACGGGCGAAGTTCCGCGTGCGGAACGCCATTGTTTGACTCCTCGGGTACGAGGACGGTCGGGACGGAGGGACGTTAACGAAGACATATCAATTCGTCTACTGCACAAATCGGACACCGCGCCGTGCGCTATACCACGCAGTTCCGTAAATGTCCAGATTTGGGTGATCTTAAAACGGGCTTAAGTGGACCTTTGGATCACCTGTATTTCCCTAAGATTCTCCGAACGGCAGCAGAAAAATCGGCCGAACGGGGGAACGAAAGAGCCTCTCCACCGATGAAGACGAACGCTCTCAGCAGTCGGATGATTACTCAAAGCATTCACGAACGAGAAAGTCCGCACCGCAACTACATTCGGCGAGCAAAAGAAAACAGCGCGGTCCCCGAATGGGGGAACCGCGCTGCGGATTGAATACGCTCAGTGCGCCTCGACGAGTGGCAGCGACCGGCCGGCGCCGCCGCCGGGCAGCGCGATCGACGAGAAGTGCGAGACGACCCGGTCGTCCGTCGGGTCGTCCGCCGGCGTCCGGTGCACGGCCAGGTGGCGGTAGAGCGTGTCGCGCTGCGCCGGGATGCGGCCGGCGGACCGGATCATCCAGATCAGGTCGTGCAGGTTCGACCGGTGCCGGGCACCGGCGGAGGAGATGACGTTCTCCTCCAGCATGATCGAACCGAGATCGTCCACGCCCATGTGCAGCGACAGCTGACCGACCTCCTTGCCGGTGGTCAGCCAGGACGCCTGCAGATGGTCCACGTTGTGGAAGAAGATCCGGGACATCGCGATGAACCGGAGGTACTCCAGCGTGGTGGCCTGTGTGCGGCCCTTGAGGTGGTTGTTCTCCGGCTGGTAGGTCCACGGGATGAACGCCCGGAAACCGCCGGTGCGGTCCTGCACGTCCCGGATCATGGCGATGTGCTCCACCCGCTCCGCGTGCGTCTCGCCGGTGCCCATCATCATGGTCGCGGTCGACTCGATGCCGTGCCGGTGCGCGGTCTCCATGACCTCAAGCCAGCGCGCGCCGGACTCCTTGAGCGGCGCGATCGCCTTGCGCGGCCGCTCCGGCAGCATCTCCGCACCGGCACCGGCGATCGAGTCCAGCCCGGCCGCCTTGATCCGGAGGATCGCGTCCTCGATCGAGATGCCGTCGACCTTCGCCATGTGCAGGATCTCGGACGGGCCGATCGAGTGGATCACCAGCTGCGGGTACGCCGCCTTGACCGAGGAGAACAGGTTCTCGTAGTAGTCGGTGCCGTAGTCCGGGTGGTGACCGCCCTGCAGCATCACCTGGGTGGCGCCCAGGTCGACGGCCTCGCCGCACCGGCGGAGGATCTCCTCCATCGGGTGCGACCAGCCCTCCTTGTGCTTCGGCGCGCGGAAGAACGCGCAGAACTTGCACGCGGTCACGCACACGTTGGTGTAGTTGATGTTGCGGTCGATCAGGTACGTGACGATCCCGTCCGGATAGCGCCGCCGGCGCACCGCGTCCGCGGCCTCGCCCAGCGCGTGCAGCGGAGCGTCGGTGTAGATGAGCAGCGCCTCCTCGGGCGTGATCCGCCCGCCGTCCGCGCCACGCTGCAGGATGTCGTCGATCTCCCTGTTCACCGTCACCCCACGAGCGTACGTCCATCGGGTCACGGCCTGCCGCGTCGCAGGTCACGATGCCGGTATCGTCGGACGGTCCACGCGAGGGAGATAAAGCGCATGCTGGTGGTGCACGGTGGCTGGCACGACGGCCGCCTCGCGCTCTGGGCCGAGGACACCGAACGGGCCCCGGCCGGCACGTCCCGCGCACGGGCCCGTCCGCACCCGTTCGCCGCGACCGCGGACGGCCTGGCCGGTGCGCTCCCGGTCGACGGCGAACCCGGCACGGCCCGCATCCACCTGCCCGGCTCGGCCCGGTGGCCGGTGCCGTCGCCGGAGAGCGGCATCGACGCCGTGGTGCGCACGCCCGCGCTCACCGTCTGGACCGTGCCGATCCTGCTGGTCCGGGCCGCACCGGCACTGGCGTTCCTGGGCACGGAGACGGACGGCACCTGGGCACCGGCGGAGACGCTGCACTACCTCGGCGCGGTGGCGGAACTGGCCCGTGACCTGGTCCGGCGCGGGCGGATGCTGCCGCAGCTGGTGCACGGCGAGGCGCGCTGGCGGGCGGTGCTCACCGGTTCGGACGCGGCGGCGTTCCGCTCCTACGCGCAGGCCATGCCGCCGGTGTGCCGCGCGTTCGGTGACGGCGAGGCGCGGGCCGACGTCGTACTGCGGCAGGCCCTTGATCTGTTGGTCGACGCGGCCGCGCGGGAGGCTTTCCCGGAGCGGCTGCTGCTCGGGCATCGGCCGGGAAGCCGCGCGCCGCTGGCCGACCGCTGGATGGTGGCGCTGACCGGCGACGACGCCGCACTGCCGGGCGCGAAGCAGGCCGACGCCGACGCGCTCGGCACGGCGTTGACCGCGTGGTACGACGCGGCGCAGGCGGCGAACGGCCCGGCCCGGGTGAGTTTCCGGCTGGACGAGCCGGTGCAGGGCACGGACGAGTGGTGGCTGGAGTTCGCGCTGCAGTCGACGGACGATCCGGCGCACTACGTGGCCGCGGCGGACATCTTCGACGGCGGTGCGGAGTGGCCGCGCGCGGACGAGACGCTGCTGGCCGGCCTGGGCCGTGCGGTCCGGCTGTTCCCGGCGCTCTACGAGTCGTTGCGCAAGGCCCGTCCGGACGGCATGGAGCTGGACACGGCCGGTGCGTTCGACTTCCTCAGCACGGCCGCGCCGCTGTTGCAGGCCGCCGGCTACGGCGTGCAGCTGCCGTCGTGGGCCGGCAAGCGCGGGCTCGGCCTGAAGCTGACCGCCAGGAGCAAGTCGAAGTCCGGCCCGAAGGCGGTCGCGGCACAGGGTTTCGGCATGTCCGAGCTGGTCGACTACCGGCTGGACCTGATGGTCGGCGACGAGACGATCGACCCGGCGGAGCTGGAACAGCTGGCGCTGGCCAAGGTGCCGCTGATCCGGG
Source organism: Catenuloplanes indicus (assembly GCF_030813715.1). Lineage (NCBI taxonomy): Bacteria > Bacillati > Actinomycetota > Actinomycetes > Micromonosporales > Micromonosporaceae > Catenuloplanes > Catenuloplanes indicus. Next base: position 4,532,806 of record NZ_JAUSUZ010000001.1, read on the forward strand.
TGCGCGGCCGATGGGTGGAACTGGACGACCGGCAGCTCAAGGCGGCGCTCAAGGCGGTCGGCCGGCGGCGTGCGGGCGAGCTGACCGCGGCGGACGTGCTGGCGCGGGTGGTCGACGGCGGCGAGCCGGAGCTGCCGCTGGTGGACGTGGACGCGGACGGCCCGCTCGGCGACCTGCTCTCCGGCGAGGCCGCGGAGCGGCTGACCCCGATCGCCACGCCGGAGGGCTTCGTGGGCACACTCCGGCCGTACCAGGAGCGGGGTCTGTCCTGGTTGTCGTTCCTGTCGAAACTGGGGCTGGGCGGGATCCTGGCCGACGACATGGGGCTCGGCAAGACCGCGCAGACGCTGTCGCTGCTGGTCGCGGAGCAGTCGGACCGGCCGACGCTGCTGATCTGCCCGATGTCGTTGGTGTCGAACTGGCGCAAGGAGGCGGAGCGCTTCGCGCCCGGCCTGTCCGTCTACGTCCACCACGGCACCGGCCGCGACCCGTCCGCGCTGGACAAGCACGACCTGGTGATCACGACGTACGGCACCGCGCTGCGTGATCTGGCGGTGTTGCAACAGACCGAATGGGAACGTGTGGTCTGTGACGAGGCGCAGGCGCTGAAGAACAGCGGCACCCGGCAGGCGCAGGCCGCGCGCGCGATCCCGGCCCGTACCCGGCTCGCGCTCTCCGGCACGCCGGTGGAGAACCACCTGGCCGAGCTGTGGGCGCTGCTTGAGTTCTGCAACCCGGGCCTGCTCGGCACGGTCAAGCACTTCCGGTCCCGCTACCAGGAGCCGATCGAGGCGCGACAGGACGAGTACGCGTCCGCCGCGCTCAAGCGCGCGACCGGCCCGTTCATCCTCCGGCGTCTCAAGACCGACAAGTCCATCATCTCCGACCTGCCGGAGAAGCTGGAGGTCAAGGTGTGGTGCACGCTCACGCCGGAGCAGGCCACGCTGTACGCCGCGGTGGTCGAGGAGATGATGGCGACGATCTCGGCCACCACCGGCATCGAGCGGCGCGGCAACGTGCTGGCCGCGATGACCCGGCTCAAGCAGGTCTGCAATCACCCGGCGCACCTGCTCAAGGACGGCTCCGCGCTGCCCGGCCGGTCCGGCAAGCTGGACCGGCTGGAGTCGCTGTGCGCGGAGATCGTCGCGGACGGCGAGAAGGGTCTGGTCTTCACGCAGTACGCGGAGTTCGGCGCGCTGCTCCAGCCCTATCTTCAGGCGCGGCTGGACCGGCCGGTGCTCTGGCTGCACGGCGGGCTGGCCAAAGCGCGGCGGGACGAACTGGTCGAGCGGTTCCAGACCGGGGACGAGCCGACGATCTTCCTGCTGTCGCTGAAGGCGGCCGGTACCGGGCTCAACCTGACCGCGGCGAACCACGTGATCCACGTCGACCGGTGGTGGAACCCGGCGGTCGAGGACCAGGCCACGGACCGGGCGTACCGGATCGGGCAACGCAAGAACGTGCAGGTCCGCAAATTCATCTGCACCGGCACGCTGGAGGAGCGGATCGACGAGATGATCGAGCGGAAGAAGGCGCTGGCCGAGGCCGTGGTCGGCACCGGCGAGGACTGGATCACCGACCTGTCCACGGACGCGCTGCGCGACCTGTTCGCGCTCGACCCGTCGGCGGTGGCCTGATGCCGGTCGGCCGGGACGGGTTCTTCGAGGCCGGCAAGCCGATCGCGGTGGACGGCGGGATAAGGGCGCGGTCGCAGCGCGGGAAGATCGGCGAGCAGTGGTGGTCGCGGCACTTCATCGAGATCCTGGAGGGCATCTGCGACGCCGGGCGGCTCGCGCGCGGTCGCGCCTACGCCCGCAAGGGCCAGGTGATCAGCCTGTCCGTGGCGCCGGGCACGGTCACCGCGCTCGTCCAGGGCTCGCGGCCGGACCCCTATCAGGTCACCATCGACATCGAACGGTACGGCGCGGAGCGGTGGGACGCGATCGAGGAGTCGCTGGCGTCGCAGGCGCTCTATCGCGCGAAGCTGCTGGCCGGTGAGATGCCCACGGAGATCGTCGGGGTGTTCGACGCGCTCGGCGCGCCGCTGTTCCCGGCCGAGCTGGACATGGAGTGCAGCTGCCCGGACTGGGGTTTCCCGTGCAAGCACCTGTCCGCCGCGCTCTACCTGCTGGCCGAGGCGTTCGACGACGACCCGTTCCTGGTCCTGGCGTGGCGTGGCCGTACCCGGGAGGAGCTTCTGGGTTCGCTGGGCACGGTCCCGGCCGTCGTGGATCCGCTGGCCGTCGAGCACGTGCCACTGGCCGACGCGCTGGCCGGCTTCTACGCGCCCGGCGCGTCCCCGGCCAAGCTCCGCGAGCACGGCGTGAACCGCGTCACGGCCCCGCCTGACCTGCTGCTTCGTGCGCTGGACCCGCCTGACGTGCGGGTCCGTCATATTCCGTTGGTGGATCTGCTGCGCGCGGCCTACCGTTCGCTTGACGGCCACGAAGGGCTATCCGAATCGGGGACTTAAGCTGCGCGAATGGGGCGGGACGAGATGAGTTATCGGCGGCTTGGCGATTCAGGGCTGACCGTCTCCGCGATCGGCCTCGGGTGCAGCAGTTTCGGGCGGCGGCTGGACGCGGACGGCAGCCGCGCCGTGGTCGACGCCGCGCTCGACGCCGGCATCAACTTCTTCGACACCGCGGACGTGTACGGCGAGCCCCGCGGCATGTCCGAGCAGCTGCTCGGCGCCGCGCTCAAGGGCCGCCGGGACGACGTCGTGATCGCCACCAAGTTCGGCATGGACATGGCCGGCAGCAACGGGCAGGATTTCGGCGCCCGCGCGTCCCGCAGATACGTCACGCGCGCGGTCGAGGCGTCGCTGCGCCGGCTGGACACCGACTACATCGACCTCTACCAGCTGCACCGTCCCGACCCGGCGACGCCGATAGAGGAGACGCTGGCCGCGCTGGACGACCTGGTCCGAGCCGGCAAGGTGCGCTACCTCGGCTGCTCGAACTTCTCGGCGTGGGAGATCGCGGACGCGGCCTGGACCGCGCGCACCGCGCACCGGACGCCGTTCATCAGCGCGCAGAACCGCTACAGCCTGCTGCACCGCGACCCGGAGGCGGAGCTGCTGCCGGCCTGCCAGCACTTCGGGCTGGGCTTGCTGCCGTTCTTCCCCCTGGACAGCGGCCTGCTCAGCGGCAAGTACCGGCGGGACACACCGCCACCGTCCGGCGGCCGGCTCTCCGACGAACGGTACGCGGCGCTGCTCGAATCCGCGCCGTGGGACGTCATCGAGACGATCGAGAGTTTCGCCCAGGTGCGCGGCCGGACGCTGCTGGACGTGGCGATCGCCGGGCTGACGTCCCGGCGCGGCGTCTCCAGCGTGATCGCGGGCGCGACCAGCCCGGAACAGGTCCGCGCGAACGCGGCCGCCGGTGCCTGGCGCCTGACCGCGGACGACCTGGTGAAGCTGGACGCCATCCGTTAGGCGTCGTAGTCCACCGCCACCTCGGCCGTGAGCGGGACGGCCTGGCAGGTGAGGACGTAGCCGGCCGCGACGTCGTCCGGCTCCAGCGCGTAGTTGCGGGCCATCGCCACCTCGCCGGCGGTCACCCGGGCCCGGCAGGTCGCGCAGACACCGCCCTTGCAGGCGTAGGGCAGCTCGGCGCGGACGGCCAGCGCCGCGTCCAGCACCCGGCCGTCGCGCGGCATGGTGGTGCGCGACTCGCGGCCGTCCAGCCGCACGGTCAGCGTGACGTCGTCCGCGTTGCCGGCCGGCGGCGCCGGGACCGCGACCGGGCCGGCGTAGAACAACTCGGTGTGCACGGCCGGCACGCCGCGGGAGCGCAGCAGCTCCTCGGCCGTCTCCACCAGCGCGGCCGGGCCGCAGAGGAACCATTCGCCGACACCGGCCGGAACCGCGGTGTCCAGCAACAGCGTCAGGCGGTCCCGGTCGAGGCGGCCGGAGAGCGCGGGTGACAGGCCCGGCTCGCGGGACAGCACGTGCAGGACCTGCAGGCGGGACGGGTAGCGGTCCTTCAGCGCGCCCAGCTCGTCGGCGAACATCACGCTCGCGGCCGCGCGGTTGCCGTAGAGCAGCGTGAACGTGCTGTGCGGCTCGGTGGCGAGCGCGGTGGCGATCAGGCTCAGCACCGGGGTGATGCCGGAGCCGGCCACGATCGCGCCGTACCGGCGGGTGCGCAGCGGGTCCAGGTTCGTGGTGAACGTGCCGAGCGGGGGCAGCACCTCCAGCGTGGTGCCGGCGCGCAGACCGCGGACGCCGGTGCTGCTGAACGCGCCGCCCGGCACCTCCTTGACGCCGATCCGGATCGTCCCGGCCCGGTCCAGCTCCGGTGGTGTGGAGCAGATCGAGTAGGAACGGCGGACGTCCGGCGCGTACCGCACGGTCAGGTGCTGGCCGGGCCGGAACGCGAACGCCGCGCGCAGCTCCGGCGGGACCGCGAACGTGATCGTCACGGCCTCCGGGGTCAGCCGGTCGACGCGGGTCACCGGCAGCGGGTGCCAGACCGGGCGGCGGCGTGCCACCCGTACCACCGAGGTCATGGTCATCGCTCCTTGACCCGGGGAAACGGCTCGGCGCAGGCGCGGCAGCGCCACAGCGAGGTGCACGCGGTCGAGCCGAACCGGCTCAGCTCCTCGGTCTCCGGCGAGCCGCACCGCGGGCAGCGCACCGAGATGGTCAGCAGCGGCCGCCTTCCCGGCGGCGCGACACCCGCCTCGGCCAGCTTGCGGCGCCCGGCCTCGGTGATCCACTCGGTGCTCCACGGCGGGTTCAGCCGGGTCTCGACCACCGCGTCCGGGAAGCCCACGCCGGCCAGTGCGCTCCGGACGTCCTCCCGGATCACGGACACCGCCGGGCAGCCGGTGTAGGTCGGCGTGATCGTCACGGTGACCCGGCCGTCCCGCTCCGTCACCGCGCGCAGGATGCCCAGCTCCGCGATGGTCACGAACGGCAGCTCCGGGTCGACGACCCCGGCGGCCGCGGTCTCGGCCGCGCTCACCAGCGCGCGCCCGGGTGTGCGCGGTGCAGCGCCTGCATCTCGTCCAGCAGCGCGGTGAGGTGCGCGGTGTGCCGGCCGGCCCGGCCGTCCAGCGCCGGTGGGGCCTCGACGCCGGCCGGGATCCGCAGCGTGGCCGTGGCCAGCGTGCTCTCCACGATCGCGGTCCACTCCGCGGCGGCCGGGTCGCCCGCGACGCCGGGCAGGCGCCGCGCGACCGGGTCAGGGACGAAGAGTTCCCGGGTGTACGGCCAGAGCGCGTCGACCGCGTCCTGCATGCGGCGATGCGACTCCTCGGTGCCGTCGCCGAGGCGGATCGTCCACTGTGCCGCGTGATCCAGGTGGTACGCGGACTCCAACCCAGCCGTGGCCGCGATCCCGGCCAGCCGCTCGTCGCGCGACCGCGCCAGGCCGGCGTAGAGCGGGCGCTGCCAGGCCGCGAGGAACAGCAGCTTGGCGACCGTGACCGCGAAGTCGCCGTTGGGCAGCTCGACCAGCACGTGGTTGCGGAACTCGTCGGGGCCGCGCAGGAACGCCAGCGCGTCCTCGTCGCCCTCGCCGGTCAGCTCCGCCGCGTAGGACAGCAGCAGCCGGGCCGCGCCGAGCTGGTCGAGCGCGATGTTGGCCAGCGCCACGTCCTCCTCCATCTCGGGGCTGCCGGCGTAGAGCTCCCCGAGCCGCTGGGCCGCGATCAGCGCGTCGTCGCCCAGGCCCAATGCGTAACGGGCCACGTCGTTCACAGGTGCGGCGCTCCGTCCGGGACCGAGTAGTACGTGGGGTGGCGGTAGGGCTTGTCCGGCGCCGGGTCCAGCGCGTCCCCGGACGCGACGATCGCGGTGCTCGGCACGACCCAGACGGAGACCCCCTCCTGCCGGCGCGTGTAGAGGTCACGCGCGTTGCGCAGCGCCATCGCGGCGTCCGGCGCGTGCAGGCTACCGGCGTGCGTGTGCGACAGGCCGCGCCGCGGGCGCACGAACACCTCCCACAGCGGCCAGTCCGCGCTCATCCCGCCTGCTTCCGTGCGTAGGCCACGGCCGCCTCGCGGACCCAGGCGCCGTCGTCGTGCGCGGCGCGGCGGTGGGCCATCCGCTCCTCGTTGCACGGGCCGTTGCCGCTGATCACCCGGCTCAGTTCGTCGAAGTCGGGCGGCGTGAAGTCGTGGGCGTCGCGGTCCGGGTTCCAGCGCAGGCCGTCGTCCGGGATGCGCAGGCCGAGCACGGCCGCCTGGGGTACGCACATGTCCACGAACCGCTGGCGCAGCTCGTCGTTGGAGAAGCGCTTGATCTTCCACTGGATCGAGCGGGCGGAATGGGTGGAGTCCGCGTCCGGCGGGCCGAACATCGCCAGCGACGGGTACCACCACCGGTCCAGCGCGTCCTGCGCCATCGCGTGCTGCTCCGCCGTGCCGTGCGCCAGCGTGTGCAGCAGCTCGTAGCCCTGGCGCTGGTGGAACGACTCCTCCTTGCAGATGCGCACCATGGCCCGCGCGTACGGCCCGTAGGAGCAGCGGCAGAGCGGCACCTGGTTGACGATCGCGGCGCCGTCCACGAGCCAGCCGATCGCGCCGATGTCGGCCCAGCTCAGCGTGGGGTAGTTGAAGATCGAGCTGTACTTCTGCCGCTTGGTCAGCAGCGCGTCGACCAGCTCGTCGCGGGTGATGCCGAGCGTCTCGGCGGCGGCGTAGAGATAGAGCCCGTGGCCGGCCTCGTCCTGCACCTTGGCCAGCAGGATGGCCTTGCGCTTCAGGCTCGGCGCCCGGGTGATCCAGGAGCCCTCCGGCTGCATGCCGATGATCTCGGAGTGGGCGTGCTGGGCGATCTGGCGGATCAGCCCCTTGCGGTACGCCTCCGGCATCCAGTCGGTCGGCTCGATCTTTTCCTCGGCCGCGACCAGGGCGTCGAAGCGTTCCTCGTGGGTCAGCTCATCGATGCCGTCCATCATCTGAGTGTTACACCGGCTGCGGCACCACGCAATAGACTGTCACATGCGGCGCTTAGGGGGTTTTAACCGTTTTATGGGATAAGATCCCCCGCTGTGGGGAAGCGACGGGCCGCATCGCGGCGGGCCAGCCGGATGATCGTGCCCGCGACCGTGCTGGCGGTGCTCGCGGCCGGGGCCGGCATCGCGCGGGTGGTGACGCTCTCCGACGGCGCCCAGGCGGCGGTCCCGATCTGGCACGCGCCCGCGACCGCACCGCCGCGCATCCTGGAGAAGGGCGGCGTCCCGCCGCTGTCGCCGCGCGTGCTGGAGACCGGGCCGGTGTTCCCGGTGCGCCCGGCCGCGGTGCGCGTCGCCGGTGACGCGTGGTGGTCCTGGGCGCTGCTCGACCACCGCACCGGCACGCTCTCCGGCTCGCCCAACCTCGGCGAGACCAGCGGCACCGCGTCGCTGATCAAGGCCTGGATCGGCGCGGACTTCCTGCGGCGCGCGGACGAGGCCGGCCGGCGCCCCGGCGACCGTCGCATGCGTCAACTGCGGATCATGCTGCGGGACAGCGACAACGAGGCAGCGGAGGTGCTCTGGGCCGCGGTCGGGCAGTCCGAGTCCATTCGGCGGCTGCGGCAGGTCTGCCAGCTGATCGACGGCGGACCGTACCGGCAGATGTGGAGCAACACCCGGCTCTCGGCCCGCGACGTGGTGCTGCTCGGCCGGTGCATCGCGGACGGCCGCGCGGCCGGGCCCACCTGGACGCCGTGGCTGCTGCGCGAGATGCGGGCGGTACGCGGCGTCGGCGACTTCGGGATCCGCAAGGCGTTCCCCGAGGCGGTGCGGTCCGGCATCGCGATCAAGAACGGCTGGGTGGTGCGGGAGGCGCTCGGCGAGTGGCACGTGAACTGCCTCGCGATCGGCGACGGCTGGAGCATCGGCGTGCTGACCCGCTACCCGGCCGCCCGGGGCTACGCCTACGGCGCCGCGATCTGCCGCAAGATCGGCCGCCAGCTGCGCGCCTGAGGGGATGCGTTCTCGAACACCTTCCCGGGCGGTGTGTGCCGAGAGGCGGATAACGTGGCCGGCATGAGCGAGCTAATCATCGGCTCAGCGCCGACCACGCCGGAACCGCAGCCTGCAGGACAGTCCGGCGTGAGCGTCGCACAGCGGCCCCGGGTCGGCCACATCCAGTTCCTGAACTGCCTCCCGATCTACTGGGGGCTGATGCGTTCCGGCGCGCTCCTCGACGTCGACCTGCACAAGGACAGCCCGGACAAGCTCAATGACGCGCTTGTCGCGGGCGATCTGGACATCGGGCCGATCTCGCTGCTGGAGTACCTGCGGCACGCGGACCAGCTGCTGCTCCTGCCGGACATCGCGGTCGGCAGCGACGGGCCGGTGCTCTCCGTCAACATCGTGTCGAAGGTGCCGCTGGAGGAGCTGGACGGCGCCCGGGTCGCGCTCGGCTCGGCGTCCCGGACCAGCGTGCTGCTCGCCCGCATGCTGCTCGCCGAGCGCTGGGGCGTACAGCCGGATTACTTCACCTGCCCGCCTGACCTGACCGCGATGCTGCTGGAGGCGGACGCCGCGGTGGTGATCGGTGACGTGGCGCTGCGCGGCATGTACGAGGCACCGCGCCGCGGCCTGTTCGTCACCGACCTGGGCCAGGCCTGGCGGGAGTGGACCGGCCTGCCGATGGTCTTCGCGGTCTGGGCCGCCCGCCGCGACTTCGCCGCGCAGCACCCGGGCCGGGTCAAGGACGTGCACGAGGCGTTCCTGCGCTCGCGCGACCTCTGCCTCGCCGAGCTGGACGACGTGGCGGAGGCGGCGGCGCGCTGGGAACCGTTCGACGCGGCCACGCTGGCAACGTACTTCCGGGCGCTGGACTTCTCACTCGGCGAGCGCCAGGTGGCAGGGCTGCGCGAGTTCGCCCGCCGCGCCACCGCCCGCGGTGAGGCGCCGGCCCTGCCCACGGACGGGCCGGCGTTCTTCCCCGCCTGACGCGCCAGGTTCGCTACCGCTTGAGGCGGGCGACGACCTCGGTGTCCTCGGTCTCGCCCGTCTCGGCGAAGCCCACGCTGGCGTACGCACGGCGGGCCGCCTCGTTGGCCGGCTCGTAGGAGAGCGCGAAGCCGGTCACCTGCGGCTCGCCGGCCAGTACCTTTTCCATCAGCGCGGCGATCGCGGCGCGGCCCAGGCCGGTGCCCTGCCGCTCCGCGTCGATGATCACGCCGCCGATCCAGGCCGCGTCGTCCGCCGGGTCGATCGTCCACATCAGGAAGCCGACGATCTCGCCGTCCGCGCTGATCGCGAGCGGTCGCCAGCCGGCGTCGCCGTACTGGCAGAGCGCGAGGTAGTAGGTGGGCGGTGCAACCCATTCCCGCTGGTGCGGGGCCACGGTCAGGCCGGCGACGGCTCGCCAGTTGCCGGAGTCGACCGGTACGAGGGAGATCTTCGACATGCGGGGCATGGTGCCAGTCCGCCTGCTGTTGATCTCCGCGGGGTTCGCCCACGGCGACCACGACGGCACCGGAAGCCCGCGGGAGCACCGGAACGCGACCCCGCCGGAAGCGGGCAGGGCAAAGACCGTCAGCTCTTGACCTTGGTCTTTTCCGGCTCCGCCGTGATCAGGTGTGGCTGCGACGCCCGGTGTGACGCCGGGGGTGCGGCGAGGCCGCCGAGCAGCGCGCCGAGCGCCGCGGTGATCACCACGATGCCGGTGATCATTTCGAGCGGCCAGCGCAAGCCCGCGTCGAGGTGCAGGCCGAGCAGCATGCCGGTCCAGACCAGACCGATGTAGACCGCGCCTGCGATCGGCAGCCGCAGCGGCGCGCGAGGACCGCGTACCGCGTCCAGCCAGACGACGATCACGTCGGCGAGCAGCGCGGCGAGCACCGCGACGAGCGAGCCGAACGCCATCGGCGCCGGGAACTCGAACATCAGCATCCCGAACAGGACCATGGCCGCGACGATCGCGGCGCCGGCGCCGTGCGTGGGGCGGCGGCGGTGCGCCAGCAGGAACGGGATCGCGATGATCGGCGTGGTGAAGACGTACGCGTCCACTCCGAGCAGCGCGACCGCGCCGCCGGCCGCGTCCAGGCCACCGTTCGACGCGGCGTTGCCCGGCACGAACTCCCTGGTCGGCGCGTCGGACAGGAACGCGTTGGAGTGACTGAGCAGGATCGTGGTGAGCGCGGTGGCAAGCGCGAGCGCGGCGACACCGGTGACCGTGCGCAGGCCGTGCTCCGCGGTGGCCCACCAGGCGCGCACCGGGCTGCCGGCCAGCAGGATCGCGCCGATCACGAGCAGCAGGTGGCTCGGGCTGAACTGGGCGTTGAGGCCGACCTCGATGCCGATCGTCTCGTGCCAGATCATGTCGCCCAGGCCACCGGCGCCGAAGACCAGCACGCCCAGCGCGCCCGCGCGGTAGCCCGCGGGCCAGCCGTCCCGCCACCAGCGCGGCGCCTCCGCCCGGACGCGGTAGGCCAGCCAGAACGTCCAGGCGGCGAGCCCGGCGAAACCGGCGTAGATCAGGCCGTGCCACGGCGTGAAGAACGTCTCCAGCGTGGACGGCAGGTTGGAGTGCGCCCAGCCGTCCGTGATGCCACCGGCCACCAGGACCGTCGTCAGCACGACGGTGACCAGATCTTCCCGGGCCGTGGTCCCTCGTATGCCGGTCATCACGTCACCCGCCCCGATCGTCCGCTACGGCACCTGATCGTCCCCCGGCGGCCACGTCATCGACGACCACCGTTTCAGGAACCGGGAACCACGACATTTGGGTACGGGTGTCAGGTCGCGGCCAGGACGGGCGCGACCGGCCGGCGCTCCCGGTGGATCGCGCGCACGATCGGCGCCGCGACCAGCGCGCAGACCAGGGCCCCGGCCGTGCCGAGCGCGAAGACCAGCGTGCGCGGGGCCAGCGCCTCGAGCATGAAGCCGGCCAGCGCGTACCCGGTCAGGCTCGCGCCCTGCACCCAGCCGACCAGGATCGCGAACGCGCGCCCGTGCGATGCGGCCGGCACCCGGCGCGCGACCAGCACGTTCTGCTGCACGTTCAGTCCGCCGTTGAAGAAGCCGCCGACCAGGTAGAGCGGCGCCACCCAGACGACGGCCGGGAAGACCGCCATCGCCGCGATGGCCAGGCAGGTGCCGGCGAGCGTGCACAGCGTGCCGTAGACCAGCGCGCCGTCGTCCCGCATCCGGCGCACCACCCGCGCGGTCACCCACGTGCCGGCCAGCAGGCCGGCGGCCCACAGCGCTTCGATCAGCCCGTATGCGGTGGTGGACGCGTGCAGCGTCTCGCGCAGGTAGAAGATGGCGACCACGTTGATCGCGCCGACGCCGAGCACGACGCCCGAGATCGCCACCGTGATCGCGCCGAGCAGCGGGTCACGCCAGTAGCGGAACGGCGGCGTCGAAGGCGCTTCCCGCGCCGGGCTGCCGTCCGCGCGGCCCCGGCGCGTGCGGATCAGCAGCCCGGCCGCGGCCAGCCCGAGGAACATCACGGCGACCAGCAGCAGCGGCACCCGCGCGCCGAACTGCCCGACCAGCACACCGGCCAGCACCGGCGCGGCCAGCGCACCGATCGACGTCGCGGTCTGGCTGAGCGCCATGGCCCGCGGCAGATCCTCGCGGCCCACCATGGCCGGCAGCAGCGCCGCCAGGGCCGGCTGGGTCAGCGCCAGACCGCAGGCGATCACCGTCACCAACGCGATGATCAGCAGCGGCGTGCCGACGAACGACAGCAGCGTGCAGACCGCCGCCTGCGCCAGCCCCACCCCGGCAAGCAGCCAACGGCTGTCCACCCGGTCGACGACCCGACCGGTCAGCGGCGCCAGCAGCACCAGCGGCAGCACGCCCGCCAGCATCAGCCCGGACACCGCGAAGCCGCCTGCCCCCGCCGACTGCAACGTCAACGCGAGTGTCGTCGCCGCCATCAGGTCCCCCGCCACCGACAGCCCGCGCGCCCCGGCCGCCAGATGAACATCCCGCGCAGACGTGAAAGACATACTTCGAAAGTAACGCTTCACAAATGGCGCGCGCAAGGTACCGCGGAAGGCCGGGTGCCGATCGGAAGCCCGGGGGCAGGCGATGTGGCCGCGCTCGGTGGGCGGCCGGGCGGACGGTCAGTCCGTGACGTCCTGCGGGGTGGCGGCGTAGTGAATGACGACGGTGCGGGCGTCGGACGGGGGGTCGGTGCGGCTACGGCGGCGGTAGGGGTCTATCAGGTCCATGATGGCCTGGTTCACCTTGAGAGCCTCGTCCGGCGTCATCGTGCAGACGATGCTGCTGAGCTGGCCGACGTTGTACCACTCGGGCGGCGCCAGGTGCGCGGTCCGGGCGTAGGCGCGAATCCGCTCGAAGTCCCGCTGCAGATAGGCGTCGATCAACGCAATCTCCGCGGCCCGGGTGTCGTCGGACGCGTCCTGGCCGGGGTCGATGCTGAACGACGGCAGCACCGCCCGCCACAGCCGCTCGCGCCCGTCGCCCCGGCTCGGCGCCGCCTCGACCATGCCCGCCTTCGCCAGCGCGCGCAGGTGGTAGCTGGTCGCGCTCGGCGACAGCCCGGCCACCTCCGCGCACGACGTCGCGGTCACCGACTCCCCGGTCGAGCCGAGGTGCTCCATGATGGCCAGCCGCGCGGGGTGCGCCAGCGCCCGCATGACCCGCGGGTCCGAGATCGTCACCCGCTGCGACCCGCGCCGCTCCGCGTCGGTCATCAGCACCCCTCCCTCAGCCACCCCGATCATCCCAGCCGCATGCCGGCGTCCGACCCTGCGGGTCTCGTCATGCCGTAATTCGGTGGAGTAGGGGAGTGTGGGGGCGTAAGGTGGATGGCCGCTTGACGGCCGGGGTGGATGGCACCGGAGCGGACGTCCCACGCGCCGGGCCCGGAGGTGACGGGCTACGGATACGCGAGCGAGCAGCGGCGAAGATGCGTGAGGATGCAGCGTGTCCGCAGATCTTGAAGTTGAGTTGACGGCCGAACGGCAGCACCTGAGCGCGTCCCGGTCCGCGTTGCGGCGCATGCGGGAGCATGCGGAGGCATTGTTCGCCACCGGTGACAAGGTGGCCGGGGATTCGTACACGGCGGAGCAGCTGGGCCGGCACATGGCGCGGCGGGTGCTGGAGCTGGCCGACGACCCGTCCACGCCGTTGTTCTTCGGGCGGCTGGACTTCGGCGCCGGGGAGCACGCGGGGCACGACTACCACGTGGGGCGCCGGCACGTCACGGACGAGGCCGGCGAGCCGATGGTGCTGGACTGGCGGGCGCCGATCTCGCGCTCGTTCTACCGGGCCAGCGTGAAGGATCCGCAGGGTGTGGCGGTGCGGCGGCGGTTCGGATTCGTCGAGGGCGCGATCACGTCGTTCGAGGACGAGCACCTGGATCGCGGCGAGGAGCTGGGCACCGCGTCGAAGATCCTGACGCAGGAGATCGAGCGGCCGCGCGTCGGGCCGATGCGGGACATCGTGGCGACGATCCAGCCGGAGCAGGACGAGCTGGTCCGCGCGGACCTGGCCGACTCGCTCTGCGTGCAGGGCGCCCCGGGCACCGGTAAGACCGCGGTGGGGCTGCACCGGGCCGCGTACCTGCTGTATCTGCACCGGGAGCGGTTGCGCCGCTCCGGCGTGCTGATCGTGGGGCCGAACCGGGCGTTCCTCGGCTACATCGCGGCGGTGCTGCCCGCGCTGGGCGAGGTGGAGGTCGCGCAGAGCACGGTCGAGGACCTGATCGCGCGCCTGCCGGTCCGCGGGGAGGACACGGTCGAGGCCGCGGTCGTCAAGCACGACGTGCGGATGGCACAGGTGCTGCACCGCGCGGTCTGGTCGCACGTCGGCAAGCCGAGCGCGCCGATGACCGTGCCGGACGGCTCGTACCGCTGGCGGATCGGCGAGGAGCCGTTGCGCCGGGTGGTGGACGAGGCGCGGCGTGAGGGCCTGCCGTACGCAGTGGGCCGCGAGCGGGTCCGGGCCCGGGTGGTGTCGCTGCTGCTGCGCCAGTCGGAGGCACGCCGGGGCGACTCGCCGCCGGAGTCGTGGCAGCGCCGGATGGCGAAGGCGAGGCCGGTGACCGAGTTCCTGGACGAGGTGTGGCCGGCGCTGACCCCGGAGGGCCTGCTGCACCGGCTGCTGACCGACCGCGAGGCGCTGCGCGAGCACGCGGACGGCCTGCTCACCGACGACGAGCAGGAAGCGATCATCCAGCCGAAGCCGGCCAAGACGGCCAAGAGCACGAAGTGGACCGGCGCCGACACGGTCCTGATGGACGAGATCGCCGGGCTGCTGGACCGGATGCCGAGCTTCGGGCACGTGGTGCTGGACGAGGCGCAGGATCTCTCCCCGATGCAGTGCCGGGCGATCGCGCGCCGCAGCGAGCACGGGTCGATCACGCTGCTCGGCGACCTGGCGCAGGGCACCGCGCCGTGGGCGTCCGCGGACTGGGCGGTGTCGCTTGCGCACCTGGGCAAGCCGGGCGCACCGGTGGTGCCGCTGACCGTCGGCTTCCGGGTGCCGGCCGTGGTGGTCGAGCTGGCCAATCGCCTGCTGCCGGCACTGCGGGTGAACGTCCCACCGGCCGAGTCGCTGCGGCGGGACGGCTCCCTGGTCGTACGCGCGACGTCCGATCTTGAATTTGATCTTGATCGTGAGGTGCGGGCCGCGCTGGAGCACGAGGGGTCGGTGGCGGTGATCGCGGCGGACGCGGCGGTGGACGGCCTGCGGGCGAAACTCAAACTTAACGACCGGGTCGAGATCGTCCCCGCCTCGATCGTCAAGGGACTCGAGTACGACCACGTGATCGTCATCGAGCCTGCTGAGATCGTCGACGCGGAACCACGGGGATTGAACAGGCTCTATGTAGTGCTGACCCGCGCGGTCTCTCGCCTCACTGTCATTCACGCTGTTCCGCTGCCGGAGCCGCTGACCTGAGCGATGGTTTAGGGAGCGAGCCCCAGCGAGAGGACGAACCATGACACTCCCCCGCAACGGCTACCTCCCGATCGAGGAGCACGGCGTCGTCGGCGACCTGCGGACCATCGCGCTGGTCGGCACGGACGGCACCATCGACTGGTACTGCCCGGCCCGCTTCGACGCGCCGTCCCTCTTCGCCTCCCTGCTCGACTCCCGGAAGGGCGGCTACTTCTCGATACACAGCCGGGCGTCGGCCCGTCCGAAACAGCTCTACCTGCCCGAGACGAACATCCTGGTCACCCGCTTCGTCGGTGCGGAGGCGGTCGGCGAGGTGATCGATTTCATGGTCCCGGAGACGTCGGAGACCGCGGCCGCGCGCGACCTGCTGGTCCGCCGGGCGCGCGCGGTCCGCGGCCGGGCCACGTTCGAGCTGGCATGCCATCCCGCGTTCGACTACGGCCGGGTGTCGCACCAGGTCGAGCTGGTGACCGGCGTGGGCGCGGTCTTCACCTCCGGGGCCGGCCGGTTCGTGCTGCGCACCAGCGTGCCACTGAAGATCGAGGAGAACGGCGTCGGCGCCACGTTCACGCTGGACGAGGGCGAGACCGTGGAGATCCAGCTGGAGTGGAAGGGCGAGGTGCGCCCGCTGATCGAGGGCGAGAACGAGGACCTGTTCGTGCGCACCTCGGACTTCTGGCAGCGGTGGCTGAGCCAGTGCAAGTACCGCGGGCGCTGGCGGGAGACCGTGCAGCGTTCCGCGCTCGCGCTGAAGCTGCTGGTCTACCACCCGACCGGCGCGCTGGTGGCGGCGCCGACCACGTCGCTGCCGGAGGAACTGGGCGGCATCCGGAACTGGGACTACCGGTACGCATGGCTGCGCGACGCCGCGTTCACCATCTACGCGCTGATGCGGCTGGGCTTCCTGGAGGAGGCGGCCGCGTTCATGGACTGGGTGCAGAAACGCTGCGAGGAAGCGGACCGGGACCGGGAACGTGACCTCATGATCATGTACGCGGTGGACGGCAGCCCGGAGATCCCCGAGTTCACGCTCGACCATCTGGAGGGCTACCGCGGTTCCGCGCCGGTCCGGATCGGCAACAACGCGGTCAACCAGCGGCAGATCGACGTGTACGGCGAGCTGATGGACTCGGTCTACCTCTACAACCGCGAGGTGCCGATCTCGTACGACCTGTGGATTCACCTCTCCAAGCGGCTCGACTGGCTGGCCAGCCACTGGCAGGAGCCGGACGAGGGCATCTGGGAGATCCGCGGCCCGCGGCAGCGGTTCACCTACTCCGCGCTGATGACCTGGGTGGCGTACGACCGGGCCTGCCGGGTGGCCCGGGACCGCGGCCTGCCGGCACCGATCGAGCGGTGGCGCAAGCTCGGCAACCAGGCGTACCGGTTCGTGCAGAACTCCTGCTGGGACCGGGACATCGGCGCCTACGTGATGCACCCGGGCAGCAAGCTGCTGGACGCGTCCGTGCTGGTCATGCCGCTGGTCAAGTTCTCCGGCCCGACCGATCCGCGGTTCCTGTCCACGCTGGACCGGATCTCGTCCGAGCTGGCCTCGGACAGCCTGGTCCACCGGTACGCGCACACCGGCCACGACGGGCTGGCCGGCCAGGAGGGCACGTTCAACCTCTGCTCGTTCTGGTACGTCGAGGCGCTCACCCGAGCCGGCCGGGTCCGCGAGGCCCGGATGATCTTCGAGAAGATGCTGACGTACGCAAACCACGTCGGCCTGTTCGCGGAGGAGATCGGCCCGTCCGGCGAGCAGCTGGGCAACTTCCCGCAGGCGTTCACGCACCTCGCGCTGATCTCCGCGGCCGTCAACCTGGACGCCGCGCTGGACCGGTAGCCGACGCCGAAGACGCCGGCCCGGCGGCCGGCGTCTTCCACGGGTCAGGCGCTCATGATCCGGCCGACGTTCTCCGGCGAGAGGTACTCGCCGATCGGTGTGCTGCCCTGGAGCGCGCCGAAGAAGCGCGTGCTCTCCGCCGGGTCGGACGCGATCTTCGCGAACAGCGCGGCCTGCTCCGGCGGTGGCGGTTCCATCGAGGCCAGGCCCACGGTCATCTGCAGGTACGGCAGGAAGCGCTCGTCGCGGACGGTCTGGTACTCCGCGAGCGCGTCCGCCATCGGCCGCTCCCCGGTCAGGCCCGCGTGCACGGCCGCGGCCAGCCACTCCGCCGACAGGAACGCGTCCATGATGCCGGCCGCCATGCACGGGTCCTTGTGGTAGCCGGCGTCGCCGACCAGGGCCCAGCCGTCGCCGTATGCCTCGCGCAGGAAGTTGGGCACGTCCGCGGTGCCGCGGATCCGCTCGGTGCGCGCGCCGTTCGCCACCCGCTCGGCCAGGCCGGGCACGCGTGCGATCGCGGCCGCGTAGTTGCCCTCGACGTCCGCGCGGAAGTCCGGGAAGTCCGCGATCGGGCAGGCCACGAACACCACCGCGGTACCGTCGTTGGTCGGGAACACCACCACCGTACGGTCGCCGAGGTTGTAGATCTCCGCGCCGTCCCGCGAGACGCCGGTGTAGTACGCGTAGTAGCCCGCGGTGAGCGCCGGCGTGTCCGCGTAGGCCTTCGCCCCGACCGCCTTCGCGACCGTGGAGTGCAGGCCGTCCGCGCCGATCACGATGCGGGCCCGCGCGACCGCGCCGTCCCGGGTGCGCACACCGGTGACCGTGCCGTCCTCGATCAGGACCTCCGCCACGCCGGTGCCGGTGCGCACCTCCGCACCGGCGTCCCGGGCCGCGCCGACCAGGATCTCGTCCAGCGCGGTGCGGCGCACGCAGTACGGGGACGTGGCGCCCTCGAACGGCGGCGGCTGGCCGACGATCGCGAACGGCCCGAAGTCCATGGTGAACGTCGTGTGCGGGGGCGCACCGGTCGCGACCACCGCGTCGTGCAGGCCCCACCGCTTGAGCGCGGCCATCGCGGGAACGTGCATCAGGTGCGTCGACAGGGTGTCGCTCGGGAACGTGGCCTTGTCCAGGAGAAGAACGCTGTGCCCCTGACGGGCCAGCAACATGGCGGTCGGCGAGCCCGCGGTGCGCGCGCCGACGACGATCGCGTCATACATGATCCCACCGTGGTGGACCGCGACCGGTGCGTCAACGAGGTGACCGGCTGTCCGTTCGGCCGATGTTTCGTGGCACCTTTATACACATGGAGATCACCACTGTTGACCTCGACGCGCCCCCGCAGCTGTGGGCGCGGTGGGTCGCGCAGGCGGCCGCGCTCGCGACGATCGGATACCGGGACGTGTACTGGATCGACGCTGCCGGCGCGCATCACGACGATCACGGTGGCAACTGGTCCCGCCTCGTCCTGATCGACGGCGACCGGGCGGTGCTCTTCGGCTACGACCACGAGTACAGCCGGACCGTCGACCACAGCCCGCCGATCGACGTGCTGGCCGACGCGCCGGAGTGGCTGCCCTGGCCGGATCTGACCACGGCCGCGAACGTCAACCAGCTCGGGTACGCCTACTGGTACGACAAGGCCTGGCACCGTGTCGCCTACCCGCACGACCTGGGCGACGACGGCCTGCTGGCCACGGTCCGCGAGGTGATCGACGACGAGCAGGCGCTGCTGGCGCTGCGCGAGATCGTCTTCGAGTGGGGCCGGCACGGTCCCGCCGACTCGGCGCGGGAGCGCGCGTCCGTGGACGCGGCCGCGGACCGGCTGCTGGCCGCCGCATACGCGCGCACCGTGGACGAGACCGTGCTGTGGAACCTGCTCGGCCGGATCAGCGCCGTGCGGCCGGACCCGCGCGCCGGGGTCGCCGCGGCCGCACGGGGCGGCGGCGTCCCGGGCAGCACCGCGCCGTTCGCGCCGGCGGTGGCCGCGCGGCCGGTTCGCCGCCGGGTCCGCGCGCTCAGCGACGAACAGCACCAGCAGCTGGTCTGGACCGCGATGCGGCAGGCCCAGGAGCTGGACCGGCCGGACGAGACCACCTACCCGGCGCCGCCGGAGCTGACCGCGCTGGTCACCTGGGCGCGCGACCGGGCGCCGCGCGGGGACGGGCGCTGCTCGGTGCTGTTCCAGCTGGAGATCGACGGTTCCAGCGAGCAGCCCGGCGAGTTCCCGCCCGCGACCCGCGAGGGCGAGAACTCGTGGACGGCGTACCGGGAGGCGAACGACCTGGCCCGCGCACTGTGGACGGCCGAGGACTCCGGCGGCCGCGGGCGGTGGCTGTTCGTGCGGGTGGAGACGAGCGCGACCGAGTTCCGCGTCGAACGGCGCTGGGACTCCTGGCCGGAGTGGTGGGAGTACGACGGCATCACCGGACCGTGGCTGGACCAGCTGAACGCGGAGATGACGCACCGGTCGCCGCACTGGCGCCCGGACTGGGCCGTGCTGCTCGACACCGAGGTCGCCTGGAGCGGCCCGCCGGACCGCTACGCCCACCTGCTCAACTGACCGCTCAGCGCACCGGAACCACCAGGGGTCCGTGCTCCCCGGGCAGGACACGGACCCGGGCCCGGTAATGCGTGGCCAGCAGCGGCTCGGTCAGCACCTCGGCCGGGGTGCCCACCGCCGCCACCCGGCCGGCCGCGAGCAGCACCATCCGGTCCGCGTACTCGCCCGCGATCGACAGGTCGTGCATGGTGGCGACCACGGTCAGCCCGCGGTCCCGGCGCAGCCGGTCGACCAGGTCCAGGACGTCCTGCTGGTGGCCGATGTCGAGCGCGCTGGTCGGCTCGTCGAGCAGCAGCAGCGGTGCGCGCTGGGCGAGCGCGCGGGCCAGGAACGCACGCTGCCGCTCGCCGCCGGAGAGCGTGGTCAACGACCGGTCCGCGAATTCGGTCAGGTCCAGGCTGTGGATCTCCTCGTCGGCCACGGCCAGGTCGGCGGCCGACTCCCGGCCGAGCGCCGGCACGTACGGGGTGCGGCCGAGCAGCACGTACTCCCGGACGGTCATGCCGGGCGGGACCGCCGGGCTCTGCGCGACCGTGGCGACCTGCCGGGCCCGCTCCCGCCGCCGCAACGCGGTGACCTCGGCACCGGCCAGCGAGATCGCGCCGGTGAACGGCACCAGGCCGGTCAGCGCGCGCAGCAGCGTCGACTTGCCCGCGCCGTTCGGCCCGATGATCGTCACCCACTCGCCGGGCGCCACGTCGAGGTCGACGCCGTCCAGCACGGTCGCGCCGCCGAGCGCCACCCGCAGGCCCCGCACCGTGATCACAGTGCCACCCGCCGGTGGGTGCGCAGCACCAGCACGAAGAACGGCGCCCCGAACAACGCGGTGATCACACCGATCGGCACCTCGGCCGGTGCCACCGCGGTGCGCGCGATCAGGTCGGCCAGCATCAGGAACGCGGCGCCGAACAGCATCGACAGCGGCAGGATCGCCCGGTACGACGCACCGGCCAGCAGCCGGACCGTGTGCGGCACGATCACGCCGACGAAGCCGATCAGCCCGGAGACCGAGACCGCCGCGGCGGTGCCCAGCGACGCGGCCGCGACCAGGATCAGCCGGGAGCGCCGTGGGTGCAGGCCCAGCCCGGCCGCCTCCTCGTCACCGACCGTGAGCACGTCCAGCTCGCGCCGGTGCAGCAGCACCACGACCGAGGTGACCAGCACGTACGGCAGCAGCATGCGCACGTCCGACCAGCCGCCGGTGGCGAGCCGGCCGAGCAGCCAGGAGTAGATCTCCCGCAGGTCGTCCGCGTGCCGCTGCATCAGCCAGGTCTGCCCGGCCTCCAGGAACGCGGCCACCGCGACGCCCGCGAGGATCAGCGCGGCCGGCGATCGCTCCCGGCCACCGGCCGCGCCGAGCAGATAGGTCAGCCCGATCGCGGCCAGCGCGCCGGTGAACGCGGCGGCCGGGAGCAGCGCGCGCGGGCCGTCCAGCGCGATCACCGCGGTGGCGGCCAGCCCGGCACCGGCCGCCACGCCCAGCAGGTACGGGTCGGCCAGCGGGTTGCGGAACACGCCCTGGTAGGCGGCGCCGGCCAGGGCCAGCATCGCGCCGACCAGCAGGCCCAGCACCACGCGCGGCAAGCGCAAGCGCAGCAGCACCGCGACCTCGCGCTCGTCCAGGCCGCTCTCGAGCCGTATCCCTGGAATGAGGTTGAGCATCTCCGCCGCGACCGCGACGGGCGGCAGCGGGACCGGACCGAACGCGAGACCCGCCACCCCGGCCAGGACCACGGCGAGCGGGCCGGTCAGCCACCACAGCGGCCGCAGCCGAGTCACGCCGGGACCTTGGCCACCGCGTCCGTGACCGCGCGGACCAGGTCGACGACGCGCGGGCCCCAGCGGGACGCGACGTCGTCGTCGAGCGCCACGATCTGCTTCGTCCGCACCGCGGTCATCGTGTCCCAGCCGGGCCGGGCCGCGACGGTCGCGGCGCTCTGCGCGCAGCAGGTGACGTCGGCCAGGAAGATCAGGTCTGGGTTCGCCTTCACCAGGAACTCCTGGTTGAGCTGTGGGTATCCGCCGGCGGCCGCGTTCGCGTCGGCCGGGTCGGCCACGTTGGTCAGCCCGGCTCGGCCGAGCAGCGCGCCGACGAACGTGGTGGAGGTCGCCGAGTACAGCTCCGGGCCGAGCTCGTAGTAGTAGGTCAGCGGCTCGGCGCGCTGCGGCAGGTCCGCGACCAGCTTGTCGATCTCCGTGCCGACCTGGGTGACCAGCGCGTCCGCCGGGTGCCCGGTCAGCGTGCCCAGCTCGCGCCACTGGCGGAACGCGTCGTCCAGCGAGGTCGCGGCCGGGGCGAGGTAGACCGGGATCCTCAGCGTGGTGAGCGCCTTGACGATGCCGTTGATGTCGTTCGCGATGACCACCAGGTCCGGTGACTGCGCGGAGATCGCCTCCGCGTTCGGCTGGAAGCCGGACAGGTCCGTCACCGGCACACCGGACGGGTAGTCGGACTGGTCGTCGACCGCGACCACCTGCGGCCCGGCGCCGATCGCGAACAGCACCTCGGTGGCGGTCGGCGACAGCGAGACGATCCGGTCCGGCCGCTCGCCGAGCGTGACGCCACCGACCGTGACCGGGAAGGCGCCGCTCGGTGCCGATGCGGCCGGCGGTGTCGGCTCGTCCGGGCTCGCACATCCGCTCGCCAGGGTTACAACGGCAAAAATCGCTGCGAGGGTACGACGTCCGCGCGCCACGGCCACCTCCGGTTCGACGGCGAACCGGCACGCGTCGTCGCGACGCGCCCCGGTCCGCGGGGGCGATGATCGCAACCGTGCACCGCAGGCGACCTGGCTTTCACAGTTGCGGGACAGCGCCGGATTCACACCGGACTTCGCTGCGGGAACGGTTCCTACCCCAGACGCTAGTGCAGGCCCCGGCCGATCGACCGGGGCCTGCGTCAACTGTGACCGGGAACTAGCAGTACGTGGCCTGCTTGCCGATGATCCGGTACGGGCAGTCGGAGTACTCCGCGAGCAGCAGCACCGCGGTCCGGTTGACCGAGGTCTGTGCCGGGATCACCTCGTCGGGCGGGTAGAAGCCGCCGCCGCTGCCGCTGGACCCCGGGTACATCTCGAACGTGTAGGCGAAGATCTTGTGCGTCGCCCACATCCAGTCGAGGCTGTCCCCGTCCGTGATGTAGAGGTCGCTGGACTGCTCCGGCGTGTACCCGTTCAGGTTCGCCATCTGCGTGCCGAGCGTCGCGAACGTGTTGTACTGGTCCGCGTTCATGCCGGCCGCCGTGTTCGCCGTGGTGTAGCCGTACGGCCAGAGCACCAGCTTCGAGTACGTGTGCCAGTCGATGTTCGTCTTGATCTGCTGGACGCCGCCGACCACCCTGCTGTTGACGAAGTCGCGCAGCGCCCGGGTCTCCGGCGCGGAGAACGCGGACGGCCCGCGGTAGGTCGCCGACGACGTGGAGCCGGACGAGCCGCCGCAGCAGCCCCAGTTGTAGCCCCAGTTGCGGTTCAGGTCGGTGCCCACGTTGGACGAGCCGCTGTTCGGCTGACGGTTCTTGCGCCAGGAACGGTACGACCCGGTGGCGATGTCGTACTCGCTGCCATCCGGGTTGACGGTCGGCACGATCCAGATTTCGCGCGAGTTGACGATGTTCGTGATCCGGGAGTCCGTGCCGTAATTGTCGGTGAACAGGTTGAGCAGGTAGATCGCCATCTCGACGGTCAGGTGCTCGCGCGCGTGCTGCTGGTGGTTGAACAGGATCTCCGGCTCGTTCTCGTCCGTCGCCACGTTGTCCGAGATCTTGATGACCGGCAGGTCGCGGCCCTCGTACGACCGGCCGATGCTGCTCTTCCGGGCGATCGCCGGGTGGTCCGAGACCACCTGGTTGATCACCGCGGTCATCTCCGCGTAGTTGTGGTAGTTCGAGTCGGCCGACGGGAAGTCCAGCGTGCCGAAGTCGCTCGCGGACGGCGCGGCCACGGCCTGCACCTGGAAGCCGAGCGCGCGGATCGACTTCAGCTCGCCCGCGGTGGCCGAGACGGTCACGACACCGTGCTCCTGCACCGCGTCGATGGCCGCGCCGGTGCGGGCGATCGCGTTGCGCGCGTCGGCCGTGCGCACGCCGGAGACGGTGTACTGGGTGATCTGGCCGGTGTCGTGCGGTTCCGCCGGGCGCGCGGTCGCGGGTCCGGTCGAGGTGACCAGCAACGCCAGGGCGGCGGCGGCCGCCACGGCGAGGCGGATGCGGGAGGTGGACACGATTGAGCCTCCTGGGGGTGGGGAGGTGCGTCGGCACACTCCACCACCCGCGGCGTGATCAGCTCAATATGCTTCGATATCCCAAAGCGATCATCCCGCCGGTGACATGGTCAGCTCTTCGCGACCGGTTCTTCCTCTTCACCGGCGAGCGCGGCCCGGAGGCGGGCACGCTCGGCCTTCCGCTTGTCCGCACGTGCGGCCAGCGCGTTCGCCATCTCGTCCCGCCACTGGCCGAGCAGGAAGAACGAGGCGATCGCGGAGAGCAGCACCGCCGCGATCAACTTGAGGAAGATGTCCAGGTCGACGAACCACAGTGCCGCCAGGAACGCCAGGAAGAGACCGATCCGGCCGGCCGTGTACTTGATCGCGGCCACAGCGCCTCACCTCTCCAGCCGGGAAACCACAACCATCAGAGGGTACGACAGATCAGGCCCACACCCGCTGCGGTACGGCCCGGCGGTCGGCGAGCGGGACCGGGGCGTCGTGCTCGCGGACCACGCCGAAGGACGCGTCCCGCTCGACCGGCCGCAGCCCGGCGTCCCAGATCAGCTCCAGCAGCTCCTCGCCCGCGTCCAGTTCGACCGCGCGCTTGTCCGCGTTGCGCCACCGCTGCTCCGGGGCGTTCTCGTCGTCCTTCGCGCCGGACGGGATGCCGGCCAGGTCGTCCGCGCCGTAGTTGAGCAGCAGCTGGACCAGTGCCGGGCCGTGCGAGGCGTAGTCGGCGGTGAGGTGCACGGCCGGGTCGAGCAGCAGGCGGACCACCGCGAACGTGCGCAGCGCCTCGGCCGGCGCACCGTCCTCTTTGACGAGCGTGACGGACGACGGTCGGAGATCTTCACGGAGATTTAGCACCGCGTCCACCAGGTGCGCGGCGGGGTCCTCCGCCCGGCCGTACCGGATCTCGTGGGCGTCGATGGAACGATCGGCCGCGAACGTCACCCGGTCGGCGTACGACTCGGCCCGGCGGTGGTGGGCCAACCTGCCCAGCCAGGCGAGTTCATCCGTGCCGAAGAGGGCAATTCCGTCATCTCGGGTGAGCCGTTCCCCGGCGTGGACCTTCTGCTCCAGCGTGCGCTTCAACCCGGAATCCATGCTCAGAGCGTACGTGGCCGGAATCTGAACGACCGCCCGGCTGCAACCGATCTCACGTCGTGGCCCCGCGGCGTTGTTTCCGATTTATCCGTTCAAATCGCTCGAATCTCAGGGAGTTCACAGCGTCGGATAGTCATTGACCGATCGACACCTCGTGGGAGTGTGAGGTAGACCCTTAGGGGGAACGGGTCGAGCCGGTGCCGTCCATAATGATCGTCCGGCGAGCACGTGGGGATTGGTATGGGTCAGTACACGCATGTGGGACGTCACCGCGCGGCACCGTCTCCGTTGGTGCGCCCGGTGATCTTCACCGCCGTGGTGAGCGCCACGCTGGCCGCGGTGATCAGCTCTCCGGCGTACGCGGCACCCCCCATCCCCGGCGTGCCGAACAGCGGCTCACGCCCGGCCGCGACCGGCTCGCTGACCCTGCCCCGCGCACCCGGCGTCACCACACCCGGCGGCAGCACCACCCAGCCCCCCTCGCTCACCGGCAACCCGGTGGCCACCCAGCTCGAGGCCAAGCAGACCGAGCTGAACCAGGCCGGTCAGCGCACGCTGGCGCTGGAGGAGCAGCTCACCACGGCCACCGCCGCGGTCGCCGTGGCCGAGCAGAAGGTGGTGTCCGCGAGCGCGGTGCTGGCCGCGGCCGAGACCGCGCGGGACACCGCGGCCGCCGAGACGCTCAAGGAGGAGGCGGCCCTCCCGCCCGAGGTCTTCAACTCCGACCTGTACAAGATCGGTTCGCTCTGGCGGGTGCCGCGCGAGACCGACGACACCGCGGGCAGCCTCGCCGCCGACCTGACCCGCGCCCAGGACGCCGCGATCGCCGCGGTCACCGAGCGGGACGCCGCGCTCGCCGCCGAGGCCGAGCTGCGCACCCAGCTGACCGCCGGGCAGGCCGCGCTCAAGGCGCTCGAGGCCGAGCTGCTCAAGATCCGCGAGCAGAACGAGGACCAGCTCACCGCGATAGCGGCCCAGCAGGACGCGGCCGAGGCCGCTCTCGGCGCCGACTATCTCGACAACTCCACCACCGAGGGCATGGTCGCCCACCCGAAGGCGCTGAAGGCGCTCGAGTTCGCGATGGCCCAGCGCGGCAAGTGGTACGAGTGGGCGGCCGAGGGCCCGGACACGTACGACTGCTCCGGCCTGATGTGGGACGCGTACCGCAGCGTCGGCTACCAGCTCCCCCGCGTCGCCAACGACCAGTACTACGCGACCCGCGGCAAGACCGTGTCGAAGTCCGCGCTGCTGCCCGGCGACCTGATCTTCTTCAGCACCAGCAACCGGTGGAGCGACGTCTACCACGTCGGCATGTACGTCGGCGAGGGCAAGATGGTCAACGCGCCGACCATCGGCGAAGTGGTCAAGGTGCAGTCGATCCAGTGGTCGCGGTTCTTCGCCGCGACCCGGGTCTTCGGCGCGGTGGAGGGCCCGGCCAAGGCCGGCGGTACGCCGAAGCCCGCACCCACGCCGAAGCCGCAGCCGTCCCCGACGCCGCCGAAGACGGTTTCACCGACGCCCACGCCGACGAACAGCGGTTCACCGTCGCCGTCGCCGACCGGCTCCGGATCGCCCTCTCCGTCGCCGACCGGATCGCCCACGCCCTCGCCGACCACGCCCAGCCCGAGCCCGACCACGCCGCCGACGCCGCCGGACCCGCCGTCCCCGACGCCGACCGCGGCGTCGTCCGGCGCGCCCGCCAACCCGCCGTCCGGCAGCACATCTGCCAGCGCATCCTCCGCCAGCAGCGCCTCCGGAAGTGCCTCCGCGGGGGCTTCCGCGTCCGCCAACGGCTGACCCCCGGGTCGGCTTTCCCGTGACTCGCGGGTATGGCACGTTTTATGCGAGGGTGGAACGTGGGAGGCGATGTCATGAGCGAGGATCGGGTGGAGGGTGCGGACGCACCCGGGGACACCCCGGCGGTGGCACGCGCCCAGGTGGGACGCGCCTCCGTGACCGGCGGGACCGCGGGTGACCTCGGCGGTCTCGGCGTCCTGCCGTCCCGGCAGCCGGCCGAGGGCCGCACCTACCGGGCCGGTGACTACGGCACACCCGCGGATGGCCCGGCTCCCACGCTGAAACCGGCGGAGGGCTCGATCACGCCCGCGCCGGTGCTGTCCTTCACCACGCCACCGCCGGAGAACCCGGATCCCGCGGAGGCCGCCGGTGACCGGCCCGCCGGTGCGGAGCCGTCGGCCGGCGGGGCTTCCGCCTGGTCGAACTTCGCGATGCCGAAGCGGGAGACGGCCGACGCCTCACTCAACGCGGCGGTCGCCACCGCGCAGAGCGAGCCGGCACCGATCGCGGAGCCGTCACCGGCCGTCGCGTCGTCACCGGCCGCGCTTGCGCCGGAGACCGCGGCGGCGGCGCCCGTCGTGCCCGCGCCGATCTCGGCGGGTGCGGGGTCGGCCGCGTACGGCGGGCCGGCGATGAGCACGAGCACGCCGGCGGCGCCGGCGGCGCCGCCGCTGGGAGTGCAGTCGGCGGCGTGGCCGAGTTCGCTCGCGTTCGGCGGTGCCGAACCCGAGCCGGCGTCCTCCGCCCCTATCTCGTCGCCGCCAACGTCGTCGTCTCCGGTCTCGTCCGCTGCGGTCTCGTCTGCTCCGGTCTCGTCCGCTTCGGCGTCGCCGGTCTTCGGCAGCGCCTCGGTTTCGGCGCCACCGTTCGGTGGGGCGCCGGTGTCGTCCCTGGCGCCCTCCGCGTTCGGTGACGCTCCGGTCTCGGCGCCGCCGGTCTCCAGCGCGCCGCCGGCCTTCGGGTCGTCCTCGGATCCCGGCAGCGGAGCACCGGCCTCGGCGCCGCCCGTCTCGTCCGCGCCACCGGCCTTCGGCGACTCGTCGTCGGCGTTCGGAGTGCCCGTCTCGGCGCCGCCGGTCTCCAGCGCGCCGCCCGCGTCCGTGACGCCGGTCTCCAGTGGCGCGTCCGTGTCCGCGCCGCCGGTGACGAGTGGGCCGCCCGCGTTCCGGGCCGCGTCGCCCACGTCCTACGGCCGGCCGGCCGCCACGCCCGCGGCGGTGCAGCCGGACTACACGCTGCCGGACTCCACGCCCGCGGCGGTGCAGCCGGACTACTCGCTGCCCGCGCAGCGCTCCGGTGCCACCGCTCCGGCCGAGCCGACCCGGGCGCGTGCGTCCGTGCCCGGGCTTAACCGGATCACGCCGGGTGCCGGCGGTGTCGTGGGCTCGGCGAGCTCGGGCACCGGTTATCCGCGCGTCTACCGGGCCGGTGCGCCGGGTGCGACCGAGCCGGATCCGATCGAGCCGCCGGAGCCGGCCGAGCCGCCCGCACCGCCGGAGCCGCCGCAGCCGGCCGAGCCGCCCGCGCCGGGTCCCGGTCCGGCGCCCACGCCGTTCCCGGACCCGAACCGTCCCGGTCCGGCGCCCGGACCACAGCCGGGTCCGCCCGTACCGACGCCGCCCGCTCCTCCGGCGCCGCCGCCCGGCCCGCCGTTCCCGTCGCCGTCCCCGGTGCCGCCGTTCCCGCCTCCCCCCGCGGGCGGGACCACCTGGTCGTCCGCGTCCGCCGCGGGCACGCCGGGCCGGGCCGGCGTGCCCGCGGCAGCGCTGCCGCCGTGGCCGGCCTCCGAGGTCGCTCAGCCCGGCCGTCAGTGGCCGCCGCGGGACGAGTCCCCGGTGACGCCGGTGGTGCGTGGCCTCTCGCCGGACAGCGCGGACGACCCGCACGGCGTGGCCGCGTCCGCGGAGTACCACCAGTGGGCGCGCGGTCAGCGCCGCGAATCCGGCACGGTCTACTCGCCACCGGCCCGGAGCGGGGAGCCGGTGTCCCGTGGCGTTCCGGTCAATCCGGCGATCGAGAACACAGGGTCGCTGACTGGGCACATCCTGTCGCCGCAGCGGTGGAACGACAATTCCGACTCCGGCAATTCCACCCGAGTGATGGTCATCCTGGCGAGCGTCGCGATCGCGATCATCGTCGTCGGCATCATCGCGTCGATCGTGGTCGGTGACCAGCTCAGAGACCTGTTCGGCCAGTAACCCACGGAACAAAACGGACGTTACGCCAATCGGGTAACACAGTGAGCCCCGCCACTACGGGCCGGGAATGCCCCCGGCGCATCGCTGGTTGACGGGTAGGCTGTCATTCATCATTCGTTTCCGGTGGGCGTTTTCAGCGCCTGCCGGAGGGCGTTCTTGCAGGGCATTCGCGGCGACTCCCCTCGCCGCGGCGGGGCCACTTAGCGAGCATGCGCCCCGTTGAGAGGTTTCTTTGACGACTTTCGTTGACCCCAGCACGTTCCCGTCCCTCTTCGACTCGTCCGCGGACCCTTCCGCCGAGTCCGCTCCCGCCGCCGAGGCGGAGAGCACCCCCGAGGTCACCTTCGAGGACCTCGGCCTCCCCAACCGCCTGGTGCGCGCGCTCGCGCGTGAGGGCATCACCGCTCCGTTCGAGATCCAGGCCGCGACCGTCCCCGACGCGCTGGCCGGCCGGGACGTGCTCGGCCGTGGCCAGACCGGCTCCGGCAAGACGCTGGCGTTCGGCCTTCCGGTGCTGGCCCGCGTCGCCATGGGCGGCCGCGCCGAGCCGCACCACCCGAAGGCGCTGATCCTGGTGCCGACGCGCGAGCTCGCCATGCAGGTGGCAGACGCGCTGATGCCGCTCGGCAAGCCGCTGGGCGTATTCATCAAGACCGCGGTCGGCGGCGTGCCGTACGATCGGCAGATCGACTCGCTCCGCCGGGGCGTCGAGATCATCGTGGCCACGCCGGGCCGGCTCGGCGACCTGATCAACCGCGGCGTCTGCAACCTGGACAAGGTGGAGATCACGGTCCTGGACGAGGCGGACCAGATGGCCGACATGGGCTTCCTGCCCGAGGTCACCGAGCTGCTGTCGAAGACCCCGGCGGACAGCCAGCGGCTGCTCTTCTCGGCCACGCTCGACAAGGACGTGGACACGCTGGTCAAGCGGTTCATGACCGACCCGGTCACGCACTCGACCGCACCGCCGGTCGCGACCGTCTCGACCATGGATCACCACATGCTGCTGATCCCGCCGCAGGACAAGTTCCCGGTGACCGCGTCGATCGCCGCCCGCAAGGGCCGGACCATCATCTTCGCGCGTACGCAGATGGGCGTGGACCGGCTCGTCGAGCAGCTCGCGGTCGTCGGCGTCCGGGCCGGTGCGCTGCACGGCGGCAAGACGCAGCGGGCGCGTACCCGCACGCTGGCGGAGTTCAAGGAGGGCCGGACGAACGTGCTGGTCGCCACGGACGTCGCCGCCCGCGGCATCCACGTCGACGGCATCTCACTGGTGCTGCACGTCGATCCGCCGAAGGACCCGAAGGACTACCTGCACCGGGCCGGTCGCACCGCCCGGGCCGGCGAGTCCGGTGCGGTCGCCACGCTGGTCCTGCCGAAGCAGCGCCGCACCACGCTCGGCATGCTGGAGAAGGCCGGCGTCAGCCCCGCGCAGACCCGCGTCCGCGCCGGTGACGCCGCGCTGACCGAGCTGGTCGGCGCGCAGGAGCCGTCCGGCGTCCCGGTCGTGGAGGAGCCCGAGCCGCCGCGCCGTTCCGAGGGCGGCCGCGGCCGTCGCTTCGGCGGCGGCGGCGACCGCGGCCCGCGCCGCTTCGACGGCGAGCGTCCGCGCCGCTTCGACGGCCCTCGCGAGGACCGTCCGCGCCGCTTCGACGGCCCCCGCGAGGACCGTCCGCGCCGCTTCGACGGCCCCCGCGAGGGTGGCCAGGCCACCGGCAGCGGCGACCACCGCTTCACCGGCGACCGCCGCCCGAACTGGCGTGCCCGCGACGAGCGTCCCCGCGACGACCGCCCGCGCGACGACCGCCCCAGCGGCGGCGAGCGCCCGCACCGCCGCCCGGCGCGCACGCACTGACACAGCACCACAGCGAAGGCCGTCACCCGAGGGGGTGACGGCCTTCGCCGCATTCCGGGCCCCGCAATCCTCCACCGCGCGTTCTCGCCTGCGGCGGGCTCGGCTGCGGGAGCGCGTCGGCCGCACCGGGGCGGAAGCGTCATATTGCCGGTCTCCGCGCGACGTCCGGTGCCACCTCGTCCGCGGCACGAGCCCCAGCCGCGGCAAGGTGCACAGCGTTGTTCTTGGTCTGGAAACTACGGCGAGCCTATTCGGCGAGTTCGCGCAGGCCTCAGCGGTTCGATAGCGACTCCAGCGACGCGGCTGACCGGCGCGAGATCTCATACTCGCAGGACGCGGGCCGGGACCGGCTCCGCCGCGGCATCCGGAGCGGCGCGCGCCCGCGGTGGGCGCGCGCCGGAGCGAGCGGACGGTGTCAGGGGTTGGTCCAGGTGCCGGAGGCCAGGAAGTCGCGGATAGTGGTCAGGTGCGGGGTCAGGTCGAGGTTCTGTTCGGTGACCCAGCTGTCGGAGAAGTAGGTGTCGGCGTAGCGTTCGCCGCCGTCGCAGAGGAGGGTGACGACGGAGCCGGCCTGGCCGGTGGCGCGCATCTCGGCGATGAGTGTGAACGCGCCCCACAGGTTGGTGCCGGTGGAGCCGCCGACGCGGCGGCCGAGGACGGCGCTGGCGGCGCGCATGGCGGCCAGGGAGGCGGCGTCGGGGACGGCGAGCATGCGGTCGACGACGGCGGGCTGGAAGCTCGGCTCGACACGGGGGCGGCCGATGCCCTCGATGCGGGAGCCGCGGCCGGTTTCGACGGTCCAGTCGGCGTCGCGGTAGGCCGGGAAGAACGCGGAGTTCTCCACGTCGACCACGCAGACGCGGGTGTCGTGGCGGCGGTAACGGACGTACCGCCCGAGTGTGGCGCTGGTGCCGCCGGTGCCGGCGCCGGTGACGAACCAGGCCGGGATCGGGTGGCGTTCCAGGGCCATCTGGGCGTAGATCGACTCGGCGATGTTGTTGTTGCCGCGCCAGTCGGTGGCGCGCTCGGCGTACGTGAACTGGTCCATGAAGTGGCCGCCGAGGTCGTCGGCGAGACGGCGGGCCTCGATGGACGCGGCGGCCGGGTTCTCCACCAGGTGACATTTGCCGCCCTGGAACTCGATCAGGCTGATCTTCTCGGCGGACGTGGTGGCCGGCATGACCGCGATGAACGGCAGGCCGAGCATGCGCGCGAAGTACGCCTCGGAGACCGCGGTGGAGCCGGAGGACGCCTCGACGATCGTGGTCTGCGGGCCGATCCAGCCGTTGCAGAGGCCGTAGAGGAAGAGGGAGCGGGCCAGGCGGTGCTTGAGCGAGCCGGTGGGGTGCACCGACTCGTCCTTGAGGTAGAGGTCGATGCCCCACTCGGGCGGCAGCGGGAACGGCAGCAGGTGGGTGTCGGCGGAGCGGTTCGCGTCCGCCTCGACCTTGCCGATCGCCTCGGTGACCCAGAGCCGCGCCGGTTCGTCAGAGCGCGCGTAGGACGTCATCGGACCACCGGCTGTGGACGGTGCTCCCACTTGGTGGAGAGCGCGATCGCGGTGCGCGTGCTGGCCACGCCGGGGACCCGGCCGATGCGCACGACGATCTGCTCCAGCTCGGCTATCGTGCCGACCCGCACCTTGATCTGGAACGACTCAAGACCGGCCATGAAGTAGCAGTCCTCGATCTCCGGCATCTCGCGCAGCGCGGCGCCGACGTCGTCGGTGTCACCGCCGGAGTCCTGCACGATGCCGATGAAGGCGGTGACGCCGAGCCCGACGGCCTCCGGGTCCACCTCGGCCTGGTAGCCGCGCAGGACGCCGTTCGACTCCAGCTTGCCGACGCGCTCGTGCACGGCGGGGGCGGAGAGGCCGACCTGGCGGGCCAGCTCCGCGTACGAGATGCGCGCGTTGCCGCGCAACAGCTCCACGATTTTCAGGTCAGTTGTATCCACGGTGCGTTAACAATATCGCCCTCGACCGCGCACGGCGATCCGTCGTAAATCAGAACTAAGCTCGCAGATAGTACCGCCGAACGGCTCAACCAGTGCGTTTTCCACGTTCTCCGGACACGCTACGCGGGCGGTGCTTCAATGGCCGTACGTCCCTAGAGTGCTTCGGTGTGGACACGGAACGTAATCAATAATCCCCGAAGCATCGATCGACGCTAGGAGGGGTCGTGGACACTGGAGATCGTCTGCTGACGCCGGGCGAGGTGGCTGCGCTGTTCCGCGTCGACCCGAAGACGGTCACTCGCTGGGCGGCCGCCGGCCGGATCGGCAGCATCAGGACCCCGGGCGGGCATCGCCGCTTCCGGGAGTCCGAGGTGCGTCAGTTACTCGAGGGTGAGGGCGCCCTGGAGGAGCTGAACAAGGACCTGCCGCCGGAACCGAACGGCGGCAACGGTGGCCCCGGCGGCTACCACCCGCCGTCGCTCAACTGAGCCGGCTCTGTGCGT
This sequence comes from Catenuloplanes indicus, assembly GCF_030813715.1. Classification (NCBI taxonomy): domain Bacteria; kingdom Bacillati; phylum Actinomycetota; class Actinomycetes; order Micromonosporales; family Micromonosporaceae; genus Catenuloplanes; species Catenuloplanes indicus. Next base: position 4,565,668 of record NZ_JAUSUZ010000001.1, read on the forward strand.
TGAGCTCGCCGGTCCACCGGCGGAAGAGCGTGTGCGGTACGCCGAGCGCGTCCAGCACCTTGCCCGCCACGAAGTCGACGAGCTGCTGTGCCGAGGCTTCCGCGCCGGCCCCGTAGAACCCGGGGCTGGCCGGGAGCACCACCGCGCCCGCGTCGTGCAGTGCGATCAGGTGTTCCAGGTGTGACCTGGTCACCGGCGTCTCGCGCGGCACCACGACGACGCGGCGGCGCTCCTTGAGGGAGACCTCGGCCGCGCGCTGCAGCAGGTCCTTGGAGAGGCCGATGGCGATGCCGGCGCAGGCCGCGGTCGACGCGGGGACAACGACCAGACCACGCACCGGGTACGAGCCGCTGCTCGGGCCGGCCGCGAGGTCGCCGGCCGGCCAGTGCACGACGTCACCCGGCGCGGTGCCGAGCCACGCGGCCAGGTCGTCCTTCCAGTGCGCGTCCCGGAACGGGCGGCCGGTCTCGTCCAGGATGGTCAGCCGGGCGGCCCGGGAGACGATCAGATCGACCGGCTCGCCGGCCTCGAACAGCGCGCGGAGCACGGCGGCGGCGTACGGCGTCCCGGACGCCCCCGAGACGCCGACCACCCACGGACTACGCACGGAGTCCCTGCAGGATCACGAGGTCCAGCAGCGCGAACGCGAAGAGCGCGACCGCGATCAGGCCGTTCGCGGTGAAGAACGCGCGGTTGACCCGGGACAGGTCGTCCGGGCGCACGATCCGGTGCTCGTAGACCAGCACACCGGCGATCCCGGCCAGGCCGAGCCACCAGAGCCAGCCGTACCCGGTGAGGTAGCCGAACGCGGCGTAGAGCGCGACCGTCAGCACGTGCGTGGCCGCGGCGATCCGCAGCGCACCGGCGACGCCGTGCTTGACCGGGACCGAGCCGACGCCGATCTGCCGGTCGATGTCCACGTCCTGGCAGGCGTAGATGCAGTCGAACCCGCCGATCCAGGTGCCGACCGCGAGGCCGAGCACCATCGCCTCCCAGGACCATTCACCGGTCACGCCGATCCACGCCCCGACCGGGGCCACGGCCTGCGCCGCGCCGAGGAAGACCTGCGGGTAGTTGGTGAAGCGTTTGGCGTACGAGTAGATGACCAGCGCGAAGAGCGCCAGCGGGGCGAGGAGCAGGCAGAGCAGGTTCAGCGCCGCGGCCGAGGCGAAGAAGATCACCAACGAGATGATCAGGCCGGCCCAGGCCACGCGCATCGAGATCGCGCCGGTGACCAGCTCGCGGTTGGCGGTGCGCGGGTTCTGCGCGTCGATCCGCACGTCGATGATCCGGTTGGCGGCCATCGCCACGGTGCGGGCGGAAACCATCGCGACCGTGATCAGCCCGAGCGTGCCCCACTGAACGTTCGGCGACAGCGTGCGCATGGCGGTCAGCGCCGCCAGGTAGGCGAACGGCAACGCGAAGATCGAGTGCTCGATCATCACCAGCCGCAGGAAGCCCTTGACCGGGTTCGGCCGGGCTACGGTGTCGGTCACAGGCCGTACTCCTTCCAGCGCTTGGTGACCTTCTGCACGATCTCCGGGGACATGACCATGCTCTCCGGCCAGCCGCGGGTGTAGCCCTCGGACGGCAGCTTGCGGGTCGCGTCGACGCCGGCCTTGCCGCCCCAGAACTGCTGGTAGGACGAGTGGTCGAGGTGGTCCACTGGGCCCTCGGTGAGCAGCAGGTCGCGCGAGTAGTCGACGTTGCCGAACGCGCGGAACGCGACCTCGGAGTAGTCGTGCACGTCGCAGTCCTCGTCCACCACGATGATCAGCTTGGTCAGCGACATCATGTGCGCGCCCCAGATCGCGTTCATCACCTTCTGCGCGTGCTTGGGGTAGCGCTTCCGGATCGAGACGATCGCGGCGTTGTGGAACACGCCCTCGGCCGGCAGGTCGTAGTCGACGATGTCCGGGATCATGAAGCGCAGCAGCGGCGCGAAGATCCGCTCGGTGGCCTTGCCCAGCCCGTGGTCCTCCTGCGGCGGCTGGGACGTGACGATCGAGTGGTAGACCGGGTCGCGCTGCATGGTCATGCACTCGATGTGCAGCACCGGGAACGGCTCGACCGGCGTGTAGAAGCCGGTGTGGTCGCCGAACGGGCCCTCCGGCATCCGCTCGCCGGGCTCGAGGTAGCCCTCCAGCACGATCTGCGCGTTCGCCGGGACCTGCAGCGGCACGGTCACGCAGTCGACCATCTCGACCCGCTCGTTGCGCAGGAAGCCGGCGAACAGGTACTCGTCGATGTCGGCCGGCAGCGGCGCGGAGGCGGAGTAGCAGACCGCCGGGTCCGCGCCGATCGCGATCGCCACCGGCAGCCGCTGGCCGAGTTGCTCCGCGACCGCGTGGTGTGCGGTGGAGTTCTTGTGAATCTGCCAGTGCATGCCGAGCGTGTTGTGCGAGTGCTGCTGCAACCGGTAGAGGCCGAGATTGCGCTTGCCGTTCTCCGGGTGCTTGGTGTGGGTCAGCCCGAAGTTGTGGAAGATCCCGCCGTCGCCGGGCCAGATCTGCAGGCCGGGCAGCCGGTTCAGGTCGACCTGGTCGCCCTTGTAGACGACCTCCTGGCAGGGGGCGGACTTCAGCTTCTTCGGCGGCATGGACTTCAGCTGCAAGACCTTGCCGATGCCGTCGCGGATGCCGGACCAGCCGACCGGCAGTTCCGGCTTGAGCATGTTGCCGATCCGCTCGCCGATCTCGTCGAGCGAGCCGACACCCAGCGCCCGTGCGGTGCGCTCCTCCGTGCCGAAGAGGTTGATCGCCACCGGCATGTCGCCGCGGGTGGGCCGCTCGAAGAGCAGAGCAGGGCCATGAGCCTTGACCGTACGGTTGACGATCTCGCTCATCTCGAGGGTGGGGTCGACCGGCGCGCTGACCCGGCGGAGATCACCGGTCTTCTCCAGCGCGGCGAGGAAGTCCTTCAGGTCCGTGAACGCCGCCATGATGACCAGTCTTGCGCACTCGCCGGAATCGGTTGCGCGGGCGGTCCGATAACTGGTCGATCGCCACACAATCACGGTGCGTATCCGAATGATTACAACGTAGTTTGTTCTGATATGCGGGGACTGGCGGCTTTGATGGTTCTGGCGACGGTCACACCGCCGCTTCCGGCGCAGGACCGGATGTCCGGCTACCACCACCTCGGCGCCACCACGATCGGCGAGTTCCACGGCGCGTCCGCGCGGCTCACCGTGGTCGACCCGGAGGTACGGGCCGGCACGCACGACTTCGTCGCGGCCCGGCTGCTGGCCAAGCGGGAGACCGCGGACGGCGGCGTGGAGTGGCTGGAGGCGGGCTGGGCGGAGACCGGGTGGGGCGGCGACGGGCGGCAGCGGCTCTACACGTACGACAGCGTGTCCACGGCCTGGCGCTTCCACGACGCGATCCGGCTGGAGCCCGGCGACGAGGTCTGGATCGACCTGCGCACCGGTCCGGAGGGCATGTGGCAGGCGTGGGCGTGGTGGAACGGCGACTGGCACCTGCTGGCCGAGAAGCACGTGCCGATCGGCGCCACCGGACGGATGGAGCAGTACGTCGAGATCTACCACGACGACAGCGAAGGCCCGATGCACGTGCCGCACGCGGAGATCGACTACGCGCGGGTGCGGCTCGGCCCGGACGGTCCGGACGTGCCGTGGACGCCGGAGACCGCGCCCAGCACGACCGGCGAGGGCGACGACGGCTACTGCGTGGAGTGGCAGTCCCGCTTCACGTTCTGGTCCGCGGGGACGTGCTGACTCAGACTCCGGCGTACGAGTGCAGGCCGCCGAAGAACAGATTCACGCCGAACAGGTTCATCAGCATGGTGAGGAAGCCGACGATCGCGATCCAGGTCGCCACGTTCCGGCGCACGCTGGGCGTGGCGCGGGCGTGCAGGTAACCGGCGTAGACGATCCAGGAGATGAACGCCCAGACCTCCTTCGGGTCCCAGCCCCAGTAGCGGCCCCAGGACGCCTCCGCCCAGATCGGGCCCGCGATCAGCGCGCCGAACGTCCAGATCGGGAACGCGAACGCGTGCAGCCGGAACGTCAGCCGCTCCAGCGCGGCCGCGTTCGGCACGTTCTTCGCCAGCGAGTACGGGAAGCTGCGCTTGCCCTTCTCGTACCCGTTGCGCATCAGGTAGAGCGCGGCCGGGACGACGCCGAGCAGGAAGATGCCGGACGAGGTGGACACGGCCGCGATGTGGATGATGAACCAGGCCGAGTCCAGCGCCGGGACCAGCGGGCCGACCGGCGTGTACGCCACCATGCCGGCCACGCCGAGCAGCAGCACCTGGAACAGCGCCACGAACAGGCCGAGGTGCCGCAGGCCGGGCCACCGGACCAGCACCACGAACCAGGCCGCGATGCCGATGAACGTGGCCGAGAGGATGAACTCGTACATGTTGCCCCACGGCACCCGGTCGGCCGCGATGCCGCGGGTGACCAGCGTGCCGATGTGTGCGAGCGCGGCGAGCACGGTGACGCCCACGGCCGCCCAGCCGATCAGGCCGTTACTCCTCGCCGGGACCGGCTCGGACACGGACTCGATCGGGGCCGCTTCCTTGACGACCGGGCCGCCGGCCATGACCAGCTCGCGCTCCGGACGCATCGCGGCGCGGCCGATGTGGCTCCGGGTGCCGAACGCGTACTCCGCCGCGTGGCAGATCATCGCCACCAGGTAGGCCAGGACGGTCACCACCAGCAGCTGATCGGATAGCTCAGCCATCACACGGTCCCTTCAGCGGTGTCCCCCGCCGTGCCACCGCCCGGCCTGGTCGCGGCGACCAGCTGGGCGAACTCATCGGCGAAGCCGGGATAGTCGGTGCGCGGCAGCCCACCGGCCTCCATCAAACTACTACGTCCCGTCGTGGACGATTCTCCCAGGTCGCCGGGCGTGATACGGAAGAACACGCGGCGTCGCTTGCCGTAGAGCGACAGCGTCAGTCCGATCAGGCCGAGCACGCTGCTGACCAGCACGAAGAGCTGGCCGGGGTCGCTGCGGACGGAGATCGTGGCGTACTCGCGGGTGCCGACGAAGGTGACCGTGCTGCCGTCGTCCAGCGTCCACGACTCGCCCGGCTTGAGCAGCTTGGCCTCGCCGATCTGGGTCAGCTTGCCGCGGTCGATCTGCCCCTGGTTGATCGAGTAGACCGAGTTCGGGATGCCGGCGTCCTCGCCCAGGTTGCCGCGGTAGGCCAGCAGCGTCAGGCCCGGGTTGTTCTCGGCCGGGTGGACCGAGATCGTGACCAGCCCCTCGGCCGGCATGGTCGGTGCGTAGATGCCCTGGAAGCCGACCTGCAGATCGTCCTGGCGCTGCCCGGTGGCCGGGTCCACGTTGGCGTCCGGGAACTTGGCGACGCCCTCGCTGGTCTGGTTCAGGTCGGTGGAGAGGAACGGGCTGACCCGCTCCTGGGTGACGCCGTACCGGTCGGTGTACCGGATGACCGGCGCGTAGCCGTGGCCGAGCAGGTAGACGCTCGCGCCGTCGAGCCGCAGCGGCGAGTTGACCGCGAACCGCTCGCTCCGCGAACCGCCGTTCTCCTCCACCGTGGCCGTGGCCTGGAAGGACTCCGGCATGCCGGTGTCCAGGAAGCGTGCCTGGAAGTCGGTCAGCTCCAGGCAGAACGGCGGCAGGTCGGCGTCGTCGACGCGCGGGCCGAGGCCGCTCTCGTCGAACTGCGGCACGCTGTTGCAGAACGCGGTGTCCGGGCCGGCGACCAGGATGCGGTTGCCGTGCCAGCCGTACCAGCTGCCGAACGCCACACCGGCCAGCACGCACAGCAGCGCGGTGTGAAAGACCAGGTTGCCCGTCTCCTTCAGGTGGCCCTTCTCCGCGCTGACCGTCCACCCGCCGCCGGCCTGCTCCCGGGCGACCGCGCGCCACCGGGCCGTCCGCAGCATCGCGCGGATCCGTTCGGCCGCCTCCGCGGGCGTACCGTCGACCTCCTCGGCCGGGACGGACGCGGCCAGCCGGTCCAGCCGGCGCGGCGCCTCCGGCGGCGTCATCCGGACCGCGCGCCAGTGCTCGCGGATCCGCGGGATGATGCAGCCGATCAGCGACGTGAACAGCAACACGTAGATCGCCGAGAACCAGACCGACGCGTACGCGTCGAAGGCACCCAGTTTGTCGAGCGTGGGCGCCAGGTCCGGGTGGTCCCGGAAGTAGTCGGACACGCCCTGCGCGCTCACCGCGCGCTGCGGCAGCACCGAGCCGGGGATGGACGCGATCGCCAGCAGGAACAGCAGCGTCAGCGCGGTCCGCATGCTGGTCAGCTGCCGCCACGAGTTGCGCAGCAGCGCCAGCACCGGGTTCGGGCGTGGCGGCGTCTCGACAGCACTCACAGCAACACGTCTCCGACACCCACGGTGGTCAGCAGCCAGATGAGGAACTGGTTCCAGGCGCCGGTGACCAGCGCGACGCCGACCAGGACCAGCATGCCGCCGCCGATCCGGGTCACCCACTGGCCGTGCCGCCGCAGCGTCGTGAAGACGCCGAGCAGGTGCCGGAACCCCAAACCGAAGATCAAGAACGGAATGCCCAGGCCCAGGCTGTACGCGATGCCGAGCACCGCGGCGCGGTCGGCCTGGCCGGTCGCGGCGGAGAGCGCCATCACCGAGCCGAGTGTCGGGCCGATGCACGGCGTCCAGGAGAGCGCGAAGATCGCCCCGAAGATCGGTGCGCCGATCAGGCCGGCGTCCGGCAGCCGGTTGATCCGGAACTCGCGCTGCAGGCCGGGGATCAGGCCCATGAAGGACAGCCCGAGCACGATGATCAGCGCACCGGCACCGATCTCCAGCGGCCGCTGGTGCTCCAGCATCAGCCGGCCGACGTTCGCCACCAGCACGGTGCTGAGCGTGAAGACCGTGGTGAACCCGGCGATGAACAGAACGGTGCCGGCGAGCACGCGGCCGCGTACCCACGTCGTGGTTCTGGTTCTGGTGTCGCCCGGCGTGCTGCCCGGCGTCTCCAGATCGGCGCCGGTCAGGCCGGTGATGAACGACAGATAGCCGGGGACCAGCGGCAGCACGCACGGGGAGAGGAAGCTGACCAGGCCGGCCAGCGTCGCGGCCAGGATCGCCAGGACGAGCGGGCCGCTCGCCGCCGTGTCCGCGAACGTGTCAGCCATTCTCCGCGGCCACCCTCTGCACCAGCGGTGTCAGCTCGCTGGCCAGCACCGACCGCCGGATCACCAGCGCGATCCGGCCCTCGCGGTCCAGGATCACGGTGGACGGCGTGGCGCCCGGCGGGATGTCGAAGTCCAGGCCCAGCCGGTTCGCCGGGTCGAACAGGCTCGGGTACGTGACCCGCCCGCGCTCGAACGCGATCGCGGCGTCCCGGTCGTCGCGGTTGTTGATGCCGAGGAACTCGACGCCGCTCGCCTTGGTGGTCTGGTACGTCTGCTCCAGCTCCTTGGCCTCGGCGCGGCACGGCGAGCACCAGGAACCCCAGAAGTTGACCACCACGACCTTGCCCCGGGCCGAGGCGAGGTCGTAGCGCGAGCCGTCCAGCAGCTCACCGGCGGCCTCGGGCGCGTCCGGCCGCTCACCGGCGGCGCACTCGATCACGCCGTTCGCCCCGGTGGCGCAGGCCTCGGTCCAGTCGCCGCGACCGGCGAGCAGACCGCCGGCCACCGCGCCGGCGACCAGCAGCGCGACGCCCACGACGATCGCCTTCGGCCTGGTGAGCGCTGCCATGGTCAGGCCCCCTTGGCCGTCCGGGCGGTGGGTGACATCGCGATCAGGTGTGCGGCCGGCTCGGAGTACATGACGCCGACGATCTTGGCGCCCTCGAAGTGGAACGAGGTGAGGCTGGCCAGGCCGCACTGGCGTTTGCGCGGGTCGTGCCAGAGGCGCTTGCGCTCCACGTGGTTGCGCAGCGTCCAGATCGGCAGCTGGTGCGAGACGCAGAGCGCCTCGTGCCCCTCGGCCTCGACGCGCGCGGCCTCCAGCGCCGCGTACATCCGCTTCGCGATCAGCGTGTACGCCTCGCCCCAGGACGGCGTCACCGGGTCCCGCATCACCCACCAGTTCCGCGGGTCGCGGAGCGAGCCGTCGCCGACCGAGACGCGCTTGCCCTCGAACCAGTTCGCGCTCTCGATCAGCCGGTCGTCCACCGCGATCGGCAGCCCGAACTGCGCCGCGATCGGCTCGGCCGTCTGCTGCGCGCGCTCGAGCGGGCTGGCCACCACGTGCGTGATGTCCCGCTCCGCGACGGCCTGCGCCGCCGCCTTCGCCATCTGGACGCCGAGCTCGGAGAGGTGGTAACCGGGGAGCCGGCCGTAGAGGATCTTCTCCGGGTTGTGCACCTCACCGTGCCGCAGCACGTGCACGACGGTCTTGCTCGTCACGCCTTACCCCCTTTGGCTCGCCGCGGCCGCACGAGCGGCCCGCGGGAGCGCCGCAGCGATGATCTCCAGTGCCTCGTCGTCGATCGCGGTCGACACGAACCAGGACTCGAACGCGCTGGGCGGCAGGTACACGCCGAGCGCGAGCATCTCGTGGAAGAACGCCTTGAACGCCCCGGCGTCCTGCTGCTTCGCGGACGCGTAGTCGGTGACCTCGGCGTCCGTGAAGAAGATCGAGAACATGCTGCCGGCCGTGGACAGCCGGTGCGGCACCCCGGCCTCGGCCAGCGCCTTCGTGGCCAGCTCACCGATCGTGGCCGCGGTCGCGTTCAGCGTCGCGTAGACCGCGTCGTCCGCGAGCCGCAGCGTGGTCAGACCGGCCGCGCAGGCCAGCGGGTTCCCGGAGAGCGTGCCGGCCTGGTAGACCGGGCCGGCCGGGGCCAGCCGATCCATCACCTCGCGGCGACCGCCGAACGCGGCCGCGGGCAGGCCACCGCCCATCACCTTGCCGTAGGTGAACAGGTCGGCCGCGACCGGGTCGAGGCCGGTCCAGCCGTTGCGGGAGAGCCGGAAGCCGGTCATCACCTCGTCGACGATGAGCAGTGCTTGATTTCGGTGAGCGATGTCCGCGAGTGCGCGGTTGAAGCCGTCGTGCGGCCGGACCACGCCCATGTTGCCCGGCGCGGCCTCCGTGATGATCGCGGCGATGTCCGGGTTCTGCGCGAAGGCCTCTTCCACGGCGGCGAGGTCGTTGTAGGGCACCACGATCGTCTCGGCCGCGCTCGCGCCGGTCACGCCGGGTGAGTCCGGGAGCGCCAGCGTGGCGACGCCGGAACCGGCCGCGGCCAGCAGCGCGTCCACGTGGCCGTGGTAGCAGCCGGCGAACTTGACGATCTTCGACCGGCCGGTGAAGCCGCGAGCCAGCCGGATCGCCGACATGGTGGCCTCGGTGCCGGAGTTGACCAGGCGGATCGCGTCCACGCCGGTGCGCGCGACCATCTCCTCGGCCAGCTCGACCTCGCCGGGGGTGGGTGTGCCGAAGCTGGTGCCCTTCGCGGCCGCGGCCTGCACCGCCGCGATCACCTCGGGGTGCGCGTGACCGAGGATCAGCGGGCCCCAGGAGCAGACCAGGTCGACGTAGCGCCGGCCGTCCGCGTCGAACATCCACGGGCCCTCACCGCGGACCATGAACCGCGGCGTGCCACCGACCGCGCGGAATGCACGCACGGGCGAGTTGACCCCGCCCGGCACGATGGCCTTGGCACGGTCGAACAGGGCCTCGGAGGCGGGTGCCTCGGCAATATGTGAGTCGCTCACGGTTCGCCCATTCTGTCAGCGCCCGGCGCAACCCGGGCAACCACCCCTGACCAGGAGTTGTCCGCGTCACCGGGCGCCGTGGCAGGACCTGCCGACACCCCCGGACGGGTTTCTCAACAGGCTAGCGAGACCAGATCGCGATAGGCTGATCGCGTGGAGCGTCCGGAGTTGTCCATCGCACTACAGCGGACCCCCGGCGAAGTCGTGCTCAAGCTCGCCGGGGAAATCGACATGCTCACGGTGAACAAGCTATCGAGCATTGTGAATGAAATGGTGTCCGACCCCCCGCCGCGGATCATCCTCGACATGGGCGGCATCACATTTTGCGACTCCCAGGGCCTCGGCACGCTGGTCGTGCTGTCGCGAAAGGCGTCGTTCGCCCAGAGCGTTCTCATCCTCACCAACGTCGGCGACTTCCTCCTCCGCGTCCTCGACATCACCGGGCTGCGGTCCGCGCTGATGATCCAGGCCTCATAGGCGAACGAAAACCGGCCGGCCGCGCGGCCGGCCGGTTTTCGTTCTGGTACCCACGGACGTGCAGGGAGGCCGCCCGCGGCCGACCGGTGCCCGCGGGAGCATGCGGAACCCGGCCCGCCGGAAGCGGGAATATCTGCATTTGTGGCCTTCAGCTGCCCCAGCGGGCCTTTTCCAGGACACGGACGGCGCGGGCGACGGCCTCGGGGTCGGCGGAGCCGTCGCGAAGCAGGTTGAGCGACTCGTCGACGGCCTCGGTGAGCGAGGCCCACTGGGACTCGCGCTCGCGGACGGTCTCGGCCTGGAGCTGGAGCTGGCGGTTCTTGGACCAGAGGTCGACGAAGACGGAGACCTTGGCGCGCAGCACCCAGGGGTCGAGCGGCTTGGTCAGGTAGTCGACGGCGCCGACGGAGTAACCACGGACCGCGAGGTGGGAGTCGCGGTCGGCGGCGGTGAGGAAGATGATCGGGACGTGCCGGGTGCGCTCGCGGCGCTTGATGTGGCCGGCCGTCTCGAAACCGTCCATGTCGGGCATCTGCGCGTCGAGCAGGATGACCGCGAAGTCCTCCCGCATCAGCTGCTTCAGCGCGGCCTCGCCGCTCTCCACGGCCACCGGGTGCACCGCGATGCCCTGCAGGATCGCCTCCAGGGCCAGCAGGTTCTCCCGGCGGTCGTCGACCAGCAGGGCCTTCGCCACGTCCGTCATCAGTTGATCTCCCGACCGCTGCCGTTGACCCAGGCTGCCATGAGCGAGATCAGCTCGTCCAGGTCGACCGGCTTGGTGATGTAGTCGCTGGCCCCGGCTGCGAGCGCGGACTCGCGGTCACCGGGCATGGCCTTCGCCGTGAGGAAGACGACGGGCAGCTCCGCGAAGCGATGGTTGCGGCGGATGCTGCGGGTCGTCTCGTACCCGTCCTGGTCCGGCATCATCGCGTCCATCAGGACGATGTCGACCTCCGGGTGCTCGGCCAGCAGACGGACGCCGTCGGCGCCGTTGTCCGAGTAGAGCACGGTCATGCCGTGCAGCTCCAGCGCGCTGGTCAGCGCGAAGACGTTCCGCACGTCGTCGTCGATGATCAGCACGGTCGCGCCGTCCAGCTGACGGCTGCCGGGGACGCTGCGCTCCTCCTCGATCGGCGTGGTCAGCATCGGCATCGCCATCGACGGTGCCGGGCCGGACGGTACCGTCTGGATCGGCGCCGGCTGCGCCGCGGGCACCGGCACCACCGCGTCCGGAACCAGCACGTCCGGCACGTAGAGCGTGAACGTGGATCCGTGGCCGGGCGCGGACGAGACCGTGATCAAACCGCCGAGCAGGTTCGCGAAGCCGCGGCTGATCGACAGGCCGAGGCCGGTGCCGCCGTACTTGCGGCTGGTCGTGCCGTCCGCCTGCTGGAACGCCTCGAAGATCAGCGACAGCTTGTCGTCGGAGATGCCGATGCCGGTGTCGGTGACCGAGAACGCGATCACCCGGTCCGCGGACATCAGCGACGGCACCTCGAAGCGCAGCTCGGACGGCGCGTAGCCGATGCTCAGGCTGACCGCGCCGGCGTCGGTGAACTTCACCGCGTTCGAGATCAGGTTGCGGAGGATCTGCTGGAGCCGCTGCGCGTCCGTGACGATCGACTCCGGCAGATCGTCCGCGAGCGTGACCGAGAAGTCCAGGCCCTTCTCCTCGGCCTGTGGCTTGAACGCCTGCTCGACGTAGCCGCACACCTCGTCCAGCGCCAGCTCGCTCGGCTCCACGTCCATCCGGCCCGCCTCGATCTTCGAGACGTCCAGGATGTCGTCGATCAGGCTGAGCAGGTCCGAGCCCGCGCTGTGGATCGTCCGGGCGAACTCGATCTGCTTCGCGGTCAGGTTCTCCTCGGAGTTGTCCGCCAGCAGCCGGGCCAGGAGCAACAGCGAGTTCAGCGGGGTACGCAGTTCGTGGCTCATGTTCGCCAGGAACTCCGACTTGTACGCGGACGCCCGGGACAGCTGCTGCGCCTTCTCCTCCAGGCCGATCCGGGCCATCTCGATCTCGCGGTTCTTCGTCTCGATGTTGCCCTTCTGCTCGGACAGCAGTTTCGCCTTGTCCTCCAGCTCCGCGTTCGTCCGCTGCAACTCGGCCGACTGCTCCTGCATCTCGTGCGCGAGCCGCTGCGACTGGGCCAGCAGTTGCTCGGTGCGCCGGTTCGCCTGGATCGTGTTCAGCGCGATGCCGATCGTGCCGACCAGGCGGCGCAGGAACGAAAGGTGCAGGTCGGAGAACGGGCTGACCGCGGCGAACTCGATCACGCCGAGCAGCTCACCCTCGAAGATCACCGGGACGATCACCAGGTCGGCCGGCGGCGTCTGGGCGATGCCGGAGCGGATCACCAGTCGCTGGTCCGCCGCGGCGCCGACCCGGATCATGTCGCGGGAGATCGCGGCCTGGCCGACCAGTCCCTCGCCGGGCGCGAACGTGACCTCGTTGTCCCGGGCCACGTAGCCGTACGAGGCGATCAGCCGCAGCCGGGTGGCCGCGTCGCTGTGGTTCGCGTCCCCGTGGTCGATCATGAAGAACGCGCCGACGTGGCCCTCCACCAGCGGCGTCACCTCGTGCATGATCATGCGGCAGACCTCGCTGATGTCCCGCTGCCCCTGCAGCAGGCCACCGATGCGGGCCAGGTTCGAGTCGAGCCAGCCCTGCTCCGCGTTCTTCTTCGTGGTGTCGCGGAGCGTCATCACCATCTGGTTGATGTTGTCCTTCAGCTCCGCGATCTCGCCCATCGCCTCGACCGCGATCCGTTGCGACAGGTCGCCGCGGGTCACGGCCGTGGAAACCTGGGCGATCGCGCGAAGCTGGGTGGTGAGCGCGGAGGCGAGCTGGTTGACGTTCTCGGTGAGGTCGCGCCAGGTGCCGGCCACGCCGCGCACCCGGGCCTGACCGCCGAGCTTGCCCTCGATGCCCACCTCCCGGCCGACCCGGGTGATCTCCTCGGCGAACGACGACAGCTGGTCGACCATCGTGTTGACGGTGGACTTCAGCTCCAGGATCTCGCCCTGCGCGTCAACGGTGATCTTCTGGGACAGGTCACCGCGGGCCACGGCGGTGGTGACGGACGCGATGTTCCGCACCTGGGAGGTGAGGTTGGAGGCCATCGAGTTCACGTTGTCGGTGAGGTCGCGCCAGGTGCCGGACACGCCCTTCACCTGGGCCTGACCGCCGAGCTTGCCCTCCGTGCCGACCTCGCGGGCCACCCGGGTGACCTCGTCGGCGAAACTGCTCAGCTGGTCGACCATCGTGTTGACGGTGGACTTCAGCTCCAGGATCTCGCCCTGCGCGTCGACGGTGATCTTCTGGCTCAGGTCGCCGCGAGCGACTGCGGTGGAGACCTGGGAGATGTTGCGGACCTGGGAGGTCAGGTTGGAGGCCATGAAGTTCACGTTGTCGGTGAGGTCGCGCCAGGTGCCGGCGACGCCGCGGACCTGGGCCTGACCGCCGAGCTTGCCCTCGGTGCCGACCTCGCGGGCCACCCGGGTCACCTCGTCGGCGAAACTGCTCAGCTGGTCGACCATCGTGTTGACGGTGGACTTGAGTTCGAGGATCTCGCCGCGGGCGTCGACGGTGATCTTCTGCGACAGGTCGCCCTTCGCCACGGCGGTGGTGACGGAGGCGATGTTCCGGACCTGGGCGGTGAGGTTGGAGGCCATCGAGTTCACGTTGTCGGTGAGGTCGCGCCAGGTGCCGGACACGCCCTTCACCTGGGCCTGACCGCCGAGCTTGCCCTCCGTGCCCACCTCGCGGGCCACCCGGGTCACCTCGTCGGCGAAACTGCTCAGCTGATCGACCATCGTGTTGACGGTGTTCTTCAGTTCCAGGATCTCGCCGCGGGCGTCGACGGTGATCTTCTGCGACAGGTCACCCTTCGCCACCGCGGTGGAGACCTGAGAGATGTTCCGGACCTGGGACGTGAGGTTGCCCGCGAGCTGGTTCACGTTCTCCGTGAGGTCGCGCCACGTGCCGGCCAGGCCACGGACCTGCGCCTGGCCGCCGAGCTTGCCCTCGATGCCGACCTCGCGGGCCACCCGGGTCACCTCATCGGCGAAACTACTGAGCTGGTCGACCATCGTGTTGACCGTGTCCTTCAGCTCCAGGATCTCGCCCTGGGCCTGCACGGTGATCTTCTGCGACAGGTCGCCGTTCGCCACCGCGGTCGAGACCTGGGCGATGTTGCGCACCTGGGCGGTGAGGTTCGAGGCCATCGAGTTCACCGAGTCGGTGAGGTTCTTCCAGGTGCCGGCCACGTTCGGCACCTCGGCCTGACCGCCGAGCTTGCCCTCGGTGCCCACCTCCCGCGCCACCCGGGTGACCTGCTCGGCGAACAGCCGGAGCGTGTCGGTCACGCCGTTCATCGTGGACGCCAGCTCCGCGACCTCGCCCTTGGCGGAAACGGTGATCTTCTGGGACAGGTCGCCGCGCGCGATCGCACCGGCCACGTCGGAGATCGACCGCACCTGGTGCGTCAGGTTCGACGCCATCGTGTTCACCGAGTCGGTGAGGTCCTTCCAGGTGCCGGAGACGCCGCGCACGTCCGCCTGGCCACCCAGCTTGCCCTCGGTGCCGACCTCCCGGGCCACCCGGGTGACCTCGTCGGCGAACGAACTCAGCTGGTCCACCATGGTGTTCACGGTGCGGCCGATGCGGAGGAACTCACCGCGCAGCGGGCGGCCGTCCATCTCCAGCGCCATGTGCTGCGACAGGTCGCCCTCGGCCACGGCCACGATCACGCGGGCGATCTCGGTGGTCGGCCGGCCCAGGTCGTCGATCAGCGAGTTGATCGCGCGGGCCCACTTGGCCCAGTCACCCTCGTACGCCTCGTCGTCCAGCCTTTCCGCGAGCTGGCCGTCCCGGCCGACGATCCGGCTGATCCGGCGTACGTCCAGGTTCTGCCGCTCCTGGAGCGAGACGACCTCGTTGAACGCGTCCGCCACCTCGGCCGCCGGGCCGCTGCGCCGGGGCAGGCGCACCCTCAGGTCGCCCCGCCGCACGTCCCGCAGCGCATCCGCCAGCTCGGCGAGGAACGCCGCCTCCTCGGACGGGTAGGTGACGGTGCTCACAGGTTCGGCCGCGACTGCGGCAGCGCGGGTCTGTTTCGCCGTAGTCATGGAAAGGTCCTCGCAAGCTCGCGGTTCGGGGCTTATCCGGGCGTCTTACCACGCGGATCGCGGGGTCGACCATGTCATCATTGCGCCTTTCACCCATCAGGTGCGAGCGTCCAGCTTGGTGAGGGCCCACCTTTCAGTGGAGGATGCAAGCTGTGTCAGCCGAGGCCAGTGTCGGGCCGGACAGTGTCCGGCAGGAGCACGTACGCCGGGTGAGACTGCCCGCAGACCGCCGTACCCCGGCCGCGGCGCGGGCGGTCGTGCGCGCGGTCCTCAGCGAGGGCGGCCTGGACGAGCTGCTCAACGAGGCGTTGCTGCTGACCACCGAGCTGTCCACGAACGCGGTCGTGCACGCGCGGACCGAGCTGGAGATAGAGGTCGTCGCGGACGGGCACGGGCTCACGGTCACGGTGACCGACTTCGCGGCCGGGCAACTGGAGACGCTGACCGCGCGTCCACGTACCGAAGAAACTGATATTTCGGAAGTGTCCGAGCGGGGCCGCGGGCTGCTGCTCGTCGATCACTTCTCCAGCCGCTGGGGCACCACCCACCTTCGCCACGGCAAGGGCGTCTGGTTCCGCCTCGACCGCAAGATCCCCACGGCCGCCGGGCCGACCGGTGACCGGCTGCCGGAGATCGGGCCGCCGCCGGAGAGCACCGGCGCGGCGCCCAGCGCGAAGGCACTGGCCACGCTGTTGCAGTCGGCGCCGGACCCGTACGGCGACGACGCGCTCGGCGACTTCGCCACCGACCTGCTCGCCCGGGTCTGCGAGCTGGTCGGCGCGGCCGGCGGCGTGGTCCGGCTGAACCGCGGCGACGGCGGGGGTCAGCAGCAGCTCGCCCGGTACGGCCGCGCACCCCGCGCCGACGTGCCCACCGTGCGCGTGCCGTTGACCGTGCACCGGCCGTACAGCGGCGAACTCGAACTCGACGCCGCGCCGTCCGGATATGCCGCGCCGCTGGCCACGCTGGTCGCGGAACGCCTGTCACTGCACCTGGAGAACGACCGGCTGCGCCGCGCCGACCTGCGCCGGCAGACCTGGCTGACGTTCCTGGCCGAGGCCAGCGAACTGCTCGCGCAGTCGCTCGACGTCGAGCTGACGATGGCGCTCATCCCGCAGCTGGTCGTGCCGCGGCTGGGCCAGTGGTGCGCGGTGCACACCACGGACGAGTGGGGCCGGCTGGAGCTGGCCACCGCGATCCATGCGGACGAGTCCGCACTCCCCCAGCTGCACGCCGCGCTCAAGGAGAGCGGGCCGGACTCCGCGCTGGCCCGGCTGCGCGAGGTCTCCCGCACCGGCGGCCAGGCGCCGCTCGGCGCGCCCACGGACGGCATCGCGCTGCCGTTGATCGCGCGCGGCCAGGCACTCGGCACGCTCGCGGTCGGCCGGCACAATCGCCAGCGGCACGACCCGGACGAGATCGCGGTGCTCGAGGACGTGGCCCGCCGCGCCGGTCTCGCCATCGACAACGCGCGCATCCACGACGAACGCCGTCGGGTCGCACGCACGCTCCAGCAGTCGCTGCTGCCACCGGTGCTGCCGGTCGTGCCCGGCATCGGCTTCGCGGCCGAGTACGTACCGACCGGCTCGGACATCGAGGTCGGCGGCGACTTCTACGACGTGATGCCGCTGCCGGACGGCCGCTGGCTGGTCGTGGTCGGCGACGTCTCCGGCAAGGGAGTCCAGGCCGCGGCCGTGACCGGCCTGGTCCGCGACGTGATCCGGGTGCTGGCCCGGGACGGCAAGCCGCTGCCCGAGGTGCTCGCCCGCCTCAACGACACGCTGGTCGAACGGGGCGGCGGCCGCTACTGCACGCTCGCGCTGGCTGCGGTCGGCCGGTCCACCGACGGGCTGCTGGACACCACGCTCTACCTGGCCGGCCACGACCGGCCGGTGCTGATCCGCGCGGACGGGCGGGCCACGTTCGTCGGCACCGGCGGTACCGCGCTCGGCCTGATCGACGCGATCGCGTCACCGGCCACCGAGGTGCAGATCCGCCGGGGCGACGCGCTGGTCTTCTACACGGACGGCGTCACCGAACGCCGGCGCGGCCGTGAGCTCTTCGGACCGGAACGGCTGCGGACCGCGTCCGGACCGCTGGCCGGGTACTCGGCGGACGTGATCGCGGCCCGCCTGCGTTCCACCGCGATCGGGTTCTCGATAGACCCACCACGCGACGACATCGCCATCCTGGTGCTGCGCAACGATCCATAGAGGACCGTTGCGTGTGGACGGTACAAACGTCGTCATGCGCTTAACAGCACGGAGAGCATCGATTCCTCTGCTCGCGGTAATGGCGGTACTGGTGGGCGCCACGCCCGCCTCGGCGGCCTCGAGCACGCTGTCGCTGACGTCGATCTCGTTCGGCAGCACACAGGTAGACGCGTCGAACGGCGACGTCACGCCACTGACCTGGACCGTCACGGACAGCAACACGGATTCCTACGGGCCGTCCGGCACGGTAACGCTGCGACAGCGCGGCGACGGGCCGGGAGAGTTCGTCGGCCTGAGCCACCGGATCACGTTCCAGTTCGGTGACCAGGGGCACTACGCGGTGGCCCGGCACGTGTCCGGACCGGCGACCGCGTCGACGTACGTGTACGACTTCGCCCCACCCCGCCATTCCGCGACCGGCACGGCCGAGTGGGTGGTGACCTCGGTCGAGGTGACGACGATCGGCGCGACGCTGACCGTCACCGACGGCCTGCCGTCATTGACCGCGACCACGCTGGTGGACGACGTCGCGCCGACGCTGCAGCACATTTCGCTGACCGGCATACCGGACGGGCGCGAGCCGTACGTCTTCGCCGGCACGGGTGCGCTGCGCGTCAGCCTCAGCCCGGTCGACTATCCGTCCGGCATCTCACACGCGGTCGTGACGTTCACCGGCCCGGGCGGGCAGACCATCAACGGTGAGGCACGGGTCGAGACGATCCCGGGATCCGGCACGTGGTGCGGCGAGACCAGCACCAGCGGCCTGTTCCAGCCGCACTGCACCGCACTGGTGCACGTACCGGCGGGCGCACCCTCGGGTGTGTGGCACCTCACGTCCGTGGCCCTGACCGACAATTCCGGCAACACAGGCGTGATCACGGATGGGCTGGACGTCCCGTCGGTCACCGTCACGTCGAACGAATCGCTCAGCGTCCGCGCGTTCACCGCTACGCCGAACCCGGTCAACAACTGGCACGGTGACACCTGGACCACGCTGACGCTCGCGGTCGACGGCGCTCAGGGCGGCGTCAGCCTGGTGCAGAGCGACTTTCAGGTGGGGTCGTGCCAAGACGTCTCGGCGACGCCGACG
Source organism: Catenuloplanes indicus (assembly GCF_030813715.1). Taxonomy (NCBI): domain Bacteria; kingdom Bacillati; phylum Actinomycetota; class Actinomycetes; order Micromonosporales; family Micromonosporaceae; genus Catenuloplanes; species Catenuloplanes indicus. The sequence continues at coordinate 4,584,220 of NZ_JAUSUZ010000001.1, forward strand.
GTCAACTCCGACGACACCGTCAGCGTCCCGGTCCGGATGCGGCAGGGCGCGGAGGAGTGCATCTTCGTCTCGCTGGCCGTGGTGGACGGCGCAGGCAACGTCGCGCTCTACGGCCCCGGCTACCAGGCGCCCGCCATCGGTCTGACCATCGAGCGCCTGCCGAACACGACCCCACCGGTCGCGAGCGACCTGTCCTGGGAGCGACAGACGTTCGCCGCGTCCGAGACCGGCGCGTCGCTGGTGCTCACCATGGCGATCACCGCACCGGTCGCGCCGGTCAATACCTCCGGCCTCTACCTGGTGCTGCCGAACGGCCACGAGCTCCCGCTGAACGGTAGTCACGAGCCTGGTGACGGAACACTGACCATCCGTGCCGGCCTGCCGAGCGGGCTCGCGCCGGGCACCTACCCGGTCCGGCTCTACATCCAAGACGCGGGCTGGCTCCGCAGCGACTACGCAGCGCCCGACATCACGGTCATCGCCGGCTGACCCGCGGCCCGGTCACGGTCCGCAGGGGTTGACGGCAGCGCGGACCGTGGCCGGGGCGGAGAGGACGGTGCAGGTGCCGTCGCGGGCCAGGAGGATGCCGCGGAGTGCGTCGAGGATGGCGGAGACGCGGGCGGGGGTGAGTGTGGCGGGGAGGGCGGCGTGGATGACGCCGACGCCGGCGCGGCCGCGGACCGGGACCGCGGCGCCGACGGCGTCGCGGAGCGCGTAGACCGCGGCGTGCAGGTCGGCCGGGGGCAGGTCGATGCGCAGGCCGACCTCGCCGGCGTCGAACGGGGCCCGGCCCCACCAGACCGGCGGTGTGCTCTCCGGGCGGGCGTCGCCGCCGAGCAGGTCGACCAGGACCGCGGCGCGGACGCCGACCGGTGCGGGGTCGCCCTCCAGCAGCATGGAGAGCGTGCCGGCCGTCTCGCGGACGGCGCGCTGCCGCGGGATGCCGGCGGGACGGCCGGCAGGCAGGTCGATCTCGATCGCGTCCGGGTGCACGGCCGAGCTACGGATGCCGAGGATCAGGTCGCGGGCCTCGGACGGGTTGGCCAGCGTGCGGGAGACCCAGAGCCGTGCGCCGGGCCGGGGCAGCACGCGGAGCGTGGCGGACGTGATGATGCCGGGCAGCGGGTCGGCGCAGCCGGCCAAGCGGGCGGGCCGGCGCGGGAAGCCGCCGAGCAGCCCGGCCGGGATGCCCTCGACCTGGCCGGGGAACCCACCGGCGTCGCCGAACTCGCGCACCGCGTCGCCGGTGAGCTGCAGCAGCTCGCCCTCGATGGTGAGGCAGCGCAGGTGCAGGATCTGTTCGCGCGGTGAGCCCCAGCGGTGGCGGAGCGGGCCGGTCTCGTCCGCCGCGAGCACGCCGCCGATGGTCGGGCCGGCGGATGGCGGGTCGATGGCGAGCCGGCGGTTGACGCCGGCCAGCACGGTCTGCACCGAGCGCAGTGGCGTACCGGCGCCGACCTCGACCAGCAGGTCCGGCTCGGCGTGGCGGCGCAGACCAGCCAGGCGGCCGGTGTCCAGCACCAGGTCGAGGCCGTGCGGCGGCACGCTCCAGTCGAGCTTCGAACCGGCGCCGCGCGCGGTGAGAGTGAGGCCGGCGCGCGCCGCGACGCGCAGCACCTCGGCGGCGCCCTGGGTGTGCGGTGGCGCGGCGACCCAGTGGGGCTGGGTGCCGGCGACGGCGTCGGCGGGGCCGCCGGGCCGGGCGAACTGCGGGCCGCAGATCTCCATCAGGCGACGCAGGATCGCGTCGTCGGCGCTCGATCCCATGATTGTTTTCCCCTGTCCGCAACGACCCCCAGTCGACAACGGCGGCTTATCGTACACATGTTCGAACACGGTTGTGCAAGTCCTCAGGCGACAGCCGGTACGGCGCCGGTAACGTGGGGAGGCGTGACCACCGAGACGCCTGCCCACGCCCGACCGCCGATCGCAAAGCGGGTGCCGACCGAGCGCACCCACCACGGCGACACGGTCGTGGACCCATACGCCTGGCTGACCGCGAAGGACGATCCGGAGACGATCGCCTACCTCACCGCGGAGAACGAGTACACGGACGCGGTCACCGCGCACCTGGCCGGCCTGCGGGACAAGATCTTCAACGAGATCAAGGAGCGGACACAGGAGACGGACCTCTCCGTACCCTCCCGCAAGGGTGACTACTGGTACTACTCCCGCACGGTCGAGGGCAGCCAGTACGGCATCCACTGCCGGCGTGCGGTCGCGCCCGGCGAGACGGACCCGCCGATCCCGGCCGACGGTGCGCCACTGGCCGGCGAGGAGGTGCTGCTGGACGGCAACGTGCTGGCCGAGGGGCACGACTTCTTCGCGCTCGGCACGTTCGACGTGAGCCCGGACGGGCGGCGCCTGGCGTACTCGGTGGACTTCGCCGGTGACGAGCGGTTCACGCTGCACGTCAAGGACCTGACCACCGGCGAGGTGCTGCCGGACGCGGTGCCCGAGGTGTCCTACGGCAGCGCCTGGTCCGCGGACGGCTCGGTGCTGTTCTACCTGACCGTGGACGACGCCTGGCGGCCGTACCGGGTGTGGCGGCACGTGATCGGCACGCCGACGGCCGACGACGCGATCGTGTTCGAGGAGCCGGACGAGCGGTTCTGGGTCGGCGTGGGCCTGACCCGGTCGGAGAAGTTCGTCCTGGTCGAGGCGAGCAGCAAGATCACCAGTGAGGTACGGGCAATCCCGGCGCACGCGCCGCTCAGCGAACCGGTCCTGATCGCGCCGCGCCGGCAGGGCGTGGAGTACTCCGTCGAGCACCACGGGCACCGGTTCCTGATCCTGCACAACGACGGCGCGGAGGACTTCGCGCTGGCGTACACGTCGGCGGACAACCCGGGCGACTGGGTGCCGCTGATCCCGCACGAGCCGGGCACCCGGCTGGAGTCGGTCGACGCGTTCACCCACCACCTGGTGGTGTCGCTGCGCAAGAACGGGCTGACCGGCGTGCGCGTGCTGCCGATCGGCGGCACGGACAGCTACGACCTGGAGTTCCCGGAGCCGCTCTACGACGTCGGCCTGTCCGGCAACCCGGAGTACGACACGAACTCGATCCGGCTGCACTACACCTCGTTCGTCACGCCGAACTCGGTCTACGACTACGACCTGGTGACCCGCGCGCTGACGTTGCGCAAGCGGCAGCCGGTGCTGGGCGACTTCGACCCGGACGGGTACGAGCAGCACCGGGACTGGGCGCTCGCGGAAGACGGCACCCGGGTGCCGATCTCGCTGGTGTTCCGCAAGGGCGTGGCCCGGGACGGCCGGGCCCCGCTGGTCCTCTACGGCTACGGATCGTACGAGTCCAGCATGGACCCGTACTTCTCGATCGCCCGGCTGTCGCTGCTGGACCGCGGCGTCATCTTCGCGGTCGCGCACGTGCGCGGCGGCGGTGAGATGGGCCGCCGGTGGTACGAGGACGGCAAGCTGCTGGCGAAGAAGAACACGTTCACCGACTTCGTCGCGGCCGCGCGGCACGTGACCAAGGCCGGGTGGACGTCCGCCGACCGGATCGTGGCGCGCGGCGGCTCGGCCGGTGGCCTGCTGATGGGCGCGATCGCGAACCTGGCGCCGGACGCGTTCACCGGCGTGGTGGCCGAGGTGCCGTTCGTGGACGCACTGAACTCGATCCTCGACCCGTCGCTGCCGCTCACCGTGATCGAGTGGGAGGAGTGGGGCAACCCGCTCGAATCGGCCGAGGTGTACCAGTACATGAAGTCGTACACACCGTACGAGAACGTGACCGCGCAGGCGTACCCGCAGATCCTCGCGATGACCGGGATCAACGACACGCGCGTGCTCTACCACGAGCCGGCCAAGTGGATCGCCCGGCTGCGGCACGTGGTACCGGACGGGACATTCCTGCTCAAGACGGAGATGGGCGCGGGTCACGGCGGCCCTAGCGGCCGCTACGACGCGTGGAAGGAAGAGGCATTCGTGCTCTCCTGGATCCTCGACCGGCTGGGCCGCGCCACGGTCTGACGTCCGCGGACCGGCCAGGTCCCCTGACCCGGCCGGTCCGCGTCGTCAGGCGGCCCGCAGCTCCTCGACCGCGGTGCTGCCGCGCAGGAAGAGCAGGCTGATCCCGATCGTGGCCAGCACCGCCAGCAGCGCGCCGCCGATCAGGAGCAGAAGACCCGGCACGGGTACGGGCACCGCCTGCACGATCGGCCCGACGTCGACCGTACGCAGGAACGGCGCGCTCGCGACCGGGTCGCTGCAGATCGGGCCGTCGGCCGTGCAGATCGTGCCCTGGATGCCGCCCGACCGGATCTCCGTCCCGAGGCTGCGCGTGACCAGCCAGCCGGACAGCCCCGCGATCAGCACCGCCGGTACGGCCGGGACGAACACCTGCCACACCACCGAACGGGCGATCACGCCGCGCGGCACCCCGGTCGCGACCAGCGATGCGTAGGTGCGGCGGCGGGACACCAGACCGTCCGCGGCCGCGATCAGCAGCGCCAGCGCCGTGATGGCGACGGCGACGGCGACGGCGAGATCCACCAGGTCCATCGCGTTGAGGTAGAAGCCGTCCTGGTGCGGTCCGGACAGCGCCGGCTCGCCGGTCACCGCGGTCCAGCGCAGGTCCACGGCCGACTTCGCGTCGGCCAGAGCCTGGAAGCGGGCCCGGAAGCCGGCCGACACGCCGCCGACCAGCACGCAGGCCAGCAGCGCGGCGAGCACCCGGCTGCCGCTCCACGGGTCGGCCATCAGCCGCGCACCGGCCAGCAGCGTGGACGGCGCCCGGCCCCACCGGCGCATCGCCACGCCCACCAGGTACGCGATCGCCCCGGTCCCGGCGATCACGGACACCGCCATGACCAGTGGGACCACGACGAAGACCAGGTAGACGAACCAGTCCTCGACGGTCTTCGCACGCTCCCCGAACCACGCGGTGAGCGGCGCGAAGCCGAGGAACAGCGCGAGCCCGACCGCCAGGACCGGCCCGGGCCACGTGTGCGGTGTCCGGTGCCGGGTCGCCTGACGGGCCACGCCGAACGGGGTCACCCGCACCCGGCGCAACAACAGCGCGGCCACCAGCATCGCGGCCACCGGCAGCGCCACGCAGATCGCCACGATCGCCCAGGCGGGCGGCAGCACGTCCGTGGGCAGCCACAGCTCGCCGCGCGCGTTCCGCCGGTCCAGCAGCCGGTGCCCGCCGAGGAAGACGGCCAGGCCGGTAAGCGTGCCGATCAGCGTGGCCAGGCCGGTCTCCACGGCGATCACCGCGAGCGTCTGCCCGGGCGTGGCACCGGCGAGCCGGAACACGGCCAGCCGCCGGTCCCGGGCCGGTGCGCCGAGCCGTGAGCACTGCGCGGCCAGTGCCAGCACCGGGATGCAGAGCAGCAGCAGCGCGATCGCCACGCCCGGGCGCAGGCCCGGCTGCTGCATCAGATCCGACCGGTACTGGACGGACAGGCCGTCGCCGGTGTCCGGTGTGCGGATGGCCAGCACGGTCACGGCGCAGAGCACGGCCACCGAGGCGAGCGCCGCGCTGACCGCGGTCAGCGTCACCCGCAGCGTGTCGGTGCGGGTGCCGGCCAAGGCCAGGCGCAGCGCGGTGCCGGGGCTCACCGGGCGGCCGCCATCGCCGCGGTGACGATCTCACCGTCGCGCATGACGAGCTCCCGGTCCGCGTAGCCGGCGATCCGCGGCTCGTGCGTGACCAGCACGACCGTGGTGTCCTGCGCGCGGGCCAGCCGGACCAGGTGGCCCATCACCTGCTCACCGGCGAGCGTGTCCAGCGCGCCGGTCGGCTCGTCCGCGAACAGCACGCGCGGCTCGGTGACCAGCGCCCGGCCCAGCGCGACGCGCTGCTGCTGACCGCCGGACATCTCGCCCGGGCGTTTGCCGGCGAGGTCGGCCACGCCCAACCGGTCCAGCCAGGTCAGCGCCGCGGTCCGGGCCGCCGGCCGCCGGGTGCCGGCGAGCAGCAGCGGAAGCGCGACGTTCTCCGCCGCGGTGAGCTCCGCGACGAGCTGGCCGAACTGGAACAGCACGCCGAACTCGGAGCGGCGCAGCCGGGACCGCGCCGCCTCTGCCAACAGGTCGACGCGCTGGTCGCGGTAGGTGACCTCGCCGGCGTCCGGCCGGAGGATGCCGGCCAGGCAGTGCAGCAGTGTGGACTTGCCGCAGCCGGACGGGCCGGTCACCGCCACGATCTCACCGGCCGCGACGTCGAGCGTCACGCCGCGCAGCGCCGGTGACGCACCGTACGACTTCACCAGCCCGCGTGCGGCCAGAATCGGATCGCTCATGCCGGAACCCCCTGCTGCAACTCGTTGACGCGCGCGATGGTGGTCTCCATCCAGCGCAGGTCGGCGTCGAGATGTGAGATGGCGAAGTCGGCGGCGATCACGTCGCCGAGCGCCGACTCCGGGTCGAGCTTGGCCGCGGTCAGCTCGCGCAGCCGCGCCGCGTGCGCCGCGCGCTGCGCCGCCAGGTAGGCACCGGCCCGTCGCGAGTCCGCCGCGAGCAGGGCCACCACCACCTTGGCCAGCAGCTCGCTGGACACGAACGGGGCCGGTGCCTCGACCTCAGCCAGCCACTCGTCGAGGCGGGCCCGCCCGGCGTCGGTCAGCGTGAAGCTGGTGCGCTCCGGGCCGGCATCGCGGTCACGGTCGCCCTCGGCGACCAGACCGTCCCGCTGGAGCCGCCCGAGCGTCGCGTAGACCTGCCCGAACGCCAGCGGCTTGGCCCGCGGCATGTGCGCGTCGTGGGCCCGTTTCAACTCATATCCGTGCTTCGGGCCGGTGGCTAACAGCCCCAGGAGCACATGGCCGGTCGACATGGCGCTACTATTCACTCAGTGAATAGCCGCTGTCAACCGGGTACCCTATGGCGGCCGTGTCGTGGCCGCTTCGAGATCGGGCGGGGTGGCGCTGGACCGGTGGCCGCTTTTTCAGCGACGGCGGAGGGCGACGACCGCGATGTCGTCGCTCATCTCCTGGCCGGTGAGTTCGGAGAGAAGGCGGTCGCAGAAGTCGTCGAGGTGGTCGTCAACGCCGGACGAGGCGGCCGCGGCGAGTGCGCGGAGGCCGTCGTCGATGGTGGCGTCGCGGCGTTCGATCAGGCCGTCGGTGTAGAGCACGAGCGTGGCGCCGGGCGGCACGACGAACTCGGTGTCGTCCGGTCGCTGGGCGCGCAGGCCGAGCAGCGGGCCGCGGTCCTCGATGAACTCGGTGTGGCCGTCCGTGATCAGTAGCGGTGGCAGGTGGCCCGCGTTGGCCATCCGCACGTGGCCGGTGGCCGGATCGATCAGCATCACGCAGACCGTAGCGACCTCGCCGGCCAGCAGCGTCAGCATCAGGTCGTTGATCCGGGTCAGCAGCGTGCCGGGCGGGTGGCCCTCGACCGCGTAGGCGCGCAGCGCGTGGCGCAGCTCCGCCATCACGGTGGCCGCGTGCAGCGAGTGCCCGGCCACGTCGCCGATCGCGACCAGCAGCCGCCCGTCGATCATCGTCAGCTCGTAGAAGTCGCCGCCGATCTCGGTGTGCGCGCTGGCTGGCTCGTAGCGGCGGGCCAGGTCCAGCCCGGTCACGTCGGGCAGGCGGCGGGGCAGCAGGCTGCGCTGGAGCGTGATCGCGACGCGGTGCTCCTCGTCGTAGGAGCGCTGCGCCTCGACCGCGGCCGCGGTCGCCTGCGCGAGCTGGCGCAACACGGGTGCACCGGGAATGTTGGCGGCGGCGGGCACCGCGACCTGGACCGCGGGCCGGTCGGGACGGATCCGGGTGACGGCGATGCCGACCGGGTCGTCGTCCGGCCAGGCCAGCAGCGACCAGTCGGCGGCCGGGTCGATCCGGAACGAGGTGCCGACCGCGATGTCGTGGCTCGCCCGCCACGGCCGCAGCACCGGCTCCTGCTCCGAGTTCTCGCAGGTGGCGGCCCAGAAGTCGCCGTCGCCGGTGGCGGTGACCACGGCCGCGGGCCCCTGGAAGATCTTGGCGGCGCCCTGGGCCGCGGCCGCGAGCAGGTGCGGGAAGTCGGCCGCCGAGTTGATCGCGAGCGTGGTCTCGGCCAGCAGCGCCATCCGCTTCGCGAGCGTCTCCGCCTGCTTGCGGGCCCGGTAGTAGCGCAGCACCGCCTGCGTGGTGGCGACCAGTTCCTCCGGCTCGATCGGCTCCACCAGGTACGCGTCCGCGCCCCGGTTCAGGCCGTGCGCGCGATCCTGCACGTCGACCGCGTGCGCGGAGACGTGCACCACCGGCAGCGCGGCGTGCCGCGGGTTTCCCTTGATCTTCTCGCACACCTCGAAGCCGGACATGTCGGGCAGGCGTACGTCCAGCACCACCAGGTCGACCGGTTTGACGTCGACCAGCTCCAGCGCCTCCCGGCCGGTCTCCGCCTCCACGACCGCGTAGCCGGCCCGGCTCAGCCAGCTGACCAGCAGATAGCGCTTGGTGGGATTGTCATCGACGACCAGGACGGTCGCCGGGTCGACGTGCACCCGTCTCACCCCTCGTCACGCTGAGCCGGTGCCGGGGGCATCGGCCGGCGCGGCAGCACGACGGTGAACACGCTGCCCTTACCGGGCTCGCTGGTCAGGTGCAGTGAGCCGCCGAGCAGCGTGACCAGCCGCTGCGCGTACGGCAGGCCGAGGCCGGTGCCGGTGCGCCCGGTCGAGCTGCCGGGCACCTGGTAGAACTCCTCGAAGATACGCTCGTGCAGCTCCGGCGGAATGCCGATGCCGGTGTCGGCGACCTCGATCTCCCAGCCGTCCTGACCGGTGGCGGCGCGCAGCGACATCGAGACCGTGCCGCGCTCGGTGAACTTGATCGCGTTGGTCAGCAGGTTGCGCAGCACCTGGGCGAGCAGCGCCTCGTCCGCGGTCACGGTCGAGCCGGCCGGCGGGTCCGCCACCACCAGCTCCACGTCGGGCCGGGTGATGATCGCCCGGGCGGTGCCGCGCAGCTGGCCGAACAACGCGCGCAGATCCACCTCGGCCCAGACCGGCTCCAACCGGCCGGCCTCCGCCTTGGCCAGGTCGAGCAGGTCGTTGACCAGCGTGAGCAGGTCGGTCGCGGAACCACGGATCAGGTCGACGTGCCGCGCCTGCTCGCCGGTGAGCGGGTCGGAGCCGGAGTCGGCGAGCAGCCGGGTGAGGCCGATGACCGCGGTGACCGGCGCGCGCAGCTCGTGGCTGACGTTGGCCAGGAACCGGCTCTTCGCCTCGCTGGCCGCCTTGAGCTGGGCGGACTTCTCGTCCAGCTCGTTGTAGAGCGCGACCACGCCGCGGTTGGTCTCCTCCAGCTCCTGGGACAGCTCGTTGTAGAGCGCCATCACGCCCTGGTTCGTCTCGGCCAGTTCGTCGCGCTGAGCCCGCACCTCCTCGAGCGCGGACATCAGCTCGCGGTTCTGCACGGCGAGCTCGTCCAGCGGCGTGCCCGGCTCGTTCGCGGCGACCTCCCGGCGCAGGTGAGCGATTCGTTCCTCGGTCAACGGCACGGCGCCGATCGGAAGTCGGCTGACCAGCCGGACGCGCGTAGCGTGCTCGTCACCGTCGACCTCCATCGTGTGCACCAGGCGGCCCGCGGGCCCGCCGTCCAGCAACGCCGCCGCCCCCGGACCGGCGACAATCTCCACCACCAGCCTAGGAGGTGTTCCCATCTGCGCAACAAATGCCACGTCCGCGTCGCCGGGAACCGGCAGCAGCAGGCGGGCGACGTCGCTGAGCGCGGTCGCGAGCCGGATCTGGTCCTGGTGCTCGAGCCCGACCGCGGCCGCCACCTCGCGACCGCGCTGCCGGATCACGAAGATGTCGTGCTCACGACGCAGCGCCATCCGCAGCAGCACGAATTCGCTCATGAGGGCAGTCTCGCAGCCAGCACGCAGGCGTCGTCGCGACGCACGCCGGCGTCGCGCAGCACGGTGGCCGCGATCAGCACCGGCGCGGCCGTGTTCAGTCCCGGATAGTCGGCGGGCTGCCAGCGGTCCACCACGCCGTCCGAATGCATCACCACGGCCGCGGACCGGGAGATCGGGTATTCGTACTCCCGGATCTGGCGGCGCTGGTGACCGGCGATGCCGGGCAGCGAGATCATGCCGCGCCGGCTGGTCCCCTCCACGATCGTGCCCGCGATGTTGCCCAGCCCGGCGTAGCGCACCAGGCCGGCGGCCGCGTCCAGCTCCGCGATCGCGATCGCGGCGCCGCGCGTGTGCGCGATCGCCCGGTGCACGGTCTCGACCAGCGCCGCCGGGGGCACGGCCGGTGCCGCCCGGAACGCGTTCACCGCGGCCTGGCTCGCGGTGGCGGCCAGCGGGCCGTGCCCGAGACCGTCGCTGACCAGCACCTGGTGCCGGCCGCCGGCCACCCGGATGGCGTAGCCGTCGCCGCTGACCGCCTCGCCGGTGATCGGCCGGCTGGCCCCGGCCGCCCAGGCCGGCTCCGGCACGTCACCCGGCCACACCTGCACGGCCAGCGTCGTACCGCGGCCCGGCACCGAGTGCATGTCGCACCAGCCGGCCTGCCGGACGATCGCGCCGAGCCCGATGCCGAGCGTGCCGGACGTGGAGTGCCCGTCCCGCATGGACTCGGGCAGGTCCGCCATGCCGGGCCCGGAGTCGACCGCGACCAGTTCCACACCGGCGGTGTCCGCGTTGCGCACCGGGCGCAGCAGCAGCGTGCCCTCGACCGCATGCTTGAGCAGGTTGCTGGTCATCTCCGCGGTCACGATCGACAGGTCGGACGCGGCCTTCTCGGGCAACCCGAGCGTCTCGGCCAGCCGGTCGGCGGCGCGGCGCACCGTCGACGCCACGCTGGCGTTGTCGATGCGGAACCAGGTGCCCTCGTCGGACATGTGCGCCCCTCTGTCGTTCAGTGCCCGAGGGTTCGCCTCAGCGCGACCACTTGGTCACTGTGATGCGGGTGCCTTCGCCGACCGCGGTGTGGATGTCGAACTCGTCCACCAGCCGCCGCGACCCGCTCAGCCCGAGCCCGAGGCCGCCGCCGGTGGTGTAGCCGTCGGTGAGCGCGAGGTTCAGGTCGGCGATGCCGGGACCCTGGTCACTGAAGACTATTCGTACACCGCGCCGTCGCCCGTTGTCGACGACGGTCACCTCGACCGTACCGCCGCCACCGTAGACCAGCGTGTTGCGGGCCAGCTCGCTGGCGGCCGTCACCAGTTTCGTCTGGTCCACCAGGGAGAGCTTGACCTTGACCGCCACGGTACGGGTGAGCTGCCGGACGCGGACCACGTCCTCGTCGCTGGAGATCACGAGCGTGCCGCCGGCATCCGCGGCGCCGGCGAAGCCCATGGTCACGACGACACCGCCGTCCCGTCTTCCGCGGGCTGCTCGTCGTCCTCGCCGTCGAGGAATTCCTCCTCGCGCGCACGGGCGAGCAGCTCCATACCGCGCTCCACGTTCAGGGCGGTACGAATCCCGTTCAGCGACAGGCCCAGCTCGACCAGCGTGATCGCCACGGCCGGACGCATGCCGACCACGACGGTCTCCGCGTCCAGCACCTTCGAGATCGCGGCGATCGTGGAGAGCATCCGGCCGACGAACGAATCGACGATGTCCAGCGCGGTGATGTCGATGATCACACCGTGCACGCCGGTCTGAACGATCCGCTCGGAGAGGTCCTCCTGCAGTTGCAGCGCGATCTGGTCCTCCATGTCGACCTGGATCGACACCAGGAGGAAATCCCCGATCTTGAGGACCGGTACGCGTTCCATCAGTTCTCCCGCCGGGCCGCACCGCGGCGGGCCACGTCGGCGCCGGTGCGGCGCAGCGCGTGCCGGAGCGCGTCGGCCAGCGTGGCCTTCGTGGCGATGTCACCGAACTCGATGCCGAGCGCCACGATGGTCTGCGCGATCTGCGGCCGGATGCCGGAGATGATGCACTCCGCGCCCATCAGCCGCGCCGCGACCACGGTCTTCAGCACGTGCTGGGCGACCTGGGTGTCCACCGCCGGGACACCGGTGATGTCGATGATCGCGTACGGCGAGCCGGTGTCGACCAGCGTCTGCAACAGGCGCTCCATCACCACCTGGGCGCGGGCCGAGTCGAGCGTGCCGACCAGCGGGACCGCGACCACGCCGTCCCACAGCTTGACCACCGGCGTGGCCAGCTCCAGCAGCTGCTCCGCCTGGTCCGCGATGACCTCCTCGCGGGCCTGCGCGTACGTCGCGAACGTGAACAGGCCGAGCTGGTCGATCAGCGCGCCGAACCCGATGTAGTCGCTCATCGCCTGCGCGTCGTCGTAGACGTTCGTGGCGGTGGCGAACGCGTCCTTGACCGCGAAGACGCTGACCGCGGTCTCGGTGGAGGTGAAGCCCTGCAGCGCCCGGGAGCGGGACATCTCCGACAGCAGCGCGCGGAGCTCGCCGCCGTCGTTGTCCTCCAGCTGTGTGCCGCCGGCCGCCAGTAGGTCACGCAGGGACCGGAACAGCTCGCGGACCTGCCGGTCGAGCTCGCCCTGGCTGAGCCGCCCGCGCAGCGTCGCGGCGACCTGGCGGACCCACAGCTCCGAGATCTGATCCTCGTGCTCGTCGAGCCGTGCGGTGAGCCGGCTCGCCGCCTCCGTGCTGAGCGCCACGTTCGCCTCCTGTCAGCTCCGTGGGCAAGCCGTCCGGAGTCTCGGTACCTGGGGATCACTCAGTTGACCGACCGGTGGGACACTATCACCGGAGCGACGACGGTTAGTTGCTCGACGCCAAGTATCTGGCATCCGCCTCACACTGCAAGCATGCCGCCGGTGGAGTAGCGTTTCGTCCATAACAGGAGGTCGGCTAAATGTCCTTGACGGTCAAGACCGAACAGCGCGATGACGTCGTCGTCGTGTCGGTCGCAGGTGAGCTCGACATGGCCACCGCCCCACAGCTTCAGGATCAGATCACCGACCTGTTGGAGAAGGGCCGCACCCGGCTCGTCTTCGATCTGGCGGAGGTCTCGTTCTGCGACTCGACCGGTCTGTCCGTCTTCGTCCGCGCCAAGAACAGCACGGACGACAGCGGCGGCCTGGTCCGGCTCGCAGCGCCGCAGCGTGGCGTGCTGCGCATCCTCGAGGTGAGCGGCCTGGTCGAGGTGCTGCAGACGTACCCGACCGTGGACGAGGCCGTGGACGGCGCACCGGCCTCGGCCTGACGCGCCGCCCCTGACGCTCCGCTAACGCTCGGTGATCGTGGTCGCGGTCACCGAGTTGTCGTCGCCCGCGGTGCCCTCGACCGTGACGGTGTCACCCTCGGCCAGGTCGCTGAGGGTGCCGTCGGCCGGTTTCCGCACCGCGGTGGCGTCCGACGTCCGCACCGTGACGGTCCGGCCGTCCGCTGTGACGATGTACACGGTAGTGCCGTTCACCAGCTTCACGGTGCCCTCGGTGGTACCGCCGGTGGTCGCCGCCGGTGCGGCGCTCGGCTGGGTGGCCTGCTCACCGGCGCCCTGACGGCCCTGGAAACCGGCCGCGCCGCCGGGGAACGTCATCCCGCCGCCCGGTGCCGAGGTGGTGCCCCAGCGCTGCTGGATCTCGGCGCCCGCCATGATGCCGCCGCCCAGCAGCAGCACGGCCGCCGGGACCGGCGTCCAGCGGTTCCACCACTGTCTCGGCGCGACCGCGGCCAGTTCCGCGGCCAGCCCGTCGTCGTCCGGCTTCGGCGTCTCCAGTACGACCGTGTCCGTACCCCGGTGCTTTGATCTTCTGAAAGCCATCGTGACCTGCGTTCCTATTCGTAGCGGAGTGCGTCGATCGGGCGGAGTGCCGCGGCGCGGCTCGCCGGGTAGCCGCCGAAGAACAGGCCGATCGCCACGGAGACGCCGAGCGCCAGGAAGACCGAGCTCGGCACGATGACCGGCTGGACACCGGCGATCTCGAACCGGCTGCCGAGCACCGCGATCAGCACGCCCAGGCCGCCGCCGGTCAGGCTCAGGATCGTGGCCTCGGCGAGGAACTGGGTCAGGATCACCCGGCGGGGTGCGCCGAGCGCCTTCCGGATGCCGATCTCCCGGGTCCGCTCGGTGACCGTGACCAGCATGATGTTCGTGATCCCGATGCCGCCGACCAGCAGCGAGAGGCCGGCCACCGCACCGAGTAGCACGGTGAACGTGTCCGCGGTCTCGGTCTGCGTCTCCAGCAGCTGCGACGCGTTCTGGATCCGGTACGGCGCGGTGTCCCCGTCCGCGACCTTGAGCCGCTGGTCGAGGATCGTGGCGATCTCGTTCTGCGCCGCGGTGACCCGGTCGGCGGAGACCGCCTCCACCACGATCGAGCTGAGCGACCCGTACCCGGCGAGCGTCTGCTGCACCGCGGTGATCGGTGCGATCGCGAGGTCGTTCGCGTCCTGCACGCCGGACGACGACTTCTCGGCCAGCACGCCGACCACGGTGAACAACGCGCCGCCGACCGTGACCTGCTCGCCCACCGGGTCGGCGCCCTCGAACAGCTCCTCCGCCACGGTCTGCCCGATCACGGTCACCCGCCGGCCCTGGCTCACGTCCGCGTCGGTGAACGCGGCGCCCCGGTCGATCTCGTAGGACTGCGCGGCCAGGTAGCTGCCGCCGGTGCCGATGAACTGGCTGATCTCGTGGTCGGTGCCGTCGTAGGTGAGCGTGCCGGACGCGCTGACCACCGGCGAGACCGATCGCACGTCCGGCGCCAGCGTCTCGTCCCGCAGCGCGTCCGCGATCTCCGTGGTCAGCGCCGTGTTCGTGGTGCCGCCGCGGTTCGTGCTCATCACCGTGATGGTGTTCGTGCCCAGCGCGGAGATCTGGCTGGTGATCGCGGCCGCGGAGCCGTTGCCGACCGCGACCAGCAGGATCACGGCCGCGACGCCGATCAGGATGCCGAGCATGGTGAGCGCGGAGCGGAGCTTGTTCGCGGTCACGCCCTTGCCGGCGAACCTCAGGATCTCCCAGGTGCTCACCGGCGGTTCCTCTCGTCGGAGCGGACCTGGCCGTCGAAGAGCCGGATCAGCCGGCCGGCCCGCGCGCCCACCTCGGCCTCGTGCGTGATCAGCACGATCGTCCGGCCCTGCCCGTGCAGGTCGTCGAAGATCGTCAGAACGTCCTCGGTGGACCGGCTGTCCAGGTTTCCGGTCGGCTCGTCCGCGAGCAGCAGCGCCGGCTCGGTGACCAGCGCGCGGGCCACCGCCACGCGCTGCTGCTGGCCGCCGGAGAGCTGGTTCGGCTCGTGACCGGCGCGGGCGGCGAGGCCGACCAGGTCCAGCGCGGCCAGCGCGCGTTTGCGGCGCGCGGCCGGCTTAACGCCCGCGTACGCCAGCGGCAGCTCCACGTTCGCCAGCGCGGTGGTGCGCGGGATCAGGTTGAACGACTGGAAGATGAAGCCGATCCGCCGGTTCCGGACCACCGCGAGCTGCCGGTCGGAGAGCTTGCTGACGTCCACGCCGTCCAGCAGGTAACGGCCGGTGGAGGGCACGTCGAGGCAGCCGAGAATGTTCATCAGCGTGGACTTGCCGGAGCCGGACGAGCCCATGATCGCCACGTAGTCACCGCGCTGCACGGTGAGGCTGACACCGGCGAGCGCGTGCACGGTGGCCTCGCCCTCGCCGTAGACCTTGCGCAGCTGCCGGACGTCGAGGACCGGGGTGGTGGGCTTCTCCGGCGCGTCCGCCCACCGGTAGGTCGGCGCGGTCGTCACCGGCCGCCACCCGCCGGTGCGCCGCCGCCACGGGTACCGCCGCCGGTGAAGCCGCCCTGCTGGCCGCCGCCGGGAAAGCCGGAGCCGCCGCCGGGGAAGCCGCCGCCCTGCTCGGCCGAGCCGCCGCTGCTCTCCTCGATCGTGTAGACCACCTGGTCACCGACGGCCAGACCGGACGTGACCTCGGTCATCGTGTCCCCCTCCAGGCCGACCTCCACGGTCGTCACGACCTGTTGGCCGTCCACCACCTTCGTAACCGTGCGGCCGCGGCCGCTGGACGTGACCGCGGCGGAGTTGACCATTACGACGTTCTCCGCGGTGCCGGTGGTGACCGAGACCGACACGGTCTGGCCGGACTTCGCACCCTCCGGGACCTCGTCCAGCGTGAACGTGGCGCCGTAGGTGACGGACTCGCTCTGGCCGGACGAAGCGGACGAACTCGGATCGATCGCGGCGACCGTCGCGGTCGCGGTGACGCCGGTAAGCGCGTTCCAGGTGACGGTCGCGACCTGGCCCTCCTCCAGCTTCGTGGCGTCCGCCTCCGCGAACGACGCCGTGATCTCCAGCGTGCCCAAGTCGGCGATCTCGATGAACGCGGTGCTGGTGCCGCTCTGGCCGGTCTGCCCACCGCCGCTGTCGCCGCTCTGGCTCGATGACGATCCGCTCGCCGTACCGCCGACGTTGCCGTTGATCGTGATGACGGTGCCGTCCATGGTCGCGGTCAGCGTGGCGCCCTCCACCGCGTCCGCCGCCTCCTCGACCGCCAGCTCGGCCTGCGTCACCTGCGCCGCCGCGGACGTGGTGTCGCTGCCCGCCTCCTCGGCCCGGGCCAGCGCGTCCTGCGCGGCCGTGAGATCGGCCTGTGCCGCCGCCAGGTCCCGGTTCGCCGCGGTCGGGTCGACCTTCGCGAGCACCTGTCCCTTCTTCACCACGTCGCCGACCCGGACGTTGATCTCGGTGACCGTGCCGGACGTGCCGAAACTCGCGCTGGCCGTGTTCGCGCTGGTCACCGTGCCGTCCGCGGTGACCGTGGCGGTCACCGTGCCCTGCTGCACGGTCAGCGTGCGCGTCGTGCTCGTGGTCGCGCTCGCCTCACCCCGCGCGGGCTGGGCGAAGGAGAGGTAGGCCCACACGCCGACACCGACGATTGCCAGCCCGAGGCCGGTGTTGACAATCCAGGAGGGGCGGCGAGCGAAGAGGGGTCGTCGCACAGACATGCGCGTAGCGTCGCCGCCCCCTCTCGACGCCACCCCAGGACAGCCTCGGAACGCACTGAGAAGCTGTCGATAGCGAGATCTCAATACTTGCCGGTGGGGTGTGGCAAACTCGATCGGTGAGCGCCGGGACGGCCGAGGGCGTGCGCCGGGACGATCGTCCGGCGCGCGGTGGCCGGCGCGTGCCGGTGCTGACCGGGCGGCCGGAGCCGCGTGGGCACCGGCGGCCGTCGGACAGTCCGGATCGGCGGGCCGCAGCCGGGTGGGCGATCTTCTTCGGGCTGCTCGGGCTGGGCTATCGGGTGCTGCTGGTGCGCGCCGAGGTGCCGCCCGGCGACGCGGCCGAGGCGGGTGCGGGGCTGGCCGCGCTGCGCATCGCGCAGGGGCAGGAACTGCCGCTCTTCCTGGACAGCGAACGGTTCATGGGGTCGCTGCAGGCGTTCCTGGCGGCGCCGTTCGTGCGCGTGCTCGGCACCGGGTGGTGGTCGGTGCGGCTGCCCGCGCTGATCTGCTTCGCCGGGTTCCTGATCATGGCGTTCATGCTGCTCCGCCGCCTCTACACGCCGTGGTTCGCGGCGCTGTCGATCGGCCTGTTCGCGCTCGGCTCGGACCGGGTGATCCGCGACGAGCTGACCGGCGCCGGGGCGTACCCGGAAATGCTCTTCGCGGTCGCGCTGCTGATGCTGCTCACCGTGCGGCTGGCCGGCGGCGAGCTGCGACGGCCCGGGACAGGCCTGTTCGGCTGGGGCGTGCTGGCCGGTGTGATGGTGTGGACGCACTGGTGGGTGCTGCCGTTCGTCGCGGCCGCGGGCGTGATGCTGCTGCTCAGCGTCCGGCGCGCGCTGGTCTGGCCGATCGTCGCGGCCGGTGCCGCGCTCGGTGCGGTGCCGCTGATCGTCTACGCCGTGCTCGGGGCGCCGCGCAGCCCGTTCGACCTGCTCGTGCTGGCGAGCGGCAACCTGGTCGAGGCGCCGCCGGCGGACCGGCTGACCGGCACGCTCGGCACCGCGATCCCGATCAGCACCGGCCTGTGCGCGCCCGGCGAGTGCGTGACCTGGCAGGCGTGGTGGGGTCCGGCGTACCTGGCGCTGCTGCTCGTCGCGCTGATCGCCGCGATCCGCGGGCTCGGCGACGCGGCGCCCGCCCGGGTACCGCGGCACGCCGGCCGGCTCGCGCTGATCCTGGCCACCGCGACCACGCTCGCGGTCTTCTTCCTGACCGCCAACTCCGCGCTGGCCCCGGCGTCCGCCGCGAAGAACCTGCACTACACGCTGATCGCGCTGCCCGCGGTGCTGTGGCCGCTCTGGCACGCCGCCGCCCGGCTGTGGGGCCGCGAGGCGCGCACGCTGCCGGCGGCGCTGGCCGGGCTGATCAGTTCCGCGGTGCTCGCCGCCGTGCTCGCGCTCGCGGTCGCGGCCACCGCGGCGCTGATCCTCAGCGGTCCCGCGCTGTCCGCCGCCGCCGACGACGATCGCGCGCTGGTCGCCGCGCTCGACCAGGCCGGCGCGAACCGCATCTACTCCGACCGCGACACCTGCACCCGGATCACGTTCCTCACCGGCGAACGGGTCATCTGCGCGGTCATCGACGCCCGCCTCGACCAACGCGGCGACCGCTTCCCGGTCTACGGCACCGTGGTCCGCAACGCACCGGACCCGGCGTGGGTCCTGCTGTCCGGCTCCGACCTGGACGACGCCTTCACCGCATTCCGCGACCGCACCCTGCGCGTCTTCGACGTCACCCCGGCCGGCGGCTACCTCATCTACCAGGAAGACCGGTAGTACCGGTCAGATCTGCGTGGCACTCAGCGGCTGGTAATCACGGCGCAGCGTCGTCCTCGCCAGAACGGTGTCGACGGCGGCTGCGACGGACGAGGCCGGCGAGACCGCACCAAGCCGCTCGATGACCGCGCGCGGCGACATGAACCGCTCGCCACCGAGACACCCGGATTCGTCGATCACGTCACCGGCGGCGAGTTCGGCGAACGCGCTTGCTGCCGCAATCGCCAACACCTGCGACTCGTTGGACCGCGCACTGCTCACGGTCACGAACATGCCCGACTCTGGATCCTCGTCCCGAGGGACATGCTCCGCCATCGATATGTAGGCGAGGGCGGGGAGGGCCGGCACCCGGAACACGACGTCGGCGTGCCGGGAATCCGAGTCGCCGAACGGATCGCGGCTCGTCGTCAGCACGTCAGGCGCCACCGGCCCGCTGCTGCCCCCGCGAAGGCGCTCACAGGTGGCTTCGACCACCTCCACCCGGAACGCCTCCACCCCCTCACCCAGTAGGTCACCGACGAATCGACCGGCGAGATGGGCGGCGTCATCAATCGTGATCGCCTGGTTCACACGAACTGACCACTCGATAGCCACGCCGCCTCCTAGGAGCAGGTGCCAGCGTGGCAGTGGATCCACCGATCGCCGCTCACCTTGAGGTACAAAGTGTTCCACGTAACTCGCGTAGTGATCTTGTCGCTCAGTTCGTGGCCGGAGCAATCACCCCGGGACGAATCCACGTCAGAACTGATTCTGCGGCGACAGCCTTCGGCGATCGATGCCGCATGGCCGTCGCCTCAGTCCGTCGGTGGATCAGTCCGTCGGTGGATCAGTCCGTGGGGAGGAGGACGCGGAAGGTGGCGCCCTGGCCGGGGGCGGTGACGAGTTCGACGTGGCCGCCGTGGGTCTGGACGATGGCGGCGACGATGGACAGCCCGAGGCCGGAGCCGCCGGCGCCGGATCTGCCGCGGGCCCGGCTGCTCTCCACGCGGTAGAGGCGTTCGAAGACGCGGTCGGCGTGTTCGGCGGGAATGCCGGGGCCGGTGTCGCTGACCTCCAGTACCGCGAAACCGGCCGCCGCGATCGGCACCGTGTCCGGCGCCACGGCCGGCATCGGGGCCTGCTGCGGCCGGCCGTTGCGGGGGTGCGCGGCCTCGGTGATCGGGGGCGGTGCCGCGGGGGTCCAGCGGCCGACGCGGATGGTGATGCGGGCGTCCGGGGGTGTGTGGACCAGCGCGTTGTTGACCAGGTTCGTGGCGACCTGGCGGAGGCGGTGTTCGTCGCCGAGCACGGTGACCGGCTCGAAGTCACCGTCGTCCGGACCGAGTGCGGCCAGCCGGATCGGGCGGCCGGGGGCGCGGGCGTGCGCGTCCCGGATCGTGTCGGCCGCGATCTGCAGTATGTCGACCGGCCGGCGTTGCAGCGGGCGCTGCTCGTCCAGCTTCGCCAGCAGCAGCAGGTCCTCGACGAGCAGGCCCATCCGGGCCGCCTCGGACTCGATCCGGCTCATCGTCTCGTCCAGCACCGGGCCGGGCGGGGAGCCGCCGCGCCGGTACAGCTCCGCGAAACCGCGGATCGAGGTCAGCGGCGTGCGCAGCTCATGACCGGCGTCCGCGACGAACCGGCGGAGCCGGGCCTCGGACGCGGTACGCGCGCTCACCTCCGCCTCGATCCGGGCCAGCATGGAGTTGAGCGCGACGCCGAGACGGCCGGGTTCGGTGTGCGGGTCCGCGTCGTCGGCGCGGTGCGACAGGTCGCCGGTGCTGATCCGGGCGGCCATCGCCTCCATCCGGGTGAGCGGGTGCAGGCCGAGCCGGACGACGACCGCGGCGACCAGGCCGAGCAGCAGCAGCACGACCAGCTCGACGGCCAGGTTGATCAGCAGCAGGCCGTCCGCGGTCCGGTCGATGTCCTCCAGCGAGGCGCCCTTCAGCGTCAGCAGCGTGACCGGTGTGTCGTTGACGAGCAGTGAGTTCTCCTGCACGGTGATCCGCCAGTTGGTGCCGTCGGTCATCCGTACCGTGGCCGGGTCGGTCTTTCCGGCCTGCGCGAGCACGTCGGACTGCGCGACCTGCGCGTCGTCGCTCTGCCGGTCGGTGCAGAGCAGCGTGCCGTCCGACCGGTAGAGGCTGAGCAGCTGCTCCGGACCGGCCAGCGGGCCGGGCCAGCCGTGACCGCGCTGCGGCGGACCGCCGGGCAGGAAGTCGGTGGCGGAGTCGGAGTCGGACGACGTGTCGCAGATCCGGTTGATCATCATGACCGGGTCCTCGATCCGGTTCACCAGCCGGTCGTCCAGTTGGTCGGTCATGTAGCTGCGCAGCAGCCAGACACCGGCCAGGTTCGCGAGCAGCAGCGCCACCGCGGTCAGCGACGCGATCACCAGCACCAGCCGGGACCGCAGCGTCCAGTGCCGCCACCGCCGGAGCCGCCAGAGACTCACTCGTCGGCGCCCCGGGGCAGCCGGAGGGCGTAGCCGACGCCGCGGACCGTGTGGATCAGCGGGGGTTCCCAGCGGTCGATCTTCTTGCGCAGGTAGTAGACGTAGGACTCGACGATCCGGCCGTCGCCGCCGAAGTCGTAGCTCCACACCCGGTCCAGGATCTGCGCCTTGCTGACCACCCGGCCCGCGTTGACCAGCAGGTAGCGAAGCAGGTTGAACTCGGTCGGGGACAGCTCGACCAGCTTGCCGCCGCGGCGGACCTCGTGCGCGTCCTCGTCCAGCTCCAGGTCCGCGTACCGGAGCAGGCCGTTGTCCTCGGACTCGTCCGCGTCGCCGCGGCTGCGGCGCAGGATCGCCCGGATCCGCAGCACGACCTCCTCCAGGCTGAACGGCTTCGTCACGTAGTCGTCCGCGCCGACGGTGAGCCCGGAGATGCGGTCCTCGACCGCGTCGCGTGCGGTCAGGAACAGCACCGGCACCGGCCGGGCGCCGGACCGCAGCCGCTGAGCGACCTGGAAGCCGTCCAGGTCGGGCAGCATCACGTCGAGCACGACCAGGTCCGGCTCGAACTCGGTGGCGACGGTCAGCGCCTCGTGCCCGCCGTTCGCCACCCGCACGTCGAAGTGGATCAGGCGGAGCGTGGCCGACAGCAACGCGCAGATGTTCGGCTCGTCGTCGACGACGAGCACCCTCGTCGGCCGTGCTTCGGTCTGCTGCCGCACCGTGTTGCCTCCTGCCGTACCCCACCGGATCGTGGACACCGGCTCCAACATCTATCGAAAGTGCCTCGGAGCCAGGTCGGAGAAAACTGAACAAAATCTTAGAACCGCAGCCCGACGGGGGTACGGAGATCAGCTCGCCACCAGCACGGACTCACCGGCGGACAGGCCCGAGACGATCTCCGCGTACGCGTCGCCGACCAGCCCCACGGTCACGGTCCGCGTGCTGTCCACGCCGTCGGCCCGGACCGTCACCACGCCGGCTGTGCCGGACACGTCCCGGAGCGCCGAGGACGGCACCCGCAGCACGCCGACGACCTCGGAGATCGTGACCGTGGCCTGCGCGTTCTGCCCGATCAGCACGTCCTCCGGCACGGTGTCGAAGGTGATCAGCGTGCCGTAGGTGACCATGCCGTCCGTGACCGTGCCGGCCGGGTCGACCTGGGTGACCGTGGCCGTGAACGTCTCACCGGGCCGGTCCGCGAGCGTGACCGCGGCGACCTGGCCGACCTTCAGCCGGCCCGCGTCCGCCTCCGGGAAGTCGGCCTGCACCTCCATGCCGCCGATGTCACCGAGCGAGACGAACGTGCTGCCGGCGGCGGCGGTGCTGCCCACGCCACCGGCCACGGAGAGGATCTTGCCGCCGACCGGCGCCTTGAGCACGGCACCGGCGAGCGCTTGCTCGGCCTCCGCCAGCGCCACCTCCGCGCTGTTCACCCTGGTCTGCGCGGAGTAGAGAGCGTCGCCGCCGGTGCCGCCACTCCGGCCGCCGCCGTTCGCGGTGCCGCCGCTGCCGGTCTGATCGCCGGTCGCACCGCTGCCGGTCTCGCCGGTACCGCCGGTTTCACCGGTGCCGCCGGTTTCACTGCCGGTCGAGCCGCCGCACGCGTCACCGGTGGAGCCGGTGCCGCCGGTCGAGCCGCCGCCGGTCGATCCGTTTCCGCTGGAGCCGCCATTGGAACCCGGGCCGTTGGAGCCGGGGCCGGCCGACGGGCTGCCGCCGGTCGCCGGGCGGGACGGTGTGCCGGACGGCGATGGGCTGGTGGACGGCGACGCGGACGGCGACGGTGAGGACGAGGCGGACGGCGACGCGGGCACGGTCACGTACATCGTGACCGTCTCGGTCACCGTCACCGTGACGGCCGGTGCCGGGCTCACGCTGCCCGTGGGTGGCGGCGTGGGCGTGGTGCCGGCGGTGGCGAAGGAGTAGATCGCGCCGCCGCCGGTATCCGATACGCAACTGGTGCCGGACGAGGCCGACGCGGTGGACAGTGCCTCCCGCGCCGCGGTCAGTTCCTCCTCGGCCTTGTCCACCGCCTCCCGTGCGTCCGTGTCGTCCACCTCGGCCAGCACGTCGCCGGCCTTGACCACGTCACCGATACGTACGTTGACCGCGGTGACCTCGCCGGACGTACCGAAGCTGAGGCTCCGGGTGGACGCGGGCGCGAGCGTGCCGGTGGCCGCGACCGCGAGCGTCACGTCGCCGGTGTCCGCCGCGACCAGCGACGGCCCGTCCGCGGCCGACTCGGCGCCCGAGGTCAGCGCGTAGGCGGTGGACGCGCCCGCCACCACGACCGCCGCGGCGGCCACGCCGGCCGCGATCCGCATCCGTCGACCCCGCAGCACCACGCCCACACCCCATCCGGTCGTCACTCGACCGGCGAAGTCTCGCCACCGCGCCTCGCCACCGGCTCGACCCCCGCTGGGCGCCGGCTCAGAGCCACGATCGGGCGTGCTCGTCCTCGACGCTGAGCCAGCCCTGTTCGTCTCCGACGCTGAGCTAGCCCTGTTCGTCTTCGACGCTGAGCTAGCCCTGTTCGTCTTCGACGAAACGAGGGCGGGCGATGGCCAGGCCCGCGGTGGCCTGGAGCACGGCGACGGCGGCCAGGAAGAGCATCGGGACGGTCCAGGTGCCGGTCAGGCCGTAGAAGTAGCCGACCAGCAGCGGGCCGAGCGCGGCAAAGAGGTAGCCGATGCTCTGCGCGAACGCGGACAGCGCGACCGTGCCCTCCGGTGTCCGGGCGCGCAGCCCGAGCACGGTCAGCGCCAGCGGGAACGCGCTCTGGCCGACGGACAGCACGACCACCCAGAGGTACGCGCCGGCGCGCGGCGCGAGCATCATGCCGAGGTACGCGACGATCATGAGGCTGGCCAGCACGAGGATCAGGCCGTGCAGGCGGCGCAGCCGGGCCGCGAGCGACGGCATGATCAGGCCCATCGGCACGCCGACCACGGACAGGACGCCGAGCAGCACGCCCGCGTTCTCCGGCGAGAAGCCGGCGTCCCGGAACAGCGTGGGCAGCCAGCCCATGGTGGCGTATCCGCTGAGCGACTGCGCGCCGAAGAAGATCGCCATGGCCCAGCCCAGGCGGGTGGCTCCCGGCCGTACCCGCGCGGTGATCTTTGCGCCGGGAACCGCCGGCACCGGGGCGGCCGAACGACGGCGCAGCGCGGCCGGCAGCCAGAGCGGGATCGCGGCGAGCGCGAGGATCGCCCAGACGCCGAGACCGGCCCGCCAGGAACCGAACGCGTGCGCGATCGGCACGGTCGCGGCCGCGCCGATCGTGGCGCCGATCGACATGGAGACCGAGTACATGCCGGTGATCAGACCGGTCCGCTCCGGGAAGTGCTGCTTGACCAGCATCGGCATCAGCACGTTGCCGATCGCGATGCCGGAGAGCGCGAGCGCGCCGGTGATCACGAAGACCATGGCCGAGCCGGTAGCGACGCGCAGCGCCTGGCCGATCACCAGCGCGGCCATCGCGCCGATCAGCACGCGCGGCGCGGCGAAGCGGCGGACCAGCACCGGCGTGAACGCGCCGAAGACCGCGAACGCGATGGTCGGCATGGTGGTGACCACGCCCGCCATCAGGCCGGAGAGCTGCAGGCCGTCGCGGACCTCGGTGAGCAGCGAGCCGACGCTGGTGATCGAGGTACGCAGGTTGAGCGCGACCAGAAGCATGGCGGCGAGCACGAGAAACGTGCCGCGGGCGCGTCCGCGCACCGCGGGGGCGACGGCGACGGCGGGTTCCAGCACCATGGGGGAGGTCGACACGAACCCATCGTAAATTCATGGGATGAATTAGGGCCACTTTTCCGGAGGATGGTGGGGAATGACATACCGGCTGGTGGAGCGGGTCATCGAGGAGCTGCGCGCCAAGGTCGCGTCCGGCGAGTGGCCGGTGGGTGGCCGCATCCCGACCGAACCGCAGCTGGTGGAGGCGCTCGGCGTCGGCCGGAACACGATCCGCGAGGCGGTGAAAGCGCTGGTGCACGCGGGCGTGCTGGAGACCCGGCAGGGCTCCGGGACCTACGTGATGTCCAGCGACGAGCTGGCCGGCATGGTCGGCCGGCGAATGGCGGACGCGGAGTTCGCCGAGGTGGTCGAGGTGCGGCGGGCGTTCGAGGTGGAGGCGGCCCGGCTGGCCGCGGTGCGCCGCACGCCCGCGGACGTGGCCGACCTGGAGCGCGCGCTGGACCGGCGGGAGGCGGCCTGGGCGGCCGGGCGGCTGCACGAGTTCGTCGAGGCGGACGTGGCGCTGCACGCCGCGATCCTGGCCGCCGCGCACAACGAGATGCTGGCCGGGCTGTACGCGTCGTTCCGCAGCGCGATGCGGGCCACGGTGGCGCAGTCGTTCCAGGACGAGGGGATGACCGCGGAGAGCTACGTCGACCACGGGCGGCTGGTCGCGGCCATCCGTGCGGGGGATCCGGAACTGGCCGCGAAGGAGGCCGGGGCGTACCTCGAATAGCCCTGCGGCGATCTGGGCAATACGGTGATGCTTCCCACCCCCTCACTTGCTTCGGAGCTCGAAGTGCGATCGATCATCCAGGGTTTCAAAGACTTCATCATGCGCGGCAACGTGATCGAGCTGGCCGTCGGTGTCGTCATCGGCACGGCGTTCACCGCGGTGGTCACGTCGTTCACCAAGTCGTTCCTCGAGCCGCTGATCAAGCTGGTCACCGGCGGCACCGGCGATTTCAAGGGCTCCTGGGTGCCGACCGCCGGCGTGGAGTTCGCCTACGCCGCGTTCATCAACCAGCTGATCACGTTCGTCCTGACCGCCGCGGTCGTCTACTTTTTGATCGTCTTCCCGATGAACAAGCTGGCCGAGCGCCGCCGGCGCGGCGAGGAGCCGGAGCCGAAGGCGCCGAGCGACGAGGTCCGCCTGCTCACCGAGATCCGCGACGCGCTGATCGCCGGTAACTCGGACCCGGATCGCCGCGCCGCCATCGACGAGGCGATCCGCCGGGAGCACTTCCCGCCCCGGGGCTGACGAACCTCCTGGCAAGATCACACACCCCGTCGAACATGTGTTCGATAGGGTGTGTGGCTATGGAGCAGCGAAAGCACTGGTGGAACGGCAAATGGGGGCGGATCGCCCGCAAGGACGTCTTCCTCCGGGTGAACGGGGACACGTGGCACGTCGAGGCGCGCGCGGGCGGCGCCGAGGGGGTGTCGCGGTTCTTCGAGTTCGGCGGCGAGGACGAGGCGCTGGAGGCGGTCCGGGCCATGCTGAACGGCCCCGGCACCTGGCGTGAGCTCTCCACCCGCGACTGAGCCACCCGGGCTTGAGCCACAATTGTCGACTGATGCGCACGCTGATCGTCGACAACCACGACTCGTACACGTACAACCTCTTTCAGCTCATCGCCGGCGTGACCGGCGATGAGCCGGACGTGGTCCGCAACGACGAACCCCTGCCCGACCTGCACGGGTACGACTGCGCGATCATCTCGCCCGGCCCCGGGCACCCGGGCCGCGACGCGGACTTCGGCACGTCCGCGCGGCTGCTGGCCCGCCACGACCTGCCGGTGCTCGGCGTCTGCCTCGGCCACCAGGGCATCGCGCTCGCCGCGGGCGGCACGGTGACGCGGGCGCCGGAACCGCGCCACGGGCACCTCACGCGCGTCCGGCACACCGGCACCGGCCTCTTCGCCGGGCTGCCGCAGGACTTCACCGCGGTCCGCTACCACTCGCTCGCGGTGCCGGAACCGCTGCCGCCGCGCCTGGTCGCGACCGCCTGGGCCGAGGACGGCGTAGTCATGGGCCTGCGGCACACCACCCGGCCGTGGTGGGGCGTGCAGTTCCACCCCGAGTCGATCGCGTCCGCGCACGGCGAGGAGATCATCCAGAACTTCCTGCGGCTCAACGGCCTGCTCCGGCCGCGTCGTCGTCCCGTTCCACCGGCCGCTCCGGCTCCGCCGGCGCACGACCAGCAACCCCTGGCCACGGTACGGGTGGAGCACCTCCCCGACCCGGAGGAGTTGTTCGCGCGGCTCTGCGGCGACTCGGTGCCGGCGTTCTGGCTGGACAGCAGCCTGGTCGCGGACGGACTGTCGCGCTTCTCGTTCCTCGGCACGTCCCGCGAGACGCTCTCCTACCGCGCCGGCTCCGGCACGGTGCAGATCACCACGACCCGGCCGGCGCTACTCGCCGCCGCGCCGCCGGCGGCCGCGTCACCGGGCGCCGCATCACCGGCCGCCGCGCCGCCAGCCGCCAGCCCAGCATCCGGCGCTGCGGGGCCGGCCGGTGGCGCAGGGCCGGCCGGTGGCGCGGGTGCCGCCGGGGGCGTAAGGGCCACCGGTAGCCCGCAGGCGGCAGGCGGCGTGGAGGCCGCCGATGGCCTGGAGGCGGTCGGTGGCGCGGAGGTGCGTACCGAGGTGGGATCGATCTTCGATGTGCTGCGGGCGGGGCTGGCGGCGCGGCGGGTTGCCGGGACGGGCGACCTCCCGTTCGACTTCGCCGGTGGTTATGTCGGTTATTTCGGATACGAACTAAAGAATGACGGCGTGCCGGGCGCACATACGGCACGTACCCCCGATGCGTTGTGGGTTCTTGTGGACCGGTTCGTGGTCCTGGACCATGTCGAACGGTGCGCGTGGGCGGTCGCGCTGCCGTCGGACGACGCCGGTGCGTGGGTCTCGGAGACCGCCGAGTTGATCTCCGCGATCCCGGCCGCGGTGAAACGGGAGGCCGGGCCGCGACCGCTGGTGGACCCGGCGCCGCTTCTGGGCAAGAGCCGGGAGCGATACGTCGCGGACGTCGCCGAGGCGCAGGAGCGGCTGCGAGCCGGCGAGAGCTACGAGATCTGCCTGACCGACCGGCTGACCATGGCCGATCCGGACGCGACCGACCTCGCGCTCTACCGGCGGCTGCGGCGGAACAACCCGGCACCGTACGCGGCACTGCTGCGCCTCGGCGAGGTCAGCGTGCTGAGCTCGTCGCCGGAGCGGTTCCTGCGCGTGCTGCCGGACGGCACCGCGGAGAGCAAGCCGATCAAGGGCACCGCGCCGCGCTCCGCCGATCCGGTCCGCGACGAGGAGCTGCGCGTCTCGTTGCCCGGGGACGCGAAGACCCGGGCCGAGAACCTGATGATCGTCGACCTGGTCCGCAACGACCTCGGGCAGGTGTGCGAGGTCGGCTCCGTGCGCGTGCCCGCGTTCATGGCCACCGAGTCGTACGCGACCGTGCATCAGCTGGTCTCCACGATCCGCGGACGACTGCGGCCCGGTGTGACCGCGGTCGACGCGGTGCGCGCCTGCTTCCCGGGCGGCTCGATGACCGGCGCGCCCAAGGAGCGCACCATGCGCATCATCGACGAGCTGGAGGACGGGCCGCGCGGCGTCTACTCCGGCGCGCTCGGGTACCTCAGCCTGACCGGCACGGCCGACCTGAGCATCGTGATCCGCACCGCGGTCCGGCACGACGGCATGCTGACCATCGGCGCGGGCGGCGCGATCGTGCTCGACTCCGACCCGGCCGGCGAGTACACGGAGATGCTGCTCAAGGCCGCGACGCCGCTGACCGCGCTCAACCCAGGCTCGTCACCCGGTACACGCTGAGGGCACCCTTGTCGTCGATCAGCGCGCCCACGTCACCGGCGAACGCGGCCTCCCTCGGCAGCCCGGTGCTGAACTCGGCGGTGCCGGTCGCCTTGCCGGTCGAGATGTCCCAGACCCGGGCCACCCAGGCGGTCTGCGAGGTGATGCCGACCTTGATGCTCACGCTCAGCGCGCGACCGTCGCGGATCGCGTAGACGTCGTTGTCGCCGAGGTTCGCCACCTCCTTGCCGTCCAGGCCGAGCAGCTTCACGTCCTGCATGGTGTCGAAGAACTGGTTGCCCCACAGCACGCCCTTCGGCGTGGCGAACCAGCCCTCGTCCACGCTGAACTCGACCGGCTGGCTCCACACCTGGCGGCCGTTCGTGGTGTCGATCGCGACCGTGCGGTACTGGTCGTTCGCGCTGTCCACGGCCACACACACCACGTGCTCGCCGCACGGCTTGACCCGGTCGACGCTCTCGCCGGCCTCCAGCCGCAGCTGCCACTTCTGCGCGAAGTCGTTCAGCCCGTAACCCGCGACGGTCGGCTGTGCCTCGACGTCGGTGCTGATCAGCCCGACCACCAGGCCGTCGAACGCGGTCCAGAAATCGTCCTCGATCGGCACCGCGCCCGCGCCGGACGTGCTCTTCGCCGTACCGGTGGCCATGTCGATCACCCGGATCCGCCGGTCATCGGTGAGCTGCACCATCGAGACCGACGACGCGGAGAGCGAGTCGAAGTGCCGGTACTCGGTCGGCGGCAGCATGCCGGCGCCCTGCTTCGGACCCTGCTCGCCGACCCACTCGCGCAGTGGCTCGGCCCGGTGGTCATCGATCGACAGGTGGTCGTCGACGCCGGCGGTGCTCCAGACGGTCTTGCCGGTCTTCAGATTCATCCGGTAGAGCTGGTAGCCGTCGAAGACGCTGGTCCGTTCCAGCACCGCCTCCGCGCCGAGGAACGCGACGTCGAGCGTGTCCGCGATCGGGAAGGTCCGCACCGTGGCGCCGTCGGAGCGTTGCAGCACCGCGCGGGTGTCGTCCCCGTCGTGCGTGGTCGCGCCGTCCGCGTCCAGCAGCAGCAACTCGTCCAGCACGGTCAGGTGCACCTCACGGCCGGCGATCTCGGCGGTCTTCTTCCACAGCTGCGCGCCGTCTGCCGCGTTCACCGCGACCACCTCGGTGGTGATGCCGATGACCCGCGCGTAGTACACGGTCGTACCGGCCGCCGCGACCGTGACGGCCCCGCCGCCGAGCTCGATCGGCTGGCCCACGCGCACCAGCTCACCGTCCGCCGGGACGGCACCGGCGCCGCTCAGCACGTCGGTGAGGGGGGAGCCGTTCGCTAGCGCGCCGTCCCGGACACCCGACAGCCAGCCCTGGACCGTCCGGGTGACCACGGTGCCGCAGGTCGCGACGGCCGCGACCACGGCACCGACGGTGATCAGTGCGATCACCCGCCGCCGGGTCCGCCTCCTGATCTTTTTCGGATCAGGCAGATCCACCGGTACGTCACCGGTGTCGCCCTTCCCGGCCCCGCCGCCGAGGCCGCTCACGCCGGATGACGGTCCGCCCGCGGCCGGCTGCTGCCAGCCGGGTGGTGCAGCGCTCCAGCCAGAGGCCTGCCCGGAATACTGACCCACGGCCTGACCAGGGAATTGACCAACCGCCTGGCCGGGGTATCGGCCCGGCGGATAACCCGGGGCTGCACCGGTGGTTCCGCTCTGGCCGGGTGTCTGACCCGGTGCCGGCGGCGAGACGGGCATGCCGGAAACCGGCGCTCCCGAACCCTGCATACCGGTCTGGGCGCCACCGGGTGCCGGCATCCCCGGGAGCGGGGGTGTGCCGGTTGACGGGTAGCCGGACGGGGACGTCGGAACCGCGGAGACCTGGGCGGACGCGATCGGGCCGAGGTGGTCGTTGGCCAGCGCGCCGTAGGCCACCGGCAGCTCGGGCTGTTCCGGCACGGACGGCACCACGCCGAAGCGCGCGTGCAGCCGGCTCGCCACCAGCGGGATCCGGCTTGAGCCGCCGACCAGCAGGATCGTGTCGAGCTGGGCGGACGCGATACCGGAACGCTCCAGCACCCGCCGCGTCTCGTCCACCGCGCGGGCCACCAGTGGGCCGGCGACCCGCTCCACCTCGTCGCGCGTCAGGTGCAGCGGCTCCTCCTGGCCGGGCACCCGCACCGGCGCGCTGGTCAGGCGGGACAGCATCTCCTTGGCCGCGCGCACCTCGCCCCAGAACGCCTGGCGGTCGCGTCGCTCCGCCGCGGTCGAGGGCGCGGAGAGCCGGCGCCACGCCTCCGGGTGCCGGGCCGCGACCACGTGGCCGAGGTGCCCGACCAGCGCGTCGTCGACATCCAGGCCGCCGAGGTCGTCGAGGCCGCCGGTGGCCGCGACCCGCCAGCCGCCCGGCTCGCGGCGCACCACCGTCACGTCCAGCGTGCCGCCACCGAAGTCGAAGACCGCGACCGCGCCGCCGACCGGCACCTGCTGGCCGACCACCTGCGTGCAGTAGGTAGCGGCCGCGACCGGCTCGTCCAGCAGCCGCACGTCGCCCAGGCCCGCGCGCCGGGCCGCGTCGGCCAGCACCGCGCGGCGGGGGCCGCCCCAGTCCGCCGGGCAGGTCAGCACCGCGCCGGCCGGGTCGACACCGGCGGTGCGAGCCTCCTCCGCCACCCGGACCAGGATCGCGCGCAGCAGGTCCGCCACGCTGGCCTCGGCGGTGCCGAGCAGCACCGAGCCCTCGTCCACCCGGCGCTTCGGGTGTGGCTCGAACCGCTCCGGCTCGCTCGCGCCGAGGCGGGCCGCGTCGCGACCGGTGTGCACCACGCCGTCGGCCGCGAGGAACACGCCGGACGGCAGGATCGGCGAGCCGTCGAACAGCAGCGCCCGCACCGGCTGCCCGGCCCGCTCCACCACCGCCACCGTGTGCGTGGTGCCCAGGTCCACAGCCAGCCGCGCCGGTCCGCTCACTGCTATCTCTCCCCCGCCTGCCGATCACCACACCCCGGAGCGGGAGCCTACCGATGACCTCCGACAGGTTTCGACACACGGACGCCCGACCCCCTACGACCCGAACGGCCGACCGGATTACTTCGCACGCTCCGATACAACTCAATAACGTGAAATTTCGGACGCGGAGTGCCCGCCTCACCCCTCCGTATGACGAATCCGGCAGGAAGGAGCGCCAGCGACAACCGGGTGCCCGCGGGAACGGCTCTGTTACTCGTTCGCCGATACTCGCCGCACTCGGCCGCGTTGCAGCAGGCCGGCCGTGTTGCGGCAACCCGGCCCCGTTGCAATCGGGCGCTCCGCGCCCGAAATATCGCGATATCCAACCTCGCATTGCGGCTCTCCCGCCGGCGAACGACGCCGCTCACCCCTGAGTGATCAATCAGTGGAGCGATAGGGATATCAACTTCGCCAAATGATCTCCTTTTCGCTCCACTGATTGATCACACAGGCTTCTAACCCGACGGCGGATGCGATAACCAGGCTCAGCGGTCGAAGACCTTATCCGGAAATTACGGGCGGCCAGCGCACCTAGCCGTTACGTAGGCCGGTCCGGCACCACGGTGGCGTGCGGGCCGCCGAGCCGACGGGCCGCCCGGCAGCGCAGGCCGACGGACCGTCCAGGCCGCGAGTCACCCAGGCCGCGGGCCGCACGGCTGGCACACGCGGTAGGCGCCACTGCGGCAATCGGCAACAGAGCCGGCATCTGCGGGGCCCGGCCACGCTGAACGCGGGAGGAAACGAAGCGACCGGACGCGAAACGGTAGAAGCGCCGGAAAGCGGCCTCGCCGGGAACCGGCATCGAACCGGCGAAACCGGCACCACCGCAGCCGGGCAACCGGCGCCGAGAGCGGCCACGAGCCGACCCGCTCAGAGCGCGGCGACGCGGAAGCGGGAGACGACGTCGTCGGCGGGGAGGGGGCGGTCGAAGTAGTAGCCCTGGGCGAAGCGGTAGCCGAGTGCGTGCAGGCGGGATGCCTGGTCGGCCGTTTCGACGCCCTCCGCGACCGCGTGCAGGTTGAGTCCAGCGGTGATCTGGATGAGCGCGGTGACGATCACCGCCTGCTGGCCGTGGCCGCCGATTCCGGCCACGAACGACTTGTCGACCTTGATGACGTCGACCGGGCACGTGGTGAGCAGGCTCAGCGACGAGTGACCGGTGCCGAAGTCGTCGAGCGCGACGCGGAAGCCGAGCCCGCGCAGCGTCCGCAGGCTCTCCACCGCGGGACCGCCGTCGAAGACCGCGGTCTCGGTGATCTCCAGCGTGATGCTGGACGGCGCGACGCCGTACTCCGCGAGGATCGACGTGACCAGGTCCGGGAAGCCGGGTGAGCGCAGTTGCCGGGCCGAGACGTTCACGTTGACCTCGACGTCGACCCGGTCGACGGTACGCCAGGAGATGATCTGCCGGCAGACCTCGCGCAGCGCCCACTCGCCCAGCGTGTCGATCGTGCCGCTGCGTTCCGCGATCGCGATGAACCGGTCCGGCGGGACCATCCCCTCGGTCGGGTGCCGCCAGCGCATCAGCGCCTCCACCCGCACGGTACGGCCGGTCGGCAGCTCCACCACGGGCTGGTAGAGCAGGTGCAGCTGCTGGCGTTCGATGGCCTGGCGCAGGTCGGCCGCGAGCCGCGCCTCCTCGGCCGCGATCTGGTCCATGTCCGGGTGGTAGCCGACGAACACCGCGCCCTTCGCCTTCGCCACGTACATCGCGACGTCCGCGCGCCGGAGCACGTCGGCACCGGTGGCCGCGTTGCCGTTGTCGGCGAGCCCGATGCCGGCGCTGACCTCCAGCTGATGCCCCTCGATCACCACCGGGCGCTGCACCCGTGCCGCGATCTCCGCGCACCGTTCGCCGGCCGAGGCCGCGTCCAGGCCCGGCATGAGCACCGCGAACTCGTCGCCGCCGAGCCGTGCCACGGTGTCCTCGGTGCGGACCGCGTGCAGCAGCCGCTCCGCGACGATCTCCAGCAGCCGGTCACCGGCCGCGTGACCGAGCCAGTCGTTGACCGCCTTGAAGTCGTTCAGGTCGATCAGCAGTACGGCGAACCGCTCGCCGTCCGCGGTCGCGGCGTCCACCCGCGCGGCGAGCAGTGCCCGGTTGGCGAGGTTCGTGAGCGCGTCGTGCGAGGCCTGGTGCGCGAGCTGGGTCTGCACGGTGTCCAGGTCGTTCCACGCGCTGCGCAGCGCGGCCAGGTTCGCGTCGACGGTGGCGAGCAGCCGCGCGTTCTCCCGGAGCACGGTCAGCTGGCGCACCATGACCAGCGCGGTGAGCGAACCGAACGTCACCGCGATGATGATCGGTTCGGACGGTCCGCCGAGCCGGTCGTGGACGAGCAGGCCACCGGCGGCCAGCACCGCGATGTACGGCACCAGGCTGACCTTGATCCGGCCGAGCACCGGCTCCGCGCGGGTCCCGGGCGCGCGGCGCTGCCGGTCGGCCGCGAGGATGACGGACAGGTAGGCGATCGGTACGGCCAGCATGCAGCCGTTGAGGTAGGGCCGGGTGGCGAGCGCGGGACTGAGCGCCGCCGTGGCCGCGCTGCCGAACGTGCCGATCGCGAGCAGGTGCAGCGCGTGCGGGTCGACGCCGCCGGTGCCGGTGAGCGCGACCTTGACGAACGCGACGAGCGCGACGGCCGCGACCGCGACGATGGCGATGAGCGCGAAGTCGGAGCCGGTCGAGGAGCGCCAGGTCTCGATGTGCCGGAGCGAGAAGTGCCAGCCGAAGAGCGCGACCGTGACCACGATGACGCCGGCGTCGAGCGCGAACCGGAGCCGCTCACCGCCGGTGCGGTTGCGGCTGGGCAGCCGGAGGAGTCCCCAGTACACGGCGATCAGCCCGGCCGCGAAGATCAGCGCGCTGCGCGGGCTCGTACGGGTGGGTTCGGCACCGGCCAGGGTCGAGTCGTAGCCCATGCTGACCGACCCGGCGAACACGAACGCGCTGGCCACGGCGATGGCGGCCCAGAAGCGACGCACCGCGGGGCCGGCTCCGGGGGCACGGGCGGCGGCGCGGCACTCGTACGCGGCGAGCACTCCGAGGACCGGCAGCGGCAGCCAACCGAGCACCGGGACGGACCACACGTGCCACATCCCGGCCACGCACCAGGTGGTGGCGGCCACGGTGAGCACGATCGCGGCGACGATCTGCGGCGTCGGCCGGAACGGGCGCACGACGGCACCTGTTCCCACGCTCACGTACCACCTCCGCTGCGGCCGGTTCGCCCGCGGGCCGCCGCGCGACCCACAGGCGTCCCATCGGCACCCGTGCGGCTACCTGAGTGATTCCTTGAGGCGATAGACCATGGCCTGCTTGCGTCGCGTCTCCTCGAGCGCTTTCGGCACCGGTACGTCGTAGGCCGCGATCCGCTCGAACAACTCCTCCGGCAGGTAGCCCCGCCGGGCGTCGCCGACCAGCACGAGCGCGCCGGCCCGCGCGGCCCGGCGCAGGAACGCCCGTGCCCGGCCGGCCAGCGCCTCGGTGTAGAAGAGGTCACCGGCCAGCACCACGTCGTACTCGTCGGCCGCGGTGTGCGCGGCCGGATCGAGCAGGTCCAGCCGCCCGGTGCCGACCGGCACGCCGTTCGCCTCCGCGTTGAGCCGGATCGCGTCCAGCGCGTCCGGGTCGACGTCGGTGGCGGTGACGGCCCCGGCCCCGGCGCGCGCGGCCGCGACCGCGATCAGCCCGGACCCGGCCGCCAGGTCCAGCACGCGCCGGCCGGCGACCAGGTCCGGGTGGTCCAGCACATAGCGGGCGAGGCCCTGTCCGCCGGCCCAGGCGAACGCCCAGAACGGTGGCGGACGGTCACTGGAGTACGCGCCGTTCTGGTGCGTCCACAGCCCGACCCCCGGTCCGGCCTGGTAGAGCCGGAGTTCGGGCAGGAAGGGCAGGTCGGCGAGGCGGGCGTGCTCAGTGACGTTGCGGGACATCGCCGCATTGTGCCGGACCGCGACTACAGCAGCCGCCGTGCGGTGGAGAAGCCGTACACCTTCGACACCACCACACCCTTCCGTGGCGTGGCCGCGTGCACCATCTTCCCGTCGCCGAGGTAGATGCCGACGTGCCCGGACTGCGGCAGCACCACGTCACCGGGGCGCAGGTCGGCACGGCGCACCTTCTTGCCCTTCCGCGCGATGCCGTGGCTGGAGTGCGGCAGCTTGACACCGGCCTTCTTGTACGCGACCGACACCAGGCCGGAGCAGTCGTACGAGCCGGGTCCGGCCGCGTTCCGCCGGTACGGCTTGCCGACCTGGTCCAGCGCGTACTCGACGACTCGGCCGAGTTCGCCGGTGGGCCGCACGCCCGGGCGGTGCTTGCCCTTGCGGTACTTGACCTTCGACGCGCTGCCCGCCTTCCGGTCCCGGGCCTCGTGCCACCGTCCGGCGCGCTTGCGGGCGTCGCCGGTGTATCGCCGGGCCTCGGCACGCATGCGCTGCTTCTGGTAGGTGCCGGTGCGCCGGGTCAGGCTCGGCCGCGCGGTGACCTTCTCGGCGCGCTGCGCCGTGCGGGCCTGCTGCGCCACCGTGGCCTTCCGGGCGCGCTGCGCCGCCTTCCGAACCCGCTGCGCCGCCGCTTCTCGGGCCCGCTGCGCCGCCGTGGCGCTCCCGGCCGAGCGTGGCGCGGCCCGGCGGGCCGTGCGTTCGAGACCGCGGGCGGCGCCGGCCGGCCCGGCGTGGACCTCGCCGCCCTCTGCCGCCGGGCGTGGATGGATGCCGGTCCGCAGGCCGATCAGCCGCAACGGCCGGTCGGCCGGCACGGCGGCCCGGGTCACGGAGTCGCGCTCCGCGCTGGATGAGGCCGCCGCCGCGGTATGCCGTTCGTCCGCGGCGTGCGAGTCGTGCGCGGGGCCGGCAGCGGCGATCCCGGCGACGGTGAGCGCCAGGACGCCGGTCAGTGCCCGGCGCGTCGTGGGGACGTGCGTGATGCCTCCCAGGTCGGTCCGGGGCACTCTCGCGCATCCCCGGCAACCGGCGGCCTGAACCACCGGTGGTCGCGTCCGCAACGCTGCGGCACGGCCTGGGAACCCGGACGTCTGACTGTTTCGGCGTTCATTCTGCGCACGCCAATTGACAAAGCGCATGAATTCCGGCAAATACGGAATAAGGCGAGAAAATGTCGCGGTACGTCGGCCGCGTCGCGATTGGCGGCCGACTAGCGCGCCCGTACCGCCTTATTGATCTTGGAATTCAGCGCGCGGCGGGAGATCGGGCCGAGGTCGTCGACCACCTCGACCAGCACCGCGAGCTGCTCCAGCGCGGCCATGGCGTGCTCCGAGCCGGTAGCGTCCACGCCCGCGTACAGCTCGATGCCGACGAACGCGGCGGAAACCGCCTTCGCCAGCCCGGCCAGGTCCGCGACCTCCGCGAACGGCGAACCGGTGAGCAGCCGCCGGAGCACCGACTCGATCTCGTCGACCCACAACTGCAACGACGCGGAGACCGGCTCGGCCAGCTTCGGATCGCCCTGCGCGGCCGCGAGCAGCTGGGCCAGGATCGAGACGTTGCCCAGCTCCCGCTCGCGGACCTGCAGCTTCCGGCCCACGTCCAGCAGCTGGCGCAGCGACGTGACATCGGCGAACTCGGCCGCGTAGACCGCCACCCGGGCCGCGGTGTGCATCCTGCAGGACGCCGCGAGCAGGTCGTCCACGCTGCCGAAGTGGTAGAACACGAGCGCCTGGTTGACGCCGGCCGCGGCCGCGATCGTGCGGGCCGAGACGCCCTTGATGCCGTGCTCGGCGACGGCGGCGAGCGCGCCGTCCAGCAGCCGCTGCTTGGTGTCCGACATCGGGCCCCCATTCGTGATTGCCATCGACCGTACCGGCCGGGTGCGGCGGCGCCGCGGACACGTCCCTGAGCAGTTGCGCGACAGGGGCCACGCCGGGCGGCCGGAGACACCAGCCGGTGGGCACGCCTTGTCCCGTATGGCCGTCCAGCGCGAGTCCGTCCACACAGGCGCCCAGCGCGGATTGCACCACGCGAACGGCGGCCTCGCTCAGGAAGCGGGTGCCCAAAGCCTGGCGCCGCGTTGAGTAACCGGGTAGAAACATCACGTCCCTCTTCTTCATCAGGCCGGTCGATGCCGTCACGTGATAGAGAGCGCTCTCACACGGACCGCTGCAGCTGGTCTTTGATCTTGATTGGCAGGCAGATGGGCACCATTTCCATGCGGCGACGGGCGATCTCGCTCGGCGTCGTGACAGCGGCCGTCACCGCGGCGGGGGTGATCCCTCAGCCCGGGGTGGCACTGGCGAACTGGGGCGGCGCCCCGGACTTCGGGCCGAACGTCTTCGTCTACGACAGCACCACCCCTGCGGCCGAGATCCAGGCGCGCTTCGACACGCTCTTCGCGGAGCAGGAGCGCAACGAGATGGGCACCAGCCGGTACGCGGTGCTGCTCAAGCCCGGTTCCTACGACCTCGACGCGCGGCTCGGCTACTACACCACGATCGCCGGCCTCGGCACCTCACCGGACGATGTGGACATCACCGGCGCGGTCCGCGTGGTCGGACAGCCGGACCCGGGCTCGGTCGCGGGCATCTCCGCGCTCACCAACTTCTGGCGCGGCGCGGAGAACCTCGCGGTGACGCCGACCGACTGGTCGAACCAGTGGGCCGTCTCCCAGGCGTCGCCGATGCGGCGCGTGCACGTCAAGGGCACGCTCTGGCTGGAGCCGGGCAACGGCGGCTTCTCCAGCGGCGGCTACATCGCGGACTCCAAGGTGGACGGCGTCACCATCAACGGGTCGCAGCAGCAGTGGCTGACCCGTGACTCCGAACTCGGCGGCGAGTGGACCAACGGCGTCTGGAACCAGGTCTTCTCCGGCGTGACCGGCGCACCCGCGCAGGGCTTCCCGGACCCGCCGTACACCACACTGCCGACCAGCCCGGTCACCCGGGAGAAGCCCTACCTGCACGTGGATTCCCGCGGCAAGTACCGGGTGTTCGTGCCGGGGCTGCGGCGCAACTCCGCCGGCACGACCTGGGCCGCCGGTGCCACCGCGCCGGGCCGCTCGCTGTCGATCGACGACTTCTACATCGCGAAGCCCGGCGACTCGGCCACTCGGATCAACCTCGCGCTCGGGCTCGGCAAGCACCTGCTGCTCACGCCGGGCGTCTACCACCTGCGCGACTCGATCAAGGTGACCCGGCCGGACACGGTCGTGCTCGGCATCGGCATGCCCAGCCTGGCACCGGACACCGGCCGCGCCGCGCTCGAGATCGCGGACGTCGACGGCGTGCGGATCGCCGGTGTACTGGTCGACGCCGGCCCGCGCGAGTCGGAGACGCTGGTCACGATCGGCTCGCCGCGGTCGTCCCGGGACCACTCGCGGAACCCGATCTCGCTGCAGGACGTGTTCTTCCGGATCGGCGGCCCGTGGGAGGGCAAGGCGCGCACCAGCCTCGCCGTGCACAGCGACGACACGCTCATCGACAACATCTGGGTGTGGCGCGGCGACCACGGCAACGGCATCGGCTGGACCCGCAACACCGGCGACGTCGGCGTGGTCATCAACGGCGACGACGTGATCGCGTACGGCCTGTTCGTCGAGCACTACCAGAAGTGGCAGACGATCTGGAACGGCGAGCGCGGCCGGACCATCTTCTACCAGAGCGAGCTGCCGTACGACCCGCCGTCGCAGGCGGCCTGGACCAGCCCGACCGGTCCCGGCTGGGCGTCTTACAAGGTGGCACCGCACGTACGCACCCACGAGGCGTGGGGTCTGGGTGTCTACTCCTACTTCAACCAGGGCGTGGACATCCGCGCGGCCCGCGGCATCGAGGCCCCGGTCCGCCCCGGGGTCCGTTTCCACAGCGCCGTCACGGTCTTCCTCGACGGCAGCGGCGGCATCGAACGCACCATCAACGACGCCGGCGCCCCGGTCATCGGCACCTACGGCACCAGCCCGATCGTGAACTACCCGGCTTAGCCGTTGGCCCGGGCCAGGCGCATCAGCAGCTCGATGTTGCTGCCGGTCTTGCGGAGCTGACCGAGCAGCTGCTCGATCGCCTGGCCCTGGTCGGCCGCGGCCAGGGCGCGGCGGAGGCGCTGGACGACGACGAGTTCGTCCGGCGCCAGCAGGATCTCCTCGCGGCGGGTGCCGGTGGCGTGCAGGTCGACCGCGGGGAAGACGCGGCGCTCGGCGATCTTGCGGTCGAGCTTGAGCTCGGCGTTGCCGGTGCCCTTGAACTCCTCGAAGATCACGGTGTCCATCTGTGAGCCGGTCTCGACCAGCGCGGTCGCGATGATGGTGAGCGAGCCGCCGTTCTCGATGTTGCGGCCGGCGCCGAGCAGCTGCTTCGGCGGGTAGAGCGCGGTGGTGTCCAGGCCGCCGCTCAGCGTCCGGCCGCCGGACCGGGCCTGGAGGTTGTAGGCGCGGGCCAGGCGGGTGATCGAGTCGAGCAGCACCACCACGTCCCGGCCCTGCTCGACCAGGCGCTTCGCCCGCTCGATGGCCAGCTCCGCGACCGCGGTGTGCTCGTGCGGCGGGCGGTCGAACGTGGCCGCGGCCACCTCGCCGTCGACCGAGCGCCGCATGTCGGTGACCTCCTCGGGGCGCTCGTCGACCAGCACCACCATCAGGTGCACCTCGGGGTGGTTCGTGCTGATCGACCGCGCCAGCGACTGCAGCACCATGGTCTTTCCGGCCTTCGGCGGCGAGATGATCAGTGCGCGCTGGCCCTTGCCGATCGGCATCGCAAGGTCGATCACCCGGCTGGTCAGCGCGTCCGCGTCAGTCTCCAGGCGGAGCCGCTGCTGCGGGTAGAGCGGGGTGAGCTTGTAGAAGTCGGGGCGGCGGCGGGCATCGTCCGGGTCGCCGCCGTCGACCGTGAAGACCTTGGTCAGCTGGTTGCCGGCGGCACCGCCGGTCAGCCGGTCACCGCGGCGCAGGCCGTGCCGGTGGACCAGGGACATCGGCACGGTCACGTCCTCCGGCGACGGCAGATAGCCGTCGACCCGCAGGTACGCATGCCGGTCCTGGATGTCCAGCAGGCCGTCGACCATGGCGAGGTCACCGGCCGGCACCTGCTCCTGCTGGGGTTTCTTCGACCGGCGCCGGGTCGTGGTGTGCCGATCAAGTGTGCGGGTAGGGCTCATCGACGAGTCTCCTTGAGGGTAGGAATCGCTCAATCCGAACAACGCCTCGGAGAGCGATCGGAAAAGTGTGCGGGCCGCCCATGTGGTCGAGCGGCGGAGATCTCCTGCGGGCGGCGCAGACTTCTGTGCCTGTGCCAGACATCCGAGGGACTGCGGCAACCGTAACCCGTTACGTCAAGACCTGCAAGCCCAGTGACGGGTTCCCGCTACGCCGGGTAAGCATGCGTCTCGGTCGCCTTGACTGCCGCCCACACCGTTCGGCCGGGTATCAGGTCGAGCTGAGCGGCTGCGGCCGGTGTCACATCCGCGGCCGCCGGGAGTGGTCCGGCCAGCTCGATACGCAGGTTGTCGCCGTGCCGCTGAATGCCGGCGATGGTGGCGGCCCAGATGTTGCGCGGGCTGCCCGCCGGTTCCTCCGCGTGCAGCGCGACCGAGGACGGCCGGAACGCGACGAACGCCTCGCCGTCCAGCCGGTCGTCCACACGCAGCGTGAGGCCGTCCAGCGTGACCTCGTGCCCGCTCGCCCGCCCCCGGTAGAGGTTCAGGCCGACCAGCCGGGCCACGTAGTCGGTGCGCGGCCGCGCGGTCACGGTCGCCGCGTCCCCCTCCTGCACCACACGACCACCCTCCACGATCACCAGCCGGTCCGCCAGCACCAACGCGTCCAGCGGGTCGTGCGTGACCAGCAGCGTCGCGCCGGGGTGCGCGGCCAGGTGCCGCTGCAGTTCCGCGCGGGTGTCCAGCCGCGTCCGGGCGTCCAGGGCCGCAAGCGGTTCGTCGAGCAGAAGCAGACGCGGGTGTACGGCGAGCGCGCGCGCCAGCGCGACCCG
This sequence comes from Catenuloplanes indicus, assembly GCF_030813715.1. NCBI lineage: Bacteria > Bacillati > Actinomycetota > Actinomycetes > Micromonosporales > Micromonosporaceae > Catenuloplanes > Catenuloplanes indicus. The sequence continues at coordinate 4,625,739 of NZ_JAUSUZ010000001.1, forward strand.
CTGCGCCTGCCCGCCGGAGAGCTGACGCGGGCGCTTCGACGCATGCTCGGCCAGCCCGACCCGAGTAAGCCAGTCCAGCGCGGCCCGGCGGGCGTCACCGCGCCGGACGCCCCGCCGGCGCGGGCCGAACGCCACGTTGTCCAGCGCGGACAGATGCGGGAACAGCAGGTAGTCCTGGAACACCACGCCGATCGGGCGGCGTTCCGGCGGCAGCGCGCCCAGGTCCTCGCCGCCGAGCCGGACGTGACCGCCGCCGGTGAGCGGCTGCAGGCCGGCGAGCGCGCGCAACGCCGTGGACTTGCCCGCGCCGTTCGGCCCGAGCAGCGCCACCACCTCGCCGGGCGCGATCCGCAGCGCGACGTCCAGCCGGAACGTGCCGCGGTCGACGGTCAGGTGCGCGTCGAGGTCTCCATCGGTCACGTCGCGGATCCCACCCATCGGTCGCGCAGCGCGGCCAGGATCGTCACGGAGACGACCAGCAGGATCAGGCTCAGCACGATCGCGGCCTCCACGTCCCGTTCCAGAGCGAGATAGACCGCCAGCGGCATGGTCTGCGTCCGGCCCGGGAAGTTCCCGGCGAACGTGATCGTGGCACCGAACTCGCCGAGTGCCCGCGCCCAGCAAAGCACACCGCCGGCCGCGATGCCGGGCGCCACCAGCGGCAGCGTGACGTGCGTGAACGTGGTCCAGCGACCGGCACCGAGCGTGGCCGCGGCCTCCTCGTACCGCGCATCCGCGCCGCGCAGCGCGCCCTCGACCGCGATCACCAGGAACGGCAGCGCCACGAACGCCTCGGCCAGCACCACGCCCGCGGTGCTGAACGGCAGCGTGATCCCGAATGCCTGATCCAGCCACTGCCCGACGATGCCGCGCCGGCCGAAGACCAGCAGCAGCGCCACGCCACCGACCACCGGCGGCAGCACCAGCGGCACGGTGACCAGCGCGCGGACCAGCCGCCGGCCGCGGAACTCGACCCTGGCCAGAAGCCACGCCAACGGTACGCCGAGCAACAGGCACAGCACGGTCGCCAGCGTGGCCGTCAGCAGTGACAGCCGCAGCGCGGCCAGCACCTGCGGCTCGGCCAGCCGCGCCGGCAGCGTGCCCCACGGCGCGCGGATCAGCAGCCCGGCCAGCGGCAGCACCAGGAACGCGAGCCCGAGCAGCGCCGGGACGAGCAGCGCCGCCGGGACCCGTTGCCGTGTGGTCACGGCGCCTGGAAGCCGGCTTCGGTCAGCGCCGCAAGGCCCTCGGACCGGACGTACTTGATGAAGCCCTCGGCCGCGGCCGTGTTCGGCGCGTCCTTCAGCACCACGATCGGATAGTCGTTGATCGCGCCCGCCGACTCCGGGAACTCGACGCCGTCCACATCGGAGGCGGCTGCCTTCACGTCCGTACGGTAGACCAGCGCCGCGTCCACCTCGCCCAGCTTCACCTTGGCGAGCGCGGCCTTCACGTCCTGCTCCAGCGTCACCGGCGTCACGGTCACCCCGGCCTTCTTCGCGGCCGCGCCGCACGGCACCTCCTCGGCGCAGAGCGCGACCTTCAGACCGGGCTCCGACAGGTTCGCGAGCCCGGCGATGCCCTTCGGGTTGCCCTTCGCCACCGCGATGACCAGCTGGTTCCGAACGAACACGACCGGCTCGCCCGCGTTGCTCCCACTGTCGGTGACGGACTTCATGGTGGCCGGGGACGCGGCCGCGAACACGTCGGCCGGCGCGCCCTCGTTGATCTGGGTGGCCAGCCCGGAGCTGCCGCCGTAGTTGAACGTGATGAACAACTGCGGATTCCGCGCCTGCAGCTCCTGCCCGATCCGGTCGAACGACTCGGTCAGCGATGCCGCCGCGAACACGGTGAGCTGCCCGCTGAGCGCGTCGCCGCCCGGCGCCGCAGACCCGCCGCTCGCCGCCGGGCTCTCGTCGCTGCCGCTTCCGCCGCAACCGGCGAGCAGCAGCAGTGCCGTCACCACGAGCGCCATGGTTCGTCTCATCCCGTCTTCCTCCCCAGGGACGCCGTCTCCACCACGACGGTGGTCGACTTGATCACGGCGACCGCGACCGAACCGACTCGCAGGTCCAGCTCGTCGACGGCCTCCCGGCTCATCAGCGACACGATCCGGAACGGCCCGGCCTGCAGATCCACCTGCGCCATCACCGCATCCTTGGTGACCGCGGTGACGATGCCACGCAGCCGGTTCCGCGCCGACGACGTCTCCGACGCCGGATCCGCCGCCTCGTGCTGCTCACGCACGAACGCCGCCAGCGCTTCCCCCTCGACCAGCCGGTGCCCCGCCTCGTCGCGCACCGCCACCAGCCGCCCGGCGTCGATCCACCGCCGCACGGTGTCCCCACTCACGCCGAGCAGCTCGGCCGCCTCCCCGATCCGAAATCGCGTCACATACGTCATCTTAGGGCTCGCATCCGCAAGCCTGAACCGGCTTCATCGTCCGCAACCGCGGCGTTATGGGATCAACCGGTTGCGGACTGTCCTCCCGGCCACGATCATGGGCGCCATGACTCACGGGAAGGGCGCTCACCGCCCCGTCGCATGATCGGCTCGGTACCGGCGTCCTCGCCGGATCACGCCGCATGGCTGATCTCCGGCGTGACGGGTGAGCGGAAGCCGCGCCGGCGAGAGCAGCGCGAGGTGCTGGGGCTACCGGTGGTCGCGCTGCGGAGGGCCGGCCCGCTGAGAGATCTGGACGCGGGACGGTGCACGGGAACGCATCGGCGATCTCGGCGACGCGATCGGGCACGTGCTGACCACGGCGGGCGGCGCGGTGTGGGCGGCCTACTTCGACGAGGCGACGGGCGACGACGGACTGGGCTCGCGCGGCCTGGTCAGATTCGACGACACACTGGCCGTGAGCTGGACGTATCCGTACGACGCGGAGCCGGAGATCCTCGACTGCCACGCGCTGACCGTGGCCGGTGAGACGCCGTGGCACTACGCCTACACCACGTTCCACATCGGATCTGTGCGGAACCGCGCGCCGGAGGACCACGGACCCGCGCCGCATCACGGCGCGTACGCGCTGCTGGTGTCCGGCCGGGACGGCGCGCTGATCGGCGGCTACGGCCCCGAGCACGATCTCGTCACCCCGCTCCGCCTCGGCCCCGGCGGGATCGAGGGCGGGCAGGCCCGGCGGCTGATCTTCCCGGACGGCGGCGGACTACATGACGTCAACCGGGCCCAGCTCTTCACCCGCGGCGCCGACCTGCACGTCTTCCACGACAACGGATGGTGGCGGGCGTCCCTGGACGAGCTGACCGCCGGATCTGGACTCGCTGGTTCCTGACGCGACCACCCACGGACCGGTGCCCGCGGGAGCATGCCCCTGCTGCCGCCCCTGAACCGGAGTGAACACTGAGTCCTCGCCGGAAGCGGGAATATCTAAAGCTTCTGGGTCAGGTCGAAGACCGTGGTGAGGCGGCGGTCGGCTGGGATGGGGGCGTGACCGCGCGGGTCGATGAGGTAGGCGCGGAGGCCGGCTGCCTCGGGGCCGAGGAAATCGGGTTCGAACGTGTCGCCGACGAAGACGGTCTCGTCCGGGGTGGCCTGGAGGGCGGCGAGCGCGGTGGCGTAGATCTGCGGGTGGGGTTTGCGGCGGCCGAGGTCGACGGACGTGATGACCTGAGCGAACGCGTCGGCGAGGCCCATCGTGATCAGGTGCTGCGGCACCAGTGCGGGCCAGTGGGTGTTGGTGACCACGGCGAGCTGGTAGCGCTCGGCGAGCGTGCGGACGAAGGCCTGGATGCCCGGCGGGTACCTGACGCCGGCGTTCCATTCGTCGAGGTAGGCGTGGACGAACTCCTCGCCCTGGGCGGCGGTGGAGCGGCGGCCGAGGATCTTCGGGAGGAAGTGGGCGGCGGCCTCGGTCATCGAGTATTCGCGGTGGCCGGCCTCGCAGATACGGTCGAGTTCGAGGCAGGTGGCGGACCACTCGGCGAGCATGCGTTCGTAGCTGACCTCGACACCCCAGTTCCGCACCGTCGCCCAGGTCTTGGGGTAGCCCTGCGTGGTACGGCTGGACGAGTAGTCGACCAGCGTGCCGAAGAAGTCGAAGAGGATGCGGGTGGGCTGCACGGGAAGCATCATCGCAGCCCGACCGCGGGAACGGGAGCGTCAGGCGGGGGACGGCCGGGTCCGGGAGCCGACGAGCGAGGCGAGACGGAGCGCGGTACGCGGTGCGGTGTCGCCGCAGCACGTGTTGATCAGCGCGTGCAACGAGTCCCCCTCGGCGGCCAGTTCGCGCAGCCGGCCGGCCCACTCGGCCAGCTCGTCGTCGCCGTACTCGTAGCGGAACTTCTCCTTCTTGTCACCGGACTCCCACGCGCCGCTGCGGCCGTGGAAGCGCACCACGGCCGGGTCCGCGGTGCTGACCGTGACCGGTGGAACGGACGACGGCAGGCCCTGGGTCATGTCGACGATCACGTGCGAGAGGTCGTGCGACTGGAGGAAGAGCAGCGTGTCGAGCGCGTTCACCTCGGTGAACCAGGTCGGGTTGCGCAGCTCGACCGCGACCCGGTGCGGGCGGCAGCGGTCCGCGGTCGCGATGATCCGCTCCTTGGCCTTCTCGCCGTGCGTCAGCCACGGCGGGAACTGAAGCAGCACCACGCCGAGTTTGCCCTGGCCGGCAAGGGGTGTAAGGACGTCGTGGAAGCCGTCCCAGAGCCGTTCGTACGCGTCCGGGTCGAGGTCGCGGCGGCGTAGCCGTTGCAGGCCGGAGCCGGGGCGCAGCGCGGCCGGGATCGCGCTGGCCGGCGTGGGATGGCCGGTGAACAGCGAGAACGCCTTCACGTTGAACAGGAAGCCAGCGGGGGTACGGTCGGCCCAGGCGCGGGCGGTGGACGGTGCCGGGATGCCGTAGTAGGTGGTGTCCACCTCGACCAGGTCGAAGTGCTCCGCGTAGTACGCCAGCCGCCCGGCCGGGTCGTTGAACTCCCGTGGGTACCAGCCGGACGAGACCAGCTCCCGGTCCGCCCAGCCCGACGTGCCGACTCGAATGCCACCCATGTAGTTCAGTGGACCCCGTGCCGGCCCGCAGGGCAATTCGGGGAACTCCAAAGGGTTACCCCGGCCCCGGTCCCTCGACCGGACCGAAGGCCTATCTCGCTGCGGCCAGCACCTCGTCCGCGACCGCGACCGCCGCGTCCGGGCGGCCGTGTGCGCGGGCTGCCTCGGAGATCCGGTGACGGTACGCCGGATCGTCCAGCAACGCGATCAGCTCCTGGCGGAGCCGGTCCGGCGTGGCGTCCTCGGCGGCCAGCATGCGGGCGGCGCCCAGGTCGGCCAGGTGCCGCGCGGTGCGGCGCTGCTCGTCGCCCTGGGTCGGGATCAGTGGAATGTAGACACTCGCCTTGCCCAGCGCGTTGAGCTCGGCGACCGTGCCGGCGCCGCTGCGGGCCACCACCACGTCCGCGGCGGCCAGCACGTCCGGCAGTTCGTCGTGGATGTAGGGGAACACGGTGTAGCGCTGCTGGAGGTGCGGCGGCAGGGACGCGTGCCGCTCGCGCATCATCTCGTAGGAGTAGTCACCGCACTGGTGCAGCACCTGCGCGCGGGTCAGCAGGTCCGGCAGCACCTCGGCGACCAGCTTGTTGACCTGCAGCGCGCCCTGCGCACCGCCGGTGACGTAGACCAGCGGCAGCCGCGGGTCGAGCCCGTAGCCGGCGATCGCGCGGTCGCGCTGGCCCATGAACACCTCGGGCCGGATCGGGTTGCCGGTGACGACGGCCTTGGACCGGGCCTTCTCCGGCAGGTGGTCGATCGACGACTCGTGGCTGAGCAGGATGCGGCTGGCGAAGCGGGACAGGATCCGGTTGGCCAGGCCGACCGCGAGCGTCTGCTCGTGCATGACCAGCGGGCGGCGCAGCAGCCAGGCCGCGACGCCGACCGGCACGCACACGTAGCCGCCGGTGGAGATCACCACGTCCGGCTTCGCCTTCGCCACGGTGGCGATCGCCTGGAGCACGCCGAACGGGATGCGGAACGCGTCGGCCACGTTGCGCAGCTGGTCCTTGACGTTGATGTGGCGGCGCAGCTTGCCCGTGGTGATCGCCTTGAACGGCACGTTGTTCTGCACCGAGATCTTGGCCTCGAGCCCGTGCGAGACGCCGACCCAGAGAATGTCCGGCTCGGTCCCGGCCCGGGAGAGCCGTTCGCGGATGGTGCGGATCGTGGTCAGCGCCGGATAGGTGTGACCACCCGTCCCCCCGCCGGTGACGATGATCTTGATTTCGCCCACCCGGGCGGCACTGCTGTAGATGGTCATGCGTCCTTCGCCCGCGGTGTCGCGCCAGAGGTCCCGAGTGTAGCCAGAGGACCCCACCGGTCAATGCGGCCACCACATATCCGCAGCTCAGCAACGGTCTGTGCGACGATCGATCACGCAGGGTCGCCGAGTGAGAAAGGCCACTGGCGTGAGCATGACATGAGCTTTCAAATGGATAGCCGCACGGGGGATCGTGCTCGGCTGAAGGGAATCCGGAAGGACTGTGGCGACATTGGCTGAGGCAACGGTCGACCTGGGTGCGATCGCGCACAACACCCGGGTGCTCAAGCGCGCCATGGGGCAGGCCGGCCTGATGGCGGTGGTGAAGGCTGACGGGTTCGGGCACGGCGCCGTGCCGGCCGCGCGCGCCGCCGTCGCGGCCGGCGCGGACTGGCTGGGCGTCACCTCCGCGATGGAGGCGATGCAGCTGCGCGAGGCCGGGCTGGACGCTCCGGTTCTGGCCTGGATGTGCGGGCCGCAGGACGACCTGGCCGCGCTCGCCGAGGCGGGCGTCACACTCTCCGTTGCCACCCTCTCCCACCTGGATGCGATCGCGGCCGAGGCGTCGCGGCGCGGCGTCGCGCTGGACGTGCACATCAAGGCCGACACCGGGCTCAGCCGCGGCGGCGCCACCCGGAACACCTGGCCGGAGCTGTTCGGCTGGGCCCGCAAGTACGAGACGGGCGGCCAGATCCGGGTCCGTGGCCTCTGGTCGCACCTGGCCAACGCGGAGGATCCGGGCGCCGAGAGCCTGGCCGCGCAGCAGAGCGCGTTCGCGGAGGCGGTCGAGCTGGCCCGTGCGGCCGGACTGGCCCCGGACGTGCTGCACCTGGCGAACTCGGCCGGCATCCTGCAGGTGCCGTCCGCGCGCTTCGACCTGGGGCGGGCCGGAATCGCGCTGTACGGCGTACCCCCGGTGCCGGGTGTTGATTTTGATCTTCGGCCGGCGATGACCGTGCGCGCACGCGTGGTACAGGCCGGGGACGGTCGCGCGGTACTCCCGCTCGGTTTCGGTTACGGTGTCCCGCGCGGGCTCGGCGGCGTTGCCGAGGTGCTCATTCACGGCGTGCGCCGGCCGATCTCCGGTCCGGTGTCGATGGATCACCTGGTCATCGACACGGGCGAGCTGCCGGTCACCGAGGGTGATGAGGCGGTGCTGTTCGGCTCCGGCGCGCGTGGTGAGCCCACCGTCGTCGAGCAGGCCGAGCACGCCGGGACGAACGCTCACGAACTTCTCACCGGCATCGGCGTGCGGCTACCCCGACGCCATCTTCTACACACGGAGGCCTGAACCTTGACCGAGCGTGGGAAGACCCGCATCGCCGTGATCTTCGGCGGCCGCAGTGGCGAGCACGACGTGTCCTGCAAGTCCGCGCTGAGCGTGATGCAGCACCTGGACCGCGAGCGCTACCAGGTGGTGCCGGTCCGGATCACGATCGACGGCGTCTGGATCGTCGGCCGGGACGAGCCGGACACGGCCGCGACGCTCGACCTCGACGGGCTGCTCGCGCAGACCCGCGCGGAGGACGGCACGGTCCACCCGCTGCCGATCAGCAGCATCTCCCAGGCACTCGCCGCGCTGCGCGACGTGGACGTGGCGTTCCCGTGCCTGCACGGCCCGTACGGCGAGGACGGCACCATCCAGGCGCTGCTGGAGCTGGCCGGCCTGCCCTACCTGGGCAACGGCGTGCTGGCCAGCGCGGTCTCGATGGACAAGGAGTTCACCAAGAAGATCCTGGTGTCCGAGGGCATCGAGGTCGCGCCCGGCGTGGTGCTGCGCCACGCCGGCGAGACCGTGAGCGAGGCCGACCGCGAGCGTCTCGGCCTGCCGGTCTTCGTGAAGCCGTCGCGCGCCGGGTCGAGCATCGGCGTGTCCCGGGTGGACGACTGGGCGGACCTTCCCGCCGCGGTCGAGCTGGCCCGCCGCAGCGACCCGAAGGTGCTGGTCGAGGCCGCGGTGCCGGGCCGCGAGGTGGACATCGGCGTGCTGGAGTTCCCGGACGGGCGGGTCGAGGCCGGCCCGTCGCTGGAGATCCGCGTGCCGGACGGCTTCGGGTTCTTCGACTTCGAGGCGAAGTACACCGACGTCGGCACCGTGTTCGAGATCCCGGCCAAGCTCTCCCCCGAGGTCAAGGCCGCGGTCGAGGAGTGCGCGGTGACCGCGTTCCGGGCGCTCGACTGCAGCGGGCTGCTGCGCGTCGACTTCTTCTTGCGTGAGACGCCGGACGGCGTGGTCCCGGTGATCAACGAGGTGAACACGTTCCCCGGCTTCACCTCGATGTCGCAGTTCCCGCAGATGTGGGCCGCAGCCGGTGTCGGCTACGCCGAGCTGCTGGACGTGATGGTGGAGACCGCGCTGCTCCGCCAGCACCCGACGCCGCCGGTGGTGCTGCCCGAATAAGCACGACCGCGTCGAACCGGCGTATATCACCGGTCGTGATAATCGACGCATGGTTCACACGGTCGCGCGGCTCGCGGAACGCCTCCGGGCCGCCCGGCAGCAGTCGTTCGTCGGCCGGCGTGCCGAGCTGACCGGCTTCCGTGACGCGCTCGCCGCCGCCCCCGGCGCGTACGCCGTGCTCTATCTGCACGGCGCCGGGGGCGTCGGCAAATCCACGCTGCTACGCCGCTTCGCGGACGAGGCACGCGACACCGGCCATACCGTGGTGGAGATCGACGGCGGCACGATCGAACGGATCGAGGCGGCGGCCGTCACCGCGGGCTCGGTGCTGCTGATCGACTCGTTCGAGCGGTCCCGGCACCTGGAGAGCTGGCTACGCGAGACGTACCTGCCGAAGCTGCCGGCCGGCGCGGTCGCGGTGCTCGCCGGGCAGGAACCGCCGGACCCGCTCTGGGCGTCCGACGTCTCCTGGTCCGGCCTGCTGCGCGTGACGCGGCTCGGCGACCTCGCACCGGACGAGGCGGCCGAGCTGCTGCGGCTGCGCGGCGTGCCGGAGTCGCGGCACGAGGCGGTGCTGGCGTTCGCCGGTGGGCACCCGCTCGCGCTCAGCCTGGCCGCGTCGTCGGCCGCGTCGGCCGTCCCGGAGTCCGCCGGTCGCTGGGTGCCGACCCGGGACGTGCTGACCACGCTGATCGATCAGCTGGTCGGCGAGGTGCCGTCGCCCGCGCACCGGCTCGCGCTGGAGGTCTGCGCGCACGTCGAGAGCACCACGGAGGAGCTGCTCCGCGCCGTGATCGGCGATCAGGCCGCCGGCATCTTCGACTGGCTGCGCCGGCTGCCGTTCGTCGACGCCGACCGGTACGGGCTCTACCCGCACGGCGTGGTCCGCGGCGCGATCGAGGCGGACCTGCGCTGGCGCGACCCGCAGGGCTACGAGCGGCTGCACCACCAGGTCGCAACGCACATCCTGGACCGGGCCCGGACCGCGTCCGGCGAGGTCGTGCAGCCGGCCATGCGCGCGCTCTGGCATCTGCTGCGCGCGAACGAGGTGCTCGGCCCGTTCGTCTCCGCACGCGACGACGACGCGGTGCGGGCGGAGCCCCTGACAATCCAGGACCATCCGGCGGTACGGCAGATGAGCGCGTCCGGCGTGCTCGACTTCTGGCTCGCGCGGCGGCCGGAGGCGTTCACCGCGTACCGTCGCGCCTCGGACGGCACGCTCATCGCGTACGCCGCCCACCTCCGCCTGACCGAGCCGGACCCGGTGGAGCTGGCTGCCGACCCGGCCGTGGCGCTCGTCTGGGCCGCGACCGAGAGCGCGCCGCCCCGGCCGGGCGAGCACCTGCTGATCACCCGCTTCCTGTACCCGCCGATCGACCGGCGCCCGCGCGAGGCCGGGATGCTGATGCAGATGCGGGTGCTGGAGGCCTGGATCCGGTCCACCCGGCTGGCATGGTCGTTCGTGGTGGCCCCGGACCCGGACCGGCTGCTGCCGCTGATGGCGTTCACCGACCATCATCCGGTACCGGGCGGCGGCCGGATCGAAATCGAGGGCCGGCCGTACGGCGTGTTCGGCCACGACTGGCGCGCGCTCCCGGTCGACGCGTGGATCACCGCGCTGAACGCGCGGCTGCTGTTCGGGCCGGACGCACGGCCGGGCCGGCCCGCGTTCACCGTGCTGTCCCGCGCCGACTTCGACGCCGCGGTCCGGGACGCGCTGCGCAACTGGCATCTGCCGGACGCACTGGAGAGCAACCCGCTGCTGCGCACGCACCTGATCGGTGACCGCGGCGGCAACCCGGTGCAGACGCTGCGCGATCTGATCGTCGAGGCGGTCGACTCGCTGCGTGACGACGCCCGCGAGGGCAAACTGCACCGCGCGCTGGCCACCACGTACTTCCACCGGGCGCCGACCCAGGAGGCGGCGGCGGAGAAGCTGGGGGTGCCGTTCAGCACGTACCGGCGGCATCTCACCCGGGGCGTCGAACGGGTGGCCGAACGGCTGTGGCAGCTGGAAGTCTGAGGGGCGTGAACAACGACGGATCATGGCTTTCCGAACGGGTCGTCGCGGCGGAACGGGCGGCGGGTGCCCCGTTCGACCTCTCCGCGTGCGTGCGGGAGCCGATCCACCGGCTCGGCGGCATCCAGTCCTACGGCGCGCTGATCGCGCTGCGCGACGACACCATCGAGGTGGTCAGCGACAACGCGCCGGCGCTGCTCGGGCCGGGTGCGGCGGTCGGCGCACCGTACTGGGACCTCGCCGAACTCTCCGCGCTGCGCGCGCTGGCCGACGCGGACACCGGGCAGACCGCGATGATGCCGGTCGCGCTGGACGGCCGCTGGTTCGACGTCACCGTGCACCGCGCCGAAGGCCTGCTGGTGCTGGAGTTCGAGCCGGCCACGTCGGTCACCACGCCGTTCACCACGTTCTACGCGCCGATCCGGTCCGCGCTGGTGCGGCTGCAGGCGGCCACGACCGTGGTGGAGGCCGCACAGGCCGCGGTCCGCGAGGTACGGTCGATCACCGGGTTCGACCGGGTGGTGGCGTACCGGTTCGAATCGGTGGACGGCCCCGGCGAGGTGATCGCGGAGGAGACCGCCGCCGGGCAGGAGCCGTGGCTCGGCCTGTGGTTCCCGGCCACGGACATCCCGCCGCAGGCCCGCCGGCTCTACGAGCGGAACTGGATCCGGGTGATCACGGACGTGGACGACGCGACCGCTCAGCTGCTCCCGGCGACCTCCGCGCCGCTCGACCTGTCGCTGTCCGTGCTGCGCACGGTCTCCCCGTACCACCTGGAATACCTGCGCAACATCGGCGTCGCGTCGTCGATGTCGGTGTCGCTGCTGTCCGGCGGCCGGCTCTGGGGCCTGATCGCCTGCCACGGGCACACACCCACCACGCTCGGCCCGCAGCTGCGCGCTGCCTGCGAGTTCTTCGGCGTCGCGCTGTCCCTGCAACTCGCCGCGCTGCGCGAACGCGACGACACGGTGGCCCGGGAACGATCCCGCACCGTGATCGCCCGGCTGATCGAACCGATCACGGACAGCATGGCCACCGGTTGGTCCGACCCGGCCGGCCTGGACCAGGTCGTCGAGTCCGACGCGGTCGCGGTCTGCCTCAACGGCCGCACCACCGTGCACGGCGCCGACCCCGGCCCGGAGGTACTGAACGCGCTCTGGGCCGCCCTGCCACCGTCCACCGCCGGCGAACCGTGGCACAGCGACCGGCTCGGCGAGGACCTGCCCGCGCTGGCACCGTTCACCGGCGCGCTCGGCGGCGCGCTGGTGCTGCCGCTCAGCGACACCGGCGACCGCGTCGTCTGGCTGCGCCACGAACGCACCGCGCCGCGCCGCTGGGCCGCGGACCCGGCCCGCCCGGTGGTGCTCGGCCCGCACGGCGAACGGCTGACGCCGCGCGGCTCCACCGCGGTCTTCCTGGCCACGGTACGGGGCCGGAGCGCCCCCTGGTCCGCCACCGACCTGGCGATGGCCGTCGAGCTGGGCCGCGCGATCCTGCAGGTCGCGCTCGCACACACCCGCCACCTGTCGACCCTGAACACCGAACTCAGCCGCAGCAACGTCGACCTGGACTCGTTCGCGCACGCGGCCGGGCACGACCTCAAGGAACCGCTGCGCGGCATCGCGAACCAGGCCGCGTTCCTCGTCGAGGACAACACCGACCGGATGGACGAGACGACCGCACGCCGGCTCGCCTCCATCCAGCGCCTCGCCACCCGGATGGACGAGCTGCTCAACGCGCTCCTCTACTACTCCCGCCTGGGCCGCACCGACCTGCACCGCGAACCGATCGACCTGACCGCCGCCGTGACCCGGGCCACCGAGATCGCCGGCCCGCGCCTGGAGGAGGAGTCGGTCCAGGTCACCGTCACGCCGTCGCCCGGGACACCGCTGCTCGCCGACCCGGTCCTCTTCGACGAGCTGCTGGTCAACCTGCTCGTCAACGCCGCCAAGTACGCCCGCCCCGACGGCCCACGACACGTCGAGATCGCCACCGCCCCGGTCGACGGCGCCCCGGCCCTGATGGTCCGCGACAACGGCATCGGCATGCCCGCCCACCTGCGCGAACAGGCCTTCGAACTCTTCCGCCGCCTCCACCCTCGCACCGCCGGCGGCGACGGCTCCGGCGCCGGCCTGGCCATCGTCCGCCGCATCGTCGAACGCCACGGCGGCCACGCCTGGGCCGACGAATCCCCCACCGGCGGCACCACCATCTGGGCCACTTTCCCCTGACCGGTCCCCGCACCGCTCGTGGTGACCACGGCGGGACCGGTGCCCGCGGGAGCATGCGGAGCGTGGCCACGCCGGAAGCGGGCAGATCAAGGTCTTGATCTTTGGTGGTAGGCCGCCGGGGACTCGAACCCCGAACCTATGGATTAAAAGTCCACAGCTCTGCCATTGAGCTAGCGGCCCGCGGCTGTCAGGGTACCTGCGACACCCGGACCGCGCCTAAACCATATCGCCATGAGCGGAACCCCTCGGTCGGCGCGGTGTTTCGACACGTCGGTGAGCGGTCACATCGTTACTTGGTGGCGGACAACGATCGACGGGATACTGCGTCGGTCTTCCGGCCAGTACATTACTGACCGTGCTGGGCGGAGGTGATGAGCGTGGGTGATGGGGACCGGGCCTGGGCTGGTGCGCTGCACCGGTTGTGGCGGGCCGCCGGGGCCATCACCGATCGCGAGGAGCTCGCTGATCTGGTGCTTCCGCCGTTGCAGGCGTTACCGGGCGTGGTCGCGGTGTGGGGGTTGCGGCACCGGGTGAGCGACGGCGCGGTCGCCGAGTACCGGTGGACCGGCGTGCCGCTGGAGAGCGACGACGATCGTGCGCTGGCGCGGCGGATGGCGCGGTGGCGGGACGGCGACGCCGTGCTGGTCCGGGAGGCGGTGCACGGCGCGAAGCTGGTGATCGTGGCCGGCTTCGAGGTGGCGGGTGAGGCCGCGGGCACGTTCGAGCTGCTGGTCGACGGCACGGCGGACGAGGAACGACTGACCACCTGCCTGTGGCAGGTGATCGACGTCACCCGGGAGGCGATCTCGCGGCTGCGGCGCCGCCGGTTCGACGACGAGCAGCAGATCCGGGACGCGCTGCTGGCCGAGGCGTCACTGCAGATGGACGCGGTGCTCGAACCGGGCCAGACGATGCACCGGGTGGCCCGGATGACCGTGCCGGCGATCGCCGAGGGCTGCCTGGTCTACGCGTGCGAGAACCGCGATCTGGTGCTGCGCAGTGCGGTGCACGTGGACGTGCGGCGGATCACCGACCTGCTGGCGGACCGCGCCACGGCGGACGGTCTGCGCGCGCTGGCCGAGCGGGCGGTGTCCGGTCAGGCGGAACGCACCGAACCGGCCGACGCGGAGAAGGTCGGCGCCCGGCTGCTGCACGCGCAGGTGATGCGGGCGCGCGACCGCGTGCTGGGCGTCCTGTTGTTCTTCTTCGACCGGGACCAGGTTCGGGTGCCGCAGGCGTCGTTCCTGCGTGATCTGGCGCAGCGGGCCGCGCTCGCGATGGACAACAGCGAACTCTACGAGTCGCGCCGGCGCGAGGTGGTCACGCTGCAGGAACACCTGCTGCCGGGCCGCCTGCCGGAGATTCCCGGCATGCGGGTGGCGGCGGCGTACGCGGTCGGCGACCGGGCGCTGGACGTCGGCGGTGACTTCTACGACCTGGTGGTCCGCTCGAACGGCGTGGTGGCCGCGCTGATCGGCGACGTCTGCGGGCGCGGTGCGGCCGCGGCCGCACTGACCGGAATGTCGCGGCACACGCTCGGCACGCTGCTGCAGGAGCGCGTGTCTCCGGCCCGCGCGCTGAGCCGGCTCAACTCGGGCCTGCGCCGCGACGGCTCCTGGCGGTTCGTCACCGCGGGCGTGGCGCTGCTGCGCGAGACCCGCGCGGGCCTGAGCGTGCAGTGGATGTCGGCCGGGCATCCGGCACCGCTGGTGCTGCACCGGGACGGCCGGGTGACGCCGGGCCGCGGTGGCGGGCTGGCGCTCGGCATCGCCGACGAGGCCCGGATCGGCCGGTCCCGGCTGATGCTCGCGCCCGGCGACACGCTCCTGATGTTCACCGACGGCCTGACCGAGAGCCGCGATCGGGACGGCCGGCTGTTCGAGGACGTGGCGCTGCACGACACCGCGCGCCGCCTCCGCGACCGGCCGGTGGACGACCTGGTGCGCGAGCTGAGCCAGGCCGCCAAGGATTTCGGCACGACGGGGGCCGACGACATCGCCGTCCTGGCGATCAGAGCGGAGCAACGGTGAACGAAAAGCTGATCATGGTGGTGGAGGACTCCGACGAGGACGTCGAGGCGATCGGCCGCGCCATCGGCCGCTCCCACCCCGACATCCGACTCGAGTTCGTCCGCGCCGGCACCGACGTCCTCCCCCGCCTCACCGCCGACGGCGCCCGGCGCCCCGACATGATCCTTCTCGACCTCAACATGCCCGGCGAAAGCGGCCTCGACGTCCTCCGTCGCCTCCGCGCCCACCCGGAGCTGGCCTCGCTCACCGTGGTCGTCTTCACGTCCTCCGAGGACCCGGCGGAAGCGGGCGCCTGCTATGCGGCGGGCGCGGACAGCTACATCTACAAGCCGATCAACTTTGCGCTGTTCCAGACCGTCCTGCGCCAGACGCTGGACTACTGGAGATCAAAACCAAGGGACTGAGTGGGTGGTCGGCCCGCGGCTTCGCCGCATGGACAAAAACGGACCGGCCCTGTCGGACCGGTCCGTTTCCGCTGCTCAAGCGGAGGATACGAGATTCGAACTCGTGAGGGTGTTAACCCAACACGCTTTCCAAGTCTGCTCTCCGACGTTCCGACGGATGCAAAGGCGTCTGTATCCAGTACCGCAGCAGTGTCCAGACCGCCGATGAATGTTCCCGCATCACGACAAATGAGACGAGGTTTGAGACTAAGGACGCCCTTGCGGTCCTACCGCTTGGCAAGTGTTCCGATACGGCAGGCGGCCATCCCGAACCACGCCTGGCCTCATCCTGTGAGCTGCTGAGTGCGAAGATTAAGGTACGAACCCTGACATGCCACGCGCCTCGGCCGCCGCATGACAAACGAAATCGCCCAAAAGATCCACACGCACACCAAGACCAGAGCTAGAGCGAGGGGGCATCAAGGCGGTATAAATGTGACATGGCGCTTCTCGAGATCATGACTGTCACTGTCGGTAACGCCGTCGCTAAATGGATCTTCAGTGCGTGGTTGGGCGAAGGACTCGGGAAGGAACTTGCGGGGAGCACTACCGACCTCATTACAGCCAGGGTTCCTGACTTCTTGCAACGACGTCGCCTGGACCGACAGGCAGCTCTAATTGCAGAAACATCGGCTGCCAAGCTGAGCCGCGTTATCGCAGTCGAGTACGGGCAGCTTCCGCCCAACGAGCAAGAGTCTGCTGCGGCCGCGGTTCAGGATTCACTTAATGCCGCGCTACAGTCAATCAACCTGATTGCGCTAGACCTGGACGCCGTGAGGCTGAAAGACGCGATCACCTCCACAGATCCGAGACGCCCGGAACACGCCGGGCTCTCCGAGAGTGCTACACATCTTTACATGCTGCTTCTGTCAGAGGCATCTAATCACATCGTGGAGGTGATCACCACACTGCCTCAATTCTCCAGCATTGCAGCAACCGAGCTACTCCGCCGCGAAACGGCCGTAATTGACCTTGTGAACACAGTACTGCAAAGACTTCCAGACCCTCAGGTGATCGCCAATAATCTAGAAGCGTCACTTAGAGAGTTCGAGACGAACTACAGACGCTACATCGCACGCCGATACGATCGACTTGAGCTCTTTGGACTATCGGTTTCCGAAATGAGCAGCCGATACGCGCTCAGCGTAGCGTATATCACTCTGAGCGCTAAGGGGAAGATCAAAGCAAGGGCTTCAGATAACTTGGAAGCCGAGGAATTAGAGATTGACGGTAAGATTGGAATCGGCAAGGACGTTGATAGCCTACGAATTGACGAAGCGATTCAAGCCAGCCTTAGGACGTTTGTGCGAGGTGCCGCCGGCTCCGGCAAGACCACCCTCCTTCAATGGATTGCAGTTCGTAGTGCCCGGAACGAGTTTCACGGCGACCTTCAGGAGTGGAACGACAGAATTCCATTCTTCATCCAACTGAGACGCTTCTCTGATGGAGCACTTCCGTCGCCTAATGAGTTTTTGAAATTTGCGGGATCAACGATCGCCGAACGCGCACCCAATGGATGGGTTGCGGAACAGATGACGAATGGACGAGCGATCATTCTGATCGACGGCGTAGACGAGGTTGCCGACGGCGATCGTCCCAAAGTAAAGCATTGGCTGGACGATCTCACAGCCGCCTATCCGGATAGCAGATATGTAGTCACGAGTCGCCCTTCTGCAGTGTCAGAAGGTTGGCTCCAAACGGAGGGCTTCTCCTCGGTCGAACTTCAGCCGATGACCCTTTCCGACATAAAGTCTTTCATTTCTCACTGGCACGAGGCCGCGTCTTCATCTATCACGGAAAATGAAGAACTAGCCTCCCTGTCGAGATTTCACTCTAAACTGATCGACGCAATCTCCACGAGCCACCAACTCCGAAACCTGGCAACCAGCCCACTCCTATGCGCCATGCTCTGCGCTCTCAATAGGGAACGCAGAACGAAGCTCCCACGAGACCGGGTAGAACTCTACCGAATTGCGCTCGAGATGCTCCTCGAAAGGCGAGACCTCGAACGAGAAATTGGATCGGAACAGCGCCTATCACTACCCGAGAAGCTTATTCTTCTACAAGAGTTCGCGTATTGGCTCGTCCTCAATGAGCAATCCGACGCCACCTATCAAATAGCGCTTGATCGGTTCGCTCACCGACTCCAGTTTATGCCGGACGTCAAATTGTCAGCAGAAGAGGTCGTCCGCTTCATGCTGGTGCGTAGCGGCCTGCTCCGGGAGCCCATTCCAGGGCGCATCGATTTCATCCATCGAACTTTTCAGGAGTATCTGGCTGCAGTTGAGGTGGTCGAACTCGGAAATATTCCTATGCTTGTATCACGAGCAGCAGAGGACAACTGGCGGGAAGTGGTCGTATTGGCAGCCGGGGCATGCCACCGGAGTCAAAGGGAGGTCCTTTTCAGAGGCTTAATCGACCGAGGTCATAAAGACGTTACAAATCGGCACACACTTTGGTTGGTTGCTGTCGCCTGCGTAGAAACCGCCCGCGAGGTCTCCCCTGCGATCCGCCGCGAAATTTTCGACTGCCTCGGTGAATTGTTACCGCCTCAGAATATGAGTGAAGCAAAAGCGCTATCGTCCGCTGGCGAACTCGCGCTCGATGCTCTGGAAAAATTCAAGAGCGCTCGAGCAACTGAGGTCGCAGCGTGCATCCGAACAGCCACACTTGTAGGCGGCGAAGCCTCCCTTCATTTACTTTCCAACTATTCAAACGACAACCGAATCACCGTCCAAAGGGCACTCCTTCGAGCCTGGCAGTTGCATGACATGCCCGAGCAGTATGCAGAGACCGTATTAGCCGACGCGCATCTAGTTCGAGGAGATGTCACGCTATCAGATGCCTCGCTACTGCCTCACGTAAAATATCTCAAAAATCTAAAACGCCTATCCTTCATCATGCGCAACAAACCATTCAATACCGAGTACTTCCGCAACCTCCCACAGCTCACGAGTTTTGACGCACGGCTCAATGGCCACATCTCGACCATTGACTTCCTTGAAAACAATACCGAACTCACCTTCCTCGACCTTGAGGATTGCGAACACGTCAATGACATCAGAGTTGTAAAGGCAATGAAGAATCTGTCTCTTCTAGACATTTCCGGCACTGCCGTTAGAGACCTATCGCCTGTAGGCAACTCTCTTAAATTGGACTGGTTCTCGGGACGCCAACTTGACATTGACGACTGGTCAGCATTGGAAGGCCTGACCAATCTCAACTATGTCGACGTCCGATTCAACACGAACATCACTACTCTAGACTTTGCTCGACATTGGACAAAACTTGCTGTGCTGCGGTGCGACCGCACCTCTGTGCGCTCCTTGGATGCGATCGCAGGTATCGAAAGCTTGCATCAATTAACCGCAGGCAGGTGCGATAACCTTGTCGACATTGCTGCTATTGGGAGCTTAAGTGGACTTAGCGCCCTAATTCTAAGTAACGTAAGGTCTGTTTCGACCCTTGCTCCGATCGGCAGTGCTCCCAATCTTACCGATATCAGCGTAACGGGAAACAGCCAGCTGACAGGATTTGACGTGCTAGCCTCCTCCAAGTTCCTGACTCGATTCCAAGCAGCAGGATGCACCAAGCTGATGGATATCGAGTTTCTGAAAGGTAAGGAATATTTGCACCACGTGACCTTGCAAGACACTTCCGTGCGAGACATCTCACCCCTAGCGGGCGCACGCATGCTGTCAAGCCTGTCATTGTCGGGCCTGGCGAATCTAGCGAGCCTAGAACCACTAGCCGAACTGCCAAATTTGCGCACACTTACTCTTCGAGGAATTCCAAAAGTTGATCTATCGCAGCTTACTCAAAGCGAGGATCGCAAACTGCGTGTTCTAGTCGACAGAAATACGGAACTAATCGGTATCGAATCTTTCAAGAAAGCTGGCGGAAGTATTATGAGAGCGCAAAACCGTTCCACACTACGAAATCCGTCGAATGTGGAACAAATTTGACCTAGGCTGCCATCCCGTCCCGGATTTTATACCGGGAGTTTTTTGATAAATTCGCTCCAAGCACCCTCCGAGAACTCCAACCGCACGATAGCGGATCCTTTACTATCGCGAACATAAATAACGTGGTTAGCGACAGCCACTTCGACGCATTGGCCGCCGTTGGGGCTGGAGCGAGTGGACTTGCGCCAGATCAGGTCTTCCATGACTGGGCGGCCTCCTGGATGAGTCTGAGGGACTGGCGTTTGGGGAGGGCTTCTCCTAGGAGACCCTCCCAGATGCGGCGGGCGGCATCAACGTCTGTGGTGGTTTCGATGGTGAGGCCGCGGAGTTGGGTGTCGATGTAGGCGACGTCGGGGTGGTTGGGGAGGGTTGCCAGGACGAAGGCGCCGGCTAGGCCTCGGTGGACGCCTACCTCGGTGCGGAGGATGTGGATGTCGGCGGTGCCGGTGCTGGCGAGGGTGATTAGGTGGTCGAGTTGCTCGCGCATGGGGGTGGGTGAGTCGCTGATCGGGCGGTGGAGGATCGACTCTTCGAGGACTGTGATCAGGTGAGGCGGGTTAGGGCGGCTGAGGACCTGTTGGCGGCGGAGTCTGGTCTCTACGGCGCGCTGGAGGGTTTCCTCGCTCGCTGTTGGGTCGCCGGCCTGGAGTAGGGCGCGGGCGTAGGCGGGGGTCTGGAGCAGTCCGTCTAGGACGAGAGGTTGGTAGGAGCGGAGGGCGGTGGCGGTCGCCTCTACCTCCGCCCATGGGCGGAACCACTCAGGCATGACCTCGTGACTGGCGGTCGCCTGTGCGGTCTCCAGGAGGCGGACCAGGATGCCGCCCGCGTTAAGGACGTCATCGGCGCGTTGCATGAACGCGTTGCTCGCGGGACGTTGGCCGGTCTCGACGGCGGAGATGTGGCTGTCTGAGAAGTGGATCTCTTTGGCGAGATCCTGCTGTGTGATTCCTCTGCGTTCGCGCGCGATCTTCAGCTCCCTGCCGAGCGCGACGAGGACGGGGTGCGTGCTGATTGTTTGGTGATCAGCCATGGCGATTCCCGTACATTCCGCATCCTGCCACGTGGATTCCCGTATCAGACGGGTTCTTCTTGCATCGGCTTGTCGGGACCGCAGACAGGTTCAGTTTTACCTCTTTCTCGGAAATAGTCCTTGTAGTCGATGGCGGCGCGCCCCCTAGTCGCTCTGGAGCGTCCGCTTTTCTATCGAGGAACAAGGAGGAGGCTTCTGTGCCTACCGCAACCGCTGCGAGCACGGTGGCGAATGATGACCACCCGGATTTCTGTAATCCGGAGGAGTGTTTGGCCGACGCCGATCCGAAAAAGTTCCCGCTGATGCACCGGTCGAAATCGTGGAAGCTGCAACGCGCGGGTGACCCGCTCATTGATCGGTTGGTCGTGCGAGTGGTGGAGCCTGTCTTCACGCCGGACGAGTGGATGGTGGAGGTCGAAATCTTCATCGACGAGTCGGATCGGGCAACCGATACGGTGCACTTTCCGAAGACGGACGTTTTCTCGATGACCAGATTCTTCTTTATCATCATCGAGCACATCGTGTACGCGCGGTTGGAGTCCGGCTCTGGAGCAACGGGCGCGCGCCTGCCTGATCCAGGGCGGGCGGACGTCGATGTGAACTCGATGTTTTCCACATCGTTGGGGACATCGTTCACCTCACCATTCGGTTCATAAGTTGGCGCGCAAGGCGTCGATGTTCGTAGGTAATGCCTATTTCCAGGCGGGGCGGCGCGCGCCTCTAGGTGGTAGTAAGCCACGCGATTCCGCATCGGAGATTGAGAGGGTGGTATCTATGACAACGCAGCCCGGTGATAATGAAGCGGCCGTTCTGGCGGATCCGGGGTTTTGTACGCCGAAAGAATGCCTGGCGGACTCGGTGGACGCGCCACGGCGGCACCGATCGACACCGGTTGAGTTTCGTCTCCAGGAGGACGTATTCAACACCCGACTAGTGGCGCGGGTGTCGGAGTTCGTGGTCGAGCCGCAGAAGCTGTTTCTGGAGTTGGACGTGTTCACGGACGACTCGGACGAGCCGCACCACGAGGTGGGGCTGTCCCTCAGCGATCTTCTCGGGACGTCAAGGTTCTGCCTCGGCGCCGTAGCGGATGCGCTGGCCGCGGAGGCACAGCCGATGGAGTACACCGTGACCGAGAAAGCGGCATAGACCATGGCGGACGAGCGCGAAAGGCCTGCTGGTTCCGGCGATTTCCACACCGTTGGCGACACGGTTCTCCTCGACAAGTTCGATCTGGCCGACGGGGAGAGAGACGTCAGCGTTCGGATTTTGCATGTTCCGGATGTGCTGTGGACTGAGCCGGATGTGCAATGGGTCCGAGTGATCGGCGTCGAGATGGACGGTGACGCGGAGCGGGGACCGATGAGCCTCTTCGTCGTGCACAGGCGTGCCCTGGTGCGCGACAAGGCGAATGTCTAGTCGGGGCTGCGCGGTATCGCGTCGAGGATCAAGCGGGCCGCGTCGGCCGGCGGAGTCTCGGCGGTGTTGAGGAAGAGATCGGGCTCGGCAACGGGCTCGGTCTCTTCCCACGCACGAAGACGCGCCGAGGTGTCGCCGGTGGCGCGGGCGACGATCCGGGCCTCGGCAACGTCGCGGGGACACCACAGGTAGACCACGGTCCAGCGGGTGTCTGGGGTGGCCTTGGTGAGCGCGTCGATCGCGGGGACCTGGCCGAGGTGCACCACGGGCGTGCCGGTGCCGAGCGCATCGGTCAGGCCGGGGCGGTCGATGACGTAGACAGCCTCATAGCGGCTGTTTTCCCAGATGACGTCACCAGCGGCGCGGAGACTGGCGATCTCCGGTTCGGTGGTCATGCGGTAGGTGCCGGTGCGGCCGGGGCCGGCCTTCAGGCGGCGGAACAACGAGATGGTGGGGTCCAGGTCGGCCAGGGCGTGGGTCACGGTGTCTTTGCCGCTGGCGGGTGGGCCGTAGAGGATGAGGCCGCTGCTCATGGCGTACCGCCGGTGATGGTTTTGATCAGGTCTTTTGCTTGGGCCTGGAGTGGGCGGCTGGATGCCGAGTTGTCGATGACCTTGTGTGGGACCGGTGGGCGGAAGCTGGTTTCGACCTTGGAGAGGTAGCCGGCCCAGTCCGCGAGTTTCGCGGCGTCGCGTGCGGCGCCGCGGTGGCGGACGTAGGTGTGCATAGTGGCTTCGTCGCAGTAGACCCAGACGTAGAGGGTGACGGCGTTGAGTTCGGTGAAGGTGGCCTGGGTGCGTTCGATCCACGCGGGGTCGTTGAGTTCGCGGATGAACGGCGCGGTCAGGATGACGCTGTTGCCGCACGCGACGTTCTCCGTTGCGGCCGCGATCAGGGCCTCGTATTCGCGCGGGCGGATCAGGTTGAAGTACTCCGGCGACTCGCGGTCGTGGGGTGAGTGGCCGATCGTCTCCAACGCGGCCTCGACGACTGGGCGCGTGAGGGTGTCCTTGTCGAGCATTGACCAGCCGGTCTCGCGGGCGAGGATGCGGCCCAGCTCGGTTTTGCCGCTTCCGGCGTAGCCACCGACGATCACGACCTTGGGCTGGCGCGGGCGGATGTCGGCCTTGCGGTCCTGACCGGGGGCGTGGACGTAGCGCTTGGAGCGGGACTTGCTGATCACCAAGCCTTCCTCGGCCAGCAGGCGCATGGCCTCGGAGATGGTGAAGACGCTGACGTCCCAGCGTTCGGCGAGTTCGCGGGTGGACGGGAGGACGTCTCCGTCGCGGAGTACGCCGGCCTCGATGTCGTTGCGGATGTTGCGGGCGACCTGCTGATGCAGTGACTCACCCCGTGACAGTGGCGGGCGGGGTGTGGCCATGGTGTCTCCTCATCGCGTGGTGTCGACCCAACTGGTATCCCAAAATATCAGGTGTTTGGAGATCCATCCACGCTGTTAGCCGACGTTTCCGCAGCTCAGTACGCCTCTTGGAACAACTCCCAATCTAACAGTTGACCTGCTTGCATATCAACTGTTAGCTTCATGGCGCGGAGATCACCGTCACAACGACGGGGGTCACGAAGCCACAAGAGGACTGCGTCTTGGCACCGAACGAATGGCTCAACGACATCGATGGGCCGACACCGGCCGAACTCGCGGCCATCGGGGCGGAAGAGCCGCTGATCAGCGCGGAGGTCGCGTTGCTGGACGCGCAGATCCGCGTGTTCTGCGCGGACGGCGGTCCGACCGAGCTGGACTGGCACCGGCTGAGGGTCGCGGAGAAGCGGGTCGCTCGGGAGGCGCTGGCGCTGCACCGGCGGTACCCGGACAGCGCGGAGTTGAGGTGGGCGGCGTGACGACTCCCGCCTTCCCGATCGTGACGGTTGCGGACTCGCGCTTCACGTTCGGGCTGCTGCTCGATCTGACGCGGGTGCTGGAGCAGCACGGCTACCCGCCGGTCGTGGCGGGTGCGGATCTGGTCCGGCTTCAGGAGAGCCTCTTCAACTTCCTCTACACCAAGCCCGAGAGCACCGACGCTGAAGGAGTCCAGCGATGACCGTTTCCGCGTACCCGCCTCAGGTGGCAGACCTGCTTCCCCGCGCTCAGGAACTGGTCGCGTCGCTGGGTGTCCTGCCGTCCGAGAACCGGATCAAGAACGAGCTGAAGGTGGGCCGGCCGAAGGCAAAGGCGATCCGCGCGGCGCTGGAGCAGGAGACCACGCCGGCCGAGCCCGAGCCGGAGCAGACGCCGGAGGATGCGGCGCCGGACCCGGTTCCGGCGGTGGACGAGCCGGAGACCGTACCAACTCCGGTCCGTGAGGCGGCGCCGGTGACGGTGGAGACGATCGAGCAGCGTGCGGCGGTCGCAGACCCGGTTCCGGCCGCTGAGACCGTGCGGCGTCGGGCGGTGCCGTCCTGGCCGGTGCTGATCCTCGCGCTGCCCGCGTTCGCGGCTGTCTGGTCGGGATGGGTCGGGCTCGGGGAGATGACCGGGTTCGGGGTGGTGCACCCGCTTCCGGGGATCGCGGACGGGTTCAGCCTGAACACCGCGATCACGCTCCCGATCGGCGTCGAGACCTACGCGGCGTACGCGCTGCGGGTCTGGCTCTCCGGGCACGGCAACGCCGTGGCGCGACGGTTCGCGAAGTGGTCCGCGATCGGCTCGCTGATCCTCGGGGCGCTCGGCCAGGTCGCCTACCACCACATGGAAGCCGCAGGCGTCACGCACGCACCGTGGCAGATCACGACCGTGGTCGCCTGTCTGCCCGTGGCGGTGCTCGGGATGGGCGCGGCGCTGGCGCACCTGAATCACGACGGACGTTCTTAGCTCTGCCCGGCGGCGCGGCCTCTCGGCCTGGAAACCTGTGCCGCGCCGCCGGTCTCTCGCCCCCATTCGCCTGGTGAGGCTTCAGGAGGAAGAACCCTCATGCTCGCAGAGACCGACCCGGAACACACTGGCCACACGGCCACGCTCACCCCTGAGGTGCTGGTCGGTGAGGTGGTCATGGTCGACCAGCCGCATGCCCGTACCGATGATGAGTGGTTGAAGGAACTGGCGCGGCAGGCCGCGCAGCGCAAGCCGATCCTGCCCGCGTGGATGCTGTCGGGCTCGGACTTCCGGCACACGTGCCGCTGGATCGCGGCCCACTACCTGCACGTCTCCGCCTATCACGCGGTCCGCATGCCGGTCTACGGCACGAAACTCGCGTTCCGCTCACCGCGCGGTCTCGGAAGATTCATTGCCGGGGGTACGCGCTGGGTGCTCGATCTGGAGGGCCTGCCCGTTCGGCTCGCGGCGGTCCGGCGGGAGGACGCGGAGCAGTACCTCCGGCTGTCCCGGCAGCGTGACGGCCGCGTGCGTCTGCGGACGCTGATCGCGGCCTCGGTGGCGGTGCTCGGCGTGACAGGCACGTTCGTGCTCGCGGTGCTGGCGCCGAGCTGGGCGCACTGGGCGACGCTCGCGGGGCTGGTGGCCGCGTTCGGGCTCGGCGGGGCGCGACCGGATCGGCCGTTGGTGTCCCGCGCGGTCGTTCCGACGCATGTGCAACAGCTGACCTCGAATCAGGTCACGCTCGCGCTGTCCGTGCTCGGTCTGGCCGGGATCAACCAGGCGGTGTCGAAGCTGGGCGACAAGGCGATCGGGTTCCCGGCGCCGATCACCCGTGACGGACCGGGATGGCGCGCCGATGTCGATCTGCCGCCCGGCGTCACGGCGACCGAGGTGATCGAGCGGCGGGAGAAGCTGGCCGGCGCGCTCACTCGGCCGCTGGGCTGTGTCTGGCCGGAGGGCAACGCCGAGGTGCACCCCGGCCGGCTGGTCCTCTGGGTCGGGGACCAGGACATGTCGAAGGCGCGCAAGCCCGCGTGGCCACTGCTCAAGGGCGGGCCGATAGACCTTTTCAAGCCTCAGCCGTACGGGACGGATCAGCGCGGACGCTGGGTGAACCTGACGCTGATGTTCATCGCAATGGTCATCGGGTCGATCCCGCGCATGGGCAAGACGTTCGCCCTGCGGGAGGCGCTGCTCATCGCGGGTCTTGATCCGCGGGCGGAGATCCACGCGTACGACCTGAAGGGCACCGGAGACCTGTCCGCGCTCGGCAAGATCGCGCACCGGTACCGAGCCGGGGAGGACGACGAGGACATCCTCTACGCGGTGGCCGCGATGCGTGAGCTGCGGGCGGAGCTACGCCGGAGGGCGCGGGTGATCCGGGATCTGCCGCCGGATCTGTGCCCGGAGAACAACGTCACGCCGGAGCTGGCCACGCGGCGGTCACTCGGCCTGCATCCGATCGTGGTCGGGGTCGATGAGTGTCAGGTCTGGTTCGAGCACCCGGAGTACGGGGCCGAGCTGGAGGAGATCTGCACGGATCTGGTAAAGCGCGGACCAGCTACCGGGATCGTGCTGATCCTGGCGACGCAGCGGCCGGACGCGAAGAGCCTGCCGACCCCGATCTCCGCGAACGCGTCGACGCGGTTCTGCCTGAAGGTCATGGGGCAGATGGAGAACGACATGGTCCTCGGGACCAGCAAGTACCGCAACGGCGTCCGGGCGACCATGTTTGCGTGGGAGGACAAGGGGATCGGCTACTTCGCCGGTGAGGGCGCGGACGCGCGGATCGTGTCGACCGTGTTCATCGACGGGCCGGCCGCGAACGTCCTTGCCGAGAAGGCACGGGCGCTGCGGGAGCGCGCGGGGCGGCTGACCGGGCACGCGCTCGGGGAGACGCCGGAGGTCGCGCGGACGGCCGGCTGGCACCTGCTCGACGACATCCTGTCCGTGGTCCCGGTCGCGGAGCTGCGGGTGTGGAACGAGACCGTGGTGGCGAGGCTGGCGGAACTGCGGCCGGATGCCTACGACGGGTGGGCGCCGGAGCAACTGACGGCAGCGCTCAAGCCGTACGGGATCGAGGTCGACCAGATCGGCCGGCGCGTGGGCGGGAAGACCGTCAACCGGCGCGGCATCACCCGCGCGGACATCGCCGCGAAGGTTGCCGAGCGTAACCGCACGAAGGCCGCGGCCTAGAACCGCCGGAGGGTGCTGGCGCTAGCACCCGAGCCTGCTAGCGCTAGCACCTCCGCTAGCACACGAAACGAACCCCTGCCAGGACGCTAGCACGCTAGCGGCCCTGGTCCCTCACGCCCGAAAACCGGCCCTGGAGGCGTTCGTGGACACCCCTTCCCTGATCGCTAGCTTCCTCTGCTTCGTCCTGCCACCCGTCACGCTCTGCTACGCCGCTAGCTGCGCGATCTGGCCCTGGAAAGCCTGCTCGACGTGCCACGGCACCGGGCGGATCAAGAGCCCGTTCGGGCGCGTGTTCCGGCTGTGCCGGCGCTGCGACGGCACCGGACGGCGCATCCGGATCGGCCGACACGTGTGGAACGAGTACCGGCGCGTGCACCGGGACGGCAACCGATGAACCGCACCCCGCACCCGGACTGGTGCGCCGCTGACCATCGCTGCGGGCTCAACGAGCACCGCAGCGCGGAGATCGTGATCGACCTGGCGCGGCACGGCCGCGCGGTCGTCACGCGGACGCGGACGGAGAACGGGCGGGAGTTCGCCGAGGTCCGACTGTGGGTGGCGCTCGCTCCCCGCGAGGTACCGGCGCGGCGGCAGCTGCTCGCCATGCTCTCCGGCCTACGCGTCCTGCTCGGCCGCGTCGCGGTCGCTGCCCGGCCGACGCCCCACCGCTGATCCGCCGCTCAACCCGGAAAGGAGGCCGCATCATGAACCGACCCGCACACGACGAGAACGCGGAACGCGCCGTCATCGGCGCCGCACTGCTCGGGCCGACGCTGGTCACCGAGCTTGCGGCCAAGCTCAACCCCGGCGACTTCTACCACCCGAAACACGGCGCGCTGTGGGACGCGATCTGCCGACTCGACGCGGCCGGCACACCGGCCGACCCGATCACGCTCGCGGCGCACCTGGCCGAGGCCGGGGACCTGGCGCGGGTGGGCGGAGCGCCGTACCTGCACACGCTGATCTCCGAGGTGCCAAGCGTCGCCAGTGCCGGCTACTACGCGGACATCGTGGCCGAACACGCGCGGCGCCGGGAGGTCTCCGAGCTGGGGTTGCGCCTCACCCAGCTCGCGGACTCCGGCACCGACACAGCCGATCTGCTCGCGACCAGCCGCGCGCTGCTCGACGACACCGGCGCCGGTGCGGAGTGGGCGCCACCGATCCCGTTGGGCACCGGTCGGCATCTGCCCGCTTTCCCGGCGCACGTGCTGCCGGGGTGGGTGGCGGACATGGTGACGGCGGTCGCCGAGTTCACACAGACGCCGGTCGACCTGGCGAGCAGCATCGCGCTCGCGGCGCTGTCGACGGCCGCGGGTGGCCGCGCTGAGGTGGAGGTGCGCGGATCGTGGCGTGAGCCGACGAACCTGTTCACGGTCGTCGTGCTGCCGCCCGGATCGCGGAAGTCGGCCGTGTTCGCGGCGATCACCGGGCCGTTGCTGGCGGCGGAGTCCGCGTTGGTGGAGCGGACCAAGCCCGCGATCATCGAGGCCGAGTTGGCGGCGCGGGTTGCTGGAAAGGCCGCTGACAAGGCGGCGCACGCTGCGGCGAATGCGGACGCGTCCGCGCGGGACACGCTGTTGGCTGAGGCGTCGGCTGCTGCGATGCAGGCCGAGGCGGTCACGGTGCCGAGCCTGCCTCAGCTTGTCGCCGACGACGTGACCAGCGAGGCAGCGGCACAGTTGCTCGCGGACCAGGGCGGCCGGTTGGCGGTGCTGTCGCCGGAAGGCGGCAGCCCACGATCGCCGGCCGCTACTCGGGCACGCCGAATCTGGAGGTGTTCCTCAAGGGCCACGCCGGGGACATGATGCGCGTCGGCCGGCTGTCCCGCGAGAGTCAGCACGTCGCCAAACCCGCGCTCACGCTCGGGCTGGCCGTGCAACCGGACGTGCTGCGGGACATCGCGTCGATGCCAGGATTCCGCGGGCTCGGCCTGCTCGCACGCATCCTCTTCGCCCTGCCGGAGAACACGGTCGGATTCCGCCGCATCGGCGCCGACCCGGTACCGGCCGAGGTCGCCGACGCGTACCGGGAGAGTCTGGGCGCCCTGGTCCTCACGCTGGCGGGGTGGACCGATCCGGCGGTCGTGCCGCTCACCGAAGAGGCAAACGGGCGGGTGCTCGACATCGAACGCGCGGTAGAGCCGAGGCTCGCACCAGGCGGCGCGTGGGGACACATCGTGGACTGGGGCAGCAAGTACACCGGCGCCGTGGTCCGCATGGCCGGCCTGATTCATCTGGCCGAGCATCTGCGCGACGGGTGGAGTAGGCCGGTCGACGCGGACACGATCGACCGCGCGGCGCAGCTCGGCGACTACTACGCCGCTCACGCGCTGGCCGCGTTCGACGACATGGGCGCCGACCTGGAACCCGCGCTCGCGGTGCTGGACGCCCACGGCTACCTCCGCCAGATCGACGCTCCGGCGCGGCCTCGGACAGGTGGCCGGCCGCCATCGCCGACGTTCCTCGTGAACCCCGACGTGCACCAGCCGAACGCCACTGTCCACCCGATCCGGCGGACCGCATGACGGGCCTGACGGAACTGACAGAACTGCCACAACCCCCGTACCGCAGAGGTTCTGTCAGTTCTGGCAGTTGTGTCACTGCCGTTCCGGGCCGAGCCCCACCGACGTAGATCGCCTCCGCCGTCAGCCACCCCCTCAGCTACGGAAGGCCGCAAGACCGTGCGAACGAAGGCGCTCTATCCCAGCCCGGACGCCAGCACCACGAGCCACAGCATCGACCACGGGGAGAACCGCGTGCAGCGCATCGCAGACGACCGCGTCGTACTGACCATCGAAGAGGCCGCCCAGCGACTCGGCATCGGCCGAACCACCATGTACGCGCTCGTCATGAGCGGAGAGATCCGGTCCGTCACAATCGGCCGTCTCCGCCGCGTTCCCGTCCGCTGCCTCACCGAGTACGTGAACAGCCTGCTCGCCGACGACACCGCCGCCACGGCCGCCTGAGGGGAGCGACACATGGGACGACGTAAGCCGAACGGCGCATCAAGCATCTACGAGGGCAAGGACGGCTACTGGCACGGCCGCGTGACGGTGGGCGTCAAGGACAACGGGCAACCCGACCGCCGACACGTCCAGGGCAAGACCGAGGCCGAGGTCACGAAGAAAGTCCGGAAGCTGGAGCGGGAGAGGGAGAACGGCACCGTCCGGAAGGCGGGGCAGCGCTGGACAGTGGAGAAGTGGCTCTTGCACTGGCTCGACAACATCGCCGCGCCGGTGGTCCGCGTCAACACGATCGACGGCTACCGCGTCGCCGTGCGAAAGCACCTAATTCCAGGGCTCGGCGCGCACCGGCTCGATCAGTTGCAGCCGGAGCACCTGGAGAAGCTGTACGCACGGATGCTGGCGAACGGCAGTGCGCCGGCTACCGCTCACCAGTCGCACCGCACGATCCGGACCGCACTGAACGAGGCGGTGCGCCGAGGTCACCTTGGGCGGAATCCGGCCGCTCTGGCGAAACCTCCGCGTCTGCCCGATACCGAGGTCGAGCCGTTCTCGATCGAGGAGGTGCAGACCATCCTCAAGGTCGCGGCAGAGCGACGGAACAGCGCGCGGTGGGCCGTAGCTCTCGCTCTCGGTCTCCGCCAGGGTGAAGCGCTCGGCTTGAAGTGGCCGGACGTGAATCTGAAGGCGGGCACCCTCACGGTTCGTCGCGCTCTGCTCCGGCCGAAATGGGGTCACGGATGCAACCCAAAGTGCGACGCACGGATTCCAGGGCTGTGCCCCAACCGGGTGAACCTCCGCCCGGTGTCCGCGGACACCAAGTCGCGCGCCGGCCGCCGCACGATCGGCCTCCCCGATGCACTGATCAAGGTCCTACGTGAGCACCGGGAGACCCAGAAGGTGGAGCGGGAGACAGCCGCACAACTCTGG
This sequence comes from Catenuloplanes indicus, assembly GCF_030813715.1. Lineage (NCBI taxonomy): Bacteria > Bacillati > Actinomycetota > Actinomycetes > Micromonosporales > Micromonosporaceae > Catenuloplanes > Catenuloplanes indicus. The sequence continues at coordinate 4,656,464 of NZ_JAUSUZ010000001.1, forward strand.
CAAGACGAGGATTGGGTGTTCTCGACTCGGACCGGCCAGCGCATCCACCAAGCGACCGACTACGACGAGTGGAAGCGTCTTCTCAAAGACGCCGGAGTACGCGATGCCCGGCTGCATGACGCCCGCCACACAGCAGCAACGGCGCTCCTGGTTCTCGGCGTCTCCGGCCGTGCCGTGATGGGCATCATGGGCTGGTCCAACGCCGCGATGCAGGTCCGCTATCAGCACCTCACGGATCAGGTCCGCCGTGACATCGCCAGCCGACTCAACAACCTACTCTGGAACTCAGACGAGTAACGGGAGTTCGTTCATACGCTCGTCCGTGCGGTCGTCTGGACCTCTTGCAAGAATCAGACGACCGCACATCTCAAGCGTCCCTGACCGCTTCGGCTACTCGACGAGCAAGTAGAGGCGGAACACTGTTACCAAGCTGCGCCTGAACGCTAGCCCGCTTTCCCACAAATTCGAAAGAATCAGGGAAAGTGAACAACCTCTTCATCTCCGGCACGCGAAGGCGTCGACTGTCCCAGTGAAATGGGCCGATATTTGGACCCGGTTGCGCCTGAATTGTGGGAGACGGCTTAGCCGGGTCAAGCTTCAGCAAGAACGACCAAAACCTAGACCGCCACTTGAATTGCGGGTCTGGATGATTTCGCTCAGCCGTATAGAAAAGGTAGTTGTCACCCGGTGGAATGTCAGGCAACAGCTTGCCATACTGACCATTCACCACTTCGCCAGGTTCGGGATCGCAGACTAACCCATCGAGCGCCTCACCTGAGGTCACGTGCGGCCGCTCAACGTTTCCGGTACTTCGCCTCTCCCAGGAGCCACCGTGGCTCGGTTCGGGGTGCACCGGAACAGAATTCCCCTTCTGAGTTCCGATAACGAAGAGCCTTGGTCGCGCTTGAGGCACCCCATAGTCGGCCGCATGCAAGACCTTCGCCGTATAATCATACCCAGCCTCGTCGATTTCGCGAAGAAGGCGCTCATATGCCGTTCGGCTGGCTACATTATTATAAGTTAACGCATACACATTTTCGAGAATAAACTTCCGCGGCTGCGCCTCGCGGAGAACCCTTGTGTATGCCTGAAGAAGACTTGCAGTGGGATCGAGGCCCTTGCGCTTCCATTCCAGCCAGAAGCCGCTCTTACTGAAGGGCGTGCAGGGCGGCCCTCCTACCAGGAGATCCGGACGAGCGCGGCCCCGCAAGCCTGCCGCCTTCAGGATGTCGCTCGTCTCTACGTCCAAGATGTCGGATCGAATGACCGGGCCCGGCAGACTCAGAAAGTTCTTTTCCATCGTAGTAGCAGCATCAGCATTGTGCTCAACTGCGGCACGTACGTCATAACCCGCATCTTCGATGCCCTGATCCAGGCCACCAGCTCCTGAGAACAAGCTGATCGCAACACCTGCACCCGTGGATGATCGCTTGGAACTCATGCGAAGAGTCTGCCAGCTCGGACGCCATACCGTAAGACGGCGCAACGAGACCGTGACAACATTACTCTGCGTTCCGGCCGGCATCTGTGTGTAATCACGACGGCGAGTGCCCCTTACGCTCCTTCTCAAGAAGACGCTGCAGTTGATTGGCAACCGCAGCCGAGGTCTTGAAGTTGAACTTACGCCAGAACCGGTAGAATTCATCCTCCGTCGCGAACTCTCCCTGCCCTGCCCTGAGATCCGCAATAAGATCCACCGCGCCGATGTACTCACGGGTGGTGGAGGATCGCTTCTTGCTGGCGATTCGCCAAGGCTCTTGAACGAGAATCTCTACATCCGTTACGCGATGCATTGAATCCACCTCGAGCGTATAGAGAAAAATTATGTCGAAGTGACCGGAATACTGCGAAAAAGGTCGGAAAGTACCCGGCCAATGCAGATCTTCCCACTTGAAGTAGGTATTTCCGGTGTAAAGAGTAATCCGGGATTGAGTTCGCGCCTTATCTTTCGTGTCGGCACGGCGCGCAACTTTGATATCGACAGCGAATATCTTGCCTCCCCAGCGAGTGCCGGTTAGCTCGAGATCTGGATAGCCCCGCTCCGTACCTCGTATTAGCTCAATAGACTCGTCTTCGCTTCGAGCTTGAGCTTCGAGAAAGTCCGTCACGCTAACCTCGACCACGTTAGCGAGAGCTGCCGGTTCCTTCGGAAGCGGCAGGAGATGCCCATTCTTGGCCAATACCGCGGTTAGCTCCTCAGGACTTGACGCCTGCACCGGCCACTTTGCATCTGATCCGAACGCCTGATACACCCCAAGCGCATCGAATGTGTAGCTCTGGCACTGGCGGCGAAGCCACTCGAGGGGGCTCTCTCCAGACTGCTGCATTTGCCAAGTCAACCGCATGAGCGTTGCGGCACAACAAACGGGTGCACGAACCGCCACGCGCGTCCGCTCACCCCCACGTGGTGCACGACAGAAGCTTGGGCGGGGGCCGTCAGCAACACACGCTAGCCGTTGAGCCCTCAACCTGCTGGCGCGCTCGTCCGCGGCCAGAGTTGAGTCAGGCGGGACGCCCGGCGAGAGCGTACTGAGCCTGAAACTGAGACTAGCTCCCTCAACACAGCAAACGCCGGCCCAGAGCCACTAGGCCAGGACCGGCGTTTGCGCTGCTCAAGCGAGCGGAGGATACGAGATTCGAACTCGTGAGGGTGTTAACCCAACACGCTTTCCAAGCGTGCGCCCTAGGCCTCTAGGCGAATCCTCCGCCGCAGACAATACCGTGCCGCCGGGCGGGCGTGCACGGGGGTTCCCGGTCGGGGGTGACCGGGGTCTCGGCCCCGATGCGACGGATCGTGGCGTGGGCGGGTAGAGTTGGGCTCACTCCCCGTGCGGTGGATATCCCGTGAACCTCCCCAGGGCCGGAAGGCAGCAAGGATAAGCGGGCTCTGGCAGGTGCACGGGGAGCCTTTCGTCCCCGGGACTCTTCCGGGTTGACCAGCATCTGCGCCGCCTCCCGCACCCGGTCGGGCATGTTTTTGACCCCGTGGTCACGGCGGCGGAGAATGGCGCGGTCGAGAGGAGACGGCAGTGGCGTTGGCCCTCTACCGCAAGTATCGACCGCGGACGTTTGCCGAGGTCATCGGGCAGGAGCACGTCACCGAGCCGCTCAGCCAGGCGCTGCGCAGCGGCCGGCTGAACCATGCGTACCTGTTCTCCGGGCCGCGCGGCTGCGGCAAGACGAGCTCGGCGCGCATCCTGGCCCGCTCGCTCAACTGTGAGCAGGGGCCGACGCCGGAGCCGTGCGGGGTGTGCACGTCCTGCAAGTCACTGGCGAACGACGGCGCCGGCTCGATCGACGTGATCGAGATCGACGCGGCCAGCCACGGTGGTGTCGACGACGCGCGTGAGCTGCGGGAGAAGGCGTTCTTCGCGCCGGCCAACAGCCGCTACAAGATCTACGTGATCGACGAGGCGCACATGGTCTCGTCGGCCGGCTTCAACGCGCTGCTCAAGCTGGTCGAGGAGCCGCCGGAGTACGTGAAGTTCATCTTCGCGACCACCGAGCCGGAGAAGGTGCTGGGCACGATCAAGTCCCGCACCCACCACTACCCGTTTCGGCTGATCCCGCCGAGCGTGCTCCGGCCGTACCTGGAGCAGCTCTGCGAGGCCGAGGGCGTCAAGGTGGAGCCGGCGGTGTTCCCGCTGGTCGTCCGGGCCGGCGGCGGCAGCGCGCGAGACACGCTCTCCGTGCTCGACCAGCTGATCGCGGGCGCCGGCGAGGAGGGCGTGACGTACGCCCGTGCGGTCTCACTGCTCGGCGTCACCGACTCCGCGCTGATCGACGACATGATCGATTCGCTGGCCGCCGCGGACGGCGCGTCCGCGTTCGCCGCGATCGACCGGGTCGCCGAGGCCGGTCACGACCCGCGCCGCTTCGCCACCGACCTGCTCGAACGGCTCCGCGACCTGATCGTCATGCAGCAGGTGCCGGACGCCGCCGCCAAGGGCCTGATCGACGGCCCCGCCGACGAGATCGAGCGGATGACCACGCAGGCCGGCCGCTTCGGCACCGCAACGCTCTCCCGCGCCGCCGACATCGTGCACAACGGCCTGGTCGAGATGCGCGGCACCACCGGCCCCCGCCTGCTGCTCGAGTTGATCACCGCTCGCATGCTGCTGCCCGGCGCGGACGACTCCACCAGCGCGCTGCTGCAACGCCTGGAGCGGATGGAGCGGCACCTGGCCGCGGGCGGCGGAACACCGCAAAACCCTCCGGCGGTACGCAGCCAGCCCGCACCCGTCTCTCTCGGCGCTTCCGGCTCCCACCCGGCCGCCGAGGCCTCGGTCCCGGCCGGTCCCGGCCCGGAGTCCGGGCTCGATCCGCGTGCGGCGGCGCGTCAGGCCGCGGCCCGCTCGTCCGGCGGCGGTCAGGCCGCGGCCCGGCAGGCGGCCGCGCAGGCCGGGGCGCCCGCACAGGGGCGCCGTCCCGCCGCCGCGCAGGCCGCTGGCGCTCCGGTCTCCCCGGCCGCTCCCGCTGTCCAGCCCGGCGCGGCTCAGGCCGAGCCTGCCCGGCCGGGGCATTCCCCGTCCGGTCCGGCACAGGCAGGTCCGTCCCCGGCCGCTCCTTCGCAGGCTGGCGCCTCCCAGGCCGGTCCGGCGCAGGGCGGCACGGCGCAGGGCGGCCCGGCGCAGACCGGTTCGGTGCAGGGCAGCCCCGCGCAGACCGGTCCGGCGCAGGGCAGCCACGCGGAGAGCGGTCCGGCGCAGAGCGGCTCGATGCAGGGTGGTCCGGTGCAGGCGCCGGCCGGGCAGGCGGCTCCGGCGGCGTCGCCGGCCGCGGTCGTCGACGAGCCGGCCGCGTCGCCCGACGGCGTGGATGTGGCCGAACTCCGCAGCCGGTGGTGGCCGGAGGCACACGCTTACGTGAACGCGCGCAACAAGCGCGCCGGTGCCGTCCTGCGCGACGCCACGGTACGCACCGTCGAGGGCGACACGCTGGTCCTCTCGTTCCGGCTGCCGAACCACATCGACCTCTTCGCCGGTACGCCCGGCGGCATGGACCTGGTCCGCGAGGCCTTCTACGAGCTGCTCGGCGTCCGCTGGCAGGTCCGTTGCGTTCCGGCTGGCCCGGCGGGCGAGCCGGATGCACCCACCGGCCGCGGCGGTCGCGCCCCGGCCCAGCGCCAGTCGACCGGCCAGTCCCAGCCCGGGCACCCCACCCCCCCGTCCGCGCCCACGCGCTCGTTATCCGAGTCGGACGCGAGATCGGGGCCGTCACCGGGACCGTCCCCCGCGTCCACCACGGCGGCCGAGGACGCGGGCTGGCCCACCCCTGCCGCCATCCCCAGCACACCTCCGCCCACCGCCGACCGGCCCGGCGCGGAGTCGCCCCACCCTGCCCCCGGCGGCCCGCACCCGTCACGGACGGACACCGCGCCCGCCTCGGCCGAGGCCGGCACCGCGGTCACCGACGACGGCCGGCCCACGCCCGCTCAGCCCGGCATCGACTCGGCTCGCCGGGACAGCCACCCCGTCCGGCCCGGCACCAGCCCGGCCGCCGACGACGGCTGGCCGGCCCCGGCTCAGCCGGGAAGCACGCCGGCTCAGCCCGAACCCGCAGGCGGGCCGAACCCGGCGCACTCCGGATCGGCCGGTGAGCAGACCGGCGATGATGGCTGGCCGGCTCCGGCAGCGCCGGGCAGCGGCGGTGTGGGTGACGACGGCGACTGGCCGGAGCCGGTGCGGCCGGGAACCGTAGCCAGCACGGTGGATGACAGCGGCTGGCCGGAACCGGTTACCGCGGGAGGCGGAGCGGCTTCCGACGAGGGCTGGCCGGAGCCGGTGCAGGCCGGCGGGCCGGCTGCCACGAGTCCGGAGCGGTCCGGCGGTCCGGCCCCGGTCGCTGCGGACGGCGTGCCGCGGCGTGCGACCGCGGGTGGACTCGCGGCGGCGCGTGCGGCAGCGGCGGCTTCTCGCGGTAAGCAAGCGGCGAACGGCGGCGGCCAGCGTGGCGCCGCCGAAGCCCGGCCGGGTGCGGCGGAGAATCCGGCGGCGACTGTCCCGGCGGGAACACCGGTGTCAGCCGGTTCCGGTCCGGCGGTCGCGACCGGTGGCGGCGCCTGGGACGACTTCCCGGCGGACGAGGAACCGCCCTATGACCCGGAGTACGACGGCCCGGCGCCACCGGACAACGGTGTCGCCGGCCGTGGCGGCTTCTCAGCGCGCACGTCGGCACGCCCGGCGGCGGCCGGCAGCGGTCCGGCCTCGCCCGGGAACGGGTTCTCGTCGGCAGGCGGCGCCCCGGCGCCACCGGCCGACGGCGGTCCGGGACCGGCGGGGGGCAGTTTCTCGTTCCCGGCTTCCGCGGGCGGCGGTCCGTCCGCCGCGGCTTCCAGTGGAGCAGTTTCCGGCGGCGCGGCTTCCGGCCCAGCGGCTTCCGGCGGGGCTGTTTTCCCGGTGCCTTCCGCGGCTGCGGTGGCCGGTGCTTCCGCGTCGGGTGTCTCGACGTCGGCTGCGACGGCGCCGGCGGGGCGGGCCGCGGGTCCGGGCTCGCCGAACCCGGCGATCGCGAGTGCCAAGGCGGCGGCGAGCCGGGCGGCGGCGAACGCGGCCGCGGCGGCGCAGGGGCGGGGCGGGGCGGCCAAGCAGCCGGCGGCTGCCACGGCGGAGGCGCCGCGGCCCACCCAGGGACGGGCCGCAGCGGCGGTGGCGGCCGCCAACGCGGCCGCGGCAGCGGCTGCGGCCGCGCAGGCCAGTCAGCCGGCGGAGACGTCGGCGAAAGAGTTCGAGGGCTTCGACCCGGGCGACGAGCCGCTGGACGAGGTCATCGACGAGCAGGCCGCGCGCCAGAGCAGTGAGGAACAGGCTTTCCTCCTGCTCAAGCAGGCATTCGGCGCCGAAAAGATCACCGAGATGTGACCGCCCGGCTCGTCGCTACGGCGAGCCGGGCACCGGCCCAGCATCCTGACGCCCGGTGCACAGAGCGTCCTGAAGCGTGGTGGTAAGCAGAGCGGTGCGTCCCGTGTCGCGCGGGGTGGGGTTTGTGGTGACCGCCCGCTCGACGTGCAGGTAGGCCGCCCGCGGCCGACCGGTGCCCGCGGGAGCATGCGGACCGCACCACGCCGGAAGCGGGTAGATGAACGAGCCCTTGGTTCGCCGAAGGCGGTGATGCGAGGTTCGAGGCGTGAGGGCGGCGGGACGGCTCGGTGTGCCGGGGTGGGCGGCTACGCTGGGCGGCGGTTCGGTGGTGCGGCGAAGCCGCGGGATGAAGAGGAGCCTGCCGTGGTGCGTCCTGGTGGACAGCCCAACATGCAGCAGTTGATGAAGCAGGCGGCGAAGTTGCAGCAGGCGGCGCAGGCCGCGCAGGCGGAGCTGGCGGAGGCCGAGGTCACCGGGACGGCCGGTGGTGGTCTGGTGACGGTCACGATGGCCGGAACCGGTGAGGTGCGGTCCGTGAAGATCGATCCGAAGGTGATCGATCCGGACGACCCGGAGACGCTGGAGGACACGGTGCTGGCGGCGCTGCACAACGCGGCGGAGGGGGTGCGCGCGCTGACCGAGGAGAAGATGGGACCGGTCACGGGCGGGCTCGGCGGCCTCGGCATGGGGTTCTGAGCCGGCGATGTACGAGGGTGCCATTCAGGATCTGATCGACGAGCTGGGACGCCTGCCCGGCGTGGGTCCGAAGAGCGCCCAGCGGATCGCGTTCCACATCCTGTCCTCGGACACGGCGGACGTGGCGAGGCTGGCGGCGGCGCTGCACAAGGTCAAGGACTCGGTGCGCTTCTGTACGGTCTGTTACAACGTGGCCGAGGAGGAGCAGTGCCGGATCTGCCGTGACCCGCGCCGCGGCAACGAGGTGCTGTGCGTGGTCGAGGAGCCGAAGGACGTGGTGGCGATCGAGCGGACCGGCGAGTTCCGCGGCCGCTATCACGTGCTCGGCGGCGCCATCAATCCGCTGGAGGGGATCGGGCCGGACAACCTGAAGATCCGGGAGCTGCTTATGCGCCTGGGGAACGGGGACGTCAAGGAGCTGATCCTGGCCACGGATCCGAACACGGAGGGCGAGGCGACCGCGACCTACCTGGCGCTGATGGTGAAGCCGATGGGTATCGCGGTGACGCGGCTGGCCAGCGGGTTGCCGGTGGGTGGCGACCTGGAGTACGCGGACGAGATCACGCTGGGCAGAGCGTTCGAGGGGCGTCGCGCGGTGTAAGCCTGAAAAGCCGCCGAAATGTACCCGTAACAGACATGTTTTGCCTATCTTCAAAGTTGATTTGCCCTGTTTTTCCGTGCTTGATCCCATTCAGGTCACGCCATCATCACGGCGTGGCCTGAAGTTGGTTACATGGTCACTCTGAGCGTTGACCGGAGGGGCCTCCGCGGAGGACTGTTCATCCCGGCGGCGGCACACCCGTCGCCGTGTCCGCGCTGCCTTCCCACGCCCCACCTGAGGCCGTCGGCGGGAGGCGTGGGCACTCGAGGCTCACGACAATCGACCGGTTGCCGTAGGCCGCGGGTGATCCACCGTGCCGACGGGCGACCTACGTGTCGTCCGGTAGTCGCTGCGGCGGCGCCCTGCGGTCCGGTGGCCGGAGGAGGACCGAGGCACGGATGGTCAGTGGACCGGGCGCGTCCCTCTCGGAGGAGTCGACGCACGACGTCGCCGATCCGGCTGAAGGTGCTGCCAGCACGAACGGCAAGGCCATCGAGGGGCGTTCGCTGCGCCAGATCGCATGGCGGCGGTTCAAGCGTGACAAGGTCGCGATGGCGGGCGGTGGCTTCGTCATCTTCCTGGTGCTCGTCGCGTTCCTCGCTTCCCCGATCGTGAAGCTGATCGGCCACCCGATCGACGCGTTCAACAACGATCTGATCGACCCGACGCTGGGCCTGCCGATCGGCCCGTTGGGCGGCATCAGCGGCGAGCACTGGCTGGGCGTCGAGCCGACCTCCGGCCGCGACATCTTCAGCCGCATCATCTACGGCGCGCAGACCTCCATCTTCGTGGCGTTCCTGGCCGCGGCGGTGTCCACGGTGATCGGTGCGATCCTGGGTCTGGCGGCCGGCTTCGTCGGCGGCTGGGTGGACGCGGTGATCAGCCGGGTGATGGACTTCCTGCTGGCCTTCCCGCAGCTGCTCTTCTCGATCGCGCTGGTCTCGGTGCTGCCGGACACGTTCTTCGGGCTGGACGGCCGCTGGTCGCGGATGTCCGTCCTGATCGGCGTGATCGGCTTCTTCGGCTGGCCGTACATCGGGCGTATCGTCCGCGGTCAGGTGCTGTCGCTGCGCGAGCGGGAGTTCATCGAGGCGTCGCGCAGCCTGGGTGCCCGCACCGGGCGCATCCTGTTCCGGGAGCTGCTGCCGAACCTGGCCGCGCCGATCCTGGTCTACACCACCCTGATCATCCCGACGAACATCATCACCGAGGCGTCGCTCAGCTTCCTCGGTGTCGGCATCGAGGCGCCCAACCCCTCGTGGGGCGGCATGCTCTACGACGCCAAGAGCTACTACCAGTCGGACCCGATGTACATGATCATCCCCGGCGTGTGCATCTTCATCACCGTGCTGGCCTTCAACCTGTTCGGCGACGGACTCCGCGATGCCCTGGACCCCAAGGCTCACTGACCCGCGCAGCAATCGCACCACCGCAGTACGCGCATTCCGTCGCGACCCACGGTCGCACGTCAAGGAGGTAGGCAGCAGTGTCTAGTAAGAGGAAGGCGTTGGTCGCCGCCACGGCGGCCGTCGCCCTGGGACTCACCGCGGCATGCGGTAACAGCGGCGGGTCGAACTCGTCGAACGGTGGTGCCAAGAACGCTCAGAACGCGGCGCTCACCGACGTGCTGAACGTGTCCGACAAGAAGGGCGGCACCCTCGAGCTCTGGAGCTCGCAGGACGTCGACAGCCTCGACCCCGCCCGTGGCTACTACGCGTTCGTGTGGAACCTGAACCGGCTCTACACCCGCACGCTGGTCTCCTACGACGCGAAGCCGGGCGACGCCGGTATGAAGCTCGTGCCGGACCTGGCCACGGCCGAGGGTGCGCTCAGCAACGACGGCAAGACCTACACCTACACGCTGCGTGACGGCCTGAAGTTCGACGACGGTACGCCGATCACGTCGAAGGACGTCAAGTACGGCATCGAGCGCATCTTCGCGCAGGACGTCGTCTCCGGCGGCCCGGTCTACCTGATCGAGCAGCTGGACCAGGGCCAGGAGTACCCCGGCCCGTACAAGGACTCGGACCCGAACAAGCTGGGCCTGAAGTCCGTGCAGACGCCGGACGACAAGACCATCGTCTTCAACCTGAAGCAGCCGTACGCGGACTTCCCGTACCTGCTGGCGATGCCGGGCGCGGGCCCGGTGCCGGCCGCCCGGGACACCGGCGCGCAGTACGGCACGAAGCCGGCCTCGTCCGGCCCCTACAAGATCGAGGCGTACGCGCCGGGCAAGTCGATCAAGTGGGTCCGTAACGAGCACTGGGACCAGGCCTCGGACCCGCTGCGCAAGGCGCTGCCGGACGCGATCAACATGACGATCACGACCAACGCCGATGACATGGACCAGCGTCTGATCGCCGGCACCGCCGACATCGACGCCGCGCAGACCGGCGTGCAGGCCGCGGCCCGCACGAAGATCCTGCAGGACGAGACGCTGAAGGCGAACTCGGACACCCCGACCACCGGCTTCATCCGGTACGCCGCGATGTCCACCAGCGTGGCGCCGTTCGACAACGTCGACTGCCGTAAGGCCGTCATGCTCGCCTCGGACCCGACCTCGCTGCAGACCGCGCGCGGTGGCCCGATCGCCGGTGGTGACATCGGCGTCAACATGCTGCCGCCGAACATCCCGGGCTCGGAGCCGGACTACGACCCGTACAACCGCAAGCAGGGCAAGCCGCAGGTCGACGCCGCCAAGCAGGCGCTCGCCGCGTGTGGCCAGCCGAACGGCTTCTCCACCAAGATCGCCGTCCGGAACAACAAGCCGGCCGAGGTCAAGACCGCCGAGGCGCTGCAGGCCGCGCTCAAGGCCGTCGGCATCGACGCCGCGATCGACCAGATCGACGGTGCGCAGGCCAGCTCGATCACCGGCTCGCCGACCGTGGTGAAGCAGAAGGGCTACGGCCTGATCATCTCCGGCTGGGCGGCGGACTACCCGTCGGGCGCCGGTTACCTGCAGCCGCTGGTCGACAGCCGCTACATCCTGCAGAACGGCAACTTCAACTTCGCCGAGATCAAGGACCCCGCGATCGACGCGCTGTTCGACCAGGCCAAGACGGTTCCGCCGGCTGAGGCTGCCGCGATCTACACGCAGATCAACCACAAGGTGATGGAGGGCGCGTACATCCTGCCCTTCGTCGTCGACAAGGCCCTCAACTACCGCAACCCGCGCCTGACCAACGTCTACATCCACCAGTTCTGGGGCATGTACGACTTCCAGGCGCTCGGCGTCTCCTGAGGTTCTTAAGTAACACCCTTTAGTACGCCTGGCGGGTGTCCCTTCTCTGACCGGGAAGGGACACCCGTTGAACCTGGAGGCCTCGGCTCGTGTTCGCTTACGTCGTTCGGCGACTGATCAACGTCGTCTTCACGCTGCTGGTCATCACGCTCGTGACCTTCGGCGTCTTCTTCCTGGTGCCGAAGCTGACCGGCAGTGACCCCGCCCTGCTGTACATCGGCAAGACGGCGGACCCGGTCGCGCTGGAGGGCATCCGGACGAAGCTGGGTCTCGACGACCCGATCCACGTGCAGTACGGCAAGTTCCTGCAGGGCATCGTCATGGGCCGGGAGTACGACAACGGCCCGGACGTCACGCAGTGCAACGCCCCCTGCTTCGGCTACTCGTTCAAGACCGATCAGGAGGTGTGGCCGTACCTGATCGACCGCCTCCCGGTCACGCTCTCGCTGGCGCTGGGCGCCGCGATCCTCTGGGTGCTCGGTGGCATCGGTGCCGGCGTCATCTCGGCGCTGCGCAAGGGCCGCCCCGCCGACCGGATCGTGATGACGACCGCGCTCGCCGGCGTCTCGCTCCCCATCTACTTCACCGGCCTGGTCGCCGCCGCAATCTTCAGCTACTGGCTGGGCTGGCTGCCGCCGCCCGGGTACGTCGACTTCGCGGTGAGCCCGGTCGAGTGGGCGCTCAACCTCGTCCTCCCGTGGATCACCCTGGCGTTCCTGTTCGCCGCGACGTACGCGCGTCTGACCCGGGCGAACATGCTGGAGACGCTGAGCGAGGACTACATCCGCACCGCGCGCGCCAAGGGCCTGCGGGAGCGCGACGTGGTCGGCAAGCACGCGCTGCGCTCCGGCCTCACGCCGCTGATCACCGTGTTCGGCCTGGACCTCGGCAGCCTCCTCGGCGGCGCCATCCTGACCGAGACAACGTTCAACCTCCGCGGCCTGGGCGAGGCCACGCTGACCTCGATCCGGCAGAACGACCTGCCGATCATCCTCGGCGTCACGCTCTTCGCCGCGTTCTTCATCGTCATCGCCAACCTGGTCGTCGACCTGCTCTACGCCGCTGTCGACCCGCGCGTCCGGCTGAGCTGAGGGGTTAGTCATGACCACTTCCGTGCCTGTCACCGAGATCGGCCCGGCCGACATCTCGCCGCCGAAGTCCTTCCTCGAGGTGCGCGACCTGCGCGTGCAGTTCGCGACGGACGACGGCATCGTCAAGTCCGTGGACGGCGTCTCGTTCGCGCTGGAGCGGGGCAAGACGCTCGGCATCGTCGGCGAGTCCGGCTCCGGTAAGAGCGTGACCAGCCTGGCCATCCTCGGCCTGCACCGCACCCGCAGCAACGCCACCGTCGGCGGCGAGATCTGGCTGGACGGCGAGGAGCTCGTCAAGGCCGACAACGAGCGGGTACGCCGGCTGCGCGGCCGCAAGATGTCGATGATCTTCCAGGACCCGCTGTCCGCGATGCACCCGTATTACACGATCGGTCAGCAGATCGTGGAGGCGTACCGAATCCACCACGGCGGCAGCAAGAAGGCCGCCAAGCAGCGCGCGATCGACATGCTGGCCCGGGTCGGCATCCCGCAGCCCACGCGCCGCGTCGACGACTACCCGCACCAGTTCTCCGGTGGTATGCGGCAGCGCGCCATGATCGCGATGGCGCTGGTCAACAACCCGGAACTGCTGATCGCGGACGAGCCGACCACCGCGCTCGACGTGACCGTGCAGGCGCAGATCCTCGACCTGATCCGGGATCTGCAGGAGGAGTTCGGCTCCGCGGTCATCATGATCACGCACGACCTGGGTGTGGTGGCCGAGCTGGCCGACGACATCCTGGTCATGTACGGCGGCAAGGCGGTCGAGCGCGGACCGGCCGAGACCGTGTTCCGCACGCCGGAGCACCCGTACACCTGGGGTCTGCTCGGCTCCATGCCGCGACTGGACCGCGAGGTCCGGGACCGGCTCAACCCGATCAAGGGTACGCCGCCGTCGCTGATCAACCTGCCGTCCGGCTGCTCCTTCCACCCGCGCTGTCCCTACGCGGGCCGTAACGGCGACCGTTCGTTCACCGAGCGCCCCGAGCTCGTCGGCTCGACGCACGCGGTCGCCTGTCACATGCCGGCCGAGCTGCGCCGCGAGATCTTCACCCAGGAAGTGAGCCCGAACCTGTGAGCACTCCTCTTCTTGAAGTGTCTGGCCTCCAGAAGCACTTCCCGATCACGGCCGGCCTGCTGCGGCGCCAGGTCGCGGCGGTCCGCGCGGTGGACGGCATCGACCTGACCGTGCACAAGGGCGAGACGCTCGGCCTGGTCGGCGAGTCCGGCTGCGGCAAGTCCACGGCCGGTCGCCTGATCACCCGGATCCTGGAGCCGACCGGTGGCAAGGTCACGTTCGACGGGCGGGACATCACCCACGTCAAGGGCGGTGCGCTACGCGGCCTGCGCCAGGACGTTCAGATGATTTTCCAGGACCCGTACTCGTCGCTGAATCCGCGGCACACGGTCGGCACGATCATCGCGGCGCCGCTACAGATCCAGAAGATCCCGACGCCGCAGGGCGAGAAGAAGGCGGTCCAGGAGCTGCTGGAGATGGTCGGGCTCAACCCCGAGCACTACAACCGCTACCCGCACGAGTTCTCCGGCGGTCAGCGGCAGCGCATCGGCATCGCCCGTGCGCTGGCGCTCAAGCCGAAGATGATCGTCGCGGACGAGCCGGTCTCCGCGCTGGACGTCTCCATCCAGGCCCAGGTCGTCAACCTGCTCGACGACCTGCAGCGGGAACTGGACCTGACGTACCTGTTCATCGCGCACGACCTGTCCGTGGTGCGGCACATCTCGGACCGGGTCGCGGTCATGTACCTCGGCAAGGTGGTCGAGGTGGCACCGCGGGACGACCTGTACGCGCACCCGCGGCACCCGTACACGGTGGCGCTGATGTCGGCCGTGCCGGTGCCGGACCCGTCCCGGCGGGACAAGGCGCAGCGCGAACGGGTGCTGCTCACCGGCGACGTGCCGAGCCCGATCGACCCGCCGTCCGGCTGCCGGTTCCGTACCCGCTGCTGGAAGGCGCAGGACGTGTGCGCGACCGAGGAACCGCCGCTGGCCGTGCTCGCCGACGGCCACCAGGTCGCCTGCCACTTCCCGGTCAGCGACGAGGAGCAGCACGCGTCCGGCACCGGCCGGTCCGCCGCGGCGGCGGCAGCGGCCGCGGTCGCCACGGCCGACTCCGCGGACTCCGTCGACCAGGACTGAGAAAACCCGCCCTTTCGCGTGTGACCTGGCTCATTCTGGGCAGGGACCAGATCACGACCACGAGGGGGCGGGTGTGACAGAAGACCTGAACGCGCGGGTACGGGCGGCGGTCGACGCCACCCACGCCGCCGGCACCACCATGTTCTGCTGGCGGATGCCGGCCGGCCGCGGTGACCTCGGTTCCTGCGAGGGCGCCGTCGACTTCGGCCGCGGGCGGCTGGCGATGCGATCACGTTTCCAGATCCCGTCGCTGGCCGAACCGGAGATGGACTCGGCGCTCGACGACCCGAGCCGGATCGGCGCCGAATGGACCGTCGAGAACCGCTCGATCGTCATGGACGGCACGTTCTACGCCCTCCAGGAGCCGGCCGGCGCGGAGCCGACCGGCACCTGGGAGGCCGCCCGGATGGGCATGGAGGGTCTCGCCTCCACACCGATCGGCATGATCAGCTGGCTGCGCGGGGTGACGTCCGCCTCGCCCGGCCCCTCACCCGACGTGCTGCGGGTGCGGCTGGACCTGCGGAAAGCATTGGAGATGGCCTCGGAGGAGGACCGGCCCGCGCTCCGGGCCGCGCTGGACGCGGGCCGGGTCGGCCTGACCGCCACCGAGGTCACCGGCGAGGTCGAGCTGGACCCGGAGGGACGGGTGCGCCGGATGTGGGCGATGGTGCCGCCGGGCGCGTCGCCCTACCTGGCGGTCGAGGCCGGGCAGGACAGCATCGAGCTGCTGCTCAACGACCTCGGCGCGCCGGTGGAGATCCCGTCGCCGGACGAGACGTCCCGGATAGCGATCTCCGACTTCATGGCCGTCTTCGAGGGCCAGCCGCAGTGCGGTCCGGCACTCGAGGACATGTGGGCGTCGTCCGGGTCCGGTTCTTCCTCGGGCTCCGGCTCCTAGCCCTCGGGACGGTGGAGGAGGCCGACCGCGATCGCGTGCACCGCGTCGAGGTCGGCCGGGTCCTTCAGCGCGGCCTTGCCACCGGTCACCGCGTACCACTCCTCGGCGTCCTTGTACTGCACGCGCAGCACCGCGTGGCCGTCGACGACTTCGCTGCGCAACGTGAGCTCCCCGGTCACCACCCCGACCTCGTCGGTCATCACGCCGCCCGGCCCCGCCACGATGTCCGCGTCAGCCACGCCCTTCGCCCCCTCAGCAGGTCGCCAGCATGTCGCCGAGCGCCTCCTTCTCCGCGCTCGTGATCGACAGCTTCCAGTAGTGCTTCACCGTGATCCAGTCCTGCGCGTACTGACACCAGTAGTCCCGCAGTGACGGCTTCCAGGTCGACGGATCCTGGTCACCCTTTGCCCGGTTCTGACTTGCCGAAACCGCGATCAGCTGCGGCCGCTCCTCGTCGTTGGCGAAGTCCCCGCGCTGCTCGTTCGTCCATTTGCTGGCCCCCGACCGCCACGCGTTCGCCAGCGGCACCATGTGGTCGATGTCCACCTTGCCAGGGTCGTCGTAGGTCTGCCCGTCGTACACGCTGTACCACCGGCCGTCGGTCACGTTGCAGCCGTTCAGCTTCACGTCCTCGGCGTCCCGCTGCAGGATGGTGTCCCGCATGTCGCAGTTCTCCCCGGTGTCCCGCCAGTGCGGGAACTTCTCCCGGCTGTAGCCGCTCATCGACCCGGCCTTCGCCACGCTCAGCTCGTCGAGCTGAGCGGCCGCATCCGCCGCACCGGCGCCCGGGTCACCGGTGGCCCCGCCCCCCGCGGGCGCGTCACTCCCACCGCCGGTCCCCACATCGACCTGACAGCCCGCCATCCCCAACGTCGCCGCGGCAGCAACCGCAGCCATCACAACCTTGAACGTCCGTGTCACCCCTACAGCTTGCGACACAGGTACGACACTCCGCGACTCGAGATCCACTCACGAGGGTTCACTCCCGAGTCATTCATCACTCTCCGCACCCAAGGCAATACAATAGATCACATTAGCTCTGTGATGAACTCATGGGAGGCCCCAGGTGCCGAGCGGCCCACATCACAAGCATGAGAGCCCGCTCGTTCTGCGCCAAAGACTTCGTGTGACACTTCGCAATCTGCGCGAAGACCGAGGCTTGACGGAGCGTGAAGTCGCGGTAGCCCTCGGCTGGCAGCCGCTGTCGAAACTATTGCGTGTCGAGCGCGGCTCCATCGATATCTCGGTGCGGGATCTCTGCGTTCTGCTCAACCATTACGGGGTCGAGGACGACGACCTGGTCGAAGAATTGATCCAGACCGCCAGCCACGCACAAAGACAGCCGCAGTACGAGAAGTTCCGAGACATCCTCCCTTCCGAATACATGTATTTCCTGCAATATGAAAGCTCAGCATCAGTTTTTCGATCGTTCGATCTATCGGTTGTTCCCGGCTTGCTGCAGACCGAAGAATACGCGCGAAAATATTTTGAGTGCTACCCCGTGACTCCCAATAGCAAGAACACGCTGGAGCGCCGCGTCGAACTACGGATGCATCGCCAGAAGGCACTGGATCGAGGCGGTAGCCTGCGGGCAATCTTCGTTATGGACGAAGCGGTTCTTCACCGAGAGATCGGCGGGCCCGCCGTGATGCTCCGTCAACTGCTACACCTTCGCAAGATGGCCGACACGACCAACATCGAAATCCGGATCGTGCCGTTCGCGCGAGGCGCCCATCTCGGCCTACGAGGCTCGTTCGCGGTCCTGGAGTTTCCCTCTCCCGACAACACCGAACTCGCGTTCATCGAGCATCAAGGAGGATGCACGACCATAGACGTACGAAGCCCTTCGGCCGTATCGTACGTGGAGCTGTTCTGGTCCCTGGAGGATTGCAGCGCCTCCGTCCCGGAGAGCAGTGACATCCTCGACCGCACGATCAACCGTTTGGCAGCAACGATTCGGCAGTCAGAGCTCGCGTGAAAACTCCCCACGCGGCACGGGAGAACCCCAATGCAGGGCCGAATCTGTCCTTGGAATCGCGCACAGCCACGACAGAGGACGAGGCCATTCCCCACTCGACGCAATTGATGTCGGTACTGTAAGAGCTCTTGCGCCATTCACCGGCTTCCAGAACCTCGCCCACGAGGAACCACCTTTATCAGTGAAGGCGGCCAGAAAGGTTCGTCGATGAGCCAGCTACACCGATAAGCGGCCAGCACGATACAGCCCTTGGCAGCCGCCGGACATGCGATCTCAGGCCGCAGTCTATAACCGACGATACGGCCTCGGTGTGCAACACACGGGAGAAATCTACGTTCGGTTGCTCGTACCTCAGCGTGACGAACCGGGGCGCGTGGTGAACTCCTTGGCCAGGAGCTCGGCGATCTGGACGGTGTTGAGGGCGGCGCCCTTGCGGAGGTTGTCGCCGGTCACGAAGAGGTCGAGGGCGCGCGGGTCGTCCATCGCGCGGCGGATGCGGCCCACCCAGGCCGGGTCGGTGCCGACGGCGTCGATGGGCATGGGGAACTCGCCGGAGGCGGGGTCGTCGACCAGGATGACGCTGGGGGCGTTGCGGAGGACCTGGCGGGCGCCCTCGGCGTCCAGTTCCGAGGCGAAGACCGCGTGGACGGCGATGGAGTGGCCGGTGATGACCGGAACGCGGACGCAGGTGGCGGAGACCTTCAGGTCGGGGTGGCCGAGGATTTTGCGGGTCTCGCCGCGGATCGTCAGTTCCTCGGACGACCAGCCCAGGTCATGCAGTGATCCGGCCCACGGCACCACATTGAGCGCCATCGGTGCGGGGAACGGGCCGAGGTCGTCGCCGACGGACTGGCGGACGTTGCCGGAGCGGGTGCCGAGTGCGCGGTCGCCGGCGACCTTGGAGATCTGGTCGTGCAGGATGTCGACGCCGGCCTGGCCGGCGCTGGAGACGGCCTGGTAGGTGGCGAGGACCAGCTCGCGAAGCCCGTACTCCCGGTGGAGCGGGGCGAGCATGACGACCATGGTGAGCGTGGTGCAGCTCGCGTTCGCGATGATGTTGCGCGGGCGGTTGCGTACCTGCTCGGCGTTGATCTCCGGGACGACCAGCGGCACGTCCCGGTCGGTGCGGAACGCTCCGGAGTTGTCGACCACGACGGCGCCGCGGGCGGCCGCGATCGGGGCCCATTCCGCGGCTACCGGCTCGGGGACGTCGAACATGGCGACGTCGACGCCGTCGAAGACCTCCGGGGTGAGCGCCTGGACCTCCAGCTCCTCGCCGCGGACGGAGACGAGCCGGCCGCACGAGCGGGCGGAGGCGACCAGGCGGATCTCGCCCCACACGTCCTTGCGGGACGACAGCAGCTCGCACATGACGGTGCCGACGGCGCCGGTGGCACCGACGACGGCGAGGGTGGGCCGTCCCATGACGTCCTTACCTTCCTGTGCCGGCGTAGACGACGGCCTCCTCGTTGCCACCGAGGTCGAACGCGTCGTGGATGGAGCGCACGGCGGCGTCCAGGTCGGTGTCACGGCAGACGACCGAGACCCTGATCTCCGAAGTAGAGATCATCTCGATGTTCACGCCGGCCTCGCCGAGTGAGGAGAAGAACTTGGCGGCGATGCCGGGGTGCGAGCGCATGCCGGCGCCGATCAGTGAGACCTTGCCGACATGGTCGTCGTAGAGCAGGCCCTTGAACGACACCTGCTCCTGCACCTTGTTGAGCGCGGCCATCGCGGTGGGGCCGTCCGCCTTGGGGAGCGTGAACGAGATGTCGGTGCGGCCGGTCCCCTCGGTGGAGACGTTCTGCACGATCATGTCGATGTTGATCTCGGCCTCGGCCACGGTCTCGAAGATCTTCGCGGCGGCACCGGGCTCGTCCGGTACGGCGACGATCGTGATCTTCGCTTCGCTGCGGTCGTGGGCGACACCGGTGATCAGTGCGTGCTCCACAGAAGGGTCCTCCATCGATCCGGTGACCATGGTTCCGGTGTTGTTCGAGTACGACGAGCGCACGTGGATGGGGAGGTTCGCCCGGCGTGCGTACTCGACGCTACGCAGGTGGAGCACCTTCGCGCCACAGGCGGCGAGCTCCAGCATCTCCTCGTACGTGATGGTCTTGATGTGCCGCGCGTCGGAGACGATCCGCGGGTCCGCGGTGTAGACGCCGTCCACGTCCGTGTAGATCTCGCAGACCGAGGCCTCGAGCGCCACCGCGATCGCGACCGCGGTGGTGTCCGACCCGCCGCGGCCGAGCGTGGTGACGTCCTTGGTGTCCTGCGAGACGCCCTGGAATCCGGCGACGATCGCGATCGCGCCCTCGTCCAGCGCGGACTGCAGGCGGCCCGGGGTGACGTCTATGATCCGTGCCCGCCCGTGCACGGACGTGGTCACCACGCCGGCCTGCGAGCCGGTGTAGGAGCGCGCCTCGAAGCCGAGGTTGTGGATCGCCATCGCCAGCAGCGCCATCGAGATGCGCTCTCCCGCGGTGAGCAGCATGTCCAGCTCACGGCCGGGCGGCAGCGGGCTGACCTGGTGTGCCAGGTCGAGCAGCTCGTCCGTCGTGTCGCCCATCGCGGAGACCACGGCGACGACGTCGTTGCCGGCCTTCCGCGCGGCCACGATGCGCTCGGCGACCCGCTTGATCCGCTCCGCGTCAGCGACCGAGGAACCGCCGTACTTCTGCACCACGAGCGCCACGGGTGTTGAACCCTCCAGACGAGACCGACGACAAGAGACCAGAACACGTGCCGACGCCGCCGGGTGAAGGACCGGCGGCGGCGAGTAAGCCTCACCAGGGTACCGACGAGTTCTCGGACCGGCCGCACACGATCCCACGATCCGGCCGGAATCACCGCTCCGACCTGCAACAAGGCGTACGGAAAGCCGGAAACCGGCGGAAAATCTGGCACCAACCGCCCGGCGTGTCGTGCACGAATGTTCACGATCAACCGCTCCGGCGCGATCGAGAATGGGCGCGTGGAGACGACCCGACCGCTTCCGGTTCTGCTCGCACTGCTCACCGTCGCGGCCGCGGCCGGATGCGGCGGTGGGACGCCGGAGCCCGCGGCCGTGGCCTCACCGGCGGTGACCACCGAGCCGCCGGAGAATCCGCGCTCCGCGCTGGCCGCGCGCGCCGCGGCCGCGGAGGACTCCTCGATCGTCGCCACGTACACGCTCACCGAGGGCGGCGGAACGCCCCGCGCGGTGATCGTCACGCTCGCGACGGACCGCAGCTGGCGGGTGGACATCGCGGGCGGCGCGATGGGCGGCCTGGCGGACGTGTCGGTCGCGGTCAACGGCCAGGGTCTGTTCCAGTGCGCGCTGCCGTCGGAGACCCGCCCGGTCTCGCCGGCCTGCATCCGGATCGCGGAGCCGGACGGCACGCTGCCGAAGCACATCGACCCGCGCGTGCAGCACGCGTTCACGGACTGGCGCGCGGTGCTGACCGACCGGGAGGCGCCGCTGTCCGTATCGCTGGCGAAGCCGGTCGCGGACGGCGTCGCCGGCCAGTGCTACGCGGTCGAGTCGACCTACGCCTCGCTGGACGCGCCGCTGGACACCGGCATCTACTGCTACGACCAGGTCGGGGTGCTGACCGGCGCGAAGCTGAGCTTCGGCACGCTGGCGCTGGCCCAGACGCCGGTGCCGGGGCCGGGCAGCATCACGCTGCCCGGGCCGGTGACGACCGGCCCGGCGCTCGGCATGGCGACGCCGCCACCGCGGACGGCAAACCCGCAGGCGGCAAGTCCGCAGGCGGGCGGATGACACCGTCGTACATTCGCCCTCGCGAGGTGGATCACGTAGGGTGGACTCCGTCATGTGGCAGCAGGCTCTCCTCCTTCGCCGCCGCGACGAGGCCCCATCCCTGGCCGGCACCTCGTCGCGGTGATCTAGCGCGCGCCACGGTAAGCGCCCGCCAGTCGGCCCCCGACTAGATCAATTCGAAACAACGGGAGCCTGAGGAAAACCATGAGCACGCACAGCGACCCCATCGCCACGCAGCAGCCCAGCACCATGCCGTTCGCGCGCTACAAGCCGTTCCACGAACAGTTCGCGATCGACCTGCCGGACCGGCAGTGGCCGGCCCGCCGGGTGGAGACCGCGCCGCGCTGGTCCGCGGTCGACCTGCGGGACGGCAACCAGGCACTGATCGACCCGATGTCGCCGGAGCGCAAGCGGCGGATGTTCCAGCTGCTGGTGCAGATGGGCTACAAGGAGATCGAGGTCGGCTTCCCGGCCGCGTCGCAGACCGACTTCGACTTCGTCCGGCAGCTGATCGAGCAGGACCTGATCCCGGACGACGTGACCATCCAGGTGCTGACCCAGTGCCGGGAGCACCTGATCGACCGGACGTTCGAGTCGCTGCGCGGCGCGAAGCGGGCGATCGTGCACTTCTACAACTCGACGTCCACGCTGCAGCGGCGCGTGGTGTTCGGCCTGGACAAGGACGGCATCACCGACATCGCGACCAGCGGCGCCCGGCTCTGCCAGAAGTACGCGGAGATCCACACGCCGGACACCGAGATCTTCTACGAGTATTCGCCGGAGTCCTACACCGGCACCGAGCTGGACTACGCGCTGGAGATCTGCTCCGCGGTGATCGACGTGATCGACCCGACGCCGGACCGGAAGCTGATCATCAACCTGCCGGCCACGGTCGAGATGGCCACGCCGAACGTGTACGCCGACTCGATCGAGTGGATGCACCGGCACCTGCCGCGCCGGGACTCGATCGTGCTGTCGCTGCACCCGCACAACGACCGCGGCACCGCGGTCGCGGCGGCCGAGCTGGGCCTGCTGGCCGGTGCGGACCGGATCGAGGGCTGCCTGTTCGGCAACGGCGAGCGGACCGGCAACGTCGACCTGGTCACGCTGGGGCTGAACCTGTTCTCCCAGGGCATCGACCCACAGATCGACTTCTCCCAGATCGACGAGATCAAGCGGACCGTCGAGTACTGCAACCAGCTGCCGGTGCACGAGCGCCACCCGTACGCCGGAGATCTGGTCTACACCGCGTTCTCCGGCTCGCACCAGGACGCGATCAAGAAGGGCTTCGACGCGCTCGCCGCGGACGCCTCCGCGGCCGGCACGGACATCGACGACTTCGAGTGGGCCGTGCCGTACCTGCCGATCGACCCGAAGGACGTGGGCCGCTCCTACGAGGCGGTCATCCGGGTCAACTCGCAGTCCGGCAAGGGCGGCGTGGCGTACATCATGAAGGAGGAGCACAAATTCGACCTGCCGCGGCGGCTGCAGATCGAGTTCTCCGGCGTGGTGCAGTCGGTCACGGACGGCGAGGGCGGCGAGGTCGACCCGCAGCGCATGTTCGACATCTTCGCGCAGTCCTATCTGGTCGAGCACCAGGTGACGCCGCGTCTGGCGCTGGAGCGCTACTCCACCGGCAGCGTGGACGGCAAGGCCGAGATCGAGGCCGAGGTGCACTACCAGGGCAACCGCCGGCCGCTGGCCGCGGTCGGAAACGGCCCGATCGACGCGTACGTGCAGGCGCTGCACGCCCTGGGCATCCGGGTACGCGTGCTGGACTATGCCGAGCACGCGCTGACCGCCGGTGAGAACGCGCAGGCCGCCGCGTACGTCGAGTGCGAGATCAACGACGTCGTGTACTGGGGGGTCGGCCTGGACGCGAACATCGTCACCGCCTCGATCAAGGCCGTGACCAGCGCGGTCAACCGCGCACGCTGAGCACCTGGCGAGGGGCCGGAAAACCGGCCCCTCGCCGGCTCACAGCGCGCTGCCCGCCTTGAAGTCCGCCCAGGACATGTTCCACGCGGTCCAGCCGTCGCCGACCGGCAGCTTCTCCTCGGTGCCCTTGATCACCACGGGGTCACCGACCCGGGCCCACTCGAAGATCCACTTGCCACCGCTGTCCGAGACGTTCACGCAGCCGTGCGAGACGTTCCGCCGGCCCTGGTCCGCGTCCGACCACGGCGCCGCGTGGATGAACTGCCCGCTCCAGGTGAGCCGCTCCGCGTACTGCACGTCGGTTCGGTAGCCGTCCGGCGACGAGGCCGGCACGCCGTACGTGGAGGAGTCGAACGTGGTCTTCTCCAGGCGCTCGATGATCACCATGGTCCCGGAGAACGACGGCGCGGACGTCTTGCCCAGGCTCACCGGGTACGTCTGCAGCGTCTTCCCGTCCTCCACCGCGGTCAGTCTCTTGCTCGCGTTGTCGACCTGGATCTCGCGGCGCTTGGTGTCGATCGACGCGGTCAGGTCGACGTCCACCTTGCCGTACCGCCCGTCGCCGACCGGCAGCCCGCCGAGCCCGAGCCGCACGGTCAGCTTCGTGCCCGGCTGCCAGTACTGCTCCGGCCGGTACTCGACCTGGATGTCGCTGTCCCAGTGCCAGACGCCTTCCTGAGGCGGGTCACTCTCGACGAACAGCCGGCGCTCGACCGCGGCCCGGTCCGCCTCCTTGACGCCGCCCTGCCCGAACTCGACCACGATCGGCATCGCCTGCCCGTACGTCTTGCCGTCGGCCATGAAGATCTGCGCGTCCATCCGGTTCCCCGGCCGGGACATGGTGGTGAACGTGCTGGTGGCGGCGCGGTCCCCGGCGGTCGCCCGCACGGTGTAGGTGGTGTCGTAGCTGAGCGGGTCGGCCGGCACCCAGGTGCTGCCGTCCGCGCGCAGCGCGCCCTCGACCGCCGCGCCCGCACCGTCGGTCAGCGCGACCTGGGTCAGCGCGCCGCCGTCCGCGAGACCGATCTCGGCGGAGACCGGCACGTTCGTCTCCCGGTCGGCCGGGGTGACCGCCAGCGGCGCGGCCGCGCTGCTCGCCGCGCCCGTCGCGCCGCCGCCACCCGGCGCCGCCGGGTCGTCGTCGCCGCAGGCCGCGAGCCCCAGGGCAAGCGCCGGGACCAGGGCCAGGCTCAGTGCTCGGGTTACCAGTCGCATCCGTCCATCCTGCGACGACTGTCCGGCTCCTGCCACCCGATCGGCGGGACGGGGCTCGCGGATCCGCGAGCCCCGTCGGCGAGATCAACTCAGCGTGCAGCTGACCTGCGGCAACCCGCTGCCGTTGGCGACGAAACCGAATGTGGTGCTGCGCTCCGGCGCGATCGCACCGTTCCAGTTCACGTTACGGACCGTGACGGTACTGCCGCTACCGCTCATCGTGCCGTTCCACAAACTGCTGATCGTGTACGTGCTCGGCAGCGTCAACGTGGCGGTCCAGCCGCCGGACGTGGCCGTGTTGTGGTTCATGATCTCCACCTGGCCCTGCATGCCACCGTTCCACGTGCTGACCACGCTGTAGACCGCCATGCAGCCGTTCCCCGGGTGACCGGTGGTCGGCGGCGGCGTGGTCGGGGCCGGAGTCGTCGGTCCCGGCGTCGTCGGGCGGGGCGACGGCGAGCTGGTCGGCGTCGGGGTCGGGGTCACGGTGCCGCCGCCCTTCAGGCCGGTGACCTCGCCGTTGCCGCCGTCGAAGACCACGTCGGAGCAGCCGTAGAACGTCTCCTGGCTGTCCGAGCGCGACCACACCGAGTAGATGATGTGGCGCCCGCTCTTACCGGACGGCAGGTTGCCCGACCAGTAGTAGTGGCCGTCGTTCGAGCCGACCGGCCCGTTCTGCGGCGGGTTCGTCACCTGCAGGAACGGCGTGTCCGCGAGGTCGTCCCAGGCGAGCGGCTGGTTCGGGTCCCACCCGTCGTTCGTGATGTACATGCTGAACGTGCCCGGGTGGTGCGCCCAGTTGCTGTACCGCCAGCTCCACGCGGCACCCGAGGTCAGGTGGGTTACCGGCCAGTCGCCGGGCACGTTGAAGCCGGTGAAGTTCGTGTTCCCGCCGGAACAGAGCTGCCCGTCCGGGATGAACCCCTCCATCCGTCCAGCGCCGTCGGAACGCAGCACGGAGAACCAGTTGTAGAGCACGTTCGTACCGCTGATGTTCGTCGCGGCACGGCAGGCGGAGTTCTGCGGGACGATCTGGCCGGTCGAGTCCATCCCGTCCTGCCAGCACAGATACGTACGGGAACCGGGCCGCATCATCGCCCCGTGCGCCTGCGCCGCGGACGGCGGACTGATCACGGTGACGAGCCCGGCGGCCAGCACGGAGGCGGCGAAGTAGGCGGCCGCCCTGCGTCGAAAATTCACGATGGGTGCTTCCTTCCACGGTGTTGCCGAAAAGGTGGGAAGCGCAGCCCCGGCTCGGCGACGCGTCAGCCCCCGCGTCGCCACCGCCATTCTCACAAACAGATCGTCAAAGCTCAATCTGTACGGCGGATTGAACCAAACCGGGGTCGCCATCCGAACTACCCGTCATGAGGTGCTGGCTCGGCAAGTCCCTGGCAGGTGCGGCCCTCGCCCTCGCGGCGGGAGCGCTCGCACTCCCCACGCCCGCGTCCGCGGACGTGACGGTCGACCCGGACGTGAGCGTCCAGGGCGGCGCTCCCCGGCTGACCTTCACGGTGACGAACGGCAGCCCCAAGGCCACGCTCGACGAGGTCGTGCTGACCATGCCCGACTCGATGCCGATCGCGGAGACGTACCCGCTGTCGATCGACGACTGGGCGCCCCGGATCAACTGGAAGAAGCTCGAGACGCCGCTGCAGGGCGTGCACAGCAGCAAGGTCACCGAGGCGGTGTCGGACATCACCTGGTTCGCCATGCCCGGCAAGGGCACGAAGCCCGGCCAGTCCGCCGAGCTGCTGGTCACGCTGGGCCCGCTGCCGGTCGCCGAGCAGGTGGTCTTCACCGTCACGGAGAAGTACGACGACGGCACCACCGTGGTGAACGACGTGGTGCCGGCCGCCGGTGCGTCCGCGCCGAACGCCGCGGCCGTGCTGCGGCTCATCCCGGACACGATCAGCGACTCGAACGGCGGCCACCACGGCGGCACCGCGACGGAGACGCAGAACGTCGCGTCCGTCACCGACACCGGGCCGAACGCCGGGCTCTGGGTGGGGATCGCGGGTTTGCTGGCCGGCCTGGCCGGCGGCGGCGCGATCATGTGGTTCGTCGCCGCACGCCGCAAGCCCGGATCGCCGGCCGGACCGTCCGCCGAGCCCGCGGCCGAACCGGAGACCGCCGAGCCGGAGACGCCGGCGCAGCCCGACTCCGTCTGGCGCTACCGCGGAGACTCCGCCGAGGACTCCGCCGGTGACGAGAGCGCCGGCGAGGAGACCACTCCCAAGATCCGGACGGCGGCCGGAAAGACGTCCTGATCGGTTCGACAGGGCTGACGTGGCCGCGCTCCACCCGGGGCGCGGCCACGCTTTGTTTAGATTGATCGCGTGACGGTGACGTTCGGTGTGCTCGGCCCGCTCGCGGCCGAGTTCGGCGACGGCCGGCCGGTCACGCTGCGCGGCAACCGGCAGCGCGCGGTCCTCGCCCGGCTGCTGGTCGCGCACGGCCGCGTCGTACCGGTGGACACGCTCGTCGACGACCTCTGGCCGGACGCGCCGCCGGACCGCGCTGTCGCCGCGATCCGCACGTTCGTCGCCGACCTGCGCCGCGCGCTGGAACCGGAGCGGCCGCCCCGCCGACCGCCGGAGCTGCTGGTCACCGCGCCGACCGGCTACGCGCTGCACGTCACCGCGACCGACGCCGGCCGCTTCACCGACGCCGTACAGACATCCGCCGGCCTTGCCCCGGAGACCGCGCTGACCTGCCTGGACGACGCGCTGGCGCTGTGGCGCGGCCCCGCCTACGCCGAGTTCGCGGCCGAGGGCTGGGCGCGCGCGGAGATCGACCGCCTGGACGAGTTGCGCGCGCTCGCGATGGAGCGCCGCGCGGCCGCGCTGCTCGAACTGTCCCGCCCGGCCGACGCCGTGCCGTCGCTGCGCGCACACACCGCGGCCGCGCCGCTGCGCGAGGAGGCCTGGCATCTGCTGGCGACCGCGCTCTACCGCACCGGACGCCAGGGTGACGCGCTCGCCGCGCTCCGCACCGCCCGGGACACGCTCGCCGACCAGCTCGGCGTCGATCCCGGGCCGCGCCTGCGCGCGCTGGAGTCCGCCATCCTGACCCAGGATCCACACCTTCACGATCCATCAACGGTACGTACGCCGTCCGGCCCGGAGTCGCGCGCCACCGCGGGTTTCGTCGGCCGCGCCGAGGAGAAAGCACTGCTCACGGCCGCGGCCCGGGCGGCGGCCCAGCGGCGGCGCCCGATCCTGGCGCTCGTCTCCGGTGACGCCGGCGCCGGTAAGACCGCCCTGGCCGAATCGCTCGCCGCGGACCTGACCGCCGCCGGCTGGACGACCGCGTGGGGCCGCTGCCCCGAGTACGAGGACGCGCCCGTCGCCTGGCCCTGGCGCCAGATCAGCGACGCCCTGTCGGCCGGGGGCGAACTCGCCACCGGCACGTCCGAGGACCCGGCGGCGGCGCGGTTCCGGTTGCGGCGGGCGATGGCGGCGCTGGTGGAGGCGGCGGCCGGGCGGACGCCGGTGCTGGTCGTGCTGGACGACCTGCACTGGGCGGACGAGGGCACGCTGGATCTGCTGACCGGGCTGCTCGCCGGTCCGGACGCGGCCGGCGGGCCGGTGCTGGTGATCGGCACCTACCGGGCCACCGAGATCACGCCGGATCTGGCCGCGGCACTGGCCCGGCTGGCCCGCGTCGAGCCGGCCCGGGTCCACCTGGACGGGCTGCCCGCCGGCGCGACCGGGGACCTGGCCGCGTCCGTCACCGGGCACGACCTCGCGCCGGAGCTGGTGACGCGGCTGCACCGGCGTACCGGCGGCAATCCGTTCTTCGTCCGGGAACTGGCCCGGGTGCTGGCCGCGGAGGGCGTGGACGCGCTGGCCCGGGTGCCGGCCGGCGTGCGCGACGTGCTCCGGCACCGGCTCGCCCGGCTCCCCGGGCCGGCGGGCGATCTGCTGCGCCGCGCCGCCGTGCTGGGCCGCGACATCGATCCGGACGTGCTCGCCGCCGTGTCCGGTCTGGACGACGACGCGCTGCTGGACGTGCTGGACCGGGCCGTCGAGGCCGGCCTGCTGACCGAGACGGCCGGACGTCTGCGGTTCACGCACATCCTGGTCCGGGACACGCTCTACGGCGACCTGTCCGCGCTGCGCCGGTCCCGCTGGCACGCCGCGGCCGGCACCGCGCTGGAGCGACTGCGCCCGGACGACCCGGCGCCGCTGGCGCACCACTTCTCGCTGGCCGGCGCCGGGCACACGGCGCAGGCGGCCCGATACGCCCGGGCCGCGGCCGAGCAGGCCGAACACCGCGGCGACCCGCACGAGGCGACCCGCATGTGGCAACGCGCCCTGGACGCCCACGACCGGGCCACCGGCACCCACGCCCCGGCCGGGGACTCACCGTCCAGCGACACGCGAGCCGGGGATGCGCGGGAACGGCTGGCCGCGGTGATGGGGCTGGGGCGGGCGCTGGCGGTGGTCGGGCGGCTGGCGGAGGCGCGGCGGCATCGGGCCGACGCGATCGACGCGGCGGAGGCGCTGGGTGACCCGGTGGCGGCCGCGATCGCGGTGACCTCGTTCGTCGTGCCCGCGGTGTGGCCGCGCAACGACGACGAGGAGCTGTCCGCGCGGATCGTGGCCGCGGCCGAACGGACGCTCGCGGCGCTGGACCGCGCGGAGCGCGCCGGACCGGGTGCGGACGACCCCGACGGCACCGGCCGCAAGCTCGAAGCGGGGCGGATCCAGGCGGCCGTACGTACCGTTGATGGGTCTTTGGAATTGTCCGCCGAAGGCGGGGTCAGGCTGCGAAGCCGGCTGCTCAGCACGATCGCGCTGGAGCTGCGCGGCGGCACCGGCACGCGGGGTGAGATCGCGGCGCGTGAGGCGGAACGGCTGGCCCGCGCATCCGGCGTCCCGGAGCTGCTGGCCTTCGCGCTGAACGCCCGGTTCATCCACTGCTTCGGCCGGGCCGGCCTGTCCGCGGAACGGGCCGCGATCGGCGACGAACTCCGCGCGCTGGCCGCGCGGCACCGGCTGGTCACGTTCGAGGTGCTCGGTCACCTCATCCTGCTGCAGTCCGCGTGTGCGCGCGGAGACGTCCCCGCGGCCGACCGGCACGCGGCCGACGCCGACCGGCTGGCCGCGCGCTACGAGCTGCCCATGGTCGGCGTCTTCACCGGCTGGTACGCCGGCCTCCGCCACGCCCTGCACGGCGCACCGGACGCCGCCGCGGCCGCATACCGGGCCGCCGCCGCCCGGATGACCGGCAGCGGCATGTCCGGCGTCGAGGAGGGCCTGCTCCCGCTGGCGCTGCTGTCCCTGGACCCGCGCGCCGACGTGGACCACGCCGGCCCTTACGAACCGTGGGTCCGCCCACTGCGCCTGATCGCCCGAGGTGACCGGGAGGCCGCGACCGCCGCCCTGCACGCCGCCCCGGAATCCCCGCGCGACCTGCTGCTCGAGGCCCGTCTCTGGCTGCTCGCCCGCGCCGCCGCCGACCTCGGCGACACCACCGTCCTCACCCACGCCCGCACCGCGCTCCGCCCCGCCACCGGCGAACTCGCCGGCGCGGCCAGCGGCATCCTCAGCTTCGGCCGGATCTGAGAGTCAGGCCGTCGGCTGGAGTTGCCAGCGGGCCTCGATCCAGCGGCGTTCGCCCTCGGTGTGTGCGGTGATCTCGACGCCGTTGCGGGGCGCGATCGGGGAGTCGGGCATGTCGCCGATGACGCTGACGACGACCTCGTCGCCGGAGCCGACCACGGTGACGCGGGCCCAGGTGGCGGCGTTGCTGAGGGCCTCGATCGGGGCCTCGGAGAGCGCGCGGCAGGTCTCCACGGTCAGGTCGGGGACGTGGCCGACGCGGACCAGTGAGACCTCGACGCCGCGGCGTTCCGCGACGTCGGCGCCGGCGCGGAGGCCGTGCAGCAGCGGGTCGGGTACGTCGTCGGTCTCGGCGAGCAGGCGGCGGAGCCGGGCCGCGCCGGCCCGGCAGCGCCGCTGGACCAGCGGGTCACACGGGTCGGCGCCGTCCGCCAGCTCGGTGAGCAGCGTGCGGATGTCGTCGCGGATGTCCTCGTAGCGGGCGACGCGGGCGGCGTGCACGGCCTCCGCGACCGCGCGCCGGTCCGCGACCTCGGCGCGGGCCACCGCGCTGCGGGTGACGGACGCGGCGATCGCCCGGACGCCGCCGGCCGTGAACGCGAAGCCGAGTTGCAGTGCCGCGCTGCCGATCACCACCATGCCGAGCCGGGCCAGCGTGATCCGGTCGAGCTGGTCGGCGATCGCCAGGCCGATGACCACGATCGTGGCGTTGGCCAGCACGAACGCGACAAGGTGGGTGATCGGGCGCCGCCAGCAGATGATCACGCCGAGCCAGCCGATCGAGCCCCACGCCCAGTCGAACGACTTGAGGATCTCCTCGGGCGGACAGGCGGCCAGCACGATGGCGACCAGCAACAGCGCGGACACGGTCAGCGGCCAGAACAGGCGCGGACGGGGCTGGCCGAAGATGTCGAGCGCGCCGACCGCGCCGATGGCCAGGTATGCGAACCAGCACGCCGCCACCACCCACGGCCAGCGGTAGACGGACCAGCCGAGCAACGTCATGGTGCCGTCGTAGAGCAGGTGCCAGCAGACCGGGATGGCCAGCGCGGCGATCGCGGTCCCGCGCAGGTAGCGGCGGGCGACCAGCATCGCGGTGCTCTCGATCACGGCCACCACCGGAGCGTGACCGTGGTGCCCTCGCCCGGCGTGGAGTCCACGTCGGCCAGTCCGCCGACCGTCTGCATCCGCCCGATGATCGCTTCGCGCACGCCGTACCGGTGAAAGGGCGTGCTCTGCGGGTCGAAGCCGTGACCGCGATCCCTGATCTCGACCTGGATCGCCCCGTTCTCACTGGTCAGGGTGATCCGCACGCGGCCGGTGCCGGCGTGCCGCCGCACGTTGCTGACCGCCTCCGCGGTGGCACCGGCGATCGCCTCCACGACCGGCGCCGGCACGTCGACCGGTGTCAGTGACAGCGCCACATCCAGATCGGCCTGCAGCGCGATCTCCCGCAACCGATCATCAAGACCGTTCGCGGGTACGTCGAGTGCGGGCGCGTCCGGCCCGGCGAGCCGATCCAGCACCAGGATGTCCGCGGCCGCGCGCTGCCGCAGCTGCGCCGACGGGCCCGGGATGCCGGCCGTCCCGACCATGGTGAGCGTGGACAGCACGGTGTCGTGCAGGTCGCGGCGCTGCACCCGCTCGTCCGCCCGCCGGGCTCGCTCGATCAGCTCGGCGCGCTGGTCGCGCAGCACGGCGGCCAGTTCCGCGTCCGCGTAACCCGCGGACTGGCGCAGCACCCGCATCAGCACCGCCATCGCGATGATCTGAATCACGTGGATCATCGCGGAGATCACGCCGTCGTCCGCCGGCCGGATGCCGGCCAGGTGCGCGACGACCAGCACCAGCGACGCCGGGATCGCCCACCGGATCGGCAGGCCCATGGCCGCGACCAGCAGCGTCATCGTGATCAGCCCGCCGATCCAGCTGGCCGCACCGGGCAGCGCCGCGGGCACGGTCACGCTCTGCTGGATGAGGCACAGCCCGGACAGGAACGCGACGTCGCCCGCGGCCAGCCACCAGGTCAGGCCGCGGGCCCGGGCGATCGCCACGAACACCACGGACCAGACCAGGTTCGCCGTGAGCGCGCCGACGACCAGCGCGTTCACCTCCGGAGCGGTCATCACGCCGGCGACGGTGGCGGCCAGGCCCACGAACCCGCGCAGGAGTACGGCGGAGCGCATCGCGTACCGCAGCAGGGCCTGCTCGGCCGGTCGCTCACCGCCGGTCGTGGCCGGCCGGTCCACTGTCTCCACCGGCCGTTCCGGTGGTTCGGGCCGTTCCGCCAGCGCGGTTGCCGCAAGCCGTTCGGATCGCGATGCCATCGACAGGTAGCGCCTCTTCCATCGGGAGTGGGGCCGTCGCGGACCACCTTTCCACGCGTCCGTACACCGCGTCATCCCCCGCTCGCCCAGTGGAAGGCGCCGACGGTCCAGTCACACCACGGCGACCAGCTTGATCTCGACCAGCAGTTCCGGGAAGGCCAGCCGCGGCGTGCCGATGATCGTGCTGGCCAGCTGCGGCACCGGCTTCCCGTACACCTCCTTGCGCACCTCCTCGGCAGCCGCGCCGCCCGTGTCCGAGTCCAGCACGAAGATCAACTCGTCGACCACGTCGTCCATCGACGCACCGAACCGGCCCAGCAGCTCCGCCGCGTTCGCGTAGCACTGCCGCATCTGCGCGGCCATGTTGGCGAAGTCGGTGACCGCTCCGGCATCATCGAGCGGGGCGGGCGCCACCAGCTCGGGACCGTCGTGCGAGACCTGCCCGGAGAGGTAGATCGTGTTACCGCGCCGGATCGCCTGCACGTAACCGTAGGTTTCCTCCCACGGGACCCCGTGGCTCTCCGTCCTGATGTCGTTCATGCAGGCAACGGTATGGAGCCGCGGTTTCCCGGCCCAGACGCGGCGGTGCCAACAAACGCAAGGATCGTGACACGACGTGCACACCAAAGACGTAGCGATCATCGCGATGCCGCGGTACTTCCCGCTGGACGTCACGCTGCCGCAGTACGTGCTGAGCCGGCACCCCGGCTACCGGGTGACCGTCCACGAGGGCGACGTGTCGGCCGCCGAGTTCGCCGACGTGGTCGTCGTGCCCGGCTTCGCGGACCCGCACCTTCCGATCCCGGACGACCACCTCGCGGTGGTGCGCGCGGCCCACGAGCGCGGCGCCCGAATCCTGGCGGTCTGCACCGGCACGTTCGCGCTGGCCGCCGCCGGGCTCCTCGACGGCCGCCGCGCCACTACCCACTGGCGGTACCTCGCCGCGCTGCGCTCGCTGTACCCCGCCGTCACCGTGCTGGACGTCGCCGCCGTCGACGACGGCACCGTGGTCACCTCCGCCGGCGCGGCCGCCGAGACCGACGTCTGCCTCCACCTGATCCGCACCGACTTCGGCGCCGTGGACGCCGACCGGGTGGCCCGGGAGGTGCTGCCCGCCGGTTCACCGGCACCCGAGTCGCGCAGTGGACTGGCGGACACCCGCGAGTGGCTGATCGAGCACCTCGCATCGCCGGTCACCGTGCAGCGGATGGCCGACCACGCGCACCTGTCCCGCCGGACCTTCATCCGCCACTTCGAGCGCGAGACCGGCACGTCCCCGATGCGCTGGCTGATCACCCAGCGTGTGATCGCGGCCCGCCGCCTCCTGGAGACCACCGACTGGCCCGTCGACCGCATCGCCCACGCCACCGGCTTCGGCACCGCCGCCAACCTGCGCACCACGTTCGCCCGCGACCTCGACACCACCCCGACCGCGTACCGTCGATCGCGGGCTGTCTAGACGGATACGCATCCTGACGTCCGCATGTGCGGACCTAGCGTGTCCCCATGATCGCACCGCATCGCCGAGGCGCCGCATACCAGCAGCTGGCCGGCGTCCTGCGCGATCGCATCGAGGGCGGAAGCCTGCCTCCCGGCCACCGCCTTCCCTCCGAGAAGGACCTGCACGACGAGTTCGGCCTGGCCCGGGAGACCATCCGGCGGGCGCTCGCGATCCTGCGGAACGAGGGCCTGATCGAAGTCCGTCTCGGACACGGCACCTTCGTGGCCGCGACACCGCCGACCGTGCAGCTCACCGCGGGCGACAGCGTCACGTCGACCGCCGCGGTCACGCTGACCCGGGCATCCGGCCGGACGGAGACGTACCCGGCCGGCACCAGACTCACGGTCCCGCACGAACGCCCACCCGTCGCCGCCGCCGTCATCGTCCGCGACGGACGGGTACTGCTGATCCGCCGCAGAATCGAGGAGGCGTCACTCTCCTGGCAGTTCCCGGCCGGCGAGGTGGAACCCGGCGAGACTCCCGAACAGGCCGCGGCCCGCGAGACACACGAGGAAACCGGCCTCACGGTACGGCCGACGCTGCTCCTCGGCCGGCGCGTCCATCCGGTCACCGGCCGGACCATGGTCTACGTGTCCTGCGACCCGATCAGCGGAACCGCCCACGTAGCCGACGAGGAGGGGGTGGCGGAGGTCGCGTGGTGCGACCACGCCGCGTTGGCCGCGCTGGTCCGGCAATCCCTGTTCGCACCGGTGCGGCGTCATCTCGACGACCTTCTGAGGCGATGATCACCGAATGAGAGAACACCCGGCCGCCGCTTGTGCGGCTGCCGGTCGTCCGCCCTGTCGTTGTTCGTCCGGGTCAGGTGACCTACCGTTCGACGGACAGCGTATGCAGGCTCGGGGCGAACCGCTTCCGGTACTCCGAGGGCGTCACACCCACGTGCTTCTGGAACAGGAGCCGAAGGTTGGAATCGGTTCCGAGTCCTGCCTTCCGGGCGACCAGATCCATGCTGAGACCACTTTGCTCGATCAGCCGGCACGCCAGTGCCACCCGCTGTGCGGTCACCCAGGCTATCGGGGTCGTGCCGATCTCCTCCCGGAACCGCCGGTGCAGCGCCCGCGGGCTCATCCGCCCTTCCCGGGCCATGCCCTCCACCGTCAGCTTGAGGTGGAGCCGCTCGTTGGCCCATTGGAGAACGGAGGCGAGCGGGCTGTCCGCAGGCCTGGGCATCAGGTGCTGAACGACCTGCTGCTGTGCGCCGTCGCGGAAGGCGGCGAACACGAGGCGCCGGCCGACGTGACTGGCGACGTCCGCCCCGTAATCGCTGCGGACGATGTGCAAAGCCAGATCGAACGATGCCGCTCCACCGGCCGACGTCAGCACATCTCCCTCGTCCACGAACAGAACGTCCGGCACGACGTGCACAGCCGGGTACTTCCGGCGGAAGTCCTCGACGAGCTGCCAGTGCACCGCGACCCGTCGCCCGTCGAGCACACCTGCCTCCGCCAGGACGAAAGCACCGCTGCACAGCCCGACCAAGCGCGCACCGCGCGCGTGGGCACGTCTGATGGTGCGGAGCAGGGCCGGGTGCGAGGCGGCATCGGTCTCCGGCCGATTCGGGACGATGACGATGTCCGCATCGTCGGCGTCGGCCAGACGTCCCGGGGCGCGGACGTGGAACAGTCCGTCCCGCATGCTCACAGAATCGGCCGCTGCGACAACCGATAGGTGATACAGATCCCGACCCAGTTCCGGATACGGCCGAGATCCGAAGATCTCGCAGGCACAGCCGACTTCGAAGGGGTTCGAATATTCGTCAAGGAGCAGCGCCACCCGCCGTGCGTCGCTGCGGCTCGAACCCTGAGCCCGTGACATCACCTGCAATGTGTATCAAACCCGGCCGTCATCACCGGCCCGGCGCCCTTCGAGGCTCTCTACGATCGTGTGTGTCCAGGACCTGCGGGATGCTTGCGTTACCTGGCACTTCTGCTCCTACCGGAGGCTGGTGCATTCGGCCAGGCTGGTGGTCACGGCGGACTCACCGTCATCCATCCGTGCCACCACTGGAGCATCGAGCATGCGCATCGCTGTCGCACTCTTCCCCCGGGTCACCGCCCTTGACGCGATCGGCCCGTACGAGACATTGCAGCGGCTCCCCGACACCACCGTGACGTTCGTCGGTCACCGACGCGGAGAGATCCGAACCGACAACGGCGAGCTCGGGCTCACCGTCGACAAGACCTTCGACGAGGTCACCGACCCCGATGTCGTCATCATCCCGGGCGGTGTCGGCATCATCGACCTGCTCCACGACGAGGCGGCCCTCGACTGGGTCCGCACCACCCACGCGACCAGCCGTTTCACCACCTCGGTCTGCAGCGGCTCCCTCCTCCTGGCGGCCGCCGGCCTACTGCCGGGAATGCTGGCCACCACCCACTACACGCTCATGGAGAAGCTCGCCGGCCTCGGGGCGATCCCCACCGACGAGCGGGTCGTCATGCACCTCGAGCAGCGCATCATCACCTCGGCCGGGGTGTCCTCCGGGATCGACATGGCCCTCCACCTGGCCGAGCTGCTCACCGACACGGTGACCGCCCAGGCCATGCAGCTGATGGTGGAGTACGACCCGCAGCCGCCGTTCGACGCCGGCAGCACCCGCAAGGCCGGGACCGCGGTGCAGGAGCGCGCCGCGGAACTGTTCAAGCTCAAGGACTAAGACGCGATCTCGAAACGAGAAACGCCCGGCGGCTGGTCTCGCAGCTGCCGGGCGTTTGCCCTGCTAGATGGCGGTGGCGGCGGGATTTGAACCCGCGGAGGGCGTAAACCCTCACACGCTTTCGAGGTCTGCCCACCTTCATACAGGACGAACCCGCACAGGCCGCGACCTGCACTGACGGCGTCTAGCGACCGAGCCCGCACACCCTCAGATCGCTGCGAACGAGACGAAGTTTGCGACTGAACCGCACCCGACAGGGCGAGCGGCATACCGCGGCCATCGCCGTACGCGCAGTGATAGATCTTCCCCGAGTCACCGGCCAACGACGAACCACCGGCGCCAACGGGATCATCACCGCTACATCGCGAATCCTGATGCGACACACGGACACTGCCCGCCGGAATAAGCAGCCTGCGTATGGACCAACTCCGTCAACGGCGACAAGATATTGCAGATCTTTAGGTTCATCGCCAACTGCACATCCAACCAATTCCGAGGCAACGGAACATCAAGGTTTCGGCCGAACGGCGGGCCGCGCATACCTTAAATAAAAAGTCAACTAGTGAAAACGAGAGTTGTCTAGGTATGATAGTCATCGATGCCGAGGAGTGTAAAATGACCAACCTCTGGGTGCTAAGATCCTTACGCGCCGAAGATTACGAATCAATGGCCCTGTCTAGCGGATATGCCGCAATGGGATGGGCCAACTCGGGAGATTTGACGCATGTCGTGGATGTCGCTGGCATCCGAGCGGCAGTGCGAAGGGCGTTTCCGTTCTCTGATAAAGAAACCACCGATAGCTGCACAGATCAACTGCATCAGTTCAGGATTCGCGTGGTTGCCGGAGACTATCTACTTCTCCTACGCCGCAACAACCCCAACGTAGCATTCGGGAAAGTGACCGGCGACTACCATTATCGCACGGATCTTTCAGATGGCATCCGCCATATCCGCGAGGTCGATTGGATTCATTCCGAAATTCCGCGGGTGGCCGTAGAACAAGACTTGCGCTCTATGCCCTCCCTCAACATGATATATCTCTTGGAAGATGAAGTCGTCGCCCAGCGCATCATTGATGCCTCCAGCGCGGCTACACCTTCGCTGGAAAACACTGCGAGTTCAGGATCTAGCATTGCAACTAGCGGAGCGCCATTTCAAAATTTCAAGAGAAATTTAGAATACGCGCGCAACCTAGCTGCAGGCGGAGCCCACTTACACGATCTTGGAGTAGGTTCATTCGAGGTAAATGATGTTTTCCGGGCCGCATGGGTCCAAGGCGTTGCAGCGCTAGAATATTGGGTTCGTCAAGAGGTTCGGACGCGCATGATGCGACTCGCGGCGAATCCCCATCTGTCGAGGCCACAGAAGTTCAACAGTTTTCCAATACCAATTGAAGCCGTTGAGAGAATACTCCAGGGTGAAGCAACTCTAGCCGATGTGGTAGACGACCAGCTGATAACCACCCGTGGTCACATCGCCTATCAGAATCCTGACAAAATAAAAGACGCACTGTCACTTATTATAAATACAGAAAGATTATGGGAAAGCGTAGCAAAAACCTTGCAAGAGAGGTCGGGCGACGAAGGCACGTTAAGTGGAAAAGAGATTCAGGACAAGCTGACGAGTGTCGTCTTTAGGCGAAACAAGATTGCCCATGAATATGATGAGGACCCAAGGATTGCAACGCATAAAAGAAGTATCGATGGTAGCGATGTCACACAGGCTCTAGACCTCATTGAGCAGCTTGCAGCAGCGGTCCTAGTTGCAATCGAAGCGCGTAGCGATCCTCACCGCCGCCAGGATTGACCATGCATAGAGGCAGCATCTTCACGAGCACCAACCGTCGCTTCAATAATTGCCTGCTGGATCGCCGCCTTGGTGTCCTTCGACCTAACAGCTACGTCGAGCTGCTTCGCAAGCGCAACGAGTTGGTCCTTCCTCAACTTTAGAGCTACAAGATACTCTTCGCCATCCCTTCTGGTTAGGAGTCTTTGAAGCTCTTTAGACACATCAGCTACGTTCGGACCGGTGGACACAATTTGCGCACCGGCTGGCACGAAGCCAATCGAAGCCTTGCCATCAACAAGTTGGTCTACCTCTTCAGGCTTCAACTTTCTTGTGAAGTCGGTAGCCAAGCGTAATGCCGCAAGGATGAGGTTCCGGGCATCCATGCTCAAACATCCCCTCTCAGTCCGAGGTGAGAAACAAATTCGTCCGCCAGGCCATTTAGCTCATTCAGGATTACACGAGGGGTATCTCGCGCAATTGCCAAAGGTACGCCCGACTTTGTCGCAACAGCATAAGGTGATTGACTAAACCTGAGAAAGTTATCAAACGTTTCGATTTCTAGCTCGCGACGAACCTTGCTCATGAACTCTTGATTGACCTTTTGCGCCGCCTGGCCTCGGACTCCGACCATCGTGAATACGACACCAAGGACCTGCGGATCTATCCTTTGCCGTGCGAAAGATGAGCGCGAGGTGGCTGCCACACAGTCATTGTATTCGTGAACAAGGCCTTTGACGCTATCAAGCAGATAGTTTATTCCTAGTGTCGAAAGGTCATCTGCGCGCGACGGAATTAGCAGATGATCACTCGCTACAATCGCAGTCTTCGTCACAATATTGAAGTTCGGCGGACAGTCGATAAGCACCACATCATAGCCGTCCAAGCTTCCATTGCGGAGGCCTTCGCGAAGTCGACTATGCACACCGAGAAAGCGAGCCGTTGGCTGCCTGCCAATAAGCTGACCTGCCAAGTCTAGATCAACGTTAATTAAACCGAGGTGCGACGCAATAATATCCAGCGCGCCCTCACTGGGAATTCGTTCTAAAACCTCAGGAGGCGTTAGAACGAGGTCAACTAGTTCCGTATCGCCTTGACCGGCCGAGAACTCGTCGAACCATTGCTTAATTGTCTTGTGCCCCTCAACTAATTCTGCCGTCGAGGTAGGCCGATAAAAAGAATAGGTAAGGCTTGACTGAGGGTCAAGATCTATCAGCAAAACTCGATATTTTCTGCTGGCAAGTAGAGCACCGAGATTGGCCGTAACTGTCGTTTTCGCCACGCCGCCTTTGTAATTCATAACGGAGACGACATTCACCTTTAACCCCCGGCCAACGACGGCTTTGCCGACCACTGCATCCCGTTCCATAAACGCTACTAGCCGTCACTGGCGTCCGGAAGGCATCCAAGAGCTTCGGTTTGTCAGTTGAGCGACTGCGGTTCGTGGACGCGCATGGTAGGTGCAACAACCCAGAGGAGATGAGACCACTTGGCGGGCCAACTTCGGCCCTCGCCATCGAGAGGGACGTACATACGTCTAGACGAATATACTTCTCGTCGTATACTCGATCGCACGTAACGTCACCTCATGATCACGCCTAACCGTGAAGGTGCCGCGTATCGGCAGCTCGCCGTCGTTTTGCGTGACCAGATTCGAGACGGAGTACTGGCTCCGGGTCAACGACTTCCCTCTGAGAAGGATCTGCACGACCAGTACGGCTTGGCCCGGGAGACCATCCGCCGCTCTCTAGCGGTGCTCCGGCAAGAAGGCCTCATCGAAGTACGCCACGGCCACGGCACCTTCGTGGTCGACGCTCCAGCCCTAGTCGAGCTGAGGCCAGGCGATGTCGTCACCTCCCAAGCGGCAGTGGAGGTAACTCGGGCTTCGGGTGAGGTCGAGTCATATCCGGTCGGTACAAAATTCACGGTTACTGAGTGACGCGGCGATGAGGACTTGCCGGGCGGCGACGGCTTACGGGAGGTGCCCGTGAGCCAGCCGGCGCGGCATACCGTCATCGATGAGTGGACCGGACGCCATGCGTCTGCTCTACAAGCGGCGCTTCGGATGTCTCAGGATGAGATGGCGGCGCTGATCGGCGTGGCAAAGCGGACGATCGCGGCTTGGCATGAGAGGCCCGAGGTGCGCATCCGGCCGGAGTTGCAGCGGGCGCTCGACACCGCATACGAGCGAGCCTCCGACTCTGTGAAGATCCGGTTCGCGCGGCAGCTCAACGCTGAAGACCGAGCGGACGTTGAGGCGGCAGGCAGCGCCGCACCGCTTACGGTCGCGATAGCCGTCGTCGTCAACGGCGCTCGCGTGCTCCTCGTCTGCCGGCGCGAGGACGACCCGGATGGGATCACCTGGCAGTTTCCCGCCGGGATCGTCAAGCCGGGAGCCAAGCCCCGCACCGTTGCCGTGCGGGAGACGTTGGCGGAGACCGGAATCCATTGCACGGTTACGCGGGCGCTGGGGAGCCGGGTACATCCGATCACGGGTGTGTTCGCCGAGTACTTCCTGTGCACCTATCTCACGGGTGAGGTCGACAACCTCGATCGGGCCGAGAACGTGGATGCGGTCTGGATACCGCAGCAACGGATCGGCGACTTCGTGCCCGCTGACCGGGTTTTTCCCCCTGTTCGGCAAGCCCTGGAAAACCTGGAAGCGGAGTCATGAGTCAGCCTGAGAAGCCAGCAATCGCCGCCGCCATCATCGTCGAGGACGGGCGGGTCCTGATGGTCCGGCGCAATGTGAAGGAGGGGGCGCTCTCCTGGCAGTTCCCGGCCGGTGAGGTAGAGCCTGGCGAGACCAGCGAGGATGCGGCCGTTCGCGAGGCGAACGAGGAGACGGACGTGACCGTCCGCGCGGTGAAGACGCTCGGCGAGCGCGTGCACCCGAACACCGGGAGGACCATGGTCTACGTCGCGTGCGACCTGGTCAGCGGCACGGCGCGAGTCGCGGACGAAGAGGAACTGGCGGAGGTTGCGTGGTGCGACCGCGCCACCCTGGCCGAGTATGTGCCGTATCCGTTCTTCGGGCCGGTGCAGGAGCACCTCGACGCGGTGCTGCGTTAGTCGGTGCCGAGCAGGTCAGCAAGCCGGGAGCGGACCACGCCGGCGTGGAAGTAGTCCGGCATCGGCACGCCGGCGATGATTTGCCGGTCGGAGATGGCTTCGTCCAGCGAGCGCGGTGGGAGTGCCTCGATCAGCTTGAGGCACTCCCACGCGTACCCGCGGGCCTCTGGAATTTGCCCTTCTGACCGGAGCCGGACGGCGAGCGCGAACGCGTACTCCGCGGCGGCGCGGTCGTCCTGGTAGAAGCGCTCCTCCTCATACCGCGTGCGGAATGCGCTGATCGGCGGCGGCTCCTCGGGGAGCATCAGAAGAGGTAGCGCTCGGCGACGGTCTGGTAGTCGAACAGCTCCGTCTCGGAGAACCACAGCTCGACCTCGTACTTGGCCTCCTCGACGTTGCCGGAGGCGTGGATCAGGTTCGCGGCCACGATGCCCTTGGCCTCTGTGTACGCCTTGGACGTGTGCGCGAAGTCGCCGCGGATCGTGCCGGGCAGGGCCTGGTTCGGGAAGGTCGCGCCGACCATGCGGCGGACGGTGGCGACGACCTCGACGCCCTCCAGGACGAGCGCGATGACCGGGCCGGTCTGCATGAAGTTCGCGGTCACGTCGAAGACGGACTTGCCGAAGCGCTCCTCCAGGTCGAAGTAGTGGCGCTTGGCGAGGTCCGCGTCGATCCGCACCATCTTGGTGCCGACGACCTTCAGGCCCGCGTCCTCGAACCGCTGCAAGATCCGGCCGGCCAGGCCGCGCGCGACCGCGTCGGGCTTGAGAAGAACGAGGGTCCGCTCCAGAGCCGCCATGCCGTACCTCCGCTATCAGCTACGTGGTTCTATAGCCTCGCATGAGATCGACGCATCTGGCTGCCCCGCATGCTGCATCGATTTGATCTGGTTCGTAGATATCTGCCCTAGACGTAGCTGCTTTCGACACTAGCGAGCGCTGCCGGTAGACCAGTCCGACGACGAGGCACCGAGCCCTTCAACGGTGACCCCTCCGCGGCCGAGAACTTGGCACCGGCGCCACCCTGCGGTCAGAAGCCACCTGGCTGGTGCTGGTTGTGCCGCCTTCCAACTTCCTCGTTCCCAGTACGGCGGGACGGTCGTTGTGCCGAGCATGTCGGGAACGAAGGGTCGTACGTCGCGGATGTCAATGCGAGCGTCGAGGATTGGGCGGTCGTCGTAGGAGGATTGGCGACAGGATGGCTGCAGCGTCGATGAGGATGATCAAGCGGTAGCCGCCTGGTGGGGTCACAGCACCGATTCGTACGACGGATCGGACAGAATGGCGGCGCTACGATGACAATCCACTTTGGATGCTTGGTGACAGTGTGCGTTGACGGCCGGTCGATAGCACCACGATGACCTCTGGGCGCCGGACTCACGGACTCAGGCCTTGCAGAAGATAAGCATCTCCCAGCCTCTCAGTGCTACGGGAAGGACGCAGGATGCCCAACCCACTCTTCATTACGTTGCTGATTGTGGTCCCTATTGTTTTAGGAAGCGCCGCCGGACCTTTTGGCTTTTTGGCCGCTCTCGCACTAGTCTTGATCGCCAACCCGATTATCTGGAGGGTTCGTAAGAATCGTTACTTCAACTCCCAACAGTTTCAGGAACTGCGATCCCAGGTGACCTCCATCGTCGCAGAGCACAATGATGTCGTGAACTACGTAGCGGAAATCCGCTCACAGGGATCATTCGAACTTGGCGCTTCGTCCACGGGGCAGCATGCCCACTTGGCCAGTTTTGAGAACACTTCGGCGTGGAACAACCGCCGCGATCGCAACGTCGCCGAGTATGCACCCCATGTACACAATGCATCCCTGCAGGTTGTGCGTAACGCGAGCGTCGAGCCGATCAAGTACCTGATGAAGTACTTTTCCATCAGGCCTGATAAGGAAACCCTCGCGGATGTGCAACGCGTCGCCCAAGACGTCTCGCGGCTGGAGGAGGCAGTCCATAACGTAGAGCAACGCGAAGCCGAGATTGCCGCGATGATCAGCCCACCTGCGTTCATCCTCAAGAGGTACTCGACCGAGTTCTGGAGCCTGGTAGGAGTTGAACTTTCTCCTATTGCCGTGCCCTACCCCCACTACAAGTTCCAGTACACCTCCGCAGGGGGAAACAGTGGCCAAGCAGTAGATATCAGACTCGACACGCCGACTCTAGATGCGCTTTCTGAAACGCTCGCTGAGAAGATCCGCTGGGCAAAATCGGCGGCGGGACAGCGCGCGTTGATGACGGCTCGACTGCGCAGCTGGGTCAAGGACCGTGATAACCACACCTGTTTGAAGTGTGGTATTTCTGTGGCAGTCGAGCCACACCTCCTCCTTGAGGTTGATCACATCATTCCGGTGTCCAAGGGCGGCCTCAGCGAGCCTGACAACCTTCAGACACTCTGCTGGCGCTGCAATCGCACCAAAGGAGCGAAGTTGGTTCATTAGCATTGCCCGAATACTTCAAGCAGGAGCCGCTCAGATTGCGTTCGCTCGCGTCACTAGTTCGGTCGGGCAGCCGGATGCCTAATTACCGGGCCATGACCGGACCCTTACTTTGAGAATTTGCTGACGCACTCAACTTGACAGTTCCGCGCACTCAG
Source organism: Catenuloplanes indicus (assembly GCF_030813715.1). Taxonomy (NCBI): domain Bacteria; kingdom Bacillati; phylum Actinomycetota; class Actinomycetes; order Micromonosporales; family Micromonosporaceae; genus Catenuloplanes; species Catenuloplanes indicus. The sequence goes on from NZ_JAUSUZ010000001.1 coordinate 4,700,431, forward strand.
GAAAGTCGAGGACCTCAGTCACGGAAGCAGGCCGGCGAAGCTTACGAACGGTCTGGTGTCAACGCGCACGAGCGACGCCACCGGTTCAGGTGAGGTCGATCCAGTAATCCAGCTCGACGCGGTCGGACGGGATGACGATGTCGGTCGCGACCTCGACGACGCGCTGCCCGGCGTAGGTCTGCCGGGTGATCGTCACGACCGGTGTGCCGGAAGGGATGCGCAGTGCCTCGGTCTCCTCACGGACCGGCATGCGGGCGCGCACGCGCTCGCGGATGCCGGTGATGACGATCCCGAGGCTGTAGAGCTGGGCGGTATTGCCGCCGGGCCACGGCTCGTTCGCCGGATCGGCGACCGGCGTCCCGGCGACGTCGGCCAAGAGCAGACAAGACACGGACATCTGCTGGGGTACGCCGTGCGCGCGGAACACGAAGCGCCGCTCCAGGAGCATCGTGCCGGCCTCGACGCCGAGGAGTTCCGCGCGGGCGGCGGAGGCGGGGACTTCGGCGAACTCCTTGTCCAGCGTGTAATCCGACCATCGCACCGCCTGGTCCGCGGTGAACGCGGTCTCGGGCTCTGTGGCCCCACGGATCTGGTCGAGTTCGCGACGGTAGCGGTCGGAGCCGAGCCGGCGGACGGGCATGACGGGGCGGGCGTAGGTGCCGCGGCCCTGTTCGGTGACGGCGAGGCCTTCGGCGCGGAGGAGGCCGATCGCCTCGCGGACGGTGCCGCGGGAGACGCCGAACTCGTCCATCAGCGCGGTTTCGCTGGGCAGTAGTGATCCAGCGGGTATGGCGCCGGCGAGCATCCGGCGGCGTAGTTCGTCGGCGACCGTGCGGTATCGCGGCCGGTCGGGGTGCGGGCTAGACACGTCGGCCACCCTACGCCGCTCCTGAACTCATACAGATGAGATAAGCGAACCACACGTCTAGACGAGTCGTCTAGACAGGTGTACGTTCGGTGCCGCAGCCAGCACTTCTTCGGTGTTTCTAGGGCTAGACGCATCGGTGCTGGCTGCCCGCAGACCGGTGCGGCGGTACTCGGCCCGCAGCGGGTGCCACCGTGCCGCCGGTCTGAGCGAGGTACCGCCGCATCACCGAAGTCGCGACCGGGATGGACCGGCTGAGTGGTGCCTCAGCAGCCAATGCACAGCCGCTCATGCCTGCCGTCAAGACCTTTGGAGGTCGCGATGCGTCCGTGGAAGCGCATCAAGTGGTTCTTCAACCCGCACGATTCAGGGGAACCCATCAAGGTCGTCTCACATGCGGTGCCAGTGCCGATGCGCGGTCACAGTGACCCCGCGTGGAACGCTCCGACGACGCGTTACCAAGCGTTCCGTCTGACGCCGGGCCAGCGCGCCCGGGGTCACGGCGGCCGATGGCCGGCCGCCTTCCCGCACGTGGAACCGGCTGCCCCGCGGCGTCGCCCGGCCATCGTGCCGGGCACCGTGCTCGACGTCGCTCCGCTTGACCACCGCGGTGACGGCGGCCGGCTGTCCATCCGCGTGACGGAGATCGGCGAGGAGTACCGGCGGGTGCCCACGCTCGAATGGCTGCGCGTCAGAGGCGTGGTCCTACGACCCGATGGCGTGCCCGGCGACGAGACGAGCGCCTGGATTCGCGCTGCCGCTCTTGCTGAAGCCGTTCGGCCGCCCGGCTGGCTGCCGACGCCGAATCGGTAAGCGCGTCCCAATAACAAGCTCGGTCAGAAGGGAGACGAGAAAGTGGAAGACGCGGAACAGGAACCCCCGGGCCGGCACAACGGCAACCCTGGCGAGACAGGCGAACACAGGTCGCAGATGGTCATCGTTCATCCGGACGTCTTTGACGACGCGACCGTACGGGCCTGGCTGTGCCATGTGCCCGGAAGCGACGTGGACCCTGCGGTGATAACGATCGAGGTCGAGAATCTTGAGATGCGCGCCCGGCGGACGCTGACCCCCGGCCTGACTCGGGCATTCATCAACGCACTGATGGAGCTGCGCAGATTGCGGAGGGCCGGCGAGCGCCGCAACTTGGTCGACGGGCATCGCGCGTGGTGCAGCCGACAGGAGAATGTCGGCGAGCCTCACCGGTCGCGGGAACTGGAAGCGACCGAGGAGCACAACGGGGACGTCATCCGAGTCTGGCTGGCTCAGGGCGCGAACCGGCAGGAGAAACTAGCGGCGATGGCGTACGTCGAGATGCTGACCAACGATGTGCTGCTGGAGTGGCCGCCGCTGACCGTGTTCCAGCACCACGCCTTGCTCCGCCGGCTCGCCTCACTCCTGGATCAGCCGTACCCGTCCGACGCGGAGACGCTCGCACTGCCCCGATCCACATAACCACCGAGGGCTCGGCTGACTATCTGCCATCCGAACGCGGGTGCGCCGCAGTCCCTGGCTCGCAACCGGGATCCGCCGCGGCGCGCCCATCTCGGTGCGCCGCCGCCTGACCAACGGCACAACAGGCGGCGGCGCACCCCTGCCGTCCTCGAACCGAGAGCCGCATTGAATGACTCACCTTGACCATGCCGACGTCATAGACGGGTGGCTACCCCTTCACGACGATGCCGCCGGTGCCGCACACCTCCAAGCCGCACGCGCCACGGCGGACACCATCGCGCTGCGCAACTCCGCCGATCCCACCGGACCCGCGCTGCTGCTCCCTCGCTCCGCTCTCCGCGGCCTCGTCGAGACGATCCGTACGGATGCGATCGATGACCTGCTCGGGCCCCCTTCAACGGATCACCCCGCCTGGTGCGCGGGGACGGAGTGGTCCGGCCGGCGGCACCGATCCAGCGTTCTCCTGGCGCACCGCGCCGATGACCTCACCGAAGTCCGGGTCTGGGTCATGCAGCCGCCCGGAGCCGACTCCGAAACCGTGATGATCAGCGCCGAAGAAGCGGACGGCAACCGCAAGCGTCTGGTGCTGACCGACGAGCGCATCTCTCGCCTGATCATGGCGACCGAGGAACTCGAACGCCTCTCGGCGCACTGCGAGACGTATATGGGAACCGACGGCCTGTCGCACCCGATGTGGTGCGTAGGCGCCGGCGGCGAAGCGCCGGGCTGGAGGCATCGATCCGACACGCAGATCGTCGCCGGCGGATCCAGGGGTGAGATCGACGCGGAGTCCATCGACCTACAACTCATCCAGACCATCGGACGCTTCGCGGAGCCCAACGAACCAACCCGCGTGCTGCTCAACACCTTGAACGGCAACGAGCACACTTGCTGGATCCTCGAACTTCACCAACTCCCGTTGATCCGCCGAGCCCTGGCTGATATCCAAAGATGGCGATCACGGACGCCTGAGCAGCACGACCACCCGTAATGTGCGCCCGGCCAGGGATACGGCCAGGCGACCGCCGCATTCCCGGCCCTCTATCAGCCGGGTCGAACGACACGGACACGATCACGCCTGATCGCTCCCTCTCCCGAAGCGATACGCATCATCGCTGCACCGGTAACGCATCGATGATGCGCGCTGCCTTCATCGGCAGCGCACGATGTCTCCGGTTGACTGGTTGTCAACGGAGGAACGCTTCGGAGGGAGGTTGAGCATCATGCTTCAGTCAGAGACGACCGAGCCGCGCCGCGGGCGGGACGCCTGCCAGGCGCGGACGGCCGTGGGGCGCCAGGCCGGGGAGCGGCCGAACATGCGGTCGGCGGCGGGGGCCTGGCCGCGGGAGACGTAGGCGGCCCAGGTGGCGCGGCTGATCGGCGCGCCGGCTGATCGCAGGTACGCGAGTACGTCTTCGGTCGTCCACCAGTCGGCGGGCAGGCTGTTGTCCGTCGTCTCGGCCATCACGGGCGAGCCTACGCGAGTCTCGCCGCGAGCTGCGCGCTCGCATCATCACGGTCTGCACCGCGTCAGCGGGTAGGCAATCGTCGATTGACGAATACAACGTCGAGCTGTAGCGTCCGCGATATCGAATACAACGTTGTGTTGTATTCGAGGTGCGATGCCGTTCCATCGATCTCGTCTGAGAGGAACCACGTTCATGAGCACCAGCAAGCAGCGCTTCGACCCGGACGAGCCGGGGCCGGCGCCCGAGAGTCTGGACGCGATCGACCGGGAGTGGCCGCTGATCCAGGCGGAGATGGAACTCGTCGCGGCGGAGATCCGGGTGTTGACGGCGGAGCCGTCGCCGTCCGCGATCGAGTGGCGCCGACTGCGGCTGGCGGAGCGCCGGGTGCTGCACGAGGCGGCGATCCTGGTCGCCCGGCTGACCGAGTCGTCCGACCGGGTGGCGTGACACCACGGGTCCGTACCGAACCCACTTTTGCTTTGCCGGCCACGGGTTTTCGTGGCATCGGACCGGATCGGAGGATCCGATGAGTCTCGGAATTTTCTCCCTCATCCTGCTCGGGCTGCTCGCGGTGCTGGTCACCGACCGCAAGACGCGCGGGCGGATCGTGTGCACGGCGCTGTGCGCGTTCATGCTCGGCCTGGTCGTCGCCGGCTCGAACGGCGTGCTGACCAAGCCGGCTGATGCGCTGGTCGACGGCGTGCGGTCGGGCATGACCGCGATCGGGAACTCGCTCGGTGGTGGCGAGTGACGTACCGCCAGTTGGTCCGACTTCGGTGGGGCGTGCGGGGCGTGCTGGTGCTCGGCGTCGCGACGTCGGTCGCGGCGAACGTCCTGCACGCCGAGCCGAACCTGATCTCGCAGGCCATCTCGGCGTGGCCGCCGCTCGCGCTGCTGCTCACCGTCGAGCTGATCTCCCGGGTGCCGGTGCATCGGCGCGGGCTCGCGGCCGTGCGCGTGGCGGCGACGGCGATCATCGCGGGGATCGCGGCGTGGGTGTCGTACTGGCACATGGCGGGCGTCGCGGCCCGCTACGGCGAGGAAGGCGCGGCGCCGTACCTGATCCCGATCTCGGTTGATGGTCTGGTCGTTGTCGCGTCCGTCTGCCTGGTCGAACTCTCCGGCCGGATTCAAGCGACCACGGTTTCACTCCCCGAGGTCGTGCCGGCGTCCAAGGAAAGTCCGGCACCGACACCGGAGAAGTCAGACACCACAACGGACACAGACCCGGACACGGGTACGGCGTTCGCGCTGGATACGGCGGATGAACCGCAAACCGAAACCGCGAGCGACAGCGACGGCGGAAGTCCGGACAGCGAGCCGCAGCCCGAGCCGGTCGGGCTCCGGAGGCCGAAGCGCAAGCGGGACACCGCGTCCGCGATCGCCCGGTTGCGAGAACGGCATCCCGACATGAGCGCGGTCGAGATCGCGCGGCGGGTCGGGGTCACCGATCGGACCGTGCGTCGGCACCTGCGTACCCCCGTGATCGAAGCCGCATGAAGGAGATTCCCGGAATGAGTGCGACCGCACGACACCTGGCCTTCGCGCTCCAAGCGCTGGGCGAGACCACGAACGACGTCGCGGAGTTCCTGACCGCGGGCGGGTGGACCGGGCTACGCAGCGACGGGCGGGCCTGCCCGATCGCGATCTACCTCAGCAGCGTCGTGCCGAACATCAGCGATGTCTACGTGACGCCGTACGAGCTGGTGGTCGTCACGGCCGACGGCGAGGAGATCGACACCGTGTTGCCGGTCGGGCCGTCCGACTTCGTGTCCGCGTTCGACGACGGCGCGTATGACGATCTCGCGGCCGTGATCACGGATGAGTTCGGTGAGGTCACCGACGACCTCGAACGGTAGCTGCGCCCGGGGCGCGGCCATCCGGCCTCGAAGACCTCCGGCCGCGCCCCGGCTTCCTCGTCAGCCCTGCAACGAGACCTCTGCGGAGGAGACCATCATGACAAGCCCTGACGACTTCGATTGGGCTCGGCACGAAGCCGAACTGACCGGCGCGGCACCGCCGGTCGACACCCCGGAAGCCCTGACGCCGCGTCGGTGGAGCGCGGCCGGGCTGCGGGCCGCGAGACGCCGGCCGATCATCCCGGCGTGGGCGCGGTCGCGCACCGAACTGAAGATCCAGGCTCGGTGGATCGTCGCGTACTACACCCACGTGTGGGCCTATCACCTGACGCGGAGCCCGAAGTACGCGGCGAAGCTGGTCGTGCGGGCGCCGCGTGGGGCGGTCCGGCTCGTCGCCGGGGCAGCCCGGTGGGTGGCCGATGCGGAAGGCGCGCCGGTGCGGGCGGCGGCGGTGCGGCGGGAGAACGCGGAGGAGTACCTCAAGCTCTCCCGGCAGAGAGACGCGCGGGTGCGGCTCCGGACCGCGATGCTGGTCGCGTTCGCGGTCGGCGGGACCGCTGCGGGCGGACTGCTGATGGTCGCCGGGTCGGAATCGGCCTGGTATGCGGTACTTGTCGCCGTGGTGGCAGTGCTCGGCGTGGCAGGCACGCCGGCCGACCGGCCGCTCGTCGACACCGCGGTCTCGACGACGCGGGCGCCGAACCTGACCTCCGACGTGGTGCTGTCCGCGCTCGGCGCAATCGGGGTCGCCGGCATCAACCAGGCGATCTCCCGGCGTGGGCTTCAGGACGCGATCCGGTTCGCGGAGCCGATCAGCCGAGACGGACCGGGATGGCGGGCCGTCGTCGATCTGCCGCCGGGCGTCACGGTCGATCAGGTGGTGGAGAAGCGGAAGGAGTTGGCGTCCGCGCTGAGCCGGCCGCTCGGGTGTGTCTGGCCGGAGGGCAACATCGAGGTGCACCCGGGTCGGCTGGTGCTGTGGGTTGGCGACGACGACCTCTCGAAGACGGAGGCGCCGAGCTGGCCGCTGCTGAAGAGCGGAACGGCGAGCCTGTTCCGGCCGGTGCCGTTCGGCACCGACCAGCGCGGACGGCCGGTCGGGGTGACGCTGATGTTCGCCTCGATGGTGATCGGCTCGATTCCGCGGGTCGGCAAGACGGTCGCGGCGCGGCTGCTGTTGCTCGCCGGGGCGCTCGACGTGCTCGCGGAGCTCCACGCATACGACCTCAAGGGCATGGGCGATCTCGCGCCGGTCGAGCCGGTCTGCCATCGGTATCGAGCCGGGTCCGATGACGACGATGTCGCCTATGGGCTGGCGGACATGCGCGAGCTGTCGACGGAACTGACGCGGCGAGCACGGGTGCTGCGAGAGTTGTCGCGGGAGCTGTGCCCGGAATCGAAGATCACGCCGGAGTTGGCCGCGCGTGCGACGTACCGGCTGCATCCGATCTTGATCGTGGTGGACGAGTGTCAAAGGTGGTTCGAGCACTCCGAGCACGGTGAAGAGTTGCGGGAGATCGCGGAAGATCTCGTCCGGCGCGGGCCGGCCGCGGGGATCATCGCGGTATTCGCCACGCAACGGCCGGACGCGAAGTCGCTGCCCACGGGCATCTCCGGCAACGCGGTACTGCGGTTCTGCCTCAAGGTCATGGGGCAGATGGAGAACGACATGGTCCTCGGCACCAGCGCGTACCGCAACGGCGTGCGGGCAACCATGTTCAGCCGGCGCGACCTCGGGATCGGGTACCTCGCCGGGGAAGGCGACGAGCCGCAGATCACCCGGACATACAACGTCGACGGGCCGGCGGCCGAAATCGTGGTGCGGCGGGCGCGTGGGCTGCGGGAGGAGGCGGGACGGATCACCGGGCATGCGCTCGGGGAAGAGTTCGCGCCGCAAGCCGTCGCCTCCGTCTCGGTACTCGACGACATCGCGGCCGTGGTGCTGAGCGACGAGACCAAAGTCTGGTGCGAGACCGTCGCAGCGCGGCTCGCGGAGCTGCGGCCGGAGACCTACGCGGGGTGGGACGGCGAACAGGTGACGGTGGCGCTCAAGCCGTACCGGGTCAAGGTCCGCCAGGTCTGGGGCACCGACCGGACCACCGGGCTCGGCGCTAACCGGCGCGGTTTCGAGAGAGCGCAGCTCCTCGCGGCCATCGCGGAACGTAACCGGCGCCGAGACGCCAGATAGGCCGCGACTGGTGCTAGGTCTAGCACCCACGGGCCGCTAGACCTAGCACCTCCGCTAGCAGGCAGAAGCCTCACTGAACAGGACGCTAGCAACCTAGCGGCCTTCCCCACGCATGTCCTGAAACCGGCAACGGAGGCGCTCGTGCACCCCTCGCAGCTGCTAGAGACCCTGCCCTGCCTCGCATCTCTCCTCGTCGCTATCAGTTACCTCGGGCTCTGCCGGATCAACCCGTTTGCACGGTGCCGCGTCTGCCGTGGGAGCGGCCGGGCGCGGCGCCAGTTCGGTCGGGTCAGCCGGGCGTGCCGGCGATGCGACGGCACCGGGCTCCGCGTGCGGGCCGGCACCCGCGCGATCAACCGAGCCGCGCGGCTCTACCGCGACGGCACGAACTGAGCGGCGAGCCGGTCATGGCAAAACAGCAACGCGCGCTCCGGATCGATCTCGGCGACGGGCTCGGGCTCGTCGAGCTGCGCCGGCAAGCCGACGAGAACGGCCGGACCTGGGCGGAGATCCGGATGCAGATCCCGCTCGGCGACAGCGAAGCCGCAGCACGACGGCAACTGATCGCGCTTCTGCTCCGACTTCGAGAACTCGCCGCTGACGTGGCCGCGCGGCGGCGGCCCGGACCGCGGCCCTGATCACAAGCGTGGAAAGGACTTCGCAGTGAAGGCAAAGACTGTGCGCACGACTCGCGTCGATGCCAAACAGGATCAACCGATAACGATCCGCATCACCGATCTGCCAGACCTCGTCTCCGCGGTCGACCACCAGGAGGAGCGCATGCAGGTCACCGATGACCGCATGGTGCTGACCATGGAAGAGGCGGCCCACCGGCTCGGGATCGGCCGCACCACCATGTACGCCCTCGTCATGAACGGCGAGATCCGCTCCGTCACGATCGGCCGGCTCCGCCGCGTTCCTGTCCGGTGCCTCACCGAGTACGTCGATCACCTGCTCGACGCCGGCTCGCCGGACGAGCCGGTCTCAGGGGCGTAGTGGATGAAGAAGACGCGAAAGCCGAACGGTACGTCGAGCATCTACCTGGGCAAGGACGGCTACTGGCACGGGCGGGTGACGGTCGGCGTCAAGAACAACGGCGAGCCGGACCGTCGCCACGTGCAGGCCACGACCCGACCCGAGGTGCACGAGAAGGTACGGGTGCTGGAGCGTCAGCGCGAAAACGGCTCTGTGCGCAAGGTCGGTCAGCGCTGGACGGTGGAGAAGTGGCTGACGCACTGGGTCGAGAACATCGCGGCCGAGTCCGTCTCCGACAACACCCTGTCCGGCTACCGGGTGGCGGTCCGGAAGCATCTGATCCCGGGAGTGGGCGCGCACCGGCTCGAAAAGCTGGAGCCGGAAAACCTGGAAACGCTGTACCGGCAGATGATGCGCCAGGGCAGTGCGGCTGGCACCGCCCACCAGGCGCACCGCACCATCCGCACCGCCCTCAACGAGGCGATGCGGCGTGGCCACCTCACCCGGAATCCAGCGGCCCTCGCCAAGCCACCGAAGCTCAGCGACGAGGAGATCGAGCCGTACACCGTCGCAGACATCCGCGCGCTGCTCGCTGCCGCCAGCGACAGGCGAAACAGCGCTCGGTGGGCAATCGCTCTGGCACTCGGGCTACGACAGAGCGAGGCGCTCGGACTGCGGTGGTCGGATGTCGACCTGATCGAGGGCCGCCTCACGGTGCGACGGGCGCGGCAACGCCCGCGATGGCAGCACGGGTGTGGAAATACGTGCGGCCGGAAGTTCGGCGGGCACTGCCCGAAACGGAGGTCTGCTCGCGAGGAGGTCAAGGAGACCAAGTCTCGCGCTGGTCGGCGCAGCATGGGCCTTCCCGATGAGCTAATCGCTCTACTGAAGAAGCACCGTGACGAGCAGGCCCGTGAACGCGAGCGCGCGGCTCAACTATGGGGCGACGGCGACTGGCTGTTCGCCACACCGGCCGGCGCGCCACTCAACCCACGCACCGACTATGACGAGTGGAAGCGCCTGCTAAAGCTCTCAGGGCTCCGCGATGGCCGCCTCCACGATGCGCGCCACACTGCCGCCACCGTTCTACTTCTACTCGGCGTACCCGAACGCACTGTCATGGGCATCATGGGTTGGTCAAGTACCACAATGGCGGCTCGATACCAGCACATCACGGCAGAGGTTCATCGCGATATCGCGAAGCGTGTTGGCGAACTTATATGGACGCCCGAAAGGCAAAAATCGCGGAAGAAGAAAAAGTCACAAAAATCCCAGCCAAAGAGATAGGTTTCGAACGCTCACGCCAACCCCCAAGCAACGCGACCCGAGTGAAAGCGGCCGAGATTTGACGGCATCTCCACAGGTCAGGCTAGCGCGACCGAGCCCTAACGTCCAGAATTACATGACTGTAACTCATTCTTGCCACACGTGTACGAATGAGAAAATTCTGGACGACCGAAGGGTCGATGCTTACATTGAGTTGATGGAAGAGGGATATCAAGATTCAATCTCGCCCGTCCCGGCCGCAGCCATGACTCCCTTCCTGTCGCTAACAATACTTGAGATCACAATCGATGATCTTGAAGTAGGTTACGGTCGACTCGTCGAGGAGGTCGGCAAGCGCGCGCTGAAGTGCCGCCGCGGGCGACGATCTATTGCGGCCAGCGGCATCCAGGCCGAAGACTGCGACGAGCACGGATTCGGCTGGGCCGCTGACGCAGATCACAGCCTCGACGCGATGGTCGTCCAATGTGAGCACCATCCCGGCTGGATGAAAGAGGATCATATATATACCGATCGGGAGCACAAGCTTGTCATCCTGTTAAGGCGACGCGCGCTTGTGGCCGTTCACGCAGATCTTCCCGGCCTAAGGGACTCGATTCAAAGCTGGCTAGACAACTCCCCTCCGCCCCCATTTCGACGAATCACAGAAGGCGTCATGCACGCCGCTTTTATTCGCGGAGATGCCAAGGGTCTCTGGCTGCGCGGGACTCACGCTAGACGCACGACGAAAGCCGACAGCAAAAATATAAGCGGTCGACGATTGAGTGATGCGCTGTTGCCTCATGAAGATTCGTCATTTGCCATGGGCTCCGCCAGAGCAGCACTTCCGAGCGATATCAATCTAAACGCACTTTCAGGAATTATTGGTTCAACGCCACGCAAGTCACAAATGTGGGCCAGGGCGACCGCCAGCATGGCCGATTTTCTCGCTCAGGCAGATGATGCGCTGAGCATGGTTGAAGATGTGATGAGTGCGGGAATAACGATGGATCAACCATATCCTCTCCTCGCACGCAAGGAAGAGAATCTAGGTGTCGTCAAAGGAGCCTTCGACTTCTCGATTTTGGACGCGGCGAATATTGCCTCCGTGCCGAATGTGGACCCGGATTTGGCTGAAGCAGCAGAGCTGCTATCGGACTCAATTCTTGAGATTCAAGGATCTTCAACATCGTCGAATTTCGTCTTGCAAGTCGGAGAGCATGGAGCCATCTGCGGATCACTCTCAGGAAGAATTAATGCTGGCAAGGATTGCGTGACTTTCAATTTTGGATATAAAGGCGAGCCAACAAACGGCCCACCGGTTCGGCGAATACTGACGGCCTTAAACCTCTACGCGGACAGCTTGCTGACTATCTACTTTGAGTCAGGTCACACAGTCGTCGAGAAAGCCCTCTGGAAGCGTGAGATCCGGAGCGCGCCTTTCCCAAACTGGGAATTCCATGACTTAAGGCCGTTCGACATCACTTGTGAGAAACCGCCGGTGAAGGGCGATCAAAAGATTCATGATGCAATCGGCGTCGCAGGCGACACATCGCTCTTTGCCTGGGTGGTGCAGCACTACGCTAACGGATGGCTAATCTGCGATGACGGCTCCGGCGAGGTGGCAGACTTCATCCACATATCTCCCGACAGGGACGCCACCCTGAGCCTGATCCATGTAAAGGGCGCGGCAAGTAGCACCGCTCGGCGACAAATCGCCGTAGGCCCGTACGAGGTAGTGTCAAGCCAGGCGGCGAAAAATATACGCTATTTGTCATCGGAGCATCTACACAAGGCGCTATCAGATCCGTCGATTGCCAGGCCGGCCTGCTGGACAGATGGAAAGCGAGTGTCGGGACGGTCTGAATTTCTAGAGATGCTGGAGTGTCGCCGGCAATCCGACCCGGTCCGCGTAGTTATAGTCCAGCCCCATGTCAGTGAGGCGATCCACGTAACCACCTCGAATGACCGAGACAGAGGCTTAAATAACACGCCAAACGTTCTGAGAATGTCCCTTCTGGACGCACTCCTAAACACCGCGAGATCTTCAATCGTCGGATGCGGCGCCGATCTACATGTGATCGGTGGACATCTCTGACGCTCCGTGTTGGCTGTCGGGCGGTCAACCTCCACCAGTCAGCCCGTGGCGAGGTGCTGGCGAGACAGCGAACTGAGACAACAACTGAGACTAGCGATCTTCAAACGAGAAAACGCCCGGCCGCTGCTCTCGCAGCTGCCGGGCGTTTGCCCTGCTAGATGGCGGTGGCGGCGGGATTTGAACCCGCGGAGGGCGTAAACCCTCACACGCTTTCGAGGCGTGCTCCTTAGGCCACTCGGACACACCACCGGTAGGTACGTTACCGGACGCCTTCGCGGGCCCGCGCGCGGGGGAGGCGCTTCCGTGACCAGGGTCGGAGGTGGCCTGGCATGATCGGCGGCATGAGTGTGCACATCGGCGCTGAGCCAGGTCAGATCGCCCCGCGGGTTCTCATGCCGGGGGATCCGCTGCGGGCGAAGTGGATCGCGGAGACGTTCCTGACGGATGCGACGTGCTACACGTCGGTGCGGGGGATGCTCGGGTTCACCGGCACGTACCGTGGGGTCGAGGTGTCGGTGCAGGGGTCCGGCATGGGTATGCCGTCGGCGACCATCTACGCCCATGAGCTGATCAACGAGTACGGCGTGCGGACGCTGATCCGGGTCGGGACGTGCGGCGCGCTGGCCGACGACCTGAACCTGCGGGACGTGATCGCGGTGAACGGTGCGTCGACGGACTCCAGCATGAACCGGCAGCGGTTCGACGGGCTGATCGACTACGCGCCGGTCGCGGACTTCGGGCTGCTCCGGACCGCGGTCGCCACGGCCGAGCAGCGGGACATCCCGGTGCGGGTGGGTCCGATCCTCGCGGCGGACCTGTTCTACACGGACCGGATGGACCTCTACGACCGTCTCGCCGACTACGGGGTGCTCGCGGTCGAGATGGAGTCGGCGGCGCTGTTCACCACGGCGGCCCGCTACCGGGCGAAGGCGCTGACCCTGCTGACCGTCAGCGACCACATCAAACGCGGCGAGAAGACCACGTCCCAGGAGCGTGAGCAGACGTTCTCCGCCATGGTCGAGATCGCCCTCGACACGGCCGTCACGGCCTGACGCGCGGGCCCGGCACCCGGCGATCGGGTGCCGGGTCAGTCGTCGAAGAAGTCGCGCAGCATGCGGGCGCACTCCGGCTCCAGGACGCCGGCGTAGACCTCGGGGCGGTGGTTGAGGCGGCGGTCGCGGACGACGTCCCAGAGCGAGCCGACCGCGCCGGTCTTCGGTTCCCACGCGCCGAAGACGACCGTCGCCACGCGGGCCAGGACCAGGGCGCCGGCACACATCGTGCAGGGTTCGAGCGTGACCACCAGGGTGCAGCCGGTCAGCCGCCACTCGCCGACGATCTCGGCGGCGCGGCGCAGGGCCAGGATCTCGGCGTGGGCGGTGGGGTCGCCGGTGAGTTCGCGTTCGTTGCGGGCCGTCGCCAGCTCGGTGCCGTCCGGACCGAGGATTACAGCCCCCACGGGTACGTCGTCGGCCGCGCCCGCGGCCACCGACAGCGCCCGCCGCATCCACCGCTCGTGCCGTTCCCGCCGCGTCTCCACGCCAGCATTCTTCCCACCGGCCGACGCCCGCCCACGAACCGCCCCGACAGCGACCCGGCCCGGCCACGAGCCAGCCCGGCCACGCACGAGCCCGGCCACGCACCAGCCATGACGGCGCCGGCCACCTCAGTGCCGCAGCGCGTGCTCCCGCAGCTCGTCCACGGCCTCCGCGCTACCGACGATCTGCTCGCACAACTCGTGCGTGACGTCCGAGGGGTGCACTCCTTCCCGTCCGCACAACACCAGCAGATCATGCGACGAGATCCCCAGGTCGGCCAGCAGGTCCGGGTCGCCGATCGGGTCGATCTCCGGCTCGTCCGGCGCGTGTGCCGTCGACGCCGAGCCTTCCTCGACCCCTTCGGTCACCGACTCGATCTCGCTGTGGATCTCGATCGCGGGCATCTCGATGTCGCTGAGCAGCAGCGCGCCCAGCCGGGACTCCTCCGCGAAGATCGAGTCCGAGCCGAAGACACGCGGATCCTCCCCCTCGTCGAGCCGCATGATCACCAGGTAGGAGTCGTCGGACTCGACGAAGAGCAGGCTGAGGTCGGCGTCGTGGTCGACGTCGCGCAGGCGGTCGGCGATGTCCTCGGTGTCCGCGGCGCCGGTGAGCGCGAGGTCTGAAGCGGACCAACCACTCGGGCCCCGGACCAGGGCGGCAGCGAAGTACGACATTGGGTCCCCCCGAATACCAGCCGTCGATACGCGTGACGCTAGTCGGTGCAAGGGCCGCTTATAGGGCATTCCGGAAGCCTGCCGAGATGGGCAATAATTATTTACGACCGGTCGGTCTTTTTGTATCGTCGAGGTCGTGACACGCGACGGACGACTCGCCCGCGGCGACCGCACCCGGGCCGCGGTGCTGGACACGGCCGTGGCGCTGGCGACCCGCGATGGGCTCGACGGCCTGTCACTCGCGCAGGTCGCGGAGGAGTTGCACCTCAGCAAGTCCGCGCTGTTCGCGCACTGGCGCCGCAAGGAGGAGTTGCAGCTTGCCACCATCGAGCGCGCCCGCGAGCAGTGGCTGGAGCAGGTGATCGGCCCGGCGCTGCGCGAGCCCCGGGGCGTACGCCGGCTGTGGGCCCTGCACCGCCGTCGCATCGCGTTCTACGCGGACGCCGTACTCCCCGGTGGGTGTTTCTTCGCGAACGCGGAATTCGAGTTCAATGCGCGTCCGGGGCCGGTCAAGGACCGGCTCGCGGAGATCCTGGCCGACTGGCTCGGCCTGCTGGAACGCCTGGCCCGGGAGGCGATCGAGGCCGGTGAGCTGGTCCCGGAGACCGACCCGGCGCTGCTGGCCTACGAGTCGGAGGCGCTCGGGCTGGCCGCGGTCATGCAGTCCCGGCTGGCCGGCACGGACGCGCCCTACGACCTCGCACTGCGGTCCATGCGTGCCCGCCTGCGATCACTGAGCACCGATCCCGGAACGATCGAGGAGTACGGCCGATGACCACCGCCGAGTACGGCTACACCGCACCCGTCACGATCCACTTCGACGACCTGGACGCGCTCGGTGTCCTGCACAACGCCCGGTACGCGGCGCTGGTCGAGCGCGCGATCCTGGAGTGGTGGGGCGCGCGCGGCTGGGCGTTCGCCGGCGGCCGCCCGACCAGGCCGGACGTGTTCAACGTGATCCGGGAATACTCGGTGACCTTCCACGTGCCGATCGCCGGCACCGGCCGGATCGACGTGCACTTCTGGCTGGAGAAGCTCGGCACCACCAGCGCGGACTACCGCTTCCGCTCCGCGGACGGCTCGGTGGTGCACGCGGAGGGCCGGCGGGTCAACGTCTGCCTGGACCCGGCCACCATGCGCCCGACGCCGTGGTCGGACGAGGTCCGCGTGGCCGGCAAGGAGATCACCAAGGCGTGATCACCAGAGCGGCCAGTCAGCCGTCCCGGCCCAGCGGGTGGCCAGCACGTACGCCGCGATCGCCCAGGCCAGGCCCACGCTGATCGCGATGCCGGCCGCGGCCCCCCGGTCTCCCGAACGGGAGAGCACGGCCGCGGCCAGCCAGGCCACGCCGCCCGCGATCAGCGTCCACCACCCGTACCCGGCGATGTTCGTACCGAGCAGCGGCAGGATCACCATCCAGAACACGCCGCCGAGCAGCCCGGCCATGAACCACGGCGCGCGCACCGGGTGCGGCTCGCGGTAGGTCGGCCGGGGCGGCGCCGGCGGCGGATAGTCACCCGCGTGGCCGAACCGGTGCGCCTCGCGCGCCGCCACTATCGCGGGCGGACCGGCGAAACGGTCGTTGCCCGGCTCGAACGGCGGCGGTGCCGTGAAGGCCGGATCGCCGTAACCGGGCTGTTGCGCCACGTCGCCACGCTCCTGGATGCTCGCGGGAACCTCCCTGAACAGCCTACTGGGGCGGCGTGCCGTGGTACCCGTCTGCCAAGATGGCCCCCATGCAACGGGGACAGAACCGGATCTCGTCGATGGCCGGGGTCGCGATGACGCTGGCGGTGACGCTCATGGCCGGCGGTTGCGCCACCGGCTCGGAGCCGGCCACACCGATCTGGCAGGCCGGTTCGCCCGCTTCGTCCACGATCGCCGCACCGCCGTCCCCATCGGCCGCGGCATCGAAGTCAGCGTCGCCATCGCCATCGCCGTCCCCGTCCCCGTCGAAGACCGCCGCGCCGTCCCCCACCCCGTCGAAGACGAAGGCCGCGAACTACACGTACGTCTTCCCGGTCCCCGGCAGCCCGGTCTCGTACCATCCGACGCACGCCACGAACCCGGCCACCGACATCTTCGCGAACTGCGGAAACCCGGTGCTGGCCGTCACCTCCGGCACGATCGTCGAGATCAGCCGCAAGGACGAGTTCGTCAAGGGCCGACCGGACGGCCCACTCAACGGCGGCTTCTTCGTCTCCCTGGTCGGCGACGACGGCGTCCGCTACTACGGCTCACACATGTCCGTGGTCGACGCCGGCATCGAGCCCGGCGTCCGCGTCCGCGCCGGCCAGCGCCTCGGCAACGTCGGCAAGACCGGCAACGCCAACAACGTCTGCCACCTGCACTTCGGCATCTCCCCACCGTGCGCCGAGGCCGGCGACTGGTGGATCCGTCGCGGCGCCATCTGGCCGGCCCCCTACCTCGACTCCTGGCGCGAACAGGGCAACAAGTCCCCGGCCGCCGCCTCCGCCGAATACATGCAGGCCAACGGCTGCCCCAAGGCCCCCTACTGATCCGCGGCCGCGTCCGGCGCTGCCCAGGGAACCAAGACCGAGATCTTTCCGCTTCCGGCGTGGTGCGGCCCGCATGCTCGGAGCGGGCCAACCGCGCGGTGTCCTCCGACTCCGCTGGCTCCGCTCCGGACGCCGCGACGGAGCCGGTCCCGCCGTGCTCGCGAAACCCCACGCCGACACCCGGCCACGCACCAACCCGCACGCGCCACGATTCCCGCGGGACAACCACCGGGCGCCACGCACCGGGGCGTCGCGGCGGAGACGTCCGCCGTAGTCCCGGACAACCCGAGCCGGGTTGCCCGGCCGCGCCGGCCGTCCCAGCGAGCACGGCCAGCCGCGCGCCGGCACTCGGCACGGCCCGGCGGCACCCGGGGCCGCGATCATGGCGACGATCGGCGGGAACGACCAGATCACCGTGGTGGCCGCACCTGGACCCGCGGCTGCGGGCCGGGTGCCACGCCGGAACTCGGCACGGTAGCCGGCCGAGCACTGCCTACGGGTGTCAGCCGGAGGAACACCGGGCGCTACGCGCCCGAAATTCCGCGATATAGAGCCGGGCCTCAGCGTCTCTGCGGCCTGTCACAGTAATCGCAACCCAGGAATCCTCTGCGCCGATCGTGGGCGTGCCGGATGCAACTGGTGATCAGCGGCGGAACCGGCGCCGTCGTGGCAGACGCGAGCCGACAGGCCGCGGACGCCGGATGCGGCAGAAATCTACGCACTCCACTGGGCGAAGCGCTTCCGAGGGCCGCCGTTGATGGTGGTGAAGGCGCCGCCGGCGGAGAGTTTGCCGAGGGCGGGGCTGGCGGCCATGGCGAGCACGCCGAGGACGCCGTTGCCGTCGGCGGCCCAGGAGGTGAGGGACCCGTCGGAGGGGTCAGCGGCGGCGAGTTTGACGCGCTTGATCTGGCCGTCCTTGCAGCTGCCCTGGCTGCCGGTGGCGGTGCTGGCGCAGATGTTGTCGAAGTGGCCGCCGATGTAGAGCGTGCCGGTCAGCAGGGCGAGGGCCTGTGGGTTGCCGTCCATGGTCAGGGTCCAGCGGGTGGTGCCGTCCAGCGCGTAGCCGGCGACGGTCCCGCCCTGGCCGCCGTGCGCGGCATAGACGCCGGTCGGTGCGACGGCGATGCCGTACACGATGACCGTGGCCTTGGTCTTGAAACCGGTGTCGGGCGTGCCGGTGGACGGGCTGAGGGCGGCCAGGCGCGGGGAGCCGCCGATGCCGTTGATCTTTTTGAACCGGCCGCCCACGTAGATCCGGCCGCCACCGGACGCGAGCGCCTGTACCTGGTCGTCGGCCTTGGGCTGCCAGGTGGTGTCGAGTTTGCCGCTGCCCAGGCTGAACGCGGCGAGGCGGCCGCGGCTCTCGCCGTTGACCTCGGTCAGGTTGCCGCCGGCGTAGAGGCGGTTGCCGTCGATGAGCAGCGCGTACGGTGCGCCGGTCATGGTGTGGTTGAGCATCGCGCTGACCGCGCCGGTGGTGCCGTCCAGTTTGGCCAGGCTGTCCCGCTTGCTGGAGCCGATCTTGCCGAACGTACCGCCGACGTAGACCGCGCCGCCGCCGGTGGCGATCGCGCGGACCGTGCCGTCCGCCGCGGGTGCCCAGTCGAGCAGCTTGCCGGTACGCGCGTTGATCGCGGCCAGACGGCTGCGTTTGACCTGCACGCCGTCGACGACCGCGGCGGTGAAGTCGCCGCCGACGTAGATCGTGTCCCCGGCGTATGCGGTGGCCCACACCGTGCCGTTGAAACCGGGTGTGGGCTGCGGCGCGGGCCCGATCGCGTGCGCGGGTGATCCGGTCCCCAGCACCCCCACGGCGACGGTCATCGCGGCGATACGTCTCATTAAGTCCTTAAAAATCACTTCATAACGGTACGGGGGGAAGCGGCCGGTCCGGGCGAGCGAAAAGGGTGAAAAGCCGCAGAGCTTCGGTGGAGGCCGGGCCGGGCCGAACCGGTGACCCGGAGCCGCTCGTCCGGCTCGTACCGTGTTGTGAAAAAGTCACCGCGTGCGCGTCGCCGTGATCGGAATGGGTCTCATCGGGGGTTCCGTGCTGCGGGCCCTCGCCGCCGCCGGACACGACATGGTCGGCTTCGACGCCGATCCGGCCACCCGCGGCACCGCCCGGACCGCCGCGGCCGAGGCACCGCCGAGCGCCCGGTGGCGGATCGTCCCGTCCGTCTCCGCCGCGGTCGCGGACGCCGAGCTGTGCGTGATCGCGGTTCCGCTGCCCGCGCTGGAGACGGTGCTGGACGAGATCACCGGGCGCGGCTACCGCGGCCTGATCACGGACGTGACCTCGGTCAAGCTGCCGGTGCTGGACCTGGTCGAACGCTACCTGGAGGGCGGCTCGCAGCGACTGGCCGGCTTCGTCGGCGGGCACCCGATGGCCGGCCGGGAGACGTCCGGCTTCACCGCCGCCGACCCGCGACTGTTCGACGACTGCGCGTGGGTGCTCGGCCTGGAGCCCGGCCGTACCATGCTCGGCGACTGGCTGGACCTCGCGGACCTGGTCACCAGCCTGGGCGCGCGGGCGGTGCCGACCACCGCCGCGGAGCACGACCGGGCGGTGGCCACGATCAGCCACGTACCGCACCTGGTCGCGTCCGCGGTGGCGGAGCAGGCCGCCGACCCGCTCGCGGCCGCGCTCGGCGCCGGCTCGTTCCGGGACGGCACCCGCGTCGCCGCCACCCGCTCCGACCTGGTCGCGGCCATGTGCGGCGGCAACGCCGACTCGGTCCGCCCGGTGCTGGACGCGGTGATCGAGTCCCTGACCGCGGCCCGCGCGGCCCTGGACGCCCGCGATCCGATCGCCGCGCTGCGCCCATGGCTGGCTTCCGGCCACCGGGTCCGCGCGGCCTGGCCCGCCACCCCGGGCGAGCCGCTGCCGATGCGCCCCTCGGTCAACGCCCTGCTCGACCTGGGCCGCGCCGGCGGCTGGATCACCTCGGTCTCCAAGGACCGCACCACGGTCACCGCGGTCCGCCCGGAGTAGCCGGCTCAGCCGCGGTGGCAGACCGCCTCGAGGTTGATGCCGTGCGGGTCGAGCACGAAGGCGCCGTAGTAGTCGTCGTGGTACTCGGGATGGACGGCCGGGTCCAGCAGTGACGTGGCGCCGGCCGCCAGCGCGGCGCGGCGCGGTGGAACGTGACCACGTCGTCGCGGGTGTCGACGGTGAAGGCCAGGTGCATGTTGGTGCCGACCGTGCCGCCGTCGATGAGCCAGAAGTACGGCTTGACCTCGGCCAGGCCGAAGCCGGTCATGGCGGTCGGCTGGTTCGGGGTCGCGTTCGGCGGAATCTCGAGCATCTTCGTGATCCCGATCGAGGCCAGCACGGGTTCGTAGAACGCCACGGCGGCGGCGAGGTCGGGCACGGCAACGTTGAGGTGGTCGATCCGGGATCCGGAGCGGTCGCGTTTCATGACGCTCAGCCTGCCCGGCATGGCGGACACCGAGTGTCCGCTACGCGGAACGGGAGGCGAGCGTGGCGTCCGCGAGCGTGGACCAGCCGGGGCCGAGTTCCTCGGTGTCGGTGCCGGCGCGGATCTTGAGGACGGTGTCGTCGTACAGCGTGATGTCGTAGGTCTTCGGGACGCGGCGGATGAGGCGCGCAGTGGCGAAGTCCGCGTAGGCGACGAACCGGTGGCCGGGCTCGGCGGCGAGCCGGTCCGGTGGGATCGAGGTCAGCATCGCGTGCATGCGGGGGCGCACCTCGCGCTGCCGCAGCCGCGGGACACCCGGTACCACTATCAGGCCGGTGTTGAGCAGCACCAGGTCGGAGCGTTCGCCGTCGACGATCACGTTCATCAGGCCGGCGACCGCGCCCGCACCGGCCGCGCCGGAACGTGGGGTCAGCGGCGGGGTCGAGCCGGCGTCGATGCCGAGTTCGGCCAGGTGCTTGCGCGCCTCGTCCACGGTGGACCGGCTCAGCACCAGCGTGGCGATCTCGCCGACGCGCAGCGAGCTGCCGTCGCGGCCGATCAGGCGGGGCGGCGCGGACCAGCTGTGCCGCCAGCCGGCCGCACCGGCGTGGATCGCGGCGAGCAGCAGCAGCGACTCGACCTGAGCGCGGGTGAACCGGCCGGTGGCGGCGACGTCCAGCGTCTCGGACAGGCCCGCGTCGTCTCGGCCGAGCGTGCGGGCGGTCTCGCGGAGCACCTGGTCGGCCTCGCGGCGCAGCGTGGCGGTGCCGGCGGCCGCGATGAACTCGGGCCAAGCCAGCGGGCGGCGGCCCTCCGCGACCGTGGCGTCCTGGAGCGCGCGGGCCGCACCGGCCGGATCGGTGATCAGCGCGGTGGCGGGCAGCGGCGCCGGGCCGGCCTCGGGATCGGACTCGGAATCAGTTGCCGAGGCCAGCGCGGTGAGCGTGGCGACCCGCTCCGCCACCGGCGGATGCGTGTCCCACCGGTCCGCCGTCGGCGCCTGATTGCGCAGGTCGTCCAGTTCGTCCACCCGCGCGTGGACGAAGTCCGCAAACCCGCCGAACAGATCGTCCGGCACGTACCCGTGCTCCCAGCCGGGGCGGACGTACCGCCGGAAGAAGAACGACCAGGCGGCCTCGAGCACCGGCCGGTCGTGCAGCGCCGCGATCGCCGCGCCCGGACCGGCGACCGACGCCGCGAGCCGGTCGGCCGCGGCCTCCTGCGCCCGCGTGGTGCCGGCGTCGAACGCCAGGTAGAGGTACGCGTACCAGCGGAGCGTGACCGGCATGCGGGGCAGCGCGGCCGTGACCGCCAGCCGACCGCGATAGGCCGCCCCGCCCGGTGGCGAGAAGTGCCCCAGCTCGTGCGCGAGCATCGCGCGCGCCCGGTCCACTGTCATGATCTGCAACAGCGGCAGTCCGACGTACAGCGTGCGCACGCCGCCGCGCAGGCCGAGCAGCCGCACGTCCTCGGCGACGCGCACGGTCGCGTCCGGCAGCAGCCGGATCCGGTCCGGTGCGCGCGTGCCGGCCCGGTCCGCGATCTCCCGCACCGCGGCCCACAGCTCCGGTGCCCGCTCCGGAGCGACCGGAATGCCCTGCGGCCGGGAGCGCCGGGACGCGAGGCCGCGGCCGAGCGCGAGCCCGGCGACGCCGACGCCCAGCGTGATCAGCGGCAGCGCGAGCTTGACCGCGTCATGGCCGGCGACCAGCACGCTCGTCGCGAACAGCAGGACCGCGACGAGCACGAGCTGAACCAGCGCGACCAGGTAGAACCCGGCGAGCAGCACCACCGAGACGGCGGCCCGTAGCGTGGCGGTCATCGTCGATCCTCCCCGTACGCCGGGCGTACGTGAGCCGGACAGTACCCATGTCGCGCGGGAGGCGACAACCCCGCGTTAGGTTGACGACATGGCATCCCGTGATCCGGTCGCCGATCTGCGGCGCATCGCGTTCCTGCTGGAGGCGGCGCACGAGGCGACGTTCCGGGTGAAGGCGTTCCGGTCCGCCGCGAACGCGCTCGGCGCGCTCGACCCGGCCGAGGTCAGCGAGCGGGCGGACAACGGCACGCTGAGTAATCTGAAGGGCGTGGGTGACGTGACCGCGCGCTGCGTGGCGGAGTCGCTCGCCGGTGAGGAGCCGGTCTACCTGCGCCGGTTGCTCGCCACCGAGCAGGACGACCTGCCGGTGACCGCGATCAAGCTGAGGGAGGCGCTGCGCGGCGACTGTCACAGCCATTCGGACTGGTCGGACGGCGGCTCGCCGATCGAGGAGATGGCGTTGGGCGCGGCCGAGGTCGGCCACGAATATCTGGTGCTGACCGACCACTCGCCACGGCTGAAGGTGGCCCGTGGGCTGAGCCCGGCCCGGCTGAAACAGCAGCTCAAGCACGTGGAGAAGCTGAACGCGCAGCTGCCGGAGGGGTTCCGGATCCTGACCGGGATCGAGGTGGACATCAACCCGGACGGCAGCCTCGATCAGGAGGACGAACTGCTGGCCCGGCTGGACGTGGTGGTCGGCTCGGTGCACAGCGACCTGCGCGCGGACGAGGCCGCGATGACCCGGCGGATGCTGAAGGCCATCGCCGACCCGCACCTGGACATCCTCGGTCACTGCACCGGCCGGCGGCTGCCGGCGAAGAACAACGACCGCGCGCACGCGCGGACCAGCAGCCGCCCGCCGAGCGACTTCGACGCGAAGCGGGTGTTCGCCGCGGCCGCGGAGCACGGCAAAGCCGTCGAGATCAACTGCCGCCCGGACCGGCTGGATCCGCCGAAGCGCCTGTTGCGGCTCGCGGTCGAGGCCGGCTGCCTGTTCGCGATCGACACGGACGCGCACGCGCCCGGCCAGCTGGACTGGCAACGGTACGGCTGCGAGCGGGCCGCGCTCTGCGGCGTGCCCGCGGACCGGGTGGTGAACACGTGGTCCGCGGACGAGCTCACGGCGTGGACCGGCGGACACCGATAGTGCTGATCGCGCCCCCGGACGGCGGCGAGCGCCAGGCGCCCTGGGCAGCCGGGGACGGGTCGTCACGTCCGGACACGCTGCCTCGGAGGTGTGACAACATCACCGGGTGGGACACATCGACGACCTCGCGGAACGGTACGTCGAGGAGTGGGCACCGCTGAACCCGATCGGCGCCACGCACCTCGGTATCGACGGCTACGACGACCAATTCGACGACCTCACCCCGGACGGTTACGCCGCGCAGGCCGACCTGGATCGCCGTACCGTGGCCGCGCTGCACGCCGCGCCGGCCGGCTCGCCGGACGAGGAGGTCGGCCGCGAGGCGATGATCGAACGGCTGGAGCTGAACCTCGCCCGGTACGACGCCGGTGAGACCACCAGCCAGCTCAACGTGATCACCAGCGCGCTGCACGACGTGCGCGGCGCGTTCGACCTGATGCCGCACGACGGCGAGCAGGCGGTGGCGAACATCGCGGCCCGGCTCCACAAGATCCCGCACGCGCTCGACCAGATCAGGACCACGCTGCTGCACGAGGTCTCCCGCGGCCACGTCAGCCCGCGTGAGCAGATCATCGAGGTGGCGAAGCAGTGCGTCATCTGGACCGACCCGGCCCAGGACGACGTCTACCACGCGCTGGCCCGGTCACTGACCGCGCCGGACTCGTTGATCAAGGACCTGGAGAAGGGTGCGGCCGCGGCCACCCGGGCAACCGCGGAGTTCGGCGAGTTCCTGCGCCGCGAGCTGGCTCCGCACGGCCGGGAGAAGCAGGCCGCCGGCCCGGAGCGGTACGCGCTGGCCTCCCGTTACTTCGTCGGCGCCGAGCTGGACCTGCTGGAGACGTACGCCTGGGGCTTCGAGGAACTGGCCCGGCTGGAGGACGAGATGCGGCTGGTCGCGAGCCGGATCGTCGGCCCGGGCGCGAGCATCGACGAGGCGGTCGCGGCGCTGGACGCGGACCCGGCGCGCACGATCCACGGCAAGGAGGCGTTCCGCGACTGGATGCAGGCGCTCGCGGACAAGGCCGTGCAGGAGCTGAACGGTACCCACTTCGACATTCCGGAGCAGGTGCTGCGCCTGGAGTGCTGCATCGCGCCGACCAGCGACGGCGGCATCTACTACACCGGGCCGAGCGAGGACTTCAGCCGTCCGGGCCGGATGTGGTGGGCGGTGCCCGGCACGATCTCGGACTTCTCGACCTGGCGTGAGGTCACCACGGTCTACCACGAGGGCGTGCCCGGCCATCACCTCCAGGTCGGCCAGACCACGGTCCGCGCGGACCTGCTGAACCGCTGGCGCCGCCTGATGGGCTGGACCTCCGGGTACGGCGAGGGCTGGGCGCTCTACGCGGAGCGGCTGATGGACGAGCTGGGCTACCTGGACGACCCGGGCGACAAGCTCGGCATGCTGGACGGCCAGGCGCTGCGGGCCGCGCGCGTGATAGTCGACATCGGCATGCACCTGGAACTGGAGATCCCGGCGGACAACCCGTTCGGGTTCGCGCCGGGTGAGCGGTGGACACCGGAGCACGGCTGGGCGTTCCTGCGCGCGCACTGCCGGATGCCCGACGAGATCCTGCGCTTCGAGCTGAACCGCTACCTGGGCTGGCCGGGACAGGCGCCGTCGTACAAGGTGGGCGAGCGATTCTGGCTGCAGGCGCGGGAGGACGCCCGAGCCCGCAAGGGCGCGGACTTCGACCTGCGCGCGTTCCACCAGGCCGGCCTGAACCTCGGCTCGATCGGCCTGGACCCGTTCCGCCGCGCGATGGCCCGCTACTAGGTGAGGCCCCCCGGCCTCGTCACACCACGTCGACGAGGTCGGGGCCGGTGAGCGTCCGGCAGGTGGCGAGCAGCAGCTCCATCGACGGGTTCTGGAGCGCGATGTAGGGCAACGCGATCGGGATGCCGTCCGGCGGGATCGGCGACTCCGGCGTCAGCGTGATCGGGATGCCGAGCAGCTGTCCGGTGCCGGGTTTCCCGCCGCCCGGTTTCCCGCCGCCGGGCTTTCCGGCGTCCGGTTCTTCGCCGCCGGGGGAGCCGGGCTCATCGGGCGGCGGCGAATCGCCACAGTCGTCCGGCTGGGTCGGCGAGACCGACGGCGACGGGCTCTTCTTGCCGTTGAGACCGAGCAGGTCACCGATGCCCTCCGTGACGTCGCCGATCCATCCCGCGATCGGCCCCGGCGAGCGGCTGGCCGACGGTGACGGCGACGCGCTCGGCGTCGGCGGGCACGGCGCCGCATGCGCCACCTCCGGGGCCGGCAGCACTCCCCCGGCCACGGCCGAGACGAAAATCAAGATCCAGACCGATATCCCGGGGTACGCCGTTCCGGCGGATCTTCGGGCATCGCCGCGGGCCGGAGCACCGGGCTCTCGTCGTACCCCGGCGATGGCTCTTGATCTGGCTCTTCCACCGGCTCCGGCTCCCGCTCCGGTGACGGTGACGGCGACGGCGACGGCGACGCCCAGCCGAATGCCAGCGCCGACCCGACCGTGCCCAGCACCAGGCCCACGAAGAAACCGCCGAGGTTGACCGCCATCAGGGAGAACACCGAGGTGAGCGCGCCGATCACCGCGTAGAACAGCCGCTGCGCCGGGGTGAACCAGACCCGAGCGCGCGGGCCGGCGGGCGCCGATCAGAAGCACTCCTTGGCGTCGTCACCCACGTTGACCTTGAGTTGCAGGCCGGTGAGCGCGAACGTGCCGGCCGTCGTGGTCCACTCGACCTGCCGCAGGTTGTTGATCGTGACGTGGTCGGCCTGCTGGCCGAAGAGGCCTGGCTGGCCGTTCGCGCCGTCGCCGCCCTTGTTCAGCGTGGACGCGTCCCGGCCGATCTCGATGTTCGAGAACGTTGCGTCGCCGGAGAACTCGTCCACGTCCAGCGCCAGGTTGCTGGCCGTGGCCGGTTTGTCCCCGCTGCCCGCGTTGATCGTCAGGATCACGCGTCCGACCAGCGGGTTCGAGGCGTTGACGGACTGGCACAGGTTGTAGAGCTCGGCCTCGCGGATCGCGGAGACCGCGGTCGGGTGCCGCTCGCCGTTCTCCTCGGTCGCGATGCCGCCGTACTGGGCGAAGCCGTCGCCCTCCAGCCGGTCCGCGGCGACCTTGAACGTGCTGCCGGAGACCGAGAACGACGCCGCGATCGCACCGTTCGACATGCCGAAGATCATGAATCCGGTGGCGATCACCGTGGGTACGGCCAGGACCGCCGCCCGGCGCCAGCGCACGTGCCCCTTCGCCTGTTTCTCCTGCACGGTTCCTCCTCACGACGGGAGTCCGCACCGTCGATACCCGAGCGGTGCGTGGTGAGGCGTTTCGGCCGCCCGCAGGCCCTTACCAGCCGGTAACGAAGCGCGGGGCCAATGATTGTGCGAAGAGCCTGTGGATCTCTAGCGCGCCTCGACCGGCTCCTCCGCACCCTCCGCGGGTGCGCTCTCCGGTAGCCGGCGCAGGCTCACACCGGTGATCGCGTGATGCTCCACGGAGGTCACCGACGCCTCCCAGCCGTCGATCGTGACGGTCTCGCCGGCCACCGTCGGGATGTGCCCGAGCAGCGTCAGCATCATCCCGGCCACGGTCGTGTAGTCGCCCGGCGGCCGTTCCGCCAGCTCCACGCCGATGTCCGGCAGGTCGTGCACCGGGAACGTGCCGGGCAGCGCCATCGTGCCGTCCGGCTCGGTGCGCACCGCCTGCACGTCCCGGTCGGTCTCGTCGTAGATCTCGCCGACGATCTCCTCCAGCACGTCCTCCAGCGTGACGATGCCGTCGATCGCACCGCGCTCGTCCACCACCAGCGCTATGTGCTGCCGCTCCGCCTTGAACTGGCGCAACGCGTCGGAGACCGGCAGCGAGTCGGGCACCAGCATCGGCGGGCGCGCACACTCGTCGACCGGACGGTCGGCCGGCACGCCGATCAGGTCGCGCAGGTGCACCACGCCGACCACGTCGTCCAGCATGCTGTGCCGGACCACCGGCGCGCGCGAGTGGCCGGACGCGGCCAGCACCAGGCGTGCGGCCTCCGCGGTCGTGCCGGAGTCGAGCGTGAACACGCGCAGCCGCGGCACCAGCACCGCGCGCAGCTGCCGCTCGGCGATCTCCACCGCGCCGTTGATGATGGTCTGCTGCTCGACCGTGAAACCCCGGTGGCCGGAGACGATGTCGCGCAGCTCGTCCGGGGTGATCTCCTCGCGCTCCTCGGCCGGGTCGATGCCGAACGCGCGCACCACCAGGTCCGCGGTCGCGCCGAGCGCCCACACGGCCGGGCGGGAGAACGAGGCCAGCAGGTCCAGCGGCCGGGCCACCGCGAGCGCCCAGCCCTCGGCGCGCTGCATCGCGATCCGCTTCGGGGCCAGCTCGCCGAAGACCAGCGTGACGAACGTCAGCACCAGCGTGACCAGCACGATCGACACCGGCTCGGCCGCGTCGCCGAGCGCGCTCAGCAGCGGCACCAGCGGTTTGGCCAGCGACACCGCGGCGGACGCGGACGCCAGGAAGCCGGCCAGCGTGATGCCGATCTGGATGGTGGCGAGGAACCGGTTCGGGTCCTTCGCCAGCCGGGCCAGCACGCGGCCGCCCGAGCCGCCCTCCCGCTCCAGCCGGTGGATCTGGCTCTCCCGCAGCGAGACCAGCGCCATCTCGCTGCCCGCGAACGCCGCGTTGAGCACGACCAGCACGGCCACCAGCCCGAGCTGGGTCCATAGCTCCTGCACCGCAGGCTCCTCACCGTTCAGTTGGGTGGACCTTTCCCATCCGGCGGTGCCGCCTAACGCGTCGTCGCACGCTCCGCGAAAGCTCGCAGGTCCCGGCGCTCGATCGCGGCCGCCATCAGCTCCGGGAACAGGTCGGGGGTGCAGGCGAACACGGGTACGCCGAGCGCGGTCAGCGCGGCCGCGTTGTCGTGGTCGTAGGCGGGCGCCCCCTCATCGGAGAGCGCGAGCAGCACGATCACCTGCACGCCTGAGGCGGTCATCGCGGCCACCCGGCGCAGCATCTCCTCCCGCACGCCGCCCTCGTACAGGTCGCTGATCAGCACGAAGATGCTGTCCCGCGGGCGGGTGAGCAGCGTCTGGCCGTACGCGATCGCGCGGTTGATGTCCGTGCCGCCGCCGAGCTGCGTACCGAACAGCACCTCCACCGGGTCGCTGAGCTGGTCGGTCAGGTCGACCACGGCGGTGTCGAAGACGACCAGCGACGTGCGCAGCGACCGCATCGACGCGAGCACGGCCGAGAACACACCGGAGTAGACCACGGACGCGGCCATCGAGCCGGACTGGTCCACGCACAGCACCACGTCCCGCTGCACCGCGCTGGTCCGCCGGCCGAAGCCGATCAGCCGCTCCGGCACCACGGTCCGGTAGTCCGGCTGGTAGTGCTTCAGATTCGCCCGGATCGTCCGGTCCCAGTCGATGTCCGCGTGCCGGGGGCGGTTGACCCGGGTGGCCCGGTGCAGCGCGCCGGTCACCGCCGCACGCGTCTTCTGCGCGACCCGGCGCTCCAGTTCGTCCACCACCTGGCGGACCACCTGCCGGGCCAGCTCCTTCGTCCGGTCCGGCATCACCCGGTTCAGCGAGAGCAGCGTGCCGACCAGGTGTACGTCCGGCTCGACCGCGGCCAGCATCTCCGGCTCCAGCAGCAGCGACGTCAGGTGCAGTCGGTCGATCGCGTCCTGCTGCATGACCTGCACGACCGTGCTCGGGAAATACTCGCGGATGTCGCCCAGCCAGCGCGCGACCCGTGGCGCGGACGCGCCCAGCCCGGCCGACCGGCTCCGCGGCTGCCCGTCGCCGTCACCGTCGTAGAGCGCGCCGAGCGCCGCGTCCATCGCCGCCTCCGCGCCGCTGAGCTGCCGAAAGCTCTCCCCGGCGGCGGCGCCCAGCACCATCCGCCAGCGCCGCAGCCGCTCCTCCTCCGCGGTCACGCCGCCTCCCGCCGATGCACGCCCCGATAAGACCCGAACCTTCCGGCTGTACGTGGCCGTCCCTGATCCCCCGCTCGCAACCCGTCGGTGAGCCCGTCGCGGTGATCGTCCTCCCGGCCGGGCGGGGGCGGCGTGGCCCCACCCGGCGCCGCGGCGGCACCGGTCGTCGCGGCACCGCTTTCCGCGGCGCCGGTCATCGCGCTCGACGACCGGGCATCGGTTCGGATCGGCCCGGTGTGCGGTGTGGACGGCTGGGCCATCGGGCGGCGCACCCTGGTGACGCCGGTGACGGGCAGCGTGCCGCCGAGGAGGCGGCGGATCCGCCGGAGTTTGTGCCCCCGCTGTGTCATGTCGTGCTCCCCACGTTCTCGATCTCTCGTCTGCCGATCTCGCGGCCGAGCAGCGCGCCCAGCGTGGGCAGCGCCAGCCCGGCCACCTCGTGATCCACCCGTCGTTCCGGGTCGCCGACGCGGTCCGCCGCACCCGCCACCCGCTCGCCGATCGACCGCCGCTCCGGCGCCGCGAACGTGCCGAACGTGCGCCGCAGCAACGGCAGCGCTTCGGTGAACGCGTCCGGCCCGAGCGCGGCCAGCCACTCGTCGACCAGCGCCAGCAGCGCCGCGTCGTGCACCAGCAGCAGGCCGCCGCCGGCCAGGAAGCCCTCCACCCAGCGCGCCGCCACGGCCGGTGGCACGCCCGCGGTCAGCATCAGGCCCATCCGCCGTCGCGTCTCCGCCCGGTCCAGCCGGTCCGCCTCGTAGAGCACCCGGGTGAACCGGCCGGCCAGCAGCCCGTGCAGGTCGGCGCGGCCGGTCAGCGACGCCAGCGTGTCCAGCCAGCGTTCGCGGAGCCCGGCGTCGTCGAGCAGCCCGACCGCCGCGTGCACCGCGTCCGCGTACCCGCGCAGCTGGTCCGCTGCCTCGTCGGAGAGCGACAGCACGGCGGACGCCAGCCCGGCGTAGACCCGGCTGAGCAGCGCGGCCGTGACCGTGCCGAGCGCGCCCAGGTCGGTGCCACGCACGTCGCCGTACCGCAGCGTGCGAGCCAGCGGCGGGATCGCCGCCATCAGGTGCGTCACGTCCGCGTCCAGCGCGGCCCGGGTGTCCAGCGCGCGCAGCACCGGCGGGTACGCGTCCGGCAGGCCGGCCAGCATCGCGGCCTCGACCAGCGCGGTCACCTCGGCCAGCACCTCGCTGCGGCACGCCTTCTCGACCAGCCGCGCGGTGGCCGCGGCGAGCACGGTGGTGCCGTAGCCACTCGCCTCGACCAGCGCCACCGCGTACTCCGGCTGCCAGCGCAGATGCCAGGTCTCACGGAACGTGCCCTTGCCGCCGCCGCGGTCGGCCGGTTCGCCCCACGGCACGCCGAGCAGCCGCAGCCGGTGCAGCAGCCGGCTGCGCCCGAGGTCGGTCTCCCTGCGCAGGTCCAGCTTGAGCTCGGCTTCCAGCGGCGACGGCTTGAGGCGCAGCGTGCGCTGCTGCGCGGCGAGATCGCGGGCCAGCGGCACGGCCGGCATGTCGTCCGGCACCTCGCCGAGCCGCTCGCTGACCACAAGGCGCCGGCCGATCAGGTCCAGCCGCAGCTCGTCGCCCTCACAGAGCACCGCGCGGGCCGCCTCGGTCACCTCGTCCAGCCCGGCCAGCGGGCGCCCGCGCAGCACCGCCAGCGCCTCGGCCAGCCGCACCGACTCGATCACGTGCGCGGAGGAGACCGGCACGCCGTCGTCGCGCAGCACACCGCCGGCCCGCACCAGCCACCGCGTGATCACCTCGTCCTCGGTGGTGAACAGGTGGTGGTACCAGCCGGGCGAACGCACCCCGGCGCCGTAGCCCTGCCAGGACGCCAGCCGCCCGTACGTCCACGGCACCCAGGTGAACGTGACCTTGGCCTTCTTCCGGCCCTTGAGCAGCGCGGCGTCGGCCGTGGCCGGGACCTTCGCGGTCAGCGCGGGCACGTGCCAGGCACCGCAGACGACCGCGATGTTCCCGTGGGTACGCCGGGCCGCGCGCAGCACGGTGCGCATGTGCGCCTCACGGGCCAGGTCCTCCGGATCGTCCGGCGCACCGGCCCGGATCGCGGCCATCGCCTCCGCGATCGCCTCGAACGCCGGCGTGCCCCGGTGCTCGATCACGTCCTCCCACCAGCGTTCCGGATCGTCGTACCCGGCCGCCGCGGCCAGTTCCCCGATCGGGTCCACCGGCCGTACCCGCTGCTGCTCCCGGGATTCTTCGTCCCGCTCTGTCCGGTACGCCCAGGGCAGGTCGAAGAACCGCACCGGTACGTCGTGGCTGACCGCCCAGCGGATCGCCTGCCACTCCGGCGAGAAGACCGCGAACGGCCAGTACGCGGCCGTGCCCGGCCGGTCCGTGACGTAGCCGAGCAGCGCGACCGGCGGCACCAATGCGTCGTTCGCGGCCCAGCCGACCAGGTCGTCCGCCTCCGGTGGACCCTCGATCAGCACCACGTCCGGCCGCTGCTCGTCGAGCGCGCGCAGCAGCGCCCGCGCCGAGCCCGGCCCGTGGTGCCGGACCCCGTAGTGGCGTTCCACGTCAGACCGCCTCGCGCGCGGCCCGGTAGAAGCCCGACCAGCCGTCGCGCTCGCGAACCACGGTCTCCAGGTACTCCCGCCAGACCACCGCGTCCGACGCCGGGTCCTTGATCACCGCGCCGACGATCCCGGCCGCGACGTCGCCGGGGCGCAGCGTGCCGTCGCCGAAGTGCCCGGCCAGCGCCATCCCGTTGGTGATCACCGAGATCGCCTCCGCGGTGGAGAGCGTGCCGGTCGGCGACTTGAGCTTGGTACGCCCGTCCTCGGTCAGCCCGCCGCGCAGCTCCCGGAAGACCGTCACCACCCGGCGGATCTCCTCGATCGCGGCCGGCACCTCGGGCAGCTCCAGCGAGCGGCCGAGCTGCGCGACCCGCCGCGCGACGATGTCCACCTCCTCCTCGGCCGTGGCCGGGACCGGCAGCACCACCGTGTTGAAACGGCGGCGCAGCGCGCTGGACAGCTCGTTCACGCCGCGGTCGCGGTCGTTCGCGGTCGCGATGACGTTGAAGCCGCGCTGCGCCTGGACCTCGGTGCTCAGCTCCGGCACCGGCAGCGTCTTCTCGGACAGGATCGTGATCAGCGTGTCCTGCACGTCGGACGGCACCCGGGTCAGCTCCTCGAACCGGGCGATCGCGCCGGTCCGCATCGCGCGCATCACCGGGCTCGGCACCAGCGCGTCCGTGGACGGCCCTTCGGCGAGCAGGCGCGCGTAGT
This sequence comes from Catenuloplanes indicus, assembly GCF_030813715.1. Taxonomy (NCBI): domain Bacteria; kingdom Bacillati; phylum Actinomycetota; class Actinomycetes; order Micromonosporales; family Micromonosporaceae; genus Catenuloplanes; species Catenuloplanes indicus. The sequence continues at coordinate 4,732,897 of NZ_JAUSUZ010000001.1, forward strand.
TCCAGCCGTACCGGATCGACTCCTCGGCCGTACCGGCGGTGCCCTGGACCAGCAGCGTGGAGTCGCCGGAGATGGCGGCGGCCAGATGCTCGGAGACCCAGGTCTTCGCAGTGCCGGGCACGCCGAGCAGCAGCAACGCGCGGTCGGTGGCGAGCGTGGCGACCGCGACCTCCATCAGCCGGCGCGGCCCGACGTACTTCGGCGTGATCGTGTCACCGTCGCCGAGCACGTAAGTCACGACCGCCTGCGGGGAGAGCCGCCAGCCGGGCGGGCGCGGCCGGTCGTCGGCGGCCGCGAGCCGGTCCAGCTCGTCGGCGAACAGCTGCTCGGCGTGCGGGCGCAGGGCCGTCATCGAAGCTCCTCGGTCATCTCGTGTCGGTAGGTGAGCGCGGCGGACAGCGCCGCGACCGTGTCGGCCGGCCGGATCGCGGCCGGATCGCCGGACAGGCGGATGCGCTCGGCCAACGCGGCGACCCGCGGCGCGAACGCGACCGGCATGACCGCGGACGCGAGCCGGCACAGGTCGCCGATGTTCCACGCATACCGCCCGGAGGTGGCCAGGCCGGCGATCGCCTCCAGCGCGGCGTCGGCCAGGTCGTCCGGCCAGGGCCCGGGGTGCAGCTCGGCCAGCCGGTGCGCGCGGGCCGGGTCGGCGCGCAGCACCCGCGCGGTGTAGCGGCCCAGCTCCGGCGTGGGCAGCGCCTCGTAGAGCGCCATCGTCAGCAGCTCGTCGGCGACGTCCATGTCCCGGTTGACCGGCCGGGACATCAGGTCGGCCAGCGGCACCACCCACGCCGGGTCGCGCGCGAGCACCGCGGCCCGGGACAGTCCCTTGTGCAACGTCAGCGCCCAGTCCCCGGCGGCCGGCTCGGCAGCCCGCCCACCGGCGGTGTTCGCGGCAGCGGTGTTCGCGCCGCCGACCGGACGCGCGGCCACTCCGCCGGCGGCCACGCCACCGGCGGTCGGACCGGCGACGGTTCCGGAACCTGAGGCGGTGCCGGGACCTGAGGCGGTGCCGTCAGCAGAAGCCGCGGCGAGGAAGGCCGCCACCGGCAGCGCGGTGAACGCGGCCGGGTCCAGGCCGGTCATCTCGGTCCAGACGGTCAGCGGCGTACGGGCGATCACCTCCTCCAGCAGCCAGGCGCGCTCGCCGACACCACGCGGCGGCGTCGGCGCGATGCCGTCGCGCCGCATGGCCGCGTCGCACTCCGCGGGCGGCGTGAGGATCAGCCGGCGGCCGTCGAAGCGGACCGCGCCCCGCGCCCGGCCGGTCATCCGGCCGCGCAGCGCGGAGCCGGGCAGCGCGGCCAACTGCTCGGCCGCGGCCTGCCGCACCTCGCGGCGGCGGTCGTCCAGCGCGCGTTCCAGCAGCGGTTCGTCCGCGGCGGAAAGCCCGGTGGCGAGCGCGGCCAGGAACCGGGCGCGCTGCTCCGGCTCCTCCGTGTCGAACCCGGCCGTCAGCAGCTCACGTGCCGCCGCCGGGTCACGCTCGCGCAGCGCGGTGAGAAACGCCAGGCGTTCACCGGGCGTGCCGGTCTCCCAGTCCCCGTCGTCGCCCGGCTCCCCGGCCTCGGTCAGCAGATATCGCCATTCGGCCCGGCGTTCGGCCAGCCACCCGCCGCGGCGCCCGGCGACCAGCGCCAGCGCGGGCCGCAGCGCGGTGCTCCGTCGACCGGCCTCCAGCAGCGCGGGCAGGGTGAACGCGGGCGCGCGCAGCCCGCCCCCGGCCGCGATCCGCAGCCACTCCGCCAGCAGCCGCTGCGCCACGTCACCACCGCCGGGCACGCCCGCGCCGGTCAGCAACTGCACCAGCCGCTGCCCTGCCCGCGCGGAGACCACCGGCCGCGTCTCCTCCCCGGCCGGCTGGTCCGCCTCGACACCGGCGATCGCCGCCGGCCCGGCCCGGCGATAGGCGACGACCACGGCCACCGCCTCCAGCAGCGCCTCGGCCGCATCGACGCGGGTCACGACGCCACCGCCCGAATCCACGCTGGCGGGTCCGGCATCCGCTGGCACCGCGCGTTCCACCGACAGCATGCCGTCACCCGCATCGGCCCGGGCGACGCCGCCGTCCGACGCCGCGCCCACCGGCGCGGCACCGGCCGGAAAAGTTCCGGCAGCGCCGGCCGGCCCGGAATCGGCCGGTGCGGTGCTCGGGGCCGTAACCGCTCCGCCGCGCACCCGCAGCTCCTGGCCGTCGACGCGGACCGACGTGCCGCGCCACGGGCGGCGTTCCACGCCGACCAGGGCGGCCGACACCAGCTCCTCCGGCAGCCGCACGACCTGACGGTCGCCGGTGACGGGGCCGTGCGGGGCCGCGGTGAAACCGCCGTCCGCGGACCACACCGCGAGCGGCCGCACGCCGCCGGCCGCGGTGAGTTCGCCCGCGACCGTCACCGGGTGGCCGCCGGACGCGGCCAGTAGCCACCACGGCACGTCCCCGACCAGCGGCACCGCGTCGCCGGCCGGATCGGTCAGCCGGTCGACGCCGGCCGGGCGCACGTCGGCGAGCAGCACCGGCACCTCGTCCAGCCACGGGTCGGCCGCGCGCAGCCGGCCGACCTCGGCCAGCGCGGACCGCACCGGGGCCGCGCCGGAGACCGAGGCCAGCGCCGACGTCCGGTACGACGCCGCGATCAGCGCCCGCAGCGGTGCCGCGCCGGGGTAGAAGGCCAGCTCGGCGTCGAGCACCGTGCCCGGCACCGCGTCGCCCGGCAGCGACTGGCCCGGTGCCGCGTAGGCCAGCAACAGCGCGAACCGCCCGGTGCCGAGTCCGCGCAGCCAGGTGCGGCGGCCGGTCAGCCGCTCCTCCACGGTGTCGGCCTGGCCGAGCACCTGCCAGGAGTCGCGCACCCGGGCACCGGCCCGCACGTCGTCGGCCGAGGTCGCGAAGCCGACGCGGGTCCGTACCGTAGCGGCCAGGTCTTCCGGCAGTGCGTCGAGACGCGCGTAACCGCTGGTCAGCAGCCGCAGCAGCGCCAGCTCGCCGAGCAGCCGGCCGGCCCGGCCGGCGCCCGCACCGGCCATCGCGCCGAGTCGCCGGACCGTGCCCGCGGCCGTGCCGGCCTGCGCGTCGACCAGCCGGGCCGCCATCGTCTCGAACGGCGTGTAACCGGCGCGCTCCAGACCGGCCAGCCCGGACGTCACCTGGTCGAGCAGCCACCGGTCCAGCTCGGCGAGCCCGCCGGCGACCCGGTCCGCCCGCTGACCGGCACGCCTGCGGGCGGCGGCCTCGTCGGCCACGCCCGGCTCGGTGCGCCGGCTCTCCGCCCGCGCGGCCCGGGCGGCCCGGGCGGCCCGGGCGGCCTGCCACTCCGTCACCCACTCCGGCAGATCGCCGCCGGAATCGACGCCGCCGCCGGACCAGAGCAGCAACAGACCAAGCGCGTGCTTGCACGGGAATTTGCGACTCGGGCACGAGCATTCGTAGGCGGGTCCGGAGAGGTCCACACAGGCCTGGTACGGCTTCTTACCGCTGCCTTTGCAGAGACCCCACAACACGTCATCGCTGAGGCCGGCGGCCTCCCATTTGGCCGCGCCGCTGACGCTCTGTGCCCCGCGCGCCGAAGAGGCGTCGGGAGCGAGCGCGAGCACGTGCGCGGCCGTCCACGGTTCGACGGGCACCCGCCAACCCTATGGAGGGGGTACGACAATTCAGAGTGACCGCAGCCCGTCCGCCACCCGATTCATGATCTCCTCGCTCGGCCCCTCCGGCTGCGTCGTCTCGTGCACGGCCAGGTGCCCGGCCGCGGCCAGGTCGCCGACCAGCACCATGGTGACGCCGACGTGCAGCCCGATCCGCGCACTGATCTCCACTACGGACAGCGACTCCACGCAGAGCCGTACGATCTCCCGCTGTTCCGGCGAAAGCGCGTCGGTGGACTCACCCCAGCGCGCCACCACGTGCGTCTCCAGCCCGATGTCCGGCATGTCGCCGCCGTCCGCGTGCACCCGCCCCGCGGTCAGCACGAACGGCCGGAAGCCGGTGGAGGCGTTCCAGGAGGGTTCGGTCGCGGGCTCCGACTCCAGGTACGGGCGTACCCGCGAGAAGTGGTCGCCGGTCACGTCCGGACGTGGCTCTTCAGCTCGTCGATCAGCTTCGGGGTGAGCGCGTCGCCCGCCTTGTTGACGAACAGCGTCATCTCGTAGGCGAGCGTGCCCAGGTTCGCCGAGCGTTCCGCGATCACGCCCAGCACCGACCCCGCGCTGATCGACGTGACCAGCAGATATCCCTCTTCCATGTCCAGCACCACCCGGTTCAGCCCGCCGAGCGGGTAGCAGCTGGCCGCGCCCACGGCCAGGCTGGTCAGCCCGGACACGACGGCCGCGAGCCGCTCCGAGTTGGCCCGTTCCTGGGCGGTGGTCATCGCCATCAGCAGGCCGTCGGACGACACGGCGATCGCCTGGACGACCCCGGCGGTGCCGGACGCGAACGTGTCCAGCAGCCAGTTGAACGTCCTGGCCTCGGTGCTCAAGGTGCTCATCGGGTGGTTCCCTCGTCGGTGTGCTGGTCGGATCGGACGGCACGCAGGCCTCGGGCGACACCCGACTCGAACTGTTGCATCAGCTCGCGTACCTTCTCCGGGTCCTGGCGGACCGGTGCGGTTTCCGGGCGGACGATCCTGGGTGGAACGAGTGATACGTCGTGGCTGCCGAGCGTGGCGCCCGGCACCCGCTTCAGCAGACCGTTACCCGTCTCCGCCGCGCCGGGAACCACGAGATCGGCTGCCGGGTCGACGATCGTGATCTCGGTGGTCGGCGACGTGTCCTGGTCGGCCTGCCGAACGTGCGGCGCCGGATCGACCACCAGCTCGCCACGCGACGCGACCTCCGGCACGATCAGCGGCTGCGGCACGATCAGTGGCCGCGGCACCTCGGCGGTCTCGGCCGTGCGCCCGCTCGCGTCCGCGACGATCAGCGGACCGCTGGCCGCCGGACCCGCGAACGTGGCGCCGGCGATCAGCGGGCCGGCGGCCGGCGACGCGGTGGGGACGCTCGGCGCGGGGAGCGCCAGCGGTGCCGCCCGGTACTCGACGACCGGCCGTACCCGCAGCGGCGGCGCGGGCTCCTCCTCCACCGGCACCTCCGCCGCCGTGGCCGAGATCGCGAACGCGTCCCACGAGGGCCCGGCCTCCAGGCTGCGGCTCGCCCGGTCCAGCAGCGCCACCTCGAGGACCGGCTCGCTGTCGGCCGGCTCCGGCAGGATCAGCTGGCGACGGCCGAGCAGGACCGTGGCGGTGACCCCGCCGCCGGGCGTCTCGGCCAGCGTGACCGGCATACCCTGCCGGCGGGACAGGCGCCCGACGACGACCAGGCCAAGCACCTCGGTCGGCGCCAGGTCCAGGCGTTCCCGGCGGGCCAGCCGCGCGTTCTCCCTGGCCAGACGCTCCGGTGACAGGCCGAGGCCGCGGTCGATGATGATCAGGCGGACGCCGTTGCCGGCCGGTGCGGCCGTGACCGTGACGCGCGTGTCCGGCGGTGAGAACGTGCAGGCGTTCTCCATCAGCTCCGCGATGACCAGCGTCAGGTCCGCGATCGCCGGTGGCAGCACGTCAATGGTGTCCGGCACGTCCACGTCGACGCGCGGGTAGCCCTCGATCTCGCCGAGCGCGAGCCGGACCACGTGCAGCAACGGCAGCGGCTCGCGGTGCTGACCTGCGTCGGTGCCGCCACCGGAGAGCGCGACCAGGCTGCTGGCGTTGCGGCGAAGCCGGCTGGCCATGTGGTCGAGCCGGTAGAGGCTCTCCAGGCGTGCCGGGTCGGTCTCGTCGCGCTCCAGCGCGTCGATGATCGAGAGCTGGCGGTCGATCAGGTTCTCCGCGCGGCGCCCGATGTGGCCGAACATCTGCGCCACGTTCCGACGGCCGGCGACCTGGCGTTCGACCAGCCGGACCGCGGTGTTCTGCACCCGGTTGATCGCGTGCCCGAGGTCGCTGACCTCGTCGTCGCCGCGCACCCGGAGCGGGTCGAGCCGGATCGGCGTGCCGGACTCGGCCTCGTCGTCCGCCACCCGGGTCAGTTCCTCCTCGGTGAGCCGGGCGACCCGGTCCGCGGACTCGGTCAGCCGCAGCAGCGGCCGGGTCACCCGGCGTGCGGTGACCAGCGCACCGGCCGCCACGGCCGCGGTGAGCAGTACGGTCAGCGCCAGCACCAGGTATGCCGTGGTGTTCGCGGCCCGCCCGTCGGCCACCACCAGATCTGCCACGTCACGGGCGATCTGGTCCTCGATGAACCGCCCATTGACCAGCACCGACTCGATGAACGGCAGCATCCGCGCGGCATTCAGCGCGTTAGCGGTACCGATCGGGTCAGCGGCGAACCGTTCGAAGAAGTCCTCCCCGGCCGCCAGCCGCATCTGGGCCAGCACCGACTCGTACGCCGCGGCCTGTCCCTGATCGGCGTAGCCGCGGAACCGCGCGGTCTGCCGGTCCAGTGCCGTGAACTGTCCGGCCGCACGGGCGACCGCGGTGAGGTCCTTGCTGACCGCGAGGTCGAGCAGCACGTACGCCCCGGCGCTGGCCTCCTCGTCGACGCGCAGCGCCGCGTCCAGCGCCAGCACCCGGCGCCCGGTGGCGGTGCCGCCGTCCGCCACCTCGGTCAGCCGCAGCCCGTCGATGAATCGCGTGATGACCTGCCCGAACCCGGCGCCGATCAGGTCCGTCCCGGCGGTCCGGGCGAGCACCTCCGCACGGGTCTCGGCGAGCGTACCCACCGAGTCCGCGGCCGCGGTCAGCTCGGGCGTGAGCGTGTCCTCGCGGCGCAGGTCGGCGATCCAGTCGGTGACGCGTGCGGTCTGCAGTTCGAGCCGGGACCGGTCGGCCAGGCCGCGGACGTACGCCACGGAGAGCAGTCGTTCCTGCTGGAGCGCCTGCACCACCGCGCCGACCCGGCCGGCCCGCACCACCCGGTCCGCGGTGTCGGAGGCACGGCCGGCGTCCTGCATGCGGTCGACCACCACCGGCACCGCCAGCGTGATCAGCCCGAGCAGTGGCACCACCATGACAAGCGCCAGCTTGCCCTGTACGCGCAGCGGGGGAATCTCAACGCGTCGCACCGGCCCGCCTCCGTCTCGGCGACCAGACGTCGTCCCCGGCCGGTGCCTCCTCGGCGTGCCGGGGCATCGGCTCCAGCCGGGCGGGTTCCGGCGTGGCCCGCCGGAGCAACGCGAGCAGGGCGAACGGCGCGGCCGCGAGCAGCACGGCCAGGACCAGCATGAGCACCGCGGTGATCCGCCGCGCGCCCAGCTCGCCGCCGCGCTCGCGGAGCAGCGTGTCCAACTCGGTGAGCACGGTCGACATCAGGTCCGCCTGCGCGCGCTGTGCCTCGGTGCGAGCGGGCGAGATCTGGGTGGCCATGGCGGACTCGGTCGCGGACAGGTCCACCACCGCGTAGAGCTTGTCGACGCCCTGCCGGAACCGGTTGAGACCGGTCAGCAGCTTGGTGCTGAGCGTGTCGCTCTCGGTCTCGTCCAGTGACGCCTGGAGGTTGTCGGTGAGGCCGGCGACGTCGTCGTCGATCAGCGCGCGAGTGGCCAGCGCCCGACCGAGCAGCGCGGCCCGGTCCGCGGCGGAGGCGCCGACCGCCATGCCGGCCAGGTCGGCCAGGCGCCCAGTGCCGACGATCAGCGCGGGTAGCTCGGCCGCGCCGGCCTCCTGCAGGTGGAACGTGTCGCCCTGCGGGTCGCGGCTGAGCCGGGCGTTGTCGCGGACCTCGGCGTGCAGCGCGAGCAGCAGGTCGGTGACCGCGGCGTACGCGTCGTAGATCTCGGACGTGCTACCGGAGACGCCGCCCAGCGCCTGGATCTTGACGCGTGCGTCGGTCCACCGCGCGGTGGTGCCGAGTTCCGCGCCGAGCCGCGCGTCGACGCCGTCCACGGCCGCGACCGCGCCGTTGACCGGGTCCAGCAACGGTGTCCGGTACAGCGCCGCGGACTGCGCCTCGGCCATCACGCGGGTGAGTTCGCCGAGCGCGATCGCGTATTCGACGCCCTTTCGCTCGCGGTCGACGGTGTCTATTCGCTCGCCGGTACCGGTCCAGCTCTGTCCGAACAGGATCGCGACCGGTACGAGGATCAGCACGACCGCGATGAGACCCGGCGCGGAACGCGACCGTAGCCGCGCACGCCGCACTGGCATGATCACAATGCACCCCTAGCCCACTGCCGCCCCACGGCTCGGCCGCGGTAATCGCCCCCGCGCGAAACGGACGCCGCCAACGGGTAGGAAAGTAGCGGAAAGTCGGCGCCTAATGGGATTTTCGATTAGAGAGAAATTCTCCGGATTCTCCGCTGGCGCATCAACACTCACCGAGCGCCCATCCAGTGATCACGGACGGCGATCACGGCGGTTCCCGTACCGATCGGCATGGATTTGGGCAATCAGGTCAAACCGCTGGGGTCAAAACCGAATAATGAGGGTGATTCAGCCCGTTGGAGGCTCGATGTCCTCGACCAAAGCCCGGTTCCGGCTCCACCTCTTCCTCCGCGCGTCCGGCGTCGACCCCGGCGAGGCGATCTTCTGGGGTGAGGCCGGCCGATATCGCGTCTTCGGCGCACTGGTGCTGTTCACCACGCTGATGGCCACTGCCACGATGTTCTGGGCGGTCACCATCGCCACCGAGGCGCCACCGCAGGTCGCGCTCGCGGTCTCGCTGATCTGGGGCTTCGGCATCTTCCAGATCGACCGTTGGCTGGTCTCCGCGCACGTCGAGCGGGACGGCGTGCTGCACCGGCTCTGGCTGCTGGTGCCGCGGCTCGCGATCGCGGTGCCGATGGGCCTGCTGATCGCCTGGTTCGCGATGCTCGGCGTGGGCGCCAAGGAGATCCAGCAGCAGCTGGACATGGACCGGCTGCGGGACGCGTCCGCGATCTCGGCGCAGGTACGGGACTCCTCCGAGCTGGCCAACCAGCGCACCACGCTGCTCGCCGAGAAGAAGGATTTGCAGGCCGAGTACGACCGGGCCGCCGCCGCGATCCCGGCACTCCAGCGCGCGTTCGACGAGGAGTGCAACGGCACCGGCGGTACGAGGACGCCCGGCTGCGGCCCGATCGCGCAGGTCAAACTGGGCGACCTGAACGCCGGCAAGGCGGCCCGCGACACCGCGCTGCGCCGCCTCACCATCCGTGGCGCGGAGATCGACGCGGCCGTGCAGCAGCTCGACCGGCGCATCGCGGCCAGTGCGGACCAGGCCAGCGTCTCCACCGCGCACAACGACGGCATCTTCGCCCGCCGCGCCGCGCTCGCCTCGGTGCTGGCCACCGACCCGGAGGCCCGGCAGCTCTACCACCTGTTGGAGATCGTCTTCGTGGTGGTCGACCTGGTCCCGGCCGTCGCGAAGGTCTTCTCGCCGGTCAGTCTGGTGGACATCGCGAAGCGGCACCGACGCGGGCGCGCGCAAGAGGAGCTGGCGGCCGCGACCACGGCCGAGCGCGACTCGCCGGACGTGCACGCGGCGCTGATCTACGCGGCGTCGCAGCGGGCCGAGAGTCTGCGAGCCCAGGCGGACGCGCGCCGCGCGCTGGACGCCGCATACCTGGCCAACCGGGAGTTCCTGCGCCGCGAGGCCGAGCACCGCGCCGCCGAGCATGCGGCGATGCTGCAGGCCGAGCGCGGTCTGCACCGGGCGCTGCCGCACGGGCGCCCGGTCGGCCGGGCCACCTCCGGACGCACCCGCCGCCGGCGTCGCGCCGCCCGCACGCCATAGCCCTCTACCGCATTCGTCCGTTAGATCGAGTAAAGAGCACGACTGGATTCCGACCGAAGTGGGACGGTTGACCGTGCAGTGCCGCAAACTTGGCTCAGTTGTGACCCCGATGCGGCGAACCTGCGCACGTCAGCGCGCCGAAAATCCGGAAAACTAGCGATCGGTGTTCCCGGCGGCCACGCGCGAATCAACGGGGTAAGCGCGTTTTGTCCGTTTGCGCGAGAAATGACTCACCTTTGAGAGTCTGCATATGCACGTGCATCTGCACTTGCCTTCGCTTCGTGCAAGCGCGCATCATAGCCGGAGCGCCTCGCGCCATGCCCCGCACCCCACACCGAGCGAGTCGAGCGAGGACCCCCGCCATGCCCGAACCGCCCCCGCTACCGCCGAACCGTCGCTGGATCGTCGACCGTCTGCTGCCCCGGTTCCTGGAGCCGGAGTTCACCGACGCGGGCGACATGGTGCCGACCGAGCAGCCGATCATGCTGTTCTGGACCGCCCGTGGCGACCGCGGCAGTGACCTGCTCTCCCACGTGTGGACGGAGGAGCAGGGCATCCGACCGTGCGTGCGGATCGACCTCGGCGCCTGCGGCTGGCTGGAACCACACGAGCTGCTCGGGCGGATGATGTTCGGCTTCGCCACTCAGGTCAAGGGCTACGGCCGGCTCACGCTCCCGCGGTTCGCGCTCGGCCTGGTCGCGCTGCGCGTGTCGTTCGAGGACGACAACAGCCGGCACGTCACCGAGCAGGTGCTCCGCGACCTGCTGGCCAGCCGGCACCGGCTCAAGACCACCACCCGCGAGGTGATGCTGAAGCTCGGCCGGGACCTCGCCGCCGCCGGTCTCAAGCCCGGGCCGGCCGAGGTCAGCTACCTGGCCGCGATCGACGCCACCGCGGCCGCGCTCGGCCGCCGCGCCCACGAGAGCCTGTTGTGGTACCGGCATCGGCACACCACCTCCAGCGACCCGGTCGACGCGCTGATCGACCTGCGGCACACGATGGAGGTCGACCACGAGGCCGTCGAGGCGATGCTCTGCGAAGCGTTCCTGACCGACCTTGCCGCGGCGTACGACGGCGGGCGCTTCGCCGGCCCGCGCACCGACCATCCTGTGGTGCTGCTCGACCACGCGGACAGCGGCTCCGGCCTGAGCCTGCTCTCCACGCTCACGTCCGTCCGGCACAAGCGGCTGGTCGAGCGCGGCGGCACCGGCCGCTCCGACCCGATGCTGCTGCTCGCGTCCGGCCATACCCGATTCCCGGCCGGTGCCACCGCGTCCACGCCGTCGGTCGCGGCGGACGGCGGTGCCGGCGCCTGGCGCGAGCGGCTCGCCGCCGGCTGGGCCGACCCGGCGCACCTGCTGTTCGTGACCCAGCTGCCCGATCTCGACGACGAGTCCGCCGAGGCGATGTGCCGTCACCTGGAGTCCGCCGTCACCTCCGACGACGTGACCGTGGCGGAGCGTCTCACCGGCGGCCATCCCTGGGGGTTCGCCCATGTGCTACGGACGCTGGCGGCGGCTCGACAGGCGGACTCCGCCTCCGGCCCGCCCCTCGATCCCCGGACAGTGCTGCGTCTGGCCGACGCCGTTGACCCGGGTGCGACGCTCGCGACGGTGAGCGCCGGCCGGCTGCTCGGCCGCGTCGGCGGCGCGCTGCACGAGGAGCTGGTCACCTGCAGCGCGGTGCCGGTGCTCGACCCGGTCTCCACCGCGGTCGCGCTCGCCGCACCACCACCGCCCGGGCTCGCCGAGTTCGTCCGCACCGATCTGCTGGTCGCGCCGAGAACCCGGGTGCTGCACCCATTCCTGCGCCGGGTCCTGCTCGACCAGCTCGCCGAGCGCCCGATCAACCACCCCGACTCCTGGCGAGCCGTGCACGAACGGCTCCGCGAGCACTACGAGCAGCTCGGCGACCGGATCGGTGCGCTCCGCCACGGCCTCGCGCTCGGCGAGATCGAGCCGGTCGTCAGCCACCTCGACCTGCGCCTGGCCGCGCTGCCCGCGGACGAGTGGCTGGCCGAGCTACGCGCGATCACCGCCGCGCCGCACATGACCGGCCTGCACCCCGGCCCCCGCGGCGAACTGCGCGAACTGGCCGAACCGATCAACGGCGACCCGCACTTGATCCGGCTCGTCATCGCACAATGGATCCGCACCGACCCGCTCGGCGACCCCACCGGCGCGCTCGACGTACAGATCGCCGCCGCGCTCGACCACCTCGCCGACCGCGCGGTCTTCCAGGTCGACCGCTTCTACGACGAGGCCCGGGCCATCCGCACCCGCCAGCACAAACCCGAGCTCAACGCGCGCGGCGCCGGCTTCTGGATGGTCGACCTCAGCAACTGAGGGATCAGAACCAGGACCGGGCGGTACCGGTCACGCCGCGCTCCCGTTCCGCCGCTCCCGCCGGCCAGCCGTCCAGGACCAGCGGGTTGCCGGTGCGCCAGCCGGTGAGGCCGGCGGCGTTGTAGGGCTCGGTGTCCGGCGGGAGCGATGACACCGCAGACCAGGCGAGGCCGCCGCACTTGTGAGGTTCCGCGTTGACCGGTTCGCCGTGCCGCGCCGGATCGTGCACCGCATGGAAGAACAAGCCGATCCGCACGTGCCCGTCCGGCCTGTTCACATGCACGGTGGTCACCAGCCGCACGTCCGCGACGGCCAGCGACAGGCCCACCTCCTCGCGCGCCTCGCGCAGCACGGCCGCGACCGCGCTCTCGCCCGGCTCCACCTTGCCGGACGGCACGTTCCACAGCCCGTCCGCGAAGCCGGTGTTCTCCCGCAACGCGAGCAGCACCTCGTCGCCGCGGGACAGGATCAGGAACACGTCGAGCGGGATCGTGTACGGCATCAGCGCAGCTCCAGTGCCGTACCGACGTGCAGCGCCGCGTCCACCCACGACTCCACCGCGGCGTCCGACGGGTCCGGCCCGAGCGAGTCCGCGAAGCCGCGCACCGCGTCCGCGACGCGGCGCAGCCCGAAACCGGTGAGCACGGTCGCCTCCGCCCCCAGCCGCTCCCGGAACGACGCGGGCAGATGGGCCAGCCCGCGGTGCGCCGCCTCCGCCAGCAACCCCTGGGTCTGGGCCAGCGCCTCGGCCAGCGGGTCCGACGGGATCGTGCCGTGCGGCATCGCGTCCGCCTGCCCGCCGGGCGGCGTCAGGTCCGGCACCACGATCGTGCCGTCCGCGGCCACCGCGAGCGGGTCCACCACCAGGCCACCGGCCGATCGCCGGACGCTGCCGCTGACCGCCCGGACCGGGCCGTGGTCACCGGTCAGCGCGGCGGCCAGCGCGTCCAGCCGGCCCGGCGCGGCGGACGTGTGGTGCGCGACGATCCGCGCGACCGCACCGGACGCGTCCGCTACCAGCGCTTCCAGCCGCTGCTGACCGGGCGAGTAGACGACGTGCCGCACCTCCGCGACCGCCAGCGCGCGCACCAGCTCGGCCTCGACGCGCGGCCGGACCGGGCGCGGCGGTAGCACCTCCAGCCGGCCGCGCAGGTCGTCGTAGGAGTCCACGAACAGCCCGCCCGGCAACTGCTCCCATGTGCCGCGCGACGGGGACGCGGACGTCTTCGCCAGCCGCCCGGTGGCCAGCCGCACCACCCGGCTCGCGCTGCGCACCGCGGACTCGGAGACGACGTTGCCGCCGGCCAGCGCGCCGATCGTGACGCCACCGGCCCGGCGGCGGGCCAGCGCGGGGCCGTCCTCGTCCGTGGTCCAGGAGCGGCGCAACACCAGCACGGTGGTGCTGTCCGCGTGCGCGAAGAAGATCTCGGCGGTTCGGTCGTCGCCCAGCTCGGCGACCCGGCAGCCCAGGCTCTCCAGCCGGGTCCGCCGCAGCGGTGTCTCGGCCGCCTCCTCCGTGCCGAGCACCCGGCTGCGCAGGCCGGATCCACCGTTGCGTACGGTCCGGTCGCGCGCGTGCAGCTCCACCAGCAGCTCGGCGAGCAGCTCCGGCCGGTAGCCGGCGCCGCGGTCGCGGTACGCCAGCAGCAGCTCGGCCAGATCCGCGATCGCCAGCAGCGGCCAGCGCAGCCCGGCCGCGTCGAGCCCGCGGCGTGCCTCGGCCAGCGCGGACGCCAGGCCCGGCCCGGCGTGCACCGCACCGTCGCGCAGCAGCGCGGATGCGACCGCCACGGCCGGTGCGAGCCCGCCGCCGTCCTTGGCCGCGGCCGCATCCGTACCCCCGACCTCGATCTGGATCTCCGAGGTGCCGGGCGAGCGCTCGTCCGCGGCCCGGAATGCCCAGACCGCGAGCGCGAGCACGTCGTCGCGTGCGCCCGCGACCGCGTCCGTATGCACGAAGCCGAGGTCGTGCGGGACCAGGAACCGGACCGTGGCGGAACCGAGGTCGACCTGCGGCGCCGGGTCGTCCGCGGTCGGGCGGCGGACGCGGGCGACGTACCCGGAGCGCAGCGCCTTGCGAGCCGCGGTCATCAGCCGGGTGCCGACCCGCTTCTGCAGTTCCTCGTCGGTGAACGTGCCCGGCGACCAGTCCACCGGCCCGGACGGCGCCTTCTCGGGTACGGCGACGGCCTCCGGTGCGTCGGCGGTCTCCGGCACCGCAACCCGCTGGTACGCCAGAACCAGCCCGAGCAGGTGCCGGCAGGCGCCCAGCGCGCCGCAGGTGCAGGAGCCCGCGTCCAGCCCGCCGGACGGCAGCCGGGTGACCGGCCCGTCCGCGAACGTGGCCACCACCGTGCCGTCCGGCTCCTCGGTCACCGCCGGCGGCGCCGCGTCGACCTCCTTGGCCGCGCGCTTGACCAGGCCACGGTTGGTCAGCGCGGCCAGCGCGTCCGGGCTCAGCGCGAGCAGTTCGGCCCTCATCGGTTCACGTGTTCCGCGACGAAGGAGGCCAGTTCGCCCGGCGTCATCGCGCCCACGGCCGCGCCCACGTTCGCGAAGCGCTGCGCGGTGTGCGCGTCGTAGTCCGGGTTCGCCTCCGAGTCCAGCGCGGCCAGACAGAACACCTTCGTACCCTGGTCGACCAGGTTGCCGATCAGCCGGACCAGGTGGTGCGGGTCGCCGCCCTCGTAGAAGTCGCTGATCAGCACGAAGATCGACCGGCGCGGGTTCTCGATCAGGCCGCTGCCGTACTGCACCGCGCGGGTGATGTTCGTACCGCCGCCGAGCTGCACCTTCATCAGCAGCTCAACCGGGTCGTCCACGTCGGACGTGAGATCGACGACCTCGGTGTCGAACGCGACCAGGTGCGTCTTGATCCCCGGCAGCCCCCACAGGCAGCCCGCGGTCACCGCCGAATGGATCACCGAGTCGGTCATCGACCCGGACTGGTCGACCAGCAGGATCACCTGCCACTGATCGAGATGCCGCCGGGTACGCGAGAAGAAGTACGGCGTCTCGATCAACACCCGCCGTTCCGCCGGCTGGTAGTGCCCCAGGTTGTCGCGGATCGTGCGCTTCACGTCGAAGTTGCGGGCCTGCTTGAACCGGCTCGGCCGCCGGCTGCGGCTGCCGCTGAACGACTTGCGGATGTCCGCCTTCAGCCGCTCCATCAGGTCGCGGACCACCGCCTCCACGATCCGCCGGGCCAGCCGCATCACCTCGGGGTTCATCAGGTGCTTCGTGCGCAGCACGGCCTTGAGCAGCGTCTGGTTCGGTGTGATCGTCTCCAGCACGGCCGGGTTCGTGACCACGTCGTGAATCTCGTACTTCTCGACCGCGTCCTTCTGCAGCCGCTCGATCGTCTCCTTCGGGAACAGCTTCGCGATGTCGTTCAGCCAGTCCACCGTGGTGAGCACGGACGGGCCGTTGCCGCCCTGCTTACCGGCACCGCCTCGGATGCCCCGCTTGCGCAGGCCCTCGTCCCGGCCGTAGAGCCAGTCGAGCGCCGCGTCCCGGGCCGCGCCCGCACCGCTCAGGCCCTGGCCGTTGAGCACGGACTCGCCCGGCTCGCCGAGCACCAGCCGCCAGCGTTCCAGCGTCGGATCCGTCGTCACGTGGTGATCAGCCCTTCCCGGTTCAGCAGGTCCGCGACCCGGCCGTCCAGCTCGGCGCCGGCCGCGACCAGTTCCGGCGCGGCGTGCAGGCGCAGCAGCGCACGGCTGTCCCCGGCGATCCCGCGCCGGGCCAGCAGGTGCCGCGCGATCGTGTCCCGTTCGCGCGGCGGGAAGAACTCGAACGCCTGCCGCAGCGCGGGCAGCGCGATCAGGAAGTCGTCGTCGCCCATCGCGTCCATCGCCTCGTCCAGCACGTCCAGGACGCCACCGGCCTGCAGCACCTCCTCGCGGGCCAGCGCGAACAGCCCGGCCAGCCAGTCACCGGCGGACGACGGCGTGAACGCGCCGCGCACCGCCCGGACCGGGTCACCGGCCTGGTCCGCGCCCAGCGACCAGCCGAACCCGAAGCCGGCGCCACGCAGGTCCGGCGGTGCCTCCGAGCTCAGCGCCAGCCGCGCGGCCACGCCCAGCGCCGCGCCCCGGTCCAGGTCCAGCGCGGTCCCGGCGTGCACCAGCGCGTCCCGCACCGACGCCAGCGCGGCGATCCGCGGCAGATCCGCAGGCGCGGCGCCACCGCGGACGCCCTCGGCCAGCCAGAGAATCCGGGCCACCGACGCGGTGATCACGGTGCCGAGCGGTGCGCTGCCGGCAGTGCCGAGCAGCCGGTCGTGCCGCCACAGCGCGAGCACCACCTCCAGCACCCGGCCGAGCGGTCCCATCTCCGGCGTGCCGCCGACCGCGCGGTCGATCGCGTCGAGCACCTGCGCGGACAGCTCCGGGACGCCGGCCAGCGCGGCGTCGAAGAGCACGCCAGCCAGCTGTTCCACGTCGCCGCCGACCAGCGTGACGCGCTCGGCCAGCGTCGCACCGGCCGCCTCGCCGATCGTCGCGCCGTACCCGCCGGCCTCGATCAGCGCGGGCAGCCGCCGGTCGTCACGGGTGATCGACCACTCCTCGACCGGCTCCGGGTCGATGCCGGTCCGAGGGCCGGAGTGCCGGGTGAAGCCGGGCACGTTCAGCAGCCGCAGCCGGTGCAGCACCCGGCTGACCTCGCGGTCACCGTCCCGGGCCAGGTCGAGGCGGCGGTTGCCGTCCCGGTCCAGTCCGTGCCGCTCCAGCTCCGCGGTGGCGTGGTGCACCAGCGGCGGCGCGGGCGTGTCGGGGTGCAGCCTGCCGACCCGGTCGCCGCTGAGCGCCGCGACCATCTCCACCACCACCGGGTGCGTACCGGGCGCCGGTGTGCCGCGCGTCGACCAGGGCAGCGCCACGTCCAGCGCCTCGTCCAGCAGCGCGGACGCGAGCCCGTCCAGCACGTCGGTCCGGGATCGGTGCCGGTGCCCGCGCACCAGCGCCAGCCCTTCCGCGGACGCTGACGCGGCGATCAGGTCCGCGGTGGAGAGCCGCTGCTTACGCTCGCGCAGCCGGCCGGCCACGGTCGCCAGCAGGTGGTCCGCCGCGGCCTCCGGTCCCTCCTCGAAGAGCCGCTGATAGTACGCCGGGGACGGCATGCCCGACTGGTAGCCGTCGAACGAGTCGAGGCGCCGGAACGAGTACGGCACCAGGTAGCTGCCACCGGCCGCGTCCGCCGGGAGCGCGTGCTCGACCGGGTCGTCGTCGCCGGGCAGCACGGCCAGCCGGACCAGTGCGGGCCGGTGGAAGCCGCCGGTCACCACCACGATCGGGCGGTCACCGGCCTCCCTGCGGGTTCGGCGGATCCAGGACGCCATGTACGCCTCGCGCGCCTCGTCGTCCTCGCCCGCGCCGCCCTCGGTCTCGCCCCGGATCAGGTCGAAGTAGGCGGCCAGCCGGTCCGCGATCCCGTCCGGGTCCGGGATCTCGAACAGGTGGTCCCAGAGCGTGTCCACGTTGTCCACCGCGAACTCGCGGCAGAGCCGGTCGATCACGTCCGCGTACCGCTGGTCCGCGTCCGCGTACCGGTTGCGCCGCTCCGCGAACGCCGGGTGCCACGCGGGCAGGTCGATGAAGCGCAGCTCGGCGCCGGCCGCGCGCCCTGCGGTCAGCGCGGCCCACTCCGGCGAGTAGTCGCAGAACGGCGCCCAGGACGCGTGGTGCCGCTCGCCGTCCCGGTAGCTGCTGAACACCGCGATCGGCAGTTCGTGCCCGAGCAGCAGCTCACCGATCCGCGCGTTCATCTCCGCCGGGCCCTCGACCAGCACGTACGCGGGTCGCAGGTCCTCGATCGTCTCCCGGACCAGGCGCGCGCACGCAGGACTGTGGTGCCGGACGCCGATGAACGTGATCATCCGGGGAGCACGTGCCGGGCGTCGTAGAGCGCCTTCCACGCCGCGCCCTTGCGACCGCGGGCCTGCTGCTCCAGGTACCGCCGCAGCTTGGCCAGGTCCTCCGTGCTGTCCTTCGCCGCGGTGCCGGCCAGGCAGGAGACCACGTCCTCGGCGGTGCCGGCCTCGCCGCGCAGGAACCAGCCGCGCAGCCCGACCGCGTGCGCCACCGAAACCGCCTCCGCCGTGCTCATCACGGACGTCAGCTTGTCCATCGAGTCGCCGCGCGCGGTCTGCCCGACGCGCAGCTCCCGGAACGTGGTGACCAGCACCTCCAGCACGTCCCGGTGCGGCGCGGCGGTCACGCCGGAGCGCCGCAGCAGCGCGGACGCCTCCGCCTCGACCAGCGAAAGCTCGGTGGCCAGGTCCGCGATCGGGAAGACCGTCTCGAAGTTGAAGCGGCGCTTCAGCGCGGAGCTCATCTCGTTGACGCCGCGGTCGCGCGTGTTCGCGGTGGCGATGATGTTGAAGCCCTCGGTCGCGAACACCATCGCGTCCGGCCCGGTCAGTTCCGGCACGGCCAGCACCCGGTCGGAGAGCGGCGAGAGCAGGCAGTCCTGCACCTCCAGCGGGCACCGGGTGATCTCCTCGAACCGGACCACCTTGCCCTCGGCCATGCCGCGCAGCAGCGGCGCCGGGACCAGCGAACGGGTCGACGGCCCGTCCGCGACCAGCATCGCGTAGTTCCACGAGTACTTGATCTGGTCTTCCGTGGTGGCGGCGCCGCCCTGGATGGTCAGCGTGGAGTCGCCGGAGACCGCGGCCGCGAGCAGCTCGGACAGCAGCGACTTCGCGGTGCCGGGCTCGCCGACCAGCATCAGGCCGCGGCTGGTGGCCAGGCTGACCAGTGCCCGGTCGATCAGCGACGGGTCGCCGACGAACTTGCGGGAGATGCCGTGCCGCTCGTCGCCGATGATGAACCGGCGTGCGGCGCGCAGGCTCAGTGCCCAGCCCGGCGGGCGCGGATCGGAGTCCGTGTCCCGCAACCGCCGCAGCTCGTCCGCGTACCGAACCTCGGCCGGTGGACGCTGCATCGTCTGGACATCGGTCACGCGGTCACCTCGTTCAGATCGCGGATGATCTCGGAGATCGTGATCTCGTCGAGCTCACCCAGCTTCGTGGACTTCCTGTCCCGCTGCCAGTAGGCACCGGGGCCGTGCGCGGCGACCTGGTCCAGGCGCTGCTCCGGGAAGTAGTCGACCGCGCCGACCGCCATGCCCGGGTCCATGTAGACCATCATCATCAGGTCGTCGGTCAGGTCGCGTTCGAACCAGCCCTGATGGCCGCCGTCGCCGACGTCGCCGCGCCGCCAGCCGCGCCGTTCGAGCCCGAGCAGCTTCGTGGTCGGCACCTTGACGTTCTTGAAGCGCAGCAGCTCGGTCTGCTCCCGCTCGGCCGGCTCCAGCCGGAAGATCTCGCGCCCGAGCTGCGGGAACGGTTGCAGCAGTTCGTAGTCGGCGAAGACCTCGGCCCAGCGCGGCAGCGCGTCGCCGAGCGTGATCGGGTGCACGACGCCGAGCACGGCGCTCTCGGCCACGGTCACCGGCTCATCATCCACGCCGGCGAACGTGCGGTCCTCCGCCACCCGCAGCGTGGCGGTCAGCGCGCCGCGCTCGTCGTAGACGCCCCACACGAGCCGGCGCACGATGTGCACCAGCAGCGGATGCCCGACCAGGTACTGCGCGAACTCCGCACCGCTCCAGCGCCGGCCGTTCACCATGGCGGTCTCCAGGCGCCGGATCTGGTCACCGGCGACCGTGCGAACATCCTTTTTCAAGCCCGAGAACCGGCGGTACGCCTCCGGCGCGAGCTCGGCGTCGTCCTTGACACCCGGCTTCGGCAGCGCCTTGAGCGTCTTGCCGCCCTCCCCGGCTGCCACCCCGCCGTCCACCCCCGACCGGACCGAGGCCGCCTCTCGGACGAACGGCTTCAGCTGCTCGTCGAAGCCGACCACGAAGCGGCGCGACCCGTAGTCGAGCGTGAGACTGCCGGAACCGTCCAGCCCGAAGTCGGGCAGCAGCCGGTCGGCGAGCTGTTCCGGGCGCAATTTCAGCGCGGCCGCGACCTCGGCCATCTTCTCGTTCGCCCGGTCCTTGAGACCCTTGAACTTCACCTTCTGCGCGATGCCGTGCAGGTGCATCAGCGCCACGTCTGTACCGATCGTCGAAAGGATCTCCAGGCCGGTGACCGCGCGCGTGTGCCCGCCCTCGCCCGGCCAGGCCCGGATCAGCGGCGTCAGGCCGCGCACCACGTCGTCGTCGCCGACGTGCGCCAGAGCCTCGAACGCCCACGCCTCCTTCGCCGGCATACCGGCTGCCTGCCAGCGCCGGAACAGCGCCCACCCGAACTCGGCCAGGCCCCGCCGATCCACCACACCCTTCACCACATCCAGACCGGGGTACGGCTCGGCGAGGCGCGACATGGCCAGCATGGTCAGCACGTGCCGCACCGAGTCGAGCGGCAGCGCGCCCGCTCCGGTCTGCAACCGGGGCAGCATCGCGGCGTCCGCCCAGTCCGGCACCACCGGGATCTTCGCCGGCAGCCGGTCCAGCGGGTCCGTCGTGATCAGCGGTTCGATCTCGGTCGCGACCTCCTCGCCGTACGACCGGGCGGCCATCCGCACCTCGTCCGCATACCCGGCGGCGACGATCGCCAGCAGCGCCCGCTCCGCGTTCCGCCGCTCCGGCCCGGGCTTGCCGACCGCAGCCGGGATCAGCGCCCGCGCACCGGAGACCGGGTGGCGTTGCAGCCAGGCGAGGGCGATCGACCGCACCGACTTGAGCCGCGCGTACCGATCCGCCATCAGCGTCGCCACCTCGGGCGACGTGAACGGCAGCAGCGCGGCCGCGGCCTGCGGCATACCCTGCGCGGCGAAGAGCGCGGCCGGGTACGCCACGATGCCGTGCCGGGCCACCACGACCCGCATGAGATCGCCGGGTTCCCACAGGTCGCGCGGTTGCCATCGCCCGATCGCCGGCAGCGTCATCGACAGCGGGGCGAAGGCGAAGAACGGGCCGCTGTTGTACCAGCTGTTGCGGCCTTTCTTGGCCGCGGCGAGGATCGCCGCCCAGTCCTGGTTCACGGCCCAGGACGACTCCTCGAGCCGCACCTTCGACCAGGCATCGGCCTCGCCGGACGCCCAGTCCAGCGCGACCGGGTCGTCGCAGACCAGACCGGTGATCACCTTCGGCTTGCGGATCGTGCGCTTCACCGACCAGGGCGGGCTGACCAGCAACGGCGGCAGCGAGCCGGCCGGTGCCTCGGCGACGTCCGCGGCACGGTCCAGCAGGTCGCGCACCCGGCTCGCCGACGCCTCCGGCAGCGTGCCCAGCAGATCGATGGCCAGCCGCTGATTCGCCAGAACCACCGCGTTCAGCAGCTCGGCGAGCGTGCGCTTGGCCGGCGGCTGGAGCGCCAGCAGCCGGATCGCCCGCGCGGGGAACCGGCCTGCCGCGGCCTGGACCTCGGGCAGCACGAAACGCTCGTCCACCCGGTCCAGCAGCGCCTGGAAGGCCTCATCCGTGGGGACCGCACCGAGCGCGGGGAGGAAACGCTTCGCGTACTCCGCGGCGTCCAGGTTCGTCAGCGCCCAGACCCGCAGGGCGGGGAAGGCGCCGGCGCGAGTGCCGATCAGGAACGTGTAGAGCAGCGCCGGGTTCTGCAGCATCCACCACGGCTGGACCGGCGGGATGATCAGCTCGACCTGCTCCCTGGTCGTGACGGTCGTGAGCGCGATCAGCGCCAGCTCGCCGGAGCCGGTCGCGACGATCTCCGCGGTGTCCGCCTCGACCCACGAGGCCTCGGTCGGCGCCAGGAACGACGTGGCGACCCGGCGCAGCACCGTCGAATCCCGCTGCGCCGCCAGCACCGCCACGATCTCCCGGTACTCCTCCTCGGGCGCGGTCGCCAACGCGTGCCGGACCCGGGCGGCGAGGTCGAGCAGCGGCCGCTGATGCATCCGGAACCGCTGGTCGACGACGTCTGTGAAGATCAACGGACTGACCGACTCGTACGGCTTGCTGACGGTCATCGAGAAGAGCTCGACGACCGCCCGGACCGCAAACCGCAGGCCGTGCTCGGCGAGCCACAGGTCCGCGAGAAGCGGAAGCTTCTCGTGGTGGCTGTAGCTCAGCACCCGATACCACCCCTGCGCGGACGCGGCGGCGCCGATCGGGCTCGGATCCGGCTGCCCGAGGTGGAACGCCAACCCGGCCTCGGCAATCGCCGGATCGGTGAGCGGGTGCTCCAGCATCGTGCGGACCCGCCCAGGCATCGCGCTGGCGAACTCCGCGACGGCGGCCCGCGCCTTCTGCCCGTCCGGGACACGCGGCTTCAGGCCGGGCTCACCACGACGGGCATAGCGGTAGCGGAGCCACGCCGGCTGCACGACGAACGTGTCCTCGTCCGGCAACGCAGGTGCGGTCATGTCGTCAACCTCCCGTGGCTCGCTCACTTTCGGCGTCACCGTATCGGGAGGGTGCGACATTTTCCCTGAGGTCCTGAAAAACACATCAGGGCCACCCCGGATGGGGTGGCCCTGATCATGAAGAAGTCCGGCGGCGTCCTACTCTCCCACACCCTCCCGAGTGCAGTACCATCGGCGCTGAAAGGCTTAGCTTCCGGGTTCGGAATGTAACCGGGCGTTTCCCTCTCGCTATAACCGCCGTAACACTATGAACTTAACCGGTGGATCGTCACGGTTGTTTGTTCAGATATCACACAGTGGACGCGTAGCAAACTTTGCACGTTTAATGTAGTCAAGTCCTCGGCCTATTAGTACCGGTCAACTCAACACGTTACCGTGCTTACATCTCCGGCCTATCAACCCAGTCATCTACTGGGAGCCTTACCCCACCGAAGTGGGTGGGATACCTCATCTTGAAGCGAGCTTCCCGCTTAGATGCTTTCAGCGGTTATCCCTTCCGAACGTAGCCAACCAGCCATGCCCATGGCAGGACAACTGGCACACCAGAGGTTCGTCCGTCCCGGTCCTCTCGTACTAGGGACAGCCCTTCTCAAGTATCCTACGCGCGCGGCGGATAGGGACCGAACTGTCTCACGACGTTCTAAACCCAGCTCGCGTACCGCTTTAATGGGCGAACAGCCCAACCCTTGGGACCTGCTACAGCCCCAGGATGCGACGAGCCGACATCGAGGTGCCAAACCATCCCGTCGATATGGACTCTTGGGGAAGATCAGCCTGTTATCCCCGGGGTACCTTTTATCCGTTGAGCGACACCGCTTCCACACGCAAGTGCCGGATCACTAGTCCCGACTTTCGTCCCTGCTCGACCCGTCAGTCTCACAGTCAAGCTCCCTTGTGCACTTACACTCAACACCTGATTGCCAACCAGGCTGAGGGAACCTTTGGGCGCCTCCGTTACCCTTTAGGAGGCAACCGCCCCAGTTAAACTACCCACCAGACACTGTCCCTGAACCCGATAAGGGCCCGAAGTTAGATACCCAGATCAACCAGAGTGGTATTTCAAGATTGCCTCCACCCGAACTGGCGTCCGAGCTTCACCGGCTCCCACCTATCCTACACAAGCCAACCCAAATACCAATGTCAAGCTATAGTAAAGGTCCCGGGGTCTTTCCGTCCTGCCGCGCGTAACGAGCATCTTTACTCGTACTGCAATTTCGCCGGGCCTGTGGTTGAGACAGTGGGGAAGTCGTTACGCCATTCGTGCAGGTCGGAACTTACCCGACAAGGAATTTCGCTACCTTAGGATGGTTATAGTTACCACCGCCGTTTACTGGCGCTTAAGTTCTCAGCCTCGCCATCACTGGCTAACCGGTCCCCTTAACGTTCCAGCACCGGGCAGGCGTCAGTCCATATACATCGTCTTACGACTTCGCATGGACCTGTGTTTTTAGTAAACAGTCGCTTCCCCCTGCTCTCTGCGGCCATACCACGCTCCACCAGCAAGTGGCTTCACGCGTCCGGCCCCCCTTCTCCCTAAGTTACGGGGGCAATTTGCCGAGTTCCTTAACCACAGTTCACCCGTCGCCTCGGTATTCTCTACCTGACCACCTGTGTCGGTTTAGGGTACGGGCCGCTCAAAGCTCGCTAGAGGCTTTTCTCGGCAGCATAGGATCACTGACTTCACCTGAATCGGCTCGGCATCACGTCTCAGCCTATATGCGTCACGGATTTGCCTATGACACGGCCTACACGCTTACCCCGGCACAACCACTCACCGGGCTCAGCTACCTTCCTGCGTCACCCCATCGCTTGCCTACTACCCACCAGGATCCCAGACTCCCCTTTATCAGTCCGAAGACGTCAATCAGTTCGCGTGGTTAGCACAGTGAGGTTCGGCAGGGACGCTTCTTCGCGGGTACGGGAATATCAACCCGTTGTCCATCGACTACGCCTCTCGGCCTCGCCTTAGGTCCCGACTCACCCAGGGCGGATTAGCCTGGCCCTGGAACCCTTGGTCATCCGGCGGAAGGGATTCTCACCCTTCATTCGCTACTCATGCCTGCATTCTCACTCGTCCAGCGTCCACCACTCGGTCACCCGGCAGCTTCACCCGCTGAACGACGCTCCCCTACCCATCCACACAAAGTGTGAATGCCACAGCTTCGGCGGTGTACTTGAGCCCCGCTACATTGTCGGCGCGGAACCACTTGACCAGTGAGCTATTACGCACTCTTTAAAGGGTGGCTGCTTCTAAGCCAACCTCCTGGTTGTCAATGCGATCCCACATCCTTTTCCACTTAGCACACGCTTAGGGGCCTTAGCTGGCGATCTGGGCTGTTTCCCTCTCGACTACGAAGCTTATCCCCCGCAGTCTCACTGCCACGCTCTCACTTACCGGCATTCGGAGTTTGGCTGACTTCAGTAACCTTGTAGGGCCCCTAGGCCATCCAGTGCTCTACCTCCGGCAAGAAACACGCAACGCTGCACCTAAATGCATTTCGGGGAGAACCAGCTATCACGGAGTTTGATTGGCCTTTCACCCCTAACCACAGGTCATCCCCCAACTTTTCAACGTTGGTGGGTTCGGCCCTCCACACGGTCTTACCCGCGCTTCAGCCTGCCCATGGCTAGATCACCCCGCTTCGGGTCTAGAACATGCGACTCGAACGCCCTCTTCAGACTCGCTTTCGCTACGGCTACCCCACCCGGGTTAACCTCGCCACATGCCACTAACTCGCAGGCTCATTCTTCAAAAGGCACGCCGTCACCCCAAAAGGCTCCGACGGATTGTAGGCGAACGGTTTCAGGTACTATTTCACTCCCCTCCCGGGGTACTTTTCACCATTCCCTCACGGTACTCGTCCGCTATCGGTCACCAGGAAGTATTCAGCCTTACCAGGTGGTCCTGGCAGATTCACAGCAGATTTCAGGAGTCCGCTGCTACTCGGGTGCCATCACGAAAGATCGACTATTTTCACGTACCGGACTTTCACCGTCTACGGCCAGACATTCCAGACTGTTCCGTTAACAATCGACTTTGTAACTTTCGTCCACCATGTCAGTAATGGAAAGATGGTCCCACGACCCCGATAACGCAACCCCTGACAGGTATCACGCGATATCGGTTTAGGCTAGATCCGCTTTCGCTCGCCACTACTCGCGGAATCACATGTTGTTTTCTCTTCCTGCGGGTACTGAGATGTTTCACTTCCCCGCGTTCCCTCCACACACCCTATGAATTCAGGTGTAGGTGACACCACATGACTGGTGCCGGGTTCCCCCATTCGGAAATCCTGGGATCACAGCTCGGTTGACAGCTCCCCCAGGCGTATCGTCGCCTCCCACGTCCTTCATCGGCTCCTGGTGCCAAGGCATCCACCGTTCGCCCTTGACAACTTGACCTACAGAAAACAAAGATGCTCGCGTCCACTGTGCAATTCTCAACAAACAACCAACCCACAACCACCACACACAACACCAGCCCGAAAACATTCGGCGGTATGTCGCGCAAGGTCATGCCTGGCGTTCAGTTCCTCGAAGACCCAACCTCACGGTTGTTCCTTCAGGACTCAACAGGGTGCTAATCGAATCGTGCTAGCCGCACCGAACCCTCGCACCGTTCCTTCCCCATCGCTGAGGTGTACTAGGCAGGTCGGCCGTTGCCGGCTCTCATCTCGGCCAGTGTCTCCGCCTATGAGCACCCCGATCCGGCATTCGCGGACCGCGGGCTTCTTGCACCTTTTCAGGTGAAGTTGCTCCTTAGAAAGGAGGTGATCCAGCCGCACCTTCCGGTACGGCTACCTTGTTACGACTTCGTCCCAATCGCCAGCCCCACCTTCGACGGCTCCCTCCCACAAGGGGTTGGGCCACCGGCTTCGGGTGTTGCCGACTTTCGTGACGTGACGGGCGGTGTGTACAAGGCCCGGGAACGTATTCACCGCAGCGTTGCTGATCTGCGATTACTAGCGACTCCGACTTCACGGGGTCGAGTTGCAGACCCCGATCCGAACTGAGACCGGCTTTTTGGGATTCGCTCCACCTCACGGTATCGCAGCCCATTGTACCGGCCATTGTAGCATGCGTGAAGCCCTGGACATAAGGGGCATGATGACTTGACGTCATCCCCACCTTCCTCCGAGTTGACCCCGGCAGTCTCCCATGAGTCCCCACCATAACGTGCTGGCAACATGGAACGAGGGTTGCGCTCGTTGCGGGACTTAACCCAACATCTCACGACACGAGCTGACGACAGCCATGCACCACCTGTCACCGCCCCCGAAGGACCCCCCATCTCTGGAGGATTTGCGGTGATGTCAAACCCAGGTAAGGTTCTTCGCGTCGCATCGAATTAATCCGCATGCTCCGCCGCTTGTGCGGGCCCCCGTCAATTCCTTTGAGTTTTAGCCTTGCGGCCGTACTCCCCAGGCGGGGCGCTTAATGCGTTAGCTGCGGCACAGAGGACCGGAGAGGCCCCCCACACCTAGCGCCCAACGTTTACAGCGTGGACTACCAGGGTATCTAATCCTGTTCGCTCCCCACGCTTTCGCTCCTCAGCGTCAGTATCGGCCCAGAGACCCGCCTTCGCCACCGGTGTTCCTCCTGATATCTGCGCATTTCACCGCTACACCAGGAATTCCAGTCTCCCCTACCGAACTCTAGCCTGCCCGTATCGAATGCAGACCCGCAGTTGAGCCACGGGATTTCACATTCGACGCGACAAGCCGCCTACGAGCTCTTTACGCCCAATAAATCCGGACAACGCTCGCGCCCTACGTCTTACCGCGGCTGCTGGCACGTAGTTGGCCGGCGCTTCTTCTGCAGGTACCGTCACTTGCGCTTCGTCCCTGCTGAAAGAGGTTTACAACCCGAAGGCCGTCATCCCTCACGCGGCGTCGCTGCATCAGGCTTCCGCCCATTGTGCAATATTCCCCACTGCTGCCTCCCGTAGGAGTCTGGGCCGTGTCTCAGTCCCAGTGTGGCCGGTCGCCCTCTCAGGCCGGCTACCCGTCGTCGCCTTGGTAGGCCATTACCCCACCAACAAGCTGATAGGCCGCGAGTCCATCCCAGACCGAAAAACTTTCCCGACTGATCCATGCGAATCTGAAGGAGTATCCGGTATTAGCCCCCGTTTCCGAGGGTTATCCCAAAGTCTGGGGCAGGTTACTCACGTGTTACTCACCCGTTCGCCGCTCGAGTACCCCGAAGGGCCTTTCCGCTCGACTTGCATGTGTTAAGCACGCCGCCAGCGTTCGTCCTGAGCCAGGATCAAACTCTCCAACGAAATCTAGAGAAAATCTGTCCCGACAGTCATCAAACTGCCAAAGGAATCCAACCGAAACCAAAGCTCCGGCCGGGGTATAAATCAATTGGCACTGGCTTTTCAAGCACCCTGTTGAGTTCTCAAAGAACAACCACACACCACACCGCGACCCGGGTCAACCGGACCCCGCCGTGGGGTATTTCGTCCGTTCCGTACCCTTTGTCTCCGCCGGGCACTTGGTCTAACCTACCGGGTCGTTCTCGCCGTGTCAACCCGGTGTTTTTCGGGCTGTAACTCGAACGTCCTGGCTTCCCAGTTTCAGACCGCAGAAGGTTACCTCAACGGTAGATCTTGGGATTCAGCGGACCGGCCCGTCTGCGTTTCCGCTTCGCTGGCCCGGTGCCCCGCTGAAGAGAACATTACAGGGAGTCCGCTTCGGCGCCAAATCGGCCCCCCTACCGTTCAAACGTGCCACTTTGAGTTACCGATTCAACACGTGTTGCAAACGCTTCGCCTCCCGCACCAGGCGGGACGAGCCGCCCCGCGCGGCAACCGCGTCCAGCTCGGCAAACGACCCGCGGGCACCCGCGGCCGGCGCCACCTGCGCGGACAGCTCCAGCAGATCCGGCAGCGCACGCGGTGTGAGCGGCAGCAGTACCGGAAGTGCCACCGTGAGTAATTGCCACGCTCCACCGGAACCGCCGGACCGGTGGATGTCGCCCAACGGCCCGACCACGCGGCTCAGCTTCACCATTCCGTCCGTGGCGAGGTCGGCCAGCGCCGCGCCCACCCCACCGGCGAACGTGGTCCCGCGCGCGAGCAGCAGCAGGAACGCGTCGACCGCGGCGATCCGGTCCGGTTCGTGGCGGGCGCCCAGCGCGTACGCCACGGCGTAGGTGAGCGCGGGTCCGACCGGGCCGTCCCCCTCCGCGAGCTGCGGCAGCAGCGCACCGGCCCCCTTCTGCTCGGCGTCGGCGAGGCCGGCGATCGCGGGCAGCGCCCAGGCCGCGATCGTGTCCCGGTGGTGCGGGAGCACGGCCGCCCACACGTCACCGGCCTCGACGTCGGCGTACGACGGGTGTGCTGCCCGAGTCAGGCGCAGCAGGCGGCTCTCCAGGATCAGCCCGGTCGGGCGCGCGTGGGCCGGCTCCAGCGCGACGACCACCCGCCGGTCCACGTCTCCCCAGCTGTAGTAGTTCCTCTTCTCCCGGGCACGCTGCTCGATCACGGTGCTGACCGGGTCCGGCAGGCCGCCGCCGCGCAGCCAGTCCGCGAACCGCCTGCCGGACTCGCTGGTCAGCGCGGCCGCCCGGCCGGCAACGGCCGGGTCGACCTCGCGGGGCACCCGGACCAGCGCCTGCTCCAGGTCGAG
Organism: Catenuloplanes indicus; assembly: GCF_030813715.1. Lineage (NCBI taxonomy): Bacteria > Bacillati > Actinomycetota > Actinomycetes > Micromonosporales > Micromonosporaceae > Catenuloplanes > Catenuloplanes indicus. The sequence goes on from NZ_JAUSUZ010000001.1 coordinate 4,761,916, forward strand.
CCGCCACGGCTGCCACCCCTCGACCTCGGCGCGGATCAGCCGGTCGAGCAACACCGCGGCGTCGAGCGAGCCGTTCACGTGGGTCGGCGTGGCGACCAGCATCGGGACCGGCGCCCGGTGAATCCGCCCGGCGATCTCCGCGACCCGGAGCGCCAGCACCCCGGGCGGGCCCTGGTCGGCCCCGTCGGTTCCGGGGAGAGTCCCGTCCTGCCAGGCGTCCCGGACGGACGCGGCCATCCGCTGCCAGATGCCGGCCTTCCGGTCCTGCGGTTCCGTGATGCCGCGGAGCACCTCGCCGAGGGAGATGTAGGCCGGCCGCCGGACCCACGTGTTCCGCACCAACGCGTCGGCGTGCCGGGCGAGCACCGGGCGAAGCGCCGTGACGAGTTCGTCGCGGCGGCTGGCCGCGTGCAGCGCGACGACGCCGGCGAGCACCCGCTCCCAGCGGACCGCGGTCTCCGTGTGCACCAGACTGCTGATCTCCTCGGCCAGCTCGTCGGCGCTCGCGATCGGCGGCGGCATCTCGGCGGCAGGCGGGGCCGGTGCCAACGCGACGGCCGGGTCGACCGGCTCCGGCTCGTCGATCGTGGTGCCGAACAGCGCGGCCGCACGGGCCGGCAGGTCGCCGCCGAGCGGGGCCGCCTCGTCCGCGAGCCGGGCCACGTCGCCGGGGCCGAGCTTGCCGACGTGTTTGCCGACGATGGTCAGCGCGCGCTCCTGGATGTCGAGCGCGGTGTGGCCGAACGCGACCGCGACCGTGGCCATGATGTCGCCGAGCCGGTCGGGCTCCCGGCGGGCGATCTTCTCCAGCGCGGAGAGCTGCGTCTTGACCAGCGTCTTCTCCTTGCGGAGCAGCACGGCGGCGGACGCGTCGAGCAGCGTCTCCAGCTCCAGTCGGCCGATCTCGTCGACCGCGCGGAGCGCACGCTGGCCGAGCGTGGCGACCGGTGCCGGCGCGACCGGCAGCAGCTGGGCGTAGTCGAGCACGCGGTCGGCCTGCTCGGCCGGGGTGGGGGCGAGCGTGTCGTGCAGCGCGGTGAACGCCCGCAACGCGTTCGGCCGGTCGCCGCGCACGAGCCGGTCGAGCGTGCCGTCGAGCAGCATCGCGCGGTCGAGACGGCCCTCGGCGGCGAGCCGGGCGAGCGCGAGCATGACGTGCGGCTTGGTGTCCCACTCCCGGGTGTCCGGGTTCCACTGGCCGGCGACCAGCTCCGCGCCGAGGCCGTCGATCTCGAAGATGGACGGCAGCAGCAGGTCGAGGTAGGGGTCGTCGCGCAGCCGGTCGATGACCGGCACCGGCTTCTCGTTGTGCTCGAACCGGGTGATCCGGGCCAGCCAGCCGCGGGTGACGGCCTCGGTGACCGGCGGTGTGGTGCCGGACTCGGCCAGCAGCGTGGCGGCGAAATCCCACTCGCCGGACCAGGCGACGTCGCGCGCGGTGAGCTTGCCGGCGATGCGGGTGGCCAGGTCGCCGAGCCACGGGACCTGGCGGGCGCGCACGACCTCGAGCAAGGGCCGCCGGGGGATGCGGCCCCAGCCTTCGCGTATGTCACGACGGGTGAGCAGCGCGGCGGCGCGGGCGGCGGTCGGTGCGGTGCCGAGCACGATCAGCCCGAGGCCGGCCTGGTCGGGCGTCAGCGAGCCGCGCCACCAGTCCTCCCCCTTGATCGACTTGATCTGTGCCTCGACCAGTGGCGCGAGCGCGAGCCGGTCCTCCTCGGAAATCTTGCTGAGCAGGCTGGCGACGCCGCGGTAGTCCTTGTTGCGCTGACGGCGGTCGAGCCACTGAAGGAGCGTGTCGGTGCTGGTGGGCAGCTCGGTGGTCATGACAGCACCTCGGCCGGCTCGTCCTGGTCGGCGGTCTCGCCGGTGCGGACCATGCGGGCCGCGAGTGCGTGCTTGCACGGGCCCCGGTCGCCGCGGTGCTTGGCCCACCACGGGCAGGTACAGGTGAACGTGTCGTCGGCGAGCATGCGCACGCGGTAGGTCTCAGCACCGCTTCGTACCGTGGCGGAATCTCCCTCGATCGTCACGGCACCGGCCGTGACCAGCGCGCGGGCGCCGACGAGTCGCGGGTTCAGCTTCGCGGCGGCGGACGCGTCGTAGGGCAGGGTGCGGTGGAAGTAGCCGGCCTCGGCCACGTCGAAGCCGACCCGGCCGGCCGTGCCGAGCTGGGTGAGCGCGTCACGGACCCGCGCGGCGGGCAGCCCGGACGAGACCGCGAGCGCGTCCACGTCGATCGTCGGATCCCAGGCAAGCAGCGCGCCGATCAGGTCGGCGTCGTCGGCCGCGTCGTCCGCGGCCAGCGACTCCAGCACCGCGCCCTCGCCGGAGAAGCCACGGTACGGCTCCGGGGAGAGCGTGAGCGACAGGCGCATGGCGGGCGAGCTGAGCTCCCAGGTGCTGGCGACCGGCCCACTGCCCGCGGCGACGGCCGGACCGTACACCCGCAGTGTGGTGGCGAAGCGCAGGAACGGTCGGAGCGCGACCAGACGGCCGGCGCCGGGCAGACAGACCGCACCGGGCACCGGGCGGGAGGTCAGGCGCAGCGACCGGCCGGACGGGATCGCCCAGAGCACGCCGCGCTCGGCGACCGGCAGGCGGTGCAGCAGCGCGCGGGCCTCGGCCACGCCGACCTCGGCGCGCGGGTCGAACCTCGACGTGATCACCTGGGCCTCGGCGAAACCGCGCAGCCAGCGGGACGGCAGCGGCACCTTTCGCTCGACCAGCGGCCCGTCGAACGTGGTGACGGTCAGATCATCCGGCCCGACCGAGAGGTGCATCGGGTCGGTGCGGCCGACGCGGGAGAGCGCGCGCTGGAGCGGCACGTTGACATCCACATTCGTCGTGCCGTGGTCGGTGATGGTGCCGTCGACACCGGTCGGCAGCACGTCGAGGCGCGCGTAGACACCACAGCAGCCGGAGAACGACTCGAAGCGCAGCCGGTCGGAGCCGGCGGTCACCACCGGGTCGAGGCTCGCCGGGCTGACCGGCCGGAAGTATCGGGTGCGGGCGACCTCGGCGACGGCGAGCAACCCGGCCGCGGCGGCGCCGGGCTCGGTGAGGAAGCCGTCGAAGAACCGCGGGTGGGCGGACGGGCCGCCGGACGTCTGGAGCAGGAGCCCACTGTCCGGCACGAACGCCGAGTGATCGAGGTATGCGTATGCCGCCGCGCTGACCATGCCGACACGCTAGTAGTGGGGTACGACACTTTCTGACCACCTGGGCTCCCGCCGGGCCGTCTACCGCTCGGAGCGACGTACCGCTGGACAGGTTTTGAGCTGGCCTTGAGCAGCCTGTCCCGGAATCGTCGGCGTGGATGGTGTCTGCTTCCCGGGGTGGGCACTCGGCGGGGAGGTCGGTCGGTGCGCGTGCGTGCGGGTCGGATCATAGGGACGAGTGCGCTGGTCGTGGCGTTGTCGGCGTGCGGGACCGCGACCGGCACGGAGCCGGAGTGGCGGGCCGGGGACGTCGAGGTGACCGCGGTGTCCGAGACGGAGCCGAGCCCGAGCGCGGGCCCGAGTCCGTCGCCCAGTCCGGTTCCGGTGGCTGATGAGCAGGTACCGGAGCAGGGGGACGGCGCCTACGAGACGGCCCGGGGCTCGAACTACGTGATCGGCAAGGGGCGGACGTTGATCACGTACCGGGTGGAGGTGGAGTCCGGCGTCGACTGGGGTGACCTGCCGAAGGTGATGACGGACGACTTCGCGGACGCGATCGAGACCGTGTTCGAGCATCCGCAGAGCTGGCCGGCCTCGGACAGGTATCCGGTCACCGAGCCGGAGCACGGCATACACAACGAGTCGTGGCGGTTCCAGCGAGTGAGCGGGCCTCAGTACAAGGTGCGGATCCGGCTGGCCTCGCCGGACACGGTGGACCGGGTGTGCCGGCAGGTGGGGCTGGACACCGAGGGCAAGTACTCCTGCAAGTCCGGAAACATCATCATGATCAACCTGCGACGCTGGCTGCAGGGTTCCGGCGTGGCGTCGGTGGACGAGTACCCCGCCGCGGTGATCAACCACGAGATGGGGCACTACCTGGGGTTCGACCACCAGGGGTGTTCCGGCCCGGGCGAACTCGCGCCCATCATGATGCAGCAGTCGATCGATCTCGGCGGCTGCAAACCGAACCTCTACCCGTTCACGAAGGACGGCGAGTTCGTCACCGGGCCGTACCTTCCCTCCTAGAGCGTCGCGGCGAGCCGGTCGGCGAGCAGTCGGGTGAACCGGGACGGGTCGGACAGTTCGCCGCCCTCGGCCAGCAGCGCCATGCCGTAGATCAGCTCGGCGGTGTCCTTCTGCGCGTCCTTTGAGCCCGACTCAATAGCGGTACGCAGACCGGTCACCAGCGGGTGCGTCGGGTTCAGCTCCAGGATCCGCTTGACGTGCGGCACGTCCTGGCCCATCGCGCGGTACATCTTCTCCAGCGTGGGCGTCACGTCGTTCTCGTCGCCGACGATGCACGCGGCCGACGTGGTGAGCCGGGAGGAGAGCCGGACCTCCTTGACGTTCTCCGACAGCGCGCCGGTCATCCAGGTCAGCAGCTCCGCGAAGTCCTTCTTCCGCTGCTCCTGCTCCGGCTTCGCGGCCTCCTTCTCCTCCTCCGACTCCAGGTCGACCTGGCCCTTCGCGATCGACTGCAGCGGCTTGCCGTCGAACTCGGTGACCCGCTCCACCCAGACCTCGTCCACCGGGTCGGTCAGGATCAGCACCTCGAAGCCCTTGGCGCGGAACGCCTCCATGTGCGGCGAGTTCTCGATCATCGAGCGGGACTCACCGGTCATGTAGTAGATGTGCTGCTGGCCGTCCTTCATCCGGCTGACGTAGTCGGCCAGCGTGGTCACGCCCTCCTCGGCATGCGTGGAGGCGGCGGACAGGATCTCCAGGATCGCGCCCTGGTTGTCCGTGTCGTTGATCAGGCCTTCCTTGACCGCGCGGCCGAACTCGCGCCAGAACGTCTGGTACTTCTCGTTATCGTTCTGCTGGAGGTCCCGTACCGTCGAGAGGATCTTCTTGACCAGACGCCGGCGGACGGCCTGGATCTGCCGGTCCTGCTGGAGGATCTCGCGGGAGATGTTCAGCGACAGGTCGTGCGCGTCCACCACGCCCTTGACGAACCGCAGGTAGTCGGGGAGCAGCGCCTCCGCGTCCTCCATGATGAAGACGCGCTTCACGTACAGCTGCGGGCCGCGCTTGCCCTCGCGCATGAACAGATCGAACGGCGCTCGCGACGGGATGAAGAGCAGCGCCTCGTACTCGAACGTGCCCTCCGCCTTCATGTGGATCGTCTCAAGCGGGTCCGACCAGTCGTGGCTGATGTGCCGGTAGAAGTCGTTGTACTCGGACTGCTCCACCTCCTTGCGGGGGCGGGCCCAGAGCGCCTTCATCGAGTTGAGCGTCTGCGTCTCGTACTCGACCGTCTCGTCCTCGCCGGTCTTCTCCGTGGTCATCCGGATCGGCCAGGAGATGAAGTCCGAGTACCGCTTGACGATCTCGCGGATCTTCCACTCGGTGGTGTAGTCGTAGAGGTGGTCCTCGCTGTCCTCCGGCTTGAGGTGCAGCGTCACGCTCGTGCCCTGCGGCGCGTCCGCGACCGCCTCGATCGTGTAGGTGCCCTCACCGGCGGACTCCCACCTCGTACCCTCGGCCTCTCCTGCCTTGCGGGTCGTCAGCACGACCCGGTCGGCGACCATGAAGGTCGAGTAGAAGCCCACGCCGAACTGACCGATCAGTTCCGCGTTCTCCTTCGCCTCGCGCAGCTTGGCCAGGACCTCCGCGGTGCCGGACTTCGCGATCGTGCCGATCAGCCGGACCACGTCCTCGCGGGACATGCCGATGCCGTTGTCGCGTACGGTCAGCGTGCGCGCCTCCCGGTCCGCTTCGATCGCGATGTGCAGGTCGGACGTGTCCGCGTCGAGGTCCTTGTCGACCAGCGACTCCAGGCGCAGCTTGTCGAGGGCGTCGGACGCGTTCGAGATGAGCTCCCGCAGGAAGATGTCCTTGTTCGAGTAGATCGAGTGGACCATCAGCTGCAGCAGCTGGCGCGCCTCGGCCTGAAACTCCAGCGTCTCGGTGCTCATGTGACTCCGTGACTCCTCGGGTCGGAAGAACTCTGGAATTGAAGAATAAAGCCGATTGTGCGCTGACCCGGGGACCGGTAGCTTCCCGTGCCGACACGGGGAGGACTCCAATGACGACAGCGTTCCGCGCGCTGATCTCCATCATCATGCTGGCCGGCTTCTACCTGGTGGCGCTGCTGCTCTTCGTGGCCGGCACCGCGCTGGCGATCTGGGTCGGCAGCCACAGCAACAGCGGCGCCGGCGCTACCAAGATCGCCCTGTTCGTCTTCGGCGCCACGGTCTGGGCGGTCGGCTACGGCACCTGGAAGGCGGTCCGCGCGCAGAGCGGCGACCCGAACGGCATCCCGCTGCGCCGGGACCAGGTGCCACACCTGTGGGCGATCGTCGACGAGCTCGCCCAGGCGGTCGGCACCCGCGCACCCGACGAGATCTTCCTGGTGCCGGAGGTCAACGCGGCCGTCTCCGAGAAGAGCCGGCTGATGGGCCTGATCGGCGGGCGTCGCACCATGCTGATCGGCATGCCGCTGCTGCAGACGTTCACGGTCGCGCAGCTGCGCTCGGTGCTCGCGCACGAACTCGGCCACTTCTCCGGCTCGCACACCCGGCTCGCGGCCGTGTCGTACCGGGGGCGGATGGCGATGGGCCGCACGATCGAACACCTCGGCGCCGGCAACCTGGTCGGCTACGTCTACCGCGGGTACGGCCGGTTGTTCCTGCTGGTCGACAACGCGGTCAGCCGCCGGCAGGAACTCGAGGCCGACCTCGCGTCCGTCCGGGTCGCCGGCCGGGCCGCGGCCGCGAGCGCGCTGGAGGAGGTGCGCGTGCTGGACGCGGCATTCGACTTCTACCTCGGCCGGTACGTCGGACCCGGGCTCGACGCGGGCGCCGCGCCGGACGACCTGTTCGCCGGATTCCGGGAACTACTCACCGCGCGGGCCGAGGAGATCGCGGCGCTGCGTTCGTCCGCTTCCTCGGCCGAGGAGCGGCAGTCCCGCTGGGACAGCCACCCGCCGATCGGCGTCCGGGTCGCGGCGATCAACGCGGCGCCGGAATCCCCAGTCACGCCGGACGACCGGCCGGCCGAGGTGCTCATCCCCGAGCTCGGGCAGGCCGGGCTCGCGCTGCAGCAGCACATCCTCGGCGGACGCAACCTGACCGTGCTGCCCTGGCAGCAGTTCATCGGCACCGGCGCCAGCGCCCGGCTGCAGGACAACATGGACGGCCTGCTGCGCGCGCTGACCCGGGCGCTCGGCGTGCCGGTCACCGACGTCGGCGCGGTCCTCGACCAGATCGAGGCCGGCCGGCTGCCCGCGATGGCCGCGGTGGTCTTCCCGTCCGCCTCCCCCGAGGAGGCCACGAAGCGCTTCGCCGACCCGCTCGACGCACTGTTCTCGCTGGCCGCGGTGCGCTCCGGCGTCGCCAGCTGGGACCACTCGTGGACCGGCGCACCCCGGCTGCTGGCCGCGGACGGCTCCGAGCTGGACCTGGCACCGGTGGCGCGGCTCGCGGTCGACCCGGCCACGCTCGCCTCGGCGCGCGCGAAGCTCTCGGACCTCGGCATCGACGTGTCCGCGGCGAAGCAGGTCGCGGCGACCGTACCGTTGCGCCGCGCGTCCGTGCTGGGCGGCGTGATCAACATGAAGGTGGCGGGGGCGTACACCGACGTGGTGGTGCTGGACACCGGCGTGGCACTGGTCCCGTCACTGGGCCGGTTCGCGATGGCCTACAAGAAGCGCGGGCGGATCATGGACTGGGTGCAGCAGGGCGACGCGGAGGCCGTGGTGGGCACACCAGGCACGCGCTACATCCCGATCGAGGAGATCGCGTCCGGCGGCAAGGTGCGAAAAATCCCGCCGCGGTACGAGATCGTGCTGCGCAGCGGCGAGACGGTGCAGATCAACGGGTCCATGCAGGCCGAGGAGCAGAACAACGCCTACAGCCGGCTCCGCGAGCTCCTCACGGCGGCGTCGGCTAGGTGATGTTTCATGTGAAACATGGCCCTCGTGCAGTTCCACACCGCGCCCGGAACGCTCGATCTCGGCTGGGGGCATCCGCATCCGGATGCCCTACCGGTGGGTGAGTGGGCGGAGGCGACCGCCGCGGCGCTGCGCCGGTATGGAGCGGCGGCGCTCACCTACGGGTACGCGGCCGGCCCGGGTCCGCTGATCGAGTGGATCAAGTCACGGGCGGGCGGCGAGGTTTTCGTGACCGCGGGAGCGTCGCACGCGCTGGAGCTGGTCGCGAGCGTATTCGGCCGGGGTGGCGGCGTGCTGGTGGACACGCCTACCTATCACCTCGCGCTGGCCACGCTCGCGGACCACGGGCTCGACCTGGTGGCGGCACCGGCCGACGCGGACGGGATCGATCCGGCGGCGATGCTGGAGCTGATCGAGCGGCGGCGTGCGGCGGGGCGGCCGGTGACGCTGCTCTACCTGGTGCCGACGTACGGGAACCCGACCGGGCGGTCGCTGCCGGCGGCGCGGCGGGCGGAGTTGATCGAGGTGGCGCGGCGGGGTGGCGTCACGATCGTGGAGGACGACACGTACCGGGAGCTGTCGTACGACGGCGTGCCGGCACCGGCTCCGCTCTTCTCGGCGGACTCGGCCGACACGGTGATCCGGATCGGGTCGTTCGCCAAGACGGTCGCTCCCGGGCTACGGCTCGGCTGGATCACGGCGTCGGCGGACCGGGTCGCGGCGCTGGTCCGCCGGGGTTACGTCGACAGTGGCGGCGGGGTGAACCACACGGCGGCGCTGGCCATGGCGGAGTTCGCCGGCTCCGGGGCGTTCGACGCCCATCTCGAACGGATCAGGCGGCGGTATGCCGGGCAGCGTGACGCACTCGTCGACGCGCTGCGCCGGTATGTGCCGCAGGCGGCGTTCGACGTACCGGCGGGGGGCTGGTTCTTGTGGGTGCGGCTATTGAGTGCGGATCAGTTGGTGGAGCCGGCGGCACGGCACGGGGTCGGCTTCCTGCCCGGCAACACGTTCTTCCTCCACCCGGCACCCGGCCGCCCGATCCGGCTGGCGTTCTCCCACTACGGCGAGGCAGATCTGACCGAGGCCGCCCGCCGCCTGGCGACGGCCGCCGCGAGCCTATCGCCGAAGTAGGCGACCTCGGTCCACCGCGTTACGCGCTCTCAACCGTCCACACCCACCCCGGTACGGCGTATGCCGAGTCCGCCCGTGCCACGACCAGGACGTGCGTGTGCTCGTGGGCGATCGTAGCGGCCAGCGTTTCCTCATCGGCGAAGCTGCCGGGCCGAGCCGGATCTGTGCGCCAGTGAGTTCCGAGGGTGTACAGGTGCCGGCATCCATGTGATCGAGGTATGGCGAACCGCCTCGCACCGGACGGTGGGAGGCGGTTCGTTCGTACACGGCTTTCTGATCCGTAGTCAGATGGTTTCGGTGGCGCGGGAGCGGTGGCGGTAGTGGGCGATGGCGCGGGCGGTCAGGAGGTCGGTGGCGGCGGCGTCGGTGAGGGCGGCGACCAGGATCGCGGCGCCGGGGAGGAGGCGGGCGGCGGTGCGGAGGGCGAGCCAGCCGCCGACGCGGGCGGCGAGCGGGGTGGCGAGGCGCCAGATGCCTTCCAAGGGGTGGGCGCGCAGCGCGCCACCGCCGTGTTCGCCGATCGCGTTGTCCAAGGCGGCGCGGGCGCTTTCCGGGCTGGCGTGCAGCCGCAGCAGGACCAGCAGGTCGACGGCGCGCTCCGGGGCGGCCGGGTCGGCGCCGTAGGCGGCGGCCACCCGCAGCACCACGGAGGCCTGCACCCAGGCGACGGAGGCGTACTCGACCACCGGCGCGTAACCGCCGGTGGTGGCGGCCAGCATTCCGGTGACGGCGGAGGTGCGGGCCGAGCGCATCGTCGCCAGCCGGGCGAGACCGTCGGCGTCGGCTGCCGGGTAGAGATCGCGCATCTGGCGTGCCCACTCGCCGGCTCGCGGGCCGAGCGTTTCCACAGCGGACAGCGCCAGGAGTTCACCGGCGTGTCCCGGACGCTCGATGAGCCCGGCCCGGACGGTGGGTGAGGCGAGCGTGGCAGCAGGGGGCCGGTCCGTAGCGCGGCTCTCCGCCGGCTGAGGAGCGGTGACGGCTTCGGCCGGCGGTTCCGCCACCTGCGCGGGAGCCGGGACCTCGGCGGCAACGTCCTGTGACGCAGCCGCCAGCGTCTCGACCGGCGCCGGCTCCTCGGCCACGACAGCCTGTGACGCTGCCACCGGAGTTTCGACCGGCGCCGAAACCTCGGCCGTGGAGTCCGCCGGTCCGGCGGCCGGGGTCTCATCCACCGCCGGGGTCGACACGGCCGCAGGTTCAGCGGCCGAAGTATCAGCCGGTGGAACCTCGGCCACGGCGTTTCGGGGGCCATCGGCCGAAGCTTCGACCGGCGCCGCAGCCTTGGCGGCGGCGTCCCGTGACGCAGCCGCCGGAGTCCCGACCGGCGCCGGAACATCGGCCGGTCCGGACGTCGGGGATTCGGGCGCGGCGGAAGTGTCGTCCACGGGCGAAGTTGCGGCCTCGGTCTCCGGCTCGGTGGCCAGCGCCTGCGCCGGCTTCTCCGGCTGGGTGCCGGCGGCGCGTGGCTCGGCTTCTGGGGGTGCCTGGCTCTCCGCCGGAATCGCGTCCGGAGCCGCGGGTGGGGTCTCCGTCTCCGGGGAAGTGCGGGGCTCTGCCGGGATCGAGGTCGAAGCGGGGGCCGGTGTGTCGGTGGGCAGGAGAAGGGGTTCGGCACGCTTGGCGGGAATTCGCCGCGAGACCGCGGCCTTTTTCGTGGCCTTGGTCACCTTTGCGCGCTTGGCCGGGGTGGGATCGGCCGGTGCCGCGGTCACCTCGGATGCCGCCGGACCGGCCGGCGTCGTGGGGACGGCCGGCGCCGCCGTCACCTCGGGCTTCGGCGGCGCGGCGCCTTTCGGATCGGCTGCTTCAGCGATCTCAGCCGATTCAGGCGTCTGGACGAAGTTCGGCGTTTCGGCTGGTGAAGACTTCGCTGGCGATGCGGCACGGCGGGGCGCCGGTGCCTTTCGGGGCACCGGCGAAGCGGCCTTTCGAGGCGTGGCCGCTTTTCTGGGCGATGCTTTTCGCGCCGACGGCGTGTCCACCGTCACATCCGGCGATTCCGGCGTCGGTGGTGCTTCGTCCCGTACCGGCGAAGGGTCTTGGTTTTTGGCTTCTTCACCCGCTCTGACCTGCGGCGGAACCACCGGTGGTGCGACCGGGGGCCGGAATGTCACCGCGGGTGGCGGTGTTTTACGGCCCGCGTTCCGTTCCGGCTTCGGTTCGGTCCGCTCCGGTTCGGCGGCTCGGAACGGCGCCTGGGACGGCCGTGACCGATCGCTTGACCGCTTGCCCGCCCGGCCCGGTTCGTCACCGTGCCGCGTGCCCTCCGCATGGTCCTCCATGCCCAGGTAGCCTAGCTGTTGACCACGGTTTTGCAGCCCGGCGACCGTGCCAGGAAAACCCGTTCCGGCGCGGCCGGGGAGGTTGCTTTGCCCCCGCCGGGACGGGCACGGTATCCTCGTTCCGCGGTGGCCTACGGGCTGCCGAGGAGACTTCGCCTAGTCTGGTCTATGGCGCCGCACTGCTAATGCGGTTGGGGTTTAACGCCCCTCCCGGGTTCGAATCCCGGAGTCTCCGCGCGAAAGTCAGGTGTGTATGCTGACTGAGCAAGCAAGGAAGTAGCAAGGCAAGCGCCCGTAGCTCAATGGATAGAGCATCTGACTACGGATCAGAAGGTTAGGGGTTCGAGTCCCTTCGGGCGCACCAATGTAAAAGGCCTCCCACCGCCGGTGGGAGGCCTTTTACATTCTCAGCCCGGCCCGCGTAGTGCGTCGACCGGTTGCATGCGGGCGGCGCGGATCGACGGGTAGAGGCCGGCCAGCAGGCCGACCACGGCGCCGACCAGGGGGGAACCGGCGGTGAGGGTGGCGTCGACGACGGGGGTCCACTGGCGGGCGACGCTGATGGTGACGACGGCGAGGATGCCGGTGCTGGCGCCGATGATGCCGCCGAGCAGGCCGATCACCACTGATTCGAGCAGGAACTGGGCGGCGATGTGGTGACGGCGGGCGCCGAGGGCCCGGCGCAGACCGATCTCGGCGGTCCGTTCCATGACCGTCACTAGGGTGACGTTGGCGATGCCGAGTGCGCCGACGATCAGTGAGACCAGGCCGAGGATCAGGAGCAGGCCGCTGACGTCCTGAGCGACACCGGTGCGGAGCGTGGCCGGGTCGGGTGGCGCGTCGACCTGGAGGCCGGCCGGATCGTTGGGGGCGAGCGCGCGCGGCGCCTGTTCGGCGATCAGGGTTGCGCCGCCGAGGACCGTGGTGATCGCCACCGTGGTCACCGGCCCCAGGTGGAGGCCGTCGTCGGCGGCGGTCCACGGCAGGATCACGGCGTTGGCCAGCACCTGCTGGTCCGCGCGGCCGACCGTGCCGAGTACACCGATGACGGTGTAGGGCTTGCCGTCCACCAGGACGGCGGGCTGGTTGTCGATGCGGGTGAGGCCGAGCTGAGCGGCGGCCTCGGCGCCGAGGACGGCGACCCGGTCGCGGCGTTCCACGTGACCGGTGTCGAAGAACCGGCCCGCGCCCATCGTGGTCCGGGCGGCGTCGAGCAGCGTGGGCGTGGAACCGACGACGGGCAGCAGCCGGTCGAGGATGCGGGTGGGGTCCTTGACCGCGTTGGCGCGTACCGGCAGATCCTTCCCCTCCTGGCTGCGGGAGTAGGCGGCGACCGCGGTGACGCCGTTGAGCCGTGCCACGTCGTCGGTCGCGGTCCAGCGCACGGCCGGTGGTGTGTCCGGGTCGCTCGGCCGCGGTACGTGCACGGTGACCTCGGTCGCGGTGGCCGCGTCGAACCGGCCGGCGATCTGGTTGCCCGCGGTGGCGGAGACACCGAGTGTGGTGACCAGCGTGCCGATGCCCATGACTATGCCGGCGATGGTGAGCGCGGTGCGGGCCGGGCGGGAGCCGATGCCGCTGATGGCCTCGCTGATCAGGTCTCGCCAGGTGAGCCGGCTCATCGGCGGTTCCTTTCGAGGAGCGAGAGCCGTCCGTCGCCGATGTGGACCTGCCGGTCCGCGCGGGCCGCCACCGCCAGGTCGTGCGTGATGACCAGCAGGGTCGCGCCACCGGCCCGGAGTTCGTCGAAGAGGTCGAGCACCGCGGCGGTGTTGGCGCTGTCGAGGTTGCCGGTGGGCTCGTCGCAGAGCAGCAGCGCGGGGTCGCCGAGCAGAGCGCGGGCGATGGCGACGCGCTGGCGTTCTCCGCCGGAGAGCCGGCTGGGCAGGAAGTCCTGCCGGTGTCCCATGCCGACCCGGTCGAGCGCGATGATCGCCTGTCGGTGCCGGGCGGCGGCCGGTACGCCCGTGTAGAGGCCGCCGAGCATGACGTTCTCCAGCACGGTCCGGTACATCAGCAGGTGGAAGGACTGGAAGACGAACCCGATGCGGGAGCCGCGCACCTCGGTGCGGCGCCGGTCGCTCATGGTGGTGGTCTCGGTGCCCTCCAGCGTGTAGCTGCCGGCATCGGGTACGTCGAGCAGCCCGAGCACGTTGAGGAGGGTCGACTTGCCGGAACCGGAAGGGCCGACGATGCCGACGTAGTCGCCGCGAGTGACTCGCAGGTCGATGCCGGCGAGCGCGGTCACCGGCGGGTGGGTGGGGAAGACCCGGCTGACGCCGGCCAATTCGAGGACGTACGTCATGAGCCGCTGACCACCACACGGTCGCCTGCGGCCAGCGCGGCCCCGTCGCGTACCCGCACCTCGACGTTGCCGTCCGCGGTCAGCCCCGGTTCCACCGGCACGTCTCGGGTCTGGCCGGTGCCGGTCTGGACGGTCACCCGGGACTGCCCGTCCGAGGCGGTGAAGATCGCCGCTACGGGCACGGTGAGCACCTCGCCGCCGGTGTCGCCGACGGTGATCCGCACCTGCACCGACTGACCGGCGAGCGCGGCGGCCGCCTTGGCGTCGTCCGGTTTCAGCTGGAGCGGGGTGCCGAGTGCGGCCGGGTCCTCGCCCTCCTCAGCCGCCGTGGTCGCGTACTCCGCACCCAGGCCGGTGACCTTGGCGGTGAGCGTGCCGCCGGCGGAGTCGTGCAGGGTCGCGGTCATGCCCGGCTTGAGCAGTTCGGCGTCCTCGACGGCCACTGTCGCGTTCACCACCAGGCCCGGGTCGGCGACGGTGCCGACCGGGCCGGCCGGTGCGGTGCCGGCCTTCGCGGTGACCGTGGTCAGCTGGATCGGCAGCTGCGGCAGGAACATGATCTCGCCGCTGGGCACGCTGATGCCGTACGTGCGCCGGAACTCGGCGAGGTCGGCCTGGGCGTCGGCGAGTGTCTGACCGCCGGCCTCCTTCGCGTCGGCGACGGCCCGTTCGAGCAGCCGCAGTTGCGAGCGCTGCTCGGTGCTGGGGGCCGTGGCCGCGTACCCGCGCGCGGTGTAGAACGCGTCGACGGCGCTGAGTGCGCTCTCGTCGAGCGGGCCGGTGGCTGCGACCCAGCGGGCCGGGAGCAGACGGCCCAGCGCGGCGCGCAGCTGCCGTACGTCGTCTCCCTCGGCGCCCCGCACCAGCGTGCGGTACATCGGCACCGTCCCTTTCAGGACGAAGACCGGCCGGCCGTTGACCTCCAGGAGAACGTCTCCCTCGCGCAGCGTACGGCCGGCCGTGGCGGTCTTGGTGACCAGCTGCGGGCCGGCTTCACCGTCGCCCGCGGCCACGGTGCCGGTCAGGGTGATCGGCTGTTCCTTGCCGTAGGTGATCGAGCCCTGCGTGGTGACCGTGGAGGTGAGGATGCGCTTCTCGACCGGCACGGTGATCAGTGAGGCGGGCGGTGGCTCGCGGTCGGCCGCGGCGTCGGCCGGCGACTTCACCTGCGTGGCGACCAGCCACCCGGCCGCGCCGGCGGCCAGGGCTACGGCGGTGGTCAGAGCCACCATCCGCACCGGCCGCCGGCTGGGGAGACGGAGGCGCACGGTCAGCCCACCCCGCCGCCGCGGGTGACGATCGAGGCGTACTCGGTGCGGGCGATGGTCGCGTAGTCGCCGCGGCAGTCCAGGTCGGCCAGCGATGCCGTGATCTCCTCGGCCAGACGGGTCTTCGCCTCGGCGGCGCTGACCGGCTCACCGTTCATCATCGGCGCGTTGATCAAGTCGTAGACGCCGTTGTCGATCAGTCCAGGTTCGGTCGATGCGACCTTGTAGCCCTTGCCGCGCAGGCAGTCGCCGTACTCGTGCGCGGCTTTCACCACGTCCGGGTCGGTGCGGTACTGCTCGTAGGCGCGGGCCTCCTCGGCCTGGACGTCGGGGTCCGCGGAGCCGAGATACTTCTCGTAGGCGAGGTCGGAGCAGCCCGGCTCGGTACGGCCGGCCTTGGGGTCGGAGCTGAAGGCCGCATCCCACGCCTGCTGCCGCGCCGGGTCCAGCCCTTCCCGGATCTTGTTGTTCGGGTTGGCGTCCGGGTTGACGTCGGGCAGCTTGACCATCGGGTCGTCCGGGTAGAGCTGCGCGCTGTAGATGCCGAAGCCGTACTTCTGCCGGTACTGCCGCAGTTCCTCGTCCGTCTTGAGCAGGCTCGCCGCGCCGGTGAAGTCGGCCGATCGGGAGCGTGTCTCGATCGGCGGCACGACCTCGTACTGGAAGCCCTTCTCCTTCATGCAGTCGGCGATCATCTTCTCGGCTTCCTGCCGTTTGGCCGCCTCGTCGGACAGTCCGCCGGCCGCCGCCGGCTCGGTGGCCGCGGGAGTGCCGGTGCCGGTGTCGGTGCCGGTGCCGCCGCAACCGGTCAGCAGGGTCAGACCGGTGACGGTCACGGCGATGGAGATCAAGGTACGTCGCATGAGGAGAACTATCGGCCGGCGCGTGGTCCGGCACCGTAAGCGTGCTGCTTACGCTTTCTTTACCGTCCCCGTCCGCGGCAGGAAGACCTCGACACGCAGCCCGTCGCTGCCCGAGGACGTCCCGGTGATGCTGCCGTCGTGCGCCTGCACGATCGACCGGACGATGGTCAGCCCCAGCCCGACGCCGCCACTGTGGTCGATACGAGACCCATGGAGCCGCCGGAACGGCTCGAACAGCCCGGCAACCGCTTCGGCCGGTACGTCGTCGCCGGTGTTCTCGACCGCCAGGGCCGGTTCGCCGCCCACCACGACGGTGATCGTCCCACCCGGCCGGTTGTACTTGATCGCGTTCTGCACCAGGTTCGACACCAGACGTTCCAGTAGCACCCGTTCGCCGAGCACCACCCTGGGCGTGAGCCGTGGGGTGATGGTGACCTGCGCCTGGGCGGCGCTGTGCCGGTGCTCGTCGAGGACCGAGGCCACGATCGTGTCCAGCCGGAGTTCGCTTCGGGACGCCAGGCCCCGGTCGGTTTCGCTGAGCACCAGAAGTGCCTCGATCAGCCGTACGTTCCGCTCGTTCGTCTCGAGCAACTGCTCGGAGATGACCCGCAGTTTCTCCGGGCTCGGATTGCGGGCCAGGCCGACCTCGATCAGTGTTCGCTGCACCGCGAGCGGGGTGCGCAGTTCGTGCGAGGCGTCCGCCGCGAACCGGCGCTGCGACTCGTAACCGACCGCCACCCTGCTGATCATGTCGTTGACCGCGCCCGCCAGGTCCGCCATCGCGCCACGGCGCGAGCCGCTGTGCACCCGGTAGGAGAAGTTCTGCGGGCCCAGGCCGCGGATCTGCGCCGCCAGCTCGCGGATCGGCTGGCCGACCGCCCAGTGCATCCCCGTCATGGCGACCGCGAACAGGACGGCCAGGATCAGCAGCAGCATCACCTGGTACGTGACGTCCTCGTCCGCGCCGGCGCTGCAGAACCTGCCGGCCGAGAGGGAGCCGTCCTCGCGCGTACAGGCTCGGACGAACAGGACCTGAAGCCACTGACCCGAACCGGCGGCGGCCTCCCGGGACAGGTAGGCGCCCACCGCCAGCACGACGCAGATGAGGGCCGCCCGCTGGAACGGAGAGGGCAGCCTCATCGGCCGAGCCGATATCCCACCCGCGGCACCGTATGGATCACCGCTGGGGCGCCGAGCTTCTTCCGCAACGTCATCACGGTGACCCGCACACTGTTGGTGAACGGGTCCGCGTGCTCGTCCCACGCCTGTTCCAGCAGATCCTCGGCGCTGACCACGGCGCCGTCCGCGCGCAACAGGATCCGCAGCACCGCGAACTCCTTCGGCGAGAGCCGCAGCGGCAGCCCGTCCCGGGACACGGTGTGCCGAGGGACGTCGAGCACGATCCCGTCCCGCTCCAGCACCGGCTTCTGCGCCTGGTTCGCCCGCCGGCCCAGCGCCTGCACACGGGCCACCAACTCGGCGAACGCGAACGGCTTCGTCAGGTAGTCGTCGGCGCCCATACCCAGGCCTTCGACCCGGTCCCGGATCCCGGCCGCGGCGGTCAGCAGCAGGACCCGGGTGTCGATGCCGGCGTCGACGACGTGCCGGCACACCTCTTCACCGGTCAGGACCGGCATGTCCCGGTCGAGGACCGCTACGTCGTACCGGTTCACCGTGAGTCGTTCCAGCGCCGCGTCACCGTCGTAGACGACATCGACCGCCATCGCGAACTCCCGCAGGCCGTCGGCAACCGTGTCCGCCAGGATCCGCTCGTCGTCGGCGATCAGTACCCGCACGCCAGCACCACCCCCCGGCCGCACACTGTGGCAGCACCGACATAAAAATACGATAAGCCCGGCGGCCTGCTGCGCTACAGCCAGGACACGTGCGGGGCCAGCAGGGCGTAGCCGACGAACGCGACGATGTCGAGGATCGTGTGGGCGACGATCAGGGGCATGACGCGCTTGAAGCGAAGGTGGAAGAGGCAGAAGACGACGCCCATCACGATGTTGCCGATGAAACCGCCGAAGCCCTGATATAGGTGGTACGAGCCGCGGAGCACCGAGCTGGTGAGGATGATCGCGGGGACGCGCCAGCGGAGGTGTTCGAGGCGGCGCATCAGGTAGCCGACGACCAGCACCTCCTCCAGGACGGCGTTCTTCGCGGCGGCCAGGACGAGGACGGGCACGGTCCACCAGACGTCGTTGAGCGCGGACGCGACCACCGTGGTGTTCAGGCCCAGTTCGCGGGCGACCAGGTAGAGGCCGAGGCCGGGCAGCCCGATGCCGGCGGCCAGGGCGCTGCCGGAACCGAGGTCGAAGAACGGGCGGCGGAAGTCCAGGCCCATGCCGGCGGCGCGGTCACGGGCCAGCAGGTGCAGCGCGAGCGCGACCGGCATCAGCGCGAAGAAGATCCGCAGCAGCTGGAGTGTCAGGTCGAGGTAGGGGCGGTCGGACGCGGCCGGGTTGAGCGTGGACGTCTGTGCGGACAGCGGCGTGGACGCGGTGAGCCGGCCGACGATGTTGACCAGCGAGAAGACCGCGGACTGGCCGAGCGACAGGCCGAAGACGATCAGCAGCTCGAACCGGAGGGTACGGTCGCGGTGTGCGAGGCCGTCGGGGGCGTCCAGGAGCGCGGTCACCTGAATACTGTGCCCCATCCGGGTCCGGTCGCACAGCGCGTCCGCGCGGGGCGCCGGGCGAGGCCGAGGATCGCGGGTCATGGGCGATCTGCCGCACCTTCTGCGCGAGAGCTGGGCCGTCGTCGAGGAGCAGCGGGAGAAGCTGGCGGGCTACTTCTACGCGCGGATCTTCCTGTCCTATCCGCATCTGCGTGAGCTGTTCCCGGTGCAGATGGACGTGCAGCGGTCGCGGCTGCTGAGTGCGATCGTCACGGCGGTGCAGACGATCGACGATCCGGAGCGGCTGGACGACTATCTGCGCGGGCTGGGCCGGGATCACCGGAAGTTCCAGGTCACGCCGGAGCAGTACGGAGTGGTCGGCGACGCGCTGCTGGAGTCGTTGCGGATCTTCGGGGGCGACCGCTGGACGGCGGACTTCGACCGGGCCTGGCGGGAGGCGTACGACATGATCTCGCAGAAGATGATCTCCGCGGCGCGGGACGAGACGGGCGATCCGGCGTTCTGGGTCGCGGAGGTGCTCAGCCACGAGCGGCGCGGGCGGGACATCGCGGTGCTGACGGTGCTGCCGGGGCAGCCGCTGGAGTTCCGGGCCGGGCAGTACGTGAGCGTGGAGTGCCCGGCGTACCGGCCGCGGGTGTGGCGGGTCTACTCGATGGCGAACGCGCCGCGCCGGGACCGCACGCTGGAGTTCCACGTCCGCGCGCTGAGCAGCGGGTGGGTGTCCGGCGCGCTGGTCCGCCGAGTGCGCGCCGGTGATCTGCTGCGGCTGGCCGCGCCGATGGGCTCGATGACGCTGGACCGCCGCTCGACCCGGGACATCGTGTGCGTGGCCGGCAGCACCGGCCTGGCCCCGATCAAGGCGCTGCTGGAAGAGCTGACCCGGTTCAACCGTACGCGCTGGGTGCACGTGTTCTTCGGTGCCGCGACCCGGGAGGAGCTGTACGACCTGCCGGAACTGCGGGCGATCGCGGCTGCGCACCCGTGGGTGTCACTGGTGCCGGCGTGCAGCCGGGACGCGAGCTTCGACGGCGAGCACGGCAACGTGTCGGAGATCGTCGGCCGGTACGGGCCCTGGAACGACCACGACTTCTACGTGGCCGGTTCGACGGAGATGGTCCGGGCCACGCTGCGCACGCTGGCCGCGCTGGACGTGCCGCGATCACGCATCCGGCACGACTAGCCCTAGTAGCGCCAGGGGAGGCCGCCGTCCTGGTACTCCTCGACCGAGACCAGGCGCGCGTCCGGTGGCATACGGTCGAGGTAGAGCCGTCCGTCCAGGTGGTCGATCTCGTGCGCGACCAGCCGGGCCATCGCCCGCTCGAACGTGGTGATCACGCGGGTGCCGTCCCAGCGTTCGTGCTCGACGTCGATGCGCAGTGGCCGGCGGACCGGGCCCCGCTCGTCGAAGAACGACAGGCAGCCCTCGTACTGGACGTCGGTCTCCGCGGACTCGGTCACCACCCGCGGGTTGATCAGCGTCACCGGCTCCACCGCCGGGTCCGGCGGCCGGATCACCGCGACCGCGACCGGCAGCCCGATCTGCGGCGCGGCCAGCCCCATGCCCTTGCGGAAATCGTGCAGCGTCTCGACCCGGCCGGCCGCGCGGTGCAGCGCCTCGGCCACGTCACGCGCCTGCCGGGCCTGTTCGGGCAGCGGGAGCCGGCGGGCCGGCGTACCAAGCCGGGTGTCGCCGCGTTGCAGGATGCCGGCCGCGCGCATGCGGTCGCTGGCCCGCTGGCCGCCGGTCGGTGCCGGGGTGCCGCGGAATCGCCAGGACAGTTTGTAGCGCGCGTTGAGCGGTGGCTCGTCCGTGGACCACTCGAAGACCGCGCGGTCGTTCTCCTCGTGCCGGGTGAACGGGGTGCGCAGCGGCGCTTCCTCGGCGGAGAGCGAGGTCTCCTCGCCCCAGACCGTGGGGTCGAGCGCGGCCGGGAAGTCCAGCCGGACGGTGAGCTGCCGGGTGGGCAGCCGGACCGCGCGCTGGAACCACTGGCCCCACTTCTCCTCGGCGACGGAGTACCCGTACTCGATCGTGGTGCGCTGGCCGGGGTAGAGCGGGAAGCGGCCGTTGTCGTTCTCGAAGAGCAGCCACATCTCCTTGTCCGCGTCCCGGTCGCGCTTCTTCCGCCAGCGCATCGGCTCCCGCGCGTACGGCGCACCCCAGAACGCGGTGAGTTTCAGCTCGTCGAAGGAGAGCGGGTGCTCGCGATGGTGCCGGTTGGAGCGCTCCGGGTCGCCGGGGTACCGGTCGACCGCGACCTTGACCATGTAGCGCGTCACCGGCTCGGTGCCGGCGTTGTAGAGCGCGCGCCGGATCACGCAGCGGTACTCGCCGTCGGCGTAGACCAGTTCCGCGATCTCCTGCTCGACGACCAGGCCGGTGCCGGGCGGCAGCCACTGCTCGGGCACGGGCGGGTCGCGGTGCGTGAGGCCGCTGGAGCGCACGTGGCGGAGTTCGTCGTACTCCTGGAAGCGCTGCCAGATGCGGCCGCCCGCGTCGAGCACGGCCTCGGCCCGGCGGGCGAAATCCTCGGTGGGGCGGTGGCGGCGGCCCTCGACGTGGCTGACGTAGGACGGGTCGAAGCCCATCCGTGCGGCCAGTTGCTTCTTGGTCATTCCGCGGTCGGCACGCCACTGGGACAGTTCGGCGGCGAACGAGTCGGCCGCCCGTTCCAGCGGCGAGGTCGGCGATGCCGGCTGTGCTGTCATCACGCGTCCTTCTCGGCTCCCGGGTCTTCAAGTGTCCGTTGCCCGACCGAACACCCGTGAGTGAGTAGCGCGTTACAGACAGAAGTATTGACAAACCCGACACGATCGTGTGCGCAGCGCTCTCCGGCAGTCACGAAGCGCAACATCGTTGGCGAGTTATAGGCGGATTTAGCGGGAATCATCGGTCTATCGATGGAGACCGGCCCTATCGTCATTGTGAGTAACCAAGCGGGCGAACGCCGCCAAGTCTGGTTAGGCTATCCTTAGCGAGCAACGGTGCGCCGCCGGTCCGGGCGGTGAACGATCTGACGAGGTGGCGGCGGCTATGCGGCGATGCATCCGGCTCACCGGCTCCGACTGGGAGCCGACAAGGGATCGGACCACGCCAATCACCGAACGTTATTCATTCATCACGCGAGTCGGCGACGCCGCGTGACCACGCTCGTCCATCGGCCGGCGCCCGTCGAACCGTTCGCACCCATCACCGCGACGCTGCGGGCCGCGTTCGGTAGCGCGTACCCGCTGCCGAGCCTGCTGCCCGGTCTGCTGGCGCACCGGCGTCCGCACGACTGGATCTCCGGCACCGACCTGATCACCGGCGACGCGCTGCCCGCGCTGCTGGACGCGGCCCGCCGCCTCTGGCAAGCGCAGCCGCACGCGGCCGCGGCGCTCGCCTGGAAGCACTACACCTACTGGGTGGCACTGCCGGCCGTGGTCGGCTGGGCCGGCGCGCGCCGGGTCCCGCTGCTGCGACCGGCCGACACGCTGATCCGGGTGGACGGCTCCGCGCCGCTGCTGCGCGTCGGGCTGTCCCCGTCGATCGAGATGGCGGTGCTGCCGAGCGACCCACTGGCGGCCGGGGGCCACCCGGGCGTACGGGTCGCGGCGGACGAGGCCGACCTGTTGGCCATGCTGCGCGACTCGCTGCTGGACGAGCACCTCACGCCGCTGCTGGACCGGCTGCGCGATCAGGCCCGGGTCGGTGCCCGCACGCTGCTCGGTTCGCTCGCCTCCGGCGTGGCGCAGGGCGTGCTCCGCACCGCGGACGTGCTACCCGGCCGTGCGGCGGACACCATCGAGACGCTGCTCGCCGCGCTCGGCGTGGCGGACCTGGTGGAACTGGTCCCGGACGCGGACGGCAGGCTCACGGTCCAGCGCCGCACCTGTTGCCTGGCCTTCACGCTACCGGCGCCGAAGGTGTGCTCCGGCTGCTGCATAAAGCAGTAGGACGCGTTATACACATGTTCTATCCACAGGCTGTGGATAGAACATGTGTATGAACGTCAGTCCTCGCTGATGGTGCTGGTCAGGTGGCGAACATCCCAGATCCACACGCCCTCGACCCACTTGGGCTGGAAGCCCAGGATGTCGCTCATCGCGCGCCGCATCTCGATGTCGTGCGCCTGCGGCGGCAGCACGACCAGGCCCGCCTCCCAGTAGCGCAGGTCGGCCAGAGTCTGGGCGCGGCGGGTGTCGTCGACCTTCGGCACCCAGTAGCCGGCCCACAGGTTGAAGAAGTATTGACTCGTCGCCCGCGGCGGCGCGGCAAACGCGCCGGTGCCGTCGATCGGGTTCTCGAACAGCCCGTAGCCGCGCGGCAGGCGCATGTCGTTGCCGGTGATCGCGGACCATCGCTGTGCGGCCGGGAACGACGCGTCCGGCAGCGGCAGCGTGACGACCGTGTGCTGCTCGTCGACGTACTCCCGCCAGGTGCCGTTGGTGATGAACGCGGGCGTCTCCATCATCGGCTGGGTCAGCAGCGGCGTCGGGAACATCGGGATCAGCGTCAGCGAGAGCACCGCGGTGGTGGCCAGCCGGACCGGGAGCACCGCCTTCGGCCGGTCCAGGAGCAGGCCGTTGGCGCGCTGCACGCCGAGCGCCAGCAGGACCGCGATCACCGGCGCGATCGCGAGCGCCCAGCGGGTCGGCACCACCGAGTTGAGGATCGGCACGCCGTGCAGCAGCGACCACAGGCCGGGGACGCCGGTGTCGGTGCCGATGTAGTGGATCACCGGGCCGAGCGACATGAACGCGAAGAGCAGTGCGACGGACGCGAGGCCGATCACCACGCGGCTCCGGCGCATCCAGACGACCAGGCCGACGAAGAGGATCGGGATGCCCCAGCCGAAGAACGCGTTCTCCTCGGAGGAGTTCTGCGTCATGTACATCGTCGTCTTCCAGTCGCCCGCGATCGAGCGACGGGAGTACGTCCAGAACGATCCGAGGTCGGCGCCGAAGTGCCGGATGTCCTGCGAGAGCCCGTGGTAGGACTGCGGTCCGAAGAACTGGATGTAGAGCGGGTACGCCAGGAGCGTCAGCGCGACACCGGCGGTCACGCCGAGACCGGCCACGAACGTCTTGAAGTGCCGGCGGTGCTCGGCCCGGCTCAGGCCCACGATGGTGACGAAGATGCCGACGCCGACCGCGGTCATGAACAGGATCTCGAGGTTGATGAAGGCCTGCCAGACGATCAGCAGGCCGAGCAGCGCGCCGTTGCGGACCGATCGTCCGGATTCCACCAGGCAGAGCGTCCGCCAGATGATCAGCGGGATCAGGAACTGCGAGATGATGTTGGGGTGGCCGTTGGCGTGCGCCACCATGCTCGGCGCGAACGCGGCGAACAGCGCGCCGACCCACGCCGCGACCTTCGAGGTGACGATGTGCCGGGACAGCACGTAGTACCAGGAGACGCCGGTGAGCAGCAGCGCGCCGGTGAGGAAGACGTTGAACGCGATGTGCGGCCCGAAGGCCAGCGTGATCGGCGTCATCGGGATGGAGACGGCCAGCACCGACGTGTTCGCCATCAGGTTGATGCCGTAGGGCACATTCACCTGGTACGACACGAAGGGGTAGGCGAAGTCGGTGACGACGCGCGCGCCGTGCGCCAGCATCCACTCGAAGAACGCCTGGTCCTGCGCGTTGACCAGCTCGTGGTCGAGGTGGAACCAGGCGGTGCGGGTGACCAGGAACGCCATCAGCGCAAAGCTCGCGACCGCGGCCAGATCCAGCAGGCGCGCGCGCCACCGCGGCGAGCGCAGGCCGGAAGACTGTTCCAGATCCTGTTCGAGAAGGATCCGCTCGGCTTCGATGTCGACCGAGGGCACGGCCACCCCGAGAGGCCGGTTCGAGGGGTCGATGTCCTGAATAGTCATAGCCACGCGAGCCTAACCGAGCTTGATAACGCGGATGTCTCTATGAGCTGGGGCAGAGGTGACGGTTACCCGTCTCGGTGACGACCATGGTCACGACAGGATCACAGTTCCGTTATCTGCGCGTAGCCTGTGCGATACATGTCTCAAATAGGTCATAAATTCACGCTTGCGGCGCCGCTCAACTTTCGATCATCGGCGTTGAGTGGTTAACTCTTGCGGTCTCGCTGAATCCGGATCACCACATGAGGGAACCCACACATGGCAGAGCTCACCGGCGACCAGCGCGTCCAATCCGAGGTGCTCGAGGGTCTTGCGACGGCGGTCAACCACCGACGCTGGTTCGTCGAGCTGGCGATCCCGCACCTCGGGGACGACCCGATCGAGATCGGCAGCGGCATGGGGAACTACGCCGCCGAGTGGGCACCGCACGTGTCGAGGTTCACCGCCACCGAGGCGGAGCCGGACCGCCTCGTGGAGCTCAAGGAGCGCTTCGCCGACACCCCGAACGTCGAGGTCAAGGAGATGCTGCTGCCGACCTCCGAGACGGGGTCGCACAGCACTCTGGTCAGCTACAACGTGCTTGAGCACATCGAGGATCATGTCGCCGCGCTGCGCTGCATGAAGGGCCTGGTACGCCCCGGCGGCAAGATCGTGCTGATCGTCCCGGCGTTCATGTTCGCGATGAGCCCGGTCGACTACGCCACCGGTCACGTGCGCCGCTACACGAAGAAGACGATGCGCGCCGCGATGGAGGAGGCCGGCCTCCAGATCGAGGTCCTGCACTACGCGAACGCGCTCGGCCTGATCGGCTACTACGGCGCGACCAGCATCTTCAAGCT
Source organism: Catenuloplanes indicus (assembly GCF_030813715.1). Lineage (NCBI taxonomy): Bacteria > Bacillati > Actinomycetota > Actinomycetes > Micromonosporales > Micromonosporaceae > Catenuloplanes > Catenuloplanes indicus. The sequence continues at coordinate 4,787,167 of NZ_JAUSUZ010000001.1, forward strand.
GACGCCGAAGGAGGGGCCGATGGTGAAGTTCTATGACTCCCTCGTGCTCCCGGTCACCAAGGCCGCCGAGTCCCTGGTGCGCCCGCCGTTCGGCCAGTCGGTGTTCGTGGTCGCGCGAGTGCCGGAGTAAACGACTTATCCGGGGAGCCGGGCCGTCCACTATCCGGACGGCCCGGCTTTCTGTGTCCTAGGTCACGGTTTAACTCACCCGATAAGTGGAACGCAGCGTGGCGCGCGCCAATGTGTGGAACGCGAGATTGAAGCCCACCACTGCCGGAGAAACGTCCCAAGTAACGTCGAGTGCATCAACGTCTACTGCGTGTACCGCAAAGACGTATCGGTGTTCGCGGTCACCGGCCGGCGGCGCGGAACCACCATAGGCGAGCGTGCCGTAATCGTTACGGACGTGAAATGCGCCGTCCGGGAGACCGCCCTCCGTCGATCCCGCGCCCTGCGCCAGCTCGGTCACGGTCACCGGCAGGTTCACCGCGACCCAGTGCCAGAAGCCGGAACCGGTCGGCGCGTCCGGGTCGAAGCAGGTCACCACGAAGCTCTTCGTCTCCGCCGGGAAGCCGGACCAGCTCAGCTGCGGGGACACGTTCCGCCCACCCACGCTGTCGTGCGCGAACGTGTCGTCCAGTGCCTTGCCGTCCGCGATGTCCGTGCTGGTCAGCGCGAACGACGGGACGGTGGGCAGCAGGTCGTACGGGTCCGGGGCGACCGGGCGTTCCAAACTCATGATCTGACTCCAATCGTTGTCGGGCTTCTCAGGGTCACGTCCCGGCCGGCCACGGCGCCGGCCGCCGCCATCGGCACCAGCAGGGCACCAAGCAGCAGCAGCGGCCAGGACCATCCGCCGGACGCGTCGTGCACCGCGCCGGCCAGCACCGGGCCGGACGCGGCGAGCAGGTAGCCGATCCCCTGCGCCATGCCGGACATCCGTGCGGCGTGGGCCGCGTCCGGCATGCGCAGCAGGATCAGCGCCAGCGCGAGGCTGATCGTGGTGCCCTGAGCCAGGCCGAGCAGCGCGGCCCAGAGGAAGTCCAGGTGCCCGGTCAGCAGGCCGCCGAACCCCGTGGCGTAGAGCACCGCGCTGGAGAGCGCGTAACCCGTCTGGTTACGGGTCCGGCCGACGGTCAATGTGAAGATCAAGGAACCGGCGATGCCGACCAGGTTGAAGACCGAGAGCGCGTACCCGGCCCGTTCCTGGGTGCTGCCGGACGCGATCAGGATCTCCGGCAGCCACGCCACGGTCGCGTAGTAGACCAGCGACTGGAGGCCCATGAAACCGGTCACCGCCCAGGCCAGCGGCGCCCGCCACAGCGGGGTCCACTGGTCCTCGGTCACGGCCGGCGCCGCGACGGAACGGTCCCGCGCCAGCAGCGGCAGCCAAGCCAGCAGCGCGACCGCGGGCGGCAGCGCCCAGAGCGCGAGGGCCGGGCGCCAGGCGTGGTCGAGGAGCAGCAGCAGCGGCACCGACGTCCCGGCCGCGATCGCCGCGCCGGTGGAGAGCGAGATCGAGTAGACGCCCGTCATCGTGCCGGCCCGGTCCGGAAACTCGCGTTTGACCAGCACCGGCAGCAGTACGTTGCCGGCCGCGATGGCGACGCCGAACACCGCGGTGCCGGCGAACAGCAGCACGACCGGCTCGGGCAGCCGCAGCAGGCCGCCGATCGTCATCGCGCACAGCACCGCGACCAGCGCCGGCACCAGGCCGATCCGGCGGGCCAGCATCGGCGCGAACGGCGCCAGCAGCCCGAAGCACAGCACCGGGATCGTGGTCAGCAGCGCCGCCGCCGGGCTGGACAGGCCGGTGTCCGCGCGAACGTCCGACAGCATCGGCGACACCGCGACCACGGCGGGCCGCAGGTTCGCGGCGAGCAGCACCACGGCGATCACCACGCCCGCCCGGCCCCCTCTGCCCACCTCCCGCATTCTGCCCGCCCATCCGTTGTGGCGCGATTCCAGCCCGCATCAACCCGTCAGATACCAAAATGCCGATATTCCCGCTTCCGGCGGGCCGAGTTCCGCATGCTCCCGCGGGCACCGGTCCAATGCCACTTAGCTTATTTTGATCTTGGTTGCCTGGTGGGTGGTCTGGTGGCTTTGTCTGCTTCGATGGTGTGGTGTCGGGTGTGGGGGTGCGGCCGGATCAGGTGTCGGTCGGTGTGCTGGTGACGGCGGTGCCGCGGGATGCGGTTGATGGGGCGGTGGCGCAGTGCGGTGTGGGTGCGAAACGGTCGGATGGGAAGTTGCCGCCGCATGTGACGGCGTATCTGACGATGGGGTTGTGGCTGTTCGCGGATGATGACTATGCCGAGGTCGCGAAGAAGGTGACCGGTGGACTGGACCGGTTCGGGTGCTGGGATGCGGGCTGGTTGGCGCCGACGCCGGGTGGGATTTCTCAGGCCAGGAAGCGGCTGGGCCGGGATGTGCTGGCGGAGGTGTTCGAGCGGGTCGCCCGGCCGGTCGCGTCACCGGTCACGTCAGGTGCGTGGTTGCGGGACCGGCGGGTCCTTGCCATCGACGGGTTCGACGTGGACGTGCCGGACACGATGGAGAACGCGGCCGAGTTCGGGTACTCCCGGACCGGTGGTGGCCCGTCGGCGTTCCCGAAAGCCCGGGTCGTGGCGTTGACCGAGTGCGGGACACACGCGTTCCTGGCGGCGGAGGTCGGCGCGTATGCGGTCGCCGAACAGACCCTGGCCATGCCGTTGTATTCGCGGCTGCGACGCGGGGAACTGCTGACCGCCGACCGTGCCTTCTACTCGTTTACGGCGTGGGACCGGGCGCAGGCGACCGGCGCGGACCTGCTGTGGCGGATCCAGGCCGGGATCAGGCTCCCGGTGATCGAGATCCTCGGCGACGGCACCTATCTGACCGTGTTGATGGACAAGACGATCCGCGGTGGCCGCCGGGACCGGATCCTGGCCGCCGCGGCCGGCGGGACCCTGGACACCTGCGACGACGCGATCAACGACCGTGGCCTGCCCGCCGCCCACCTGGTCCGGATCGTCGAGTACGACGTCCCGGACCGGGCCGGTAACGGCACCGGTGAGCTGATCACCCTGGCCACCACCATCACCGACCCCGCCCAGGCCGGCCCGGACGAACTCGCCGAGGCATACCACCTGCGATGGGAACACGAAACCGCCAACGACCAGCTCAAAACCCACCTCCGCGGGCCCGGCCGGATCCTGCGCTCGAAACTGCCCGACCTCGTCCACCAGGAAATCTGGGCCTGGCTGCTCGTCCAGCACGCACTCACCGTCCTGATCACCGCCGCCGCCGACGCCGCCGCGATCGACCCCGACCGGATCAGCTTCACCGACACCCTGCGCCTCGTCCGCCGCTCAGCCACCGGCTCAGCGGCCATTTCCCCCTGAGGACTGGACCACCCAGCTACCCACCATCTGGACCCACATCACCCGGGAACTCAACCCCACCCGACGCCACCGCACCTGCCCCCGCGCCGTCAAACGCTGCCGCCGCAACATGTACCGGCCCAAACGACGCGACGAACCCGCCAGCACCCGACACACCGGCCCCGCCACCATCCGCCTCCACCCACCATCAAGATCAAAATAAGCTAAGTGGCATTGGGCACCGGTCGTCGCTGGCGCTCCTCCCTGTCAGTCCGTGGCCGCAAGCCCTCCACCGTCATCGCTCTGCCCTGCTTACCTGACCACCCGCCCTACCCGGACACCGAGATTCCCTTGTACCCCCTCGCCCTCAGGCAACCAGCCGAAATACCTCGCAACCGGCACAGGCCCAAACCCTGAAGCCGCACGGCGCGCGCCCCGCCCCGATGACCCGACCCGCGGAGACCCGAGCCAACGCGGAGACCCGACCCGGCCGCACGGGCCGCGAAGCGCAGCGCAGGCCGAACGCGCGAAGCGCAGCGCAGGCCGAACGCGCGAAGCGCAGCGCAGGCCGAACGCGCGAAGCGCAGCGTCGGGTCGCGCGGCGCCGCGCGGCGCGGCGCCAGGGCGATGCGCCGTGGCTGCTTCGGAGCGCGCGCGAAGCCCGCGTCCGAAATATCGGCATATCTGGCGCCGCCTTCGGGTGTCCCTGTCCGCGGGAATCCCGCCCGGCGCCACCTTCGCGCCGGGCCGGCGGAGAGTCACCGGGCGGCCCGCCCCCGATATGGCGATATTCCGGCGCCGGTGGCCGGCGCGAAGCGGGCGACGACCGGCAGCGCGGCCTGCACCGCCGGCGTCGGTGCGGGACTGGTGGCGTGCGAAGCACGCGCGGCCACCGGGAGCGCTGGCCTGCACCGCCGGTATTGGTCCGGGACCGGTGGCGTGCGAAGCGCGTGGATCGCGGGCGGTGTGGGTTTGCATTGCCGGTGTTGAGGCGGAACTGGCAGGGAGGAGCGCCAGCGACGACCGGTGCCCGCGGGAGCATGCGGAGACCGGCCCGCCGGAAGTGGGAAGATCAAGAATTTGATCCTGGGTGGGGTGCCAGGTCAGAGGTGCAGGGACTCCGGTGCGTGCAGGCGGAGCATGGTGGTGCCGATCGCCGGGGGGACGTGGTGGCGGGTGGCCAGGGAGACCGCGACCATGGTGGCGAACGCGAGTGGAACGGTCCAGGCGGCGGGCTGGGCTACGGCCTCGGCGGTCCAGCCGGTCAGCGGTGGGCCGAGCACCGTGACCAGGACGGCGGCCACGGCGGCGCCGCCGCCCACGATGATGCCGGCGGCGGCGCCGGGGGCGGTCAGGCCGCGCCACCAGATGCCGAGAACCAGCAGCGGGCAGAAGCTGGACGCGGCGACCGCGAACGCGAGGCCGACCACCTGCGAGACGTCCAGCGACGCCACGTTGAGTGCGAGCAGCAGCGGGACCGCGCCGCCGATCAGCGACGCCAGGCGGAACGTGTGCACCGAGCCGCCGCGGCCGAGTACGTCGGTGGCGAGCACGCCGGCCACGCTGGTGAGCAGGCCGGAGCTGGTGGACAGGAACGCGGCGAACGCACCGGCCGCGACCAGTGCGGAGAGCAGCTGGCCGAGCAGGCCGGTGCCGATCGCGGCGCCGGGCAGCAGCAGCACGACCGCGTCCGTGTCGCCGGTGAGCAGCAGCTGCGGCGTGTAGACGCGGCCGAGGGCGCCGTAGATCGTGGGCAGCAGGTAGAACAGGCCGACCAGGCCCAGCACGACCAGCGTGGTGCGGCGGGCGGCGGCGCCGTCGCGGTTGGTGTAGAAGCGAACCAGCACGTGCGGCAGGCCCATGGTGCCCAGGAACGTGGCGAGGATCAGCGAGTACGTGCCGAACAGGCTGCCGCCGCGGCCGGGCAGCAGCCAGTCGAGGCCGTGCGCGGCACCCTCGACGGCCGGCACCGGCGCACCGGCCGGGAACGACAGCTCGTCACCGGCCGCGACCGCGCGGGTGCTGCCGTCGGTGAACGTAAGCGTCGCCGGTGTCTCCACGGTCAGCACCGTGGCCTGCCGGAACGTGAGTCCGTCCGCGGGCGTGACCGGCGGCCGGGCGTCGGACTGCCAGACCAGGACGAGGAAGATCGCGGGTACGGCCAGCGCGGTCAGCTTCAGCCAGTACTGGAACGCCTGGACGAACGTGATCGCCCGCATGCCGCCGAGCGCCACGTTCGCGGTGACGACCGCGAAGACCAGCACCGCGCCGAGCGTGTACGGCGCACCGGTCACGGTGGCCAGCGTCAGCCCGGCGCCCTGCAACTGCGGCACCAGGTAGAGCCAGCCGATGAAGACCACGAACACGGTGGCGAGCACACGCAGCCGGCGGGAGCCGAGCCGCAGCTCGCAGAAGTCCGGCAGGGTGAACGCGCCGGAGCGGCGCAGCGGCGCGGCCACGAACAGCAGCAGCGCGAGGTATCCGGCCGCGAAGCCGACCGGGTACCAGAGCACGTCCACGCCGAACTTCAGGATCAGCCCGGCCACGCCCAGGAACGACGCGGCGGAGAGGTATTCGCCGCCGATCGCGGCCGCGTTCCAGGTCGGGCTGACCATTCGGGACGCGACCAGGAAGTCCGAGGTGGTACGCGCCAGCCGCAGGCCGTAGAAGCCGATCGCGACCGTCACCGCGGTCATCACGACCACGGTCGGGATCAGGTACGGGTTAGGAGTCATGCCGCTGCACCAGCGCGGTGAAGTCCTGATCGTTGCGTTCGGCCAGGTGCACGTAGGTCCAGCCGACCGCGAGCAGGAACGGGAACGAGACGCCGCCGAGCAGCAGCCACGGCAGGTTCACACCGAGGATCTTCACGGTGGTGACGGACGGCGCGATCGCGAACAGCAGTGGCAGCCCGCCGAGCCCGATCACGACCACCACCGCGAGCCGTACGGCCAGCGCGAACTGGGCCCGGATCAGTCCGCGCAGCAGCGCCTCGCCGACCTGGTTCTGCTCGGCCAGGTCGATCCGGGCCCGGTCGGCGGCGCGCGGGCGGCCCACCTCGGCGAGCACCACCCGGACGCGGGCCGGCCGGTCCGGCATGTCAGCGGTTCCAGTCCTGCTTGGCCGCGCGGACCAGGCGGTCCTTCAGCTCACGGGTGTGCCGGCGGGAGACGGGCAGCTCGGTGCCGTCGACCACCACGACGTAGCCGGAGTTGGCCAGCCGCAGCTCCGCGATCAGCCGCAGCTGTACCAGGTAGGACCGGTGGATCCGGACGAACCCGGCGTCGGCCCAGCGCTCGGCCAGCGTGGCCAGCGGCACCCGGACCAGGTGCGAGCCGTCCGAGGTGTGCAGCCGCGCGTAGTCGCCCTGCGCCTCCACCCAGCGGACCGCGGACCGGGGCAGCATGCGGGTGGTGCCGGCCAGCTCGACCGGGATCGTCGGGTCGTCCTCGCCGCGGGCCAGTGCGGCGCGCTGGGCCGGGATCACGCGCGCCTCGGCGACCCGGCGCAGCGACTCGGCCAGCCGTTCGGTGCGGACCGGCTTGCGCACGTAGTCGGTGACGCCGAGGTCGAACGCGTCCACCGCGCCGTCGTCGTAGGCGGTGACGAACACGATCGCGGGCGGGCGGGCGAACCGGCGCAGCACCCGGGCCAGTTCCATGCCGTCCAGGCCGGGCATGCGGATGTCCAGGAAGACCGCGTCCACGTCGGTGTCCCGCAGTAGGCGCAGCGCCTCGGTGGCGTCACCGGCCGTGTACACCCGGGCCACCCGCGGATCGGTACGCAGCAGGTAGGCCAGCTCGTCCAGCGCCGGCGGCTCGTCGTCGACCGCCAGCACCCGCAGGAACGCCGTCACGCGCGTACGCCTGGGTGGAATTTGGGCACTCGCATGCTCACCTTCATTCCGGCGCCGAGGGCGGTCTCGACGACCAGTCCGAACTGGTCACCGAAGGCCGACCGCAGCCGCTCATCCACGTTCGACAGGCCGACGTGCTGGCCGGAGTCGTCGGACTCCCCGGCCGCCTGTGCCATCCCGGCGACGAGTACGGCGGGGTCCATCCCGACCCCGTCGTCCTCCACCGTGATGTGGCACTCCGCCCCGGCGTCGCTGGCCTCGATGCTGACCATCCCGGTGCCGGGCTTGCGCGAGAGGCCGTGCCGGATCGCATTTTCCACCAGCGGTTGCAGGCAGAGAAACGGGAGGCTCACCGGAAGGACCTCCGGGGCGATCTGCAGGCGGACCTGCAGACGGTCTCCGAACCGCGCACGCTCGATGGTCAGGTACCGATCGATCGAGCGCAACTCCTCGGCGAGCGTAGTGAACTCGCCGTGGGCCCGGAAGGAGTACCGGGTGAATTCCGCGAACTCCAGAATCAGCTCGCGGGCGCGTTCCGGGTCGGTCCGCACGAACGAGGCGATCGCGGTCAGCGCGTTGTAGATGAAGTGCGGGCTGATCTGCGCGCGCAGCGCCCGCACCTCGGCGCGGGCCAGCCGTTCGCGCGACGAGTCCAGCTCGGCCAGCGCGAGCTGTGCCGCGGCCCAGCGCGCGGTCTCCAGCGTGGCCTGCACCAGCCCGGGCGCGGGCTGGCCGTCCGCGACCGCGACCAGCGCGGCCCCGGACCGGCCGTCCGGTCCGGTCAGCGGTGCCACCACGGCGCCGCGCACCACGCAGTCCATCCGGTCGCAGGGCAGGTCGTTCTGGCCGAGGACGGCGGAGCGGTTCTGCGCGATCGCGCGGGCACCGGCCGCGGCCAGCTGCGGGGTGTGGTGCGCGCCGCGGCCGTCCAGCCCGAGCAGGCCGTCGGTGCCGGTCAGCGCGAGGCCGGGCGCTCCGACCAGCGTGCGCAGGTGCCGGACCGCCTTGGCCGCGTTCACCCGGTCGAGCCCGGCGCGCAGGGGTTCCGCGGCCAGGCTCGCGGTGTGCAGCAACTGGTACGTGGCGCGCTGTGCCTCGGTGGCGATGCCGCGCCGCTGCCGGAGCCGGATGACCGCGGCGACCGCGGCGGCCAGCGCGCTGATGAGCGCCAGCACGGCCGCGGCCGTAGACAGATTTGCCCCCACCGCCGAATCCTGACGGTGGGGGCAAATTTGCACAAGGCCTTAGTAGGCGCCCTTCCGGGCCACGACGACGCCGACCGTGCGCCACAGGATGCTCAGGTCGTACGCCAGGGACCAGTTGTCCACGTAGTAGAGGTCCAGCCGCACCGCCTCGTCCCAGGAGAGGTCGGAGCGTCCGGAGACCTGCCACAGGCCGGTGATACCGGGGCGGACCAGCAGCCGCCGCCGCACGTCGCCGAGGAAGTCACCGTCGTCGGCCGGCAGCGGGCGCGGCCCGACCAGCGACATCTCACCGAACAGCACGTTGATCAGCTGGGGCAGCTCGTCCAGCGAGCTGGCCCGCAGGAACCGGCCGGCCGGGAAGATCCGCGGGTCGTTCTTGACCTTGAAGAGCAGACCGTCCGTCTCGTTCATGTCCTGCATCGAGGCAAGCCGCTCCTCGGCGTCGACGTACATGGTCCGGAACTTCCAGACCTTGAACGTCTTGCCCTCGTGGCCCACCCGCGACTGCCGGAAGAACGCCGGACCCGGGTCGGAGATCTTGATCGCGATACCGATCGCCAGCAGCAGCGGCGACAGCAGGATCAGGCCGAGCCCGGCCGCCACCCGGTCCATCACGTTCTTGGCCAGCCAGCCGAGACCGGAGATGGTCGGCTCTTCCACGTGCAGCAGCGGCAGGCCCTCGATCGGCCGGATGTGCACCCGCGGACCGGCGATGTCGGTCAGCTGCGGCGCCACCACCAGGTCGATGCCGGTGCCCTCCAGCTGCCACGCCAGCCGGCGCAGCTCACCCGGCTCGGCGCTGGCCGAGCCGCAGAACGCGATCGTGTCCGCACCCACCTCGCGGACCAGCGCCAGCACGTCCTTACCGGCGTGCACCGGCACCGGCGTCTCCAGGCCCTTCGCGGCTGCGTAGCCGTCGGTCAGGTGGATCGCGACCGGCACCAGGCCGGCGGCCGGGCTGCGGGTGACCGCGGTGTAGACCTCGAGCGTCTCCGGCAGCGTGCCGAGCAGCACCATGCGCTGCGCGGCCGCGCCGAACCGGCGGCGGGACACGTGCAGGATCAGGCGTGCGACGTACCGCGCGAAGAGGATCAGCACGGTCGCGCCGACCAGCGCGAAGCCGACCGAGAGCCGGGACAGGTCGGTCTTGGTGGCGAACGCGATGAAGGACACGCTGGCCGCGACCGTCACCGAAGCCCGGGTCACCCGTTTGAACTCATCGGTGCCGAGACCGAGGTAGCGGCGGTCGTAGGCGCCGTTGGCCCACAGCACGATCAGCCAGCCGAGCGGCAGCAGCACGTACGCCACGGCCTGGAACCACGGCTCGCCGTTGTCCGGATCCTGGAAGCCCGAGGCCGCCTGCTCGAAAAGCGAGACCGCGATCAGGCTGGCGATCGCCGCGGCGCCGAAGTCGAGGAGGAGCAGCATGACCGTGTACGGCCGGTGCCACCGTGAGACGGTGCGTTTCGCCCTCGTCCAGGCCGAGCGTGGCACACCGTTCGTGGGCCGCTCGGGCGGAGTCGGTTGAATCTCGAACTCGTCGTACTGGGGCACGCTGTTGCTCCGGCCTGTTTTGACGACCGGGCGTTGGAGGCTCGTCGTCACCTCACCTACGTCCTCCCGCGTGACAGGTGCTACCCACCCGCCCATCGGGCCATGGGAAGCCCACCGCATCAGTTTCCCATGACTCCCGGGACGTGGCGGTGACCCGGCAGACATTACGCTCCGTCGCTCGGTCCGGGAAACCGGCACCGGCCTGACGGCCGATGGTTCCTCGCTTCAGTGCGTGAGACCGGGACACTATACCGACGGAACCGGTCTGCGAAAGGTCGCCGAAGCGCCGGATTCACGGGTTGAGACCGCATTGTTCTTCTCCTGGGCATTGGGGAGTCCTCGCAGGTCACGCTCAGATTGCGAGCGATTACTGTGGAGATTTATCGCACGATTCGAGAAAGTCGGCGATCGGCGAGCGGTTTACCCCCGGTCTGACACGTGGGGCAGTACTGAAGGCTCGTATCCGCGAACGAGACCTCACGCACCGTGTCGCCGCAAACCGGGCACGGTAATCCGGTCCGCGCGTGCACCCGGAAACCGGAGCGCTTCTCGCCCTTCAGCTCCGCGGCCCGCTGGCCCACCGAACGGGTGACCGCGTCCGTCTCCACCGCGCGCATCGCCTCGAACAGTCGCGCGATCTGCTCGGCGGACAGCTTGTTCGTCAGCGCGAACGGCGACAGCTTCGCCACGTGCAGGATCTCGTCGGAGTACGCGTTGCCGATCCCGGCCAGGATCTCCTGATCGGTGAGCACGCCCTTGATCTGCCCGCGCCGGCTGGTGATCCGCGCGGTGAACGTCGCCAGGTCGACGGCGAGCGCGTCCGGACCGAGCCGGGACACACCCGGCACCTCGGCCGGGTCACGGACCAGGTAGGCGGCGAGGCTCTTCTTCGTACCGGCCTCGGTCAGGTCGAAACCGGAGCCGTCGTCCAGCCGTACCCGGACCGCGATCGGGCCCTTGCCCGGCTTCAGCGGCGTGGCGGCCGGGAACGACTCGCGGTAGTGCAGCCAGCCGGCCCGGGCCAGGTGCACCACCAGGTGAATCTCACCGCCGAACGTGACGTCCAAGAACTTGCCGTGCCGGCCCGCGGCCGTTATCTCCAGGCCCGCGACCGCCGACGGCGGCGGATCGTACGTCTTCAGGGCGCTGATCGCGACGACCTCCAGGCGGTCGGCCGTGCGGCCCACCGCGCGCTCGCGAAGGTACGCGGCGAGCGCTTCCACCTCCGGTAACTCTGGCACGTCTCAAACGGTAGCGTCTTGGACCTATGAAGGTCCTGGTCGCGCACAATCGTTACCGCGACGCCATGCCGTCCGGTGAGAACACGATCGTCGATCAGGAGATCGCTCAGCTGTCCGATGCGGGCGTCGAGGTGGTGCCGTTCCTCCGCAGCTCGGACGCGATTCCCGGGATGTCGGCGGCGAGCAAGGCGCTGTTGCCGATCTCGCCGATCTACGCACCGGCCGCGCAGCGGGACCTGGCCGGTGTGCTCCGTGCACATCGCCCGGACGTGGTGCACCTGCACAACCCGTACCCGTTGATCTCGCCCTGGATCGTCCGCACCGCGCACCGGCACGGCGTCCCGGTGGTGCAGACCGTGCACAACTACCGCCAGGTCTGCGCGCCCGGCCTGTTCTTCCGGGACGGCCGGATCTGCACGGACTGCCGTGATCGGACGTTCCCGCTGCCCGCGATCGTGCACGGCTGCTACCGGGGTTCGCGGGCACAGAGCGCGGTGATGGCAACCGCGCTCGCGGTGCACCGGCCGACCTGGCGCGCGGTCGACCGCTTCATCGCGCTCACCGGGGCGATCAAAGACCATTTGCAGGGGTACGGGATCCCGCCGTCGCACATCGTGGTGAAGCCGAACGCGGTGCCGGATCCGGGCCCGCCCGCCGCGCCCGGCGACGGCTTCCTCTACCTCGCCCGGCTCTCCCCGGAGAAGGGCCTCGGTCTGCTGCTGGACGCCTGGCACCGGCACCCGGACGGCGCGCTCGGCACGCTGCGCATCGCCGGCGACGGTGAGCTGCGCCCGGCGGTCGAGGCCGCGGCGGCCGCACGCACGGACGTGGAGTACCTCGGCGTGCTGGACCGGAACGGCGTGCGCGCGGCGCTGCGGCGTACCGCGGTGGTTCTTGTGGTTTCCACCTGGCACGATGTGCTTCCGACGGTGACGATCGAGGCGCTGGCCGCCGGCCGGCCGGTGCTCGGCAGCGCGCTCGGCGGCATTCCCTACCTGATCGGGGACGCCGGCTGGGTGGTGCGGGCGGACGCGGACGAGCTGGCCGCGGCACTGCCGGCCGCCCGGGACGGCGCGGCCGCGCTGACACACGCGGCGCGGGCACGGTACGAGTCGACGTTCCACCCGCGGGTGGTCACCCGCCGCCTGCTCGACGTGTACGACGGTCTTCTCAGCAATGTGTGAGCGTATTCCGCGGCTTCTCCGGGAAAGGTGCGACTCGTGACGGGAAGCGGCATGATTCCTCCCTCTCCGATCAGCGCGATGCCGGACACGCTGCCCGAGCCGCCCCGGCGCTGGTCCCGGCGGCAACTCCTGATCGCCGGCGCCGGACTCGCGGCCGTCGGGCTCAGCGGCTGCGGCGCCGGATTCGTGATCGGCGCGGACTCGGCCCGCGAGGCGAACCGCGGCGCGGAGGCCGGCGGCGCGGACAACCTGCTGAACTTCATCTCCCGGCCCGACCTGCACGTGCAGCGGGTGGTGGTGTCCACACCGGCGCCGGACCCGTCCGCCGGGCTGGTGTTCCTCACCCCCGCGCAGGGACGCGGTCAGTTCGGCACACTGATCGTGGACACGAACGGCGTGCCGGTGTGGTTCCGCCCGGTGCCCGCGCCG